>NZ_CP031101.1:0-4811348 GCF_003336325.1 Leclercia sp. W17 | reverse complement strand
ACTGAATTCTGTGGCTGGTAACTCATCCTGCAATCGGGCAAGACACTGCTGCCAAAGCGAAAGTGACACGGCGGACTCCACTCGAACATAAAAAGAAAGCTATTGAATAGTCGTGATTGTTGACACACGTCGAAAGAACCCGGCGTTTAGGGGGACGTGCGAACCGCTATCTGCGGTTTTTTTACCTGCTCTGGATCCTGGGATCGCGATCAGGACCGCGGATCATAGCCTAAACTGAGCCAGAGATCTTCTGTTTCTCACAGTTTCTTCCCGATTTATCCACAGGAGGATCGAAACGGGGTAAGTGTAAACGATCCTGGCGAAGCGACCCCGCGATTTAGGCCGCATATTGGAAAAATTAATGAGTAACGACAATTTTTTGCTTAAATGATCTAACGAAGATCCTGGACGATCCTTGCGATTTGCCCTGGAGCCCGTATAATTCCCCACCCGGCGCGTGGGACTCGATTTCCTGCGTCTGACGCTGCTCAATTTGCACGCTAAAAACGTGCGGAAAGACGCGGGAAATAAGGAAAGAGAATTGACTCCGGAGTGTACAATTATTACAATCCGGCCTCTTTAATCACCCATGGCTTCGGCGTCCATCGTTCGTTATTCGTTCGGACTCCACAAAAAGTCATTGAATTTATTCAAGTTTAGGTAGAAATCGCCATGAAACGCACTTTTCAACCGTCTGTACTGAAGCGCAACCGTTCTCACGGCTTCCGTGCTCGTATGGCTACTAAAAATGGTCGTCAGGTTCTGGCACGTCGTCGTGCTAAAGGCCGTTCACGTCTGACCGTTTCCAAGTAATTAAGCTAACCCCTGAGTGGTTAAGCTAGCATTTCCCAGGGAGTTACGTTTGTTAACTCCCACTCATTTCACTTTCGTCTTCCAGCAGCCACAACGGGCTGGCACGCCGCAAATCACCATTCTCGGCCGCCAAAATTCGCTGGGGCATCCCCGTATCGGTCTCACTGTCGCCAAGAAAAACGTTAAGCGTGCGCATGAACGCAATCGGATTAAACGTCTGACGCGTGAAAGCTTCCGTTTACGTCAACATGAACTGCCTTCTATGGATTTCGTGGTGGTGGCTAAAAAAGGGGTTGCCGACCTCGATAACCGTGCTCTCTCGGAAGCGTTGGAAAAATTATGGCGCCGCCACTGTCGCCTGGCTCACGGGTCCTGATCGGCCTTATCCGGGTCTATCAACGCCTGATTAGTCCGCTACTCGGGCCACACTGCCGTTTCAGACCGACCTGTTCGCAATACGGAATTGAGGCATTGCGCAGGTTTGGAGTGATAAAAGGCAGTTGGTTGACGGTGAAACGCGTATTAAAATGCCACCCTTTACACCCAGGTGGAGACGACCCCGTCCCTCCAGGACCTTTTGATACCAGAGAACACTAACGATGGATTCGCAACGCAATCTTCTTATCATCGCTTTGTTGTTCGTGTCTTTCATGATCTTCCAGGCTTGGGAGCAGGACAAAAATCCTCAACCTCAGCAGCAGGTCACGCAGACAACGACCACCGCAGCGGGTAGCGCCGCCGACCAGGGCGTACCGGCCAGTGGCCAGGGGAAACAGATTACGGTTAAGACCGATGTGCTTGAGCTGACTATCAACACCCGTGGTGGTGATATTGAGCAAGCGCTGCTGTTGACCTACCCGAAAGAGCTGAAGTCTTCCGAACCTTTCCAGCTGCTGGAAACCACGCCTGAGTTTATCTATCAGGCACAGAGCGGCCTGACCGGTCGTGATGGCCCGGATAACCCGGCTAACGGTGCGCGTCCGCTCTATAACGTAGATAGCGATACCTTTGTGCTGGCTGATGGTCAGAACGAAATCACCATTCCGCTGACCTACACCGACGCGGCGGGTAACACCTTCACCAAAACCTTCACCCTGAAACGCGGTGAGTTTGCGGTAAACGTGGGCTATAACGTACAGAACGCCGGTGCGAAGCCGCTGGAAGTGTCGACCTTTGGTCAGCTGAAGCAGTCCATCAATCTGCCGTCGCACCGCGACACCGGTAGCAGCAACTTCGCGCTGCACACCTTCCGCGGCGCAGCGTACTCTACGCCGGATGCGAAATACGAGAAATACAAGTTCGACACCATCGCCGATAACGAAAACCTGAACGTCAGCTCCAAAGGCGGCTGGGTTGCGATGCTGCAGCAGTATTTCGCTACCGCATGGATCCCGAATAACGACGGTACCAACAACTTCTATACCGCGAACCTGGGTAACGGTGTTGCCGCTATCGGCTATAAGTCTCAGCCGGTTCTGGTTCAGCCGGGTCAAACCGGTACGCTGGCCAGCACCCTGTGGGTCGGCCCGGAAATCCAGGACAAAATGGCTGCCGTGGCGCCGCACCTGGACCTGACCGTAGACTACGGTTGGTTGTGGTTCATCTCTCAGCCGCTGTTCAAGCTGCTGAAGTGGATCCACAGCTTCCTGGGTAACTGGGGCTTCTCCATCATCGTTATCACCTTTATCGTTCGTGGCATCATGTACCCGCTGACCAAAGCGCAGTACACCTCCATGGCGAAGATGCGTATGCTGCAGCCGAAGATTCAGGCGATGCGTGAGCGTCTGGGCGATGACAAACAGCGTCAGAGCCAGGAGATGATGGCCCTGTACAAAGCCGAGAAAGTGAACCCGCTGGGTGGCTGCTTCCCGCTGCTGATCCAGATGCCTATCTTCCTTGCGCTCTACTACATGCTGATGGGCTCCGTTGAGCTGCGCCACGCGCCGTTCGCGCTGTGGATTCATGACCTCTCCGCACAGGACCCGTACTACATCCTGCCGATCCTGATGGGCGTGACGATGTTCTTCATCCAGAAGATGTCGCCGACCACCGTGACCGACCCGATGCAGCAGAAGATCATGACCTTTATGCCGGTCATCTTCACCGTGTTCTTCCTGTGGTTCCCGTCAGGTCTGGTGCTGTACTATATCGTCAGCAACCTGGTAACCATCCTTCAGCAACAGCTGATCTACCGTGGTCTGGAAAAACGTGGCCTGCATAGCCGCGAAAAGAAAAGCTCCTGATCCCAAGTAGGCTGTAGCTAAAATAAAGGCGGTCATCAGACCGCCTTTTTTATTGCGTTAAGAAGAGACAAACCATGAGCCATAACGACACTATCGTCGCCCAGGCAACCCCACCGGGACGCGGTGGTGTGGGCATTCTGCGTATCTCCGGCCTGAAGGCGCGCGAGGTGGCAGAAGCGGTGCTGGGTAAACTGCCAAAGCCACGCTATGCCGATTATCTGCCCTTTAAAGATAGCGACGGAACGGCGCTGGATCAGGGCATCGCACTCTGGTTCCCGGGCCCGAACTCCTTTACCGGCGAAGATGTGCTCGAACTGCAGGGCCACGGCGGACCGGTGATCCTCGACCTGCTGCTGAAACGCATTCTGACCCTGCCGGGCGTACGTATCGCCAAACCGGGCGAGTTCTCCGAGCGGGCGTTTCTGAACGACAAGCTGGATCTGGCCCAGGCAGAAGCGATTGCCGACCTGATCGACGCCAGCTCCGAACAGGCCGCGCGCTCGGCGCTGAACTCGCTGCAGGGCGCCTTTTCCGCGCACGTCAACCATCTGGTGGAAGCACTTACTCACCTGCGCATCTACGTGGAAGCAGCCATTGATTTCCCGGATGAGGAGATCGACTTCCTCTCCGATGGCAAAATCGAAGCCCAGCTTAACGAGGTGATGAACGATCTCGACGCGGTACGCGCCGAGGCGCGTCAGGGCAGCCTGCTGCGCGAAGGGATGAAGGTGGTCATTGCCGGGCGTCCGAACGCCGGGAAATCGAGCCTGCTGAATGCCCTGGCGGGGCGTGAAGCGGCGATTGTCACCGACATAGCCGGTACCACCCGCGACGTGCTGCGGGAACACATTCATATCGACGGTATGCCGCTGCATATCATCGACACCGCGGGCTTACGCGATGCCAGTGACGAAGTGGAGCGTATCGGTATCGAGCGCGCCTGGCAGGAGATCGAGCAGGCCGACCGGGTGCTGTTTATGGTAGACGGGACTACCACCGCCGCCGTTGACCCGGCCGAAATCTGGCCAGACTTTATCGCCCGCCTGCCAGCAAAACTGCCGATCACCGTGGTGCGTAACAAAGCGGACGTTACCGGCGAAACGCTGGGTATCAGCGATGTGAATGGTCACTCACTTATCCGTCTGTCGGCGCGTACCGGCGAGGGTGTGGATGAGCTGCGCAACCATCTGAAGCAGAGCATGGGCTTTGACACCAGCATGGAGGGCGGCTTCCTCGCCCGTCGTCGCCATCTGCAGGCGCTGGAAGAGGCGGCACAGCATCTGGATCAGGGTAAAGCCCAGCTGCTCGGCGCCTGGGCCGGAGAGTTGCTGGCAGAAGAGCTGCGCCTGGCGCAGCAGGCGTTAAGCGAGATCACCGGGGAGTTTACCTCGGACGATCTGCTGGGTCGCATCTTCTCCAGCTTCTGCATCGGGAAATAAACCCGTTGCAGTTAACTGCAAAAAGCCGCAATAGCATCGCTGTTATTGCGGCTTTTTCTTTTCCCATATTACTTGAATAAATACCAAATACGCCTGTTATATTCTCTGTGATTACAATCACAATTAATATCATCGCGCATAGACAAATATTTTCATTCGAATAGTGTAGTAGCGTGTCTAATGAGGATAAATCAATGATGATTATCTTAAATACATATATCACATCTAAGTGGTTCAATATTGACAATAAAATTGTCAATCACCATCCTTAATCTCCCTTCGCTTCTCATTCTCTATGCAACCTGAATAGATTAACACTCTATTTATCCGGTATGCCTGAAATCATTGCGCCCGTAAGGCTGCAATTGTGCCTCTGCACGTCTCTGTCGGTGGAATATATTCTCCCGGTTGCGTAGCGGTATGGCAGGCCCGGGCATGCCTGTATTAATGGTTATTAAAATAGCCACCAGCACCGCTGCGATAAAAACAGGAATTATATAATGGAAAACTTCAAGCATTTACCAGAACCATTTCGCATCAGAGTTATTGAGCCGGTTAAACGCACCACAAGGGAGCATCGCGAAAACGCTATTATTAAATCGGGGATGAACCCTTTCCTGCTGGATAGCGAAGACGTATTTATTGATTTACTGACCGACAGCGGCACCGGCGCGGTCACACAAAATATGCAGGCCGCCATGTTGCGCGGTGACGAAGCCTACAGTGGAAGCCGGAGTTACTATGCGCTGTCTGACGCGGTGAAAGAGATTTTCGGCTATCAATATACTATCCCGACCCATCAGGGGCGCGGCGCGGAGCAGATCTATATTCCTGTGTTAATCAAAAAACGCGAGCAGGAGAAGGGATTAGATCGCTCGAAAATGGTCGCCTTCTCGAATTACTTCTTTGATACCACGCAGGGCCATAGCCAGATAAATGGCTGCACCGTGCGCAACGTCTATATTAAGGAAGCATTTGATACCGGCGTCCGTTACGATTTTAAAGGCAATTTTGACCTGCAGGGTCTGGAAAACGGCATTGAAGAAGTGGGGCCGAGTAACGTGCCTTATATTGTCGCAACCATCACCAGCAACTCCGCCGGTGGGCAGCCAGTGTCGCTGGCGAACCTGAAGGCGATGTATGCGATTGCCAGAAAATACGATATCCCGGTAGTGATGGATTCCGCGCGCTTCGCAGAAAACGCCTACTTTATTCAAAAACGTGAAGCGGAATATAAAGACTGGACTATCGCGGAAATAACACGGGAAACCTACAAGTACGCGGATATGCTGGCGATGTCCGCGAAGAAAGATGCCATGGTGCCAATGGGCGGGTTGCTGTGCATCAAAAACGATGACTACTTCGACGTCTACACCGAGTGCAGAACGTTGTGCGTCGTCCAGGAAGGGTTCCCGACTTACGGTGGCCTTGAAGGTGGCGCGATGGAGCGTCTGGCTGTCGGCCTGCATGATGGCATGGGCCAGGACTGGCTGGCGTACCGGATTAATCAGGTGCAGTACCTGGTTGACGGCCTGGAAGCCATCGGGGTGGTTTGCCAGCAGGCGGGGGGCCATGCTGCCTTTGTGGATGCGGGTAAGTTATTGCCGCACATTCCAGCAGAACAGTTCCCGGCGCAGGCGCTGGCCTGTGAGCTCTATAAAGTAGCGGGTATTCGTGCGGTTGAGATCGGTTCGTTCTTATTAGGCCGCGATCCGAAAACCGGTAAACAATTACCTTGCCCGGCAGAGCTGCTGCGTTTAACTATTCCGCGGGCCACGTATACGCAATCGCATATGGATTTCATCGTCGAAGCCTTTAAACACGTTAAAGAAAATGCGAAGAATATAAAAGGGTTAACCTTCACCTACGAACCTAAAGTATTACGCCACTTCACTGCAAAACTCAAAGAAGTTTAACCTTCTGTCCCCGGGTGGCTAAATAATGTTAGCCACCCGCAAAGTAAATATATCAATAATATCAGGCTTACCATAATTGATGGGGGCACCATGGATAATGCTTTAGAATTAGAGACTAAACACTCTTCGGTTTGGGGTGTCATGGTTATAGCAGGTACCGTTATTGGCGGGGGGATGTTTGCTTTACCCGTGGATCTGGCAGGGGCATGGTTTTTCTGGGGTGCGTTTATTTTAATTATCGCCTGGTTTTCAATGCTTCACTCCGGGTTGTTATTGCTGGAAGCGAATTTAAACTATCCTGTCGGTTCAAGTTTTAATACGGTCACCAAAGATCTGCTTGGCAATAAATGGAATATCGTAAGTGGTTTCACGGTCGCCTTTGTGCTTTATATCCTGACCTATGCCTATATCTCGGCCAATGGCGCAATCATAAGTGAAACCATCGCCATGAATCAGGGCACGCATGTGAACCCGCGCATTGTGGGTGTCAGTACGGCGCTCTTTGTCGCGGCGGTGTTGTGGTTCAGCTCATTAGCCGCCAGCAGGATCACCTCGCTGTTTTTAGGCATTAAGATCATCGCCTTTATCGTTGTTTTTGGCTCATTTTTCTTTCAGGTTGATTACTCGATATTAAGAGACAGCAACGTTACCTCTGCCAGCAATACCACCTACTTCCCCTATATCTTTATGGCCCTGCCCGTCTGCCTGGCGTCGTTTGGCTTTCATGGCAATATCCCCAGTCTGATCATCTGCTATGGGAAGCGGAAAGATAAGCTGATAAAAAGCCTTGTGTTTGGCTCGCTGCTGGCGCTTTTTATCTATCTGTTCTGGTTGTATTGCACGATGGGGAATATCACCCGCGACAGCTTCAACGAGATTATCTCATCAGGAGGCAACGTCGATTCGCTGGTGAAGTCTTTCCTTGGCACCCGGCAGCATGGGGTCATCGAATTTTGTTTACTGGTTTTCTCCAATTTAGCCGTCGCCAGCTCCTTCTTTGGCGTCACGCTAGGCTTGTTCGATTATCTTGCCGACCTCTTTCAACTGGATAATTCCCCCTCCGGTCGTCTGAAGACGATCATGCTGACCTTCCTGCCGCCCACTTTGCTCTACCTTATCTTCCCGAACGGCTTTATCTACGGAATTGGCGGTGCCGGGTTGTGTGCAACCCTATGGGCGGTCATTGTCCCGGCCCTGCTCGCGTTGAAAGCGAGACAGAAATTCCCGGATAAGATCTTCACCGTCTGGGGAGGGATGGCGATCCCTTCTCTGGTGATCCTCTTCGGTGTCGTAGTCATTTTTTGCTGGTTCGGTAATACCTTTAATTTCCTGCCGCGCTTCGGTTGATCCTGCCTGCGTTCCTGTAAGCCACCTCTCGCTGAGGTGGCTTTCCTGCCAGGAAATCACCTTTGTCCAAATGGCAACTCGCTAAACCTCTCTTCTCCCCCTATGCTTCATGCCTGCATTTATGGGGGGTTTATGGCTCGTTTTCTGTTTTGTAGTTTTGCGCTGGTGCTGCTTTATCCATCGGGCATTGATATGTATCTGGTGGGGCTGCCGCATATTGCCCGCGATCTGGGCGCCAGCGAAGCGCAGCTGCATATCGCGTTTTCAGCCTACCTCGCGGGGATGGCGTCATCGATGGTGTTTGCCGGGAAAATTGCCGATAAAGCCGGGCGTCAGCCCGTCGCCATTACCGGGGCTGTGATATTTGCCCTGGCATCGGTGCTCTGTTCTCTGGCGCAGGAGAGCACGCTGTTTCTGGCCGGGCGCTTTATCCAGGGCATCGGCGCGGGCGGCTGCTACGTGGTGGCGTTTGCGATTTTGCGTGACACCTTAAGCACCCAGCGACGCGCCAAGGTGCTCTCCATGATAAACGGTATCACCTGTATTATTCCGGTGCTGGCGCCGGTGGTGGGCTACTTGATCATGCTGCAATTTCCATGGCAGAGCCTCTTCTGGGCCATGGCGGCAATGGGAATGCTGGTTTTTATCCTCTCTATTGCGGTGCTGAAAGAGACCCATCCAGGGGCGCAAAACCATACTCACACCGCGTCGGTTCCGCCGGAGGAGACGCTGCTTAACCGCTTCTTCATCAGCCGGCTGCTGATGACCACCCTGAGCGTGGCGGTGATCCTGACCTATGTAAACGCTTCCCCGGTATTATTAATGGAAATCATGGGTTTCGATCGCGGCGAGTATTCCACGGTAATGGCGTTAACCGCGCTGGTCAGCATGGCCGTCTCCTTCTCGGCGCCGTTTGCGCTGAATATCTTCAGTCAACGTACGCTGATGCTGTCCTCCCAGGTGCTGTTCCTGGCGGCGGGCGTGGTGCTGGCGACAGCCAGTTCCCCAACCTTGATGCTGGCGGGTATCACTCTGGTTTGCGCCGGGTTCTCAATGGGGTTTGGCGTGGCGATGAGCCAGGCATTAGGCCCGTTTGCGCTGCGAGCGGGAGTGGCAAGCTCGGTGCTGGGTATTACTCAGGTCTGCGGCTCGTCGCTGTGGATTTGGCTGGCGGCGATAATCGGGCTGAATGCACTGAATATGCTGATCGGGGTTCTGATTGGCTGTAGCATGCTCGGCATCACCCTACTTATGGTCATCCGGCCCGCAGCACATCATGAAGAAGCCCCTCAGCAGTCTCGATCTTAACCTGTTGTTGTGCCTGCAGCTTTTGCTGCAGGAACGCAGCGTCACTAAAGCCGCGAAACGGATGAACGTTACCCCGTCCGCGGTGAGTAAATCGCTGGCGAAGCTGCGCGACTGGTTTGACGATCCCCTGTTTGTGAAGACCCCTCTGGGGCTGCTGCCCACCCCGCTGACGGTGAGTCTGGAACAGGATCTGGCCGACTGGATGCAGATTGGCAACCAGATCCTCGATAAATTCCACCATGACTCTCCCGGCGGCCTGACCTTTGAGCTGGCGGCGGAAACGCCGCTGATGCTGATCCGCTTTAACGCTCTGCTGGAACAGGTGAACCAGCGTTACCCACAGGCGACCGTGAAGATGCGCCACTGGGATTACGATTCGCTGGACGCCATTACCCGCGGGGAGGTCGATCTCGGTTTTACCGGGCGTGAAACGCACCCGCGCTCCCGGGAGTTACTGAAGCTGATGCCGTGGTTTATCGACTACGAAATTCTCTTCAGCGACCGTCCGTGCGTCTATCTGCGCGAGGACCACCCTGCCCTTCAGGAGACGTGGGATCTGGAGACCTTCCTGCGCTATCCCCATATCAGCATCTTCTGGGAGCGGAGCGACACCTGGGCGCTGGATGAAGTGCTGAGAGAGATGGGGCGTACGCGTAATATCGCCATGAGCCTGCCCGGATTCGAGCAGTCAATGTTTATGGCGGCGCAGCCGGGCCATAACTACATTGCCACCGCGCCGCACTACTGCCATCACTATAATCAGCTCCACCAGCGGAAGCTGGTTGCCCTGCCGATCCCCATCGATGAAGCGCAGGCGCAAAAGCTCACCGTCCCCTTCACCCTGATCTGGCATAAGCGTAACAGCCACAACCCTAAAATCCTCTGGCTGAGAGAAACCATTAAGGCGCTGTATGGTTCTCCATTGCGCTAATTGCCCGGTTTTTGGCTAAGCAAATGTAAAGTTCCGCTGCAAACCTTCCCTTACCCCCATTTAGCCATTAAAACAGTAGATAAGTTAAGCGATAATGATGTAAACGTTTAACCCGTCTACTGACCATTATCATGGAGCGAAAAATGGCAACGCATTTTGCAAGAGGGACGCTGACCGAGGGGCGGCTGGTTTCGACCAGACTTTCTCCAGCCTGTCATATCGAAGCGCGGAAGCTTCCGGAACATCGTCGAGCGCGATTTTTGGCTTCCCGATCGCTGCTCGCTGAACTGATGTTTATGCTTTACGGCACCAGCGAGCTGCCGGACGTAATTACCGAACCTGAAGGGCGCCCGGTTTTTGCCGATCCTGAACTCCCCCGTTTTTCCATTGCCTACGCCGGCAATATTGTGGGTCTGGCGCTGACCACGGAAGGCGACTGCGGTCTGGATATGGAGCTGCAGCGGACCATTCGCAGCATGGATGGTACCCACGCTCATGACACCTACCCCTTGTCCAGCAACGAGAACTTATGGGTGCGTAATCAGCACGACCCCAACGAAGCCAGAGCACAGCTCATTACCCTGCGCCAGAGCATTCGTAAACTGTCAGGCGACGCCAATGACTGCGCCAGCCTGCTGCAACTGTTACCGGGTTCCGGTCGTCTGCGGGCGTCCAGAGCCGCGCAGGTGGAAGCCTTAAGCGATGCCGAAGATGTGCTGATCTGGTCGATTGCCGTCACCCCGGTTATTGAACGGCTAAAAATCTGGTCATTCGATAGCCGCCTCGGATGGAACGGTCTGCCGGATGTTCCTGCCCGCGCCAACGAACCGGCAGCCCGCCTGATGCGGCTCACCAGTTTACCGGCGGAGAAAGCGATTACCCTTACCTGACCCTTCAGCAGGGCCATCATGATGAAGAAGGAGTAGTGATGTCTGATACGTTGAATGTTGTTACGTTACTGGGAAGCCTGCGCAAAGGTTCATTTAACGGCATGGTTGCCCGCACTCTGCCGAAGCTGGCGCCTGAAGGGATGGCAATTACCGCCCTGCCGTCGATCGGCGATATCCCACTGTACGACGCGGATGTGCAACAGGAAGAGGGATTCCCTGCTGCCGTAGAAGCGCTGGCAGAACAGATCCGCCAGGCTGACGGCGTGGTGATTGTGACTCCGGAATATAACTACTCCGTGCCGGGTGGCTTAAAGAATGCCATCGACTGGCTTTCTCGTCTGCCGGAGCAGCCGCTGGCAGGTAAGCCGGTGCTGATCCAGACCAGCTCAATGGGGGCGATTGGCGGTGCGCGCTGTCAGTATCATCTGCGCCAGATCCTGGTCTTCCTCGACGCGATGGTAATGAACAAGCCGGAATTTATGGGTGGCGTGATTCAGAACAAGGTCGACCCGCAGACGGGTGAAGTGATTGACCAGAGCACGCTGGATCACCTGAGCGGGCAGCTGAGCGCGTTCGGGAAGTATATCCAGCGGGTTAAAGCGTAAAAGAAGGGACAAAAATTAAAGCCCTTTTCTCAGAAAAGGGCTTTTTTTATTACGCGTCGATAAACGCAATCTTCAGAATGAACAGCAGCGCAACGACCATCACGCACGGGCTGATTTCACGCCAGCGCCCGGTCCCCGCCTTCATGACACAGTAAGAGATAAAGCCCAGCGCAATACCTTCAGTGATGGAGAAACTGAACGGCATCATCACCGCAGTGATAAACGCTGGCACCGCTTCGGTCAGGTCATCCCACTTCACGCGCGCCAGGCTGGAGGTCATCAGCACACCCACGTAGATCAGCGCGCCTGCGGCAGCGTAGGGCGGCACCATACCGGCCAGCGGAGAGAGGAAGATCACCAGCAGGAACAGCAGGCCGACGACAACAGCGGTCAGACCGGTACGGCCACCCACGGAGACCCCGGAAGAGGATTCGATGTAGGCGGTCACAGAGGAGGTACCGATAAAGGAGCCGGTCACGGAGGAGATGCTGTCCACAAACAGCGCCTGCTTCATGCGCGGGAATTTGCCCTTCTCATCCGCCAGACCAGCCTTGTCGGTCACGCCAATCAGCGTCCCGGAGGAGTCAAACAGGTTCACCAGCATGAAGGAGAAGATGACCCCGGCCAGGCCCAGGTTCAGCGAGCCCGCCAGATCGACATGGCCAATCACCGTGGAGACGCTCGGCGGCGCGGAGACGATGCCGTTGTAGTGCACATCGCCCAGCATCCAGCCCAGCAGAGTAGTGACGATGATCGACACCAGCACCGCCGCGTGGATATTGCGTGAGGCCAGAATCGCGATGATGAAGAAGCCCAGCACACCCAATAGCACGCTGTGGGAGGTGAGTTTACCGATGCTGACCAGGGTTTCCGGGTTCGCCACGATCACCCCGGCG
Organism: Leclercia sp. W17; assembly: GCF_003336325.1. Classification (NCBI taxonomy): domain Bacteria; kingdom Pseudomonadati; phylum Pseudomonadota; class Gammaproteobacteria; order Enterobacterales; family Enterobacteriaceae; genus Leclercia; species Leclercia sp. W17. The sequence continues at coordinate 4,798,960 of NZ_CP031101.1, read as the reverse complement.
TTTTTCAGCCCCATCATACCGATGAACAGACCGATACCGCTGGTGATACCTACGCGCAGGCTGACCGGGATATTAGCAATCATCCAGTAACGCACGCGGAAAATGGTCAACAGCAGCAGACCGACCGCGCCCCAGAAGATAGCGCCCATCCCCACCTGCCACGGCAGGCCCATCGCCTGAACCACGACGAAGGCGAAGAAGGCGTTGAGGCCCATCGCCGGTGCCAGGGCAACCGGCAGATTAGCGAATAGCCCCATCAGGATGCTGCCGAAGGCGGCGATAAGACAGGTCGTAACGAAGACGGCGCTGGTGTCCATGCCAGCAACGCCCAGAATTTGTGGGTTCACGAAAACGATATAGACCATCGTCAGGAAGGTGGTGAAACCGGCGATCACTTCGGTGCGTGCCGTCGTGCCGTGCTCGCGCAGTTTAAACACGCGCTCAAGCAAACCCGCGCCAGAAGACTGGGTAGTGTGTTGTTGACTCATTATCTATTTCCGAACAGGGAGGGAAAATCCGTCGCTATCCTATACCAAAATGCGACAATAAGGGCGGTTGTGAGGTACTTTTTTTCATTGCATCTGCTTATACGGCAACGATTGCGTCACACCGTTATGCATAACGTAAACGTTAAACTTGTTAAGAAAGGGAAAGGCATGTCTCAGATTGATGCGGTATTTTTCGACTGCGACGGTACGCTGGTCGACAGTGAGGTCATCTGTTCCCGGGCGTATGTCACCATGTTCCAGGAATTTGGTATCACGCTCGATCTCGAAGAGACCTTCAAACGCTTTAAGGGCGTGAAGCTCTACGAGATCATCGACATCATTAATGCCGAACACGGCGTCAGCCTCGCGAAAGCGGATCTGGAGCCTGTTTACCGCGCCGAGGTCGCACGCCTTTTCGACTCGGAACTGGAAGCGATCGCCGGGGCCAGCGCCCTGCTGGATGCCATGGCGGTGCCGATGTGCGTGGTCTCTAACGGCCCGGTGACCAAAATGCAGCACTCCCTTGGCAAGTTGCAGATGCTGCACCATTTTCCGGAAAAACTGTTCAGCGGCTACGATATTCAGCGCTGGAAGCCCGATCCGGCCATGATGTTCCATGCGGCGAAAGCGATGAACGTCAACGTCGAGAACTGCATCCTGGTGGATGACTCCAGCGCAGGCGCGCAGGCGGGGATCGCCGCGGGCATGGAGGTGTTCTACTTCTGTGCCGATCCGCACAACCCGCCGCTCGATCATCCGAAGGTGACGACCTTTACCGATCTGGCGCAGCTGCCGGCATTGTGGAAGGCACGCGGCTGGAATATTACCCGCTAAGCAAATGCCCTCCCCGTATGGGGAGGGCTGATATTTTACTTAAAGATTTTTTGTACAAATTCCGCATAGGCCGGACGCCAGACGTCCATTTCATGATTCAGTCCGGGATACAGCTTGTAGTCAAATTTAATGCCCTGCTTTTCCAGCTCCGCTTTCAGCCCGGCGATATCTTTTCCGGTTACCGAATCATGCTCCCCTACCACTACCGTAAAATTATGCAGCTGTCCGTTGATAACATCGGGCTGCTTAAATCTTGCGGCTACGCCCTCGTCAGGTACGGTCGTTGTGGTAACGCCGCTGAAGGTTCCCAGCCAGCCAAAACTGTCCAGGTGATTCATTCCGGAAACCAGCGCCTGATATCCCCCCTGTGACAGGCCCGCCAGCGCGCGGCCCTCCGCCTCTTTACGCACGTTGAAGCGGGTATCAATCAGCGGAACTATCTCGCTCATCAGCTCTCGATCTGCCGCTTTGGCGTTGAGGTGATAAAAGGTTTTGCGTCTTTCGGCAGGCGGGAAGTTCTCAGGAATCGCCTCGGGAATGTCGGTCTCCGTGTCGGGCACGACCACCAGCATAGGTTTGATTTTCCCCTCGGCCATCAGGTTATCCATGATTTGCGGCAGGCGGCCCTGATCGATGGCCGAAAGGCCGGTATCTCCAAACCCATGATAGAAATAGAGAACCGGTAACGGTTCGCCTTTACCGTTATACCCCGGCGGGGTCCAGACATAGACGCGGCGTTCAGCGTTGAGCGCCTGCGAATGCCAGGTCAGGGTGGTCAGATCGCCATGGGGAACCGGACGATCGTCCAGAATGCTGCCGGGGACCAGAATCAGGCTGGTATTGACCTGGCGCTGGGGTTTTGGATAGCGGCTGCCCGTGTCGCTGGAGCGAAAACCGTCAATATCGTAGAAATATTCATACAGGTTCGGAGCCATAGGCTCGCTTTTCCATGACCAGACGCCGTTTTTATCTTTCGTCATATCATGGGAAACCCAGGTTTCCGGCATCGATCCCGTCACCACGGAGACCCGCTTCGCAGCAGGCGCAAACAGGCGAAAGGTAATACTTTTATCCGTATTAACCTGCGTGACATAGTGGCTAACCGGTATCGCCGGATCGGGTGTGGCAGGAAAGGGGGCGGCGTTAACCGGCATTCCAGTACTTATTCCAATACTGATTGCTATAGCCAGGCATGCTAATGATTTTTTCATGTTCCATCCTTTGCTGTTTTTCGTCCCACGTTAGCGCGTTTCGGTCGTCAGGCAATGGATGAAGGTAAATAATGTGATTGCACCAGAAATAATCACGCCAGTAAGTACTGGCGTGATAAGAGGAGGGTATTACTCTTTCGGATCTTTACCCGCCAGCATCTTGTCCAGCTCGTCTCCACCCACATGGCGGAAATCCTGGCCCTTCACGAAGTAGAAGATGTATTCGCAAATGTTCTGGCAACGGTCACCGATACGCTCGATAGAGCGGGCGCAGAACAGCGCGGTCAGTACGCTTGGAATGGTTCGCGTATCTTCCATCATGTAGGTCATCAGCTGGCGCACGATGCCTTCGTACTCCTGGTCGACTTTCTTGTCTTCCCGATAAATACGTACCGCTTCATCCAGATCCATACGCGCAAAGGCATCCAGCACATCATGCAGCATCTGCACGGTGTGACGCCCCAGCGACTCCAGGCTCACCAGCAGCGGCTGGTGTTGCTGGGAGAATTTCTCCAGCGCGGTGCGGCAGATTTTGTCCGCCACGTCGCCAATACGTTCCAGCTCGGCGATAGTTTTGATGATCGCCATCACCAGACGCAGGTCGCTCGCTGTCGGCTGACGCTTGGCGATAATGCGTACGCAGGCTTCATCGATCGCCACTTCCATCATGTTGACATGTTTATCGCCTTCCACCACGCGCTTCGCCAGCTCGCTGTCCTGGTTATGCATTGCGGTGATCGCGTCAGAAAGCTGCTGCTCGACCATTCCGCCCATGGTCATCACCTGGGTGCGGATACTTTCCAGCTCTGCGTTGAACTGGCCGGAAATGTGTTTATTAAGATTGAGATTATCCATTGCGCACTCCTGAATCAGCCGTAGCGTCCGGTGATGTAGTCTTCTGTTTGTTTCTTCGCAGGCTTGGTGAACAGGTCGTCCGTTTTACTGAACTCAATCAACTCGCCCAGGTACATAAATGCTGTGTGGTCGGAACAACGGGCAGCCTGCTGCATATTGTGGGTCACGATCACCACGGTGTAATCCGCCTTCAGCTCGGTGATCAGCTCTTCAATACGCCCGGTGGAGATCGGGTCCAGCGCTGAGCACGGCTCATCCAGCAGCAACACTTCCGGTCGAATGGCGATACCGCGCGCAATGCACAGACGCTGCTGCTGACCACCGGAGAGAGAGTACCCGCTCTGGTGAAGTTTATCTTTGGTTTCGTTCCACAATGCGGCCTTGGTCAAAGCCCACTGCACACGTTCATCCATATCGGCGCGGGAGAGCTTCTCGAACAGGCGCACACCGAAGGCGATGTTGTCATAAATGGACATCGGGAACGGCGTAGGCTTCTGGAACACCATACCCACTTTCGCGCGCAGCAGAGCGATATCCTGGGTATTGGTCAGAATGTTATCGCCATCCAGCAGGATCTCGCCTTCGGCGCGCTGCTCCGGATAGAGCGAATACATTTTATTAAAGGTACGCAGCAGCGTGGACTTACCGCAGCCAGACGGACCGATGAACGCGGTAACCTGGTTTTTAGCAATATCCAGGTTAATGTTCTTCAGGGCATGGAACTTACCGTAGTAGAAGTTCAGGTCACGAACCGAAAGTTTACCCGGAGCAGTATTCACCATACTCATTGACTCATTTCCTCATCCGGCGCCGCAGTGTGCCACGCCGTCAATAATTAACCGTGTTTCTTCTTCGCGAAAATAACGCGCGCCAGAATGTTCAGTAACAGTACGCACAGGGTAATAATCAGTACCCCGGCCCAGGCCAGTGACTGCCATTCGGCAAACGGGCTCATCGCAAATTTAAAGATCGTCACCGGCAGGTTGGCGATCGGCTGCATCATGTCCGTGCTCCAGAACTGGTTTGAGAGCGCGGTAAAGAGCAGCGGTGCCGTTTCACCGGCGATACGGGCAACGGCCAGCAGCACACCTGTCAGGATCCCCGAGATGGAGGCTTTCAGGGTGATGGCAGAAATCATCTTCCACTTTGGCGTACCCAGTGCGTAGGCCGCTTCACGCAGGCTGTCCGGCACCAGTTTCAGCATGTTCTCGGTGGTACGAATAACGATAGGCACCTGCAACAGCGCCAGCGCAATCACACCCGCCCAGCCGGAGAAGTGTTCCATCTGCGCCACCACGATGGTGTAGACGAACAGGCCGACCACAATCGACGGGGCAGAGAGCAGGATGTCGTTGATGAAGCGAATCACTTCTGCAATCCAGGATTTACGGCCATACTCCGCCAGATAGATCCCCGCCATGATGCCGAGCGGCGTACCGAAGACGGTCGCCCACAGGATCAGCAGGCCGCTGCCTGCCAGGGCGTTTGCCAGACCGCCGCCCGCCGTATTCGGTGGTGGGGTCATTTCGGTAAACAACGCCCACGACATGCCGTCGATACCACGCGCCACCGTGGAGAACAGGATCCAGATCAGCCAGAACAGACCAAACGCCATGGTCGCCATGGAGAGCGTCAGGGCGAGGCGGTTTTTCATGCGGCGCTTCGCCTGCATTTTGCGGCGGGATTCCGCCAGCTCCGCGGTATTTTGCATTTCGAGCGTAGCCATTAGCGTGCCCCCTCATTTTTCGCCAGGCGCATGATCATCAGTTTGGAGATCGCCAGAACAATGAAGGTGATAACAAACAGAATTAAGCCCAGTTCCATCAACGCAGCTACGTGCAGGCCCGACTCCGCTTCAGCGAATTCGTTTGCCAGCGCCGAGGTAATGCTGTTACCCGGCATATAGAGCGAGGCGCTGTCGAGCTGGTAGGTATTACCGATGATAAAGGTCACTGCCATGGTTTCACCCAGCGCACGACCCAGACCCAGCATAATGCCGCCGATGACCCCATTTTTGGTGAACGGCAGAACGATACGCCAGATAACTTCCCAGGTGGTGCAGCCGATACCGTAGGCCGACTCTTTCATCATCACCGGGGTCTGTTCGAAGACATCGCGCATGACCGCCGCAATGTACGGAATAATCATGATGGCGAGGATCACGCCTGCCGCCAGGATGCCGATACCGAAAGCCGGACCGGAGAATAGCGCGCCCACAAACGGGATGGCGGAAAGGACGTTACCTACCGGCTCCTGAAAGTAGGTCGCGAACAGCGGAGCGAAGATAAACAGACCCCACATGCCGTAAACGATACTTGGAATGGCCGCCAGCAGTTCAATGGCAATACCCAGCGGGCGTCGCAGCCAGTTTGGCGCCAGTTCGGTCAGGAACAGGGCGATACCGAAGCTCACCGGCACCGCAATCAGCAGCGCGATAAACGAGGTCACCAGCGTGCCGTAGATAGGCACCAGCGCACCGTAGATATCGTTCGGTGCATCCCACTCTTTGGTCCACAGGAAGGAGAAACCAAATTTCTGGATGCTCGGCCAGGAGGAGAAAATCAGGGACACGATAATGCCGCCCAGCAGCAATAGCACAATCAGCGCAGCCAGTTTTACCAGCGCGCTGAAAATCATGTCACCTTTTTTACCCGGAGGGTTAAATGCAGGCTTGGTTGCAGCCATAAATTACTCTTCTGTTTGAGACGTCTTACGAATATGCCCGGTGACGCTTACGCTTGCCGGGCCTACAGTCGGAACCGTAGGGCGGGTTAGCGCCAGCGCTACCCGCCATCTTCGTCAAAAATATCCTGTTAGTACAGCGCTTTACCGCTGCTGTCTTTCACGTTGGTTTTCCATGCAGCACGAATCTGCTCAACCACGCTGTCCGGCAGGCTGGCGTAATCCAGGTCGTTAGCCTGTTTGCCGCCATTTTTGTATGCCCAGTCGAAGAACTTCAGCACTTCAGCACCCTGCTCTGGCTTCTTCTGATCCTTGTGGACCAGGATGAAGGTGGTAGAGGTGATTGGCCATGCATTTTCGCCTTTCTGGTTGGTCAGATCCTGAGCGAAAGATTTGCTCCAGTCAGCGCCTTTGGCTGCGTTAGCAAAGTTCTCTTCGGTCGGGCTGACCGGTTTGCCGTCGGCAGAAACCAGTTTGGTGTACGCCAGGTTGTTCTGCTTGGCGTAAGCGTATTCTACGTAGCCGATGGAGCCAGGCAGACGCTGTACGAACGCGGCGATACCGTCGTTACCTTTACCGCCCAGACCGGTCGGCCAGTTAACGGTAGAGCCGGAACCGACTTTGGATTTCCACTCTTCGTTCACTTTCGCCAGGTAGCTGGTGAAGACGAAGGAGGTACCGGAACCGTCAGCACGACGAACCACAGCGATGTTCTGCGAAGGCAGCTTAACGCCCGGGTTCAGTTTGGTGATGGCTTCGTCATCCCATTTTTTGATTTTGCCGAGGTAGATATCACCCAGGGTTTTGCCATCCAGCACCAGTTCGCCGGACTTCAGGCCAGGGATATTTACCGCCAGCACAACACCACCGATAACGGTTGGGAACTGGAACAGGCCTTCCTGATTCAGTTTCTCATCCGACAGCGGAGCATCAGATGCGCCGAAATCAACGGTATTTGCGGTAATTTGTTTAACGCCACCGGAGGAGCCGATACCCTGGTAGTTCACCTTGTTACCAGTCTCTTTCTGGTAAGTATCAGCCCATTTGGCATACACCGGCGCAGGGAAGGTTGCACCAGCGCCAGTCAGGCTTGCCTCTGCAAATACAGAGAACGCGCTCATCGATAAGGTCGCGGCGACAACAGTTGCGACAGTGGTACGCATAACTTTCATAATGTCTCCTGCAAGATTTTCGTAAATCGTTGTTTAGTGGCTACGATGAGCAAAATAGGACAAAGAGGTGACAGATAAATGTACGAATTATGACAGTTTTATGACAACGAAAATCGCGCAGAAAAACCAGCAAAATAATCTATTATTATCAGGTATTTATATTGAAATATGACAAATTGATTTCAGGTAAATTTTCTTTCTGTGACACTGAAAAAAATAGCCGAAGATGACAGTTTGTCATAGAACGCAGGGTAAAAAAGCAGGCGAAAAAACGCGCAGAAAGGATAAAAAAAAGCTCCACCCGAAGGTGGAGCCTGAGAGGATTACTCTACGGTAACGGACTTCGCCAGGTTACGCGGCTGGTCGACGTCAGTGCCTTTGATCAGCGCAACGTGGTAAGCCAGCAGCTGCAGCGGAACGGTATAGAAGATCGGGGCAATGACCTCTTCCACATGCGGCATCTCGATGATGTGCATGTTGTCGCTGCTGGTAAAGCCGGCATCCTGATCCGCGAAGACATAGAGCACGCCGCCACGGGCGCGGACTTCTTCGATGTTGGACTTCAGTTTTTCCAGCAGTTCGTTGTTCGGTGCCACCACGATAACCGGCATATCCGCATCGATCAGCGCCAGTGGGCCGTGTTTCAGCTCCCCTGCCGCGTAGGCTTCAGCGTGGATATAGGAGATCTCTTTGAGCTTCAGCGCGCCTTCCAGAGCAATCGGATACTGATCGCCACGCCCCAGGAACAGGGAGTGATGCTTGTCGGAGAAATCTTCCGCCAGCGCTTCAATGCGCTTGTCCTGGGAGAGCATTTGCTCAATACGGCTCGGCAGCGCCTGCAGACCGTGCACGATATCGTGCTCAATCGCCGCATCCTGACCTTTCAGACGGGCCAGTTTCGCCACCAGCATCAGCAGGACCGTCAGCTGGGTGGTGAACGCTTTGGTAGAGGCCACGCCGATTTCGGTACCGGCTTTGGTCATCAGCGCCAGATCGGATTCACGCACCAGCGAGGAGCCCGGTACGTTACAGATCGCCAGCGAGCCCAGATAGCCCAGCTCTTTGGAGAGACGCAGCGCCGCCAGGGTATCAGCGGTTTCGCCGGACTGGGACAGGGTGATCATCAGGCTGTTACGACGCACGGCTGATTTGCGATAGCGGAACTCGGAGGCGATCTCCACATCGCACGGCACGCCGGCCAGCGCTTCAAACCAGTAGCGGGAAACCATACCGGAGTTGTAGGAGGTGCCGCAGGCCACGATCTGAATGTGCTCAACTTTTGCCAGCATTTCGTTGGCGTTAGCACCCAGTTCGCTCAAATCCACTTCGCCGTGGCTGATACGCCCGGTCAGGGTGTTTTTGATGGCGTTCGGCTGCTCGTAGATCTCTTTCTGCATGTAGTGACGGTAAGCGCCTTTATCACCCGCGTCGTACTGCAGGTTGGATTCGATATCCTGACGTTTTACCGGCTCGCCAGATTTATCAAAGATTTTGACGTCACGGCGGGTCACTTCTGCAATATCGCCCTCTTCCATGAAGATAAAGCGACGGGTCACCGGCAGCAGCGCGAGCTGATCGGAGGCGATAAAGTTCTCACCCATCCCCAGACCAATCACCATCGGGCTGCCAGAGCGGGCTGCCAGCAGGGTAGACGGGTCGCGGCTGTCCATGATCACGGTGCCGTAGGCGCCGCGCAGCTGTGGGATCGCACGCAGTACGGCCTCACGCAGCGTACCGCCCTGCTTCAGCTCCCAGTGAACCAGGTGGGCAATCACTTCGGTGTCGGTTTCAGAGACGAAGGTGTAACCACGCGCGATAAGTTCTTCACGCAGCGGTTCATGGTTTTCGATGATGCCGTTATGCACCACCACAATGTGTTCAGAGACGTGCGGGTGCGCGTTGCCTTCCGAAGGTTCACCGTGGGTCGCCCAACGGGTATGGGCAATACCTGTGCCACCGTGCAGCGGGTTCTCTTCCGCGGCCTGTGCCAGCATGTTTACTTTACCGAGGCGACGCAGACGGGTCATATTCCCTTCAGCATCAACCACTGCCAGACCGGCAGAGTCATAACCACGGTATTCCAGACGACGTAAACCTTCGAGAAGGATTTCAGCAATATCACGCTGCGCGACTGCGCCAACAATTCCACACATAGTTTTAGATTCCGAATAGAGGCTTTCGCCTGCGTTGTCGCTGACCTGTTATGCCCTTTCCGGGCGCCCCGAGCCTTGTAGAGAGTGGGGTTATATTTATGGGTACTGCTGATGGGCGGGGGATTATGTTATCCCCTCATCCCGAACCCTCTCCCGGAGGGGGAGAGGAAATAATCCGCTTACTTTTTTTTCACCGGGCGTTTCCAGCCCTGCTTGTGCACCTGCGGCACACGGCTTAACACCAGCTCGTTCTCCGCCACATTGCGGGTAACGGTCGTGCCCGCCGCAATGGTGACGCCTTTACCAATCGTCACGGGTGCCACCAGCTGCGAATCCGATCCCACAAACACGTCGTCACCGATAATGGTTTTAAACTTGTTCGCGCCATCGTAGTTACAGGTGATAGTCCCGGCGCCGATATTCACGTTATCGCCAATCTCCGCATCGCCCAGATAGGTCAGATGGCCAGCTTTCGAGCCTTTGCCCAGACGCGCTTTTTTCATTTCGACGAAGTTGCCGACGTGTGCGCCTTCCAGCAGCTCAGCGCCCGGACGCAAACGGGCGAACGGCCCGATAGTGCAGGCGGCGGAGAGATGAGCATCTTCAACCACGCTATAAGGGCTGATTTCGCAGTCGTCACCAATGACGCTGTTTTTGATCACACAACCGGTGCCAATTTTGACGCGGTTACCCAGCGTTACGTTGCCTTCCAGAATAACGTTAGTATCGATTTCGACGTCGCGCCCGTGGCTCAGCACCCCACGCAGATCGAAACGCGCCGGATCGCGCAGCATCACGCCCGCCAGCAGCAGCTTTTCAGCCTGCTCGGACTGATATACGCGCTCCAGACGGGACAGCTGAAGACGGTTGTTCACCCCTTCCACTTCGCTTAAGCGATCCGGATGAACGGCAGCGATCTCGCGGCCTTCCTGATACGCCATCGCGATGATATCGGTGATGTAGAATTCGCCCTGGGCGTTATTGTTGTTCAGCTGTGACAGCCAGCGCTTCATGTCCGCGCCGTTGGCGATCAGAATGCCGGTGTTAATTTCCTGAATTTCACGTTGTGCCTCGGTGGCATCTTTGTGCTCAACGATGCCCGTCACCTTGCCGTTATCACGGGTGATACGGCCATAACCGGTTGGATCATCCAGCTTAACGGTCAGCAGACCGATCCCGCCCTGCGGTTTTGCAGCACGCAGACGGGTCAGCGTCTCAACGGAGATCAACGGCACATCTCCGTAGAGCATCAGGATGTCTTCCTCGTCAGAGAAGAACGGGGAGGCCTGCTGCATGGCGTGGCCGGTGCCCAGCTGTTCTGCCTGCAGAACCCAGTTGAGTTTGTCATCGCGTAGCGTCTGCTTCAGCAGATCGCCGCCGTGACCGTAGACCAGATGCACCTGGCTGGCGCCAAGATCGTTAGCGGCATCAATGACATGCTGCACCATCGCTTTCCCTGCAAGGGTGTGCAGCACTTTAGGAAGATCGGAATACATGCGGGTGCCTTTGCCTGCGGCAAGGATGACCACGCTCATTGCAGTGTTCAACATACACGTCCTGACTGTAATTTGAGTGAAAAGTAAAACCCTTTGGCGTTGAAAATTCTACATATTTTGCGCCAAAAAATGGAGTGACGGTAAAACGCACAACGTTGCCTGTTTCGGGCAAATTAACGGTCCTTTTTACCGCAGATTAAAGGGCTTTGCCTGTGAAATATAGCGCCCTTTAGCGAACTCTCCAGCCCTCCCAACATGTTAGCTATTTTTTCGCTCTATTAATAAAGCCTGTTATAAGCAAAACACTGTTTTAATTATCTGAATGTGTGACACACAAAAAAGAAACACTGTTTTATTCTGATGATAATAGCGCTCAATTATTACTCAGGAGAATAAGATGAAGTCTAAAATACCTCTGGCCCTGATGATGTGTAGCGCCTTTTCCGCTATGGCAACAGAACAACCTCATGTCTGGAAAGCCATTGCCTTTGGGCAATCAACGGATCTGAATTTTTCCTCCAACGTGCTGCCCGAGAAAATCGGCGTCAATGATGTGACCATCGACGGGAAAAAGCTCTCGCCCCAGGAGAGCGCTGACCTGACAAAAGCCATCACCCTGGAAAGCCGGGGCGGCAAAATCGCCAACTCTCACGACGGCTTAACGTTTTTCTATACCGAGCTGCCGACGGGAGAAAATTTCGTTTTGCAGGCCACTGTCCGGGTCGACCAGTTTGGGCCGGAGAATGGCGCGAAACCTGCCGCGCAGGAGGGCGCCGGACTGCTGGTGCGCGATGTCCTCGGCAACCCGCGCCAGCAACCGCTAAAAACGGGTTATGAAGAGTTTCCGGCGGCATCGAATCAGGTGATGAACGCCATCATGACCCAGGATAAAAAAGACCATCAGCGGGTAAAAATGCAGGCTATCACCCGGGAGGGGATCAGCCATCCCTGGGGTGATGCCGGAGCCGCCATTAAAAAGCAGAGTTATATGGAAGAGGTGGATCTGAGCCAGACGCCGGAATTTCGCCTGAAACTCCAGCGCACCGACGACGGCTTTATTACCGCCTGGGCCCCGCTGGACAGCGACACCTGGGTGAGCAAGCGCGTGCCGCGCGCTGACCTGATTTCGGTACAGAATAAGGACCACTATTACGTCGGCTTTTTTGCCTCCCGCAATGCCAAAATTACGGTCACTAACGCCTCGCTCACCACCACCAGCGCCCATACCGTGCCTTCGGAGCCCTGGCAGGCAGAGCCACTGCCGGTCGTGGTGCAGCTGGCGTCCGGTACGGTCAGCGCTTCGCCAGATTACCTGCTGCAGGCGCGCGCTAATGAGGACGGGGTATTTAGCGTAAGACAAAACGAAGTGGTGATCGGTAATGAGAAAGCGGTGAAAGCAGGCGAGATGTACACCCTGCCAGCCCGCCTGGAGCAGACCAGCACTTTCACGGTGACATTTACGCCTGCTCATGGCACACCAGTGAATCAGCAGCTCACCGTCGAACGCATTGCAGACAGAGATACGACGCACCTGTATGCCGCTCCGGACGGAAAAGCGGATGCACAAGGCACCGCCGATGCGCCACTGGATCTCGCCACCGCCATCGCCCTGCTGGCGCCCGGCGGCAAGCTGGTGCTGAAAAGCGGCGATTACCCGCAGAGTGAGATCCCCGTCGCTGCCAGCGGCAGCAGCGATAAACTCAAAACCCTGCAGGCAGACGGTAAAGTGGTGATCCACGGCCTGCTGCTTGATGCCAGCTACTGGCATATCAACGGTATCGACGTGACCGACAAAAGTCTGCGCGTTCAGGGCAGCCATAACCTGATCGAGCGCGTCACGGCCTACCGCAATGACGATACCGGGATCCAGATCTCCTCCCCGGAGAAGATTGGCCGGCCATTATGGGCAAGCTATAACCGGGTTGTGGATTCTGAATCTTACGCCAATGAAGATCCCGGCAAGATTAACGCCGATGGCTTCGCGGTGAAAATGCGGGTGGGGGAAGGTAACCGGCTGGAGCGTTGCTATTCCCACGACAATATCGACGACGGTTTTGACCTGTTCAACAAGATTGAAGATGGCGCAAACGGCGTGGTCGTGATCGAGAACTCGGTTGCCAGCAACAATACCAGTAACGGCTTTAAGCTCGGCGGAGAAGGGCAGCCTGTGGCGCATCAGATCCGCAACAGCAAAGCCACGGGCAATCACCTGGACGGCTTCACCGATAACTTTAACCCCGGCAGGCTGGTGGTGGAGAACAATATCGCGGTGGATAACCAGCGCTTTAACTATATCTTCCGTCCAAGCCCGTATGGCGATGTGACCACTCAGGGAACCTTTACCGGCAACGTATCGATCCGTAATCAGCCAGGCGAGTACGACGATGCGGTGACAGGAAACATTGATAACACGAACTACTTTATCAAGAAGGGTAAAAGCGTGAACAGTGAAGGGAAGGAACTGGATAAAACGCAGGTAAAAATGTAGGTACCAGGGAGGCGCTTCGCTTATCACACTACGGTAAGCGTGGCGCCACCCGGCATATCAGCACTTAGTGGTTGAACGTACCGAAAGAGACGTTCATGTTGCTGAAAAGGGCGATGATTTTGTTGATCGTTTTCATGATGGCATCCTGATATTTTTGGAGTTCAGTTATGTGATATTCATCACAAAACGAAGTCTACTCCTGACTATTCTGCCGATCAATCTTTTTGTGATCTAAATCACAAAATAATAAAACATCGTTTTAGTTTCAGACTTTCTGAAACGGAACTATAAAAAAAGCCAGTCTGAAGACCAGACTGGCTTTTGTGCTTTCAAGCCGGTGTTACATCGCTTTTTTGGTCAACTCGATAACGCGCAGTTTCGCGATCGCTTTGGCCAGCTCTGCAGACGCCTGAGCGTAATCCACGTCGCCATGAGAGCTCTTAATGTGCTCTTCTGCTTTACGCTTCGATTCCAGAGCTCGTGCTTCGTCGAGATCCTGGCCACGAATTGCGGTATCAGCCAGTACGGTCACGCTACCAGGCTGCACTTCAATAATGCCGCCAGACAGATAGATAAACTCTTCATGACCGAACTGTTTAACGATGCGGATCATACCAGGCTTAATGGCGGTGAGCAGCGGGGCGTGACCCGGGAAAATACCCAGTTCACCTTCGCTACCCGTTACCTGGATTTTCTCGACCAGACCAGAGAACATTTGTTGCTCTGCGCTGACGACGTCCAGGTGGTAAGTCATTGCCATATCACCCTCCGATTAAGGCGTTAAAGTTTTTTGGCTTTTTCCACGGCTTCGTCGATGGAACCCACCATATAGAACGCCTGCTCCGGCAGGTGATCGTATTCGCCTTCCATGATGCCTTTAAAGCCACGGATGGTGTCTTTCAGCGCAACGTATTTGCCCGGAGAACCGGTAAATACTTCTGCTACGAAGAACGGCTGGGACAGGAAGCGCTGGATCTTACGCGCACGTGCTACCACCAGTTTGTCTTCTTCAGACAGTTCATCCATACCCAGGATGGCGATGATGTCTTTCAGTTCCTGATAACGCTGCAGCAGGGACTGTACGCCACGCGCGGTGTCGTAGTGTTCCTGACCCACTACCAGTGGATCCAGCTGACGGCTGGTGGAGTCCAGCGGGTCAACGGCCGGGTAGATACCCAGAGACGCGATCTGACGGCTCAGTACCACGGTTGCGTCTAAGTGCGCAAAGGTGGTTGCTGGGGATGGGTCAGTCAAGTCATCCGCAGGTACGTATACCGCCTGAACGGAGGTAATAGAACCGGTTTTGGTAGAGGTGATACGTTCCTGCAGAACACCCATCTCTTCCGCCAGGGTCGGCTGGTAGCCTACCGCTGATGGCATACGACCCAGCAGTGCGGATACTTCCGTACCGGCCAGGGTGTAACGGTAGATGTTGTCGACGAACAGCAGTACGTCACGACCTTCGTCACGGAATTTCTCAGCCATGGTCAGACCGGTCAGCGCAACGCGCAGACGGTTTCCAGGTGGCTCGTTCATCTGGCCGTAAACCAGGGATACTTTATCCAGAACGTTGGAGTCGGTCATTTCGTGGTAGAAGTCGTTACCCTCACGAGTACGCTCACCTACGCCCGCAAACACGGAGTAACCGGAGTGCTCGATCGCGATGTTACGGATCAGCTCCATCATGTTTACGGTTTTACCTACACCCGCACCACCGAACAGACCAACTTTACCGCCCTTCGCAAACGGACACATCAGGTCGATAACTTTGATGCCGGTTTCCAGCAGTTCCTGAGAGCTGGACAGCTCTTCATAGGAAGGTGCTGCGCGGTGGATAGCCCAACGCTCTTCTTCGCCGATATCGCCTTTCATGTCGATCGGCTGACCCAGGACGTTCATGATACGACCCAGGGTTGCTTTACCTACTGGTACTTCAATTGGGTGCTCGAGGTCTTTTACTTCCAGACCACGACGCAGACCGTCGGAAGAACCCATGGCGATGGTACGCACGATACCGCCACCGAGCTGCTGCTGAACTTCCAGCACCAGATTTTCGTTACCATTCTGAACCTCAAGAGCATCGTACACGCGCGGTACGGCATCCTGAGGGAATTCGACGTCAACTACGGCGCCGATTACCTGGACAATCTTTCCAGTAGCCATCTTGAATCCTCTACGTAATTCGTAAACCTGGTTAAACCGCGGCGGCCCCCGAGACGATCTCGGTGAGTTCCTGAGTAATGCTGGCCTGACGAGCTTTGTTGTATACCAACTGCAGCTCTTTGATCAGGCTGCCACCATTATCGGTAGCGGCTTTCATCGCCACCATACGTGCGGCCTGCTCGCTAGCCAGGTTTTCTACCACGCCCTGATAAACCTGAGATTCAACATAACGACGCAGCAAGGTATCCAGCAGCGGTTTTGGATCCGGTTCATACAGGTAATCCCAGGCTTTATGTTTTAACTCTTCATCTTCTGATGCCGGTAACGGCAGCAGCTGAGTGAGGGTCGGAACCTGGGACATGGTGTTAATAAATTTGTTATTTACAACGTACAGCCTGTCCAGACGGCCTTCATCATAGGCCTGCAACATCACTTTAACCGGACCGATCAGTTCGGACAGGGACGGGTTATCACCCATACCGGTCACCTGGGCGACAATATTGCCGCCTACGGAATTGAAGAAAGAGACGCCCTTAGAGCCGATCATCGCGATATCGCTTTGAACGCCTTTATCGGACCATGCTTTCATATCCGCCAGCAGCTTTTTGAACAGGTTAATGTTCAAGCCGCCGCACAAACCACGGTCGGTAGACACCACCAGGTAGCCCACGCGCTTAACATCGCGTTCTTCCAGGTAAGGGTGCTTATATTCCAGATTACCGCTCGCAAGGTGACCAATCACTTTGCGCATGGTATCTGCATAAGGACGGCTGGCCGCCATACGTTCCTGCGATTTACGCATTTTGGAAGCGGCGACCATCTCCATCGCTTTAGTGATCTTTTGCGTGTTCTGGACGCTTGCGATCTTACTACGTATCTCTTTTGCGCCGGCCATGAGCTTCTCCTCAATGCCTTGCGGTCTGCCCTAAGACAGACCGCCAGACGTTACCAGGACTGGGTTGCTTTGAAGGAATCGAGCAGGCTCTTCAGCTTGCCTTCGATTTCGTCGTTATAGCCACCGGACTGGTTGATCTCTTGCATCAGTGGAGCATGGTCACGGTCAGCGTAAGCCAGCAGTGCGGCTTCAAAGCTACCGATTTTCGCCAGTTCTACATCCCCCAGATAACCACGTTCTGCTGCGAACAGTACCAGGCCCTGCTGTGCGACTGACATAGGGGCATACTGTTTCTGTTTCAGCAGCTCGGTCACTTTCTGACCGTGGTCAAGCTGTTTACGGGTTGCATCGTCAAGATCGGATGCAAACTGGGAGAACGCTGCCAGTTCACGATACTGTGCCAGTGCGGTACGGATACCACCGGACAGTTTCTTGATGATCTTGGTCTGCGCTGCACCACCTACACGGGATACGGAGATACCCGGGTTAACCGCCGGACGAATACCGGAGTTAAACAGGTTGGTTTCCAGGAAGATCTGACCATCGGTAATGGAGATTACGTTGGTCGGAACGAACGCAGAAACGTCACCCGCCTGGGTTTCGATGATCGGCAGAGCGGTCAGAGAACCGGTTTTGCCTTTCACTTCACCTTTGGTGAAGTTCTCAACGTATTCCGCGTTAACGCGGGATGCACGCTCCAGCAGACGGGAGTGCAGATAGAATACGTCGCCCGGGAATGCTTCACGTCCAGGTGGACGACGGAGCAGCAGGGAAACCTGACGGTAAGCCACAGCCTGTTTAGACAGGTCATCGTATACGATCAGTGCATCTTCACCGCGGTCACGGAAGTATTCGCCCATTGCGCAACCGGCATACGGTGCCAGGTATTGCAGTGCAGCAGATTCAGAAGCGGTCGCCACAACAACGATGGTGTTGGACAGCGCGCCGTGCTCTTCCAGTTTACGAACCACGTTAGAGATGGTGGACGCTTTCTGGCCGATAGCCACGTACACACATTTGATGCCGGAGTCGCGCTGGTTGATGATCGCATCGATTGCCATCGCGGTTTTACCGGTCTGACGGTCACCGATGATCAGCTCACGCTGGCCACGGCCGATTGGGATCATGGCGTCAACGGATTTATAACCGGTCTGCACCGGCTGGTCGACGGACTGACGATCGATTACGCCCGGTGCGATAACTTCGATTGGCGAGAAGCCATCGTGCTCAACCGGACCTTTACCGTCGATTGGCGCACCCAGGGTGTTCACCACGCGACCCAGCAGGCCGCGGCCAACTGGAACTTCAAGAATACGGCCAGTACACTTAACCTTCATGCCTTCGGCGAGGTCAGCGTAAGGACCCATCACAACTGCACCTACGGAGTCGCGCTCCAGGTTCAGTGCGATAGCGTAACGGTTACCCGGCAGGGAGATCATTTCACCCTGCATACAATCGGCCAGGCCGTGGATGCGGATAACACCGTCGCTTACAGAAACAATAGTACCTTCGTTGTGAGCTTCACTCACAACACTGAACTGAGCAATGCGCTGCTTGATCAGTTCGCTGATTTCGGTGGAATTCAGTTGCATGCTCCAGTCCCCTTAAGACTGCAAGACGTCTGCAAGGCGCTCAAGACGGCCGCGTACGCTGCCATCAATGACCATATCACCCGCACGGATGATTACGCCTGCCATTACAGACTTATCGATATTGCAATTCAGCTTCACTTTGCGTGACAGACGTTTTTCCATCGCGGCGGTGATTTTCGCAAGCTGTTCGTTACTCAGTTCAGTCGCAGAAGTTACTTGAACTTCAACAGTGGCTTCACTGAGGGCACGCAGGTGCTCAAACTGCTCGAGAACATCCGGGAGCGCTTTAAGACGACCATTTTCTGCCATTACCCGAATCAGGTTCTGGCCGTTGGCGTCCAGCTGCTCACCGCAAATGGCGATGAACGAATCGGCGAGCGTTTCAGGCGCCAGGGCGCCAGAAAGCATCTCAGCCATATGTTCGTTTTTCGTTACCTCAGCGGCAAACGCCAGCATGTTCTGCCAGCGATCGACATTTTGGTGTTCGATAGCAAAGTCAAAAGCTGCTTTGGCGTAGGGGCGAGCTACCGTAACAAATTCAGACATCAGCCCCTCCCTCCTTACAGTTCAGCGACAAGTTTGTCCACGATGTCGCTGTTAGCAGCTTCATCCACGGAACGTTCGATGATCTTCTCGGCGCCAGCAACAGCCAGAATCGCGACCTGCTTACGCAGCTCTTCGCGAGCACGTTTACGCTCGGCATCAATTTCTGCCTGCGCTTGTGTCACGATTTTAGTACGTTCCTGTTCTGCTTCAGCTTTCGCTTCGTCCAGGATCTGAGAACGACGTTTGTTCGCCTGCTCGATGATTACCTGGGCTTCCGCTTTCGCTTTTTTCAGCTGGTCGGTCGCGTTGGCCTGTGCAAGGTCCAAATCTTTCTTAGCGCGTTCTGCAGAAGCCAGGCCGTCAGAAATTTCTTTCTGACGTTTTTCGATGGCAGCCATTAAAGGCGGCCATACATACTTCATGCAGAACCAGACAAAGATAACAAACGCGATGGCCTGGCCGAGGATTGTTGCGTTCATGTTCACAGCACAATACCTCTTTAAATTTACAACTGTGGCTTAGGGTTTAAACGACTTACTACGCGACAGCAAACATCACGTACAGACCCAGACCTACAGCGATCATCGGGATAGCATCCACCAGACCCATAACGATAAAGAACTGAGTACGCAGCAGAGGAATCAGATCTGGCTGACGCGCTGCGCCTTCCAGGAATTTACCCCCGAGGATGCCGATACCGATCGCAGCACCGATAGCCGCCAGACCCATCATCACAGCGGCAGCCATGTACAGCAGATCCATATTCAGGTTTTCCATGACAGTCTCCAGTTTGTTTCAGTTAAAACGTAGTAGTGTTGGTAAAGAATCAGTGCTCTTCAGACGCCATCGACAGATAGACGATCGTCAGAACCATGAAGATAAAGGCTTGCAGCGTAATGATCAGGATGTGGAAAATGGCCCACGGCACATTCAGAACCCACTGTGACCACCACGGCAGAAGACCCGCGATCAGAATGAAAATCAGCTCACCCGCATACATGTTGCCGAACAGTCGCAGACCGAGGGAAATCGGTTTGGACAGCAGGCTAACGCCTTCCAGAATCAAGTTGATCGGAATAAACGCCCAGTGGTTGAACGGCTGCAGGGTAAGCTCTTTCACGAAGCCGCCTACACCTTTCATTTTGATGCTGTAGAAAAGAATCAAGATGAATACGCCCAGCGCCATAGACAGGGTGATGTTCACGTCAGCAGACGGCACCACACGCAGCGCAGGCAGTCCGAAGATATGCTCGCCGATAAACGGCAGCAAGTCGATCGGCAGCAGGTCCATCAGGTTCATCAGGAAGACCCAGACAAAGACGGTCAGCGCCAGCGGTGCAATCACCTTGCTCTTACCGTGATACATGTCTTTGACGCTACCGTGAACGAAGCCAATGATCATTTCGATGAACGTCTGGAATTTCCCTGGAACGCCGCTGGTCGCACGTTTCGCAACGCCGCGGAAAATGGCCAGGAACAACAGACCCAGTACCACCGAGAAGAACATGGAGTCGATATTGATCGTCCAGAAGGTGGCTGGGGGGTTATGCGGATCCACCAGCGAGAATGTACGCAGGTCGATCTGAAGGTTGTTCAGATGGTGACCTATGTAATCCTGCGGCGTCATATTTTCTGAAGCCATGATGCCTTTTACCCTTTGTTATTGATTACAGCTGGCGCCAGAATTTGTACCACCAGCACCAAAACCCACGTCACTATCAGCGGCAAAAATACCACTTTAAAAACCGCCAGCGCCACCACCAGGAGGGCAAAGGTCAACAACACCTTACACACTTCGCCGAGGGCGAAGGACCAGGCCATGCGGCCTTTGGCAGGTGTATGCGCCTGATGACGCCAGGCAAAAATCATAAACAACATGTTTGGCACAACCACTGCCAAACCTCCGCTTACCGCAGAGATGCCCCAGAAGGGGTCTTTGAGGCAGAACAGCAATCCACTTGCTATCACCGCCAGAAACTGAATGAACAGAAGCTTACGAGCAACGTTTCGACTCAAGAGCGACACTGATATCACGTTTTTACTCCTGCTCACTTCGAGGTATGTCGCGTGTCGTATAAAACGTTCTTTAAGGCTCAGAGTCAAGCAGCAAAAAGCGGACAAATTATACGGTGCGTCCCCGTGATTTCAAACAATAAGTAGCGAAAAGGTGAATAAATGTTTAAATATTTTTCCCCGGCGCTATTTCTTAACTTTTCGCCAAACAATGAATGGCGCGTCAAAACTGCAAACAACGCGGAAACGTTGACGATAAAGCGTGCACGAGATCACAAATTAGACATTTACGATAAGGTCGAATAAATTAAAGCGGTAAAACGTTATATTTCATCTTTTTGATATTAAAGATTAATTTAAGCAACTATTCTCAAAACAGCCCTGTATACAACAAAAACCTTTTATTGACATTTTTAATAAATATTTAACATTACAATCTGATTACTCTTCCCTACTTTTAGCAAGCTGATATTTTCGGTGTTTATTATCTTTTGGGTTAACTACACGCCCAGGTTAACCCAAAGAAAATCCACAGTAAAAAAGCGGTTAAATTAGCCCTGTTTACTTCTTAGCCTGACGCGTAATTTTTAACATACTAAGAACAGCACAAATTCCACATTTTTTATTATATTTTTAAAAAGATTTTGGCTTAACAATCACCAGATGACGTTCGCCTTCCAGCTGGGGAACGTGCAATTTAATAGCCTCTTCCATCTCAAAACCTTCAGGCATCTGCGCGATTTCTTCTTCCGGCAGCACCCCTTTCAGGGCATAGAAGCGGCCATTTTCCGCAGGCAGGTGCTTACACCAGTCGATCATGTCATTGAGGGAGGCAAAGGCCCGACTGATCACGCCATCAAACGGCGGTTCGGCGGGAAACGCCTCTACCCTACTCTGCACCGGATGAATATTTTCCAGCTTCAGTTCATGCTGAACCTGACGCAGGAAGCGTACGCGCTTGCCCAGGCTGTCCAGCAGCGTGAAATGGCTCTCAGGACGAACGATAGAGAGCGGAATGCCCGGCAGACCCGGTCCCGTTCCCACATCGATAAAACGCTCCCCTTTGAGATGCGGCGCTACCACGATGCTGTCGAGGATGTGACGAATCAGCATCTCGTTCGGATCGCGAACCGAGGTGAGGTTATAGGCCTTGTTCCATTTGTGCAGCATATCGACATACCCCACCAGCTGATTTTTCTGGTGATCGGTGAGCGAAATACCGGCTTGTTCCAGCAGACGAGTGAGTTTGTTGAGCACGGTGAATACCTGTTGAGATAGGTGCTGGCGGGTGGCGCTACGCGAACCCGCCCTACGGAATTCTGTAGGCCCGGTAAGCGCAGCGCCACCGGGCAGTTCTTACAATTAAGCGCTACGGCGCAGCATACCCTGTTTTTTCAGCCACACCAGCAGAATGGAGATGGCCGCAGGCGTGACGCCTGAAATTCGCGATGCCTGGCCGATGGATGACGGCTTATGGTCATTCAGCTTGGCGATCACCTCGTTGGAGAGGCCGTTAACCAGACGGTAATCCAGCGTGGCGGGCAGGATCGTACTCTCGTTACGCTGCTGTTTCTCGATCTCATCCTGCTGACGAGCGATATAGCCTTCGTATTTCACCTGGATTTCGACCTGCTCAGCGGCCTGCACGTCTTCCAGACCCGGCGCAAACGGCGTCATCTGGATCAGCTGCTCGTAGGTCATCTCCGGACGACGGAGCAGATCTTCCCCGCTGGCTTCACGGGAGAGCGGCGCCGACAGGTGAGCATTCACTTCGTCTACGGACTCGGCGGTTGGGTTGACCCAGGTGGTCTTCAGGCGCTGACGTTCACGCTCGATGTTCTCCAGCTTCTCGTTGAAGCGCGCCCAGCGTGCATCATTCACCAGGCCCAGCTCGCGACCGATTTCGGTCAGGCGCAGGTCGGCGTTATCTTCACGCAGCATCAGACGATATTCCGCGCGGGAAGTAAACATGCGGTACGGCTCTTTAGTGCCGAGGGTGCAGAGGTCGTCCACCAGCACGCCCAGGTAAGCCTGAGAACGACCCGGCGCCCAGCCCTCTTTTTCGGCCGAGAAGCGCGCGGCGTTCAGACCAGCCAGCAGCCCCTGAGCGGCAGCCTCTTCGTAACCGGTTGTGCCGTTGATCTGGCCTGCGAAGAACAGACCCTGAATAAATTTGCTCTCCAGGGTTGGCTTCAGGTCACGCGGATCGAAGAAGTCATACTCAATGGCATAGCCCGGACGGACGATCTTCGCATTCTCCATCCCCTGCATGGAACGGACGATCTGCATCTGCACGTCGAAAGGCAGGCTGGTGGAGATACCGTTTGGGTAGATCTCGTTGGAGGTCAGCCCTTCCGGCTCCAGGAAGATCTGGTGCTGGTTACGATCGGCGAAGCGCATCACCTTGTCTTCGATCGACGGGCAGTAGCGTGGGCCGATCCCTTCGATCACACCGGCATACATCGGGCTGCGATCGAGGTTACTGCGGATCACGTCATGAGTTTTCTCGTTAGTGTGCGTGACATAGCACGGCACCTGACGCGGATGTTGATCCACGCTGCCCATGAACGAGAAGACCGGCATCGGGTTATCGCCGTGCTGTTGGGCCAGCACGCTGAAATCAATGGTGCGGGCGTCGATACGCGGTGGCGTACCGGTTTTCAGGCGGCTGACGCGCAGCGGCAGCTCGCGCAGACGGCGTGAAAGGGGAATGGATGGCGGATCGCCAGCACGGCCACCGCTGTAGTTGTCCAGTCCGATGTGAATTTTGCCGTCAAGGAAGGTCCCGACGGTCAGCACGACGGCTTTGGCACGGAACTTCAGACCCATCTGGGTCACAGCGCCAACGACACGATCGTTTTCCACAATCAGATCCTCAACCGCCTGCTGGAAGATCATCAGGTTCGGTTGATTCTCCAGCGCGGTGCGTACGGCCTGGCGGTAGAGCATGCGGTCCGCCTGAGCACGGGTCGCCCGAACGGCGGGGCCTTTGCTCGCGTTTAGTATCCTAAACTGGATACCCGCATGATCGATCGCGGTTGCCATCAGGCCGCCAAGTGCATCCACTTCTTTTACCAGGTGTCCTTTCCCAATGCCGCCAATCGCCGGATTACAGGACATCTGTCCTAGCGTGTCGATATTGTGTGTCAAAAGCAGGGTCTGCTGACCCATTCGCGCCGCGGCCATTGCGGCCTCGGTGCCTGCATGACCCCCGCCAATGATAATGACGTCAAAAGGATCCTGATAAAACATGGTGGTCTGCCTCGCGTAAAGCGGTAAGAAAATGGATTGAAGCCCGGGCCGTGGATTCTACTCAACTTTAGTCGTTCGAGAAAGCACTGGGATCCTGGCTATTAAAAAGAAGATCTTTTTATTTAGAGATCTGTTTTATTGTGATCTCTTATTAGGATCGCGGGTTTCTGTGGATAAGCCGGATCTCCCAAAGAAGATCATGTGCTTAGAGAGGATCGTTTGCTGTGAATGATCGGTGATCCTGTGACGTATAAGCTGGGATCAGATCGCGATGTTATACACAGCACAAAAAGTCATCACGGGTTGTTCTTTGGATAACTACCGGTTGATCCAAGCTTTTAACCAGAGTTATCCACATCCGATCGCACGATCTTTAATCTGTTTTGAGTAAATTTTTCCATTCCGCCAGCCAAAGTTCGGCTGGATCTTCCGGAATATCATGATCGAGGATGTTGATCTTCAGCGTTTCACCGATCTGTTGTGCCCCGCAGGACTTCAGTTCGGTCTCGACCTTCTCAACGGCGCCGCAAAAGGTGTCGTACTCCCGGCTGCCAATACCAATGGCACCAAACCGGACGTTCGTCAGGTCGGGCTGCTGCTCTTTTAACTCTTCATATAAAGGAAGAAGGTTATCCGGAAGATCCCCCGCACCATGGGTGGAGGTGATCAACAGCCAGATCCCATCGAGCTGGAGATCCTCTAATAACGGTCCATGCAGCGTTTCAGTAGAAAAGCCCGCGTCTTCCAGCTTTTCGGCCAGGTGTTCCGCGACATATTCAGCGCCACCAAGGGTGCTGCCGCTAATAAGAGTAATGTCCGCCATTGATCGCTCGCTCAGATAAACAGGGGGACATTGTACGCTGTGAACGAGCTGGGATCTACCTGTGGAAAATGTGGTAATTATTTTGCCCTGTTACGGGCGGATGGTACGCATGATCGGGTTCTGCAGGGAGATCAACGTCTCGGTGGACTGAATTTCATCGATTGTTTGGATCTTGTTGATAAGTACCTGTTGCAGGGCGTCGATCGATCGGCACATCACCTTAATAAAGATGCTGTAGTGGCCGGTGGTGTAGTAGGCCTCGGTCACTTCATCCAGCGCATTCAGCTTTGCCAGCGCCGAGGGGTAGTCTTTGGCGCTCTTGAGGATGATGCCGATAAAGCAGCAGACGTCATACCCCAGCTGTTTCGGACTGACGTCAATATGGGCGCCGGTAATGATCCCCGCCTGTTTCATCTTCTCTACGCGCACGTGAATGGTCCCCGGGCTGACGCCAAACTGTTTTGCCAGTTCTGCGTAGGCAGTACGTGCATTGGCCATCAGCGCCTCGAGAATGCCGCGGTCCAGATTGTCGATCTGATAATTTTCCATAGCTTTTTCTTATGAAGATTAATGAATCACTCTATTTTAGCGGGTAATTTTAGCGATTTAAAAGTGAGTCGGGAGTTTTATTGTTGGATTATTGAAAGGGGCTCTTTTTTGTTGCTTAATCAATGCCAACAGGACGCAGGAGTATAAATAATGAAAACCGCTTACATCGCACAACAACGCCAGATCAGTTTCGTTAAATCCCACTTTTCCCGCCAGCTGGAAGAGAAGCTTGGCCTTATTGAAGTCCAGGCACCGATCTTAAGCCGCGTGGGCGACGGGACGCAGGACAACCTGTCTGGTTGCGAAAAAGCGGTACAGGTGAAAGTGAAAACACTGCCAGATGCCCAGTTCGAAGTGGTTCATTCCCTTGCGAAGTGGAAGCGTCAAACCCTGGGACAACACGACTTCAGCGCGGGCGAAGGGCTTTACACGCACATGAAAGCCCTTCGCCCCGATGAAGACCGTCTTACCGCGATTCACTCTGTTTACGTTGACCAGTGGGACTGGGAACGCGTCATGGGTGATGGCGAACGTCATACCGGTACGCTGAAAGCGACGGTAGAAGCCATTTATGCCGGGATCAAAGCCACCGAAGCGGCGGTCAGCAAAGAGTTTGGTCTGACCCCGTTCCTGCCGGAGACGATCCACTTTGTCCACAGCCAGGAGCTGCTGAGCCGCTTCCCGGATCTCGATGCCAAAGGGCGTGAACGTGCGATCACCAAAGAGTTAGGGGCCGTGTTCCTGATCGGGATCGGCGGCAAGCTGTCTCATGGTCAGCGTCACGATGTACGTGCGCCGGATTATGATGACTGGAGCAGCGAAGGCGAGAGCGGCCTGGCGGGCCTGAACGGCGATATTCTGGTCTGGAACCCGGTGCTGGAAGATGCGTTTGAACTCTCTTCCATGGGGATCCGCGTGGATGCCGAGGCGCTGAAGCGTCAGCTGGCTATTACCGGCGATGAAGATCGTCTTAAGCTGGAGTGGCACCAGGCGCTGCTGCGTGGCGAGATGCCGCAGACCATCGGCGGCGGTATCGGCCAGTCTCGTCTGACCATGTTACTGCTGCAGCTCTCCCATATCGGCCAGGTTCAGTGTGGCGTATGGCCGCAGCAGGTTCGTGACAGCGTCGACGCCCTGCTGTAATTAGCGTTTCCAGCGCCGCAGCAGGCGGCTACGCAACCCGGTATCAAAGCGCCAGATATGATCGAAGATGCGCATGATGCCGGGTTTTCCATGTGTGGACATCGCCACGGCATGAAAACGATGCTGGTGGACCTGCTGCAGCACCTTCACCTTACTCACCACCTCTTCCGGCAGCCGCTGGGCAATAAAGTCTGAAATCACCACCGCGTCGGCGTCATACCACTCGCCGCCCTGCATCCGCTCGATAATGGCACGAAAACAGCTGGCGAGATCGGTACCACCGCGAAAGCGCTGGCTTAAGAAACGGATCGCCTGCTCCAGACCGTGCTGGCCCGAGAGTTCGTAGCCCACTACCTCGCTGGAAAACAGCATGATAAAGCAGCGTCGTCTGTCGGCGAGTGCCACGCGCATCAGGGCCAGACAGAAGGCTTTGGCGCACTGCTCGTTGAATCCTCCCATCGAACCGGAGGTATCCACGCAGACGATAAACGGCCCGCGGGGCTGTTCGTCGAAATCCTGATGCACCGCCGGGCGCTGGCTCACCTTCTCCCGCCAGGCATCGCCTTGCAGACGGTAAGTGAGGAGCTGCTTCTCCACCAGCCGACGGTAAAATTCGTACTCAAGTTCTGTGATGCCGAGGGTCGCCAGCTCTGGCGGCAGCAGGCGCAGAATGTCATCGCTCTGCTGCAGTCCGTCCACCTGCTCCGGCACCGTCGCCGGTTCGCGCACCAGGGTGCGGAAGGTTTCCAGCGGGGCATCCTTTTTTGGCACCGACTTCGCCTCCCGCGAACGGCCCAGCTGCTCCGCCAGCTGCATCAGCTCCGGCTGCTGTGCCAGAAAATCGCCGTAGCGAACGATAAGCTGATGATCCCCCCGCTTGAGCTGACCGGCGCTCATATCCCAGAGGCGACCAGCGGAATTTTCGTTCTCCACCAGTACCGGCTCCAGCGCCCCGGCCAGTGTCATCCGCTCCTGTACTTCGCTGAGCAGCTGTTCGCGCTCCTCTTCCAGTAACTGCTGATTCAGGGAGGTGGCCTGCACCACCAGGCTCAGCCGCCAGCGCTGTAAAAAGAGGGTATGCAGGGCGGGGGTAAAGGTGGCGTTATCCACCGCCAGCTGCCGCGCCTGGCCAGCGAATGGGGAGTGAACCTTGTCCAGCAGGGTTAAAATCTGCGGCAGCTGGACGATCAGCTGGGGCGTGGAGAGTAACTGGCTCTGCTGATAGCACATCACCTCTTCGGTGAGTTCCGGCGGAACGCGGGTATCTTTCAGCCTTTTGCGGAGATTTTCCCGCCAGCGAGGAAGATCGTCGGTGATGGCGGTTTTAAGGCGCGGGAATTTTTCGAAAAAGATCGCCAGCTGCGGCGAGGCCAGCAGGGTCAGGATGATCTCTTCGATCATGCCCTCCTCGCCGACGGCAAGCATGACGTTGAGCGTATCCAGCGTCAGCATTGACGCGCCTGTTTGATCTGCGCGCTCACATCCTGCAGGCTGGCTTCAATCCGCCCCAGCCAGTCGCTGTGGATGAACAGACATTTTTGCTGCTCGCTGAAGCGGGTGTGCTGAAGATGCCACTGGTTATCCAGCGCTTCCAGCTGCTGTTTGATCTCTTCCGGCACGCTTTCCGACGCGGTGCCGGGCAGCGCAAGACGCGATCCCTGTAAACTGACGTCGCGGATCACCAGATGCAGGCTGCCGTCCACTTCCATATTGAGCGGCTGGGCGAAACCAATGCCGTTAAGTTTGCCGCGGATCTCGCCGCCTTTGGTCAGCCACTGCGCCAGCGCTTCCCGCTCGAGAGTGATGTGAATCACCTGCATATCGTGGAGCTTGAGCGGCTGCTGGAGGAGCAGCGTCAGGGTGGTATCACTCAGTTCGGCCGGTAATTCGTAGTGTGGGCGACGGGCGAACATGCCGCTCTGACGGATAACACGCAGGGCGGTTTTGTCGCTCTGCTGTTGCTGAAGCTGAAGGCGGCGCTGGGCAATGGCCCCGAGCTGGTTCAACATCTCCTGCTGTCCCCACGCGTGTCCGGTCATCAATATTTCCAGCTGCTGCTGCATCAGATTCATGCCGCTGGCGTCGTGCCAGAGGCAGTCCTTCAGCAGGATCAGGTCGATTGGCGCCACCGCATCGCGACCGCTGAATAGCGCGCTGGCCTGCAGCAGGCGGATGGCTTTCTTCCAGCGGCGATCGGAGACGTAAGGGGCCCCCGGCAGAGCATCAAGCTGCTGGCGCAGCATAAAGACCAAATCGAACACCGCATCAGGCAGGGTGATTTTACCAATGTCCTGTTGCCACTGCTGATACTCCTCGTCCGTCACCTGTAATGCGGCAGGCACCGGGTTATCGTTTTCATCCTGCTGGCTGGTCAGCAGCGAGCGGAAGTTCGCTTTGTCCTGCACCTTATCGAGCCACAGGCGGATCAGCATACGGTCATACAGGGCTTCGAGGCTGCTGTCGGCTTCGGGCAGTTCGTTGGATGCTGCCACCAACAGGCGCATCGGGATTTTCTCCTCATGCGCGCCGTTGCGGAACCGGCGTTCGTTAATGGCGGTAAGCAGGGTATTCAGGATCGCCGGGCCGGCTTTCCAGATCTCATCGAGAAAGACGATTTCCGCTTCTGGCAGATAGCCGGTGGTTAACCGTTCGTACCGCCCTTCATCTTTTAACGCCTGAATGGAGAGCGGACCGAAGACCTCTTCCGGCGTGGAAAAGCGGGTCATCAGGTACTCAAACGCCCTGGCGTGCTGAAAAGCGAATTTCAGCCTGCGGGCAATCAGGCTTTTTGCGATGCCGGGCGGCCCCAGCAGAAATACGCTTTCGCCGCTCAACGCCGCCAGTAAACAGAGGCGAATGGCGTGGCTACGTTCATAAAGCCCTTTCTCCAGGGCGCCGCTGAGACGGGAAATTCTTTCTGCTAATAAATGAGTGTGAGCCATAATTGTTTTTGCATCCTTTCGCCGTACCCCCGGCTAATTGAAGCGAGTATAGACGTTTCGTTCCGGGCTGGTAATAGACTGAACCACGGTGCTATTTTCTTTGCGCTACGTTAATGAGGTGGCATTTAGGGGTACGATTCTAAGATTAATCGTGCATACTGTGCGCTTTTTGTGGGCCAAGGGACTAAGCACACATTTGTTATTTAAACGAAAAGACTAGTCTATGAGCACTGATAATAAGCAATCATTACCCGCAATTACGCTCGCGGCGATCGGCGTTGTCTACGGTGATATCGGCACCAGCCCGCTTTATACGCTGCGCGAATGTTTGTCCGGTCAGTTTGGATTTGGCGTTGAGCGCGACGCTGTGTTTGGTTTTTTGTCCCTGATCTTCTGGCTGCTGATCCTGGTGGTTTCTGTTAAATATCTCTCCTTCGTTATGCGTGCAGATAACGCCGGTGAAGGTGGGATCCTGACCCTGATGTCGCTTGCCGGGCGCAACACGTCCGCCAGAATGACCTCGTTCCTGGTCATCATCGGCCTGGTGGGAGGCAGCTTCTTCTATGGCGAAGTGGTGATCACCCCCGCTATCTCGGTGCTGTCGGCGATAGAGGGGCTGGAGATTATCGCGCCGCATCTTGATGAGTGGGTTGTCCCGCTGGCCATACTTGTTCTGACCCTGCTGTTTGTGATTCAGAAACACGGTACCGGGCTGGTGGGCAAACTCTTCGCGCCGATTATGCTCTCCTGGTTCCTGATCCTGGCGGCGCTGGGGTTACGCAGCATTATTGCTAACCCGGAAGTGCTGCATGCCCTGAATCCGATGTGGGCAGTGCATTTCTTCCTCGAATACAAAACCGTGTCGTTTATCGCGCTGGGCGCGGTGGTGCTCTCTATTACCGGGGTTGAAGCGCTCTATGCCGATATGGGCCACTTCGGTAAGCTGCCTATTCGCGTGGCCTGGTTTTTAGTGGTACTGCCATCGCTGGTGCTGAACTACTTCGGGCAGGGGGCGCTGCTGCTCAAACACCCGGAAGCGATTAAAAACCCGTTCTTCCTGCTGGCGCCGGACTGGGCGCTGGTGCCGATGCTGATCCTGGCGACGCTGGCGACGGTGATTGCTTCTCAGGCGGTGATTTCCGGCGTCTTCTCCCTGACCCGCCAGGCAGTGCGTCTGGGCTATCTGTCGCCAATGCGTATCATCCATACCTCTGAGATGGAGTCGGGCCAGATCTACATTCCTTTCGTTAACTGGCTGCTTTATGTCGCGGTGGTAATTGTTATCGTCAGCTTCGAGCACTCCAGTAACCTGGCGGCGGCCTACGGTATTGCCGTTACCGGTACGATGGTGCTGACCTCGATCCTCTCTACCACGGTGGCGTACCGGAACTGGCACTGGAATAAATTCCTTGTGGGGATGATTCTGGTCGGCTTCCTCTGTATTGACGTGCCGCTGTTCTCCGCGAACCTCGACAAGATTGTCTCCGGCGGCTGGCTGCCGCTGACGCTGGGTCTGGTGATGTTCATTGTGATGACCACCTGGAAGAGCGAGCGTTTCCGCCTGCTGCGCCGGATGCATGAACACGGTAATTCTCTGGAGGCGATGATTGCCTCGCTGGAGAAATCTCCGCCGGTGCGCGTACCCGGCACAGCGGTCTATATGTCGCGTGCGCTGAACGTGATCCCGTTTGCCCTGATGCACAACCTCAAGCACAACAAAGTGCTGCACGAACGGGTGATCCTGTTGACCCTGCGTACCGAGGATGCGCCCTATGTGCATAACGTCCGCCGGGTGCAGATAGAGCAGCTGTCGCCCACTTTCTGGCGGGTGGTGGCCAGCTACGGCTGGCGTGAAACCCCGAACGTGGAAGAGGTGTTCCACCGCTGCGGTCTGGAGGGTTTAAGCTGCCGGATGATGGAGACCTCGTTCTTTATGTCCCACGAGTCGCTGATCATCGGCAAACGCCCGTGGTATCTGCGCCTGCGTGGGAAGCTCTATCTTATTCTCCAGCGTAACGCCCTGCGCGCGCCTGACCAGTTCGAGATCCCGCCTAACCGCGTGATTGAGCTGGGGACGCAAGTCGAGATTTAATCCCTCCTGAAAATGCCGGGTGGCGCTTCGCTTACCCGGCCTACAAAATCGCTCCCTGACCGCCATAATTGTCTCCCCATTTCACTTAGCGAAACGTTTCGACAACGATCACAAATCTGTTACGTCATGGTGGTTTTCTGCGCATCGGTAAGATAAAACTGATGCCAGCGAAACGTTTCGCTAGTGGAGCAAGAAAATGAAGAAAGGCACGGTACTCAACTCTGAAGTCTCATCGGTCATCTCCCGTCTCGGGCATACCGATACGCTGGTGGTTTGTGATGCGGGTTTACCCATTCCCCACAGCACAACGCGTATTGATCTGGCATTAACGCAGGGCGTACCCACGTTTATGCAGGTGCTGGATGTGGTGACAACCGAGATGCAGGTTGAGGAAGCCATTCTCGCAACGGAAATCAAACAACATAATCCGCAGCTCCACGAAACGTTGCTTGACCATATCAAGCAACTGCAACAATGCCAGGGAAACACCATAAAAATAAGCTACATAACGCACGAGCAGTTCAAGAAAAATACCGCTGACAGCCAGGCGGTGATTCGCAGCGGGGAGTGTTCCCCGTATGCGAATATCATTCTCTGTGCTGGCGTCACCTTCTGAGGCCATCATGGACGCACTCCTGCAACTGAAAGGGATCGATAAATCGTTCCCGGGCGTCAAAGCCCTCTCCGGGGCCGCGCTGAATGTTTACGCCGGGCGCGTGATGGCGCTGGTGGGCGAAAACGGCGCTGGCAAATCCACCATGATGAAAGTGCTGACCGGGATCTATCAACGCGATGCCGGTTCGCTGCTGTGGCTGGGAAAAGAGACCACCTTTAATGGCCCGAAATCTTCTCAGGAAGCCGGGATCGGCATCATCCACCAGGAGCTGAACCTGATCCCGCAGCTCTCCATCGCGGAGAACATCTTCCTGGGGCGTGAGTTTGTTAACCGCTTTGGCAAAATCGACTGGAAACAGATGTATGCCGAAGCCGACAAACTGCTGGCGAAGCTGAATCTGCGCTTTAAGAGCGATCGTCTGGTGGGCGAACTCTCTATCGGCGATCAGCAGATGGTCGAAATCGCCAAGGTCCTGAGTTTCGAATCCCGGGTTATCGTGATGGATGAACCGACCGACGCCCTCACCGATACCGAAACCGACTCCCTGTTCCGTGTGATCCGCGAGCTGAAAGCGCAGGGGCGCGGCATTGTCTATATCTCCCACCGCATGAAAGAGATCTTCGAGATTTGCGATGACGTCACCGTCTTCCGCGACGGGCAGTTTATTGCCGAGCGTGAAGTGGCGACGCTTAATGAAGACACGCTGATTGAGATGATGGTGGGACGTAAGCTGGAAGACCAGTATCCACGTATCGATAAAGCGCCGGGCGAGATCCGCCTGAAGGTCGACAATCTGTGTGGCCCTGGGGTGCATGATGTCAGCTTTACCCTGCGTCAGGGGGAGATCCTCGGCGTGGCCGGGCTGATGGGCGCCGGGCGTACCGAGCTGATGAAGGTGCTGTATGGCGCCAACCCGCGCACCAGCGGCTATGTCACCCTTGATGGTCATGAAGTTGTCACCCGTTCTCCGCAGGATGGCCTGGCGAACGGTATCGTCTATATCTCCGAAGACCGTAAGCGCGATGGCCTGGTACTGGGCATGTCGGTAAAAGAGAACATGTCCTTAACCGCGCTACGCTACTTCAGCCGCAGCGGCGGTGGTCTGAAGCATAAAGACGAGCAGCAGGCGGTCAGCGATTTTATCCGCCTCTTTAATGTTAAAACCCCGTCGATGGAACAGGCTATCGGGCTGCTCTCCGGCGGGAATCAGCAGAAAGTGGCGATTGCCCGCGGGCTGATGACTCGTCCGAAGGTGCTGATCCTTGATGAACCGACGCGCGGCGTGGACGTTGGCGCCAAAAAAGAGATTTACCAGCTCATTAACCAGTTTAAGGCTGACGGGCTAAGCATCATTCTGGTCTCTTCCGAGATGCCAGAGGTATTAGGCATGAGCGATCGCATTATCGTCATGCATGAAGGGCATCTCGGCGGTGAATTCAGTCGCGAGCAGGCCACCCAGGAAATTCTGATGGCTGCCGCTGTGGGCAAGCTTAATCGCGTGGATCAGGAGTAAGAAGATGACTACCCAGGCTGTTTCTGGACGCCGTTATTTCACTAAGGCATGGTTGATGGAACAAAAATCGCTGATTGCCCTGCTGGTGCTGATCGCGATTGTCTCTACCATGAGCCCGAACTTTTTTACCGTTAATAATCTGTTCAACATCCTCCAGCAGACGTCCGTGAACGCCATTATGGCGGTGGGCATGACGTTGGTGATCCTGACCTCGGGTATCGATCTGTCCGTCGGTTCCCTGCTGGCGCTCACCGGCGCGGTTGCTGCTTCAATTGTAGGGATTGAAGTCAACGCGCTGGTGGCCGTTGCAGCGGCGCTGGCGCTGGGTGCGGCTATTGGGGCTGTTACCGGTGTTATTGTGGCGAAAGGTCGAGTTCAGGCGTTTATTGCGACGCTGGTGATGATGCTGCTGCTGCGCGGTGTGACCATGGTTTACACCAACGGCAGTCCGGTTAACACCGGCTTTACCGATAACGCCGATCTGTTTGGCTGGTTCGGTATTGGCCGCCCGCTGGGTATCCCGACGCCGGTCTGGATCATGGGCCTGGTCTTCCTCGCGGCGTGGTACATGTTGCACCACACCCGCCTGGGCCGCTATATCTATGCCCTGGGGGGTAACGAAGCGGCGACCCGTCTGTCCGGTATCAGCGTCAATAAAGTCAAAGTTATCGTCTACTCCCTGAGCGGCCTGCTGGCTTCGCTGGCAGGGATTATCGAAGTGGCGCGTCTCTCGTCTGCGCAACCGACCGCCGGTACGGGTTATGAGCTGGATGCCATCGCCGCGGTCGTGCTGGGCGGCACCAGCCTGGCCGGGGGGAAAGGCCGTATCGTCGGTACGCTGATCGGTGCGCTGATCCTCGGCTTCCTGAATAATGGATTGAATTTGTTAGGTGTTTCTTCCTATTACCAGATGATCGTCAAAGCGGTAGTGATTTTGCTGGCGGTACTGGTAGACAACAAAAAACAGTAACTGACGACACTACAGGACATCTTTGATATGAACATGAAAAAACTGGCTACCCTGGTTTCTGCTGTCGCGCTGAGCGCAACCGTGAGTGCAAACGCCATGGCGAAAGATACCATCGCGCTGGTGGTTTCTACCCTGAACAACCCGTTCTTCGTCTCCCTGAAGGATGGCGCGCAGAAAGAGGCCGACAAACTGGGCTACAACCTGGTGATCCTCGACTCCCAGAACAACCCGGCAAAAGAGCTGGCTAACGTGCAGGACTTAACCGTTCGCGGCACCAAAATTCTGCTGATCAACCCGACCGATTCCGATGCGGTAGGTAACGCAGTGAAGATGGCGAACCAGGCTAACATCCCGGTGATCACCCTTGACCGTCAGGCGAATAAAGGCGACGTGGTGAGCCACATTGCCTCTGACAACGTGCTGGGCGGCAAAATTGCCGGTGACTACATCGCCAAGAAAGCGGGCGAAGGCGCTAAAGTTATCGAACTGCAGGGTATCGCCGGGACTTCCGCAGCGCGTGAGCGTGGCGAAGGCTTCCAGCAGGCGGTTGCTGCCCACAAATTCAACGTACTGGCCAGCCAGCCGGCAGATTTCGACCGTACGAAGGGCCTGAACGTCATGCAGAACCTGCTGACTGCACACCCGGACGTTAAAGCGGTATTCGCACAGAACGATGAAATGGCGCTGGGCGCGCTGCGTGCGCTGCAGACTGCGGGTAAATCTGATGTGATGGTGGTTGGATTTGACGGCACGCCTGATGGTGAAAAAGCGGTAAACGATGGCAAACTGGCTGCGACCATCGCTCAGCTGCCGGAGCAGATCGGCGCCACTGGCGTACAGACTGCTGACAAAGTGCTGAAGGGCGAGAAAGTTCAGGCCAAATACCCTGTTGACCTGAAACTGGTCATCAAGCAGTAATATGCGATTCAGGCAGTCACAGGCTGCCTGAGGGGCAACATATAAAGAAAAGAGTGGCATACGCCACCGGGGCATCCCGGTGGCACTCTCTGATGGACACTTCAACTATGAAAACCGCAGGTAAGCTCGTCGTCCTTGGCAGTATTAATGCCGATCACATTCTTAACCTTGACGCTTTCCCGACACCGGGCGAAACCGTAACGGGTCATCGCTACCAGGTCGCCTTTGGCGGCAAGGGCGCGAACCAGGCGGTCGCTGCCGGACGTAGCGGGGCGAACATCGCCTTTATCGCCTGTACCGGCGATGACGATACCGGGGAACGCGTTCGCCAGCAGCTGGAAAGCGACAACATCGATATTGCGCCAGTGAGCGTGGTGGACGGTGAATCAACCGGCGTGGCGCTGATTTTTGTCAACGGAGAAGGTGAGAATGTCATCGGTATTCATGCGGGGGCAAACGCGGCGCTGATACCTGAGCGAGTGGCGGCGCAACATGCGCTTATTGCCGGTGCCGACGCCCTGCTGATGCAGCTGGAATCCCCGGTAGAAAGCGTGCTGGCGGCAGCGAAAATTGCTCATGAAAATCATACCACTGTCGTACTAAATCCCGCGCCGGCCCGTGTATTATCAGACGAGCTTCTGGCGCTGGTGGACATCATCACCCCCAATGAAACCGAGGCTGAAAAGCTGACGGGCGTTCGCGTTGAAAACGATGAGGATGCGGCTCGCGCGGCGAAAGCCCTGCACGACAAAGGCATCCACACGGTCATCATTACTCTTGGTAGCCGCGGCGTATGGGCCAGCGTTGAGGGAGAAGGGCGTCGCATTCCTAGCTTTAAGGTGAAAGCTGTCGATACCATCGCTGCGGGTGACACCTTTAATGGTGCGCTGGTGACGGCGCTGCTGGAAGGCGAACAACTGGATGACGCAATCCGCTTTGCCCATGCGGCGGCGGCCATTGCGGTGACCCGTCCAGGTGCACAGCCTTCTGTACCATGGCGTAATGAGATCGATGAATTTTTAAGTCAGCAGAGGTAACGCTTGGCCACAATGAAAGATGTCGCCCGCATGGCGGGCGTCTCTACTTCGACGGTCTCCCACGTCATCAATAACGATCGCTTCGTCAGCGACGCGATTCGGGAGAAGGTCGAGGCTGCCGTTAAATCCCTCAATTATGCGCCTTCCGCCCTGGCGCGCAGTCTGAAACTCAACCAGACGCGTACCATTGGCATGCTCATTACGGCCAGTACCAACCCCTTTTACTCTGAGCTGGTGCGCGGCGTTGAGCGCAGCTGTTTTGAGCGTGGCTACAGCCTGGTGTTATGCAATACCGAAGGCGACGAACAGCGCATGAACCGCAATCTGGAAACGTTGATGCAAAAGCGCGTCGACGGATTGCTATTGCTGTGCACCGAAACGCACCAACCCTCTCCCGAGATTATGCAGCGCTACCCCTCCGTTCCTACGGTGATGATGGACTGGGCGCCGTTCGACGGTACCAG
This sequence comes from Leclercia sp. W17, assembly GCF_003336325.1. Lineage (NCBI taxonomy): Bacteria > Pseudomonadati > Pseudomonadota > Gammaproteobacteria > Enterobacterales > Enterobacteriaceae > Leclercia > Leclercia sp. W17. The sequence continues at coordinate 4,762,053 of NZ_CP031101.1, read as the reverse complement.
CGATCTCATCCAGGATAACTCGTTGCTGGGCGGGGACATGGCGACGCAGCATCTGGTTGATAAAGGCCACACCCGCATCGCCTGTATTACCGGTCCGCTGGATAAAACCCCCGCCCGCCTGCGGCTGGAAGGATTCCTGGTGGCGATGGCGCGTGCCGGTTTGCCGGTGCCTGAGGGCTATCAAATCACCGGTGACTTTGAATTTAGCGGCGGGTTTGAGGCGATGCAGGCCTTACTCGCCCAGAAGGAGCGCCCGCAGGCGGTCTTTATTGGTAACGATGCGATGGCGGTAGGGGCTTACAAGGCGCTTTATCAGGCGGGACTGCGTATCCCGGACGATATCGCCGTGGTGGGATATGACGATATCGAACTGGCGCAGTATATGACGCCGCCGCTCACCACCATTCATCAGCCAAAAGATGAACTGGGCGAGCTGGCGGTTGATGTCTTGATCCACCGTATCGCCCAGCCCGCTCTGCAACAACAGCGGCTGCAGCTTACTCCTGTTCTGATGGAACGGGGGTCTGTTTAGGTTTGTGCCGATCTTTAATAAGGTTACGACCATCCTTCGGTTTTAGCAGCATAAAGACCAGCGCCGAGATCACCGTCAGCACGCCCATGGTGATAAAGGTGGAGTGAAACTGTTCGACAGTATTTGTGCTGTCGAACCCTTCATAAAAACGCAGTACTGCCGCACTTACCGCCACCCCCAGACTGATCGACAGCTGCTGCGTCACCGCCAGCACGCTGTTACCGCCGCTGGCATTCTCGTCATTGAGATCGGCAAGGGTAATGGTGTTCATCGACGTGAACTGGATGGACATCGCCATCCCCAGCACAAACAGCGGCAGGATCAGCATCCATACCGGCAACGCCGCCGACTGCAGTGAGAACTGAGCAATCATCACGCCGATAAATATCGTCACGCCAACCAGCGTCCTGCGGTAGCCCAGCCGGCGCAGCAGTTGCGTCACGCCGGATTTGGCAAGGATCGAGCCCACCGCCGTAGGCGCCATCATGCAGCCCGCAATCAGTGCCGGGTAACCAAACCCGACCTGCAGCATCAGCGGCATCAGGAAGGGAACGCAGCCGGTGCCCAGCCGTGAAGCGATGTTGCCGGCAATACCCACCGAGAAGGTGCGCGTGTTAAACAGCGACAGCGAAATAAGCGGCGTAGGATGGCGACGCGCATGACGGATATAAAGAAGAAAAAGAAGAATGCCGCTGAAAATGATGGAGATAGCCAGCCAGGTCGCCACCACTTTCTCACCGAACAGCTCCATACCGCTGGAAAAGAGCACCAGGCTCAGGCCAAACAGGAAGAACCCGCCCATATCGAATTTGCGCCGTGGGGTGGTGAAGTTCGGCATAAATTTACGGGCATAGAAAAGCCCGGCGATCCCAATCGGGATATTAATGAGGAATATCCAGTGCCAGCTGGCCCAGGTGACCAGCACGCCACCCAGCACCGGGCCGAGGATCGGCCCGACCAGGCCCGGCATGGTGACAAAGTTAAGCACCGGCAACAGTTCGCTGCGCGGATAGGCCCGTAACAGTGCCAGGCGCGCAACCGGCATCATCATCGCGCCGCCTATCCCCTGGATTACCCGGAAGACAACCAGCTCTCCCAGAGAACTGGAGAGTGCGCAGGCCAGCGAGCCCAGCGTAAATAACGTTACCGCCAGCATAAAGACACGGCGGGTGCCGAAGCGATCGGCCAGCCAGCCGCTCACCGGGATCAGCATTGCAACGGTCAGGGTATAACTGATGATGGCCGACTGCATGGCCAGCGGAGAACGGTTCAGGCTTTGGGCTATTGCGGGAAGGGCAGTATTGAGGATGGTCGCATCCAGGGCCTGCATAAAGAAGGCCATTGCCGCTATCCACGGCAGGCCCGCCATACTGCGTGCTTTTTTTACTGTCATTCGAGTTCCTGTTGTTATGGCTACCGTGCTGGTGGGGCAAGCAGCGCCTGGCTGGCTGCCATGGCGCGTGGCCCGTCACTGTCCTGAATGGCATCGACAATGGCCTGGTGTAAATCCAGCTTAACCACTTCATCCTGGGTAATAGAGGTAAAGTAGGTGTGATAGACAGAGTGAAAGAGCGAGGCAAAAGAGGTCAGGAACGGATTACCGCTCATCTCATAGATATGCTCGTGCCAGGCCATATCCACATCTATCCAGCGTTCCCGGTTAAAGTGCTTTTTCAGATGCACCATTTCATCCATCAGAGTATTTAACCGCGCTTTTTGCTCTGCCGTTCCGATCGTTGCGGCCAGCAGGCAGGCTTGCGGCTCCAGGCTACTGCGCATGACAAGGAAGTGATCAATAACCTGCTGGAAGTTATCTTCCGTCATCCACCAGGAGAGCAGCTCCTGATCGAGGAAGTTCCAGTTGCCCTGGGGCATCACGCGCGTACCGATGCGCGGACGGGGCAATACCATCCCTTTCGCGGTTAACGTTTTCACGGCTTCACGAACGGCCGTTCGGCTCACGCCAAACTGTTCTCCCAGTTCCAGTTCACCCGGCAGGATGCTGCCAGGCGTGTAAACACCTGCCAGGATCCGCTGTGCCAGTTTTTCTGCCAGCACATAGGAAAGGTTTTTTTGTGCCGCCAGCTGTTGCGCGCTTAAAGGCATAAAGCATATTCCTTAAATCTTGATGCCAGTAAGTATGCCACCTGTAGGCAGCTTGTGGTGGCGAAAACAGCAATTAGCGCCGTTTCTGGCTAAAAGATGAGGCTTTTGGCGAAAAAAAACACGGTTGATAGATTTTTTTAATTTTACGCTTGTCAGCGCCGAAGAACTCCCTATAATGCGCCTCCACTGACACGGAACAACGGCATGCAAGCCGCCGGGTCAGCGGGGTTCAGCGATGAATACCCGGCAGAGAAAAGCGCGAAATAATCGCTTGACTCTGAATGAGGAAAACGTAATATACGGGACCTCGCAACGGTGAGCGAAAGCCGCGTTGCACTGCTCTTTAACAATTTATCAGACAATCTGTGTGGGCACTCAAAGTGACATGGATTCTTAATGTCCTCGGACAATAAATGAATACCAAGTCTCTGAGTGAACACGTAATTCATTACGAAGTTTAATTCACGAGCATCAAACTTAAATTGAAGAGTTTGATCATGGCTCAGATTGAACGCTGGCGGCAGGCCTAACACATGCAAGTCGAACGGTAGCACAGAGAGCTTGCTCTCGGGTGACGAGTGGCGGACGGGTGAGTAATGTCTGGGAAACTGCCTGATGGAGGGGGATAACTACTGGAAACGGTAGCTAATACCGCATAACGTCGCAAGACCAAAGAGGGGGACCTTCGGGCCTCTTGCCATCGGATGTGCCCAGATGGGATTAGCTAGTAGGTGGGGTAATGGCTCACCTAGGCGACGATCCCTAGCTGGTCTGAGAGGATGACCAGCCACACTGGAACTGAGACACGGTCCAGACTCCTACGGGAGGCAGCAGTGGGGAATATTGCACAATGGGCGCAAGCCTGATGCAGCCATGCCGCGTGTATGAAGAAGGCCTTCGGGTTGTAAAGTACTTTCAGCGAGGAGGAAGGCATTGTGGTTAATAACCACAGTGATTGACGTTACTCGCAGAAGAAGCACCGGCTAACTCCGTGCCAGCAGCCGCGGTAATACGGAGGGTGCAAGCGTTAATCGGAATTACTGGGCGTAAAGCGCACGCAGGCGGTCTGTTAAGTCAGATGTGAAATCCCCGGGCTCAACCTGGGAACTGCATTTGAAACTGGCAGGCTTGAGTCTTGTAGAGGGGGGTAGAATTCCAGGTGTAGCGGTGAAATGCGTAGAGATCTGGAGGAATACCGGTGGCGAAGGCGGCCCCCTGGACAAAGACTGACGCTCAGGTGCGAAAGCGTGGGAGCAAACAGGATTAGATACCCTGGTAGTCCACGCCGTAAACGATGTCGACTTGGAGGTTGTGCCCTTGAGGCGTGGCTTCCGGAGCTAACGCGTTAAGTCGACCGCCTGGGGAGTACGGCCGCAAGGTTAAAACTCAAATGAATTGACGGGGGCCCGCACAAGCGGTGGAGCATGTGGTTTAATTCGATGCAACGCGAAGAACCTTACCTACTCTTGACATCCAGAGAACTTGCCAGAGATGGCTTGGTGCCTTCGGGAACTCTGAGACAGGTGCTGCATGGCTGTCGTCAGCTCGTGTTGTGAAATGTTGGGTTAAGTCCCGCAACGAGCGCAACCCTTATCCTTTGTTGCCAGCGGTCCGGCCGGGAACTCAAAGGAGACTGCCAGTGATAAACTGGAGGAAGGTGGGGATGACGTCAAGTCATCATGGCCCTTACGAGTAGGGCTACACACGTGCTACAATGGCGCATACAAAGAGAAGCGACCTCGCGAGAGCAAGCGGACCTCATAAAGTGCGTCGTAGTCCGGATTGGAGTCTGCAACTCGACTCCATGAAGTCGGAATCGCTAGTAATCGTAGATCAGAATGCTACGGTGAATACGTTCCCGGGCCTTGTACACACCGCCCGTCACACCATGGGAGTGGGTTGCAAAAGAAGTAGGTAGCTTAACCTTCGGGAGGGCGCTTACCACTTTGTGATTCATGACTGGGGTGAAGTCGTAACAAGGTAACCGTAGGGGAACCTGCGGTTGGATCACCTCCTTACCTTAAAGAACCTGCCTTTGTAGTGCTCACACAGATTGTCTGATGAAAATTAGCAGTAAAAAATCTCTGCAGGCTTGTAGCTCAGGTGGTTAGAGCGCACCCCTGATAAGGGTGAGGTCGGTGGTTCAAGTCCACTCAGGCCTACCAAATTTGCGATGCAAATTTGAAGAGATTTGCCACGATGGGGCTATAGCTCAGCTGGGAGAGCGCCTGCCTTGCACGCAGGAGGTCTGCGGTTCGATCCCGCATAGCTCCACCATCTTTACTGCACAACCTGAAAACTTCAGAGTGTACCTGCAAGGGTGCGCTGCGAAGTTTTGCTCTTTAAAAATCTGGATCAAGCTGAAAATTGAAACGACACACTGTGTCTGTTCTCCGTAATAGGAACAGAAATGCGGTGTGTTCGAGTCTCTCAAATTTTCACAACGCGAAGTGAAACAGCTTCGGGTTGTGAGGTTAAGCGACTAAGCGTACACGGTGGATGCCCTGGCAGTCAGAGGCGATGAAGGACGTGCTAATCTGCGAAAAGCGCCGGCGAGGTGATATGAACCCTTGACCCGGCGATGTCCGAATGGGGAAACCCAGTGTGATTCGTCACACTATCGTTAGCTGAATACATAGGTTAACGAGGCGAACCGGGGAACTGAAACATCTAAGTACCCCGAGGAAAAGAAATCAACCGAGATTCCCCCAGTAGCGGCGAGCGAACGGGGAGCAGCCCGGAGTCTGAATCAGCTTGTGTGTTAGTGGAAGCGTCTGGAAAGTCGCAGGGTACAGGGTGATACTCCCGTACACGAAAGCACACTTGCTGTGAACTCGAAGAGTAGGGCGGGACACGTGGTATCCTGTCTGAATATGGGGGGACCATCCTCCAAGGCTAAATACTCCTGACTGACCGATAGTGAACCAGTACCGTGAGGGAAAGGCGAAAAGAACCCCGGCGAGGGGAGTGAAAAAGAACCTGAAACCGTGTACGTACAAGCAGTGGGAGCACCTTCGGGTGTGACTGCGTACCTTTTGTATAATGGGTCAGCGACTTATATTCTGTAGCAAGGTTAACCGTATAGGGGAGCCGAAGGGAAACCGAGTCTTAACTGGGCGTTAAGTTGCAGGGTATAGACCCGAAACCCGGTGATCTAGCCATGGGCAGGTTGAAGGTTGGGTAACACTAACTGGAGGACCGAACCGACTAATGTTGAAAAATTAGCGGATGACCTGTGGCTGGGGTGAAAGGCCAATCAAACCGGGAGATAGCTGGTTCTCCCGAAAGCTATTTAGGTAGCGCCTCGTGAATTCATCTCCGGGGTAGAGCACTGTTTCGGCTAGGGGGCCATCCCGGCTTACCAACCCGATGCAAACTGCGAATACCGGAGAATGTTATCACGGGAGACACACGGCGGGTGCTAACGTCCGTCGTGAAGAGGGAAACAACCCAGACCGCCAGCTAAGGTCCCAAAGTCATGGTTAAGTGGGAAACGATGTGGGAAGGCACAGACAGCCAGGATGTTGGCTTAGAAGCAGCCATCATTTAAAGAAAGCGTAATAGCTCACTGGTCGAGTCGGCCTGCGCGGAAGATGTAACGGGGCTAAACCATGCACCGAAGCTGCGGCAGCGACACTATGTGTTGTTGGGTAGGGGAGCGTTCTGTAAGCCTGCGAAGGTGTGCCGTGAGGCATGCTGGAGGTATCAGAAGTGCGAATGCTGACATAAGTAACGATAAAGCGGGTGAAAAGCCCGCTCGCCGGAAGACCAAGGGTTCCTGTCCAACGTTAATCGGGGCAGGGTGAGTCGACCCCTAAGGCGAGGCCGAAAGGCGTAGTCGATGGGAAACAGGTTAATATTCCTGTACTCGGTGTTACTGCGAAGGGGGACGGAGAAGGCTATGTTGGCCGGGCGACGGTTGTCCCGGTTTAAGCATGTAGGCGGAGGTTCCAGGTAAATCCGGTACCTTTTAACGCTGAGGTGTGATGACGAGGCACTACGGTGCTGAAGCAACAAATGCCCTGCTTCCAGGAAAAGCCTCTAAGCATCAGGTAACATCAAATCGTACCCCAAACCGACACAGGTGGTCAGGTAGAGAATACCAAGGCGCTTGAGAGAACTCGGGTGAAGGAACTAGGCAAAATGGTGCCGTAACTTCGGGAGAAGGCACGCTGATATGTAGGTGAAGCCCCTGCGGGTGGAGCTGAAATCAGTCGAAGATACCAGCTGGCTGCAACTGTTTATTAAAAACACAGCACTGTGCAAACACGAAAGTGGACGTATACGGTGTGACGCCTGCCCGGTGCCGGAAGGTTAATTGATGGGGTTAGCGGCAACGCGAAGCTCTTGATCGAAGCCCCGGTAAACGGCGGCCGTAACTATAACGGTCCTAAGGTAGCGAAATTCCTTGTCGGGTAAGTTCCGACCTGCACGAATGGCGTAATGATGGCCAGGCTGTCTCCACCCGAGACTCAGTGAAATTGAAATCGCTGTGAAGATGCAGTGTACCCGCGGCAAGACGGAAAGACCCCGTGAACCTTTACTATAGCTTGACACTGAACACTGGTCCTTGATGTGTAGGATAGGTGGGAGGCTTTGAAGTGTGGACGCCAGTCTGCATGGAGCCGTCCTTGAAATACCACCCTTTAATGGCTGGTGTTCTAACGTGGACCCGTAATCCGGGTTGCGGACAGTGTCTGGTGGGTAGTTTGACTGGGGCGGTCTCCTCCTAAAGAGTAACGGAGGAGCACGAAGGTCAGCTAATCCTGGTCGGACATCAGGAGGTTAGTGCAATGGCATAAGCTGGCTTGACTGCGAGAGTGACGGCTCGAGCAGGTGCGAAAGCAGGTCATAGTGATCCGGTGGTTCTGAATGGAAGGGCCATCGCTCAACGGATAAAAGGTACTCCGGGATAACAGGCTGATACCGCCCAAGAGTTCATATCGACGGCGGTGTTTGGCACCTCGATGTCGGCTCATCACATCCTGGGGCTGAAGTAGGTCCCAAGGGTATGGCTGTTCGCCATTTAAAGTGGTACGCGAGCTGGGTTTAGAACGTCGTGAGACAGTTCGGTCCCTATCTGCCGTGGGCGCTGGAGAATTGAGGGGGGCTGCTCCTAGTACGAGAGGACCGGAGTGGACGCATCACTGGTGTTCGGGTTGTCATGCCAATGGCACTGCCCGGTAGCTAAATGCGGAAGAGATAAGTGCTGAAAGCATCTAAGCACGAAACTTGCCCCGAGATGAGTTCTCCCTGACTCCTTGAGAGTCCTGAAGGAACGTTGAAGACGACGACGTTGATAGGCCGGGTGTGTAAGCGCAGCGATGCGTTGAGCTAACCGGTACTAATGAACCGTGAGGCTTAACCTTACAACGCCGAAGCTGTTTCGGTGGGTTTGAGAGATTTTCAGCTGATACAGATTACAGAATTTGCCTGGCGGCTGTAGCGCGGTGGTCCCACCTGACCCCATGCCGAACTCAGAAGTGAAACGCCGTAGCGCCGATGGTAGTGTGGGGCCTCCCCATGCGAGAGTAGGGAACTGCCAGGCATCAAACAAGCCGAAAGCCCGTCCGCAAGGACGGGCTTTTTGCGTTGGGCGTTAAAAAAGCCGGGTGGCGGCTTCGCCTTACCCGGCCTACTACGACCTCATCCATTGTTGAATGAACCCGACGATCTCCTCCGCATTATTGATATCCAGGACCGGTACCTGAAGCGACAGTGAAATATCACTGGCCACCGCGATAACATGTTCATCAAGCGTTAATTCATTAATCCCATGTCCGGTATCACTGCGGAACAGCAGGATCTTTGCCACCGGTTCATATTTAAAGCCCTCTACCAGGACCAGATCCAGCGTCGAATGATCCATCCGACTGATGAGGTAAGGCAGATCAAGGTCCTTCTCGTCCGGTGTCTCGGTCATTAAGGCCCAACGCTGGTTGCTGGCAACAATGGTTTGTGCCGCGCCAGCTTTGCGCAGTTCATAGCTGTCCTTGCCGGGAATATCGACATCCATATTGTGATGTGTGTGTTTGATAAGCCCGGGGCGCACGCCCCTCGCACAAAGTGCCGGAATGATGGCTTTTAACAGGGTGGTTTTCCCCGTACCGCTCCAGGCGGCGATCGCTAAAACAGGTATCATTTGTGCCTCTGCATAGTGTCTATCTGTTCGAGAGTATTGATGTTAATAAACGCCTGTTTCATATCGCTAAAATCGACAGAATGTCCGCCAGCTTGTCGCATAAAGACCATCACCCGACGCTCTCCCGCCGCCAGGTAGTTCTTTAATTCCGGCATCAGCTGACGGTGCATTAGCGCAATGGTTGGATGATCGCGTTCGCCGTCATGCGCCCAGACAACCGCTGACGTTTCCCTGTGTTTAACAAAGCGCTCAGCCAGACAATCGGGGATAAACGGTGTATCGCAGGGGCAAAACAGAAACCACTCGGCATCGCACTGCTGCATAACAGAAAGCATCCCCGCCAGCGGCCCCGGGTAATCAGCCAGCGAGTCGGGATAGACGGGGTGTCCACTTTCCCGATAAACGGCGAGGTTTTTGTTAGCACTAATGGCTAGCGTACTCACTTGTTTACTCAGCGTGTGTGCCACGTGCTGCCATAACGCTGTGCCGTTCAACGTCTGCAGGCCCTTATCGACTCCCCCCATGCGGGATGCCTTGCCGCCGGCTAACACCACACCCGTGATCGTGCTTATCTGGCTCAACAATATCGCCTCTTTTATTGTGGGTTTGACCCTGCTAACGTGTCACTCTCAATGAAAGGAGTATTACCATGAAATGTAAACGTCTGAATGAAGTTATTGAACTTCTCCAGCCAGCCTGGCAGAAAGAGCCAGAGCTTAACCTCGTGCAATTCTTACAGAAACTGGCGAAGGAGTCAGGTTATGAAGGCGAACTGGCCGACCTTTCCGATGACATCCTGATCTATCACCTGAAAATGCGCGATTCCGGTAAAGATGCTGTCATCCCTGGTATTCAGAAAGATTACGAAGAGGATTTCAAAACAGCCCTGCTGCGTGCACGTGGCGTAATTAAAGAGTAAAAGCTTGTAAGAGGCACCACCGTAATCGCCGTTAAATGATATCCTCAATCATTCGTATAATTTCCGGATGATCGGATGAACGACCAGGCCTTTACTTTCCAGACCTTACACCCGGATACCATTATGGATGCTCTGTTTGAGCAGGGCATCCGGGTGGACTCAGGTCTGACCCCATTAAACAGCTATGAAAACCGCGTCTACCAGTTTCAGGATGAGGATCGTCAGCGCTTCGTCGTGAAATTTTATCGTCCGCAGCGCTGGTCAGCCGATCAGATTGAGGAAGAGCATCAGTTCGCCCTCGGCTTGGTAGCCGATGACGTTCCCGTTGCCGCACCTCTGCAATTCAATGGTCAGACGCTGCTGTCGCATCAGGGTTTTTATTTTGCCGTTTTCCCAAGCCTCGGTGGCCGGCAATTTGAAGCCGATAATATCGATCAGATGGAATGGGTTGCCCGTTATTTAGGGCGCATTCATCAGACGGGAAAGAAAAGCGTCTTTTCTTCGCGTCCCACAATCGGCATTGCGGAATATCTGCTCGAACCGCGTCAGGTATTTGAAACATCCACGCTCATCCCCTCAGGGCTGAAAGCTGAATTTCTGGCCGCAACGGATAATTTAATTAACGCTGTCACAGCGCGCTGGGATAACAACGTTAAAACGCTGCGCCTGCACGGTGATTGCCATGCCGGAAATATCCTCTGGCGCGACGGGCCATTATTTGTCGATCTCGACGATGCGAGAATGGGACCAGCGATTCAGGATCTCTGGATGCTGCTGAATGGCGATAAGGCTGAGCAGCGGATGCAGCTTGAGACGATTATCGAAGCCTATGAAGAGTTCACCCCTTTTAATTCAGACGAAATTGCATTAATCGAACCTTTACGCGCCATGCGTTTTGTTTATTATCTTGCATGGTTAATCAGGCGTTGGGACGACCCCGCTTTCCCCAGAAACTTCCCGTGGCTTACCGGAGAAGATTACTGGCGTAACCAGATATCCACATTTATTGAACAGGTAAAGGTTCTGCAGGAACCCCCTTTGCAATTAACGCCAATGTATTAATCGAACACATCCAGGAGAGAGTTGATCATGAAAAAAATATGGCTGGTGCTGGCAGGTATGATTCTGGCATTTAGCGCTTCGGCTGCACAGTTCACCGATGGTAAACAGTATATTACCCTCGACAAACCTGTAGCCGGAGAACCTCAGGTACTGGAGTTCTTCTCATTCTATTGCCCGCACTGCTATGAGTTCGAGCAGGTTCTGCATGTTTCCGAAAACGTGAAGAAGAAGCTGCCTGAAGGCACCAAAATGACCAAGTATCACGTTGAGTTCCTTGGCCCGCTGGGCAAAGACTTAACGCAGGCGTGGGCAGTCGCTATGGCCCTGGGCGTGGAAGACAAAATCACTGCACCGATGTTTGAAGCCGTGCAGAAAACCCAGTCTGTACAGACCACTGCCGATATCCGTAAGGTATTCGTCGATGCAGGCGTTAAGGGCGAAGAATACGATGCAGCCTGGAACAGCTTTGTCGTGAAATCTCTCGTGGCACAGCAGGAAAAAGCGGCCGCCGATCTGCAACTGCGTGGCGTTCCAGCCATGTATGTTAACGGTAAGTACCAGCTGAATATGCAGGGGATGGATACCAGCAGCATGGACATCTTCGTGCAGCAGTATGCCGACACCGTGAAGTATCTGGTTGAGAAGAAGTAATAAAGAAAACGCCGGTCAATGACCGGCGTTGTTGTATTGGGCTTTAATCCTGTCGATTAGCACGTCTTTTTCCGTCCACAGCGTATTCAGCCAGAGCTGGAAACGTCGCTTAAAGTTCTTATCGTTAACATAGTCCCCATGTAACTCTTCTGCCACAGGCACCAGGTCTATTCGCACCACAATCCGGGTTAACTTGCCGCTGAGCATATCGTAAAACGGTGTCTTGTCGTTCTCCGGATAACAGAGCGTCACGTCCAGTAATTTGTCGAACTGTTGGCCCAGTACGTTAAGCGCCATGGCGATCCCCGCCGCTTTTGGCGGCAGCAGGTTGCTGTACGGTGAGCGGGTTTGCTGCTTTTTCTCTTCGGTAAAGCGAGAGCCTTCCACAAAATTGACGATGGTGGTGGGGTGCGCGCGAAACTTCTCGCAGGAGCGGCGTGTCGTTTCGACATCTTTGCCGCGGCGTTCAGGGTGGCGGATCAGATAACTACGGGAATAGCGCTTCATAAACGGCATATCCAGCGCCCAACAGGCCAGCCCAATAAAGGGTACCCAGGCGAGCTGCTGTTTAAGGAAGTACTTATTCATCGGAATGTGTTTGCGGAACAGTACGCATAACACCACGATATCGGCCCAGCTATGGTGGTTGCAGATAAGCAAATACCAGTTTTTCTTGTTAAGCCCTTCCAGACCCTGAACATCCCATTTCAGATGTGGATTAAGACGCAGAAGCACCGCCAGACCTTCACACCAGCAGTACATCATAACGTTACAGAATGCAGATACGGCACGCCAGACAACGGGGATCGGTAATAGCAGTTTAATTATTCCGGCGATAATGATCGGCACAGAACAGGCGATGGTGACCAGAATAGTTAATGCGATACTTAAGAAGAGGGTGATCGCAGCCAGGAGTCTAGACATGATGAATTTTTTCAGGTGGTTAGCTATGAATGGCGCCTAATAAACAGACGCAGGGCGCTGATTTTACCAGAAAACGGTTAAAGGATGGCGCTTTAACTTGGCGGGAAAGCTGATTTGTATGCGCTGTGGAGAAAAATCCTGTTATGCCGATCCTGCGTGGCTTATATCCACATGGAGTAAATTGTCATCAATCGAAAATATGAGATCGTGATCAAATCACAACTCATTGATTATTAATGTTAATAATTATCTCATCGATCCTCATTAAGCACATTTAATCCAGGTTACAGAAAATATTCACAAACTTATCCACAGTTTTAATTTGCGAGCGATCCTCAGGATCGCAAAATCTTTGGCTGTATTGGCGGTGAAAAACTGATGTTTTCATCCTTCTGTGGCATCCTTTATTCATAAATTACTTAAAGGCACGGACATTATGGTTCAGATCCCCGAAAATCCGCTTATTCTCGTCGACGGCTCGTCTTACCTCTATCGGGCATATCACGCCTTTCCTCCGCTGACTAACAGTGCGGGAGAGCCTACGGGCGCAATGTATGGTGTGCTGAACATGCTGCGTAGCTTGATCATGCAGTATCAGCCAAGCCATGCCGCCGTGGTCTTCGATGCGAAAGGCAAAACTTTCCGGGATGAGCTGTTCGAACATTACAAATCCCATCGTCCGCCGATGCCGGACGATCTGCGCGCCCAGATTGAGCCTCTGCATAAGATGGTAAAAGCGATGGGGCTGCCTTTGATGGCCGTCTCGGGCGTAGAAGCGGACGATGTTATCGGTACGCTGGCGCGTGAAGCTGAGAAAATGGGCCGCCCGGTCCTGATTAGCACCGGCGATAAAGACATGGCTCAGCTGGTCACGCCGGGGATCACCCTGATTAACACCATGACCAATACCATTCTTGGGCCGGAAGAGGTCGTCGCTAAGTATGGCGTGCCGCCGGAACTGATCATCGACTTCCTCGCGCTGATGGGCGACTCCTCCGATAACATTCCTGGCGTACCGGGCGTGGGCGAAAAGACGGCCCAGGCGCTGCTGCAAGGTCTGGGCGGACTGGATACGCTGTATAGCGAGCAGGATAAAATCGCCGGGTTGACCTTCCGCGGTGCCAAAACCATGGCTGCTAAGCTTGAGCAAAACAAAGAGGTGGCCTACCTCTCTTATCAGCTGGCAACCATCAAAACAGACGTCGAACTGGATCTAACCTGTGAACAGCTTGAAGTGCAGCAACCAGCCGTTGAAGAGCTGCTAGGCCTGTTTAAGCAGTACGAGTTCAAACGCTGGATAACCGATGTCGAAGCGGGGAAATGGCTGCAGGCGAAAGGGGCTAAACCGGCGGCTAAGCCAAAGGAGACCCTGGTGATCGATGCAGAAGAGGAGCCGGAAGAAGAAGCCAGCGTGCTCTCTTCTGAGCATTACGAAACCATCCTCGATGAAGCGCAGCTGCAACGCTGGATTGAAAAGCTCCAGCAGGCACCGGTATTCGCTTTCGATACCGAAACCGACAGCCTCGATAATGTCTCCGCCAATATGGTGGGTCTCTCCTTTGCCACAGAGCCGGGCGTTGCCGCCTATGTGCCGGTTGCCCACGACTATCTGGACGCGCCTGAACAGATCGCCCGCGAGCGCGTTCTTGAGCTCCTCAAACCGATCCTTGAAGATGAAAAAGCGCTGAAGGTGGGGCAAAACCTGAAGTTCGATCGCGGTATCCTGCAGAACTATGGTATTGAGCTGCGCGGCATTGCGTTCGATACCATGCTAGAGTCCTATATCCTCGACAGCGTCGCCGGTCGTCACGATATGGATTCGCTCTCCGACCGCTGGCTGAAGCATAAAACCGTCACCTTTGAGCAGATCGCCGGTAAGGGCAAGAATCAGCTGACCTTTAACCAGATCGCCCTGGAAGAGGCGGGACACTATGCCGCAGAAGATGCTGACGTCACGCTGCAACTGCATTTAAAGATGTGGCCGAAGCTGCAAAAACACGCCGGGCCGCTGAACGTGTTCCAGAATATTGAGATGCCGCTGGTGCCGGTTCTGTCCCGCATCGAGCGCAACGGCGTGAAAATCGATCCGGCTGTGTTGCACAAGCACTCAGAAGAGATCGCCCTGCGCCTGCATGAGCTGGAACAAAAAGCGCATGAGATCGCTGGCGAGCCGTTTAATCTCTCGTCCACTAAACAGCTACAGACCATCCTGTTTGAAAAGCAGGGTATCAAGCCGTTGAAGAAAACACCGGGCGGGGCGCCGTCCACCTCTGAAGAGGTGCTTGAGGAGCTGGCGCTGGACTATCCTCTGCCAAAAGTGATCCTTCAGTATCGTGGGCTGGCAAAGCTGAAATCAACCTACACCGATAAGCTGCCGTTGATGATTAACCCAAAAACGGGCCGCGTACACACCTCTTACCATCAGGCGGTAGCGGCTACCGGGCGACTCTCCTCAACCGATCCTAACCTGCAAAACATTCCGGTGCGTAATGAAGAAGGGCGCCGTATCCGTCAGGCGTTTATTGCGCCAGAGGATTACGTCATTGTCTCTGCTGACTATTCACAGATTGAGCTGCGTATCATGGCGCACCTCTCCCGGGATAAAGGGCTGTTGACCGCCTTTGCGGAAGGGCAGGATATTCACCGGGCCACGGCAGCCGAAGTGTTTGGTATGCCGCTGGAGAGCGTCACCGGGGAACAGCGCCGCAGCGCGAAGGCGATCAACTTTGGCCTTATCTACGGCATGAGCGCCTTTGGCCTCTCCCGCCAGCTCAATATTCCGCGTAAAGAGTCGCAGAAGTATATGGATCTCTATTTCGAACGCTATCCTGGCGTGCTGCAATATATGGAGAACACGCGCGCCCAGGCGAAAGAAAAAGGCTATGTCGAAACCCTGGAAGGGCGTCGCCTCTATCTGCCGGACATCAAATCCAGCAATGCGGCCCGCCGTGCCGGTGCCGAGCGTGCGGCAATCAACGCCCCGATGCAGGGGACGGCGGCAGATATCATTAAACGTGCAATGATCGCCGTTGACGCCTGGCTGGAGAAAGAGCAGCCGCGGGTGCGGATGATCATGCAGGTGCACGATGAACTGGTGTTTGAGGTGCATAAAGACGATCTGGAACCGGTCTCGAAAAAGATCCATGAATTGATGGAGAACAGCGTCAAACTGGATGTGCCGTTGCAGGTGGAAGTCGGCCAGGGAGAAAACTGGGATCAGGCTCACTAACTCTTTCTGGGATATGAACACTTTCTGTAAGTAAGCAACATATCTATGAACGTTTTGTGATGATCATTAGAATTCCCTATGTAAAGAATGAAAAAAAACTACAAAAAGTGCTTTGTCTATAGTCTAAAAAAGGGT
This sequence comes from Leclercia sp. W17, assembly GCF_003336325.1. Taxonomy (NCBI): domain Bacteria; kingdom Pseudomonadati; phylum Pseudomonadota; class Gammaproteobacteria; order Enterobacterales; family Enterobacteriaceae; genus Leclercia; species Leclercia sp. W17. The sequence goes on along the minus strand of NZ_CP031101.1, from coordinate 4,746,353 downwards.
ACAGTTATTCGCGTAGGGTACAGAGGTAAGATGTTCTATCTTTCAGACCTTTTACTTCACGTAATCGGATTTGGCTGAATATTTTAGCCGCCCCAGTCAGTAATGACTGGGGCGTTTTTTATTGCGGCAAACAAAAGTTCAGCGCAAAAAAAAGCGCGGACATCGCCGCGCTCATCATTACTCATCCACTTCTGACGCGGGTTCCAGCTCGCTGTACCAGATATCAAGTTTCTCACGCAGTTTGTCCACGCCTTGCTTCTTCAGCGAAGAAAACGCCTCTACCTGGATGTCGCCGTTAAACGCAAGCACAGCTTCACGCACCATATTCACCTGCGCTTTACGCGCGCCGCTGGCCAGCTTGTCGGCTTTGGTGAGCAGTACCAATACCTGGATCCCGCTCTCTACGGCCCAGTGGATCATCTGCTGATCGAGATCTTTAAGCGGATGGCGAATATCCATCAGGACGACCAGGCCTTTCAGACACAGGCGTTTTTCCAGGTATTCCCCCAGCGCGCGCTGCCACTTGAGTTTCATCTCTTCCGGAACTTCTGCATAGCCATAGCCTGGCAGGTCAACCAGGCGCTTGCCCGGTGCGACTTCGAACAGGTTAATCAGCTGGGTGCGGCCAGGCGTTTTAGAGGTACGCGCCAGGCTTTTCTGATTGGTCAGGGTATTCAGAGCGCTGGATTTCCCCGCGTTGGACCGGCCAGCAAATGCCACTTCAAGACCCGTATCGGCGGGTAAATGGCGAATATCAGGCGCACTGAGAAGAAAATGCGTCTGGTGATAATTCAGGTTGGTCACGTGGTTGTCTCCAGAAATTCGTAACGTTGGGGGGATTATACCTGAACAGAGAGAAAAGGCTTTTCCCATCGGCAACCCGGCTGTAAGTAAAAACCCTGGGCTTTGTGAGAGATCTGCCATTTTAACTATGGGATATTTAAGAAAAATCGCAGCGCTTTAAAAAATCAAAACGATTAAAATCAAACTATTAACGGTTAGTCTTAGTCTGAAAGACGCGGGAAATGGCCGTTTGTGGCTTGTGAGTTCAGCCTGAAACGGTAAAGTAGCGTTCAACGGCGAGGATGCCGACAGGAACCGGACTTAAGGACAAGGGTCAGGAGCGCCAGGAGGCGAAGACACAGGAAAGTCAGGAAGACGAACGCCTTGGAGGCGTTAAAAAGGGAAATGGAACCTATCAAGGACGGTACCTGCTAAGGGATAGACAGGGTTAGTCGTAAGCAAACAAGGATTGTCAGACCCGTAACGGGTTGTGAGTCAGGAAAAAAGGCGACAGATTGCTCTGTCGCCTTTTTTCTTTGCTTGCTTTCTGCTAGATTTCGCCGCAATTCTATACTCAAGAAAACGACTTAAAGACAAAACACCATGAAAAAACCGACCTCCGCTGCAGGCGCTAAACGTCCTGCTAAAGCACGCCGCAAAACGCGCGAAGAACTGAATCAGGAAGCGCGCGATCGCAAACGCGAGAAAAAACATCGTGGTCATGCTGCGGGTAGCCGCGCGAGTGGCGGTACTTCGGGCGCGTCTGCGAATAACAAGCAGCAGAAAGACCCGCGTATCGGCAGTAAAAAACCGGTTCCATTAGGCGTGACCGATGCCCCGGTCACCAGGCAGCACAAACCGAAGAGCGAGAAACCTATGCTTTCACCGCAGGCTGAGCTGGATTTGCTGGAGAATGATGAGCGCCTGGACGCGCTGCTGGAACGTCTTGAAGAGGGTGAAACCCTGAATGCCGAAGAGCAGTCATGGGTGGATGCCAAACTGGATCGCATCGATGAACTGATGCAGAAGCTTGGCCTCTCTTACGATGATGAAGAAGAAGAGGAAGAAGAAGAGAAACAGGAAGATATGATGCGCCTGTTGAAAGGTGGAAACTAACATTTGCACCCGGCAGGTTCTATCGTCCTGCTAATAACCCTTCCGGTTATATGTTATCTGGTGTGGTTATTCGTTAAACTACGGCGGTTGTCGCGGCGACAGAAGTGGCTGCGCACCCGATTCATGGCCCGCACAGGGGGCAGAACGGGCCGCCGTATACGAACGCGACACCAACGGAAGGAGTGAGCATGTCTGTAGCAACCATCGACTGGGATCTGGCCCTGATCCAGAAATATAACTATTCCGGGCCGCGTTATACCTCGTATCCCACTGCGCTGGAGTTTTCCGACGCTTTTGGTGATAGCCAATTCCAGCAGGCGGTGGCGCGTTACCCTGACCGCCCGCTCTCTCTGTATGTTCATATCCCGTTCTGCCACAAGCTCTGCTATTTCTGTGGCTGCAACAAAATTGTGACCCGCCAGCAGCATAAAGCGGATCAGTATCTGGATGCGCTTGAGCAGGAGATCCTGCATCGCGCGCCGCAGTTTGCCGGTCGTCACGTCAGCCAGCTCCACTGGGGCGGCGGTACGCCGACCTATCTGAATAAAGCGCAAATCAGCCGTCTGATGTCCCTGCTGCGGAATAACTTCCGCTTCAATGGCGATGCTGAAATCTCTATCGAAGTAGACCCGCGGGAAATCGAGCTGGATGTGCTCGATCATCTGCGTGCCGAAGGGTTTAACCGCCTGAGTATGGGCGTGCAGGACTTTAATAAAGAGGTCCAGCGGCTGGTCAACCGTGAGCAGGATGAAGAGTTCATCTTTGCTCTGTTAAACCATGCCCGGGAGATTGGCTTCACCTCCACCAACATCGATCTGATTTATGGCCTGCCGAAGCAGACGCCAGACAGTTTCGCCTACACGTTGAAGCGCGTGGCGGAACTCAACCCGGACCGCCTGAGCGTCTTCAACTATGCGCATCTGCCGACGCTGTTTGCTGCCCAACGCAAAATCAAAGATGCCGATCTGCCTTCCGCGCAGCAAAAACTGGATATCCTGCAGGAAACCATCACGTCGTTGACCCAGACCGGCTACCAGTTCATCGGCATGGATCACTTTGCCCGCCCGGATGACGAGCTGGCGATTGCCCAGCGCGAGGGTGTTCTGCATCGTAACTTCCAGGGCTACACCACCCAGGGCGATACGGATCTGCTGGGGATGGGCGTGTCGGCCATCAGCATGATTGGCGACTGCTATGCGCAGAACCAGAAAGAGCTGAAGCTCTACTATCAGCAGGTGGATGAGACCGGCAACGCGCTGTGGCGCGGCATCGCGTTAACCCGCGACGACTGTATTCGCCGGGACGTGATCAAGGCGCTGATCTGCAACTTCCGTCTCGACTTCAGCGCGGTGGAAGCGCAGTGGGATCTCGTTTTTAAAGACTACTTTGTGGAAGACATGAAGCTGCTGGCGCCGCTGGCGAAAGATGGGCTGGTGGAGGTGACGGAGAGTGCGATTGAAGTTACGCCGAAAGGGCGTTTGTTGATTCGTAATATCTGTATGTGCTTCGATGCCTATCTGCGGCAGAAAGCCCGTATGCAGCAGTTCTCGCGGGTGATTTAAGCCGCATTGCCGGGTGGCGGCTTCGCCTTACCCGGCCTACATTTCGCGCTTTGTAGGCCGGGTAAGCGAAGTGCTAGCTAAACAACCCCACCAGCGCCGCACACAGCACAGCTGCAACTGCCGTTTGCGGCGTATGGCTTTCGACTGCTCCGCTAGTCAACAAATTCACGATTGATTCCAGCATGATGACCCCCCATTTTTCCGGGCAAGATCATACTCAACTCATCAGTACAGTAAAGCGCAAAATAGCATCACTTTGCGCTTAATTAACTCTCTTTACACAGGGGGGAGGCGATCACTCCATCCCCAGTTCTTTTAACTTACGCGTCAGGGTATTGCGCCCCCAGCCGAGCAGGCGTGCCGCCTCCTGCTTGTGGCCCTGGGTATGGCGCAGCGCGGTGGTCAGCAGCGTGCGCTCCATTTCGGGCTGCGCCTCGGAGAGCAGGTCCTGATGACCGGAGCGCAGGGCGCGATCGGCCCATTGCGCCAGCAGTGTCGCCCAGCTGTCGGGCAGGCTCTGGCCAGTGCTGCTTTCCGGAACATGGGTTTCGAAAAGCTCGGGCGGCAGATCCTGAATCAACACTTCCTGGCCGGCGGCCATGACCGTAAGCCAGCGGCAGGTATTTTCCAGCTGACGCACGTTGCCCGGCCAGGCCAGACGCGTCAGCGCCGCTTCGGTTTCCGGGTGCAGCAGCTTGGCTTCCACACCCAGTTCCCGGGCGGCATCCTGCAGGAAATGACGCGCCAGGCGCGGGATATCTTCCCGGCGCTCACGCAGCGGCGGCAGGTGTACGCGAATGACGTTCAGACGGTGGAACAGGTCTTCACGGAATTTGCCCTCCTGGACGCGCAGCTCCAGGTTCTGGTGGGTGGCGGCGATAATACGCACATCCACTTTGACCGGGGCGTAGCCGCCCACGCGGTAAAACTGGCCGTCCGCCAGCACGCGCAGCAGACGTGTCTGAACGTCGAGAGGCATATCGCCGATCTCATCCAGGAACAGCGTCCCGCCGTCCGCCTGCTCAAAGCGGCCCTGACGGATGGTGTTAGCGCCGGTAAAGGCCCCTTTTTCATGGCCGAACAGCTCGGACTCAATCAAATCCTTGGGGATCGCCGCCATATTCAGGGCGATAAACGGGGCTTTGACGCGCGGGCTGTGGCGATGCAGGGCATGCGCGACCAGCTCTTTCCCGGTGCCAGACTCGCCGTTAATCAGTACGCTGATGGAGGAGCGTGACAGGCGACCAATGATGCGAAACACATCCTGCATCGCCGGGGCTTCACCAATGATATCGGTGGTAGGGCCGAAAACCGGGGCATTGCGCGGCTGCTGCTGTTCCTGATAGTGGCTAATGGCGCGTTCAACCAGCGCCACCGCTTCGTCAATATCGAACGGTTTTGGCAGATAATCGAACGCCCCCTGCTGGTAGGCGCTGACGGCAGCATCCAGATCGGAGTGGGCGGTCATTATGATGACCGGAAGCATCGGATGACGCTGCTTGATCTGTTTTAACAGCGCGAGCCCGTCCATTCCCGGCATACGGATATCGGACAGCAGCACATCCGGGGTTTTGGTGGTGAGTGCATCAAGCACATCGGCCCCACTCTCAAAAGCGGTACAGCTTAAACCTGCTCCGGTAAGCGCCCGTTCAAGCACCCAGCGGATGGAGCTATCGTCATCAACTACCCAGACTATCCCTCGTTGCATAACCTAACCCTCTATTTCCTGATTGGCAGGTAAACCGAAAACTCGGTATGACCCGGCCAACTGGTAAATTCAATTTTGCCGGAATGCTGATCTATCAAATTACGGGCAATCGATAAGCCAAGCCCGGTCCCGCCTTCACGGCCGCTGACCATCGGGTAAAACAGCGTGTCCTGTAAATGGGAAGGAATGCCCGGGCCGTTATCTTCCACATCAATGCGGGCCGCCAGACGGTAGCGCGTACCGTGCAGCGTGAGCTGAAAGGCGGTGCGGGTACGCAGAATAATTTCTCCGCCTTCCGCCCCTAATGCCTGCAGGGCGTTGCGCACGATATTCAGTAAAACCTGTTCAATCTGGTCGGGATCGTGCGGCAGTTCCGGCAGGCTGGGATCGTAATCCCGAATTAACCTGACGTTATCCGGCAGCTCCATCGACACCAGCTTGACGACGCGCTCCGCCACTTTGTGAATGCTTTCGGTGACATGCATCCCGGGTTGCTGCGGTCCCAGCAGGCGGTCGACCAGATTACGCAGGCGGTCGGCCTGTTCAATGATGACGTTGGTGTATTCCGCCAGCGCCGGGTCGGGCAAGGCTTTGGTGAGCAGCTGTGCCGCGCCGCGCAGGCCGCCAAGCGGATTTTTGATCTCATGGGCGAGGCCGCGCACCAGATCGCGGGCGGCAATCTGCTGAGCATGCTGGAGCTGCTCCTGACTGAGTCGACGCTGGTTATCCATCGGCGCCATCTCCAGCAGAATGAGCCCTTCCGGCAGCCGCTGTGCGGTCAGCGACAGAATATGCGAACGTCCGTCTATCACCAGCGTCACTTCGTTATCGGTAAAGCCTTGCCCCGCCTGCAGGCTCTCCTGCATCAGGCCGATATTCAGGGAAAAATAACTCAACAGCTCGGGCAGCGGCGCGCCAAACAGTTTGCGTGAACTTTGCGCCAGTAACTGCTGGGCCGCGGGATTGGCGTAATGCACCGCCAGATCGTCATCGACCAGTAAAATGCTGTTGATAAGAGAATTGAGGATCTGCCCAGCATCGGGCAGCGTGCCAGTTGCCATTCAGCAGTCTCCTGGAGTTGTTTGCACTATTTTAGTGCAGTATAGCGTTTTTACGGCGAAAAACGCGTCAGATCAGCTTGTTGGCGGTGAAAAAAGCCCATCCGAAGATGGGCTGAAAAGTTTCCACGGCAACAAAAAAAACGGCTATCAATCTCGCGCGGAAAAGGCCGCGCGACAGGGATTGAAGATTAGACGCTGTAGTACAGTTCGAACTCAACCGGGTGCGGAGTCATGCGAACGCGGTCGTTCTCTTCCATACGCAGTGCGATGTAAGCATCGATCGCTTCGTCAGTGAACACGCCGCCCGCAGTCAGGAACTCGCGGTCTGCGTCCAGTGCGTTCAGTGCTTCTTCCAGAGAACCGGCAACCTGTGGGATCTCTTTCGCTTCTTCTGGCGGCAGGTCGTACAGGTTTTTGTCCATCGCTTCGCCCGGGTGGATCTTGTTCTTGATACCGTCCAGACCCGCCATCAGCAGTGCTGCGAAGCACAGGTATGGGTTAGCAGCCGGGTCCGGGAAGCGCACTTCGATACGACGTGCTTTCGGAGAAGCTACCACCGGAATACGGATAGAAGCAGAACGGTTACGGGCAGAGTAGGCCAGCATTACTGGCGCTTCGTAGCCTGGGACCAGACGCTTGTAGGAGTTAGTGGTTGGGTTCGCCAGGGCGTTGATCGCTTTAGCGTGTTTGATCACACCACCGATGTAGTGCAGTGCCTGCTCGGACAGACCCGCATACTTGTCGCCAGCGAACAGGTTAGTCCCGTTCTTGGACAGGGACATGTGGCAGTGCATACCGGAACCGTTGTCGCCAAACATTGGTTTTGGCATGAAGGTCGCGGTTTTACCGAAGCGGTGCGCAACGTTGTGAACAACGTATTTGTAGATCTGAATTTCGTCCGCTTTCTTGGTCATGGTGTTGAAACGGGTGGCGATTTCGTTCTGGCCAGCAGTTGCAACTTCATGGTGATGGGCTTCAACAACCAGGCCCATCTCTTCCATGATCAGACACATGGTAGAACGGATGTCCTGTGAAGAGTCGACCGGTGGAACCGGGAAGTAACCGCCTTTAACAGCAGGACGGTGACCTTTGTTACCGCCTTCGTATTTGGTGGAGGAGTTCCATGCGCCTTCGATATCATCGATAGCAACGTGGGAACCGGAAGTAGTCGCACCAAAACGGATGTCGTCGAACAGGAAGAACTCTGGCTCTGGCCCGAACAGAACAGTGTCTGCGATGCCGGTGGAGCGCAGGTACTCTTCAGCGCGTTTAGCGATAGAGCGTGGGTCGCGGTCGTAGCCCTGCAGGGTGCCTGGCTCGAGGATATCGCAACGGATGATCAGGGTAGACTCTTCGAAGAACGGGTCAATGAGGGCAGTAGATGCGTCAGGCATCAGAACCATGTCGGATTCGTTGATACCTTTCCAGCCACCAATCGAGGAGCCGTCAAACATTTTGCCTTCTTCAAAGAATTCGGCATTCACCTGATGAGCAGGAATAGTGACGTGCTGTTCTTTACCTTTGGTATCGGTGAAGCGCAGATCAACAAACTTCACTTCATGTTCGTTCAGCATCGTCAAAACGTGTTCAGCGGACATACTTAACTCTCCAGATTGGTCATTGTCGTCGTGGTAACGAGGTCTTCAAATTCTGTATAAGGCAGGCGGTGGTGCCTTTTGTTGCCGTATTTTTTATAAAGCGAAATCTGTGCCAACTTTTAAAACACCCCAAAAAGGCGCTATCATGCGCACCGTAGTGCAAAAGGGCTGCACCACGGTGGTTTTGTTGCACCATTATAGTGCTTCAATGTGAACATTGAGCACCATATTGGTGCAATTTACGTTAAAGTGCCCTTTTACCGCTCCGTGAAAGCGATCACAAAGCATCTCTGCAATACTTGTTTGCGGGGGATGTTTGTGATCCTGTTTTGTAGTGCGATTAATCCGTGTACAATAACGCGCTATTTCTAATGCCTGAGGCAAAGTTGTGATCGAAAATCTGCGTAATATCGCCATCATCGCGCACGTTGACCATGGTAAAACTACCCTGGTTGATAAGCTGCTGCAGCAATCCGGTACGTTCGATGCGCGTGCCGAAACTCAAGAACGCGTGATGGACTCCAACGATTTGGAGAAAGAGCGTGGGATTACCATCCTCGCTAAAAACACCGCGATCAAATGGAATGACTACCGTATCAACATCGTTGATACCCCAGGGCACGCCGACTTCGGTGGTGAAGTTGAGCGCGTGATGTCCATGGTGGATTCCGTGCTGCTGGTGGTTGACGCATTTGACGGCCCAATGCCGCAGACGCGCTTCGTAACCAAAAAAGCATTCGCCCATGGCCTGAAGCCAATCGTGGTAATCAACAAAGTTGACCGTCCTGGCGCGCGTCCTGACTGGGTTGTTGATCAGGTCTTCGACCTGTTCGTTAACCTGGATGCGACCGACGAACAGCTGGACTTCCCGATCGTTTATGCGTCTGCGCTGAACGGTATCGCTGGTCTGGACCACGAAGACATGGCTGAAGACATGACCCCGCTGTACCAGGCGATTGTTGACCATGTTCCGGCACCAAACGTCGATCTCGACGGTACCCTGCAGATGCAGATCTCTCAGCTGGACTACAACAACTACGTTGGTGTAATCGGCATTGGTCGTATCAAGCGCGGTAAAGTGAAGCCAAACCAGCAGGTCACTATCATCGATAGCGAAGGTAAAACCCGTAACGGTAAAGTCGGTAAAGTGCTGACTCACCTGGGCCTTGAGCGTATCGAGAGCGACATTGCGGAAGCTGGCGACATCATCGCTATCACCGGTCTGGGCGAGCTGAACATCTCTGACACTATCTGCGACCCGCAGAATGTGGAAGCGCTGCCAGCGCTGTCTGTTGATGAACCGACCGTAACCATGTTCTTCAACGTCAACACCTCTCCGTTCTGTGGTAAAGAAGGTAAGTTCGTTACCTCCCGTCAGATCCTTGACCGCCTGAACAAAGAGCTGGTGCACAACGTTGCGCTGCGCGTTGAAGAAACCGAAGACGCTGATGCATTCCGCGTTTCTGGTCGTGGTGAGCTGCACCTGTCTGTTCTGATCGAAAACATGCGTCGTGAAGGTTTCGAAATGGCGGTTTCCCGTCCGAAAGTTATCTTCCGTGAAATCGATGGCCGTAAACAAGAGCCATTCGAGAACGTGACGCTGGACGTTGAAGAGCAGCATCAGGGTTCTGTAATGCAGGCTCTGGGTGAGCGTAAAGGCGACCTGAAAAACATGAATCCAGATGGCAAAGGCCGCGTACGTCTCGACTACGTGATCCCAAGCCGTGGCCTGATCGGCTTCCGTTCTGAGTTCATGACCATGACCTCTGGTACCGGTCTGCTGTACTCCACCTTCAGCCACTACGACGACGTTCGTCCGGGCGAAGTGGGCCAGCGTAACAACGGCGTACTGATCTCCAACGGTCAGGGTAAAGCGGTTGCGTTCGCCCTGTTCAGCCTGCAGGATCGCGGTAAGCTGTTCCTGGGTCACGGTGCAGAAGTTTACGAAGGCCAGATCATCGGTATTCACAGCCGTTCTAACGACCTGACGGTAAACTGCCTGACCGGTAAGAAACTGACCAACATGCGTGCGTCCGGTACTGACGAAGCAACGGTTCTGGTTCCACCGGTTAAGATGACGCTGGAGCAGGCTCTGGAATTCATCGATGACGACGAACTGGTAGAAGTAACACCACAGTCTATCCGTATCCGTAAACGTCACCTGACTGAAAACGACCGTAAACGTGCAATGCGCGGTTCAAAAGAAGATTAATACAGTCAGTCTGTAGGCCGGGTAAGCGCATGCGCCACCCGGCAGGTAAAAAGCCGCTGAGCGATCAGCGGCTTTTTTATTAGAACGCGTACCGCACGCCCAGACGGATTCGGTACTGCTCGCGGTTGTAATCATTCCATCTGTCCAGCCACTGGAGTTCGAGGTACGGCAGCCAGTTTCTGTCGATTTTATAGCTGAACTTGTTCGTTATTTCCCAGTGGTGATCTTTGCCATTCTTACTATGGTAATCATTGACCCGCTGGAAAAAGTGCGGCTCAAAGGTGTAGAAAAACGCATCCGTCACTTTAAAATTCCAGTAGTTAGCAAACTCGTGCGTGTCGTTCTTATCCATCTGCCCGTTATAGTCCGGCGTATCGTAATTGTTGTGGTTATAGCGATAGCGGAACGTCAGGTTGAACCCATCCGTAAATTTGTAGTTGGTATCTAAATAAACAGCGCCGCCCGACCCTGCGCTGCTGTCGTTAATTAAACCGCCCGGCTGGAAGGTGAGTTTGTCGGTGGGTTTAAAGAGCGGATACCACCCCTCTATTTCGTTATAGCTATGCTTAAGCTCATCCCATCTCCCCACGTTATAAGCGTTGGTGAACATCAGCCCCGCGCCCATATCGAAGTTATAGCCAGCTCGCAGGATCACCTCATGTAGCTCGGAGGCCGTATTGTATGCTTCTCGTGTTTCGACATACGCCCCGGCAAATACCGGGCAGGAGACAGACGACACAATCAGTACAGTAATGATTCTTTTCATAACTTATCCATGTATCAGATAAAGAAAGGCCACCCCTCCCGTTGAATGGGAAGGGATTCATGGCCAGATTTATTGTTATAAAGTGACTGCTGACGCTTTATCGTTGGTGGTTATCTCAGGGGTATTCGCTGATGGTTTTTTTCGTTTGGCAATCTCCTCAATAATAAAGGCGAAGCGCGCTTCGTTGAGTTTATAAAAGAGTCCCATCGTGATGGCGGCGATAATCGCCAGGCCGCAGGGCCAGAGAAAAATAAGCTGGCGCAGCCCCAGCAGCGTGCTTGCGCTCTGCACCGCATGGGGCACGTAACCGATCTGGGTCAGCATAATGCCAGGCAAGAAACCGGCGAGGGCCGCGGAGATTTTGCGCGAGAAGGTGTAGCCGGTATAAACCGACCCTTCGGCGCGAATGCCGGTTTTCCACTCGCCATAATCAACGGTATCCGGCACCAGGGCCCAGTTCAGGCTGTTGACGAAAGCGGTGCCGAAAAAGGCCATACAGGAAAAGAGCACAAACAGCAGGGAGTTGCTCCCCCAGAAGAAGTTCAGCACGTCGCCCACCGCCCATAGCGTCAACCCGCCCAGGTAAACCGGTTTTTTGCCGAAACGCTTAACCGCGCCGGGCACCAGAAACACGCCGACCAGAATGCAGCCCATGCTGAAAAAGCCCATCCACGACAGCAGGTGCAGATCGTTCAGTACGTACTGGGTGTAATAGACCTGAATCGCCAGCTTGATGTTAAAGGCGGCAAGGGTACAGAGGTTGGCGATGCATAAGACCAACAGCGGCGGGTTGCGGAAAATCGCGCAGAACGATTTTCAGAATGCCGGGTTTATGGTGATCGGGCGTGACCTCCACGTAGCGCTCTTTCACGCCGCTGTAGCACCACCACATGCAGAACAGCCCGCCGGTGACAAACACCAGAGCGGCAACCAGATAGCCGAGGGAGGGCTGGCTGACGAACAGCGCCTGAATGGGCATAAAACCGACGGTGCAGAGCAACAACCCCACCGTTGCGCCGCCCTGGCGCCACGCCGCAAGCTGCGCGCGTTCGTTCGGGTTTTTGGTGATGGCAGGCACCATCGCACCGTAGGCACAGTTCATCAGGCTATAGCAGAGGCCGAACATCATGAAGAGCACGGTGGCGATAGCCGTCTTCACCGTCAGGCTAAAGTCGTTAGCCATAAACTGCGCCGCGGCAACCAGCGCGACGGGTACCGAAGCATAGAGAATAAAGGGCCGGAATTTTCCCCGGGCACCGATATTTCGCCGGGAGTCCAGCAGCACGCCGGTCAGCATGTCGGTAAAGGCGGTAAAGAACTTCGCCACCAAAAAAATAATGCCGCCATAGAACGCGGGCATGCCCAGTTCGTCGGTGTAAAACTTCAGCAGATAGAGCGTGCCGATACACAGCATCAGGTTAGAGCCAAAATCGCCCATCCCGTAGGCGCACTTCTCGCGCAGGCTCAACTTCAGGGTTAACGGATCAGGAGTGTGTGTCATGGTCGATCCTCATAGCGCCCCGCAGGGCGCTCGCTCAAGTCAGTTATGCCGTACGTTTGCGCAGCTCGATCTCTTCCACGATGCGCACATACATCTTCTCGTTGAGGTTGTAGAAGCAACCCATCGCCACAATGGTGATGACCGCCAGCAGGCTGGGGTAGATAAATATCAGCTGCCGCAGCCCTTCAACGGTCCCGGCGGATTGCACCACGTTGGGCACATAGCCGATCTGCGTGAGCATGATCCCCGGGAAGAAGCCCGCCAGTGCCTGGGAAACCTTCCTGAAGAAGGTAAAGCCGGTGTAGACCGTCCCCTCGGAGCGCACGCCGGTGCGCCACTCGCCGTATTCCACGGTATCGGACACCAGCGCCCAGTTCAGGCTGTTCACAAACGCGGAGCCAAAGAAGGCCAGACAGGAGAACGCCACAAAGCTCACGGAGCCGCCGCCGAAGAAGTAGTTGAGCAGATCGCCCGCCACCCAAATCATCAGCCCGGTGATATAGACCTTTTTCTTGCCGAAGCGCCGCACCGCGCCGGGCATCATAAAGACGCCGATAAAAATACAGCCCATACTGAAGAAGCCCATGTACGACAGCAGGATCGGGTCGTTCAGCACGTACTGCGTGTAGTAGACCTGAATGGCGAGCTTGACGTTAAAGGCACCCAGCGTGCACAGGTTGGCGATGCAGAGAATAAACAGCGGACGGTTCCCGGCAATGGCGCGAAACGACTGCAACAGTCCCGGTTTTTGCGCCGGATTAGCAGGCTGCGTCTCGACGTAACGCTCGGTCACGCCCTTATAGCACCACCACATAAAGAACAGCCCGAACAGCGAGAAAAGGGTGGCGGCAAAGATATAGCCAAGTTGGTCATTGCCCTCAATCAGGTTCATTACCGGGACAAAGCCCACGGTACAGAGCAGCAGGCCAAGCGTGGCACCACCCTGACGCCAGGCGGCCAGCGAGGCGCGCTCGTCCGGGTTTTTGGTAATGGCGGGCACCATCGCGCCGTAAGAGCAGTTCATCATGCTGAAGAACAGGCCGTACAGCATGAACAGCACCGTTGCCATCACCGTTTTGCCGGTGATTTCAAACGGCGTACCGACGAAGTTGGCAATCGCCAGCAGCGTCACCGGGAAGGCGGCATACAGTACGAACGGGCGGAATTTTCCTTTCGGGCCGATCTTGCGCCGGGCGTCGAGCATGATCCCGGTGCCCATGTCGGTGAAGGCGGTAAAGAACTTGGCAATCAGGAAGATGATCCCGCCGTAGGTCCCCGGCAGGCCCAGCACATCGGTGTAGAACTTCAGCAGATAGAGCGTGCCGATATCCAGCAGGATGTTAGAGCCGAGATCGCCCATCCCGTAGGCGAGTTTTTCTTTAAACGGCAGGCGCAGGGTTGCCGGATCAGAAGTATGTTGACTCATTATTGTTCTCCGTCTGCCCGCAGGTTTCCCCGCGGGCGAGCCTTATCAGATATGACGTAAGGTGCTAAACAGATCTGCCCATTCGCTTTGCTGGCGATAGAAGACCGGCGGTTTGCCGAGCGGGGCATCAACGGTTATGTCACCGCCCTGGCAGGTTTCACCCGTCCACGCATTCACCCAGCTGTCCTGCGGCAGATAGAGCGACCAGTCATGGCGCCCCTCTTCATACACGGGCGCCACCAGCAGATCGCGGCCAAACAGATACTGGTATTTCAGCGTGTAGGCGCGTGCGTCGTCCTCGTAGTGCAGGAACAGCGGACGCATCACCGGCAGGCCGCTTTTCGCATTCTGCGCGACGGCGGCTTTGATATAGGGCTTCAGGGTGGTGAAGACGGTGGTCATGCGCGCGAAGTGTGCGATGGTTTCAGCGTCGCCATCGAACTGCCAGTTATCGCCAGGGCGGTTGCCTTCGTGGGTACGCATCATCGGCGTAAAGGCGCTGAAATCGCACCAGCGCAGCAGCAGCTCTTTGCTGCGTTTCATCTCGAACAGGGTGGTATAGCCGCCGATGTCGCTGTGATGCAGGCCGTGGCCGGTCATCGCCAGCGAGAGCGCAGCAGGTACGACGGACGCCAGACCGTCGTCCAGGCTCCAGTCGACGTTCTGATCTCCCGCCCACATCATCACCGAGTGTTTCTGGCTGCCGGTGTAACCTGCGCGCATAAAGAACAGGATCTCGCCGAGCTTGCCGGTCTCTTCCAGCGCCTCGTAGTTACATTTCGCCCACAGGGCAGGCCAGGCGTTATGCATGATCTCCGCGCTGACGCCGTTGTGCAGGAAAGTATCGGTTGGCAGATATTCCCCGAAATCGGCCATCCAGCCGCCGCAACCCAGCTCGATCAGGTTCTTTTTAATCACCTCTTTGTACCAGCCGTAGGCTTCCGGGTTGGTCAGGTCGATAACGCCCGCGTAGAACTCGCCGAACTCGACGTGGTAATCCTTGCCGTCGGCGTCTTTGGTCAGATAGCCGCGTTTTGCCGCCTCTTCGCAGAGGTCTTTATCGCTGGCGACGTAGGGGTTGATATAGGAGAGGAACTGCACCCCTTCCTGTTTCCACTGCGCAATACGCTCATCAAGCTGCGGATAGAGCTCGCTGTTCCACTTCCAGTTCCACATCACGCGTTTGCCGAAGGAGGTCATGCGGATGCCGGACCAGTCCTGCGCCCAGATGCCGTTCACCTTCACGCCGCCCTGGCGCATGAGGTCGAGCTTCTGCTGGCATACGTCGGTGCCGCCCTGAATACCCAGCGTCACCCCGTCGTAAACCCAGTCCGGCAGCTCCGGCTGACGCCCCAGCAGGCCGGTGAGCTTTTCCAGCAGATCGACGTAGCTTTCCGCACATTCGAAGCGCAGCGTGGCGTTATCTTCCCAGAACGCCAGTTCGTGGAAGTCCGGCGCGCTGAAGTCGAAGTTCATGTAGCAGCTGTTATCCACGTGGCAGTAGTACTTCTGGGTGCTCACAAAGGTGGGTTGCGGGAAGAAGGTCCAGTAGTAATCCCCGCCCGCGTTCTCTTTGCAGTCGGCCTGCCAGGTCACGTAAGTCTGCTTATTGCGGCCCACGCCCTGTTCGCTGGTCCACAGCGGGAACGGCTTGCCGCGCAGGTCGAAGTAGGAGAACTGCTCCCCGCAGCCGTAGATATGATCTTCAGGCTGTGCCGCCAGCCGCAGCCAGATACGATTATGGCTGGTGGCATCATTTTTGAGCTTTAACGTCAGGCGGCCTTCCGTATCAAGATCCACCAGCAGCGTGGCGCTTACCGCATCGCCACGGGTGAAGCGGATCGCCCAGCCCGCCTTTTGCTGCGTGACGGTCGCGTCGGTAAGGGCAATCTTTTCGTTGAGCTTATCCTGAATGCTGAAATTGCCGCGGAACATCTCAATATCGGCAACGCCTGCGCCGATCCACAGGCAGGGGGCGTCGGGCGAATGGGATAAAATCAGGCGATCCTGCCAGTGCAGGGTGAAACCGCGATCGTGAGTTTTCAAATCAATATCGTGTAGGGTACGCATAAGATCTCCGTTTTTATTATTTGGCCTGGCTATCCAGTAAGCCGGCGGCAACGGCTGGGGCTAACCCTGGCGCCAGCGGTAAGCGCGGGATCACCAGGCAGTGCAGCAGATGGTAAATATCCTGCTTGCCGTCCCAGACCTTAGTGGTCACTTCGTTATTGGCATCCAGCTCCTGCCACCAGGAACCGTTCTCGTAATCCATCAGGTATTTGCTGCAGTAATCCCACCATTTCTGATACCAGGCTTCGTACTGTGCCTCGCCGGTCACGGTATAGAGGGCATAGGCCGTGCCCATCGCCTCGACGATCGGCCAGCGCACGCGTTCGCGCACGATAGGCTTGCCGTCCCAGCCGACGGAGTAGACGAAGCCGTCGGCCCCTTCCGGCGCCCAGGCATCGCGGATGGTGGCGTGGAACAGTCCTTTTGCATCTTCTAGCAGCCACGCCGGCGGGGTTTCAAAGCGGGCTTCCAGCGCGGCGCGCAGATGCAGCATCAGACGGCCCCACTCAATCCAGTGTCCCGGCGTACCGCCGTAGGCGCGAAAACGGTGGGCGGGATTATCGATGTTGTAGTCGCGGATCGGGTTCCAGTTGGTGTCAAAATGCTCGTTAACGCGATACTCACCCTTGCGCGCCACGTCGTGAATAATCACCGAGGCGATGCGCAGGGCGCGATCGAGCCATTTGCGATCGTGGGTGACGTCATAGACGATGAGGAAGGCTTCCACTGCGTGCATGTTGGCGTTGCCGCCACGGTAATCTTCCGTTTTGCTGAAGGCTTCGTCCCAGGATTCCAGACACATCTGTTCCTGTTCGCTCCAGAAGTAGCGCTCAATCACCTCAATGGCGTCGTCCAGCAGCTTGCGTGCCTGCGGGTGTCCGGTAGTAACGGCACTCGCTGCGCCGAGCAGCACGAAGAAGTGCTGATAGCCCTGCTTGGAGGCATCTATCACCCCTTCATCGTTAACGCAGGCGTACCAGCCGCCGTGCTGTTTGTCGCGCAGCGGACCGTTCAGGGCATTGATGCCGTGCTCAACCAGGGCGTATGCACCCGGGCGCCCCATGTTGGCCGCCACCGCGTAGACGTGCAGCATACGGGCGGTGATCCACAGATGGGTGCCCATATCGCTGCGAACCTGGCCGTTATTGCCCAGCCAGCCAAAGCCGGTGGGGACGGCGGCGTTTTTGCCGAAGTCGAGAATGCGGTCGGTCTCTTGTTCGAGCCAGCGGTTATGGCTCAGAGTGTTAAACCATTTCATATTCGGATCCTCTCTTAGCGGCGGGCCATCATTTCGTCGACGATCTCGCCCAGACGCTGCAGTTTCGGTACAGAAATATCGCGGAGCATCAGCTCGGTGTCCGGCAGGCCAATTACCGATGACCAGACGGCGCGACCGGCTAAAAAGCCCGATGCCCCCGCCTGCATCGCCACGCTTACGGCGCGCGGGAAGAGCTTGTCGTCCACGCCGGAGGAGAGGATCACCCAGGGCATGTTGATCTGTTCGTTGAGCTTCTGCGAGGCCGCCAGCAGCGCCTGCTGCGTGCCTTTGCCAAACAGCGGCATCTCCACTTTGTAGAGATCGGCACCGCTGTCTCCCAGCTCTTTGGCCGCGTCGATAATCGCCTGCTCGCGGTTAAACGCGTCACCGCGGCGCGGCGGACGCACCACCGGCTCGATAATGCTCAACAGACCGTTGTCGTGACACAGCGTGTTGAACGCCTTCACCATCTCCAGACGCTGCTGCGGATCTTCGTCGCTGCGCCACAGCACCAGCAGCTTCAGCGCCTTGCCGCCATCGCGTTTGACCGCCTGCGCGTCGACGTTCTTGTCGATCACCACGCTGTCGACAGGAATACCGTTCCCCGGAATAAACTCGTCGGCGGCCACAATCATCGCGCAGCTTTTCGCAACCGCCTGCTGCTCCACGATCTGGCGATAGCAGAACTGCTGGTCGACGAGGATCGCAGAGGCGTATGGCGACAGAATTTTCGCCGCGTTGACTTTAAAATCCGTGAGGTGCTGGTCAGTTACCGGCACCGGCGCGCCTGACGCGGCAAACATCAGGCGCATCGCTTCGCGCTGATCGACGGCCAGCATGGCAAAACCGCCGGAAGGTCGGGTGATATCTTTCAGGGTGTACATCGTCATTCCTCAGTCCTTTCGTATCAGTGTGATTTTTTCAGCCCGGCGGATGCGCGAACCTGTTCGAGAATGGCTGTCCAGTCTTCGCGCCCGCGCCCGGCGGCGCGTGCCTGGTTGTAAACTTCGCGGGAGGCGGCGCCCAGCGGCATCGGGACGTGGAGCTGGTTAGCCACGTCCAGGGCGATCCCCAGATCTTTATGTGCAAGGTCGATCATGAAGGCAGGGGATAGATCCCCTTTCAGCACCTTGTTCGGCCAGGAGGTGGTGAAGTGGCCTTTGCCCGCAGGGGTGCCGCTCATCACCTTCAGCGCCACGTCAAAGGAGAGGCCGAGCGCTTCACACAGCACGGCCGCCTCGGCGGAGAGGGCGTTCAGGGCGATACTCATGTAGTTATTGATGAGCTTCACGCGGATGCCCATGCCCGGCCCGCCGGCGTTAATCAGCTCATTGCCCATCGCCATTAAGACGGGCGTGGCGCGCTCAACCTGCTGCGCCGTACCGCCTGCCAGCAGGAGCAGCGTGCCGGCGATGGCATGGTCTGACGTGCGCCCGACGGGCACATCCATCAGGCTGAAGCCGCGTTCAGCCATGTCACGGATCAGGGCGTCGGTTTGCAGGGGATGAATGGTGGACATATCGATCACCAGCGCGTCGCGGGATAACCCTTCGCACACGCCGTGCTCGCCGAACAGTACGCTGCGTACCAGGTCACCGTTGGGCAGCATGGTGATAACGAATTCGGCATCCGTTGCGGCCTGCGCGGGCGTTGCCGCCGCCTGGGCACCGCTTGCAACCAGCGTCTGAACCGCCTGCGGGTTCACATCAAAGACCTGAAGCTGGTGGCCTTGCTTCAACAGATTCTTCGCCATTGGCGCGCCCATCTGCCCTAAACCGATAAATGCGATTGCTGACATGCCTCTCTCCTGTCATATCGTGTCAATTTCTGCGCGTTAATGTTGTCTGTTTTTGATCGTATTTGTAATTTATAGTCAAAAAATAGACATGGGTCACTTTTTAAACATTTGGTGAAATTAAAATGAGAGCAACAGAAAACGCAGAAGGAATCACCATGACTCGCATCGTTTGTGTCGGCATCACCGTGCTGGATCGCATCTGGTATCTCGATGATTTACCAAAGGAAGGTGGGAAATATGTCGCAAAAAATTATACGGAAGTGGGCGGCGGCCCGGCAGCAACCGCGGCGGTGGCGGCGGCAAAACTGGGCGCGGAAGTGGATTTTATTGGCCGGGTGGGGGACGACGATACCGGGACAAGATTGCTCACGGAGCTGGAATCCCTGGGGGTGAATACCCGCTATACGCGCGTCGTGAAAGGTGCCCGCTCGTCCCAGTCCGCCGTGCTGGTGGATGCAGGCGGGGAACGCGTTATTGCCAACTATCCCAGCCCGGATCTCCCTGCTTCGGCAGACTGGCTGCACGAAATCGACTTATCTCAGTGGGATGTCGTATTAGCAGACGTGCGCTGGCATGAGGGGGCCAGAGAGGCGTTTACCCTTGCCCGCCAGCAGGGCGTGCCGACCCTGCTTGATGCGGATGTCACCCCGCAGGATATCGCGGAGCTGATTACCTTAAGCGATCACGCAGCCTTCTCTGCGCCGGGTCTGCGGCGTTTAACGCAGCGGGATGAAGTCGAAGAGGCGCTGAAAAAAGCACAAACGCTCACAAATGGACATGTGTATGTCACGCAGGGGCGAGACGGTTGCTTCTGGCTGGAGAACGGCGCGCTATGTCATCAGCCTGGCTTTGAGGTAGAGGTGGTTGATACCACCGGGGCGGGGGATGTTTTCCACGGTGCGCTGGCGGTCCGCCTGGGGCAAAAGCGATCCCCGTCGGAAGCGGTACGCTTCGCCAGCGCTGTTGCAGCACTGAAATGCACGAAGCCTGGCGGGAGGGCTGGTATACCCGACTGTGATCAAACCCGCTCTTTTTTGTCACTTTTTGTATAAAATGCGGGGCGTGATGGTTTTCAGAGGACAGCCCATGAGCCTTACCGAACTGACCGGCAACCCGCGTCACGATCAGCTGCTAACGCTGATTGCCGACCGTGGCTATATGAACATTGATGAACTGGCGCAACTGCTGGATGTCTCCACGCAAACGGTGCGCCGGGATATTCGCAAGCTGAGTCAGCAGGGGCTGATCACGCGTCATCATGGCGGCGCGGGCAGGGCATCCAGCGTGGTTAACACCGCCTTCGAGCAGCGCGAAGTCTCCATGACCGAAGAGAAGCGGGCGATAGCCGAAGCCATTGCCGACTACATTCCCGATGGCTCGACCATTTTTATTACCATTGGCACGACGGTAGAGCACGTTGCCCGGGCGCTGCTCAACCATAATCATCTGCGCATCATCACCAACAGCCTGCGGGTGGCGCACATTCTTTATAAGAACCCGCGCTTTGAGGTGATGGTCCCCGGCGGCACGCTGCGCCCACACAATGGAGGCATTATCGGGCCTGCCGCCACGGCGTTCGTCTCTGGCTTTCGCGCAGATTATCTGGTGACCAGCGTCGGCGCGATTGAGCAAGACGGCGCGATGATGGAGTTCGATGTCAATGAAGCCAGCGTGGTGAAAACCATGATGGCCCACGCCCGGCACATCTTATTGGCGGCCGATCATACGAAATATCACGCCTCTGCTGCGGTTGAAATTGGTAACGTCGCGCAGACGACGGCGCTCTTTACCGACGAGCTACCCGGCTCCGCGCTGCAAACGCACCTTAAATCGAGCAAAGTTGAAGTTATTGAAGTCAATTCAAACGACGAACAGCAGGCGGGTTAACCCTCTCCCGGTCCGACGGTGATCGTTGGGCCGTTCCTTTCTTTAAGCTGAAGCTGGCGCATAGCCAAACATCTCCATTCCCGCTACAGTTACTTTTCACGGCAAACAAGGAGAGATAAATGCTCTATATCTTTGATTTAGGAAACGTAATTGTCGATATCGACTTCAATCGCGTGCTGGGCGCCTGGAGTAATTTCAGTCGCGTGCCGCTGGCGACGCTTAAACAAAGTTTTACGATGGGCGAGGCTTTTCATCAGCATGAGCGCGGCGAGATTTCGGATGAAGTTTTTGCCGAAAAGCTCTGCCATGAGATGGCCCTCCCCCTCAGTTACGAGCAATTTTCCCATGGATGGCAGGCGGTCTTTGTCGGTATCCGCCCTGAAGTGATTGCCATCATGCACAAACTGCGCGAGCAGGGGCATCGGGTGGTGGTGCTTTCCAACACCAATCGACTGCACACCACCTTCTGGCCGGAAGAGTATCCCGAAGTGAAAGCGGCTGCGGACAAGATCTATCTCTCTCAGGAGATGGGAATGCGTAAGCCGGAGGCGCGCATCTATCAGGCCGTTCTGCAGGCGGAAGGATTCTCTGCCGCCGATGCCGTCTTTTTTGACGATAACGTCGATAATATAGAGGGAGCTAACCAGGCAGGTATCACGTCAATTCTGGTGACCGGAAAGCAGACGATACCCGACTACTTTGCGAAGCAGTTATGCTAAAAAACGTTCATCAAAAAGCCAGCCACCATACCAGGCCGCTACGTGCGTGGCTAAAACTCCTCTGGCACCGCATCGATGAGGACAACATGACCACGCTGGCAGGCAACCTTGCCTACGTGTCGTTGCTATCTCTGGTGCCGCTGGTGGCGGTCATCTTTGCGCTTTTCGCCGCCTTTCCGATGTTTTCGGATGTCAGCCTGCAGCTGCGGCATTTTGTCTTTGCCAACTTTATGCCGGCAACCGGGGATGTCATCCAGAACTATATTGAGCAGTTTGTTGCTAACTCCAGCAAGATGACGGCGGTCGGGGCGGTGGGCCTTATTGTCACCGCGCTGTTGCTGATGTATGCCATTGATAGTGCCCTGAATACTATCTGGCGCAGTACCCGCGCACGGCCTAAAGTTTACTCGTTTGCGGTCTACTGGATGATCCTGACCCTGGGGCCATTACTGGCTGGAGCCAGTCTGGCGATCAGTTCCTATCTGCTCTCTTTGCGTTGGGCCAGCGATCTCAACAGCGTGATTGACGATGTGCTGCGGATCTTTCCGCTGTTCCTCTCCTGGCTCGCTTTCTGGCTGCTATACAGTATTGTGCCGACGACGCGCGTGCCTAACCGGGATGCGATGGTGGGCGCGCTGGTTGCCGCTCTGCTGTTTGAACTGGGCAAGAAAGGATTCGCGCTTTACATCACCATGTTCCCCTCCTATCAACTGATTTATGGCGTGCTGGCGGTGATCCCGATTTTGTTCCTCTGGGTTTACTGGACGTGGTGTATCGTCTTGCTTGGCGCAGAAATTACTGTCACTCTCGGGGTATACCGCGAGCTAAAAAAAGCAGCAGAAGCCGAAAAACAACGAGAAGCAGACCAACCATGATTGCATTGATTCAGCGCGTAACCCGTGCCAGCGTCACCGTGGAGGGGGAAGTGACGGGTGAAATTGGTCCGGGACTTTTAGTCCTGTTAGGTGTCGAAAGGGATGACGACGAGCAAAAAGCCAACCGCTTATGCGAGCGCGTGTTGGGTTACCGCATCTTCAGCGATGCGGATGGCAAGATGAACCTTAACGTCCAGCAGGCGGGTGGCAGCGTGCTGGTGGTGTCACAATTTACGCTGGCAGCTGATACCGAGCGCGGCATGCGCCCCAGCTTTTCTAAAGGGGCGGCGCCGGATCGGGCAGAAGCGCTCTATGAATACTTTGTTGAGCGTTGCCGCCAGCAAGAGATGCATACACAGACCGGACGATTCGCTGCGGATATGCAGGTTTCGCTGGTAAATGATGGCCCTGTCACTTTCTGGCTCCAGATATGAGTGAGCTGACGGTATGGCCGCGGGTAACCAGAGAGAGTACAGCTATGTATCACCTTCGAGTACCGCAGACAGAAGAAGAGTTAGCGCTTTACTACCAGTTCCGCTGGGAGATGTTACGTAAGCCATTACATCAGCCGAAAGGGTCGGAACGCGACGCCTGGGACGCGATGGCGCATCACCAGATGGTGATGGATGAAGAGGGCAATCTTGTCGCGGTGGGGCGACTCTATATCAATGCCGATAATGAAGCCTCTATCCGCTTTATGGCGGTGCATCCTTCCGTGCAGGATAAAGGTCTGGGCACATTAATGGCGATGACTCTGGAGTCCGTAGCCCGCCAGGAGGGTGTTAAGCGCGTCACCTGTAGCGCGCGCGAAGACGCGGTAGAGTTTTTTGCCAAGCTGGGTTTTATAAACCAGGGCGAAATCACCACCCCGCAAACCACCCCGATTCGTCATTTTTTGATGATCAAACCCATCGCCTCGCTGGATGATATTCTGCACCGCGCCGACTGGTGTGGTCAGCTACAGCAGGCCTGGTATCAGCACATCCCCCTGAGCGAAAAGATGGGGGTGCGCATTCAGCAGTACACCGGGCAAAAATTTATCACCACCATGCCGGAGATCGGCAACCAGAACCCGCACCACACTCTGTTTGCCGGCAGCCTCTTCTCGCTGGCGACGCTCACCGGCTGGGGGCTTATCTGGCTCATGCTGCGCGAGCGCCATCTGGGCGGCACCATTATTCTGGCCGACGCCCATATCCGCTACAGCGCGCCAATCAGCGGCAAGCCGAGCGCAGTCGCCGACCTGGGGGCCCTGGGTGGCGATCTCGACCGCCTGGCGCGAGGCCGCAAGGCACGTGTGCAGATGCAGGTCGAACTGTTCGGCGATGAAACGCCGGGCGCGGTGTTTGAAGGGACCTATATCGTTCTTCCTGCGAAGCCGTATGGCGCGTACGAGGAGGGGGGGAACGAGGAGGAGTAGTGTCCGGGTTCGAGAGTTACCCGTAGTAAAAGGGGTAACTCTCATTTTCACATCATCAGTTTGATGGCTTAAAAACGATAGCCTATGCCCACGTTAAAGCCATTAATCGAATAGTCGCGATCCATACTGGCTTTTGTGCCTTCATAACCAATATTAACCGAAAGGGTGTCGGAAGGATTCATCACCATTCCCACTCCCCAGGCGAAAGACGCAGATTTCTCGGAAATACCGTCGTGATTGACTTCATTATTACCATAATTCACCCAGCGGGTATTCCCGGATGCCTTCACCCATGCCGCGCCGCCAATGGCATAAAGTGAAATATAGTCATTGATGCGGTACGCCGGTCCAGCCAGCAAAGAATAGTAATTTACGTCTATATCATTATGAACTACATCGCGGGCCACTAAATAATCCTGCTTTGTGTTCGCTTTCATCCAGGAGAAAGATCCCAGAAGGCTGACAGGTGAATTGAATTCATACCGATACTGGACGTTTACGCCGTTCAGATTGTCAAAATCGGTTGC
Source organism: Leclercia sp. W17 (assembly GCF_003336325.1). Taxonomy (NCBI): domain Bacteria; kingdom Pseudomonadati; phylum Pseudomonadota; class Gammaproteobacteria; order Enterobacterales; family Enterobacteriaceae; genus Leclercia; species Leclercia sp. W17. The sequence goes on along the minus strand of NZ_CP031101.1, from coordinate 4,722,066 downwards.
CTCGCTGTGCGCAAAGCCAACAGAAAATGTGTGATTATTTGCAACGGCCAGACTGCTGGTCAGAGAGGCTGTCAGTAAAACCGCCAGAGAAAATTTATTCATTGATATAATCCATTAATCAAAGAAGTGAGATATTTAATAGTGATAGTACGAAGTGAATGTGATGATTATTTATTCTTTATCACATTGTTTTGGCGATTAATTTTGCTGTTCAGATTTTGAGGCTGCAAACCATAATTGCTTTATTGTTAGTATCGGTTTTCTTAATTCGTTTTCTTTGTCTGCTCACCATGCAGAGACCCTGCTGCGGTACTCGCTCGCCAGGCTATATCCTGAGTAACATCCCGGGCAGCCTGGCTAATCCCACCCAGTTGAAAGAAGCCGTGGATCACGCCAGACCAGCGTTGCGGGTGCATTGAGCGGTGAGAATATGCGAAAAATAATTCCGTCGAGTTCAAGCGTTGCTACCTGTACACAGGTTTCTTTCTCTCCGGCAAGCACCGTACTGGCAACGTAACCCGCTCTCCGGTCATCAATATTCTGGCGACGAGAAGAAGGTCGCCCTGCGGCGATAAATTCCTGAACCAGTCTATTAATACCTTTTTCCATTGCCATAGATGCCTCCCTTTTCCTGTATGGATACACAGCGTTATAGCCTGGTTTTATGCAGATGAAAACAGAGGATTGTGATGAGGATAAGAATCTGGAAAGCGGCTCGCAAATGCGTTTTCCGTTATCGCAATTTACTTTAACCATAAATTAATAAGGTGTATTTTGCCTGAAAATTAACCATAGATGATATACTGGAGTGATATATGAGTTTATCGGTGAATATTGATATGGGCAGAATACTGATCGATTTGTCGGATGACGTTATTCAGCGGCTCGATAATCTGAAGCAGCTGCGGAACCAGCCGCGCGCTGAATTATTACGGGAAGCAATAGAGCAGTATCTCGATCAACAGAGTGTCTCGGTCATTCGTGATGCGCTGGGTCTATGGGGTAACCAGCAAGAAGACGGGCTTGACTACGAACGTAAGCTACGTGAGGAGTGGTAAAAGTGGAACACATGGCGGTGTTTGATACCAATATTCTCATCGATCTCTTTAATAACCGGATTGAAGCTGCAAATGCAATTGAAAGTGCTGCGTCGCACCGGACTATTAGCCTCATCACCTGGATGGAAGTCATGGTAGGGGCTCGCAGGCACGGTCATGAGGCGAAAACGGCGGCAGTTATGGGCGCTTTCGAGATTATCGATATTACGCGTGAGATTGCTGAAAGAAGTGTATTGCTCCGCGAGAAGCATGGGATGAAACTTCCTGATGCCATTATTCTGGCCACAGCTCAGAACAGAAACTGCCCGTTAATTTCACGCAATACCAAAGACTTTGCAGGTATAGCAGGGGTGGTTTCGCCCTATCAACTGTAGGCCGGGCAAGCTTGCGCCGCCCGGCACTCTCACAGGAGATTACTCCCCTTCACCCGGGAACAGGAACGGGTTAATAGAGCTGCGGGCAAAGCCCTCCTGCTCCATTTTGGCGTCCAGTATCAGCGTGGCAAGATCGTCGGCGACGGCCTCCACTTTCGGGTCTTTTTCCTGATACAAAATCTTCAGGTAGGTGCCGCAGTCGCCGCAGCTCTCGGCTTTCACCGCGGACTGTTCATTTTCCAGCGACCAGTAGTGCAGATCGCGGGTCTGTTCACAGTTGCTGCATTTCACGCGCACCACGTGCCACTCGGTTTCACACAGGTTGCAGTGCAGGTAGCGCAGCCCCTGAGTGGTACCGATTTGCACCATGCTGGAGACCGGCATTGAACCGCACACCGGACAGAACTGGCGGGCTTCACCATATTCAGCGCGGGCTTTACCCGGGATGAGGCTCGCCATTTGCGCCCAGTAGAGCGACAGGGCAGCCCAGATGAACGGGGCTTTATCGCTGCTGACCGAGGCAAAATCAGAGGCAAACAGCGCGCTCGCCATCTGCTCCAGCTCCTGCTCGGAGGCTTTCTCAAGATTCTCGATCACCGCCAGCGCCGGGCCGCTCATCTCAGGCTTCAGCTCGGCAATCAGGGAGTGCAGCAGCTTATGCCAGTGCTTATCGCGCGGCAGAACGTGGATATCCAGCGGTGGTTTGCCCTGCTCGCTCGCCTCTTTGATGCGCGCGGTCAGGTCCATCTGCAGCGGATGGTCGTACAGCACCACTTCCTGGGCGTGGGCGATCAGCGCCGCAAAGCGCAGATAGTCGCCAAGCGGGTTGTTCTCTGCCAGCTCACGCAGGCGTTCCGCGCGGCGGTTGTAGAGGTTTTTTAGTCTGGGGAACAGTAACGGCGGAATCACTTCCGCCGTGCGTTTCTCGCTCGAACCCAGCTCATCTTGCGGGATTATGCGAATACTCATTCAGATGACTTTTCCTGTTTCTGGCGGACTTCGCGGTACCAGCGCGGGTGATGTTTCTTCGCCCACGTTTTGGTAACCCAGCCTTCCACCATCGCGGTAATGGTGCCTTTCACCCAGAGGGCGGCGTAGATATGCACCATGATAACCACAATTAACGCTACTGCGGCAAATGAATGCAGCATTAACGCAAATCGGATCACCGGGATTGAGAAAGCAGGCGCAAAGTACGGACGCCAGATGATCACGCCGCTGACCAGCAACAGGACCAGGAAGATAATCGCCGCCCAGAATACGCATTTCTGGCCGAAGTTATAACGCCCGGTATCACCTACTTCCTCGTTGACGACGATCTTACGAATATTCTTCGCCCAAAAGATATCATCCCGATTGATTAGGTTATGGTGCCAGTAACGGAAAAACATGATGATGAACGAGGCAAACATCACCACACCCACGAACGGGTGCAGGATGCGCGCCAGCTGCGGCGTACCCAGGATCTGCATCAGCCAGTTGAAGGAGGGGAAGAAGAACCCCAGTCCGCTTATCGCCGCCAGCATGAAGCAGAAGGCGGTGACCCAGTGGTTGATACGTTCCGGCGCCGTGTAGCGCACGATGGTGTCACGTCTTTTCATTTGCGCACCTCGTCTTTCTCTTCATGCAGGTTGTCCTCTTCCTCTTCCGCACGGTTCGGACCGACACCCACGTAGTGGAAGATACTCGCGGCGAAGGTGGCAGCAAAGCCCACCGCGGCCAGCGGCTTCCAGATACCTTTCCAGAACTTCACGGTCGCGCTGATCTCCGGGTTCTCCGGCAGGCCGTGGTACAGATTCGGCTTGTCGGCGTGGTGCAGCACGTACATCACGTGCGTACCGCCAACACCGGCCGGATCGTACAGACCTGCGTTGTCGTAACCTCGGGTTTTCAGTTCGGCCACACGCTCGCCCGCCAGGGTTTTCATATCCTCTTTGGAGCCAAAGTGGATCGCGCCGGTCGGGCAGGTCTTCACGCATGCCGGCTCCTGGCCGACGTTAACGCGGTCGACGCACAGCGTGCATTTGTAGACGCGGTTGTCTTCCGGGTTCATGCGCGGCACGTCGAACGGGCAGCCCGCGATGCAGTAGCCGCAGCCGATGCACTGCTCAGACTGGAAGTCGACGATGCCGTTAGCATACTGAATGATCGCCCCTTCCGACGGACACGCCTTCAGGCAGCCCGGATCCGCACAGTGCATACAGCCATCTTTGCGGATCAGCCATTCCAGTTTGTCGTTCTGCTCCACTTCCGAGAAGCGCATTACCGTCCAGGACTTGGCGGTCAGGTCGGCGGGGTTATCATAAACCCCGACGTTGTGACCCACTTCGTCACGGATGTCGTTCCACTCTGAACAGGCCACCTGACAGGCTTTACAGCCGATACAGGTGGTTACGTCGATAAGCTTCGCCACTTCCTGCTGGTGGTCCCGCGCCTGGGGCGCGGGGGTGAACCCGTTAGTCGCGGAACGACGAATGATGTCTTGCGATTGATAAGCCATAAGTCGTCTCCGTTACACCTTTTCCACGTTCACGAGGAAGGCCTTAAACTCCGGCGTCTGCGTGTTCGCATCGCCGACGAACGGCGTCAGGGTGTTGGCAATAAACCCTTTCTTCGCCACGCCCTCATAACCCCAGTGAATCGGAATACCGATGGTATCCACCTGCTGACCGTGAACGTTCAGCGTGCGAATACGCTTGGTCACCACCGCCTTGGCCTTGATGTAGCCGCGGTTAGAGGAGACCTTCACGGTGTCGCCATGGGCGATGCCGAGCTTGTTCGCCAGCTTCTCGCCGATCTCCACAAACTGCTCCGGCTGCGCGATGGCGTTCAGCAGCGCGTGCTTGGTCCAGTAGTGGAAGTGCTCGGTCAGACGGTAAGTGGTGCCCACATACGGGAACTTGTCTTTTTTGCCCAGCGCCTCGAAATCGCTCTTAAAGATACGGGCGGCCGGGTTAGAGACCACGTTCGGGTGCAGCGGGTTGGTGCCCAGCGGCGTCTCAAACGGCTCGTAGTGTTCCGGGAACGGCCCTTCCGCCATCTTATCGATAGCAAACAGGCGTCCCATCCCTTCAGGCTGCATGATAAACGGCCCGACATCGCTGCCCGGAGGCGCGGTGCTGTAGTCCGGAATATCCACGCCGCCCCACTTCGCGCCGTCCCACTTCAGCAGCTGACGCTTCGGATCCCACGGGTTGCCCTGCGGGTCAGCAGAGGCACGGTTATAGAGAATGCGGCGGTTCAGCGGCCACGACCATGCCCAGCCCAGCGTATTGCCGAGGCCCGACGGGTCGGCGTTATCGCGGTTAGCCATCTGGTTGCCTTTCGGCGTCCAGCTACCGGCAAAGATCCAGCAGCCGCTGGAGGTGGTGCCGTCGTCGCGCAGATGGGCAAAGGTACTCAGCTGATCGCCTTTCTTCGCCAGCACCGCCCCGGTGGCCGGGTCGATAACGTCTGCCAGCGCCTTACCGTTGCTCTCCATCGCCACCTCTTCCGGGGATGGGTTCTCCGGCGTCGAGTAGTTCCAGGTCATGTTCAGCACCGGTTCCGGGTTCGCGCCGCCTTCAGCCGCGTACATCTTACGCAGGCGTAAGAAGATACCGGCCAGGATCTCGCCGTCGTTCATGGCGATGCCCGGGGCGTCTGCACCCTTCCAGTGCCACTGCAGCCAGCGACCGGAGTTAACGATAGAGCCGTTCTCTTCCGCGAAGCAGGTGGATGGTAGACGGAACACTTCGGTCTGAATCGTCGACGGATCGACGTCGTTCGATTCGCCGTGGTTCTGCCAGAAGGTCGAGGTCTCGGTATTGAGCGGGTCAATGGTGACCAGGAACTTCAGTTTTGACAGGGATGCCACAACCTTATTCTTGTTCGGGAACGAGGCAACCGGGTTAAAGCCCTGGCAGATATAGCCGTTAACCTGGCCCTGGTGCATCATCTCGAAGTACTGCAGAACGTCGTAGCCTTTGTCCCACTTCGGCAGCCAGTCAAAGCCCCAGCTGTTTTCCGCCGTCGCTTTGTCGCCGAAGAAGGCTTTCATCATCGAGACGAAGAACTTCGGATAGTTGCCCCAGTAGTTCACCTGGCCTTCGAGCAGCGGTTTTGGCGTGCTGGCCGTCAGGTAGGTTTGCAGGTCGGTCTGTTTCTCGCTTGGCAGGTTCATATAACCTGTCAGGCTTTGTGACAGCAGGCCGAGGTCGGTCAGACCCTGAATGTTGGAGTGGCCGCGCAGGGCGTTCACGCCGCCGCCTGCCATCCCCATGTTGCCGAGCAGCAGCTGAACCATCGCCATGGTACGGATGTTCTGCGCGCCGATGGAGTGTTGCGTCCAGCCGAGGGCATAGAGGAACGACGCGGTTTTATCATGAACGCTGGTTTCAGCGATCATCTCGCACACCTTCAGGAAGTCCGCTTTCGGCGTCCCGCAGATGTTTTCCACCACCTCCGGCGTATAGCGGGAAACGTGCTCTTTCAGCAGGTTCCACACGCAGCGCGGGTGTTGCAGGGTGGCGTCGCGTTTCGCAAAGCCGTTCTCGTCCAGCTCGTAGTTCCAGCTGGTTTTGTCGTACTTGCGTTTTTCGGCGTCATAACCGCTGAACAGACCATCTTCGAAGTGGTAATCCTCACGCACGATCAGGCTGGCGTTGGTATAGGCTTCGGTGTATTCGCGGTTATATTTTTCGTTAGTCATCAGGTACAGCAGTACGCCTGACAGGAAAGTGATGTCAGTACCTGAACGAATAGGGGTGTAGAAATCCGCCACTGACGCAGTACGCGTAAAGCGGGGATCGATCACAATCAGTTTCGCACCGTTGTGGATTTTGGCTTCCATCGCCCAGCGGAACCCGACAGGGTGCGCTTCAGCGGCGTTACCGCCCATCACCACAATAAGGTTGGCGTTCTTGATGTCGACCCAGTGGTTGGTCATCGCACCGCGACCAAATGTTGGAGCAAGACTTGCTACCGTTGGTCCGTGTCAGACACGCGCCTGGTTGTCGACCGCGAGCATACCGAGTGCGCGCGTAAATTTCTGGGTTAAATAGCCGGTTTCGTTGCTGGAGGCCGAGGCGCACAGCATGCCGGTGGAGAGCCAGCGGTTTACCGTTACGCCATCTGCATTCTGGGCAATAAAGTTAGCATCGCGATCTTTTTTAATCAGTGTGGCGATGCGGTCAAATGCCTCTTCCCAGCTTATTTGCTGCCATTTATCTGAACCTGGCGCGCGATATTCCGGGAATTTCAGGCGGCTTTCTGAGTGGATGAAATCCACCAGACCTGCTCCTTTCGGGCAAAGCGCGCCGCGGTTTACCGGATGATCCGGGTCACCTTCGATATGGAAAATAGATGCTTTGGCGTTTTTCGCGCCGTCGCCGAGGCTATACATCAACAGCCCACAGCCGACGGAGCAGTACGTACAGGTATTACGGGTTTCGCGGGTGCGCAGCAGTTTATACTGCCGCGTTTCCGCCAGCGCGACGCCGGGCGCAAAGCCCAGTGCTGCTGCCGTGGTGCCTGCCATACCGCCAGCGCAGATCTTAAAGAACTGCCTTCTGCTGACCTGCATGGTCACTCCTTGTTTCGACATTGCTACCCTTCATTCTTCGCGCCCGCGCGAATTATTTGGGGTCATTATTGTTTTACTTCACGGCTGATTTTTTGACCGCAAAGTTGAAAATTTGCGTTAAACCCTCATTTCCACGAGGGGTATATCAGAATACCACAATGTCGGTACGCTTGTTCCAACGGCGTTAAAACAAAGTGAACGTATTATCACGGTGATGATTATAAAATGTGATATTGATCACATGATGCCCCCGAGCTGTTACAAACCTGTTTATGCGTCGGGTTTGTCCCTCAGGTAAAGTTGCGCGGACAGGGCGGTAAAAATTGATCCATACTATGCGCCAGGCCGGAAAAGTATGATGCAATAGCAGGCCTCCCCACGTGGTTGCTCAGGAAATTCGTCGTGTTGAAACAAAATGGTGATACCTGCTTTACGTCACTGCCTGCCGGTGTGGCAGAACGCCGGGTACACAGACCCCCACAGATTAGCCTCCCGACTCCCGATTTTCTGGCGGAAGAGGTGCCCGTCGCGCTGGTTTATAATGGTATCTCCCATGTGGTGATGATGGCCTCCCCCAAAGATCTGGCGCTGTTTGCCATCGGCTTTTCGCTGTCTGAAGGCATCATTGAGCACCCGCGTGAGATCTACGGCATGGAGGTGATATCTGTTTGCAATGGTCTCGAAGTGCAGATTGAACTCTCCAGCCGACGCTTTATGGCTCTTAAGGAGCGCCGCCGTGCGCTGGCCGGGCGCACCGGCTGCGGCGTATGCGGCGTGGAGCAGCTGAACGACATCGGTAAGCCCATCACGCCGCTGCCCTTCAGCCAGACCTTCACCCTGGCGAACCTCGATATCGCGCTGCAAAATCTCAACTCGGTACAGCCGGTGGGCAGTCTGAGTGGATGTACGCACGCCGCCGCCTGGGTCCTGCCGTCGGGTGAGATTGCTGGCGGGCATGAAGATGTCGGACGCCATGTGGCGCTGGATAAACTGCTGGGCCGCCGGGCGGGAGAAAGCGCTGCATGGCAGCAGGGGGCCGCGCTGGTCTCCAGCCGGGCCAGCTACGAGATGGTGCAAAAAGCGGCGATGTGCGGGGTGGAGATCCTCTTTGCGGTATCCGCCGCCACCACCCTGGCGGTTGAGGTGGCCGAGCGTTGCAACCTGACGCTGGTGGGGTTCTGCAAGCCGGGAAGAGCCACGGTCTATACCCATCCGCAGCGGTTGATTGTTGATCAGTAATTTTGAATGAAGTAAGCAAATCCTTCCGCTATCAGTTGTCGGTGATGAGGCCTATTATTTATCACATCAAGGCACGACGCCTTACACCAACAACTTATTGAAAGGGTCACTATCATGAAAAGCATCAAAACTTTTGTCGCAGTAATCGCTCTGGCTACTTCTTTCGGTTCTTTCGCTGCCCAGTCTGTAACGGCATCTGCCAGCACCATTGATGGCGCAGAAGCGAAAATTGCCGCTCAGGCTGAGCAGGCGGGCGCCTCCTCTTACACCATTACCCAGGCTTTCTCCGGTAACCGTGTACACATGACCGCTGAACTGAACAAATAAGCACACAGCATCTGTCGAAAGAGCGCCCCCGGGGCGCTTTTTTAGTTTATGCCCGCCAGACGTAATAGTGCCGTAACCACCGCCGCCGCGACAATCACGAAAATCAACGGTACCTTGCGCCAGGCGAGGAACACCGCAAAGGCCACACCCAGCACCCGCGCCATCCCGGCGAAATGTTCTCCTTCATAGAAGGTGGTCGCCAGCGCCACCGAAAAGAGCAACACCGTTGCCGCATCCGAGAGCAGCGCCTGAGAACGTTCAGACAGCGCTAACCGGCTGCCCAGTTTCGCTCCGCCGAGACGCATCAGGTAGGTGCCTGCGGAAAGCAGGGCGATGCCGAGAATAAAAACGGTCATATTTTCCATTATTTCTTCCTCGCCGCGAGACCAAGCAGGGAGAGCAGCACCGGCAGGCCCACCGGCGCAAACGGCACCGCGGCCAGGGACAACGCCGCCCCGCTACAGGCTCGAATCAGCGTGGTGCGGTTCTTAAAGGCGGGCACGACTAAGGCCAGCAAAATGGCCGGGAAAACCGCATCCAGCCCGATGGTCTCCGGCTCCGGCAGCAGTTTGCCGACCATCGCTCCCAGCAGGGTGCCCAGCGGCCAGATGATAGCCACCCCCAGGCCGCAGAGCCAGTAGGCGGCTTTACGCTGTTCCGGCGTTTTTTGCGACAGGCCAAAGACCACGCTTTCGTCATTCATAATGTGACAGCCCAGCAAGCTGGCGCCGCGCTTGCCCACCAGCTCACGCACCGTTACGCCAAACGGCACGTGGCGGGCATTGACCAGCAGCCCGGCCGCCGCTGCGGCAAGGGGGTTACCGCCGCTGGCGACAATGCCGATAAACATAAATTCCGAGGCGCCCGCCAGCACTGAAATGGAGAGAACAAACGGCACCCACAGCGGAAAACCGTACGCCATCGCCAGCGAGCCGTAGGACATCCCCACGACGCCCACCGCCAGACAGACCAGGATGATGGCTTTAACCGTGTCGCCTTGCAGGCAAGAAAAAGTGTGCTTCATACAAATTTAGCCATATCGAACGAGTATCCATTATAATGAACGCAATAAGATCGTTTATCAAGATGAACGATTCGTTCGTTTTAACAGTGTATGAGATCGTTTTATGACGCAGCCAATTAGCGTGATCGCCAAAAGTCTGGTGCGAGAACGCACGCGGACCGGGCTTTCACTGGCGGAGATCGCCCGCCGTGCCGGGATCGCCAAATCCACGCTCTCCCAGCTGGAGTCCGGCAACGGCAACCCCAGCCTCGAAACGTTATGGTCGCTCTGCGTGGCGCTGGATATTCCGTTTGCCCGCCTGCTTGAACCGCAGCAGCCTGCCACCCAGGTGATCCGCCTCGGTGAAGGCACAAAAGTGATTGCGGAACAGGCAAACTATGAGGCCATTTTACTGGCGGCATGCCCGCCGGGCGCCCGACGTGATATCTATATTTTGATGGCCCAGCCCGGCGCGGACCGTATCTCCCACCCGCACCCGCCGGGTTCGGTTGAGCATATTATTGTGATGAAGGGGCGGGCGCTGATTGGTCTGACCGAATCGCCCGAGGAGCTGGGGCCAGGGGACTATATTTGCTATCCTGCCGACCAGCCGCATCTCTTCAAAGCCCTTGAGCCCGATACCTATGCGCTCATGGTGGCGGAACAAAACTAACCCAAAGACACGGATAATCATGTCGCTTAAAGCCATTGCTAAAGAACTGGGACTGTCGGTAACGACGGTAAGCCGCGCCCTCAACGGCTATTATGACGTTTCCAGCGAGACGCGGGCCCGCGTGGAGGCTGAAGCGCAGCGCCGCGGCTATCGGCCGAATACCTTCGCCCGTCGTCTGAAGATGGGCAAAATCGACGCCGTGGGGCTGGTCTTTCCGGTGCATCCTGTTCCGCTCAATAACAGCGTCTTTATGGACATGGTCGGCGAAATTAGCCACCAATTAGCGCGACATGAAATCGACTTATTGCTCATTGCTGATGACGATCTGGCTGATAAACACAGCTATATGCGTATGGTGCAGAGCCGTCGCGTGGATGCGCTGATTGTGGCCCATACCCTGGATAACGATCCGCGTCTGGAGCAGCTCCAGACCGCCGGGTTCCCTTTCCTGGCGCTCGGGCGCAGCCACCTGCCAAAGCCCTATGCCTGGTTCGACTTTGATAACTATGCGGGCACACATACCGCCACCCAGCACCTGATTGCGCGCGGACATCAACGCATCGCGTATCTGGGCGAAAGCCACAATCAGGCTTTTATTACTCAGCGCCGTCAGGGCTATCTCGACGCCCTGAAAGAGGCCGGACTCTCCAGCGAATGGCTGCGCACCATGCCGCCTTCACGCCGCGCGGGCTTTACCACTACCCAACAACTGCTGGCGCTGGATGCGCCCCCGACGGCGATCGTCACCGACTGCAACACCCACGGTGACGGTGCGGCGATGGCGCTGGCCCAGATGGGACGCTTAACCGGCGAGAATGCCGTGTCGCTGGTGGTGTATGACGGCCTGCCGCAGGACAGCATTGTTGATATCGACGTGGCGGCGGTGATCCAGTCCACCCGTCAGGGCGTGGGTAAGCAGATCGCCGATATGGTGCTGCAACTGATTAATGGCAGCGAAATCAGCCAGCTTCAGGTGCTATGGCAACCGGAATTCTCTCCGGGCCAGACGGCATAATTCTCCCTAATTTCTAAACCCGATCACAAATCCGAAACGTTTTGGTTTGTATCCGAAACGTTTCGGATCAACACTCAGGATATCCCGATGACAGGAGATGTCCGATGCAAGAGGCTATTTTACGACTCGCGAGCGAAACGGTTGATGTGGTGATCAAAACCCAGCCGTTCGCCGAAATTCTTTACTGGGGGCCACACCTTCGCCACTTTTCACCGCAGGATGCGGCTACGCTTTCCCGCCCGATTGCTAACGGCAGACTGGACGTTGACTCGCCGGTGACGCTGATGGCGGAGCTCGCCCACGGCCTGTTTGGCGCGCCGGGCATTGAGGGCCACCGTCAGGGGCTGGATGGCTCGCCGCAGTTTCGGACCGTGGCAGTCGCACAGCAGGGGCAAACCCTTACCGTAACCGCCGAAGATGAACAGGCCAGCCTGCGTCTGACCAGCGAGATTGCGCTTGATGACAGCGGCGTGCTGGCGGTTCGCCACGGCCTGACCAACCTTAAAAGCCAGCCGTGGCAGGTGGATCGCCTGGCCGTCACCCTGCCGCTGGCGGAACGGGCCCGCGAAGTGATGGCCTTTCATGGCCGCTGGATCCGCGAGTTTCAGCCGCATCGCCTGCTGCTGGAGCACGACAGCTTTGTGATTGAGAACCGCCGGGGCCGCAGCTCCCATGAGCATTTCCCGGCGCTGATCGGCGGCACGCCGGGCTTTAGCGAAATGCAGGGTGACGTCTGGGGCGTGCATCTGGGCTGGAGCGGCAATCATCGCCTGCGCGCGGAGGCCAAAACCGATGGCCGCCGTTATCTGCAGGCCGAAGCGCTCTACCTGCCGGGTGAAATGGCGGTGGAGGAGGGGGAAACCCTGTGGACCCCACGCCTTTACGCCAGCTACTCCGCGCACGGGCTGAACGGCATGAGCCAGCAGTTCCACCGCTATCTGCGCGCCAACATCATCCGCTTCCCGGAGAACAAACCGCGCCCGGTGCATCTCAACACCTGGGAGGGGATCTACTTTAACCACGATCCGGAATACATCATGCGGATGGCGGATGAAGCGGCCTCGCTGGGGGTGGAGCGCTTTATCATTGACGACGGCTGGTTCAAAGGCCGCAACGACGACCATGCCGCGCTGGGGGACTGGTATCTCGACGAGCAAAAATACCCCAACGGCTTAACGCCGGTGATCAACCACGTCAAACGTCTCGGCATGGAGTTTGGCATCTGGGTTGAGCCGGAGATGATTAACCCGAACTCCGATCTCTGTCGCGCCCACCCGGACTGGGTGCTGGCCCTGCCGGGGTATGAACAGGCCACCGGCCGCCATCAGTGGGTGTTGAACCTCAACATTCCTGCCGCTTTCGACTACCTGCTGGAGCGCATGAGCTGGCTGCTGGGTGAGCATCAGGTTGACTATGTGAAGTGGGATATGAACCGCGAGCTGGTGCAGCCGGGCCATAACGGTAAGGCCGCGGCCGATGCCCAGACCCGCCAGTTCTACCGCCTGCTGGATACCCTGGGCGAGCGCTTCCCGCACGTGGAGTTTGAATCCTGCTCCTCCGGCGGCGGGCGTATTGACTATGAAGTGCTGACCCGCTGCCATCGCTTCTGGGCCTCGGATAACAACGATGCGCTGGAACGTAATACTATCCAGCGTGGCATGAGCTACTTCTTCCCGCCGGAGGTGATGGGCGCGCATATCGGTCATCATAAATGCCATGCCACCTTCCGCCAGCACAGCATCGCCTTCCGGGGCCTGACGGCGCTGTTCGGCCATATGGGGCTGGAGCTGGATCCCCTCGCCGTGGATGAGCAGGAGCGCGAAGGCTACCGGCACTATGCGGCCCTGCATAAGCAGTGGCGCGAGGTGATCCACCACGGCACCCAGTGGCGGGTGGATATGCCGGACAGCACCACCCTGGCGCAGGGAATTGTGAGCGCGGATCAGCGTCAGGGGCTGTTTATTGTCAGCCAGATGGCGATGCCGGACTACACCCTGATGATGCCGCTGCGTATGCCGGGGCTGGCGGCCAACGCCCGGTACCGCATCACGCTGCTCGATCACCCCAATATCCGCCTGACCGGAGAGGGTGGGCACACCATGCGCAAGCTGCCAGCCTGGATGGAGACGCCGCAAACGGTGAGCGGCGAATGGTTGATGCAGGCGGGGCTGGCCCTGCCGGTTCTGGATCCGGAAACCGCCATTCTGATTGGCGTTGAACGCGTATAAGGGTAACGGGCCGGGCAACCGGCCCTGAGTTGAGGATAAAAATAATGAACACGACTGCCTGTACCCATAAAGACAATCCGAACTTCTGGATCTTCGGGTCGTTCTTCTTTCTCTACTTTTTCATCATGGCCACCTGCTTTCCGTTCCTGCCGATCTGGCTGTCGGATATCATCGGTCTGAATAAAACCCATACCGGGATCGTCTTCTCCTGCATCTCGCTGTTTGCCATCTCATTCCAGCCGGTGCTGGGAGTGGTGTCGGACAAGCTGGGGCTGAAAAAACACCTGCTGTGGATCATCGCGGTCCTGCTGTTTCTCTTCGCGCCCTTTTTCCTTTACGTCTTCGCCCCGCTGCTGAAGACCAACATCTGGCTCGGGGCGCTGAGCGGTGGGGTCTATATCGGCTTTGTCTTCTCGGCAGGGTCGGGCGCGATAGAGGCCTATATTGAGCGCGTAAGCCGCAACAGCTTCTTTGAGTATGGCAAGGCGCGCATGTTTGGCTGCCTCGGCTGGGGGCTGTGCGCCTCGACGGGCGGCATCCTGTTTGGCATCGATCCGTCGTATGTCTTCTGGATGGGCTCCGCCGCGGCGCTGGTCCTGATGCTGCTGCTGGTAGTGGCAAAACCAAAACCTAACCAGACCGCGCAGGTGATGAACGCCCTTGGCGCAAACCAGCCGCAGATCACCGTCAAAACCGTCATCAACCTGTTCCGCCAGCGCAAAATGTGGATGTTTATTTTGTACGTGATTGGCGTGGCCTGCGTCTATGACGTCTTCGATCAGCAGTTCGCCACCTTCTTTAAAACCTTCTTCGCCACGCCGGAGGAGGGCACGCGTGCGTTCGGTTTTGCGACCACTGCCGGAGAGATTTGCAACGCCATCATCATGTTCTGCTCGCCGTGGATCATAAACCGCATTGGCGCGAAAAATACGCTGCTGATTGCCGGGGTGATTATGGCGACGCGTATTATCGGTTCGTCATTTGCCACCACCGCCGTCGAAGTGGTGGCCCTGAAGATGCTCCACGCGCTGGAAGTGCCGTTCCTGCTGGTGGGGGCGTTCAAGTACATCACGGGGGTGTTCGATACCCGGCTGTCCGCAACCATCTACCTGATTGGCTTCAACTTCGCCAAACAGCTGGCGGCGATTTTTCTCTCCGCCTTCGCCGGGAATATGTATGACCGGATCGGCTTCCAGGATACCTACCTGATGCTGGGCTGTTTTGTGCTGGCGGTGACGGTATTGTCGGCGTTTACGTTGAGCAGTAAGCGGGAGATCGCTGCCGCGAACGCGGCAGCGTTAACACATCAGGCCAGGTAAAACACCTCTTTCAGCCCGGTGCTCACCGGGCTGTTGTCCGGGTTAGCGGGCATCACCTCGCCCATATATTTCCACCAGCGCTGGCAGACATCGGTGTTCGCCACCGCATTCCATCGCTCTTCCGATTCGATCTCCACCGTGGCAAACAGCAGGTGACGTTCTTTATCGAGATAAATGGCGTAGTGGTGGGCGCCGTGGTCTTTCAGCACCGCTTCCAGCTCGGGCCAGATCGGGTTGTGGCGACGTTCATACTCCTCGTGTGCGTCAGGGTTTACCTGCATCACAAAGGCTTTGCGGATCATAATGCCTCCAGATAGAGTTCGCGCACCTCGTCGCGGCTGGCGCTGCGCGGGTTGCAGGGTGCGCACGGGTCGGCGAGGGCTTTGTCGAGCCAGCCTTCGATGTCGGCTTTGGTGACGCCCAGCTTGCTGAAGCCGGACGGAATACCGACGCGACTGCTCAGGGCGCGGATGGCGTTGATCGCCGCCATGCTGGCCGCTTCGTCGCTCATCTCGCGGGTGTCCACACCCATCGCCTGGGCCACGCGGGCAAAGCGTTCCACGGCGTTCGGGCGGTTAAAGTTTTCGATGATCGGCAGCAGGATGGCGTTGCACACGCCGTGCGGCAGGTTGTGCGTGGCCCCCGGCTGGTGGGCCAGGGCATGTACCAGCCCCAGCCCGGCG
Source organism: Leclercia sp. W17 (assembly GCF_003336325.1). NCBI lineage: Bacteria > Pseudomonadati > Pseudomonadota > Gammaproteobacteria > Enterobacterales > Enterobacteriaceae > Leclercia > Leclercia sp. W17. The sequence goes on along the minus strand of NZ_CP031101.1, from coordinate 4,706,584 downwards.
CTGTTAAAGGCCATACCTGCCAGATACTGGCCGTAGGCCATCTGCTCGCGCGCCTCCAGGTTATGTCCGTTGTCGACCGCCTCCGGTAGCCAGTGGGTAATCAGGCGAATGGCTTCCAGCGCGTTAGCATCGGTGAGGGGGTGAGCGCCGACAGAGACATAGGCTTCGATGGCGTGGGTCAGGGCATCCATCCCGGTGGCGGCGGTAACGGAGGCCGGAATGTCGAGCATTACGCTGGCATCATCCACGGCGATATCCGGGATGATGTTCGGATCGATAATCACCTCTTTGACCTGACGCGCCGAGTCGATGATCACCGCATTGCTGGTCATCTCTGCCGCCGTACCTGCGGTGGTGTTGATGGCCACCAGCGGCACGCCGGGGTTGAGCACTTTGCCGACGCCGGAATAAGCGGTAGACGGGCCAGGATTGGCGGTAAGAATTTTAATCGCTTTGGCGGTGTCGATCGGGCTGCCGCCGCCGAAGGCAATGATGTAATCGCACTGCGCATCCTGGAAAGCGGCAAAGCCCTGCTGCACCAGTTCTTCCGTCGGGTTCGGGAAGACCGCGTCAAACAGATGATACGACATCTGCTCTGCGTCGAGGGCGGAAAACAGGCTGTCGAGCAGGCCCATTTTCACCAGCTGACCGTCGGTGACAATCAGCGCGGTGCCCCACTGTTTGTTCGCCACCAGCTTAACCATATCGCCGATTGCGCCTGCGCCGTGCAGGCTGATTTTCGGCAGCGCCAACATAAAGCTCATGATAATTCTCCTTAATTACGGTGATTTTTATGCCCGGCGGCGCTGCGCTTGCACGCAGCGCCACCCGGCACTAGATCCGTCTTCGCTGCATCACGCGGCGGGTGATGATCGGCAGGGAGATCACCACAATCAGCATCGCGCCGATAATCACCGACATCACGATGCCTGGCACGTTGAGCAGGCTCAGGCCGAAGGTGACCAGCCCCATCAGGAAGGCGGCGATAATCACGCCCACCATGCTGCCGGACCCGCCAAGAATATTGACTCCGCCAAGCACCGCCATGGTCACCACCGCCAGCTCCCAGCCCATCGCGATGGTCGGGCGGGTACTGCCCAGACGCGAGGTGAGCAGCACCGAGGCCAGCCCGGCCATCAGCCCCACCAGGGCGAAGAGGATCAGGTTGTGACGCTTGACGTTGATGCCGGAATACCATGCCCCGGTGGGGTTATTGCCGATGGCGTAGGTGCGACGCCCGAAGTTGGTTTTGTGCAGCACGAAGGCAAACACCACCGCCAGCACCATAAACAGCGCGAACTCAAACGACAGTGCACCCCAGACATACCCCTGGCCGAACCAGGCGAAGCTCTCCGGCCAGGTATTAAGCGCCTGGTCACCCAGCAGAATGTAGGTGATGCCGCGGTAAAGGCTCATAGTGCCGATGGTGATCACAATCGACGACAGGTTAAAGCGGGTCACCAGCAGGCCATTGAACAGCCCGCACAGCAGGCCAACCCCTAACCCCACGCAGACCAGCCACGGTGTATCCAGCCCCGCCGCCGCGCAGAAGCCCATCACCGTCGAGCTCAGGGCGATAGTGGAGGCCACCGACAGGTCAATCTCCCGGGCGATAATCAGCATCGCCATCGGCAGCACGATGATCGCTTTTTCAGTGAAGTTGAACGTCGCATCCGACAGGTTCCAGATATTCAGGAAGTACGGGGAGGCCAGGGCATTGCCCACGAACACCGCCAGGGTGACCGCCAGCAGAAAGCCCTCCCAGCACAGCAGGCGCTGGAAAATGCCCGCCGGGGCCGGGGTATTTTTCATCTCTTCAGAGGTCATCACTTTACTCATGATCTTACCGCCTGTTTCTGACGTGCCAGCGCCGCATCGCGCAGGATCAGCCGTCCTTTGCGTTTGTTGCCGCGTTCATTGAGCAGCACCGCAATCACAATCACCGTCCCGGAAATCGCCATCTGCCAGAACGGCGACACGCCGATCACCGGCAGGGCATTGTTGATAACCCCGAGGAACAGCGCCCCGCACAGGCAACCTAACACCCGGCCAGTGCCGCCCATGGTGCTGATGCCGCCGATCACGCAGGCCGCCACCACCTGAAGCTCAAAGCCGTTCGCCACATCGACATAGGCCACCGCGAAGCGCGAGATCCACAGATAGCCGCAGAAGCCAGCCAGCGCCCCGGAGAGGAAGAAGCTGACAAACTGCATTTTGCCGGCGTTGATGCCGGTGTAGTACGCTGCCGTGGCGTTACCGCCTGCAGTGTAGAGCGCCCGCCCGGTGCGGCTGTAGCGCAGGAAATAGCCCACCAGCAGCAGGGCGGCGATGGCGCACCAGCTCAGCACCGGCAAACCCAGCACCGACGCACGCGGCAGGCCGAGGAAATCGGCACCCATCTGGTTGGAGTTGACCCAGCCGCCGCCGGAGAGCAAGAAGATAATCCCGCGGTAGATGCTCATGGTGCCGAGCGTCACCACAATCGCCGGGATGCCCATCTTCCACACCAGCAAACCGTTGATAACGCCCATCAGCAGGCCCAGGGCCGTCGCCAGGATCAGCAGCACCCAGACCGGCACCTCGGGATAATTAAAGTTAATCAGGGCGACAATCATCCCGGTCAGCGCCAGGTTGGCCGCCATCGACAGGTCGATGCCTTTGGTGAGCAGCACCATCATCTGGCCGAGGGCGAGGATGATCAGAATCGAGGTGTCGTTAAACATCTCCACCAGGTTGCCCGGCGCGATAAACGACGGGACGCGGGTGCCGATGGCGATCACCATCAGCACGATCACCGCCGCCAGCAGCGCCTCGCGGTGTTTAAGCAGTTGTTGCACCATTATGCAGCCTCCTGTCTGGCACCGCTGGCGGCGCTGACGATGGTTTCGGCCGTCGCGCCCCCCGCCTGATATTCCGCCACCATTAACCCTTCATGCATGACGATGATCCTGTCGGCCATGCCCATCACTTCCGGCAGTTCGGAGGAAACCATGATCACCGCCAGCCCCTGACCGACCAGCTCGGACATAAACTGATGCACCGCCGCTTTGGAGCCGATATCGATCCCTTTGGTCGGTTCATCCAGAATGATCACGTCCGGGTGGGTCGCCAGCCATTTGCCGATCACCACTTTCTGCTGGTTGCCGCCGGAGAGGGTTTCCACCGCCTGCTTCCAGCTAAAGGCTTTCACCTGCAGCCGCTTCGCATATTCATCCGCCAGCTGCCACTCGCGCGCGTCGTTCAGCACGCCGCTGGCGTTGAGCTTGCTGAGCTGCGGCAGGCTGATGTTCTGGGCAATCGACAGCTCGATAATCGCCCCCTGCTTCTGGCGCTCTTCCGGCACGCAGACGATCCCGGCTTTGATGGCGTCCGCCGGCTGGCGGAAATGCTGCGCTTTGCCGTTCAGCACAATGCTGCCGGAGGAGGGGCGCGAGACGCCGGAGAGCGCCTGCATCAGCTCGGTACGCCCGGCGCCAACCAGGCCATAGAAGCCGAGGATTTCGCCTTTGCGCAGGGTAAACGAAATATTGGCGAACTCGGTGGGGTGGCAGAGATCCTGCACCTCCAGGACGATGTCGCCCTTCTCACATTCCACTTTTGGGAAGGTCTGGGTAATGGCGCGACCCACCATCATCGCCACCATCCGCTCTTCGGTGATGTCGTTGATGGCCCCGGCGCCGACAAACACGCCATCGCGCAGGATGGTGTAGTGATCCGCCAGCTCAAAAATCTCGTCGAATTTGTGGGAGATAAAGAGGATGGCTTTTCCCTCCTGCTTTAAGCGTTCGACAATCTGATAGAACTCGAGGATTTCATGCTGCGACAGGGCGGCGGTGGGCTCATCGAGGATCACCACCTGGGCGTCAAAGGAGAGCGCCCGGGCAATGGCCACCATATGCCGCTGGGCGATGCTCAGGGTTTTCAGCGTGGCGCGCGGGTCAATCTGCACCTCCAGACGGGTGAGGATCGCCTGCGCCCGGCGGTGCATCTCCGGCCAGTCGAGCTTTTTGAAAAAGCCTTTATAGAGGTACTGACCGACAAAAATATTTTCGGTGACCGACAGCTCATCGAACAGCACGGTCTCCTGGTGGATGGCGGTAATCCCCACCTTGTGCGCCGCGTCAGGGGTCGGCAGCTGAATGGGGATCGCTTTATAGAGGATTTCGCCCGCGTCGGGCTGGTAGATGCCGGTCATCACTTTCACCAGCGTCGATTTGCCCGCGCCGTTTTCACCAATCAACGCGGTGACTTTGCCGGGCCAGAGTTCAAGCTGCACGTTCTCAAGGGCACGCACGCCAGGGAAAACCTTGGTGATGCCGTTGAGTGCCAGTAATGGGGTCATGATAGTTCTCCACCATAGGGGATTTTGTAGGCCGGATGGCGCTACGCTTATCCGGCCCACAAAACGCATCAGAAGATTTTCGAGAACTTATCAATGTTGCTGGCATCGTAAACGAACGGCTCAGCCATCGCGCCGCTGCCGTCGGCATCCAGCTTCACTTTGCCCAGTTTACCCATGCTGGCTTCGTCTTTGGTCGCCGTGCCTTTTACCAGATCGTCCGCTAAATAGGTCGCGGCATACCCGAGGTCGATAGGGTTCCAGATGGCGAAGCTCTTGCTGGCGCCAGATTTCACCGCGCCCGCCATTTCAGACGGCAACCCTAAGCCGGTGACGTACACTTTGCCGATCTTGCCCTGATCTTTTACCGCCTGCGCCGCCGCCACGATGCCGACTGACGACGGGGAGACGATCACTTTCAGATCCGGGTAGGTTTTCAGCAGGCCAACCGCTTCGCGGTAGCTCTTGTCAGAGAGATCGTCGCCATAGGCCACGGTCACCAGATTGACGGACGGGTACTGCGGCAGCACCTTTTTCATCTCGGCAATCCAGGTGTTCTGGTTGGTAGAGGTAGGGGTAGCGCTCAGCACCGCCACGTCGCCTTTCTCCACATTCAGCGCTTTCAGCGCGTCGGCCGCCAGCTTGACGTTGGTCTCGCCAATCAGCGCGTTATTAGAAGGGTTAAGGTGGATCTGGCGCCCGGCTTTCGCCACGCCGGAATCCCAGGAGACCACTTTGATCCCGCGCTGCATCGCTTTTTTCAGCACCGGTACCACGGCGTCAGGATCGTTGGCGGAGATGGCGATCGCATCGACACCCTGAGCGATCAATCCGTTCAGCACTTCGATCTGGGCTTCTGCGGTGGTGGTGGTCGGGCCGGTATAGATGACTTTGACATCCCCCAACTCTTTAGCTGCCTCCTGGGCACCCACGTTTGCCGCTTCAAAGAAGCCATTACCTAAGGATTTCGCCACCAGGGCGATTTTCACTTCAGCTAAAGCAGAACCGGACAACGCCAGGGCGGCAACGGTGAGGATCAAGCTTGTCTTTATTTTCATTGCTTTTACTCCACTTAATTGAGTTTTGTAGGGTTTGCAGGTGTAGGTTCGCCCCGTCTCAATGAGCGGGGCGCGATGTTCTTATTTGTAGAGATCTAACGCTGACTGCACCGGGTTGACGCCAAAGCGTTTACCCAGCGCAATCAGTTCTTCCCGGGTGATGGTCTGCTTCATGCCACCCATTGAATAAACTTTTACCAGCACTTCCGCCGATTTCTCGGCGGTATCGATCAGGCCAAAGGTTTCGTCCAGCGTCGGGCCGCTGCCGAACACGCCGTGGAATGGCCACAGCACCAGCGAATGTTTTTGCATCTCCACCGCCGTGGCGCTGCCGATTTCGTCGGTACCCGGCACCATCCACGGCAGAATGCCCACGCCATCCGGGAAGACAACCAGACACTCGGTGCTGCCTTCCCACAGCTGGCGGGTGATGACGTCTGAGTTGTTCTCCAGGACAAAGGTCAGGGCGATCAGGTTGGTGGCATGGCAGTGCATGATCACCCGATCTTTCCCCCCCGTGGCTTTGATGCGCTCGCAGTGGGAGAGGAAGTGGGCCGGCAGTTCAGAAGTTGGCACCGCTTCGTCAGTCAGCCCCCAAAGAATGTGGTAGCCCGCGCCGTCGCTGTCCACTTTTACCACCCCTAAATTGGCGGTGGGATCGAGCTGCACGTTGCGGAAGAATTTGCCGGAACCGGTGACGATAAACGGCGTGTTGGCGAGCAGCGGCATCGGCTGGCTCAGGGCGATATAGCGCGGTTTGGCGTGGAAATCCGCTTCAAACGGGGCGACATCCGCGTCATCCAGGCGCAGCGTCAGGTTGCCGCCGTTGCGCTCGTCCCAGCCTTTCAGCCATGCGTCGGAGGTGGCTTTGATCATGCCCTGGACGAACCAGGATTGGGTGATGGTCTGCATTTTTTGATTCCTTTGAAAATGCCCGGCGGCGCTTCGCTTGCCGGGCCTACAGCTAAACGTAGGCCGGGTAAGCGAAGCGCCACCCGGCAATGTTATTTACGTGCGACTGGCTAATACGTCCTGCTCATACGCCCGCACGGTATCCAGCCACTGGCTGCCCGCCGGGGCGTCGTTGCGCTGGCAGTACATCTCCCATACCGCCTGCCACGGCAGTGATTTTTGCTCTTCCAGCAGGGCCAGACGCGCGGTGTAATCCCCCGCGGCTTCCAGCGCGCGCAGCTCGGCGGTGGGCTCCAGCAGGGCGCGCAGCAGGGCCTTCTTCATGTTGCGGGTGCCGATCACCCAGGCCGCGATGCGGTTGATGGAGGCATCAAAGAAGTCGAGGCCGATGTGTACCCGGTCGAACAGGTCATGGCGGATAATTTCGCTGGCGATGGCCTGGGTTTCGTCATCCAGCAGCACCACGTGGTCGCTGTCCCAGCGCACCGGACGGCTGACGTGCAGCAGCAGGTGCGGCACATAGAGCATCGCGGCGGAGATCTTGTCGGAGATGACTTCAGTCGGATGGAAGTGGCCCGCGTCCAGGCACAGCGCGGTCTGGCGGCTGGTGGCGTAACCCATGTAGAACTCGTTGGAACCCACGGTGTAGCTCTCGGCGCCAATGCCGAACAGCTTGCTCTCCACGGCATCGATGTGGTGCGCCGGGTTCAGCTTTTCACTGATGGCTTCATCCAGCGCCGCCAGCAGGCGCTGACGTGGGGCGAGGCGGTCAACGGTGATGTCTTTCATCCCGTCCGGGATCCAGATGTTCATCACCGATGGGGTGCCAAGCTGCTCGCCAAAGTACGCCGACACGCGGCGGCTGGCCTTCACATGGTCGATCCAGAACTGGCGGATCTCGTCATCGGCGTGGGCGAGGGTAAAGCCGTCGGCGCTCAGCGGATGCGAGAAGCAGGAGGGGTTAAAATCCAGCCCCAGCTTGTTGGCTTTCGCCCACTCGACCCAGTTTTTAAAATGTTCCGGTTTGATGGCGTTACGCTCGACGGGCTCGTCGGATTCCAGATAGATGGCGTGCAGGTTCAGACGCTTGGGCCCTGGGATCAGGCTCAGAGCCAGCTCCAGATCGGCCCGCAGTTCGGTGGCGTTGCGCGCCTTGCCCGGATAGTTACCGGTGGCCTGAATACCGCCGGTCAGCGCGCCGCCCGGGTTCTCAAAACCGGCGACGTCATCACCCTGCCAGCAGTGCATAGAGACCGGCAGACGGTCGAGTTGACGCAGAGCCTCCTCGACATCCACGCCCACGGCGGCGAAACGCTGTTTAGCCAGTTCCCAGGCTTGTTCAAGTTGAGTGGTCATGCGCAAAGCTCCTTTGTCGGTCGTTGTTGCTGAAACTGCGCCCGGTAGCGGGCAATCTCATGATCGGGATGAGGGGTAAAGGTGGTCAGGCCATAGTTGCCGGTCACCACCTGGCGGAACTGGTCGACGTTGTTCAGTTCGTCGAGGGTCATCAGCTGAATGCCAATATTGCCGAGGGTAGAGGCCTCAACCGGCCCGGCTAACACCGTGATGCCGCAGGCGTTGGCGCACAGCTGGTTGAGCAGCTGGTTCTGGCAGCCGCCACCCACAATGTGCAGCTCGCTGAACGGCTTCCCGCGCAGGGTGGCCAGTTCGTGCAGCACCTCGGCATAGAGCAGGGCGAGGCTGTCGAAGATGCAGCGCGCCAGCTCGGCGGCGCTCTCCGGCACCGGCTGCGCACTTTCGCGGCAGGCGGCCTGGATCTCGGCGCTCATATTGGCCGGATTGATAAAGCGATCGTCATTGGGATTGATCAGGAAGCGGCACGACGGCAGGGTTTCCGTCTCAGCGATCAGGGCAGCCAGGTCGCTGATACCTTTTTCCTTCAGTACCCGCTGCAGCAGCCACAGCCCCATAATGTTTTTCAGCACCCGGTAGCGGCCCTCTGCGCCGCCCTCGTTGGTAATGTTGGCCGCCAGCGCGCTATCGCTGGTGTAGGGGGTTTTGCTCTCAAAGCCCATCAGCGACCAGGTACCGGAGGAGAGGTACGCTGCATCCTTTGAGGCCAGCGGGGCGGCGATCACCGCGCTGGCGGTGTCATGGCTGGCGACGGCCACCACCGGGATGGCATTCTCCTGGGGGCAAATCCAGTGACCGATCACATTGCCCGGATGGGTCGGCGTGCCAAACCAGTCGCGCGGCGCGCCGGTCCAGTTGAGCAGGTTCTCGTCCCAGGTATCGGAATTGATGTTCACCAGCTGAGTGGTGGTGGCGTTGGTATATTCCCAGTTCATCTGGCCGGTAAGGCGATAGCTGAAGTAGTCCGGGATCAGCAGGGCGTGGGCGACCTTCGCCACCAGCTCCGGCTGCTGTTCAACCAGGGCACGCAGCTGATAGAGGGTATTAAACGGCAGGAACTGGATGCCGCTGCGGCCATAGATCTCCGCTTTGCCCAACTGCGCCAGCGCGTGCGTCATCACCCCGTCGGTGCGGCTGTCGCGGTAGGAGACCGGCAGGCCGACGCGCTGGCCGTTGCTGTCCAGCAGCACATAATCCACGCCCCAGGTATCAATCCCGATGCTGTCGATGCGAATGCCTTCTTCACAAACCTTATTCAGCCCGGTGCGGATCTCCGCTTCCAGGGTGTCGATATCCCAGCAGTCAAAGCCGTCCCGCTTTTGCAGACAGTTAACGAAACGGTGGATTTCGCGAAGCGAAAGCGTACGCGCCTCGCGGTGGTAGCTTGCCAGCATCACCCGGCCGCTGGATGCGCCTAAATCGACAGCCACACAATGGCGAAAAGTCATGGTCCGGTCCTTCCTGAAGTCATTGCCGGACAGTGTAAAAAAGGGAAGGGAAGGCGACCTTCTTGCCACTGACAGCGCATTTCAGGCGCTGGCAAGAAAGCAAAGATGAACGTGAGAGAGTTCACATTTTCCGTTTTTAACGGCACTTGCAGGCGATGTGACGGTGACCGCATTTCCAGATCTTTCCCGCCGCTTCTTGAAAAAGCGACAGGGTTTGCGCCATTTGCTGTCGAAAATTTAAGGTGAGGCGGGGAGCCCTAAATTACTATTTTGAGAACTCTTATCATCTGGTGACCCGTTATGACTGTACTGCACAGCGTGGATTTTTTTCCTTCAGGCCACTCGCCTGTGGCGATTGAGCCGCGGCTGCCCCAGGCTGCCTTTCCGGAACATCATCATGATTTTCATGAGATTGTGATCGTGGAACACGGTACGGGTATCCATGTCTTTAACGGCCAGCCGTACACTATCAGCGGCGGAACGGTATGCTTCGTGCGCGATCATGACCGGCACATGTATGAACATACCGATAACCTGTGCCTGACCAACGTGCTCTATCGCTCCCCGGAGGCGTTCCAGTTTTTGTCGGGATTGAATCAGCTGCTGCCCCAGGAGCAGGACGGGCACTATCCGTCGCACTGGCGGGTGAACCAGGCCACGCTGCAACAGGTGCGCCAGCTGGTGAGCCAGATGGAACAGGCTGAAGAGGGGCAGGAGACCCACGCCCTCGCCAGCCGTGAAATCCTCTTTATGCAGCTGCTGGTGCTGCTGCGCCGCGGCAGCCTGGTCGAAGGGGCGGCGGATAACGACGCCCGCCTCAACCAGCTGATGGCCTGGCTGGAAGATCACTACGCGGAGGATGTCTGCTGGGAGACGCTGGCGGATAAATTCTCTCTCTCGCTGCGCACCCTGCATCGCCAGCTCAAACAGCACACCGGGCAGACGCCGCAGCGCTACCTCAACCGGCTACGGCTGATTAAAGCGCGGCATCTGCTGCGCCATACCGATGATAGCGTCACGGATATCGCCTATCGCTGCGGTTTCGGCGACAGTAACCACTTTTCAACCCTGTTTCGCCGGGAATTTAGCTGGTCGCCGCGCGATATTCGTCAGGGCCGGGATGCTTCACTTCAGTAACGCGAGGAAAATCACCGTTTTATTGCCGTAAAGCGGGTAATAATGTCAGGTTATTCCCCGGTGAGGTTGTGACGTGGCAGGACAGTTGATTCTTCGCAGAGCCGATTTTTTCGCATCCGCTGCTCAGGCCGTCGCGGTGGCGGATCGCTATCCGCAAAATGTCTTTGCCGAACATACCCACGACTTCTGCGAGCTGGTGCTGGTGTGGCGCGGCAACGGCCTGCATATCCTCAACGATCGCCCCTACCGTATTACCCGCGGTGACCTGTTTTACATCCGCGCGGAAGACAAACACTCCTACGCCTCGGTGAACGATCTGGTGCTGCAGAACATCATCTACTGCCCCGACCGGCTGAAGCTCAACGTGGACTGGGGAGCCAACATCCCCGGCTTTATGAACGCCCGCGGGGCACCGCACTGGCGGCTTGGCAGCAACGGTATGACTCAGGTGCGCCAGATCATTGCCCAGCTGGAGCAGGAGAGCCTGAAGGACGATCCCCACGGCTATGACCTGGCGGAGCTGCTGTTTGCCCAACTGGTGATCATGCTCAAACGCTACCGCTACGCCCCGGACAACCCGACCGCCAGCGAGCCGGAAGCGCTGCTGGATAAGCTCATCACCGCGCTGTCTGGCAGCCTGAACCGCAGCTTTGTGCTGGAGAAGTTTTGCGAGCAGGAGCAGTGCAGCGAGCGCGCCCTGCGCCAGCAGTTCCGCACCCAGACCGGCATGACGGTGAACCACTATCTGCGTCAGCTGCGGATCTGCCATGCGCAGTATCTGCTGCAGCATACCGAGCTGATGGTCAGCGAAGTGGCGATGCAGTGCGGCTTTGAGGACAGCAACTACTTCTCGGTGGTGTTTAACCGCGAAGTAGGGATGACCCCGGTTCAGTGGCGCCACCGCAGCCATAACGCCGCGTAATAGAATCCCGGCTCTACCCCTGACTTCTCCGCAGCCCCCGCCAGATCAGTGACATAACGAAAAGTTATAACCATATTAAAACTACGGCATTGATAAACATTTTCAATATCATTTAATTAACTATAATGAACCAACTGCTTACGCGGCATTAACACGTTTGCCGCCCGACAATAATGGAGATGATTATGAGCTATACCCTGCCATCCCTGCCGTACGCTTACGACGCCCTGGAGCCGCATTTCGACAAGCAGACGATGGAAATCCATCACACCAAACACCACCAGACTTACGTTAACAACGCCAACGCGGCGCTGGAAAGCCTGCCAGAATTCGCGAGCCTGCCGGTTGAAGAGCTGATCACCAAACTGGATCAACTGCCAGCCGACAAGAAAACCGTACTGCGCAACAACGCGGGCGGCCATGCTAACCACAGCCTGTTCTGGAAAGGCCTGAAAACCGGCACTACCCTGCAGGGCGACCTGAAATCCGCTATCGAGCGTGACTTCGGCTCCGTTGAGAACTTCAAAGCTGAGTTTGAAAAAGCGGCTGCTACCCGTTTCGGCTCCGGCTGGGCGTGGCTGGTTCTGAAAGGCGACAAACTGGCGGTAGTCTCTACGGCTAACCAGGACTCCCCGCTGATGGGCGAAGCAATCTCTGGCGCATCCGGTTTCCCAATCCTGGGCCTGGACGTGTGGGAACACGCTTACTACCTGAAATTCCAGAACCGTCGCCCGGACTACATCAAAGCCTTCTGGGACGTCGTCAACTGGGACGAAGCTGCGGCACGTTTCGCTGCTAAAAAATAAGGTTGCAAAGCCTTCTGTGAGAAGCGAGTCTGATGACTCGCTTTTTTTGTATCTGAAGGAGTAGAGATGCATTACCCGGTGAATGTGTTTACAGGCAAGGTAAGGGACTACGACGGCAGCCGCCCGAGCGCAATTGCTAAAGTGCAGGTCGACGGTGAGCTGACCTTAACCGACCTTGGACTGGCAGGTGACGAGCAGGCGGAAAAGAAGATCCACGGCGGGCCCGATCGCGCGCTGTGCCACTATCCGCGAGAGCACTATCAGCACTGGGCAAGGGAATTTCCCGCTCAGGCCGATCTCTTTGTCGCCCCGGCGTTTGGCGAAAACCTCTCAACCGAGGGGCTGACGGAGAAGAACGTCTTTATCGGCGACATCTTTCGCTGGGGGGATGCCCTGATCCAGGTGACCCAGCCGCGCTCGCCGTGCTTCAAACTCAACTTCCATTTCGGCATCAGCGATATGGCTACGCAGATGCAGAACGCGGCGAAAACCGGCTGGCTCTATCGGGTGGTGCTGGCAGGAGAGGTATCGGCGGATGCGCCCCTGGAGCTGGCGTCACGCCTGAGCGACGTATCGGTACAGGACGCCTGCGCTATCGCCTGGCATATGCCGTTTGACGACGAACAGTATCAGCGTCTGCTGGCGGCGGCGGGCTTGTCAACAAGCTGGACCAGAACCATGCAGAAACGGCGTTTAAGCGGGAAGATCGAGAATAATTCGCGGAGATTGTGGGGAAACCAGGCCGGGTAAGGCGAAGCCACTACCCGGCATAATAACTACGAACGTTTATACAACGGCAGCCAGAGGGTTAAACGCAACCCACCCAGCGGGCTGTCGTCCGCTTTCACCCAGCCGCGATGCTGCTGAATGGCGGTTTCGACAATCGCCAGACCCAGCCCGGTGCCGCCAGATTCACGGTCGCGGGCTTCGTCAGTACGGTAGAACGGACGGAAAATCTGCTCACGATCTTCCGGGCTGACGCCGGGACCATCGTCATCCACGTTAATGGTGATGCCGTCTTTATCCACCGAGAACGCCACCTCGATTTTGGTATGCGAGTAGCGCAGGGCGTTACGGACGATATTCTCCAGCGCGCTTTCCAGCGCATTCGGGTTACCGTACAGCGGCCACGGGCCCGGCGGGAAATTAACGGTGAACGATTTACCCATCTGCTCCGCTTCGAAGGCGGCGTTATCCAGCACTTCGCCCCACAAGTGGTTAGCCTTCATCGTTTCGCTGACCAGCGCGTTTTTCTGCTGATTGCGCGACATCACCAGCAGGTCGTTGATCATGCTGTCCAGACGGTGGGCTTCCGTTTCGATACGCTCCAGCTCCTTGCTCTCACCACTGCGGCGGCGCAGCAGGGCGGTGCCCAGTTGCAGACGCGTCAGCGGGGTGCGCAGCTCGTGGGAGATATCAGAGAGCAGACGCTGCTGGGTCGTCATCATCCGCTCCAGCGCCGTCACCATCTGGTTGAAGCTGGCCCCTGCCGCCAGGAACTCCTGCGGCCCGGCTTCCAGTTCCGGGTGCTGTCGCAGGTTGCCCTGCGCCACTTCATCCGCGGCGTTTTTCAGTTTGCGCGCCGGCTTCGCCAGGCTCCATGCGAGCCACAACAACAGCGGTGAACTCACCAGCATGGTGACAATCAGCAGCAGCAGCGGGCGGTCAAACAGCAGGTTGATAAAGTCGGACTGGGAGCTGCTCGCCGGGCGGATCAGGTAGAGCTGGTAATTATCCTCCCCGTCATTGACGGAGAACGGCCCCACCATCTCCACCCGACCATATTTTTTCTTTTGCGGGTGATCGGCGTTATCTGCCTGGCCAATGAAGTTACGGATGATCTGCATTTCATTGCGGTCCGCACCAATCACGCGACCTTCGCTGGTCACCAGCAGCAGGCGTTGTCCGGGAGGCGCCCATTTTTCGATAGCGCGAAACAGCCTGCGCCACCACATCAAATCATTGGGTGGATCGGTGGCCAGCTCTGCTTCTACGTGTTGCTCGATCATCACACCCTGACGTTGCTCGCTGTCGAGGAGCTCCGTCATCTGGCGTGAGTCGAGTTTTGGCAACATCAAAACCAGCATTAAAACCAGTGCCAGCGTCAGCCAGAAAATGGCGAAGATGCGGGCGGTTAAGCTACCTATCATGAAGCGGAAACCATCAGATAGCCGCGTCCACGCAGGGTTTTAAACCACGGGTGACCATCTTTGCGCTCCGGCAGCTTACGGCGCAGGTTCGAGATGTGCATATCAATGGCGCGGTCGAACGGCGTCAGGCGTTTACCCAACACTTCCTGGCTCAGATGTTCACGCGATACCACCTGGCCCAGATGCTGCGCCAGCAGGTAAAGCAGGGTGAATTCGGTGCCGGTCAGCTCCAGCGCCTGGCCGTCAAAGCTCGCTTCCTGGCGGCCTGGATTGAGGCTCAGGGAGTCCACTTCCAGAGTAGGGGAACCGTTGTCGGTGTTTTGCTGCTGCTCGCTCCAGTGGGAACGGCGCAGGATCGCCCGAATACGCGCCACCAGTTCACGGTCGTTAAACGGTTTTGGCAGATAGTCATCAGCGCCCAGCTCAAGGCCGAGTACGCGGTCAAGTTCGCTGCCGCGCGCGGTCAGCATAATAACGGGGGTCTGGTGTGTCTGGCGCAGCTCTTTAAGGGTGTCGATACCGTTTTTCTTCGGCATCATAACGTCGAGCAAAAGCAAGTCGATGCTATCGTCGAGTAGGCTCAGCGCCTGCTCCCCATCATGGGCAACCGACACGTCAAAGCCTTCCATGTCGAGCAACTCCTTTAAAAGGGATGTCAGCTCTCGGTCATCATCAACTAACAGGATTTTATTCATTGTTTAAATACCTCCGAGGCAGAAATTACGTCATCAAGGCTATCTAATCCATGACTTTACGTTGTTTTACACCCCCTGACGCATGTTTGCAGCCTGAATCGTAGACTGTCTCTCGTTGAATCGCGACACGAAAGATTTTGGGAGTAAGTGATGCGCATAGTTACCGCTGCCGTCATGGCCTCAACGCTGGCGTTTAGTGCATTTAGCCAGGCTGCTGGAGCTATCACCGGCGATAACCGTTCCTCAGCAGAGGGCATTGCGCAGCAAAACGGCCAGGGCCACATGTTTGACGGCATAAGTTTAACCGAACATCAGCGTCAACAGATGCGAGATCTGATGCAGCGGGCTCGTCATGACCAGCCCCCTGTTAATGTTAGCGAAATGGAGACAATGCACCGCCTTGTCACCGCAGAAAATTTTGACGAAAACGCTGTGCGCGCTCAGGCAAACAAAATGGCGCAGGAACAGGTTGCCCGCCAGGTCGAAATGGCCCGGGTCCGCAACCAGATGTTTCACCTGCTAACGCCAGAGCAGCAAGCGGTTTTGAACCAGAAACACCAGCAACGTATGGACCAGTTGCGCGAGGTTGCACGGATGCAGAAGAACGCTGAATCGACGCTTTTTAGTAGCAACACCCGTAGTAACCAGTAAACCCTGTTTTCCTTGCCATAGACACCATCCCTGTCTTCCCCCACATGATGTGGGGGTTTTTTTTGCCCATCATTAAAATGCGTTAACCGTTTATTCATCTTATTGACTCCTCTGCATCCGTTATACTAGCGGCATAGCGTGACAGGAGTGTTTATGAATCAATCCTATGGACGGCTGGTGAGCCGGGCCGCAATCGCCGCGACGGTCATGGCGTCGTGCCTGTTAGTCATTAAAATCTTCGCGTGGTGGTATACCGGTTCGGTCAGTATTCTGGCGGCGCTGGTGGACTCCCTGGTGGATATTGCCGCCTCGGTGACGAACCTGTGGGTGGTGCGTTACTCGTTACAGCCGGCGGACGAAGAGCATACCTTTGGTCATGGCAAAGCGGAGTCGCTGGCGGCACTGGCGCAAAGCATGTTTATTTCCGGTTCAGCGCTGTTCCTCTTTTTGACTGGCATTCAGCATCTGTATACCCCGTCACCGATGAAAGATCCCGGCGTCGGCGTGGTGGTAACCGTTATTGCACTTATAAGCACATTAGTTCTGGTAACGTTCCAGCGCTGGGTGGTGCGTAAAACGCAGAGTCAGGCGGTACGGGCAGATATGCTTCATTATCAGTCTGATGTTATGATGAACGGTGCGATTCTTATTGCGCTCGGTCTGGCCTGGTATGGCTGGCACCGGGCCGATGCGTTATTTGCGTTAGGGATTGGATTCTATATTTTATACAGTGCGTTGCGTATGGGGTACGATGCAGTGCAATCCCTGCTCGATCGCGCACTGCCAGACGCAGAACGGCATGAAATCTTTGAAATTGTGACCTCCTGGCCCGGCGTCAGCGGCGCTCACGATCTTCGCACGCGGCAGTCAGGGCCGACCCGCTTTATTCAGATTCATTTAGAAATGGAAGATAACCTGCCGCTCGTTCAGGCCCATCTGGTGGCGGAACAGGTTGAACAGGCGATTTTGCAGCGTTTCCCGGGGTCAGATGTCATTATTCACCAGGATCCCTGCTCAGTCGTGCCTAAGCCAGGTACTGGACATTTTGGGCTTTCGTAATTCGTTGTAAAAAAGTGAACCGGGGCAGCATTTTGTGGAAAAATAACCGCCATTTGGTCTGACCTGAATCAATTCAGCGGGAAGTGATTGATATACTATTTGCACTATTCGTTGGTCGATAGGACGTCTTCCGGCAACAGATTTCATTTTTGCATTCCTAAGTTCAGAGGTAGTCATGATTAAGAAAATCGGTGTGTTGACAAGCGGCGGTGATGCGCCCGGCATGAACGCAGCAATTCGTGGTGTAGTGCGCGCAGCGTTGACGGAAGGTCTGGAAGTTTTTGGTATCTATGACGGTTATCTGGGCCTGTATGAAGATCGCATGGTGCAGCTCGACCGCTACAGCGTGTCCGACATGATTAACCGTGGCGGTACCTTCCTGGGCTCCGCGCGTTTCCCGGAATTCCGTGATGAGCGCATCCGTGAAGTGGCTATCGAGAACATGAAAAAACGCGGCCTGGACGCGCTGGTGGTTATCGGCGGTGACGGTTCCTACATGGGGGCAAAACGCCTGACTGAAATGGGCTTCCCATGCATCGGTCTGCCAGGCACCATCGACAACGACATTAAAGGCACCGACTACACCATCGGTTACTTCACTGCACTGGGCACCGTTGTAGAGGCGATTGACCGTCTGCGTGATACCTCTTCTTCTCACCAGCGTATCTCTATCGTCGAAGTGATGGGCCGCTACTGTGGCGACCTGACCCTGGCGGCGGCGATTGCGGGTGGCTGTGAGTTCATCGTGGTGCCGGAAGTGGAATTCAGCCGTGAAGATCTGGTGGCAGAAATCAAAGCCGGTATCGCCAAAGGTAAGAAACACGCTATCGTTGCCATTACCGAGCACATCTGCGACGTTGACGAGCTGGCGAAGTACATTGAAGCCGAAACCAAACGCGAAACCCGCGCGACCGTTCTTGGCCACATCCAGCGTGGCGGCTCTCCGGGTCCTTACGACCGTATTCTGGCATCCCGTATGGGCGCTTACGCGATTGAACTGCTGCAGCAGGGCTTTGGCGGGCGTTGCGTCGGCATTCAGAACGAAAAGCTGGTTCACCATGACATCATCGACGCTATTGAAAACATGAAGCGTCCGTTCAAAGGTGACTGGCTGGAGTGCGCGAAAAAGCTGTACTGATCGGCGGCTGTTGCCCGGTGGCGCTGTGCTGACCGGGCCTACAAAAGCATGGTTCGTAGGCCGGGTAAGGCGTAGCTGCCACCCGGCTTTTTTGTGCGCTCATACCCTCTTTTTATTCCCCTGTGTTATAGCCAATCTTTTTTTATTCTTTAATCATTGGTTCGCTTTCTGGCACCCTGCACTCATCAAACACAACATTAAGAGAGTTGGGCGATGAATAAATGGGGCGTGGGTTTAACGTTATTGCTGGCATCGACCAGCGTTCTGGCAAAGGATATTCAGTTACTGAACGTGTCTTACGATCCGACGCGTGAACTGTACGAGCAGTACAACAAAGCGTTCGCCGCACACTGGAAACAGGAAACCGGCGATAACGTCGTGATCCGCCAGTCCCACGGTGGCTCCGGCAAGCAGGCGACCTCGGTGATTAACGGCATTGAAGCCGACGTCGTGACCCTGGCGCTGGCGTATGACGTGGACGCTATCGCGGAACGTGGCCGTATCGATAAAAACTGGATCAAACGCCTGCCGGACAACTCCGCGCCGTATACCTCCACCATCGTTTTCCTGGTTCGCAAAGGTAACCCGAAACAGATCCATGACTGGAACGATCTGGTTAAGCCGGGCGTATCGGTCATCACTCCAAACCCAAAAAGCTCTGGCGGCGCTCGCTGGAACTACCTGGCAGCCTGGGGTTACGCCCTGCACCAGAACAATGGCGATCAGGCTAAAGCGCAGGATTTCGTGAAAGCGCTGTTTAAAAACGTCGAAGTGCTGGACTCCGGCGCGCGTGGCGCAACCAACACCTTCGTTGAACGCGGCATTGGTGATGTGCTGATTGCGTGGGAAAACGAAGCGCTGCTGGCGACTAACGAACTGGGTAAAGACAAATTTGAAATTGTCACTCCAAGCGAATCCATTCTGGCTGAGCCAACCGTCTCCGTTGTCGATAAAGTAGTGGATAAGAAAGGCACCCAGGCCGTGGCGGAAGCCTACCTGAAATACCTTTACTCCCCGGAAGGCCAGGAGATTGCCGCGAAGAATTTCTACCGTCCACGTGATGAGGCGGTGGCGAAGAAGTATGAGAACGCCTTCCCGAAACTGAAGCTCTTCACTATCGATGAGGTCTTCGGCGGCTGGACGAAAGCGCAGAAAGATCACTTCTCGAATGGCGGCACCTTCGATCAGATCAGCAAGCGTTAAGCATTTTTTGAAGAACGACACGGGACCCGGTGTGAGAAATCCACCGGGTTTTTTATTTGTTCATTTTTATGCGTTACTCTTTGGCGTCAGGTGGATACAGGGAATGCGCTGTGAAAAAAATAATCGTGCTGGTACTGGTTGTGATTGCGCTCGCGACAGGTGTCGGGTTCTGGCTGAAAGCGGGTAACCCAAACGCATTGCGGCATATCGTTCTCGACCAGTGTGTGCCTGGTCAGATGCAGAACCGTAACCCGGCGCCCTGTGCGCTGGTAAAAACGGATGCGGGATATGTGGTGTTTAAAGATCGCAACGGGCCGCTGCAATATCTGCTGATGCCCACGTACCGCATCAACGGTACCGAAAGCCCGCTTCTGACCGAGGCCCATACGCCCAATTTCTTCTGGCTGGCGTGGCAGTCGCGCCACTTTATGAGCATGAAGCGGGGGAGCAACGTGCCCGACAGTGCAGTTTCACTGACCATCAACTCCCCGACCGGTCGCACGCAAAATCATTTTCATATCCATATCTCCTGCCTGCGCCCGGACGTGCGCGAGAAGCTCAATGCACATCAGGGGCAGATCAGCACCCAGTGGCTGCCACTCCCCGGTGGGCTGGAAGGGCATGAGTATCTGGCGCGTCGGGTGACAGAAGCGGAGCTGGTGAAACGCAGCCCGTTTATGATGCTGGCAGAAGAGCTGCCGGAAGCGCGCGGCCATATGGGACGCTTTGCGCTGGCGATGGCGCAGCAGGCGGACGGATCGTTTGTATTACTGGCAACGGCGCGCAATTTGCTGGCGCTTAACCGTGCTTCCGCTGAGGAATTGCAGGATCATCAATGCACTATCCTGAATGAACCCCACCATAAATAGCGTTTACTCGCCCTGCCTGTCGCCGTAGACTTGCTGAAAAATTCTACAGGAGACAGGCATGTCGCTCTGGTTCACTCACCCGCTGTTTCTGCCCTCGCTGATTATCGTCGTCACCATCATCCTGTGGGCCACCTCGCTGTTGCCGGAATTCCTCACCGCGCTGCTGTTCTTTACCGCGGCGATGATCGCGCGTATCGCCCCGCCGGAGGTGATTTTTGGCGGTTTTGCCTCGTCAGCGTTCTGGCTGGTATTCAGCGGATTTGTGCTGGGGGTGGCGATCCGCAAAACCGGGCTGGCGGACAGGGCGGCGCGGGCGCTGTCGGCCAGGCTGACCGACTCCTGGCCGCTGATGGTGGCAAGCGTGGTGCTGCTCACCTATGCGCTGGCGTTTGTGATGCCCTCCAACATGGGGCGTATTGCACTGCTGATGCCCATCGTGGCGGCGATGGCGAAGCGGGCGGGCATTGCCGACGGTACGCGGGCTTGGTTCGGCCTGGCACTGGCGGTGGGGTTTGGCACCTTCCAGCTTTCGGCCACCATCCTTCCGGCCAACGTACCTAATCTGGTGATGAGCGGGGCGGCGGAAGGCTCGTATGGCATCCATCTTAACTATGTGCCGTACCTGCTATTGCATACGCCTGTGCTGGGCATTCTCAAGGGTCTGATCCTGATCGGCCTGATCTGCTGGCTGTTCCCCGGCGCGCCAAAACCGGCGAAGGATTTGACCCCGCCAGAGCCGATGGGCCGCGACGAAAAACGCCTCGCCTGGCTGCTGGCGGTGGTGCTGGTGATGTGGGTAACCGAAAGCTGGCACGGCATTGGACCGGCATGGACCGGGCTTGCGGCGTCGATTGTGGTGATGCTGCCGCGGGTTGGCTTTATCACCGGGGACGAATTCTCGGCGGGGGTGAATATGCGCACCTGTATTTATGTGGCGGGTATTCTCGGGCTGGCGATCACCGTGACGCAAACCGGTATTGGCAGTGCCGTGGGCGAGGCGCTGATGCGGGTAATGCCGCTGGATGCCGATGCGCCGTTCACCAGTTTCCTGGCCCTGACCGGCATCACCACCGCCCTGAATTTCATTATGACCGCCAACGGCGTACCGGCGCTGTATACCACCCTGGCGCAAAGCTTCTCGGACGCCACCGGCTTTCCGCTGCTGTCGGTGATTATGATTCAGGTGCTGGGGTACTCCACGCCGCTGCTGCCGTATCAGGCGTCGCCGATTGTGGTGGCAATGGGGCTGGGAAGAGTGCCTGCACGAGCGGGGATGCTGCTCTGTCTGGCGCTGGCGGTGGCAACCTATCTGGTGCTGCTGCCGCTGGATTATCTGTGGTTTAGCCTGCTGGGACGGCTGTAAAAAAGCCCGGTGGCGCTGGCGCTTACCGGGCCTGGAGTATCGTAGGGCGGGTCAGCGAAGCGCCACCCGCCACAAAGGCTCTTACGCCTGTTTCGCTGCTTCTGCTGCTTTAACGATCACCGCGAAAGCGTCTGCTTTCAGGGATGCGCCGCCAACCAGCGCGCCGTCGATGTCCGGCTGGGTGAACAGCTCTGCTGCGTTAGAGGCGTTTACGGAACCGCCGTACTGGATGATCACTTGCTCAGCAACTTTCGCGTCGGCTTTCGCAATGTGGTCACGGATGAATTTGTGAACGGCCTGAGCCTGTGCTGGGGTGGCAGATTTGCCGGTACCGATCGCCCATACTGGCTCGTAAGCAATGACCGCACCTTCGAACGCGCTCGCGCTCTGAGTGGTCAGGACTGCGTCGATCTGACGTGCGCAGACTTCTTCGGTTTTGCCCGCTTCGTTTTCTGCTTCGGTTTCACCGATGCACAGAACCGGGATCAGACCCTGCTCTTTCAGCACAGCGAATTTCTTCGCAATGAACTCGTCGGACTCTTTGTGGTAGGTACGACGCTCAGAGTGGCCGATGATGATGTATTTTGCGCCGATATCTTTCAGCATTTCAGCGGAGGTTTCACCGGTGAACGCGCCAGACAGGTTAACGTCAACGTTCTGGGCACCCAGAACGATGTGGCTGCCGTCAGCCGCTTTCTTAGCCATATCCAGGTACATGTCCGGCGGAGCGATAGCAACAGCACAGCCAGTCACACCAGCCAGCTCTTTACGCAGGTTAGCTACCAGCTCGTTTACCATGTGGCGGCTGCCGTTCAGTTTCCAGTTACCCATCACTAAAGGATGTCGCATTTCAATTCTCCACGCTCAAGAGCGAATTAAGGAATATGGCCGCCCGACAGGGCAGCATGGTCTGTGAATCAGTATAGAGATTTTCCCTCGAAAGGCTTTGCTTTTTGTCATTAATTCGACCCGCCGAGTGCCTCAGATAGCGCCAGCTTAATCGGTTCAACAGCGAAGGTCAGCCCCTTTTCGCCGTTATCTGCCACGACATAGCGAACCGCGCCTTCCGTTTCGGCGTAATAGCGCTTGTTTTTACCGGCTGTGAGGAGCTTTTGCAGCTTTTGCTGGCTTTGCGCTTTGGTCAGGGCAGGGGTAAAGGCGCGTAAAATGGCGCTCATATACTCCAGCGCTTTGGCTTTGGCGGCTTTCTGCTCCGGCCCCTGAATCGGCAGC
The DNA here is from genome assembly GCF_003336325.1 of Leclercia sp. W17. NCBI lineage: Bacteria > Pseudomonadati > Pseudomonadota > Gammaproteobacteria > Enterobacterales > Enterobacteriaceae > Leclercia > Leclercia sp. W17. The sequence goes on along the minus strand of NZ_CP031101.1, from coordinate 4,684,227 downwards.
CAGGTAATCTGCATACTTTTGATTTTGAGGGTTCCGCGCTCAAGCGCCGTCGAGGCGTACAAATTCTCATTAATTTTGCTGGCAGCCCGGGTCAGGTTCGGGGTGTCGCGGGTGCCATCAATGGAGCGAAACTCATTGAGTGGCAGCTTTGGATTGTCCTGATTGAAGGCTTCACGGAACAGGCTGATAGACTGATCAAAGGTCGGTGCGCCCGGCATCACATAGGGTGCGGTAGCCGATACGGAAGTCTCAGCAGCACGCAGAGGTGCGCTTGCACCCAACAGTGTTAAACCCAGCCAAATAAGGTGAAACCACATCTTCATCAATAAAGTCTCTGAATGTTACTGCCCACGATTAAAACGGGATCCGGCTGGCTTGTCAAAAGGAGGCGACTCCAGGGTAAACTACGCGCCGCGATGACTTTTAGGAACCTGACATGACCATACAGCAGTGGTTGTTTTCATTCAAAGGGCGTATTGGACGCCGTGATTTCTGGATCTGGATTGGTGTATGGATTGTCGCCATGCTGGCTCTGTTTATTTTTGCCAATAACGCATGGTTGAACACCCAGACGGCGGCCTTCGCGCTGGTGTCGCTGCTGTGGCCGACCGCGGCGGTGTTAGTAAAACGTCTGCACGATCGCGGACGTTCGGGATTGTGGGCGCTGCTGGTGATACTGGCGTGGATGCTGCTGGCAGGCAACTGGTCGATGCTGCCCTCCATGCTGCCGTGGGTAGTGGGCAGGCTGATCCCTACCATTATTTTTGTGATGATCATTGTCGACCTGGGCGCGTTTGTGGGCACCCAGGGCGAGAATAAATACGGTAAAGATACGCTCGACGTAAAGTACCGCTAATTACCAGTAGTGTTCTGCGGTCATATGGCCCGGCCGACGGCGTAAATGCTTGGTCATTTGCCGGGTCTCTTTCAGGAGCTGTTGGGTATCACGCACCATTTGCGGGTTGCCACATAGCATCACGTGGCTGGTGTCGGCCTCCATCTTCAGACCCACGGCGGCTTCCAGCTCGCCATTTTCAATCAGGGCCGGTACGCGCCCGTGGAGTGACCCCGGCACCGTTTCACGGCTCACCACCGTCTGGATTTTCACTTTCCCTTCATAACGCTTCTGCAGTTCCTGCATCAGCGGCAGGTAGCTCAGATCTGCGGCGTAGCGCGCGGCATGCACGAGAACGATATTTTTAAAGCGATCCAGGTCCTGCCCGTATTGCAGGATCGACAGGTAAGGGCCGATGGCGGTACCGGTCGCCAGCATCCACAGCGTCTCGCAGTCTGGCACTTCATCCAGCACGAAGAAACCTGCGGCTTCGCTGACAATCTGGATCTCATTGTCGGGTTTCAGTGCCGCCAGGCGCGGGCTGAGTTTCCCATCGGGAACGGTGACAAGGTAGAACTCGAGATCCGGGTTATCCGGCGCGTTGACATAGGAGTAGGCGCGCTGTACACGTTCGCCGTCGATCATCAGCCCCAGCTTGGCAAATTGCCCGGCCGTGAAAGGCTGGATGGGTGCATGAACGGTGAGGCTAAATAGCGCATCGGTCCAGAACTCTACCTTTTTGACTTTACCTGTTACCCAGTCTGCCATGATGTTCTCCTGTACTGATCTCGGGTTCTATCTTCCTTACCTGAGAGGGAGATTTCCAGCCCGGGCGGGCCGGAAAGCTCAATTGATCAAACGGTTTTACAGAATGTGGGTCTGTACGTCGGGATCTTTACGGTCGAGATAGTGAATCGACTGGATGCGGCGGATGGTGCGTGATTTACCGCGGATCAGCAGCGTTTCGGTGGTGGCCATATTGCCTTTGCGGGTGATGCCGTCCAGCAGATCGCCTTTGGTGATGCCGGTCGCCGAGAAGATAACGTTATCGCTGCGCGCCATATCATCCAGACGCAGCACGGTATTGGCTGCAATCCCCATCGCCGCGCAGCGGGCCAGCTCCTGCTCACCGATGCGGCGGTTCTCTTCGCTATCGCCTTTTACGTCATGGCGGGCCAGCAGACGGCCATGCATATCACCGTCGAGGGCGCGGATGACCGCAGCAGAAACCACCCCTTCCGGTGCGCCGCCGATGCCGTACAGTACGTCGACTTCGCTGTCCGGCATGCAGGTGAGGATGGAGGCCGCCACGTCGCCATCGGGAATGGCAAAGACGCGCACGCCCAGCTGCTGCATCTGGGCGATGACCGCATCGTGACGCGGTTTCGCCAGAATGGTGACTGTCAGTTCGCTCAACGGTTTATTGAGCGCGGCGGCGATATTACGCAGGTTTTCCGCCAGCGGCAGATTAAGGTCGATGACCCCTTTTGCGCCAGGGCCGACAATCAGCTTCTCCATATACATATCGGGCGCGTTGAGGAAGGTGCCTTTATCGCCCACCGCCAGTACCGCCAGGGCGTTAGCCTGACCCATAGCGGTCATGCGGGTGCCTTCAATGGGGTCTACCGCGATATCCACCGCATCGCCGTTGCCGGTCCCGACCTTTTCGCCGATGAACAGCATGGGGGCTTCGTCAATCTCACCTTCACCAATCACGATGGTGCCATCGATGTTGACCTGGTTAAGCATGATGCGCATGGCATGGACGGCTGCGCCGTCAGCGGTATTTTTATCACCACGGCCAAGCCACTTGTAGCCTGCCAGAGCGGCAGCTTCGGTTACGCGGGAAAACTCGATAGCAAGTTCACGTTTCATCAGATACTCGTGCAATCAAAAGGAATTGCACGAAGTTTATCACAGAGTGGGGGAGGCGGTTTGGACCCCTCACCCCGACGGGGTGAGGGGGAGGTGTTAAGATTCGTCGTGCTCTTCCCAGGCCAGCGCGCGTTTCACGGCTTTCTTCCAGCCACTGTAGCGGTAGTTACGCTCGGTGGTTTCGATGCCCGGACGGAATTCGCGCTCGATGACCGCTTTCTCCTGCAGTTCGTCCAGGTTCTGCCAGAAACCGACCGCCAGACCGGCAAGATAGGCCGCACCCAGCGCCGTCACTTCACGCACTTCCGGGCGTTCCACGCGGGTACCCAGAATGTCGGACTGGAACTGCATCAGGAAGTTGTTCGCCACCGCGCCGCCATCCACGCGCAGGGCGTGCAGACGAATGCCGGAGTCAGCCTGCATCGCTTCCAGTACGTCGCGGGTCTGGAAGGCAATCGACTCCAGCGTGGCGCGGATGATGTGGTTAGAGTTTACCCCACGCGTCAGGCCGAAAATTGCGCCGCGGGCGTAGGGGTCCCAGTAGGGGGCACCCAGACCGGTAAAGGCCGGCACGACGTAGACGCCGTTGGTGTCTTTCACCTTGGTGGCGAAATATTCCGAGTCGAAGGCGTCGCTGATGAGCTTCATTTCGTCACGCAGCCACTGAATGGACGCGCCTGCCATAAACACCGCGCCCTCCAGGGCGTAATTCACCTCGCCACGTGGGCCGCAGGCGATGGTGGTCAGCAGGCCATGCTCCGATTTCACCGCCTTCTCGCCGGTGTTCATCAGCATAAAGCAGCCGGTGCCGTAGGTGTTCTTCGCCATCCCTTCTTTTACGCACAGCTGGCCAAACAGCGCCGCCTGCTGGTCACCGGCGATCCCGGCGATAGGAATACGGGTGCCGCCTTTGCCGCCGATATTGGTCTGGCCGTAAACTTCAGACGACTTACGCACCTGTGGCAGCATGGCGCGCGGGATGTCCAGCGCGTCCAGCATTTTGTCATCCCAGTCCAGATCGTGGATGTTAAACAGCATGGTGCGCGAGGCGTTGGTGTAATCGGTGACGTGAACGCGCCCCTGAGTCATCTTCCAGATAAGCCAGGTATCTACGGTACCGAACAGCAGTTCGCCGCGCTTTGCCCGCTCGCGGGAGCCTTCGACATGGTCGAGGATCCATTTCACCTTGGTGCCGGAGAAGTAAGGGTCTACCACCAGGCCGGTGGCGCTACGCACGTACTCTTCCATGCCGTCGCGCTTGAGCTTCTCGCAGATGTCCGCTGTACGACGGCACTGCCAGACAATGGCGTTGTAAATCGGCTTACCGGTTTCGCGTTCCCAGACGATGGCCGTTTCACGCTGGTTGGTGATGCCAATCGCTGCAATCTCGTCGGAACTGATATCAGCTTTCGCCAGTACTTCTACCAGCGTTGAGCTTTGTGACGCCCAGATCTCCATCGGGTCGTGTTCAACCCAGCCTGGACGAGGATAGATTTGCTCGAATTCGCGCTGTGACACGCTGACGATGTTCGCGTCATGATCCATAACGACAGCGCGGGAGCTGGTCGTGCCCTGGTCGAGCGCAACGATATATTTTTTGTCGGTCATAGTTGTGGTCCCGTAGTCAGATTACAGCGAAGCGTTTTGGTGTGCGCCAGAGGTGGTTTCCTTCTCTTCGGCCTCTTCGACGACACAGGTGTCACACGGCAGGTGGCGGCCAATCAATTTACGATAGCCGAAGGCACCCAGCGCAGCACCTACAATAGGGCCGAACAGCGGCACCAGGAAATAAGGAATATCTTTGCCGCCGGTGAAGGCCACGTCACCCCACCCGGCAATAAAGGCGAAGGCTTTCGGGCCGATGTCGCGTGCCGGGTTCATGGCGAAACCGGTCAGTGGCCCCATCGATGCGCCGATCACCGCAATCAGCAGGCCGATCAGCAGCGGCGCCAGCGGACCGCGCGGAATGCCGTTGCCGTCATCGGTCAGCGCCAGGATGGTACCCATCAGGATGGCGGTGATCACCATCTCTACCGCGAAGGCCTGCATAAAGTTAATGTGCGGGTTCGGATAGGTGGAGAAGATCCCCGCCAGCTCAAGGCTTTCGGTACTGCCACGCACCATATGGTGCGTCTGCTCGAAGTCGATAAACAGATTGTAATAGAGCCCGTAAACTAACGCCGCTGCACAAAACGCACCAGCAAACTGCGCCACAATAAAAGGCACAACCTTGCGTTTGTCGAAGCAGGCAAACAGACACATCGCGATGGTGACCGCAGGGTTGAGGTGCGCACCCGAAACACCCGCCGTCAGGTAGATGGCCATCGCCACGCCCAGACCCCAGATCACACTGATTTCCCACTGACCGAAACTGGCACCCGCCACTTTCAGTGCAGCCACACATCCTACGCCAAAGAAAATCAACAACCCAGTACCCAGGAACTCTGCGATGCATTGGCCTTTTAAGGTTGATGTTTCACTCATAATCGGATCCTGAAAATGATTAATGGTTATTGTTGGCGCGACGGTCGCCATGACCGGCACGATGTCCTGTAGACATAGTGTTAATTTATCGTTAACGAACAAAAACGAGAAATATCGAACTTAAAATGTGTGTGCCGCGTCAACAAAATGAGCGATAACGCGCCATAAAGCGGGCAAAAACTGCTGTAAGCGAAAGGAGGAGTAAGCGTTTTAATAACTAAAGTATTAACAATTTAGGGGTATATGGTGCGAACGCACCAGGAGGAGACTGAAAAGTGTTGCAAACCGCAATCTGCGCGGTCTGCCGCTGGACAGGGAGGGCGGGGCTCCATACAATCGACACCAGGTGTTGTGCGCGTTTACGTCAAGCGTCGCCTTGCAAATTCAGGAGAGGTAGCATTATGTCGTTAGAAGTGTTTGAGAAACTGGAATCGAAAGTACAGCAGGCGATTGATACCATCACCCTGCTGCAGATGGAAATCGAAGAGCTGAAAGAAAAAAACAACGCGCTGTCGCAGGAAATTCAGACTGCTCAGCACGGACGTGAAGAGCTGGAGCGTGAAAACCATCAGCTGCGCGAACAGCAGAACGGCTGGCAGGATCGTCTGCATGCCCTGCTCGGGCGCATGGAAGAGGTCTGATTCCAGAATAAAGCGCCGTAAGGCGCTTTATGTCATTCACTATACTCTTGGACTTCGGCCCCCTCGCTTTATTTCCTCTCTTTACGGATGAAACCGAACATTGCGTTCCAGCTTAAAACTCTCAAGTGACTGACTTATTTGGCTTAAATCTGTACCTTGGCTAAAGTGGCGCATCATAAAATTTCGTTTTTCCCGTTGACAAAACCGCTCTCGCTCAACCTCCAAGTTGTCCGATGACAACACCAAAAATGGCGCTATTTGTTCTCGCTCTTTGGTTATCCAGAGCTGATATTTTTCCTGCCCGAGCGACCCCGTAAGCTTTATGGGTTCATCATGATTCAGTTGCAACCATTGCGTGGTGAGAGAGTCTGGTAACGTCGTTGCGACCGGCAGCAGGCAGAAAAAGCGCGCTTTACTGCATAAGAGCGTCATATTTTTGGGGCACGTTGCAGTAAAGACCTTCGGATGCACACTGACAGAGAAGGTTAACGCTAAGGTATCCGTTTCTTCAGCAAGCAGTATTTGCCACAGATTAGCGCTGCCTGGCATAGCGGGAGATAAAACAAAACGAGACTCGAGTCTTGAGTGTGACGTGATGCCGTTTAAAGCCTGCGTCAGGGTCGCTTCCAGCCGGGCAGCTTCTTCGTCAGTTAATGGCCTGCCACTGGCAATGGTGAGCTGATCACCCTGCCAGCGATAGCGATTTGGCAGAATATCTTGTTGGATTTTAATTTTTCTCTGGTGATCAAGGTATGACTCTGTTCGATGACGCGTCGGGATATTTTCAACGGTAATCACGTTTTGGATATCGGAAAAATAGATCTCAGCTTCCCGCATAATCCGTTGTTTTTTAACATCGTCAAGATGAATGAATCGCATTGTAAGAAGGGAGGAGGGATAACCCACGGTTTCTTTAAATTGCTTATCAAACGTTGCCAGATTACGGGGCAAGTTCACCGCGCCAAGAAAGATGAGTAACGCCAGACCCAGACGCAAGGTGACAGCCAGCATAAACGGCGGAGGCGCAAAAAACAGAAGGCGAAACGAGCGATAGAGTAACCAGAGGATAGAAACGAAACTGAGAAAATAGAGAATGCCGCGCAAACAAGGTTCCTTTTGCTTGTATCATTTAACGACAGCCATCCTGGCTGTCAGGCACAGTAAAAAGGCAGTAATCACCGCCTTTTTACTGCGTGTTACTCGATATCCAGCGGATCTTCAGAGAGGATAATGCCGGTGTTATCGGCATAGAGATGGTCGCCGGAGAAGAAGGTCACGCCGCCGAAATTGACGCGCACGTCGCTTTCGCCAATGCCTTCACCTGCGGCACCTACCGGAATGGCCGCAATCGCCTGAATGCCGATGTCCAGCTCTTCGAGGTCATCCACCTGACGCACCGCGCCATAGACCACAATGCCTTCCCACTCGTTCTGGGTGGCGAGACGGGCAAGTTCCGCATCAACTAATGCGCGACGCACGGAGCCGCCACCATCAACCAGCAGAATGCGTCCACGGCCGTTCTGTTCGAGCAGATCGTACAGCAACCCGTTGTCCTCAAAACATTTCACCGTAATGATTTGTCCGCCAAACGACGACCGTCCTCCAAAGTTGGAAAACAGTGGTTCTACGACGTTCACATCTTCCTGGTAGATGTCACAAAGCTCGGAGGTATCGTATTTCATAGGCTTAAGTTCAGTTGCTGCGAGTGTTTTCAGTATATCGCGCGAATTGCATTGTTGGCAAAATCATCAATTGTTAATTGATATTTGTCAGCTAATTTAGCGTCTGACTAAGAATAATCCCTATCACGAACAACAGGTTAGTCAGCAGTGCGCCTTTTACCGTGCGTTCCAGCATTGGCGGCATGGCCGAGGCGCTCTGCTCGCGCATCACGTAGCGCGCCTGTTTAACCAGCAGCGGCGTGGCGAGCACAAACAGCCAGCCCCACAGGCTGTGCAGGGAAAGCAGGTTAAACAGCGCCAGACAGAGCAGGGCACCCATCAGCAGGCAGGCATGGTAGCGGCGCGCATTCACCGCGCCTAACCGCACCGCCAGGGTGTTTTTACCGTTCTGACGATCGCTGTCGATATCGCGCAGGTTGTTGATATTCAGTACCGCCGTCGCCAGCATGCCGCAGGCGGTGGCTGGCAGGAACAGAGCAGGAATTAACGAGTGCGCCTGCAGATACCAGCTGCCCATCACGCTCAGCCAGCCGAAGAAGACCAGCACGGAGATATCCCCCAGCCCGATGTAACCGTAAGGGCGGGTGCCGACGGTATAGGTGATGGCCGCGACAATCGCCAGCAGACCGAGCACGAGGAAGCCAACCGCATCCGCCGGGGTTTTACAGGCCACCAGCACCAGCGCAATCCCGGAAAGACAGATCAGCGCGACGGTGATAATCAGCGCCCGTTTCATCTCCTCCTGGGTGATCACTCCTTTCTGCATTCCGCGCAATGGCCCGATGCGGTCGGGCTTGTCGCTGCCCTTGACGGCATCCCCGTAATCGTTGGCGAGGTTAGAGAGGATTTGCAGAAGCCCGGCGGTCAGCAGCGCCAGGGCAGCCACCAGCGGGTCGAAATGCCCCTGCCACCACGCGAGGGTGGTGCCAACAATAATGGCGGCGAAAGCGAGAGGGAGCGTTTTAGGACGCAGGCTTTCCAGCCAGGCCTGCGTGCGGCTGATTTCAGTCATAGTAATTATGTGCCAATAAAAATGGGGCCTTTCAGCCCCATCATTTGTGATGAAAATGCAATTGCCGCGATTATAGGATAAAACGGCTCAGATCTTCATCTGCTACTAAAGCATCAAGGTGCTTACTCACATAGTCGGCATCAATTTTAATGCTTTGACCATTCAGGTCGCTCGCATCATAAGAGATATCTTCCATCAGGCGTTCCAGCACGGTATGCAGACGACGCGCACCGATGTTTTCGGTGGTTTCGTTAACCTGCCATGCGGCCTGTGCGATACGTTTGATCCCGTCTTCGGTGAACTCAATGTTCACCCCTTCGGTCGCCATCAGCGCTTTGTACTGCACGGTGATGGAGGCGTTTGGTTCGGTCAGGATGCGCTCGAAATCTTCGGTGGTCAGCGCCTGCAGCTCAACGCGGATCGGCAGACGGCCCTGCAGTTCTGGTATCAGATCCGACGGCTTGGCAACCTGGAACGCGCCAGAGGCGATAAACAGAATGTGATCGGTTTTCACCATGCCGTGCTTGGTGGAGACGGTGCAGCCTTCAACCAGCGGCAGCAGGTCGCGCTGTACGCCTTCACGGGAAACGTCCGGGCCGGAGGATTCGCCGCGCTTACAGATTTTATCGATCTCATCGATAAACACGATACCGTGCTGTTCAACCGCGTCGATAGCGTCCTGCTTCAGCTCTTCCGGGTTTACCAGCTTCGCCGCTTCTTCTTCAATCAGCAGCTTCATCGCGTCTTTGATTTTCAGCTTACGCGGCTTTTGCTTCTGCCCGCCCAGGTTCTGGAACATGGATTGCAGCTGGCTGGTCATCTCTTCCATACCTGGCGGAGACATAATTTCCACGCCCATTGGCGCGGCGGCGAGCTCGATCTCAATCTCTTTGTCATCCAGCTGGCCTTCACGCAGTTTTTTGCGGAACGCCTGGCGCGCAGCGGATGGCTCAGCAGGCTGTTCTGCCTGGCCCCAGTTGTTTTTCGCCGGTGGGATCAGCACATCCAGCACGCGCTCTTCCGCCATCTCTTCTGCGCGATAGCGGTTTTTCTCGATGGACTGGACGCGGACCATCTTAATGGCAGAATCGGTCAGATCGCGGATGATAGAGTCCACTTCTTTACCGACATAGCCTACTTCGGTGAACTTGGTCGCTTCGACTTTGATGAATGGCGCGTTGGCCAGTTTAGCCAGACGACGGGCGATTTCGGTTTTACCGACGCCGGTCGGGCCGATCATCAGAATGTTTTTTGGCGTCACTTCATGGCGCAGCACTTCATCCAGCTGCATACGACGCCAGCGGTTACGCAGGGCAATCGCCACGGAACGCTTGGCGTTATCCTGGCCGATGATGTGTTTGTTCAGTTCGCTGACAATTTCGCGTGGGGTCATTTCAGACATGAGAAATCCTTACGCCTTAGACGGCAATTCTTCGATGGTGTGGAAGTGGTTGGTATAGATGCAGATATCACCTGCAATATCCAACGCCTTCACAGCGATATCGCGTGCGCCCAGATCGGAGTTTTCCAACAGCGCGCGGGCGGCAGCCTGGGCGTACGGGCCACCGGAACCGATAGCAATCAGGTCATTTTCTGGCTGCACCACGTCACCGTTACCGGTGATGATCAGCGAGGCATTTTCATCGGCCACCGCCAGCAGTGCTTCCAGCTTGCGCAGCATACGGTCGGTACGCCAGTCTTTCGCCAGTTCAACGGCAGCTTTCACCAGATGGCCCTGATGCATTTCCAGTTTACGTTCAAACAGCTCAAACAGCGTGAAGGCGTCCGCAGTACCGCCCGCAAAACCGGCGATCACTTTGTCGTTATACAGACGACGCACTTTTTTCACGTTGCCTTTCATGACGGTATTACCCAGCGTGGCCTGGCCATCACCGGCAATCACCACCTGGCCGTTACGGCGTACACTTACTATTGTTGTCACGAGCAGACCCCCTGGTTACACATTCGGAAAATAGAGGCCCTGAGCCAGTGCTCAGGGCTGAATAGAATGATAGATGGGGGGGATTTTGGGGGTTTCAACCCCCGGAAGCGAGTCGAATGCAGTTTGTGTGACCTGCCATCTTCAGACGGCTGATGGTGCCATCGGCATTGTCTTTGCCTTTAACCGGGCCGATCACTACGCGATTCCAGCCGTTATTGGTGGTAATGCGTGAGTCAAAGCCTTCAAAGGCCAGCTGGGCACGTACGGTTTCCGCCTGCTCTGCGCCTTTAAAGGATCCGCACTGCACCATCCAGCGACGTTCGTCTTTCTTCTCAGCCGTCTGCTTCGGCGCTTCGGTCTCTTTGGTGACCGGCGCGGCTTTCGGCTGCTGCGCGGTGGTATGCGCAGGGGTTTGCAGCAGATCTTGATACGGCTGCGTGTTGCTATTTTGCTTCGCAGGCTGCGTCTTCGGCTGTTGCGCCGGTTGCGTTTGTGCCACCTTAGGCTGCTGGTACGGCTGTTCCGTCACCCGCGGCTGCGCTTTCGGCTGCTGTACCGTCTGGCTTTGCGCCCACTGTTGCTGCTGCTGAGCCTGCTGCTGCGCCTGGCGCTGACGCTGCAGCGTTTGCTGACGCTGTGCCGGCGTCTGCTCATTCCACGGCACTTCGTTGAGCTGGGTCGGCTGCTGGCGCATATCGGCCTGCATCTGTGCCAGCAGCTGACGCTGTTCGTTGGTTAATTGGTTAGGATCCACCACTTCGCCACCGGCAGAGGGTTCAGTAGGCGCACGCACACCCGGCTGGCGGCTCTCAAGCTCTTTAATATAGCGCCAGCGCTCTTCCGGTTTAGGGGGCAAGCCATTGCCGACCACTTTATTGCCCTGCAGCGCTTCTGCTTCTTCTTTTTTATGGTGCGTAATGAACCAGAGGCCGCCGATAAATGCCACCAGGACCGCCGCCGCGATCGCCACCATAGCCGGTGAGACTGCGGGCAGGCTGCTGCGTTGCGGTTTCCGTGAGCTACTCTTTTTGCGTCGCGAAGGTGCCGGCTGGCCGCGACGTACATAATCTCGTTGTGCCACTATCGTTTCGCTGTATTTTTTCGTTTGTCAGCCCGTCATGTTACTTAAGCGACGGGCCTTTGACCAGATGAGGACGTCTGAAAGGCGTTTACTTTAAGTCAGGGCTTGGGTTGAACCTCTGACGATCAATTCACAGTCCAGTAAACGGGAGCCGCTGCTAACTGTTTGTCCGTTCAGCTGATCCAGTAACAGCAGCATCGCTTCCCGGCCAATATCATAGCGGGGTTGCGCCACCGTCGAGAGTGGAGGATCGCAAAATTCAGACAGAGAAATATTATCGAAGCCGATAATTGAGAGGTCTTTCGGCACTTTCAGACCGCGCCGTTTGGCATAGGAGAGCGCGCCCAACGCCATGACGTCGCTGTGACAGAACACCGCGGTCGGCGGCTGCGGCAATGACAGCAGTTTTTCCAGTGCCAGGCCGCCTGCGGCATAGGTAAAATCGCCGCGGGCGATATAGTGCGGATCCACCGTCGCCCCGGTGCGGCGCAGCGCCTGAACATAGCCCTGCAGGCGATAGTGGCACAGCGGCATCTCTTCCGGTCCGGCGATACAACCGATACGTTTATGGCCCAGCTCCTGCAGATAATTCACGGCGTTGAAGGCGGCGGTGAGGTTATCGATGTGAACGGTAGGCAGTTCCAGCTCAGGCGCGAATTCGTTGGCCATCACCATCGGCGGCAGATTGCGCTGCTCTTCAATGCCGGCATCAAAGGGCAGGCGGGAACCGAGCAGCAGCATGCCGTCGATCTGCTTGGTGATAATCAGGTCGATAAAAGTCTTTTCCTGCTGGTTCTGGTGCGCGCAGTCGCCAATCAGCACCAGGTAGCCCTGGGCGGCGGCGGTCACTTCGATACCGCGAATGATTTCGCTGAAAAAGGGATCGCAGATGTCGGGCACAATGACCAGAATGGTGCGGGATTCGTTCCGTTTGACGTTACGGCCCATAGCCTGGGGCAGATAACCCACCTCCAGCGCAGCCTGCTCAACACGGTTACGCGTGCTCTGAGAGACTTTGTCGGGATTCATTAATGCTCGGGATACCGTTGCCGTTGAGACTTTTGCTTTCAGGGCAACATCTTTCATGGTCGCCGAGGCAACCTCTTTCCTGGACTTCAACTTCTTCTCCTCGCAGGCGTATCACCGCACTTCTGACTGAGTCAGTTTTATCAGATTGCGAATGGAAGCGGTTACAGAATTTTCATAAAAAGTGTGAGTCGTGTTTAATTTTTCGATCCGCCTCCCACCCTTTTTTAGCTTTCGATAGGATCAACGTCCAGGACCCACTTCACTTTACGCGCTTCCGGCAGGGTGTTAATCAACGCCAGCGTGCCGCTGACGATATGCTGTAGCCGCACCCGGGAAGGGTGTTGCAGCAGGATTTGCCAGCGATAGCGTCCGCCGCGTTTGGGGGCCAGGGCCGGAACCGGACCTAAAATCCACAGCTGATTATCCACCAGCGGGCTGGCCTGCAGCAGGTTGCGCAGCTGCTGGAGGAACAGCGGCGCCTGCTGGTTGTTGTGATCCTCGGCGCGGATAATCACATGGCTGGTCCACGGTGGCAGTTGCAGGGTCTGACGCTCCGCCAGCGCCTGTTCGGCGAAGGCGTCGTAGCCTTTATGCAGCAAGGTTTGCAGCAGCGGATGCTCGGGGTGGTGGGTTTGTAGCACCACCTCGCCCTGTTTACCGGCGCGCCCGGCACGGCCTGCCACCTGGGTATAGAGCTGGGCAAAGCGCTCCGCGGAGCGGAAATCAGCCGAGAAGAGCGCCCCGTCGACATCCAGCAGCGCCACCAGGGTCACGTCCGGGAAGTGGTGCCCTTTGGCCAGCATCTGGGTACCGATCAGAATACGCGCTCCGCCGCGATGCACTTCCGCCAGCTGTTGCTCAAGGGCGCCTTTGCGGCTGGTGGTGTCGCGATCGATACGTGAGATAGCCACGCCCGGGAAGAAGGGGGCCAGCGCCTGCTCCAGCTGCTCGGTGCCCAGACCGACCGGCACCATATGGGTCGAGCCGCAGGAGGGACACTGGCGCGGCACTGGTCGCTGGCTGTCGCAGTGGTGGCAGCGCAAATGATGCTGGGCCTGATGCAGGGTATAGTAGTGATCGCAGCGCGGGCACTCGGCGATCCAGCCGCAGTCGTGGCACAGCAGCGCCGGGGCAAAGCCGCGCCGGTTGAGAAACAGGATCACCTGGTTGTCGGCCTGCAGATGCTGGCGCATGCGGGCGATCAGTGCCGGAGCCAACCCCGCCTGCACCGGCTGACCTTTCAGATCCAGTACATGCTGCATGGCAGGACGGGCATTACCCGCCCGCCGCGTCAGGCGTAATAAATGGTATTTTCGCTGGCGCACATTGTGCAGCGTCTCCAGCGCAGGGGTCGCGGAGCCGAGAATGATTGGGATCTGTTCGCTGTGGGCGCGATAGACCGCCAGGTCGCGGGCATGATAGCGCCAGCCCTCCTGCTGTTTATAAGAGCTGTCGTGCTCTTCGTCGATGACGATCACCCCGAGATTTTTAAAGGGTGTAAACAGGGATGAGCGGGTGCCAATCACAATTGCCGCTTCGCCATTTTTCGCTTTCAGCCAGGCGCTGAGGCGCTCGCTGTCGTTTAAGCCGGAGTGCAGCACCTCGACCGGGGCGTTAAAGCGCTCGCGAAAACGGGCGATGGTCTGCGGGGTCAGGCCGATTTCCGGCACCATCACCAGCGCCTGCTTGCCCTGAGCCAGTACATTTTCCAGTACGCTCAGATAGACTTCAGTTTTACCGGAACCGGTCACGCCTGCCAGCAGCCAGGCTGAAAAGCGATCGGACGCGCTGTGGATCGCCCCAACGGCGGTCGCCTGTTCGGTATTGAGCCGCAGACGGTCGCCCGCGACGCTAAAGCCGTCGCGCCAGTCGATAAGCGCCGGCGCTTCGCAGGCCAGTTCGCTCAGCCCTTTTTTACGTAAGCTCTGCAACGCCGCGTCGTTAAAGTCGAGGCTCTCAACCTGATGCCGCCAGATCCTGCCCTGGCGTAACGCCGCCAGTGCCTGCTGCTGTTTCGGGGAGCGTTTCAGGCTATTAATATCTACCGCCTGGCCCTGCTCGGTGGCAAACCAGTACCACATCGGCGCATGGCTGGCGCTTTTGCCCTGTCGCAGCAGAATGGGTAAGGCGTGAAACAGCACATCGCCAATGGGATGATGATAATAGTCGGCCGCCCACAGGAGCAGTCGCCAGACGCTGGAGGAAAAGACTGGCTCGCTGTCCAGCACCTCGACCACGCTTTTGAGTTCACTGAGAGGCAACTCGCTGTGCTGGCTTACGGAGACAACAATGCCCACCCGCTGCTGTTTGCCAAACGGCACATTCACGCGACAGCCCGCCTCAGCCTGCATGTTGTCTGGCAGCAGGTAGTCAAAGGTGCGGGGAAGCGGAACGGGCAGGGCAACGTGAGCAACGGGCATCGAATCTTCCTGACTTGAAAAGTGGCGCGTTAGTATACACATTAGTGAAAGGCGGCGTGCGGATCAGTTTGCATACCCTGGTTAAATTCTGTATGATTCGCCGCCTTTGGTGCACTTTGCATCAAAGAACTTACATTCAACATCGCGTGGTGTCTGGCGTTAGGGCTGGAAGAGCGACGCGGCCTTAACTGAGGTTCTCCCATGAAAAAAGATATCCATCCTAAATACGAAATGATTACTGCAAACTGCTCTTGCGGTAACTCTATCCAGATCCGCTCCACCGTGGGTCACGATCTGAACCTGGACGTGTGCGGCCAGTGCCACCCGTTCTACACTGGTAAGCAGCGTGACGTTGCAACCGGTGGCCGTGTTGACCGCTTCAACAAGCGTTTCAGCATCCCGGGTTCCAAGTAAGTTTCCCGAAAAAAAAGCGCCGCAAGGCGCTTTTTTTGTATCTGTAAATCAGTATTCCCACGTCTCCGGGTCGATACCCAGCTCACGCATGATCACCTTTGCCTCTTCCGGAATTTCATCGCTACGCTCTTTGCGCAGGTCTTCATCGTTCGGCAACGGTTGACCGGTAAACGCGTGCAGGAACGCTTCGCACAGCAGTTCGCTGTTGGTAGCGTGACGCAGGTTATTCACCTGACGACGCGTGCGTTCATCGGTGAGGATCTTTAACACCTTCAGAGGAATGGAAACCGTAATTTTTTTTACTTGTTCACTCTTCTTACCGTGCTCAGCGTATGGGCTGATATATTCGCCGCTCCATTCAGCCATGAGATACCTTTAATCCTCTCTGTCATTAATATGAGGCTGACACCGCAGCGATACGCCGGGGTACGAGCCATAATCGCGCGTAGTTTACCGTAGAGATGCCGTTGTGACACGGATATTGCCTCTGCGGTATGCGCTAAAGCATATAATTTTAACGGCTATTTGCGCATTGCTCAATCTATACGCAAAGAAGTTTAGATGTCCAGATGTATTGACGTCCATATAATCAATGTTTACTCTGGTGCCTGACTTTTCATCCATTAATCCAGGAAGCCTTCACCATGACGCGTAAACAGGCCACCATCGCAGTGCGTAGCGGATTGAATGATGACGAACAGTACGGCTGCGTTGTCCCGCCGATTCACCTCTCCAGTACCTATAACTTCACCGGATTTAATGAACCACGCGCCCATGACTACTCGCGCCGTGGTAACCCTACGCGTGATGTCACCCAGCGCGCGCTGGCGGAGCTGGAAGGTGGCGCAGGTGCGGTGATGACCAATACCGGCATGTCGGCTATTCACCTGGTGACCACGGTGTTCCTGAAACCAGGCGATCTGCTGGTGGCCCCGCACGACTGTTACGGTGGCAGCTACCGCCTGTTTGACAGCCTGGCGAAGCGTGGCTGCTATCGCGTGCTGTTTGTCGATCAAGGTGATGAGCAGGCGCTGAAACAGGCGCTGGCAGAAAAACCGAAGCTGGTATTAATCGAAAGTCCGAGCAATCCGCTGCTGCGCGTCGTGGACATTGCAAAAATTTGTCAGCTTGCAAGGGATGCGGGAGCGATAAGTGTAGTGGATAATACCTTCCTCAGTCCGGCGCTACAGAACCCGCTGGCACTGGGAGCAGACCTGGTATTGCATTCATGCACCAAATATCTGAACGGCCACTCGGACGTGGTTGCCGGGGTGGTGATTGCGAAAGATCCGGAGGTTGTCACCGAACTGGCATGGTGGGCGAATAACATCGGCGTCACCGGCAGCGCGTTCGACAGCTATCTGCTGCTGCGTGGGCTGCGCACCCTGTCGCCGCGTATGGATGTGGCGCAGCGTAATGCCCAGGCAATTGTCGATTTCCTGAAGACCCAGCCGCTGGTGAAAAAGCTCTATCACCCGTCGCTGCCGGAGAATCAGGGACACGAGATTGCGGCGCGTCAACAAAAGGGTTTTGGCGCGATGTTAAGTTTTGAGCTGGATGGCGATGAGCAGACGCTACGTCGCTTCCTGAGCGGGCTGTCACTGTTTACGCTGGCGGAATCTTTAGGTGGGGTTGAAAGTTTGATCTCCCACGCCGCCACCATGACGCACGCAGGCATGGCGCCAGAAGCGCGTGCCGCCGCCGGGATCTCCGAGACGCTGTTGCGTATCTCAACCGGTATTGAAGATTGTGAAGATTTAATTGCCGATCTGGAAAATGGCTTCCGGATCGCAGCCAAGGGGTAATCATGAGTGTGATAGCGCAGGCAGGGGCGAAGGGTCGCCAGCTGCACAAGTTTGGTGGTAGTAGTCTTGCTGATGTGAAATGTTACCTGCGGGTCGCGGGGATCATGGCAGAGTATTCGATGCCGGGGGACATGATGGTTGTCTCTGCGGCGGGCAGCACCACCAACCAGTTGATTAGCTGGCTGAAGTTAAGCCAGACCGATCGTCTCTCTGCGCATCAGGTTCAACAAGCGTTACGCCGTTATCAGAGTGAATTGATCGCCGGGTTACTGCCTGCCGACGTGGCCGATGGCCTGATCAGCAACTTTATCCAGGATCTGGAGCGGCTGGCCGCTTTACTCGACAGCGGCGTGACCGATGCCGTTTACGCCGAGGTGGTGGGCCACGGTGAAGTGTGGTCTGCCCGTCTGATGGCGGCGGTTCTGCAACAGCAGGGGCTGGAGGCCGCATGGCTGGACGCGCGGGACTTCCTGCGTGCCGAACGTGGCGCTCAGCCGCAGGTTGATGAAGGCCTCTCTTATCCGCTACTCCAGCAGCTGCTGGTACAGCATCCGAATAAACGTATTGTCGTGACCGGCTTTATCAGCCGCAGCAACGCGGGTGAAACCGTGCTGCTGGGGCGTAACGGCTCCGACTACTCTGCAACACAGATTGGTGCGCTGGCGGGCGTGTCGCGCGTCACCATCTGGAGCGACGTGGCGGGCGTCTATAGCGCCGACCCACGCAAGGTCAAAGATGCCTGCCTGCTGCCGCTGCTGCGTCTCGATGAAGCCAGCGAGCTGGCCCGTCTGGCGGCCCCGGTTCTCCACGCCCGTACCCTGCAGCCGGTTTCCGGCAGCGATATCGATCTGCAGCTGCGCTGTAGCTATACGCCGGATCAGGGTTCCACCCGCATTGAGCGCGTGCTGGCTTCCGGCACCGGGGCGCGTATTGTCACCAGCCATGACGATATCTGCCTGATTGAGTTCCTCGTTCCTGCTGGTCAGGATTTCAAACTGGCGCATAAAGAGATCGACCTGATCCTCAAGCGTGCCCAGGTGCGCCCGCTGGCCGTGGGTGTGCATACCGATCGTCACCTGCTGCAGTTCTGCTACACCGCCGAAGTGGCCGACAGCGCGCTGAAGATTCTCGATGAAGCGGGCCTGCCGGGCGAGCTTCGTCTGCGTCAGGGGCTGGCGCTGATTGCGATGGTGGGCGCGGGCGTCACCCGTAACCCGCTGCACTGCCACCGTTTCTGGCAGCAGTTGAAAGGGCAGCCGGTTGAATTTACCTGGCAGTCCGAGGAGGGCATCAGCCTGGTGGCGGTCATGCGTACCGGGCCAACGGAGAGTCTGATCCAGGGCCTGCACCAGTCGCTGTTCCGCGCCGAAAAACGCATCGGTCTGATGCTGTTTGGCAAAGGGAATATCGGTTCCCGCTGGCTGGAGCTGTTTGCCCGCGAGCAAACCACGCTCTCGGCGCGTACCGGTTTTGAATTTGTACTGGCGGGCGTGGTGGACAGCCGCCGCAGCCTGCTCAGTTATGAAGGGCTGGACGCCAGCCGTGCGCTGGCCTTCTTCAACGATGAAGCCATCGAGCAGGATGAAGAGTCGCTGTTCCTGTGGATGCGTGCCCACCCCTATGATGATCTGGTGGTGCTGGATGTCACCGCCAGCGAGCAGCTGGCCGATCAGTATCTTGATTTCGCCAGCCACGGCTTCCACGTCATCAGCGCTAACAAACTGGCGGGGGCCAGCAATACCCGCAACTATCGTCAGATCCACGACGCCTTTGAAAAAACGGGCCGTCACTGGCTCTACAACGCCACCGTTGGTGCCGGTCTGCCGGTGAACCACACCGTGCGCGATCTGATCGATAGCGGCGACAGCATTCTGGCGATCAGCGGTATCTTCTCCGGCACCCTGTCATGGCTGTTCCTGCAGTTTGATGGCACCGTGCCGTTCACCGACCTGGTGGATCAGGCGTGGCAGCAGGGGCTGACCGAGCCGGACCCGCGCGTTGACCTCTCCGGCAAAGACGTGATGCGTAAGCTGGTGATCCTGGCGCGTGAAGCGGGCTACGACATCGAGCCGAATCAGGTGCGCGTGGAGTCGCTGGTGCCAGCGGGCTGCGAAGAGGGGTCTGTCGATCACTTCTTCGAGAACGGTGAAGCGCTGAACGAGCAGATGCTACAGCGGCTGGAAGCGGCGCGCGAAATGGGTCTGGTGCTGCGCTACGTGGCGCGTTTCGATGCCAACGGCAAGGCGCGCGTTGGGGTTGAGGCTGTCCGCCCGGAACATCCGCTGGCGGCGCTGCTGCCGTGCGATAACGTCTTTGCCATCGAAAGCCGCTGGTATCGCGATAACCCGCTGGTGATCCGTGGTCCAGGCGCGGGCCGCGACGTCACCGCCGGGGCGATCCAGTCCGATATCAACCGTCTGGCACAACTGCTGTAAAACCCTATGCCCGGTGGCGCAACGCTTACCGGGCCTTCTTTTTTCCCATCCTGAACTTTTTTCATCTTCCCTGAGCATTCCTCACCGTCAATGGTGATATTTTCAGTTGACGCCAGTCCGCTTTTCCGTCATTTTTACATCTGGACGTCTAAACGTATAGAAGTTCGAAGCATAATAAACAACGACACGCGATTGATGAGGTAAGGTATGAGCTTTTTTCACGCCAACCAGCGGGAAGCCCTGAATCAGAGCCTGGCAGAAGTAAACGGCCAGATTAACGTCTCTTTTGAATTTTTCCCGCCGCGCACCAGTGAAATGGAGCAGACCCTGTGGGCCTCTATCGATCGCCTGAGCAGCCTGAAGCCGAAATTTGTCTCCGTGACCTACGGCGCCAACTCCGGCGAGCGCGACCGCACGCACAGTATCATCAAGGGCATTAAGGATCGTACCGGTCTGGAGGCTGCCCCGCATCTGACCTGTATCGATGCCACCCGCGACGAGCTGCGCACCATCGCCCAGGATTACTGGAATAACGGTATCCGCCACATCGTGGCCCTGCGTGGCGACCTGCCGCCGGGCAGCGGTAAGCCGGACATGTATGCGACCGATCTGGTAACGCTGCTGAAAGAGGTGGGCGATTTCGACATCTCCGTTGCGGCTTACCCGGAAGTGCACCCGGAAGCGAAAAGCGCCCAGGCGGACCTGCTCAACCTGAAGCGCAAAGTGGATGCGGGTGCCAATCGCGCCATCACCCAGTTTTTCTTTGATGTTGAAAGCTATCTGCGTTTCCGTGACCGCTGCGTCTCTGCCGGCATCGACGTGGAAATTATCCCTGGCATCCTGCCGGTTTCTAACTTTAAGCAGGCCAAGAAATTTGCCGACATGACCAACGTGCGTATCCCGCACTGGATGGCGAAGATGTATGAAGGCCTGGACGATGACGCCGAAACCCGCAAGCTGGTGGGTGCCAGTATCGCCATGGATATGGTGAAGATTTTAAGCCGCGAAGGGGTGAAGGATTTCCATTTCTATACCCTCAACCGCGCCGAAATGAGCTACGCGATCTGCCACACGTTAGGGGTTCGCCCGGGTCTGTAAAGACCAGGCCCTCAGTAAGATGAGGGCTTTTTTATTTCAGCCGGATAACAACGGTATTAACTATCAAATCTGTGGATTGTTTCAATTATCTCTTATTCCCGGTGGTGTATATCCTAACGATAAAACCATAGAGGGAGCAGAGCGATGAGTACGTCCGACGAGAACCAGAATTCAGGTAAGTGCCCTTTCCATCAGGGCAGTTATGACAAGAGTGCAGGTGCCGGCACCAACAGCCGGGACTGGTGGCCTAAACAACTTCGTATTGATCTTCTCAACCAGCATTCCGAACGTTCCAACCCGCTAGGCAAAGACTTCAACTACCGCAAAGAATTCAGCAAGCTGGATTACTCCGCTCTGAAAGGCGATCTGAAAGCGCTCCTGACCGATTCTCAACCGTGGTGGCCTGCAGACTGGGGCAGCTATGCCGGTCTGTTCATTCGCATGGCGTGGCACGGCGCGGGCACCTATCGCTCTGTAGACGGGCGCGGCGGCGCAGGCCGCGGTCAACAGCGTTTTTCTCCGCTTAACTCCTGGCCGGACAACGTCAGCCTCGATAAGGCGCGTCGTCTGCTGTGGCCGATCAAACAAAAATATGGCCAGAAAATCTCCTGGGCCGATCTGTTTATCCTTGCGGGCAACGTGGCGCTGGAGAACTCCGGCTTCAGAACCTTCGGCTTTGGTGCCGGACGCGAAGATGTCTGGGAACCCGATCTGGACGTTAACTGGGGCGATGAAAAAGCCTGGCTGGAGCATCGTCACCCGGAAAGCCTGGCGAAAAGCGCCATTGGCGCCACCGAGATGGGGCTAATTTACGTTAACCCTGAAGGGCCAAACGCCAGCGGTGAACCGCTGTCGGCGGCGGCGGCTATCCGCGCCACCTTTGGCAACATGGGGATGAACGATGAAGAGACCGTCGCGCTGATCGCCGGCGGCCATACGCTGGGTAAAACCCACGGGGCAGGGGAAGCCAGCCATGTGGGTGTCGACCCGGAAGGCGGTCCGCTTGAGGCTCAGGGCCTGGGCTGGGCCAGCACCCACGGTACCGGTATCGGGGCGGACGCCATTACCTCCGGCCTGGAGGTGATCTGGTCCCAGACGCCGACCCAGTGGAGCAACTACTTCTTTGAGAACCTCTACAAATACGACTGGGTGCAAACCCGCAGTCCGGCTGGTGCTATCCAGTTCGAAGCGTCGAATGCGCCGGAAATCATGCCGGATCCCTTCGACCCGTCGAAAAAACGTAAACCGACCATGCTGGTGACCGACCTGACGCTACGTTTCGATCCGGAATTCGACAAAATTTCCCGTCGTTTCCTCAACGATCCGCAGGCCTTTAACGAAGCCTTCGCCCGCGCATGGTTCAAACTGACCCACCGTGATATGGGGCCGATTTCCCGTTATATCGGGCCAGAAGTGCCGAAAGAAGAGCTGATTTGGCAGGATCCGCTGCCGCAGCCGTTCTTCCACCCGACTGCTGAAGATATCGAAAGCCTGAAGGCGGATATTGCGGCTTCTGGCCTGTCGGTGAGCGAGCTGGTGTCGGTGGCATGGGCGTCGGCTTCCACCTTCCGCGGTGGCGATAAGCGTGGCGGGGCCAACGGCGCACGTCTGGCGCTGGCACCGCAGCGTAGCTGGGATGTCAACGCCGTCGCCGCGCGTGTACTGCCGGTGCTGGAAGGGATCTATAAATCGGCGCATAAAGCGTCGCTGGCGGACATCATCGTGCTGGCCGGTGTGGTGGGCGTTGAGCAGGCGGCGAAAGCGGCAGGCTTCAACATCACCGTACCGTTTACGCCAGGCCGCGTTGATGCGCGCCAGGATCAGACCGATATCGGCATGTTTACCCTGCTGCAGCCGGTTGCCGATGGCTTCCGTAACTACCGGGCGGCGATTGACGTCTCCACCACCGAATCGTTGCTGATTGATAAAGCGCAGCAGCTGACGCTGACCGCGCCAGAGATGACGGTGTTGCTGGGCGGGCTGCGTGTGCTGGGCGCCAACTTTGATGGCGGTAAGAGCGGCGTCTTTACCGACCGCGTGGGCGTACTCAGCACTGACTTCTTCGTCAATCTGCTGGATATGGGCACACAGTGGAAAGCCACCGATGAATCCAGCGAGCTGTTTGAAGGTCGCGACCGCGTGAGCGGGGAAGTGAAATACCTGGCGAGCCGTGCCGACCTGGTGTTCGGTTCTAACTCCGTGCTGCGCGCCCTGGCGGAGGTTTACGCCAGCAGCGATGCCCACGAGAAGTTCGTGAAGGACTTTGTCGCGGCATGGGTGAAAGTGATGAACCTCGACCGGTTCGATCTGCTGTAAACAGAAAATCCCCGCTCCGGCGGGGATTTTTTTGCCCGGCGGCGCTACGCTTGCACGGGCCTACGGGTTTTGTAGGCCGGGTAAGGCGCAGCCGCCACCCGGCAATAAGGGCTACTCCCACTCCTGCATAAAACGCTGGCCGTACTGGTCGGCCACCAGCAAGGCGGCATAGACCTGATCCGCCGTTGTCCCGCCCGGCATGTTATGGATGGTTTCATCTTTCGCACAGGCTGCTGTCGCCACCAGGCGCATTTTGGCGGGGATATCTTCGGTAATATCCAGCTGCGCCAGCGTGATGGGCAACCCTACGCTGTGGCAGAGTGCCGCGACGGTTTCAATCTCTTCAACCGGGGCATTCTCTAGCACCAGCTGGGTCAGCGTGCCAAACGCCACTTTCTCGCCGTGATAGTAATGATGGGCGTCCGGAATGGCGGTCAGGCCGTTATGAATGGCGTGGGCCGCTGCCAGCCCACCGCTTTCAAAACCGACGCCGCTCAGATAGGTGTTGGCTTCAATGACCCGCTCAAGGGCAGGAGTCACCACGTGCTGCTCTGCCGCCAGCATCGCTTTTTCACCCTCTTCAATCAGGGTGTTGTAGCACAGTTCGGCCAGCGCCAGCGCGGCCTGGGTGCATTTGCCTCCCGCCATGGTGGTGGCGCCGCTGCGTGAGCAGGCCCGGGCTTCAAACCAGGTTGCCAGCGCGTCGCCGATGCCGGCTGCCAGCAGACGTGCAGGCGCCTCTGCCACCACTTTGGTATCCACAATCACGATGTTCGGGTTATGCGGCAGCATCAGGTAGCGATCAAATTCCCCGCTGTCGGTGTAGATAACAGAAAGCGCGCTGCAGGGTGCATCAGTAGAGGCAATGGTCGGGGCGATGGCGACCGGGACATCCATGAAATGCGCCAGTGCTTTAGCGGTATCCAGTGTTTTACCGCCGCCGATGCCGAGGATTGCCTGGCAATCTGCACTTTTCGCCAGCTTGCGCAGCCGGTCAATCTCGTTCTGCGAACATTCGCCGCCAAATGGCGCAATTTCTACGTACAGTTCCGCCTGTTTAAAACTCTGACGCAGCGTCTCTTCCGCAAAGCCCAGCACAAATTTATCGCCCACCACCAGCCAGCGCGCCGCCAGCGGTTTTAGGTAGTCACCGAGGCGTGAGAGCACATCTGCACCCTGAATGTATTTGCCAGGCGATTGAATAATACGATCCATCCTATGTCTCCTTTACAGGTTGAGGCTACCAAACGCGTTTTTCCAGTCCTGCTCAAACTTGTCTATGGCTGACTCTACCGCTGGCGTATTGAGCATTTGTTGCGCTACATCAGTCGGCAGGGTGATCGCTTCACAACCGGCGAGCAGGCAGTCCAGCGCCTGACGTGGCGTTTTGAAGCTGGCGGCCAGCACGCTGCTCCCTGGCGCATGCATTTCCAGCAGGCTTTGCAGTTCCTGTACCGTGCGGATCCCGTCGCCCCCCTGGGCATCCACGCGATTGACGTAGGGCGCGATGTATTTCGCCCCGGCTAACGCCGCCAGCAAACCTTGTGAGGCGCTGTAAACTGCGGTGCCGAGCGTAGTAATACCGTCTTTTTTAAGGGCTTTAATCGCGGCCAGTCCTTCAGCGTTAACCGGAATTTTGACCACAATAGTGGGGATCGCTTTACGCAGGCGTCTGGCTTCGGCAATCATCCCTTCGGCGTCGCGGCTCATTGTCTGGGCGAACAGGATGCCCTGCGGGCCGATGACGTTCTGCAGGCGCGGCAGGACTTCCCAGAGCGGCTCTCCGCTGGCGGCAATGATGCTCGGGTTGGTGGTCACACCGGCAATGGGAAAGATGCGGGCAAGGCGTTCAACGTCCGCCACGTTGGCGGTATCCAGATACAGTTCCATTATTTTTCCTTAAGTCAGCGGGTATGAATTAAGGATACGGCGGGCCAGATGGCGTGAACCAGAAGTCAAATTTGCCAAATACTGGACAAATGTAAGGTCCTTAGCGAAGTGAGAGGACGATCACAATGCTAGTTTTTGGCAGTGAGCTGGCTGTGATACTGGCGGCGATATTCCGAAGGCGAGCGCTCCGTGTGCCTGCGAAACAGTCGACAGAAGTAGTTGCTGTCGGCAAAGCCGCAATGCGCGGCGATATCTTTAATTTTCAGATCGTAGCCTTTGAGCAAATGCCGGGCATGTTCGAGACGAACGTGGGTCAGATATTCATTAAACCCAACGCTGCCGGTCTTTTGAAAAAGGTGAGAAAGGTAGTTCGGTGAAATATAAAACGCCTGTGCCACCGACTCGCGGGTAAGTGGGGTGGCATGGTGTTCTTCGATATAGCGACGAAGGGCTTCAAACAGCGCCCGGCCGCGGGAGGCGGTGTGGATATCGCTGCCCAGCAGATCGCGGCAGTGACTTAGCAGGCTTAACACCACCAGTCTGGCCGTCTCCTGTTCATCCGGCTGCATCTGCAACTCCGCGAGCGTTTGCAGCAGAAAGGCACCCGTTCTCGGGCCGCGCCTGGCAACCTGCTGTTGGCATAAAACGGTACTGTCACGCTGGAGTTGAATCGTCAGCTGCTGCTTACCGAAGCTGATGCTGAGTAGGGTGACGGACGGAAGATCGTCAATAAACCCGACGGAAGAGAAGACCGCATCATGCGTTTCGCCTTCAGGAACAATGACCAGACGAGGAGAAGTATGGGGAACCCGTTCGGCCAAAGGCGCAAAATGCACCTGACGCAGCGGCGGCGTACCCTTTATCAGGTCAGTCAGAATAGAGGTGATATCGTGGTGCATAGTGGAGGTTCTGAGGTAATGCCCGGCGGTGCTGCGCTTGCCGGGCCTGCGTGATGCCTTTGTAGGCCGGGTAAGCGCAAGCGCCACCCGGCAGAACCCATTAGCCGGTGTTACGCATTCCCGCCGCAACGCCCGCGATGGTGACCATCAGCGCTTGTTCCACGCGCGGATCTGGCTCCTGACCCTCTTCTTCCGCTTTACGCGAACGGTACAGCAGCTCTGCCTGCAGAACGTTCAGCGGGTCGGTGTAGATGTTACGCAGCTGGATAGACTCCGCAATCCACGGCAGATCGGCCATCAGGTGGGAATCGTTGGCGATAGCCAGCACCACTTTGATGTCGCCTTCCAGCAGTTCGCGCAGCTCTTTACCCAGCGTCCACAGCTCCGGTTTTACCAGGCGCTGGTCGTAGTATTCCGCCAGCCACAGGTCGACTTTGGAGAAGACCATCTCCAGCATGCCCAGACGGGTGGAGAAGAACGGCCAGTCGCGGCACATGGTCTCCAGTTCGCTCTGCTTGCCATCGTCCACCACCTTTTGCAGCGCGGCACCGGCACCCAGCCAGGCCGGGAGCATCAGGCGGTTTTGCGTCCACGCGAAGATCCACGGGATGGCACGCAGGGATTCTACGCCACCGGTCGGGCGACGCTTGGCCGGACGGGAGCCGAGCGGCAGTTTACCCAGCTCCTGCTCCGGTGTCGCCGAACGGAAGTAAGGGACGAAATCTTTGTTTTCACGCACGTAGCCGCGGTACAGATCGCAGGAGATGTCCGACAGCTCGTCCATAATATGGCACCAGGCGGCTTTCGGCTCTGGCGGCGGCAGCAGGTTGGCTTCCAGGATGGCGCTGGTGTAGAGCGACAGGCTGCTGATGGTCACTTCCGGCAGGCCGTACTTAAAGCGGATCATCTCGCCCTGTTCGGTCACACGCAGGCCGCCTTTCAGGCTGCCCGGCGGCTGGGATAGCAGCGCCGCATGCGCTGGCGCACCGCCACGACCGATAGAGCCGCCGCGACCGTGGAACAGGGTCAGTTCAATACCGGCTTTCTCGCAGGTCTTGATCAGTGCGTCCTGCGCCTGATACTGCGCCCAGGATGCTGCCATTACGCCCGCGTCTTTTGCGGAGTCGGAATAGCCAATCATCACCATCTGTTTGCCCTGAATAAAGCCGCGATACCAGTCGATGTTCAGCAGCTGGGTCATCACGTCGTTAGCGTTGTTCAGGTCATCAAGGGTTTCGAACAGCGGTGCCACCGGCAGGGCATAGTCGATGCCCGCTTCTTTCAGCAGCAGATGAACACCCAGCACGTCGGATGGGGTCTTCGCCATGGAGATCACATAGGCGGCCACCGATCCTTTCGGCGCATCAACGATCGCTTTGCAGGTGTTGAGTACTTCGCGGGTTTCGTTGCTTGGCTCCCAGTTGCGCGGCAGCAGTGGACGTTTGGAGTTCAGCTCGCGGATCAGGAAGGCCTGTTTGTCAGCTTCTGACCAGCTTTCATAGTCGCCAATGCCGAGATAACGGGTCAGCTCGCCCAGCGCTTCGGTGTGACGGGTGCTCTCCTGACGCACGTCGATACGTACCAGCGGCACGCCAAAACACTTCACGCGGCGCAGGGTGTCGAGCAGTTCGCCGTTGGCGATGATGCCCATACCGCAGGCCTGCAGCGATTTATAGCAGGCATACAGCGGATCCCAGAGCTGCTCGTTCTGGCTCAGCAGTCCTTCTGGCTTCGGCAGACGCTGGCCTTTCAGGCGGGCTTCCAGCCAGGCCTGCGTTGCCAGCAACTGGCCGCGCAGCTTTTTCATCAGATAACGGTACGGCTCGCTGGCACCCTCTTCGCCGGCCAGCTCGCGCAGTTCCGGCGTGGCTTCAACCATCGACAGCTCAGAGATGAGCACCTGAATATCTTTCAGGAACAGGTCGGTGGCTTTCCAGCGGCTCAGCAGCAGTACGTGGCGGGTGATGTCGGCAGTCACATTCGGGTTGCCGTCGCGGTCGCCACCCATCCAGGAGGTAAAGCGCACCGGCACAAAATCCACCGGCAGGCGATAGCCGAGGTTCTCTTCCAGCTGCTCGTTCAGCTCGCGCAGGTAGTTTGGCACCCCTTCCCACAGGCTGTTTTCCACCACCGCAAAGCCCCATTTGGCTTCGTCAACCGGGCTTGGACGGTGCTTACGAATTTCATCGGTATGCCAGGACTGGGCAATCAGCTGGCGCAGACGGCGCATCAGCTGGTTACGTTCATAGTCAGCAATCTCTTTGTTATCCAGCTGCTTCAGGCAGTTGTTCACTTCCACCATTTTGTGGATCAGGGTACGACGGGTGATCTCGGTCGGGTGGGCGGTGAGCACCAGCTCCAGCGACAGGGACTCGACGGCCTTTTTGATGGTGGCTTCGTTAAGATCGGGTTGGTCCTTGAGTTTTCTGAGCGTGCGGGCAATCACTTCCGGGTTGCTGGCCCCTTCGCCATTCGGCGAAATGCTGTGGTACTGCTCGGCGGTGTTTGCCAGGTTCAGGAACTGGCTGAAGGCACGGGCAACAGGGAGCAGTTCGTCGTTGGAGAGGTTCTGCAGCGTGGTGAGCAGCTCCTGACGATTGGCTTCGTTACCCGCGCGGGAAGATTTAGACAGCTTACGGATTGTTTCAACGCGATCGAGAATGTTCTCGCCCAACGCATCCTTGATGGTATCTCCCAGCACCTTGCCGAGCATACTGACATTACTACGCAACGCGGAATATTGTTCGTTCATAAAAACCCAGTCACCCCATCATTTTTGTTTATGCCCGTAAAGCCATCTCGCGGACATTATTTTGTCATCTCCCTTTATAAAGCCACGTAAAACCCCCGTCGTCAATTGCTGCGAAAACGGTTCAGCAAACGAATAAATAGGGGCAATTTACGAAATTTAATTCGCTTTGCGTCAGATAAGAGATGCTTATGAGAATGTGACGAAGATCATGAGATTTTTCCCCTCTCGCGAAAGAGGGGAACAGTCATTAATGCCAGCAGAAGTGATGCACAACCTGAGCGATCAGTTCGCGGGTTGGCTTGATAAAGCGGGTTTCCAGGTACTCATCCGGCTGGTGGGCCTGGTTAATAGAGCCCGGGCCAAGCACCAGGGTCGGGCAGAGGGTCTGAATAAACGGCGCTTCGGTGCAGTAGTTCACCACGTCGGTTTTCTCGCCGAGCAGTTTTTCCACCACTTCCACCAGCTGATGGTCCGGCGGGCACTCGTAACCCGGGATTGGCGGATGCAGCTCAGAGACCGTCAGGCGGCCCGGCCAGCGCTCGCTCACCGGGGCTAACGCTTCGTTCAGCAAGCCATCGAGATCGCTTAGCGTCATGCCCGGCAGCGGGCGAATATCCATATGCAGTTCACAGCAGGCGCAGATACGGTTAGACGCGTCGCCGCCATGCAGACTGCCGAGGTTCAGCGTCGGGTAAGGAACGGTGAAGGCATCGTAGTGATACCGCTCCTTCAGGTCGTCGCGCAGCGTCATGATGCGGCCAATGGCGTCGTGCATCAGTTCAATGGCGTTAACGCCGCGCGCCGGATCGCTGGAGTGGCCGGACTGGCCCAGCACGCGCACCGCCGTGGAGATATGGCCTTTATGCGCGCGGATCGGTTGCAGGGAGGTCGGCTCGCCGATGATGGCGCAATCCGGGCGAATCGCCGTGTTTTCCGAGAAGTAGCGTGCCCCGGCCATGCTGGTCTCTTCGTCGGCGGTAGCCAGAATGTAGAGCGGCTTTTTCAGTTTTGTCACGTCGACGTCACGCAGCGCGTCGAGGATAAAGGCGAAGAAGCCTTTCATGTCAGCAGTGCCCAGCCCGTAGAGCTTGTTGTCGTGCTCGGTCAGGGTGAAGGGATCGCGCGTCCAGCGGCCATCGTCAAACGGCACGGTGTCGGTGTGCCCTGCCAGCAGCAGGCCGCCCGCACCGGTCCCGGTACTGGCGAGCAGGTTAAATTTGTTACGGGTTCCCGGCACCGGCTGAACCTCCACCTTAAACCCGAGATCGCTGAACCAGCCTGCCAGCAGATTGATTAAAGTCTCATTACTCTGATCCAGGGCTTCTTCCGTTGCGCTGATGGACGGCGTGGCAATCAGGGCGCGGTAGATCTCGATAAATGGCGGTAAATTCATTTTCATTGTTGACACACCTTAGGTCGTGATAGTATCAATATTCATGCAATAAATGTGAATAAAAATACATTAACGTTGAGCATAAAGGAACCCGATGTTGAATACGCTGATTGTAGGCGCTAGCGGTTATGCGGGCGCAGAGCTTGTAAGCTACGTGAATCGCCATCCTCATATGACCATAACCGCTTTGACTGTCTCAGCGCAAAGCAATGATGCAGGAAAGTTAATTTCCGATTTACATCCGCAGCTTAAAGGGATTGTCGATCTGCCGTTGCAGCCAATGTCGGATATCAGCGAGTTTACCGACGGCGTGGACGTGGTGTTTTTAGCCACTGCCCATGAAGTCAGCCACGACCTGGCGCCGCAGTTCCTGGCCGCCGGCTGTGTGGTATTCGATCTCTCCGGTGCGTTCCGCGTGAACGACGCCACGTTCTATGAAAAGTACTACGGTTTCACCCATCAGCACCCGGACCTGCTTGAAAAGGCAGTCTATGGTCTGGCGGAGTGGAGCGCGGATAAACTGAAAGAAGCGAACCTGATTGCCGTGCCGGGCTGTTACCCAACGGCGGCGCAGCTCTCCCTGAAGCCGCTGATCGACGCCGGTCTGCTGGATCTGAATCAGTGGCCGGTGATCAACGCCACCAGCGGCGTGAGCGGGGCCGGGCGCAAGGCGGCTATCTCCAACAGCTTCTGTGAAGTGAGCCTGCAACCGTATGGCGTGTTTAACCACCGCCACCACCCGGAAATTACTACCCATCTGGGCGCGGATGTCATTTTCACCCCGCACCTGGGCAGTTTCCCGCGCGGGATCCTCGAAACCATTACTTGCCGCCTGAAGCCTGGCGTGACCAAAGAGCAGGTGAGTGAGGCTTTTACCCAGGCGTATGCGGATAAACCGCTGGTGCGTCTGTATGACAAGGGCGTGCCGGCGCTAAAAAACGTGGTCGGCCTGCCGTTCTGCGACATCGGTTTTGCCGTGCAGGGCGAGCACCTGATTGTGGTGGCCGCAGAAGATAACTTACTGAAAGGCGCTGCCGCCCAGGCAATGCAGTGCGCAAATATTCGTTTTGGCTATGCTGAAACGCAGTCTCTTATTTAAGGTGTGATGATGAACCCATTAATTATCAAGCTTGGTGGTGTACTGCTGGACAGCGAAGAGGCGCTGGAGCGTCTGTTTACCGCGCTGGTTAACTATCGCGAGTCACATCAACGCCCGCTGGTGATTGTTCACGGCGGCGGCTGTGTGGTCGATGAGTTAATGAAAGGCCTGAACCTGCCGGTGAAAAAGAAGAACGGCCTGCGCGTGACGCCTGCCGATCAGATTGACATCATTACCGGTGCGCTGGCGGGGACGGCAAACAAAACCCTGCTGGCATGGGCGAAGAAACATCATATCGCCTCCGTGGGTCTCTACCTGGGCGATGGCGACAGCGTTAAGGTGACCCAGCTCGATGAAGAGCTTGGCCACGTTGGCCTGGCCCAGCCGGGTTCGCCAAAACTGATTAATACGCTGCTGGAAGGCGGTTTCCTGCCTGTCGTCAGCTCTATCGGTGTAACCGAAGAGGGGCAGCTGATGAACGTCAACGCTGACCAGGCGGCAACCGCCCTGGCGGCGACGCTGGGTGCGGACCTGATCCTGCTCTCCGACGTGAGCGGTATTCTGGACGGTAAAGGCCAGCGCATCGCGGAGATGACCGCGGCAAAAGCCGAGCAGCTAATCGATCAGGGCATTATTACCGACGGCATGATTGTCAAAGTGAACGCCGCGCTGGATGCCGCGCGCACGCTGGGTCGCCCGGTGGATATCGCCTCCTGGCGTCACGCAGAGCAGCTTCCGGCGCTGTTTAACGGCACGCCGATTGGCACGCGTATTCTAGCGTAAGTTTTTAATGAATGACCGTAGGCCGGGTAAGCGCAGCGCCACCCGGCGGAACTAACGAATAAAGGAACGATGTTATGGCACTTTGGGGTGGGCGTTTTACACAGGCAGCGGATCAACGGTTCAAACAGTTCAACGACTCTTTGCGCTTCGACTACCGCCTGGCCGAACAGGATATCGTCGGCTCTGTGGCCTGGTCCAAAGCGCTGGTCACCGTTGGCGTGCTGACCGCAGACGAACAGCTGCAGCTGGAAGAGGCGCTGAACAATCTGCTGGAAGAGGTGCGCCTTAACCCGCAGCAAATTCTTGAAAGCGACGCTGAAGATATTCACAGCTGGGTGGAAGGCAAACTGATCGACAAAGTCGGCCAGTTGGGTAAAAAGCTGCACACTGGCCGGAGCCGTAACGACCAGGTGGCAACCGATCTGAAGCTGTGGTGTAAAGAGACCGTGGCGGAACTGCTGGCGGCTAACCGTCAGTTGCAGAGCGCGCTGGTTGAGACCGCGCAGAATAACCAGGATGCGGTGATGCCGGGGTATACCCACCTGCAGCGTGCGCAGCCTGTCACCTTTGCTCACTGGTCGCTGGCCTATGTCGAGATGCTGGCGCGCGATGAAAGCCGCCTGCAGGATACCTTAAAGCGTCTGGACGTAAGCCCGCTGGGCAGCGGCGCGCTGGCCGGCACCGCCTATGAAATCGACCGTGAACAGCTGGCGGGCTGGCTGGGCTTTGCCTCTGCGACCCGTAACAGCCTGGACAGCGTATCCGACCGTGACCACGTGCTGGAGCTGCTCTCCAACGCCTCTATCGGTATGGTCCACCTGTCACGCTTTGCCGAAGATCTGATCTTCTTCAACTCTGGCGAAGCCGGATTTGTTGAGCTGTCTGATCGCGTGACCTCCGGCTCTTCCCTGATGCCGCAGAAGAAAAACCCGGATGCGCTGGAGCTGATCCGCGGTAAATGTGGCCGTGTGCAGGGTGCGCTGACCGGAATGATGATGACCCTGAAAGGTCTGCCGCTGGCCTACAACAAAGATATGCAGGAAGACAAAGAAGGGCTGTTCGACGCGCTGGACACCTGGCTGGACTGTCTGCATATGGCGACCCTGGTGCTGGACGGCATTCAGGTGAAACGCCCGCGCTGCCAGGAAGCGGCCCAGCAGGGCTATGCCAACTCCACCGAGCTGGCGGACTATCTTGTGGCGAAAGGCGTTCCGTTCCGTGAAGCGCACCATATTGTCGGTGAAGCGGTCGTGGAAGCGATTCGTCAGGGCAAAGCGCTGGAAGATCTCCCGCTTGCCGATCTGCAGAAATTCAGCAACGTGATTGGCGATGATGTCTACCCGATCCTGGCGTTGCAGTCTTGTCTGGACAAGCGTGCCGCAAAAGGCGGCGTGTCACCGAAACAGGTGGCGCAGGCCATTGCGGATGCGAAAACCCGTCTGGTGTGATGCCTGATATGTCGGATGGCGGCTTCGCCTTATCCGACCTACAAACCAAAGCCCAACCCTGTGTTGGGCTTTTTTACGCAAAAAAAAGCGGACCACGGGGTCCGCAAAAGTTCACGTTGGCTTTAGTTGTGCGAGTTTTGAGAGAAACTCGTAAGACGGGGCAGGACTTCAAGGGTAATCGGTGCCGCCTCGTCTCTGTGATGCATTATTCAACAGAATGCTTGATAGGGATAATCGTTCGTTGCTATGCTATCTATCGCCATGAACTATCGTGGCGACGGAGGATGAATAATGAATATTCGTGATCTTGAATACCTGGTGGCGTTAGCCGAACACCGCCATTTTCGCCGCGCGGCAGACTCCTGCCACGTCAGCCAGCCAACCCTTAGCGGTCAGATCCGTAAGCTGGAAGACGAGCTTGGTGTAATGCTGCTGGAGCGCACCAGTCGTAAAGTGCTGTTCACCCAGGCAGGCCTGCTGCTGGTGGATCAGGCGCGCACCGTGTTGCGCGAGGTCAAAGTGCTCAAGGAAATGGCAAGCCAGCAGGGGGAGACAATGTCCGGCCCGCTGCATATTGGCCTGATCCCAACCGTTGGCCCGTACCTGCTGCCGCATATTATTCCTTTGCTGCATCAGACCTTCCCTAAACTCGAAATGTACCTGCATGAAGCGCAAACCCATCAGCTGCTGGCGCAGTTAGATAGCGGTAAGCTCGACTGTGCCATTCTGGCGCTGGTCAAAGAGAGCGAAGCCTTTATCGAAGTGCCGCTGTTTGATGAGCCGATGATGCTGGCGATCTATGAGGATCACCCGTGGGCGAGCCGCGATCGCGTGCCGATGGCCGATCTGGCCGGCGAAAAGCTGCTGATGCTGGAAGATGGCCACTGCCTGCGCGATCAGGCGATGGGCTTCTGTTTTGAAGCCGGTGCCGATGAAGATACCCACTTCCGCGCAACCAGCCTGGAAACGCTGCGTAACATGGTGGCGGCGGGAAGCGGTATTACGCTGCTGCCTGCGCTGGCCGTGCCGCGCGAACATAAGCGTGATGGCGTGGTCTATCTGCCATGCATCAAGCCGGAGCCGCGGCGTACCATTGGCCTGGTTTATCGTCCGGGTTCACCGCTGCGCAGCCGCTATGAGCAGCTGGCGGAGGCCATCCGTGGTGCAATGGATGGCCATTTCGACAGCACCTTAAAACAGGCGGTTTAAGCCATTCAGCGCCGCTACCCGATAGGCTTCCGCCATGGTCGGGTAGTTAAAGGTGGTATTAACAAAGTATTCGATGGTGTTACCGCCACCTTTTTGCTCCATGATCGCCTGGCCGATATGGATGATTTCCGCCGCACGTTCACCGAAGCAGTGAATGCCGAGGATCTCTTTCGTCTCACGATGGAACAAAATCTTCAGCGTACCGACGCTCATTCCCACGATTTGCGCCCGCGCCAGATGTTTAAACTGGGCACGACCCACCTCGTAAGGCACCTTCATGGCCGTCAGCTGCTGTTCGGTTTTCCCTACAGAACTGATCTCCGGAATGGTGTAAATACCTGTCGGAATATCTTCGATCAGATGCGCCGTCGCTTCCCCTTTCACCAGCGCCTGAGCGGCAATGCGCCCCTGGTCATACGCCGCTGACGCCAGACTTGGATAACCAATCACGTCACCCACGGCATAGATATGCGGCAGGGCGGTCTGGTACATGCTGTTCACCTTGATCTGCCCGCGGCTGTCGGTGGTCAGACCGATGTTTTCCAGCGCCAGCGAATCGGTGTTACCCGTACGGCCATTGGCATACAGCAGGCAGTCGGCTTTCAGCTTTTTACCCGATTTCAGGTGCATGATGACGCCATCATCACAGCCTTCAATCTTCTCGTACTCTTCGTTGTGACGAATCACCACGCCGCTGTTCCAGAAGTGATACGAGAGCGAGTCAGACATCTCCTGATCGAGGAAGGCCAGCAGACGATCGCGGGTGTTAATCAGGTCGACCTTCACGTTCATACCGCGGAAGATAGAGGCATATTCACAGCCGATCACCCCGGCGCCGTAGATGAGTACGTGGCGCGGTTCATGGTGCAGGCTCAGAATGGAGTCGCTGTCGTACACGCGCGGGTGTGAGAAATCGACATCGGCCGGGCGATACGGGCGTGAGCCGCAGGCGATCACAAATTTCTCTGCGGTGATGGTCTCAACAGAACCGTCATGACACTCTAGCGCCAGCGTATGTTCATCCACAAAATGCGCGCTGCCTTGCAGAATTTCGCAGTGGTTGCGCTCATAAAAACCCTGGCGCATGCGCGTCTGCTGATTAATCACGTTATCCGCGTGATTCAGAATATCGGCAAAGGAGGAACGAAGAAGACGGGAGTGATCGCTGTAGAGAGGGTTCTGGTTAAATTCAATAATGCGGCTGACGGCGTGGCGGAGGGCTTTGGAAGGGATGGTGCCCCAGTGGGTACAACCGCCGCCAACGTTATGGTAGCGCTCAATAACCGCTACTCTGGCTCCCTGTTTAACCAGTCCCATAGCAGCGCCTTCGCCGCCGGGGCCGGAACCAATAACAATTGCGTCGTAATCGTAGGAATGTGACATGGTAAGGCTTACCTGTTCTTATACATAAAAGCAACAGAATAGTAACATCATTGACAGGATAACCCAATTATCGTTGTGCTCTTTTCGCGCGGTGGAGCACAAACAACATGTAAACCTTCATTCTGTAAGCCAGGTAATCCGATTAATTTTATTCTCTGGTATAGTGCCTGCGGGCCTTTGGAAGGATTCAACTATCGTGATGGGCGTAAGAGCACAACAAAAAGAGAAAACCCGGCGTTCGCTGGTAGAAGCTGCATTCAGTCAACTGAGTGCTGAGCGAAGTTTTGCCAGTCTGAGCCTGCGCGAAGTCGCACGCGAAGCCGGGATTGCGCCTACCTCTTTCTATCGTCACTTCCGTGACGTGGATGAACTGGGTCTGACCATGGTGGATGAGAGCGGGCTGATGCTGCGCCAGCTGATGCGCCAGGCGCGTCAGCGTATCGCCAAAGGGGGCAGCGTGATCCGCACCTCTGTTTCCACTTTTATGGAGTTTATCGGCAATAATCCCAACGCGTTTCGTTTATTGTTACGGGAACGCTCAGGCACCTCGGCCGCGTTTCGTGCCGCCGTGGCCCGCGAGATTCAGCATTTTATTGCGGAACTTGCCGACTATCTTGAACTCGAAAACCATATGCCGCGCGCCTTCACTGAGGCGCAGGCCGAGGCGATGGTAACAATAGTCTTCAGTGCGGGCGCCGAAGCACTGGATGTGAGCGTTGAACAACGCAAGCAACTCGAAGAGCGACTGGTATTGCAACTGCGGATGATCTCTAAAGGGGCTTATTACTGGTATCGCCGTGAACAAGAAAAACTGGCGCATCAATCCGATGAGTGAAAGGTGAGTAATGAAACAGACAGGACAGGATAAAGGAACATTATTGCTGGCATTGATCGCTGGCTTATCCATTAACGGTACGTTCGCAGCGCTTTTTAGCTCTATTGTACCGTTCTCGGTTTTCCCGATGATCTCTCTGGTGCTGACGGTGTACTGTCTGCATCAGCGTTATCAGAATCGCACCATGCCGGTGGGGTTACCGGCATTGTCGGCGGCGTTCTTTGTGCTGGGCGTCCTGCTGTATAGCACCGTGGTGCGCGCAGAGTACCCGGACATTGGCTCTAACTTCCTGCCGGCTGTGCTGTCAGTGGCGCTGGTGTTCTGGATTGGCATTAAAATGCGTAACCGTAAGCAGCAACTGCCGGAGTAATCATCTTGCCGTGCTGTAGGGCAGGTAAGCGCAGCGCCACCTGCCAAAAAGCGCCGGATGGCGCTTCGCTTATCCGGCCTACGCGTTTTTAGCCGTCAGTAACACCCCGCACTCCATATGGTGCGTGTACGGGAACTGATCGAACAGAGCCAGACGTTCAACCTTGTGCGTCTGGCTTAATGTTTCCAGGTTCTGACACAAGGTCTCCGGATTACAGGAGATATACAAAATACGCGGGTACGCCTGCACCATCTTCTCCGTTTCGCTGTCCAGCCCACTACGTGGCGGGTCGACGAAAATGGTCTCACACTGGTAGCTCTTCAGATCGATCCCCTGCAGGCGGTTAAAGTCCCGCACGCCGTTCATCGCCTGAGTAAACTCTTCCGCCGACATGCGAATGATTTGCACATTATCAATATGGTTCGCCGCGATGTTGTATTGCGCGGCGGCAACCGACGGCTTGGCAATTTCCGTGGCCAGTACGCGGTCGAAGTTACGCGCCAGCGCCAGCGAGAAGTTGCCGTTACCGCAGTACAGCTCCAGCAGATCCCCGGTTGAGCCCTCGGTGGCATTCAGCGCCCACTCCAGCATCTGCACGTTCATGGCGGCGTTCGGCTGCGTAAAGCTGTTCTCCACCTGGCGGTAGATCATCTCTTTTCCGGCAACCGGCAGGCGCTCGTCTATATAGTCCTGATCCAGCGCGATTTTGGTTTTTGTCGCGCGGCCAATCAGATGCACGTTGATGTTCTGCGCCCGCAGCGCATCACGCAGGGCTTCTGCAGCCTGGCGCCACTCGTCGTTCAGCGCCTTATGGTAGAGCAGCGAGACGATGGCCTGATTGCTTTGGGTGGTCAGGTAGTCGATCTGGAAGAGCTTATGGCGCAGCAGCGGATTATTGCGCACGCCATCCATCATCAGCGTCATCAACTGGTTAATCAGCTCGCTGGCCGCCGGGAAACTGTCTACGCGGATCCGGCTTTTGGTCTGCTGATCGAAAATGATGTGGTACAGGTCGTCGCCGTCGTGCCAGATGCGGAATTCGGCACGCATACGGTAGTGGCTAACCGGGGAGCGGAACACCTCAGGCGCAGGCGCAGCAAAAGGCGTCATCATACTTTGCAGACGGACGACTTTCTCTGCCAGTTGCGCGTCGTACTGTTCTGTCGGGAGGTGTTCTGGGGTCATGATGCTTCCTGTTGATGATGAATTACGCGGGGATTGTAGGGATTGTACAGGGGATGTCCAGCCTTAATGGTCAACGGCAGTCTGGACATCTATACGTGTCTAAATGTAGCATTATGTTTCCGGTCTCTTATGAGTGAAAAGGGAATCCAGTGCAAATCTGGAGCTGACGCGCAGCGGTAAAGACTGGCGGGATGAGTTAACAGACACTGTGAAAATGGGAAGTCTACATCCACTAAACGCCACCTAGCCCGAAGACCTGCCGGGATCACGTCGCATTTGGTTTCATCATCGCGTGCTATCGATGGGGCCTGCGGCATCCTTCTTATATTCTGGATGCTTTTACAATGATTAAAAAAGTATCGCTGTTGACGGCGCTTTCCGTCACGGCATTTTCGGGCTGGGCGCAGGATGGCGCAGACTCGTTGGTGGTGACGGCAAACCGTGTTGCACAACCTGCAAATACCGTTCTGGCTCCGAGTTCTGTCGTTACCCGGGAAGATATCGAGCGTTGGCAGGCAAAAAGCGTCGTTGAAGTGATGTCGCGCTTACCGGGTGTGGATATCGCCCAAAGCGGCGGCCTGGGCGCTACCTCTTCTACCTTTATTCGCGGGACGGAATCCCGCCATGTGCTGGTGCTGATTGACGGCATTCCACTGAATAACGCCGGGATCAGTAACTCACCGGATCTCAGCCAAATCCCCGTTTCGCTCATTCAGCGTGTTGAATACATTCGTGGCCCGCGTTCAGCCCTGTATGGTTCAGATGCGATTGGCGGCGTGATTAACATCATTACGGGTCGGGACACGCCAGGGGGGGAAATCACCGCCAGCGTCGGCTCGAAAGGCTATCAATCCTATGATGGCTCCTTCCAGCAGGTGCTGGATAAAACCAAAATTACCCTGGGCGGTAACTATACCTATACCCGCGGCTTTGATATTGATGCGGCGGATGCGCCACGCCAGCCCGACCGTGACGGTTTTATGAGTAAGTCGCTGTTTGGCTCGGTTGAGCAGCAATTCACTGACAGCCTGAGCGGTTTCGTGCGTGGCCTCGGCTACGACAACCGCACCGCGTATGACGGCTATGAGCATTATGACAACAACTTCATGGTCGATGGCCTGCCTGATACCCGTCAGCTTTACAGCCAGAACTGGGACACCGGCCTGCGCTATCACCAGGGGATCTACCAGACTCAGCTGGTGGGCGGTTACGGTCGCAGTAAAGACCAGAACTACGATCCGAGCAAAGGCCGTTATGCTTCGTCTGCCACCACGGATGACGTTAAGCAATACACCGCCCAGTGGATGAACACCGTCACAGTGGGCCACGGCAATATCGGCGCCGGTCTGGACTGGCAGAAGCAAAAAACCCAGGCGGGAACGGGTTATCTGGATAAAGGCTATGAGCAGCGCAACACTGGCGTGTTCCTGTCTGCTATGCAGCAGTTCGATAGCGTCACTCTGGAAGCCGCCGCGCGTAATGATGACAACTCTAACTTTGGTAACCATAACACCTGGCAGACCAGCGCCGGATGGGAGTTCATCGACGGTTACCGCATCATCGCGTCCTACGGCACGGCTTATAAAGCACCGACCATGAGCCAAATCCACAGTGCGAGCTACGGCAACCCGGATCTGAAACCGGAAGAGAGCAAGCAGTGGGAAGGCGGTTTCGAGGGGCTGACGGGTCCGGTGACCTGGCGCGTATCGGGTTATCGTAACGATATCGACAACCTGATCAGCAGCGACCCGCGTACGTTCCGCTACTACAACGTTGATAAAGCCCGTATCAAAGGTATTGAAGCCACGGCGCAGTTTGATACTGGCCCGGTAGGCCATCAGATTTCTTATGACTACGTCGATCCGCGCAATGCCAAAACGAACGAAGTGCTTGCCCGACGTTCGAAGCAGCAGGTGAAGTATCAGCTGGATACGCAGGTGTGGGATCTCGACTGGAATCTGGCCTACCGCTACCTGGGTACCCGTTATGATGTAGCGTACGATCCTGATACGTTCACCTCAGAGCGAGTGAAAATGGGTGGGGTAAGTTTGTGGGATCTCGCTGTTTCATATCCTGTCACCTCTCACCTTACAGTTCGTGGTAAAATAGCCAACCTGTTCGATAAAGACTACGAGACAGTTTATGGCTACGAAACTGCAGGACGGGAATACACCTTGTCTGGCAGCTACACCTTCTGACCCACGTCCCACCGTACTGGTGTTTGACTCCGGTGTCGGTGGGCTTTCAGTCTATGATGAGATTCGGCAACTTCT
This sequence comes from Leclercia sp. W17, assembly GCF_003336325.1. Lineage (NCBI taxonomy): Bacteria > Pseudomonadati > Pseudomonadota > Gammaproteobacteria > Enterobacterales > Enterobacteriaceae > Leclercia > Leclercia sp. W17. The sequence goes on along the minus strand of NZ_CP031101.1, from coordinate 4,643,639 downwards.
GCCGGATCTTCATTACATCTATGCCTTCGATAACGTGGCTTTCCCCTACGGGGAAAAGAGCGAAGCGTTTATTGTTGAACGCGTCGTTGAGATCGTTACCGCCGTGCAACAGCAGTATCCCCTCGCACTGGCAGTAATTGCCTGCAATACCGCCAGTACGGTCTCCCTCCCGGCACTACGCGAAAAGTTCCCGTTCCCGGTTGTGGGCGTGGTCCCGGCAATTAAACCTGCTGCGCGCCTGACGGCAAATGGCGTGGTGGGGCTCCTGGCAACGCGCGGTACGGTTAAGCGTCCTTATACCCGCGAACTGATCGAACGCTTTGCCAATGAATGCCAGATTGCGATGTTAGGTTCTGCCGAGCTGGTTGAAATGGCGGAAGCCAAACTGCACGGCAAAGCGGTCTCGCTGGAAGAGCTGCGCCGTGTTCTGCGTCCATGGCTGCGGATGACAGAGCCGCCGGATACGGTGGTACTGGGTTGTACGCATTTCCCTTTATTGCAGGAAGAGTTGTTGGCCGTACTTCCGGAAGGTACCCGGCTGGTGGATTCAGGGGCAGCGATTGCCCGCCGCACCGCGTGGCTACTTGAACATGAAGCGCCAGATGCAAAATCTGCCGACGCAAATATTGCTTATTGCATGGCATTGACCGCTGAGACTGAGCAACTTTTACCCGTTTTACATCGTTATGGCTTCGAAACGCTCGAAAAACTAGCGGTGTAGCACGTTTTTGTGCAAAAAAAAGGCAGTTGAAAAGTTTTTTTAAATTAGCTCTTGTCAGCGCCGGAGAACTCCCTATAATGCGCCTCCACTGACACGGAACAACGGCACGCAAGCCGCCGGGTCAGCGGGATTCAGCGATGAATACCCGGCAGAGAAAAGCGCGAAATAATCGCTTGACTCTGAATGAGGAAAACGTAATATACGGGACCTCGCAACGGTGAGCGAAAGCCGCGTTGCACTGCTCTTTAACAATTTATCAGACAATCTGTGTGGGCACTCAAAGTGACATGGATTCTTAACGTCCTCGGACGAAAAATGAATACCAAGTCTCTGAGTGAACACGTAATTCATTACGAAGTTTAATTCACGAGCATCAAACTTAAATTGAAGAGTTTGATCATGGCTCAGATTGAACGCTGGCGGCAGGCCTAACACATGCAAGTCGAACGGTAGCACAGAGAGCTTGCTCTCGGGTGACGAGTGGCGGACGGGTGAGTAATGTCTGGGAAACTGCCTGATGGAGGGGGATAACTACTGGAAACGGTAGCTAATACCGCATAATGTCGCAAGACCAAAGAGGGGGACCTTCGGGCCTCTTGCCATCGGATGTGCCCAGATGGGATTAGCTAGTAGGTGGGGTAATGGCTCACCTAGGCGACGATCCCTAGCTGGTCTGAGAGGATGACCAGCCACACTGGAACTGAGACACGGTCCAGACTCCTACGGGAGGCAGCAGTGGGGAATATTGCACAATGGGCGCAAGCCTGATGCAGCCATGCCGCGTGTATGAAGAAGGCCTTCGGGTTGTAAAGTACTTTCAGCGAGGAGGAAGGCATTGTGGCTAATAACCGCAGTGATTGACGTTACTCGCAGAAGAAGCACCGGCTAACTCCGTGCCAGCAGCCGCGGTAATACGGAGGGTGCAAGCGTTAATCGGAATTACTGGGCGTAAAGCGCACGCAGGCGGTCTGTTAAGTCAGATGTGAAATCCCCGGGCTCAACCTGGGAACTGCATTTGAAACTGGCAGGCTTGAGTCTTGTAGAGGGGGGTAGAATTCCAGGTGTAGCGGTGAAATGCGTAGAGATCTGGAGGAATACCGGTGGCGAAGGCGGCCCCTGGACAAAGACTGACGCTCAGGTGCGAAAGCGTGGGGAGCAAACAGGATTAGATACCCTGGTAGTCCACGCCGTAAACGATGTCGACTTGGAGGTTGTGCCCTTGAGGCGTGGCTTCCGGAGCTAACGCGTTAAGTCGACCGCCTGGGGAGTACGGCCGCAAGGTTAAAACTCAAATGAATTGACGGGGGCCCGCACAAGCGGTGGAGCATGTGGTTTAATTCGATGCAACGCGAAGAACCTTACCTACTCTTGACATCCAGAGAACTTGCCAGAGATGGCTTGGTGCCTTCGGGAACTCTGAGACAGGTGCTGCATGGCTGTCGTCAGCTCGTGTTGTGAAATGTTGGGTTAAGTCCCGCAACGAGCGCAACCCTTATCCTTTGTTGCCAGCGGTCCGGCCGGGAACTCAAAGGAGACTGCCAGTGATAAACTGGAGGAAGGTGGGGATGACGTCAAGTCATCATGGCCCTTACGAGTAGGGCTACACACGTGCTACAATGGCGCATACAAAGAGAAGCGACCTCGCGAGAGCAAGCGGACCTCATAAAGTGCGTCGTAGTCCGGATTGGAGTCTGCAACTCGACTCCATGAAGTCGGAATCGCTAGTAATCGTAGATCAGAATGCTACGGTGAATACGTTCCCGGGCCTTGTACACACCGCCCGTCACACCATGGGAGTGGGTTGCAAAAGAAGTAGGTAGCTTAACCTTCGGGAGGGCGCTTACCACTTTGTGATTCATGACTGGGGTGAAGTCGTAACAAGGTAACCGTAGGGGAACCTGCGGTTGGATCACCTCCTTACCTTAAAGAACCTGCCTTTGTAGTGCTCACACAGATTGTCTGATAGAAAGTGAAAAGCAAGACGGCTGCGAAGTCGTGACACCTCGTGTCCCCTTCGTCTAGCGGTTAGGACTCCGCCCTTTCACGGCGGCAACAGGGGTTCGAATCCCCTAGGGGACGCCACTTGCTGGGTGTGAGTGAAAGGCACAACCAATCAGTATCTCAAAACTGACTTGCGAGTCATGTTTGCGATATTTGCTCTTTAAAAATCTGGATCAAGCTGAAAATTGAAACGACACACGTTAAGTGTGTTCGGGTCTCTCAAATTTTCACAACGCGAAGTGAAACAGCTTCGGGTTGTGAGGTTAAGCGACTAAGCGTACACGGTGGATGCCCTGGCAGTCAGAGGCGATGAAGGACGTGCTAATCTGCGAAAAGCGCCGGCGAGGTGATATGAACCCTTGACCCGGCGATGTCCGAATGGGGAAACCCAGTGTGTTCCGACACACTATCGTTAGCTGAATACATAGGCTAACGAGGCGAACCGGGGGAACTGAAACATCTAAGTACCCCGAGGAAAAGAAATCAACCGAGATTCCCCCAGTAGCGGCGAGCGAACGGGGAGCAGCCCGGAGTCTGAATCAGCTTGTGTGTTAGTGGAAGCGTCTGGAAAGTCGCAGGGTACAGGGTGATACTCCCGTACACGAAAGCACACTTGCTGTGAACTCGAAGAGTAGGGCGGGACACGTGGTATCCTGTCTGAATATGGGGGGACCATCCTCCAAGGCTAAATACTCCTGACTGACCGATAGTGAACCAGTACCGTGAGGGAAAGGCGAAAAGAACCCCGGCGAGGGGAGTGAAAAAGAACCTGAAACCGTGTACGTACAAGCAGTGGGAGCACCTTCGGGTGTGACTGCGTACCTTTTGTATAATGGGTCAGCGACTTATATTCTGTAGCAAGGTTAACCGTATAGGGGAGCCGAAGGGAAACCGAGTCTTAACTGGGCGTTAAGTTGCAGGGTATAGACCCGAAACCCGGTGATCTAGCCATGGGCAGGTTGAAGGTTGGGTAACACTAACTGGAGGACCGAACCGACTAATGTTGAAAAATTAGCGGATGACCTGTGGCTGGGGGTGAAAGGCCAATCAAACCGGGAGATAGCTGGTTCTCCCCGAAAGCTATTTAGGTAGCGCCTCGTGAATTCATCTCCGGGGGTAGAGCACTGTTTCGGCTAGGGGGCCATCCCGGCTTACCAACCCGATGCAAACTGCGAATACCGGAGAATGTTATCACGGGAGACACACGGCGGGTGCTAACGTCCGTCGTGAAGAGGGAAACAACCCAGACCGCCAGCTAAGGTCCCAAAGTCATGGTTAAGTGGGAAACGATGTGGGAAGGCACAGACAGCCAGGATGTTGGCTTAGAAGCAGCCATCATTTAAAGAAAGCGTAATAGCTCACTGGTCGAGTCGGCCTGCGCGGAAGATGTAACGGGGCTAAACCATGCACCGAAGCTGCGGCAGCGACACTATGTGTTGTTGGGTAGGGGAGCGTTCTGTAAGCCTGCGAAGGTGTGCCGTGAGGCATGCTGGAGGTATCAGAAGTGCGAATGCTGACATAAGTAACGATAAAGCGGGTGAAAAGCCCGCTCGCCGGAAGACCAAGGGTTCCTGTCCAACGTTAATCGGGGCAGGGTGAGTCGACCCCTAAGGCGAGGCCGAAAGGCGTAGTCGATGGGAAACAGGTTAATATTCCTGTACTCGGTGTTACTGCGAAGGGGGACGGAGAAGGCTATGTTGGCCGGGCGACGGTTGTCCCGGTTTAAGCATGTAGGCGGAGGTTCCAGGTAAATCCGGTACCTTTTAACGCTGAGGTGTGATGACGAGGCACTACGGTGCTGAAGCAACAAATGCCCTGCTTCCAGGAAAAGCCTCTAAGCATCAGGTAACATCAAATCGTACCCCAAACCGACACAGGTGGTCAGGTAGAGAATACCAAGGCGCTTGAGAGAACTCGGGTGAAGGAACTAGGCAAAATGGTGCCGTAACTTCGGGAGAAGGCACGCTGATATGTAGGTGAAGCCCCTGCGGGTGGAGCTGAAATCAGTCGAAGATACCAGCTGGCTGCAACTGTTTATTAAAAACACAGCACTGTGCAAACACGAAAGTGGACGTATACGGTGTGACGCCTGCCCGGTGCCGGAAGGTTAATTGATGGGGTTAGCGGCAACGCGAAGCTCTTGATCGAAGCCCCGGTAAACGGCGGCCGTAACTATAACGGTCCTAAGGTAGCGAAATTCCTTGTCGGGTAAGTTCCGACCTGCACGAATGGCGTAATGATGGCCAGGCTGTCTCCACCCGAGACTCAGTGAAATTGAAATCGCTGTGAAGATGCAGTGTACCCGCGGCAAGACGGAAAGACCCCGTGAACCTTTACTATAGCTTGACACTGAACACTGGTCCTTGATGTGTAGGATAGGTGGGAGGCTTTGAAGTGTGGACGCCAGTCTGCATGGAGCCGTCCTTGAAATACCACCCTTTAATGGCTGGTGTTCTAACGTGGACCCGTAATCCGGGTTGCGGACAGTGTCTGGTGGGTAGTTTGACTGGGGCGGTCTCCTCCTAAAGAGTAACGGAGGAGCACGAAGGTCAGCTAATCCTGGTCGGACATCAGGAGGTTAGTGCAATGGCATAAGCTGGCTTGACTGCGAGAGTGACGGCTCGAGCAGGTGCGAAAGCAGGTCATAGTGATCCGGTGGTTCTGAATGGAAGGGCCATCGCTCAACGGATAAAAGGTACTCCGGGGATAACAGGCTGATACCGCCCAAGAGTTCATATCGACGGCGGTGTTTGGCACCTCGATGTCGGCTCATCACATCCTGGGGCTGAAGTAGGTCCCAAGGGTATGGCTGTTCGCCATTTAAAGTGGTACGCGAGCTGGGTTTAGAACGTCGTGAGACAGTTCGGTCCCTATCTGCCGTGGGCGCTGGAGAATTGAGGGGGGCTGCTCCTAGTACGAGAGGACCGGAGTGGACGCATCACTGGTGTTCGGGTTGTCATGCCAATGGCACTGCCCGGTAGCTAAATGCGGAAGAGATAAGTGCTGAAAGCATCTAAGCACGAAACTTGCCCCGAGATGAGTTCTCCCTGACTCCTTGAGAGTCCTGAAGGAACGTTGAAGACGACGACGTTGATAGGCCGGGTGTGTAAGCGCAGCGATGCGTTGAGCTAACCGGTACTAATGAACCGTGAGGCTTAACCTTACAACGCCGAAGCTGTTTCGGTGGATTTGAGAAGATTTTCAGCTGATACAGATTACAGAATTTGCCTGGCGGCTGTAGCGCGGTGGTCCCACCTGACCCCATGCCGAACTCAGAAGTGAAACGCCGTAGCGCCGATGGTAGTGTGGGGTCTCCCCATGCGAGAGTAGGGAACTGCCAGGCATCAAATTACGTAGTAAACCGGGGCAATAAACCGGTAGTTACAGAAGTATTCGGTGGAGCGGTAGTTCAGTCGGTTAGAATACCTGCCTGTCACGCAGGGGGTCGCGGGTTCGAGTCCCGTCCGTTCCGCCACTTATTTAAACTAAGCCTGCTAATGTAGCAGGCTTAGTAGTAAGAAATTTAGGGGCGTAGCTCAGTTGGTAGAGCACCGGTCTCCAAAACCGGGTGTCGCGAGTTCGAGTCTCTCCGCCCCTGCCATATAAAGAATCCTTTGCTTAGGCGAAGGATTTTTTTTTGCCTGTAATATTTCAACTTTCCCGCTCTTTAAGCCTTTAATTGCGTCCCTGCAATAGGCAGTTTTACTCCATCACATTGATTTTAAGTAGATCTTTGATCTGCCCCTGTTTGTCACTGTTCTGAAGCCAGATAGCGTACAGCGGCCTCTGGAGCAGGGCTGAATCGGTGACCGCATACAGACCTGGTTTATTACTGGCCCAGCGTTGTGGCAGCCAGGTACAACCTTTAAGCGCTGCGAGTTGTTGGCAGGCTATTTCAGCAGAACTGGTTGTCAGGACTGGAACATCGTCCGCTGCAATCAACCCCGCCTCATGGGGCTGGAAATCGGGGCCCCATTCAAGGCGCAGATAATTCAGGTCGCTTTTCAGAGCGGAAGGTTCGGCCGCATAGAGTCCCAGACTGAACTGCCCGAGAACCTGGCTGCTGAATTCATCCATTTTCGGTGCTTCGGTAGTGATCAGAAGATCCAGTTGTCTTTCATGCAGTTGCTTAACCAGCGACTGCCGTTGCGCAATACGCGCCTCAAACTGCAGATGCCCGTGAGAGCGATATAGCCGACTCAGCCACGGGCTAAGCATGCACTCCCATAGCGAGGCGCTGGCACCGATAGAGAACTCATTATGCTTTGAGGTATGGGCAACCTCTTTACGTGCCGCCTGCCAGGTGTTCATTAGCGTTTCGGCATATGGCAGAAGTTTCTCTCCCGCTGGCGTTAAGCGGATGTTGTTGCGATGGCGGGTGAAAAGGTTTACACCGAGCTGATTTTCAAGCTGTCGAATACGAAAGCTCACTGCCGACTGCGTCAGATAAAGCGCTTCTGCGGCGCGCCCAAAGTGGCGAGTTCTGCTCACTTCGAGAAAAGTTTTTAGCAATTCCGTATCCACGGGATTCTCCGCAAAATTATTTGTCGTTATGATTTAAATGTTTTGTTTGACGCTCTGTCAAGCGTAACTAATACTCCGCGCCATAAATAGCTCGGCCAAAGATATAGGAGCGTGTAGGATGGCGGAAAGCTTTACGACGACTAATCGTTTTTTCGACAACAAAAATTATCCACGCGGATTTTCTCGCCATGGTGATTTCACCATCAAAGAGGCACAACTGCTTGAGCGCCATGGTTATGCCTTCAATGAACTGGATTTGGGAAAACGTGAACCCTCCACTGAAGACGAAAAATCATTTGTTGCCGTCTGCCGTGGCGAGCGTGAGCCAGTAACGGAAGCGGAGCGCGTATGGATCAAATATATGGCGCGTATCAAGCGTCCAAAGCGTTTCCATACTCTGTCTGGTGGTAAACCACAGATGGAAGGTGCGGAAGACTACACCGATTCAGACGATTAATAAAAAGGGGCTACGGCCCCTTTTTTTATGCCAGCATCTTTTGCAGGTGTAACAGCAGGCGGTCAATAGCGCGATAGCTCAGCGCTTCCTGTAGATGCCTGCGTTCAATATTTTCACACTCCTCCAGATCGGCAATAGTACGGGCAACTTTTAACAACCGCTGCCACGCACGTACTGACAGACCAAAATGGATAAGTGTCTCCTCCAGCCACAGCGCGTCGTCTGCCGCTAGCCGACAAAAGGTGCGGATCTCTGCGTTATCGAGATGCGCGTTACGTTTCTTCTGCCTCGCAAGCTGCCTCTCCTGCGCGGCAATCACTCGGTTTCGCACGGTGAGGCTTGATTCCCCCGTTTTATGCGCCTGGCTTAGCAAGCCTGGCGGCGGGAGTGGGATCTCAAGCGATAGATCGAAGCGATCAAGGAATGGCCCGGACAAGCGACCCAGATAGCGCAGCGTCTGCTCGGGCGAGCAGCGATTATGATTGCCTTGATAGTGCCCCGTTGGGCTGGGGTTCATGGCGGCGATAAGTTGGAAGCGTGCCGGATAACTGATCTTGGCGCGCGTGCGGGAGATATTAATTTGCCCGGATTCGATGGGCTCGCGTAAGGCGTCCAGCACGCGACGCTCAAACTCAGGCAATTCGTCCAGGAACAGGATGCCATTATGTGCCAGTGAGATCTCTCCCGGCGCAGGGATTGCGCCTCCACCCACCATGGCTACCAGCGAGGCACTATGATGCGGGGCCCGGAAAGGGCGCTGACGCCATTGTTTATACATTGATGTGGCGCTGACCAGACTTACGATAGCCGCGCTTTCCAGCGCCTCATGATTGCTGAGTGGCGGCAGCAGAGTGTTGAGCCGGCTCGCGAGCATGGTTTTGCCGGTGCCGGGTGGGCCAATGAGCAACAGGTTATGCGCACCGGCTGCGGTGATCTCCAGCGCCCTCTTACCCTGTTCCTGACCGATGATATCGCTGATGTCACACTCGTTATGTTCGGCAACAAACGGCTCCCCAACGGGCGCGGCCAGCTCATGACGTCCCTCAAGAAAAGCGCATACCTCCTGCAGATGTTCAGCAACCAGGCAGCCTTTTTCTTCAACAAGGCTGACTTCAGCAGCATTATCTCTGGCGACGATAATCTCTCTACCGGCGCGTATAGCCGCCAGAGCGCCAGATATCGCGCCAGGAACCCCTCTTAATGCGCCTGTAAGCGCCAGCTCACCCACAAACTCATATGCGCTTATCCGGGTGGAGGAGAGCTGCTCAGAGGCGACGAGAAGCGCGATGGCGATAGGTAAATCGTATCGTCCGCCTTCCTTGGGGAGATCGGCTGGGGCCAGATTGATAGTGATCTTTTTGGCCGGGAAGGTATAACCACTATTGATGATCGCGCTGCGTACCCGGTCTCTGGCCTCCTTGACGGTGGTTTCGGGCAGGCCGACCAGCGTCAGGCCAGGCAGGCCATTACTGAGATGAACTTCGACGCAAATAAGCGGTGCTTCAACGCCTAATGCAGCGCGGGTATAGACAACCGACAATGACATAAATCGCCTCCTTGTCGTGCCACTATGTCATCTGTCCGACGCGATTTTTACTGTCAGTTCGCGTTTTTACGCGCCCTGTTCCTGATTATTTTCCCTGAATTGCAATATTTTCATCATCATGGAATCCTGCTCGCAAAAGGGTAATAAGCTTGTCTTCTCAAAGCGATTGCCCAGGAAAAAATGAAAATAATTCATTTTCTATTTTTGTCATAAAAAACAATGATTTTTATCTGAACTATTAGCAGAATAATCAAATGAATTATAAAAAAATGTTGTGTTTAATTCGATATCTGTGATAACTCTTTAGGTATTCCTTCGAACAAGATGCAAAAAGAACAGCAAATGACAGCCCTTCTACGAGTGATTAGCCTGGTCGTGATTAGCGTGGTGGTGATTATTATCCCACCGTGCGGGGCTGCACTTGGACGAGGAAAGGCTTAATAATCAAGCCTTAACGAACTAAGACCCCCGCACCGAAAGGTCCGGGGGTTTTTTTATGACCTTAAAACATAAGCGAGGAGCAGATGATGAGTAATAGCATAATATTCTGTTTCTCCCGATTTACGACGGGGAACTAACTATGAATGGCGCACAATGGGTAGTACATGCGTTGCGGGCGCAGGGAGTCGAGACAGTATTCGGTTACCCGGGTGGTGCAATTATGCCGATTTACGATGCTCTGTATGACGGCGGCGTGGAACATCTGTTGTGCCGACACGAGCAGGGCGCAGCAATGGCGGCCATCGGTTATGCGCGTGCTACAGGGAAAACCGGCGTCTGTATGGCGACTTCTGGCCCTGGCGCGACCAACCTGATCACCGGTCTGGCTGACGCACTGCTTGATTCCGTTCCCGTTGTGGCCATCACCGGTCAGGTTGCCTCTCCCTTCATCGGCACCGATGCTTTCCAGGAAGTGGACGTCCTCGGTTTGTCACTGGCGTGTACGAAACACAGCTTCCTCGTCCAGTCACTCGAAGAGCTGCCTCGCGTCATGGCGGAGGCATTTGAGGTGGCAAACTCAGGCCGTCCTGGTCCGGTTCTGGTTGATATTCCTAAAGATATTCAGGTTGTGCTGGGCGAACTGGAGCCTCACTTCTCTACCGTTGAGAACGCTGATGATTTCCCGAATACCGAAGTAGATGAAGCGAGTCAGATGCTGGCCCATGCGCAAAAGCCGATCCTCTACGTGGGCGGCGGTGTTGGGATGGCGCAGGCCGTTCCAGCCCTGCGTGAATTTATCGCGGTTACCCAAATGCCCGCGACCTGCACATTGAAAGGACTGGGCGCGGTGGATGCCGACTACCCGTACTATCTGGGTATGTTGGGGATGCACGGCACGAAAGCGGCCAACCTCGCGGTGCAGGAGTGCGACCTGTTGATCGCTGTGGGCGCGCGCTTTGACGATCGTGTCACCGGCAAGCTGAATACCTTCGCGCCGAATGCAAAAGTCATTCATATGGATATCGATCCGGCAGAGATGAATAAGCTCCGTCAGGCGCATGTGGCTTTGCAGGGCGATCTCAATGCGCTGCTGCCTGCGTTACAACAGCCCTTAGCGATTGACGCCTGGCGTCAGCATGCGGCAGCGATGCGCCGCAAACATGCCTGGCGCTATGACCATCCGGGTGACGCTATCTATGCGCCGCTGCTGCTGAAACAGCTGTCGGATCGTAAGCCAGCCGACAGCGTAGTCACTACCGACGTGGGCCAGCACCAGATGTGGTCAGCCCAGCACATGACCTACACGCGTCCGGAAAACTTCATCACCTCAAGCGGCTTAGGCACGATGGGCTTTGGCTTGCCTGCCGCGGTGGGTGCCCAGGTGGCGCGCCCGGACGATACGGTCATCTGTATCTCCGGTGACGGCTCCTTCATGATGAACGTCCAGGAGCTGGGCACCATCAAGCGTAAGCAACTGCCGGTGAAGATCGTACTGCTGGATAACCAACGTTTAGGCATGGTTCGCCAGTGGCAGCAGCTCTTTTTCCAGGAGCGTTACAGCGAAACCACCCTGACCGATAACCCCGATTTCCTCGTTCTGGCCAGCGCCTTTGGCATCCCTGGTCAGCACATCACCCGTAAAGACCAGGTTGAAGCGGCACTTGATGAAATGTTGTCAAGCAAGGGGCCTTACCTGCTTCATGTCTCAATCGACGAGCTTGAGAATGTCTGGCCGTTGGTGCCGCCCGGCGCCAGTAACTCACAAATGCTGGAGAAATTATCATGATGCAACATCAGGTCGCCGTTCAGGCTCGCTTCAACCCGGAAACGTTAGAACGTGTATTGCGCGTGGTGCGCCATCGTGGGTTCCAGATCTGTTCGATGAACATGGAAACCGCCACCGACGCGCAGAACATAAATATTGAATTGACCGTTGCCAGTCAGCGCCCCGTCGAATTACTGTTTAGCCAGTTGAGCAAACTTGTCGACGTCGCCCGGGTTGATATCCAGCAGCGTGCCGCTTCATCACAAACACAACAAATCCGCGCCTGAGCGCAAAAGGAAGAAAAATGACGACGAAAAAAGCTGATTTCATTTGGTCCAATGGTGAGATGATTCGCTGGGAGGACGCTAAAGTCCACGTGATGTCCCACGCGCTTCACTACGGTACGTCTGTATTTGAAGGTATCCGTTGCTACGACTCACACAAAGGCCCGGTGGTGTTCCGTCATCGTGAACACATGCAGCGTCTGCGTGATTCAGCCAAAATTTATCGCTTCCCTGTTTCTCAGAGCGTCGACGAGCTGATGGAAGCTTGCCGCGCGGTGCTGCGTAAAAACAACCTGACCAGCGCCTATATTCGTCCGCTGGTTTTCGTGGGTGATGTAGGTATGGGCGTCAACCCGCCAGCCGGTTACACCACCGATGTGATCATCGCCGCGTTCCCGTGGGGAGCATACCTGGGCGCAGAAGCGCTGGAGCAGGGGATCGATGCGATGGTCTCCTCCTGGAACCGTGTGGCGCCAAATACCATTCCGACCGCAGCCAAAGCGGGCGGTAACTATCTCTCCTCCCTGCTGGTTGGCAGCGAAGCACGTCGCCACGGTTATCAGGAAGGTATCGCCCTGGATGTGAACGGCTATATCTCTGAAGGTGCGGGTGAGAACCTGTTTGAAGTGAAAGATGGCGTTCTGTTCACTCCGCCATTCACCTCTTCCGCTCTGCCGGGCATCACCCGCGACGCCATTATCAAACTGGCGCAGGATCTGGGTATTGAAGTGCGCGAGCAGGTGCTGTCCCGTGAATCGCTGTACCTGGCCGATGAAGTGTTCATGTCCGGTACCGCAGCAGAGATCACCCCGGTACGCAGCGTTGACGGCATCCAGGTCGGCGAAGGCCGCCGTGGCCCGGTCACTAAACGTATCCAGGAAGCCTTCTTCGGCCTCTTCACCGGCGAAACCGAAGATAAATGGGGTTGGTTGGATCAGGTTAATCCATAAGCATAAATATGGGACGGCACGCACCGTCCCATTTACCAGATAGACGGGAGTAAATAACGCATGCCTAAGTACCGTTCCGCCACCACCACTCACGGCCGCAATATGGCGGGCGCCCGCGCGCTGTGGCGCGCCACCGGAATGACCGACGCCGACTTCGGGAAACCGATTATCGCCGTGGTCAACTCTTTTACCCAGTTTGTGCCGGGCCACGTGCACCTGCGCGATCTTGGGAAGCTGGTTGCCGAGCAGATTGAAGCTTCCGGCGGCGTGGCGAAAGAGTTCAACACCATCGCCGTGGATGACGGGATCGCAATGGGGCACGGGGGCATGCTTTATTCACTGCCGTCGCGCGAGCTGATTGCCGACTCGGTGGAGTACATGGTGAACGCCCACTGTGCCGATGCCATGGTCTGTATCTCCAACTGCGACAAAATCACCCCGGGGATGCTGATGGCCTCCCTGCGCCTGAATATTCCGGTGATCTTCGTCTCCGGCGGCCCAATGGAAGCGGGTAAAACCAAGCTCTCCGATAAGATCATCAAGCTCGACCTGGTTGACGCGATGATTCAGGGCGCGGACCCGAAAGTCTCCGACGAGCAGAGCGAACAGGTTGAACGTTCAGCATGCCCGACCTGCGGCTCATGCTCCGGTATGTTCACCGCCAACTCGATGAACTGCCTGACCGAAGCGCTGGGCTTATCTCAGCCGGGTAACGGCTCGCTGCTGGCGACCCACGCCGATCGTAAGGAGCTGTTTATCAATGCCGGTAAACGCATCGTTGAGCTGACCAAACGCTACTACGAGCAGGACGATGCCAGCGCGCTGCCGCGCAATATCGCCAGCAAAGCCGCATTTGAAAACGCCATGACGCTGGATATCGCTATGGGCGGTTCCACTAACACCGTTCTGCACCTGCTGGCCGCCGCGCAGGAAGCGGAGATCGATTTCACCATGAGTGATATCGACAAGCTCTCCCGCAAAGTGCCGCAGCTGTGTAAGGTTGCGCCAAGCACGCAAAAATACCACATGGAAGATGTTCACCGTGCCGGTGGCGTGCTGGGGATCCTCGGTGAGCTGGATCGCGCCGGGTTGATGAACCGCGACGTGAAAAACGTGCTGGGCCTGACGCTGCCGCAGGCGCTGGATCAGTATGACGTGATGCTGACCAAAGATGAGTCAGTGAAAAAAATGTTCCGCGCCGGTCCGGCCGGTATCCGTACCACCCAGGCATTCTCGCAGGATTGTCGCTGGGATACTCTGGATGACGATCGCGCTGAAGGTTGTATCCGCTCGCTGGAACATGCCTACAGCAAAGATGGTGGCCTGGCGGTGCTGTACGGCAACTTTGCGGAAAACGGCTGTATCGTTAAAACCGCAGGCGTGGATGACAGCATCCTGAAATTTACCGGTCCGGCAAAAGTCTACGAGAGCCAGGACGAGGCGGTAGAAGCGATCCTCGGCGGCAAAGTGGTCGAAGGCGATGTCGTGGTGATCCGCTACGAAGGGCCGAAAGGCGGGCCGGGAATGCAGGAGATGCTCTATCCAACCACCTTCCTGAAGTCCATGGGCCTCGGTAAAGCCTGTGCGCTGATCACCGATGGTCGCTTCTCCGGCGGCACCTCTGGTCTCTCTATCGGCCACGTTTCGCCGGAAGCGGCCAGCGGCGGCAACATCGCGATCATCGAAGATGGCGACCTGATCGAAATCGACATTCCGAATCGCGGTATCCAGCTGAAACTGAGCGACCAGGAAATTGCAGCCCGCCGCGAATCACAGGAAGCGCGTGGGGATAAAGCCTGGACGCCGAAAGATCGCCAGCGTGAAGTCTCCTTCGCCCTGCGCGCATACGCGACCCTTGCGACCAGTGCAGATAAAGGCGCAGTGCGCGATAAATCTAAACTTGGGGGCTAATGATGGCCGAATCCCAACCCTTATCCGCCGCCCCTGAGGGGGCGGAGTATCTCAGGGCGGTGCTACGTGCGCCGGTCTATGAAGCGGTGCAGGTCACGCCGCTGCAAAAAATGGACAAGCTCTCGGCGCGCCTCGATAACGTCATTCTGGTAAAACGTGAAGACCGTCAGCCGGTACACAGCTTTAAGCTGCGCGGCGCTTACGCGATGATGGCCGGGCTGACCGATGAGCAAAAAGCGCGTGGTGTGATCACGGCGTCTGCGGGCAACCATGCCCAGGGGGTGGCGTTCTCGTCTGCGCGGCTGGGGCTGAAAGCGCTGATTGTAATGCCGGTTGCCACGGCGGATATCAAAGTGGATGCGGTGCGGGGATTTGGCGGCGAAGTGCTGCTCCACGGCGCCAATTTTGACGAAGCGAAAGCCAAAGCGATCGAGCTGGCACAGCAGCAGGGATTTACCTGGGTGCCGCCGTTCGATCACCCGATGGTGATTGCTGGTCAGGGGACGCTGGCGCTGGAGCTGCTGCAGCAGGATGCCCATCTTGACCGGGTGTTTGTTCCGGTCGGCGGCGGTGGCCTGGCGGCGGGCGTGGCGGTACTCATCAAACAGTTGATGCCGCAAATCAAGGTGATTGCCGTGGAAGCGGAAGACTCTGCCTGCCTGAAGGCGGCACTGGATGCCGGACACCCGGTAGACCTGCCGCGCGTTGGGTTGTTTGCCGAGGGTGTGGCGGTGAAACGCATCGGGGATGAAACCTTCCGTCTCTGCCAGGAGTATCTCGACGACATCATCACCGTCGACAGTGATGCCATCTGCGCGGCAATGAAAGATCTGTTCGAGGATGTGCGCGCGGTGGCAGAACCGTCCGGCGCGCTGGCGCTGGCGGGGATGAAAAAATATATCGCCCAGCACAACATTCGCGGCGAACGCCTGGCCCATGTGCTTTCGGGGGCTAACGTGAACTTCCACGGCCTGCGCTACGTGTCCGAGCGTTGCGAGCTGGGGGAGCAGCGTGAAGCACTGCTGGCGGTGCCCATTCCGGAAGAGAAGGGCAGCTTCCTTAAGTTCTGTCAGCTGCTGGGCGGCCGTTCGGTGACGGAGTTTAACTACCGTTTTGCCGATGCCAAAGATGCCTGCATTTTTGTCGGCGTGCGTCTGAGCCGCGGGGTGGAAGAGCGTAAGGAGATCCTCAACCTGCTGCACCAGGGTGGCTACAGCGTGGTGGATCTCTCCGACGACGAGATGGCGAAGCTGCACGTGCGCTACATGGTGGGTGGGCGTCCGTCGAAGCCGCTACAGGAACGTCTGTTCAGCTTTGAGTTTCCGGAGTCGCCGGGTGCGCTGCTCAAGTTCCTGCATACTCTGGGCACGCACTGGAACATCTCCCTGTTCCACTACCGCAGCCACGGCACCGACTATGGTCGCGTGCTGGCGGCGTTCGAACTTGGCGAGCACGAGCCGGATTTCGAAACGCGGCTGAATGAACTGGGCTACGAGTGTCATGACGAAACCCACAACCCGGCGTTCCGTTTCTTCCTGGCGGGTTAGTGGTTGGGCAATATTTTCCAGAACGCATCAATAAGCGGCTCATGCAGCCGCTTTTTTTGTGCGCAGACGCCAAGCTCAAACGGCGTTTTCTCGTCGCTGCGTTCCAGAATCATCACGCGGTTACGCACCGGCTCCGGACTGTTCTCCAGCACCACTTCCGGCAGCAGCGCCACGCCGCAGCCGAGCGCCACCATTGAAACCATCGCCTCATGGCCGCCCACTGTCGCATAGATGGAAGGGTTGCTGATTTTCTGACGACGGAACCACAGCTCAATGCGACGGCGCACCGGTCCCTGATCGGCCATGATAAAGGGTACCGTTGACCAGTCGGGCTTCTCCACCGATACCTGGTTGCGCACCGGGCAGGGCAGCGCCGGGGCAATCAACACCACCGCCAGATTTTCCAGCATCGAGAAGGCCACTGCCCCCGGCAGGGTTTCCGGCTTCCCGGCTATGGCCAGATCCGCTTCACCCGTCACCACTTTTTCCATCGCATCGGCGGCATCGCCGGTGGTGAGTTTAATCTCGACCGAGGGATGCTCCGCGCGGAAGCGGTCAAGAATGGGGGGAAGATGGCTGTAGGCGGCGGTCACCGAGCAGAAGATGTGGAGCTCGCCGGACAGAGAGGGCCCCTGCTGGTCGATGGTGTGGCGTAGCTGCTGATACTGCAATAACGTCTGTTGGGCAAAGACGCGTAACTCTTCCCCCGCTTCGGTGAGCGTCACCGTGCGGTTATCACGCACAAACAGCGGCTGGCCGAGATCCTCCTCCAGACGCTGGATCTGGCGGGAAAGCGTGGAGGGGCTGACATGCATCGCCCGTGCGCTGCGGCCAAAATGGCGGCTTTCCGCCAGATGTAGAAACATTTTTAGATCGCGTAAATCCACCGATTCCACCCCCCCTTTTTACATTGCAAATATTGCAACGTGACTTTGTGAATATATCAATTTCCGCAATAAATTTCCTGTTGTAATGTGGGTACATTCTCGCTGAACAGCGAACCGAACAATAAGACACACAACATCACGAGGTATCACCATGGCTAACTACTTCAACACACTGAACCTGCGCCAGCAGTTGGCGCAGCTGGGCAAATGCCGCTTTATGGCGCGCGATGAATTTGCCGATGGCGCAAGCTACCTTCAGGGTAAGAAAGTGGTCATCGTCGGCTGTGGCGCACAGGGTCTGAACCAGGGCCTGAACATGCGCGACTCCGGCCTGGATATCTCCTACGCCCTGCGTAAAGAAGCGATTGCTGAGAAGCGTGCTTCCTGGCGCAAAGCGACCGAAAATGGTTTTAAAGTCGGTACCTACGAAGAGCTGATCCCACAGGCGGATCTGGTGGTTAACCTGACGCCAGACAAACAGCACTCTGACGTTGTGCGTTCCGTACAGCCTATGATGAAAGATGGCGCGGCGCTGGGTTATTCCCACGGCTTCAACATCGTTGAAGTGGGCGAGCAGATCCGTAAAGACATCACCGTCGTGATGGTGGCGCCGAAATGCCCGGGTACCGAAGTGCGTGAAGAGTACAAGCGTGGTTTCGGTGTGCCGACCCTGATCGCGGTTCACCCGGAAAACGATCCGAAAGGCGAAGGGATGGCGATCGCGAAAGCATGGGCAGCAGCCACCGGCGGCCACCGTGCGGGCGTTCTGGAATCCTCCTTCGTTGCGGAAGTGAAATCTGACCTGATGGGTGAGCAGACTATCCTGTGCGGCATGCTGCAGGCCGGTTCTCTGCTCTGCTTCGACAAGCTGGTGGAAGAGGGTACTGACCCGGCATACGCGGAAAAACTGATTCAGTTCGGCTGGGAAACCATCACCGAAGCGCTGAAGCAGGGCGGCATCACCCTGATGATGGATCGCCTGTCTAACCCGGCGAAACTGCGTGCCTTCGCCCTGTCCGAGCAGCTGAAAACCATCATGGCGCCGCTGTTCCAGAAACATATGGACGACATCATCTCCGGTGAGTTCTCTTCCGGCATGATGGCCGACTGGGCCAACGACGACAAAAACCTGCTGACCTGGCGCGAAGAGACCGGTAAAACCGCGTTCGAAACTGCGCCACAGTATGAAGGCAAAATTAGCGAGCAGGAGTACTTCGATAAAGGCGTTCTGATGATTGCGATGGTGAAAGCGGGCGTTGAGCTGGCGTTCGAAACCATGGTGGATTCCGGCATCATTGAAGAGTCTGCGTACTATGAATCCCTGCACGAGCTGCCGCTGATCGCGAACACCATCGCCCGTAAGCGTCTGTATGAGATGAACGTGGTTATCTCCGATACCGCTGAATACGGTAACTACCTGTTCTCTTATGCCTGCGTACCGCTGCTGAAAGAGTTCATGACCACCCTGCAGCCAGGCGATCTGGGCAAAGCGATTGCCGAAGGTGCGGTAGATAATGCCCAGCTGCGTGACGTGAACGAAGCGATTCGCAGCCACGAGATCGAGAAAGTGGGTCAGAAGCTGCGTGGCTATATGACCGATATGAAACGTATCGCAGTAGCAGGCTAATTCCCCGTCGTCTTTCAGCTTGCAGGTGCGTTGGCTACGTTCGTACACCCCAGTCACATAGTTATCTATGCTCCTGGGGCTGTACTCACTTGCCGCCTTCCTGCAAACAGAAATCCTTAGGGGAATGCTTTGAGATAAAAAACCGGTGCAATAAGAGACCGGTTTTTTTAATTCCGGTACAGCACTTTAATGATGTGGTAACCGAACTGGGTGTGCAGCGGGCCGGTTGGCTCCAGCACCGGGCAGGAGAAGACCACTTTATCGAACGCCGGGACCATCTGACCCTGGCGGAATTCACCCAGATCGCCGCCGCGTTTGCCTGACGGGCAAATAGAGTGCTTCTTCGCCAGCTTGCCGAAGTCGGCGCCGTTTTTAATCTGCTCCAGAAGATCCAGAGCCAGTTTCTCTTCTTTAACAAGAATATGCAGTGCTGCTGCTGTTTTTGCCATGATCGTGCCTTGAAGGGTTGAGTTAAATCGGGGCGCAATATACCACGCGTTAGCGGCGATACAGCACCTTAATGATATGGTAGCCATACTTCGTTTTGACCGGGCCGTAGGGTTTCAGCAGCGGGCAGCTAAAAACTGCCTCATCGAAAGGGCCCACCATCACACCCTGCTTAAATTCCCCTAAATCGCCGCCGTTGCGCCCGGAGGGACATTTAGAGTAGCGCTTCGCCAGATGATCGAAGCTGATGCCGCGTTCCAGTTTGGCAAGGATCTCCTGCGCCAGCTTCTCTTCTTTTACCAGAATGTGCAGGGCCGCTGCGCTCTTTTTCATGGTTCTGCTCTCGGGGTTAATCGCGTTTTGTTCACTTTATCATTAGCCGGTAAATCTGCGCCCGGCTTTCTGCTACAATCCCCACCCCGTTCGAAGATTGAGCAATATTCCCATGCGTTTAAACCCTGGACAACAACAAGCGGTCGAATTCGTTACTGGACCATGCCTGGTGCTGGCAGGGGCGGGTTCCGGTAAAACCCGCGTCATCACCAACAAAATCGCCCACCTGATCCGCGGCTGCGGCTATCAGGCACGCCACATTGCCGCGGTGACCTTTACCAACAAAGCGGCGCGCGAGATGAAAGAGCGTGTCGGGCAGACGTTAGGACGCAAAGAGGCCCGCGGCCTGATGATCTCCACCTTCCATACCCTGGGTCTGGATATCATTAAGCGCGAATATGCGGCGTTGGGGATGAAAGCTAACTTCTCGCTGTTTGACGATACCGATCAGGTGGCATTGCTGAAAGAGCTTACTGAAGGGCTGATCGAAGATGATAAAATGGTGTTGCAGCAGTTGATCTCCACGATCTCAAACTGGAAAAACGATCTGATGAGCCCTGCCCAGGCCGCCGCAAGCGCCAAAGGGGAGCGGGATCGGATCTTCGCCCACTGCTACAGCCTGTATAACGATCATCTCAAAGCCTGCAACGTGCTCGACTTTGACGACCTGATCCTGCTGCCCACGCTGCTGCTGCAGCGTAATGAAGAGGTGCGCGAGCGCTGGCAGAACAAGATCCGCTACCTGCTGGTGGATGAATATCAGGACACCAATACCAGCCAGTACGAGCTGGTGAAACTGCTGGTGGGGCAGCGGGCGCGTTTTACCGTGGTGGGCGATGACGACCAGTCGATCTACTCCTGGCGCGGCGCTCGTCCGCAAAACCTGGTCCTGCTCAGTAAAGATTTCCCGGCACTGCAGGTGATCAAGCTGGAGCAGAACTACCGCTCATCCGGGCGTATTCTGAAGGCGGCAAACATCCTGATCGCCAACAACCCGCACGTCTTTGAAAAGCGCCTCTTCTCCGAGCTGGGCTATGGCACTGAGCTTAAGGTGTTGAGCGCCAATAACGAAGATCACGAAGCCGAGCGCGTGGCGGGCGAACTGATTGCCCATCACTTCGTGAACAAAACCAACTACAAAGACTACGCCATTCTCTATCGCGGGAATCACCAGTCGCGCGTCTTTGAAAAGATGCTGATGCAGAACCGTATTCCGTACAAAATTTCCGGCGGAACCTCGTTCTTCTCGCGCCCGGAAATCAAGGATCTGCTCGCCTATCTGCGCGTGCTGACCAACCCGGATGATGACAGCGCTTTCCTGCGGATCGTCAATACGCCGAAGCGCGAGATTGGCCCGGCGACGCTGCAAAAACTGGGCGAGTGGGCGATGACCCGCAACAAGAGCCTGCTGAACGCCAGCTTTGATATGGGCCTGAGCCAGACCTTGACCGGGCGCGGCTATGAATCGCTGACCCGCTTTACCTACTGGTTGCGTGAGATCCAGCAACTGAGCGAGCGGGAACCGATTAATGCGGTGCGGGATCTGATCCGCGGCATCGACTATGAATCCTGGCTGTATGAAACTTCCGCCAGCCCGAAAGCGGCCAAGATGCGGATGAAGAATGTCAACCAGCTCTTCAGCTGGATGACTGAGATGCTGGAAGGTTCCGATATCGACGAGCCGATGACCCTGACCCAGGTCGTCACTCGCTTTACCCTGCGCGATATGATGGAGCGCGGCGAAAGCGAAGAAGAGGCGGATCAGGTGCAGCTGATGACCCTGCATGCCTCGAAAGGGCTTGAGTTCCCGTATGTCTATCTGGTGGGCATGGAAGAGGGCTTACTGCCGCACCAGAGCAGTATCGATGAGGATAACGTCGATGAAGAGCGTCGTCTGGCCTATGTAGGCATCACGCGGGCGCAAAAAGAGCTGACATTTACGCTGTGTAAGGAGCGGCGTCAGTATGGAGAGTTGGTGCGTCCGGAGCCGAGCCGCTTCCTGTTGGAGTTACCGCAGGATGACGTACTCTGGGAGCAGGAACGTAAGGTCATTACCGCCGAAGAGCGGATGCACAAGGGGCAGGCCAGCATCGCCAATATTCGCGCCATGATGGAAAAAGCGAAAAACCGCTAGTCTGAAGGCCCGGTATGCGTAGCGCTACCGGGCATATCGTCGTAATTAATGAACCTCAAGCGCCCAGTGCACGTAGCTCTGCCACTGGGACTCCTGTACCAGCATTTCGGCTCCCAGCGGATGCGTCTCCAGCCAGTTTTCCGGCAAGGTTAGCGTCAGCTTCTCACCTTCCGCCTTCAGCGTGATGGCCGGCAACAGATCGTCCCGGCGACGGCTGGCAAAGAGGATCGCCAGACGCAGCAGGCGGCACAGATGTTCCGCCACGCGCGGCGGAACCGCGTTTTGCTGGTGGAGCGAAGAGAGATCGACAGGGTTGGTCTGGTTTAACAGCAGCGTGGCCAACAATTTCTTTTGCGCCGGGGTAAAGCCGGGCAAATCGAGATTGCGCACCAGATACGCCGCGTGTAGCGGCGCTTGTTTGAAATCGACGCTCAGGCCCATTTCATGTAACTGGCAGGCGCTAAGCAGTAATTCGCGGCAGATGGGCTCAATATGCCACTCATTTTCGACGAGATCGAGGAAACGTGTCGCCAGATTCGCTACCCGGTGCGCCTGTTCAATATCGACCATGAATCGCCGCTGGATGTTGCGCAGCGTATGGTCGCGAATATCCTGATCGACCGCCAGATGCAGCATGCCGTAGACCAGACCTTCTCGCAGGGCGCCGCCCGCAAGGGTCATGCACTGAATATTCAGTTCGGTGAAAATGGCAATCAGGATCGCCAGCCCGCTCGGGAAGACCAGTGCGCGCTCAAGGGTGAGTCCTTCAATTTCCAGCTCTTCCAGGCGGCCGCAGAGGATCGCGCGCTGTTTTAACTGCTGAAGTTTCGCCAGCGTGATGCGCTCATCCATCCCCTGCGCCATCATGATTTCCTGCAACGCCTGAACGGTGCCGGAAGCACCGACGCAGACTTTCCAGCCGTGATAACGCAGCTCATCCGCCACCGGACGCAGCACTTCGCGCGCGGCTTTTTCTGCGTCATCAAAGTTTTCTTGCGCCAGATTGCGATCGGTGAAGTAGCGTTCAAGCCAGGTGACACAGCCCATCGATAAGCTGTTCAGGGATGTCGCCTGGGCGCCATTACCGGTGACCAGCTCAGTGCTTGCGCCACCGATGTCTACCACCAGACGACGCTCGTCACCGCCCGTGGTATGCGCTACTCCCTGATAAATCAGGCGGGCTTCTTCTTCACCGCTGATCACCTGTATCGGGCAGCCGAGGATCTGCTGGGCCGTGGCAATAAATTCACCGGCATTCACCGCCAGACGCAGGGTTGCGGTAGCGACAACGCGGATTTGCTGAGAAGGGATATCCTGAAGGCGTTCGGCAAAAAGACGCAGACATTGCCAGCCGCGCTCCATGGCTTCTGGAGAGAGGTGATTATCAGCACTCAGGCCCGCCGCGAGGCGGACCTTGCGCTTAATACGCGTCAGCGTTTGAACACTGCCCGCCACCTCGCGTACAACCAGCATATGAAAACTATTCGAACCTAAATCAATAGCTGCATAGAGCGAGGTAGACCGGAGCATATTTTTAGCCTGAACGACGACGATTACGCGGTGCGCTGTTACGGCGCGGACCATTGCCAGAACGCGCTCGGGTCAGGCGTTTCGGCGGTGGAAGTTCGCTCAACAGCGCTTCCGGGTTGTATTTGCTGACCGGAATTGAGTGGCCGATATAGGTCTCAATTGCTGGCAGGTTCAGCGCGTACTCTTCACAGGCCAGGCTGATGGAGTGCCCGCTGGCACCCGCACGACCGGTACGTCCGATACGGTGAACGTAATCTTCGCAATCATCCGGCAGGTCATAGTTGAAGACGTGCGTAACCGCCGGAATGTGCAGACCGCGCGCAGCGACATCCGTTGCAACCAGAATATCCAGATCGCCACGGGTAAACTCTTCAAGAATGCGCAGACGTTTTTTCTGTGCGACATCGCCAGTCAACAGACCAACACGGTGTCCATCCGCAGCCAGGTGGCCCCAGATATCTTCACAGCGGTGTTTGGTGTTGGCGAAAACGATCGCGCGATCCGGCCACTCTTCTTCAATGAGCGACTGCAGCAGACGCATTTTCTCTTCGTTAGAAGGGTAGAAGAGCTCTTCTTTAATACGGTGGCCGGTTTTCTGTTCCGGTTCCACTTCGACATATTCGGCATTGTTCATCTGTTCGAACGCCAGTTCACGGACGCGATAAGAGAGCGTGGCCGAGAACAGCATATTCAGACGCTGGTTAGCGGCAGGCATGCGGCGGAACAGCCAGCGGATATCTTTAATAAAGCCGAGATCGTACATGCGATCTGCTTCGTCCAGCACCACAACCTGGATAGCGCCGAGGTTAATGTGGTTCTGTTTCGCGTAATCGATAAGACGGCCGGTGGTGCCGATCAGAATATCGACGCCGCTTTCCAGCACTTTCAGCTGTTTGTCATAACCGTCACCGCCGTAGGCCAGGCCGAGTTTCAGGCCGGTAGCTTGCGCCAGTGGTTCTGCATCAGCGTGGATCTGTACCGCCAGTTCTCGCGTCGGTGCCATAATCAGCGCGCGCGGTTGGTTAACTTTACGGTCAGCAATTGCCGGATGAGAGAGTAAATAATGAAACGTTGACGTTAAAAACGCCATCGTTTTGCCGGTACCGGTTTGCGCCTGCCCTGCAACGTCGCGACCCGCCAGCGTCAGCGGAAGGGCGAGAGCCTGAATGGGTGTGCAGTTATGAAACCCTTTATTTTCAAGGGCTTCAATCACCTTTGGGTGCAGGGCGAAGTCGGAAAACTTCTGTTCTGTTAAATGTGTTTTGCTCATAGTGTGGTAGAATATCAGCTTACTATTGCTTTACGAAAGCGTATCCGGTGAAATAAAGTCAACCTTTAGTTGGTTAATGCTACATCAACAGGTCGTTGATGGATGCGAGATCAACGCGCCAGGCTTATTCCTGTGGAGTTATATATGAGCGATAAAATTATTCACCTGACTGACGACAGTTTTGACACGGACGTACTTAAAGCTGACGGGCTGATCCTCGTCGATTTCTGGGCTGAATGGTGTGGTCCTTGCAAAATGATCGCCCCGATTCTGGATGAGATCGCCGACGAATATCAGGGCAAACTGACCGTGGCTAAACTGAACATCGACCAGAACCCGGGCACCGCGCCAAAATATGGCATCCGCGGCATCCCGACTCTGCTGCTGTTTAAGAACGGTGAAGTGGCAGCGACTAAAGTGGGCGCACTGTCCAAAGGTCAGCTGAAAGAGTTCCTGGACGCCAATCTGGCGTAAGGCTTCTCGTCTGTGCGTCCAGGGTTTCTAAATTGTTTGGATCTCTGGACGCCCGGCTTGAGTCGTGCTAAGTTAGCTATGACTTCGTTTTAAACATACCTTGTTGTTTGAATCTTGTTTTACCCGATACTTCCCGTTGTTGACATAAACAGCGCGAGAAGTGGATAGATTCCGGGCTTGTCACTCAATCCGTCTTGTCGTTTCAGTTCTGTGCTTTCCCTGTGAGCAGACAGCGAACAGACATGAGTTGATAGCCGTTAACAGGCATGGATGACCCTGCCATACCATTCACAAATTAAGTTCGAGTATTACCCCGAGTTTAAGAACCCACACCATTATGAATCTTACCGAATTAAAGAATACGCCGGTTTCTGAGCTGATCACTCTCGGCGAAAATATGGGGCTGGAAAACCAGGCTCGTATGCGCAAGCAGGACATCATTTTTGCCATCCTGAAGCAGCACGCAAAGAGTGGCGAAGATATCTTTGGCGACGGTGTGCTGGAGATATTGCAGGACGGATTTGGTTTCCTCCGCTCTGCAGACAGCTCCTACCTCGCCGGTCCTGATGATATCTACGTTTCTCCCAGCCAAATCCGCCGTTTCAACCTCCGCACTGGTGACACCATTTCAGGTAAGATTCGTCCTCCTAAAGAGGGTGAACGCTACTTTGCGCTGTTGAAAGTTAACGAAGTTAACTACGACAAACCAGAAAACTCGCGCAATAAGATCCTGTTCGAAAACTTAACGCCGCTGCATGCGAACTCTCGCCTGCGCATGGAGCGTGGTAACGGTTCTACCGAAGACTTAACCGCTCGCGTTCTGGATCTGGCTTCGCCAATTGGTCGTGGCCAGCGTGGTCTGATTGTCGCTCCGCCAAAAGCGGGTAAAACCATGCTGCTGCAGAACATCGCGCAGAGCATCGCTTACAACCACCCAGACTGCGTACTGATGGTACTGCTGATTGACGAACGTCCGGAAGAAGTGACCGAGATGCAGCGTCTGGTGAAAGGTGAGGTTGTGGCCTCTACCTTCGACGAACCGGCATCTCGCCACGTTCAGGTTGCGGAAATGGTTATCGAGAAGGCGAAGCGTCTGGTTGAACATAAAAAAGACGTTATCATCCTGCTTGACTCCATCACCCGTCTGGCACGTGCCTATAACACCGTGGTTCCGGCGTCCGGTAAAGTCTTGACCGGTGGTGTGGATGCCAACGCCCTGCATCGTCCGAAGCGTTTCTTCGGTGCTGCGCGTAACGTGGAAGAGGGCGGTAGCCTGACCATCATCGCAACCGCGCTGATCGACACCGGTTCGAAGATGGATGAAGTGATTTACGAAGAGTTTAAAGGTACAGGCAACATGGAACTGCACCTGTCGCGTAAAATCGCTGAAAAACGCGTCTTCCCGGCTATCGACTACAACCGTTCCGGTACCCGTAAAGAAGAGCTGCTCACCACTCAGGAAGAGCTGCAGAAAATGTGGATCCTGCGCAAAATTATCCATCCAATGGGTGAAATCGACGCGATGGAATTCCTCATTAACAAGCTGGCGATGACGAAAACTAACGATGATTTCTTCGATATGATGAAACGCTCGTAATATAAATAAAGCGCCGAAACGCCACGTTTTTACGTGGCGTTTTTCTTTTATGGCTTATACGCTGTAACTGTAAGATGTCAAATTATTCTGCCAGGGACGAAAATCGGAATTTTCGTCAAAGTAGAAAAGTAATTGTCTGAAAAATAAACAAAGGGACTTGGGCGAGGCCTGCTTTTTCCTTCTGGAGCCGAGCCTTCAAGGTTATACTTTCGGGATTAACATTTGTTGAGAGCATCCATTGTGAATCTACTCACTGCGGTGACTGAGCTAATCAGTATTTTTCTTTTCACCACCTGCTTTTTATTCCTCGCCCGTAAGGTCGCGAAGAGAGTCGGACTGGTGGATAAGCCCAATTATCGTAAACGCCATCAAGGCTTGATTCCGCTGGTTGGTGGGATCTCTGTTTACGCGGGTATCTGCTTCACCTTCGCCATTGCGGATTATTACATTCCTCATGCAGCACTCTATCTGGCCTGCGCCGGTGTGCTGGTGCTGGTTGGGGCACTGGACGACCGATACGACATCAGCGTCAAATTCCGCGCCGCGGTTCAGGCGGCTATCGGCGTCATCATGATGGTAGTGGGGAAATTGTATCTCAGCAGCCTTGGCTACATTTTTGGCACCTGGGAGATGGTACTGGGGCCATTCGGCTACTTCCTGACGCTATTTGCCGTGTGGGCGGCGATTAACGCCTTTAACATGGTAGATGGCATTGACGGTCTGCTTGGCGGACTCTCCAGCGTCTCCTTCGCGGCTATCGGCATCATCCTCTGGTTCGACGGCCAGTACAGCCTGTCGATGTGGTGCTTCGCGATGATCGCTGCCATTCTGCCTTATATCTGCCTTAACCTCGGTGTACTGGGGCGTCGCTACAAAGTCTTTATGGGTGATGCCGGAAGTACGCTGATTGGCTTTACCGTTATCTGGATCCTGCTGGAAACCACCCAGGGTAATACCCATCCAATCAGTCCGGTGACGGCACTGTGGATCATCGCCATTCCGCTGATGGATATGGTGGCAATTATGTACCGCCGTCTGCGTAAAGGCATGAGTCCCTTCTCCCCGGACCGCCAGCATATTCACCATCTTATTATGCGCGCCGGCTTCACCTCACGTCAGGCATTTGTCTTAATTACGCTGGCCGCTGCGCTGTTAGCCGGGATTGGCGTTGCCGCAGAATATGCACATTTCATTCCTGAATGGGTAATGTTGGTATTATTCTTGCTAGCATTTTTCCTGTACGGCTACTGTATTAAACGCGCATGGAAAGTGGCGCGCTTTATTAAACGCGTAAAACGCCGTATGCGTAGAAATAATGGCAACAACCCAACTTTAACTAAGTAAATCGGGACTGTAATGACTCAACCGTTGGCGGGAGCAAAATCAGTGGTAACTGAGAATGAGCTGGATGTTCGTGGCTTGTTCCGCGTGTTATGGGCGGGCAAGTTTTGGATTGCAGGCATTGCGCTGGGCTTTGCACTTATCGCCCTGGCCTATACCTTTTTCGCCAGACAAGAGTGGAGCGCGACGGCGATTACCGACCGTCCTACAGTGAACATGCTCGGAGGCTTCTACTCTCAGCAACAGTTTTTGCGTAATCTGGATGTAAAAGCGAATCCTGCGACCACCGACCAGTCCTCGGTAATGGACGAGTCCTACAAAGAGTTTGTTATGCAGCTCGCCTCCTGGGATACGCGCCGCGATTTCTGGAACCAGACCGACTATTTCAAACAGCGAATGGTCGGCAACAGCAAAGCCGATGCCGCCCTGCTGGATGAGCTGATCAACAACATCCAGTTTATGGCGGGCGATCCGCTGCGCAACATCAACGACAGCGTCAAGCTGATCGCTGAAACGGCGCCGGATGCTAACAACCTGCTGCGTCAGTATGTCGCTTTTGCCAGCCAGCGCGCGGCAAGCCATCTTAATGATGAGCTGAAAGGCGCCTGGGCGGCACGTACCGTGCAGATGAAAGCGCAGGTCAAACGTCAGGAAGAGGTGGCCAAAGCCATCTTTAACCGCCGGGTGCATAACATCGATCAGGCGCTGAAGATTGCTGAAAAGAGCAATATCTCGCGCAGCGAAACCGACGTGCCTGCCGATGAACTGCCCGATTCTGAAATGTTCCTGCTGGGTCGTCCTATGCTCCAGGCGCGCCTGGAAAATCTGCAGGCCGTAGGGCCAGATTTTGACCTCGATTATGACCAGAACCGTGCCATGCTCAACACCCTCAACGTAGGTCCGACACTGGACCCACGTTTTCAGACCTATCGTTATTTGCGAACACCTGAAGAACCTGTAAAACGCGATAGTCCACGTCGCGCATTCCTGATGATTATGTGGGGGATTGTGGGTGCTTTAATTGGCGCAGGCGTGGCATTAACCCGTCGTCGCAAAATTTAAGAACGCCATCTACGATGAAGGCACCTGGCCTTCATCGCTTAATCGAAGAGAATCGATGTGAAAGTACTCACTGTCTTTGGTACAAGGCCGGAAGCCATCAAGATGGCGCCTCTGGTCCATGCGCTGGCAAGTGACCCTCATTTTGAGGCGAAAGTTTGCGTTACCGCGCAGCATCGGGAGATGCTGGATCAGGTCCTTAAACTCTTTTCCATTGTTCCCGACTACGACCTCAATATTATGAAGCCGGGACAAGGGCTAACCGAAATTACCTGCCGTATTCTGGAAGGGTTAAAACCTATTCTGGAGTCGTTCAGGCCGGATGTCGTGCTGGTGCATGGCGATACCACCACCACCATCGCCACCAGTCTGGCGGCCTTCTATCAACGTATTCCGGTTGGGCATGTTGAAGCTGGCTTACGTACGGGCGATCTTTCCTCCCCGTGGCCGGAAGAGGCGAACCGGACTCTGACCGGGCATCTGGCGATGTATCACTTTGCGCCAACCGAGAACTCCCGCCAAAACCTGCTGCGCGAAAACGTTAACGACCAGCACATCTTTGTCACCGGCAACACGGTGATCGACGCGCTGATCTGGGTGCGCGACCGGGTGCTGGCGAACGAGAGCCTGCGTGGGCAACTGGCTGAACAGTATCCGTTCCTCGCCAACGGTAAAAAGATGATTCTGGTTACCGGACACCGACGGGAAAGTTTTGGCCAGGGCTTCGAGCAAATCTGCCATGCGCTGGCTGAAATCGCCGCGCGTAATGAAGATGTTCAGATCGTTTATCCGGTGCATCTGAACCCTAACGTCAGCGAGCCGGTCAACCGCATCCTGGGGCATGTCAAAAACGTCATACTTATTGAGCCGCAGGACTATCTGCCATTCGTCTGGCTGATGAACCATGCCTGGCTGATCCTGACGGATTCAGGCGGTATTCAGGAAGAAGCGCCTTCACTGGGGAAACCGGTGCTGGTGATGCGTGAAACCACTGAACGTCCTGAAGCGGTTAAAGCGGGAACGGTGCGGCTGGTAGGGACCGATTCACGAACCATCGTGGAAGAGGTGACGCGCCTGCTGCATAACAATGAAGAGTATCAGGCCATGAGCCGGGCCCATAACCCGTATGGTGACGGCCAGGCCTGTGACCGCATTTTGTACGCACTTAAACACAATCGGGTATCGCTATGAGTTTTACTACCATTTCTGTCATTGGTCTTGGCTATATTGGGCTGCCCACGGCGGCGGCATTTGCCTCCCGTCAAAAACAGGTAGTGGGTGTTGATATCAACCAGCATGCGGTTGAGACGATCAACAAGGGTGAAATTCATATCGTTGAGCCGGATCTCGACAAGGTGGTAAAAACCGCCGTTGAAGGGGGATACCTCAGGGCCAGTACCACGCCGGTGGTTGCCGATGCCTACCTGATTGCCGTGCCGACGCCGTTCAAAGGCGAGCATGAGCCGGATATGGCCTATGTCGAAGCGGCAGCGAAATCCATCGCCCCGGTACTGAAAAAAGGGGCGCTGGTGATCCTCGAATCCACCTCACCGGTGGGTGCCACCGAGCAAATGGCCCAGTGGCTGGCTGAGGCGCGCCCGGATCTCACTTTCCCGCAGCAGGCGGGCGAGCAGGCCGATATCAACGTCGCCTACTGCCCGGAGCGCGTGCTGCCGGGGCAGGTGATGGTCGAACTGATTAAAAACGATCGGGTTATTGGCGGCATGACCCCGGTCTGTTCCGCCCGCGCCAGCGAGCTCTATAACATCTTCCTCGAAGGCGAGTGCGTGGTGACCAACTCCCGTACCGCTGAGATGTGCAAACTCACCGAAAACAGCTTCCGCGATGTGAATATTGCGTTTGCCAATGAGCTGTCGCTGATTTGCGCCGATCAGGGGATTAACGTCTGGGAACTGATTCGTCTGGCGAACCGCCATCCGCGCGTCAATATCCTGCAACCCGGTCCGGGCGTAGGCGGTCACTGCATCGCGGTCGACCCGTGGTTTATCGTGGCGCAGAACCCTCAGCAGGCGCGTCTTATCCGTATCGCCCGCGAAGTCAACGACAGCAAGCCGCACTGGGTACTGAACCAGGTGAAGGCCACGGTGGCAGATTACCTGACGCAGAGCGGCAAGCGGGCGAACGAAGTAACCATCGCCTGTTTTGGTCTCGCCTTTAAGCCGAACATCGACGATTTGCGTGAAAGCCCAGCGATGGAAATTGCCGAGATGATTGCCGACTGGCACAGCGGCGAAACGCAGGTGGTTGAACCGAATATTCATGAACTGCCGAAAAAACTGGCCGGTCACTGCACCCTGACAAGCGTTGAAGAGGCGCTGGCAACCGCCGATGTTCTGGTGCTGCTGGTGGACCATAGCGAGTTCAAAGCGATCCCGGGCGAGGCCGTCCGTCAGGAATTTATCGTCGATACCAAAGGGGTCTGGCGTTGAGTCAGCTGCACGGTGCGTTACAGCCGCTGGAGTGGGAAAGCGAGTTTTTTGCCCTTCCCACGGCGCTTGTGCGCCTCTCTGATGATGCTCCGCTGCTGGAGGCATCTGAGCTGGACGCCTGGCAGCGGCTGCAGGCCAAAGTTCCGGCCACCCGTGCCGACTGGCTGGACGCGTTGCAGGCGCAGGGCTTCAGGCTGGTGGAAGGCGAAGCCGATCTCGCCATTACCGTGACGCAACACGCTTGCCCTGGCGCGGAACCTGCGACGGAGCAGGATATCCCGGCGCTGCGCCAGCTGGCTGCTCAGGCCTTTGCGCAGAGCCGCTTTCGTGCGCCGTGGTACGCCCCTGACGACAGCGGTCGCTTCTATGCCCGATGGATCGAAAATGCGGTAAAAGGCACCTTCGACCATCTCTGCCTGGTGTTCCGTGCATCGGATGGCACCATCCAGGGCTTTGTCTCCCTGCGCAAGCTCAGCGACAACGAGGCGCGTATCGGTCTGCTGGCCGGGCGCGGCATGGGCGAGAAGTTAATGCAGGCGGCGCTGCACTGGGCGCAGCAACAGCAGAATTCTACTTTGCGGGTGGCGACCCAGATGGGCAACACCGCCGCGCTTAAACGTTATATCGCAAGCGGCGGCAACATCGAAACGACCGCTTACTGGCTATACAGGTGACAAGATGATCCCATTTAATGCGCCTCCCGTGGTGGGCACCGAACTCGATTACATGCAGTCTGCAATGGGCAGCGGCAAACTTTGCGGCGATGGCGGCTATACGCGCCGTTGCCAGCAGTGGATGGAGCAGCGCTTTCAGAGCGCGAAGGTCCTGCTGACCCCCTCCTGCACCGCCTCGCTGGAGATGGCCGCCCTGTTGCTGGACATTGGTCCTGGCGATGAAGTGATCATCCCGAG
Source organism: Leclercia sp. W17 (assembly GCF_003336325.1). Taxonomy (NCBI): domain Bacteria; kingdom Pseudomonadati; phylum Pseudomonadota; class Gammaproteobacteria; order Enterobacterales; family Enterobacteriaceae; genus Leclercia; species Leclercia sp. W17. The sequence continues at coordinate 4,611,432 of NZ_CP031101.1, read as the reverse complement.
CTACACCTTTGTCTCCACCGCCAACGCTTTCGTGCTGCGCGGGGCGAAAATCGTCTTTGTCGATATCCGCCCGGATACCATGAACATCGACGAGACGCTGATTGAAGCGGCGATCACTGACAAGACCCGCGCCATCGTGCCGGTACACTATGCCGGGGTGGCGTGCGAGATGGACACCATCATGGCGATTGCCAAAAAGCATAACCTGTACGTGGTGGAAGATGCCGCACAGGGAGTAATGTCCACCTACAAGGGCCGCGCCTTGGGCACCATCGGGCACATCGGCTGCTTTAGCTTCCACGAAACCAAAAACTACACCGCTGGCGGTGAAGGCGGCGCGACGTTGATTAACGATCGCGCCCTGGTGGAGCGTGCGGAGATCATCCGCGAGAAAGGGACTAATCGCAGCCAGTTCTTCCGCGGGCAGGTGGATAAGTACACCTGGCGCGATATCGGCTCCAGCTATCTGATGGCGGATCTGCAAGCGGCGTACCTGTGGGCCCAGCTGGAGGCGGCCGATCGCATCAACCAGCAGCGTCTGGCGCTGTGGCAGACTTATTACGATGCGCTGGCCCCGCTGGCGCGTAAAGGCCGTATCGAGCTGCCGACCATTCCGGCAGACTGCGTGCATAACGCGCATATGTTCTATATCAAGCTGCGGGATAACGACGATCGCAGCGCGCTTATCGCGTATCTGAAAGAGGCCGAAATCCTGGCGGTGTTCCACTACATTCCGCTCCACTCCAGTCCGGCAGGGGAAGCCTTTGGTCAGTTCGCGGGTGAGGATCGCTTTACCACCAAAGAAAGTGAGCGGTTACTCCGCTTACCGCTGTTCTACAACCTCGCTGCGGTCAACCAGCGCACGGTGATCAATACCCTGCTGAGTTATTTCGGCTGATATGTCTCTGGCAAAAGCATCGGTGTGGACCGCCGCGTCCACACTCGTCAAGATCGGCGCGGGACTGCTGGTCGTCAAATTGCTGGCCGTCTCTTTTGGCCCGGCGGGCGTCGGGCAGGCGGGTAACTTCCGTCAGCTGGTCACCGTCCTCGGTGTACTGGCCGGGGCGGGGATCTTCAACGGCGTGACCAAGTACATCGCGCAGTATCATGATGATGCGGCGCAGCTGCGCACGGTGGTGGGCACCTCATCGGCGATGGTGCTGGGCTTTTCCACCCTGCTGGCGGTCATCTTTTTACTGGCGGCCGCACCCATCAGTCAGGGGCTGTTTGGTCACACCGGCTATCAGGGCCTGGTACGGCTGGTGGCGCTGGTGCAAATGGGCATCGCCTGGGCTAACCTGCTGCTGGCACTGATGAAGGGCTTCCGCGATGCCGCCGGCAATGCGTTGGCGCTGATCGTCGGCAGCGTGATTGGCGTGATCGCCTATTACGTCTGCTATCGCCTCGGCGGCTACGAAGGCGCGCTGCTGGGGCTGGCACTGGTCCCAGCGCTGGTGGTGATCCCGGCGGCGATAATGCTGATGCGCAGAAGCACTGTTCCGCTGCACTATCTCAAGCCGAAATGGGACAAGCTCCTTGCGGGACAGCTGGGCAAATTTACCCTGATGGCGCTCATTACCTCCGTCACCCTGCCGGTGGCCTACGTGATGATGCGAAACCTGCTGGCGGCGCATTACAGCTGGGATGAGGTGGGGATCTGGCAGGGGGTCAGCAGTATCTCGGATGCCTACCTGCAGTTTATTACCGCCTCCTTTAGCGTCTACCTGCTGCCTACGCTCTCACGGCTCACTGCCCGGCAGGAGATCACCCGCGAGATCCTCCGTTCGCTGCGCTTCGTCTTACCGGCGGTGGCTGTTGCCAGCTTTACCGTCTGGCTGCTGCGCGATGTCGCCATCTGGCTGCTGTTTTCCGCCAAATTTACCGCGATGCGCGACCTGTTCGCCTGGCAGCTGGTGGGGGACGTACTGAAAGTAGGCGCTTACGTCTTTGGCTATCTGGTGATTGCTAAGGCGTCGCTGCGGCTCTACATTCTGGCGGAAATCAGCCAGTTTGCGTTGCTGACGGCATTCTCTCACTGGCTGATCCCCGCGCACGGCGCGCTGGGAGCGGCTCAGGCCTATATGGCCACCTATATTGTCTATTTTGCTGCCTGTTGCGGCGTCTTTTTACTTTGGCATAAACGCGCATGACTGCACTGATTCACGTCCTGGGATCGGATATCCCACACCATAACCAGACCGTACTGCGGTTCTTTAACGATGAACTGGCTCCCGGCAGCGCGCTGGCACGGGAATTTATGGTGGTGGGTAAGGACACCGACCTCAGCGCCGCCTTCCCGGCACTGCAGCTGACCTTCTGGCCGGACAAAGCTACGCTTGCGAAAGCGGTGATCGCCAAAGCCAAAGCTAACCGCCAGCAGCGTTTCTTTTTTCACGGGCAGTTTAATACTGGCCTGTGGCTGGCCTTGTTGAGTGGTGGGATCACGCCCGCGCAGTTTAACTGGCATATCTGGGGCGCCGACCTGTATGAAGTCTCCCGGGGCTGGAAGTTCCGGCTCTTCTACCCGCTGCGGCGCATGGCGCAGGGGCGGGTGGGCTGCATCTTTGCCACCCGCGGCGATTTGAACTATTTCGCAAAACAGCACCCGAACGTGCGCGGTGAACTGCTCTATTTCCCGACCCGCATGGACCCGTCGCTGAACGGGTTAGCCCGGGAGGTGAAACGCGAGGGTAAACTGACGATTCTGGTGGGTAACTCCGGGGATCGCAGTAACGAACATATTGCGGCATTAAAGGCGGTGCATCAGCAATTTGGCGATACGGTCAACGTGATCGTGCCGATGGGCTATCCTGCTAATAACGCGGCATACATCGATGAAGTCCGTCAGAGCGGACAGGCATTATTCAGCCCGGACAATTTGCAGATCCTCAGCGATAAGCTGGCCTTTGATGACTACCTGGCATTGCTGCGTAAGTGCGATCTGGGCTATTTCATCTTTGCGCGCCAGCAGGGGATCGGCACGCTCTGTCTGTTGATTCAGGCGGGCATTCCCTGCGTGCTTAATCGCGAAAACCCGTTCTGGCAGGACATGGCTGAACAGCACATTCCGGTGCTGTTTACCACCGATGACCTGAACGAAGAGGTGGTGCGTGAAGCCCAGCGACAGCTTGCGCAGGTGGATAAAAACGCCATCGACTTCTTCAGTCCGAACTACCTTACGCCGTGGCATCAGGCGCTGCGGATCGCCTCAGGAGAGAATACATGAGCCAGTTGCAATTTAGCGGCCTGCTGGTGATCTGGCTTCTGAGCGCCTTGTTTATCGCCACGCTGACGTGGTTTGAATTCCGCCGGGTGCGCTTTAACTTCAACGTCTTCTTCTCGCTGCTGTTTCTGCTGACCTTTTACTTCGGCTTTCCGCTGACAAGCGTGCTGGTGTTCCGCTTCGATGTGGCCGTCGTACCGCCGGAGATACTCATGCAGGCGCTGCTGTCGGCGACCTGCTTCTATGGGGTCTATTACGTCGCCTATAAGACGCGGCTAAAACCGGCCAGCAGTGACGCATCGCGACGGCCTTTGTTCACCATGAACCGGGTTGAGACGCATCTGACCTGGATGATGCTGATGGGCATTGCCCTTGTCACTGTCGGTATCTTCTTCATGCACAACGGCTTTTTGCTCTTTAAACTGCACTCCTACAGCCAGATCTTCTCCAGCGAAGTCTCCGGGGTAGCGCTCAAGCGCTTCTTCTATTTCTTCATTCCGGCGATGCTGGTGATCTATTTCCTGCATCAGAGTGCCCGGGCGTGGCTCTTCTTTCTGGTCAGTACCGTGGCCTTTGGCCTGCTGACCTATATGATTGTCGGCGGCACGCGCGCAAACATCATTATCGCCTTCGCGATCTTCCTGTTTATCGGCATTATTCGCGGCTGGATCTCGCTGTGGATGCTGGCTGCGGCAGGCGTGCTGGGAATTGTGGGGATGTTCTGGCTGGCGCTGAAGCGCTACGGCATGGATGTCAGCGGCGACGAAGCGTTTTACACCTTTTTATACCTCACCCGCGACACCTTCTCGCCGTGGGAAAACTTAGCCCTGCTGCTGCAAAACTACGACAAAATCGATTTTCAGGGGCTGGCGCCCATTGTTCGCGATTTTTATGTCTTTATCCCCACCTGGCTGTGGCCGGACAGACCGGGCGTGGTGCTGAATACGGCAAACTACTTTACCTGGGAAGTGCTGAACAACCATTCCGGACTGGCCATCTCACCGACGCTGATCGGTTCCCTGGTGGTGATGGGCGGCGGCTGGTTTATCCTGCCGGGGGCGATTGCCGTCGGGCTGATTATCAAATGGTTCGACTGGCTCTATACGCTGGGTAATCAGGAGACCAACCGCTATAAGGCAGCGATTTTGCATAGTTTCTGTTTCGGTGCCATTTTCAATATGATCGTACTGGCGCGAGAAGGGCTGGATTCGTTCGTCTCCCGCGTGGTCTTTTTCATGGTGGTTTTTGGCGCCTGTCTGCTGATGGCGAAGCTGCTGTACTGGCTGTTCGACAGCGCCGGGTTAGTGCATAAGCGCGAACCGGCAAACGGCAGGGCGCTTTCGCGAGTCTGAGTAAGGATAATAATGACTGATAATACCTCAGCACCGCAGTATGACCTGCGGGGCCTGAAGCTGATCGGCTGGCGTGATATGCAGCATGCGCTGGACTATCTCTGTGCCGGGGACGGGATCAAAACCGGCACGCTGGTGGCCATCAATGCAGAAAAAATGCTTACCATTGAGGATAACGCCCAGGTGCGCGACCTCATCGAGGCGGCCGAGTTTAAATATGCGGACGGGATAAGCGTGGTGCGCTCCGTGCGTAAGAAGTACCCGGGGGCGAACATCTCTCGCGTCGCGGGGGCCGATCTCTGGGAAGCGCTGATGGCGCGGGCGGGGGCAGACGGTACGCCGGTCTTCCTCGTCGGCGGCAAACCTGGGGTGCTGGCGCAAACCGAGCAGAAATTGCGTGACCAGTGGCAGGTAAATATCGTCGGCAGCCAGGATGGCTATTTCAGCCCTGACGATCAGCAGGCGCTGTTTGCCCGCATTCGTGACAGCGGGGCGAAGATCATCACCGTCGCGATGGGTTCACCGCGCCAGGAGATCCTGATGCGCGACTGCCGTCAGGTCTATCCGGATGCGCTCTATATGGGCGTGGGCGGCACTTACGATGTCTTTACCGGCCACGTAAAGCGCGCGCCCAAAGTGTGGCAGAACCTGGGGCTGGAGTGGCTGTATCGCCTGTTATCCCAGCCGAGCCGGATCACCCGCCAGCTCCGTCTGTTGCGTTATCTCGGCTGGCACTACTCCGGTCGCCTGTAATATCTGAAACGCAGCGCGATATACTGCTCGCGCTGCGATCCCCCCTTAAATCTGCTGCTTTTCTCAACAATATATTCATTTATTTAACGCATCGTTTGCCATTTCACAAAATTTAAGAAACCATTCCCCCCCGTCACTACCGTACCAGGCTGTTTTTGCATCAACCGTAAACATAAACGGTCCATAACGCACAGCCTGTGATAGCGCATCTGTACCTATAACAATAACCGGCGCAGGCCGGGAGAGTCGCAAGCACAACCGAGGATTTATGTCAGAGAAAAAACCGGAGCTTCAGCGTGGGCTGGAAGCTCGTCATATCGAACTCATCGCCCTTGGCGGGACGATTGGCGTGGGCCTGTTTATGGGCTCCGCCAGCACCCTGAAATGGGCCGGGCCGTCGGTCCTGCTGGCGTATATCATCGCCGGGCTGTTCGTCTTCTTTATCATGCGCTCCATGGGTGAGATGCTGTTCCTTGAGCCGGTCGCCGGTTCGTTTGCCGTTTATGCGCACCGCTATATGAGCCCGTTTTTTGGCTATCTCACGGCCTGGTCGTACTGGTTTATGTGGATGGCTGTGGGCATATCGGAGATCACCGCCATTGGGGTTTATGTGCAGTTCTGGTTCCCGGAAATGGCGCAGTGGATACCTGCGCTTATCGCCGTGGGGCTGGTGGCGCTGGCGAACCTGGCCGCCGTGCGTCTGTACGGTGAGATCGAATTCTGGTTTGCGATGATTAAAGTAACCACCATTATCGTGATGATTGTCATCGGCGTGGGGGTGATCTTCTTCGGCCTGGGTAACGGCGGCCAGGCGATTGGGTTTGGCAACCTGACCGAGCACGGCGGCTTCTTTGCTGGCGGCTGGAAGGGCTTCCTGACCGCGCTCTGCATTGTGGTGGCGTCCTATCAGGGGGTTGAGCTTATCGGGATCACTGCCGGGGAGGCGAAAAACCCGCAGGTGACCCTGCGCAGCGCGGTGGGCAAGGTACTGTGGCGTATTCTCATCTTCTATGTCGGCGCGATTTTTGTCATCGTCACTATCTTCCCGTGGAATGAGATTGGCAGTAACGGCAGCCCGTTCGTGCTCACCTTTGCCAAAATCGGCATTACCGCAGCGGCGGCGATTATCAACTTTGTGGTGCTGACGGCGGCGCTCTCCGGCTGTAACAGCGGCATGTACAGCTGCGGACGTATGCTCTACGCGCTGGCGAACAACCGCCAGCTGCCGGCGGCGGTGGGGAAAGTCTCCCGCGCCGGAGTGCCGGTGGTGGGCGTTGCCATCTCGATTATTATTCTGCTGGTGGGGTCATGCCTGAACTACATCATCCCGAACCCGCAGCGTGTCTTCGTTTATGTCTACAGCGCCAGCGTTCTGCCGGGTATGGTGCCGTGGTTTGTGATCCTGATTAGCCAGCTGCGTTTTCGTCAGGCGCATAAAAACGCGATCGCCAGCCATCCGTTCCGCTCCATTCTCTTCCCGTGGGCTAACTATTTAACGATGGCGTTCCTGATCTGCGTGCTGATCGGCATGTACTTCAACGAAGACACCCGCATGTCGCTGTATGTCGGGGCGATATTCCTGGCGGCCGTTAGCGCGGGATACAAGCTTTTTGGCCTGGGGCGACACGTGGAAAGGGCCAAAACGCAGTAATATGCGGCAAAGTGCGCAAACTGTAATCAAACGCGCATTTATTTTAAAAAAGCACTAGACAGCAGAGCGAGACCTCCGTAATATCCAGCCCCGCAACGGCGCTAAGCGCCCGTAGCTCAGCTGGATAGAGCGCTGCCCTCCGGAGGCAGAGGTCTCAGGTTCGAATCCTGTCGGGCGCACCATTCACCCGGTGCTGGAGCTGCGGTGGTCTGTTAAGTAGGCAGAACCGCGTGAAAGAGTAAAGAATCAAGTAGTGGTGGCTATAGCTCAGTTGGTAGAGCCCTGGATTGTGATTCCAGTTGTCGTGGGTTCGAATCCCATTAGCCACCCCATTATTTAAAGAGTTGTGAAATGCGAAGGTGGCGGAATTGGTAGACGCGCTAGCTTCAGGTGTTAGTGTCCTTAGGATGTGGGGGTTCGAGTCCCCCCCCTCGCACCACGACTTTTAATGAATTGAACTAAAAATTCAAAAAGCAGTACAACGGCGAGTAGCGCAGCTTGGTAGCGCAACTGGTTTGGGACCAGTGGGTCGGAGGTTCGAATCCTCTCTCGCCGACCAATTTTGAACCCCGCTTCGGCGGGGTTTTTTGTTTTCTTTTTTTCCTGCCCCTGTTGTTTATTGCCGACAGCGATATCCTGGCCTGTCGTGAATAAGTGACATATAACCTATTGAAGTAAATCAATATATTGCTTCACTCATCAGCCTGTCTCTTCCTGGAGACACTTTGGCCTGGTTTTCGGCCCAATCTGCTGCCTGTTTCCTGGCTGAAAGGGATAATTTCCTTTTATCTTAAAAAGTTGAGATCCATACAACTTCGTGATGCAACATTGGCACATTGCATGCAATAATATACGTGTAGATGCTCATTCCACCTCTTATGTTCGCCTTAGTGCCTCATAAACTCCGGAATGACGCAGAGCCATTTACGGTGCTTATCGTCCACTGACAGATGTCGCTTCGGCCTCATCAAACACCATGGACACAACGTTGAGTGAAGCACCACAAGTTGTCGAACAGACCTGTTTAACGCCTGCTTTTTAGCAGGCGTTTTTTTATGCCTTATCTGCAGTAGCGCGTCAGGATCCCCACCACCATCAGCAGGGCACAGCCCGAAACGCCATACAGCGCCTGCAACGGCCCCAGCACGTCAGCAACCAGTGCCGTGAGGCCGGTAAAGAGCGATGCGCTGGCGGTTTGCCATCGCCAGACCCTGCCGCTGGCCGAGGAGATCAGGTCAGCCTGAAAGCTGCTTAACAGGCTAAAAGTGCCCACCGCAAAAACGACGTTCGAGGCGAGATGAGCGACAAACACGGCTCCCAGCGCTTGCATCCCCGATAGCAGCGGGATCGTCCCGTAGGCAAGTAAAAAGAGGCCGAGGCAGGTCAGCAGGAGGCGGTTTTGCCCGGCGTAGCGGGGCAGGCTCTCTCTTTTCAACAGCAGCGGGCCGCACAGCTGCCCCATGCTGCGGGCAAAAAGCAGAGGCAGGGCCAGCCCGGCAGCATCATTCGGCTCGATCTGCTGCGCCAGTGCAGGCAGCAGCGCCATAGCGGGTGAACCCACGGCGGCGAGGGCAGGAAGCAGCAACAGGCTGCGTTTTTGCTGCGCTCCCAGTGCCTGCCAGCGCATCGCCACCGGTCTTTCGGTTTCTGCTGCCTGCTCAGGCGCCAGAGAAGGCAACGCGCTGCCGGTGAGGCGCAGCATCAGCAAGGAGCCCGCAAAGGTGAGCGCGTCGATCCCCAGCAGTGCCAGCGCGGGTAGATGATGAAACAGCACAATACCCAGCCCGGTACCCAGTAGCACCTGCGAAGCAAAAATCATCGTCTCCAGGCAGGTCGCCGCAGGCAGCTCGGCTTCGGACAATCCTCGTCGGAACAGCAGGGCCAGCGCGGGCCAGCTCATGCCCGTCAGAAAGGCCTCGGTGGACTGCACCGCCAGCAGCGCCATCATGCTGTGAAACTGAATGCCCAGCAGAGGAAAAAGCAGGGCGAGCAGGCCCAGCCACTCGGTCAGGAGCAGCAGGCCGATGGGTGAAAAACGCATACAGAACTTCTCCCCGACGAGGCTGCCCAGAAATCCCGGTAGCAGGGCAAACAGATATGCCAGGGTCAGTAAAGAGGCGGGTGCCTGCCACTCCAGCAGCAGACCAAAGACCATCACCTGGGTTAAGCCATTTCCCACAGAGGTAAACAGAAAAGGGCAGGCCAGCAGGCGCAGCCAACGGTGGCTGCGGAGCGCGCAAAAAAGCGCATACAAAAGCGTGTTCATGAAACGATCCTTTCAAAAACGATTTAATCCACGCCGTAAAAGGCGTGTACAGAAAAAATGTTCAATGAAAGGAGATCGTTACATTGGCGGAGATGGGTCTCTGAAGAAGATGCAAAGAATGTAGCAAATAAAAAAGGAGGCCGTCAGGCCTCCTGTGCAATTATTGCTGCGGGGGATTATTCTGCAACGTCAGCAACAGACCGTCGCGGCGCATTTCGGCAGCCTCTTCCGGCAGATGCAGTTTATCCAGCGTATCCGCCAGCCAGGCATAATCGAACGCATCCGGGCGCTGTTTTAACGCGGCGCGGAAGGCGAGGCTGGCCTCTTTCCATTCGCCATGTCTGGCCAGCGACTGTCCCAGAGTGCTCCACAGCAGAGGGCGGTCACCCACGGTTTTGATCTGCTGGCGGAGCATTTTCTCGATCTGCTCCGGATTATTGGTTTTCAGGCGCGGGATCACCATTACCAGCCGATCGTCATACTGGCGTTTCAGGCCATCAAGGATGATGCTCTGGGCGGTATCGTGATCGTCACACTCAATCAGGTGTTCCGCCATCGCCACCTGCAGGGGCACCTGCTGGCGCGTTTTGCGGCTCTGATTTTTCCACCAGGCTTTCAGGCCATCGCTGCCCTGATCGGCTCGCGCCTGGTCCATCAGCCCGATCCAGGCCTGACGTTGCAGGCTGTCGCGTTGCTCTTCGTCGCCGACGTCGGCTTTTGCCATCGACGGGATGATGTCCAGCAGCGAACCCCAGGCGCCGGTGCGGATATAGGCCTGCTCAGCCAGACGCAGCACCTCCGGATGACGCGGCGCAATCTCCAGCAGACGATCGACGCCGTGACGGGCGGCATGGTTTTCGTTACGCGCCAGCTGCAGGCGCACACGGGTGATCTCCACCGGGATCGGATCGTTTTCAGCCAACTCGGCGGCGCGCTCCAGATGCTGATTGGCGCGTGCTTCGTCGCCGCGCTGCTGTGCGGCTTCCGCCGCCAGCAGATAGTTGACCACCGGCTGTTCAGCATGATCGGCATTCTTCGACATCAGCTTCTCAACCTGCTGATAGTCGCCTTCGGCCAGCTTCAGCAGGGCCTGTTCGGTCTGCTTGCGGGCACGGCGGCGCTTGCGGCCGACAAACCAGCTGCGGGTATGGGCCCCGGTACGGAAGATGCGGCGCAGGATCCACTCGATCGCCAGAAACGCCACCATTACCAGGATCAAAATGATCACCAGCCCGGTGACGCTGGTTTCGATATTGTAGTTATCGGTCTGGATCAGCACGTAGCCCTGATGACCCGCCAGCATAGGACCCAGCACGATCCCGGCGAGCAGCAGTGCGAAGAGTAATAAAACTTTTAACATAATTACTCTCCTTGCGGTGCGCTGTCAGGGGCGGGAGCAGGGGCTGGAGCAGGAGACTGCTCCGCCGCTTCGCCCGGCTGTGCCAGCAGGTTACGCACGCGCGTCTGCATCAGCTTCTCCAGAATCGGCTGGCTCTCCAGCTTATCCGGTACGTTCATGGTGATGTTCTGTTGACTCAGCTTGTCCACCTCTTCGAGGAAGGCGGTAGTGGTGGCATCGTCGGTATCGTAGTAAGCGCGTACCCAGGTGGAGACGTTATCCAGCGCCTGTTTGTAGGTCTCTTCCTGATGACGAGGCACAGCCTGCGCGGCCACCAGCAAACGTGAACGCAGGTTCTCGCGCAGGTAGACGTCCTGATTCGGCGCGAGCAGCGGTACGGCGGTCTCATCGCGGCGGCGAACGGTGATAAAGCTGTCCATAAAGTTCTGCCAGCTTTTTTGCAGGTTGATACGCCACTCGCTCAAGGAGCTGGAGAGTTCGCTGCTGTCGGAATCCATCGGGGAGTCGTCGTCATTATTATCTGCCAGACGCAGGTTATCGATCTGGTTCGACAGCTGATTCACTTTCAGGATGATGCCGTCGTAGTCCACCTGGGAAACGGTCGACAGGCTGGCGATATCCGCAGTGAGTGCCCGGCGGGCAGTGATCAGGCTTGGGTCGTTCATATCGCCCAGGCTGGCATCGGCGCTTTTCAGCAGCGCGGCAGCGGTGGTGACATCCTGATCGCTCCACAGCTTGCGCCCGGCCAGTTTGACCAGGAAATCAGCCTGCGCCAGCAGCCAGGTTTTGGCATCGGTACCGGAAATGGCCGCCACTTTTTGCTGCATTTCATCCAGCTGTTTGGTCAGCTCGTCCTGCTTACGGGTGGCGGCGGCCAGCTGATCGGCCTGCTGTTTAATTACCCCATCCAGCTCGGCTTTTTGCGACTGCTGCGCCTGTTGTAAGGCGGTAATTTGCGTCACCAGTTCGTCGTTCGTGGCAACCTGATTGGTAGCTTGTTTTTTCACCAGCCCATACAGACCGACGCCAGCGGCCAGCGCAATGGCGATAGCAATCGCGCTTAACGCCAGACTGGTTTTATTGCTGCCATGCTTTTTCTCTGTCGTTTCTGGCTGTGGCGTGGTGTCCACAGTCTCCCTGGTCTCTTCAACCACGGCGGAGGATTTTTCTTGTTCCGTCATTATGGCTTCCCATTATGAGAGTTATTGTAATGCGCGCAGCAGCGCATCGTTGTCGGCGTTATCAGCGATCCGAATATCTTGCCAGCCCAGTTCCCGGGCGAGGTTCGCCAGACGCTCACTGACGACCAGAAGCCGACAGCGGAGTAACCAGTTTTCACGATACCATTGTGGGATCAGCGACCAGAGGTGTTGCAACATTTCGCCGCTGGTCACCACAAGGGTAGTGACGCCGCGCGACTGCCAGCGCATCGCCTCTTCTGCACCGTCATAGTATTTATTACAACGTTGATAACATTCGCAAAATGTCACTTCTGCTCCACGCTCACGCAGCGTGTCGCCCAGCAGTTCCCGCCCACCGTTGCCGCGCAAAATCAGAATGCGCTTTCCCACAACGGTTTGTAATTCAGGTAATTGTAGCAACACTTCGCTGGTTTCCCGATCCAGCGGGTAGCGAACATGCTTGCCACTTTCGGTGTGCAGCGCCAGGGCGGTGGTTCTGCCGATAGCGAAATAGCACGGCGCATCCGGCCAGCGCTGGCCCTCCTGCTGCAGCCGGGCGTGGGCAAATGTCACGGCATGTTGTGACAGGGCAAACAGCATGTCATCGGCCCGCAGCGCGGCAAGATGGCCCGCGAGCAGGGGAAGTTCCCGGCCCGGGGTGAACTCAATCAGCGGAAAGCTCCACGCCACCTGCCCCAGTGCGCGCAGACGGCTCACTAACTGATCTCCTGCGGGAGAAGGGCGGGTGACGAGAATACTCATGCCGGGGGTTCTCCATTATAGACATCCGCGAGAATTTCACGGGCGCCATTGTCCAGTAGCTCTTCCGCCAGCGAAATACCCAGCTGTTCGGCGTCCTGCGGTTTGCCGCGTCGTTCACCGCGCACCATCTGCGAACCGTCCGGCGCGCCAACCAGCGCGCGCAGCCACAGTTCGCCATCTGTTAATTCAGCATAGCTGCCAATCGGCACCTGACATCCCCCTTCCAGGCGGGTATTCATAGCGCGCTCCGCCTGCACGCGGATTGCGGTCTCGTCGTGATTGAGCGGCGCCAGCAGCGCATGGGTACGAGTATCGTCGAGTCGGCACTCAATGCCCACCGCGCCCTGGCCCACGGCCGGCAGCGACTGTTCCGGGGAGAGCGCCGCCTTGATACGCGACTCCAGTCCCAGTCGTTTCAGGCCAGCCACCGCCAGAATAATGGCGTCATATTCACCGTTGTCCAGCTTGCTCAGGCGGGTACCAACGTTACCGCGCAGGGAGCGGATGATGAGATCCGGGCGATACTCGGCCAGCTGGCACTGGCGGCGTAAACTTGACGTGCCAACGATGCTCCCTTGTGGCAGAGCATCCAGGGAGTCGTAGTGATTTGAGACAAAGGCATCGCGTGGATCTTCCCGCTCGCAAATCGTGACCAGACCCAGCCCCTCAGGGAAATCAACCGGGACGTCCTTCATGGAGTGAACCGCGATATCGGCGCGACCTTCAAGCAGTGCCAGTTCAAGCTCTTTTACGAACAGGCCTTTCCCGCCCACTTTCGCCAGCGGTGTATCAAGGATGACATCACCGCGTGTCACCATTGGTACCAGCTCTACACGCAAACCTGCATGGCAGGCCTCAAGGCGCTGCTTAACATAATGTGCCTGCCAGAGCGCAAGGGGGCTTTGGCGTGTGGCAATTCTTAAAACATTGTCTAACATGCTTGTTACCGTCTTAATCGTCTGCTGACCATCCTAACATTGTTGTCTCAGGACTGTCAGGTTTACGGACGTAGAAGGGGTTCAGGACAGGGCTGCGATACAGGTTGCCTGCTGCCGTATTCAGGAATTTACACGTACAGAACGGTGCTACACTTGTATGTAGCGCATCTTTCTTTACGGTCAAACGGCAAGGTGTTAAATTGATCACGTTTTAGACCATTTTTTCGTCTCCGAGACCATAAAGATAAGGGCGAAAAAGGGCGACGGCTACTTTCGAAATACTGTGAATGCGTAATCCTCGGTCTTGCTGAAGGTGAGCGCTTTCTGAACATCAGGCGATACGTCTTGTACCTCTATATTGAGACTCTGAAACAGCGACTGGATGCCATCAATCAACTGCGCGTCGATCGCGCGCTTGCTGCCATGGGACCTGCTTTCCAGCAGGTTTACAGTCTACTGCCGACATTGTTGCATTATCACCATCCGCTGATGCCGGGTTACCTTGATGGTAACGTTCCCAAAGGCATCTGCCTTTTCACGCCTGATGAAACCCAACAGCACTATCTGAAAGAGCTGGAACTCTATCGCGGTATGCCAGCGCAGGAGTCGCCAAAAGGCGAACTGCCTATCACCGGCGTCTACACCATGGGCAGCACCTCTTCGGTAGGGCAGAGCTGCTCGTCGGATCTCGATATCTGGGTCTGTCATCAATCCTGGCTTGATAATGAAGAACGTCAACTGCTGCAGCGTAAATGCAGCCTGCTGGAGAGCTGGGCGGCATCGCTCGGCGTGGAAGTCAGCTTCTTCCTGATTGATGAAAACCGTTTCCGCCATAATGAAAGCGGCAGTCTGGGAGGCGAAGACTGCGGCTCGACCCAGCACATCTTATTGCTGGATGAGTTTTACCGTACCGCCGTGCGCCTGGCCGGGAAGCGTATCCTGTGGAGTATGGTGCCGTGCGACGAAGAAGAGCATTACGACGACTACGTCATGAAGCTCTATGCCCAGGGGGTCCTGACGCCAAACGAGTGGCTGGATCTGGGCGGCCTGAGCTCGCTCTCTGCGGAAGAGTACTTCGGCGCCAGCCTGTGGCAGCTCTATAAAAGTATCGATTCCCCGTACAAAGCGGTGCTGAAAACGCTGCTGCTCGAAGCCTATTCCTGGGAATATCCGACCCCGCGCCTGCTGGCGAAAGACATTAAACAGCGTCTGCATGACGGCGAGATCGTCTCTTTCGGTCTTGATGCCTACTGCATGATGCTCGAGCGCGTCACCGAATACCTGAAAGCCATCGACGATCCGACCCGTCTCGACCTGGTCCGTCGATGTTTCTATCTCAAAGTCTGTGAGAAGCTCAGTCGCGAGCGCGCCTGCGTTGGCTGGCGTCGTGAAGTGGTCAGTCAGTTAGTCAAAGAGTGGGGATGGGACGAAGAGCGCCTGTCGATGCTGGATAACCGCGCCAACTGGAAGATCGATCAGGTGCGTGAAGCGCACAACGAACTGCTCGATGCGATGATGCAGAGCTACCGTAACCTGATCCGCTTTGCCCGTCGTAACAACCTCAGCGTTTCCGCCAGCCCGCAGGACATCGGGGTGCTGACCCGTAAGCTGTACGCGGCGTTTGAAGCGCTGCCGGGTAAAGTGACGCTGGTGAACCCACAGATTTCGCCGGACCTGTCTGAACCGAACCTGACCTTTATCTATGTTCCACCGGGTCGTGCGAACCGTACCGGCTGGTATCTCTACAACCGTGCCCCAAGCATGGATTCGATCATCAGCCATCAGCCGCTGGAATATAACCGTTACCTGAACAAGCTGGTGGCGTGGGCCTGGTTTAACGGCCTGCTGACGTCACGTACCCGCCTGTTTATTAAAGGTAACGAGATTGTCGATCTGGCTAAACTGCAGGAGATGGTGGCGGATGTGTCGCACCACTTCCCGCTGCGTCTGCCTGCGCCGACGCCGAAAGCGCTCTACAGCCCGTGCGAAATTCGCCATCTGGCAATTATCGTCAACCTGGAATATGACCCGACGGCGGCCTTCCGCAATCAGGTGGTCCATTTCGATTTCCGCAAGCTGGACGTCTTCAGCTTTGGCGAGCAGCAAAACTGCCTGGTGGGCAGCGTCGATCTGCTCTACCGCAACTCGTGGAACGAAGTGCGTACCCTGCACTTCAACGGCGAGCAGGCGATGATCGAAGCGCTGAAAACGATTCTCGGCAAAATGCACCAGGATGCTGCGCCGCCGGACAGCGTCGAGGTCTTCTGTTACAGCCAGCATCTGCGCGGCCTGATCCGTACCCGCGTACAGCAGCTGGTCTCTGAATGTATCGATCTGCGCCTCTCCAGTACCCGTCAGGAAACCGGGCGCTTTAAAGCGCTGCGCGTCTCCGGCCAGACCTGGGGCCTCTTCTTTGAACGTCTGAACGTCTCGGTGCAGAAGCTGGAAAACGCTATCGAGTTTTACGGCGCCATTTCGCATAACAAGCTGCACGGTCTGTCGGTACAGGTTGAGACCAACCACGTTAAACTGCCGCAGGTGGTGGACGGCTTCGCCAGTGAAGGGATTATTCAGTTCTTCTTTGAAGAGACGGGGGAGGATGCCGGGTTCAATATCTACATCCTCGACGAAACCAACCGCGCCGAGGTGTATCACCACTGTGAAGGCAGCAAAGAGGAGCTGGTGCGCGACGTCAGCCGCTTCTACTCCTCTTCCCATGACCGCTTCACCTACGGCTCAAGTTTTATCAACTTTAACCTGCCGCAGTTCTATCAGATTGTGAAGGTGGATGGCCGTGCGCAGGTGATCCCGTTCCGCACCCAGGCGATTACCCCGGTCGTCCCTGACAGACAGGACGCCAGCACCCCGCTGTTGCAGCAGTATTTCTCCTGACGGCCATTGCCCGGTGGCGCTACGCTTACCGGGCCTACAAAGGCACGAACCCGTAGGCCGGATAAGCGAAGCGCCATCCGGCAAAACAGCCTTAGCGGAAGCTCACCTCTTCACCCGACTGCTGCGTTGCTGCCTGCTCAAGCAGATTCCAGAAGGACTCACCGCTGCGATCGCAAATCCACTCGTCGCCTTTCAGGTCGAAGTGGTAGCCGCCCTGTTTGGTGGCGAGCCACACCTGGTGAAGCGGCTCCTGGCGGTTAATAATGATTTTGCTGCCGTTTTCGAAGCTGATGGTCAGCACGCCGCCATTGATTTCACAATCGATGTCGCTGTCGCCATCCCAGTCATCCAGGCGTTCTTCGATGGTTTGCCACAGGTTATCGGCAAGGCGATGGAATTCACTGTCATTCATGGTTCTGTTCCTGTTTTTCGTGATGGCGGCAGTATAACGCTAAATAATTCCGGTTGCAGGTTAGCGGCAAACTCTTGCTTTTGTGCCTTCTCCTGCGATGATAGAAAACAGATTTGAACTTACAGGCAACATGATAATGAAAAACGTTTTTCGAACGCTTGCCGTTCTCCTTACGCTGTTTAGTCTGACCGGATGTGGTCTGAAAGGGCCGCTCTATTTCCCGCCAGCAGATGAAACCGCGCCGCCACCGACCAAAAAAGTGGAAAGCCCAGTGCAAACCACTATGCCGGATCGTAACGATCGTGGCGATAACAACGGTCCAAGCCAGGCCAATTACTGACAAGCGCTCCTGTCCGCGCAATGGAGTAAATAATGCAGTTTTCTAAGATGCATGGCCTTGGCAATGACTTTATGGTCGTCGACGCGGTAACGCAGAATGTCTTCTTTTCCCCTGAGCTGATCCGCCGTCTGGCCGATCGGCACCTGGGGGTGGGGTTTGATCAGCTGCTGGTGGTTGAGCCGCCCTACGATCCGGATCTCGATTTTCACTACCGTATCTTTAATGCCGACGGCAGCGAAGTCTCCCAGTGCGGCAACGGCGCGCGCTGTTTTGCCCGTTTCGTCCGTCTGAAGGGGCTCACTAACAAGCGCGATATTCGCGTCAGCACCGCCAACGGACGGATGGTACTGAGCGTGACCGACGACGAGCTGGTGCGGGTGAATATGGGCGAGCCAAACTTCGAACCCTCGCAGGTGCCGTTCCGCGCCAACAAAGCGGAAAAGACCTATATCATGCGCGCGGCGGAACAGACAGTCTTGTGCGGCGTGGTCTCCATGGGGAACCCGCACTGCGTGATCCAGGTTGATGACGTGGCGACGGCGCCCGTCGAAACCCTTGGCCCGGTGCTGGAGAGCCATGAGCGTTTCCCTGAGCGCGCCAACATTGGGTTTATGCAGGTTCTCACCCGCGAACACATTCGTCTGCGCGTTTTTGAACGTGGCGCAGGCGAGACGCAGGCGTGCGGCAGCGGTGCCTGTGCGGCCGTCGCGGTGGGGATTACGCAGGGTTTACTGGCACCAGAGGTTCGCGTGGATTTACCAGGCGGGCGTCTTGATATCGCCTGGAAAGGCCCGGGCCAGCCGCTCTATATGACCGGCCCGGCGACACAAGTTTATGACGGGTTTATCCATCTATGAAACAACCAGGAGAAGAACTGCAGGAGACGCTGACGGCAATGGACGACCGGGCGGTTGTTGATTACCTGCTGCGCCATCCTGATTTCTTTATTCGCAATGCGCGTGTCGTTGAAGAGATGCGCGTCCCGCACCCGGTCCGCGGTACGGTCTCGCTGGTTGAGTGGCATATGGCGCGCGCGCGCAACCATATTAACCATCTTGAAGAGAACATCTCCCTGCTGATGGAGCAGGCGAGCAGTAATGAAGGGCTGTTCTATCGCCTCCTGCACCTGCAATCCCGACTGGCGTCGGCCAGCAGCCTGGACGAATTTCTTCTTCGTTTGCATCGCTGGGCGCGGGATCTGGGGCTGGCGGGCGCCACGATACGCCTCTTCCCGGACCGCTGGCGCATTGGCGCGCCCTCACGTTTTACCCATCTGGCCCTGTCGCGTCAGGCGTTTGAGCCGCTGCGCATTCAGCGTATGGGACAAGCGAACCACTATCTTGGGCAGCTGAATGGTCCTGAGCTCCTGGTGGTGCTGCCAGAGGCCAAAGCTATCGGGTCGGTAGCCATGTCCCTGATGGGGCGCGACGGCGAGCTTGGTGTGATGCTGTTTACCAGCCGCGATCCGCATCATTACCAGCAGGGACAAGGCACACAACTGCTGCAGGAGATTGCGCAGATGCTGCCCGAGCTGCTGGAGCGCTGGATTGAACGCGTATGACGGACGCTCAGCTGGCACCTGCCGTTACCCGTTTTCTGCGCTATCTGGGCGTTGAGCGCCAGCTCAGCCCGATCACCCTGTTGAACTATCAGCGTCAGCTTGATGCCATCATGCAGTTAGCCGATGAAATCGGCCTGACGAGCTGGCAACAATGTGATGCCGCCACGGTGCGCACGTTTGCCGTTCGCAGCCGTCGTAAAGGGCTAGGCCCGGCCAGCCTTGCGCTTCGGCTCTCGGCACTGCGCAGCTTCTTTGACTGGCTGGTCAGCCAGGGCGAACTCAGCGCCAATCCGGCCAAAGGGATCGCCGCCCCGAAAGCGCCGCGCCATCTGCCCAAAAATATCGACGTGGATGACGTTAACCGCCTGCTGGATATCGATCTCAACGATCCGCTGGCGGTGCGTGACCGCGCCATGCTTGAGGTGATGTACGGCGCCGGCCTGCGTCTTTCCGAGCTGGTTAACCTGGATATCAAACATCTCGATCTGGATACCGGGGAAGTGTGGGTGATGGGCAAAGGCAGCAAAGAGCGGCGCTTGCCCATTGGCCGCAATGCCGTGGTGTGGATTGAGCACTGGCTCGATCTGCGCGGCCTGTTCGGTACCGAAGACGATGCGCTGTTCCTCTCGAAGCTGGGCAAGCGCATCTCGGCGCGTAACGTGCAAAAACGGTTTGCCGAGTGGGGGATTAAGCAGGGGCTGAACAGCCATGTTCATCCCCATAAATTGCGCCATTCGTTCGCCACCCACATGCTGGAGTCCAGCGGTGACCTGCGTGGCGTCCAGGAGCTGCTGGGCCACGCCAATTTGTCCACCACCCAAATCTATACCCATCTCGATTTTCAACACCTTGCCTCGGTGTACGACGCGGCGCATCCACGCGCCAAACGGGGGAAATAATGCGTTTTTATCGTCCATTAGGCCAAATCTCTGCCCTGACGTTTGACCTTGATGACACCCTTTACGACAACCGCCAGGTGATCCTGCGTACCGAGCAGGAAGCGCTGGCGTTTGTGCAAAACTACCATCCGGCGTTAAAAACGCTGGAAAACAAAGAGTTCCACCGTCTGCGCCAGGCGTTACGGCAGACCGAACCGGAAATCTATCACGATGTGACGGAATGGCGCCGTCGGGCCGTTGAGCTGGCTATGCTCAACGCGGGTCTGACCGCTGCCGAGGCCGCGCTTGGCGCAGAAGCCTCGATGGCGCACTTCGCGACATGGCGCAGCCGTATCGACGTCCCACAGGAGTCGCACGACACGCTGGCTGCGCTTGCCGAAAAGTGGCCGCTGGTGGCTATCACCAACGGCAATGCCCAGCCGGAACTGTTCGGCCTTGGCGACTACTTCCAGTTTGTGCTGCGCGCAGGCCCGCATGGGCGCTCGAAGCCGTTTAACGATATGTACCATCTGGCGGCGGAGAAGCTCGACCTGCCGTTGGGGAATATTCTTCACGTGGGCGATGACCTGACCACCGATGTTGCAGGGGCGATCCGCTGCGGCATGCAGGCCTGCTGGATCAAGCCTGAAAATGCCGATCTGATGACCACCCTGGACAGCCGTCTGCTGCCGCACCTGGAAATTTCACGGTTGGCATCCCTCACCACGCTGATATAATCACCAGTAATATTGTATAAATTACCAGGGTTTTGCGGTCGAAGACCCGGTAAGCGAAGCGCCAGCGGGCGTTTTGCAGTGTTCCTGATTACTACGTGACGGTGCCAATGGACGTTTCTTACCTGCTCGACAGCCTCAATGACAAACAGCGTGACGCGGTTGCCGCGACGCGCACCAATATGCTGGTGCTGGCAGGGGCGGGCAGTGGTAAGACACGCGTGCTGGTGCACCGTATCGCCTGGCTGCAGAGCGTGGAGAACTGCTCGCCATACTCCATTATGGCGGTGACTTTCACCAACAAAGCGGCGGCGGAGATGCGCCACCGTATCGCCCAGCTGATGGGCACCAGCCAGGGCGGCATGTGGGTGGGTACCTTCCACGGGCTGGCGCACCGCCTGCTGCGTGCGCACCATCTGGACGCCAACCTGCCGCAGGACTTTCAGATCCTCGACAGCGAAGATCAGCTGCGTCTCCTGAAGCGCTTGATCAAGGCGATGAATCTCGACGAGAAGCAGTGGCCGCCGCGTCAGGCGATGTGGTACATCAACAGCCAGAAAGACGAAGGGCTGCGTCCGCACCATATCCAGAGCTTTGGTAATCCGATTGAGCAGACCTGGCAGAAGGTCTACCAGGCCTATCAGGAAGCCTGCGATCGCGCCGGGCTGGTGGATTTTGCCGAGTTGCTGTTGCGCGCTCATGAGCTGTGGCTGAACAAACCGCATATTCTGCAGCACTATCGCGAACGCTTTACCAACATCCTGGTGGACGAATTCCAGGATACTAACAACATTCAGTACGCGTGGATCCGCCTGCTGGCGGGCGACTCCAGCAAAGTGATGATCGTCGGCGACGATGACCAGTCGATCTACGGCTGGCGCGGCGCGCAGGTCGAGAATATCCAGCGCTTCCTCAAAGATTTCCCGGGCGCAGAGACCATTCGCCTGGAACAGAACTACCGCTCCACCAACAACATTCTGAGCGCCGCCAACGCCCTGATTGAAAATAACAATGGCCGCCTGGGCAAAAAGCTCTGGACCGAGGGCATCGACGGCGAGCCGATCTCTCTCTACTGCGCCTTTAACGAGCTGGATGAAGCCCGCTTTGTGGTCAACCGGATCAAAACCTGGCAGGACAACGGCGGGGCGCTGGAGCAGTGCGCCATTCTCTATCGCAGCAACGCCCAGTCGCGTGTGCTGGAAGAGGCGCTGCTACAGGCCAGCATGCCCTACCGCATCTACGGCGGCATGCGCTTCTTCGAACGTCAGGAGATCAAAGACGCGCTCTCCTATCTGCGTCTGATCGCCAACCGCAACGACGATGCGGCCTTCGAGCGCGTGGTCAACACGCCAACCCGCGGCATCGGCGATCGCACCCTGGATGTGGTGCGTCAGACCTCCCGGGATCGCCAGCTGACGCTGTGGCAGGCGAGTCGCGAGCTGCTACAGGAGCGGGCGCTTGCCGGACGCGCAGCCAGCGCGCTGCAGCGCTTCCTGGAGCTTATCGAAGCTCTGGCGCAAGAAACCGCCGACATGCCGTTGCACGTTCAGACCGACCGGGTGATCAAAGACTCCGGCCTGCGCATGATGTATGAGCAGGAGAAAGGCGAGAAGGGCCAGACCCGTATTGAGAACTTAGAGGAACTGGTGACCGCCACGCGTCAGTTCAGCTACAACGAAGAAGATGAAGACCTGATGCCGCTGCAGGCGTTCCTGTCCCATGCCGCGCTGGAGGCGGGCGAAGGGCAGGCCGACACCTGGCAGGACGCGGTGCAGCTGATGACCCTCCACTCGGCCAAAGGTCTGGAGTTCCCGCAGGTGTTTATCGTCGGCATGGAAGAGGGGATGTTCCCGAGCCAGATGTCGCTGGATGAGGGCGGCCGTCTGGAGGAGGAGCGTCGTCTGGCCTATGTGGGCGTGACCCGCGCGATGCAAAAGCTGACCCTGACCTATGCCGAAACCCGCCGTCTGTACGGCAAAGAGGTCTATCACCGCCCGTCACGCTTTGTCGGCGAGCTGCCGGAGGAGTGCGTGGAAGAGGTACGCCTGCGCGCCAGCATCAGCCGCCCGGTGAGCCATCAGCGTCTGGGGACGCCGGTCTCGGAAAGCGACAGCGGCTTTAAGCTGGGCCAGCGTGTTCGCCATGCCAAATTTGGCGAAGGCACCATCGTCAATCTGGAAGGCAGTGGCGAGCACAGCCGTCTGCAGGTGGCGTTCCAGGGGCAGGGCATCAAATGGCTGGTGGCCGCTTACGCCAAGCTGGAAACCGTGTAACTTTCAGAAAAATATCACTATTTTGTAACTATCTGCTAGCCTTATATGTATAAGGCTATTTATTACCCTTCAGCGTTCCGTTGCGAGTTGACGCCGCCGTTACTGCTGGCGTAACATGCGCGCACGATTACGCTAAGAGGACATTCGCCTTGGACACACCCAGTAGATACTGGCTCAATTCGCTGTCATCCAGGAACAACTCCTAAGGCTATCTCCTCACGCTGATGGCCTTAGTGGTTGTCAGCGACACTTCTTCCCGTCGCGCTGAGTCAGGCTGTTTAATGGTCTGAAACCCAAATTGTTTCTGTGTGCCCACCGAACTGTCCGATATTTTTTGCATTGGGAGTCCCGGTCATGCTGAGCGCATTTCAACTGGAAAAAAACCGACTGATTCGGCTTGAAGCTGAAGAGTCACAACCCCTCATTGATGCCGTTTGGGTGGATCTGGTCGAACCGGATGACGACGAACGCCTGCGCGTACAATCTGAGCTCGGACAAAGCCTGGCCACCCGCCCGGAACTGGAAGACATCGAAGCATCGGCCCGTTTCTTCGAAGACGAAGACGGCCTGCATATTCACTCCTTTTTCTTCTTTGAAGATGCAGAAGATCACGCCGGTAACTCCACCGTCGCATTCACCATCCGCGATGGCCGCCTGTTTACCCTGCGTGAGCGTGAGCTGCCTGCGTTCCGCCTCTACCGTATGCGCGCCCGTAACCAGGCGATGGTGGACGGCAACGCCTACGAGCTGCTGCTCGACCTGTTTGAAACCAAAATCGAACAGCTGGCGGATGAGATTGAGAACATCTACAGCGATCTGGAAGAGCTGAGCCGGGTGATCATGGAAGGGCATCAGGGTGATGAGTATGACGAAGCGCTGTCAACGCTGGCAGAGCTGGAAGATATCGGCTGGAAAGTCCGGCTGTGTCTGATGGATACCCAGCGCGCGCTGAACTTCCTGGTACGCAAGGCGCGTCTGCCGGGTGGGCAGCTGGAGCAGGCGCGTGAGATCCTCCGCGATATCGAATCCCTGCTACCGCACAACGAATCCCTGTTCCAGAAGGTGAACTTCCTGATGCAGGCGGCGATGGGCTTTATCAACATCGAGCAGAACCGCATCATCAAGATCTTCTCGGTAGTGTCGGTAGTCTTCCTGCCGCCTACCTTAGTGGCGTCCAGCTATGGGATGAACTTCGAGTTTATGCCGGAGCTGAAATGGAGCTTTGGCTACCCGGGGGCGATTGTCTTTATGGTGCTTGCCGGGCTGGCGCCGTATCTCTACTTTAAGCGCCGTAACTGGCTTTGAGTGTTGTGCCGGGTGGCGGCTACGCCTTGCCCGGCCTACGATCGGATTCCCTCTCCCTGTGGGAGAGGGTGAGGGCAATACTATAGTCCTCTACGTGTCCTGCGTTGGGTATAAATCGCATCCGCCACAAACACCGCCAGCGCCACCCAGATAAACGCAAAGGTCACCATCTTATCTGCCCCCGGCACTTCGCCGTAGAACAGCACCGCCAGCAGGAACATCAGCGTCGGGCCGATATACTGGAAGAAGCCCAGCGTCGACAGACGCAGGCGCGTTGCCGCACCGGTAAAGCAGAGCAGCGGGATAGTCGTGACCACACCGGCCGCCATCAGCATTACGTTCAGCGTCCACGGGTTGCTGCCCATGTGGCTGGTGCTGCTGTCGGCGATAGCAAACAGATAAATGGCGGCTACCGGCAGCAGCCACAGGGTTTCAAACAGCATCCCGGTTTGCGCTTCGACGGCGATTTTTTTACGTACCAGACCATAAAAGGCGAAGCTGAACGCCAGCCCCAGAGCGATGATCGGCAGCGAGCCAAAGGTCCACAGCTGAACCAGCACACCACAAAAGGCCAGCAGCACCGCCAGCCACTGCATCCGACGGAAGCGCTCGCCGAGGAACAACATCCCCAGCACGATATTCACCAGCGGGTTAATGAAATAGCCGAGGCTCGCCTCCAGCATATGCTGGTTGTTCACCGCCCAGATGAACAGCAACCAGTTACCGCCAATCAATACGGCGGAGAGCGCCAGCAGGAAAATTTTCTTAGGCGTTTGCAGAAGCGTTTTCACCCCTGACCACTGACGGCTTACGCTCATCAGCGCCACCATAAAGAAAAACGACCAGATTATGCGGTGAGTGAGAATTTCATCGGCAGGAACGTAGTGAATCAGCTTGAAGTACGCGGGCGCGATACCCCAAATAAAATAAGCGGCAAGCGCGAGTAAAACGCCTTGCCGCGTCTGTTTAGCATCCATCAGGAAAATCCGTTACAAATATGTCACGCAATTTTACCCGATTTTACCGTCTCAACCCACCATATATGTGGCAGTTGCGCTGGCGATATAGAGCTGATCTTCGTTATGTAACTCCACGCGGGCGACGGCGACTTTATTGCCCGCACGCAGCAGGCTGCTGCTGGCAGTGAAGCGATTGCCGCGACCCGGGCGCAGATAATCGACGCGCAGATCGATGGTTCCCATTCGCGACAGGCGCTGGCGCAGCTCATCTTCGTTGATGGTGTCGTGGCGGGTCAGGGTGCTGCCAACGCAGACCAGACCGGCAGCAACGTCGAGGGCGGAGGCGATAACGCCGCCATGCAAAATGCTTTGTGCCCAGTTACCGACCATCATTGGCTGGTTGTTAAAGCTCAGTTGGGCGAAATCTTTTTCGTAGCGCTCCAGCTCCAGCCCCAGAGCACGGTTGAACGGCATGTGGTAGACGAAAATCTCGCCGACAAGCTTCAGCGCTTCTTCGGCAGTAAGCGTGGCAGACATAACACGTCACATCCTTATTGTTAAAAGAATGTTGATTTTATGCCCCATCAAATTGAATTGCCAGATTCGGAGCACAGGTGAAGCTACTCACCATTAAATATGCTAAAAGGGATCAAAATATTTCTCATTAAAACGCTTTGCAGGAGAGCATCACCGATGCGGACATATCAGGCCGTACTCATGGCGGCGGCTGCGCTGCCTCTTTCGGCATTTGCGCAGGACGCGACAACTCAGGAGGTGCCTGCCGTGCGGGGCAGCATCATCGCTAACCTGTTGGAGGAGCACGATAATCCTTTTACGCTCTATCCTTACGACAGCAATTATCTGATCTATACCGTGACCAGCGACCTCAATAAAGAGGCGATCAAAACCTATGACTGGGCCGACGATTCGCAGAAAGATGAGGTGAAATTCCAGCTGAGTCTCGCCTTCCCGCTGTGGCGCGGTATTCTGGGGCAGAATTCCATTCTGGGCGCCTCCTATACGCAGAAGTCATGGTGGCAGTTATCTAACAGCGATGAATCGTCACCGTTCCGCGAGACCAACTACGAGCCCCAGCTCTTTCTCGGGTTTGCCACCGACTACTCGCTGGCGGGCTGGACGCTGCGGGACGTGGAGTTTGGCTACAACCATCAATCCAACGGGCGCTCCGACCCCACCTCGCGCAGCTGGAACCGTATCTATAGCCGCCTGATGGCGCAGAACGGCAACTGGCTGGTGGAGGTGAAACCCTGGTATGTCGTGGGTAACACCGACGATAATCCGGATATCACCAAATACATGGGCTACTACCAGCTGCGGGTGGGCTATCAGCTGGGTGAAGCGGTGCTCAGCGTGAAGGGGCAGTACAACTGGAACACCGGCTATGGTGGTGCAGAGATGGGCGTCAGCTACCCGCTGACCAAACATGTTCGTCTGTATACCCAGGTCTATAGCGGCTATGGCGAATCCCTCATCGACTACAACTTCAACCAGACCCGCGTGGGTGTGGGCGTGATGCTGAACGATCTTTTCTAGCCTCCTCGAATGTTTTTCTCTTAAACGTTGAAGTTTCTCTCGCAGGCGCTGAAAATAGCGCCTGTTTTAATTTCGGGCAAATGGGGTTGATGTGGTGCAGGCGGAAGTCGTTAATCAGGAGTCGCTGGCTAAACAGGTTTTGCATGAAACCTTTGGCTATCACCAGTTCCGCCCGGGCCAGGAAACCATCATAAACACGGCCCTTGAGGGGCGTGACTGTCTGGTGGTCATGCCGACAGGCGGCGGTAAATCGCTGTGCTATCAGGTTCCCGCGCTGGTACTGAATGGTCTGACGGTGGTGGTGTCACCGCTGATCTCGCTGATGAAAGACCAGGTCGACCAGCTGCTGGCGAACGGCGTGGCGGCGGCCTGCCTCAACTCTACCCAGACCCGCGAGCAGCAGCAGGAGGTGATGGCCGGGTGCCGCACCGGGCAGGTTCGTCTGCTCTATATCGCTCCGGAGCGCCTGATGCTGGATAACTTCCTTGAGCATCTGGCGCACTGGAATCCGGTACTGCTGGCGGTAGATGAAGCGCACTGTATCTCCCAGTGGGGGCATGATTTCCGCCCGGAGTATGCCGCCCTCGGTCAGCTGCGTCAGCGCTTCCCGTCGGTGCCGTTTATGGCCCTTACCGCTACCGCCGACGACACCACCCGGCAGGACATCGTGCGTCTGCTGGGGCTCAACGATCCGCTGATTCAGGTCAGCAGCTTCGACCGCCCGAACATCCGCTATATGCTGATGGAGAAATTTAAGCCGCTGGATCAGCTGCTGCGCTATGTGCAGGAGCAGCGCGGCAAATCCGGCATTATCTACTGCAACAGCCGGGCGAAGGTTGAAGACACCGCCGCCCGTCTGCAAAGCCGTGGCTTCAGCGCCGCGGCCTATCATGCGGGGCTGGAAAACCACATCCGTGCCGACGTGCAGGAGAAATTCCAGCGCGACGACCTGCAAATTGTGGTGGCGACTGTCGCCTTCGGGATGGGTATCAACAAGCCGAACGTGCGCTTTGTGGTGCATTTCGACATTCCGCGCAATATCGAATCCTACTATCAGGAGACGGGCCGCGCCGGGCGTGATGGCCTGCCCGCCGAGGCGATGCTGTTTTACGATCCGGCGGATATGGCCTGGCTGCGTCGCTGCCTGGAAGAGAAACCCCAGGGGCAGTTGCAGGATATCGAGCGTCACAAGCTCAACGCGATGGGCGCCTTTGCCGAAGCGCAAACCTGCCGCCGTCTGGTGCTGCTGAACTATTTTGGCGAGGGGCGCCAGGAGTCGTGCGGCAACTGCGATATCTGCCTCGACCCGCCGAAGCAGTACGACGGGCTGATGGACGCGCGTAAGGCGCTCTCCACCATTGGCCGCGTCAATCAGCGCTTCGGGATGGGCTACGTGGTGGAAGTGCTGCGCGGTGCTAACAATCAGCGTATCCGCGAGATGGGGCATGACAAGCTGCCGGTGTATGGCATTGGCCGCGATCAGAGCCATGAGCACTGGGTCAGCGTTATCCGTCAGCTGATCCACCTGGGCTTTGCGACCCAGAACATTGCCCAGCATTCCGCGCTGCAGCTGACCGAAGCCGCCCGTCCGGTGCTGCGCGGCGAAGTCGAATTGCAGCTTGCCGTGCCGCGCGTGGTGGCGCTGAAACCGCGTGTGATGCAGAAATCCTACGGCGGCAACTATGACCGCAAGCTGTTCGCCAAGCTGCGTAAGCTGCGCAAAGCCATTGCGGATGAAGAGAATATCCCGCCTTATGTAGTGTTCAACGATGCGACGCTGATTGAGATGGCCGAGCAGATGCCGCTCAGCGCCAGCGAAATGCTCAGCGTCAATGGCGTGGGCACCCGCAAACTGGAGCGCTTCGGCAAAGAGTTTATGGCGCTTATTCGTTCTCATACCGATGGTGATGATGAGGAGTAGTCAGCCCGGCAAAAAAGTGCCAGGATGATTGCTCCCTGAACTATTTCCCCGCGAGTTAATTATGTTAACCCTGTTTCTGACCGTGGCGCTGGTGCATATTGTGGCGCTGATGAGCCCTGGCCCCGACTTTTTCTTCGTGTCCCAAACGGCGGTGAGCCGTTCGCGCAAAGAGGCGATGATGGGTGTGCTGGGCATTACCCTTGGCGTTATGGTCTGGGCTGCCCTGGCACTGCTGGGCCTGAACCTGATCCTCGCTAAGATGGCCTGGCTGCATAACATCATTATGGTCGGCGGCGGCCTCTATCTGTGCTGGATGGGCTATCAGATGCTGCGCGGGGCGTTCAAAAAAGAGGACAGCGAAGCGTCTGAGCCAAAAATGGAGCTGGCGGCCAGCGGACGCAGCTTTGTGAAAGGGCTGCTGACGAACCTGGCTAATCCAAAGGCCATTATCTATTTCGGCTCGGTATTTTCACTGTTCGTGGGTGAGGATGTCGGTGCCGGGGCGCGCTGGGGCATCTTCCTGCTGATCGTCCTGGAGACGTTTGCCTGGTTCACCGTGGTAGCAAGCCTGTTTGCGTTACCCTCCATGCGACGCGGCTATCAACGTCTGGCGAAGTGGATTGACGGCGTTGCCGGCGCGTTATTCGCCGGCTTTGGCATTCATCTGATCCTGTCGCGTTAAGCGTGCCTTGCTGATGCCAGCAGCGCACCCACCAGCATAAACAGCGAACCGAACACTTTATTCAGGGCCTTCATCTGACGAGGCCCTTTAATCCATGCCGCAATCCGCGTAGCCAGCGTCGCATAGCCAATCATCACGATGATATCGACCACAATGGTGGTCACGCCGAGCACCACGTACTGCATGATCTGGGGCTGATGCGGCACGATAAACTGCGGAAACAGGGCCGCCAGGAAGACGATGCTCTTCGGGTTGGTCAGGTTCACAAACACTGCCCGCTTAAACAGTTTTCCCCGGCTTTGCGTCTGGGCGAGCGTGTTGAGGTCAAGGGACCCTGCGGCGCGCCACTGCTGAATACCCAGCCAGATCAGATAGGCTGCCCCGGCCCATTTCAGCACTTCGAAGGCCAGCACCGAACGGGAGAAGAGCGTGCCGAGCCCCACGCCGACCAGCACAATGTGAATAGCCAGCCCGGTTTGCAAGCCGGCAATCGACGCCGCTGCGCCGCGATAGCCGTGGTTCATGGCGGTGGTCATGGTATTGATCGCCCCTGAGCCCGGTGAAAGGCTGAGGATAATGGATGTCAGCAGGTAGGCGAACCACCACTCAAAGGTCATTTGAAACTCCCGAATCGTCTATTTTTATGCCACAATACGCTAATGTTGCGTCATTTTACGGCCTGTCACAAAAAAACGATATTCCTTGGCTTACAGGGGCGTAAACCCGATGTTTCAGCTGAATAAGGACTGGGAAACGCGAGAAAAGGCATTTGCTGCTTTCTCCATGGGACCGTTGACCGATTTCTGGCGTCAGCGCGAGGAAGATGAGTTTACGGGCGTCGGGGATATCCCGGTACGCTTCGTTCGTTTCCGTGATGAAAAAAATGACCGGGTGATTGTCGTCTGCCCTGGGCGTATCGAAAGCTACATCAAATATGCCGAGCTGGCGTACGATCTGTTCCATCTGGGTTTTGATGTGTTAATTATCGACCATCGCGGGCAGGGGCTTTCCGGTCGGATGTTGCCGGATACCCATCGTGGCCACGTGGAAAACTTCAGCGATTACGTCGACGATCTGGCCGCATTCTGGCAGCAGGAAGTGCAGCCCGGCCCGTGGCGCAAGCGCTATATTCTTGCGCACTCCATGGGCGGCGCCATTTCTACGCTCTTTTTGCAGCGCTACGATCACCAGTGCGATGCCATTGCGCTTACCGCGCCGATGTATGGCATTGTGATACGTTTTCCGGACTGGATGGTGCGCCATCTTCTCGACTGGGCTGAGGGCCATCAGCGCATTCGTGAAGGCTACGCCATCGGAACAGGACGCTGGCGGGCTTTGCCTTTTGCCATCAACGCCTTAACCCATAGCCAGCAGCGTTATCGCCGCAACCTGCGTTTTTATGCCGATGAACCGCGCTTGCGCGTTGGCGGCCCTACCTGGCACTGGGTACGCGAAGGTATTCTGGCGGGTGAAGAGGTATTGGCGGGTGCCGGTCAGGACGATACGCCCACGCTCATCCTTCAGGCTGAAGAGGAGCGGGTAGTGGATAACCGCATGCACGACCGCTTTTGTGAACTGCGAGCCGCAGCCGGTCACCCTTGCGAAGGGGGTAAACCGCTGGTCATAAACGGCGCGTACCATGAGATCCTTTTCGAAAAGGACGCCATGCGCTCAGTCGCACTCCACGCCATCGTCGACTTTTTCGACAGGCATAACTGATATTCACCAGAGGTTAAATTTTTCTATGTACCAGGTTGTCGCGTCTGATTTAGATGGCACGCTGCTCTCCCCCGATCACACTTTATCGCCCTACGCGAAAGAGACCTTAAAACTCCTGACTGCCCGTGGCGTGAACTTTGTCTTCGCCACCGGCCGCCACCACGTTGATGTGGGGCAGATCCGCGATAATCTGGAGATCAAATCCTACATGATCACCTCCAACGGCGCCCGCGTGCACGATTTGGACGGGAATCTGATCTTCACCCATAACCTCGATCGCGACATCGCCACCGATCTGTTCGGGATCATGCACAACAACCCCGACATCATCACCAACGTCTATCGTGACGACGAGTGGTTTATGAACCGTCACCGCCCGGACGAGATGCGCTTCTTTAAAGAGGCGGTATTCAACTATTCGCTGTATGAGCCGGGCCTGCTGGAGCCGGAAGGCATCAGCAAGGTGTTCTTCACCACCGACAGCCACGAAGCGCTGCTGCCGCTGGAGCAGGCGATTAACGCCCGTTGGGGCGATCGGGTTAACGTCAGCTTCTCCACGCTGACCTGCCTGGAAGTGATGGCGGGCGGCGTCTCCAAGGGGCATGCCCTGGAAGCGGTAGCCAAACGTTTAGGCTTTGATCTTAAGGACTGCATCGCCTTTGGCGACGGCATGAACGACGCCGAAATGCTCTCCATGGCGGGTAAGGGCTGCATCATGGAAAACGCCCACCAGCGCCTGAAAGATCTGCACCCGGAGCTGGAAGTGATCGGCACCAACGGTGATAACGCGGTACCAAAATACCTGCGTAAGCTGTTTCTTGAATAATCTTCATTTGGTTGTTTAACGTTCAGTTGTCAACCAAGGAGTTCGCTACAATGCCTGTCCATCTTTTCAAGAGACAAGCATTGTGGCGCTACTCATTATCACCACTATTCTGTGGGCCTTCTCCTTTAGCCTGATTGGCGAATACCTTGCCGGTTCGGTCGATAGCTATTTCTCGGTGCTGATGCGCGTGGGGCTGGCGGCGCTGGTGTTCCTGCCGTTCCTGCGTACGCGCGGACAAACGCTGAAAACCCTTCTGCTGTACATGCTGGTAGGCGCGATGCAGCTCGGCATCATGTACCTGTTCAGCTTCCGCGCTTACGTCTACCTGTCGGTGTCGGAATTCCTGCTGTTTACCGTGCTCACGCCGCTCTATATCACGCTGATTTATGACCTGCTGAGCAAACGCCGTTTGCGCTGGGGCTACCTGCTGAGCGCGGCGCTGGCGGTGTTGGGCGCGGCGATCATTCGCTATGACAAAGTGAGCGACCACTTCTGGACCGGGCTGATGTTCGTCCAGCTCGCCAACATCAGCTTTGCCATCGGCATGGTGGGGTATAAGCGTTTGATGGAAACCCGTCCGATGCCGCAGCACAACGCCTTTGCCTGGTTTTATATGGGGGCGGCGATTGTGGCAGTGGCGGCATGGTTCATGTTGGGGAACCCACAAAAACTGCCGACCACTTCAGTGCAATGGGGCGTGCTGGTCTGGCTGGGAGTGGTGGCATCCGGGCTGGGTTACTTCATGTGGAACTACGGCGCCACGCAGGTGGACGCCGGGACGCTTGGGATTATGAACAACGTTCACGTCCCGGCAGGCCTGCTGGTGAACCTCGCCATCTGGCAGGAACAACCGCACTGGCCGAGCTTCATTATTGGGGGGACGGTGATCCTGGCTTCACTGTGGGTGCATCGCCGTTGGGTCGCTCCGCGCTCCGGACAAACGGCAGATGATCGCAAGCGTGATTCCGCGCTGAGCGAATAAAGGCCTCGGTAACCGGTTGACGCTGCTCGCCATCGCGCACGGCGGCGTACAACCGGCTCCACAATCCCTCACCCAGGGTTCTGGTCACCACCAGGCCCTGGCGTTCAAAACTCTCCACCACCCAGTGTGGTAATGCGGCAATCCCCATGCGGGCTGCCACCATCTGAATTAACAGCAGGGTATTGTCCACGCTTTTCAGCTGCGGGCTGATACCCGCCGGTTGCAGGAAGTGACGCCAGATATCCAGACGACTGCGCTGGACCGGGTAGATCAGCAGCGTTTCGGTCGCCAGATCTTCTGGCTTAATGCGCGTTCTGGCAGCCAGCGGATGATCCGGGGCCAGCACCAGGCGTACTTCAAAATCAAACATTGGCGAATAGTGCAGGCCACTGCGCGGCAGAATATCCGAGGTCATGACCAGATCCAGCTCGCCCTGCTGGAGCGACGGCTGCGGGTCAAAGGTCACGCCGGATTTAAAGTCCATCTCCACCTGCGGCCATCTCTGGCGGAAGTTCTCAAGCGCGGGGGTCAGCCACTGGATACAGCTGTGGCACTCAATGGCGATGCGCAGCCGGGTTTGCTGGGGCTCATGGCAGGCCTGCAACGCGCTGGCGATCTGCGGCAACACCTGATTCGCCAGCTGCAGCAGGATCTCACCCTGCGGCGTGAAGCGTAGCGGCTGACTCTTACGCACAAACAGACGAAAGCCAAGGCGCTGTTCCAGATCGCTGAACTGGTGGGAAAGGGCGGATTGCGTCTGGTGCAGCGCCGCCGCCGCCGCCGCAAGAGAGCCGCAGTTCCGCAACGCCTGGAGCGTTTTCAGGTGTTTTATCTCGATCATGAATGTCCTTCACTTCGCCATGAACAATTTGCGCTTGAGGAATATACAGTACCTACACATTATGGAAGTGTAAACATCTGGACGGCTAAATACTGAAAATTCCATAAGGAGCACATCATGACAATTCGCAACCACACCCTCGGTTTCCCGCGCGTCGGCCTGCGCCGCGAGCTGAAAAAAGCGCTCGAAAGCTACTGGGCGGGTAATGCCACCCGTGATGAACTGCTGGCGGTGGGGCGTGAACTCCGTGCCCGCCACTGGGATCAGCAGAAGCAGGCGGGCATTGACCTGCTGCCGGTGGGCGATTTCGCCTGGTACGACCATGTTCTGACCACCAGCCTGCTGCTTGGCAACGTGCCGGCTCGTCATCAGAGCAAAGATGGCTCGGTAGATATCGACACCCTGTTCCGCATTGGCCGTGGCCGTGCGCCAACGGGTGAACCCGCGGCGGCGGCAGAGATGACCAAGTGGTTCAACACCAACTACCACTACATGGTGCCGGAGTTCGTGAAGGGCCAGCAGTTCAGACTGACATGGACCCAGTTGCTGGATGAAGTGGACGAAGCCCTGGCCCTCGGCCATCAGGTGAAACCTGTTCTGCTGGGGCCGGTAACGTACCTGTGGCTGGGTAAAGTGAAGGGCGAACAGTTTGATCGCCTGAGCCTGCTGCATGAGATCCTGCCGGTGTACCAGCAGGTGCTGGGCGAACTGGCGAAACGGGGCGTTGAGTGGGTACAGATCGACGAACCGGCGCTGGTGCTGGAGCTGCCACAGGCATGGCTGGATGCCTTCAAACCGGCATACGACGCCCTCGCGGGGCAGGTTAAGCTGCTGCTCACCACCTATTTTGAAGGGGTAACACCAAATCTCGATACCCTCACTGCGCTGCCGGTGCAGGGGTTGCATGTTGATCTGGTGCACGGTAAAGATGACGTGGCAGAACTCCATTCCCGTCTGCCGTCCGACTGGCTGCTCTCTGCCGGGCTGGTGAACGGTCGCAACGTCTGGCGCGCCGATCTGACGGAAAAATATGGTCAGATTAAAGACATCATAGGCAAACGCGATCTGTGGATCGCCTCATCCTGCTCCCTGCTGCACAGCCCGATCGATCTCAGCGTCGAAACCCGTCTGGATGCCGAAGTGAAGAGCTGGTTTGCCTTCGCCCTGCAAAAATGTGAAGAGCTGGCACTGCTGCGCGATGCGCTAAATACGGGCGACACGGCGGCGATTACCGCCTGGAGCGCGCCAATTCAGGCCCGCCGCCACTCTACCCGCGTGCATAACCCGGCCGTTGAGAAACGTCTGGCCGCCATCACCGCGAAGGAGAGCCAGCGTCAGAGTCCTTATGAGGTGCGTGCTGAAGCCCAGCGTGCCCGCTTTAAGCTCCCGGCCTGGCCGACCACCACTATCGGCTCCTTCCCGCAGACCACGGAGATCCGCGGCCTGCGTCTGGACTTCAAAAAGGGCAATCTGGATGCAGGCAACTACCGCACCGGCATCGCTGAACACATCAAGCAGGCGATTTTGGAGCAGGAGCGCCTGGGGCTGGATGTGCTGGTCCACGGCGAAGCCGAGCGTAACGACATGGTGGAGTATTTTGGTGAGCATCTGGACGGTTTCGTCTTTACCCAGAATGGCTGGGTGCAGAGCTACGGCTCCCGCTGCGTGAAGCCGCCGGTGGTGATCGGGGACGTCAGCCGCCCGGAAGCGATCACCGTCGAGTGGGCGAAGTATGCCCAGTCCCTGACCGACAAACCGGTAAAAGGCATGTTGACCGGGCCGGTGACCATTCTCTGCTGGTCCTTCCCGCGTGAGGATGTGACGCGTGAGACTATCGCGAAGCAGATCGCGCTGGCGCTGCGTGACGAAGTGGCGGATCTGGAAGCCGCCGGTATCGGCATCATTCAGATTGACGAACCGGCACTGCGCGAAGGGCTGCCGCTGCGTCGCAGCGACTGGGATGCCTACCTGGCGTGGGGCGTGGAAGCGTTCCGCATCAACGCTGCGGTGGCGAAGGATGAGACCCAGATCCACACCCATATGTGTTACTGCGAGTTCAACGACATCATGGACGCCATCGCCGCGCTGGATGCTGACGTGATCACCATCGAAACCTCACGCTCGGATATGGAGCTGCTGGAGTCGTTTGAAGAGTTCGACTACCCGAACGAGATCGGGCCGGGCGTCTATGACATTCACTCCCCGAACGTCCCGAGCGTGGAGTGGATTGAAAGCCTGCTGCAAAAAGCGGCCCAGCGTATTCCGGCTGAGCGCCTGTGGGTGAATCCGGACTGCGGCCTGAAAACCCGCGGCTGGCCTGAAACGCGCGCCGCACTGGCAAATATGGTGAAAGCGGCGCAGAATTTGCGTCAGGGTTAACCCTGGCACACGTTTGCCGGGCGGCGTGTGGCTGCCCGGCCTACGTACGACCTTCCTGAATAATTAAAACTCTCTTGCTATTACCATATAACCATTAAACCTGACTGAGCATTCATCGTCATTTATAAGGCCAGAAGTAATGAATATATCTTCCTTTTTCTCCTTGTTGATGTATGTGTATTTTACCGTCAGGGATTGAGTATTATTTTCATAATAACTGTCCATGTAAGCACCCTCGGGTATTGTCGCTTTACCCTGTGCCACAGCCATTTCATAATCGATTTTTGCTAATGATTGCGCGTACAGCTTTGATACAGGAGAAAGGTCAATGATTTTAATGGTTGTTTTGTTCCGCTGAATAGTCGACGTATCGATTTGTAAGTCTCGCGAAATGGCATTGAATAAAGCGGTCTCCATTGACGCACCGACAATAGCACATCCATTATTATTCGCGTGCGCAAGAAAAGGATACATAATTAATATGTAGAGAGATTTTTTATTAAACATTAATCCTCCACAACAAGTATTTTATCACTGCTTGCAGCAATGATTTTACGACTGGATAAATTTAGGATGATACATCCGTCGGATGCCTCTCCCGGGTGCAATGAACTTTCCCCATGTATCATGAAGCCATCCCGACCGCACATATCGTTCCCGGCGTAGGGAGTTAATCTCATTGTCCATGCTTTAGTTTTAGAATGATAAAAAGCGGGTCCTATTGTATACGTTCCTCTTGGTAGCGGGCCTTTGTTTTTTACGCATTCATTTGCTGAGTCGTTTTTAAACCCAGGCCTACCTGCATACTGACCATCAAACTGATAAGTGCCATCCAGATAAAATGAGTGCGAACTTACTTTATAAACCCACGTCATACCACAGCCTCCTGCTCAGCATCCCATCTGTCTGTATGAATAATATTTCCATCCAGATAGTGCCATGTGATTATTTCATAAGCTAAATAAAATGCTTCAAGGTGATTGTGCCTTTCAAAGGTGGTATTTTTAATGTCTAACATTAACGGCTCTATTCCATTAACCCTGACATTTTCCATCATTATACGGAAATATTCCTCTTCCTGACCATTATAATTTATACGGAAAAACTTAAGCTCTGCTTGCTTAAATTTTTGACCAGTAGATACGCCTTTATAAAGGTAAGGCGATGAGCTATCAATTTCTTTGATTAAAGCAAAGTCACCATGGATTCGTTTGCCAGTAATTTTACCTGTAAGGTTGTCCGTGGGAAGATCGACAGAATGCATAAACTCTATAATCTCAATGCTTCCTTCTCTTCCTTGTATATTAACTGAACCTTTAACCTGATTTCCTGTATGGTCTGTTAACCAAAGATATACCGGTATAGCCATCCTGTAACCTCCTGTTTGGCAAGTAATATGAATGCCAGCGTACGCCCCACATACAGGAGAGAAAAGCATAACTGTATGGTTAATTTCCTAAAGCGTTTTTAATTTATGATGGCTCACAAAATCAGGGAGGCGATTATTATTTAAATAGTAATCCTACTATGTAGTATATATAAATACATGTTTATATTGCTGGGATTAATAACCATGGATTGTACGCCCGGCAGACGTGCCGGGCGTAAGGGTATTATTTTTTGATGCCATACTGCGCAAACCAGGCCAGCATCCGCTGCCAGCCATCCTTCGCTGACTCTTCGTGATAGCTCGGACGGTAATCGGCATTAAATGCATGTCCCGCTCCCGGATAGACCACAATCTCCGCCGTTGCGTTCGCCGCCCGCAGGGCATGACGCATCGTCTCGACGGTATCCAGTGGAATGCCGGTGTCTTCGGCGCCATAGAGCCCAAGCACGGGGGCGTTTAAATCGGTAGCAATATCGACAGGATGTTTTGGTGAATTCAGGGTTTTCTCGCCGACCAGTTTGCCATACCACGCCACGGCTGCTTTCAGCTGCGGGTTATGGGCGGCATAGAGCCAGCTGATCCGTCCGCCCCAGCAGAAACCGGTCGCCAGCAGACGATGGGGATCGCCTCCATTGCGCGCTGCCCAGTTGGCGACGTGGTCAAGATCCGCCAGCACCTGCGCGTCCGGCACTTTACTGACCAGGTTGCTGAACAGGGTAGGGATGTCGCTGTACTCGTTCGGATCGCCCTGACGGAAGTAAAGCTCCGGCGCGACCGCCAGATATCCTTCCAGCGCCAGGCGACGGCAGATATCGCGAATATGCTCATGTACGCCGAAAATTTCCTGAACCACGATGACGATCGGCAATGCCCCTTGCGCATTTTTGGGCCGGGCATGGTAAGCGGGCATATTATCGCCCTGGGTCGGAATCGAGGTCTCCCCGGCGGTAATCGCCTCGTCGGGGGTAGTGACAACGGTTGAGGCTTGCAGATCAGCAGCAGGGGCAAATCCAGATGTTCCAGTCATGGCATTCTCCGTACCAATTAGCGCAAAAGTAAATATAGTCCGCAGGTTAACAATCCACAGTGCCCGAAACAGGCTATCTTTTGTGCAACAGATAACGATATAAGTCGTTAATGTGATGTTAATCACTATTTCATGGTAATTAACTGCAATCAATTTCATTAGCGGTGATGTCTATCACGAAATGAAGCCAGTTCCTTCGGTAAAGTACCGCTTTGCTTCTGCTGACAAACTGACCCACAGAGGAGTTTTCTATGTCTAAGTCTGATGTTTTTCATCTCGGCCTCACTAAAAACGATTTACAAGGGGCTACGCTCGCTATCGTCCCTGGCGATCCTGAGCGTGTGGAAAAGATCGCCGCGCTGATGGATAAGCCGGTTAAGCTGGCAGCCCATCGCGAATTCACGACCTGGCGGGCAGAGCTGGATGGTAAAGCGGTGATCGTGTGCTCAACCGGTATCGGTGGCCCGTCTACCTCTATTGCCGTTGAAGAGCTGGCACAGCTGGGCATCCGTACTTTCCTGCGTATCGGTACGACCGGTGCGATCCAGCCGCATATCAACGTTGGCGACGTGCTGGTCACCACGGCGTCTGTACGTCTGGACGGTGCGAGCCTGCACTTTGCCCCGATGGAGTTCCCGGCAGTAGCCGACTTCGAGTGCACCACCGCGCTGGTGGAAGCCGCGAAATCCGTTGGCGCAACCACCCACGTTGGCGTCACCGCCTCGTCTGACACCTTCTACCCGGGCCAGGAGCGCTATGACACCTTCTCCGGTCGCGTGGTCAGCCGTTTCAAAGGCTCGATGGAAGAGTGGCAGTCCATGGGCGTTATGAACTATGAAATGGAATCTGCTACGCTGCTGACCATGTGCGCAAGCCAGGGGCTGCGTGCCGGTATGGTCGCGGGTGTCATTGTGAACCGTACCCAGCAAGAGATCCCGAACGCCGAGACCATGAAGCAGACCGAAAGCCACGCGGTGAAAATTGTCGTGGAAGCGGCCCGCTGCCTGCTGTAATTACTCCTTTTCTTTGCCAAAGGCCGACCCGTTCGGCCTTTTTCTTTGCGTAGCCCCTCGCAGAAAACCCTTTTCAAACTGGACGTTTATACAGCACAATTCTATTTTGTGCGGGTCATACCTTGATGCAGGGGGCGTCGTGGATATTTCCATCCTTTTTTATGTCGTTATCGCGCTGGTCAGCGTCGGCGTGGGCTGGTTGTTCGCCAGCTATCAGCATGCGCAGCAAAAAGCCGATCAGCTGGCCGAACGTGAGGAGATGGTGGCTGCCTTAAGCGCGCTGAAACAACAGGCGGCGCAAAGCGGACACTGGCGCGACGAGTGCGAGCTACTCAATAACGAACTGCGTAATCTGCGGGATATCAACACCTCGCTGGAAGCCGACCTGCGCGAAGTGACTACCCGGCTGGAATCGACCCAGCTGCATGCGGAAGACAAAATCCGCCAGATGATGAACAGCGAACAGCGCCTGAGCGAGCAGTTCGAAAACCTGGCGAACCGCATCTTTGAACAGAGCAACCGCCGTGTTGACGAGCAAAACCGCCAGAGCCTGAACGGTCTGCTGACCCCCCTGCGCGAACAGCTGGACGGTTTTCGTCGCCAGGTGCAGGACAGCTTTGGTCAGGAGGCGCGGGAGCGACACACGCTGGCCCATGAAATTCGCAATCTCCAGCAGCTAAATGCCCAGATGGCCCAGGAGGCGATCAACCTGACCCGGGCGCTGAAAGGCGACAATAAAACCCAGGGCAACTGGGGCGAAGTGGTGTTGACCCGCGTACTGGAAGCCTCCGGCCTGCGTGAAGGGCATGAATATCAGACCCAGGTTAGTATCGAAACAGAATCCCGCGCGCGGATGCAGCCGGATGTTATTGTCCGCCTGCCGCAGGAGAAGGATGTGGTCATCGACGCCAAAATGACGCTGGTGGCCTACGAGCGTTACTTCAATGCCGAGGACGACTACACCCGCGAGACAGCGTTGCAGGAGCATATCGCCTCGGTGCGGAACCACATTCGCCTGCTGGGGCGTAAAGATTATCAGCAGTTACCCGGCCTGCGTTCGCTTGACTACGTGCTAATGTTTATTCCGGTTGAACCCGCCTTCTTATTGGCGCTGGACCGTCAGCCGGAGCTGATCTCCGAAGCGCTGAAAAACAACATTATGCTGGTGAGCCCCACCACGCTGCTGGTGGCGCTGCGCACCATTGCGAATCTGTGGCGCTATGAGCACCAGAGCCGCAATGCCCAGCAGATTGCCGATCGCGCCAGCCGGTTGTACGACAAAATGCGCCTGTTCGTCGATGACATGTCGTCCGTTGGGCAGAGTCTGGATCGCGCCCAGGATAATTACCGCCAGGCGATGAAAAAGCTGGCCTCCGGGCGCGGCAACCTGCTGGCTCAGGCCGAATCGTTCCGCAGCCTTGGCGTGGAGGTAAAACGCGAGATTAATCCGGATTTAGTCGAGCAGGCCACCGCGCAGGATGAAGAGTACCGGTTGCGTGGCGAGGGCGATGTTCAAAAGACAAACAATACGTTAGCAGAAGCACACGCGTCGGCAGACCTGTAGGACGTTATTCCTGGGGTGGTTGAATCGTAGGGCAAATTCGCCCAATCTGTTACACTTCTCGTACATTTGATTGATAAGCAGGCTCTGAGATGGTTGAAGATTCACAAGACACAACGCACTTTGGCTTTCAGACTGTCGCTAAAGCGCAGAAAGCTGACATGGTGGCCCACGTATTCCATTCCGTGGCGGCGAAGTACGATGTAATGAATGACCTGATGTCATTCGGCATTCATCGCTTGTGGAAGCGCTTCACTATTGATTGTAGCGGCGTACGTCGTGGGCAAACGGTGCTGGATCTGGCGGGCGGGACCGGCGACCTTACCGCGAAATTCTCGCGTCTGGTAGGGGAAACAGGCCGCGTTGTGCTGGCTGATATCAACGACTCCATGCTGAAAATGGGGCGTGAGAAACTGCGCAATCTCGGTGTGGTCGGCAACGTTGAATATGTCCAGGCGAACGCCGAGGCGCTGCCTTTCCCGGATAACACTTTTGACTGCATCACCATCTCGTTCGGTCTGCGTAACGTCACCGATAAAGAGAAAGCGCTGCGTTCCATGTACCGCGTGCTGAAACCGGGTGGACGCCTGCTGGTGCTGGAGTTCTCTAAACCGATTATTGAACCGCTGAGCAAAGCGTACGACGCTTACTCTTTCCACATTCTGCCGCGCATTGGTGAAGTGGTTGCTAACGACGCCGACAGCTATCGCTACCTGGCGGAGTCCATCCGTATGCACCCTAACCAGGACACGTTAAAGGCCATGATGCAGGATGCGGGCTTTGACAATGTTGATTACTTCAACATGACCGCGGGCGTTGTCGCCCTGCATCGCGGGTACAAGTTCTGAGTGGAGGTGGCAGATGCCGTTTAAACCCTTGATCACAGCCGGTGTTGAAAACGTACTCAATACCTTTCTGTATCGCTCGCACGCGCTCAAAACGGCACGCCAGCGACTGAACGGTAAAGTGCTGCGTGTGGTGGTAAAAGAGTTTTCGACCCCGCTGGTGCTGGTATTCAGCGAGCGTCAGCTCGACGTGCTGGGCGAGTGGGAGGGCGAGGCTGACTGCTCTGTTATCACCCATATGAGTACGCTACCTAAACTGCGCGATCGCCAGCAGCTCACCGCCCTGATCCGTAGCGGTGAGCTGGAAGTCGAAGGCGATATCCAGGTGGTACAAAACTTCGTTTCGCTGGCTGACCTGGCGGAATTTGATCCGGCAGAACTGCTGGCCCCCTGGACGGGCGATATTGCCGCAGAGGGGATCAGTAAAGTGCTGCGCGGCGGCGCCTCATTGCTGAAAAAAGGTTTTCAGCGTCAGCAGCGCTATGCTGCGGAGGTGCTTACCGAAGAGTGGCGCATGGCCCCCGGGCCGCTGGAAGCAGCATGGTTTGCAGAAGAAACCGCCGCTGTTGAACGTTCGGTTGATGCAATGACTAAAAGGCTTGAAAAGCTGGAGGGCAAATGACGCCAGGTGAAATTCGGCGCCTCTATTTTATCATCCACACCTTTTTGAGCTACGGGCTCGATGAGTTGATCCCTCGAATGCGCATTACCTTGCCGCTGCGCCTCTGGCGGCAAACGCTATTCTGGATGCCAAATCGCCATAAAGACAAGCTGCTCGGTGAGCGTCTTCGGCTGGCGTTGCAGGAGCTGGGTCCGGTATGGATCAAGTTCGGCCAGATGCTCTCGACCCGCCGCGATCTCTTCCCCCCTCAGATTGCCGATCAGCTGGCTCTGCTGCAGGATAAAGTCGCCCCGTTCGATGGCCGGCTGGCAAAGCGGCAGATCGAAAAAGCGATGGGTGATATCCCGGTAGAAAGCTGGTTCGATGACTTCGACATCCAGCCGCTGGCTTCAGCCTCTATCGCTCAGGTTCACACCGCGCGGCTGAAAGAGAACGGCAAAGAGGTGGTCATCAAGGTGATCCGCCCGGACATTCTGCCGATCATCCGAGCCGACATGAGACTCATCTACCGTCTGGCTCGCTGGGTGCCGCGTCTGCTGCCTGATGGCCGTCGCCTGCGTCCGATGGAAGTGGTGCGTGAATATGAAAAGACGCTGATTGATGAGCTAAATCTGCTGCGTGAATCGGCGAACGCCATTCAGCTGCGCCGCAACTTTGAAAACAGCCCGATGCTGTATGTGCCGGAGGTCTATTCCGACTATTGCAGCCAGGACATGATGGTGATGGAGCGCATCTACGGCATCCCGGTATCGGACGTCGCGACCCTCGAAAAGCAGGGCACCAACATGAAGCTGCTGGCCGAACGTGGCGTGCAGGTCTTCTTTACCCAGGTGTTCCGCGACAGCTTCTTCCATGCCGATATGCACCCGGGCAATATCTTCGTTAGCTACGAGCACCCAGAAGATCCGCAGTACATCGGCATTGACTGCGGTATCGTCGGCTCGCTGAACAAAGAAGATAAGCGCTATCTGGCTGAGAACTTTATCGCTTTCTTTAACCGCGATTACCGTAAAGTGGCTGAACTGCACGTCGACTCCGGTTGGGTTCCACCGGACACAAACGTCGAAGAGTTTGAGTTCGCCATTCGTACAGTTTG
The DNA here is from genome assembly GCF_003336325.1 of Leclercia sp. W17. Taxonomy (NCBI): domain Bacteria; kingdom Pseudomonadati; phylum Pseudomonadota; class Gammaproteobacteria; order Enterobacterales; family Enterobacteriaceae; genus Leclercia; species Leclercia sp. W17. Next base: position 4,568,134 of record NZ_CP031101.1, on the reverse strand, counting down.
TGAGCCCATTTTCGAGAAACCGCTGGCGGAGATCTCGTTTGGCCATGTGCTGCTGAACCTGTTTAATACCGCCCGACGCTTCAATATGGAAGTGCAGCCGCAGTTAGTTTTACTCCAGAAAACATTACTTTACGTTGAAGGGGTGGGGCGGCAACTCTATCCTCAGTTAGACTTATGGAAAACGGCAAAACCGTTCCTTGAGTCATGGATCAAAGACCAGGTTGGGCTGCCCGCGCTGGTCCGCTCCCTGAAAGAGAAAGCGCCTTTCTGGATCGAAAAAATGCCCGAACTGCCGGAACTGGTGTACGACAGTTTGCGTCAGAGCAAAAACTTGCAACATAGCGTAGATAAAATCGCTCGCGAGTTGCAGACCAACCATGTGCGTCAGGGCCAGTCCCGGTATCTGTTTGGCATAGGCGCCACGCTGTTGTTAAGCGGCACGCTATTGCTAATCAACCGTCCTGACTGGGAGTTGATGCCCGCCTGGCTGATGGCCGGTGGAGTGGTGGTCTGGCTGGCTGGATGGCGTAAAACACGCTGAATTGCATCGCTATCGCAGGGCCGCATAACGTATAATGCGGCCTGATTAATTTATCATCTACAACTGAGGAAGAAGTATGGGTGGTATCAGTATCTGGCAATTGGTGATTATTGCCGTCATCGTCGTGCTGCTTTTCGGTACCAAAAAACTGGGTTCTATCGGTTCCGATCTTGGTGCCTCCATCAAAGGCTTCAAGAAAGCGATCAAAGATGATGACGAGAAGCAGGACAAATCCAGCCAGGACGCGGATTTCACTGCTAAATCTATCGCCGATAAACCAGACGACGTCAAAAAGGAAAATGCTAAACGCCACGATAACGAGCAGGTGTAATCCGTGTTTGATATTGGTTTTAGCGAACTGCTGCTGGTATTCGTGATTGGCCTCATTGTACTGGGGCCACAGCGTTTGCCGGTGGCAGTAAAAACTATTGCAGGCTGGGTGCGCGCGCTGCGTTCGCTTGCGACAACGGTTCAAAACGAGCTGGCGCAGGAGCTTAAGCTGCAGGAGTTTCAGGACAGCCTGAAAAAAGTGGAGAAGGCGAGCATGGATAACCTGACGCCGGAACTCAAAGCCTCCATGGATGAACTGCGCGAAGCGGCGGAATCCATGAAGCGCTCCTACAGCGTTAACGACCCGGAAAAAGCGAGTGATGAAGCCAACACCATTCGCAATCCACTGGTCAAAGATAACGAAGCGCAGCACGAAGGCGTGACGCCTGCTACCGCAGAACACCAGGCCAGTGCGCCCGAACAGACGCCTTCAGAGCCGGTGATCAAAAATTCAGAACCGACGCCAGCGTCCGCAGAGAAGAAGCCTGCCCCCGTCGCTGATGCGTCCCCCTCGTCGAGTGATAAAGCGTAAATATGGCTGTAGATGACACTCAACCGCTGATTACGCACCTGATCGAGCTGCGTAAGCGCCTGCTGAACTGCATTATTGCGGTCTTCCTCATTTTTATAGGCCTGGTCTATTTCGCCAACGACATCTATCAGGTGGTCTCTGCGCCGCTGATTAAACAGATGCCGCTGGGCGCAACCATGATTGCGACCGATGTCGCGTCGCCCTTCTTCACGCCGATTAAGCTGACCTTCTGGGTGTCGCTGATTGCCTCTGCGCCAGTAATCCTTTACCAGGTCTGGGCCTTTATTGCCCCTGCGCTGTATAAGCATGAACGCCGTCTGGTGATCCCGCTGCTGGTCTCCAGCTCGCTGCTGTTTTATATCGGCATGGCCTTCGCCTACTTCGTGGTCTTTCCCCTGGCCTTTGGCTTCCTGGCAAACACCGCGCCGGTAGGGGTTCAGGTCTCGACGGACATCGCCAGTTATCTGAGCTTTGTGATGGCGCTGTTTATGGCCTTCGGCGTGGCGTTTGAAGTGCCGGTTGCCATCGTGCTGCTCTGCTGGGTGGGGATCACCACGCCGGAAGACTTACGTAAAAAACGGCCATACATTCTGGTGGGTGCCTTTGTCATTGGCATGCTGCTGACGCCGCCGGATGTCTTCTCGCAAACCCTGCTGGCAATCCCGATGTATTGCCTGTTTGAGGTCGGCGTCTTCTTCTCGCGCTTCTATATCGGAAAGCGACGTGAAGATCACGAGGAAGAGTCAGAAGAATAAAACCAACCGCCCGCCAGGGCGGTTGTCATATGGGAGCGAGTATGTTTGATATCGGTCTGAACCTGACCAGCCCGCAGTTTGCCCAGGATCGCGATGAGGTCGTTACCAGGGCCTTTGCCGCCGGGGTAAAGGGCTTACTGCTGACGGGCACCAACCTGCATGAAAGTGAGCAGGCGCAGCAGCTGGCGCAACGTTATGATCGCTGCTGGTCAACGGCAGGCGTTCATCCTCACGACAGCAGCCAGTGGACGACAGAGAGCGCAGCCACGCTGCGGGCATTAGCCGCCTCGCCTGAGGTGGTGGCAATCGGAGAGTGTGGTCTCGACTTTAATCGCAATTTCTCTACCCCCGGCGAGCAGGAGCATGCCTTTAGCGCCCAGCTGGCGTTAGCCGCTGAGCTGCGTATGCCGGTATTTATGCACTGCCGTGACGCTCACGAACGCTTTCTGGCGCTGCTGGAACCCTGGCTGGATAAACTGCCCGGCGCGGTGCTGCACTGTTTTACCGGCACGCGTGAAGAGGCGATAGCTTGTCTGGATCGTGGATTGTATCTGGGGATCACCGGCTGGGTATGTGATGAGCGACGCGGGCTGGCGCTACGCGAGCTGCTGCCGGTTATTCCTGCCGAGCGCCTGCTGATTGAGACCGATGCGCCTTACCTGCTGCCGCGCGATCTCAGCCCTAAACCGGCCTCACGGCGTAATGAACCGGCTTATCTGGGACATATCATTGAACGGGTCGCCCACTGGCGCGGCGAAGAGACGCAGTGGCTGGCTGCGCAGACGGATGACAACGTGCGTCGTCTGTTTGGCATCGACTTTTAAACTTTGCGGAAACTGGTGTTTTTCACGCTCTGCTTCACTTCTTTATTCAGTAAGTTCAGCAGCAGCATGGAGCGGGCTTCCCCGTCCGGTTCAGCGAAAATCGCTACCAGCCCTTCGAACGCCCCTTCGGTGATCACCACATCATCGCCGGAGAAGGGCGTATCAGGATCGGTCATGCCTTCTGGCTGTTTATAAACCGAGAGCTGGTGGATGACGGAAGAGGGCACCGTGGCCGGATGAATGCCAAAGCGTACGAAGTGACTGACACCGCGCGTCGCACTGATGGTGGTGGTGTGGATTACTTCAGGGTCGAATTCAACAAACAGATAGTTCGGGAACAGTGGTTCACTGACGGTTGTGCGCTTACCGCGAACCATTTTTTCCAGCGTGATCACGGGCGTCAGACAGTTCACCGCCTGGCGTTCCAGATGTTCCTGAGCACGCTGAAGTTGCCCACGCTTGCAATACAGTAAATACCAGGCCCGCATAATGACTCTTTTCCGCTTGTTATGCCGGCAAGCATATCAAAACCCTGGCGGGATCGCTAAGCTGATTATAATGGCCGTACGCAGAAGAAGCCGTGAATCTTCACGCTAATTTAACAAAAATACAGCATCACGCAGTCTTACGCCGTATAATGAACCGCATACAGAGAGAGCTTGACTAACTGCATGAAATACAACGATCTACGCGACTTCCTGGAACTGCTGGAAAAGCAGGGCGAACTCAAACGCATTACCCTGCCTGTCGATCCTTATCTGGAGATGACAGAGATTGCCGACCGCACCCTGCGTGCCGGTGGGCCCGCGCTGCTGTTTGAAAACCCGGAAGGCTACACCATGCCGGTGCTCTGTAACCTGTTTGGCACACCCAGGCGTGTGGCGATGGGGATGGGGCAGGAAGATGTCAGTGCGCTGCGTGAAGTGGGTAAGCTGCTGGCTTTTCTGAAAGAGCCTGAGCCACCAAAAGGTTTTCGCGATCTCTTTGATAAGCTGCCGCAGTTTAAGCAGGTATTGAACATGCCGACCAAACGGCTGCGCGGCGCGCCCTGCCAGCAGAAAATTGTGGAAGGCGATGCGGTCGATCTGACCCGGATTCCCATCATGCAGTGCTGGCCAGAAGATGCCGCCCCGCTGATCACCTGGGGTCTGACCGTGACGCGCGGTCCGTACAAAGAGCGGCAGAACCTCGGGATCTACCGTCAGCAGCTGATCGGTAAAAACAAACTCATTATGCGCTGGCTGTCGCACCGCGGCGGCGCGCTGGATTTCCAGGAGTGGTGCGCGGCCCATCCGGGCGAACGCTTCCCGGTCTCCGTGGCGCTGGGTGCCGATCCGGCCACCATACTCGGCGCAGTGACGCCGGTGCCAGACACGCTGTCGGAATATGCCTTTGCCGGGTTACTGCGTGGCACCAAAACCGAAGTGGTGAAGTGCGTTTCTAACGATCTGGAAGTGCCCGCCAGCGCTGAAATTGTCCTCGAAGGCTACATCGAGCCAGGGGAGTTGGCCCCGGAAGGGCCGTATGGCGACCACACCGGCTATTACAATGAAATAGATAACTTCCCGGTATTTACCGTGACCCACATTACCCAGCGGGAAGATGCGATTTACCACTCCACCTATACCGGCCGTCCACCAGATGAACCTGCCGTACTGGGCGTGGCGCTCAACGAAGTGTTAGTGCCGATCCTGCAAAAGCAGTTCCCGGAGATCATTGACTTCTATCTGCCGCCGGAAGGATGCTCCTATCGCCTGGCGGTGGTAACCATTAAGAAGCAGTATGCGGGTCACGCTAAACGGGTGATGATGGGCGTATGGTCTTTCCTGCGCCAGTTTATGTATACCAAGTTTGTGATCGTTTGCGATGATGACGTCAACGCCCGCGACTGGAATGACGTGATCTGGGCCATTACCACCCGTATGGATCCGGCACGCGATACGGTCTTAGTCGAAAACACGCCAATTGATTACCTGGATTTTGCCTCGCCGGTTTCCGGTCTTGGCTCAAAAATGGGACTGGATGCCACCAATAAATGGCCCGGCGAAACCCAACGTGAATGGGGTCGACCGATCAAAAAGGATCCTGAGGTGACTGCGCGAATTGACGCGATCTGGGATGAACTGGCCATAATGAATAACGGTAAAGACGCCTGAATGCGCCCGTTATGCCCTATAGACTTCCCGACAGAGAGAGCGAATGACAACCTTAAGCTGTAAAGTGACCTCGGTAGACGCTATCACCGACACTGTATATCGCGTCCGTTTAGTACCTGAATCGGCGTTCTCCTTCCGCGCTGGCCAGTATTTGATGGTGGTGATGGATGAGCGGGATAAGCGCCCTTTCTCAATGGCCTCCACGCCGGATGAGCAAGAGTTTATCGAGCTGCACATTGGGGCGTCAGAGCTCAACCTGTATGCGATGGCGGTGATGGATCGCATTCTGAAAGAGAACGTGATTGAAGTTGATATGCCTCACGGCGAAGCCTGGCTGCGTGATGACGAAGAGCGTCCGCTGATCCTGATTGCCGGCGGTACCGGTTTCTCTTACGCGCGCTCTATCCTGCTGACGGCGCTGGCGCGTAACCCGGACCGGGATATCACCATCTACTGGGGTGGCCGCGAGTCGAAGCACCTTTACGATCTGTCCGAGCTGGAAGCGCTGAGCGTGATCCATCCAAACCTGCGCGTTGAGCCGGTGGTGGAGCAGCCGGAAGAGGGATGGCGCGGCCGCAGCGGCACCGTGTTAACGGCGGTACTGCAGGATCATGGCACCCTGGTAAATCACGATATCTATATTGCCGGTCGTTTCGAAATGGCGAAAATTGCCCGTGACCTGTTCTGCAATGAGCGCGGTGCGCGTGAAGATCGTCTGTTTGGCGACGCGTTTGCCTTTATTTGAGACGAAAAAAACCCGCCCCTGACAGGCGGGAAAACGGCAACTAAAACTTTCCCCGTCATCATTCACGCTGCCTCTTTGTTGGCTGCCTTTGCTCACCCCGGTCACATAGTTAACTATGCTCCCGGGGATTCGCGCAGTTGCCGCCGCGATGCAACGCGAATGATTTAGGGGAATATTCTTCGATTACACCCTCTCAAACACCGTCGCGATCCCCTGACCCAGGCCGATACACATGGTCGCCAGACCAAACTGGGCATCTTTGCGTTCCATCAGGTTAATCAGCGTGGTGCTGATACGCGCCCCGGAACAGCCCAGCGGGTGGCCCAGCGCAATGGCACCGCCGTTGAGGTTAATCTTTTCGTCGATCTGATCCATCAGGCCCAGATCCTTAATGCACGGCAGGATCTGCGCGGCGAAGGCTTCGTTCATCTCGAACACGTCGATATCGCTGGTGGAAAGCCCGGCTTTTTTCAGCGCCAGCTTTGAGGCCGGTACCGGGCCATAACCCATAATCGACGGATCGCAGCCCACTACCGCCATCGAGCGGATACGGGCGCGCGGCGTCAGACCCAGCTCGCGGGCGCGGCTTTCGCTCATGACCAGCATGGCGGCAGCACCATCGGAGAGGGCGGAAGAGCTGCCCGCTGTCACGGTGCCGGTCACCGGATCAAAGGCCGGTTTCAGCGTGGAGAGCGCTTCAACAGTAGTTTCCGGACGGATCACTTCGTCGAAGTAGAACTGCTTCAGCACGCCATCGGCGTCGTGACCGCCCGTCGGCAGGATCTCATTTTTGAAGGCGCCGGACTGCGTCGCGGCCCAGGCACGGGCGTGCGAGCGGGCGGCAAAGCTGTCCTGCATTTCACGGCTGATACCGTGCAGACGGGAGAGCATTTCCGCCGTCAGTCCCATCATGCCTGCGGCTTTCGCCACGGTACGGCTCATGCCGGGATGGAAATCGACGCCGTGGTTCATCGGCACATGGCCCATGTGTTCCACGCCGCCAATCATGCATACCTGCGCGTCGCCGGTCATGATCATGCGTGCCGCATCATGCAGGGCCTGCATCGACGAACCGCACAGGCGGTTGACGGTGACAGCCGGTACCGAGTGCGGGATTTCCGCCAGCAGCGCGGCGTTACGGGCGATGTTAAAGCCCTGCTCCAGAGTCTGCTGCACGCAGCCCCAGTAGATATCGTCCAGCGCGGTGGCGTCCAGCGCCGGGTTGCGCGCCAGCAGGCTACGCATTAAATGTGCGGAGAGATCTTCCGCGCGCACGTTACGAAATGCGCCGCCCTTCGAACGGCCCATCGGGGTGCGAATTGCATCGACAATGACAACCTGTTCCATTGTGACTCCTTAAGCCGTTTTCAGTGCGCCAACCGGACGGGCAGGCTCAACCGGGGGATAGTACGCTTCGTTATTACGCGCTTTGGTACGCAGACCTTCCGGTGCATGATACAACGCGCCGAGATGCTCGTACTGTTGCGTCATATCCAGATAGCGGGCGCTGCCGAGCGTATCCAGCCAGCGGAACGCGCCGCCGTGGAACGGAGGGAAGCCCAGGCCGTACACCAGCGCCATATCCGCTTCCGCCGGGCTGGCGATAATGCCCTCTTCGAGACAGCGCACCACTTCGTTGACCATCGGGATCATCATGCGGGCAATAATCTCTTCGTCGCTGAAATCGCGCTTCGCGTGGCTGACCTCTACCAGCAGGCTGTCCACGGCTGCGTCTTCCTCTTTCTTCGGCTTACCTTTGCTGTCTTCTTTATAACGCCAGAAGCCGAGGCCGTTTTTCTGACCGTAGCGATTCGATTCGAACAGGGCGTCGATGGCATCGCGGTAATCTTTCTGCATGCGCTGCGGGAAGCCTGCCGCCATCACCGCCTGGGCGTGATGGGCCGTATCAATACCCACAACATCCAGCAGATAGGCCGGGCCCATCGGCCAGCCAAACTGTTTTTCCATCACTTTGTCGATCTTGCGGAAATCCGCCCCGTCGCGCAGCAGCTGGCTGAAACCGGCAAAGTAGGGGAACAGCACGCGGTTGACGAAGAAGCCCGGGCAGTCATTAACGACAATTGGGGTTTTGCCCATCTTGCTGGCCCAGGCCACGACTTTGGCGATCGTTTCATCGGAGGTCTTTTCTCCGCGAATCACTTCAACCAGCGGCATACGGTGCACCGGGTTAAAGAAGTGCATGCCGCAGAAGTTTTCCGGGCGCTTCAGCACGCTGGCCAGTTCGCTGATTGGAATGGTAGAGGTGTTGGAGGCCAGCACAGTCTCCGGGCGAACCTTCTCTTCTGTTTCCGCCAGCACCGCTTTTTTCACTTTCGGGTTTTCAACTACCGCTTCGACGACCACATCCACGCGGTCGAAACCGCTGTATTCCAGCGTTGGATGAATCGTGGAGATCACGCCGGAGAGCTTCAGACCGTCGATCTTGCCGCGCTCCAGCTGTTTGTTCAGCAGCTTGGCCGCTTCGGTCATGCCCAGCGTCAGGGATTTATCGTTGATATCTTTCATCACCACCGGCACGCCTTTCCAGGCCGACTGGTAGGCGATGCCGCCGCCCATAATGCCCGCACCCAGCACCGCAGCCTGTTTTGGCGTCTCAACGTTTTTAGTCAGCTGCTTCGCTTTGCCCTTCACGAACTGATCGTTAAGGAAAATACCGACCAGCGCACGGGCTTCGTTGGTGTGAGCCAGTGGGACGAAACTTTGGTTTTCTAATTTCAGTGCTTCGTCACGGCCCAGACGTGCGGCGGCTTCGATGGTTTTCACCGCGGTGATCGGCGCCGGATAGTGTTTACCCGCCGTCTGCATCACCATGCCTTTGGCGATGGTGAAACTCATGGTGGCTTCAATTTTACTTAAGTGCAGCGGCTCCAGTTTCGGCTGGCGTTTCGCTTTCCAGTCGAGATCGCCGTTAATCGCCTGGCGCAGTATCGCCAGAGCCCCTTCATGCAGTTTTTCCGGCTTAACGACGCCATCCACCAGACCGAGCTTTAACGCTTGATCGGCACTGACATCTTTACCTGCGGCGATAATTTCCAGGGCGCTGTCGGCACCCAGCAGGCGCGGCAGGCGTACCGAGCCGCCAAAGCCCGGCATGATGCCCAGCTTCGTTTCAGGCAGACCAATGCGCAGATCCGGCGTTGCCAGACGGTAATCGGTCGCCAGCACGCATTCACAGCCGCCGCCCAGCGCATAGCCATTGACCGCAGAAAGGGTCGGGACCGGCAGATCTTCCAGACGGTTAAAGACGCTGTTGGCGAAATGGAGCCACTGGCTCAACTGCTCCTGGGGTACCAGGAACAGCGAGAGGAATTCGGTGATGTCTGCGCCGACGATAAATGCCGCTTTTTCGGAACGCAGCAGCAGACCTTTTAAATCGGTTTGTTTTTCAAGAACGTCCAGCGCCTGGCCAAGGCTGGCCACGGTTGCGGTATCAAGCTTGTTCACTGAGCCGGGGGCGTCGAACACCAGTTCGGCAATGCCACCTTCCAGCCAGTCTACGTACAGGGTGTCGCCTTTGTAGAGCATGTCAGTCTCCTGAATCCAGCAATTGGATCTGGTCATACCAGATGAAACGGAGTGTGGGTTTTGTGTTAATGAAATGCAAATTAGTCATTAAATAATTGTAGGGCTGATCACGCTCGGCGAAGATCACGCAGCTTTTCTGAGGTGTGCTAAGATGCGGGGACTTGAGGTCAAAACGAAAGGAATAATGATGGACTCACTGGCCGCGCTCTACAAAAATCATATTGTTACGTTACAGGAACGTACACGCGACGTACTGGCTCGCTTTAAGCTGGATGCGCTGCTCATCCACTCCGGCGAACTGTTTAATGTCTTCCTTGACGATCATGCTTATCCCTTCAAGGTGAATCCGCAATTTAAAGCCTGGGTGCCGGTAACGCAGGTTCCCAATTGCTGGTTGCGGGTGGATGGCGTGAACAAGCCGAAACTCTGGTTCTACCTGCCGGTGGATTACTGGCACAACGTGGAGCCGCTGCCGACCTCATTCTGGACGGACGAGGTAGAGGTGATTGCCCTGCCGAAAGCGGACGGTATTAGCAGCCAGTTACCTGCAGCTCGCGGCAACATTGCCTATATTGGCCCGGTGCCTGAACGGGCTCTCGCCATGGAGATCACAGCGGAAAACGTGAACCCGAAAGGGGTGATCGACTATCTGCACTATTATCGCTCCTATAAGACCGACTATGAACTGGCGTGCATGCGTGAAGCGCAAAAAAACGCGGTTAACGGCCATCGTGCGGCGCATGAAGCGTTCCTGTCCGGCATGAGCGAGTTCGATATTAACCAGGCCTACCTGACGGCCACCGGCCATCGTGATACCGATGTGCCTTACAGCAACATCGTGGCGCTGAACGAACACGCGGCGGTGCTGCACTACACCAAACTCGATCACCGCGCGCCGTCCGAAATGCGCAGCTTCCTGCTGGATGCCGGTGCGGAATATAACGGCTATGCCGCTGACCTGACCCGTACCTGGGCCGGAAATAGCGACACCGAGTTCGCTGCGCTTATCAAAGACGTGAATGATGAACAGCTTGCCCTGATCGCCACCATGAAGGCGGGCGTGAGCTACGTGGATTACCACATCCAGTTCCATCAGCGCATTGCGAAACTGCTGCGTAAGTATCAGATCGTCAGCGATATGAGCGAAGAGGCGATGGTGGAAAACGACCTGACCGGGCCCTTTATGCCGCACGGGATTGGTCATCCTCTGGGTCTCCAGGTGCATGATACCGCTGGCTTTATGCAGGATGACACTGGTACGCACCTGGCGGCGCCGTCTAAATACCCCTACCTGCGTTGCACCCGCATTCTGCAACCGCGCATGGTGCTGACCATCGAGCCGGGCATCTACTTTATTGAGTCGCTGCTGGCGCCGTGGCGTGAAGGGCAGTTCAGCAAGCACTTCAACTGGCAGAAAATCGAAGCGCTGAAGCCGTTTGGTGGGATCCGTATCGAAGATAACGTGGTGATCCACGAGAACGGTACTGAAAACATGACGCGAGATCTGAAGCTGGCGTAATGGAAAGCTGGCTCATACCGGCAGCGCCGGTCACCTTTACGGAAGAGATCAAGAAAAGCCGTTTCATCACGCTGTTGGCGCATACCGACGGCGTGGAGGCGGCGAAGGCGTTTGTAGAGGCAGTAAGAGCGGAACATCCCGACGCCCGCCACCACTGCGTGGCATGGGTGGCCGGGCCGCCTGACGACTCGCAAAAGCTCGGGTTCTCGGATGATGGTGAACCGGCGGGCACGGCGGGCAAACCCATGCTCTCGCAGCTCATGGGCAGCGGCGTTGGCGAAATCACCGCCGTCGTGGTGCGATACTACGGCGGCGTGTTACTGGGAACGGGCGGGCTGGTCAAGGCCTATGGCGGCGGCGTCCAGCAGGCGCTTAATCAGCTGACGACTATCCGCAAAACGCCACTTACCGAATATACTTTATTGTGCGATTACGCCCAGTTATCCGGCATCGAGGCATTGCTGAAGCAGTATCAGGGCCTCATCGTACACAGTGACTACCAGGCGATGGTGCACTTGCGGGTGGCATTACCCCAGGCTTCGCTTCCGGCATTCTCAGCAAAACTGGCTGATTTTAGTCGTGGTTCGTTGCAATTACGGCCGATTGAAGAATAATCCCCACCCTACTTATTGAATACCAAAGGAAGCGGCAGAGATGCATTTTCGTGCCATAACCCGAATCGTTGGATTGCTGGTCATACTTTTCTCCGGGACGATGATCCTCCCGGGACTGGTAGCGCTTATTTATCGGGATGGTGCGGGCCGCGCCTTTACGCAGACCTTTTTCGTCGCGCTGATGATTGGCTCCCTGCTGTGGTGGCCTAACCGCCGTCAGAAAGGGGAGCTGAAATCCCGGGAAGGCTTCCTGATCGTGGTGCTGTTCTGGACCGTGCTGGGCAGCGTGGGGGCATTACCCTTCATCTTCTCGGAACAGCCCAACCTGACCATCACCGATGCCTTCTTTGAATCCTTTTCCGGGCTGACCACCACCGGGGCCACCACGCTGGTGGGGCTGGACTCACTACCTCATGCCATCCTCTTTTACCGGCAGATGCTGCAATGGTTCGGCGGTATGGGGATCATCGTATTAGCCGTGGCGATTCTGCCGATACTGGGCGTCGGGGGGATGCAGCTCTACCGTGCCGAAATGCCGGGGCCGCTGAAAGATAATAAAATGCGCCCGCGTATTGCCGAGACGGCCAAAACGTTATGGCTGATCTATGTGCTGCTGACGGTCGCCTGTGCGCTGGCGCTGTGGTTCGCCGGGATGCCAGCCTTTGATGCCATTGGCCATAGCTTTGCCACCATCGCCATTGGTGGGTTCTCAACCCATGATGCCAGCGTCGGCTATTTTGACAGCCCGACAATCAACACCATCATTGCTATCTTCCTGCTTATCTCCGGCTGTAACTACGGCCTGCACTTCTCTTTACTCAGTGGCCGTAGTCTGAAGGTCTACTGGCGCGATCCAGAATTTCGCATGTTCATTGGCGTGCAGCTGACGCTGGTGGCTATCTGTACCCTGGTGCTGTGGCTACACGATGTCTATGACTCGGCGGTCACCACCCTTAATCAGGCATTTTTCCAGGTGGTGTCGATGGCGACCACTGCGGGTTTCACCACCGACAGTATCGCGCGCTGGCCGCTCTTCCTGCCTGTGCTGCTGCTCTGTTCGGCCTTTATCGGCGGCTGTGCCGGTTCGACGGGCGGTGGCCTGAAGGTGATCCGCATCCTGCTGCTCTTTAAACAGGGGAACCGCGAACTTAAGCGTCTGGTGCACCCGAATGCGGTTTACAGCATCAAACTGGGCAACCGCGCACTGCCGGAGCGTATTCTGGAGGCGGTGTGGGGCTTCTTCTCTGCCTACGCGCTGGTCTTTATCGTCAGTATGCTGGCGATCATCGCGACGGGCGTGGATGACTTTTCGGCGTTTGCTTCCGTTGTCGCCACACTGAACAACCTGGGGCCGGGCCTTGGCGTGGTCGCAGACAACTTTGCCAGTATGAATCCAACCGCGAAGTGGATCCTGATTGCCAACATGCTGTTCGGGCGTCTTGAGGTCTTCACGCTGTTGGTTCTCCTGACACCAACATTCTGGCGCGAATAAGGGAGCCGTTTGTGAAAACATTAATTCTATTTTCAACGCGCGACGGGCAGACGCGGGAGATTGCCGCTTTTCTGGCTTCTGAGTTAAAAGAGCAGGGTATCTATGCGGATGTCGTCAATCTGAACCGCACCGAAGAGATTGCATGGCAGGAGTATGACCGCGTGGTGATTGGCGCCTCGATTCGTTACGGCCATTTCCATCCTGCAGTGGATCGCTTCGTGAAAAAACACACGGCAACGCTGAATAGCCTGCCGGGCGCTTTCTTTTCTGTGAATCTGGTGGCGCGTAAAGCGGAAAAGCGTACGCCGCAAACCAACAGCTACACGCGCAAATTTTTACTGAACTCACCCTGGAAGCCAACTGCCTGTGCCGTTTTTGCGGGCGCGCTGCGTTATCCGCGTTACCGCTGGTACGATCGCTTTATGATCCGCCTTATTATGAAGATGACAGGCGGCGAAACGGATACCCGTAAAGAGGTGGTCTACACCGACTGGTCCCAGGTCGCCAGTTTTGCCCGGGAAATTGCGCAATTAACCCGCAATCCGCGGCTTTAATAGCCGCACAGGTCGAAAAATAAGCGAACGGTAAACTTTTTAATATTTCTGCTTGTCACCGTCAGATAACTCCCTATAATGCGCCACCACTGACACGGAACAACGGCAAACACGCCGCCGGGTCAGCGGGGTTCGGTAAGAACCTCACGGAGAAAAGCGAAAATAATCGCTTGACTCTGAGGCGGGGAAGCGTAATATGCACACCCCGCGCCGCAGCGAAAAAGCGAAGCGGCACTGCTCTTTAACAATTTATCAGACAATCTGTGTGGGCACTCAAAGTGACATGGATTCTTAATGTCCTCGGACAATAAATGAATACCAAGTCTCTGAGTGAACACGTAATTCATTACGAAGTTTAATTCACGAGCATCAAACTTAAATTGAAGAGTTTGATCATGGCTCAGATTGAACGCTGGCGGCAGGCCTAACACATGCAAGTCGAACGGTAGCACAGAGAGCTTGCTCTCGGGTGACGAGTGGCGGACGGGTGAGTAATGTCTGGGAAACTGCCTGATGGAGGGGATAACTACTGGAAACGGTAGCTAATACCGCATAATGTCGCAAGACCAAAGAGGGGGACCTTCGGGCCTCTTGCCATCGGATGTGCCCAGATGGGATTAGCTAGTAGGTGGGGTAATGGCTCACCTAGGCGACGATCCCTAGCTGGTCTGAGAGGATGACCAGCCACACTGGAACTGAGACACGGTCCAGACTCCTACGGGAGGCAGCAGTGGGGAATATTGCACAATGGGCGCAAGCCTGATGCAGCCATGCCGCGTGTATGAAGAAGGCCTTCGGGTTGTAAAGTACTTTCAGCGAGGAGGAAGGCATTGTGGCTAATAACCGCAGTGATTGACGTTACTCGCAGAAGAAGCACCGGCTAACTCCGTGCCAGCAGCCGCGGTAATACGGAGGGTGCAAGCGTTAATCGGAATTACTGGGCGTAAAGCGCACGCAGGCGGTCTGTTAAGTCAGATGTGAAATCCCCGGGCTCAACCTGGGAACTGCATTTGAAACTGGCAGGCTTGAGTCTTGTAGAGGGGGTAGAATTCCAGGTGTAGCGGTGAAATGCGTAGAGATCTGGAGGAATACCGGTGGCGAAGGCGGCCCCCTGGACAAAGACTGACGCTCAGGTGCGAAAGCGTGGGGAGCAAACAGGATTAGATACCCTGGTAGTCCACGCCGTAAACGATGTCGACTTGGAGGTTGTGCCCTTGAGGCGTGGCTTCCGGAGCTAACGCGTTAAGTCGACCGCCTGGGGAGTACGGCCGCAAGGTTAAAACTCAAATGAATTGACGGGGGCCCGCACAAGCGGTGGAGCATGTGGTTTAATTCGATGCAACGCGAAGAACCTTACCTACTCTTGACATCCAGAGAACTTGCCAGAGATGGCTTGGTGCCTTCGGGAACTCTGAGACAGGTGCTGCATGGCTGTCGTCAGCTCGTGTTGTGAAATGTTGGGTTAAGTCCCGCAACGAGCGCAACCCTTATCCTTTGTTGCCAGCGGTCCGGCCGGGAACTCAAAGGAGACTGCCAGTGATAAACTGGAGGAAGGTGGGGATGACGTCAAGTCATCATGGCCCTTACGAGTAGGGCTACACACGTGCTACAATGGCGCATACAAAGAGAAGCGACCTCGCGAGAGCAAGCGGACCTCATAAAGTGCGTCGTAGTCCGGATTGGAGTCTGCAACTCGACTCCATGAAGTCGGAATCGCTAGTAATCGTAGATCAGAATGCTACGGTGAATACGTTCCCGGGCCTTGTACACACCGCCCGTCACACCATGGGAGTGGGTTGCAAAAGAAGTAGGTAGCTTAACCTTCGGGAGGGCGCTTACCACTTTGTGATTCATGACTGGGGTGAAGTCGTAACAAGGTAACCGTAGGGGAACCTGCGGTTGGATCACCTCCTTACCTTAAAGAACCTGCCTTTGTAGTGCTCACACAGATTGTCTGATAGAAAGTGAAAAGCAAGACGGCTGCGAAGTCGTGACACCTCGTGTCCCCTTCGTCTAGCGGTTAGGACTCCGCCCTTTCACGGCGGCAACAGGGGTTCGAATCCCCTAGGGGACGCCACTTGCTGGGTGTGAGTGAAAGGCACAACCAATCAGTATCTCAAAACTGACTTGCGAGTCATGTTTGCGATATTTGCTCTTTAAAAATCTGGATCAAGCTGAAAATTGAAACGACACACGTTAAGTGTGTTCGGGTCTCTCAAATTTTCACAACGCGAAGTGAAACAGCTTCGGGTTGTGAGGTTAAGCGACTAAGCGTACACGGTGGATGCCCTGGCAGTCAGAGGCGATGAAGGACGTGCTAATCTGCGAAAAGCGCCGGCGAGGTGATATGAACCCTTGACCCGGCGATGTCCGAATGGGGAAACCCAGTGTGATTCGTCACACTATCGTTAGCTGAATACATAGGCTAACGAGGCGAACCGGGGGAACTGAAACATCTAAGTACCCCGAGGAAAAGAAATCAACCGAGATTCCCCCAGTAGCGGCGAGCGAACGGGGAGCAGCCCGGAGTCTGAATCAGCTTGTGTGTTAGTGGAAGCGTCTGGAAAGTCGCAGGGTACAGGGTGATACTCCCGTACACGAAAGCACACTTGCTGTGAACTCGAAGAGTAGGGCGGGACACGTGGTATCCTGTCTGAATATGGGGGGACCATCCTCCAAGGCTAAATACTCCTGACTGACCGATAGTGAACCAGTACCGTGAGGGAAAGGCGAAAAGAACCCCGGCGAGGGGAGTGAAAAAGAACCTGAAACCGTGTACGTACAAGCAGTGGGAGCACCTTCGGGTGTGACTGCGTACCTTTTGTATAATGGGTCAGCGACTTATATTCTGTAGCAAGGTTAACCGTATAGGGGAGCCGAAGGGAAACCGAGTCTTAACTGGGCGTTAAGTTGCAGGGTATAGACCCGAAACCCGGTGATCTAGCCATGGGCAGGTTGAAGGTTGGGTAACACTAACTGGAGGACCGAACCGACTAATGTTGAAAAATTAGCGGATGACCTGTGGCTGGGGGTGAAAGGCCAATCAAACCGGGAGATAGCTGGTTCTCCCCGAAAGCTATTTAGGTAGCGCCTCGTGAATTCATCTCCGGGGGTAGAGCACTGTTTCGGCTAGGGGGCCATCCCGGCTTACCAACCCGATGCAAACTGCGAATACCGGAGAATGTTATCACGGGAGACACACGGCGGGTGCTAACGTCCGTCGTGAAGAGGGAAACAACCCAGACCGCCAGCTAAGGTCCCAAAGTCATGGTTAAGTGGGAAACGATGTGGGAAGGCACAGACAGCCAGGATGTTGGCTTAGAAGCAGCCATCATTTAAAGAAAGCGTAATAGCTCACTGGTCGAGTCGGCCTGCGCGGAAGATGTAACGGGGCTAAACCATGCACCGAAGCTGCGGCAGCGACACTATGTGTTGTTGGGTAGGGGAGCGTTCTGTAAGCCTGCGAAGGTGTGCCGTGAGGCATGCTGGAGGTATCAGAAGTGCGAATGCTGACATAAGTAACGATAAAGCGGGTGAAAAGCCCGCTCGCCGGAAGACCAAGGGTTCCTGTCCAACGTTAATCGGGGCAGGGTGAGTCGACCCCTAAGGCGAGGCCGAAAGGCGTAGTCGATGGGAAACAGGTTAATATTCCTGTACTCGGTGTTACTGCGAAGGGGGGACGGAGAAGGCTATGTTGGCCGGGCGACGGTTGTCCCGGTTTAAGCATGTAGGCGGAGGTTCCAGGTAAATCCGGTACCTTTTAACGCTGAGGTGTGATGACGAGGCACTACGGTGCTGAAGCAACAAATGCCCTGCTTCCAGGAAAAGCCTCTAAGCATCAGGTAACATCAAATCGTACCCCAAACCGACACAGGTGGTCAGGTAGAGAATACCAAGGCGCTTGAGAGAACTCGGGTGAAGGAACTAGGCAAAATGGTGCCGTAACTTCGGGAGAAGGCACGCTGATATGTAGGTGAAGCCCCTGCGGGTGGAGCTGAAATCAGTCGAAGATACCAGCTGGCTGCAACTGTTTATTAAAAACACAGCACTGTGCAAACACGAAAGTGGACGTATACGGTGTGACGCCTGCCCGGTGCCGGAAGGTTAATTGATGGGGTTAGCGGCAACGCGAAGCTCTTGATCGAAGCCCCGGTAAACGGCGGCCGTAACTATAACGGTCCTAAGGTAGCGAAATTCCTTGTCGGGTAAGTTCCGACCTGCACGAATGGCGTAATGATGGCCAGGCTGTCTCCACCCGAGACTCAGTGAAATTGAAATCGCTGTGAAGATGCAGTGTACCCGCGGCAAGACGGAAAGACCCCGTGAACCTTTACTATAGCTTGACACTGAACACTGGTCCTTGATGTGTAGGATAGGTGGGAGGCTTTGAAGTGTGGACGCCAGTCTGCATGGAGCCGTCCTTGAAATACCACCCTTTAATGGCTGGTGTTCTAACGTGGACCCGTAATCCGGGTTGCGGACAGTGTCTGGTGGGTAGTTTGACTGGGGCGGTCTCCTCCTAAAGAGTAACGGAGGAGCACGAAGGTCAGCTAATCCTGGTCGGACATCAGGAGGTTAGTGCAATGGCATAAGCTGGCTTGACTGCGAGAGTGACGGCTCGAGCAGGTGCGAAAGCAGGTCATAGTGATCCGGTGGTTCTGAATGGAAGGGCCATCGCTCAACGGATAAAAGGTACTCCGGGGATAACAGGCTGATACCGCCCAAGAGTTCATATCGACGGCGGTGTTTGGCACCTCGATGTCGGCTCATCACATCCTGGGGCTGAAGTAGGTCCCAAGGGTATGGCTGTTCGCCATTTAAAGTGGTACGCGAGCTGGGTTTAGAACGTCGTGAGACAGTTCGGTCCCTATCTGCCGTGGGCGCTGGAGAATTGAGGGGGCTGCTCCTAGTACGAGAGGACCGGAGTGGACGCATCACTGGTGTTCGGGTTGTCATGCCAATGGCACTGCCCGGTAGCTAAATGCGGAAGAGATAAGTGCTGAAAGCATCTAAGCACGAAACTTGCCCCGAGATGAGTTCTCCCTGACTCCTTGAGAGTCCTGAAGGAACGTTGAAGACGACGACGTTGATAGGCCGGGTGTGTAAGCGCAGCGATGCGTTGAGCTAACCGGTACTAATGAACCGTGAGGCTTAACCTTACAACGCCGAAGCTGTTTCGGTGGGTTTGAGAGATTTTCAGCTGATACAGATTACAGAATTTGCCTGGCGGCTGTAGCGCGGTGGTCCCACCTGACCCCATGCCGAACTCAGAAGTGAAACGCCGTAGCGCCGATGGTAGTGTGGGGCCTCCCCATGCGAGAGTAGGGAACTGCCAGGCATCAAACAAGCCGAAAGCCCATCCTCACGGATGGGCTTTTTGCGTTGGACGTTAAAAAAGCCGGGTTGCGGCTTCGCCTTACCCGGCCTACGGCTATCCCTTTCTTGAAACTTTCTCACCTTTCACATGCAGACTCGACATTTGCCCGATTCCTGGTTATTGTCAGCTATCTGGATGTCTAAACGTTTATACGTATGCTGTGAGGATGTAAGGTTATGCCGATTCGGGTGCAGGACGAGCTACCAGCCGTCAATTTCTTGCGTGAAGAAAATGTCTTTGTCATGACGGCTTCGCGCGCTACAGGTCAGGAAATTCGCCCTCTGAAGGTGCTTATCCTGAACCTGATGCCAAAGAAGATTGAGACGGAAAACCAGTTCCTCCGCTTGCTCTCAAACTCCCCGCTGCAGGTCGATATTCAGCTGCTGCGTATTGATGCGCGCGAGTCCCGTAATACGCCTTCTGAGCATCTCAATAACTTCTACTGCAACTTTGAAGATATCCGTAACGAGAACTTTGATGGCTTGATCGTTACCGGTGCGCCGCTTGGCCTGGTTGAATTCAACGACGTTGCCTACTGGCCGCAAATCAAGCAGGTGCTGGAGTGGGCCAAAGATCATGTCACGTCAACCCTGTTCGTCTGCTGGGCGGTCCAGGCGGCGCTCAACATTCTTTACGGCATCCCTAAACAAACCCGTACCGAAAAGCTCTCTGGTGTCTACGAGCATCATATTCTGCACCCTCATGCGCTGCTGACTCGCGGGTTTGATGACTCCTTCCTGGCGCCGCATTCACGCTATGCTGATTTCCCGGCTGCCCTGATCCGCGACTACACCGATCTTGAGATCCTCGCGGAAACCGAAGAGGGCGATGCCTATCTGTTTGCCAGCAAAGACAAACGTATTGCCTTTGTCACTGGCCATCCGGAATACGATCCCGATACCCTGGCGAGCGAATATTTCCGCGATGTGGAAGCGGGTTTGAATCCGGACGTACCGTACAACTATTTCCCGCAAAACGATCCGCAGAACAAACCACGTGCCACCTGGCGCAGCCACGGCAACCTGCTGTTTACCAACTGGCTTAACTACTACGTCTACCAGATCACGCCGTACGATCTGCGCCACATGAATCCGACGCTGGATTAATCCTCTGACGATCCTTATCCTGTAGCGTTTCAGCTCTCCAGTTAAGGCACCTTCGGGTGCCTTTTTTATTTCCGAAATTCTCTCCGCCTGTAGAAAAATTTTTAAATTCATTTTTATCAGCAAGTTAACGAGCATTTAAATTAAAAATGGAAATTGTTTTTGATTTTATCGTAGAGCGAGATAGTCTTAATTCTGCTGAACGAAAACTACACAACGATCTTTCGTTCGCGTGGGGGAAGTAAATTCGGATCAATGACGAGGAGCAGCGCAATGAATCAACAGGCAACCATTATCGATGAACTGTCCTTTACTCAACCGCATGGTGAGCAGGAGAAGCAGATCCTGACCGCCGATGCCGTAGAGTTCCTTACCGAGCTGGTGACTCGCTTCACGCCAAAGCGCAATAAATTACTGGCGGCACGCATCCAGCAGCAGCAAGACATTGATAACGGCAAGCTGCCTGAATTTATTTCGGAAACTGCTTCCATTCGAGAAGGAAGCTGGACGATCCGCGGTATCCCGCAGGATCTGCAGGACCGACGCGTTGAAATCACCGGCCCGGTAGAACGCAAGATGGTGATCAACGCGCTGAATGCCAATGTGAAGGTCTTTATGGCCGATTTTGAAGATTCACTGGCACCCGACTGGAATAAAGTGATTGATGGGCAGATCAACCTGCGTGATGCGGTTGATGGCACCATCAGCCACACCAACGAAGCTGGCAAAATCTACCAGCTTAAGCCCAACCCGGCGGTACTGGTTTGCCGCGTACGTGGCCTACATTTACCGGAAAAGCATGTCACCTGGAACAATGAGGCGATCCCCGGCAGCCTGTTCGATTTTGCGCTCTACTTCTTCCATAACCATAAAAACCTGCTGGCAAAAGGCAGCGGACCTTACTTCTATCTGCCAAAAACGCAGTCATGGCAGGAAGCGGCCTGGTGGAGTGAGGTCTTTAGTTACACTGAGGACCGTTTTGAACTGCCGCGCGGCACCATCAAGGCCACGCTGCTGATTGAAACATTGCCCGCGGTTTTCCAGATGGATGAGATTCTGCATGCCCTGCGTGACCATATTGTTGGTCTGAACTGCGGCCGCTGGGATTACATTTTTAGCTATATCAAGACGCTGAAAAACCACCCCGATCGCGTCCTGCCGGATCGTCAGGTGGTGACCATGGACAAATCATTCCTGAATGCCTATTCGCGTCTGCTGATCAAAACCTGCCACAAGCGCGGCGCCTTCGCGATGGGCGGCATGGCAGCCTTTATTCCCAGCAAAGACAGCGAACGTAACACCCAGGTGCTGAACAAAGTGAAGGCTGATAAAGAGCTGGAAGCCAGCAACGGCCATGACGGCACCTGGGTGGCGCACCCCGGCCTGGCAGATACCGCCATGGAGGTCTTCAACCGCATCCTGGGCGATAACAAAAACCAGCTGCACGTGACCCGCGAAGATGATGCGCCCGTTACCGCTGCACAGCTTCTCGAACCGTGTGAGGGCGAGCGCACCGAAGAGGGAATGCGCGCCAACATCCGCGTGGCCGTGCAGTACATCGAAGCGTGGATCTCCGGTAACGGCTGTGTGCCGATTTACGGTCTGATGGAGGATGCCGCCACCGCCGAGATCTCCCGCACCTCTATCTGGCAGTGGATCCATCATCAGAAAACGCTCAGCAACGGCAAGCCCGTCACCAAAGCCCTGTTCCGCCAGATGCTGTCGGAAGAGATGCTGAACATTCAGGAAGAGCTGGGCGAGCACCGCTTCAGCAGCGGTCGCTTCGACGCCGCCGCGCGCCTGATGGAACAGATCACCACCTCAGATGACTTAATCGACTTCCTGACGCTGCCGGGCTACCGCCTGCTGGCCTGATTTCACCACATAACAATATGGAGCATCTGCACATGAAAACCCGTACCCAACAGATCGAAGCATTACAGAACGAGTGGACTCAGCCGCGCTGGGAAGGCATTGAGCGCCCTTATAGCGCTGAGGATGTGGTGAAGTTACGCGGCTCGGTAAACCCGGAATGCACCCTGGCGCAGCTGGGTGCCGCCAAAATGTGGCGTCTGCTGCACGGCGAGTCGAAGAAAGGCTACATCAACAGCCTCGGCGCGCTGACGGGCGGCCAGGCGTTGCAGCAAGCGAAAGCGGGCATTGAAGCGGTCTATCTGTCAGGCTGGCAGGTGGCGGCAGATGCCAACCTCGCGTCCAGCATGTACCCGGATCAGTCCCTCTATCCGGCGAATTCCGTCCCGGCCGTGGTGGAGCGAATCAACAATACCTTCCGTCGTGCGGATCAGATCCAGTGGGCATCCGGTATTGAGCCAAACGATCCGCGCTTCGTCGATTACTTCCTGCCGATTGTGGCCGACGCCGAGGCGGGCTTTGGTGGGGTTCTGAATGCCTTTGAGCTGATGAAATCGATGATTGAAGCCGGTGCAGCGGCTGTCCACTTCGAAGATCAGCTGGCCTCCGTGAAGAAGTGCGGACATATGGGCGGCAAAGTGCTGGTTCCGACTCAGGAGGCGATCCAGAAACTGGTGGCTGCTCGTCTGGCCGCTGACGTCATGGGCGTTCCGACGCTGGTGATTGCCCGTACCGATGCAGATGCTGCAGATCTGATCACCTCCGACTGCGACCCTTACGACAGCCAGTTTATTACCGGCGAACGCACCAGCGAAGGGTTCTACCGTACCCATGCCGGTATTGAGCAGGCGATCAGCCGCGGTCTGGCGTATGCACCGTATGCTGACCTGGTGTGGTGCGAAACCTCCACCCCGGATCTGGCGCTGGCGAAACGCTTCGCTGACGCCATCCATGCGAAATACCCGGGCAAACTGCTGGCTTATAACTGTTCACCGTCCTTTAACTGGCAGAAAAACCTGGACGATAAGACTATCGCCAGCTTCCAGCAGGAACTGTCGGACATGGGCTACAAGTATCAGTTCATCACACTCGCAGGCATTCACAGCATGTGGTTTAACATGTTCGACCTGGCGCACGCCTACGCGCAGGGCGAGGGCATGAAGCACTACGTTGAGAAGGTCCAGCAGCCGGAGTTCGCAGCAAGTCAAAAGGGCTATACCTTCGTCTCGCACCAGCATGAAGTAGGAACAGGCTACTTCGACAGAGTGACCACCATCATTCAGGGCGGCGCCTCCTCCGTCACCGCCCTGACCGGGTCGACCGAAGAAGCGCAGTTCTGATAACGGAAATGCCCGGTGGCGCTGCGCTTACCGGGCCTACGGTTCTGTTTCCTGAGGTGAGGGACATCTATGTCGCGTGGCCTGGAATTACTGATTGCGCAGACTATCTTGCAGGGCTTTGATGCTCAGTATGGCCGTTTTCTGGAAGTGACGGGCGGAGCGCAGCAGCGCTTCGAGCAGGCAGACTGGCACGCCGTGCAGCAGGCCATGAAACAGCGTATTCATCTCTACGATCATCATGTGGGTCTGGTGGTAGAGCAGCTGCGCTGCATCACCGGCAGCATCGATATCAATGCCGCCTTTTTGCTGCGGGTGAAAAGCCATTACACCCAGCTGCTGCCGGATTATCCGCTCTATGAGATTGCGGAAAGCTTTTTCAACTCCATCTACTGTCGGCTGTTTGATCACCGCTCGCTGTCACCGGAGCGGCTTTTTATTTTCAGCTCTCAGCCGGGGCAACGTTTCCGCGCCCTGCCGCGTCCGCTGGCGAAAGATTTCTACCCTGAACAGGGATGGGAGGCGTTGTTAACCAAAGCGTTGGCCGATCTTCCCCTGCGTCTGCCGTGGCAAAATCGCCCGCGTGATGTCGGGTATATCATTGCCCATCTTTCGGAAACGCTCGGCGCGGACAATCTGCCAGACTCTCATTTACAGGTGGCGAATGAACTGTTCTACCGCAACAAAGCCGCCTGGCTGGTGGGGAAACTGATTACCCCGGACGCCACGCTGCCGTTTTTATTGCCCATTCACCGCAGCGACGAAGGTGAACTGGTGGTGGATACCTGCCTGACCACCAGCGCCGAAGCGAGCATTGTTTTCGGCTTCGCCCGTTCCTACTTTATGGTTTACGCCCCCCTGCCAGGCGCGCTGGTGGAGTGGCTGCGTGAGATCCTGCCCGGCAAAACCACCGCTGAGTTGTATATGGCGATAGGATGCCAGAAACATGCGAAAACCGAGAGCTACCGGGAATACCTGCACTATATCGCCCATGCCGATGAGCAGTTTATCGAGGCGCCAGGCATTCGCGGCATGGTGATGCTGGTCTTTACCCTGCCGGGTTTTGACCGGGTGTTTAAGGTGATAAAGGATAAATTCGCCCCGCAGAAAGAGATGTCTGCCGCCCATGTGCGCGCCTGCTACCAGCTGGTTAAGGAGCACGATCGCGTCGGGCGCATGGCGGATACCCAGGAGTTTGAGAATTTTGTTCTCGATAAGCGACAGATTGCGCCGCAGCTGATGGCGCTGTTGCTCCAGGAAGCGCCAGAAAAAATCAGCGATCTGGGGGATAAAATCGTCATTAGCCATCTCTACATTGAACGGCGCATGGTGCCGCTCAATATCTGGCTGGAGCAGTCAGAGGGGCAGGCGCTGCACGATGCGATTGAAGAGTACGGCAATGCCATCCGGCAGCTGGCGGCAGCCAATATCTTCCCGGGCGACATGCTGTTTAAAAACTTTGGCGTCACCCGTCACGGGCGGGTCGTATTCTATGACTACGACGAAATCTGCTACATGACGGAAGTGAATTTTCGTGAAATCCCGCCGCCGCGTTATCCGGAAGATGAGCTCGCCAGCGAGCCCTGGTACAGCGTCTCGCCGGGAGATATCTTCCCGGAGGAGTTTCGCCACTGGTTATGCGCTGACCCGCGTATCGGAGCACTGTTTGAAGAGATGCATGCCGATCTGTTTCGCGCCGATTACTGGCGTGGCCTGCAGACCCGCATTAAGAACGGGCATGTGGAAGATGTTTATGCTTACCGGCGTAAGCAGCGGTTTAGCGTGAAGTATGCGGCTTAACGCCGGGTGGCGGCTGCGCCTTACCCGGCCTACAGAAATTTGTAGGCCCGTGCAAGCATAGCGCCGCCGGGCATTGAAAACTTAACGAATCCCACCATACGCCAGCGTCACCTCTTTCGCCGCTTTAATCACCAGCGCCCCCAGCTCAGTCACCCGGTCGTCGGTCATGCGTGAGATTGGCCCGGAGATAGAGATAGCGGCAAACGGCTCGCGATGCTCATCATAAATGCAGGCGGCAATACAGCGCAGGCCGAGAGCATGCTCTTCATCATCGAAGGAGTAGCCGCGCTTGCGCGTCAGGGCTAAATCCTCTTTCAGATGCACCGGGGACACCAGCGTCGCATGGGTATAGGCATGTAAGCCTTTGCGGTGCAGCAGACCCGTTACCTGCTCTTCGCTGAGCTGGGACAAAAACGCTTTTCCTGCCCCGGAGGCGTGCATCGGCAGCTTGCCGCCAATCGGGGCCGACATGCGCATCAGTTGGGTACACTGCACCTGGTCGATAATAATCGCCTGGTGATCGCTCTGATCGAGCACCGCCAGGTTGACCGTCTCGCCGGAGTCTTCCATCAGCTTGCGCAGGATCGGGTGGACAATGGCGAGCAGGTTACGGCTCTGCAAAAAGCTGCTGCCGACAATAAACGCGTGGGCACCCACGGACCAGTGCCCGAGCTCGCCCACCTGACGAACAAAGCCCAACTGCTGCATAGTGGTCAGCAGGCGATGGGTGGTGGAGTTTGGCAGACCTGCCTGCTGGGCCAGCTCCGTTAGCGCCACGCTGCTGTGCGACTCGGCTATCCATTCGAGGAGCTTTAACCCCCGGGTCAGGGACTGGACTTGACCGCCCGCCTGGGCGGTCGCGGCGGCGGGTTTTCTGCCGCGTTTAGCGGGAACGGTGGCGACCATGGCAGGCTCCTTTTTTCTGTATCGTGGAAATCATTTTCGTTTTATTTGGGTGTTTTGCAACCGTTATCCTGACTGATCGGATGAGTCATGCTGAACATGTCTCATGTTACCGCGGTGTGACTTTTCCCCTTAGCAAGATTATGCCAGTATGGACTGCTGGCCTTTTGGCCTGGTTGAGCGTTGTCGGGAGCAAGTGTGAGCAGCAAAGTAGATCAACTGCGTGCGCAGTTAAATGAACGCATTCTGGTACTGGATGGCGGTATGGGCACCGTGATCCAGAGCTATCGTCTGAGTGAAGACGACTTTCGCGGTGACCGTTTCGCCGACTGGCCCTGCGATCTAAAAGGTAACAATGACCTGCTGGTACTCAGCAAGCCAGAGATTATCGCCGCCATTCACTACGCCTATTTCGAGGCGGGTGCGGATATCGTTGAGACCAACACCTTTAACTCGACAACCATCGCCATGGCGGATTACGAGATGGAATCCCTGTCGGCGGAGATCAACTACGAGGCTGCGAAGCTGGCCCGCGCCTGCGCCGATGAGTGGACGGCCCGCACGCCAGAGAAACCGCGCTATGTGGCGGGCGTACTTGGCCCGACCAACCGCACCGCCTCTATCTCGCCAGATGTGAACGATCCGGCTTTTCGTAATATCACCTTTGACCAGCTGGTGACCGCGTACCGCGAGTCCACCAAAGCGCTGGTGGAAGGCGGTGTCGATCTGATCATGATTGAAACGGTCTTCGATACGCTCAACGCCAAAGCCGCCATCTACGCGGTGAAAGAGGAGTTCGAAGCCCTGGGTGTCGACCTGCCGATTATGATCTCCGGCACCATCACCGATGCCTCTGGCCGTACCCTTTCCGGGCAGACGACCGAAGCCTTTTACAACTCTCTGCGCCACGCCGATGCCCTGTCCTTTGGCCTGAACTGTGCGCTGGGGCCGGACGAACTGCGCCAGTATGTGCAGGAGCTGTCGCGCATCGCGGAGTGCTACGTCACTGCTCACCCGAATGCCGGCTTGCCGAACGCCTTTGGTGAGTACGATCTCGATGCCGCCACCATGGCGGCGCAGATCCGCGAGTGGGCCGAATCCGGGTTCCTGAATATCGTCGGCGGCTGCTGCGGCACCACACCAGAGCACATTGCCGCTATGAGCAATGCGGTGGCGGGCCTGGCGCCACGTAAGCTCCCCGACCTGCCGGTGGCCTGTCGACTGTCTGGTCTTGAGCCGCTGAACATTGGCGATGACAGCCTGTTTGTGAACGTGGGCGAACGTACCAACGTGACCGGCTCCGCGAAGTTCAAGCGCCTGATCAAAGAAGAGAAGTACAGCGAAGCGCTGGACGTTGCCCGCCAGCAGGTCGAGAGCGGGGCGCAGATCATTGATATCAACATGGATGAGGGGATGCTCGACGCCGAAGCGGCGATGGTGCGTTTCCTCAACCTGATCGCCGGTGAGCCGGACATTGCCCGCGTGCCGATTATGATCGACTCCTCGAAGTGGGAAGTGATCGAAAAAGGGCTGAAGTGCATTCAGGGCAAGGGGATCGTTAACTCCATCTCAATGAAAGAGGGGGTTGAGCCCTTTATCCATCACGCGAAGATGGTGCGCCGCTACGGTGCCGCCGTGGTGGTGATGGCCTTTGACGAAGTGGGCCAGGCGGATACCCGTGAGCGCAAAATTGAGATTTGCCGCCGCGCATACCAGATTTTGACCGAAGAGGTCGGCTTCCCACCGGAAGACATTATCTTTGACCCGAACATCTTTGCCGTCGCCACCGGGATCGAAGAGCACAATAACTACGCCCAGGACTTTATTGGCGCCTGCGAAGACATCAAGCGCGAGCTGCCGCATGCCCTGATCTCCGGCGGCGTCTCCAACGTCTCGTTCTCGTTCCGCGGTAACGACCCGGTGCGTGAGGCGATCCATGCGGTGTTCCTCTATTACGCCATCCGTAACGGGATGGATATGGGGATCGTCAACGCCGGCCAGCTGGCGATTTATGACGACCTGCCACTGGAGCTGCGCGATGCGGTTGAGGATGTGATCCTGAATCGCCGCGACGACGCCACCGAGCGCATGCTGGATCTGGCCGAAAAGTATCGCGGCAGCAAAGCTGATGACAGTGCCAACGTTCAGCAGGCGGAGTGGCGTACCTGGGATGTGAAAAAACGCCTCGAATATTCGCTGGTAAAAGGGATCACCGAGTTTATCGAGCTGGATACCGAAGAGGCCCGCCAGCAGGCCGCGCGCCCGATTGAAGTGATCGAAGGGCCGCTGATGGACGGCATGAACGTGGTTGGCGATCTGTTCGGCGAGGGCAAAATGTTCCTGCCGCAGGTGGTGAAATCCGCCCGCGTGATGAAGCAGGCCGTGGCCTATCTGGAGCCGTTTATCGAAGCCAGCAAAGAGAAAGGCTCCAGTAACGGCAAGATGGTCATCGCCACCGTAAAAGGCGATGTGCATGACATCGGCAAAAACATCGTTGGCGTGGTGCTGCAGTGTAATAACTACGAGATTATCGATCTGGGCGTGATGGTGCCGGCGGAGAAAATCCTCAAAACCGCACGCGAAGTGAATGCCGATCTGATTGGCCTCTCCGGACTGATTACCCCGTCGCTGGATGAGATGGTCAACGTGGCGAAAGAGATGGAGCGCCAGGGCTTTACCATTCCGCTGCTCATTGGCGGAGCGACCACCTCGAAAGCGCATACGGCGGTGAAGATCGAGCAGAACTACAGCGGACCGACGGTCTATGTGCAAAACGCCTCGCGCACGGTTGGCGTGGTTTCGGCGCTGCTGTCCGAAACCCAGCGCGACGACTTTGTTGCCAGAACCCGCAAAGAGTATGAAACGGTGCGCATTCAGCACGGGCGTAAAAAGCCGCGCACCCCGCCGGTAACGCTGGTTGCGGCGCGGGATAACGATCTGGCCTTTGACTGGTCGAGCTATACGCCGCCAGTTGCCCATCGTCTGGGCGTACAGGAGGTAACGGCCAGCATCGAGACCCTGCGCAACTACATCGACTGGACGCCGTTCTTTATGACCTGGTCGCTGGCCGGGAAGTACCCGCGCATTCTGGAAGATGAGGTGGTGGGCGAGGAGGCGAAGCGCCTGTTTAAAGACGCCAACGACCTGCTCGATAAGCTCAGCGCCGAGAAAACCCTCAACCCGCGCGGCGTGGTGGGGCTGTTCCCGGCGAACCGCGTAGGCGACGATATCGAAATTTATCGCGATGAGACGCGTACTCACGTGCTGACCGTAAGCCATCATCTGCGTCAGCAGACCGAAAAGGTGGGTTTTGCTAACTACTGCCTGGCCGATTTTGTCGCGCCGAAGCTGAGCGGTAAAGCGGACTACATCGGTGCCTTCGCCGTGACCGGCGGGCTGGAGGAGGACGCGCTGGCGGAGGCCTACGAAGCGCAGCATGATGATTACAACAAAATCATGATCAAAGCGATTGCCGACCGACTGGCCGAGGCGTTTGCGGAATACCTGCACGAGCGGGTGCGTAAGGTGCACTGGGGTTACGCGCCTACCGAGAATCTCAGCAATGAGGATCTGATCCGCGAGAACTACCAGGGGATCCGTCCGGCGCCAGGCTACCCTGCCTGCCCGGAGCACACCGAGAAAGGCACTATCTGGCAGCTTCTGGATGTCGAAGCCCATACCGGCATGAAGCTCACCGAGTCCTTCGCCATGTGGCCGGGTGCATCGGTTTCCGGCTGGTACTTCAGTCACCCTGACAGCAAATACTTCGCCGTGGCGCAGATCCAGCGTGACCAGGTGGAAGATTATGCCCTGCGTAAAGGGATGAGCGTGCCGGAGGTGGAGCGCTGGTTAGCGCCGAACCTCGGCTACGACGCCGACTGACCTGGCTTACTTGCCAGCTTGCATCAGGGCTGTCCTCACTGCGGGCAGTCCGTGTGCAATCTGACTGCGCCGCCGACGGTCAGGGCCCGGCTCACGTCACGTTTCCTTACAACAAACAGGGCACCCAATGGGTGCCCTGTCTCTTTCTTACGTTTGACCCCTTATACTTGAGAAGAGCTCAGGCCAGGCGTAGGTCAGATAAGCGAAGCGCCATCCGGCGTTTCTGGCATGGGCTTAAGGAACCGATAACGAAAAGGAGAACCTGTATCCGTGCTGACTCTGCTACATCTGCTTTCTGCCGTGGCGTTGCTGGTCTGGGGCACCCATATTGTTCGTACCGGCGTAATGCGCGTTTTTGGCGCCCGCTTACGTACCGTTCTCAGCCGCAGCGTTGAGAAAAAGCCGCTCGCGTTCTGTGCAGGCATTGGCGTCACCGCGCTGGTGCAAAGCAGCAATGCCACCACCATGCTGGTCACCTCGTTTGTGGCCCAGGATCTGGTGGCGCTGACGCCTGCGCTGGTGATTGTTCTCGGTGCCGATGTAGGGACCGCGCTGATGGCGCGAGTATTGACCTTTGATCTCTCCTGGCTGTCGCCGCTGCTGATCTTTATCGGCGTGATATTTTTCCTTGGCCGTAAGCAGACCCGGGCCGGACAGCTGGGGCGCGTGGGGATCGGCCTTGGGCTGATTCTGCTGGCCCTGGAGCTGATCGTTCAGGCCGTCACCCCCATTACGCAGGCCAGCGGCGTCCAGGTTATCTTCGCTTCGCTGACCGGCGATATCATGCTGGATGCGTTGATTGGTGCGGTGTTTGCGCTTATCAGCTACTCCAGCCTGGCGGCGGTACTGTTAACCGCGACCCTGACCGCGGCGGGGATCATCTCCTTCCCGGTCGCCCTCTGTCTGGTGATTGGTGCGAACCTTGGCTCCGGCCTGCTGGCGGTACTTAACAACAGCGCAGCCAATGCCGCAGCGCGCCGCGTGGCGCTTGGCAGCCTGCTGTTTAAGCTGGTGGGAAGCCTGATTATTCTGCCGTTCGTTAAGCCGCTGGCGGACCTGATGGATAACCTGTCGCTGCCTGAATCGGAGATGGTCATCTACTTCCACGTTTTCTATAACCTGGTGCGCTGCGTGGCGATGGTGCCCTTTGCTGGACCAATGGCGCGCTTCTGTGAACGTATCATCCGTGATGAACCGGAGCTCGATGCCCGCCTGAAACCGAAACATCTCGATACCACCGCGCTGGATACCCCGGCGCTGGCACTGGCCAATGCCGCTCGCGAAACGCTGCGCATGGGCGATGCGATGGAGTTAATGCTGGAGGGGCTGAAAAAGGTGGTACATGGCGAGCCGCGGGAAGAGAAAGCGCTGCGTAAACTCGCCGACGATATCAACGTGCTCTATACCGCCATCAAACTCTACCTGGCGCGGATGCCAAAAGATGAGCTGGCGGAAGAGGAGTCCCGTCGCTGGGCGGAGATCATCGAAATGTCGCTCAACCTGGAACAGGCCTCCGATATCGTCGAGCGCATGGGGAGTGAAATTGCCGACAAGTCGCTGGCGGCTCGCCGGGCATTCTCCCTGGAAGGGGTTAAAGAGCTGGACGCACTGCATGATCAGCTGCTCGCCAACCTGAAGCTGGCGATGTCGGTCTTTTTCTCCGGCGACGTACCGAGCGCCCGCCGTCTGCGCCGTAATAAACACCGGTTCCGTATTCTTAACCGTCGCTATTCCCACGCACACGTTGACCGGCTGCACCAGCAGAACGTGCAAAGCATCGAGACCAGCTCCCTGCACCTGGGGCTGCTTGGCGACATGAAGCGCCTTAACTCCCTGTTCTGCGCGGTGGCTTACAGCGTAATGGAGCAGCCGGATGAGGACGATGGACGGGATGAGTATTGATCTGGAAAGCGCCTCGCAGAACGGAGCGGCGAGGCGTGAGTAAACACATCGCCTGGTTTAATGTTATGCCATGGATGATATGTATAAAATTTTATACAGGGATGTGTTATGCTGCCAGAAAGACCGACCCTGCGCCCGATAGCCTGGGTAGGGAGTGCGTTCGATGATTTGCTCTGTTTTCCCGAAGAGGTCCGCCGGGAGGCTGGCTATCAGTTGCACCGCCTGCAGGCAGGGTTAGAGGCGGCAGACTGGAAGCCAATGACAGAGATTGGCAGAGGCGTGGAAGAAGTCAGATTGCGCAGTAGTTCTGGGGCTTACCGTATCCTCTACCTGGCCCGTTTTGAAGAGGCTGTTTATATTCTGCACTGTTTTATAAAAAAAAGCCGACGTACATCCGAGCACGATAAGCGTATCGCGAAAGCGCGTTTTCAGAGCGTACTGGAGGAGCTAAGGAGTGGAAAATGAGTCAGGCCATTGATTGTAAAATTCGCCATATCACCCCTACAGAGGCAAATATTTTTGCCGAACTCGGCTTTAACGAGCATGAAGCTAAACATCTGCAGGAGGATGCCCAGAAAGAAGTCGAACAACTGTTGCTGCTTAAACGACAGCTGATGCAAGAAATTTCAGCATGGATTGCTGAGCATAACCTTCGTCAGGCGGACGCCGCGGAGAAGCTCAATGTCTCACGACCGCGTGTGTCAGATGTCGTGAATCTTAAAACCAGCAAGTTTACTCTTGATACCCTGGTGATGATGCTCAGCAAACTTGGGAAACCTGTCTCAGTGACGGTAGGCTGATCTTTTTACCAGCCGAAACCTAAGGTATATTTCGCCTCTACAGGAGAAATTATGCTGCCAACTCAATCCACCCGATTAAACAAATACATTAGCGAGAGCGGGATCTGCTCGCGCCGCGAGGCTGACCGTTACATCGAACAGGGCAACGTGTTTATCAACGGTAAACGCGCCACCATTGGCGATCAGGTCGTTCCTGGCGATGTGGTCAAAGTGAATGGTCAAACGATCGAGCCCCGTAACGCAGAAGACCTGGTGTTTATCGCGCTGAATAAACCGGTTGGCATTGTCAGTACCACGGAAGATGGCGAGCGTGACAACATCGTGGATTTCGTCAACCACAGCAGCCGTATCTTCCCGATTGGCCGCCTGGACAAAGACTCCCAGGGGTTGATTTTCCTCACCAACCACGGCGATCTGGTGAACAAGATCCTGCGTGCCGGTAACGACCACGAAAAAGAGTACATCGTCACGGTTAACAAACCGGTGACGGACGACTTTATCCGCGGCATGGGCGCAGGCGTTCCGATCCTCGGCACGGTGACGAAAAAGTGCAAGGTGAAGAAAGAGGCGCCGTTCGCGTTCCGCATTACCCTGGTTCAGGGGTTAAACCGGCAGATCCGCCGCATGTGCGAATATTTCGGTTACGAAGTGACGAAGCTGGAACGTACGCGCATTATGAACGTCAGCCTCTCCGGCATCCCGCTGGGCGAGTGGCGCGATCTGACCGATGATGAACTGATTGAGCTCTTTAAGCTGATTGAGAATTCATCCTCGGAAGCGAAACCCAAAGCCAAAGCCAAACCGAAAACCCAGGGCATCAAACGCCCGGTGGTTAAGGCTCCGCAATCGGAAGAGAAAAGCCGGGCGAAGCCTGCCGGAAACGGAAAGCGCTTTACGTCGCCAGGCCGTAAAAAGAAAGGGCGCTAATCAGCGCCTTCCACGGGTTGGGGTATTCGCCGACCAGGAAAACGTCGCCTCTTTATCCACTTTATAAGCCTGCTCTTTTCGAAGTTTGCGGGCTTTTTTGGCGTCCAGCTCACGCTGCGCCATCAGTTTGTCGATGTACTCTTTTTTGAGGTGATTGGTTTCGGCGTTGGTCAGCAGACGGCCATGGGCGATACGCGCGCGGTCGAGCAGGGTTTTCAGTTCGCGCTGCTCGCTTTCCGTCATCTCTTTCTGGGTCAATCTTGGTGTGGACATACCTGAAGCCTCCTGTGAAAGAGGCTTCAGTGTAAAGCATGCCTTCGCTGCGGCGAAGTGAATTAACCTTCCTTCACCACATCGCTTTTCTTTTGCCCCTCGAGCGGCTTACCCGACCAGTAACCCGCCAGCAGCGAGCCGGAAAGGTTATGCCATACCGAGAAGAGCGCGCCCGGCAGCGCTGCCAGCGGCGAGAAGTAGATTTTGCCGAGAGCCGCGGCCAGCCCAGAGTTCTGCATCCCCACTTCAATCGCCAGCGTGCGGCAGGTGGATTCGTCAAAGCCGAACAGCTTCCCGCCCCAGTAGCCGCCCATCAGGCCGATGATGTTGTGCAGCACCACGGCGATAATCACCACAAAACCGACAGAGGCAATATGCGCCGCAGAGCCGGCGACCACGGCGCTGATGATCGCCAGAATACATACCATTGAAAACGCGGGCAGAGCGGGCTCGACGGCTTTCACCACGCGTGGGAACAGGTGATGAATCACCAGCCCCAGCGCAATCGGGATCACCACGATTTGCAGAATGCTCAGCAGCATTCCCATCACATCCACCTGAATGTGGGCATCCACATACAGACGGGTCAGCAGTGGAGTGGCGACCACGCCAACCAGGGTGGAGACAGAGGAGATAGTCACCGACAGCGCCACATCCCCTTTCGCCAGATAGATCATCACGTTGGAGGCGGTACCGCTGGCCACGCTGCCCACCAGCACCATCCCGGCGGAGAGGTCCGGCGGCATCTTAAAGGCGATAGCGAGCGCCCATGCTGCCAGGGGCATCACCAGATAGTGCAGAAAGATCCCCGCCGCAACCGGGGCCGGGCGTGACAGGACGCGTTTAAAATCGTCGATTTTCAGATGCACGCCCATGCCGAACATGATCAGCATCAGCAGCGTGGTGACCCACGGGCCCACAGGGGTAAACGTGGCGGGCGTATAATAGGCTATAACAGAGAGCAGCAGCGCCCATAGCGGGAACAGCCGGGTGATGGCGGATAACATACGGATTCCTTGCGATTTGTTGTGTTGTATCGTTATTAAAAAGCCGGGATCGAGCCCGGCTTAGAGGTATTGTTTATCGTGCTAAGTAATTTTGTTCAATCAAATAATATTCATGATCGCTGACGTACGCTCTCCCAGCTCAGGCCAAAGCGGGCCAGATATTTGCGGAGCCTGTCGGCATCGTTAGGATTCGCTTTTTTCAAACGCGAGACGGCAAAAAGTTCGCGTCCGGCCTCAGACATGGAGGCACTGCGGCGACAGACCTCCAGCACGGTTTCCAGTTGACGCAAATCGAAAAGGTCGATCGCCATTTCTGCCGTAGCCGGTAGCGAAATAGCCTGCCAGTCGCTAAGCAGACGGGCAATTTCCTCCTCAACCAACGCCAGCGTAATACGCCCCTGCTCAGCAAGCGTGGCCATTCGCGCCACAGAGGATCCCAGTTCACGAAAGTTACCGCGCCATAACGCCTGCGGAGAGTCAGCAAAACGCAGATAGCGCTCGCGCGCCTCTTTGTCGAAACGAACCTGAGATTGTGCTTCGGCCGCAAAGCGTTGCAGTTCGTACTCCACGTTGGGGGCGATATCTTCCCGGCGTTGTGCCAGGCCGGGCAGGGCAAAACTCCACATATTGATACGGGCGTAGAGATCTTCGCGAAAACGACCTTCCGCCACCCACTGGCGCATATCCCGGTGCGTGCCGGCAATCAGCTGAAAATCGCTCCTGACCTCTTTATCGGAGCCAAACGGGAAGAAGGTTTTTTCTTCGATAGCTTTTAACAGCATGGCCTGTTCATCGAGACCCAGTTCGGCAATCTCATCTAAGAACAGCACGCCGCCGTCGGCCTCACGCAGCAGCCCGGCGCGGGCGGCGACTGCCCCGGTAAATGCCCCTTTAACATGGCCAAAAAGAGTCGACATGGCGTTGTCGCCCCGCAGCGTAGCGCAGTTTACCGCCACCAGCCTGCCGGAAAGCTGATGACGGGATTGCTTAAGCTGGTAAATGCGGTTGGCGAGAAACGATTTTCCGGCCCCCGTTGGGCCAGTCAGCAGGAGAGGAGCGGTTGAGCGCAGCGCCACACGCTCAATCTGATCGATCAGGGCGTTAAAGGTGGCATTGCGGGTATCAATCCCGGCTTTCAGGAACGAAACGGATTCCTGCTGTTCACGCTGAAAGCGGCTGGTCAATGTGGCATAACGGCTTAAATCCAGGTCGATGATCGAATAACGTCCGACGGGGACGGCCTCTTCTGGCGCCTCCCTGCTGGCAGGGCCGGTCTGGATCAGGCTGGCGGGGAGATACCGCGCTTCGGTCAGCAAAAACCAGCAAATCTGCGCCACGTGCGTGCCGGTGGTGATATGGACCAGGTACTCTTCATGTTCGGTGTCAAACTGATAGTGTGTGGCGAAGTCGAGGAAGGCGGCGTAGACCTCTTCAAAATCCCAGGGATCGGCTATGGTGACGGGACATGCGCGCACGGTGGTATGGGGGGAAAGCTGGCTGATATCTTCCGTTATCTGTTCCGCCATCCCCCGGTCCTGCGGCTGGTGGAGTAGTTCAAGCCTGTCGACGGGGAGAGCGGGCTGCAGACAAAGTGCGACCGTTGGGCGCCATTTACGTAAGCGGTTAGCCCGCTTGCCGCGCTTATCCATCACCGTACCCAGTACCCCAATAACCACTCGCCGTTTTATCATGTTTATCCTGAAAGATAAAAAGTGATATTGAAAGATAAAAATATTCTGTGGATTAAGCAATGCCCGTGAAGGGCTTCTCGATTAATTTCATTTTAATCAATGAGATATATTTAATCGGTGCTGACTGTACCTTTTGGCACGCTTCTGGCAATACCTGTTACTAACAGACAAAGTAAATGGGTTGGCCGTGAAAGTTTCAGGCGACCCTGAGGGTGAGTACCATGAAACAGACTGATTTTGATGTTTTAAGCGCGCATCACAGCGCACCGGTAAAAATGTGGACGCACGGGGTGCCCGTTGAGCCAGAGGCGCGCGAGCAGTTGCTCAATACCGCAAAGATGCCGTTTATCTTTAAACATCTGGCGGTGATGCCGGATGTGCATCTCGGAAAAGGCTCCACCATTGGCAGCGTGATCCCCACCAAAGGGGCCATCATTCCGGCGGCGGTGGGGGTGGATATCGGCTGCGGGATGATTGCCGTACGAACATCGCTTCTGGCAGGCGACCTGCCGGATAACCTTCACGGGCTGCGCAGCGCCATTGAACAGGCGGTGCCGCACGGGCGGACCAATACCCGCTCCCATCGCGATAAGGGAGCATGGGCAAAGACGCCGGATGAAGTGGATAACCACTGGGCCCGGCTGGCACCGCGCTTCAAACGGCTGACGGATAAATATCCGCAACTGCTGAAAACCAATAACCATCAGCATCTGGGGACGCTGGGCACCGGGAACCACTTTATCGAGATCTGCCTGGATGAGCAGCAACGCGTCTGGGTCATGCTCCACAGCGGTTCGCGTGGCGTGGGCAATGCCATCGGCAACGTGTTTATCACGCTGGCGCAGAAGGATATGCAGCAGCATATTGCCAACCTGCCTGACAGAAACCTGGCCTATTTCCAGGAGGGGAGCCGGCACTATAACGACTATATCGAAGCCGTGGAGTGGGCACAGGATTTTGCGCGCCATAACCGCGAGGTGATGATGTCGCGCGTGCTGGCCGCGCTCTCGCGCATTGTGCCAAAGCCTTTCCTGACCCAGCAGGAGGCGGTGAATTGCCATCACAACTATGTGCAGAAAGAGCGTCATTTTGGTGAAGAGGTTCTGGTGACGCGCAAAGGGGCGGTGTCGGCGCAGAAGGGCGAGATGGGGATCATCCCCGGGTCGATGGGGGCGAAAAGCTTTATCGTGCGCGGCCTGGGCAA
Organism: Leclercia sp. W17; assembly: GCF_003336325.1. Taxonomy (NCBI): domain Bacteria; kingdom Pseudomonadati; phylum Pseudomonadota; class Gammaproteobacteria; order Enterobacterales; family Enterobacteriaceae; genus Leclercia; species Leclercia sp. W17. The sequence goes on along the minus strand of NZ_CP031101.1, from coordinate 4,530,448 downwards.
TGAAGAGAGCTTCTGCTCCTGCAGCCACGGGGCAGGGCGGGTGATGAGCCGTACGGCGGCCAAAAAACGTTTTACCGTCGCCGATCAGGTTCGCGCCACGGCCCACGTTGAGTGCAGAAAAGACAGCGAGGTTATCGATGAGATCCCAATGGCCTATAAAGACATCGATGCCGTCATGGCGGCGCAGGCCTCGCTGGTCGAGATCGTCCATACCTTGCGCCAGGTGGTATGTGTAAAAGGATAAAAGAGATGGCTGAGAACGGTGCTGGCAGGATAAAAAAGGGCCCGGTTGACCGGGCCCTTTTTTGTTATTCAAACAAGTTATGATGCAGTTTCTGCACGACCTGCTCGGCTTCATGGCCTGGTACCAGAAAGCAGAGGTTGTAGCTGGATGCGCCATAGCAAATCATGCGGATGTTAAATGGATCCAGCACGCCAAACACCTCTTTGCCCACGCCGCTGGCGCGGGACAGCTCGTTACCGATGATCGCCACCAGGGCGAGATCTTCTTCCACCTCAACGCGGCACAGTTCGGAAAGCTCCATCAGCAGGGACTGCGTCAGCAGGGTATCCCCGGTGGAGGTTGAGCCGGTGGTGTCCAGCGTCAGGGCGATGTTCACCTCTGAGGTGGTGACCAGATCAACCGAGATGCTGTGGCGCGCCAGAATGCTGAACACCTCGGCCAGGAAGCCGCGGGAGTGCAGCATGCTCAGGCTGTGCAGGGTCAGCAGGGTCTGCTTGCGACGAAGGGCGATGGCGCGGAACAGCGGTGGGTTTTCGGTGGTGTTGCACACCATGGTGCCGCCCGCTTTTGGATCCTTGCTGGAGCCGACGAACACAGGAATGTCGCTGCGCACTGCCGGCAGTAATGTCGCCGGGTGCAGCACTTTCGCGCCGAAGGTCGCCATCTCGGCGGCCTCTTCAAAGGCGATCTCGTCAATACGTTTTGCCGCTGGCACCACGCGCGGGTCGGTGGTGTAAATGCCCGGCACGTCCGTCCAGATATCCACGCGGGAGGCGCGCAGCGCCTCACCCAGCAGGGCTGCGGTGTAGTCGCTGCCGCCACGGCCCAGCGTGGTGGTGCGGCCTTTGGCTTCGCTACCGATAAAGCCTTGGGTGATGACAATCCCTTCCGCCAGGCGCGGCGCCAGCTGTTGGGTGGTCAGTTCGGCAATGGCCTCAATATCCGGCTCGGCACGACCGAAACGGTCGCTGGTGCGCAGCACTTTACGCACGTCAAACCACTGCGACTGAACGTTACGCTCGCGCAGCACTTCGACAAACAGCAGGGTCGACATCAGCTCACCGTGGCTGACCAGCTCGTCGGTCAGGGCAGTGGAGGTGGCCAGCGAGGCGGCTTCCGCCAGGGTGATGATATTTTCCAGCAGGCGCTCAATCTCTTCGCTGATGACGCTAGGATCGCGCAGGCGGCTAAGGATATCGAACTGAATTTTGTGCAGCGCTTCCAGCTTCGCCTGGCGCTCGCTCGCTTCCAGCCCTTCTGCCAGGGCAACCAGCAGATTGGTGACGCCCGCCGAAGCAGACAACACCACCAGCCGGGTATTCGGATCGGCCAGCACCACATCGGCGCTGCGGTTCATGGCATCAAAATCGGCCACGCTGGTACCGCCAAACTTGGCGACAACAAAACTCGTCATAACAACCTCGTGTCAGGGAAGGAAAAGAGCGACCATGGCACAAGGACAAAATAGTTTTATCGGTGCAGGCGCAAATACCGTGTGTATAAATAAAATGTGCAGAGGATCCTGTCAACGCCGGGATTATGCGGATTTTTCATGCTGCCTTCCATATGAGAAACAGGACTTATAACAGCTATACTTTTGGGGCTTTTGCACTGCACTTGATGCAGGCCAGGCCAATGGCATAAAAACCATCACAATTTTTGGCGACAGAGGCTACAATCGACCGAGGTCACAATTCTCAATTCAGAAGAGTATTGCTATGAAAAATATCAATCCAACGCAGACTGCAGCCTGGCAGGCATTACAGAAACACTTTGATGAGATGAAAGACGTCACCATCGCGGAGCTGTTCGCGAAAGACGGCGATCGTTTTAATAAGTTCTCCGCGACCTTCGACGATCAGATGCTGGTCGATTTTTCCAAAAACCGCATCACCGAAGAGACGCTGGCAAAACTGCAGGATCTGGCGAAAGAGACCGATCTGAGCGGTGCCATCAAGTCCATGTTCTCTGGCGAGAAGATCAACCGCACCGAAGATCGCGCCGTACTGCATGTTGCACTGCGTAACCGTAGCAATACTCCAATCATCGTTGACGGCAAAGATGTGATGCCGGAAGTGAACGCCGTGCTGGAAAAGATGAAAACCTTCTCGGAAGCAATCATCTCAGGTCAGTGGAAAGGCTACACCGGCAAACCGATCACCGACGTGGTGAACATTGGTATCGGCGGCTCTGACCTCGGCCCATTCATGGTGACCGAAGCGCTGCGCCCGTACAAAAACCACCTCAACATGCACTTTGTCTCTAACGTCGATGGCACCCACATCGCCGAAGTGCTGAAAAAAGTGAACCCGGAAAGCACCCTGTTCCTGGTGGCGTCCAAAACCTTCACCACCCAGGAAACCATGACCAACGCCCACAGCGCGCGCGACTGGTTCCTGAAAACTGCCGGTGATGAGCAGCACGTGGCGAAACACTTCGCGGCGCTCTCCACCAACGCTAAAGCGGTCGGCGAGTTCGGCATCGATACTGCCAACATGTTCGAGTTCTGGGACTGGGTTGGCGGCCGTTACTCCCTGTGGTCCGCGATCGGTCTGTCCATCATCCTCTCCGTGGGCTACGACAACTTTGTTGAGTTGCTCTCCGGCGCGCATGCGATGGACAAACACTTCTCTACTACTCCGGCAGAGAAAAACCTGCCAGTGCTGCTGGCGCTGATCGGCATCTGGTACAACAACTTCTTTGGTGCCGAAACCGAAGCGATCCTGCCGTACGACCAGTACATGCACCGTTTCGCGGCCTACTTCCAGCAGGGCAACATGGAATCCAACGGTAAATATGTTGACCGTAACGGCAACGCCGTGGATTACCAGACTGGCCCAATCATCTGGGGTGAGCCTGGCACCAACGGCCAGCACGCGTTCTACCAGCTGATCCACCAGGGCACCAAAATGGTACCGTGCGATTTCATCGCCCCGGCTATCACTCATAACCCGCTGTCTGACCACCATCCGAAGCTGCTGTCGAACTTCTTCGCGCAGACCGAAGCGCTGGCGTTCGGTAAAGCGCGTGATGTGGTTGAGCAGGAGTATCGCGATCAGGGTAAAGATCCAGCGACCCTGGATCACGTGGTGCCGTTCAAAGTGTTCGAAGGCAACCGTCCGACCAACTCCATCCTGCTGCGTGAGATCACCCCGTTCAGCCTGGGCGCGCTGATTGCCCTGTATGAGCACAAAATCTTCACCCAGGGCGCGATCCTGAACATCTTCACCTTTGACCAGTGGGGCGTTGAGCTGGGCAAACAGCTGGCTAACCGCATCCTGCCTGAGCTGGGTGATAACCAGGAGATTAGCAGCCACGACAGCTCCACCAACGGCCTGATTAACCGTTATAAAGCCTGGCGCGCATAATTCCGCTGATGTCTGTCTGCCCGGTGGCGCTACGCTTACCGGGCCTACAATACCCCCGTAGGCCGGGCAAACGGAGTGCCGCCCGGCAGATCTGCACAAAATATAAACAAAAAATATAGATCCCCGTCACATTTTTGCGTTATACAGGAATCTCGTCCCGGAGAATGAGGTGCTGTATGACATCCCTGACTCGCCCACGCGTTGAGTTTATCTCAACCATTCTGCAGACCGTGCTGAACCTGGGTCTGCTGAGCCTTGGCCTGATCCTGGTCGTCTTCCTCGGTAAAGAGACGGTGCATCTGGCTGATGTGCTTTTCGCCCCTGAGCAAACCAGCAAATACGAGCTGGTTGAAGGGCTGGTGGTTTATTTTCTCTACTTCGAATTTATCGCCCTGATCGTCAAGTACTTTCAGTCTGGCTTCCACTTCCCGCTGCGCTACTTTGTCTACATTGGTATCACCGCGATTGTGCGGCTGATCATCGTCGATCATAAATCGCCCCTCGACGTGCTGCTCTACTCGGCGGCTATTCTGCTGCTGGTGGTCACCCTCTGGCTGTGCAATTCGAAGCGACTGAAGCGGGAATAAAAAAAGGGCGGCCCGAGGGCCGCCGAATACAGTCACAAGTTTGGATCAAGACATCAAGGCAAAGTTGAGGGTTGCAGTGGAATAACAATGAAACTTAACCTTTCACGCCCCCCGCAGTCAGGCCGTTCACCAGCCAGCGCTGGGCCAGCAGGAAGACGACGGTGATCGGGATAGCGGAGAGTACGGCGGCGGCGGCAAAGTCGCCCCACAGATAGTTTTGCGGGTTGAGGTATTGCTGCATCCCTACCGCCAGGGTGTAGCTGTTCACATCACGCAGCAGCAGTGACGCGACCGGCACTTCGGTGATGGCGGCGATAAACGACAGAATAAAGACCACCGCCAGAATCGGTACGGAGAGCGGCAGCAGCACCAGACGGAACGCCTGCCACGGGGTCGCGCCATCCAGCGACGCGGCCTCTTCCAGCGAGTTGTCGATGGTTTCGAAATAGCCTTTGATGGTCCAGACGTGCAGCGCGATCCCGCCGAGGTAGGCGAAAATCACCCCACCGTGGGTGTTCAGACCGATAAACGGCACATACTGGCCGAGGCGGTCAAACAAGGCGTACAGCGCCACCAGGGACAGGACTGCCGGGAACATCTGGAAAATCAGCATCCCTTTCAGCAGCGTCGCTTTCCCTTTGAAGCGCATACGGGCAAAGGCGTAGGCGCAGGTGGTGGAGAGCGTCACGATACCGATCGCGGTGATGGTGGCGACTTTCACCGAGTTCCACAGCCACAGCAACACCGGGAACGGCGGCGGGGTGACGCGGCCATCGGCATGCTCCACGCTGAAGCCCAGCGCTAACTTCCAGTGCTCCCAGGAGATTTGCTCCGGGATCAGGCTACCGGTGGCGAAGTTACCCGAACGCAGGGAGATGGCGATAACCATCAGCAGCGGGAACATGATTGCCGCGATAAAAATCAGCAGACCCAGGTGGGTGATCAGTAAACGTAACTTTTGTGATTTGGGTTGGACCATAGCCATTTTCAGTACCCTCCTTAGTCAAACTTCATGCGGGTTGCTTTCAGGTTCACGATTGCCAGCGCGCCCACCAGCAGGAAGATCAGGGTGGCAATCGCTGCCGCCAGACCAAAGTCCTGGCCGCCGCCGCCTTCGAAGGCGATGCGGTAGGTGTAGCTCACGAGCAGGTCGGTATAACCGGCTGGCGTAGTAGTGCCGAGACGGTCCGGGCCACCGTTGGTCAACAGTTGAATCAGCACGAAGTTGTTAAAGTTAAAGGCGAAGCTGGCAATCATCAGCGGCGTCAGCGGCTTGATCAGCAGCGGGAGCGTAATCTTAAAGAAGTTCTGGAACGGGGTGGCTCCGTCCATGGCAGATGCTTCATACAGGTCATCCGGGATCGCCTTCAACAGCCCCATGCACAGGATCATCATGTACGGATAGCCGAGCCAGGTGTTGACGATAACAATCATGGTACGGGCGGTGGTCGGGTCGCTGAACCATGCCGGTTTGATACCAAACAGGCTGCTCAGCATCATGTTGATTTCACCAAAGCTCTGGTTGAACAGCCCTTTGAAAATCAGAATTGAAATGAATGACGGTACGGCATACGGCAGGATCAGCAGGACGCGGTAAATCGCTTTGCCTTTCAGAGCTTCCCACTGCACCAGGCAGGCCAGCACCATGCCAACGGCCACGGTCAGGATCACGGTCAGTACCGAGAAGACCACGGTCCAGACAAAGATGGCGAAGAACGGTTTCTGGATGCCTTCGTCGGTAAAGACGCGGGTAAAGTTGTCCCAGCCGATGGTGACGGTATAGCCCGGGCTGAGCTTATCGTCGCCCCAGGTGCCGTCAGCATTCACGGACTGGTAGAAGCCAATCTCGTTGTTCGGACGGTACTTCACGCCGGTCTGGTTGTTGGTGAGCGTGCTGTCATCGCCCAGCGTGTACAGCGGGCGGGTGCCGGAGAACTGGCGCAGCGAGCTCATGATGACTTTGCTTTCGTCCGGCAGCTCAGCGGTGATCTGGGTCAGCGCCTGGCGATTCTGGGTAATGATGCGCAGGTTGGCGCGTTCCCCTTCCGGCAGGGCATCGGCTTCTTTCAGGGCCAGTTTCTGCTCGCCGCCAAATGTAAAGGCGTCGGAGACGTAATATTTGCCTGCGGCATCGTCGGTCAGCGCCAGCTTCCACTCGTCACCTGCGGGATAGAGACCAAAGTTAAAAGTCTTACCGGCCTGATAGGAACGGTCCATCAGCACCTGCTGGGCGCGCTCTTGCGCGAGCTGGTTGGTGCTGCTGTAATTGGTGAAAGCGATGGCGATGGTGCAAATAAGCGGGAACAGGACAAACAGCCCCATCCCGGCAACACCCGGATAGACATAGCGCCAGGCGTAGGCTTTGCGGTTAGCAAAAATATAGAGGCCGACCGAGCTTAAGATCAGCGTCATGGCGGCAAACAGGTACTCCCCCTGGGCGTACATCAAAACAATAAGGTAACCCACCAGCAAACCCAGCATACCAATCACTGACCATTTCAGCGTGTCGCTTTGCCACCAGTGTTTCTTTTTAACGACATCCATGGGGTTCTTCCTCTACAACTGTGAAAACTTATTGTCAGGTGGCGCTCCGCTTACCTGACCTACGGCTCGAACCGTAGTTGTAGGGCGGGTAAGCGAAGCGCCACCCGCCGCTTTTACTTACTTGGTAATACGACCCTGAGCATCTTTCAGCGCAGCATCCACAGTCTGACGACCGCTGGCGGCGTTGATCACCGCGGTACGGGTGGCGTACCAGAAGGCAGCCATCTGCGGGATGTTAGGCATGATTTCGCCCTTCTCAGCGTTGCTCATGGTGGCGGCGATGCGTGGATCTTTCGCCAGGGTTTCCTGGAAGGATTTCAGCGCGACGGCACCCAGCGGTTTATCCTTGTTCACTTCTTCCAGACCCTGATCGGTCAGCAGGTAGTTTTCCAGGAACTCTTTCGCCAGCTCTTTGTTCGGGCTGGCGGCGTTGATACCGGCACTCAGCACGCCAACAAACGGTTTAGACGGCTTGCCATTGAAGGTTGGCAGCACCGCAACGCCGTAGTTGATCTTGCTCTTGTCGATGTTGGACCACGCCCACGGACCGTTGATGGTCATCGCGGTTTCGCCCTTGTTGAAGGCCGCTTCTGCGATGGAGTAGTCGGTGTCCGCGTTCATCTGTTTGTTCTTGATCAGGTCTACCAGGAAGGTCAGACCCGCTTTCGCGCCTGCGTTGTCCACGCCGACGTCTTTCACGTCATATTTGCCGTTTTCAAACTTGAACGCATAACCGCCGTCGGCTGCAATCAGCGGCCAGGTGAAGTACGGCTCTTGCAGGTTGAACATCAGCGCGCTCTTACCTTTCGCCTTCAGCTCTTTATCCAGCGCCGGGATCTCTTCCCAGGTTTTTGGCGGGTTCGGTACGAGGTCTTTGTTGTAGATCAGGGAGAGCGATTCAACCGCAACCGGGTAAGCAATCAGCTTGCCGTTGTAACGCACGGCGTCCCAGGTGAACGGGAACAGCTTGTCCTGGAAGGCTTTATCCGGGGAGATCTCGGCCAGCAGGCCAGACTGAGCATAGCCGCCGAAACGGTCATGGGCCCAGAAGATAATGTCCGGGCCGTCGCCGGTTGCAGCAACCTGTGGGAATTTCTCTTCCAGCTTGTCCGGATGTTCAACGGTGACTTTAATGCCGGTATCTTTCTCGAATTTTTTACCCACTTCAGCCAGGCCGTTATAGCCTTTGTCGCCGTTAATCCAGATTACCAGCTTACCTTCTTCAATTTTGGCGAGCGCCGGTGCGGAGATCATCATTGCTGCAAGGGCGGACAATGCGAAAACGCGTGCGCCAGTCTTGATATTCATATCTGCCATCCTTTTTGGTGATGTGCTGTGGATACATTGAGGTGGTTCAACGTCGCTCAGTCTCCTTATTTGACATCCTCTTTCCATCCTCCTGGCCCCTACGCCCCACCCCCGCTTTATGTGATCTGCGTTGCATAAATTTCAGTTATGTGTCCTGGCGCACACAAAAGAGCGATGAATTTTGCCGGTGACATCACGAATTTTGCCTCCGCCCCCGGGGGGCGCTGGCGGAGTCCACTCTCTCATCCTCCCGCCTCCTCCCCCATAAAAAAGGCTGGGGGTGGAGGATTCGCGAAACGCCCCGATACCGCATAGTCAGCCCATATTGAATGTTTCTGTTGATGACAGGCTGTAACGAAGGGAGTAGGGCATGGCGAGCGTAGAACTGCGTAACGTAACGAAAGCCTGGGGTGACGTGGTGGTATCGAAAGATATCAACCTCGATATCCAGGAAGGTGAATTCGTGGTTTTTGTTGGCCCGTCAGGCTGCGGTAAATCTACGCTGCTGCGTATGATTGCCGGTCTGGAAACCATCACCAGCGGCGATCTGATGATTGGCGATACCCGCATGAACGATATTCCGCCTGCGGAGCGCGGCGTCGGGATGGTCTTCCAGTCCTATGCGCTTTATCCCCACCTCTCCGTTGCCGAGAACATGTCGTTCGGTCTCAAGCTGGCGGGCGCCAAAAAAGAGACCATCAACCAGCGCGTGACCCAGGTTGCTGAAGTGTTGCAGCTGGCGCATCTGCTGGACCGTAAGCCGAAGGCCCTATCCGGTGGTCAGCGCCAGCGTGTGGCGATTGGCCGTACGCTGGTGGCAGAGCCGCGCGTGTTCCTGCTCGATGAGCCGCTGTCGAACCTCGACGCCGCGCTGCGCGTGCAGATGCGTATCGAGATTTCCCGTCTGCACAAGCGTCTTGGTCGCACCATGATTTATGTCACCCACGATCAGGTCGAAGCAATGACCCTCGCCGACAAGATTGTGGTGCTGGATGCCGGTCGCGTGGCGCAGGTGGGTAAACCGTTGGAGCTCTATCACTACCCGGCAGACCGCTTTGTTGCGGGCTTTATTGGCTCGCCAAAGATGAACTTCCTGCCGGTAAAAGTCACCGCTACTGCCATCGATCAGGTTCAGGTTGAGCTGCCGAACCGCCAGCAGGTGTGGCTGCCGGTAGACAGCGTAAACGTCAACGTGGGGGCCAACATGTCCCTCGGGATCCGTCCTGAACATCTGCTGCCAAGCCACATCGCTGATGTGACCCTGGAGGGCGAGGTTCAGGTGGTTGAGCAGTTAGGTCACGAAACACAGATTCATATCCAGATCCCAGCCATTCGTCAGAACCTGGTCTACCGCCAGAACGACGTGGTGTTGGTAAAAGAGGGTGCCACATTCGCTATCGGCTTGCCGCCAGAGCGCTGCCATCTGTTCCGTGAGGATGGCACCGCATGTCGTCGGCTGCATCAAGAGCCCGGCGTTTAAGCAATCCCAATAATAAGCACGAAACCATCAGGTGAAGTGTTCAAAGAAAAGCAATGATCTCAGGAGATAGAATAATGATTACTCTGCGCAAAGTCCCTCTGGCACTCGCCATTGCGGCAGGCATCATGTCTGCCCAGGCCGGCGCTGTAGACTTCAAAGGTTATGCTCGTTCTGGCATTGGCTGGACCGGGAGTGGTGGCGAACAACAGTGTTTCCAGGCAACAGGTGCACAGAGCAAATACCGTCTTGGTAACGAATGTGAAACCTATGCCGAACTGAAACTGGGTCAGGAAGTGTGGAAAGAGGGCGACAAGAGCTTCTACTTCGACACCAACGTAGCCTACTCTGTTTCTCAACAGAACGACTGGGAATCAACCAGCCCGGCCTTCCGCGAAGCTAACGTGCAGGGTAAAAATCTGATTGAATGGCTGCCAGGTTCCACTATCTGGGCCGGTAAGCGCTTCTATCAGCGTCATGACGTTCACATGATCGACTTCTACTACTGGGATATCTCCGGTCCTGGTGCAGGTATCGAAAACATCGATCTGGGCTTCGGTAAACTCTCTCTGGCAGCGACCCGTTCTTCTGAGTCCGGCGGCTCTTCTGCATTTGCCGACTTCGATGCAAATGGCGACCGTATTTACGACAATATCGTACCAAACGATGTCTTTGACGTTCGTTTAGCCGGTATGGAAATCAACCCAGGCGGTACGCTGGAGCTGGGCGTTGACTACGGTCACACCAACATTCCTGACGACTACTACCTGCAGCCTGGCGCCTCTAAAGATGGCTGGATGTTCACCGCTGAACACACCCAGAGCATGCTGAAAGGCTTTAACAAGTTTGTTGTTCAGTACGCAACAGACTCCATGACTTCTAACGGTAAAGGTATTCCGCAGGGTGCGAGCCTGAACAACGACGGCTCCATGATCCGCGTTCTTGACCACGGTGCTGTCACCCTGGCTGACCAGTGGGATCTGATGTACGTCGGTATGTACCAGAACATCGACCTGGACAACAACAACGGTACCGAGTGGTGGACCGTCGGTGTTCGTCCGATGTTCAAATGGACGCCAATCATGTCCACCCTGCTGGAAGTGGGCTACGACAACGTCAAATCTCAGAAAACTGACGACACCAACAGCCAGTACAAAATCACCCTGGCCCAACAGTGGCAGGCTGGCGACAGCATCTGGTCTCGTCCGGCTATCCGCGTCTTCGCAACCTACGCCAAGTGGGATGAGAAATGGGGTTACGCGAACAATGGCGATGCAGGTTACACCTCTGGCGTAGCGTACAACGACACCTCCGCGAAAACCTTCAGCCGTGGCGACAACGATGAGTGGACCTTCGGTGCCCAGATGGAAATCTGGTGGTAAGTCGTAACACCTGATGTATTGACCTAAAAGAGGGGCGCAAGCCCCTCTCTTCATAGGGTGCTGCGCGCTATTGCCTGGCCACCGCAGTGCTAACGCAATCTGAGGTAAACATAATGAAAATGAAAAAAAGTCTCGTCGCGCTGTGCCTCTCCGCAGGTCTGCTGGCAGGAGCTCCAGCCATCACGCTTGCAAACGTCAATTTCGTCCCACAAAACACCAGCGCTGCGCCTGCGGTTCCGGCAGCCGCGCTGCAACAGCTGGTCTGGACGCCTGTCGATCAGTCCAAAGCCCAGACCACCCAGCTTTCTGCCGGCGGCCAGACCTTAAACGTGGCGGGCATCGCCGGCCCGGTGGCAGCGTACAGTGTGCCAGCTAATATCGGCGAAATCACCCTGACGCTGACAAGCGTGGTAGATAAACAGACCAGCGTATTTGCACCGAACGTGCTGATTCTGGATCAGAACCTGACGCCATCTGCCTACTTCCCAAGCGAATACTTCACCTACCAGGAGCCGGGCGTGATGAGCGCCGATCGTCTGGAAGGGGTTATGCGCCTGACGCCAGCCCTGGGTCAGCAGAAACTGTACGTCCTGGTCTTTACCACCGACAAAGATCTGCAGCAAACCACCAAACTGATTGATCCGGCGAAAGCCTATGCCAAAGGCACCGGCAACGCCGTACCGGATATTCCAGACCCGATTGCCCGTCACGTGACGGATGGCCAGCTGAAGCTGAAAGTCTCCACTAACAGCACCTCCAGCGTGCTGGTCGGCCCGCTGTTTGGCTCCTCCGGCCCTGGCCCGGTCACCGTAGGCAATACCGCGGCACCGGTCTATGCTGCGCCAGCGGTTGCACCTGCTGCGGCTCCGGCTGCTGCGCCAGCCGTTGCCCCGGCCCCGGCGAAGAAGAGCGAGCCGGTACTGACCGATACCGAAGCCTACTTTAATCAGGCCATTAAGCAGGCAGTCGCAAAAGGTGATGTCGACAAAGCGCTGAAACTGTTGGATGAAGCAGAGCGTTTAGGCTCGACCACTGCCCGTTCCACCTTTATCAGCAGTGTAAAAGGCAAGGGGTGACCGTCTCCCCACAATGCTGATTTTGTCAGTAGTTTGGTGCGCCCCTACGGGCGCACTTTTTTTGTGATTTACACCGCTGTTGCATCTCTGTTGCGATAATGTTCGCTAACTCACGTTTGCCCGCCCGCATTGCGCGTTTCTGCGATACAATAGCTTTACGTTATGTATCGGAGAGTCTGGCATGTCACACCCCGCGCTAACGCAACTGCGTGCGCTGCGCTATTTTGACGAAATCCCTGCCCTGGAACCGGAGCAGCTCGACTGGCTGCTGCTGGAAGATTCCATGACTAAACGTTTTGAGCAGCAGGGCAAAAAGGTCACCGTCACCCTCATTCAGGAGGGATTCGTCACGCCTGACGCAATAGCGGATGAACTGCCGCTGCTGCCGAAAGAGGCGCGCTACTGGCTGCGGGAGATCCTGCTCTGCGCCGACGGCGAGCCGTGGCTGGCCGGGCGCACGGTGGTGCCAGAATCCACCCTTACCGGGCCGGAGATGGCGCTGCAGCAGATGGGCAAAACCCCACTGGGGCGCTATCTGTTCACCTCCTCCGAGCTGACCCGTGATTTTATTGAAATTGGACGCGATGCCGGATTATGGGGACGCCGTTCCCGCTTGCGCTTGAGCGGCAAACCCTTACTGCTGACCGAGCTGTTTTTACCGGCGTCACCGTTGTACTAAGAGGAAGAGAAAATGGAGAGGAGTCTGACGCAGAACAAGCTGCTGGCGTACCACCGGCTGATGCGAACGGATAAGCCGATCGGTGCGCTGCTGTTGCTGTGGCCGACCCTGTGGGCGCTGTGGGTTGCGACACCCGGGCTGCCGCCGCTGTGGATCCTGGCGGTATTTGTGGCGGGTGTCTGGCTGATGCGAGCCGCGGGCTGTGTGGTTAACGATTATGCCGATCGCAAATTTGACGGCCACGTGAAACGCACCGCGAATCGTCCGCTGCCGAGCGGCGATGTCACAGAGAAAGAGGCGCGGACGCTGTTTGTGGTGCTGATCCTGCTCTCGTTCCTGCTGGTGTTGACCCTCAACACCATGACCATCCTGCTCTCCGTGGCAGCGCTGGCCTTGGCCTGGGTCTACCCGTTTATGAAGCGCTACACCCATCTGCCGCAGGTGGTACTGGGCGCCGCGTTTGGCTGGTCGATCCCCATGGCCTTTGCCGCCGTCAGCGAAAGCGTGCCGCTGAGCTGCTGGCTGATGTTCCTGGCCAATATCCTCTGGGCGGTGGCCTACGACACCCAGTACGCGATGGTTGACCGCGACGATGATCTGAAGATTGGCATTAAATCGACGGCCATTCTGTTTGGTCGTCAGGACAAGCTAATCATCGGGATTTTGCAAGTCGCGGTGCTGGCGCTGATGATGGCAATTGGTTACCTGAACCAGTTGAACGGCGCATTTTATGCGGCGGTCGCGGCGGCGGGCGTGCTCTTTATCTACCAGCAAAAGCTTATTGCCAACCGTGAGCGCGAGGCCTGTTTTAAAGCGTTTCTGAACAATAACTACGTTGGTCTGGTGTTGTTTGTCGGGTTAGCGATTAGCTATTGGGCATAAAAAAAGCCGGGTGGCGGCTTCGCCTTACCCGGCCTACGATTTGGCCGAATATGTAGGCCGGGTAAGCGTTAGCGTCACCCGGCTTTTTTACGCATTACTCGCCCTGCGTCGCGCTCTCAATCGTTAAGCGCACGTCAGAGGTGATCAGCTCTGCCAGCATCTGGTAAACCTTCATCGTCTCTTCCGGCTCGGCATCACCGCTGTCACTGATATAACCCTCATCACGCAGCGTCAACACCAGCGAACTGAAGACCGCCTTGTCGAAGAACTCCGGTGCGTTGATGCCGTGCAGCATCGACAGACGCTGAGCCAGGGTACGGCTCTCTTTCTCCAGCGTACCGCGGTTGATTGACGGGTTAGCACTCAGCAGCCAGAAGGTGATGGCGTAGCGCTGTACGGTCTCGCGCGCACCCGCCGCCAGCAGCTGTAGCGTACGTGAGCGGGACGGGTTGATCACCAGAACGTCCTCTTTCTGCGTCATCAGCCCCTGGCGGACCAGCTCTTCAGTGTGCTTATCCAGCACTTCAGCCAGCTCGTCGCTGTTCCAGCGCAGGAACAGCTCGGCTTTCAGCATCGGGTAGAGGGCAGTGACATGCTCCAGCAGCGCCTGACGGCTGATCTGGCGATGCTGGGTCACGATGGCGGCCATCAGTGACGGCAGCATCAGCATATGCGCGATGTTGTTGCGGTAGTAGGTCATCAGCACCGCCTGCTCGCGCGGTAGAATGATGATATCGCCGATTGTGTCTTTCTCGACCTCGAACTTGTTCATCTGCAATGCGTGATCGATGAGCTCGCTGGCGCTGGCCGTCGGCACCGTGGCATCGGCGGCGTAGGGCACGTTGCGCATCAGGTTCAGGTAGCAGTCGATCTGCTCGGTCAACTGCTCGCGGGTGAGCGAGCGCTGGCGCGAAGCAAGCAGGGCGGTACAGCACAGGTTCATGGCGTTCGCCGCCCCGGCGTTGTTAATGCGCACCATCAGATCGGCAGCAATGGCGTTCACCGTCGGCGTCAGCCAGGCCGGACGCACCGCTTCGATCGGATCGATGGACTCACGCCACTCCGGTACACGGTGGTTGAGGTAGGTCATCAGCGGCATCGGCTCGCCGAAGTTAACATACCCCTGGCCGAGGTTGCGCAGCTTGCTCAGACCACGCAGCATCTGCAGCAGGCTCTCTTTCTCTTTGGTGGCGCCGCGCAGCTCTTTGGCGTAGGTCCCCACTTCCATCACGTGCTCGTAACCGATGTAGATCGGCACCAGGGTGATAGGACGCGTACCGCCGCGCAGCATCGCCTGGATGGTCATCGACAGGGTGCCGGTCTTCGGATCGAGAAGACGCCCGGTACGGGAACGGCCACCCTCCACAAAGTACTCGACGGAATAGCCGCGGCTGAACAGCTCGCCCAGATACTCACGGAACACGGTGGAGTAGAGCTTGTTGCCTTTAAAGGTACGGCGAATAAAGAACGCACCCAGACGGCGGAAGATCGGCCCTGCCGGCCAGAAGTTGAGGTTAATGCCCGCCGCAATGTGCGGTGGCACCAGCCCCTGGTGATAGAGCACGTACGAGAGCAGCAGGTAGTCCATGTGGCTACGGTGGCAGGGCACGTAGACAATTTCATGGCCGTCATGGGCCAGCTGGCGCACACGCTCGGCGTTGTGCACGTTAATTCCCTGATAGAGACGGTTCCAGGTGAAGCTCAGGATACGGTCGCTGAGGCGGATCATCTCGTAGGAGAAGTTGGCGGCAATCTCTTCCATCAGGGCGATGGCGTTTTGCTGCGCCTTCTCATGGGAGATCTTTTTGCTGCGCGCTTCGTCTTCGACGGCACGGGCAATGGCTTTCGACGCCAGCAGCTTATTGAACAGATCCTGGCGAGCAGGCAGGCGCGGGCCTACCGCAGCCAGACGCTGGCGGGCAAAGTGCATGCGCGCCACGCGGGCCAGCTTCTGGGCGATGGTTTTATCCGTGCCGTGTTCATCGGCCATGCGGCGCAGGGAAACGGACGGTGAAAAACGGACAAAGCTGTCGCGGCCCAGCCAGTTTACGGCAAAAAACTTTTGCACCCCGTTGAGCATGCGCAACGGCGGGTTCTCTTCGCCTTTATCGCGCCCCGGACGACGGCCAAACATCACCGATACCGGCACCATCTGCACATCCAGCAGCGGATTGCTGCGGTGCAGGTCGAGGTAATCATGGAACAGCTTAATGGACTCTTCTTTCGGCGTGTACCAGGTGAATACGCGAGGTCCGCCGTGGATAAAGATGTAGCGTGGCAGTTGGGTGCCGTCGATCTCCAGCGGTTCCAGCGGATCCGGGAGATCGTGCGCCAGGCACTGGGCGCGCAGCGTCAGCAAGTCGGCCTTCGAGTTGTAAGGCAAAACGTACATAATAGGACGCGAGGTATCGAGTCCCAATTCCAGCGTGGGAACCGCCGGAATAGACTTGCTTTTTACCAGGACGCTTAATGGTAAATTAAGTAATTTGTAGTAAATTCGTGGCCAGCCAGACATAAACGATGTAAAGCCTCTGGTTAAAAATGCAATTGCGGCGCAAGGATAACAGAAAGCGCGCAAAATTTCTGTTGTTACCCGTCATACTTCCGGCGGCAGCGCAGCGCGCTTAAGCCACCGTTTCTGACGCTATTTTCGAAGAAAGGTTTCTTTTAATGGCCAACAATACCACTGGGTTAACCCGAATCATTAAAGCTGCCGGCTATTCCTGGAAAGGCATTCGTGCTGCCTGGATCAATGAAGCCGCTTTTCGCCAGGAGGGGGTAGCAGTCATCGCGGCGATTATTATTGCCTGCTGGCTGGATGTTGATCCCATCACCCGTGTACTCCTGATTGGATCGGTAATGTTGGTGATGATAGTCGAAATTCTGAACAGTGCGATCGAGGCGGTGGTCGACCGCATTGGCAGCGACTTCCATGAGCTTTCGGGCCGGGCGAAAGATATGGGCTCTGCCGCTGTGCTGATGGCGATTATCGTTGCCCTGTTTACCTGGGTCACGCTGCTTTGGGGACATTTGCGATAAGCCTTCAGAAACCGAACAAGTCTCTGGTTTTTTATGCGGTTTGTGGTTCCAAAATCGCCTTTAGCTGTATATACTCACAGCATAACTGTATATACACCCAGGGGGCGGAATGAAAGCGTTAACGACCAGGCAGCAAGAGGTGTTTGATCTCATTCGGGATCATATCGGCCAGACGGGTATGCCGCCGACGCGTGCAGAAATCGCGCAGCGTCTGGGCTTCCGTTCTCCAAACGCCGCTGAAGAGCACCTGAAAGCCCTGGCGCGTAAGGGTGTGCTTGAGATTGTCTCCGGCGCGTCTCGTGGTATTCGTCTGCTGGTTGAAGCAGAAGAGGGCCTTCCACTTGTCGGTCGTGTCGCCGCCGGGGAACCGCTGCTGGCGCAACAGCATATTGAAGGCCACTATCAGGTCGATCCGGGCATGTTCAAACCGAGCGCGGACTTCTTGCTGCGCGTCAGCGGGATGTCCATGAAGGATATCGGCATTCTCGACGGCGATCTGCTGGCGGTACATAAAACGCAGGATGTGCGCAACGGCCAGGTCGTTGTGGCGCGCATAGATGACGAAGTGACCGTTAAACGCCTGAAGAAACAGGGCAACACGGTACAGCTGCTGCCGGAAAACAGCGAGTTTTCCCCGATTGTTGTCGATCTGCGTGAACATAACTTTTCCATCGAAGGGCTGGCGGTAGGCGTCATCCGCAACGGTGAATGGTTATAACCTCTTTCTGACAGACTGCGGCAACGCCGCAGTCTGCTTTTCTTTTTTCTCCCGGTCATACACATGTCTCTGCTGACTGCTTCAGACAAGGCGTTGTGGCGTCTTGCCCTCCCGATGATCGTCTCCAATATCAGCGTCCCGCTGCTGGGGCTGGTGGATACCGCCGTTATCGGCCATCTCGACTCTCCGGTCTATCTGGGCGGTGTCGCCATCGGCGCCACGGCAACCAGCTTCCTGTTTATGCTGCTGCTCTTTTTACGCATGAGCACCACCGGTCTCACCGCTCAGGCCTATGGCGCGAAAGATCCGCTGCGTCTGGCCCGGGCACTGGTGCAACCGCTGATCCTCGCGCTCGGCGCCGGGTTACTGATTGTGCTGCTGCGCACACCGCTTATCGATCTGGCGCTGCATATCGTGGGCGGCAGTGAGGATGTGCTGCATCAGGCGCGGCGCTTCCTTGAGATCCGCTGGCTTAGCGCCCCGGCATCGCTGGCTAACCTGGTGCTGCTCGGCTGGCTGCTGGGGGTGCAGTATGCCCGGGCACCGGTGATCCTGCTGGTGGTGGGTAACTTGCTCAATATCGTGCTGGATCTATGGCTGGTGATCGGGCTGAAAATGAACGTGCAGGGGGCCGCTCTCGCGACCGCTGTCGCCGAATACGCCACCCTGTTGCTCGGCTTCTGGATGGTCTGGCGGGTGCTGGCTCTGCGCGGCATTTCCCTGGCGCTGCTGAAAGCGAGCTGGCGGGGCAATATCCGCAAGCTGCTGGCCCTGAACCGGGACATTATGCTGCGCTCGCTGCTGCTGCAACTCTGTTTCGGCGCGCTGACGGTGCTGGGCGCGCGTTTGGGGCCGGAGATTATCGCCGTTAACGCCGTGCTGATGACGCTACTCACCTTTACTGCCTACGCGCTGGATGGTTTTGCCTATGCGGTTGAGGCGCACTCCGGGCAGGCCTATGGCGCCCGGGAAAGCGGCCAGCTGCGTGAAGTATGGCGGGCAGCCTGCCGTCAGTCTGGCATGGTGGCGCTGGCCTTCGCGCTTGTCTATGCCCTGGCGGGCAACCCGATCGTGGCGCTGCTGACTTCGCTGCCAGAGCTGCGTACGCTGGCGAGCCATTATCTTGTCTGGCAGGTGATTTTGCCGGTGGTGGGGGTCTGGTGCTATTTGCTCGACGGCATGTTTATCGGCGCAACCCGTGGCGCAGAGATGCGCAACAGTATGGCCGTCGCGGCCGCCGGGTTTGGTCTGACGCTGTTCACCTTGCCCTGGCTGGGGAATCATGGCCTGTGGCTGGCCCTGAGCGTGTTCCTGGCCCTGCGGGGGCTCTCTCTGGGCTGGATCTGGCACCGGCACTGGCGCAACGGTACCTGGTTTCAATAACGGCTTCACCTTACTGAATGGTAAAAGATTCCGAATAACAAACCCAACGCCGCACGCTTATCTATAATTATTATCACGTCCAGCACGAAATGTATTTCAGGACGAACTTATCCTTAACGACCGAGCGAAGAGGAATCGATGATGAATAAAGACCAAGTCGGCGGTAACTGGAAACAGATCAAAGGTAAAGTAAAAGAACAGTGGGGCGACCTGACTGACGATGACATGACCGTTATCGAAGGTAAACGTGACCAGCTGGTGGGGAAAATTCAGGAACGCTATGGTTATGAGAAAGACCAGGCGGAGAAAGAAGTTGGTGACTGGGAAACCCGTAACAACTATCGCTGGTAATTCAGCTCTACCCGCAGGTACAGGGATGTGCACCCAGGGCGACCTTCAGGTCGCCCCTTTTTTTGTGCTCAGCGCGGCTTCTTTTTCAGCTGGATAGAGTGGTCATGCTGGCAATTTTCCTGATGGCGGCAGGCCTCGACTTCCACGCAGTTGCGGCACAGGCCGTGCGCTTCAATCACATTGTGACGCAGGGCAAATCCCATTTTCGCCGCCAGAGTATGCATGATGTCTTCTACCCCTTCCGCACCTTCTTCCTTCACGCTGCCGCAGCGATCGCAGATAAACATCGCTGAGGTGTGGGTAGGCTGATCAAACAGGTGGCACAGCACATAGCTGTTGGTCGATTCCACTTTATGCACAAAACCCTGCTCAAGCAGAAAATCGAGCGCCCGGTATACGGTAGGGGGCTTTGCCTGCGGTTCGCTTTCGCGCAGCAGATCGAGCAGGTCGTAAGCGCTGATGGCCCCATTTTGCAGGCTCAGCAGGCGCAACACTTCAAGGCGCTGCGGAGTCAGGCGCACATTGCGTTGCGCGCACAGCTTTTCGGCTTGCGCTAACAGTGCCTGCATTGTGGTCGTTTCCATTTTGCACCTCGAATGACGTGGAATAACAAACCGCCAGTTTACCATGTTCTGGCCTAAACGCCGAGATCCAGCAGGTGTGCTACCCTGACGAAAAACCACGGGGGACTAAAAGATGAAAAGACCGGACTGTATTCGACACTGGCGTGAGGTAGAAGGGGCCGATAACTCAACCTATCCCGACAGCACAGAGCGTTTCTCCATTGGCGCGCCCCTGGCTCGAGCGCTTGGCTTAGGCCGCCTCGGTATTCACCATGAACGCCTGCCGCCTGGGCGTCGTACCTCTTATCCACATGCCGAAAGCGATGAAGAGGAATTTATCTATGTGCTGGAGGGCTATCCTGAAGCCTGGATCAACGGGTATTTATGGAAGCTGGAGCCGGGAGACAGCGTAGGATTTCCGGCCGGGACGGGTGTCTGCCACACCTTTATTAATAACACCACTGAAGAAGTGCGGTTATTAGTGGTGGGCGAAGCCAATAAAAAATATAACCGAATTTATTATCCGCTAAATGCAGTATATGCCGCCACCCGCGAAGATCGCTGGATCGATCACCCGCCACAATTTTTTGGTCCGCATGATGGAAAACCCGGGCGAAAATAAATTCTTGTTCTATACCTATTTAAAGACATAAGTAAATCAATAGCTTATCTAATACTAAAGTTTAAGACATATTTAGCTTCTAATACTTTTTTCACAGAGGACGTATTTCCCTGCGCGGCGTATAGCCGCCGGGGTTAATTTACCCAAAATAAGTCAGGTGTCCTGTGAAAATAAAACTCAAACTTTCTGTGGCTGGAATTGCCACCGGTATTCTTTTGTCTCATCAGGCTGGAGCCGCAAATACCTGGACGGAAGCACGCGGCGATGCAATGGGCGGAACAGGCGTTGCATCGGCCCATTATGGCAGCGGGGTGTTAATTAACCCGGCGCTGTTGGCTAAATCAAAAGAAGAGGATGATGTCGCCATCATTTTCCCCTCCGTGGGAGCGCAAATTAGCGATAAAGACAATTTGCAGGATAAGATCGATGAAATCAGCGATGAGATCACCGACGATCGGCAGATGATCGACGATCTGACCGTGGCGCAGATCGCCGCCGATCCGCAAGGCACGCTCAGTGAGCTGCAGAGAGCCGCCGGCAACCTTGCCGATCAGCTGGAATTTCTTGATGGCAAAACGGCGCATGCCAACGCCGGCGGTGGGATAGCCGTGAGCATCCCGGGTTCCGGCTTGTCGCTGGCGTTTGTCGCCAAAGCTAATGCTCATGCCCGCATCAGCTCAGAAATCGATCCTCAGGACATCGATTTTTTACGCCGATTGCAGGGTAGCCCGGGAATGACCAACCAGATGGCGCTGAGCGCGGCGCGCAACGGCAGTGACGTGATTACCCGCAATCTTAACTCTGTTGCCATGGGCAGAGGGGCTATCGTCTCCGACTATGGCTTGGCGATTGCCCGTCAGTTTACGGTAAGCGGCCTGCCGGTTTCGGTGGGCGTCACGCCGAAATTACAGCAAACCTGGCTCTATAACTACACCACCTCCATTTATACCTACGACAGCGGCGACTTTAACAGCAGCCGCTACCGTAACGACGATACCAGTTTTAACGTTGATGTCGGCGTCGCGGTGGACTTTGGTGAGAACTGGACGGTGGGCTTGAGCGGGCAGAACCTCTTATCACGTGATATTGATACCAACGACATCCGCATTCTCAACGGGCGTACCGGGCAAGTAGTGAGCTATCAGGACACATACCAGATCCGCCCGCTGGTCACGGCGGGTGTCGCCTGGCATACCGGCCTGCTTACCCTCAGCGCCGATGGCGATCTGACCGAAAGCCGCGGCTTTAAGAGCGAAGAAGACGCGCAGTATGTCGGCGTGGGGGCAGAAGTGACTCCTCTGAGCTGGCTGGCGGTGCGCGCAGGCTTTCGCGGTGATGTGAGGGGCAACGACAGCAACGTCTTCACGGGCGGGTTAGGCTTTGCGCCGTTTAATACCGTGCATATCGATTTGACCGGTATTTACGGGGAAGATGAAACCTGGGGAGCCGGGGCCCAGTTGAGCCTGACCTTCTGAAGGCATCCGGAGGCGCTCGGCCTCCGGCGAATATGTGCTATAGTAGCGCCCCATTTTCACCAGATGCTTAAAACTTCGCCATGTCGTCAGAAAACTCGTCCCGCTATCCTGCCCACCGTTTTTCCATCGCGCCGATGCTCGACTGGACAGACAGACATTGCCGCTACTTCCTGCGTCTGCTGTCGCGCCACACCCTGCTCTATACGGAGATGGTGACCACCGGGGCGATCATTCACGGCAAGGGTGACTATCTCGCCTACAGCGAAGAGGAGCATCCGGTGGCGTTACAGCTGGGCGGCAGCGATCCGGCGGCGCTGGCGCACTGCGCGAAGCTGGCTGAGGCGCGTGGCTACGACGAGATTAACCTCAACGTCGGCTGTCCTTCCGATCGCGTGCAGAATGGCATGTTCGGCGCCTGCCTGATGGGTAATGCGCAGCTGGTGGCCGACTGCGTGAAAGCGATGCGCGACGTAGTCTCCATTCCGGTGACGGTAAAAACCCGTATCGGCATCGACGATCAGGACAGCTACGAATTTCTCTGTGATTTTATCGGCACGGTGGCTGGCAAGGGGGAGTGCGAGATGTTTATCATCCATGCCCGCAAAGCCTGGCTCTCTGGCCTGAGCCCGAAAGAGAACCGCGAGATCCCGCCGCTGGATTACCCACGTGTTTACCAGTTGAAGCGCGATTTCCCGCAGCTGACCATGTCCATTAACGGCGGCATCAAGTCCCTTGAAGAGGCGAAAGCACATCTGCAGCATATGGACGGCGTCATGGTGGGCCGTGAGGCGTACCAGAACCCGGGCGTGCTGGCGGCAGTAGATCGCGAAATCTTTGGTGTGGACGTTGCCGATCGTGACCCGGTGGCGGTGGTGCGGGCGATGTACCCTTACATTGAGCGCGAGCTGAGCAACGGCACCTATCTGGGCCATATCACCCGTCATATGCTGGGGCTGTTCCAGGGAATTCCGGGGGCGCGCCAGTGGCGTCGTTACCTGAGCGAAAACGCCCATAAAGCGGGTGCCGATATCGAGGTGCTGGAGCAGGCGCTGCGTCTGGTGGCAGACAAACGATAATTTTCACCAAAACTTCGTCAAATTCACCACGCCCGGCACCGCATTGCCGGGCGTTTTGTTTCAATATCAATAGGTTATTTTTGGCACGGATCTTGTAAATATCACATCAGCGTATCGTTGTGATGCATTTGGGAGAGAGCCATGCTGGAACTACTTTTTGTGATTGGATTTTTTGTCATGCTGTTGGCAACCGGCGTCTCGTTGCTGGGGATCATCGCCGCACTGGTGGTTGCGACAGTCGTGATGTTTATCGGGGGACTGTTTGCCCTGATGTTGAAACTGTTGCCGTGGTTGCTGTTAGCCGTGGCGGTGGTGTGGGCAATACGGGCGATTAAATCGCCAAAACTCCCACGCTATCAGCGCAATAACCGTTTTCGTTACTAAGGTATTGAGCGGTTCGTCACATCCTTGCAACTTTTACGGCATCATCACTTAGAACAGAATAGGATTTAGTTATCGAATCTGTCACTATGACCGCCGTTAAAGAATTCATCGCGCTGTACCCTACATACAGCCGAACTAAAAAAAGCAAAGAAAGAAAAGGGCTTCCCACGGGAAGCCCAATTTTTTATCAAGGGATAAGCAAACTCGACCCCTGCGTCGCCCGACTCTCCAGCACTTCATGTGCGCGTTGCGCATCACTCAGCGGATACTTCTGCGCCTCGGCCACATCCACCTTAATCACGCCGCTGGCAATCAACGAGAACAGTTCGTTGCTGGCCTCGACCAGTTCGTCATGGTTGGTGATATAGCCCTGCAGCGAAGGACGGGTGGCAAACAGCGACCCCTTCTGGTTAAGAATGCCGAGGTTAACGCCGGTCACCGGGCCGGAAGCATTGCCGAAGCTAACCATCAAGCCGCGACGTTGCAGGCAGTCCAGCGAGGCTTCCCAGGTATCTTTCCCCACCGAGTCATACACCACACGCACCTTCTTGCCGCCGGTGATCTCTTTCACCCGCTCAACAATGCTCTCTTCACGGTAGTTAATCACCTGCCAGGCGCCCGCCTGCAGCGCGCGCTGCGCCTTTTGCGCATTACCCACCGTGCCGATGAGTTTAGCCCCCAGCGCTTTTGCCCACTGGCAGGCGATCAGGCCCACACCGCCGGCGGCAGCGTGGAACAGAAACTGTTCGTCAGGTTTGATTTCGTAGGTTTTGCGCAACAGGTAGAAGACCGTCAGCCCCTTCAGGAAGGAGGCGGCTGCCTGCTCATAGGAGATGGCGCCGGGCAGAATCGCTGCTTTATCTGCCGGGACGTTGTGGACCGAGCTGTAGGCGCCGAGAGCCGATTGCGCATACACCACGCGATCGCCCTCTTTAATATGTTTTACCGTACTACCGACTTTCACCACCACGCCCGCCGCCTCGGTACCCAGACCGCTCGGCAGAGCAGGGGGCGGATAGAGCCCGCTGCGGATGTAGGTGTCGATGTAGTTAATACCAATGGCTTTGTTTTCGACTTGGACTTCGTTCTCCCCAGGCGCGGTGGGAGTGAACTCTACCGCCCTAAGAACATCCGGGCCGCCGTGTTTATGAAATTCAATACGCGTTGCCATGCTCCCTCCATTAGAATTAGAAAATATGGTAATCTTTCGACCCACTCTCTATCTCGGTAACTCCATTCACTATGGCAGGAAACAAACCCTTCAACAAACAGACTGAACCCCGGGAACGCGATCCCCAGTTAGCCGGATTAAAGGTTCCGCCTCACTCGATCGAAGCGGAACAGTCGGTGTTGGGCGGTTTAATGCTGGATAACGAACGCTGGGACGACGTCGCCGAGCGCGTGGTCACTGACGATTTCTACACCCGCCCGCACCGCCATATCTTTACCGAAATGGCGCGGTTGCAGGAGTCCGGCAGCCCCATCGACCTGATCACGCTCGCGGAATCGCTGGAGCGTCAGGGGCAGCTGGAGTCGGTAGGCGGCTTCGCTTATCTGGCTGAACTGTCAAAAAACACCCCAAGCGCGGCGAACATCAGCGCCTATGCGGACATCGTGCGTGAACGTGCGGTGGTACGCGACATGATTTCCGTTGCCAACGAAATCGCCGAAGCTGGTTTCGATCCGCAGGGGCGTAACAGTGATGAACTACTCGACCTGGCCGAATCCCGGGTATTTAAAATCGCCGAAAGCCGGGCCAATAAAGACGAAGGGCCGAAGAACATCGCCGACGTGCTGGACGCCACCGTCTCGCGTATTGAGCAGCTGTTCCAGCAGCCGCACGACGGGGTTACAGGCGTTAACACGGGCTATGACGATCTGAATAAAAAGACCGCCGGTTTGCAGCCATCGGATCTGATTATCGTCGCCGCGCGCCCGTCGATGGGTAAGACGACATTTGCGATGAACCTCGTCGAAAATGCGGCGATGTTGCAGGATAAACCGGTTTTAATCTTCAGTCTGGAGATGCCTTCCGAGCAAATTATGATGCGTTCTCTGGCCTCGCTGTCCCGCGTGGACCAGACCCGTATTCGTACCGGGCAGCTGGACGATGAGGACTGGGCGCGGATCTCCGGCACCATGGGCATTCTGCTGGAAAAACGTAATATCTATATTGATGATTCCTCCGGCCTGACGCCAACGGAAGTGCGCTCCCGCGCGCGCCGTATCGCCCGCGAGCACGGCGGCATTGGCCTGATTATGATCGACTACCTCCAGCTGATGCGCGTCCCGTCGCTCTCTGATAACCGAACGCTTGAGATCGCCGAAATCTCCCGCTCGCTGAAAGCGCTGGCGAAAGAGTTGCAGGTGCCAGTGGTTGCGCTGTCGCAGCTTAACCGCTCCCTGGAGCAGCGTGCCGACAAACGTCCGGTTAACTCCGACCTGCGTGAATCCGGCTCTATCGAGCAGGATGCCGACTTAATTATGTTCATCTATCGTGACGAGGTTTATCACGAGAACAGCGACCTGAAAGGGATCGCGGAAATTATTATCGGTAAGCAGCGTAACGGCCCCATCGGTACGGTGCGGCTTACCTTTAACGGCCAGTGGTCGCGTTTCGACAACTACGCTGGCCCGCAATACGATGACGAATAACTCTCCGACCTTCTTTTAACAAGGATTTGCAATGCAAGCGGCAACAGTAGTCATTAACCGCCGCGCTCTGCGACACAACCTGCAACGCCTGCGTGAACTGGCGCCCGCCAGCAAGCTCGTTGCAGTCGTGAAAGCGAACGCTTACGGACACGGTCTCATTGAGACCGCGCGAACGCTCCCTGATGCCGACGCCTTTGGCGTCGCCCGTCTCGAAGAAGCCCTGCGCCTGCGCGAAGGGGGGATCACCCAGCCGATTCTGCTGCTCGAAGGCTTCTTTAACGCCGCCGATCTCCCGACTATCGCCACGCAACGGCTGCATACCGCCGTACACAATCTGGAGCAGCTCGAAGCACTGGAAAATACGGTGCTCAGCGAGCCCGTCACCGTGTGGATGAAGCTCGACACTGGCATGCACCGTCTGGGCGTGCGCCCGGAGCAGGCGGAGGCGTTTTACCAGCGCTTAAGCCAGTGCAGGAATGTCCGTCAGCCGGTCAATATCGTCAGCCATTTTGCCCGCGCCGATGAGCCTGACTGTGGTGCCACTGAGCAGCAGCTCGATATCTTCAATACCTTCTGCGAAGGTAAGCCGGGGATGCGCTCGATTGCGGCATCCGGCGGCATTTTGCTCTGGCCGCAGTCTCATTTCGACTGGGCACGTCCAGGCATAATCCTGTACGGCGTCTCGCCGCTGGAGGGTAAGCCCTGGGGACCGGACCTCGGTTTTCAGCCGGTAATGTCACTCACCTCCAGCCTAATTGCGGTGCGCGAGCACAAAGCCGGGGAGCCGGTTGGCTACGGCGGGACCTGGATCAGCGAACGCGACACCCGTTTAGGCGTGGTGGCGATGGGCTACGGCGACGGCTATCCGCGCGCGGCGCCATCCGGGACGCCAGTGCTGGTGAATGGCCGGGAAGTGACCATTGTTGGCCGCGTGGCGATGGATATGATCTGCGTTGACCTTGGGCCAGAGGCCGAGGAGAAAGCGGGTGATCCGGTGACGCTGTGGGGCGAAGGTTTGCCCGTGGAGCGAATCGCGGAAATCACAAAAGTAAGTGCTTACGAACTTATCACGCGGCTGACGTCGCGCCTGGCGATGCGGTATCTTGATTGAACGCGACTTTCCTTGTAGGGATGAGAGATCGCCAGTAATTATCTTGTGCTTAAGCGATGAATATTAATAAGTGAATAAAGAACTTACAGCGGCTCCCTGGTCCGGCTGAAAATCGCCGAAGCGTTTCCGGAAGGCCGGGGCGAGGCGCAGGGACGCGCCGAGAGGGCATAGCCTGCAGGGATGCAGGCTGGTGCCCGACCCGAAAGCCTGGAGGAATAAGCTGAGGGGACCGCGAAGCGGCGATTTTCTTGCCGGGAGCCCGGGTCGCCAGGGTGGTGGCGATTGAGCCACCCTGGCACGTTCACCGGTTCAGATGTATCAGAGAAGCAAGAAACGTAAGGTGAACGGAACCACCACCTGAGTCGCATGTTCCCCCTCATCCTCAGGTTGAAGAAACCGACTACGCCCGTTTTTTATGAAGTGCCACGCAACGTGTCGCCCACACCCCATCTTCATTAACATCCTCTCGATCTTCTGCCACTTCCGGTTTATTGTTGAATTCCCTGCCTCATTATTATCCGGAGAACCATCGCGTGTTCCAGAAAGTCGACGCCTATGCTGGCGACCCCATCCTCTCCTTAATGGAGCGTTTCAAAGACGATCCGCGTGGCGATAAAGTTAACCTCAGTATCGGTCTTTACTACAACGAAGCGGGCATCATCCCGCAGCTGCAGGCCGTTGCCAAAGCCGAAGCGCGTTTGAACGCCACGCCGCACGGTGCGTCGCTCTATCTGCCGATGGAAGGGCTTAACAGCTACCGTCACACCATCGCCCCGCTGCTGTTTGGCGCAGACCATCCGGTGCTGACGGAGAAGCGTGTCGCAACCATCCAGACGCTGGGCGGCTCCGGCGCGCTGAAGGTCGGCGCCGACTTCCTGCACAAATATTTCCCGGAATCGGGTGTCTGGGTGAGCGACCCGACCTGGGAAAACCACGTCGCCATCTTCGAAGGCGCGGGCTTCACGGTGAATACCTATCCGTGGTTCGACGACCAGACCAACGGCGTACGCGTTGGCGCCTTGCTGGAAAAACTGAGTACCCTGCCGGAACGCAGCATCGTGCTGCTGCACCCATGCTGCCATAACCCGACCGGTGCCGATCTGACGAATGCGCAGTGGGATGCGGTTATCGGGGTGCTGAAGGCCCGCAATCTGATCCCGTTCCTCGACATCGCCTACCAGGGCTTTGGCGCCGGGATGGAAGAGGATGCTTACGCCATCCGCGCTATCGCCAGCGCAGGCCTGCCGGCGCTGGTCAGCAACTCCTTCTCCAAAATCTTCTCGCTGTATGGCGAGCGTGTCGGCGGCCTGTCGGTGGTCTGTGAAGATCAGGACGCCGCCGGGCGCGTGCTGGGTCAGCTGAAGGCGACCGTGCGTCGTATCTACTCCAGCCCACCAAACTTCGGTGCGCAGGTGGTGGCAACTGTGCTGGGTGATGACGAACTCAAAGCCGAGTGGCTGGCAGAAGTGGAAGCGATGCGCACCCGCATTCTCGCCATGCGCCAGACGTTGGTGGATGTGCTGAAGGATGCCGTTCCGGGGCACAACTTCGACTACCTGCTACAGCAGCGCGGCATGTTCAGCTATACCGGCTTCAGCGCGCAGCAGGTAGACCGCCTGCGCGACGAGTTCGGCGTCTATCTGATTGCCAGCGGACGCATGTGCGTTGCAGGCCTGAACAGTGGCAACGTTCAGCGCGTGGCGAAGGCCTTCGCTGCTGTAATGTAAGCACTTACTCACGGCCTCCTTCTTTTGGCGAAGGGGGCCGTAAAGAGATCATCCCTCACTGGTCCCTGGCGCAGACAGGAACACTTTTTAAGCAGATTTACCCGCTGCGGGTTTTACCTTTCGACGTATTGCTGCACACTTAGAGGGATCAACCTGTAAAACGGAGCAGCACATGTGGTATCAGCAAACCCTGACCCTGCGCGCCAGGTCTCGCGGTTTTCACCTGGTGACGGACGAGATCATCGGTCAGATTCGCGATCTTCCCCGCATTAACGTGGGTTTACTTCATCTGTTGCTGCAACATACGTCAGCCTCTCTCACTCTTAACGAGAACTGCGATCCCACCGTCCGTTCCGATATGGAGCAGCATTTTCTCAAATCCATTCCCGACAGTGCCCGCTGGGAACATGATGACGAGGGGCCAGACGACATGCCTTCCCATATTAAATCCTCCACGCTAGGCGTCTCTTTACTGCTGCCGGTCAATCATGGCCGTCTGCAGCTGGGCACCTGGCAGGGGATCTGGCTGGGAGAACATCGTATCCACGGCGGTTCGCGCAAAATCATCGCCACGCTACAAGGGGAATAAAGATGACAATTTCGGAGATACTTCAGTACTGCATGAATAAGCCGGGTGCGGAGCAAAGTGTGCACAGCGACTGGAAGGCAACCCAGATCAAAGTCGCCGACGTGCTGTTTGCGATGGTGAAAGATGTGGAGGGCCGTCCGGCGGCCTCGTTAAAAACCAGCCCTGAACTGGCGGAACTGTTGCGCCAGCAGCACAACGACGTGCGTCCCAGCAAGCACCTGAATAAAGCTCACTGGAGCACGGTCTATCTGGACGGGTCGATTCCGGATTCGCAGATTTATTATTTGGTGGATGCCTCTTACAAGCAGGCGGTGGAACTGCTGCCGGAGATGACCCGGCAGCAGCTGTCAGTGTAACTACTTCAGAAGCGGTTTAAGGAAGCGGGCGGTGTGCGAGGCTTCACACTCCGCGACGGTTTCCGGGGTGCCGGAAACCAGTATTTCACCGCCGCCGCTGCCGCCTTCGGGACCGAGATCGACAATCCAGTCCGCGGTTTTAATCACGTCCAGGTTGTGCTCAATCACCACGATGGTGTTGCCCTGATCTCTGAGCTGGTGCAGCACGTCGAGAAGCTGCTGGATATCGGCAAAGTGCAGACCGGTGGTCGGCTCATCCAGAATGTACAGCGTCTGTCCGGTGCCGCGTTTGGAGAGCTCACGCGCCAGCTTCACGCGCTGCGCCTCCCCGCCGGAAAGGGTGGTTGCTGACTGGCCCAGACGAATGTAGGTCAGACCAACATCCATCAGGGTCTGGAGCTTACGCGCCAGCGCCGGAACGGCATCAAAGAACTCGCGCGCCTCTTCGATGGTCATATCCAGCACTTCGTGGATGGTCTTGCCTTTGTATTTAATCTCCAGCGTTTCGCGGTTATAGCGCTTGCCTTTGCACTGATCGCACGGTACGTAGATATCCGGCAGGAAGTGCATCTCAACTTTGATCACACCATCGCCCTGACAGGCTTCGCAGCGCCCGCCGCGCACGTTAAAGCTGAAGCGGCCCGGCGTGTAGCCGCGTGAGCGCGATTCCGGCACGCCGGCAAAGAGTTCACGTACCGGCGTGAAGACACCGGTATAGGTCGCCGGGTTAGAGCGCGGGGTACGACCAATTGGGCTCTGGTCGATATCGATCACTTTGTCGAAGTGCTCCAGACCGTGGATCTCGCGATACGGCGCCGGTTCAGCCAGCGTCGCCCCGTTCAACTGGGTCTGGGCAATCGGGAACAGCGTGTCGTTAATCAGCGTCGATTTACCGGAACCCGACACCCCGGTAATACAGGTGAACAGGCCGACCGGCAGGGTGAGCGTCACGTCTTTCAGGTTGTTGCCGCGAGCGCCGGTGAGCTTCAGCACTTTTTCCGGGTTGGCAGGCACGCGCTGTTTTGGCACCTCAATCTTGCGTTGACCGCTCATGTACTGGCCGGTCAGGGACTCCGGCACCGCCATGATGGCGTCCAGCGGCCCTTCCGCCACTACCTGGCCGCCGTGGACACCCGCACCCGGCCCGATGTCGATCACATGGTCGGCGGCGCGGATGGCATCTTCATCGTGCTCAACCACAATCACCGTGTTACCGAGGTTACGCAGGTGGATCAGGGTCCCAAGCAGACGCTCGTTGTCACGCTGATGCAAGCCGATAGACGGCTCATCCAGCACGTACATGACGCCCACTAAGCCCGCACCAATCTGGCTCGCCAGACGGATACGCTGGGCCTCGCCGCCGGAAAGCGTCTCTGCGGAGCGGGAAAGCGTCAGGTAGTTCAGGCCAACGTTCACCAGGAATTTCAGACGATCGCCAATCTCTTTCAGCACTTTTTCGGCGATTTTCGCCCGCTGGCCGGAGAGCTTCAGGTTGGTGAAGAAGTCCATCGCATGACCGATGCTCATGTCTGAGATGGCCGGCAGCGGCGTGTTTTCCACATATACGTGGCGCGCTTCACGACGCAGACGGGTACCGTCACAGGTGGCGCAGGAGCGGTTGCTGATGAACTTCGCCAGCTCTTCACGCACGGCGCTGGATTCGGTCTCTTTGTAGCGGCGCTCCATATTGTGCAGCACGCCTTCAAACGGATGGCGACGCACCGAGGTATCGCCGCGATCGTTCATGTATTTGAACTCGATGTTCTCTTTGCCGGAACCGAACAGGATCACTTTGTGCACGGTTGGGCTCAGGCTGCCCCACGGCGCTTCAACGTCAAATTTATAGTGCTCTGCCAGCGACTTCAGCATCTGGAAATAGTAGAAGTTACGCTTATCCCAGCCGCGGATAGCGCCGCCAGCCAGCGACAATTCCGGGTTCTGGATCACCCGATCGGGATCGAAGTACTGCTGTACGCCCAGGCCATCACAGGTCGGGCAGGCGCCCGCCGGGTTGTTGAACGAGAACAGACGCGGTTCCAGCTCGCGCATGCTGTAGCCGCACACCGGGCAGGCGAAGTTGGCGGAGAAGAGCAGCACCTCCGCTTTCGGGTCGTCCATATCGGCAACCACCGCCGTACCGCCGGAGAGATCCAGCGCGGTCTCGAACGACTCCGCCAGGCGCTGGGTCATGTCGTCACGCACCTTAAAGCGGTCGATCACCACCTCAATGGTGTGTTTCTTTTGCAGCTCCAGCTTCGGTGGATCGGAGAGATCGCACACTTCCCCGTCGATACGGGCGCGGATATAGCCCTGGCTTGCCAGGTTTTCCAGCGTTTTGGTGTGCTCGCCCTTACGCTCTTTAATGATTGGCGCCAGCAGCATCAGGCGTCTGCCTTCCGGCTGCGCCAGCACGTTGTCCACCATCTGGCTGACGGTCTGGGCCGCCAGCGGGACATCGTGGTCCGGGCAGCGCGGCTCGCCCACGCGGGCATAGAGCAGACGCAGGTAGTCATGGATTTCGGTGATGGTCCCGACGGTGGAGCGCGGGTTATGGGAGGTCGACTTCTGCTCAATGGAGATGGCAGGCGACAACCCTTCGATATGGTCGACGTCCGGTTTTTCCATCAGCGACAGGAACTGACGCGCATAAGCAGAGAGCGACTCAACGTAACGACGCTGTCCTTCGGCATAGAGGGTGTCGAAAGCCAGAGAGGATTTGCCTGAGCCTGAAAGCCCGGTGACGACAATCAGCTTGTCGCGAGGGATGACGAGGTTGATATTCTTGAGATTGTGGGTGCGGGCGCCCCGAACTTCGATCTTATCCATTCACCTTTCCCGGTAGGTAGATACACGGAATGCCTGGTTTGTTTGAAGGACAACCGGCATAAACGATTAATTATGACACAAATTGACCTGTCTGGATATACAGTATTGAGATGCAAATTCAGATTCGTTGTGCAAAAATAGACCACGAAAAGAGTTGGGTGGAATCCGCCTCGTAGCTATGAACATGCGGCATGGAAATGGTACACTCGCGCGTTTACACTATTTAGAAATTGTTTTCAGGAGACACGATCATGGCCAGCAGAGGCGTAAACAAGGTGATTCTCGTCGGTAATCTGGGCCAGGACCCGGAAGTACGCTATATGCCGAGTGGTGGTGCAGTGGCCAACATTACGCTGGCTACCTCCGAATCCTGGCGTGATAAAGCGACCGGTGAGATGAAAGAGCAGACCGAATGGCACCGCGTCGTGCTGTTTGGCAAACTGGCCGAGGTGGCCGGTGAGTATCTGCGTAAAGGTTCTCAGGTCTATATTGAAGGCCAGCTGCGTACCCGCAAATGGACCGATCAATCCGGTCAGGAAAAATACACCACTGAAGTGGTGGTGAACGTTGGCGGCACCATGCAGATGCTGGGTGGTCGTCAGGGTGGCGGCGCGCCGGCAGGTGGCGGCCAGCAGCAGGGCGGTTGGGGTCAGCCTCAGCAGCCGCAGGGCGGCAACCAGTTCAGCGGCGGCGCGCAGTCCCGTCCGCAGCAGCCGTCTGCGCCAGCGCAGTCCAACGAACCGCCAATGGATTTCGACGACGACATCCCGTTCTGATAGCCAGAACCCGCGATTCGCAAAAACAAAAAAACCCAGACGCATGTCTGGGTTTTTTGTATTCAGCCTTTATGCCCGCGGGCATCAGGTGTACATCATCGGCCAGTCCGGCGGCGTATGGCTCATTGCCTCAACCATGATCGTTTTAACGTTATTCCAGACCGCGGCCATATCCAGCAGGGTGATGCCCAACAGGCCGGTGGCAAACCAGCAGGCCGCCGCCAGACCCAGACAGGTGCTGATCACCGCCAGTACCGCGTAATCCGATTTCTTGAACTGTATATTCAGCGTACTGGCCAGAAACATCAGCACCGCGCTCAACAACTCCCAGCGTGCAAAGACAACACCGGTGGTAATAGCTGCCATAAGACCGATCCTCAAAGATAACCGCCGCCGGGTGTAGCGCGACGTTGCCCGGACGTGGCAAACTGGCTACCGGCAAGCTCAGACTGACAAAATGAAACGATGTTTTTTGTTACATCAGATGTGTGAACTATATCACACTTGTTCTTTTATTCGCCAGTGGGCAAATGCATGAAAATGGCGTTTTTTAACCCGGCTTTTGTTGTATAAATAGCCCGAAGAAATATTTCTTTAGTCTGCTAAGTGCCCGTTTGCGACAACTTTATTGAAAATTCATTGAGATAAGAAAACATGTACAGGCAGCATGCCGATGTACAATATTTACAGCCTCAGGGCTATGGATTATGCTTCATCCGGTTACGTGACTAGCCCGTAATAAATAAATCAGGCTTTTACTGGTTATTATTTGCTGTACTTTTAATTTTACACACACTTTCTTTTTCGACAGGGTCAGACAGCCGCAATAATAGATGCTGGCTGCGTATCCTTTCACTCCTGATTTATTCGTTGCGACATTTTTTATCTCGTTAAATGAGCGACGAATAAAACGATGAAGCAAGCAAATCGAGAGAATATAAATGACAGCACGCGGGCTCTGCACGCATTAGCTAAATTAATGCCAAAATTATCGTCGCAGCAAACCTTAACCGATCTTCTCCAGACGATTAACCATACCTTTGGCGCCCAGACCAGCTGGGTGATGATGGAGGACGATGTGGGCCAGCCGCAGTTTGTCAGCGTCGGCGAATTAACCTGCCATTCTCCAGAAATTAAAGCCTTTCTTTCCAGTGCGTTATTGCAACGTCACCACCGGGCATGGCGGGTGATCTGTTGGAAAGAGAAGATCGGTACGCTTTTATTTCCTGCCGCCCATCCGGGCCATACGCATTTACAGTGTGGCGTGCTGTATAAATTGTCGCTGCAACAGGATCGCTGCAACGGCTACTTCTTCCTCGGCTTTACGCAACCGCAAAGCAGCATCACCGTGCTAAAAGAGGTGGTGGTGATCCTGGTCGAAAAACTGAAGGACTATTTGACCGGCCTCGTTGCCCGCGAGCGCACGGCAAAAGAGATGCAGCGGATGATCACCCAGTATAAAACCCTGTTTGAGCGGGCGCCGGTACTGATGAACTCCTTTGACCGGCATAGCCGCTGCGTATTGTGGAATGCCGAATGCGAAAAGGTGTTTGGCTGGACGATGGCGGAGATCAACGCCCATGCCGATCCGCTGGCGCTCTTTTACCCTGACCCGGAGGAGCGCCGCCGGGTGCGCGAGTCGGTCAATACCACCCCGCTGAACGATATGTATGAATGGCATCCGCTGCGGCGGGACGGCGTTCAGCTGACGATCCTGTGGTCAAACATCTCTCTGCCGGACGGCTCTATCCTTAATATCGGGCTCGATATTACCGCGCGTAAAAAAGCGGAGCAGCAGCTGGAGGTGAAGGCCACCACCGACGATCTGACTCGCTGTCTGAACCGCTCTGCCATCCTGCAGCAGATTGGCGCTGCGCTGGAGACCTGCCAGCGCGAAGAGGCCGACAGCCACTTCTCTGTCATGATGCTCGACCTGGATTTCTTTAAACAGATTAATGATAAGTGGGGGCATCTGGTGGGCGATGCCGCGCTGGTGCATTTTTGCGACTGCCTGCGGACGGTGATCCCCTCGGGGGCAGCGCTGGGCCGGGTAGGGGGAGAGGAGTTTTTACTGCTGCTGCCCAAAACTCACAGCGACGCGGCGGTGCAGCTCTCCACGGTGCTCCGTCAGGCGCTCTCCCTCACGCCGCTTAAGGTCGGCAGCCGCACCTTAAGGCTCTCTTTCAGTGCGGGCGTGGTGGAGGTGAGCGGAAAACCACGCGATACCTCATCGCTACTCATTAGCGCAGATAAGGCACTTTACGATGCCAAGCGTGGTGGAAGAGGTAAAACAATCGTCGCGGTTGATTATTTATAAATCACTTCAATCATCCTGAAGGGTTAAATAGCACAAAATTTCATGATGAAGTTGCGCTTTTTTCATTCTGTAGGTAGTTTGGCTTAATCGACGATTTTCTGTTGAGTTATCCGGGAGCCTGGCTTCCTGGATCGGTAATTATTTAACTTAATAAACACGAAACGAATACTTTCAGTTTGGCTTACGGACAAATATTATCGGCATAACTCAATATTAGGTTATTGGCGTTAAAAGTCAGTTGCTAACTTCGCATGATTCATGCAACGTAATCACCTGTTTAGCAAAGCATCCGGCCTTCATGACTACAGGCACATAAAAAGCAGGGATAATAGGGCGGAAATGAATCGTAACGCACGGGACAAGGTGCTGAGGATAGTCGGGGTTATCATGGTAGTTTTGCTACCTGTGATGCTTGCGCTATGGTTTGCTCAGCAACGCGCGGTCAACGAAACAAGCAGTCAACTTCGCTCATTTGCTGCTCTTGCTTTAGACAAAACTGAACTGGTTATTCAGCAGGTTGAGCTGGCACGTCATGCGGCTGAAAAATACTCGGGTAATATTTGCACACCGGAACACCGGCAATATATGTTAAATATCGTCCGGGGCCGACTCTACATTGCCGACCTGTTGTACGCCGAAGGTAAAGCGTTTCTCTGCTCAACCACCAGCACGCCTGAAAACCCCTATTTAATCTCTGCTGCCAATTACCAACGCGCCCCTGACGTCTCTATCTATTATTACCGCGATACGCCTTTTTATGCGGGATATAAAATGACCTATATGCAGGTCGGTAATTATGTGGTGGTAGTTAATCCCCTGACCTATAGCGAAGTCATGTCAGCCGACCGCTCCCTGGCGTGGGGGGTATTTGATACGGTGAACAACGACTTTTTCTCTATCAGTGAACAGGCAAAAGAAAAGGCATTAAAAAAGCTGATTGGCGATAACGAAGCTATATTCCAGAACGAAGGCCGCTTTTACACTATTGTTCATTCGGACAAACGCCCGATTGCCGCTATTGTTTCCACGACTAATCAGCGCTTTTACGAAGTGCTCTATCATCAGGCGACATTAACCCTGCCGCTGGGCATGATCAGCAGTATTATCATTTTATTGATGTGGTCTCGGACGCGACGCGAATTTAATTCTCCGGGTCGCTTATTGCATCGGGCATTAAATAAAAGACAACTTTGCCTGCATTACCAGCCCATTATCGACATTAAAACAAATGCGTGTGTCGGCGCAGAAGCGCTGTTGCGTTGGCCAGGCTTTAACGGCCCGGTAATGAGCCCGGTAGAGTTTATCCCGCTGGCAGAAAAAGAGGGGATGAGCGAACGCATTACCGATTACGTGGTAGAAGAAGTCTTCAGCGATCTGGGCCATTTCCTGGCCTGTAACCCGCATCTTTATATCTCCATTAACCTCTCGGCAACGGACTTCCACTCTTCGCGCCTGATTGCGATGATCACCGATAAAGCCCGGCACTATAATGTGCGGGCCCAGCAGATCAAAATTGAAGTGACGGAGCGCGGTTTCATTGATGTCCCCAGGACTACGCCGGTGATTCAGGCATTCCGCCAGGCGGGATATGAGGTGGCGATTGACGATTTTGGTACCGGCTATTCCAACCTGCACAACCTCTACTCGCTGAACGTGGATATCCTGAAAATCGACAAGACCTTCATCGATACGCTGACCACCAACAGCACCAGCCATCTTATCGTTGAGCACATTATCGAAATGGCCCAAAGCCTGCGCCTGAAAACCATCGCGGAAGGGGTAGAAACCGTAGAGCAGGTGATGTGGTTGAACAAGCGCGGCGTGCAGTATTGCCAGGGCTGGCACTTTGCCAAGGCGATGTCACCGCAGGATTTCATGACCTGGCAACATCAACCCGTCGCGACAGCCCTTGCTCATAGCCACTAATTGAGCTGATGGCGATAGTCGCTGGGGGTGCGATCAAATTCGCGGCGGAAGACGCGAGAGAAAGTCTGCTGGGAGACATATCCCAGATCCATGGCGATATCAAAAATGGGCCGCTGGGTGGTGCGTAACGCCTGGGCAGCCAGCAATAATCTGCGTTGACGAATGTATTCGCCCAGCGTCTGATGCGTGACGGCGCGGAACATTCTCTGTAAGTACCACTTCGAGTAACCCGACTTCTTCGCCACCACATCAATACTCAAAGGTTGATCGATATGGTCATCCATCCATTCAATAAGTGTCTGAATAATTTGTTGATGTGACATAGAGCAGCCTCTCTCTGGATACACCTGTATCGGTTGATTCGTCGTTTTGTCTGCGGGCGAGTATAATTCCTCAAGTTAACTTGAGGTAAAGAGGTTTTATGGAAAAGAAATTACCGCGGATTAAACCGCTGCTGTCTCCGGGCGAGGTGGCAAGGCGTAGCGGTGTGGCGGTCTCTGCACTGCACTTCTATGAAAGCAAAGGGTTAATTAAAAGCATCCGCAACGCCGGCAACCAGCGCCGCTATACCCGTGACGTGCTGCGCTATGTGGCGATCATTAAGATTGCCCAGCGTATTGGTATCCCGCTGGCCACCATTGGCGAGGCGTTTGGTATCCTGCCGGAAGGGCATACCCTGAGCGCAAAGGAGTGGAAGGCACTCTCTTCCCAGTGGCGCGATGAGCTGGACCGGCGCATTCACACCCTGGTGGCGCTGCGCGATGAGCTGGATGGATGCATTGGCTGCGGATGCCTGTCGCGCAGCGACTGCCCGCTGCGTAACCCTGGCGATAAGCTGGGGGAGCAGGGAACCGGCGCGCGGCTGCTGGAAGAGGATTAACCGGCCGCATAAAAAACTAAAGCGCCACAACAGGGCGCTTTAGTTTGTTCCCGGTCTTTGTCTTTCTCTCTATCCCGCTGGTTCACAGGAGGGTTTCCCCCGACATCAACACCCCTCAGTCGAGCATCTGGTGGAGGTTCCGGCTTGTGCTGACACTTTAAGTCTAGGCCGCGGCCTTAGCTTTACCAGCCTCATCGCGCAAAAACTCGGCAAAATTTTTTTGCCAGGTTGTGCAATTTTCTATAGTTAGTGGATAAGCCCAACTGGAGATGACGATGATTAAGGTCCACCACCTCAACCAGTCCCGATCGCAGCGCGTGCTCTGGGCGCTGGAAGAGCTCTCTCTACCGTACCAGATCGTTCGTTATCAGCGGGATAAGACCATGATGGCCCCCGCCACGCTGCGTAAAATCCACCCGCTGGGAAAATCCCCGGTGCTGGAGGACAACGGCCTGATCCTGGCGGAATCGGGCGCTATCCTCGAATATTTGCAGGAAACTTACGATCCCGGGTCGCAGATGAAGCCCCAGGATCGTGAGCTAAAGCTGCAATACCGTTTCTGGCTTCATTACGCAGAAGGATCGTTAATGCCGCTGCTGCTGATGAAGCTGGTCTTCGCCAGCCTCGGTAAACCGCCCGTCCCGTTTGGCCTGCGAACGCTCGGCAAGGTGCTGGGGCAGGGGGTTGAGAAGGCCTATCTTAACCGTCAGCTGGAAACGCACGCCCGCTTTCTGGAATCCTCGCTGGAGAAGCATCGCTGGTTCGCCGGGGATCATCTCAGCATGGCGGACGTGCAGATGAGTTTTCCGGTCTTCGCCCTGCTGGAACGCGGCGGCATAGACAATCTTCCCCGCCTGCAAAGCTGGAAGAAAAACGTCGAAATGCGTCCGGCCTGGCAGCGGGCGATCCAGCAGGGCGGGCCGTTCGAGATCCCAGGCGGGTCCTGAAATTGTTATCAAATTGCGCATTCACGATAACGTTTGCGCATACTCTGTTCACTTCTTCACCGCCTCGCACGCATTTTGGCGAAAAACGTCAAAGTTAAGTTGAAAATGCCCGCATTGAGGACGGATAATCGTTTGCCTTCATTTCGACACCCGTTTTGTCAGCGCAAAGCTAAACGTTTGCTTTTTTTATGACTCCCCTTTTTGTCATAAACGCAGCACAAGGATATGAGGTTTAGCGGGTCGTGGAGTGTCCGTCACGCTGACAGACGACAATCATAATTTTCAGGGGATGTTTTCTATGTCTACGCCATCTGCGCGTACCGGCGGTTCACTCGACGCCTTTTTTAAAATTTCTGCCCGCGGCAGCACCGCGCGTCAGGAGATCGTTGCCGGTCTGACGACCTTCCTGGCGATGGTCTACTCGGTGATCGTGGTGCCGGGCATGCTGGGTAAAGCCGGTTTCCCACCGGCGGCGGTCTTCGTCGCCACCTGTCTGGTGGCCGGTGTCGGCTCCATCGTGATGGGCCTGTGGGCTAACCTGCCGCTGGCGATCGGCTGCGCCATCTCGCTGACCGCCTTCACCGCGTTCAGCCTGGTGCTGGGCCAGCAGATCAGCGTGCCGGTTGCGCTGGGCGCCGTGTTCCTGATGGGTGTGCTGTTTACCATTATCTCTGCCACCGGCATCCGTAGCTGGATCCTCCGCAACCTGCCGCAAGGCGTTGCGCACGGCACCGGGATTGGTATCGGTCTGTTCCTGTTGCTGATTGCCGCCAACGGCGTGGGTCTGGTGATCAAAAACCCGCTGGACGGTCTGCCGGTTGCGCTGGGTGATTTCGCCAGCTTCCCGGTGATCATGTCGCTGATTGGCCTGGCGGTGATCATTGGTCTGGAAAAACTGAAAGTGCCGGGCGGCATCCTGCTGACCATCATCGGCGTCTCCATTGTCGGCCTGATTTTCGACCCTGCCGTACACTTCTCCGGCGTATTCGCCATGCCATCCCTGAGTGACGAAAACGGCAACTCGCTGATTGGCAGCCTGGATATCATGGGCGCGCTCAACCCTGTCGTGCTGCCAAGCGTGCTGGCGCTGGTGATGACCGCGGTCTTTGATGCCACCGGCACCATCCGCGCGGTAGCCGGTCAGGCGAACCTGCTGGATAAAGATGGCCAGATTATCGACGGCGGCAAAGCGCTGACCACCGACTCCCTGAGTAGCGTCTTCTCGGGTCTGGTAGGTGCGGCACCTGCTGCGGTGTATATCGAATCGGCGGCGGGTACGGCGGCAGGCGGTAAAACCGGTCTGACGGCGATCACCATCGGCGTGCTGTTCCTGCTGATCCTGTTCCTCGCGCCGCTGTCCTATCTGGTGCCGGCGTACGCCACCGCACCTGCGCTGATGTATGTGGGCCTGCTGATGCTGAGCAACGTGGCGAAAATTGACTTTGCCGACTTCGTTGACGCAATGGCCGGTCTGATCACCGCGGTATTTATCGTGCTGACCTGTAACATCGTTACCGGCATCATGATCGGTTTCGCGTCGTTGGTGATCGGGCGTATCGTCTCCGGTGAATGGCGTAAGCTGAACATCGGTACGGTGGTGATTGCCGTGGCACTGGTGGCGTTTTACGCGGGCGGCTGGGCGATCTAAGCTGTCAACTGCGCAAAAAGACGGGTGGCTCAGGCCGCCCGTTTTCATTTTCGGAACACATCTCGTTGTCTTATGCGTTACTCTGGGGAAGGTAGACTAAGGCAAGATGCCAATGGCTTAAACGAACAGATTTATCGCAAACAGGGATCGCATGGAAATTTTCTTCACAATACTCATCATGACCCTTCTGGTCTCACTTTCCGGGGTAGTCACCCGCGTACTGCCCTTTCAGTTACCGCTGCCGCTGATGCAGATCGCCATCGGTGCTCTGCTGGCGTGGCCGACGTTCGGATTGCATGTCGAGTTTGATCCCGAACTGTTTCTGGTGCTGTTTATTCCTCCTTTGCTGTTTGCCGACGGCTGGAAAACGCCAACCCGTGAGTTCCTCGAACACGGGCGCGAGATCCTGGGCCTGGCGCTGGCGCTGGTGGTGGTCACCGTGGTGGGGATTGGCTTTCTCATCTACTGGGTGGTGCCGGGGATCCCGCTGATACCGGCCTTCGCGCTGGCGGCGGTGCTGTCGCCAACCGATGCCGTGGCGCTCTCCGGGATCGTGGGCGAAGGACGCATTCCGAAGAAAATCATGGGCATCCTGCAAGGTGAGGCGCTGATGAACGACGCCTCAGGCCTGGTGGCGCTGAAGTTTGCCGTCGCCGTGGCGATGGGCACCATGGTCTTCACCGTCGGCGGAGCGTCCGTTGAATTCTTTAAAGTGGCGATTGGCGGTATCCTCGCCGGGTTTGTGGTGAGCTGGCTGTATGGCCGTTCGCTGCGCTTCCTCAGCCGCTGGGGCGGCGACGAGCCTGCCACGCAAATCGTGCTGCTGTTCCTGCTGCCGTTCGCGTCGTACCTGATTGCGGAACACCTTGGTGTATCGGGCATTCTGGCCGCGGTGGCGGCGGGGATGACCATCACGCGTGCTGGTGTCATGCGCCGCGCGCCGCTGGCGATGCGCCTGCGCGCCAACAGCACCTGGTCGATGCTGGAGTTTGTCTTTAACGGCATGGTCTTCCTGCTGTTGGGCCTGCAGTTGCCGGGCATCCTGGAGTCCTCCCTGGTGGCGGCTGAGGCCGACCCGAATGTCGAAACCTGGATGCTGTTTACCGATATTGTGCTGATTTACGCCGCGCTGATGCTGGTGCGTTTCGGCTGGCTGTGGACGATGAAAAAGTTCAGCATGCGTTTCCTGAAAAAGAAACCGATGGAGTTTGGCTCCTGGTCCACTCGTGAGCTGCTGATTTCCACCTTCGCCGGGGTGCGCGGGGCGATCACTCTGGCCGGTGTGCTCTCCATTCCGCTGCTGTTGCCGACCGGCGACGTCTTCCCGGCCCGCTATGAGCTGGTGTTC
This sequence comes from Leclercia sp. W17, assembly GCF_003336325.1. Classification (NCBI taxonomy): domain Bacteria; kingdom Pseudomonadati; phylum Pseudomonadota; class Gammaproteobacteria; order Enterobacterales; family Enterobacteriaceae; genus Leclercia; species Leclercia sp. W17. The sequence goes on along the minus strand of NZ_CP031101.1, from coordinate 4,488,184 downwards.
CTGGCGGCGGGGGTGATCTTGTTCTCGCTGTTTGTCGGCGTGGTGATGCTGCCCATCCTGCTGCAACATATGGAGGTGGGCGATCACGTTCAACAGCATAAAGAGGCGCGTATCGCCCGGGCGGCCACCGCGGAAGTGGCGATTGTCACCATCCAGAAGATGGAAGAGCGAATGGCCGCAGATACCGAAGAGAACCTCGATACGCAGCTGCTGAAAGAGGTGAGCTCGCGGGTCATTGGTAACCTGCGCCGCCGCGCGGATGGCCGAAATGATGTAGAGAGCTCGCTGCAGGAAGAGAACCTGGAGCGTCGCTTCCGCCTGGCCGCCCTGCGCGCCGAACGTGCGGAGTTGTATCATCTGCGCGCCACCCGGGAGATCAGCAACGAGACGCTGCAAAAACTGCTGCACGATCTCGACCTGATGGAAGCGCTGTTGGTTGAGAAGCCGTAGTGGTTGATTGCCCGGTGGCGCTGCGCTTACCGGGCCTGCTAAACCGTAGGCCGGGTAAGGCGACGCCGCCACCCGGCGCTACTCTCCCACCCAAAACCCTTCACAGCATTTCAACCACGCCTGTGCGCTGTGCGACAGATAGACCCCTTCCCGCCAGATCATCCCCAACTGCCAGTGCAGATCGCTCTGGAGCGGGATCCAGCGCAGGGTCTTTTTATCCAGCCGCTCGCAGATGGGCTGCGGCAATATTGCAATCCCGACCCCCGCCTGCACCATCGCCGCCAGAAAGTCCCACTGCCCGCTACGCACCGCGATACGCGGCTTAACGCCGTGCTGGTTAAACAGCTGCATCAGCTGGCGGCTGAGGGCAAAATCTTCGTTGTAGATCAGCAGCGGATGCTCGGCGAGGAGTTCAGGATTGATGGCGTCAAGCGACAACCAGCTGCCGGAGCGCGGCACCAGCACACAGAGCGGATGGCTGAACAGCGGCAGCGCCGTCAGACCGCTATCCTCTTCCACCGGCAGGGCGGTCATGGCCAGATCCAGCTCGCCGTTGATCACCGCCTGCTGGACGGTTAAGCCGCCAAATTCAGAAATTTTTAGCTCCACGCCGGGGTAACGCTGGCGAAACAGACCGATAGGGCCGGCCATCATCATTCCCACCATTGGCGGGATGCCGAGGCGCAGTATGCCCTTGTTCAGGTGGTTAATGTCGCCAAGCTCGGCCTCCAGCTGGCGAAACTCCGCCAGGATCGCCAGCCCGCGTTCAAACACCACGCGGCCTGTGTCGGTCAGCAGCAGCTTGCGCCCGTCACGGATCAGCAGGGTACAGTTCAGTTCATCTTCGAGGTTTTTCAGCATTTTGCTGATGGTGGGCTGGGTAACAAAGAGCTTCTCCGCGGCGCGGGTAAAACTCTGCTGGCGGACCACTTCGACAAAGTAACGCAGCGTGCGTATGTCCATGACTATTCCTCGAAACTATACCTTTGATGATTTTAATTCATTTCAGTCAATTACGTGCGCTGACTATACTGGCGCTCCGTCTCATTTTGAGGAAATCCCCCATGACCGTGGCGTTAGGTCGCGTTACGCCTGCCGTCGTGCAACGACTCCAGGTACCGGTTCAGGTCCTGCTCTATGCCGCTCTTTTTGTCTTCGCTGAATACCTTGTTCGCTGGCTCCATCTGCCGCTGCCAGCCAATCTGGTCGGCATGGTGCTGATGTTCAGCCTGATCCTCTGTCGCGTCATTCCTCTTAGCTGGGTGCGGGCGGGGTCGCGCTGGCTGCTGGCGGAGATGCTGCTCTTTTTCGTTCCGGCAGTGGTGGCAGTGGTCAATTACGTTCAGCTGCTGATGGTGGACGGTTGGCGTATCTTTGCGGTGATCGCCCTGAGCACGCTAATGGTGCTGGGCGCGACCGCGTGGGTGGTGGATAAAGTCTACCGCTTTGAGATCAGCAGGCAGAAACATGACTAACTTTCAGGTCAGCGTCCTCTGTCTGGTGGTGACGCTGGTGGTCTATTTTGCCAACAAGCGCCTCTACCGCCGCTTTCGTAAACTGCCCCTGATGCCGCTGGTTTTCACCCCGATCCTGCTGGTGATGATGCTGGTGTGGGGGCATATCTCGTGGCAGAACTATATTGGCGAAGCGCACTGGCTGCTGTGGCTGCTGGGTCCGGCGACCATCGCCTTTGCGGTGCCGGTTTACGATAACCTCGCGGTGATAAAGCGCCACTGGATGTCGCTCTCCGCCGGGGTGATCACCGCCACGGTAGTGGCCGTCACCAGCTCGGTCTGGCTGGCGCGGTTGTTTACCCTGTCGGACGAGATCCAGCGTAGCCTGGCGGTTCGCTCCGTCACCACGCCCTTTGCTCTGGCCGCGGCAAAACCGCTCGGCGGACAGCCGGATCTGGTGGCGCTGTTCGTGGTGGTCACCGGGGTGTTTGGTATGGCGGTAGGGGATATGCTGTTTCTGCGGCTCTCGATCCGCGAAGGGATGGCGAAAGGGGCCGGGTTTGGCGCGGCCTCCCACGGAGCGGGCACCGCGCGCTCCTACGAGCTGGGCCAGCAGGAGGGCGTGGTGGCCAGCCTGGTGATGATGCTCTCCGGCGTGGTGATGGTGCTGGTGGCCCCGCTGGTGGGCTGGTTGATGTTCTGAGCCGTTTTCTGCCGGGTGGCGCTGCGCTTACCCGGCCTACAAAGACCGTAGGCCCGTGCAAGCGCAGCGCCGCCGGGCAATACTCTAACGGTTAAGTCTGCGCACAATCCGCTCCACCTTCTGGCGGAAATCCGCCGCGACCTGAGCGGATGCCTGGCCCTGTTCCAGTTTTTCCCGCGCCGAGGTGAACTGGTCGATCACCTGTAAATCCTCAATATAGGGCGTGGCGACGACTGTGGTGTGCAGCGACTGTGCCTGGCGTAGCCCGGCAATTACCGGATCCTGCGGGTCAATCACCCCTTTCTCCGTCAGCTGCGCCTCCGCCGCCTTGTTGAGCGGAATGCCGCGCTCCAGCCCAAGAGCCTCCACCGACTGCGGATCGTTAAGCAGATAATTCACCAGAATCGCCGCCTCTTTCGGATGTTTAGTGGATTTTGCCACCGACAGCATCTGCGCCGTTTTGAAGTAAACTCCGGACTCCTCTGTGCCGGGCTGCATCACGTAGTCGCCCAGCACCAGCTTCGCCGGTGGCGTCATGTTGTTGGCAAACATGCGAATGGTGATGTTCCAGGTGAAGAGCCCGCCCCACTCGCCGTTAATCCACGGCTTCATCTCATAGAGATTGCCCTTGCCGTAGGAGGAGAGGGTCTTTGGCGACGGCAGAACGTGGTCATCGCTCAGACGTTTCACAAAATCGAAGGCCTCGACCCATTGGGCATCGTTCCATGCAAAGGTGCCATCGCTGTTGAACATCGGCTTCTGGTGGGTCTGCATCATGTACGCATTGAGCAGCAAAATGACATCCTGATCGACCATGGCGTAGGGGTAGTAGTTGTTGCCGAGCTTCTGCTGGAACACTTTCCCGGCGGCAAAAAAGTCGTCCCAGGTTTTCGGATACGCCAGCCCGGCTTTCTGCCAGGTGACGTCGTTGTAGTAAAAGACCGGGGCGTTGACCGAGATCGGCAGGCCGTTGAGCTTGCCTTTCACCGTGGTCGATTGCAGATCCTGCGCCTGGTACTGGCTTAAATCGAGCTCCGCTTTCAGCTTATTCAGGTCGTAATACCCTTCGCCGTTTTTGGAAAAGAGGATCAGCCAGGGCCAGTTGGTCTGCATTACATCCGGCTCGGTGCCGCTCGCCATCTGGGTGGTCAGGCGCGAAAGATGCCCGTCCCAGCCGGTGTATTCGGGCTTGACCTTAATCTCCGGATGCGCTTTTTCGGAGGCTTCCAGCGCCTTGAGTGTGGCCTGGTGGCGGCTGTTGCCACCCCACCACGACATGCGTAGTTCAACGGGCGCTTGTGCCCAGACAGAGGTACAGGAAAATAACAGCGATGCGATAACACCTGAAACGAGTTTTTTCATTATTGTCTCCGGAACAGAGGCATAAATATTGTTATTAAACAGGTGAGTAACTGCAAAATACTACCGGCGGTTCCGGCGCGGCAGCGGGCCGCGCCGGGGTGAGACGCTTAGCGTTTCGTCAGACGGGATACCAGCTCAAACTCCTTAAAGTTGACCGGACGCTGCTGCTGCATGGAGATATTGCCCGCAATGCCGGTGAGGATAGACATAGCCCCGGCACGGTGGTCGGCTGCGCGCTGCAGCGGATCGTGGCGTGGCTCGCCGAACAGGTCGGCCAGCATCGCGTTGTCGCCGCCGCCGTGGCCCCCTTCGCCGAGGCTGAATTCCGCTTTCCAGGGTTCGGCAAACATCGGGAAGACGGTGAGGTCGCACTGCTCCAGGCTGCCCTCATTTTCGCGCTCGCCCCCGGCATTGACGTAGGACTTCTCGACGATCTTCATTTCAAGACGTCCTTCAGTGCCGTTAAAGACCACGTTCAGCCCTTCCCACGGCAGGTAGGCATTGAGGGAGTAGGTGAGCTGGACCTGGTTCTGGTATTTCACCAGCACCGACATCGTATCTTCGATGGTGATCCCGTCGCTGAAGACGCTCTGATCGCGGAAGTAGCGATCTTCGTGTTCGGCGTCCAGATAGAGCGCCTTAAGTTGCGCATTCTCTTCCATATGCAGCGCAAACGGGTCGTCTTTCGCGTCGGCAAAGCCGTGGGCGCGCGGGTAGAACCGGGTCACGCCGCGTTTCTCCGCATTTTCTCTGCCGTAGAACTGCAGGCTGCCTTCGGCGTAAACCCGTTCCGGGTAGCTGCCCAGCCAGAAGTTCATCAGATCGAAGTGGTGGGTGGATTTATGCACCAGCAGGCCGCCGCTGTTGCGCTTTTCCCGGTGCCAGCGGCGGAAGTAGTCCGCGCCGTGTTCGGTGTTGAGCAGCCACTCGAAATGGACCGAGGTGACCTTGCCGATGGTCCCCTGCATCAGCAGTTCGCGCACTTTACTGTGGTGCGGCGCGTAGCGGTAGTTGAAGGCCACGCGCACGCTACGGCCCGTCTCTTCAATGGCATCGAGTATGCGCAAGGCGCGCTGTTCGTCGATGGTCATCGGCTTTTCGGTGATCACATCGCAGCCAGCGTGCAGGGCGCGCACGATGTAGTCATCATGGGTACGGTCCATGGTGGTAACAATGACGATATCGGGCTGCGTCTCGCGGATCATCTCTTCAAACTGCGCCGCCAGCCAGGTGGAAACCGGCTCCGCCCTTTCGTTTTTTAATAACTGATTGGCGTACTGCATGCGCGTCTTGTTAGTATCACAGAACGCGACCAGTCTGGCATTTTCCCGCCAGGCGCCACCGATGGCGGAAATATATAAACCCGCGCGACCGCCGGTTCCGACCAGAGCATATTTTTTCATGGCATCCTCGATTAAATAACAGAATTAATATCAGCAGGTGACGCAATGAAACGTATTCCCCATCAACTGATGGAGCTGAACAGCACGTTTATCTGGCACTGGCCCTGGTTTATTCAGGGGGTGAAAAGCGCGAAACAGCACGGTTTCACTGGCATCATCCTGCACCAACAGGAACTGCTTTCAATACTTGCGACGCCCTCGCCGCTAAGCCAGAAACTCAACGTCGAGAACCTTATTCATCAGCAAAATTACGCCCTGCACTATTTAAAACGCGTCGACAGTTACCTGGCGGAAAATAATTTATCGTTCTGGCTTCAGGGTGAGGCCGCGCCCAATGACGACATTATTAAGCGTAAGTTTCCGGAACTGACGTTCGACGAAAAGCACGCGCCCGATTTCTGGCACCCTTTTTATGCCGCGATACTGCATCCGCTTTTACAGGCGCTGCCCCATCTCGGCGGGCTTATTCTCAGCCTGACGACGCCAGACTTTCAGACCAGCCGCTGGCAGCAAAGCCTGCATGATGTCTGGAGCCTACTGCGCGCCCAGGGAAAAAAGCTCATCCTGCGCGACTTCATTGACAACAGCTGGCCGCGACAGCAGCTCTCCGGCATTCTGGCGACGCTCCCGGACGACGTGCGCGCCTCGGTAAAAGCCACCGAGCTGGATTACCACCCCGGTTTTGCCAACCATCCCAACATCGCCAACCTGCCGGGGCATAAAAAGTGGATCGAATACGATCTCTTCGGTATCGGCTACGGCTGGACTGCCCTGCCATGCTATCTGGCCGATGAGATTGGTGGCCGCTTAAGCTGGGCGCTCAGCGCCACAGAAAACGAAATCGAAGCGATTACCTCCCGCGTGAGCTGGCAGTGGTTGCCCGACAGCCGGGTGATGGACTCCGTCAACGCCATCAACCTGTTTGGCCTCTCTGCCGCCAACCATGCCGCCGATGCCGCGCTGCCCGCTACCTTCGAGCGTTGGGCTGAACACCATCAGTTCGGCTTTCGCGCTTTGGCGGACAAACATCAGCTTTCGGCCATCCTCCACGCCAGCTACGACTGGCTGTGCAAAACGCCAAACTTCCTCGGACGGCGGCTGCACTACCAGAGCCAGATCCCGGAGAGCATTGCCCAGGCGCAGCAATTGCTCCATACGGACACCCGCAGCGCCAACTGGCTGCACGCCTGGCAGCCGCTGATGCCCGCCGACGATCCTGTTCTTGGCAAAGAGCAGCGTGAACGGGTGGCGCTGGAAAAAGAGGCCGCCTGCTTCCTGGCGTCACGTACGCTGCACAACCTGCGTGAACTGATGCCGCGTATAACCTGCCCGGACGACACCCTGGCGATCCTGCTGGCCGCCTGGCGCAGCGCGGAGATCTACAGCCAGATGTTCTCTCATGTCGCCGCCGCCGTGACCGACGTCGTGTGGCTGGATCACTACGGTCCGCAAAGTCTGCCTGCCGACATCCTGAAGCAGCATCAGCAGCGGCTGCTGCACTTCAGCGACACCCTGGATCGCTGGCTGACAGAACCGCCCGCCAGCAGCCCGCTCTTCCTGCCGCTGTTGCTGAGCCCGGCTCGGCTGGAGCGCTTTGCCAGAAGCCTCGGCGAGTCGCTGTAACTAAAGAATAAAAACTGCGGTCGGGGTTGTCTGTATGCTGCGGGTAGGGAATGCGGGGGATCGGCGTGGAATCGGGAAAAGTGTGATGGAGGTTGCGGATTGCAGATAAAGCCTGTGATCCGCATCGGCTTTTTCTGTTCTGGCGACGTGATAAACGTCACCAGAAGGGGAAAAAAATGTGATCCCCGACCAGCGGCCGGGGAGGGGATTTTAGTGCGCGCGGCCCTGTTCGACACCCAGGCCGGTTTGGGAGCGGATAAACTGGGCGCGGAACTTCTCGCGTTCCAGGTTGCCTTCCGGCGAGTTATCGGTTGCCGAGAAGACCCAGATGCCGATAAAGGCCACGGCAATGGAGAAGAGCGCCGGGTACTCATACGGGAAGATGGCGCTTTCGTGACCGAGGATCTGCACCCAGATGGTCGGGCCGAGGATCATCAGGATCACCGCCGTCAGCAGGCCGAGCCAGCCGCCAATCATCGCTCCGCGGGTGGTCAGCTTCGACCAGTACATAGAGAGCAGAATGATCGGGAAGTTGCAGCTTGCCGCAATGGAGAAGGCCAGCCCCACCATAAAGGCGATGTTCTGATTCTCGAACAGGATCCCCAGCAGAATGGCGACGACCCCCAGGACCAGAACGGTGATTTTGGAGACCTTCAGTTCGTCGCGTTCAGAGGCGCCTTTACGCCAGACGTTGGCATAGAGGTCGTGGGAGACCGCAGAAGCACCCGCCAGGGTCAGGCCAGCCACCACCGCCAGAATCGTGGCGAAGGCCACGGCGGAGATAAAGCCGAGGAACAGGTTGCCGCCCACCGCGTCAGCCAGATGGACTGCCGCCATGTTGTTGCCGCCAATCAGCGCGCCCGCCGCATCCTTGAAGGCCGGGTTTGCACCCACCAGCATGATGGCGCCGAAGCCGATGATAAAGGTCAGGATGTAGAAGTAACCCATAAAGCCGGTGGCGTAGAAGACGCTTTTACGCGCTTCGCGCGCATCTGACACCGTGAAGAAACGCATCAGAATGTGCGGCAGGCCCGCGGTACCAAACATCAGGCCCAGCCCTAACGACAGCGCCGAGATCGGATCTTTCACCAGCCCGCCGGGGCTCATGATCGCTTCGCCTTTCGGGTGTACCGCCATCGCTTCGGTAAAGAGGTTATTAAAGCTGAAGCCGACATGCTTCATGACCATAAAGGCCATAAAGCTGGCGCCGAACAGCAGCAGCACGGCTTTGATGATCTGCACCCAGGTGGTGGCGAGCATGCCGCCAAACAGGACATACATCACCATCAGCACCCCCACCAGCACCACCGCGACATGGTAGTTCAGGCCGAACAGCAGCTGGATCAGCTTGCCGGCTCCCACCATCTGGGCGATCAGGTAGAGGGCCACCACCACCAGCGAGCCGCAGGCGGAAAGGGTACGAATCGGCCCCTGTTTCAGGCGATAAGATGCCACGTCGGCAAAGGTATAACGTCCCAGGTTACGCAGGCGTTCGGCGATCAGGAACAGAATAATCGGCCAGCCGACGAGGAAGCCCAGAGAGTAGATCAGCCCGTCGTAGCCGGAGGTATAGACCAGCGCGGAGATGCCGAGGAAGGAGGCCGCCGACATAAAGTCACCGGCGATGGCCAGCCCGTTCTGAAAACCGGTAATGTTGCCGCCCGCGGTGTAGTAATCGTTACGGGAGCGTACGCGTTTCGACGCCCAGTAGGTGATGTACAGCGTCAGCACCACGAAGATCAGGAACATCACAATCGCCTGCCAGTTGGTCGGCTGGCGTTCAACCGCGCCGCCAATGGCATCGGCGGCATTTGCCGCGAGGGGGAGGGCGGCGGCAAGCGCCGTCAGGACTCTCTTCATGATGCTTTTACCTCGCGCAGAACCGCTTTGTTCAGACGGTCGAACTCACCGTTAGCGCGCCAGACGTAGACGCCAGTCAGCACAAACGAAACGACAATCACACCGATGCCGATAGGGATGCCGCGCGTGACGCTGGTGCCCGCATGCAGCGGCGTGCCCAGCCAGTGCGGCGCAAAGGCGATCAGCAGGATAAAGCCCACGTAGATGATCAGCATGATAATAGAGAGAATGAAGGCAAACCGTTGCCGTTTATCCACCAGTTCCCTGTAGTGCGCACTGTTCTCTATCTGCTGACAAATATTGTCATTCATCACAGAATCTCCAGAGGTATCCCCCTTCGGTTTTCACGCAGCCTGAGCAGTCACGTACCTGCAACGCGAAATCCTTTGGGGTGGTTTTTATATTCCCCTCTCCCTTTAAGGGAGAGGGCTAAGGTGAGGGTATTACGATGGCATTGCGATGGCCTGCTTCTCTTCGAGCAGTTTGTCCACCACGCCAGGATCGGCGAGCGTAGAGGTGTCGCCTAAATTGCTGGTATCCCCCGCCGCAATCTTGCGCAGAATACGGCGCATGATTTTGCCGGAGCGAGTTTTCGGCAGCGAGTCGGTCCAGTGCAGCACGTCCGGGGTGGCAAGCGGGCCAATCTCTTTCCGCACCCAGTTACGCACTTCGGTATAGAGCTCGGGTGACGGCTCTTCGCCGTGGTTTAAGGTGACGTAGGCATAGATCGCCTGGCCTTTGATGTTGTGTGGAATACCGACCACCGCCGCTTCGGCGATTTTCGGATGTGACACGAGGGCAGATTCGATCTCGGCGGTCCCCAGACGGTGGCCGGAGACGTTCAGCACGTCGTCCACGCGCCCGGTGATCCAGTAGTAGCCGTCTTCATCACGACGCGCGCCGTCGCCGCTGAAGTACATATTTTTGAAGGTGGAGAAGTAGGTCTGCTCAAAGCGATCGTGATCGCCAAACAGGGTGCGAGCCTGACCCGGCCAGGAGTCGGTGATGACCAGGTTGCCCTCAGTGGCCCCTTCCAGCGGCGTGCCTTCGTTATCCACCAGCGCAGGCTGAACGCCAAAGAACGGACGGGTCGCGGAACCGGCTTTCAGCTGGGTGGCGCCCGGCAGCGGGGTGATCATGAACCCGCCAGTTTCGGTCTGCCACCAGGTGTCGACCACCGGGCACTTCTCGTTGCCGATCTTCTTCCAATACCACTCCCAGGCTTCCGGGTTGATCGGCTCACCCACGGAACCGAGGATACGCAGGGATGAGCGGTCGGTGCCTTCAATCGCCTTATCGCCTTCCGCCATCAGGGCGCGGATCGCGGTCGGGGCGGTGTAGAGAATATTGACCTGGTGTTTGTCCACCACCTGGCTCATGCGCGCCGGGGTCGGCCAGTTTGGCACCCCTTCAAACATCAGGGTGGTGGCGCCGCAGGCCAGCGGGCCGTACAGCAGGTAGCTGTGGCCGGTGACCCAGCCCACATCAGCGGTGCACCAGTAGATATCGCCCTGATGATAATCAAAGACATACTTAAAGGTGGTGGCCGCATAGACCAGATAGCCGCCGGTGGTGTGCAGGACGCCCTTCGGCTTACCGGTTGAGCCGGAGGTATAGAGGATAAACAGCGGATCTTCCGCGTTCATCGCTTCCGGCTGGTGCTGGTCGCTGGCCTGCTCAATCAGGTCGCTCCACCAGAGGTCGCGCCCCTCATGCCATTCAATGGCGTTGCCGGTGCGCTTGAGCACAATCACGCTGTTGACGCTGTTTACATTAGGGTTTTTCAGCGCGTCATCGACGTTCTTTTTCAGCGGAACGGCACGGCCAGCACGCACGCCTTCGTCGGCGGTGATCACCAGTTTGGAGCTGGAGTCGATAATGCGCCCGGCCACCGCTTCCGGCGAGAAGCCGCCAAAGATCACAGAGTGCACGGCGCCGATGCGGGCGCAGGCCAGCATCGCCACGGCCGCTTCCGGCACCATCGGCATATAGATGGCAACCACGTCGCCTTTCTTGATGCCCTGAGCCAGCAGCACGTTAGCAAAGCGGCAGACATCGCGGTGCAGTTCGCGGTAGGTGATATTTTTGCTCTGGGTGGCGTCGTCGCCCTCCCAGATGATCGCCGTCTGGTCACCGCGCTCGGCGAGGTGGCGATCCAGACAGTTGGCGGCCAGGTTCAGCGTACCGTCTTCATACCATTTAATAGAGACGTTACCTGGGGCAAAAGAGGTGTTCTTGACCGTCTGATAGGGCGTGATCCAGTCAAGGATTTTGCCCTGTTCGCCCCAGAAAGCGTCAGGGTTGGTGATGGAGTGTTGATACTTCTCCTGGTACTGCTCAGGGTTAATCAGGCAACGGTCCGCAATATTTGCGGGAATGTCGTGTTTATGGACTTGGCTCATGGCTTTTATTCTCCTTGTAGGATGTTAATAATATGTCGCAAAAACGTTAATTGTAGGGGCTTTGGCAGCTTTGTTTACTATTTGGGCGACAGATCACGCAAATGTTAAAGAGAACAAAAAACGCGCAAATGACACTTTGAAGGAAAATAATTGCTCTTGAGGATTATTTGCTTTTATGGATAAAAAAGCGTTTTCATTACAAAAGGTTATTTATCATCATCGATACAAATTAGCGTAACCACCTCTTTTGTCAGTCAAATGCCTCGTTCTTAAAGGCTTGCGCAGCATGCCGTGCAAATGGTACTGATACCGCGCGTTAAAAAACCCCATAAATGAACGCAACACAATTCATACCCTTTCAGTATGTGTCGTCCCCTTCGTTTTACGAGTACGAACACTTCGTTGAGGAAGTCTCTTGTTATGAAAAATTTGAAAGTCAGCCTGGCCTGGCAAATTTTGCTGGCCCTTGTGCTGGGTATCTTGCTGGGTAGTTATCTGCATTATCACAGTGACAGCCGCGAATGGCTGATCGCCAACTTACTGTCGCCTGCTGGCGATATCTTTATTCATCTGATCAAGATGATTGTGGTGCCGATTGTTATCTCGACGCTGGTGGTGGGGATTGCCGGGGTGGGTGACGCGAAGCAACTGGGCCGCATCGGCGCGAAAACTATCCTTTATTTCGAAGTGATCACTACGGTGGCCATCGTTCTCGGCATCACGCTGGCGAATGTGTTCCAGCCGGGCGCGGGCATTGATATGTCGCAGCTGGCGACGGTGGATATTTCGAAATACCAGAGCACAACCGCCGATGTGCAGAGTCACTCCCATGGCCTGATGGGGACGATCCTGTCGCTGGTGCCGACCAATATCGTGGCGTCGATGGCGAAGGGAGAAATGCTGCCGATCATCTTCTTCTCGGTGCTGTTTGGTCTGGGGCTGGCGTCGCTGCCCTCCGCCCACCGCGAGCCGCTGGTGACCGTGTTCCGCTCCATCTCTGAAACCATGTTTAAAGTGACCCACATGGTGATGCGCTATGCGCCGGTAGGGGTGTTTGCGCTGATCTCCGTGACGGTGGCGAACTTCGGTTTTGCTTCCCTGTGGCCGCTGGCGAAGCTGGTACTGCTGGTCCATTTCGCCATCATCTTCTTCGCGCTGGTGGTGCTGGGTTTAGTGGCGCGTATGTGCGGGCTGAGCATCTGGATCCTGATCCGCATTCTGAAGGACGAGCTGATTCTGGCGTACTCCACCGCCAGCTCTGAAAGCGTGCTGCCGCGCATCATCCAGAAGATGGAGGCTTACGGCGCGCCGGCGTCGATCACCAGCTTCGTGGTGCCGACCGGCTACTCCTTTAACCTTGATGGCTCCACGCTGTACCAGAGTATCGCCGCGATCTTTATTGCCCAGCTGTACGGCATTGACCTCTCCCTGTGGCAGGAGATTGTGCTGGTGCTGACGCTGATGGTGACTTCAAAAGGCATTGCCGGTGTGCCGGGCGTGTCGTTTGTGGTGCTGCTGGCGACCCTGGGCAGTGTGGGCATTCCATTGGAAGGACTGGCGTTTATCGCCGGTGTTGACCGTATCCTCGACATGGCGCGTACCGCGCTGAACGTGGTGGGTAACGCGCTGGCGGTGCTGGTGATTGCCAAGTGGGAACACAAGTTTGACCGTAAAAAAGCGCTGGCCTATGAGCGCGAGGTGCTGGGGCGGTTTGATAAGACGGCTGACCAGTAAAGTGAAAAGCCGGGTGGCGCTTCGCTTACCCGGCCTACATCACCGTAGGCCCGGCAAACGTAGTGCCGCCGGGCATTTACTCCCCGCTTAACGCATCAAACTCCTCACATCCGGTATCAAACCCTTCGCTACAGCTCAGATTCAACCAATAGAGCGCCTTCTGTTTATTGGGGGTGATAAATCCTTCCTCGCCCTGCTTAAAGATCTGGCCCGCCCAGTACTCCGCATAGCCTGTGCGCGACAGGGTGGAACTCTGCTTAAACCACCGCGCGGCCTGCACATCATCCTGCGCCACTTCCACGCCGTTGGCGTAGATCAGCCCCAGCAGCTGCTGGGCATCAACGGCGGCGTCGTCTTCGGTATTCTCAGCGACCTTGTGCAGTAAGCTCAGCGCCTGCGGATAGTCGGTCTTCCCGGCCCGGGTGTTTACCAGCAGCCGCGCCAGCATTACGGCCCCCGGTGAACTCCCGGCGACGGTCGCCTGCTGCGCAAGTCCTTTGGCCTGGGCTAAATCGCCGTGCTTTAACTTGATTTGGGACAGCAGCGCCATGGCATCGATATCGCCGTTTTTCGCTGCTTTTTCGGCCCAGATTTCGGCCTGCTTATCATCACCCGAGCTGTACCAGGTTTCGGCAAGATAGTACTGGGCCCGACTGTCGCCCGCTTCAGCCTGCTTCCGGTACTGGCCGCCAATCTCCTCGGCGCTCGCCAGAGAAGTAAAAAGGATCAACAACAGATAAAGAAGTTTCATGCGTTATTTTCGTAGGGGTAGATAGCGGGCAGTATAAGCGGGCGATGTGAAGAAAAAAATGGGTGCGTTAAGACCTCCACTACCTACAAGCCGGGCGGGTCTCCCCGCCCGCTGAAGTTAGCCTGCTGCGCAGGCTAATTAGCCGCCACTTCGTGTTGTTCACTCTTTATACCCGTCATACTTCAAGTGTTACATCACCCCATCGCGGTATCCCGTAAACGCTTTTTCAACGCATTATATTCATCGATAACATAGCGCTCGGCGGCAGCTTGATCCGCTATCGGCTCGAGGCGCACGGCACAATATTTATATTCCGGCGTTTTGGTTATCGGGCTCAGGTTTTCCGTTACCAGCTCGTTGCAGGCACCAATCCACCACTGGTAGGTCATGTATACCGCACCTTTGTTTGGCCGATCGCTCACCTGGGCCCGGGTGATGACCCGGCCTTTACGGGAGGTGACCCACACCAGGGCGTCATCCTCAATGCCCAGCTGTTTGGCATCCCCGGTGTTGATTTGCACATAGCCGGGCTCATCTGCCAGCGCCGACAGCGCCGCACAGTTGCCGGTCATGGAGCGGCAGGAGTAGTGACCCACTTCGCGCACGGTGGAGAGCACCATCGGATACTCTGGCGACAGCGTATCCATCGGCGCCATCCAGTCGCAGGTGAAGAACTGCGCCAGCCCGTTCGGGGTATCGAATTTCTCGGCGAACAGGTATGAGGTGCCCCGATCTTCCGGCGACTCGTCCCGGCAGGGCCACTGAATATAGCCCAGCTCGCCCATCTTCTCGTAGGTTGCCCCCTTAAAGGCCGGGCAGAGCTGGCGCAGCTCGTCCCAGATTTGCTGGGTGTTGTCGTAGTGCATCGGATAACCCATCCGGGTGGCAATCTCGCTGATAATCTGCCAGTCGGTTTTCAGGTCCCACTTCGGCTCCACGGCTTTGAAGAAGCGCTGGAAGCCGCGATCGGTTGCGGTGTAGACCCCTTCATGCTCGCCCCAGGAGGTGGAGGGCAGGATCACGTCCGCTGCTGCCGCGGTTTTGGTCATAAAGATATCCTGGACAATCACCAGCTCAAGGTCGTCAAAAGCTTTGCGCACTGCCGAGAGCTCAGCATCGGTTTGCAGCGGGTCTTCGCCCATGATGTACGCCGCCCGCACCTCGCCGTGGGCCGCGCGGTGCGGCAGCTCGCTGATACGGTAGCCGGGGTTCGCCGGCAGGCTCTCCACGCCCCAGGCTTTGGCAAATTTCTCACGGTTTTCCGGAAACTTAACGTACTGGTAGCCCGGATAGGTATCCGGCAGTGCCCCCATGTCGCAGGCACCCTGCACGTTATTCTGCCCGCGCACCGGGTTGACCCCCACGTGGGCTTTGCCGAGATTGCCGGTAAGCATGGCAAGGCTGGTGAGCGCACGCACGGTTTCCACCCCCTGCCAGAACTGGGTCACCCCCATGCCCCACAGCAGGGTAGCGGTGTTGGCCCCGGCATACAGGCGTGCCGCCTGGCGGATCTCTCCCGCGCTCACGCCGGTGATGGTCTCCACCGACTCGGGCGTATAGCGTTCAACGATTTTACGGTACTCATCAAAGCCCTCCGTGCGGCTGGCAACGAAGGCCCGATCGTAGAGCTGCTCGGCAATAATCACGTGGCCGATGGCATTGAGCAGGGCGATATTCGAGCCGTTTCGCAACGCGATATGCATATCGGCAATGCGGGCGGTTTCGATGCGCCGTGGATCGCAGACAATGATTTTTGCCCCGTTCTGTTTCGCGCGCAGAATATGGTTGGCGACAATCGGGTGCGAATCCGCCGGGTTATAGCCAAAAATAAAGACTAACGCAGTGTTATCAATCTCGTTGATGGCATTGCTCATGGCGCCATTGCCGACCGACTGGTGCAGACCTGCAACCGAGGGGCCGTGTCAGACGCGGGCGCAGCAGTCGACGTTATTGGTGCCGATAACGGCGCGCGCAAACTTCTGCATCAGATAGTTGGTTTCATTCCCGGTGCCGCGTGACGAGCCGGTGGTCTGGATCGCGTCCGGGCCGTGCTTTTCCTTGATGGCGGTGAGGCGGCTGGCGACGTAATCCAGCGCCGCTTCCCACGAAACGGGCGTCAGCTTGTCGCCGCGCGTTCTGCGGATCATCGGGCTTTTCAGCCGCGGGGTGAGGATTTGGGTATCGTTAATAAAATCCCAGCCGAAGTAGCCCTTCAGGCACAGCGTGCCCTGGTTGGTTTTGCCGTTGGCCGCCTCCGCCCGGACGATTGTGCCGTTATCGACCACCAGGTTGATCTTGCAACCTGATGCGCAATAGGGGCAAACCGTGATGACGTTTTTCATCGATCTCGCTCCAGTTTCACATGATGCTGATATGTCGGTTGAGTATGCCGCCTCTAAGCCGCATTCTTGTTGTGGTTTTTCCCTGACTTTACGGGTGAATCCTGGGCAATACCCTGACGAAAAACAGGCCTGCGGCAAAAATTGCGACAGCGGAAGTGACGGGGGATGTGACGGCGGTTGAAGATTCGTGATGGAAAAGGCGTTTGGGCTGGAGCCTTGCACAGAATGGGCCAGACTGATCTTTATCTTCTCTATGGGGTCCCGTAATGAAACCAGCAATTCTGGTGGTCGATGACGACACCGCGGTCTGCGAACTGTTGCAGGACGTTCTCAACGAGCACGTCTTTACCGTCCATGTCTGCCACAACGGGCAGGATGCGCTGCGTCTGACCTGCCAGATGCCGGATATTGCGCTGGTTTTGCTCGATATGATGCTGCCGGATATCAACGGCCTGCAGGTATTACAGCAACTGCAAAAGCAGCGTCCTGAGCTGCCGGTCATTATGCTCACGGGTCTTGGCAGCGAGTCGGATGTGGTGGTGGGGCTGGAGATGGGGGCGGACGATTATATCGGCAAACCCTTTAACCCCCGGGTGGTGGTGGCGCGCGTCAAGGCCGTGCTCCGTCGCACCGGCGCGCTGGCGGCGGAGCCTGCAGCGGTCCCGCGGGCAGGCGGGATCGGCTTTAACGGCTGGACGCTGGATACCGCCCGCTGCGAGCTAATTGACGCCGCGCGCAACGTGGTCTCCCTGACCCAGGGCGAATACGGTCTGCTGCTGGCGCTCACCCAGAATGCCCGGCGTGTACTGAGCCGGGAACAGCTGCTGGAGCTGACCCACAGCGAAAGCGCGGAGGTGTTTGACCGCACCATCGACGTGCTGATCATGCGCCTGCGACGCAAAATCGAAATCAATCCTCATCAGCCCTTGCTGATTAAAACCATCCGCGGGCTGGGCTACGTCTTTGCCGCCGACGTGCAGCATGGCGACAGGGCGGCCTAGACCAGGCGGTTCTCCTCAATAAACAGCTGCAGCTCCTGCAACGTTTTTGCCCCGTCGATGGCGTTGGCGGCCAGCAGGCTGGCGCGGGCGCAGGCGTGCGCCATCTGAATACTCTCCGTCAGCGACAGCGATTCGTGGCAGCCATACAAAAATCCGGCGCAGAAGGCATCGCCAGCCCCGACGCTGCCGACAATCTCCTCCTGCGTAAGCCGCCACGAGGGGATCCAGCTTCCCGCCTGGCCCGGCTCCTCTCCCCACGCCCCCTCCGGGCAATGAATCACTACCCGTGACTTCACCCCCGCCGCCAGCAGATCTGCCGCCGCCGCGGCAATATTAGCGATCACCGGCGCATCCTAGTCATCGCGCATCGGCAGGCCGCTGAACTCGCCCGCCTCCAGCTCGTTAATCACCAGATAGTCGAGATGGCGTAGGGCAGGGAGCACCAGCGGCTGATAGCGCGGATCACCCTTACGCGACACCAGATCGAGGGACGTTTTAAACCCCAGATCGCGCATCCGCGCCAGCAGCCGCGCGCTGCGGGTGCCATATTCGTCGTCCGGCATATCCAGGCTGTCGAGCAGCAGGAGGTAACCCAGATGGAAGATCTTCATGCTGTAATCGAGCCGGTCAAAGGCGGGCAGATCCAGCAGGCGGTTCGCCCCCGGTGAGTGGAAAAAGGTACGTTGGCCGCTGGGGTCGGTCATCACCTGCGACATGGAGGTGGGGGCAAAGGTAGTGCGCTCTACCCGCTGGCGGTTGACGTGATACTGGTCGAGCATGGCGAGAATGTAATCCCCGTCGTTATCCTCCCCCACCAGCCCGACCGCCTGCAGCGGGATCCCGGTATGCATTTTTGCCAAGGTTAACAGCACGTTGAGCGGTGCGCCGCCGGTGGCGCGCTCGCTGTGGGTGATCTCCGCCAGCCAGCCGCGCTCCGGCCACTGCACAATCTGGTGGACATGGTCCACCAGCATATTACCCGCCGCGATAATGCCCCGGCGTTCCATTATGCTTGCCCCGCGCTGCCGAAGATACGCATCTGCGCGGCGACGGTGTCGGTAATCGCCTCTTCGATGCCCAGCAACAGCTCAGCAAACTCGTCATACAGCGGCTGCCGGTTGGCCATGCGCTGCTCCACGGCCCCCAGCGCCGCCTGGGACATGCCGGTATAGAAGTTAATTTTGTGGATCCCAAGCTCAATGGCGCGGCGAAAATCGGCGTCACCGATCCCGGAGCCGCCGTGCAGCACCAGCGGCAGGCCGGTTTGCTGGCGGATAGCGTCAAGACGGGCGAAATCGAGCTTCGGCTCCCCCTTGTACTTGCCGTGGGCATTGCCGATGGCTACCGCCAGGGCATCAATGCCGGTCTGGTCGACAAATTCCCGCGCCAGGGCCGGATCGGTGAAAAAGGCTTCGTCGGCGTGACCGTACAGGGCGCCGCCCTCATCGCCCCCCACTGCGCCCAGCTCCGCCTCCACCGACACGCCCACCGCGTGGCACATCTTCACCACTTCCCGCGTCTGGCGGATGTTCTCTTCGTAGCTCAGCGTTGAGCCGTCGAACATCACCGAGCTGAACCCCAGGCGCAGCGCCCGTACCACCGCCTCGAAATGCAGACCGTGATCGAGGTTCAGCACCACCGGAATGTCATGCCGGGCGGCTTCAAATTTCACCGCCTCCACCAGTGAATCGAGCGACACGTACTTAAAGTGCACTTCGGCAATGTTGATGATAAAGGGCGAGCTCTCCTGGTGGGCCGCGGCAAAGAGCGCCCGCAGGAAGTGAGAGTCGAGGACGTTAAACGCCCCCAGCGCGTAACGCTGTTCCCGGGCATGCGCCAGCCCGTCGGCGAGAGAGATAAGCGGCATGTTCACTCCTTACAGACGAAACAGGTTGTACTCGTTACACAGCACTAGCACGGCCGGTTCGTCTTCATCAATGTTGTTATAGCGGGCGGTGGGTTGCAGGAAATGGTTGTCGGTATCGTCATCATTCACCGAGGAGACCTCGCCCACCAGCACATCCCCAAAGCCCTCTTCACCCCAGAAGCTGTGGTACAAACCGGGCGGCAGACAGATGCTCTCTCCCGGCGCGAGACGGATATGGCTGCCTGCCGCGTGAGTCTGCTGGCACCCGTCGATGGAGACCGTAATATCGCCATCCTCTTTCTGCTCATTTTCATCGGCGTTCCACAGCTCAAGAATCAGATTGCCGCCGCCGCGGTTAATGATGTCCTCGCGTTTACGCCAGTGGAAATGCAGCGGCGTGACCTGGCCGTCGCGCACGTGCATGATCTTTTCCGCGTAACATCTGGCCCACGGCTTGCCGCCGGGCGAGCCGTTGCGCAGGGTAAAAAGGGTCAGCCCTTGGACGGCAAAGTTATCGCCGCCGAAGGCGGTCACGTCCCAGCCAAGACGCAGGTCGAACACTTCGCGCCAGGCCTGTGCGTCGAGCTGCTGCCAGCGGGCAGGGGGGAAGCTGGCAAAGGGGGGCAAATGCACATCGTGCATGGAGAAAAACTGCCGCGTGTGGCCGAGGATTTCGTTAATTTCGGAGCGTTTCATGGTAACTCCTTACGTGATATGCAGAGCCCCTGATAAAGAGGCTCTGCACCGATCTCACTTAACCGTCCAGCCCTTATAGGTGCCGACGTTGTTCTTATCGATCATCGTCACCGGGATCAGCACCGGCTCTTTCGGCGCCGGTTTGCCCTGCAGAATGCCATAGCCAATCTCTACCGCTTTCGCCGCCATCACCTGCGGGTCCTGCGCCGGGGTGGCGATAAAGAGGGAGTTTTCGCGCTTCAGCGCCTCTTCCGCATCCGGGGAACCATCCACGCCAACGATAAAGAACTCGTTACGTTGCGCCTGTTTCGCCGCCAGATCGGCCCCGATCGCCGTCGGATCGTTGATGGCGAACACGCCGTCGATCTTCGGATTGGCGGCCAGCAGGGAGGTCATCACCTCCAGCCCGCCTTCACGACTGCCCTTGGCGTTCTGGTTATCCGAGAGCACCTTGATATCCGGATGTTTTTTAAATTCGGTCTGGCACCCTTCCACGCGGTTCTGTACCGCAGAAACCGGCGGTCCGTTGATGATCACCACGTTGCCTTTGCCTTTCAGACGGTCGGTAATCAACTTACAGGCCATCTCGCCCGCCTGGGTGTTGTTGGAGGTGATGGTCGCATCGGCGCCTTCTGCCGCCACGTCAACCGCCACCACCACGATCCCGGCATCTTTCGCGCGCTTCACCGCCGGGCCGATCCCCTTCGAGTCTGCGGCGTTGAGAATGATCATATCGACCTTCGCAGCGATGAAGTTATCAATCTGCGACACCTGCTGGCCGAGATCGTAACCGCTGGAGACCAGCGTCACTTTCACGTTATCTCCCGCCAGTTTGCGCGCTTCCAGCTCCGCCCCTTTGGTGATCTGCACAAAGAACGGGTTCGCCAGATCGCCCACCGTCACGCCGATGGACTTCAGCTCTTTGGCCTGGACAAACGGGGTTGCTGCAAGCAGTGCGCCAGCACAGAGCGCGGTAACAAGAGGTTTTAAACGCATATTTTTCGTCCTCGTTATGTAGGGTATTGTTGTTATGCACTTTGATGGTGTCGGGTACGGTATTTGTCGATCAGTACCGCAATGATGATCACCGCCCCTTTGATCACCAGTTGCCAGAAGTAGGAGACGCCCATCAGCGTCATGCCGTTGTTAAGGGTGGCGATAATCAGCGCCCCCACCAGCGTGCCGGTGATGGTGCCGATGCCGCCGACAAAGCTGGTGCCGCCGAGGATCACCGCGGCGATGGCGTCCAGCTCATAGCCGGTGCCAAGGTTGCCGTTGGCGCTGTAGAGCCGCGAGGCGCTCATCACTCCGCCCAGACCCGAGAGCAGGCCGCTTATGCCGTAGACAAAAAGCAGTACCATCCAGACCTTGATGCCCGTTAAGCGCGCCGCCTGCATGTTGCCGCCCACCGCGTAGATGTGTACCCCGAGGGTGGTGCGGCGCAGGATGAACCAGCAGATGACGATGACCGCGAGGGCGATCACCACCAGCCATGGCACCGGCCCGAGGTAGTTATTGCCGATCCACTCAAAGCTGATGCTGGAGTTAATCACCGTGGTGCCGTCCGCCAGCAGGTAGGCCGCCCCGCGCAGCGCCGTGTAGGTGCCGAGCGTGACGATAAAGGGGGGCAATCCGGCAAAGGCCACCAGCGCCCCGTTGATGGTGCCCAGCACCAGTCCGAGCATCAGGGCCGCCGGGACCGAGAGCATGGAGAGCTCCGGCATCAGCGACACCACCATCGCCGCCACCGCGGTGGTGCCCAGAATCGAGCCTACCGAGAGGTCGATGCCGCCGGTCAGAATGATGAAGGTCATCCCCGCCGCCAGCACGATATTGATGGAGGCCTGACGGGTGATGTTCAGCAGGTTGCTTTCGGTAAAGAAGTTAGGGGCGATAAAACCAAAGACGGCGACAATCAGGATCAATATCGGCAGGATCCCGATGGTTTGCATCAGATCGCCCATCAGCATTTTTTTGGCGGAGGCCGCTTTGGCCACCTGTTGCGGACTATTTTGTTGGCTCATGATTTTACCGCCTGGTGATGAGAGTCGTTGACGCCGGTCGCCAGCGTCATGATGTTTTCTTGTGTGATATCGGCCCGATGCAGCTCGCCAGCGATGCTCCCTTCGCGCATCACATAGACGCGATCGCTCATGCCCACCACTTCCGGCAGTTCGCTGGAGATCATCAGGATCGCCACCCCTTTGCGCGCCATCTGGTTCATGATCCGGTAGATCTCGCTTTTGGCGCCGACATCCACGCCGCGGGTCGGCTCGTCGAGGATCAGAATGCGTGGGCCAATCGCCACCCAGCGGGAGATGAGCAGCTTCTGCTGATTGCCACCGGAGAGGCCGCCCGCCCGCACCTGGGAATGCGGCACGCGAATGTTAAGCAGGGCGATGGCGTCATCGGAGATCGACTGCGCTTTTTTGCGGTTAAGCATGCCGAAGGTGGCGTCGCGCTCCAGCGTCGCCATGGTGATGTTCTCCTGCGCCGCCAGCTCAAGGAACAGCCCCTGCTCCTTGCGGTTCTCGGTTAAAAAACCGATGCCGTGTTCAATGGCGGCACGCGGAGAGTGGATCACCACCGGCTCGCCATCGACCTCAATCATGCCGCCGGTGGCCTTGCGCACGCCAAAAATCAGCTGGGCCAGCTCCGAACGCCCGGCCCCCACCAGCCCGGCGAGCCCGACGATTTCGCCGGAGCGCACCAGCAGGCTACAGGGCTGCACTTTGCCACCGTCGGTCAGATGGTGGACATTCAGGCGCGGGCTGCCGAGAGGGATATCGCGCTCTTTATTGAACAGATCGCTCAACGGACGCCCGACCATCATCCGCACCAGTTCAGCAGCGTTGAGCTTGTCGCGGGTCAGGCTGCCGACATACTGGCCGTCACGCAGCACGCTGACGCGATCCGACAGTTCATACACCTCCGCCATGCGGTGGCTGATATAGATAATCGCCATCCCTTCATCGCGCAGGCGCAAAATCAGTTCAAACAGACGATGGGTTTCGCGAGAGGAGAGGGCGGCGGTGGGTTCATCCATCACCAGAATGCGGCTGTTGCGGTGCAGCGCGCGGGCAATCTCCACCTGCTGCTGCTCGGCGATGGTCAGCTTCATCACCAGATCGGTGGCCTTAAACTGGGCGCCGAGCCGGTCAATCACCGCCTGGGCCTGGGCCGCCATCTCTTTACGCTGCACCAGTCCGCCGCGCGACAGCTCGCTGCCGAGGAAGATGTTTTCGGCCACGGTAAGGTTGGGGGCGAGCTGCATCTCCTGATAAATCAGGGTGATGCCCGCCGCCAGGGCATCTTTCGGGCCTTTGATGTGAAACGGCTTGCCGTCGATCAGGATCTCGCCGCTGGTGGCGATATAAGCCCCGGCGAGAATTTTCATCAGCGTACTTTTTCCGGCGCCGTTTTCACCCATTAGCGCGTGGATCTCACCGGGGAAGACCGTCAGATCCACACCCTTCAGCGCGTGAAAGCTGCCAAAGGTTTTGGCAATGTTGCGCATCTCTAAAACCGGGGTCCTGCTCATGGCGGATCTCCTGTGACGTTCGATATCCGCACTTCATCACAGCCCGGTAAATGCAAAATGTCAGAAGTCGTTCATATTTGTCATAGTTATGAATAGTTAATGTGGATCACAGTTACGCCACGGAGCCAACATGCCTTCACGCCGTCCTCCCTTTTTCGCCAGCGCCCGTGGCCGCCTGCTGATCTTCAATCTGCTGATGGTGGCGGTGACCTTAATGGTCAGCGGCGTGGCGGTGCTGGGCTTTCGCCACGCCAGCCATATCCAGGAGCAGGTGCAGCGCCAGACGCTGGACGACATGACCGGCAGCATGAATTTGTCGCGGGAAACCGCCAACGTGGCGACGGCGGCGGTACGTTTGTCGCAGGTGGTGGGGGCGCTGGAATATAAAGACGAAGCCAACCGGCTAAAGCAGACCCAGACGGCGTTGGGCCATTCGCTGGCGCAGCTTGCCGATGCGCCGCTGGCGCAGCAGGAGCCCGCACTGGTGGCGCGGATCATCCGGCGCAGCAACGAGCTGCAACAAAGCGTGACCGGGATGCTGGAACGCGGGCAACGACGCCACCTGGAGCGTAATGCCCTGCTCAGCGCGCTCTACCAGAGCCAGAGCTATCTCCGCCATCTCCAGGAGATCAACCGCCGCTACGCCAGTAATGTGCCCGATGCTCGCCTGCTCAGCGAGATGGACCGGCTGATCGTCGCCGCCATCGAAACCCCTTCGCCGCGAGCGACCATCCAGCAGCTTGATACGGTGACGGCGATGCTGCCCCCAGGAGCCACTCAGCCGGTGGTGGGCTTTGTGCTGCCCGATTTTAACGCCGAGCTGAACAAGCTCGGCCCGCTCTCCCGGCAGCTGGAAGAGAGCGACCTGTCGATCAGCTGGTATATGTTTCACATCAAAGCGCTGGTGGCGATCCTCAACAGCGATATCAATCAGTATGTGGAGCAGGTGGCGCAGGCATCCCAGCTGCGTACCGCCCAGAGCCATCAGGAGCTGCGCTCCATCAGCGTCTTTATCACCCTTTCCGCCGTGCTGGCGCTGATCATTACCGCCTTTGCCTGCTGGTACATCTACCGCAACCTGGGCACCAACCTGACCGCCATCTCCCGGGCGATGTCGCGGCTGGCCCATGGGGAACAGGATGTCTCGGTGCCTGCGCTGCAACGCCGGGATGAGCTGGGCGAGCTGGCGCGGGCATTTAACGTCTTTGCCCGCAATACCGCCTCGCTGGAGCACACCACCCGGCTGCTGAAAGAGAAAACCTCCCAGATGGAGGTGGATCGCATTGAACGTCAGGGGCTGGAGGAGGCGCTACTCCACAGCCAGAAGATGAAGGCGGTGGGTCAGCTGACGGGCGGGCTGGCGCATGATTTCAATAACCTGCTGGCGGTGATCATCGGCAGCCTGGAGCTGGCCGACCCCCATTCACCGGATGCGCCGCGCATCAGCCGCGCGCTGAAGGCCGCCGAGCGCGGGGCGCTGTTAACCCAGCGCCTGCTGGCCTTCTCTCGCAAGCAGTCCCTGAACCCGCACGCGGTGGAGATGAAACCCCTGCTGGAAAACCTGGCCGAGCTGATGCGCCACTCCCTTCCCGCCACCCTTTCGCTGGAGATCGAAGCGCAGACCCCGGCGTGGCCGGCGTGGATTGACATCAGCCAGCTGGAAAACGCCATCATCAACCTGGTGATGAATGCCCGGGATGCGATGGAAGGGCAAAGTGGAGTGATAAAAATCCGCACCTGGAACCAGCGCGTCACCCGCAGCGACGGACGCAGGCAGGATATGATAGCGCTGGAGGTGATCGACCACGGCTGCGGGATGTCGCAGGCCATCAAATCCCGGGTCTTTGAACCCTTCTTCACCACCAAGCAGACCGGCAGCGGCAGCGGGCTGGGGCTGTCGATGGTGTATGGCTTTGTGCGCCAGTCCGGCGGGCGGGTGGAGATCGAAAGCGCGCCCGGGCAAGGCACCACCGTGCGGCTGCATCTGCCCCGCGCCACCCAGCAGGCACTTCCCCAGCCAGAGACGCTGGCAGCCGCCGCAGCGGTACGAAGCGACCGGCTGGTACTGGTGTTGGACGACCAGAGCGATGTCCGCCAGACCCTGTGCGAACAGCTGCACCAGCTGGGCTACCTGACGCTGGAGGCGGAAACCGGCGAGCAGGCGCTGCATATGCTGAGCGCATCGTCGGATATCGAGATGTTTATTAGCGACTTAATGCTTCCCGGCACCCTGAGCGGCGCGGAGGTGATCCAGCAGGTCCGCCAGCAGTTCCCGCATCTCCCCGTGCTATTGATGAGCGGCCAGGATCTGCGCCCGGCACATAACCCACAGCTGCCGGACGTGGAGCTGCTGCGCAAGCCTTTTACCCGTGCGCAGCTGGCGCAGGCGCTGCAAAAAATCGGTGCCATGTTTAAGAATTAATCAATCGTAACCGCTGCATTAGTGATGTTAATCTGCGCAAAAATGAGCGGATTAGGATATAAAAGGACTTATGCCGGTACTGACGAGAGGGGACTCACATATGATCGTGATGCCTACAACCTATAGCCCGATGACAGTCGCGCGCGCCTTTACGCGGGTGGAAGAGATTGAACTCTCAGGGCGATTGCTGCATGTCATCTATGATCCCCAGACTCCTCGCGCGGCAATCATTGAAGCGGATATCGAAATCTTTGAAGGCATACCGCGACATCGGGTTGTGGCAGCGCTGGATTTACAGCGCAAACCTGCACTCGGTAAAGATATCGTTGCCGTTGAACGCTGCTGGGAAGATGCCCACATCCTTCAGGTTGAAGGCATCTGTGTTGATCCTGGCGAGCGGGATAAAGGGCTGGCAACCCGACTTTATGAGGCATTAATCCTCCAGTGCGGTATTACGCTAATAAGCGATTTTGATCAGTACGAAGGCGGTAAAATGCTTTGGCAAAAGATTGCCCGTGAATCGGATCAAATCGCTGTGTTCGTACTGGATACCGAGCAAGGCGCATTTTGGCCTTATGATGGCAGTAAAGTGATTTACGATGGCGGCTGTATTCCTGAGGAGCGTATCTGGAGTGTTTCGCCTGACCAAAAATGCCATCGCGTTGTTTTAGTGGCCGAGAACAGGCAACGTGCGAATCACCTTATGGAAGAAACTTCCCCTTACAGCATTTGAGATTCCTCCGCTACTCGCTCCACCCGCTGTTTATTACCGTAAAGCCAGCTCACCTGCGAGACTGGCTTTATGAAACACTACTCTACCGCCCTGTTATTGGGTTTGCTCTCTTTAACCAGCCATCTGGCTCACGCTGATATTGTTGACGACACCATCGGCAATATTCAGCAGGCGATTAACGACGCCTACAACCCTAACAGCGACCGCAGTAACGATGACGATGACCGTTACGATCGGCGTCGTAGCAGCGATAACCGACAGTATGAAGAGCGCCAGCGCCAGCTGGACGATCGCCGTCGTCGTCTGGATGAACGTCAGCGCCAGCTGGATGAGGATCGGCGTCGCTTAGAAGATGACGAGCGCAGGCTGGAAGAGGATTACGATCGGCGGTAATGCCAGTGTCCGGCGGCGCGTCGCTTGCACAGGCCTACGGTTTTGTAGGCCGGGTAAGGCGAAGCCGCCACCCGGCAATGCCTCAGTCCAGCGCCAGCACCATCCCGTCATACCCCGCCTCAAACCCCACAGGGAGCGGGTTGTCCATCATCCACACGTCAAACTCATGGCTGATATGGGTCAGGATCACCTGCGGGCAGCCAATTACCTGATTGAGCGCAATAACCGTATTTAAATCGCAGTGGTTGCGCGGGGGCTCGTCCTGCGGCGCATGGCTACAGTCGATCACGATCGCCTGCGGCTGGTTGTTGAGCAGAAACTTCACCGTTTTCTCCGGCAGTCCGGCGGTATCGGAGAGCCAGGCCACGCGGCTGTGGGCGCTCTCCAGCAGATAGCCAAAAGTCAGCTTCGAATGGTTGAGCGGCAGCGGCGTCACCCGCAGGCCCTGGAGTTCAAAGATCACAAACGGCTCGAGAGTATGGCTAAAGTCGAGAAGGCCGGGATGTTTAAAGAGATCGTCGCACCCGGCTTCATCTGGCGGGCCGTAGACCGGAATGGTCGCCCCCACCCCCCAGCGCAGCGGAAACAGCCCCTGGACATGATCCATATGGTAATGGGTGAGTAAAATCTGCTGAAAACTGCCCGCAGGCCAGTCGTCCATCAGATGCGGGATCCCGGCATCCAGCAGCGTCACTGCATCATTGAATTTGACCACCGCGCTACAGGGGCGACGGCGATAATCTTCCTGCAAACGCGCCCGACGGCAGGCCGGACAGTCGCAGCCAAAAGCGGGCACCAGCTGGGCGCCACCGGTTCCCGTTAACGTAATGGTCAGACTCATGACGCCTCCTTACAGAGGTTTGGTGAAGCGGAAGTGGCTCTGGGTATACCCTTCACGAAGATAAAAGCGGTGCGCATCGAGACGCTTTACGCTGGTGGAGAGCTCGGTCATCTCCGCCCCGGCGTGGCGGGCCTCTTCTTCCGCCCAGGCCAGCAGCTGGCTGCCGACCTTCAGACCGCGGGCCTGCGGCATCACCACCAGCTCCTGGATCTCGCCGATCCAGTTGGCGTGATGCAGGTGAAACTGCATGTGCAGGCCGATCATCCCGATGATATGTCCATCCTGTTCGGCCAGCTGGTAACGCATATTGTGATCCTGCAGATTGGCCGCGAACCCCGCATGGAACGCCGAACGGTCAAGCTCCGCCTGTTTTAACTCACAGATCAGGCCATAGACCGCGTCAACGTCCTCCGCGGTGGCGGGGCGCAACTCACACTCGGGCATGGTTTCTCTCCTTCTGGCTAATGAGTGAAAGGAAGTTGTCGACAGACTGGTGCAAACTGCCGTCATTGTTAAGGATCGGGCAATCGGACGGCGTGTAACGGGCGGCGCGCGCCAGCCGCTGGTCGATCTCTTTAGCGCTCTCCCGCCCACGCGCCTGCAGTCGGCTACGCAGGATCTCCGGCGACACCTGCAGGCAGATCGGCAGCAACGCCCCGGCATAGCGCGCCTGCGCCTGGGGCAGATGAGCGCGCGAGCCGTTTACCACCACGTCAAATCCGGCGTGCAGCCAGAGATCGATCTCCAGGCCCACCCCATAATAATAGCCGTTAGCGTGCCAGCTCAGGGCAAACAGGTGCTGCCCGGCGCGGGTAAAAAACTCCGGCTCGCTGAGGGCGATGTGGTTTTCGCTCCCGGCAGTAGCGGCGCGCGTGATGTAGCGGTGCGCCACCAGCAGTTGTGGATGGGGCTGCTCGCGCAACGCCGCCAGCAGGCTGTCTTTTCCGGAGCCGGAAGGCCCCATTAACCAGATCACTCTTCCCATCAGAACACCCTTTTTCCCTGACGCCAGACGTGGTCGATATGAATATGCTCGCCTTTACGGTGCGCCAGCACCAGGTCTGCCCGCTTGCCTTCGCCAATCACCCCGCGATCGTGCAGGTTGAGCGCCTGCGCCGGGTTGCGGGTCACCAGGCGGATCGCCTGCGGTAGGGTAAAACGATTCTCCTCGTCGTCCGCCACCCTGAACGCCGCATCCAGCAGGCTGGCCGGGTAGTAATCGGAGGAGAGGATATCCAGCAGGCCGAGCGAAGCGAGCTGGCTTGCCGCCACGTTGCCGGAGTGCGAGCCGCCGCGCACAATGTTGGGCGCACCCATCAGCACGTTCATTCCGTGCTGGCGGGAGGCCTCTGCGGCTTCGAACGTGGTAGGAAATTCGGCGATTACGCTGCCAAGCTGGCGGGATTCAAGCACGTGCTCCGCGGTGGCGTCATCATGGCTGGCGAGGGCGATATTGCGCGCCCGGCAGAGGGCAGCGATGGCCTGGCGGTTGGGCTGCGACCAGCGGGCAGCAAGCTGAAGCTGTTCCTCTTCGTAACGCGCCATCTGCGCGTCGTTGAGGGCATATTTGCCCTGATAATATTCGCGATACTTTTCGATGTTAGCGAACTGGCGCTGGCCCGGAGAGTGATCCATCAGCGACACCAGGGTCACCGGCTCGCGGCCCACCAGCTTCTCGAACAGCGGCAGGGTGGTGTGATGGGGTAGCTCGCAGCGCAGGTGCAGGCGGTGCTCGGCGCGGTTAAGGCCGCGCTTCTGCGTCTCCTCCACGGCGTTGATCATCTTCTCCAGATTCTCAAGACGATCTCCGCCGTCGCGCACGTCGCCAATCGCCACCGCATCCAGCACCGTGGTGATGCCGCTGGCGACCATCATCCCGTCGTGACTGCTCATGGCCGAATGGGCTGGCCAGTCGACTTTGGGTCGCGGGGTGAAGAACTTATCCATGTTGTCGGTGTGTAGCTCAATCAGCCCCGGCAGCAGCCAGCCGCCTTCACCGTCCATCGCTTCCGGCAGGCGGCTTTGGGTTTCGGCAAAGGCGCGAATGATGCCGTCCTGAATATCGATGGAGCCGTCAACGACCTCGTTTTCCAGCACCAGTTTTACGTTGTTCACGATCATGCGGTGATCCCCATCGGGTGCAGACGATCCGCCACGCGATCCCGCACCGCGTCGTCGTGGAAGATCCCGACGATCGCCGCGCCGCGCGCTTTGGCCTCTTCGATCAGTTCAATAACCGCTGCGCTGTTTTTGGCATCCAGCGAGGCGGTCGGTTCATCGAGCAGTAAAATCGGGTAGTCGACGATAAAGCCGCGAGCGATGTTGACCCGCTGCTGCTCGCCGCCGGAAAAGGTGGAGGGGGCGAGATGCCACAGACGTTCCGGCACGTTCAGGCGCGTCAGCAGGCTGGCGGCTTTGGCAGCGCAGGTGTCCCGCGGCACGCCCAGATCCAGCAGCGGCTGCATCACCACCTCCAGCGCCGGAACGCGCGGGATCACCCGTAAAAACTGGCTGACCCAGCCAATGGTGGTGCGCCTGACGTCCCGCACCTTACGCGCCGGGGCCTGCACCAGATCGACCCATTCGTCGCCGTGGCGCACATGGATATGGCCTTCATCCGGCAGGTAGTTGGCATACAGCGAGCGCAGCAGGGTCGATTTGCCGCTGCCGGAGTGGCCATGCAGCACCACGCATTCGCCGCTGTTCACTTTCAGAGAGGCATTCTGCAGCACCGGCAGGCGCACGCCGTTTTGCTGGTGGAGCACAAAGGTCTTACTTACGTTTTGTACGTGGATCATCTTGGCCTCGTGGCGTTTTCTTGCCGGGTGGCGCTTCGCTTACCCGGCCTACAAAGAGCGCGGTCCGTAGGCCGGGTCAGGCGAAGCCGCCACCCGGCAACAGCAACCTCAATTCTGCAATACCGATGACACCAGCAGCTGGGTGTACGGATGATGGGGATCGTCGAGCACCCGGTCGGTCAGCCCACTTTCCACCACTTCGCCGCTCTTCATCACCAGCAGACGGTCCGCTAGCAGGCGGGCGACGCCTAAATCATGGGTGACAATCACCACTGCCAGGTTCAGCTCCACCACCAGACCGCGGAGCAGATCCAGCAGGCGGGCCTGCACCGACACGTCCAGCCCACCGCTGGGTTCATCCATAAAGACCAGCTTCGGATGGGTAACCAGGTTGCGGGCGATCTGCAGGCGCTGCTGCATCCCGCCGGAGAAGGTGGTGGGCAGGTCGTCGATGCGCGACGCCGGGATCTCTACCTCCTCCAGCCACTGTTTCGCCGTCGCGCGGATGTCGCCGTAATGGCGCGCGCCGGTCGCCATCAGCCGTTCGCCGATATTGCCCCCCGCCGACACCTGGAGGCGCAGGCCGTCCATCGGATGCTGGTGCACCACGCCCCACTCGGTGCGCAGCAGGCGACGGCGCTCGGCCTCGCTCATGCCATACAGCGAGTGGCCGTCATAGAGAATGTCGCCGTTCTGCGGCGTCAGGCGCGCCGAGAGGGATTTCAGCAGGGTGGTTTTACCGGAGCCGGACTCGCCGACAATCCCTAGCACTTCCCCCGGCCACAGGTCAAACGACACGTCGCTGAAGCCTTTGCCCGGCGCATAAAGGTGGGTCAGGTTATTGACCGAAAGCAGCGGTTTCATTGGCTGTTGGCCTCGCTCTGTTGGCGGCAAAAATCGGTATCGGAGCAGACAAACATCCGTTTGCCGGTGTCATCCAGCACCACTTCGTCGAGATAGCTGTGCTTCGACCCACAGATGGCGCACGGCTCATCCCACTCCTGCACCGTAAATGGGTGATCGTCAAAGTCGAGGCTCTCAACCCGCGTGTAGGGCGGCACGGCGTAGATGCGTTTTTCGCGACCGGCACCAAAAAGTTGCAGGGCGGGCATCATGTCCATCTTCGGGTTGTCGAATTTCGGGATTGGCGACGGGTCCATCACGTAGCGCCCGTTAACCTTCACCGGGTAGGCGTAGGTGGTGGCGATGTGGCCGAAGCGGGCGATATCCTCGTACAGCTTCACCTGCATTACGCCGTACTCTTCCAGGGCGTGCATGGTGCGGGTTTCGGTTTCGCGCGGCTCGATAAAGCGCAGCGGTTCGGGGATCGGCACCTGGAAAATCAAAATCTGATCTTCAACGAGCGGGGTCTCCGGGATGCGGTGGCGGGTCTGGATCAGCGTGGCGTCTTCGGTGCGCTCGGTGGTGTTCACCCCCGTCACGCGCGTAAAGAACTGGCGGATCGAGACGGCGTTGGTGGTGTCGTCCGCCCCCTGGTCAATCACCTTCAGCACATCCGCTTCGCCAATCACGCTGGCGGTGATCTGAATGCCACCGGTGCCCCAGCCGTAGGGCATGGGCATTTCACGGCCACCGAACGGCACCTGATAGCCGGGGATGGCCACCGCTTTTAAAATGGCGCGGCGGATCATGCGTTTGGTTTGCTCATCCAGATAAGCAAAGTTGTAGCCGCTGAGGTTAGCCATTGTTGCGCTCCTGTTGCAGACGTTTAAGCAGCTCCAGTTCAGCCTGGAAATCGACGTAGTGCGGCAGCTTGAGGTGCGAGACAAAGCCTGCGGCCTCAACGTTATCCGCATGGGCCAGTACAAACTCCTCGTCCTGCGCCGGGCCTGTAATGTTCTCGTCGTAGTCGGGGGCCTGAAGGGCGCGGTCAACCAGCGCCATCGCCATCGCCTTGCGCTCGCCCATGCCAAACACCAGACCATAGCCGCGGGTGAAGTGCGGTGCGTCGTTATCCGGAGTGACGAAGCCGTTTACCATTTCGCACTCGGTCATCAGCAATTCACCGACGTTCACCGCAAATCCCAGCTCTTCCGGCACAATATCGATGTCGATATAGCCGCTGCGGATCTCCCCGGCGAAGGGGTGGTTACGGCCATAGCCACGCTGGGTGGAGTAGGCCAGCGCCAGCAGATAGCCCTCGTCGCCGCGCATCAGCTGCTGCAGGCGCGATGAGCGTGAACAGGGGTAAACCGGCGGCGTGCGGGTGATGTCGTCTGGCTCATCGCCGCAATCCTCTTCCGCTTTCGCCAGCCCCTGGTTGGCCAGCAGGCTAAAGACGTGCGGCGCGGCATTCTGCTCGGTGTGTGAGGGGGTAAGGCGAGGGGCTTCGCCGTTTGCCAGCAGGGTGAAATCGAGCAGGCGGTGAGTGTAGTCGTAGGTCGGGCCAAGCAGCTGGCCGCCGGGAATGTCTTTATAGACCGCCGAAATGCGGCGCTCCAGGCGCATCTCTGCGGTGTTGATGGGCTCGCTCACCGCCAGCTTTGCCAGCGTAGTGCGGTAAGCGCGCAGCAGGAAGATGGCCTCGACGTTATCGCCGCTGGCCTGCTTCAGCGCCAGGGCCGCCAGCTCGCGATCGGCGATGCCGCCTTCAGTCATCACCCGGTCAACGGCCAGGTTCAACTGCTGTTCAATCTGGGCGACGCTCAGCTCGGGGATCTGCTCATCGCCCCGGCGTCTGTGCTCCTGCAACGCGTGGGCGGCGGCGATCGCCTTCTCCCCCCCTTTGACGGCAACGTACATCAGCACACCTCCACGTGGGTGGTTCGCGGGATCGCCAGCAGGCGCTCGCCGCAGGTCAGCAGCAGGTCGATGCCCAGCGGAAACGGGTGCGGGCGCTCGGTCAGCTCGTGAATGATGCACTCAGGTAACTGCGGGGCGACCATCCGCTCCTCGGCGATGCCGGCCCCGGTCAGGCGCAGCATGCGTCCGCCGCTCAGGCTGGAGACCTGCAAAATCAGGGTGGCGCTGGTCTCCGGCGCCACAGCGCTGCCCTCGCTCAGGGCGTTGAGCTGCTCGTGGCCGATCTGCTCGTCGGCGACGGCGAACACCGCCTGCTGCGGCTGCTCCACCAGCGGGGCGCTGGTATGAAAACGCAGGTTGCTGCTGACGATATCGTTGCTGACGGAGCCCGACAGCCAGACCGGGGTGTCGTTATCGGCCAGGGTCAGCAGCACGCTGGTGGTGGCGAGGTTCAGCGGCTGCCAGCCATGCTTAAGCTGATGCAGCGAGACGATGACGCCCGGCTCGCTCATCGCTTTCAGCAGACGACGAAAACTGTGCTGGGCATCCTGCACGGCAAGAGTAAAAGCGGGTTGAAGGGTCATGCGTTGTCTCCGCGAACGAGCGTAAAGAAGTCGACCCGGCTGGTGTTCACTTCGGCCTGACGGGCGGCAAGGCGTGCGGCGCGGTCGGCATCCAGCGGGGCAATAACGGTTTCCATCAGGGCCTGAAAATGGGAAGCTTCCTGCAGCAGGGCATCCACAACGGCGCACTGCTCGGCGTGGGGTTTGTTACGCCCGAGCAGGTAGCTGTAGCCGAGGGTGCCGCTTGCAAGACGCACCACGGCGCGGGTCAGGGTGGCATCGCCGGCAAAGTAGCGGGCCCCGGTGCCGCCCATCCGCGCCTGGATCTGCACCAGTCCGGTTTCCGGGGCGCGGATCAGTTCATAAGCGGGCGTCAGGCTCAGCGCCGACATCCGCGCGGCAAGCGCCGCAGGCTGGCTATGGGCGAGCACGGCCATCCAGTGCTGGCGGGTGGAGGTATCGAAATGCATTCAGTGCTCCATGGTGAATTCGATCATGTCGGCGCGGGTCAGGCTGACGGAGTACTCCGTCGCATTCACCTCGTCGTCACGGTGGTTAAGGGTGCGTACGCAGAGCAGGGGCGCCATGTTGGGGATCTCCAGCACCTTGCTCTCTTTGGCCTGCGCGCGGCGGGCGCTGATGCGCGTCTGGGTACGTTTGAGCGCAATGCCCGTGGCATCCTGCAGAAAGTCATGCAGCGAGCCGCTGGTGAAATGTTGCAGCACCGGCCAGAGGGCCAGGTCCGCGAAGTAGTGGTCGATCTGGCAGAGGGGGATACCGTTAACCCGGCGCAGGGTGCGCAGGTGGATGACGTTGTCTCCCTCCTGGATCCCCAGCGCATCCGCCACGTGACTGGAGGCCGGACGCAGCACCGAGAGCAGCTTTTCGCTGGTGGGGTGGCTGCCCTGATCCAGCAGGTTCTGGCTGAAACGCGCCTGGGCGTTGAGCGGGTAGTCGAACGGGCGCATCAGCACCAGCACGCCGACGCCCTGGCGGCGCTGTACCCAACCGCGCTCCACCAGCTGGTCAATGGCCCGCCGCAGGGTGTGACGGTTGACTTCATAGCGATCGGCAAGCTGCTGTTCCGCAGGCAGATAATCCCCGCAGCGGTAGTGCGTGCGCAGCTCCACTTCGAGCTTTGCCGCAATCTCTTGCCAGCGGGTGGGGTAACTGGTCGGATGTCTGGATAAGTGCATACAAATCAAAGCCTCGCTTCTCAGATGAAGTGCTTACGCAAACGTTGAGAGAGGAAGTCCAGCAGGCTGACGGTGATGATGATGAGCACCATCAGGGCGCAGGTTTGCTGGAACTGGAAACCGCGAATCGCTTCCCACAGGGTGACGCCAATCCCGCCTGCGCCCACCATGCCGACAACGGTGGCGGAGCGGACGTTGGACTCAAAGCGGTAGAGGGAGTAGGAGATGAGCAGCGGCATCACCTGGGGCAGCACGCCGTAAAGAATTTCTTCAATTTTGTTGGCACCGGTGGCGCGAATGCCTTCGACCGGGCCGGGCTCAATGGCTTCCACCGCTTCCGAAAGCAGCTTGGAGAGCACGCCGGTGGTGTGAATAAAAAGCGCCAGCACCCCGGCGAAGGGACCGAGACCGACGGCGACAACGAACAGCATCGCAAAGACCATTTCGTTGATGGCGCGGCAGGCGTCCATCAGGCGGCGCACCGGCTGGTAAATCCACCACGGTACAATGTTGTCGGCGCTCATCAGGCCAAACGGAATGGAGAGCACCACGGCCAGGGCGGTGCCCCAGACGGCAATTTGCAGCGTGACGGCCATCTCGCTGAGGTAGTCCTGCCACTGGCTGAAGTCCGGCGGGAAGAAGTCGGCGGCGAAGGTCGCCATGTTGCCGGAGTCCTGGATCAGCGTCAGCGGGGCCATTTCCGCCCCTTTCCAGGAGACGACGAGCACTGCCAGCAGTACGGCCCAGCTGATCAGCGAGAACCAGCTGCGCTTTGGCGGTGGGAGAGTGATGGTTTGCATGTGTGCTCCTTAATCTGTTCTCCCTCTCCCTCAAGGGAGAGGGAACGTAATCACTGCACCGCTTTGGTCACGCTGGTCATCGCGCCCAGCGCGGCGGTCAGGCGGTCGAGATCGTCCAGCTGCGCCTGAATTTCAGACAGCTTGCTGTTCTTCTCTTCCTCTTTCAGCGTCTTGTTGTCTTTCACGCCCTGGATCTGTTTGAACAGCGCCAGCTGGCGAATCGGCACCAGCTGCAGGTCGCTGGAGGCGCGGAACGGCGCCCAGCCCAGGCGTTCCAGCACGTTTTTCTCTTCCGCGGTTTTGCCGTAGTTCATAAAGAAGTCGTATACCTTCTCCTTGGTGCTTTCGGAGAGATTTTTACGCCACACAATCGGGTCGCCCGGGATCAGTGGGGATTTCCAGATCACCTTCAGTTCTTTCAGCTTGTCCGGCGCGGAGGTCTTCAGCTTGTCGAGGTTTTCGGTGTTGTTGGTGGCAACATCCACCTGCTTGTTGGCGACGGCCAGGGCGTTGGTTTCATGCCCGGCGTTGACCGTGCGTTTGAATTCGCTGGTGGAAACATTGTTTTTGGCAAAGACGTAATAGCCCGGCACCAGAAAGCCCGACGTGGAGTTGGGATCGCCGTTACCAAAGGTGAGCTCTTTACGTTTGGCGAGCATGTCGTTGAGGTTGTTGATCGGGCTGTCTTTGTTGACGATCAGCACGCTCCAGTAACCCGGGGAGCCGTCGGCGGCCACGGTTTGCGCAAAGACCTGACCGTTGGCACGATCCACCGCTTCCATCGCCGAGAGGTTGCCGTACCAGGCGATGTCTACTTTATTGAAGCGCATCCCCTGGATGATGCCCGCGTAGTCCGGGGCGAAGAAGGCGTTCACTTTGATCCCCAGCTTGCTTTCCATGTCCTTCAGGAAGGGTTCCCACTGTGGCTTCAGGTTCTGCTGTGATTCCGTCGAAATAATGCCGAAATTCAGCGCCTTTTCCTGCTCCTCTGCAAACGCCGGGCTGAACAGGGTGCTGATGCTGAACATGCTGGTAAAGGCCAGCGCGGCAACCGTCTTATAGCTCATTTCCATTCCTCATTGTGGGGACGTTAAGCAGCCTGCGCGCTCTCTTCGACGCGGTTAATGCTGCGGTAGAGATGATCAAAACGTTCGTTATCAAACTGGTGGCTGGCGCCATCGAAGAAGACGTGCCCCTGACGCAGGGCGACGATGCGCTCGCAGTAGCGCAGGGCGTAATCCACCTGGTGCAGCGTGACCACC
Organism: Leclercia sp. W17; assembly: GCF_003336325.1. Lineage (NCBI taxonomy): Bacteria > Pseudomonadati > Pseudomonadota > Gammaproteobacteria > Enterobacterales > Enterobacteriaceae > Leclercia > Leclercia sp. W17. The sequence continues at coordinate 4,451,224 of NZ_CP031101.1, read as the reverse complement.
ACGGTGATGCCGTCCTTGCGGTTAATGTCGCGCAGGGTTTCCATGACGATGCGGGCCGACTCCGGGTCCAGCGAGGCGATCGGCTCATCGGCGAGAATGATTTTCGCTTTCTGCATCAGCGCCCGGGCAATCGCCACGCGCTGCTGCTGTCCACCGGACAGGGTGGAGACGCGCTGGTGGGCGAAATGGGCCATGCCGACGCGGGTGAGCGCCTGCAGAGCTTCTTGCTTCTGGGACGGGGAGAACCAGCGCAGACAGGTGCGCCAGAATGGGGTGCTACCGAGCGCGCCAATCAGCACGTTCTCCAGCACCGTCAGGCGGTTCACCAGGTTGAACTGCTGGAAGATGTAGCCGGTCTGGGCGCGGCTTTTGCGGATATCACTCGCCAGACGGCCCGCGCGCTGCACGGTATTGCCCAGCAGCTCAACGTGGCTTTCTGAGGTTTTGTCGCAGGTGATGAGGCCGCTTAAGTGGCGCAGAAGAGTGGATTTACCTGAACCGGATGGTCCCAGCAGCGCTACCATTTCGCCCTGCTGGACGGTCAGATCAACGGCATGCAGAGCCTTATTGTGATGAAAGGTTTTGCTCAGTTTCTCGACGCGGATGACAGTGTGCATGGGTAAGGCCTCAATTCAAATGTGGCCTCATGCTGGCGGATCAATGTGACATTTAGGTTAAGTGTTGGTTGCGGGAGTTTGAAGAGTTGAGGTGAAAGCGATGACAGTGACTGCAGGCCCGGCGGCGCTTCGCTTGCCGGGCCTATAAAAGACAAATCAGTTCTTCTTAACGAACTCGGATTTGAGCTTCATCGGGCCGAAGCCGTCAATTTTGCAGTCGATGTTGTGGTCGCCCTCGACCAGACGGATGCCCTTCACTTTGGTGCCGATCTTCAGCATTGAAGAGCTGCCTTTGACCTTCAGGTCTTTAATGACGGTGACGTTATCGCCATCCGCCAGCAGGTTGCCGTTGGCATCTTTAACGATCAGCTCATCGCTCTCGGCTACGGGTTCTGCGTTGTTCCATTCGTGAGCGCATTCCGGGCAGATGAACATACCGTTATCTTCATAGGTATATTCAGAGTTGCATTTCGGGCAGTGTGGCAGTGACATGGTGTTCTCCTCAAAATAGTGCGAACCGGCGGCAATGAGGCCCGCCAAAAATCGACAGGTTGTCGAAAAAGGCGGCAAGTATAGCGCATGTCCTTACTTTTGTCGGTGATATTATTTTTCGCTTTTGGCTAAAAAAAGCGTTTCTGATGACAGAGTCTGTCAGTGACTCAGGTAATGATAAGTACCCGGCGCGAGAATGAAATGCTTGCGAATGAAAGCAATAATATTTTATTGCGGCAAATTGATACGCCGTGTCATTTCGGATAAGGTTAAGGTGCTAATGATATTCACCGTAAAGGTTTTTATAGCCATCCCCGGGCTTGCAGGGATGATTACCCCCTCATTTTTGGTGGGCGATTAAAGATGGTTTATCCTGAAATTTATTAAATTTGAGCTACGCTCTTAGTCTTTCGGTTTCCCTGACCGAAGGAGCGCGCTCCGCTGTTTTATGCGCTTAAAGAATATATTTGATTGTCATCAGACAATTATTTTGCGTCGAACATATTTGCTACACGGAATCATATAAGCCGATCCTTCATTCTTAAAATAATTCGGTTATATAAAATTTGTGTTAAGGGAAGGCTTTTTACTATGCATACACAAACAATATTTGAGTTAAGCCAGGAAGCTGAAAGACTGCTGCAACTCTCATTGCAGAATCTCGAGTCACTAAGCGCCATGCCTGCTGCGATGCTGGACAATGCAACGTCGGCCCTTACCGGCGAAACCAGCAACGTTTTACCTCTACATTTTAGTGCCCGTGGTTTAGAAGCGCAGCAGTCCATGCTGAATAATGAACTGCGCAAAATTACCCGTCTGGAGATGGTGCTGGCGATTGTGGGCACCATGAAAGCCGGTAAATCGACGACTATTAACGCCATTGTGGGAACGGAGGTGTTGCCCAATCGCAACCGTCCCATGACCGCGTTGCCGACGCTGATCCGTCATACGCCTGGTCAGAAGGAGCCGGTGCTGCATTTTTCTCACGTGGCGCCGATCGATACATTAATAAAACAAATGCAAAAGAAGCTGGCCAATTACGATCGCGGCAAGCTGGCCCAGCAACTTGAAATTGATAAAGATATGAATGCGTTGCTGGGGCGCATTGAAACCGGCGTAGCGTTTGAAAAACATTATTTAGGCGCGCAGCCGATATTTAATTGTTTAAAAAACCTGAATGATTTAGTGCGACTTTCTCAGGCGCTGGGAACAGATTTTCCCTTCTCTGCCTATGCAGCGATTGAGAATATCCCGGTTATTGAGGTGGAGTTTGTCCATCTGGCCGGGCTGGATGGCCATCTGGGGCAATTAACTTTGCTGGATACCCCCGGGCCGAATGAGGCCGGGCAACCGCATCTGCAAAAAATGCTTACCGAGCAGCTCGCCCGCGCTTCGGCGGTGCTGGCGGTAATGGACTATACGCAACTGAAGTCGATTTCCGACGCCGAAGTGCGGCTGGCTATTTCTGCCGTCAGCAAATCGGTACCGCTCTATGCGCTGGTCAACAAATTCGATCAGAAAGACCGCAACAGCGATGATGAAGAGCAGGTGCGGGCGATGATCTCCGGCACCCTGATGAAAGGCCATATTTCCCCAGGGCAGATCTTCCCGGTCTCCTCGATGTGGGGGTACCTGGCGAATCGGGCGCGTCATGAGCTGAATCAGCACGGCAAGTTGCCGGATCACCAGGAGCAGCGCTGGGTGCAGGATTTTGCCGAAGCTGCGCTGGGCCGCCGCTGGCGGACTGCCGATCTGGACGATATTGAACATGTTCGCCACTCAGCCGATCTGCTGTGGGAAGATTCCCTCTTTGAGCAGCCGATCCGCAAGCTGATTTATACCGCCTACGCCAATGCCTCGCTGTATGCGTTACGCTCGGCCTCGCATAAGCTGCTGAACTATGCCCAGAATGCCCGGGAATACCTGGATTTCCGCTATCAGGGGCTAACGGTCGCCTTCGACGAGCTGGAGCTGAATATCGCTCGCCTGGAAGAGGATATGGCGCTGTTGCAGTCCCGTCAGGTGTCGGTAAGCAATGAGGTGCGGCATGAAGTCGGACAGGCGCTGGCGGCGACCGACCTGTTTATCAGCACGCAGCAGAACGATATCAAACTTGCGGTAGCGCACATTTTCAATCCGGATAATTTGCTCGATCTGGCCGGGTTTAAGCCGCACACGCTGCATGCCGAGGCGTTAGCTACGCCGGGGCATCTGGTGCTGGACGATGAAGGTCAGGCGCAGATCCTGCTGAGCAAAATCCGCTCCTCCTGTGAAATGATCTTGCTGGATGCTCAGGCCAAAATCGGTCGCGAGCTGGCGCTGCGGTTTGACCAGCTGGAAACCACGCTGGCCCGCTCCCTGAACGACGCCATGCGGCCCATTGAAACGCGGATTAAAGAGGAGCTAAGCCATGCCGGATTCCGCGCGCGGATCAGCTTCCCGGCATTTCAGGCAAACCAGCTTAACTTTAATACCCGGGGGCTGTTCAGCGATGCTATCGCTCAGGAGAGCCTGCCGGCTGGCCAGGGGCAGGGAACCAGCAGTGCGCTGCGCGACACGGTCTCCCGCTGGTTAAACAATCCGGGCTGGGGCTGGGAAGATTATGTGATGACGCGGACGCGCTATGTTATTAACGTGTCAGAGCTTCATGAAAAATTTAAACAGCATATAGATCACTTTTGTGAACAAATTCGTAAAGCTTTGGCTGCGCAGGTCGATGTCTCTGTTACAGCGGGTATGGCGACATTCTTTGCGGAATTCTCGTTATGCCTTGCAGGGTTACAGGAAAGCTTGCGTGATAGCCTCGCAGTGCGTCAGCAAAATGAGCATGCCACACGGGCGCTCAGCCAGCTGTTGCAGCAATGCATTACGACTGCGACGTGGATTCAGGAAGATACCCGACTGTTACGCGATGATATTCAAACGTTATTCGCGGCAGAGCAACCATGACAAAACAACTACTGGACGGTCCCGGACGGACGCTGGAATGTATCCATCCTAAATTTATGGTCGACCTGGTGCAGGGGGCTGACGCGCAGCGTCACACCTCTGTGGTGTCGCAACAGCAGCACTTTCGTGAACGTTTAACCCAGGAGATCATGGCGCAGTCTCAGCTTCGTCAGTGGGCCATGGGGGGAATGTTCAGCGAAAATGCTGTGCTGCGGCTCGGGCTGGCGGAGAAGCTGGCGGGCATGTTTGACCCCGGCCATCTGGCGTTGACCCGCATGACGCACATTCTCTCCACGCTGCGCCAGCAGGCCAGCCTGCGCAATCAGCCGCCGATTGGTGTGGTGCATCAATACGAAACCCTCTCCGCCCATTTTCAGCAACGTGCGCAGTTCAAAGAGAAGGCATTAACCCAGCGCGGATTAACGGTGCAGGCAGGCGTTCACAGCGAGCAGATTTTTACCCGCTGGCGCGCCGGGCACTACGACGGCTGGTCGCTGGCCGGTCGCGGTTATGTGGTGCTGGAGGAGCTGCGCTGGGGGGCGTTCGGTGATGCCTGTCGACTGGCAAATGCAGACGTCAGCGCCATGTTGAAAGATAACCTGTGCAGTATGGTGGCTAACTATCTGGCGCAGGGGATCAACGCTGCACCTAATACCCGCCATTTTTATCACCAGTGGCTTACCACGCCCAGTACGCCGGGGATTATCGACCATAAAGATATGCTGGGCTGGCTGGGTGACTGGTGTGATGCCGACAGGCATCCGGTGTGCTGGTCGGTGACGCAAAGCTGGCAGAATGTGGCGCTGGGGATGCCGAGGTTGTGTTCGGCGGCGAGGCTGGCGAAAGCGATGGTGGAGGAGGTGTTTGGGGAGTAGGGGGAATGAGCATGTTGCAGCGGTGAGGGAATATGTGGCTGCAGTGGTGGTTCCGTTCACTTTATGTTCTCTGCTTCCCGGTAAACCACGTCACCTGTGAACGTGTTAAGGGGGCTATCGCGCCCCCTTAACAATCCCGGCACCCGGCAAGAAAATCGCCGCTTCGCGGATTGTTCGCCCCATCCCTGGGGCTCACCCCTCCGGGGCCAGCGCAAGCGCTGTCCAAAATTGCTCCCGGCAATTTTGTCCTCAGCTTATTCCTTCAGGCTTTCGGGTCGGGCACCAGCCTGCATCCCTGCAGGCTATGCCCTCTCGGCGCGTCCCTGCGCCTCGCCCCGGCCTTCCGGAAACGCTTCGGCGATTTTCAGCCGGACCTGGGAGCCGCTGTAAGCTATTAATTATTCTGTTACTACTTTGTGGCTTTAAATAAAAAACCCTCCCGGGAGGGAGGGTCAGGTATTAGTGGTGCAGTGATTCAACCGGGCGCTGTTCTTCGGTCGTGGATGGAACGTTGCCAAAGCGTTTGGCGTACAGCGCGGTAATAATCGGCACCAGAATTGCGGTGACGATGACGCTTGCTGCAACCAGCGCGGTAGCGGAGGCGGCAACTGGTTCAAACGCCGGGTTAATCTGGGCGATAATCACTGGGTTTGCCACCGCAGCGCCTGCTGCGGAAGAGGCGGCGACACCCGCAGTACCATTCCCGCCGCCGATAACGCGGTCGGCAATAATCAGTGGGATACCGGTGATGATGATAACCGCCACACCCAGCACGATACCCAGCAGGCCGGTATCCAGAATCACGTTCAGGTTGATGGTGTTACCCAGCGCGAAGCCGAAGAACGGGATCAGAACCGGGGTTGCTTTACTGAAAAAGTCGCGCAGATCGTGGTCGAGGTTGCCGAGGGCAAAACCGATCAGGAACGGCAGCACGGCGCCGACAAAGTGATGAAGTTCAAAGGAGGCCAGGCCGGCGGAGCCGAGGATCAGCATGGTCATCAGCGGGCCAGATTCCAGAGACATCAGAACGAAGGCGCCGGACTCTTCTTTAGTGCCGTACTGGTTCATCAGGCTGGCATACAGGCCACCGTTGGTCATGTCCATTGCAGAGACAATCGCCAGCACCGAGAGGCCTGCGAAGAAGCCGGTCTGAATACCGTTTTCCGGAATAAACATGGCGCAAACCATCGCCACAATCCACGCTACGGCAATTTTGGTAATTACCAGCGTACCGGATTTACGTAATACCGTGCCCGTTGCACGTAAATTAATGGAAGCGCCAATACAGAAGAACCAGACCGCAAGGATCGGTACTGTGCCGGTAATCATGCCTTTGGTGAATCCACCAAAATAGGCTCCAGTATTAGGTGCTAAGGTATTTAAAATTGCACCCAATACCAGCGGAACCAGCATCATCCCTCCGGGGATGCGTTCAATCGCGGCTTTAATCTTCATCATCAACCCTCACATCTCATCGCGCATCGCCAGCGGACAAGTCATATTTAATAATCTAATGAATTCAACGAATTGTGACGCAGTGGCGTCAGCGGACTCGTCATTCATACAGCAGATATAACCAGTTTGGTTTTTTTAAGCCTTCACTCAAAGGCCACCAGACTCGTTGTGACGGGCTTATGATGCGATCGTTGGAATGATGATTCAATGAAAATAAAACAGTGTTTTAGTTATCTGCGTCACATATTTTGAGGAAACACGATATTTGCCTCTTGATTATTAAAACCGCTGTAAATGCATTGTAAAATAATGTCGTTCTTTTTTGATTTCACAGCAAATAATAACGGCTGAAAAGATATCTACCGAGCCAGACATAAGAAACAACTGATTGGCATGTATTTACAGTTTTGACTCTTCCGGTAAAAACCCTAATAAATGTGTGAAGTTGATCACAAATATAAACGCTGGTAGGGTAAGGGCATCATTAACAGCCCAGACAGGCGTCACAGGTTCGGTTGTACCGCTCCGAAAGGTCAGTGTAAGTAAACCTGCTACGCTTGAGAAAGGAGAATGCGCATGAGGCGCTTCCCGGGTTCCATAGAGCGCATTTTTCAGCGCTGTGGTGAGGACTGGGCTTAGTCTATGAGGATAGCAATGCTTAAAAGGAAAAAAGTTAAACCGATCACCCTGCGCGACGTCACCATTATTGACGACAGCAAACTGCGCAAAGCGATCACCGCCGCCTCGCTCGGTAATGCGATGGAATGGTTCGATTTTGGTGTGTATGGCTTCGTGGCCTATGCGCTAGGTAAAGTCTTCTTCCCGGATGCCGATCCCAGCGTGCAGATGATTGCCGCCCTCGGGACCTTCTCTGTTCCTTTCCTTATCCGACCACTGGGTGGCCTGTTCTTCGGCATGCTGGGGGATAAGTATGGCCGTCAGAAAATCCTCGCCATCACGATTGTGATTATGTCGGTCAGTACCTTCTGTATTGGTCTGATCCCGTCGTACGCCAGTATTGGTATCTGGGCGCCGATCCTGCTGCTGCTCTGTAAGATGGCACAGGGCTTCTCGGTCGGGGGCGAATATACCGGTGCGTCGATCTTCGTTGCCGAGTACTCCCCGGACCGTAAGCGCGGCTTTATGGGCAGCTGGCTCGACTTTGGCTCCATTGCCGGGTTCGTACTGGGCGCGGGCGTGGTGGTGCTGCTCTCTACCGTGGTGGGTGAAGAGAACTTCCTCTCCTGGGGCTGGCGTATTCCGTTCTTCCTGGCGCTGCCGTTGGGCATTATCGGCCTCTACTTGCGCCACGCCTTAGAAGAGACCCCGGCGTTCCAGCAGCATGTTGATAAGCTGGAGCAGGGCGACCGCGAGGGCCTGCAGGATGGACCGAAAGTCTCGTTCAGAGAAATTGCCACCAAACACTGGCGCAGCCTGCTGACCTGTATCGGTATGGTGATCTCCACCAACGTGACCTATTACATGCTGCTGACCTATATGCCGAGCTATCTGTCGCATAACCTGCACTACTCGGAAGATCACGGCGTACTGATTATTATCGCCATTATGGTGGGGATGCTGTTTGTCCAACCGATCATGGGTCTGCTGAGCGACCGCTTTGGCCGTCGTCCCTTCATTATTTTCGGCAGTGTCGCGCTGTTCTTGTTGGCTATCCCGGCCTTCATTATGATCAACAGCAATGTGATCGGGCTAATTTTTGCCGGCCTGCTGATGCTGGCGGTGATCCTTAACTGCTTTATCGGCGTGATGGCCTCAACCCTGCCGGCGATGTTCCCGACGCACATCCGTTACAGCGCTCTGGCGGCGGCGTTTAATATCTCGGTGCTGATTGCCGGTCTGACCCCGACTCTGGCGGCGTCGCTGGTGGAGAGTACCCAGAACCTGATGATGCCAGCGTATTACCTGATGGTGATTGCGGTCATCGGTCTGGTCACCGGCATTTATATGAAAGAGACGGCGAACCTGCCGCTGAAAGGGGCGACGCCTGCTGCGTCTGACCTTCAGGAAGCGAAAGAGATCCTGCGTGAGCACCACGACAACATTGAGCAGAAGATAGAAGATATCGATGCTGAAATTGCCGAGCTGCAGGCGAAGCGTTCCCGACTGGTCGATCAACATCCCCGCATCAATGAGTAAATAACAAAACCCGGCTTCGGCCGGGTTTTGCGTCTTTCGTCACCATAACGTCACAGCATATAAGGTAGATCATATTTTCTATGGTTTTCCTGATTTTGCCTGCGTAATCATTTTTTTTCATACCTAAAAGGAATACGACTAAAGTTTATTGGCGCTTTGATTGAATAGTGCTTACGCTGTATATAAGCAGATGCCTCTAAAAAATCGACGCTCAGAGCGCTATGAGAGATGTGTATGCCGGGTTTTACACCAACATAGTTATGAATGCAGACAGACCCTGAGATGCTGAATCTTTTCGGTAACGTATTCTTGCGCGAAACAGCATTTTATTATTTTTAATACGCTTACTGGTGCAATTAGCACAAAAAAAGTAATACCGATGCTTAATTATAAGTAGGTCAGGACATGCTGAGAAATTCGCAGAAGATCACCCATGGAGGTTACTCAGTATTCATTAAATTAATTGATTTCTTCTCAATTAATTTAATTCTGATGCTCAGCGGTTGGTGGTTGAAAATGGAGTCTTTCGACACTGTGATTTTGATCAGCTTGTTGTACTCCATTACCTTTTTACTGTTTGGTGAGTACACTGAGTGTTATCTGTATCGACCTAAAAACAATAAATTACGTAACCAGCGGCGTCTTTTTCTGACGGCATTTTTAGCCATCCTGTTTATCGGCATGGTGCGCATTTTAGTCGCGAAATTATATTCTTTAGGCTACCTGAGCTTTATTGATGTCCGAAATATCCCGGCAATGCCGCTCTGGTATGCCTCGCCGATCCCTTTTCTTTATGTGATCCGGCTGATTATTTTTAAGCTGTCGGCTAAAAAGCGTATCAGAGTGGCGATTATCGGGATCACCGATAACGGCCTGGCGGCGGAAAAGGCTCTGCGCCTTGAATATGCGGATGTGCAACTGGAGCTGGCCTTCTACGATGAACGTGGCCCGGAACGGCTGGGTGAACTGGCGAAAAGAATTACCAGCCCGTATAACGGGCCGGTGATCAAGCTGGTGGAGGAGGCGAAGGCGGGCAGAGTGGATGAAATCTACATAGCCCTGCCGATGGTGGCGCTGCAACGTATACGCCATTTTTTAGCCATGATGTCCGACACCACTGTCAATACGTACATCGTGCCAGATTTTTACGCTTACAGTACCAATACGTCGCAGATACGCTCTATCCATAACTTACAAACGATCGGTATTTTCACTTCGCCGCTGGATGGCGGAGGTTCGTTTATTAAACGCGCAGAAGATCTGGTGCTGGGCAGCGCGATTATGGTAATGATTGTCTCGTTAATGATCGTCATTGCCATCGGCATCAAGCTCACCTCGCGCGGCCCGGTTTTCTTTAAACAGGATCGTTATGGCCTGAGCGGGCAGAAGATCAAAGTCTGGAAGTTCCGGACCATGAAAGTCATGGAAAATACCGACACGGTGATACAGGCGACACGAGATGACCCCCGGGTCACGCGCTTTGGCGCATTCTTACGTCGGACGTCTCTAGATGAACTGCCGCAGTTCATCAATGTTATTCAAGGAAATATGTCGATTGTCGGCCCGCGGCCTCATGCTGTGGCGCACAACGAGCTTTACCGTAAGCAGGTCGAAAACTACATGATTCGCCATAAAGTAAAGCCTGGGATCACAGGTTTAGCGCAAATTAATGGCTATCGTGGCGAAATTGATGCGCTATATAAAATGGAAAAGCGAGTCCAGTACGACATTGAATATATTCAGAACTGGTCCTTTTGGTTAGATATAAAAATCATCATTAAAACCATTTTTAAGGGATTTGTCGGTAAGAATGCATACTAAAATTATTATTATCGCTGGGATGATAGCGTCTCCGGTCGCGTTAGCAGAATTAACGCCAAAATCACATATCGGCTGGGCGGGCATCGACTTTCAGAGCAACGTTGGGGTGGAGTATGGACACAACGATAACGTGACTTTCCAGCCTCACGACAGCGATGAAAAAGGCTCTGACTTCCAAGGGCTCAAACCTGTCCTGAGCATGAACGGGGAGCGAGGTCAGGATAAGTACCTGCTGATATACTCCGGGGATTATCGCCACTACTCGAGCGATTCTGCGGATGATTATGACGATCACTTTTTCCGCTTTAAAGGTGACTGGCGTTTTGGGCTGATGCATGGCCTGACCCTGAATCTGGAAGATTCCCTTGGCCATGAGGAGCGCGGGCGCGGCGTGACGGAAGGCTTCCTGCCTGAACAGTTCCGGCAATTTGGCGTGAGGTCACCGTTAACTACCAATTTGGTCAACAGTGAGCTGCGCTATAGTTACGGTGCGCCAGATGGCCGTGGAAGGGCAGACCTGGCGTTGATGCACCGCAAGTGGACCTTCGGCAATACTGGCCAGGTTGAGAGTAAGGATGAAGATTTCGCACAATATATTCGCGAACAGGAGTGGGACGAAAATACGCTGATTGCAGAAATTTTCGATCAATACACATCTAAGACGCGTTTTCGCTATAGTTTTATTACCAACCAGTTTCGCTATGGCCATGCGTCGGAAAAAGACAGTAATGAATACTATTTGCGTTATGGCATTCAGTCGCAGCTGACGGGCAAAACGAACGTTGATATGAACGTGTCGTGGCTTTATAAAACCTTTGAAAATAACCCGGGTTCGAAGGATTTTAACGGGATTAACTGGGATATTCTGGGTGAATGGCGACCTCTCCAACAGTCACTTTTTACGTTAAGAACATCCCAAAGTATTAAAGACCCTTCCGAAGCGGGAGGATATAATTTAGTCACGGAGTACGGCGTTTCATACAAACATTTTTGGATGAACAACCGGTTAACGACGTTACTTGATTACGCATACATTACGGAAGACTACAAAGATCAGGACAAGGACCGTCACGATAAGAATGGCGTGTTTTCATTTATTGTAGGTTATGACCTCACACCATCGATTAACTTTGGTGTGGAATATCATCTAGATACGCTTAAGTCTAATAAAGATACCGATACCTTTACCATCGGCCCTAACGACGATCGCGTGGTGACTGAAACGTTGGGCTACGATCAATCTTTGATTATGCTTACAGCTAAGGTTCAGATTTAAAATGAAAATAATGAAACTGTACGCGTTTTTACTTCTCAGTGTCCTTGTTGCTGGCTGCAAATCACCGCAGCCGACGTTAAAGGACAATAGTGTGGTCGATACAGCAAATTATTTACTGGGCTCCGGGGATATCGTCAACATTAACGTTGCCGGTCAACCTGACCTGACCATGAAAGTAGTACTTGATAATAGTGGGGCTATTAATTACCCCTATATTGGCAAGCTGGAATTAAAGGGCAAAACCGCCAGTCAGGTTGATGCAGAGATTACGCAACGCCTGCGTAATGGCTTTGTGCTTAATCCAATGGTGACCGTAAATATCGCCGAATTCCGTAAGTTCTATATCTCTGGTGAAGTTGAGAACCCGAATGGCTATTCCTATGAGCCGGGTATGACCGTGGAAAAAGCCATCGCGCTTGCGGGGGGTTATACCGACCGGGCAGACCGTACGGATCTCAGCATTCGTCAATCATCCTCCGGTGAGTTACTTGAAAATGTTGATGTTACCCACTCCGTTCTCCCGGGCGATCTCGTAATTATTGGCATAGGGTTCTTCTGACCATGAAACTATCAATAGTGGAAAATGGCAAAAAGCGAGAAAGCGCTATCGATATCGCCAGATTTGCCAGAGAAATTAAAAAGAACTCCTGGAAAATCGTTCTCTCCGGCGTGATTGCCGGGGCGATTGCCTGGCCATTAATGAGTTTGATGTCATCGAAGTATGTTTCCACTGCCACGGTACTGATTAAAGCTCAGCCGGACAATGTTTCACCTTTCCAGAAAGTGGAAGGCTATGACTCCACCCGTAACGGGTACTACGAAACGCAAAATGCGCTGATGCAATCACGCGTGGTGCTTGAGCAAGCCATTCGCACGCTGAAACTCGATCAAAACCCGGCGTTTAACGGCGAGGGGGCTGGCAGCAGCGCAACCCCGGCGAACGAACAGCAGCGGGTTGATCATGCCCTGAAAACGCTACAGAAGGATCTGACGATCAGCAACGTGCGTACGACCCATTTGTCTACCGTCTCCTATGAATCCACCTCGCCACAGCTGGCGGCGGATATCGCCAATGGCGTGGCGGAGTCGTTTATTAATTACACCCTTGCGCTCAAGCAGCAAAAAACGGCGAAGGCGAGGGAAGATAACCAGCAGAAGCTGCAGGAACTCCAGCAGCAAATGGTGCAGCAAAAGACCGCGCTGGATAGCTATCTGGCAAAAGAGGGGCTGCTAACCTTCCGTGGCGTTGATGGCTTTGAAACGGAGCAGATGGGCATTATCACCAACCGCCTGGCGAATGCGACCGAGCGCCGGGTAGCGGCGGAATCTGTTTATAACGAAATCCGCTCCGGTGGCTCGCGGGGGCAAGTCATTTCGCTGCCATCCATCTCAAATCACGCCCAGATCCAGGATTTACGCATTGCCCTGATCCAGGCCAACAGCGAGCTTTCCCAACTGGAGAAATCCTACGGTCCCCAGCATGACAAAGTGATCCAGGCCCGGGCGCGTATCAGCGCCATTCAGGCGCAAACGGCGATGACGCTCAGAGAGCAGGAGGCTGGAATACGCCAGACCTACGAGGCGGCGCTGGCGGACGAAAAAAATTACCAGAAGCAGCTGGAAGAGCAGAAAGCGAACTTCCAGAAGCTCTCCCTGAAGCGTGACGGCTACAACGATCTCAAGCTGGCGCTGGATAAAACGGAAGAGATGTACAAGATGGCCTATCAGCGTACGCAGGAGCTGGCACTACCCGGCTCTTATTCCGATGCGGATGCGGAGATCTACGATCCTGCCGTGCCCGCAGCGCAGCCGGCTAAACCGAACAAGCCGCTGTTGATGCTGATGATTGTGCTGCTGGTGATGCTCTTCTACGTGATGTACATCATGGTGAAAACGGCCACGGACAAGTCGGTGAATACCCTCAGCCAGATGCAAAAACGGCTGAATCTGATGCCGCTGGGTGAGATCCGCCGCTTTAAAGGCGTGGGCGGACGCAGCAAAATCAGCGATCTGATGATGAGCGATCCGCTGAACGCGGACGTTATTCACAGCATGCGCACGCAGATCATGCTCAGCAGCCATCCGCTGCAGGTGATTACCGTGACGTCTGCGGAAGGCGGCGAGGGACGGACGCTGCTGGCGAATCTGCTGGCGAGCTCCTTCAGCTTCGACCAGAAAACGCTGCTTATCGATATGGACTTCTTTAACAGCGACGGGCTGTCGGGCGAGCTGGGCTCACCGAAGGCGCCTGGCGTGGCAGAAGTACTGCGCGGCGACAACGCGACCGACAACGTGCTGGTGAAGATCAACGATAATCTCGATTTTCTGCCGCGCGGCAATACGCCGGTCTCGGCGCTGCTGTTGCTGTCGCCTGAACGGTTAAAACCGCTGATTGATTCGCTGCGTAGCTGCTACCAGCGCATCATTGTCGATGTCGCCGCCGTGAATCAGAGCCAGGAAGTGCAGCTGGTTAACCAGGTAACGGACGGTCTGATCTTTGTCCTCAAAGCGGGTCTGAACACCGCCGACACCACTGGACCGGCGATTGAGAAAGCGACCCACCACCACAATGTGATTATCGGCGGCGTGCTGAACCAGGTCGTGGATAAAAATCTGGAGAGTAAAGAGGGACTGCGTTCACTTAACTACCATACGCATGAACTGATGAATAACACAGGCCGGGCATGAGTCTTCTCAAGAGCGCCTCCACGATCGCAGGGTCATCAGTTATTTCACAGCTGATTGGTGCCCTGTCGATCTGGCTCATTTCGCATAAGTACGATCTTGGCGAAGTGGGGCTCTACGCGCTCAACTACAGTATTGCCCTGATTGGGGCCCAGGTCTGTACCTTTGCCTCGCAGCTGTTGATCCCCAGACAACAGGATGACGAGCTGGCCCAGAATGTGGTGTTTTGTCTTCTGCAAAGCCTGACCATCGCCATTCCTTATGCGGTGCTGACGGGCTGGCTGTTTCACCAGAATATGCTTTTTCTTTACCTGCTCACGCTCTCGAATACCTGGGTGCTGATAGCCGAGAACCTGTCGCTGCGTACGGCAAACTTTCGCTTTCTGGTGGTGCAACGCATCTCCGTCTCGGTGGTGGTGGTGGTCTCCGTGCTGCTCACCCACCAGGTGATGGCCTTTTACTGGATGTGGGCGATCCTGATGATGGCACTGACCAGCGCCTGCATCTTGCGGGCGTTTGATATTCGCACCGTCACCCTGCATCACCTGTGGCCCTCCAGTAACCTGGCGTTCCTGAAAAAAAATATCCACCACATTACCAAAGTGGGCAGTGCCGAAGTGCTGGCGATGGCTAATAACAACCTGCCGATCATGCTCATCAACTTTTGGTTCTCGGCCTTAACGGCGGGCTACTTCTCGGTGGTGAGCCGCTTCTGCCTGGCCCCGGTGGTGATTGTCGGCAATGCGGTGCGGAACACCATTTTCTCAAAATGGTCGATTGATTTCAGAAACAACGTCTTCAACTACGAAGAGTATACGAAGGTCCGCCTGCTGCTGTTGGTGCTGGGGGTGATCTGCACGCTGGGGGTCTTCATCTTCTATCCGATTGTGATGAACCTGGGCTTCAGCGAGGAGTGGATCGCCTCCGTGCCGACCTCGCGCTATATGCTGCCGTACCTCTTCCCGGCGCTGGCGGTCTGTCCGCTGACGGTGATTGAGCTGATTTTTGGCTCCCATCGCTATTTCCTGCGGATCCAGCTGGAGCAACTGGCGATCGTGGTCATCGCGTTTGTCATCGTGCCGTATGTCTACAATGACTATGCGACCTCCATTATCTTATTTTCGATTCTGACGTTCATTCGCTACGCCTTCATCTACCTGAAGGTGAATAAGCGCGCCGACATTCTGAAAAACGGGTCAGTGGCATCATGAATCTTAATACCGGACATTACTTACAAACCTTCACCCTGCTGACCCTCATCTTCATCGGGCTGGTGCAGTACTTCACCGGTGAGCTGGCGGTGCTGTGGCTCCCCTTCTTTATGACGATGCTGATGGCCGGTTTCCTCGTGCTGCAGACCCGTTATGAACCCGTGCGGCTGGATGCTCAGGAAGCGATTGTTCTGACGCTCTATCTCTCCTTTGTCGTGCTGGCGGGAATTTCGACCCTGTTTCAGGGCGGGGCGTTGATCACCCTGATCGGATTCAAGAATGAGATTGCGCTCTCGCTGGTGATGCTCTGCCTGCTGCTGGGGTTCTGCCGGGAATCGCAGATCTATCAGGTGACGCGCGGCCTGTACTGGATTTTTTATATCCAGTTCCCGGTTGCGCTCTACCAGCTCCTCTTTGTGGTGCCGCAGCGCGTGGCGTTACGCGGCGAAGAGGAAAAATGGGACTCGGTGGTGGGGACGTTCGGTGGCGACCCGATGGGCGGCGGCAACACCGCGGCGATGGGGTTGTTCTGTCTTCTGATCATGCTGCTGAAGGTTTCGGAGTATAAGCATGGGCTGACCAGCTTTAAAAACATGGCGTTGCATATCGCGCTGGGGTTTGTGATGTGCATTATTGGTGAAGTGAAATTCGTGATCCTGCTGTCGCCATTGTTGCTGGGCTGGGTGTGGCTTATGCCCTCCTGGGTCAAAGAGGCGAGTAAGGTGAATTTAGCCGTGCTGCTCTCCATTCTGGCGGCGATGGTACTGTTAATCGGGCTGGCCATTGTCATTCTCGCCTACAGCTATACCGCAGCCTATGGCATCGACATGTCAGAAAACCCGTTCACGGTTTTCTTTGGTTCACTCAGCTATATTT
Source organism: Leclercia sp. W17 (assembly GCF_003336325.1). NCBI lineage: Bacteria > Pseudomonadati > Pseudomonadota > Gammaproteobacteria > Enterobacterales > Enterobacteriaceae > Leclercia > Leclercia sp. W17. The sequence goes on along the minus strand of NZ_CP031101.1, from coordinate 4,434,810 downwards.
TCGATCCGAATTTCATCTTGCCAGGCGGGGAGATTGGGCGTTTTACCACCCTGACGTTCTGGCTCCAGCATAACGACCTGTCGGGGCTGCCAGGCACGCTGTTCGGCTATGGGCTGAATGCCACCAACAGCGGCAGCTTCCTCTCGCCAGGTTTCCTGAATCAGGTCTATAACCTGATCCTCGACAGTACCGCCATGAGTATGCTGCTCTGGGAAGTGGGCGTGGTGGGCACACTGATATTTATTGGGCTATTTGTTTATATACTGAAAGTGGTTCAGCCTGAACCTCTGTTATCCGTTGACCAAATTGATAAACAAGATCTCCAGCTTCTGAGCTTTGCACCGGCATTTAATGTTTTTGCCATCGCCTGTCTGCTTAGTCTGCCCTACAGTCAGATACTGATGATCGTACCAATGCTGCAATTCTTATTCTATTTATCTTTAGGTTCCAGCTTGATTATCCGCCGGACCGTACGCCGTTATACGGGGCTCTATTGATGTACAAACCGTTTATTACCGTAAGTATTAAAACGTTTAACGAAGCTGAATGTATTGAGAAGACCATCGACAGTATTCGCAGCCAGATTGTGGAGTATCCGCATAAAATTATCGTTGCCGACAGTCTTTCTACGGATAACACCCAGCAGCTGGCCAGCAATAAAGGGGTGATGGTGGTGTCGTTAACCGAACCGGCAGACCGCTGTTGCGGTGTCGGGCATCAGCTGGGCTACCTTCACAGCGAAGGGGAGTTCATTCTGCTGATGGATGGCGATATGGAGCTGGAGGCGGGCTTTATCGATCGGGCGGTGGCGTTTCTGCAGGAAAACCCTGAGTATGCTGGCGTGGCCGGCACGGTGGAGATGGACGACGCCTCAAACTATGAATTTACCTCCCGCAAACAGCGCATCAATAAGATCTATCCGCTGGGCGACTGCGACCATTTAGGCGGTGGTGGCCTGTATCGCCTGTCGGCAATTGCTGACATCGGTTATCTGACCAACCGCAGCCTGCACGCCTATGAAGAGGCGGAGCTGGGCATTCGCCTGCTGACCGCGGGCTACAAACTGCATCGCCTGAACGTGCCCTATTTCCGCCATACCTCCTACACCATGCCGACCTTTAAAATGCTGCGCTATCGCTGGAAGAGCGGGTTTCATCAGGCGCCGGGAGAACTGCTGCGCAGCGCATGGGGCAAGCCCTGGTTTCGCGATGCGCTGATGCTGGTGAAAAACGAAGTGATTTTCGCAAGTTACATCTTTATCGTTCTGATTGTGTTCTTCACTTTCGACGTCAGCCTGATCGACATTGCGTTGCTGCCGCTTCTGGCCTTCATCCTGCTGAAAACCATTCGCAACCGCTCATTAAAAAACGGCCTCAACAGCGTGATTAATCTGGCGGTGCTCTCTGCCGGGCTGGTTAAAGGCCTTTTCCACCCCCTTCGCGATCCCAGGGTGCCACCGGGCAATAAAGTTATTCATGAGCAGGTAGAGTAATGAAAGTCTTACTGGTGAATAAGTTCTTCTTTATCAAAGGAGGAGCTGAAACGGTCTATTTTCAGGAACGTAACATGCTGAAAGAGGCCGGGGTGGAGGTGATTGATTTCTCAATGCAGCACGAGAAAAATTTTCCCTCTGACTATGCGGACTACTTCGTCACTAATGTGGATTACCACAAAGAGGGCGGCCTGCTGGCGGGAGCAAAAACCGCCATCAGCTTTATTCACAACCGGGAAGCGTGCAAAAAAATGGTGGCGCTGCTGCAACAGACGCGCCCGGAGATCGTCCATTTCCACAATATTTATCATCAGCTGACGCCTGCGCTGATTAAAGTCGCCCGGGATTTCGGCTGTAAGACGGTGCTAACCGCTCACGACTATAAAATTATGTGTCCCTCCTACTCCATGCTGCGTGATGGCAAGGTATGTGATGCCTGCGTGACCGGCAGCGTGTTTAATGCGTTTCGCTATCGCTGCCAGGAGGGCTCGGCAGCGAAGAGTCTGCTGCTGTCGTTAGAAGCGACCTGGCAGTACATCGCGCAAAATTATCAGGCGCTGGACGTGATTGTCTCCCCGAGCGAATTTCTGCGTAACGAGCTGAGGCGCTCGCTGCCGGACTCCCGTATCGATGTCATCGTGAACGGTATCGACGATAGCCAGCAGCCGGAAGAGGGCCCGGATGAAGGTTATCTACTCTATGTCGGACGCCTGAGCCGTGAAAAAGGGGTGCCGACGCTGACTCAGGCGCATCAGCTTATGCGGAATAAAATGCCGTTAAAGGTGGTCGGCCACGGGCCGCTGTATGACGACATGGTAAAAACCTTCCCCCATGCGGAGTTCCTCGGCTATGTGCAACAGGGACCGGAGCTGGATGCGCTGATTAAACATGCCCGGGCGGTGGTGCTGCCCTCTGAATGTTATGAGAACTGCTCCATGGCGGTGCTGGAGGCGATGTCGTTCGCCCGCCCGGTGGTGGGGGCCCGCATTGGCGGCATCCCGGAGCAGATACGACACGGTATTGAAGGATTGCTGTTTGAACCTGGCAACGCTCAGGATCTGGCCGATGCGCTGGACGTGATAGCGGAAAATCCGCAGCAGGCCCGGGAGATGGGGCAGAAAGGCCGCGAACGACTTTGCCAGAAATACTCACTGCGTAAGCACATGGAGACGTTGCAGGCGCTCTACCGCGAGCTGCTCGACGGGCGATAACATGGCAAAAAAAATCACGGTGTTGGGTACCCGCGGCATCCCGGATGTCTTAGGCGGCGTTGAAACCCATTGTCAGAATCTCTACCCGGCTATCCGCCAGCAGTATGAGGTGGAGATTTGCGTCATCGCCCGGTCACCTTATGTACCCTACCGGCGCTCACGCTACAAAAACGTGGAGACCCTGGCGCTGTGGGCGCCCAAAAAACGCAGTTTTGAGGCCATTGTGCACTCTGTTATTGCTGCGTTGAGGACATTCGTCGATCGATCCGATATTGTGCATGTTCACGCCATCGGACCGGGCCTCGTGGTGCCGCTGTTACGCCTGCTGGGTAAACGCGTGGTCTTTACCCATCATGGGCCAGATTACGATCGCCAGAAGTGGGGCAAGACGGCGAAAAAAATCCTGATGCTCGGCGAGAAAGTGGCGGTGAAGTATGCCAACGAAGTGATTGTGATCTCCGAGGTGATCAACCAGCTGATCCAGCAGAAATACCACCGTTATGATGCGCATCTGGTTTATAACGGGGTTAACGTGCCGGGCCCACTGGATAAAGAGACAATCGATAAGATCCTCGGACGGTATGATTTGCAGCCAGGGCGCTACATTGTGATGGTCGGGCGTTTTGTTGAAGAGAAGGGGATGCATGATGCCATCGCCGCATATCAACAGTCGGGCCTGACGCTGCCGCTGGTGCTGGTGGGGGATGCGGATCATCCCTCGGAGTACAGTTTGCGTTTGAAACAGCTCGCGTTTGACACGCCTGGCGTAGTGATGACGGGGTTTTTAAAGGGCGAGGCGTTGCAGGTGGTCTTCTCTCAGGCGTCGCTCTTTGTGATGCCGTCGTACCATGAGGGTTTACCCATTGCGCTACTTGAGGCGATGTCCTATTCCCTGCCAGTGGTGGTGAGCGATATTCTGCCGAACCTCGAGGTCGGTTTGCCGGATGAGACCAGTTTTAAGCTGGGAAACGTTGCTGATTTAGCAGCAAAAATGGCAAGTCAGGCGCATTTGCCCCGCGTTGATTACGGCGATTTTCTGAAGCGTTACAACTGGGATGAAATCGCCAGGAAAACCGTCTCCATTTACCACGGATTAGACAAATCAATAGGTTAAAATTGACCAGTAAGCCCAGAAACCCGATCGTTATCGATCGTTTTTACGAAGTGCTTGATAAGAACGTTACCGCTCAGCTGACGCCTGAGCAAAAAGAGGAGATCGAGAGCGCGATTGTCTCGATCACCTTGGCGTCGCGGCACCGGATCGATATCCGTAAAAGTTTCCCTTTCTTCGGCAAACGCCTCTATATGGTGTTTTTACTGGGGCGGGATCTCCGCACGCGGTCGCGCCCGGAGTCAAGACTGTCGCGTATCGTGGTCACTTTTCTCATTCTGTTCGCCACGCTTTTCCTGCTGTGTTGCGTGCTGCTGACGCTCTATATGATCAAATCGGCATTGGAGATAGATCTGTTCCAGCACTTTCACGTCGGGATCTGGGACTGGTGGCTTAACCTGAAGTATCAGTAATTAACAGGTGCCTCATGGCACCTGTTACCCTGCTGGTAATCAGGCGTTATACCCGCCGGGGTTGTTCTTTTGCCAGTTCCAGGCGTCGCGCATCATCTCATCTAGATTGCGCGTCGCCTGCCATCCGAGGAGCTGGCGCGCCAGCGATGAATCTGACCAGCACTCTGCCACATCGCCGGAGCGCCTGCCGACGATGCGATAATTGATTCTGGTCTGCGCCGCTTTTTCAAATGCTTTGATCAGGTCAATCACCGAATAACCGACGCCGGTACCGAGGTTGATAACCTTGAAGGCGTCCCCTTCGTCTTTATGATCCAACGCCGCCAGGTGGCCGTGGGCCAGGTCCATCACATGGATATAATCACGAATGCCCGTTCCATCAGGCGTGGGATAATCATCGCCAAAGACGGTCAGACACGCCAGCTTGCCGATAGCAACCTGAGAAATATAGGGTACAAGATTATTGGGGATCCCGTTTGGATCTTCGCCCAGGCGTCCGGAAGGGTGCGCCCCCACCGGATTAAAATAGCGCAGGCAAGTGATCCTGAATTGCGGTTGCGCCGCCGCGAAATCTCGCAAAATCTGCTCCACCATCAGCTTGGAAGTGCCGTATGGGTTAGTTGTACCGCCGGTAGGGGACTTTTCGCTTAAGGGAACGGTATCGGGATTGCCATAAACCGTGGCCGAGGAACTGAAAATAAGGCTGGACACACTCGCCTGCTGCATTTCCTGTAGAAGCACCATCGTCCCGGCCACATTATTTTCATAATAGGCGAGAGGGTGTGCAATAGATTCAGAAACCGATTTAAGACCAGCGAAGTGAATGACGTCGGTGATGCTGTGTTGAGTGAAAAGGGTTTTTAAAGCGTCGCGATCCAGAATGTCAGCAATACAGACTATTGGCCGTTTGCCCGTTAATTCTGCAACCCGGATTAATGACTCCTGCGAGGCATTTGAAAGGTTATCAATGACAACGACCTCTTCTCCCCGCTCGAGTAATGCCAGTACCGTATGTGAACCAATATAGCCTGCACCGCCCGTAACCAGAATCGCCATATTAACGCCCTCAAAAAGCCAGCAGTGGCCCGCGCACTGACGTGGCGGAACAGGGGAGCTCTTTTACAGTGTTTTATCCTGTCACTCTGGTTAGATTAGTTCTGAATACCGATATTGTCACTTAGCTAAAAAGACGCTTGCGGTGATTCACCATCACTTTATAGGCCAGCTTTTTAAGGGTGGAAAGTAGGCTGAAAGTCAGGTGCTTTGTATCGTAGACAATATAGTTATCGGTAAAGTTTAACGTGTGGATACCGTCACTGTTATTAATCGACGGGCTTATTTTACCGACCAACCTTTCTTCATATTTATGCGGCGTCAGATTGGTCAATTCCTTGATGAATATGGATTTCCCATAAAATCCAGCACTGCACTCCTGGGTAAAGAGGTAGGTTTTATCGTCGACCGAGTAGGGCTTTCCGGCGCCTCTGGCATGCATATTACAGATATCCAGGTCAGGAGAAATTTGCTGCCAGTCACCGAGAATAGCGTCTGAGGTGTGGATCACCAGCTCATTGTCCATGGTGGTGGAGGCCATGAAATTCACGCCATTCAGCTCAAAGATCACGTTATCCGTCACGGCCATATCGGAAACCAGGACTTTCACCTTTTCCCAGCGCGCGGGAAAATCAACCGACTGGAACAAAATGACCTCTTTCCGCTCTGCCGATTCCGGGATCATAAACAGTTTGCCGTCGAGTTCGAACAGAAAGGGAAAGGAGAGGTGGCATTTTAAATCGTCAAACCCCTCGAGCTTAACGTCCTCTATCTCCTCCAGGTCTTTATTAAGGACACGGCAGCGCAGTACTCCCTTTGAGGTGAGGAAGGAGAAAGCTTCATAAAAAACATACAGCCGCTCACCTTTATCGATAATAAAAGGATCGGCCTGGAAAATATATTTTTTATCAAGCTGCCGTGCTTTCGCATTACAAAGAATATCCAGCGTGTTTTCCGGGAAAACATGCTGGCCGTGGCTGTTGATGACCATAATGTCCCAGGACTCATGGAAGAACAGCTTCTTGATTATTCTATTATTTTTATTGAACATTTTACCATGGTACTCATGAATAAATATGAATAAACTCAGAAATAAGCGGTGTCTTTAGTCCCAGAAGTATGAAAGGTGAATCATAACACTCGCTCTTCCCGCGCAGTAACATATCAACATTAGCCCAGCGTTTACGCATGGAAATAGTAATATTGGGTGAGTCCGGGAATATATCGTGTGAAATAAAATCTTCTCTGTTGGACGTAACACTCTGGGGAAAGGAGTATTTAATGTGCATTAACAAACTGCCACGCCGTAAAAAGCGGTTGTTACTTCTTGTCGCCGGAGCAGTGCTACTCCTTTCAGGTGGCGCCTGGGCGGAGAGCGCAGACCGGTTACAAACGGTGAATCCGCCCGCCCTTAACGGCCCTTTGGCAAACCCGGGAAACGGTGTTGCCCGTTTTCACGATCAGGACTTAAGCATTGCCGACTATCCGGCGACGGGTCTTGAGTATCGACGCTATTACTGGCGCGAAGTGGAGCCGCGAGAAGGGCAGTACAATTTTGCGCTGGTAGACGAGGGGTTTGCTGCTGCGGCCGCGCATCAGCCAGCCATGAATGTCGGTCTGCGGTTTATGATCCTCGATGGGCCGGAGTCGGGCTCAGAGATCCCCCAATGGCTTATCGATAAAGGGATCAAAGGCACCTGGACGCTGGATCATAAAACCTTTGCCCCCGATCTGGACGATCCCACCTATATGGCTTATGCCCGGCGCCTGCTGCAGGCATTTGGCGCGCGCTATAACAATAACCCGGAACTGGCGTTCATCGATATCGGGATGGTGGGCGCATGGGGAGAGTGGCATAACAGTAACTTCCCGAACCTGCCGCCGTTGCAGGAGCGCTACCCGCCCGCGCTGCTTAACCAATACGTTGATATGCATTTCAGCGCCTTTCCTGACACACCTAAAATCATGCTGATTAACGGCTATGATTCCGTGGCCTATGCGGCAAAAAAAGGGGCTGGATGGCGGGCGGACTGCTGGGGAGACTGGCGCAACTTCAGCCCCACCTGGAGTCACATGGCCAAAGATTACCCGGAACGTATCGCGGCGACGCAGTCAGCCTGGCCAGGGTTCAACGAGGCATGGAAAAAAGCGCCTGTCAGCCTGGAGATTTGCGGTCATATGGCGGAATGGCTGACCGAGCAGAAGTATACGCGCCAAGAGGTACAGGCCACCTTTGACTGGGCGCTGGCGCAGCATGCCAGCACCCTGAATATTAAATCTACCGAAATACCGAAGGTCTATCGCGATATCGTCGACAAGGCGCTGGCCAAAATAGGCTACCGCTTCCGGGTGGTATCGCTGACCCATCCGGCGAGCGTGCATGCAGGACAGGCCGTATCGCTCAATAGCCAATGGTCAAATGATGGCGTGGCGCCCGTTTATCTGCGTTATACCCTGGCCTGGCGGCTGCAGGATAATGGCGGGAGCACGGTTGCCCAGGGCAGCGCCGGGGATGACATCCGCCAGTGGCTGCCAGGCAGGCACAGTTCGGCTTATCAACTTGCTACTCCGCGTAACCTTGCGGCGGGGCGCTATCAACTGGACGTGGCGCTGGTGGATAAACACAACAAAGCGCGTATTCAGCTGGCTAACGAGGGGAAACTCAATGATGGCTGGTACAGGCTGTCGTCGATCGTGATTAACTGACCAGTTTCTTTCTATATAGAGAAAGCTTCTTCTATATAGAAAGCTTCTCCCGATGCGCTCAGGAAGCCCTTTCCTGGGCTTCCTGATGAAGAATATCGTTCTCTTTGTGGATAACTCTGTGGGCAAGCAGGTATAAGGCGGGCTTTTGCTGGGGAATGCAGCAGTCAGTCATTTTTATGACATTTAAGGGTTGCGGGCGCCGGAGAACTCCCTATAATGCGCCTCCATCGACACGGCAGATGTGAATCACTTCACACTAACAGCCGGGCCGGTTGAGGAGAAAAGCGAAAATAATCGCTTGACTCTGAAAGAGGAAAGCGTAATATACGCCACCTCGCAACGGTGAGCGAAAGCCGCGTTGCACTGCTCTTTAACAATTTATCAGACAATCTGTGTGGGCACTCAAAGTGACATGGATTCTTAACGTCCTCGGACGAAAAATGAATACCAAGTCTCTGAGTGAACACGTAATTCATTACGAAGTTTAATTCACGAGCATCAAACTTAAATTGAAGAGTTTGATCATGGCTCAGATTGAACGCTGGCGGCAGGCCTAACACATGCAAGTCGAACGGTAGCACAGAGAGCTTGCTCTCGGGTGACGAGTGGCGGACGGGTGAGTAATGTCTGGGAAACTGCCTGATGGAGGGGGATAACTACTGGAAACGGTAGCTAATACCGCATAATGTCGCAAGACCAAAGAGGGGGACCTTCGGGCCTCTTGCCATCGGATGTGCCCAGATGGGATTAGCTAGTAGGTGGGGTAATGGCTCACCTAGGCGACGATCCCTAGCTGGTCTGAGAGGATGACCAGCCACACTGGAACTGAGACACGGTCCAGACTCCTACGGGAGGCAGCAGTGGGGAATATTGCACAATGGGCGCAAGCCTGATGCAGCCATGCCGCGTGTATGAAGAAGGCCTTCGGGTTGTAAAGTACTTTCAGCGAGGAGGAAGGCATTGTGGCTAATAACCACAGTGATTGACGTTACTCGCAGAAGAAGCACCGGCTAACTCCGTGCCAGCAGCCGCGGTAATACGGAGGGTGCAAGCGTTAATCGGAATTACTGGGCGTAAAGCGCACGCAGGCGGTCTGTTAAGTCAGATGTGAAATCCCCGGGCTCAACCTGGGAACTGCATTTGAAACTGGCAGGCTTGAGTCTTGTAGAGGGGGTAGAATTCCAGGTGTAGCGGTGAAATGCGTAGAGATCTGGAGGAATACCGGTGGCGAAGGCGGCCCCCTGGACAAAGACTGACGCTCAGGTGCGAAAGCGTGGGGAGCAAACAGGATTAGATACCCTGGTAGTCCACGCCGTAAACGATGTCGACTTGGAGGTTGTGCCCTTGAGGCGTGGCTTCCGGAGCTAACGCGTTAAGTCGACCGCCTGGGGAGTACGGCCGCAAGGTTAAAACTCAAATGAATTGACGGGGGCCCGCACAAGCGGTGGAGCATGTGGTTTAATTCGATGCAACGCGAAGAACCTTACCTACTCTTGACATCCAGAGAACTTGCCAGAGATGGCTTGGTGCCTTCGGGAACTCTGAGACAGGTGCTGCATGGCTGTCGTCAGCTCGTGTTGTGAAATGTTGGGTTAAGTCCCGCAACGAGCGCAACCCTTATCCTTTGTTGCCAGCGGTCCGGCCGGGAACTCAAAGGAGACTGCCAGTGATAAACTGGAGGAAGGTGGGGATGACGTCAAGTCATCATGGCCCTTACGAGTAGGGCTACACACGTGCTACAATGGCGCATACAAAGAGAAGCGACCTCGCGAGAGCAAGCGGACCTCATAAAGTGCGTCGTAGTCCGGATTGGAGTCTGCAACTCGACTCCATGAAGTCGGAATCGCTAGTAATCGTAGATCAGAATGCTACGGTGAATACGTTCCCGGGCCTTGTACACACCGCCCGTCACACCATGGGAGTGGGTTGCAAAAGAAGTAGGTAGCTTAACCTTCGGGAGGGCGTTTACCACTTTGTGATTCATGACTGGGGTGAAGTCGTAACAAGGTAACCGTAGGGGAACCTGCGGTTGGATCACCTCCTTACCTTAAAGAACCTGCCTTTGTAGTGCTCACACAGATTGTCTGATGAAAAGTAAATAGCAAGGCGTCTTGCGATTGAGACTTCAGTGTCCCCTTCGTCTAGAGGCCCAGGACACCGCCCTTTCACGGCGGTAACAGGGGTTCGAATCCCCTAGGGGACGCCACTTGCTGGTTTGTGAGTGAAAGTCACCTGCCTTTATATCTCAAAACTAACTCATCGAGTTACGTTTGAGATATTTGCTCTTTAAAAATCTGGATCAAGCTGAAAATTGAAACGACACACGTTAAGTGTGTTCGGGTCTCTCAAATTTTCACAACGCGAAGTGAAACAGCTTCGGGTTGTGAGGTTAAGCGACTAAGCGTACACGGTGGATGCCCTGGCAGTCAGAGGCGATGAAGGACGTGCTAATCTGCGAAAAGCGCCGGCGAGGTGATATGAACCCTTGACCCGGCGATGTCCGAATGGGGAAACCCAGTGTGATTCGTCACACTATCGTTAGCTGAATACATAGGTTAACGAGGCGAACCGGGGGAACTGAAACATCTAAGTACCCCGAGGAAAAGAAATCAACCGAGATTCCCCAGTAGCGGCGAGCGAACGGGGAGCAGCCCGGAGTCTGAATCAGCTTGTGTGTTAGTGGAAGCGTCTGGAAAGTCGCAGGGTACAGGGTGATACTCCCGTACACGAAAGCACACATGCTGTGAACTCGAAGAGTAGGGCGGGACACGTGGTATCCTGTCTGAATATGGGGGGACCATCCTCCAAGGCTAAATACTCCTGACTGACCGATAGTGAACCAGTACCGTGAGGGAAAGGCGAAAAGAACCCCGGCGAGGGAGTGAAAAAGAACCTGAAACCGTGTACGTACAAGCAGTGGGAGCACCTTCGGTGTGACTGCGTACCTTTTGTATAATGGGTCAGCGACTTATATTCTGTAGCAAGGTTAACCGTATAGGGGAGCCGAAGGGAAACCGAGTCTTAACTGGGCGTTAAGTTGCAGGGTATAGACCCGAAACCCGGTGATCTAGCCATGGGCAGGTTGAAGGTTGGGTAACACTAACTGGAGGACCGAACCGACTAATGTTGAAAAATTAGCGGATGACCTGTGGCTGGGGTGAAAGGCCAATCAAACCGGGAGATAGCTGGTTCTCCCCGAAAGCTATTTAGGTAGCGCCTCGTGAATTCATCTCCGGGGTAGAGCACTGTTTCGGCTAGGGGGCCATCCCGGCTTACCAACCCGATGCAAACTGCGAATACCGGAGAATGTTATCACGGGAGACACACGGCGGGTGCTAACGTCCGTCGTGAAGAGGGAAACAACCCAGACCGCCAGCTAAGGTCCCAAAGTCATGGTTAAGTGGGAAACGATGTGGGAAGGCACAGACAGCCAGGATGTTGGCTTAGAAGCAGCCATCATTTAAAGAAAGCGTAATAGCTCACTGGTCGAGTCGGCCTGCGCGGAAGATGTAACGGGGCTAAACCATGCACCGAAGCTGCGGCAGCGACACTATGTGTTGTTGGGTAGGGGAGCGTTCTGTAAGCCTGCGAAGGTGTGCCGTGAGGCATGCTGGAGGTATCAGAAGTGCGAATGCTGACATAAGTAACGATAAAGCGGGTGAAAAGCCCGCTCGCCGGAAGACCAAGGGTTCCTGTCCAACGTTAATCGGGGCAGGGTGAGTCGACCCCTAAGGCGAGGCCGAAAGGCGTAGTCGATGGGAAACAGGTTAATATTCCTGTACTCGGTGTTACTGCGAAGGGGGGACGGAGAAGGCTATGTTGGCCGGGCGACGGTTGTCCCGGTTTAAGCATGTAGGCGGAGGTTCCAGGTAAATCCGGTACCTTTTTAACGCTGAGGTGTGATGACGAGGCACTACGGTGCTGAAGCAACAAATGCCCTGCTTCCAGGAAAAGCCTCTAAGCATCAGGTAACATCAAATCGTACCCCAAACCGACACAGGTGGTCAGGTAGAGAATACCAAGGCGCTTGAGAGAACTCGGGTGAAGGAACTAGGCAAAATGGTGCCGTAACTTCGGGAGAAGGCACGCTGATATGTAGGTGAAGCCCCTGCGGGTGGAGCTGAAATCAGTCGAAGATACCAGCTGGCTGCAACTGTTTATTAAAAACACAGCACTGTGCAAACACGAAAGTGGACGTATACGGTGTGACGCCTGCCCGGTGCCGGAAGGTTAATTGATGGGGTTAGCGGTAACGCGAAGCTCTTGATCGAAGCCCCGGTAAACGGCGGCCGTAACTATAACGGTCCTAAGGTAGCGAAATTCCTTGTCGGGTAAGTTCCGACCTGCACGAATGGCGTAATGATGGCCAGGCTGTCTCCACCCGAGACTCAGTGAAATTGAAATCGCTGTGAAGATGCAGTGTACCCGCGGCAAGACGGAAAGACCCCGTGAACCTTTACTATAGCTTGACACTGAACACTGGTCCTTGATGTGTAGGATAGGTGGGAGGCTTTGAAGTGTGGACGCCAGTCTGCATGGAGCCGTCCTTGAAATACCACCCTTTAATGGCTGGTGTTCTAACGTGGACCCGTAATCCGGGTTGCGGACAGTGTCTGGTGGGTAGTTTGACTGGGGCGGTCTCCTCCTAAAGAGTAACGGAGGAGCACGAAGGTCAGCTAATCCTGGTCGGACATCAGGAGGTTAGTGCAATGGCATAAGCTGGCTTGACTGCGAGAGTGACGGCTCGAGCAGGTGCGAAAGCAGGTCATAGTGATCCGGTGGTTCTGAATGGAAGGGCCATCGCTCAACGGATAAAAGGTACTCCGGGGATAACAGGCTGATACCGCCCAAGAGTTCATATCGACGGCGGTGTTTGGCACCTCGATGTCGGCTCATCACATCCTGGGGCTGAAGTAGGTCCCAAGGGTATGGCTGTTCGCCATTTAAAGTGGTACGCGAGCTGGGTTTAGAACGTCGTGAGACAGTTCGGTCCCTATCTGCCGTGGGCGCTGGAGAATTGAGGGGAGCTGCTCCTAGTACGAGAGGACCGGAGTGGACGCATCACTGGTGTTCGGGTTGTCATGCCAATGGCACTGCCCGGTAGCTAAATGCGGAAGAGATAAGTGCTGAAAGCATCTAAGCACGAAACTTGCCCCGAGATGAGTTCTCCCTGACTCCTTGAGAGTCCTGAAGGAACGTTGAAGACGACGACGTTGATAGGCCGGGTGTGTAAGCGCAGCGATGCGTTGAGCTAACCGGTACTAATGAACCGTGAGGCTTAACCTTACAACGCCGAAGCTGTTTCGGTGGATTTGAGAAGATTTTCAGCTGATACAGATTACAGAATTTGCCTGGCGGCTGTAGCGCGGTGGTCCCACCTGACCCCATGCCGAACTCAGAAGTGAAACGCCGTAGCGCCGATGGTAGTGTGGGGTCTCCCCATGCGAGAGTAGGGAACTGCCAGGCATCAATTAAAGCCGAGAGCCCGTCCGCAAGGACGGGCTTTTTGCGTTTCTGCGCCGCAGCACGCCGAACGACGCTGCGCTTATCGGCCTGAATGTATTTCTTCCTTCGTTTATTTCCCCTTTTCAACAGGATCGCGCATGTACCAGCAGTCGATCTTTTAACTGATGCATGTCTGGCGCCCTGAGTCGCGTTATGAGGCCCTTTTTAAGCGATGTTGTACCAAAAATGTCAGTGGGGTGAACCGCTGTCTGCGGTACGCAGAGATACGTTACGTGAGAGATGCAATAGGCGATAAGCAGGCTTGAAGGAGGGGGAGCTGACAGAACCCTGAAAAGCAAAAACCCGCCTTTTGGGCGGGTTCTTTAAATAGTGGTGCCCGGACTCGGACTAACGCCGCAGGCGTTGAACAGCGCGCTTGTCGCGCTGGCCCCGGAGGGGTGAGCCGCTTGCGGCGAATAATCGAACATCGTTCGATGAAGAGTCCGGCTCTCAGAAAGCAAAAACCCGCCTTTTGGGCGGGTTCTTTAAATAGTGGTGCCCGGACTCGGAATCGAACCAAGGACACGGGGATTTTCAATCCCCTGCTCTACCGACTGAGCTATCCGGGCAACGAGGCGCATTAAACCGTAATCACGTACAATCGTCAACCTTATTTCGGGAATCGCTGTTCAACTGCTTAAGTTTGCGGCAATCTGTCGGTTTACGCGTCGATTTTGCACAAATCTTCCAGACAGAAAGGTCCTCTCGGGCAATGCTGACCGCCAAAAAGGGGGCGCGACGGTGAAAGACTGGCTTGAGCTGCGACAGCATGCAGATACGGGAATAGAAACGATCAAGGCGCACTTTGAAGGGCATGCCTTTGATCCTCACTGGCACGACAGTTATCTGGTTGGCATCACCCTCAGCGGTACCCAGCAGTTTCATTGCCGTCGTGAACGTCATCGTAGCCATCCGGGTGATGCGTTCCTGCTTGAGCCGGGTGAGATCCACGACGGTGATGCCCCTGTCGCGGGGGGCTTCACCTATCTGACGTTCTATCTTGATGAGCGCTGGTTGACCCAGACCCTGCATGGCCTGTATGACTCGACGCCCGGCAGCTATTCGCTGCATTTCACGCAGACCCTGACCCGCGAGCCGCAACTGGTACGGACCATTGGCGACACCTTTGCGACGCTGCACACTGACGAGATGAAGATCGTCCAGCAAAGCACGATGGATAATCTGCTCTCTCAACTGACCTCCCATTGCCACTGGCGCAGAAAATTGCCCTCACAGTTGCAGAGCGCGGCGGTGGCGCACCGGGCGCGGGACTATCTCTATGCCCACCTGGGCGACAATATTGGCCTCTCCGATCTGGCCCGGGAGACCGGCACCGATCGCTTCACGCTCACCCGCTGCTTTAAGCGTGAGTTTCACCTGGCCCCTCATGCGTGGCTGATTCAGCTGCGGCTGGCAAAAGCGCGGCAGTTTCTGGCCCGCGGGGATCAGCCCGTCGATGTAGCGGCAGCGCTGGGCTTTGCCGATCAAAGCCATCTCGGGCGCTGGTTCCAGCGCGCCTATCGCATTACGCCAGCCCACTACCGGAGGTTGTGCACAAACCTTCCAGACGTTTCCAGAAAATAACGGCAATGTCAGGGCTCTTATAAAAAGGAGCTACCTGTGAATATGTTGCCGTTTCTGTTGTTTGCTTTTGTCGCCTC
Organism: Leclercia sp. W17; assembly: GCF_003336325.1. Lineage (NCBI taxonomy): Bacteria > Pseudomonadati > Pseudomonadota > Gammaproteobacteria > Enterobacterales > Enterobacteriaceae > Leclercia > Leclercia sp. W17. Next base: position 4,419,658 of record NZ_CP031101.1, on the reverse strand, counting down.
GATAACCCCAGGCCCCACCAATATCCTGATTCTGACCAACAGCCAGCATTACGGCGTGAAGGCGACCCTGCCTGCGCTGGTGAGTGCCTGCGCGGCAGCCAGCGCCATTGTGCTGATTTCGGGAGCCGGAGCGGGCGAGATGCTGCGGCAGTATCCGCTGGTGCGCCAGGTGATGAGCTGGGCCGGGGTGTTGTGGTTAAGCTGGATGAGCTGGCAGCTTTTTTGCGCGCCTGCGGCAAATTTATCCGGGGATACCTATACCCGCTTCACCGCGCGTGCCGCGGCGCTATTGCAGATTATCAATCCCAAAACCTGGATGATGGCGCTGGCGGTTGTCAGCCTGTTTGCACCGGCGGGAGAGGGGGCATTGCGGGAGATCGCGCTGATGGCGCTCTGGTTTTTACTGATTTCGGTGGCCTGCCTGCTGGGCTGGGCATGGCTGGGGCAGGCGGTAAACAGGCTGTTTCGCACCCCTGCCGCCATGGTGCGTTTTCAGCGCCTGATGGCGCTCTGTCTCTTTATTTCTGCCTGGGCGGGGATGCTGGCTTAAGTCAGCGCCCCACCTTTGCGACATTGCGCGAAATGCAGAATATCTTCCGCCAGCCGCTGGGCAGTATCGACATCGGCCTGGCTTCGATTCACCAGCATCCGGCTAAGACAGCCCTCTATGATCAGATCCATCTGCTTCGCCACCATCGCCGGGTCGTCTACTTCAAGGGTGGTCAGCAATTCATGCGTAAAGTCATGAGAGGCGCGTTTTTGCTGATCGGCCAGTTGATGGATCGGATGGTCGGGATCCGGGTAAAAGGTACAGGCGGCAATAAACAGGCAGCCCGGATAGCGGTGATTACGCACGCATTCGGTGAGCGCGGAATAGCGCGCCATGAGTTTTTGCTCCGCCGAGAGCTCGGTGTTAAGCATCAGTTGCCTGCGCCAGGTATCCACCTGCTGGCTCAGGTAGCGCAGGGCATCGTACAGCAGCGCCTCTTTATCGGGCCAGAAACGACGTAGTTCATCCAGAGGATAATTAACACGTTCAGCAACCATCTCCAGCGAGGTGCTGGCTATCCCTTGTATTTCAAGCAACTGCAGGGTTGCGCCCAGAACATCTTCACGTTGCACGGTTTATTCCTCCGTCTACTTTCGTACTTTCCCGCTTAAAGTGTCGTTTACGGTTGGCGATTGCGCAAATGCGCACTGAACGCGGCGGCATTCATAAAGCCGGTTACCCGTTGAGCGAGCTGCTCCTCACCCTGAGCGTTGAAAAACAGGATGGTGGGCAGACCGAGTACATTCAGCGCCTTCAGCAGGGCTTTGTCCTCTGGACCGTTTGCCGTGACGTTAGCCTGCAAAAGAACGGTATCGTTGAGAGCATTTTGCACCTGCGGGTCGCTGAAGGTGTATTTTTCAAACTCCTTGCAGGCGACGCACCAGTCGGCGTAGAGGTCAAGCATCACCGGTTTACCTTGCGCCTGAGCCAGCGCGCGATGTAAGTCATTGACGTTCTTAACCGGCATAAAATTCAGGTGGGCCTGGTTTTGCGCGGCCGGTGCGCCAAATGCCCAGTCCTGTAGCGGACGCACGCTGACCAGCGCGGCGGCCAGCAGCAGGATTTGCACAATGCGGACCCAGGGCTTGCGGGCACTGAGGCTGCTGATAAAGGCCCAGCTAAAGAAGGCCACGCCCAGCATCGCCCACAGACGCAGGCCCCAGACATCACCGATCACGCGCTCGAGCAGGAAGACCGGCAGGGCCAGGATGACAAAGCCAAACGCGGTTTTGACCGTCTCCATCCACGGGCCGCTTTTCGGCAGCAGACGGTTACCGAATACCGTCACCAGAATCAGCGGCAGACCCATTCCCAGGGCGTAGAGATAGAGCGTGCCGCCGCCGAGCCACATATTGCCGCTCTGGGCGATGTAGAGCAGGATCGCGCTGAGTGGCGCCGTGGTGCAGGGCGAGCAGATCAGCCCGGCGATGGCGCCCATGGCAAACACGCCCCCCACGGAGCCGCCCTGCTGACGGTTGCTCATCAGCGTTAAGCGGGTTTGCAGGGAGGAAGGCAACTGCAGGCTGAAGAGACCAAACATTGAAAGCGCCAGAAGGACAAAGACGATCGAAAGCCCAATAAGCACCCATGGATGCTGGAGCGCCGCCTGAAACTGGAGCCCGGCCGCCGCGACCACCAGACCGAGGGCGGTATAGGTGAGCGCCATCCCCTGCACGTAGATAAACGCCAGCAACAGCGCGCGGGTGGTAGAGAGGCGCTGCTTACCGCCGAGCACGATGCCGGAGATGAGCGGGTACATGGGCAGCACACACGGCGTGAAGGCGATGCCAATGCCGATCAGCAAGGCCCAGAGGGCGGAGAAGGGCAGTTCACTGCCGGTTTTTTCTGGGGCCGTTTCCCTCTTCTCAGGAGAGACGGGAAGAGGTGCAGCAGCCGCTTTGACTTCGCTCAGCGGCACCACTTTCGTCTCTGGCGGATAGCATAGCCCGGCGTCGGCACAGCCCTGATAAGTGACCGTCAGGGTGGCGCCTTTAGCGGCCTGATCCACCGTCACGGGAACTGACAGCTGGCCCCGGTAGATTTCGCTTTTGCCGTAGAATTCATCTTCGTGGGCGACGCCCGCAGGCAGCTGGAGTTTGCCGACCTGCGCCTGAGCGGGCGTGATGCTGATCTGCTTGCGATAGAGGTAATAGCCCTCCTTCACATTCCAGTTGAGATTTAGTTCATGCTGGTTTTGCTGAAAATCGAAGATGAAAGCCTGATCGGCAGGGGTGAAGTTCGAGCGGCCGGGTGCATTAAACAACCCGGCAAAGACGGATGTGCTGCACAGCAGCAGGATTAGCGTAAGGAAGCGTTGAGCCATGAGAGATAGTCGTTATCGCCGTGGAGCACTGGCAGCACCAGCAGCTCCGGAGTCTGGTAAGGGTGATGCGATTTGAGGCAGTCGAGGAGCGCTTGCTGTTTCGCCACGCTCGATTTGAGCAGCATCTGCACTTCATACTCCTGTTCCAGTTTGCCTTCCCAGTAGTAAAGGGAGGTGGCGCCGGGGAGGATGGTCACGCAGGCGGCGAGCTTATCTGCCAGGACTTTGGCAGCCAAATCCTGAGCGGTCGCTTCATCGGGGGCGGTACAGAGTACAACAACAGTGTCAGGCGTGTTCACAGGTCGACCTCGTTATCGCAAAAAAATCACTATACCACGACGGGACGCTGCTCATTAATGAATCGGGCCGCTAAGCGGCCCGACTTTAACTCTTTTTACAACCAAAAAGAATTTACAGCACAATCCCACCGATGATGAAGCCGAGGATCACGCACAGGGTAATGGCGATCACGCCCGGGATCAGGAAGGCGTGGTTGAAGACGTATTTACCGATGCGGGTTGAGCCAGTGTCATCCATCTCGACCGCGGCCAGCAGGGTCGGGTAGGTTGGCAGCACAAACAGCGCGGAGACGGCAGCAAAAGAGGCAATGGCGGTGAGCGGTGAGACGCCCAGCATCAGTGCCGCAGGCATCAGCGCCTTGGTGGTGGCCGCCTGAGAGTAGAGCAGGGTCGCGGCAAAGAACAACACCACCGCCAGCAACCACGGATAATTATGCAGCAGGTCGCCCGCCACGGTCTGGATATCGGTGATGTGCGCTTTTACAAAGGTATCGCCCAGCCAGGCCACGCCCAACACACACACGCAGGCGCTCATACCGGATTTGAAGGTGCTGGCGTTGAGCACTTCGCTGGTGTCGATTTTACAGGTGATGCTAATCAGCGTGGCGATGGTCAGCATAAACACCACGATCGCTTCGTTACGCGGCAGGACCGGGTTCTTGATCAACCCAACGGTATCGCTGATGGCGGTGGCGTAGAACATCACCGCGACAATGCCGATCAGGAACAGCAGCACGGAGCGCTTAGCGTGTGGCTTCAGGATAAACGCCTGGCTGCCGCGCAGCTTCACTTCGCCTTTTGCCAGACGCTCCTGATAGACCGGATCGTCTTTCAGCTCGGCGCCGAGGAAGTTACAGAACACCGCGGTGATCATCACGGCAATCAGGGTCACCGGAATACAGATCGCCAGCAGCGTCAGGTAGCTCACGCCCAGCGGCTCAAGGATACCGGCAAAGAACACCACTGCCGCCGAGATGGGCGAGGCGGTGATGGCAATCTGCGATGCGACAACGGCGATAGAGAGCGGACGGGAGGGGCGGATGCCCTGCTCTTTCGCCACTTCGGTTATCACCGGCAGGGTGGAGAATGCAGTATGGCCGGTACCGGCCAGAATGGTCATAAACCAGGTGACCAGCGGAGCAAGGAAGGTAATGTATTTTGGATGACGGCGCAGCATACGCTCCGCCAGACTCACCAGATAGTCCATACCGCCTGCAACCTGCATGGCTGCGATAGCGGCGATAACCGCCATGATGATTTCAATAACGTCAAACGGGATAGCACCGGGTTTAATCTGGAGAAAGAGAGTGAGGACAAGCACGCCGAGACCCCCGGCGAAACCGATGCCGATCCCCCCGAGTCTTGCGCCTAAGTATATCGCCAACAGGACGATGACGAGTTCTGCTCCGAACATAAGTTCCTACCTTGCTTATTAACAAGTTGATATTAAATTGTTGTGTTTTGGTAACGCCTAAAAAGAAAAAAGGCACGTCATCTGACGTGCCTTCATGAAGTTTAACCTGAACTGTTATTGTTCACTTTCATCCGTATATCTTTTTGCTTTATAGGCCGGGTGCATTAAGTTTTGCGCGGAGAAGATATCATCCAGCTCGGCTTCTGTCAGCAAGCCACGCTCAAGTACGACCTCTCGTACGCTCTTACCGGTTTCCGCACAGATCTTACCGACGATGTCGCCGTTGTGATGACCGATGAACGGGTTGAGGTAAGTGACGATCCCGATGGAGTTATAGACGTAGCTTTCACATACCGCTTTGTTGGCGGTGATGCCGTTGATGCATTTTTCCAGCAGGTTGTAGCAGGCGTTGGTCAGGATATGAATGGATTCAAACATCGCCTGGCCAATCACAGGTTCCATCACGTTCAGCTGCAGCTGACCCGCCTCGGAAGCCATGGTAACGGTAATGTCGTTGCCGATGACTTTGAAGCACACCTGGTTAACCACCTCTGGCACCACCGGGTTCACTTTGGCTGGCATGATGGAGGAGCCCGCCTGCAATTCCGGCAGGTTGATTTCGTTCAGACCGGCACGTGGCCCGGAAGAGAGCAGGCGCAGGTCATTACAGATCTTGGAGAGTTTCACCGCCAGGCGTTTCAGCGCACTGTGCACCATCACGTAGGCGCCGCAGTCGGAGGTGGCTTCAATCAGGTCTTCTGCTGGCACCACCGCCAGGTTGGAGACTTCGGCCAGCTTCTGCACCGCCAGCTGCTGATAGCCGTCCGGGGTATTCAGACGCGTACCAATCGCCGTTGCACCCAGGTTCACCTCAAGCAGCAGCTCAGAGGTGCGCATCAGGTTTTTGGTCTCTTCATTCAGCAGCACGTTAAATGCGTGGAACTCCTGACCGAGAGTCATTGGCACTGCATCCTGCAGCTGGGTACGACCCATTTTCAGGATGTCCTGGAATTCGACGGCCTTGTTCTGGAAACCTTCGCCCAGCTGGTTAATGGCATCAACCAGCTTCACGATGGAAGCGTATACGGCGATACGGAAACCGGTCGGATAGGCGTCGTTGGTAGACTGGCATTTATTGACGTGATCGTTCGGGTTCAGGTACTGGTACTCACCTTTCTGGTGGCCCATCAGCTCGAGACCGATGTTTGCCAGCACCTCATTGGTATTCATGTTCACTGACGTGCCCGCGCCGCCCTGATAGACGTCTACCGGGAATTGATCCATGCACTTGCCGTTGTTCAGCACTTCATCGCAGGCGGCGATGATGGTATTGGCGATGCTTTTTGGAATGGTTTGCAGCTCTTTGTTTGCCATGGCTGCCGCTTTCTTCACCATCACCATGCCACGCACAAACTCAGGGGTGTCACTGATTTTGCTGTTGCTGATGTAGAAGTTTTCAATCGCTCTCAGAGTGTGAATACCATAATAGGCATCCGCTGGAACTTCCCTGGTACCCAACAAATCTTCTTCGATACGAATGTTGTTTAACATGTGAACCTTCTTTTCAAGCTGCCGATTGATGTACTAAACACACAGTACATATGTGGTTATGTCTATTTTCTGACCGACGATTATCCCCTGAATCGACCAGATACCCGGAATGATATGCTGATGATAGTGAATTGCCGTAACCTGGATCACTTATTATGGACCCAGCGACATGATATTTATCAATCTGTGAAATGAATCACCGCTTTAATATTTCCAGAAAAAATATCCGTGCAAACCGATTGAATTTTGACTAAACGCCTCCATTTCTGACAGACGCGAATCGCAAATTGTTACCGACAGGGGCCGTAACGGCGTCTGCCACACAGGAGAAGCCAGTGCGCTGGATACCGTTAGCTGCAATCTTTCTTTATGTTTATATAGAGATTTCTATTTTTATTCAGGTCGCCCACGTGTTTGGCGTCCTGCTGACCCTGATTCTGGTCATTTTTACATCGGTGATTGGCATGTCACTGGTGCGCAACCAGGGTTTCAAAAATTTCCTGTTAATGCAGCAGAAGATGGCCGCCGGGGAGAGTCCGGCAGCGGAGATGGTCAAAAGCGTGTCGCTGATTATCGCCGGCCTGCTGCTGTTGCTTCCGGGATTCTTTACCGATTTCCTGGGGCTGCTGCTGCTGTTACCGCCTGTGCAGAAACATCTGACCCTGAAGCTACTGCCGCATCTGCGTTTTAACCGGATGCCGGGCGGCGGGTTTAGCGCCGGAACGGGCGGTGGCGAGACCTTTGACGGGGAGTATCACCGTAAGGATGATCAGCGCGACCGTCTGGATCATAAAGACGACCGTTGATGTCAGTTGCCCGGCGGCGCTGCGCTTGCACGGGCCTACGATTTCGTAGGCCGGATAAGCGAAGCGCCATCCGGCGTTTACACCGCACTCCGTTTCGGTAAAAAGAGCCACAATCCCGCCAGCATCACAATGGCGTAGAGACTTTTCCATCCCACCATCGCCAGCAGCAGTAAGCAGAGTACCCCACCGATTATCGCCAGCGCTTTATAGCGTCCTTTCAGCAGGCGACATCCCGCCAGCATGCACAGCAGATAGATCATGATGAAGATGCCGTTGGCATAGACGATAAGCGCGTCAAGGTTGATATCCAGCCAGTAGATTGCCAGGGTGCTTATCACACAGCAGCCCAGCACCGCGTTCAGGGCGTTGAGCGGTAGCTGGCGTCTGGACAGGCGGGCGAGGGGGCTTTCGGGTTTGTACAGCGCCTGGGACCACACCAGCCGCGCAAAGCTCTGGATGTAGATATTCAGACTGGCGAAGCAGGCGAGGTAACCAATCACGCAGGCAACCCACAGCGCTTTTACGCCAAATAGCTGGACCACGATGGCGGGAAGCGAGGCCGCCGCAGCCATATCGGCACCATAGGCAGTGAAATGAAGCACCAGCACCGTACAGGCCCAGTAGACCGTACCTGCCAGCAGCAGCCCTATCATCAGCGCCCGCGGGAAATCACGTTCCGGCTGTTTAAACTCGGAGGCCAGGTGCGCAAAGGCTTCAAGGCCGACAAAACACCAGAACATAACGGAAAGGGCTGCGAAGAGCTGCGAATGATCGATATCGGTTAAGGCAGGGAAGGGGATCTGTGTCACCTCAAGATCCCCTGCCCACCAGATAGCGGCAATCAGCGCCACAATCAGCACTGCCACCAGGGTTTGCAGATTGGCGCTGGAACTGGCGCCGCGTGAACCGACCCACCAGACGATGGCCAACGTACCCAGTTCAGCCAGCAAGAGCTGCGCGTCATGCCAGCCAAACAGCGCCTGGCCAAACCCCGTCGCAATATGCAGGGCGGCAGGCAGCCCCACGGGGATCACCGAGAGGAATAGCCAGCCGGTGACACGCTCCAGACGCGGGCCAAATGCCATACCGACAAAGTGCGCCACGCCACCGGCGCTCGGGAAGTGTCGCCCGAGAAGGGCAAAGACAATCGCCACCGGGAAGACCAGTACAATAAGCACCGGCCAGGCCCACAGACTGTTATCACCCGCCACCAGGGCCGCCAGCGCCGGTACGGCAAACACCCCCGTGCCTAATAAAGAGGTTGAAAGTAAGCCAACACCCTGTGCGAGTCCCAGCTCCTGTTTGAGTCCACTCATTCCATTGTCCTGCCGCCATCAAAAGAGAGGCGATGGTAACACTTTCACAAATTTTTTTTCGACTACCCCTTGAAGGGGTAAAACCCCATCCCCATCTCTCAGGGCACTAGCCGGAAAACCGCTTACGGCCCGGCGTCACCCATAACTGATAATGACTTTCTCAAAGGAGAGCTATCAATGAGTATTCGTCCGTTACATGATCGTGTGATCGTCAAACGTAAAGAAGTTGAAACCAAATCTGCGGGCGGCATCGTTCTGACCGGTTCTGCAGCAGCAAAATCAACGCGTGGCGAAATCATCGCTGTCGGTAAAGGTCGCATTCTGGAAAACGGAAATGTGCAGCCGCTGGACGTTAAAGTTGGTGACATCGTCATTTTCAACGATGGCTACGGTGTGAAATCCGAGAAGATCGACAATGAAGAAGTGCTGATCATGTCCGAAAGCGACATTCTGGCAATTGTTGAAGCGTAATCCGCGAACGACACTGAACATACGAATTTAAGGGAAAGATTAAAATGGCAGCTAAAGACGTAAAATTCGGTAACGACGCTCGTGTGAAAATGCTGCGCGGCGTAAACGTACTGGCAGACGCAGTTAAAGTGACCCTGGGCCCGAAAGGCCGTAACGTGGTTCTGGACAAATCCTTCGGCGCACCAACCATCACCAAAGATGGTGTTTCCGTAGCGCGTGAGATCGAGCTGGAAGACAAGTTCGAAAACATGGGTGCCCAGATGGTGAAAGAAGTTGCCTCTAAAGCGAACGACGCTGCAGGCGACGGCACCACCACCGCAACTGTACTGGCGCAGGCTATCATCACTGAAGGTCTGAAAGCCGTTGCTGCGGGTATGAACCCGATGGATCTGAAACGTGGTATCGACAAAGCTGTCGCGTCCGCTGTTGAAGAGCTGAAAGCGCTGTCCGTACCGTGCTCTGACTCTAAAGCTATTGCTCAGGTTGGTACCATCTCCGCTAACTCCGACGAAACCGTAGGTAAACTGATCGCTGAAGCGATGGATAAAGTCGGTAAAGAAGGCGTGATCACCGTTGAAGACGGTACCGGTCTGGAAGACGAACTGGACGTGGTTGAAGGTATGCAGTTCGACCGCGGTTACCTCTCTCCATACTTCATCAACAAGCCAGAAACTGGCGCTGTTGAGCTGGAAAGCCCGTTCATCCTGCTGGCTGACAAGAAAATCTCCAACATCCGCGAAATGCTGCCAGTTCTGGAAGCCGTTGCGAAAGCAGGCAAGCCGCTGGTTATCATCGCTGAAGACGTTGAAGGCGAAGCGCTGGCAACGCTGGTGGTTAACACCATGCGTGGCATCGTGAAAGTGGCTGCGGTTAAAGCACCTGGCTTCGGCGATCGCCGTAAAGCGATGCTGCAGGATATCGCTACCCTGACTGGCGGTACCGTCATCTCTGAAGAGATCGGTATGGAGCTGGAAAAAGCGACGCTGGAAGACCTGGGTCAGGCGAAACGCGTTGTTATCAACAAAGACACCACCACCATCATCGATGGCGTGGGTGAAGAAGATGCTATCCAGGGCCGTGTTGCTCAGATCCGTAAGCAGATCGAAGAAGCGACCTCTGACTACGACCGTGAAAAACTGCAGGAGCGCGTTGCTAAACTGGCAGGCGGCGTAGCCGTTATCAAAGTCGGTGCCGCTACCGAAGTTGAGATGAAAGAGAAGAAAGCCCGCGTTGACGATGCCCTGCACGCGACCCGTGCTGCGGTAGAAGAAGGCGTGGTTGCCGGTGGTGGTGTTGCTCTGGTTCGCGTTGCAGCGAAACTGGCTGGCCTGACCGCTCAGAACGAAGACCAGAACGTGGGTATCAAAGTTGCGCTGCGCGCAATGGAAGCGCCACTGCGTCAGATCGTTTCCAACGCCGGTGAAGAGCCGTCTGTTGTGGCGAACATGGTGAAAGCGGGCGAAGGTAACTACGGTTACAACGCCGCTACCGAAGAGTACGGTAACATGATCGACTTCGGTATCCTGGACCCAACTAAAGTGACCCGTTCTGCTCTGCAGTACGCGGCCTCTGTTGCTGGCCTGATGATCACCACCGAGTGCATGGTCACTGACCTGCCAAAAGGCGATGCGCCTGATTTAGGTGCCGCTGGTGGTATGGGCGGCATGGGTGGTATGGGCGGCATGATGTAATCATGTTGTTCTGCACCTCGCAGAAATGAATAAACCCCCGGTCAGAAATGATCGGGGGTTTTTCTTTTGGTCATCTTTTAGGTATAAGGTTTAGACGCGGGCAGCACGTGCCCAGCTTATTGAAAACGAGGAATAACATGCGCGTTAAAGTGGGTGCAGGGATCGTAGCGGCAGCGTTGCTGCTGGCGGGTTGTAGTTCCGGTAACGAACTCTCTTCTGGTGGGCAGAGCGTTCGCTTTGTAGAAGATAAGCCGGGCAGTGAATGTCAGCTGGTCGGTACCGCAACCGGTAAACAAAGTAACTGGCTTTCTGGGCAGCATGGCGAAGAGGGCGGTTCAATGCGCGGCGCGGCAAACGCTCTGCGTAATCATGCAGCGGAGATGGGCGGGAACGTGATTTATGGCGTGAGCAGCCCAACCCAGGGCTTGCTGTCGAGTTTTGTCCCGACCGCCAGCGAAATGCAGGGCCAGGTTTATAAGTGCCCGAACTGATTCATCGTCGGATTATCCCTCTCCATCGGGAGAGGGCAACCCGTACAAGCCGTTAATGGAACCTGTTTTTCAGCCCGACGCAACTTACTGAGACAGTGTTCCCTGCGTCTCAAGACAGAAGTTCTGAAGCGCTTTAAGGCAGTTTGCTTTCGCCAGGGTTTTTTCAGGCTGTGATGGAATAATTCTGCTAAAGGTCTGACACAGGGTATATTTCCCCTGAATCTCTTTAATCGACGGGGTTAAAAAGGCCACTCGCTGAATAATGTTGTCAGCTTCCGGCGTGTTCGGCTGAGCATTGGATTTAATTACCGTGCCGGCAAGGATTTTCTTTCCGTTTTCGGTATTAAAGCAATACAAGACCGCCAGATGATGCGCAAAAAGGCTCTCTTTCCACGGCTCGTGCTTAATCTCGAGATAGCGCAAATTTTCGACATTCGCTAAGTCAACGTTATAAAGCAGGATGAAATCCAGAATCGATCCCATCATCTGGAACGCTTCTTTATCATTAGAGGCTTCAATCGCTTTGACGATCGCCATCATAATAAATTCAGCCTCTAAGTCACCAATATCGAGAGTAACAACATGCTGATTATTGAGTGACATAATTAGCGTGAATCCTTCATCGGCAAATTTGGGTGCCATAGACATGACCAGTTTACCGGTATCGGGTTGCATAACCTCTTGCGCAGTAATTTGAGGGATGTTTTTAGTCAACGATTCAATAGTAGCCATCAACCCTGCTTTGTAACTCTCCCCTCGTTCTTTTATGCGCTGAGAAACCTTATGCATACGGTTATTAAGAATGGTAAGGAAATCAACGAGGGTAGACATTTGCATGAAGAGTATATGCTCGTTGTCAGTGTTATCCCTTACCTTTAAGGTCATAACGGACAGGCGTTCACCCTGTTTGATTGGTACAGTATTTATGCCTTTGATTTCCATTTTGGCGTTTTCCCTTTGAGTGATTAAACGGACTGGAAGGTCGTTTTATGGGTAGATAAATCGATAACCCGATCTGCAGAGGCAATCGTTGAAGGACGATGTGCAACAATCACGCGTGTAATGCTTAGATTCGAGATCGCCTGGTTAATGTATGATTCATTATCAAGGTCGAGGTGACTTGTCGCCTCATCCATAAATAAGATACTTGGCTTGCGATAAAGCGCCCGGGCAATCAGTATGCGTTGCTTCTGCCCACCAGAAATCCCTAATCCTAACTCACCGATTATCGTTTCATAACCCATCGGCATTTTCATGATTTCATTGTGGATATTGCTGTTACGGGCGCATTGCTCAATAAATGCTTGATCTGCATTGTCTTCAAAGCAGCTGATGTTTTCAGCTATAGAGCCAGAAAACAGGCGATCCTCCTGCAACACACAGGATGTACTCAGGCGATAGTTATTCAGGCCAATCTTATTAATATCGAGATTGTTAGCCAGGACATCACCCGTTGTCGGCGCAAGAAGACCGCACATCACTTTCAGTAAAGTCGTTTTGCCTACACCTGATGGGCCCACTAAAGCGACTGACTCCCCGGGGGAGATGGTGAGATCCAGCTGGGAAAATATAGGTTGTGAAAAAGGATCGTACTGATAGCTGAGATTTTTAATCTCAAGTTTCACGCCCGTGTTTTCTTCAAATACGCGGCGGGTGGGCATCTCCGCTTCCGGCTCGCTAAAGACAATTTCTGACAGTCGCTCGTTATGTAACGATAACATGCGAACCTGCATAAAGAGATCGACGAGGCTTGAGGCTCGCTGAGAGAATTGGCCGCGATAGGCGTTAAACGCCATAAACATACCGAGAGTCATATTATTATCGATGACCATCAAGGCGCCCAGCCATAAAATAACCACCTGATCGATGGTCGATATGAACGTATTAATGCCGCTAAACATCATGTCAAACCGGGTCTGCTTAATGCCAGCGTTACAGGCATTGAATCGCCACGGGTTTAACAGACACCTCAGAGTCATTTAAGATGACTTAAAGAGAGGTGCCCATGAGCGGTAAGCGTTATCCCGAAGAGTTTAAAATTGAAGCGGTAAAACAGGTTGTTGATCGCGGCCATTCTGTTTCCAGCGTGGCAACACGTCTCGGTATCACCACCCACAGTCTTTATGCCTGGATAAAGGCATATGGCCCGGATTCCTCAACCAATAAAGTCCAGTCAGACGCTCAGGCCGAGATCCGACGCCTCCAGAAAGAGCTGAAGCGGGTTACCGACGAACGGGACATATTAAAAAAAGCCGCGGCGTACTTCGCAAAGCTGTCCGACTGAGGTACGCCTTTATCCGTGACAACACCCATTGCTGGCCTGTCCGACTGCTTTGTCGGGTGCTGGATGTGCATCCGAGTGGTTTTTACGCCTGGCTTCAGCAGCCGGATTCACGGCGGCATCATGCTGACCTGAGGCTGACGGGGCTGATAAAGCAGTTCTGGCTGGAGTCGGGTTGCGTTTATGGTTATCGCAAGATCCACCTCGACCTGCGGGATACCGGACAACAGTGCGGAGTTAACCGTGTCTGGCGACTGATGAAGCGAGCCGGGATAAGGGCTCAGGTCGGGTACCGTAGCCCACGGGCACGTAAGGGTGAAACCAGCATCGTGACGCCCAACAGGCTCCAGCGGCAGTTCAACCCGGAAGCACCGGATGAGCGTTGGGTAACGGACATCACTTACATCCGGACTCACGAAGGCTGGCTGTATCTGGCTGTGGTTGTTGACCTGTTCTCGCGCAAAGTTATTGGCTGGTCAATGCAGCCCCGGATGACAAAGGATATTGTCCTGAATGCACTTCTGATGGCCGTGTGGCGACGTAATCCTCAAAAGCAGGTGCTGGTTCATTCTGATCAAGGCAGTCAGTACACAAGCTATGAGTGGCAGTCGTTCCTGAAATCATACGGGCTGGAGGGCAGTATGAGCCGTCGCGGTAACTGTCATGACAACGCAGTCGCAGAAAGTTTTTTCCAGCTACTGAAACGTGAACGGATAAAGAAAAAGATCTACGGAACGCGAGAAGAAGCCCGCGGTGATATTTTTGATTACATCGAAATGTTTTATAACAGTAAGCGTCGGCATGGTTCGAGTGATCATATGCCACCAACTGAATACGAAAACCAATATTATCAGCGGCTCGGAAGTGTCTAGATTATCTGTGGCGATTCACATCTACGTTGATATTAAGCCAGTATTTAGAGCGTCTCTCTCTTAAATTAAGCGCTTTGATTGTAGAGATGCCGTACAGGGATTCCATGAAATGGGAACTTGAACGCGCCCCTTTAATGACCTGCTCTTCAGAAACACGGCGATAAAAACGATAAGTGCCTAAACGCATAATGGCATAGCAGGCTGTAAAACCTACCACCACCCATACCAGCCAGCCACCATATAGCGTAAGCATGATGAGCAGGCCGATAGTCATGATTGAATCAATAACTCCGGTGACGATACTGTTCGTAAAGGTCGAGCGAATTACGTCCAGAGAGGAGAATCGAGACTGGATATCCCCCAAATGCCGCTTTTCAAAAAATGAGAGCGGCAGGCTGGTAAGGTGATCAAACAGCGTCGTTTTCCACTGGATATTGGTTAAGGTGTTTAGCGTGAGCGACGTCCACGCGCGCAACATGCTAATGAAGGTACGAAATAACGTAAAGGATACCAGTCCAATACAAATGACGGATAATAAGCTCTGGTCATGTGCCATAATCACATGGTCGGTAACCAGCTGTGTACCGACTGGTAATAAAAGACCGATAGCTTCAATAACTACAGAAAAGGCAAACAGCTTAAGTAAGGTGCTTTTGAGACCAACAATATTTCTCATCAAATCCAGCAAGCGTAATTGCGTTTTCGCTTTTTCTTGCCTGAAAGAGTGATCGGGCCACAGTTCGAGGGCCACGCCGGTGAAATAGTTGGACATCTCCTGCATGCCGATGACGCGTTTGCCCAGCGCGGGATCGTGAACAACGAAACTCGATTTTTTTACTTGCGTCAAAACGACAAAGTGATTCATTCCCCAGTGGAGAATACAGGGTAACTTCAGTTGCCGAATTTCATCCAGATCGAGGGAAAGCGCACGGTTTTTCAGACCTGCACGTTCTGCTGTGTGGCTTAAGGATAGCAGCGTCGTGCCCTGGCTGGGGCTGCCGAAGCGCTGGCGAAAATTAAACAAATCGATATTCAGGCCATAAAAACCGGCGACCATTGCCAGGCATGCGATACCGCATTCTGACGCTTCTGCCTGCAAAATAACGGGCGTTTTATTTCGCAAAGAAAAGTTCAGCTGTTCTGTAATCGTTTTAAATAAGGCCTTAGTCATTGATTGGTCCACTTACGCTCTGGGCAATTTTATAAAATGGAGTAAACATCCACATGTAAAGCGGACGCTCTTCAAGGAAAACAATCGCCTGTGCTTTTAAGCCATTGGACAATTCAAGTTTCTTTCCGTTGTAGATGAAGCTCGTATGTTTTATTTTTACTATTGCTTTATAAAGCGCGAACTCCTGTTGATTGGCCCCTGTTGTAACGTTAGTGTACTCAGCCATTTCCTGACGAGAAGCGGGTACAGAGGAGATAGACATAATTTCTCCCGGAAACTGACCAAACTTATCGGAAGGAAATGCATCATAGCGAATATTAACCGTATCCCCGGGTTTGACGTAGGGGATACTGTTATTAGGCAACCACAGTATTAAATAATACTCGATATTTCCGGTGGGTTTAATTTGTGCAAGGCTGCTGCCTTTATCAACCATCTGACCCACCGTTACGGCTACAGATTCAATCTTGCCTGCTGCTGTGGCTTTAATAACCGCATTACCGTTGGCGTTTGATTCCACGGCTTGATTTTTGAAATCATTTATCTGGTTTTTTTGACTGGAGATCTGATTATCAAAATCGGCAGCTTTAATCACAATATCACTCTTTAATTGGGTGAGTTGCGATTCGAGATGCATTTTCTGGCTAATAAGGGATTGATAGGTACCCTGTTGCTGGAAATAGAGAGAGTGCTGGTAGTTATATTGATCTTTGGTAATCAACCCTTGCTTAAGATAGGAGTCATAGCTGGACAGGTTATCCTTCATCTTTTTCAGGCCTGTGCCAGCGTTTGCAAGCATCACTTTCGTCTCTTTGAGCGAGCTCTCATATTGCTTAACCTGGGTATCAAGGGCTTCGAGCGTCTCTTTTTTATTAATTAAGGTCTTATTGATAATCTCTTCGGCATTAAGGATTTTTTCTGAGATGGCGGCATTCATCGCATCGGTTACATTGCCAATAACCGTCGTACGTGAAACATCCAGTTCGTAAAGCGGTGTGCCTTTAGCGACAATGTCTCCGGCTTCCACATGCTTTTTAACGACAAATCCTTGTTGGGGAGCGTAAACGTTTATTGAATGAGGATGCGTAATCACTTCTCCGCGGACGTCAATACGCTGGGTATAGCTGCAAAAAGTGAGCGTTGAGATCAGTATGACTAAAAATGCAAAGGCCAGCAGGCTTATAAGCCATGCAGGCATTCCTGCCAACAATAATGCTTTTCCTTTCCAGTGATTTTTCTTATATTCAATCGCTTCCTTGCGATACAAACTATTTCCCATGTATTTTCACTTGTTATTAGCGTGGACGGTCCCGGCAGAGGATTCTGCATGATGTTAAACAAAAGTAAAGTGAAATTGAATACAATAGTTTATAAGAAAACATACAGATAATCTTCTGTATTTTCTGTTATAATAACAAGAATTATTCGTAGTATTTATATTTACCTAATCTACTAACATTAATATGTATCTATATTACGACGGGCATAGCTCAAAAATTAAAATCGAATTTGCCTGCTTCCTGTGAAACAGGCAATTTAATTAATGCTGCTTTAATCCCAGATCCAGCGGCGTCTTGCTCGGTTCACCGCCAATCTCACGCGCCAGTTTAGGCACCATATAACCTGACACCAGGGTAAGCAATTCACGCATTATGGCGCGCGCTTCCTCATCATCGACCATAAAGTGCGCAGCACCCTGCACTTTATCCAGCACATGGATGTAATAGGGCATCACCCCGGCATCAAACAGAGCATTACTCAGATCGGCTAACGTCGCGGCACTGTTATTCACGCCACGCAGCAGAACGCTTTGATTGAGTAATGTCACGCCTGCCCGACGCAACCTGGACATGGCATCCCGAAACGCATCGTCAATCTCGTTGGCATGGTTGATATGGTTCACTAACAGGATCTGGAGTGTAGAACGCCCCAGCCGGTGAGTCAGCTCATCGGTAATACGTGCCGGGATAACAATCGGTAAACGACTATGAATGCGTAGCCGTTTAATGTGCGGGATCGCTTCCAGCTGTGTAATTAACCAGTCCAGCTCGTGATCCTTCGCCATCAAAGGGTCGCCGCCGGAGAAGATGATCTCATCCAGTTCCGGATGAGAGGCGATGTAATCAAGCGCCGTCTGCCAGTTACGCTTGTTCCCCTGGTTATCGGCATAGGGGAAGTGGCGACGGAAACAGTACCGGCAATTTACCGCGCAACCGCCCTTAACCAGCAACAGTGCGCGATTACGGTACTTGTGCAGCAAACCGGGCACCACGCTGTTCTGCTCTTCAAGGGGATCGGTGCTAAAACCGGGGGCGGTGACAAACTCATCCTGCGCAGTAAGCACCTGTTTTAAGAGCGGATCGTCAGGGTTGCCTTTTTCCATGCGTGCAACAAAAGCGCGGGGAACACGCAGCGCAAACAGGCGCTTCGCTTCCCGTCCGGCAAGGAGTTTTTCGTCAGCGTCTACATTTAAAAGACGTAGCAGTTCATCAGGACTGGTGATTACATCGGCAAGTTGCAATAACCAATCTTCTCTGGATGGGGTGTTTAGGGTTACAATATGCGCCATTTTGTGGCTTAGCTACCAGTTAACAATTTCAGAGGGCCTTATGGCGACTTACTATAGCAACGATTTTCGTGCCGGTCTTAAAATCATGATGGATGGCGAACCGTACGCGGTTGAAGCCAGTGAATTCGTGAAACCAGGTAAAGGCCAGGCATTCGCACGCGTTAAGCTGCGCCGCCTGCTGACCGGTACCCGTATCGAGAAAACCTTCAAATCCACCGACTCTGCTGAAGGTGCAGACGTTGTTGATATGAACCTCACCTACCTGTACAACGACGGTGAATTCTATCACTTCATGAACAACTCTACTTTCGAACAGCTCTCTGCTGATGAGAAAGCTGTCGGTGACAGCGCTAAATGGCTGCTCGATCAGGCGGAGTGCATCGTGACCCTGTGGAATGGCCAGCCTATCGCTGTGACCCCACCAAACTTCGTTGAGCTGGAAATCGTTGAAACCGATCCAGGTCTGAAGGGTGACACCGCAGGTACCGGCGGCAAGCCAGCTAAGCTGTCTACCGGCGCTGTGGTTAAAGTTCCACTGTTCGTCCAGACTGGCGAAGTGATCAAAGTTGACACTCGCTCTGGTGAATACGTTTCTCGCGTGAAGTAATTCATTCCGGGATGCTGGGCGCAGCGGTCTGCTGCGCCTTACCATTCTAAAGAAGGGTCATGGAAGATGTCGCGTACACTCAAAATTATCCTGATGACAATGATTGCCAGCGCTCTGCTTTCCGGCTGCAACACCGCTCGTGGTGTCGGGGAAGATATCAGAAACCTGGGTAATGCTATTTCGCACGCCGCCTCCTGATCCTCTACTTTTCCTAAAAATTCTTCCTTTTCCGTCACTCGCCGGGATCCTGGCTATGCTTATGTAGCTGTACAAAATAACTTTGCCTAAAAAAGGAAGACATTATGCTTAAGAAAACATGTGTAGCGATCTTTTCTGTCCTGGTGCTTTCATCTGTATTAACCGCCTGTAATACCACTCGCGGCGTCGGTGAGGATATCTCCTCTGGCGGCAATGCGATTTCTGGTGCGGCGACTAAAGCACAGAACTAAAGCACAGGCGTAATTTTGGGCGGTACGGTGCTGAATATCGAATCGCCGTACCCTCAGTTTACCGCTCAGGGCAGTGACAGAAACGGCGAGTACCGGGTATCCATGTGCAACTTCATGCGAATATTGCGCTTGTAGGTATAAACCGTTTTTCCATGAATCCTCAGTTTGCTGGCAATGATGTGGTTGCTGGTGCCATCCATCCACAGCATCAACACCTTCTCCTCCTGGCGCGTCAATAATGGCGTCGCGGCAGGCCCTGGCTCACTGACTTCCTGTGCGGCTAATGCGGCGTTAATCGTCTGGGCCAGTACGTCCAGCGGGGCCGTTTTAGACAACGACGCCCACAAAGGAAAGGTATCCATAAAGGCTGACATTTCAGGGCGTTCATCGGAATGAAGCGAAATGAAAGGCACAGTTTTACTGGCATTCATCACCGAAGAGAGTTGCTGGATATGCTGAATGTCTGAAGTAAAGCCTTGAAAATCGGCGATAACCAGCGCCGGCTTCCACTGCAGGATATGCTCTCTGGCAAGAAAGAGATTGTTAAGGCCCGTCACCAGTACGGGTGAAGGAAATAGCCCTGAATGATTGATCCACATTTCCAGGCCCTTACGGGTGTAATGACACCGGTCAATCAAGAGAATTTTGAACATTTTATTTCGCAATCGGCAAAGTATAGTCGCTTCCTGCTATCAGGAAGTACCCCATCATAAAGAAGTCGGATGAGTAATAAATGACTGAATTTCGCTGCGAATTGCGTCTATTTCCTGGCTTTAATGTCTCAACTATTGAATAAAACAAACGAGTTGAAAAAAGAAGTCAAGCTCTTCACAATAGGAAATTCTTATCCCTTACAGGACGACCTGTAAGCGTTTCTCTCATAGGGGACGGCCCCAGACTGTTATTTAAGTTAAGGAGCCTGAAATGTCCTGGATCATCCTTTTTATTGCCGGTTTACTCGAAGTCGTATGGGCCATCGGCCTAAAATATACCCACGGCTTTACGCGTCTCACCCCCAGCGTGATTACCGTCTCCGCCATGATTGTGAGCATCGTGCTGCTCTCCTGGGCGATGCGTTCGCTGCCTGTGGGAACGGCTTATGCCGTATGGACGGGGATCGGTGCGGTAGGGGCGGCCATTACCGGGATTTTACTGCTGGGCGAGTCTGCGAGCCTGGCGCGTATTGCCAGTCTCGCATTGATTGTTGCCGGTATTATCGGGCTGAAGCTCAGCACCCATTAATGGGTCTGCTCAACCCAGATAAGCTTACTGACATCAAATCCCTGACGCGTTGCGGAATCCAGTAACGCTTGTTTCATCTCATCTGAAATCGTCGGTGTGCGGGAGAGGAGCCACAGGTAATCGCGATCTGGCCCGCACACCAGCGCATGCCGGTAATCTTTATCCAGCGCAATCACGTTATAACCGCCATAAAAAGGGCCTATGAAGGAGACTTTCAGCGCTGCGGTATCAGACGCGCCGGTAAAGTACGCCTTGCCCGTCACCTTCTGCCACATGCCGCGTGCAGGATTGTAGCCCCGGTTGATCACCTGGATTCCCCCGTCTTGCATCAGGCTGTAATTCGCTGTCACTTTTTCCAGTCCACGTTCAAAACGGTGGTCAAAGCGGGCAATTTCATACCAGGTGCCAAGGAATCGCTGGACTTCAAAAGGACGAACAACCGTCACGCCCCGGGGTGGGGTAGGGGAGCTACAGGCAACAACCAGAAACGCAACGGTAACTGCGGCGATGACAGGCAGGATGCGCATAAGAATATCCTTACAGGATTTTTGTTAAGTGTAGAACCTGTCAGGAATTTTGCTCTCCCACCGGCAGGCGGGAGAGCGGGGGAGAGATCACATAAAGACCACGGCAACCAGCGTGACGACGCTCAGAATAGCCGCCAGACCGTAGAACACCCATTTACCGTTAGGCACGTGGATCTTCAGGTCATGCATGGCGTGATGGATACGGTGCAAACCGCACCACAGCGGTAGAACAATCATCAGGAAGATGAATACCCGACCAATAAAGCTGTGGGCAAAGGCCAGCACCCGCTCGTAGCTCAGCGCATCGCCAGGATAGAGCCCCAGCGGCAGCATAATGCCCACCAGCAGAATAATGACCGGCGCGATAATGGCGCACCACATGCCGCCTGCCCCAAAAAGACCCCAGAAGACGGGTTCATCAGAGCGTTTTGGATTTGGATTAATCACGATGGTCTCCTTACCAGAACAGGGCTACGCCAAGAATCACCACGGTTACCACCGCAGTCACCACCCAGAGTCCCTTAATGACTGGCTCTGGCCCAAGTTTTTCGTTTTTCACGATAATATTTGCTGCTTTTGGCGCCAGTTCAAACCAGGTTTTGGTATGCAACAGCGCCGCCGCCAGCACGATGATATTCAGGATCACCACAATCGGATTCTGCAGGAACCCGACGAAACCGGCCCAGGTTTCCGGACCGTGTTTAAGAGCAAACAGGCCGTACATCAACTCAATACTGAACCACACCGCCGGTACTGCTGTGCCTTCACGCAGCATATAGAAGCGATAAAACGGCAGATTTTTCCACCAGGTGGACGGCATTGGCCGTACATAGGCTTTGCGTTTAGTCGTCATCATGCACTCCTTAGCGTGGTTTCAGGGTGGCGATAAGAAAGTCTTTCGAACTTTCCACCTTACCCTGTTGGATCGCGGCGGCCGGATCGACATGCTTCGGACAGACTTCCGAGCAGTAGCCGACAAAGGTACAGGTCCATACGCCGTTCTGGCCGTTCAGCTGCGTCATACGTTCTTTCTTACCGTGATCGCGGCTGTCTTCGTTGTAGCGGTGCGCCAGGGTAATGGCTGCTGGCCCGATAAACTCCGGATTCAGGCCAAACTGCGGGCAGGCGGCATAGCACAGACCGCAGTTGATACAGCCGGAGAACTGATGATATTTGGCCATCTGCGCCGGGGTCTGTTTATTAGGCCCTTGATCCGGCGTGCGCGGGTTACCAATGATGTATGGCTTAATGGCTTCCAGGCTTTCGATAAAGTGGGTCATGTCGACCACCAGATCGCGCTCAATCGGGAAGTTAGCCAGGGCTTCGACCTTTAGCCCTTTCGGGTGTTCACGCAGGAAGGTTTTACAGGCCAGCTTAGGCACCTTGTTGACCATCATGCCGCAGGAGCCGCAAATGGCCATACGGCAGGACCAGCGATAGCTCAGGTCCGGCGCCAGATTGTCTTTGATGTAGCCCAGCGCATCCAGCAGGGAGGTCTGTTCATCGTAAGGGACTTCATAGAAAGCACTGTGCGGGGCGCTATCCACTTCCGGGTTATAGCGCACCACTTCGACTTTCAGGGTTTGCATCTCAGCCATTCGCCGTCTCCTTCTTATCGGCTGCTTCCGCTTCTGCACCGTAAACGCGTTTCGCTGGTGGCAGCGTGGTGATTTTCACGTCGCTGTAGTCCAGACGGGTCGTGCCGTCCGCATCGCGATAAGCGAGGGTGTGCTTGAGGAAGTTCACGTCGTCACGCTCGGTGCAGCCTTCGTCCAGACGCTGATGCGCGCCGCGCGACTCTTTACGCGCCATGGCGGAGTGCGCCATACATTCGGCAACATTCAGCCCGTGGCCCAGCTCAATGGTGTAGAGCAGATCGGTGTTGAAGACGCTGGAGGTATCCGTCACCCGCACGCGTTTGAAGCGCTCCTGCAGCTCAGCCAGCTTATCGATGGTTTTCTGCATCAGCTCCGGCGTACGGTAAATACCGCAGCCCTCTTCCATAGAGAGCCCCATCTCATCGCGGATCTTCGCCCAGTTTTCGCTGCCTTCCTGATTCACCAGATTTTTCAGGCGCTGCTCGACATCGGCTGCCTGCGCATCGAGCGCGGCGTCGTTAGCCACACCGGCGGCAGCGGCGCGCGCAACGGCCTGCTCCCCGGCCTGACGGCCAAATACCACCAGTTCCGCCAGCGAGTTTGAACCGAGACGGTTAGCCCCGTGCAGGCCAACGGAGGAGCATTCGCCCACCGCAAACAGGCCCTGAATGCGGGTTTCACACTGCTGATCGGTTTCGATACCGCCCATGGTGTAGTGCGCGGTTGGACGTACAGGAATCGGATCTTTAACCGGGTCGACGCCGACATAGGCTTTGGACAGTTCACAGATGAACGGCAGACGTTCCAGCAGCTTTTTCTCACCCAGGTGGCGCAGATCGAGGTAGACCACATCGCCGCGCGGGGTAGGGATGGTGTTGCCTTTGCGCCACTCATGCCAGAAAGCCTGCGACACTTTATCGCGCGGACCAAGCTCCATATATTTGTTCTTCGGCTCGCCCAGCGGCGTTTCCGGGCCCATGCCGTAATCCTGCAGATAGCGATAGCCGTTTTTATTGACCAGAATACCGCCTTCACCGCGGCAGCCTTCAGTCATCAGAATACCGGAACCCGGCAGGCCGGTCGGGTGATACTGCACGAACTCCATATCGCGCAGCGGAACGCCGTGCTGTAGCGCCATGCCCATTCCGTCGCCGGTCACAATGCCGCCGTTGGTGTTATAGCGGTAGACACGCCCGGCCCCGCCGGTCGCCATCACCACAGCATTGGCGCGGATCTGGACCAGCGTACCTTCCATCATGTTCATCGCCACCAGGCCGCGAGCCTGGCCGTCATCGACCAGAATGTCGAGGACGAAATGTTCGTCGAAGCGCTGGATCTGGGGGAACTGGAGTGACGTCTGGAACAGGGTGTGGAGCATATGGAAGCCCGTTTTATCAGCGGCAAACCAGGTACGCTCAATTTTCATGCCGCCAAAGCGACGCACGTTGACGCTGCCGTCATCCCGGCGGCTCCACGGACAACCCCACTGCTCAAGCTGGGTCATTTCTGTCGGGCAATGATGGACGAAATAATCAACGACATCCTGCTCGCATAGCCAGTCGCCGCCGGCCACCGTGTCGTGGAAGTGATAATCAAAGCTGTCATGATCCTGCGCGACGGCGGCGGATCCCCCTTCGGCGGCAACCGTATGGCTGCGCATTGGGTATACTTTTGAAATCAGGGCGATTTTAGCGTTCGGATTAGCCTGGGTCGCAGCTATCGCTGCGCGTAATCCTGCTCCGCCAGCGCCTATAATGGCAAGATCGGCTTGAAAGGTATGCACGACATTCCTCCAGATTTTTGATATTCGCATCACGACTACCCTGGGGTAGTGCAGGGCCCCGGAGGGCAAATGCGAAAGCGATTCCACTGCTCCTTTATGGGTAACGCAGTATAGCCGTAGGGAAAGAAGGGAAATTTGACGTGTTCGATTTTTTTGCGGTTATTTCCCTTCATTTATCACTGCAATTGATGAATTGCGTCACGTAATTATTGGAAGTTATGAAAACCCTAAAATTCACTGGGCAAAATTTGTCTCCGCCCTGGGTTGCGAGTAGACTTCGTCCCCTTGTCTGAAATCGGAGAAATTCTCATGAGCGAAACGGCCACCTGGCAGCCGAGCGCATCCATCCCCAATCTGTTAAAACGCGCAGCGATTATGGCGGAGATCCGCCGCTTCTTTGCCGACCGCGGAGTGCTGGAGGTGGAAACGCCCTGCATGAGTCAGGCGACGGTCACGGATATTCATCTGGTGCCGTTTGAAACCCGTTTTGTTGGCCCTGGTCACTCACAGGGGATGAATCTCTATCTGATGACCAGCCCGGAATACCATATGAAACGCCTGCTGGCAGCCGGATGTGGCCCGGTGTACCAACTGTGCCGCAGTTTCCGCAATGAAGAGATGGGGCGTCATCACAACCCGGAATTCACCATGCTGGAGTGGTACCGTCCGCACTATGACATGTACCGCCTGATGAACGAGGTGGACGACCTGCTGCAACAGGTGCTGGAGTGCCCGGAAGCCGAAACGCTTTCTTATCAGCAGGCTTTCCAGCGTCATCTGGAGATTGATCCGCTCTCGGCTGACAAAACGCAACTGCGTGAAGCGGCAGCAAAACTGGATCTCAGCAACATTGCCGATACCGAAGAGGATCGCGATACGCTGCTGCAGATGCTCTTTACCTTTGGTGTTGAGCCGCAGATTGGCAAAGATCGTCCGACCTTCGTCTATCACTTCCCGGCAAGCCAGGCGTCACTGGCGCAAATCAGCACGGAAGACCACCGCGTGGCGGAGCGCTTCGAGGTTTACTTTAAAGGTATTGAACTGGCGAATGGTTTCCATGAGCTGACCGATGCCCGGGAGCAGCAACAGCGTTTCGAACAGGATAACCGCAAGCGTGCCGCACGCGGCCTGCCGCAACAGCCTATCGACCACAACTTACTGGGTGCGTTAAAAGCGGGACTGCCGGACTGCTCCGGCGTGGCGCTGGGTGTTGATCGTCTGGTGATGCTGGCGCTGGGCGCCGAGCAACTGGGTGATGTGATTGCGTTTACGGTTGATCGTGCCTGAGATTTTGCCGGGTGGCGCTTCGCTTACCCGGCCTACGAATCCGTAGGCCCGTGCAAGCGAAGCGCCGCCGGGCATGCAGACTTACAAACTCCCCGCCGGGCGCTGCTTCGCAGCCGACGTCAACGTTCTTCCCGTCTTACGTCCGTCCAGCGTTTCCAGGCGCATCTGGAACGGTGGGAACGGCATATCGATACCGTGTTCACGGAAGCCCGCCAGTATCAGCTGGTGGATCTCATGACGCAGCGGCATACGATGGCCCATTTCCGCCGCGTAAATACGCAGTTCGAAAATCTGGATCCCCTGCTGTAAATCCACCAGGAACACTTCCGGCTCCGGGGTGCTGATCACCAGCGAGCAGCGCTCGGCCGCCGTGTAGAGGATCTGCGTCACCTCTTCGCTGTTGGCATCCGATGGTGCCGGCACGGTCAGGACCACACGCGTGACGGAGTCAGACAGCGACCAGTTAATAAACTGCTCGGTGATAAACGCCTTGTTTGGCACGATGATCTCTTTGCGGTCCCAGTCGCTGATGGTGGTGGCGCGGGTGTTGATTTTGGTGATGCTCCCGGTCAGATCGCGGATCGTCACGGTATCGCCAATACGGATCGGCTTTTCAAACAGGATGATCAGGCCGGAGATAAAGTTGGCGAAGATCTCCTGCAAACCAAACCCGAGCCCCACCCCGAGCGCAGCAACCAGCCACTGCAACTTCGACCACTCAATGCCGATCATCGAGAAGCCCACCAGCCCGCCAAAGAGCATCAGCAGGTATTTGGTGATGGTGGTGATGGCGTATCCGGTTCCTGGGGTCAAATCCAGATGCTGCAACAGGGCCAGCTCCAGCAGCGCCGGGAAGTTCCGGATCAGCTGGGTGGTGATGATGAAGACCAGAATGGCAATCAGGACTGCGCCGAGCGTAATCGGCTCCAGACTCTCCACGCCCTGTACCGTCGAGGTTACATCCCAGAGGGTGATGTTCTCCAGGAAGCCAAACGCCGAATGAATTTCCGACCACAGGAAGATAACGGAGAGCAGGGCGATCAGCATCAGGATGGATCGTACCAGCCGCAGTGACTGGGTACTGATGGCATCCAGATCCAGCTCCGTTTCATCGACTTCCACTACTCCTTCGGTGCTAAGCATATGGGCTGGCTCTTCTTCGCCGCGCGCACGCTGAGCAAGGATTTCGGCCCGGCGGTTTTTCGCTCGGTCGAAGGCCAGACGACGGCGCTGGATCAGCATCCAGCGGCGGATCACGTGGTAGACCACCAGCAGCAGGAACCAGATCGCTACAGACGTTTCGAGACGCGCCAGCAGCGCCTGAGCGGTGGCCAGATAGCCGACGGCGGCCGCGAGGATCGCCGCCAGCGGGGCGCCGAGCAGCAGATTCCACAGCATATGGTTGACCATGTTATCGCCGCTACCCTCTTTATCGAGGTAGAGCGGGATCCCGGCTTTCTTCAGGCTCAGCGTTACCACCGCCAGCGCACCGCAAATCAGCATAAAGCAGAGGCGACCCAGCGAGCCGGAAAACTCCCGATCGTTGAGGTTATCAAACATGATCAGCGCCATAATCAGCGGCACGATAAGCCCGATGCTCATCAGGTAGTAGCGCATGGCCCTCGCCACGCGATTACGCGGCCAGCCAAAGTGGGCGACAAACAGCCCGTTCGGGCGCGCGAAGGTGGCGCAGATCATCACCACCCACAGCAGCGGCACGGTAGCCGTTACCCCGAAACCTATCGCCACCGCCAGCGGGTATGGCCAGGCTTCGCGCAGGCCATAACCCAGGGTCATCCACAGCACCGGCAGCGGTGAGGCAACCAGAATCGACCAGAAAACCGTGCGCAGCGTGAGCCAGAAATGATCCTGTGTCACCTTGCCTACACGGGCGCTGGAGCGGTCAAGGAAGCGGGTGAAATGGCGACGCGAATAAATGCTGAATCCGACCAGGATCAGCGCCCCCAGCAACGGGAAAATCGTCTCCTTGCTGGTGAGCATCATAATGCTGGCTTTGCCAAGCTGGCTGAAGGTATCCAGCGAAATCAAGCGGCGCAGGTCCTGAACAATATCAATCGGCCAGGAGAAGGAGACGGGGCGCACGTCCGAGGTCCAGAACAGATAGCGGTGAGTTGCCTCGTTGACCTCTTTTAACGCATCTTCCAGCTGGCTGTTCGACACTTTCAGTTTGGTCAGTTCGAGCAGCAGCGTATCGCCGCCCTGCAACAGAGAGTTCAGCAGCTCGCGCTGCGTTCTCAGCTGGGCTTCCAGAATCCGGTTTTGTTCGGCGGTCAGCGGCTTGCCATCCGGCTGGTGGATCTGGCGCAACTGGGGCTGCTTATTCAGTTGATCTTCAAAGCGCAGACGCTGTACGCGCAGCTGTGCCATTTCGGTATCCAGCTGCTGCGGTTTTGGCATCTCGGGCAGACGGGCAACCTGAGCGCGCAGCGCCTCGCCCAGCAGATTCGACGAACCCAGCCACTGGGACTGTTCGAGAAGGGTATTAAGCGCCTGGCGCACCTGCAGGGTCTGACTGGTTGCCTGGCGTTGCTGCGAGGCCACCAGATCCATACGCTGCGCCTGCTGGTTAAGCGCGGCCGAAAGCTCCCGGTTGACTTTGAATTGCTCAACGATGCCGGAGGGTAGGTTCTCGCTGTTCTCCGCCAGCATCTCGGTGCTTTCCAGCGCCCGCTCAGCTTCACGCTGGCGCTGGCTATTGAGCTGATTGCGCAGCGCCTGAAGATAAGCGTCCAGCTGCTCACCCTGCTTTTTCGCCAGCTCAGAGCGCATACGGGCCAGCTCCTGACGGTTGTTAGCCGAGAGTTGCGCCAGCTCCAGTTCATCCACCAGGGCTTTTAATCTGGCGGATTCCGCCTGCATGCCGAGATTCTGTGCCTGGTTAAGGGGGGTATTGCCGGTTTGCGTTCCGGCCCGGCGTTCAACCTCATTGAGCTGGCGGCGGGCGTCGGTTTGCTGCTGTGGCAGCTGGTTCAGCGAGTCGGCGATATCCCGGGCACGCTCCTGCTCCTGCTGCGCCTGGCGGGTTTTTTCCAGTAGCTGGCTGCTGACCTGCAGGATTTCCTGGTTGAGCGCGTCAGAGGTTAAGCCCGCGGGCACCTGACGCGGCTCTTCACGGATATCGCTCAGCTGTGCGCGAAGGGTTTGAGAAAGTTTGGGGAAATTATCGATAACCTGCTGATACTGCGTAGCACGCTCAAGGGAGCCTTTACGCTCCTCAAGGGCGTTCAGCGCAGCCTGGAGCACCTCTACGGCTTCTGGCTGGGCGGGTTTTGCCGCCTTTGCCTGCTCCAGTTCTTGCGTGATTTGTTTGGTATCGGGGGCCGTCGCTGCGTAGGCCCCCATACTGAGGCACCAGGCCATCAGAAAAGTGATAATCAGGCGCACGTCAGTTTACCTTTTGCTTAGCTTACGTCTTTTTTATCGTCGACCAGTGGGCTGGCTTCGTGTTCGGCGGCAATCTCTTCCGCTGGCAGCGGCGCAGGCTCTGCATCCGTGGTGACGAAGGGCTCTGTTGATACCGCCAGCGGCTGGCCGAGCTTGGTCACGGACAGGCTTTCAAGCTGCTCTACCAGCTTCACTTTACCCGGCGCAAACAGGTTGATAACGGTGGAGCCGAGCTTGAAGCGGCCCATCTCCTGGCCTTTAAGCAGCGCCACGGAACCTTCGCTTTCGCCCGCAGGCCACGTCCAGCGTTTGATGATCCCTTCACGCGGCGGCGTAATGGTGCCCGCCCAGACCGTTTCGATGCTGCCGACAATGGTCGCACCCACCAGAATCTGCGCCATCGGGCCAAACTCGGTGTCGAACAGGCAGATAACGCGCTCGTTACGGGCAAACAAGTTCGGTACGTTTTGCGCGGTGAGGTGGTTAACCGAGAAGAGATCGCCCGGCACGTAGATCATCTCGCGCAGGATACCGTTGCACGGCATATGCACGCGGTGGTAGTCGCGTGGCGACAGGTAGGTGGTAGCAAACGTACCGTTGCGGAACAGATCCGCCATCAGGTAGTTACCGGCCAGCAGGGCCTCCAGGCTGTAGTTGTGGCCTTTAGCCTGCAAAATTTTGTCGTTTTCGATAGCACCCAACTGGCTGATCACGCCGTCGGCAGGCATTACCAGCACG
This sequence comes from Leclercia sp. W17, assembly GCF_003336325.1. Taxonomy (NCBI): domain Bacteria; kingdom Pseudomonadati; phylum Pseudomonadota; class Gammaproteobacteria; order Enterobacterales; family Enterobacteriaceae; genus Leclercia; species Leclercia sp. W17. The sequence continues at coordinate 4,390,217 of NZ_CP031101.1, read as the reverse complement.
TTCGGGTCAGTGTTCAGGGGGCGTACTTCATCGCGCAGTGGGCGGACGAAGAAATCGTTGAAGGTGCGGTAGCTTGCCGTATCCGGCTTCTGCGCTTCACGCATATCGACCTTGTAATATTTCACGAACAGATCGATTACCAGCTTAGTCAGCCAGCCCGCTCGTTTGCTTGCGCCCCAGCCCGCCAGGCGAGTGAGCCACAGTTTCGGCAGAATGTATTGAAGCGAAAGTTTAAATGAGTTTAACAAGGTAGCCTCCAGGCCATTGTTTTGTCGTTCCTGAGCCGGCTGTTAAACAGCCGGAACCTGAAAAAAGGGGACGATTTTAGCGACGCTTAGCTTAGTTGTCAGTCATCAGATTCAGAAAAGCTTTTACGCGTTTTTACCTGAGCCATGCTTTCGAGAATGCGGTGGTAGTTTTCAAAACGGGTTTCCGCAATTTCACCGTTTTCGACCGCTTCACGAATGGCGCAGCCCGGGTCGTTGTCATGCTTACAGTCGCGATATTTACACGCGCCTAAGTAGTCGTGGAATTCGACAAAACCGTTAAAGATTTGTTCCGGTTCAAGATGCCAAAGACCAAATTCACGCACGCCGGGGGAGTCGATCACATCGCCGCCGTGCGGGAAGTGATAGAGGCGTGAAGCGGTAGTCGTGTGCTGGCCAAGACCGGAGGTGTCGGAGACATCGTTAGTCAGGATCTCCTGCGGCAAGCCAAGCAGATTATTCAGCAGGCTGGATTTGCCCACCCCGGACTGGCCCGCAAAGATGCTGATGCGGTCGGTCAACGCCTCTTCAAGCGGCTTCAGGCCATCCTGAGTGCGGCTTGAAACCATCAATACGCGATAGCCAATCTTGCGATAGATATCCATCTGCTCGTTAACAAATGCGGTGCCTTCGGCGTCGAGCAGATCAATCTTATTCAGGACGATCAGCGGCTCAACCTGCAGGGTTTCACACGCGACGAGATAACGGTCGATAATGTTCAGCGACAGTTCGGGCAGAATGGCCGAGACAATGACAATCTGATCGATATTGGCGGCAATCGGTTTTACGCCGTCGTAAAAGTCGGGGCGGGTTAATACCGACGAGCGCTCGTGCACGGCTTCGACGATACCTTTCACCGTCACGCCTTCAGCAGCGGCTTTACCGGGGCGCCATACTACGCGGTCACCCGTTACCAGCGAGCGGATGGTGCGACGAATGTTGCAGCGGTGAACGTCGCCGTCGGCAGACTCCACATCAGCATGCATACCGAAGCGGCTAATCACGATGCCTTCCGCGGGCTCGCCAAACAGGTTGTCGTCGTAGTCGACCTTCTCTGAAGTGGTTTTAAGGCGGCGCTGATGGTTGGCTTTAACGCGGCGCTGCTGCCCTTTGGAGAGTTTATTTTTACTCAATCGTGCTGGCTCCTGGTCGCCCATATTGGGCAAAACCTCTATGATACACACTAATTAATAGTAGTTAACCTGCCACGGCCGGTTATGCGAGAAGGGTGGAAAATAACATGAGTGCAGATGAAAACAATCTGATTTGGATCGATCTGGAGATGACCGGGCTTGATCCCGAGCGCGATCGCATTATTGAGATCGCCACGCTGGTCACTGACGCAAAGCTGAATATCCTGGCGGAAGGGCCGACCATTGCCGTGCACCAGTCCGACGAACAGCTGGCGCTGATGGATGACTGGAACGTGCGCACCCACACCGGCAGCGGGCTGGTGGATCGCGTGAAAGCCAGCACCCAGGGCGACCGCGAAGCCGAGCTGGCGACAATCGAATTTCTGAAGCAGTGGGTACCGCAGGGAAAATCACCGATTTGTGGCAACAGCATCGGCCAGGATCGCCGCTTCCTGTTTAAGTACATGCCGGAACTCGAAGCGTATTTCCACTACCGTTATCTGGATGTCAGCACCCTGAAAGAGCTGGCGCGTCGCTGGAAGCCGGAAATTCTCGACGGTTTTAAGAAGCAGGGCACCCACCAGGCCATGGATGACATCCGTGAGTCAGTGGCGGAGCTGGCCTACTACCGCGAACATTTTATTAATTTATAAGCGATCTTTCCGGCAGGCGTGCACCTGCCGGGGCATAACGCTTTAAATCTGCACAATGTGACGAATATTGCAGCACTTGAACTAAATTTATAAAAAAACGCTTTTTGGGGGGTTGCAGCAGAAAGGATTTCTCGTATAATGCGCCTCCCGTAACGACAGAGAATTCATCGTTACGACAGCACAGATTTTGCGGGAATAGCTCAGTTGGTAGAGCACGACCTTGCCAAGGTCGGGGTCGCGAGTTCGAGTCTCGTTTCCCGCTCCAAATCTGTTCGCTGAGAAGTAAGACCACCAATCGCAGGATTTCAGGTTGCAACAAGGCGGCAACTGAACGAATCCTTAGGAGCTTACTAAAGTAAGTGACTAAGGTGAGTGAAGGCAGCTAACGCAGTGGCGGCTTGAAAGACGAAGATTAAGCGGGAATAGCTCAGTTGGTAGAGCACGACCTTGCCAAGGTCGGGGTCGCGAGTTCGAGTCTCGTTTCCCGCTCCAAAATTTGTTCGCAAAGAAGTAACACCACCCAAGCGGGAATAGCTCAGTTGGTAGAGCACGACCTTGCCAAGGTCGGGGTCGCGAGTTCGAGTCTCGTTTCCCGCTCCAAATTTTTTCTCCTCCTCCAGATATCCACCGCGGAAAGCCCCGCCGGGGACGACTTGTTTCATTTCTGACAAACTCTTCTTAACAGACTTATCCACAGGTTAATCTCTTTTTACCGAATATTCGGAAACTTCGCCTGATGAATAGTAACGTTTTAATGTCTTGAAATTTATAAAGAAAATTTCATTTCAAAATGTTAGCTCGATCACTTGACCAATAGCCAGAACCAGTCTCTCTCTGCCTTTTAATTTTTATTCACAGGCTGTGGAAACATCATGCATCTCTCGGGAGCCCCTTTTCGACGACCCTTACCAGCCTGAGTTTCTGCGGAGATTGCACCTCCACTACGCAGGCATTTCGTTTGGCGATCTGCTGCGCAACCGCCCACTCTATGTGTTCATCGAGAAGTGGGTGCTCACCTCGGCGACTTTCCAGCGCCCGGAGATTGGCTTCATTCCAGGGGGCATTTCCCAGCGCAACGGCGATATTACGCAGCCAGCGGATGTGACCAATACGGCGAATCGCCGATCCTTCCGTCACTTTCAGGAACCAGGCTTCGCTCCAGGCAAACAGCTCTGTCAGCGGCGGCGCGTGTAACGCCTTGCGCGGGCTGAAGTCGTCCTCTTCCGTTAGCTGTGAATAACGATTCCACGGGCAGATCAGCTGACAATCATCGCAGCCGTAAATGCGATTGCCGATTAACGGCCGAAACTCTTCCGGGATCGCCCCTTCCAGTTCAATGGTCAGGTAGGAGATGCAGCGGCGGGCATCGACGGTATAGGGCTCGACAATGGCGCCGGTAGGGCAGATGGTCATACAGGCCACACAGCGGCCGCAGCCTTCTTCGACCGGCTTATCCACCGGCAACGGAATATCCACCAGCAGTTCCCCCAGGAAGAAGAACGACCCGGCATCGCGGCTGAGGATAAGTGAGTGCTTACCTGTCCAGCCGAGCCCGGCTTTTTCCGCCAGCGGGCGCTCAAGAACAGGCGCAGAATCGACAAAAGGTCTAAAATTCAGCGTGGCGCACTGCTCCTGAATCATTTCCCCAAGCTTTTTGAGCCGGTTACGCAACAGTTTATGATAGTCACGCCCCAGGGCATAACGGCTGACATACCCTAGAGAGGGGTTCTTCAGCGTACTGGCAAAAGCGGCTCCGGTGGGAAGGTAGTTCATACGCACGCTGATCACGCGCAGGGTTCCCGGCAACAGTTCATGCGGGCGGGCGCGCATCATGCCGTGACGCGCCATCCACTCCATCTCGCCGTGGTATTGATTATCCAGCCATGCCTGCAATTTGGGCTCGCTGGCAGAGAGATCGGTATCGGTGATACCCACGTGTTGAAAACCAAGCTCAGCGCCCCACTGTTTAATGTTTTGCGCTAACTGATTGAGATCGAGGGGCTGTGACATGACGGACCATACTGTGAAGAAAAACCCCGCAAGTATACCACACTCTGTCTGGCCCGCGGACGACCTGCGGCGCGCCGAAAAAGAGGCGGCAGACAGTCTGGGCATTACCCTTTATGAACTGATGCGACGTGCGGGTGAGGCAGCGTTCACCGTTGCCCGTACCGCTTATCCGCAATCCCGCCACTGGCTCATCCTGTGCGGTCATGGCAATAACGGCGGTGATGGCTATGTCGTCGCCCGACTGGCACTTGCCGCGGGCATTACCGTTACGCTGCTGGCGACAGAGAGCGACAAACCGCTTCCGGAAGAAGCCACAAACGCGCGGCAAGCCTGGCTGGATGCGGCGGGGATTATCCACGCTGCGGATACCCCCTGGCCGGAAGGCATCGACCTGATTGTTGACGGCCTTCTGGGAACAGGTTTGCGCAGCGCGCCTCGCGACGAGGTTGCCGGATTGATCGCCCACGCTAACCAGCATGCGGCCTCCATCGTTGCGCTGGATATTCCCTCCGGGCTGGTTGCTCAGACGGGCACCACGCCAGGCGCGGTCATAAATGCCGACCATACGGTGACGTTTATTGCCCTTAAACCGGGCCTGTTGACCGGTAAAGCGCGCGATGTGGTGGGCACGTTGCATCATCACGCGCTTGGCCTGGAAGGCTGGCTCGCCGGGCAGGAGACCGCCATCACCCGCTTTGATGCCTCGCATCTGGCGCAGTGGTTGCCGCCACGCCGTCCAACCTCCCATAAGGGCGATCATGGCCGGCTGGTGATTATCGGCGGCGACCATGGCACAGCGGGCGCTATTCGTATGACCGGCGAAGCAGCACTGCGCACGGGGGCTGGGCTGGTGCGCGTCCTGACCCGCCGCGAAAATATTGCCCCGATCGTTACCGCCCGGCCTGAGCTGATGGTGCATGAACTGACGCCGAAGGCGCTGGATGACAGTCTGCAATGGGCCGATGTGGTGGTGATTGGCCCCGGTCTCGGTCAGGAGCCGTGGGGGAAAGAGGCACTACGCAAGGTCGAAAACTTTCGCCATGCGATGCTATGGGACGCTGACGCGCTGAACCTTCTGGCAATCAACCCGGATAAACGTCACAATCGCATCCTGACGCCGCACCCCGGCGAGGCCGCGCGGCTGCTTAACTGCAGCGTTGCAGAAATTGAAAGCGATCGCTTACATTCTGCCCAGCGTCTGGTAAAACGTTACGGTGGTGTTGTCGTCCTGAAAGGCGCCGGTACCGTCGTCGCCAGCGAGAGCGGAGAGGCAGGCATCGTGGATGTCGGCAATGCCGGAATGGCGAGCGGCGGAATGGGCGACGTGCTTTCCGGTATTATTGGCGCGTTGCTTGGACAGAAACTGGCGCTTTATGATGCCGCCTGCGCAGGCTGCGTCGCGCATGGTGCAGCAGCCGATCGGCTGGCTGACCACTATGGCACGCGCGGCATGCTGGCAACCGATCTTTTTGACACGCTAAGGCGTGTCGTTAACCCGAAAATAACTGACGTAGAAAATGATTAATCGCGTGATCCCTTTACCCGACGAACAAGCAACTTTAGATCTCGGCCAGCGCGTGGCGCAGGCCTGCGAAGGCGCAACCGTCATCTATCTGTATGGCGACCTTGGCGCGGGTAAGACCACCTTTAGCCGGGGCTTCTTACAGGCGCTGGGGCATCAGGGTAATGTGAAAAGCCCGACCTACACGTTGGTCGAGCCCTACACCCTGGAAAACCTGATGGTCTACCACTTCGATCTCTATCGCCTTGCCGATCCTGAAGAGCTGGAATTTATGGGGATCCGTGACTACTTTGCCAACGATGCCATTTGCCTGGTCGAGTGGCCGCAGCAGGGTACCGGTGTGTTACCTGAACCCGATGTTGAAATTCACCTGGAGTATCAGGCGCAAGGGCGTGAGGCCCGCGTGACTGCTCTCTCCGCATCAGGAAATTCGATACTGGCGCGTTTAGCCGGTTAAGTTAAGAGATAACGGGATGATTAATCGCGTTAAAAGTTGGTTGATAGCTGCAACGGTGCTGTTTTGCGCACAGGCCGGGGCGGCAACGTTGTCCGATATTCAGGTTTCCAACGGAGACACTCAGGCCCGAATCACCTTCAGCTTTATGGGCGATCCTGAGTATGCGTTTTCGCAGGACGATAAGCGCAGCGTCGCGCTGGATATTAAACAGACCGGCGTTATCAAGGGGCTGCCGTTACAGTTCAGCGGCAACAACCTGGTGCGCAGCATTCGTTCCGGTACGCCAAAAGACGCGCAATCCCTGCGTCTGGTGGTTGATTTAACGGAGAACGGCAAGACCCGGGCGGTGAAGCAACAAAACGGCGCGAACTATATGGTGGTCTTTACCATCAACGCCGATGCACCACCGCCGCCTCCGCCGCCACCGGTCGTGGTCAAGCGGGTGGAAGAGCCTGTCGTTGCGCCGCGCCCTTCGGAGCCCGCACGAAATCCGTTTAAATCCGGCAGCGATCGTATTACCAGCGTCACCAGCAGCAACACGGTGACCCGTCCCGCGGTGCAGGCACGCCCGGCAAGCGGCGATAAAGTTATTATCGCCATCGATGCTGGACACGGTGGCGATGACCCTGGCGCCATTGGGCCGGGGGGTACGCGTGAGAAAAACGTGACCATCGCCATTGCCCGTAAGCTGCGGACCTTGCTGAACGACGACCCGATGTTTAAAGGGGTGTTGACCCGTGACGGTGACTATTTTATCTCGGTCATGGGCCGTTCAGATGTGGCGCGTCAGCAGAATGCCAATTTCTTGGTCTCAGTACATGCCGATGCGGCTCCAAACCGCAACGCGACGGGGGCATCCGTATGGGTACTTTCCAACCGTCGCGCCAACAGCGAAATGGCAAACTGGCTTGAGGAACATGAAAAGCAATCCGAGCTGTTAGGCGGGGCGGGCGACGTGCTGGCAAACAGCCAGTCGGATCCCTACCTGAGCCAGGCGGTACTGGATTTACAGTTCGGCCATTCCCAGCGTGTCGGGTATGATGTAGCGACTAACGTCCTGAATCAGCTGCAAAGTGTCGGTTCCCTGCATAAGCGCCGCCCGGAACATGCCAGCCTCGGCGTGCTGCGTTCGCCGGATATTCCGTCCATTCTTGTGGAGACGGGCTTCATCAGTAATAACGGTGAAGAGCGCCTGCTGGCCAGCGACAGCTACCAGCAGCAGATTGCCGAAGCGATTTATAAAGGCCTGCGTAAGTACTTTGATGCGCATCCGCTCCAGTCTGCCCCACAGGGCGGCGCGGGGCAGACCGCCAGCGCCATGTTACCGGGCGAGTCAACCTCGACCAATTAAGGAGCTATCATGCCGATTCAGGTTCTGCCGCCGCAGCTTGCGAACCAAATCGCCGCCGGTGAGGTGGTAGAACGACCTGCGTCGGTAGTGAAAGAGCTGGTGGAAAACAGCCTTGATGCGGGCGCCACCCGCATCGATATCGATATTGAACGCGGCGGAGCGAAGCTCATTCGGATCCGTGATAACGGCTGCGGCATCAAAAAAGAGGAGCTGGCGCTGGCGCTGGCTCGTCACGCAACCAGCAAAATCGCCTCTCTCGACGATCTCGAAGCCATTATCAGCCTCGGTTTCCGCGGCGAAGCGCTGGCCAGTATCAGCTCCGTCTCCCGCTTAACGCTCACCTCCCGCACGGCAGAACAACCGGAAGCCTGGCAGGCTTATGCCGAAGGCCGGGATATGGACGTGACGGTCAAACCTGCCGCGCATCCGGTGGGAACGACGCTGGAGGTATTGGATCTCTTCTACAACACCCCCGCGCGGCGCAAGTTTATGCGCACCGAGAAAACCGAATTTGGCCATATCGACGAGATTATTCGCCGCATTGCCCTGGCGCGCTTCGATGTCACCATCAATCTGAGCCATAACGGCAAGATGATACGCCAGTACCGCGCCGTGGCGCAGGGCGGGCAGAAGGAGCGCCGGCTGGGCGCCATCTGCGGCACGCCGTTTCTTGAAAAGGCGCTGGCCATTGAGTGGCAGCATGGCGATCTGACCCTGCGCGGCTGGGTGGCCGATCCGAAAGCGAGCAGCGCGGCTTTTGCCGAGATCCAGTATTGCTACGTGAACGGACGCATGATGCGTGACCGTCTCATCAACCATGCGATCCGCCAGGCGTGTGAAGATAAACTCGGTGCCGGCGAACAACCTGCATTTGTGCTCTATCTGGAGATCGACCCGCATCAGGTGGATGTCAATGTCCATCCGGCGAAGCATGAGGTGCGTTTTCACCAGTCCCGGCTGGTGCATGACTTCATCTACCAGGGAGTGCTGAGCGTATTGCAGCAGCAGGCCGAGCCAAACCTGCCGCTGAGTAACGTGGAGCCTGCGCCGCGTCCCATCCCGGAAAACCGTATTGCGGCGGGCAAAAACCAGTTTGCTGAACCCGCTGTCGCGCGGGAACCTGCCGCACCGCGTTTTTCGTCTGGCGGCTCAGCTCCCCGGACGTCCGGGGCGAATTATCCACATGCCCAGCCGGGCTATCAGAAGCAGGCGGGCGCGGTGTATCGCACCTTGCTGGACACCCCGGCTCCGGCACAAAAAACGGCTGAGGCCGCTCCCGCAGCCCCCGCCCTGATGGGCCATAACCAGAGTTTTGGTCGGGTGCTGACCATCATAGCACCCGATGCCGCGCTGCTTGAGCAGGACGGTCATCTGGCGCTGTTATCCCTGCCGGTTGCCGAACGCTGGCTGAAACAGGCGCAGCTGGCGCCCGGTCCTCATCAGGCCTGCGCCCAGCCGCTGTTGATCCCTGTGCGGATAAAAATCTCGCCGCAGGAGACGCAGGTGGTGCAGCGTCATCAGGCTGCCCTTGCTGAAATGGGGATCGAAATGGTGCTGGAATCGCATCATGTGACGCTTCGGGCCGTGCCTTTACCCTTACGCCAACAAAATTTACAAAACTTGATTCCTGAACTGATAGGCTACCTGGCGCAGCAGACAACGTTTGATGCCGCCAATACTGCACAGTGGATCGCCCGCCAGCTGGCCAGCGATCACCCGACGTGGAGTATGGCGCAGGCTATCACCGTGCTGGCGGAGGTCGAGCGCCTCTGTCCGCAGCTGGTGAAGGCTCCGCCGGGTGGTTTATTACAACCTGTTGATCTACAAACGGCTAAGGCCGCCCTGAAAAATGAGTGATGTAAGCAATACCCGCCTGCCTAAGGCGATATTTTTGATGGGGCCAACGGCCTCGGGTAAAACCGCGTTAGCCATTGAGTTACGTAAAGTTTTGCCAGTAGAGTTGATTAGCGTTGATTCCGCCCTTATTTATCAGGGGATGGATATTGGTACGGCAAAGCCTAACGCAGACGAGTTACGCGCGGCGCCGCACCGATTGCTGGACATCCTTGACCCTGCGCAGGCTTATTCAGCGGCTGATTTTCGTCGCGATGCGCTGGCGCATATGGCTGAGATCACAGCAGCAGGACGTATCCCGCTGCTGGTGGGCGGAACAATGCTCTATTTCAAAGCGTTACTGGAAGGGTTGTCGCCGTTACCTTCGGCAGATCCGGCCATTAGAGCAAAAATTGAGCATCAGGCAGCAGAGCAGGGATGGGGTGTACTGCATGCGCAGCTGGCAGAAATTGATCCGGTTGCGGCAGCACGTATTCATCCAAATGATCCGCAAAGGCTTTCCCGGGCACTGGAAGTTTTTTTCATTTCGGGTAAAACTTTAACGGAACTGACGCAAACGTCAGGAGAGGCTCTGCCGTATCAGGTGCATCAGTTCGCCATCGCCCCGGCGAGCCGTGAACTGCTCCATCAGCGAATTGAGCAGCGTTTTCATCAGATGTTGGCTTCAGATTTTGAAGCAGAAGTGCGGGCGCTATTTGCCCGTGGAGATTTGCATACGGATATGCCTTCCATTCGTTGTGTGGGTTATCGCCAGATGTGGTCATACATTGAAGGTGAGATTTCGCATGATGAAATGGTTTATCGAGGTATTTGCGCCACGAGACAGTTAGCGAAGCGCCAGATTACCTGGTTACGCGGTTGGGAGGGAGTTCACTGGTTAGACAGTGAAAAACCGCAACAGGCGTTACACGATGTATTACAGGTTGTTGGTGATATCGCAGACTGAATGTGTACAATTAAGCCGTATCGTGCGCAATTTTTCAGAATCGCAAGGTTCTAAGTACAAAACAAGCATATAAGGAAAAGATAGAATGGCTAAGGGGCAATCTTTACAAGATCCGTTCTTGAACGCACTGCGTCGGGAACGTGTTCCAGTTTCTATTTATTTGGTGAATGGTATTAAGCTGCAAGGTCAGATTGAGTCTTTCGATCAGTTCGTGATCCTGTTGAAAAACACGGTCAGCCAGATGGTTTATAAGCACGCGATTTCTACTGTTGTTCCGTCTCGCCCGGTATCTCATCACAGCAATAACGCTGGCGGCGGTTCCAGTAACTACCATCATGGCAGCAACGCGCAGGGTTCTTCTGCGCCTGCGCAGGACAGCGAAGAGACCGAATAAGGTTACTGGCTGTTATTTCCATATCGGGGAGCCAGATTTTCTGCGTTCCCCGCTGATCTTTTTTGAGAGGTTTACGCTTGTTTGACCGTTACGATGCCGGTGAGCAGGCGGTGCTGGTACACATCTATTTTTCGCAAGACAAAGATATGGAAGATCTCCAGGAGTTTGAATCTCTGGTCTCTTCCGCCGGTGTCGAAGCAATGCAGGTGATTACCGGTAGCCGTAAAGCGCCGCACCCAAAGTTTTTTGTTGGTGAAGGTAAAGCAGTAGAGATTGCGGATGCCGTTAAAGCGACTGGCGCATCGGTCGTGCTGTTTGATCACGCCCTGACACCGGCCCAGGAACGCAACCTAGAACGTCTGTGCGAATGTCGTGTTATCGATCGGACGGGTTTGATTTTAGACATTTTTGCCCAACGTGCACGTACCCATGAAGGGAAATTGCAGGTTGAGCTGGCGCAGTTGCGCCATCTGGCGACGCGCCTGGTGCGTGGCTGGACACACCTTGAACGACAAAAGGGCGGGATTGGTTTGCGCGGCCCGGGTGAAACCCAGCTCGAAACCGACCGTCGCTTGCTGCGTGGCCGTATTACCCAGATCCTCTCACGGCTGGAAAAAGTTGAGAAGCAACGTGAGCAGGGGCGCCGCTCCCGACAGAAAGCCGACATCCCGACGGTGTCGCTGGTTGGTTATACCAACGCCGGTAAATCCACCCTGTTTAACCAGATTACTGAGGCCCAGGTTTACGCCGCAGACCAGCTGTTTGCGACCCTGGATCCGACGCTGCGCCGCATTGATGTGACGGATGTCGGTGAAACCGTGCTGGCGGATACCGTTGGGTTTATCCGTCATCTGCCGCACGATCTGGTGGCCGCGTTTAAAGCCACCCTGCAGGAGACCCGTCAGGCGACGTTGCTGTTGCACGTTATCGACGCTGCGGATGTACGCGTACAGGAAAATATTGATGCAGTGAATATCGTGCTGGAAGAGATTGATGCCCACGAGATCCCGACGCTGCTGGTGATGAACAAGATCGATATGCTGGATAATTTCGAACCGCGTATCGACAGGGATGAAGAGAACATACCGATTCGGGTCTGGCTTTCTGCGCAGACCGGTGTCGGTGTACCACTGCTTTTCCAGGCTTTAACAGAACGTCTTTCCGGTGAAGTGGCTCAGCACACGCTGCGTCTGCCACCCGAGGAAGGCAGACTGCGCAGCCGTTTTTATCAGCTTCAGGCGATAGAAAAAGAGTGGATGGAGGATGACGGCAGCGTGGGGTTGCAGGTGCGTATGCCAATCGTCGACTGGCGTCGCCTCTGTAAACAAGAACCTGCGCTGGTCGACTACGTCGTCTGACCGGAAAGGAGATGCCTGAAGGATTTTGCCCTTTGGGATACCCGAACCGCTGCGAATGCTCCGGCATGCCAGGCGTTTGAGGGTATATCACCGCATAACAAATATGGAGCACATACATGGCGTGGAATCAGCCCGGTAATAACGGACAAGACCGCGACCCGTGGGGGAGCAGCAATAATCAAGGCGGCAACTCCGGGGGAAATGGCAACAAAGGTGGTCGCGAGCAGGGGCCACCCGATCTGGATGATATCTTCCGCAAGCTGAGCAAAAAGCTGGGCGGACTCGGCGGTGGTAAAGGCACTGGCGGCGGTACTGGCCAGGGGCCGCGTCCTCATATGGGCGGTCGTGTGGTGGGCATTGTTGCCGCAGCGGCGGTGATTATCTGGGCAGCCAGCGGGTTCTACACAATCAAAGAAGCAGAGCGCGGTGTTGTCACCCGTTTCGGCAAATTCAGCCATCTGGTTGAGCCGGGCCTGAACTGGAAACCGACCTTTATCGATGACGTCACGGCGGTGAACGTTGAATCGGTACGCGAACTGGCGGCATCCGGCGTGATGCTGACGTCAGACGAAAACGTGGTGCGCGTTGAGATGAACGTGCAGTATCGCGTGACCGATCCTGAACGTTACCTCTTTAGCGTGACCAGCGCCGATGACAGCCTGCGTCAGGCGACCGACAGCGCCCTGCGTGGCGTGATCGGTAAATACACCATGGACCGCATTCTGACCGAAGGTCGTACCGTTATTCGTAGCGATACCCAGCGTGAGCTGGAAGAGACCATTCGTCCGTATAACATGGGTATCACCCTGCTGGACGTCAACTTCCAGGCTGCTCGTCCGCCGGAAGAGGTCAAAGCGGCGTTTGACGATGCGATTGCTGCCCGTGAAAACGAACAGCAGTACATCCGTGAGGCAGAAGCCTACACCAACGAAGTTCAGCCGCGTGCGAACGGTCAGGCACAGCGTATTCTGGAAGAGGCGCGAGCCTATAAGACCCAGACCGTGCTGGAAGCCCAGGGTGAGGTGGCTCGCTTTGCGAAAATCCTGCCGGAATATAAAGCTGCGCCGGAAATTACCCGTGAACGTCTCTATATCGAAACCATGGAGAAAGTGCTGAGCCACACCCGTAAGGTACTGGTCAATGACAGCAAAGGTGGCAACCTGATGGTTCTGCCGCTGGATCAGATGCTGAAAGGCACCAGTGCCGCGGGCGCAAAGAACGACAGTGGGGCGAATAACCTGCTGCGTCTGCCGCCTGCGTCTACCGGTAACGCCAGCGCAAACACCCGCTCTTCTTCAAGCGATGGTGACATCATGGACCAACGCCGCGCCAACGCGCAGCGTAACGACTACCAGCGTCAGGGGGAATAACGATGCGTAAGTCAGTAATTGCGATCATTATTATCGTGCTGGTTGTGCTTTACACCTCAATTTTTGTGGTTAAAGAGGGCGAGCGTGGGATTAAATTCCAGTTCAGCAGCGTCGTGCGTGACAGCGACAAGCGTCCGGTCATTTATGAGCCAGGCCTGCACTTCAAAGTGCCGTTTATTCAGTCAGTGAAAACGCTTGATGCGCGTATCCAGACGATGGATAACCAGGCCGACCGTTTCGTGACCAAAGAGAAAAAAGACCTGATCGTTGACTCCTATATCAAGTGGCGTATCAGCGACTTCAGCCGTTACTTCCTGGCAACGGGCGGCGGCGACGTCTCTCAGGCCGAAGTGCTGCTGAAACGTAAGTTCTCTGACCGTCTGCGTTCTGAAATTGGTCGTCTGGATGTGCGGGATATCGTAACCGACTCCCGCGGTCGTCTGACCTCTGAAGTACGCGATGCGCTGAACTCCGGTTCCGCCGGCACGGAAGATGAAGTGACAACTCCGGCGGCTGACGATGCCATCGCCAAAGCGGCTGAACGCGTTCAGGCTGAAACCAACGGTAAAGTGGCGGTTATCAACCCGAACAGTATGGCGGCATTGGGTATCGAAGTGGTTGACGTGCGTATCAAGCAGATCAACCTGCCAACGGAAGTCTCTGAGGCGATCTACAACCGTATGCGTGCCGAGCGTGAAGCGGTAGCCCGTCGTCATCGTTCACAGGGTCAGGAAGAGGCTGAAAAGCTGCGTGCAACCGCAGACTATGAAGTGACCAAAACCCTGGCAGAAGCGGAGCGTCAGGGCCGTATCCTGCGCGGTGAAGGTGATGCCGAAGCGGCGAAGCTGTTTGCGGATGCCTTCAGCCAGGATCCAGACTTCTATGCCTTTATCCGTAGCCTGCGTGCCTATGAGAGCAGCTTCCAGAGCAATCAGGACGTTATGGTTCTCAGCCCGGACAGCGATTTCTTCCGCTATATGAAGTCACCGGAAGCCAGTCGCTGATTTCACGGCTTCAAAAAGCGAATGGCGCCCCTCAGGGGCGCCATTTTTTTTGTTCGTTACAGCCGATTTACTGGAGATGAACGAAAAGCGCTAATTCCTTCGGCATAGCGGTAAGTGAAATTGCCGCACCGCTTGTGATGAGAATTGGCCCATCACACAAGATATTGAGGTAATCGTTTAACTGGCGAGGAAGGCATCAATTTCGCCGAAATTTGTATACAAAAAAAGCTGAACATCATCAAAACCGATGGTAGAATCCATTTTTAAGCAATCGGTGATTTTGAAAATGGGTAACAACGTCGTCGTACTGGGCACCCAATGGGGTGACGAAGGTAAAGGGAAGATCGTCGATCTTCTGACTGAGCGTGCTAAATTTGTTGTACGCTATCAGGGTGGTCACAACGCAGGCCATACTCTCGTAATCAACGGTGAAAAAACCGTCCTCCATCTTATTCCATCAGGCATTCTTCGTGACAATGTGACCAGCATCATCGGTAACGGTGTTGTGCTGTCTCCTGCTGCGCTGATGAAAGAGATGAAAGGCCTGGAAGACCGTGGCATCCCGGTTCGCGAGCGTCTGCTGCTCTCCGAAGCCTGTCCGCTGATCCTCGACTACCACGTTGCGCTGGATCTGGCGCGTGAAAAAGCACGCGGCGCGAAAGCAATCGGCACCACCGGCCGTGGTATCGGCCCGGCTTACGAAGATAAAGTCGCTCGTCGCGGTCTGCGCGTTGGCGACCTGTTCGATAAAGCCACCTTTGCTGAAAAACTGAAAGAAGTGATGGAATATCACAACTTCCAGCTGGTGAATTTCTACAAAGTTGACGCCGTTGACTACCAGAAAGTGCTGGATGACGTCATGGCGATCGCTGACATCCTGACCGGTATGGTTGTTGATGTCTCCGATCTGCTGGACCAGGCGCGCAAGCGTGGCGATTTCGTCATGTTCGAAGGTGCGCAGGGTACACTGCTGGATATCGACCACGGTACCTATCCGTACGTAACCTCTTCCAACACCACCGCAGGTGGCGTGGCAACTGGCTCTGGCCTGGGTCCACGTTATGTGGATTACGTTCTGGGTATCATCAAGGCTTACTCCACTCGTGTGGGTGCGGGTCCGTTCCCGACCGAACTGTTTGATGAAACCGGCGAGTTCCTCTGCAAGCAAGGTAATGAGTTTGGCGCGACCACCGGTCGTCGTCGTCGTACCGGCTGGCTGGATGCGGTTGCTGTGCGCCGTGCGGTGCAGATCAACTCCCTGTCTGGCTTCTGCCTGACCAAGCTGGACGTCCTGGACGGTCTGAAAGAAGTGAAAATCTGTGTTGCCTACCGTATGCCGGATGGCCGTGAAGTGACCACCACTCCGCTGGCTGCTGACGACTGGCAGGGCATCGAGCCGATCTACGAAACCATGCCGGGCTGGTCTGAAACCACCTTCGGCGTGAAAGAACGTAGCGGCCTGCCACAGGCAGCGCTGGATTACATCCAGCGTATTGAAGAGCTGACCGGTGTGCCGATTGATATCATCTCTACCGGCCCGGATCGTTCTGAAACCATGATCCTGCGCGACCCGTTCGACGCATAATGATGGTTTCGCCCGGCGGCGCTACGCTTGCCGGGCCTACAACACCCATACAGGCCGGAAAGCCATGCGCATCCGGCTTTTTCGTTCTCCTTTCCCCCTTTCAGTTTAAATAAATTCGCCGTTGACTATCTGGCTGGTTTATCATCATTAATGAATATCTCTGCGGATATACCGCGTTTTACCCTTTTCCTGAGGTTGATGTGCAGTTAACAAGTTTCACCGATTACGGATTGCGTGCGCTGATTTACATGGCGTCGTTGCCCGCTGGACAGATGACCAGTATCTCTGAGGTGACAGAGGTCTACGGTGTGTCCCGTAATCATATGGTCAAAATAATCAATCAACTTAGCCGAGCCGGATACGTTGCTGCCGTCCGCGGGAAAAATGGCGGCATCCGCCTCGGTAAACCGGCACAGAGTATTCGTGTTGGTGATGTGGTGCGCGAACTGGAGCCATTGTCTCTGGTGAACTGCAGCAGCGAGTTCTGCCACATTACCCCCGCCTGTCGACTGAAACAGGCGCTTTCAAAGGCTGTGCAAAGTTTTCTCATGGAGCTGGATAACTACACGCTGGCCGATTTGGTTGAAGAGAATCAACCGCTGTATAAATTATTGCTGGTGGAATGAAGAAAACGTCCACCGGAGATGACAACGGAGGAACCGCTATGTCACAAGATCCTTTCCAGGAACGCGAAGCCGAAAAATACGCGAACCCTATCCCCAGCCGCGAGTTCATCATTGAACACCTCACAAAACGCGAAAAACCTGCCAACCGTGAAGAACTTGCCGTTGAACTGAACATTGAAGGCGAAGAGCAAATTGAAGCCCTTCGCCGCCGCCTTCGCGCGATGGAGCGCGACGGACAACTCGTCTTTACCCGCCGTCAATGCTATGCCCTACCGGAGCGTCTCGATCTGCTGAAAGGCATGGTGATTGGCCACCGTGATGGTTATGGCTTCCTGCGCGTCGAAGGCCGCAAAGATGACCTCTACCTCTCATCTGAACAGATGAAAATGTGCATTCACGGTGACCAGATCCTGGCCCAGCCGCTGGGTGCAGACCGCAAAGGGCGTCGTGAAGCGCGCGTTGTGCGTGTGCTGGTGCCAAAAACCAGCCAGATCGTGGGCCGCTACTTCACCGATGCCGGCGTAGGTTTTGTGGTGCCGGATGACAGTCGCCTGAGCTTTGACATCCTCATTCCGCCTGAAGAGGTAATGGGCGCGCGGATGGGCTTTGTGGTGGTGGTTGAGCTGACTCAGCGTCCAACCCGTCGTACCAAAGCGGTCGGTAAGATTGTGGAAGTGCTGGGCGATAACATGGGCACCGGCATGGCCGTGGATATGGCACTGCGCACCCATGAAATCCCCCATGTCTGGCCAAAAGCCGTTGAAGAGCAGGTTGAAGGACTGAAAGAGCAGGTGCCGGAATCGGCAAAAGCGGGCCGCGTGGATCTGCGCAGCCTGCCGCTGGTCACCATTGATGGCGAAGACGCCCGTGACTTTGATGACGCCGTCTACTGTGAGAAAAAACGCGGCGGCGGCTGGCGTCTCTGGGTAGCGATTGCCGATGTGAGCTATTACGTTCGTACTGGCACCCCACTGGATGGCGAAGCGCGTAACCGTGGCACCTCGGTCTACTTCCCGTCCCAGGTTGTACCGATGCTGCCGGAAGTGCTCTCCAACGGCCTGTGCTCGCTTAACCCGCAGGTTGACCGTCTCTGCATGGTTTGTGAAATGACCATCTCCAGCAAGGGGCGTTTAACCGGCTACAAATTCTATGAAGCGGTGATGAGTTCACATGCGCGCCTGACCTATACCAAAGTGTGGCATATGCTGCAGGGTGATCGGGATCTGCGTGAACAGTACGCTCCGCTGGTGAAGCACATCGAAGAGCTGCATAACCTCTATAAAGTGCTGGAGCAGGCGCGTGAAGAGCGCGGCGGCATCTCATTTGAGAGTGAAGAGGCGAAGTTCATCTTTAACGCTGAGCGTCGCATCGAGCGTATCGAACAGACCCAGCGTAACGATGCCCACAAGCTGATTGAAGAGTGCATGATCCTGGCGAACATCTCCGCGGCACGCTTCGTTGAGAAAGCCAAAGAGCCCGCGCTGTTCCGTATCCACGATAAACCGACCACCGAGGCCATCACCTCTTTCCGTACCGTACTGGCGGAGCTGGGTCTTGAGCTGCCGGGGGGCAACAAGCCAGAGCCGCGCGATTACGCCGAGCTGCTGGAATCGATTAGCGATCGCCCTGACGCGGAAATGCTGCAAACCATGCTGCTGCGCTCCATGAAGCAGGCGATTTACGATCCTGAGAACCGCGGCCACTTTGGTCTGGCATTGCAGTCTTATGCGCATTTTACCTCGCCGATCCGCCGTTATCCGGATCTGTCACTGCACCGTGCCATTAAGTATCTGCTGGCACATGAGCAGGGCCACAAAGGCAACACGACCGAAACCGGGGGTTATCACTACTCCATGGAAGAGGTGCTGCAGCTGGGCCAACACTGTTCCATGACCGAACGCCGCGCCGATGAAGCGACGCGTGACGTGGCGGACTGGCTGAAGTGCGACTTCATGCTGGATCAGGTAGGTAACGTCTTTAAAGGCGTGATTGCCAGCGTCACCGGCTTTGGCTTCTTTGTACGCCTTGATGAACTGTTTATCGATGGTCTGGTGCATGTCTCATCCCTGGACAACGACTACTACCGTTACGATCAGGTTGGGCAGCGTCTGACCGGCGAGTCCAGCGGCCAGACCTACCGTCTGGGCGATCGTGTGGAAGTGAAGGTCGAAGCCGTCAACATGGACGAGCGTAAGATTGATTTCAGCCTGATCTCCAGCGAACGCGCGCCACGTAACGTGGGTAAAACCGCGCGGGATAATGCGAAGAGAGGGGCCGCCGGAAAAACCAGCGGCAAACGCCGTCAGGCCGGTAAGCGGGTAAACTTCGAGCCGGACAGCGCCTTCCGTGGCGAGAAAAAACAGAAGTCGAAGGCCGCGAAGAAAGAGGCCAGAGCCGCCAAAAAACCGTCGGCCAAAACCCAAAAAATAGCTGCGGCGACCAAAGCGAAGCGCGCGGCAAAGAAAAAAGTGGCGGAGTAATTCTCCCCTGACCTTGATCCTCTCCCGAAAGGGAGAGGTGAACAGTAATTAATGAGAACCATCAATGAGTGAAATGATTTACGGCATCCACGCGGTGCAGGCCCTGCTGGAGCGCGCACCGGAGCGTTTTCAGGAAGTCTTTATTCTGAAAGGGCGTGAAGATAAACGCCTGATGCCGCTGATCCATGCCCTGGAAGCGCAGGGCGTGGTGATCCAGCTGGCGAACCGTCAGTACCTGGATGAGAAAAGCGAAGGGGCAGTGCACCAGGGCATCATCGCCCGCGTGAAGCCGGGCCGCCAGTATCAGGAGAACGATCTGCCGGATCTGATCGCCGCGCTGGAAAACCCGTTCTTCCTGATCCTCGACGGCGTGACCGATCCGCACAACCTCGGTGCCTGCCTGCGTAGCGCCGATGCGGCGGGCGTCCATGCGGTGATCGTGCCAAAAGATCGCTCCGCGCAGCTCAACGCGACGGCCAAAAAAGTGGCCTGCGGCGCGGCGGAGAACGTGCCGCTGATCCGCGTGACCAACCTGGCGCGCACCATGCGTCAGTTACAGGAAGAGAATATCTGGATCGTCGGTACTGCAGGTGAAGCAGACCACACCCTGTTCCAGAGCAAAATGACAGGTCGTCTGGCGCTGGTGATGGGTGCCGAAGGTGAAGGCATGCGTCGTCTGACGCGCGAGCATTGCGACGAGCTGATCAGCATTCCGATGGCGGGCAGCGTCTCGTCCCTGAACGTTTCCGTAGCAACCGGCATCTGCCTGTTCGAAGCGGTACGCCAGCGCGGGTAGTCTGTTGTGCCCGGTGGCGCTGCGCTTACCGGGCCTACGGTCCGTGCTGTTGTAGGCCGGGTAAGGCGAAGCCGCCACCCGGCAGTATCACTCCTCCAGCGACCGCAAGTGGTCATCCTTCTTAAGCGTCATTAGCGCCACAATACTTACCACCGCCGTGACCATCACGTAATACGCCGGAATATCCAGGTTCCCCGTCTCTTTTATCAGCCCGGTAATGATTAGCCCCGCACAGCCCGAGAAGATGGCGTTCGACAGCGAATAGGCCAGCCCCAGTCCGGTATAGCGCACCCTTGTCGGGAACATCTCTGACAGCATGGCCGGGCCCGGCCCTGCCAGCATCCCCACCAGGCCACCGGCAATTAGCACCACTATCGCTTTCACCGCCAGGGTGCTGGACTCCGCCTGCAAAATTTTCAGCAACGGCAGGGCGAGGATCAGCAGCAGCGCGGCGGCGATAACCATCACCGTCCGGCGTCCGATGCGGTCGCTGAGGATCCCCGATGGGATAATGGTCAGCGCAAAACCGATATTGGAGATCACCGCAATCAGCAGCGCCTGGTTAAAGCCGGTATGCAGCGCCGATTGCAGGTAGGCGGGCATGATCACCAGATAGGTATACCCTGCGGCAGACCACACCATCACCCGGCCAATTCCCATCCCGATGGCTTTCAGCGTGTCGCTGGTGCGCGCCTTCACGGCCACCGGTTTGGTTTGTTGCTTCACGAAGCTGGGCGTCTCTTCCATGCTCACCCGCAGCCATAAAGCGACGGCCCCCAGCGGCAGGGCGATAAAGAAGGGAATGCGCCAGCCCCAGTCGTGCAGGGCTTCTGGCGTTAGCAGCGCGGAGAGCAGCGCCACGATGCCCGCGCCGGCCAGCAGGCCCAGCGCTACGGTAAAGGACTGCCAGGCGCCGTAGAGCCCGCGCTTGCCGCGCGGGGCGAACTCGGTCATCAGCGACACCGCGCCGCCATACTCTCCCCCGGCGAAAAGTCCCTGCAGGATCCGCAGGCCGGTGATGATGAGCGGGGCGGCAATGCCGATGCTGGCATAGACCGGCACGATGCCGATTGCCGCGGTTGCCAGGGTCATCATCACCAGCACGATAATGAGCGTGGGTTTGCGGCCGATGCGATCGCCAATCCGGCCAAAGACGATGGCCCCCAGCGGACGAAAGAAGAAGGCGATAGCGAAAGAGGCGTAGGTGAGGATCAGGCTGGTCAGTCCCGCTTCCCCGCTGAGCTGAAAGAAGTTTTTCGCAATCACGGTGGCGAGAAAACCGTATACCGCAAATTCGTACCATTCGATGAAATTACCAATTGAGCCAGCAATTAAAGCGCGCTTATGGGCATCCGGCGCCCGTTGAGTGGTTTGCATCGTCATCTCTCCATGAGGGTAAGAATAAATTATTCACCATAACAAACGATAAGAAATTTATTATTCGTTCATTGTGTGACCAGATTCACGCTTGAGGGTGGCGATATTGTGTGCCCGCTGTTGTGCAGCGCCTGCCCGGTTTGTCCATACTTATTCCATTGCCATAGAAGGAGGGATACGTTATGCACTGGCAGACGCACACTGTTTTTAATCAGCCTGCGCCACTCACCAACAGCAACCTGTTTCTTTCCAATCGCGCGCTGTGTGAAGCGGTCAATCGTGAAGGTGCCGACTGGGACGCTGAGCTGCTCGCCAGCATCGGTCAACAGCTGGGTACGGCAGAATCCCTGGAGCTTGGCCGCCTGGCCAACGCCAATCCCCCTGAACTGCTGCGCTATGATGCCAGCGGAACCCGGCTGGATGATGTGCGCTTCCATCCCGCCTGGCACCTGCTGATGCAGGGGCTTTGTGCCAACCGGGTCCATAACCTGGCGTGGGAAGAGGAGGCGCGAAAAGGGGCCTTCGTGGCCCGGGCGGCACGGTTTATCCTCCATGCGCAGGTTGAGGCCGGCACGCTTTGCCCCATCACCATGACCCACGCCGCCACGCCGCTTTTGCAGCAGGCGCTACCGCGCGCGTTTCACGACTGGCTGACGCCGCTCCTCAGCGACCGGTATGACTCCCATCTGGCACCGGGCAATCAGAAGCGGGGTCTGTTAATTGGCATGGGGATGACGGAGAAGCAGGGCGGCTCGGATGTTCTCAGCAACACCACCCGGGCAGAACGCTGCGGCGACGGGAGTTATCGGCTGGTGGGGCATAAATGGTTTTTCTCGGTGCCGCAAAGCGATGCCCACCTGGTGCTGGCGCAGGCCAAAGGTGGCCTGTCATGCTTCTTCGTCCCCCGTTTCCTGCCTGATGGGCTGCGCAATGCCGTGCATCTGGAGCGCCTGAAAGAGAAGCTGGGCAACCGCTCGAACGCCAGCAGCGAAGCCGAGTTCCTCGATGCCACCGGCTGGCTGTTGGGTGAAGAGGGGGAAGGGGTGCGCCAGATCCTGAAGATGGGCGGCCTCACTCGATTCGACTGCGTACTCGGCAGCCACGGCCTGATGCGCCGGGCCTTCTCGGTCGCGCTGTACCACGCCCACCAGCGGCAGACTTTTGGCAAAAACCTGATCGACCAGCCGCTGATGCGCGATGTGTTAAGCCGCATGGCGCTCCAGCTGGAGGGGCAGACGGCGCTGCTGTTCCGCCTGGCGCGGGCCTGGGATCGCCGGGGTAACGAGCTGGAGGCGCTCTGGGCGCGGCTGTTTACCCCGGCGACGAAGCTGGCGATCTGCAAAGCGGGGATACCCTTCGTCGCCGAAGCGATGGAGGTTCTTGGCGGCATTGGCTATTGCGAAGAGAGCGAACTGCCGCGCCTGTACCGTGAGATGCCGGTCAACAGCATCTGGGAAGGCTCGGGCAATATCATGGGGCTGGACGTGCTGCGGGTGCTGGCGAAACAGCCTGGCGTGGTCGATCTGCTTGCGGCGGATTTTGCCGAGGTTAAAGGTCAGGATCGTCATTTCGATCGCAGCTGGCGCCAGCTCCAGCAAAAACTGCGTAAACCGCAGGAGGCGCAGGGCAGGGAGATCGCCCGGCAGATTTACCTGCTGGGCGCAGGGGCGCAGATGCTGCGCCATGCTTCTCCGCCGCTGGCGCAGGCCTGGTGCCGTGAAATGCTCGACGCCCGTGGCCGATCGTTGCTCAGCGAGCAGGTGCAGGACGACCTGCTGCTGCGCGCCACGGGCGGCGTGGCCTGATCCTTACAGGCGGAACAGGCTGACCAGCTCGGTCAGGTGCGAACCCTTCTCCCGCAGGGTTTGCGCCGTCTGTTCGCTGCGTGAGACGCGGTCGGCGTTGATATGCGACGCTTCGCCGATATGGGTCATCGCCAGGTTCACCTGACCAATACCCGCCGACTGCTCGTGAGAGGCATGGTTAATCTCGGTTACCAGCGCCTTGATGTTATCGATGTGCGCGATGATGCTCTCCATCGCCTGGCGGGTCTGCTCCGACAGGGCGTGGCCTTCGCTCACCTTGCTGAGCGTATCGCCAATCAGCTGCTCAATCTCCTTCACCGCATTGGCGCTGCGCGCTGCGAGGGCGCGGACCTCCTGGGCTACCACGGCGAAGCCTTTACCATGCTCGCCCGCCCGGGCGGCTTCGACGGCGGCGTTGAGCGCCAGAATATTGGTCTGGAAGGCGATACCTTCAATCACCCGGGTGATGGCTTCGATACGTTTTGATGCTTCGCGAATATCATCCATGGTGGAGACAGCATTGCTGACGGTCTCCCCACCCTGATGCACCGCCCGGGAGGTTTCGCCGACCAGCTGCTGGGTCTGCTCCATATTGGCGGCGTTCTGCTGCACGGTGGCCGCCAGCTGCTCCATACTGGCGGACGTCTCCTCCACGCTGCTGGCCTGCTTGTTGATCTGCTCGGAGATCTCGCCGGTATCCGCCGCCAGGGCGTTGGTGCCCAGATGGATATCGCCCGCAGCTTCCCGCACCTGCAGCACGATTTTTTGCAGCCCGCCGCCAATGCCGTTGATGGCACCGATCAGCTGACCCACCTCATCCTGACGGGTAGCAGGCAGGGTGGCACGCAGATCGCCTGCGGCATACTGTTCGGCCAGGCCAATCACATCGCGCAGCGGGCGCGTGAGCCAGCGGCGGATAATAAACACGAACAGCATGGCAAAGAGCGCGGAAAGCGCCACGCCCGCCAGCAGGAAGCGGTCGCGCATGCTGGTCA
The DNA here is from genome assembly GCF_003336325.1 of Leclercia sp. W17. Taxonomy (NCBI): domain Bacteria; kingdom Pseudomonadati; phylum Pseudomonadota; class Gammaproteobacteria; order Enterobacterales; family Enterobacteriaceae; genus Leclercia; species Leclercia sp. W17. Next base: position 4,366,235 of record NZ_CP031101.1, on the reverse strand, counting down.
CATCAGCCAGCAGTACGGTTTTATCCACCTCGCCCACAATCGTCCAGTTCCAGCCCGGTAGCGGTGTCCAGGCCATGATCAACGTGCGACCATCGGCGCTCTGGCGCTCCAGTGTGCCGGATTGATCCCCCAGCAGCTGTTGCTGAACGGTGTTATCCCACTTCGGCAGCTCTCCCTCTTCTGCGCTATGGAACAGGTACTGGCCGTGGTTCTTGCCGTTACTGCGGTTCAGCACAAAGAAGTGGCCGCTCTCACCCAGACGGCGGCTAAGGATCTTCTCGCGCATGACGTTCCATGAGTGGGTAATGTCTACCCCAACGAAGATAATGGCGATCACCTGACCGCCCGCATCTTTTACCGGCTGGTACTGGGTGATATAGCGCTTACCGAACAGCAGGGCGAGGCCGCGATAGACCTCACCTTTGTTGACCACTACCCATGCCGGGCTGGCATGGTCGAGTACCGTACCGATGGCCCGGTCGCCGTTCTCTTTACGCAGCGAGGTCGCCACGCGGACAAAATCGTCGCCACTACGGACAAAGAGCGTAGAGATCGCGCCGGTGCGATTCAGAAAATCATCGGGGGTGGTGTTGTTCTCATGGAGTTCCGTATCGCCGCCTTTTAGCAGGGGGACGCTCTGGCCGTTGATGACGCGGCTCTGGCTGGCATCAATACTCAGCGGCTGCGGCAAAAAGGTGGTGAACAGGCGGGTGTAACTTTCTACCTCTTCGGTGAGGCTGGTATTGAACATCTGCACCATATCCACCACACCGGTGGACTGGTTATGAAGGTCTTCTACGGCCAGCGATTCAAGTTTTTGACTGGCGTTGTAGCTCAGGAGAAAAGTGAAAAGTAAAAAGAGAGTGGCGACACTCAAGCCGGTAAGCAGCGATAGCTTTGTGCCCAGACCTGCACGGCGGAAAAAGTTGATCATAAATTGCTCATTGTTAAAAAGGTATCGCTTTTCAACGGCAGAGCGGGGATAACATTTATTGGCTTTATGTAACAAAATGTTACAAAGATATCTCAGAGGAGTTATGGCAAGGATAATAGAATTGTAAAGATTAAAAAGCCACTCTTTTTTAGTGGCTTTTCTTGACGACTTTCAGACGTAAAGAATGGCCTGCGCTCGCCAGCGATCGACATGGCTCTCTTCCTGCATTTTTATGATGCGATACCACGAGGCACCCTGCTCATCGGCTTTCAGCGCAATCATGCGCTCTACGTCCTGCGGGCTCCCTGAGATATCACTCACGGAGATCAATCCAATTTCATTTAAACCCGTCACACAATCAGCGCTGGCAAATTCAGCTGACTGTGCTGCCGTACTCACCAGACCGGCTGAGAGTAACAGTGTGGTCAAAGCAAGAGATCGTTTCATCGTCAGCTCCATTTTACGTGTCCCCGGTATCCGCCGGGCAATCCTTCGCTAATAAACTCATTTCCATTGTCACTGGCTGGAGTTTATTGTGGACAGGAAAACGTCTATGGACGCAAAGCAGTGTAAATGTCGTTTAAATACCGCGCGTTATTTACGGTATAAAATGGCTTGCGAATACCATTGTCCCGTCACGATGGTTTCATCGATAAGGACGATGACGTAATAATCTGCTTTCGCGGCGACAGCTTTTGCTTTAATAGCCTCTGCCGCATCATCGGGAGAGCCTCGCTCGAGTGCGGTCACGGTACCCATTCGCTGTAATCCTTCCGTTTGATTACGACGTATCTCCTGGGGGTGATCGGCGACCGGTGGCGCAGGCTGCGGCGTACCTTGCAATACGCTACATCCGCCCAACAACATCATCAGCGTTAAAGCAGCAACCTTTCGCATAAACCTGTCTCGTTTCCTGATAGCCATAGTGTAGATCTCTGTTGATTTGACATTGGGGGAATGTTCCCAAATTGTTAGCTATAGCGTAAATTTCGAATGAAAATTGTGTGAAAGCGTAAGCCAGTTCTCAACATTATGATTCACCCATAAGTATGAGGCCCAATTATGATTGAACTTGAAGTACGGCAGCTTGGCGACCATGAGATTGTACATGCCGTTCCCGCAGGAAAGGGGGCTAAACCGTTGCCGGTTGTTATTTTTTATCATGGTTTTACCTCATCAAAACTGGTCTACAGCTATTTTGCGGTGGCGCTGGCACAGGCAGGTTTTCGGGTGGTGATGCCGGATGCGCCCGATCACGGGGCCCGTTTTAACGGTGATGAGCAGGCCCGCCTGGGACAGTTCTGGCCGATCCTGCATGGCAACCTCATCGAGTTTGGCGCGCTGCGGGATACTTTGTATCAGGCCGGGCTGGTGGCGGATGAACGCCTTGCGGTCGCCGGGGCCTCGATGGGCGGGATGACCGCGCTGGGCATCATGACGCGCTATCCGGAGGTGAAATGCGTGGCAAGCCTGATGGGATCGGGCTACTTTACCTCGCTGGCCCGTACGCTGTTTCCGCCGCAGCAACTCTGGTCATTCGCGTCGATGGTCGCACCGCTTGCTGACTGGGAGGTAACGACCGCGCTACCGCGTCTGGCTGACCGCCCGTTGCTGCTGTGGCATGGTGAAGAGGATGATGTGGTGCCCGCCGGGGAGACGTTCCGCCTGCAACAGGCGTTGCAGCAGGAAGGGCTGGATAAAAATCTGACCTGTCTGTGGGAGGCGGGAGTAAAACACCGTATTACGCCGGGCGCGCTCGACGCCACGGTCGCGTTTTTCCGCCAGCACCTTTAAACGCGCAGGATCTTCACGCCCTGATCTTCCAGTTTCTGGAGGATCTGTGGGTTAGCATTTTTACCGGTGATTACCATGTCTATCTGCTCGGCACGGCTGAAGAGCATGCCCGCACGTTCCCCGACCTTGCTGCTGTCGACCAGGACCACCAGCTTGCCGACCACGTTTAGCATCTTCTGCTCCGCCATCGCCGTCAGCATGTCGGTTTTATACAGCCCTTCGGTGGTGAGCCCTTTGCCGCTGGTAAACATCCAGTGGCCGGCATAGAGCGTGTTCTCGCTGTCCTGCGGACTTAGGGTGATGGACTGGCTTTTGTTGTACTGTCCGCCCATGATCACCACGCTTTCGTGCTCCTGGTCAATCAGGTAGTTGGCCAGCGGCAGGTAGTTGGTGATGATCTGCACCGGTTTGCCGCACATCTCGCGGCCCAACAGAAAGGCGGTGGAACCGCAGTTAATCACCACGCTTTCGCCAGGATTAACCAGTTGGGAGGCGGCTCTGGCAATACGCACTTTCTCGTCGTGGTTCTGCGCCTGATGAATATTCATTGGCGACCAGCGTGGGCGCTGCTGGCTGATCCCTTCCGCGCCGTTACGCACCTTTTTCAGCTTACCGCTCTCATCAAGTTTGTTGATGTCCCGGCGTGCCGTCGCCGGAGAAACGCCCAGCCGGGCAATCACCTGTTCAACGGTGACAAACCCCGTTTGCGCCAGGAGTTCCAGTAAGATTTGATGACGTTGTGCTTCTGTCATGAGCTATTCCGAAATAAATTGATTTTAAAAGATGATATTTGAAATAGCCTGAAATTACTAAGCAAAAGTTGGAATCGCCAGGCACAGCGCCTGGCGATGAGGGGCCAATTACAGGAAAGATTTGAACGGCAGATCCGGCTCAATGGTAAAGCAGTCGTCAAAGCCGCGCGGGTAGTGATATTCGAAATTATCCTTATCCAGCGGCCAGGTAAACTTGCCGCCCACCTGCCAGATAAAGGGCTTAAAGCCATATTTCAGCCGATCTTTTTTCATCTCCCACAGCACGCGGATCTCCTGCGGATCGGCCTGGAAGTTTGACCAGATATCATGGTGGAACGGGATTACCACCTGGGTATTCAACGCTTCAGCCATGCGCAGAATGTCAGCGCTGGTCATCTTATCGGTGATGCCGCGTGGGTTTTCGCCATAGGAACCCAGCGCCACGTCGATATGGTGCTCGTTACCGTGTTTGGCATAGTAGTTGGAGTAGTGTGAGTCACCGCTGTGGTACAGCGTACCGCCCGGGGTTTTGAACAGGTAGTTCACCGCACGTTGGTCCATGCCGTCCGGTAACACACCCGCTGCCTTTTGATCGGCTGGCAGAGTAATCAGCGCTGTACGGTCAAACGCATCGAGGGCATGAATTTCAATGTCTTTGATTTTCACCACATCGCCCGGTTTCACTACGATGCAGCGCTCTTTTGGCACGCCCCAACCGATCCACAAATCGACGCAAGTCTGTGGCCCAATGAAAGGCACGTCATCCGCACAGTTCTGCATGACTGCCGCCGCGACGTTAACGTCGATGTGATCGTTGTGATCGTGGGTCGAGAGGACGGCATCTATCTGACGAATCGCAAAAGGATCAAGGACAAATGGCGTGGTACGCAGGTTTGGCTGCAGCTTCTCGACGCCCGCCATACGCTGCATCTGATGACCTTTTTTCATCAGTGGGTTGCCGTGGCTCTGTTTGCCGGTGCCGCACCAGAAATCGACGCAAACATTAGCCCCGCCCTGAGATTTCAGCCAGATACCGGTACAACCCAGCCACCACATCGCAAATGTGCCCGGCGCGACCTGCTCCTGCTCGATCTCCTCATTCAGCCAACTTCCCCATTCCGGGAAGGTGCTGAGGATCCATGATTCGCGGGTAATAGTGTTCACTTTACTCATAGTCAGACTCCCTCTCTATCACAAGTAATCATTTGGTGACGTGTTTTGATTGATATTGGCACCAATGAATCAGCATTGCAATGGCGATTTGCGAGCGTTACGCCAATCTAAAGCTGCTCTGATTAAAAATCCTATACGTGATTTTTATGCTTTGTCTTGGTTAACTTATTGAAATAAATATTTTTTATTGATAACGCATAGGTGCGGATAAAGACATTGCACTTAGGGTGGAAATAATTTGCGTGATAGGTCACAAATAATCAAATTCAATCTTGTGGTGATTATTTGTGATTACTAGAGTGGTGGCCTGTTGTACGAACATTAGGCATCGTACTGCCTTTACCGGAGAGTGTTATGGAGATCCTCTACAGCGTCTTTACCGTCTTTTTTAATCAGGTCATGACCAACGCCCCGCTGCTGTTGGGTATCGTGACGTGTCTGGGTTATATCCTGCTGCGTAAAAGCGTGAGCGTGATAATCAAAGGCACCATTAAAACCATCATCGGTTTTATGCTGCTTCAGGCGGGTTCAGGCATTTTAACCAGCACCTTTAAACCCGTTGTCGCCAAAATGTCGGAAGTGTATGGCATCAACGGCGCTATATCAGACACCTACGCCTCAATGATGGCCACTATCGAACGGATGGGAGATGCCTATAGCTGGGTGGGATACGCCGTCCTGCTCGCGTTGGCGCTGAACATCATTTACGTTCTGCTGCGTCGGATTACCGGCATCCGCACCATCATGCTCACCGGCCACATCATGTTCCAGCAGGCCGGATTGATTGCTGTTTCCCTCTATATCTTCGGCTACCCGGTGTGGACCACCATTATCTGCACGGCGATCCTGGTCTCGCTCTATTGGGGCATCACCTCCAATATGATGTACAAGCCGACGCAGGAAGTGACCGACGGCTGCGGTTTCTCTATCGGCCATCAACAGCAGTTTGCCTCATGGATTGCCTATAAGGTCGCCCCGTATCTGGGGAAAAAAGAGGAGAGCGTTGAAGATCTGAAGCTGCCCGGCTGGCTGAATATCTTCCACGACAATATCGTCTCTACCGCCATCGTGATGACCATTTTCTTCGGCGCGATCCTGCTCTCATTCGGTATTGATACGGTGCAGGCGATGGCCGGTAAAACGCACTGGTCTATCTATATCCTGCAAACCGGCTTCTCCTTCGCGGTAGCGATTTTCATCATCACCCAGGGCGTGCGTATGTTCGTGGCCGAACTGTCTGAGGCCTTCAACGGTATTTCTCAACGCCTGATCCCTGGCGCCGTACTGGCAATTGACTGCGCGGCTATCTATAGCTTTGCGCCGAACGCCGTCGTCTGGGGCTTTATGTGGGGCACCATCGGCCAGCTGATTGCGGTGGCCATCCTGGTGGGCTGCGGCTCCTCCATCCTGATCATTCCTGGCTTTATCCCGATGTTCTTCTCCAACGCCACTATCGGCGTGTTCGCTAATCACTTTGGCGGCTGGCGCGCGGCGCTCAAGATCTGCCTGGTGATGGGCATGGTTGAAATCTTCGGCTGCGTGTGGGCGGTCAAACTGACCGGTATGAGCGCCTGGATGGGCATGGCGGACTGGTCAATCCTGGCGCCGCCAATGATGCAAGGCTTCGCCTCTGTCGGCCTTATTTTTATGGGCGTCATCATTCTGATTGCACTGGCTTATATGTTCTTCGCTGGCCGTACGCTGCGGGCGGAAGAAGATGCGGAAAAACAAACAGCAGAAGTTTCTGCTCACTAAGGAGTTTTGATTATGACCGTACGTATCCTGGCTGTGTGTGGCAATGGGCAAGGGAGCTCCATGATCATGAAGATGAAAGTGGACCAGTTTTTAACCCAGTCAAACATTGACCACACGGTAAACAGCTGCGCGGTGGGTGAATACAAAAGTGAACTGAACGGCGCGGACATCATCATCGCCTCTACCCACATCGCCGGTGAGATTAGCGTCGCAGGCAATAAATATGTGGTGGGTGTACGCAACATGCTGTCGCCTGCGGACTTCGGCCCAAAACTGCTGGAAGTGATCAAAGCGCACTTTCCGCAAGATGTGAAGTAAGGAGAGGCATATGAAACTACGTGATTCGCTGGCGGAGAATAATTCCATCCTTCTCCAGGCCGAGGCCAATACCTGGCAGGAGGCGGTAAAGCTGGGCGTTGATTTGCTGGTTAAGGCGGATGTCGTTGAGCCGCGCTATTACCAGGCCATTCTTGATGGCGTTGAGCAGTTCGGGCCCTATTTTGTGATTGCGCCAGGGCTGGCGATGCCCCATGGCCGTCCGGAAGAGGGGGTCAAAAAAACGGGTTTCGCCCTGGTCACCCTGAAAACGCCGCTGGTGTTTAACCACGAAGATAACGATCCGGTGGACATCCTGATCACCATGGCGGCCGTTGATGCCAATACCCACCAGGAAGTGGGCATTATGCAGATCGTCAACCTGTTTGAAGATGAAGCCAATTTTGACCGTTTACGCGCCTGCCGTACCGCGCAGGACGTGCTGGATTTAATCGACAATGCCACTGCGGCGGCAGCTTAAGAGGGAGTTGAACATGTCATTACCAATGTTGCAGGTTGCGCTGGATAACCAGACTCTGGCCCACGCTTACGAAACCACGCGTCTGATCGCGGAAGAGGTAGACATTATCGAAGTGGGCACCATTCTGTGCGTCGGGGAGGGGGTCCGTGCCGTCCGCGATCTGAAAGCCCTCTATCCGCATAAGATTGTGCTGGCCGACGCCAAAATTGCCGATGCGGGCAAAATCCTGTCGCGGATGTGTTTCGAAGCCAATGCCGACTGGGTGACGGTCATCTGCTGCGCAGATATCAACACCGCGAAAGGCGCGCTGGAAGTCGCCAAAGAATTTAACGGTGACGTGCAGATCGAACTCACGGGCTTCTGGACCTGGGAGCAGGCAGAAGCGTGGCGCGCTGCAGGTATTCAGCAGGTGGTCTATCACCGCAGCCGCGATGCGCAGGCCGCGGGGGTCGCGTGGGGCGAGGCGGATATCAGCGCCGTTAAGCGTCTGGCAGATATGGGCTTTAAGGTTACGGTGACGGGCGGGCTGGCGCTCGAAGATTTGCCGCTGTTTGCCGGTATTCCAATCCACGTCTTTATCGCCGGTCGCAGCATTCGCGATGCCGCCTCGCCGGTGGAAGCGGCGCGTCAGTTTAAACGTTCCATCGCCCAGCTGTGGGGATAAGGAGCGGTTATGTTAAGCAAACAGGTTCCGCTTGGCATCTATGAAAAGGCGCTCCCCACCGGGGAGTGCTGGCTTGAGCGGCTGCGGCTGGCGAAACGGCTGGGATTCGATTTCGTTGAAATGTCGGTGGATGAGACGGATGCGCGTCTCTCCCGACTCGACTGGAGCCGCGAGCAGCGTCTGGCGCTGGTGGACGCCGTCGCCGAAACTGGCGTAAGAGTTCCCTCGATGTGCCTGAGCGCCCACCGTCGTTTTCCGCTCGGCAGTGAAGATGACGCGGTGCGGGCGCAGGGCCTTGAGATCATGCGTAAAGCGATTCGCTTTGCGCAGGATGTCGGGATCCGCGTAATCCAGCTTGCCGGTTACGACGTTTACTATCAGGAAGCCAATGATGAGACGCGCCGTCGTTTCCGTGATGGCCTGAAAGAGAGCGTTGAAATGGCCAGCCGCGCGCAGGTCACCCTGGCGATGGAGATCATGGATTATCCGCTGATGAACTCCATCAGCAAGGCATTGGGTTATGCCCATTACCTGAATAATCCGTGGTTCCAGCTCTATCCCGACATCGGCAATCTCTCTGCGTGGGATAACGACGTGCAGATGGAGCTGCAGGCCGGCATCGGACATATCGTGGCGGTACATGTGAAAGATACCCGTCCCGGCGTCTTCAAAAACGTACCGTTTGGCAGCGGAGTCGTCGATTTTGAATGCTGTTTCCAGACGTTAAAACAGAGTGGCTATTGTGGGCCTTACCTGATCGAGATGTGGAGTGAAACGTCGGACGATCCCGAGCGCGAAGTGGTGCAGGCGCGTGACTGGGTACTTGAGCGTATGGCGCGAGCCGGGCTTGGGGAGGAAGATCATGCAGCAGCTTAAACAGCAGGTATTTGAGGCAAACATGGATTTGCCGCGTTACGGTCTGGTCACCTTTACCTGGGGAAACGTCAGCGCGATTGACCGCCAGCGCGGGCTGGTGGCGATCAAACCCAGCGGGGTGGCCTACGAGACCATGCGCGTGGAAGATATAGTTGTCGTGGATCTCGACGGAAAGGTCGTGGAAGGGCAGTGGCGACCCTCGTCTGATACCGCGACCCACCTGGCGCTCTACCGGCGTTATCCCTCTCTTGGCGGGGTAGTGCATACCCACTCGACCCATGCGACAGCCTGGGCGCAGGCAGGGCAGGCGATCCCCGCGCTCGGCACCACCCATGCAGACTATTTCTTTGGCGATATCCCCTGCACGCGCGCACTCACCGAAGAGGAGGTGCTCGGCGAGTACGAGCTCAATACCGGCAAAGTGATTATTGAAACGCTGGGTGACGGCGAACCGCTGCACACGCCGGGAATTGTGGTCTATCAACATGGCCCCTTCGCCTGGGGTAAAGATGCCCATGATGCCGTGCACAATGCCGTGGTAATGGAAGAGGTGGCGAGAATGGCGTGGATTGCGCGCGGTATTAATCCATGCCTGAAACCTATAGACAGCTATCTGATGGACAAGCACTTTATGCGTAAACATGGCCCGAATGCTTATTACGGGCAAAAATAAAAAAAGCCCCCGGGCAGGGGGCTAATAAGACTATGACAATTTTTTCGTTGTTGGCTTTCCTGGTGCTAGCGTCAAAGCGTTACCGATAGATATCTGCGCTGACGTGCATATTGCCGTTGCTGCCCGGTTCACGGGTGAGCATGACGTGATAGTAGCGGGCATCCCGCGCATCGGCTTCTGCATTAATGGCTTCAGTCGCTTCACTTTCCGTGGCGAAGTTATGGTTGATATAAATGACGCCCAGACTTTGCACATCATCCATATTTCTGGCCTGTCGGCCATCAACCTGAATGGCTGCTGTCGCGTTTGCACAAAGCAAAAGCGCAGCCAGAACGGCAAGGGTGAATTTTTTCATGATATGCGCTCCACGACTAACTACGGTGCGACGATATTCACGGCTGTCTTTTGTCCAGAGACAGGGTCTGATTAAAGTGTAAGCACGAATCTCGCAGGCTATGGCGACCATTTCTGATGCAGTTGTTCAAAAAATCGCCGCGATCGCCCGTGAGTAATGGTAAATCACCCACTTACAACCGCTTTGCGCTTTGTGCGAATTATTTGCGCAATCAGCTTGAGTTTCGAAGGGTGCGCAAGTATTATGACGCGTCAATTTTTCAGCCGACCTTTAACACGTTCCTTGCCTCCCCGGGCCTCGGCTGACCCAGACAGGAGGCTGAATAATCCGTAAGGAGCAATTCGATGCGTCATTACGAAATCGTTTTTATGGTCCATCCTGACCAGAGCGAACAGGTTCCGGGTATGATCGAGCGCTACACTGGTGCAATCACTGCAGCAGAAGGCACGATCCACCGTCTGGAAGACTGGGGCCGTCGTCAGCTGGCTTATCCGATCAACAAACTGCACAAAGCTCACTACGTTCTGATGAACGTTGAAGCTCCGCAGGAAGCGATCGATGAGCTGGAAACTAACTTCCGCTTCAACGATGCCGTTATCCGCAGCATGGTTATGCGTACCAAAAACGCAGTGACCGAAGCATCTCCGATGGTTAAAGCGAAAGACGAGCGCCGTGAGCGTCGCGATGATTTCGCAAACGAAACCGCAGATGATTCTGATGCTGGGGATTCTGAAGAGTAATTTCTGATGACCAACCGTCTGGTGTTGTCCGGTACCGTGTGCAGGACCCCACTTCGCAAGGTCAGCCCATCAGGAATTCCTCACTGCCAGTTCGTGCTTGAGCATCGTTCAGTGCAGGAGGAAGCCGGGTTTAACCGGCAGGCGTGGTGCCAAATGCCCGTTATTATTAGCGGTCACGAAAACCAGGCCATTACTCACAGTATAACGGTCGGTAGCGCAGTAACGGTTCAGGGGTTCATCTCTTGCCACAAGGCAAAGAACGGCCTGAGCAAACTTGTTCTGCATGCCGAGCAGATTGATTTGATAGATTCTGGAGACTAGCCAAATGGCACGTTATTTCCGTCGTCGCAAGTTCTGCCGTTTCACCGCGGAAGGCGTTCAAGAGATCGACTATAAAGATATCGCAACGCTGAAAAACTACATCACCGAAAGCGGTAAGATTGTCCCAAGCCGTATCACCGGTACTCGTGCAAAATACCAGCGTCAGCTGGCTCGCGCTATCAAACGCGCTCGCTACCTGTCTCTGCTGCCGTACACTGATCGTCATCAGTAATCGGGCACGGTCCATTAATACGACTTTAAGAGGATAAGGTAATGCAAGTTATTCTGCTTGATAAAGTAGCAAACCTGGGCAGCCTGGGTGATCAGGTAAACGTTAAAGCGGGCTACGCTCGTAACTTCCTGGTTCCACAGGGTAAAGCTGTTCCTGCTACCAAGAAAAACGTAGAGTTTTTCGAAGCACGTCGTGCTGAACTGGAAGCCAAACTGGCTGACGTTCTGGCGGCTGCTAACGCTCGCGCTGAGAAAATCAACGCACTGGGCACCGTTACCATCGCGTCTAAATCTGGCGACGAAGGTAAACTGTTCGGTTCCATCGGTACCCGCGACATCGCTGACGCTGTAACTGCAGCTGGCGTTGACGTTGCTAAGAGCGAAGTTCGTCTGCCGAACGGCGTTCTGCGTACCACCGGTGAGCACGAAGTGGACTTCCAGGTTCACAGCGAAGTCTTCGCGAAACTGGTTGTTAACGTTGTTGCTGAGTAAGTAATTACTCTTCACCACGTCGAAGCGCCGGCCTTGTGCCGGCGTTTTGCTTTTTAACGCGTCCTGTTCCCTTCTTTGTGACTTGTATGGTGGCTATTCCTTGCGCATTCCCTGATAATAAAATGAAACACTATTTTATCTTTGGGATTTGTCATGGATACCGCTCTGCCCGCACCGCTTTTCTCCCGTAAAAACATTGTGTTCGCCAGTGCTACGCTGTGCTGTCTGCTATGGGGTAGCTCCTATCCCGCGATCAAGAGTGGCTACGAACTCTTTCATATCGCCACCAACGACATTCCATCAAAAGTGGTCTTTGCGGGGTATCGCTTTGTTTTTGCTGGCCTGCTATTGCTGCTGCTCGCTTTGGCTCAGCGCAAGCCGATTGGTCGGCTCAGCCCGCGCCAGTTCGGGCAACTGACGATACTGGGCCTGACGCAGACCACGATCCAGTACACGTTCTTTTATATCGGTCTGGCATACACAACGGGTGCCAAAGGGTCGATCATGAACTCGACCGCCACCTTCTTCAGCGTTATGCTGGCGCACTTTATCTACCAGAACGACAAGATCAGCTACAACAAAGCCCTCGGTTGTATCCTCGGGTTTGCCGGGGTGATGATCGTGAACTTTAACAGCGGCTTGCAGGACTTCCACTTCGTCTGGAACGGGGATGGTTTTGTGGTGCTGGCGGCGTTTATCCTCTCTGCCGCCACGCTGTACGGTAAACGCATCTCTCAGACGGTGGATCCGATGGTGATGACCGGCTGGCAGCTGGCGATAGGTGGGGTGATGCTGGTGGTGGGAGGCTATATCACCGGCGGAACGCTGGCCGTTCCCAGCGTCAAAGCGGCGGCCATCCTGGGCTACCTGACTCTGCTCTCCTCGGTGGCGTTTGCACTGTGGAGTTTGCTGCTGAAATATAACCGCGTCAGCATGATCGCCCCGTTCAACTTCTTAGTACCGGTGGCCGGAACCGTCCTCTCGGCCATTTTCCTCGGCGAAAATATTCTGGAGATCAAATACGTTGTGGCGCTGGTGCTGGTCTGCTCGGGGATCTGGTGGGTTAACAAAGTCAGTGAAAAGCAGGCCCGGTAAGCGTTACGCCACCGGGCGAACCGCTATCTGGCGCGGATGAAGCTGCCGTCAGACTGACGGGTAAACAGCACCTGCTGGCCGTTGCCGCTGTCAATGGTCAGCCCTGTCACCACGCCGCTCGCATTCTGGCGGATCTGCACCATCTGGCCGTTTTGCAGATTGCTTAACGGCTTGCCTGGTCCCTCAACCTGCGCCATGGCATAGACGTCGGTCGGCGGCAGGTTGTGATCGCGGAACAGCTGCGCCATCGTTTTGCCCGACTCTACACGGTAGGAACGCCACTGCTGTTCTATACCGGGAGGGGATTGCTGGGATTGTACCGGCGCGGCGGCCTGCTCCTGGGGCTGCTCTTCCTGAATCGGCTCCGGCTCAACAGGCGCGACCTGGCCGGGATCGTTAGAGGGTGACACCAGCTGCGTTTGCATCGGCTGTGAATCTGGCTGCGGCTGCGTCTGCGAACGGAAATCCAGTTCGGCATCACGACGCACGGGCGCTGTGGCGCTGTCGTCCGCGCCGCCTGGCAGCAGAAAACCGACAATCACCATCAGCGCACCGATAATTATGCCTCTGCGGTGCAGCGGCGGCAGCGGGTCCATGATGCGAAAGTTATCTGGCGCATGCCAGATTTTCGTCAGGGTAGGTTTTAGTTCAAATGGCCCGGGCATGGCTCTCCTCCTGCTCCGCGTCTTTTTTCCTGTCCCGAGAAGTATAGTTTGCTAACTGCCTGATGAGCGTAACAAAGCCAGCTTCCGTGACACGCATTCGGGAAAAATCCAGATAGCCTCTATTGTTTCCGTTTCGTCGTAATTTGTCATCTTTCCATAAGACAAAGTTTTACCGGATGGAAGGTGGCTGTTATGCTGCCCGCTACTTTAAATGTGATGGAAGGAAATCCCATGACCACCCCGACTTTTGACACAATCGAAGCGCAGGCAAGCTACGGCATTGGTTTGCAGGTAGGACAGCAGCTGAGCGAATCAGGTCTGCAGGGTCTGTTACCTGAAGCGCTGGTGGCGGGTATCGCCGATGCGCTGGAAGGTAAACAGCCAGCGGTTCCGGTAGATGTGGTTCACCGCGCGCTGCGTGAAATCCACGAACGTGCAGACGCTGTGCGTCGTGCCCGTTTCGAAGAGATGGCTGCGGCAGGCGAGAAATTCCTTGAAGAGAACCGTGAGCGCGAAGGCGTGAACAGCACCGAAACCGGTCTGCAGTTCCGCGTTATCACCCAGGGCGAAGGTCCAATCCCGGCGCGTACCGACCACGTTCGCGTGCACTACACCGGTAAACTGATTGACGGCACCGTGTTCGACAGCTCTGTTGCCCGCGGCGAACCGGCAGAATTCCCGGTAAACGGCGTGATCCCTGGTTGGATCGAAGCCCTGACCCTGATGCCGGTCGGTTCTAAATGGGAACTGACTATCCCACAGAACTTGGCCTACGGCGAGCGTGGCGCTGGCGCCTCTATTCCGCCATTCAGCACCTTGGTCTTTGAAGTTGAGCTGCTGGAAATCCTGTAAGCGACTTCCCTTCTTCCTCTCCCCGGCAGGGGAGGGGAAATTAGTTAAAAAACCTATAGTTACGCCCCAATCAACAGATTATCTTGCAAAAGGTCACAGTAAGTGTATTTTTGTGAGCTGTTTTGCGTGGCTTAAGTGATATGTCACTCAGTTTCAACATATTGTTAACATAATATTTAAATCAAAGTATTCATCCCGCCGATTCTTACCTAATATCGATGAGTCCTTAACCGGGGCATCGCTTTTCGACGTAATAAAGGGCCAGAAGAGCCTAAACAACACAGGCAGTAACAACAGGAAAACATCACATGGTAGATCAGGTAAAAGTCGTTGCCGACGAAGAGGCACCGTCTGAACAATCGCTACGGCGAAATCTCACAAACCGTCATATTCAGCTTATCGCCATCGGCGGCGCTATCGGTACCGGGCTGTTTATGGGGTCAGGCAAAACCATCAGTCTTGCCGGGCCGTCGATCATTTTTGTCTATATGATCATCGGCTTTATGCTCTTTTTCGTGATGCGGGCAATGGGCGAGTTGCTGCTCTCGAATCTCGAATACAAATCCTTTAGCGACTTTGCCTCCGACCTTCTCGGGCCGTGGGCGGGCTACTTCACCGGCTGGACCTACTGGTTCTGCTGGGTAGTGACCGGGATGGCCGACGTCGTCGCCATTACGGCTTACGCGCAGTTCTGGTTCCCGGGCCTGTCGGACTGGGTGGCCTCGCTGGCGGTGATTATCCTGCTGCTGAGCCTTAACCTCGCCACCGTAAAAATGTTCGGTGAGATGGAGTTCTGGTTCGCGATGATCAAAATCGTCGCCATTGTTGGCCTGATTGTGGTTGGCCTGGTGATGATCATGACCCACTTTACTTCCCCGAGCGGCGTACAGGCCTCGTTCACCCATCTATGGAATGACGGGGGCTGGTTCCCGAAAGGGCTGAGCGGATTCTTTGCCGGCTTCCAGATTGCGGTCTTCGCCTTTGTGGGGATTGAGCTGGTGGGAACCACTGCCGCAGAAACCAAAGATCCTGAGAAGTCTCTGCCGCGGGCGATTAACTCCATTCCCGTGCGTATCATCATGTTCTACGTCTTCGCGCTGATCGTCATTATGTCGGTGACGCCGTGGAGCTCCGTGGTACCCAGCAAGAGCCCGTTCGTTGAGCTGTTTGTGCTGGTCGGTTTACCGGCGGCGGCAAGCCTGATTAACTTCGTGGTGCTGACCTCCGCGGCCTCTTCGGCTAACAGCGGCGTCTTCTCCACCAGCCGTATGCTGTTTGGTCTGGCGCAGGAAGGCGTTGCCCCGAGCGCGTTCGCCAAGCTCTCTAAACGTGCGGTACCGGCGAAAGGGCTGACCTTCTCCTGTATCTGCCTGCTGGGCGGCGTGGTGATGCTCTATGTGAACCCAAGCGTGATTGGCGCGTTCACCATGATCACCACGGTTTCGGCGATCCTGTTCATGTTCGTCTGGACCATCATCCTCTGCTCGTACCTGGTGTACCGCAAACAGCGTCCGCACCTGCATGAAAAATCCATCTATAAGATGCCGTGGGGCAAGCTGATGTGCTGGGTCTGCATGGCGTTCTTCGTGTTTGTGCTGGTACTGCTGACGCTGGAAGAGGATACCCGTCAGGCGCTGATGGTCACGCCGCTGTGGTTTATCGCGCTGGGGCTGGGCTGGCTGTTTATCGGTAAGAAACGTATGGCTGGCATGCGTTAATTGTGTTGTGCCGGGTGGCGGCTGCGCCTTACCCGGCCTACGGTTCTTTGCTCTTGTAAGTCCGGTAAGCGCTAACGCTACCGGGCTTTTTTATTCCCCGGCCAACGCCCGGGGGAACAGGACGTTATTCTCCAGACTGATGTGCTCCATCAGATCGTCGATCATCTCGTTAATGCCATTGTACATCGCGCGCCAGGTGGTGCAGGCATCCGCAGGTGGGGTCACGTTATGGGTGATGTGCTTGATCACCTCAACCAGTTCACCGGCGTCGTCGTGCTCGCTTTCCATCACGCTGATCGGCCCCATCGCCTGGCTGCCCATTCCCTGTTTGATCATCGGGAACAGGATCTGCTCCTCTTTCATCATGTGGCTGGAGAGCTCTTCGTGCAGCAGGGTCAGGTTCTTCGCCAGGCCGCGCGGTACAGAGGCTTTTTCGGCATGAACGCGCTCAACTTTGGTGGCCTGCAGGATCAGCTCCGGCAGCTGTTCGCGGTGGCGATCGTGAAAGCGCACGATGATGTGATCGATGATTTCGGCCAGCGCCACGCTGCGCCAGTCTTTTTCCAGCGGCTGCTCGGCCAGCTTCGCCAGTTCTGCTTCGATGAGGTCCAGATCCAGCTCTTTACGCGACGCGGCACGCGCCAGGGTTTGCTTACCGCCGCAGCAGTAATCCATATCGTATTTACGAAACAGCGCGGAAGCGCGTGGGATGGAGAGCGCCAGCTCGCCTAAAGGTTGGTCGCGGAAGGCCATGGTCGTTACCTCATCGTTATTTGATAAGATGTATTTTAAATGCATCTTTTAGGCGAAGCTATAACCCTTTATAGGCAGGGGTAAAAAAGCGATATAGATCACAAAAAAATGCCGATTTAACTCTATGAATGGATTTAAAAAACGGGTTTAGAAACTTTTTAAAGGCACAGAGACGGTAAACAACCCGCTGCGCCTGCCGATAGATACAGGTCAGACAATACCTGCATATAAAAAAGGCAACGCATGTTTAAACGTATAAAAGTGATAACCCTTCTGATTTCGGTGCTGCTGGCGCTCGGGATCATGCAACTGATCTCCGCCGGCATTTTCATCAACGCGCTTAATAACGACAAAGAGAACTTCACCGTTTCCCAGGTCTCCAGCCAGAATGTGGCCGAGTTCACCGACGCCTGGATCAGCCTTAACCAGGCGCGCGTCACCCTGAACCGCGGCATGCTGCGCCTGCAAAGCAGCATGGCTTCGCAGATCAACGGCGGGCAGCTGAACGAGCTGGTCAACACGGCAAAAAATCTGCTGGCAGACGCCCAGTCCCATTACGACAAATACTACGCGCTGCCGGAAACGCCGGGCCTGGATGAAAAACTCTCCAGCCAGCTGGAAGAGCAGTACCGCATCTACTCGGCCACCCTGACCCAGATGAACCTTCTGCTCTCCCAGGGCAACCTCGAAGATATGTTTAAGCAGAACGCCGAGCAGAAGCAGACCGCAATGCAGAAAGTCTATCGTGAATGGCGCCAGGCTCAGGCAGCCCTTACCGATAAAGGCATCGAAGATAACGAAAGCGACTACAAACGCATCCTGTGGATCCTTTCCGGGATGATGCTTCTGGTGATCGCCGTGATTGTCTCCAGTTGGATCGCCATGCGCCGTGTGCTGCTGCTGCCGCTGCAGGAGGTCATCGATCATATTCGCGCTATCGCCGCGGGTGACCTGACACAGCCTGTTGACGTTCAGGGCAAAAACGAAATGGCGATGCTGGCCTATAACGTTCACGAGATGCAGAAGGCGCTGGCGAACACCGTAGGTGTGGTGCGCGAAGGCTCCGACACCATCTACACCGGCGCGGGCGAAATCTCCGCAGGCAGCAACGATCTATCTTCCCGTACCGAGCAGCAGGCGGCCTCGCTGGAGGAGACCGCGGCCAGCATGGAACAGCTGACCGCCACCGTGAAGCAGAACGCCGATAACGCCCGTCAGGCGTCACGTCTGGCGCTGGATGCCTCAAGCACCGCCAAAAAAGGCGGAAACGTGGTGGAAGGGGTGGTGCGCACCATGGACGAGATCGCCAACAGTTCCAGCAAAATCGCCCAGATCACCAACGTGATTGACGGCATCGCCTTCCAGACCAACATCCTGGCACTGAACGCGGCGGTAGAAGCGGCGCGTGCCGGAGAGCAGGGACGCGGATTTGCGGTGGTGGCAGGGGAAGTTCGTACCCTGGCCCAGCGTAGCGCCCAGGCGGCGAAAGAGATCAAAGGGCTGATTGACGACTCGGGTGCCCGGGTCAGCGCCGGTTCTGCGCTGGTCAATGAGGCCGGAGAGACGATGGCGGAGATCGTCAGCGCCGTAACTCGTGTCACCGACATCATGGGCGAAATTGCGTCCGCCTCAGATGAGCAAAGCCGGGGTATCGATCAGGTCGGCCAGGCGGTGGCCGAGATGGATCGCGTGACCCAACAGAACGCCTCGCTGGTGGAGGAGTCTGCGGCGGCAGCGGCAGCGCTGGAAGAGCAGGCGGCACGCCTGAACGAAGCGGTGGCGGTGTTTAAGATCGCGAAGGGCCCGGTGGCTAAGGCTGCGCCGGTGAAAACCTATGCTGCAAAAGCCAAACCGGTACAGGCGACGACCGACGCCAACTGGGAAACCTTCTGACAGAGGCCGGGTGGCGCTAACGCTTACCCGGCCTACGAAACGCATGACTTTGTAGGCCCGGCAAGCGCAGCGCCGCCGGGCTTTTTCACGGCTGTGAAACCGGAATTACCCTCGGTTTTTCCGGTTTCGCACTCACCGCAATCACCACCCCCACCACCAGCAACACAATTCCCGTGCTGGTTAACAGCGGCGGCAGGCTCTGGCGCATCAGGAAGGTATAGAGCAGACCGGCCAGGGTTTCGAAGACAATCAGCGGCCCTAAGATCACCGTCGGTAATTTCTGGCTGGCGACGTTCCAGCACAGGGCGCCCACCCACGAGCAGCAGACGGCAATCGCCAGCATCAGCCCGAGAAAGACCCACGGGCGTGGCCCCAGTGGCAGGGCAAAGTCCGGCTGTTGCACGTTCAGCCATGCGCAGGCGGCAAGGTAGCCCAGTAACGAGACCGGCAGTGTCACCAGCGCCTGGGCGGTAGCCCACATCATCGGATGTTTGTCGGGGTTTTCCCGCAGCCAGCGGGCGTTACGCAGGGCGTACCATGCCCAGCAGACCACCGACACCGACGCCAGCAGGATCCCCGAAACATAGCGCCAGCCACTGCCTCCGGCCACGCCGTGACGCAGCTCGGCGATATTCACGCACACCAGCCCCAGCGCAATGGCAAACAGCCCCGGGAGCATCTTCGACCACGCCAGCTTACCATCGCGCTGGCTGTAGAGCAGGTTGGCGAACACCGGGATCACCACCGGCAGCGTGCCGATGATCATGGTCGACACCGGGGCCCCGGTACGCTGGATCGCGCTTGCCAGGCAGACGTAATAGATCAGGTTGCCCATCATCGTCAGCGACAGGGCGGTGAGCCAGTCCCGGCCTTTCAGCTGGCGTAACCGCGCCCGGCCGAGCCAGGCGATCGGCAGGGCGATCAGCCCCAGCGCCAGATAGCGTCCCATCGACTGTAGCGCCGCCGGGTATTCCGGGACGATCAGCGGCCCGACAAAAATCAGTCCCCACATTAACCCTGCAAGCAGGGCATACAACACGCCGCTAATCATTTTTCCCTTCCTCTGCTCTGAACCTGCTGGCAGTGTAGAAAGGCAACAGAGGGCGGTATTGTATGAGATTGCGCATTAACGCTGCGTTACCTGTTTCTGGTAGCGCACCGGCGTAATGCCATAGCGACGGGTAAAGGCCCGGGTCAGGTGCGACTGATCGGTCAGGCCCGTCGCGGCGGCCACCTCTGCCGCCGGGAGCCCCTGGGTGAGAAAGGCTTTGGCGCGCCACAGGCGGATCGCCATCAGCATCTGATGCGGTGTGACGTGAAAATGGGCTTTGAACTGGCGCTGGAAATGGTACGGGCTGAGCGACACCACCTGCGCCAGCTCATCGAGGGTCAGAGAGTGCATGTAGTTGTCATGCAGATAGTCGCGCACGCGCTCGAAGCGATGCGCCCCTTCTTTTGCGACCGGCGCATGACGCGCCAGCGGCTGGAAGGTATCAATCAGATCCAGCAGCAGGCCCTTTTGCGCCAGCGGATCGTCGGTGTGCCACAGGCCGTAGATCAGCTGACAGATCTGCTGCGAACGGCGGGGATCGTGGCGGGTGACGTCGCTGAACCACCAGTGGCGGATGCCTGTCACCTCCTCCAGCAGATCCGGTTCGAGATAGATCATCCGGTAGCGCCAGCCGTCGGCGGTTTCGGCCTCGCCGGTGTGCAGCTCGTCGGGATTCATCGTGACGACGGAGTGAACGGGGGCGACGTACTGCGTGCCGCGATAGCGGAAGCGTTCGGCACCGGCTTCTATGGCACCGATGCCGAAGGCCTCGTGGGTGTGGGGTTCAAAGGCGTAGCGGGAGATATGGGCGTGATACAGCTCCACGCCCGGCACCTGCGCCAGATGGCGAAAGCGCGCGCTGTCTCTCTCATCGAAAAACTGTTCAGGTACGCCTTGCACGGTGAGCCTCCTCGCGGGTCAGAATGTCATTATCAGAGATGACCCGCAGGGATGCCACACTAATTAACCATGTTTTAACAATTACAGGATGTGCTTCACGCTCTCCGCAAGCGTGGTGGTCGGGCGGCCCAGCAGGGCGCTCAGGGTGCGGCTGTCATCAAATAGGCCGCCTTTCGAGGCACCAATATCGGAGTCGGCCAGCATCTCCGCCAAACCTGCCGGTAGACCCACTCCCTTCAGCGCGGCGGCAAAATCGGCTTCGCTCAGGTTCTGATAGACCACGTTTTTACTGCTCTGGCGACTCAGCTCGGCAGCAAGCTCGCTTAATGTCCACGCCTGGTCGCCTGCCAGCTCATAAACTTTACCGGCATGACCCTCTTCGCTGATAACGCGGGCCGCAGCGGCGGCATAGTCGGCGCGGGTGGCGGAGGCGATTTTGCCTTCACCGGCCGCACCAATAAACACGCCGTGTTCCAGCGCAGGCGGGGCGCTGGCGAGGTAGTTTTCGGTGTACCAGCCGTTACGCAGCAGGGCGTAAGGAATGCCCGATTCGGCCAGCGCTTTTTCGGTGGCGACGTGCTCCACATGCAGGCCCAGCGGGGAGGTGTCGGCATGCAGCAGGCTGGTGTAGGCGATAAATTTCACGCCAGCCGCCTTCGCCGCGTTAATGACGTTCTGATGCTGCGGCGCGCGCTGGCCCACTTCGCTGGAGGAGATCAGCAGCAGTTTATCCACGCCCGCGAGTGCGGTGGTGAAAGCGGCCAGGTCGGTATAATCAGCCTGGCGCAAGGTCACGCCCTGCTGGCTCAGCGCCTCAGCTTTCGCCGGGTTACGAACAATGGCGACCAGCTGGCTCGCCGGAACGGTTTTCAGCAGCTGTTCAATAACGAGTTGGCCAAGCTGGCCGGTTGCGCCGGTAATTGCGATCATGATGAATATCCTTCGTCTCGGGTGAATGTTGTGGCACACTATCACTCAAACTAACTTTTAGTAAGTACGTACAAAAAGGTAAGTATCTCATGGCAAACCCAACCCTCAGCGAGCAAATGCGCGACGGCAATCTCTTTGCCGAGCAATGCCCCTCCCGGGATGTACTCAAGCATGTGACCAGCCGCTGGGGCGTGCTGATCCTGGTGGCGTTGCGTCAGGGGACGCATCGCTTTAGCGATCTGCGCCGCAAGATGGGCGGGGTGAGCGAGAAGATGCTGGCCCAGTCGCTGCAGGCGCTGGAGCAGGATGGCTTTGTCAACCGTGTATCGTATCCGGTGGTGCCACCGCATGTGGAGTACAGCCTGACCCCGCTGGGGGAAGAGGTGAGTGAGAAAGTGGCGGCGCTGGCCGACTGGATCGAGCTGAATTTGCCCCAGGTGATGAGTAACCGGGATGAACGGGTTTTGTAGGCCCGGCAAGCGTAGCGCCGCCGGGCATTGTGCGGTCTGCTTGCCGGGTGGCGGCTGCGCCTTACCCGGCCTACGAAACGGCAACGTGTTTTTACCTGCTTAAATCCACCTGATAAATCGCAAATCCAATCTCATCGGTCGCGACCTGCTGCATCGGGTACTGCGCTTTCTCTTTGATAAACGCCGCTGCTTTTTCCGTTGGTGCGGTCTCAAAGCGGATATCCAGCTTCACATCACTGTGAACAGGGGCCAGACGCCAGTTGTTGTCCGCTGCCGGATGGATTTCGCCGCTCTTCTTCGACTGCTCGCCAATCCACGTTGCCAGCACCGAACGGTTCTCATCCGGTGAAGCGAAGGCGATATGGCTGTCGCCGGTCCCGGCAAACTTACCGCCGTAGGCGCGGTAGTTGTTGGTCGCTACCAGGAAGGTCGCTTTCGGATCAATCGGCTTACCGTTAAAGGTCAGGTTTTTAATGCGTTCGGCCTGGGCATTCACCACCTGGCACTCGCCGTCATATTTCGCCGGCTGGGAGACATCAATCTGGTACTCCACCCCGTCGATCACATCGAAGTTATAGGTGCGGAAACCGTCCCAGTTAATCAGCGACTGTGGTTTGGTGCTGGTCGGGTCGATCTGGTTAAACTGGCCCGCGGAACACTCCAGCCACTCCTTCACCTCCTGACCGGTGGCTTTCACCACCACCAGGGTGTTCGGGTAGAGATAGAGATCGGCGGCGTTCCGGAAGGTCAGCTGGCCTTTTTCGACTTCAACATAGCTGGCCGGATCGTTCTTGCGTCCACCCACTTTAAACGGCGCCGCAGCGGAGAGGACCGGCAGTTTCGCCAGATCCGGATCGCCCTGAATATAGCGCTCCACGTAGGCTTTCTGCGCCATGTTCACCACCTGCACGGTAGGATCGTCCTGAACCAGCGCCAGGTAGCTGTACATGTTGTCGGCGGATTTGCCGATGGGTTTGCTGACAAACTCACGGGTGGCGTCGTGATCGTGCTTCAGCACCTCGACGATCTTTTTATCCTCGCCCACCAGCGCTTTTTTAGCGGCCAGATCGTAGATCGGGCGGGCTTCGGCTTTCGACTGGGTGACCTGCCATTTGCCGCCGTCATTATTGAGCACCAGATCGACCACCCCAAGGTGATCCCCCCACATGCCCGGCATCACCGCGGGCACGCCGTTCAGGGTGCCTTTGGCAATGTCAGCCCCTTTAATGCTGGCGAAATCTTTGCCCGGGAAGACCGCATGGGCGTGGCCGAAGAGAATGGCGTCCACCCCTTTGACTTCGCTGAGGTAGTAGACCGAGTTTTCCGCCATCGCTTGATACGGATCGGCAGAGAGACCGGAGTGGGCTACCACCACCACCAGATCGGCGCCTTTCTCGCGCATCTCCGGCACATACTTGCGGGCGGTTTCGGTGATGTCATTGACCGTCACTTTGCCGCTCAGGTTGGCCTTATCCCAGGTCATGATCTGCGGCGGCACAAAGCCGATATAGCCGATCTTCAGGGTCTGCGGTTTCCCGTCCTGATCGACCACGGTGGTCTCTTTGATTAGATAAGGGGTAAACAGCGGCTTCTGGGTCTTAACGTCGATGATATTGGCGTTAACGTACGGGAATTTGGCCCCTGAAAGCGCCATATGCAGATAGTCCAGACCGTAGTTAAACTCATGGTTACCCAGGTTACCCACCGCGTAATCCAGGGTGTTCAGCGCCTTGTAGACCGGATGCACATCGCCCTTTTTCAGACCTTTCGCCGCCATGTAATCCCCAAGCGGGCTACCCTGAATTAAGTCGCCGTTATCGACCAGGACGCTGTTTTTCACTTCGCTACGGGCTGCGTTAATCAGGCTTGCGGTACGCACCAGACCAAATTTTTCCGTCGGGGCGTCTTTGTAGTAGTCGAAGTCCATCATATTGCTGTGCAGGTCGGTGGTTTCCAGAATGCGGAGATCAACCGTCGCTGCCTGTACGCTCGCCGCAATCAGCGTCGCCAGGAGCGTTGCGCTAAACTTAATCATCAGAGGAGTCCTTTTATTCGATCCAGGCCACAAAAGAATATGTATCTATATTTTTTTGCTTACAGAATTGTGAATCCTGCCAGAAAAAAGGGCCCTGAAACCGGAATTGCTTCACAGATAGCGGATTTATTCACAATGCGATATAAATAAAACAAAGAGTTATACCCACTGTGATAACAAAGAGGTGGAGAATGTTAGATAAAATTTGTCAGCTCGCACGGGAAGCGGGCGAGGCCATTATGCAGGTCTACGATGGCAAGATCCCAATGGACACGATCCGTAAAATCGACGACTCCCCGGTTACCGCAGCCGATCTCGCGGCGCACGGGGTGATCCTGAAAGGCTTGCAGGCGTTAACGCCCGATATCCCTGTACTTTCCGAAGAAGATCCCCAGCCCTGGGAGGAGCGTCAGCACTGGCAGCGTTACTGGCTGGTTGATCCGCTGGACGGCACCAAAGAGTTCCTCAAGCGTAACGGTGAATTCACGGTGAATATTGCCCTGATTGATAAAGGCAAAGCGGTGCTGGGGGTGGTCTACGCCCCGGTGCTGAAGGTGATGTACAGCGCCGCCGAAGGCAAAGCGTGGAAAGAGGAGTGTGGCGTGCGCAACCCGATCCAGGTGCGTGACGCCCGGCCACCGCTGGTGGTGATCAGCCGCTCCCACTCGGATAACGAACTGGAGGAGTATCTGCATCAGCTGGGTGAGCACCAGACAACGTCGATCGGGTCATCGCTGAAGTTCTGCCTGGTGGCAGAAGGGCAGGCGCAGCTCTATCCCCGCTTTGGGCCAACCAACGTCTGGGATACGGCGGCAGGTCATGCCGTTGCCGCCGCCGCGGGGGCCCATGTTCACGACTGGCAGGGCAAGCCGCTCGACTATACCCCGCGGGAATCCTTCCTTAATCCAGGCTTCCGGGTCTCGCTTTACTGACCGACCAACTTATGCAGCAGGGCGACCACCTGCTGCACCTCCTCCTGGGTCAGCGCCCCGTCTTTCGCCCACTGCACTTTACCTTGCTTGTCCAGCACGACGGCGGCTGAGCTCTCTTCTTCCAGCTGCCAGGCGCCGCGGGCTGCGCCGTTGCTGTCGACGATGAACTGTGACCATGGGTAGAGCTTTTTATTGCTCTCCAGGCTGCTGCGCACGAACATGCCGGACCCCGGTATCGCATCATCGGTGTTTACTATGGTAGTGGTCTGATAAGTATCTTTTGGTAAATGTGCCGACTTGATCGCTTCAATCAGGGTTGCGTTTTTCTCTTTTGCCGAGGTGCGACCGGCAATATGTAGCACCACTCGCACTTTGCCAGGAAGCTGCGCGCTATTCCAGGTTTTGTAGCTAAACTCATTATTGTCGAGGATCAATTCTCCCCGGTCGGCAATGCCCACCGGTGGCACACGTTGTCCCTTCTCAAAATTATGTGCGGAAGCCATCAGTGGCAGCATCAGGCAGGCAGTTGCCAGGATGTTACGTATGGTCATGGTGTTTTCCTTTTTGTTTTATTAGCAGGTGATCCGACCACTTGGTCTGATGTTTTAATCATAAGTGCGATCGCAGCGGTTTACCCGCAATCCCGGTGCCAGAGTGAGGGGGAACGCACATATCTGCACAAAAACGATGGCTTATACTGCCCGAAAGTTACGATTGCAAAGAATATTCTGATTATTTGTCATCAAAAGGTAAATAAAATTATGCAGACTGGGTATCACCATTTTTCTCGTCTATAGTCATTGGGCAACAAAATTTGCGCTCCAGAGGGTCGGCCCGATTGTGGTGCCGCAAGAGCGTATGATTCGCAGGAGATAATAGAATGAAAATTTTTCAACGCTACAATCCGCTTCAGGTAGCTAAATACGTAAAAATCCTGTTCCGTGGACGGTTGTATATCAAGGACGTTGGCGCTTTTGAATTTGATAAGGGCAAGATCCTTGTCCCAAAAGTGAAGGATAAACAGCACTTTTCTGTGATGTCCGAAGTCAACCGTCAGGTTATGCGTCTGCAAACTGAGATGGCTTAACCAACGTGCTATGCAGTAAAAGAAACGGCTCCCGATGGGAGCCGTTGATGTTTCTGGTTTAGGCCGAGGCGTTCTCTTCAGCATCCGGCATTTTTGGCACCAGCACCGTCGGTTTGTTGTCGATGCGCGTCACCAGCAGTTGGTCGATGCGGTAGTTGTCGATATCCACCACCTCGAACTTATACCCCGAGAACTTCACCGAGTCGGTGCGTTTCGGGATTTTACGCAGCATAAACATCATAAAGCCGCCAATGGTCTCGTAGTTGCCCGACTGCGGGAACTCGTCGATGTCCAGCACGCGCATCACGTCGTCGATAGGCGTACCGCCGTCCACCAGCCATGAGTTCTCATCGCGCGCCACAATCTGCTCTTCCAGACCCTGGCCCACCAGATCGCCCATCAGGGTGGTCATCACGTCATTCAGGGTGATGATCCCCACCACCAGCGCATATTCGTTCATGATCACCGCGAAATCTTCCCCGGCGGTTTTGAAACTTTCCAGTGCTTCGGAGAGCGTCAGGGTGTCCGGGACAATCAGGGTATTGCGGATCTGCACGCCGCTGTTCAGCGTCAGGCTCTGGTTCGCCAGCACGCGGTTCAGCAGGTCTTTGGAGTCGACATAGCCGATGATGTGATCGATATCTTCATTACAGACCAGGAACTTGGAGTGCGGATGTTCCGCCACCTTTTTCTTCAGGCTCTGCTCATCTTCGTGAAGATCGAACCAGATCACGTTCTCACGTCCGGTCATGGATGACGGCACGGTACGGGACTCCAGCTCAAACACGTTCTCGATCAGCTCATGCTCCTGCTTACGCAGTACCCCCGCCAACGCGCCGGCTTCGAATACCGCGTAGACATCGTCAGAGGTGATGTCATCTTTACGCACCATCGGCAGCTTAAACAGACGGAAAATGGTATTGGCCAGTCCGTTAAAGAACCACACCAGCGGGCGGAACACGAAGAGACAGAAGCGCATCGGGTTGATGATGCGCAAAGCCACAGCTTCTGGCGCAATCATACCGATGCGTTTCGGGGTCAAATCGGCAAAGAGAATGAACAGGCCAGTCACCAACGAGAAGGAGAGAATGAAGCTCAGCTGCTCGGAAAGCTCAGGGGAGAAGTATCGGGAGAAAACGCTATGGAATGCGGGCGAGAATGCAGCATCACCCACAATACCGCCAAGAATGGCGACCGCATTGAGGCCGATTTGCACCACGGTAAAGAACATCCCCGGGTTTTCTTGCATTTTCAGGACGCGTTGGGCATTGAGATCGCCATCATCGGCGAGCAGTTTAAGTTTAATTTTACGGGATGCGGCCAGAGAGATTTCTGAAATAGAGAAAAATGCACTGACAGCGATGAGACAAAGTATTACTAAAATACTGTTTAACATATCTTATCCGGCTTCTCGCCAGATCCTCGGAGGGAAGTTGGTCATACAGGTGTGTAGATATTTTGAACACCGGTCCGAAGCGGTAGGCCGGTTATTTCGAGGGGTAGTATAGCGTAAACGGCTGTAAAGTCGCCAGAGATCGCATTTTGAGCCGGTTTTGCTCGTCAACAGGCAAAACCGGCTTACTGTTATGCCAGCTGAGGCGGCAGGCAGACACCAATGCCACCGATACCGCAGTAGCCGTACGGATTTTTATGCAGATACTGCTGGTGGTCATCTTCCGCATAATAGAACGGTAAGGCGTTGGTGATTTCGGTCGTCACCGGGCGATCGTCGCCGGCGGCGTGCATCGCCTGCTGGAAGCGCGCCAGACTGTCGCGGGCGGCGGCATCCTGTTCCGGCGTGAGCGGATAGATCGCCGAGCGGTACTGGGTACCGTGGTCATTACCCTGACGCATACCCTGCGCAGGATCGTGGTTTTCCCAGAATACCTGCAGCAGCTGTTCGTAGCTGACGACGTTCGGATCATATACTACCCGTACCGCCTCGGCGTGACCGGTCTGGCCGGAGCAGACTTCGCGGTAGGTTGGGTTCGGGGTATAGCCCCCGGTATAGCCTGCCGCGGTGCTGTAGACGCCCGGCAGTTGCCAGAAGAGGCGCTCCACGCCCCAGAAACAACCCATCGCGAACAGGGCAATTTCCATCCCTTCCGGGACGTTGGTCATAGAGTGGCCGTTGACGGCATGGAGAGTCGCGACAGGCATAGGGGTGTTACGTCCCGGTAATGCGTCCGCCTGAGCAACCAGGTGCTTTTTATCGAATAAACTCACGGTGTGGCCTCCGGGTGGGTGATGTTTGGGTTAAGGTTGTCACGACGCGTTTAATTGAACACAATAAATGCGGTGAATGAGTCTAGATTTAAACATAAGAAATATTAGGGTGTTTAACCATTTTTCAACCCGCGTATTGGGTTTTGGGCTTTTGCCGTGATTTGCTGCGGAGCGGCACTTCATATGCTTCCAGGGGTGGAAACAAGGATATTCAGGAGAAAACGTGCCAAAAATCCGCCAGTTATGTTTAGCCAGTCTCTTGCTGACAAGCGGAATCGCCAGCGCGGCGAACGTTCGTTTACAGGTTGAGGGGCTATCCGGGGCGCTGGAAAAAAACGTACGCGCACAGCTCTCCACTATTGAGAGCGACGAAGTGACGCCCGATCGTCGCTTTCGCGCTCGCGTGGACGATGCCATTCGTGGCGGTTTAAAAGCGCTCGGCTACTATGAGCCGACCATCGACTTCGAACTGCGTCCACCTCCGGCCAAAGGGCGGCAGGTGTTGATTGCCCGCGTCAAGCCTGGGGTTCCGGTGCTCATCGGCGGCACGGACGTGGTGCTGCGCGGCGGCGCGCGTACCGATCAGGACTATCTTGAACTGTTGAACACGCGGCCAAAGAACGGCACCGTGCTCAATCACAGCGACTATGACGGCTTCAAAAAAGATCTGACCAAGGTGGCGCTGCGCAAAGGTTACTTTGACAGCCAGTTCAATAAAAGTCAGCTCGGCATCGCCCTCGACCGCCATCAGGCATTCTGGGACATCGACTACGACAGCGGGGAACGCTACCGCTTTGGTGATGTGACCTTCGAAGGCTCGCAGATCCGTGATGAGTATTTGCAGAATCTGATCCCTTTTAAAGAGGGCGACTATTACCAGTCGAAAGATTTGGCCGAGCTCAACCGCCGTCTGTCAGCTACCGGCTGGTTTAACTCAGTGGTGGTGGCACCAGAGTTTGATAAAGCGCGACAGACCAAAGTGCTGCCGCTGCACGGCGTGGTATCGCCACGCACCGAGAACACCATTGAGACCGGGGTGGGCTACTCCACCGACGTCGGCCCGCGCGTAAAAGCGACGTGGAAAAAGCCGTGGATGAACTCCTACGGCCACAGCCTGACCAGCAACGTCAGTCTCTCAGCCCCGGAACAGCAGCTCGATTTCAGCTATAAAATGCCGCTGCTGAAAAATCCGCTTGAGCAATATTACCTGGTGCAGGGCGGCTTTAAGCGTACCGATCTGAACGACACCGAAGCGGATTCCACGACCCTCGCCGTGTCGCGTTACTGGGATCTCTCCAGCGGCTGGCAGCGCGCCATTAACCTGCGCTGGAGCCTCGACCACTTTACCCAGGCCAACGTCACCAACACCACCATGCTGCTCTATCCGGGGGTGATGATCAGCCGGACCCGTTCCCGCGGCGGCCTGATGCCGGACTGGGGGGATTCCCAGCGCTATTCGATAGACTATTCCAATACCGCCTGGGGCTCGGATGTGGATTTCTCCGTGGTACAGGCGCAAAACGTCTGGATCCGCACCTTTTATGACCGCCATCGCTTTGTAGTGCGTGGCAACCTGGGCTGGATTGAAACCGGCGACTTTGAAAAAGTGCCGCCGGATCTGCGCTTCTTCGCCGGGGGCGATCGCAGCATTCGTGGCTACAAATACAAATCCATCGCGCCAAAAGATGACGACGGCAAGCTGATCGGGGCCTCGAAGCTGGCTACCGGCTCGCTGGAGTATCAGTACAACGTCACCGGAAAATGGTGGGGCGCGACCTTTATCGACAGCGGAGAAGCGGTGAGCGATATCCGCCGCAGCGACTTTAAAACCGGCGCAGGCGTCGGGGTGCGCTGGGAGTCACCGGTCGGGCCGATCAAGCTCGATTTCGCCGTGCCGGTGGGCGATAAAGATGAACACGGTTTACAGTTTTACATCGGTCTGGGGCCGGAATTATGAGTTTATGGAAGAAAATCAGCCTCGGCGTGTTGCTGTTTATCCTGCTGCTGCTGGCTGCGGTGGCCTTTCTGGTGGGGACCACCAGCGGGCTGCATCTGCTGTTTAAGGCGGCAGACCGCTGGGTGCCGGGGCTGGAGATTGGCCAGGTCACCGGCGGCTGGCGCGACTTACACCTGAAAAACGTCCGCTATGACCAGCCGGGCGTGGCGGTCAACGCCGGGGATCTGCATCTGGCGGTGAAGCTCAGCTGTCTGCGCGACAGCAGCCTGTGCATTAACGATCTGTCGTTAAAAGATGTCTTCGTGACGATAGATTCCAAAAAAATGCCACAGTCAGAGCCCGTTGCCGAAGAGGAGAGCGGGCCGCTGGATCTCTCCACGCCATATCCGATATCGCTTAACCGGGTGGCGCTGAATAACATCAACGTCAAAATCGACGACACCACCGTGTCAGTGATGGACTTCACCTCCGGCCTGCGCTGGCAGGAGAAAAACCTGACCCTGACTCCGACGTCACTGCAAGGGCTGCTGATTGCCCTGCCGAAAGTGGCGGAGGTGGCTCAGGAAGAGATCGTCGAGCCTAAAATTCAGAACCCGCAGCCGGAAGAGAAGCCGCTGGGCGAAACCCTGAAGGATCTCTTCTCGAAACCGGTCCTCCCGGAGATGACCGACGTTCACCTGCCGCTGAACCTTAATATTGAAGAGTTTAAGGGCGAGCAGTTGCGCCTCACCGGCGATACCGATCTGACGGTCTTCAACATGCTGCTGAAAGTGAGCAGCATCGACGGCAACATGAAGCTCGACGCGCTGGATATCGACACCAACCAGGGGAGCGTCAACGCCACCGGCAACGCCCTGTTGCGGGATAACTGGCCGGTGGATATCACCCTCAACAGCACCCTGAACATCGATCCGATTAAAGGCGAGAAGGTGAAGCTGAAGGTGGGCGGCGCCATGCGCGAACAGCTGGAGTTTGGCGTGAACCTCTCCGGCCCGGTTGACGTGGTGCTGCGCGGCCAGACCCGGCTTGCAGAGGCGGGCCTGCCGCTCAACCTTGAGGTGGTGAGTGAGCAGCTCTACTGGCCATTTACCGGTGAGAAGCAGTACCAGGCCGATGACGTGAAGCTGAAGCTCACCGGCAAAATGACCGATTACACCCTGTCGTTCCGCACTGCGGTGAAAGGGGAGGGGCTGCCCCCTGCTGGCATCACTCTGGATGCGAAGGGCAACGAGCAGCAGATTAATCTCGACAAGCTGACGGTGGCCGCGCTGGAGGGCAAAACCGAGCTGACGGCGCTGCTCGACTGGCAGAAGGCGATCAGCTGGCGCGGGGAGCTGAAGCTCACCGGGATCAACACCGCCAAAGAGGTGCCGGACTGGCCCTCGAAGCTCGACGGGCTGATTAAAACCCGCGGCAGTCTCTACGGCGGTAGCTGGCAGATGGAGGTGCCGGAGCTGAAAATCACCGGCAACGTGAAGCAGAACAAAGTGGATGTGAACGGCTCGCTGAAGGGCAACAGCTACCTGCAATGGGTCATCCCGGGCCTGCACGTCGCGCTGGGGCGCAACACCGCCGATATTAAGGGCGAGCTGGGGGTGAAAGATCTCGATCTGGATGCCACCATCGACGCGCCGAATCTGGATAATGCCCTGCCAGGGCTGGGCGGAACCGCGAAAGGGCTGCTGAAGGTGCGCGGCACGGTAGAAGCCCCGCAGCTGCTGGCGGATATCACCGCCAACGGCCTGCGCTGGCAGGATCTCACCATCGCCCGCGTACGGGTAGATGGCGACGTGAAATCCACCGATCAGATCGCCGGGCACCTGAACCTGCGGGTCGATCGCATTTCCCAGCCGGGCCTCAACCTTAATCAGGTCACGCTGGAAGCCAAAGGCAGCGAGAAACAGCACGATCTCCAGCTGCGCATTCAGGGTGAACCGGTCTCCGGCCAGCTGCACCTGGCGGGCAGCTTTGACCGCCAGGAGACCCGCTGGAAAGGCACCCTGGATAACACCCGCTTCGCCACCCCGGTGGGGCCGTGGTCGTTATCGCGCGCTATTGCCCTGGATTACCGCAACGCAGAGCAGAAGATCAGTATCGGGCCGCACTGCTGGACTAACCCGAATGCCGAACTGTGCGTGCCGCAGACCATTGACGCAGGCGCAGAAGGGCGGGCGGTGGTCAACCTTAACCGCTTCGATCTGGCGATGCTCAAGCCGTTCATGCCAGACACTACGCAAGCAAGCGGGGTGTTCAGCGGCAAGGCGGACGTCTCCTGGGATGCCACCAAGCCGGGGCTGCCGGAGGGCAACGTCACGCTCGCCGGGCGTAACGTCAAGGTGACGCAGGTGGTGAACGATGCGCCGCTGCCGCTGGCCTTCAGCACTCTTAATCTCACCGCTGATCTGCATAACAACCGCGCCGAGCTGGGCTGGCTGATCCGCCTCACCAACAACGGCCAGCTCGATGGCCAGATCCAGGTGACCGATCCGCAAGGACGGCGCAACCTGGGGGGCAACGTCAATATTCGCAACCTTAACCTGGCGATGGCGAATGCCATCTTCTCCCGCGGCGAGAAGGCGGCAGGTATGTTGAATGCCAACCTGCGGCTCGCGGGCAGCGCCCAGAGCCCGCAGCTGTTTGGTCAGATGCAGCTGAACGGGGTGGATATCGACGGCAACTTTATGCCGTTCGATATGCTGCCGAGCCAGCTGGCGATGAACTTTAACGGTATGAGTTCGACGCTTACGGGCACCGTGCGTACCCAGCAGGGGCAGATCAACCTCAGCGGCGACGCGGACTGGAGCCAGCTTGATAACTGGCGCGCCCGTGTGGCGGCCAAAGGCAGCAAGGTGCGGATCACCGTGCCGCCGATGGTGCGTTTAGACGTCTCGCCGGATGTGGTCTTTGAGGCCACGCCGCAGCTGTTCACCCTTGATGGCCGCGTCGATGTACCGTGGGCTCGTATCGTGGTGCATGAACTGCCGGAAAGCGCGGTGGGCGTCTCCAGCGATGAGGTGATGCTCAACAACAACCTCCAGCCGGAGGAGCCACAGAGTGCCTCTATCCCGATCAACAGCAACCTGATCGTACACGTAGGCAACAACGTGCGCCTGGATGCGTTTGGGCTAAAGGCAAGACTGACCGGCGATCTGAAAGTCGCGCAGGATAAACAGGGGCTGGGCCTGAACGGGCAGATCAACATTCCGGAAGGGCGTTTCCACGCCTACGACCAAGATTTGATGGTGCGTAAAGGCGAACTGCTCTTCTCCGGCCCGCCGGATCAGCCGCTGCTGAATATCGAAGCGATCCGTAATCCGGAGGCCACCGAAAATGACGTGATCGCCGGGGTGCGCGTGACGGGCACCGCGGACGAACCGAAAGCGGAAATTTTCTCTGACCCGGCCATGTCCCAGCAGGAAGCGCTCTCATACCTGCTGCGCGGGCAGGGGCTGGACAGCAATCAGAGCGACAGCGCGGCGATGACCTCAATGTTAGTCGGTCTGGGGGTTGCACAAAGTGGTCAGGTTGTGGGTAAAATCGGCGAGACGTTTGGCGTAAGCAATCTGGCGCTGGACACCCAGGGGGTCGGCGACTCCTCTCAGGTGGTGGTCAGCGGCTATGTACTGCCGGGTCTGCAGGTGAAATATGGTGTGGGGATCTTTGACTCATTAGCAACTCTCACGTTACGCTATCGCCTGATGCCTAAGCTATATCTGGAAGCGGTGTCTGGCGTAGACCAGGCACTCGATCTGCTCTATCAGTTTGAGTTTTAGCAATGCGAATATTTGTCTACGGCAGTTTAAGAACCAAGCAAGGCAACAGCCACTGGATGACTAACGCCCAGTTGCTGGGGGATTACAGTATCGAGAACTACCAGCTGTACAGCCTGGGCCACTATCCAGGCGCCGTTCCGGGAGAAGGAGCAGTACACGGTGAGGTTTATCGTATTGATAATGCCACGCTGGCCGAACTTGATGCCTTGCGCACCAAAGGCGGGGAATACGCTCGCCGGTTAATCCAGACACCCTACGGCAGTGCATGGATGTACGTGTACCAACGTTCGGTGGAAGGTCTGACGCTGATTGAAAGCGGTAACTGGTTAGACAGAGACCAGTACTGATATGAATAACGCCACCTTTGGGTGGCGTTGTTTTTTCAGGCCGCACAGATTTTGTAGGCCGGGTAAGGCGCAGCCGCCACCCGGCAACAGACCGCACAGACAAAAAAAGCCCCGACAAGTCGGGGCTTTTTTTCACACGTTAAGCATTACTTCTTAGCGCGTTCGAAGGAGGCAACGATTTCCGCTTTAGCGGCTTCTGCGTTGTCCCAGCCTTCCACTTTCACCCATTTGCCTTTCTCGAGATCTTTGTAGTGCTCGAAGAAGTGGGCGATCTGCGCTTTCAGCAGCTCTGGCAGGTCGTTCACATCTTTGATGTGATCGTACTCTTTGCTCAGCTTGGTGTGCGGTACCGCAACCAGTTTCGCATCTTCACCCGCTTCGTCGGTCATTTTCAGCACGCCAACCGGACGGCAGCGGATCACGGAGCCCGGCTGCAGTGGGTATGGCGTTGGGACCAGCACGTCTACCGGGTCACCGTCCAGAGACAGGGTGTGGTTGATGTAACCGTAGTTGCACGGATAGAACATCGCGGTAGACATGAAACGGTCAACGAACAGTGCGCCGGTGTCTTTGTCGATTTCGTATTTGATAGGATCAGCGTTCGCCGGGATTTCGATAACTACGTAGATGTCTTCCGGCAGTTCTTTACCCGCTGGGACGTTGAGTAAGCTCATGTCTGTGTCCTTTAAATGATTGGTAATCAAGTGGCGAGTATTATAGCCAACTGGCGCGGAATGTCTCCGCCTGTTTTCGCCAATCCCTGTTCCTGAAAACCCTTATCAGCACTTTCTCATGACAAGATAATCCATAAACTCAGCCGCATTTTTAATGGCTCAGTGAAAGCGATTACAAACTTGTGATTAACGTTTTATTCACTTTTCCGAAGTGTGATGTAACACACTCCGTTACATCTCGCATTGTCTATAGTCTCTTCGCAGAACATTTTTTACCCAACAATAAACTCCCCTACGAGGACGCACTTATGTGGAAGCGCTTACTTCTTGTCACAGCAGTTTCGGCAGCCATGTCGTCTATGGCGATGGCCGCCCCCTTAACCGTAGGATTTGCCCAGGTCGGCTCAGAGTCCGGCTGGCGCGCCGCTGAGACCAACGTCGCGAAGAGTGAGGCCGAAAAACGCGGCATCACGCTGAAGATCGCCGATGGTCAGCAAAAACAGGAAAACCAGATCAAAGCGGTACGCTCTTTTATCGCTCAGGGCGTTGACGCCATCTTCATTGCCCCGGTCGTGGCGACGGGTTGGGAACCGGTTCTGAAAGAAGCGAAAGATGCCGAAATTCCGGTCTTCCTGCTCGATCGTTCCATCGATGTAAAAGACAAATCTCTCTATATGACCACCGTCACCGCCGACAACGTGCTGGAAGGCAAATTGATTGGTGAATGGCTGGTGAAACAGGTGGATGGTAAGCCGTGTAACGTGGTGGAGCTGCAGGGCACCGTCGGCGCCAGCGTGGCCATCGACCGTAAGAAAGGCTTTGCTGATGCCATCTCCAAAGCGTCAAACATCAAGATTATCCGTTCTCAGTCCGGCGACTTCACCCGCAGTAAAGGGAAAGAGGTCATGGAGAGCTTTATCAAAGCTGAGAACAACGGCAAGAACATCTGCATGGTTTACGCCCATAACGATGACATGGTGATCGGCGCTATCCAGGCGATCAAAGAGGCGGGCCTGAAGCCGGGTACCGACATCCTGACCGGTTCCATCGACGGCGTACCGGATATCTATAAAGCGATGATCGACAAAGAGGCCAACGCCAGCGTGGAACTGACGCCAAACATGGCAGGCCCGGCCTTTGACGCGCTGGAGAAATTCAAGAAAGACGGCACCATGCCAGAGAAAGTCACGATCACCAAGTCCACGCTCTATCTGCCTGATACCGCTGCAGAAGAGTTAGAGAAGAAGAAAAATATGGGCTACTAAGCTCGACTGAAAATGCCGGGCGACGCTGCGCTTGCCCGGCCTTCGGCTCGCTTTTTGTAGGCCGGATAAGCGTAGCGCCATCCGACATGATGCAGGGGGAACCATGATCACAGACCAGCACCAGGAAATCCTCCGCACAGAGGGCTTGAGCAAATATTTTCCCGGCGTAAAAGCGCTGGATAACGTCGATTTCAGCCTGCGGCGTGGCGAGATCATGGCCCTGCTGGGCGAAAACGGCGCCGGAAAATCGACCCTGATTAAAGCCCTGACCGGTGTCTATCAC
Source organism: Leclercia sp. W17 (assembly GCF_003336325.1). Taxonomy (NCBI): domain Bacteria; kingdom Pseudomonadati; phylum Pseudomonadota; class Gammaproteobacteria; order Enterobacterales; family Enterobacteriaceae; genus Leclercia; species Leclercia sp. W17. The sequence continues at coordinate 4,329,773 of NZ_CP031101.1, read as the reverse complement.
GCCGATCGCGGCACCATCTGGCTGGAAGGCCACGCCATATCGCCCAAAAATACCGCCCATGCCCAGCAGCTGGGTATCGGGACGGTCTATCAGGAAGTGAACCTGCTGCCGAATATGTCGGTGGCGGATAATCTGTTTATCGGCCGCGAGCCACGACGCTTTGGCCTGCTGCGCCGTAAAGAGATGGAAGAGCGCGCCACAAAACTGATGGCGTCATACGGTTTCTCTCTCGACGTCCGCGAGCCGCTCAACCGCTTCTCGGTGGCGATGCAGCAGATCGTCGCCATCTGCCGGGCTATCGATCTCTCGGCAAAAGTGCTGATCCTCGATGAACCTACCGCCAGCCTGGATAACCAAGAGGTCGAAATGCTCTTCACCCTGATGCGCCAGCTGCGCGATCAGGGGGTGAGCCTGATTTTCGTCACCCACTTCCTCGATCAGGTGTATGAGGTGAGCGACCGCATTACCGTCCTGCGTAACGGCGGCTTCGTCGGCTGTCGCGAAACCCGGGAGCTGCCGCAAATCGAGCTGGTGAAAATGATGCTGGGCCGCGAGCTGGAGAGCAATGCCCTGCAGCGTGCGGGCCGGACGCTGCTCAGCGAGAAGCCGGTGGCGGCGTTTAAAGGGTACGGCAAGAAAGGCACCATTGCGCCTTTTGATCTTGAGGTGCGCCCGGGCGAAATCGTCGGCCTGGCGGGGCTGTTAGGGTCGGGACGTACCGAAACGGCAGAGGTGATCTTCGGGATCAAACCTGCCGACAGCGGCACTGCGCTGATCAAAGGTAAACCGCAGACGCTGCGCTCTCCGCACCAGGCCTCCAGCCTGGGGATCGGTTTCTGCCCGGAAGATCGCAAGACCGACGGCATTATCGCCGCCGCTTCGGTGCGCGAGAACATCATTCTGGCCCTGCAGGCCCAGCGCGGCTGGCTGCGGCCCATTCCCCGTAAAGAGCAAAATGTGATTGCCGAGCGCTTTATTCGCCAGCTGGGCATCCGCACCCCGAGTGCGGAGCAGCCGATCGAATTTCTCTCCGGCGGTAACCAGCAGAAGGTGCTGCTGTCACGCTGGCTGCTGACCAAGCCGCAGTTCCTGATCCTCGACGAGCCGACCCGCGGTATCGACGTAGGGGCGCACGCGGAAATTATCCGCCTGATCGAAACCCTCTGCGCCGACGGTCTGGCGCTGCTGGTGATCTCCTCGGAGCTGGAGGAGCTGGTGGGCTATGCGGATCGGGTGATCATCATGCGCGACCGTCAGCAGGTGGCCGAGATCCCGCTGGATGCGCTCTCCGTTCCGGCAATCATGAACGCCATTGCGGCATAAGGAGTAGATCGTGATGTCACGTTCACTTTCTCAGACCGGCGAGACGAAGCGCCGCTTCAGCTGGCCCACCGGCACGCCGCAAATCATTGCGCTGATCCTCGTGTTGCTGGTGGATAGCCTCGTTTCGCCGCATTTTTATCAGATTATCCTCCAGGATGGCCGCCTGTTCGGCAGTCCGATTGATATCTTAAACCGTGCCGCGCCGGTCGCCCTGCTGGCGATCGGCATGACGCTGGTGATTGCCACCGGCGGTATCGATCTGTCGGTCGGGGCGGTGATGGCGATTGCCGGGGCGACGGCGGCCTCAATGACCGTGGCCGGACACAGCCTGCCGGTGGTGCTGCTGGCGACGCTGGGCACCGGCGTGCTCGCGGGATTGTGGAACGGCATCCTGGTGGCGATCCTCAAAATCCAGCCCTTTGTCGCCACCCTCATTTTAATGGTGGCCGGACGCGGGGTGGCGCAGCTGATCACCTCCGGGCAGATCGTCACCTTCAACGCCCCGAATCTGGCGTGGATTGGCAGCGGATCGCTGTTCTTCTTCCCGACGCCGGTGATTATTGTGGTGGTCACCCTGATCGCCTTCTGGCTGTTCACCCGCAAAACCGCCCTCGGGATGTTTATCGAAGCGGTGGGGATTAACATTCGCGCTGCGAAAAACGCCGGGGTCAGCACCCGTCTGATGGTGATGCTCACCTACGTATTGAGCGGGGTCTGCGCCGCCATTGCCGGGATTATCGTCGCGGCGGATATTCGCGGGGCCGATGCCAATAACGCCGGGCTCTGGCTGGAACTGGATGCGATCCTCGCGGTGGTGATTGGCGGCGGCTCGCTGATGGGCGGGCGCTTCAACCTGCTGCTGTCGGTGATTGGCGCGCTGATTATCCAGGGGATGAACACCGGGATCCTGCTGTCGGGTTTCCCGCCGGAACTCAACCAGGTGGTGAAAGCGGTGGTGGTGCTCTGCGTGCTCATCGTGCAGTCGCCGCGCTTTATCAGTCTCATTAAGGGGATGCGTGGTCATGATAAAACGTAATTTACCGCTCATGATTACCCTGGGCGTGTTTGTGCTGGGGTATCTCTACTGCCTGACGCAGTTCCCCGGTTTTGCTTCGACGCGGGTGATCTGCAACATCCTGACCGACAACGCCTTCCTCGGGATCATCGCCGTCGGCATGACCTTCGTGATCCTCTCCGGCGGGATCGACCTCTCCGTCGGGTCGGTGATCGCCTTTACCGGCGTCTTCCTGGCTAAGGCGATTGGCTACTGGGGGATCTCCCCGCTGCTGGCCTTCCCGCTGGTGCTGGTGATGGGCTGCGCCTTTGGCGCCTTTATGGGACTGCTGATCGACGCCCTGAAGATCCCGGCGTTTATTATCACCCTCGCCGGGATGTTCTTCCTGCGCGGCGTCAGCTATCTGGTGTCAGAGGAGTCGATCCCGATTAACCATCCGGTCTACGACACCCTCTCAAGCCTGGCGTGGAAAATCCCCGGCGGCGGCCGTCTGAGTATTCTGGGGCTGGTGATGCTGGGCGTGGTAGTGATCGGCATTTTCCTCGCCCACCGCACCCGCTTTGGCAACGAAGTGTATGCCATCGGCGGCAGCGCGACCTCCGCCAACCTGATGGGCATCTCCACCCGCAGCACCACCATTCGTATCTACATGCTCTCCACCGGGCTGGCGACGCTGGCGGGGATCGTCTTCTCCATCTACACCCAGGCGGGCTATGCGCTGGCGGGGGTAGGGGTGGAGCTGGACGCGATTGCTTCGGTGGTGATTGGCGGCACGCTGCTCAGCGGCGGCGTCGGCACGGTGCTGGGCACGCTGTTTGGGGTGGCCATCCAGGGGCTGATCCAGACCTATATTAACTTCGACGGCACCCTCAGCTCGTGGTGGACCAAGATTGCGATTGGCATTCTGCTGTTCATCTTTATCGCCCTGCAGCGCGGCCTGACGGTGCTCTGGGAGAACCGCCAGAACTCGCCTGTTACCCGGGTGAGCACCACCAGCAAGCTATAAGCGCCTGAATTTACGTCAAGTCTAAATCTTTTCCGGTAGCGGCCGATAACCCTTAATTCTGTCCAGATTTATCTCGCTACCGGAAATTACATCATGCTTAAAACGCTATCGATTCGTACCGGCTTGCTTTCGTTACTGGCCGTTATGACCCTTCTGCTGCTGCTTGTCAGCGGTATCGGCATTTATGCCCTCACCCAAAGCTCCTCCTCTTTGCAGCGCATTAACCATCTTCAGGGCGAACAGCTGGTGCAGCTTAATTCGGGCTACACCCTGATCCTGCGTGCGCGCAACGAGGCGGGGCAGGCCGTCCGCATGATGGAGGTGGGGCTGCTGGATGACGCCACAAAATCGGTGAAAAACATCAATGACGAACTCAAACAGGCGCAAACCACGCTGAAAAGCGTGATCGATAGCGGGGTAAACGATCCCGAAGGTGAGGCGCTGCTGAAGAAAGTTGCCGCGAGCCTCGCCGCCTATAATGCTGAGGGGATCGTGCCAATGCAGAACGCCCTCAATGCGCAGAATGCCGATGACTATTACGATCTGCTGGAGAACCGTCTGGTGCCGGTAGCGCGTCAGTTTGATAACGATATGCAGGCCTTCCAGGCCTGGAGCGACAGCCGGGGCAAAGCTGAAGTCGCCGCGGTGCAGGCGAGTAAAAATCGGGTGATGCTGCTGATCATCGTCGCCGCGCTGCTGACCGCGGGCATTATCGTGCTGGCGTGGCTGGCGCTTCGTCATATGCTGCTGAAGCCGCTCTCCTCCTCTATTGCCCAGCTTGAGCACGTGGCCGCCGGGGATCTGACTCATGCCCTGACCACTCCCGCAAGCCAGGAGTTTAACCGCCTCAACGCCGCCATTGAGGGGATGCGTCAGTCGCTGATGGGCTCGGTACTGCGGGTGCGTGACGCCAGCTCGCAGATCGATACCGGCAGCCGGGAGCTGACCGCAGGCAATATGCACCTTGCCCAGCGTACAGAATCGACCGCCACCTCGCTGGAGCAGACCGCGGCCAGCATGGAAGAGATCACCGCCACGGTGAAGCAGAACGCCCACAATGCCGAGCAGGCGCATCAGGTGGCGAAGACGATGTCAGATACCGCTGACCGCGGCAGCGAGATGGTCTGTTATGTCATTGAGAAGATGCGCGATATCTCCGGCAGCGCCGACCGTATCGCCGATATTCTCAGCGTGATCGACGGTATCGCCTTCCAGACCAATATTCTGGCGCTGAATGCCTCGGTGGAAGCCGCCCGCGCGGGTGAGCAGGGGCGCGGCTTTGCGGTGGTGGCCGGAGAGGTCCGTAACCTCGCCAGCCGTAGCGCCGATGCGGCAAAAGAGATCCGCACGCTCATTAGCGATTCGCAGGCGCACGTCAGCGAAGGCAGCGAACTGGCGCAGCAGGCGGGGGAAACCATGGACGAGATCGCCAACGAGGTGATGCGCATGACCCGCCTGATGCGTGAGATCGCCAATGCGTCGCACGAGCAGAGCCGAGGTATTGAGCAGGTGAATATTGCGGTTAATCAGATGGACGAAACCGCGCAGCAAAACGCGGCGCTGGTCCAGCAATCGTCCGCCGCGACGCGCTCGCTGGAAGAGCAGTCCCGCGAGCTCATCGAGGCGATGTCACTGTTTAAGCTGTCGTCGCAACAGGCGTAGCCTTATCGTCTTCCGGCGCCGGGAGGCTTTCCGCGCCAGCCGGGGTGCTGGCGATATGGTCATGAATGGCGCCCAGCAGCTTTTCCATCTCGGCGGTCAAGCGCAACGCATAAGGCGTTGGCTCAAGAAACAGACCCTTGCGGGTAAACAGCGGCTCATTAAACAGCATGCCAAAGCGTTTCAGGGCCAGGCTGACTGCTGGCCTGGACATCTCAAGACGTGAAGAGGCTTTGGCCATGCTCCCGCACCTGACGACTTCAATAAATACCGGAATCAGATTGAGGTCGATGCCAGTGGATGAGCGAGAGAGGTTTTTCATATCGGCTGATTTCCATTGAACGCTATTTGAACGCCGTCATGATGACGCATTGATTCAGCGGGTTACAGCAGCATTTTTATATAGTTTTATACCAACAAAGATATAAATGTTTGGAAAAACAAAAGGGGCCGAGTGGCCCCTTTTGGTCAAACTCAACATTCAGGCATCCGGGAATTCACGGATAAAGCGTTCCACGTCGTCAACCATATGATCGTTGCCAACGAAGAAGGAACGGCGCTGGTGCAGGCTTTCAGGAATGATATCCATAATCCGCTCTTTGCCGTCGCTGGCTTTACCGCCCGCCTGTTCGGCGAGGAAGGCCATTGGGTTGCACTCATACAGCAGGCGCAGCTTGCCTTCCGGGTGGCTGGCGGTGCTTGGGTAGAGGTAGATACCGCCCTTCAGCAGGTTACGGTGGAAATCCGCCACCAGGGAGCCGATATAACGCGAGGTATAAGGACGCTGGGTCGATTTATCCTCTTCCTGGCAGAATTTGATGTACTTCTTCACCCCCGCCGGGAATTTAATGTAGTTCCCTTCGTTGATGGAGTAAGTGCTGCCTTTCTGCGGGAAGCGCATGCGCTCCTGGCACAGGCAGAATACACCCAGCGACGGATCGTAGGTAAAGGCATGGACGCCGCAGCCGGTGGTGTAGACCAGCATGGTGGAGGAGCCATATACCACATAACCCGCAGCAACCTGCTTATTGCCCGGCTGCAGGAAATCTTCTTCGGTGACCGGCGTGCCGACAGGGGTGACGCGACGGTAAATGGAGAAAATGGTGCCGACAGAGACGTTAACGTCGATGTTGGAGGAGCCATCCAGCGGATCCATCAGGACGACATACTTGGCGTGTTCACAGCCTTCAAAGACGACGATTTCATCTTCTTCCTCGGAGGCGATCCCCGCAACGATGTCGCGTGCGCGCAGTGCAGCTTTCAGTTTTTCATTCGCGAACAGATCGAGTTTCTGTTGAACTTCGCCCTGCACGTTTTCAGCACCGCTGGCACCCAGGATATCGACCAGTCCGGCTTTGTTGATATCGCGATGGATGATCTTGGCGCCCAGCTTTATTGCCGACAACAAAGCAGTGAGCTCACCGGTAGCATGCGAGAACTCGTGCTGCTTTTCGACAATAAATTCACCTAACGTTTTCATAACACTTTCCCTGCATTGGATGTTGAGTAAAGTTGTTGATGCCCAACAATCTTAACAAACTTTCAAATTGTCGCGCAGAGGTGAATCGCGCCAGCTTGCTACAGATTTTCCTGAAATGCATTTCTCTGCTGCTGACATATGCGTAAAATGTGCGCCACATTGAAGAAGGATAGTGACGTATGCGCATTCATATATTGGGGATTTGTGGCACTTTCATGGGCGGCCTGGCTATGCTGGCGCGCGCTCTTGGCCATGAGGTGACAGGTTCGGACGCCAATGTGTATCCGCCGATGAGCACGCTGCTGGAAAACCAGGGCATCGATCTTATTCAGGGCTACGACGCCAGCCAGCTGGAGCCGCAGCCGGATCTGGTGATCATCGGAAACGCCATGACCCGGGGTAATCCCTGCGTAGAAGCCGTGCTGGAAAGGAATATTCCCTACATGTCAGGGCCGCAGTGGCTGCATGATTTCGTTCTGCGCGATCGCTGGGTGCTGGCGGTGGCGGGAACCCACGGCAAAACCACCACCGCCGGTATGGCGACGTGGATCCTCGAAGCCTGCGGCTACAAGCCGGGCTTTGTGATTGGTGGCGTACCGGGGAACTTTGACGTTTCTGCCCGTCTGGGCGAGAGCCCGTTCTTTGTTATTGAGGCGGACGAATATGACTGCGCGTTCTTTGATAAACGCTCCAAGTTCGTTCATTACTGCCCGCGCACGCTGATCCTCAACAACCTTGAGTTTGACCACGCGGACATTTTCGACGACCTGAAAGCGATTCAGAAGCAGTTCCACCACCTGGTGCGCATCGTACCGGGCCAGGGACGCATCATTCTGCCGGAGAACGACATTAACCTGAAGCAGACCTTGGCGATGGGGTGCTGGAGCGAGCAGGAGCTGGTGGGCGAGCAGGGCCACTGGCAGGCGAAAAAGCTCACCAATGATGCCTCCCGCTGGGAAGTGTTGCTGGATGGCGAAAAAGTCGGGGAAGTGCAGTGGGCGCTGGTGGGCGAACACAACATGCATAACGGCCTGATGGCGATTGCCGCGGCCCGTCATGTGGGCGTCTTGCCTGCCGATGCGGCCAACGCGCTGGGCTCCTTTATCAATGCCCGTCGTCGTCTTGAGCTGCGCGGCGAAGCCAATGGCGTGACGGTGTATGACGATTTTGCCCATCACCCGACCGCGATCCTCGCGACGCTGGCTGCCCTGCGCGGCAAAGTGGGCGGCACGGCACGCATTCTGGCCGTACTGGAACCGCGCTCCAACACCATGAAGATGGGGATTTGCAAAGACGATTTAGCCCCCTCTTTAGGTCGCGCGGACGAGGTCTTCCTCCTGCAACCGCAGCACATTCCGTGGCAGGTGGCGGAAGTGGCCGAAGCCTGCGTCCAGCCTGCGCACTGGAGTGCCGACGTGGATACGCTGGCGGAGATGGTGGTGAAAACCGCGCAGCCGGGCGATCACATTCTGGTGATGAGCAACGGCGGGTTTGGTGGGATCCATCAGAAACTGCTGGACGGTCTGGCGAAGAAAGCAGAAGCAGTGGTGTAAAAAAAAGCCCGGTAGCGTTAACGCTGACCGGGCTTTTTTTGTAGGCCGGATAAGGCGTTTACGCCGCCATCCGGCAAACAGCAAGTAAGATATTAACCTTCGGCTTCCGCCAGCTCGCGCAGATACTGGAAAATCAGACGTGCAGACTTCGGCGGCTTGTTCGCCTCTTTCTCTTTCTTCGCGTTACGGATCAGAGAGCGCAACTGCTGGCGATCGGCGTCCGGCCATAGGTTCAGCACTTCCGGTACGGCGTCATCGCCCTGTTCAATCAGACGATCGCGGATCTGCTCCAACTTATGGAACAGCGCAACCTGTTGGTTGTGGCGGTTTTTCAGCTTATCCAGCGCCTGGCGAATCGGCTCTACGTCGCGCTGGCGCAATAATTTACCAATCAACTGAAGCTGGCGGCGACGGCCCTCTTTCTTGATGCGCTGTGCCAGTTCGATGGCGGCACGCAGATCCGGGTCGAGCGGGATTTTATCCAGCGCGTTCTTACCCAGCTCTACCATCTCCGCACCAAGCTGTTTTAACTCTTCGGCGTCGCGTTTAATTTCACTTTTACTGACCCAGATGATCTCATCATCTTCGTCTTCGATGTCATCACCGGGAACGTCGTCGAGCCAGTCTTCGGGCTGCTTAGTCATGTCAGGCTCCTTAAAAAAAGAGGCTAATGTTACCAGTTTAGACGCGTACTGAGAAACGGTTCTCTGTTAGACTTCAGCTAACTACACCTTACATTATGGCATTTACGATGAAAGTGATCTCACAAGTTGCAGCGCAGCGTAAAGCACTGGAAGAGGCCGTCTCCATGGCCCTGGAGCTGGCGTCAGCGAAATCGGACGGGGCAGAAGTCGCCGTCAGCAAAACCACCGGCCTGAGCGTCAGCACCCGCTATGGCGAAGTGGAAACCGTTGAATTTAATAGCGATGGCGCATTAGGGATTACTGTTTATCACCAGAACCGTAAAGGCAGCGCCTCCTCTACCGATTTAAGCCCTGACGCCATTGCGCGGACCGTCCAGGCGGCGCTGGATATCGCCTCCTACACCTCTCCAGACCCCTATGCCGGGGTGGCTGACAAAGAGCTGCTGGCCTTTGAGGCCCCGGATCTGGATCTCTTCCATCCGGCGGAAGTGACCCCGGACGAAGCCATTGAGTTCGCCGCTCGCGCGGAGCAGGCCTCCCTTAATGCCGATAAGCGCATCACCAATACCGAAGGCGGCAGCTTTAATAGCCACTACGGCATTAAAGTCTTTGGCAACAGCCACGGCATGTTGCAGGGCTATTGCTCCACCCGTCACTCTCTTTCCAGCTGCGTGATTGCCGAAGAGAACGGCGACATGGAGCGCGATTACGCCTATACCATTGGCCGCGCGATGGGCGATCTGCAGTCGCCGGAGTGGGTTGGAGCGGAGTGTGCAAAACGCACCTTATCCCGCCTGGCTCCGCGTAAACTTTCTACCATGAAAGCACCGGTTATCTTTGCCAATGAAGTGGCGACCGGGCTGTTTGGGCATCTGGTCGGCGCGATTGCCGGCGGCGCGGTCTACCGTAAATCCACCTTCCTGCTCGATGCGCTGGGAACGCAAATCCTGCCGGAGTGGTTGACCATTGAAGAGCATCCGCACCTGCTGAAAGGGCTGGCCTCCACGCCGTTCGACAGCGAAGGTGTGCGCACCGAGCGACGCGATATCGTCAAAGAGGGCATCCTGACCCAGTGGCTGCTGACCAACTACTCCGCACGCAAACTGGGGCTTAAGAGCACCGGCCATGCGGGCGGTATCCACAACTGGCGTATTCCGGGCCGCGGCCTGAGCTTTGAGCAGATGCTGAAAGAAATGGGCACCGGCCTGGTGGTCACCGAGCTGATGGGGCAGGGCGTGAGCGGCGTCACCGGCGACTACTCGCGCGGGGCGTCTGGCTTCTGGGTGGAAAACGGTGAGATTCAGTATCCGGTGAGCGAAATTACCATCGCCGGTAACCTGAAAGATATGTGGCGCAATATCGTGACGGTGGGGAACGATATTGAGACACGCAGCAATATCCAGTGCGGTTCCGTTCTGTTACCGGAAATGAAAATCGCCGGTCAGTAATACCCGTCATACTTCACGCCGCAGATGCGTTGGCTGCGCGCGCTCACCCCGGTCACTTACTTATGTAAGCTCCCGGGGATTCACGCGCTTGCCGCCTTTCTGCAACGCGAATTATTTAGGGTATTAGTCGGTTTTTTTAATAATAAAAAGGAAGTGAGCAATGCGTAAAATCCTGTTAGCTGTCCTCGCAGCGTCATCGCTGGTCATGAGCACCTCGGTCTTTGCCGACCTTGAAGACAATATGGACACCCTCAGCGAAAACCTGAAAGTGGTGCAAAAAACCGATAACGCGGCGGAGATGAAAGAGGCGTTAACCAAAATGCGCACCGCCGCGGTAGACGCGCAAAAAGAGACCCCGCCAAAGCTGGAAGGCAAAGCGGAAGATAGCCCGGAGATGAAAGATTTCCGCCATGGCCTTGAGACGCTGGTGGGGCAGATTGACGGCGCGCTGAAGCTGGCGAACGAAGGCAAAGTAAAAGAGGCCCAGGCGGCAGCCGATGGCTTTGTTACCACGCGCAATACCTATCACAAAAAATACCGTTAATGGGTGCCTGAGCCTTACGTCCTTGATACACTCATGAAATGCAGGGGGATTGTACTCCCCCCGCATACTCGCTCTACTCCTTGCCAGAGTTGCAATCCAGTCGGGCAGTCACCTCCAGTGAACCTTTGCGATAGCTAATTTCGCACAGGTTTCGCCGGGTTATCAGTGTGAGCAGGATTGCTGTTATTGCGGCAATCGTTGTTACTCTGATAATAAGTTTTGTGCTTTTCATGGATGCCTCCTTGCTTCTTAAGCGGGCGAGGTAGCGAACTCCACGTGTTCGGACGTGTCGTTTCGAGCCCCCGCCCTGATTTTTCGTCAGGCGGGGCTTTCCACTTCCCGTCCCATGCATGAGACGGTCAGTCTCAAACACCCACGGCCACTCTAACGAATCCTCATAAGAAAACCTTATCCAGCTCACACTTCTACGAGTCTGCTCGTAAACTTTTTCACTTCCACAACGTGGCTTTTGCCGTTCAGGAGCGTGATATTCATCACGTTAGGCCAGCGAAAAATCGTTATTCAGCGCAATTATGTGGCACAGATCACTGGTGCCGCTCTCCTTTCCACTTCGAAGTGGAAAACAACTCGCTACAAACCCCTGACACCCGGCGTTAGTTTTATCCCAGAGCCAATAACGGGGTAAGACGAGTGATTAACGGAACGGTAATAAACGACACTGGAGACCAGGCGGCGCAAACTGAACAGCTGGCCAACACCATGCTCAGGCAGATTTTCGCCCTGCTTAGTCATCACCACATTATCCCCAATGCTGTTCAGGAGCAGATGCTGACCTCCCACGTTCACGCCATGGCGCACCGGTCGGTAACCGGCGAACCGTTGCCGGAGGTCGAGGCTGACCTGTTTGACGAAATTTCACCAGAATCCATGCGACTTGCCCGTGAAGTGGTGGCGCAGTTTGGCAATCTTCCTGATGAAGAAGCCTGGCTGCTCTCCGTTCACTTCGAAGTCGCCAAAGACAACCTTTAAGGAGCACATCATGGAACAAATTACAGTGGTCATCGGCGATCGCCTGGGTAAAGGCCAGAAGGTTGCAGCAGGCGTTGAAAAAGCGGGTGGCCGTGCGGTCGTGGTGCCAGGCATGGCGGCAGATATGAAGCTGGGCGACGTGATGAAGGCGGAGAACGCCACCTTCGGTATCTCCTTCTGCGGCAGCGGCGGCGCGGGTGCTATCACCGCCCAGACCAAATATGGCTACAAAGCGAAGTACGGCATGCGCTCGGTCGATGAAGGCGTCACCGCCATCAACGAAGGCTGCAACGTGCTCGGCTTTGGCTTTATGGATAAAGAAGAGCTGGGCGAGCGTCTGGTCCAGGCGTGGCAGAAGAAGCACGGCGCATAAGCATGAAAGAACAGTTCACCACCACGGTGAGAGTGAAGGGCAAGGGCGACGCCAAAGCGCGCGCCTTTGCCGACGCGCTGAACCATGTTCAGGCCGCGGTGATGAAAGCATCGCCGCATATCTTACTGCGTATTGAGCCACAGGATGTGCAGGTTGTTCAGGCGCAAGAAGCGGTGCGTAAAGAGGCGTTTCTGTTCTTCTTTTTGCGCCGGGAAAGACGCACCTACAGCGTGGAGCTGGACGTGACCGTCAACGTGACTGCCATCAATCTGGACCAGGTGGACTTTGTCACGCAACGCTGATTCTTACTAATAGGGCAGACGAATGTTCCTGATAATTTTAATAAAATCGCTCATCATCGGCGGCCTGGTTGGCGTCGGCGTTGGGGCCGGGGCTGCACGCATGTTTCATGCGCCTACCACACAGGGTATGGGCGCGTTTCGTACGTTGGGGGAGCTGAACTCCTGCGAGGGGGATCCGGCGTCCCACTTCTCCTTTGGGTTAGGCTTCTTCTTCAACGCTTGGGCCTCGTCGGTTGCGGCGGGTTCCTTCACCCAGGACGTTGACCACCGCATCATCCCGAACTGGGGTGCCGCGGCGCTGATGATCAAAAACCGCAACGTCGGCGAGACGCTGCACGATCCCCGCAAAATGGCGATTGCCTGCGGCGTGATCGGCATGATTGTCGTCACCTTCCTGAACCTCACCGCCTCCTCCGTTCCGGCCGCGCTGCAGGTCACCGCCGTTAAGGTGCTGGTGCCGGCGGCAAACCTGCTGGTCAACACCGTGATGCCGGTGATCTTCTGGCTGGCGGCCATCGACGCGGGTAAAAAATCGGGCTTCTGGGCCACCGTTTTTGGCGGCGCGGCGCAGCTGATTATGGGTAACGCCGTGCCGGGTCTGGTGCTGGGGATCCTGATCGGTAAAGGGGTGGAAGAGAGCGGCTGGAACCACGTCACCAAAGTGATGATGGCGGCCATCGTTCTGCTCTTCGTGCTGAGCGGCTTCTTCCGCGGCTTCGACATGAAGATGATCGAATCCTTCCATCTGACCGTGCCGAACTGGCTCGACATGATCCACAACTCGCTCAGCGGCAAGTAACAGGAGCCTCTAAATGGAACAGAATAAAGGTTTTTGGTATGCCGACTGGTCGTTCCCGATCTTTGTTGGCCTGCTCTCCTCCGGCGTCTTCGCCGGGACGCACATGTATTACCTCTACGGCATCGGCGCCTTTAACGAAGTGGCCTTCGTGGCGATGCTGAAAGCGGGCATCGATACCGGTGCCTACGGCGCGGTGGCGGCGTTCGGCGCCAGCTTCCTGTTCGCCCGTATTATCGAAGGCTCCCTGGTGGGGATTCTGGATATCGGCGGGGCGATCCAGACTGGCGTCGGCTTAGGCGTGCCGGCGCTGCTGCTGGGGGCGGGCATCATGTTCCCGGTGACCAACTTTATCGCCTCGCTGGCAACCGGCCTGGTGATTGGCCTGGCGATTGGCTACGTCATCATCCTGGCGCGTAAGTTCACCATCAATCAGAGCAACTCCACCTACGGGGCAGACGTGATGATGGGCGCGGGTAACGCCTCCGGCCGCTTCCTCGGGCCGTTAATTATCCTCAGCGCGATGACCGCCTCGATCCCAATCGGCATCGGTTCCCTGTTGGGCGCGCTGCTGTTCTATATCTGGCAGAAGCCGATTACCGGTGGCGCCATCCTCGGCGCAATGCTTTTGGGCTGGCTGTTCCCGGTCGCCCTTTAATACCGCGGGCGCTCCGGCGCCCGTCTTCTCAGGAGAACCCCATGTTTGATTTACTCCTGCGCCGTGCGCGCCTCACCGACGATACCCTGACCGATATCGCCATTCAGGACGGGAAGATCGCGGCGGTTGGCGACATCACCGATCCCGCACAGCACACCGTTGAGCTCAACGGTGACACCTGGGTCAGTGCAGGCTGGATTGACTCCCATGTTCACTGCTACCCGAATTCGCCGATTTATCACGACGAGCCGGACAGCGTCGGCATCGCCACCGGCGTCACCACCGTGGTGGACGCGGGCAGCACCGGGGCGGACGACGTGGATGATTTTTACACGATCACCCGCAACGCCTCCACCGAGGTTTTTGCCCTGCTGAACATCTCCCGCGTGGGGCTGATTGCCCAGAACGAGCTGGCGAACATGGCCAATATCGACGCCGACGCGGTAAAGCAGGCGGTGAAGCGCCACCCTGATTTTATCGTCGGCCTGAAAGCGCGCATGAGCAGCAGCGTGGTGGGCGAGAATGGCATTACGCCGCTGGAACGTGCGAAGGCCATCCAGAAAGAGAACGGCGATCTGCCGCTGATGGTGCACATTGGCAACAACCCGCCAAACCTCGACGAAATCGCCGAGCTGCTGAGTTCAGGCGACATCATCACCCACTGCTACAACGGCAAACCGAACCGCATTCTGACCCCCTCCGGGGAGCTGCGCGCCTCCATTACCTCCGCCCTGAAGCGCGGCGTGCGCCTCGACGTCGGCCACGGCACGGCGAGCTTCAGCTTTGAGGTGGCGAAACGCGCCATCGCGATGGGCATTCTGCCGCACACCATCAGCTCGGATATCTACTGCCGCAACCGCATTAACGGCCCGGTCGGCTCGCTGGCGAGCGTGATGTCGAAATTCCTCGCCATCGGCATGTCGCTGCCGCAGGTGATTGAGTGCGTCACCGCCAACGCTGCCGACGGTCTGCGCCTGACGCGTAAAGGGCGCATTCAGCCGGGTCTCGACGCCGACCTGACGCTCTTCACCCTTAAGCGCCAGCCAACGCTGCTGGTGGATGCCGAAAACGACAGCCTGCAGGCTGAACACATTCTGGTGCCGCTTGCCGCGATCCGCGCGGGCAAGGGCTACATGACCGAACAAGGGAGCACGGAACATGCCTTCAATTTTTGAGAAATACAATTTAAAACAGGTGATTAACACCTCCGGGCGCATGACGGCGCTCGGCGTCTCCACCCCGCGCCCGGAAGTGGTGCAGGCGGCAATGGACGGCATGAACCAGTACTTCGAGATGAAGGATCTGGTCAACAAAACCGGCGAGTACATCGCGAAGCTGCTGGATGTGGAAGGGGCGACCGTCGTCTCCTGCGCCTCGGCGGGCATCGCCCAGTCGGTGGCGGCGGTGCTGGTGAAGGACAGCGACTGGCTGCTGGAGAACCTCCACGTCACCCCGATTGAAAACAATGAGATCGTCCTGCCGAAAGGCCACAACGTCAACTTTGGCGCCCCGGTGGGCACCATGGTGGCGCTGGGCGGCGGCAGGCTGGTGGAAGCGGGCTACGCCAACGAATGTTCCGCCGATCAGCTGGCGGCGGCGATCACCCCACGCACCGCGGCGATCATGTACATCAAATCTCACCACTGCGTGCAGAAGAGCATGCTCAGCGTCGAGCAGGCGGCGGTAGTCGCGCGTAAACACGACCTGCCGCTGATCGTCGATGCCGCAGCGGAAGAGGATCTGCACACTTACTACCGCGCCGGGGCTTCTCTTGTTATCTACAGCGGCGCGAAGGCGATCGAAGGGCCCACCAGCGGGCTGGTGATTGGCAGAACCCAGTACGTTGAGTGGGTTAAACGCCAGACGGCGGGCATTGGCCGGGCGATGAAGGTGGGTAAAGAGGGCATTCTGGGCCTCACCTGCGCCATCGAACACTACCTGACGGCGACCAAAGAGAGCGGGGCGGAGATGGTGGCGAAGATGACGCCGTTCATCGACGCGCTCAATACCCTGAACGGCGTGACCGCCCGCGTGGTCTGGGACAGCGCCGGTCGCGATATCGCCCGCACCGAGATTAAGTTTGACGAAGCCACCACCGGCGTCGGCACCGGCGATCTGGTGCACGCGCTGAAGCAGGGCGAATACGCCATCTACTTCCGCGGCTATAAAGCGAACGAAGGGATTATCGAAGCGGACGTGCGCAGCGTCACCGCTGACCAACTGAACATTGTCTATCGCCGCATCAGCGAAGTATTAGGCCAGGAGAAAACCGCATGAAACTGACCCCCAACTTTTACCGCGACCGCGTCTGCCTGAACGTGCTGGCCGGCTCGAAAGCCAACGCCAGCGCCATTTACGAGGCGGCGGAAGGTCATGTGCTGGTAGGCGTGCTCTCCAAAAACTACCCGGACGTGGCAAGCGCGGTGGCGGATATGCGTGAGTACGCTCAGCTTATCGATAACGCCCTCTCCGTAGGGTTGGGGGCGGGTGACCCGAACCAGTCGGCGATGGTGAGCGAGATCGCCCGTCAGGTGCAGCCGCAGCACGTCAACCAGGTCTTTACTGGCGTGGCGACCAGCCGCGCGCTGCTGGGGCAGAGCGAGTCCGTGGTTAACGGCCTGGTCTCCCCGACCGGCACCGTCGGGATGGTCAAGATCTCTACCGGCCCGCTGAGCAGCGCGGCCCCTGATGGGATCGTCCCGGTGGAAACGGCCATTGCCCTGCTGAAAGATTTCGGCGGCAGCTCAATCAAATACTTCCCGATGGGCGGCCTGAAATGCCGGGACGAATACCAGGCGGTGGCGGAAGCCTGCGCCCGACACGACTTCTGGCTGGAGCCCACCGGTGGCATCGATCTGGAAAACTATGAGGCGATCCTGCAGATCGCCCTCGATGCAGGCGTGAGCAAGATCATCCCGCATATCTACAGCTCGATTATCGACAAAGCCAGCGGTGATACGCGTCCGGAAGATGTGCGTACGCTGCTGGAGATGACGAAAAAACAGGTTAAGTAGTCCCTCACCCTAACCCTCTCCCGCCGGGGGAGGGAAACACGATCAGGAGCCACCATGCACACCCGTAACCTGCTTGTCGCTTCACTCTCAATGCTTGCCACCGCCGCTGTCGCCCAGACGCAATACGCCTGGGTGGGAACCTACAACCCCAACGGTGAAGGGCTCTACCGCTTTACCGTCGACCCGCAATCCGGCGCGCTTGCCAACAAAACGCTGGTGAGCAAACTGCCGAACGCCGCGCAGTTAACCGTCTCCCACGACGGCAAAACGCTCTATCTGGCAAGCGAAGTGGAGCAGGGGGTGGTGCAGGCGCTGCGGGTGGGCGATAACGGCGAGCTGAGCGAACTGAATCAGGTGGCCTCCGGCGGTGCGGGGCCTGTCTATCTCTCGCTGACGCCGAACGGCAAGCACCTGCTGGTGGCCAACTATGTCAGCGGATCCATTGCGGTACTGCCGATCAACACTGACGGCAGCCTGGGTGACGCCACGGATACCCACCAGGATCAAGGCGAACCGGGCGCCGCTAAACCTGAAGCCGCCGTAGAGGGCAGTTTTGCCATTAGCGATCATAACGGCCCCCATGCGCACATGATCGCTGCCGATCCGAGCGGGAAATATGTCTTTGCCACCGATCTGGGGCTGGATCGTATCTATCAGTACCGTTTTGACGATCGCACCGGGAAGCTCACCCCGAACGATCCGCCGTTTATCAGCGCCTCCTCGAAAGGGGCCGGGCCGCGCCATTTCGTCTTTACGCCAAAAGGTGACGCCCTGTGGCTGATAAACGAAGAGGCGTCTACGCTGACCCATTATGCCGTAGAGGCCAACGGCACGCTGAAAGAGGGCAAGAGCCTCTCTGCGCTGCCAGCCGGTTACAAGGGCACCAATTTTGCCGCCGGGCTGGCGTTAAGTGATGATGGTAAGCAGTTGTATGTTGCTAACCGTTTGCATAACAGCATCGGCCACTTTACCGTAACGGCGGAAGGAACGCTGACGCATCAGGACGATGTCTGGACGCGGGGCGATTACCCGCGCACCCTGACGCTGGATAAACAGGGGCGCTGGCTCTATGTCATGAACCAGCGCAGCGACAACATCACCCGTTTTCGCGTGGCGCAGGACGGCAAGCTGAGCGTCGAGCCAGACTATACCCCGGTCGGCAGTCCATCCCAGATGGTCATTTCACCCTAAGCTGTAAGAGGACAACCCCGTGCGATTTCCCAACCAACGTTTAGCGCAACTGTTCGAGATGTTGCAAAACGAGACGCTGCCGCAGGACGAACTGGCGCAACGGTTGTCGGTCTCCACGCGTACCGTCCGGGCTGATATCACCGCGCTCAACGCGCTGCTGGCGGGGAACGGGGCGCAGTTTATCCTTAGCCGGGGTAACGGCTACCAACTGAAAATTGACGATCCGGCGCGCTATCAGCTGTTGCAGGCTTCGCATCCGCGGACGTTGCGTATTCCGCGCACCAGCCAGGAGCGGGTGCACTACCTGGTGGTGCGCTTTCTCACCTCGGCATTCTCCCTCAAGCTGGAGGATCTGGCCGACGAGTGGTTTGTCAGCCGCGCCACGCTGCAGAGCGATATGGCGGAGGTGCGCGAGTGGTTTCATCGCTATCGCCTGACCCTGGAGACCCGCCCGCGTCACGGCATGAAGCTGTTTGGCAGCGAGATGGCGATCCGCGCCTGCCTCACCGATCTGCTGTGGCAGCTGGCGCAGCAGGACAACCTTAATCCGCTGGTGACGGAAGTGGCACTCAATGCGGGCGTGCCGGAGGAGCTCGCCGCCGTGCTGCATGAGACCTTCACCCGCCACCATATCCGCCTGACCGATGAGGGCGAGCTGTTTTTACGGCTCTACGGCGCGGTAACGGTGCGACGCATCAGCGAAGGCTATCCGCTGCCGGAGTTTAACGCCGAAGAGGTGGCCGAGAATGTGCGCGACGCCGCGCGGGATATCGCCAGCGCCATCGCCCGGCTGGCAGATAAAACGCTGTCGCCTTCGGAGGTGACCTGGCTGGGGGTGCATATTGCCGCGCGTCAGGTGCAGGAGATCTCCCCCAGCGCCATCAACGCCGATGATGAAGAGGCGCTGGTGAACTACATCCTGCGCTATATCAACACCCACTATAACTACAACCTCCTCGACGACGCCCAGCTCCACGCGGATCTGCTGACCCACATAAAAACCATGATCACCCGGGTGCGCTATCAGATCATGATCCCCAATCCGCTGCTGGATAACATCAAGCAGCACTATCCGATGGCATGGGACATGACCCTGGCTGCGGTGTCGAGCTGGGGCAAGTACACCCCGTATGTGATCAGCGAAAACGAGATTGGCTTCCTGGTGCTGCATATCGGCGTCGGGCTGGAGCGCCACTACAACATTGGCTATCAGCGCCAGCCGCGGGTGATGCTGGTGTGCGACGCGGGTAACGCGATGGTGCGGATGATCGAGGCCGTTTTGCAGCGCAAGTATCCGCAAATCGAGGTGACGCGCGTGCTGACGCTGCGGGAGTATGAGCAGTGCGAGAACATCAGCGAAGATTTCGTCATCTCCACCGCGCGGATCGGCGAAAAAGCCAAGCCGGTGGTGATGATCGCCCCGTTCCCGACCGACTATCAGCTTGAGCAGATCGGCAAGCTGGTGCTGGTGGACAGAACGCGCCCCTGGATGCTGGAAAAGTACTTTGACGCCAGCCACTTCCGCGTGATTAATCAACCCATCGACCAGCAGACGCTGTTCCGTGAGCTGTGCGGTCAGCTACAGGAGGAGGGGTTTGTGGACGCGGAGTTTCTCGACTCGGTGGTGGAGCGCGAGGCCATCGTCAGCACCCTGCTCGGCGACGGCATCGCCCTGCCGCACTCCCTCGGTTTGCTGGCGCAAAAAACCGTGGTCTACACCGTGCTGGCCCCGCAGGGGATTCAGTGGGGGGATGAAACCGCGCACGTGATCTTCCTGCTGGCGATCAGTAAAAGCGAGTATGAAGAGGCGATGGCCATCTACGATATCTTCGTCACCTTCCTGCGCGAACGGGCGATGACGCGGCTCTGTCAATGTCACGACTTTGCGGAGTTTAAAGCCGTGGCGATGGAGAGTTTGAGCCGGTTTTGAGCTCAACGCAGATGATGCACCACCTGGTTACTGCTGCCCCGCCAGATCAGCATCGGATCTTTTAGATCCTGCACAAATTTGCCGTCGATCAGCACATTGATCAGATCCACCACCTGCATCTGCTTATCGTTCAGTTCGTCCAGCTTATAACCCGTCCACACCCAGATATCTTTGCCCGGGCACTCGGCGCGAATGCGCTGCACCAGCTTAAGGATATCCGGCACGTTTTGCGGGTGCAGCGGATCGCCGCCGGATAACGAAATCCCCTGACGTTTGATGCGCGTGTCGTTGAGATCGTCGATGATCTGCTGTTCCATCTCCGCGGTAAACGGCATGCCGGAATTCAGTCGCCAGGTGCTTTTGTTGTAGCAGCCGGGGCATTCGTGGATGCAGCCGGAGACAAACAGGGTGCAGCGGGTGCCGGGGCCGTTGACGATGTCGACAGGATAATATTGATGATACTTCATAGCGTATAACCACGCCGGGTGTCGCGTAGCGATCCCGGCCTACAATGTGAATGCGAATTGTAGGCCCGGTAAGCGCAGCGCCACCGGGCATAAATGTGGCAGCGGATTAACCGATCTGCCCATTCCCCAGGTGTTTAACCCGGCGCTTCACCTCTTCCTGCTTACCTGCATTGAACGGACGGGCGTCCGGGCTGCCGAGGTAGCCGCACACGCGGCGGGTCACGGAGACGCGGGCGGCGTCGTGGTTACCGCATTTCGGACAGGTGAAGCCTTTGCTGGTGCACTCGAACTCACCGGTAAAGCCGCACTCGTAGCACTCGTCGATAGGCGTGTTGGTGCCGTAGTAGGGCACGTGCTGATAGCTGTAATCCCATACGTCTTCCAGCGCCTTCAGGTTGTGCTGAATGTTCGGGTACTCGCCGTAACAGATAAACCCGCCGCTCGCCAATGGTGGGTAGGCTGCTTCAAAATCGATCTTGTCGTACGGGTTCACCTTCTTCTCCACGTCGAGGTGGAAGCTGTTGGTGTAGTAGCCCTTATCGGTGACACCTTCCACCACGCCAAACTCGGCGGTATCCAGGCGGCAGAAGCGGTCGCACAGGTTTTCGCTCGGGGTGCTGTAGAGGCTGAAGCCGTAGCCGGTTTCCTCTTTCCACCGATCCACCGCGTCGCGCAGGCGCTGGACGATAGCGATACCTTTCTCACGCAGGGCTTCGCTGTCGTAGATGTGCTGGTCGCCAAACAGGGCGTTAATGGTTTCGTGAATGCCGATATAGCCCAGCGAAATGGAGGCCCGGCCATTCTTGAAGATCTCCGACACATCATCGTCGGCCTTCAGGCGTACCCCGCAGGCCCCTTCCATATAGAGGATCGGGGCGACGCGGGCTTTGACTCCTTCCAGACGGGCGATACGGGTCATCAGCGCCTTACGCGCCAGCACCAGGCGCTCGTCCAGCAGTTTCCAGAATGTTGCTTCATTGCCTTTGGCTTCCAGCGCGATGCGCGGCAGGTTCAGGCTGATCACGCCCAGGTTGTTACGCCCGTCGTGGATCTGCTCGCCGTTCTCATCTTCGTACACGCCGAGGAAGCTGCGGCAGCCCATGGGGGTTTTGAACGAGCCGGTGACTTTCACCACCTGGTCATAGTTCAGAATGTCCGGATACATGCGCTTGCTCGCGCACTCCAGCGCCAGCTGTTTGATGTCGTAGTTCGGATCGCCGAACTTGTGGTTCAAACCGTCGCGGATGGCGAACACCAGCTTCGGGAAGACCGCGGTTTTGCGGTTTTTGCCGAGGCCGGAAATGCGGTTACGCAGAATGGACTGCTGGATCAGGCGTGATTCCCAGCTGGTGCCCAGCCCAAAGCCAAAGGTGACAAACGGCGTCTGACCATTGGCGGTGTGCAGGGTGTTCACCTCATATTCCAGTGACTGGAAGGCGTCGTAGCACTCTTTCTCGGTGCGGGAGCGGGCATATCCATCCGCATCCGGGATCTGCCACTCTTCCGCCACCTGGCGATGCTTGTTGAAGCTGGCGGTCACAAACGGGGCCAGTACTTCGTCGATCCGGTTGATGGTGGTGCCGCCATAAATGTGGCTGGCGACCTGGGCGATAATCTGCGCCGTCACTGCGGTGGCGGTGGAGATCGATTTTGGCGGTTCAATCTCGGCGTTGCCCATCTTGAAGCCGTGCGTCAGCATGCCCTTCAGGTCGATCAGCATGCAGTTGAACATCGGGAAGAACGGCGAATAGTCGAGATCGTGATAGTGGATATCCCCGCGCTCATGGGCCTGCACCACATCGCGTGGCAGCAGGTGCTGACGGGCGTAGTGTTTAGCCACAATACCGGCCAGCAGATCGCGCTGGGTGGGGATCACTTTGCTGTCTTTGTTGGCGTTTTCGTTGAGCAGCGCGGAGTTGGTCTGTTCCACCAGGCCGCGGATCTCCTGGTTCAGGCGACCGCGTTTTTCACGTTCAATATCCCGGTCGTGACGGTATTCAATGTAGGCGCGCGCCAGCTGCTTAAACGGGCCGGACATCAGCTGGTTTTCCACCGCGGTCTGGATCTCGTTAATGTCGACCTTGCTGCGGCCCATCATCTGGTTGCTGACCACCTCTGCGACGGTGGCGCAGTAATCTGCGTCATCGACTCCCGCTGCTTTAGCTGCACGCAGAATCGCTTCCTGAATGCGCTCTGATTTGAAAGGCACGTTACAGCCATCTCGTTTCATCACATGCGGTGTCATGATCACTCCATTTAAGAACAGGTTATCCACAGAGGCAGGGAAAAGGCGCGGGAGCGTAACTCTCGACGCGCGCGCGATTTCTCCTGATTTCGACCCTTTTTATCCACAAATTTATGTTGTGTGGTGTCCGTCGTCTTGTGGAAATAATAGACCATGGATACAACATCTTGGGTCGGCGAGCATTCTAAGTTCTATATGTAGTGATTTGCATCAAACAAGTTTGCGATTTATTTGATTCAGGACAAGGTAAAAAACGAAGTGTACAGATGACGCGCGATAGAGGATTTGTAAATTTTGCAAGCCGAAATCGGGGTGATTTTCCACCCAAAAAGCGTGCGCCGGGCAACCGCGCGGTGCCCGGCGCAGAAGGTTATGCCTGTAGCCACCAGACCGCTTCAAACGGCCTCAGGGTCATGGCGCCCGGCTGCGGCGAGACCTCGGCATAGTTGCTCATCGCCACCTGCCAGTTGCCGTCCACCGCCTGCGGTTGCCAGGGCTGGCAGTCGCGGCTCAGGTTAGCCACCACCATCAGCGTCTGGCCCTGCCACTGACGGCGGTAGCACCACAGCGACGGGTGATCCGGGAGCAGATCCTCATACTCACCCCAAGTCAGCACCGGCAGGGTTTTACGCAGCTTAATCAGCCCCTGGTAGGTGTAAAACACCGAGTCGGGATCGGCCAGCGCCGCGGCGACGTGGATTGTCTCTGCGTTATCGCTCAGGGCGATCCACGGCTCGCCGGTGGTGAAGCCGGCGTTGGGGGAGGCGTCCCACTGCATCGGCGTGCGGCTGTTGTCGCGGGATTTGCTCGCGAGGATCGCCAGCAGCTCATCGGCGTCCCGCCCCTGGGTGCGCAGTTCGGCGAACATGTTGTGGCTCTCCACGTCCCGGTAGTCGGTGATGCGGGTGAAGTGCGGGTTGGTCATGCCAATCTCTTCACCCTGATAGATGTAAGGCGTGCCCTGCATGCCGTGCAGCACCATCGCCAGCATCTTCGCCGCCGGGACGCGATACTCTCCCTCATCGCCAAAGCGCGAGACGATGCGCGGCTGATCGTGGTTACACCAGAACAGCGCGTTCCATGCCCGGTTGTGCATCCCCTGCTGCCAGTGGCTGAACAGGGCCTTCAGCGCCACGAAATCGGGCTTCGCCAGCGTCCACTTTTCGCCGTTGGGATAATCCACCTTCAGGTGGTGGAAGTTAAAGGTCATCGACAGCTCACGCCCGTCGAGCGCCGCGTACTGCTGGCAGTGTTCGAGGCGGGTAGAGGACATCTCGCCCACCGTCATCAGATTACGCGGGGTAAAAACCTCCCGACTCATCTCCTGCAAAAACGCGTGTATGCGCGGGCCATCGGTGTAGAAGCGGCGGCCATCACCGATCGCATCGTCGGGGAAGTCCTGGTCTTTCGACACCAGGTTAATCACGTCGAGACGCAGGCCGTCCACGCCGCGATCGGCCCAGAACTCGCATACCTTTTTCAGCTCGGCGCGCACCTGCGGGTTCTCCCAGTTGAGATCGGCCTGCTCCGGGGCAAAGAGGTGCAGATAGTACTGCTCGCTTTCGGCGTGCCAGCGCCAGGCGTTGCCGCCAAACTTGGAGCGCCAGTTGTTTGGCGCCTGCTCCGGGGTGCCGTCGCGCCAGATATAGAACTCCCGGTACGGGCTGGCTTTATTGAGCGACTCGCGGAACCACGCGTGCTGGGTGGAGGTATGGTTAAACACCATATCCAGCACGATGCGTATCCCGCGCTCATGAGCCTGGGCCACCAGCGCGTCGAAATCATCCAGCGTGCCGTAGGCTGGATCGATGCTGAGGTAGTTTGCCACGTCGTAGCCGTTATCCACCTGTGGGGAGATGTAGAACGGTGTCAGCCAGAGGGCGTCAACGCCGAGGGTTTTCAGGTAGTCGAGACGCGACGTCACGCCGCGCAGATCGCCGGTGCCGCGCCCGGTGGTGTCCTGGAAGCTCTTCGGGTAGATCTGATAGATGACGCCGTTTTGCCACCAGTGAGGAAGGGTATTCATAATGCGTTCCTGCAAATGCGAAGGGGCGCAACTGCGCCCCGAAGAAGATTAAACCGCCTGCAACGTGCCCTGACGATACTTGCGCTGATAAACAACGGTCGTGAGCGCCATCGGCACGACGATCGCCACGGCCATCGCCAGCGCGAAGACCTGCCAGAAGGCGGTCTGGATGGAGAGGATGCCTGGCAGACCGCCGACGCCGATGCCGTTGGCCATCACGCCGTTCAGGCCGCACAGCAGGCCCGCCAGCCCGGAGCCGATCATCGCGCAGAGCATCGGGAAGCGGTATTTCAGGTTGATGCCGTACATCGCCGGTTCGGTGACGCCGAGATAGGCGGAGATGGCCGCCGGAACCGAGATCTCACGTTCGTTATGCTTACGGCTGACGATGATGATGCCGGTGACCGCCGAGGCCTGCGCAATGTTCGACAGGGCGATCAGCGGCCACACAGGGGTGCCGCCGAGGCTCTGGATCATCTGCATATCAATCGCCAGGGTGGTCTGATGCACGCCGGTAATCACCAGCGGGGCATAGAGGAAGCCAAACAGCGCGGCGCCAATCGGGGCAAAGCTGCCGGTCATCAGGTGACGCACCGCGTACGCCACGCCGTCGCCAATCATGCGGCCAAACGGACCGATAAAGGCGTGGGCGAGGAACACCGCGAGGATCAGGGAGCAGACCGGCACCACCACCAGGTAGAGGTAATCCGGCACCATGCGCTTAAGACGGGTTTCAATCATCCCCAGCGCCAGGCCGGCGAGCAGGGCCGGGATCACCTGCGCCTGATAGCCCACTTTGGCGATGGTGAACAGGCCGAAGTTCCACACCTCCGGCACCTGCTGACCAAGTAAGTAAGCGTTCATTAACTGCGGAGAGACCAGCGTTACGCCCAGCACGATGCCGAGGATTGGCGTACCACCCATTTTGCGCACCGCCGACCAGCAGATCCCCACCGGCAGATAGAAGAAGATCGCCTCGCCAATCAGCCACAGGAAGTCATAGATGCTCTGCAACGCCGGGTAGATCTGCGCCAGGGTTTTGCCGCCGCTCATTGGCACATCGCCAATCAGGTTACGGAAGCCGAGGATCAAGCCGCCGCTGATCAGCGCCGGCAGCAGCGGGAAGAAAATCTCCGCGAAATGTGAAATGAGCTGTTCATGCCACTTCATATTCTGGCGCGCGGCCTTTTTGGCCTGCTCTTTATCCGCCGATGAATGACCGGTGGTGGCCAGCAGCGCCTTGTAGTAGTCGCCCACCTCGGTGCCGATCACCACCTGGAACTGTCCGGCGTTGGTGAAGCAGCCTTTCACCATCGACAGCTCTTCGATCGCTTTCGGGTTGGCTTTGGCCGGATCGTTTAACACAAAACGCAGGCGGGTAATGCAGTGGCTGACCGTGGCGATGTTGTCACGTCCGCCAACCAGCACGATCAGCTGGTCGATATCCGTTTGTTTTACTTTGCTCATCATGAAACCTCATGACAGATGGTAGGGGTTATGGACTGGGGGCAAGCCTACTCTTTCAGCGTAATCCGGAAAATGGGAACGTTCCCGAAATCGGGCGAGGATCACAATAAAGCCTCTTTTGACGCTCAGGAGAGGGTGGCGGGAATGACGATCTGACGCGGTTTGCTGCGGCCGTTAATCTGCTCAATCAATTGTCTGGCGGCCTGACGGCCGGAGTCGGCGTAGCCGGGATCGACAGTGATGATCTCCGGGTGGAGGAACTTCATCAGCGGCGTATTGCCCACGCTCGCCAGTTGCAGGTTATCGATTCGCTGTTCTTGTAAGTACTTACTTGCGCCCAGAGCGAGCGTATCCGTGGCACAGAGCAGCGCAGTGGTCTGCGGGGTCAGCACGTCGGCCACCTTTTCATAACCTTGCTTCATGCCAAGGCCGGGTAACGCGGCTACGGCGGGGAGCGCGTGCTGTTTACAAAACGCGAGGTAGGCAGCATGACGGCGCTGACCGGTGGTAACGTCGCTATGCGGCACGCCAAGATAGCTGATATGGCGATGGCCGCTCTCATACAGACGCTGCATCAGGGTAAGGATCGCCCCTTCGTCGTCATAGCACACAGAGGCAAACCCGCGGGCATCCCGCGCCATCAGCACCAGCGACGGCTTCCAAGGGATGAGCATCTCTTCATTGATGCCGGTAAAGCCAAACAGCACCACCCCGTCAATGTTGCGGCGTTTCAGCATGCCGAGGTGCTCTTCCACCATCTGCGGCGAGAATTTGCTCTCCATCATGATCGGATCGTAGCCCTGCTCATAGAAGGCGGGCAGCATGGTCTGTACGGCCAGGTTCTCTGAAAGCGAATCCAGACGGGTGACGATGATCGCCACCACTTTATCGCTCTGCCCACGCATGGCGCGGGCCGAGCGGGAAGGGGAGAAACCGTGCTGGTTCATAACCGCCTCGACCCGTTCACGCGTGCGCTGGCTGACACCACTTTCGTTGTTCAGCACCCGTGAGACGGTGGACTTACCCACGCCGCTCAGACGCGCAATATCTTTAATGGTGAGGCGGTTCTGCATGCTTTATATCCTGTTATGCATCAATGAAATAATCACTAATCCTAAGTCGGGTCCCGGGTTGTGCAATGGGCAATGTCTGGTTTACGTTTGGTTTAATACCCGGCCGTTATCATACCGCCCGAATTGCCGTACGCGGTATGGCTAAAACGCTATAGTGCGCACCGACTTACCTTTTTTTCTTACCGGAGGCTGTATGGATCCCGATCCCACCCCTCTCCCGACAGGGAGAACCCGTTCACTCCGGTAAGCCTTTTCACTGCCTTACCGGATGCGTAGGGCAGTGACGTATTCCCGCGTCCCTGCATAACTGATATCGCCGCTCAGGTGTGGCTCTGTCACGTCTGAAGGCAAAACTGCGCCCGTTTTTTGCGGGTGCGGGGGACTTGTTATGTTTAAAAATTTCACACAGCAGCTGTTTGCCCGGCTGAGCCGTCACCTGCCGCGCCGTCTGGTGCAGCGCACCCCTATGGCAACCGGCAAAAGTGATGCCGCTATTCCCGCCACCCTTGCCGCCCACTGCCTGCAGGTTGCCGCCATGGATGAGCCCGCCCTGTGGCGGACGTTTGGCAGCCACCCGGAAGGGCTCACCGCCGCCGAGGTTCAGGCTACCCGCGCTCTTCACGGCGAAAACACCATCCCGGCGCAACAACCGGCCCGCTGGTGGGTGCATCTGTGGGCTTGCTACCGCAACCCTTTTAACCTGCTGCTGACGGTGCTTGGTCTTATCTCTTATGCCACGGAAGACCTGTTTGCCGCCGGGGTGATCGCCCTGATGGTGGGCATCTCCACGCTGCTGAACTTTATCCAGGAGGCCCGCTCCACCCGGGCGGCTGATGCCCTGAAGGCGATGGTCAGCAACACCGCCACCGTCCTGCGCACCCTCAACGACAAAGGGGAAAGCGGCTGGCAGGAGATCCCCATTGACCAGCTGGTGCCGGGGGATCTGGTGAAGCTGGCGGCCGGGGACATGATCCCGGCCGATTTACGCATTATCCAGGCCCGCGACCTGTTCGTGGCCCAGGCGTCGTTGACCGGCGAATCCCTGCCGGTAGAGAAAGTCGCCCACAGCCGCGATTCGCAGCAGAAAAACCCGCTGGAGTGCGACACCCTCTGCTTTATGGGCACCACGGTAGTGAGTGGTACGGCGCAGGCGATGGTGATCGCCACCGGAGGCAACACCTGGTTTGGGCAGCTGGCCGGGCGCGTCAGCGAGCAGGAGAGCGAACCCAACGCCTTCCAGCAGGGAATTGGCCGCGTCAGCATGCTGCTGATCCGCTTTATGCTGGCGATGACCCCCATCGTGCTGCTGATTAACGGCTACACCAAAGGTGACTGGTGGGAAGCGGCGCTGTTCGCCCTCTCGGTGGCGGTGGGACTCACCCCGGAGATGTTGCCGATGATTGTCACCTCGACCCTGGCGCGTGGGGCGGTAAAACTCTCGAAGCAGAAGGTGATCGTCAAGCACCTGGACGCCATCCAGAACTTTGGCGCCATGGATATCCTCTGCACCGATAAAACCGGCACCCTGACCCAGGACAAGATTGTGCTGGAGCACCACACCGACATCGCAGGCAAGATCTGCGAGCGGGTGCTGGAAACCGCCTGGCTGAACAGCCACTACCAGACCGGGCTGAAGAATCTGCTCGACGTCGCGGTGCTGGAAGGGGTGGATGAAGCCACCGCCCGCGCCCTTTCATCCCGCTGGCAGAAGGTGGATGAGATCCCCTTCGATTTCGAACGCCGCCGCATGTCGGTGGTGGTGAGTGAAGAGCAGGGCGTGCATCAGCTGATCTGCAAAGGGGCATTGCAGGAGATCCTCAATGTTTCTACCCAGGTGCGGCATCACAGTGAAATCGTTCCCCTGGATGAGACCATGCTACGACGCATCAAACGCGTCACCGACAACCTGAACCGCCAGGGGCTGCGGGTGGTGGCGGTCGCCAGCAAGTTCCTGCCCGCGCGGGAAGGTGACTATCAGCGTATCGACGAATCCGATTTGATCCTCGAAGGGTATATCGCCTTCCTCGATCCGCCGAAAGAGACCACGGCACCGGCGTTAAAGGCGCTGAAAGAGAGCGGCATTACGGTGAAAATCCTCACCGGCGACAGCGAGCTGGTGGCGGCGAAAGTGTGCCGCGACGTGGGGCTGGATGCAGGCGAAGTGGTGACGGGCAGCGACATAGAAGCCCTCTCTGACGACGCGCTGGCGCTGCTGGCCCAACGCACCACGCTCTTTGCGCGCCTGACCCCGATGCACAAGGAGCGCATTGTCACCCTGCTGAAGCGCGAGGGGCATGTGGTGGGCTTTATGGGTGATGGCATTAACGACGCCCCCGCGCTGCGTGCGGCGGATATCGGGATTTCGGTCGACGGCGCGGTGGATATCGCCCGGGAGGCGGCGGATATCATTCTGCTGGAGAAGAGCCTGATGGTGCTGGAAGAGGGAGTGATCGAAGGCCGCCGCACCTTCGCCAATATGCTCAAGTACATCAAAATGACCGCCAGCTCCAACTTCGGCAACGTCTTTAGCGTCCTGGTGGCGAGCGCGTTTCTGCCGTTCCTGCCGATGCTGCCGCTGCATCTGCTGATCCAGAACCTGATGTACGACATCTCCCAGGTGGCGATCCCGTTTGATAACGTCGACGACGATCAGATCCAGAAGCCGCAGCGCTGGGAACCGGCAGAACTGGGCCGTTTTATGCTCTTTTTCGGCCCGATCAGCTCGATCTTCGACATTTTAACTTTCTGCCTGATGTGGTTTGTGTTCCACGCTAACACCCCGGAGCAGCAGACTTTATTCCAATCCGGCTGGTTCGTGGTGGGGCTGCTGTCGCAAACGCTGATTGTGCATATGATCCGCACCCGGCGCATCCCGTTCCTCCAGAGCCGCGCCGCCTGGCCGCTGATCGTGATGACGGGGCTGGTGATGGTGCTCGGCATCGCGCTGCCGTTCTCGGGGCTTGCGGGCTATCTGCAACTGCAGGCGCTGCCGCTCAGCTACTTCCCGTGGCTGGTGGCGATCCTCGCCGGGTATATGACGCTGACGCAGCTGGTGAAAGGGTTTTATAGCCGCCGGTACGGGTGGCAGTGATTTTTGCCGGGTAAGGCGAAACCGCCACCCGGCAAATGGCTTTCTTCCCAAATTCAACAACCTGTGATCGCCATCATCCGCCGCGCTTGACGCAAATTTGCGCACATGTTAACAGAATGTTTTGCCTTTTTCGGCCCGTCAAATAAGGAACATTCATGTTACGGTACAGCCTCTTAACCGCCGGGCTTATGCTCGGCTTTTCTGCGTTTGCGGCTCCCGCAGGCGATCTCCCCCTGATGCCCTGGCCTGCAAAGGTCGAACGCCCGGCCACCCAGGGCACGCTGGTGCTGAGCAATAACTTCTCCGTCAGCGTCTCCGGAGACGAGCTCGGCGATGCGGTGACCCGTCTGCGCCAGCGGGTGGCGCTGCAAACCGGCTGGACGCTTCAGCCGCAGGCAGAAAAACCAGAGAAGCCTACGGTGACCATCGCCATCGCCCGCAAGGTGGCTCCACTGCCTAAACCGGACAGCGATGAAAGCTACAAACTCACCGTTGACGCCAGCGGGGTGAACATTACCGCCAACACCCGCTTCGGCGCGCTGCGGGCAATGGAGACCCTGCTTCAGCTGGTGCAGAACGGCCCGGAAAACACCGCCCTGCCGTGGGTGACCATTGAAGATGCCCCGCGTTTCCCGTGGCGTGGCTTGCTGCTTGATTCGGCCCGCCACTTTATTCCGCTGGAGGATATCAAACGCCAGATCGACGGCATGGCGGCGGCGAAACTCAACGTGCTGCACTGGCACTTAACCGACGATCAAGGCTGGCGGTTTGCCTCGAAGCGCTACCCGAAACTGACCGAGCTCGCCAGTGACGGACTCTTCTACACCCAGGATCAAATGCGTGACGTGGTGCGCTACGCCGCCGCGCGTGGTATTCGCGTGGTGCCGGAAATTGACATGCCCGGCCATGCGTCGGCCATCGCGGTGGCCTATCCGGAGCTGATGAGCGCCCCGGGGCCTTACGAGATGGAGCGCCAGTGGGGCGTGCTCAAGCCGGTGATGGAT
The DNA here is from genome assembly GCF_003336325.1 of Leclercia sp. W17. Lineage (NCBI taxonomy): Bacteria > Pseudomonadati > Pseudomonadota > Gammaproteobacteria > Enterobacterales > Enterobacteriaceae > Leclercia > Leclercia sp. W17. Next base: position 4,298,474 of record NZ_CP031101.1, on the reverse strand, counting down.
CCCACCAAAGAGGCGACTTACACCTTCGCTGGCGCGATGATCGCTGAACTGGCGGCGATCTTCCCGGATCCCTATCTGCATATCGGCGGCGATGAGGTGGACGACACCCAGTGGAAAGCGAATCCCGCCATCCAGCAATTTATGCGTGACAACAAGCTGGCGGACAGTCATGCGTTGCAGGCGTACTTCAACCGCAAGCTGGAGACGATCCTCGAGAAAAATCAGCGCCAGATGGTGGGCTGGGATGAGATCTTCCACCCGGATCTGCCCAAAAGCATTCTGATCCAGTCCTGGCAGGGGCAGGACGCACTGGGGGAGGTGGCGAAGCAGGGCTACAAAGGGATCCTCTCTACCGGGTTCTATCTCGATCAGCCCCAGTACACCGCCTATCACTACCGCAATGAGATCGTGCCCCAGGGGCTGAACAATGTGGATGTCATTACCGACAGCGACAGCGCCCAGAGCTGGTCCTTCACCCTGCCGCGCCTGAAGGGCAAGCCGCTGGAGGGCAGTTTTACCCTGATAAAAGGCGACGCGGGCTGGCGCGGGTTTATTGATTTCAACGGCAAATCCCGACGGGCGGTGCAGGATATCGTCTGGCGCAGCGACAATCAGGTGAGCTTCACCGTGGATACCTGGATGGGGGAGACCCGCCCGGTAGTGACGGTGAAAGAGGACAAGATTGACGGCTATTTCCTGCTGGGTAACAGCCGTTATCCGGTGACAGGCCAACGGCTGGATGCGGTGCCGGAAGGGATCGCTCCGGCGGTGCCGGACGCCAGCCAGCAGGCCAATCTGCTGGGCGGCGAGGCGGCGCTGTGGGCGGAAAACGTGGCGGCGCCGGTGCTGGATATCAAACTGTGGCCGCGGACATTTGCAGTGGCGGAACGCCTGTGGTCGGCGCAGGAGGTGAAGGATATCGACAACATGTATACCCGCCTGCAGGCGATGGATAGCTGGTCGACGGTGTCGGTAGGGTTGCAGCAGCATGCCCGCCAGCAGGTACAGTTCACACGTCTGGGGAACACCACCGACACGCTGCCGCTGACGATCCTCGCCCAGGCGCTGGAGCCTGCCCACTATTACACCCGTAACCATCTTAAATTCCAGGCCGGAAATTATGATTTGTTTGAGCCGCTAAACCGACTGGCCGACGCGCTGGCGCCGGAGAGCAACCAGGTGCGGCAGATGAACCGCTGGGTGGAGCGGCTGGTGAGCGATGCTGAGGATAGCGAAAGCGCGGAGTCGCTGCGCCATCTCTTTAACCGCTGGCAGAACAATACGCCGGACGTGCTGGCGCTGGCCGAAAACAGCTATCAGCTGAAGGCGATAACGCCGGTGATCCAGACGGTGGACAAGCTGGCGGCGATTGGGCTGCGCTTAACGGATCTGGTGGCGCGTCAGGGGACGCTGGATGATACGGAGATTGCGTCGATTCAGGGCGAGCTGGATAAGGCGGCGCAGATTCAGGATGAAGTGGTGATTGCGGCGGTCTATCCGCTGGAGAAACTGCTGCGCGCGACGCGCAATCAGTAAAAAAATGCCCGGTGGCGCTACGCTTACCGGGCTGACTAAACATTCAGATCCGTAGGCCGGGTAAGGCGAAGCCGCCACCCGGCAAACAGACCACGGTCCTCTGTGCCCGGCCTGTTCACCGGGCATCAGGAGAGCCTGTTACTTCAGGGTCCACGCCATCTGCCAGTGAGAACCTACACCCGGTTCGAACTGGTTAGCGCCGGCAGCGTACTGTACGCAGTAGCCGCTGTAAGGTGCTTTCTTACACTGGTAGGTTTTGCCATCTTTCGGCTGCAGTACCACGGTGCCCGCTTTGTAGGAAGCGATGTTCTGCGGGAAGGTGTAGTCATATTTACCTGTAGTACCGGATGACGCTTCGTTCTCCAGCATCATGTCGATCACGTCCTGCGCGAACATTACGCCATCTTTGTTGGTGGCGAAGTATTTCAGCATGTGGTGACCGGCAGTCACGTCAGACAGGTTCATGATCACGTCCTGGTTGGCGTTATTCATCTCCTGCTTCAGGTAACCTTTTTCTGCACCCGCGTGGTTCATCACACGTGCTTCCAGGTTAACATCGCCCTGGGTGTTCACGTGGAAGGTCACGGTTGCCGCGCCGTTCTTGATTTTGGAGAACTGCACGTTGGTGATAGCGATGTTTTCGTTCACCTGAGCCTGCTGTTCTTCATAGGAGATCGCGACAGATTTCAGGTTGCTGCCATCTTTCACATAGACGTTGTTCGCGCCGTGAACCGGGTTCACCACACCGCTCTCATCTTTAACACCTACGCGGACATCGCTGTGCGCGGCGTTGATTGCCTGCGCCAGGTCATAGGACCACTGGCTTGCCTGACCCTGGGAAGCGGAGGAGATGGTCAGTTCGGTGCGCATGGAGACCACTTCGCCATTAGCATCGAAGAAGCGGGCAATCACTTTATCGCCTGCATTGACGTTATTACCGGCGATCTGGCCGTTCAGGGTTTTCGTCCACTCGGATACCTGAGCCGGGGTTTCGTCAGGGATCACGTTGCCGCCGTTACCGAAATCAACGTCGATAGCTTGGTAGAAGCTGTTAGTGGTATCGGCAATTTCCCATACCGCGTAAATAACCTGGTAGCCGGTACGCTGTGGCACATTACAGGTCATTTGCTGACGCTGAGCTGGTGCCTGGCCATTACCATTTACAGTACAGAATGGTGTGGATTCAAATTGATCGCGGGTCAGCGGTTTATTTGGATTCCAGTCTTGTTTAGTAATATACCAACGCCAGTTGGTGGTTTTATGTGGAGCAGTATGATACCAGGTAAAAGTATTTTTACCGGCAGTAATCGGAGTTTTGGTCCATGCGTTCAGGCTCTGACGATCGAGCTGAGAATACTGCGTAATACCGGCGCTGGCCAGCTGTCCATCCGGCGGCAGCGCGCCAGTTGGGAAGCCAGAGGTGCGTTCAACGCTCTGCGGTTCCCACTGAACAGAACCACAATCAATATTTTTACCGAGCTTACACATATAAGCGCGGCTGGCTGGAGATTCTACATAGCCATGTGCTAAAGCCGATGAAGCAACCGTGAGTGTGGCAAGTGCCAACGCAATTTTAGACAGTTTCATTTTTTATTCCATTAAAAGGGATTAATAATTTTTTGGGCAGGGTCAGTTTCCCCTGGAATAAAAAATTGATCATTTCAATCGGTGATGAAAAATAATGATGAAAATACTTGAAGTCTATTTATGGCTGTGTATTAACAAAATAAAAAAGGCAGCCTGGGCTGCCTTTTGCATATTAAAATCAACTATTAGCGACGCACGGCAATCGCTTCGATTTCGATCTTCACATCTTTTGGCAGACGCGCCACTTCCACGCATGAGCGCGCCGGGAAGCTGGCGTTATGCTCGGTGAAGAAGGCTTCGTAGGTGGCGTTAACGGTAGCAAAGTCGTTGAGATCTTTTACAAATACGGTTGTCTTAACGATATCGCCCACTTTCAGGCCAGCGGATTCAACGATCGCTTTGACGTTTTCCAGCGACTGACGCGCCTGAGCGGAGACATCTTCTGGCACATCACCGGTTTTTGGGTTCACCGGGATCTGGCCGGAGGTGATGATCATGCTGCCAAGATCAACGCCCTGAACGTAAGGGCCGATAGCTGCAGGTGCATTTTCCGTCGCGAGTACTTTGGTCATGATTTCTCCTGAATGAATACGAAAAGTCCCGGCCATTATAGAAAGCCAGGCATGCATTGCCACCTCAATTAGTTGGCCAGCACCACATTATGTGAAAACTCTTTTTCACAATATTTGCATTTAAGTGCGATATCATTCGCGCGTTTTTTCACTGCAAAACTGGAGTTTACTGGCTCAGCATGGCTGATGCAGTTGCTGTTCGGGCACACCAGCACGCTCTCGATGCGCTCCGGCAGGCTCGGGCGGGATTTGCCCACCACTTCGTAGTCGTCGATGCGGTTAACGGTTGCTTCCGGGGCATACAGGGAGAGCTGGTTAACCTGCTCGTCGGTCAGGAAGGTGTTCTCGATTTTAATCAGGTCTTTGCGGCCCATCTCGCCAGAAGGCAGGTTCAGGCCGATGGTGATGCGCTGGTCGGTTTCGGTCAGTTTGAACAGGGTCAGCAGCTTAAAGCCCACCTGCGCAGGGATGTGGTCAATTACGGTGCCGCGCTTGATGGCTTCGACCTGGAGTTTGTTATCGTGTGTCATTGTCATTTCCCCTTACAGAGCTAAATCGCGATTCAGAACCAGTGCCAGTAACGCCTGACGGGCGAAGATGCCGTTTCCGGCCTGCTGGAAGTACCAGGCGTGCGGCGTTTTATCCACGTCGGTGGTGATCTCATCGATACGCGGCAGCGGGTGCAGCACCTTCATATTGTCGCGTGCGCCTTCAAGGTCGCTGGCGCGCAGGACGAACTGCGCCTTCACGTTGGCGTACTCCGACGGATCCAGACGCTCTTTCTGCACGCGGGTCATATAGAGAATATCCACTTCACCCATCACCTCTTCGATGCTGGCGTGCAGGCTCCACTGAATCTTTTTCTCATCGAGCATATCGAGGATGTACTGCGGCATCGCCAGCGCGTCCGGGGCGATAAAGTAGAAGCGGTTGCCGTTGAATTTCGCCAGCGCCTGGGTCAGGGAGTGGACGGTACGGCCATATTTCAGGTCGCCGACCATGGCGATATTCAGGTTCTCCAGGCGGCCCTGGGTCTCCTGAATGGTGAACAGATCCAGCAGGGTCTGGGTTGGATGCTGGTTGGCGCCGTCACCGGCGTTCAACACCGGAACACCGCCGGAAAACTCGGTCGCCAGGCGGGCTGCACCCTCCTGCGGGTGACGCATGACGATGGCGTCAACGTAGGTGCTGATGACCGAGATGGTGTCCGCCAGGGTTTCGCCTTTTTTACCGAGCGAGGTATTGCTGCTGTCGGAGAAGCCCACCACGCTTGCGCCCAGGCGGTGGATAGAGGTCTCAAACGACAGGCGAGTACGGGTGGAAGCTTCGAAGAAGCAGCTGGCGATCACCTTGTGCTTCAGCAGCTCCGGTTGTGGATTGGCTTTCAGTTTTGCCGCGGTTGCCAGAACCAGCTCCAGCTCTTCACGGCTGAGGTCGTTGATGGAAATGATGTGTTTTTGATAAAGCGGATTCATTTTTATCTCCTGACGCCGGGCAAAAAAAAGCCCCTCAAATGAGGGGCTTCTGGAATAGGGATCGCAACGGGAAGAAAAACAGCAGGCCAGCGTCTGCTTTAAGACGCGCTGGGGCACTCTGTCGAACATGTTTGAGCATGCTTCCTCCTGGCAAATTGTGGGGCATTATACGCAGCCTGACCCGCGGATCAAGCGAATAATGCACACTTTACGCAGCGAAAACGGTTGGGCGTGCATGGTTATGCGCAAGTGCTAATCCCGGTCAAAAAGTGGTGGTATGGCAGCTGAAATTCTCGTATAAAAGTTGAAAATGAAACGGTGTTTTATATTGAGGATTTAAACATGATCGTTGGTAATATTCATAATCTACAGGCCTGGCTGCCACAAGAACTGCGTCAGGCGATCGAACACGTTAAAGCGCACGTAACCGATGCTACCCCGACCGGTAAACATGACATCGACGGCAACAACCTGTTCTATCTGGTTTCCGAAGATATGACCCAGCCGTTCGCCGAGCGTCGCGCCGAGTACCACGCCCGTTATCTGGACATTCAGATCGTCCTGAAAGGCCAGGAAGGGATGACCTTCAGCACCCTGCCAAACGGCACGCCGGAGACCGACTGGCTGGCGGATAAAGATATCGCTTTCCTGCCGGAAGGCGAGCAGGAGAAAACCGTGGTGCTGAGCGAAGGTGATTTCGTGGTCTTCTACCCGGGCGAAGTCCACAAACCGCTGTGCGCGGTGGGCAACCCGGCGCAGGTGCGCAAAGTGGTTGTGAAGATGCTGGTGGCCTGATGCCTTTCCCCTCTCCCGTCGGGAGAGGGAGTTTCATCCTTTCATTCCGTTCTGTGATCAAGCTTAAAAAACAGACACACCCTCGTGTTACCTGATTGTCCTTCGCTTTCTTCGCGTTCTAGTATAAAAGTTAAATAAATGAACGCTGTTCTATAATGTAGAACAAAATGAGTCAGCAAGGAGTTCTCATGCAGCAGACCGTGCAGTTCTCGGGCATTATTCCCCCTGTCTCCACCCTCTTCACCGCCGACGGCAAGCTGGATGAGCAGGGCAGCGCCGCACTTATCGACCATATGATCGACGCCGGGGTCGATGGCCTGTTCTTTTTAGGTAGCGGCGGAGAGTTTTCCCAGCTCAACACCGCAGAGCGCAAAGCGATCGCCGAATTCGCCATCGCCCACGTGAAGGGGCGTGTACCGGTCCTGATCGGTACCGGAGGCACTAATGCCCGGGAAACCATCGAGCTGAGCCAGCACGCCCAGCAGGCCGGTGCCGACGGCATCGTGGTGATCAATCCCTATTACTGGAAAGTGTCGGAAGCGAACCTGATCCGCTACTTTGAGCAGGTGGCCGACAGCGTCACCCTGCCGGTGATCCTTTATAACTTCCCGGCCCTGACCGGGCAGGATCTGACCCCGCAATTGGTTAAAACTCTGGTGGACTCCCGGGCCAATATCGTGGGCATCAAAGACACCATCGACTCGGTGGCCCATCTGCGCAGCATGGTCCTCACCGTCAAAGCGGCGCACCCGCAGTTTGTGGTGCTGTGCGGTTACGACGATCACCTGTTCAACACCCTGCTGCTGGGGGGCGACGGGGCGATCTCCGCCAGCGGCAACTTTGCCCCGCAGGTGTCAGTCAACCTGTTGCAGGCTTTCCGCGACGGCGACCTGGCCCGGGCGGCGCAGTATCATCAGACCCTGCTGCAAATCCCGCAGATGTATCAGCTGGATACGCCGTTTGTGAACGTGATCAAAGAGGCGATTTCCCTGTGCGTACGCCCGGTCTCCACCCACGTGCTGCCGCCTGCCGGGCCGCTGAATGACGCGCGCAAGGCGCAGCTGAAAACGCTGCTGCAACAGCTCAAGCTCTGCTGAACCGGAAGGTCACGATGTCGATAGAAACCATTTTTACCCCGCAGGATGATGCCTTCTATTCGGTGATCACCCACGCGGCGGGGCCGCAGGGGGCACTGCCCCTGACCCCGCAGATGCTGATGGAATCCCCCAGCGGCAATCTGTTTGGCATGACGCAGAACGCCGGGATGGGCTGGGATGCCAACAAACTTACCGGCAAAGAGGTGCTGATTATCGGCACCCAGGGCGGGATCCGCGCGGGAGATGGCCGCCCGGTGGCGCTGGGTTACCACACCGGTCACTGGGAGATTGGCCTGCAGATGCAGGCGGCGGCAAAAGAGATCACCCGCAACGGCGGGATCCCGTTCGCCGCGTTTGTCAGCGACCCGTGTGATGGCCGCTCCCAGGGCACCCACGGGATGTTTGACTCTTTGCCGTACCGCAACGATGCGGCGATCGTGTTTCGTCGTCTGATCCGCTCCCTGCCCACGCGCCGGGCGGTGATTGGCGTCGCCACCTGCGACAAAGGGCTGCCTGCCACCATGATCGCCCTGGCCGCGATGCATACTCTGCCGACCATTCTGGTGCCGGGCGGGGCCACGCTGCCGCCAACCTTCGGCGAAGATGCCGGCAAGGTGCAGACCATCGGAGCGCGTTACGCCAACCATGAACTCTCGTTGCAGGAGGCTGCCGAGCTGGGCTGCCGCGCCTGCGCCACACCGGGCGGCGGCTGTCAGTTTCTCGGCACGGCGGGCACCTCCCAGGTGGTGGCCGAAGCCTTAGGTCTTGCGCTGCCCCATTCGGCGCTGGCCCCGTCAGGGCAGGACGTATGGCTGGAGATCTCCCGCCAGTCCGCGCGGGCGGTGATTGAGCTGGATAACCGCGGCATCACCACGCGCGATATCCTCACCGATAAAGCGATTGAAAATGCGATGGTGATCCACGCCGCCTTTGGCGGCTCCACTAACCTACTGCTGCACATCCCCGCCATTGCCCACGCGGCGGGCTGCACTATTCCGGACGTGGAGCACTGGACGCGGATCAACCGCAAGGTGCCGCGGCTGGTGAGCGTATTACCGAACGGGCCGGATTATCACCCGACGGTGCGGGCCTTCCTTGCGGGCGGCGTGCCGGAAGTGATGCTCCATCTGCGCGATCTCGGTCTGCTGCATCTGGATGCGATGACCGTTACCGGCCAGACCGTCGGGGAAAACCTCGACTGGTGGCAGGGCTCTGAGCGACGGGAACGCTTCCGCCAGTGCCTGCGCGAGCAGGACGGCGTCGATCCGGATGATGTGATCCTGCCGCCGGAGCGTGCGAAAGCCCGCGGACTGACCTCCACGGTGGCCTTCCCGGTGGGCAACATCGCGCCGGAGGGATCGGTGATCAAGGCCACGGCCATCGACCCGTCGGTGGTGGGTGATGATGGCGTTTACCGTCATACCGGCCGGGCGCGGGTGTTCGTCTCGGAAGCCCGGGCGATCAAGGCAATCAAAAACGGCGAGATCGCCCAGGGCGACATCATGGTGGTGATCGGCGGCGGGCCGTCCGGCACCGGCATGGAGGAGACCTACCAGCTCACTTCGGCGCTCAAGCATGTTTCATGGGGTAAAACGGTCTCGCTGATCACCGATGCCCGCTTCTCTGGCGTCTCCACCGGGGCCTGTTTTGGCCATGTGGCGCCCGAAGCGCTGGCCGGTGGGCCGATTGGCAAACTGCGGGACGGCGACATCATCGAGATTGTGGTGGACCGCCTTTCCCTGACCGGCAGCGTGAACTTTATCGGCACGCCACTGACGCCGCTCACCCCGGAAGAGGGCGTCATTGAACTGGCACGTCGCCAGCCGCATCCTGAATTGCATGCCCATGAATTTTTACCGGACGATACGCGTCTGTGGGCGGCATTACAGTCAGTGAGCGGCGGCACCTGGAAAGGGTGTATTTACGACACGGATAAAATTATCGAGGTTATTAACGTCGGTAAAAAAGCGCTCGGTCTTTAATTATATTTATTGCTCTTGTCGTCTACGGAAAATATTCCGTGGACGGCTTTTCTATGCCTGCCATTTATTTATTTTTACGATTTTAAAACAGTGATTTGATATATATCGAGCAGTGTCACAAAAGCAAAATAACGTAATTCAGAAATAAGATATGGTCATTGCTGATAAATTAATCAGCTTATTACACTCTATTAACACGTTATTGTGAATTCAGCACACTAAATAAGGGTGTATTTCTGATGATGCCATTAACCATGAAAGATAAAATTGGCTACGGGCTGGGTGACACCGCCTGCGGCTTCGTCTGGCAGGCGACCATGTTCCTGCTGGCCTATTTCTACACCGATGTGTTTGGTTTATCCGCCGGGATTATGGGCACGCTGTTTTTAGTCTCCCGCGTGCTGGATGCGGTAACCGACCCGCTGATGGGGCTGCTGGTGGACCGTACCCGCACCCGTTACGGCCAGTTCCGCCCGTTCCTGCTGTGGGGCGCAATCCCGTTTGGCCTCGTCTGCATGCTCACCTTCTACACGCCGGACTTCTCGGCCAACGGCAAAGTGATTTACGCCTGCGTCACCTACATCCTGTTGACCCTGGTCTACACCTTCGTCAACGTGCCCTATTGCGCCATGCCGGGGGTGATCACCGCCGATCCGAAGGAGCGCCATGCCATGCAGTCCTGGCGTTTCTTCCTCGCCGCGGCGGGATCGCTGGCGATCAGCGGCATTGCCCTGCCGCTGGTGGGGATCATCGGGAAAGGCAACGAGCAACTGGGTTACTTCGGCGCGATGTGCGTGCTGGGGCTTTGCGGCGTGGTGCTGCTGTTCGTCTGCTTCTTCACCACCAAAGAGCGCTACACCTTTGAGGTGCAGCCGGGATCGTCGGTGGCGAAAGATCTGAAGCTGCTGCTGGGCAACAGCCAGTGGCGGATCATGTGCGCTTTCAAAATGATGGCCACCTGTTCCAACGTGGTGCGCGGCGGGGCGACGCTCTACTTTGTGAAATATGTGATGGATCATCCGGAGCTGGCGACCCAGTTCCTGCTCTACGGCAGCATCGCCACCATGTTTGGCTCGCTCTGTTCTTCCCGTCTGCTGGGCCGTTTCGACCGGGTTAAGGCCTTCAAGTGGATCATCGTCGCTTACTCTCTGATCAGCCTGCTGATCTTCTTCACCCCGGCCGAGTATATCGCTTTGATCTTTGCCCTCAACATCGTGTTCCTGTTCGTCTTTAACACCACCACGCCGCTGCAGTGGCTGATGGCCTCCGACGTGGTGGATTACGAAGAGAGCCGCAGCGGCCGCCGTCTGGACGGGCTGGTGTTCTCCACTTACCTGTTCAGCCTGAAGATCGGCCTGGCGATTGGCGGCGCGGTGGTGGGCTGGATCCTGGCGTACGTGAACTACTCCGCCAGCAGCAGCGTGCAGCCGGTAGAGGTGCTCACCACCATCAAAATTCTGTTCTGCGTGGTGCCGGTGGCGCTCTACGTGGGCATGTTCACCATGCTGTCGTTTTACAAACTCACCGATGCGCGGGTGGAGGCCATCAGCCAGCAGTTACTCAAGCATCGCGCGGCGCAGGGCGAAGCCATTCCCGCCGCGGCAACGGCAGCATCTCATTAAGGAGGAGGCACTATGTACACCATTACCAACCCGATTCTGACCGGCTTTAACCCCGACCCGTCGATGTGTCGCCAGGGTGAGGATTACTACATCGCTACCTCTACCTTCGAGTGGTTCCCGGGTGTGCGTATTTACCACTCCCGGGATCTGAAGAACTGGCGGCTGGTAAGCACCCCGCTGGATCGCGTGTCGATGCTGGACATGAAGGGCAACCCGGACTCCGGCGGCATCTGGGCGCCGTGCCTGAGCTACGCCGACGGGCAGTTCTGGCTGCTCTATACCGATGTGAAGATTGTCGACTCCCCGTGGAAAAACGGGCGCAACTTCCTGGTCACCGCCCCCTCCATCGAGGGGCCGTGGAGCGAGCCGATCCCGATGGGCAACGGCGGGTTTGATCCCTCCCTGTTCCACGATGACGATGGCCGCAAATACTACATCTACCGCCCGTGGGGGCCGCGCCACCACAGCAACCCGCATAACACCATCGTGATGCAGGAGTACGATCCGCAGACCTGCACGCTGTCGCCGGAGCGCAAAACCCTCTTCACCGGCACGCCGCTCTGCTACACCGAAGGGGCGCATATCTACCGTAAGGATGGCTGGTACTATCTGGTGGTCGCCGAAGGCGGCACCAGCTATGAGCACGCGGTGGTGGTGCTGCGCTCAAAAACCATCGACGGGCCCTACGAGCTACACCCGGAAGTGACGATGATGACCAGCTGGCACCTGCCGGAGAACCCGCTGCAAAAAAGCGGCCACGGCTCGCTGCTTCAGACCCACACCGGAGAGTGGTACATGGCTTATCTCACCAGCCGCCCGCAGCGGCTGCCGGGTATTCCGCTGCTGGGCTCCGGCGGGCGCGGATACTGCTCCCTGGGGCGTGAGACGGGGATCGCGCGCATTGAATGGCGCGACGGCTGGCCGTACGTGGAAGGCGGTAAGCATGCCCAACTGATGGTGCCTGGCCCGCAGATGACCGAAAGCCCCGCCGTGGCGCAGACCAACTGGCGAGACGATTTCGACGGCGAGCGCCTCGACCCGGAGCTGCAAACCCTGCGCATTCCGTTCGACGACTCCCTCGGCTCCCTGCGGGCCCGTAAAGGCTTTTTACGCCTGTACGGCAACGACTCGCTGAACTCGACCTTCACCCAGTCCACCGTGGCGCGCCGCTGGCAGCACTTCACCTTCCGGGCGGAAACGCGGATGGAGTTTGCCCCGCGTCACTTCCAGCAGAGTGCGGGGCTGGCCTGCTACTACAACAGCAAAAACTGGAGCTACTGCTTTGTGGACTATGAGGAGGGGCAGGGCAGAACCCTCAAGGTGATCCAGCTCGACCACAACGTGCCGTCGTGGCCGCTGCACGAGCAGCCCATCCCGGTGCCGGAGAGCGCAGAGAGCATCTGGCTGCGGGTGGATGTCGATCGCCTGGTCTACCGCTACAGCTACTCCTTTGACGGGGAGCAGTGGCACACCGTGCCGGTGACGTACGAGGCGTGGAAGCTATCGGATGACTATATCGGCGGGCGGGGCTTCTTTACCGGCGCGTTTGTCGGGCTGCACTGCGAGGATATCAGCGGTGACGGCTGTCACGCCGACTTCGACTACTTCACTTACGAGCCGGTATAACGGCTCAGGCCGGGTAGCCCAGCGCGCGTGAGAGCTGGCGCCCGGCCTCCTGCAACTGTTCGCGGAAGCGGGCCAGCTCCTCGTCGTCTACCCGGGAGGTTAAGGTGGAGAGGCTCAGGGCGGCAATGACCCGGGATTCGTGGTTACGCACCGGGACCGATACGCAGCGCACACCTTGCTCGTTCTCTTCGCTGTCGAGGGCATAGCCCTGCTCGCGGGTCTGCGCCAGCGCGGCCAGCAGCGCCTCGCGGGAGGCCAGGGTCGCCGGGGTAAAGGTGGTGTAGTGATAGCCTTCCAGCAGGGTATTCAACTCGGCCTCGCTCAGCCAGGCGATCAGCACTTTGCCGATGGCGGTGGCATGCACCGGCAGGCGACGGCCAATGCGCGAGTAGGCGATGGCCGCCAGTTTGCCTTCGATCTTCTCGATATAGACCCCTTCGCGCCCGTCCAGAATGCCCAGATGGGTGGTCTGCCCCGTTCGCTCCGACAACGCGGTCAGGAAGTGCTTCGCTTTCTGGCGGATATCCATAGTGCTCACCACAAAGTGACCGCGCTCGACCAGCTTCATGCCGGGGCGATATTTACCGTTCTCCGGGTTCTGATCGATATAGCCGTGCAGTTGCAGGGTTTTGAGGAGCGAGTGGAGCGTGCTTTTGCTCAGGCCCATCTGTTTACTGATGTCGGTGATTTTAAGTTCCGTCGCCTGTTCATTAAACAGATCGAGGATCTGTAAGGCACGTTCAACAGATTGAATAATAGGCATAAGATCGGGACATCCGCGCTGGAATCAGGGCCAAAACGTACCCTGTTTACGCTGAAAAATCAATCGATGCGGGAGGCAGGTTCTTTACGCCGGGTCATATTCATGCCGCTGTAATTTGACTTAAGTAAACTTTGAGGCTTATTACCCTTGATTGAAAGGATAGGCTGTACCTATTACCACATTTTGATTGTTCTTTTACACTTATTTACCGTATGGCTTTCCGCTTTCTGCATGCTCGTTTAAAAGGTATTTTGATGACCGCTTCTAAAACATGGATCACTTTAGGTACTATTGCCAGTCCGGCCACAGGAACATTATTTTCAAAAGTTCTTACTCAGCATAATCATAAATATATTCTGTGGTATAACAGCGAGCAGCTTTTTAAACCGGGCGATGAAATAAAGGTGGTTTATAATCGTTTATTCGTGAACGACGAGCTACGCGATATCAATATCCTGCAAATCGATAAATACAGCCACACCCTGTGGCGCGTGATGCACAACATGTCCAGATGCCCCGGCCATCGCGATCCGGAGAGCAAACAGTGCGATGCCCCGGTAAAATGTATTTTTAAAAAGTGCCCTTACGGTAAGGTGCGGGTAACAGCAAATTAATATCCCGAACGGATAATATGAAAAGCAGGAGGGCCAAAACCCTCCCGTTATTTTAAACGCAACCGTTATTCACCCAGGGTCGCGACCATTACCGCTTTAATGGTGTGCATCCGGTTCTCTGCCTGATCAAATACAATACTTGCCGCCGATTCAAATACCTCGTCCGTCACTTCCATTCCGCCGTGCAGATCGAACTCTTTCGTCATCTGCTGACCCAGCGTGGTCTGGTCGTCGTGGAACGCCGGCAGACAGTGCAGGAACTTGACGTCCGGGTTACCCGTCAGCGCCATCATCTGCGCATTCACCTGATAGCCGCGCAGCAGGGCGATACGCTCGGCCCACTTCTCTTTGGCTTCGCCCATCGACACCCACACGTCGGTGTAGATAAAGTCCGCGCCCTTCACGCCCGCCGCGACATCTTCGGTGAGGGTGATTTTGCCGCCGTTCTTTTCTGCCAGCGCGCTGCACTCTGCCACCAGGCGCTCTTCCGGCCAGCAGGCTTTGGGCGCCACCAGGCGCAGATCCAGCCCGGTGAGCGCGGCTGCTTCCAGCATCGAGTTACCCATGTTGTTACGCGCATCGCCGGTATAGACCAGCACCATCTCGTTGAACGCCTTGCCCGGCAGGTGCTCCTGCATGGTGAGCAGGTCCGCCAGCAGCTGGGTGGGATGGAACTCGTTGGTCAGCCCGTTCCACACCGGCACCCCGGCAAATTCCGCCAGGGTTTCGACAACTTCCTGGCCGTGGCCGCGATACTGAATGCCGTCGTACATCCGGCCCAGCACCCGTGCGGTATCTTTAATTGATTCTTTATGCCCAATCTGGCTGCCGCTCGGCCCGAGATAGGTCACGCGTGCGCCCTGGTCAAATGCGGCAACTTCGAAAGAGCATCGGGTACGGGTTGAGTCTTTTTCGAAGATGAGCGCGATGTTTTTGCCAGTAAGTTTCTGTACTTCAGTCCCTTTTTTCTTATCGGACTTTAACTGTGCTGACAGGGCAAGCAGAGAGGTGAGCTGTGCAGGGGTAAAATCGAGCAATTTCAGGAAATGTTTTTTATACAGTTCAGACATTTTATCCTCACATGGCAAAGGCCACTTATTGAATTAAAATTCACTTTATCTGTATCAATATGCACATGCAACCCCGTTGCACAAATCTTTCTTACAAAGGTGGAGGCAAACACATCCGTGTGTGAAAATAGAAGTATCTGCCGCACTTTAAAGAGGAACGAGCCATGGCAAACCCAGAACTGCTGGAAGAACAGCGCGAAGAGACGCGACTGATTATTGAAGAACTGCTGGAAGACGGCAGCGATCCGGATGCGCTCTACACCATCGAGCACCATTTCTCTGCGGATGATTTCGAAGCGCTGGAGAAACTGGCGGTGGAAGCGTTCCGTCTGGGTTATGAAGTGACCGAGCCGGAAGAGCTGGAAGTGGAAGAGGGCGACACCGTCATCTGCTGCGATATCCTGAGCGAAGGTGCGCTGAAGGCAGAGCTGATCGACGCCCAGGTTGAACAGCTGATGAACCTGGCCGAGAAGTTTGAAGTGGAATACGACGGTTGGGGCACCTACTTCGAAGATCCGAACGGCGAAGAGGGTGACGAAGACGACGAAGATTTCATCGACGAAGATGACGACGGCGTGCGTCACTAATTGATTCAATACACGAGTCATTCGCGTTGCATCGAGGCGGCAACTGAGTAAATCCCCAGGAGCTTACATAAGTAAGTGACTGGGGTGAACGAAGGCAGCCAACGAAGAGGCAGCGTGAAGGGCGACGTGTATTTGCGGCAGCTTCGGCTGTCGCTTCAGGAAAGATAATGGACTACCCGCAGATACTTGCCCCTGTTTTAAACTTCCTCCAGTGCCCGACCCCGCAAGCATGGATTGATCAAGCCCGCGACCCGGCCAACCTGCCGCTGCTGCTCACCGACCATATGGTGTGCGAGCTCAAAGCCGCTCAGACCGCGCTGTTATTAGTGCGTAAATACGTCGCCGACGAGAGCGGGGCCGACGCGCTGCTCGAGTGGCTCAAGCCCTACGAAGCCTTTACCTTCCGCGAAGGCCCGGAACCAGACTTTGTCGCCCTGCACAAGCAGATTGGCAAAAGCGTGATGCCCAAAACCGACGATCCCTGGGGCCAGGCGCTCATCGACAGCATGGTGCTGCTGATTAAAGAGGAGCTGCACCACTTCTGGCAGGTGCGGGAGGCGATGCTGACCCGCAACATCCCCTACGTCAAAATTACCGCCAGCCGCTACGCCAAAGGGATGCTGAAAGCCGTGCGCACCCACGAGCCGCTGACGCTGATCGACAAGCTCATCTGCGGCGCCTATATCGAAGCCCGCTCCTGCGAACGCTTCGCCGCGCTGGCACCCTTCCTCGACGAGGAATTGCAGAAGTTTTACCTGTCGCTGCTGCGCTCTGAGGCGCGGCATTATCAGGACTATCTGACGCTTGCCCAACAGGTCAGCGACGAGGATATCTCTTCCCGGATACAGCTTTTTGGTGAAATTGAAGCCACACTTATCTCAACACCGGATAACGAGTTTCGCTTCCATAGCGGCGTGCCGGTGTAAATCGGCATAGCTAAAGGATTAAGGATGCGTAACGATGAGAAGAGCGTGGACACCTATAGTCGCAGTGGCAGTTATCTCCGCAGCAGTAGCCTTCTGGGTTTATTACGATAAGCAACGCCTGCAAAACACGCCCGAACACCGGCTTGATACCACCCTTAACGCCATGCCCTCCTGGCAGGTGCTCAAAGAGCAGGACCCCAGGTTTGTGACCCGTATTCGCGAGCAGATCCTCACTATGCAAAAGGCGGGCGATTCTGAGCAGGACATTATCGACGTGGTCCAGCCGCAGATCCTTAGCCTGCAGATGTCGCGCCTGCAATACGCCCCCGACGCGAATGCGGTGGCGTATATGAAGATCAACATGGAGCAGACGGCCGCCATTCAGAAGGTGAGTGACGACGCCTGTTTTCGTTTCCTGTTTCCGGGCGTGAAGGGGGGCATCAACCCGATGCGGGTGCTGGATAAAGATATGATGCAGCGCCGCATGCAGGCCGACGCCGAGATGATGCGCGCGGGCTGGAGTAACGATCGCCACACCGTGACCCCGGAAGAACACGCCGCCGCGGTGGAGGACGTGCGCCCGATTATGCAGGAACTCACTATTCAATATGGTAAGGATATCCGGTTACTGGTGATGCCGGAGAACGCGGTGGGCAAAGAGAAGCTCACCTGCGAGATGACGCAGGCGATGTGGGGCAAGGTGTTGAAGCTGCCGGAACAGAAGGCGGCGAGGGTGATTCGGATGGCGGTGACGGAACTTGATTGACGGGAGCGCTGGTTTTTTGGGCACTTAACGCGGTTTAGCGCGTCGCCGCTTGCATGGCGGCGTGCGACAGGTATAATCCACAACGTTTCCGCATCCCCTTCAGTGCCGAAGTGGCGAAATCGGTAGACGCAGTTGATTCAAAATCAACCGTAGAAATACGTGCCGGTTCGAGTCCGGCCTTCGGCACCATAAGATGCAAAAATTAAGTCGCTTAAGGGCGGCTTTTTTTGTGTCTGTTACTAGCTTCACCTAAACCTAAACCAGATTTTCCTTTTGATAAATTTCGTTTGTGCGGGATATCATTAGCTTGAAAATATCAAGATGAGATTTATCTGCTAATTAATAATAAATCACTGCAAATAACAGAAAGCCGTTCAGCATATAAACTGGTAGTGAATTAATTGTTACGAGATAAATATACATTTAATTATTATAGTTTCACATGTTAATGAAATACGGTAATGACTCCAACTTACTGATAGTGTTTTATGTTCAGATAATGCCCGATGACCTTGTCATGCAGCTCCACCGATTTTGAGAACGACAGTGACTTCCGTCCCAGCCTTGCCAGATGTTGTCTCAGATTCAGGTTATGTCGCTCAATGCGCTGAGTGTAACGCTTGCTGATAACGTGCAGCTTTCCCTTCAGGCGTGATTCGTACAGCGGCCAGCCATCCGTCATCCATACCACGACCTCAAAAGCCGACAGCAGGCTCAGAAGACGCTCCAGTGTGGCCAGAGTGCGTTCACCGAAGACGTGCGCCACAACCGTCCTCCGTATCCTGTCATACGCGTAAAACAGCCAGCGCTGACGTGATTTAGCACCGACGTAGCCCCACTGTTCGTCCATTTCAGCGCAGACAATCACATCACTGCCCGGTTGTATGCGCGAGGTTACCGACTGCGGCCTGAGTTTTTTAAGTGACGTAAAACCGTGTTGAGGCCAATGCCCATAATGCGTGCACTGGCGCGACATCCGACGCCATTCATGGCCATATCAATGATTTTCTGGTGCGTACCGGGCTGAGAGGCGGTGTAAGTGAACTGTAGTTGCCATGTTTTACGGCAATGAGAGCAGAGATAGCGCTGATGTCCGGCAGTGCTTTTGCCGTTACGCACCACGCCTTCAGTAGCGGAGCAGGAAGGACATCTGATGGAAATGGAAGCCACGCAAGCACCTTAAAATCACCATCATACACTAAATCAGTAAGTTGGCAGCATTACCGTGCCTGTTTTAAGGTGCATTTAATTTTCAGGTCGCCAGACCCACCCCCATCGCCCCCCGAATAATCGGAATCGGCGTCAACAAATGCTGATACATCAGTTCCCCCGCCTTATCGGCATCGCGCGCCAGCACCGCGTCCATCAGTTTCTGATGCTCCACATGCTTCTCTTCTAACATCGCCACCGACAACACCGTCTTCCTCAACCACACATACCGATACCGCGCCGCTAAATCGAACAATCTTTCCCGCATCTGCATCAAATACCGCGACCCACACCCCGCCACAATCGCAGTATGAAACGCCTGATGCCGCTGGTCCCACTCGTCCAGCATCGTCTCGCTGGCGTCGCGGGATTCCAGCTTGTTCAGCAGGTGTGCCCGGGCGAGCAGCTCCGCTTCCCACTCTTCGCCGCCGCGCGCAATGGCGAGGCGCACCAGCATCGCCTCCATATTGGCGCGGGCATCAAAGATATCGAGCAGCTCCTGTTCGGACATGGGTGCCACCCGGTAGCCTTTCTGGTTGATGACCGTCACCAGCCCCTCGGCAACCAGCTGCGACAGCGCTTCGCGCAACGGGCCGACGCCCAGCTCATACCGGGACGTCAGCAGGCTCATGCGCAGCTTCTCATCTGGCTGATAAACGCCGCGGATAATGTCGTTCTTCAGCCAGCGGTAGCCGTCGATGGCCGTCGCCTGGGAAATGATGGTCATGGTCCTGCTCCTTGAATACGGCCCGGCCTGCACCGGGCATAAAGATTAACCCTGCTTCGCCTCGTCAAAACACTCGGCGATAATCGCCAGCCCCTGCTGAAGCTGCGCCTCTTCCACGGTCAGCGGCACCAGGATGCGCAGCACGTTATGGTACGGGCCGCAGGAGAGCAGGATCAACCCCTTGTCCCGCGCCCGGGTCACAATCTGCGCCGTCAGGGCAGCGTCCGGTTTATGGTGGTCGCCCTCTTCAAACAGCTCGATAGCGATCATCGCCCCCAGGCCGCGAACGTCGCCGATCTCCCGGTGTTTTTCAGCGATAGCCAGCAGCCCTTCGCGCAGGGTGTCGCCCAGTTTGTTGGCTTTGCCCAGCAGATCTTCCTGTTCAAAGACCTTGATCACCGCCAGCGCTGCGGCGCAGGCAATCGGGCTCCCGGCGTAGGTGCCGCCCAGTCCGCCCGGGGCGATGGCATCCATCACGTCGGCGCGACCGGTGACGCCCGCCAGCGGGAAGCCACCGGCAATGGATTTGGCGAAGGTGGTGATATCCGCCGCCACGCCCATCTGCTCCATGGCGAAGAAGGTGCCGGTACGGCCCGCGCCGCTCTGCACTTCATCGGCAATCAGCATGATGCCGTGCTCGTCGCACAACGTGCGCAGGCGCTGCATAAAGGCCGGGGAGGTGGCGTAGAAACCGCCTTCACCCTGGACGGGCTCGATCACGATGGCGGCGATATCTTCCGGCGCGGCATCGTTCTTGAAGATGCGATGGATGCTGGCGATGGCATCGTCATCGCTGATGCCGTGCAGGGCGCAGGGATAGAGGGCGCGGTAGACGTGGCCTGGCATCAGCCCCATGCCCGCCGAGTAAGGGTTCACTTTCCCGGTCAGCGACAGAGTGTAGTGGGTACGGCCATGATAGGCCCCGGTAAAGGCGATGGTGCCGTTGCGCTTCGTGGCGGCGCGGGCGATTTTCACCGCGTTCTCCACCGCTTCGGAGCCGGTGGTCACCAGCAGGGTTTTTTTCGGGAAATCCCCCGGCACTTTCTGGTTCAGGGTTTCGCAAAGCTCCAGATAGGGTTCATAGGCCAGCACCTGGAAGCAGGTGTGCGACAGCTTTTTCAGCTGCGCTTCTACGGCGCTGACCACCTCCGGGTGCAGATGCCCGGTGTTCAGCACCGCAATCCCCCCGGCGAAATCAAGATACTCACGGCCTTCGACGTCCCACACCCGGCAGTTCTCGGCGCGGGCGGCAAAGATAGGGTGGATCTGGCCCACGCCACGCGGAATGGCATTGCTACGACGCTGCATTAACGCTTTATTGCTGCTCATTGAAATCTCCTGAAAGATTAAAGGCCGATGCACATATATTTGATTTCTAGGTAATCTTCGATGCCGTATTTAGAACCTTCCCGACCCAGGCCAGAGGCTTTGATGCCGCCGAACGGGGCCACTTCGTTAGAGATAATGCCGGTGTTGATCCCGACGATGCCGTACTCCAGCGCCTCGCCAACGCGGAACACGCGGCTCAAATCGCGGGCGTAGAAGTAGGCGGCGAGGCCGAACTCGGTGTCGTTAGCCATATGGATAACGTCCGCTTCATTCTTAAAGCGGAACAGCGGGGCCAGCGGGCCGAAGGTCTCCTCTTTCGCCACTTTCGCATCACCGGGTACATCTACCAGAATAGTCGGCTGGAAGAAGTTGCCGCCTAATTTATGCAGCGATCCGCCGGTAACCACGCGAGCGCCTTTCTCCACCGCGTCGGCGATGTGTTCTTCGACTTTCTCCACCGCCTTGCCGTCAATCAGGGGCCCGATGGTGACGCCCTGGGTCAGGCCATCGCCGATCTGCATTTTTTCCACCGCCTGCTGGAGTTTTTCAGCAAAGCGATCGTAAACGCCCTCCTGCACGTACAGGCGGTTGGCGCAGACGCAGGTCTGCCCGGCGTTGCGGAACTTGGAGGCCAGCGCCCCTTCCACGGCCTTATCGAGGTCGGCATCGTCAAAGACAATAAAGGGGGCGTTGCCGCCCAGCTCCAGCGAGACCTTTTTGATATCCTTCGCGCACTGGGCCATCAGCTGGCGGCCGATATCGGTCGAGCCGGTAAAGGAGAGCTTGCGCACCAGCGGGTTGCCGGTCAGCTCGTTGCCGATATCGGATGCGGAACCGGTGACCACGTTAAACACGCCTGCCGGGATCCCGGCGCGGTGCGCCAGTTCGGCCAGCGCCAGGGCGGAGTAGGGGGTCTGGCTGGCGGGTTTGAGCACCATGGTGCAGCCTGCCGCCAAGGCCGGGCCCGCCTTACGGGTGATCATCGCCGCCGGGAAGTTCCACGGGGTAATGGCAGCGGTGACGCCAATCGGCTGCTTAATCACAATCAACCGCTTGTCCGCCTGATGGCCCGGAATGGTGTCGCCGTAGACGCGTTTCCCCTCTTCGGCGAACCACTCTATAAAGGAGGCGGCATAGCTAATCTCGCCTTTCGCTTCGGCCAGCGGTTTGCCCTGTTCGAGCGTCATCAGCTGGGCCAGATCGTCCTGGTTCGCCATCATCAAATCGAACCAGCGGCGCAGAATGTTGGCGCGCGCTTTGGCGGTGAGCGCGCGCCAGGCGGGCAGGGCGCGGTTCGCCGCCTCAATCGCCTCGCGGGTCTCACCGGCACCCATTTTCGGGACGCTGCCCAGGGTCTGGCCGTTCGCCGGGTTGGTCACGGCGAGGGTCTCGCCGCTGTGGGCGTCGCACCACTCTCCTTCTATATAAGCCTGCTGACGGAATAAGCTGGGATCGTTGAGTTGCATGATAGCTTCCTGTCTCAGAATGATTAACGGGTATACGCGGCGTGTAGTGGCTCCACGCTGCTGGCTGCCCGCAGCGCGCGGCCGGGGTTGTGCTGGCTGGCGAGCAGGGTCTGGACCTTGCTGACAATATGCGCGCCAATAGGGATCGCCGAGGTCGCCGCCGGTGAGGGCGCATTACAGGTATGGATGGTGCGCGGCGTGGTGACAAATAAAAAGTCGTCGATCAGCTTCCCTTCTGGCGAAACTGCCTGCGCCCTTACACCCGCAGGCCAGGGATGCAGATCTTTCAGGGTCAGGCTCGGGCAATATTTTTGCACCTGGCGCAGGTAGCCGCTTCTGCACAGGGAGTTTTTCATCTCGCTTAAACCCGAGAGAAGGTTGTTTTGCAGCACCCGGCGGATGCCCGTTGAACTCAGAATTTCCAGCATATCGGTGAAGGAGAGATCGCTCTTGCGATAGCCCTCGCGCTTAAAGGCGAGCACCGCGTTGGGCCCCACCGTGACACTGCCGTCGATCATCCGGGTAAGGTGTACGCCCAGGAACGGCATGGCCGGATCGGGGATCGGGTAGATAAGGTGGTTCACGATCTGATTGTGCTCCGGCGCCAGGCGGAAATACTCCCCGCGGAACGGACAGATAATAAAGCCGGGGTCGATGCCGAGCATTTTCACCAGCCGGTCGGCCATCAGCCCGGCGCAGGCAATCAGGGTAAGGGCTTCAAACTCGCGCCCGTCGCGGGTATGAATGACAACGCCGCTGGCGTGCTCCTTCAGGGCGCTGACCTCAGCGTTGAAAATCACCTCCCCGCCTTGTTGCTGGAAGCGTTTTGCCATCGCCGCTGCCACCTCGCGATAGCTGACGATCCCGCTGGAGGGGACAAAAATCCCGCCCAGCCCGGTGATGTTGGGCTCGCGCTCGCGCAGTTCGGCAGCGCTCAGCCACTCGCGCTCGATCCCGTTGGCGGCGGTGCGATCCCACAGGGCCTGCATCCGTGCCATCTCCAGCGGGGAGGTGGCGACCAGCATCTTGCCGCAGGTGTCATAGCGAATAGCGTTCTCATCGCAGAAGGCTTTGGTGGCCCGGTTCCCCGCCAGGCAGAACTGCGCCTTCAGGCTGCCGGGAGTGTAATAGACCCCGGCGTGGATCACCCCGCTGTTGCGCCCGGTCTGGTGGCAGGCCGGGCCCGCCTCCTTCTCCAGCAGGGCGATGCGGGCATCCGGGTAGAGCGCAATCAGCTGCATGGCGGTGGACATGCCGATAATGCCGCCGCCGGTAATCACGAAGTCATACATCCGCGCCATCCCTACTGATGAGTCTGATAGTGGGTGGTGGCATAGCTGATATACCCGCGCTGACGCATCAGCTCCCGACGCAGATCCGGATGCGGAGTAAAACGATCCCGGCCATGCAGCCAGAACATATTGTTAATCAGCAGGAATTTACCCACCGGTACGGGAATCGAGACGATGTTTTTGCTGCTCTCCAGCGAGTCAGAAAGTTCGCTCAGCCAGACGCCCTCTTCAAAATCTTTCGGCTGTACGAACTGGTCGATATAGCGCATCACCGGGCGGCCCTGCTGGTCGACGTCAAACACCGGGTGGAACACATCCTGGGTGACGTTTTTGCTCGGCGGTGCCGTCCAGCGCAGCGGGCGACGGGCCAGCGGATGGCTGAAGAATTTATCCAGCGCTTCCCAGTCGTCGAGATGCAGCAGCAGGGAGTTGCCGCCCTGCATGTTCTGCTCGTCGATTTTCATCATCAGCACGTAGTCGGTCACTTCGTCGACGAAGGTGCCGTCGTTGTGCAGCTCCAGCACGCGGTGGGGCTGGCGCAGGTAGCTGTCTGAGTTATCGACGTTTTTCACCGTAAAGCGGGCGTAGTACTGGCCGCTCATGGCGTCGTAATTGGAGCGGCCGATCAGGTGCGCCACGGCGGTGGCAATCTTCACCATCTCGTCCGCCTGGGCGACGTTATCCACCCCGACGGCGTTAATCAGCAGGGCGCCTTCGCTGCGGCTGAGGATAGTGTTCAGCAGCAGGGGCTGAAGCTGGTTGCCGCACAGGTCATCGAGGATCTTCGCCACCCGAAAGCGCAGGAAGGATTTGTATTCCAGCGCCTGGATGGGCCACTGCTCCACCTCCCGCAGGAACTGCTGCGTGACCTCCGCGGAGAACGTCAGCTCCAGCAGGCGCGGAGACTGCGCGGAGGGCGCAATGCTAAAACCGGTGATGGTCCGGGCTAACGCCTCGTCGGGCTGTTGTACGGCGGTCAGTGCATTCATCAGAATCAATCCTCTCAGAAAGTATTCAGGGAACGGGGTGTTTCGTAGCCATAAATTAAAAATATCTACGTTTTTGCAAAATGGATTTATTAAGCGGGGATTGTTTGAATTATGTGATACAGGCAGGAAAAACAGGCGAAGTGGTCGGGAAAATACGCTCTCAGGTCGCTATCTGATCTTACTGACGTGATGCGCCTCACGGAAAATGCGGGTTAACCATAACAAAAGCGTGACATATCCATACAAATCTTAACAAATCGCACGGGCGACGCTGTACGGCCTTCAGGCGCTCTTCTATACCTTGATTCGTGTTACCTGCGGCCTTATCACTACACAGAGAAAAACGTATGGAACAGACTTCTGGCAAGAAAAGTGAAGCAATTCATAGCGATAATACACAGCAATTTCACCGCTCCATCGGCCTTATCTCTAACTTTTCGCTCGGATTCACCTACCTCTCGCCGCTGACGGCGGTCTACTCCCTGTTTGCCCTGGCGGTGACGCTGGCGGGGCCACCGGCCATCTGGTGGATCCCGATTGTGGCCTGCGGGCAGCTGCTGGTGGCGCTGGTGTTTGGCGAAGTGGCGTCGCAGTATCCGATCACCGGCGGGTTGTACCCGTGGGCGCGCCGTCTGTGGGGGCGAAAATATGCGTGGATCGCCGCCTGGATCTACCTCTGGGCGCTGGTGGTGACCATCACCTCGGTGGCGGAATATACCGCCACCTTCGTCGGGTCACTGTTCGGTTTTGAAACCTCGGCAGGCAACATGCTGATCACCTCGGTGGTGCTGCTCCTGATGATGATGGCCATCAACATGTCGGGCACCAAAAACCTCGCCCGGGTGGCCCGAATTGGCTTCTGGTGCGAGATCGTCAGCGTGATTGCGCTCGGGATCTACCTGCTGATTTTCCATCGCGCGCAGCCCTTCTCGGTGGTCTTCGACTCGATGGGGGTGCTGGCGAAAGATGGCAGCTACCAGCCGGCGTTTATGGCGGCGGCGCTGATCGGCCTGTTTATGTTCTTCGGCTTTGAAGCCTGCGGCAACGTGGCGGAAGAGGTGAAAAATCCGAGCAAGAAGATCCCGGTGGCGATGATCCTCAGCATAGTGTTTGGCGCCATCTCGGCGCTGATCTCGATCCTCGGCTACCTGCTCGCCTCCCCGAATCTGATGAATATCGTTAACGGCCAGATTGCCGATCCGATCCCAGCGATCCTCAACGAAGCCATGGGGGAAACCGGCGCCACGGTGTTTATCATCATCGCGGTGATCGCCATGCTGTCGTGCATCCTGTCGCTACAGGCCGCATTGAGCCGCCTGATCTTCTCCTTCTCCCGCGACCAGATGCTACCGGGTAGCGCCTGGATGTCGAAGCTGTCGAAAAACAGCGTCCCGGACAACGCGATGATCGTCAGCTGCCTGCTGCCGGTGCTGATCTGCGTGTGGGTTTACTTCCAGCCGGATAACCTGGCGCGCATCACCGCCTTTGCGGTTATCGGTATCTACATCTCGTTCCAGATGGTGGTGCTGGCGGCGCTGCGCCAGCGTCTGAAAGGCTGGAAACCGGCCGGGGAGTGGAGCGTCGGCGGCTGGGGGATGCTGGTCAATATCCTGGCCCTGGCCTACGGGCTGTGCGGTATCTGGCTGCTGGCCCAGCCTGCCGAGAGCAGTGATTTTATCGACCGCTGGACGGTGCTGGTGGGGCTGTCGGTGGTGGTGATTTCGGGGCTGGTGTACATGGCGCTGGCCCGACCGTTTGGCCGCTCAAACGCGCCGGAAAACGACGCGATCGAGCATGCAAAACGCCTTAACGCGGGACAACCTCTGTAATTCACTCAGACCATAAAAACAATGGAGTCGGCTATGCAACACAACTTACTGATTAATGGCGAACTGGTTGCGGGTTCAGGTGAGATGCAACCCGTGTACAACCCGGCCACCGGCGAGGTCCTGCTGGAGATAGCCGAAGCCAGCGCGGAGCAGGTAGATGCCGCGGTACAGGCGGCCGATCGCGCCTTCCGAACCTGGGGCCAGACCACGCCGAAAGCGCGTGCGGAGTGTTTGCTGAAGCTGGCGGATGTGATTGAGCAGAACGCCGACACCTTTGCCCGCCTGGAATCGCAGAACTGCGGCAAGCCGCTGCACTGTGTGCTGAATGATGAAATCCCGGCCATTGTCGACGTGTTCCGCTTCTTTGCGGGTGCCACCCGCTGCCTGAGCGGCCTGGCCGCCGGGGAGTATATGGAGGGGCACACCTCGATGATTCGCCGCGATCCGGTGGGCGTTGTCGCCTCCATCGCCCCCTGGAACTACCCCCTGATGATGGCGGCCTGGAAGCTGGGCCCGGCGCTGGCAGCGGGCAACTGCGTGGTGCTTAAACCGTCGGAGATCACTCCGCTGACTGCGCTGAAGCTGGCCGAGCTGGCAAAAGATATCTTCCCGGCAGGGGTGATTAACGTCCTGTTTGGCCGGGGGAAAACCGTGGGCGACCCGCTGACTGGCCACGACAAGGTGCGCATGGTCTCCCTGACCGGCTCCATCGCCACCGGGGAGCACATTATTTCCCATACCGCGCCGTCGATTAAGCGCACCCATATGGAGCTCGGCGGCAAAGCGCCGGTGATCGTCTTTAACGACGCCGATATCGATGCGGTGGTGGAGGGGGTACGCACCTTCGGGTTCTACAACGCCGGACAGGACTGCACCGCCGCCTGCCGTATCTATGCGCAAAAAGAGGTCTATAACACACTGGTGGAAAAACTGGGCGTCGCCGTCGCCAGCCTGAAAATGGGCGCCCCGGACGATGAAACCACCGAGCTGGGCCCGGTCAGCTCCGCCGCCCATCTGACCCGCGTCAGCGAGGCGGTAGAGCGCGCCAAAGCCCTGCCGCACATCCACGTGGTCACCGGTGGAAATGTGGCGGGTGGCAGCGGGTATTACTACCAGCCAACCTTGCTGGCCGGGGCGAAGCAGGAGGATGAGATCGTCCAGCGCGAGGTCTTCGGCCCGGTGGTGAGTGTGAGCATGTTTGACGACGAAGAGCAGGTGCTCGAGTGGGCCAATGACTCCCGGTACGGGCTGGCCTCATCGGTCTGGACCCTGGATGTGGGTCGCGCGCACCGCATGAGCGCCCGCCTGCAATATGGCTGCACTTGGGTGAACACCCACTTTACGCTGGTCAGCGAGATGCCGCACGGCGGGCAGAAGCTCTCCGGCTACGGCAAGGATATGTCGATGTACGGGCTGGAAGACTACACCGTGGTGCGGCATGTGATGGTGAAGCACTAACGGCATTGCCCGGCGGCGCTTCGCTTGCACGGGCCTGGGGTTTTATTTCGTAGGCCGGGTAAGCGCAGCGCCACCCGGCGTAAATGCTGGCAGTGTGTCGGGCGAAAATCCTAATAATATCAAGCGAGATAGACAACAATAAAACAGAGTAAGTACCATCAGGGCATTCATTTATAAAGCTATAAAGTGTGTTTATAAAAAGATACCAGGGATGGTGAATATTTTTATTAGATCTTTTATTGCTATATCCATCACCACATTAATTCTTTGTGGATTATTTATCTATCTCATCGCATCCAGCATAAACGGGATAACAGTCTATAAAGAAACCGATCGTTATAACTATTATTCTCTCACCTACAAACAAATTCAAAACGCGCCGAGAATTTCTCAAAGTTACTACTTTGAATCTCAACCCGGTGACGGATATCCTCCTTCGAATGCCATCATTTTCAAAGATACGACTAATGCCGAACCGCTTCGTGTCTACTTCGCCGATTTAGGCTATATCAAAGAAAAGCGAACACAGCGTGGAATGGAAATGTGGTGCCAGCCCAAAAAAGCGTGCAAGGATCGCTTCTATTTATACGTCGATAAACATGCTAAAGAAGTGAGGTTAACCTCTATCCAGGAGTGAACCTCATGCTCAACGCCCTTAACCATCTGACCCTCGCGGTCAGCAACCTACCGGGCAGCATTGTATTCTAGCGCGATCTCCTTGGCCTGCGCCTGCACGCCGAATGGCACGCCGGGGCTTATCTCACCTGCGGCGATCTCTGGCTCTGTCTCTCGTATGATGACTCGCGTAAATTCATTCCGCCGCAAGAGAGCGACTACACCCACTACGCGTTCTCTATCGCACCAGAACATTTCGACACCTTCACGCAAAAGCTTAAAGACGCAGGCGTTACCGTCTGGAAAGAGAACAAAAGCGAAGGGGAGTCGTTCTATTTTCTCGACCCGGACGGGCACAAGCTGGAACTGCACGTGGGGGATCTGGCCGCGCGGCTGGCGGTGTGTCGGCAGAAGCCTTATGCGGGAATGAACTTCATTTCTGCTGACTAGCTCAAGCACGGCAATAGCAATAAGCATTTTTGTCTCGGTTGAGCTGCTTTTTTGATACAGGATAAAAACTGATAGATATAACCAAGTTAATGACCAGACAAAAATGCAGTTAGAGCAGGACAATGCTGATGCCCTGTTACGGACATCAGTATTTTTTTTGCGAAAATTATTTAAGTTCATGAAGCAGATTTAAGAACTTGCTGTTGGCGGTCGATTTTACTTTTTGGTAAAAGATCGGTTCTGATATTGGGGAGTCCCAGAGATGTATTTCTCCCTTATCAAAAGGTACGCATGCCATAGCAGTTTGTTTTAATTTTTTGATACGAATGTCATATTCATCAAAATCATCGACGGTAGTTTTTAGGCTTGCAATCCTTGCATCATTGATCCGCGTTGGACATACAAGTTTAATATTACCCAAGGAGAAGATACTGACGCCGGTGATAAAAAATCTTGATGGGATTTCTTTATAAAAACGTGTATTCCAGAGGGCGCCATCAAACATGGCTGGAGGATGGCTTTCAATGCTTATATAATATTGATGTGTGCGCCAGTCGCTTATCCCAGAAAGATTCATTGACATGTTGATAATCATATTCGGTGTAGGACGAAAAATCATAGTCAGGACAAGAATGCTCACAGGAATAATAATCAGTGTATAGGTTATGATTTGAAGGATATTTTTGTTTTTCTTTTCATTTATAATGATTACTCCTGGAAAAATCCCTACTATGATAAGGACTACCGACAACATAAAGAATATTGCAACTTGCAAAAAAGAATTGTTTTCTTCAACAAAGTCTAACTGCCCTGCAATAAAAATCAGAGGAAAAATTTGTGTAAATGCAGGGATTATGAGTAATGCAGGAAGGAAGCGTTTAACTGATTTCTTTTGGAGGTACTTTACTGTACGTTCATTGTCTTTATCGATATAGGACTTAACAGAAAAAATTAATTTGTGGCATAAGCCATAAGAAAATAAAATAATAGCGCATGTCGCTAATGCGAACACGATGAAACCATTAAGATCTCCAAAAAATTGCAAACAAAATGCGCTGATCAGTATTAAACACATGACGAAGCTGTTGCACATACATACGGTCGTGAAAGTATGGGTTAGACCATCATAATGTTTTAATTCTTTTTCATGTGCCGTATAGATAAGATAAATAATGAAAGATGAGATAAAAATAATAAGACTGAATCCTAATAAAGAGAGCAGGGTAAAGCCGAATATTATTCCTATCGCACTACTGACACTCAGTGCGTCATACAATATGTCCAAGCGCTCTATATTGGCCAGATAAAACCAAATTACGCTAAACGTACACGCCGTGACAAAAGATGAAGATGTTAAAATTGCGATGATAAATTTTCTACTTAAGCGTTTATGTAGCTGAATATTCATGTCTGTATCTCTCCTTTCTAAATTAATTGATATTAATCTGGAAGGATTTGGCAGATCTACGCTCAAATTTTGTATACGTCTAGATGTGTTCAGAAACGTTATCAATATAAATTTTGATTGACGCCTGTACAACAGGCGTCAATCTTAGATCTTACAGCGATTTCACAAACGTCAGCAGATCTTCGTTCAGCTGGTCCTGATGCGTCAGCGCAAAGCCGTGCGGTGCATTGTCATACACCTTCAGTTCCGCATTGCTAATCAGCTCCGCCGCCACTTTGCCGGTGGTTTCGAACGGCACGATCTGGTCGTTGCTGCCGTGGATCACCAGCGTCGGCACGTCGACTTTCGCCATATCCGGGCGGAAGTCGGTCTCGGCAAAGGCGGTCACGCAGTCCAGGGTGCCTTTCAGCGAGGCCAGCAGGGCGATGTTCAGGGTCTGGGTCAGGGCGCCCTCAGAGACGGTCTGCCCGGCGTTGGTGCCGTAGAACGGGGTGGCGAAGTCGCTGATGAACTGGGCACGATCTTTCAGCAGCCCGTCACGAATGCCGGCGAAGACTGACTGATCCACACCCTGCGGATAAGAGTCGGATTTACCGAAGATCGGCGTTACCGCTCCCAGCAGCGCCAGGCCAGCCAAGCGGTCGGTGCCGTAGGTGCCGATATAGCGGCTCACGTCGCCGCCGCCCATGGAGAAGCCCACCAGGGTCACGTCACGCAGATCGAGGGCGGTGATCAGGTCGTTGATGTCGGAGGCAAAGGTGTCGTAGTCATAGCCATTCCACGGCTGATCCGAACGGCCAAAGCCGCGGCGGTCGAAGGCGATGGCGCGAAAACCGCGCTCGGCCAGATAGTTAAGCTGGCTGTCCCACATGTCGGCATCCAGCGGCCAGCCGTGGCTGAACAGCACCGGCTTACCTGCACCCCAGTCTTTGTAGTAAATCTGCGTGCCGTCTTTCGCTTTGATCGTAGCCATAGTCTCTTCCTCAAAAGGTTGTTTTAGGTTTTAAACCGGCGCCACCAGATAGCGGGTCGCCGGGGGTGCATCGCCCTGATGAAAAGCCAGGACGCGGCTTTGCAGCAGGTGGTCATTCATGGTGTGGCGCTCCTGCAGGCGCAGGTGTTCCACCCACGATCCCAGCAGGAAGGTCTCGATATACAGGCCCGGCTGGTCGATATCTTCATACACCGCCCAGCTGATGGCGCCCGCCCGGCGGCGTACCCGGCGCAGCTCGTGGACGGCCTGCAGAAAATCGCTGACCGCTTCAGGATCGATCCGGTACTCACAGGAGACCAGCACCGGCCCGCGCTCGTTGGGGATGTTCTCCCGGGCGTCGTCGGCGATAAGCCCGCTGGTGTCGAGGTTCAGATTGGGATCTTTCTCCAGCTTCCAGCGCAGCACCGTGGCGCTCGCCAGCAGCATCCCCACCGTTGCCACGCAGAGCGAGGTGGCGGTGTTGGCGTGCGAGGCGATCTGCCCCCACAGGGCGCTGCCCGCGGTCATCGAGCCGAAGAAGACCGTCAGATAGACCGCCAGCGCCCGGGCCTTCACCCAGCGTGCGGCGCTGCGTTGCGCCCCCAGGTTGAGGGTGGAGAGCACCGCGATCCACGCAAAGCCGGTGAAGAACTCAAACAGGTTCAGTAGCCAGAAGTGGCGCACAAAGGCCAGGGCCAGCATGGTGATGGCGAAAACCAGGCTTGCCGCCACCATCAGTTGGTCGGCATTGAGGCGCTGACGCAGACGCGGCAGCAGCACCGCCCCGGCAATCGCCCCCAGACCGATACAGGCCAGCATGATGCCGTACCCCGCCGGGCCGAGGCCCAGCTCCCGGCGCGCCACCAGCGGCAGCAGCGCCCAGCCCGCGCTGGCGAAGAGAAAGAACGCCACGGTGCGAATTAAGACGTTACGCAGCACCGGGGCGGCGTGCACATAGCGCACCCCGGCACGCACCGCCGAGAAGAAGTGCTCCGGCGGCAGGCGCTGCACCGATGCCGCAGGTTTCCAGCGCCACAGCACCCATGCCACGCCCAGCACCGACAGGGCATTGAGCAGGAATACCATCCACGGCCCCGCCAGCGAGAGCAAAAAGCCCCCCAGCGCCGGACCGATGGCGCGGCTGATGTTCACTCCCAGCGAGTTCAGCGCAATCGCCGGGCCCAGCTCCGCCTTGCTCACCAGATCCGGCACCACCGCCTGGAACGGCGGCGAGCTCATGGCGCTGCCGACGCTCAGCAGAAAGGCCGCCACCAGCAGCACCGTCGGGGTCACCTGGCCGGTAAACGACAGCACCGTCAGCCCCGCCGCGGCAATAAACACCCACAGCTGGGAGAAGAGCAGGTACTTGCGACGATCGACGATGTCCGCCATCACCCCGGAGGGCAGGGCGAAGAGGAACATCGGCAGGCTGCTTGCCGCCTGCACCAGGGCGATATCCAGCGGATCGGCGCTGAGGGTCAGCATGCTCCAGTTCACGCCGACGTCGCTCATCCACGAGCCGACGTTGGAGACCACCGTAGCGATCCACAGCATGCGGAACACCCGCTGGTGCAGCGGCTGCCACGTTGAGATCGCCGGGGCAGGCGGATGTTCGATGTGCGCGTCGGTCACCTGGGTCATGCGAATCTCTCCGTGGCACGTGTACGCAGCCGCCAGCCACCGGGGCCGGTGATGGCCAGGGTGGTGAAGATGATCAGCAGCAGCCAGCCAAACTGACCTTCGGCGATCGACCAGCCCGGATGCACCACCAGCATCGCCACCAGCAGCACGGCGATGATTGGCACGCAGGCCAGCCGGGTCGCCACGCCGAAGAGGATCAGGATCGGGCAGATCACTTCGGCAACGATCGCCGGGATCAGGCTGAAGTACGGCCCGAAGCCAAAGGGATCTTCGATCCGCGTCAGCTCTTCGCTGAAGTGCAGCACTTTCGGCAGACCGTGCACGTAGAGCAATAGCAGGCTGCCGGTGATGCGCAGGAAGAACAGCCCCAGGTCGATCCGGGGCAGGTTGGGTTGAGTTGAATTCATCATGATCAGAACGCGAAGCAGCTGCAGCCCAGCGCTCCCCAGAAGGCGTTATCGTCGGCCACCGGCATCTCTGCCGTGCGGGCAAAGTCGTGCGAGTGGTTATGCACCCCACACGGACCGCTACAGTGGTGTACGGCGCTCATCCCCACGCGGGCGGCCTGTGGTGGCGCACTGCGGTAGTGACCCGGCACCTTGACCACCGGGGACCACTCCGGCAGAACCGGGATGGCAGGCGGCGCCAGTGGGCCGAAGCTGCCTGCGGCATAGACGATGTTACCATCCACCACCGTCAGCACCGACTCGATGCCCTTGATCTCCTCTTCCGCCACGCGGAAGTAGTCTTTGCTCAGCACCGCCAGATCCGCGAGCTGGCCCTTTTTGATCTGCCCTTTCTGGTTCTGCTCGTTGGAGAACCACGCGCCGCCCTGGGTCCAGAGCATCAGGGCGGTGTCGCGATCCAGACGGGCGCTGTGATCGTACAGCTGCATTCCGCCGACGGTACGGCCAGAGACCAGCCAGTAGAGGGCGGTCCACGGGTTGTAGCTCGCCACGCGGGTGGCGTCGGTCCCGAGTCCTACCGGCACGCCGGTCTCAAGCATACGGGTGACTGGCGGAGTGTGGCGAACCGCTTCCATCCCGTAACGTTCGGCGAAGTACTCGCCCTGGAAGGCCATGCGGTGCTGCACGGCGATGCCGCCGCCCAGCGCCTTGATGCGGTCGATGTTGCGCTGGGTCACCGTCTCGGCGTGGTCGAAGAACCAGTGCAGGCCGTCGAACGGGATCTCACGGTTCACCTTCTCGAATACGTCCAGCATCCGGCTGATGGACTCATCGTAGGTAGCGTGCAGGCGGAATGGCCAGCGGTGTTCCACCAGATGGCGCACCACGCGCTCCAGTTCGTCCTCCATGCCGGGGGCCAGATCCGGGCGCGGCTCAAGGAAATCTTCGAAGTCGGCGGCGGAGAAGACCAGCATCTCCCCCGCACCGTTATGGCGGAAGAAGTCGGTGCCCTGGCCCGGCTTAAGCATGTCGGTCCACTTCTCGAAATCTTCCAGCTCATGACCGGGACGCTGGGTGAAGAGGTTGTAGGCGATGCGGATGGTCATCTGCTTTTTCTCGTGCAGCTCGGCGATCACCTCGTAGTCTTCCGGGTAGTTCTGGAAACCGCCGCCGGCGTCGATGGCGCTGGTTAAGCCCAGACGGTTCAGCTCGCGCATAAACTGGCGGGTGGAGTTCACCTGCTGCTCCAGGGGCAGCTTCGGCCCTTTGGCGAGGGTAGCGTAGAGGATCATGGCGTTCGGACGGGCGATCAGCATCCCGGTCGGATTGCCGTTGGCGTCGCGCTGGATCTCACCGCCCGGCGGGTTCGGGGTCTCTTTGGTGTAACCCACCACCTTCAGCGCCGCGCGGTTGAGCAGGGCGCGGTCATACAGGTGCAGGATAAAGACCGGGGTATCCGGCGCAGCCTCGTTGATCTCGTCCAGGGTGGGCATGCGGCGCTCGGCGAACTGGAACTCGCTCCAGCCGCCCACCACGCGCACCCACTGCGGTGACGGGGTGCGCAGGGCCTGCTCTTTCAGCATCCGCAGGGCGTCAGCCAGCGAGGGCACCCCCTCCCAGCGCAGCTCGAGGTTGTAGTTCAGCCCGCCGCGGATCAGGTGCAGGTGCGAGTCGTTAAGACCGGGAATGGCGGTGTGGCCTTTCAGATCCACCACTTTGGTGGCGTCGTCGTGGTACTGCATCACCTCGGCAGCGGTGCCCACCGCAAGGAATTTACCGTCACGCACGGCCACCGCTTCGGCGAGGGGATTTTCACGATCGACGGTGTGAAACTGGCCATTCACCAGAATCAGATCTGCTTTGGCAGAGGAAGTCATAATTGCTCCTGACTGAGAGGGGGAATGGTCAGGATTATTGGAATCGGTTACTGAAAAAAACCAGTTATACAAAGGGATAGGTATACCAAAGTATAACTATACCTGCGTATAACTATACGAAAGGTTAATTATACAAAGAGATAATTACCGCCGGAGCCAGAGAGGCATAGGATGCACTCAACGCATCGTCAACGCGTGGTGCGATTTCACCTGTTAACCTCACTGGATACCATTATGTCTAACTCAAAGCTCGAAGTGTTAACCCCGGATAACTGTCAGATTATCTTCATCGACCAGCAGCCGCAGATGGCGTTTGGCGTGCAGTCTATCGACCGTCAGGTGCTGAAAAACAACGTGGTAGCGCTGGCGAAATCGGCCAAAGTGTTCAACATCCCGACCACCATCACCACCGTTGAAACCGAAAGCTTCTCGGGCAACACCTTCCCGGAACTGCTGGATGTCTTCCCGGGCAAAGAGATCCTTGAGCGTACCTCCATGAACTCCTGGGATGACCAGAAAGTGCGTGACGCGCTGGAAGCCAACGGCAAGAAGAAAGTGGTGGTCTCCGGTCTGTGGACCGAAGTGTGCAACAACACCTTCGCCCTGTGCGCGATGCTGGAAGGCGACTACGAGATCTACATGGTGGCGGACGCTTCTGGCGGCACCTCAAAAGAGGCCCACGACTTCGCCATGCAGCGCATGATCCAGGCGGGCGTGATCCCGGTAACCTGGCAGCAGGTGATGCTGGAGTGGCAGCGTGACTGGGCGCGCAAAGAGACCTACAACGCGGTAATGGATATCGTGCGTGAGCACTCCGGTGCCTACGGCATGGGCGTCGATTACGCCTACACCATGGTGCACAAAGCACCGTCTCGCCAGAAGAGCGAGCTCGAAACCCTGGCGCCGGTTCCGGCCCCGGTCCGCTAAGTTAACAGCGGCAGGCTGGGCCCTCATCCGGCCTGCTGCTGACCTCTCTGGAGTACATCATGAGTACTGGGTTAATTTCCCTCGCGGCAGGCGTGCTTATCGGCCTGCTCTACGCGCTGTTGAAAGTCCGCTCTCCGGCGCCGCCCGCGCTGGCGCTGATTGGTCTGCTGGGCATGCTGGCAGGCGAACAGGCCACCCGCCATTTTTTGCATGCTGACGACACCGCGCAAAAGGCGCCTGTCACCCTCTCCACAGGAGCCTCCTCATGAAAGCCTGGGTCGTTTCGCTGAGCTGCGGAATTCTGGCAGGGGTTATTTATGCCGCAATTGATGTACACTCGCCCGCGCCGCCCGTTGTTGCGCTGATGGGGCTATTTGGCATGCTGGTGGGGGAGCAGTTGATCCCGATTGGCCGCCGCCTGTTCAGCCGTCAGCTGACGATGACCTGGTTTCGCCACAAATGCGTACCCAAAATCAGCGGTACTCCGCCTCCACCCCGTCCCGGCGACGGCAGCGAGGGTTAATCACGTCCATATTGAGGAAAGAGAGCATGCCGCAGCGCATAGCCATCATTGATGATGAACGGTCTGTTCGCAGCGGGTTAAGCAACCTGCTGCAGTCGGAGGGGTATGCCACAGAAGCCTTCGACTCGGCGGAGGGGTTTCTCAGCCACCCCACCGCGCTGACAGACGCGGCGCTGGTGATTGCCGACATCCGCCTGCGGGGGATGAACGGTCTGGAGATGCTCGACAGGCTGCACCTTATCGCCAGTTCACCGCCGCCGCTCATTTTTATCTCAGGTCATGCGGATGACAACATAGAGCGCTACGCTGTTGAGAATGGCGCCGTTGCTTTTTTGCGCAAGCCGATAAACGTCGATGTGCTGCTGGCGCACATTCAGCGCGCGCTCGCCACCTGACACCACCTGCACCGTTATCCCACGAGAACCATTAATGAAGAAAAATAAGGAAACGTGGATGAACACCCCATCGCTGCCTGCACTCTGGCCCGCCCCCGGAAATTTATCCGAAGGGCGGGCTTTTGTGCTTAAAGAAGATGTCATTTTTACCCCGCTGGGCCAGGAGGGAAGCCTCTGCTGGCTGAATGCCCGCCTGCCCAGTTCGGGCGGGTCCTTTATTATCGCCACCGCCGTGAGCGATGAAGAAGAGGCCAGCGCAACGCGCCTGCTGCGTAATGAGTTTGCCCTGCGGGAGTACCTGAGCGACGACTGGGCTATCCGTCCGGTCGCCACCACGCAGTACCACGGGCGCTTTGCACTGGTTTACGCCCCTTTTTCCTTTGTGCTGCTGACGCGCATCGTTGGTGCGCCGATGGCCTGTATCCAGAGCTTCCTGGAGCTGGCGATCCGCATCAGCCTGCCTCTGCGTCTGATGCATCTGCGCAACCTGGTACACGGGGATATCAAGCCCGGCAATATCTTTATTCATGACGACAACAGCTGTCGGCTGGGGGGCTTTGGCCTGTCGTCCGGCGCCTCGGAAGAGCTACAGCAGTCGCGACTGGCCATCGTGGGCGGCACACCCGCTTACATGTCGCCGGAGCACACCACCCGTACTCACCGCTCGGTGGACAGCCGCAGCGATCTCTACAGCCTCGGGGTGGTGCTCTACGAGCTGCTCACCGGCAGCCTGCCGTTTGAGCTGGGCGGCCAGGATCAGGGCAAGTGGGCGCACTACCACATCGCCTCGGAGCCGCGCTCCCCGGGAGTGGTCTGCCCCGGCGTGCCCGCTATGATCTCGGCCATCATCCTGAAGATGCTGGCGAAAAAACCGGAGAACCGTTACCAGACCATCGACGGCCTGATCGCCGACCTGCGCCGCTGCCAGGCTACCCTGAGCGACGAGGGCGATATTGCCGCCTTTACCCCCGGCTTACAGGATCGCTCCCCGGCGTTTCATCTCACCGACACCCTCTACACCGCCCATCCCCAGGCAACGGATCTGAGCCACGCCTTTGACCGGGTATGCCGCGACAACCTCGCCGGGTTTGTGGCGATCAGCGGCCCGTCGGGGATCGGCAAATCGTCCCTTATCGCCTCGGCGCTAAAGGCGCTACAGCACCGCAACGTGCTGCTGGCGGTGGGCAAGGTGGATCAGTTTTCCCCCACGCTGCCCTATGCCGCCCTGAGCTCAGCCTTTCGCACCCTGGTGCTGCACCTGCTGGGGCTGTCGGCAACGGAGGTGACGCAGTGGAAGATCCGCCTGTCGCGGGAGCTGGAGGGGTATGAAGAGCTGGCCGTCAGCCTGGTGCCGGAGCTGCGGCTGCTGCTGGAGAACAAGCCGCGCTTCTCCAGCGACAGCTTCTCCCTCGACGCCCGGGCGCGCTTCAGCCATATGGTGCTGGCGCTGGTGAAAACCTTCGCCAGCGCGGGCTGCCCGCTGGTGCTGCTGCTGGATGATATCCACTGGATCGACGCCGCCAGCCTGCAAATTCTGGAGTACCTGCTGACCAACGCCAGTAACGTGCCGCTGCTGCTGGTGGTGGCGCACCGGGATGTCTGCCCGGTGCCGGACGCAACCCTGAATCAGCAGCTGGCGAACCTGCACCGGGCCTCGCGCAATACCACCGAGCTGCGCCCGGAGCCGCTGTCGGTGAAGGCGGTGTCGCGCTGGCTGGCGAGCATCTTCCATACCCGCTCCGCCAGCACTGCGGATCTGGCCGGGCTGATTCATGAGAAAACCGGCGGCAACCCGCTGTTTGTCCATGAGTTCTTCCGCCGCATCGTCGATGACGGGCTGGTGACGCACAACAAATATCAGGATAAATGGCACTACGATCTGCACGCCATCCGCACCCGGCACTACACCGAAAACGTGGTCACGCTGGTGCTCCAGCAGCTGGAGGAGATGCCCGAAGAGACCCGTCGGCTGCTGGGCAGCATCGCCTGTCTGGGCGGAAGCGGCGAACTGGAGATGGTCTGCCGGGTGGTATCAATGTCGGTGGCGGAGATCCGCTACGCCCTGCATCCGGCGGTGACGGCGCAGCTGATCACCCTCAGCGACGAAGGCTATGCCTTTACCCACGACCGGGTTCAGGAGGCGGCCTT
This sequence comes from Leclercia sp. W17, assembly GCF_003336325.1. Classification (NCBI taxonomy): domain Bacteria; kingdom Pseudomonadati; phylum Pseudomonadota; class Gammaproteobacteria; order Enterobacterales; family Enterobacteriaceae; genus Leclercia; species Leclercia sp. W17. The sequence continues at coordinate 4,259,793 of NZ_CP031101.1, read as the reverse complement.
CGCCCTGCTGGATAATGCCGAGCGCAGCCGCCTGCACCTTACCACCGCCAGCCTGCTGGCGGAGTCAGCCCGCCAGGCGGCGGGTAACGAGATCCTGTTCCGCGCCGTCCACCACGTGACGGCGGCGCTGGACAGCATTCAGCCTGCGCCCCAGCGCCAGATGTTCCGCGAGCTGAGCCTGCTGGCCGCCCGCCGCGCCCGCCGCTCGGGGGATTATCTGTCGGCCCTGAGCTATATCCAGACCGCCCGGGCGCTGGGCAACACCGGATCGGCGCCCGAGAGCGCCAGCGACTTTATTCTCGACAGCGAAGAGGCGGGCTGCGAGTTTGCGCTGGGCAACCTTGAGGCCACCCGCAGGCTGTGCGACCGCATTCTCGGCTCCCCCGGCGGGCTGGCGGAGAAAGCGCTGGCGGCCAACCTGCTGGCCGAAGTCTACATGCGCCAGTCCGACAACCGGCTGGCGCTGGAGGCGGCCCTCTGCTGGCTGGCGGTGTTTGGCATTCACGTCAGCCGCTTCCCGGAGACCGCCGAGTGCGACGAGGCCTGGCAGAGCCTGTGCAACCGCGTTGGCGAGAACCCGCAGGACCATTTTAGCCGCCTGCCGCTGATGAAAGATGGCGACACCGAGGCGGTGATGAACCTGCTCAACAGCGCCAGCCTGTTCGCCAGCTTTACCAGCTCGCGCCTGCATTTCATTCTGCTGTGCCGGATGATGCACCTGACCCTGGATCACGGCATCACCGGCGCCTCCACCACCGCGATGGCGTGGTTCGGGGTGCTGATTGGTCACCGCTACGCTGAGTATCGCCTCGGCTTCCAGTACGGCACCCTGGCCCGGGAGCTGGTCAACCGCCACGGCTACGACGCCTTTGAAGCCAAAACCCTGCTGGCGCTGGATCAGCTTAGCGTCTGGACTCAGCCGCTGGGCTACACCATTGAGTGCGCCAAGGCCTGCTTCACCTCCGCTGTAACCCACGGCGATATGACGGTGGCCTGCTTCGCCGCCTGTCACCAGGTGATCAATTTCCTCACCCGGGGCGATCACCTCGACGCGGTGCTGATGAGCATTGAGCGCGGACTGGCCTTCGTGCGCAAAACCCATTTCCAGGACGTGGAGGCGATCCTGCTGATGCAGCGCCACTATGTGGAGCACCTGCGTACCCCGGTGAACGGGCAGTGGAGCGCCAGCGAGGTGCTACCGCAATCCCTGCTGCCCGGAGCTACAGAGCAGGCTCCGGAGCAGACCTCCACCATGCTGTTCTGGTTCTGGCTCTACCGCGGCATGGCCCACTTCGCCTGCGGCGAGTTCCCGCAGGCGGCAGATAATCTGGCCCAGGCCGGGCGCTTTGCCTGGTCCGCGCCGGGCCATATCCACCTGCTGGACTACCACCTTTACAGCGCGCTCACCCTCTCGCAGCAGCTGACCCCGGAGACCTTTTCCGCCGATCTGCGCCGTCAGATCCACCTTCATTACGACAAGATCGCCCTCTGGGCGCGGATTAACCCCGGCACCTTTGCCGATAAAGAGGCGTTGATCTACGCCGAGATCGTGCGCCTCGACGGCATGAACAGCATCGCTCTCGAACAGTACGAGAAGGCGGTGCGCCTGTCGCGCGAAGGGGGCTTCAACCCCTTCAACGCCCTGGCCCACGAGCTGGCGGGCCGCTTCGCCCACGCCTGCGGCTACACCACCGCCGCCGAGGCCCACTTCCGCGGGGCGATGACCGCCTGGGGACGGGCCGGGGCGCAGTCCAAAATACGCCAGCTGGAGCGGGATTTCCCCTATCTGCTGGCCCCCGGCCAGGCCAACGCCTGGGACACCGTGGCCTTTGCCCGTAACGAGGAGATCCGCGACTTACAGAGCGTGATCAAGGCGTCGCGCGCCCTGTCGGAAGAGATCAACCTCGAACGGCTGATCGAAACCCTGATGACCATCCTGCTGGAGCGGGCCGGGGCGCAGCGCGGCTTTTTGATCCGGGTGAATGACAACAACATCCCGGAGATCGAGGCCAGCGCCAGCACCACCACCGACGGGGTGCAGGTGCAGATCCGCAAAGAGGTGCCGACGGCCACTGAGATGCCGCTGACGGTACTGGCGGCGGTGATCCGCACCGGGCAGGAGATCCACACCGGCAAACCGGAAGAGTTCCACCCCTTCAGCCAGGACCCGTATCTGGTCACCTCCGGCGCGGCGGTGATGTGCGTACCGATGTTCAAGCAGGCGCGGCTGGTGGGGGTGCTCTACCTGGAGAACCGCCTGATGCCGGAGGTCTTTACCGTCGAGCACTCCCGGGTGGTCAGCCTGCTGGGGGCACACGCCGCCATCTCGCTGGAGACCGCCCGGCTCTATGCCGAGCTGCTGGAGGAGAACCAGCAGCGGCGTCGGGTGGAGAAAGAGCTGCGGGCCAGCCAGACCTCGCTGATGCTGGGGGAGCAGATCAGCCATACCGGCAGCTGGCGCTGGGAGCTGCAGCAGGATCTGATGTTTATGTCGGAGGAGTATGCCCGCATTCTGGGCTTGCCGGAGAAGCAGAAGATGATCTCGATGGCGGAGTTTCTGACTTTCGTGCATCAGGATGACTATCCGCGCATCAGCACCCTGGTGACCGAGAGCGTGCGCGACGGCCTGACCATGCGCGCCGAGTTCCGTATTATTCGTGGCGACGGCGCCGTGCGCACCATTCTGGGGATTGGCGATCCGGTCGGTGTGGGCAGGGAGGTGAATGAGTATTACGGCATCATCACCGACATCACCACCCAGCGGACGGCGGAAGATGCCATGCGGGTGGCGCAGGCCGAGCTGGCCCGCGTCTCCCGGGCGACCACCGTCGGGCAGTTAACCTCATCCATTGCTCACGAGATCAACCAGCCTCTGATGTCGATCGTCGCGAATGCCGGGGCCAGCCTGCGCTGGCTGAACCGCGATCCGGCCCGGCTGGATAAGGCCAGACTCGGGCTGGAGGAGATTGTCTCCGAGGGGGAGCGGGCAGGGGAGATCATTCGCAGCCTGCAGTCCCTCACCCGCAAACAGGATCCGGCCTTTGCCCGCATCGATCTGCATCATCTGGTGCGGCACATCATCACCCTGTCGCGCAGCGAGCTGGAGCGGCGGAGCATCAGCGTCAACTATGCCCTGGCGGCGGCAAACAGTTTTGTTGTGGCTGACAGCGTGCAGATCCAGCAGGTGCTGCTGAATCTGGTGATGAACGCGGTGGAGGCGATGGCCGAGATCAAAACGCGGCCCGGTATGCTGCTGCTCTCTACCTCGAACCCGGAAGGGGGCGGGATCACATTTGAAATCGCCGACAGCGGTACCGGCATCGCGCCGGGGCAGACCGAGCGTATCTTTGACTCGTTCTACTCCACCAAAGCTCAGGGGATGGGGGTGGGGCTGACCATCAGCTACAGCATTATCGAGCGCCATCGCGGCAAGCTGACGGCCCGCAACCGCGAGCCGCACGGCTCTGTCTTTGCCTTTACCCTGCCGCTGGCGGAGGGCGAGACGTCACTCTGAGGGCTGGCTTCTGGTCAGGCGCTCCGCGGCCCTGACCAGATCCGCCAGCGAGCGGGCCTGCATCTTCTCCATCACCCGTCGGCGGTGGACTTTGACGGTGATTTCACTCACCCCCAGTTCGGCGGCGATCTGCTTGTTCAGCATCCCACTGATCGCCAGCTGCAACACCTCCTGCTCCCGCGGCGTCAGCGAGAGATGGCGCTGCTTCAGAGAGTACTGCTCCCGCAATTGCAGAGCATTCTCTTCTGCCAGCTTCAGCGCGTCGCCAATGGAGTTCAGCAGATCGTTCGACGCCACCGGCTTGGTGAGAAACTCATACGCGCCGCCCTTCATCGCCTTCACCGTCATCGGAATGGTGCCGTGACCGGTAAGATAGATTATCGGGATCTCGCGCCCGCTGGCCTTCAGGGAGTCCGCCACTTCAAACCCGCTGATGGTGGGCATCTGCATATCGAGGATCACGCAGGAGGGCACATCTTCAAAGGTGTGTTGCAGAAAAGATTCTGCCGAGGAGAAGTCGAGGGCGTTCAGCCCGGCAGACTCCAGCAGCCCGACCACGGACCGCCTGACAGCGTGATCATCATCAACGACATAGACAATGTGTTCCATTAATAGCCCCAATGTTTCAGCCTGACAGAGATGAGAGGATTTTCGCTCAGCGTGCAAGCTACCTCCCTGACGATCAAACGAGTATGGCGGCAGCTTTCGAACGCAATTACTCTAACACATTAATTCTCATTATCATTTAACAATATGATAACTATATGAAAGGCGAATTATTGCAGGCTCAGCGCATCGGGTAGCCGCAGCTCAGACGCTTGCAGGGTTTCGCCAATATAAAAGGGTACAATCCATAAGCGTATACCTGTATTGCAAAATTCGTAGGGCATTTGCAGCGGCTGATTAAAATGATCGTGAGCAGGGTAAATAAGTAACATATCCCCGTTGCCCTGTAGGTAGTTCACCCCGTATGCCAGCATCTGAAAGAGATCGTCCCGGGACTGATCGAGCTGAGCCTTACGATCGTCCGCAATTTTCCATTTAATATCGCAAATGATTGTCGCTCCAGCGCTTCCCTCTCGCGGCCTTAATTTGATGTCGGGCCAAAGAGCAAAGAGTTCATCGCTGTTGAATCGCACCAGTTTATGTTCATAGACTTGTGGCTCCACATGCCAGCTGTGGCGATAGTGATGACGCATCCATGCCGTGACAAAAGACTCAAATACCGCCTCCATTGGGAAAAGCAGAGAGATGGCGCTGGATTCCCCCTGCATACAGTGAGGCGACTGACCCAGCAGGATCAACCGGGCCCAGGCGAGTGCATGTTCGTAATGGTGCATATGGCGATCCAGCCGCACCTGGTCGAAGGCAACGCGAACATCGTTGATGGACGGGATATCTTCAAAGTGTGCCTGCAATGGGCGAAGTTGCTGCAAAAGTTGTGGATGGCGCGTCTGGCGATAGACCTTAGCAAGCGCGGTTTTCAGGATGCAATTTTCCGGGCGTTCAACGTTGTACTCATCAAACTCAACCTGAAAACGATCCTTTCTTACACAATTTTTGCTGAGCTGGGCGGAGATCTGCAATTTTCCCTTCATCCACGGCAAATTATCCTGAAGACGCAAATAGTCTCGTTTGAGGCCCTGACGCACAATTTGCTGTACGCTATCGATAAATTGCTGAATAAACACATCCAACAGCGGCATTTTTGAGGTCCTGATGCTGGATGTGGAGGTAGCAATATGGCGAAAGGATTTTAGCGTACGCAGCATCATCAGGAGCTGTTGACGTGCAATGTCGACATTCTCTTCGCTGTGTCCAGTTTTTGGCAGCACTTCAATAAAGCTATTGCCGGGCAGGGCGATCACCCCGGCACAATTCTTTACCTGAAGGGTCTTTACACCACCCCGGCTACGTAAAGTAAGCAGGCGATGCGTGTTCTCCGCATCATCCCTCAGAGCGCGCTGCTCAAGCCACTCAAACAGGCGAGCGGGCAAGGCGACCGCATGAGCTACGCGGTCGCTATCTTTTTCGCTTACCAGGTGTCCGTATTCGAAGACGGTAAAATGTTGTCGGGAGCTCATTCCCCGTTACCTTTGCGTAAGGCATAAATTTGCTGCCAGGCGAGTGGGTTATTCCAGATGTCGTCATCTTCGTCAGCCAGCAAGAAACGGGAGCCGATCTCTTGCAGGTCGTTAGTGCCACTCATGCCGAAGAGGTCAGCGAACTGTTTCTGATCTTTTACCTCGCGGATAAATTGCAGTTGTTCGTCTTTCTGGTTATCGCCCAGCACCATGCGGATCTTTTGCCAGTCATTATAGAAGTACTCTTCCAGCAGCGGCAGAACCTTATTTCTCATGATCCGCTTGAGTCTTGCAAAGGCCAGTTCTTCGTCTTCTCTGGCCTGCACAACCGGGATGAAAAAGGCGTGACCCAGCGTATGTTCGCTGTCATACAGTACCTGGATGCGGTCATTTAGGGTTTGCAGCAGGCGCGGCAGATTTATGCCCTTAACGATGGTATTAGCCAGAACATCAATATCTGGCAGCATGGCTTCAAATTCGAAACGGCGTCGCAGGGCGGTGTCCAGCGCAGTGAGAGAGCGGTCGGCGGTATTCATAGTACCAATTAGATAGAGATTATTTGGCACGCTGAATGAGGTGGCGGAGTATGGCAGCATAACACTAAGCGCTTCAGGCTCTCCGGCGCGTTTAGAAGTTTCAATCAGCGTGATCAGCTCGCCGAAAATTTTAGAGATATTGCCACGGTTAATTTCGTCAATAATCAGGACGTAGTTTTGTCGTTTTTCAGGCGTCTCCTCAGGGTTTAAGGATATTTCGCCCTGATCAACCAGATAGTTAATAATGCTGCGTACATATGAAGGATTATGTACTTCAGCCTTCGGGTTTTGGTAAACCAGACGGATGTCTTTGAGGTAGGCATTATAGCCCTGGCCTAAATCATCTTTTTTCGATTGCGACGGGAAGATCCCAAAGGTGGTCTGGCTCTTATAAGTCAGCTGGAAAGGTTTTCCTCGCTGCGTTTCAAGGGTAATGTTCTCGCCTTCTGCCAGACGCCCTTGCAGGCGGGCAAGCGCTTTATCAAGTTTTAGCTGAACGCCTGCGTGACCGAATGCGGCATCCTCACAGATTTGTTTAAAAATACCCGGTTTGATTTCATAGCGAATATTGCCGTCGTCAGTGGTCTCCGCTCTTAACCCCTCAATAAACTCCTCGTAGCCGAAGCTCTGATGGAAAGTAATAAAACGCACCCGTTTTTCAGCAATCAGATGGTCGTAGATTTTTTTTAGCTCGCGGCGTTTTTCGGTTTCATCTTTACCAAACTGCTGCAAGTACGCTTCGGGTTCGCAGGCACGCACAGCCAGGGCAATAGTGCGATAGGTTTTACCGGTACCAGGCGGGCCGTAAAGGATGGTATTTTTCGGCAGTTGCGGAGTGCTCACTTTTTCGTCCTGCTCCTCCTCTGAGGAGGTCATGTCACTGCCGAGTGTCGTGATATCATTTTTTTTCTCAATCACCTGGTTATAGAGATGCCAGAGCGACATGTTAAGTTCGATAGGATCGATCTCATCACCCAATGCTCTATGCAGCGCTTTTTTGAGATCCAGATTACGTGCAAACCATCCCTGCTCCTCTGGAAGTCCGAGTTGAAAATGGTTATTGCAGTAGTTATAGCTACTGAAAAAATAACTAACGTTGACGACATTAGTGATTTGCTGAGGATAAAAGGCTGCAAAGGCGCGATGGCACAATGCCAAGTAAACTTTGTTCAGCACGCCGTCAGCTTTCAGCTTGTTCAGGCGTTTAATTACCTGTTCGTAATTGTCCAGGGAGCACTCTTTAGCTATCTGACGGGTAAGAGCGAGAAGCTGTTTTTGCGCAGATTCGAATTCAAACTGGGACATGCCGCCCTGTTTCAGGCTTGAGATACCATTGCTGCGTTCATACCAGATCTGTCGGATCGTATCCGCGCTAAAATTGGGTTTTTCTGCCTGAATCTTGTCAACAAGTTTGCGGTAGCGCTTACCCCAATCCGGGCTATACCGATCGTTTTTTGCAATGTGGGCATTGAAGAAAGGGGCTAACGCAGATGAATCCTGAACCATGACGCACTCCATGTGTAGGATAAAGAAATTAAGATAATCCGTATCTTATAGGATTTATCTGAATTGCGTCACTGCCTGTTCAGGGGAGGCAGTGACGAATTATCCGGATGTGTTTCAGTCCTGAATGCGCTGTCTCACTCCCCCACCAGCTCAATACGGTTCCCGTCAGGGTCCGCAATGACCGCTTCATAATAGCCATCACCCGTCATCCTTGGGGCGCTCAGCAGCGTGTTATTCAGCCGCGCCTGCTCCGCCATCCGATCCACATCCGCCTTGCTGCCCACGTTCAGGGCAATATGCGCCCAGCCGACAAACTCCGGGTGCGACGGGCGATCGGGCAGATCCGGCACCGTCATTAGCTCGATGGTCGGTCCGTCGGAAAGCGTGATAAAGTGCGATTTAAAGCCCGGACGGTTTTTGCTGAGGTAGCGTTCGTTACGCTGGCCGCCAAAAACCGTCTCCCAGAAGTGGACCTGGGCATCCAGGTTGTGAGTCCAGAGTGCGACGTGTGCAATATTCATCTTATCCCTCGCTGCGGGCGGGTTGAGAGGTGGTGACGGTCACGGAGAGCAGGGCGACGACCAGCATCAGCACCATAATGACCATAAACGCCTGGGTTAAAGAGGTGGCATGCGCCACGAAACCGATAATCGCGGGCCCGGCAAGCACGCCGAGATAGCCCAGGGTGGTGATGGCTGGTACCGCAACCGCCTGCGGCATACGGGTCTGACGGCCAACGGCGGAGAACATCACCGGCACGATATTGGCGCAACCGGCGCCCACCAGCACGTAGCCCAGCAATGACAACTGCCACTGCGGGACAAAGGTCACCAGCGCAAACCCTGCGGCGGCCACGATGGCACCCCCCACCACGGCGCGCAGGGCACCAGTGCGGGCGATCAGTTTATCGCCGGTTAAGCGGAAAAAGGTCATCGCGACCGAGAAGCAGGTGAAGCCCAGCCCGCCCAGGGATTCAGGCACGCCGCGCACCTCGGTCAGGAACACCGCGCTCCAGTCCAGCACCGTGCCTTCGGCGAGAAACACCGCGAAGCAGATGAGGCCGATCAGCAGCACCACGCCCCGCGGCACCGCAAAGGCCGGGCCAGAGGCGGGATTGGCCCAGGGCAGCAGCCCTTTCAGACTGAAAGCGAGCATCAGGATAACGCTCAGGATGATGATCAGGCAGGCGACAAAAGCGCTGGCCCCGAGGGTCAACAGCAGGGTCATCGCTCCGGCGCCCGCGATGCCGCCCACGCTGTACATGCCGTGAAAACCGGACATCACCGGCCCGGGGGCGTCGCGTTCAACGATGATCGCCTGAATATTCATGGCGCAGTCCGTCACGCCGACCCCCACGCCAAACAGCAGCAATGCGGCGGCGAGCAGGCGCGGATCCGGGATGATGGCAAGCAGTGGGGTAGTGAGCAGGACGATCGCCATCGCGGTGATAATCACCCGGCGGCAGCCGTAGCGGCTGGTGAGTATCCCGGTAAGCGGCATCGCAATCAGCGCCCCCATCCCCAGACAGAGCAGGAGCGAACCAAGCGTGGCCTCGTTAACGCCGGTATTGGCTTTGGCGAAAGGCACCAGCACCGCCCAGGTGGCGGTCACGTAGCCGGCAATAAAAAAGACGATCCGGGTGGCAAGCCGGTGAACGGCTCCGGTGGTCTGAGAGGTCATTTCACATCCTTATCAGGTTTCAGTAACGGGGAGGCAGGCGTCTTGCGCTGCACCGTTTCCCCGGCGCGCGCATCTGCGTTTACAGGTTCAAACAGGAAGCCGTCATAGGGCTGAGTGGCGGGCACCTGCTGATGGTAATCATCATCGCGCTTCATTGTGACGCTCCGGTTGTGATGGCATGGATTGACAGAGCAGGCGTTCATGCAACATTATGCGCATTGTTGCTCGATTCAAATCCAGAGAAGATAATTTATGCTCGATTATGCAGCTTTCCCGAAACAACGACAAGATCGGATCCGACAGATCCTGCATGAAAATGGCCGGGTGGTCTGCGCCGACCTGGCGATCCGCATGCAGGTGTCGGAACACACGATTCGCCGTGATTTACATGAGCTTAGCAAAGAAGGGTTCTGTAAGAAGGTCTATGGCGGCGCGGTGTTACAGCTGGCCGATGCCGGGAACTTCTACAGCCGTGAGCAACAAAACCATGCAAAAAAAGCCACGATCGCGCAGAAAGCGGCAACCCTGATCAAGCCGGGCAGCTGTATCTTTATCGATACCGGCACCACCAACCTTGCGCTGGCGAAGGCGCTACCACCGGATCTGGCCGTCACCGTGGTGACTAACTCCCCGGCCATCGCCGCAGAGCTGCTGCGTCTCCCCCTGTGCGAGGTGATCATCACCGGCGGGCAGATCCAGCGCAGCTCCGGCGGGGCCGTGGGGGCGACGGCGGCGAGCCAGATCCAGGGGATGATTTTCGATCAGGCGTTTATCGGCGGCTGCGCGATGGACCCCGGCATGGGGCTGACCGGGTTCGACTTTGCTGACTGCGAGTTCAAGAAAGCGGTAATTAGCCAGAGCAGCCAGAGCATCGTGGCGCTCACCACCGACAAAATCCCCGGCGTGGCGCGCTTTGTGGTGGCGAAAAGCCGCGATATCGACGTGCTGGTGGTGGAAGCGAGCCTGGATCAGGAGGCGATCGCGGCGTTTACGGCAGAGGATGTGCGGGTTATCAGCGCCTAACGCACCGCAAACACCACCGCCGTCCAGCTAACGCGCGTAGCAGGGGGAAATTCGGGACAGGGCTGGATCGGCGTGCAGGCGCCCGCCCAGATAAAGGTCTCTTCATCAATCCGGTACCAGTGCGGATTGCCCTGCACCGCATCACCCACCACCGCCGCCTGAATGCGAACCACGCTTCCTTCAGGCAGCTCACCGGCCACAGGTGCGAAAACGGACGGGTTCTCCTTACGGGTATATACCCCCATCAGGGTCTTTACGCTGGCGGAAACCGGCAGTTCAATAAACGGGCTCATCGCAGGCCTCATGACAATACGCTCTTAGTGATTAACGATATAAGTCGCTCCGTAACTCGCGCTCACGATAAAGCGTGAAACTGTCACCCTGTGTCATGCGAATGGCTGAATGCGGCAGGTTTTCATTCCCCCTTGACCCACGACAAGGCAGCGCGGCCCCACCTCTTCCTATAATCACACCCGTTTGTCTTTTTAACTGGTGCTAACCATGGCGTATCAACTCAACCTGAACTGGCCGGAATTTTTAGAAAAATACTGGCAAAAGAAACCCGTTGTTCTCAAAAACGCACTGCCCAATTTTGTCGATCCTATCAGCCCCGATGAACTGGCAGGGCTGGCGATGGAGCCGGAGGTGGACAGTCGCCTGGTGAGCCATAAAGAGGGCAAATGGCATGCCAGCAACGGTCCGTTTGAACACTTCGATGGCTTAGGCGAAACCGGCTGGTCGCTGCTGGCGCAGGCGGTAAACCACTGGCACGCACCTTCTGCCGAACTGGTGCGCCCGTTCCGCGTGCTGCCGGACTGGCGTCTGGACGATCTGATGATCTCCTTCTCGGTGCCGGGCGGCGGCGTAGGCCCGCATATCGATCAGTACGATGTGTTTATCATTCAGGGGATGGGTAGCCGTCGCTGGCGCGTAGGCGACAAGTTGCCGATGCGTCAGTTCTGCCCGCATCCGGCGCTGCTGCATGTCGATCCTTTTGAGCCGATCATCGATGAAGATCTGGCCCCGGGCGACATTCTCTATATTCCGCCTGGATTCCCGCACGACGGCTTCACCCACGAGACGGCGCTCAACTACTCCGTAGGCTTCCGCGGGCCGAATGGCCGGGATCTGATCAGCAGCTTTGCCGATTACGCGCTGGAAAACGATCTGGGCGGGGAGCACTACAGCGATCCGGATCTCACCTGCCGGGAGCATCCGGGCCGGGTTGAAGCCTATGAACTTGAGCGTCTGCGCAAGATGATGATCGACATGATCAGCAAGCCAGACGATTTTACACAGTGGTTTGGCAGCTTCATCTCCACGCCGCGCCACGAGCTGGATATTGCCCCGGCGGAACCGGAGTACACGCCGGAAGAGGTGCTCGACGCGCTGACGGGCGGCGAAACGCTGACTCGCCTGAGCGGGTTGCGGGTGCTGAATGTCGGGGGCAGCTTCTTTATCAACAGCGAGCGGCTGGAGGTGTCGGATGCAAACGCAGCGGATGCACTGTGTCGCTACACCGAGCTTAGCCGTGCGGAGCTGGGGGATGCCCTGCAAAATCCGGCATTTGTGATAGAGCTGACCGGACTGATTAACCAGGGTTACTGGTTCTTCGACGAGTGATCGCAAAGGCGGCGCGGGGCACAGGCCCCACGCCGCCACCTTTAAGCGGCGAGGATATGACAGGCTTTCCAGTAATCAAGAAGGCGCTCGTCATCAGGTTCTCGCTCCGCTTTACTTTTCATGGCCCGTGCCAGATTCTCTCTCGACACCTCCTGGCCTTTTTGGACGATATCTAAAACCGCTTCACCAAGAGCCAGGGATATTTCGGTACGATGCGTTTCTACCATATATGCCTCCGTGTTGAGTGCGTGAAGATAATTATGCGACATAATCACGTGCCTGGAATATTTCTCAGTTGATTCTTATATATTTCGTGCGAACCTTAAACGCGGCGGGAAATAATGTTTCGAAATGCTAATGAGGCGGTAGAAACGTTATTTATGGACTACAGTTAGTTTCGTGTCACACCCGTAGAAACCAAATGAGGAGAATTAATTATGGTAAACCAGAGTGAAATCAAGGACCATGCTCAGGTAATGGCAAGCTGCGGTACCCACGTTGGCACCGTTGACCATCTTGACGGCAACCGCATTAAGCTGGCAAAAAATGACTCCGAGTCCGGCGGTAAACACCATTATATTCCGCTTGAATGGGTCGATAAAATCGACGGGAATAATGTGGTTCTGACCAAAGACCATAAAGAAGTGTTTGCTGGCTGGCAAGAAGCGTAATAATCGTCAGTACCAGGCGGATATATTTGAGCTCCGGCATCTTGTCGGAGCTTAATATTTATTAAATTTGCCTGCATTGCCGCCGCGTTAAAGGAGTGATACTGTTTTATTTTTAATATGCTTTTCCAGGCGCAGGTATGTCCGACACAATGCTCCCTCACCCGGCCCCCACAGCGAAAAAAACCTTTTCCGTTGCTGACTTTAAGGTCTTTGGCGAGCGCTACGGCATTGACTACCGTTTTCCGCTGCTCACTGATACATGTGCCAGCAGCAGCCCGGTTCTGCACGGCGATGTCGAAGAGATGATCCTGCCGTCCGGCATCTCATTAACCCACTCCGATGTCCGCGTTCTGCAACCCTATGAAACCACCTCCCGCCACAGCAGCCCGCTCTATGTGCTGGTGGTGCTGGAAGGGTGCGTGACCCTGACCCTCAGCGGCAAGGTTTACTCGGTGCGCCCGGGTATGGCTTTCAGCGCCAGGCTCAGCGAGCAGCAGGCGATGTCTGCCCGTCATGACGCGGATATCGCCCTGAAAACCCTCTCTTTTGGCGTTTACCCCGACGATGCCCGCCGGGAGAACCTGCTTGCCTCACTGCTGGCGCAGTGGGAGAGGCTGAATGCCCCCACCTTTGTCTGGCAGGTGCCAGATTTTGTGCTGGCCGGGATCCAGCATGCCCGCCAGCGCGAGCGCAGCAGCCTGTCGCGCCAGCTGCTGCTGGAAGGGGTGATGTACCAGCTGCTCGGCCACGGCCTGCACCTGCGGGAGCAGCAGGGCACGGCGCTTGCTGGCGCATCAAGCGGTGAACAGGCCCGGCTGGAGCAGATCCGCCATCTGCTGGAACAGGCCCCGGAGCAGGAGTACACCCTCGCCCAGTTGGCCGCTCAGGCAGCGATGAGCCCCAGTAGCTTGCGTAGCAAGTTCCGTCAGGCCTATGGCTGCACGGTATTCGACTACCTGCGCGACTGCCGTCTCGCGCTGGCGCGCCGCTATCTGCTGGAAGGCCACAGCGTACAGCAGGCGGCCTGGATGTCGGGCTACCAGCATGCCACCAACTTTGCCACCGCCTTTCGCCGTCGCTACGGTATCTGCCCCGGCGCGGTCCGTAACGGCTGCTAATCCCTTTTTTCCTCCGTCGCCAACGCCATTCGTGCGGTTTGGCATTGCGCATACGTACTCTGGCAGCGCGCATAGCTATCTTCTAAATGAAAAAGGTAATAATTCTCATTAATAATTAGAAATAGCTCTGGAGATTTTCATGTTCGCTAAATCGCGGCTGGCACTGCTGGTGGGATGGGTTACCGGGAGTTTCGCGCTCCCCCTGATGGCGCAGGAGACACCAAAAACCGAAACGGTTGTTGTCACCTCGCAGATGCAGAGCGGCGCCACCAAGCTGGCGACGCCGGATATCGAGACCCCGCAGGCGGTGTCGATCGTCACTCGTGAGCAGTTTGAGGAGCAGGGCGCTACCAGCGTGCGTCAGGCGGTGAGCTACACCCCGGGCGTCTACAGCAACCAGATCGGCGCCTCGAACCGCTTTGACTACATTGTGCTGCGCGGCTTCTCCGACGGCAGCCTGGATAACGTCTACCTCGACGGCCTGAAGATGATGGGCGACACCAACTCCCATAGCTCGCTGGTGGTTGACCCCTGGTTCCTGGAAAATATCGAAGTGGTGCGCGGCCCGGCCTCGGTGCTGTATGGCCGCTCGTCGCCGGGCGGGATCGTGGCGCTCACCTCGCGCAAACCGTCGTTCGATCCGGGCGGCGAGATCAAGCTGTTCGCCGGGAATAACGATCAGCGCGGGGCGATGTTTGACGTCACCGGCGCGCTGGACGATAACGACCGCGTGGCGGCCCGTCTGAGCGGCATGACCCGCTATGCCGACTCCCAGTTCGATCCGCTGAAAGAGGAGCGTTACGCCCTGATGCCGAGCCTGACCTGGCGCATCACCGATAACACCCGCCTGGATCTGATGGCCTACCTGCACCGCGATCCCGAGGGCGGGAGCCACTCTGGCCTGCCGTACGACGGCACCGTGGTGCCGCACAACGGAAAGATGATCTCTAACACCTTCTTCGAAGGCGAGGACGATTATGACAAGTACGATCGCCGCGAGGATATGGTCGGCTATAACATCGAGCACATGTTCGACAGCGGCTGGTCGGTGCGCCAGAAGCTGCGCTATCTGCACACCAAAGTGGAGCTGAACCAGGTTTATGCCGCGGGGTGGCTGAACAACACCGAACTCAACCGCGGTTACTCCGGCTCGGACGAGAAGATGAACGCCATCACCCTGGACAACCAGATCGACGGCAGCTTCGATACCTGGGCGGTGAACCACCGGGTGCTGATTGGCCTCGATTACCAAGATCGCAGCAACCACACCACCGGCTATTACGGCAGCTTCCCGCCGATTGACGCTTTTAACCCGGTCTACGGTGCCGGGCCGGACAGCATCACGATGTACAGCAAGGAGAAACACAAGCTGCGCCAGACCGGCTACTACCTGCAGGATCAGCTCTCCCTGGACCGCTGGCGCCTGACTCTGGGTGGACGCTATGACCAGGTGAGCGTCTCCAATGTCGACAAGCTCAACGATACCCGCAGCGATCTGGACAAGAATAACTTCAGCAGCCGCGCGGCGCTGCTCTACCTGTTCGATAACGGCATCGCGCCGTACGTCAGCTACTCCACCGCCTTTACCCCGACCAGCTTTGCCGATGAGAACGGCGATCTGCTGGACCCGATGAAAGGCAAACAGTGGGAAGCGGGGGTGAAGTTTGAGCCGGAGGGGATGAACAGTCAGTTCAGCGCCTCGGTGTTCCGCATCAACCAGAAAAACATCGCCACCAAAGAGGAGCCGACCGATCCATACCGCTCCATCGGCGAAATTGAATCGGAAGGGGTGGAGCTGGAAGCGGTAGGGCAGCTGACCGACAGCCTGCGCCTGCAGGCGGCCTATACCTATACCGACATCCGCTACAAGAAGAGCAGCCCGGAGGAAGAGGGCAAGCGTGCGGTCTATGCCCCACGCAACATGGCCAGCGGCTGGCTCAGCTATGACGTGAAAACCGGGCCGCTGGATGGCCTGACGGTGGGATCTGGTGTGCGTTACGTCAACGGCGTGACCAGCGATCGTATGAATACTCACACCCTGCCGTCGTACACGCTGGTGGATCTGGCGGTGGGCTATGACCTGTCGAAGGTGGGGCTGACCGGGGTAAGCGCCCAGCTCAACGTTAACAACCTGACGGACGAAAGCTACGTGGCGGCCTGTAACTCGCTCTCCTACTGCTACTTTGGCGCCGAGCGCAGCATTGTCGGCAGCGTGTCGTGGACGTTCTGATGTGAAAATGCCCGGTGGCGCTGCGCTTACCGGGCCTACAAAAGAGTCGAACCGTAGGCCGGGTCAGGCGTAGCGGCCACCCGGCGAACAGGCCGTACCGCGTTACTCCGCCATCGCAATATTCACCGCTTCCCCCATCTGCTCTACCGCCGCACGGTGCTTCTCGTTTGGCGGCAGGGCGCAGTTGATCCGCAAACAGTTCCGGTACTTGCCGGAGGCCGAGAAGAGCGATCCGGCGGCGATCTGGATGTTAAACCGCGTCAACTCCCGCGATACGCAGACCATATCCACATGTTCCGGCAGCTCCACCCACAGCATGTAGCCGCCCATCGGGCGGGTCACACAGATGCCACAGGGGAAGAACTGCCTGACCCAGCAGGTGTAGGTCTCGATATTCTGCTGGTAGATCTGGCGCATCCGCCGCACGTGGCGGTGGTAGTACCCTTCCCGGATAAAGGTAGCCAGTGCCAGCTGGCTGGCAGGCACGTTGGTGCCGCTGGCGGCATACTTCATGTGCATAATCCGGTCGTGATAGCGGCCCGGGGCAATCCACCCCACCCGCAGCCCGGGGGCGACAGTTTTGGTAAAGGAGTTGCACAGCAGCACCCGGCCATCGATGTCCAGCGAGTGAATGGTGGAGGGGCGGGGATACTCGAACGCCAGCTCGCCATAAATATCATCTTCAAAAATGACGATATCGTGCCGCTGGGCCAGCGCCAGCAGCTGACGCTTGCGTGCTTCGGGCATGATAAACCCCAGCGGGTTATTGCAGTTGGGCACCACAATCACCCCTTTGATCGGCCACTGCTCCAGCGCCAGCTCCAGGGCTTCGACGCTGATCCCCGTTACCGGATCGGTGGGGATCTCGATCGCCTTGATCCCCAGACCGCGCAGCATCTGCATGGTGCCGTAGAAAGAAGGGGATTCCAGCGCCACGATGTCGCCGGGCTTACAGATGGTCAGCAGCGCCAGAGAGAGGGCGCTGTGGCAGCCGCTGGTGACGATCAGATCGTCGGCGGTGACCACCGATCCGGCGTCCAGCATCAGGCGGGCGATCTGCTCGCGCAGTTCACGTCGCCCGGCGAGTTCGTCATAGCTGAGCACCTCTTTAACGCTGTGCTGCACCACCCGGCTCAGCTCTTTCCACAGGGGCTTGAGGCTTGGCTGGGTCAGGTCGGGCTGACCGCCGCCAAACGCCGTAATGTCGGTTTTGTTGCGCCCCTCCATCAGGGTCAGCACCTCATCCCACTGGGTTACCTCCACCGGACGCTGAACCGGGCGCGACATTGCCGGCACCGGCGGCTGCGCCTTTCGCGGCGCGACAAAATAGCCCGAGCGCGGCTGGGGGGCGATCAGCTGTAAGTTTTCGAGGATCTGATAGGCCTGCTGTATGGTGCTGATGCTGACGCCGTGCTCCTGGCTCAGGGCGCGCACCGAGGGTAAACGTTCCCCGCTGCGATAGAGCCCTTGTTCAATGCGTTCCGCCAGAAGATTGGCCAGATGTTGGTAGCGCGTCATGCTGTATCCCTTATTCTCACCATACAGAAAAGTAAACCGGTACAGATGGCGGTAAAAACTGCCATGCAGTTCCTGTTTTAGACGATCTGTATGTTAAAAAAAAGTAATTTTTGAATCTGTATTGCAAGGTGTGGGATCCGTGATGATAACCCCTCAGACACCCCGAGGAGAGCATCATGGAATTCCACGAAAATCGAGCCAAACGCCCCTTTGCAATCTTTATCTGGATGGGAAAAGCCCTTGTCCGCTGGTATCGCATCAACCGCACGCGCCGGATTTTGAGCGAGTTAAGTGATGAAGATTTAAAGGACATCGGGTTGTCACGGTATGATTTTTAGCTTGCGCAGTTATCGCCCGGTGGCGCTGCGCTTACCGGGCCTACAAGGGCGCGAACCGTAGGCCGGGTAAGGCGTAGCCGCCACCCGGCGCTTGTCAGCGCAACAGTGCCAGCGTCTGCTGTTTCGGTTTTTCCAGCAGCGCCAGTGCCTCCTGATACGACCGCACGTTGTTATACCCCATCACCAGCCCGTAGCGTTTGCCCGACCCGCTGTACCACGCCGACAGGGCATTCACCTGGAGCTGCTGCTGTTGCCAGCAGTGGGCGATCTCCAGATCACAGCTGCCTTTGGTTAAGAACGCCACGATATGCATCCCGCCGTCGTTCTGCTCGGTGAAAAACCGGTCGCCGTAGACCGCGTGCAGGGCGGCAATCATCCAGTCGCGTCGCTGTTGATAGAGCGCGCGCATCTTTTTCAGATGGCGGAAGAAGTGGCCCTCGTTGATAAAGGCGGTGAGGATCTTTTGCGTCAGCACCGGCTGGCCGCTGGCGAGCAGATCGGCGCAGTCGTTAAAAGCCGCTACCGTGCTGGCGGGCATCACCACATAGCCGAGACGCAGGGACGGCATCACGGTTTTGCTGAAGGTGCCCATGTAGATCACCCGATCCTGGCGATCGAGGCTTTTCAGCGACGGCAGCACCTTGCGGGTGTAGTGAAACTCGCCGTCATAGTCATCCTCAACGATCCACGCCTCGTTACGGGTGGCCCAGTCGAGCAGTTGCTGACGGCGCGGCAGCGAGAGAGTGACCGCCAGCGGGCTCTGGTGCGACGGGGTGACGATGGCAAACCGGGCGTCGGCGTGGTGGTGCAGCAGGTAGTCTGTGTCCATCCCCGCGCGATCTACTGGCACCGTATAGAGCCGGGGCACGATGCGCCGCAGCAGCTGCTGGCCCATAAAATAGCCCGGATCTTCAAACACCACCTTGTCGTTGCGGCTGGCTAGGGTATCAAGGATCAGGCGCAGGCTACCGCTGTAGCCGCTGGTGATCAGCACCTGATCCGGCGTGCAGGTCAGCCCGCGGGAGATGTTCAGGTAGCGGGCAATCGCCTGGCGCAGGGGAGCCCAGCCCATCACCGGCGGGTTGAGCATCTCCTCCTGGCGCATGGCGCGCACCGCCTGGCCCGCCAGCAGCAGCCATTTTTTGTAGGGGAAGCTGTCCAGCGCCGGAATGCCGGGGCGTAAAAAGCCAGCCCGTTCGCGCTGGCTGACCAGGGACTCCGGTAACGTGCCGGTGACGGGATCGTCGGGCGGCGGTGGCGCGGCGGGGAGGTTTAAGTCCGGGTTTACCCGGGTACCGCGCGCCCCCTGGCTCACCAGATACCCCTCGCCGATGAGAATGGCGTAGGCGGTTTCCACCGTTTTGCGCGCGACCTTCAGCTCCTCCGCCAGCACACGAATGGCGGGCACTTTGTCGCCGGGCTTCAGTATGCCGCGGGTGATATTGTCCCGGTAGCGGGTATAGATCTGGTGATAACCCGGTTTCATGTCCTACCTCGTTTCGCGGTTTTTGTATCTTTTTACTATGTCATTAACGGCGTAAATTTGCCCCATCGCATGACCTGTACCGCACAAAAGAGGAAAGACCATGAGCACGCGCGTTAACCACCATAAAGCCACACCTGCCCTCGCTAAAGCGCTCTCCGACCTGAGCATGGCGGTGAGCCAGACCTCCCTCGACCCGGCGCTGAAGCACCTGATCGACATTCGTGTCTCCCAGCTCAACGGCTGTACCTTCTGTCTGGATATGCACGCGAAAGAGGCGAAAATTGCTGGCGAGCGCGAGCTGCGCCTCTATCATCTGGCCGCATGGCGTGAATCCCCGCTGTTCAGCGCCCGGGAAAAAGCGGCGCTGGCCTTCGCCGAAGCGCTGACGCAGATCGGCCCGCACGGGATCAGCGACGTCCTCTACCGCAGCGTGGCGGAACACTACTCAGAAAAGGAGATTTCAGAGCTGAACTTTGCCATTGTGGCGATCAACGCCTGGAACCGCTTAGGCATCACCTCCCGTATGGAACCGGGCTCCCTCGACGGTGCCTACGGCCTCAACAAGGCTAACCTCGAGTAAGGCCCCGCTCGCGGATCATCGCCACCAGCGCCTGCAACCCAGGCGGGACGTGACGATGGCCAGGGTAATAGAGACGCAGTCCGGCAAAGGGCTGCGTCCACTCCTCCAGCACGCTCACCAGTTCCCCGCTTTGCAGCTCCTGTTGAATATAGAGTTCCGGTAAAAATCCCACCCCCAGCCCGGCTTTTACCGCCCGGATCGAAGCAAACAGATCCGAGGTGGCAAAACGGGGCACCACCGCCAGAGCAATCTGCTCTCCGCGCCGCTCCAGCTCCCAGCGGTAGATCCCGCCGTGCGCCATCCGCATGCCGATCCCCTGATGTTGCAGCAGATCGTCCGGCGTACGCGGAATGCCGTGACGGGCAAAATAGTCTGGCGTGGCGGTGATGAGCTGGCGGATATCGGGGGTAAGCGGCACGGCGATCATATCCTGCGGGACCGATTCCGCGAGGCGGATCCCGGCGTCGTACCCTTCCGCCACGATATCGATCATCCGCGCTTCGCTTACCGCTTCGACGCGCATTTTCGGGTAGCGGATCATGTAGTCGATCAGCAGCGCGTCCAGGAACAGGGCGCCGACGTTGTTCGGCACGTTCAGGCGCAGGATGCCGGCGGGCTCGTCGGCATCGCTGTGGATCTCCAGGCTGGCCTGGCGGATCTCCTGCAAAGCCGGCCCCACGCGCGCGACAAAGCGTTGCCCCGCCTCGGTGAGGGCCACACTGCGGGTGGTGCGATTGAACAGGCGCGTTTGCAGGCGGCTTTCGAGCCCGGCAATGGCATTACTCGCGGCGGTGGCCGACATCCCCAGCTCCTGGGCGGCGGCGCGAAAGCTGCCGCGACGCACTACGGCCATGACCACTTCCAGCTCTGTCAGTCCTGAACGGTGCATAGATTATCCTGAAAATTGAAACAACCTTTGCAGCATAGCGTGGATTATCGTAACGGAGAAGGCGTGTCAGACTCGCTTTATCCAGTCTGAGGAGGTCGCTATGCATCACATCGAACAGGTTTATATCAACGGTGAGTTTGTCACCCCACACGGCACGGAGCGCTTCGATTTGTATAACCCGGCGACGGCACGCGTCATCGGTCAGGTGCGTCTGGCCGACGCGGTGGATGGCGAACGTGCCATTGCCGCGGCCAGCGCCGCGTTTCCGGCGTGGTCGAAAACCACAAAGCAGGTGCGCATTGCCGCCCTGCAACGGATGCACGCGGCGGTGGCCGCCCGTCACGACGATCTGCTGGAGGCGGTGGTTGAGGAGTATGGTGCCCCCGCGTCGCGCTCGGCGTGGATGGCAAGCTATCCGGCGGAGGTGATCGCCCAGGCCATTGAGGCGCTGGAGGCGTTCGAATTTACCACCGTCGCGGGTGCGGCCAGAGTAGAGATGACCCCGCTTGGCGTCGCCGGGCTTATCACCCCGTGGAACAGCGATGCGGGCTTTATCTGCGGCAAACTGGCGGCGGCGCTGGCCGCAGGCTGCACCGCGGTGATCAAGCCCAGCGAGATGAGCGCCCTGCAAACGCAGATTGTGACCGAGGCGCTGCATGCCGCAGATCTGCCGCCGGGGGTGTTTAACATCGTCACCGGACGCGGTGATACGGTGGGGGAGACGATTAGCCGTCACCCGCATGTGGCAAAAATCTCCTTTACCGGGTCGACCCGCACCGGCAAAGCGATCCTGCGCAACGCGGCGGAGAACTTTACCCGCGTTACCCTTGAGCTGGGCGGTAAATCCCCGACGCTCATTCTTGAGGATGCCGATATCAGACAGGCGGTTCCGCTGGCGATCCAGGCCGGGCTGATGAACAGCGGGCAGGCGTGTGTGGCCGGTACGCGTATTCTGGTGCCGCAGTCGCGTAAGACTGAATTCGAGCAGGCGCTGGCCCAGGCTGTCGCGGCGGTGGTGTCGGGCGATCCGCGCGATGCGAAGACCGTGGTCGGCCCGATGGTGAGCGAAAAACAGTGGCAACGGGTGCAGGGGTATATTCAGAAAGGGCTGGTAGAGGGGGCGCGTTTGCTGGCGGGCGGGGTAGGGCGGCCGGAGGGTACCCGGGACGGCTGGTTTGTCCGGCCAACGCTGTTCACCGATGTGCATAACCAGATGGCTATCGCCCGGGAAGAGATTTTTGGTCCGGTGCTGTGTGTGATCGCCTACCGCGATGAGGCGGAGGCCATTGCTATTGCCAATGACACCGACTATGGCCTGAGCGCGCTGGTGCTGGGTGGCGACAGCGGGCGTGCCCGGCGCGTGGCGCAGCAGATCCAGGCGGGTCGCGTGCTGGTCAATACCCTCACACACGAGCCCAAAGCGCCGTTTGGCGGATTTAAGCACTCCGGCGTGGGGCGTGAGATGGGAGCCTGGGGCATCAGCGCGTTTATGGAGCCGAAGACGATCCTTGGCTAAAAAACGCCCGGCGGCGCAAGCTTGCCGGGCCTACGGTTCGTACCTGGGTAGGCCGGGTAAGCGCAGCGCCACCCGGCAACCCCGGCGCACAAAAGCGACATTTCGTTCATCACCGAAGCATCACGTTTCTCTTTCCTTCATGCTCTCCTTAACCTCACAACGGAGAGACATCATGATCGCAGTCCTGTTTGAAGCCAAAGCCGCGCCCGCGCATCAGGCGCGTTATTTGCAGCTGGCCGCGGAGCTGAAGCCGCTGCTGGCGGATATCGACGGTTTTATCGATATCGAACGTTTCCAGAGCCTGACTACCGAGGGCAAAATTCTCTCCCTCTCCTGGTGGCGGGATGAAGAGGCGATTCGCCACTGGAAGCAAAACGTGTTTCACCAGGCCGCGCAGGCCGAAGGGCGGGCGTCCATTTTTTCCTGTTACCGTATTCGCGTGGCGCAGGTGGTGCGGGAGTACAGCTCAGAAACCAGAGGGCACGCCGATGTATGACATCCATGTGATATTCAACGACACACCCGGCGAGCTGGCGCGTTTTGGTCAACTGCTGGGGCGCAACGGCGTAGGGCTGGAGGGCGGCGGCGTGTTTGGCGTAGAGGCGCATTTCCTGGTGGAGGAGGGCGAAAAGGCCCAGCGCGTGCTCCTTGCCGCGGGTTTTAATGTGAAAGCGGTGCGAAAACCGCTGATCCATAAGCTGAAACAGGCGCGCCCCGGCGAGTTGGGTGAGATTGCCGCGGCGCTGGCGTCGCAGGGGGTGACTATCCTGACGCAGTACAGCGATCACGCGAATCACCTTATTCTGCTGACGGATAATGATAAGCTGGCCGCAGAGATCACCGCGCCATGGGCTGCCAATGCTAAAGACGAGTTTACCTCCTGATAACAGCGCCGCACTGGAGCTGGCCGTTGCGGCTGTCGCAGCGGCGATGGCCGACCCGTCGCGTATCAAAATGCTCTGTGCCCTGATGGACGGGCGGGCGTGGACTGCCACGGAGCTTAGCGCGGCGGCGAATGTGGCCCCTTCAACCGCCAGCGGCCATCTCGCCCGGCTGGTGGACGGCAGGCTGATTACCTGCCTTTCTCAGGGGCGGCATCGCTACTATCGTCTGGCGGGGCACGACGTCGCTGAGCTGGTGGAGCAGATGATGGGGCTATCGTGGAGCCGCATCACGCCACCGGAAACCACCGCGCCTGCGTCGATGCGTTATGCCCGCACCTGCTACGACCATCTGGCGGGCACGGTCGCCGTGCAAATCTATGATTTTATGCAGGCCGAGGGCTGGCTGATGGCGGACGGTTCTGCCCTCACCGGGAAAGGCCGCGAGGCGTTTCTGGCCCTGGGTATCGCGCTTAAGGCTAACACCCGGCGAAAAGCCTGTAGTGCCTGCATGGACTGGAGCGAGCGCCGCTTCCATCTGGGCGGTGAGGCAGGTGCAGCGCTGCTGGTTCATCTGGAAGCCAAAGGCTGGATCCAGCGGGTGGAAGGGTTTCGTGAAGTGACGGTGACGGCGTCAGGCCAGCGGGCCATTAACCGGTATTTCCGCCGTTGAGGTGTGTATCCCGTACGCCGGGATCGCTACGCGCCACCCGGCGATTCGCAACTTACTCAACAAACAGCTTCTCGATTGATTTTGTAGGATAAAAAAGAGAGTTGGCATTGCTGCCGGTTAGCGAAATAAAGCCGAGCTTGAGATAAAACGCTTTCGCTTTATCGTTGAGTGCATCCACAAACATGCCGTGAATGCCAACGGCCTGTGAGGCCAGGTAGACCACTTTCATGGCATGGGTCACCAGCGTCATCCCCCAGCCCTGTCCCTGGAAATCCTGATGTATGGCGAGACGTCCTAACGTGACGCTGGGCACATTGACGTACGGCACTTTGCGCTGCTGCGTTTTTGAGGGCAGTGTCTCTTTCTCAAAGCAACTGCCGGACAACGTATAGTAACCCAGCACTTTTGGCTCAGGGTCATCGGTGACAAGAAGATAGGCGCGTAGCAGGCGCCCGCTGTGTTGGCATGCAAGGTGATCGAACAGAAAACGATTCAGGGTGCTATCCCCGCAATTGAAGTCTGTTAAATCATAGCGTGCCTCATGCGAAAACATCCTTATCGTCAGTTTAGTCACGCCTTACTCCATGTTTTGTAAGCGTTTCGCTGCGCGTTTCAGCTGGTCGTTCGGCTCTGGCGGATTGTCGAGCGCATCCATCACCCGGTTCCACGAATTTTCATTGAGGATGAGACGACGATGCTGCTCAATGACTTCTGCAGCACGTTCAGAGGCACTGTTAACCATAAACTGGGTAATTGTCTGGTTAGTCATCGCCGCAGCCTCTTCGATCAGATCCTTGTCTTCTTCCGTTAACCTGAGGTCGATGCGCTGTTTTTTCAGTGCTGACATTTTTACTCCAGAAGTGATCTTTAATGTACGGAATTTTTCCGTACATTGACTATAAATCGGAAAGGCGGGATTTTCAATCAACGTGTATGCTTTCACGGCGTATACTTCGGCGCCCTTACGAATAGATATTATTTGTGCCATGAATGAATTTAGCTAAATTCATATCTATTCATTATATTGTTTATTAGAATTGTCTTATATCAATAATTAATATTATTACGATTGCCAAACCTCACGCTTTATGAAAAGTTGATACTCATAATTGCAGCTTGGATATTAAGTTGCTCGCATAATGGAATATATTAACAAGGACGTGTATAAATTATGTCAACATTAAAAAGTTATGCTGAAAGCGTGTTATTTCAAAGCGTTATTTCTCTCGCGAGCGGGGAGTGTACGCCGGATAGGCTGGCCGCCCTTTCCGAGAATTATATTTCCCGGCTCAGCAGCCACGATCTGCCGGTTACGCTACGTAACACCCTGAAAGAGATAAAATCTCTGGTCTCCTTATTGAGCGATAAAAATAAAGCCACGTTATTTAAACATGAAGTCTGGATGAATAAACACCACGAACTGGTGACGCTGATCGCGGAGCTTTATACCGAAGTCGTGGCATGGAATGCCGTTGAACAATAC
Source organism: Leclercia sp. W17 (assembly GCF_003336325.1). Taxonomy (NCBI): domain Bacteria; kingdom Pseudomonadati; phylum Pseudomonadota; class Gammaproteobacteria; order Enterobacterales; family Enterobacteriaceae; genus Leclercia; species Leclercia sp. W17. Next base: position 4,234,444 of record NZ_CP031101.1, on the reverse strand, counting down.
CTTTCAGCATCCGAGTTTCTCTTATTTTCCCAGGAGCACAAGCCCTTCCAGAACACGTTGCATAAGGTGATCAACTAGCCTGACCGTTTCGCAATTCCTGCTCTTAACATCCTCGTTTCTTGATACTTACCCTGATAACTATTATCTTCTCAGCGTGTGAAACGAGGATCCCCCATGCGTGAAGAAGATCTGTTCTGCCGCAGGCCGATGGGCATGCGGATGGCAATGATTGTGCGTCAGTGGCGCGCAGTGATTGACGAAGCCATTCTCGACACCGGGTTAACCCAGTCGAGCTGGACGGTGATGATGCAGCTAAAGCAGTTAGGGGATAACGTCTCGGTGAGCGAACTGGCGGAGGTGCAGGGCATTGAACTGCCGCCGCTGATGCGCACTCTTTCACAGCTGGAAAAGCAGGGCTACCTGCTGCGCACTACATCGCCTTATGACAAGCGTATCCGGCTGCTGACGCTCACACCCGAGGGTAACGCGGTGCTGAAAACCCTGACCCAGATTATCGAGACGTTCCAGGAGCGGGTATCGCAGAATATCGCCCCGGAACATCTCGAGATTTTCAGCGCCACACTCAATCAAATCGCCTGCAACTTGCGGACTATCCGCGAAGAAGATAACAAGACCGAATAATCATGACCCCTGAACAAAAGTTTGCCCGCTGGGTAAGGGTAAGTATTGCCTCTTTCCTGCTGATGTTTGTCTATTTCATTATCGCCGATATCTGGATCCCGCTGACGCCGGACTCCACGGTGATGCGCGTGGTGACGCCCGTTTCCGCGCGCGTCTCCGGCTATGTAGCGGCGGTGCACGTACATAATAACAGCCAGGTGAAGCGGGGCGATCTGCTGTTTGAACTCGATCCGACGCCATTCCGTAATAAAGTGGAAGCGGCGCAGATCGCGCTGGAGCAGGCGCGTCTCGCCAATCAGCAGCTGGACGCGCAAATTGTGGCGACCCAGGCGAGCCTGAAAACTGCCCAGCTCACCGCCCGTAACGATAAAGTTACCTTCGATCGCTATCAGAAACTCAGCACGTTGCAGAACGTCTCCCAGGCGGATCTGGATAAAGTCCGCACCACTTGGCAGGGCAGCGAGCAGGTGGTGGCGAATCTGGAAGCCACCATCCATCAGCTGCGTATTGAGCGTGGCGAGCGGGACGAAAAGCGTAACGTGACCCTGCAAAAATACCGCAACGCGCTGGAGGAGGCGGAACTCAATCTCCGCTGGACGAAAATCTACGCCGAGGCGGACGGGACCGTCAGTAACGTGCAGCTGAGCCCCGGTTTTTATGCCGCCTCCGGTTCGGCGGCGCTGGCGCTGGTCAATAACCAGAGCGATATCGTCGCCGATTTCCGGGAAAAGAGCCTGCGCCATACCCGTCAGGGAACCGATGCCGCCGTGGTGTTTGACGCCTTCCCGGGCCACGTTTTCCGCGCCCATGTCACCAGCAGCGACGCCGGTATTCTGGCCGGGCAGGAGGCCGTCAACGGCCAGCTCTCTGAGCCGGAAACCTCCAACCGCTGGGTGCGTGACGCGCAGCGCATGCGCATTCACGTGGCGCTGGACGAGCCGCTGCCAAAGCACCTGCCGACCGGGGCGCGCGCCACCGTGCAGCTCTATAACAGCGAAGGTCCGTTTGCCCGCTTCTTCTCCGGCATGCAGATCCACCTCGTCAGCCTGCTGCACTATGTGTACTGATCATGTCTATTAATACCCTGGCGCGGGTCTTTACCCCTCACGGCAACATCGTCTACACCGCCAACGACTTTCGCCAGACGCTGCGCATCGTCTTTGCCGGGATGATCGCCCTGAGCGTGTCGAGCTTCTACAACACCAGCTACGGCGTCTTTTTCGTGATCTACCCGATCATGCTGCTGTCGTTGGTGCCGGTGTTTAACCGCCACGTGGCAAAACAGTTTGTGTTCAGTTCGGCGCTGAACTGCATTGAAATGGTGTTTATCATCGGTTATCTGGCGCAATGGCCAGTGATCATGACCCTAGTGGTGTTTGGCCTCTATGTGATGCGTTTTCGCTTTATGAGCCAGGGGCCGCTGTTCCTCTTTGGCTCGATGGGGGTGGTGTGCCAGAGCACCATGCTCAACTTTATGAGCTATCCCACCACCAACTGGCACACGCTGCTCTTTTCCAACCTCGAAGCCAGCGTGATGGCGGTTTGCCTGAGCGCGCTGATGCACTATCTGCTGCCGGATGTCGAACCGCGAACGCCACCGCCGCGGCTGGAGAAAGACGCCGCCCGCGTGCGCCACGAATCGCTGCTCTCCGGGACCGTGGCGACGCTGATTTTTGTGGTGTTCCAGATAAGCGATCTCAGCGATTCGCTGTCGGCGCTGATGGCGGGCATCCTGATCCTCTTCCCGATGCACTATCGCGGCGCGGTAATGAGTTCGCTGTGGCGCGTGGTGGGGGTGGTGCTCGGCTGCCTCTATATTCTGCTGGTGCAGATGGTGCTCTACGATCACAGCAGCCACATGCTGCTGATGATGCCGCTGATTGGCCTCGGGCTGGCGTTTGGCGCCCGCCTGCACGTGATGGAGAAGGTGGGGGCCGGGGTCGGTTTTGCCAGCATCACCACCATCGGCATTATGTTCGGCCAGAACATGCACCCGGACGGCGACCTGGTGTTCAGCGATCTCTACCGCATCGTCTCGGTGACGGTGGCGCTGGTGGCGACCCTGACGATCGTATTCCTTATGCATCTGTTTCTTAACTGCTTTGCGCCGACGCGCTATATCATCACGCCACCCGCCAGGGATAAATGATAATGTGCGGTAGTCTGCACATTAATTCATCCTTCTGTGGTAGTAATGCCGGTTGGCTAATCGGATGACAAAGGGAAGGGATCTATGTGGCAGACGCGGGCGCTGGAGCTGAATAATCAGGCTTACTGGAACTGGGAAAAGGCTTGCGAACTGGTGGACTGGGCCGTCGCGCATGACTTTAACGCCGTGGTTGTCGGGCAGGTGGATCTGTTCGACAAACTGGTCTCCCCGAAAGGCTATACGCCGCATCTCGACAACGATCGCCTCTCCAGCCAGCAGCGTGCCCGCTGCGTCTACCTCAACCGGCTGGGCCAACTCTGCCAGCAAAAGGGGTTGCGTTTTTACCTGCAGGCCAAAGAGTTCAGCTTCCCTACCGAACTGCTGCTGGCGCACCCGCATCTGTTTGAGCCGGGCCACGGCGTGCGCCTCGACGTTGATTTCTGGTGCGGGTTCCTGACCCGTAAAATCGCCCTGATCTGCCAGCGGATTCCTGCCATTAGCGGCCTGCTGGTCGCGATCTCCAGCACCGACGGCCTGCTGCCCGTGTCGCGCCCTAACTGGGAGTTACAGGCAGAGGGCGAGGTCAACCAGATCCAGCGCGACGCCCGAAGCTTGGCCATCTACAGCCGCTGCTTTAATGCCATGTCCCGCACCATGCAGGCCGAAAATAAACATCTGGTGCTGCGGGTATTTCCGGCGGGCAATCACGATCTGCACAACGTGCTGGAGGCGATCCGCCCGCTGCCCGAGAGCGTCAGCGTCTCCATTAAACTCACTCCGGAACGTTTCTGGCCGTCGTTTCCCAATAACCCGGCCCTGCTGGCGGTGGAGGAGCGCGAAGTGTGGGCGGATATCGATCTGGTGGGCGAAGAGGTGGGCTGGGGCGTCTTTCCCTGGCTGCGCATCGACGAACTGCAGGGGCGTCTGCTGTGGTGCCGCTCGAATCCGGCGATCCGCGGCGTGGTGTGCAAAGCCAGCTGGGAAGGGGTGGATAACCACTGGGTGATGGGCACCCTGAGCGAGTGCAATCTGGTGGCCTGTAGCCGGATGTTAGCCAGCGATGGCAGCCACCTTAGCGTGGCGCAACTGCTGCATAGCTGGCTGGATGAGCGCTATGGCTGGCAGCCGGATGCCGACACTTTTGCCACCTTCCACGCGCTGCTGGAGCAGGCCGGGCAGGTGCTCTATGGCGCCATCTACGTGCGCGATCATGTTTTTCATCGCCACAGTCAGGTGCCGGAAAGCTATGGCCAGGCAGTGTGGAGCCTCTACGGGCAGCTCAACCGCAACCACTGGCTGCCGGGTTCGGAGCGCGATATTTTCTTCAGCGCCAGCGACGTGGAAGCCTCTGCCGCGTCGCTGGCGCGCATTGCCCGCGAAAAAGACGAGGCCCGGGACGCCTCGCAGACGTTACAGGAAGCGGCCCTGCGCTTTACCGACACCGCCGCGTTTCCGTATGCGCTGAAACGCCGCTGGCTTGAGGAGTGGCAGGGCTTTGCCCTCTACTGCCATCTGTTTGTCCATGCCCAGAAGGCGTTCTTTACCCTGCGCTTTGCCCGCGAAGTAGAGAACAGCTGGAGCATGCGTGAAATCTGTCAGATCAATATCCAGGAGCTCTATCGTAGCGCCGCCGAACTGGACGACTTCTGCTTAAAACATGCCGATGCTTCTCCCGGCATGCACGTGCTGTTCGATGCCTCCCGCGTGCGCGCCCTGGCGGACAGCCTGAGCGAAGAGCTGAAAGCGCTGAAGTCTTAGTGTGATCAACATCACGTCAGGTGGAGAGGGCTAAAAACCTGACGTGATCGTCCTCATCATTCTTCTTCCTTGCCGGTTGCGTGGTGTGATCGGCATCACGCTGCATCGCTGCCTGTCGTCCGGTTTGTGAGTTGTCAGGCATATCCCGCCAATCCCCCTCCTGGGCTGCTCGCCCCGCAAGGCCAATCTGCTGATGATAGCGGTGTAATGGACGGGTTGATGAGGAAGATATGTCACAAGGTGACTGGCAGTTAGCACAGGGCGACGCACTCACGCGTTTTCTGGGGTCAGCGGCAAAAGCAGAGCGCTTTGCCGAGTTCTATACCGGTGAAACGACAGAGCCCACCATTGAGGTGGGGCCGGATGCGCCGTCGTTTTGCCGTCGGGTGTTCCTGAAAACCCACGCCCGGCGGCGGGTGGATCCCGCCCAGGCTCTGCCGTGCCGGGAAGGGGTTTTTAGCGGCGACAACAACATTCTCTCTTTTTCGGGCTTTTATCCGCTGGCGTACCATCTGCAGCGCTGGCTGCGGGTGGATCTTTTTGCGCCCCATAGCGGCGCCTTTACCTTTCGTCTGACGACCTGCGGCGGCGTGCGGATCTGGCGTGACGACGAGCCGCTGGCCTGCTTTACGCCCTTCACCCGCAACCGCATGCAGCACACCGAGGTCGCGCTACCGTTGAGCGCCGGTAAGAACCGCCTGCTGATCCATCTGGATGAACTGTTTGAACGTGATACGACATTTGCCCTGCAAATGGTCTACCTCGACGCGATCCCGCTTGGCTATGGGCTGCCGGACGCGTGCCCGCAGCTCAGCGCCCCACGGCAGTACACGCCGCCTGCGCACAGCTCGACGGCCCACGACGATAGCGGCCAACGCCTGTTGACGCTGATGGCGCAGCGGGAATATGGTCCGGAACTCGACGCGCTGCTGTACAGCACCCTGAAGCGCGTCAGCGCCCGGGAGGCGGGCTCGGTGTTTTCACTCCTGTCGCTGCTCGTTCTCTGGCATCGCCATCGGGGAGAGCACTTCCCGGCGGTGCTGTGGCGGCGGGTAAAATCCACGCTGCTGGGCTATCGCTACTGGCACGATGAACGGGGCTGCGACGTGATGGCGTTCTGGGGCGAGGAGAACGTACTCGCCTTCCAGACGGCGCAGTATCTGGCGGGGAAATTGTTCCCGGATGCGCTGTTTATCGCTTCTGGCCGTCTGGGGCATCAACAGCAACGTCTGGCGCTCGCACGTGCCGCCGATACCGGGGCATTACTGGCCCATGCAGAAACATTCATAAAAGGGGCAACAGCATGAACAGCGCGCAGCAGAGGAAAATACTGGATCGCGTGGTGCGCGGTTTCTGCCGATTGAAAAATCTCGATGAAGTGGGGGCTGGCGACGGGTTCTCTATCAACTTCGAAGAGTGGGAGTGGGAGATTGGCGTCGGGCTGTACGGCTTCTGGCGCTTTGCGGAACACCAGCAGGATGCGGCGCTGCAGCAGTCGATTCTGGCGTGGTACGAAACGCAGATTGCGAAAGGGCTGCCGGAGATGCAGATCAACACCACCGCGCCGATGATCGCCCTGGCGCTGGTGGCCGGGCATCATCAGCGTCAGGATCTGCTGGAGACGGTCAACGACTGGGCCGACGCCCTGCTGCGCGACCTGCCAAAAACCGAAGAGGGCGGATTTCAGCACGTGGTGAAAGAGCAGGCGAATACCGGCCAGCTGTGGGATGACACGCTGTTTATGACCTGTCTGTTCCTTGGCGTGGCGGGGATCGTGCTCAAACGCCGGGATCTGATCGACGAGGCGAGCTACCAGTTCCTGCTCCATACCCGCTATCTCAGCGATCCGGTGAGCGGGCTGTGGTATCACGGCTGGACTTTTGTCGATAAGCACCATTTTGCCGGGGCGTTCTGGGCGCGCGGCAACGCGTGGATCACCGTCGCCATTCCGGAGTTTATCGCGCTGATGGGCGAGCATCTGGACGCCAGCGTACGTCGCTATCTGGCGCAGGTGGTGGCGCGTCAGGTGCGCACGCTGTGCGATCTGCAGGCGGAGAACGGCATGTGGCACACGGTGCTGGACGATCCGCTTTCGCCGCAGGAGTCCTCCGCCACGGCGGGTATCGCCTGGGGGATGCTGCGCGGAGTGCGGATGGGCATTCTGGATGCGTCGGTGAGCAGGCATGCCCTGCGGGCGTTCGACGCGGTGATGGCGCGCATTGACGAGGAGGGGATTGTGCTGGAAGCCTCCCGCGGCACCATGCTGGGCTGGGATATTCAGTACTACTGCGATATCGCGATGGCCCCGGTGCCCTACGCCCAGGCGTTAACCATCCTGCTGCTGCTGGAGATCGATCAGGGCGGCTGGCTGGCATAATGCGCAGAAGGCCGGCGATCCGGCCTTTTTTTAGCGGCCCAGCAGCGGCAGGAGTTCCGGCAGTTGTGAGAGTAAAAACAGGATCAGCCCAATCGTGCCGCCCACCAGCGTGCCGTTGACGCGGATAAACTGTAAGTCCTTGCCGATGTTCAGCTCAATCTGGCGGGACATATCTTTGGCATCCCAGCCTTTTACCGTATCGCTGATATGACGGGTGAGGAAGCGGGCAAAATCGGGCGCCACGCGGTGCGCGGCCTGCTCCAGATGTTCGTTCAGCGAGGCGCGCAGGTTGCTGTCTGCCACCAGGGTTTCACCAAACCACAGCCCGGCGTTGGCGAGACGCTGCTTGACGCGGGAGTCGTCGCGCTGCATATCGGCCTTCAGCCACTGGCGCAGGTCGGCCCACATCTCGCCCAGATAGCGGTTAAACGCCTCGTCGTTCTTAAGATACGTTTTGATGTTCTCGGCTTTGGCCGCGGTTTCCGGGTCGTTTTTCAGGTTATCAACCAGCTTAAGTACCGCGCGGTCGAAGGCCTGGCGGATCTGATGGGTACGATCGTGGCTGACGTCATCCAGGATGGCATTCACCGCGTTTGAAACCACCTCGGCGCTCTGATCCCCCAGCCACTCGGTGGGCAGCACCATCGATTTGCGCGGATGTTCGGTCTTCAGCCAGTGGACGATTTGCGCGGCGATAAAATCGCGCGTGCTGTCGCGCTGCAGCAGGGTAATCAGGCGATTAATCACCGCGTCCAGCAGCACCTGATGACGCCCGTTTTTCGTCATGCTCTCCAGCATGGCGGCGCTGGTTTCACTGAAATCGACCTTATCCAGCGCTTTATGCACCGCCCGCTTCAGCATCCGCTGAATGCGCCCGTCGTCGGTCAACTCCAGAAAACCGCTCATCACCTGCATAATATGCTGCCCGACGCGCTCGGCGTTGTCCGGCTTGCTGAACCAGTTGCCGATGAGCAGCGCCGGTTCATGCTTGCGGATGAGCGCCACCAGCGACTGGGTATCAAGAAACTTCTCCTGCACGAACTGGCCGAGATTGTCGCCAATCCGGTCCTTATTACGCGGGATAATCGCCGTATGCTTCGAAATAAAGGGGATCGGCACCCGGCGAAACAGGGCCACCACGGCAAACCAGTCCGCCAGCGCGCCAACCATCGCCGCTTCGGCAATGGCTTTTACGCCGCGCACCCAAAAGGTTTGTGGCAGAAAGAGGGTAGCGATAAAGGTCGCGGCGGCAATCAGCAGCAGCGATAGCGCCAGCAGCTTGGCGCGTTTGAGTTCAGCGAGTTTTTCCATAGGGTTAAGGATAGAGGGAAGCGGCAAGAAGGTAAAAAAATTGCCACAGGATCCCGCCGCCAAACACCATCAGCACCATCCCCGCCACGCGCTCCATCTTCCAGAGATGGTTGCTCAGCCGACGTTGAACGGCGGGCAGGGCGATGAACGACACCACCGCCAGATCCCACGCCAGCACCACCGTGACCATCCAGATGCCGCTCACCGACTGCTGGAGCAGCGTCACATTCGGCCCGAGCAGGGCGGTCATCAGCGCCAGATAAAAGAGGGCATTTTTCGGATTTAATACCGCCGAGCCCAGACCGAGCAGAAACTGCCTGCGTAAGCCTGGGCGTTCCGGCTCCGCACTATCCAGCTTCAGGGTGCGGGCGCGGCTATGGAGCAGATGCCAGCCTATCCACAGCAGATACAGCCCGCCCAGGAGTTCAATGGCGTTAAACAGCAGCGTGTACTGACGCAACGCGCTGGCGCCAATGATCACCAGCAGGATATAGAGCCCGTTGCCCAGGGCGATCCCCACGCACAGCCCGGCGCTGCCGCGCAGGCGATGACGGGCGGCGAATCCCATCAGCAAAAAGAAATCCGGGCCGGGGCTGAGCAGGGCGACAAAATGCGCCAGCGCGAGCGCCAGAAAAGCGGGCGGGAAGAGAGCGGTAGTCAGTTCCATAGTGACCTCATCAATAAAACTGAGGTCAGGCTACGCCGGTGCGAGCGCTAATTATTGTCGGATATTGATCGCCCGGTGGCGTACTGGCGCGGCGTGGCGGCGGTGTAGCTGACAAAGGTTTTATGGAAGTGGCTCTGATCGGCAAAGCCGCTCTGGTAGCTGACGTCGGCGATGTTGTCCCCGGCGCGCAGCCGGGCTTTGGCGAACTCTACCCTTGAGATGGCAAGGAAGGTGCCGGGCGTCAGGCCGGTATCCTGCTTAAAGGTTCTGATTAGCGTCTCTTTGCGCAGGGAAAAGCGTCGGGCTAAAACATCGAGTGAGGGCGGTTCCTGCAGGCTTTGGCGCAGGGTCTGTAACAGCGCAAGGCTGGAAGGACGAAGAGGCTCAGGCGTGGCGCTGCTTTCAGCCAGAGCAGATAGCAGGGCGTTGATCGCCCCGGGCGACAGCGTGTCAACCACAGCCAGATACTGGCGGAAAAGCGCTTCGCTGCGGATCACCTGCATGGCGGGCTGAAGGTCAGTCTCCAGATAGAGCATGTGGTAACTGCGGGGTTGTCCCGCAACGGGGTTACAGCTGTGCGGCAGATGCGCGGGGATCACAATTAGATCGCCAGGATGGAGGGTGAACGGCTCGCCGTTGCAGGTGCAGCAGGTTTGCCCCTCGAGAATGGCGCCAATAGAAAGCTGGGCATGGCTGTGACGCTTATAGGCTTGCGTGCTCTGCCAGGTGCTGCGCAGCTCCACGCCGGGCTGGCGTATGAAGGTCTGATTGACTTGGCGAGTATGGGGCATAGCGGTCACCGGTGTGAGGGGTAAAGAGGTTATAGCATGAGACATTGTCAGTGTCTCCTGTAAGAATTTAGGTAAATATCATTATGAATTAAAAATAGTGATATAGTTTTTGGGATAAATAAAATAACGTACCTGCATTATGAAATTGCAAAGGAAAATTATCAAAGGAATGAATGTATGGCTATTATCCCATTGCTACCAAATGAGGGTAGGGAACTTATCCATAAGAATATACGTGAAGCGCGTATAAATGGAATGTCTAGAGACATGGCTTTGCCGCAAACGTATTGCTGGTTCTATCAAAAAGTCAGAAATCATCGCCCCTGGGATTACAAACAACAAGACAGAAAATTGGCTGATTTTGGCAATTTCAATTATGGCGCTGCAGGATTTGCAGCGGGTATTCTCGAAAAAACACTTTATATGGGAGTTGGTTTCGCCCAATCGAGAGCCTAAACCTCGCGTCCGCAGTGGGGCGCATGGTATGGAAAATTTCCTTATGGCGACGATCCACGCGACCAGTTTTGGATAAAACAAGGAATTGATTATGCGCGTCAACACGGTTATTAAGTGGCTTCATCGGTTTACCACCATCCTGCTGATTATTATTGTTGGAGGATATTTATCTTATGAATATCTTATGAATAGTCGAAACGATGATCGTTTAATCCTTAAAAAGGATATTTCAGAAAACGTAACCCTTTACGTCACGCAATATGAAGGCGGTGGTGCGACAGTTTCAGATGTATGTCGTTATTATCTTGATGATAACAAACAGACGATAGAGCAAATCAGGGAAAGAGTGCCTTTTCTGACTACAGATAATTGTCATACGGAAATTAGCGGCTACGGTAATACCGTCAACGTTAAGCTAACTGGCCGTATTTATTCTTTCAGTAACCTGACAATGTTTTATGCTCAGGAGGAATTGATTATCCCTGTTATTAATATAAATGCTACAGGAGTACGTTAAGGTAATATGGACATGCATTCAAAAAAGTTGAGGAGATTTAAACGCGATGAAATGCCTTCGTCAGGCGTTAATGACAGTAATGAACTACAGGCTCTGGCAGAGAAATCTGATAATGAAATCGATGTCAGCGATATACCTGAAGCAATGGTCAGGCGCGGTACGCGGCAGGTTTCTCAGAAAATAATTATCTTCCCCATCTCCGGATAGCGCACGCCATATACCTATCTTTACCCCCACACCCAGCTATTTTGACTACCCTTAATACCCCAAGCGGTAAAAAAGGAGGCAACAATGGCCTATCAGACAGTGAATCCTGCCAACAACAAACTCATCAAAGAATATCCTTCTCATACTGATGCTGACGTCGAAGCGGCGCTGAATACGGCTGATGCGCTCTACCATTCCGACTGGTCAAAGGGCAGTATCGACAAGCGCCTGGCGGTGCTGCATAAGCTGGCGGACCTTATTGATTCCCGCACTGAAGAGCTGGCAAAAATCGCCAGCGAGGAGATGGGGAAACTCATAGCCCAGAGCCGTGGCGAGGTAAAACTCTGCGCGCAGATCGCCCGCTACTACGCCGACAATGCGAAGCAGTTCCTTGCGCCGGTGAAATACCCCTCGGAGCTCGGCGAGGCGTGGGTGGAGCATCACCCCATCGGCGTGGTGATGGCCGTAGAGCCGTGGAACTTCCCTTACTACCAACTGATGCGCGTGCTGGCCCCGAACCTGGCGGCGGGTAACCCGGTTATCGCCAAACATGCCAGCATCGTGCCGCACTGTGCCGAGGCTTTCGCCCATCTGGTGCGTGAAGCCGGTGCCCCGGATGGGGCGTGGACCAACCTGTTTATCTCTTCAGATCAGGTGGCAAATATCATCGCTGACGATCGTGTGCAGGGCGCGGCGCTGACCGGGTCTGAGAAGGCCGGTAGCATCGTGGCGGCCCAGGCGGCGAAGCACATCAAAAAATCGACCCTTGAGCTGGGCGGTAACGATGTCTTCGTGGTGCTGGACGATGCCGATCTGGAGAAGGCGGTAAAAATTGGCGTCAATGCGCGCCTGGCCAATGCCGGACAGGTCTGTACCGCAGCCAAGCGCTTTATTATCCACGAGAAAGTGGCGGAGGAGTTCCTGGCGAAGTACACAGAAGCCTTTAAGCAGGTGAAGATTGGCGATCCGCTGGACGAAAGCACCACGCTTGGGCCGCTCTCCTCTAAAGACGCGCTGGAAACCCTGACAAAGCAGGTCGATGAGGCGGTGAAAAATGGCGCCAACCTGCATTACGGCGGCAAACCGGTGCAGCGCGAGGGCAGCTTCTTTGAGCCGACCATCCTGACCAATATCACCCGCGATAACCCGGCGTACTTCGAAGAATTCTTCGGCCCGGTGGCGCAGATTTATGTGGTGAAAAATGACGAGGAGGCGGTGAAGCTCGCCAACGACTCGCACTACGGTCTGGGCGGCGCGATCTTCAGTAAAGATACCGATCGTGCCAAAAAGATGGCCTCGAAGATCGAAACCGGGATGGTGTGGATCAACTGGCTCACCGATACCGCAGCAGAGCTGCCGTTTGGCGGGGTGAAGCGTTCCGGTTACGGGCGTGAGCTGTCGGATCTGGGGATCAAAGAGTTTGTGAACCAGAAGCTGGTGGTGATTCGCCGGTAAAAGTCTTTACCGGTACAAAGGCGGCAGCGGATGCCGCCTTTTTTATGCTTCGGCCTGGTTTTATCAGAAGGTGACGCCGCCGCCAACGTAGGCGCCGTCAATCAGGGTGTGGCCCGGACGGCCATCTTTGCCGTCAACGCTGACGTGACGGTAACCCACCTTCAGGGTAACGGGGGTAACCGGCGTCCAGCTCACGCCGCCGTTGGCTTCAACGTAGTTTTTCACGCTGTTGTTCAGTCCTTCCGGCGCGACATAGCCTTCACCATAAACGTGGATGCTGTCGGTCAGGGCCAGGTTGACGCCGCCACCGATAGGGAATGCCACGCCGTTATCGCCTTTTTTCGGCCCGAGATAGATGGCTTTCGCACCGGCATTAAGCATCACCGGCCCTACTTCCAGGTTATAACCCGCACCAACACCGCCGGTCTGGGTGCCGTCATCGGTGTTTTTCAGCCAGTTACCTTCGGCATACAGACCTGAGGAGGATTTACCCATCTCAATGTTCAGATTGGTGAAGTTTTTGCTCTGCTCAATGCTGCCGCCCATGGCCATTGCGGAGCCGGAAATCGCGGTCAGTGCAGCAAGGATGAAGATATTAAGCTTTTTCATGTTTTATGCCTCGTCATCTAATTTGTCTGCGCACACCCTAACAGGCGAGGTTTACGGCTGCAAATGTGCTCAGGCGCGCGGTTTTATGCTGTTTTTGTGTGGGATTTGTTCAGATGATGTGAGCGAAAGGTGTAAATGGTGCCGGGTCAATCGTTAAATTTTTCACGTTGAGCGGAGGTTTAGATTAGCGCCTAAACAGAAACTGAACGGGGCGGGAAAAGTAATTAGTTAAGTATTAATTGAGTTTCTTATAATTTCCGAAAATGTTTCTGAAGTAACAGATAAAAACGTGGATTTACATTTTCAACGGTAAGCTACTGCATTTCCCATTCCCACCAACATTAATTCCATTTCTGCCAGACGCTCAGAAAAAGTGCAAACCACCGTTTTTGTGGCTACAATGTAGCTACGAAAATTAGGAGGAGCTATAGATTCCGTTATTCGATCACGTATTGACAGTGAACTGAAAGCTCGCGCGGGCGATGTGCTTGAAAGCTGTGGCCTTAACTGGAGCACGGCGATACGCCTGTTTGCAGAACAGATTGTTAAAAATGAAGGGATTCCTTTTGAGGTAACCCGCAAACCTACTACACGGTTACGCAATGCGATGCGCGAAGCCGAAGAGATTTCCACACACCAGAACGGACGCTTCGATGGTGTTGAACAGCTCATGGAGAGCTTAAAGAATGGGAAAGAGTAAACGCGCCCCGCTACCGTTCCGATCTGATTACACCAAAACCTTTGTTAAGGCATGGGAACGCTACAACAAAGCAGGCCGGAGAGATATGCACGATACAGCAGCGATCATGTCGTTAGTGCTTTCCGGCAATCCCATTCCCGCCGAGTACAGCGACCACGCCCTGACTGGTGATATGCAAGGATTTCGGGAACTGCATATTGGGGGGATTATCTTCTCATTTATCGCGTCGATGATAAAAAGCATTTGGTGGTGTTTACCGACCTGGGGACACATGCGGAGCTGTTTGAGTAGCCACCTCCCCGGCGGCGCTGCGCTTGCCGGGGCTACCTGTCCCGTAGGCCTGTAAGCGAAGCGCCATCAGGCGTTACTTCCGCAATCCCGCAAACCCTGCGCGAATCTCTTCTTCTGGTAGTTCAATGCCAATAAACACCATCACGCTGTGCGGCTGCTCGTCGCCCCAGGGGCGATCCCAGTCGGCGCTGTAGAGGCGCTGCACGCCCTGGAACAGCAGGCGGTTCGGTTCGCCATCGATCCACAGCATCCCTTTGTAGCGCAGCAGTTTGTCGGCAAACGACAGCAGCAGGTTCTCCATTACCCGGGAGACTTCGCTGATATCCACCGGGTAATCCAGCTCCACCACAATCGACGCCACGTCGTTCTGCTTGTCCGCCATAAAGTGGAAGCGCGGTTTAGCGGTGATATTCTCTTCCAGCATAAAGCCATTGGTGTTGAACAGCTGAGACAGGTCGATATCGCCATGGGTGACGGTATAGATAGGGGCCCGGGAATTGATGCGCATCAGGCGCTCGCGCAGTTTTTCACTCTCGCCCGCCACATCGGTTTTGGTCAGCAGGATGCGGTCGGCGTAGCCCACCTGCGACTGGGCGATAGTGAACTGGTTCATCTGCTCGTCAGCGTGGACCGCATCGACCAGGGCGATCACACCATCCAGCAGATAGCGCTGGCAGAGGATCTCATGGGAGAAAAAGGTCTGAATAATCGGGCCGGGGTCGGCCATGCCGGTGCATTCAATCACCAGGCGGTCGAAGTCGATCTCACCGCGATCGCGGCTGTCGAGCAGGTCGAGCAGGGCATCTTCGAGTTCGTTGGAGCGGGTGCAGCAGATGCAGCCGTTGGTCAGGGTTTTGATCTGGGTGGCGCGATCGCCAATGAGCTGGTCGTCCACCGAGACTTCACCGAACTCGTTTTCGATAACGGCGATTTTAAAGCCGTGCTGTTCGTTGAGGATGTGACGCAGCAGGGTGGTTTTGCCCGCGCCGAGAAAGCCGGTGAGTAGGGTAACTGCAATCGGTGTCATGGTTTCTCCTTCAGCAGCAGCGTACGCCGCCTTCTCCTCCTCCGCCGTAGCGCGCTTCCTGACGCTCGCGGAAGAATTCGTTGTAGGTCATGTACGGCTTATCCGGATGGTTGGTCTTCATATGCTCAACGTAGTTGTCATAGTCCGGAATGCCAATCAGCATTTTCGCCGCCTGACCGAGGTATTTTTTTGCTTCGCCTAAGTTACCAAACATTGTGCCATCCAGATAGAAAAAGCCCGGTAGCGCGCAGCGATCCGGGCCTATATAGAGGTTACTGACTTAATGGTGTGAAGAGGTCTTCACGCCGCCTTCCGGCACCGGTACGTACGGCGTCTCTTTATCGGTACGACCCTCGGCGTTACGCACTTTCATCCAGGTTTTGATGCCGTAGAAGATGATGCTGTAGACCACCACCAGGAACAGAATGCTCAGACCCGCGTTGGTGTAGTTGTTCACCACGATATGGTTCATGTTGGCAATCTGCTGGGCAGTCAGCTCATTGCCGCCTGCGGCAATCTTCTCTTTGTACTGGTTAGCCATAAAGAAGAAGCCTTCCAGCTGCGGGTTGGAGCTGAACAGTTTCAGACCCAGCGCCCAGGTGGTGCAGAGCAGCAGCCACAGAGCAGGAACCACGGTCACCCAGATGTATTTGGTGCGCTTCATCTTCACCAGTACCACGGTGCCGAGCACCAGGGCAACAGCCGCCAGCATCTGGTTAGAGATACCGAACAGCGGCCACAGGCTCTTCACGCCGCCCAGTGGGTCGACTACGCCCTGATACAGCAGATAACCCCACAGACCTACGCAACCCGCGGTTCCCAGTACGCCCGCTACCAGCGAGTCGGTTTTCTTCAGGAACGGCACGAAGTTGCCCAGCAGATCCTGGAGCATAAAGCGGCCTGCACGGGTACCGGCGTCCAGCGCGGTGAGGATGAACAGCGCTTCGAACAGAATACCGAAGTGGTACCAGAAGCCCATGTCTGCCCATGGCAGCACTTTGTGGAACACGTGGGCGATACCTACCGCCAGGGTTGGTGCGCCACCGGCACGGTTCAGAACAGACGGTTCACCGATGTCTTTGGCCGTCTGCATGATCTGCTCAGGAGAGATCACAAAGCCCCAGGAGCTGACGGTCGCCGCCGCGTGGGCGCTTACGTCTTTCAGCTGCGCCATGATCAGCGCTGCGTTGTCACCGCCCATCTCATGCAGGTTCGGCATGGTAATGCCCAGGCCCGCTGGTGGGGTGTTCATCGCGAAGTAGAGACCCGGCTCGATGATGGAGGCCGCCACCAGGGCCATGACCGCCACGAAAGATTCCATCAGCATCGCGCCGTAACCGATAAAGCGCGCGTCGGTTTCGTTCGCCAGCAGTTTTGGCGTAGTACCGGAGGCGATCAGGGCGTGGAAGCCAGAGACCGCACCACAGGCAATGGTGATAAACAGGAACGGGAACAGCGCGCCTTTCCACAGTGGACCGGTACCGTCGATGTATTGGGTCACCGCAGGCATTTTCAGCTCAGGGTTGATGATCACAATGCCGATCGCCAGACCGACGATGACGCCGATTTTCAGGAAGGTCGCCAGGTAATCGCGCGGCGCCAGAATCAGCCATACCGGCAGCAGGGCGGAGATAAAGGCGTAACCAATCAGCGCAAAGGTGATGGTGGTGTCTTTAAAGGTCAGCGCCGGGCCCCAGTACGGGTCGTGGGCAATCACGCCGCCAAAGTAAATGGAGGCTACCAGCAGCACAATACCAATCACTGACACTTCACCCACGCGGCCCGGACGCAGGAATCGCATGTAGATCCCCATGAACAGCGCAATCGGCACGGTAGAGCAGACGGTAAAGACGCCCCACGGACTTTCCGCCAGCGCTTTCACCACGATCAGCGCCAGCACCGCAAGGATGATGATCATGATCAGGAAGCAGCCGAACAGAGCGATGGTGCCTGGAACGCGGCCCATCTCTTCTTTGATCATCTCACCCAGAGAGGCGCCGTTACGGCGAGAAGAGATAAACAGCACCATAAAGTCCTGCACCGCACCCGCCAGCACCACGCCCGCCAGCAGCCACAGGGTACCCGGCAGGTAGCCCATCTGCGCCGCAAGGACCGGCCCAACCAGCGGACCCGCGCCTGCGATGGCCGCAAAGTGGTGGCCAAACAGCACGTAGCGGTTGGTTGGCACGTAGTTCAGGCCGTCATTGTTAATGACCGCCGGGGTGGCGCGCGTCGGGTCGAGCTTCATGACCTTTTGCGCGATGTAGAGGCTGTAGTAGCGGTACGCCACCAGATAGACCGACACGGAGGCCACGACGATCCACAGGGCGCTGATGTGCTCGCCGCGACGCAGGGCGACGACGGCAAGGCAACATGCCCCGAGTATCCCAAGCAGCAGCCAGGGGACGTGCTTAAGTAGTTTTTTGATATCCATAATAAGACCTGGTTTTTAGATGAAAAAAGCGTCAGGGTTCGCTGTAGAGAGAGTGATTAATGCTACGGCGATCTTGCCAGAGCCTTGCGCGTGTAAAGGAAGGTAAATCGGTGAGTGGTTGTATGGCGGGATGAGCGGTCAACTGCGAGGGCGAGTGGTTCAGGCTCGCCGTCAGAGGAGGAAATTGTGTGAAGGGGATCACGATGTCAGGGGCGGATCACTCCACGTCCGCCAGATAGTTCTCCAGAGTGGCAACAAATTTCTGCTTCAGCCATGCCGGTTCCAGCACCTCGATGTTAGGCAGCCAGTAGAAGAGCAGCGGCAGGATCTGGTTTTCATGTGCGGCATGGCAGCGCAGGGTGATGCCGTTTTTATCTTCCGCCAGAATTTCCTGGCCGGGCAGCAGATCGCGGCGTTTAAAATAGTGCGCAATGGTGGTGGGAATAAGCACATCCACTTCGAATGTCTCTTCGCTGACCCACGGGTCGGGATTTTTTTCCAGTAATTCGAGGGTGTCGTTATCTGGCGTGAAGGTTTCGCTGCGAATATCCAGCCACTGAATAAGGCTTAAAGAAAACGATTTCAATCTGCCGCCTTCGGTGGCTTGTAAATACCATATATTTTTTTTGTTAATTACTTTATAAGGGTTAACCTGCCGCGATTTTCCTTTATAGAGGATCTGGCAAATCTGCTGGCCCTTAATCGCCTTCTCAAAGGCCGCAAGCTGCGCGTGAATATCCCATTTTTCTTTTCGCTCGGCCTCGTTACCGAGGATCATAATATGGTTTTCCTCTACCCGTGACTCCAGTTTCTGCCAGAATTCACGGCCTTTATCAGGAAAATAGTCATCCACATTCAGGAAGTTAGCAATGACGTGATGCAGCCCCGGGCCGGTGTGTCCCTGCGGGGAATGAATAAGCCGGTACAGCCCGTTTCCGGTGTACTCTACAATCGGCGAGAGTGCATTCAGATCGCGATAGACGGTGCGCTCAGTAATATTAAATTTATGCATCAATGCCTGGCGGTTAACCACGCCGTGTAAATGAAGCTCCAGCAGAATATCTACCAACCTTTCAGCCGAGCGACTCCTGGTCGGAATTGTCATATAGCTTTCCCGTGATCTAAAACATTGCTGTGAATTACGCCGGTGCGGGCTGACAAAATATGTCAGTGCAAAAAACGGCGTGAAAATTTGTCTTAGGTTATAACGGCCAGATTAGGGATAAACATTAGTTATTTTTACAACGAGGGGATAAAAGCGAGGGGCAGATCGGATCCGCCGGGGCAATCTCCCCGGCGGAGTGGTGAATTAGCGTTCGAGTTCGGAATCGGTAATAGAATCCGGCAGGGGGAGTTCGGTCGGGACGTTAAGCCAGTCGGACTTACCGTAAAACACGGCGTTGATCTGCGTGTTGTAGAGCAGGTGGGTACGAAAACGGTGGAAAAGCTGTTTGTCAGGCGCGAAATCCGTTTGCCAGAACTGGTTCAACGGCCCCTGCCAGGTTAAGCCTTCGATGTCATACAGCGCTTTGCCCATCACCTTGAGCGGCTTGTTGTGGATCAGCGCCGACAGCCCCGCAGTGCTGTTAACGGTGATCACTCCACGGGTGTGGGTCAGCAGGGCGGGCAGGGAGAGATCGTGGATATAGATCACCCGGTCAGTCGTAATGCCGTACTTCTCGCACAGCGTATTAATCAGCACGCCATAATAGCGGTGACCACGATCCATCGGATGATGCTTGAACACCAGATGGAGTTCTTTCGGCGCATGGCGGGCAAAGGAGCGGATCACGGTTTCGATATAGTCACGCACATCTTTATACGGGCTGTGGTGAATGATCTGGCTGTCGTTGTAGACCTGCAAAATCGCCAGGTAGTACGCGTTGTCCAGCGTTTCGGTGATATGGCTCAGCATGTGGCGCTGCTTCCAGCGATACCACAGCTTACGACGGCCGGCACGGACCCAGCAGTGCATCTCATACCACGGGGAGAATGACTTGTGGTGGCGGTAGCCGCGATAGCGATGGCGACCAAACCAGCCCGCCGCGTAATAAAGCATGGCGTGGGCGGCACGGTTAAAGGCGCTGGGCTTCCACGGCGTCGGGGTTTTCAGCTCCGGCAGCGGCTGCTCGCGATAGTATTTCGCATCGATGGGCATTGAGGAGAAGGCGTTCACGCCGCCTTTTTCCAGGGTGATATAAAATGGCCGGAAATACCCCTCCTCAAAGGCGAGAAAGTCGATGGCTTTGCAGCGCGCCCACTTCTTCGCTTCGACATGCATCGGGCGGCAATCCCCGAAACAGACGATGGTGTCGAAGGCGTACTCTTTGTGCAGATCGCGCAGCCAGAAGGCAAAATTTTTCACCGGGCCGGTGTAGTGCAGCGACGTCTCTTTTGCGGCATACCAGGCGTCTCCGGCATTAAAGCAGACCTGCTTCACTTCGCGGTGGCTGTGCTGCAGCCAGGTCGCCAGACGTGCAAAGCAGGGGCCCATCGGTCCTTGTAATAAAAGATATCGGCGGCCATTTAATAAATGGCGTATGGCTTGCTCTTCCATTTCTTTTCCCAGATCCGTTCCGTTGATGAGACAGGTGATTAACGGCTTGATGACCGCTTTTCTTTAATACATCAGGAGAAATCGTTCGCTAGCGAAGCGTCTGCGCCAGATAGCTCAGTTTTAACTGCCAGCGCTGCCAGCGGCTGGCTTTTTGCGATGAGGAGTTACCCTGCGCGGCCAGCTGGCGGATCAACTGCTCCGGGCTCATCCACAGCCCGCTCTGCCAGTCGATATAGCGCGGATAGGCCACCAGAGTCAGGTAGACCAGCGCCGCCAGTGGCAGAGGGCGCTGACGACGCGGGGCAGGATGCCTGTCTTCGGTCAGTCCCCAGCCGCTGTAGAACGGCTGGCCCCAGGTGGTGACCTTCACCCCCTGCACCAGCGCTTCAAAGCCGCTCAGCGACGTCATGGTGTGCAGCTCATCCACATGGGGATAGAGACTGGTCAGGCCGAGATCCAGCACCTGGCTGTCGACGCAGTGGGCCAGACATTCTGCAGAGATAGCCCCGGCCCGGTTGCCCGCCACCACGTCCGGGTGCGGTTTAAAGAGGATGTGCGCCTCCGGTCTGGCGTCCCGTACCGCCCACAGCAGCGCTTCGTTGCTGCGGATCACCGGGCTGCCGGTGAGGATCGAGGCATCGCCATCCACCTGGCCCACCACCAGCACCAGCGAACGGCCATCAGCAGGTGGGGTGAACGGTTTGACGGTGCCAACGTTATATTTGCTCACCCCATGCTGGCGGAGCAGATCCACCAGCGTCTCGCCGCGAGCCAGCTCCTGGTCAGTAAGCTCATGCTGATTAAGCAACTGCTCCAGTCTGCTTGGACGGCGACTGTCGAAGTAGATCCCTACCGGGTCGATGGAGAGCGACGAGGGGCGGCACAGGTTCGAGCCCAACCCCCGGGAGCGGATAAAACCATCTTCCACCCGGATGGCGCTTTTAAGTTCAGGATGGCGGCTGCCCCAGACCAGCACCTGTTCGTCGGCAGCCAGCGTTTCAGGCAGCTTGCGCACAAAGTGCAGCTCTTCGGCCAGCGGCTGGCAGAAGGCGCGCATAAAGGCGCGCTTCCACAGCGAGAAGCCCACCATATAGAGACGGCGATAGCGTGGGGTGGGATTCTGCTGACCGGCAATAATGTCGAGCACCTGTTCCACTTCGCAGCGCTGGCCCAGGATCGGGTCCAGATAGCGCGGGTAGAGGATCAGCGCCGCCGCCACCAGCTGGGGCAGGGCGATCGGCCCCTGACGGCGCGGGCAGGTTTTGCTGTCGTGGGTCAGCCCCCAGCCCGCGTAAAACGGCATGCCGAAGCAGTGGACCGCTTTCCCGAGCAGCAGCGCTTCAAAGCCCATCTGGGAGGAGACGGTATAAACCGCCTCTACGCTGTTCAGCAGGGCGTGGGGATGGCAGTGTTCGGCCACCACCTCCACGTCGTCCAGCGCCAGCCGCGCCAGCACGCCGCTTTTTTTACCCAGCCGGGTATCCGGATGAGTGCGCAGCAGCAGGCGGGCATCGGGGTGGTTACGGCGGGCCGCCGCCACCATTGCGACAAAATCGTCTTCGCTTGCCAGCGCACCCGGGATGGAGAGATCCCCCGCCACCTGGTCAATCAGCAGCACTTTAGGGCGCGGGTCGCTATGCAGGCGGGCCGCCAGCGTATCCGGCAGGCCGCTGCCTGCGGTATAGCAGTTGTACTTGGTGATGCCGAGACGCAGTAGTTCAGCTATGAGCGCTTCGGCACGCGCCAGCATGCTGTCATCGCAGGGGGTCGCGATCAGCTCTTCAAGGCGGCTCGGCTGTCGGGCATCGTAGTAAATTCCCACAGGATCGGCGATCAGGGAGACGGCCTTGCCCCCCCGGGCGGGATGGCCAATATACCCGATAAAGCCATCCTCAAGCTGCCAGTACGGCAGCCCGAGTTGCTGGGCTTTTTGTTTGATTTGGCGGGTATTAGCTTTTTGGCCCCAGCCAGCAAACAGGTCTCCTGGTTCCGCATGCGAGCGGGACGAATAGTGCTCAATATTCTGCCCAAGAAGCGGGGCAATCTGATGGCGACGGGAATACACTCCTTTGCTGCTGACCCAAACCGTCATTATGCTGTTGCAACCTCAGACTCGAAATGTCTCTGAATCCGAACCAAATCTTCTGGAGTATCAACCCCATGTGGAGGCGCTTGCTCGACACGAGCAACGGCAATCTTAATGCCATGCCAGAGTGCTCTAAGTTGCTCCAGTGACTCCAGTTGTTCTACAGGGGAGACTGGCAGATCGCTGAGAGACATGAGGGTACTGACTTTATAAGCGTATAAACCGATGTGACGTAACCAGCTCGTGGTTGTGCTGGTAAGGGCGACTTCTGCATTAGTGCTTTGCAACTGGGCGAATTTGTCCCGATCCCATGGAATTGGTGCGCGAGAAAAATAGAGTGCCTGGCCTGCAGCGTTTGTTACTACTTTGACGCATTGGGGAGCCATGACTTGTTCGAAATCCACAATAGGGCATGCCAGTGTGGCAATCCCACTTTCCCTGTCAGCCGCTAAAGTATCAGCCGCCAACTGGATCAGATGAGCGGGAAGCAAGGGTTCGTCGCCCTGAACATTGACCACAATCTCGTTGTCAGCCCAGCTTTGTAGCTTAGCGACTTCAGCAAGCCTGTCTGTACCACAACTGTGATTAACATCAGTCATTACCACATTGGCACCGAAAGCCGTAGCTGCGTCATAGATGCGTTGGTCATCGGTTGCAACCCAGATATCCACGGACGGGATTCCGGTTTCCAGTGCTCGTTGCCAGACATGCCAAACCATAGGACGACCATTAATCAGGGCCAGGGGCTTGCCTGGTAAACGACTGGAACCATAACGGGCTGGAATCACGATTTTGTAAGACATAAAAAAGTCCATAAATTTATCGGCAGGGCGGATAAAGCAAAGGCGTATTACGTAATACGCCTTTTTCTTGGATTTCGAAGGAAAGGTAATTAAACCAATGTATCTTCGAGGAAACGGTGGGAGCGAGTAACGTGATCGATTTCTGCTAATAGGGTAAGCATCTCTTCCATCACAGTGAGAGGCAGCATGTTAGGACCATCACTCAATGCTTTTGCTGGCTCTGGATGCGTTTCCATAAAGAGGCCATCCACACCGACCGCCACGGCAGCACGGGCCAGAACCGGGACAAATTCACGCTGGCCGCCACTGGTAGCACCCTGTCCACCTGGTTGTTGTACAGAGTGTGTTGCATCAAAGACCACTTTACAGCCGGTACGACGCATAACCGGCAGGCCGCGCATATCAGAGATCAGGGTGTTGTAACCGAAGGACGTGCCACGGTCGCACAGCCAGATATCTTGGTTGCCTACTTCATGGCATTTCTTAACGACCTGCTCCATATCCCACGGCGCCTGGAACTGACCTTTCTTGATGTTTACAGGCTTGCCACAACGAGCGACACGCTGAATGAAATTGGTCTGACGTACCAGGAAGGCTGGAGTTTGCAGAACATCAACCACTGAAGCCACTTCTTCAACTGGCGTGTCTTCGTGCACATCGGTTAGTACACGTAAGCCATAGGTCTCCTTCACCTTTTGCAAAATTTGCAGACCGCGTTCCATACCTGGGCCACGGAAGCTGTCGGTGGAGCTACGGTTAGCTTTGTCAAAACTGGATTTGAAGATGTAATCCATACCCAATTTGTCGGTGATTTCTTTAATGCGTCCGGCAACATCCATTACGAGTTGTTCGGATTCAATGACGCAAGGTCCTGCTATAAGAAACACGATTAACTTTCCTTTGATGATTATAAAGATATGTCTTTAATTTTTTCAGAAGTTATTTTAATAACTAGCTGATATAAATCAATAAGTTCTTTTTTATATCTCTCATTCTTTTCTAATTCATAAGCACATTTAAGATGAGCTTCTGCAAGCTTAAAATCATTGTCTTGTTTATATATCAAACCTAGATGATGATGCGCTGGTGCATAAGAAGAGTCTATTTTTAGACATTCAGAGTAGTAATGAATTGATTTTTCAGGTTTTCCAACATGATTGTAAGCCATTCCTAATTCAAAAAAAGCATCACGATTATAAGCGTTGTTTTGAATGGAACGATTCAGATAAGGTAAAGCTTTTGCTGGTAGTTTTAATCTGGTTAGGATCATCCCATAATATAAATTATATAAGCTATTAGTTGACCTGCCCCCACGATTAGATACAACACTCAGTTAGTAACGTCGGAATCTTCATTCTCAGAATGACCCTTTCTCCAGCCCGCTGCAAATTCAGACGGTGTCTGATAATTCAGCGTGGAGTGCGGGCGGCATTCGTTATAATCCTGCCGCCAGTCATTAATAATTTTCCTGGCATGAACGATATCGCTGAACCAGTGCTCATTCAAACATTCATCGCGAAATCGTCCGTTAAAGCTCTCAATAAATCCGTTCTGCGTTGGCTTGCCCGGCTGGATTAAGCGCAACTCAACACCATGCTCAAAGGCCCATTGATCCAGTGCACGGCAAGTGAACTCCGGCCCCTGGTCAGTTCTTATCGTCGCCGGATAGCCTCGAAACAGTGCAATGCTGTCCAGAATACGCGTGACCTGAACGCCTGAAATCCCAAAGGCAACAGTGACCGTCAGGCATTCCTTTGTGAAATCATCGACGCAGGTAAGACACTTGATCCTGCGACCGGTGGAAAGTGCGTCCATGACGAAATCCATCGACCAGGTCAGATTGGGCGCCGCCGGACGGAGCAGCGGCAGACGTTCTGTTGCCAGCCCTTTACGACGTCTTCTGCGTTTTACGCCCAGGCCACTGAGGTGATAAAGCCGGTACACGCGCTTATGATTAACATGAAGCCCTTCACGGCGCAGCAACTGCCAAATACGACGGTAGCCAAAACGCCTGCGCTCCAGTGCCAGCTCAGTGATGCGCCCTGATAAATGCGCATCAGCAGCCGGACGGTGAGCCTCATAGCGGCAGGTCGACAGGGATAAACCTGTAAGCCTGCAGGCACGACGTTGCGACAGACCGGTCGCATCACACATCAACATCACGGCTTCCCGCTTCTGGTCTGTCGTCAGTACTTTCGCCCAAGAGCCACCTGAAGCGCCTCTTTATCCAGCATGGCTTCGGCAAGCAGCTTCTTGAGTCTGGCGTTCTCTTCCTCAAGCGACTTCAGGCGCTTAACTTCAGGCACCTCCATACCGCCATACTTCTTACGCCAGGTGTAAAACGTGGCATCGGAAATGGCATGCTTGCGGCAGAGTTCACGGGCGGGTACCCCAGCTTCGGCTTCGCGGAGAATACTGATGATCTGTTCGTCGGAAAAACGCTTCTTCATGGGGATGTCCTCATGTGGCTTATGAAGACATTACTAACATCGGGGTGTACTAATCAACGGGGAGCAGGTCATAGTGTGTGCGAAAGGCGAACTTATTGATTTTAAGATTTCATGTGCATTGTCAAAATCCCTCATTCTCAAAGAAACATAAGCATTATATAAAGCACATATGAATTTTTCATGATGGAGAATATCATAAGAAATGTGCGTAGATATTTTCTTATCAAAAGTAAGGGGATCGTTAGATAATAAATTAACTAATTCATTTATATTTATCACATTGTCACTAATAAACTTTGTGACATTATGATTAGAGTTTTTAATGTTGTAAATTTTAATATTTGGGGCGTCGGATAAAAAAGTTGCATTGTAAATGTCAATTATATCGGCATCGCCAACAAAAATATGATATTGAGTTTGGTCTCCGCTCTCATTTATTACTTTTGATAAATCTTCGTATCTGTAAGATATATCGGAAGGCATATGTAATTTACTGCGGCTAAAAGGAAGGCCAAGTTTAAATTCGGCACCAAAAATAATAACTATATTTGCGCTGCTTTTTGCCCCATATAAACCCGCACCATATCCTCCCATAGAACTACCGATACAAATTGTTTGGCCATTACCTTTATTTTTATCAAGCAAAAATTTAACACAATTTTGGATATTCTCATGGATGCCGGGAATTCCGCGTTGATACCAATCATTATCTTTAGAATTTATTAGTGTCAGATTAGCATCGGTTTCGGAAAGCAATTTATAAAACTGAAATTGGCCTGAAGGAATGTTAATTGCAGAAAACGCAAAAACATTATTGTCAGAATTTTTATCAACCTGCAGTACATAAGGGTTAGTCATAAATAATTACCATAAGCATTCTTTTTTTATTATTTCAATTTCTTTATCCCAATTATGAGAGTATTTTGCTTTTTGATTAACTTCTCCATTAGGCCCTTTTAACGCATTTTTTTTATCCAAACTAAAGCCATATATATTTGCTGAATTTATGCGGCCATTAAGTTCTTTAAGCCAAAATAAAACCTGTATACCACCACTAGGTGGAGATGAAATCTTTCTACTCAAAGTTTGATATATATCTTGAGGAACATTTGTTGCAGGGATTTTATTTTTATAAAAATCGTAAAAAAAGTCGTAAGCTGAAGGAGAACGATCTAGATGATTTGTCCCCGTAATAATAACAGATTTTATCGATGACAAAGATTTTCTTTCTACTTCTTCGAATGATGGAGATTTGACCCAAATATCGGTTTTAACGCCAACATCAGCCCTTCTATTTAATGATGTATCAAAACTATTAAATCTAATTACCAAGCCAGCATTGTTTATAGCTTTGCCTTTTTTGATACCTCGTTGATTGGGAGAGTTGCCGATTGTTTTTATATTTGATTTACTATTTTTGATCAGTGTTTCAATTTTATTTCTACTGTTTAGTATATGGAAAAAACAGTTATTCAGTTCAGTAATGTATGTCATTTCATCTTGTGGTAAAGAACTAAGGTAGTTCTTATCATTATAGATCAATGTTGCCAGCCTTAAGTATTGTTTTTTTCTAAAAATATCGGGCTGTTTATTTAAACATGACTTGGCGATGCTAATTGCGTCATTGTAATTCCCACTCTCACAAAGTATAGACGCGATATCAAACTTCATAGCATCACTGAGATGTTTCACGCTAGCGCTCTTCGCAAACTTAATCATATCTTTGTTTACGCCAAAGTATATCCATTTTGTTCTATAGTATAAGTAAGCTATTTCTGGAATATATTTTTCAATATGTCTTATGGTTTTGTATGTTTTATCTAACTCAAAACCAATGATCTTTTTTGAAACCAATGGTTTAATTAAGCCAGAGAATAGCCAAGCGTTGGCTTTGGGACTGATGCTAAGTACTTTGGTTAATTTTTTATGATTTTTGATAGCGAAATCTTGAGTGAATTTTTTGGGCGTTCGTACTAGTTTTCTGAACTTATTCTTTGTTTTCACCAAAGCATTTAACTTCTTTGTTTCCTTTGTATCAGTTTTGGATATAGTAGGCTTAGCAAGAATAACTGGTGAGCTTGAAGGGGATATATTCATTATTGACTCGACAATAGGGTAAAGAGATAGAGCTTGTTTCTGTATATCTTTATCTTGATAAAAATCAGAAACAGAAAATTGCCGTTCTCTCAAGAATCTTAAGAATTCTTGTCTTCTTTCTCTGTTAAATTCAATATAGTTAAGCCATTTTTCTTGAAGTTCATCTTTATCTCTATGACACTCTGTAACAATTCCTTTGTTCTCAAATAGACCATATCCAAGTGAATATATATTAATAGGATATGATAATGCTTCTATTATTATAGTTGAATTAACCGCTATTAGAGCGTCAACCGACTTAAGTGTGTCATGAGAATTGATATTGATATCATAAATTGTATTTTCTAAAAATTCAACATTGTAGTCATTAGGATCACGTGGGTGTTTCCTGACTATTAATTTCATGTCTGCGGGGAGTATACTTCTGATATGTGCTATTAAATCTTGGTGTAGAAGTTGAAGCGGGTATGATTCTTTTTGTAAAGTAGTATCACCTGGTAACTGTAAAGCAAGCAATACAGTTTTAAATGAGAATGCATGAACTTCTTGATCTGAATTATAATTATATTTATGCGTTAATTTTTCTAGGGAAGAGTGTCGGATGCTACTTCTATAGTTCGCACCAGTACTATCGAAATAAATATTATTTTTTTGTGGGAGCCAGCCTAGTTCTGAATATACGATAGGAGGGTTACCTGTTAATTTTATAGCTTTTATTGAATCGTCAAAAGCAGAGGTATTTCCATTAAAGACAAATACAACAGGATCATTTAATTTAGAAAAATCATCAATTAGTTGCCTTGTATTAAAACGCCAGTCATATACTTTAAAATTATTAGGGGATATGGGGAACCTATGATCAAATTTAGAATTATATCCAAGTGGTTTTCTCGATATGAATGTATAGTTGCTAATAACACTGCCGATAAGAGAGCCCCACATCTCTTCAGCATGTTCATTCATCATTGAAAAACCAAAAGTATTAATTCCATTTTCAAGATAATTTATAACAGCTTGCTTATATATATTGTTAATATTTTCCCTTGTAGGTGTATATTTTTTGTTATTAAAATTAAAACTATTGTTAATTATTTTTCCTGTAATTATGCTTTTAACTGCCTCAATATATTTTGCATTATTTTCATTGATAAAATGATTTATTTTTTCTTCACTGATTAATGGTGCTTCGAGCTTATCTAAAATAGTGGCAGAGTAACTTATGATATCTTCATAATTAATTAATGAAAGCAAGTCTTCTGGATAGCACTCTGAAAATCCACCGACATCCCAAGTTATTACATGACAACGACAGCTAATGGCTTCAGCTGCGACAAGGCTGAAACTTTCGAAACGACTGGTTATTGCACAAACTTTAGCTCTTTTTAAATATTCAAGTTTATCATCGTTATTTAACCAGCCTAAAATTTCTATACTACATTTAATACCTTTTAATCTAAAGCACTCAAATTGCTCAGCGGTTACACCTATTAGTACTACACGAATTTTGGAAGGCAAGTGTGAAAGTATTTTTGCAAATAAATCTATACCTTTAACATTATCTGCTCGTCCAATAAAAATAATATCTATATCCTTTTGGCTACAATCCTGAAAAGAAAATGGAATAGGATTAGGGTAGGAATAGCAATCAATATTTTTTAAATTATATGCATTTGAATTTACTACACTTGGAGAACTTACAAAATTTGCGGAGCGTGCTGAATTGCACTCCCTATTAAAACGTTGTTTGTTTTGCGTAATACCATTTATTTCTTGTAATAAAAGCGACGGAGCATGTAATCTCACATGCCTGATAAAAGAAGTTGGAGTGTTATAAAATAAGCCCCAGGCATCGGGTATTTCCACAATTGATGCGGTATTTCCAATAATATCGACTATTTTTTTTTCTAAATCAACAGGCTTCAAATTATCATGATTATCAATTACAGTAACATCTATCCCATTTTTTAGCAACAAATCATGGGCACTGCTAACATAGTTAGTTATACCATTATTTTTATTTGAAAAAGGGCTTACGAGATAGTATTTCATAGTGTGTGTTAAGATTTGAAAAAATTGGGGTTAAATAAACCTATGCATATCCATATTAAAATTTTTAGTACTTAATTCCTTATATATAAGCTATAAAAATAGCATTGAATTAAGCCTAAGCATTGTAAATATGTATCGATGTTTATTACTATTGATTATGAACTTTCTTTGCTAGGAAGTAGCTAATTATTATATGCGTATACCAAGCTATTTACTATCCTATAGCATTTAGGTTCTAGTTATAAAATTCTACAACTCCGACTGGAGTGTTGCCTTCATCTACTACTAAGAGCTGTTTAATTTGATGTAGTCTCATTATTTCTTCCGCATCACTTAACATTGAATGCTGTGATGCGGTTATAGGACTTTGTGTCATGATGTCTTGTGCTTTAAAAGTATTTAGATCAAAGTCATTACGTGCCATAGCTCGTCGCAGATCTCCATCAGTAATAACCCCTATCAAATTACTGTCTTTCATGACGAGAGCGATGCCATGTTGATCTTGAGTCATATCAACGATGACGTCTTTTAAGGCTGCTTCAGGAAGAACTCTGGTTAGTCGTTCACTCATTACATCTTTTAAACGGGTCAGCAAACGGCGACCTAAACTACCACCAGGATGGAACCGGGCAAAATCATTGGGCATAAAGCGGCGTTTACTTATCAGTGCTGATGCCAAAGCATCACCAATCGCCATAGTCAAAGTCGTAGAGGTAGTAGGCGCTAAGTTGTTGGGGCAGGATTCACTTTGCATTTTTATTTCTAATACTGCATCAGCGTTCTTAGCCAGCGTGGATTGTAAGCCGCCCGTGATAGCGATAATACGGTTACCAAAATTTTTCAGTGAAGGGATGAGTTTTAAAATCTCATCAGTTTCGCCGCTATTTGAAATTAAAATAACCACATCATCACAAGTGATCATTCCCAGATCACCATGAAACGCTTCCGCAGGATGTACAAAAAAACTAGGCGTACCGGTGGAAGCAAGCGTTGCAGACATTTTACGCCCTACGTGGCCGGATTTTCCCATACCACAGATAATGACATGGCCCTTGCATTGAAGCATCAAAGAAAGGGCTAGCTTGTATTGCGCTTTGTTAAATTGTTCCGACAAAGTCAGCAACGTCTCACCCTGTTGCTTTAATGTCTGTTTAATGCTTTCAGTAATGTCCCCATCAAAGGGAACTTCATCATAAAAACTGCGAACATCCACTGTCTGTTGGTTTTTCATAATGTTAATTTCTCGGATAAGCTACATTGAAAATAAGGATATTAATTTTATTCTAAAGGTGGGTTAGTCCTGGTGCTCACGCAGCGTAGCAAGGCCCATCACGATCAGCCCATACATTAAACACAGCAGTACTCCGATGGTTGCCAGGTTATAGAGGCGTC
Organism: Leclercia sp. W17; assembly: GCF_003336325.1. Taxonomy (NCBI): domain Bacteria; kingdom Pseudomonadati; phylum Pseudomonadota; class Gammaproteobacteria; order Enterobacterales; family Enterobacteriaceae; genus Leclercia; species Leclercia sp. W17. The sequence goes on along the minus strand of NZ_CP031101.1, from coordinate 4,203,619 downwards.
GAGGGTACTCAGCATCTTGAGCAAGGGTAGGCTGGCTCACCACAAGCAAGTGTTTCAGCTTGCGGTACGCCTCAACCCGAGCTTGTTCCAGGCTGATAAGACCGCTTTTATAAAGATCCGCCGCTAAAGTTGCCTGCGTTTGAACATCCATATAGCGAGCGGTTACTTCGTTCATTGCATCTTGATCGGTACCAGTAAGTCTGGCTTTTTCCTGCGCCAGCTGCTCAGTTAAGGCCTCGGCTCTGGCCTTAACAGAAATGACAGCGGGAGCCGTATCCTTCATATAACTCTGCAATTGTTTCAGTTGCGCTTGCTGGCTTGCCAGTTCGCTTTCGATCTGGCTGACCACACCCAGACGGGCAGTACTGGTTGATTCAGGGCTAATCAGGTTATGTTTATTCTGGAAATCAAGAACCTTCGCTTTTTCATCCTGAACACGCTGATAGGCACGATCGACTTCCTTTTCAACAAAGGCCAGTTGTTCCAGCGCGACCTGATGGCCGAGTTTATTGATAAAACCCTCTGATTCCTTAAGCATCAGGTTTACTACGCGTTGACCATAACCAGGATCAAATGCTTGCAGCTCAACCGTTAACACACCCGAGAGGTCATCGAGACGTAATGACAGATGATTCCGGTAATATTTAAGGAAATCCTCCTGGCTTACATCACCTGATAAGCGAGAAAAATAATCAATGTCATGGCTTTGATAATGTGCTTTCAGACCCAACTCTTTATCCAGTTTTGCAAGCATATCTGGAGAGTTAAGATAATCTTGAACCAGCAATACATCTTCATGATTGCTTCCACCGATGCCCAGCATTGACAGTGCGTCAGGCAACATTTTTATTTGATCTGCTTGTTTAATGACTAATTGCGCCCGGCTCACATACCGATCTGACGCAATTAAACCAAAATAGAGAACAGCGACTGCAAAACAGGCGACTACCCACATAAAACTGCCGAGCTTAAGGCTATGCTTCCATGAGCGCTGAGCAAGTCGGAACCCGCTGGAGTCGACGATAAAATGTTTTGGTTTGGTTTTTAACTTGCGCAGCTTACGCATCATTCCTGATGCTTTATTGGAACGAATTGGTTGGGTCATGATTTTATCGGTTGTTTACAAATTCTGATAAATGCGGATGGCGTCGTCAATATTATCAAACACCTCAAGAGCGCTGTTGCGCAGCAAAATCCCCATATCGCATTGTTGACGTAAATTTTTCATATCGTGCGATACCATGATTAAGCTGGCGGTCTCGCGTTTTTGGTTAAATACATCAATACATTTCTGCTTAAAGCGGGCATCACCCACTGACATAATTTCGTCGGTCAGGTAGATTTCGAAATCAAAGGCCATGCTCACGGCAAAAGAGAATTTTGATCTCATACCGCTGGAGTAGCCCTTAATCGGCAGTTCAAAATGCTGACCGATTTCAGAGAACTCTTTTACCCACTCCTCGATAGCCTGAGTGTCACGTACGCCATGAATACGGCAAACAAAGCGGGTATTTTCCCGCCCGGTCATACTTCCCTGAAAGCCTCCGTTCAGAGCAAGGGGCCACGAGACGCGACAATGGCGGGTCACTTTGCCCTTATTAGGCATATCCATGCCGCCCAGCAGACGTAAGAGGGTGGATTTACCCGCGCCGTTGACGCCCAAAATACCGATATTGCGATCGCGTGGAAGCGTAATACTTACGTCACGCAAAACATAATTTCGGCCAAACTTAGTGGGGTAATACTTGGAAACGTTATCCAGAACAATCATGTTATCCCCTTAGCTGGCAATTAGGCGGCGATGGCTCAGGCGATAACTGCTCATAGCAAAGGTTAGCAGTATCAGCGTCACCCCGAACAGATACGTCCAACTGGCATTCGGGCTAGCGTAGCCAGCGATCCAGCCAGAGCGTATTAACTCAAGGGCGTGTACCAGCGGGTTCCATAAAAACCAGTGTTGATACTGTGGCGGGATGCTTGCGAGGGGATACATAACGCAGGAGATAAACATTAACGGCATCATTATCAATCCGAGGAATTTTTCAGCCTCGTTAACTAGGTTGCCCGTAATGCAAAAGACGATGCCCAATGAAAAGGAAAAAATCATCAACAGCATATAGATAAGAATGACTTGCAGCGGGTCAGCAGGTACGGCATCAAACCCAAACCATAATAATCCCAGTATCAGGATGCCCCCGACCATCATCCCAACAATAGTCTCAAGGATAAAACGGGCGATAAAAGTGGAAAACGGCGTCACCTGGCGGTAGCAGAACAAACCTTTGTTAGCATTGACCGCTGACTGGAGTTTGCTCACCACATTTTTAAAAAAGATGAACGGCAAATAACCCGCGGTGATAAAAAGTGGTGCAGGTGCGCCACCAAACCCACTGTGCCCGCGCATCCCAAAAATTGCGCTAAACAGACCAATCATCAACAGCGGATCCAACAGCGCCCAGGCATACCCCAGCCGGTAGCTCCCAAATCTCGTTTTCAGTTCACGGATAAGCAGGCCAAACGTCACATCCCTCAGCACCTGTAACGAGCTGCGGGGCGTTTGGTTGAGAACAGGTTTAAGCATAAGAAGGCCGATATCACAGAACGAGCCCGCGAGGGGGCGAGCCCGCATTGAGGTTTAGTTCAGGACCACGTTGGCCGCCACGGCAACCTGATAGATGACCTGGGTGATGTCCTTGATGGACTGCATCATTTTGCTGTCCACTTTCGGCATGACCAGAATCTGATCGCCTGGCATAACATCACCGCCGTCTTTAAACTCCATCAGCCCGTTGGCATGCACCACGGCAATGCGCTTGTCGTTCGCACGGTCGGTATAGCCGCCCGCCCAGGCCACGTAGTCTTCCAGACTGGCGCTTTTGTTGTAGACCACCGCCTGCGGCATCATCACTTCGCCACCCACCTGAATCAGGTCGGTTTTGTTCGGGATCACAATCTGGTCGCCCTGTTCCAGCAGGATGTTGGCGATCACGCCCTTATCCGCCACCACCACTTTACCCAGCGGCTGAACCTTGCGGGCTTTTTCCACAAAGCGCATCACCAGCTCGGCTTCTTTGGTTCGGATGGAGGCTTCACCGTCAGAATTAGCTGGCGCGGTAAACACGCTGCGCTCCAGACGGTTAAGGGAGTCTTCCAGCATCTCTTTCTGCCGCGCGGCCACGCTCTTACGCATAATGTAGATCGAGCCGTAATCCGCCATGTTCGGATCAATCGGGATATGGTTCAGCAGATCGTGCAGACGGGTCTCTTTACGCACGGTGAAGTAAGATGGCCCGCGATAGCTGCCCATCACCTGCACGTCGTACACCTGCGCATGCATGTCGTCGTTGAACAGCACCTTGTCGCCGTCGCTCAGCTGAACGCGGTCGAAATCTTTATATGGCATATAGACCGAGAACGGGCCGTTGGAGCGATCGCCAATCACGCCCACGTGGCTCACTTTGGCGAGGGGCAGGGCGTAATCGATCAGTTCCGAGCCGAGCGCAGTGCTGTTCTTCAGCTCAAAGCGGAACGGGTTACGCACTTTACCGGCCACGTTGATCATCGGCCCCTGCGGTTCCACCAGGATCACGTCCTGATCTTTGAGGGACAGCTTCGGCATTTTGCCCTGCTGCATAAACTCATACAGGTCGATCTGCTGGATCACACGGTTCTGACGTAACACCTTAATGTGACGATAGCTTCCGCGATCGGAGTCGATGCCGCCAGCGCGTTTCAGGAAATATAAAACGCTGTCGGAAGATTGTCCGGCATATTGCCCAGGGCGGATTACTGGCCCGGTGACATATACGCTGACCGGCGTCGCGGTAAGTAAATTAACGTAAACATTTACGTTATTGGTGAATACTTCGCTGATATGGCTGGTGACTAAGTTATTGACTTTACTCGCTGCCACATTTTTGACATTTATTGGCCCGACATCAGGAATGAAAATATTGCCCTGATTATCAACGGTGACCACGTTGGAGAAATTAACCGCGCCCCAGATCCAGATATTCAGCTTATCGCCGGGAGCGATCAGATAATTATCGTTTAAGCCGTCGCTGCGCTCGGTTTCATAACCACCGGCAAACAGGTTGGCACCGTACGGAGGGGGAAGGCCGGACTCGGACTGCGGCAGTAATTTACGCACGTCGGACTCGCCCGGCAGTAACATGCCCTGGCGGTTTTGCTGCGCGAAAGTACCGGTAGTGGAGGAGGTATTGGCCTGGCCGCTCATCGCCTGCTCGCCGCCAAGCTGCAGTCGGCCATCGCCGTTATCTGCCGGGGCGTTCATCCCAAAAGCCTGGGCTTCTTGCTGGGTGGGGGCGGCTAAAGATGCGCAGGAGACGCAGGCCAGCAACAGGACGGCACTCAATTGCCGTAAATTCGTTATCTTCACAACATTTCTCTTCAAAATTATTGCACGGCAAGCAGGTTACTGGCGGAAGCCTGTTCCAGCTGCGGTACCAGATACCAGGTATCACCGTTTTTACAGGTCACACCGCGCTGCGACTGGTTGTAGCTGCGATTACGCAGCAGTTCTATGCATTCCAGCCCCAGGGCGGAGACATAACGCTGACCCAGAATCCAGGTATTGCCATTCGCGCTGAGCGCGGCGCCTTGCGGCAGGGTGTTCAAAGGTTGTTGCAGATTGGCTGCCATAGCCTGGAGGTTGGTCGAAGCAGTCTGATTGACAAGTGGTCGGGATGCTTCAACCTGCTTCGGTGAATATGCGCAGCCACTCAGCATGAGGGCGAGCGAAATCACCAGAAGGCGAGTTGCGTTCTTCATAGATCAATATTTTCCAACAAATCAGTAACTGGAAGGCGAAATAAAATGTCGATGGTAATCAACCGCGCTTAATAGCTACGCAGTTGAGGTGTCATGCAGGCGCAGGAAAAGCAAAAAACGCAGAATTAAGGCAAGGAACGCCAAAAAAAGAGTAGGCTACCGCACGGAAATGGACGATTCCGGTTAAAATGTGCGCAGTTTTTACTGTAGTGTCACAAGGGGACTATTCAGTAAACAACTAATATGGATTTTATTATTCACTAAAATGTTTGTACGCAGAAGATTACATAATTAGAGGGTTTCTGTCATTGGAATTTCATTCGTTTTTGTCACTAAGCATTATCCGAAAGCACACAACTATTAACTTTGGTGGGGGATGGGAAAAATAGGATGAATTATGAAATATAACTTTCGTAAATATTTCTAAGTGAAATTAAATAGTATAAAAAAACGCCAATTGCGGTCGCAACTGGCGTGGAGAGAATATTAAACGGTTATTTCTTGTTCGATTAAGACCGGATGAAATCTGCGCTTAAAGTAAATCAGCCCGTGTCCCTCCTGGCTCAGGTGGATGTTTTTGATCTCCACCAGGTAGACCAGATGGGTTCCGATGGTCTGCACCTGGCTAATCTCACCTTCCAGACTTGCCAGCGCCCCCTTTAATACCGGCTGGGCCAGCACGCCTTTCTGCCAGCAGGAGAGGGTGAACCGCTCCTCCATGGCCATGCCGGTCATTCCGGCAAAGTGGCGCGCCATTAGCTCCTGCTCGTGATTGAGCACATTAATACAGAGCTTGCCGTTACCCTGAAAAACCGGGTTCATGGCGCTGCTGGTATTCAGGCACACCATCACCGAGGGGGGCGTATCCGTTACCGAGCAGACGGCGGTAGCGGTGATGCCGCAGCGTCCGGCTTCACCATCGGTGGTAATCACATTGACCGCCGCAGAGAGGCTGGCCATCGCGTCGCGAAAACGCAGACGTTGTTCATCATGTTGCATCTTGAGCTCCCGCTGCCTTATTTCAGCAGCTTGTCCAGCAGGTTGATATCGGTGTTATTGTGCAGGTGCGGAACCGTCCAGCCGTTCTGGTCATATTCAGACAAACAGCGGTCGACCATCGCCATCATTTTGTCCATGTTGCCGGAGGTCTGCGCCTGGCGCAGGCACTGCAGGCGGATTTCATCCTGGCTACCGGAGTAGTTGATCTCGTACAGCTCATGACGACCGCCAAACTCGCTGCCGATGGCATCCCACATCAGTTTTAAAATCTTGATGCGCTCCACGTGGTCCATGCCGTTGGAGCCACGCACATATTTCGCCAGGTATTTGTCGATCTCCGGATTGTTCAGATCGCGGGCGCTGGACGGCAGGTAGATCAGACCGCTGGTGACGTTACGCTCGATGATGTTTTTGATCTTCGCGTAGGCCATCGGCGCCATCACGCGGTAGGTTTGCAGCGCCGCGTGGTCCGGCAGGTAGGCGCCGTTCACCCACGGTGTGGCTTCTGAGCACATGGAGTCGCTGAGCGCCCAGAACATGTTGCGCCAGGCCACTACTTCGCCGAGGTCGGCCTGCACGCCGCGGAACTCGGCGGTGCCGGTACATTCAAGCGACTTTTTCAGCAGCCCGGTGATGAAGTCGAGTTTCACTGCCAGACGTACGCACGCCTGCAGCGGATACATGCGGGCGAAGCCGCCTTCCATGGTCCAGCGACGGCAGCGGTCAAAGTCGCGGTAGATCAGTACGTTCTCCCATGGGATCAGCACATTATCCATCACCAGAATGGCATCGTTCTCGTCGAAGCGGCTGGTGAGCGGGTAGTCGTAAGGGGAGCCGGTCGCGCCTGCTACCAGCTCGTAGGAGGCGCGGGAGATCAGCTTCACCCCTTCGGCATCCATCGGGGCGACAAACATCAGGGCGAAGTCGGGGTTATCCCCCATCACCTGCGCCGAGCCAAAACCGATCATGTTGTAGTGGGTCAGCGCCGAGTTGGTGGCAACCACCTTCGCGCCGCTGACGATGATCCCGGCGTCGGTCTCTTTCTCCAGCTTGATGTAGACATCTTTCACTTCGTCAGCCGGTTTATGGCGATCGATCGGCGGGTTGACGATGGCGTGGTTAAAGTAGAGACCGCTCTCCTGAATACGGGTGTACCAGTTGCGGGCGTTCTGCTCGAACTGACCATAAAACGCCGGGTTCGCCCCCAGCGCACAGCCAAAGGCCGCTTTGTAATCCGGGGTGCGCCCCATCCAGCCGTAGCTCAGGCGTGACCACTCGGCGATGGCATCGCGCTGCTGACGCAGATCGTTGGCACTTTTCGCCACGCGGAAGAACTTATGGGTGTAACCGCCGCTGCCGGTATCGGTGTTCCAGCAGAGCGTGTCCTGCATGTCAGGTTTGTGCAGCGCATCGTACAGCTGTGCGACCGAGGCCGCCGCATTGCGAAACGCCGGATGGGTGGTCACATCTTTCACGCGCTCGCCGTAGATATAGATCTCACGACCATCCTGCAGGCTTTTCAGATACTCTTCGCCGGTTAACGGGCGTTGGGTGCTCGCGCGGAAATCTTCAGGTTTCATAGGGACCTCGTATCGGAATAGGTTTGTTAAATTTATGTGTTCTTTTTGTTGTTTAATTGAAGCGTGAGAGCGGCTAGACGTGAAGGGACGAATAGGTCAACGACGGGTACTTTTCAGAGAGTTATGAGATTTGTGATCGGGGTGGGTTTTGCCGGGTGGTGCAGCGCTTACCCGGCCTACAATCCGTAGCCCCGGTAAGCGCGGCGCCACTTGGGAAATTCACGACACCGGCACTTTCTGTGCCCGATACTTGCTTGGCGAACACCCCACTAAGCGATTAAAAAACCGCGCGAAATAGGCCGGGTCTTTGAATCCCAGCTGCCAGGCAATCTCATTCACGGCGCTGTCGGAGAAGACCAGCAGCCGCCTGGCTTCGCGCAACTGGCGGTCGAAGATGAGCCGTTTCGGCGGCCGGTTGGCGAAACGGCGGCAGATGTCGGTCAGCCGCGATTCGGTGAGGTGCAGTTCGCTGGCATATTCCGGTACCGTCCAGTGCTGGTGGAAGTGCGCGTCAACCAGCTGAGTAAAGTGCTGGAACAGTTTCAGTTCACCGCGCATGCCGTAGGCCTCGTGATCGTCGAGCTTTGCGTTGCGCAGCAGCAGGGTGAACACCGCCTGCGCCAGCAGCGCCAGGGTGTGCTCCCGCCCGGGAAGCTGGGCGGTGGATTCGCGTTCAATCAGCCGCCAGTAATGAGAAAGCGCCGCCAGCTCATCGGGTTTATCGGCCAGCGATAAGCAGATGCCCGGCAGCCCGAAGGTCTCCCGGGTGCCGGGGTAGAGCACTTCCAGCAGCGGCCAGATCAGATCTTCATGCACCGTCAGCACGTGCCCGTCGCTGTCCGATTCAGTGAAAAATGCGTGCGGCACCGAGGGCGGGGTGAGGACAAACAGCGGGGCCTGCACCGAGTAGCGGTGATCGTCCAGCTGCAGCTCAATCTGCCCGGTATCAAGAAAGTGCATCTGAAAATAGCGGTCATGGCGATGGGCCTGCATATCGCGGCCAAAAAAGGCCGCCATACGCGCAAAGGACTGGTAATGCACATCGTCCGTTCCCAGGCTCTCGTCGTACTCTTTGCTGATGTCGATATTGGTAATCGGGCTCTGGCACATAACCGCTCCTCAATGGATCTTCTGCGTCGCCATGTCCGGCACGTTTGCACGGCTCTCCTGCCGGGTCATCGGAATACGCGTCAGCACCAGCGCACCCACCACCAGCAGCCCGGCCACGAACCACAGCCCGGAGCTGAAGCTGCCGGTGGCGTCGCGCAGAATGCCAATCAGCAGCGGGCTGACGGCAGATCCGGCGTTGCCGATGGCGTTGATCACCGCCAGCGCCACCGCCCGGGAGTGCAGGCTAATAACCTGATCTGGCGTGGTCCAGAAGATCGCCATGGCGGTAAACGATCCGGTTGAGGCCATGATGATGCCAAGCAGCTGGATCAGGCTGTGATCGGTCGCCGACGCCAGCAGCCATCCCGCCGCCGCAAAAAGGTACGGCAGGATGGTGTGCTTTTTTCGCTCTTTCAGCCTGTCGGAGCGACGGCTCCACCAGATCATCCCGAGGATGGTGCAAAACTGCGGGATCGCCGCCAGCAGGCCGATCACGATATTGCTGCTGCCGGTGTTGAAGCTTTGCAGGATCTGCGGCGTCCAGATGTTGATGGCGCTGAGCGTGTTGGTCAGACAGAAATAGGCCAGGGTGTAGAGCAGTACCGCCGGGGTCAGCACTTCACGCAGCGTTGAGCGCGGCGTGGCGGCGTGTGCCACGGCGTTCTCCTGCTCGCGGGCGATCATCGTTTTCAGGGTCTGCTTCTCTTCGTCGTCCAGCCAGGTGGCCTGATCCGGCGTGTCGTTCAGGAAGAACCAGGTCACCACCCCAAGCACCACCGACGGCAGACCTTCCAGCAGGAACAGCCACTGCCAGCCCTTCAGGTTCCACAGCCCGTCCAGCGCCAGAATGTAGCCGGAGAGGATCGAGCCCAGCATCATGGTCACCGGCATGGCGATCATAAAGAGCGCGTTGGCGCGGGCGCGGTGATAGGCGGGGAACCACCAGGTGAGATAGACCAGAATGCCCGGCAGGAAACCGGCTTCGGCAATGCCCACCAGCATGCGCAGCACATAGAGAGTTTCGGGGCTGGTGGCGAACATGGTGCAGGTCGAGGCGATGCCCCACACCACCATGATCCCGGCGATCCAGCGGCGCGCGCCAATCTTCGCCAGCATGATATTGCTGGGGATCCCGCACAGCACGTAGGTGACGTAAAAGAGCGTTGCGGCCAGGCCAAACATGGTGGAGGTGAGGCCCAGATCTTTGCCCATCGTCAGCCCGGCAAAGCCGATATTGATGCGGTCAAGGAACGAGAAGACAAAGAGAATAAAGAGAAACACGATCAAACGACGAAACAGCTTATTGATGACGCGATGTTCAACGGCTTTTTTATTATCAGGGTGCAGGGTAGAGGTCGTCATGTTGCGCTCCACAGTGTCCGTTCAATAGACGGATTTATTGTTATTAACTGACGTAACCGGTTTATCGATAAAGCGTGCCGCCAGCGCTTCGGCGCCGCGGGCGAGCAGGGTGGTGTCCACGCCGACGGCGACAAACAGCGCCCCGAGTTCGAGATAGCGTTTCGCCAGCTGCTCGTTCGCCATCAGGATGCCGGGCGCTTTGCCCGCAGCACGGATCTGCGCGATCGCCTGTTCGATGGCGGCCTGCACCTCCGGATGCTGTGGATTACCAGCAAAGCCCATATCGGCGCTGAGGTCCGCCGGGCCGATAAACACCCCGTCGACGCCCTCCACATCCAGGATCTGCGGCAAATTTTTCAGCGCCTCGCGGGTTTCAATCTGTACCAGCACGCACATGGCGTCGTTGGCCTGATGCAGGTAATCGGGAATGCGATTCCAGCGTGACGCGCGGGCCAGGGCGCTGCCGACGCCGCGAATACCCGCAGGCGGGTAGCGGGTTGCGCGCACCGCCTGCCGCGCTTCGTCGGCATTCTGCACCATCGGCACCAGCAGGGTTTGCGCTCCTACGTCCAGCAGCTGTTTGATCTGCACCGGATCGTTCCACGACGGGCGCACCACCGGCTGGCTGGGGTAGGGGGCGATGGCCTGGAGCTGGGTGAGGACGGTCTGCACACTGTTAGGGGCGTGCTCGCCGTCGATCAGCAGCCAGTCGAAGCCGGCGCCCGCCAGCAGTTCGGCGCTGTAGCTGCTGGTCAGCCCCAGCCATAAACCGATCTGGGGTTTGCCTGCTTGCAGTGCCGCTTTAAATGCATTTCCCATAGTCGTCTCCTTACACAAAGCGGCAACTGATAGAGCCCATGTTGCCGTAGTCCACATGGAAGGTATCGCCCTTGCTCGCCGCGACCGGGCGGGTAAAGGAGCCGCCGAGAATGATCTGGCCGGGTTCCAGCTGCACGTCGTAGGGCGCCAGCTTGTTCGCCAGCCACGCCACGCCGTTGGCCGGGTGGTTGAGCACGCCAGCGGCAACGCCGGTCTCTTCGATCACGCCGTTGCGGTAGAGCAGGGCTGAGATCCAGCGCAGATCCAGCTCGTCCGGGCGGATCGGGCGGCCACCGAGGATCACCCCGGCGTTGGCGGCGTTATCGGAGATGGTGTCGAACACTTTGCGCGGGCGCTGGGTTTCCGGATCGATGTTGTGGCAGCGGGCGTCGATCAGCTCCAGCGCGGGGATGACGTAATCTGTGGCGTTGTAGACGTCGAACATCGTGCAATTCGGGCCGCGCAGCGGTTTCGCCAGCACGAAGGCCAGCTCCACCTCAATGCGTGGGACGATAAAGCGATCGGTGGGGATATCGCTGCCGTCGTGGAAGAACATGTCATCCAGCAGGGCGCCGTAGTCCGGCTCGCTGATCTGCGAGCTGGCCTGCATCGCTTTCGAGGTGAGGCCGATCTTGTGGCCTTTCAGGGTGCGGCCTTCGGCGATTTTCAGGCTCACCCATTCGCGCTGGACGGCGTAGGCGTCGTCGATGGTGATCTGCGGGTAATCCAGCGAGATCGCACGGATCTGCTCCCGGGTCTGTTCCGCCTGATGCAGGCGATGGGCAATCAGGGTATGGGTCTGTTTGTCGAGCATGGCGATATCCTGTTTTGCCGGGTGGCGCTACGCTTACCCGGCCTACGGTTGATGCTGCTGTTTGCCGGGTGGCGCAGCGCCACCGAGCATGAGGGCGCGCTACTTAAACAAGGCGTGCACGTTGTTCTGTTTGAAGTTGAGCGTCGGGTGCAGCTCGTCGATTTCAAAAGAGAGCGCCAGGTAACGGGCGTCCATCAGCCCGGCGAAGTGGTCTTTAATCAACGTAAACAGCATCTCCCCCACCTGCTGACGGCTCTCAAGGCTGCGGCCCGCGCCGATCTTCAGCGTCATATGCACAAAGGCGTAGTCGTGCCTGCCGTCTGCCATCTGCCAGGTGTCCAGCCAGTGCGCGCGGCTGCGGATCCCGCCGAGGGGGAAGATCCCCGTGGCGGCCAGCGCCTCGTTGACTTTGGCGAACAGGCCCGGCAGGTCGGCCTGGTCGCGGATGTTGTCGGTGCATTCAGCAATAAAGTGCGGCATGGGACATCCTTATACGGGCAGAGGGAAAACAGCGTTAACCTGGCCGGTGCCGGAGCTGGGGAACAGCTCGGTGAGAAACTCTACCTTGCCGTCGTATTTGTCCCAGCCGAGCATGCCCAGCAGCATCACCGTGTCGTGCATGTTGCCCTCGCCGTAGCAGTAGTCGGCGTACTCCGGCAGCATGCTGCAGAATTCTTTAAACTGGCCTTCGCGCCACAGCTTCACCACCCGCTCGTCCATCTGGCGATCAAACTCGCGGGTGTAGCTATTCATCCCCTCTTCGGCGCGCTGGTCGTCAATAAAGCGGTGTGAGAGCGAGCCGCTGGCGAGCACCGCCACGGTGCCGTCATATTTCTCGATGGCGCTCAGGATGGCCTCGCCCAGCCTGCGGCTGTCGGCGAAATCATGCACCGTGCAGAAGGCCGAGATGGAGACCACCTTGAAGTGCTTGTCGGCGTTCATGTAGCGCATCGGCACCAGGGTGCCGTACTCCAGCTTCAGGCTCGGGATGTTGTGCGCTTTGGCGCGTACGCCGAGCTTCACCGCTTCGTCGGCAATCAGCTGGCCCAGCGCCGGGTTGCCGGTGTAGTCGTAGGTCATGTCGCGGATAAAGTGCGGCAGCTCGTTGCTGGTGTAGACGCCTGAAAAATGGTCCGCACAGTTGATGTGATAGGCGCTGTTCACCAGCCAGTGGGTGTCGAAGACGATAATGGTATCGACGCCCATCTCGCGGCAGCGTCTGCCGATCTCTTTATGCCCGTCGATGGCCCCCTGACGGCAGCCAAAGTTTTTACCCGGGATCTCAGAGAGATACATCGACGGAACGTGGGTGATTTTTGCTGCTAACGCTAACTTGCCCATTTCATACCCCCCATTTCGGGATCGGATGGTCGCCCATCGAGATGCAGACGTTCTTCATCTCGGCGAAGACTTCAAAGCTGTACTCGCCCCCTTCGCGTCCGGTGCCGGAGGCCTTCACGCCGCCAAACGGCTGGCGCAGATCGCGTACGTTCTGGGTGTTCACAAACACCATGCCCGCTTCGATATTGCGCGCCAGACGCAGCACCTTGCTGACATCCTGGGTCCAGATGTAGGACGCGAGACCGTACTCCACGTCGTTCGCCAGGCGCAGCCCTTCCGCTTCGTCCTTAAACGGCAGCAGGCAGGCCACCGGGCCGAAGATCTCCTCCTGCGCCACGCGCATGCGGTTGTCGACATCCGCCAGCACGGTCGGGCGCAGGAAGTTGCCGCCTTTCAGGTGGGCAGGCAGGTCGGTTGGTTTGTCCGGGCCGCCCGCCAGCAGGGTCGCCCCCTCCTCAATGCCGAGGCGGATATAGCCGGAGACTTTCTCCCAGTGCTGCTGGCTGATGAGCGCCCCAATCTGGGTATTCGGATCGGTCGGGTCGCCCACCCGCAGGCGATTGGCGCGCTCGGCGAAGCGTTTGACGAATTCCGGGTAGATGCTCTGCTGGATGAAGATGCGCGAGCCCGCGGTGCAACGCTCGCCGTTGATGGAGAAGATGGTGAACAGGGCGGCATCCAGGGCGCGTTCGATATCGGCATCTTCAAAAATCAGCACCGGGGATTTACCCCCCAGCTCCATGGAATATTTCTTCAGCCCGGCGTTTTTCATGATGTTGCGCCCGGTGGCAGTACCGCCGGTAAAGGAGACCGCGCGCACGTCGTGATGACGTACCAGCGCATCGCCTGCCGTGGCGCCGTAGCCCTGCACCACGTTTAGCACCCCCGCCGGAATACCCGCCTCCAGCGCCAGCTCGCCCAGACGGTCGGCGGTCAGCGGGGAGAGTTCAGACATCTTCAGTACCGCGGTATTGCCTAAGGCCAGGCAAGGCGCAACCTTCCAGGTGGCGGTCATAAAGGGTACGTTCCACGGCGAGACCAGGGCGCAAACCCCCACCGGCTGCACCAGGGTGTAGTTGAGCATCTTGTCATCGACCGGATAGGTCTTGCCGTTCATCTGCTGGCACACTTCGGCGAAGAACTCGAAGTTGTGCGAGGCGCGCGGGATCAGCACGTTTTTAGTCTGGTGGATCGGCAGACCGGTGTCGGCGGTCTCCATCGCGGCGATCTCCGGCACATTCTGGTCGATCAGATCGCCCAGGCGGCGCATCAGGCGCGCGCGCTCTTTCATCGGCAGGTTGGCCCATTTCGGGAACGCCGCTTTGGCTGCTTCTACCGCCTGATTGATCTCGTCTGCACCGCCGGAGGCCACCTCCGCCAGCACCTCGCCGGTAGCCGGGTTGGTAGTGTGGAAGGTGTCGCTACCCGCGACGTTTTTACCGTTGATCCAGTGGTTAATCTTTTTCATTATTTGGCCTCCTCGCTGACAATCCGGTTGACCAGACGGCCAACGCCTTCCACTTCCACGACCACTTCATCCCCCGGGCGCACGTCGGCCAGCCCTTTTGGCGTGCCGGTGGCGATCATGTCCCCCGGCTGCAGGGTCATAAACTCACTTAAGTACGCAATCAGGAACGGGATGCTGAAGATCAGATCGGCCGTGGTCCCTTGCTGGCGCAGCTCGCCATTGACGAAGGTGCGCAGGGTTAAGTTATGCGGGTCAGGAATGGCCGCTTTTGGCACGATGTTGGGGCTGATGGGGGTTAACCCGTCGCGGCTTTTGACCCGCAGGTTGGGGCGATAGTAGTTTTCCAGGTAGTCGCGGATGGCGTAGTCGTTGCAGACCGTATAGCCCGCGACATAATCCATCGCCTCGGCTTCGCTGACCTTACGCGCGGTTTTGCCGATCACCACCACCAGCTCCGCTTCGTAGTGCATGTACTCAACGTTGTCCGGACGCACCGAAGTCTGGTTGTCACCGTTAAAGGTGTTCGGCGCTTTGATAAACACCAGTGGCTCGGTGGGGGGCTTAAAGTCCAGCTCGCTGGCGTGATCGGCGTAGTTCAGGCCGAGGGCAAACAGCGTGGGGTGCGGATGCGCCCCCTGAGCGATGGCGACGTCGCGTTCATCGACCACCGGGTTTTCCAGCGCCGGAAAGCCTTCTGCCAGAATGCGCACGCGGTCGCCTGGCTGGAGCGGCACGCGCGAGTGCGGAGTGCCGAGCAGAATCGCGTCGCCGGGGTTGAGCGTTGCAAACTCACTCAGGGCGCTCAGCAGTTCAGCGGCGTTACGCTGCAAATCGGCGGTGTTCCAGTGGTCTGCTTCGCGGCCGTTGATCTCGGTGATGATGGTCAGGTTATCCACGTTGTCGACGGCGGCGAGTTCACCCAGCGGGCAAAAGCCGTCCCGGCATTTGGCTTTGATCGCCGGGCGGTAGAAGCTCTCTTCCGGCAGGCTTACCTCGTTTGCCAGCGCGTACCCGGCAATGTAGTCGGCGGCCTCTTCCGGGCTGACTTTGCTCGCGGTCTTGCCGACAATCAGCGCCACCGTAGCACCGCTCAGTACCTGTTCCCCTTCAGGATGCGGGATGGCATCGCCGGCGCGGATCAGGGTATTGCGCGGTTTGATAAACCAGACGGCGGTTTTCGGTGGCGTGTTGTATGGGGGCTGGTTAAATGCGTCACGCCAGGCGTCAAGCTGGCTGCGGTGATTGAGTGCCACCGCGAAAACAGTACCTTTCATTCCTTTCTCCTCTGGCCCGGGTCGCGGGTTTTGAGTTCATTAATATGTTAATGATTAGGTTTTAGCCCCTCACTGGGTGTTTGGCAAACAGAAGTGAATATTTTGTGATAGTGATAACAATAAATTTACATTTACGATATATTAATCATATATATCAGTGAGTTAATATTTTAATGTGATATCTGTTAGACTTTTCAGTCGCGCCGCTGGCGCGCAGAGAGAGCGTTATGCATTGATTGTTTCGTTATTAATGATGTTGAGGTGGGAGCGCCATGCACGATTCGTTAACTATCGCACTACTCCAGGCGCGGGAAACCGCGATGACCTTTTTTCGCCCGATTATCAAGCAGCAGAATCTGACGGAGCAGCAGTGGCGGATCGTGCGCGTGCTGGCGGAACATCCGTCGATGGATTTTCATGATCTGGCCTTCCGCACCTGTATTCTGCGCCCGAGCCTGACCGGGATCCTGACGCGTATGGAGCGTGACGGGCTGGTGCTGCGCTTAAAGCCGCTCAACGACCAGCGCAAGCTCTATGTCTCCCTCACCAAAGAGGGGAACGCCCTGTATGAACGCGCCCAGGCGCAGGTGGAAGAGGCCTATCAGCAGATTGAGGCGCGGTACACGCCGGAGAAAATGCAGCAGCTGACGGCCCTGCTACAGGAGTTTATTGCGCTGGGCGATGGGCAGGTTAACAGCCAGGAAGAGGAGTAGATCGCTGCGGTCATCAACACAATTTCCGTAAAGTTTTCCCATTCCAGGCCGAAAATTCTGTACCTGTCTGGTGGAATGAGAAATCATGTTAAATCGTATCAAGATTGTTACTAGCTTATTGCTGGTATTAGTTATTTTTGGCTTATTACAGCTCACATCCGGTGGCCTTTTCTTTAATGCCCTGAAGCATGACAAAGAAAATTTCACCGTCCTGCAAACCATTCGTCAGCAACAGTCCACGCTTAACAGCAGCTGGGTAGCGTTGCTGCAAACCCGTAACACCCTGAACCGCGCGGGCATCCGCTACATGATGGATCAGAACAACATCGGTAGCGGTGCCACCGTGAACGATCTGATGCAGATTGCTGCTGCTTCACTGAAGCAGGCGGAAAAAAGCTGGGCGGAGTACGAAGCCCTGCCGCGTGACCCGCGTCAGAGTGAAGGCGCCGCGCTGGAAATCAAACGTAACTACGATATTTATCATGGTGCGCTGGCCGAACTGATCCAGCTGCTGGGCGCAGGCAAGATCAATGAGTTCTTCGATCAGCCGACCCAGAGCTACCAGGATGGCTTTGAGAAGCAGTACGTTAACTATCTGCAGCAGAACGATCATCTGTATCAGACCGCCGTGGACGACAGCAACAGCTCTTACAGCCAGGCCCTCTGGATCCTGCTTAGCGTGCTGATCCTGGTGCTGGTGGTGATTGTCGGCGTGTGGCTGGGTATCCGTCACGCCCTGATCTCTCCGCTGAACCGTCTGACTGACAGCATTCGTCATATCGCCAGCGGCGATCTGGTGAAACGCATCGAAGTGGAAGGTTCTAACGAGATGGGCCAGCTGGCCGATACGCTGCGTCACATGCAGGCTGAACTGATGCGTACCGTCGGCGACGTACGTAATGGCGCTAATGCCATCTACAGCGGCGCGAGCGAAATCTCCATGGGCAACAACGATCTCTCCTCCCGTACCGAGCAGCAGGCGGCCTCGCTGGAAGAGACCGCAGCCAGCATGGAAGAGCTGACCGCCACCGTGAAGCAGAACGCCGAGAACGCCCGTCAGGCGAGCCATCTGGCGCTGAGCGCATCCGAAACCGCGCAGAAAGGCGGCAAAGTGGTGGATAACGTGGTGCAAACCATGCGTGACATCGCCGGCAGTTCCCAGAAGATCGCTGATATCATCAGCGTCATCGACGGTATTGCCTTCCAGACCAACATCCTGGCGCTGAACGCGGCGGTAGAAGCGGCACGTGCCGGTGAGCAGGGGCGTGGCTTTGCGGTGGTAGCGGGTGAAGTCCGTAACCTGGCCCAGCGCAGCGCCCAGGCCGCACGCGAGATCAAAAGCCTGATTGAGGACTCCGTGGGTCGCGTCGAAGTGGGTTCCACGCTGGTGGAAAGCGCCGGTGAGACCATGGGTGAAATCGTCAGCGCGGTGACCCGCGTGACCGACATCATGGGTGAGATCGCCTCTGCCTCTGATGAGCAGAGCCGCGGGATCGACCAGGTGGGTCTGGCAGTGGCAGAGATGGATCGCGTCACCCAGCAGAACGCCTCCCTGGTGCAGGAATCTGCGGCTGCGGCAGCGGCACTGGAAGAGCAGGCGAGCCGTCTGACTCAGGCGGTGGCGGTGTTCCGCATTCAGCAGGAGCAGCAGAAAGCCCATTCACACGCGGCGGTGAAAACCGTGATGTCGCCGGTGACGACGCGCAAAGCGGCCGTTACCGACAGCGGTGATAACTGGGAAACCTTCTGATGTAAAAAAGCGCCCTGTTCAGGCAGGGCGCTTTTTATGCCCGGCGGCGCCTGGCTTGCGCGGGCCTACGGTTTCCCATGCCGGGTAAGCGCAGCGCTACCCGGCACTCTCCTTCGATTACCCTTCCGCGTTAACCACTTTGATCTCCACCATACCGATCCCCAGCTGGCGCGGAGAGTGGCCGAGAATATTCCCCTCGTTAGTGGACTCCGGTGCAGGCGGAACAATCACCAGCGTGCTGCTGTGCGACGGGTTGTCGAAATGCAGCGTCGTGGTAGTAACCTCATTCCCCAGCGTCAGGGTCTGCTCTTTATCGCCAATGCGTACCGGAATCGGTTTGTTAGCGTTCGGCCCCCAGGCTTTGGCCGTGATCACCAGGTCGAATTTCGCCGGCAGCGGCTGGTTATATTCGATCTTCACTTCATCACCCAGTTGGGCGTTGGACCAGCGTCCCCAGGATTCCGGGCGCGAAATGCCACTGAACTTCTTCACCTCTTCGGGCGCACCGGCCACGTTAAAGACAAAGCTGTCAGCCTTGTAGCGAATGTCGTTGTCGGACACCTTGAGCATATCGACGTTGCGCTGGTAGCGATCGGTACTGATCACCGTATCTTTAAAGGCCGTTTTGCCCTTCCACTGCGCTTTATCGACATGCTGCACGGTCTGCTCGCCGCCTAACTGGCCCTGAGAAACACACCAGTCGGTAGAGAGCGCCAGCGGCTGCGACCAGAGCTGACCCATCTTGTAGCAGCGGTCAACCCAGACGAAGTTATCCCGTGGGGCAAAGTCCGCCAGCTGGTAGCGCAGCGGAGCCGAGTATTCGCTTTCCGGCAACGGTTCGACCCGCTTATCGGAAACGCGCAGCAGCAGCGGCAGGCGGAAGTGGCTGCCGGAGAAGGCCATCATGTTTTTCTGGCTGTCGATGGTGAACTCTTTCAGCTCTTTCGGGAAGTTCCACAGGCGAATGACGTCCGGTTTCCACGCCAGCACTTTTTCCTTCATGTTGAGGAACACCTCAGACAGCGACTGCCCGGAGAGGCTGCTGCGGCCCAGGCCGATAAAGTTATCCCCGCCGAGAATATCCAGCACCGTCGCGCCGTTATCCATGGTGTTGCGCTTCACGGCCATCACCTCCTGCTGCGGCTTATCGCCACGCAGGATAAAGAACAGGTTGCTGCGGTCGTGCTTGTTAAGCGCATCCCAGGCGGTGTTTTTCATCGCCAGATGGTCGGAAGAGACCACGATCACCGTGTTTTTGAAGTACGGCGAGGCTTTGATTTTTTCGATCAGCGCCGCAATGTGCTCCTGGCTACAGCCCACCGCGCTGAAGGACTGATTAGGTTTGCCCTCAAGGGCATAGTTCTTGCGCTGGCAGGTACGGGAGATAAAGCCATCCGGGTGGTGCGTATCCACCGTCAGGGCAAACAGCGAGAAGCGTTTGCCGGACTGTGACAGCGCCTCGAATTTTTTCCAGGTTTCATCCAGCACCGTATCGTCATAGAAGCCCCAGTCGTTACGGTAGGTCGGATCCGCGACGGTGGTTTTTAACTCTTCTGCACCGTACAGATGGTCAAAACCGTGGGACTTCAGGAACACATCTTTCCCGGCAAAACGCAGGTTGGCACCCTGCATGAAATAGTTCTCGTACCCGGAGTTTTTCAGGATATCGCCGAGACAGATATTCTGCGGGAAGAAGCTCGACACTGACGCGGAGGCGTTGCCTTCAAACGGGGCGAACAGCGGGATGCCACACTGGGAGGCGACCATGCCAGCGATGGTGTAATCGGTGCCCGGCAGCTGCGCGGTGTGGCTAAAATCGATCCCCTCATTTTTGATAGCACCCAGCTCCGGCGCGAGATCCGGGAAGGCGTCATTATCAAAGTAGGTGCGCTCCAGGCTTTCGCCATAGATATAGACCAGGTTGAGTTTCGGGTTCGGAATGGTTTTACCCGGCTCTTTGTAATACGCCGCAAAGTCGGGATCGCCATCGCGCGACTGCGATTTCACCAGTTCGGTGATCTGGTGAAACGCCGGGCTGGCATCCACCGAGGCGAGGGCCAACACCAGCGCCAGCAGGCTATAACCGAGGTGATGCGGATGATGACGGCGGCGGCGCAGGATCCAGCCCAGCAGGCCAAATACCGCCACCAGCGCAACCACCACGCCAATACCAGGAAGTATGTACTTACTAACCCCGGCGCCGGTCAGACTGTTGGTCAGGGTATAGAGGACGGCATCGTTAATGCCATCGCCGGTAAAGTAGTCACTGGCGTAGAGAGTAATGTTCAGTACGACAAAAAGCCCCAGCACCAGAAGGGTGACGGCAAACCACCAGGGGTTACGACCCGCTTTGCGGGAATAGATAACAACCGAGGCGATAAACAGGGCAATAGAAATGAACTCTGACAACAGCTTATCCTCAACAAAGGCATCCGCCGATTGGCGGATTAACTGTTTAATTTTTGGGTGATCCAATGTAATGGCGATGCCATCAAGCTGCAATTGTAGTGTCACGCAATTGTGCTGTTGTTAGGATTTGGTTTAGAAAATCGAATGTTTGACGGGCGTCGCTTTCTGTGGGGAAGGGGAGAAACGCCGCGGCAGTCGTCGCGGCGTATCGGGGATTAAGAGATAAAGCTCATGCCCTGTTTCAGGACAAAATCACAGGCCTGGGCTTTGACCTTCTTCGCCAGCGGCGAGTTGCCGATGGTTTCCAGATTCAGCTGTTCGCCGTTATTGGCATTCAGCAGACCCTGGATCCCTTCCAGATAGTTGGTGTCCTGCTGCTGCTCTTCCTGGGTGTCGAGACCCAGCTTACCCAGCACCTGATTTTTAATGTTGGTCGCGTCGGTCATCGAGGCCAGTTTCTCTTTCGCGCAGTACTCGAGGATCCCGGCTGCGTTATTCATGTTGCTGGCAGAGAGCGACTGGCCGCCATTGTTAAGCAGACCGGTGAGCGAGGAGAGGGAGAGGCCACCGTTCTGGGGCGTTGTGGTGGTGCTGTTGCTACTGCCCGCGCTGAGCTGGCTGGCGGCGCTGTTGAGCGTATCCTGCCAGGAGGAGGCCGCCTGGGCTGCACCCGTCATCAGGAGGGCGCTGACTGCGGCGCTAAGAAGAAAATGTGTTTTCATAAGACCTACTCTGTCGATTGCCCGCCGGGGCGGAGTGGCAGCCAGTATAAACCTCGCGACAGCGCAGAACTTGGGTAAATATCCTAATACTCTTTACCGGTAACGCGGCTGCGATAGCTTTCCCAGTCAAAAATCACATACAGGCTGTTACCGAGTTTCATGCGATCCATCACCCGCTCGCCCAGCAGACGGGTCATCTCTTCAACGTTATGGTTGGTCAGCATACCGGTCGGGCGCTTGGAGGAGGAGCGACGATCGACAATCTGGTTGATGATCACCTTTTCATAGCGTGATTCGGTCTGCACGCCGATTTCGTCGATCACCAGCAGATCGACATTACTCAGATCGTTCAATAGCTGTTCTTCGCTGGTCTCCCGGTTGCTGAAGGTATCTTTCATGGCGGACATGATGTCAGCCACGGTGATGATCAGCACCGATTTACCGCGCAGCAGCAGCTCGTTGCAGATGGCCGCCGCGAGATGGTTTTTGCCGGTGCCCGGTTTGCCGCTGAAGATAAAGCTGGCGATGTTGCCGTCGAACTCTTCTACGTACTGGCGCGCCTGTTGCAGGGCCTGGAGCTGTCCCTGGGTCTCGACGTTGTAGTTGTCGAAGGAGCAGTTCTGATGCAGAGGACGAATGCCGGAGCGGTTAAAGGTGCGCTGCATCTTCATGGCGCGGTTCTCCCGTGCCAGCGCCGCCGCGCGGATCTTACCCTGCTCTTTTTGCCACGCCAGCAACTCTTCACCGGTGGTAAAGGCCGGTTTGACGTTAGCGGGCATGATCTTCTGCAGACGTTTCATCAGTTCGCCGAACTCTTTCATTTGGCACCTCGGAATCCGTGGGGGATCTGTTTATCCGGTTCTGAAAAGGTATTCACATCGCGTCTGGCCTGGTTGCCGCTGCTGGCCCGGTTGATCTGTACGCTGCGCGCCAGCTTCTGCTGCCACTGAATATGGTGAAAGACTTTCCCTTCCGCCTGCCAGTACGCGGTAAAGGCGGCCAGCTCTTCCGGGGCGACGGGCTGGGTGAGGGCAATGCCCCACAGCGCCGCCTGACGCTGGAAGTCGGGATCCGGCTGCCAGCCGTTGTACATGGCGAATTTGCCCATCGGCACCGCCACCGGCGCGCTGGTGGGTTCCTCGAAGAATTGGGTATCCAGAGTGACGTCACTGGCCGGGCGCGACAGGCGCGCTTCCAGCTCCAGCAGCTCGGCCAGACGCTGCGGCGTGATGGCGTAAAAAGCCGGTGCATTGTCGGCGAAAACGGCGACAGTACCGCCTTGCGCCCTGGACAGCACGCCGCGGGGATCGTGCATAAAGGCATCAATGCCAGTGACGCTGGTGGTCAGGATTCTGGAGGACATAATACTTCTCTACTGAGTTACTGCGGACGAGATATGGGCTTATGGTAGCACAGAGAGGAGGGGGCAGGCAGGGGTCTGAAACCCGCTCCCTGACCCCCTGAAAAATCAGGAGATAATATTCAGCGTCACATCGATATTGTTGCGGGTGGCGTTAGAGTACGGGCAGACAATGTGCGCCGCATCCACCAGCTTTTTCGCCTCATCGGCGTCCATTCCTGGCAGGTGAATATTCAGTTTCGCTTCAATGCCAAACCCGGTTGGTAGCGGCCCGATCCCCACTTCGCCCTCAATAAAGGCGTCCTGCGGCATAGTGATTTTGTCGCGGTTAGCCACAAATTTCATGGCGCCGAGAAAACAGGCTGAGTAGCCCGCCGCGAACAGTTGTTCCGGGTTGGTGACTTCACCGCCCGCGCCGCCCATCTCTTTGGGGACGCCCAGTTTGACATCCAGCACGCCGTCGGACGAAGTGGCGCGGCCATCACGGCCTCCGGTGGCTTTGGCTTTGGCGGTATAGACAACTTTTTCTAAAGACATGGTGGGTTCCTTATCTCAGGGTTGTTTGCGCTAAGGACAGGTATAACGCAAGGCAACCTGAACCGCCATTTTTCGATAGTGTTGCCGCTGGGCCTGTTCATCGGCGCCATCCTCAAACAGCAGGGTGAAGGTGTAGCTGTTAGCCACATAGTGAAAGCTGAAACTGCTGATGAGGCGGTGCAGATCCCGGGCGTTCACCGTCTGGTTAAAGAGTTGCTTCTCTTTGCCGCGTTTGAGGATGGTTTCCAGCAGATCCAGCGCGCTGCGGTTCACCTGGCGCAGCAAGGCCGACTGCTGCATAAACCGGCCCCGCTGCATATTCTCCATGCAGATAATGCGAATGTAGTCCGGATGGTCGGCGTGATAGTCAAAGGTGGTTTCCACCAGCTGCACCAGCGCTTCTACCGGCGGCATCGCATCCAGACTGAGCTGCTTTTCACTGGCGCGGATCTGGGTGTAGACATATTCCAGCACCAGCAGATAGAGGTTCTCTTTGGTCTTAAAGTGATACACCACCATCCGTTTGGTGGTGTCCGCTTTCTCGGCGATCTGCTCCATGCGTGCGCCGTTAAGCCCGTACTCGGCAAACAGCGAGAGGGCGCTGAGGAAGATTTTATCTTTCAGGCGGGAGCCGTCGCCGTTTTCCGCGTTTTCGCTGCCGGGGTTAGACACATCTGCTCCTTACTTAGCCACATGAGAGCAGAGGATTATCACCACGGCAGCGGGAGAACACAACTCTCAAACCCGGGGGCGTTTGCGGTAGAGCCACAGTCCGGGGATCGACAGCCCTATTGAAAGGGCGCCGACGATGGACGAGGCTTTCAGGAAGTTGGTCAGCAGCATAATCATCTGCGCTTCGCTGTAGCCAAAGTGGCTAATTTTCACCGCCGAAATCATTGCGGTATAGGCAGAGATGCCCGGAAACATTGGGATCACCGCCGCAACGGTAAAGACCTTCGGATGGGCCAGATACCAGCGCGACCACTGGATCCCAATGCTGCCCACCAGCATCGAGGCCATAAAGGTCGACCATTCGATATTCAGCCCGGCGGTCATCATCGTCATGCGCGAGCCGTGGCCAATAGCCCCCAGCAGCGCGCACCACGGCAGGGCGCGATGGGGAACGTTAAACACCATGGCAAAGCCCACTGCCGGAATGGCCGACAGCATCATGTCCTGGGCCAGCGCCCAGAGAAAATCGATTACGCCCATCCGCGAAGCCCCCATAACGTCATGGCCATCACCACCCCAATACAGGTGGCTAGGGTGAGTAAACTGGCTATCGCCCAGCGGGCAAGGCCGGTATTGATGTGACCTTTGAACATATCGGCCACGGCATTAATCAGTGGAAAGCCCGGCACCAGCAGCAGTACGCTGGCGGCCATGGCGATGGTCGGGGTGGTGGCAAAGCTCGGCAGCCGCAGCAGCAGGCCGGAGACCGTGGTGGCGACAAAGGCGGTGATGCAGAAGTTAATTTGTGGATGCAGATGCCGGCCTGTCAGCACCTGACGTACGTACATGGCGAGGGTGCTGGCGATAAAGGTCACCATCGCGCCGTCCCAGCCGCCGTTGTTAAGTTTGCAGAAGCAGGCGCAGGAGAGACCCACCATCAGCGCCACCAGCCAGCGTGGATAGCGCAACGGCTTGATCTGGCTGAAGCGTTTTTCGACACCCTGCGCATCCAGCAGCTTGTGTTCCGCCATGATCACAATGTGTTGCACCTCGGTGACGACGTGCATGTTGATCCCACGATCGTGGTTTTTACGCGTTGAGGTCAGACACTGGCCCGCTTTAATGGTGGTCAGCACAATTGCGTTAGAGGAGATGGAGCTCTCTACGCTGTCCATACCCAGGGCCAGCCCCAGTCGGGTAGAGAGTTCCTCGACCAGGGCGCTTTCGGCGCCATGTTGCAATAAAAAAAGGCCGCACTGAATACACAGTCGCGTGACGGCGCGTTGTGAGGATTGATCTGCCTGCATCTGTTGCCCTGAGGAGAGAGTGACGAGTGGATAGCCGGAATGTCTACTTTTAGCACACAACCCGGTGGCGTTTGCTCTGGGCCAGATCAAGGTTTAAGCAGATTAGTGCTGTAAACAGGCGTTACGAACAGCTAATTAATTATTAATTTCTATGCATTTTATATTTACATATTTATTTAATTTATATTTAGAATATCTAATTTGCTCTTTTTAAAAATATCGCGCGCCAGGGGTTAACATTGCGGCGTTATTTTGCGATATTAATGCCGTTTTGGCGGTGTATACATTTGTGATGCTGATTCTTATCGCAATCTCATTTCGTTCAGCTAATAGAAAAGGAAAGACATTACATTTTTACGTCGCCCTGTTAGACAAACAGGTATTTCAATTGGATGAAAGACGTGGAATGAACGTATGAATGGATTCGGAGCGAAAATGCCGTCATTGATCTGTAAGAGTGTTATAATAATTGGAAAGTCACCCATAATGCAGACCGGCCTCGGCAGCATTATGTCTCGCTATTTCCCGGACTACGATCGTTCATACTGTCGGACCCATGAAGAGCTGACGCTTCTTCAATTGCGTCGTGCAGGCGTGGTCATCGTTGATATTTCAGATGAACAGCGTAATTCGCGTAATATTTGCAATCAGTATCACGTATTACAAAATCAGTATCGGGATATTCACTGGATATTTTTGGTTTCTCGGGCAATTTACCCCCTCGCTGTTGAGCACTTAATGCGTCCAGAAAGCACGTTGCTATCCAACATGGAGCCCATCGAAAGCGTGGTTAAGGCTATCCGGGCGGGTAGTGAAAACGCTGAACGTATTAGCCAGACGCTATTAATCCCCGATCCAGATGATTTATATGACAATCAGGACGAAGTCATGTTGACCTTCTCAGAGCGTAAAGTATTACGCTTACTGGGAAAAGGATGGGGTATTAATCAAATCGCCGCATTGCTGAAAAAGAGTAATAAAACGGTAAGCGCGCAAAAAAACAGTGCCATGAGAAGACTTGCTTTAACGAGTAATGCCGAAATGTACGCGTGGATTAACAGCACTAAGGGAATGAAAGAGCTGAGTTTATTCTCTGCCTATGGAGAGCAAGACGAATGGAAAAGAGCGCGCCAAAAAGACATATCGCTATCGTCGAAAAGTGCATGATGAGTGCTATGGGGCTGAAGCATCTTTTTGCCAGTCCCTCACTTAAAGGTTATGAAGTCCACCTTTTTAATAATATTAATAGTTTCCAGTCATCACTTAGTTTTGTTCCATACACGTCGTTAATTTATTCACTCTCGGATGAGCGGGAAGAACGGCGTAATTGCCTGGTCTGTATTAAGGAAGTGGCCACCACGTACGGCATGATTCAGCGAATTGTGCTCGCATCAGATGAGGCAGAAGCGAGCCTGATTAATCAGCTTTCGCCGTCACGCCTGCATGGCGTCATTCTCAAATCTGAGCCACTCGCCGAACTGCAGGAGCAACTCAGCAAAATATTGAGTGAGAACCGACGGGTCAATGACAGTCATAATAACCACTGGAATATCCATCGTGGGAGACTGCTGAGCCCAACCGAGCGCGCCATTTTGCAGTTTATGTCGTGCGGCTTCTCCATCCCGGAAATCGCCACCCGGCTCGATCGCAACATCAAAACCATTCGTGCGCATAAATTTAATGCCATGATTAAGCTCGGTGTGCGTTCCGACGTGGGATTACTGCACGCGGCGGACATCCTGACGCATTTTCCCGTCCCGGATCCCCGCAACTCGCGCTTCATGTCCCAGCACTTTTCATAGCCCATGCGAAAGTCTGCGCCAGAACGATTTCTGGCGCGGGACTTACAGGCAAACGTCTACCCATGTCGCCTGAGTGAGTTCGGCCATTCTTTCCGGAGAAATACGGACCGCGCTGTGGATCGCACCGGCAGCGGGCAGCACTTCCGCATACTGTTTTAGCGAGATGTCACAATAGACCGCCAGCGGCGTTTCCAGTCCGAAAGGGCAGACGCCACCCACAGGATGCCCTGTGATTGTCACCACCTCGTCACTGCTCAGCATCCTGGCCTTTGCGCCAAACGTCTGCTTCAACTTTTTGTTATCAAGACGCGCATCGCCTTTAGCGACCACGAGGATCACCTCATCTTTAATTTTTAGCGACAGCGTTTTCGCTATCTGACCCGGCGCGACATTGTGGGCCTCGGCAGCCAGCGCAACGGTAGCGGTACTCTGACCCAGTTCGATGACTTCAACATCCGGGGCGTGGTCAGCAAAAAACTGGCGCACAGACTGCAAACTCATTGTTTCCTCCAGAAAATACTCTGTGTAGTCGGTCATAAGAAATTATGCTCTGTAAATATTTACCAGGTCACACACTTCTTATATCAGCGATTTCTGGATCCTCTTCACAATCACGGAAACCGGTTACAGTAACCGGTTGCAGACCATGATATGGAGATTAATACTGATTACGTCACTTCCCCTGTATCCAATAATAAGAGTCGATTATGAAACCTATCCGTTTGAGCAGTACCGCTGGTAAGCGAACCAGCAAGGTGGTGAAAGTGGTATATGGAACACCGTGCGGCGTCACAGCGCCCGAAACGATCGTCTGACAGGAGAGCCGTTATGTCTGCCAACCATGCTGCGTTTAACCTGATATTCCGATTTGTTGAAAACTATGTCAGCCCCATTGCCGGACGCATCTCCTCCCAGCGTCACGTGATGGCGATCCGCGACGGCTTTATCTCCGCAATGCCGTTTATGATTGTTGGCTCGTTCTTATTAGTGTTTGCTTACCCGCCGTTTTCGCCGGACACCACATGGGGCTTTGCCCGCGCCTGGCTGGATATGGCAAAACAGTTTGAAGGCCAGATCCTCACCCCCTTCGATATGACGATGGGCGTGATGTCCCTCTATATCTGTGCCGCTATCGCCTACAACCTCGGCAAGCACTACGTTAAGTCGCATCAGCTCGACCCCTTCATGTGCGCCATGCTGTCGCTGATGGCCTTCCTGCTGATCGCCGCGCCAAAAACTAAAGGCGCATTGCCGGTGGATAGCCTCGGTGGGACGGGGATCTTCACCGCCATTCTGGTGGCAATCTACTGTGTGGAGATGATGCGTTTTCTGAAGGCGCACAACATCGGTATTCGCCTGCCCGACCAGGTGCCGCCGATGATCAAGAACTCCTTCGATCTGCTGATCCCGGTGCTGGTGGTGGTGTTAACCCTCTATCCGCTGAGCCTGTTCATTCAGTCTGAGTTTGGCATGCTGATCCCGCAGGCGATCATGGCCATCTTTAAACCGCTGGTCTCCGCGGCGGACTCGCTGCCGGCGATCCTGCTGGCGGTGCTGATTGGTCACCTGCTGTGGTTTGCGGGCATCCACGGGGCGGCGATTGTCTCCGGTATGCTGCAGATGTTCTGGCTCACCAACCTGGGGATGAACCAGACCGCGCTGGCGCAAAGCGCGCCGCTGCCGCACATCTTTATGGAGGCGTTCTGGACCTTCTTCATTGTGATTGGCGGATCCGGGGCGACGATGGGGCTGGTGTTCTGCTATCTGCGTAGCCGTTCGGCGCACCTGCGTTCTATTGGACGGCTGAGCGTGGTGCCGAGTATTTTCAACATCAACGAACCGGTCATCTTCGGGACGCCTATCGTGATGAACCCGGTGTTCTTTATCCCGTTCCTGCTGGCGCCAATGGTCAACGCGGTGCTGGCGTGGGCGGCGATGAAGCTGGATCTGATTGGTCGCGTGATTTCGGTGGTTCCCTGGACCGCTCCTGCGCCGGTGGGGGCTGCCTGGGCGCTGGGCTGGGATTTCCGTGCGGCGATCCTGGTCCTGCTGTTAGCGATGGTTTCCGCCATCATCTACTACCCGTTCTTTAAGGTCTACGAGAAGCAGCTGCTGGCGCAGGAGGCCGAAGAGGCCCAGCGTGCAGAAGAAGAAAGTCAGCAGGTCGCGTAATAAAAGCAAAACGGCAACCCTCGGGTTGCCGTTTTCATCTATTGGACCTGACAAACTACTTCAGCGTGCAATCGCCGCACTGCTGAACGTCCGGCAGGCGATAGCGCTGACAGCAGGTACGACGCACCAGCAGGCCGTCGCGTGGAACAACGGTGCGGTAAAGCGGGTTGTCACGCCCATCGGAGAGCTGGCGGGCAAAGAAAATCGCCTGACGCAGCGCGTCCACTTTCTCATCCCCCAGCAGGGGTTTCATTTCGGTCAGATACCAGTGAATTAAATAGCCGGTATTGCTCCAGATAAGTTTGCCGTTGATCTCACCCGTCGCTTCCAGCACGTCAACCACCGGGACCAGGGCGCGCGTCACCAGCATTTCCATACGCTGCTGGGGCGACAGCGAGGTTGCCTTGCTGTCTTCCTGAACGTCGATCCAGAAGCAGGCTGCGCGTCCGGTTTCGTGAAACTCAACGTGGAAATGTTCCGGGGAAATATCCAGCGCCACATCCTGGGTCAGCAGGGCCAGCATCATCGGTGGGACCATCAGCCCGATATACCACTGTGCCCACAGCGACAGCAGCGGCTTGTTTTCCCGCGCCATCGTGGGCTGGTTGCGGTAGATATGATCGGAGTAGGTCGCCAGTAATGACTGCAGTTCGGCAGGACGCTGCCACTGCGCCAGCGTCATGGCGTGATGAGGATGGGGTTCATCCAGCTTGATGACATCCAGCAGATAGGCACGCGTCTGACCGATAGCGTCACGCATCGCGTCCGCAAGCCCTGAAGGCCCGGCCGACAGCGGCGTTTGCCAGATAATATTCTCAACAGCGTGTGCGGAACGTGTGGCCATAAGTTAGCTGGATAAAAATCTAAATGATAATGATTGCCAATCCTAACTATAGATAAAACCGTGCGCAAGGCTTTTTACACATCCGGCCTTAACGCTGACAAATGAGAAAATATATCATATGATATTGGTTATCATTATCGATTTGAGAGACGAATCATGTTGAGCAGAGCGTTGGGAAGTGGATGGGGCGTGATACTGCCGGGGATGGTCATGGCCGGGCTGGCGTGTACCGATCTGTCGTTAGCGGTCTGGAAAGTGATTATCGCGTCGGGCTTGCTGATTTCATCCGCCATGATCTGGCATAAACAACTGCGGCATTTCGTGCTGCTGCCATCATGTGTTGCGCTGATTGCGGGAATGTGGGTGCTGATAATGAATCTGAACTAACAGGAAAAGAAGAGAGAAAAGCAGGAGAGATAAGATAATTGGTGCGAGGGGGGGGACTCGAACCCCCACATCCTAAGGACACTAACACCTGAAGCTAGCGCGTCTACCAATTCCGCCACCTTCGCACAGTCATCTTATTTTTTGATATCGCCTCGTTGGTGCGAGGGGGGGACTCGAACCCCCACATCCGTAAGGACACTAACACCTGAAGCTAGCGCGTCTACCAATTCCGCCACCTTCGCCCAGTGCGAGCAATATCAATCATGGTTATTGGTGCGAGGGGGGGGACTCGAACCCCCACATCCGTAAGGACACTAACACCTGAAGCTAGCGCGTCTACCAATTCCGCCACCTTCGCAGACCATCGATACAGTAAAAGTATCGTAACCACGGAGGCGCATTCTAGATGTTTTCAGCTTTTCGTCAACAGATAATTGTGCGGGAGATATTATTTGCTGCAAAAATGGCCTGAACGGGCGGCTCAGGCCAGCGGGAGACGTTACTTCTTCGCCTGGCGGGTCATGATGGCGCGGTAGATCTTAAAGCGGCCAGTTTGCGCCAGCACTTCGTGGAAGCCGAAGACTTCATCCAGCACTTTCGGGTACGGCAGGAAGGCGTTCGCCACGATTCGGAGCTCACCGCCGCTGTTCAGATGGCGTACCGCGGTACGAATCAAGGTCTGCGCGGCTTCGAGGCTGGTTTCCACACCGTCATGGAATGGCGGGTTGGAGATAATCATATCGAAACGGCCGGTGACGTCGGAGAGGACGTTGGAGGCAAAAACTTCGCCCTCAATGCCGTTGGCCGCAAGGGTCGCGCGGCTGGCTTCGATGGCGGATGCGCCCACATCGGTGAGGGTTAAACGCACTTTCGGCGAGTGGCTTGCGAGGACCGCGGAGAGCACGCCTGCGCCACAGCCGACATCCAGCACTTTACCTTTGGTGTGTGGCGTAAAGGTGGAGAGCAGCAGCTGGCTGCCCACGTCCAGACCGTCACGGCTGAAGACGCCCGGCAGCGTTTTGATGGTCAGGCCATCCAGCTGATATTCGCCCCAGTATTTTTCCGCGTCGAAGGTCGGTTTTTTGTCCAGACGGCCATGGTAGAGGCCGCAGCGACGGGCGCTGTCGACTTTATTCAGCGTGACGTAATCTGCCAGCATCTGCTCGGCGCTGCGCACGCCGCTGCGGTTTTCTCCGATCACGAAGATATCGCAACCCACCGGCAGCAGGGAGAGCAGGTTCATCAGCTGGAACTGGGCTTCGGGTTTGTTCTTCGGCCAGTAGTAGATCAGCGTATCGCAGTCCGCCACGTCGCTCTGCTCAGCCACCAGGCTGAAACGGACGCGCTCGCCCATCTGACGGCTCAGGACCTGCCAGTGGTGATACTGCTGGGTGTGCGCACGGCTGTCGGCGCACTCGAAACGGGCAGGCAGGTCATCCTGCATATCTCCGGCAAACAGAATACGGCTTTGTTCGAAATCATCACTGTGACGCAGCAAGACTTCACTTGCCGGGGTAAATGCAGACATGAATTGTTCCTCAATAAACTCAGGCGGGGATTATAGTAGGTAGATGGCGCAGATTCGACACATTTGCTATATTTGCGCGCCTGACAGACAGGAGTTTTCGCAATGGCATCCCGACGAGACAGGCAATTACAGCAGCTGGGCATCACCCAGTGGGGGCTGCGCCGCCCGGCGGCCTTGCAGGGCGAAATCGCTATCTCGCTACCGGCGCATATTCGTCTGGTGATGGTGGCCCAAAGCCTGCCCGCCCTCAGCGAGCCGGTGATCGCCGACGTACTGCGGGCGCTGAGGCTGAGTGCCGATCAGGTGCTGCAACTGACGCCCGATCGCGTGGCCATGCTGCCCGAGGGCAGCCGCTGCAACAGCTGGCAGCTTGGCGTAAGAGAAGAGATTGCTCTGGAGGGGGCGAGTATGGCCTCTCCGGCGCTGGACGAACTTAACGTAAACCCGGCGGCACGTCGCGCGCTGTGGCAACAAATCTGCGAACATGAACACAATTTCTTCCCTCACGACAACTGATTTAGCGCAGGCTTTTGAGATCGAAAAACGCGCCCACGCCTTTCCGTGGAGTGAAAAAACCTTTGCCAGCAACCAGGGTGAGCGTTACCTGAACTATCGGCTGGATGTCGATAACCAGCTGGCGGCATTTGCCATCACGCAGGTCGTTCTGGATGAAGCGACGCTGTTTAACATCGCTGTGGATCCTGCTTTCCAGCGCCGTGGGCTGGGCAGAGAACTGCTGGAACATTTAATTCGCGAGCTGGAAGCCCGAGACGTGTTCACGCTGTGGCTGGAAGTACGGGCCTCGAACGTCGCCGCCATCGCACTCTATGAAAGCCTGGGCTTTAACGAGGCGACGATCCGCCGTAACTATTACCCCACCGCAGAAGGACGTGAAGACGCCATCATCATGGCTCTGCCGCTTGGATAACTAAAAAGGTTGTAACAATGAACTGGGACTGGATTTTCTTTGACGCTGATGAAACGCTGTTTACCTTCGATTCGTACGGCGGCTTACAGCGGATGTTTCTCGACTACAGCGTGACCTTTACTGCTGAAGATTTCCAGGCTTACCAGATGGTGAATAAACCGTTGTGGGTGGATTACCAGAACGGGGCGATCACCGCGTTACAGCTGCAGCACCAGCGTTTTCAGGGGTGGTCGGAGCGCCTGAACGTTCCGCCAGGCGATCTGAACGACGCCTTCCTTAATGCAATGGCTGAAATCTGCGCCCCGCTGCCGGGCGCCGCGTCGCTGCTCGCCTCCCTGAAAGGCAAGGCGAAGCTCGGGATCATTACCAACGGCTTTACCGCGCTCCAGCAGATCCGCCTTGAGCGGACCGGTTTCCGTGACTACTTTGATTTATTAGTGATTTCAGAACAGGTGGGCGTGGCAAAACCGGCCCCGCAAATCTTTGATTATGCGCTGGCCCAGGCCGGAAACCCTGACCGGGCGAAAGTGCTGATGGTGGGGGACACGGCGGAGTCGGATATCCTTGGTGGGATGAATGCCGGGCTCTCCACATGCTGGCTGAACGCGCACAACCGCACCCTGCCGGAGGGGATCACACCGACCTGGACCGTGACCTCCCTGAGCGAACTGGAGCAACTCCTGTGTAAACATTGATTGCCTGCCCCCCATTGATGGGTAAAATAGCCGCATTTTCGTATTCATGATGCGCGGCCCGCTGCCGCGCTTTTTAAAGAAGATTGAATTATGACGTTGTCTCCTTATCTGCAAGAGGTGGCGAAACGCCGTACTTTTGCCATTATCTCTCACCCGGATGCCGGTAAAACCACCATCACCGAAAAGGTGCTGCTGTTCGGACAGGCGATCCAGACCGCCGGTACGGTAAAAGGCCGTGGCTCCAGCCAGCATGCAAAATCGGACTGGATGGAGATGGAAAAGCAGCGTGGGATCTCGATTACCACCTCCGTAATGCAGTTCCCGTATCACGACTGCCTGGTGAACCTGCTGGACACCCCGGGGCACGAAGACTTCTCCGAAGATACCTACCGTACCCTGACGGCGGTGGACTGCTGTCTGATGGTGATCGATGCCGCAAAAGGCGTTGAGGATCGTACCCGTAAGCTGATGGAAGTTACCCGTCTGCGCGACACGCCGATCCTGACCTTCATGAACAAACTCGACCGTGACATCCGCGATCCAATGGAAGTGATGGACGAAGTGGAGCGCGAGCTGAAGATCGCCTGTGCGCCAATCACCTGGCCAATTGGCTGCGGTAAGCTGTTTAAAGGCGTTTATCATCTCTACAAAGATGAAACCTACCTCTACCAGAGCGGTAAAGGTCACACCATTCAGGAAGTGCGCGTCGTTAAAGGGCTGGATAACCCGGATCTGGACGCGGCTGTTGGCGAAGAGCTGGCAGAACAGCTGCGTGAAGAGCTGGAGCTGGTCAAAGGCGCTTCCCACGAATTTGATAAAGAGCTGTTCCTGAGCGGTGAAATCACGCCGGTCTTCTTTGGTACCGCGCTGGGTAACTTTGGTGTGGACCATATGCTGGACGGTCTGGTGGAGTGGGCGCCGCAGCCAATGCCGCGTAATAGCGACTCCCGTGAAGTGGTTGCCAGCGAAGAGAAGTTCACCGGCTTCGTCTTTAAGATTCAGGCCAACATGGACCCGAAACACCGCGACCGCGTAGCCTTTATGCGTGTGGTATCCGGCAAATATGAAAAAGGCATGAAGCTGCGCCAGGTGCGTACCGGTAAAGATGTGGTGATCTCCGACGCGCTGACCTTTATGGCCGGTGACCGTTCCCACGTGGAAGAGGCGTATCCGGGCGACATCATTGGCCTGCATAACCACGGCACCATCCAGATTGGCGACACCTTTACTCAGGGTGAGATGATGAAGTTCACCGGTATTCCGAACTTCGCACCGGAGCTGTTCCGCCGTATCCGCCTGAAGGATCCGCTGAAGCAGAAACAGCTGCTGAAAGGGCTGGTTCAGCTGTCGGAAGAGGGGGCGGTGCAGGTATTCCGTCCTATCGCCAATAACGATCTGATTGTCGGCGCCGTCGGTGTGCTGCAGTTTGACGTGGTGGTTGCCCGTCTGAAGAGCGAGTACAACGTTGAAGCGATTTACGAATCGGTCAACGTGGCGACGGCGCGCTGGGTAGAGTGTTCTGACGTGAAGAAATTCGAAGAGTTCAAGCGTAAGAACGAAGTTCAGCTGGCGCTCGATGGCGGTGATAACCTCACCTATATCGCCCCAACCATGGTTAACCTGAACCTGGCGCACGAACGTTATCCGGATATTCAGTTCCGCAAAACCCGCGAGCATTAATCCCTTCCCGGAGCACGGCAGCCGCCGTGCTCTGCTTAAATCCCTGCCTTATTAATCCCTTGCGGAATGTTCTTAATTCAACGACTTTTGCTGCTTATTGCTCATTTTTTGCCCAATTCTGAAAGCGGACCTGTGAGAGTGATCTATATTTAACTCAGTGTTTAACACCGGGCGCAGATGAAAGTTTCATTCAATGCGTGTTGATAAGATTCTCATCTCGCCCGAGTGTTGATTGGTAGTACTAAAGACTACTTGCACGTGATGTTTGACGCTCGAATTCGGAGCAAACCACAGGAATACATCGATGAATACTAAAAAACTGAAGATTTCGAAAACTCTGCTGGCGGTAATGATGGGTAGTGCTCTGGTATGCGGTTCTGCAATGGCAGAAACCACCGCAACGGATAAAGCGCAATCCACCGCGAACACCGCAGGGGAAAAAATCGATAACTCTATGAATAAAGTCGGTAACTTCATGGATGACAGCTCTATCACAGCTAAAGTAAAAGCTGCGCTGGTAGACGCTGATGACATTAAAAGCACCGATATCTCTGTAGAAACCGATAAAAACGTCGTCACGCTGAGTGGCTTCGTTGAAAGCCAGGCGCAGGCTGAAAAAGCGGTCTCCGTGGCGAAAGGCATTGAAGGCGTAAAATCTGTCAGCGACAAACTGCATGTTCGTGACGGCAAGGAACAGTCTGCTAAAGGCTATGCCGGTGACGCTGCGACTACCAGCGAAATCAAAGCGAAACTGCTTGCCGACGACATCGTTCCTTCACGTAATGTGAAAGTGGAAACCACCGACGGTGTGGTACAGCTCAGCGGTGAAGTAGAGTCTAAGGCACAGAGCGACCGTGCTGAAAGTATCGCTAAAGCCATTGATGGCGTGAAAAGCGTTAAAAACGATCTGAAAGTGAAATAAAACTCCAAAATTCGTCCTTCTGGCTGAGGCCAGAAGGCGAGATAAGAATTACACATGTAGATATCGCCGTGAGCAACCTGAGCGCTCACCATGCGGTCGACATTAACTATGGTAAAGGAGAGTCATATGTTTCGTTGGGGCATCATTTTTCTGGTTATCGCGTTAATTGCCGCCGCTCTGGGTTTTGGTGGACTGGCGGGTACCGCGGCGGGCGCGGCGAAAATTGTCTTCGTCGTCGGTATTATCCTGTTCCTGGTAAGCCTGTTCACCGGACGTCGTCGTCCATAGCTCAGGTAACCGTATGTTGATGAAAAGGCCCATGTTAAGCATGGGCCTTTTTCTTTGGCTGACCTTTTCGCGTACATCCTGTTTGGGAAACCCGCCGGTGTAGGCTACTGTGTAGTGACATAACAAATAAAAAACAGGAAAGCAGAGGTGGGGCAGCGAATTCCGGTTACGCTCGGCAATATTGCGCTGTTAGCACTGAAACCCTTTCGGCCAGGCCAGATTGCGCTGGTTTGCGAAGGCGGGGGGCAACGAGGGATCTTCACGGCTGGCGTGCTGGATGAGTTTATGCGTGCGCAATTTAACCCGTTCGATCTCTATTTTGGCACCTCCGCCGGGGCGCAGAACCTCTCAGCGTATGTTTGTAACCAGCCGGGCTACGCCCGTAAAGTGATCATGCGTTACACCACCTCCCGCGACTTCTTCGATCCGTTGCGCTTTGTGCGCGGGGGAAATCTTATCGATCTCGACTGGCTGCTGGATGCTACCGCAAGCAAAATGCCGCTGGCGATGGACAACGCTTCGCGCCTGTTCGATACCGGCAAAGCCTTCTGGATGTGCGCCTGCCGCGGAGATGACTACTCGGCGAGCTATTTTTCGCCGCAAAAAGAGAACTGGCTCGATATTCTTCGCGCCACCAGCGCCATCCCCGGTTTCTACCGGACGGGGGCGCTGCTGGATGGGGTCAGCTATCTCGATGGCGGTGTCAGCGATGCGGTTCCGGTGCAGGAAGCGGCCCGGCGCGGGGCAAACACCATTGTGGTGATCCGCACCGTGCCCTCGCAGATGTACTATACGCCGCAGTGGTTTAAGCGAATGGAACGCTGGCTGGGTGAAAGCAGTCTGCAACCGATGCTCAATCTGGTGTCGCACCATGAGGCGAGCTATCACGCCATCCAGCAATTTATTGAAAAGCCACCGGGTAAACTCAGGATCTTTGAAATCTATCCGCCAAAGCCGCTCAACAGCATGGCGCTGGGCAGCCGCGTACCGGCCCTGCGGGACGATTACAAAACCGGGCGTCTGTGCGGACGCTATTTCCTGGCGACGGTGGGCAAAATGCTGGCCGAGCGTCCACCGCTGCGCCGTCATCAGCGGATCATCGCCCCTGCTACGGTGGTGGTTCCCCCGGCAAGCGTGGCCAACGATGTTGTTGCCACACCGCTGATCGATGCCCCGCAGGCGAACGACACCCTGTTTGATAATGAGGATCTGGCGTGACTTATCGTTTTATTGATACCCATTGCCACTTTGATTTTTCACCCTTCACCGGCGATGAGCCCGCCAGCATCCAGCGTGCCGCCGATGCGGGGGTTATGGCGATCGTGGTGCCGGCCATTGATGCGGCGAGTATCGATCGCGTGCTGGCTCTCGGCGCGCGCTACCCGGCGCTCTATATGGCGCTGGGTCTTCATCCGATTGTGATCGAAAACCATCAGGATGCTGATCTGGAAAAGCTGGAGGCGGTGCTCGCGGCGCGCCCGGAAAGGCTGGTGGCGGTGGGGGAGATTGGCCTCGATCTCTATCGCGAGGATCCTCACTTCGAGCGGCAGCAGGCGATCCTCGATGCGCAGCTCAAGCTGGCGAAACGCTACGATCTGCCGGTGATCCTCCACTCCCGACGCACCCATGACAAACTGGCGATGCACCTTAAGCGCCACAATCTGCCGCGTACCGGGGTGGTACACGGCTTTGCCGGCAGCCTGCAGCAGGCGCAGCGCTTTGTGGCGTTGGGCTATAACATTGGCGTCGGCGGCACCATTACCTATCCCCGCGCAAACAAAACCCGTGAGGTGATGGCGCAGCTTCCCCTCTCCGCGCTGGTGCTGGAAACCGATGCCCCGGATATGCCGCTCAACGGTTTTCAGGGGCAGCCGAACCGCCCGGAGCAGGCGGCAAGGGTCTTTACCACCCTGTGTGAACTGCGCCCGGAGCCCGCGGAGGAGATCGCCCAGGCGCTGCTGGACAATACCCGCGCGCTGTTCGGCCTGTCGTTATAGATAAAGCGCCGGGCGGATCACGCTGATCTGCTCGCGCTCCAGCAGCTGCGCCAGGGGCTCAACATCCTCAGCCGTTGCGCTGCGCCAGTGCCGGGCTTCGCCATAGGTGCCATGCGCGTGAAAGGCGTTGATCCTGACAGGAACATCCCCCAACTGGGGGATAAATTTG
This sequence comes from Leclercia sp. W17, assembly GCF_003336325.1. Taxonomy (NCBI): domain Bacteria; kingdom Pseudomonadati; phylum Pseudomonadota; class Gammaproteobacteria; order Enterobacterales; family Enterobacteriaceae; genus Leclercia; species Leclercia sp. W17. The sequence goes on along the minus strand of NZ_CP031101.1, from coordinate 4,165,179 downwards.
ATCAGTTCGCGACGGTGCGTCAGGTAATCACACCGATCCGGGATCACCAGCAGGCGCAGCTCGCTCAGCCTTTTGTGCGCCGCCAGCCAGCGGATGCTGTGCTTGATGAGAGGGTTTTCGCGTCCGGTCAGATAGCGGTGGTGTTCATTACCCCATGCCTTGAGATCCAGCATCGCGCCATCAAACACCGGGAGCAGTTTTTGCCAGCCGGTTTCGCTTAGCAGGCCGTTGCTGTCTACCAGGCAGGTCAGATGCTGTAGCTGCGGATCGGCTTTTAGCGTCGAAAACAGCGCCACCAGAAACGGCAGCTGAGTAGTGGCCTCCCCGCCGCTGACGGCAATGCCGGAGATAAACGGCGCGACCTTGCGGATCTGCGTCACGATCTCCTCCACACTATAGCGCTGCGCCATAGGCGTCGCCTGCTGCGGGCACATTTGCAGGCAGGTGTCGCACTGCTGGCAATGTACATCATCCCACCAGACGCGCCCGGCCTGAACGTTCAGCGCCTCATGCGGGCAGTGCGGCACACAGGCAGCGCAGTCGTTGCAACGTCCTATTGTCCACGGGTTGTGGCAGGTTTTGCAGCGCAGGTTACACCCTTGCAGAAACAGGGCCAGGCGGCTGCCGGGCCCGTCAACGCAGGAGAACGGGATAACCTTACTGACTAAAGCGCATCTGTTGTTCATGGCTTATCACGCGCGGCTGGCGCTCCAGAATGCGGGTGTTGCGGGCGGCCTCTTCTCCCAGCCAGGTGGTGTTGGTGCGGGAACCTTCGGCGCGATATTTTTCCAGATCGGACAGCCGCACCATATAGCCCGTCACGCGAACCAGATCGTTGCCCGACACGTTGGCGGTGAATTCACGCATTCCGGCGCGGAAGGCACCCAGACAGAGTTCCACCACCGCCTGCGGATTGCGTTTTACGGTTTCATCCAGCGTCAGGATGTCGCTGATCCCGGCGTGATAATGCCGGTGATGCGGGGCCACCGCCAGCAGGTGGCTGATGGGATCGGGCTCGTCCCCATACGGCAGGCGCGCGCCCGGCGTGGTGTCGACGTCAGAGCTGATCCCCGACTGGGCATGCAGCATGGCGCGTTTTTTCCAGCCATGTTTAACCGGGGTCGTTTCCACGAACGCCGCCAGCTGTTCGCTGATGCGATATCCCAGCGCATTGGCCTGGTCATCCTGGCCGTAGCGCCCGTTGATCCCGGCCTTTTCACACAGCACGTTCACCGCCTCAGCGAGGCCATACATACCGAACATCGGCACAAAGTTGTCGGGATCGATCAGCCCTTCTTTAACCAGGAAGCTATTCTCAAAGAAGCCGGAACGTTGGTACAGGAAGTCGCAGCGCGCATTGATAATGGCTATCTGCTGCTGGCAGTAGTGCGGCAGAGTGCGGGTAAAGAACGCCTCCACCGTCTCGCTCTGTTCGGCGATGGCTTTCAGATTGAGGCGCACCAGGGTGCTGCCTCCGCCCGCCAGCGGCAGCGAGTTGTAACAGCTGACCACGCCGTAGCCCTTTTTTGTGAAAATTTTATCATTCACCGGACCGTTGGCAATGTGCGGCTTGCTGCATTCGCAGATGTTCTTCGCCACCTCCAGCAGCAGTGAATCCGGGGTGATGTCAGGATCATAAATAAAGGTGAGGTTGGGTGAAACCTGCTTAAGCTCTGCATCGGCACGTAAGATGGCGCGCGTGATCGGTCCCTCTGCCGGGCCGATATTGGCATGGACGAAGGCATCAGGCAGGGTGCGATCGAGGTAGCGCCAGAAACGTTTTATTCGAATATCGATTTCTTCTTGTGTTAGAATTTTAACATATGGCTGCAACAGCGTATCGAGATGGCCGAGAAAGACCGGCATGCCGGTGACGGAGGGGACATGGTGATAAAGGATGGTCAGCAGCGACAGCGCATCATCCAGATCCTGAGCGCCCTCCAGCTCCAGCCACGCCGAACCCTGTTTCAGGAACAGCGCATAGTCGGGCAACACGTAGCGCGGTTTGTAAGGCGCATGGCCTTCAAACATATCGCAGATAAATCCCCCGGCCAGCGCCAGGCGCGCATCGTTATCCAGCGCGGGATAGGGCAGGTTGTTTTCCGCCTCCAGCGCCAGAAAATGGCGTTTTTGTTCGGGGCTTAACATCGGGCTTGTCACAATTTTCTGGCAACGTTGTTGCAGGGCGGCGGGTGTGGAGAGGGACATTGTCGCTTCCTTATTGTTCGGCATGGACAGAAGGAGAGTGTAAAAAGAGTCCCACCGGCTGCCTTTGATCCTGCGCGGGTGCCTGACGCTTTAATCCGCAGTTGCAGCTTAATTATTTGAAGTTGATCGCATTACGGTAATGCAAATTTGTATGCATTTTTCATTAAGTGTGATGAATGTCGAAGTGAGAATGCGGGTGAATGTTAGAATACTCACAGACCCGCAAGGTGAAATTTACGGCTATACGCCCGGAGAATGTTATGACCGATTTAACCGCCAGCAGCCTGCGCGCACTGAAACTGATGGATCTGACCACCCTGAATGATGACGACACCAACGAAAAAGTGATCGCGCTGTGTCATCAGGCGAAAACCCCGGTGGGCACCACCGCGGCTGTCTGTATCTACCCGCGTTTCATTCCCATCGCGCGTAAAACCCTGAAAGAGCAGGGCACGCCGGAGGTGCGTATCGCCACCGTGACGAACTTCCCGCACGGCAACGACGACATCGAGATCGCGCTGGCAGAAACCCGCGCCGCCATTGCCTACGGTGCTGACGAAGTGGACGTGGTCTTCCCGTACCGCGCGCTGATCGCGGGTAACGAGCAGGTCGGTTTCGATCTGGTAAAAGCCTGTAAAGAGGCCTGCGCCGCGGCAAACGTACTGCTGAAAGTGATCATCGAAACCGGCGAACTGAAAGAAGAGGCGCTAATTCGCAAAGCGTCTGAAATCTCCATCAAAGCCGGGGCAGACTTCATTAAAACCTCCACCGGTAAAGTGCCGGTGAACGCCACTCCGGAAAGCGCACGCATCATGATGGAAGTGATCCGCGACATGGGCGTGGAAAAAACCGTGGGCTTCAAACCGGCGGGCGGCGTGCGTACCGCAGAAGATGCGCAGCAGTTCCTGGCGATCGCCGATGAGCTGTTCGGTGCCGACTGGGCCGATGCTCGTCACTACCGTTTTGGCGCATCCAGCCTGCTGGCGAGCTTGCTGAAAGCGCTGGGTCACGGCGACGGTAAGAGCGCAAGCAGCTACTAATAGCACTACTCGTTGTAAGCCGGATAAGGCGTAGCCGCCCTCCGGCGTTATTCCGCTTCGCCGGGTGGCGCTACGCTTACCCGGCCTACGGTTAGCCTTCGACTCACTTCCTCAGGGGGTTATTTTGTTTCTCGCACAAGAAATTATTCGTAAAAAACGTGATGGTCATGCGTTAAGCGACGAAGAGATCCGCTTTTTTATCAACGGCATTCGCGACAATACCATCTCTGAAGGGCAGATTGCCGCCCTGGCGATGACCATTTTCTTCCACGATATGGCGATGCCGGAGCGCGTGTCGCTGACCATGGCAATGCGGGATTCAGGAACCGTTCTGGACTGGAAAGGCCTTAACCTTAATGGCCCAATCGTGGACAAACACTCCACCGGCGGCGTGGGTGATGTCACCTCGCTGATGCTGGGGCCAATGGTCGCTGCCTGCGGCGGCTACATTCCTATGATTTCCGGGCGCGGCCTCGGTCATACCGGCGGCACGCTCGACAAACTGGAAGCCATTCCGGGCTTCGATATCTTCCCGGATGACAATCGCTTCCGCGACATTATTAAAGATGTGGGTGTGGCGATTATCGGCCAGACCAGCTCCCTTGCCCCGGCGGATAAGCGTTTTTACGCCACGCGTGACATTACCGCGACCGTCGACTCCATCCCGCTGATCACCGCCTCGATCCTCGCCAAGAAGCTGGCCGAAGGGCTGGATGCGCTGGTGATGGACGTTAAAGTGGGCAGCGGCGCCTTTATGCCGACTTATGAACTCTCTGCCCAGCTTGCCGAAGCGATTGTTGGCGTGGCCAACGGCGCAGGCGTGCGCACCACCGCGCTGCTCACCGACATGAACCAGGTGCTGGCCTCCAGCGCCGGTAACGCGGTCGAAGTCCGTGAAGCGGTGCAGTTCCTGACCGGCGAATACCGTAACCCGCGTCTCTTTGACGTCACCATGGCGCTGTGCGTCGAGATGCTGATCTCCGGTAACCTGGCGAAAGATGACGCCGAAGCCCGCGCGAAGTTGCAGGCGGTGCTGGACAACGGCAAAGCGGCGGAGATTTTTGGCCGGATGGTTGCCGCGCAGAAAGGCCCGACCGACTTCGTGGAGAACTACGCCAAATACCTGCCTACTGCGATGCTCAGCAAAGCGGTCTACGCGGATACCGAAGGCTTTGTCTCGGCGATGGATACCCGTGCGCTGGGTATGGCGGTGGTCTCGATGGGCGGCGGTCGTCGTCAGGCCTCGGACAGCATTGATTACAGCGTCGGCTTTACCGATATGGCCCGTCTGGGCGACAGCGTTGACGGTCAACGTCCGCTGGCGGTGATCCACGCGAAAGATGAAAACAGCTGGCAGGAGGCGGCGAAAGCGGTGAAAGCGGCCATTACCCTGGCAGATAATGCCCCAGAAAGCTCGCCTTCGGTCTATCGTCGTATTACCGAATAGCGGTATACTGATCTGATCGCTTTTTTATGAAGCACTGAGTACGGAGAACATATGAAACGTGCATTTATTATGGTGCTGGACTCTTTCGGCATCGGCGCTACAGAAGATGCTGGTCGCTTTGGTGACACAGGTGCAGACACCATGGGTCACATCGCAGAAGCCTGTGCAAAAGGCGAAGCGAACAACGGGCGTCAGGGCCCGCTGAATCTGCCAAACCTGACCCGTCTGGGTCTGGTTAAGGCCCACGAAGGTTCTACCGGCAAAATTGCCGCCGGTATGGACGCTAACGCGGAAGTGGTGGGCGCATACGCCTGGGCGCACGAGCTCTCTTCCGGGAAAGACACCCCGTCAGGTCACTGGGAAATCGCCGGTGTGCCGGTTCTGTTTGACTGGGGCTATTTCTCCGATCACGAAAACAGCTTCCCTCAGGAGCTGCTGGATAAACTGGTTGAGCGTGCGAACCTGCCGGGTTACCTCGGCAACTGCCACTCTTCCGGTACCGTGATTCTGGATCAGCTCGGCGAAGAGCACATGAAAACCGGGAAGCCGATTTTCTACACCTCCGCTGACTCCGTGTTCCAGATTGCCTGCCACGAAGAGACCTTTGGCCTCGATCGCCTGTACGAGCTGTGCGAAATCGCCCGTGAAGAGCTGACCGAAGGCGGCTACAACATTGGCCGCGTGATCGCGCGTCCGTTTGTGGGCGACAAAGCGGGTAACTTCCAGCGTACCGGTAACCGTCACGACCTGGCCGTTGAACCGCCAGCGCCGACAGTGCTGCAGAAACTGGTTGATGAGAAAGGGGGCCAGGTGGTCTCTGTCGGTAAGATCGCCGATATCTACGCTAACTGCGGCATCACCAAAAAAGTGAAAGCCACTGGTCTGGATGCGCTGTTTGACGCTACCGTCAAAGAGATGAAAGAGGCGGGCGACAAGACAATCGTCTTTACCAACTTCGTGGACTTCGACTCCTCCTGGGGTCACCGTCGCGATGTGGCTGGCTATGCTGCCGGTCTGGAGCTGTTCGACCGCCGTCTGCCGGAGCTGATGGAGCTGGTGGGTGAAGATGACATTCTGATCCTGACCGCCGACCACGGCTGCGACCCAACCTGGACCGGTACCGACCACACCCGCGAGCACATTCCTGTGCTGGTGTACGGCCCGAAAGTGAAACCAGGCTCTCTGGGCCATCGCGAAACTTTCGCGGATATCGGCCAGACGATTGCGAAATACTTTGGTACGTCTGACATGGAATATGGCAAAGCCATGTTCTGATGACGTTGCCCGGCGGCGCGTGGCTTGCCGGGCCTACGTTTTTTGTAGGCCGGGTAAGGCGCAGCCGCCGCCCGGCAAAACAACATACTAATAAGGGAACTGAAGATGGCAACTCCTCACATTAATGCAGAGATGGGTGATTTCGCTGACGTCGTATTGATGCCGGGCGACCCGCTGCGCGCGAAGCACATCGCCGAAACCTTCCTCGAAGAGGTGCGTGAAGTGAACAACGTTCGCGGCATGCTGGGCTTCACCGGTACCTACAAAGGTCGCAAAATTTCCGTCATGGGTCACGGCATGGGTATCCCATCCTGCTCCATCTACACCAAAGAACTGATCACCGATTTTGGCGTGAAGAAAATCATCCGCGTCGGCTCCTGCGGTGCCGTGCGTATGGACGTTAAGCTGCGTGACATCGTGATCGGCATGGGCGCCTGCACCGACTCCAAAGTTAACCGCATGCGTTTCAAAGATCATGACTTCGCGGCCATCGCCGACTTTGACATGGTGCGCAACGCCGTTGACGCCGCCAAAGCGCTGGGCGTGGACGCGCGCGTGGGTAACATCTTCTCTGCGGACCTCTTCTACGCGCCAGACGGCGGCGAGATGTTCGACGTGATGGAGAAATATGGCATCCTGGGCGTGGAGATGGAAGCGGCGGGTATCTACGGTGTGGCGGCTGAGTTCGGTGCGAAAGCCCTGACCATCTGCACCGTGTCTGACCACATCCGTACTCACGAGCAGACCACTGCCGCTGAGCGTCAGACCACCTTCAACGACATGATCAAGATCGCGCTGGAATCCGTTCTGCTGGGCGATAAAGAGTAAGATTTCCTGCGGGGGCGTTCTGCCCCCTTTTTTTATCTATTCACCTTTCACATCCTGCTTCCCCATTTTTCTTTACATTTCATCTGAATATGCTATGAAATTCATTCAAGTATCTATTCATAAAACCATTCACTGATGACAACGATAAGTGATTTGCTGCTACAGGGCCCACGTGGGGCGACTGAGCTTCGCCAGCATCTGGGCATCAGCCAGGCGACATTTTCACGTCTGGTGGCTACCCAGCAACAGGTGATCCAGTTTGGAAAAGCGCGCGCCACGCGCTACGCTCTGTTGCGCCCTGTGCGGGGCATCAGCGTATTTCCTTTCTGGCAAGTGGATGCTGAGGGTCGGGCCATTAAAGGCGGGGAGATTTACCCCACCTGGCCGCAGGGAAGCTGCCTTGTGCTTCAGGCTGATGGGCAATGGCAATGGTTTGATAGTCTTCCCAGGTATCTGACCGACCTTCGCCCGCAAGGTTTTTTAGGACGGGCGTGGGGTCGCCGCCTGGCACAGCAATTCTCGCTGCCGGAAGATATTCGTCTCTGGCAGGAAAGCGATGTGCTTTATGCCCTTAGCCAGTTTTCTGGTGAGCATTCCGGCGGTTGGCTGGTGGGTGAGGAGAACTACCAACGTTGGCTCTGTGCAACCCCTCCGCAGCCCATTACCGACGTTCAAAAAAACCGGGTCTATGCGCAGCTATCTCAGGAGGCGTTGGCAGGGGAGATCGTAGGTTCTTCTGCGGGTGGGGAACAACCCAAGTTCTCCTGCTTTGCCCAAACGGCAACAGGTGACGCGCATGTGCTGGTCAAGTTTACTGCGTCACAAAGTAGCGCAGTCTCTGTACGATGGGGCGATCTGCTGTTTGCCGAGGCTATCGCGCACAGCACACTTACCCGGGCAGGGCTCGCGGCAAGCGATGCCATCGCGCTACAAGGGGAAAGCGGCCAGGTTTTTCTTGAGGCTAAACGCTTTGACTGCGAAGGCGTAACGGGCAGACGCGCCATCGTCTCCCTTGAGGCGGTACAAAGTGAATTTGTCACCGCGAGCGGAGCATGGCCGCACACGGTTGAGAAGCTCGTGCAGGCTGGCATCGTAGAGGCAACCGCTGCGGGACAGGTCGAAAAGATATGGGCGTTTGGGCGCCTTATCGCTAACAGCGATATGCACGCGGGGAACCTCTCATTTTACTATTCCGCGTTCCCGTTATCCCTTGCCCCGGTTTATGACATGTTGCCCATGGCGTTTGCGCCTTCCAGCGCGGGTATGATGCGGGAAGAAGCGTGCGAGTTGCGTTTCGATAGCACAATATCGCGTCAGGCATGGGAATTTGCCCTGCCACTGGCGGCACAATTCTGGCAGCAGGTGATGGATGAAAAGCGGATAAGTGAAAATTTCCGCACAATCGCCGCGGGAATGAAAACGCGGTTAAGCGATATTGCGGTAATGGTCCAGAGAATGGCGTGAATGTTCTGCCGGGTGGCGGCTTTGCCTTACCCGGCCTACGGTTACAGGCCCGCGCAAGCGGGCTTTTTTATTAGCGTACCGCCCGCGCAATCCAGGCTGACAGCTCCCGCAGCTCTTTTTCCTGTTCCGGGAAATCACCGATCAGGGCATCGCACTCTTGTTGCAGCCTATCCGCACGGTACAAACAGCCCTGCAGACGCGCCGCCAGCGCCTCTAGCGGCGCCGGGTTCAGGCTGTCGGTAAAGACCTGGGTACGCGAGATATGGCCCTTCTCGACGTCGAAGTGCAGCTCCACGCCGCCCCACGTAAAGCGCTCATCCAGCAGGTGCGAGAAGGCAGGCGCCTGACCGAAGTTCCACTCCCAGCTGCTCTGGCGGGCAAAGGTTTCGGCAAAGTTCGGCAGATCCGGCGTCTTGTCAGGTGAAATGAGTTCGGCTTCAACCCGCTCGCCGTAATGGGCAAAAAACGCCTCGCGGATAGCCTCGCAGATCCGCTCATGGGTGATGCCCGGCAGCAGATCCACCAGATTGGCAACCCGCCCGCGTATGGAGGTGATGCCCTTGGCCTGCAACTTTTTCTGGTCGGGATTGAGATAGTTCGCCAGGCGGCTGAGATCGGCATTTAATAGCAGGGTGCCGTGATGGAAACCCCGGTCCATCGTTTCGCGATAGGCCGAGCCGGAGACCTTCCGGTCACCTTCATCTGTTTTTACCACCAGGTCGTTGCGCCCGGAGGCTTCCGCCGTGGCCCCCAGCGCCTGCAATGCGTTGAGCACAATGTTGGTGGAGATGGTTTTGTCGTACTCCGGCTTTCCGGCCATAAAGGTAAAGCAGGTGTTGCCGAGGTCGTGAAATACCGCGCCGCCGCCGCTGCTGCGACGGGCCAGGCGCACGTTGTCCTCTTCCATGCGTCGTGTGTTGCACTCTTTCCACGGGTTTTGCGCCCGGCCAATGACCACCGTGTCGGCGTTGCGCCACAGGAACAACACCCGCTGCGTGGCGGGCATCTGGCGGAAGATACACTCTTCTACCGCAAGGTTAAACCAGGGATCGTATGAATCTGAGATAAGCAGACGCAATGTAGACATGCAGATTTCCTTTCCTGAAACGGTTATCGACTCAATCACTCGGTTTTCTTTTCGCTCTCTTCCTCTTCAGGCACCGACTTGCTGGCGGTGAGCAGGAACGGCGACTGCTGCCAGCGGGTGCGTTTGCCCTGCAGCAGCGTGCGGGTCAGCACCACGCCGATCGCCAGCGACAAAAGCAGCATCAGGCGCAGAATATTGGTGGTGTTATCCACCTGCTTGGCCTCGGTGGCCAAAGTATGGGTGTCGAGCGTCAGACGCAGATAGCCGAGCGGGCCGTTTTTACCCTGAATCGGCTCCACAAGCTGCTGGTTAAAGTAGCCGCCCGCTTTTTTACCATCCAGCGCCAGCCTGTCGCGCACGTCAACATGCTCGCCGGAGCGGGCAATGAGGGCTCCTTCTTCATCGTAAACGCTGGCATCCAGGATGCGGCTTTCTTCCGTCAGAAGATGCAGCACCTGGGTGATGCGCTTTTCATCCGGCGTTTCGGTGCGCATCAGCGGGGCGATGTTGAGCGACACCTGACGCGCCAGGGTGTGCGCCAGCTCTTCAAGCTGCGGATTACGCTGCCGTTGATGATTCTGGCTGAACCACGATGCGCCCTGCATCAGCGCCACTAACAGGGCGAGACAGGAGAGGACAATCACGGCACGATGAAGCCGGAATTTCAGTTTTGCACGAGCCATATTCCACCTGCTGAAAATTTTCGGGGTTAATGTTGCCAGAAGTGATGGTTACAAGGTAGCCTCATGCGTTATTTTCCCTCCCCTGGATGATTCCCGGCGCGAACGATTTTACAGGAGCTTTAATGCCAAACATTACCTGGTGCGACCTGCCCAATGATCTCTCTCTCTGGCCAGGATTGCCGCTCTCATTAAGTGGTGATGAGGTAATGCCACTGGATTACCATGCTGGTCGTAGCGGCTGGCTGCTGTATGGACGCGGCCTGGATAAACAGCAGTTAACGACGTATCAGCGCAAGCTGGGCGCGGCAATGGTGATCGTGGCGGCCTGGTGTGTGGAAGATTATCAGGTGATTCGTCTGGCCGGTTCCCTGACCCAGCGTGCCACCCGTCTGGCGCATGATGCGGGTCTCGATGTCGCGCCATTGGGTAAAATCCCGCACCTGAAAACGCCGGGCTTGCTGGTTATGGACATGGATTCAACCGCCATCCAGATCGAGTGCATCGACGAAATTGCTAAACTGGCGGGTACCGGCGAGATGGTGGCCGAAGTGACCGAACGCGCCATGCGTGGCGAACTGGACTTCACCGCCAGCCTGAAACAGCGCGTGGCGACCCTGAAAGATGCCGACGCAAATATCCTGATGCAGGTCAGGGAAAAGCTCCCCCTGATGCCGGGGCTGGTGCAGTTGGTGCTGAAGCTGGAAACCCTGGGCTGGAAAGTGGCCATCGCCTCCGGCGGGTTCACCTTCTTTGCCGAGTATCTGCGTGACAAGCTGCGCCTGGACGCGGTGGTCGCCAACGAGCTGGAGATCCGCGACGGCAAACTGACCGGAAACGTGGTTGGCGATATCGTTGATGCCCAGTTCAAGGCCAACACCCTGACGCGTCTGGCGGAAAAATATGAGATCCCGGTTGCCCAGACGGTGGCCATTGGCGACGGGGCGAACGATCTGCCGATGATTAAAGTTGCCGGGCTTGGCATCGCCTACCATGCCAAACCGACAGTGAATGAAAAGACGGAAGTCACTATCCGTCATGCTGACCTGATGGGGGTGTTCTGCATTCTCTCTGGCAGCGTAAACCAGAAATAAAGAGGTAAAACGTGGCGAAAGCTCCAAAACGCGCATTTGTCTGTAATGAATGTGGTGCGGATTATCCGCGCTGGCAGGGGCAGTGCAGCGCCTGTCATGCCTGGAACACCATCACCGAAGTGCGCGGAGTTGCCGCTTCACCCACCGTTGCCCGTAACGAGCGTCTGAGCGGCTATGCGGGCAACGCAGGCGTATCGAAAGTCCAGAAGCTCTCCGACATCAGCCTTGAAGCTCTGCCGCGCTTCTCAACCGGTTTTAAAGAGTTTGACCGGGTGCTGGGCGGCGGCGTGGTGCCGGGCAGCGCCATTCTGATTGGCGGAAACCCAGGTGCCGGGAAATCGACCCTGCTGCTGCAAACCCTCTGCAAGCTGGCGGCGCAGATGAAAACACTCTACGTCACCGGGGAAGAGTCGCTGCAGCAGGTGGCGATGCGTGCCCACCGGCTGGGGCTGCCCACCAGCGAGCTGAATATGCTCTCCGAAACCAGCATCGAGCAGATCTGCATGATTGCTGAAGAAGAGCAGCCGAAGCTGATGGTGATCGACTCCATTCAGGTAATGCACATGGCAGACATCCAGTCCTCGCCGGGGAGCGTCGCCCAGGTGCGCGAAACCGCCGCCTATCTGACGCGCTTTGCCAAAACCCGCGGCGTGGCGATCATCATGGTCGGCCACGTCACCAAAGATGGCGCGCTGGCCGGTCCGAAAGTGCTGGAGCACTGTATCGACTGCTCCGTGATGCTGGATGGTGATGCCGATACCCGTTTCCGTACCCTACGCAGCCATAAGAACCGCTTTGGCGCGGTGAATGAGCTGGGCGTCTTTGCCATGACCGAGCAGGGGCTGCGTGAAGTGAGCAACCCGTCCGCCATCTTCCTGAGCCGCGGCGACGAAGTGACCTCCGGCAGTTCGGTGATGGTGGTCTGGGAAGGGACGCGCCCGCTGCTGGTGGAGATCCAGGCTCTGGTCGATCACTCGATGATGGGCAATCCCCGTCGCGTGGCGGTGGGGCTGGAGCAAAACCGTCTGGCGATTTTGCTGGCGGTGCTGCACCGTCACGGCGGCCTGCAGATGGCAGATCAGGATGTGTTTGTGAACGTGGTCGGCGGCGTGAAGGTCACCGAAACCAGCGCCGATCTGGCACTGCTGCTGGCGATGGTCTCCAGCCTGCGTGACCGCCCGTTGCCGCAGGATCTGGTGGTCTTTGGCGAGGTCGGGCTGGCCGGCGAAATCCGCCCGGTACCGAGTGGTCAGGAGCGCATTTCCGAGGCGGCAAAACATGGCTTCCGCCGGGCGATTGTGCCCGCCGCCAACGTGCCGAAAAAAGTGCCGGAAGGGATGAAGGTCTTTGGGGTTAAAAAACTTGCTGATGCGTTAAATGTCTTTGACGACATATAATTATCTATTCGATGTTGCAGGAGGCACCGTAATTTATGTCGTCATTTGACTATATCAAGACCGCGATCCGCCAGAAAGGCTGTACCTTGCAGCAGGTGGCGGAAGCCAGCGGTATGACCAAGGGCTATTTAAGCCAGCTGCTGAATGCCAAAATCAAAAGCCCCAGCGCGCAGAAGCTGGAAGCGCTGCACCGCTTTCTGGGGCTTGAGTTTCCACGTATGCAGAAGAACATCGGCGTGGTGTTCGGCAAGTTTTATCCGCTGCATACCGGGCATATCTACCTCATCCAGCGCGCCTGTAGCCAGGTGGACGAACTGCACATCATCATGGGCTACGACGACAAGCGCGACCGCGAGCTGTTCGAAGCGAGCGCCATGTCCCAGCAGCCCACCGTCCCGGACCGCCTGCGCTGGCTGTTACAGACCTTCAAGTACCAGAAAAATATCCGCATTCATGCCTTTAACGAAGAGGGGATGGAGCCCTATCCCCACGGCTGGGATGTCTGGAGCAACGGCATAAAAGCCTTTATGGAAGAGAAAGGGATCCAGCCGAACTGGATCTACACCTCTGAAGAGTCTGACGCTTCGCAATATCCCGAACATCTGGGCACCGAAACGGTGCTGATCGACCCTAAACGCACCTTTATGAATATCAGTGGCGCCCAGATCCGCGAAAACCCGTTCCGCTACTGGGAGTACATCCCGACGGAAGTGAAGCCGTTCTTCGTGCGTACGGTGGCGATTCTCGGCGGTGAGTCCAGCGGTAAGTCCACGCTGGTCAACAAGCTGGCGAACATCTTCAACACCACCAGCGCCTGGGAGTATGGCCGGGATTACGTCTTCTCGCACCTCGGCGGCGACGAGATGGCGCTGCAATATTCCGACTACGACAAGATTGCGCTGGGACACGCCCAGTACATTGATTTTGCGGTGAAATATGCCAATAAAGTGGCGTTTGTCGATACCGATTTCGTCACTACCCAGGCGTTCTGTAAAAAATATGAAGGGCGCGAGCACCCGTTTGTGCAGGCGCTGATCGACGAGTACCGCTTCGACTTAGTGATCCTGCTGGAAAACAACACCCCTTGGGTGGCGGACGGGATGCGCAGCCTGGGCAGTTCGGTGGACAGGAGAGAGTTCCAGACCATGCTGGTGGAGATGCTTGAAGCGAACAATATCGACTTTGTGCATGTGGAAGAGGCGGACTATGACAACCGATTCCTGCGCTGCGTGGAGCTGGTGAAAGAGATGATGGGGGAGAAGGGGTAGACCCTCTGCCGCGAATTGCCCGGCGGCGCTATGCTTGCCGGGCCTACAAAACCGTAGGCCGGGTAAGGCGAAGCCGCCACCCGGCACACATAAAAACGGCAACCAGTGGGTTGCCGTTTTGCCTTTACTTGGCGATACGCTTGTACTTGATACGCTTCGGCTCCAGCGCGTCGGCGCCCAGCGTGCGTTTCTTGTACTCTTCGTATTCGGTGAAGTTACCTTCGAAGAACTCCACTTTACCCTCATCCTGGTAATCCAGAATGTGGGTCGCGATACGGTCGAGGAACCAACGGTCGTGGGAGATCACCATGGCGCAGCCCGGGAACTCCAGCAGGGCGTTTTCCAGCGCGCGCAGGGTTTCGATATCCAGGTCGTTGGTCGGTTCATCGAGCAGCAGCATGTTACCGCCAACCTGCAGCAGTTTGGCCAGATGCAGACGACCACGCTCACCGCCGGACAGCTCGCCCACGCGTTTACCCTGATCAACCCCTTTAAAGTTAAAGCGGCCTACATAGGCACGGCTTGGCATTTCGGTGTTGCCGATACGCATGATATCCAGGCCGCCGGAAACTTCTTCCCAGACGGTTTTGCTGTTATCCATTGCGTCGCGGAACTGATCCACGGAGGCCAGCTTCACGGTTTCGCCGAGGGTGATGGTGCCGCTGTCAGGCTGTTCCTGACCGGACATCATGCGGAACAGGGTCGATTTACCCGCGCCGTTCGGGCCGATGATGCCCACGATCGCGCCTTTCGGTACCGAGAAGCTCAGATCGTCGATCAGCACGCGGTCGCCGTAGGATTTACGCAGGTTGCTGACTTCAACCACTTTGTCACCCAGACGGGCTCCAGGTGGAATAAACAGTTCGTTGGTTTCGTTACGTTTCTGGTATTCGGTGTTGTTCAGCTCTTCGAAGCGCGCCAGACGGGCTTTTCCCTTAGACTGACGGCCTTTAGTGCCCTGACGAACCCACTCCAGCTCTTTCTCAATGGATTTGCGACGGGCCGCTTCCTGAGAGGCTTCCTGCGCCAGACGCTGATCTTTCTGCTCCAGCCAGGAGGAGTAGTTACCTTCCCAAGGAATACCTTCCCCGCGGTCCAGCTCCAGGATCCAGCCGGCAACGTTATCGAGGAAGTAACGGTCGTGGGTGATCGCCACAACGGTCCCTTCGAAGTCGTGCAGGAAGCGTTCCAGCCAGGCGACAGATTCCGCATCCAGGTGGTTGGTTGGTTCGTCGAGCAGCAGCATGTCTGGCTTTTCCAGCAGCAGACGGCACAGCGCGACGCGGCGGCGCTCACCACCGGAGAGGTTGGCAATTTTTGCATCCCAGTCTGGCAGGCGCAGGGCATCGGCTGCACGCTCCAGCTGCACGTTCAGGTTATGACCGTCGTGTGCCTGGATGATCTCTTCATATTTACCCTGCTGGGCCGCGAGCTTATCGAAGTCTGCATCCGGCTCTGCGTACTTCGCATACACCTCGTCCAGACCTTTCAGCGCGTTAACCACTTCGGAAACGGCTTCTTCAACAGATTCGCGAACGGTGTGCTCCGGGTTCAGCTGCGGTTCCTGCGGCAGGTAACCGATTTTGAGGCCAGGCTGCGGACGGGCTTCACCTTCGATCTCTGTATCGATGCCCGCCATGATGCGCAGCAAGGTGGACTTACCGGCACCGTTGAGACCCAGCACACCAATTTTTGCGCCCGGGAAGAAGCTCAGCGAGATATTTTTAAGAATATGACGTTTCGGCGGTACCACTTTGCCGACACGATGCATGGTATAAACGAATTGAGCCACGTTGGACTTCGCCTCTTTTATCGTGATGAGAATAGTGGCGAAGTGTAGCCTTTTTCCCCGCCTAATCCCAGCCATCGACGGCAGGAGTGTTAAAACGCGCAAGAAAGGTAAAAATGTGTCGGTAACGTGGCGCGTTGCGGGATGCCTGGTTAGCATAAGTTAATTACGTTTTTGCGCGGCACGATGCTGCATTTTATGACGATTAACAGAGGATGAGCGTGTGGTAAAAGCCAAACAAGTGGGCTGGCGACTGTTGGCTGCCAGCGTCTGCGTGCTGACCATCAGCAGCGCGGCGCGAGCCGATTCACTGGATGAACAACGTAACCGCTATGCCCAGATCAAACAGGCATGGGATCAGCGACAGATGGAGACGGTGCAGGCCCTGATGCCGACGCTGAAAGATTACCCGCTGTACCCCTATCTGGAATACCGCCAGCTCACCGACGACCTGATGAACCAGCCGACGATCACCGTCAAAAACTTTATCCAGGCCAACCCGACGCTGCCTCCGGCGCGTACCTTACAGTCGCGCTTTGTCAACGAGCTGGCCCGCCGTGAAGACTGGCGCGGCCTGCTGGCCTTTAGCCCGGAGAAGCCGGGCACTACCGAAGCGCAGTGTAACTACTATTATGCAAAATGGGCGACAGGCCAGCAGGAAGAGGCCTGGAACGGCGCCAAAGAGCTATGGCTCACCGGTAAAAGCCAGCCGAACGCCTGCGACTCGCTGTTCGGCGCCTGGCGTGCCTCCGGCAAGCAGGATCCTTTAGCGTATCTGGAGCGCATCCGTCTGGCGATGAAAGCGGGCAACACCCGTCTGGTGACCGCGCTCGCCGGACAGATGCCCCCCGAGTATCAGACCATCTCCAGCGCGCTGATCCAGCTGGCGAACGATCCGAAGACGGTGATGGACTTTGCCCGCACCACGGGTGCTACCGATTTTACCCGCCAGATGGCGGCAGTGGCGTTCACCAGCGTGGCGCGTGACGACGTGGAAAACGCCCGGCTGATGATCCCATCCCTTGCCCAGGCGCAGCAGCTCAATGAGGATCAGACCCAGGAGCTGCGCGATATTGTGGCGTGGCGACTGATGGGCAGCGATGTCACCGATGAACAGGCGCGCTGGCGCGATGACGCCATCATGCGTTCCCAGTCCACCTCGCTGGTGGAACGCCGTGTGCGCATGGCGTTGGGGAATGGCGATCGCCGCGGCCTGAACACCTGGCTGGCGCGCTTGCCGATGGAAGCGAAAGAGAAGGACGAGTGGCTCTACTGGCAGGCGGATCTTCTGCTGGAGCGGGGGCGTGAGGAGGAGGCGAAATCGATTCTGCACAGCCTGATGCAGCAGCGCGGTTTCTATCCGATGGTCGCGGCCCAGCGGCTCGGCGAGGAGTACACCTTAAAGATTGATAAAGCGCCGTCCGGCGTCAACGCGGCGCTGGTAAATGGGCCGGAGATGGCGCGGGTGCGCGAGCTGATGTACTGGAATCTGGACAACACCGCCCGCAGCGAATGGGCGAACCTGGTCACCAGCCGCACGGTAGAGGAAAAAGCACAACTGGCGCGCTATGCCTTTGATAATCACTGGTGGGATCTCAGCGTGCAGGCGACGATCGCCGGTAAGCTGTGGGATCATCTTGAGGAGCGTTTCCCGCTGGCCTATAAGGATCTGTTCGAACGCTATACCCGCGGCAAAACTATCCCGCAGAGCTATGCGATGGCGATTGCCCGCCAGGAGAGCGCCTGGAACCCGAAAGTGCGCTCGCCGGTGGGGGCCAGCGGTCTGATGCAGGTGATGCCTGCCACCGCCGCCCATACGGTGAAGAAGTTTAATCTACCGGGCTATAGCAGCCCGTCGCAGCTGCTGGATCCGGAGACCAATATCAATATTGGCACCACCTATCTGCAGAGCGTCTACGATCAGTTCGGCGATAACCGCATCTTTGCCTCGGCGGCCTATAACGCCGGTCCGGGACGCGTGCGCACCTGGCTTGGCAACAGCGCCGGACGCATTGACGCGGTGGCGTTTGTCGAGAGCATTCCGTTCTCGGAAACCCGCGGCTATGTGAAAAACGTCCTGGCGTATGATGCTTACTATCGCTACTTCATGGGAGAGAAAGATACCCTGATGAGCGACAGTGAGTGGCAGCGACGTTACTGATCGGTGGGGTTATGTTATGCTTGTACTCGTTTAAGAGTACGAAAGGCGGCATAACATGACCCAGCATTCCCCTTATTCATCGGCGATGGCCGAGCAACGTCATCAGGAGTGGCTTCGTTTTGTGGAGCTGCTTCGTCAGTCTTATGAACAGGATCTGCATCTGCCGCTGCTGCAGCTGATGCTCACCCCCGACGAGCGCGAGGCGCTGGGCACCCGGGTGCGGATTATCGAAGAGTTACTGCGCGGTGAGATGAGCCAGCGCGAACTGAAAAGCGAGCTGGGGGCGGGGATCGCCACCATCACCCGCGGATCGAACAGCCTGAAATCGGCGCCGGTTGAATTACGCCAGTGGCTGGAGCAGGTGCTGCTGAAAAACGCCTGATGGCGCTGCGCTTATCAGGCCTACACAAGACGTGTGTACCGTAGGCCGGATAAGGCGTAATTACCTGTATATCGCGTTATGAAACGGGCTCAACGCCAGGATCACCGCCTGATGATAAACGCTTGAGCGCGTCAGCGCCCCGGCGGTAAAGACCCCAATCGCCCCCTCTTTGCGCCCAATCTCATCAATGCCGGTGTATTTCGACATCACCGGCCCAAGCGCTTCCCCTTCGCGCACTTTATCCAGAATGACCTCCGGAAGCGGCAGGGTAGCGGAACGGGCTTCGCCGCGCTGCTCCCGGCTCTCGATAACCACCCAGCTAAAGGTTGCGCCTTCGTCAATGCCCGCTTCAATCGCCACCCAAAAGTCCGCATCTGGACAGGCGGCCTTCGCATTGGCGACGCGGTTCCGTGCGCCAGCGCGCGTTTCCTCGCTGCCGAATGGCTGTTCCGGGACGCCGCTCTCGACGCTGACGGATGTAATGTGGCAGGATCCTTCGCCGAAGATCTCGTCAAATGCCCTTAGAATTGCCTGAATTTTGGCAGGATTAGTGGTAGCAGAGACAACCTGGTGCATAATTAAGCCTAACTCTAAAAATATCATCGCAGTATAACGGAAAAAAAGCATGTTACAGGTATACCTTGTTCGCCACGGTGAAACGCAGTGGAACGCCGAGCGACGTATTCAAGGCCAGTCAGACAGTCCACTTACTGCCAAGGGTGAGGAACAGGCCCGGCAGGTTGGCGAACGCGCCAGAACGCTGGGCATTACCCATATCATCGCCAGCGATTTAGGTCGCACGCGACGCACAGCGGAGATTATCGCGCAGGCCTGCGGCTGCGATGTCACCGTGGATGCCCGCCTGCGTGAGCTGGATATGGGAGTGCTGGAACAGCGTCTTATCGATACCCTGACGGAAGAAGAAGAGTCCTGGCGTCGTACGCTGGTTAACGGCAGCGAAGATGGCCGTATTCCGCAAGGCGAATCGATGCTGGAGCTGAGCGAGCGTATGCATGCGGCACTGGCAGCCTGCCTGGATCTTCCCGAGGGCAGTCGGCCATTGCTGGTGAGTCACGGAATGGCGTTGGGTTGTCTGGTCAGCACCATCCTTGGGCTTCCGGCCTGGGCTGAACGTCGCCTGCGTCTGCGTAACTGCTCGCTTTCCCGCATCGACTATCAGCAAAGTCCATGGCTGGCTTCAGGCTGGATTGTGGAGATGGCAGGGGATATCTCGCATCTCGATGCCCCTGCATTAGATGAGCTGCAGCGTTAACGGCGGATAGGAATCAGGTATTCGCAGCGCAGATCGATTGGGCGTTCGTCCGGTTTAACATCCGTTGACGGATAGTAACGCTCAATATCCTGCCCCTTTCTGCGGTTCAGGTTCAGCATCGGCATACAGGTGCCATAGACCGTCATGATAAAGTCCTGCACGCCGGTACCCAGCCCTTCATAGGTGAACATCACATATTCACCGCCTTCCAGCACCACCGGTTTCGACCCCTGAATATAGCCATTGGCCATTTCCAGCGTTAATGCCGTGGTGTAGAACACTTCCTGCTCGTCATCTTTTTCCAGACTTGGACGCGTCTCGTTCAGGCCATATAGCAGCGGCGGAATAGCTGGCGCATGGCTGAGGAAATCACGCCAGAACTGAACGCGCATCTGATGACGAAATTCGGAGATCTGCTCCAGCGAGCAGGAGTAGCTTTGCGTCGTACCGACCAGGTGCGTCTCTGGCAGAGTGACGAACTCATGCTGAGGCAGGGTGAACTCGCCGAGGCGCAGCGGCGGGCACATCCCGAACGAACTCCAGTCCGGCGAGCGGCGGTAGAGCGCAGGGGTCAACGAGAACTGTTTTTTGAACGCGCGGGTAAAGGTCTGCTGTGAATCAAAGCGGTACTGTAAAGCGATATCCAGAATCGGACGCGCAGTCAGGCGAAGCGCCACGGCGGACTTGGACAGGCGACGCGCGCGGATATAAGCACCAATGGCATGACCTGTGACATCCTTAAACATCCGCTGTAAGTGCCACTTAGAATATCCCGCTTTTGCCGCCACATTATCTAGTGACAAAGGCTGATCCAGATGGCCTTCCAGCCAGGTAAGAAGATCGCGAATAATTCCAGCCTGATCCATATACTATCCTCATCCTTAATACAGCAGGTACCCTGCTAACAGGTTAGCGGATAATAGCATTTTTTGATGTTTTAGCATTCAGTGTTTTTTTTGCGCTTAAATGCGGTTTTCCTGGTGATCCAGGAGAATATTTTCTAATGCTGTGATCTTGCTGCTTTTTTTATATGATTGTTGAATAATTACGCAGTTCAATTTTCAAATATGGTAACAATATGAAATACAAGACATTGATCGTCACGACGCTGCTGTTATTAATGGGGCGCGCCGTGCAGGCAGAGGAGATTGGCTCTGTCGATACCGTGTTCAAAGTTTTCGGGCCGGACCATAAAATTGTTGTCGAAGCCTTTGACGATCCCGATGTAAAAAACGTGACCTGCTATATCAGTCGCGCAAAAACGGGCGGGATAAAAGGGGGCCTTGGGCTGGCGGAAGACACCTCCGACGCGGCAATCTCCTGTCAGCAGGTGGGGCCGGTTGAGCTGAGCGAGAAGATCAAAAACGGTAAGGCGCAGGGCGACGTGGTGTTCCAGAAACGCACCTCGCTGGTGTTCAAAAAACTGCAGGTGGTGCGTTTCTATGATGCGAAGCGTAACGCGCTGGCTTATCTGGCCTACTCGGACAAGGTCGTTGAAGGTTCACCGAAAAACGCGCTCAGCGCGGTGCCCATTATGCCGTGGCATTAATTCAGGGACACGCCATGCAGCAACCTGTGGTCTGGCTGGTTGAAGACGAAATCAGCATCGCCGATACGCTGATCTACATGCTCCAGCAGGAGGGATTTGCGGTAAAGGCCTTTGAACGTGGCCTGCCGGTGCTGGAGGAAGCGCGCCGACAAAGCCCGGCGCTCGCCATCCTGGATGTGGGGCTACCGGATATCAGCGGTTTTGAGCTCTGCCGTCAGCTGCTGGCCCGGCATCCTTCGCTACCGGTGCTGTTCCTGACGGCCCGCAGCGATGAAGTGGACAAGCTGCTCGGTCTGGAGATCGGCGCCGATGATTACGTCGCCAAACCCTTCTCGCCCCGGGAGGTATGCGCCCGGGTGCGAACCATTTTACGGCGCATGCAAAAGTCCGCTGCGCCTTCAGAGATTGTCCGTATCGGCGAGTTTGAACTGAATGAACCTGCCGCCAGAATCAGCTGGTTTGGTGAGCCATTACCCCTGACACGCTACGAGTTCCTGCTGCTTAAAACGCTGCTGAACGCGCCGGGGCGCGTCTATTCCCGCCAGCAACTGATGGATAAAGTCTGGGGAGAGGAGGGCGACAGCTTCGATCGCACCGTGGATACCCATATTAAAACCCTGCGCGCCAAGCTGCGGGCCGTGAATGACCAGCTTTCCCCTATCAGCACCCATCGCGGCATGGGTTATAGCCTGGGATTATATTAATGCGCATAGGCATGCGGCTGTTGCTGGGATACTTCCTGATTGTGGCCATCGC
The DNA here is from genome assembly GCF_003336325.1 of Leclercia sp. W17. Lineage (NCBI taxonomy): Bacteria > Pseudomonadati > Pseudomonadota > Gammaproteobacteria > Enterobacterales > Enterobacteriaceae > Leclercia > Leclercia sp. W17. The sequence goes on along the minus strand of NZ_CP031101.1, from coordinate 4,143,481 downwards.
GGCGTGGTTTGTGCTGTCGATCTTTGTTCAGGAGATTAAGCCCGGCGTGCGCAGGGCAACCGAAGGCACGTTGATTGACACCGCGACGCTGCTGGCGGAAGTGGGACGAGACGATCTGCTGGCAAGCAACCCGCAGGAGGGCAAGCTGGCGCAGGCCTTTTCCCGGCTCCACCAGCGCCCGTTTCGCGCCAATATTGGCGGCATTCATAAAGTGCGTAACGAATATCATGTCTACATGACCGATGCCCGCGGCCGGGTGGTATTTGATTCCGCCGGCCTGGCCGTGGGGAAGGATTACGCGCGCTGGAACGACGTCTGGCTGACGCTGCGTGGGGAGTATGGCGCCCGCAGTACGCCGAGCGATCCGCAGGATCCGGAGAGCACGGTCATGTACGTTGCCGCGCCGGTGGTCGATCGGGGCAAGATTATCGGCGTGTTGTCGGTTGGCAAGCCTAATAGCGCGATGGCGCCGGTGATCCAGCGCAGCGAGCGACGGATCCTGTGGGCCGGCGGCGCGCTGCTGGGGATTGCGTTGCTCATTGGTCTGGCGGTGGCCTGGTGGATCAACCGCTCGATTAACACCCTGTCGCGCTATGCCGACTCGGTGACCAATGATACGCCGCTGCCGTTGCCCGATCCGGGCAGCAGTGAACTGCGCAAACTGGCGCAGGCGCTGGAGAACATGCGTGTTCGTCTGGAGGGAAAAAATGATATCGAAAATTATGTGCATGCGCTCACCCACGAACTGAAGAGCCCGCTGGCCGCGATCCGCGGTGCGGCGGAGATCCTGGCAGAGCAGCCCCCGCCGCAGGTGGCGGCGCGGTTTATTGATAATATCCTGGCGCAAAACGCGCGCATGCAGTCGCTGGTTGAAAAACTTCTCGCTCAGGCCAGGCTGGAAAACAGGGTCGAGATCGTTCCGGTCAGTGTTAGCATTGATGCGCTGTTTACACGCCTTGCCGATGCGCGCGCGGCGACGCTGGCCTCCCGAAACATCACCCTGAACTGGCAAAGGAGCGGGTGCTACGTGGAGGGCGATGCCGATCTGCTTGAGCAGGCGCTGGGCAATTTATTGGATAACGCTATCGACTTTACCCCGCCGGGTGGGGCGATCCAGCTTGCCGCTACGCAGGCGTTCAGGCAGGTCACCATCACCGTGACGGATAACGGAAGCGGTATTCCGGATTATGCGCAGGCGCGAATCTTTGAGCGCTTCTACTCTCTCCCGCGCGAGAACGGATTGAAAAGCAGCGGGCTCGGGCTGGCCTTTGTGCTGGAGGTGGCGCGTCTGCATCAGGGGAGCATCGATCTGCGAAACCGAACTGACGGCGGCGTGACGGCCACCCTGATACTTCACCGTCCCTTCACATAACTTCAAACTGGCCCCACATAGCCTGGTTAGGCTCTCCTCATCACAAAGGAGACCTGATATGAAATCCCCCCTGTTCTGGAAAGTCAGCACCCTGTTGGGGTGCATTCTGCTGTTACTCGTCCCACTGATGCTGGTGGGCAATCTGATTTCGGAGCGTGAGAGTTATCGCAACGAGGTCGAAAACACCCTCCGCCAGAGTACCAGCGGCCCGCAGCAGCTGGTGGGCCCGCTGATCGCCATTCCGGTAACGGAGGTTTATTACAAACAGGAAGAGGCGAAAAAGGTGGAGTATAAGAAGCGTTATATGCACTTCATCCTGCCGGAGACGCTACAGGTCGTGGGCAATCAGCACGTGCAGACACGCAATATCGGCATCTATGACGGGCAAATCTGGAATACCGATCTCAACATTAAGGCGCAGTTTACGACGGAAAAACTGGCGGAGTTGCAGGGTGAGACGATGACGCTCGGCAAGCCATTTATTGTGGTCGGCGTCGGGGATGCGCGCGGAATAGGGGCAGTGAGCATCTCAAAAATCAATGGTGAGACGTTAAGTATCGAGCCTGGCGCCGGGGTGTACGGGGCGTTATCCGGCATTCACATCCCACTGACCGACAACGCGCTGGCGGCAAAAACCGTCTCGCTGGAGATGTCGCTCAATCTGGCTGGTACCGGCAGCTTTGCCGTGGTTCCGGTGGGGCGTAACAGCGAAATGACCCTGAACAGTAACTGGCCGCACCCGAGCTTTATGGGCAATTACCTGCCGGTTAAGCACGAGATTAGCGCGTCCGGTTTCCAGGCAAACTGGAAAAGCAGCTGGTTTGCGAACAACCTAGCGGGCTGGTTCAACGACAACGAGGTCGCTGAATGGAGTGCGATCCCGGCGTTTAGCGTCACGGTGGCGACCCCCGCGGATCAGTATCAGCTGACCGACCGCGCGATTAAGTACGCCATTTTACTGATTGCTTTGACGTTTATGGCCTTCTTCGTCTTTGAAACTTTAACCGGATTGCGGCTGCACCCGATGCAGTACCTGCTGGTGGGACTGGCGCTGGTGCTGTTCTATCTGGTGCTACTGGCGTTGTCTGAGCATGTGGGCTTTACACCCGCATGGATTATCGCCAGCCTGGTGGGGGCGCTAATGAACGGCGTCTATCTGCAGGCAGTGCTGAAAAGCTGGAAACGCAGTGGCCTGTTTGTGCTGGCGCTGCTGGGGTTGGACGTGGTGATGTGGTTCCTGCTGCGTTCAGAAGAGAGTGCGTTGCTGCTGGGCTCTGCGGTGCTGGCGCTGGCCCTGTTCGCGGTAATGTATCTCACGCGCCACTTTGACTGGTACTCGCTCTCCCAGCCGAAGCGCACGGCGCCATCCGGGTCAACGGATAAAGATACGATGCGGTTATGGAAATAAAAAAAACGGCGCCAGGGCGCCGTTTTTTATGACTTATGTGCAGAATTATTCCTGCAGGTCGCCGCAGAAACGATAGCCTTCACCATGAATGGTGGCGATGATTTCTGGTGTATCCGGCGTGGATTCGAAGTGTTTACGAATACGGCGGATAGTCACGTCAACGGTACGGTCGTGCGGCTTCAGCTCACGGCCGGTCATTTTTTTCAGCAGTTCTGCACGGGACTGGATCTTGCCCGGGTTTTCGCAGAAGTGCAGCATGGCGCGGAATTCGCTGCGCGGCAGTTTGTACTGGTCGCCCTGCGGGCTCACCAGAGAACGGCTATTAATATCAAGTTCCCAGCCGTTGAATTTGTAGCTCTCTACGCTACGACGCTCTTCGCTGACCGTGCCCAGGTTCATGGTGCGGGACAGCAGGTTGCGTGCACGAATGGTTAACTCGCGTGGGTTAAACGGTTTGGTGATATAGTCATCCGCGCCGATTTCCAGGCCAAGAATTTTATCAACTTCGTTATCGCGGCCAGTCAGGAACATTAACGCAACGTTCGCCTGTTCACGCAGTTCACGTGCCAGCAGAAGGCCGTTTTTACCCGGCAGGTTGATGTCCATGATAACCAGGTTGATATCATTTTCAGAAAGGATCTGATGCATCTCTGCGCCATCGGTCGCTTCAAAGACATCGTAGCCTTCTGCTTCGAAAATGCTCTTTAACGTGTTGCGTGTTACCAACTCGTCTTCAACGATAAGAATGTGCGGGGTCTGCATGTTTGCTACCTAAATTGCCAACTAAATCGAAACAGGAAGTACAAAAGTCCCTGACCTGCCTGATACATGCCACAAATTAACATGACCGGCGTAACGTGACTAAAGTACGTAATTGCGTTCTTGATGCACTTTCCATCAACGTCAACAACATCATTAGCTTGGTCGTGGGTACTTTCCCTCTGGACCCGACAGTGTCAAAAACGGCTGTCATCCTAACCATTTTAACAGCAACATAACAGGCTAAGTGACACCAGACACCCAATAAAACTACGCTTCGTTGACATATATCAAGTTCAATTGTAGCACGTTAACAGTTTGATGAAATCATCGTAGCGGATCGCTAGCCTTTGTCACAAATTTTCAACAAACCAACTAGTTGCGACCGTTAATTAATAAACAAGGTGAATCCAATGTCAACATTGAACCTGAGAAATCATTATCATTATTAAACATAGGGATAAGCGTTATTCATTAACATTATCCCTTAAAGTTCATCCATGAAATAGTTTAGTATTTTTAATTTGTAGTGAAACGCTATTTCGGTGATTTCTGTTGCGAATTTGTAAATTCGTGATGCGTAATATAATGATGCGTATCACATTTTTATCGGCTAACTGCCTAAAAAGAGAGCATAAATGCATTTGTCTATCGTACTGGTATCCCCAGCAAGAGCAGAAAATATCGGCGCCGCCGCACGGGCAATAAAGACCATGGGGTTTACCGATTTACGTATTGTCGCCAGCGATGCGCACAACGAACCTGCGGCACGTTGGGTTGCCCATGGGTCGGGAGATATCCTTGATAATTTAACTACTTACGAAACTCTGGCCGACGCGCTGCACGATATCTCTTTTACCGTCGCTACCACCGCCCGTAGCCGATCTAAGTTTCATTACTACGCCACGCCCGCTGAGCTGGTGCCGTTACTGGCAGAAAAAAGCCAGTGGCTGCCCAACATGGCGCTGGTTTTTGGCCGGGAAGATTCCGGCCTGACGAACGAGGAACTGGCACTTGCGGACGTGCTGACCGGCGTGCCGATGGTGGCAGATTATCCGTCGCTAAATTTAGGTCAGGCCGTGATGGTGTATTGCTATCAATTAGCATCCTTGATGCAAAATCCTGCTTCACCTCCGGCTGAGGTGGATGAAAACCAGCTTTCTGCTCTGCGTACGCGTACCGAACGCCTGCTGACCTCGCTGAATGTCGCCGACGATCAGAAAATGGCGGAGTGGCTACAGCAGCGGTTAGGTCTGTTAGGTCAGCGAGACACGGCAATGTTGCACAGATTACTGCACGATATCGAAAAAAAACTGGCAGAGTAAAACGCTGTCATACTTTTTTGTTATGGTTGAATGCTCCAAAAAATGTGCTGTGCACGGTCCGATCCGGACGGAAATAAAAACTCAGGTAGAGATACGTGAAAGGGCCGGAAAATGTGATCAAATTAGAAATTCGTTGACTTACCGGCACGTATGCTTTAACCAATAGAGTCAGACAGCACAGACAGATAATAATGACAGAGTACACAACATCCATGAAACGCATCAGCATCACCACCATTACCACCACCATCATCATTACCACAGGTAACGGTGCGGGCTGACGCGTACAGGAAAGAAAAGAAAAAAGCCCGCACCTGAACAGTGCGGGCTTTTTTTTCGGCTAAAGATCACGAGGTAACAACCATGCGAGTGTTGAAGTTCGGCGGTACATCAGTGGCAAATGCAGAACGATTTCTGCGTGTTGCCGACATCCTGGAGAGCAATGCCAGGCAGGGGCAGGTGGCGACGGTTCTCTCTGCCCCGGCTAAAATTACCAATCACCTGGTGGCGATGATTGAAAAAACCATCGGGGGTCAGGATGCACTGGTGAACATCAGCGACGCTGAGCAGATCTTTGCCAGCCTGCTGCAGGGCCTGGCGGATGCACAGCCTGGCTTTCCTCACGCCCAACTGAAAGCCTTCGTTGAGCAAGAGTTCGCTCAGATTAAACACGTTCTGCATGGTATCAGCCTGTTGGGGCAGTGCCCGGACAGCATCAACGCGGCGCTGATCTGCCGCGGTGAAAAACTCTCTATCGCCATTATGGCGGGCCTGCTGGAAGCGCGCGGCCATAACGTCACGGTGATCGATCCCGTTGAAAAACTGCTCGCTGTTGGCCATTACCTCGAATCAACCGTAGATATTGCCGAATCTACCCGTCGCATTGCGGCAGGCAAAATTCCTGCCGACCACATGATCCTGATGGCGGGCTTCACCGCCGGGAATGAAAAAGGGGAGCTGGTGGTGCTGGGCCGTAACGGTTCCGACTACTCCGCCGCTGTGCTGGCCGCCTGCCTGCGGGCCGACTGTTGTGAGATCTGGACTGACGTCGACGGCGTATATACCTGCGACCCCCGCCAGGTGCCCGATGCCCGCCTGCTGAAGTCGATGTCTTATCAGGAAGCGATGGAGCTCTCCTACTTCGGCGCCAAAGTGCTTCACCCTCGTACTATCGCTCCAATCGCCCAGTTCCAGATCCCCTGCCTGATTAAAAACACCGGTAATCCACAGGCGCCAGGCACGCTGATTGGCGCCAGCAGCAATGAAGATGGCCTGCCGGTAAAAGGCATCTCCAACCTCAATAATATGGCGATGTTCAGCGTCTCCGGGCCAGGCATGAAAGGGATGGTTGGCATGGCGGCGCGCGTGTTTGCGGCCATGTCGCGCAACGGCATCTCGGTGGTGTTAATCACCCAGTCCTCCTCGGAATACAGCATCAGCTTCTGCGTACACCAGGCCGACTGCCTGCGCGCGCGCCGGGCGCTGGAAGAGGAATTTTACCTGGAGCTGAAAGAGGAGCTGCTGGAGCCGCTCTCCATACAGGAGCGTCTGGCCGTTATCTCGGTGGTGGGCGACGGTATGCGCACCCTGCGCGGCATCTCCGCGAAGTTCTTTGCGGCGCTGGCGCGGGCGAACATCAATATTGTTGCCATTGCCCAAGGCTCCTCAGAGCGCTCCATCTCCGTGGTGGTGAATAATGATGATGCGACCACCGGCGTGCGCGTCACCCACCAGATGCTGTTTAACACCGATCAGGTGATTGAGGTGTTCCTGATTGGCGTCGGCGGGGTCGGCGGTGCGTTACTGGCGCAGCTGAAGCGCCAGCAGGAGTGGCTGAAGAAAAAGCATATCGATCTGCGCGTCTGCGGCATTGCGAACTCCAAAGCCCTGCTGACCAACGTTCACGGGCTGAACCTCGAGAACTGGCAGGCAGAGCTGGCGGAGGCGAAAGAGCCGTTTAACCTTGGCCGCCTGATCCGCCTGGTCAAAGAGTATCATCTGCTGAATCCGGTGATTGTCGACTGTACCTCCCACCAGGCGGTGGCCGATCAGTATGCCGACTTCCTGCGTGAAGGTTTCCATGTGGTGACGCCAAATAAAAAGGCCAACACCTCGTCGATGGATTACTACCATCAGATGCGCCACGCGGCGGCAAAATCCCGCCGTAAGTTCCTCTACGACACCAACGTCGGCGCCGGGCTGCCGGTTATCGAAAACCTGCAAAACCTGCTCAATGCCGGGGATGAACTGCAGCGTTTCTCCGGCATTCTGTCGGGTTCGCTCTCCTTTATCTTTGGCAAGCTGGACGAAGGCATGAGCCTGTCGGAAGCGACCAAAATGGCGCGTGAGCTGGGCTACACCGAGCCCGATCCCCGTGACGATCTCTCCGGCATGGATGTGGCGCGCAAGCTGCTGATCCTCGCCCGCGAAACGGGACGTGAGCTGGAGCTGTCGGATATCGTAATCGAACCGGTTCTGCCGGAGAGTTTTGACCACGCTGGCGATGTCGCCACCTTTATGGCGAATCTGCCGCAGCTGGATGACGCTTTCGCCTCCCGGGTCGCAAAAGCCCGTGATGAAGGCAAGGTATTGCGCTATGTTGGCAACATTGAAGAAGATGGCGTCTGCCGTGTCAAAGTGGCGGCGGTCGACGGTAACGATCCGCTGTTCAAAGTGAAAAACGGCGAAAACGCCCTCGCGTTTTACAGCCACTATTATCAGCCACTGCCGTTGGTCCTTCGCGGCTATGGCGCGGGGAATGATGTGACGGCGGCGGGCGTGTTTGCCGATCTGCTGCGTACCCTGTCATGGAAGTTAGGAGTTTAACATGGTCAAAGTTTATGCCCCGGCTTCCAGCGCCAATATGAGCGTCGGGTTTGATGTGCTGGGTGCGGCGGTGACGCCAGTGAATGGCGCATTGCTGGGTGATACGGTTACGGTAGAAGCGGCGGACAGCTTCAGTCTGAACAACGTCGGGCGTTTCGCCAGCAAGCTGCCGAGCGAGCCGCGGGAAAATATTGTCTATCAGTGCTGGGAGCGTTTTTGTCAGGAGATCGGTAAAAACGTCCCTGTTGCCATGACGCTGGAAAAAAGCATGCCGATTGGCTCCGGGCTGGGCTCCAGCGCCTGTTCCGTCGTCGCCGCGCTGGTGGCGATGAACGAACATTGCGGCAAGCCGCTGAATAACACTCGCCTGCTGGCCCTGATGGGAGAGCTGGAAGGGCGCATCTCCGGCAGCATTCATTATGATAATGTCGCCCCCTGTTTCCTGGGCGGCATGCAGTTGATGATCGAAGAGAACGGCATCATCAGCCAGCAGGTGCCAGGCTTTGATGAGTGGCTGTGGGTGCTGGCCTATCCGGGCATCAAAGTATCGACCGCGGAAGCGCGCGCTATTCTGCCGGCGCAGTATCGCCGTCAGGACTGCATCGCCCATGGCCGTCATCTGGCGGGCTTTATTCATGCCTGCTATACCCGTCAGCCAGGGCTTGCAGCAAAACTGATGAAAGATGTTATTGCCGAGCCGTACCGCACTAAGCTGCTGCCTGGCTTTGACGAGGCACGCAGCGCCGCACTGGATATTGGCGCACTGGCCTGCGGCATCTCCGGTTCCGGACCGACCCTGTTTGCGCTGTGCGACAAACCGGATACGGCTGAGCGGGTGGCAGGTTGGCTGGAGAAAAATTACCTGCAAAATCAGGAAGGCTTTGTTCATATTTGCCGTCTGGATACGGCGGGCGCACGAGTACTGGGATAAACGATGAAACTCTACAATCTTAAAGATCATAACGAGCAGGTAAGTTTTGCACAGGCAGTAACGCAGGGGCTGGGCAAAAACCAGGGGCTGTTCTTCCCGCACGATCTGCCGGAATTCGGTCTGACCGAAATTGACGAGATGCTGAAGCAGGATTTCGTCACCCGCAGCACCAAAATTCTTTCCGCCTTTATTGGCGACGAAATCCCGAAGGAGCTGCTGGAAGAGCGCGTCCGCGCGGCCTTTGCCTTCCCGGCACCGGTAAGCCAGGTCGAGCCGGATGTCGGCTGCCTTGAGCTGTTCCACGGCCCGACGCTGGCGTTTAAAGATTTTGGCGGCCGCTTTATGGCGCAGATGCTGACCCATATCAGCGGCGATAAGCCAGTAACCATCCTGACCGCCACCTCCGGCGATACCGGGGCGGCGGTGGCGCATGCCTTCTACGGCCTGAAAAACGTCCGCGTCGTGATCCTCTACCCGCAGGGGAAAATCAGCCCGCTGCAGGAAAAACTCTTCTGTACGCTCGGCGGCAACATTGAAACCGTCGCTATCGACGGGGATTTCGATGCCTGTCAGGCGCTGGTTAAGCAGGCCTTCGATGATGAAGAACTGAAAGTGGCGCTGGGTCTGAACTCCGCCAACTCCATCAACATCAGCCGCCTGCTGGCGCAGATCTGCTATTACTTCGAAGCGGTGGCCCAGCTGCCGCAGGAAGCGCGTAATCAGCTGGTGATCTCGGTGCCGAGCGGCAACTTTGGCGATCTGACAGCCGGCCTGCTGGCGAAGTCTCTGGGCCTGCCGGTGAAACGCTTTATCGCGGCCACCAACGCCAACGACACCGTTCCCCGTTTCCTGAAAGAGGGCAAGTGGACGCCAAACGCGACGCAGGCCACTCTGTCTAACGCGATGGATGTCTCACAGCCTAACAACTGGCCGCGTGTGGAAGAGCTGTTCCGCCGTAAAATCTGGCGTCTGAATGAGCTGGGTTACGCTGCGGTGACTGACGAAACCACTAAAGAGACCATGCGTGAGCTGAAGCAGCTGGGCTACATCTCTGAACCGCATGCCGCGGTGGCGTATCGCGCCCTGCGCGATCAGCTGAACCCGGGCGAGTACGGCCTGTTCCTCGGCACCGCGCACCCGGCGAAGTTCAAAGAGAGCGTGGACGCAATCCTGGGCGATTCCCTGCCGCTGCCGAAAGAGCTGGCCGAACGTGCCGATCTGCCGCTGCTGTCGCACAATCTGCCGGCCGATTTTGCGGCGCTGCGTAAGTTGATGATGACGCGCGGGTGATTGTTTGTTGCCGGGTGGCGCTTCGCTTACCCGGCCTACACGAGCTCGAATTGTAGGCCCGGCAAGCACAGCGCCGCCGGGCACCATGCCGCATAATCCAGCCGGGGACGCCTCTGCGTTACCCGGCTTTTTTATGGAGAAATTAAGGAGAAAAATAGCAGGGAAAAAGTAGAATTTCCCAATAAATGCGGACACTTACAGAATAGGATTGCAGAGAATAACATCCTCCCTCTCCCTCACGTAATCTCCTTACATCGGCCCACAACGGGCAAGATCAATAAGGAGTAACCTATGTCGAAACTGAAACCTGTGCTGATCGCGCTTTCTCTGATGCTGGTGGCTCCGATGGCGGCTCAGGCCTCTGAAATCACCCTGGTACCGGCGGTCAAATTGCAAATTGGCGATCGGGACAAGCAAGGACACTACTGGGATGGCGGTCACTGGCGTGACCATGACTGGTGGAAATCTCACTACGAGTGGCGGGATAACCGCTGGCATCCGCATGGCGAGCATCACGATAATCGCCATCACGATCGTCATGACGATCACCGTCCGGGACCGGACCGGAAGCACCATTAAAATTACCCCGCCAACCGGCGGGGTTTTGCTTTACTGCTCGTGGCGCTTAAACACCAGCTCACCTTTCCCTGATGCTTCCTCATCAAAGAAATAGCCTTCGCTGTCGAATGCTTTCAGTTGCTCTGGCTGGGTCAGACGGTTTTCAATGATGTAGCGGCTCATCAGCCCGCGCGCTTTTTTGGCGTAGAAGCTGATCACTTTGAATTTGCCATTCTTCTCGTCCAGGAAGACCGGCTTGACGATCTCCGCGTTCAGCTTTTTCGGTTTGACCGATTTGTAGTATTCATCGGATGCCAGGTTGATCAGGACATTGTCGCCCTGCGCCTTCAGCGCCGCGTTCAGCGTGTCGGTGATGGTCTCGCCCCAGAACTGATAGAGATCCTTCCCTCTCGCATTTTCCAGGCGGATCCCCATCTCCAGGCGGTAAGGCTGCATCAAATCCAGCGGGCGCAATACCCCGTACAGGCCGGAGAGCATGCGCAAATGCTGCTGGGCAAAATCAAAATCCGCTTCGCTAAAGGTTTCTGCCTGGAGACCGGTATAAACATCGCCTTTAAAGGCCAGAATCGCCTGACGCGCGTTGGATGGGGTGAAATCGGGCTGCCAGTCGTGGAAACGGGTGGCATTCAGATCCGCCAGCTTGTCGCTGATGCTCATCAGGGTCGCAATTTGCGGAGCCGAAAGTTTACGCGCCTCGTGGATCAGCTGTTGCGATTGATCCAGCAGTTCCGGCTGGGTATAGCGCTCGGTGGCGAGGGGGCTCTGGTAGTCGAGCGTTTTGGCAGGTGAAATCAGAATCAGCATATCCAGTCCTTGCAGGAGATTTGGTGCGATTTTAACAAAAAAACCGCCTCGATTGATCGATGGCTGTTATTGACGCGGCAAATCATCCCAGGCGCCAGGGGCGAGCTGTTCTACAATCTCGGGATAACGCGAGGCATCAAAGACCGGCTGGACGCCCAGCTTGCGCTGACGCAGATAGTCCCGGGCAATCAGGGTCACCACCGGGGAGAGCAGCAGGATAGCCGTCAGGTTGGCGATGGCCATCAGAGCCATGATGATATCCGCCAGCTGCCAGACCATCGGCAGGCTTAACAGCGATCCGAGCAGCACCATCAGCACAACGCCGCCCCGTAATACCCAGCGCGATCGCCGGGCATCGGGATGCAGAAAGATCAGATTATTTTCGGCATAGATGTAATTCACCACGATGGAGCTGAACGCGAACAGGATGAGGATAAACCCTATGAATCCGGCTCCCCAGCTCCCGGTCAGGTTTATCAGCGCCTGTTGCAGCAACTGTATGCCTGCGGTATCTGCCGGCAGATCCATCGGCCCTGCCAGCAGCACGATCATGGCGCTGGCGGTACAGATAATGATGGTATCGACGAAGACGCCGATCATCTGCACCAGCCCCTGAGAGGCCGGGTGAGGGGGGCAGGAGGCGGCGGCTGCTGCGGCATTCGGGGTTGAGCCCATGCCCGCTTCGTTGGAAAACATGCCGCGCTGGAAACCCGCCGTCAGGGCCTGACTCAGGGTATAGCCCAGAGCCCCGGCGGCCGCTTCGCGCCAGCCAAAGGCGCTTTTGACGATCAGACTGAAGACGGCAGGTAACTGTTCGGCATGCCAGGCGCAGATGATCAGGCTGGTCATGAGCCACAGCAGCGCCATCGCCGGCACCATCCACTGCATCAGCCGGGCGACGCCTTTGATGCCGGTGACGATCACCAGCAGCGTGAACGCGGCCAGCATGCCGCCGGTGATGATTTCCGGGCAGTCAAAGGCGAAGCGCAGCGCATGGGCCACCGAGTGGGCCTGGACAGTGTTAAAAATAAGACCGTAGGCGACGAGCAAAAAGAGTGAAAAGAGCACGCCCATCCAGCGCATGCCAAGGCCCCGGGCCATGTACCAGGCTGGGCCACCGCGAAATTGCCCCTGTTTATCCGCTTCCTTATATAGCTGCGCCAGCGAGCACTCTGCGAAGGAGGTCGCCATACCGATAATGGCGGTCATCCACATCCAGAATATCGCCCCCGGGCCGCCAGCGGAGATGGCCAGCGCGACCCCGGCCAGGTTACCGCTGCCGAGCCGGGCCGCCAGACTGGTGCAGAGCGCCTGGAACGAGGTTAAGCCTCCCGGCTGCGGGCTCAGGCTATTTTTCAGATTAATGCGCAGTTGAGGAAGGGCGCTAAATTGAATAAACCCGCTGCGAACAGTGAACCAAAGACCTGCCGCAAAAAGCAGGTATATCATCACCGAACCCCACAGGATTTCATTAATAAACGACAGATAATCAGGCACTAACGTCCCTCGTGTTGATGCCAAAGTGCATAGGTAATCGCTTCGAGCGATTGAACAAACAGTGAATGGGTAATCTGTTATTTTGCCGAGTTTATCACAGTATCCTTCAGCGCATTGTCTGCGGTTGCGCTGACCTTCCGTCGTGTTATCATCAGGGCAGACCGGTTACATCCCCCTAACAAGTAAACCTGTCATTTTTCCGTTTCTGGCATCTTGCTGGTAACGCGAATTATCCAGGGCAAGTTAAAGAGAAACACTATCATGACGGATAAATTAACCTCCCTTCGTCAGTTCACGACTGTTGTCGCTGACACCGGAGATATCGCGGCAATGAAGTTGTACCAGCCGCAGGATGCCACAACGAACCCTTCTCTGATCCTTAACGCTGCACAGATCCCTGAATACCGTAAACTGATCGACGATGCTGTTGCCTGGGCGAAAAGCCAGAGCAGCGATCGCGCACAGCAGGTAGTGGATGCTACCGACAAACTGGCTGTGAACATCGGTCTGGAGATCCTGAAACTGGTTCCGGGCCGTATCTCCACTGAAGTGGATGCGCGTCTCTCTTACGACACCGAAGCCTCCATCGCGAAAGCCAAACGCCTGATCAAGCTGTACAACGATGCGGGTATCAGCAACGACCGTATCCTGATCAAACTGGCTTCCACCTGGCAGGGCATTCGCGCTGCAGAGCAGCTGGAAAAAGAGGGCATCAACTGTAACCTGACCCTGCTGTTCTCCTTCGCGCAGGCGCGTGCGTGTGCAGAAGCGGGCGTGTACCTGATCTCGCCATTCGTGGGCCGTATTCTGGACTGGTACAAAGCCAACACCGATAAGAAAGAGTACGCGGCAGCGGAAGATCCGGGTGTGGTTTCCGTTACCGAGATCTACGAGTACTACAAACAGCACGGTTATGAAACCGTGGTGATGGGCGCAAGCTTCCGTAACGTGGGCGAGATCCTGGAACTGGCTGGCTGTGACCGTCTGACCATCGCACCTGCGCTGCTGAAAGAGCTGGCAGAAAGCGAAGGTACCATCGAGCGTAAGCTGAGCTTCAGCGGTGAAGTGAAAGCCCGCCCAGAGCGCATCACTGAATCTGAGTTCCTGTGGCAGCACAACCAGGATCCAATGGCGGTAGACAAACTGGCGGACGGTATCCGTAAGTTTGCCATCGACCAGGAAAAACTGGAAAAAATGATCGGCGACCTGCTGTAATCATTCCAGCGTGACCGGGCTCCCGGTCACGCTACCTCTCTCGTACCCTGTCTGAATCGCCTTCCTGCGTGTATCATTCCCCTCAATCTGTATTGTTTGAATGGAATGGATATGAATACCTTACGCATTGGCTTAGTTTCCGTCTCAGATCGCGCCTCCAGCGGTGTCTATGAAGATAAAGGCATCCCCGCGCTGGAAGCCTGGCTGGCGTCTGCCCTGACTACGCCGTTTGAAGTACAAACCCGTCTGATCCCGGACGAGCAGGCCGTGATTGAGCAAACCCTGTGTGAACTGGTGGATGAAATGAGCTGTCACCTGGTGCTGACAACCGGCGGTACCGGTCCGGCACGACGCGATGTGACCCCGGACGCAACGCTTGCCATCGCCGACCGTGAAATGCCGGGCTTTGGCGAACAGATGCGCCAGATCAGTCTACACTTTGTGCCAACGGCAATCCTGTCACGCCAGGTCGGGGTGATCCGCAAGCAGGCGCTGATCCTCAATTTACCAGGCCAGCCGAAGTCCATTAAAGAGACGCTGGAAGGCGTTAAAGAGGCTGACGGCAAAGTGGTGGTGGCGGGGATCTTTGCCAGTGTACCGTATTGTGTACAGCTTCTTGAAGGACCTTATGTCGAAACCGATCCGCAGGTGGTAGCAGCTTTTCGCCCGAAAAGCGCAAGGCGTGAAACAATCTCCTGAAATTAACAATAATGTGACATAAGCTGTAACGATGGTAGCGTGCTGATTGATTTACGGTATAGTAATTTTTTCTTTACGATCGCTGTAAATATAATCCAATAATTCAGCCCAGAATGGTTCGCTATGTCACATTACAACCGGCCTCTCACTCGTCAGGATTATAAAACCCTCACGCTTGCCGCACTCGGCGGCGCGCTGGAGTTTTATGACTTCATCATTTTCGTCTTCTTTGCTGCTGTCGTCGGGGAGCTGTTCTTCCCGCCTGACATTCCCGAATGGCTGCGTCAGGTTCAGACCTTTGGCATTTTCGCCGCCGGTTATCTGGCGCGCCCGCTGGGCGGCATCGTAATGGCCCACTTCGGCGATCTGGTCGGGCGTAAGAAGATGTTCACCCTTAGCATCCTGCTGATGGCGGTACCCACCCTGGCGATTGGCCTGTTACCGACCTATGCCTCCATGGGCATTCTCGCGCCGATCCTGCTCTTACTGATGCGCATCCTGCAGGGGGCGGCGATCGGCGGTGAAGTGCCAGGTGCATGGGTATTTGTGGCGGAACATGTTCCGGCCCGGCGGATCGGCATTGCCTGCGGCACGCTGACCGCAGGGCTGACCGTTGGCATTCTGCTGGGCTCGGTGGTGGCGACGCTGGTGAATACCAGCATGACCCAACAGGCGGTACACGACTGGGGCTGGCGTATTCCATTCCTGCTGGGCGGCGCGTTTGGCCTGGTCGCCATGTATCTGCGCCGCTGGCTGCAGGAGACACCGGTATTCCTTGAGATGCAGCAGCGTAAGGCGCTGGCGCAGGAGCTGCCGGTGAAAGCGGTGGTGGTGCGGCACAGAAAGGCGGTGGTGGTGTCAATGCTGCTCACCTGGCTGCTCTCAGCAGGTATCGTGGTGGTGATTTTGATGTCACCGGTCTGGCTGCAAAAACAGTACGGCTTTGCGCCGGCGGTGACGCTGCAGGCCAACAGCATCGCCACCATCATGCTCTGCTTTGGCTGCCTGATTGCCGGGCTGGCGGTGGATCGTATCGGCTCCAGCCTGACCTTTATCATTGGCAGCCTGCTGCTGGCCGGATCGAGCTGGGCGTTTTACCATCTTGCGGGCAGCCATCCTGAACAGCTGTTCCTGCTGTATGGCGCGGTGGGGCTTTGCGTGGGTGTGGTAGGCGCTGTGCCGTACGTGATGGTCCGCGCCTTCCCGCCAGAGGTGCGCTTCACCGGTATTTCGTTCTCCTATAACGTTTCGTACGCCATCTTCGGCGGCCTGACGCCGGTTGCCGTAACCCTACTGATGGGCGTGTCGCCAATGGCACCCGCCTGGTATGTGCTGGCGCTCTCGTTGATGGGGCTGGCGCTGGGAATTTGGCTACGGCAGGGGATGATAGAGAAAGAGGTGCCGGAACTGGCTAGCTCCGCTCGCGGATAAACGCCGGAGAGATTTCGTGCCCGCGGAGCGGGCACGAAGGGGATCAGTGTTTTTCACCAATCGGCAGAACGGTGCGACCGAACTGCTCGTTCAGGACTTCACCCATTGCCAGGTAGATGGCGCTGGCGCCGCAGACCAGGCCAACCCAGCCCGCCACGTGGATAATGGCTTCGCCGTTATCCACCAGGTGACCCACTGCCAGCAGGGCGAACAGCACGGTCAGGCTCAGGAAGACGAACTGCAGCGCGCGGTTACCTACCAGCGTGCCGAAGAACATGAACAGCGTGAAGACGCCCCACAGGCCCAGGTAGACACCCAGGAACGGTGTATTAGCCGCATCGGCCAGGCCCATTTTCGGCATCAGCAGAATGGCGACCAGGGTCAGCCAGAAAGAGCCGTAAGAGGTGAATGCGGTTAAACCGAAGGTGTTGCCTTTCTTATATTCCAGCAGGCCCGCGAAGATCTGTGCGATACCGCCATAAAAAATGCCCATCGCCAGGATAACGCCATCCATCGGGAACATCCCGATATTATGCAGGTTCAGCAGAATGGTGGTCATGCCAAAACCCATCAGGCCCAGCGGAGCCGGATTAGCCAACTTAGTGTTGCCCATAAGTCCTCAAAAAAATCATCATTAATATGGTGAAATAGTGGTTCCCACGCCAATACTCCCTGGCGGGGCGCGGCATCATAATGGGCGCCATCGATGCCGTCTATGATCTAATCAGGGTGAAATTAAAAAATTTTTTATCCATCCCCCTTGATGGATGCTGTTGCGACCCCATCTTGTAGTCAACCGCAGTGTGTGGACCTGAAAAAATTCAAATCTGGGCAGTTGAAAAAGCACCTTCTGCCCTTATTACAGGTACACAACCACATGTTGACCGAATTTATAGTGGAGACGTTTAGATGGGTAAAATTATTGGTATCGACCTGGGTACTACCAACTCTTGTGTAGCGATTATGGACGGCACTACTGCACGTGTGCTGGAGAATGCCGAGGGCGATCGCACCACGCCTTCTATCATTGCCTATACCCAGGATGGTGAAACTCTGGTTGGTCAGCCGGCTAAACGTCAGGCAGTGACAAACCCGCAAAACACGCTGTTTGCGATTAAGCGCCTGATTGGCCGTCGCTTCCAGGACGAAGAAGTTCAGCGTGATGAAGCCATCATGCCGTACAAAATCATCGGCGCTGAAAACGGCGACGCCTGGATTGATGTTAAAGGTCAGAAAATGGCACCGCCGCAGATCTCTGCTGAAGTGCTGAAAAAAATGAAGAAAACGGCGGAAGATTACCTGGGTGAGCCGGTAACTGAAGCGGTTATCACTGTACCAGCCTACTTCAACGATGCGCAGCGTCAGGCAACCAAAGACGCAGGCCGTATCGCGGGTTTGGAAGTCAAACGTATCATCAACGAACCAACCGCAGCGGCACTGGCTTACGGTCTGGATAAAGAAGTTGGCAACCGCACTATCGCGGTATACGACCTTGGTGGTGGTACTTTCGATATCTCTATTATCGAAATCGACGAAGTTGACGGCGAAAAAACCTTCGAAGTTCTGGCAACCAACGGTGATACCCACCTGGGTGGTGAAGACTTCGACAGCCGTATGATCAACTACCTCGTTGACGAATTTAAGAAAGATCAGGGCATTGACCTGCGTAACGATCCGCTGGCTATGCAGCGCCTGAAAGAAGCCGCAGAAAAAGCGAAAATCGAGCTCTCTTCTGCGCAGCAGACCGACGTGAACCTGCCGTACATCACTGCAGACGCCACCGGTCCAAAACACATGAACATCAAAGTGACTCGCGCGAAACTGGAAAGCCTGGTAGAAGACCTGGTTAACCGTTCCATCGAGCCGCTGAAAGTTGCGCTGCAGGATGCGGGCCTGTCCGTATCTGAAATCCAGGACGTTATTCTGGTAGGTGGCCAGACTCGTATGCCAATGGTTCAGAAGAAAGTCGCTGAATTCTTTGGTAAAGAGCCGCGTAAAGACGTTAACCCGGACGAAGCCGTTGCTATCGGTGCTGCTGTTCAGGGCGGCGTACTGACCGGTGATGTTAAAGACGTACTGCTGCTGGACGTTACCCCGCTGTCTCTGGGTATCGAAACCATGGGCGGTGTGATGACTCCGCTGATCGCCAAAAACACCACCATCCCGACCAAGCACAGCCAGGTGTTCTCTACCGCTGAAGACAACCAGTCTGCGGTAACCATCCACGTGCTGCAGGGTGAGCGTAAACGTGCCGCAGATAACAAAGATCTGGGCCAGTTTAACCTCGACGGTATCAGCCCGGCGCCGCGCGGTATGCCTCAGATCGAAGTCACCTTCGACATCGATGCTGACGGTATCCTGCACGTTTCCGCGAAGGACAAAAACAGCGGTAAAGAGCAGAAGATCACCATCAAGGCCTCTTCTGGTCTGAACGAAGAAGAGATCCAGAAAATGGTTCGCGAAGCAGAAGCGAACGCCGAGTCTGACCGTAAGTTCGAAGAGCTGGTTCAGACCCGCAACCAGGGTGACCATCTGCTGCACAGCACCCGTAAGCAGGTTGAAGAAGCGGGCGATAAACTGCCAGCTGACGATAAAACCGCTATCGAGTCTGCACTGAGCGCGCTGGAAGCTTCCCTGAAGGGCGAAGACAAAGCTGATATCGAAGCGAAAATGCAGGCACTGGCGCAGGTTTCCGGGAAGCTGATGGAGATCGCACAGCAGCAGCACGCACAGCAGCAGGCTGGTGCAGGCGCTGACGCTTCTGCGAACAACGCGAAAGATGACGATGTTGTCGACGCAGAGTTTGAAGAAGTGAAAGACAAAAAATAATCGCCCTTTGAACGGGTAATACACTGGCACGGGCGAAGAGGTTTCCTCTCCGCCCGTGCACGCATGTTAGGGGCAGATAAAACAAGATGGCAAAGCAAGACTATTACGAGATTTTAGGCGTTTCCAAAACAGCGGAAGAGCGTGAAATCAAAAAGGCGTACAAGCGCCTGGCCATGAAATATCACCCGGACCGCAACCAGGGTGACAAAGAGGCCGAAGCCAAATTTAAAGAGATCAAAGAAGCCTACGAAGTCCTGACCGATGCGCAGAAACGTGCGGCTTACGATCAGTACGGTCATGCCGCGTTTGAACAGGGCGGCATGGGCGGCGGCGGTTTTGGCGGCGGCGGCGCAGATTTCAGCGATATCTTTGGTGACGTGTTCGGCGATATCTTCGGCGGCGGCCGCGGTCGTCAGCGTGCAGCCCGTGGCGCAGACCTGCGTTACAACATGGAGCTGACGCTGGAAGAGGCGGTCCGTGGCGTGACGAAAGAGATCCGCATCCCGACGCTGGAAGAGTGTGACGTTTGCCACGGCAGCGGCGCGAAGGTGGGCACCAAGCCGCAGACCTGTCCAACCTGTCACGGCTCTGGTCAGGTGCAGATGCGTCAGGGCTTCTTCGCGGTACAGCAGAGCTGTCCGCACTGTCAGGGTCGCGGTACGCTGATCAAGGATCCGTGCAACAAATGTCATGGTCACGGTCGTGTCGAGAAGACCAAAACCCTCTCCGTTAAAATCCCGGCGGGCGTGGATACCGGCGATCGTATTCGTCTCTCTGGCGAAGGCGAAGCAGGCGAGCATGGCGCACCGGCAGGCGATCTGTACGTTCAGGTACAGGTGAAGCAGCACGCGATTTTTGAACGTGAAGGTAACAACCTGTACTGCGAAGTGCCGATCAACTTTGCGATGGCGGCGATGGGCGGTGAGATTGAAGTGCCAACGCTGGACGGCCGTGTAAACCTGAAAGTGCCTGGCGAAACCCAGACCGGCAAGCTGTTCCGTATGCGGGGCAAAGGCGTGAAATCCGTCCGTGGCGGCGCTCAGGGCGACCTGCTTTGCCGCGTGGTGGTCGAAACTCCGGTTGGCCTGAACGAAAAACAGAAGCAACTGCTGCGAGAACTTCAGGATAGCTTTGGTGGCCCAACCGGTGAAAACAACAGCCCGCGCTCCAAAAGCTTCTTTGATGGCGTGAAAAAATTCTTTGACGATTTGACTCGCTAACACTGAGCTAACGTTGTCCCCGAAGCCCGGAAGCGATTCCGGGCTTTTTTATCCCTGAAATGGTCAGTTCGAAAAAACTGAGTCTATAGTTAACATTAACCTGCTTTTGCCGATGAATATCCGTGCGTATGATGGTTTTAACGAAGGATTGTCGTAAAAAGAGAGAGTAATAGTGAAACTTTTGAATCGTTTTTTCCGCAATGAGGCCTCTGGGGGCATCATACTCATGCTGGCCGCAGCCATCGCTATGCTGCTGGCAAACCTGGGCCCAACCCGCGGCCTGTATCACGCTTTTCTGGAAACACCCGTTGAGTTACGCGTCGGCGTGCTGGAAATCAACAAGAACATGCTGCTGTGGATCAACGATGCACTGATGGCGGTCTTTTTCCTGCTGGTGGGGCTGGAGGTCAAGCGTGAGCTGGTTCAGGGCTCCCTTGCAAGCCGTCAGCGCGCGGCGTTTCCGGTGATTGCCGCCATCGGCGGGATGGTGGTTCCGGCCCTCATCTTTCTGGCTTTTAACTATCAGGATCCCATTGCCCGGGATGGCTGGGCGATCCCGGCAGCAACGGACATCG
Source organism: Leclercia sp. W17 (assembly GCF_003336325.1). NCBI lineage: Bacteria > Pseudomonadati > Pseudomonadota > Gammaproteobacteria > Enterobacterales > Enterobacteriaceae > Leclercia > Leclercia sp. W17. The sequence goes on along the minus strand of NZ_CP031101.1, from coordinate 4,122,721 downwards.
CCTTTGCGTTGGGCGTTCTGGCGCTGTTAGGTAAACGCGTGCCGATGGAGTTAAAAATCTTCCTGATGGCGCTGGCGATCATCGATGACCTGGGCGCAATCGTCATTATTGCCCTGTTCTATACCAGCGAACTGTCGGTGCTGTCGCTGGCGGTAGCGGCGGCGGCCATCGCGGTGCTGGCGCTACTCAATATCTGCAATGTCCGTCGCATTGGTATCTATCTCCTGGTGGGCATGGTGCTGTGGACGGCTGTACTGAAATCGGGCGTGCATGCCACTCTGGCCGGCGTGATTATCGGTTTCTTCATGCCGCTGAAGGCGCAAGAGGGTAAATCGCCGGCGAAGCAGCTTGAGCACGTGCTGCATCCGTGGGTCGCTTTTATGATCCTGCCGCTCTTTGCCTTCGCAAACGCGGGTGTTTCCCTTGAGGGCGTCACGCTGGATGGATTGATGTCGATGCTGCCGCTGGGGATCATCGCCGGGCTGTTTATCGGTAAGCCGTTGGGGATTGGCCTCTTCTGCTGGATGGCGCTGAAACTGAAGCTTGCCACCTTGCCGCACGGAACCACCTGCCGGCAGATCATGGCCGTTGGCGTGCTGTGCGGGATCGGCTTTACAATGTCGATCTTTATCTCAACACTGGCGTTTGGCGCGAATGCCCCTGAGCTTATCATCTGGGCTAAGCTGGCTATCTTAACCGGATCGCTGTTGGCTGCGTTTGTAGGTTATATGTTGCTGAAGACGAAACTGCCATCGCAGGCGCATCCGGCGTAACGGGACTCCGGGAGGGACAGGCAGCCCTCCCGTTAACACAATCAGGGAGCGAGGATCGTATGTCTCATCTTAACTACAACCATCTTTACTACTTCTGGCATGTCTATAAAGAGGGGTCGGTTGTCGGCGCTGCAGAAGCGCTCTACCTGACGCCGCAGACGATTACCGGGCAGATCAAAGCGCTGGAGGAGCGCCTGCAGGGCAAGCTCTTCAAGCGTAAGGGGCGCGGTATTGAGCCAAGCGAACTGGGTGAACTGGTGTTTCGCTACGCCGACAAAATGTTCACCCTGAGCCAGGAGATGCTGGATATTGTGAATTACCGTAAGGAGTCGAACCTGCTCTTTGATGTGGGCATTGCGGATGCACTGTCAAAGCGGCTGGTCAGCGGGGTGCTGGATGCGGCAGTCGTGAAGGATGAGCAGATCCACCTGCGCTGTTTTGAATCGACGCACGAGATGCTGCTGGAGCAGTTGAGCCAGCATAAGCTGGATATGATTATCTCTGACTGCCCCATCGACTCCACGCAGCAGGAAGGCCTTTTTTCGGTGAAGATTGGTGAATGCGGCGTCAGCTTCTGGTGCAGTAATCCGCCGCCAGAAAAACCGTTCCCCGCCTGTCTGGAAGAGCGCCGTTTACTGGTTCCCGGGCGTCGTTCGATGCTGGGACGCAAGCTGCTGAACTGGTTTAACTCCCAGGGACTGAACGTTGAAATTCTGGGTGAGTTTGACGATGCTGCATTGATGAAAGCGTTCGGCGAAGCGCATAACGCCATTTTTGTCGCCCCAACGCTCTATGCGCAGGATCTCTATGCGGATGAGAAGATTACCGAGATTGGCCGGGTGGACAATGTGATGGAAGAGTATCACGCCATTTTTGCCGAAAGGATGATCCAGCATCCGGCGGTACAACGTATCTGTAATCAGGATTACGCTGCGCTGTTTACGCCACCGGTACTCTGAAGGCATAAAAAAACCCGCGTTAAGCGGGTTCTTTTAAAACAAGCAACAACAAATAGCGATTAAGCCAGTTTGTTGATCTGCGCGGTCAGGTTAGCCTTATGACGCGCTGCTTTGTTTTTGTGGATCAGACCTTTAGCAGCCTGACGATCCACGATTGGTTGCATTTCGTTAAATGCGTTCTGCGCAGCAGCTTTGTCGCCAGCTTCGATAGCTGCGTATACTTTCTTGATGAAAGTACGCATCATAGAGCGACGGCTTGCATTGTGCTTACGAGCCTTTTCAGACTGGATAGCACGTTTCTTAGCTGATTTGATATTAGCCAAGGTCCAACTCCCAAATATGATCTATGTGGACAATTCAAAGGCCGAGGAATATGCCCTCTATACCTTCTTTTGTCAATGGATTTGTGCAAATAAGCGCCGTTAAGGTGGCGACGCTACGTTACGTAGTGATGGCGCAGGATTCTACCAGCTTGTCGTGTCTGAATACAGCTTTTCGGCACAAAAAACGTTATCTGCCGACAGTTTTTTTCGCTCTGAAAGGTCAGCATGATGAAATCATTACAGCTTTCTGTTTTGCGGCAACAATCGCCGGTTAACCTTAACCGCTGTACAAGGTATACTCTGGCGATTTTCACTGTTTTGAGCCAGTCATGAAGCTGATACGCGGCATACATAATCTCAGTCAGGCCCCGCACGGGTGTGTGCTGACTATTGGTAATTTCGACGGCGTGCATCGTGGGCATCAGGTGCTGTTGCAGGGATTGCGTGAAGAGGGACGGGCACGGGGTCTGCCGGTCGTCGTAATGATTTTTGAACCGCAGCCGCTGGAGCTCTTCGCCAGCGAAAAGGCGCCTGCGCGACTGACCCGTCTGCGTGAAAAATTACGCTATCTGGCGCAGTGTGGCGTGGATTATGTCCTGTGCGTCCGGTTCGACCGACGCTTTGCCGCCCTGACGGCACAAAATTTTGTTGGCGACCTGCTGGTCGATCGCCTTGGGGTACAGTTTTTAGCGGTGGGCGATGATTTCCGCTTTGGCGCTGGTCGTCAGGGGGATTTCTTGCTATTACAGAAGGCTGGTCTGGAGTATGGCTTTGACGTCACCAGCACCCAGACCTTTTGCGAAGGCGGCGTGCGCATCAGCAGCACGGCGGTTCGCCAGGCTTTAGCCGATGACGATCTGGATACCGCCGCAAAACTGCTCGGGCGCCCGTTCTCCATTTCCGGACGGGTCGTGCATGGCGATGAACTGGGTCGCACCATTGGTTTCCCTACGGCGAATGTACCGCTGCGCCGTCAGGTTTCCCCGGTCAAAGGGGTTTATGCGGTAGAAGTGACGGGACTGGGTGATAAGCCTTTACCGGGTGTTGCCAATATTGGTACCCGTCCGACAGTTGCTGGCGTGCGCCAGCAGCTCGAAGTGCATTTGCTGGACGTTGTAATGGACCTCTACGGTCGCCATATAGATGTAATCCTGCGTAAAAAAATACGCAATGAGCAGCGATTCGCCTCGCTTGATGAGCTGAAAGCGCAAATCGCGAGAGATGAATTAACAGCCCGCGAAATATTTGGGCTATCGAACCCGGCTTAATGCCTGAGATATAAATACGGAACCGAGAATCTGATGAGTGACTATAAATCAACCCTGAATTTGCCGGAAACAGGGTTCCCGATGCGCGGCGATCTCGCCAAGCGCGAACCGGGAATGCTGGCGCGTTGGACCGATGATGACCTGTACGGCATCATCCGTGCAGCCAAAAAAGGTAAAAAAACTTTCATTCTGCATGATGGCCCTCCCTATGCGAATGGCAGCATTCATATTGGTCACTCTGTAAACAAGATTCTGAAAGACATTATCGTTAAGTCCAAAGGCTTAATGGGCTATGACTCGCCTTACGTTCCAGGCTGGGACTGCCACGGTCTGCCGATCGAGCTGAAAGTGGAGCAGGAGTTTGGCAAGCCGGGTGAGAAATTCACCGCTGCTGAATTCCGTGCTAAATGCCGCGAATATGCCGCCACGCAGGTTGATGGTCAGCGTAAAGACTTTATCCGTCTGGGCGTACTGGGCGACTGGTCGCATCCGTACCTGACCATGGACTTCAAAACCGAAGCCAACATCATCCGTGCGCTGGGTAAAATCATCGGCAACGGCCACCTGCACAAAGGCGCTAAGCCGGTGCACTGGTGCGTGGACTGCCGCTCTGCGCTGGCAGAGGCAGAAGTTGAGTATTACGACAAAACCTCTCCGTCCATCGACGTAGCCTTTGAAGGCGTCGATCAGGATGCGCTGCAGGGCAAATTTGGTCTGCCGGGCGTCAACGGCCCAATCTCGCTGGTCATCTGGACCACCACACCGTGGACCCTGCCTGCCAACCGCGCGATCTCCCTCTCTGCGGAGTTCGAATACGCGCTGGTACAGGTTGAAGGCCGTGCGCTGATCCTGGCGAAAGATCTGGTTGAGAGCGTGCTGAAGCGCGCGAACATCACTGATTACCAGGTACTCGGCACCGTGAAGGGCGCTGAGCTGGAGCTGATGCGCTTTAAGCATCCGTTCCTCGATTTCGATGTGCCGGCGATCCTGGGCGAGCACGTTACCCTGGAAGCGGGTACCGGTGCGGTACATACCGCCGGTGGCCACGGCCCGGACGACTACAACATCAGCCTGCAGTACGGGCTGGAAATCGCTAACCCGGTTGGCCCGGATGGCGCTTACCTGCCTGGCACATACCCGACGCTGGACGGTGTTAACGTCTTTAAAGCCAACGATATCATCGTCAACATGCTGCGCGACAACGGCTCGCTGCTGCACGTTGAAAAAATGCAGCACAGCTATCCATGCTGCTGGCGCCACAAGACGCCAATCATCTTCCGTGCGACCCCGCAGTGGTTTGTGAGCATGGATCAGAAAGGGCTGCGCACGCAGTCACTGAAAGAGATCAAAGGTGTGCAGTGGATCCCGGACTGGGGCCAGGCGCGTATCGAGTCCATGGTGGCGAACCGTCCTGACTGGTGTATCTCCCGTCAGCGTACCTGGGGCGTACCGATGTCTCTGTTCGTGCATAAAGAGACCCAGGAGCTGCACCCACGCACGCTGGAGCTGATGGAAGAAGTCGCTAAGCGCGTTGAAGTGGACGGCATTCAGGCGTGGTGGGATCTTGATTCCCGCGACATCTTGGGCGCAGATGCGGATAACTACGAGAAGGTGCCGGATACGCTGGACGTCTGGTTCGACTCCGGATCCACTCACGCCTCCGTGGTTGACGTGCGTCCTGAGTTTGCCGGTCACGCTGCCGACATGTATCTGGAAGGTTCTGACCAACACCGCGGCTGGTTCATGTCATCTCTGATGATCTCCACCGCCATGAAGGGCAAAGCGCCTTACCGTCAGGTACTGACCCACGGTTTCACCGTCGATGGTCAGGGCCGTAAGATGTCCAAATCTATCGGTAACACCGTTTCTCCGCAGGACGTGATGAACAAGCTGGGCGCGGATATTCTGCGTCTCTGGGTGGCATCCACCGACTACACCGGCGAAATGGCGGTTTCTGACGAGATCCTGAAACGTGCTGCCGACAGCTATCGTCGTATCCGTAACACCGCACGCTTCCTGCTGGCGAACCTGAATGGGTTTGATCCGGCAAAAGACATGGTGAAACCGGAAGAGATGGTAGTGCTGGATCGCTGGGCGGTAGGCTGTGCCCAGGCGGCGCAGGAAGATATCGTTAAGGCGTACGACTCCTACGACTTCCACGAAGTGGTGCAGCGCCTGATGCGCTTCTGCTCCATCGAGATGGGCTCGTTCTACCTCGACATCATCAAAGACCGTCAGTACACCGCCAAAGCGGACAGCGTGGCGCGTCGTAGCTGCCAGACAGCGCTGTACCACATCGCGGAAGCGCTGGTGCGCTGGATGGCGCCGATCATGTCCTTCACCGCAGATGAGATCTGGGGCTACCTGCCAGGCGACCGTGAGAAGTATGTCTTCACCGGCGAGTGGTATGAAGGTCTGTTTGGCCTGGGCGAAACCGAAGCCATGAACGATGCCTTCTGGGACGAGCTGCTGAAAGTGCGCGGCGAAGTGAACAAGGTGATCGAGCAGGCGCGTACCGACAAGAAAGTGGGCGGCTCTCTGGAGGCGGCAGTAACCCTGTACGCTGAACCAGAGCTGGCGGCGAAGCTGACGGCGCTGGGCGATGAATTACGATTTGTCCTGTTGACCTCCGGTGCAAAAGTTGCGGATTATGCCGATGCGAGCGCTGATGCCCAGCAGAGCGAACTGCTCAAAGGGCTGAAAGTGGCGCTGGCGAAAGCCGACGGCGAGAAGTGCCCGCGCTGCTGGCACTACACGACCGACGTCGGTCAGGTGGCGGAACACGCAGAGATCTGCGGACGCTGTGTCAGCAACGTCGCCGGTGATGGCGAAAAACGTAAGTTTGCCTGATGAGTAAATCACTCTCTTCAACAGGGCTGCGCTGGCTGTGGCTGGTGGTAGTCGTGCTGATTATTGATTTGGGCAGCAAATACCTGATCCTCCAGAACTTCGCTCTGGGGGATACGGTTCCGCTGTTCCCGTCGCTTAATCTGCACTATGCGCGCAACTATGGCGCAGCGTTTAGCTTCCTGGCGGATAGCGGCGGCTGGCAGCGCTGGTTCTTTGCAGGTATCGCACTCGGTATCTGCGTGGTACTGGCCGTGCTGATGTACCGTTCGAAAGCCACGCAAAAGCTGAACAACATCGCCTACGCGCTGATCATTGGCGGCGCGCTGGGTAACCTGTTCGACCGTCTGTGGCACGGCTTTGTGGTCGATATGATCGACTTCTATGTCGGCAACTGGCACTTCGCCACCTTCAATCTGGCCGATACGGCGATTTGTATCGGTGCGGCGCTGATTGTGCTGGAAGGCTTCTTGCCGAAGCCCGCAGCGAAAGAGCAGGCGTAACAAACCCGCCGGGCGGCGCTGCGTTTGCACCGGCCTACGATGAGTAGGCCCGGTAAGCGCAGCGCTACCGGGCAAAATGAGTGAGCACTCTGCATGTCTAAATCCGTACAGTCCAACAGCGCGATGCTGGTTCATTTCACGCTGAAACTCGATGATGGCTCCACGGCGGAGTCCACCCGCAATAACGGCAAACCGGCGCTGTTCCGTATGGGTGACACCTCTCTGTCTGAAGGTCTTGAGCAACAGCTGCTGGGGCTGAAAGAGGGGGATAAAAAAAGCTTTTCACTGGAACCGGATGCGGCGTTTGGCGTGCCGTCCCCGGACCTGATCCAGTACTTCTCGCGTCGTGAATTTATGGATGCAGGAGAGCCTGAGATCGGGGCGATAATGCTCTTTACCGCTATGGATGGCAGCGAAATGCCAGGTGTGATCCGTGAAATCAACGGCGACTCGATTACCGTTGACTTCAACCATCCGCTTGCCGGGCGTACCGTTCATTTTGATGTAGAAGTGCTGGAAATCGATCCGGCACTGGAGGCCTGAAATGCAGATCCTGTTGGCTAACCCGCGCGGTTTCTGCGCCGGTGTAGACCGCGCAATCAGCATTGTTGAAAACGCGCTGGAGATCTACGGCGCGCCGATTTACGTGCGTCATGAAGTGGTACACAACCGCTACGTGGTGGATAGCCTTCGCGAGCGTGGGGCGATCTTCATCGAGCAAATCAGCGAAGTGCCGGATGGCGCGATCCTGATCTTCTCCGCGCACGGCGTTTCACAGGCCGTGCGTAACGAAGCCAAAAGCCGCGATCTGACCGTCTTCGACGCTACCTGTCCGCTGGTGACGAAAGTGCATATGGAAGTGGCCCGTGCCAGCCGTCGTGGTGAAGAGTCGATCCTGATTGGCCACGCCGGTCACCCGGAAGTCGAAGGCACCATGGGGCAGTACAGCAACCCGGAAGGGGGGATGTATCTGGTTGAGTCCCCGGAAGATGTCCTGACGCTGAACGTGAAAAACGAAGCCCGTCTGTCGTTTATGACGCAGACCACGCTTTCGGTTGATGATACGTCGGATGTGATTGATGCCTTGCGCCAGCGCTTCCCGAAAATCGTCGGGCCGCGTAAAGATGATATCTGCTACGCAACCACTAACCGTCAGGAAGCGGTGCGCGCTCTGGCAGAACAGGCGGACGTAGTGCTGGTGGTCGGCTCGAAAAACTCCTCTAACTCCAACCGCCTGGCCGAACTGGCACAGCGAATGGGCAAGGCGGCGTTCCTGATCGACGACGCAACGGACATCCAGGAAGCGTGGGTTAAAAACGCAGCCTGTGTCGGTGTCACCGCAGGGGCTTCCGCGCCGGATATCCTGGTGCAGAATGTGATTGCCCGCCTTCAGGAGTTGGGTGGAGGTGAAGCCGTTCCGCTGGAAGGGCGCGAAGAGAATATCGTCTTCGAAGTCCCGAAAGAGCTGCGTATCGACGCCCGCGAAGTAGAATAAGATTTAAAAATGCCAGTCATCAGGTGACTGGCATTTTTTCATTCAGATAGTTGATCATGGCTCGCATTCTGGCTGGCATATGTTTGTTACGCGTCCAGAGCAGCCATAAATCGCCCGAATAGCTACTGATAAACGTCCACTCCGGCAGAACCTGTACAATTTCCCCTTTTTCAAGCGCCTCACGCGCCGTAAACAGCGGCAAACTCCCGATACCTACATGGTGTTTGACCGCATCCAGCCGCACGCCCGTGTGGTTAGCCGCGTAGCGGCCGTGCGTCTGGACAATCTCCGTTTTTCCCTGCGAGGTAAATTTCCAGCGTGAATCGGCCGGGGTTTCACCGAGCGAAATACAGCTATGCCCCCGGAGATCGTGCGGATGCTGAGGCGTGCCTGCGCGACGAAGGTATTCTGGCGTCGCGCAAATAATATGGGTTACCGGCATCAGCGGTTTTCCGTACAGGCCTGGCGAAGGGGTATCGGTGATCCGTAATGCCAGATCGACACCGTCATCGATCAGATCCATGTAGCGATCTTCCAGGCGCAGGCAGATATCTATTTGCGGATAGCGCGCCAGGAATGCCGGCATCAGCGGATGGATCACGAACCGTCCCACGGCTTTCGGTACGCTTATCGTGAGCTTTCCCTGCGCAATGGTTTGCAGACTGCTGCCGGAATCCATTGCCTGTTGTGCCGCGTCCAGCATATCCAGGGCATGTTCATAGACCGATTTTCCGGTTTCGGTAAGTGCCAGCTTGCGCGTGGTACGGTTCAGTAATTTACACCCCATTTCCTTCTCCAGGCGTGAAACACAACGGCTGATCGCCGAGGGGGTCGCGCCCGTAATACGGGCTACGGTGGAAAAATTGCCGTGTTCAACGATGGTCACGAAGGTTGCGAGATCGGGAAGCAGTGCAGGTTTCATTTGTGCATACCAGGCAAGAGTGCATTGTTTGAAAGGCCAATTATCGATGCTTAAGTGATGAATATACTGTCAGGGTACAGAGGAGAACAACCATGACAGAACGACTTTATTACACCAGTGAAGCGACAGAAGGCCGCGCGAAAGTGATCCGTTGCACTGAAGAGGCGGATGGCCGTTACGCCGTCGAGCTGGATCAAACCCTTTTCCATCCGCAGGGCGGCGGACAGCCAGCAGATCGGGGCTTCATCGCCGGGATCGCGGTGGAGAGCGTGAACCTGCGTGGAGAGCAGGTCATTCACATTCTGGCCCGGCCGCTTGTGCCAGGCGAGGTGGACATTCAGGTGGATAAAAGCGCGCGGGTGCGACATTCCCGCTGGCATAGCGCAGGCCATTTGATCGGTTATGCCGGTGAGCGATGCGGTTGGGAACCGGTAAAAGCCCACCACTGGCCCGGTGAAGGACGTATTACCTTTACGGCCCGGGACCTTAAGAGCGCAATGCCTGATGCCAGCGCGCTAATCGCCCTTATCAACGGCTGGAAAGCGGACAATCTGCCCCGTCATACAGAAATGGAAGCGGGCAGGCGCAAGGTTCGCTTTGGCGATCTTCCGGCTTATTCGTGTGGCGGAACGCATGTTAGCCAACTGGCGGAAATAGGTGAAATGGAGATCCTGGGGATGAAAATAAAAAAAGGGCAGCTGGTGGTCACATATGCCCTTCACGAGCAGGCGTAACTGGAGTGTGATTAACCCGACAGAGCGGAAGGCTTGAAAGGAGGTGGAGCTGTTAATCCTGTAGGCTTGCCATGTTGTCCTGCCCGGGCCGGAGATAACCTCCTGCCCCCTACGCTGGCGGTGCATGAATCGTGCGGTTTTCGCTGACGCCTATGTTTTTTACTGATATCTGACCCGTTTTATCATTAAATTCTAATTATCGGCGTTTTCAGATGGCGGCAATCTTGCTGGCTGGTTACTCTGGAAGCGATTTACATCATTTTAACGTAAGAGAATAACTATGCATGATGCACAGGTCCGTGTCGCAATTGCGGGCGCGGGTGGCCGTATGGGCCGTCAGTTAATTCAGGCTACGCTGCAGATGGACGGCGTTGCGCTTGGCGCCGCGCTGGAGCGCGAAGGCTCTTCTTTATTAGGCGCGGATGCCGGTGAGCTGGCAGGCGTGGCTAAGACGGGCGTCACCGTGCAGAGCAGCCTTGATGCAGTAAAAGATGACTTTGACGTGTTTATCGATTTTACGCGCCCGGAAGGCACGCTGCATCACCTGGCGTTTTGCCGCCAGCACGGCAAGGGCATGGTGATCGGCACCACTGGTTTTGACGACGCGGGCAAACAGGCGATTCAGGATGCGGCGAAAGTCATCCCCGTCGTATTTGCGGCCAACTTCAGCGTGGGCGTGAACGTGATGCTCAAGCTGCTGGAGAAAGCGGCGAAGGTGATGGGCGACTATACCGATATTGAGATCGTTGAAGCTCACCATCGCTACAAAGTGGACGCACCGTCAGGTACGGCCCTGGCGATGGGCGAGGCGATTGCCCAGGCGATGGATAAGGATCTGAAAGCGTGTGCCGTCTACACCCGTGAAGGTCATACCGGTGAACGCGTCCCGGGCACCATTGGTTTTGCCACGGTGCGTGCCGGTGACATTGTAGGCGAACATACCGCGATGTTTGCCGATATTGGTGAGCGCGTTGAAATCACCCATAAGGCTTCCAGTCGTATGACTTTTGCAAATGGGGCTGTTCGTTCTGCTGTTTGGTTGAAAGGCAAAAAAAATGGTCTTTTTGACATGCGAGATGTGCTCGATCTTAACAATTTATAATCATGGTTACCCTTCGTGATGTGGTTATTGCAGTCGTAATTAATTGATTGCAGAGGGCAATATTTTATTGCCCTTTAATTTTAACATTCTTAACGTAATTACTAAGCTAAACCTCTATAATTCTTCTTTTTGTCCTCTGTTTTTGTTTCATTCTTGTGAATTTTGACCAAATGGTCCACTTTTTTGGACCGCAACGGCAGTTCTAACAATAAAATGGGTTCGCAAGCGTTTTCCCAAGTGATTTAGTTGATCTTTTTGCCCGTTAACAACTCTCTTTCCCACCAGTGGCATAAAAACGACAGACAAAACCCACTTTTTAAGTTGACTTTCCCCTGCTAAATCTCCAGAATGCCGCCGTTTGCCGAAAATCCACTGGCAGCAGATTTGCATTGATTTGAACCTTGGTTATGAATTAATATGCAAATAAAGTGAGTGAATATTCTCTGGAGGGTGTTTTGATTAAGTCAGCGCTATTGGTTCTGGAAGACGGAACCCAGTTTATCGGTCGGGCCATTGGGGCAACAGGTTCGGCGGTTGGGGAAGTCGTTTTCAATACTTCAATGACCGGTTATCAAGAAATCCTCACTGATCCTTCCTATTCCCGCCAAATCGTCACTTTAACTTATCCCCATATTGGTAATGTCGGCTCTAACGCCGCTGATGAAGAGTCCTCCCAGGTACATGCACAAGGTCTGATCATTCGTGACCTGCCGCTGATTGCCAGCAACTACCGCAATACCGAAGACCTCTCTTCTTACCTGAAACGCCATAACATCGTGGCGATTGCCGATATCGATACCCGTAAGCTGACGCGTCTGCTGCGTGAAAAAGGTGCCCAGAACGGCTGCATCATCGCTGGCGACAATCTGGATGCGGCTCTGGCGCAGGAAAAAGCCAAAGCCTTCCCGGGTCTGAACGGTATGGATCTGGCAAAAGAAGTGACCACCGCTGAGTCCTACAGCTGGACGCAGGGGAGCTGGACGCTGGCTGGTGAACTGCCGGAAGCGAAAAAAGAGGAAGAGCTGCCGTTCCACGTGGTGGCCTACGACTACGGCGCCAAGCGCAACATCCTGCGTATGCTGGTGGATCGCGGCTGCCGCCTGACCGTTGTGCCGGCCAAAACCCCGGCAGACGAAGTACTGAAGATGAACCCGGACGGGATCTTCCTCTCTAACGGCCCGGGTGACCCGGCACCGTGCGACTACGCTATCGACGCGATTAAAACTTTCCTTGAAACCGACATTCCGGTATTCGGCATCTGCCTCGGCCATCAGCTGCTGGCGCTGGCGAGCGGTGCGAAAACCGTGAAGATGAAGTTCGGTCACCACGGTGGTAACCACCCGGTGAAAGATATCGACAACAACACGGTAATGATTACCGCACAGAACCACGGTTTTGCCGTCGATGAAGCCTCCATGCCTGCCAACCTGCGCGTCACGCACAAGTCGCTGTTCGATGGCACCTTGCAGGGCATTCATCGTACCGACAAACCGGCGTTCAGCTTCCAGGGACACCCGGAGGCAAGCCCAGGCCCGCACGATGCCGCGCCGCTGTTCGATCACTTCATCGAACTTATCGAGCAATACCGTAAGACTGCTAAATAATCAGGAGCCGAGAAGACCATGCCAAAACGTACAGACATAAAAAGCATCCTGATCCTTGGCGCTGGCCCGATTGTTATCGGCCAGGCCTGTGAATTTGACTACTCTGGCGCCCAGGCGTGTAAAGCCCTGCGTGAAGAGGGTTATCGCGTTATCCTGGTGAACTCCAACCCGGCCACCATCATGACCGACCCGGAAATGGCCGATGCGACCTACATCGAGCCGATTCACTGGGAAGTGGTACGCAAAATCATCGAAAAAGAGCGCCCGGATGCGGTACTGCCAACCATGGGCGGCCAGACGGCGCTGAACTGTGCGCTGGAGCTGGAGCGTCAGGGCGTGCTGGAAGAGTTCGGCGTGACCATGATTGGTGCCACCGCTGACGCGATTGATAAAGCAGAAGACCGCCGTCGCTTCGACGTGGCAATGAAAAAAATCGGCCTCGACACCGCGCGTTCCGGCATTGCACACAATATGGAAGAGGCGCTGGCGGTTGCCGCTGACGTGGGTTATCCGTGCATCATCCGTCCTTCCTTCACCATGGGCGGCACCGGCGGCGGTATCGCTTACAACCGTGAAGAGTTCGAAGAGATTTGTGCCCGAGGTCTGGATCTTTCTCCAACCAACGAGCTGCTGATTGATGAATCGCTGATCGGCTGGAAAGAGTACGAGATGGAAGTGGTGCGTGATAAAAACGACAACTGCATCATCGTCTGCTCCATCGAAAACTTCGATGCCATGGGCATCCACACCGGTGACTCCATCACCGTGGCGCCCGCCCAGACCCTGACCGACAAAGAGTACCAAATCATGCGTAACGCCTCGATGGCGGTACTGCGTGAGATTGGCGTCGAAACCGGCGGCTCTAACGTGCAGTTCTCGGTTAACCCGAAGAACGGCCGTCTGATTGTTATCGAGATGAACCCGCGTGTATCCCGCTCCTCTGCGCTGGCATCGAAAGCCACCGGCTTCCCGATTGCCAAAGTGGCGGCGAAACTGGCGGTAGGTTACACCCTCGACGAGCTGATGAACGACATCACCGGCGGGCGTACTCCGGCCTCGTTCGAACCGTCTATCGACTACGTTGTGACCAAAATTCCTCGCTTCAACTTCGAGAAATTTGCCGGCGCTAACGACCGTCTGACCACCCAGATGAAATCTGTCGGCGAAGTGATGGCCATTGGCCGCACCCAGCAGGAGTCCCTGCAGAAAGCGCTGCGCGGCCTGGAAGTGGGCGCCACCGGTTTCGACCCGAAAGTGAGCCTGGATGACCCGGAAGCGCTGACCAAAATTCGTCGTGAGCTGAAAGACGCGGGCGCCGAGCGTATCTGGTATATCGCTGACGCTTTCCGTGCGGGCATGTCCGTCGATGGCGTCTTCAACCTGACCAACATCGACCGCTGGTTCCTGGTGCAGATTGAAGAGCTGGTGCGTCTGGAAGAGAAGGTGGCAGAGCTGGGTATCAACGGCCTCGACGCTGACTTCCTGCGTATGCTGAAGCGTAAGGGCTTTGCCGATGCGCGTCTGGCTAAACTGGCGGGCGTACGCGAAGCGGAGATCCGCAAGCTGCGTGACCAGTACGACCTGCACCCGGTCTACAAGCGCGTGGATACCTGTGCGGCAGAGTTTGCGACCGACACCGCCTACATGTACTCCACCTATGAAGACGAGTGTGAAGCGAACCCGTCCGTTGGCCGCGACAAAATTATGGTGCTGGGCGGCGGTCCAAACCGTATCGGCCAGGGCATCGAGTTCGACTACTGCTGCGTACATGCCTCCCTGGCGCTGCGTGAAGACGGTTACGAGACCATCATGGTTAACTGTAACCCGGAAACCGTCTCGACCGACTACGACACCTCCGACCGCCTCTACTTCGAGCCGGTAACGCTGGAAGATGTGCTGGAAATCGTGCGTATCGAGAAGCCAAAAGGCGTTATCGTGCAGTACGGCGGCCAGACTCCGCTGAAGCTGGCCCGTGCGCTGGAAGCGGCAGGTGTGCCGGTTATCGGCACCAGCCCGGACGCGATTGACCGTGCAGAAGACCGCGAACGTTTCCAGCACGCCGTTGACCGTCTGAAACTGAAACAGCCGGCTAACGCCACCGTCACCACCATTGAGCAGGCGGTTGAGAAGGCCAAAGAGATCACCTATCCGCTGGTGGTGCGTCCCTCCTACGTGCTGGGTGGCCGCGCAATGGAGATCGTCTACGACGAAGCCGACCTGCGCCGCTACTTCCAGACGGCGGTCAGCGTCTCTAACGATGCGCCAGTCCTGCTGGACCGCTTCCTGGACGATGCGGTAGAAGTGGATGTGGATGCCATCTGCGACGGCGAAAGGGTGCTGATTGGCGGCATCATGGAGCACATCGAGCAGGCGGGCGTGCACTCCGGCGACTCCGCATGTTCTCTGCCAGCCTATACGCTGAGCAAAGAGATTCAGGACGTAATGCGCGAGCAGGTGCAGAAGCTGGCCTTCGAGCTGCAGGTGCGCGGTCTGATGAACGTGCAGTTTGCGGTGAAAGACAACGAAGTCTACCTGATTGAAGTGAACCCACGTGCGGCACGTACCGTCCCGTTCGTCTCCAAAGCCACCGGCATCCCTCTGGCGAAAGTGGCGGCGCGCGTGATGGCTGGCCAGACGCTGGCGCAGCAGGGCGTAACCAAAGAGATTATCCCGCCGTACTATTCGGTGAAAGAAGTAGTGCTGCCGTTCAACAAGTTCCCGGGCGTTGACCCGCTGTTAGGGCCAGAGATGCGCTCTACCGGTGAAGTCATGGGCGTGGGCCGTACCTTCGCGGAAGCGTTCGCCAAGGCGCAACTGGGCAGCAACTCCACCATGAAGAAACAGGGTCGTGCGCTGCTCTCCGTGCGCGAAGGCGACAAAGAGCGCGTGGTGGACCTGGCGGCCAAGCTGCTGAAGTATGGCTTTGAGCTGGATGCGACCCACGGCACCGCGATTGTGCTGGGTGAAGCGGGCATCAACCCGCGTCTGGTGAACAAGGTGCATGAAGGTCGTCCGCACATTCAGGACCGTATCAAGAATGGCGAATATACCTACATCATCAACACCACCGAAGGGCGTCAGGCGATTGAAGACTCCAAGCTGATTCGCCGCAGCGCGCTGCAGTACAAAGTGCATTACGACACTACCCTGAACGGCGGTTTTGCAACAGCGATGGCGCTGAACGCGGATGCCACCGAGAAGGTTATTTCTGTGCAAGAGATGCACGCGCAGATTAGCAAGTAACAAGCCTGTTATCGTAGGCCCGGTAAGCGAAAGCGACGCCGGGCAAACGGCGGGTGGCGCTTCGCTTACCCGCCCTACGATGGCTGTCTCCCTCTTCAGAACCTTCTGCTTTCTCATCTCCCATCAGTCAGTTAGCCTAAAATTATCAGGTCGATAATTAAATCCAACTGAAAAGCAGGGAGAACACCATGCGAAAGAATCTTTTGCTGACTTCAATTTTTACTGCCGCAGCACTGTTCACCGTTGCAGGTTGTTCGTCTAACCAGGCGGTGAAAACTACTGACGGTAAAACCATCGTCACCGACGGAAAACCGCAGGTAGATGACGATACTGGAATGATGTCTATTGATAATGCCGAAACCGGTCAGACGGAACAGATTAACCGTGATCAGGTGAAATCCATGGGTGAACTGGATAACTGATAAAAAAATGCAGTGGCCTGCGCCACTGCATCGGTTATTGCGGTAACAGGATTACCAGCGGTGATTTAACAGGATATGACCGCCATAGGCGTCGTAGCTGTTTTCACCCCATTCACCGCTGGCACGCAGTGAAATCAGAGTGGTTTCGTTCAGCTTGCCTGTTACGCCCAGCTCCAGCTGCGCCCGATCATCCGGCGTATCGTTGCTGAACGCTTCGCCGTTAAAGGCGATATCGTTCTGCCCGGCGCCTTTCAGCCAGTTGACCGCGACGTAAGGCTGCCACGCCTGCACATCTTTCTGGTCAAAGTAGCTGGTTTTCACCCCAACGCGGCCAAGTACGCCGTCATTATCAAGGGTGGAGATCCGTACGCCATCGGCATCCTTGTGATTTTCCTGATCCAGATAGCTATAGATAGCCTGGATTTGCGGCTCGATTTTCCAGGTTCTTTCGTTTTCAGAGGCAACCACCCAGGCATGGCCCATTTCGATTGACGCGGCGAAACCGTTGCTGTCATAGGATTCGCTGCTGCGCTTATCGCCATTCACCGTATTGTGATACCAGCTAAACGCGGTCCAGGTATCGATATAGTTGCCTGTGCGTAATGCCGGATCTTCCTGCCAGGTAGCGTACAGCCCGACGTTCACACCATCGACTTTACCCTGCGCGCTACGGGAGTTGTAGCGTGCTGTGGAGTCGGTTTTCGCCTGACCTGCACCGAACATCATCCCGGCGTGCAGCACCCCTTGATCCATCTGCTTACTGATAAAATCACTACCGACCTGCATAACGAGCTCGGTCGTGTCGTAGTTCACTTTGCCGCCAGCGATATCGTTATCGTGATAACGGCCTTTGACATACATCCAGGTATTCAGATCCTCGCCATTGCGCAGGGTCAGCTGATCGCGGTCGTCACGTTTATGCAGGAACATATTCTGAGCGGCAAGATAGTTACCCAGGTAAGCACCGACTTCCGGCGCCATCACCTCTGGAACGTCAGGCGTATTATCCCCGCCATTATCGTTGTTGCCGCCGTTGTTGCCGTTGTCGCCATTGCCGCCGTTATCGCCGTTGCCGCCATTGCCGCCGTTGCCGCCGTTATCGCCGTTATCGCCGCCGTTGTCATTGTTGTCGTCTCCACCGTCCTGGTTGTCGTCGGAAGGTGGGGTTTTGGATTCCAGATACCAGTTGCCATCACTCTTCTGGTTCAGGTTATATTCCCAGGCGCCTACAACGGCAGGTTTAGCTAAGGTAAATGCCGCCTCGGAATTGCCTCCTACGCTGATAATCTCGATCCCGTTAACGGTTTGCGCGCCGAGGCCACCAATGTTGCTGAGTTGAATGCCGGATGCGCCGGCGCTGTTGCCGGTGATAGTCAGGTGATCGGTACTTGAACTGTCATCACCGAGGATGCTATTCATTACGAGCTTGCTGCCGCTCACGCCGGTGTAATCGCCGTTGATGGTGAAGTTATTACCCACGTAGTTGTTGAGGCCGCTAATTTGCAGCGTGCCGCTGTTGGTAACGTTGCCGTTGATGGTGTTAGCCGTCGGAGAACTGGTCGCGTTGTTACCGGCTACGGCATTCCATGAGGCCAGCACGCCGCCGCTCAGGATATCGATATTATTATTAACAGTGCCTGCGCTGGCGAAAGTTGCGCCGTCGTCAACGGTAATGGTGGCCGTGTTGCCTGCACTGCCCAGGGTCGCGCCCTCGGCCACCAGCGTGGTGCCGCTGCTCAGTAGCGTATTGCCGGTGTAGCTGTTGTTGCCGGTCAGGGTCAGGATGTTAGCATCAGTTTTGATGACACTGCCTGTGCCGGTAATATCAGAAGCGAAGGTAGAATCCGAGCCCTGGTTAAAGGTGAACGTGCCGTTATTGGTTATAGCCCCGGTCAATGAGCCGGTATTCGTGCCATCACCCAATTGCAGCGTAGCGTCGTTGGCAATAAGGGTATTTCCGGCGCTATTTTTCACATCGCCTGCCAGCGTCAGTTTACCCGTGTTGACCTTAATCGAGTCGTCTGAACCGATCACATCGACATTGCCAGTCAGGGTCCAGTCAGTGCCGTCCATGGTTAGCGAAGCAAAGCCGTCATCTTCGTTCAGGCCGCGGAAGTTGCTGTCTTCCGAACCCTGGCCAATTAATATTAAAGTATTTGTTTTGGAATTTGTTGAGATGACATCGCCGTCCAGCTCAGATCCGGTATCCAGAGTCAGCATGTTGCTCTGGTTACTCTGAAATGTGATAGCGCTTTCTGAACCTTTTATCAGACCAGCATTACCGATCTTAAATCTGTGCTCACCGGTCACGAGGATGCCGTGTTCGGCACCTTCAATCGTCCCATTATTAGTAAGGGTGCTTTTACCTGCCGTATTAAGCTCTATACCATTTCCGGTGCTGCCTTTTAAAATGCCAGCATTTGTTATTGCGATACCTGCATCTGCAAAGATCGCTGTTTTACCTTCTATAGTGCCTGTCGAAGTATTATTGATGCCAAAGCTGTCTGAATCTACCAGAACCTGAATGCCCTTCTCTGCGCCAATAATTTTCCCTGCGTTATTTATTTCGCCATTCATGCTGTTGACGGTAATTCCGTTGGCAGCAGTAGATTCGATCAGGGCATTTTGTTGGTTAGCCAATTCAAAGTCTTGATTGGCTGTTGTGACATACATTCCGTCGCCCACACCAATCACATTTCCGCCATTTATGACACCGTCGATCAGGTTTCCACTGATAGTAACAGTGGGCGTGGCAGTGTTATTGGTAATGCTGATACCCTCAGGGATAATGTATGTATTATCTGATGAAAAAATCTGTGCGGTATCTGTTGAATCCTTAACTATGATTTCTGCGGAAACTATCAACGGAGTGAATGCGATTAACGCTGATAAGGATGGAAAAAGACTTTTTAATGATTTTGTCGTCTTATTTAATTGAGGGGTTTTGCTTTTCATTGCCACATCCATTTTGTGATAAAAGGATGTCTATTTTAATAAGGGGGTAATTTCTTGTAAATACTTGTTTTATAAGGATAATCATATTACTTAAAATTGAAATTATTGATTCTAAAACCACTTGTGTATATCAATTCATATTAAATGATGAATTAATTTAAAATTAATTGCTCAGTATTTTTTATTTTTACTGCCTTATTGATCTGTATTTTAAATATTATAATTTCAAATTATTTATTTGATGCAAAGTATAGCCTTCATCCTGGCACGGTTTGCCAATCCTTGCTGTTAAGCCTGGCGGCGGGACTGAGCCCTTCAAACGCTTCGCTTTCCTGACTACACTGACAGTCACAACAAGAAAGCAGTCTGCCCAGGTTAATCATGATACTCATTATTTACGCCCATCCTTATCCACATCATTCGCATGCGAATAAGCGAATGCTTGAACAAATAAAGACGCTGGAGGGTGTAGAGATCCGCTCGCTCTATCAGCTCTATCCTGACTTTAATATTGATATCGCTGCAGAGCAGGAGGCTATCTCCAGGGCCGATCTCATCGTCTGGCAGCATCCGATGCAGTGGTACAGCACACCTCCGTTGTTGAAACTGTGGATAGATAAAGTCTTCTCGCACGGCTGGGCGTACGGTCATAACGGCAGAGCGCTCAAGGGTAAAAGCCTGCTGTGGGCGGTGACCACCGGTGGCGGCGAAAGTCATTTTGATATCGGTTCCTTCCCCGGTTTTGAGGTGCTGGCGCAGCCGCTGCAGGCGACAGCGCTCTATTGTGGACTCAACTGGCTTCCCCCATTTGCTATGCACTGCACCTTCGTTTGCGACGACGAAACCCTTCAGGCGCAGGCGCGCCACTACAAACAACGTTTACTCGACTGGCAGGAGGCGCACCATGGATAGCCATACGCTGATTCAGGCGCTGATCTATTTGGGCGCCGCGGCGCTGATTGTGCCGGTTGCGGTACGTCTGGGGCTGGGGTCGGTGTTGGGCTATCTGATTGCCGGCTGCGTTATTGGCCCGTGGGGATTCCGGCTGGTCACCGATGCCCAGTCGATACTGCACTTTGCGGAAATTGGCGTGGTGCTGATGCTGTTTGTGATTGGACTGGAGCTGGATCCGCGTCGCCTGTGGAAATTGCGCGCCTCGGTATTTGGCGGCGGGGCATTGCAGATGCTGGCCTGCGGTCTGCTGCTGGGCGGATTCTGCATCCTGCTGGGTATGGACTGGAAAGTGGCGGAGCTGATCGGCATGACGCTGGCGCTTTCATCCACGGCGATCGCCATGCAGGCCATGAATGAACGCAACCTGACGGTTTCACAGATGGGGCGCAGCGCCTTCTCGGTGCTGCTGTTTCAGGACATCGCCGCCATTCCGCTGGTGGCGATGATCCCGCTGCTGGCCGCTTCCGGGGCGTCAACTACCCTGGGCGCCTTTGCCCTTTCGGCCTTGAAAGTGGTCGGGGCGCTGGCGCTGGTGGTGCTGCTGGGGCGTTACGTCAGCCGACCGTTGCTGCGTTTTGTCGCCCGCTCCGGCCTGCGCGAAGTGTTCAGCGCCGTGGCCCTGTTTCTGGTTTTCGGCTTTGGCCTGATGCTGGAAGAGGCGGGGCTCTCCATGGCGATGGGGGCATTTCTGGCGGGTGTTCTGCTGGCGAGCTCCGAGTACCGCCACGCCCTGGAAAGCGATATCGAGCCCTTTAAGGGGCTGCTGCTGGGGCTGTTCTTTATTGGTGTGGGGATGTCCGTTGATTTCGGGACGTTAGTCACCCATCCGCTGCGCATCGCCATACTGCTGGTGGGCTTCCTGGCCATTAAAATGCTCATGCTCTGGCTGGTGGCTCGCCCGCTGAAGGTTCCTGCGAAACAGCGGCGCTGGTTTGCAGTGCTGCTGGGGCAGGGGAGTGAGTTTGCGTTTGTAGTGTTTGGCGCGGCGAACATGGCGAACGTGCTCGATCCCGAATGGGCGAAGGCGCTGACGCTGGCGGTGGCGCTGTCAATGGCGGTGACTCCGCTGCTGCTGGTGGTGTTGACCCGTCTCGACGCTGCCAACAGTGGTCAACAGCACGAGGCTGATGAAATTGATGAAGAGCAACCGCGGGTCATTATCGCCGGATTTGGTCGCTTCGGTCAGATTGCGGGCCGTTTGCTGCTCTCCAGTGGGGTAAAAATGGTCATCCTCGATCACGATCCCGATCATATTGAAACCTTGCGTAAGTTTGATATGAAGGTCTTTTACGGCGACGCCACGCGCGTGGACCTGCTGGAATCTGCCGGGGCGCACAAGGCCGAAGTGTTGATCAATGCGATAGACGATCCGAAGAACAGCCTGCAGCTGGTTGAGCTGGCTAAGACCCATTTCCCGCATCTGAAAATCATCTCCCGCGCACGCGATATCGATCACTACATCAAGCTGCGTCAGACAGGTGTCGATGCCCCGGAGCGTGAAACCTTTGAAGGGGCGCTCAAATCCGGACGGTTGGCGCTGGAGAGCCTTGGGCTCGGGGCATATGAAGCCCGGGAGCGGGCCGATCTGTTCCGTCGCTTTAATATTGAGATGCTGGAGGAGATGGCTGAAATGGCGGAAAACGATGCCACATCACGTGCGGCGGTCGTTAAACGCACCAGCGCCATGCTGACCGAGATCATCAATGAGGATCGTAATCACCTCTCGCTGACCCAGCGTCATGGCTGGCAGGGAACGGAAGAGGGTAAGCATACCGGCGATCCGCAGGATGAGCCGGAGAGTAAACCTGTGGCGTGAAGAGGGGTTGCCAGCAAATATAAAAAATTTCCTGTTCTTTACTCTGCCGCCAGTCGACGAAAGATTAAGCTTTCCGTATAGTGGCGGCAATTTTTTGCATCCGGGAAATAATCAATGATCAGTCTGATTGCGGCGCTTGCGGTAGATCGCGTGATTGGTATGGAAAATGCCATGCCGTGGAATCTGCCTGCCGATCTCGCGTGGTTTAAACGTACAACGTTGAACAAGCCGGTAGTAATGGGTCGCCTGACCTGGGAGTCAATCGGGCGCCCATTGCCGGGCCGTAAAAACATCGTAATAAGCAGCCAGCCCGGCACGGACGATCGTGTTGAGTGGGTTAAATCCATTGACGAAGCCATTGCTGCCTGCGGCGATGCTGAAGAGATCATGGTGATTGGCGGGGGTCGTATCTATGAGCAATTCCTGCCGAAAGCGCAGAAATTATATCTGACCCACATTGATGCTGAAGTGGAAGGTGATACCCATTTCCCGGACTACGATCCTGACGAGTGGGAATCGGTGTTCAGCGAATTCCACGATGCGGATGCGCAAAACTCCCATAGCTACTGCTTCGAGATCCTTGAACGCCGCTAATGTGGTTACTGCACCTTTCCCGCCGGGAGAGGTGCAGTGCTCTTTTACGACGCGACTGCTTCGTTTTCATCTAAATCCAGGTGCCGGTTCGACGGCTGCATAAACCAGGCTTTATCTTCCCAGCGCAGACAGGTGAGTTCTCCCCCCCAGCAGCAACCCGTATCCAGCCCATAAATGCCTTCAGGCGTGCCTTTCCCTTCCAGCGATGCCCAGTGGCCAAAGACGACGCTGTACTGCTCCGTTACCGGGCCAGGGATCGCAAACCACGGCTTAAGTGGCGTCGGCGCGTTTTCTGGCACATCCTTGCAGTACATATCCAGCTGACCATTCGGGAAACAGTAGCGCATGCGGGTGAAGGCGTTCGTGATAAAACGCAGACGCGCAACGCCGCTGAGCTCCATGCTCCAGTTGTTGGGCATGTCGCCATACATCGCATCGAGGAAGAACGGGTAAGAGTCGCTGGCGAGCACCGCTTCGACGTCCCGCGCACACTCTCTGGCGGTTTGCAGATCCCACTGTGGGGTAATGCCCGCGTGCGCCATCACCAGTTTTTTCTCTTCGTCGATTTGCAGCAGCGGCTGGCGACGCAGCCAGTTAATCAGCTCATCGGCGTCGGGCGCATCCAGCAACGGTGTGATCCTGTCTTTCGGTTTATTGCGGCTGATCCCGGCGTAGACCGCCAGCAGATGCAGGTCGTGGTTGCCGAGGACGATCCGCACGCTGTCGCCCAGCGATTTGACATAGCGCAGGACTTCCAGCGAGCCAGGGCCGCGGGCAACGAGATCGCCCGTGAGCCACAGCGTGTCTGTACCTGGGGTAAAATCCACCTGCTTTAGCAAGGCGATCAGTTCATCGTAGCAACCGTGAACGTCGCCAATGAGATATGTAGACATGTTTAGTGAATGAGTGTTGGTACAGCCAGACGGAAAACAGGAATAGCAACGCGGAATGCATTGCCCTCGGTATCGACCATTTCATAATGGCCCTGCATGGTTCCCAGCGGCGTCTCAATTACTGCGCCGCTGGTATACTGATACTCTTCGCCGGGCGCAATGTGCGGCTGTTCACCCACCACACCTTCGCCCTGCACTTCAATTTCACGACCATTGCCGTTAGTGATAAGCCAGTAACGCCCCAGCAGCTGGACAGGGGTTCGCCCGAGATTGCGAATGGTCACGGTGTAAGCAAAAACAAAACGTTCTTCATCCGGTGTGGATTGAGACTCGATGTAAAGGCTTTGCACCTGAACACATACGCGGGGCGAATTAATCATGGCTTAGCTCTCCTTCGGCGGCGCATTTTCGCTGATGTAGTTAGCCAGCTTGCAGTACTGCTCTACGGAAATGTTCTCCGCGCGCATCGCCGGGTCGATACCCAACTGAGCTAACACTTCAACAGTAAACAGATTGCCAAGGCTGTTACGAATCGTTTTACGACGCTGGTTAAAGGCTTCGGTGGTGATGCGGCTCAGCACGCGCAGATCGTTGACCGGATACGGCTTCGTTTTATGCGGCACCAGGCGCACAACCGCTGAGTCAACTTTTGGCGGCGGCGTAAACGCCGATGGTGGTACTTCGAGTACCGGAATCACGTTACAGTAGTACTGTGCCATCACGCTTAAACGACCATACGCTTTACTGTTCGGCCCTGCAACCAGTCGATTAACGACCTCTTTTTGCAACATGAAGTGCATGTCAGCAATGGCATCAGTATAGCTAAACAGGTGGAACATCAGCGGTGTGGAAATGTTATAGGGCAGGTTGCCGAATACGCGCAGCGGCTGGCCCATGTTCTCCGACAGTTCGCCGAAGTTCATGGTCATGGCATCCTGCTGATAAATAGTCAGTTTCGGCCCGAGGAACGGGTGCGTCTGCAGGCGTGCTGCCAGATCGCGATCCAGTTCGATAACGGTCAGTTGATCCAGACGCTCGCCAACCGGCTCGGTCAGTGCAGCCAGACCCGGCCCGATCTCGACCATCGCCTGGCCTTTCTGTGGGTTGATAGCCGAAACAATACTTTCGATCACAAACTGATCGTTGAGGAAGTTTTGCCCGAAACGTTTACGGGCTAAATGGCCCTGGTGGACGCGATTATTCATTGAGTATTAACAATCATTTTGATGGCGAGATTAAGCGCCGTAATAAAACTGCCGACATCTGCTTTTCCCTGGCCTGCTAAATCGAGCGCAGTACCGTGGTCAACAGAAGTACGAATAAAGGGTAAACCGAGGGTAATATTCACCCCGCGGCCAAATCCCTGGTATTTTAGCACGGGAAGGCCCTGATCGTGGTACATCGCCAGCACGGCATCTGCATGATCGAGGTATTTCGGTTGAAACAGGGTATCGGCAGGCAGCGGCCCGCTGAGATTCATGCCTTTGGCGCGCATCTCTTCCAGCACCGGAATGATGGTGTCGATCTCTTCCGTACCCATATGCCCGCCTTCACCCGCATGTGGGTTCAGGCCGCATACCAGCACGTGCGGATCGGCAATACCGAACTTGGTGCGTAAATCGTGGTGCAGGATGGTAATGACGTCGCGCAGCAGATCCGGCGTAATGGCGTCAGAAATGGCTTTGATGGGCAGGTGCGTGGTCGCCAGCGCAACGCGCAGCTCCTCGGTTGCCAGCATCATCACCACTTTTGCGCTGTGCGACCGCTCTTCAAAAAACTCGGTATGGCCGGTAAAGGCCACGCCGGCATCGTTGATCACCCCTTTATGGACCGGGCCGGTGATCAACGCGGCAAATTCCCCGCTCAGACAGCCATCGCAGGCGCGCGCCAGCGTCTCTACCACGTAATGGCCATTTTCGGTGCTCAGCTGGCCGGGGATAACCGGGGTTCGTAGCGGGACAGGTAGCAGCGTTAAGGTGCCTGCTTGCTGGGGAAGGGGAGCATTTTCTGCCTGATACGGCAGAAGCGTGAGCGGGAGATTAAGCTGTTTCGCCCGCGCTTCGAGCACGCTGGCATCGGCGCAGATCACCAGTTCGACCGGCCAGCTGCGCTGGGCAAGCTGGACGACCAGGTCGGGACCAATCCCGGCGGGTTCGCCGGGAGTGATGACAACACGATGTTGTTTCATTAGTTGCTCAGGACTTTGACGTAGGCGCTGGCGCGTTGTTCCTGCATCCATGTCGCGGCTTCTTCAGAGAACTTACGGTTGAACAGCATACGGTACGCACGATCTTTTTGCGCCGCATCGGTTTTATCCACATTGCGGGTATCCAGCAGCTCAATGAGGTGCCAGCCGAAGGTGGAGTGAACCGGTTCGCTCATCTGACCTTTGTTCATTCTCATCAGCGCATCGCGGAAGGCGGGATCGTAAATATCCGCAGCCGCCCAGCCCAGATCGCCGCCCTGATTCGCGGAACCCGGATCCTGAGAGAACTCTTTCGCGGCGTTAGCGAAAGAGGTTTTACCGCTGCGAATATCGGCGGCAATTTGCTCCAGTTTGGTCCGCGCCTGCGTATCAGACATGATCGGGGAGGTTTTCAGCAGAATGTGACGGGCATGAACTTCCGTCACGGAGATGCTCTTGCTCTGACCGCGCAGATCGTTGACTTTCAGAATATGGAAGCCCACGCCGGAACGGATTGGCCCCACAATATCGCCTTTCTTCGCCGTGCTCAGCGCCTGGGCAAAGATAGAAGGCAGCTCCTGAATACGACCCCAGCCCATCTGGCCGCCTTTCAGCGCCTGCTGGTCAGCGGAATAGGTGATCGCCAGTTTGCCGAAATCACCACCGTTACGTGCCTGATCGACGATGGAACGCGCCTGGCTTTCCGCCTCGGCCACCTGGTCAGAGGATGGGTTTTCTGACAGTGGGATCAGGATGTGGCTCAGGTTCAGTTCGGTGCTGGCATCGTTCTGATTGCCGACCTGTTTGGCCAGGGCGTCTACTTCCTGCGGCAGGATGGTGACACGGCGACGCACTTCGTTATTGCGCACTTCTGAAATCAGCATCTCTCTACGGATCTGATTACGGTAGGTCGAATAGTTGATGCCGTCATAGGCCAGACGGCTGCGCATCTGGTCCGGGGTCATATTGTTCTGCTTCGCAATGTTGGCGATAGCCTGATCGAGCTGCTCATCAGAGATCTTCACACCCATCTTCTGACCCATCTGCAGAACGATTTGATCCATGATCAAACGCTCCAGGATCTGATGACGCAGCGTGGAATCATCCGGAAGTTGCTGACCTGCCTGACCCGCGTTGAGCTTCACAGACTGCATTAAACCATCAACGTCGCTCTCAAGTACCACACCGTTGTTCACAACGGCAGCGACTTTGTCGACAACCTGTGGGGCCGCGAAGCTGGTATTCGCGACCATAGCGATACCGAGCAGCAGCGTTTTCCAGTTCTTCATACTTTTTCCATATCAATTAACCGCAAAGCGGATTACGTGTTAAATCAAGTACATCACAATGAACTACGGTACGGCAGAATCGGTGAGCGCAGCATCTGCTGAGTACCCAGACCATAGTTGGAACTCAGACCGCGCAGTTCGATGTTAAAGCCGATGATGTTGTCGTATTCGCTCTGACCTTTGTCATAGTCCCAGCCATTCAGCTTACGTTCGTATCCAACGCGGATCGCGTAGCAGCAGGAGTTGTACTGCACACCCAGCATCTGATCTGCAGACTTATTCTGGTTGGTATCGAAGTAGTAGGCTCCCACCACCGACCAACGATCGGCAATTGGCCAGCTTGCGATGCCCCCCACCTGCGAAATGCCCTCTTTCGTTTGTTCGGACGTGGCAAAGTTAGGTAACGTCGCCTGGATATATTCCGGGCTGGCGTAACGATAGCTAAGCTGTACCATTCGGTCCGCATCACGACGGTACTCGATTGAACCGCTACCGGTGGCAACATTGTTCAGTCGCGTATCATATTGCACGCCGCTGCGCAGACCCCAACGATCGGTTATGCGCCAGTAAGTATCTCCAGCCCATACCAGCGATCCTTTTTTGTCGTCCTTCTCCCACTGGATATTGTCATCACCGGTACGTGCTTCGGTGAAGTAGTAGATTTGACCCACAGAAGCATTAAAACGTTCAACTGCAGCATCATCATAAATACGGGTTGTGACCCCGGTAGTCACCTGGTTGGCCGATGCAATACGGTCCAGGCCACCGTAAGTACGGTCGCGGAACAGGCCGCTGTAATCAGATTGCAGGAATGAAGAGTCATAGTTCTGGATATTGCTCTGATCGCGGTACGGCACATAGAGATACTGGGCGCGCGGCTCCAGCGTCTGGGTATAGCCCTCGCTCCAGTTCATGTCGCGCTCGAAGACGAGCTTGCCGTCCACTTTAAACTGCGGCAGCACGCGGTTAACGGAATCTTCCAGACGCGTGCCATGGTTGGCATTGTACGTTTCCAGATTATCCTGCTGATAGTGGGTCGCCATCAGCTTCACTTCGGTATCAAGGCTGGCCCAGTCGTTTGAAACAGGCAGGTTAATCGTTGGCTCAAGGTGCAGACGCGTCGCTTCAGGCATGTCTGAGTCGGTATTGACGAAATGCACCGCCTGGGCGTAGACCCGGGTGTCAAAAGGACCCACATTATTCTGGTACCAGTTAACATCAAGCTGTGGCTCTGCAGCATAGGTGCTTTGCGTTTGGTCGCTAAAGACCTGGAACTGTTTGGTTGAAACGGTCGCGTCAAAATTCCGTACTACATAGCCCGCGCTGAATTTCTGCGTGGCGTAGCCATCGGTACTTGAGCCGTATTTAGACGTAAAATCGTTAAAATAGCTCGAGTCGCTGACTTTGGTGTAGTCGACGTTGAAACGCCACACCTGATCCATTACGCCCGAGTGCTGCCAGTAGTACAACCAGCGATGGCGATTATCCCCGGAGGTATTTCTTGGATCATCCTCATACACTTTATCCGATGGCAGATAGTCCAGCTCCATCAGACCAGAACCCGCCTGCGTCAGATAGCGGAACTCGTTCTCCCACATGATGTTGCCGCGCTTGTGGATATAGTGCGGCGTGATCGTGGCGTCCATGTTGGGCGCGATGTTCCAGTAGTACGGCAGGTAAAACTCAAAGTAGTTTGAGGTGCTGTACTTGGCGTTCGGGATCAGGAAGCCGGAGCGACGTTTGTCGCCCACGGGCAGTTGCAGATAGGGGCTATAGAAGACCGGCACCGGGCCGAGCTTAAAGCGGGCGTTCCAGATCTCCGCAACCTGCTCTTCGCGGTCGTGGATCACTTCGCTACCTACCACGCTCCAGGTATCCGAGCCTGGCAGACAGGAGGTAAAGGTCCCGTTCTCCAGAATGGTGTAGCGGTTTTCACCGCGCTGTTTCATCAGGTCCGCTTTACCGCGACCCTGGCGGCCAACCATCTGGTAATCACCTTCCCAGACGTTAGTGTCTTTGGTATTCAGGTTCGACCAGGCTTTCGGACCTTTCAGGATGACCTGATTATCGTCATAGTGCACATTACCCAGCGCATCGACCGTACGTACCGGTTCGGCTGCGCCTTCTGGCTGTTTCTGGTGCAACTGCACTTCATCGGCCTGCAAGCGGCTGTTGCCCTGGTTAATATCCACATTCCCGCTAAACAGGGCGTCGTCAGGATAATTCCCTTTTGCGTTGTCAGCGGTGATGGTAACCGGTAGCGTGTTCGTATCACCCTGTACCAGCGGGCGATCATAGCTGGGGATACCCAGCATACATTGCGAGGCGAGATCGGCTGCCAGACCCTGTTGACTGTACAGAGCCGTAGCTATCATCGTGGCCAGAAGGGTGGGGATACGTTTTTTCATACGTTTTATTTATTGTTCCGTCATCAGTGGCTTATCGCTGGCAAACGGTCAGAGACTATCTTACTCATCATCACAGTGCCAGCGTTAATCCTGCCCGTAAACGAGCCATGGTGATAGGCTCGTTATTGAATGACGAGTATGATAATGCAAATTATAGGCGATGTCCTTCACTTGACCGTGGCCAGGCCACCGGAATGATGGCGTTGCGCTGGATCAAATCGATCACCATTTGGGGAGTATATGCAGTATTGGGGAAAAATTATCGGCGTAGCGTTCGCTTTACTGATGGGCGCGGGCTTCTGGGGTATCGTTCTGGGGCTGCTTATCGGCCATATGTTTGATAAAGCGCGCAGTCGCAAGATGGCCTGGTTCGCTAACCAGCGTGAACGCCAGGCGCTTTTTTTTGCGACAACCTTCGAGGTAATGGGCCATCTGACCAAGTCGAAAGGGCGTGTCACCGAGGCCGACATCCATGTCGCCAGCCAGTTTATGGATCGCATGAACCTGCACGGTGACTCCCGGGCGGCCGCGCAAAACGCATTTCGTATCGGTAAGGCGGATAACTATCCCTTGCGCGAAAAAATGCGTCAGTTCCGCAGCATCTGCTTCGGGCGCTTCGACTTAATTCGGATGTTTCTGGAGATTCAGATCCAGGCGGCGTTTGCCGATGGGTCGCTCCACCCGAACGAACGTGAGGTGCTGTATGTTATCGCCGAAGAGTTGGGCATTTCCCGCACCCAGTTCGATCAGTTCCTGCGCATGATGCAGGGCGGCGCACAGTTTGGCGGCGGCTATCAGCAACAGCAGACGGGCGGGGGCGGCTGGCAGCAGGCGCAGCGCGGGCCAACCCTAGAAGATGCCTGTAATGTGCTGGGCGTGAAGCCAACCGATGAGCCGACAACCATTAAGCGCGCCTATCGTAAGCTGATGAGCGAACATCACCCGGATAAGCTGGTGGCCAAAGGTTTACCGCCAGAGATGATGGAGATGGCGAAGCAAAAAGCGCAGGAAATTCAGAAAGCGTACGAGCTCATCAAAGAGCAGAAGGGCTTTAAGTAAGGAAGTGGTTGGCCCGGCGGCAAGGTGCTGCCGGGCAACGGATCAAAAGTCTGCCGGTGCCTTAAAGGTCATCGGCGTACCGTATTCCGGGTGGGTGATGGTGAGCATTTCCGCATGCAGTTGCAGACGCGGCGCCATCGCCCGGGCTTCCGGCGTGGCATAAAAGCGATCCCCCAGAATCGGGTGACCCAGCGCCAGCATATGCACACGCAGCTGGTGCGAGCGGCCGGTAATCGGTTTTAACAGCACGCGGGCGCTGTTGTCCTCCGCGTACTCCAGCACTTCATACTCGGTTTGCGCCGCCTTGCCGGTCTCGTAGCAAACCTTCTGCTTCGGGCGGTTAGGCCAGTCGCAGATCAGCGGCAGGTCGACCAGCCCTTCCGCAGGCTGTGGATGTCCCCAGACGCGCGCCAGGTACTGTTTCTTCGGCTCACGCTCTCGAAACTGACGTTTCAGCTCGCGCTCTGCGGCCTTGGTCAGCGCCACTACAATCACTCCGCTGGTGGCCATGTCCAGACGGTGGACGGACTCCGCCTGCGGATAATCGCGCTGAACGCGCGTCATCACGCTGTCTTTGTGCTCATCCAGCCTGCCCGGCACGGACAACAAGCCGCTTGGCTTGTTGACCACCATAATATGCTCATCCTGATAGAGAATGACCAGCCACGGATCCTGCGGCGGATTGTAGGGTTCCATCAACATGTTTCGCTCCGCTTACTGATGCGTCACAACGATAAGGCGCAGCGCATCCAGACGCCATCCCGCCTGATTCAGGCTCTCAAGCACCTGCTGACGATTGGTTTCAATCGCCGCCAGTTCATCGTCACGAATATTCGGGTTCACCGCACGCAGGGCCTCGAGACGAGAGAGCTCCGCCGACAGTTTTTCATCCGCCTCGCTGCGCGCCGCGTCAATCAGGGCGCGCGCCGCTTTCTCAACCTGAGACTCACCCTGCTGGAGGATGGCGTAGACATCCTGCTGCACCGCATTCACCAGCTTACTGCCGGTATGGCGATTCACCGCGCTCAGCTGGCGGTTAAAGCTCTCAAACTCGACCTGCGCCGCCAGGTTGGTGCCATTTTTATCCAGCAG
The DNA here is from genome assembly GCF_003336325.1 of Leclercia sp. W17. NCBI lineage: Bacteria > Pseudomonadati > Pseudomonadota > Gammaproteobacteria > Enterobacterales > Enterobacteriaceae > Leclercia > Leclercia sp. W17. The sequence goes on along the minus strand of NZ_CP031101.1, from coordinate 4,091,281 downwards.
CAGACGTACCGGCGTGGCAGGCAGGAAACGGTTGAGCTGCAGCTGTTTCGGCGCCTGGGCCTCCACCACGTAGATCAGCTCCAGCAGCAGGGTACCCACCGGCAGCGCCTTATTCTTCAGCAGCGAGATGGTGCTGCTGCCGGTGTCGCCGGAGAGGATCAGATCCAGACCGTTGCGGATCAGCGGGTGCTCCCAGGTGATGAACTGCGCATCCTCGCGGGAGAGCGCCACATCACGCTCGAAGGTGATGGTGCAACCATCTTCCGGCAGGCCCGGAAAGTCCGGCACCAGCATGTGATCGGACGGGGTCAGCACAATCAAGTTCTCGCCGCGATCGTCCTGGTTGATACCGACGATATCAAACAGGTTCATGGCGAAGCTGATCAGGCTGGTATCGTCATCCTGCTCTTCAATGCTCTCTGCCAGCCGCTGGGCCTTTTCACCGCCGTTGGAGTGGATCTCCAGCAGACGGTCACGACCCTGCTCCAGCTGCGCTTTCAGGGCGTCATGCTGTTCACGGCAGGTTTTGATCAGCTCGTCAAAGCCCTCGGTGTTTTCCGGCGCCGCCAGATAGCCCGTCAGCTCGTTATGCACGCTATCGTAAATGGTACGACCGGTCGGGCAGGTATGTTCAAACGCATCCAGCCCTTCGTGGAACCAGCGCACCAGCACCGACTGGGCGGTTTTTTCCAGATACGGAACGTGGATCTGAATGTCGTGCGCCTGACCAATACGGTCCAGACGACCAATACGCTGCTCCAGCAGGTCCGGGTTGAACGGTAAATCGAACATCACCAGACGGCTGGCGAACTGGAAGTTACGCCCCTCGGAGCCGATCTCAGAGCAGAGCAGCACCTGGGCGCCGCTGTCCTCTTCGGAGAACCACGCCGCCGCGCGGTCGCGCTCGATAATGGACATGCCTTCATGGAACACTGCCGCGCGAATACCTTCCCGCTCGCGCAGAACCTGCTCAAGCTGCAGCGCGGTGGTGGCTTTGGCGCAGATGACCAGCACTTTCTGGGAACGGTTGGCGGTCAGATAACCCATCAGCCATTCAACGCGCGGGTCGAAGTTCCACCAGGTGCCAGTATCGCCTTCAAACTCCTGATAAATCTGTTCCGGATAGAGCATGTCCCGGGCGCGCTCTTCCGCTGTTTTGCGTGCGCCCATGATGCCGGAGACCTTGATCGCCGTTTGATACTGGGTGGGCAGCGGCAGACGAACGGTATGCAGCTCGCGTTTCGGGAAGCCTTTCACCCCGTTACGGGTGTTACGGAACAGCACGCGGCTGGTGCCGTGCCTGTCCATCAGCATGGAGACCAGCTCCTGGCGTGCGGCGTCGGCGCCTTCACGATCGCTGTTGGCCGCCTGGAGTAACGGCTCGATATCCTGTTCGCCAATCAGATCGCTCAGGGTGTTGAGCTCGTCGTTGGAGAGGTGCTTGCCCGCCAGCAGCAGGGCAACAGCATCCGCCACCGGGCGATAATTTTTCTGCTCTTCGACAAAGAGGTCAAAGTCATGGAAACGGTTTGGGTCCAGCAGGCGCAGACGCGCGAAGTGGCTCTCCAGACCCAGCTGTTCCGGCGTAGCGGTGAGCAGCAGTACGCCAGGTACGCGCTCGGCCAGCTGTTCAATCGCCATATATTCACGGCTCGGCGCGTCGACGTTCCACACCAGATGGTGCGCTTCATCGACCACCATGATGTCCCACTCGGCATCACAGAGGTGCTCAAGACGCTGCTTGCTGCGGCGCACGAAGTCCAGGGAGCAGATCACCAGCTGTTCGGTTTCGAACGGGTTATCGGCGTCGTGCTGGGCTTCGGCGTAGCGCTCGTCGTCAAACAGGGAGAAACGCAGGTTGAAGCGACGCAGCATCTCTACCAGCCACTGGTGCTGCAGGGTTTCTGGCACCACAATCAGCACGCGCTCGGCCGCGCCGGAGAGCAGCTGCTGGTGCAGGATCATGCCCGCTTCGATGGTTTTACCTAAACCGACTTCATCCGCCAGCAGGACGCGCGGCGCATGGCGGCGGCCAACGTCATGGGCGATGTTGAGCTGATGGGGAATCAGGCTGGTGCGCTGGCCGCGCAGACCGCTCCACGGCATGCGGTACTGCTCGCTCTGGAACTTGCGCGCACGGTAGCGCAGCGAGAAGCGATCCATGCGGTCGATCTGACCGGCGAACAGGCGATCCTGCGGCTTGCTGAAGACCAGTTTGCTGTCGAGCAGCACTTCGCGCAGCATGACGCCCGTCTCTTCGGTATCCAGTCGGGTTCCGATATAGGCGAGCAGTCCATTCTCTTCTTTTACGTCTTCAATCTTCAGCTGCCAGCCTTCATGGCTGGTAACGGTGTCGCCCGGGTTAAACATCACGCGGGTAACAGGGGAATCATTGCGAGCATACAGACGGTTTTCACCGGTGGCGGGGAAGAGGAGAGTGACCATACGCGCATCCAGCGCCACTACCGTTCCTAATCCAAGTTCGCTTTCTGTGTCGCTGATCCAGCGTTGACCAAGTGTAAAAGGCATATTTGTTCGGCTCTAATCTTTAATTGCAGGCAATAGTTCAACCACCGATCAGAAATGACGGTAATCGAATAATGGGTCCGGGAATGGAAAGGGCGCTATGGTACTGGATGGCAGCGATTTCGTCACCTGTCAAAATAGCCCCAACTGACCTGTCATCAGTGTAGCAAAGTCGTCGTCCATGAACGGTAAAATTCCCTCGGCGACGGGCTGTAGCTGGCGGGTGAGGTAGTGCTCATAGTCAAGGGGCGAACGCTGATAATCCACCGGCTCCGGGCCGCTGATGGTCCAGACATACTTGATGGTGCCTCGGTTCTGGTACTGCGGCGCGCGCCCAAGACGGACGTTCTCTTCATCGGCAAGCCGGGCGGCACGAACGTGGGGCGGCACGTTGCGCTGATACTCCGCCAGCGGGCGACGCAGCCGCTTGCGGTAGACCAGCTGATCATCCAGCTCGCCCGCCATCAGGCTGGCGATGGTCTCGCGCACAAACTCCTGATAGGGTTCGCGCCGAAAAATTTTCAGATAAAGCTCCTGCTGGAAACGCTGCGCCAGTGGGGTCCAGTCGGTACGGACGGTTTCCAGCCCTTTAAATACCATCCGCTGCTTTTCCCCCTCCTGGATAAGCCCGGCATAGCGTTTCTTGCTGCCCTGATCGGTTCCCCGGATGGTGGGCATTAAAAAGCGGCAGAAGTGGGTTTCATACTCCAGCTCCAGGGCGCTGGTTAAGCCAGCCTGTTGCAGATGCGTTCGCCACCAGTCGTTCACGTAAGCCACCAGCGCCTGGCCGATGGCGGTCGCCTCCGCTTCGCTTTTCGCCCCCCTGAGCCAGACGAAGGTCGAGTCGGTATCGCCATAGATCACGTCATAGCCCTGGGATTCCACCAGCACTTTGGTCTGGCGCATGATCTCGTGGCCGCGCATGGTAATGGACGAGGCCAGGCGCGGGTCGAAGAAACGGCAGGCGCTGGTGCCGAGCACGCCATAAAAGGCATTCATGATGATCTTCAGCGCCTGGGAAAGCGGCTTATTGCCGTGGCGCTTGGCCTCTTCGCGCCCGTACCAGATCTGGCTGACGATCTCCGGCAGGCAGTGTTTTTCCCGGGAGAAACGCGCCCCGAGGAAGCCCTCGGTGCTGTGCTGCTCATCCGGCTGGGCGAGCCCTTCCACCAGTCCGACCGGATCGATAAGAAAGGTGCGAATGATCGACGGATAGAGGCTTTTGTAATCCAGCACCAGCACCGAGTCGTACAGGCCGGGGCGGGAGTCCATCACATAGCCGCCGGGGCTGGCCTGGGGCGGCACGTCACCGAGGTTGGGGGCTACATAGCCCGCCCGGTGCATGCGCGGAAAATAGAGATGGCTAAAGGCGGCCACGGAGCCGCCGTGCCGGTCGGCCGCCAGGCCATTGACCGTGGCGCGCTCCAGCAGAAACGGCATGATCTCGGTTTTGTGGAAAATCCGCGTCACCAGCTCGCAGTCTTTCAGGTTATAGGTCGCCAGGGCCGGTTTATCTTCGGCGAAGCGGCGGTCAATTTCGTCCATCCTGTCCCAGGGATTGTCGATGGATTTACCTTCCCCGAGCAGCTCCTGCGATACCGATTCCAGCGAAAATGATGAGAAGCTCCAGAAGGCGGATTTCAGTGCCTCGATGCCGTCGATGATTAAGCGCCCGTTCGCCTGAGCAAAAAAGACGCCGTTTTTAAAGCCGTGCTCGCGCCACTCCAGCTCGCTGTTGCCGCGGCCGAGCAGCAGGGGGATGCGGTAGCGCTCGGCATGTTTTTGCAGAATGCGCAAATCAAACTGCACTACGTTCCAGCCGATGATGACGTCCGGGTCGTGCCGGGCAAACCAGGCATTCAGTTTTTCGATCAGCTGCGGACGGCTGTTGACGTACTCCAGCTGGAAATCGAGCTCCGAAGCGTCGCCGTTGGCCGGGCCCAGCATATAGACAACCCGCTGGCCGCAGCCTTCGATGCCGATGCAGTACAGCTCCCCGTGACGAGTGGTTTCAATGTCCACCGACGCCCATTTCAGGGGCGGACGATAGTGCGGGTTGGGTTTGAGACGGGCGTTGATCAGCCGTTCGCCCTTGGGCGTACCGTCCACCCAGACCGGGGCGGTGATAAAACGCTCCATCAGAAAGCGCTCCGGGGGACGAACATCGGCCTCAAAGAGGGTCACGCCCGCCTCGCGCAGCAGCTTTTCATAACGCATCAGCTGGCGGTGGGCACGGCAGTAAAGGCCGTAAACCGGACGACGGTGGAAATCTTTCAGCTCAAGGGGCGTCAGCCGCCAGCCATTTTCACCCTGCAGCAGCTGGCGGGCTTTTTCGACGTCAGGCTCGGGAATAAACGCAACGGACTCCTGGACAGGCAGGGTGACGTTTAGCGGGCCGGTATCTGTCGCCAGCCAGAATTCAACTTCGGTACCCTGGGGCGTATCCCGCCAGTGCCGGGTGAGTAAAAAGCCTTGTTGCGCCTGCGCCACGCCGTTCTCTCATAAAACAAAACCAGGCCTGATTATAGCCTGGTTAAGGGTGTTTTGCTGGGGTTTTATACAGGTGAGCTTTGCCAGATGGCGCTGCGCTTATTCGGCCTGGGAGACCTGTAGGCCCGGTAAGCGTAGCGCCACCGGGCGGGTTTTACTGCCCGTAATAGGCTTTCGCGCCGTGCTTACGCAGATAGTGTTTATCCAGCAACGTCTGCTGCATATCCGGCAGCTGCGGCGCCAGCTGGCGGCAGAAGATGCCCATATAGGCCACCTCTTCCAGCACAATAGCGTTATGCACCGCATCTTCGGCATTTTTACCCCACGCAAAGGGGCCGTGAGAGTGAACCAGCACCCCCGGCATCTGCGCGGCGTCGATACCCTGTTTCTCGAAGGTTTCAACAATCACGTTGCCGGTTTCCCACTCGTATTCACCGTTGATCTCGGCATCAGTCATCTTGCGGGTGCAGGGGATGGTGCCATAGAAATAGTCGGCGTGGGTGGTGCCGGTCGCCGGGATCGGCTGGCCTGCCTGCGCCCAGATAGTGGCGTGACGGGAGTGAGTGTGGACGATGCCGCCGATAGACGGGAAGGCCTGATAGAGCAGGCGATGCGTTGGCGTATCGGAGGAGGGCTTTTTCTTCCCTTCAACCACTTCACCGGTGGCGATGCTCACTACCACCATATCGTCGGCAGTCATTACCCGGTAGTCGACGCCGGACGGTTTAATGACGAACACGCCTGCTTCGCGGTCCACGGCACTGACGTTGCCCCAGGTCAGGGTAACGAGATTATGTTCCGGCAGGGCGAGGTTGGCTTCAAGCACCTGACGTTTGAGATCTTCCAGCATGTATCCTCCAGGAAAAAAGGCCCGCCCTGCGGCAGGCCAAAGGTTCCCCTGTTAACGTTTTGAACCGTAGTAGACTTCGTTCCAGCGCAGCGCATCTTTAAAGGCTGGCAGACGGGTGTCGTTATCAATGACCGTCAGTTCGATATCGTGCAGTTCCGCGAACTGACGCATGTCGTTGAGATCCAGCGCATGGCTGAAGACGGTATGGTGCGCGCCACCTGCTACGATCCAGGCTTCGGAAGCAGTTGCCAGATCCGGCTGGGCTTTCCACAGGGCGTTCGCCACCGGCAGTTTTGGCAGGGAATGCGGCGTTTCAACGGCGTCGATGCAGTTCACCAGCAGGCGGAAACGATCGCCCAGATCGATCAGGCTAGCGTTAATGGCCGGACCGGTACGGGTGTTGAAGATCAGACGCGCTGGATCGGCTTTGCCGCCGATGCCGAGATGCTGAACGTCGAGGATCGGTTTTTCATCCACGGCGATCGACGGGCAGACTTCCAGCATGTGCGAACCCAGTACCAGATCGTTGCCGTCCTCGAAGTGGTAGGTGTAATCCTCCATAAAGGAGGTGCCGCCCTGCAGACCGGTCGACATCACTTTCATGATGCGTAGCAGAGCGGCAGTTTTCCAGTCGCCTTCACCGGCAAAGCCGTAGCCCTGCTGCATCAGACGTTGTACCGCCAGGCCCGGAAGCTGCTTCAGGCCGTGAAGATCCTCAAAGGTGGTGGTAAAGGCATGGAAGCCGCCCTGTTCCAGGAAGCGTTTCATGCCCAGCTCAATACGGGCTGCATCCAGCACGTTCTGGCGCTTATCACCATTCACCTGTGCCGCCGCCGTCAGGCGATAGCTGCTTTCGTACTCATCCACCAGCGCATTGACGTCGCCATCGCTGATTTCATTGACGACCTGCACCAGGTCGCCCACCGCCCAGGTGTTGACGGAAAAACCAAACTTGATCTGCGCGGCCACTTTATCGCCGTCCGTTACCGCCACTTCACGCATGTTGTCGCCGAAGCGCACCACTTTCAGCTGCCGGGTATCCTGCTTCGATACGGCCTGGCGCATCCAGGAACCAATCCGCTGGTGCGCCTGCTTGTCCTGCCAGTGGCCAGTGACGACAGCATGCTGCTGGCGCATACGCGCGCCGATGAAGCCGAACTCACGGCCGCCGTGCGCGGTCTGGTTCAGGTTCATAAAGTCCATATCAATGCTGTCCCATGGCAGCGCCGCGTTGAACTGCGTATGGAACTGCAACAGCGGTTTGTTGAGGATGGAGAGGCCGTTGATCCACATCTTGGCCGGAGAGAAGGTGTGCAGCCACACCACCAGACCCGCGCATTTATCGTCGTAGTTAGCATCGCGACAGATATGGGTAATTTCATCCGGGGAGGTGCCCAGCGGCTTCAGCACCAGCTTGCACGGCAATTTTGCTTCCGCATTCAGGGCGTTTACGACATGTTCTGCGTGTTGAGTCACCTGGCGCAGGGCTTCCGGCCCATAAAGATGCTGGCTACCAATCACAAACCACACTTCATAATTATTAAAAATCGTCATTATCGTGTCCTTAATGTGTCAGGGTTGCCGTAGATTCCGGGATGTTTTTAACCGGGGCGGCGACAGGGAGATAGTGCTGCTCAGCGCTCTTCGCCCACTGCTGGTAGCGCTGATAAAGCTGTTCAAAACGTTGCGCCTGCTGCGCGCGCGGCTGCAGGGTACTTTCCACCTTGCTCGCCATATGCTGCTGCGCTGTCGGGATGTCGGTGTGTACGCCCGCCGCCACCGCCGCGAAGATCGCCGCGCCCAGGGCACAGCACTGATCCGAGGCGACAATTTGCAGCGGACGGTTCAGCACGTCGCAGCAGGCCTGCATGATCACCGGGTTCTTACGGGCGATACCGCCCAGCGCCATCACCTCATTGACGGCGATCCCCTGTTCGGTAAAGCACTCCATAATGGCGCGCGCGCCAAAGGCGGTAGCCGCTACCAGCCCGCCAAACAGCGCCGGGGCGTCGGTGGCGAGATTCAGATCGGTAATCACCCCTTTCAGGCGCTGGTTGGCATTCGGCGTACGGCGGCCGTTAAACCAGTCGAGAACGACCGGAAGATGATCGAGGGAAGGATTCTTCGCCCAGGCGTCGGTCAGCTGCGGCAGGAGCTGTTTTTTGCTCTCTGCGATCTGGGTTTTCAGTTCCGGATGGGCGGCGGCCAGCTGATCCAGCGGCCAGCCCAGCACGCGGCCAAACCAGGCGTAGATGTCGCCAAAGGCGGACTGACCCGCTTCCAGCCCGATAAAGTCCGGTACCACGCTGCCGTCAACCTGGCCGCAGATGCCTTTTACGGCGCGATCGCCGACGCTGGCTTTATCCGCCGTCAGGATGTCGCAGGTGGAGGTGCCGATCACTTTCACCAGCGTGTTAGGCTGTGCGCCCGCGCCGACCGCGCCCATATGGCAGTCAAAAGCGCCGCCGGAAATGGCTACCGTCTGAGGCAGGCCCAGGCGTTCTGCCCACTCGGCGCAGAGCGTGCCGACCGGGATATCAGCGGTCCAGGTATCGGTAAAGAGCGGGTAGTCGAGGTTCTGGTTGATGATCGGGTCGAGTTCGTCAAAGAAGGTGGCAGGCGGCAGGCCACCCCAGCTTTCATGCCAGAGGGATTTGTGCCCGGCGCTACAGCGACCGCGACGGATATCCTGCGGACGGGTGGTGCCGGAGAGCAGGGCCGGAACCCAGTCACACAACTCAATCCAGGAGACTGCCGCTTTTGCCACCTGCGGATCCTGACGGGTAACGTGCAGGATCTTCGCCCAGAACCACTCGCTGGAGTAAATGCCGCCGATGTAGCGGGAGTAGTCGTTTTTGCCTGGCTGATGGCACAAACGGGTGATGGCTTCGGCTTCTTCCACCGCGGTATGGTCTTTCCACAGCACAAACATGGCGTTCGGGTTATCGGCGAACGCCGGCTGCAGCGCCAGCACGTGACCATCGGCGTCAATCGGCGCCGGGGTTGAGCCGGTGCTGTCCACGCCAATCCCGACGATCTGAGCGCGCTGCGCCTCGCTTAACTCCGCCAGTACGGTTTTGATTGCCGCTTCCATCGACTCGATATAGTCACGTGGATGATGGCGGAACTGATTGTTTGGCGCATCGCAATAGCGCCCCTCTTGCCAGCGCGGATACCACTCGACGCTGGTTGCTATCTCCTGACCCGTAGTGCATTCCACTGCCAGGGCGCGTACTGAGTCACTGCCAAAATCGAGGCCAATCGCAATTGCCATGGTGTTGCTCCATCAAAAACAGATATGAATGAACATTAGAGAGTGAGGGGGAAAATCGTCAGGCGGGATCCGCTAATCTTATGGATGATTTTGCTGTGACATGGGAAAGTGTGACGCCGAGCAAATAATCTATGTGGACATTTCTGCCGTGGTTATAGACACTTTTGTTACCGCCGACCCGCTCGATGTTACGGATAAATCGCAACGGAAGCGTTATGATGGCGGATCTGAAAGCGGGCTGATACCTTTTCGATCTTTGAGCAGCCCGTTTTTATGCCGCTTTTGATGATATGGACAAATGGTTTCCTTCAGGACTGCCAGGAGGACTGAAAATATGGCTGAAACGCAAAGCGATCCGCTGCTGCCGGGCTACTCGTTTAACGCGCATCTGGTGGCGGGACTGACGCCCATTGAGGCTGACGGCTATCTCGATTTTTACGTTGATCGACCGCTGGGGATGAAGGGCTATATCCTCAACCTGACCGTGCGCGGAGAGGGGGTGATCAAGAATGGCGATCAGACCTTCGTCTGCCGTCCGGGCGATATTCTGCTCTTCCCGCCGGGTGAAATTCATCACTATGGCCGTCATCCCGATGCCCGGGAGTGGTATCACCAGTGGGTCTACTTCCGTCCGCGCGCTTACTGGCAGGAGTGGCTGGCCTGGCCGTCGATGTTTGCCCATACTGGCTTTTATCGCCCGGATGAAGCGCATCAGCCGCAGTTTCGGGAGCTGTTTGCCCAGATCATCGAGGCCGGACAGGGCGGGGGACGCTATGCCGAGCTGCTGGCTATCAACCTGCTGGAACAGCTGCTGCTGCGCCGGATGGAGGCGATCAACGAATCGCTCAACCCGCCGCTGGATCACCGGGTGCGCGAAGCCTGTCAGTACATCAGCGACCATCTGGCGGACAGCCAGTTTGATATCGCCAGCGTCGCCCAGCATGTCTGCCTGTCGCCGTCGCGTCTGTCGCACCTGTTCCGCCAGCAGCTGGGGGTGAGCGTGCTGAGCTGGCGTGAGGATCAGCGCATCAGCCAGGCCAAGCTGCTGCTCAGCACCACCCGCATGCCGATTGCCACCGTCGGGCGCAACGTCGGCTTTGAGGATCAGCTCTACTTTTCCCGGGTCTTTAAAAAATGCACTGGCGCCAGCCCCAGCGAATTTCGCGCAGGGTGTGAATAGAAAGTAAATAAAACTAAACAAGTTCGCTGGATCCTGTTCACACCCGGTAAACTATTCAGACAATTGTTGTCTTGACGCAGCAGGGCGCTCTTCGCAGAATCCCTGCTTCGCCACCTGACCGGAACTGTTATGCAGGCATTGCTGGAACATTTTATTACCCAGTCCGTTACCTATTCGCTCGTCGCCGTCGCGCTTGTGGCCTTTCTGGAATCTCTGGCGCTGGTTGGGCTGATCCTGCCCGGCACGGTGATGATGACCGGGCTCGGCGCGCTGATTGGCAGTGGCGAGGTTAACTTCTGGCAGGCGTGGCTGGCGGGGATCGTCGGCTGTCTGCTGGGCGACTGGATCTCATTCTGGCTGGGCTGGCGCTTTAAAAAGCCGCTGCACCGCTGGTCATTCATGAAAAAGAACAAAGCCCTGCTCGATAAAACCGAGCATGCCCTGCATCAACACAGCATGTTTACCATTCTGGTGGGGCGCTTTGTTGGCCCGACGCGCCCGCTGGTGCCGATGGTGGCGGGGATGCTGGATCTGCCGGTGGCGAAATTTATCGTGCCGAACCTGATTGGCTGCCTGTTCTGGCCGCCCATTTACTTCCTGCCGGGTATCCTGGCCGGCGCGGCAATCGATATTCCTGCTGGTGTGCAGAGCGGCGGCTTCCGCTGGCTGCTGCTGGCGACCGCGCTACTGCTGTGGCTGGCGGCCTGGCTCTGCTGGCGGCTGTGGCGCAGCGGGAAAGCCTCCTCGGATCGCCTCAGCCGCTATCTGCCGCGTGGACGCTTATTCTGGCTGGCCCCCGTCACCCTGGGCGTGGCGCTGGTGGCACTGGTGATGCTGGTACGTCACCCGCTGATGCCGGTGTATGGTGAGATCCTGCTTAAGGTTGTCAGCCGCTGATCGGCATCAGTGGATCCCCAGCAGGCGCGACGCGCTCGCGTTTCCGCTTGCCAGCTGTTCCGTATCGCCATCCCAGGCGATACGGCCATCGGCAATCACCACTGACCGGGGGGCGATCCTGAGCGCATCTTCCACGCTGTGCGACACCATCAGCATCGTCAGGTTCTGACGTTCACATACCTCTTTAACCAACAGCAACATCTCCTGGCGTAAGGCGGGATCGAGTGCCGAAAAGGGCTCGTCCAGCAGCAGGACAGGCTGTTCGCGCACCAGACAGCGCGCCAGCGCGACGCGCTGACGCTGACCGCCCGACAGCTCACCCGGCAGGCGTTCCAGCAGATCGCCGATCCCCATCTGCAGCGCGATGTCGCTTAGCTTCTGCTGTTGCACAGCATTCAGTCTGAGGCCGGGATGCATGCCCAGGCCAATGTTCTGGCGCACGTTCAGATGAGTGAAGAGATTGTTTTCCTGAAACAGCATCGACACCGGGCGCGCAGCAGGCGGCGTACGGGTGTGATCGTGACCGTTAAGGGTGATGCTGCCGTTGGCCGGTTGCAGAAAACCGGCGATCAGATTGAGAAGGGTGCTTTTCCCGGCGCCGCTGGGGCCGAGCACGGCGATAAGTTCGCCCCGGCGCACGGACAAGGTGAAGCGCATCGGCAGGTGCTGATAAAGCCAGGTTACATCAGTCAGTTTTAACATCACGCCCCGGTAGTTTTTCGATAACGGTAAATAACGCAAAGCAGAGCAGCAGCAGCAGCAGCGCCGTGACGGCCCCGTCCTGGCTGCGATACGAGCCGATCTGCTGATAGAGCCAGAACGGCAGGGTGCGGAAATCATCATTACCAAACAGCGCCACCACCCCGAAATCGCCAATCGACAGTACGCAGGCAAAGGCCAGCGCCTGGGCCAGCGGGCGCTTCAGGGCGCGCAGTTCCACCACCTTCAGCCGCTGCCAGCCGTGCATCCCCAGCGAGTCGCAAAGCAGGGTATAGCGGGCGCTGAGGTCGCGCATCGGATTTTCCAGCACTTTCAGCGCATACGGAATGGCCATCAGGGCGTTGGTGAAGATGACAATGCCATCGGCCGATTCGGGCAGGCCAACGGTGCTGTTGAAGAGCAGGAAAAAGCCGCTCGCCAGCACGATGCCGGGCATCGCCAGGATCAGCATGCCGCTGAGATCCAGCGCCTGTCCGGCCACAATCGCCTGCCGGGCATAGAGCTCCCGGCTGCTCCACAGCAGCATCATGGTCAGCAGGACGCAGAGCAGCCCGGCTCCCAGCGCGATGCGCAGCGAAGTGCCCAGCGCCTGCCACAGTACCGGCTGTTGCAGCACCGACAGCAAATTCAGGTTCAGACCATCGACCACCACCGCCAGCAGCGGCGGAATCAACAGCAGCAGCGCCAGGGTAATAAGCAGGCCATCGGTCAGGCGGCTGCGCAGGCTATCCTGGGGATCGCGCCAGCCGGCAAGCTGGCTGGTGCCGACGGGGATAGCTTTCCCCAGCCGCTGGCTCAGCATCACCAGCCCCAGGCAGCAGACCATCTGCACCATCGCCAGCAGGGCTGCCCGGCCCGGATCGTAGTCGTAGCTCAGGGCCTGATAGATGGCGAGCTCGATAGTGGTGGCCTGCGGTCCGCCGCCGAGCGAGAGCACGGTGGCGAAGCTGGCAAAGCAGAGCATAAAGATCAGCGCGGCGACGGGCGGGATCTGGCGGCGCAGCCACGGCCACTCGACGAAGCGGAAAAATGACCCGCCGCGCATCCCGAGCTGGGCGGCAAGCTGACGCTGTTCGCCGGGGATATTCTCCAGCGCCTGTAAGAGCAGGCGCGTGGCCATCGGCATGTTGAAAAAAACGTGCGCCAGCAGGATCCCCTGCAGGCCATAGGGCGAGAAGCTCCACTCCAGCCCGAGCGCCTGGAATAGCGCGGCCAGCCACCCCTGACGTCCGTAAACGCTGAGAATGCCAAATACCGCCACCAGCACCGGCAGGATCAGGGTCATGGCGCACAGGCGCAGCAGCGCCTGCCTGCCCGGGAAGCGACGCCGGTAGAGCGCGCGGGCAAGAAATATCGCGGGCACGACGGAGAGCAGGGCGGAGAGAAACGCCTGCCAGAACGAGAAGCGGATGACGTGCCAAAGATAGCAGTCGTGCAGCAGCGCCGCGACATCGGTGGCTGGCGCGTTAAACCACAGCGCCAGAAATGCGCCCAGGGCGACGGCCACCATCAGCGTGGCGGCCAGCAGCCCCGGCAGCAACCAGCCGGCGATTAACGGCTGACGGCGCGTTGCCATTCATTGATCCATGCTGCACGTTTCCCGGCCACTTCCTGCGGGGTAAATTCCAGCGTGGTTTGCGGTTTCACCAGGGTGTCAAAACCTGCCGGTAACGTCACATTGGTGACCGGGTACATCCAGTTGCCGGTCGGGATGGTGTTCTGGAACGACGGCGAGACCATAAATTTCAGGAACTTCTCAGCCAGCTCCGGCTGTTTGCTGGCTGCGGTCCGGGCGGCGACCTCAACCTGCAGATAGTGACCTTCAGCAAAGTCAGCGGCGGCGTAGTTCTCTTTTTTCTCGGCAATGATGTGGTACGCCGGGGAGGTGGTGTAGCTCAGCACCAGATCGCTCTCCCCTTTCAGGAACAGGCCATAGGCTTCGCTCCAGCCTTTGGTCACGGTGACCGTTTTGGCGGCCAGTTTCTGCCAGGCTTCCGGGGTCTTGTCGCCGTAGACCTTTTGCATCCACAGCAGCAGACCCAGCCCCGGGGTGCTGGTGCGCGGATCTTCGTAGATCACACGCCATTTCTGGTCGCTTTCAACCAGCTCTTTCAGGCTCTTTGGCGGATTTTTCAGCTTGTTTTTGTCGTAGACGAAGGCGAAATAGCCGTAATCGAAAGGCACAAAGGTGTCGTTCTTCAAGCCGCCTGGGACGTTAACCGCATCGGTCGGCACGCCGCTTTTAGCGAACAACCCGGTCTGGGTGGCCGCTTCCAGCAGATTGTTATCCAGCCCCAGCACCACGTCGGCTTTGCTGTTTTTGCCTTCCATGCGCAGGCGGTTCAGCAGCGAGACGCCATCCTCCAGCGCCACGAACTTCAGCTCGCACTTGCAGTCGGCTTCAAAGGCTTTTTTGACCGCCGGGCCCGGGCCCCAGTCGGCAGCGAAAGAGTCGTAGGTGTAGACCGTCAGGACAGGACTGGCCACGGCAGGCAGCGCAACCAGCGCCAACAGGGGAAGAACAGTTTTGAACACTTTGCACCTCATTGTTTGAGAGTGGCAAAGGATTTTGAGCAACAGCCTCAAATCCCTTCGCCGGCGTTATCCGGATCAGGTTCGACGGGTATTTTCTCAGCACACGCTTTCGCGCAGCACCCCGTTGAGAACGGGGGTATTGTAATGATTTGGTGAATATTACGAAAGTGTTATGGTTCCGGCGGCGCAAACCACGCCGATTTAAAATCAAACCATCCCAGCGTATTCATGCGCAAGCCGCGCATACTGCGCTGGCCCTGGATCATCAGCCAGTGGTGGATCAGCGGGACGATCGCCTGCTGGGCAAGCAACTGCTGGCACCAGACCGCAAGATTCATCTCACCCGCGCGCCACTCGGCGGCGTCCTGTTGCCAGTCGCGCTCAATACAGTTTTGCAGAAGCGGCACCTCATAGAGATGTGAGAACAGCGAGAAATCCAGCGGCAGGGTGAAGTTGACGCTGTTGAGCCAGATGTCGCTCACGATCTCGCCGCGATGCCACTCCTCATAGCTGACCTCCTGAATGTTCAGCGTCACCTGTTCGGCGGCGAGCAGCTCGCTCATCATTCTGGCGATCACCCGATGTTCGATATGTTCACGGTAGAAGGTCAGGGTGAGGCTCTCCAGCCCGGCTGGTTTGTCGCCACGTCCCGGGCGGGCGTGGTGCCAGCGCGGCAGCAGGCCATACGCCGGGAACCAGTAGGACTGATACACTTCCTCAGCCTGGTAGATCAGGTTCGCCGGGGAGAGGATCCGGCTTACCCACTGGCGCACCTCTGCGCTGGCCCCGCGGTGGGAGCGGGCGTCAAACAGCAGATAGTAACAGCCCTCTTCAAGCCGACTTTCCACCGCCTTTTCCCCCTCGGTTGGCCCTTCCAGCGTCAGGCCGACGCTCAGCTCTTCGTTAATATCCGGCAACACCCAGACGTTCACCTCGTCAATCAGCGCCCGGTAGCCGAAGTAATCGTCGAAGGCGCGGATCTTCAGCTGGTTATTGTTATTACGGGAAACGGCGTACGGCCCGGTACCTACCGGCAGGCTGGCAAAGTTGTGCATCGTTTCCCATTCGCGCGGCAGGATCATCGACGGCACATACCCCAGCAGCCACGGCAGCCAGCGGTCGGGCTGCGTAAGCTGAATATCCAGCGTCCAGGCGGTGGGTGACTGGACCTGGCTAATGTGTGAATAGAGGGGCAATTCGCGGGCGCGCTGCAGCGAGGCGATAACATCAGCCATCTCCAGCTCGCGGCCATGATGGAAATGGATGCCAGGCCGCAAGAAAAATCGCCAGTGCAGAGGAGAAAGCTGCTGCCAGTGGTGGGCAATGTCAGCTTCCAGTTCCCCATTTTCCTCATTTATGCGCGTCAGCCCGCTAAAGATTTGCCGCGCCATGTGGGTTTCGGAGCGCCGTAATGCGCTGCCCGGCAACAGGTTTTTCATCGGGCGATAGTAGAGCACGCGCAGGATGTGCTTGCCCTGGCGGAAGCTGCGCCCGAGGTGGGAAACCAGCATCTGGCGCACCGCGGCCTTATCGCCGACCAGCTGCACCAGCTGCTCGATGCGGTCCTGCTCCAGCAGATCCTCCGCCCGTTGCTGCTGAAGCGCAAGGCCGGTATACAAAAAGGTGAGACGCGAGCGCTTGCCGCGCCCGGCCTCCGCTTCCCAGCTCAGCCAGCCCTGCTGCTGCATGGTGTTAAGCAGGGTACGCATATGGCGGCGCGAACAGTTGAGCAAGTCGGCCAGTTCGCTGAGCGTGGTCTCCCGGGTCTGGCCGTCACAGCACTGCCACAGGCGGATAAATTGTTGTTGCAGACGACCAGAGGGCATAAAAGGGGAACTCCTGACAAAAAATCAGCAATTTATTAATCCCTATATTAAGCCAATAATTCACTTCGATGAAGCGAGGAGGTGAATATGAAGAGGTCGACCACGAATCAGTTTTACCAACAGTACTTTTCAGCGACAAAGGGAGTGTCTTGGCTGGCCCGCCGGTGTGCAGAGCAGCGCCTGAAAATACTGGAAGAGCTGATGCAGTGGCAGGTGACAACGTCGACCTCGGAACGCTGAATGGCTTCGATCATGTGTGACTGAGTATTGGTGCGAATCACCACGCCAGCAGGTATTATCTGCTGGCTTTTTTCGTTTTCACTTGCGCTAAAGGAACAGTGAATGCTCTGGTTAATGACGATGGGACGCCGTCTAAACGGTGTGTATGCCGCTTTTTTAATGGTGGCTTTTATGATGGGCGTCGCCGGTGCGCTGCAGGCCCCGACCCTGAGTCTGTTCCTGAGCCGCGAGGTGGGTGCCCAACCCTTCTGGGTGGGGCTGTTCTATACCGTCAATGCCGTCGCCGGGATCCTGGTCAGCCTGGGGCTGGCGAAGCGTTCGGACAGCCAGGGCGATCGCCGCAAGCTGATCCTCTTTTGCTGCGCGATGGCGATTGGCAACGCGCTGCTGTTTGCCTTCAACCGCCACTATCTGACCTTATTAACCTGCGGCGTACTGTTGGCCTCAATTGCCAACACCGCCATGCCGCAGCTGTTTGCTCTGGCGCGGGAATATGCCGACAGCTCTGCGCGTGAGGTGGTGATGTTCAGCTCGGTGATGCGTGCGCAGCTTTCGCTGGCGTGGGTCATCGGTCCGCCGCTGGCGTTTATGCTGGCGCTTAACTATGGCTTTACCACCATGTTCTCTATTGCGGCGGCCATTTTTGCCATCAGCCTGGCGCTGATCGCCTTCGCGCTGCCTTCTGTGGCCAGGGTGGAATCGGCGACCACTGTTCCGGTGACGGAGGTAAGCGGCTGGAAAGACAAAAATGTTCGCAGGCTGTTTATCGCGTCCACGCTAATGTGGACCTGTAACACCATGTATATCATCGACATGCCGTTGTGGATCAGCAGCGATCTGGGGCTGCCGGACAAGCTGGCCGGGATCTTAATGGGGACTGCCGCCGGGCTGGAAATCCCGGCAATGATCCTTGCAGGTTATTACGTCAAACACGTCGGTAAGCGGCGGATGATGGTGATCGCGGTGGCGGCGGGTGTGCTCTTTTATCTGGGTCTGATCCTCTTTCACAGCCGCGAGGCCTTGCTTGGCCTGCAACTCTTTAACGCGATCTTTATTGGCATCATCGCCGGGATTGGCATGCTCTGGTTCCAGGATCTGATGCCGGGCAGGGCGGGGTCGGCAACCACGCTGTTTACCAACAGCATCTCTACCGGCGTGATCCTGGCGGGGGTGATTCAGGGCGCGCTGGCGCAAAGCTACGGCCACTCTGTGGTTTACATGGTTATAGCAGGGATTTCGCTGGTGACGCTGGTGCTCACCTGGCGGGTAAAAGATGTCTGAATAAAAAAGAGTCCATTGACTGTGCAATGGACTCTTTAGCGTGAGGGCTAAGCGATTAGCCCATAAAGGCTGGCTGCTTGCTCTCGTAGGCAGCAATGGCCTCTTCGTGCTGCAGGGTCAATCCGATGCTGTCCAGACCGTTAATCATGCAGTGGCGGGGGAACGCGTCGATATTAAAGCTGTAGGTTTTATCCCCGGCTTTTACGACCTGCGCTTCCAGATCCACTTCAAAGGTCATGCCCGGGTTGCCCTGCACCAGCGTAAACAGTTCGTCGACCTGTTCATCACTCAACGTGACCGGCAGCAGCTGGTTGTTGAAGCTGTTGCCATAGAAGATGTCGGCAAAGCTTGGGGCAATCACTACCTTAAAACCGTAATCGGTCAGCGCCCATGGCGCATGCTCGCGCGATGAGCCACAGCCGAAGTTTTCCCGCGCCAGCAGGATAGATGCGCCTTTGTACTCAGGAAAGTTCAGCACGAACTCCGGATTTGGCACTTCGCCTTTGTCGTCCAGAAAACGCCAGTCGTTAAACAGGTGCGCGCCAAAACCGGTGCGGGTTACCTTCTGCAAAAACTGTTTTGGAATGATGGCGTCGGTGTCGACGTTAGCCGCGTCCAGAGGGACCACCAGGCCAGTATGTTGGGTAAATTTCTCTGCCATGATGGTCTCCTTATTTCAGGCTGCGAATATCGGCGAAGTGGCCGGTCACTGCGGCTGCCGCGGCCATCGCCGGGCTGACCAGATGCGTGCGCCCACCGCGCCCCTGACGACCTTCAAAGTTACGGTTGCTGGTGGAAGCGCAGCGCTCGCCCGGATTCAGGCGGTCGTTGTTCATCGCCAGACACATGGAGCAACCCGGCAGACGCCATTCAAAGCCTGCTTCAATGAAAATCTTATCCAGACCTTCAGCTTCCGCCTGGGCTTTGACCGGGCCGGAGCCTGGCACTACCAGGGCCTGCACGCCCGGCGCCACTTTACGGCCTTTCGCCACTTCTGCCGCGGCGCGCAGATCTTCGATGCGTGAGTTGGTGCAGGAGCCAATAAACACTTTATCAATGCTCACGTCGGTCAACGGTACGCCCGGTTTCAGCCCCATATAGGCCAGCGCTTTCTCTGCGCTGGCGCGCTCAACCGGATCGGCGAACGAGGCCGGATCGGGAACGCTGTCGTTAACGGAGATAACCTGCCCCGGATTAGTGCCCCAGGTGACCTGCGGCGCAATCGCTTCGGCCTGCAGAGTGACCACGGTGTCGAATACCGCACCCTCGTCGGTTTTCAGGGTTTTCCAGTACGCGACCGCGTCGTCAAAATCCTGGCCTTTCGGGGCGTGCAAACGCCCCTTCACATAGTTGAAGGTCGTTTCGTCAGGCGCAACCAGACCGGCTTTCGCACCCATCTCAATCGCCATGTTGCACAGGGTCATACGGCCTTCCATGCTCAGGGCCTGGATCGCGCTGCCGCAGAACTCCACCACATGTCCGGTGCCGCCTGCGCTACCGGTTTTACCGATGATTGCCAGCACGATGTCTTTGGCAGTGATGCCCGGTGCGGCCTCGCCGGTGACCTCAATTTTCATGGTCTTCGCGCGACCCTGTTTCAGGGTCTGGGTCGCCAGAACATGTTCCACTTCGGAGGTGCCGATACCGAAGGCCAGCGCACCAAACGCGCCGTGGGTCGCGGTATGGGAGTCGCCGCAAACGATGGTCATGCCCGGCAGGGTGATACCTTGCTCAGGGCCCATCACGTGCACGATGCCCTGGTAAGGGTGGTTCAGATCGTACAGCTCGACGCCAAACTCGTTGCAGTTCTTGATCAGCTCCTGCATCTGAATGCGCGCCATCTCACCGGAGGCGTTGATGTCTTTAGTCTGGGTTGAAACGTTATGGTCCATCGTGGCGAAGGTTTTGCCCGGCTGACGTACCGGACGCTTGTGCGCGCGCAGGCCATCGAACGCCTGCGGCGAGGTCACTTCGTGCACCAGATGGCGATCGATATAGAGCAGCGGGGTTTCGTTCTGCGCTTCATAGACCACGTGAGCATCATAAATTTTTTCGTACAACGTCTTCGCCATGATTACACCCCTTCAGCGACATAGCGGGCAATAATATCGCCCATTTCTTCAGTACTGACCGCCGCGTTGCCGCGGGCTAAATCGCCGGTGCGCACACCCTCTTCCAGGGCGCGGTTGATGGCGTTTTCGATCGCGGTAGCCGCCTCGTTGGCATCCAGGCTGTAGCGCAAAAGCAGCGCTAGAGAGAGGATCTGCGCGATCGGGTTGGCGATGTTTTTACCCGCGATATCCGGTGCGGATCCGCCTGCTGGTTCGTACAGGCCAAAACCTTCTTCGTTCAGGCTGGCGGATGGCAGCATTCCCATAGAGCCGGTGATCATCGCGCACTCGTCAGAGAGAATGTCCCCGAACAGGTTGGAGCAGAGCAGGACGTCAAACTGGGACGGATCTTTAATCAGCTGCATGGTGGCATTGTCGATGTACATATGCGCCAGCTGAACGTCCGGGTATTCCTGTGCAATCTCGTTAACGATTTCGCGCCACAGGATGGAGGATTGCAGCACGTTAGCTTTATCAATAGAGGTCACTTTATGGCCGCGTTTGCGGGCAGATTCGAACGCGATACGGGCGATACGCTCGATCTCAAAACGGTGATACACCTCGGTATCGAACGCTTTTTCGTGCTGACCGCTGCCTTCGCGGCCTTTCGGCTGACCAAAGTAGATGCCGCCGGTCAACTCACGGACGCACAGAATGTCGAAGCCGTTGGCGGCGATATCGGCGCGCAGCGGGCAAAACTCTTCCAGCCCCTGGTACAGTTTGGCGGGGCGCAGGTTGCTGAAGAGCTTGAAATGTTTACGCAGTGGCAGCAGCGCCCCGCGCTCTGGCTGCTCGGCCGGTGGCAGGTGTTCCCATTTCGGGCCACCTACAGATCCGAACAGAACCGCGTCGGCATTCTCACAGCCGGTCACGGTTGCCTGCGGCAACGGCGTACCGTGGTTATCGATCGCGATACCGCCCACATCGTAGTGGCTGGTGGTAATTTTCATCGCAAAACGGGTGCGAACAGCGTCCAGCACCTTCAGCGCCTGTGCCATAACTTCGGGACCAATTCCGTCGCCCGGTAACACAGCAATATGGTAATTCTTCGACATTACACGGTTTCCTTATTGTTCTCTTTATTCTGAGCTTTGCGTTGCAACTCTTTTTCTACTTCTGCGGCGCGCCAGATATTGTTCAGGACGTGAACCATGGCTTTGGCGGAGGATTCGACGATATCGGTCGCCAGGCCCACGCCGTGGAAGCGGCGGCCGTTATAGTTGACCACGATGTCTACCTGGCCCAGCGCGTTTTTGCCCTGGCCTTTCGCCGTCAGGTCATATTTGACCAGCTCAACGTCATATTCGGTGACGCGGTTAATGGCCTGGTAGATGGCATCGACCGGACCGTTGCCGTTGGCGGCTTCGGCTTTAACCTCTTCACCGCAGGCCAGCTTGACGGAGGCGGTCGCGATGTCGCTTGAACCCGACTGCACGCTGAAGTAGTCCAGACGGAAATGCTCTGGTTCTTCCTGCTGCTTGTTGATAAACGCCAGCGCTTCCAGGTCGTAGTCAAAGACCTGGCCTTTTTTATCGGCCAGCTTCAGGAAGCCGTCATACAGGTGATCCATGTTGTAGTCGGTCTCTTTATAGCCCATCTCTTCCATGCGGTGTTTAACCGCCGCACGGCCAGAGCGGGAGGTCAGGTTCAGCTGCACCTGATTCAGACCGATCGATTCCGGGGTCATGATTTCGTAGTTTTCGCGGTTCTTCAGCACGCCGTCCTGGTGAATACCGGAGGAGTGAGCGAAGGCGCCAGTGCCCACAATCGCTTTGTTCGCCGGGATCGGCATGTTGCAGATCTGGCTGACGGTCTGGCTGGTGCGCCAGATCTCCTGGTGATTGATGCGGGTATGCACATTCATGATGTCCTTGCGCACCTTGATCGCCATGATCACCTCTTCCAGCGAACAGTTGCCCGCGCGTTCACCGATACCGTTCATGGCACCCTCAACCTGACGCGCCCCGGCGTGGACCGCGGCAATGGCGTTACCCACCGCCAGGCCCAAATCGTCATGGGTGTGAACGGAGATGATCGCTTTATCAATGTTTGGCACACGCTCATACAGCCCGGTAATGATATTGGAGAACTCAAACGGCATGGTGTAGCCGACGGTGTCCGGGATGTTGATGGTGGTGGCGCCGGCACGGATGGCCGCTTCAACGACACGGGCCAAATCTTCAATTGGCGTACGGCCTGCATCTTCACAGGAGAACTCAACGTCGTCGGTATAATTGCGGGCGCGTTTCACCATATAGATGGAGCGCTCGATCACCTCATCCAGGGTGCTGCGCAGCTTGGTGGCGATATGCATCGGCGAGGTAGCAATAAAGGTGTGAATACGGAAGGCTTCGGCGACCTTCAGCGACTCCGCAGCCACGTCGATATCTTTCTCGACGCAGCGCGCCAGGGCGCACACACGGCTGTTTTTGACGGTGCGGGCGATGGTCTGAACAGATTCAAAATCACCCGGAGAAGAGACCGGGAAGCCCACTTCCATGACGTCTACGCCCATACGTTCAAGGGCCAGAGCAATCTGCAATTTCTCTTTAACGCTCAGGCTTGCCTGTAATGCTTGTTCACCGTCACGTAAGGTCGTATCGAAAATAATGACTTGCTGGCTCATGGGTTAGGTCCTTGTCTGAATTTGGGCGCCTTGCTACGAGCATAAAAAAACCCGCGCAGTGGCGCGGGTTTTTTGTCTTAACCAGAGAACGATTCAACGCTGAATTTCGCCCGCCAGTCTACCGCGCACAGTGGATGCGTTTAGTAGTAGTAGACCGGTGAAACGAATGCTGCGAATCATGAATCAGCTCCAGATAAATAAGATATGCTTTTAGTGGTACTGGATACGCGGATTGATGTCAACCCCTGCCAGGCGAAAACCCCCATTCACCCGCAAGACCCGGGTGGAAACAATTAGCTTATTGTGCTGGTTTTTCCCTTTTCTGCCATTTTCTTATTCTGAATTATGTGTGCGAATTTATCAGTTGAATCGTTTGCATATACTTTATTGCAATTGCTTAAAATCCAGGAACAATAAGTCATCATTTTGAATCCTTTAACTTTCATTAAGTTATCATGATAATTGCGTTGTTACAGGTTGTAAGGTGATTGGCCTGATAATGAATTGTTAAATAATTTAATTAAGTTGCTGTTAATATTTCATTAAAACTTAAATGAGCCTTAACGAGAAGCCATATTGTTTATTTGCGTGATCTATGGTTTCATTCGCAACATAAACTAATTAATATGTTTTATTGTTTTTTAAACATGTTTTCTTATCTTATGTCTGAGTCCTGTCACGGCTGGCGGGTATTTATATATTCCTAATTTGTAACATTTCTCTTTAGCTTGTTTTATATGCGTGATAAATCATATTTTCAAAATTTATTGTTACACACGAGGAAAGGAGTTCAGCGTGACAATGGAGCAGGATATGTGTGAAGAAAGTAGCGAAAAATCGCCTGTATCAGAGGGGGCAAAACCACAGCTCCGTACGGTGGACCTGAATCTTTTAACGGTTTTCGATGCGGTCATGCAGGAACAAAATATTACGCGTGCCGCCCAGTCGCTGGGAATGTCTCAGCCGGCTGTCAGCAATGCCGTTGCAAGACTCAAGGTTATGTTTAATGACGAGTTATTCGTTCGTTATGGCCGTGGCATTCAGCCTACAGCCCGTGCCTATCAGCTGTTTGCATCGGTACGGCAGGCGCTTCAGCTTGTGCAGAATGAACTACCGGGTTCCGGGTTCGACTCGCGCAGCAGCGAGCGTGTTTTCCATCTGTGCGTTTGCAGCCCTCTGGATAATTATCTGACCTCACTTATTTACAATAAGGTGGAGGAAGTTGCACCCAATATTCAGCTGGTTTTTAAGTCATCCCTTAACCAGAATACGGAACATCAGCTGCGGTATCAGGAAACGGAGTTTGTTATTGGCTACGAAGAATTTCGTCGCCCCGAATTTTCTTGTGTACCGTTATTCAAGGATGAAATGGTACTGGTTACCAGCAAAACGCATCCGCGCCTTAATGGTATGCTGCAGGAGAGCGATATTTATCGCGAACAGCATGCGGTTGTTGCGCTCGATCGCTACGCCTCTTTTAGCCAGCCGTGGTATGACACGCCAGATAAGCAAGCCTGTGTAGCTTATCAGGGGATGGCGATGGTCAGCGTATTAAATATCGTCTCGCAAACTCACCTGGTTGCCATCGCCCCGCGCTGGCTGGCTGAAGAGTTTGCCGAGCCGCTGAGCCTGCGGATTATGCCGTTGCCGCTGAACCTTAACTCACGCACCTGCTATCTCTCATGGCATGAAGCGGCCGGTCGCGATAAAGGTCATCAGTGGATGGAAGAGCTGTTGGTTAGCGTCTGCCGTCGATAAATGTGGTCAGGATAAATTTCAGTATTATTGTTATTTATCCTGACTTTTTTTTCGTTTCTGAAATTTTATTCTGTTGAGGATATTTTCACTGCCCTTTGCTGGCCGTAAAAATGCATGAATTACTGTGCCGCCCCCATTTTAAATGATGAACGCTCACTCACCTTCGTTCTCGTAGTCGATTTATCCATAACAAATATTAATACCTTGTTTTTCTTCTTTTGTGATCCTGCGCCAGCCGGGGTTTGCTAATTGCCTGCCTTCCGGCGAGCGGTTATGGTAACTGTCACTCTGCACAATAAAAATCGCCAGGGGTAACCCTGACAAAAAAGACGGCGCAGTGCATATTTCTCCTGTCCGTCTGAAACGATAAGCCTGGAGGCAAATCATGGAGATGTTGTCTGGCGCCGAAATGGTCGTCCGATCGTTAATCGATCAGGGCGTGAAGCAAGTGTTCGGTTACCCTGGAGGCGCGGTCCTCGATATTTACGACGCACTACATACCGTTGGCGGTATCGATCACGTCCTGGTGCGTCATGAGCAAGCCGCCGTACATATGGCTGATGGACTGGCACGTGCGACAGGTGAAGTGGGGGTCGTGCTGGTGACATCGGGTCCTGGCGCGACGAACGCCATTACGGGGATCGCCACCGCCTATATGGATTCCATTCCGATGGTGGTGCTCTCCGGTCAGGTTGCAACCTCGCTGATTGGCTATGATGCCTTTCAGGAGTGCGACATGGTCGGCATCTCCCGTCCGGTGGTGAAACACAGTTTCCTGGTCAAGCAGACGGAAGATATTCCGGGCGTGCTGAAAAAGGCCTTCTGGCTGGCGGCCAGCGGGCGTCCGGGGCCGGTGGTAGTGGATCTTCCGAAAGATATTCTCAACCCGGCCAATAAATTGCCGTATGTCTGGCCGGAGTCGGTCAGCATGCGTTCGTATAACCCTACTACCCAGGGACATAAGGGGCAGATTAAGCGCGCCCTGCAAACCCTGATAGCGGCAAAAAAGCCGGTGGTCTACGTTGGCGGCGGGGCGGTGAACGCCCAGTGCGAAACGCAGCTGCGTGCGCTTATCGAAAAGCTGAACCTGCCGGTGGCCTCCTCATTAATGGGGCTCGGGGCGTTCCCGGCTTCCCATCGTCAGGCGCTCGGCATGCTCGGTATGCATGGCACGTACGAAGCCAATATGACGATGCACAACTCCGACGTTATTTTTGCCGTTGGGGTGCGCTTTGACGATCGCACCACCAATAACCTGGCGAAATATTGTCCTGATGCCACGGTGCTGCACATTGACATCGATCCCACCTCGATTTCCAAAACCGTGCCGGCGGATGTGCCAATTGTGGGCGATGCGCGTCAGGTGCTGGACCAAATGCTGGAGCTGCTGGCGCAGGAAAATTATGCCCAGCCGCTTGATGATATTCGTGACTGGTGGCTGCAGATTGAGCAGTGGCGTGCGCGCCAGTGTCTGAAATACGATACCCAAAGCGAGAACATCAAGCCGCAGGCGGTGATTGAAACTATCTGGCGTCTGACCAAAGGCGACGCTTACGTGACCTCGGACGTCGGCCAGCACCAGATGTTTGCCGCCCTCTATTACCCGTTTGATAAGCCACGTCGTTGGATCAACTCCGGCGGTCTGGGCACCATGGGCTTTGGCCTGCCCGCTGCGCTGGGCGTAAAGCTGGCATTACCGGAAGAGACGGTGGTCTGCGTGACCGGTGATGGCAGTATCCAGATGAACATTCAGGAACTCTCCACCGCGCTGCAGTACGAGCTGCCGGTGCTGGTGCTCAATCTGAACAACGGCTATCTGGGGATGGTGAAGCAGTGGCAGGATATGATCTATTCCGGTCGCCATTCGCAGTCCTATATGAATTCATTGCCGGATTTTGTTCGTCTGGCAGAGGCTTACGGCCACATTGGTATACGTATCAGTCATCCGGCAGAGCTGGAAGCGAAGCTCAGTGAAGCCCTTGAGCACGTTAAAAATAACCGCCTGGTCTTTGTCGATGTGGTTGTGGATGGCACCGAGCATGTTTATCCGATGCATATTCGCGGCGGCGGTATGGATGAAATGTGGTTAAGCAAAACGGAGAGAACCTGATGCGCCGGATATTATCTGTATTACTGGAAAACGAGTCCGGTGCGCTGTCGCGCGTGATTGGGCTCTTTGCACAGCGTGGCTACAATATTGAAAGCCTGACGGTAGCGCCGACGGACGATCCCACGCTTTCCCGCATGACCATCCAGACGGTGGGCGACGCCAAGGTGCTGGAGCAGATCGAAAAGCAGCTGCACAAACTGGTGGATGTCTTACGCGTCAGCGAGCTGGGGCAGGGGGCCTACGTTGAACGTGAAATCATGCTGGTGAAAATTCAGGCCACCGGTTACGGGCGTGAAGAGGTGAAACGCAATGCGGATATCTTCCGCGGGCAGATCATCGATGTCACACCGTCTATCTACACCGTTCAGCTTGCCGGCACCAGCGATAAGCTGGATGCTTTCCTCGCCTCGGTGCGGGATGTAGCAAAAATTGTTGAAGTGGCGCGTTCAGGCGTTGTGGGACTTTCCCGCGGCGACAAAGTGATGCGTTAAAGATAAAAAGTTCGCCTCTCTATTGCCCGGTGCGATTAACCGGGCTTTTTTTTGCGCACCGATGCCGGTGTCGCGACAAAAGCGGTTGCCGCACAGACTATTCTGCGTTTAGATGTTACAAGATTTAGCCATAACCCTGACGAGGTCATGGACTCTTTTCTTTTTTTTAAGGGGTAATTGTGAAACTGGATGAAATCGCCAGGCTCGCCGGTGTGTCGCGAACGACGGCAAGCTATGTGATTAACGGTAAAGCGAAGCAGTATCGTGTCAGCGACAAGACCGTTGAGAAAGTCATGGCAGTGGTTCGTGAACATAACTACCATCCGAATGCTGTCGCAGCAGGTCTACGTGCCGGGCGTACCCGTTCGATCGGCCTGGTGATCCCGGATCTGGAGAACACCAGTTACACCCGGATCGCCAACTATCTTGAGCGTCAGGCGCGTCAGCGCGGCTATCAACTGTTGATCGCCTGCTCAGAAGATCAGCCCGATAACGAAATGCGTTGCATCGAGCATCTGCTCCAGCGCCAGGTCGATGCCATTATCGTTTCAACCTCGTTACCTCCGGAGCATCCTTTCTATCAGCGCTGGGCTAATGATTCCTTCCCGATTGTCGCCCTCGACCGTGCATTAGATCGCGAGCATTTCACCAGCGTGGTGGGTGCCGATCAGGACGATGCTGAAATGCTGGCGGCAGAGTTGCGTACCTTCCCGGCGGAAAATGTCCTCTACCTGGGGGCGTTGCCGGAACTCTCCGTGAGCTTCCTGCGCGAGCAGGGTTTCCGCACCGCCTGGAAAGACGATCCCCGTAAAGTGGATTTCCTCTATGCCAACAGTTACGAGCGCGAAGCCTCGGCGCAGCTGTTCGAGAAGTGGCTGGAAACCCATCCGATGCCACAGGCGCTGTTCACCACCTCTTTTGCCCTGTTGCAAGGGGTGATGGACGTGACGCTGCGCCGCGAAGGTAAGCTGCCGTCCGATCTGGCGATTGCGACCTTTGGCGATCACGAACTGCTCGATTTCCTGCAGTGCCCGGTGCTGGCAGTCGCCCAGCGTCATCGTGACGTGGCAGAACGGGTGCTGGAGATTGTGCTGGCGAGTCTCGATGAGCCGCGTAAGCCTAAACCGGGCCTGACGCGCATCCGTCGTAACCTCTATCGTCGCGGCATATTGAGCCGGTCATAAGAGATACAGGGCAGTGGAAACTGCCCTGAATTTATTGCTATTAATCCGTTCAGGAATGCCCTTATTCTTTTTAAGATAATTCTATAAAAAACATCGCCTCACAGCCTTTTTATTTCACTTTGCTATTTAAAACTTCTTTTCATGTTTATTTAAAAGCCATTAATGACATTATTTGTATTATTTTGTTACACAACCGATCATCATTGCTGAATTATCAACCATTTTTGCCCCCTGAATTTTCCGCCATCCGCTTATCAGCGTTCGACGCGGCGGCAGCGTTGAATCTGGCGCTGTTCACCCCTGACGATATGGCTTAAAATGCCGCCCGCGTCGCAAACTGACACTTTATATTTGGTTGCGACGAGATGAGTGATTTTTAACGCTGCTCTGCATATTCGAGTTTTTTCTCACAAATATTCATCACGTTAATTTTGCCTCGCCAGTTGTACGGTTAATAGCCTGATTAACTTCCGTTCGTAAATCAGTAACATTTAGACTGATGTCGCGGAAGTCCTGGCTTGACAAGCTTTTCCATCGCTCCGTAAACTCCCTTAAGTGGGAATTTGTGGGTAAAAGTGGTGAGGAGGGGTGAGACTGGCATGTTCCGTGGAGCGACGTTAGTCAATCTCGACAGCAAAGGGCGTTTGTCGGTACCAACCCGATATCGCGACCAGCTGAACGAGAGCGCTTCTGGTCAAATGGTCTGCACCATTGACATCAACCACGCCTGCCTGTTGCTTTACCCCTTGCCTGAATGGGAAATCATTGAGCAAAAGCTGTCTCGACTGTCGAGCATGAACCCGCAGGAACGCCGCGTGCAGCGGCTGTTATTGGGTCATGCCAGTGAATGTCAGATGGATAGCGCGGGGCGTTTATTGATTGCGCCAGTGCTGCGGCAGCATGCGGGTCTGACAAAAGAAGTGATGCTGGTCGGACAGTTCAATAAGTTTGAACTGTGGGATGAAACGGCCTGGTATCAACGGGTCAAGGAAGATATCGACGCTGAGCAGTCTGATTCCGCGACATTGTCGGAACGATTGCAGGATTTGTCTCTATAAATATGATGGAAAATTATAAACATACGACGGTGCTACTGGATGAGGCCGTCAATGGCCTGAATATTCGTCCTGATGGCATCTATATTGATGGCACTTTTGGCCGGGGTGGCCACTCACGTTTAATCCTCTCCCAACTGGGCGCGGAAGGCCGTTTGCTGGCGATCGATCGCGATCCGCAGGCGATTGCGGTAGCAAAAACCATTGATGATCCACGCTTTTCTATTGTTCATGGTCCTTTCTCTGCGCTGGCTGATTACGTCAGCGAGCGCGATTTAACCGGCAAGATCGACGGCATTCTTCTCGATCTTGGCGTCTCCTCACCGCAGCTTGATGACGCTGAACGTGGCTTCTCCTTTATGCGCGACGGTCCGCTGGATATGCGTATGGATCCGACGCGCGGCCAGTCCGCCGCCGAGTGGCTGCAAACGGCTGATGAAGCGGATATCGCCTGGGTGATCAAAACCTTTGGCGAAGAGCGTTTTGGCAAGCGTATCGCGCGCGCCATCGTTGAGCGCAACCGCATTGAGCCGATGACCCGCACCAAAGAGCTGGCAGAAGTCATTGCGGCGGCAACGCCGGTGAAGGATAAGTACAAACATCCCGCCACCCGTACTTTCCAGGCGATTCGCATCTGGGTGAACAGCGAGCTCGAGGAGATCGAGCAGGCGCTGAAAAGTTCGCTTGGCGTACTCGCGCCGGGTGGTCGCCTGTCGATTATCAGCTTCCACTCGCTGGAAGATCGCATCGTGAAGCGTTTTATGCGCGAGCAAAGCCGCGGTCCGCAGGTTCCGGCCGGTTTACCGATGACGGAAGAGCAGCTCAAAAAGCTGGGTGGCCGTCAGCTGCGCGCATTGGGCAAGTTAATGCCGGGCGAGGCAGAAGTAGAAGAGAATCCACGCGCCCGTAGTTCAGTGCTGCGTATTGCAGAAAGGACGAGTGCATGATCGGCAAAGTGGCAGGCACCTTAAGCAAGGTCAAAGAGACGTTAGGCAGCAACGAGCGTCATGCGTTGCCGGGCGTGATCTGGGACGATCTGTTGCGTTTCGGCAAGCTGCCACTGTGCCTGTTTATTTGCATCATTGTGTCGGCGATCACCGTCGTGACCACCGCGCACCATACCCGTTTGTTAACGGCGCAGCGCGAACAGCTGGTGCTGGAGCGTGATGCGCTGGATATCGAGTGGCGAAATCTGATCCTTGAAGAAAATGCGCTCGGCGATCACAGCCGGGTGGAACGGATCGCAACGGAAAAGCTGCAGATGCAGCATGTTGATCCCTCTCAGGAAAATATCGTAGTACAAAAATAAGGAAAAACGCGACGCATGAAATCCGCGGCGAAGGCGCTAAAACCAAAACGTCAGGAAGAACAGGCCAGCTTTATCAGCTGGCGTTTTGCGTTGCTGTGCGGCTGCATTTTACTGGCGCTGGGTTTCCTGCTGGGACGCGTGGCGTGGCTGCAGATCATTGCCCCCGACATGCTGGTGCGCCAGGGCGATATGCGCTCCCTGCGCGTTCAGGAAGTCTCGACATCGCGTGGCCTGATCACCGACCGTTCTGGCCGCCCGCTGGCGGTCAGCGTACCGGTGAAAGCGATCTGGGCGGATCCAAAAGAGCTGCATGACGCTGGCGGGATCTCCCTGGATAACCGCTGGAAGGCACTCTCTGACGCGCTGAAAATGCCACTCGATCAGCTGGCTGCTCGCGTCAATGCTAACCCGAAAGGGCGCTTTATCTATCTGGCACGTCAGGTAAACCCTGACATGGCCGACTACATCAAAAAATTGAAGCTGCCCGGCATTCACCTGCGTGAAGAGTCGCGTCGCTACTACCCGTCCGGAGAAGTGACCGCCCACCTGATTGGCTTTACCAACGTCGACAGCCAGGGGATTGAAGGCGTTGAGAAGAGTTTCGATAAGTGGCTGACTGGTCAGCCGGGCGAGCGCGTGGTGCGTAAAGACCGCTATGGTCGCGTGATTGAAGATATTTCTTCAACCGACAGCCAGGCGGCGCACAACCTGGCGTTGAGTATTGACGAGCGTTTGCAGGCGCTGGTCTACCGTGAGCTGAATAACGCCGTTGCCTTTAACAAAGCGGAATCCGGCAGCGCCGTGCTGGTGGATGTCAGCACCGGTGAAGTGCTGGCGATGGCCAACAGCCCGTCTTACAACCCGAACAATTTTACCGGCACGGCCAAAGACGCCATGCGTAACCGTGCCATCACCGACGTCTTCGAGCCGGGTTCAACGGTGAAACCGATGGTGGTGATGACCGCCCTGCAGCGCGGTATCGTCAATGAAAACACCGTGTTGAATACCGTGCCTTACCGCATCAACGGTCACGAGATCAAAGACGTGGCGCGTTACAGCGAATTGACCCTCACCGGGGTTTTACAGAAGTCGAGTAACGTTGGCGTTTCTAAGCTGGCGTTAGCGATGCCGTCCTCAGCGTTGGTAGAAACTTACTCACGTTTTGGGCTGGGAAAGGCGACCAATTTGGGGTTGGTCGGAGAACGCAGTGGCTTATATCCTCAAAAACAACGGTGGTCTGACATAGAGAGGGCCACCTTCTCTTTCGGCTACGGGCTAATGGTAACGCCGTTACAGTTGGCGCGTGTCTATGCAACGATTGGCAGCTATGGCGTCTATCGCCCGCTCTCAATTACCAAAGTTGATCCCCCGGTTCCCGGTGAGCGTATCTTCCCGGAATCGATCGTCCGTACCGTCGTTCACATGATGGAAAGCGTGGCGCTGCCCGGCGGCGGCGGCGTGAAGGCGGCGATCAAAGGCTATCGCATCGCGATCAAAACCGGTACGGCGAAAAAAGTCGGGCCAGATGGCCGCTACATCAATAAATACATTGCATATACCGCAGGCGTTGCGCCTGCGAGTAATCCGCGTTTTGCGCTGGTGGTCGTCATCAACGATCCACAAGCGGGTAAATACTACGGTGGCGCCGTTTCCGCGCCGGTCTTCGGTGCCATCATGGGCGGCGTACTGCGCACCATGAACATCGAGCCGGATGCGCTGGCAACGGGCGAGAAAAGTGAATTTGTAATTAATCAAGGCGAGGGAACAGGTGGCAGATCGTAATTTGCGCGACCTTCTTGCTCCGTGGGTAACAGGCTTACCTGCGAGAGAACTGCGAGAGATGGTACTCGACAGCCGTGTGGCTGCCTCGGGCGATCTTTTTGTGGCAGTCGTAGGTCATCAGGCGGACGGGCGTCGGTATATCCCGCAGGCGATAGCGCAAGGTGTTGCTGCCATTATTGCTGAGGCAAAAGATGAGGCCACTGACGGTGAAGTCCGTGAAATGCATGGCGTGCCGGTCATCTATCTCAGCCAGCTGAATGAACGTCTCTCTGCGCTGGCGGGACGTTTTTATAACGAACCCTCAGACCGGTTGCGTCTGGTTGGCGTAACTGGCACCAACGGTAAAACCACCACCACGCAGCTGATGGCGCAGTGGGCGCAACTGCTGGGTGAAACCAGCGCGGTGATGGGTACCGTGGGTAATGGTCTGTTGGGCAAAGTGAACCCAACGGAAAATACCACCGGCTCTGCCGTTGACGTACAGCACGTGCTCGCCGGTCTGGCTGGGCAGGGCGCGACCTTCGCGGCGATGGAAGTCTCTTCTCACGGGCTGGTACAGCATCGTGTCGCGGCGCTGAAATTTGCCGCCTCTGTGTTCACTAACCTGAGCCGGGATCACCTCGATTACCATGGCGACATGGAAAACTACGAAGCGGCGAAATGGCAGCTGTATGCCACGCATCACTGCGGTCAGGCGATCATCAACGCCGATGACGAAGTAGGTCGCCGCTGGCTGGCTAAACTGCCGGATGCCGTTGCGGTCTCCATGGCCGATCATATTAATCCGAACTGCCATGGCCGCTGGCTGAAGGCCACCGAGGTGACCTATCACGATAGCGGCGCGACCATTCGCTTTGCCTCGAGCTGGGGTGAAGGGGAAATCGAGAGCCGCCTGATGGGGGCATTCAACGTCAGCAACCTGCTGCTGGCTCTCGCGACCCTGTTGGCGCTCGGCTATCCGCTGGCGGAACTGCTCCGTACCTCCGCGCGCCTGCAGCCGGTTTGCGGCCGCATGGAAGTCTTCACCGCCCCAGGCAAACCGACGGTGGTGGTGGATTATGCCCATACGCCGGATGCGCTGGAGAAAGCGCTGGAAGCCGCGCGCCTGCACTGCGCCGGTAAACTTTGGTGCGTCTTTGGCTGCGGCGGCGATCGCGATAAAGGCAAACGTCCGCTGATGGGTGCCATTGCTGAACAGTTCGCGGATATCGCGGTCGTGACCGATGACAACCCGCGCACCGAAGAGCCGCGCGCCATCATCAACGACATTCTGGCCGGTATGCTGGATGCGGGCCGTGCCCGCGTGGTGGAAGGCCGCGCAGAAGCGGTGACTAACGCCATCATGCAGGCTAACGAGAACGATGTGGTCCTGCTGGCCGGTAAAGGCCACGAAGATTATCAGATTGTCGGCACCAACCGTCTGGATTACTCCGACCGTGTAACCGCGGCGCGTCTGCTGGGAGTAGTGGCATGATCAGCGTAACGCTAAGCCAGCTTGCGACGATCCTGCGCGCAGACGTCAGCGGCGATGAGATGAGTTTCGATGCGGTGACCACCGACACGCGTAAAATCACCCCCGGCTGCCTGTTTGTGGCGCTTAAGGGTGAGCGTTTCGATGCACACGATTTTGCTGAACAGGCGAAAGCCGCCGGAGCAGGTGCGCTGCTGGTAAGCCGTAAACTGGATATCGACCTGCCGCAGGCGGTGGTAAAAGATACCCGTTTGGCGTTTGGTGAACTGGCGGCATGGGTTCGCCAGCAGGTTCCGACGCGCGTTGTGGCGCTGACCGGCTCCTCTGGTAAAACGTCCGTCAAAGAGATGACCGCGGCCATCCTCAGCCAGTGTGGTAACACCCTTTATACCGCAGGCAATCTAAACAACGATATTGGCGTACCGATGACGCTGCTGCGTCTGACCCGCGAGCATGAGTTTGCGGTGATCGAACTCGGTGCCAATCACCAGGGGGAAATCGCCTGGACCGTTAGCCTGACGCAACCGGAAGCGGCGCTGGTGAATAACCTGGCGGCGGCACATCTGGAAGGCTTCGGCTCGCTCGAAGGCGTGGCAAAAGCGAAGGGCGAGATCTATACCGGCCTGCCGGCCAACGGCATCGCCATTATGAATGCCGACAACAACGACTGGCTGAACTGGCAAAGCGTTATCGGGGATCGCAAAACCTGGCGCTTCTCGCCTAATGCTGCGAACAGCGACTTCACCGCCAACAACATTCATGTGACCTCTCACGGCACCGAATTTACGTTGCAGACCCCAACGGGGAATGTGGACGTACTGCTGCCGCTGCCGGGCCGCCACAACATCGCCAACGCTCTGGCGGCGAGTGCGCTGGCGATGGCCGTCGGCGCGCCGCTGTCTGCTGTCAAAAGCGGGCTGGCAAACCTCAAAGCCGTTCCCGGACGCCTGTTCCCGATCCCGCTGGCGGAAAACAAACTGCTGCTGGATGACTCCTACAACGCCAACGTCGGCTCCATGACTGCCGCCGTACAGGTGCTGTCTGAGATGCCAGGCTATCGCGTGATGGTGGTTGGCGATATGGCCGAGCTGGGCGATGAGAGCGAAGCCTGCCACCAGCAAGTGGGCGAGGCGGCAAAAGCCTCCGGTATCGATCGCGTATTAAGCGCCGGTCACCTCAGTAAATTTATCAGCCAGGCCAGCGGCGTCGGTGAGCACTTTGCCGATAAAGCGGCGTTGATCGCTCGCCTTAAGGCACTGGTTGCAGAACAACAAATTGTGACAGTTTTAGTGAAAGGTTCACGCAGTGCTGCCATGGAAGAGGTTGTGCACGCTTTACAGGAGAATGGGACATGTTAGTTTGGCTGGCCGAGCATTTGGTCAAATATTATTCCGGCTTTAACGTCTTTTCCTATCTGACGTTTCGCGCCATCGTCAGCCTGCTGACTGCGCTGTTCATCTCGCTGTGGATGGGTCCGCGCATGATTGCCCGTCTGCAAAAACTCTCTTTCGGCCAGGTAGTACGTAACGACGGTCCGGAATCACACTTCAGTAAACGCGGTACGCCGACCATGGGCGGCATTATGATCCTCACCGCGATTGTGGTGTCGGTGCTGCTGTGGGCTTACCCGTCAAACCCGTACGTCTGGTGCGTGCTGGTGGTGCTGATCGGGTACGGAATTATCGGTTTTGTCGATGACTATCGCAAAGTGGTACGTAAAGACACCAAAGGTCTGATCGCCCGCTGGAAGTATTTTTGGATGTCGGTGATTGCCCTGGGCGTGGCCTTCGCGCTCTATCTGGCAGGAAAAGACACCCCCGCTACCGAGCTGGTGGTGCCGTTCTTTAAAGATGTGATGCCGCAGCTGGGCCTGTTCTACATCCTGCTGGCCTACTTTGTGATTGTCGGTACCGGCAACGCGGTCAACCTGACCGACGGTCTTGATGGCCTGGCCATTATGCCAACGGTCTTCGTCGCGGCGGGCTTTGCCCTGGTGGCGTGGGCGAGCGGCAACATGAACTTCGCCAGCTATCTGCATATTCCTTATCTGCGTCACGCCGGTGAGCTGGTGATCGTCTGCACGGCGATTGTCGGCGCAGGTTTAGGCTTCCTGTGGTTCAACACCTACCCGGCGCAGGTCTTTATGGGCGACGTCGGTTCTCTGGCACTGGGCGGCGCGCTGGGCATTATCGCCGTGCTGCTGCGCCAGGAGTTCCTGCTGGTGATCATGGGCGGTGTGTTCGTAGTTGAAACCCTGTCGGTGATCCTGCAGGTAGGCTCTTTCAAGCTGCGCGGACAGCGCATCTTCCGGATGGCGCCTATCCATCACCACTATGAACTGAAAGGCTGGCCGGAACCGCGCGTCATCGTGCGCTTCTGGATTATTTCGCTGATGCTGGTGCTGATTGGCCTGGCAACGCTGAAGGTACGTTAATCATGGCAGATTACCAGGGTAAAAAAGTCGTTATCATCGGGTTAGGCTTAACCGGCCTCTCCTGCGTGGACTTTTTCCTCGCGCGGGGCGTGACGCCGCGCGTGATGGATACGCGTGTCTCTCCGCCTGGTCTGGATAAACTGCCGGAACAGGTTGAACGCCACCTTGGTGGTCTGAATGATGACTGGCTGCTGGCAGCCGATCTGATTGTGGCCAGCCCCGGTATGGCGCTGGCGCACCCTTCACTGAGCGCCGCGGCCGATGCAGGCGTTGAGATTGTCGGTGATATCGAGTTGTTCTGCCGCGAAGCGCAGGCGCCTGTTATCGCCATTACCGGTTCTAACGGAAAAAGCACCGTCACCACCCTGGTGGGTGAGATGGCGAAAGCGGCGGGCAAAAATGTCGGCGTTGGCGGCAACATTGGTTTGCCGGCGCTGATGCTGCTGGACAAAGGCTGTGAGCTGTACGTGCTGGAACTCTCCAGCTTCCAGCTGGAGACCACCTCCAGCCTGCATGCAGCCGCGGCCACGATCCTGAACGTGACGGAAGATCATATGGACAGGTATCCGTTTGGTCTGCAGCAGTATCGCGCTGCCAAACTGCGTATTTATGAAAATGCGAAAGTCTGCGTCGTTAACGCCGATGATGCCCTGACCATGCCAGTACGCGGCGCTGATGACCGCTGCATCAGCTTTGGTATCACCATGGGCGATTATCATCTGAACCGTCAACTGGGTGAAACCTGGCTGCGGGTGAAAGGTGAGAAAGTGCTGAACGTGAAGGAGATGAAGCTTTCCGGTCAGCATAACTACACCAATGCGCTGGCGGCGCTGGCGCTGGCGGATGCCGTCGGTCTTCCACGTTCCTCCAGCTTGCAGGCGTTAACCACCTTTACCGGACTGGCGCACCGTTTCCAGCTGGCGCTGGAGCATAACGGCGTGCGCTGGATCAATGATTCCAAAGCCACCAACGTCGGCAGCACCGAAGCGGCGCTGAACGGCCTGCACGTCGACGGCACTCTGCATCTGCTGCTGGGGGGTGACGGTAAATCCGCCGATTTTACCTCTCTGAAGCAGTATCTCTCCGGCGAGAACATCCGTCTCTACTGCTTTGGTCGTGACGGCAGTGAACTGGCTGAACTGCGTCCTGAGATTGCCGAGCAGACCGAAACCATGGAACAGGCAATGCGCCTGATTGCCCCTCGCGTGAAGCCGGGCGATATGGTGCTGCTCTCTCCGGCCTGCGCCAGCCTCGATCAGTTTAAGAATTTCGAACAGCGGGGGGATCTCTTTACCCGCCTGGCGAAGGAGTTAGGCTGATGCGTTTCTCTCTCCCTCGCCCAAAAATGCCGCGCCTGCCAGGATTTGGCATCCTGGTCTGGATCTCGTCGGCATTAAAAGGCTGGGTCATGGGCTCCCGGGATAAAGACTCCGATAGCCTGGTGATGTACGACCGCATGCTGCTCTGGCTCACGCTGGGGCTGGCGGCGATTGGTTTTATTATGGTGACCTCGGCATCGATGCCTGTCGGGCAACGTCTGGCGAACGATCCTTTCCTGTTTGCCAAGCGTGACGGGCTCTACATCATCCTGGCGTTCTGTCTGGCGATGGTGACGTTACGTCTGCCGATGGCGTTCTGGCAGCGCCACAGTACCGCCATGCTCATCGCCTCGATCGTCATGCTGTTGATCGTGCTGGTGGTCGGGAGCTCGGTGAACGGGGCGTCGCGCTGGATTGCTTTTGGCCCGCTGCGTATTCAGCCAGCGGAATTTACCAAGCTGTCGCTGTTCTGTTATCTCGCTAACTACCTGGTGCGTAAGGTCGATGAGGTGCGTAATAACCTGCGCGGCTTCTTAAAACCGATGGGTGTGATTCTGGTGCTGGCGGTGCTGCTGCTGGCCCAGCCGGACCTCGGTACCGTGGTGGTACTGTTCGTCACCACGCTGGCGATGCTGTTCCTGGCGGGGGCGAAACTCTGGCAGTTCATCGCCATCATCGGAATGGGGATCTCCGCGGTCGTGCTGCTGATCCTCGCCGAGCCGTATCGTATCCGCCGCGTGACCTCTTTCTGGAATCCCTGGGAAGATCCATTCGGCAGCGGTTATCAGCTGACCCAGTCATTGATGGCCTTTGGCCGCGGTGAAATGTGGGGACAGGGGCTGGGGAACTCGGTCCAGAAACTGGAATATTTACCCGAGGCGCATACCGACTTCATCTTCTCCATTATTGGGGAAGAACTGGGTTATATCGGTGTGGTATTAGCGCTATTAATGGTATTCTTCGTCGCTTTCCGTGCGATGTCGATTGGCCGAAAAGCGCTGGTTATCGATCACCGTTTTTCAGGCTTTTTAGCCTGCTCAATCGGGATCTGGTTTAGCTTCCAGGCGCTGGTTAACGTAGGTGCCGCAGCAGGTATGCTGCCAACCAAAGGTCTGACGTTGCCGTTAATCAGTTACGGTGGTTCGAGTCTGTTGATCATGTCGACCGCCATTATGTTCTTGTTACGCATAGATTATGAAACGCGTCTGGAAAATGCCCAGGCGTTTACACGAGGTTCACGATGAATCAACCGAAGCGGTTAATGGTGATGGCGGGCGGTACTGGTGGACATGTGTTCCCCGGGCTCGCGGTTGCGCACCATTTAATGGATCAGGGCTGGCAGGTACGCTGGCTGGGAACCGCCGACCGCATGGAGGCCGATCTGGTGCCGAAGCACGGGATTGAGATCGACTTTATTCGTATCTCCGGGCTGCGCGGCAAGGGGATCAAAGCGTTGCTGCTGGCGCCGGTGCGTATTTTCAACGCCTGGCGTCAGGCGCGGGCGATCATGAAGCGTTTTAAGCCGGACGTAGTGCTGGGGATGGGCGGTTATGTCTCCGGCCCTGGCGGGCTGGCGGCGTGGTCGCTGGGTATTCCGGTTGTGCTCCACGAGCAGAACGGTATCGCGGGCCTCACCAATAAATGGCTGGCGAAAATTGCCAGAAAAGTGATGCAGGCTTTTCCAGGGGCATTCCCGAAAGCCGACGTGGTAGGCAACCCGGTGCGTGTTGACGTGCTGGCCCTGCCGTTGCCGCAGGAGCGACTCGTTGGCCGTGAAGGGCCGGTGCGGGTGCTGGTTGTGGGCGGCTCTCAGGGCGCGCGCGTGCTGAACCAGACTCTGCCGCAGGTGGCGGCGAAGCTCGGCAGCGCTGTGACCATCTGGCATCAAAGCGGAAAAGGCGCGCAGCAAACGGTAGAGCAAGCCTATGCCGAAGCCGGACAGCCGCAGCATAAAGTGACCGAATTTATCGACGACATGGCGGCAGCGTATGCCTGGGCCGATGTCGTGGTCTGCCGCTCCGGCGCGCTGACGGTGAGCGAGATCGCCGCCGCTGGTCTGCCGGCGCTGTTTGTGCCGTTCCAGCACAAAGACCGTCAGCAGTACTGGAATGCGCTGCCGCTTGAGAAAGCCGGCGCCGCGAAAATTTTTGAACAGCCGCAGTTTACCGCCGACGCGGTCGCCACCACCCTGGCGGGCTGGGACCGGGAGACATTACTGGCGATGGCGCAGCACGCACGTGCCGCCGCGATCCCGGATGCAACGGAGCGGGTGGCGAAAGAAGTGAGCCTGGCAGCCCAGGCGTAACCCTCGCAGCGCGTGTTGCGCTGCACGATTTTTTTGAAGTAGTCGATGGCGTTTAGAGAATGAATACACAACAACTGGCGAAACTGCGTTCAATCGTGCCCGAGATGCGTCGCGTCCGGCACATTCACTTTGTTGGCATCGGCGGCGCCGGTATGGGCGGTATTGCCGAGGTGCTGGCAAATGAAGGCTACCAGATCAGCGGGTCCGATCTGGCGCCGAACCCTGTTACGCAACAGTTGGCGTCGCTGGGTGCGACCATCTATTTTAATCACCGCCCGGAAAACGTGCTTGACGCGAGCGTGGTCGTGGTCTCCAGCGCCATTCCCGCCGATAACCCGGAAATCGTTGCCGCACATGAAGCGCGTATCCCGGTTATCCGCCGCGCGGAGATGCTGGCCGAGCTGATGCGTTTTCGTCACGGCATCGCCATTGCCGGTACGCACGGTAAAACCACCACTACGGCGATGGTCTCCAGTATTTATGCCGAAGCGGGTCTCGATCCGACCTTCGTTAACGGCGGCCTGGTCAAAGCGGCGGGCGTGCATGCTCGCCTGGGGCACAGCCGTTATCTCATCGCGGAAGCGGATGAGAGCGACGCCTCTTTCCTGCATTTGCAGCCGATGGTGGCGATTGTGACCAACATCGAAGCCGACCATATGGATACCTACCAGGGCGACTTCGAAAATTTAAAGCAAACCTTTATAAACTTTTTGCACAACCTGCCGTTTTATGGACGTGCGGTCATGTGCGTTGACGATCCGGTGATCCGCGAGCTGCTGCCGCGTGTCGGACGTCAGATCACCACATACGGTTTCAGCGAAGATGCTGATGTCCGCATAGAGAGTTTCAAACAGATTGGTGCGCAGGGGCATTTCACCCTGGCGCGTCAGGATAAAGAACTGCTGCAGGTGACGCTTAACGCGCCAGGGCGCCATAACGCCCTTAATGCTGCGGCAGCCGTTGCGGTCGCCACAGAGGAAGGCATTGACGACGAGGCGATTCTGCGGGCGCTGGAAAGCTTCCAGGGAACCGGGCGCCGTTTTGATTTCCTCGGCGAGTTTCCGCTGGATGAGGTTAACGGCAAAAGCGGCACCGCAATGCTGGTGGATGACTACGGGCATCACCCGACAGAAGTGGATGCCACGATCAAAGCGGCGCGCGCGGGCTGGCCGGACAAAAATCTGGTTATGCTGTTCCAGCCACACCGTTACACCCGTACCCGTGACTTATACGACGATTTCGCTAATGTGCTCTCACAGGTTGATACGTTGCTGATGTTGGAAGTGTACTCAGCGGGTGAGACGGCGATTCCGGGTGCCGACAGCCGTTCGCTGTGCCGTACCATTCGTGGTCGCGGCAAGGTCGACCCGATTCTGGTCTCCGATCATGCCCAGGCGGCAGCCATGCTTGCCCCGGTATTGACCGGCAATGATTTGATTCTGGTGCAGGGGGCAGGAAATATCGGCAAAATCGCCCGTACACTGGCCGAAATCAAACTTAAGCCGCAAATTTCGGAGGAAGAGCGCCATGGCTGATAAGATTGCGGTCCTCGCCGGCGGCACCTCGGCTGAGCGCGAGGTCTCCCTGAATTCCGGCGCCGCGGTGCTGGCAGGGCTGCGGGAAGGTAACGTTGATGCGCACCTGGTCGATCCGAAAGAGACCGACGTGACGCGCCTGAAAGAGATGGGTTTTGACAAAGTGTTTATCGCGCTGCACGGTCGCGGCGGGGAAGATGGCACGTTGCAGGGCTTGCTGGATATCATCGGCCTGCCTTATACCGGCAGCGGCGTGATGGCGTCGGCCATCTCCATGGACAAACTGCGCAGCAAACTGCTCTGGCAGGGCGCTGGCTTACCGGTTGCGCCGTGGGTGGCATTGACCCGTCGTGAATTTGAGCAAGGCCTTACCGAAAGCGTAAGCGAGCGTATTGCTGCCCTGGGTTTACCGGTGATCGTTAAGCCCAGCCGTGAAGGCTCAAGCGTAGGAATGTCTAAAGTAGACAAAGCTGACGATATATCATCTGCATTAGCGCTGGCATTTCAACATGATGAAGAAGTTCTGGTGGAAAAATGGCTAAGCGGACCGGAATTTACCGTTGCGATGCTCGGTGAAGAAATTTTACCGTCAATTCGTATCCAACCTGCCGGAACCTTCTATGATTATGAGGCGAAGTATCTCTCTGATGAGACGCAATATTTCTGCCCAAGTGGTCTGGAAGCGGAGCGTGAAGCCATTTTAAATGCTCTGGTGCTGAAAGCCTGGCATGTACTTGGCTGCCGTGGCTGGGGGCGAATTGACGTGATGCAGGATAGCGACGGGCAGTTTTATCTGCTGGAAGCCAATACCTCACCGGGTATGACAAGCCACAGTCTGGTGCCGATGGCGGCTCGCCAGGCGGGAATGAGCTTCTCGCAGCTGGTGGTTCGCATTCTGGATCAGGCGGGCTGATATGTCTCAGGCTGCGCTGAACACGCGAAACCGCGACGAGGAAGAAGAATATACTTCCCGGCGGAGTAATGGAACGCGTCTTGCAGGGATCACCTTCCTGCTCGCCGTGCTGTGTACTGTGTTTGTTAGCGGCTGGATGGTGCTCGGCTGGATGGAAGATGCACAACGTCTGCCTCTGTCGAAACTGGTAGTAACGGGTGACCGTCACTACACGCGTAATGATGATATCCGTCAGTCGATCCTGGCATTAGGATCGCCCGGCACCTTCATGACGCAGGATGTAAACATTATTCAGAGTCAGATTGAGCGCCTGCCATGGATTAAACAGGCAAGCGTCAGAAAGCAATGGCCTGATGAATTGAAGATTCATCTGGTTGAATATGTACCCATTGCGCGTTGGAATGATCAGCATATGGTTGACGTAGAGGGAGTTTCTTTCAGCGTCCCGGCCGATCGTGTCAGCAAGCAAAATTTACCTATGTTGTATGGGCCGGAAGGCAGCGAAAACGAAGTGCTGGAAGGTTTTCGTAGCATGGGGAAAGTGCTGGCTAAGGATCGTTTTACCCTGAAACAGGCTGCAATGACGGCGCGTCGTTCCTGGCAGTTGACGCTGACGAACGATATTAAGCTGAACCTGGGGCGGGGTGACACGATGAAGCGTCTGGAACGTTTTGTAGAACTCTATCCCGTTCTGCAGCAGCAGGCGCAGGCTGAAGGCAAAAGGATTAGCTACGTTGATTTGCGCTATGACTCAGGCGCATCGGTCGGGTGGTCCCCGGCCCCGGTTGAGGAACCTAATCAGCAACAGAATCAGGCTCAGGTACAGGCAGAATAACAATGATCAAGGCGACGGACAGAAAACTGGTAGTAGGACTGGAGATTGGCACTGCGAAGGTTGCTGCTTTAGTAGGGGAAGTTCTGCCCGACGGTATGGTCAATATCATTGGCGTGGGCAGCTGCCCCTCCCGTGGTATGGATAAAGGTGGGGTAAACGACCTCGAGTCGGTGGTGAAATGCGTACAGCGCGCCATCGATCAGGCCGAACTGATGGCAGATTGCCAGATTTCCTCCGTGTATCTGGCACTCTCTGGCAAACATATCAGCTGCCAGAACGAGATCGGTATGGTGCCGATCTCAGAAGAAGAAGTCTCGCAGGAAGACGTCGAGAACGTAGTGCATACTGCGAAGTCGGTGCGTGTCCGCGATGAGCATCGCGTACTGCATGTGATCCCGCAGGAATACGCCATCGACTATCAGGAAGGCATTAAAAATCCGGTAGGACTTTCAGGCGTGCGTATGCAGGCAAAAGTGCACTTGATCACATGTCACAACGATATGGCGAAGAACATTGTTAAAGCCGTGGAACGTTGTGGCCTGAAAGTTGACCAACTTATTTTCGCCGGTCTGGCGGCAAGTTATTCGGTGCTGACCGAAGACGAACGTGAGCTGGGCGTCTGTGTCGTCGATATCGGCGGTGGTACTATGGACATGGCCGTCTATACCGGCGGTGCGCTGCGCCACACTAAAGTTATCCCTTATGCAGGGAATGTGGTCACCAGCGATATCGCGTATGCCTTTGG
Source organism: Leclercia sp. W17 (assembly GCF_003336325.1). Taxonomy (NCBI): domain Bacteria; kingdom Pseudomonadati; phylum Pseudomonadota; class Gammaproteobacteria; order Enterobacterales; family Enterobacteriaceae; genus Leclercia; species Leclercia sp. W17. The sequence goes on along the minus strand of NZ_CP031101.1, from coordinate 4,047,479 downwards.
TACGCCACCGAGCGATGCTGAGGCGATTAAAGTGCGCCACGGGTGTGCGCTGGGCTCCATCGTGGGCAAAGATGAGAGCGTCGAAGTGCCGAGCGTCGGTGGTCGTCCGCCGCGCAGCCTGCAGCGCCAGACGTTAGCCGAGGTCATTGAGCCGCGTTATACCGAGCTGCTCAACCTCGTGAACGAAGAGATTTTGCAATTACAGGAACAGCTTCGCCAGCAGGGGGTTAAACATCATCTTGCGGCGGGGATTGTATTAACCGGCGGCGCGGCGCAAATTGAAGGTCTTGCGGCTTGCGCTCAGCGCGTGTTCCATACGCAGGTGCGCATTGGGGCACCGCTGAACATCACCGGTCTGACGGATTATGCTCAGGAGCCGTATTACTCAACGGCAGTGGGCTTGCTTCATTACGGGAAGGAAACCCATCTTAGTGGCGAAGCAGAAGTAGAAAAACGCACGTCGGTGGGTTCGTGGTTTAAACGAATCAACACCTGGCTGCGAAAAGAGTTTTAATTTTTGTAAGAGACCGGAGAGAATTAACGGTTTCAGGCGACAGGCACAAAACGGAGAGAAACTATGTTTGAACCTATGGAACTGACCAACGACGCGGTGATTAAAGTCATCGGCGTCGGTGGCGGCGGCGGTAATGCTGTAGAACACATGGTGCGCGAGCGCATCGAAGGTGTTGAATTCTTCGCGGTGAACACCGATGCGCAGGCACTGCGTAAGACGGCTGTTGGCCAGACAATTCAGATCGGCGGCGGCATCACCAAAGGGCTGGGCGCTGGGGCAAACCCGGAAGTCGGCCGTAACGCTGCTGAAGAAGATCGTGAAGCACTGCGTGCGGCACTGGATGGTGCAGACATGGTGTTTATTGCCGCAGGCATGGGCGGTGGTACCGGAACCGGTGCTGCGCCAGTTGTTGCGGAAGTGGCTAAAGATTTAGGTATCCTGACTGTTGCTGTTGTGACTAAGCCTTTCAACTTTGAAGGCAAGAAGCGTATGGCGTTTGCAGAGCAGGGTATCACCGAGCTGTCCAAGCATGTGGACTCGCTGATCACTATTCCAAACGACAAACTGCTGAAAGTGCTGGGTCGTGGCATCTCTCTGCTGGACGCTTTTGGCGCGGCGAACGATGTCCTGAAAGGCGCAGTCCAGGGTATTGCCGAGCTGATCACCCGTCCAGGCCTGATGAACGTCGACTTTGCTGACGTGCGCACCGTGATGTCCGAAATGGGCTACGCGATGATGGGCTCCGGCGTGGCGAAAGGTGAAGACCGTGCAGAAGAAGCCGCTGAAATGGCGATCTCTTCTCCGCTGCTGGAAGATATCGATCTCTCTGGCGCGCGCGGCGTACTGGTTAACATCACTGCGGGCTTCGACCTGCGTCTGGATGAGTTCGAAACCGTGGGTAACACCATCCGTGCCTTCGCGTCTGACAACGCAACCGTGGTAATCGGTACTTCCCTTGATCCGGAAATGAACGATGAGCTGCGCGTAACGGTTGTTGCGACCGGTATCGGCATGGACAAACGTCCTGAGATCACCCTGGTGACCAACAAAACTGCACAGCAGCCGGTGATGGATCGCTACCAGCCGCACGGCATGGCACCATTGACCCAGGAGCAGAAACCTGCCGCTAAGGTGGTGAATGACAATACGCCACAAACGCAGAAAGAGCCGGATTATCTGGACATTCCAGCATTCCTGCGTAAACAAGCTGATTAAGAATTAGCTGGAATTAGGGAATTTACGCTCTTTGTGCTAAACTGGCCGCCCGATAGTGATGTACACTCTCGGTTGGATAAGTAACTTGGCGAGATTATACGATGATCAAACAAAGGACATTAAAACGTATCGTTCAGGCGACAGGTGTCGGTTTACATACCGGCAAGAAAGTCACCCTGACGTTGCGCCCTGCGCCGGCCAATACCGGGGTCATCTATCGTCGCACCGACTTGAATCCACCGGTAGATTTCCCGGCTGATGCCAAATCTGTGCGTGATACCATGCTCTGTACTTGCCTGGTGAATGAGCATGACGTGCGGATCTCTACCGTAGAGCACCTGAATGCCGCCCTGGCGGGTCTGGGTATCGACAACATTATTGTTGAAGTCGATGCGCCGGAAATCCCGATTATGGATGGCAGTGCTGCACCGTTCGTCTACCTGTTGTTGGACGCCGGCATCGAAGAATTGAACAGTGCGAAGAAATTCGTACGTATCAAAGAGACCGTTCGTGTCCAGGATGGCGACAAATGGGCTGAATTCAAGCCGTTTAATGGTTTTTCGTTGGATTTCACCATCGACTTCAACCATCCGGCGATTGATTCCAGCACCCAGCGCTATGCGATGAACTTCTCTGCTGATGCGTTTATGCGTCAGATCAGCCGAGCGCGTACGTTTGGTTTCATGCGTGATATCGAATATCTGCAGTCCCGCGGCCTGTGCCTGGGCGGCAGCTTCGATTGTGCCATCGTTGTTGACGATTATCGCGTACTGAATGAAGACGGCCTGCGTTTTGAAGACGAATTCGTTCGTCACAAAATGCTGGATGCAATCGGCGACCTGTTCATGTGTGGTCACAACATCATTGGTGCGTTTACCGCGTATAAATCCGGTCACGCGCTGAACAACAAATTGTTGCAGGCTGTTCTGGCAAAACAGGAAGCCTGGGAATATGTGACCTTCGAAGACGAAGCTGAACTGCCACTGGCATTCAAAGCACCGAGCACGGTTCTGGCGTAACGGTAAATTCCGTTATGTAAATTCGACTGGTTGACCTGGCACTCTCTCCGGCCAGGGAGACCAGTCGTTTTTGTTTTTATCTTCCCCGTATCGCTGTAGTCAATGGCGCGTTTGCTGATTTCATCACCATTTTTAACCTCCTCTGTGGCGCAATACTGCTGCTGCAACCCGGCTTTAGTGTTACTATCTTTGCGCGAAAATATAAAAATCATACGGTGAGCCTGAAGGTTCACTTACTTGTGGTGGGGCAATTGAGCGGAATTCTGACGCGCTGGCGACAATTTGGCAGACGTTACTTCTGGCCGCATCTCCTTCTGGGGATGGTCGCGGCGAGTCTTGGCCTGCCCGCGCTCAGCAGTAACACCGAAACCGCAAATCCGGCAAAGACCACTACCACCCGCCACGATCTGAGCACGCGGGTCAATTTCACGAATCTCGCCCTGCTGGAAGCGAACCGCCGACCCAACTTCACGGTGGATTACTGGCATCAGCATGCGATTCGTACCGTCATCCGGCATCTCTCCTTTGCCATGGCGCCACAGGCCTTACCCGTAGTTGAAGAGCCTCTCCCGGTACAGGCGCACCATCTGGCGCTGCTCGATACACTCACTACGCTGCTTACACAGCAAAGCAAGCCGCCGGTTATCGTCCGTCAGGTCGCGCTTGCCGCATTTTATCCACAGACCGCTTTCTCCGTCTCCGCCTGGATTAGCCAGGTGCAGGGCATCCGCGCCGGACCTCAACGCCTCAGCTAAATTAACCGTTGTTTAATACCTTAATTTAACTGCCCATCATGGGGTGTTTGAGAATTTATTATGTTAATCAAATTACTAACTAAAGTTTTCGGTAGTCGTAACGATCGTACCCTGCGCCGCATGCGCAAAGCCGTCAGCGTCATCAACAGCCTTGAGCCGGCGATGGAAAAACTCTCTGATGAAGAGCTGAAAGCCAAAACCGCTGAATTCCGTGCCCGCCTTGAAAAAGGTGAAACCGTTGAAAGCCTGATCCCGGAAGCGTTCGCCGTGGTGCGTGAAGCGAGTAAGCGCGTGTTTGGCATGCGTCATTTCGATGTGCAGCTGCTGGGCGGGATGGTGCTGAACGACCGCTGCATCGCCGAGATGCGTACCGGTGAAGGTAAAACCCTGACCGCGACCCTGCCTGCCTACGTCAACGCCCTGTCGGGTAAAGGCGTGCACGTGGTGACCGTCAACGACTATCTGGCGCAGCGTGACGCCGAAAACAACCGTCCACTGTTCGAATTCCTCGGTATGACCGTCGGGATCAACATGTCTGGTTTGCCAGCGCCTGCGAAACGCGAAGCCTATAACGCCGACATCACCTACGGTACCAACAACGAATACGGCTTTGACTACCTGCGTGACAACATGGCCTTCAGCCCGGAAGAGCGCGTCCAGCGTAAGCTGCACTATGCGCTGGTGGATGAGGTGGACTCCATTCTGATCGACGAAGCGCGTACGCCGCTGATCATCTCTGGCCCGGCTGAAGACAGCTCCGAGATGTATCGTAAAGTCGATAAAATCATTCCGCACCTGATCCGTCAGGAGAAAGAGGATTCTGACACCTTCCAGGGTGAAGGTCACTTCTCCGTTGACGAAAAAGCCCGTCAGGTGAACCTGACCGAGCGCGGTCTGGTGCAGATCGAAGAGTTGCTGGTTGCCCAGGGCATTATGGAAGAGGGCGAGTCACTCTACTCCCCAGGCAACATCATGCTGATGCACCACGTGACCGCGGCGCTGCGTGCGCACGTGCTCTTTACCCGTGACGTGGACTACATCGTTAAAGATGGCGAAGTCATTATCGTCGATGAACACACCGGTCGTACCATGCAGGGTCGCCGCTGGTCCGACGGTCTGCATCAGGCCGTTGAAGCCAAAGAAGGTGTCGATATCCAGAACGAAAACCAGACCCTGGCATCCATTACCTTCCAGAACTACTTCCGTCTGTACGAGAAGCTGGCAGGGATGACCGGTACGGCGGATACCGAAGCCTTTGAATTCAGCTCCATCTATAAGCTGGATACCGTAGTCGTTCCAACCAACCGTCCAATGATCCGTAAGGATATGCCGGACTTGGTCTACATGACCGAAGCGGAAAAAATTCAGGCCATCATTGAAGATATCCGCGATCGTACCGCTGCAGGCCAGCCGGTGCTGGTGGGGACTATCTCCATTGAAAAATCGGAAGTGGTCTCCAATGAGCTGACCAAAGCCGGTATCAAACACAACGTGCTGAACGCCAAGTTCCACGCTAAAGAGGCCGATATCGTTGCCCAGGCGGGCTATCCGGCAGCTGTGACCATCGCCACCAACATGGCGGGTCGTGGTACCGACATTATGCTGGGCGGTAGCTGGCAGGCTGAAGTGGCTGCGCTGGAAAACCCAACCCCGGAACAGATCGCGCAGATCAAAGCCGACTGGCAGGTTCGTCACGATGCGGTTCTGGCTGCGGGCGGTCTGCACATCATCGGTACTGAGCGTCACGAATCTCGTCGTATTGACAACCAGCTGCGTGGCCGTGCGGGTCGTCAGGGTGATGCCGGTTCATCCCGCTTCTACCTGTCGATGGAAGATGCGTTGATGCGTATTTTCGCCTCTGACCGTGTGTCGGGCATGATGCGTAAACTGGGTATGAAGCCGGGCGAAGCGATTGAACACCCGTGGGTGACCAAAGCCATCGCCAACGCCCAGCGTAAAGTGGAAAGCCGTAACTTCGATATTCGTAAGCAGCTGCTTGAGTACGATGATGTGGCGAACGACCAGCGTCGCGCTATCTACACCCAGCGTAACGAACTGCTGGACGTTTCCGACGTGAGTGAAACCATCAACAGCATTCGCGAAGATGTCTTCAAAGCGACTATCGATAACCATATTCCACCGCAATCTCTGGAAGAGATGTGGGATGTCGAAGGTCTGCAGGCGCGTCTGAAAAACGACTTCGACCTGGATCTGCCGATTCAGGAGTGGCTGGATAAAGAGCCGGAGCTGCATGAAGAGACCCTGCGCGAGCGTATTTTCGCTAACGCCCTCGAGGTCTATAAGCGTAAAGAAGAAGTGGTTGGCGCCGAGATGATGCGTCATTTCGAAAAAGGCGTGATGCTGCAAACCCTGGACTCCCTGTGGAAAGAGCACCTGGCAGCGATGGACTATCTGCGTCAGGGTATTCATCTGCGTGGCTATGCGCAAAAAGATCCGAAGCAGGAGTACAAGCGCGAATCCTTTGCGATGTTTGCCTCTATGCTTGAATCACTGAAGTACGAAGTGATCAGCACCCTGAGCAAGGTCCAGGTGCGCATGCCGGAAGAAGTGGAAGAGATGGAACAGCAGCGTCGTGAAGAAGCGGAGCGTCTGGCTCAGATGCAGCAGCTCAGCCATCAGGACGATGAAGAAGCCGCCGCTGCCGCGATTGCCGCGCAGTCCGGTGAGCGTAAGGTCGGTCGTAACGATCCGTGCCCGTGCGGTTCCGGTAAAAAATACAAACAGTGCCATGGCCGTCTGAGCTAAGCCTGTAACACACTTAAAAGGCGCAGATATCTGCGCCTTTTTTATGGATGTAAGTCAATGAAAATACTGCAAATCGCTGTCGGGATCATTCGTAATTCCGATAACCAAATCTTTATTACCCAGCGTGCGGCCGATGCGCACATGGCGAATAAGTGGGAGTTTCCTGGCGGAAAGATTGAGTCCGGCGAGACCCCGGAACAGGCGCTTATCCGCGAGCTTCAGGAAGAGGTGGGCATCACGCCGCGCGGTGCGACTCTGTTCGACAAACTAGAATATACCTTTCCCGATCGCCATATCACGCTGTGGTTCTGGCTGGTGGAAAACTGGGAGGGGGAACCCTGGGGCAAAGAGGGACAGCCTGGAAACTGGGTGACGCTGAACGCGCTGGATGCCGATAAATTCCCACCGGCAAATGCGCCTGTCATTGCGCGTTTAGTGGCGGACTGACTGGCCTGCGAGCGAGGTGCTGGCAGGCCATGGCGATGTTACTGCTGCTCTTCGCTCCAGTCATCGCTGTCAGACATATCGCCTGAGCTGGGAATACGTTTCTCTTCCGCAGCCCACTCGCCCAGATCGATTAGCTGGCAGCGCTTGCTGCAAAAAGGGCGGAACGGGCTCTGTTCGCCCCAGACAACGGGCTTGCCACAGGTGGGGCAGTTCACGGTGGTGACATCAGACATCTTAACTCCTTAGCAGCACGCCAGTTCAAAGTCGAGGCGTTCCGGCACCAGACCATGTTCACTGTCGAGCGGCATGAAACGGATCGCAAAGCGGCTCTTATGGCCTGAAATTTGCGGGTAAAGCTGATCGGCAAGGGAGAGCTGCAGGCGCAGGAGATCCGCATCTTCCCCGTTATCCTGATAAAAACCATTCAGGCTGGTTTGCTTGCGGAATGGCGCGGAGTTGCGGATCAAATCCAGGATCAGCGACAGCGCCTGGTTCAGCGGCTCAAGGCTGTTCAGCCAGCTTTGCACCTGGATATCGCGCTGCTCCTGGGGCATATGCAGCCAGATGTGCAAGGTCGGTAAATCGAAACTGCAGCAGCCGCCGGGAATGCTCAGACGCTGACGCACCAGGGCGACCAGGCGATCTTCACGCAAAAACTGGCCGATACGCGGCGCTGCCATTAATACGCCGCTGCTGTGTTTCAGCTGCTGGCGTAGGCTGTCGATACGGCTGTTATCCACCCCCGGCACTTCCGCCCAGGCCTGCAGTTTACGCTGCTGACGTTCCAGCTCTTTCAGCAATTCTGTGCGGACTTCGCCACGCTCTAACACGTCCAGCAGATCGCTCACGTTGCGGAAAAAGTGCAGCGCCGAGGTGTGGTCATGAATCGGAAGCAGGCCAGAAAGCTGCTGGATCAAAAATTCGATACGCAGCCAGGTGCGCATTTTTTCGTTGAGGGGATGCTCGAAAAGAACATGGGTGTGCATTAGGCTTTTTCCTGTAAAACGGCCTGCGCCAGATATTGCTGATGCAGGCGAGCCACATCCGATGCAATGGCATCCGGTGAGCCGTTATTATCAATCACATCATCCGCGACGGCCAGACGCGCTTCACGCGTGGCCTGCGCGGCAAGAATTTGTTCCGCATGTTCACGCCCGACGTTATCACGGGCGATGGTGCGCTGAATTTGTGTTGCCGGAGAGACGTCAACAACCAGTACCCGATCCGCTTTATCATGGAGATTATTTTCCACAAGAAGCGGGACAACCCAGAGCACATAAGGGGAAGTGGCGCGTGCTATCTGTTTCTGCGTCTCCTGCTGGATAAGCGGGTGAAGCAGGGCGTTAAGCCAGGCTTTCTCTTCAGGATGCGTGAAAATGCGTTCGCGCAGCATTCGACGATTAAGGGTGCCATCAGGCTCAATAATGTCGCTGCCGAAATGGTCTGCAATAGCGCGTAGTGCGGGTGTACCTGGCTCTACCACCTGGCGGGCAAGAATGTCGGCATCAATTATCGTGATACCCAGACGAGAGAAGGCTTCAGCCACAGTGCTTTTGCCACTGCCAATGCCTCCCGTTAATGCAACGATGTACCCCATTAAATAAAATCCTGGGAAATATTCATTATTGATATCAATTGCTTAAGATTTAATCTTTTATCAGCAAAGATTAAGCTCTGCTTACGTACTTTTTACCAGGTAAATTTATAGGATTGTAGCGTAAAAAAAGTGATTTTCGCAGTCTTGCGCAACAGGTATTAGTGCGTATGATAGCGTCACTGGAGTTGTGTGTTACGTTTTTCGACATTTACCCCAGTACCCCAGGAATCCGCAAATGCGTATCGAAGAAGATTTGAAGTTAGGTTTCAAAGACGTTCTTATCCGCCCTAAACGTTCTACTCTGAAAAGTCGCTCCGACGTTGAACTTGAACGTCAATTCACCTTTAAGCATTCCGGTCAGACCTGGTCTGGCGTACCCGTTATCGCCGCTAACATGGATACCGTTGGAACGTTTGCGATGGCAAAAGCGCTGGCTTCCTTCGACATTCTGACCGCTGTACACAAGCACTACAGCGTGGAAGAGTGGAATGCGTTTGCAGGCTCCGTATCTGAAAACGTGCTGAAGCACGTGATGGTCTCTACCGGCACCTCTGATGCCGATTTCGAAAAAACGAAACAGATCCTGATTGCTAACCCAAACCTGAACTTCGTCTGTATTGATGTTGCGAATGGCTATTCTGAGCACTTCGTTCAGTTCGTCAGCAAGGCGCGTCAGGCCTGGCCGACCAAAACCATTATCGCGGGTAACGTGGTTACCGGTGAAATGTGTGAAGAGCTGATCCTCTCCGGGGCAGATATCGTGAAAGTGGGCATTGGCCCGGGTTCTGTCTGCACCACGCGCGTTAAAACCGGCGTTGGCTATCCGCAGCTGTCAGCAGTGATCGAGTGTGCTGACGCAGCCCACGGTCTGGGTGGCCAGATCATCAGTGACGGTGGATGCACCATGCCGGGCGACGTGGCAAAAGCATTCGGCGGCGGCGCAGACTTCGTGATGCTGGGCGGTATGCTGGCGGGCCACGACGAGAGCGGCGGTACCGTTGTTGAAGAAAACGGTGAAAAATTCATGCTGTTCTACGGCATGAGCTCAGAATCGGCCATGAACCGCCACGTAGGTGGTGTTGCGCAGTATCGTGCCGCGGAAGGTAAAACCGTTAAGCTGCCTCTGCGTGGCCCGGTTGAAAATACCGCACGTGATATCCTGGGCGGCCTGCGTTCAGCATGTACCTACGTGGGGGCGTCCCGCCTGAAAGAGCTGACCAAGCGCACGACCTTTATCCGCGTTCAGGAGCAGGAAAACCGCGTTTTCAACAGCCTGTAATGTTTCTCGCTGGCGCGTTTTCGCGCCAGCGTTATCCCGCACTCATCGCATCCCCCAGATGGAAAATCGGTAGATACATCGCGACCACCAGCGTGCCGATAATCAACCCCGTCACAATTAACAGTACTGGCTCCAGCAATGAGGCTAAATTGTCCGCCTGCTGAAAGGTCTGCTCATTATGATGCTGCGCCAGATTGCTCAGCATGGTGTCCAGCGCGCCCGATGCTTCGCCTGTGCGTACCAGCTGAATGCAGAGTGGCGTAAAAATTTCTGCCTCATTCAGGGCTGACCAGATGGGCATCCCTTGCATGATGCGATGCCGTATCGTCTGTAATTTCTCCTGCCAGAAGGGGCATTCCAGCGTCTCCTCCGTACTTTCCAGCCCTTGTATAAAGGCGATGCCCGCCTGCTGTGTGAGCGAGAGAACGGTAAATATCTGGCTGAGCTTTTGCCCCCGAACCAGCGGGCCAATCACCGGGCTGTTCAGCAGCAGACGCTGGGTAGCGTATCGCCACCGTCGTTTGCGGCGAAGAAACAGCAGGGCGGATGTTATCGCCAACAGGCTGAACAGCAGCGCCACCCCCTGTTGCTGGAGCACGTTTGCCAGCCCCATCACTGCCCGGGTCAGGCCTGGTAATGGGGTGTTAAAGGTTTTATAGATAGCGGCAAACTCCGGCAGCACCAGCGTGACCATCGCCAGCACTACGGCGAAAGCCAGGCCGAGAATGATCACCGGATAACGCAGCGCTTTTTTTACCTTTGCGCTGAGTTGCTGCTGGTTTTTTTGCTGCTGCGCGAGCTGGCGACAACATTCATCCAGCTTGCCGGTCAGCTCCCCGGTTTTGATCATCGAAACATAAAGTGGCGGAAAAACATGCGGCCATTTTTTCAGGGCGTCAGAGAAGGCGCACCCGGCACTGAGGTCGTCGGCGACGCTTTGCAACAACGCCTGCCATTGCCTGGCCGGGTGCTGCTGCGCCAGAAGCGCCAGCCCTGCCGACAGGGTTAACCCCGCCTGCAGCAGTGTCGCCAGCTGGTGGATAATGTCGTAGCGATGCTGCGCCTGCCACCGTGTCTGTTGCGCGCATCGCCTGAGTTCCAGGGGAACGAGCGCTTTGCCATGCAGGATAGCCCATGCCGTTTGTTTGTCGGGTGCCCAAAGCGCGCCCGCCTGCCGCTCCCCCTGCGGGCTGAGTGCCCGCCAGCGCCAGAGCTGATTACCTGCCATCCGGCGCGCCCAGCATCTGCACCAGCTCTTCGAGGGTGGTGTGCCCCTGTTCTACCGCCATGCAGCCATGCTCAAACAGCGTGGTCATACCCGTCTGGCGGGCCAGCTTTTCGATCTCTTCCACCGGCGCTCCGCTGGCAATGGCGGTGCGCAGCTCGCGAGTGATCACCATCACCTCGAAGATTGCCACCCGGCCATAAAAACCGTGGTAGCAGCGGTCGCAACCCACCGGTTGCCAGTGCGGCAACGGACGAGGCCACAACGCCTGGGGCAGAGGGGTATCCCGGTGGGCCTCCTGACGACAGTGCGGGCACAGCCGACGTACCAGCCGCTGGGCGATCACCAGAGATAATGCCGAAGAGATCATCCAGCGCGCCACACCCATTTGCTGCAGGCGAACCAGCGTTTCGGCGGTAGAGTTGGTATGCAGCGTCGACAGCACCAGATGGCCGGTCTGGGCGGCATTGATGGCGATCTCGGCCGTTTCGCCATCGCGTATTTCGCCCACCATGATGATGTCTGGATCCTGACGTAAAAATGCGCGCAATACGCTCTGGAAGGTTAACCCCGCCCGGGGGTTTATGGGGGTCTGGTTTAGCCCCTCGAGCGGGATTTCAACAGGATCTTCTACGCTGCAGATGTTCACAGCGGGCGTGTTCCGGGCCTGTAAGGCGCTGTAAAGGGTAACGGTTTTACCACTGCCGGTGGGGCCGGTCACCAGAATCAGCCCCTGGGATTTATGCAGCGCTTCGGCGAATAATCGCTGCTGGATGGTGCTCATGCCCAGCTGATCCAGCAGGAGCGCCTGCTGCTCCTGCTGCAAAAGCCGCAGCACGATTTTTTCCCCGTTGCGACAGGGGAGGGTAGCAATACGAAACGAGACGGGGGCGCCGGATAGCTCAACCGTAAATTGTCCATCCTGGGGTAAGCGCCGCTCGGCGATATCCAGATTGCCCAGCACCTTCAGCCTGGCGATAAGCGTAGTGCCCAGCTCGGACGAAAGAGGCTGTTGCGGATACAACACGCCGTCGATGCGTAACCGGATCTGCCAGCTCTCGTCGGCGGGCTCGATGTGAATATCCGATGCCCGCTGGCTCATCGCCTGCATCAGGGTGCGGTTAAGGATCTCAATGGCGGAGCGGGTGGAGATGGCGGCCACAGGCAGATGCGAGTCTGACGCGGTTTGCCGGTGTTTTTCCATTCTCTCGCTGGTCCAGCATTCGATATCTATCCTTTTCTGCGTCGCGAAACGTAAAGCCTCCAACAGTTCAGCAGGCGGGTTACCGACCACTGCAATCGTGACTCTGTCCGGGGCGCTGGTCAGCAACAAAGCGTTGTGACGCTGACACAGCGCGGTGAGCTGGTCAGAATTCATTGCACGTTCTCCTCGCCAGCCGTAAAGCGGAACACCTCTTCACAGGCCTGTTTCAGCGCGCTGTCGTTGGCAATGGTGCAAACGCGCGTCCAGCCGGTGATGCCGTTGCCATTATTCCATTGCGGCGTCATCACGACCTCCAGACCGTTCAGGCTCTCCTGACCCGTCAGGGTAACGGTACCCTTGGCAATGCTCATGGCTGAGACATAGCGGGAGGTGGCAGGGGATGGAACGCCGTTGACGCCCGCGTCGCAGCTTTCTGTCCCGCCATGATCGAGCGCGCAAAGTTCAACGGCGGTACGGTAGGGCAGGAAGGTTTGCAGCATATCGGTGAGAGCGGCTTTTCGCAGGTAGTTCTGATAGGCCGGAATGCCGATGGCGCTGAGTATGGCGACGATGCCGATGACGACCATTAGCTCGATGAGGGTAAATCCTTTTTGTCTTTCCATGAGTCTCTCCTTGTGTGAACTGGCACTACTGTGGCAGTACGGCAAAACAGGAGCGAGCGGCAAAAATCATTTCGGGAAGCAGGATTCAGGGAGGAGTGTTGACGTTACAGCGTGGTGCAGCGGGTTTGCGAGAGGGGTCGTAAATCGGGCTTGCCCGGCCAGTGCCGGCCGGGCTTTTTGTCACTTAGCGAAAGCGCATCGACAGGTCGAGGGCACGAATGTGTTTAGTCAGTGCGCCAACGGAGATGAAGTCGACGCCGGTTTCGGCAAATTCACGTAAGGTTTCACGCGTCACGTTGCCAGAGACCTCCAGGCGGGCCTGACCATTGGTACGCTTCACGGCTTCACGCATCTGCTCAGTTTCGAAGTTATCCAGCATGATGATGTCGGCACCCGCTTTCAGCGCGTCTTCCAGCTCCTGCAGGCTTTCTACTTCAACTTCGACCGGCACATCCGGATGCAGCCAGAAGGCTTTTTCCACCGCCTGGCGAACGGAGCCGGAGGCGATAATGTGGTTCTCTTTGATCAGGAAGGCATCGGACAACCCCAGGCGATGGTTGGCGCCGCCGCCGCACAGCACGGCATATTTCAGCGCGGTACGCAGGCCGGGAAGGGTTTTGCGCGTATCCAGCAGCTGGGTGTTTGTGCCTTCCAGCAGGTTGACGTAGCGGCGCACTTCGCTTGCCACGCCCGAGAGCGTCTGGACAAAGTTCAGCGCGGTGCGTTCACCGGTGAGCAGGACGCGCGACGGCCCTTCAAGTTCAAAGAGCGGCTGGTTAGCCACAATGCTGTCGCCATCTTCGACATGCCACGTCACCTGAACGCCGTCCCCGGCCAGTTGCGTAAAGACCTCTTCCACCCAACGTTTGCCACAGAAAACGCCATCTTCACGGGTGATGACAACCGCATGGGAACGGGCATCTTCCGCCAGCAGCTGGGCGGTAATGTCGTTGTCAGCATTGACGTCTCCACCCAGATCTTCGCGCAGCGCATTGGCGACGCTTGCTGGAATATCCATATTTATACGTTCCAGCAGTACGTTACGTCTGTGGTCGGGGTTGTAGCGGCGTGGCGGCATGTTAAAACTCCAAATTGGTAACGAATCATAAGATTGAAACATGCTACTCTGAACCGGGAATCAGCACCATATATAAGGAGATCCTGCATGCACTCAGAACATGGCTGGCTGGTGGAGGCTCGGCGTGTTCCTTCGCCACACCACGATTGCCGCCCGGAGGGTGAAACCCCGTCGCTGCTGGTGGTGCATAACATCAGCCTGCCGCCCGGCGAGTTCGGCGGCCCGTGGATTGACGCGTTATTCACCGGGACAATCGATCCCGATGCTCACCCCTTTTTCGCAGAAATTGCCCACCTGCGCGTTTCTGCCCATTGTCTGATTCGTCGTGACGGCGAGATCGTCCAGTATGTTCCTTTCGATAAACGCGCCTGGCATGCGGGCGTTTCTCAGTATCAGGGGCGTGAACGCTGCAACGATTTTTCCATCGGTATTGAGCTCGAAGGGACAGATACGCTGCCCTACACCGATGCCCAATATCAGCAACTGGCTGCAGTAACGCGCACGCTGATTTCACTCTACCCGGCTATCGCCCACAACGTGACTGGTCACAGCGATATTGCGCCGCAGCGCAAGACCGATCCCGGCCCGGCGTTTGACTGGGAACGATTCAAAACTCTGCTTACCGCCCTGTCAGAAAAGGAGATGACATGACGTTATTTACCATGCTGCTGGTGTTGATTGCCGAGCGTTTGTTTAAGCTGGGCGAGCACTGGCATCTGGACCATCGGATGGAAGTGCTGTTTCGTCGCATCCGCCACTTTTCCATGCTTCGCACACTGCTGATGACGGCGGGCGTGATGGTGGTGGTATTCCTGCTGCTGCGGTCGCTGTATGGCCTCTTCTTCAACGTGCCGCTGCTGGTGGTGTGGATCCTGCTCGGTGTGCTCTGTATTGGCGCGGGCAAGGTGCGTTTGCACTACCATGCCTATCTGAAAGCGGCCACTAACGGTGACGCCCATGCCCGTGGGGCGATGGCCAGCGAGCTGACCTTAATCCACGGCGTACCGCCGGAGTGCGATGAGCGCGAGTTTTTACGCGAACTGCAGAATGCGCTGCTGTGGATTAACTTCCGCTTCTATCTGGCGCCATTGTTCTGGTTTGTGGTGGGCGGCGCGTGGGGCCCGGTTCTGCTGATGGGCTATGCGTTTTTACGCGCCTGGCAGAGCTGGCTGGCACGTTATCTGACCCCGTACGAGCGGTTACAGTCCGGTATCGATGCGATCCTGCACGTTGTGGACTGGCTGCCGGTGCGGCTGTTCGGCGTGGTGTATGCCCTGATCGGCCACGGCGAGAAAGCCCTGCCGGCATGGTTCGCCTCGCTGGGCGATCGCCACACCTCGCAATATCTGGTGTTAACACGTCTGGCCCAGTTCTCCCTGGCCCGCGAGCCGCACACGGATAAGATCGCAACGCCGAAAGCGGCCGTTTCGATGGCTAAGAAAACCTCTTTTGTGGTGGTGGTGATTGTGGCGCTGCTGACCATTTACGGCACGCTGATCTAAACCAGCGCGCCGCAGGCTTCAGACTGTATCAGCTGACGGGATGCCGAAATCGGGCATCCCGTTTTCGTTCCAGCGTACGGTTTTCAGGCGGGTGTGGCGGTTTGGATCGTACAGCGGATCGCCTTCGATTTCGGTGTAGTTGCGTGCATGGTAAACCAGCACGTCTTCCCCCTTCGGCGTTTGGGTAAAGCTGTTATGACCCGGTCCGTACTGGCGGTTCTCGTAGCTGGTGGTGAACACCGGCTGCGGGGATTTATGCCAGTTCGCCGGGTTACGTGGGTCAGCATTGAGGTCGATCCACAGCAGTCCCATGCAGTAGTTCTCATCGGTGGCGCTGGCGGAGTAGCTGATAAACAGCCGATCGCCGTGGAACAGCACCGCCGGACCTTCGTTGACCCAGAAACCGCGGCACTCCCAGTCATATTCCGGTTTGCTGAGCATCACCGGGTCGCCTTTGAGCGTCCATGGGTTTTCCATTTCGCACAGATAAAGGTTTGAGTTACCGGTGATATCCGGGGCTTTTTGCGCCCAGAGATACCAGCGTTTACCCTGATGGACAAAGGTGGTGGCATCCAGCGCAAAGGTATCAAAGTGCGTTTTGATCTGCCCCTTCTCTACCCACTTGCCGGTGAGCGGGTCGCTGTCGGTGCACTCCAGGGCATACATCCGGTGCTGGAACATGCCCAGCTCGTCCAGCGCCTGAGTGTGGGCAGCCGCGAAGTAGATGTACCATTTGCCGTCGATAGCGTGCAGTTCCGGCGCCCAGATCAGATTACCCATCGGGCCGCTGTCGGGCTTGCGCCAGACCACGACCTCTTTCGCGCTGCGCAGCCCTTCCAGCGAGTCGGCGCGGCGGATCGCCAGCCGGTCATACTCCGGAACCGAGGCGATAAAATAGTACTGTCCTTCATGATGAAGAATGTACGGGTCAGCGCGTTGTTCAATAAACGGGTTTGGCCAGGTTTGCATTCGGCTTTCCTTATTCAGCGGCTTTGAGTTCCTGATAGTCATTCAGCTCGCGGTAGTTATTGCGACGCTTCTCCAAATCTTCCTGGATCCGCTTCATCGTCTCACGGTCAACTTTCAGCAGACGTACCACGCCAGCGGTAATGAGATATCCGATGCCAGGAATAACGGTAAAGAGCAGGACGATGCCGTTGATGGCGTCCGCGCTTTGCGCTTTTGCGCCTGCATCATAACCGTACCAGGAGAGCAGGAAGCCCACCATGGCACCGGCAATGGCCAGCCCCAGCTTGAGGAAGAAGATGTTGCCGGAGAAGCTGATCCCGGTAATACGTTTCCCGGTTTTCCATTCGCCGTAGTCATCCACGTCGGCCATCAGGGACCAGTGCAGCGGGGATGGGATCTGGTGCAGGATGTTCAGCAGGAAGTAGAGCACCACAATGGTCACGGTGGCTTTTGGATCGAAGAAATAGAAGGCGCAGGAGAAGATCGCCAGCGCGATGTTGGTCCAGAAGAAGACCTTCAGTTTACACCAGCGGTCGGTCAGCACTTTTGCCATAACGCTGCCGAGCATCATGCCCACCACCCCCAGGCTGATAAACAGGGTCGCGAAGTGGGTGCTTTGGCCCATCACCCAGGTGACGTAATACATGGTGGCCGCCATGCGGATAAAGCCAGGGCAGACGTTACACAGGGTCAGCAGCAGGATGCGCACCCACTGGTCGTTCTTCCAGACATCTTTCAGATCGTTTTTCAGTTCGTCATGGGTCTGTACCGCCGGGCGCACACGCTCGCGCACCGTGGCGAAGCAGAACAGGAACATGCAGGTGCCAATCAGCGCCAGCACGGTCATGGCCATCTGATAACCTTTGGCTTTGTCCTCGCCGCCGAACCAGTCGGCCATCGGCAGCAGCGTCAGCGACAGCAGCAGCGTGGCAATACCTACCAGCACAAAGCGGTAGGACTGGCAGGCAACACGCTCTTTAGGATCGTTGGTGATCACCCCGCCCAACGAGCAGTAAGGAATATTAATCGCCGTATAGGTCAGAGAGAGCAGGAAGTAGGTAACGAAGGCATAGATAACTTTGCTGTTGTAGGTCCACTCCGGGGTGGTGAACATCAGGATGCTGAACAGCGCATAGGGGAAGGCGATCCACAGCAGCCATGGACGAAATCGCCCATACTTACTGCGGGTACGGTCGGCAATAGCACCCATAATCGGGTCGGTAACGGCATCAATGACGCGTACCGAGAGCAGCAGTACGCCCACCAGGGCGGGTGCCAGGCCAAAGATATCCGTATAAAAATAATTCACAAACAACATGATGGCGCCAAAGATGATGTTGCACCCGGCATCACCCATCCCATAGCCGATCTTTTCTTTCACTGATAATTTATTGTTATCCATCGACGTTTCTCCGAGTAGCGGTATGGAGAGAATTATTCGCTGGCAAAGGAAAATATGCGTTGCAGTATAACGTCGCTGATATGGATAAAATTGCTGTTGACGGGAAAGTGTGAGGAAGGTAACAACCCTCTGCGCCCGGGAGGACACAGAGGGGAGAGGATTAGTGCGCTTTTACCGTTTTAGCATTTTTCTGCTTACACATGTAGCCCACCCCGAGGATCACAATCCATACCGGGATCAGGTAGACCGAAATGGCCATGCCTGGGGTCATCAGCATGATAACCAGTACGGCGGCCATGAACAGCAGGCAAATCCAGTTACCCAGCGGGTAGAGCAGGGCAGGGAAACGCGTTTTCACGCCTTGCTGCTGCTTGGTACGACGGAACTTCATGTGTGCCAGGCTAATCATCGCCCAGTTGATCACCAGGGCAGAAACCACTAGCGCCATCAGCAGGCCGAAGGCCGATTCCGGTGCCAGGTAGTTAATCAGCACGCACAGGGCCGTCACAATAGCCGACACGATAATGGTGTTTACCGGTACGCCACGTTTATCAACCGAGAGCAGCGCTTTCGGGGCGTTACCCTGCTGGGCCAGGCCGAACAGCATACGGCTGTTGCAGTAGACGCAGCTGTTGTAAACCGACAGCGCCGCGGTCAGTACTACTACGTTCAGCGCGTTCGCCACGAAAGTGTCGCCCAGCTCGTGGAAGATGAGGACAAACGGGCTGGTATCTGCGGTGACGCGGGTCCACGGCAGCAGGGAGAGCAGCACGGCCAGCGAGCCCACATAGAAGATCAGGATACGGTAGATAACCTGGTTGGTCGCTTTCGGGATGCTCTGCTCCGGGTTCTCTGCTTCTGCGGCGGTGATACCTACCAGCTCCAGCCCCCCGGAGGAGAACATGATGATCGCCATCATCATCACCAGCCCGGTCATGCCGTGCGGCAGGAAGCCGCCCTGATCCCACAGGTTGCTGACGCTTGCCTGCGGGCCGCCATTGCCGCTGAAGAGCAGCCAGCCGCCGAACAGAATCATCGCCACAACGGCAATAACTTTAATAATGGCGAACCAGAACTCCATCTCGCCGAACACTTTCACGTTGGTCAGGTTAATGGCGTTGATGACCACAAAGAAGACCGCCGCTGAGGCCCAGGTTGGGATTTCAGGCCACCAGAACTGGATATATTTACCGACTGCGGTCAGTTCCGCCATCGCGACAAGAACATAGAGTACCCAGTAGTTCCAGCCGGACGCGAAGCCGGCAAAACTGCCCCAGTATTTATAAGCAAAATGGCTGAAGGAACCGGCTACCGGCTCTTCGACCACCATCTCACCTAACTGACGCATAATAAGGAATGCGATAAAACCGGCAATGGCATAGCCCAGAATAATACCCGGCCCGGCAGACTGAATAACCGATGCGCTACCCAGAAACAGGCCGGTACCGATCGCACCACCGAGGGCAATAAGCTGGATATGGCGGTTTTTAAGGCCGCGCTTTAGCTGATCGCCGTGCTGTTGACCTTCCATTATAAAACCTCGTGTGTGGTTGTTATGTTCACGCTCTGGCGTGTGTAATTATGAAATTCCATTTCATGTATTTATTAGTTTACGGTTCAATTGGCTGAAATAACCGGCTGTGTCTTCCGTATTCGGAAGAATAGTGGTAAGCGACGGCGAATGCACCTGCTTTATGCGAGGAGAAAGCGAGTTCGAATAAAAAGAAAGCATTTGTAAATCGTCCCGTTTAAGTCCCTTTATCAACCTATAGAATAAAAATGCGCCATAAGTGGGCAGATTTTCATTTTTTACTCCGCTAAATCGGTTCATATCGCACTTTTCACCGTTTCAATAAAGTTAAAACTGCCTCTTTCGGGGTAATCAATTCATTTGTGCAGAGTTACACTTTTGAAACGTTATTTCTGTAAGGTTGTTAAAATAAGCAGGGTTTAATGATTTCAATCAAAACCAATATGGACACAAGGTGAATACTTTGTTACTTTAGCGATACGAACATGAAATTGGTAAGACCAATTGACTCCGGGCAAAAAGGCGTAAGACAGGGAATATGGCCTACAGCAAAATTCGCCAACCAAAATTATCCGATGTGATTGAGCAGCAGCTGGAGTTTTTGATCCTTGAGGGGACCCTGCGCCCCGGTGAAAAACTACCACCTGAACGCGAACTGGCTAAACAGTTCGACGTTTCCCGTCCCTCGCTGCGTGAGGCGATCCAACGCCTTGAAGCCAAGGGCCTGCTGCTTCGTCGCCAGGGTGGCGGAACCTTTGTGCAAAACAGCCTGTGGCAGAGTTTCAGCGACCCGCTAGTGGAGCTGCTCTCCGACCACCCAGAATCCCAGTTTGATCTGCTTGAGACCCGTCACGCGCTTGAAGGCATCGCGGCTTATTACGCGGCGCTGCGCAGCAATGATGCCGATCGCGAGCGTATCCGCGAACTGCATCAGGCCATCGAACGGGCTCAGGAATCCGGCGATCTCGACGCCGAGTCCGACGCCGTCGTCCAGTATCAAATCGCCGTCACTGAAGCGGCCCACAACGTGGTGCTCCTCCATCTGCTACGCTGCATGGAGCCAATGCTTGCCCAGAACGTTCGTCAGAATTTTGAATTGTTGTATGCCCGCCGGGAGATGCTTCCGCTGGTCAGCAACCATCGCACCCGAATATTCGAGGCGATAATGGCCGGGGAGCCGGAGCAGGCGCGTGAAGCGTCGCACCGTCACCTGGCTTTCATTGAGGAAATCTTGCTGGACCGCAGTCGTGAACAGTCGCGTCGCGAACGTTCATTACGCCGCATACAGCAACGAAAGGATTAAGCGCCAGTTTTTTAGAGCGCGGCAACTAAACGCAGAACCTGTCTTATTGCGTTTTCTGGCGAAAATGCAATGGGACAGGTTCCAGACAAATCAACGTATTAGATAGATAAGGAATACCCCCATGTCAGAACGTCTCCAAAATGACGTGGATCCGATCGAAACTCGCGACTGGCAACAGGCGATCGAATCGGTCATCCGTGAAGAAGGTGTTGAGCGCGCTCAGTATCTGATTGAACAGATGCTTTCTGAAGCCCGCAAAGGCGGCGTGAAAGTAGCTGCAGGTGCAGGGGCTAACAACTACGTAAACACGATTGCCGTTGAAGACGAACCGGAATACCCGGGCAATCTGGATCTGGAACGCCGTATCCGTTCTGCAATCCGCTGGAACGCCATCATGACCGTTCTGCGCGCATCCAAAAAAGATCTGGAGCTGGGTGGCCACATGGCATCCTTCCAGTCCTCTGCAACCGTTTATGAAGTGTGCTTTAACCACTTCTTCCGCGCGCGCACTGAAAAAGATGGCGGCGACCTGGTTTACTTCCAGGGTCACATCTCTCCGGGCGTCTACGCACGTGCCTTCCTGGAAGGTCGTCTGACTGAAGAGCAGATGAACAACTTCCGTCAGGAAGTTCACGGTAAAGGTCTCTCTTCTTATCCGCACCCGAAACTGATGCCAGAATTCTGGCAGTTCCCGACCGTTTCCATGGGTCTGGGCCCAATCGGTGCGATCTACCAGGCTAAATTCCTGAAATATCTGGAACACCGTGGCCTGAAAGATACCTCTCAGCAGACCGTTTACGCCTTCCTGGGCGACGGCGAAATGGATGAGCCAGAATCCAAAGGCGCGATCACCATCGCGACCCGTGAGAAGCTGGACAACCTCTGCTTCATCATCAACTGTAACCTGCAGCGTCTGGATGGTCCGGTAACCGGTAACGGCAAGATCATCAACGAACTGGAAGGCATCTTCGCAGGTGCTGGCTGGAACGTTATCAAAGTGATGTGGGGCGGTCGTTGGGACGAGCTGCTGCGTAAAGATACCAGCGGTAAGCTGATCCAGCTGATGAACGAAACCGTTGACGGTGACTACCAGACCTTCAAATCCAAAGATGGTGCCTATGTTCGTGAGCACTTCTTCGGTAAATATCCTGAGACCGCAGCGCTGGTTGCAGACTGGACTGACGAGCAGATCTGGGCCCTGAACCGTGGTGGTCACGATCCGAAGAAAGTCTACGCTGCACTGAAAAAAGCGCAGGAAACCAAAGGCAAAGCAACCGTAATCCTGGCTCATACCGTTAAAGGTTATGGCATGGGTGACACTGCCGAAGGTAAAAACATCGCGCACCAGGTTAAGAAAATGAACATGGACGGCGTGCGTTATATCCGCGACCGTTTCAACGTTCCAGTGACCGACGAGCAGGTTGAAAACCTCTCCTACATCACCTTCCCGGAAGGTTCTGAAGAGCACACCTATCTGCACGCTCAGCGTCAGAAACTGAACGGCTACCTGCCGTCCCGTCAGGTGAACTTCACTGAGAAACTGGAACTGCCAGCGCTGGAAGACTTCTCTCAGCTGCTGGAAGAGCAGAACAAAGAGATCTCTACCACTATCGCCTTCGTGCGTGCCCTGAACGTGATGCTGAAGAACAAGTCGATCAAAGATCGTCTGGTACCAATCATCGCGGACGAAGCGCGTACCTTCGGTATGGAAGGTCTGTTCCGTCAGATCGGTATCTACAGCCCGAACGGCCAGCAGTACACCCCGCAGGACCGTGAGCAGGTTGCATACTACAAAGAAGACGAGAAAGGCCAGATCCTGCAGGAAGGTATCAACGAGCTGGGCGCAGGCGCATCCTGGCTGGCTGCTGCGACCTCTTACAGCACCAACAACCTGCCGATGATCCCGTTCTACATCTACTACTCCATGTTCGGGTTCCAGCGTATCGGCGACCTGTGCTGGCAGGCAGGCGACCAGCAGGCTCGCGGCTTCCTGATCGGTGGTACTTCCGGTCGTACGACCCTGAACGGCGAAGGTTTGCAGCACGAAGATGGTCACAGCCACATTCAGTCTCTGACTATCCCGAACTGTATCTCTTACGATCCGTCCTACGCGTACGAAGTGGCAGTCATCATGCATGACGGTCTGCAGCGCATGTACGGTGAAGCGCAAGAGAACATTTACTACTACATCACCACCCTGAACGAAAACTACCACATGCCGGCCATGCCGGAAGGTGCCGAGGAAGGTATCCGTAAAGGTATCTATAAACTCGAAACCGTTGAAGGTAGCAAAGGTAAAGTTCAGCTGCTGGGCTCCGGTTCTATCCTGCGTCACGTTCGTGAAGCAGCGCAGATCCTGGCGAAAGACTACGGTGTGGGCTCCGACGTGTACAGCGTAACCTCCTTCACTGAACTGGCGCGTGATGGCCAGGATTGTGAGCGCTGGAACATGCTGCACCCGCTGGAAACTCCGCGCGTTCCGTACATCGCTCAGGTGATGAACGACGCTCCGGCCGTAGCATCTACTGACTACATGAAACTGTTCGCAGAGCAGGTTCGTACTTACGTTCCAGCTGATGATTATCGCGTACTGGGTACTGACGGCTTCGGTCGTTCTGACAGCCGCGAAAACCTGCGTCACCACTTCGAAGTTGATGCTTCTTACGTGGTTGTAGCAGCCCTGGGCGAACTGGCTAAACGTGGCGAAATCGATAAGAAAGTGGTTGCGGACGCAATTACCAAATTCAACATCGATGCAGAAAAAGTTAACCCGCGTCTGGCGTAAGAGGTAAAAGAATAATGGCTATCGAAATCAATGTACCGGACATCGGGGCTGATGAAGTTGAAATCACCGAGATCCTGGTCAAAGTAGGCGACAAAGTTGAAGCTGAACAGTCGCTGATCACCGTAGAAGGCGACAAAGCCTCTATGGAAGTCCCATCTCCTCAGGCTGGCATCGTTAAAGAGATCAAAGTCTCTGTTGGCGATAAAACCGAGACGGGCAAACTGATCATGATTTTCGATTCCGCCGACGGTGCAGCAGCTGCTGCACCTGCGCAGGAAGAGAAGAAAGAAGCTGCTCCGGCCGCCGCTGCTCCAGCAGCTGCCGCGAGCGCGAAAGAAGTCAACGTGCCTGACATCGGCGGTGACGAAGTTGAAGTCACTGAGATCCTGGTGAAAGTGGGCGATACCGTTGCGGCTGAGCAGTCTCTGATCACCGTAGAAGGCGACAAAGCCTCTATGGAAGTCCCGGCGCCGTTCGCCGGTACCGTTAAAGAGATCAAGATCAACACCGGTGACAAAGTCTCTACTGGCTCCCTGATCATGGTCTTCGAAGTGGCGGGTGCTGCACCTGCTGCCGCGCCTGCTCAGGCTGCTGCTCCGGCACCTGCGGCTGCTCCAGCTGCGGCTGGCGGTGCGAAAGAAGTTAACGTACCGGACATCGGTGGTGACGAAGTTGAAGTTACCGAAGTGATGGTGAAAGTGGGCGACAAAGTTGCCGCTGAACAGTCACTGATCACCGTTGAAGGCGACAAGGCTTCTATGGAAGTGCCTGCGCCATTCGCCGGTACCGTTAAAGAGATCAAAATCAGCACCGGCGACAAAGTCTCTACCGGCTCCCTGATCATGGTCTTCGAAGTGGAAGGCGCTGCGCCTGCTTCTGCTCCGGCTGCCGCTGCTGCGCCAGCACCTGCTGCTGCACCGGCTCAGGCGGCTAAACCTGCTGCGGCTCCGGCTGCTAAAGCGGAAGGCAAATCTGAGTTCGCTGAGAACGACGCTTATGTCCACGCTACCCCGCTGATTCGTCGCCTGGCGCGCGAATTCGGTGTGAACCTGGCGAAAGTGAAAGGAACTGGCCGTAAAGGTCGTATCCTGCGCGAAGACGTTCAGGCTTACGTGAAAGAAGCGGTTAAACGCGCTGAAGCGGCACCTGCTGCTGCCACCGGTGGCGGTATCCCGGGCATGCTGCCTTGGCCGAAAGTGGACTTCAGCAAGTTCGGCGAAATCGAAGAAGTGGAACTGGGCCGTATCCAGAAAATCTCTGGTGCTAACCTGAGCCGTAACTGGGTGATGATCCCGCACGTTACCCACTTCGACAAAACCGATATCACCGATCTGGAAGCGTTCCGTAAACAGCAGAACGCCGAAGCTGAGAAGCGTAAACTGGACGTGAAATTCACCCCAGTGGTCTTCATCATGAAGGCGGTTGCTGCGGCTCTGGAACAGATGCCACGCTTCAACAGCTCCCTGTCCGAAGATGGCCAGAAGCTGACGCTGAAGAAATACATCAACATCGGTGTTGCGGTTGATACGCCAAACGGTCTGGTTGTTCCGGTCTTTAAAGACGTGAACAAGAAGAGCGTTACCGAGCTGTCCCGTGAACTGACCACCATCTCCAAGAAAGCGCGTGATGGTAAGCTGACTGCCGGCGAAATGCAGGGCGGCTGCTTCACCATCTCCAGCATCGGCGGCCTGGGTACCACCCACTTTGCGCCGATCGTGAACGCGCCGGAAGTGGCGATCCTTGGTGTCTCCAAGTCTGCGATGGAGCCAGTGTGGAATGGTAAAGAGTTTGTGCCGCGTCTGATGATGCCAATCTCTCTCTCCTTCGACCACCGCGTGATCGACGGTGCTGATGGTGCGCGCTTTATCACCATCATCAACAACATGCTGAGCGACATTCGCCGCCTGGTGATGTAATCGAAAAGCCGGCCTGACGGCCGGCTTTTTTCTGGTAATCTTATGCAGTTCATAAGGTTATTGGCGAAAGCAAAATTCGTGAGCCGTTTGTTGTTTCAAAATTGTTAACAATTTTGTAAAATGCGAGCGGATAGAACGACCCGGTGGACGACGGGTATAAATTAAGAGGTCATGATGAGCACAGAAATCAAAACTCAGGTCGTAGTACTTGGGGCAGGCCCGGCAGGTTATTCCGCAGCATTCCGTGCCGCGGATTTAGGTCTGGAAACCGTCATCGTAGAACGTTACAACACCCTCGGTGGTGTTTGTCTGAACGTCGGCTGTATCCCTTCTAAAGCGCTGCTGCACGTAGCGAAAGTTATCGAAGAAGCCAAAGCGCTGGCTGAACACGGTATCGTCTTCGGCGAGCCGAAAACCGATATCGACAAGATTCGTACCTGGAAAGAGAAAGTTATCACTCAGCTGACCGGTGGCCTGGCAGGTATGGCTAAAGGCCGTAAAGTGAAAGTGGTTAACGGTCTGGGTAAATTCACCGGGGCCAACACCCTGGAAGTGGAAGGCGAAAACGGCAAAACCGTGATCAACTTCGACAACGCGATCATCGCGGCGGGCTCCCGTCCGATCGAACTGCCATTCATTCCACATGAAGATCCGCGCGTGTGGGACTCCACCGATGCGCTGGAGCTGAAAGAAGTACCAAAACGCCTGCTGGTTATGGGCGGTGGTATCATCGGTCTGGAAATGGGCACCGTATACCATGCGCTGGGTTCAGATATTGACGTGGTTGAAATGTTCGACCAGGTTATCCCGGCTGCTGACAAAGACATCGTTAAGGTCTTCACCAAACGCATCAGCAAGAAATTCAACCTGATGCTGGAAACCAAAGTGACTGCCGTTGAAGCGAAAGAAGACGGTATTTACGTTTCCATGGAAGGCAAAAAAGCCCCTGCTGAAGCGCAGCGTTACGACGCGGTGCTGGTGGCAATCGGTCGTGTGCCGAACGGTAAAAACCTCAATGCAGGTGCAGCGGGCGTAGAAGTTGACGACCGTGGCTTCATCCGCGTTGACAAGCAGCTGCGCACTAACGTGCCGCACATCTTTGCTATCGGCGATATCGTCGGTCAGCCAATGCTGGCGCACAAAGGTGTTCACGAAGGCCACGTTGCCGCAGAAGTTATCGCCGGTATGAAGCACTACTTCGACCCGAAAGTGATCCCATCTATCGCCTACACCGAGCCAGAAGTGGCATGGGTCGGTCTGACCGAGAAAGAAGCGAAAGAGAAAGGCATCAGCTACGAAACCGCCACCTTCCCGTGGGCTGCTTCTGGCCGTGCTATCGCTTCCGACTGCGCAGACGGTATGACCAAACTGATCTTCGACAAAGAGACTCACCGTGTGATCGGTGGTGCGATTGTCGGCACCAACGGCGGCGAGCTGCTGGGTGAGATCGGTCTGGCGATCGAGATGGGCTGTGACGCTGAAGACATCGCGCTGACCATCCACGCTCACCCGACTCTGCACGAGTCTGT
This sequence comes from Leclercia sp. W17, assembly GCF_003336325.1. Lineage (NCBI taxonomy): Bacteria > Pseudomonadati > Pseudomonadota > Gammaproteobacteria > Enterobacterales > Enterobacteriaceae > Leclercia > Leclercia sp. W17. Next base: position 4,020,820 of record NZ_CP031101.1, on the reverse strand, counting down.
TGGCCTGGCGGCAGAAGTGTTTGAAGGCAGCATCACCGACCTGCCAAACGCGAAAGCGAAGAAGAAATAATTTTCTTCCGGCATGAAAAAAGCGGCTCCTGAGCCGCTTTTTTTTATTCTGAAAACTTACTGCGCGACCTGCTGCCAGCGATCGTCCGGGTTATACGTCGGGATCGCTTTCGCTTCCTCCGCTGACTTCTCGCCCAGATTCGCCTGCCAGACCCGATCGTCGCCGTTGATCATAAAGCTCATTACCCCGGTCTCGCCGTAGCTCACTGGCCAGGCGATCATCGCAAAGCCTGATTGACTGTCCGGCAGAATGCGGAAGCGATAGCCGTGATACCCCTGACCAGGCTCTTTCGGGCTGAAGGCCGGGCCGAGCGGGCTGGGCGCTTCGCCAGGCTGCACAGGCCAGTAGAGGCCATCTTTTTTGCCCTCGCTGCTGACAATCTTCTGCGCATAGTGCGTGGTAAGCGCGTAATAGCGCTCCTGCGCATCCACATAGGCATGCAGCGCTTCGATGGCTGCCAGCTCGTTGCGTCCAATCTCGCGGGTCAGGATCGCTTCGGCCCCCTCCTTGATGTCGAATTGCCAGCCAGCAGCGGTTTTGACAACCGGGATCGGCAGCTGCCAGTCGCTGTTTCCTACCACAAGATGTGCCGTATTACCCTCGATGATCGTATTGTGCCGGACTTTCCAGTCACGCAGGAAGCGATCGACGGCATCAGGCTCGACCCCTTCAGGTGGCAGAAAATCGCGCCAGTTATCCCCCAGCAGATTATTCATGGCGCTTTCATTTTGCTCCCGGATGGCGCTTGCCAGGGCATCGGTCGCCTGGTCGGGCGTGTTGAAGGATTGCTGCGCCATCGTCGTGGCCGAAACCATGAACAACACCATTCCACAGAGTAGTTTGCTTTTCATGTCGGCTCCCTTAACGATGACGGAATTCACGGTGTTCAGTCCGCCCGGCAGGCATCTGCCGTAGCTGCTGATGTTGGGCTGCTATCTGTCTGCTCTGCGCCCCGCGCTGCTGTTGCGCTTGCCAGCTGGCGGAACGGCTGTCGTTGCCGCTTAGCGCATTTGCGCGGGTTGGCATGGCGTGTACGCTGCGCTGTTGCGCAGGGTGTGAAACCCGTTTCTCTTGTCCCTGGGTTGTCGCCTGATGCCGCATGGTTGCTCTGTGTGTGGTGTGCGGCTGGGTATCGTAGCCACGGAAGTTGTTGCGTTGAGATAGCTGTTTTAACTGTTGATTCGAGACCTGACGCTGCGTATCTCTGTTTCCGGAATGGACTGTCTGTGGGAAGGTCTTGCCCGTCGATTTCTCCATTTGGCTCAGGGCAGCCTGACGCTGGCTATCGCGATTGACCGGTTTTTGTTGTGTGGAACTGAGCCCCGTTACCGTATTTGTGGCGTGAAAACGGTTGTTAAGCGGGTTCGTCGGATAGGGCACGTTCTCACGGTAGGCCGGGTTATGCTGCCAGGTGCGGTTAGCGTCAGTCAGATGTTCGCCACTTATCTTATTGAAATTATTTACATTGATATTGATATTATTATCACCGTTGCGGTTATAGCCGCCGTGATGATCCCAGTCATCATCGTGGTGATGGTGATCCCAGTCGTCGTCCCAGTCGATATTGCTGAAGATGGCGTAGGTTGTTGCTACCCCCAGGCTAAAGCCTAACCCTTTAACCAGGCTGTTGGTAAATTGCTCGCCGGGAGAAGGAGGCAAATAGACCGGCGGATAGGCGGTGTTCGGCCAGGTGCCGTATACGGTATTAGGGTTATAGGTGGGGACGTAAACCACCTGCGGATCGGCCGATTCTATCTTGATCACCGTTGGGTTTGTCGGAGGGGTATATGTGTCCGACTCGCGGGTGGTGGTTTTAGCGGGCGCAGGTTTTGTCACGGTGGTGACAGTCTGCTGGGGCGTCGATTGTAATGCCCCGGTTTGCTGCGCCAGCAAGCGCAGACGTTGAACGGAGTCCATTACATCCTTCGGCTGTGCGAGGAACGCATCGCCCAGGTTTTGTACCCACGGCGGATTTTCGCCCATCAGCGACATCAACTGCGGGAAGGCGACCAGCGATTTTACGCTGGGATCCCAGGGTTGCCCTGCAACGGCCTGTATCGCGGCATCTCCCTGCATACGTGGGTTGTCACGGGACCACTGGGCCGCCTGTATCACGTTCGTCGGATAGGTCGCCGCCATTAGAATCTGCGACAGCAGGGTGTCGGGATAGAGGGCGATGGGCGCCACCCACTGGTCGATTTGCGCGGCGGTATAGACCACCGGGGCCGGCTGCGTGGGAGCAGGCACCGGTGCAGCTTGCGCTGTCGGCGCGGGCTGTGGTGGCTGAGTGACAGTCTCCGGCGCGCGGCTATTTACGTAGACGACGCCAGATGCGGCTAACAGCCCGGCGCTACACAGGAGAACAAGCAGATGTGGCTTAAAGGGCAACTTCATAATAAGACTCCGACGAAAGCGAGGCCGTGAGGCATTTACGTTGTCGCGAGTATATGCACCCGGGGATGACTTTTTTGACTTAAACTGGGAACCGCGCCGAATGACCGGATAAAGAGTGTGAGCAGTTATTACACAGATTATACCGGATAGCGAAAAACGCGCCGGGGTTTCAAATGGCCGCTCTTGCGAGCGGCCAGCAGCTAGTTGCCGAGGTTAATGACAAACAGCACTGTGATGTCGGATATGCTCCAGCCATCGTGCAGCGCGGTAAGCAGTAAACCGGTCACAACGATCAGCGCATAGATTCGCATCTCCATTGCGTGCGTTCCTTTGCAGGCTACGCGGGTTCATTCTCCACCGGGAAAGGCAGAACCAGGCAAATTGGGACTTTGCCACGTAGGTTACGGAACTGCTCCCGGGCCCGGTGACTGGTTGCTACACCAGCGAAGCAGGCCGATACAAACAATAGCGGATTAATATTTTGCTCAGAAGCGGAAAGAGACAATGACATGCGGCTTCATCCGAAATTGGATAACGCTACGCAAAAGTGAGTGACAGAGTTGCAAATGAGCAGGCCTGGTAGCAAAATCTTTCTCGTTGGGACTTTGCCGCAAATCTGCCAACCCGGTGTGCTACCACCGCAAGGCAACAAACTAACCGCCTCAGGGCGGTTTTTTTTGTGCCCGAAATTTGTACCGCCTCGCTGCTATACCATGCTTAACGATTCAGCAAACAATTTAATGTTGCTTTTTTGTAAACGGATTAACACTGTCTGAAAATCCTGCTATGCTGCCCGACGCGGTATCGGGCATATACCCTACAAACTGCTGTCTCACAGGAGCGTGAAGAGAACGCCCGCCGCATATGACAATGAGAGCGAGGAGAACCGTCGTGCTAGAAGAATACCGTAAGCACGTAGCAGAACGTGCCGCCGAGGGGATTGTACCCAAACCGTTAGATGCAACCCAAATGGCCGCGCTCGTCGAGCTGCTGAAGAATCCGCCCAAAGGCGAAGAAGAATTCCTGTTAGATCTGTTGATCAACCGCGTACCGCCAGGCGTAGATGAAGCTGCCTACGTAAAAGCCGGTTTCCTTGCTGCGATTGCCAAAGGCGAAGCAACGTCCCCACTGGTTACTCCTGAAAAAGCAATTGAACTGCTCGGCACCATGCAGGGTGGTTATAACATTCATCCGCTGATTGATGCCCTGGACAGCGACACGCTGGCGCCTGGCGCCGCCAAAGCCCTGTCCCACACGCTGCTGATGTTCGATAACTTCTACGACGTAGAAGAGAAAGCCAAAGCGGGCAACAGCTACGCGAAGCAGGTGATGCAGTCCTGGGCCGATGCCGAATGGTTCCTGAGCCGCCCTGCGCTGGCAGAAAAAATGACCGTTACCGTCTTCAAGGTGACTGGCGAAACCAACACCGACGACCTCTCTCCGGCACCGGATGCGTGGTCACGCCCGGATATCCCACTGCACGCCCTGGCGATGCTGAAAAACGCCCGCGAAGGCATTGAGCCGGATCAGCCAGGCGTTGTCGGCCCGATCAAACAGATCGAAGCCCTGCAGAAAAAAGGCTTCCCGCTGGCGTACGTGGGTGACGTAGTCGGTACCGGCTCTTCCCGTAAGTCCGCGACCAACTCCGTGCTGTGGTTCATGGGTGATGATATCCCACACGTGCCGAACAAGCGCGGTGGTGGCCTGTGCCTCGGCGGCAAAATCGCGCCTATCTTCTTCAACACCATGGAAGATGCGGGCGCACTGCCAATTGAAGTGGATGTCTCTAACCTGAACATGGGCGACGTGATTGACGTTTACCCGTTCAAAGGCGAAGTGCGTAACCACGAAACCAACGAGCTGCTGGCGAGCTTCGAGCTGAAAACCGACGTGCTGATTGACGAAGTGCGTGCCGGTGGCCGTATCCCGCTGATCATCGGTCGTGGCCTGACCACCAAAGCGCGTGAAGCGCTGGGTCTGCCGCATTCAGACGTGTTCCGTCAGGCGAAAGACGTCGCGGAAAGCAACCGTGGTTACTCTCTGGCGCAGAAAATGGTTGGTCGCGCGTGCGGCGTAGCCGGTATCCGTCCGGGTGCGTACTGCGAGCCGAAGATGACCTCCGTGGGCTCTCAGGACACCACCGGTCCAATGACCCGTGACGAACTGAAAGACCTGGCGTGCCTGGGCTTCTCGTCTGACCTGGTGATGCAGTCCTTCTGCCACACCGCGGCCTATCCGAAGCCGGTTGACGTCACCACGCACCACACGCTGCCAGACTTCATTATGAACCGCGGCGGTGTCTCCCTGCGTCCGGGCGACGGCGTGATCCACTCCTGGCTGAACCGCATGCTGCTGCCGGATACCGTCGGTACCGGTGGTGACTCCCACACCCGCTTCCCGATTGGTATCTCCTTCCCGGCGGGCTCCGGTCTGGTGGCCTTTGCTGCCGCGACCGGCGTCATGCCGCTGGACATGCCGGAATCGGTGCTGGTGCGTTTCAAAGGTAAAATGCAGCCGGGCATCACCCTGCGCGACCTGGTGCATGCGATCCCGCTGTACGCCATCAAACAGGGCCTGCTGACCGTTGAGAAGAAAGGTAAAAAGAACATCTTCTCTGGCCGTATCCTGGAGATCGAAGGTCTGCCGGAGCTGAAAGTGGAGCAGGCGTTCGAGCTGACCGATGCCTCCGCCGAGCGTTCCGCTGCGGGCTGTACCATCAAGCTCAACAAAGAGCCGATTATCGAGTACCTGACCTCCAACATCGTGCTGCTGAAGTGGATGATTGCTGAAGGCTACGGCGACCGCCGTACCCTGGAGCGTCGTATTCAGGGCATGGAGAAATGGCTGGCAGATCCGCAGTTGCTGGAAGCTGACGCCGATGCAGAATATGCCGCGGTGATCGAGATCGACCTTGCTGACATCAAAGAGCCAATCCTCTGTGCGCCGAACGACCCGGACGATGCGCGTCTGCTCTCTGACGTTCAGGGCGACAAGATCGACGAAGTGTTCATCGGCTCCTGCATGACCAACATCGGTCACTTCCGTGCTGCCGGTAAACTGCTGGATACCCACAAAGGCCAGCTGCCAACCCGTCTGTGGGTGGCGCCGCCAACCCGTATGGATGCGGCTCAGCTGACGGAAGAGGGCTACTACAGCGTGTTTGGTAAGAGCGGGGCGCGTATCGAAATCCCTGGCTGTTCCCTCTGTATGGGTAACCAGGCGCGCGTGGCTGACGGTGCGACGGTGGTCTCCACCTCTACCCGTAACTTCCCGAACCGTTTAGGTACCGGTGCAAACGTCTACCTGGCCTCTGCGGAGCTGGCGGCGGTAGCAGCGCTGATTGGTAAACTGCCAACGCCGGAAGAGTACCAGACCTTCGTGTCGCAGGTAGATAAGACCGCGGTGGATACCTATCGCTATCTGAACTTCGACCAGCTCTCTCAGTACACCGAGAAAGCGGACGGGGTGATCTTCCAGACGGCGGTGTAATCAACGCCTCATTGCCCGGTGGCTCGACGCTTACCGGGTCTGTCAAACCCATCGCACGCGCGGTGGGTTTTTTATTTTCATTCCTTCCACCCGTTCGGCTTTTTTTCTTCCCCGCTGCTGCGATAATTACTGCAAGAGCTTTGCAGAGGAAAATACTATGGATTACGAATTTCTGCGTGATATCACCGGTGTGGTGAAAGTGCGGATGTCGATGGGCCACGAGGTGGTCGGTCACTGGTTCAACGAGGAAGTGAAAGAGAACCTGGGCCTGCTCGATGAAGTGGAACAGGCTGCGCGCACGGTCAAAGGCAGTGAACGATCCTGGCAACGCGCCGGGCATGAATACACGCTGTGGATGGATGGCGAAGAGGTCATGGTTCGTGCCAATCAGCTGGAGTTTTCCGGCGACGAGATGGAAGAGGGGATGAGCTACTACGATGAAGAGAGTCTGTCGCTGTGCGGCGTAGAGGATTTCTTGCAGGTGGTGGCGGCCTACCGCGAGTTTGTGAAGCAGAAATAGTATCAGGAGCATCCCTGCTCCTGACGCATCTTATACGGTCGCGATATTGCGGCCGTAGTAAATTTCGCGCATCTCTTTCCACAGCAGGTCAGTAATGACCTTGCGCTCATCTTCGCTTAAATCTTCCGGCCGGGTATGGAACATGTAGTGCTTCAGGTCGAACTCCTTCAGCAGCATCTTGGTATGGAAGATATTCTCCTGATATACGTTCACATCCATCATGTCATAGAGCGCTTTCATGTCTTCGGACATGAAGTTCTGAATGGAGTTAATTTCATGGTCGATAAAGTGCTTCATGCCGTTGATATCACGGGTAAAACCGCGCACGCGGTAGTCAATGGTCACGATATCGGACTCAAGCTGATGAATTAAGTAATTCAGCGCGTTAAGCGGGGAGATCACGCCGCAGGTGGACACTTCAATATCGGCGCGGAAAGTACACAGCCCGCCTTCAGGGTGGCTCTCCGGGTAGGTATGTACGCAGATATGGCTTTTATCGAGATGGGCAACCACCGCTTCTGGCAGCGGACCGGGGTGCTCCGTATGGTCGATAAGGGTGGGATCGACGGGCTCCTCGCTGACCAGAATGGTGACGCTGGCGCCCTGGGGTTCATAATCCTGACGCGCAATGTTCAGGATATTGGCGCCAATGATAGAGCAGGTTTCTGACAGGATCTCGGTCAGTCGGTTGGCGTTATAGAGTTCATCGATATAGGCGATATAACCATCGCGCTCTTCCGCCGTTTTTACATAGCAGATATCGTAAATACAAAAACTCAGGCTTTTGGTCAGGTTGTTAAAGCCATGCAGTTTCAGCTTTTTCAATTCGTTCACCCCCTCAGAGCATCGTGCAAATATTGCGGTAAGGCAAAGGCTGCGGTATGGACGGCCGGATTGTAATAGCGGCAGGTCAGATTCGCCTGCTGGAAGCGCGCCTGAATGATACCGGTGGAGAGATGGCGCAGGGCATCGTTGTCCGTCGCCCAGGCAAAGGTCATGACACCGCCGTAATAGGTCGGGATCGCCGCCTGGTAGAAGCTGACGTCGGTAAAGTAGTGGCTCAGCTTGCGGTGGCTGTCGATGGCCTCGTCCTGCTGCAGGAAGCAGACGCCGTTCTGGGCAACGAAGATACCGCCAGGGTTCAGGCAGCGTTTGCAGCCTTCATAGAAGGCCGAGGTAAAGAGACTCTCACCGGGACCAATCGGATCGGTGCAATCGGAGATGATCACATCGAAGGTCTGCGTCGTCTGGTTAACAAAATTGACGCCGTCATCGATCACAAGCGTAAAGCGTGGATCGTCGTAGCTGCCAGCATTGTGGTTCGGCAGGTACTGGCGGCAGAAACTGACCACGCCCGCATCAATCTCGACCATGGTGATGCTTTCAATGGATTTATGGCGGGAGACTTCGCGCAGCATAGCGCCGTCGCCGCCGCCGATGATCAGCACATGTTTCGCATTGCCGTGTGCCAGCAGCGGGACGTGGGTCATCATTTCATGATAGATAAACTCGTCACGCTCGGTGGTTTGCACCACGCCATCCAGCGCCATCACCCGGCCAAAGGCCGCGTTTTCGAAAATGATCAGATCCTGATGATCGGTTTTCTCATGATAGAGCACGTTATCAATGGCAAAGTACTGTCCAAAATGGTCATGCAGCGTTTCATGCCACATATTTTTTTCGGCCATGGGATGATACCTCCTTTGTTAACACCCGCATAAAACGGGGGCAACATCATAGCTAACTATGACCGTGGTTGCACGGTCATAAATTCAGCAAAGGGGCATCGGGTAGGGATTTACTTAACGTAGGCAAGGAGGCTCAGCGAGTCGCGAGCCAGGGCTTTACATTTCTTTGCTGTGGGAATGCCGATGCCGCTGAGATCGCGGTAGCTGTCTTCACCGAGGGTTTTCATGTCAAAACTGTCGTAGTTGCTCAGATCCCACTGGTTCTGTTGAGCAAAAAAGACCAGGGCGCGGCGAATCTGACCGTTGGGTAAATTCTGGTAGCCGCAGTCGTTTTTCAGGAATACGAACACCGCCGTTAAATCCGCCATATCTTCGGCTTCATTTTCACTCAGCGCATAGCTGTTTGCGCAACTAATCATCAGGGTGCTGAACAGAATTGTTCGGAAAAACGTCTTCATTGCTTCTACCAATACGTCACGGAAATTCAACGTTAGCACACTTCCCGTCGGCACGACGATCTTTATTATTGCGGCTTTTCTTGACCTTCCGGCAAGGGGAGGGTTTATGCTCAGGCGATTGACTGCTGCGAATAAGGAGATGAACATGCAACGCCGTGATTTTTTAAAATATTCTGCCGCACTGGGCGTCGCCAGTGCGCTGCCCCTCTGGAGCCGCGCGGCTTTTGCCGCCGAGCGGCCCGTTTTGCCGATCCCGAATTTACTCGCTCCCGATGCACGCAATCAGGTGAATCTGGTGGTGCAGGCGGGGAAAACCGCCTTTGGTGGGCACAACGCCACCACCTGGGGTTACAACGGCAACCTGCTCGGCCCGGCCATTCAGCTACGCAAGGGAAAAGCGCTGACCGTTAACATCAACAATACCCTGAACGAAGAGACCACCGTCCACTGGCACGGTCTGGAAGTGCCGGGCGAGGTAGACGGCGGACCGCACGGCATCATTAAGCCCGGCGGCCAGCGGACGGTGACCTTTACTCCGGATCAGCGAGCGGCGACCTGCTGGTTTCATCCCCATCAGCACGGCAAAACCGGCCATCAGGTGGCGATGGGGTTAGCCGGTCTGGTACTGATTGAGGATGATGAGAGTCGTCTGCTGCGCCTGCCAAAGCAGTGGGGCATCGACGATGTTCCGGTGATTGTGCAGGACAAGAAATTTACCGCCGACGGGCAAATTGATTATCAGCTGGATGTGATGAGCGCCGCGGTGGGCTGGTTTGGCGACACGCTGCTGACCAACGGGGCGATCTACCCGCAGCACAATGCCCCGAAAGGGTGGCTACGCCTGCGCCTGCTCAACGGCTGTAACGCCCGCTCGCTCAATTTCGCCGCCAGCGATAAGCGTCCACTCTATGTCGTCGCCAGCGACGGCGGGCTGCTGGCTGAACCGGTAAAAGTGACCGAGCTGCCAATGCTGATGGGGGAGCGTTTTGAGGTGCTGGTGGACATCAGCGACGGCAAGCCCTTTGACCTGATAACCCTGCCGGTAAGCCAGATGGGGATGGCGGTGGCGCCGTTCGATAAACCGCAGCCGGTGCTGCGCATTCAGCCGCTGCTGGTGACCGCGTCGGGCGTATTGCCGGACACCCTGACCACGCTGCCCGCTCTGCCGTCGCTGGAAGGACTGACCCAGCGCAAACTCCAGCTCTCCATGGACCCGATGCTCGACATGATGGGCATGCAGGCGTTAATGAAGAAGTATGGCGACCAGGCGATGGCGGGGATGCATCACGGCCAGATGAAGGGCCATATGAATCATGGTCAGATGGGGGGAATGGATCACAGCATGCATGGGTTCGATTTCCATAACGGCAACCGGATCAACGGCAAAGCCTTCGATATGCACACGCCACAGTTTGCCGCCGCTAAAGGGCAGTATGAACGTTGGGTGATCTCCGGGGAAGGGGACATGATGCTGCATCCGTTCCATATTCACGGCACCCAGTTCCGCATCCTCACGGAAAACGGCAAAGCGCCAGCGGTGCATCGCGCGGGCTGGAAGGATACGGTGCGCGTGGAGGGCGGGGTAAGCGAGGTGCTAGTGAAGTTCGATCATGACGCGCCGAAAGAGTATGCCTATATGGCGCACTGTCATCTGTTAGAGCATGAAGATACCGGGATGATGCTCGGATTCACGGTATAAAAAAGCCGGGTGGCGGCGTCGCCTTACCCGGCCTGGATAGCGTACCCATAGGCCCGGTAAGCGCAGCGCCACCGGGCTTTTTAGTTACTTACTTTCGTCAGGTAACGCATACGCGACAATATAGTCGCCCATCTTCGTCCCAAACGAACCATGACCCCCCGCAGAGATGACAACGTACTGCTTGCCATTCACTTCATAGGTCATCGGTGTGGCCTGTCCACCCGCAGGCAGACGGCCCTGCCACAGTTTTTCACCGTTGCTCATGTTGTAAGCGCGCAGATAGTTATCGGCGGTGGCGGCGATAAATAGCACGTTACCGGCGGTGGAGATTGGACCACCCAGCATCGGCATACCCATATTGAACGGCACCGGGATCGGCATCGGGAACGGCATGCTGTCCTGTGGCGTACCAATACGTTTTTTCCAGACGACCTGGTTGGTTTTCAGATCCAGCGCAGAGATATAACCCCAGGCAGGCTGTTTACACGGCAGGCCAAACGGAGAGAGGAACGGGTTCAGCGTCACGCCATACGGCACGCCGTACTGCGGCTGAATACCGGACTCTGTACCGGTGCCCTGGGCATCTTTCGGCTGTTCCATCGGGTTGCCCGGGCCGCGTGGGATCAGTTTAGAGACAAACGGCAGCGCCATCGGGTTGGCAATCGCCACCTGACGGTTCGGGTCAACGGAGATACCGCCCCATTCGAACATTCCCAGGTTACCCGGGAACACCAGCGTGCCCTGCTCGGATGGTGGGGTAAAGATGCCTTCATAGCGCAGCTGGTGGAACATCACGCGGCACACCAGCTGGTCGAACATGGTGGCGCCCCACATGTCCGCGCCGCTGAGATCTTTCTTCGGACGGAAGCTCAGATCGGAGAACGGCTGGGTTTTGGTGACATAATCGCCTTTCGCCGCGCCCTGCGGAACCGGTTTTTCCGGTGCCGGCACGACCAGCTCGCCGTTACGACGGTCCAGCACAAAAATGTTACCTGTCTTCGCCGGGGCGTAGATCACCGGTACGGTTTTACCGTTGACGGTAATGTCTGCCAGCGTCGGCTGGGACGGCATGTCCATATCCCACAGATCGTGGTGAACGGTCTGGTAGCTCCATGCCAGTTTACCGGTGGTCGCATTCAGCGCCAGGACAGAGCTGGCATAACGCTCCTGCTCTGGCGTGCGGTTGCCACCCCAGATATCTGGCGTGGTCACGCCCATCGGCAGGTAAACCAGGTCCAGCTTCGCGTCATAGGCGGCTGGCGCCCAGGAGTTTGGCGAGTTAAAGGTAAAGGTGTGTTCATCCGACGGGATAGCGTTTGGATCTTTCGCACCCGGATCGAAGGCCCACAGCAGCTTACCGGTGTTAACGTCAAAACCGCGGATCACGCCAGAGGTTTCGCGAACGGAGAAGTTATCCGTTACCGAACCGGCAATTACGATAGTTTTATCGGTGATGATTGGCGGTGAAGTAGGTTCATACAGACCCGGGGTCTGATCCGGCATGTTGGTCTGCAGGTTCAGCACACCTTTGTTGGCAAAGGTTTCGCACAGCTTGCCGGTTTCGGCGTTAATGGCAAACAGACGACCATCGTTCACCGGCAGCATGATGCGGCGCGGACAGTCGGCGATCACCTCCGGGCTGGCGTTATCGGCACGCGCTTCGTGGTAAGAGACGCCACGGCAGGTCACGTGCTGGAACTGGTTATTGGTTTTCAGCTGCGGATCGAAGTGCCATTTCTCTTTACCGGTGGCCGCGTCAAGCGCGAACAGACGCTGGTGCGCCGTACACAGGTAGAGCATGTTGCCCACTTTAATTGGGGTCACTTCGTTGGTCAGTTCGCCCGGATCGTTCGGCATCTTGAGATCGCCGGTACGGAATACCCAGGCTTCTTTCAGGTTTTTCACGTTGTCCGCGTTGATCTGCTTCAGCGGGGAGTAACGCTGACCTTCCTGGTTACGGCCATAGGCAGGCCAGTCACCATCTGCCACGTCGGAGATCGCCGCCGCAGGTGTAGATTCCGCATTCAGGGTGCCTTTCACCTCCTGCGGATCGTTAAAGCCAGCCCAGGTCAGAATGCCACCGCTAATCAGCAGCGCCACGACCAGAGCGGCAACCGCACCGCTGGAGCGCACAAGCAGGCGACGCCAGACGAAAGGCAGGATCAGCCAGATACCGAAGAAGACCAGGATATCGCTACGCGGGGTCAGGGCCCAGAAGTCGAAGCCGACCTCCCATACGCCCCAGATCATCGTAGCCAGCAACAGGGCCGCATAGAGCCACAGTGCCGATTGTTTACTGCGCCAGAGAAGCAGGGTGACGCCGAGCATAACCACACCCGCCACCGGGTAGTACCAGGAGCCGCCAATGGCTATCAGCCAGACCCCGCCGATTAACAGATACAGTCCGCAAAATGCAGCGAACAGGGCTGTTAGCCTCACGAGTAAACGTGAATGTTGATTTTTTGTTTCCGCCATAAAAGACACTCGATAAGTTTGTTAATTATTTAGTAGCAATTAATTATAGGACTTAACAAGTGTGATCGGAATCACAAATATGGCTTTTGTGAACTCATGCGCCAGGAGGATCCATTTGCTGGTATACTTCAGGGCTTATGAAGCGATGCTGGACGCGAATCCATAGGCATTGAGAAATTTGTTATAAAATCATACGGTTAGTAAAATGAAACATACTGTTGAAGTGATGATCCCTGAAGCGGAGATCAAAACGCGTATCGCCGAACTCGGTCGTCAGATCACCGAACATTATAAAGACAGCGGCAGTGAGATGGTGCTGGTGGGTCTGTTACGCGGTTCCTTCATGTTTATGGCCGATCTCTGCCGCGAAGTGCAGGTCTCCCATGAAGTCGATTTTATGACCGCCTCCAGCTATGGCAGCGGCATGTCGACCACCCGTGATGTTAAAATTCTCAAAGATCTGGATGAAGACATTCGCGGCAAAGATGTTCTGATCGTGGAAGACATCATCGATTCCGGGAACACGCTGTCAAAAGTACGCGAAATTCTCAGCCTGCGCGGCCCAAAATCGCTGGCGATTTGTACCCTGCTGGATAAACCGACCCGCCGTGAAGTGGACGTTCCCGTGGAGTTTGTCGGTTTCTCGATCCCGGACGAATTTGTGGTGGGCTACGGGATTGACTACGCGCAGCGCTATCGCCATCTGCCGTATGTCGGCAAAGTGGTGCTGCTGGACGAGTAAGGTAGGTATTGCCCGGTGGCGCTACGCTTAACGGGCCTACGGACTAAAAACGGCAACTTGCGTTGCCGTTTTGCGTTTACTTGTGGTTAACGTGCTTCTGGGTCAGGTTAGAGACACCCTGACGGTAGCGCTGCTCCAGCGTTTCCCGGTTGGTGGCGGTCACTTCCAGATCGCGCAGCAGGCCATCATGAATGCCATACGCCCAGCCGTGGATCGTCACTTTTTGCCCGCGTTTCCACGCCGACTGCATAATGGTGGAGTGGCCGAGGTTGTAGACCTGTTCCATCACGTTCAGCTCGCACAGGGTGTCCAGGCGGCGCTCCTGCGGCATTTGCCCCAGCAGTGAGCTATGTTTGAACCAGATATCACGAATGTGCAGTAGCCAGTTGTCGATAAGGCCCAGTTCCGGGTTTTCAACCGCTGCCTGCACGCCGCCGCAGCCGTAGTGACCACAAATGATGATGTGTTCGACTTCCAGAACATCTACCGCATACTGCACCACGGAGAGACAGTTCAGGTCGGTGTGGATCACCAGGTTCGCAACGTTGCGGTGAACGAAGAGTTCGCCAGGTTCAAGGCCGGTAAGACGTTCAGCCGGAACGCGGCTGTCGGAGCATCCAATCCAGAGAAAGCGTGGTTTCTGCGACTGAGACAGTTTCTCAAAAAATCCGGAATCTTCTTCCAGCAGCATCTTTGACCATAGTGCGTTATTGCTGATGAGTGTATCTATGTCATTCATGGAGGCTAACGGCCTGTAACCGAGTGATTGCGTTGCGCTACTATAGGGTAACCCGACTTTTAATGAAACCACACAACGTGTGTCAGAACTATAGGTAAGTTTATTTCATGGCGATTGCACTTGAGCTTGAGCAACTTAAAAAAACCTATCCGGGCGGCGTCCAGGCGCTGCGCGGGATAGATCTCAAAGTAGAAGCCGGTGATTTTTATGCGCTTCTGGGGCCTAACGGGGCAGGTAAATCCACTACCATCGGTATCATCAGCTCGCTGGTGAACAAATCCTCCGGCCGGGTGAGCGTGTTTGGCTACGACCTGGAGAAAGATGTGGTCAACGCTAAACGCCAGCTGGGGCTGGTGCCGCAGGAGTTTAACTTCAATCCGTTTGAGACCGTACAACAGATTGTGGTCAACCAGGCGGGTTACTACGGCGTGGAGCGCAAAGAGGCGGTCGCGCGCAGCGAAAAGTATCTTAAGCAGCTTGATCTGTGGGAAAAACGCAACGAACGTGCGCGGATGTTGTCCGGCGGCATGAAGCGTCGTCTGATGATTGCCCGCGCCCTGATGCACGAGCCCAAGCTGCTGATCCTCGATGAACCCACCGCCGGGGTGGATATCGAGCTTCGCCGCTCAATGTGGAGCTTTTTGAAGGACTTAAACGACAAAGGCACCACCATTATCCTCACCACCCACTATCTGGAAGAGGCTGAGATGCTCTGTCGCAATATCGGCATCATTCAGCACGGCGAGCTGGTGGAAAACACCTCAATGAAAGATCTGCTCTCCAAGCTGAAATCAGAGACGTTCATTCTCGACCTGGCGGCAAAAAGTCCGCTGCCGAAGCTGGTAGGCTATCAGTACCGTCTGGTGGATACCTCCACGCTTGAAGTGGAAGTGCTGCGCGAGCAGGGGATCAACAGCGTCTTCAGCCAGCTGAGCGAGCAGGGGATTCAGGTATTAAGTATGCGTAACAAAGCAAACCGACTGGAAGAGCTGTTCGTCTCGCTGGTCCATGAGAAACAAGGAGATCGCGCATGATGCAGCTTTACTGGGTGGCGCTGAAAAGTATCTGGGCCAAAGAGATCAATCGTTTCATGCGTATCTGGATCCAGACCCTGGTTCCGCCGGTGATCACCATGACCCTCTACTTTATTATCTTCGGCAACCTGATTGGCTCGCGCATCGGCGAGATGCACGGCTTTACCTACATGCAGTTTATTGTGCCGGGCCTGATCATGATGGCGGTCATCACCAACGCCTACGCCAACGTGGCGTCGTCGTTCTTCAGCGCTAAGTTCCAGCGCAACATTGAAGAGCTGTTGGTGGCGCCGGTGCCTACCCACGTCATCATTGCCGGTTACGTCGGGGGCGGGGTCGCGCGCGGCCTGTGCGTCGGCATTCTGGTCACCGCCGTTTCGCTGTTCTTTGTGCCGTTCCAGGTGCACTCCTGGCTGTTTGTCGGCCTGACGCTGCTGCTGACGGCGATACTGTTCTCCCTGGCAGGGCTGCTGAACGCGGTTTTCGCCAAAACCTTTGACGATATCAGCCTGATCCCGACCTTCGTCCTGACGCCGCTCACCTACCTCGGCGGGGTCTTCTACTCCCTGACGCTGCTGCCGCCGTTCTGGCAGGGGCTGTCACACCTGAACCCCATCGTCTATATGATCAGCGGCTTCCGCTTTGGTTTCCTCGGCATTTCCGACGTGCCGCTGGTGACCACCGTTGCCGTGCTGGTGATCTTTATCGTTGCCTTCTATCTGCTGTGCTGGAACCTGATCCAGCGCGGACGCGGGCTGCGTAGCTAACCATCAGGCCCGGCGGCGTTCTGCTGCCGGGCCGCTTTATTGACCACCGTCACCCCCATACCTTATCTCTCCCGCTACACTACCCCTTTCTGATGAGAGGTGACGATGCTGGGTTGGGTAATAACGTGCCATGAAGAACACGCGCAGCTGATGGCGGATCGGCTTGCCGCTCGCTTTGGGCCGCTGGTACAGTGCCAGGTGGTCAATTTCTGGCGCGGCTTAAGCTGCAATATGCTCAGCCGTATGTTATGTGATGCCCAGCACCATGCCGACAGCGGTGATGGGGTGATCTTCCTGACCGACATCTCCGGCGCTGCGCCCTATCGCGCAGCAGCGCTGCTCAGCCATAAGCATGAGAATTGCGAAGTGATCTCCGGGATAAGCTATCCGCTGCTGGAGATGATGTACCCCCTGCGTGAAACGACCGACAGCGCCAGCTTTCGTAACACCATCGTGGCCCGCGGCGCGCCGGACGTCAGCAGCCTTTGGCACCAGCAGCAGAAAAACCCGCCCTTCGTTCTGCTGCATGGACCGGAGAAATATTAAGCATTGGTATTACTGGCGCTTTTGCTACAATGTCGTCCGATTTTCGTACTGAATAACTCTCTATGTTCTCGCGTATTTTTCTTCTGCTTCTGCTGCTGGTTTCCGGCGGCGCTTCTGCCAGTCTGCTAAGCCCGCAAGGGGCTCCGGCCCGTTATATGCAAACCACCGAAGATGCCACCATCTGGGCGCAGGTAGGTAACCGCGTCGTGACCGTCGGCAATGTGCGCGCCGGGCAGATCATCGCCGTTTCTCCCACCCCGGCGGATTACTATGAATTCCGGTTTGGCTTTGGCACCGGTTTTATCGACAAAGGGCATCTGGGCGAAGTGCAGGGCAAACAGCGGGTGGAGGATAGCTTGGGCGATCTGAACAAGCCGCTCAGCAACCAGAATTTAATTACGTGGAAGGATACGCCGGTCTACAACGCGCCCAGCGCCGGTAGCGCCCCGTTCGGTACGCTGGCAGATAATCTGCGCTATCCGATCCTCAATAAACTCAAGGATCGCCTGAATCAGACGTGGTATCAGATCCGCATCGCTAACCGCCTGGCCTGGGTCAGCAGCCTGGATGCGCAGGAGGATAATGGCCTGCCGGTGTTAACCTATCACCATATCCTGCGCGATGAAGAGAACACCCGTTTCCGCCATACCTCAACCACCACCAGCGTGCGCGCCTTCAACAACCAGATGACCTGGCTGCGCGACCAGGGCTACACCACGCTGACCCTGTATCAGCTCGAAGGTTATGTGCGTAACAAAATGAACCTGCCCGCCAGGGCAGTGGTGATCACCTTTGACGACGGCCTGAAATCGGTCAGCCGCTATGCCTGGCCAATCCTCAGGCAGTACGGTTTTCACGCCACGGCGTTTATCATCTCCTCGCGGATCAAAGCGCATCCGCTGAAGTGGGATCCAAAGACGCTGCAGTTTATGAGCATTTCCGAGCTGCGGGAGATTCAGGATGTTTTTGACGTGCAGTCGCATACCCATTTCCTGCACCGGGTGGACAATAACCGCCATCCGATCCTGCTCAGCCGCAGTTATCATAATATCCTGATGGATTTCAAACACTCCCGCCGCGCGCTAGCGCAGTTTAACCCGCACGTACTGTATCTCTCCTACCCGTTTGGTGGTTACAACGATAACGCGGTAAAAGCGGCGAATGATGCAGGGTTTCATCTGGCGGTGACAACGGTAAAAGGCAAGGTAAAGCCGGGAGATAATCCGTTCCTGTTAAAGCGTTTGTACGTTCTCAGAACGGATTCTTTAGAGACCATGTCGCGGCTGATCAGCAATCAGCCGCAGGGGTAGCATCAGGCAACCTGAACCGGAATCGCTTTCGCGATACGTTTCATGTCGTTATCCCCTTCAAAGTAAGCAACTTTAGGCTGCCAGCGGCGCGCTTCTTCATCGGACATCATGACAAAGCTGGCGATGATGACGATATCACCCACGCTGGCGCAATGCGCTGCCGCGCCGTTCACGGAGATGATTTTAGAACCCCGTTCAGCCGCGATAGCATAGGTTGAGAAACGATTGCCGTTACTCACGTTCCAGATATCAATGGCTTCGTTTTCAAGAATACCCGCCGCGTCGAGAAAATCCTGATCGATCGCGCAGGAGCCTTCATAGTGCAGATCGGCCTGAGTGACCTTCACACGGTGAAGCTTACCTTGCAACATTTTGCGAATCATGATGTTACCTTTACTCTTCTTCGTAACCCACTTGCCTGCAAGTGGGAAGGGAAACTAATCCATTAGCTATCTATCAGCCCAGTCATTACTGAGCCAGTTCAACGACACTGTTGTCAATGAGGCGCGCCTGACCGAGCCACGCAGCAA
The DNA here is from genome assembly GCF_003336325.1 of Leclercia sp. W17. NCBI lineage: Bacteria > Pseudomonadati > Pseudomonadota > Gammaproteobacteria > Enterobacterales > Enterobacteriaceae > Leclercia > Leclercia sp. W17. The sequence continues at coordinate 4,002,359 of NZ_CP031101.1, read as the reverse complement.
CCAGGATCACCGCGCGTTTGCTGGTGGCAGAGAGTTCCAGCAGCGTATCGGCATCGCGGATCTGAATATCATCAGCCCGGAAACCTTTGTCATTCAGCTCCTGTTCGGCAATGGCGATAATCTCTTCACTGCTCAGGGCTTTCTGCTGCAGCTTTTCAACCATCGCGCTCATCACCTTATACAGGCCCGGCGCGATTTTGCGCTGGTCAGCGGTGAGGTAGCCGTTGCGGGAGCTCAGCGCCAGGCCATCTTTGGCACGCACAATCGGCACGCCAACGATGTCAATGTCGTAGCCCATGTCGGCCACCATCTTGCGGATCAGTGCCAACTGCTGGAAATCTTTCTCGCCGAAACAGGCGATATCCGGCTGCACAAGGTTAAAGAGCTTGCTGACGATGGTGGAGACGCCGCGGAAATGACCCGGACGGCTGGCGCCTTCCAGCATGGTGGAGATGCCTGGTACGTCCACATAGGTCGTCTCTTCTGTACCCTTGGGATAAACATCATTCGGTGCCGGGGCGAAGACGAAATCGACCTGATGCTTTTTCAGCTTCTCGCAATCTTCCTGCAGCGTGCGCGGATAGCGGGCCAGGTCGTCGGCGCGGTCAAACTGCATCGGGTTAACGAAAATGCTCACCACCACCACATCGGCGCGGGCTTTGGCTTCGTCCACCAGCTTCATGTGGCCTTCATGCAGGTTGCCCATGGTGGGAACCAGCGCGATACGTTTACCTTCCTGGCGCAGGCGACGAATGTGCTGGCGCAGCAGCGGCAGAGTTTCAATGATTAGCACGACAAGACTCCTTACTGGAAACTGTGTTCTTCACCCGGGTAAACACCCGATTCAACGTCGGCAATATACTGCCTGACTGCGCCGCGCATGTCGCCTGCGTCGATAAGGAAATTCTTCGCAAATTTCGGGATATGCCCGCCGGTAATGCCAAAGGCATCGTGCATTACCAGGATCTGGCCGTCGGTGACGTTACCGGCGCCAATGCCGATCACCGGAATGGAGAGCGCCTCGGTAATACGTTTCGCCAGTGCAACCGGCACGCACTCCAGCACCAGCAGCTGTGCCCCCGCAGCTTCAATTGCCAGCGCATCATCAAGCAGCGTCTGGGCGGCGTCACCGCGCCCTTGCACCTTATAGCCGCCAAAGATATTGACCGACTGCGGGGTTAATCCCAGATGGCCGCAGACCGGCACCGCGCGCTCGGTGAGCATACGCACGGTCTCAACCAGCCAGGCACCGCCTTCTACTTTGACCATGTTGGCGCCGGCGCGCATCACCGTGGCGGCACTCTCAAACGCCTGCTCAGGCGTGGCGTAGGCCATAAACGGCAGATCGGCGAGCAGCAGACAGGCTGGCGCACCGCGGCGAACCGCCCGGGTATGATAAGCAATATCCTCGACCGTTACCGGCAGAGTGGAGTCATGTCCCTGGACCGTCATCCCTAACGAGTCGCCGACCAGCATGACGTTAATGCCCTCTTCGGCAAAGAGTTTGGCGAAGCTGTAGTCATAGGCGGTAATGGTGGCGAAGCGCTGCTTGTCCTGTTTGCATTTCTGCAGGGTGGCGATGGTGGTTGGTTTCATACTGTTTCCTGATAGCCCAAAGCGAATCTTTGCGCATTCTAACAGTAACATTCGGGGGAACAATGATTTTAGGCAACCGATTAACCACAAATATTTCGTGGTTAATCAACTAAAATTTGCTGTTACCAGTTGGCCGGTTTTTCGGCGTTAAGCTGCGTCAGCAGGGCGCTGAGACTTTCGCCGTCGGGGAAGATCAGATCGGGGGCGATTTCGAACAGTGGCCAGAGCATAAAGCCGCGGCGTTTCATGTCGTAATGCGGCACGGTCAGGCGTTCGGTGTTAATCACCGCATCACCAAACAGCATGATGTCTAAATCGAGGGTGCGCGGTCCCCAGCGTTCTTCTTTACGCACGCGCCCCTGCTGCAGCTCAATACGCTGGGTGTTGTCCAGCAGCGCCTCAGCGCTAAGGGCGGTTTCCAGCGCAATGGCGGCGTTGAGGTAGTCGGGCTGATCCTGCGGGCCCAGAGGAGGCGTACGATAGAAAGAGGAGAGGGCGACAACGCGGGTCTGCGGAATGTCGCCCAGCGCCTGGACGGCAGCATTGACCTGCTCCAGCGGAGAGGCCAGATTACTGCCGATGGCGATATAGGCCAGCGTCATGCGGCCCCTTCGCGGCGTGGAGCACGCTTACGTGGACGACGATGGCGGCGACGCGGCGCCGGCTCTTCATCGAGACCGGTCAGCATGTCCTTCTGTGCCGGTGGCGCAGAAACCTGGAACTCACCCCACCACTGCACCAGCGCCTGCAGCTCGCGGTTGTTCTCCGCTTCGGCACGCAGGGCCATCAGATCGTAAGCCGCACGGAATTTTGGATGCTCCATTAACTTCCATGCGCGTTTACCCTGACGACGGGACATCCGCAGCTGAAGCTGCCAGATATCACGCACCAGCGTGGTAATGCGTTTCGGGATCGCCAGCGAACGGCAGGCTTCATCCAGCACATCGTTAGCAGCCAGGGCGAAGGCATCGTAGTAGGCCAGACCGCTCTCCTGAGCAATCTTCTGCGCTGTTTCCAGCAGCGGATACCAGAACATCGCCGCAAAGAGGAATGCCGGGTTAACGCGCATGTCGTTCTGAATGCGGTTATCGGTATTCTTCAGCACCTGGTCGATGATACGTTCCATCGCGCTGTCACCTTTTTCGGTGAAGTTGCGCGTAATGGTCGGGAACAGGGGCTGGAACAGGCTGTATTCGCGCAGCAGCTGATAGGTGGCAAAACCGTGACCAGCCTGCAGCAGCTTCAGCGCCTCTTCAAACAGACGCGCCGGGGGCACATCGTTGATCAGCGTCGCCAGGCGCGGGATCGGCTCGGCGGTTTCCGGGCTGATGTGCATACCCAGCTTGGCGGCAAAACGCACGGCACGCAGCATCCGCACCGGATCTTCACGGTAGCGGGTTTCCGGGTTGCCGATCAGGCGAATCAGACCCGCTTTCAGGTCCGGCACCCCACCAACGAAATCGCGGACGGTAAAGTCAGCCACGCTGTAATACAGGCTGTTAATCGTGAAATCGCGACGCTGGGCATCTTCTTCGATAGAACCAAAGATATTGTCACGCAGCAGCATACCGTTCTGGCCGCGCTGGGAGGTGGTGCGATCGGTTGGCGTGCCTTCGTGATGACCACGGAAGGTAGCCACTTCGATGATCTCCGGCCCAAACATCACGTGAGCAAGACGGAAGCGGCGGCCAACCAGACGGCAGTTGCGGAATAATTTCCGCACCTGCTCAGGCGTGGCGCTGGTGGTCACGTCAAAATCTTTCGGCTTTTTGCCCAGCAACAGGTCACGCACCCCGCCACCAACGAGATACGCCTCATAGCCAGCTTTATTCAGGCGATAAAGCACCTTAAGGGCGTTTTCACTGATATCTTTGCGGGAAATAGCATGCTGTTCGCGCGGAATAACCGACATCGTATTTTGAACAATGACGTCATCCGCCATGCTCTCATCGCGGCTCAGCACCTTACGGCAAAAATTAGCGACTCGGGTAAAAATAGTACACCTCGGTAGTGTGTGTTTCAGAATTCAGGACAAAAAATAGCGGCTAATCATAGCTCAGCGAGACGCATTTGAGAATGCTGGATTTTCGGCACGCGAATGAGCGACCAGTTGGCCACCGCTTTTTCCAGCAATTCGTCGGTGCGCAGATCCTGCCACTCATTTGTTACATCCTGGTTTAGAAATTGTAAAGCATTGATAAGAACAGGGCGAGGATCGCCGGTCGGTAATGCGGGGGCATGATTCTGTTTCGAGAGTTTCATCCCTTTTTCATTCACCACCAGCGGCAGGTGAATGTAGTCCGGAACCGGCCAGCCAAACAGCCGGTAGAGCGAAATCTGCCGGACGGTAGGTTCAATCAGGTCGGCCCCGCGCACAATTTCGCTTACGCCCTGGAAATGGTCATCCACCACCACCGCCAGGTTATAAGCAAACAGCCCGTCCCGCCGATGGATAATGAAATCCTCGCCCGCCAGGCGCGCATCGGCGTGGAGCTCTCCCTGTAACCGGTCGGTAAAGCAGGTGACGGGATGCTGTTGCATCACGCGCACCGCCGCATTTTCCGGGCCGTGATGCAGGGTGCGGCAGTGGCCGTCATAGACGCCGCCGACGCTCTGAATGCGGGCGCGGGTGCAGGTGCAGTAATAGGAAAGGCCCTGGGCGTGCAGCCAGGCCAGGCGTTCCCGGTAGGCCTCGTGGCGTTGGGATTGCCAGAGAACTTCGCCGTCCCAGTGCAGGCCGTAATGTTCCAGTTGCCGCAGAATGGACTCTGCCGCACCGGGAACTTCACGCGGAGGATCGATATCTTCAATCCGCACGCGCCAGATACCCTGCCGGGCACGGGCTTGCAGATAGCTGCCAAGGGCGGCAATAAGCGAGCCGAAATGCAGTTCGCCAGAGGGGGATGGCGCGAAGCGCCCAATATAGTCAGCAGGCATAATTACACGGCGCAGAAAGTAATCAGGCGGGAGAGAACTCCCGCCTGTGGTAGCGTCATAACAGGGCTGGCATTAACCGGCCATCTGTTTTTCGCGGATTTCTGCCAGCGTTTTACAGTCGATGCACAGGTCGGCTGTCGGACGGGCTTCCAGACGACGAATGCCGATTTCGACACCGCAGGACTCGCAGAAGCCGAAATCTTCGTCTTCGACTTTTTTCAGCGTTTTCTCAATCTTTTTGATCAGCTTGCGCTCGCGGTCACGGTTACGCAGTTCGAGGCTGAACTCTTCTTCCTGGGCGGCACGGTCTACCGGATCCGGGAAGTTAGCCGCTTCGTCCTGCATATGTGTAACGGTGCGATCGACTTCATCCCGGAGTTGATTACGCCATGCTTCAAGGATTCGCTTGAAGTGTGATAGCTGGGCTTCATTCATATACTCTTCGCCCGGCTTCTCTTGATACGGCTCCACCCCAGCGATGGCGAGAATACTCAGGGACGATGTTTTACGGTTTTGCCCTTCTTGCATGTTGCTTCTCCTTAACACGCACTATCGATCCCCGTGTTGGGGGAAAAATCAGGCCGCTATAAATAGCAGATGCTTTTCCGTATGGCAATTATCTAAACGTAACACTTGACAAGCCTGTGAGGAAAAGCGTATTTGCGCACACGACCAGAATACTTATTAGCCAACGCTCAACCCCTTTCATAACGTGGCGGGGAGAGCGGATCTCAGAGTGATATTATCGGCAGAAAGTTCAGCTTTATACACCAAAACCTCTACCCCCTGCTTTTGTGCCTCATTCAACAGTTGCGCGTACTTAAGGTCAATATGGCGAGCAGGTGAAAATCGCCCAATTGCGCTGTGCAATACCGCAAATAACAATACGGCGCGTTTGCCCGCCGCCGCTACACTCATGAGCTCCCGGAGGTGCTTCTGCCCTCGCAGCGTCACCGCATCCGGGAAATAACCGTTATCTTTCTCAGCTAACGTCACTGATTTCACTTCAATATAGCACTCAGGGCGATCATCTGCCTGCAACATAAAATCGATTCTGCTGCTTTCGCTGCCATATTTTACTTCGCTTTTTAAGAGGTTATAGCCGCGCAGTTCCGGAATAAAATCCAGACTAATCGCCTCTTTGACCAGCTGGTTCGCTCGCAGCGTATTGACGCAAATATATTCTCCGTCCGCGGTCTGGGTTATTTCCCAGGTGTGGGGATATTTACGTTTGATATTACTGGAGGTGGAGTACCAGACGGTATCCCCCGGCGTGGCGCAGCCGGTCATCGCCCCGGTATTGGGGCAGTGCAGGGTCAGGGTTTCACCGTTGGGCGTTACCACGTCGGCAAGAAAACGTTTATAGCGTTGTATCAGCGTGGCGGGTTGTAGGGGAGGGGTAAACTGCATGCAAATTCCTTGTTATTCGGTAAGCGTCCAGCGCTGGAGCGGCGTGTAGCGCGTGCGCCCGCCTGCGAAACGGCTCTCGTAGAGGACAAAATCTTTCACCGCAAACGACCAGTGAAAACCCGGTGGCGGAATGGCGACGGCGTGGCTGGCATCGCGCAGTAGGGTGATATGCGGATGAAACGGCTGTGGGCTTTGATAGCAGCCGCTGCGCGCCGCCTGGGCCCGCAACATACTGGCTAGCTGTAATAACCCCCGCGGCGGCTGACGGGTACCCAGCCAGACCACGCGAGAGCGCAGCCACTGTCCGGCATCGTCCAGCGTCAGGGTAAACTCCGGCTGGCGGATGCGTCTGGCCATTGCCGCCAGCGCCTGCTGTTTCTCAGGGCTGACATCCCCTAAAAACGCCAACGTCAGGTGCAGGTTGCCGCCCGCCACTGGACGGCCCGCTTCCGGCGCAAAATGGTCGGCGCGCCAGCGGACGATCTGCCGCTGGAGCGGGGCAGGCATTTCAATGGCAAAAAACAACCTTTTTGACTCGGACATACGGCGCACTCGGTAATGAATTGTGGCGATGCTACAATGTACGCCGTCTAAAGTTAACCCTCTGGAGCCATTCGTGTCCTTGTTGCCGGTCGCCGCTGTCCTTCCCGATCTCCTTCTCGCCTTACAACATGCCCCCCAGGTGCTGCTGAACGCGCCAACCGGTGCGGGTAAATCGACCTGGCTGCCGCTGCAGATCCTGGCCCAGGGGGCGATCAACGGCAAAATTATCCTACTCGAACCGCGCAGGCTCGCGGCCCGCAACGTGGCGCAGCGCCTGGCGGAGCTGCTGGGGGAAAAGCCCGGCGAGACGGTCGGCTACCGGATGCGCGCCGAAACCTGCGTGGGGGTCAACACCCGGCTGGAGGTGGTCACCGAGGGGATCCTCACCCGGATGCTGCAGCAGGATCCGGAGCTTAACGGCGTGGGGCTGGTGATCCTTGATGAGTTCCACGAGCGCAGTTTGCAGGCGGATCTGGCGCTGGCACTGCTGCTGGATGTCCAGCAAGGGCTGCGGGACGATCTCAAACTGCTGATCATGTCCGCGACGCTGGACAACGAGCGGCTCCAGCGCCTGCTGCCGGAGGCACCCACCATTGTGTCTGAGGGCCGGACGTTTCCGGTGGAGCGGCGCTATCAGTCGCTCTCCACGCAGCTGCGCTTCGACGAGGCGGTGGCGGTGGCGACCGCCGAACTGTTGCGCCAGGAGCCGGGCTCGCTGCTGCTGTTCTTACCCGGCGTGATTGAGATCCAGCGTGTGCAGGAGCAGCTGTCACGTCGCGTAAGTGATGACGTGGTGCTCTGCCCGCTGTATGGCGCGCTGCCGCTGGCCGAGCAGCGTAAAGCGATCCTGCCAGCCCCGCCAGGGCAGCGCAAAGTGGTGCTGGCGACCAATATTGCCGAAACCAGCCTGACCATCGAGGGCATCCGGCTGGTGGTGGACTCCGCCCAGGAGCGGGTGGCGAATTTCGACCCGCGCACCGGCCTGACCCGTCTGTTGACCCAGCGCGTGAGCCAGGCCTCCATGACCCAGCGCGCCGGGCGTGCCGGGCGACTGGAGCCGGGTATCTGCCTGCATCTTACGCCGTTTGAACAGGCAGAACGCGCCGCGGCGCAGGGCACACCCGAAATTATGCAAAGCGATCTCAGCGGCCTGCTGATGGAGCTGTTGCAGTGGGGCTGCCGGGAGCCCTCGCAATTAAACTGGCTGGATCTGCCGCCTGCGACTAACCTTGCGGCGGCCCGGCGCTTATTAACGCAGCTTGGGGCGCTGGCGGGAGAGCAGCTCACCGCCTTTGGTCAGAAGATGGCAACGCTCGGCAACGATCCGCGGCTGGCGGCCATGCTGGCCAGCGCCGTGGGCGAAGACGAAATTGCGACGGCGGCAAAGCTGGCGGCTATCCTTGAACAGCCGCCGCGAGGCGCCAGCAGCGATCTGGCCCAGGCCTTTTCCCGCAATCAGCCGGAGTGGCAGCAGCGTGCCCGGCAGTTAAGTTCGCGCCTCAACAGCCGGGGCGGGGCGCCGGAGAGCGACCGGGTGCCCGCGCTGCTGGCGAAGGCCTTTCCGGACCGGATTGCCCGCCGCCGTGGGCTTGATGGACGCTATCAACTGGCGAACGGCATGGGCGCGATGCTGCAGAGCGACGACGCCATGACCCGTCACGAGTGGCTGATTGCCCCGCTGCTGTTGCAGGGCAGCCAGTCGCCGGATGCCCGTATTCTGCAGGCCATAGCAGTGGATATTGATACTCTGATCGCCGCTTCTCCGGGCCTGGTGGAACAGTCTGACACCGTAGAGTGGGATGAAGCGCAGGGCACGCTGAAGGCGCTGCGGCGTTCCCAGATTGGCCGCCTGACGGTGAGCGTTAAGCCGCTGGCGAAGCCCTCGGAAGAGGAGCTGCATCAGGCGATGCTTAACGGCATCCGCGATAAAGGGCTCAGCGTACTGAACTGGACCCCGGAGGCGGAGCAGTACCGGCTCCGCCTACACTGCGCGGCCCAGTGGTTGCCGGAGTACGCGTGGCCCGCGGTAGACGAAGCCTCGCTGCTGGCAAATCTGGAAAACTGGTTACTGCCGCAAATGAGTGGCGTACACTCCCTGCGCGCGTTAAAAGCGCTGGATGTTAAGGCGGCGTTACAGAACTTAACCGACTGGTCGTTACGCCAACGTCTGGATACCGAGCTTCCGGGGCATTACACTGTGCCCACCGGCAGCCGGATAGCCATTCGTTATCATGAAGATAATCCTCCGGCGCTGGCAGTACGCATGCAGGAGATGTTTGGCGAGGCGACCACGCCTGCCATTGCGCAGGGGCGGGTGCCGCTGGTGTTGGAGCTGTTGTCACCGGCCCAGCGTCCGCTGCAGATCACCCGGGATTTGGGTGCATTCTGGGCTGGCAGCTACCGCGAGGTGCAAAAAGAGATGAAAGGGCGTTATCCCAAACATGTCTGGCCGGACGACCCGGCAAATACCGCGCCGACCCGACGCACGAAGAAGTATTCGTAGCGCCACCCGGCAATACCCTCTGAGAGGGTAAATTTGAGAGATTTCTTCTTCCTCCATCAGGGGGAAGACCAGAGAATCGGGCCTTTGCGCCTGATAGTTGCGGAGAGAAAGCATGGCGGGGAATGACCGCGAGCCAATTGGACGTAAAGGAAGACCTGCCCGTCCGGCAAAAGAAAAGGCAGGCCGTCGACGCCTCAGAGATGAAGAGTACGACGATGTTGATAATGAGTATGACGATGACGCACCTGCGCCACGTAAAGGAAAAGGCAAAAAAGGTAAACCTCGTGGCAAGCGCGGCTGGTTCTGGCTGCTGCTGAAGCTGTTTATTGTTTTCCTCATCCTGCTGGCGATCTATGGTGTCTATCTGGATCAGAAGATCCGCAGCCGTATTGACGGCAAAGTCTGGCAGCTGCCGGCGGCGGTCTATGGCCGGATGGTTAACCTTGAGCCGGATATGTCCATCAGCAAGAACGAGATGGTCAAGCTGCTGGAGGCGACCCAGTACCGCCAGGTGACGAAGATGACCCGTCCCGGCGAGTTTACGGTGCAGGCGAAGAGCATTGAGATGATCCGCCGTCCGTTTGACTTCCCGGACAGCAAAGAAGGGCAGGTGCGCGCGCGTCTGACCTTCGACGGCGATCATCTGGAAACCATTGAGAACATGGAGAACAACCGTCAGTTCGGTTTCTTCCGTCTCGATCCGCGGCTGATCACCATGCTCTCCTCGCCAAACGGCGAGCAGCGCCTCTTTGTTGCGCGTAATGGCTTCCCGGATCTGCTGGTGGATACCCTGCTGGCGACCGAGGACCGTCACTTCTATGAGCACGATGGCGTCAGCCTCTACTCCATTGGTCGTGCGGTGCTGGCGAACCTCACCGCAGGACGCACGGTGCAGGGGGCAAGTACCCTGACCCAGCAGCTGGTGAAGAACCTGTTCCTCTCCAGCGAACGCTCCTACTGGCGTAAGGCCAACGAAGCCTACATGGCCGTGCTGATGGATGCGCGCTACAGCAAAGACCGCATTCTTGAGCTCTATATGAACGAGGTCTACCTCGGTCAGAGCGGCGACAATGAAATCCGCGGCTTCCCGCTGGCGAGCCTCTACTACTTTGGCCGTCCGGTGGAAGAGCTGAGCCTCGACCAGCAGGCGTTGCTGGTGGGCATGGTGAAAGGGGCGTCTATCTACAACCCGTGGCGTAATCCGAAACTGGCTCTGGAGCGGCGTAATCTGGTGCTGCGTCTGCTGCAACAGCAGCAGGTGATCGACCAGGAACTGTATGACATGCTCAGCGCGCGTCCGTTAGGCGTACAGCCGCGCGGCGGCGTCATCTCCCCGCAGCCTGCATTTATGCAGATGGTGCGTCAGGAGCTGCAGGCCAAACTGGGCGATAAAGTTAAAGATCTCTCCGGCGTGAAGATCTTCACCACCTTTGACTCCGTGGCGCAGGATGCCGCTGAGAAGGCGGCGGTGGAAGGCATTCCGGCGCTGAAAAAACAGCGCAAGCTGAGCGATCTGGAGACCGCGATGGTGGTGGTCGATCGCACCACCGGCGAAGTGCGGGCGATGGTCGGCGGGGCAGAGCCGCAGTTTGCGGGCTATAACCGCGCCATGCAGGCACGCCGCTCGATCGGCTCTCTGGCTAAACCGGCGACCTATCTCACCGCTCTGAGCCAGCCGAACCAGTATCGTCTCAACACCTGGATCGCCGATGCCCCGATTGCCCTGCGCCAGCCGAATGGCCAGGTCTGGTCGCCGCAGAACGACGATAAGCAGTACAGCGGCCAGGTGATGCTGGTGGATGCCCTGACGCGTTCCATGAACGTGCCGACGGTTAACCTCGGGATGGCGCTTGGCCTGCCAGCAGTCACCGATACCTGGCTGAAGCTGGGCGTGCCGAAAGATCAGCTGCATCCGGTTCCGGCCATGCTACTGGGGGCCCTGAACCTGACGCCAATTGAAGTGGCGCAGGCGTTCCAGACCATCGCCAGCGGCGGGAACCGTGCTCCGCTCTCTGCGCTGCGTTCAGTGATTGCCGAAGACGGCACTCCGCTGTACCAGAGCTTCCCGCAGGCGGAGCGTGCCGTACCGGCGCAGGCTGCCTATATGACCCTCTGGACCATGCAGCAGGTTGTGCAGCGCGGTACCGGACGTCAGCTGGGAGCGAAGTACCCAGGCCTGCATCTGGCGGGTAAAACCGGGACCACCAATAACAACGTCGACACCTGGTTTGCGGGTATCGATGGACGTGAAGTGGTGATCACCTGGGTTGGCCGCGATAACAACCAGCCGACGAAGCTGTACGGCGCCAGCGGGGCGATGTCTATCTACCAGCGCTATCTGGCTAACCAGTCGCCGGTGCCGTTAACCCTGACGCCACCGGAAGATATCGTCGATATGGGCGTGGATGAGTCGGGCAACTTTGTGTGTGGCGGCGGGATGCGCCGTGTGCCGGTCTGGACCAGCAACCCGGACTCCCTGTGTCAGCAGGCTGCCCCGGAACCATCGGGCAATCCGTTTGATCAGTCTTCTCAGCCGCAGTCGCAGCCGCAACAGCAGCAGCCGCAGCAGCAGCCCGAGAAGAAAGAGAGCGACGGTGTCGCGGGCTGGATCAAGGATATGTTCGGCGGTTAACTCACCACTATTCCCTCTCCTGCGGGAGAGGGAATTTTCACCTCAATTAAACATCCCTCCAACACTCAAATCTCCATTTATTAACCCTCTATTTTCCATTGTTTAATTCTTATACCCTTATTTCCTGTAGGGGCGCATATCACTTGCTATGCCGTGAATGTTTCGCATAATATGCTGCGGTCATAATAATAATTCTCGTTTACGTTATCATTCACGCTTTCATCAGAGATATACCAATGGCGCTTTCAAAAACTGCTCAGCCAATGCAATCTTCACTGCGTAAAATCGCAGTTGTTGTAGCCACAGCGGTTAGCGGCATGTCTGCTTACGCTCACGCTGCCGAAACCCCTAAAAAAGAAGAAACCATCACCGTCACCGCAGCGCCTGCTCCGCAGGAGAGCGCCTGGGGTCCGGCGGCGACCATTGCGGCACGCCAGTCCGCTACCGGCACCAAGACGGATACCTCCATTGAGAAGGTGCCGCAGTCGATTTCCGTGGTGACCGCGGAAGAGATGGCGCTGCACCAGCCGCGCTCGGTGAAAGAAGCACTAAGCTATACGCCAGGGGTGGCAGTCGGTACGCGTGGCGCGTCCAATACTTACGACTACCTGATTATTCGTGGCTTTGCTGCCGATGGCCAAAGCCAGAACAACTACCTCGACGGCATGAAGATGCAGGGCAACTTCTATAACGACGCGGTAATTGACCCTTATATGATTGAGCGCGCGGAAGTGATGCGCGGCCCAACCTCCGTTCTCTACGGCAAAAGCAGCCCGGGTGGTTTGCTGAACATGGTCAGCAAACGTCCACTGACCGAGCCGCTGAAAGAGGTTCAGTTTAAGGTCGGGACGGACAGCCTGTTCCAGACCGGGTTTGACTTCAGCGATGCGCTGGACGACGACGGGGTTTACTCTTATCGCCTGACCGGTCTGGCGCGTTCTAACAACGCCCAGCAGGAGCGTGCGGAAGAGCAGCGTTACACCATTGCGCCATCCTTCTCCTGGCGTCCGTCTGATAAAACCAACTTCACCTTCCTCTCCTATTTCCAGAACGAACCGGAGACCGGTTACTACGGTTGGTTGCCGAAAGAGGGCACGGTTGATCCGCTGCCAAACGGCGATCGCCTGCCGACCGACTTCAACGAAGGGGCGAAAAACAATACCTACTCCCGTAACCAGAAGATGGTCGGGTATAGCTTCGATCACGAATTCAACGACACCTTCACCGTGCGTCAGAACCTGCGTTTTGCCGAGAATAAAACCTCGCAGAACAGCGTCTATGGTTACGGCGTCTGCTCCGATGCGGCGAACAGTGGCAACGCTCTCTGTAACGCCTTATCCCCTGCGGACAAAGGCCATTACCTGGCGCGTAAATATGTGGTTGACGATGAGAAGCTGCAAAACTTCACCGTTGATACCCAGCTGCAGAGCAAATTCGCCACCGGCGACGTTGACCATATCCTGCTGACCGGCGTTGACTATATGCGCATGCGTAACGACATCAACGCCTGGTTCGGCTATGACGGTTCCGTCCCGCTGCTGGATCTCTACAACCCGGTGTATAGCGATTTCGATTTCGGCTCGAAAAACCCGGATAACTCCGGCCCGTATCAGCTCCTGAACAAACAGCAGCAGACCGGTCTCTACGTGCAGGATCAGGCGCAGTGGAATAAGGTGCTGGTCACCCTGGGTGGCCGTTACGACTGGGCAGAGCAGGATTCGTTTAACCGCGTCGCGGGCACGACGGCATCACGTGATGACAATCAGTTCACCTGGCGTGGCGGCGTGAACTACCTGTTTGATAATGGCGTCACCCCGTACTTCAGCTACAGCGAATCCTTCGAGCCGTCTTCCCAGTCCGACGCACAAGGCAAGCCGTTTGCACCTTCTAAAGGCAAGCAGTACGAAGTGGGCGTGAAGTACGTACCGAGCGATCGTCCGATCGTTCTGACCGGTGCCCTGTATCAGCTGACCAAAACCAACAACCTGATGGCCGATCCTGCGGGCTCGTTCTTCTCGGTTGAAGGCGGCGAGATCCGCGCCCGCGGCGTGGAGATCGAAGCCAAAGCGGCGCTGTCTGCCAGCGTGAACGTGGTGGGGTCTTACACCTACACCGACGTGGAGTACACCACCGACACCAACTACAAAGGCAACACCCCGGCGCAGGTGCCTGAGCATATGGCTTCCCTGTGGGGGGATTACACCTTCTACGATGGCGCACTCTCTGGCCTGACCCTGGGCACCGGCGGTCGCTTCTCCAGCTCCAGCTATGGCGATCCGGCGAACTCCTTCAAGGTGGGCAGCTACGCGGTGATGGATGCGCTGGTGCGCTACGATCTGGCGCGCTTTGGCATGGCGGGGTCGAACGTGGCGCTGCACGTGAACAACCTGCTGGATCGTGAATACGTCGCCAGCTGCTTCAACACCTATGGCTGCTTCTGGGGAGCAGAACGCCAGGTTGTTGCGACTGCGACCTTCCGCTTCTAACCTTTAAATTTGGGCACGTTTTTCGTGCCCTTTTCTTTACTTAAGTTGGCTGACATGCAGGAAAACAACCCGCAATCCGATACCACTTTTGCGCTCGATGGCGTCTCCTTTCGCGTTCCCGGACGCACGCTGCTGCATCCCCTTTCGCTGACCTTCCCCGCAGGCCAGGTGACCGGCCTTATCGGCCATAACGGCTCCGGCAAATCCACCTTACTGAAAATGCTTGGCCGCCATCAGCCGCCGTCTGAGGGCGATATCCTGCTGGATGGACAGCCGCTGGAGAGCTGGAACAGCAAAGCCTTTGCCCGCAAGGTGGCCTATCTGCCGCAGCAACTGCCGCAGGCGGAGGGTATGACCGTCCGCGAACTGGTGGCGATCGGGCGTTATCCGTGGCATGGCGCGCTGGGGCGTTTTGGCGTGGCCGACCGCGAGAAAGTGGAAGAGGCGATTGCGCTGGTGGGGTTAAAACCGTTGGCCCATCGTCTGGTGGATAGCCTCTCCGGCGGCGAGCGCCAGCGCGCCTGGATCGCCATGCTGGTGGCCCAGGATAGCCGTTGTCTACTGCTGGATGAGCCGACATCGGCCCTCGATATCGCCCATCAGGTGGATGTGCTGGCGCTGGTGCATCGCTTAAGCCAGCAGCGCGGGCTGACGGTGATTGCGGTGCTGCACGACATCAACATGGCGGCGCGTTACTGCGATTACCTGGTGGCGCTGCGCGGCGGGGAGATGATCGCCCAGGGCACGCCTGCCGAGCTGATGCGCAGCGAGACGCTGGAAAACATTTACGGCATTCCGATGGGTATTCTGCCGCATCCTGCGGGAGCGGCACCGGTGAGCTTTGTCTACTGATGCCTGATTTTATGATTAGCCGTCGCCGCCTGCTGACGGCCATGGCCCTCTCGCCGCTGCTGTGGAAAATGAACACGGCGCAGGCTGCGGCAATCGATCCGCAGCGCATTGTGGCCCTGGAGTGGCTTCCTGTTGAGCTGCTGCTGGCGCTTGGCGTGACCCCTTACGGCGTGGCCGATATTCCCAACTACACCCTGTGGGTGAACGAGCCCCGGCTGCCGGCGTCGGTTATCGACATCGGCCTGCGTACCGAGCCCAACCTCGAACTGCTCACCCAGATGAAACCCTCGTACCTGGTCTGGTCGGCCGGGTATGGCCCGTCAGAAGAGAAGCTGGCGCGCATTGCGCCGGGGCGGGGTTTTGCCTTCAGCGACGGGAAAAAGCCGCTGACTAACGCCCGCAAGTCGTTAACCGAGATGGCGCAGCTCCTGAATCTGGAGAGTGCGGCCCGCCAGCATCTCGATCATTTCGACAGCGTGATTGACAGTTTCAAGCCGCGCTTCGCCGGTCGTGGAGATCGTCCGCTGCTGATGGTGACGCTGCTCGATGCCCGCCATATGCTGGTGTTTGGCAATAACTGCCTGTTCCAGGAAGTGCTGGATCGCTATGGGATTAAAAACGCCTGGGAAGGGGAGATGACCTTCTGGGGCAGTACCGCCGTCGGGATCGACCGTCTGGCGGCGTTTAAGGATGTGGATGTGCTCTGCTTCGATCACGGCAATGAACGGGAAATGCAGACCTTAATGGCGACGCCGCTGTGGCAGGCGATGCCGTTTGTTCGCCAGCAGCGCGTGAAGCGCGTTCCCGCGGTGTGGTTCTACGGCGCGACGCTGTCGGCGATGCACTTTGCCCGCGTGCTGGATAGCGCCCTGGGAGGCCAGGCATGAGGTCACGGATTGCCCTTTTCCCGGCGCTGTTTATGGCGCTGCTGCTGGCCGTTGCGCTGGGCTTAACCTGGTGGAACCTGAGCATTGCGCTGCCGCGCAGCGAGTGGGGCAGCGCGCTGGCCGCCCCGGATATCGACAATATTCAACAGATGCTGTTCCACTACAGCCTGCTGCCGCGGCTGGCGATCTCGCTGCTGGTGGGGGCCGGGCTCGGGCTGGTGGGCGTACTGTTCCAGCAGGTGCTGCGTAACCCGCTCGCCGAGCCAACCACTCTGGGGGTGGCGACCGGCGCCCAGCTGGGGATGACTATTATCACCCTGTGGGCGCTGCCGGGCGTACTGGCGGCGCAGTTTGCCGCCCTGGTGGGCGCTTGCGTCGTCGGGGCGATTGTCTTTGGCGTGGCCTGGGGTAAACGCCTCTCGCCGGTCACCCTGATCCTGGCAGGCCTGGTGGTGAGTCTCTACTGCGGCGCGATCAACCAGCTGCTGGTGATTTTCCATCATGACCAGCTGCAAAGCATGTTCCTCTGGAGTACCGGGACGCTGACGCAAACCGACTGGAGCATCGTCCAGCGCCTCTGGCCGCAGTTGCTCGGCGGCGTGGTGCTGACTCTGCTGCTGCTGCGTCCGCTCACCCTGATGGGGCTGGATGATGGCGTGGCGCGCAACCTCGGGCTGGCGTTGTCGCTGGCGCGTCTGGCAGCGCTGACGCTGGCGATTGTTATCAGTGCTCTGCTGGTGAATGCCGTGGGCATCATCGGCTTTATCGGCCTGTTCGCGCCGCTGCTGGCGAAAATGCTGGGGGCGCGGCGCTTGCTCTCCCGACTGATACTGGCCCCGCTGATTGGGGCGCTGATCCTCTGGCTCTCTGACCAGGTGATCCTCTGGCTGACCCGGGTGTGGATGGAAGTCTCCACCGGTTCTGTAACCGCCCTGATCGGCGCGCCGCTGCTGCTGTGGCTGCTGCCGCGTCTGCGCAGCATGAGCGCCCCGGCGATGAATGCGGGCGATAAAGTGCAGGCCGAGCGCCACCATGTATTGTGGTTTGCCCTGGCTGGCGGCGCGGTACTGCTGCTGGCGGTGATAGCGGCGATGGCGTTTGGCCGGGATGCGCAGGGATGGCACTGGGCGAGCGGAGCGATGCTCGACGAACTGTTGCCGTGGCGCGCGCCGCGTATTTTTGCCGCCCTGATGGCCGGGGTGATGCTGGCGGTGGCGGGTTGCATTATTCAGCGTCTCACCGGTAACCCTATGGCGAGCCCGGAAGTGCTGGGGATCAGCTCCGGTGCGGCGTTCGGCGTGGTGCTGATGCTCTTCTTTGTGCCGGGTAATGCCTTCGGCTGGCTGATGCCTGCGGGTAGCCTTGGTGCCGCAGCGACGCTGCTGATTATCCTGGTCTCCGCCGGGCGCGGCGGCTTCTCGCCGCACCGGATGCTGCTGGCGGGGATGGCGCTGAGTACCGCCTTCACCATGCTGCTGATGATGCTGCAGGCCAGCGGCGATCCGCGTATGGCGCAGATCCTGACCTGGATTTCCGGCTCAACCTATAATGCGACGACCGAACAGGTCATGAGCACCGGGATGGCAATGATCGTCCTGCTGGCGCTGGTGCCGCTCTGCCGTCGCTGGCTGACGGTGCTGCCGCTGGGGGGCGACACGGCGCGTTCGGTGGGCATGGCGTTGAACCGCTCGCGAATCGGCCTGCTGCTGCTGGCGGCAGCGCTGACGGCGACGGCGACCCTGACGATTGGCCCGCTGAGTTTTATCGGGCTGATGGCGCCGCACATCGCGCGGATGATGGGCTTCCGTCGGACGATGCCGCACATTGTGATGTCGGCGTTAATCGGAGGGATAGTGCTGGTGTTCGCCGACTGGTGCGGCCGGATGGTGCTGTTCCCGTATCAGATCCCGGCCGGGCTGCTCTCCACCTTTATCGGTGCGCCGTACTTTATCTATCTGCTGCGCAAGCAGAGCCGGTAAAAAAATGCCGGGTAGCGGCTTCGCCTTACCCGGCCTACGGTTCGAGGGTTTTGTAGGCCGGGTAAGCGTTAGCGCCACCCGGCAAACAACATCATCAGAGCTTCGTAAACACCCGGCGCGCCGCCTCGATGGTTTTGTTGATATCCTCTTCGCTGTGCGCAACTGACATAAAGCCCGCCTCAAACGCCGACGGCGCCAGGTAAACGCCCTCGTCCAGCATCAGATGGAAGAAGCGCTTGAAGCGCTCAACATCGCACTGCACCACATCCTGATAACAGGTGACGGTTTTAGCCGTGGTGAAGAAGATCCCGAACATGCCGCCCACGTGGTTTACCACCAGCGGAATACCCGCATCTTCCGCCGCTTCCAGCAGACCGTTTGCCAGCTGGCTGGTGCGATCGGTCAGGGTGGTGTGGATCCCCGGCTGGGCCACTTCGGTCAGGCAGGCGAAACCGGCTGCCATGGCAATTGGGTTCCCGGAGAGGGTGCCCGCCTGGTAGACCGGACCGGTTGGGGCCAGCGCATCCATCACCTCTTTGCGGCCGCCAAAAGCGCCCACCGGCATGCCGCCGCCGATGATTTTGCCCAGACAGGTGAGATCCGGCACTACGTCGTAATAAGACTGGGCGCCCGCCAGCGCCACGCGGAAGCCGGTCATCACTTCGTCGATAATCAGCAGCGCGCCGAACTCATCGCACAGCGCACGCAGGCCCTGCAGGAAGCCCGGCTGCGGTGGAATGCAGTTCATGTTGCCCGCCACTGGCTCAACGATAATGCAGGCGATCTCCTGAGGATACTGTTCAAAGGCGGCACGCACCGAATCGAGGTCGTTATAGGTGCAGGTCAGGGTGTGCTTCGCGAAGTCAGCCGGTACGCCCGGAGAGTTCGGCTGGCCGAGAGTCAGGGCGCCGGAACCGGCTTTCACCAGCAGACAGTCGGCATGACCGTGGTAGCAACCTTCAAATTTGATGATTTTGTCACGGCCGGTAAAACCACGGGCCAGACGGATGGCGCTCATGGTCGCTTCGGTACCGGAGTTCACCATGCGCACCATATCCATGGTCGGGACCAGTTCAGTCACCAGCTCCGCCATTTTGACTTCCAACTCGGTTGGTGCGCCAAAACTTAAACCGCGCTCCGCCGCTTCGATGACCGCGTTACGGATAGCCGGGTGGTTATGTCCCAATACCATCGGGCCCCATGAGCCGACATAGTCGATATAGGCTTTGCCATCCACATCATACAGATAGGCGCCATCGGCACGTTCAATAAACAGCGGTGTACCGCCCACGCCGGTAAAGGCACGGACCGGGGAGTTAACACCGCCAGGGATTAGCTCGCGGGCAGCGCTGTAAAGCGTTTCAGACTTACTCATGGCGTGATTCCTGGCTCGTATAAAATGGTTAAGCGCACTATTCTAAGTGATTCGTGGAAGGTTATGAAATTTTTACCCTGGTAATGCATTAACAATTGTTAAGCAATTTTCAGGAGACGGCTGGGTGGTCTCTGGTAAAATCCCTGCGGCGATTTGTATGACGAAAATTAACAGGCAATGAAATCAGATTCCCCCTCATTTGAAGAACAACAATTTGCGCGCGCGCAATACCGTATCAGCATCCGTCGGCTGCTCAACCGTGACAAGACGCCGCTGGCAATTTTGCTGGGCGCTGCCGTTGTCGGCACGCTGGCCGGACTGGTGGGCGTCGCGTTCGAAAGGGCCGTCAATGGCGTACTGAACTGGCGCATTGGCACCGTTGCGGGTTATGCCGATCGTGAAGGGGTAGTCTGGATCCTGGCGTTCGGCTTATCTGCCCTGCTTGCGATGGTCGGTTATTTTCTGGTGCGTAAATTCGCCCCGGAAGCGGGCGGCTCGGGGATCCCTGAGATAGAAGGGGCGCTCGAAGAGCTGCGTCCGGTCCGCTGGTGGCGTGTACTGCCCGTTAAGTTTATCGGCGGAATGGGGACGCTTGGAGCGGGGATGGTGCTCGGGCGGGAAGGGCCGACCGTACAGCTGGGCGGTAATGTTGGCCGTATGGTCAGCGATCTGTTCAGGATGCGCAGTGCTGAAGCACGCCATACGTTGCTGGCAACCGGTGCCGCCGCGGGGCTTTCCGCCGCGTTTAATGCCCCGCTGGCGGGAATACTCTTTATCATCGAAGAGATGCGCGCTCAGTTTCGCTATAACCTGATCTCGATTAAAGCGGTCTTTACCGGCGTGATTATGTCGAGCATTGTTTTTCGGCTTTTCAATGGCGAAGGGGCGGTCATTGAGGTCGGTAAGTTGACCAACGCCCCGGTCAATACGCTCTGGCTCTATCTGATCCTCGGCATGATTTTTGGCATTGTTGGCCCGCTGTTTAATGCCCTTATTATTCGCGCTCAGGATATGTTCCAGCGGATCCACGGCGGCAATACAACCCGCTGGGTGCTGGTGGGTGGCCTGCTGGGGGGCGTGTGCGGCGTGCTGGGCTTTATCGAACCCAACGCGGCTGGGGGTGGCTTTGGGCTGATCCCCATTGCGGCTGCGGGTAACTTCAGCATTGGCCTGCTGCTGTTTATGTTTATCTCGCGGGTCATCACCACCGTACTCTGCTTCTCTTCCGGCGCCCCTGGCGGCATTTTTGCCCCGATGCTGGCGTTGGGGACGTTGCTGGGTACGGCCTTTGGCATGGCCGCCGCCGCAGGTTTCCCGGCGTATCATCTTGAGGCCGGTACCTTTGCCATCGCCGGAATGGGGGCCCTGCTGGCGGCTTCGTTGCGCGCGCCGCTGACCGGCATTGTGCTGGTGCTGGAGATGACCGACAATTACCAGCTCATTTTGCCAATGATCATTACCTGCCTGGGGGCCACACTATTAGCCCAGTTCCTCGGCGGACAACCGCTATACTCCACCATTCTTGCCCGTACCCTGGCGAAGCAGAATACTTGAATGAATTACCAGGGTATTAGATAATGACGACAAGAATTGGGTGATTTTTACCCACTAGCAGTATTCATGGGAGCATAAGATGAGTGATGACGTAGCGCTGCCGTTGCAGTTTACCGAAGCAGCAGCCAAAAAAGTAAAAGACCTGATTTCCGATGAAGACAACCCGGAGCTGAAATTGCGTGTGTACATTACCGGCGGCGGCTGCAGCGGCTTCCAGTATGGCTTCACCTTTGACGATCAGGTTAACGATGGCGACATGACCATTGAGAAGCAGGGCGTCGCGCTGGTTGTTGACCCGATGAGCCTGCAGTATCTGGTCGGTGGCTCTGTTGATTATACCGAAGGTCTGGAAGGTTCGCGCTTTGTGGTAACCAACCCGAACGCAACCAGCACCTGCGGGTGTGGTTCTTCGTTCAGCATCTGATGACAGGGGCGGGTGCGTCTACCCCGTCAGCCATACTAAAAACGGTAACCTTGAGGTTACCGTTTTTGTTTTACGAACGCCCGTTATCATCCAGCGCAAATGTCGGCAGCTTCAGGTGCCAGCGGATCGCCGCCAGTCTGATTGCCAGCGTCACCACCATCCCCAGCATTGCCGCCTGTTCCAGCGGAACATGAAAGGTATACCAGGCCGTAGCGTGAACGATCCCGCCCAGAATACAGGCCGTGGCGTAGATTTCCGTTCTCAGGATCATCGGCACTTCGCGGGCCAGAATATCGCGGATAATACCGCCGCCCACGCCGGTCACCACACCCATGCAGATCGCCACCATCGGGCCTGTGCCAGCCATAAAGGCTTTGTTAACGCCAATCCCGACAAACACCGCGAGGCCAACCGCATCCAGCACCGGCAGCAGCCATTTCGGCAGGCGGCGCGGCTGGCGGACGAGAATGATGGTTAACAGGCAGGTGACCATGGCCACCACCAGGTCGGTGGGATCCTTGACCCAGAATACCGGGCCATGATCCAGCGCCATGTCGCGGATCGTTCCGCCGCCGACGGCCGTGACCACACCTAACACCAGCACGCCAAACGGATCCATACGTAACTTACCGGCCAGCAGAACGCCGGAAATCGCAAAAACGGCTGTGCCAAGAATATCCAGCCAGTAAACGAGCATCGTAATCCTCGAGAAATTAGTGGCTCTGCGACAGCGCAGAGCAGAGTTGTTTTGCGGCGAGGATAATACGCGGGCTCGCGCGCTCAAACCAGTCACTGTTCAGCGGAATCATGGGTATTTTTAGCTGACCTTGCCAGTACTGTTCTATTTTAGGAATATCGCCCGCCGAACCGCCCACCACAATCACCTGAGGCTGGCGCGCCAGTACCTGCTCACGGCTCACCTGGGGCCAGGGAACCCGGCTGGCCGCGAAGATATTTTCCCCGCCACACAGCTCAACAACCTGATGTTGCAGAGAGCCCTGGCTGGTGGTGAACAGCGGCTGTTGCCCGAACTGAATGAATACCCGCTTTTTCGGCAGTGTGCCGTAGGTGGCCTTGAGGGCGGCAAAATCAGCCATCATCTGCTGCGCGGCCTGTTGCGCCTGCGCCGGATTGGGGCTCCAGGAGGAGAGATCGCGCAGGGCCTGGGCAATCTGTTCTATGCGGGTGGCATCGATCCACTGCACTTTTATGCCGAGCGAGGTGAGCTGGTTGACCTGACGCTCGGCATTGCCGCCGCGCCAGGCCAGCACCAGATCGGGCTTCAGCGCGACGATGCGTTCAACATTTATGCCTTGCCAGGTGGCGACCTGTTCAATGTTAGCGGCTTCGGGAGGATAGTCGGAATAACTGCTGACCCCGACGGGGGTGATCCCGGCGGCAAACGCCAGTTCGGTATTGGCAGGGGAGAGGGTAATTACACGCGGCGCGGCCAGAAGCCACGCCGGTGTCAGCAGAAGCAGCGCAAGCAGCGCCCTTTTGAGCGGCTTAGCCACGCGCCAGTTTCTGCACCAGCGTCTCAACCATCAGGCTGGACTGTTTGGCAGCAACCACGAGGAACTCGTCGAAGCTCAGGTGGGACTGCTGATCCGCAACGTCAGAGATGGCGCGAACCACGACGAACGGCACGCTGAAGTTATGACAAACGTGCGCGATGGCGGTCGCTTCCATTTCCACGGCGATCGCCTGCGGGAAGTTGTGGCGGATTTTTGCCAGGTTAACGGAGCCGTTGATAAAGGCGTCGCCGCTGACAATCAGGCCGCGCACGGCGTTCAGGTTCAGCTCTGCGATGCAATTTTCCGCAGCAGCAACCAGTTTTTCATCGGCCTTGAAGCCTGCCGGGCAGCCCGGAAGCTGGCCATACTCGTAACCAAAGGCGGTCACATCGGCGTCATGGTAGCGCGCTTCGTCAGAGACCACGATGTCGCCCACTTTCAGGGTTGGCGCAAGACCGCCCGCAGAGCCGGTGTTGATGATCACGTCTGGCTTGCAGCGCTCCAGCAGCAGAGTGGCGCCCAGCGCGGCGGAAACTTTACCGATACCCGATTTCAGCAGAGCAACTTCAGTTCCGTTCAGCGTGCCAGTGTAAATTTCGCAACCGCCCAGGGAGAGGGTCTGACGGTTCTCAATTTTGTCACGCAGCAGCGTAACTTCTTCTTCCATTGCTCCAATAATACCGATTTTCATAGATTTACTCGCGATGTGCCTTGTTAAGATGCATAGTCTATCATGCGGTTAAGGGGAAACGCATTCTCACGCGGGGGAGCACATGGAACCAATCGATTTTCGCACCAAGATTAACTGGCAGCGTCGCTACCGCTCTCCGCAGGGGAACAAGAGCGAACACGAGATCCTGCGCATCTTTGAAAGCGACCGCGGGCGCATCATTAACTCTCCGGCGATCCGGCGGTTACAGCAAAAAACGCAGGTCTTCCCGCTCGAACGCAACGCCGCTGTGCGTACCCGGCTCACCCACTCGCTGGAGGTTCAGCAGGTGGGGCGCTACATCGCCAAAGAGATCCTGAGCCGCCTCAAAGAGCAGCGCCTGCTGGCAACCTACGGCCTGGACGAGCTGACGGGGCCGTTCGAAAGCATCGTTGAGATGGCGTGCCTGATGCACGATATCGGTAATCCCCCCTTTGGTCATTTTGGCGAAGCGGCGATCAATGACTGGTTCCGCCAGCGTCTGTACCCTGCCGATGCGGCAAGCCAGCCGCTGAGCGACGATCGCTGTGTGGTGCAGGATCTGCGGCTGCGTGAAGGCGAGGAGGCGCTGAACGCGCTTCGTCGTAAGGTGCGCCAGGATTTGTGTCACTTTGAGGGAAATGCGCAGGGCATCCGGATGGTGCACTCCCTGATGCGCATGAACCTTACCTGGGCACAGGTGGGATGCATTCTGAAATATACCCGTCCCGCCTGGTGGCAGGGCGATCCCCCCGAGACGCACAATTATTTGATGAAAAAGCCGGGCTATTATTTCTCAGAAGAGGCGTATATAGAGCGGCTGCGTCAGGAGCTCTCCCTTCCGCAGTATGGCCGTTTTCCATTAACCTGGATTATGGAAGCGGCAGACGATATCTCCTATTGCGTTGCCGATCTGGAAGATGCTGTCGAAAAAAGAATATTCACCGTCGAGGGGCTTTATCAGCATCTTTATGATGCCTGGGGTAACCATGAAAAAGGTTCATTGTTTTCGCAGGTTGTCGAAAACGCCTGGGAGAAGTCACGTTCGAACACCCTCAGCCGCAGCACCGAAGATCAGTTCTTTATGTATTTACGCGTCAATACCCTTAATAAACTGGTGCCCTATGCGGCTGAGCGTTTTATAGACAATATTGAGCAGATCTACCGCGGGGAATTTAACCATGCGCTGCTTGAGGATGACAGTGGATTCAGTCAACTCCTTGAGCTCTATAAGAATGTGGCGATGCGGCACGTGTTCAGCCATCCGGATGTCGAGCAGCTGGAATTACAGGGCTATCGCGTGATAACTGGCCTGCTGGAGATCTATCGCCCGCTGCTGCAATTATCGGTGGACGACTTTAGTGAGCTGGTTGAAAAGGAACGGGTACGCCGTTTTCCGATTGAGACCCGGCTATTTCATAAACTTTCGACGCGCCATCGGCTGGCATATGTGGAATCTATTGGTAAATTAAATCGCCAGCAGGCGGACTGGCCGGTGCTGGAGTTTTATTATCGCTGCCGGCTGATCCAGGACTATATTAGCGGAATGACGGACTTATATGCATGGGATGAATACCGCAAGTTGATGGCGGTGGAATAAAGAGGAGTTTTGTAAAGACGGACAATAAATTTTTACTTTTTCCAGAAACTTAATACCGGAACTAAGCCCAGCAAAACGAATCTGATGTACACAGCAATTGTGCGTGACCTGTAAATCGAGATTAAGAAACATGAAAAAAACCACTTTAGCAATGACTTTAGCAATGAGTGCACTGGCTCTGAGTTTAGGATTAGCGTTGTCTCCACTGTCTGCTAGCGCAGCGGAGACCGTATCGTCGGCCGCCACTGCACAGCAGATGCCAAGCCTGGCGCCGATGCTGGAAAAAGTGATGCCATCGGTGGTCAGTATCAATGTCGAGGGCAGCACCACCGTCAACACGCCACGCATGCCACGTAACTTCCAGCAGTTCTTCGGCGATAACTCGCCGTTCTGCCAGGACGGTTCCCCGTTCCAGAGCTCTCCATTCTGTCAGGGCGATGGCGGCGGTAACGGCGGCGGCCAGCAGCAGAAGTTTATGGCGCTGGGCTCCGGTGTCATCATCGATGCCGCCAAAGGCTACGTCGTCACCAACAACCACGTGGTGGATAACGCCACCAGCATTAAGGTTCAACTGAGCGATGGGCGTAAGCTCGACGCCAAAATCGTCGGGAAAGATCCTCGCTCTGATATCGCCCTGATTCAGATTCAGGATCCGAAAAACCTGACCGCGATTAAGCTCGCCGACTCTGACGCGCTGCGCGTAGGGGATTATACCGTGGCTATCGGTAACCCGTTTGGTCTGGGTGAGACGGTCACCTCCGGTATCGTTTCTGCCCTTGGCCGTAGCGGTCTGAACGCAGAAAACTACGAAAACTTTATCCAGACGGATGCGGCGATTAACCGCGGTAACTCCGGTGGCGCGCTGGTCAACCTGAACGGTGAGCTGATCGGGATTAACACCGCAATCCTCGCCCCGGACGGCGGCAACATCGGGATTGGCTTCGCGATCCCAAGTAACATGGTGAAAAACCTGACGGCGCAAATGGTTGAGTTTGGCCAGGTTAAACGCGGTGAGCTGGGTATTCTGGGCACCGAGCTGAACTCCGAGCTGGCGAAAGCGATGAAGGTTGATGCCCAGCGCGGTGCGTTTGTCAGCCAGGTCATGCCGAACTCCTCCGCAGCGAAAGCGGGGATCAAGGCCGGGGATGTCATCACTACCCTGAACGGCAAACCGGTAAGCAGCTTCGCGGCATTGCGTGCGGAAGTGGGCTCCATGCCGGTAGGCAGCAAAGTGACCCTGGGCCTGCTGCGTGAAGGTAAACCGGTTAATGTGAATCTGGAACTGCAGCAGAGCAGCCAGAATCAGGTGGATGCCGGCACCATCTTCAGCGGCATCGAAGGTGCGGACATGAGCAACAAAGGCCAGGATAAAGGGGTGTCGGTGGACAACGTTAAAGCCAACAGCCCGGCTGCCCGTATCGGCCTGAAGAAAGGGGATGTGATTATCGGAGCGAACCAGCAGCCGGTTAAGAACATCGCTGAACTGCGCAAAATCCTCGACAGCAAACCGTCGGTACTGGCGCTGAACATCCAGCGTGGCGACACCTCTCTCTATCTGCTGATGCAGTAATCCGTTCAGCCCCTGTTTCCGCCCGGAAACAGGGGCTTTTTTCTGCCGTTCTGTGAACCCTTCCACAAGTCCATACTTCTCCCTGTGAGTTTGTGCATCTGCACAATGCAGCACTGATTAATCTTCCTTATGCTTGAGCTCTGCTCAGAGGAGGGCGACATGGCTGGCTGGCATCTTGATACCAAAATGGCGCAGGATATTGTGGCGCGAACAATGCGCATCATCGACACCAATATCAACGTGATGGACGCACGTGGCCGGATCATCGGCAGTGGCGACCGCGAGCGTATTGGGGAATTGCACGAAGGCGCACTGCTGGTGCTCTCCCAGGGGCGCGTGGTGGACATTGATGACGCGGTGGCGCGACATCTGCACGGTGTGCGGCAGGGGATCAACCTGCCGCTGCGCCTTGAGGGCGAAATTGTCGGGGTTATCGGGCTTACCGGTGAGCCGGAATCTTTGCGCAAATATGGCGAGCTGGTCTGCATGACGGCGGAGATGATGCTGGAGCAATCCCGCCTGATGCACCTGCTGGCGCAGGACAGCCGCCTGCGTGAAGAGCTGGTCATGAACCTGATCCAGGCGGAAGAGCATACCCCGGCATTAACGGAGTGGGCTCAACGCCTGGGTATCGACCTTAACCAGCCCCGCGTTGTGGCGGTGATTGAGGTGGATAGCGGGCAGTTGGGCGTCGACAGCGCCATGGTGGAGCTACAACAGCTGCAGAACGCACTGGCTACGCCGGAGCGCAATAACCTGGTGGCGATCGTCTCGCTGACCGAAATGGTGGTACTCAAACCGGCGTTAAACCAGTTTGGCCGCTGGGATGCAGAAGATCATCGTCGCCGCGTGGAGCAGCTGATTGCGCGGATGAAAGAGAACGGGCAGCTGCGTTTTCGCGTGGCATTAGGTAACTATTTTACCGGTCCGGGAAGCATCGCCCGCTCCTGGCGCACGGCCCGAACCACGATGATGGTCGGCAAGCAGCGTATGCCGGAAAGCCGCAGCTATTTTTACCAGGATTTGATGTTGCCGGTGCTCCTCGACAGCCTGCGCGGCGGCTGGCAGGCCAACGAACTGGCGCGTCCGCTGGTGCGTCTGAAAGCGATGGATAACAACGGCTTGCTGCGGCGCACCTTACAGGCGTGGTTCCGTCATAACGTGCAGCCACTGGCGACCTCAAAGGCGCTTTTTATTCATCGTAATACGCTGGAGTATCGCCTGAACCGGATATCGGAGTTAACGGGGCTGGATCTGGGGAATTTTGACGACCGTCTGTTGCTGTATGTGGCCTTGCAGTTGGACGAGCAGCGGTGATTTTTGCCCGGTGGCGCTGCGCTTACCGGGCCTGCAAAACCCGGGAGTAGGCCGGGTAAGGCGAAGCCGCCACCCGGCACACAGGAACGGCTTATTTGTTACGGGTCAGCTTCTCAAGATCCGCTTCGATTTCCGTGATCTTGTGGGCAACCACGCTTTCCAGATGACGCAGGTCATCCAGGATCTTACGCTTCAGATCCACTTCAGTGCGATCGCGCTGGCAAATCTGATCCAGTTCGTCGATCACATAGCGCAGATTTGGGCTGATCTCCTGCACCTCTTTGTAACCCTGGCCGATGCCATCGGCAACGACAGTTTTACGCTGACGCGGGTACTTGAACTTTACACTTTTGGCGAAGAACTCACCCTTATCCTTGTGAAAATAGATTTTCAGGATATCGTTATTGGCTTCCTGACGGAGGCTGTAACGGTCAATTTCATCAGGATTAGTAATGCCCAGACTTTTCAGATTATCGTACATAGCGGTACCCTTGATCTCAACATAACCCATGAATAATTCACGAAAAAATCTATTTTCGCCACCCTCAGATATAAAAAAAGCGGGGTCGCCCCCGCTTTTTGTTATACCCGATTAATCGATGGTGCGCAGTAGTTCGTTGATACCAACTTTGCCGCGGGTTTTCGCATCGACTTTTTTAACGATCACCGCACAGTACAGGCTGTATTTGCCATCTTTAGAAGGCAGGTTGCCGGATACCACCACGGAGCCCGCCGGAACGCGACCGTAATGCACTTCACCGGTTTCACGATCGTAAATACGGGTGCTCTGGCCGATGTAGACGCCCATGGAGATCACGGAGCCTTCTTCTACGATCACGCCTTCAACCACTTCGGAGCGTGCGCCGATGAAGCAGTTGTCTTCGATGATGGTTGGGTTAGCCTGCAGCGGCTCAAGAACCCCACCGATACCCACGCCGCCAGAGAGGTGGACGTTTTTACCGATCTGCGCACAGGAGCCAACGGTCGCCCAGGTATCTACCATGGTACCTTCGTCAA
The DNA here is from genome assembly GCF_003336325.1 of Leclercia sp. W17. Taxonomy (NCBI): domain Bacteria; kingdom Pseudomonadati; phylum Pseudomonadota; class Gammaproteobacteria; order Enterobacterales; family Enterobacteriaceae; genus Leclercia; species Leclercia sp. W17. The sequence goes on along the minus strand of NZ_CP031101.1, from coordinate 3,973,475 downwards.
CGTAAGCACCGATGTTCACGTAGGATGGCATCAACACGGTGTTGCGGGCAATGAATGCACCCTGACGAACGGCTGCCGGTGGCACCACGCGGAAGCCTTCTTTCTGGAAACGCGCTTCGTCGTAATCGGCGAATTTCATCGGGACTTTATCGAAGTAGCGGCTTTCCGCACCGTCGATAACCTGGTTATCGTTAATACGGAAAGAGAGCAGTACCGCTTTCTTCAGCCACTGGTGAGTGACCCACTGACCGTCGATCTTTTCGGCTACACGCAGCGCGCCGGAATCAAGCAGAGAAATAACCTGATTAACCGCCTCGCGGGTCACGGTATCCACATTTGCCGGAGTAATTTCGGCGCGACGCTCAAAAGCGGACTCAATAACGTTCTGTAACTGCTGCATAGTTCAACTCTTTCCAGGTAAAAAAAAACATCACCCTTTATCGTTTGGATTGAGGGCTGCTGTCAACCGTTGTTGCACTTCCTGTTGCAGGGCATTATTAAGCCCACGACGGTCGGCGGTGGCGATTATAAATAAATCTTCTACTCGCTCGCCAATGGTTGTAATTCTGGCGCCATGCAGCGAAATTCCCAGATCCGCAAAAACCTGCCCGACCCGGGCCAGCAGCCCCGGCTGGTCGAGGGCGATCAGCTCGAGGAACGATTTCCGGTCGGTATGCGTCGGCAGGAAATTGACCTCCGTATCGACGGTAAAGTGGCGCAGTTTGGCCGGCTGTCGACGCGGCTGCGGTGGCTGCCAGCTGTGCTGGGTGATCGCCTGCTCCAGCCCGAAGCGGATCGGCTCGTGACGATCCGCCGACAGCGGACTGCCGTCCGGCTCCAGCACAATAAAGGTATCCATCGCCATGCCGTCGCGGGTGGTGAAAATCTGCGCGTCGTGCACGCTGAGATTACGCCTGTCGAGCTCGGCGCAGACCGCGGCGAACAGGTAAGGGCGGTCGGGGCTCCAGATGAAGATCTCTGTTCCCCCACGGGTCGCCTGCGGGCTCAGCAGGATCAGCGGTTTCGTCAGATCGTGCTGCAACAGATGACGGGCGTGCCAGGCCAGCTGGTTTGGGCTGTGGCGCACAAAGTAGTTGGCGCGACAGCGGGCCCAAATCTGATGCAGCGCCTCTTCATTGATATTCTCCATCCGCAGCAGCGCCAGAGCCTGCATCTGGTGATGGCGCACGCGTTCGCGCATGTCCGGGGTGCTCTGCATGCCGCGACGCAGCTGTTTCTCGGTGGCGAAATAGAGCTCGCGCAGCAGACTCTGCTTCCAGCTGTTCCACAGCGTCTCGTTGGTGGCGCAGATATCGGCCACCGTCAGACAGACCAGGAAACGCAGGCGGTTTTCCGTCTGCACCTCTTCGGCAAACTGTTTGATCACCTCGGGATCCTGAATATCGCGCCGCTGGGCGGTGACCGACATCAGCAGATGATGGCGGACCAGCCAGGCGACCAACTGGGTTTCGCGCGAATTGAGCCCGTGTAGTTCGGCGAATTTCAGCACGTCCTCCGCACCCAGAATCGAGTGGTCGCCGCCGCGCCCTTTGGCGATATCGTGGAACAGGGCGGCAATCAGGATCAGCTCCGGGTTGGTGAGGCGCGGCCAGAGTTCAACGCAGAGCGGGTGACGGCTGCGCACCTCCTCCTGGGCGAAGCTCTCCAGCTTCAGCATCACGCGGATAGTGTGTTCATCAACGGTGTAGGCATGGAACAGGTCAAACTGCATCTGGCCGACGATATGCGACCACTGCGGCATATAGGCCCAGAGCACGCTATGACGGTGCATCGGCAGCAGCCCGCGGCTTACCGCGCCCGGATGACGCAACATGCTCAGAAACAGCGATCGCGCTTCGGGGATATAGCACAAAGGCTGAGTGAGATGGCGGCGGGCATGGCGCAGGTGGCGCAGGGTGGTGGAGTAGATCCCGGTGATGGTGCTGTTACGCACCATGGCGTAAAACATCCGCAGGATCGCTTCCGGCTTGCGGATAAACAGCGTCTCGTCACGGAGATCGATCAGCGTGCCCCGCAGCTGAAACTCATCGTCGATCGGACGCGGTTTTTCATCGGCGGTCAGGGCGAGGATCGCCTCATCAAACAGCTGCAACAGCATCTGGTTGAGCTCGCCGACCCGGCGGGTGACGCGGAAGAAGTCCTTCATCATCTGCTCGACCGGCTCGTTACCTTCGCCGCTGTAGTGCAGGCGCTGGGCGACGCTTAACTGACGATCGAACAGCAGGCGGTTGTCGTAGCGGGTCACTTCGAGATGCAGGGCAAAACGGATGCGCCACAGCAGATGCAGACACTCGTTCAGTTCGGTGCGTTCGGCTTCGGTGAGAAAGCCAAAGCCGACCATCTCATCGAGCGAAGTGGCGCCGAAATGGCGACGGGCGACCCACTGCAGGGTATGAATATCGCGCAGGCCGCCGGGGCTGCTTTTGATATCCGGCTCCAGGTTGTAGCTGGTGCCGTGGTAGCGCTGGTGGCGCACCTGCTGCTCATCAACCTTGGCGGCAAAGAACTTCTCCGACGGCCAGAAGCCGTCGCTGAATATGTGCTTTTGCAGCTCCAGGAACAGCGCCACGTCGCCAATCAGCAGCCGCGTTTCAATCAGGTTGGTGGCGACGGTGAGATCGGATAATCCTTCCAGCAGACACTCTTCCAGGGTACGAACACTGTGGCCGACTTCCAGCTTGACGTCCCACAGCAGGGTCAACAGTTCGCCCACTTTTTGCGCCTGCTCGTCAGGCAGCTTTTTGCGGCTCAGGATCAGCAGATCGATATCCGACAGCGGATGCAGCTCGCCACGGCCATAGCCGCCGACGGCTACCAGCGCGACGTCGGCCAGCTGACCAAAACCGTAATCAATCCACAAACGCTGCAGAAGCTGATCGATAAACTCCGTGCGCGCCTCAATCAGCGCTTCGGCGGAGATCCCGCTGTCAAAGGCCTCGCCCAGCCAGCGCTGGAAAGTATCGATATGCGCTTTAATACCCGCACACGTCAGCTCGGCCGTGGGCCAGACGCCGGGGTTATCCGGCTGACCAGGAAGGGTGGGGAGTGCCGTATTGGCATACTGTTCGGGTAAAAGGTTACTCATTGCGCGCCACCCATAAGAAAAAACGATAGCCATTAAAAAAGCCGGCATTTGCCGGCTTCTTATCATGCGTCTTGCGAGAGTATCGCCGGGATGGTGTCATCCTTGCGTAACGTCAGAATTTCGCAGCCGTTGTCTGTCACCACAATAGTATGCTCGTACTGGGCAGACAAGCTCCGGTCTTTGGTTTTCACCGTCCAGCCATCCTTCATGGTACGGATGCGGTAATCGCCGGAGTTGACCATCGGCTCGATGGTGAAGGTCATGCCCGCCTGCAGCACCACGCCGCCGTCATCAGCATCATAGTGCAGAACCTGCGGCTCTTCGTGGAACACACGGCCAATACCGTGACCGCAGTATTCGCGCACCACAGAGAAACCCTGGGCTTCAACGAATTTCTGAATCGCCGCACCGAGAGTACGCAGGCGAATGCCAGGCTTAACCATCTTCAGCGCCAGATAAAGGCTCTCCTGGGTCACCTTGCACAGGCGCTCACCCAGAATGGTGGGTTTGCCGACGATGAACATCTTAGAGGTGTCACCGTGGTAGTCATCTTTAATGACGGTCACGTCGATGTTAACGATGTCGCCATCTTTCAGCAGTTTTTCGTCATCCGGAATGCCGTGGCACACCACTTCATTAATAGAGATGCAGACGGATTTCGGGAAGCCGTGATAGCCGAGGCAGGCGGAGACCGCGTGCTGCTCGTTCACGATATAGTCGTTACAGATGCGATCCAGTTCGCCCGTGCTAACGCCCGGCTTAACGAACGGCTCGATCATTTCCAGCACTTCAGCGGCCAGACGACCGGCGACGCGCATCTTTTCAATTTCTTCAGGTGTCTTAATAGAGATAGCCATGTAATCTGTCCATCAGTGTCGTTTTTTTCGACAATACTAGTCTAAGTGTTGTCAATGGTAACAGTCAGGCGCACATGCTGCCAAACTGAGATTCCTTTACCGCACACACCGCTAACAATAGTTGGTTTCGGGTAGCGATTTGTGATATAAAGCGCGCCGGACTTCCGATCCATTTCAGATACACAGGATGGACGGGAGCGACAAATCTCACTTTGTGTAACAACACACACGTATCGGCACATATTCCGGGGTGCCCTTTGGGGTCGGTAATATGGGATACGTGGAGGCATAACCCCAACTTTTAAATAGAGGTTTTAAAACATGGCAACTGTTTCCATGCGCGACATGCTCAAGGCTGGTGTTCACTTTGGTCACCAGACCCGTTACTGGAACCCGAAAATGAAGCCTTTCATCTTCGGCGCACGTAACAAAGTTCACATCATCAACCTTGAGAAAACTGTACCAATGTTCAACGAAGCCCTGGCTGAGCTGAACAAGATCTCTTCCCGTAAAGGTAAGATTCTGTTCGTTGGTACTAAGCGCGCTGCAAGCGAAGCTGTGAAAGAAGCTGCTAACAGCTGCGACCAGTTCTTCGTGAACCATCGCTGGCTGGGCGGTATGCTGACTAACTGGAAAACCGTTCGTCAGTCCATCAAGCGCCTGAAAGATCTGGAAACCCAGTCTCAGGACGGTACTTTCGAAAAGCTGACCAAAAAAGAAGCGCTGATGCGCACTCGTGAGCTGGACAAGCTGGAAAACAGCCTGGGCGGTATCAAAGACATGGGCGGCCTGCCGGACGCACTGTTCGTTATCGATGCTGACCACGAGCACATCGCAATCAAAGAAGCTAACAACCTGGGTATCCCAGTATTCGCAATCGTTGATACCAACTCCGATCCGGACGGTGTTGACTTCGTTATCCCGGGTAACGACGATGCAATCCGTGCTGTTAGCCTGTACCTGAGCGCTGTAGCTACTACCGTTCGTGAAGGCCGTTCCCAGGATCTGGCTTCTCAGGCGGAAGAAAGCTTCGTAGAAGCTGAATAATAAGGTTCTACCCCTTATTAGTACCGTGTATGAATAGGGGCCAATTATCGGCCCCTTTTTTCAATTTATACTGTTTGGCTTCTGGCCGGGCAGTTCACATCTCCCGAGGATTTTAGAATGGCTGAAATTACCGCATCCCTGGTAAAAGAGCTGCGTGAACGTACTAGCGCAGGCATGATGGAGTGTAAGAAAGCGCTGGTTGAAGCTAACGGCGACATCGAGCTGGCTATCGAAAACATGCGTAAATCCGGTGCGATCAAAGCAGCTAAGAAAGCAGGCAACGTTGCTGCTGACGGCGTGATCAAAACCAAAATCGAAGGCAACTTCGGCGTGATTCTGGAAGTTAACTGCCAGACTGACTTCGTTGCTAAAGATGGTGGTTTCCAGGCATTCGCTGACAAAGTACTGGACGCAGCTGTTGCAGGTAAAGTGACTGATGTTGAAGTCCTGAAAGCACAGTTCGAAGAAGAGCGCGTTGCGCTGGTAGCGAAAATCGGTGAGAACATCAACATCCGCCGTGTTGCTATCCTCGAAGGTGACGTACTGAACAGCTACCAGCACGGTGCACGTATCGGTGTTCTGGTTGCGGCTAAAGGCGCTGACGAAGAGCTGGTTAAACAGCTGGCAATGCACGTTGCTGCAAGCAAGCCAGAATTCGTTAAGCCAGAAGACGTCTCTGCTGAAGTGGTAGAAAAAGAGTACCAGGTTCAGCTGGACATCGCCATGCAGTCTGGCAAGCCAAAAGAGATTGCAGAGAAAATGGTTGAAGGCCGCATGAAGAAATTCACCGGCGAAGTTTCTCTGACTGGTCAGCCATTCGTTATGGATCCAAGCAAATCTGTTGCGCAGCTGCTGAAAGAGCACAACGCTGACGTAACTGGCTTCATCCGCTTCGAAGTGGGCGAAGGCATCGAGAAAGTTGAGACTGACTTCGCAGCAGAAGTTGCTGCAATGTCCAAGCAGTCTTAATCAGCGAAAAGAAGCCGCCTGAGGGCGGCTTCTTTTTGTGTACGGCAGTGTAATTCAGCCAGACGCCTATAGAGTCTGTGTTGAGATGCGATATATCATGTCGCCAGAATTAACCTCATCTTAATCGTTGACAGTCCCAGGAAAGAAATATGGCTACCAATGCAAAACCTGTTTACAAACGTATTCTGCTTAAGCTGAGTGGCGAAGCGCTGCAGGGGTCGGAAGGCTTCGGTATTGACGCAAGCATCCTTGACCGCATGGCGCAGGAGATCAAAGAACTGGTTGAACTGGGCATCCAGGTTGGCGTAGTCATTGGCGGTGGTAACCTTTTCCGTGGTGCAGGGCTGGCAAAAGCTGGCATGAACCGCGTTGTGGGCGATCACATGGGTATGTTGGCAACGGTCATGAATGGCCTGGCAATGCGTGATGCCCTGCATCGTGCCTATGTGAATGCGCGCCTGATGTCCGCTATTCCGTTGAATGGCGTCTGTGATAACTACAGCTGGGCCGAAGCGATCAGCCTGCTGCGCAATAACCGCGTGGTGATCCTCTCCGCCGGTACGGGTAATCCGTTCTTTACGACCGATTCCGCAGCCTGTCTGCGCGGTATCGAAATCGAAGCCGATGTGGTGCTGAAAGCCACCAAAGTGGATGGCGTGTTTACTGCCGATCCGGCAAAAGATCCTGCGGCAACCATGTACGATCAGCTGACCTATAGCGAAGTACTGGATAAAGAGCTGAAAGTGATGGATCTTGCCGCCTTCACGCTGGCTCGTGACCACAAATTGCCGATTCGTGTCTTCAACATGAATAAGCCTGGCGCGCTGCGTCGCGTTGTAATGGGCGAAAAAGAAGGCACTTTGATCACGGAATAATTTCCGTCGACGATAAATACAGGTAAGATTCCGCTCTACTTTCTATGGGTTTCTTACCTGGACACGCCCCGGGCGTTGTCATGAATTAAACGGGACTATACTTAGCACATCATTAACGGTGGTGCTGGCGGATAGTCTGCCTGAGACAAGTTTTCAAGGATTCGTAACGTGATTAACGACATCAGAAAAGATGCTGAAGTACGCATGGATAAATGCGTCGAAGCGTTCAAAAACCAAATCAGCAAAATTCGTACAGGCCGTGCTTCCCCAAGCCTGCTGGACGGCATCGTGGTGGAGTACTACGGTACGCCAACGCCACTGCGTCAGCTGGCTAACGTGACGGTCGAAGATACCCGTACGCTGAAAATCAACGTGTTTGACCGCTCTATGGGCCCGGCCGTTGAGAAAGCGATCATGGCCTCCGATCTGGGTCTGAACCCAAGCTCAGCCGGTACCGACATTCGCGTTCCACTGCCACCGCTGACTGAAGAGCGTCGTAAAGACCTGATCAAAGTGGTTCGTGGCGAAGCCGAGCAGGGCCGTGTCTCCGTACGTAACGTTCGCCGTGACGCGAACGATAAAGTGAAGGCGCTGCTGAAAGAGAAAGAGATCAGCGAAGACGACGATCGCCGTTCCCAGGACGACGTTCAGAAACTGACTGACGCCGCTATCAAGAAAATTGACGCGGCGCTGGCAGAAAAAGAAGCAGAGCTGATGCAGTTCTGATTTCTGTCGTAATCTGATAAAACGCCGTACAGAAGGCCTTTGGGCTTTGCTGGCGGCGTTTTGCTTTTCTGGTTCACTTTTCCGGGCATCTCATGAAGCAATTAACTCTCCTTGGCTCGACCGGCTCAATCGGTTGCAGCACTCTCGATGTTGTTCGCCATAATCCAGACCACTACGCGGTGGCCGCCCTTGTCGCAGGCAAAAACGTTCATCGTATGGTGGAACAGTGCCTGGAGTTCACCCCGCGCTACGCGGTGATGGATGATGAAGCGAGCGCCCGGCAGGTTAAGGCGTTGCTGGCGGAGAAGGGCAGCCGTACCGAGGTGCTGAGCGGGCCAGAGGCCGCCTGTGAAATGGCCGCGCTGGACGACGTCGACCAGGTCATGGCCGCTATCGTCGGCGCGGCGGGGTTACTGCCTACGCTTGCCGCGATCGATGCCGGAAAATCCGTTTTGCTGGCCAATAAAGAGTCGCTGGTGACCTGTGGTCGCCTGTTTATGGACGCCGTGAAGCGCAATGGCGCACGCCTTTTGCCGGTAGATAGCGAACATAACGCGATTTTTCAGAGTTTACCGCAACCCTTTCAGGAGAACCTGGGGTACGCTGATCTCGAGCAGAATGGCGTCTCTTCTATCCTGCTTACCGGGTCTGGTGGCCCGTTCCGTGACACGCCGCTGTCTGAACTGGTCTCAATGACCCCGGATCAGGCATGCCGTCATCCGAACTGGTCGATGGGGCGTAAAATCTCCGTTGATTCGGCCACCATGATGAATAAAGGTCTGGAATATATTGAAGCCCGCTGGTTATTTAACGCCTCGGCAACGCAGATGGAAGTGTTGATTCATCCCCAGTCGGTGATCCACTCCATGGTGCGTTATCGTGATGGCAGCGTGATGGCGCAGTTAGGTGAACCTGATATGCGCACGCCTATCGCCCATACGATGGCCTGGCCAAACCGCGTAAGCTCAGGCGTTAAGCCACTCGATTTTTGTAAGCTGAGTGCGCTGACGTTCAGCGCGCCGGATTATCAGCGTTATCCGTGTCTGAAGCTGGCGATGGAGGCCTTCGAGCAGGGGCAAGCGGCGACGACCGCACTTAACGCGGCGAATGAAATCGCTGTCGCCGCCTTCCTCGAAAAGCAGATCCGCTTTACGGATATCGCTGCGCTGAACCTGTCTGTGCTTGAGGCGATGGATCTACGCGAACCGCAAAGTGTGGATGACGTATTGACCGTCGACGCAAAAGCGAGGCTCACGGCGCAAAAAGCGGTGACGCACCTCGCAAGCTGGTGATAATCCACCCGCAGGTGGTCTTGCTATTTGTTAGCGTTGGGCTTCAGTGATATAGTCTGCGCCACCTGATTACGGGTAGTTGACGTTCTGTGGTCAGGTAAGCCGTGGTATGACACGGCTTTTTTACGTAAAGGCTTCAGTATTCCTGAGTACCGTTAAATCCTTTCAGGGACCAAAAACGCGTTATGTTGTCTGCGAACCAACCAATAAGCGAAAACTTGCCGGCTCATGGCTGTCGTCATGTAGCAATCATCATGGATGGCAATGGCCGCTGGGCGAAAAGACAAGGGAAGATCCGAGCCTTTGGGCATAAAGCTGGGGCGAAATCTGTGCGCCGCGCGGTTTCTTTTGCCGCCAATAACGGCATTGACGCGTTAACGCTCTATGCTTTCAGCAGTGAAAACTGGAATCGACCTGCGCAGGAAGTTAGCGCGTTGATGGAATTGTTCGTGTGGGCGCTAGACAGCGAAGTAAAAAGCCTGCACCGCCACAACGTTCGCCTGCGTATTATCGGCGATACCAGTCGTTTTAACTCACGTCTGCAGGAACGCATTCGTAAAGCGGAGGCGTTGACCGGGCAAAATACCGGCTTAACGCTCAATATCGCTGCGAATTATGGCGGACGTTGGGATATTGTCCAGGGTGTGCGGCATTTGGCTGAACAGGTTCAGGAAGGGCTTTTAAGGCCGGACCAGATTGATGAAGAGGCGCTGAGCAAGCAAATCTGCATGAGTGAACTGACACCCGTGGATTTAGTAATTAGGACAGGGGGAGAACATCGCATCAGTAACTTTTTGCTGTGGCAAATTGCCTATGCCGAACTTTACTTTACAGATGTTCTTTGGCCCGATTTTGATGAACAAGACTTTGAAGGTGCGCTGCATGCCTTTGCCAATCGAGAGCGTCGTTTCGGTGGTACCGAGCCTGGTGGCGAAAACGCCTGATGGGGGTAGCTTTTGCTGAAGTATCGCCTGATTTCTGCGTTTGTTTTAATACCTGTTGTCATCGCGGCGCTGTTTTTACTGCCTCCGGTGGGATTTGCGATTGTCACACTGGTCGTTTGCATGCTGGCGGCGTGGGAATGGGGACAGCTTAGCGGCTTTACCTCGCGTTCCCAGCGGGTATGGCTGGCGGTGCTGTGCGGCTTGATGCTGGCGCTGATGCTCTTCATGCTGCCAGAGTATCATCACAATATCCATCAACCGATCATTGCAGGTTCGCTCTGGCTTTCGCTGGGATGGTGGCTGGCAGCGTTGCTGCTGGTGCTCTTCTATCCGGGCTCTGCCTCGCTGTGGCGTAACTCGAAAGTGCTGCGCCTCTGCTTTGGGCTATTTACCATCGTTCCTTTCTTCTGGGGAATGCTTGCCCTCCGCACCTGGCACTACGACGATAACCCATACAGCGGCGCGTTATGGCTGCTTTATGTCATGATTCTCGTCTGGGGGGCTGACTCTGGCGCCTATATGTTTGGTAAACTGTTTGGCAAACATAAGCTGGCCCCGAAAGTCTCTCCGGGTAAAACCTGGCAGGGCTTTATCGGCGGTCTGTTTACGGCGGCGATTATCTCCTGGGGTTACGGCGTATGGGCCAACCTCGAGGTCGCACCGGCAACATTATTGGTCTGTTCAATTGTCGCAGCGCTGGCTTCCGTGCTGGGTGATTTGACCGAGAGTATGTTTAAGCGTGAAGCAGGGATCAAAGACAGTGGCAATCTCATTCCAGGGCACGGTGGTATCCTGGATCGCATAGACAGCCTGACGGCGGCAGTACCCGTGTTTGCCTGCCTGTTTTTGCTGGTGTTTGGGACGATTTAACGGAAGGTTTTATGCTTAGCATTCTCTGGAATCTGGCGGCATTCATTGTTGCACTGGGTGTACTTATCACGGTGCATGAATTTGGCCATTTCTGGGTTGCTCGGCGCTGTGGCGTGCGTGTTGAGCGCTTTTCCATTGGCTTTGGTAAAGCGCTCTGGCGTCGTACCGATCGCCACGGCACAGAATTTGTTATTGCCCTCATCCCTTTAGGCGGCTACGTCAAGATGCTGGATGAACGCGTAGAGTCGGTTGCTCCTGAAATGCGCCACTACGCGTTCAACAACAAAACTGTTGGTCAGCGCGCCGCTATCATTGCTGCCGGTCCGGTTGCAAATTTCATCTTTGCTGTCTTTGCTTACTGGCTGGTGTTTATCATCGGTGTCCCTGGCGTTCGTCCGGTTGTTGGTGAAATTACACCCAACTCCATCGCGGCAAGCGCGCAAATTATTCCGGGGATGGAACTTAAAGCAATTGATGGCATCGAAACCCCTGACTGGGATGCCGTTCGGTTGCAACTGGTCGCCAAAATTGGTGATGAGAGAACCACCGTCAGCGTGTCATCTTTCGGTTCAGAGCAGCGTCAGAATAAAATTCTGGATTTGCGCCACTGGACCTTTGAGCCGGACAAAGAAGATCCTGTTGCGGCATTAGGTATCCGGCCGCGCAGCGCGCAGATTGAACCGGTACTGGCTGAAGTCCAGGCTGATTCAGCAGCGCGTAAAGCAGGTTTGCAAGCTGGCGACAGGATCGTTAAAGTCGATGGTCAGCCTTTAACGCAATGGATGACCTTTGTTACTCTGGTGCGTGATAATCCAGGAACGCCGCTGGCGCTGGAGATAGAAAGGCAGGGGAGTCCGCTCTCCTTAACGTTGATTCCGGATACCAAGCCGGGCGGCGGAAAGGCTGAAGGGTTCGCAGGCGTGGTGCCTAAAGTGATCCCGCTGCCTGATGAGTACAAGACAATACGCCAGTATGGGCCGTTCAGCGCCATCCTTGAAGCCACGGATAAAACATGGCAACTGATGAAGCTGACCGTGCAGATGCTGGGGAAATTGATTACCGGTGATGTAAAACTGAACAACCTCAGTGGGCCGATCTCGATCGCTCAGGGGGCTGGGATGTCAGCAGAGTTCGGGGTGATTTACTATCTGATGTTTCTTGCGCTCATTAGCGTGAACCTCGGGATAATCAACCTGTTCCCACTTCCCGTTTTAGACGGGGGCCATCTGCTGTTTTTAGCGATAGAGAAGCTAAAAGGCGGGCCGGTATCCGAGCGAGTTCAAGACTTTAGTTATCGCATTGGTTCGATTTTACTGGTGCTGTTAATGGGGCTTGCACTTTTCAATGATTTCTCTCGGTTGTAAGAGAGTGTTAGGAAGAACGCATAATAACGATGGCGATGAAAAAGTTGCTCATAGCGTCGCTGCTGTTTAGCAGCGCGACCGTATACGGTGCTGACGGGTTCGTAGTGAGAGATATTCATTTCGAAGGCCTTCAGCGAGTCGCCGTTGGTGCGGCCCTCCTCAGTATGCCAGTGCGCCCAGGCGACACGGTTAATGATGAAGACATTAGTAATACCATTCGCGCCCTGTTTGCCACTGGCAACTTTGAGGACGTTCGCGTTCTGCGCGATGGTGATACGCTACTGGTTCAGGTGAAAGAGCGCCCGACAATTGCGAGCATCACCTTCTCCGGCAACAAGTCGGTGAAAGACGATATGCTCAAGCAGAACCTTGAGGCCTCTGGCGTTCGCGTTGGCGAATCCCTGGATCGCACCACCCTCTCTGATATTGAGAAAGGGCTGGAAGATTTCTACTACAGCGTCGGTAAATACAGCGCCAGCGTGAAAGCAGTTGTCACGCCGCTGCCGCGTAACCGTGTCGATCTGAAACTGGTCTTCCAGGAAGGTGTTTCCGCGAAGATTCAGCAGATCAACATCGTTGGTAACCATGCATTCAGCACCGATGAACTGATCTCAACGTTCCAGCTGCGTGATGAAGTGCCGTGGTGGAACGTTGTCGGCGACCGTAAGTATCAGAAACAGAAACTGGCGGGTGACCTCGAAACCCTGCGCAGCTATTATCTGGATCGCGGTTACGCCCGTTTCAACATTGACTCGACTCAGGTCAGTCTGACTCCGGACAAGAAAGGCATCTACATTACCGTTAACATCACTGAAGGCGATAAATATACGCTTTCGGGCGTTGAAGTAAGCGGTAACCTCGCGGGCCATTCTGCGGAGATTGAGAGCCTGACCAAACTGCAGCCGGGTGAACTCTATAGCGGTTCCAAAGTCACCAAAATGGAAGACGGCATTAAAAAGCTGCTCGGCCGTTATGGTTACGCTTACCCGCGCGTTCAGACCCAGCCTGAAATCAACGATACGGATAAAACCGTTAAGCTACACGTAAACGTCGATGCGGGTAACCGTTTCTACGTGCGTAAGATCCGCTTTGAGGGTAACGATACCTCCAAAGATTCTGTCCTGCGCCGCGAAATGCGCCAGATGGAAGGGGCGTGGCTGGGCAGCGATCTGGTTGATCAGGGTAAAGAGCGTCTGAACCGTCTGGGTTACTTCGAAACGGTGGATACCGACACCCAGCGTGTGCCAGGTAAACCGGATCAGGTCGACGTGGTCTATAAGGTGAAAGAGCGTAACACCGGTAGCTTTAACTTTGGTGTCGGTTACGGCACAGAGAGTGGCGTTAGCTTCCAGGTGGGTGTACAGCAGGATAACTGGTTAGGTACGGGCTACTCCGTGGGTATCAACGGTACCAAGAACGACTACCAGACTTACTCAGAGCTCTCTGTGACTAACCCTTACTTCACCGTTGATGGTGTGAGTCTGGGCGGTCGTATCTTCTATAACGACTTTAAAGCGGATGATGCGGACCTGTCTTCGTATACCAACAAAAGCTACGGCGTTGATGGTACGCTCGGCTTCCCGGTTAACGAATATAACACCCTGCGTGCGGGCTTAGGTTACGTCCATAACGACCTGTCCAACATGCAACCGCAGGTGGCAATGTGGCGTTATCTGGACTCTATTGGGCAGTCGGCGAGCAAGTCCGGTGATGACAACGGCTTTGCTGCCGATGACTTCACCTTCAACTATGGCTGGACGTACAACCGTCTCGACCGTGGTTTCTTCCCGACCGAAGGTTCGCGCGTCAACCTGAACGGTAAAGTTACGGTCCCGGGCTCAGATAATGAGTTCTATAAAGTCACCCTTGATACCGCGTCCTACTTCCCGATCGACGAAGATCATAAATGGGTGGTTCTGGGCCGTACGCGTTGGGGTTATGGCGATGGTTTAGGTGGCAAAGAGCTGCCATTCTATGAAAACTTCTACGCCGGTGGCTCAAGTACCGTACGTGGCTTCCAGTCCAACAACATTGGTCCGAAAGCAGCTTACTACGGCGGTAACGACGAAGATAACTGCGACAAACCAGCCACAGATGGTTCTGGCAATACAAACGTTTGTAGCTCTGATGATGCAGTTGGTGGTAACGCCATGGGTGTCGCCAGCCTGGAGTTTATTACCCCTACGCCGTTTATCAGCGATAAGTATGCCAACTCCGTTCGTACCTCCTTCTTCCTGGATGCGGGTACCGTATGGGATACTAACTGGGAAAATACCAGTGCGACCAGGGCTGCAGGTATTCCGGACTACAGCGATCCGAGCAATATTCGTATGTCTGCGGGTCTCGCACTACAATGGATGTCACCGCTGGGGCCGTTGGTCTTCTCTTACGCCCAGCCGTTTAAGAAATATGATGGAGACAAGGCGGAGCAGTTCCAGTTTAACATTGGTAAAACCTGGTAATTGTCCGTCGCAAAGGAATGCGTTGGCAGTGTAGCGCTGACAACTGGCGATCGCAGGATCGCCTTGCCACGCAAAGAACGGTACCTTCGGGTGCCAATGGGATGGTAAGGAGTTAATTGTGAAAAAGTGGTTATTAGCTGCAGGTCTCGGTTTAGCGATGGCAACTTCTGCTCAGGCAGCGGACAAAATTGCAATCGTCAATATGGGTAACTTGTTCCAGCAGGTTGCGCAGAAAACAGGTGTTTCTGCCAAGCTGGAGAGCGAGTTCAAAGGCCGTGCAAGCGAACTGCAGGGTATGGAAAACGATCTGCAATCCAAAATGCAGCGTCTGCAGCGCGATGGTTCTACCATGAAAGCGAGCGAACGTAGCAAACTGGAAAAAGACGTAATGGCTCAGCGTCAGACTTTCTCTCAGAAAGCGCAAGCTTTTGAGCAGGATCGTCAACGTCGTTCTAACGAAGAGCGCGGCAAGCTGGTTACCCGTATCCAGTCCGCTGTGAAAGCTGTAGCTGCCGATCAGAGCATCGATCTGGTTGTTGATGCCAACGCCGTTGCATTCAACAGCAGCGATGTTAAAGACATCACCGCTGATGTCCTGAAACAGGTTAAATAAGTAATGCCTTCAATTCGACTCGCTGATTTAGCTCAGCAGTTGGATGCAGAATTACACGGTGATGGCGATATCGTCATCACCGCTGTTGCGTCCATGCAATCTGCTAAAGCAGGCAATATCACCTTCATGGTAAGCCCTAAGTACCGTGAACATCTGGCGCTTTGCCAGGCGTCTGCTGTCGTCATGACGCAGGACGATTTGCCGTTTGCCGCAGGTGCTGCGCTGGTAGTAAAGAACCCCTACCTGACGTATGCCCGTATGGCACAAATTCTGGATACCACGCCGCAGCCGGCGCAAAACATCGCACCCAGTGCGGTGATTGACCCGACGGCGCAGCTGGGTAACAACGTATCAATTGGTGCAAATGCGGTTATCGAATCAGACGTCGTGCTGGGCGATAACGTGGTCATCGGTGCCGGTTGCTTCGTCGGTAAAAAAACAAAAATTGGTGCAGGCTCTCGCCTGTGGGCCAATGTCTCTGTTTATCATGAGATCGAAATTGGCGAAAACTGCCTGATCCAGTCCAGTACCGTTATCGGTTCGGATGGTTTCGGTTATGCCAACGATCGTGGTAACTGGGTTAAGATCCCGCAGCTTGGCCGGGTGATCATCGGCGATCGCGTCGAAATCGGTGCATGCACGACTATTGACCGTGGTGCGCTTGATGACACGATCATCGGTAATGGTGTTATCATCGATAACCAGTGCCAGATTGCACATAACGTTGTGATTGGCGACAATACTGCGGTTGCCGGTGGCGTTATTATGGCGGGCAGCCTGAAGATTGGCCGTTACTGTATGATTGGCGGCGCCAGCGTCATTAACGGGCATATGGAAATATGCGATAAGGTTACGGTTACCGGTATGGGCATGGTTATGCGTCCAATCACCGAACCGGGCGTCTACTCTTCAGGCATTCCGTTGCAGCCTAACAAGGTGTGGCGTAAGACTGCAGCCCTGGTGATGAATATTGATGATATGAGCAAGCGCCTCAAGGCCATTGAGCGCAAAATCGATCAACAAGACTAAGCGTTCACCCGTTTAACGCACACTTCCCGGCCTGTCGGCTTTCTTATAAACCGGCAGGCCGTGTTATTATTGCCATTCAGATATTTTGACAGGAAGAGTATTTTGACTACTGACACTCATACTCTGCATATTGAAGAGATTTTAGAACTTCTGCCGCACCGCTACCCGTTTTTGCTGGTAGACCGTGTGCTGGATTTTGAAGAAGGTCGTTTTCTGCGCGCAGTGAAAAATGTTTCTGTAAACGAGCCATTCTTCCAGGGGCATTTCCCTGGGAAGCCTATCTTCCCGGGCGTATTGATCCTGGAAGCGATGGCTCAGGCTACCGGTATTCTGGCGTTTAAAAGCGTTGGGAAACTGGAGCCAGGTGAGCTCTATTACTTCGCAGGTATCGACGAAGCGCGCTTCAAGCGCCCGGTTGTGCCTGGTGATCAGATGATCATGGAAGTGACTTTTGAAAAAACGCGTCGCGGCCTGACTCGCTTCAAAGGCGTAGCTCTGGTTGACGGCAAGGTTGTTTGCGAAGCTACCATGATGTGTGCGCGTAGCCGGGAGGCCTGATACGTGATTGATAAAACCGCCTTTATTCATCCAACCGCCATTGTGGAAGAGGGTGCCGTTATCGGTGCTAACGTCCACATTGGTCCATTCTGTATTGTTGGACCCCATGTCGAAATTGGTGAGGGTACCGTACTGAAATCTCACGTCGTTGTGAATGGTCATACGACTATTGGCCGCGACAACGTGATCTATCAGTTCGCCTCCATCGGTGAAGTTAACCAGGATCTGAAATATGCTGGCGAACCAACCCGTGTGGAAATTGGCGATCGTAACCGCATTCGCGAAAGCGTCACCATTCATCGTGGCACAGTACAGGGCGGTGAGTTGACGAAGGTGGGCAGCGATAACCTGTTTATGGTCAACGCGCATATCGCGCATGACTGTACCGTGGGTGACCGCTGCATTCTCGCCAACAACGCAACGCTGGCGGGACACGTATCAGTTGATGATTTTGCAATCATTGGCGGCATGACCGCTGTCCATCAGTTCTGCATCATCGGTGCGCACGTGATGGTTGGCGGCTGCTCCGGCGTGGCGCAGGACGTTCCGCCGTATGTGATTGCGCAGGGTAACCATGCGACGCCGTTTGGCGTCAACATCGAAGGCCTTAAGCGTCGCGGCTTCAGCCGTGAAGCGATTATGGCTATCCGCAATGCTTATAAGCAGCTGTACCGTAACGGTAAAACACTGGAAGAGGCTAAGCCGGAAATTGCCGAACTGGCGAAGCAGCATCCTGAGGTGAGCGCGTTTGTGGAGTTCTTCGCACGCTCAACCCGTGGTCTGATTCGTTAATGGTCGATAGTCGCCCGCTGACGATCGCCCTCGTCGCCGGAGAAACCTCCGGCGATATTCTTGGTGCTGGTCTGATTCGAGCGCTCAAAGCGCGCGTTCCCAACGCGCGCTTTGTCGGCGTGGCTGGCCCATTGATGCAGGCTGAAGGCTGCGAAGCCTGGTACGAAATGGAAGAGCTGGCGGTGATGGGCATCGTCGAGGTACTGGGTCGCCTGCGCCGGTTGCTGCATATTCGCGCCGATCTGACGCGTCGTTTTACCGAACTTAAGCCCGATGTGTTCGTGGGCATTGATGCGCCTGACTTCAACATTACCCTTGAAGGTAATCTGAAAAAACAGGGGATCAAAACTATCCATTACGTCAGTCCGTCCGTGTGGGCGTGGCGACAGAAACGCGTTTTCAAAATAGGCAGATCGACGAATCTGGTATTGGCCTTCCTGCCTTTCGAAAAAGCGTTTTACGATAAATTCAACGTTCCGTGCCGCTTTATCGGCCATACCATGGCCGACGCCATGCCGCTGGATCCCGATAAAAATGGTGCACGTGACCTGCTGGGTATTTCACATGATGCCCACTGCCTGGCGCTGTTGCCAGGGAGCCGCGGCGCAGAAGTCGAAATGCTCAGCGCTGATTTTCTGAAAACTGCGCAAATTCTGCGTCAGACTTACCCTGACCTGGAAGTGGTCGTGCCGCTGGTGAATGCCAAACGCCGAGAGCAGTTCGAGCGTATTAAGGCGGAAGTCGCCCCCGATCTGCATGTCCATCTGCTGGATGGCAAAGGCCGTGAGGCGATGGTCGCCAGCGATGCCGCGTTGCTGGCATCAGGTACCGCTGCGCTGGAGTGCATGCTGGCGAAATGCCCAATGGTGGTGGGTTATCGTATGAAGCCGTTCACCTTCTGGCTGGCGAAACGGCTGGTGAAAACGGATTACGTCTCCCTGCCGAACCTGCTTGCCCGACGCGAGCTGGTGAAAGAGTTGCTGCAGGATGAGTGTCAGCCGCAGGCATTAGCCGCTGCGCTGCTGCCGCTGCTGGCTAACGGCAAAACCAGCCATGAAATGCATGACACCTTCCGGGAACTGCATCAGCAAATCCGCTGTAATGCCGATGAGCAGGCAGCTGACGCGGTGCTGGAGTTAGCTCAATGATAGAATTTGTTTACCCTCACGCCCATCTGGTGGCGGGAGTGGATGAAGTAGGGCGTGGGCCGCTGGTGGGCGCTGTTGTCACTGCCGCGGTGATCCTCGATCCTGCTCGTCCGATTATCGGTCTGAATGACTCGAAGAAATTATCCGAGAAGCGCCGCCTGGCGCTGTACGATGAAATTAAAGAGAAAGCGCTGGCCTGGAGTGTCGGGCGGGCGGAACCGCATGAGATCGACGAGCTGAATATTCTGCATGCCACCATGCTGGCGATGCAGCGTGCCGTCGCCGGGCTGAGCGTGGTGCCAGAGTATGTGCTGATCGACGGTAATCGTTGTCCGGCGCTGCCCATGCCGTCGCTGGCGGTGGTAAAAGGTGACAGCCGGGTGGCGGAAATTAGCGCCGCTTCGATCATTGCTAAAGTCACGCGCGATGCTGAAATGGCCGCGCTGGATCTCACATTTCCCCAGTATGGTTTTGCCCAGCATAAGGGGTATCCTACCGCTTTCCATCTGGAAAGACTGGCTGAACACGGCGCAACTGAACATCATCGCCGCAGTTTTGGACCGGTGAAACGCGCACTGGGACTGATGTCCTGAATCAAGACGCCAATAAGTAACGCGGAATCTGAAGATGGCTGAACCACGTTTCGTACACCTGCGGGTGCACAGCGACTATTCCATGATTGATGGGCTGGCGAAGACCGGGCCGCTGGTGAAAAAGGCGGCCTCGCTTGGCATGCCTGCGCTGGCGATCACCGACTTCACCAACCTGTGCGGTCTGGTGAAGTTCTACGGAACGGCGCACGGTGCCGGGATGAAGCCGGTAATTGGTGCTGATTTTCACGTACAGAGCGAGCTCCTCGCCGATGAAATGACGCAAATTACCGTCCTGGCGCTGAACAATACCGGCTATCAGAACCTGACGCTGTTGATCTCCCGTGCCTATCAGCGCGGCTACGGCCCGCAGGGTCCGTGGATCGATCGCGCATGGCTGGCGGAGCTGAATGAGGGGCTGCTGCTGATCTCCGGCGGGCGTATGGGCGACGTAGGCCGTTGCCTGCTGCGCGGCAACACCGCCCTGGTGGAGCAGTGCGTCGATTTTTATAAAGAGTATTTCCCGGATCGCTTCTACCTGGAGTTGATCCGCACCGGTCGTCCTGATGAAGAGAGCTATCTGCACGCCGCGGTCGCCCTGGCGGAAGAGCAGGGCCTGCCGGTGGTTGCCACCAACGATGTGCGCTTCATCAACGCCGACGATTTTGACGCCCATGAAATTCGCGTTGCCATTCACGATGGTTTTACTCTCGACGATCCCAAACGCCCGCGCAACTATTCGCCGCAGCAGTACATGCGCAGCGAAGAGGAGATGTGCGAGCTGTTTTCCGATATCCCGGAAGCGCTGGAGAATAGCGTAGAGATCGCCAAGCGCTGTAACGTCACCGTCCGTTTGGGTGAATATTTCCTGCCGCAGTTCCCGACCGGCGACATGACCACCGAAGACTTCCTGGTCATGAAATCGAAAGAAGGTCTGGAAGAACGACTTGAGTTTCTCTTCCCGGATCCGGCCGTTCGCGCCGAGAAACGTCCGGAGTATGACGAGCGTCTGGACGTTGAGCTCCAGGTGATTAACCAGATGGGGTTCCCCGGCTACTTCCTGATCGTTATGGAGTTTATCCAGTGGTCGAAAGACAACGGCGTACCGGTAGGGCCGGGCCGTGGTTCGGGTGCCGGATCGCTGGTGGCCTATGCGCTGAAAATTACCGATCTCGATCCGCTGGAATTTGACCTGCTGTTCGAACGCTTCCTTAACCCGGAACGTGTCTCGATGCCCGACTTTGACGTCGATTTCTGCATGGAGAAACGCGACCAGGTCATTGAACACGTGGCAGACATGTACGGTCGTGACGCGGTATCGCAGATCATTACCTTCGGTACCATGGCGGCAAAAGCCGTTATCCGCGACGTGGGCCGCGTGCTGGGGCATCCGTACGGCTTTGTTGACCGTATCTCGAAGCTGGTGCCGCCTGACCCGGGCATGACCCTGGCGAAAGCGTTCGAAGCGGAGCCGCAGCTGCCGGAAATCTATGAGGCGGATGAAGAGGTTAAAGCGCTGATCGACATGGCGCGTAAGCTGGAAGGGGTCACCCGAAACGCCGGTAAACACGCCGGTGGGGTGGTCATTGCCCCGACCAAAATTACCGACTTTGCGCCGCTCTACTGCGATGAATCGGGCCTGCATCCGGTCACCCAGTTTGACAAGAATGACGTGGAATATGCCGGGCTGGTGAAGTTTGACTTCCTCGGCTTGCGTACGCTTACCATCATCGACTGGGCGTTGAAGATGATCAACCCGCGCCGGGCCAAGCAGGGCCTGGAGCCGATTGATATCGCCGCGATCCCGCTCGATGACAAGAAAAGTTTCGACATGCTGCAACGCTCGGAGACCACAGCGGTCTTCCAGCTTGAATCCCGCGGCATGAAGGATCTGATCAAACGTCTACAGCCTGACTGCTTCGAAGATATGATCGCGCTGGTGGCGCTGTTCCGTCCGGGGCCGCTGCAGTCCGGGATGGTAGATAACTTTATCGACCGTAAGCATGGCCGCGAGGAGCTCTCCTATCCGGATGTACAGTGGCAGCATGAAAGCCTGAAGCCGGTGCTGGAGCCAACCTACGGCATCATCCTGTATCAGGAACAGGTCATGCAGATCGCCCAGGTGCTCTCCGGCTACACCCTCGGCGGCGCGGATATGCTGCGTCGTGCGATGGGTAAGAAAAAGCCGGAAGAGATGGCCAAGCAGCGCTCTATATTTGAAGATGGGGCGAAGAAAAACGGCATCGACGGCGAACTGGCGATGAAGATCTTCGATCTGGTAGAGAAATTTGCCGGATACGGATTTAACAAATCGCACTCTGCGGCCTACGCGCTGGTCTCCTATCAGACGCTGTGGCTGAAGGCGCACTACCCGGCCGAGTTTATGGCCGCGGTAATGACCGCCGATATGGACAACACCGAGAAGGTAGTCGGGCTGGTGGATGAGTGCTGGCGCATGGGGCTGAAAATCCTGCCGCCTGACATCAACTCCGGTCAGTACCACTTCCACGTCAATGACGACGGGGAGATTGTCTACGGCATCGGCGCGATCAAAGGAGTGGGTGAAGGCCCGATCGAAGCGATCATCGAAGCTCGTAACCAGGGCGGCTACTTCCGCGAGCTGTTTGACCTGTGCGCGCGCACCGATATTAAAAAGCTCAACCGCCGGGTGCTGGAAAAGCTGATTATGTCCGGGGCGTTCGATCGTCTCGGGCCGCATCGCGCGGCGCTGATGAACTCGCTGGGTGACGCCCTGAAGGCCGCCGACCAGCACTCAAAAGCCGAGGCCATTGGGCAGGCGGATATGTTCGGCGTACTGGCAGAAGAGCCGGAGCAGATTGAACAATCCTATGCCAGCTGTCAGCCGTGGCCGGAACAGACCGTGCTGGATGGTGAGCGCGAGACGTTAGGCCTGTACCTGACCGGGCATCCAATCAATCAGTATATTAAAGAAATTGAGCGCTATGTCGGAGGCTACCGGCTGAAAGACATGCATCCGACAGAACGTGGTAAGATTACTACGGCTGCGGGGCTCGTCATTGCTGCGAGGGTTATGGTCACCAAACGCGGCAATCGTATCGGCATCTGTACGCTGGATGACCGTTCCGGGCGGCTGGAGGTGATGTTATTCACCGACGCGCTGGATAAATACCAGCAGCTGCTGGAAAAAGACCGCATACTTATCGTCAGCGGACAGGTCAGCTTTGATGACTTCAGCGGGGGACTTAAAATGACCGCCCGCGAAGTGATGGACATTGACGAAGCCCGGGAAAAATATGCTCGCGGGCTTGCTATCTCGCTGACGGACAGGCAAATTGATGACCAGCTTTTAAACCGACTCCGTCAGTCTCTGGAACCCCACCGCTCGGGGACCATTCCAGTACATCTCTACTATCAGAGGGCGGATGCGCGTGCACGGTTGCGCTTTGGTGCGTCGTGGCGTGTCTCTCCGAGCGATCGTTTACTCAACGATCTACGTGGCCTCATTGGTTCGGAGCAGGTGGAACTGGAGTTTGACTAATACAGGAATACTATGAGTCTGAATTTCCTTGATTTCGAACAGCCGATTGCAGAGCTGGAAGCGAAAATCGATTCTCTGACTGCCGTGGGCCGTCAGGATGAAAAACTGGATATTAACATCGACGAAGAAGTGCATCGTCTGCGTGAAAAAAGCGTAGAACTGACGCGTAAAATCTTTGCCGATCTCGGCGCATGGCAGGTTGCTCAACTGGCTCGCCATCCTCAGCGTCCGTACACCCTGGATTATGTCCGCCTGGCGTTTGATGAATTCGACGAACTGGCTGGTGACCGTGCATACGCTGACGATAAAGCTATCGTTGGCGGGATTGCGCGTCTTGACGGCCGTCCGGTGATGATTATTGGCCACCAGAAAGGGCGCGAAACCAAAGAAAAAATTCGCCGCAACTTCGGGATGCCAGCACCTGAAGGTTATCGTAAAGCCCTACGTCTGATGGAGATGGCCGAGCGTTTTAACATGCCGATCATCACCTTCATCGACACCCCGGGAGCCTATCCTGGTGTGGGCGCGGAAGAGCGTGGTCAGTCTGAAGCGATTGCCCGTAACCTGCGTGAAATGTCGCGTTTAAGCGTGCCGGTTATCTGTACCGTTATCGGTGAAGGCGGATCCGGTGGCGCGCTGGCCATTGGTGTGGGCGATAAAGTGAATATGCTGCAGTACAGCACCTATTCCGTTATCTCCCCGGAGGGGTGTGCCTCCATTCTGTGGAAAAGCGCCGATAAAGCCCCGATGGCTGCGGAAGCGATGGGCATTATCGCTCCTCGCCTGAAAGAGCTGAAGCTGATCGATACCGTTATCCCGGAACCGCTGGGTGGCGCGCATCGTAAGCCAGAAGTGATGGCCGCCTCCCTGAAGGCGCAGCTGCTGGCTGACCTCGCTGATCTCGACGTGCTGAGCAAAGAAGATCTGCTGAACCGTCGTTACCAGCGTCTGATGAGCTACGGCTACGCGTAAGCTACGCAATAATCTTAAAAGCCGCACCCTGTTGCGGCTTTTTTTATGTCCAGGGTTTACCTCAACTATGCTTAGCTAATGTTTTTTAAGGAGGTAAACCGTGAACATCATTGCCATTATGGGGCCGCACGGCGTCTTTTATAAAGACGAACCCATCAAGGAGCTGGAGCAGGCGCTGGCATCGCGCGGGTTTCAACTTATCTGGCCGCAGAACAGCGCCGATCTACTGAAGTTTATTGAACATAACCCCCGTATCTGCGGCGTCATTTTCGACTGGGACGAGTACGATATGGAGTTGTGCAGCGACATCAACCAACTCAACGAATACCTGCCGCTTTACGCCTTTATCAATACTCACTCCACGATGGATATTAGCGCTCAGGATATGCGCATGGCACTGTGGTTCTTCGAGTACTCACTGGGCGTGGCCGAGGATATTGCGACCCGCATTCAGCAATATACCGGCGAGTACCTCGATACCATTACCCCGCCGTTTACTCGCGCCCTTTTCACCTACGTAAAAGAGGGGAAGTACACCTTCTGTACCCCCGGTCATATGGCGGGAACCGCGTATCAGAAAAGCCCGGTGGGCTGTCTGTTCTATGACTTCTTTGGCGGGAACACGCTGAAGGCAGATGTGTCGATCTCGGTGACGGAGCTGGGATCGCTGCTGGATCATACCGGCCCGCATCTCGAAGCCGAAGAGTATATCGCTCGCACTTTTGGTGCCGAGCAGAGCTATATGGTGACCAACGGTACCTCGACGTCGAACAAGATCGTTGGCATGTACGCCGCGCCGGGCGGCAGCACTTTACTGATCGACCGCAACTGCCATAAATCTCTGGCGCACCTGCTGATGATGAGTGACGTGGTGCCGCTCTGGCTGTCGCCGACCCGCAATGCGCTGGGCATTCTGGGCGGGATCCCGCGCCGGGAATTTTCTCATGCAGCAATAGAGCGCAAAGTGGCTGCCGTGCCGGGCGCAAGCTGGCCGGTTCACGCGGTGATCACCAATTCCACCTACGACGGCCTGCTGTACAACACCAACTGGGTGAAACAGACTCTCGATGTGCCTTCCATCCATTTTGATTCTGCCTGGGTCCCCTATACCAATTTCCATCCGATCTATGCCGGAAAGAGCGGGATGAGCGGTGAACGTCTGCCGGGTAAAGTGTTCTTCGAAACCCAGTCCACGCACAAAATGTTGGCTGCGTTTTCTCAGGCCTCGCTGATCCACATTAAGGGCGAGTACGATGAAGATACCTTCAACGAAGCCTTTATGATGCACACCACCACCTCGCCCAGCTATCCGCTGGTGGCCTCGATTGAAACTGCGGCGGCGATGCTGCGCGGTAATCCCGGTAAGCGCCTGATCAACCGCTCCGTTGAGCGCGCCCTGCATTTTCGCAAAGAGGTTCAGCGCCTTAAAGATGAAGCCGACGGCTGGTTCTTCGATATCTGGCAGCCGGACGATATCGACGAAGCTGAATGCTGGCCGGTGGCGCCGGGCGAGAGCTGGCATGGTTTCCGCGATGCCGATGAGGATCATATGTTCCTCGATCCGGTCAAAGTCACCATTCTCACGCCGGGTATGGACGAGCAGGGAGTAATGAGTGAAGAGGGGATCCCCGCGGCGCTGGTGGCGAAATTCCTTGATGAGCGCGGCGTGGTGGTTGAAAAAACCGGGCCGTACAATCTGCTTTTCCTGTTCAGTATCGGTATCGACAAAACCCGGGCGATGGGTTTGCTGCGCGGATTGATGGAGTTTAAGCGCGCCTACGATCTGAATTTGCGGGTCAAGAACATGCTGCCGGATCTCTATGCCGAAGATCCCGATTTCTACCGCAACATGCGTATTCAGGATCTGGCTAAAGGCATTCACAAGCTCATTCGTCAGCACGACTTGCCGCGACTGATGCTGCAGGCGTTTGATGTCCTGCCAGAAATGAAGCTCACCCCGCATCACGCCTGGCAGCGTCAGGTGAAGGGAGAGGTAGAGACGGTCGATCTGGAGGATCTGGTTGGCCGGGTGTCAGCCAATATGATCCTGCCTTATCCTCCTGGTGTGCCGCTGCTTATGCCCGGCGAGATGATCACCGAGAAGAGCAGGGCGGTTCTCGATTTCCTGTTAATGCTCTGCTCGATTGGCCGCCACTATCCCGGATTTGAAACCGACATCCACGGTGCCAAACGGGATGAAAACGGCATCTACCGGGTACGGGTCTTAAAAGCGTCATGACCCCTTGCACGGCAAGGGGGTTCGGATATAACGTTCAGGCACACCAATAAGGAGAGGCTATGCTGGGTTTAAAGCAGGTTCATCACATTGCAATCATTGCCACCGACTATGCCGCCAGTAAGGCGTTTTACTGCGATACGCTGGGTTTTACCCTGCAAAGTGAGTTTTATCGCGAAGAGCGTGATTCCTGGAAAGGCGACCTGGCGCTGAATGGTCAGTATGTCATTGAGCTCTTTTCGTTCCCCTTCCCGCCGGCGCGTCCGTCCCGGCCCGAAGCCTGCGGTTTACGTCATCTGGCGTTCAGTGTGGATGACATTGACCAGGCGGTAGAGCATCTTGAATCCCACGGTGTTAAGTGCGAAGCCATCCGTATCGATCCCTTCACCGGAAAGCGCTTCACCTTTTTCAACGATCCTGATGGCCTGCCGCTGGAGCTCTACCAGCAGTAACGCTTGCCTCGCCAGGGAATGCCCGGTAACGTGCCGGGCACCTTTCTGCATAAATGACGACGATGATCACAGCCGACCTTCAGCAAGCTCTTCATCCGTACCGCCGACTGCTGGTGGGCTTTAGCGGTGGCCTGGATTCCACGGTATTGCTACATCAGCTTATGCTGTGGCGGGAACAGGAGCCTGACCTCGAACTGCGTGCTATCCATATTCACCACGGCCTGAGCCCCCACGCCGACAGCTGGGTCGCCCATTGCCAACACCTGTGCCAGCAGTGGAGTATCCCGTTGATCGTGGCGCGGGTAACGCTGGCGGAGGAGGGGCTGGGGCTGGAGGCGCAGGCGCGTAAAGCGCGTTATGCCGCCTTTCGCGATGCCCTGTTGCCGGATGAAGCGCTGGTCACGGCGCAACATCTGGACGATCAGTGTGAAACCTTTCTGCTGGCGCTAAAGCGCGGCAGCGGCCCGGCAGGGCTGTCGGCCATGCCCGCACGGGCGCGTTTTGCCGGTACTGAACAAATTCGTCCCCTTCTTGGTGAAACGCGAGACTCGCTACTGGCCTGGGCCCAGCGTTGGGATCTGCGCTGGATTGAGGATGAAAGTAACCAGGACGACAGCTATGACCGCAATTTTTTGCGTCTGCGCGTCCTGCCGCTGCTGGCAGAGCGCTGGCCGCATTTTGCTCAGGCCACCTCCCGCAGCGCCACGCTGTGCGCGGAGCAGGAGCACCTGTTGGATGAACTGCTGGCAAACGAGCTTTCAACCTTAGTGTCTACGGACGGGGCGCTGGCTATCGCGCCACTGCAGGCGATGAGTGCGGTACGCCGGGCCGCGTTGCTGCGCCGATGGCTGGCGCTGCACGGGGCGTTAATGCCGTCACGCGCCATGCTTAATCGCATCTGGGATGAAGTGGTGCTGGCCCGGGAAGATGCGGCACCGCGGCTGCGTTCCGGCGAAGGGGAGATCCGTCGCTTTCGCGGTCAGCTGTGGTGGGTGAAAGTTCACGCCTCGCTGGCCGATCGGGTTATCGACTGGTCGTTGCTGGATCGTCCCCTCTCTCTGCCCGAAGGGCTGGGTACGCTTCATCTCAAGACGGGGGGCGCTCTTCGGCTGCCGCGGGCAGATGAGCCCGTAACGGTGCGCTTTCGCGCCAGCGGTACGCTGCACATTGTCGGGCGAAACGGCGGACGTAAGATCAAAAAAATCTGGCAGGAACTTAACGTTGCCCCCTGGCGTCGGGACAGCACGCCGCTTCTATTCTACGGAGAAACGTTGGTGGCAGCGGCGGGGGTGTTTGTAACGCATGAAGGGGCGGCTGAAGCGGATCGGGGCGTAGAGCTGGAGTGGAAAACGTAACGGGCAGCAGGCTGCCCGTTACACGGGATCAGGACTCGCTCACCACAACGGTGCCGATTTCGGGATGACTGAAGCTGGCTATTTTATCGAGACGCAGTTCGCGCGTTGCGCCGCCTTCTTCCACAACCAGATACTCCACGTTCTTACGGGAAACCAGATCGTTCGCCTTGGCCTTCAGCACTTCGCCATCTTTTAACGCCAGCGTAAGAAGCAGGTGATGCTGGCAGGCGAGTTCGAGATTGTCGTAGTCATCGCAGTTAATAGGTTGATAGGTATCATTCATTGACATAATCGCTCACCAGTAAATTCGCAGCAGCATATGCTGCTTTTTCTCTGACCGATTCTGAAAGCGTGTCATCCGACGCCATTTCATTCAGAACTTTCAATACACAGCCCAACGCATCGGGGATATACCCCAGATCGCCGCTGGCAATCTCCGCATACCGTTTGCGAATTAGCTCACAATAATTTTCCACATCCCCTCCTGCCAGCGCACTGACTTTACTGTGAGATACCATTAAGCCTACGAAGATAAACTCGGTTTAGCAAGGTGACTATACCATACTCATTTAAGCAATATCAGCAGGTTGATGTCGCAGACATTCTCAAGCCTGTAACAGCCTTTTGGCGGAGATTTCGCTACAATGCGCACCTGATTCGAAAGGAGTTCTCTCATGGCGCTTAAAGCGACAATTTACAAAGCCGCGGTCAATGTGGCGGATTTAGACCGCAATCAGTTTCTGGATGCGACCTTGACGCTGGCGCGTCATCCCTCCGAAACGCAAGAGCGCATGATGCTGCGCCTGCTGGCATGGATTAAGTACGCCAATGAACGCCTGCAATTTACCCGCGGGTTAAGTGCGGAAGACGAGCCGGAAGCCTGGCTGCTCAACGATCATCTCGGTATCGATCTCTGGATTGAGCTGGGCCTGCCGGATGAGCGTCGCATTAAGAAAGCCTGCACGCAATCTGCTGAAGTGGCGCTCTTTACCTACAACAGCCGCGCAGCGGAGATCTGGTGGCAGCAGAACAAGAATAAGTGCGCCCAGTTTGCCAACCT
This sequence comes from Leclercia sp. W17, assembly GCF_003336325.1. NCBI lineage: Bacteria > Pseudomonadati > Pseudomonadota > Gammaproteobacteria > Enterobacterales > Enterobacteriaceae > Leclercia > Leclercia sp. W17. The sequence continues at coordinate 3,944,638 of NZ_CP031101.1, read as the reverse complement.
GTCTGTCTGGTATCTGGATGATGACCAACTGGCTAAGCTGAGCGCATTTGCCGGTCGAACCATGATTCTGCAGGCAACCATTCAGGATGGCGCCATCTGGCTGTCGGATGCTGAGAATAATCTGGAAATTCATCCGGAAGCCTGGCAGTCCCGTTCATGATCGTAGTGTCCCGAACCGTCGCCCTGCCCGATCATGAAGTGGAGATCACCGCGATCCGTGCCCAGGGAGCAGGGGGCCAGCATGTGAACAAAACCTCAACGGCTATTCATCTGCGCTTTGACATTCGGGCATCCAGCCTGCCAGAGTATTATAAAGAGCGCCTGATCGCCGCCAGCCATCATCTGATCACCTCTGACGGCATCATTATTATCAAGGCGCAGGAGTACCGCAGCCAGGAGATGAACCGGGAAGCCGCGCTTGCCCGGCTGGTGGCGGTAATACAAGAGTTAACGGCAGTGCAAAAAAGCCGGCGGGCAACCCGCCCGACACGCGCATCGAAAGAGCGCCGTCTGGCTTCTAAATCACAAAAATCGACCGTCAAAGCACTGCGTGGCAAAGTTCGAGGCCCCCAGGATTAACGGGGAGCAGGCGGGTTGAGAAAAGGAATCTGATGTGAAAACAGCAATATTTTCAGTGGTGGCTGCAGGTGCGCTGGTCATCCTGATGGGATGTCATAACCGGGCAGAAGTACAGGCGCTGGAGCCAGCCCATGAAGAGGCGCTAAAACCGATGCAGCAGAGCTGGCGGGGGATTTTACCCTGCGCCGATTGCGAAGGTATCGAAACCTCACTGTTTCTGGAAAAAGATGGCACCTGGGTAATGAATCAACATTATCAGGGGGCAAAAGCGCCTTCCTCTTTCGCCAGCTACGGCAGCTGGGCGCGAACGGCGGATAAGCTGGTGCTGACGGATACGCAGGGCGAAAAGCATTATTTCCGGGCGAAAGGCGAAGGGCTGGAGATGCTCGATCGGGAAGGAAATCCGATTGAGTCGCAGTTTAACTACACGCTGGCGCCCGTAAATGCTGCCCTGCCATCAACGCCAATGGCGATGCGCGGCATGTATTTCTATATGGCCGATGCGGCGACCTTCACCGACTGTGCCACCGGCAAAAAGGTGAGCGTGGCGAATAACGCGCAGCTGGAGCGGGATTACGCGGCGGCGCGCGGAAATGATACTAAACCGGTGCTGCTCACCGTGAACGGGCATTTTACTCTTGAGGCTAACCCGGACAGTGGTGAAAAAGTCAAAATGCTGGTACCGGACAGAGACGCCCGCTTTGAAGCGGACAAAAACTGCGGCAGCAAATAGCGACAATAAAAAACCCCGCATCAGCAGGGTTTTTTTATGGCTTACGCCTTGATGGCTTTCACCAGATAATCAAGCACGTCACCGGTTTTAATCATCTGCTTCTCACCGTTACGACGATACTTATACTCGATCTCGTCATTATCGAGGTTACGATCGCCGATCACGATGGTGTGCGGAATGCCGATCAGTTCCATATCCGCAAACATCACGCCTGGGCGCTCTTTACGATCGTCCATCAGCACTTCGATACCCTGCGCACGCAGCTCGCTGTAGAGTTTTTCCGCCAGCTCCTGCACACGGTAGGACTTATGCATGTTCATCGGCAGGATCGCCACCTGGAACGGAGCGATGTTGTCCGGCCAGACGATGCCACGCTCGTCGTAGTTCTGCTCGATAGCGGCAGCAACCACACGGGTCACCCCAATACCGTAGCAGCCCATGGTCAGGATCTGGTTACGGCCATCTTCACCCTGAACGGCGGCGTTCAGTGCGCGGGAGTATTTATCACCCAACTGGAAGATATGCCCGACTTCGATACCGCGTTTGATCATCAGGGTGCCGTTGCCGTCCGGGCTTGGATCGCCTGCCACCACGTTACGAATATCCGCCACTTCTGGCGTCGCGACGTCGCGATCCCAGTTAATGCCGAAATAGTGTTTGCCGTCGATGTTCGCGCCAGCAGAGAAGTCGCTCATCGCGGCAACCGTGCGGTCAACCACAACAGGAACAGGCATATTTACCGGACCCAGGGAACCCGGGCCAGCGTTCACGACGGCGCGGATTTCCGCTTCCGTTGCGAAGGTTAACGGGCTTGCAACCTGTGGCAGCTTCTCGGCTTTCACTTCGTTCAACTCGTGATCGCCACGGACCAGCAGAGCAACCAGCGGATAGGCGCTGCCTTCGGTAGATTTCACCAGCAGGGTTTTAACCGTTTTTTCGATCGGCAGATTAAACTGCTCAACCAACTCGGCGATGGTTTTCGCGTTTGGTGTATCAACCAGCTTCATCTCTTCGGTTGCCGCAGCACGTGGTGCTTTTGGCGCCAGCGCTTCTGCAAACTCAATGTTCGCGGCGTAATCAGAGGAGTCAGAGAAGATCACATCGTCTTCACCGCTCTGTGCCAGTACCTGGAACTCATGGGATGCGCTACCGCCGATAGAACCGGTATCAGCCTGAACGGCGCGGAAATCCAGACCCATGCGGGAGAAGATTTTGCTGTACGCTTCGTACATCTTGTCATAGGTCTCCTGCAGCGATTCCTGAGAAGTGTGGAAAGAGTAAGCATCTTTCATCAGGAATTCGCGAGAGCGCATGACGCCAAAACGTGGACGCACTTCATCACGGAATTTGGTCTGGATCTGGAAGAAGTTCAGCGGCAGCTGCTTGTATGAGCTCAGCTCGTTGCGGATCAGATCGGTAATGACCTCTTCATGCGTTGGACCGAGAACGAATGGACGATCGCCACGATCGGCAATACGCAGCAGTTCCGGACCATACTGCTCCCAGCGACCACTCTCCTGCCACAGTTCAGAGGGCTGAACTACCGGCATTAACACCTCGATAGCACCGGCGTTATTCATCTCTTCACGCACGATGTTTTCGACTTTTTTCAGGACGCGCACGCCGGTCGGCAACCAGGTGTATAACCCGGAGGCCAGCTTGCGGATCATCCCGGCGCGCAGCATCAGTTGGTGGCTGATCACCTCGGCGTCGGCAGGTGTCTCCTTCAGAGTGGAGAGCAGATATTGGCTAGTACGCATGTTGTTACGGTTCCATTTCGAAGAGTGGAACAGGCTGACCGGCAGCCTGACACAAAAAAAGTGGTTTAGTTTACCAGTGTGGCAAAGATGCCAAAAGAGAAGAGGATAAAATTACTGAGGCTCGAGGGCAAACACTTCAAAGCCGGCCGCGGTAACGCGCCAGCGAACGTTAAAATCCAGCAGCAGGACGGCGTAGGTTTTCCCGGCCTCTTCCTCTTTGCGATAGGCCGGACGGGGATCCTGGGCCAGCACGTCGATGATAAATTCCCGCAGACGAGGATAGCCCTTCTCCAGCTGGAGCAACTGGGGGGTGAGCGCATCGGTAAACCAGACCGGCGTATCTGCCTGGGGGGCCTGCTGGGCGTAGCTGGCACGCGCATCCGGCAAGGCTTCGGCAAAGGGCAGATAAGGTTTGATATCCACTACGGGCGTACCGTCCACCAGATCCAGGCTGCCAAGCTCCAGAATCACCTGATCCTTCTGGCAGCGAATGCCTTTCAGTTCGATGAGCGACATACCGACAGGGTTTGGACGAAAGGTCGAGCGCGTGGCAAACACTCCCATCCGGGCGTTACCGCCGAGACGAGGTGGGCGCACGGTAGGGCGCCAGCCGCCAGCCATGGTCTGATGAAAGATAAACAGCACCCACAGGTGGCTGAACGCTTCCAGCCCGCGCACGGCATCGGCCTGATTATAGGGCGCGAGCAAGTGAAGTTCGCCGCTACAGCTTTTCACCAGACCAGGCTGGCGTGGCACGGCAAACTTCTCTTTATAGGGTGAGCGAATAACGCCTATCTGCTCGAACTGGAATGCACTCATTTCGCCGAGACGTTAAGGGCAGAACCTACGCAAACGGCCTGACGATAGCAGCCAGGTGTGCCGCTGGTGACTTCGCAGCTGTGCAGCAGAACCGCATTGGCCTTCATTTTAGAGGCATTGATCTGCATGCGTTTACGCGCAGTAGGGATATTTGGAGGAGAATCCTGGTTGGTAGCCTGGCAAGATTCGCCGGAGACTTCACCCAGATCGCGGAACGGTTTACCCACTAAATCTTCAGCCTTGGTATAGATTCTGACCGGCGCAGGACGTGGTGCTTTTGGCTTTTCAGGCTCCACTTTCGGCGGGGTTGCTGTGCTTTTAACAGGTTCAACAGGAGATCTGCTTAGCATAGAACAACCGCTCAGCATCAGTGCTAAAAGACAGATCGGTAAAGCACGCATATTATTTCCTCAATGAATAATCAAATCGTCAGATATTGAATCAGTTGCCTGCATAAATGACAAGACGGGCTTACGCCCGTCCTGAATGATATTACACAAAGGTAAGATTACCAGCCTTTAACTGCACCACCGTTAAAGACTTTGTTTGCTTCCTGGTAAACTTCATCAGACTGGTAAGCCTGTACGAACTTCTTCACGTTTTCCGCATCTTTGTTATCTTCGCGGGTAACGATCAGGTTCACGTACGGAGAGTCTTTATCTTCCACGAAGATACCGTCTTTCGCTGGCGTCAGGTTAATCTGGCTGGCGTAAGTGGTGTTGATAACCGCCAGGGCGATCTGCGCATCATCCAGAGAACGTGGCAGCTGTGGCGCTTCCAGCTCAACAATTTTCAGGTTTTTTGGGTTCTCGGTCACATCCAGAACGGTCGGCAGCAGGCCAACACCATCTTTCAGTTTAATCAGACCTACTTTCTGCAGCAGCAGCAGGGAACGACCAAGGTTGGTTGGATCGTTAGGCACTGCTACCTGAGAACCGTCCTGCAGTTCTTCTAATGATTTGATTTTTTTGGAGTAGCCCGCGATTGGGTAAACGAAAGTATTGCCTACCGCAACCAGCTTGTAGCCACGATCTTTGATCTGCTGATCCAGGTACGGTTTGTGCTGGAAGGCGTTAGCATCGATATCGCCTTTGCTCAGCGCTTCGTTAGGCAGAACATAATCGTTGAAAGTCACCAGCTCCACGTCCAGGCCATACTTCTCTTTGGCCACTTTCGCTGCCGTCTCTGCAACCTGCTGCTCCGCACCGACGATAACACCCACTTTGATGTGGTTTGGATCTTTTTCGTCCTGGCCACAACCTACCAGTGCCAGAGAGCCGATCAGCGCGCCTACCGCAGCAAAGGTCTTAAATTTAAACGCCATGTTTTTATCCTTAACTCGTCGAGTTTGTGTTGTGTAACGTTATTTGTGCGTAACAGCCCGGACGATGCGATCGCCAGAGAATTGAATGAGATAAACCAGTACAACCAGCAGAACCAGCACGGTATTCATAACGGTAGCATTGTAGCCGATGTAACCATACTGATAGCCGATCTGACCCAGACCACCGGCGCCTACCGCACCACCCATCGCTGAGTAACCCACCAGAGTAATCAGCGTGATGGTGGCCGCGTTGACCAGACCTGGCAGGGCTTCTGGCAGTAAGACTTTGCGTACAATCTGCATCGGCGTCGCACCCATCGCCCGGGACGCTTCAATCAGCCCCGACGGGATCTCTAACAGCGCGTTCTCAACCATACGGGCGATAAACGGCGCAGCACCCACGGTCAGGGGGACGATGGCAGCCTGCAGGCCGATGGATGTGCCCACAATAACGCGGGTGAAGGGGATCATCCATACCAACAGAATGATGAAGGGAATGGAACGGAAGATGTTCACCAGCGCGGAGAGCGTGCGGTAAAGTTTTGCGTTCTCAATAATCTGACCCGGACGGGTGACGTACAGCAGCACGCCCACCGGCAGGCCAATGACAAAACCGAAGAAGCCGGATACGAAGGTCATCGCCAGCGTTTCCCATACGCCACGTGCCAGCAACCACATCATTGCCTCAGACATAACCCAGTACCTCTACTTTTACATGATGCTCTTGCAGCCAGGCGATAGCGGCCTGGGTATCCTGTTGCGTGCCGTGCATTTCGGTCAGCATAATGCCGAACTTCACGCCACCGGCATAATCCATCTGCGCGCTAATAATGTTGTTGTTCACGTTGAAACGACGGGCGGTTTCAGACAGCAGCGGGGCATCCACTGACTTGCCGGTAAACTCCATTCGCAGCATCGGAACGCTGTTTGTTTCTGGTTGCGCCTTTAAACGTGCCAGATAGTCTTCCGGAATATCCAGATGCAGAGTGGCCTGAATAAACTGCTGCGCCAGTGGGGTTTTCGGATGCGAGAACACTTCGCTCACGGTGTCTTGTTCAATCAGTTCACCCTGGCTTATTACCGCCACGCAGTCGCAGATGCGTTTAACCACGTCCATCTCGTGCGTAATAAGGAGGATGGTCAGCCCCAGGCGACGGTTAATATCTTTCAAAAGTTCCAGAATCGAGCGGGTAGTTGCAGGATCCAGGGCGCTGGTGGCTTCGTCACAGAGTAATACTTTTGGGTTGCTGGCCAGTGCACGCGCAATCGCCACGCGCTGTTTTTGTCCGCCGGACAAGTTGGCCGGGAAGGTGTCGTGCTTCTCGCTCAGACCGACCAGATCCAGCAGTTCGGTCACGCGACGTTTAATTTCGTCTTTGGACGTGTTATCCAGCTCCAGCGGCAGGGCAACGTTGCCAAACACTGTGCGCGAAGAGAGCAGATTAAAGTGCTGGAAGATCATGCCAATCTGGCGGCGGGCTTTAGTCAGTTCTGCTTCTGAAAGCGTAGTCAGTTCCGTACCATCAACCTGAACGTGACCTTCGGTCGGGCGTTCAAGCAGGTTAACGCAACGAATGAGCGTACTTTTACCTGCACCTGAGGCGCCAATGACGCCATAAATCTGCCCAGCCGGAACATGCAGGCTAACGTTGTTCAACGCCTGAATGGTACGGTTCCCTTGCTGGAACACTTTGGTGATATTCGAAAGTTTAATCATTAGATTATTTTTATCGTATGTAAGTTAGCCGTGGCATTTTCTGCTGCCTGATACGGGCGATGACCGTCAACAAAACGGATGTTAAGGCATCCAGACGTCTAAATCAATCCAACTGTGCGCGATGAGCACTTTCTTGCGCAGTGAAACATGAGATACTACGCAGACATCCCTATTCAGGAGCAAACCGGTGGCAAAATCAGTACCCGCAATTTTTCTCGATCGTGACGGCACAATTAATGTCGATCATGGTTATGTGCATGAGATAGACGAATTTGAATTCATCGATGGCGTTATTGAAGCCATGCGTGAATTAAAAGAGATGGGATTTGCGCTGGTGGTGGTCACCAACCAGTCAGGTATCGCGCGCGGTAAATTCACCGAAGCACAGTTTGAGACCTTAACGGAATGGATGGACTGGTCACTGGCGGATCGCGGCGTTGATCTGGACGGTATCTATTATTGTCCGCATCACCCACAGGGAACCGTAGACGAGTATCGCCAGACCTGTGATTGCCGAAAACCACATCCGGGTATGCTCACTTCCGCACAAGAGTTCCTTCATATAGATATGAGCGCTTCATATATGGTGGGCGATAAACTGGAAGATATGCAGGCAGCTGCCGCGGCAGGCGTTGGTCATAAAATTCTGGTGCGTACTGGCAAGCCTGTCACGCCTGAAGCGGAAAATGCAGCGGATTGCGTGATTAACAGCCTGGCAGCGCTGCCGGAAACCATCAAAAAGCAGCAAAAATAGGCATTGTGGCGAAAAGGTGAGCGGTTGAAATAAAATTGTCGTTTTCCGCTTGTCAGCGCCGGAGAACTCCCTATAATGCGCCTCCATCGACACGGCAGATGTGAATCACTTCACACTAACAGCCGGGTGGGTTGAAGAGAAAAGCGAAAATAATCGCTTGACTCTGAAAGAGGAAAGCGTAATATACGCCACCTCGCAACGGCGAGCGAAAGCCGCGTTGCACTGCTCTTTAACAATTTATCAGACAATCTGTGTGGGCACTCAAAGTGACATGGATTCTTAACGTCCTCGGACGAAAAATGAATACCAAGTCTCTGAGTGAACACGTAATTCATTACGAAGTTTAATTCACGAGCATCAAACTTAAATTGAAGAGTTTGATCATGGCTCAGATTGAACGCTGGCGGCAGGCCTAACACATGCAAGTCGAACGGTAGCACAGAGAGCTTGCTCTCGGGTGACGAGTGGCGGACGGGTGAGTAATGTCTGGGAAACTGCCTGATGGAGGGGGATAACTACTGGAAACGGTAGCTAATACCGCATAATGTCGCAAGACCAAAGAGGGGGACCTTCGGGCCTCTTGCCATCGGATGTGCCCAGATGGGATTAGCTAGTAGGTGGGGTAATGGCTCACCTAGGCGACGATCCCTAGCTGGTCTGAGAGGATGACCAGCCACACTGGAACTGAGACACGGTCCAGACTCCTACGGGAGGCAGCAGTGGGGAATATTGCACAATGGGCGCAAGCCTGATGCAGCCATGCCGCGTGTATGAAGAAGGCCTTCGGGTTGTAAAGTACTTTCAGCGAGGAGGAAGGCATTGTGGCTAATAACCGCAGTGATTGACGTTACTCGCAGAAGAAGCACCGGCTAACTCCGTGCCAGCAGCCGCGGTAATACGGAGGGTGCAAGCGTTAATCGGAATTACTGGGCGTAAAGCGCACGCAGGCGGTCTGTTAAGTCAGATGTGAAATCCCCGGGCTCAACCTGGGAACTGCATTTGAAACTGGCAGGCTTGAGTCTTGTAGAGGGGGTAGAATTCCAGGTGTAGCGGTGAAATGCGTAGAGATCTGGAGGAATACCGGTGGCGAAGGCGGCCCCCTGGACAAAGACTGACGCTCAGGTGCGAAAGCGTGGGGAGCAAACAGGATTAGATACCCTGGTAGTCCACGCCGTAAACGATGTCGACTTGGAGGTTGTGCCCTTGAGGCGTGGCTTCCGGAGCTAACGCGTTAAGTCGACCGCCTGGGGAGTACGGCCGCAAGGTTAAAACTCAAATGAATTGACGGGGGCCCGCACAAGCGGTGGAGCATGTGGTTTAATTCGATGCAACGCGAAGAACCTTACCTACTCTTGACATCCAGAGAACTTGCCAGAGATGGCTTGGTGCCTTCGGGAACTCTGAGACAGGTGCTGCATGGCTGTCGTCAGCTCGTGTTGTGAAATGTTGGGTTAAGTCCCGCAACGAGCGCAACCCTTATCCTTTGTTGCCAGCGGTCCGGCCGGGAACTCAAAGGAGACTGCCAGTGATAAACTGGAGGAAGGTGGGGATAACGTCAAGTCATCATGGCCCTTACGAGTAGGGCTACACACGTGCTACAATGGCGCATACAAAGAGAAGCGACCTCGCGAGAGCAAGCGGACCTCATAAAGTGCGTCGTAGTCCGGATTGGAGTCTGCAACTCGACTCCATGAAGTCGGAATCGCTAGTAATCGTAGATCAGAATGCTACGGTGAATACGTTCCCGGGCCTTGTACACACCGCCCGTCACACCATGGGAGTGGGTTGCAAAAGAAGTAGGTAGCTTAACCTTCGGGAGGGCGCTTACCACTTTGTGATTCATGACTGGGGTGAAGTCGTAACAAGGTAACCGTAGGGGAACCTGCGGTTGGATCACCTCCTTACCTTAAAGAACCTGCCTTTGTAGTGCTCACACAGATTGTCTGATGAAAATTAGCAGTAAAAAATCTCTGCAGGCTTGTAGCTCAGGTGGTTAGAGCGCACCCCTGATAAGGGTGAGGTCGGTGGTTCAAGTCCACTCAGGCCTACCAAATTTGCGATGCAAATTTGAAGAGATTTGCCACGATGGGGCTATAGCTCAGCTGGGAGAGCGCCTGCCTTGCACGCAGGAGGTCTGCGGTTCGATCCCGCATAGCTCCACCATCTTTACTGCACAACCTGAAAACTTCAGAGTGTACCTGCAAGGGTGCGCTGCGAAGTTTTGCTCTTTAAAAATCTGGATCAAGCTGAAAATTGAAACGACACACTGTGTCTGTTCTCCGTAATAGGAACAGAAATGCGGTGTGTTCGAGTCTCTCAAATTTTCACAACGCGAAGTGAAACAGCTTCGGGTTGTGAGGTTAAGCGACTAAGCGTACACGGTGGATGCCCTGGCAGTCAGAGGCGATGAAGGACGTGCTAATCTGCGAAAAGCGCCGGCGAGGTGATATGAACCCTTGACCCGGCGATGTCCGAATGGGGAAACCCAGTGTGATTCGTCACACTATCGTTAGCTGAATACATAGGTTAACGAGGCGAACCGGGGGAACTGAAACATCTAAGTACCCCGAGGAAAAGAAATCAACCGAGATTCCCCCAGTAGCGGCGAGCGAACGGGGAGCAGCCCGGAGTCTGAATCAGCTTGTGTGTTAGTGGAAGCGTCTGGAAAGTCGCAGGGTACAGGGTGATACTCCCGTACACGAAAGCACACTTGCTGTGAACTCGAAGAGTAGGGCGGGACACGTGGTATCCTGTCTGAATATGGGGGGACCATCCTCCAAGGCTAAATACTCCTGACTGACCGATAGTGAACCAGTACCGTGAGGGAAAGGCGAAAAGAACCCCGGCGAGGGGAGTGAAAAAGAACCTGAAACCGTGTACGTACAAGCAGTGGGAGCACCTTCGGGTGTGACTGCGTACCTTTTGTATAATGGGTCAGCGACTTATATTCTGTAGCAAGGTTAACCGTATAGGGGAGCCGAAGGGAAACCGAGTCTTAACTGGGCGTTAAGTTGCAGGGTATAGACCCGAAACCCGGTGATCTAGCCATGGGCAGGTTGAAGGTTGGGTAACACTAACTGGAGGACCGAACCGACTAATGTTGAAAAATTAGCGGATGACCTGTGGCTGGGGGTGAAAGGCCAATCAAACCGGGAGATAGCTGGTTCTCCCCGAAAGCTATTTAGGTAGCGCCTCGTGAATTCATCTCCGGGGGTAGAGCACTGTTTCGGCTAGGGGGCCATCCCGGCTTACCAACCCGATGCAAACTGCGAATACCGGAGAATGTTATCACGGGAGACACACGGCGGGTGCTAACGTCCGTCGTGAAGAGGGAAACAACCCAGACCGCCAGCTAAGGTCCCAAAGTCATGGTTAAGTGGGAAACGATGTGGGAAGGCACAGACAGCCAGGATGTTGGCTTAGAAGCAGCCATCATTTAAAGAAAGCGTAATAGCTCACTGGTCGAGTCGGCCTGCGCGGAAGATGTAACGGGGCTAAACCATGCACCGAAGCTGCGGCAGCGACACTATGTGTTGTTGGGTAGGGGAGCGTTCTGTAAGCCTGCGAAGGTGTGCCGTGAGGCATGCTGGAGGTATCAGAAGTGCGAATGCTGACATAAGTAACGATAAAGCGGGTGAAAAGCCCGCTCGCCGGAAGACCAAGGGTTCCTGTCCAACGTTAATCGGGGCAGGGTGAGTCGACCCCTAAGGCGAGGCCGAAAGGCGTAGTCGATGGGAAACAGGTTAATATTCCTGTACTCGGTGTTACTGCGAAGGGGGGACGGAGAAGGCTATGTTGGCCGGGCGACGGTTGTCCCGGTTTAAGCATGTAGGCGGAGGTTCCAGGTAAATCCGGTACCTTTTAACGCTGAGGTGTGATGACGAGGCACTACGGTGCTGAAGCAACAAATGCCCTGCTTCCAGGAAAAGCCTCTAAGCATCAGGTAACATCAAATCGTACCCCAAACCGACACAGGTGGTCAGGTAGAGAATACCAAGGCGCTTGAGAGAACTCGGGTGAAGGAACTAGGCAAAATGGTGCCGTAACTTCGGGAGAAGGCACGCTGATATGTAGGTGAAGCCCCTGCGGGTGGAGCTGAAATCAGTCGAAGATACCAGCTGGCTGCAACTGTTTATTAAAAACACAGCACTGTGCAAACACGAAAGTGGACGTATACGGTGTGACGCCTGCCCGGTGCCGGAAGGTTAATTGATGGGGTTAGCGGTAACGCGAAGCTCTTGATCGAAGCCCCGGTAAACGGCGGCCGTAACTATAACGGTCCTAAGGTAGCGAAATTCCTTGTCGGGTAAGTTCCGACCTGCACGAATGGCGTAATGATGGCCAGGCTGTCTCCACCCGAGACTCAGTGAAATTGAAATCGCTGTGAAGATGCAGTGTACCCGCGGCAAGACGGAAAGACCCCGTGAACCTTTACTATAGCTTGACACTGAACACTGGTCCTTGATGTGTAGGATAGGTGGGAGGCTTTGAAGTGTGGACGCCAGTCTGCATGGAGCCGTCCTTGAAATACCACCCTTTAATGGCTGGTGTTCTAACGTGGACCCGTAATCCGGGTTGCGGACAGTGTCTGGTGGGTAGTTTGACTGGGGCGGTCTCCTCCTAAAGAGTAACGGAGGAGCACGAAGGTCAGCTAATCCTGGTCGGACATCAGGAGGTTAGTGCAATGGCATAAGCTGGCTTGACTGCGAGAGTGACGGCTCGAGCAGGTGCGAAAGCAGGTCATAGTGATCCGGTGGTTCTGTATGGAAGGGCCATCGCTCAACGGATAAAAGGTACTCCGGGGATAACAGGCTGATACCGCCCAAGAGTTCATATCGACGGCGGTGTTTGGCACCTCGATGTCGGCTCATCACATCCTGGGGCTGAAGTAGGTCCCAAGGGTATGGCTGTTCGCCATTTAAAGTGGTACGCGAGCTGGGTTTAGAACGTCGTGAGACAGTTCGGTCCCTATCTGCCGTGGGCGCTGGAGAATTGAGGGGGCTGCTCCTAGTACGAGAGGACCGGAGTGGACGCATCACTGGTGTTCGGGTTGTCATGCCAATGGCACTGCCCGGTAGCTAAATGCGGAAGAGATAAGTGCTGAAAGCATCTAAGCACGAAACTTGCCCCGAGATGAGTTCTCCCTGACTCCTTGAGAGTCCTGAAGGAACGTTGAAGACGACGACGTTGATAGGCCGGGTGTGTAAGCGCAGCGATGCGTTGAGCTAACCGGTACTAATGAACCGTGAGGCTTAACCTTACAACGCCGAAGCTGTTTCGGTGGGTTTGAGAGATTTTCAGCTGATACAGATTACAGAATTTGCCTGGCGGCTGTAGCGCGGTGGTCCCACCTGACCCCATGCCGAACTCAGAAGTGAAACGCCGTAGCGCCGATGGTAGTGTGGGGTCTCCCCATGCGAGAGTAGGGAACTGCCAGGCATCAAATTACATAATAAACTGGGGCAATAAACCGGTAGTTACAGAAGTATTCGGTGGAGCGGTAGTTCAGTCGGTTAGAATACCTGCCTGTCACGCAGGGGGTCGCGGGTTCGAGTCCCGTCCGTTCCGCCACTTATTAAGAAGCCCTGAGCTCACGCTCAGGGCTTTTTTCTTGCCTGCTGTTTAATTATTGCTGTAAACGCAAAAATCCTCTGCTTAATACGATCTTTTTTCACATATCCCCGCCAGAGATAATCCTCTTTATTAACAAACATGATGAAGAAAAGAGGAATTTCATGTCTATCCCTGCATTCGGTCTTGGCACTTTCCGCCTGAAAGACGACGTTGTTATCGCATCCGTTAAAACTGCCCTCGAACTGGGCTATCGCACGATTGATACCGCCCAAATCTACGACAACGAATCCGCTGTGGGTCAGGCGATCGCAGAGAGCGGCGTACCACGCGACGCGCTTTTTATTACCACCAAGATTTGGATTGAGAACCTCAGCAAAGAGAAATTAATCCCAAGCCTGAAAGAGAGCCTGAAAAAGCTGCGCACCGATTATGTCGATCTGACCCTGATCCACTGGCCATCGCCGAACGATGCGGTGTCCGTTGAAGAATTCATGCAGGCTTTGCTGGAAGCGAAAACGCAGGGACTGACGCGCGAAATTGGTATCTCCAACTTCACTATCCCGTTGATGGGAAGGGCAATTGCCGCAGTTGGCGCAGAAAATATCGCCACCAACCAGATCGAACTATCTCCTTACCTGCAAAACCGTCAGGTGGTGGAGTGGGCGAAGCAGCACGCCATCCATATCACTTCTTACATGACGCTGGCTTACGGTAAGGCTCTGAAAGACGAAACCATTCTGCGCATTGCTGCCAGGCATAATGCCACCGCAGCACAGGTTATCCTGGCATGGGCGATGGGGGAGGGTTATGCAGTGATCCCTTCTTCAACCAAGCGTGAAAACCTGGCGAGCAATCTGCTGGCACAGGATCTGGTGCTGGATCAGGACGACAAAAAAGCGATCGCTGCACTGGATTGCAACGATCGTCTGGTTAGCCCGGAAGGACTGGCGCCGAAGTGGGACTAATCTAGCCCGCCCTCTGTACCCTGAACCCTCTCACAGCTCCTTCGGGAGCTGTTTTACATGCTCGCTCAGAAAGTCGATAAAGGCCCGGATGCGGGTGCTTACCGCTCTGTCACTGTAATAAACCGCGCTGAAGGGCATCTCTACCGGCAGGCGCTTGTCTGCCATCAGCTCGACTAACTCCCCCCGCGCAATCTCTTTATCAATCATATAATCCGACAGGCAGGCAATCCCATTTCCTTCAAGGCATAACTGTTTGAGCGTCTCGCCGCTGTTTGATGATAAACCGCAAACCACTTCATGCAGCTGGCCGTCATGGCAGGCGAGAGGCCATGTATTAAGGGATACCGGCTCCGTAAAGCCCAGGCAGAGATGCTGCTTCAGTTCCTCTATCGTCTCAGGCCTGCCGAAACGGGCAATATAGGCCGGGGAGGCGATGATTTTGCGATAACTGGTGAACAGCGGGCGTGCCCGCAGGCTGGAATCGGTCAGCGTCCCCGCGCGGATCGCCACATCCACCTTGCGCTCAATCAGGTTGATAAATGTTTCTGAAGAGACCAGAGAGAGCGTCATTTCCGGATAACGTTCGCGGAAAGGTTTAATTAAAGGCATCAGGAAATGCAGCACCACGGGCGTCGCCGCATCGATACGCAGAAGCCCACGTGGCGTGCTGCGCGTCTCCATGATCTCTGTTTCTGCGGCGGCCATCTCCTGCAGAATAGACTGCACGCGGCGAAAATAGCGTTCGCCTTCTTCGGTCAGGCTCAGTTGCCGGGTCGTCCGGTTAAGCAGGCTGACGCCCAGCTTCATCTCCAGCTTTTTCACCGAGCGGCTGACGGCTGAATTAGCCTGTCCCAGCTGTTCCGCGGCACGGCTAAAACTGCCGCTCTCAACGACGGCGACAAATATCGCCAGTTCCTCAGACGTTGCTTTCATTATTGCTTTATCCGCAAAATTGTATTGATACTTTGAGCATTTTTGTTATTTAAACACTGGCGCATACTCCGTGTCATCTTAATCCTGATGAGACGGAGTTATTTATGCCTCTGGCGCTACTTGCCCTGACGATCAGTGCCTTTGCAATCGGCACGACTGAATTTGTTATTGTAGGTCTGGTTCCTACGATTGCTGACCAACTTGCCATCTCGCTGCCTTCGGCGGGTTTACTGGTTTCTATCTATGCCCTCGGTGTGGCTATCGGCGCACCGGTACTGACCGCACTCACAGGCCGTCTGCCGCGTAAACAGCTGCTGATGGCGTTGATGGTGCTGTTTACCGCAGGCAACATCCTTGCCTGGCAGGCACCTGATTACACAACCCTGGTCATTGCCCGCCTCCTGACGGGGCTGGCTCATGGCGTCTTCTTCTCCATCGGCTCGACAATTGCGACGAGCCTGGTGCCGAAAGAGAAAGCGGCCTCTGCTATTGCCATTATGTTTGGCGGTTTAACCGTAGCCCTGGTGACGGGTGTACCGCTGGGCACCTTTATTGGGCAACATTTTGGCTGGCGTGAAACCTTCCTGGCGGTCTCTCTGCTGGGCGTGATTGCGCTGATTAGCAGTCTGGTACTGATCCCGTCCACTATTCCGGGTCGCGCAGCAGCGACGCTGCGCGACCAGCTGAAAGTGCTGACTCATCCTCGTTTGCTGATGATCTATGCCATTACGGCGCTGGGCTATGGCGGCGTGTTTACCGCATTTACCTTCCTGGCGCCAATGATGCAGGATCTGGCTGGCTTTTCACCGGGCGCAGTAAGCTGGATCCTGCTGGGCTATGGCGTTTCGGTGGCGATCGGCAATATCTGGGGCGGAAAGCTGGCCGATAAGCATGGCGCTGTCCCGGCGCTGAAAATTATCTTTGCTGCCCTGGTTGTGCTGTTACTGGTCTTCCAGTTCACCGCTTCCATACAGTATGCCGCGCTGGGTACGGTACTGGTAATGGGGATCTTCGCCTTCGGCAACGTACCGGGTTTGCAGGTCTACGTCGTGCAGAAAGCCGAACTCTATACACCCAACGCTGTGGATGTCGCTTCCGGTCTTAATATCGCCGCGTTTAATGTCGGTATCGCACTGGGTTCCATTATTGGTGGGCAGACGGTTGAGCACTTTGGTCTGTCGCAAACGCCTTGGATTGGAGCAGTCATCTTTCTCGTGGCGTTTCTGTTGATCGGCCTGAGCGGCCGCCTGGATAAGCCCGCGCGCGTTGCTCTCGGATAATTGTATGTAAGTACTTACCGATAAAACAGCTCAGCGGAATCTGAGTAACTCAGTAGTTTCTTAGTAATAGCGTTGAAAGTGTGAGCTGAAAACCCTATAACATTAGAACCCGCTCCTGTTTCTGGACGGGTTCAAGTTGATAGGGGTCGTTTCACACCGTGCGAAAAAATACCTATGCCATGCGTTATGTTGCCGGACAGCCAGCGGAGCGAATTTTACCTCCGGGGTCGTTTGCGAGCATTGGCCAGGCATTGCCTGCGGGTGCGCCTTTAAGCAGCGACGAAAAAATTCGGGTGCTGGTATGGAATATCTTTAAACAGCAACGCGCCGAATGGTTATCCGTCCTGCAGAATTTTGGTAAAGATGCTCATCTGGTGCTGCTGCAGGAGGCGCAAACCACACCTGAACTGGTCAGGTTTGCGACCACTAACTATCTCGCTGCTGACCAGGTGCCGGCATTTGTCTTACCCCAGCATCCGTCAGGGGTGATGACGCTCTCTGCCGCTCATCCCGTCTATTGCTGCCCACTGCGCGAACGCGAGCCGCTCCTGCGCCTGGCGAAATCCGCTCTGGTCACCGTCTACCCGCTGCCGGATACCCGGCTACTGATGGTGGTCAATATCCACGCGGTTAACTTCAGCCTTGGCGTCGATGTCTACAGCAAGCAGCTGCTGCCTATCGGCGATCAGATTGCCCATCACAGCGGCCCGGTGGTTATGGCTGGCGATTTCAATGCCTGGAGCCGTCCGCGAATGAATGCGCTTTATCGCTTTGCGCGTGAGATGTCGCTGCGCGAAGTACGTTTTACCGATGACCAGCGGCGCAAGGCCTTTGGTCGTCCGCTCGATTTTGTCTTCTATCGTGGTCTGAACGTGAGTGAAGCCTCTGTGCTGGTCACTCGCGCATCCGATCACAATCCGCTACTCGTTGAATTCAGTCCCGGCAAACCTGAAAGATAGAGGTGCGTCAGGTCTGCCGTGGGGCAGGCCTGTACGGGTGCTGCCCTTTATTTTTCATCAACCGAAGGACAGCAAAATGACAACACAGTCCCATCATGACAACGTAGAAAAACAGTTTGGCTCTCAGGCTAAGGCCTACCTCACCAGTGCGGTTCACGCATCGGGGCGCGATTTGCAGCGTCTGGCTGAACGTCTGGCCGATTTTCCGAAAGCCAGCGTCCTGGATTTAGGCTGCGGGGCAGGTCATGCCAGCTTTGTGGCAGCGCAGCAGGTGGCTCAGGTGACGGCATATGACTTATCCAGCCAGATGCTGGAGGTGGTTGCCGCCGCAGCCAGCGAGAAGGGGCTGAGTAATATTGCCACCCGTCAGGGCTATGCAGAATCGTTACCCTTTGACGATGAAATGTTTGATATTGTGATCAGTCGCTACTCGGCGCACCACTGGCACGATGTCGGTCAGGCGTTGCGCGAAGTTAAGCGGGTGCTGAAGCCGGGTGGGCTGGTTATCATCATGGATATTATGTCGCCGGGGCATCCGGTACGTGATATCTGGTTACAGACGGTAGAAGCGTTGCGGGATACCTCGCATGTCCGCAACTATTCCAGCGGCGAGTGGTTGTCCATGTTCACCGATGCCGGGCTGATCTCACGGTCGCTGCAGACAGACAGATTAAGGCTGGAGTTTTCTTCGTGGATTGCGCGTATGCGCACGCCAGAGGCGTTGAGCCAGGCGATCCGGCTGTATCAGGAGAGTGCCTCGGCCGAGGTCAAAACCTACTTTGAGCTGCAGGAAGAGGGCTCCTTTACCAGCGATACCCTCCTGGCTGAAGCCCAAAAGGCGGGATAAACAAAAAAGGCACCGAGGGGAATCGGTGCCTTTTTACATCAGGTCTCTGAAATCAGGAATCCGGTGTGGCGTTGTTTTTCACAAACAACGTTATCCGGTCACCAGGCTGCAGATTGTCCGTATCGCTGTTCCAGCGCATCACATCTTTGATGTTCACGCCGTGACGCTTGGCAATACTGGAAAGCGAATCGCCTTTTTGTACGCGATAGGTAATGCTATCGCTATTATTGGCGAGACGCTGTGCGCTGTTACCCGCACCAATCGTCAGGTTCTGACCCACTTTCAGGGTAGAGCCACGCAGCTTGTTCCACTGCTGCAGATCTTTTGTGCTCACGCCAAGACGTGATGCGATGCCTGAAAGCGTATCGCCTCTGCGCACCTGGTAGCTACGGCTGTTCAGCGGTGAATTATCCGCAAGCAGCGTAGACTGAACCTCAGCGATTTCACCCGCAGCAAGCGAGACGCGTAACTGTTCAGCATGTTTCTGCGGCACCAGAACGTATTTCGGCCCGCTGGAACCCACTTTTGAGCCCTTTATGCCAGCGTTGAAAGCTTTCAGTTTGGTAACTGAAATACCAGTCATATCCGCAACCTGTTTTAACTCAACAGGGTTGCTGATACGGACTTTCGCCAGCGCGCGACTTTCGTCCGAGCTCGGTAGCTGCACGCCGTACTTTTTGCTGTTTTTGAGGATTTCACTCAAAGCCAGCATTTTGGGTACGTATAATTTGGTTTCCCGTGGCAGTGGAAGCGACCAAAAGTCGGTAGGTTTACCCCGTGCTTTATTCGCTTTCATTGCCTTCAGTACACGACCCTCACCGCTGTTGTACGCAGCGACAGTCAGCAGCCAGTCACCGTCGAACATCTTGTTCAGACGTTGCATCATATCGAGAGCGGCAGTCGTCGAGGCGACCACATCACGACGCGCATCGTAGTTGCGGGTCTGTTTTAAACCATAATTGCGCCCTGTGCTCGGTATGATCTGCCAAAGACCTGCGGCCTTGGCGCCAGACGTTGCGTGTGGGTCAAAAGCGCTCTCCACTATGGGTAGTAGTACCAGTTCCATGGGCATGTTACGTTTCTTAACTTGCCCTGCTATCCAGTACATATACGGCTCTGCCCGTAAAGTTACATCGTGGAGATAGCTCTTATTGCTTAAATACTTCTGTTTCTGTTCGCGAATCCGGCTGTTTTCCGGAATTCCCATCTTTAGCTCGTCACCAATAGAGACCCACAAGTCTTGATCCTGTGCGAAGGACGTCCCATCGTCTGCCCATCGCGATTGACTTGTGAACTTCCCTGCTTCCCCTTGACCAGCTGCAGAAAGGCTCTGTGCGTGCTGTTGTACGTTGCCAGTGTTCTGTGACGACTGGCAACCCACAAGCAGGACAGAGGCGAGTAATATCGCTTTTGCCTTCATGTGTGTGTCAATAGTTGCTTAAAAGACGAGCGATGATAACGACGAATAGTTAAAAAGGCAACATGCAATTGTCAGAAGTTATCTTTCTTTGCCCTTAACCACGCGAAACAATCCTCAGGTTGTAACATATTTGTTTCTTCTTTAATTTTATTAACTAAATCAATGTCATTTGTTCTAAGAAATAAATTAATTTTACGTTCATTTTTCAGAATTACGGGCAGTGTTTTTTGGTTTTTTGCACGTAACTCATTCACTTTGCGGTAATAATCCTGAATCGCGCTATCCTCAGGCAGAACGTGCATCGCAAACTTCATATTCGCTAAAGTGTATTCGTGTGCGCAACAAATAAGGGTGTCGTCGGGGAGAGCGTTAATTTTCTGGAAGGACTGGTACATCTGGGCTGGAGTGCCTTCGAAGAGCCGTCCGCAGCCGCCAGAAAACATTGTGTCTCCACAGAAAAGATAAGGGAAGCTAAAGTACGAAATATGTCCAGAAGTGTGACCCGGTGTGGCAATTACAGAAAATTCCAACGCAAGAATGAGGATCTTTTCGCCATCTTTTACTACGCGCGTAGCCCCCTTATCTTGTGTCTCAGCAGGACCGTATACCACAAGATGAGGAAATTTTGCGCAGAGTGCCGCCACGCCGCCCACATGGTCATGATGATGGTGCGTGAGCAGAATGGCTTCCGGCTGCCACTGGTTTTCCTCGATGGCTTTTAAAACCGGCTCCGCCTCGCCAGGATCGACAATTACGCAACGACCCTCATCATTGCTTAAAACCCAGATGTAATTGTCCTGAAAAGCAGAAATACTGTTAAGATTCATACATTACCTCTCATAGCGTGGCGGGTGTTTTGATGAAACCGGCAAGGATACCTCAGATTGTTACCGCACCGAAACACTGGGCAGAGTTGCCCTGGGGTGAATACTATCGTGAAGCGCTCGAGTTACAGCTTAAGCCCTGGTTTGCGAAAATGTATGGTTTTCACCTGCTTAAGATTGGCAATCTGAGCGCGGAAATCAACTCTGAAAGCTGCGCCATCTCGCATCAGGTCAATGTTTCGCTGGGCGGTGAACCCGTTCAGGTGAAGGCCAATCCGCTGCAGCTCCCTTTTGCCGAGAAGTCCGTTGATGCGTGCCTGTTGGCACATTCGCTGCCCTGGTGCGATGACCCGCACCGTTTACTGCGGGAAGCCGATCGGGTTCTGATTGATGATGGCTGGCTGGTGATCAGCGGCTTTAATCCGATGAGTCTGATGGGGCTAAGAAAGCTGGTGCCGGTGCTGCGTCGCACCCCGCCGTATAACAGCCGCATGTTCACCCTGATGCGCCAGCTGGACTGGCTCTCGCTGCTCAATTTTGAGGTGATGCACCAGAGCGGTTTTCAGGTGATACCCTGGACGCGGCAGGGCGGAAAGATGCTCAGCACCCATTTTCCGGCGCTGGGCTGTATGCAGCTGATTGTGGCGCGCAAAAGAACCATCCCCCTGACGCTCAATCCAATGAAGCCAGGCAAAGCCAAGACCCAGTTACGCCCCGCTGTAGGTGCCACGCGGCAGTACCGAAAGCCCTGATCAGGCTTCCGGTTTATACCCCACATCGTCATGCTGCGGATTGAGCGCAGCCGCGCGCGCCAGTTCGTCGCAGCGTTCGTTTTCGGGATGTCCGGCGTGGCCTTTTACCCATTCCCACTGGATTCTATGCTGGCTGAGCGCCGCATCCAGGCGTTGCCAGAGATCGACATTCTTCACCGGTTTTTTGTCCGCGGTTTTCCAGCCGCGTTTTTTCCAGTTGTGGATCCACTGGGTGATCCCCTGGCGGACATACTGGCTGTCGGTACTCAGCACAATGTCGCAATGCTCTTTCAGTGCCTCAAGGGCCACAATCGCGGCCATCAACTCCATGCGGTTGTTGGTGGTCAGGCGAAAGCCTTCATTGAAGGTTTTTTCGTGCTGTCGATACCGCAAAATGGCGCCGTAACCCCCTGGGCCCGGATTGCCGAGGCACGAGCCATCAGTGTAAATCTCTACCTGTTTACGCATCCTGGCAGACATCCTGTAATCAAAACGGTAAGTCTGACATAAACGGTCTCCGGCAGCACGGCAAAATAAAGTCCGTGTGAATTAGCCTTTGAACGCCAGGTCAGGTTGATTACAATGTCGTCGTTAATAAGAACAGGCTGACAGAATGAGTATTGCAGACACACATAACGCCGACAGGATCATCGTTCTCGATACCGAAACGACGGGTATGAACCAGATCGGTGCTCACTATGAAGGGCATAAGATCATCGAGATCGGTGCGGTAGAGGTGGTTAACCGCCGTCTTACCGGCAATAACTTTCACGTTTACCTGAAGCCAGACCGGCTGGTGGACCCGGAAGCCTTTGGCGTTCACGGGATTGCCGATGAATTCTTGTTGGATAAACCCACCTTTGCCGACGTCGCCGATGAATTCATCGACTACATCAAAGGCGCCGAGCTTGTCATTCATAACGCCTCGTTCGATATCGGCTTTATGGATTACGAATTCAGCAAGCTCAACCGCGGCCTGCCGAAAACAGACGCCTTCTGCAAGGTTACAGATAGCCTGGCGATGGCCAGGAAGATGTTCCCTGGCAAGCGGAACAGCCTTGATGCGTTGTGCTCGCGCTATGAAATAGATAACAGCAAACGAACGCTGCACGGGGCGCTGCTCGATGCCCAGATCCTGGCGGATGTTTATCTGATCATGACGGGTGGCCAGACCGCCCTGGCATTTAACGCCGATAACGAGACGCAGCAAGAGTCCGGCGAGAGTGAAATCCAGCGCATTATTCGTAAGTCCAGTGCGCTGCGCGTTATACTTGCCAGTGATGAAGAGTTAATGGCGCATGAATCCCGTCTGGATCTGGTGCAGAAGAAGGGCGGAAGCTGCCTCTGGCGAGGCTAAAAGCGGCTGAAATGCCGGTAAAATAACCGTTTGGATCGTTTTTGCAGCAAACGATTCAAAAGGTGAGAAAAAGCATTGACGGGATCGAGGGTAAACCGTAATATCTGCCTCGTTCCCAAGGGAACACAGCGGAGCGGTAGTTCAGTCGGTTAGAATACCTGCCTGTCACGCAGGGGGTCGCGGGTTCGAGTCCCGTCCGTTCCGCCACATTCAGGCCCATGTTAGCAATAACATGGGCCTTTTTTCGATCTCTGTTCTTGTGCTACTTCTCCTTGCATCATCTTCCGTCTGGCTTACGCCGTTGAGCCTGAAAATGCCCAAGTTCCGTTACCTTTATCCAGTACATTCGCACCAATAACTTTCCCTGTATCCGTATTCCGGCCTGCATAAATAATCATTTCAACAACGCTATAGTCGCCCAACCGGTTAACGGAAAAAAGAAAGGTTAAAAATGGTCTGCGTTCTTCTATTAAGGGGCAGGGCAATATCCTATTTTGCGAGGCAGAATTTCATTGTTAAACCCGGCGTAGGATTAAAGCGGGGCAGGACGAATGATTTCTGAACGCATGGCTTCAAAGGACGCCAGGTTATTACGTTTTAGAGGACAAGGATATGCAAACTTCTTCCGTTATTCCCACTCGTTACGATCGCTTTTCACGCCTTTTGCACTGGGTGGTTGCAGTCGTCATTATCTACGCCATGTGCATGGGCTACATTCTTCACGCGCTGGAAGGGACCCGTTGGTTTACCTTTTTTTCTGTGTTGAATATGTCGCTTGGCACCATTGCAACGCCAATCATGCTGGTGCGTTTTGTCTGGCGCTTCTTTCGCCCTTCAGTGCCTTATCCGGCAACGGTGGCGGGGCGGAAAAAGCAGATGGTGGTTTTTATCCATGAGCTGTTTTATCTGACCATTATGTTGGTGCTGGTCAGCGGCTTCCTGATGCTGCACAAAGATTACAGCCTGTTTGGGCTGCTGCCGATTACTCATCCGATTAACACGATTGAAGTTAATGAATTCTTCTTTAAAGTGCATCGCGTTAGCTGCATTTTACTGGGCCTGATTCTGCTTGGGCATGTCGCGGCGGTAATCAAATATACCTTCAAGGGACAGCGCGAAATCCTGCAACGCATGCTGTAAGAAAAAGGCCTGACGCCTTTCATTAGATGAAGTAACAAACAGCAGAGCCGCACCGCTCCTGTCCCTTTATGCCGATGAGGTGAGGGGGCAGGGACAGTGCGGCTTTACCCTTCAGCCAATACTAAACGGATCCGCATCCTGCCAGGCAGGAAACTTCTCCCGATACTCCCTCAGCGCCGTCAGCGACAGCTCGGCATCAATCCGGGTTGCATGATGCGGCTCAGCGGTGGCAATAATCTCACCCTGCGGGTTGATCACCCGGCTGTCGCCCCGGTAGTGATGCCCGTTGCCGTCAGTACCGACCCGGTTGCAGCCAGCGACATAGGCCTGGTTCTCAATCGCACGTGCCGTCAGCAGCGCCTGCCAGTGGAGAGAGCGGGGCGCCGGCCAATTGGCGACGTAGATCGCCAGGTCGTAATCATCGCGGTTGCGCGACCAGACCGGGAAGCGCAGGTCGTAACAGACCAACGGCAGAATGCGCCAGCCGCGCCACTCAAAGACAACCCGCTCGTTACCCGCTTCATAGTGCTGGTGCTCGTCCGCCATGCGGAACAGATGGCGCTTATCGTAGAAGTGAACCTTGCCCTCGGGCTCCACCAGCAGAAAACGGTTCACCGGTCCGCGTTCGGTCTGCAACGCTGCGCTGCCAGCGATTAACGCCTGGGTTTGTTGCGCTCTGGCCTGCATCCAGACAACCAGCTCGTCCTGCGGCAGTGACTGCTTAGCCGCCTCCTTGGCGAAGCCAGTGGTGAACATCTCGGGCAGGATAATAATATCCCGTCCGGCGATCCCTTCCAGCTGACGATCAAAATGACGCAGGTTGGCCGGACCATCCATCCACACCAGCGGTTGTTGCAAAAGCGTAATCTTCAAACCAGGCACAGTTAAGACTCCTCGAATAACCCCATTTTGACACTGTAGCACGACAAGCAGAGTAACGGGTGGCAATAAAAAACCCCGCACGAGGCGGGGTTTTGGCGGGTTGAAACGGCTTATGCAGCTTCAGGTTTACGCACAATCTCTTTCAGCTTTACCGGCTGTGTCGCCAGCTCTTCTGCGTCAAAATCATCAACGTTAATACTGCGCAGACGGCTCTCTTCGGCTTTGATCAGCAGCTCCGCTTCATCCTTATTGATGATACCGCCCGCCAGCGCCTCTTTAGCCAGCTCGTTCAGGCGGGTGAAGGGCAGGTTTTTACCCAACTGCTTGCAGATCTTCTGGTGAATCGGGTCGGCCGCCATCACATCCAGCAGCGCCTCTTCCAGCAGACCGACCGGGTTATGCTCGCTTGGGGTCAGATACTGACCACGACCGATACGGGAGCGGGTTGCGCTCGGTATCTGCAGGATCTTCGCCACTTTATGATCCAGCTTATCGGACGGCGCCAGATAGTGGCGACCGGTCGGGAAAATCACCACACGCAGAGCGCCAGCCACAAAGCGGTTCGGGAAGTTCACCAGCAGATCGTCGATGGCCTGTTCCGCCTGATACAGCGCATCCTGAACGCCCCAGTGGACCAGCGGCAGGTCGGCTTCATGACGGCCTTCATCGTCGTAGCGTTTTAGTACCGCCGAGGCGAGGAAAATCTGGCTCAGCACATCACCCAGACGGGCGGAGATGCGTTCCCGGCGTTTCAGGCTACCGCCCAGCACCGCCATTGACACGTCAGAGAGCAGCGCAAGGTTGGCACTCAGACGGTTCAGGTGCTGGTAGTAACGACGGGTCGCGTCGCCGGTTGGCGTGGCGCTGGTCAGGCCGCGGGTCAGACCCAGCCACAGGCTGCGCATTTTATTGCTACCGACATGACCGATGTGTTTAAACAGCAGTTTATCGAAGGCATCCACGTCGTTGTTCTGCGCGGCGGCCATCTCTTCCAGCACGTATGGATGGCAGCGGATTGCCCCCTGACCGAAGATCATCATACTGCGGGTCAGAATATTCGCCCCTTCAACGGTGATGGCAATCGGTGCGCCCTGATAGCCACGCGCCAGGAAGTTACCTTCACCCAGCATAATGCCTTTACCGCCGGCAATATCCATCGCATCGATGATCGACTGCTGGGCACGGTGGGTACAGTGGTACTTCACAATGGCGGACAGCACGGCCGGTTTTTCACCCAGCATGATGCCATAGGTAATTAAGGAAGCGGCGGCATCCATCACGTAGGCGTTACCTGCGATACGGGCCAGCGGCTCCTCAATCCCTTCCATCTTACCGATAGAGATTTTGAACTGACGGCGGATGTGGGCGTAAGCGCCAATCCCCATTGCCACCGATTTCAGACCGCCGGTTGAGTTCGACGGCAGGGTAATACCACGGCCAACAGACAGACACTCAACCAGCATGCGCCAGCCCTGACCGGCCATTTTCGGGCCACCGATGATGTAATCGATCGGCACAAAGATATCCTGACCGCGGGTCGGACCGTTCTGGAACGGTACGTTCAGCGGGAAGTGGCGACGACCAATCTCCACGCCAGGCGTGGTGGTAGGGATCAGCGCGCAGGTGATGCCCAGATCCTCTTCGCCGCCTAACAGCTTGTCCGGGTCGGAGAGTTTAAAGGCCAGGCCCAGCACGGTGGCGATAGGCGCCAGCGTAATGTAGCGTTTGTTCCAGGTCAGACGCATACCCAGAACCTGCTCACCCTGCCACTCGCCCATGCAGACTACGCCGGTGTCCGGAATAGCGCCTGCATCGGAACCCGCTTCCGGGCTGGTGAGTGCAAAGCAAGGGATTTCCAGACCACGGGCCAGGCGCGGCAGATAGTGATTTTTTTGCTCTTCAGTACCGTAATGTTGCAGCAGTTCGCCCGGGCCTAATGAGTTAGGTACGCCGACGGTGATCGCCAGGATCCCGGAGACGCCGGACAGTTTTTGCAGCACCCGAGCCTGGGCATACGCAGAGAATTCCAGCCCGCCGTACTCTTTCTTGATGATCATCGCGAAGAAGCGATGCTCTTTTAAAAATGCCCACAGTTCCGGCGGCAGATCGGCCATCTCATGGGTGATCTGGAAATCGTTCGCCATCCGGCAGGCTTCTTCAACCGGACCGTCAATAAACGCCTGCTCTTCAGCAGTCAGGCGCGGCTGCGGATAGTTATGCAGCTTTTTCCAGTCAGGGTTGCCCTGGAACAGCTCGCCTTCCCACCAGGTGGTACCTGCGTCGATCGCCTCTTTTTCGGTACGCGACATCGGCGGCATCACCTTACGGAAACCACGAAAGACCGGTGCAGAAATCAGGGACTTACGCATTGAGCGCACGTTGAACGGCACCAGGATAATTGCCAGCGGAACCAGCACCCAGATATTCCAGATGCCGGTCACACCAAGGGCAGCGGTCCAGGCCAGTAAGATAAGACTGCTCAGCATTAAGCTGACCCGGTGATAGAACAACACCCCGAGCAGAACAACGGTTAACAGAATACTTAAAATCATCATAAAGAATTGCTCCCTGTCTTGTAGGAGGTCTGACCACTTGTGATGATATGGTTGTAGTGGATGTTATTTCTTTTAGCAATGCATTCACAAAATAATTACAACCTGGTTCACATTGTTCAGGTTTTACCCGGCACAAAAACGCAAAACGCCCGACGATTCCCATGGCTTTAGCTTCTCGCTTTTACCGCTATCCGGTAAACTTGCTCTGTTATTTCATCAATACTGAAGGATTATCCTCATGTACCAGGATCTTATTCGTAACGAACTGAACGAAGCGGCGGAAACGCTGGCCAACTTTCTGAAAGATGAAGCCAATATCCACGCTATTCAGCGCGCGGCGGTCCTGCTGGCCGACAGCTTTAAAGCGGGCGGTAAAGTGCTCTCCTGCGGCAATGGTGGTTCACATTGTGATGCCATGCACTTTGCCGAAGAGCTGACGGGGCGTTATCGTGAAAACCGTCCGGGCTACCCGGCGATTGCGATCTCTGACGTCAGCCACATCTCCTGCGTGAGCAACGACTTTGGTTACGATTATGTCTTCTCCCGCTATGTTGAAGCTGTAGGGCGTGAAGGGGATGTCCTGCTGGGGATCTCCACCTCCGGCAACTCCGGCAACGTCATCAAAGCCATTGAAGCGGCGCGTGAGAAGGGGATGAAAGTCATCACCCTCACCGGCAAAGATGGCGGCAAAATGGCAGGCACCGCAGATATCGAAATTCGAGTGCCTCACTTCGGTTACGCTGACCGTATTCAGGAAATTCACATCAAAGTGATCCATATCCTGATCCAGCTGATTGAAAAAGAGATGGTTAAGTAAGACTTCGCTGGGGGGTGAATGCCCCCCGCTGTTGTGGAGGTGAGATATGTGCGAACTGCTCGGGATGAGCGCCAATGTGCCAACCGATATCTGCTTTAGTTTCACCGGGCTGGTGCAGCGCGGTGGAGGAACCGGGCCGCATAAAGACGGCTGGGGTATCACCTTCTATGAAGGAAAAGGCTGTCGCACGTTCAAGGACCCACAACCCAGCTTCAATTCCCCGATTGCCAAACTGGTGCAGGACTATCCGATTAAATCCTGCTCGGTGGTGGCGCATATTCGCCAGGCCAACCGTGGTGAAGTGGCGCTGGAAAATACCCACCCGTTTACCCGTGAGCTGTGGGGACGCAACTGGACTTACGCCCATAACGGCCAGCTGAGCGGCTATAAGTCGCTGGAGACCGGCAACTTCCGCCCGGTGGGCGAAACTGACAGCGAAAAGGCCTTTTGCTGGCTGCTGCATAAGCTGACTGAACGCTACCCGCGTACGCCAGGCAACATGACCGCGGTCTTTAAATACGTGGCCTCGCTGGCGACGGAGCTGCGGGAGAAAGGGGTCTTTAATATGCTGCTGTCGGACGGGCGGTATGTGATGGCGTTCTGCTCAACGAACCTGTTCTGGATCACCCGGCGGGCGCCGTTCGGCGTGGCAAAACTGCTGGATCAGGATGTGGAAATCGATTTTCAGACCGAAACCACACCCAACGATGTGGTCACGGTCATCGCCACTCAGCCGCTGACGGGCAATGAAGCCTGGCAAAGAATCATGCCAGGCGAGTGGATCTTATTTTGTCTGGGGGAGCGCGTAGTTTGACGCCAGCTGTGGCTGGACGACTTCGTGGCTCAGCGGCTTGCTGACCACGTAACGTCCATCTACCACCGAAACGGTCGGCGGCTTGTGCGTCTGCTGGAAGTAGTCATAACCCGGCTTCAGCTGTTTCCAGAAATCGGCGTAGTATGAGCTCTTGTGACGCTGCATATTGGCATCGGTCATGCGGAACGGATAGATGCTAACCTGTACCGCAGACTGGCCAAAGACCAACGCGCCGGTTACAAACTGGAAGATCTCATCAATACCGCTGTCGGTCATGGCGTAGCAACCCACTGACACACAGGCACCATGAATCATCAGATATTTACCGTCATAGCCGTGCGCACGGTCAAAGGCATTCGGGAAACCGATGTTGATCGCTTTATAGAAGCGGCTGTCAGGTTTTAACTGGTTACGCTGAACGCTGTAGAACCCCTCCGGGCTTTTGAAATCGCCCTGACGCTGTTTCGGGCCAAGGCCGCCGGAGTAGTTGCAGATTTTATAGCTGTCGAGCAGCTGATACGTCTCACCCATCTTCACGAACAGGTCTAACGTGCGCTCTTCCTTATAGATCTGGATATAGACCGGAGAGCCCATCAACTGCTGTTTGTATTCTTTGCTAATCGGCGTTGTTGAGCTGTTGCTGCTGAGCAGCCCGGCAAACGAAACGCACGGAATAAGAAGCATCGCAATGAACAATGCGATTTTACGCATACTACATGTTCCTTGATAAAACCTAACCAACTTGCCAGTACGGCAAAAGAGACCCGAAATCAGATTAATCTGCATTAGGAGCGCTCACATTAGCACCACTGCATTTTTTCGCAAGCGTCAGCGCGTCGGTTTACAAAATAGTTTTCCTTATAACCTGGATTGGCCGTGCTGGCATTGAGAACTTTGCGTAATCGGTCGCATTTTAGCACCCGCCGCTGCGTTATCGCTGCCGCCTGATTGGCAGAAATGGTACACTCCCCGCGTCTTACGACCGAAGGTGAAGAAAGGATACTTTTCTCAGGGTCAGCCACGATCCTGCAAGTAATATGAGTGAGCATTCACCGCCTTTCTTCTCCTGTGAAACGACTTCTGACTCGTCCGGCTACCTGGCCGGAACGATTTTTCATGGATAACAACTAACACTATGATTAGAATCAGAAAAGGACTTGATTTGCCGATTTCTGGCATTCCCGATCAGCAGATTTCGCCCGGTCCGATGCCTCGCCATGTTGCGCTTCTGGGGGACGATTACGTGGGCATGCGCCCCACGATGCTGGTACAGGAAGGCGACAGCGTCATCAAGGGGCAGCCGCTATTCGAGGACAAAAAAAATCCTGGGGTCTTCTTTACCGCACCCGCCAGCGGGACGGTGGTCGCCATCAATCGTGGCGAACGCCGGGTATTACAATCGGTGGTAATCCGCATCGAAGGGGAGGGTGAGCGCGAATTTACCCGTCACGATGCGACGGCGCTCGCCACCCTCACCCGTGAGGCTGTGCAATCTCAACTGCTGGAGTCGGGACTGTGGACGGCATTTCGTACCCGCCCCTTCAGCAAAACCCCGGTGCCCGGCACCGTCCCGGCAGCCATTTTTGTCACCGCCATGGACACCAACCCGCTCTGCGCCGACCCGCAGCCGCTCATTCTGGCGCAGCGTCAGGCATTTGATGCCGGGCTGACCCTGCTCACGCGTCTGACGGAGGGCAAGGTGCATGTCTGCCAGGCAAGCGGCGGCAAACTGGGCGGACACCCGCAGGGGCAAGTCACCTTTAATACCTTTGCCGGGCCGCATCCGGCAGGGCTTGTGGGTACGCACATTCATTTCCTGGAGGCGGTCAGCCTGACCAAACAGGTCTGGCATCTGAACTACCAGGACGTTATCGCTATCGGCAAGCTGTTTACTACCGGCCAGCTTTGCACCGAGCGGGTTATCGCCCTGGGCGGCCCGCAGATGCGCAATCCGCGTCTGGTACGTACCTGCCTGGGCGCAGATATCAACGAGCTGCTGGTGGACGAAACCCTGGAAGGTGAAAACCGTCATATTTCGGGTTCTGTGCTGAGCGGCAGACATGCCGTCGGGGTGCAGGCGTACCTCGGGCGCTTCCATTTGCAGGTCAGCGTGGTGAAGGAAGGGCGTGAGAAAGAGCTCTTTGGCTGGGTGATGCCGGGCAAAGAGAAGTTCTCCATTACCCGTACGACGCTGGGCCATTTCCTGCGTAACAAGCTGTTCAACTTCTCCACCGATACCAACGGCGGCGAACGGGCGATGGTGCCTATCGGCAACTACGAACGGGTGATGCCGCTCGACATCCTGCCGACCGTGCTGCTGCGCGATCTGCTGGCGGGTGATACTGACGGAGCTCAGGCGTTGGGCTGCCTGGAGCTGGATGAAGAAGATCTGGCGCTCTGCACCTACGTTTGCCCCGGCAAATATGAATACGGACCGGTGTTGCGCGAGGTGTTAACCCGCATTGAGCAGGAAGGATAACTGATGGGCCTGAAACATCTCATTGAAAAACTGGAGCCGCATTTTACCCACGGCGGCAAGCTGGAAAAGTACTACCCGCTGTTTGAAGCGACCGCGACGCTCCTGTATACGCAAGGGCAGGTGACGAAAGGGGCCGCGCACGTGCGCGACGCCATCGATCTCAAACGTATGATGATCCTCGTCTGGTTCGCTGTGTTCCCGGCGATGTTCTGGGGCATGTACAACGTTGGTCTGCAAACCATTCCCGCGCTTAACCATCTGTACGATGCGCAGCAGCTTCAGCAGGTCATCGCTGGCGACTGGCACTACCGGGTGGCGCAGATGCTGGGCGTGAGCTTTGCGCCTGATGCCGGCTGGATCAGCATGATGACGCTGGGGGCGGTCTATTTCCTGCCCATTTACATGACGGTCTTTCTGGTCGGCGGCTTCTGGGAAGTGCTGTTTGCCATCGTGCGCAAACACGAAATCAACGAAGGTTTCTTTGTCACCTCCATTCTGTTTGCCCTGATTGTGCCGCCGACGTTGCCACTGTGGCAGGCGGCGCTGGGGATCACCTTTGGTGTGGTGATGGCGAAGGAGATCTTCGGCGGTACCGGGCGCAACTTCCTTAACCCGGCCCTCGCCGGGCGCGCGTTCCTGTTCTTTGCTTATCCGGCGCAAATCTCCGGCGATCTGGTCTGGACCGCGGCGGACGGCTTTTCCGGCGCAACGCCACTCTCCCAGTGGGCCGCTCGCGGCGGTGAGGCGCTGGTCAACAACGCCACCGGACAGCCGGTTAGCTGGTTCGATGCCTTTATCGGTACCATTCCGGGATCAGTCGGCGAAGTTTCCACGCTGATGATCCTGATTGGCGGGGCCATCATTCTCTTTGGCCGTGTCGCCTCCTGGCGCATCGTGGCAGGCGTCATGCTTGGCATGATCCTCACCGCGACGCTGTTCAACCTGATCGGTTCGGCGACGAATCCAATGTTCGCCATGCCGTGGTACTGGCATCTGGTGCTGGGCGGGTTCGCCTTCGGCATGATGTTTATGGCGACAGACCCGGTTTCGGCGTCCTTTACCAATAAAGGAAAATGGTATTACGGGGCGCTTATTGGTGCGATGTGCGTCCTTATCCGCGTGGTGAACCCGGCCTATCCGGAAGGGATGATGCTGGCGATCCTGTTCGCCAACCTGTTTGCGCCGCTGTTCGATTACCTGGTGGTGCGTGCCAACATCAAACGGAGGAAGGCGCGTGGCTGAGATTAAAAATAATGACACTATCGGCAAGACGCTGATGGTGGTGGTGGTGCTCTGCCTGGTCTGCTCCATTGTGGTTGCAGGATCTGCGGTGGGCCTTAAGTCCCGTCAGCAGGAGCAACGTGCCCTGGATAAACAACGTAACATTCTGGCCGTCGCCGGGCTGATGAACGGCGAAACGAGCGCTGAGGATGTGGCGCAGACCTTTGCTTCACGCATCACGCCACGTCTGGTGGATCTCAATACTGGCGAGCTGCTGGAGACCGATCCGTCCACTTACAATCAGGCCCAGGCGCTGAAAGATCCGCAGCGCAGCACCGAACTGGACGCCAGCCAGGACCCGGCAGGCATTAAACGCCGCAGCAATACGGCGGAAATTTACCTGGTGCGCGATGAACAAAACCGTGTCCAGGAGCTGGTTCTGCCGGTCTATGGCAATGGTCTGTGGTCGATGATGTATGCCTTCGTGGCTCTCAACACCGATGGACGCACCGTCAAGGGCATCACCTACTACGATCAGGGCGAAACCCCGGGGCTGGGCGGCGAAGTCGAAAACCCAGCATGGCGGGCGCAGTTTGTCGGCAAAAAAGTGCTGGATGATAACGGCCAGCCAGCGCTGAAAGTGGTGAAAGGGGGCGCGCGTCCGGGTGATGAGTACGCCGTCGATGGCCTGTCGGGCGCCACGCTGACCTCAAACGGTGTGCAGCATAGCTTTGATTTCTGGATGGGCGAGATGGGTTTTGGTCCTTTTCTTAAAAAGGTACGTGAAGGAGAGCTGAACAATGGCTGATGTGGGCGAACTGAAAGAAGTTAAACGGGTGCTTATTGGGCCGCTCATCGCCAACAACCCGATTACCCTGCAGGTGCTGGGAGTCTGTTCGGCGCTGGCGGTTACCACAAAACTGGAGACCGCCGTGGTGATGACCTTGGCCGTGACGCTGGTGACGGCGTTTTCCAGCATGTTCATCTCAATGATCCGCCACCACATCCCCAACAGCGTGCGCATCATCGTGCAGATGGCGATCATCGCCTCGCTGGTAATTGTAGTGGATCAGCTGCTGCGGGCATTTGCCTACGAAATCTCAAAACAGCTGTCGGTCTTTGTTGGCCTGATCATCACCAACTGCATCGTGATGGGGCGTGCAGAAGCCTATGCGATGAAAATGCCGCCGCTGGCCAGCTTTATGGACGGTATCGGTAACGGTCTTGGCTATGGCGTGATCCTGCTGACGGTCGGTTTCCTGCGCGAGCTGATCGGCAGCGGCAAACTGTTTGGTATCCCGGTCCTTGAGACTGTGCAAAACGGTGGCTGGTATCTGCCAAACGGCCTGTTCCTGCTGGCCCCCAGCGCGTTCTTCATTATCGGTTTGCTGATCTGGGCGGTGAGAACCTGGCGTCCTGAGCAGCAGGAAAAGGAGTAACCGACAATGGCTCATTACATTAGCTTGTTTGTGCGCGCGGTGTTTGTCGAAAACATGGCGCTCGCATTTTTCCTCGGGATGTGTACTTTCCTCGCGGTCTCCAAAAAGGTATCGACCGCCTTCGGGCTGGGCATTGCCGTCACGGTGGTGCTGGGGCTGTCGGTCCCGATCAACAACCTGGTATTTAACCTGGTGCTACGCGATGGGGCGCTGGTTGAGGGCGTTGATCTGAGCTTCCTCAACTTCATCACCTTCATAGGTGTGATTGCGGCGTTAGTGCAGATCCTCGAGATGATCCTCGATAAATACTTCCCATCACTTTACACGGCGCTGGGCATCTTCCTGCCGCTGATTGCGGTGAACTGCGCCATCTTCGGGGGTGTGTCGTTTATGGTTCAGCGTGATTACAACTTCAGCGAGTCGGTGGTCTACGGCTTTGGCTCTGGTATTGGCTGGATGCTGGCTATCGTGACGATGGCGGGCCTGCGCGAAAAAATGAAGTATGCCAACGTGCCGGCTGGTTTGCGCGGCTTAGGGATCACCTTTATCACCACCGGTCTGATGGCGCTGGGCTTTATGTCCTTCTCCGGTGTGCAGCTGTAAGGGCAAAATCTATGGAAATTATTCTTGGCGTAGTGATGTTCACGCTGATCGTGCTGGTGCTCTCGGGGCTGATTCTGGTAGCGCGCTCAAAGCTGGTCAATTCCGGCGATGTGATCATTGAGATTAACGATGAGGCAGATAAGCAGATCCTGACGCCTGCGGGCGACAAGCTGCTGAACACCCTCTCTGGCAATGGCATTTTTATCTCCTCTGCCTGCGGTGGTGGTGGCTCATGCGGACAATGCCGCGTGACCGTCAAAGAGGGCGGCGGCGATATTCTGCCAACCGAGCTGTCGCACATCAGCAAGCGCGAGGCGAAAGAGGGCTGTCGTCTGGCTTGCCAGGTGGCGGTTCGCCAGAACATGAAGATCGAACTGCCGGAGGAGATCTTCGGCATTAAGAAGTGGCAGTGTGAAGTTATCTCTAACGATAACAAAGCCACCTTCATTAAAGAGCTGAAACTACGGGTTCCCGACGGGGAAGACGTGCCGTTCCGTGCGGGCGGCTACATTCAGATTGAGTGCCCG
Organism: Leclercia sp. W17; assembly: GCF_003336325.1. Lineage (NCBI taxonomy): Bacteria > Pseudomonadati > Pseudomonadota > Gammaproteobacteria > Enterobacterales > Enterobacteriaceae > Leclercia > Leclercia sp. W17. The sequence continues at coordinate 3,909,564 of NZ_CP031101.1, read as the reverse complement.
GAACATACTGTCGCGTATAAAGATTTTGATGTGCCTGAGAAGTACCGCGGTGACTGGGATAAATTCAACCTGTTCCGCTTTGTCTCTGAGGTCAAAGAGCCGACGCTGCGCGCCTATTCAATGGCCAACTACCCGGAAGAGAAGGGCATCATCATGCTCAACGTGCGTATTGCCACGCCGCCACCAAACGTGCCGGACGCACCACCGGGGATCATGTCTTCTTATATCTGGTCGCTGAAAGCGGGAGATAAGGTCACTATCTCCGGTCCGTTTGGTGAGTTCTTTGCTAAAGATACCGACGCCGAAATGGTCTTTATCGGCGGGGGCGCTGGCATGGCGCCGATGCGCTCGCACATTTTCGACCAGCTTAAGCGCCTCGGCAGTAAGCGTAAGATCAGCTTCTGGTATGGCGCCCGTTCGCTGCGCGAAATGTTCTATCAGGATGAGTTTGAACAGCTTGCGCGGGATAACCCGAACTTTACCTTCCACATTGCGCTTTCCGATCCGCAGCCGGAAGACAACTGGACCGGCTATACCGGCTTTATTCATAACGTCCTGTATGAAAACTATCTGAAGCATCATGCCGCGCCGGAAGACTGTGAGTTCTACATGTGTGGTCCGCCGATGATGAACGCCGCAGTCATTAAAATGCTGCAGGAGCTGGGCGTGGAAGATGAGAACATCATGCTGGATGATTTTGGAGGCTGATGATGATGACCTTCGTGCTGACCTTTGCCGTTTTTGTGCTGGTGATCTTCGGCATGTCCCTCGGCTGGCTGATTAAGCGCAAAAGCATTCAGGGCAGCTGTGGTGGCATCTCTTCCCTGGGTATGGAGAAAGTTTGCGATTGCCCTGAGCCATGCGATGCGCGTAAAAAGCGTATGGCGCGTGAGGCACAGCGCCAGCAAAACCGGATCCTCTAATAAACAGGCCGCATAAAGCGGCCTGATTTTTTTACTTAAGCCACTCCCGCGCCTGGGCTGGGGAATCGACCATCACCCCATCGGCCCCCAGCGCTTTTGCTTTCTGGTAATCCTCCGCGGAATTTACCCCCAGCAGGATAATGTGACCATTACCCTGTGAGCGGAAACAGTCCATCGCCTCTTTGTCCCATGTCAGGGTTGCCGGAGAGATCCCCTCGCCCAGGGTAAATTTTTCCACCACCTCGACCTTGCGGTTCAGCTCCAGCCCGTACCAGTATGCATCCATTGTATTTGCTGGGGCCTGACACACGTGGTTCAGCGAGATGTTTGCCAGTCGGGTACGCGTTTCACTGCGGGTGACAAAACGCGGTATTTCTGCAGGCAGCGCATCCAGATAGCGATCTTCGGTAGAGTACACGCGCACACGGTTCAGGCTGTTGGTCTCCTTCAGCACGCTAAGCAACTGCTTGCCCATCTCGGCCGCATCGGCATCCGGGGATTTGATATCAATATAGAAACGGGTCTCAGGCCAGCGTTCAAGCACGGCTTTCAGCGTTGGAATAGTGGCGCCGGTAACGCTCTCTTTCCATTTCGCACCTGCGTTAAATGTCGCCAGCTCTGCCTGAGTATACTGGGACACTTTTCCCTTCGCGGGGGTTAACGCGCTCAAATCGCTGGGACGATACAGAACGGGAACGCCGTCACGGCTGATCTGCACGGTTATCCAGATAGCCTGAGCATGATTGTCCAGCGCCAGCGCGATGGCCGGAAGCGTATTCTCCGGCGCGTCGGCGGTTCCGCCGCGGTGAGCAATAATCTGCGGGTCAGCCCAGGCGTTAGAGGCGATCAGCAGTGAAGCGATAATCATCTTTTTCATGAATAAATTTCCATTTTAAATGCATTAACTTGATGAATTTAAAGAGTTTACTGGCTCTATCTTGTACCACGGTTTAATGACAGAAGTGAGACAGTAAAACTGCTGACGCATTTTTTGTACTTTGTTATACTGGATGTAATTACAGGTGTGGTGAAGACGATGCGCAAAATCATCCATGTCGATATGGACTGTTTTTTTGCTGCAGTGGAGATGCGGGATAACCCGGCGCTGCGGGATATCCCCATTGCCATTGGCGGCAGTCGCGAGCGGCGTGGCGTGATCAGTACCGCTAACTATCCGGCGCGTAAGTTTGGCGTGCGCAGCGCCATGCCAACCGCTATGGCGTTAAAACTCTGCCCTCATCTCACCTTATTACCGGGACGCTTCGATGCCTACAAAGAAGCCTCCAGCCATATCCGCGACATCTTTTCCCGCTACACCTCCCTGATTGAACCGCTGTCGCTGGATGAAGCCTATCTGGATGTCACCGACAGCCTGCACTGTCACGGCTCCGCCACGCTGATGGCGCAGGAGATCCGCCAGACGATTTTCAATGAACTGCAGCTCACCGCCTCGGCGGGCGTCGCCCCGGTAAAATTTCTCGCCAAAATTGCCTCAGATCTCAATAAGCCCAACGGTCAGTATGTGATTACCCCTGACGAGGTCCCGGCGTTTATCAAAACGCTGCCGCTCAGCAAGATACCCGGCGTGGGTAAAGTCTCTGCGGCAAAGCTGGAGAAGATGGGACTGCGCACCTGCGAAGATGTGCAGAACAGCGATCTGGGCATGTTACTTAAGCGCTTTGGTAAGTTTGGCCGGGTGCTCTGGGAGCGAAGCCAGGGCATTGACGAGCGCAACGTTAACAGCGAGCGGCTGCGTAAATCGGTCGGTGTGGAACGGACCCTGGCAGAGGATATCCACGAGTGGGCAGCCTGTGAAACCATCATTGTCGAACAGCTTTATCCGGAACTGGAACGGCGGCTGGCGAAGGTCAAACCGGATCTGCTGATTGCCCGGCAGGGGGTAAAACTGAAGTTCAACGACTTTCAGCAAACCACGCAGGAGCACGTCTGGCCGCGGCTCAATAAGGACGATCTGATCGCCACCGCGAAGAAAACCTGGGAAGAGCGTCGGGCAGGGCGCGGGGTGCGGCTGGTGGGATTACATGTCACGCTGCTGGACCCGCAGCTGGAGCGGCAGCTGGTGCTGGGGCTGTAAAAAAGCCCGGTGGCGCTCGCGCTTACCGGGCCTACAAACTACTGCCCGGTGGCGCTTTGCTTACCGGACCTACAAATGACAAACGACGTTGACCTTGTAGGCCCGGCAAACGCAGTGCCGCCGGGCATCAGTTGGCTGATTACTTCTCCGGGATCGCTTTCAGCAGTTCCGTCAGCAGGGTCCAGTAATGGCCCACGCTTTCGATATGAACCTGCTCATCCGGAGAGTGCGGACCAGTAATGGTTGGTCCGATGGACACCATATCCATATCCGGGTACGGTTTTTTGAACAGACCGCACTCCAGACCAGCGTGGATCACCTGAATGTTCGGCGTGCTGTTGAACAGACGCTGATAGGTTTCACGCACCAGCGCCATCACCGGCGAGCTCGCATCTGGCTGCCAGCCCGGGTAGCTGCCCTTGGCGACGGTCTGCGCGCCAGAGAGTTTGCCCAGAGATTCCAGCATGCTCACCACGTAATCTTTCCCGCTGTCGATCAGGGAGCGGATCAGGCAGATGATCTCTGCGCTGTCGTCAGCCATGGTCACCACACCGACGTTCAGGGAGGTTTCCACCACGCCTTTCGCCACGTCAGAGTTGCGGATCACGCCGTTTGGCGTGGCGTTCAGCAGCTGAATAAAGCGGTCGCGGGACTGTTCAGTCAGCGCGGCTTTATCGCTGGTGCTCGCTTCCAGAACCACGGTCAGGTTCTTCTCTTTGGCGTCCAGTTCGTTTTTCAGGATATCCAGATAAACGGCGGAGAGCTTTTTCAGCGCATCGGCTTTGTCAGCGGCAACCGCCACGGTCGCGAACGCTTCACGTGGGATAGCGTTACGCAGCGTACCGCCGTTGAAATCCACCAGACGCAGATCCAGCTCTGCTGCATGACCGGCCAGGAAACGGGCCAGCAGTTTGTTGGCGTTGCCTAAACCTAAGTGGATGTCACCGCCGGAGTGGCCGCCTTTCAGCCCTTTCAGCGTCAGCTTAAAGGTCTGGAACCCTGCCGGGATCGCTTCACGGGTCAGTGGCAGTGTGGAGATAAAATCGATACCGCCTGCGCAACCCATATAGATTTCGCCCTCCTCTTCGGAGTCGGTATTGATCAGGATATCCGCCTGCAGCCAGTTCGGTTGCAGTCCAAACGCGCCATCCATACCGGCTTCTTCGGTCATGGTCAGCAGCACTTCCAGCGGACCATGCTCAACGCTATCGTCGGCCAGCACCGCCAGCGCAGAGGCCATACCAATGCCGTTATCCGCACCCAGGGTGGTGCCGCGGGCTTTAACCCACTCGCCGTCGATGTAAGGCTGAATTGGATCTTTAGTGAAGTCGTGAACGGTGTCGTTGTTCTTCTGTGGCACCATGTCCAGGTGCGCCTGCAGCACAACCGGTTTACGGTTTTCCATGCCTGCGGTGGCGGGTTTGCGGATCAGAATGTTGCCAACCTGGTCGCGTTCGGCGTGCAGCCCTTTTTCCTTCGCCCAGCCCATGATGTGTTCGGCAAGCTGTTCTTCGTGATAGGAAGGGTGAGGAATGGAGCAAATTTTGGCAAAAATATCCCACAGCGGTTGTGGCGATAGTTGAGACAGTTCAGACACAGTAAGTCTCCTTGTCGATCTCCTGCAGACAATCTTGCAGGTCACGGGGTTAGCAGGTTTAGAGTTACCACAAGTCAGACTTGCGAGGTGGGTTTGAGAATACCACTTTCTCTGTCGGCTGGTAGGGGTAAGCAAGTAAAAACTCCCGCTGTAACCGCTTAGCACTGGTTTTTAGTGCTTCAGATCTCTATAATCTCGCGCAACCATTTTCCCCCTCGAACACTTTTTAAGCCGTATAAACACAGGCTGGGACAATTCACATGAGCGAAAAATACATCGTCACCTGGGACATGTTGCAGATTCATGCACGTAAACTGGCTGCACGCCTGATGCCATCCGAACAGTGGAAAGGCATCATCGCTGTCAGCCGCGGCGGCCTGGTACCAGGGGCACTGCTGGCACGTGAGCTGGGTATTCGTCATGTCGATACCGTGTGCATCTCCAGCTATGACCATGACAACCAGCGTGAGCTGAAAGTGCTGAAACGCGCTGAAGGCGATGGTGAAGGTTTCATCGTGATTGACGATCTGGTTGATACCGGCGGTACGGCAGTGGCTATCCGCGAAATGTATCCAAAAGCGCATTTCGTCACTATCTTCGCGAAACCGGCCGGTAAGCCGCTGGTTGACGATTATGTCATTGATATCCCACAGGATACCTGGATCGAACAGCCATGGGATATGGGCGTCGTATTCGTCCCACCTATCTCTGGCCGCTAATCCAGATTTTTTAACGCCCGGTGATGCCGGGCGTTATTGTTTTCGCCACTGGCGCGTTACAATGACCCTCTCTGACGTATTAATAGAGGCAGCGCGCAATGTCCCAGGCGAATCTCAGCGAAATTCTCTTCAAGCCCAAATTCAAGCACCCGGAAACGTCGACGCTGGTTCGTCGTTTTAACAGCGGTGTACAGCCGTCAGTGCAGTCGGCGCTGGATGGCAAAAATGTCCCGCACTGGTATCGCATGGTTAACCGCCTGATGTGGATCTGGCGCGGTGTTGATCCCCGCGAAATTCTCGATGTGCAGGCGCGTATCGTCATGAGCCAGGCCGAGCGCACTGACAGCGAACTGTACGACACGGTGGTGGGCTATCGCGGCGGCAACTGGATCTACGAATGGGCAAAACAGGCGATGATCTGGCAGCAAAAGGCGAGCCAGGAGGAGGATCCTCTGTTAAGCGGCCAGCACTGGCTGCACGCCTCTAATCTCTACAGCATTGCGGCTTACCCGCACCTGAAAGGCGATGAACTGGCAGAGCAGGCCCAGGCGCTGGCAAACCGCGCCTATCAGGAGGCGGCCCAGCACCTGCCAGGCCGGATGCGCGAAATCAGCTTTACCATCCCCGGTGGCCCGGCGGTCACCGGCTTCCTGCATATGCCCGCGGGCGACGGTCCCTTCCCGACGGTGATGATGTGCGGCGGCCTCGACTCCCTGCAGACCGATTACTACAGCCTGTATGAGCGCTACTTTGCGCCAAAAGGGCTGGCGATGTTGACCCTCGACATGCCTTCTATTGGCTTCTCGTCAAAATGGAAACTGACCCAGGATTCCAGCTTACTCCACCAGCATGCCCTGAAAGCGCTGGAGCAAAACCCGTGGGTGGATCACACCCGCGTAGCGGCGTTTGGTTTCCGCTTTGGCGCCAATGTCGCTGTCCGTCTCGCCTATCTCGAATCTTCACGTCTGAAGGCGGTGGCCTGTCTGGGGCCGGTGGTTCACGCCCTGTTAAGTGAACCTGCCCGCCAGGGCAGCGTGCCGGAAATGTACCTTGATGTGCTGGCCAGCCGGCTGGGTATGCACGATGCCTCGGACGAGGCGCTGCGCGTAGAGCTCAACCGCTACTCTTTGAAAATGCAGGGGCTGCTGGGACGCCGTTGCCCTACGCCAATGCTCTCTGGCTTCTGGAAAAACGATCCCTTCAGCCCGGAAGAGGAGTCCCGCTTAATCACCTCGTCATCTGTGGATGGCAAGCTGCTGGAGGTGCCGTTCAGCCCGGTGTATGAGAATTTTGACAAAGCACTGCAGCAGATCACGCGCTGGATCCATCAGAGATTGAGTTAAGAGATTGCTAATTTTTTTGGGTTTGGTAAAACAGTGGCTTCACAAAAGGAGATCGCAATGACGTTACCGAGTGGACATCCGAAAAGTAGGATGATCAAGAAGTTTATGGCTCTTGGCCCCTACATCCGCGAAGAGCAGTGCGAAGAGAATCGCTTCTTTTTCGATTGCCTGGCTGTTTGCGTTAACGTAAAGCCAGCGCCGGAGAAGCGCGAATTCTGGGGATGGTGGATGGAAATGGAAGCAGAAGAGTCACGCTTCACCTACAACTATCAGTTTGGCCTGTTCAATAAAGAGGGTCACTGGCAGGCGATGGCCATTAAGGATCCGGAAGTGATCCAGCGCCTTGAGCACACCTTGCGTGAATTCCACGAAAAAGCCCGTACGCTGCTGGCAACGTTCGAACTGAAACTCGAGCCTGCTGATGATTTCACCAATGAACCGGTGAAGCTGACGGCATAAGCCCGGCGGAAAAAAGACAATAAAAAAACCCGGCGCTTAGCCGGGTTTTTTATCGGAATAAATCAGAACTGGTAGGTCATGCCCAGTGCGACGATATCATCGCTGCTCACGCCCAGTTTATTATCGTCATCAATCTGGTTGATTTTATAATCAACAAACGCGGACATATTTTTGTTGAAATAATAGGTCGCGCCGACGTCGATATATTTCACGATATCTTCATCACCGATGCCTTCAATATCCTTGCCTTTTGACTGAACATAACCCAGGGATGGACGCAGACCAAAGTCAAACTGATATTGCGCAACGGCTTCGAAGTTTTGCGCTTTATTGGCAAAGCCACCGGAGATTGGCGTCATATTACGCGTTTCGGTGTACATGGTTGCCAGATAAATATTGTTCGCGTCATATTTCAGACCGGTGCCCCAGGCTTCGGCTTTTTTACCTTCGCCGCGCGCCAGCAGGTTCTGGGCATTGGTACGGTCAGAGTTGGTGTAGGCGCCGCTGATGGCGAAATCACTGCCGCCGAAATCATAGGTCAGAGCGGTACCGAAACCGTCGCCGTTCTGTTTTTTGGCTTCGCGGCCTTCGTTTTTACCCTGATATTGCAGGGTCAGATCCAGGCCATCGATGGCACCGAAGAAGTCGGTATTACGGTAAGTTGCCAGGCCACTGGAGCGCTTGGTCATGAAGTTGTCGGTCTGCGCAGAAGAGTCGCCGCCAAATTCCGGGAACATATCGGTCCAGGCTTCAACGTCATACAGCGCACCGAGGTTACGACCGTAATCGAATGAGCCGAAATCCTTCAGCTTAATACCGGCAAAGGCCAGACGGGTTTTCTGCGTAGCGTCGCTTTCAGCTTTATTGCCGGAGAACTCAGCTTCCCAGCGGCCATAACCGGTGAGCTGATCGTTAATCTGAGTTTCGCCCTTAAAGCCGAAACGCACGTAAGTCTGGTCGCCATCTTTAGCATCATCATCACTGATATAACGCATCGCTTTAACTTTTCCGTACACGTCCAGTTTATTGCCGTTTTTATTAAACACTTCGGCTGCCTGTACAGATGAAGTTGCTACAACGCCCATTACCACTAATGCCAGAGTACTCTTTTTCATTTTCAATCCTGGTTTCTTATAAACGCGCTAATATTCGCTGAACAGTAAGCTCATGCTTTTGTTCCGTGAAAAAACAGGAAGGGTTTTAACGTGATGAAATGAACATTTTATGACAAATACAGAATAAGTTTAAAAAAGGGTATTTTTTTATTTCAGTAATAAAACCGTCAAATTCTGCCGCTACGCTTCCTGATCCCGCGCAACAAAGTGGTTACCTCTGCGTTATGGCGGTTGGCAACGGGCCCCAGTCCTGATAAAAAGTCTGATTGATATCATTTCCCTTATTGTTGAATGGCAGAGAATCATGAGTGACAGCCAGACGCTGGTGGTAAAACTCGGTACCAGTGTGTTAACAGGCGGATCGCGCCGCCTTAATCGCGCCCATATCGTTGAACTGGTGCGTCAGTGCGCGCAGTTGCACGCCGCAGGGCACCGTATTGTGATTGTCACCTCCGGGGCGATTGCCGCCGGGCGTGAGCACCTGGGTTACCCCGAACTCCCCGCCACCATTGCCTCCAAGCAGTTGCTGGCGGCGGTAGGACAAAGCCGCCTGATTCAGCTCTGGGAACAGCTGTTCTCCATCTATGGCATTCACGTCGGGCAGATGCTGTTGACCCGCGCCGATATGGAAGACCGGGAGCGATTCCTGAACGCCCGCGACACCTTGCGCGCGCTGCTGGATAACAACATCGTGCCGGTCATTAACGAAAACGATGCGGTCGCTACCGCAGAAATCAAAGTCGGCGATAACGATAACCTTTCGGCGCTGGCCGCCATTCTGGCGGGCGCAGACAAGCTGTTGCTGTTGACCGACCAGCAGGGGCTCTTCACCGCCGATCCGCGTACCAACCCGCAGGCGGAACTGATCACCGATGTAAAAGGTATCGACGATGCGCTGCGCGCCATCGCGGGCGACAGCGTCTCTGGCCTCGGCACCGGCGGCATGGGGACCAAACTACAGGCTGCCGACGTAGCGTGCCGTGCGGGCATCGACACCATCATCGCCGCGGGCAGCCGTCCGGGCGTTATCGGCGATGTGATGGAAGGCATTTCGGTGGGCACCCGTTTCCATGCTGAAGCCACGCCGCTGGAAAACCGCAAACGCTGGATCTTCGGCGCGCCGCCCGCCGGGCAGCTCACCGTCGATGAGGGCGCCACCGCAGCTATTCTGGAAAGAGGCAGCTCATTGCTTCCAAAAGGAATTAAAAGCGTGACAGGCAACTTCTCCCGTGGTGAAGTGATTCGTATCTGCAATCTGGAAGGGCGCGACATTGCCCACGGCGTATGCCGCTACAACAGCGACGCGCTGCGCCGTATTGCAGGCCACCATTCACAGCAGATCGATGCCATTCTCGGCTATGAGTACGGCCCGGTTGCTGTCCATCGCGACGATATGATCACCCGTTAAGGAGCAGGACATGCTGGAACAAATGGGCGCCGCTGCCAAAGCCGCCTCGTACAAACTGGCGCTCCTTTCCAGCCGCGAGAAAAACCGCGTGCTGGAAAAAATCGCAGAGTATCTGGAAGCCCAGTCCCACGAGATTTTGCTCGCTAACGAGCAGGATCTGCTGGAAGCCCGCCGCAACGGCCTGAGCGAGGCGATGCTCGATCGCCTGGCATTAAACCCCGCGCGTCTGAAAAGCATTGCTGACGATGTGCGTCAGGTATGCAGTCTGGCCGATCCGGTAGGGCAGGTGATTGACGGCGGACTGCTGGACAGCGGCCTGCGCATCGAACGTCGCCGCGTGCCGCTGGGGGTGATCGGTGTGATCTACGAAGCCCGCCCGAACGTCACCGTAGATGTCGCCTCGCTGTGCCTGAAAACCGGCAATGCCGCCATCCTGCGCGGCGGGAAAGAGACCTGGCGCACCAACGCCGCCACGGTAAAGGTGATCCAGCAGGCGCTGGAAGAGTGCGGCCTGCCAGCCGGTGCGGTACAGGCGATTGAAAGCCCGGATCGTGCCCTGGTCAACGAGATGCTGCGCATGGACAAATACATCGACATGCTGATCCCCCGCGGTGGCGCAGGTTTGCATAAGCTGTGCCGCGAGCAGTCGACGATCCCGGTGATCACCGGTGGTATCGGCGTGTGCCATATTTTTGTGGATGACACTGCCGAGTTCGATCCGGCCCTGAAAATCATCGTCAACGCCAAAACCCAGCGTCCGAGCACCTGTAACACGGTGGAGACGTTGCTGGTACACCAGGGCATCGCCGACACCTTCCTGCCGGCACTGAGCAAGCAGATGGCGGAAAGCGGCGTGACTTTGCATGCCGATGCCAACGCGCTGACGCAACTGCAGAACGGCCCGGCGAAGGTCGAACCGGTGAAAGCGGAGCAGTACGACGACGAGTTTCTGTCGCTGGATCTGAACGTGAAGGTGGTGGCCGATCTCGATGATGCTATCGCGCACATCCGTGAACACGGCACCCAGCATTCAGATGCAATCCTTACCCGCACCCTGAGCAATGCCAGTCGCTTTATCAACGAGGTCGATTCGTCTGCGGTTTACGTCAACGCCTCCACCCGCTTCACCGACGGCGGCCAGTTTGGCCTCGGCGCCGAAGTGGCAGTCAGCACCCAGAAGCTGCATGCCCGCGGCCCGATGGGTCTTGAAGCGCTCACCACCTACAAGTGGATTGGCTTCGGCGACGATACCGTTCGCGCCTGATTGCCCTCGCGGGCAGCCTCAGCTGCTGCCCGCGCTACTCCTGATGTTATGACCTGCCCGTTCCTGTGCCGCCGAGTCCAGCGCGGCGATTTGCTGTTGTAGCGCTGTCAGGCTGAGCGGCCTGCTGATTAAATAGCCCTGGGTTTCATCGCACTCCATCATCATCAGTTTTTGCAGTTGTCCTTCGGTCTCCACTCCTTCCGCCGTAATACTCAGCGAGAACGCTTTACCCAGACCGATAATATTTTCGACGATGGTATTGGCGCTGTCGCTCTCTGGCATGCCGTCGATAAACGATTTATCCAGCTTGATGCCATCGAACGGGAAATTGCGCAGGTAGCTCAGGGAGGAGTAGCCGGTGCCGAAATCGTCCATCAGCAGCTTCACGCCCAGTTTCTTCAGTGCCAGCATGATTTCAAGGCTGTTTTCCGGATTCCACAGGGTGGCGTTTTCGGTGATTTCAATCTCCAGCCGGGAAGGATCTAACTGCGACATCTGGAGCGCGTCTTTGATGCGCTCCACGACCTGCCAGGACTGGAACTCGACGGCAGAGATATTCACCGACACGGAGAGACCGTGCAGCGACTGCTGTGCGTCCCGACAGGCGGTTTTCAGCACCCAGTCGCTCAGCGGAATGATCAGCCCGGTCTCTTCGGCCAGGGAGATAAACTGATCCGGCATGATCAGGCCAAGCTCAGGGTGATCCCAGCGGACCAGCGCCTCCACGGCAATGATGCGCGAGGAGTCGTGACCATAGCGCGGCTGATAGACCAGACGGAACTGCTCTTTTTTAATCCCTTCGCGCAGACTCTCTTCCATCTCGCGACGCTGTACCATCTGTTCGGCCATTTCGGGCGTATAAAACATCCACTTGCTACGCCCGGTGCTTTTCGCTTTGTACAATGCGATGTCTGAGAAGCGCAGAAGCTCGCTCGCGTCGACAGCATCGTGCGGTGCGATAGCCACGCCAATACTGGCGCCGATGACAATCTCATGCCCGTTGATCAGGAAGGGTCGCGTAATCTCGGCAATGATACGTTCGCACAGGGTATCAATGTACTTCCTGTCACGAATGTCGGAGATAATGAGGATAAACTCGTCTCCGCCCTGGCGCGCCACCAGATCGTAATCGCGGATACAGGCCCGTAGCCTGGTCGAGACTTCATGCAGTACGCTATCGCCGGCACTGTGACCAAACAGATCGTTGACCGGTTTGAACTTATCGAGATCGAGGCTGAGCATCGCCAGCGGATGCATCTGCGTAGGCTGCGCCCGCAGCTTGCCCTCCAGGAACTCGCGCATCCGCACCCGGTTGGGCAGTCCGGTGAGATCGTCGTGCCGGGAGAGGTACTCCACGCGCGCCTGGGCCTCCACTTCGAGAGTGACATCCGTGGCGGTGCCGCGGTAGCCGGTGATCCCTTCCGGCGCGATAACCGGTTTAATCGCAATATGGCAGTAGCGCTGGTGGCCCATCGCCGAAAGATAACGGCAGTGCAGCAGGCGGCGATGGCCCGTCTGGCCGGGAAGGGTGATCCAATCCGCCAGCGACTGGTTTTCGGCCTCCATCAGCTCGCTGAGCGGGCGACCAATCCAGGCCGATATGCTGTGCCCGGTGATCCCCGGAAAACGTTCCGAAAGCCAGGTAAAGCGCAGCTCGGTGTCCGTCTCCCAGATCCAGTCCGTGGTCGCCTCGGCAACGTCACGAAAACGCCGTTCGCTGGCAGTGAGCGCCAGACGGTTCTGCGCCAGCAGATAGGTGTTTTCATCATACATGCGCGCCTTTTTGAGCGCGTTACGTCCCAGCATCACGCCGGGAATCGCGGTGCAGAGCGCCAGCAGGATCAGCAGCGGCAGAATATAGCGCAGCAGTTCCCGCCCCGGATTTTCGCTTTTCCATTCAAACGTAACCTGCTGACCATCAACAGGAAGGGTGGCTACCCCGCGTCGTCCTTCCAGCTTTGGGGCACCCGTATGCTGCACGCGAGTCTGGGCGATACCGTACTCTTCACCCAGCGCGGCGAGCTTGTGCTCATCCAGCACGTCCACAAATACCAGAACCGAGGCTGGACCAGGGGCAGCCGTGATGCTTGAGTCATCACCCGTAGTGATGTTTGCCGCCGCCACCAGCGCCGGATAGCCTCCTTTCATCACCACCGTGTTGGAGACGGGTGTGGCGTCCGGCTTGCTTATTTTCTGAATCAGGTCGGGCATGGGATCGTCGCCCAGCCAGGCTTGCAGAGAGCGCGTCACCAGCTTGCCGTTGATGACGCTGTAGCGGGTCTGCCCATGGCTATCCAGCACAAACACCCCTTCGTACTCAAAATCGCGCCAGAGGGTCGCGCCCATATTCTGACGGGTGTACGCCCAGTCGGTATCCACCTTCGGGTGCAGATGCTGGTAGGCTTCGCCCCACCAGGCGTAATCTTTGATGTGGGTCGTGAGGGTATCGACGCGGTTATGGATGGCCTTTTGCAGCAGCATGGCGCTGTGCTTATCGCTGTCTTCGTTGATATTTCGCACGATCGTCAGCAACGCGATGATGGCGATAATAAACAGCATTGCCAGCAGAGAAAACATCAGCAGCAGGGCGCGCTTGATAAAGCTGGCGGTTCTTCTCGGTTCAAGGTCCGTGCCGCCTATGTCATCGGTGACAAAAAATTTATTCATTATTTACCCACTCTCTCAGGCATTTCTGTGTTCCGATTAGAATTAGTATCGACCTGTTCTGGCGGGGCTTGATGTCAAAATGTAAAACTCAAGATAGCCGATTCTGAAGGGAAACGGGGAAAGATGGCATTTCCGATGGGGGCAAATAGCCGCAAAATGTGAAGAAAGGCGAAAATAGCCCTTTTAGTTGCATGGTTTTTGCGCGGGTTGGTGTAAAAATCAACGACTAAAAGAGGAGGGGTTGACGAGGTGGCCTCTTTTTCTTACCCTTTTACACCGCAGTACCTCTCCTGAAAGCCGATATAGCTCAGTTGGTAGAGCAGCGCAATTCGTAATGCGAAGGTCGTAGGTTCGACTCCTATTATCGGCACCAGAAAATACAATCAGTTACGTGTTATTCGTACCCTCCTTGCTTTCCATGTGGGACAGATTTGGGACACAATCGCCAAAAATCGAGTCGATTTGCTTGGCATGTTCGGTCAGGTGATTTGGTGCCAGGTGTGCATACCGGCGTACCATTTCGATAGACTCCCACCCACCCATTTCCTGCAGCACCGATATCGGAACCCCGGCCTGAACTAACCAGCTTGCCCAGGTGTGTCTCAGATCGTGAAACCTGAAATCCTCGATGCCTGCTCGTTTTAATGCTGCCCGCCAGGCAGTGTTGGCGTCATACCGCATTTTCCTCACTGCTGGCGCTTTCGTTCCGTCCGGCTTAGTGCAGCTCTCCTTATAGACGAACACCCATTTGTGGTGACTTCCTATTTGTCTTTTCAGCACGCGACATGCAGTATCATTCAGTGCCACGCCAATGGCCTGATTCGATTTGCTCTGCTCCGGGTGTATCCACGCCACCCGGCGCTGCATGTCAACCTGCTGCCACTCCAGATTGATGATGTTCGACCGACGAAGTCCTGTAGCCAGCGCAAACTCGACAACAGACTTTAACGGCTCCGGGCATTCATCAATCAGCCTTTTGGCCTCGTGCGGCTCCAGCCACCGGATACGCTTATTCTTCGGTTGGGGAACCTTTACGATCGGTGCCTTATCCAGCATCTTCCATTCACGCTCTGCCGCGCGGAGAAGCGCCTTGATAAACGAAAGGTGCGTGGCCTTTGTCGCCACCGATGCCGGGCGAGGTACGTAATCAGGTGCTTCCTTCCCTTTCTTCGTCTGCGCCGCGCTCATCAGCTTCCAGTTTTCCTCATGCCTCCGGTTAGTCATCTTCTGTATGGCGGCGTAGATCCGCGATTCAGTGATGTCCTTCAGCTGCATGCCTGCGAAGTGCTGGAGCCAGAATCCGATCCGGCTCTTATCATCATCCAGCGACTTCTTGTGCGCCTTCTCCTCAAGCCACCTCACACAGGCATCCTCAAATGTCATGTCAGGCACTTCACCGAGCTTGCTCACCCGCCAGGCTTCTGCCTTTAGCTTGTCATGGAGTTCCGTGGCCTGCCTTTTGTCCTTTGTCCCAAGAGACTGCTTAAATCTTTTGCCGTCCGGCAATGTGAAGCTGGCGTACCAGGTTTCACCTCTGCGGAAGAGTGACATATTAATTCCTCTCGTATGCCATCGCCCGCGCTCACCTGGACAGTATGCAGCGGTGACTTGAGCGCCGCAATGCAGGCCTGTCGGGTAGTGAGGTAAGGGGATTTTGGTTTGGATGGGTCTTTGCGGGTTGCCTGCAGTCTGCCGGTGCGGATCCAGTTCGCAGCTGTTGGTCTGGATATGCCCAGCATTACGCAGGCCTGATTGAGAGTGATGCTGTATTGTTCCACTGCGTTCTCCAGGCAAAAAGAAACCGCCCTCAGGCAGCTATTCGACGTAAACGCCAGGGATATCCCCGGCGACGATTGCGTCGTAAATACAAGAGTAAATATCAACCAAAGAACCATCTTCTCGCGTCTGCCCTGCAACCTCTCGCCACCGTTTATGCATTGCATCGCAAGCGGCATCACGCTTCCTATCTTCTTTTGAGCGTATAGGTCGAAACTGGAGGCTGCATGTTTGATAGCAATCCTCAGTGCCGCCGAAAGTGGTGAAGACGGTATGATGATCAGAAATAAATTTGATAGTAACTGGCATCCAGTCAGCAATTCTTTTTATCTCGCACTCGCAACCAACCGGCGGCCTCCATTCTCCATCCCTAATTGGCTGATGAGAGTTTCCGCTTTTTGATGTAAGTGAAAGAATATCCATATCTGTAGTCATTATTGATGGCGCCGGGCATGCGGTAGAGACCATAAATTTCACCTATAAAAATGCCCTCGCAATGGAGGGCTGAAAGGGGGATAACGTGGCAGTGCATTCGCACCCAATAGCCGACTCAGTGAATCAGCTATCAGTTGCGTCAATCTTCAAGCTGGATGTAGCCTTCTTCCTGGTAATCAGCGCAGCACGCTCGCAGCCCTTCATATTGAACCTGGCCGTCATCACCATGAATCACGCCGTTGTCGATGCTGATCTCTGTTTCCTCATCAATCTGAGATTCCTCAGGCGAGCTACACATCAGCCCGGCGAAACAGGCAATTTCGTAAATCTGCTTAGTCGTTAAGTTCATAATCTCTCCTCATGCCGCACGCATAGCGCGGTGCGATTCTTTGAGAAAGTCGCGGTCAAGCTGCACTTTCCAAACGTTCAGATTCTTCCTGGCTATTTCCGTCATTCCGCCGCCAAGGTGATATTTACTGCGATGGTGACGGCAGCGAATCCATATCCAAATAGCTGCCACCCAGAAGATGAGGGGCCATAAAACAATCCCGGCGGATGCCAGAATCAGCACGGCTAACACCAGTGGTAATTCGCGAAGTTCAGTGCCGAAGAAGTCATAGAAGACATTGCGGATGGCTACGAAAACACCGCCGTACATCCCTGCCGTATATGACATGCAGTCGAAGTAATTGAACGGATAGCCCGCAGCGGCTGCCCAGGTTGGCCGGTTCATGAAGTGCTTAAACGTCAGCATTTGACCCCTCCTGCATCATGAGGAAGATAATCATTGCTGCGCGGAGCGGGCGTGAATGTGCTTCTCCGTCAATCTGCCATTCAACACCGTCAACCCAGTACGCATCTGAGGACGCAAGCCACATGCCATGCTCATATTTGACGAGTGAAATTCCATTGTTTTTAATAATCGGCCATGCGTCCGCCGGGTTGTTGCAGTAATCGAAAGACCTCGTCGCGTAGCCAGTATCTTCATTCCACTCCACGCCAACCAATGACGATCCGCGCTTTGCAATGTCGCAATCGTCAGGAGAAAATCCCTGGGCGATTGCCACAGCCCGGTTTATCTCAAAGTCACTCAGCTTGCTGTAATCCATCAGGCACCTTCCCTCGAAGACTGATATGCCGAAATGCTCACCTGAGTTTTTTACACAGGGAGATGCCAGGCCAAGCTCAAGTGAGCAGGAGAAAACATTCCCGTTATGGTCTGCGGTATAAGCGCTGCCAACCGTCCAGTAACCAGGTGTCACCACTCCGCAACCGCATTCGCACGTCCATTCCAGGCCATTAGGTAGGCTGATCACATCAGTTGGCTCGCGAAAAACTTTAAAATCAATGTGCGGATACTTGTCGAAAATTTGGACTATATCTAGCCGGTAAATATCAGAATCAAATTGTTCGATATCCATCACATCCCCCTCTGCTTATTCCGAAGCTCTTGCTCACCCTGGCACTCAACGCACATCGTGCATCCCGGGTACGCTTTCCGGCGAGCCTCCGGCAACTCTTCATCGCAATCGCTACAGTGCGTCGCAGATACCGCATCACGGTTAATCCGGTGAGCACTCAACGCAGCATTACGCTGCAACTCTTCGACGGCCGATGCTTCGTCTGCAAAATCTGCCATGGTCAGTGCTCCCTGAACTGTTCATTGATGCGGCTGACGGCAAACGCCAGCAATAAAAAAGCCTCTAAAAGAGGCTTGGTGGGTGAGGTTCCAGCTTTCTGTGCCCTGTCACGAATGGGTTCTTGCGTATTGGGAGTGATGTTCTTTTGAAGCCTCAACATATTTGTCATGCGCCTCTTTTGCCGATTTAAAATACCCCAGATGAATCCGCTTCCCTTTAACTCTGATACACGCACGCCACTTATTAGCGGATTTGTTAAAGTAAACACCCGGATACCCTGAGCTATTATTTTTCTGAACCCTTCTATTCCACATGTTTTGCTGGTGAGTTACCGCACGCAGGTTTTCGATTCGGTTGTCTGCCGGGTTCCCGTTTATGTGGTCAATGCCCATCTCAGGAAACTCTCCATGCATATACATCCAAGCGAGCCGGTGTGCGGAGTAGTTGCCGCAATCGATACCAATTTGAATGTACCCAAGGCTGGTTAAGTATCCAGCGGCAGAGCCAACAGGACGCCTGTAGTTTTTTGGAGGTGATATCCAAGTGAAAATGCCTGTTTGGGGGTCATAGGAAAGGAGCTCTTTTAATCGATCTAGCGTCAATTTCATTGGTAACTCCTCGTGAGATTAGAGAACCGCATTAGCGACCCGGTGATTTGAGCTGTCATAAACCGACGGCCTTTGCGAGCGTCTCGCTGACCTTCTGGATGTGGTCACGCAACTCTTGCAAGCTCTGCGCCTCCGACTCCAGAATCTCCTTATGCATCAACTCACGGACAAGGTGCTCAAACTTGCTGTAGTAACCCAGGCGAGAGAGAATTTCCTGACCGGCGTTCTTACCCTCTTTGCTGATTTTCTTCTCGCTCAAAATCAGGTCGTGCGCTGAACCGGTTACGACGTACTTTTCACCGAGTTCGATTCGAATACTTTTGCTCATTGCTCCACTCCGTAGCGCCCATTAAGGCGCCCAATTTCGCTGTTAAATTTGATAAGGCTGATGCCGAGAGGCTCGACGATTTGGTGATATTTTCGGAGGATAGGCGGGACGACTTTATTCCAGTTCGGCTTGGGCTTTGTGCGCATCGCCGCTTTCAGTTCGTCACTGCATCGCCGCTTTCAGTTCGTCACTGCATCGCCGCGCCTGAGAGTGCAAGGCATTCTCTTGTTCGGTGCTCAGTCGCTTCATGCCGCCTCCCACTTATTCATCGCTGATGGGTCTTTCTTATCCCACCCGTTGCGCTCCAGATTTGCCTGCAGGCGACGATCACCAACCTCTTTGATGCTGCGCCCGGTCATCTGCGCGACCTGGTTATTGTTGTAGCGCCACAAAAGCGCCAGCTCTTCGGTAGTCCACGCTTTCATGGCGTCACCCTCATTTCAGGCTTAAGTCGATATTCCATCCCCCCGAGGCACTTCCCGCCGAACTCCTGGCCCCACGGCGTCGCATCACACATCTCCTTCACCATCTCCAGCTCAGAAGCAGTGATGTACTCGCTTTTCTCTTCCAGAGAGCCACCCCATCCTGCATAGAACGATTCGTGAGTGACTAAGTTAATCCCGGCGTTGAAGCATCCGTCGCCAGGGTTAACGCCTGTCCAGTAAGTAGCGATGAAGTTTTTGCTGTCCTTGCTCAGCAGTCGGACAAGCGTCTCTTTCGAGTAGTGGCGTCTGCCAGATATGTGGTGCATAGCGAATTGCGGGTGTGGTTAACCCGTCTCCGTGAGGTGAAATAGGGTGGAAAAGGGGCTAATCAGGCGTTAAAAGGGGATATCGTCATCGAAGTCCATTGGAGGTTCATTTGATTGCGCAGGCGTTGACCGCTGTTGCTGGAGCCCTCCGCTGGATTGATTGCCGGCTTGCTGATTACCTCCTCCTGCCGGTGCGCCTGCGTGCCGTCCACCGAGCATTTGCATGACCCCGCCGACGTTGACCAGCACCTCCGTGGTGTACTTCTCCATGCCTGACTGATCCGTCCATTTCCGGGTGCGCAACTGGCCTTCGATATATACCTGCGAACCTTTACGAAGATATTCGCCAGCTACTTCTGCTAACTTGCCGAACAGCACCACCCGGTGCCATTCGGTTTGTTCTTTCTGCTCGCCTGTCGCCTTATCGCGCCACGACTCAGAAGTCGCCAGGGTGATGTTTGCTACTGCGCCACCACTCGGGAGATAGCGGACATCAGGATCCTGCCCGAGGTTGCCAACGAGAATTACTTTGTTGATGCCTTTGCTTGCCATTTATGCCGCCTGTGTAAGTTCTGAACGTCTGATACCAGTGACGTCTTTGCATTTTTCCTGGTGCTCTGCATAGCCACTAAGCTCCGCCCAGGTCTTTCTGTATTGCTCAGTTAACTTCTTGATGTCCGTTTCGTTATTGGCGTAGGAAGAGAATGCGGCGAGTATCTTGTCCGCATCCACGTTTTGAGGTGGCTCTGGCTCGTTTATATGCTCTGCGGGCTGTGGTTCGCTCTGCTCGTGCACCGACCCGGCAGGCAATGCCCAGGCTGGCAGGACAGGGGGTTTCCAGTAAAACACGCCAACTTCTTTTGATTTGGCATAGTGGAATCCATTTGCCCGCTCCGCTGAGACAATGGCGAATCCTTCCTCCAGGTTGTAGAGATAACGCCCGATCCCCCACTGCACAGCAGCGCGTTTCATCGCTCCAGATCGCCCGCCTTTAACCGCTTCCACCTGAGTGTTTTCAGCTGCATCCCATTTGGTGATCCACTCTCCATCCACCTTGATGGATATTCCGCACTCAACGCCTCCGTTGTTCGGGATGTCGCGATATTCGTTACGCCAGCCAGCCTTACCGCACACCTCATCTAGGCGCTTCATGATTGCCCGGTTGGTAACGTATGCCAGCACCTTGGCCCAAATCTTGTTACCGCTCTTCCCGGCTTGCTGAATTCGCCACTCGATATCACCTGTGGCGAATGGCTCGTCTAAAAGATTCAGGTTCATGTGAAATCTCCCGCAAATTCTGCCCAGCTGATCACCGGGTTCTGGCGTCCTGCAGCCAGGTTAACCGGTTCGTCATCGTCATCCGGCGTATCGGGGATCACGTCACGCATCAGCCTGACGAAAGCATCTTCATCCCAGCGCTCCATAGCACTCATGCTGCACGCTCCTGCTGGATGATGGTGTAGCCCTGATCAGCCAGCCATTGGATGATGACAACGCCATCAAGCTGGTTAAGCACCTCTCTGGTATCGACGGTTCCAGCCAGCACCACATCTTCAAGCTCAAGCCTGATTGTGTTGCGCTGACCTACAGACGTGCGCATCTCTGCGCACTCGCATGTGATGTTCATGGTTACTCCTGAATATTTGCGTCACCCGGCACCGATTGGCTGCCAGATGTGAAATGGGGTGGGGGATTACTCGGTCGGGTTGTCGGGGATGGGTAGCCAGTGCGTTACTTCGTCATCTTCCCAGCCTTGCCCGTCATTGTGGAAATCGTCCCAGTACAAGAATGCGTCGAAGGCGTCCTCATGCGAGGGATATTCCCACTGCCGAATTCCGAGATAGACATCACCATTGCGAAGTATTAACACTGCTTCTTCAGGTGGTGGCATCTCTTCGCTGCACTTAATCCATTCCATTGCAGCCTCCGCGCTTATATCTCGGTATGCCCATAGCCACGCGCATCTTTTCCATGGCTCGCTGCCAGAGCTTCCCGTCTCCAAGAACCTGAGCTATGGCCAGCTCACCCTGGGCGACCTGTAACAGGTAATGATTGATGGTCATGATTGCTTCTCCACCTGCTCAAGTAACCCGGCCAGTTGCATCTGCTTGCGGTCCATCGTGAAAGTCTCGCGCGGCTTATCGACTGAACTCAGGCGCCACTCGTTATCGTTTAACTTAGATGCGGTGTTCTGCTTGCCGTTGTGGGTGACTGTCATGAGGCCTCCCGGGCACGGAGCATGGCGTCAGCCTGAGCATATGCGGCGCTGGCAATCAGCGACTGCTCGCTGGGTTCGAGGGCTAGTGATACTGAAGCCATGGCTTTTGCCGCAAAGTAGTCACGCAGCGTCATGCCGCCGGAACTAATTTCGAATCCATGGAGGTGACCTTTCTCGTCTCTCTCAACAACGCTATCTACCGGGAAAGCTCGCCCGCCATTATCTTGTTTGCTCATAATCATCTCCGCGCTTAAGCCGCGCCGCTGAACGTAAAACCCCCCTACGCATATATGCGAAGGCCAAAAATGTTGGCGGTGGATGGCCGCCGTCTCATAACTGAGCAACCTCTGTGAAGTTGCTGGGGTATGAGGCAATAAAAAACCCGCCGGAGCGGGTTAGTCGTAGGTTAGGCCATGGTTTTCGTACTCTTCACCGTAACCATCAAGCTTCTCTTCAAGCATTTCGCGGAGCTTGTTTTTGCCGTGACGCATTACTCCAAAATGGAACACTTCATTAAGCAAAGCGTCTGCATTGTTTTTGCCGCTGAGATTTACTTTTGGTATTTCAATAGTGCTGCTGCCTTTGATGGTGTCTATCTTCAAGACGCATTTACCAGATAGCTGAACCTGCTTATCTGCCATACCCTTACCCTCTGTAGTTACCCGCTAAAAGGCCGCGTTATGCGACCTGTTTGACTGAACGAATTGTTGTCCATGACACCGAATGCTCTGCCGTCAGCTTGAAGTGACGCTCGCATTCATAGCATTGATGCTCTTCCTGGCAGGCGTCGTATGATTCATCGGTGGATATTTCAGCTTTACACCATGGACATCTGGCTTCGGCTTCGTGCCAAAAATCCATCTCATCGTATTCATCATCAGGCACGATCCGGGCCTCAGCTTCTGCGAGACGCTGTCTGTTAATCTGTTCCTGACAGTCATTGCAACGCCATCCACCACTGCAGCCCCATGCTGTCGTCGTACTCTTTCTGTTTCCGCCACAATCAACGCATACATCATGCTTCTGGCAACGGGAATACGCCCATTCTTTAGGCTCCCCATTGCAATGGTCGCAGCCTTCAACCCAGTGCCAAACCCCATCAATTTCCTTTGAATACCAGCTCTTTTCTGGAGGAGTGATTTCAAAATCGCATTCCTGAATGCATTTCCCACCCTGGATAATTCGCTTCCCAAACATCTGAGTGCTGCCACTTCTTACCCGCTCAATCCCAGGGAAGAGGCGAGGGTCGTTTATGACGCCCCGGATAATCTCCCCATCAATTCGTTTGCCCATACCCTCACCCCTTTGTTTATTCACCGCAGGCCACTCGTAAATGACCTCTGGTGAAGGCCGCCTACGCGACCTGTGATGCCCAATGACGAGCCTGCTGCCGGTTTACCCACGCCAGTTTGACCCAAAGGTCGTGAACGCCATCCCCACGGACCGTAGACTTGCACTTGCCGCGATAGCGTTTGTATTCATCACGACATTCACTCGCAAAAACTGAAGCTGTATTTCTCATCACCTAACCTCATTCGCTGTTACTTTGAAATATTGCCGCCGGGCATCGCGTATCTTCTCCAGCTCGCAGTTCTTCGCTGACTGGTGATACCTGCTGATGTGGCAGACCGGTGTGCGTGGATCGAAGTCACGACCGCATACCGGGCACTTGATGCTGTTCTTCATGGGCCACCTCAGCGAGCCGTAATATGTTTGCTTTTACGGTGACCGGCGGCATAAATCGCCACATCCGGCAGGCACATCCCGCTTTCAATCGGCTTATTGCCGAACTCATTGCTGTAAACGATGGCTGCACGTTCGAGCTGGCGCTTGTATTCCTGGCGCTGCCACGCTGCATCCTGTGCAACGAACTTAATCGGGGTCGCATCTTCAATGCTTGCTGGCGTGTGGTGCTGGCCTTTAGCCTGAACCTGAGCGCGACTAAGGGTAGGGCGATGCATGGTCTCAGCGCTTACGGCAACTGCGCTCTGTACTGCTGCACGACGCTCACGTCGACGACCTGCTGCTGACCCATTGAATGCTGTTCTGCGTGTCATGGTGACCTCCTGATGAACTTTGGTGATTGGATGGCCGGCGCTGATCTCCGGCATTAACAAACCGAGATAATGCTTATCGTTTAAGCTCCCGATGAGCGCATCAGCCTGCGCATTCATCCAATCCCAAAGTTCACTTTGGTTATCAGGCTTTTCAGCCTCGTAGATTCATCACTGAATCGTTGTCGGTTCACCGTCCTGGTGAGTGCTGCTTCCTGTTGATGGGATAAATTTAAGACATCTTAATTTGATGGTCAAGAGTAATTTGAAGAAAACTTAATTTATTTTTCGTGAGTGAAGGGGAATTGAAGTGGCGCTTGATTTGCTGGGTGTGAGAAGAAAAAAGAAAAGGGCCAGACGGCCCTTATGGAAGATTTGCTATTTTGGCATCGACTACAACGCCGATAATCTTGCAGTTCCCGTCAACCTCAATCATCTGGTATTGGGGGTTAAGTGGTTTGAGGTATTTACGCCCGGCGTCGACTACGTATTTTTTGAAGGTGGCCTCGTTCACACCCTCTAATTTGGCGACGACCAGTTTTCCACTTCGAGGCTCTACTTCTGGATCAACCAGGATAACCATTCCTTCCGGGATGCTTAACCCTACTGGTGACGTCATCGAATCACCTTGTACATCAAGCCAGAAAGAGTCCTCAGAGCACTCCACTGTTGTGTCGTACCAGTGATCAATCGCCCGGCGGTGATAAGGTTCTACAGCTTCCATCCATTGCCCTGCGCTTACCCAGCTGATAAGAGGGTAGCTACCTTTTGGTTTATTCAGTCCATGATAGGCGACGTTTGCCTGGCTTTGTTCACCATTGTGCAGATAGGTTGGAGAGCAGTTAAGCGCCTTCGCCAGGGCAAGCAGGTTATCACCTTTCGGTTCTGTCTCGCTTCGTTCCCACTGCGAAATCGCAGCATTAGACACACCCACCATTTTGCCGAGTGCATCCTGCCTGATCTTCATCTCTTTGCGTCGCGCACGAATGCGTTCGCCCATCGTTTTCATATTCATAGTTAAGTCATCTTAAATCTTCTTGACTTAAGTTTCCTTTAGTTGATAATTTAAGTGTTCTTTATTTCGGAGCGAGTCCATGTACAAAAAACAAGTTATCGACCACTTCGGAACCCAGCGAGCAGTAGCGAAGGCTTTAGGCATTAGTGACGCCGCGGTTTCACAGTGGAAAGAAGTGATCCCGGAGAAAGACGCCTATCGTCTGGAAGTGGTTACAGCTGGCGCTCTCAAATACAACGAGGCTGCTTACCGGGCTGCCGCGTAGGGTTTCAAGTAACACCTGCATTTCACAACGGCCGTCCGGCCTACGTAGCTGAAAAGCTAATCCAAGTAAAACAAATCAAACATGGCTCTGCGTGTCTGCGCATGGCCTTTAACTATTTCAACACAAAGGAATTATCACAAATGGATAACACAACCACACGAAACAAAGATCAGGCTCGAAAAATTGAGTCCTGGATCCTGAATCAGATTGCTATTCGCGGTGCATCAAATGTTGCAAAGGCGCTGGGGATGGATAAGTCGGGCATCACCCGATGGAAGGAAAGCATGTTGCCGAAGCTGTCGATGTTACTGGCCGTGCTGGAGTGGGGCGTCGTTGATGAGGATATGGCGCGGCTGGCAAAGCAGGTTGCTGAAATTCTCACAAAAGAAAAACCCCAAGCGAGCGGTAACTCGTTCGGGGCTTAGATCACTGTGTTACGCCAACACATTTAATCAGGAGTAATTATGCCAAAAAAACCTCGGTTATACCAGGCGGCAGTACACAAAAATATTGCTCGTGACCGGTTCATCAAATCCTGTAACCCGGCTGTTGGCGTAAAGCTGAGAGCCATCATCGAAGAACTAAAGCGGAAGGAGAACGGTCATGAGTAGCCCTGCAACAGTAACACCAATCAGGCCGTCTCTGACGGTCGTGGAGCGTCGTGTGGCAGAACTCGATGATGGGTACGCCAGGCTGTCAAATATGCTCCTTGAGGCTTATTCAGGCGCTGATCTGACCAAGCGACACTTCAAAGTGCTGCTCGCTATTCTGCGTAAAACCTACGGGTGGAATAAGCCGATGGACAGGATCAGCGATTCTCAGCTTAGCGAGATCACAAAGTTGCCGGTCAAACGGTGCAATGAAGCGAAGTTAGAGCTCGTCAGAATGAACGTCATCAAGCAACAAGGTGGCATGTTCGGGCCTAACAAAAACATCGATGAATGGTGCATCCCTCAAAACGAGGGGAAATCCCTCAAAACAGGGGATAAAACATCCCTCAAATTGAGGGAGTCGAATCCCTCAAAACAGGGGGACACAAAAGACACTATTACAAAAGACAATAAAGACATTAAAAACACTCTGCCCGAACAAGTTCGAGCGGAGGACGAAAAACCACCTCAGCCTTCAAACAAACACCAGGCAACCGATGAGGCATTCGAGAAGATTTTCTGGATTGCAGGAATGCGGAAAGACGGCAAGAAAAATGCAGCCTCAGCATTCAGAACTCAGTTCAAGGAATGGCGTGCCGCCACCAAAGGTACGGCAGAGCAATTCGCTTCCATGCTGGCAGAAGATATCGCGTGTCGGCTAGGAAAACAGTTCGGGTTTGATCGCCTGCTTCCATCCAGTTACCTAAATGGGCAGCGATGGAATGACCAGAAGCCATCTGCAGAACCCGAATCATCCGGCCAGAAGCCAGCCGTGACCGTAAGCAATAGCGGATACGTTTTCTTCTGAGGTGACGATGAAATCACGGGTCAAGGCATTGCTGATTGCCGGTTACAACCACGGCTTACTGAGTGATGGGTTTGTCCGGTACTGGTTCAATAAGTTTGATTTGAGGGCATCATGATGACGCCAAGTGAATTGAGTGACCTGCTATGGAATCAGGTCGAAAGGGTAGCGAAATACCTACTGCCGAACGGGAAGCGAGAAAGCCACGAATGGGTGGCCGGCAGTATCAACGGGGAGTCAGGTAAGAGCCTCAAGGTTAATCTGGCAGGGAAGAAAGTCTGGTCTGATTTTGCAGAGGGAACCGCTGGCGATCTTCTCGACCTCTGGGTAGCCGTCAGGGATTGCGGGTTACATCAGGCGATGACCGAAGCCAAAGAGTTTCTGGGCATCAAGGACGACGACCACCACTTCGCAGCAAAGCAGCAAAAGAAATTCTCCCGGCCAGATCGCAAGAAAATCTCCCGTTATCTCACCAAAACCGAAAAGCATATCGAATATCTTGCCACTCGCGGGATCTCCGCAGAGACGGCGAAGCTATACGAGGTTGCCGCGGCTAAGGTCTGGAACGGAGAGAGAGAGCTGGACGCACTGGCATTCCCCTACAAGCGTGACGGTGAGCTGTTGCAGGTCAAGCGCATCAGCACAGAACGGCCTGACGGGAAGAAGGTCATCATGGCTGAGGGTGATTGTGAGCCGTGTTTGTATGGCTGGCAGGCTATCCCGAAGAACATGCGGATCGTCATCCTGTGCGAAGGTGAAATCGACTGCATGAGTTACTACCAGTACGGCTTCCCGGCGCTGTCTGTGCCGTTCGGGGGTGGTAAGGGAGCCAAGCAGCAGTGGATTGAGTTCGAGTATCACAATCTGGACCGGTTCGACGAGATCTGGATCAGCATGGACAGCGACGAAGTAGGCCAGACTGCCGCCAGAGAAATTGCAACCCGCCTCGGTGAACACCGCTGCCGCCTGGTAAAACTACCCCACAAAGACATCAACGAGTGCCTGATGGCTGGCATCTCTTCCGATGACATCGTGGGATATCTGGAACGGGCATCATTTTTCGATCCGGAGGAGCTTTACAGCGCCAGGGAGTTTTATCAGGACACCATCAACGCCTTCTACGGCAAAGAGCAAAGCCTGTTCTACAGCCCGTGGGAATGCCTGAATCACAACTTCGCGTTCCGCCAGGCCGAGCTGACACTGGTCAACGGTGTCAACGGCCACGGCAAGACCGAGGTGGTGGGACATATGGCACTGGAAGCCATGCGCCAGGGGGTTAAGACTTGCGTCGCTTCACTGGAGATTAAGCCCGGCATCCTGCTGAAACGCCTGACCCGGCAGTCAACGTGCCTGAAACTGCCGCCGCAGCTTGAAATCGAATCGGCTTTCAAGTTTTACGATGACCGGCTATGGCTATTCGGCCTGACGGGAACCGCCAAAGCTGATCGGCTGATCGAAATCTTCACCTACGCCTGGAAACGTTACGGCATCGAGCTGTTCATCATCGACAGCCTGATGAAATGCGGAATAGGGGATGACGACTACAACGGCCAGAAAGCCTTCGTAGACGCGCTGTGTGACTTCAAGAACAAAACCAATACTCACGTCCTGCTCGTTACCCATAGTCGCAAGGGAGACAGCGAGGAGAAGCCTACCGGCAAGATGGACGTTAAAGGTTCAGGTTCGAT
Source organism: Leclercia sp. W17 (assembly GCF_003336325.1). Classification (NCBI taxonomy): domain Bacteria; kingdom Pseudomonadati; phylum Pseudomonadota; class Gammaproteobacteria; order Enterobacterales; family Enterobacteriaceae; genus Leclercia; species Leclercia sp. W17. The sequence goes on along the minus strand of NZ_CP031101.1, from coordinate 3,881,741 downwards.
CACCGACCTCACCGATAACCTGTTCATCATCTGGCGCAACAAGGTTCGTGAGAAGGCTATTCAGAAAGACCAGCAGGGTGAGGAACTGGACGACAAGGAACGCAAGGCGCTGGCCGCTCCCGCATCTGTCCTGATGCTTGAGAAGCAGCGTAACGGCGAGGGATGGGAAGGCGGGATCCCGCTGTATCTCGATGCAAACTCGCACCAGTTCTTACCCACCGAAACAGCATCCCCGTACAACTACATCGCCAACATGCCGGTCTCTGAATACAACGAGGTCTGGGCAGGCGATAACGTGAGGCAAGGCACATGAACACCCGAGAAAAAATACTTCACCACCTTGAAACCAACAAACCTACATCATCCAGAGAATTCCACACTTTAACCGGCGCACCAAAATCCCGCATTACCCAACTCCTCCGGGAACTCACAGAATCAGGCCAACTTGAAATCTACAGCGCCCATAACGGCATCAAGCGTTATCGGTTGACCGAGCTTCATGCGAACCGGCGTAAAGCGGTACTGGACTATCTGGAGGCTGGAAACGAAGGAGCTTCATCGGCTATTGCAGCCGCGACAGGTCTTGAGATGCAAGTCACCTCGCAAATTCTTGCATCACTAAGCAAGCAGGGGGAGGTTCACCGGCAATGGCTGGGCCGAGCGAAAGTGTGGCACTACAGTAAGAGCGCACCGTACATCTTTGGCATGGCCAACCCTCTTAACAACCTATTCAATCAGTGCCTGGCATCAGTCAGGGGCGGGAGAGCAGAAGCATGAATGAGCGCGAGCAATTAGCGAAAGATAACGGGATGACCATCGAGTTCGTGAACTGGTTTTTCGACAACAAGAAAGACGGTTGCGGAAACGCCTGGTTCATCATGATGGCTGCCATGTGGGAAGGCTGGAGTGGTCGGGAAGCCAAGTGCGCGGCGCTGGCTGCGGAGTTATCACAGGCCAAATCAGTTGTTAGCGAGTGCCGGGAATATTTTATCGCTGGAATCATGAACCGAATCAGACCAACAAACGAAGGGTACCTGCACATGAGATGCGACACCCTGGGGGATGAAACCCCAAGCCACGACGCCTTCCTGGCTGAAGTGCGGGCTCAGGGTGTGGAGATGTTTGCTGCACTCCTCACAGAAATGGACATTAGCTGCACCGAAAGAGGCGCACTTACCTTCGCCACCCAACTTCGCCAGGAGGCCGCCCAATGACTCGCATCCGCAACTTCGGCTGGAATCGCCTGAAACTGGCAACCCTGTCATTCGAGCAGCTCAACGAGCTTGAGGGGCAGGTGAAGCTCGAACACGCCTGCAAAGACGGCATCCACATGTACGACAAGGCAGGCCGCAACAAGCTCGACGCTCTGAGCTGGGCCGTATACAACAAGCAGAAGCAGGGAGCAGCCCAATGAGCAACATCAACAAACAGCAATTGCGTGAAGCTGCACAACAATGCTCTGCGCAGGAACCGTTAAGGATTGTCGAGTACCACGGGAAAATGTGCCTGCGTAACAGTGGTGGGATTGTGTTCACCGTTCTGCGCGACAGTTCATTCCCTGAATATTCCTCGGAGAACGAGAATTACGCTCGGCTCGCAGAGTTATCGACTCCGGACACCATGCTGGCGCTACTGGATGAGCTGGAAGCCGCAGAGAAGCGCATCGCTGAACTGGAACGCGGAAGCAAAGTTATTAAGTGCTGGTCTTGCCAGAAAAGCGTAACGGTTGATCAGGTAACGGCAGAGGATGGATTTTGCCCGTCATGTAACTGCGGCATCGACCTTGAGGACTATGAAACCGCAGAACTGGTAGCCGCTGGAATCATCACTAAGGTGGGGGAGTAGGATATGGCTCTGACGAAAACGCAGCGCGCGGAACTGCGCATGAAATTCGGCGGTCGTTGCGCCTACTGCGGCTGCGAGCTGGGCGAAAAATGGCACGCCGACCACGTTAAGCCGGTGATTCGCTTTGATGGGCAGATGCTTCACCAGGAGCGTGACGACATCGCTAACATGGTTCCAGCCTGCCACCCATGCAATCTGCACAAGCACTGCAACAGCCTGGATGATTACCGCCGAATCATCGATGACGGCCGCAGAGAGTTCCTGCGCTCCGGCAAGGGGAAGGCGCTGGTCCGCATGGGATTGGTTGAGATGAAATCCGATCCGGTGGTGTTCTGGTTCGAGCAATATCAGGAAGGAGTTTCAGCATGACCAAAGTTACCAAAGAGCGCCTCATCGAGGAGCTGAAATCCTCGACGCAGAACGCCAGTGGCATGTTTGAAATCAGCGAGGACACAATCTGCGCACTTATGTCTATGCTCACCTACGCAGCACCACAGTTACCGCAGCCAGCGGTGCCGGATGAATCCGCGATATTCGAAGCAGCGATTGATATCTGCCGGAAGTCAGACGCCATTGACGAGTATGCATGGAATCGTGGTGTCCTGGCGGTAATGTCTGCTTTTCGCGCCTGCAGCGCCGCCATGCTTCAGGGTGCCGAACCTGCTCAGGGGTGGATTCCGTGCAGTGAGCGGATACCGACTGAAATCGGGCGTTACTGGTGCTACGTCGAAGAGCAGAACAGTCTGGGTAAATCCCACTACCAGTGGAATTGCTCATGGAATGGTGACCGGTGGTGGGTTGAAAGCGAAAATGGCGGCCGGGTTACTCATTGGATGCCACTGCCAAACCAGCCGAAGGAGTGATTCATGGAATTCTTACCAGTTGTAGGTTGGGAAGGAATCTATCAGGTTAATGAACGTGGGGTTGTACTAAGCATCCCAAGAGTAATTATTAGGCGAGATGGCACCAAGCAGAGATTTAAAGGTAAGCAGCTAAACCCGTTCCTTAACTCGGATGGATATTGCGTTGTAAGGCTGAGCGACGCTTCAAATGGCCGAAGGGAAATTGCAAGGATACACAGGCTGGTTGCAGAGGCATTTTTGCCAAATCCTGATGGTAAGCCTGAAGTAAATCATATCGATGGGGATAAATCGAACCCACAACTAAGCAATCTGGAGTGGGTTACATCTCAGGAAAATAGACAACATGCGTGGGATACGGGCCTAAGAAATAGATCCCACCTGCCAGCACACAAAGGGGAAAAACAGGCTAACTCGAAATTAAACGATGAAAGCGTTATTGAAATAAGATCACTTCGATGTTCTGGAGCTTCCTATGGGGTTCTGTCTAAAAGATATGGAGTGTCGAAACGAACAATAATTAGGGTTGTTACTGGCGAGTCATGGTCTCACTTACCATTGCCAGCAGCACCGCAACAGGAGGTGAAGTGATGACGTTATTCACTCTGCCGAAGTGGGCTGCGCTTGCGTTAGCAATTCTAATCTGGCCTGCATTAAGCCTGGCAATGTCTGCGTGGTTATTCATCGAGAGCGGCAATAGCTTTATGGGGTTCGCGTCGGGAGTATTTGCATCATGCGTCATTTGGGATGTGCGTAAAATCAGACGTGCATTCTTCAATGGCTGACGCACTTCTGAAATAAAATCAGGCCTCTCCGGAGGCCTTTTTCTTGCGTTGATAATTCAGACTCAACGAGCCATAATAACAACGCACCGGCCTGAACAACCGGTGTCCCCTGCGCATATAATGGGGACGTTATATGCGACCACAATCTGAACATCTTCACCTGTCACCGATGCAGAAATGCACCGGCGATTTTCTGCATTCTGCGTTACCTCTCGGAGGTGGCGTATGAAGCAGCAATTCCTCCTCCGTAACACCAACATCCGCGCCAATGCCATCAACGCGATTAATCAGCTGCAGCTCGACGAGAAGCGCCCGGTCGTCATCGAGATAAAAGAGATGACCCGTTCCATCGACCAGAACGCAAAGCTCTGGGCAATTTTGGGCGACATCAGCAGCCAGGTTGAATGGCATGGCCGCAAGCTCTCCTCTGAATCCTGGAAACATATCTTCACCGCCGCGCTGGTTAAGCAGGAAGTCGTGCCGAATCTGGCCGGTGATGGCTTCGTGGTGCTGGGCCAGTCAACCAGCAAGATGACCGTCGGCCAGATGCGTGACCTGATCGAGCTTATCCATGCCTTTGGTGCTGAGCGTAACGTCCGCTGGGGCGACGAATCACGCCTGGCTATGGAATGGGCTTCCCGCTTTGGAGGTGTCCGTGGCTAGTCCTCTCGCTCGCATCATCACCAACGAAATCTACCGTGTCCGGACGCGCCGCAAGCGCAAGCCGGAACTCAAGCCATCTGAAATCCCAACCCTCAAGGGCTATACCGCCCGTCTTGTCGATCAGAAATGGCTGCGCCTGGCAGCAAGGAGGAATCATGCGTAAGCCAGCCCGCCGCAAGTGCAAGGTATGCAATGAGTGGTTCTTACCGCAATACGACAACATCCGTTGGTGCTGCCCGGCTCACGGCGCTATCTACGCGCTGGAGCTGCGTGCCAAGGAGAAGATTAAGGCTGAGGCCAAGCGCATCAAAGCGCAGAAGGAAGCCGAGAAGGAAGGACGTCAGCGTCGCAAGAAGAGACTGGCAGAGTTAAGACCTGCCGGGTACTACAAGGCTCAGGCTCAGCAGGCTTTCAATGCCTACATTCGCGCTCGTGATGCCGATCTGCCATGCATCAGCTGCGGAGAGACCAATCCACCCGATCTGCACGGCGGCCAATGGGACTGCGGACACTTCAAAACAGTCGGTGCTAATCCAGAGCTGCGCTTTGAAGAGCGCAACGCCCATAAACAATGCAAATCCTGTAATGCCGGTGCGGGTAAGTACACCGCCAAAGAGGCGACGGTCGCTCAGCAATATGAAGCCGGTCTGGTCGCTCGTTACGGGCAGGAATATGTCGACTGGCTGAATGCCCCCCACGAAATGACCAACTACCGCCGCGACGACTTTATCCGTATCCGCGACGAGTACCGCGCAAAACTCAAAGAACTGAAAAGGCAGGAGGCAGCATGACCCGCGACCAGATAGCCCGATACCAGGCCGAAAGCGTCATGCGCGCCAAACAGCCGCCAGTAGCAAAGCACAGCCAGAACCAGACCAAAACCAAACAGCCAGAGAGGGCCGCAGCATGATTTCTCAAGACCTGGAATTTGTACGCCAGCAGCTGATCGTTGCGACTGCCGATCTGAGTGGAGCAACTAAAGGCCAACTGGTCGCCTTTGCTGAAAACGCCATGTTCACAGCCACTCCTCGCAGCCGTTCCCGAGTGAAGGTGATTAACCCGGCGAACGGGAAGCTGGTTAACCCGAGCAGCCCGCCGATCCCCGGGCAGCAATCGCGTGCTAAAGGGTCGCATATCCCGCTGGTTCAACCGGTCGAATACTCCACTGCGTCTTGGCGGCGCGCTGTCTTATCGCTGGATGAACATCAGAAGGCATGGCTACTCTGGAACTACAGCGGCAAGGTTAGCTGGGATCATCAAGTGGCGATAACTAAATGGGTGTGGGCTACGTTCCAGACACGTATCGCAGGGAAGAGGGTGGCAAAGAAAACCATATCTCGAATTAGAGATTTTGTCTGGCTATCCGTTCAGGACGTCAGGTCTGAACTGGCAGGAGAGGGCGCGGTTGAGCATCAGAAACTGGCAGAACTTACCGGGGTGAGCAAATCAACATGGTCAGAGACATATCTGCCTCATTGGGAAGTGCTGAGAGAGATATGCGTGGGACTTGATAAGACGGCTTTACTAACTGTTTCGCGATCACGTTCACAACAAAAGGCAGCAAATTACGACATAAGTCTTGCAAAACCGAACTGAAACGCATATATTTCATGTAAATCTGATATTGTGCCAATGTTGTATGCACTGGCGGTATCAAAGAATTCGAGCCTGAGGTTAACGCCTCGGGCTTTTTTATTGGCTGATTTAGCTCAGTAGGTAGAGCGCCTGCCTTGTAAGCAGGATGTCGGCGGTTCGATTCCGTCAATCAGCACCAGAACCCACTACTTGGGACTATAAGCGCATAGCGCAACGCAGCACCCATCGATTGGCGGACCAGAACCCGCCTTTTTTATTTTCGGGCTCCGGGAATCACTATCAATACGTCTCGTCGTTAATTCATCCCGAGAGCCCGACCTCTACACATGGACCACCTATGTCTGAACCTCTAACCATTGCTGGCGGTGTCACGTCCGCAACTATCGGAGTGACGTTCGCATCTCTGTTCCCCGAGGCAACGCCCGGCGTAATGCTGTGCGCGCTGGCCGGTGCAGCAATGTACGTTCTGACATCCGATCCACACCAACTGTGGAAGCAGTTCCTGTTCGCTGTCATCAGCTTTGTCGGCGGGGTTTTCTTCTCGGTACCGATGGCGAAGATACTGGCCGGGGTGATTAATACCGCTCTTGGCCTGTTGCAGCCGCCGGTAAGCATCGAAGTATCCCCGAACATCGGCGCGCTGGTTTCCGCTTCCATCTCTGTCGCAGTCCTGTTACGCATCCTCGCCAAATCAAAACGGGGGAAAATGCCGGGACTGGAGGAGGAAGGTAAATGACATGGCAAGCCATCGTTCTTGATGTAAACGCCATTATCTGCGCGCTTATCGCCATCCGGCTGATGTTCTTCAGTAAGAGCGGAAAGCGACACCGTCCTGCTGTGGCATGGATGGCGTACATGATGATCCTCGCCGCCGGTTTTACGGCATTCCGTATCCTCTACGGGAAATACCTGCAGGTTGACCCGGGCGAACTGATGCTGAACATCGCTATCTGCATCGCCGTGTGGCGCTCCCGCGGCAATCTCGCAAAAGTATTCCAGAAGGCCGGGCAATGACCAAAGACGACATCTTCAATGCCATCCTCGGAAAAGAGGGAGGTTACGTTAATCACCCGAACGATAAAGGCGGCCCGACGAACTGGGGGATCACTCAGGCAACGGCCCGCGCCCACGGTTATACCGGTGATATGCGTGACCTGACCCGCGAGCAGGCTCTCAACATCCTCGAGGCCGATTACTGGTACGGGCCACGCTTTGACCAGGTTGCAACTGTCTCCCCGCTCATCGCCGCCGAACTCTGCGATACCGGCGTGAACATGGGGCCATCGGTACAGGTGAAGTGGTTCCAGCGCTGGCTGAACGTATTCAACAATCAGCAGCAGTTCTATCCCGACCTGATCGCCGACGGTCAGATTGGCCCTCGCAGCATCAGCGCGTTGAAGTCCTTCCTGGCGAAGCGCGGTAGTGAAGGAGAAACCGTATTGCTCCGTGCACTGAACTGCAGCCAGGGTCAGCGTTATCTCGAACTGGCAGAGCAGCGCCCGGCTAACGAGTCATTCGCCTATGGCTGGATGCGGGAGCGCGTAAGCCTATGACCAGACTGAAAGCTATCCTGGCTGGGATCGGGCTCGCCATAATGCTGGTACTGGCCGCATTTGGTATTGGCGGTATGCGTGGCCGGGAAAAGGCCGAAGCAGAGGCAGAAAAGAAACGTACCGACGAGAACGCCGCTGCCACCAAAGCAGCTGCAGAGCGTCGCGTCGAAGTTACCAGGGAGGCCAGCAATGTTCAGCAGACTGTTAACCATATGCCTGATGACGATGTCGATCGCGAGCTGCGTGCAAACTGGACCCGCAAAGGTTGAGGTAATCGACACCGGGTGCGACTGGGTCAGCGTCATTCGGCTTACTGAGCACGACATCGAAGTGATGGATCGCCAGACGAAGAAAGACATCCTGGCGCACAACAAATCGTGGCAGGCGAACTGCCAAAGGCAAATATTCCCCTGAGCGGATAAATCAAAAATAACCCCTGCGACAGATAATGACGGAGCCCGTAATGGCAAAGAGCAATCCTTTTCGCGTTGTCGGCGATGATGGAATAGATCCTGAGCTTGAGCGGCGAAAAGAACTCTGCCGTCAGGTGCTGAAAGACATGCTGCAAAAGGTGGATGACGAAGATGTTCAGTCGATCTGCTTTGTTGCCGTAACCCACGATGGCGACATTGTTCATGGACGGAGTGTGGAGACAGACTATCACGCTATCCTGGGCGGATTGAGTCGCCAGTCTTACGTTGTCAACCAACTTCTCGATCAGGTTAACGCCAATTCATCAGAGCAAGAGTATTGAGGTGGCGCATGGCAACTCAAGGTTTCGACAACCCATCCAAATTCCGCGATGAGTGGGATAAGCAAACAGAAGGGAAGTGACTATGGCGGCACCAAAGGGTAACCGATTCTGGGAGGCCCGCAGCAGTCACGGGCGCAACCCGAAGTTCGAGTCGCCTGAGGCGCTGTGGGATGCATGCTGTGAGTATTTCGAATGGGCGGACGACAACCCGCTATGGGAAGGGAAAGTGTTCTCCTACCAGGGTGAGATCATCAATGCAACGATGCCAAAGATGCGAGCCATGACGATTTCTGGCCTGTGCATCTTCCTTGATATCACCCGGCAAACGTGGGGAACCTTCCGCGCTATGGAAGGCTTTTCTGACGTCACCACGCGAGCAGAAGAAATCATCTACGACCAGAAATTCTCTGGCGCAGCTGCTGACCTGCTTAACGCCAATATCATCGCCCGTGATTTGGGCCTCAAAGAGCAGTCGCAAGTTGAAGACGTGACACCTGATAAGGGAGATCGCGATAAGCGCCGCTCTCGCATTCAGGAGTTACTGACCCGTGGAAAACGAAGCGATTCTTGATGACCTGACGGAAGACGAGCAGATAGAACTGCTTGAGCTTCTGGAGGAAGAGGAGCGGTACCGGGAAACACACCTGCTGTATGAGTTCACACCATATGGCAAGCAGCGAGAGTTTATCGACGCTGGATCTGAGTTCCCAGAGCGTTGCTTCATGGCCGGTAACCAGTTGGGTAAGTCCTACACTGGCGGCGCAGAGGTGGCATTCCATCTAACCGGACGCTACCCCGGAACTAAAGGTTATCCGAATGATGGCGCATACGGCGAAAAATGGGGCGGTAAACGCTTCTATGAGCCTGTCGTGTTCTGGGTTGGTGGCGAGACTAACGAAACCGTAACCAAGACGACACAGCGTATCCTGTGCGGTCGTATCGAAGAGAATGATGAGCCTGGCTACGGGTCAATCCCGAAAGAGGACATCATCAGCTGGAAGAAGTCTCCATTCTTCCCGAATCTCGTCGATCACTTGCTGGTTAAGCATCACAACGCTGACGGTGTAGAAGACGGCATATCCATCTGCTACTTCAAGCCGTACTCGCAGGGCCGCGCCCGCTGGCAGGGTGATACAATTCACGGTGTCTGGTTCGATGAAGAGCCGCCATACAGCATCTACGGTGAAGGCCTGACGCGTACCAACAAATACGACCAGTTCTCCATGCTGACGTTTACCCCGCTGATGGGGATGTCAGACGTCGTTACCAAATTCCTGAAGAACCCGAGCAAGGCACAGAAGGTTGTCACCATGACAATCTTTGACGCTGACCACTACAGCGACGAACAGAAAGAGCAGATCGTCGCTTCGTATCCTGAGCATGAGCGTGAAGCTCGGGCCCGAGGTATTCCGACGATGGGTAGTGGCCGCATATTCCAGATACCGGAAGAGACCATTAAGTGCCAGCCGTTTGAATGCCCTGAACACTTCTACGTCATCAACGCGATGGACTTTGGCTGGGATCACCCTCAGGCACAGATTCAGCTATGGTGGGATAAAGACGCAGACACCATCTACGTCGCTCGCACGTGGAAGAAGAAAGAGCAAACGGCTGTGCAGGCGTGGGGCGCAGTGAAGGCTTGGGCGCAGAAAATACCTACTGCATGGCCGCATGATGGTCATCAGCACGAGAAGGGCGGTGGAGAACAGCTCAAAAGCCAGTACGCAGATGCCGGTTTCATGATGCTCCCTGAGCATGCCACATGGCCGGATGGCGGAAACGCTGTTGAGCCTGGACTCACCGAGCTGCGCGACATGATGCTCGACGGGCGCTTCAAGGTGTTTAACACCTGTGAGCCATTCTTCGAAGAGTTCCGCCTGTACCACCGCGATGAGAACGGGAAGATCGTCAAGCTCAATGACGACGTACTCTCTGCCGTTCGCTATGGCTACATGATGCGAAGGTTCGCCAGAACCATGCGCGATATCAATAAACCGAAAGACAAAAAGATCCCCGCCCCGATTAGACCAGTACCCAGAGGACGATAATGGCTGACAACGAAAGCAGGCTGGAGAGCATTCTGTGCAAGTTCGACGCAGACTGGACAGCCGGAGAAGAAGCCAGAACCGAGGCGAAGAATGACCTTTTCTTCTCCCGTGTATCTCATTGGGATGACTGGCTTAATCAGTACACAACATTGCAATACCGAGGCCAGTTCGACGTTGTGCGCCCGGTAGTGCGTAAGCTGGTCGCAGAGATGCGCCAGAACCCGATTGATGTTCTCTACCGCCCGAAAGACGGCGCAAGCCCTGACGCAGCTGATACGCTGATGGGCATGTATCGCACTGATGCGCAGAATAACGCCTCTAAGATATCGGTGAATGTCGCTGTCCGTGAGCAGATTGAATGCGGCATCGGTCACTGGCGTCGAGTCACTCGATATGAAGACCAGAGCCCGACCAGCAACAATCAGATTGTGCTGCGTGAGCCCATTCACTCGTCATGCTCCTGTGTGGTGTGGGACAGCAACAGCAAGCAGATGGACAAGTCAGACGCCCGGCACTGCACACTGATCCACTCGATGAGTCGTGACGGCTGGAAAAACTTCGCTGAAGAGCATGGGCTTGATGAGGATGTTATCCCGTCATTCCAGAGTCCGAACGAATGGGCATTTCCCTGGCTGACTCAGGACACCATTCACGTCGCTGAATACTACGAGGTGGAGAGGAAGAAAGAGACCGTCTACATCTACCAGGACCCGATTACTGGTGCGCCGTCGGCGTACTACAAGCGCGACATCAAGAACGTTATTGATGACCTGGCAGACCGTGGAATGATCAAGGTTGCAGAGCGTAAGGTTGAGCGCTGCCGGGTGTACAAATCCATCATCACCTGCACCGACATCCTGAAGGACAGGCAGCTAATTGCTGGCGAACACATCCCGATCGTGCCTGTATTTGGCGAGTGGGGCTTCGTCGAAAGCAAAGAGGTGTATGAGGGCGTCGTTCGTGCCACTAAAGACGGCCAACGCCTGCGCAACATGATTATGTCGTTTAACGCTGACATCGTCGCCCGCACGCCGAAGAAAAAGCCAGTGTTCTGGCCTGAGCAGATCGCCGGTTATGAGCACATGTATGACGGAAATGATGATTTCCCGTACTACCTTCTCAACCGCACCGACGAAAACAATGGCGACCTTCCTGTTCAGCCTATCGCCTACATGGAGAACCCTGAAGTACCGCAGGCCAACGCCTATATGCTTGAGGCCGCCACCGCAGCAGTGAAAGAGGTGGCGACGCTCGGTGTGGATGCAGAGGCTGTGAATGGTGGTCAGGTTGCCTTCGAAACAGTCAATCAGCTGAACATGCGCTCAGATCTGGAAACGTTCGTATTCCAGGACAACCTCGCAACAGCGATGCGCCGTGACGGTGAGATTTACCAGTCGATCGTCAATGACATCTACGACATCCCCCGCACCGTTACCATCACGCTTGAAGATGGCAGCGAGAAGGAAGTGCAATTGATGGAGCAGGTGGTTGACCTTGCCACTGGCGAAACAACCGTCCTGAACGACATCAGGGGCCGCTATGAGTGCTACACCGACGTTGGCCCATCCTTCCAGTCGATGAAGCAGCAGAACCGCGCTGAGATTCTGGAATTGCTCGGCAAAACACCGCAGGGCACGCCGGAATATCAGCTTCTGTTACTGCAGTACTTCACGTTGCTGGATGGCAAAGGCGTCGAGATGATGCGCGACTACGCCAACAAACAGCTGATCATGATGGGCGCTAAGAAGCCTGAAACGCCTGAAGAACAGCAGTGGCTTATGGAGGCGCAGCAGCAACCGCAGCAGCCTTCGGCAGAGCAATTACAGGCTCAGGGCGTATTGCTTACTGGTCAGGCCGATCTGCTCAATGCGCAGGTTAAGCAGCAGCAGTTGCAGGTTGATGCGGCCAAGGTTGAGAGTGCTAACCAGCTCAACCAGGTGAAGATGCTGGAAATCTTTAGCAACATCGATCTCGATAAGCAAGCGTCATACCGCGAGTTCCTCGACATCATGCTGCGCGCTCAGAACGAAAGTGCCGCCGATGCGCGAGCCAACGCAGAGTTACTTCTCAAAGGTGATAGCCAGGCGCACCAGAAGCGAATGGACATCACCAACATCCTGCAATCGCAGAGACAAAACACACCTTCCGGCAGCGTAGCCGAGAATCCTCAATAAGAGAGAGTTAATCATGCAAGACACCATCAATATTCAGGAAACTGAAGGCTTAAACACGTCCGGCAATCATGCAGCGGCATCTGCTGATGGCTCTGTTGTCGATAATGCCAACGACAACGCAGGGCATGGAGAAGGCTTCGAGATCGTCCTGAAAGACGATGAGGCAAAACCAAAGCAAGACCCGGAAACTAACGCGCGATTTGCGGCCAAGCGCCTGGAGCGCAAGCGTCAACGTGAGCTTGAGCAGCAGGCGGAAGCAGTAAAGCGCGGTGAATTGCCGGAGAACTTACGGGTCGCTCCTGACCTCCCATCTAAGCCAAATGTGACTGACTACTTTGGTGATGACGCCCTGTATAGCAAATACAACGGCGACACCGTCATGGCGGCAGCCGCATTCCAGCAGGCAAACGATGAGTGGAATAACAAATCTTTAGACGCCCGAAGCAATGCAGTGGCAGAGCAGGGTCGAAAGGTTCAGGAGTTCACCCAGCAATCAGCGCAATACGTCGATGCTGCCCGTAAACACTATGACGCGGCGGAGAAGCTCAACATTCCTGACTATCAGGAAAAAGAAGATGCGTTTATGCAGATCGTTCCGGCACCGGTGGCGACTGACATCATGCGCCTATTCCCTGAGAAATCCGCCGCGCTCATGTATCACCTTGGGGCCAACCCCGAGAAAGCCCGCCAGTTACTGGCGATGGACGGGCAGTCCGCGCTGATTGAACTCACTCGACTCTCGGAACGCTTAACTCTCAAGCCTCGCGGTCAACAGGTCTCGTCCGCTCCCCCTGCAGATCAATCCCTCACTGGCGATGTGTCGGCGGCTAACGTCGATGCGATGCGCAAGGCGATGGAAGCAGCATCAAGCAAGGGCGATGTAGAAACCTATCGCAAGCTAAAGGCAAAACTTAAAGGAATTCGATAATGGCATTGAACGAAGGTCAAATCGTTACGCTGGCAGTGGATGAAATCATTGAAACCATTACCAGCCTGACACCAATGGCGCAGAAGGCGAGCAAATACACGCCTCCTGCAAGCGAAATGCAGCGCTCCAGCAACACGATCTGGATGCCTGTAGAGCAGGAGTCCCCAACTCAGGAAGGTTGGGACTTAACTGGCAAGTCAACTGGCCTGCTGGAGCTTAACGTTCCGGTAAGCCTGGGTGAGCCGGACAACGACTTCTTCCAACTGCGCGCTGACGATCTGCGTGACGAAACAGCATATCGCCGCCGCATCAACGCAGCCGCCAAAAAACTGGCAAGCAACTGCGAGGTTAAAGTTGCGAACCTGGCTGCTGAAATGGGCTCCCTGGTAGTAACCAGTGATGACCCGATCGGCACCGCTGCCGGTTCCGGCTGGGACTTCGTGGCTGATGCAGAAGAAATCATGTTCTCGCGTGAGCTTAACCGTGATTCCGGCCTGTCTTACTTCTTCAACCCGAAGGACTACAAGGCAGCCGGTCACGATCTGATTAACCGCGACATGTTCGGTCGCATCCCTGAAGATGCCTACAAAAACGGCACCATTCAGCGTCAGGTTGCTGGCTTTGATGACGTCCTGCGCTCACCTAAACTGCCAGTGCTACCGGCTTCAACCGCTACCGGTCTGACCGTCAGCGGCGCACAGAAGTTCAAGCCTGTAGCGTGGGATCTGGACGCGGACGGCAACAAGCGTAACGTTGATAACCGCCTGGCTACGGTAACTCTCTCTGCTACCACTGGCCTGAAGCGCGGCGACAAAATCAGCTTCACCGGCGTTAAGTTCCTCGGTCAGATGGCTAAAAACCTGCTGGCTCAGGATGCGACATTCTCTGTCGTGCGCGTTGTCGATGGTACGCATGTTGAGATTACGCCTAAGCCGATCGCTCTGGATGACACTTCCCTGTCACCTGAGCAGCGTGCTTATGCCAACGTGAACACCTCGCTGGCAAACAGCATGGCGGTAAACGTACTTAACACCACCACTGCACGTACTAACGTGTTCTGGGCGGATGACGCGATCCGCATCGTTAGTCAGCCAATCCCGGCTAACCACGAACTGTTCGCGGGCATGAAGACCAAGTCGTTCACCATCCCTGAGGTGGGCCTGAATGGCATCTTCGCGACGCAGGGAGATATCAATACCCTGTCTGGCCTGTGCCGTATCGCGGTCTGGTATGGCGTCAACGCAACCCGTCCTGAGTCAATCGGCGTCGGCCTGGCTGATCAGGCTTAATCACTAATCTTCAAGGGGCTTCGGCCCCTTTTTTATTGGGTAGGAGAAGGCAATGAGCGTGATGATTTATCGGGCAGGTGGCGATACCAAAATCTGGGGCCGCAAGCTGAAAACGAAAATTGTGGATCAGGATGATGTCGCTGAACACTTAGCCAATGGCTGGTATAAGCATCCTCACGATGTTCCTGATGAGCCACTTGTTGGCGATCAGATTGTGAGTGTTGGCGGTGAGGGGGCTAACCCAGTAGATATGGGTGAGGTGTCAGACGGCTATCACACCTTTAATGAGCTATATGCTCACCGGGTGCGCCTGTTCTCATCGCTTATGCATGCTTACTCTGGCCTTTCGTGGTGGTCTCGTAAACACAGTGACGGGGAAGAGTGGGAAGGATGGATCATCGCTGGCATTACTACGCCGGAAGGTGAAGTCACTTACCATCTCCCCGTTGAAGAAATCGAATTCCTGCCAGAAGGTGCCGAGCTGGAGTTCGGAAAAGAGTGGGATGGTCACGAAGCGAGTGATGTTCTTGACCGGCTTCTGAGTTTGCGACCGGCTACTGCTGAGCCTGAGCCTGAGCCTGAGCCTGAGCCTGAGCCTGAGCCTGAGCCTGAAGTGAAACCACGTAAAAAGCCGGGGCCAAAGGCTAAGGCGGCAGATGATGCTGATAGCGACTAAGGGCGACATTGTCCGGGCGGCGCTGCGTAAGCTTGGCGTTGCATCTGATGCCACGCTTACCGACGTTGAGCCGCAGTCAATCCAGGACGGCGTTGATGACCTCGAAACGATGATGGCTGAGTGGTACCAGGACGGGAAGGGCATCATCACCGGGTATGAATTCACCGATCCGGATAACCCGCCCGCCGAGGGTGACGATCACGGCATGCGCTCCAGCGCTGTCAGTGCTGTGGTTTTTAATCTGGCCTGCCGCATCGCGCCTGATTACGCGATCGAACCAACCGCCAAAGTCATCACCACCGCCCGCAATGGCAAAGAGTTGCTCGTCAAAAACACGGCACTCAGTCGTGCAAAGCGCGCGCCTTATCCGAACAGGATGCCTATCGGTAGCGGGAATAGCTTCGCCACTCTGAATGGATGGCATTACTTCCCGGGAGAACAGACAGATGCCGATCCAGCAACTTCCTCTGATGAAGGGAACGGGTAAAGACCACCGCAACGCTGACTACATCGACTATCTGCCGGTCAATATGCTGGCGACGCCGAAGGAGGTGCTCAACGCATCAGGTTATTTGCGCTCGTTCCCGGGCATAGCGAAGCGATCTGATGTTGCCGGTGCATCTCGTGGGGCTCAGTACAACACCTCTCAGAGCGCCGTATATCGCGTTATGGGCGGCAAGCTCTACAAAGGCGATTCGGTGGTCGGTGATGTGGCCGGTTCATCACGGGTGTCGCTGGCGCATGGTCGAACTTCTCAGGCTGTCTGCGTCGGCGGGCAGGTGGTCGAGTATCGTTACGACGGAACAACCAAGACGGTTGCAAACTGGCCGGTATCCAGCGGATTCACGCAGTACGAACTCGGATCTGCGCGAGACATCACCCGATTGCGTGGCCGCTATGCCTGGGCAAAGGATGGCTCTGACTCGTGGTTCATCTCTGACCTCGATGATGAGTCGCATCCTGACCGTTACGCGGGTGAATACCGTGCTGAGTCCCAACCTGACGGAATTATTGGGATCGGCACCTGGCGAGATTTTATTGTCTGCTTTGGCGCAACGACGATTGAATACTTCACGGTAACTGGTGCAACCACTGTTGGAGCGGCTCTTTATGTCGTGAACTCGGCCTATGCGGTGCAGAAGGGGATCGCCGGTACGCACTGCAAAACGCCATTCATGGACGCCTATGCCATCATCAGCAACCCGGCATCCGGTGCGCCGTCGGTATATATCATCGATTCGGGCCGGGCGACAGCTATTGCCACCGCTAGCATCGAGAAGATAATCCGCTCGTACACTGCCAGCGAACTCGCCTCCGCTGTCATGGAAACATTGCGCTTTGATGGGCATGAGTTGCTGCTGATTCATCTCCCTGGTCAGGTTCTGGTGTACGACGCGGCAGCCAGCCAAAACGGGCCGCAATGGGCTGTGCTGAAAACCGGGCTGGGTGACGACGTCTATCGGGCCATTGACTTTATGTATGAAGGAAACTCCATCACCTGCGGCGACAAGTCAGCGGCGTTAAAAGGTGCGCTGCAGTTCGATATCTCCAGCCAGTACGGAAACCAGCAGGAGCACCTGCTCTTCACGCCATTGATAAAGGCTGACGGGGCCAGACTGTTCGACCTTGAACTGGAATCCTCAACCGGTGTTGCGCAGTACGCAGATCGCCTGTTTCTGTCTGCCACCGCCGACGGCATCAACTTTGGCAGAGAGCAGATGATTGAGCAGAACGCGCCATTCGTTTACGACAAGCGCGTGTTGTGGCGCAGAGTTGGCCGGGTGCGTAAAAACATCGCCTTCAAGATCCGCGTCATCACCAAGTCACCCGTGACGCTATCTGGATGTCAGGTGAGGGTTGAGTAATGGCAAACAACGCACTCAATACACCGGTAATCGTCCGGGCAATCGGCCTGACTGCATCATCACTGCCACGCGGTTCCACCCCTGCATATGAGCAATACATCCTGTCTCAGGTTCTGGACTTCACCAACGTAGCCAACAAGGCCAACGAGGCGGGAGACGGGGCCTACGATGCGCAGGTGAGGAACGATGCGCAGGATGTGCAGCTGCTCGATCATGAGATCCGCCTGGGCGATGCAGAGGCGCAGATTCAGAGTCTGGGTACGCGGCTGACATCAGCAGAGGCTGCCATCGTCTCGCTGGATGGGCGGGTGACCGCAGCTGAAAGCGATATCGACTTCCTCACCAGTGAGCTGATCGCGGCGCAGGGAGACATTGCCGATCTGCAAACCGATGTCAGTAGCCTGCAAAGTGACGTATCCGCTCAGGGGCTACGCCTTACCCAGGCTGAATCGGATATCGAAGACATTCAGGCCGATTACGTCTCAAAGACAGTCACAGCCGCGCAGTCACTGGCTTCATCGCTGGGCGTCGCGACATCGTTCTCAATTGATGGCGTTAAGGTGCTTGGCCCACGGCAAACCGGATGGACGGTGGGATCTGGTACGGCCAATCTCGGAGCGTTCAATGCCGATCTCGCATTCACAGTAGGCGCAGCATACTCACAGACCGAAGTGCAGGCTATCGCCAATGCATTATTAGCGGCTAGTCAACGAATTCTGGCGCTTGAGCAGGCACTGAGAACCCACGGTTTAATTAATTAAGGATCCCCATGCTCACAAAAATCGATGCTCTCACCGGGCAGGGATTGATGCGCCTGTGGGGCGTCCCTTCATGGCCTAATTTCGATGCCAGTTACTGGATATGGGATGGCTGCGGAGTGTTCGTGACGATTGACCATGGCGATCACGTAGACCTGCATATGGCGATGAAACCCGGCGAGCGCTACCGATGCAGGGATGCTGTGACGGATGTGCTGGAAATGATAGGCGCCCGGGAAGTTCACGCCCCGATCCGCTTTGAGCACAGGCAGGTGTGCAACCTGGCGAAGAAATTTGGATTCGTCGAAACCTGGCGCGGTGAAGTCGAGTACATCGACGACACGCGCGGCGTTCTAATTTTAATGAAGAGGTATGCAAATGGGCGGGATCGCTAAAGGTATCGGTAACGCGGTCGGTAGCGTCGTAGGCGGCATCACCGGGTCCAATAAGGCTGCTGACGCTCAAGTTAGTGCGGCTAAAGACTCGAACCAGATGGCCTGGAATATCTACCAGGACAGAAAGAAAACCAACCAGCCATTCCTGAATGCAGGATTGACCGGATTAACCGGGCTGCAGGGCATTGCAGGTAAGCCAATCGACCGTAACGCCTCACTCGCTGAGTATTACGCCTCACCAGAATACAAAATGCTAAGTGACCAGGCTCGCTATCAAGGCCTTACTGCTGCTGAGGCAACCGGTGGGCTGGGTTCAACCGCTACCGGGAATATGCTCGCTTCTATTGCACCACAGCTCGGGCAAAACTATCTGTCCATGCTGACAGATCAGCAGAACAATATGTACGGGCAGTTGCTCGGTCTCACGAACGTAGGGCTTTCTGCGGCAGGAGCTAACAACGCGGCCGCCGGGGACTATTCCAACACCTACGGGCAGAACATGGGGCAGATTGGGGCGGCTAACGCTGGTAAAGCCACCGCAGGTTTCAACACGCTTGCCGGGCTCGGCGCTGCATGGGCGACGGGTGGTAAGAGCTTGATCGGCAGCGGTCTCAATGGAGGTTACTGATGGTTGACCCAATTGATTACACCTCAGGCCTGAATCAGTCGCTGATGGCAGGCGCTCGCCTGGGCGGCCTGATTGGTGCTGCTAACCAGCAGGAGCTGGAGAACCAGAAGGCAGCAGCAGCTGCGGATCGTCAAAAGCAATTTTTTAACAGGCTTCAAAATACGCCTCCTGATCAGCTTCACACCCTGAGAACCGAGTTTCCGGATTACGCAGACAGCGTACAGAAGGAGATCGGCATTCAGGACGCTGAACATGCTGCGTTCGTTAACAAGGCGCTCAATAACCTCTCTGTAGCCTATTCTTCAGGTAACCCGCAATTGGTACAGCAGGCCATTCAGGCAGCGAAGCCGGCGCTCGGCTCGATGGGCGTCCCTGCCGAAGAGGCGTGGCAAACCTACCAGAGCGATCCACAGCAATTCGGCTCCCTGCTGAAAACCTCGATGTACGCAACGATGCCTATTGAGAAGCAGGTTGATGCGCAGCAGAAACAACAGCAACTGGATGAAACCGCCCGCAGTAATCGCGCAGGAGAAGCGTTGCAGGGGCAGCAAATTGCCGTTAGCAGAGAGAATTCAATGCGAAGCTCCGGAGGTCAAACTCCAGCTTCAGTTCGTGAATATCAGTACTTCAACAGTCTGTCGCCAGAACAACAAAAAACCTATTTGCGTGTTCGTGGCAAGCCGGATGGGGGCGGATCCAATGTTGTGCAGTTAGCTGACGGTCGCACCGTTAATGTGGCTGGCAAACTTCATGGTTCAGGCGCCAATGCATTTTACGAGGGAATCGATGATGCCGGGAACATGGTTCGTGTGCCGGCCAGTGCTATTGCTGCCCCACCTACATCAGCCGCAAGTGCGCAGAATTATGCGATGAAGAAGGATCTCGACGCCATTTCAGGAGCCTCATCCGGCGATCTGGACTTTATGACAGGTGTAACTGGCGGAAATGGCACTCCTGCGCTGGGAGCGGATGTGCGTAGCAGGCTTTCAGGAAAAGAACAGCGACAGCTCTATAACGCCACCCAACGCATTCAGGGCCGAATGCAAAAACAAGGCATCGCTGCCGCGAGAGATATGGGCGCATCCGGGATAAATACCGTTGCAGAGGCAAAGATGTACTTTCAGGGAATGCCGCAGCTTGATTTTTCGAGCCCGGAAGCAGCACAACAATCAGCCAGGGATATTCAAGAGTACACAGACAACTACAACCGGCAATATCAGGTCAATGTCGGCGGCGGGGGGCGCCAGTCAGAAATGCAGCAGCCCGCGGCGCAGCAGCCTGCCGGAGGTAGCTATACATCCAAATCAGGCATCACATTTACGGTGAAATGATGGAAGTTACAGCCAACGGTAAAACGTTCACTTTCCCAGACGGAACCAGCAACGAGCAGATCGGCGATGCTATCGACGAGTATTTCGCTGGGCAGGCCGCGGCTCAAGCACCGCAGGAGCAAGCTCCAGCGGCAGAGCAAGCACCTAAACAGCAGGACCAGTCTCTGCTGCAAAGCGCGGAGCAGGCAGGGCGAGGGCTTGTTAACATCCCGTTTGATGTGCTTCAGGGCGGTGCAAGCTTGATTAACGCTATCAGCCAGGGTCTCGGTGGCCCCCGTGTACTGGATGATGTGTATCGCCCGGTTGATCGCCCAACAGACCAGTATGCGCAGGCAGGGGAGACCATCGGTGGTTATCTTATGCCATTCGGCACAGCGGCGAAGGCGGTCGGGGTGGCAGAGAGGACCCCAGGAGCGATTAGCAATGCAAGCAATGCTGCAAATATGGTTATCGGCTCATTAGCAGATGCAGGAAATCAGTCAGGTGATTTTGCACAGAATGCAGTAGAAAATGCAGCATTGAACCTTGGTGCGCAAGGTGTTATATCAGCAGCCGGCAGGGTCCTGGCCCCAAAAGCAACACAGGCGCTTGGGACTGCCGCTATTAGTTCAGCTGACGATGTATCACGCCTGGCTAAATCTGGGGCGGGGCGTAACGCTATTGCCAATCAGGCCGCAGGCGTTAGTGAGGATGTAGCGAGAGCCGCAGAGATTGCCGGTGTTGACGTTAACTCGCTTACTCCTGGCATGCGATCAGGTAGCCGAGGAGTTGCCCAGGCAGAGGGAATCCTTGCATCTAAACCAGGCATTGCGCAGGATGCGCATATGAAGGCATTTGGGGAAATTCAAGGTAAGTTTAACTCTGCACTTGATGATCTGGGGGCAGAAGTTGGTTCTGCTTCGGAAAAGAGTCGCGCCATCAAGCAGCGAGTTCTGTCCGGCATTGATAGCATGAAATCTTCCGAGAAATCAGCCTGGGATAGCGTACGATCAACAATGCCTGAGTCGCGCGGGCGCATGTCAAACACAAACGCCACTATCCAGGGTGATATTGATGCTGGGATGCCACTCACCCCGGAAATGAAGCAGCTTGTGTCTGCATACAATAAATCTGGCAAGGCTGGCATCACATTCGACGCCATGAAGGCCTGGAGAGGAAAGCTTGCTGACGCCGAGCAGAAGTATATCCGCTCCGGTGAGTCGAATATGGCCCGCCGAATGGGTGAGCTGCGAGATGCTGCTACCGAAGATATGAAGGCGATGGCTCAAAGTGGCGGCTTCCTTGATCAGTGGACTGCGGCTAACGACCTATCAAAAGCACGGTTCGCCGCTCAAAAGCAGGCAGAGGCCGCGCTAGGGAAAGACCTTGCCACCGACTCATTGGTGAATAATGGCGTTAAAGCGTTGCAGGGCTCGTCAAAAAATGGAACAGGGAAATTCCACCAGATGATAAGCTCACTTCCAGAGGCTGAAAGATCTCCTGCAATTGCGTCAATCTTGCAGGATGCATTGTCGCAAGGGATACGCGGCGGGAAGTCTGACGCAGCAGGGATATCGCATATCGCCTCTATCCTTACTCCACAGAACATTGCCGCCATCAACAGGCATTCTCCAGAGATTGGTAAGATAGCCGGAGCTTTTGGGGATTTGGCAAAAGCAGCCACAAAACCGCTTCGATACGTCGAGCAGACCGGTCGGTCCATCCCTGCATTGCAGTCGTTAGAGCAGGGATTCCATCCCGCAGTAAATGCCGTACTTAGCGCCGCTTCTCACCCTGCCGTTTACGCTATAACCGGCACGTTAAGCGGTGGACCTGTAGCAGGGGTATTGGGTGCCGTAGGTTCAGCTGGGGCCATGGCAGGGATTGAGAAACTGGCGGCATCGAGAAGTGGTCGTTACGCAATAGAGAAGGCCATCAGGGAGGCAGCCAAGGCAGTTAGGGCTGGGGCGAGCAGTGGGGCTATGGCGGCTGCAGAACGTCGATTCCTGGCGAATAAAATCGCCGTTAAAGCAGTCCGTGACGCCGTGGGAAATGATGAGTTTCAGCGCTTAGCGAGGGCTGGCATCGTCGCCTCGCTAAGCGGAATGGCGCAGGAGTAGTTAGTTCTCCACGGATGGATTGATCTTATCTCTGGTAGACGTTGCAATTTGCCCAACATTTTTAACCCAAGTCTTTAAGAAAGATATGTCGTCTGCAAAACCATGAACATCTTCGTTTTCCAATCGTTCAGCGCGTATTTCAAGTGCGTCGATAGAGTCTTCAATATTAGAAATCGAGGTAGATAATTGGTCTTCGGTGCTCTTTAGCGAGGTTCTTAGGGTCTCATTTTCTGAATGAAGTTCTTCTATTTTGGTTTTTAGTGATGCCATTTGAATCTGAATGGCAATGACGACAATGGCTATCACAATAATCGCTGCATACACGCCAACCTCCTTAGTTTTGTTTTCATTGCTATATAAATCGAAGATAATATTCTCCAGTGATTGATAGCATAAGAAGATGGAAATGAAACTAAAAAATTTACCAGTAGTCTTGTTGGTTGGCAGCTTGCTGCTCACCACTGGCGGGTGCTCAGTTTATAGTGCGACACAGCAGCCTGAGAAAAAGGATATTTCACTATTCAGACATGGAACTCCGCGCAGTGTGCTTCTGGCAGAATTCGGGTACCCAACCGCTCAGACCGAACATGATGGCAAAAAATGGGATCTTTGGCGCTTCAAACAAGGATACAGCGGCGGGGTAAAAGCATCCCGGGCCGTTGGTCATGCCGCAATGGATGTGCTCACGTTAGGGATTTGGGAAGTTGCTGGAACACCAATCGAAAGCGCAGCAGATGGTACCGATATGGCCTATGAAGTATCGTATGACCAGAATCACAACGTTGATCAGGTGATCACACTGAAGAAATAAAATACAAAAAATAGCCCACTTAGGTGGGCTTTTTTATGTCCTGCGCCTACTTCTTGCGATAAAACTCCGCCAGTTTATCGAACACCATTTTCTGGATCTCTTTCGAAGCGATATCCGCCTCGCGTTCTGCTTCATCGCGATAGCCAGCAACTGGTGACGGCCGGGAAAGAGATTCCTCCATCGTCGCCACAATCTCAGCATTGATGGAGCGATTATTCATTTTTGCACGCTGCTTTATCTTCGCGTGAAGCTCATTTGAAAGTCTCAAGTGAAACTGTGCCTCATCGTACTTGCTGTACATCATTGATGCCTCGCCAGTTAATGGACAGGCATCGTAAACCGACCGAATAACTCACAATAGTACCGTTTAGGTACGTTATCAAAAATCTCAACGCATCTCCGATGTGGGGATAACTTGCGCCCGGAGCACAGCAATATGTCAGATATTACCGCGAATCTGGTTATTGGAATGCCAGCACAACTCTTTACGCTGGCCCGTTCATTCAAAGCCAATGCCAATGGGAAAATTTATATCGGCCAGCCTGATACGGATCCGACCAATCCGGCGAATCAGATTCAGGTCTATGTCGAAGATGAGGATGGCTCACCCGTTCCAGTACCGCAGCCTATCATTATTAATGCGGGCGGCTTCCCCGTACTTGGTGGTCAGATTAAAAGATTTGTAACCGTGCAGAATTACAGCATGGCTATTTATGACGCCTATAACGCGCAGCAGTTCTATTTTGAAGACGTCGCGAAATATGATCCAGACAGACTGAGGGCTGACTTGGCAAAACCAACTGGCGCATCATTGGTTGGCATTGGCAATGGACGCACTCAGCAGGATAAAAACCAGGAATTCAGAACGATACTGGATTATCCAGGGTCATCATCTCTTGAGCGTGCTACCGCGATGATTGCGGGGTTAGGGTATGTGCGGCTAGCAAACGGTGAGCACGTCTTTACAACTGGTACGCTGGATGCGCCTTTGTATTTCGATTATGGCGCCTATATCACGATACCTGCTGGCAATACGCTGACAATCACGGGAAATATTGAGTCACCCAAGCAATACATATTCCGTGGGGATGGCTCTGTTTTATTGAGAAATGATGAGGACAGCGGTGAGGATTCGCATGATGTCCACGCCTCCTGGTTTGGGGTTGTGCCTGTTAATGACGCAGCCATTGATCAGGCCCCGGCACTCGCAAAACTGTTTGCATCGCTGGACAATACCCGTGAAGGCTCTGTCGATTTCGATAGCGGTCGTTATCCGATAGGTTTCGGACTGATAGTGCCGCGGGCAACATGGATCCGCTGTCTGGGCTCGCGTCGTACTATTTTTGAGGCGCTGGGTAACGGTTACGATTTATTTACCGCCCAGGCTAATGGTGTGCGCTTCTCTGGCATGCAATTTGAGCTTTCCGATAATTTCCCTACAACCTTTCGCAGTTCAGGATGGTTTATCAACTCTAACCAGCAACTGGTTGAGCTGGATGACGTATGGGTGGGTAAGGCCTCAAACAGCATCCTTCTTTCCGGAGGGAAATCCACTGCCAAACAGATCAGGGCCACATTTGATGAAGGTGTTGATGTTGGTGCGAACTCATGCGTTATCTGCGTTGAAGGCTCAGATGCCCTCGTTGAAGATGTAATGGTGGTTGGTGACGGCCTCGGGCCAGCGGCGATTGTCAGCGTCGGCGGTCAGGGGGTTAACAATATTACTTCAGCAACCGTGACCGGTGTTCGCAGCAACTGCAAGTCCATTCCCGTCAGCATTACGGCTAAATCAAAGAAGATCAGCGGCGTGAAGGTCAATGATATTAACTGCAGGGGGTTAACTGGTTTTGAGGCGCCTGCCGTCGTGAACATTGAAACGACAGGGACAGGTTCTGTAGATGGCGTATCGGTCGACGGGGTAATGGCTAATGACAAGGTCATCAACGGGATCAGCATCAAGCAGGGTGGTACGGGGGCTACCAGGAGGATATCAGTCTGCAATACAAAGGTTCTCGGGGGCGCCGGTGTCGGCGTAAGGCTCGAGCGTGTCGCTGGAACACTTGATGGCATCATAGTCGATCAGACCGTCGATGTGCTGGGTGTTGCCACACCATTCCAGCGGATTGGCACCATGAACAACGTATCCTTGTCTCCTGGCGCAATTAAAGATACCAATTTCCCTATCAGTTACGATGCAACCGTTGCCGATGATTCGGTATTTTCTGTGCCCATGCAGGCTTCAGCGTTTACCGGATTTTTGATGGTAAGCATAGGCCCGGCGGAATATCTCATTGCCGTTGCCCGGGCTGTCTCGGTGGCGCAAATCACCTCAGTCAGCAAATCCTCTGGTGTTGATGTGAACACGCTCGTTCTGACAGGAACAACCGGCACGGACGGCAAGATTACCGTCAGCTCAACTGCCGGGGCTATCTATGTTGAGAACAGATCCGGAACTTCGCAGCGCATCAGCGTTACGCTGATGTATGGTGCTAAGTGATCTTTAAGACATAGAACTGCTCGCTTACTCTTGATCTGCACTATCTTTAAAACTACTGTATATAAAAACAGTAACAAGGAGTGCAGATCATGCCCCGCCGTTCCGACATTCACGCCGCATTTGTGGCCGCAATACAGCTAAACCCCAAGGGATACCGGTGCCTGAGGACTGAAGACTTTATCCGCGAGTTGGCAAAAGTTCACCATCATTTCACCCTGGCCGACGCCAACGAGTGGATAGAGTATTACCAGACATTCTTCGTTGATAAAACGCCGGACGACAGCCAGAACAGGTTGTGGATGTTGCGTACTATGGGGAGGGTGCTCTGATGGGATTTCCTTCACCGGCAGGCGACTACGTAGAGCAGCGGTTAACACCGGAGCGTATCTGCGGGATCGGCATGGACAGCCGCATCCTGGAAACGTCATCCGGCTTTGCTGTAATCGAACCTGTCACCCGGTTAGTACAGAATCAGGTTCTGCTGATTTTGTCTGGCGGCCGGACGCAGTTTGCACGAGTGATGGGCAGGGCGCTGATTTGTGATGATGGTGAAGCGATCGAGGGGGAAGCTGCGGAAGAGGTTGAGGTGCTGGGGCGTGTGACGTATTTCATCAACAGCGCGATCGAAGACGATAGGGTAGTGTGAGACAAATGTGGGACACGCATGGCTTTTCTGGCTTTGTCGTGTCTTCACATCTTTTGGCATCATGGGACGTGTGAGCGCAGGGATGATGCGGTAAGTTACTGTGTTAAAAAGCAGTTCTTATAATTCGTAATGCGAAGGTCGTAGGTTCGACTCCTATTATCGGCACCACCTAAATCAACGCATTATCTCTGAAATTCACCCGCCCGGGGATGTGAGTTCCAGGTATCATCAACAGAACATACTCGTTCCATAAGCTATGCGAACATTTTTAGCCTGCACCGCTTACATAGGCCTGAGAAGTGTTCGGGCGGCACCAGTAGCCTGGATGCCGCCCAGTGAAACATAGAATGTTGCCAATCTACCCTGCGTGTTTTTACTTCCAGTCTTAGCTTATTTTGATGTCATCCAGATTAATATCTTCCTCTTCATCATCGTGGTTTATAACCACGTCGCGAGGAACATCCTTTTTGATGACGGCATAGACAGTAGCCGTGACGAATATATTTACCAGTAACGCCATAATGCCCGCCATGGGGTGTGACATGGTTGGAATCATCAACACGCCGCCGAAAGGAACTGTTGCGTCAGCACCATATACCATGGTAACTGCACCACCACAGGCGCCACCGATTGCCGCAGCGGTGATACCACGAATGATATCGTTCATCACGATAGGTATAGAGCCTTCGACGATATTCACCACTCCCATAGGCACCGCAGATTTCAACATCTCGATCTCTTCGTTGTTATAGATGTTCTTGCGAAGAAGTTTGGCGATAAAAAATGCCAGCCCCAGGCCGATAGGGGTTGCGGTATTAACTAACTGAAGTGCAGTAATGGGCTCATTTATACCCTGCGCCTGGAGCGTTAAGACGAATGCGAAGCAGGTTTTATTAATCGGCCCGCCAAAATCAACAATACACAATGCGCCAATCACAGCACCTAAGACTAAATTAGAGGAGGTACCCATACTTCTCAGGAAAGAGGTGAGAGCATCGGTAAAAATACCGATAGGCGTACCGATGATATAGACCATGATCAGGGCGCTGATGATAGAGGCAAAAAATGGCACAATCAGTGTAGGCATTAAGCCACGAGCCCAGGCAGGAACCTTCACATTTTTAATGATGGCAAGCGCAATATACCCGGAAATGTAGCCGCCGATCATGCCGCCGATGAAACCTGCACCAATAGCATTAGCCGCCAGACCCACAATAAAACCCGGCGCAATACCGGGTTTGCCAGCGATCGAGCCGGAAATCCCTATAGCGATAACGACGGGCAAAAGTCCGAGGGCCTTTGCGCCCATTGTTGCTAAGGCCTGCCACAGATCAAACTGGCCCGGCACTAAAGCGTCCTGAACCGTACCCCCCAGGCCCATGCCGATGGCAATAATAAATCCAGCACCACAGACAATGGGAATTAAGAACGAGATAGCAGTAAGCAGATGGCCTTTAGGGTTGGCTGCTTTCCATATTTCTTTTATATTCATAAATTACGCCCTTTAATTTATAGGATACGCACAGGTAAAAGTTATGAATTCACTAATTCACTGAGCTTTTCAATAAGCTTATTAGGAGATTTAACCGCCATTTCTGTTGGAACTTTAACTACTCTCTTTCCGGCGAAACGTTCTTCTCCAGATACCTTTACATCAGCGGCCAGCAGGACAATATCGGCCTGTGCAATTTCATCAGCGGTTAAGGCATTCTCAATACCAATAGTGCCTTGCGTTTCAATTTTGACATTATGACCCGCCTTTTTTGCTGCTGTTTCAATTTTCTTTTGCGCAATGTATGTATGTGCAATGCCTACAGTACAGGCTGTAATTCCAACGATATTCATGGGTACTCTCCATCATTTACTTTGAGATGTTCAAACTTATCAGATAATAACAGGGGTAATAATTTCCGGAATTAAACGGTCTGATCTTCAGCTTCTGAGTTTAATAGTTCAATGATTCTTTGAGGATGAGTTTCTACCAGCAACTTAGCGATAATATCCTCGTCGGCTAATGAGCCTGAGACATGTGATAATAAACGGATGTGAGTTGTATTCTGATCTGCCAGACGAACGGCAAATAAAATAATACAGCGGACATCGCTACCATCCATCGTTTCCCAGGGAATATCATGTTGGGTACGTCCAATGGCCAATGCCGTATGGGCGACACCGGATGATTTACCGTGCGGGATTGCAATATGATTTTCGAATCCCGTTGATCCCTGTTCCTCGCGCAACCAGACATCCCGAATAAATTCATCTTTATTAATGACCGCGCCATCCTGCACCAATAAGTCCGTTAACTCTTCAATGGCTTCTTCCTTACTTTTCGCACTCATGTTTAACTTGATATTTTTTACGTTAAGAACTTCCGAAATATCCATAATTCACCTTCGATAATAAACAAGCACTGAAATAAGAGGGGATACAAAATGCTTCTTGCATTGGCAACTACGCGCTAAGAAGGTTACAGCGCCCTCAACCGTACTAATCAAGAGCGCGGATAAAGAGACAGACCGGTTAAATAGACCTTTACCCTGCGCGATGGCTTAATACGGCTGAGCGCACTGCAAATTTCAGGCAGCGACTTCGCGCTGGTAAATATCGACCATTTTATCCCAGGCATCGCTGACGTTATCCGCCAGGGAGAACAGGCCCGAGGTTCCGACAATAAAGACGTCAACACCGGACTGAGCGATCACATTAAAGGTTTTCTCGTTGCAGGAGCCGTCAATCTCGGTCAGATAGTGGTAACCATGCGCTTCACGCATCGCAATCAATTGTCTGATTTTGTTGAGTGATTCTGGAATAAACTTCTGCCCGGCGTAGCCTGGGTCAACCGACATGACGGTCACTTTATCCAGCAGATGCGCGTACTCTTTAATGGCATCAGCCGGGGTAGCCGGGTTCAACACCACGCCACAGCGACGGCCCGCATCTTTAATCTGATTCAGCAGACGGAATATTTTGTTATTCGCCGTCTCCGGGTGGAAGCTAATAATATCGGCTCCTGCATCAATACACATCGGAATAATATCTTCCGGGTGGTTCACCATCAGGTGCACATCAATTGGCACATCGGTGATTTTCTTCAGGTTTTCGATAAAGAACGGTGATAGCGTAATATTTTTCACATAGCTGCCGTCCATAATATCAACGTGATAAAAATCAGCGCGTCCGTTCATTGCCATAATTTGTTCTCTGAATTGCGTTAAATCCATACACATTAACGAGGGCGAAAATTTAGCCGCCATACTTACCTCCAAAAGAATCAATTAGTTAAACAGCGATACGACATGCCCAAGAATGATGCCAACTACCCCGAAGTCCGCATCGCCAAAGGTGGTGGATGCAAAGCCAAGGTCGCCCATCAGAGGCAGTAAAATTGCCGGCAAAAATGAAATCAGCAGACCGTGAGCAAATGCACCCACCACCGCGCCGCGACGACCACCGCAGATGTTGCCGTAAACGCCCGCCGTCGCCCCGCAGAAGAAGTGCGGCACCAGGCCTGGAACGATGACGCTTAAACCAAAGAGCGGGCACAGGAACATACTCACCAGACCGGCGGCAAAGCTTGACAGGAATCCGACGATCACCGCGTTTGGAGCGAATGGAAAGACGGTAGGGCAGTCGAGTGCCGGTTTGGCGTCTTTCACCAGTTTGTCGGCGATGCCTTTAAAGGCCGGAACAATTTCGGCAATAATCATGCGTACGCCCGCCAGGATGATCCACACGCCTGCCGCGAAGGTCAGCGACTGGATAATAGCGAAGATGATAAAGTTCTGACCGCCGCTGATACTGGTTTCGACAAACTCTTTGCCTGCTACCAGCACCAGAATCACGAACAGGATCATCATCGTCAGTGAGATGGCGACCGAGGAGTCACGCAGGAAGTTCAATGACTTCGGTACCTTCAGCTCTTCAATCGACGGGCTGCCTTTACCGATCGCTTTTCCCACCAGCGCCGACAGCAGATAGCCAGTTGAACCAAAGTGGCCCAGTGCCAGGTCATCAGTACCTGTTATTTTGCGTGTGAACGGCTGCAGAATGGCCGGAGAGACCACCATCATGATGCCGAGGATCACCGCCCCCACCAGTACCACCCACAAGGGTGACAGACCGCCGACTGAGAGGATAACGGCCAGCATCGCCGACATATAGAGCGTGTGGTGCCCGGTCAGGAAGATGTACTTCAGCGGCGTAATACGGGCCAGGACAATGTTAAACAACATCCCCAGGACCATGATCATTGCCGTCGCGGTTCCGTAGTTTTTCTGGGCCAGCGCCGCCATAGCATTCGTATTGGGCACTACCCCCTGAATATGGAATGAGTGCTCAAACAGCTGGCTAAAGGTTGTTAATGTCGTGGCGATAATCGCCGCCCCGGATGTTAATATCACAAAACCCATAATGGTTTTGAGGGTTCCGGAAATAACATCGGAAAACGCTTTTTTCTGCAATAATAAGCCGATCAGGGAAAACAGACCGACCAGTATTGCTGGTGTGCCCAACACATCATGAATAATAAACTGCAGCATAGAATAACTCCGTAAGGCCGCAAATAATTAATCAGAGATTTTCGGAAAGAATTTCTTTGATTTTATTGTTATCCAGCAGGTTAGATAAGCCAAAGACCTGGGCAGAATGGCTGGAGAGATGTTCGGCAATATCCCTGGCGCTAAGAATAATATCGGCAGTTTCACTTTTTGCCGAAGTCAGATCGGTATGAGAAACTTCTGCTTCTTTATTCAGCTCTTTAATTATTTTTTTTACGTTCATTTCGACGATAAAACTGCTGCCTAAACCGTTACCGCAAACAATCAGAACCTTTTTCATCTTCACCTCTTTATCCGTTGATAACAGTTTGAATTGTTTCCATTGTTGATGCTTTCAGCAGTGCTGAGAGTCGTTCATCATCGCTAAAAATCTCCGCCAGGGCGGTAATCATATTGATGTGCTCGTCTCCTGAAAGCGCGCACAACATAATCACAACGTAAATAGGGTCATTCTCTTCGGCGTTAAAAGAAACCCCTTGTTTAATATGTAAAAGCGACAGCCCGTTTTTAATTGCCCCTTGCTCCGGGCGAGCATGTGGCATCGCCAGGCCTGGAGCTAATACATAATAAGGACCCAGCTCCTGATGGCTGTTAAAAATGGCTTCAATATACTCTTCAGTAATCGTCTCTTTCGCTAATAAGGGCTGAGCCGATAACCTAATGGCCTGTTTCCAGTCGCTGACTGAATCCACAATCTGGATATTTTCTGCAGGTAGCCAGGTCGTAATCATAAATACCCCGATAGCGTTGAAAGTGAACTTACTATAGTGGAATGACTTCGCGGCTTACCGTGATCTGCATCGCAAAGTTAGCGCTAACATGGCAATAATGTTAAAATCCTTGTTACCGCTAACTTTATTATCGATACTTGTAATTACTTTGCAGTTGGGCAATGCGAAAAACGCTAAACATCATTTACAATGGTTGCCCAGTCAGGCGAAAGGAGGAGATCAGTGCAGACGTTAGAAGCGGACGATAGCGCGAGAGAAAAACGCAGGAAAAACACCGGTAAAATTACGCTCGCTGAAGTTGCAAAACTGGTCGGCGTTAGCACGATGACCGTGTCGCGCGCGTTACGTATGCCTGAAAAAGTGAATCCTGAACTACGTAACCGCATCGAAGCGGCAGTGAGCGAGCTGGGCTATGTACCCAATCTTCAGGCACGTAGCCTCGCCTCTGCTGACTCCAGCCTGGTGATGGGCGTGGTGCCCACATTTTCTTCTCCGGGCTTTCTTGCCGTCTCCGAAACCCTGCAGACCGTGCTCGCGACTCAGGGCTACAGCATGATGTTTATTGAGTCCGGTCAGGGAGGGCAGAGCGAAGAGCGCGCTTTTGCGCAAATGCTCGCCTATAACCCGGCGGCGATTGTTCAGTTCAACATTGATAACATCAGCAGCTGTTCGCAAATGATCAGTAACACCGGGGTGCCGGTGGTTGAGATTGGTGCCATCAATCGCGATGCAGGCTGGGTCAGTATTGGCGTTGACTACGCTGCCGCCATCAAAAAGTTGGTCACATCGCTTGTCCAGGGCGGATATAAAAATATCGGCCTGCTTTGCACGGCGTCTAATAACATTATGTTTCGCCAGGTACTGAGCGGCTGGAACAGCGCCATGCTCTCCGTTAACCACTCTCCCCATCGCGTGGTGACCTCTCATCTGCCCGCAGGTATTACGACCGGTTTAAACCTGCTGGGCGATATTCGTATTACCTGGCCAGAGCTGGATGCGCTGATTTGCACCTCTGATGAAATTGCCTGCGGCTGCATTATGGCCTGCAACGGTGCGGGGCAAAAAGTGCCCGACGCACTGGCACTGGCAAGTTTGAGTGGAGGAACCCTTGCAGCAGTTTGCTCCCCGGCGCTGACGGCGGTCGAATTCCCCTGGAGTGAAACGGGAACGGTGGCAGGAAAAACGCTGCTTGATCTGCTGGCGGATAAATCGACAGATAAAGTCATTGAATTACCCTCAACGTTACAAGTTCGCGCCAGCACCAGAAAGCATTAGGGTCGGCACAAAATTGATTATGCCGCCGCATACGGCAGGGTAACTGTTGGTCACTGACATTCCCGCCATGCTTACTCGCCACTCACGAACATTACCATGCGTACACGCCAGCAGCATCTGACGCCAGATGCCCGTAGAGGATCAACCTGTGTGGGCCCTTACCGCCGCCACGTCCGCCACTACCGACAGCGCCAGCGTGTTGGCATCCCGCGCCTTGGGGAAGATCCCAATCGGGGCCTTAATCCGCGCGATATCCGCATCCTTCCAGCCCAGCTCACGCAGTTTGTCCACCCGCCGCTGGTGGGTGCGCTGGCTGCCGAGGGCACCGATATAAAACGGTGCCGCTTCCAGCGCGGCCTGTAACACCGGCAGCTCCTTGTGCTGATCGTGCCAGAGCAAAATTACCGCCGTGTCCGCATCCATCAGCTCAACCGTGGGGGGATTGCAATGCACCTCGTATCCCGCCGCCTGCGCTACATTGGCTGTCGCCTGCGCCTCCACCGACCCGCCATAGATCAGTAGCCGCGGGCAGGGACGATAACCCTGCTCGAAGCGATCGTTCTTCCAGCCTGTCCTGGTTGTCCAGGGCGCCGACTGCAAGGATTGAGAAGAGGAGTGATAACGCAGTCCCACCGGTTTGCGCTGGGCGAGGCTGTTCAGCACCGCCAGCAGCGGCTGTACCGTGCGCACTTTATGGATGTTCAGCGTAATCCCGCCGCCGCAGGGCAGTACGATGTCGAACCACGGCGATCCCTCGCCATACTTCACCTGACGGTCCGTGCCGCAGGCGAGGGTCTCCAGCGCCTCGTACGCGGCAGCGGCCTCCACGCAGCCCCCGGAGACATAGCCGCAATAGAGGCCGTCCTCGCGAACGGCCATCTGCGCCCCCAGCGGCCTGGCGGCCCCGCCGCGGATCTCCACCAAGGTCACCAACGCTACCGCCATGCCTGCCGTAAACGCCTCTGCCGCGAAGCGCAGCACCGCCACGCTGTCGTCGGTAGCAAAAGCCTGCTCGGGGATTATCTGTTCACTTAGCGCAGCGCCTTGCAGCATGCTCTCTCCTTACACCACATCGGGTAGCGCATCGATCAGTTTATCCAGGGTGATGGGATACTCCCGCACCCGCACCCCCGTGGCGTTATAGATCGCATTGGCGATGGCTGCCCCGACGCCGCACAGCCCCAGTTCACCCACCCCTTTGGCCTTCATCGGCGAGGAGATGGTGTCGGTATCGTCGAGGAAAATCACCTTCTGTTCCGGGATATCGGCATGAACCGGCACTTCATACGCCGCCATATCATGATTGACGAAGTAGCCCAGGCGGGTATCCACCGCCAGCTCTTCCATCAGCGCCGCGCCGAGACCCATGGTCATCGCGCCGATTACCTGACTGCGGGCGGTTTTCGGGTTGAGGATCCGGCCTGCGGCACAGACCGCCAGCATGCGGCGGACCCGGACTTCACCTGTCGCCCTATCTACCGCCACTTCGATAAAGTGACCGGCAAAGGTCGACTGCTGATACTGCTTATCCAGATCGCCAAACTCGATACTGTCTTCGGCGGTCAGCGTGCCGTTGGCTGCGGCCTCACGAATGTCCGCGCTGCGGGTATCAAGGGTGATCTTCCCGTCGCTAAACTGCGCCTGGTCCGGATCAAAACCGAGGTTCGTGGCAATGGTCTGGCGTAACTTCACGCAGGCGGCGTACACCCCCGAAGTGGAGGTGTTCGCCCCCCACTGGCCGCCTGAACCGGCCGATACCGGGAAGTTCGAATCACCGAGATGCACCGTCACCTTGTCCAGCGGCACGCCCAGCATCTCCGCCGCCGTCTGGGCAATGATGGTATAGCTCCCGGTGCCGATGTCCGTCATGTCGGTTTCTACCGTCACGTTTCCGTCCGCGTCCAGATGCACCCGGGCGCCAGATTTTTCTAACAGGTTATTGCGAAAACCGGCCGCCATGCCGTAGCCCACCAGCCAGCGTCCGTCGCGAACCTGGCCGGGCGTTGCGTTGCGCTGCTTCCAGCCGAACGTCTCGGCGCCGGTACGCAGGCACTCGATAAGCTGACGGCGGGAGAAAGGGCGGTTGGGATCGGCCGGATCGACCTGAGTATCATTGAGAATGCGAAATTCGACAGGATCGATGCCCGCTTTCTCCGCCATCTCATCGATGGCGATCTCAAGCGCCATCATGCCCGGCGCTTCGCCGGGGGCGCGCATGGCGTTGCCCTCGGGCAGATCCAGTTTTGCCAGCCGCAAGCCGGTATGACGATTGGCGCCCGCATAAAGCAGTTCGGTCTGCTGCACCGCCGTCTCCGGCGTGCCGCCGGGCAGATTACCGGACCAGCTGTCATGGGCGATGGCGGTAATTTTGCCCGCCTTGTTGGTCCCGATGCGAATATGCTGAATGGTAGCCGGGCGGTGGGTAGTGTTGTTGGGGATTGTCGGGCGCGACAGCATGACCTTTACAGGGCGCTTCAGGGTGCGGGCCGCCAGCGCGGCCAGCAGCGCATCGCTCCTAAGGAACAGCTTGCCGCCAAAGCCTCCGCCGATATACGGGGAGATGATGCGCACGTTTTCCTCGGGGATCTTCAGCGTCGCCGCCAGATCGGTACGGCACCAGGCGACCATCTGATTGGAGGTCCAGACGGTCACCTTGTCGCCGTCCCAGACCGCCATAGAGGCATGCGGCTCCATCGCCATATGGCTCTGATCGGGGGTGGTATAGGTCACATCTATCTTTACCTCGGCGGCGGCAAAGGCCGCGTCAAAATCGCCGACTTTTTTGTCAGGGGTCTTCTCCGGGGGCTGGTTGACAGCGGGTTTTTCCTCCGCCAGCGACCAGGCACCCTTTTCACGTCGGTACTGGACCTGCACCAGCGACGCCGCGGCCCGGGCCTGTTCGAACGTCTCAGCCACCACCAGCGCAACGGCCTGATGGTAGTGCTCTATTTTCGGGCCGCCCAGCAGAGTGGCCGCGTTTCGCTCGCCTTTGCCGAGTTCGCCGGCACTGCTGGCCGTCACGACCGTTAGCACGCCCGGCGCGTTTTTCGCGGCCTGGGTGTCGATGGCGGCAATCTCGCCTTTGGCAATCGCCGAACCGACCACATAGCCATAGGCCGCATTCGGTGCGGTGTCGTGCCATTCGTAGGCATAGTGCGCCTTGCCGGTGGTTTTTAGCGGGCCGTCGATACGGTCATGGGGCTGTCCAACCACCTGTAACCGATCGATTGGGTTTTCCCCTGCCGGTTTTTCAAATTTCATACCTGAGCCCTCGCTTCTGTCAGCACGGAGGCAAGCGTTCGCTTCGCCAGGGTGAGTTTGAACCTGTTTTCAGCCGTCGGATGCGCGTCGGCAAACAGCGCGTCATACACCGCCTGTGCCCCCTGGGGGAGTTGCGCATCCGCCTGCGCCATCCGCCAGGGTTTATGGGCGACGCCGCCCAGCGCGACGCGGCCGGTGCCATCTGGCTGGACAATCGCAGCTACCGAGACCAGCGCAAAGGCGTAGGAGGCGCGATCGCGAACCTTACGGTAGATGTGTTGCCCACCCACCGGCGGCGGCAGGGTGACGGCGGTAATCAGCTCTCCCGGCGTCAGCACGGTCTCAATATGGGGCGTCTTCCCCGGGGCACGATAGAAGTCGGCGAGGGGGATGTTGCGCGTCTTTCCGTCCGCAGCGATGGTTTCTACCACCGCGTCCAGCAGCTGCATTGCGACGGGCATGTCGCCCGGGTGAGTGGCAATACAGGCTTCGCTCCCCCCGACGACCGCATGCTGGCGACTAAAACCTTCCAGCGCCGCGCAACCGCTGCCGGGAAGGCGTTTATTGCAGGGCTGGTTCGTATCGTAAAAATAGGGGCATCGTGTGCGCTGCAGAAGATTGCCCGCTGTGGTGGCCTGGTTGCGCAACTGACCAGACGCCCCGGCCAGCAGTGCTCTGGAAAGCACGGCATAGTCACGGCGCACGCGCTCATCTGCGGCCAGATCGGTGTTACGTACCAGGGCGCCGATGCGCAGCCCGCCTTCGTCAGTGGCGTCAATCTTATCCAGCTCCAGACCGTTCACGTCGATCAGATGTCCAGGGGTCTCGATCTCCAGCTTCATCAGATCCAGCAGATTGGTGCCGCCCGCGATAAATTTGGCGCCAGGCGTACGCTGGGCGCTGGCGGCGGCTTCAGCTGGGGTTTTTACCCGCTCATAGGTGAAGGCTTTCATGATTTTTGCCCTCCGGCGACATCCTCAATGGCAGCGAGAATATTGGCGTACGCGCCGCAGCGGCAGATGTTGCCGCTCATGCGCTCGCGGATCTCCTGGGCATTCATTTCGGGAGGAGAGACCAGATCGAGGGTCACATGGCTGGGAATGCCCTCTTCAATCTCTTTCAGCACCGCCACCGAGGAGCAAATTTGCCCGGGTGTGCAGTAGCCGCACTGATAGCTATCGTGTTTGACAAATGCGGCCTGCATGGGGTGCAGATTGTCAGGGGTGCCCAGCCCCTCAATGGTAGTGATATCGGCATTCTGGTGCATCACGGCCAGGGTGAGGCAGGAATTGATCCTGCGCCCGTCAACGATGACGGTGCAGGCGCCGCACTGTCCGTGGTCGCAGCCTTTCTTGGTGCCGGTCAGGTGCAGGTTCTCGCGCAGGGCATCCAGCAGGGTGGTGCGGGTATCCACCTCCAGCTTCTGCTCCTCGCCGTTGACGCGAAACGTTACCGGCATCTTCTCCGGTGCAGGGGTGACGGCGGGTTCGCCCTCGGCCAGGGCGGAACAGGGATAGACCGCCGCGGTCGCCGCCGCTGCGGCGCTGGCTTTTAAAAGGGCCCGTCGGGACAGGCTAAAATCGTGTTGTTCGTGCTTCCCGAACTCACCATCTTCGGGGTATTCGCCTTGGTTGCTCATGCCAGGCCTCCGGTATGCAAAGGGGGGAAATAACGTTCAAAGAGGGCGCGACGTTGTCGTCTGTTTTTAAACGTTAAGCATAGACGGCGATGTCGGTGGGATTATTCTCAAAAGGTGAATGCAGTTATGAGGCGGTTTAATAAGTGATTTTGCGAACAGAGGGATCGTCTCTGACCTGGCCGTATGCCCTTACAAACCGTAAAGCTACCTGGCCATATTCAAAAATTTTTTTAACTTCAAAACTACTTTTTAATTTGATTTATGGAGCGTAATATCCATAACAATTAAGTTGATTAGGATGATTCTCAAGGATGAGCCGTTCAAATACACTCTTTATCGACGGACATAAAGCCCGGGTGACCTACGATCCGGTGGTTGATATGTTCCGTGGCGTATTTCTGAATACCAAAAGTGAAGCCCGCTTTATGGCGAGCGATGTCAAAGAGCTGAAAGTTGCCGCCCGGGATGCGCTGGATAGCTATCTGAACGCCTGCTCCATCACCGGCGTTAAACCCTTCCAGCAGCGAACCCTGCGGCCTTTCATGGCGCTGCAACGGCTGAAAGCCATTCTGCATTGATTCTGCTTGCCTTCATGCCTGCCTGATAGTCCGTCAGGCAGGCAATATTGCTTTGCGCTTCGTTGGCCGCGCTATTTATCCTGCCGGTGATCGCTGATGGCTTGTGCCGCGCAGATCAGCGCCAGATGGCTTAACCCCTGGGGCATATTGCCGACCCATTCGCCGGTGCGGGTATCGAACATCTCATTGAAGGTTTCGACATTGCCGCGGTGGCACAGGGTGTTGAGAATTTCATCCATGTTCGCTTCCGCCTGCGCCGGTTCGCCCATGGAGGCCCAGGCCTCAGCCAGCCAGAAGGCGCAGGCGATAAAGGTGCTCTCCTCCTGCTCAACGCCGCTGTAGCGGTAGATCATTGCGCTGTTATGGCCCAGCTCGCGATAGATTGCCTGATAGGTGAGCTTCATGCGCTTCGGGTTGACCTTCACACCGTAGCGTGACACTAGGGTGAGCGAGGCATCCAGCAGCCCGCCATCGCCGCTGTAAAAGCAGTAAGCCTGATGGGTTTCAGACCAGCAGTGCTCTTCAATCCAGTCGCGGATCCTGTCCCGCTCCCGCGCCCAGCGAGCTTTCCACGTGGGTTCGATATGGCTGCCCTCCGCCAGTACCACGGCGCAGTCCAGCGCCAGCCAGCAGGACATTTTTGAGTGGGTATAGTGCCGCTCTTCCGGCAGCTCCCAGATGCCGGAATCCTTCATGCGCCAGCGATCGGCGCACTGATTGGCAAGATGGCCTAAAAAGCGCGACGTGCCCGTATCCAGAATATGGCCCGCCTCGACGAACAGTTTTGCCACGCCCAGCATATCGCCATACATGCTCAGCTGACGCTGGGTGCGGGCATTATTACCCAGGCGTACCGGCTGCGAATCCCGGTAGCCCTGGAGCTCCGCGTACTTCTCTTCCGGCACCAGCTCACCGTCGAGGGTATAGCAGGCCCGCATCTCCGGGCCGTGTTTGATGATGGTTTTCGACAGCCAGGAGAAGGCCGCCTTACACTCTTCAAGGGTGCCAAGATAGGTAAAGGCTTTGATAATCAGGCAGGCATCGCGCACCCAGGCAAATCGGTAATCATAGTTTTTGCTGCCACCGGGCCCCTCCGGCAGAGAGGTGGTGGCCGCCGCCGCCAGCGCGCCGGTAGGCGAATACCAGAGGAACTTCAGGGCCAGCGCGGAGCGGATAACGTGATCTTTATACAGGCCATCGTATTTCAGCCCCTTCACCCAGTCCTGCCACGCGGTGTGGCTGGTCTCAATGCGGTTATCAATCGCCTCGATATCGGGCACCGCCAGCGGCTCACTCTGCGTCACCAGCAGAGCAACCACCTCCCGGCTCCCTTTCTTCAGGACGATCTCCGCCTCGACCTCTTCATCATCCGCATGGGTAATGACCACGTTTTCGCTGGTGTGCAGCATCGCCATCAGATCGCCAATATGATAAACGCTGCCTTTGAAGGTATCTGAACGCCAGGGCGAGCGCGTTTCGATCATCGTTCCGAATCGCAGATGAAGCCTGAACGTCACGGTGCCGCGCAGGCCTTCCAGACGGCGTGCCAGCTCACTCCAGGGCAGGCGGCCTGCCAGGGTACTGTTAATGGATTCGGTTAACAGAACCGTGCCGGCTTTCGTCTCATAGCGGGTTTCCAGAATGTTGCTGTCATCGCGATAGGCGCGCGAGACGGTGTATTCATCCGCAGGTGTCAGGCTGAAAAAACCGCCGATGTTGGGATCCAGTAGCCGATCGAAGAGGGGCGGGGAATCGAGATTGGGCGCGCCCCACCAGTCGATTGAGCCATCCGGGGCGATAAGCGCTACCGAGCGTCCTTCACCGATAGCAGTATAGTCCCCGAGGCCAACGAACCCGTTATCACGCATCGGCATATCGTATTTCGCATTTTTCAAATGAGTGATCCCTTTTCTTTGATGAACATAAAGCCTGGC
This sequence comes from Leclercia sp. W17, assembly GCF_003336325.1. Classification (NCBI taxonomy): domain Bacteria; kingdom Pseudomonadati; phylum Pseudomonadota; class Gammaproteobacteria; order Enterobacterales; family Enterobacteriaceae; genus Leclercia; species Leclercia sp. W17. The sequence continues at coordinate 3,841,563 of NZ_CP031101.1, read as the reverse complement.
ATAATGCGATGAATATCGCGCTTTCACCGATGCTGTATGTCTCTCTTCGCATACACCTCTTTCACAAAGGCTGATCTATGGCCATCCGCATTTATCATTATTTTAATAATACTGGAGGCGCCATGCCGCCAGGATCAGCACTACGAGGTTAAGGATCACGCTGACCATAAAATACGTTTTGAAAGGCTGTTTTTGGGTTTTATGGCGAAACAGCTGCTGGCCGAAGATGGCGCCCGGCCACCCGCCGACTACCCCGCAGACCAGCAAGGTCGACTCCGGGACCCGGCGCCAGGCTTTGCGGGCCGCCATTTTGTCGGCGCCGTAGATCATAAACGTCAGCGCGCTGGCGAGCAGAAACCACATCGCAAAAGGGTGAGGGGACAAGGCGCTGCCCGCAGCGGCCAGGGCCAGAAGGGAGTAACAGATGAGCGTCAGGTTCATGGAGGCAGTATCAGTAATCAAACCGGACGAGGGATGATACGTGATTCTTCCAGCATCCCAAAGCTGACGATCCTTGAACGCCCCAGCTCTTTCGCCCGATAGAGCGCCACGTCGGCGGCGCGCAGCAGGTTATCGCCCTGAGCGTGCTGTGGATAGCTGGCAATGCCGATCGATACATCAACCGGGCCGATCTCCGAGAGCTCATAACGCAGCGTCAGGTTATGCACAGCGGTATGAATTTCACTGGCGCAGGTAAACGCCGTCTCTTCATCCGCCCCCGGCAGCAGGGCCAGAAACTCCTCGCCGCCATAGCGGAACGCCATGCCTTTGTCGCTTACCGCGCGCTGGACAATGGCCGCCACGCTTTTAATCACCTGGTCGCCTGCGTCGTGACCCAGTCTGTCGTTGATGGCTTTAAAGTAATCGATATCGATCATCAGGCAGCTTAACGGCGTACCGCTGTGCATCGCCTGGTTCATCTGGGTGCGCAGAGCATCTTCCAGATGATGGCGGTTGCGCAGGCCGGTCAGCGGATCGAACAGCGCTTTTTCCAGCAGGGCATCACGCAGCCGCTGGTTAGCCAGCGCCAGACCGAGCGCCTCGGCCATCAGCTCCAGATAGGCGCGGGACGGCGCCATCTCCGGGGTCAGGTTCTGGAACGAGAGCAGACCGATGGCTTCACCTTGGGCAATCAATGGCACACAGAGCGCGTGAGGGGCGCTGCTGTCCGGCAGATGGTAGCAGGCGATATCCGGCTCGCCGTTGACAGGCGGATGGCTCTGGCCGCGGCGCACCGCCCAGCACTGGTCCGGATGGAAGGGATCGGCGTCCCCCTGCGGATCGAGCCACTCGGCGACACAGCGCATCTGCCACGGATCGTGCTCAAGAAGCCAGATCCGCCCGGCGATACCCGGCGCAATGCTGGGGGCGAACAGCCGCGCCACGTTCAGCACATCCTCAATGGACTCGCACCCCTGCAGGCGCTGCGTCATTCGCGCCAGCAGCTCGCGGATCGCCCAGTCGGCATCACGCTCTTTTTCCAGCCGCTGCCGTGCCAGGCCGTTCTCGCGGAAGATCCGAATCGCCTGGGCCATATCGCCAATCTCATCGATCTGCCGGTAATCCGGGGCTTCGACCCCATAATCCTGCGAGGCCAGCCGGTTGACTACGTCGCTCAGGCGCACCACCGGGCGCAGGACCCGGCGTTTGAGGATAAAACCGAGCACAAATAAAAACATCAGCGCAGTCAGGCCGACCATCACTTCGGAGAGGGTACGCAGCCCGCGGGATTTTGCCGTGGCATCCTCAATCGCCGCGTCGGTACGCCTGTCCAGCATCTGACGAAAATGGTCGAGCTGGTTCTGGACCTGCTCCAGCTCATTTTCATAACGCTCGCCATACTGCAGCTCAATGGCCTGAGGCTGCTGCCCGCGCCCGACGCTGGCGATGGCGCTCTGTTGCTCATCCTGTAGCGCATCGGCCACCTGCAAACCTTCGTGCAGCAGCGCCAGCTCTTCCTCACTGGCACCCGCGTCTTTCAGCTTTTGCAGGCGATGCTCAATTCTGACCATCGTTTCCGCTTTCTGGCGGTACTCCTCTGCCACCGCGGGATCCTGTTTAATGACGTACAACCGCGCCAGGTCGGAGAGCGCCCAGGCGTCCACTTCCACCTCTTCGGTGAGCTGATCGAAGACGTAGCGCTGTTCAACGGCCTGCCGCTCAACGCTTTCGGCGCTGGAGGCCATCAACATAGCCACGCCGGAAGCGATAGTCAGACAAACCGTGGCACCGTATGCCCAGTTAGTAATAGTGGCGATGCGCACGGTTTATTCCTTCTTCATAGATCAGGCGAATTTTTCCCTTCCTCGATAATTGCATCATCAATCTCTTCGGCATTACCGGCATGATCGCGACCCGAAAGCAAATTCCAGCAGGCGATAAACAGGGCGGCGATCAACGGACCAATCACAAAGCCGTTGATACCGTAAATCTCCATCCCGCCGAGAGTGGTGATGAGGATAAGATAATCGGGCATTTTGGTGTCTTTACCCACCAGCAGCGGACGCAGCAGGTTATCCACCAGCCCCACCACCAGCACAAAGAAGCCGACGATAAACAGCCCCTGCCATAGCTGATGGGTGGCGAAGAGGAAAATGGCTGCCGGTACCCAGACGATGGCCGAGCCGACCGCCGGGATCAGCGACAGGAACGCAATCAGCGCCCCCCACAAGATGCTGCCATTAATATCGACTACCCAGAAGGCGATACCGCCCAGCACACCCTGGACCAGGGCCACCACGGCCGTGCCTTTTACCGTTGCTCGTGCGACGCCAGCAAATTTGGCAAACAGATGCTGTTTGGCGAAATTCGACAGCGGCAGGCTGTCGAGGATCTGGCGCACCAGCCACGGGCCATCTTTCAACAGGAAAAAGAGCAGATAGACCATCACGCCAAAGCTGATGGCGAAGCCAAAGGTGCCTTTACCTATCAGGAAGGCGCTGCCGGCAAGGTATTGCCCGCCGCGTAACGCCGCTTCAGAAAGCTTTTGCTGGATCTGCGCGGCGGTATCCAGATCATGTTCGATCATCAGCGCGCGCAGCCAGTCGGGCAGATGAGAGAAGAGACCAGCGAACACCCCGGAAAATTGGGTGTCGTTCTGCTGCAGGCGGGTATAAACAATATTGAGTTCAAAGGCTAATGAGGAAAAGATCACCATCAGCGGAATAAAGACGATAAGGCAAATAAGCAGCACGCTCAGCAGCGCCGCCAGCCCGTTGCGATCCCCCAGCTTGATACGCAGGGTGTTTTTGACCGGATAGAAAATCACCGCCAGGATAGCAGCCCACAGGATGGCTGAGAAGTAGGGCGACAGCACATCAAAAAACGCCCATGAAACCATCAGCAGTATCAGTATGAAGAAACCTTTGGTCAGTCCGTTAAATCGCATCAGCTCATCCTTTTTTAATGAAACACTACGACTATAGAGTGTTTTGCGTAATTTAACATATTGCGATCTTCTGCCGGGTGGCGGCTGCACCTTACCCGGCCTACGTGGATGAGCAGGCCCGCGCAAGCGCAGCGCCGCCGGGCAGCCGCACCACCCGTCAGTCCGTAGGCCCGCGCAAGCGCAGCGCCGCCGGGCGACAGGCCGCACCACCCGCCAGTCCATAGGCCCGCGCAAGCGCAGCGCCGCCGGGCGACAGGCCGCACCACCCGCCAGTCCGTAGGCCCGCGCAAGCGCAGCGCCACCGGGCGACAGGCCGCACCACCCGCCAGTTCGTAGGCCCGCGCAAGCGCAGCGCCGCCGGGCGACAGGCCGCACCACCCGCCAGTTCGTAGGCCCGTGCAAGCGCAGTGCCGCCGGGCAACAGGCCGCACCACTCGCCAGTTTAGCGGTTAATAAACAGATCCCACTTTCGCCTGACCGACGCGGGGCCCGGCGCGGTACATGCTGTAAGTACCGGTTTGCAGGAGGTGTCCTATGGCATGGCGACCCTATCTCTATGTGATTTACACGGTGCGGCCCCGGCTGAGCGCCCGTCGCGCGCGTCTTCGTCTGGTGCATGGCTAGCAATTTGTTAACAATCGCGGTATAAACACACCTTCTTTTGGATGTTTAGATGTCCATACGTATAGAAGGTGATATGCAAACAGAACAAAACGGGCAGCTACAGCGCACCATGAAGACCCGCCACCTGATCATGCTCTCCCTCGGCGGCGTGATTGGCACAGGGCTCTTTTTTAATACGGGTTACATTATTTCCACCACCGGGGCGGCGGGCACGCTGCTGGCCTATCTGATTGGCGCGCTGGTGGTCTGGCTGGTGATGCAGTGCCTCGGCGAACTCTCTGTGGCGATGCCGGAGACCGGCGCCTTTCACGTCTATGCCGCGCGCTATCTCGGTCCGGCAACCGGCTATACCGTAGCGTGGCTCTACTGGCTCACCTGGACGGTAGCGCTGGGATCGAGCTTTACCGCCGCCGGATTCTGCATGCAGTACTGGTTCCCGCAGGTGCCGGTCTGGGTGTGGTGCGTGGTCTTCTGCGCGGTCATTTTTGCCCTCAACGTCATCTCAACCCGCTTCTTTGCCGAAGGGGAGTTCTGGTTCTCGCTGGTGAAGGTCATCACCATCATCGCCTTTATTGTTCTGGGCGGCGCGGCCATCTTTGGCTTTATCCCGATGCAGGACGGTTCTCCCGCGCCGGGGCTCTCTAATATCACCGCCGAAGGCTGGTTCCCGCATGGCGGGCTGCCGATCCTGATGACCATGGTAGCGGTTAACTTCGCCTTCTCTGGTACCGAGCTGATCGGCATTGCGGCGGGTGAAACCGAAAACCCGCACAAGGTGATTCCTGTCGCCATTCGCACCACCATTGCGCGGCTGATCATCTTCTTTATCGGCACCGTTTTTGTGCTGGCGGCGCTGATCCCGATGCAGCAGGCCGGAGTGGAAAAAAGCCCGTTCGTGCTGGTGTTTGAGAAGGTGGGCATTCCGTATGCCGCGGATATCGTTAACTTTGTCATCCTGACGGCGATCCTCTCGGCGGCCAACTCCGGACTCTACGCTTCCGGACGGATGCTGTGGTCCCTGTCGAATGAAAATACCCTGCCGCGCTGCTTTGCCCGGGTGAACAAAAACGGCGTGCCGCTGACGGCGCTGTCGGTGTCGATGCTCGGCGGCGTGCTGGCGCTCTTCTCAAGCGTCGTGGCCCCGGATACGGTATTTGTCGCGCTGTCGGCCATCTCTGGCTTTGCGGTGGTGGCAGTGTGGATCAGCATCTGCGCCTCGCACTTTGTCTTCCGCCGTCGCCATCTGCAGGCGGGCAAATCCTTAAGCGAGCTCCAGTATCGCGCCCCGTGGTATCCGCTGGTGCCGGTGCTGGGCTTTATCCTCTGCCTGGTGGCCTGCGTCGGCCTGGCCTTTGACCCGAGCCAGCGCATCGCCCTTTACTGTGGTTTGCCGTTTGTGGCGCTCTGCTATGGCGCGTACTACCTTACTCAAAATCTGAAAACCCAGGAGCCTGAACATGTCGCAGAATAATCCGCTTACCGCCCTCCTTGAAACCCAGCCGTTTGTGGTGCTGGACGGGGCGATGGCAACGGAGCTGGAAGCGCGCGGTTGTAACCTGGCCGACAGCCTGTGGTCGGCGAAGGTATTAATGGAGAACCCGGAGCTGATCCGCGACGTGCACCTCGACTACTTCCGCGCCGGGGCGCAGGTGGCGATCACCGCCAGCTATCAGGCCACGCCGGACGGGTTTGCCGCTCGCGGGCTGGATGAGACACAGTCCCGGGCGCTAATTAGCAAAAGCGTTGAGCTGGCGCGCAAGGCGCGGGAAGCGTATCTGGCGGAAAATCCGCAAGCCGGTACGCTGCTGGTGGCCGGTTCGGTGGGGCCCTATGGCGCATATCTGGCGGACGGGTCGGAATACCGCGGCGACTATCTGCGCAGCGCAGAGGTTTTTACCGCCTTTCATCGTCCGCGGGTAGAGGCGTTGCTGGATGCCGGGGCTGACCTGCTGGCCTGCGAAACCCTGCCATCGTTTGCTGAAATTAAAGCCCTGGCGGATCTGCTGACAGCATACCCGCGTGCCCGGGCGTGGTTCTCGTTTACGCTGCGCGACAGCGAGCACCTGAGCGACGGCACGCCCCTGCGCGAGGTGGTGTCGGTGCTGGCGACTTACCCGCAGGTGATTGCGCTGGGGATTAACTGTATCGCGCTGGAGAAGACCACCGCCGCGCTGCAGCATTTGCAAAGCCTGACCGCGCTGCCGCTGGTGGTCTACCCGAACTCGGGCGAGCATTATGATGCGGTGAGTAAGACCTGGCACCACCACGGGGAAGCGTGCGAGACGCTGGCGGGGTATTTGCCGCAGTGGTTAGCGGCAGGGGCGAAGCTGATTGGGGGATGTTGTCGCACCACGCCGAAAGACATTGCGGATTTGAACGCGCAGCGCTAATTTTTTGCCGGGTGGCGGCTACGCCTTACCCGGCCTACGGTTCATGCGGTTTGTAGGCCCGGCAAGCGTAGCGCCGCCGGGCATCAATCAGGCCACCTCAGCCAGCACAAACATCCCGTACGGATGGATCTCCAGGAAATACTCTTCCCCCACGTCCGGCTGCAGCCGCGTGGCGTTCACCTGCAGTAAAATCTCCTGCCCGTGCCACTCCACAATCACCTCGTACTGCGGCCCCATATAGGCGACGTGGCGGATCACGCAGCGCTGACTCGTCTCGCCATGCTGGCTCAACGTGATCGCCTCCGGGCGCACGCCGACCGTGCCCGTCCCCTGGGCGGCAAAATGCAGCGGACGCGGCAGGCGATAGCCGTGGATCGCCACGTAATCCTGGGTGAAGGTAGCCGGGAACAGGTTGGCATCGCCCATAAAGCTCGCCATAAAGCGCGACGCGGGCTGGCGATAAAGATCCTGCGGGGAGCCAATCTGCATGATGTTGCCCTTGTTCATCACCAGCACGGTGTCCGACACCGCAAACGCCTCGCTCTGATCGTGGGTCACATACAGCGAGGTGATGTTGAACTGCTTTTGCAGCTCGCGGATCTTATCCCGCATGCTGCGACGCAGGTTGGCGTCGAGGTTACTTAAAGGCTCATCAAACAGCAGCACTTTCGGTTTCAGGATCAGGGCGCGGGCGAGCGCCACGCGCTGCTGCTGGCCGCCGGAGATCTGATCCACATAGCGGTCCTCGAAGCCCTCCAGATCCACCATCGCCAGCGCCTCTTTAACGCGGGATTTGATCTCCGCGCGCGACACGCCGAGCATCTTCAGGCCGTAGCCGACGTTCTCCCCCAGCGACATGTGCGGGAAGAGGGCGTAGGACTGGAACACCATGCAGATATCACGCTGCTGAATGGAGCGGTGGGTCACGTCTTCGCCGTCGATGAGGATCTGTCCGTCGGTGGGCTTTTCCAGCCCCGCCACCAGACGCAGCACCGTGGTTTTGCCGCAGCCGGAGGGGCCGAGCAGGGTCACCATCTGCCCCTGGGGGATCGCCAGGTTGATGTTTTCAATCACCGTGTTGGCGCCAAAGCGCTTGGTCACGTTACGCAGTTCAACGAAATGTTTCTGAGTCATAGTGTTACGCCTGGTTTTTGGCTTTTGAACGGGAGATACGCGCCTCACCGATGAGCCAGTCAAAGAGGAAAATGATCGCCAGCATGACCACAATCAGGATTGAGCCGTAGGCAATCGCCACGCCGTATTCGCCGTCTTCCACGCGGTTCAGAATGTAGGCCGTTGCCACCCGGGTATCCGGCGTGACGAGGAACACAATGGCGCTGACGGTAGTAATGGCGCGCACAAAGCTGTAAATCAGCGCCGACAGAATGGCCGGGCGCAGCAGCGGCAGCAGAATGTGCGTAATGGTGCGCAGGCTTCCGGCGCGCAGGCTCAGAGAGGCTTCGTCCAGCGATTTGTCGATCTGGCCGAGGCCCGCGATCCCGGCGCGAATGCCCACCGGCACGTTACGCATCACCATGGAGATAATCACGATGGCCGCGGTGCCGGTGAGGTACACCGGGGCGCTGTTAAAGGCGAGGATGTACGACACGCCCGCCACGGTGCCCGGTACCGCAAAGCAGAGCATGGTGGTGAACTCGATGGTTTTCTTGCCCCTGAACTGCTGGCGTACCACCACCCAGGCGATCAGCAGCCCGAAGGCGGCGGTGATCGGCGCGGCGATCCCGGCGTAGAGCAGGGTATCGAGCAGCGAAGGCCATGCCCCGTCGCTCATCCCCTGGCCGAAGAGCTTGATAAAGTTATCCAGCGTCAGGGTGTAATCCACCCCCCAGTTGACGGTAAAGCTGCCGTAGAAAATGCTGCCGTAGAGCAGGGCGTTAAAGGCGATCCACACCGTCAGCAGGGCGACCACGCTCCACACCAGGGTGACCGGCAGGGGCTGGACGTCGCCGCGGTAGGACTTGCCGGAGACGGTGACGTAGGAGCGCTTGCCGATCCACATATACTGGATGCAGAACACCAGCAGGGAGAAGAGCAGCAGGAAGGCGCCGAGAGTGCTGGCCGCCTGATAGTCCAGCTGGGAGCCGGTGATGTAGAAGTAGATCTGCGTCGCCAGCACGTCGAAGTTGCCCCCCAGCACCAGTGGGTTACTGAAGTCGGCCAACGACTGCACGATGACGATCAGGAAGGCGTTAGCCAGCGCGGGCTTGAGCAGCGGGACAAAGACGCCGTTAAAGGTCTGCCAGCGGCTGGCGCGCAGGGTGTACGACGCCTCTTCCAGCGACGGATGAATGGTCTTGATCGCCCCGTCGAGGATCATAAAGGCCATCGGGGTGAAGGCCAGCACCTGCGCCAGCCAGATGCCGGTGAAGCCATACAGCCAGTTGGTATTGGTCAGCCCAAACCAGTCCACCATCAGCTCCGTAATATAGCCGGAGCGGCCCATCATCAGCGTCACGCCGAGGCCCACCACGAACGGTGGGGTAACAATCGGCAGGATGGAGAAAATACGGCCAATAATGGCGCTGCGTCTGGCGATGCGGGTAGTGTAGATCGCCAGCACCAGGCCGAAGAAGGTGCAGCCGATGCCGACGGCGATCGAGAGCAGGATCGAGTTAATGATCACCTGGATGATATGCGCCTGGGAGAGCACATTCATAAACGCCAGCGGCGCGAACTCCCCCGCGTCGTTGGTGAACATCGGAATAAAGATGGCGATGCTCGGCCAGACGATAAAGATGCCGATCAGGGCGACAATGGTAATCAGCGAGCCGATGACAAAGCGGTCGCCGCCCAGCCACTCGAGGCGGGTCAGCGCCAGGGTCATGATCGCCCCCAGCGCCACAAACAGCACAATGGTGGCGTAGCCCAGGCCGCGCCCTTCAATCGTGGCACTGATGACCACAAAGGCCATGCACAGCAGCGCCCAACCGGCGTCGAGATAGTGGCGGCTGCGCTGTTCGCGCTTCGCCTCGGTGAACGGGCGCACCAGCAGCAGGGTGGGGAGCAGATACCACAGCCAGCTAATGTTGAAGTGTGACCAACTGTAGGCGTCGAGGATCTCGTCGCCGGTGGACTCCAGCAGGCCGTAATCCAGGCTCCAGCTCGGCAGCAGGGCAAACGCCAGCCAGCTAACAAAAACCCAAAGGAAGACCGCATCCCGTTTTTTTACGGGATGGAGAGCGAGTGTCTGTGACATAGGTATTCCGGTGTTGTAGGCCGGGTAAGCGTAGCGCCACCCGGCAAAGGAGCAATAGCGGGTTTATTTACCCATCTTCACGTCGCTGACCCACTTGTTGATCAACGCCTTGCGTACATCCGTAGAGCCGTACTTATCCATGTCGTAGCTGATGAGCTTCAGGTCATCGAGCTTCAGCGAGTTCGGGGAGGTCTCTGCGGTGGTGTTGGTCAGGATCTGATAGGACTTGCCCTGCTTCCACGCCAGCTCCTGGGCCTCTTTCGACAGCACCCAGTCCACGAAGAGTTTCGCGTTCTCTTCGTTGCGCGCCCCCTTCAGGATGCTGACGCCGCCAATCTCATACCCGGTGCCTTCGCACGGGGAGATCAGCTCCAGCGGCGCGCCTTGCTCTTTTTCCAGCGAGTAGTCGTGCAGGAAGCCGATGCCGATGGCCGTTTCGCCGCGGGCAGCGTTACGCGCCGGGGCGATGCCCGATTTGGTGTACTGGGAGACGTTGCCGTTCAGCTGTTTGAGATAGTCGAAAGCCTGATCTTCTCCCCACAGCTGGACGAAGGTCGCCAGCGCGGTGTAGGCGGTGCCGGAGCTTTGCGGATCGGCAATCTGGATCTCGCCCTTATACTCCGGTTTGGTCAGATCTTTCCAGCACTGCGGCACCGGCAGGTTCTTCTCTTTCAGGCGCTGGGTATTAACGCCAAAGCCCAGAATGCCCACGTACACCGCAGAAGAGAGGTTGCCTTTCACCTTGGCTGGATCGCGGAATTTCTCCATGATCTGCTCCAGATTTTTTGATTTGTACGGCTGCAGCAGCCCCATTTCACCGGCCTGAGACTGCGGGTCCAGGGTGCCGCCGTACCAGACGTCAGCCTGCGGGTTTTTCTTCTCGGCATCCACTTTCGCCAGCGTACTGCCGGAGCCGTTTCGGATAAACGAGGTTTTGACGTCGTACTTGTCGCCAAACGCTTTGGTTTCGGCCTCGCACATTTCGTTGGTGGCGCTGCAGTAGACCACCAGGCGGCCTTTGGCCTGTGCGGCACCGGTTAAGGTTGCCAGCGCGATCCCGGAAGCAATGAGGGTAGAGAGAAGCGTTGTTTTCATTATTCAGCCCTTTTTATGACGTTATGTGACTGCGAGAAGCGGTGATGCCCGCCATCAGCAGCGGCATCAGGAGTAAACCCATCAGCACGGCGGCGATGGAGAGCAAACTGAACATCCCCGACCAGCCGTAGCGTTCGATAACCTGCGACAGCGGCCACCCGGCCAGCGCCGCCCCCAGATAGGCAAACACGCCAAGAAAACCGGTAATCGAGCCTGCTGCCTGCTTGTGTCCGCACTCTACGGCGGCAAGGCCGATGAGCATTTGCGGACCAAAGACAAAAAATCCCACCGTAAAAAAGCACATCGCCAGCAGGGCGTAGTGGTGAACCGGAGCCAGCCACAGGGCGGCGACCGACACCATCAGCCCCAGCGTGAACAGCAAAATCATCGGCGCCCGCTGGCCGCTGAACAGCAGATCCGACCCCCATCCGGCAAACAGTGCCCCGAGCAGGCCGCCCACCTCGAACAGCATCACCGTGGCGTTGGCGCTCAGCAGGTTTACCCCGTGGCTCTCCGCCAGCCAGATGTTGCCCCAGTCGTTCAGGGCGATGCGGATCAGATAAACCAGCACATAGGAGGCCCCGAGCAGCCAGATCATCGGGTTTTGCAGCATGGTGGTGCGTAACATCTGCCACAGCCCCATCGGCGGACTCTGCTGCTCCTGGCGCAACTCCAGCGGATCGTTGCGCCACTCCCCGACCGACGGCAGACCCTCTTCCTGCGGTGTGCCCCGCAGTTGTGTGGTCAGCCACAGGCCGAGCACGATACTGATGATCCCCGGTGTCAGCATCGCCGCCTGCCAGCCCCAGCGATGGGCGGCGAAGGCGCAGATCAGCGGAATAATCGCCCCGCCGATATTGATGGAGGTGTTCCAGCATCCCCACCAGAAGCCGCGCTCGTTGCGCGAATACCAGTGGGTGAGCAACCTGGCGCAGGGCGGCCATCCCCATCCCTGAAAGAAGCCGTTCAGCGTCCAGATAAACAGCAGCAGGGGCAGGGAGTCGCCGAAGGCGAACAGCACGTTCAGCACGCCGGTCGCCATCAGGCCGATGCCCATAAACGCCCGCTGGCCCTTGCTGTCGTGCCACAGTCCGGCGGAAAATTTCGACAGGCCGTAGCTGAGGTAGAACAGCGATCCGATCAGGCCGATATCGCTCTTGCTTAACCCCAGATCCAACTGCAATGCGGGCAGCACGTAGTTGAGGCTTTTACGCGTCAGGTAAAACGCGGCGTAGCCGGTGACCATGCAGAGCAGCAGTCGCGGGCGCAGCCTGCGGTAGCGTTGAGTAACCTGTTCAGCTGACAGTGCGGACATGGCGTTCTCCATTTGCAATGACTGTATGAAAGGGCGAGGAAAAAGGGATGAGAGAAAGTCTGGCGTGACTAAGACTTTTTCCTGGTTAGCGGTGTGTTTGTTGCAAAACTGTGGGCAGGTTAACAATTACGCGCGTGCCGCCCTGGGACTCCAGGAGGAACTCGCCGCCCAGGGCATGCACTCGCTCGCGCATCCCCTGGATGCCGAAGCCGGGGATCTGCTGTGTGCTGATACCGTTGCCGTTATCCTTAACCTCCAGCCGCAGCTGGTTATCCTGCTCACAGAGCAGGACGCTGACCTCGCTGGCGTTGGCATGTTTGCAGACGTTATTCAACAGCTCCTGGAGCAATCGATAGAGGGTGAAGACCAGGGTTTCACTCTGCGGCGGGGCGGTGAGCCGGTAGTCAAACCGACACTGAATGCCGCGCTCGGCAAAGGCGAACTCGTTCACCAGGTGGTGCAGGGCCTCGTTCAGGGAGAGCTCGTCCAGCACCGGGGGGCGAAGCTGGCGCAGCAGCTGGCGGGTGGAGTGGTGAATGCGGCGGGCCAGCTCGTTAATCTGCCCGGCGGCCTCTAACGCCTGCGGATTATCTCCCGCCCGTTTCACCAGCTGGGACTGGATCTGAATGGCGGTGATGTTCTGCCCAATCTCGTCGTGCAGCTCCCGGGCCAGGTGCTTGCGGGTATCCTCTTCGGTATGGATCAGCTTTTCGGTCAGCTCGCGTCGGGCCTGCAATTCTGCCTCCAGCCGACGACGATAGTGATCGAGGTTCATCGCCAGATGTTGCTGGCGGCTGATAGCGATCCCCAGCCCAATCCCCAGCAGCGACTGGGTGGCGAGAAAAATTTCCAGCTCCAGCAGATCGCTGAACCCTACGCCGACCTGACGGGCAATGGTGATCATCATGCTGCCCAGCAGCCCGGAGAGCACGCCCCCCTGCCAGCCGAACTTCCACGCCATCACCACGTTGGGCAGAAACACCACAATCAGCAGCAGCCGCTCCAGGGACGGGGAGAGCACCATCTGGGTGCCGATGCCGATAATAAAAAACAGGCTGCACCAGATAATAAGCGAGGTGCGCAGCGGCGGGTTGCTGGTATCGAGCCCCAGCAGATGGTAGCGATGCTGCTGGCGCAAAAACTCAAACACAAGGTAGACGAACGGCGTCAGCAGCACCCCGCCGGTAAAGGAGGCCAGCACCAGCAGCGTGGCCGGGCTTTCAAGGAACGGCGCCAGGATCAGGGTCTGGAGCAGGGCATTAAGGGTCACTGCCGCGATCAGCAGCGACAGGCGCTGCCAGTAGAGGGGATAGCGGTGCCAGTAGTGCTGCGCCAGCCACGCACTGACGGTGCCCACCAGGGGCACCACCAGCATCAGGTGATGGGTCAGCAGCTGTTCCTCGTGCAGCCAGAACATCGCCGCCAGCGGAGGGAGGATCAGCGCTGGCCAGAAGCGGCGCGAGAGCACGATCAGCAGCGCCAGATAGACGCCCTGAGGCAAAAACAGCGCCGCCTGCTGCCCGTTGCGGGTGAGGTAAAAGCTCAGCGTCCACAGCATCAGCCAGCCGGTGCCCCAGGCCAGCATAATAAACAGCGAGAGGATGAGGTGCCGCAGGGAGCGCCGCATCAGTGGCCGGTCAGCAGCTGGTGATCGAGGGCAAAGTGCACCAGCTCGATAGTGCTGTTGCACTGCAGTTTGCCCAACACGTTGGCGCGATGGACATGGACAGTTTTGTGGCTGAGCTCAAGCTGGAAGACAATCTCCTTCACGCTTTTGCCCTGGACCAGCAGCTCGAACACCTCTTTCTCGCGCGGGGTCAGCACCGCCAGCGCCTGAGACACCGGCTCGCCGCCGCGCAGGGCTTTGACCGCATCGGCGCACAGATAGTGGCCGCCCATGCCCACGGAGCGTACCGCCTGGACCAGCTCTTCCGGGCCGCAGCGCTTGGTGAGATAGCCGCTGGCCCCGGCGTCCAGCGCGCTCTGCACAAAGGCGGGAGTGTCGTAGATGCTGAGGATAATGGCGCGAAAGCCCGGGCGCTGCTGGCGCAGGCGCTTAAGCAGGCTCAGGCCGTTCTCATCGGGCATGGCGACGTCGAGCACCGCCACGTCGATGGCCTCGCGGCTAAGGGTGGGCCAGGCCTCTGCGGCGCTGCTGTACTGGCCTTCCACCACCAGATCGTCTTCCAGATTTAACAGCTGGGCGAACCCGGAACGTACCACCACGTGATCGTCCACCAGCACCACTTTGATCATCTCAGATACCTTTGCGAAGTTATCCGCCTATGATGCCTGTCAATGGAGGGCTGGCAATTGTGCGGCTGCGGTTATGTAACGGATGTAACAAAATTGCAATATTGCTGGCAGTGCCTTACCCGGCCTACGGCTCTTGTAGGCCCGGCAAGCGCAGCGCCGCCGGGCACGGTAGATCGCACAAAATTCACTATCTATTGCCGCTTTTTTTCTAAAAACGATTCGGCATTAACGATGCTTTTTAATTCCTTTATCAAAATTCTCGCCGCGGAAATACTGCCTCCATAACAACAGAGGGGAGCAGACACCATGGCAATTTCATCGCGTTTTTCATTACTCGGCGCCCTGGCGCTGTGGGTATTCCAGGCGCAGGCGATAGATGTCACCGTCGCGTATCAAACCTCCGCTGAGCCCGCAAAAGTGGCCCAGGCGGATAAAACCTTTGAGAAAACGAGCGGCGCCAACGTGGACTGGCGTAAGTTCGACAGCGGCGCGGCCATCGTGCGGGCGCTGGCCTCCGGCGACGTGCAGATTGGCAATCTCGGTTCCAGCCCGCTGGCGGTCGCCGCCAGTCAGCAGGTGCCGATTGAAGTCTTCCTGCTGGCCTCGCAGCTCGGTAATTCCGAAGCGCTGGTGGTGAAGAAAAACATCACGAAGCCAGACGATCTGATCGGCAAACGCATCGCGGTGCCCTTTATCTCCACCACCCATTACAGCCTCCTCGCCGCCCTGAAACACTGGGGGATCAAGCCGGGGCAGGTGGAGATCATCAACCTGCAACCCCCGGCGATCATCGCCGCCTGGCAGCGTGGCGATATTGACGGAGCTTATGTCTGGTCCCCGGCGGTAAACGAACTGCAAAAGGACGGCAGCGTGCTGACCGACTCCGCCCAGGTGGGCCAGTGGGGATCGCCAACCCTGGACGTGTGGGTGGTGCGTAAAGACTTCGCCGAGAAACACCCGGAGGTGGTGAAAGCCTTCGCCAGAAGCGCCATCGACGCTCAGCAGCCCTACATTGCCAACCCGGATGAATGGCTGAAACAGCCCGCTAACCTCGAAAAACTGGCCCGCCTGAGCGGGATGCCGGAAGCCGATGTGCCGGGTCTGGTAAAAGGCAATACCTACCTGACGCCTGCCCAGCAGCTGCAGCAGCTGTCAGGCCCGGTGAATAAAGCGATTGTTGATACCGCAGGCTTCCTGAAAGAGCAGGGCAAAGTGCCCGCGGTGGCGGCGGACTACAGCCAGTACGTGACCGATCGCTTTGTGAAGTAAGGAGGGCCGGATGCTGAATATTACAAGTCTCTACGCCGATTACGCTGGCAAGCATGCGCTGGAGGATATCAACCTGACGCTGGACAGCGGCGAGCTGCTGGTGGTGCTCGGCCCGTCCGGCTGCGGGAAGACCACGCTGCTGAATCTGATCGCCGGGTTTGTACCTTATCAGCATGGCGCTATCCAGCTGGCAGGGAAAAAGGTAGTAGGACCCGGTGCCGAGCGCGGTGTGGTCTTTCAGAACGAAGGGTTGCTGCCCTGGCGTAACGTGCAGGAGAACGTCGCCTTCGGCCTGCAGCTGGTGGGCGAATCACGGGAAGCACGGCTGGCGATTGCCCGCGACATGCTGAAAAAGGTGGGGCTGGAGGGGGCGGAAAAACGCTTTATCTGGCAGCTCTCCGGCGGGCAACGTCAGCGCGTCGGTATCGCCCGGGCGCTGGCAGCCAATCCGAAACTGTTGCTGCTGGATGAACCCTTCGGCGCGCTGGACGCCTTTACCCGCGAGCAGATGCAAACCCTGCTGCTGCGCCTGTGGCATGAGACCGGCAAGCAGGTGCTACTTATCACTCACGACATCGAAGAAGCGGTGTTTATGGCCACCGAACTGGTGCTGCTCTCGCCGGGGCCGGGCCGGGTGCTGGAGCGTCTGCCGCTCAACTTTGCCCGCCGCTTCGTGGCGGGAGAGCCGGTGCGCAGCATCAAGTCGGACCCCGATTTTATTGCCCGGCGCGAATATGTGCTGAGCCGCGTGTTTGAACAGCGGGAGGCCTTCTCATGAGCATTGTGGTGAATGACAAAACCGCGCGCAAACGGCTGACCCTGCGCTGGCCCTTTTCCCGCTCGTTGACGCTCAGCGTCACCACCTTGCTGGTGTTGCTTGCGGTGTGGTGGGCAGTGGCGGCGGCACAGTGGATAAGCCCGCTGTTCCTGCCGCCGCCGGGCCAGGTGCTGGTGAAACTCTTTACCATCGCCGGTCCGCAGGGGTTTATGGATGCCACCCTGTGGCAGCATCTGGCGGCCAGCCTGGGGCGCATTCTGGTGGCGCTGCTGGCGGCGACGATCGTCGGGATCCCGGTGGGCATCGCGATGGGTTTAAGCCCGACGGTGCGGGGCATTCTCGATCCGCTGATCGAACTTTATCGTCCGGTGCCGCCGCTGGCGTATTTACCGCTGATGGTGATCTGGTTTGGCATCGGCGAGACCTCAAAGATCCTGCTGATCTACCTGGCGATTTTCGCCCCGGTGGCGATGTCGGCGGTGGCGGGGGTTAAAAGCGCCCAACAGGTGCGGATCCGTGCGGCGCAGTCGCTGGGGGCCAGCCGTGCCCAGGTGCTGTGGTTTGTGATTTTGCCCGGCGCGCTGCCGGAGATCCTGACCGGGCTGCGCATCGGCCTCGGCGTCGGCTGGTCAACGCTGGTGGCGGCTGAGCTGATCGCCGCCACGCGCGGATTAGGCTTTATGGTCCAGTCGGCGGGGGAGTTCCTGGCGACGGACGTGGTACTGGCAGGGATCGCGGTGATCGCCGTGATCGCCTTCGGATTAGAACTGGGGCTGCGCGCGCTACAGCGTCGCCTGACGCCCTGGCATGGAGAGATACAATGAGTGAACGTCTGACCATTACCCCGCTGGGGCCGTACATTGGCGCACAGATTTCCGGCCTGGATGTGACCCGCCCATTAAGCGATAACCAGTTTGAGCAGCTCTATCACGCGGTGCTGCGCCATCAGGTGGTATTCCTGCGCGAGCAGGCGGTGACGCCCCAGCAGCAGCGCGCCCTGGCGCTGCGGTTTGGCGATCTGCATATTCACCCGGTCTATCCCCATGCCGAGGGCGTGGAGGAGATCATCGTGCTGGATACCCATAACGATAATCCACCGGATAACGACAACTGGCACACCGATGTCACCTTTATCGAGACCCCGCCCGCCGGGGCGATCCTTGCGGCGAAACGGCTGCCGGAGAGCGGAGGGGATACGTTGTGGGCCAGCGGCATTGCCGCCTTCGAGGCGTTATCCGCCCCGTTACAACAGCTGCTGAGCGGCCTGCGGGCGGAGCACGATTTCAAAAAATCGTTCCCGGAGTATAAGTACCGTAAAACGGAAGAGGAGCACCAGCGCTGGCGCGAGGCCGTTGCAAAACACCCGCCGCTGCTGCACCCGGTGGTGCGCACCCATCCGGTGAGCGGCAAACAGGCGCTGTTTGTCAACGAAGGCTTCACCACGCGGATTGTTGACCTGAGCGAGAAAGAGAGCGAGGCGCTGCTGGGGTTCCTGTTTGCGCATATCACTAAGCCTGAGTTCCAGGTGCGCTGGCGTTGGCAGGAGAACGATCTGGCGATCTGGGATAACCGGGTGACCCAGCATTACGCCAATGCCGATTACCTGCCGCAGCGGCGGATAATGCATCGGGCAACGATTTTAGGGGATAAACCATTTTATCGTGCCCCATGACAGAGGCACCCGTAGGCCCGGTAAGGCGAAGCCGCCACCGGGCGCTACAAATGGGCTTCGATATACCGCTGATAACGGCTGGCTTTCAGATAACACAAATCCACCAGCACCAGCCCGTCCACGCAGTTGTTAAACGCCGGGTCGCTGCCAAAATCGATAAACTGCACGCCGCCGGGCTCGCACAGCTCGGAATATTGCTTGTACAGCGGCGGGATGCCGCACCCCAGATTACCAAGCAGTGACTTCAGCCGGGTCAGATCCTCCACATAATCTTCGCCACTAAACTGCGCCAGCACGTCGGGCAATGAGGCGGGATACGGTCGGCGCGAGGTCGCCAGCGGATGAGTGGCCGGGAACCAGAGCCGGTAAAAGGCCACCAGCAGATCCCGCGCCGCAGGCGGTAATCCCCCAGAGATGGAGACCGGCCCGAACAGGTAGCGGTAGTGCGGATAGCGCGCCAGATACGCGCCAATCCCGGACCACAGGTAGTCGAGCCCGCGCCGTCCCCAATAGCGCGGCTGAATAAAGCTGCGCCCCAGTTCAATCCCGTGCTCCAGGATCTCCTCCATGTCGTCGCCGTAGTGAAACAGACTGTGGCTGTAGAGCGCATCTCGTCCCTGCAAGGCGGTGGGCATAAAGCGGTAGGCGCCGACAATCTCCAGATCGTCGTCATCCCATAAAATCAGGTGCAGATAGTCATCGTCATAGCGATCGGTATCGCGTCGTTTACCGCTGCCTTCGGCCACGGCGCGAAAAGCAATTTCCCGCAGGCGGCCCAGCTCGCGCAGGATCGGCGCCTCTTCCTGGCCGTTGCGCTGCCACAGATAGATGCTTTTGCCATCGGCGGTGGTGCCCAGACACTCCGCCTGCGCCAGCTCGCGCTTCAGGATCGCACGATCTTCCGGGCGGGCAATGGCGGACTCACTTTTGAACACGCCCGGCAGCCCTTTGCCGAGACGCAGCACGTGCTGGCGGCACTGCTCGGCCATCTCCCGGGCGGAGAGCGTAGGGCTGTACCAGTGGTGCCAGCCGATCTGCTGACCGATTTTCACCGGCAGGCGGCTGTGGCGACGGCGAAACATCTGCTGCATCAGCAGCAGCATCGACAGGTCTGGAGAGAGCAGGGTGCTCGCATAAAACAGCAGGCTGTTGCGGGCGTGGATATGGACCGGCAGCAGCGGGGCGCGGAATTTGCCCGCCAGCTTGATAAAGCCGGGTTGCCACTTTTTATCGCGGATCCCGGTGCGCGTGGGGCGGGAGACTTCCCCGGCCGGGAAGAAGATCAGTACCCCACCATTTTGCAGGTGCAGCTCCATCAGGGCGAACGACGATTTCCCTGTCCGTCCGCCCATATTATCCACCGGAATAAACAGCGAGCTTAACGGCGCCAGATGCGTCAGCATGCGGTTGGTCACCACTTTCACGTCCCGGCGTACGCGGGAGATGGCATACAGCAGCGCCAGCCCGTCCAGCGTACCGGTGGGGTGGTTCGCGATAACAATCAGCGGGCCGTGGGCGGGTATCTGTTCGAGGTCGTGAGCCGGAATGGTACAGAGGATATCAAGATGCTCCAGAACCTGTTCCACCATATCGAGCCCTTTCAGGTGACGGTGGTCGGCGGCAAACTGCTGAAACTCCTCTTCGTGTAAGAGCTTCTTTAACAGGTTTTTTTGCCAGGGTGCAGGTTTTGCCTGCGGCCAAAGATCATCGAGAACGCTGTCGAGACTAAACATGGTGGCTCCTCCTCCTGTTCTGCTGAGACAGTAGAAGCGCCAGATGTCGATTGTATTGCAGAGGAGTGAAGCTTGTGTTGTGGGCCCGTAGGCCGGGTAAGGCGAAGCCGCCACCCGGCAATACGGATTAACGCAGAATTTTCTTCTCGGCCAGATCCAGCGCGAAGTAGCTGAAGATCAGATCCGCGCCGGCGCGCTTGATCGCCCCCAGACTTTCGAGGATCACTTTCTCTTCGTCGATCGCCCCCGCCTGGGCGGCGAATTTGATCATCGCGTACTCGCCGCTCACCTGATAGGCGCCCAGCGGCAGCTCGGTGCGCTCGCGAATATCGCGCAGGATATCCAGATACGCGCCAGCCGGTTTCACCATCAGGCAGTCAGCACCCTGCGCTTCGTCGAGCAGCGATTCACGGATCGCTTCGCGGCGGTTGAGCGGGTTCATCTGGTAGGTTTTGCGATCGCCTTTCAGCGCGGTGCCCGCCGCTTCACGGAACGGACCGTAGAAGGAGGAGGCGAATTTGGTGGAGTAGGACATGATTGCGGTATCGGTGAAGCCCGCGGCGTCCAGCGCCTGGCGAATGGCCTGCACCTGGCCATCCATTGCGGCAGATGGCGCGATAAAGTCAGCGCCTGCGGCGGCAGCCACGACGGCCTGTTTGCCCAGGTTCTCCAGGGTGGCATCGTTATCCACGCCGTGATCGCACAGCACGCCGCAGTGGCCGTGGGAGGTATATTCGCAGAAGCAGGTGTCGGACATAACGATCATCTCTGGCACCGCCTGTTTGGCGATGCGCGACATACGCGCCACCAGACCGTCCTCTTTCCAGGCATCGCTGCCGGTGGCATCGGTATGGTGGGAGATCCCGAAGGTCATGATTGAGCGGATGCCTGCGTTAGCAATGCGTTCGATTTCGCGCGCCAGATGCTTCTCAGGAATGCGCATCACGCCTGGCATGGCGTCGATGGCTTTGTAGTCGTCGATCTCTTCTTCAACAAAAATCGGCAACACCAGATCGTTCAGGGACAGGGTTGTCTCTTCAAATAATGCGCGCAACGCCGGGGTTTTGCGCAGGCGACGGGGACGAGCAATTAAATCGGTCATGATATGCCTGAGGTAGTGAATCGAAGAGGAACAGTGTACCTGAAATGCAGCCGGACTGTTTTACTAAAGTTGTCGTTTAGGTAGAGAATGCTGGGCGGTGGGAGCGGTATTATTTATGGCTTTATATTTTACACCCTGAAATAAGTTTACATTATAAAGTCTCGCGATAATTAATAGAACCTGGATATAGGTATCCCTGGTAATATCTTAATCCTTCTCATTGTTTTTTATAAACGCTCTTATCATTTATATATTATATTTCTTGTTCGCTTTTATTTAATAATTCCCGATGATCTTTCGCCTTGTGTTTCTTTTCTTTCGAATGAATTTAAGCTGCTGTTATTTATGCTTTTTATTATTATTTTTTATATTTTAAAAAGTGCGTGGCTTATATTGTCTGTTTTCGGACATAATTGCTGCATTCATTGAACTATTTTCTTCAGGGACTGCATAATTCTCCTCGCAATATATTTGCACTGTATTTACGGACAAACTTGCTTACGTCCCTGAGGAGGGATGACCCAATGCAAACATGGAAAAAGAAATTTGTTGTATCTCAACTTGCATTAGCCTGCACGCTGGCTATCGCTTCTCAGGCCAATGCAAAAGATATTTCTGGTAGCACTTATAACACCTTTGGATATGATAATACGTCTACCTCCGCCTGGTATAACGGCTACACCGACTGGAATTACTCCAGTGCGACACATGACAACGATATCTATCCTGTCATTAACAAGTCGACAGTAAACGGCGTTATCTCAACGTATTACCTTGATGATGGTGCGGGCGGGCATGCCAATTCGCTGTCAATTTCCAACAGCACAGTCAACGGTATGATCACCTCCGGTTGCATGACCACCGAATGTGCTGGCGGTTTGAATGCAGATGGTACAACGCATAACCAGTACGATCGTTTTAGTCTGAATGTCGACAATTCAACCATCAATGATACCTACGAGCACTACGCGTATGACGTCGTTGAGGGTACCAACACAACCACCCGTTACTGGGATACTTACGCGCTGGGCAATGCCATTACCCTCGACGTAGAATCTGACATCGTTATTCAAAACAACTCCCGCGTGGCCGGTATCAACCTGACTCAGGGCTATCACCAGCTGGATAACACGCCGTATGATTCTGTGACCGGCATTGAAGACAACGGCCATGTCTTTACCAACACCCTGCAGGTTAAAGATTCGGTTGTCACCTCCGGCGCATACAGCGATCTGGGCACCAACGGTTTTTACGGTCAGTCGGCGAAACCAAGCGATTACGGCGAGAGCAACGCCACGGCTGCGGATGATGCAGCGCTGATCGTCAGTGCCAGCAGCGCAGATAACGCCATGCAGACTACGGCTAACTTCGATCACTCCACGCTGACCGGCGATGTGTTGTTCACCAGCACCTTCGACAACAACTTCTATCCAGATGGCGATCCGGCTACCGACACCACTGCTGACAACGTCTACAACCCGACCACTAACGGCTGGGATGGTACTGACAAACTGGATCTGACCCTTACTAACGGCAGCAAGTGGGTCGGCGCAGCCGTCTCCAGCGTCGAGGCGATTGGACCTTCTCAGATGTATGGTCTGGGCTACAGCAGCGTCGACTGGCGTAGCCTGGAGCCAAACAGCATCTGGCCTGGCTCCACCTTCAACAGTAATGGCCATCTGGTGGGCAATCAGGTTTATCAGAGCGGTCTGTTCAACGTCGCGCTGGATAACGGTTCCGAATGGGATACCCGTAAGCAATCCAACATTGACAAGCTGACCGTCAACAACCGTTCACAGGTCAATGTAGAAAACTCCGGCTTACTGGCTGACAGCATCACTCTGACCAACGCGTCGACCATGAACATCGGCGATTCCGGTGCTGTGGCAACCGACAGCCTGTATCTCGACAGCGCAAGCCGGACCACCCTGACTCAGGAAACCGCGGAGCTGTATGCCAACACCATTACCGTGGATAACCATGCTGAACTGGCGCTGGGTCTGGGCCAGGTCGACACTCATAAAATGGTGCTGACCGATGGTGGTGTGCTGAATGTTGCCAGCCGTGATTATGTGTTCAATTCCGATCTTAACAATGCTCGCTATATCACCAATGATATCCACCAGGCCGATTACGATTACGGGGTGATCGCCCTGAACTCTGACGGTCATCTGGCGGTGAACGGTGAAGTGTCCGGTAACTATAAAGTGCGTCTGGATGACGCAACCGGCGCGGGTTCTGTCGCTGACTACAAGAATAAGGAAATTATTCGCGTCTACGATAATAACGCCGATACGCAGGCCAGCTTCACCGCAGCCAATAAAGCGGATCTCGGTGCTTATACCTATCAGGCACAGCAGCAGGGCGATACCGTAGTGCTGCGTCAGGAGCGTCTGACTGATTACGCCAACATGGCGCTGAGCATTCCATCTGCCAACACCAACATCTGGCATCTGCAGCAGGATGCGCTCGCTAACCGTCTGACCAACAGCCGTCATGGCTTGGCAGACAACGGTGGCGCATGGGTGAACGTCTTCGGCGGTAATTTTGACGGCGATAACGGCACTATCCATTACGATCAGGACGTTAGCGGCATCATGGTGGGCCTCGATACCCATATTGATGGCAATAACGCTAACTGGATCTTCGGTGCGGCAGCAGGCTTTGCGAAAGGCGATATGAGCGACCGCAGCGGTCAGGTGGATCAGGACAGCCAGACTGCAATGCTCTATTCCGCCGCGCGCTTTGCTAACGATGTCTTCATCGATAGCTCTCTGAGCTACTCGCGCTTCAATAACGATCTCTCAGCGAACATGAGCAATGGTGAATATGTCGATGGCAATACCACGAATGACGCCTGGGGCTTTGGGCTGAAACTGGGTTACGACTGGAAACCGAACACTGCCGGTTACCTGACCCCATATGCAGCCATCTCCGGTCTGTTCCAGTCTGGGGATGACTACCGCCTGAGCAACGACCTGCGTGTGGGAAGCCAGTCTTACGACAGCATGCGTTATGAAGCCGGTATCGATGCAGGTTATACCTTCGGCTATGGCGGCGATCAGGCGCTGACGCCGTTCTTCAAACTGGCCTACGTTTATGACGATGCCGGTGAAGATGCCAAAGTTAATGGCGACAACATCGATAATGGTGTGAAAGGCTCTGCGGTACGCGTAGGCCTGGGAACCCAGTTCAGCTTCACCAAAAACTTCAGTGCATACACTGATGCTACCTATCTGGGTGGTGGTGATGTCGATCAAAACTGGGGCGCAAATCTGGGTGTGAAATACACCTGGTAATATGTCTGATACGGGGAGGCTTGCCTCCCCGTTGTTATAGCGTCAGTTAAGGATGACTTGAGATCTCATGAACCGTTATGCAAAACCCATTTCTGAGTTCTCCCGACTTGAACAGTGCCTGGTGGCGCACAGCACGCCATTTACGCTTCCTGCAATGCATCCTGTCTTCGAGGATTGCGATAAAGAAAATGAAAACGCAGTAGTGCTGCAGTCGGGCACGCTCAGTATCCACCGTCAGCAGGACGATCTGCTGATAGAGATTGTCACCGCACCTTATATCTTCGGGCTCAATGCCGGCATGATGGGCTGCAGCACCGAATACCTGCTGGTGGCACAATCCCCCTGTACTGGTTTCTGGTTACCCGCATCCGGGGCCCGTCATCTGATCCAGCAGGCCGGTTTATGGTCAGATGCCTTCTGCTGGCTCTCCTGGCACCACCGGGTAATGGAGATCCGCGACAAACAGCTGGTGGGCAACAATTCGTACAGTCAAATCCGTTCCACGTTGCTGGATATGGCCCAGTGGGATGAGACGCTGCGTATGCGGGTGGGGGTAATGAATTATATCCAGCGCCGCACACGTATTTCGCGTTCCGTGGTGGCAGAAGTGCTTGCAGCGTTACGCCAGGGGAACTACATCACCATGGACAGGGGCAAACTGGTCAGAATCAACCACTTGCCCGCTGAATATTAGCGTCAGGATGCCGGGATAACCCGCGGTTTATTCTCGCTCAGCTCCACCACCAGCTGGTTAACGCCGTCGCTCATGTTGACGAAACGCGTGAGCGGCGAGCGCGTCACCACCACAAACACCCCCACGTTAGATTGCGGGATCATCGCCATATAGGTGATAAATCCGCCGCCACCGCCGGTTTTCTGAATGATGCCAGGACGCCCATTTTTAGGCGCCATATAGACCCAGCCAAGACCCAGCGCGTCCGCGCGGCCTGGTACATCCATCCCGATCACCCGGCTTAACTGGCTGCGTTGATAGATCAGGGTCT
Organism: Leclercia sp. W17; assembly: GCF_003336325.1. Classification (NCBI taxonomy): domain Bacteria; kingdom Pseudomonadati; phylum Pseudomonadota; class Gammaproteobacteria; order Enterobacterales; family Enterobacteriaceae; genus Leclercia; species Leclercia sp. W17. The sequence continues at coordinate 3,816,421 of NZ_CP031101.1, read as the reverse complement.
GCATTCTGTCGGCCTGGTTGCTGCGCGCGTAGAAATCAGAGGAGAGGAACTGCTGCATCCAGCGCATCATGTCGCCAGGGGTGGAGTAAACCCCGCCGCTACCGACCGCCGCCAGCGTGTTATTACACGGGCTGGCCCCTTTTTCCGCCACCATCAGGCGTTTGCATTGATCGGGAGAGGGGGTAAAGGTGGTATCTTTCATCCCCAGCGGGCGGGTAATCTGCTCTTCGAACAGCTGCGCATAGGGCTTGCCCGCGGCGTTGCCGAGCGCATCGGCCAGCAGATCGAACGCCAGGTTCGAGTAGGCGGCCTGCGAGCCCGGGGACGATTTCAGGGTGGCCGTCGACAGCCAGTTCCAGCGCTGCTCGCGGGTTGGCCAGACGAAGACCGGACGATGGGCTGCGCCGCCAGGCTGTTCGCGTGGCAGGGCGCTGGTGTGCGTAGCCAGGTTGACGAGCGTAATCGGCGCGCCCTGATATGTCGGCACCCGGGCGCCCGGTGGCGCATATTTACTTAACGGATCGTTGAGCTTGACCACGCCCTGATCGAGCAGTTTCACCAGCATCTCACTGGTCATTAACTTGGTCAGGGAGGCGATGCGCACCACAGAATCGAGCTGCGGATGGATATTATTGCCCGGGCGCGTTTCGCCAAAGCTGCGGAATACGCGCTGGTTGCCGTCAATCGCCACCAGAGCCATCCCCGTTGCGCCACTTCCGTAAAAAATATGATTCGCGTAGCGATCAACCACATCGGAGGCAAAAGCCGGGTCGGCGATCGGCTCGACAGCCTGCGCGCTGGTGAGGCTGGCCGTAAACAGCGCGGCGGAGAGGAACAGACAACGTTTCAACGAAAGTATCCATGAAGTGAATGAAAAAGTATGCGTATTTATACTACTAAACACCATAATGCAAAGGCCATAACAGCATAACGATAGCGTGAAAAACGTAACCGCGGGTAAATACGAACAATTTCGTTATTACCCATCTCCTGTTTTGTGACATTGCGCTTATGATACCTGCCAGGTTCATTGGCTTTTCCGCTCGGGTGGCGGTTGACGGCGAACTAATACAGGGCCCACAGGTCTGATAATCCGTCGTCCACAGCAGTAGCGATAACTACAAGAAGGAAGCGTTATGTTTAAGTCGTTTTTCCCAAAACCGGGACCCTTTTTTCTCTCGGCCTTTATTTGGGCTCTGATCGCGGTCATTTTCTGGCAGGCGGGTGGCGGAGCCTGGTTTGAGCGTCTGGTTGGCGCTACGGGTGATGTGCCGATCAGCGCGGCACGTTTCTGGTCACGCAGCTATCTGATTTTCTATGCCTATTATGCGTTCTGCGTTGGGGTGTTTGCCCTGTTCTGGTTTGTCTACTCGCCGCACCGCTGGCAGTACTGGTCGATTCTCGGCACCGCGCTGATTATCTTCGTCACCTGGTTTCTGGTGGAGGTGGGCGTGGCGGTCAACGCCTGGTATGCCCCGTTCTATGACCTGATCCAGACCGCGCTCAGCGCGCCGCACAAAGTCTCTATCAATCAGTTTTATCATGAAGTTGGCGTATTCCTCGGTATCGCGCTTATCGCCGTTGTTATCGGTGTGATGAATAACTTCTTCGTCAGCCACTACGTCTTCCGCTGGCGTACCGCGATGAACGAACACTATATGGCCCACTGGCAGCAGCTGCGCCATATTGAAGGTGCAGCCCAGCGTGTGCAGGAAGACACTATGCGCTTTGCCTCCACGCTTGAGGATATGGGGGTCAGCTTTATCAACGCCATTATGACCCTGATCGCCTTCCTGCCGGTTCTGGTCACGCTGTCGGCGCACGTGCCGGACCTGCCGATTGTGGGTCATCTGCCCTATGGCCTGGTGATCGCCGCGATTGTCTGGTCGCTGATGGGCACCGGTCTGCTGGCGGTGGTGGGGATCAAACTGCCGGGGCTGGAGTTCAAAAACCAGCGCGTTGAGGCCGCCTACCGTAAAGAGCTGGTTTACGGCGAAGACGATGCCAGCCGCGCCTCGCCGCCAACGGTACGTGAGCTGTTTGGCGCGGTGCGCCGGAACTACTTCCGCCTCTATTTCCACTACATGTATTTCAATATTGCCCGCATTCTGTATCTGCAGGTAGATAACGTTTTCGGTTTGTTCCTGCTGTTCCCGTCGATTGTAGCCGGTACGATTACGCTGGGTCTGATGACGCAAATTACTAACGTGTTTGGTCAGGTACGCGGGTCGTTCCAGTATCTGATCAGTTCATGGACCACGCTGGTGGAGCTGATGTCCATCTATAAACGTTTACGCAGTTTTGAACGTGAGCTGGATGGTCAGGATCTTCAGGAAGTTACCCATACGCTGAGCTGATACAGGGAGCTGTTATGTCTTTTACCGTACCGCGCGCATTACCTTTTTCCCTGCTTGCCGCCCTGGTGCTGGCCGGGTGTGCTGAGCAAGGGGCTGCGCCGCTGAAAAAGGGCGAAAAGCCCGTCGACGTGGCAAGCGTGGTGCGGCAAAAAATGCCCGCCACGGTAAAAGACCGGGACCAGTGGGCCTCGGCGCTGGCGAAAACCTTTGAGAGCCAGAAGATTGCCCCTACCGAGGAGAACATCTGCTCGGTGCTGGCGGTGGCACAGCAGGAGTCGCTGTATCAGTCCGATCCGGCGGTGCCGGGGCTGAATAAAATCGCCTGGAAGGAGATCGATCGTCGCGCCGAAAAACTGCACATCCCGGTGTTTCTGGTCCACACGGCACTGAAGATCAAATCGCCAAACGGCAAGAGCTACAGCGAGCGGCTGGATACGGTGAAAACCGAGAAGCAGCTCAGCGCCATCTTCGACGATATGATCGGTACGGTGCCGATGGGGCAGACCCTGTTTGGCTCCCTGAATCCGGTGCATACCGGTGGTCCAATGCAGGTCAGTATCGCCTTTGCCGAAAAGCATACCGACGGCTATCCGTGGAAAATCGAGAACACGGTTCGCCAGGAGGTCTTCTCCCTGCGCGGCGGCCTGTGGTTCGGCACTTACCATCTGCTGAACTACCCCGCCAGCTATACGGTGCCGCTCTACCGCTTTGCTGACTTTAACGCGGGCTGGTATGCGAGCCGCAATGCGGCGTTCCAGAATGCCGTCAGCCGCGCCAGTGGGGTGAAGCTGGCCCTGGATGGCGATCTGATCGCCTATGGCAGCAGTAACGCAGGGAAGACGGAGCTGGCGGTGCGCATGCTTTCAGGCAAGCTGGACATGAGCGACAGTGAGATCCGTCGGCAGTTGGAGAAGGGCGACAGCTTTGCGTTTGAGAAAACCGAGCTCTATCAGCAGGTATTTAAACTGGCGGAGCAGAAGAGCGGTAAGGCGCTACCGAGAGCGATGCTGCCGGGGATCCAGCTTGAGAGCCCGAAAATCACCCGCAATCTGACGACAGCCTGGTTTGCCCAGCGCGTTGACGATCGCCGGGCAAAATGCATGGCGCTCAACTAGCGATAACGGCGCCAGCGCACGTAGAGGGCAACGGCGCCCAACACCATGAGCCCGACAAGGAAGGGGATCAACCCGAAGACGGTGCTGACGCCGAGCCCAATCTCAACGCGCGGGCGACCGCTCTCTTCAACCTGCATCAGGTGCTCATAGACGCCGGGTGCATGCACAAGAATATTCAGCAGCTGTGAGCCAGCCCAGAAGCAGAACAGCACAAACAGCGCGTATGCAATATTTCCTGCCGTGGAGGTTTTTGGTTGCCTGGTGTTGAAGATGGGCTTTGACATCGTAAAATCTGCCATACATACCTCCGAGTGTTCTGACTGGCTATGTGCCTGTTGTACACGTCAAGTTTGACAGCTCATGACCGTTGTCAATATCGGAATGATGGTAATTTAGCCCAGAGAATTCTCCTGGTTTGCCGAATTCTGCCGCGCATCACAGATTTTTTACTTAAGTGAAATCCTGCCCACTTTTCAGATTTTCCGCATAGGCCGCAGACCTGGGGACAAATCTGTGCGAGGATAGATTTTTTCTTCTGGAGCGACCATGAAACTGCCTGCCAAAATTCGCCGTGACTGGCATTTCTACGCCTTTGCTATTGGGCTTATCTTTATTCTGAATGGGGTGGTGGGGCTGCTGGGCTTCGAAGCGAAGGGCTGGCAGACTTATGCGGTGGGGCTGGTGACCTGGGTTGTCAGCTTCTGGCTGGCGGGGTTTATTATTCGCCGTCGCCCGGAAGAGACGACGGCGAACGACGCGGATTAACCGTTTACTGAAATCTGCAGGGCGCTGTCAGCGGCATGTCGCTCCAGCGCCAGCTCAATCAGGCGGGTGATCAGATTCGGGTAGCTGAGGCCACTGGCCTGCCACAGTTTCGGGTACATGCTGATGTTGGTGAAGCCGGGCAGGGTGTTGATCTCATTGATCACCACGCGGTTGTCCGCCGTTAAGAAGACGTCGACGCGCGCCATACCGCGACAGCCCAGCGCCTGATAGGCTTCGATGGCAATTGCGCGGATCGCGTCGTTAACGTCAGCATCCAGCGCCGCGGGTACCACCACCTGCGCACCCTTGTCATCAATGTACTTGGTGTCGTAGGAATAGAAGTCGCTGTTCAGCACCACTTCGCCGCAGGTACTGGCCTGCGGAAAATCATTGCCCAGCACCGCGCACTCAATCTCACGCCCTTTAATTCCCTGCTCAACCACCACTTTATGATCGAAGGTGAACGCCAGACGTACCGCTTCGCTGAACTGCGCTTCGCTGTTCACCTTGCTCACGCCAACGGAGGAGCCCTGGTTCGCCGGTTTGACAAACAGCGGCAGGCCAAAGCGGGCGCTCAGATCGGCAAAGGTGTGCTGCTCGCGGTTGGCGCGGGTCAGGGTAACAAACGGCGCCACGTTCAGGCCGGCGTCACGCAGCAGGCGTTTAGTGACATCTTTATCCATGCAGGCGGCGGAACCGAGGACATCGGAGCCGACGAACGGCAGGTTCGCCATGCGCAGCATCCCCTGCAGGGAGCCATCTTCACCCAGCGTGCCGTGGACAATCGGGAAAATGACATCGAGCTGTGAAAGCGACTGTCCGGTACCGGCATCGATAAGCTGGCCCTTCGTCACACCCGGCACGGTGGCAACGCTGACCTCAGACGGATTCAGCGCTATATGCGCCGGATCGTCGGCGTTAAGCAGATAGCCCTGCTCGTCGTTAATGTGCCATTGACCCTGTTTATCAATGCCCAGCAGCACGACCTCAAAGCGGCTCTTATCAATCGCGTTAACGATATTTTTGGCCGATTGCAGCGACACTTCGTGCTCTGCTGATTTTCCCCCAAAGACAATACCTACCCGCAACTTCGCCATCACGTACACTCATCCACTCTGACTCAAAACGCTTACCATATCACGATGCCCGGCGGGATTCGCCGCCTTCTGCCATAATGTTTTGGCACATCGTTTCAGGAGGATGAGTGAAAGGGAAAAGCCTGATTATCTGTCTTGTTATCATCGCCGCGGCCATTGCGGGCTACCGCTGGCTGCCGTCTTATTACAACCCGTTTGCACCGCTCACGCTTGAGGATCCCCCCGGCACCCTGACCCAGTTTAAGCTCCGTCGCCTGACGCCTGAGCATTGTGATGTGCTGCTGGCGCAGGCCAATGCGCGTCAGCTGATCCGCACCCAGGCGGTGGCCGACACTACGGGAGAGTGTCCGCTGAGTGATGTGGTGCGCGTGCGTAGTTTTGGCCCCGTCAGTCTTAGCAGCAGTTTTCTTGCCAGCTGCCCGCTGGCGCTCAGCTCGGCGCTGTTCGTCAACCAGCAGGCCCGGCCCATCACCGAAACCATGATGGGCAGCGGTCTGTCGCGCATTGACCATTTCGGCAGCTTTGCCTGCCGCAATATCTATCACCGCGCCAACGCCCGGCGCAGCGAGCATGCCACCGCCGAGGCGCTGGATATCAGCGGCTTTACCCTGGAAAACGGTCAGCGAATTTCGGTCTTGCGCGGCTGGAAGAGTGCCTCCACCGAACCCTGGCTGCGTGCGCTACTCAGTGCCAGCTGCGGCTATTTTGGTAACGCCCTCGGCCCGGACTATAACGCCGCCCATGCTAACCACTTTCACCTTGGGATACGGGGATTTGGCTACTGCCCGCAAAGCATAAATCACCAGCAAAAAGGCGAAAATATGTGACATATTTCACAAATATGATGACTGGGAAGATAAAACCCCAAAGAGACGCTGGGCGCATCTCTGACAACGTCCGGTGAAAGGTAACTTGCTAATCTGATAACGAATTTACGTAATATGAAGACAGTACCCGCCTATGGAATCCTGGAAAGTTAACCTCATTTCGGTCTGGTTCGGTTGTTTTTTCACCGGCCTTGCCATTAGCCAGATTTTACCCTTTTTGCCGCTGTACGTGTCCCAGCTGGGCGTCTCTTCCCACGAAGCGCTGTCGATGTGGTCGGGCCTGACCTTCAGCGTCACCTTTCTGGTCTCGGCCATCGTCTCGCCCATGTGGGGTAGCCTTGCAGATCGCAAAGGGCGCAAGCTGATGCTGCTGCGCGCCTCGCTGGGGATGGCGATTGCGATCCTGCTTCAGGCCTTTGCGACTAATGTCTGGCAGCTGTTCCTGCTGCGTGCACTGATGGGCCTGACCTCCGGCTATATTCCAAACGCGATAGCGCTGGTGGCGTCCCAGGTTCCCCGGGAGCGCAGCGGCTGGGCCATCAGTACTCTGTCGACGGCGCAAATCAGCGGCGTGATCGGCGGCCCGCTGATGGGCGGTTTTCTGGCAGACCATGTAGGTCTGCGCGCGGTGTTCCTGATCACGGCGGTCCTGCTGATGGTAAGTTTTCTGGTAACGCTGTTTCTGATTAAAGAGGGGGCTCGCCCCACCGTCAGCAAGGCGGAGCGGCTGAGCGGCAAGGCGGTATTTGCCTCGCTCCCTTATCCGGGGCTGATGATCAGCCTGTTCATCACCACCATGGTTATCCAGCTTTGCAACGGCTCGGTGGGGCCGATCCTCGCGCTCTTTATTCAGTCGATGGCACCCGAGAGTAATAACATCGCCTTCCTCAGCGGGATGATTGCTGCGGTGCCGGGCATCTCCGCATTGATGTCCGCCCCACGTCTGGGCAAGCTCGGGGACCGCATCGGCACCGGGCGTATTTTGATGGCGACGCTTATCGTGGCGGTGGTGCTCTTTTTCGCCATGTCCTTTGTCACCACTCCGTTGCAGTTGGGCGTGCTGCGCTTTTTACTTGGCTTTGCGGATGGCGCCATGCTGCCCGCCGTGCAGACCCTGCTGATTAAGTACTCCAGCGATCGGGTCACCGGGCGAATCTTCGGTTATAACCAGTCGTTTATGTATCTGGGGAATGTTGCCGGTCCGTTGATGGGGGCCGCGGTCTCGGCGATGGCCGGTTTCCGCTGGGTATTTGCCGCCACCGCCGTGGTGGTGCTGGTAAACATCCTGCAACTGGCGTGGGCAATGCGCCAGCGCCGCCGGCAGGAAGTCCGCCGCTCTTAATGTAGCTATATAATATATTGTGATCTGGCCGCCATTATCATTTATGTGAAATGGCGGTTCTTGTTTTTAATTCAGGCTACACAGGAAAAGCAAAATTTAATTTAAGTCTCATTTTTCCCGGTCGTATGGAAACTAATTTATGAGCGGTGTGGGGTTTGCTTAAAAATAGTACTTTTACCCACTTTGCAAGTCTCAATCATAATGATAACGTCGGAAAAAACTTGATAAGGAAATAGCACTGTGAAAAATCTTATTGCAGAGTTGTTAGTTAAGCTGGCAGAAAAGGAAGAAGAGTCAAAAGAGCTGGTGGTTCAGGTTGAGGCGCTGGAAATAGTGGTTACTGCCCTGCTAAGGCAGATGGCGCAAAGCGATCAACAGGCGCTGATTGCAAGCGTTGAAGGCGCGCTGGATGAGGCGAGGCCAGATGCTCAGGTTCCGGCCGAGGACAGCGAGATGCTGCAGCAATACGTAAAAAAGCTGCTACGGCACCCGCGCAGTTGACCGGTTATTTGACCTGAGTTGTTGTCAAAGAACCGTCACCCCGGTTGCCTGTCATCGCTCTGTTTTATTTTTATCTATTCCGGACTGGAAAAAATAAGTGAAACAGAGCGTACTTTATATTGCATGACTTCCCGCCTGCTGTTTACCCCCACAATCTATGCTGAAAATGGCGCATCGACCGCGCTATCGGGATATCACCCAGCCACTGGTCCAACATATTATTCTGCTTATTAGCGACGGAATGGGCGACGCCGAAATAAACGCCGTGCGAAATTATCCCAAAGGTGCGGGTGGTTTTTTTAGCAGTACGAACCAGACTTAAGGAGATCATTCACAGAAGGAAAGTGCTATGAAAATCACACTACTGGCGACCCTGCTCCTTGGCCTGTTCTCACTTGCTCCGGCGGGGGCGCAAGATCAGCCGCTCACACCGCAACAGCAACGTATGACCACCTGTAATCAGCAGGCGACCGCCCAGGACCTGAAGGGCGACTCCCGTAAGACCTACATGAGCGATTGCCTGAAAAACGCCTCCTCTAAACCCAACGAAAAAAGCCTGACGCCGCAACAACAAAGGATGCGTGAATGCAACTCCCAGGCGACCCAACAATCCCTCAAAGGGGACGATCGGAGTAAGTTCATGAGCGCCTGCCTGAAGAAAACCGGCTAGTTCAAAAGGGTGAGCGTTCCGTTTGGCTCACCCGAAATATCATACTTAGCGCCAGATAAGCCTTTCTATAATTTGGGAAAATGCTTTTGAGTGTTCCCAATGACCATGAATGATGAAAACATTTACAACAAAGTCTATGCCCGGGAAGGAATAAATCTGGCGCTTTCGGCGGATGAGCATCATCGCTCAGGAATTCGTCTGGCCCGTCGTTTACGGCTCCCGCGTGCGGCGGGTCTGGCTTTTCTGTTTTTCCCTGTTGCCAGCGTGCTGACCACGCAATCGGTCAACGGCGTCTGGTGGCTTTTGCTGGTTGGCTGGGTCTTTGTCTGGCCCCATCTGGCCTGGCAACTGGCGATGCGTTCTGCCGATCCCTACCACAATGAGATGTTTAACCTCAAAGTCGATTCCATTATGGCCGGGGTGTGGATTGGGCTGATGGGCGTTAATGCCATGCCCACCGCGGCACTGGTTATGATGATGAGCATGAACCTGATGGGCGTGGGGGGGCTGAGGCTCTATGGCACAGGGGCATTGATGACCGCGCTGGCGGCGCTGGTTACCCTGCAACTGATGCACATTCCGGCAGGCTTCCTCAGCACCCCGCTTGAGATTTGGCTCGCGCTGCCAGGGATCATTGGTTATCCGATGCTGTTTGCCTGGGTCAGTTTCCGTACAACCAGCCGTCTGGTGGAACATAAGCGCCGTCTTGAGTTGATGAGTACCCTGGATGGGATGACAGGGGTATATAACCGCCGTCACTGGGAAGTGTTGCTGCGTACGGAATTTGAAAACTGTCGTCGTTATCACCGGAGCGCCACGATCCTGCTGATCGATATCGATCACTTCAAAGGCATTAATGACACCTGGGGCCATGATGTAGGCGATCAGGCGATTATCGCCGTGACCCGCCAGCTACAGTTGACGTTACGCGCCAGCGATATGATTGGCCGCTTTGGCGGCGATGAGTTCGCGGTGATCATGAGCGGGACGCCTGCGGAAAACGCCATTGCGGCGATGTCGCGGGTCCATGAACGGCTGGCGGAACTGCACCTGCCGGGTGCTCCGCAGGTAAAGCTCCGCATCAGCGTCGGTGTTGCGCCGCTCACGACGTCAATGGTGCATTATCAGGAATGGCTGAAAGCGGCGGATATTGCGCTCTATAAGGCAAAAAATGCCGGACGTAACCGTACCGAAGTGGCCGCCTGACGTCCGGCTGTCGATCAGGATTTACTCAGCAGCTCTGACTTTTCCATGCACTTGTTCATGGCTTCAATGACCGCTGCCCGGAAACCGCGCTCCTCCAGCACCCGCACCGCTTCAATGGTTGTGCCGCCCGGAGAGCAGACCATATCTTTCAGCTCGCCCGGATGTTTTCCGGTTTCCAGCACCATTTTGGCGGAGCCCATTACCGCCTGCGCTGCAAATTTATAGGCCTGCGCACGCGGCATCCCGCCCAGCACTGCAGCATCTGCCATCGCTTCGATAAACATAAACACGTAGGCGGGTGCTGAACCGCTGACGCCCACCACCGGGTGGATCATCGCCTCGGCAATCACTTCGGCTTCCCCGAAACAGCGGAAAATATTGACGACATCGGCAACCTCTTCGGCGGTCACCAGCGCGTTAGGGGTGATGGAGGTCATGCCCGCTTTTACCAGCGACGGCGTGTTAGGCATGGCGCGGACGATTTTACGGTCATGGCCCAGCGCGCGCGCCAGCTGATCGAGGGTGATGCCTGCCGCGATAGAGACCACCAGCGTCTCTTTATTGAGGCTGGAGGTGATGTCGCTCAGGACTTTCACCATCATGTTCGGCTTCACCGCGCCGAAGACGATATCGGCCACCTGGGCCACTTCCTGGGCGCTTTGCGCGGCGTTGATCCCGTACTGGTCGTGCAGGGCGGCTACCTTGTCTGGTGATGGGGTGTAGACCCAAATCTGGCCAGGCTGCACCTGACCGCTGGCAATCAGACCGCCGAGAATGGCTTTGCCCATATTACCGCAGCCGATAAAACCGATTTTCTTCTCCATCACGTCCCTCTCTTAGGCTTTGTTATGATTGTGGAACTTTAGCCTATCGCGGTTTTTTACGCAGCATTAAAGCGTCGGCACCATCTGCGACTTTGCCTGGGGCGAAAAGCAGGCGACAATAGCCGCCTGTTCTATGCCGGAGAGAGAAGATGGCGATTTGGGTGGATGCCGATGCGTGTCCGAATGTGATTAAAGAGATCCTGTTTCGTGCTGCCGAGCGCGTACAGATGCCGCTGACGCTGGTGGCGAATCAGAACCTGCGCGTGCCACCGTCCCGTTTTATCCGTTCCTTACGCGTACCGGCCGGCTTTGATGTGGCCGATAATGAGATCGTACGCCTGTGCAGCGCGGACGATCTGGTGATCACCGCCGATATTCCGCTGGCGGCGGAGGTGCTGGAGAAAGGGGCCGCCGCGCTCAATCCGCGCGGCGAGCGTTATTCACCAGCCACTATCCGTGAAAAGCTGACGATGCGTGATTTTATGGACACGATGCGCGCCAGCGGCGTGCAGACCGGCGGGCCGGACAGCCTCTCCCAGCGCGACAGGCAGCAGTTCGCCGCTGAGCTGGATAAATGGCTGTTGGAAGTGAAGCGCCGCCAGGGATAATCATCACTGCGTTAGTGGTTTTGGCCATTATTACCGCAATCCGGGGTTGTCAACGGCAGGTGGGTTCAGGTAAGGTGAGCGCACCGTTTAGTGCAATGATTTCTTTACAGAGTTTCCCCTTTTATCTCTGGGGTTGCCGGAAATGTCAGTTAAAAGTCACGCCTTGTGTAATAATTTTTTTACAGTAACGCGTGTACTAGCTTAATGGTATCATTGCACTCTTTTCGACTTCACGCACCGCATGCGCGCGGCATCAAAGGGAACACCTGGTCATGACCCAGCCTATTTTTTTAATTGGCCCCCGCGGCTGTGGCAAAACCACCGTCGGTCTTGAACTGGCTCGTCTGTGTCAGAGTGAATTTGTCGATACCGATCACTGGCTACAGACCCATGCCGGGCAAAGCATCGCCGAGATTGTTGAGCAGGAAGGGTGGGAGAGTTTTCGCGCCCGTGAAACAGCGACCCTCGAGGCGGTGACAGCAGGCTCCGGCATTATCGCCACCGGCGGCGGCATTATTTTGTCCGCTTACAACCGTCAGTTTATGCGTGAAAAGGGCCGGGTGATCTATCTTTGTGCCCCGGTTCCGGTGCTGGTCGGGCGTCTCGAAGCCTCTCCGGAAGAGGGACAGCGCCCAACCCTTACCGGCAAACCAATCAGCGAAGAGGTGAGCGCAGTGCTGGCGGAGCGTGACGTGCTCTATCGCGAGGCCGCTCACCACGTGGTGGATGCCTCCCTTCCCCCCGCGCAGGTGGTGCAAAATATCGTCGCTGCGCTTCATCTGGCATGCGCCAGCTAACTGATGTCTATACTGATAGTTCAGCCAACCTAATAAAATAAAGGATGAACTATGCCAACCAGACCTCCCTATCCGCGTGAAGCCCGTATTGTTGCCGTTGAGAAAGGCGCAACGGGCAAGACTGTCACCTGGTATCAGCTGCGTGCTGACCACCCTAAACCGGATTCATTGATCAGTGAGCATGAAACGGAGCAGGAAGCGAAGGACGCGAAAGTGCGTTACGAAGATCCCGACAAAGCCTGAATTAAATCCGAATACGCTCAAAACCGTACCGTAATCACACTATTTAAAAAGCGTAAACATTAAACGGAGGGTAATGTTCAAGATTAACAGACACATTCTGTCAGGCACGTGAATCTTTACATTCCAGCCGTTGAATCTGCTGCTACGCTTTTCAGCACTTTTTTCTGAACAGCGTAGTGTGCCTGTATCTGTGTCACGGTAGTGAGTGTATAGAAAGGCGAGAACGATGAAGGCGACATTGGCGATCCTCACGATTGGGGTAGTCCCGGTAAGCGAAGTACTACCGCTCTTAACGGAGCATATTTCTGCGCAACAAATTACGCATCACAGTTTGCTCGGTACGCTGAGCCGGGAAGAGGTCATGGAAGACTACGCCCCTGAACCGGGCGAGGCGCAGTTGCCTACCCTGCTCAGTGACGGCGAGCTGGGAAACGTCTCGTTGCCGAAGATCGCGTGCGCCCTGCAAGGCGTGATCGAAGTGCTCGATAACCAGGGCTATGAGGTGATCCTGCTGATGAGCACCGCGCCCATCACTGGCCTCGTCGCCCGTAATGCGATTTTGCTTGAGCCGACGCGGATCATCCCGCCGCTGGTCGGATCGATTGTCGATGGCCATCAGGTGGGGGTGATCGTGCCGATCCCTGAGCTCATGGAGAACCAATCCCGCAAATGGCATTGCCTGGCTAAGGCGCCGCTGCTCGCTGTAGCCAATCCTTTCTGGGACAGCGAAGAGAAACTGATCGACGCCGGACGCGATCTGCTGGCCCGCGGCGCAGATGTCCTGATGCTTGATTGTCTTGGTTTTCATCAACATCACCGTGATTTACTGCAAAAACACCTGGACGTGCCGGTGCTGTTATCAAACGTGCTGGTGGCCCGGCTGGCCTCGGAATTGCTGGTCTGATGATTTTGCGTGACAGGTACGGAGTGTCACCCCTATATTGGATTGACAACCAACGACAATAAGGACCAGTCCATGCTTCAGACTAATGAATACTTTTCCGGTAAAGTGAAGTCCATCGGTTTTACCAGCAGCATTACTGGCCGCGCCAGTGTTGGCGTAATGGAAGAGGGGGAGTACGCCTTCGGTACCGCGCAGCCAGAAGAGATGACCGTGGTGAGCGGCTCGCTCAAAGTGTTACTGCCGGGGGAAACGGAGTGGAAAGTCTATAACCCTGGCGATGTTTTCAACGTGCCAGGCCACAGCGAATTCCATCTGCAGGTTGCTGAACCTGCCTCTTATCTGTGTCGTTATCTGTAAAAAAAAGAGCCGGGTTAACCCGGCTCCTGTTTTTGGCATAAAGCCTGGCATGAAGCATTAACGCTGTGCTTCGCCGCCCAATCCTTCCACTACGCTCTTAATCAACGCCGCCAGTTCACCCGTCATCAGAATGAAGTCAGCATCAAAACGCTGGGCATAGTCGTCCCGGTCGATATCGTCGTTCTGATCGCGCAGCTCGTCGGAAAACTTCAGGCGCTTGATCGAGCCATCGTCACACATCATGAACTGAATGCGCTGCTGCCAGTCGAGGGCCAGTTTGGTCACCAGCTTGCCGGCTTCGATATGCACGGCGATTTCATCGCTGACCAGCTCCTGTTTCTTGGCGCGGATCACGCCCCCATCTTCCAGGATCGCTTTCAGCTCGGCTTCGTCGAGCAGCTGGAAGCCCTGCGGGACGTTGTTGCCCCGTACCCACTCGGTGAGGGTCAGCTCGATCGGGTTTTCCATCGTCAGCGGCACCACCGGCAGCGAACCGAGGCTTTTACGCAGCAACGCCAGAGTATCTTCTGCTTTTTTGGCGCTGGCGCAGTCGACCATAATCAGGCCGTTAACGGTGTCGATCCACATCATTGTCTGGCTGAAGCGGCTAAAGGCGCGCGGCAGCAGGGAGTGCAGCACTTCATCTTTCAGCGAATCTTTCTCGGTTTTTTTCAGCTTACGGCCCTGTTCGGCTTCCAGCTTAAAAATTTTGGCTTCCAGCGCCTGCTTCACCACTGGCGTCGGCAGGATCTTCTCTTCCTTACGCGCGCAGATGATGATTTGACCATTGGTGGTGTGGGTCAGCGCATCGCTCTGTGATCCCATAGGCGGAACCCATCCGGTTTTGGCCATATCCTGGCTGCCACACGGGGTAAATGCGTAAAGGTCTAACTGTTTTTCCATCTCGTCTGCACGCAGTTCGATATCGCGGCTGAGACGGTAAACCATCAAATTTTTGAACCACAGCATGATAATTTCCACGGTCTTGTCGTTTAATTCAGCGGGCATGATAGCGAATTGTCGCATCGCTTGCATTGCTAATCGGGTAGCAGGCTTCTACTCTGTTGATAATCAAAATAATGAGGAACGTTCTGTGCGAATTGGTATTGATCTCGGCGGCACGAAAACAGAAGTCATTGCCCTTGGCGAGCAGGGGGAGCAGCTGTTCCGCCATCGCCTGCCTACCCCGCGTGACGACTACCGGCAGACCATTGAAACCATCGCTACTCTGGTGGAGATGGCCGAAAAGGCCACCGGCCAGACCGGCACGGTCGGTATGGGGATCCCGGGGTCGATTTCGCCCTATACCGGCGTGGTAAAAAATGCGAACTCCACCTGGCTCAACGGCCAGCCTTTTGACCGCGATTTAAGCCAGCGCCTGAACCGTGAAGTCCGGCTGGCGAACGACGCCAACTGCCTGGCGGTGTCAGAGGCTATCGACGGCGCCGCGGCGGGGGCACAGACCGTATTTGCGGTGATCATCGGTACCGGCTGCGGCGCAGGCGTGGCCTTTGGCGGCCGCGCCCATATTGGCGGCAACGGCACGGCTGGCGAGTGGGGGCACAATCCGCTGCCGTGGATGGATGAAGACGAACTGAAGTACCGCGCTGAAGTGCCGTGCTACTGCGGCAAACAGGGCTGTATCGAGACCTTTATCTCCGGCACCGGCTTCGCCACCGATTACCGTCGTCTGAGTGGGCATCCGCTAAAAGGCAACGAGATCATGCGGCTGGTGGAAGAGCAGGACGCCGTCGCGGAGCTGGCGCTCAGCCGCTATGAAATGCGGCTGGCGAAGTCGCTGGCGCACGTAGTGAACATTCTCGACCCGGATGTGATCGTCCTGGGCGGCGGCATGAGCAACGTTGATCGTCTCTATAGCACCGTTCCCCAGCTGGTGAAGCAGTGGGTGTTTGGCGGCGAATGCGAAACCCCGATCCGTAAAGCGGTGCACGGCGACTCCAGCGGTGTGCGCGGCGCGGCCTGGCTGTGGCCAAACTGACAGGGCAAAAGCCGGGTGACGCGTAGCGAGCCCGGCTTATGAAACAGCAAACTCTTTATCCAGCCTGCTGTACCCCAGCCCGTTAATCTTTTTCACTTTGATCTGCACCGGGATGCGCTCCTTCATCGCCTCGACGTGGCTGATCACGCCAATGGTTTTGCCGCTGGCATTCAGCGCATCCAGCGCATCCAGGGCGGTATCCAGCGTTTCGCTGTCCAGGGTGCCGAAGCCCTCGTCGAGGAACAGCGAGTCAATTTGCGTTTTGTGGCTCACCAGGTCGGAAAGCGCCAGCGCCAGCGCCAGGCTTACCAGGAAACTTTCCCCGCCGGAAAGGGTGCGGGTATCGCGCACGGCATCCGCCTGCCAGGTATCCATCACCTCCAGCTCCAGCGCATCGCTGGCCTTGCGTTGCAGCAGATAGCGGCCATGCAGACGCATCAGCTGCTGGTTGGCGAGCCATACCAGGTTGTCGAGGGTTAAGCCCTGGGCAAACTTACGGAAGCGATCCCCCTCTTTGGAACCGATCAGCGCGTTAAGATAACCCCAGTCATCCGCCAGACGGGCCGCCTCCTCAATTTGCTGCATCAGTGCCTGCTGGTGCTGGCGATTGTCGCTGTCCTGCTTGAGCTGCTGGCGGATCTCTCCCTGGCGGGTGGTATTTTCCCGCAGTTTCAGGCCGAGCTGCTGAAGCTGTTCCTGCAGAGCCGGCGCGTCCGTCGTCAGGCCTGCCGGACGTTGTTCCAGATGTTCGTTCAGTCGTTGTCCGGCCTGCTGAAGCAGGGCCGTGGTCTGCTGGATCTGACTCTCCAGCGTCTGTTTCAACTGCTCCAGACGCCGAACCGTATCGCCATCCAGCAGGGCCGCCAGAAACGCCTCCCGATCGCTAAAGATGCTGGCAGCCAGCGCGGCGGCAAACTGCGCCTGCGATTGTTGTAAGCGTTCGCTTTCCAGCGTGTACTGCTGCTGTAGCGTGGTGAGCTGGCTTTGCAGAGAGACGCACTCAGTATGGATGTCGCGCCAGTTATCCGGGATCGCACTTTCCGCCTGGGTGGAATCCGTTGCCGGAAGGGTATCCAGCAGCGGTGCCAGGGCGGTAATGCGCTCCCGCAGGGCGCTGTGCTGAGACTGCCGCTCTTGCCAGGCCTGCGACTCTTTTTCCCGTTCCGCAAGCCAGGCCGACTCGTTACCGTCCTCCGGCGCCGCCAGCGACAGGGCGTGAAGCGTTTGCGCCATAGCCGTACGCGTCGCCAGAAGCTGCTGCTGATAAAGCTGGAGCTGGGCTTCCTCTTCGCTCAGCTGGCTTTGCAGGGTCAGGCGCTGGCTCAGCTGGTAAAGCTGCTGTTCGTACTGCTCCTGTTTAGCCAGCCACGGGGCGATATCGTCCTGAATACTCAACTGCACAGAAAGAGTTTCACACACCGCATTCCACTCTTTAGTGAGCGCTTGCTCATCCTGAGAGAGCGTCTGCGCTTCGCTTGTTTCACGCTGAAGCTGGCTGTTTAGCGCATTCACTTGCCCCAGAACCAGCAGGCCTTCCTCTTTGAGTGCGGCGACCTCCTTTTCCATCGCATCCCGGCGGCGCTGGTTTCCGGTGAGCGCCAGGGCCTGATACTGGGCAATGGCCGGATGTTCGGTAGAGCCGCAGAGCAGGCAGGGCTTTCCGGGCTCCAGTTCCGCCCGGTAGCTCTCCAGCTTCTTAATCTTCTCTTCCTGCTCACATAAGGTTTTGAGATCGAGATAGTGCTGGTTTTTCTCTTTGTACTGCTGGCGGCGCAACGTCAGGGTTTCGTTCAGTTTTGCCAGCTCGGCCTGGGCCTTTTGCACGCTTTCGCTATTCTGCCGCAATCGCTGTTGCAGAGGCTGATAGCGGGCATGCAGGGTGGTCAGGCGCTGACGTGCCGCGCGGGACTGCGACTGCTGTGCCATCTCGGTGGCGGTCTGCTCTGCGGTAAGCGTCAGAGCGCTCTCCGGTAATCCCGCCAGCTTATGGCGTAACGCCGTGATACGGCCAGTCAGCGTCGCGATCTGGGTTTTATCGCGATTAAGCTGGGTGAAGTGGGCGCGCCAGCCTGCAATCTCCTGGCCCCACTGGCTGAAGCGGTCGTGGTCGGTAAGCCACTGGGTGAGTGCAGTCAGCTCGGTTTGCAGCCTGTCGTGCGTGCGCAGCGCCCCGTTACGAATACCTGAACGCAGCGCCGTCCTGGACTGTAAGCGAGTATTCACATCCAGCATCTGCTGTTCCGTCTGCGAAAGCTGGGCAAGCTGCTCCTGCTGCCGCTCCCAGTGCGGGCGCAGCAGGGCCGCAGGCTGGGCCAGATGCAGTTTTTCCAGCTCCGGCGTGGCGTCCGTCAGGGCCTGCTGCGCCTGCTGCTGCGCGGCCTTCGACCGCTGTTGCTCCTGCACCAGCTCATCGTGGCGGGTAAGCCATTGATAATCTTTCTGGAGTCCCTGCTGCTGTGCCAGCAGTTGCGCTTCTTCGTCAGTAAGTACCTGCAAACCTTGCTGAAGCTGCTGTAGCTGCTCTTCGCTGAGCAACACCACGCCAGCCGCCTGGGCCTGGCGCTTCTCCAGCTCGCTGCGTGCCGCCTTATGTTTTTCAAACACCATGGCGGAGATCTGGCCGTAGATTTCGGTGCCGGTCAGCTCCTCCAGCAGTTCGGCGCGCTCTTTCGGTTTGGCGTTCAGGAAGGCGGCGAATTGCCCCTGGGATAACAGCATCGAGCGGGTAAAGCGGTCATAGTCCAGCCCGGTCAGAGAGGCAACCAGCTCCAGCTTGTCCTTCACTTTATCTGCGAGGATCTTACCGTCCTTGCACTGGGCGAGCTCCACGCGGGGCACCTGCAGGTTGCCGTCCGGCTGGTTGCGCGCCCGGTTCTGGCTCCAGAACGCACGGTAAGCTACCCCTTTGACTTCAAACTCCACCTCGGCAAGGCACTCAGCGGTGTCGCGGGTCATCAGATCGTTTTGCGATTGCGAGACGGTATTCAGGCGCGGCGTCTCGTGGTACAGCGCCAGGCAGATGGCATCCAGCAGGGTGGTTTTACCCGCGCCGGTTGGGCCGGTGATGGCAAACAGGCCATTGCTGAGGAAGGGCTCGGCGGTAAAGTCGATTTTCCATTCGCCTTTGAGCGAGTTAAGGTTTTTCAGGCGCAGGCTGAGAATTTTCATGCGTCATCCTCCTCATTGCTGAGGGCGTGGATCGTGTGGCTGAACAGCTCGTTTAGCCGGGCCCGCTGGGTCTCATCCAGGGTTTCCTGGGCGAGTCGGCGCTCAAAAACCTCCTCAACCCGCAGCTCGCTGAGGGTTTCACGCAGGTTGCTGGCAAGGCTTCTCTCGCGCTGCTCGCGACTGCGCCGCACCAGCAGGACCTCTACCGGCAGATCGTCCGTCAGCTGCTGGATCTTACGCTGCATATCGTGCAGGTACTCCTCGGTGGTGAGTTCGATATCCAGCCAGACGGGAGGCGTCTGCTCCACGCCGCGCCACTGCTCAAGCTGAGCGGTAATGGCCGCCAGATCGCCCTTCAGCACCGCCAGCGGTTGGGTAATGGGCACCTCAAGCGATTCGACACTGCTGAGCTTGCCCTGGTCGAAACTCACCAGATGGACGCATTTGCTTTTGCCGGTTTCATCAAAGCTGAGGGGAATAGGGGAGCCGCAGTAGCGGATATGTTCGCAACCGCCAATCATCTGCGCCCGGTGGATATGGCCCAGCGCAATATAGTCAGCGGCCGGGAAATGTTGCGCGGGAAACGCATCCAGCGTACCGATATAGATGTCACGTACCGCGTCACTTTTACTGGCGCCGACGGTGGTGAGATGCCCGGTGGCGATAATCGGCAGTACGCTGTCGCCGCGAAGCGCGCAGGCCTGGGTATATTGCTCGGCATAATAGTGGGTAATGGCTTGCAACAGCTGCTGCTGTTTCTCAAGCCCGGAGAGGCCCGCCTGGCTTCGTACCACGTCCCGGGGGCGTAAAAACGGGATCGGGCAGAGTACCGCGCCGGGGGTGCCGTCGCGTCGGGTCAGAATTTGCGGCCCGTGTCCGGCGCTGGCGACCACGGTGGTGTTGAGAAACGCCAGGATCTCGCGGGACTCATTCAGCGTGGCGACGGAATCATGGTTGCCGGCCACAATCACCAGATGGCAGCCGGTTTTTTGCAGATTGACTACGAAACGGTTATAGAGCTCGCGCGCGTAGCTGGGCGGCGAGCCGGTATCGAAAATATCCCCGGCCATGAGGATGGCATCCACGTCATGCGATTGCGCCATCTCAAGCAGCCAGTTGAGAAATGCTTCATGTTCGGCGGCGCGGCTTTTGCTGTAAAAATTTTGTCCCAGGTGCCAGTCCGAGGTGTGAAGTATGCGCATAACAGATCCGTGGCAAAAAATGGTTAGCGGGATTATAAACTTTCAGGGGGAGGAAGATAACCGCTACAATCGGGGCTGCCATAAAACAACGGCTTGCCTTTATGAGCGGGCGCGTTTTTCATAAATCTGTCATAAATCTGACGCATAATGACGCCGTATTACAAACATGTAACCTTAATAAGACAGGGCTAAGTATGGCGAGACGTATTCTGGTCGTAGAAGATGAAGCACCCATTCGCGAAATGGTCTGTTTCGTGCTCGAACAAAATGGCTTTCAACCGATAGAGGCCGAAGATTACGACAGCGCGGTGAACCAGCTCAACGAACCCTGGCCCGATCTGATCCTGCTCGACTGGATGCTGCCTGGTGGCTCTGGTCTGCAATTCATCAAACATATTAAACGTGAAGCGTTAACCCGCGATATTCCGGTGATGATGTTAACGGCCCGCGGCGAAGAGGAAGATCGCGTTCGCGGTCTGGAGACCGGCGCGGATGACTACATTACCAAACCGTTTTCCCCGAAAGAGCTGGTGGCGCGCATTAAAGCCGTGATGCGCCGTATTTCACCGATGGCGGTGGAAGAGGTGATTGAGATGCAGGGGCTGAGTCTGGACCCTACCTCGCACCGCGTAATGACCGGTGAAAATCCCCTCGATATGGGACCAACGGAATTCAAACTGTTGCACTTTTTCATGACCCACCCGGAACGCGTCTATAGCCGCGAGCAGTTGCTCAACAATGTCTGGGGCACTAACGTCTATGTTGAAGATCGCACGGTGGATGTGCATATCCGCCGTTTGCGCAAGGCCCTGGAAACCAGCGGTCACGATCGCATGGTGCAGACCGTCCGCGGCACGGGTTATCGTTTCTCAACCCGTTTCTGAACAATGACAGGAGTGTGACGCGTGCTGGAACGGCTGTCATGGAAAAGGCTCTGTTTTGAACTGATACTCTGCTGTATTCCGGCCCTGATCCTCGGGGCTGTTTTCGGTTATTTACCCTGGTTTTTGCTGGCGGCAGTCACCGGACTGCTGATCTGGCACTTCTGGAATCTGCTCCGCCTCTCATGGTGGCTATGGGTTGACAGAAGTATGACCCCACCGCCAGGAAGCGGCAGCTGGGAACCTCTGCTGTATGGTCTGCACCAGATGCAGATGCGTAATAAAAAACGCCGACGCGAGCTGGGCAGCCTGATCAAACGCTTTCGCAGCGGCGCCGAATCGCTGCCGGATGCGGTGGTGTTGACCACCGAAGAGGGGGCGATGTTCTGGTGTAACGGACTGGCGCAGCAGTTGCTGGGCCTGCGCTGGCCGGATGATAACGGGCAGAATATCCTCAACCTCCTGCGTTATCCGGAGTTTGCGCAGTATCTGAAGAAACGCGATTTTACCCGCCCGCACAATCTGGTCATGAACAACGGTCGCCATCTGGAGATCCGCGTGATGCCCTACAGCGACCAGCAGTGGCTGATGGTGGCGCGGGATGTGACGCAAATGCACCAGCTTGAAGGGGCGCGGCGCAATTTCTTCGCCAACGTCAGCCACGAGCTGCGCACCCCGCTGACGGTATTGCAGGGCTATCTGGAGATGATGCAGGAGCAGACGCTGGAAGGTGCGCCGCGGGAAAAAGCGCTGCATACCATGCGTGAGCAGACGCAGCGCATGGAAGGGCTGGTGAAGCAGCTGCTGACTCTCTCCCGCATTGAGGCGGCACCAACCCTGGCGCTGAATGAAACCATCGACGTGCCGATGATGCTGCGAATGCTGGAGCGCGAAGCGCAGACGTTAAGCCAGCAGCAGCATCAGCTCACCTTTGAGGTGGATAACAGCCTGAAAGTACGCGGCAGTACCGACGAGCTGCGCAGCGCCATCTCTAACCTGGTCTATAACGCGGTGAATCATACCCCGCCTGGCACCCACATCACCGTGCGCTGGCAGCATGCGCCAACGGGAGCGGAGTTCAGCGTGGAAGACGATGGTCCCGGTATCGGCCCGGAGCATATTCCGCGTCTTACCGAGCGTTTTTACCGGGTGGATAAGGCGCGCTCCCGGCAGACGGGGGGCAGTGGCCTGGGGCTGGCGATCGTTAAACACGCCATTAATCACCACGACAGCCGCCTGGATATCGTCAGTACGCCGGGGAAAAGTACGCGTTTTAGCTTTGTGATCCCGGAACGTTTGATTGCCAGTAACAGCGCCTGACGGCGTCACTGTAATCAGAAATTGCCACAGGCCAGCTAATGCTGGCCTGTTTGCTTTGCAGTTCAGCGAAGCGCGAATAAATATTATACGCCTGTTGCTTTTTTGTTCGCATGATTAGCCATGAGTTTTTCTTATAAATGGTTTATTATCCCACTTCTAACTTTCGAGTTGGCATATTGTTCTGGTTTTGAGATCCCATATTGCCTTTAAACGTTATAAGCGTTTAAATTGCCACCCTGATATCGTCGGACAGACTGTATTTGCGTGGTAAATCGAAAAACTATTCTTCTCCACGCCGGTAGGGAAGCATTTCCCGCTGAGGTTGCACATTTTTTCCGCTGTTTTGTTCCGCAACGGATAGCGAAAAATTCAACGTTTTCAACACCACATCCACAGGCAGTAAGGTTTTATGACCCATCAATTGAAATCGCGCGACATCATCGCGCTGGGCTTTATGACATTTGCGCTGTTCGTTGGCGCTGGCAACATCATCTTTCCTCCAATGGTTGGCTTACAGGCGGGTGAACACGTCTGGACCGCTGCGATTGGCTTTTTAATTACCGCGGTTGGCCTGCCGGTGCTGACCGTCGTTGCGCTGGCGAAAGTTGGCGGCGGCGTGGATAGCCTGAGCACCCCTATCGGGAAAGTCGCAGGTATTCTGCTGGCAACCGTCTGCTATCTGGCCGTCGGCCCGCTGTTTGCCACCCCGCGTACCGCGACCGTCTCCTTTGAAGTGGGGATCGCTCCGCTGACCGGCGATGGCGCTATGCCGCTGTTGATCTACAGCCTGATCTACTTTGCTCTGGTGATTCTGGTCTCCCTCTATCCGGGCAAGCTGCTGGATACCGTAGGTAACTTCCTCGCGCCGCTGAAAATCGTGGCCCTGATTGTCCTGGCCGTGGCTGCCGTTATCTGGCCTGCTGGCCCGATCAGCGATGCAATGGACGCCTACAAAAACGCCGCGTTCTCTAACGGCTTTGTCAACGGCTACCTGACCATGGATACTCTGGGCGCGATGGTGTTTGGTATCGTCATTGTGAACGCCGCCCGTTCCCGCGGTGTGACCGAAGCGCGTCTGCTGACCCGCTACACCATCTGGGCGGGTCTGATTGCGGGCGTAGGCCTGACATTGCTCTATCTGGCGTTGTTCCGTCTGGGTTCTGACAGCGCGGCCCTGGTAGACCAGAGCGCAAACGGCGCGGCTATCCTGCATGCCTATGTTCAGAATACCTTCGGTGGTTCGGGGAGTTTCCTGCTGGCGATCCTGATCTTCCTGGCCTGTCTGGTGACGGCGGTGGGTCTGACCTGCGCCTGCGCCGAGTTCTTTGCCCAGTATCTGCCGCTCTCTTACCGTACGCTGGTGTTCATCCTCGGTATCTTCTCCATGGCGGTCTCTAACCTCGGTCTGAGCCACCTGATCCAGGTCTCCATTCCGGTGCTGACGGCCATCTACCCGCCGTGTATCGTGCTGGTGGTGCTGAGCTTCACCCGCGGTTGGTGGAATAATTCTTCCCGAATTATTGCCCCGGCCATGTTTATTAGCCTGCTTTTTGGTATCCTTGACGGCATTAAAGCATCGGCTATCGGCGATACGCTCCCTGCCTGGACACAGCGTCTGCCGCTGTCCGAACAGGGCCTGGCCTGGTTGATGCCTACCGTTGTTGCACTGGTTCTGGCCGTAATCTGGGATCGTGCTGCGGGGCGTCGGGTAACGTCGAACGCGCACTAATCAACGGATAAATGTTCAACCACGGGGCTTATGGCCCCGTGGTTTTTTGTTTTTTTTGTGTTGAATGGCAAGACGTAAATGGAAAGCTCTAACAAACTGAAGCGGGGCCTTACCGCCCGCCACATCCGCTTTATGGCGCTGGGTTCTGCGATCGGTACTGGTCTTTTTTATGGCTCGGCAGATGCCATCAAAATGGCCGGTCCCAGCGTTTTGCTGGCGTATCTTATCGGCGGTGTTGCCGCTTACATCATCATGCGCGCGCTGGGAGAGATGTCCGTTCATAACCCCTCAGCCAGCTCCTTCTCCCGCTATGCGCAGGAAAACTTAGGCCCACTGGCGGGCTATATCACCGGCTGGACCTACTGCTTCGAAATCCTGATTGTCGCCATTGCCGACGTAACGGCCTTCGGCATCTATATGGGCGTCTGGTTCCCGGCGGTGCCGCACTGGATCTGGGTGCTCAGCGTGGTGCTGATCATCTGCGCTATCAACCTGATGAGCGTGAAGGTGTTTGGCGAACTGGAGTTCTGGTTCTCCTTCTTTAAGGTGGCCACCATCATCATCATGATTGCCGCCGGTATTGGCATCATTATCTGGGGTATCGGCAACGGCGGTGAACCAACCGGCATCCATAACCTGTGGAGTAACGGCGGCTTCTTCAGTAACGGCTGGATAGGCATGGTGATGTCGCTGCAGATGGTGATGTTTGCCTACGGCGGGATCGAAATTATCGGTATCACCGCCGGGGAAGCGAAAGATCCGGAGAAGTCTATTCCGCGCGCCATTAACTCGGTGCCGATGCGTATCCTGGTCTTCTACGTGGGCACGCTGTTTGTGATCATGTCCATCTATCCGTGGAACCAGGTGGGCACGAACGGTAGCCCGTTTGTGCTGACGTTCCAGCATCTGGGGATCACCTTCGCCGCCAGTATTCTGAATTTCGTGGTGCTCACCGCGTCGCTCTCCGCCATCAATGCCGACGTATTCGGCGTGGGGCGCATGCTGCACGGCATGGCCGAGCAGGGCAGTGCGCCGAAGGCGTTTGCCAAAACCTCCAGCCGCGGCACGCCGTGGGTGACGGTGCTGGTGATGACCGTGGCGCTGCTGCTGTCGGTCTATTTGAACTACATCATGCCGGAGAATGTCTTCCTGGTGATCGCGTCGCTGGCAACCTTTGCCACCGTCTGGGTCTGGATGATGATTCTGATGTCGCAGATTGGCTTCCGTCGCCGTCTGTCGCCTGAAGAGGTAAAAGCGCTGAAGTTTAAAGTGCCGGGCGGCGTGGCAACTACCGTTGCTGGCCTGATCTTCCTGGTCTTTATTATCGGCCTGATTGGTTACCACCCGGAAACCCGTATCTCGCTGTATGTCGGCTTTGCGTGGATTGCGCTGTTGCTGGTGGGATGGGTCTTTAAACGCCGCCGCGAGCGCCAGTTAGCAGAAGCTCAGTAACCGAAATGCCCGGCAAACGCCGGGCATTTTTCTCCTCCCCCTTCCTCCTCCCCCAATAAATCTCTCCATGAGGAGGGAACATCAACTACCCTGTGGCAAGGTGGCCTCATTTCTGGGAAAGGGGATAAAAGATGTTGAATGCATGGCACCTGCCGGTTGCCCCATTTGTTAAACAAAACAACGACAAACTTGTCATCACCCTGTGGCTGACAGGGGAAAACCTGCCTGAGCGGGTGACGCTTCGCGCTGAATTCGATAACGAAGAGACCTCGCTGCCGATGCATAAGCAGCGCAGCCAGCCGCAGCCGGGCGTCACTGCCTGGCGGGCGACCATTGACACGACGAAGGGGCAGCCGCGGCACCGCTACAGCTTTAAAATGCTCTGGCATAACCGCCAGCTGTGGTTCACCCCGCAGGGCTTCAGCCGCTTTCCTCCCGCCCGGCTGGAGCAGTTCGCCATTGATTACCCGGATGCCGGGCCGCAGTGGGTGGTCGAGCAGGTCTTTTATCAGATCTTCCCGGACCGCTTTGCCCGCAGCCAGCGGCGCAACCCTGAGCTGGACAAAACCTATTATCACCATGCCGCAGGCCATGAGACGATTTTCCGCGAGTGGGACGAACCGGTCACCGCCCAGGCGGGGGGCTCCACCTTTTACGGTGGGGATCTCGACGGCATCAGTGAAAAGCTGCCCTGGCTGAAAAAACTCGGCGTCACGGCACTCTATCTCAATCCGGTGTTTGTCGCCCCCAGCGTGCATAAATACGACACCGAAGATTACCGCCACGTGGATGAGCGGTTTGGCGGCGATGAGGCCCTGTTACGCCTGCGGGAGAATACCCAACGGGAGGGAATGCGCCTGATCCTGGACGGGGTGTTTAACCATAGCGGGGACTCCCACGCCTGGTTTGATCGCCACAACCGCGGAACCGGCGGCGCCTGTCATAACCCGGACTCGCCCCAGCGCGACTGGTATAGCTTTGACGACGAGGGCCGCGCCCTCGACTGGCTGGGCTACGCCAGCCTGCCGAAGCTGGATTATCAGTCGTCAGGGGTGGTGAACGAGATCTACGGCGGCGAGGAGAGTATTGTTCGTCACTGGCTGAAAGCGCCGTGGAATATGGATGGCTGGCGGCTGGATGTGGTGCATATGCTCGGAGAAGAGGGTGGGGCGCGCCATAATCTTCAGCATGTTACCGGGATCACCCGTTCGGCGAAGCAGGCCAATCCGGAGGCCTTCGTCTTTGGCGAGCACTTTGGTGACGCCCGCCAGTGGCTGCAGGCCGATGCAGAAGATTCAGCGATGAACTACCGCGGCTTCACCTTCCCGCTGTGGGGCTTCCTTGCCAACACCGATATCTCTTACGATCCGCAGAACATCGACGCTGAAACCTGCGTAAAATGGATGGATAACTACCGCGCCAGCCTGTCGCATCAGCAGCAGCTACGCATGTTTAACCAGCTCGACAGCCATGACACCGCCCGCTTTAAGTCGCTGCTCGGTAAGGATGTCGCTCGCCTGCCGCTGGCGGTCACCTGGCTGTTTACCTGGCCTGGCGTGCCCTGTATCTATTACGGGGACGAGGTGGGGCTCGATGGCAACAATGATCCGTTCTGCCGTAAAACCTTCCCGTGGGAGGCTGAAAAGCAGGACCAGACGCTACTGGCGCTCTATCAGCGGCTGATTAAGCTGCGCAAGCAGAGCCAGGCCCTGCGCTACGGCGGCTGTCAGGTGGTCTACGCCCACGACAACGTGGTGGTGTTTGTTCGCGTCTATAATCAGCAGCGCGTGCTGGTGGCGATTAACCGGGGCGAGGCCTGCGAAGTGGTGCTGGAAGATTCACCGCTGTTGGCGGGGAAAACGTGGAAGAGCAAAGAGGGTAAAGCGACGTTCCAGGACGGCGTGCTCACGCTTCAGGCAGTCTCCGCTGCGGTCTGGTTCGGTAGTTAATATCGGGCGGAACGGCTACCACCTTTTAAGATGGCGTAAATGCAACGATTTGTGTCAATCTTAACGGATCGTTAACGGTGAAGGTGGAAACATGGACGAGCTTTACATCCTTGGCTGTCTGTTCCTGATTTTTGCGCTGGTGGTTGCGCCCGTGCTTGCGGTTATCGGATTTAATCGAAGCACGGCGGCGAAACAGGAGATTGCCCGGCTTCGCCAGCGCATTGAGGCTCTTGAGCAGCGCGGCGTGGCAGAGAAAGCACCGGAGCCTGAACAGGCCGCTGCGCCGGTGGCCGTGGCTGAGCCAGTGGTTGACGACGCGCCCGCGCCTGTCGACCCCTGGCGCCCGGATATTCCCGCTGCCGCGGCAGCACCGGCTCCGGCTCCTGCGCCCGCGGCAAAACAGCCTTCTGCCTTTGGCGGCATGCTGACGTCGCTGGTGCGCTGGTTCATGCGGGGCAATCCGCTGGCGAAGCTTGGGATCCTGCTGCTTTTTCTCGGTCTTTCATTCCTCCTGCGCTATACCGTCGAGCACGCCCTGTTCCCGCTTGAGCTGCGCCTGGCCGCGACGGCGCTGCTTGCTATGGTTCTGCTGGTCCTCGGGTGGCGGCTGCGGCACAGACAGCGCGTCTATTCGCTGATCCTCCAGGGTGGAGCGGCAGGCATCCTCTATCTGACCATCTTTGGTGCTTTCCGGCTCTGGCAGATGTTGCCGATGACGCTGGCCTTTGCGCTGCTGGTGGTCATTTGCGCGGCGAGCGTCGGGCTGGCGGTGCTGCAGAGGGCCCTGAGCCTCGCTATGCTGGCGAGTCTCGGTGGGTATCTTGCGCCGCTGCTGTTGTCTACCGGAGGCGGCAGCTTTGTGGCGCTGTTCTCATTCTACCTCCTGCTTTCCATCGGCATTCTCGCTATCAGCATCTGGCAACACTGGCGCGAGCTGAATCTGCTCGGGCTGCTGTTTACATTCGGCGTGGCTGGCCTGTGGGGGCTAAGCGACTACCGGCCTGAAGACTATGGGGTCTGCCAGCTGTTCCTGATTGCCAATACGCTGATATTCGGCGTGCTGAGCGTGGCGCTGTCGCTGCGGGCGCAGGAGAAAGGGAAGCAGATTATCGACGGCGTGCTGCTGTTTGCCCCGCCACTGATAGGCTTCGGGATGCAGTACGGCATGACCCGCCACTGGGAATATGGTCCGGCGCTCAGCGCGCTGGGTTACGGCGCATTTTATCTTACCCTCGCATTCCTTGCCCTGCGGCGCTATCCCTCCCTCGGTCGGCCGCTGGTCATGGCGGCGCTGGCGATCGGCGGCGGGTTTGCCACGCTCGCCATTCCGCTGGCGCTGTCGGCGCGCTGGACGGCGATGGCCTGGGCACTGGAGGGGCTGGGTATCCTCTGGCTGGGCGTGCAACAGCAGCAGCGGCGTATGAGCTATAGCGGGACGGCGCTGCTGGTGCTGGCGCTGGGTAGCGCGCTGTGGGCGCAAACGAACGGTGTGACATCGCTGAGCCTGCTGCTTATCTTCGCCGTCCTCAGTCTTTGCTGGCTGGCTGCGGCCTGGCTGTGGCGGGAAATCGTTCTGCCCGTCAGTGGGGTACTGCTGGCCGGCGGGCTGCTGTTCTGGATAGTGGCGCTGCTGGGGGCGTCGCAGCTGATGCTGAAGCAGGAATTATCTGCTCTGGCAGGCGTGCTGGCGCTCTCGGCCGTCTCGGTCTGGGGCTGGCGGCAGGTGGCCGCTCGTCTGGCGTGGCGGGAGCTGGATGCCAGCAAATGGCTGCTCTGGCCGCTGATGCTGCTGATGGTGGCTTATCAGCTCTGGCATCAGCAGATCTTTGCCGCTGGCTGGTCAAATCTGGCCTGGTGCGCTGCACTTCCTGTCGCACTGATGCTGCTGCGGCGCGACGGTAAAAGGCTCCTGCCGCGCATCGCGATGGGGCTGCATCTGTCGCTGTTCTGGATGATTTTACTGGCGCTGGCCGCCGAGCTTTACTGGTTTGCCCGGTCGCTGCCGTGGGGAATGGTGGCCTGGGGCAGTGGACTGGCGATGGCAGCAGGTGGCGGTTTGATTATGGCGCTCTCTGCGGCGGTACGGCGTCACGGGTGGCCGTTCCGGGAGTGGCCTGCGCTATACGCCTGCCTGGCACCGATCCCTGTTGTCGTGGCGCTGTTGGTATTGTTGGTCGTCACCAATTTCCAGGACGGCGTGGTCTACCGACAGACCTGGCTGCCGCTGGTGAACCCGCTTGAAGAAGGTGCCGCGTTCGCGTTGCTGGGGCTGGTGGTCTTTTATCGGGCGGTGGATCGTTACTATCCCGCGCGGCTTTCGCAAGCCCGCCCGTGGCCTGCCGTCGCGCTTATGGCGTTTGGCTTCTGGTGGCTTAACGGTGCGCTAATGCGCGCGCTGGCCTGGTATGGCGACGTGGCCTGGAATATGGCCTCGCTGTGGGATTCCCGGCTTGTCCAGACCTGTTTTGCCCTGTTCTGGATGCTGAGCGCGCTGGTGGTCATGATCCATGCTACCCGTCGGGCTTCCCGGCAGGAGTGGCTCTGCGGCGCTGCGCTGCTGGGAGTCGTGATGGTTAAACTGATGCTGGTAGACAGCGCGGGCGGAGGCGGGCTGTCGCGCGCGGTGGCGTTTATCGGCGTGGCGATCCTGGTACTGATCGTGGGTTATTTCTCACCGCTGCCGCCCAAAACAGGAGATGAAAAATGAAATGGATGAAAGCGGTAGCGTGTAGTGCGCTGCTGGTGCTTTCCGGCCCGGCGTTTTGCGACGAGGGACAAACGGAATCGCCCCAGGACTATGCCTTTGGGCGTTCACTGGATACGTCCGTCCCTTCCCAGTGGTATCGGGTGATGCTGCCGCTTGCCGTCTATGAGCAGAGCACGTCACCCGATCTGCATGATGTCCGCGTCTTTAATCAGTCGGGCGAGCCGGTTCCCTTCAGCCTGGTCACCGCGACGCGTCCGCAAGCGTCAGTGCAATCCACACCACTTCGCCTCTTTCCTCTGAACGCCTCGCCGCTTGCACCTGCGCGCGGGGATGAGGATAGCGATAAAATCCTGCTCCGCTCCCGAAACGGCGTAGAGATAGTGCTCGAGGGGCAAAAAGCCGCCGCAGCCGGGCAACATTATCTGCTGACCTTGCCGGAGCAGGCTACGGGCGAGATGGCCCTGTCCCAGTTGCAGCTGCTCTGGAATAGCCCTCAGACGCCGTGGCAGGGAACGGCGTCGGTTTATTACAGCGAGGATCTTAAGCAGTGGTATACCCTGCGCGAGGATATGCCCCTGCTGGACGTGGTCAGTGGCCAGGATCGCCTTAAGCTCGACCGGATCGATACCGATACGGTTTTATCTCCCGATGCGAATCGCTATCTCATGGTGGTGCTGAATACGCAGAGCCAGGAGATAACCCTGACCGGCGTAAACGCAATTAGCGCACCTGCCCAGGCGGCCCCGGAAGAGATCAGCCTGGAGGGGGAAGGAGAACAGTTATCGACAAGTGAAGCCCAGTGGCACTGGGCGCGACCGCAGCCGCTGAGTGCTGTCAGCATCTTACTGAATGGCGATGGCGTCCTTCCCGTGGAGATAGCGTGGCGGAGTAGCGAAAAAGAGGCATGGCACCCGCTGAAAAAAGTGGTTCTCTACCGTCTGGAGGGGAAAATGTCTCCACCGGTTTCGCTTAACGGGGGCCTGGTGCAGGCAGTGAAAATCACGACGCTGAGTGCGCGTTTGCCAGAATATCTGCCGGGCGTCACGGGGCATCGCGACCGCTATGACCTGGTGTTCAACGCGCAGGGTAAAGCGCCGTATGTGCTCGCCTGGGGCAACGGGGCGGCAAAGCCTGCAAAGGTGGAGCCCGACATGCTGATCCCTGCCGATCTGCGCAAATCCTATGATATGGCAAACCTGCCGCAGGCTGACCTTCAGGATAATGTTGCCTTAGGCGGCGAGGGGCGTCTGACCGCCACCTCCGCGGCCGAGCGGGAGAGCAGGATGACCACGCTGCTGGTGTGGGGCGTGCTGATTGCGGGCGTGATTTTGCTGGCCGGTATGGCCTGGCGCATCTGGCGGGAGACACAGCGTAAGGCATAAAAAAAGGCCCGCATAAGCGGGCCTTTTTCGTAAACCGTGCCAATTACAGGCTGGATACGTTCTCAGACAGGTATTTAGCAACGCCGTCTGGAGACGCGTTCATACCTTCTTTCCCTTTTTCCCACTGAGCCGGACACACTTCACCGTGCTCTTCGTGGAACTGGAGTGCGTCAACCATACGCAGCATTTCGTCGATGTTACGACCCAGTGGCAGATCGTTCACTACCTGGTGACGCACGATGCCGTTCGCGTCGATCAGGAAGGAGCCACGCAGTGCAACGCCCGCGTCCGGATGCTCGATACCGTAAGCCTGCTGGATTTCGCGTTTGATGTCCGCAACCATCGCGTATTTCACTGGACCGATGCCGCCGTTGTCGACAGGGGTGTTACGCCATGCGTTGTGTACAAACTCAGAGTCGAAGGAGACGCCAACCACTTCTACGCCACGCTTCTGGAACTCTTCGTAACGCTTGTCGAACGCGATCAGCTCAGACGGGCAAACGAAGGTGAAGTCCATCGGCCAGAAGAACAGAACGGTGGCTTTACCGTTGGTGTGCTGTTTGAAGTTGAAGTTTTCAACGATTTCACCATTGCCCAGAACGGCGGCAGCTGTAAAATCCGGAGCCGGACGAGTTACCAGAACCATATGATTCTCCTGTGATTACTAAGGTTATTTAGAACGCAACGCGGGCCAGTATAGAGAGTGTTCACCTGAAAGACAAAGAGGCGTTGACAATCGTTAACCCAGCTTTTACCTATCAATCACATTTATATTAAAGCTGCTTATGTTTCGCCTGTTCCATCATCCGCGGATAAAACTGCCAGAAACGGGTCTCCAGGGCGTCGTAATGGGCATCCAGATCCTGCCAGGAGTCGCGCAGGGCATCGAGACGCGGACGGCGGCTGGCCATGCCGTTAAGCACCCGCTGTATAAAATCCATCTCGCTATAGCGCTCCAGCCAGCGCTCCGACCACAGATAGCTATTCAGATTCACAAAGCGCGGCGGTGAATCGGGCAAAATGATCGCCACCTGCGCATGGGCGTAGCGGACAAACTCCGGCAGCGGCATCTCCGGGGAGAGCTGAGCCCAGTGGCGGGAGACAAAGTGATCCCACATCACATCCAGCGTAATGGGCGCCACGCGCCGGGTCTCCGGGCGGAACCACTCCTTTGCCTCTTTGACCTCGGGCAGGTTGTCGGTAAGGACATCAATCCGGCGGTGCATGAAGATGCCTTCCACCACGTCGGCGGGATACGCCTCAGCGGGGTTGCCGCGCACGAAGTCGGCCAGCAAGTTGCCGGAAAGGGAGCTGTCAGCGAGATGAGCGAGGTGCAGGTGAGCGAGAAAATTCATGCGATTCGTTATCCGAAGCGAGGCTAGTTGTTGCAGCAAAGAGGTGTGAGCACTAGACTAAGCCGCCTGTTTTTAAGTCACGAGTATATGCCATGCGCGTCGCCGATTTCTCTTTTGATTTACCCGAGTCCCTGATTGCCCACTATCCTATGCCGGAGCGCAGTAGCTGTCGCTTATTGTCGCTGGATGGGCCGACGGGTGCGCTGACGCACGGTACCTTCACCGATCTGCTCGACAAGCTCGACCCGGGCGACCTGCTGGTGTTCAACAACACCCGCGTGATCCCGGCCCGTCTGTTTGGCCGTAAAGCCAGTGGCGGCAAAATTGAAGTGCTGGTCGAAAGAATGCTCGATGATAAACGTATTCTGGCACATATTCGCGCTTCCAAGGCACCGAAGCCGGGCGCGGAGCTGCTGCTGGGGGATGACGAGAGCATCAATGCCACCATGGTGGCGCGCCACGATGCGCTCTTTGAAGTGCAGTTCAACGATGAGCGTCCGGTACTGGATATCCTCAACAGCATCGGCCATATGCCGCTGCCGCCGTACATTGAGCGTCCGGACGAAGAGGCCGACCGCGAGCTGTATCAGACCGTATATAGCCAGAAGCCTGGCGCGGTAGCAGCGCCGACCGCGGGCCTGCACTTTGATGAACCGCTGCTGGAAAAACTGCGCGCAAAAGGCATTGAGATGGCGTTTGTGACCCTGCACGTCGGCGCGGGTACTTTCCAGCCGGTGCGTGTGGACAGCATTGAAGACCACATCATGCACTCCGAATATGCCGAAGTGCCGCAGGAGGTTGTGGATGCGGTACTGGCAGCGAAAGCGCGCGGTAACCGCGTGATTGCGGTTGGCACCACCTCGGTTCGCTCGCTGGAAAGCGCAGCCCAGGCCGCCAAAAACGATCTGATTGCGCCTTTCTTCGGCGATACCCAAATCTTCATCTACCCGGGTTATCAATATCAGGTGATCGACGCGCTGGTAACGAATTTCCATTTGCCGGAATCGACCCTGATCATGCTGGTATCGGCATTTGCGGGTTATCAAAACACCATGAATGCTTACAAGGCTGCGGTAGAACAAAAATATCGGTTTTTTAGCTACGGTGACGCGATGTTTATCACGTACAATCCGCAGGCTTTGAATGAACGTGTCGGGGAATAAGTCCGCGGCACTGGTTTAACGCGCCGGACTGTTTTTCTGGTGCAGGAGAAAAAATGAAATTTGAACTCGATACCACCGATGGTCGCGCTCGCCGTGGCCGCCTGGTGTTTGATCGTGGCGTAGTAGAAACGCCCGCTTTTATGCCTGTGGGTACTTACGGCACCGTAAAAGGGATGACGCCGGAAGAAGTTGAAGCCACTGGCGCGCAAATTATCCTCGGTAACACCTTCCACCTGTGGCTGCGTCCTGGTCAGGAGATCATGAAGCTGCACGGGG
Source organism: Leclercia sp. W17 (assembly GCF_003336325.1). Taxonomy (NCBI): domain Bacteria; kingdom Pseudomonadati; phylum Pseudomonadota; class Gammaproteobacteria; order Enterobacterales; family Enterobacteriaceae; genus Leclercia; species Leclercia sp. W17. The sequence continues at coordinate 3,782,225 of NZ_CP031101.1, read as the reverse complement.
ATCTGCATGACTTTATGCAGTGGAAAGGACCGATTCTGACCGACTCCGGCGGCTTCCAGGTCTTCAGCCTGGGTGATATCCGCAAGATCACCGAAAAGGGTGTACATTTCCGCAACCCGATTAACGGCGACCCGATTTTCCTCGATCCTGAAAAATCAATGGAGATTCAGTACGATCTCGGCTCCGATATCGTGATGATCTTCGACGAATGTACGCCATACCCGGCGGACTGGGACTACGCCAAGCGCTCGATGGAGATGTCGCTGCGTTGGGCGAAGCGCAGCCGCGACCGTTTTGATAGCCTCGGCAATAAAAATGCGCTGTTTGGCATTATTCAGGGCAGCGTTTACGAAGATTTACGCGATATCTCTGTTAAAGGTCTGGTAGAGATAGGTTTTGATGGCTACGCTGTCGGCGGTCTGGCTGTAGGGGAGCCGAAGGAAGATATGCACCGTATTCTGGAGCATGTTTGCCCGCAAATTCCAACAGATAAACCTCGATACCTGATGGGCGTCGGTAAACCAGAAGATCTGGTTGAAGGCGTACGTCGCGGCATTGATATGTTCGACTGCGTTATGCCGACCCGCAACGCCCGTAATGGTCACCTGTTCGTGACCGATGGCGTGGTAAAAATCCGTAATGCGAAGCATAAAAGCGACACCAGCCCACTCGATGCCGAGTGCGATTGCTATACCTGTCGCAATTATTCTCGTGCCTATTTGCATCATCTTGATCGTTGTAATGAAATACTGGGCGCGCGACTCAATACGATTCATAACCTTCGCTATTACCAGCGCTTAATGGCTGGTTTACGCAAGGCTATTGAAGAGGGTAAATTAGAGAGCTTCGTGACCGATTTTTACCAACGACAGGGTCGGGATGTTCCACCTTTGAACGTTGATTAATTTATTTAATGAGGGAAATTTAATGAGCTTTTTTATTTCTGATGCGGTAGCGGCAACAGGTGCACCGGCGCAGGGCAGCCCGATGTCTCTGATTCTGATGCTGGTGGTGTTCGGTCTGATCTTCTATTTCATGATCCTGCGTCCACAGCAGAAGCGCACCAAAGAGCACAAAAAGCTGATGGACTCCATCGCGAAAGGCGATGAAGTGCTGACTAACGGTGGTCTGGTAGGTCGTGTAAGCAAAGTCGCTGATAACGGCTATATCGTTATCGCACTGAACGATACCACTGAAGTGGTTATCAAACGTGACTTCGTTGCTGCCGTTCTGCCGAAAGGCACCATGAAGGCGCTGTAATTAACTTTTCCCAAAGGGAACTGCCGTGTTAAACCGTTATCCTTTGTGGAAGTACGTCATGCTGGTCGTCGTCATTGTCGTCGGCCTGCTGTATGCACTTCCCAACCTGTATGGTGAGGATCCGGCTGTTCAAATCACTGGCGCGCGCGGCGTCGCCGCCAGTGAGCAAACGCTGATCCAGGTCCAGAAAACTTTACAAGAAGAAAAAATTACCGCTAAGTCTGTGGCACTGGAAGAGGGCGCAATTCTTGCTCGCTTCGACTCCACCGACACGCAGCTCCGCGCTCGTGAAGCGCTGATGGGCGTGATGGGTGATAAATATGTCGTGGCGTTGAACCTTGCTCCTGCAACTCCGCGTTGGTTAGCTGCTATCAACGCTGAGCCGATGAAACTCGGTCTCGACCTGCGTGGCGGCGTTCACTTCCTGATGGAAGTGGATATGGAAACCGCACTCGGAAAACTTCAGGAACAAAACATTGATAGCCTGCGTAGCGATCTGCGCGATAAAGGCATCCCTTACACCACCGTGCGTAAGGAAGACAAATACGGGATGAGCATCACGTTTCGTGACAGCAATGCCCGCGACCAGGCGATAGATTATCTGACCCAGCGTCACCGCGATCTGGTGCTCTCTTCTCAGGGCAGCAACCAGTTGCGTGCGGTGATGACCGATGAGCGTCTGAAAGAAGCGCGTGAATACGCGGTTCAGCAGAACATCAACATCCTGCGTAACCGTGTAAACCAGCTCGGCGTTGCTGAACCGCTGGTACAGCGTCAGGGTGCTGACCGTATTGTGGTTGAACTGCCAGGTATCCAGGATACCGCGCGTGCCAAAGAGATTCTCGGCGCAACCGCGACCCTAGAATTCCGTCTGGTTAACACCAACGTCGATCAGTCTGCTGTCGCATCTGGCCGCGTTCCGGGCGACTCTGAAGTGAAACAGACCCGTGAAGGCCAGCCGGTTGTGATGTACAAGCGTGTGATCCTGACCGGTGACCACATCACTGACTCCACCTCCAGCCAGGATGAGTACAACCAGCCGCAGGTTAACATCTCGCTTGATAGCGCGGGTGGTAACATCATGTCTAACTTCACCAAGGACAATATCGGTAAACCGATGGCGACCCTGTTCGTGGAGTACAAAGACAGCGGTAAAAAAGATGCCAACGGTCGTGCGGTTCTGGTGAAAGAGGAAGAGGTGATTAACATCGCCAATATCCAGTCTCGCCTGGGTAACAGCTTCCGTATCACCGGTATCAACAACCCGAACGAAGCCCGTCAGCTGTCGCTGCTGCTGCGTGCCGGTGCGCTGATTGCGCCAATTCAGATTGTTGAAGAGCGTACCATCGGTCCAACCCTTGGGATGCAGAACATCACTCAGGGTCTGGAAGCGTGTCTGGCGGGTCTGGCAATCTCCATCATCTTCATGGTCTTCTTCTACAAGAAGTTTGGTCTAATTGCGACCTCTGCGCTGATTGCAAACCTGGTGCTGATTGTCGGCATTATGTCCCTGCTCCCGGGGGCAACGCTGACCATGCCAGGGATTGCGGGTATCGTTCTAACCCTTGCGGTGGCGGTCGACGCCAACGTACTGATAAACGAACGTATTAAAGAGGAACTGAGCAATGGTCGCTCAGTCCAACAGGCGATTGACGAAGGTTACCGTGGCGCTTTCAGCTCCATCTTTGATGCGAACGTAACCACACTGATTAAGGTTATTATCCTGTATGCAGTGGGTACCGGCGCGATCAAGGGCTTTGCTATCACCACCGGTATTGGTGTGGCAACGTCAATGTTTACCGCTATCGTCGGCACCCGTGCCATCGTGAACCTGCTGTACGGCGGCAAGCGCGTTAAAAAGCTGTCTATCTGAGGAGTGCGTTGTGGCACAGGAATATACTGTTGAACAATTGAACTACGGCCGTAAAGTCTGGGACTTTATGCGCTGGGACTACTGGGCCTTTGGCATATCAGGTTTTCTGCTGATTCTGTCCATCGCCATCATCGGCGTGAAGGGCTTTAACTGGGGTCTCGATTTTACCGGTGGTACGGTAATTGAGATCACCCTGGAAAAACCGGTCGATATGGACCAGATGCGCGAGTCGCTGCAAAAGGCGGGCTTTGAAGAGCCGCTGCTGCAGAACTTCGGCAGCAGCCGTGACATCATGGTGCGTATGCCGCCGGTGAAGGATGCCAACGGCAGCCAGGAGCTGGGCAGTAAGGTCGTGACCGTGATTAACGAAACGACCAGCCAGAATGCGACGGTAAAACGTATCGAATTCGTTGGCCCGAGCGTGGGTGCTGATCTGGCCCAGACCGGTGCGATGGCGTTGCTGGTGGCGCTGCTCTGTATCCTGGCGTATGTCGGTTTCCGCTTCGAATGGCGTCTGGCTGCCGGGGTGGTTATCGCTCTGGCGCACGACGTGGTGATCACCATGGGCGTTCTGTCGCTGTTCCATATCGAGATCGACCTGACCATTGTGGCCTCGTTGATGTCGGTTATCGGGTACTCGCTGAACGACAGTATCGTGGTATCGGACCGTATCCGTGAAAACTTCCGTAAGATCCGTCGCGGTACGCCGTACGAAATCTTTAACGTGTCGTTGACCCAGACGCTGCACCGTACCTTGATCACCTCCGGAACTACCCTGATGGTAATCCTGATGCTGTATCTCTTCGGCGGTCCGATTCTGGAAGGCTTCTCGCTGACCATGCTGATCGGTGTTTCCATCGGTACGGCCTCGTCCATCTACGTGGCGTCTGCACTGGCACTGAAACTTGGCATGAAGCGCGAGCACCTGCTCCAGCAGAAAGTCGAAAAAGAAGGGGCGGATCAGCCGTCTATTCTTCCGTAACCCGGCCTCTGCTTAAAAAAACCGTAGCCTCAGTGCTGCGGTTTTTTTTATCATTAATAAAACAGGGCAACGTACAACGGGGTTTGCTCCAGCGTTTGATACACCTCTGGCTATTACTCCCCAAAATTCTACGCGGCTGGAAAGCGGCTATCGCGACAAAGCGTTAAAACAATTTTCTGTGGGCGATGCTGCGCCGGAGCCTGTTAGTGATGCGATAGCTTCGCCATACGGCTTAAAAACATGGATGCTTTTTGCACGTTTAACACGGATGTTAGTTAATGAAAAATACGCACTATTTCACTTTGCAGTTTCACGGTTTTACTGCGGGCAACAATCCCAAAAGCAGCTATCTGCGCCTGATAACACCTCAGCATACTTTTTATACTGATAAGTCTTTTTTTGATGAAAATGTCAACTTTGACCTGTTAAAGCCGGGCAGCCAGATCTTTATGGGTACCCATCGTTTAAACGATGGAAATTACTGGATTGACTGGATTACAGACGGCACTGTAACGCTAAATACGGCGGGTGCACGCCCAGCCTTACCTCTTCCTCTTATCCGTCTATTTACCAGCGTCACAGTATTTTTTGTTTCCGCCTCGATGATGTTTACATCAGGTTATTTGATGATGCTGCTGTTTTTCGTTGTCACGATGATCTTGCTCACCTATGGTCTGGAGGATCTCCATGCCGTGTGTTTGAGAACTTCACCGCGCGTTAGAGAACTACTGAAAAGGCTGGAACAGGCAAAACGCGGTGATACGGCATTTTGCAAAGATATTGGCTGTTCGTTGTTAACGCTGCCGTTTCCTGATGCGATGCCAAAAGGTTTCTCTGATTTTGGCCCGCAGTTGAGTGAGATAAAACATCAGGTCACTGCGGTCAGAGGGGGGGAGTGGACATCATACATTTCTGATAACTCCGGCATAGCGCTCGTGTATGTTTGTCAGGGAAGGCCGTTATCACTGAACTGGCGAATGGGCGATCCGACATGGCGTAGCCAGATGAATAAAATTTTGCCCTTTTTCTATAAAGTGCATGCGCCTTTTATCGGCGTTGGCGACCACCTGTTAACTATTTTTAACCACCACAGTAATCAAGCAGTCGGTATCTATAACTATACTGACGGCAGCTGTTATATCACTAACGGAAACTGGTATCGCAGCGATCAAAGCGTCGCGGCATTTTATCATTCTGTTCTGTTCATTTTCGCCCCTTGCATGCTGGTGATTGCATTGCTGTTTGGGGCCGGCTTTGCCTTGAGCGCCGGTGAGCTCCACTGGAACTGGCATGCTATCGGCAGGGCGATTGAGACGCTGATTTCAGTCATCTTCATGTGCTGTGGCGCACTTCTCGGGGCAAGTGACCTGGCGATTCAACTTACCCGCTTGTGCTCAAAACGCGTGGCTTACTGGCTACGTCTGCGTAAGCAGCTTGAAAAATTGCGCAAAGAACGACAGCGTTCCGGTTACGTGCAGGAGATCTGGTAATGTTCTCAACCTTCCCCCGACGCTGTCTGTGTGTGGCGATTTTACTTGCAATTAGCTATTGGCTCAGTCCATTTACTTTTTAGCAGACCGGTATTGTCATAAAAAAGCACCGAACGAGCATTTCGACCGGTGCTTAGTTTTCAAGCTAGTCTTCTGGAACAGATTAGAAGTTGTAACCCACAACCAGGTAACCACCCCAGCCGGTAGAACGAACGCTGAAGTCACCGTCGCCGAAGTTCAGGCTTGCGTCGTCGTTCCACTGACCACCGTTGTGCCAGTAACGGGCAACAACAGAGTAGTGCCAGTGATCGTAGTTCAGCGCCAGAATGTGGCTGGAGGCGATAGAGTCGTTGGTGCGCGCTTTCTTACCGTTCAGGTCACGGAAATCGTTGTCGCCCAGATCTGAACCCCAGTCAAAGTTGGTGAAGCCGATATAGCTCAGGTTACCGCCCCACAGCTGAGTGATTGGCACGAAGTATTTCACTTTGAAACGGTAGCCATCCCACTCGTTTTCATTCGCCGCGCCGTAGTTCTGCCACTGGTATTTCGCATAGACGTTCATGGACAGGCTCATCGGCAGACCGGTGTCGATGTCAGTACCCAGACCCATGTACCAGGTGCTCTGGCGACCGGACTTGTTGCGACCCATGTCGTAGATGTAGTTGTTCGCGAAGTACCACTCTTTGAACGGACCAAACGCCAGGCTGGTGCCGGTCAGCTTGTCGATAGAGAAGCGTGGTTCGATCTCCATGAACAGTGGGGAACCGTGGTTCCAGATACCTTTGGCGTCAGTGTTACCGCCGAAGAAGACCGGCGCATCCATGTAACCATAGAAATCAAACCAGTCTTTCTTGGCAAACGCTTCGTATTCCAGGTAGGTATCGTTGCGGATCTGCGGTCCAAAACGGGTGTGATAGCTGCCGACGACGTTAACGCTCTGGTGCCACCAGTCGGAGACGTACTCTGGTTTATCGTTTTCCGCTGCCTGCACAGAGAACGCCAGGACTGCACCGGCTGCGAGTAATGTTTTTTTCATAATAATGCCACTGATTTGAAATCCCTGACGGGAGTGAAAAAGGCGCGAATTGCGTTTCTAAATATTTCGTGTTTCTGGGAGCCTATTATAGGAATCCTTGCTCACAAAAATATGTGTTGTTTCACAGTTCTCTCACATACGTAATCGATTGCGTTCACGTTTGCGTATTTTTGACGGAGCGGATTGTAATAGCAAACATTTCTGTTGCCAATGTTTGTAACCAAAGAAGGGAGCGGAACGCGAACACGTTCCGCAGGGGGATTATTGCGCAACGGGCTGAATATCGTGGATGCGGATAAAGCCGAGCTGATCGGGCATCATGCCGTTTAGCTGCAGTGGGATATCAACATCGCTGGGGGCCAGCACACTGGCCGGAGCATTAATGAGCTGGGTCTGAACGTTCAGCTCCTGGAAGCTGTCGGTCGTGCCCTGGATTTGGCCCCACTCTACGGTGGCGCTAAATGCCGGCAGCGGATCGTTGGATTCGCCCTGGATGCGCAGCGTGGCCCGGGTGCCATCGGCATTAGGCGCAACATTCATCAGCGACATACGCAGCGTGCCGATCTGACTGTTCAGTCGGGCAGGGGTGTTTGACCCTGGCAGCAGATAGACGCCGCTGGTCGATTTGGCGTTCAGCGCATTCTGCTGGGTGATTTTGACGGTTTCCTGGTTCAGCTTGTTCATGGTCGTATTCAGCGAACTGATGCTCTGGTTCATCTGACGAACTTCGCTTTGCTGCGCGCAGGCGCTGAGGCTAAAGAGGCTTCCCACCAGCAGGATCCTCAGGTAACGTCTTGTCATGGCAATTATTTCCCTGAAATATCGGATTCTGCTAAGGGTAGTCAACGACGCAGGCGTTCGTATAGATCCTTTATCTCAAAAACGCTCCTTCTTTGTTGTGAGGCCAGTTCGGGGTAAAATAGAGTTCAGTCAACCCGATAGTCAGGACACCGTATGCATTGCCCATTCTGTCTCGCCGTGGATACCAAAGTAATCGACTCCCGACTCGTGGGAGAGGGCTCGTCCGTGCGCCGCCGTCGGCAGTGCCTGGTGTGTAACGAACGTTTCACCACCTTTGAGGTGGCAGAGCTGGTGATGCCGCGTGTGGTGAAAAGTAACGACATCCGCGAACCGTTCAACGAAGAAAAACTGCGCAGCGGGATGCTTAAGGCACTGGAAAAACGGCCAGTGAGCGCAGATGACGTTGAAATGGCGCTTAATCACATCAAAACCCAGCTGCGCGCTACCGGCGAACGCGAAGTGCCGAGTAAAATGATCGGCAACCTGGTGATGGAGCAGCTCAAAAAGCTCGATAAAGTTGCCTATATCCGCTTTGCTTCCGTATATCGCAGTTTCGAAGATATCAAAGAGTTCGGCGAAGAGATCGCCCGCCTACAGGATTAAGCCCATGCTGGATGAGATTTACATGGCGCGAGCGCTCAAGCTGGCGCAACGCGGGCGTTTTACCACCCATCCCAATCCAAATGTCGGCTGCGTCATTGTGAAGGATGGCGAGATCGTCGGGGAAGGTTTTCACTACCGTGCCGGTGAGCCGCATGCCGAAGTGCATGCCCTGCGCATGGCAGGCGAGAAGGCGCGGGGCGCAACCGCCTACGTCACGCTGGAGCCTTGTAGCCATCATGGCCGAACCCCACCCTGCTGCGATGCCCTGATTGCCGCTGGCGTTTCACGGGTTGTGGCGGCGATGCAGGATCCTAATCCGCAGGTAGCCGGGCGCGGTCTATACCGCCTTCAGGAGGCTGGGATTGAGGTCAGCCACGGCCTGATGATGAGTGAAGCCGAACGCCTGAATAAAGGTTTTCTCAAGCGGATGCGGACCGGTTTCCCTTACGTGCAGTTGAAACTTGGCGCGTCGCTGGATGGCCGCACGGCAATGGCCAGCGGTGAAAGCCAGTGGATCACCTCCCCACAGGCAAGGCGCGATGTGCAACGTCTGCGCGCGCAAAGCCATGCTATCCTCACCACGCATGCCACAGTGTTGGCCGACGATCCTGCCCTGACCGTGCGCTGGGATGAGCTAAACGCGGATACTCAGGCACTCTATCCGCAAGAGAATTTACGCCAGCCGCTGCGGATTGTGGTCGACCGGCAGAATCTTGTTACCCCTGAGCACCGCATTGTGCAGCAGCCAGGTGAGACCTGGTTTGCCCGCACTCAGGAAGATGCGCGCAGCTGGCCGGAAGGCGTGCGCAGCATTCTGGTGCCGGAGCATAAAGGACATCTGGATTTAGTGGTGCTGATGATGCTGCTGGGCAAACAGCAGATCAACAGCATCTGGGTCGAAGCTGGCCCGACGCTTGCCGGGGCGCTGTTGCAGGCGGGGCTGGTGGATGAGCTGATCGTCTATCTTGCGCCTAAACTGTTAGGCAGCGACGCGCGCGGCCTGTGCGCCTTGCCAGGGCTGGAAAAACTGGCGGATGCACCGGCATTTAGCTTCAGCGAAATACGTCCGGTTGGGCCGGATGTCTGTCTTCACCTGACCACCGCGTAAGGCTTGCCTAAATAGGGAAGCAGTGCGCAAAATATTATGATAAAATCCGCCCCCCTGCGGGGCCACCAAATGAACCCGTTAAGGAAGAGTATGAACATTATTGAAGCAGCCGTTGCTACCCCGGACGCTCGCGTCGCCATCACCATTGCGCGTTTCAACAACTTCATCAACGACAGCCTGCTGGATGGCGCGATTGACGCCCTGAAACGTATCGGCCAGGTGAAAGACGAAAACATTACCGTTGTCTGGGTTCCGGGTGCTTACGAACTGCCACTGGCAGCGGGCGCACTGGCGAAAACCGGCAAATACGATGCGGTAATCGCACTGGGTACGGTGATTCGTGGCGGTACCGCGCACTTTGAATATGTTGCGGGTGGCGCAAGCAACGGTCTGGCGCACGTGGCGCAGGATGCAGAAATTCCTGTCGCGTTCGGCGTACTCACCACTGAAAGTATTGAACAAGCCATCGAACGTGCTGGCACCAAAGCCGGTAACAAAGGTGCAGAAGCTGCACTGACCGCGCTTGAAATGATCAATGTATTGAAAGCCATCAAGGCCTGATTTTTTTGTAAGGGGAATTCCGTGAAACCTGCTGCTCGTCGCCGCGCCCGTGAATGTGCCGTTCAGGCACTTTACTCCTGGCAGTTGTCCCAGAACGACATCGCTGATGTTGAATACCAGTTCCTGGCGGAACAAGACGTCAAAGACGTTGACGTCGTGTACTTCCGTGAACTGCTGTCGGGAGTGGCGACTAATAGCGCGTATCTCGACGGTCTGATGAAGCCGTACCTGTCCCGTCTGCTCGAAGAGCTGGGCCAGGTTGAAAAAGCGGTGCTGCGTATCGCACTGTTTGAGTTGTCTAAACGTGACGATGTGCCTTACAAAGTGGCCATCAACGAAGCGATCGAACTGGCGAAAACCTTCGGTGCTGAAGACAGCCACAAATTTGTGAATGGCGTGCTGGATAAAGCTGCACCTGCGATCCGTCCCCGTAAAAAGTGATCCGCAAGCCGGAGTGTCGTACTGCCTTTGGGTGGTGCGGGCTCCGGTTTTTTTATTTTCTTTGCTGAGGCATAACGTATGGCATGTGGCGAATTTTCCCTGATTGCCCGTTATTTTGACCGAGTCAGAAGCTCGCGTCGCGATGTGGAAACCGGCATCGGCGACGACTGTGCACTTCTCAACATCCCCGAAAAACAGACGCTGGCGATTAGCACCGACACCCTGGTGTGCGGTAACCATTTCCTGCCGGATATCGATCCTGCCGATCTGGCGTACAAAGCGCTGGCGGTAAACGTGAGCGATCTGGCGGCAATGGGGGCCGATCCGGCGTGGTTAACCCTGGCGCTGACCCTGCCAGAGGTCGATGAAAGCTGGCTTGAGGCCTTCAGCGACGCGCTGTTTGAACAGCTTAACTACTACGATATGCAGCTGATCGGCGGCGATACCACCGCCGGGCCGCTGTCGATGACCTTGGCGATCCACGGTTATGTACCGGCTGGCCGCGCGCTGAAACGCGCTGGCGCGAAGCCGGGCGACTGGATTTATGTCACCGGTACGCCGGGTGACAGCGCGGCAGGGCTGGCAATTTTGCAGAAGCGCCTGATGGTACAAAACGCCGATGACGCGGCCTATTTCGTGCAACGCCATCTGCGCCCGACGCCGCGTATTCTGCACGGTCAGGCGCTGCGCGATCGCGCCAGTTCAGCTATCGATCTCTCCGATGGCCTGATCTCCGATCTGGGGCATATCCTGAAAGCCAGCGGCGTGGGCGCGCGGATCGACCTCGATCTCTTCCCGCTCTCTGAGGCGATGCGCAGGCATGTGGAGCCAGAGCAGGCGCTGCGTTGGGCGCTCTCCGGCGGTGAAGATTACGAGCTGTGCTTTACCGTACCCGAGCTGAACCGCGGCACGCTGGATGTGGCGTTAGCCAATCTGGGGGCTGGGTTTACCTGTATCGGCCAGATTATGCCGGAGAGCGAAGGGCTGCAATTTGTGCAGAACGGCGAGCCGGTGACGCTCGACTGGAAAGGTTACGACCACTTCGCGTAACGTTGTGCGGCTTGTATTGCCGGGTGGCGCTGCGCTTACCCGGCCTACAAATGCGTTCACATCTATTTAAACCCCACCACCGGATGCTCCTTGTACGGCGTCTCCAGCTCGGCAATCTGCTCCGGCGTCAGGGTGATATCCACGGCGTTGATCAGCTCATCCAGCTGCTCTTCCCGCGAGGCACCGATAATCGGTGCGGCTACGCCCCGTTTGCTCAGCACCCATGCCAACGCCACCTGGGCGCGCGTTACGCCAAGATCCTCGGCAACGCCCGTTAAGCGCTCAGCGATTTGCGCGTTGTTGGCCTCGGTTTCGTCATACAGCGTTTTGCCAAATTCATCGGACACCGAGCGGGCAGTGGTTTCGCCCCACGGACGGGTTAAACGCCCGCGCGCCAGCGGACTCCATGGAATCACCGCCACGCCATGCTGGTAGCAGAGGGGCAGCATCTCACGCTCTTCTTCGCGGTAGATAAGATTGTAGTGATCCTGCATAGTGACGAACGGTGCCCAGCCGTGTTGTTCCTGTAATGCCAGTGCTTCGGCAAACTGGGCGGCATGCATTGACGACGCGCCGATATAGCGCGCTTTGCCTGCCCTGACCACGTCGTTCAACGCTTCCAGCGTCTCTTCAATCGGGGTGTTGTAATCCCAGCGGTGGATCTGCAGGAGATCGACATACTCCATATTCAGGCGGCGCAGGCTGTCATCAATGGAGCGCAGGATCTGCGCCCGGGAGAGGCCTTCCGGCAGATCGCCTACCTGATGGTAAACCTTGGTGGCAACCACCACCTCCTCGCGGCGGGCAAAATCGCGCAGCGCCCGGCCAACAATCTCTTCGCTGCTGCCGTCGGAGTAGCTGTTGGCGGTATCAAAGAAGTTAATGCCGCCTTCGAGGGCGTGTTTGATGATCGGACGGCTGCTCTCTTCCGGCAACGTCCAGGCGTGTTTACCCCGGTCCGGTTCACCAAAGGTCATGCAGCCCAGGCAAAGACGGGAAACCTTAAGATCCGTTTTTCCTAATGTATTGTATTGCATGGTTCCACTCCTGCTGTTTGCTTAAAACGTACCGTTAAGCATAGCAGGAGCGGAAAGGGGAGGGATTACGCCAGCCAGGCGGCGATGCGCGCTTCGATACCTGCGGCATCCAGGCCGATTTCGGCGCGTGCTTCGTCCTGGGTGCCCTGCGGAATAAAGTGATCCGGCAGGCCCAGGTTCAGAACAGGCACAACTTTACGCTTCGCCATCAGCACTTCGTTCACGCCGCTGCCCGCGCCGCCCATAATCGCATTCTCTTCGAGTGTGATCAGCGCTTCGTGCTCAGATGCCATCTCCAGGATCAGCGCCTCATCGAGCGGTTTCACAAAGCGCATATCCACCAGCGTCGCGTTAAGGGATTCCGCCACTTTTGCCGCTTCCGGCATCAGCGTACCGAAGTTGAGGATCGCCAGTTTTTCACCGCGACGTTTGACGACGCCTTTACCAATCGGCAGTTTTGCCAGCGGCTCGAGAGTAACGCCAACCGCGTTACCGCGCGGATAACGCACGGCCGTTGGGCCATCCTGATAGTGATAGCCGGTGAACAGCATCTGACGACATTCGTTCTCGTCGCTCGGGGTCATCACCACCATATCCGGGATACAGCGCAAGAAGGAGAGATCGAACGCCCCCTGGTGCGTCTGGCCGTCGGCACCGACAATGCCCGCCCGGTCAATGGCGAACAGCACCGGCAGTTTCTGGATCGCGACGTCGTGGATCACCTGATCGTAGGCGCGCTGCAGGAAGGTGGAGTAAATCGCCACCACCGGTTTGTAACCGCCAATCGCCAGGCCCGCGGCAAAGGTCACCGCATGTTGCTCGGCAATGGCGACATCAAAATACTGAGTCGGGTATTTGCGGGAAAACTCGACCATGCCGGAGCCTTCACGCATCGCCGGGGTCACAGCCATCAGCTTGCTGTCTTTGGCGGCGGTTTCGCACAGCCAGTCACCGAAGATTTTCGAATAGCTCGGCATGCCGCCGCTGCTTTTTGGCAGGCAGCCGCTGGTATGGTCGAACTTAGGGACCGCGTGGAAAGTGATCGGATCTTTTTCCGCCGGTTCATAACCACGACCTTTTTTGGTCATGATATGCAGGAATTGCGGGCCTTTCAGGTCGCGCATGTTTTTCAGCGTGGAGACCAGCCCCAGTACGTCGTGCCCGTCCACCGGGCCGATGTAGTTGAAGCCCAGCTCCTCAAACAGCGTGCCGGGAACCACCATGCCTTTGATGTGCTCTTCGGTGCGCTTCAGCAGCTCTTTAATGGGTGGCACGCCGGAGAGCACTTTTTTGCCGCCTTCACGCAGGGTGGAGTAGAGCTTGCCGGAGAGCAGATTCGCCAGGTGGTTGTTCAGCGCCCCGACATTTTCAGAAATCGACATTTCGTTGTCGTTGAGGATAACCAGCATGTCTGGTTTGATATCACCCGCGTGGTTCATCGCCTCAAAGGCCATCCCGGCGGTGATCGCGCCATCGCCAATGACGCAGACGGTGCGGCGCTGTTTGCCCTCTTTAGCCGCCGCGACCGCTACCCCGATCCCGGCAGAAATCGAGGTGGAGGAGTGGCCGACGCTCAGCACGTCGTACTCGCTTTCGCCCCGCCACGGGAACGGATGCAGGCCGCCTTTCTGGCGAATCGTGCCAATTTTATCGCGGCGGCCGGTAAGAATTTTGTGCGGATAAGCCTGATGGCCTACGTCCCAGATCAGCTGATCGAACGGGGTGTTGTAGACATAATGCAGCGCCACGGTGAGCTCCACCGTGCCAAGCCCGGAGGCGAAATGGCCGCTGGAGCGGCTTACGCTGTCGAGCAGATAGCGACGCAGTTCGTCGCACAGCTTCGGCAGGCTCTCTTTCGGCAACAGACGTAACTCCTGGGTGGAGTCAACCAACGCCAGTGTCGGGTATTTGGCAATATCAAAACTCATCAGAGACTCATCGTGGTTTTTTCGTTATTTATCACGCTGGATTATATAGTCCGCTAGCGCTTCCAGTGCCGAGGTATCCAGTGACTGCGCAGCCAGTTGCTCAAGCGACTGACGGGCATCCGCAATCAGGTCCCGGGCTTTTTGTCGGGCTTGCTCAAGGCCCAGAAGGGCGGGATAGGTACTTTTGCCAAGCTGCTGATCGGCACCCTGACGTTTACCCAATGTTGCAGTATCGCCCACGACATCCAGAATGTCATCCTGAACCTGGAACGCTAAACCGATACTTTCTGCGTAGCGATCCAGAATCGGTAAGGCTTCGCGTCCTCGCTCACCCGCGCTCAGCGCCCCCAGACGAACGGCGGCGCGAATCAGTGCCCCGGTCTTGTGACGATGAATGCGCTCCAGCAGTTCCAGATTAACCTGACGGCCTTCCGCCTCCAGATCCAGCGCCTGACCGCCGCACATGCCGGCAACGCCGCTGGCCATCGCCAGCTCCGAAACCATCGCCAGACGGTCGCGATCCGCCACTTCCACCATCGGTGCATCGCTCAGGATCGAAAACGCCAGCGTTTGCAGGGCATCGCCTGCCAGAATGGCATTCGCTTCGCCAAACTTAATATGGCAGGTTGGTTGCCCGCGGCGCAGATCGTCATCGTCCATCGCCGGGAGATCGTCATGGATCAGCGAATAGGCATGAACACACTCTACCGCAGCGGCCGGGGCATCCAGCGTATCCAGACTGATATCGAACATTCTGCCGGTGGCATAGACCAGAAAAGGACGCAGGCGCTTACCGCCTAACAGTGCGCCATAATGCATGGCCTCAACCAGTGGAGTGTTCTGAAAAGGCTGTGGTTCTATAAAACGGCGCAGTGCGTCGTTAGCTCGCTCGACACACGCCTGAAGCTGGTTCGAAAAATCCATCTACTCGGCATCCGGGGTGAAGGGTGTGGTGGCAGCGTTTTCATTGTCGGAGAGCAGGATCTGCACGCGCTGTTCCGCCTGTTGCAGCTTTACCTGGCCCTGGCGCGCCAGCTGCACGCCGCGTTCGAATTCATTAAGCGCCTCTTCTAACGGCAGGTCGCCGCTTTCCAGACGGGTAACGATTTGCTCCAGTTCACTCAGCGCAGTTTCGAAACTGGCGGGTGCATCGTTTTTCTTCGGCATAGTGAATGTCTGACTCTCAGTTTTTTATCCCTGATATGGTATCGGACTCAGGGTAATTATCAAATAACGCGCAATGTGCACAGGAGGCGCCTGATGGTGGTATACTTGCGCGCCTGGAAGCAGCCTTCGGTTAAAGGGGCTGCTGTACTTTTCCATTACAAGCTTAAATGCTTGCCAAAGAAACATTGCCGCCATGAAGTTTATCATTAAATTGTTCCCGGAAATCACCATCAAAAGCCAATCTGTGCGTTTGCGCTTTATTAAAATTTTAACCGGGAACATTCGTAACGTTCTGAAGCACTACGACGAGACGCTTGCCGTCGTGCGTCACTGGGATCACGTTGAAGTCCGCGCTAAAGATGAAAACAAGCGCCTGGACATTCGTGATGCCTTAACCCGCATCCCGGGGATCCACCATATTCTGGAAGTGGAAGATGTTCCGTTCACTTCCCTGCACGACATCTTCGAAAAAGCGCTGGCGCAGTATCGCGATCAGATCGAAGGCAAAACTTTCTGCGTACGCGCCAAGCGTCGCGGTAAACATGAGTTTAGCTCGATTGAGGTAGAACGTTACGTGGGCGGTGGTCTGAATCAGCACGTTGAATCTGCGCGCGTACGTCTGACCAACCCGGAAGTGACCGTTCATCTGGAAATCGAAAACGACCGTCTGCTGCTGATTAAAGGCCGCTATGAAGGGATTGGCGGTTTCCCGATTGGTACTCAGGAAGATGTGCTGTCGCTGATCTCCGGCGGTTTCGACTCCGGCGTTTCCAGCTATATGCTGATGCGTCGCGGCTGCCGCGTACACTACTGCTTCTTTAACCTTGGCGGCGCTGCACATGAAATTGGCGTGCGTCAGGTTGCGCACTATCTCTGGAACCGTTTCGGCAGCTCCCATCGCGTGCGTTTTGTCGCGATTAACTTTGAACCTGTGGTGGGTGAAATCCTCGAGAAAGTGGACGACGGCCAGATGGGCGTGGTGCTGAAGCGCATGATGGTGCGTGCGGCCTCGAAAGTCGCTGAACGCTATGGCGTACAGGCGCTGGTGACCGGCGAAGCGCTGGGTCAGGTCTCCAGCCAGACCCTGACCAACCTGCGTCTGATCGACAACGTGTCGGATACGCTGATCCTGCGTCCGCTGATCTCTCACGATAAAGAGCACATCATCGACCTGGCGCGTGAAATCGGTACTGAAGATTTCGCCCGCACCATGCCAGAATACTGCGGTGTGATTTCGAAGAGCCCAACCGTAAAAGCGGTGAAGGCGAAGATCGAAGCGGAGGAAGAGAACTTCGATTTCTCCATTCTTGATAAAGTGGTGGAGGAAGCCTCTAACATCGATATCCGCGAAATCGCCCAGCAGACCGAGCAGGAAGTCGTCGAAGTGGAGACCGTTTACGGTTTCGGCCCGGATGACGTGCTGCTGGATATCCGCTCCGTTGATGAGCAGGATGCGAAGCCGTTTGAGCCGGAGGGAGTAGAAGTGGCCTCACTGCCGTTCTACAAGCTGAGCACTAAATTTGGCGATCTCGATAAGAGCAAAACCTATCTGCTGTGGTGTGAGCGCGGGGTGATGAGCCGTCTGCAGGCGCTCTATCTGCGCGAGCAGGGCTTTACCAATGTGAAGGTGTATCGTCCGTAGTGGTTGTGCCGGGTGGCGGCTACGCCTTACCCGGCCTACTCGTGCTTTGGAGGCCCGGCAAGCGTAGCGCCGCCGGGCAATTTCTACGCTTCGTAATAATTATAAATTCCCGCCGCCATCACCAGCGATGAGGCCACTTCATACGCTTTTTCACGCCCGACCAGCAGCTCAATAATCTTCAGCGCAAAATCAATCGACGTACCTGGCCCCTGGCTGGTGAGCAGGTTGACGCGCGGATCCCAGACCATACGTTTGTCCACCCATTGCTCTTCGGGAATGCGATCTTTCAGCGTCGGGAAACCGGTCATGTTGCCAATCGGGAAGATATTGTGCGGAACCAGTACCGTAGCCGCCGCGGCGCAAATGGCCGCGACGATCCGCCCGGAATGGTGGAACTGCCTGACCGTCTCGACCAGCAGCGGGCTGTCGCGGAAGCACTCGGCGCCCTTCAGGCCACCCGGCAGGACAATAACGTCGTAATCACCGTCGGCGACTTCCACCAGCGGTGCATCTGCCACAATCTTCACCCCACGAGAGCAGGTAATAACCAGGTTGCCATCGCTGGCGACGCTTGCCGTTGTGACGCTAATCCCGGCGCGAACCAGCAGATCGATGGTGGTGACCGCTTCGGTCTCTTCGCTACCAGGGGCGAGGCATACCAGTGCCGACGCGCTCATACTCACTCTCCTTACGTTTAACCTGTTCATACAGACGGACATTTTCTGGCACGCTGATACCATGCGCCTGGGCGCGTTTTAGCAGGTAACCGGTGATGTAGTCAATTTCAGTATGGCGCAGGGCGCGGATATCCTGCAGCATCGAGGAGATATTCTGTGCGGTACTCTCAATGACCTCTTCGACGTAATAGCGAATGTCCTCTTCCGAGGTGTGAATGCCTTCCCGCTCCACCACGGCAGCCACCTCAGCGCACAGGGTAGCCACCTCCTCGGGATGATGTTTAAGCTCACCGTTCGGGCAATTCAGCAGGGCAGTCAGCGGATTGATCACGCAGTTTACCGCCAGCTTGCGCCACATCTGTGGGCGAATGTTATCGTGCCAGGCGACATCCGGCAGCACCTGCTGAAAGCGATCCGCCAGATAACTGTAGTCGCCCGCCTGGTCGCGGGCAGGGCCGATATGCGTCATGCCGCTGGCGACATGAACAATCACATTGCCATCCCGGCGGGCAGCATGGGTGGTGATTGCCATCAGCAGCGGCTGGTGAATGTGTCTTAGCTCTTCAATGGTGCCCATGCCGTTGTGTAGCAACATGATCGGAGAGGTGCGGGGGAGGGTGGTTGCCAGCGCCCGGACCGCATCGGAAACCTGCCAGGCTTTCAGGGTGACCAGCAGCAGATCGCTTTGCGCCAGAAAATCAGGATCGTTAGCGATAAGAGATTCGTTAAAGATACTCCCATCTTCTTCAATCACGTTTACACTGCAATAGGGCTGTGGCACGCGCAGCCAGCCCTGTACTTCATGCCCATGTTTGCAAAGTGCGGTGAGCCAAAGTTGTCCCAATGCCCCGCATCCGAGCACGGTAATTTTCATCGTTCCTCCTCACCTGCAACTGCGCCAGGTGTTACAGCATTTAGTATAGCGTCGACAACTAAGCTTCTGTTGAGTTATGCCTCGTAGCGGGTATTATGCAACGCAACAAAAGTGAAGGGAGAAGAAAAGATGCCATCTTTCGATATTGTTTCCGAAGTTGATATCCAGGAAGTACGTAACGGCGTGGACAACGCCAGCCGCGAGGTTGAGTCTCGCTTCGATTTTCGTGGTGTTGAGGCTTCATTTGAGCTGAATGATGCAAATAAGACGATTAAAGTGCTGAGTGAGTCTGATTTCCAGGTGAATCAGCTGCTGGATATCCTGCGTGCCAAGCTGCTGAAGCGCGGCATTGAGGGGACGTCTCTGGATGTACCGGAGGATTTTGTCCACAGCGGTAAAACCTGGTTTGTTGAAGCCAAACTGAAGCAGGGCATTGAAAGCGCGGTTCAGAAGAAGATCGTTAAGCTCATCAAAGACAGCAAGCTGAAGGTACAGGCGCAGATCCAGGGCGAAGAGATTCGTGTAACCGGGAAATCCCGCGACGATCTGCAGAGCGTGATGGCGCTGGTACGCGGCGGCGATCTCGGCCAGCCGTTCCAGTTCAAGAACTTCCGCGATTAAGAAAATGCCCGGCTTAGCCGGGCATTTTTTCAGGCTCTCAGTGCCTGTTCAACTTCGAAGCGGTTTGTCACTTTACTGTCGATTTTGACATACAAACTGCGCTCCTCAGGCACCAGTAATACCTCACTGACACCCTCTTTGGCTTCAAGTCGCTGTTTTAAGGCATCGCTGATATTCACATCAGACGGAATTTCCACCCGCAGGCTGCTGACATACTTCGGTTCTTTCATGGTGCTGGCGACCAGCAGCCAGAGTGTTGCCAGCAGCGCACCTGCAAGGAAAACGGTTTGCGAATCGAACATGCCATCGACCCAGCCCCCCAGAGAGCCGCCGATTGCCACACCGATAAACTGGCTGGTGGAGTAGATCCCCATTGCCGTGCCTTTATAGCCTGCCGGGGATTCTTTACTGATCAGGGACGGCAGCAGGGCTTCCATCAGGTTGAACGCAAGGAAGAACAGCTGCACACCTGCAACCAGCTCCCAGAAGTGCGGGCCTGAGCCCCACAACACAATTTCCGCAATCAACAACAGAGCGACGCAGGTGATAAAGACGCGCTTCATCCGGCGCTTCACTTCGGCATAAATAATAAACGGCACCACGGAGACAAACGAGATGAGCATGGTCACCGGGTAGATTTTCCAGTGCTCGGCTGCGGGGAAACCCGCTGCGGCAAGCTGGCCGGGGAGGGCGACGAAGGTGGACATCAGCAAAATGTGCAGGCACATAATGCCGAAGTTGAGCTTCAGCAGGCGCGGCTCAACCAGCACTTTGCTGAAGCAGCCCTTAACCATTCCCGATTCGCGGTTCAGCACATGGTTTTTGCTGTCCGGCACTACCCATATCGTCAGGGCGATACCCAGCGTCGCCAGGACGGCAATCATCCAGAACAAGGCATGTAGCCCAAGAGCATGAGTGATGATCGGGCCCAGCACCATGGCGATGGCAAAGGTCACGCCGAAGCTCACGCCAATAAAGGCCATCGCTTTGGTGCGGTTCTGTTCACGGGTCAGATCGGACAGGAGCGCCATCACGGCGGCGGCGATGGCACCGGAGCCCTGCAAGGCGCGACCGAGAATAATGCCCCAGATAGAGTGGGAGAGGGCGGCAATCACGCTACCGGCGACAAACACCAGCAGCCCGCCGACGATTAACGGTTTACGGCCGACGCGATCGGAGAGCAGGCCAAAGGGGATCTGAAATATTGCCTGCGCAAGGCCGTAAATGCCGATAGCAAGGCCAATCAGCGCCTCGCTTGCGCCCTGTAACGCCATGCCGTATGTCGTCAGGACCGGCAGAACCATAAACATACCGAGCATGCGCAGTGAAAAAACCGTCCCCAAACCCCAGGTAGCGCGTAGCTCGCCCGGCGTCATTTTATAGTCGTTCATTACCACCTCTGTCTAAAAAGCGCGTCCAGTGTAGTCTGAGAGCGGGACGGGGTAAACAGAGCGATGATAAACAATTATTTCTGGAGTTAATGATTCGTGCGATTAAACCGGGGGCAAGGTGATTAATTTTTTTTCTATCACGTTAATAGAGAGAGGAACGGTAGTTCACGACAAAAAGAGCAGTAATAATTATAAAAAAATAAAAGGGGATTTAATAAATTTAAAAGTCTAGAGTCAGGGGCAAAGCCCTGACTCTATATTCATAGCGAATTACGCGTTGGCGCCATCCAGGAAGCTGTTCCAGCTAGAGGAAGCATTATCCTTAAATTCGGACCAGTTTTTACCGGCAGTGTCGGTAAATTTATTCCAGCTGTTAGCACCATTGGTAAGGAAACCATTCCAGTTTGAATCACCCTTCAGGAAATCACCAAACGCAGTGGCGCTTTCAGCGACGAAGTCAGCGAATGCTGCACCGGAGTTCAGGGCGAAGGTACCAAAGCTCTGAGACGCATTAGCCAGGAAGCTGTTGAAACCGCTTAACGCGCCGAACAGGTTAAAACCGCCGGATACGAACTGAATTTCTTGAACTGATAATTCTTTCATTTTGTATTTCCTTATGGAATGAAATTAATAGGTGGGCTAATTACCCACGGCGAAGATTACCATTGGTCCATATCGTTGGGTAGTTAATATTATTTGCAGCAGTTTATATGTTCTCTTTTTGGCTTGATCGATATTTTGTTTATATTTATGTGCCGTGAATTATTTGTCTTTAATATAAAAATAGCCCGCGACCGTTAAGGTGGCGGGCTATTTTGTGCTTACGTCTGGCGGGCAGACGTAAGGTTATTAAAACTTACCAGACGTAAGTCAGCAGGTTATGTGAATCCGGCACCATAAAATCTACAGACATCATGACGCTCAGTGCGGTAATGGCGATGATGGAGAAGCCGAACAGCTTACGCGCCCAGACTTTATCATCTTCCACTTTATAACCGCGCAGCGCCATGCCGAGCCACCAGACGCTTACCGCTGCAGCCACGACCAGATATTTATATCCGGCGTAACCGCCCAGGGAGAGCATCAGCGTAGCCACCGCAAAAGCGATGATATAGAGCGTGATATGGTTCTTGGCGACGGAGATGCCTTTCACCACCGGCAGAACCGGGATGTTCGCTGCCTGATAATCCTTAAAGCGGAAAATCGCAATGGCGTAGGAGTGGGGCATCTGCCACAGGCTAAAGATAGCCAGCAGGATGAGCGCACCGCTGTCGAACTCGTTGGTGACTGCGCAGTAGCCAATCACCGGCGGCGCAGCGCCGGAGAGAGAACCAATCAACGTACCGTAGACGGAGTGACGCTTCATATACAGGCTGTAGACGCCCACATAAACCACGAAACCCATCACCCCCAGCCAGCAGGCCAGAGGATTGGCGCCGAACCACAGCAGCATAAAGCCAGCAATACCCAGCAAGGTGGCGTACACCAGCGAGACGGCAGGAGACATCAGGCCTTTTACCAGCACCCGATTTTTCGTCCTTTCCATCTTCCTGTCGATATCCATGTCGATGTAGTTGTTAAATACACAACCGGACGCAACCACCAGTGACACCCCAATCAGCGTGGAGATAAAGAGGGTGTAATCGATGCTGCCTTTAGAAGCCAGCAGGAACCCTCCGATCACCGAGATCAGGTTGCCAAAGATGATGCCTGGTTTTGTTACTTGCAGGTATTGCTTAAACATACTCGCCGCTCTTAGTGAACCATCATGTTGTAGTTGAGGTTCCACATAATCCAGATGGATCCGACTACCAGGATTGCGATGATAATCACGGTAAAGATGAATGCTGTCATATTCCAGCCTTCATCAGACTTGGTGTTCATGTGCAGGAAGCAAACCAGATGCACCAGAATCTGCACTACCGCGGTAACCAGGATGGTACCCAGAATTGCCGCGTGAGAAGCAGTACCGCTCATCACCATCCAGAACGGAATGACCGTCAGGATGATCGACAGGATAAACCCTGTCATGTAGGTCTTTACGCTGCCGTGGGAAGCGCCATGATCGTTAGAATGACTCATTACATCGCCCCCATCAGATAGACTACAGAGAACACACAGATCCAAACCACATCCAGGAAGTGCCAGAACAGGCTCAGGCACATAATACGGGTGCGGTTAGTGCTGGTCAGGCCGCGACGGGAGATCTGGAACATCAGAACAGCCATCCAGATCAGGCCGGAAGTCACGTGCAGACCGTGGGTACCGACCAGCGCGAAGAACGCTGACAGGAAGCCACTGCGATCCGGGCCGAAGCCTTCCATGATCAGGTGATGGAATTCATAGATTTCCATCCCGATGAAGCCAGCACCAAACAACCAGGTCAACGCCAGCCAGGAGACAACCTGGCTCTTGTTGTTTTTGTACATGGCGATAGCCGCCATGCCGTAGGTGATGGAGCTGAACAGCAGTAGGGCAGTTTCAACCAGAACGAACGGCAGCTCAAAAATGTCCTTACCGGTCGGGCCGCCCGCTGTGCCGTTCACCAGAACGGCATAGGTCGCGAACAGACAGCAGAACAGAATGCAGTCGCTCATCAGGTAGATCCAGAAGCCGAAAACTTTCGTCGGCCCTGTATCGTGGTGCGCGTGGTCATGCGCGTGGGCAGTTGAGTGCGTTAAAGTATCAGTTGCCATTTTTCAGCCCCGCTTTAGAAATCTCATCGAAATGCTGGTTTTCCAGTTTTTCGACTTCACGGACTGGTACGTAGTAGTCCACGTCCTCGTCAAAGCTCTTCACAATCCAGCTAATTACGACGCCGGCAAAGCCAACAATCGCCAACCACCAGATGTGCCAGATCATTGCGAAACCAAATACCGTAGTGAAGGCGGCGATGACAATGCCCGCACCGCTGTTTTTCGGCATGTGGATCTCTTCGTAATGCGTAGGTTGCTTGTACGCTTCGCCTTTTTCTTTCATTTCCCAGAATGCGTCACGCTCATGAATGTGCGGCACAACGGCAAAGTTATAGAACGGCGGTGGAGAAGAGGTCGCCCACTCCAGCGTACGGCCACCCCATGGGTCACCGGTCAGGTCGCGGTTCAGGTTACGGTCACGGATAGAGACGTAGTACTGAATCAGCTGACATGCGATACCGCAGGCAATCAGCGCCGCGCCGCCCGCTGCAATCAGCAGCATTGGGTGGAACTGCGGATCGATCTGCTGGCTCAGACGACGGGTCATACCCATGAAGCCCAGCACGTACAGCGGCATAAATGCCACGAAGAAACCGATAATCCAGAACCAGAACGCGCGTTTACCCCAGGTTTCGTTCAGCGTGAAGCCGAACGCTTTTGGCCACCAGTAGGTTACGCCAGCGAAGCAGCCGAAGACGACGCCGCCGATAATAACGTTGTGGAAGTGCGCGATCAGGAACAGGCTGTTGTGCAGAACGAAGTCAGCACCTGGAACAGCCAGCAGTACACCGGTCATCCCACCGACGGAGAAGGTCACGATGAAGCCGATGGTCCACAGCATTGCTGAGTGGAACTGGATACGGCCCTGGTACATGGTGAACAGCCAGTTGAAGATCTTAACCCCGGTAGGGATTGCGATAATCATGGTCGTAATACCGAAGAAGGCGTTTACGTTCGCGCCCGCACCCATGGTGAAGAAGTGGTGCAGCCAAACGATGAACGACAGAACGGTAATACATACGGTTGCCCACACCAGCGAGGTGTAACCAAACAGACGTTTACGCGAGAAGGTCGCCGCGATTTCGGAGAAGACACCGAACACCGGCAGAACCAGGATGTACACTTCCGGGTGACCCCAGGCCCAAATCAGGTTGATGTACATCATCATGTTGCCACCCATATCGTTGGTAAAGAAATGGGTACCCAGATAGCGATCCAGGGTCAGCAGCGCGATGGTGACGGTCAGAATTGGGAAAGAGGCGATAATCAGGACGTTGGCGCACAGAGATGCCCAGGTAAATACTGGCATCTTGAACATCGTCATGCCTGGGGCACGCATCTTCAGGATGGTCACGAAGAAGTTAATACCGGTCAGGGTAGTACCGATACCGGAGAGCTGCAGCGCCCAAATCCAGTAGTCAACACCTACACCAGGACTGTATTCAATTCCCGATAGCGGCGGATAGGCCAGCCAACCGGTCTGCGCGAACTCACCGACGCCCAGAGAGAGGTTAACCAGAATCACACCGACAACCGTGAACCAGAAGCTCAGGTTGTTCAGGAACGGGAACGCAACGTCACGCGCACCGATTTGCAGCGGCACGACCACGTTCATCAGACCGATAACCAGCGGCATCGCCACGAAGAAGATCATGATAACGCCGTGGGCGGTAAAGATCTGATCGTAGTGGTGCGGTGGCAGGAAGCCTGCTTCGCCTGCGGAGGCAAGCGCCTGCTGGCTACGCATCATGATCGCATCCGCAAAGCCACGAATTAACATGACGATACCGACGAGGCAGTACATGATGCCGAGTTTTTTGTGGTCGACCGAAGTCAGCCACTCATTCCACAGGTAGCTCCACTTACCGAAGTAAGTGATCAGGCCAACTAAGGCCGCGCCACCAATGATAATTGCAGCAATCGTAACCATGATAATAGGTTCATGGTACGGCACTGCATCCAGTGTCAATTTTCCGAACATTTTCTTCCTCGGCCCCTTAGTGAGCGGTTTCCGCGTGGCTCATGTCCATGCCTTCCATACCTTCGTGCGAGTTGTGCTCGCCTTCAGGCTGGGTCACGTCCATGCTCTTGCCATGTCCCATAAATTTGCCAATGACATCTTTGAACAAATTCGGTTTCACGTTAGAGAAGTACTCCACTTTGTTGTATTCGCTAGGCGTTGCCACTTTTTCGAACGTAGCCATGTCAGACATGGTGTTCGGGGACTGTTTCGCTTTAGCGACCCACTGGTCGAAAGCGGCACGGTCAGGTGTGGCAATGGCTTTGAACTTCATACCAGAGAAGCCCGGACCACTGTAGCTGGCGGAGATACCGTCATAGGTGCCTGCTTCGTTGGCAATCAGGTGCAGGTTAGTCTGCATACCGGCCATCGCGTAAATCTGGCTGCCCAGACGCGGAATAAAGAAGGAGTTCATCACGGAGTTAGAGGTCACTTTGAACTCTACCGGAGTGTTCGCCGGGAAGGCGATTTCATTCACGGTAGCAATGCCCTGTTCCGGGTAGATGAAGAACCATTTCCAGTCCATGGAGACCACTTCGATGGTGATAGGTTTCTCATCGTGAACCAGCGGTTTGCTCGGCTCGAGCGAGTGAGTGGTTTTCCATGTCAGCACGGCAAGGAACAGGATGATCAGGATAGGCACCGTCCAGACCACAGCTTCCACTTTATTGGAGTGTGACCAGTTAGGGCTGTACTTTGCATCTTTGTTGCTCGCACGGTACTTCCAGGCGAAACCAATAGCCATCAAAATGGCAGGAATAACGACGATCATCATCAGGCCGAAAGCCGTCAGAATCAGGGAACGTTGTTCCAGTCCAATCTGTCCTTTGGGGTCCAGAAGCGCAGAATCACAGCCACTGAGTAATACAGTGCCTGCAATTAACGACAACCAGCCCAAACCTTTATTGTATTTCCTAAGTGTCATTTAACGACCTCAATTCCACGGGGACCTTGGTGGCGTTTAAAGTGTGGGGGCATTTTACGGGAAGGTTACATTACTGTAAACATCATTAGGACTGTGTCAGTAACGTGTTACCGGGTTCTGCCGGATAAGTCACACATGTTGCAAAGTATAGCCAATCCCGGACAGGAGGCCCGTCATACGCGGCTTATAACGAATCCAGTCCTGTCGGGAGGGGAAAGGGGGGAATTGGTATAACCATTGTGAAAAAGACACAAATAATTAACAAATAATTTGCAATAAAAAGACAATTAAAAAACGGAAAATTAATCTTTCGGTTGCTGAATCGGTTAAAGGAAAATAGGGTTTATTACCGCTTCCAATAATTTCCGGAATTCTAAGACGCACGAAACAACAAATATTATTTTGAAATGGACAGATTTATTTACCGTTATAATTTCACAAGGTGATTACAACGGCAAATAACCGTTTTTTATCATTTTACGCCGTTTGGGTTTTACGCATGGCCAGATAATCGAGAAGCGCACCGGTCACGATCCCGACCATCGCCAGCAGCGCACCCACATCAAGCAGCAGCAGAGTAAACGGCAGATCGAGGGTGGTCGTGGCATTCACGATCGCCACGACAAGCCACAGCGCCAGCATCAGACAGCCCGCCAGCAAGACTCTTAAGGCGAAGCGATAGGCGGACGGGTAGAGCGCCCTTTCCATAAAGTGTTCGGTTTGCTGGGTATATTCCAGCGAACGACGGCATATTAATAACAGGAGCAGCCCTGGAATGGCCGCAAACACAGAGAACAGATAGAACTCCGCCCAGCCGTGTGTTTCAACGAACCAGCCTGCGATAGGGCCAACATAGACGCGACCCACCGCAGAGAGCGCCGAGAGCAGGGCGAACTGCGTGGCGGAGAACGATTTATTGCACAGGGTCATCAGCAGCGCGACAAACGCGGCTGTCCCCATCCCACCACACAAGTTTTCGAAGAACACCGCCGTTGCCATGCTGAGCATATGCTTATCGGTGATGGAGAGCAGCCAGTATCCGGCGTTCGAAATCCCCTGCAGAATGCCGAAAATCAGCAGGGCACGAAACAGGCTTAAGCGCTGCATCAGCACGCCGCCGTAGAGCGCGCCGATAATGGTGGCAATCAGCCCCAGCGTTTTGTTAACGACCCCCACTTCACCAGCATCGAAGCCCACTCCGCGTATCAGGAAGGTCGTGGTCAGGCTCATCGCAAACGCATCGCCAAGTTTGTACAACACAATCAACAGCAGAATGAGCCAGGCGTTGTTACGGCCAAAAAAGTCACGCAACGGTTCAGCCACAGCCTGCTCAAGGGAGCGGGGGACCGGGATCACATCGCTCGGTTCCGGGGCAAGAATTGTGGCGATCATGCAGGGAATAAGCAGGACGGCCATCAGCCAGTACATCCCCTGCCAGCCGAGGTATCTGTCCGCCAGCCACAGGGCCAGCCCGCCTGAGACCAGCATGCCCAGACGGTAACCCAGCACGCTGATGGCGGCCCCGGCGCCGCGCTCTTCGGCTGAAAGCACGTCCGTTTTCCAGGCATCAAAAACGATATCCTGCGACGCAGAGCAGAAGGCGATCACCACCGCCAGCGCAGCCATCCAGCGCAGCTGTGACGCAGGCTCAAGGAAGCCCATGGCGGCAATCGCCAGCAGCAGCATCGCCTGGGTCATCAGCAACCAGCCACGACGCCTGCCGAGGAAAGGCGGCGTGTAGCGGTCCATCATTGGTGACCACAAAAACTTAAAGACATAGGCCTGACCGACCAGCGAGAAGAAGCCGATGGTTTTAAGATCGATATTTTCGACGGTCATCCACGCCTGGAGCGTGCCGGATGTCAGGGCAAGGGGTAAACCGGAGGCAAAACCGAGGATCAGCAAGATAGCTGATTTAGGCTGCTGGAAAATGCGTAAGTAATGACTGGACATGAGGTAATACTGACCCGACCGGTGGCCGGGTCAGCAGGCAGACTTAACGTGCGTTCTGCTTGATGAATTCGTGAATGCTGGTGTCCTGCGCCATATCGGCGATGGTGTCGGTCAGCACGCTGTTAACCGCGTTAGCAATGTTCTGGTTAGAGGCCTGGAACGCACCTTCAACAGAGTAGCTTGCACGGTAGTTTTTGTTCATCTTGTTGCCGTTCTTCGCGGTAGCGATGATGGCGATATCGGCTTTGGTGGCGATGTTATAGCGCACGTTGCCCTGAGAGACGTCAGCGTACAGGTTGTTGACGATGATCTGCAAATCCACCGCACCGCTTGGGCCGACCATATAACCGCGAGCGGTCATCTGCTTCTCAAGCACTTCCTGCAGCAGGAAACGCAGATCGCGGGAAGCGGTCAGGGTGACAACCTGGTTGTCGCGGGTGACTTTCGCCAGCGCCTGGTCGCGACGCTGGTCTGCGCCGTTAATGCTTACGGTCACGCCCATCAGGCTTGGATCCTGCTGTGGCAGGGTGATCTTTGGCGAAACATCAATGGTGGTTGGCGGGGTCGCGCAGCCAGCCAGCATAAACAGGGCGACTAAAGGGAAAAAGAGTTTTTTTAACATGTTCAGGCTCTCAACGAATCGTAAGCATATAGAGATAAAAATTGCCGCCATCATAACATCGCCAACGGCAAGGGGAAGTGGTCAACGCATGTAAATTCATCGCCTTGTCTGAAAACTGACCACCTGAAACGCTTTTCCGTTATTCGAACGACAAAACGACGCTTCCCTTATAGGACTTCATACGGTTGAATGAGAAAATCAGACGAAAGCTAAATTTTTGTTGTCTTGTTGTTATGCAAGCGGTAAAAGCGGCTAACATTTAAAGGGATGGGTGACATCTCAGCGTTGTCGGAGGAGTAATTTCATGATGATACGTGAACAGATTGAAGATAAGTTAAGGGCGGCGTTTGAACCTGTGTTCCTTGAAGTCGTCGACGAAAGCTATCGTCATAACGTACCGGCAGGCTCTGAGAGCCACTTTAAGGTGGTGCTGGTCAGTGACCGTTTCGCTGGCGAGCGTTTTCTCAACCGTCACCGTATGATTTACGGAACCTTGACGGAAGAGCTCTCGACCACGGTCCACGCGCTGGCGCTCCACACTTATACAATCAAAGAGTGGAAGGGATTACAGGATACGATTTTCGCATCGCCACCGTGCCGGGGAGCCGGAACGATCGCGTAATAAATCCTGTTTGCAACAGCAGGAGCTTTTCCAGTATGTTGCATAAAGATTACGTCAAAGCGGCCTGCGGGCCGTTTTGTTTTGTCCGGGTTTTGAGCAGGTGGCGCGATTTTAAGGCTAAAAATAGCCTTAATTTGTGAAAAAAGCCGCAGCAACATACGCCAACCGTTCTCGACTCACTAAAGTGATGCCGCTATAATGCCGCGTCTTAATGAATGTCTTCGGGATGATTCTGGCGACAGGGAATGTGAATCTGCTACAAGAGAGCATCCCGGTATTGCGAGGCAAATTCAGAGTTGACCGAGCACTGTGATTTTTTTGAGGTAACAAGATGCAAGTTTCAGTTGAAACCACTCAAGGCCTTGGCCGCCGTGTAACGATTACAATCGCTGCTGACAGCATCGAAAACGCTGTAAAAAGCGAGCTGGTCAACGTAGCGAAGAAAGTCCGTATTGACGGCTTCCGTAAGGGCAAAGTACCGATGAATGTCGTTGCTCAGCGTTATGGCGCTTCTGTTCGCCAGGACGTGCTGGGTGACCTGATGAGCCGCAACTTTGTTGACGCGATCATCAAAGAAAAAATCAACCCAGCCGGTTCCCCGACCTATGTTCCGGGTGAATACAAACTGGGCGAAGACTTCACCTACGCGGTAGAGTTCGAAGTCTATCCAGAAGTTGAGCTAAAAGGCCTGGAAACGATTGAAGTTGAAAAACCTGTCGTTGAAGTGACTGAAGCTGACGTTGACGGCATGCTGGACACCCTGCGTAAGCAGCAGGCGACCTGGAAAGATAAAGACGGCGCTGCTGACGCAGAAGACCGTGTCACCATCGACTTCACCGGCTCTGTAGACGGCGAAGAGTTCGAAGGCGGTAAAGCGTCTGACTTCGTACTGGCGATGGGCCAGGGTCGTATGATCCCAGGCTTCGAAGAGGGTATCAAAGGCCACAGCGCTGGCGAAGAGTTCACCATCGATGTAACCTTCCCGGAAGAGTACCACGCTGAAAACCTGAAAGGTAAAGCGGCTAAGTTCGCCATTACCCTGAAGAAAGTTGAAGACCGCGAACTGCCAGAACTGACTGAAGATTTCATCAAACGTTTCGGCGTTGAAGATGGTTCTGTTGAAGGTCTGCGTGCAGAAGTGCGTAAAAACATGGAACGCGAGCTGAAAGGCGCCGTGCGTAACCGCGTGAAGTCTCAGGCTATCGAAGGTCTGGTTAAAGCTAACGAGATCGAGATCCCGTCTGCGCTGATCGACAGCGAAATCGACGTTCTGCGCCGTCAGGCTGCACAGCGTTTCGGTGGCAACGAGAAGCAAGCGCTGGAACTGCCACGCGAGCTGTTCGAAGAGCAGGCTAAACGCCGCGTTGTCGTTGGTCTGCTGCTGGGCGAAGTGATCCGTACCCACGAGCTGAAAGCTGACGAAGAGCGCGTTAAAGGTCTGATCGAAGAGATGGCTTCTGCCTATGAAGATCCGTCAGAAGTTGTTGCTTTCTACGGCAGCAACAAAGAGCTGATGGAAAACATGCGCAATGTCGCCCTGGAAGAGCAGGCTGTTGAAGCGGTTCTGGCCAAAGCGAAAGTGTCCGAAAAAGCCACTTCTTTCAACGAACTGATGAACCAGCAGGCGTAATTCTGCCCGCTTTGTTTAAAGTTTGAGCAAAAAACCCGTTGCCTTTCGGCGGCGGGTTTTTTTTATCACAGTTATAAATCACGAAGCGTGATAAAACGCCTTTTCAGTGTTAGCGTTACAACAAAAGATTGTTATGCTTGAAATAGGGCTGAGCCATCCCCATTAGTGGGGAAGTAGTATTAAAGAGACTGGCTGATAATCCGTCCGCAAGGTTACAATCAGTACAGCAGGTATTTTCATTTTTTATCCAGGAGACGGAAATGTCATACAGTGGCGAACGAGATAACTTTGCACCCCATATGGCGCTGGTGCCAATGGTTATTGAACAGACCTCTCGCGGTGAACGTTCTTTTGATATCTACTCCCGTCTGCTTAAAGAACGCGTTATCTTCATGACCGGCCAGGTGGAAGACCACATGGCGAACCTGATCGTGGCGCAGATGCTGTTTCTGGAAGCGGAAAACCCGGAAAAAGACATTTACCTGTACATTAACTCCCCGGGTGGCGTTATCACCGCCGGGATGTCCATTTACGATACCATGCAGTTCATCAAGCCTGATGTGAGCACCATTTGTATGGGCCAGGCGGCATCGATGGGCGCATTCCTGCTGACCGCAGGGGCGAAAGGCAAGCGTTTTTGCCTGCCTAACTCGCGCGTTATGATCCACCAGCCGCTGGGCGGATACCAGGGCCAGGCGACAGACATTGAGATTCACGCCCGTGAAATTCTGAAAGTTAAAGGGCGCATGAATGAACTTATGGCTCACCACACGGGTCAATCACTTGAGCAGATCGAGCGTGATACCGAGCGCGATCGCTTCCTGTCCGCACCAGAGGCAGTTGAGTACGGCTTAGTCGACTCCATTTTGACCCATCGTAATTGATGCCCACGACGCGGGTGTGCCGCTATACTATGGTAGGGCGGCACTTTGCTTACGAGCAGCTTGCGTCTGAGAATGGCATTTGCGTCGTCATGTGCGGCACAAAGAACTTAAAAAGAGGTTTTGACTCATGACAGATAAACGCAAAGATGGATCGGGCAAACTGCTTTACTGCTCTTTTTGCGGCAAAAGCCAGCATGAAGTGCGCAAACTGATTGCCGGGCCATCCGTGTATATCTGCGACGAATGTGTCGACTTATGTAACGACATCATCCGCGAAGAGATTAAAGAAGTCGCACCACACCGTGAGCGCAGCGCGTTACCGACCCCGCATGAGATTCGTCATCATCTTGACGACTATGTCATCGGTCAGGAACAGGCGAAAAAAGTGCTGGCAGTGGCGGTGTACAACCACTACAAACGTCTGCGTAACGGGGATAACAGCAACGGCGTTGAGCTGGGCAAAAGTAACATTTTGCTGATCGGCCCAACCGGTTCCGGTAAAACCCTGCTGGCAGAAACCCTGGCACGTCTGCTGGATGTTCCATTTACTATGGCGGATGCCACCACCCTGACAGAAGCCGGTTATGTGGGTGAAGATGTGGAAAACATCATCCAGAAACTGCTGCAGAAATGTGATTACGATGTGCAGAAGGCACAGCGCGGTATCGTGTATATCGATGAGATCGATAAAATCTCGCGTAAATCCGATAACCCATCGATCACCCGTGACGTGTCCGGTGAAGGTGTGCAGCAGGCATTGCTGAAACTGATCGAAGGGACGGTTGCCGCGGTTCCACCGCAGGGCGGTCGTAAGCATCCTCAGCAGGAGTTCCTGCAGGTTGATACCTCCAAGATCCTGTTTATCTGTGGCGGCGCGTTTGCCGGCCTGGATAAAGTCATCGCTAACCGTGTTGAAACCGGCTCGGGTATTGGCTTTGGCGCCACCGTAAAAGCGAAGTCTGAAAAAGCGAAAGAGGGCGAGCTGCTGATGCAGGTTGAGCCAGAAGATCTGATCAAGTTTGGTCTGATCCCTGAGTTCATTGGTCGTCTGCCGGTTGTCGCCACGCTGACAGAACTGAGCGAAGATGCGCTGATTCAAATTCTGAAAGAGCCGAAAAACGCCCTGACCAAGCAGTATCAGGCGTTGTTCAATCTTGAAGGCGTTGAGCTGGAATTCCGCGACGAAGCGCTGGACGCAATTGCCAAGAAAGCGATGGCGCGTAAAACCGGTGCCCGTGGCCTGCGTTCTATTGTTGAAGCAGCCCTGCTCGATACCATGTACGACCTGCCTTCTCTGGAAGAGGTCGAGAAAGTGGTTATCGACGAGTCCGTGATTGCCGGTCAAAGCAAGCCGCTGCTGATTTACGGTACGCCGGAAGCGCAGCAGGCATCTGGCGAATAATTCACCAGAGCATACAAGTAGTTAATCAAAAAGGGGGGATTTAATCCCCCCTTTTATTTTTCCGTAAACATGGCGTTGAATGTGTGGGAAACATCCCCATATACTGGATTACATGTTAATGGTTATGTGAAGCACAGTCTCATGACCAGCTTACCAGGCGGACACTAAACTAAGAGAGAGCTCTATGAATCCTGAGCGTTCTGAACGCATTGAAATCCCCGTATTGCCGTTGCGCGATGTGGTGGTTTATCCGCACATGGTCATACCCTTATTTGTAGGGCGGGAAAAATCTATCCGTTGCCTTGAAGCCGCCATGGATCATGATAAAAAAATCATGCTGGTTGCGCAGAAAGAAGCATCAACGGATGAGCCGGGTGTAAACGATCTTTTCACCGTCGGGACCGTGGCCTCTATTTTACAAATGCTGAAGCTGCCTGATGGCACCGTCAAGGTGCTGGTCGAGGGGCTGCAGCGTGCGCGTATTACCACGCTATCTGACGATGGCGAACACTTCGCAGCAAAAGCCGAATACCTCGACTCACCTCAGCTGGACGAGCGTGAGCAGGAGGTGCTGGTTCGCACCGCGATCAGTCAGTTTGAAGGCTACATCAAGCTGAACAAAAAAATCCCACCAGAAGTGCTGACGTCGCTGAACAGCATCGACGATCCTGCACGTCTGGCAGACACCATCGCTGCACACATGCCGCTGAAGCTGGCGGACAAACAGTCCGTGCTGGAGATGTCCGACGTCAACGAGCGTCTGGAATACCTGATGGCGATGATGGAGTCTGAAATCGATCTGCTGCAGGTTGAGAAACGCATTCGCAACCGCGTGAAAAAGCAGATGGAGAAATCGCAGCGCGAGTACTATCTGAACGAGCAGATGAAGGCTATTCAGAAAGAGCTCGGCGAGATGGACGACGCGCCGGACGAAAACGAAGCGCTGAAGCGTAAGATCGACGCGGCGAAGATGCCAAAAGAGGCGAAAGAGAAAGCGGAAGCAGAGCTGCAGAAGCTGAAAATGATGTCTCCGATGTCGGCTGAAGCGACCGTTGTACGCGGCTATATCGAGTGGATGGTTCAGGTTCCGTGGAACGCCCGCAGCAAGGTCAAAAAAGACCTGCGTCAGGCCCAGGAGATCCTGGATACCGACCACTACGGTCTTGAGCGTGTCAAAGATCGCATCCTTGAGTATCTTGCGGTTCAGAGCCGTGTGAATAAGCTCAAGGGTCCAATTCTCTGCCTGGTCGGGCCGCCGGGGGTGGGTAAAACCTCTCTGGGGCAGTCCATTGCCAAAGCCACCGGTCGTAAATACATCCGTATGGCGCTGGGCGGCGTGCGTGACGAGGCGGAAATCCGCGGTCACCGCCGGACCTATATCGGCTCAATGCCGGGCAAACTGATCCAGAAGATGGCGAAAGTGGGCGTTAAAAACCCGCTGTTCCTGCTGGATGAGATCGACAAAATGTCGTCCGATATGCGTGGCGATCCGGCTTCTGCCCTGCTTGAAGTGCTGGATCCAGAGCAGAACGTGGCGTTTAGCGATCACTACCTGGAAGTGGACTACGACCTGAGCGATGTGATGTTCGTGGCGACCTCTAACTCCATGAACATCCCGGCACCGCTGCTGGATCGTATGGAAGTGATCCGTCTTTCTGGCTACACCGAAGACGAAAAGCTGAACATTGCCCGTCGTCACCTGCTGTCGAAGCAGATTGAACGTAACGCCCTGAAAGAGAGCGAACTGACAGTCGATGACAGCGCGATTATCGGCATCATTCGTTACTACACCCGTGAAGCGGGCGTGCGTAGCCTGGAGCGTGAAATCTCCAAGCTGTGTCGTAAAGCGGTTAAACAGCTGCTGCTCGATAAGTCGCTGAAGCACATTGAAATCACTGGCGACAACCTGCACGAATACCTCGGTGTTCAGCGCTACGACTATGGCCGAGCGGACAGCGAAAACCGCGTCGGACAGGTAACGGGTCTGGCATGGACGGAAGTGGGCGGCGATCTGCTGACCATTGAAACCGCCTGCGTACCGGGTAAAGGTAAGCTGACCTATACCGGCTCGCTGGGTGAAGTGATGCAGGAGTCCATTCAGGCTGCGCTGACCGTGGTGCGCGCGCGTGCGGAAAAACTGGGTATTAATCCGGACTTCTACGAAAAACGCGATATTCACGTTCATGTGCCGGAAGGGGCAACGCCGAAAGATGGCCCAAGCGCAGGTATTGCTATGTGTACCGCGCTGGTTTCTTGCCTGACCGGTAACCCGGTTCGTGCCGATGTGGCAATGACCGGTGAAATCACCCTGCGTGGCCAGGTATTGCCGATTGGTGGTTTGAAAGAGAAACTGCTGGCGGCACACCGCGGTGGCATTAAAACGGTCCTCATCCCGTATGAGAACAAGCGCGATCTGGAAGAGATTCCGGATAATGTTATCGCCGATCTGGAGATTCATCCGGTGAAACGTATTGAGGAAGTTCTGACACTTGCGTTGCAGAATGAGCCTTCAGGAATGCAGGTTGTGACCGCAAAATAGTGACCTCGCGCAAAGAGCGTCAATAAAAAAAAGGTTGGTAAGCTATTTCGGGCTTGCCAGCCTTTTTTTGTATAGCTAATTTAGATTGCTGATTGGGCTAGCCATCAACAACGGGTGTTGTAAGGTCATGGCAGGCCTGATATAACTGCTGCGCGGTCGCGTTGTGAAGGATTCAGACGCGATATAAATTATAAAGAGAGGAAGAGAAGAGTGAATAAATCTCAACTGATTGACAAAATTGCTGCGGGTGCTGACATCTCCAAAGCTGCGGCTGGACGTGCGTTAGATGCTTTGATTGCTTCTGTTACCGAATCTCTGCAGGCCGGGGACGACGTAGCGCTGGTAGGTTTTGGTACTTTTGCTGTTAAAGAGCGTGCTGCCCGTACTGGCCGCAACCCTCAGACCGGTAAAGAGATCACCATCGCTGCTGCTAAAGTTCCGGGCTTCCGTGCCGGCAAAGCGCTGAAAGACGCGGTAAACTGATCGCTTTCTTACTTCAGGGAAGTTGAAAAGTACAAGGGCGCATCATTTGATGTGCCTTTTTTGTTTGTCCAGACCTGATTTATGTGAGTTTATGCGAGTTGTGGGCTGACAATAGCCCCGGTTTCTTGTCACAATACGCCTTTACGCGCTGCGGTCAGGATTCCGCCAGCGTCAGGTCACCAGTCACCTACAGCGGAGTGTGGTTACACCATGATGGACAGCTTACGCACGGCTGCTAACAGTCTCGTGCTCAAGATTATTTTCGGTATCATTATCGTGTCGTTCATATTGACCGGCGTGAGCGGATACCTGATTGGCGGTAGTGCAAACTACGCCGCAAAAGTGAACGACCAGGAAATTAGCCGTGGGCAGTTTGAGAATGCATTTGCCGGTGAACGTAACCGCATGCAGCAACAGCTGGGCGATCGGTTCTCAGAACTGGCGGCGAACGAAGGGTACATGAAGAACCTGCGTCAGCAGACGCTGAACCGTCTTATCGATGAAGCGCTGCTGGATCAGTATGCCCGTGAACTGGGTCTGAGCATCAGCGATGACCAGGTGAAGAATGCGATTTTCGCGACCCCTGCTTTCCAGAATAACGGCAAATTCGATAACACCCGTTATACCGCCATCGTTAATCAGATGGGGATGACGCCGGATCAATACGCTCAGGCGCTGCGCAATCAGCTCACCACTCAGCAGCTTATTAACGCTGTTGTGGGCACCGACTTCATGCTTAAGGGCGAAGCGGACGAGCTGGCGACGCTGGTTGCTCAGCAGCGCGTCGTGCGCGAAGCCACTTTCGACGTTAACGCCCTGGCTGCGAAACAGCAGGCGAGCGACGAAGAGGTGAAAAGCTACTACGAGCAGAACAAAAACAACTTCACCGCCCCGGAACAGTTCCGCGTGAGCTACATCAAGCTGGATGCGGCTGCGATGCAGGAAAACGCCACCGATGCGGAGATCCAGTCTTACTACGATCAGCATCAGGATCAGTTCACTCAGCCACAGCGTAACCGTTACAGCGTGATCCAGACCAAAACGGAAGCTGACGCTAAAGCGGCGCTGGATGAGCTGAACAAAGGCACCGACTTTGCAACGGTCGCAAAAGAGAAGTCTACCGATATCATCTCTGCGAAAAACGGCGGTGACATGGGTTGGCTGGAAGAGGCGACCACCCCGGACGAGCTGAAAAATGCCGGCCTGAAAGAGAAAGGTCAACTTTCTGGCGTGATTAAATCTTCCGTCGGTTTCCTGGTGGCACGTCTGGATGATATCACCCCTGCGACAACCAAACCGCTGACTGACGTCCATGATGAGATCGCGGCGAAAGTGAAGCAGGAGAAAGCGCTGGATGGCTTCTATGCGTTGCAGCAGAAAGTGAGCGATGCGGCCAGCAATGACAACGAATCCCTGGCGGGTGCTGAGCAGGCTGCGGGCGCGAAAGCGGTCACCACCGGTTGGTTTGATCGTGACAACCTGCCGGAAGAGCTGAACTTCAAGCCAGTGGCGGATGCCATCTTCAGTGGCGGTCTGGTGGGCGAAAACGGCACCCCGGGCAGCAACTCCGACATCATCACCGTGGACGGCGACCGCGCCTTTGTTCTGCGTGTGAGTGAGCACAAGCCGGAGGCTGTTAAGCCGCTGGACGAGGTGAAAGATCAGATTACTGCGCTGGTGAAGCATAACAAAGCCGTTCAACAGGCGAAGCTGGATGCTGAAAAGCTGCTGGCTGAGCTGAAAGCCGGTAAAGGTGATGAAGCGCTGAAAGCGGCTGGCCTGAGCTTTGGTGAGGCGAAGACCCTGAGCCGTACCGGTCAGGATCCGATCAGCCAGGCGGCATTTACCCTGAGCCAGCCTGCGAAAGACAAACCGAGCTTTGGTATCGCCAACGATATGCAGGGCAACGTGGTGATTCTGGCGCTGGACGAAGTCAAAGCGGGCACCATGCCGGAAGCGCAGAAGAAAGCGATGGTTCAGGGTATCACCCAGAACAACGCGCAAATCGCTTTCGAAGCGTTGATGAGCAACCTGCGTAAAGAAGCCAAAATTAAGCTGGGCGATATCATCACTCAGCAGTAATTACGGCCCTGCTCGCAAACTTAAGCAACATACTGCAATACCAAAAGGCCGCTTTCGCGGCCTTTTCCATTTCTGCAATCTGCTGTTTGTTCCTGAAAAGCGGCCCGAATAAGGTAAGGGGGCTGTCAACAAACAAGGAGAAAACAGCATGAAACATGGAATCAAAGCCCTTTTTGTCACGCTTGCCATCGTAACGGCGGGGTTGAGCCAGAGCGCGCTGGCGGCACCCTCGGTCGCGAAAACGCAGGTCACACAAAGCAAATCTGAGCCGTCGGCCTCCGCCACGTCGTCACCGCAGTCGAAAGCCGTCGCGAGCAGCAATAATGGCGAAGAGGAAGGGGTGCGGGTCAGCATTAATTCTGCATCGGCAGAGGAGCTGGCAAAGGTGATGAATGGCGTAGGGATAAAGAAAGCCCAGGCGATCGTCAGTTACCGCGAAGAGTACGGTCCGTTTAAAACCCTGGACGATCTCCGGCAGGTTCCGGGTATGGGTGGGGCGCTGGTGGAACGTAATCTTGCGCATCTGATGCTGTAATAACTTGCACAGTGGCAAAAATTTGCCAGGATAAGGAGGTCATACCAGTTATGACCTCTGAATCTTATAAATAACAACTCTAAAGGCTATTGCGCTATGCAGACCCAAATCAAAGTACGCGGCTACCACCTGGATGTTTACCAACACGTTAATAACGCCCGTTATCTGGAGTTCCTCGAAGAGGCGCGCTGGGATGGACTGGAAAACAGCGACAGCTTTAAGTGGATGACCGAGCGTCGTATCGCTTTTGTGGTGGCGAACATCAATATCAACTATCGCCGTCCCGCAGTGCTCAGCGATCTACTCACCGTGACCAGCCAGCTACAGCAGTTAAACGGGAAAAGTGGGGTACTGAGTCAGGTGATCACCCTGGAGCCGGAAGGACAGGTGGTGGCAGATGCGTTAATTACCTTTGTCTGCATCGATCTGAAAACGCAGAAAGCGCTGCCGCTGGAGGGGGAGTTACGTGAGAAGCTGGAGCTGTTAATCAAATAACCCTGCTTCTAATGCCGGGCGAAGCGTCTTTCACCCGGCAGACCGCTCCGGTCAGTTAAGACCGGTTTTTTTCTTCAGAGCCGCCATCACCCCGGCTTTATCCGCCAGATAGTGATTCAGACCGTTGGCGCGCAGGTTACACGCCGCACACTGGCCGCAGCCATCGCCCTTGATGCCGTTGTAGCAGGTGAGCGTTTCGTTACGCACCAGATCCAGTTTGCCCCAGTAGTCGGCCAGCGCCCAGGTTTCGGCTTTATCGAGCCACATCAGCGGCGTTTCGAAGCGGATATCTTTGGCCATGCCGAGGTTCACGGCGTGGTTGAGGGCTTTTACAAACTCGTCGCGGCAGTCGGGATAGCCGGAAAAATCGGTTTCGCACACGCCAGTGATGATTGCCTCGGCTTTCACCTGGTAAGCATAGATGGCCGTCAGGGTCAGGAAGAGGATATTACGCCCCGGTACGAAGGTATTCGGGATCCCCTCGGCATCCGGTTCGTAGTCCGGCACCGGAATGCTGTCCCGGGTGAGGCTACTCACCGCCAGTTCATTCAGCAGAGTGACATCCAGCACCTTATGCGCCCGTGCGCCGAGTTTCACCGCCAGTTTCTGCGCGACCTCAATCTCTTCGCTATGGCGCTGACCATAGTCAAAAGTCACACAATGGACTTCATCATATTGCTGCAGAGCCTGAACCAGACAGGTCGTGGAGTCCTGGCCTCCACTGAACACGACAACGGCACGTTTCATTAATCTTCCCA
Organism: Leclercia sp. W17; assembly: GCF_003336325.1. Taxonomy (NCBI): domain Bacteria; kingdom Pseudomonadati; phylum Pseudomonadota; class Gammaproteobacteria; order Enterobacterales; family Enterobacteriaceae; genus Leclercia; species Leclercia sp. W17. The sequence continues at coordinate 3,742,037 of NZ_CP031101.1, read as the reverse complement.
ACTTTGACGGTTAAAAACCTATGGTAACGTCTGCCCGTGGCGGCGACCAGCTTCTTCACGTTTTCGGCGCAGGCAGCCAGGCCTCGGTAAAGTCAAACCAGCCGCGCGGATTCAGGCGGATGCCGTTTACCCCCGGCGGAGCGCTGATTTGGTACTGATAGTTGAACAGGGGCGTCAGCACGCCACGCGCCATCAGACGGGAGTAAACCTCTTTCAGCGCCAGATGGCGGGCAGATGGGTCGGGCTGGGTCTGAACGGCATCCAGGGTCGCCATCAGGTGCGCAAATTCCGGTGCGCTGAGCAGATAAGGCCACAGGGCATCGCAGCGCAACCACTGCTCCAGGGTGTACTCTGGCGCCTCGCCAATTAACCTGTCCCCCATCATGATATCCGCCTCCGCCAGGGCGGTGCAGCCATCCCAGGTTTTAGCGTCATGAAACATCACTCTAAGCTGACATCCTTCCTGCGCCAGATAGCGTTTCAGCTGTTCCGCCATGGTATGCAACTCCACCGGCAGGTGATAAAGCAGAGTGAGCGTTTCCGGCAGAACGGTCTCCTGTTCCCGCGTCCACTGCGGGATTGACCAGCCTGGCAGCAACTCCTGGGTCGGCGTGATGAGATTTTCGTCCAGCGGCAGGGTATGCAGCAGCGACGTATGATGAATAATGTCGATCAGCCTGCGGGCCTGCGCCTCGCTTAAACGGTCGCTCTGTTTCAGCGTGAGGTAGCAAAAACCGAGGCTGATGCTGTTACTGACCGGCCGCAGGCTGGCAAGCTCCTCCGGCTCACCGATGGCAATCTGCACCGGATGACGACAGCTGGTGCCTAAATCCTGGTCAAAAAGCTGAGGCGTGATCCAGTATTCGATCGCTTTCAGTAGCGGATGCCCGAGATGGTACTGCTCGTGGCTTTCCAGCCGGACCAGATCCGCGTCGAAGATCGCCAGGCGAAACGGCCCGCTCCCGATTTGGGGCTGTTCAGGATGGGCAAGATGGCTGCAATAGCTTGCCAGCCGGTGCGCCAGCCAGTAGTCGGGTTGGTGTAATACAAAAGTCAGGCACTGAGGATGGGTGACCTCCATTTGCCTCACGCTGTTAAACAGCTTGCGCAGCGCGGGCAGGGTAAGCAGCTTCGCCAGCTGGCTCTGGAGCTGGGTTGCCTCGACTTTATCCCCGTTGTGCCAGTGCAGCGTGGAGCGAATGTAGAAATGCCAGCGCAGCCCGTCGGCTGAGATCTCCCAGTGATGCGCCAGATCGCCCACGGGTTCGCTGCGGGTATCGTCGAACCGGGTCAGTCCGGAAAAGATCTGTCCCACAAGATGCTGTTCAGCGCGGCCCGGCAGAAAACCAGGCTGGAGCGGATCGAGTGGACGGTAATAGGGAATGCGCAGCGTCGGGGTGTCATTCTGCCACTGCCCGCCGAGAAAAGGATGCAGCAGGGCACGCAGCGCCTGGGGTGCCAGTTGGGCCAGCGCCAGGGCGTTCTGCTGATGCCCGCTTTTCAGCGCCTCTTCCATCATCGCGTTACGTAACGATTCCGGCGTGACGTGGAAGCGCAGCTCGCCGCGCTTTCCGCGTCCGGACTGCGCATGCCAGCTGAGCCAGCCCGCCTCCTGGGCCTGACGCAGCAGGGTGCGGACATGCCGTTCACTGCAAAAACAGCGGCTCGCCAGCTCTGCCACGCTGACCTGCTGGGGCGCACCGGCAGAGGGTTGCCACAGTCGCTGGTACTGATTAAGTCGATTAAGCTGGCGCATCGTAAACCCGGAACAATAATTTCCATCTATTCAGTATTACTTCCGTATATACCAGGCAATACTGTTGCACAAGTTACCCCTTCACATTTTTGGAGTTCCCATGGCGCGGCTGGCGGCATTTGATATGGACGGCACCTTGTTAATGCCGGATCACCGTTTAGGTGATAAGACGCTGAGCGTGCTTAAGCGGCTGCGTGAGCGCGATATTACGCTCACCTTCGCCACGGGCCGTCATGTGCTGGAGATGCGCCATTTAATGGGGGCGCTCTCCCTCGACGCCTTTTTGATTACCGGCAACGGCACGCGCATTCACTCTCTGGAAGGGGATGTGCTTTATCGTCAGGATCTCGCCCCGGATGTAGCAGAACAGGTGCTGCACAGTACATGGGATACGCAGGCCAGCATTCACGTTTTTAACGATACCGGCTGGCTGACAGGCAAGGAAATTCCGGCGCTGCTGGAAGCGCACGTCTATAGCGGCTTCCAGTACCAGCTGACCGATCTGCGCCGTATCCCGGCCCATGCGGTGACCAAAATCTGTTTTTGTGGCGATCATGACGATCTGTGCCGCCTGCGCATTCAACTTAACGAGGCGCTGGGCAGTCGCGCGCATCTCACCTTCTCGGCCATAGATTGTCTGGAGGTGCTGCCGGTAGGGTGCAACAAAGGCTCCGCGCTGGCGGTGCTGAGCGAACATCTGGGCCTGAGCCTGCAGGAGTGTATGGCGTTTGGCGATGCGATGAACGATCGCGAGATGTTGGGCAGCGTGGGACGCGGCCTGATTATGGGCAATGCGATGCCACAGCTGATCGCCGAGCTGGCGCATTTACCGGTTATTGGACACTGCCGCAACGAGGCCGTGTCCCACTTCTTAACCCATTGGCTGGATACACCTGATCTTCCTTATTCCCCCGAATAGTGAGACCCTTCCAGCAAGCCAGACGAACGTCTGGCTTTTTTTTATTTTACCAGTCGGGTGATTTCCGCAAGCCATGGCGCCACATCACCAATATTCGCTTTCACCCATTCGGCATTGTAATAGGTCTCCAGATAGCGCTCACCGCTGTCGCACAGCAGCGTCACGACCGAGCCGGTTTGCCCTGCCTCACGCATCCGCGCGGCCAGCTGTAATGCCCCCCACATGTTGGTGCCGGTTGAGGCCCCCACCTTGCGGCCCAGCTGCGTTTCCAGCCAGAGGGCGGTGGCGACGCTCGCGGCATCCGGCACGCGGAGCATCTCGTCGACCACGTCCGGGATAAACGACGGTTCGACGCGCGGGCGGCCAATCCCTTCGATTTTGCTCCCCACCGGGCTGCGCAGGGCAGGATCGCGCTGCTGCCAGTAATCCAGGAATACGGAGTTCTGCGGATCCACGACCATAAGACGGGTATCGTAACCCTGGCAGCGAATATAGCGGCCAATAGTGGCCGAGGTGCCGCCGGTGCCCGCGCTCATCACGATATGGGCCGGTACCGGGTGGGGCTCATTCTGCATCTGGCGGAAGATACTGTCGGCAATGTTGTTATTGCCGCGCCAGTCGGTGGCCCGCTCTGCGAAGGTAAACTGATCCATATAGTGGCCGTTCAGCTCCCGGGCCAGCATCTCTGAGGCGGCATAAATTTCACAGGCGCTTTCCACAAAGTGGCAGCGACCACCGTAAAATTCGATCTGTTCGATTTTGCGTTTTGCCGTACACGACGGCATAACGGCGATAAATGGCAGGCCGAGCAGGCGAGCGAAATAGGCCTCGGAAACGGCGGTGGAACCGGAGGAGGATTCAATAATGGTGGTGCCTTCATTGATCCAGCCGTTACACAGCCCATACAGGAACAGCGAGCGCGCCAGACGGTGCTTCAGGCTGCCGGTGGGGTGGGTGCTTTCATCTTTCAGATAGAGCTGGATACCTGGAAAACCGGGCAGGGCAAGGCGAATAAGGTGTGTGTCCGCCGAGCGCTGATAGTCGGCGTTAATTTCACTGATGGCGTTTTTAACCCAGGTGCTATTCATCGAAGTTATCCATTTGTCATTTTGTGCCCAGCATAGCGAAAAGCACAGAAAAAATTGTTGCTATCTGGCCTTTAAAATAGAATGTAAGGAGAAAAATTTTCTCTGCGGGGTGGTTATGCTAGATAAAATTGACCGTAAGCTGCTCTCCTTACTGCAAAGCGACTGCACCCTCTCTTTGCAGGCGCTGGCGGATGCCGTTAATCTGACCACCACGCCCTGCTGGAAACGCCTGAAACGACTCGAAGACGAAGGCATATTGCTGGGGCGTGTGGCGCTGCTCGATCCCGAAAAACTGGGGCTTGGCCTGACCGCGTTTGTGCTGATAAAAACGCAGCACCACAGTAGCGACTGGTACTGCGGATTCGTCAGCGTGGTCTCACAGATGCCGGAAGTGCTGGGCTTCTGGCGCATGGCGGGCGAATATGACTACCTGATGCGCGTACAGGTAGCAGACATGAAGCGCTATGATGACTTCTATAAACGGCTGGTCAACAGCGTGCCGGGTCTGTCGGATGTCACCTCCAGCTTTGCGATGGAACAGATAAAATACACCACCGCCTTACCCATTGAATAACCCGGAATACAATCCTCAGGAAAAGACCGCGTGCGATTATTTGCTCAGTTAAGCTGGTACTTTCGCCGGGAGTGGCAACGCTACCTCGGTGCAGTCGCCCTGCTTATTATTATTGCCATTCTGCAGCTTATCCGGCCAAAAGTGGTGGGCTACGTTGTGGATGGCGTTACGGAACAGCATTACACCACCGCACGGGTGATGATGTGGATCGGCACGCTGGTCCTGACGGCGGTGGTGGTCTACCTGCTACGCTATGTCTGGCGCGTACTGTTATTCGGTGCGTCATACCAGCTTGCCGTCGAGCTGCGGGAAGATTTTTACCGCCAGCTCAGCCGCCAGCATCCGGAGTTTTATCTGCGTCACCGCACCGGCGACCTGATTGCCCGCGCCACCAATGACGTGGATCGCGTGGTCTTTGCCGCCGGGGAAGGGGTATTGACCCTCGTGGACTCGCTGGTGATGGGCTGCGCGGTGCTGATCGTCATGTCGACCCAAATCAGCTGGCAGTTAACCCTGCTGGCGCTGCTGCCGATGCCGCTGATGGCCCTGGCGATCAAACGCTACGGCGACCAGCTTCACCAGCGCTTCAAGCTGGCGCAGGCGGCGTTCTCCACTCTTAACGACCGCACCCAGGAGAGCCTGACCAGTATCCGGATGATCAAAGCCTTTGGCCTGGAGGATCGTCAGTCGGCGCTGTTTGCCGCCGACGCGGCGGATACCGGGGCCAAAAACCTGCGCGTCGCCCGGATTGACGCCCGTTTTGATCCCACGATTTATATCGCCATCGGCACCGCTAACCTGCTGGCCATTGGCGGCGGGAGCTGGATGGTGATTAACGGCTCGCTGACGCTCGGACAGCTGACCAGCTTTGCCATGTATCTGGGGCTGATGATCTGGCCGATGCTGGCCCTGGCCTGGATGTTCAATATTGTCGAGCGCGGCAGTGCGGCCTACAGCCGGATCCGCGCCATGCTCGCCGAAGCGCCGGTGGTCAACGACGGTAGCGAGACGGTACCGAACGGACGCGGCGAGCTGAATGTCGCCGTCCGCGCCTTTAGCTATCCACAGACGGAACAGGTGACGCTCGAAAACGTCCACTTTACGCTGCAACCGGGGCAGATGCTGGGCATCTGCGGCCCAACAGGCGCCGGGAAGAGCACCATTCTGTCGCTAATCCAGCGTCACTTCGATATCCCTCAGGGTGAGATCCGCTTCCACGATATTCCGCTGCCGCAGCTGCGGCTGGATAGCTGGCGCAGCCGCCTTGCGGTGGTGAGCCAGACGCCGTTCCTCTTCTCCGATACCGTCGCGAATAATATTGCGCTGGGTTGTCCGCACGCCACACGCGAGGAGATCGAGCACGTTGCGCGTCTCGCCAGCGTCCATGACGATATCCTGCGCCTGCCGCAGGGCTATGAAACCGAAGTGGGCGAACGCGGCGTAATGCTGTCGGGCGGGCAGAAGCAACGTATTTCCATCGCCCGTGCGCTGCTGCTGAATGCCGAAATTCTGATCCTCGACGATGCCCTTTCTGCCGTCGATGGCCGTACTGAACATCAGATCCTGCATAACCTGCGACAGTGGGGGGAGGGGCGCACGGTGATCATCAGCGCCCATCGTCTCTCGGCCCTGACCGAGGCGAGTGAAATTCTGGTGATGCAGCACGGACACATTGCCCAGCGCGGGCAGCATGAGCAGCTGGCGGAACAGCCGGGCTGGTATCGCGATATGTACCGTTATCAACAACTGGAAGCGGCGCTGGATGAGGTGCCGGAAACGGACGAGGAGGCCGCCGATGCGTAGTTTTTCCCAGCTGTGGCCTACCCTGAAGCGCCTGCTGGCGTATGGCTCGCCGTGGCGTAAGCCGCTGACGCTGGCGGTGGTGCTACTGTGGATTGCGGCGATAGCTGAAGTGACCGGGCCGCTGCTGATCAGCTATTTCATCGATAACATGGTGGCGAAAAACTATCTGCCGCTCGGTTTAGTTACCGGGCTGGCGGTGGCTTATGTCGGGCTACAGTTGCTGGCGGCGGGGCTGCACTACGCCCAGTCGCTGCTCTTCAACCAGGCTGCCGTGGGGGTGGTGCAGCAGTTGCGCACCGACGTGATGGACGCCGCGCTGCGCCAGCCGCTGAGCGCGTTCGATACCCAGCCTGTCGGGCAGATTATCTCCCGCGTGACTAACGATACGGAAGTGATCCGCGATCTCTATGTCACGGTGGTGGCGACGGTGCTGCGCAGCGCCGCCCTGGTCGGCGCCATGCTGGTGGCGATGTTCAGCCTGGAGTGGCGCATGGCGCTGGTGGCGATGGCGATTTTCCCGGCGGTGATGATTGTGATGATCATCTACCAGCGCTACAGCACACCGATTGTGCGCCGGGTGCGAACCTATCTGGCAGATATCAACGATGGCTTTAACGAGGTCATCAATGGCATGAGCGTGATTCAGCAGTTCCGTCAGCAGGCGCGCTTTGGCGAGCGGATGGGCGAGGCCAGCCGCTCACACTACATGGCTCGCATGCAGACCCTGCGTCTGGACGGTTTCCTGCTGCGCCCGCTGTTAAGCCTCTTTTCGGCGCTGGTGCTGTGCGGGTTGCTGATGCAGTTTGGCTTTGCCGCCCGTGGCACCATCGAAGTGGGGGTACTTTATGCCTTTATCAGCTATCTGGGCCGTCTTAATGAGCCGCTGATTGAACTTACTACCCAGCAGTCGATGTTGCAGCAGGCGGTTGTTGCCGGTGAGCGCGTTTTTGAGCTGATGGATCGCCCGCGCCAGGCCTATGGCGATGACGAGCGCGAGCTGCAAAGCGGGGCGATCGAATTTGATCAGGTCTCCTTTGCCTATCGCGACGATCGTCTGGTATTGCAGGATATCAACCTGACGGTGCCGTCCCGAAGCTTTGTCGCGCTGGTGGGGCATACCGGCAGCGGTAAAAGTACCCTCGCCAGCCTGCTGATGGGCTACTACCCGCTCACCGAAGGTGAAATTCGTCTGGATGGGCGCCCGCTCTCGACCCTGAGCCACGCCGTGTTGCGTAAAGGGGTGGCGATGGTGCAGCAGGATCCGGTGGTGCTGGCCGACACCTTCTATGCCAACGTGACGCTGGGACGGCCATTTAGCGAAGAGCAGGTGTGGGACGTGCTGGAGAAAGTACAGCTGGCGGAGCTGGCCCGCGGCCTGCACGACGGTATCCATACCCGGCTGGGCGAGCAGGGGAATAACCTGTCAGTCGGACAAAAGCAGCTATTAGCGCTGGCCCGGGTGTTGATCGATACACCGCAGGTGCTCATCCTCGATGAAGCCACCGCCAGCATCGATTCCGGCACCGAGCAGGCTATCCAGCAGGCGCTGGCGGCGGTACGCGAGCACACCACTCTGGTGGTGATTGCCCACCGTCTGTCGACCATAGTTGAGGCAGATACCATTCTGGTGCTTCACCGCGGCCAGGCGGTTGAGCGCGGCACCCATAAGCAACTGCTTGAGGCGAAAGGGCGTTACTGGCAAATGTATCAACTGCAGCTCGCTGGCGAAGAGCTGGCCGCCAGCGCGCGGGAGGAGTCCCTCAGCGCCTGATGCACTAAAATTAAGCAACCTGCCAGCCGCTGAATCGGTTGGTGCAAAAATGAAACGCACCCTGCACTGTCATGGTGCGTTTTTTTTCGCCATCTATCGCGATGCCTCGTATTCACGCCCTTTTCAATTTTGGCACACCCCTTGCAATACCTCCTTCGTTAGCTCGCCAAAACCGAATTCTGACTGGAGGGGATATATGAAGCTGGTTACCGTGGTAATCAAACCATTCAAGCTCGAAGACGTGCGTGAAGCACTCTCTTCAATGGGTATTCAAGGGCTGACCGTCACCGAGGTGAAAGGCTTTGGTCGACAGAAGGGGCATGCGGAGCTCTACCGTGGCGCAGAATATAGCGTTAACTTTCTGCCAAAGGTGAAGATTGACGTGGCGATTGCCGACGATCAGCTGGATGAAGTCATCGACGTGATTAGCAAAGCAGCCTACACCGGCAAAATTGGCGACGGCAAAATTTTCGTTGCTGAGCTGCAACGCGTTATTCGCATTCGTACAGGCGAAGCCGACGAAGCGGCACTGTAAAACAGCAGGCACACAGTGATAGGGATCGAGAAAATGAACACAACAACACTTAAAGCAGGTCTGGGGTCTCTGGCGCTGTTGCCGGGGCTGGCAATGGCTGCACCCGCGGTAGCAGACAAAGCCGATAACGCCTTTATGATGATTTGCACCGCGCTGGTGCTGTTTATGACCATTCCGGGGATCGCGCTCTTCTACGGCGGCCTGATCCGCGGCAAAAACGTCCTCTCCATGCTCACCCAGGTGACGGTGACCTTTGCGCTGGTTTGTGTGCTGTGGGTGGTTTACGGCTACTCGCTGGCCTTCGGAGAGGGCAACGCCTTCTTCGGCAGCTTTAACTGGGCGATGCTGAAAAATATCGAGCTGACCGCGGTCATGGGCAGCTTCTATCAGTACATCCACGTGGCGTTCCAGGGCTCATTCGCCTGTATCACCGTCGGGCTGATTGTCGGGGCGCTGGCGGAACGTATCCGCTTCTCCGCCGTGCTGATCTTCGTGGTGGTATGGCTCACGCTCTCCTACGTGCCGGTGGCGCATATGGTCTGGGGCGGCGGCCTGTTGGCTTCTCATGGCGCGCTGGACTTTGCGGGCGGTACCGTTGTGCATATCAACGCCGCGGTAGCGGGGCTGGTGGGGGCTTACCTGATCGGCAAACGCGTCGGTTTCGGCAAAGAGGCGTTCAAACCGCACAACCTGCCGATGGTCTTTACCGGCACCGCGATCCTCTACTTCGGCTGGTTTGGCTTTAACGCTGGCTCCGCAAGCGCAGCAAATGAAATCGCGGCGCTGGCCTTCGTGAATACCGTTGTGGCGACAGCGGGCGCTATCCTCTCCTGGATCTTTGGCGAGTGGGCGGTACGCGGCAAGCCTTCGCTGCTGGGTGCCTGTTCCGGTGCCATTGCCGGTCTGGTGGGCATCACCCCGGCCTGTGGCTTCGTTGGTGTCGGTGGCGCGCTGATCATCGGTATCGTGGCGGGTTTGGCCGGTCTGTGGGGCGTGACGGCGCTGAAACGTGTTCTGCGTGTGGACGATCCGTGTGATGTCTTTGGCGTGCATGGCGTGTGCGGCATCATCGGCTGCATCATGACCGGCTTCTTCGCCTCAACGTCCCTTGGCGGCGTGGGTTATGCGGAAGGCGTGACCATGGGTCACCAGGTTCTGGTTCAGTTGGAAAGTATCGCCATCACGGTGGTCTGGTCGGGTGTTGTGGCCTTTATCGGCTACAAACTGGCGGACATGACGGTGGGGCTGCGCGTACCGGAAGAGCAGGAGCGCGAAGGTCTGGACGTCAACAGCCACGGCGAGAACGCATACAACGCGTAAAATTAAAGTATTGCCCGGTGGCGCTACGCTTACCGGGCCTACGGATTGTGCTTTTGTAGGCCGGGTAAGGCGAAGACGCCACCCGGCTTTTTCATATCAGCCGCGGTTGCGCATCACTCCTTCCTGCACCGTAGAAGCGACCAGCACGCCATCCTGGGTATAAAACTCACCACGAACAAACCCGCGGGCGCTCGACGCCGAGGTACTCTCCACGCTGTACAGCAGCCAGTCGTTCATATCAAACGGACGGTGGAACCACATCGAATGGTCGATAGTGGCAACCTGCATCCCTTTCTCAAGGAAGCCCACACCATGTGGCTGCAGGGCAACCGGCAGGAAGTTGAAGTCGGAGGCATAACCGAGCAGATATTGATGCACGCGGAAATCTTCCGGCATCGCGCCGTTCGCGCGGATCCAGACCTGACGGGCAGGCTCGGCGATATGACCCTTCATTGGGTTATGGAACTCAACCGGGCGGATCTCCAGTGGTTTATCGCAAAGAAACTTCTCTTTAACCTGCGGGGGCAGCAGATGCGCCAGCGCACGGGCAATGTCCGTCTCGGAACGCAACGCGTCAGGCGCGGGGGCAGGGGGCATCGCTTTCTGATGCTCATAGCCCGGCTCCGGCGCCTGGAATGAGGCGGTCATGTAAAAGATTGGCTTGCCGTTTTGCACCGCCGCCACGCGGCGGGCGCTGAAACTGGTGCCGTCGCGCAGGACTTCAACGTCATACACGATCGGTTTCTGGCTGTCGCCAGGGCGCAGAAAATAGCTGTGAAAGGAGTGCACAAAGCGCTCCTGAGGTACGGTCTCTTTTGCAGCGTAGAGGGCTTGTCCCACAACCTGGCCGCCGAAAACCTGGCGTAATCCCAGATCTTCGCTTTGTCCCCGAAAGAGTCCTTCTTCAATTTTTTCCAGGTTTAATAATGTCAGCAGATTGCTTAGTGCCTGACTCATAGTCGTCCTCAATTAACACGCCGTGGCGAAAGATACGCAGAGTATAACGCAGAAATGCAAGTGGTCCGATGGGTGCAATAATCTGAATAACAGGGGGATTCCAGGCATAAATAATTGATCTGTGCCACACTTAGTCTCGTTATCTTTATGTTAACCACTCATCTGGCGGTATCGATCCCGCTGGTGCATTGATGATAAGGAGAACTCAATGAAACTCGTGCACATGTTAAGTGGTTTAGCGGTAGCGGTTGCTCTCTCTGCCTGCGCGGACAAAAGCGCAGACATTCAGACGCCAGCGCCGAACCCTAACACTGCTGGCGTAGCGACGCAGCCGACCATTCAGCAGCCAAATGTCTCAGGTACAATCTGGATCCGCCAGAAGGTGGCTTTACCGCCGGATGCAGTGTTAACCGTTACCCTGTCTGATGCTTCGCTGGCGGATTCGCCATCGAAAGTTCTGGCGCAGCGGGCGACGCGTACCGAGGGTAAACAGGCGCCATTTAAATTTGAACTGCCGTTTAACCCGGCGGATGTTCAGCCTAACGCCCGCATCCTACTGAGCGCAGCTATCACCATCGACGATAAGGTTGTCCTGATGACCGATATCGTTAAACCGGTGATCAACCAGGGTGGAACCAAAGCCGATCTGGTTCTGGTGCCGGTACAGCAGACCTCGCTGCCGCTGCAGCCTGGCGGCGGTGCGCCGACAACGGTGCCGTCAACGTCACCAACTCAGGTTAGCCCCTCTACGGCTACCCCGGCCCCAACCCAGCTTTAATGCCTCATGCCCCTCTCGTCTGAGAGGGGCAGTTCAATACCGCCAGCGATAACGCTGCATATCAATTTGCCCACTTCCCGACACCTGCACGCCTTCACTGAGTAAGGCCTGACGCTGGCGCTGTAAATCTGGCCCGGTTAAGGAGATCGCTCCGTGGCGGTTGACCACCCGATGCCAGGGCAGGGTGCTGCCTTCAGGCAGCCTTCTCAGCACGCCGCCTACCTGTCGCGCTGCACGGGGAGAACCCGCCAGCCGCGCCACCTCGCCATAGGTGGTGACCGTGCCTTCGGGAATTGAGGCCACTATCTGCCATACCCGCTGGGGAAAAGAGTCGTGCTCGTCCATTTTGTGCTCCTGTGTTAAGGGCATGATAAAGATTTACGGACAAGACAGGAAGAAAGCGCCCAATCTGTAAACGCTTTGCGCAATAAAACATCACCCGGACGCGGTTAACTTGCAATTGCAATCCCGTACAGTGATAATGCGCCAGCGCGTTGGTTAACAACGCTCTCAATGGGGGCTCTGTTGGTTCTCCCGCAACGCTACTCTGTTCACCAGGTCAGGTCCGGAAGGAAGCAGCCAGGGCAGACGACGTGTGTGCCGGGATGTAGCTGGCAGGGCCCCCACCCATTTCTGCTCTCCTCAGCATCTCTTCAAATCCCATCAGCGCTATTATCCCCAATAACAGTACGCATATTATATATTTTTAAACTGACCTGTATATTTCGCAAATTGTCATCATACTGAAACATGGCTGTCATTATTCTGTCATAAATTTTCTGCAGGGTAAGTGTGACATTTTTATGATGTATAAGCAGAGAATATATATCTGGATAATAATGTTAACTTCGTGTATTAATTTAAGAAAAAATAGCCAGGGATGTAAAAACGATGACGACTGCAGTCCTGAATGTAAAAATTGACGAAGCGCTGAAAGAGAAACTTCGTCATTATGCCGAAGTGAATAATGAGAATCTCAGCGTTACCACTGAGAAGCTGCTGCAGATGGCATTTGCTGTAGCAGATGAGGCGGGAGTGACGGAGGAGGATATCGACAATCAGCATACGGAAGAAGAGAGTGTAGCTCCATTTACTCCTAAAGAAATCAAGGCACTAAGAAAAATTCTGAAGAAGAAAAAATGAAACAACATCAACAATCAACCGCCAGCAGCTACTCCGAAGCCTGCACGCTTCTGCGCTCTGGCTATGTCAAACATGTCCGCCTGGGCTGGGACGTTGGCAGTGATGAGTTCTTTCGAATTGCGTCTGACTGGTGTGATACCGGCGCAAAAATAAAGAAAGAAGGCGATAGTTTTGTTATTTCCCTGAAAGGTTTTCCTATTCCTGCTCAGCACTGACCTCCCATGCTGAAAATGTCTGACTGTAACAACTACAGTCAGACATTTTTAAATTGCCCGTTATGCGCGATTATTTGTGCGCCCGCTCACTTTTTTCCCGTAATTAATATCAGCGTTGCACTCGCCCACGGCGAAAAGGCGATCACACCAGCGTACGTTTTACGTTTTGCCCACCGTTAATCAGCGCCAGCCACAGCGGCTTGATCCGCACCAGGGCGTTTTCCAGCGCCATTGGCTCCAGAGAGAAGGGCATGCGCAGATAGCGGTCAAATGCCCCGGAAAGCCCAAACCGCGTCCCGGTCCCCAGATGAATACCCGCCGCTTCGGCGCGAGTGGCGAGCTGAGTGGCCAGCATATCCGGCAGTTCCACCCAGTAGGATAAGCCCCCTTCCGGCACCTGGAAGCGCCAGTCGGGAAAATGCTCCCGCAGTAGCGCGGCACAGCCATCTCGTCGCTCACGCAGCATCTGCCGTCGGGCAGGTAAAAAGGTTTCGCCCTGCTCAATCAACCACAGGGTCGCCAGCTGTTCCAGCAGCGGCGAGCCGAGATCGAGCGTATCGCGCGTTTGCGCCAGCGTGGCGATGGTGCGCGCCGGAGCGCGAACCCAGCCCAGACGCAGGCCGCCCCAGAAACTTTTTCCCGCCGAGCCGAGGGTAATGACATTGCCGTTCGGGCAGAAGGCAGCCAGCGGCGGAGGGGGAGGCGCATCGAACCAGAGATCAACCATGGTTTCATCGACAACCAGCAGGGTACGGGCCCGGGCAGCCACCGCGGCGATAGCTTGCCGGCTCGTCGCATCCATGCAGCGGCCCGTAGGATTGTGGAAATCCGGCATCAGATAAGCCAGGCGCGGCGCGGTCTGGGCGAGAGTGGCGGCAAAGCCGTCAATATCCCAGCCGGTCTGCGGCAGCGAGACACCTACCGGCCGGCAAGAGGCGCCCTGGATGGCGGCAATAGCCAGCGGGTAAGTGGGGTGATCCACCACTACCCGATCGCCTGGCCCGGTGAACATGCGCAGTACCAGCGCCAGCCCGCTGACGGCGCCGTTCACCACCATCACCTCTTCTGCCCGGGTCGGCAGGCCGCGCGCCGTATAGCGTGCGGCAATAGCTTCGCGCAGGGCCAGCAATCCCAGCTGGTCATAGCCGGTTTGCGTCAGATGCTGCGTCATGGCGGTCAGGGCATGGGTATAGGCCTGATGGATCTCCGGCCCGGCACCCAGGGCGGCGGTGGAGAGATCCAGCGCCGCACTGGCGTTGGCGCGGGTAGGGGGCGTGCGGCTGTCGGGAAGGATCACCCGCGATCCGCTGCCGTGTCGGCTTTCGAGGTAGCCCTCATCCCGCAGAAGGGCAAGGGCGCTGCTGACGGTGGTCCGGCTGACTTCCAGCGTTAAAGCCAGCTCCCGCTCTCCCGGCAGGCGCGTATCCAGCGCCAGCCTGCCGTCCAGGATCAGCAGGCGCAGGGCATCGGCCAGCTGTCGCCACAGCGGGGTACGGGAAGGGCTCTCCTGCCAGTGACCCAGCAGACGCACTAATGACTGACTTCCAAATCGACGTGATGACACAGGCAGTCCACTTTTTGAAAACTGGTCATTAATCATAGGGCCATTTCAGGCAATGATAAAAGCAGAAACCACCGGAGAGCGATCATGTTACGTCGATTACTTCAGCTTTACATCGGATTAAGCCTCTATGGCCTGTCAACGGCGATGTTTGTGCGCGCGGATCTGGGGGCCGATCCCTGGAATGTCTTCCACCTGGGGGTGGCAAAACTGCTGGGAATGGATATTGGCACCGTCATCATTCTGACCGGCGTGTTGGTGCTCCTGCTGTGGATCCCGCTGCGCCAGCGCCCGGGGCTCGGCACCATCAGTAACGTGATTGCCATCGGTCTGGCGGCTGATGTCGCGCTGGCATTTATTCCGGCTATCGATTCGCTGATGGCCCGCTGCGTATTGCTGGTCAGCGCGGTCATCGTAAATGCGCTGGCGACCGGCATGTACATCGGGGCCGGATTTGGCGCCGGGCCGCGTGATGGCCTGATGACCGGTATCAACGCCCGCACCGGCTGGTCGGTTCGCAGCGTACGCACGGCGATTGAGATTTCAGTTCTGTTGACTGGCTGCCTGCTGGGGGGCACTTTTGGCGTCGGTACCGTGCTCTATGCGTTAAGCATCGGCCCGCTGATCCAGATCTGTCTGCCATGGTTTCGTCAGAGACCGCGCCCGTTAGCCCCGCAGCCTGAGCGCGTTGTCTGATTTTGCGAAGCGCTCACATGCTTTACGCCAGGCGTTATGACAGAATAGGTACCTCTGTCACTGCAACGCGAAGCGCATGAAAGCCATAACGCTCTATGATGTTGCCCGCCTCGCGGGCGTCTCTTATCAAACCGTCTCACGGGTCATTAATGATGCGGCCCACGTCTCGGCCCGGACCCGGGAGAAAGTGCTGCAGGCGATGGCCGAGCTGCACTATGTTCCCAATCGCGGCGCCCAGCAGTTGGCCGGTAAACGCACCCGTACCCTGGGGTTGATTACCACCGATCTGGCCCTGCATGCTCCTTCGCAAATTGCCTCGGCGGTGAAGACCCGCGCAGGCGAGCGCGGCGCGAGCGTGCTGATCTCGATGGTGGAAAATCCCCAGCAATGTATGGCGGCGCTGCAGGAGCTGCTGGCTCAGCGCGTGGAAGGGCTGCTGGTCAACGTGCCGCTTGAAGACGCCCAGGCAGAAAGCCTGCAGGCGCAGGCCCTTCCGGTGCCGGTACTGTTTCTGGATGTCTCCCCTGACGCCCGGGTACACAGCCTGGTGTTTGATGCCGGGCAAGGGGCCACTCTGGGGGCGCAACATCTGCTGGGGCAGGGCCATCAGCGGATCGCCCTGCTTGGCGGGCCGCAAAGTTCCGTCTCTGCCCGGGCGCGTCTTGCCGGCTGGTTGTCTGCCTTAGGCGAGGCGGGCCTGGGACCGTGTGCGGTTGCGGAGGGGGACTGGAGCGCGGCTTCAGGTTATGAAAAAGGCCATCAGCTGCTCGCCGGGGCGACCCTCCCGCAGGGGATCCTGGTGGCGAACGATCAGATGGCCCTTGGCGTGATGCGCGCCTGTGCCGAAAAGGGCATTGCTGTGCCGGGACAGGTTTCGGTGGTGGGGTTTGACGATACCACTGACAGCGCATGGTTTACCCCGCCCCTGACCACGGTTCGTCAGGCGTTTCGTGAGGCGGGACTGCGCAGCGTAGAGTGGCTGCTGGCGCAGCAGGGCACTACCGACGCGGCCCCGACGCAAACCCGGCTGCCGGTGACGCTTATCGAGCGCCACTCCACCGCCCGGGAGGGGATCCCGCAGGGAAGTGAAGATCTGGCCCGCCAGCTTAAATCGCTGGCGCTGCTGGCCGAACAGTTGGCGCGTCGTTAACGCTTTTGTGATCGCCATCGCTTCATGACGCTCTCCCCCTTTACCCTGGCAACCTGACAGGGCATTGTAGCCATAAATTGTGAGCGCTTCGCAAAGAGGTAACTATGTCCCATCGTGCTTCGCTGACCCTCAGCACACTACTTGCCCGTCGTGACTGGGAGAATCCCGGTGTCACCCAATGGAACCGACTTCCTGCCCACGTCCCGCTGAGCGGCTGGCGTGACGAGCACGCCGCGCGGGATGAGGAGCCAACCCCGGCCATCCGCTCGCTGAACGGTGACTGGCAGTTCAGCTTTTTTTCTGCGCCAGAGCAGGTTCCCGACAGCTGGACGCAGGAGGATTGCGCGGATGCGGTGGTGATGCCCGTTCCCTCCAACTGGCAGATGCAGGGCTTTGATACGCCGATCTACACCAACGTCACCTATCCTATTGCGGTGAATCCGCCGTTTGTCCCGGCTGAGAACCCGACCGGTTGTTACTCGCTCACATTCGATATGGATGCCAGCTGGCTGGAAAGCGGTCAGACGCGGCTGGTCTTTGACGGCGTTAATTCCGCCTTTCACCTCTGGTGCAACGGGCAGTGGGTGGGTTACTCCCAGGACAGCCGTCTGCCTGCGGAGTTTGACGTGTCTGCGTTTCTGCGGTCAGGCAGCAACCGGTTGGCGGTCATGGTGCTGCGCTGGTGCGATGGCAGCTATCTCGAAGATCAGGACATGTGGCGGATGAGCGGTATCTTCCGCGACGTTACCCTGCTGCATAAGCCAGATACCCATATCGCCGACTATCACGTTGTGACGGAGCTGAACGCCGATTATGACCGCGCACAGCTCCAACTGGGGCTGATTCTCGGCGGGAACGACTACGCAGGCTGCGAGGTGAGCGTTAACCTGTGGCGGGACGGAGAGCGTATCGCCAGCGCCATCGGTACACCGGGCTCTGCGGTTGTCGATGAGCGCGGAAGCTGGCAGGAGAGAGTAAATGTTTCTCTGAAGGTGGAACACCCGGCGCTGTGGAGTGCGGAAATCCCCGCCCTTTACCGGCTGACCCTCGTGTTGCGTGACGCGCAGGGCCAGATCCAGGACGTTGAAGCTTGCGATGTGGGATTCCGTCGTGTCGAGATCGCAAACGGGCTGTTGAAGCTCAACGGCAAGCCGCTGCTGATCCGTGGCGTAAACCGTCACGAACATCACCCTGAGCGCGGGCAGGTAATGGACGAAGCCACCATGCGCCGCGATATTGAGCTGATGAAGCAGCACAACTTTAATGCCGTGCGCTGCTCGCATTATCCTAACCACCCGCTCTGGTATCGCCTGTGCGATCGCTATGGGCTCTATGTGGTGGATGAGGCCAACATCGAAACTCACGGCATGGTGCCGATGAGCCGCCTGGCTGACGATCCGCGCTGGCTGCCCGCCATGAGCGAACGCGTCACCCGCATGGTACAGCGCGATCGTAACCACCCGTCGATCATCATCTGGTCTCTGGGCAACGAA
Organism: Leclercia sp. W17; assembly: GCF_003336325.1. Lineage (NCBI taxonomy): Bacteria > Pseudomonadati > Pseudomonadota > Gammaproteobacteria > Enterobacterales > Enterobacteriaceae > Leclercia > Leclercia sp. W17. The sequence goes on along the minus strand of NZ_CP031101.1, from coordinate 3,724,278 downwards.
TCCGGTCATGGCGCCAACCATGACGCCCTTTACCGCTGGGTGAAAACCACCGATCCTGGCCGTCCGGTGCAGTATGAGGGCGGCGGGGCGAATACGGCGGCGACCGACATCGTCTGTCCGATGTATGCCCGCGTCGATCAGGACCAACCCTTCCCGGCGGTACCGAAATGGTCCCTTAAAAAGTGGATCGGTATGCCGGATGAGACGCGTCCGCTGATCCTCTGCGAATACGCGCACGCGATGGGCAACAGCTTTGGCGGGTTCGCTAAATACTGGGAAGCCTTCCGCAAACATCCTCGTCTGCAGGGCGGTTTCGTCTGGGACTGGGTCGACCAGGCGCTGACGAAGCATGACGAACAGGGCAACCCTTTCTGGGCCTACGGTGGCGATTTTGGTGATAAACCGAATGACAGACAGTTCTGTCTGAACGGGCTGGTCTTCCCGGATCGCACGCCGCATCCGGCCCTCTATGAGGCCCAGCGCGCGCAGCAGTTCTTCACCTTTACCCTGCAAAGCCACTCCCCGCTGGTGGTGGAGGTGCAGAGCGATTATCTCTTCCGCACCACGGACAACGAGCAGTTACGCTGGTCGGTGATGCGCGATGGCGACGTGCTGGCCACCGACGTTGTGGCGCTGGACATTCCGCCACAAGGGACGCAACGGCTGGAGATCGCGCTGCCGCAGTGGACATCTGCGCCGGGCGATCTGCGGCTGAACGTTGAGGTTATTCAGCCTGTCGCCACGCCGTGGTCTGCTGAAAACCACCTTTGCGCCTGGGAACAATGGCCCTTGCCAGCGCCGTTATGCATTGCGACGCCAAAGTCTGCCGGGCCCATTCCACAGCTGATCCGTGAGGATGATGCGTTGGTCATAACCCATCAGCAGCAGCGCTGGGAGTTTGATCGCACCAGCGGCAACCTGACGCAATGGTGGCGCGACGGCGTGCCGACGTTGCTTTCGCCGCTGACCGATAACTTTACCCGCGCCCCGCTGGATAACGATATCGGCGTCAGCGAAGCGACCCGCATCGATCCGAATGCCTGGGTGGAACGCTGGAAGGCGGCAGGGATGTACAGCCTGACGCCGCGTTTGCTGCAGTGCGAGGGGGAGCAGCTGGCGCAGGGGGTAACGATCGCCACGCTCCACGCCTGGGAGCACAACAATCAGGTGCTGTTCCTGAGCCGTAAATGCTGGCGCATCGATAGCCAGGGCGTGCTGCACGGCGACGTTGAGGTGCAGGTGGCGAGTGATATGCCAGAGCCCGCCCGAATCGGGCTGAGCTGTCAGCTGGCGCAGACGCCGCAGACCGTAAGCTGGCAAGGTCTCGGGCCCCATGAGAACTACCCGGATCGCAAGCTCGCTGCCCGTCAGGGACGCTGGGAACTGCCGCTTGCTGAGCTGCACACTCCCTACATTTTCCCGACCGACAACGGCCTGCGCTGCGATACGCGTCAGCTGAATGTAGGACAGCATCAGCTGGAGGGTGATTTTCACTTCTCGGTAAGCCGCTACAGTCAGACGCAGCTGCGCGAGACCTCGCATCACCATCTGTTACGTGAGGAGCCCGGCTGCTGGCTGAACCTCGACGCGTTCCATATGGGCGTTGGGGGCGATGACTCCTGGAGCCCAAGCGTCTCTCCGGAGTTTATCCTGCAGGTGAAAAAGGTGCGTTACGCCTTTAGCTGGCAACAGAACTAAACTTAATCGCGGATGCGGCCACACCACGTGGCCGCACATTCACTTCGGAGGTTTATCTGATGAAGTATGTCGATGGTTTTGTGGTTGCCGTTCCCGCGAATAATAAGGAGGCTTATCGCGAGCTGGCGGCGAAAGCCGCGCCGCTGTTTAAAGAGTTTGGCGCGCTGCGTATTGTAGAGTGTTGGGCAGATGACGTACCCGACGGCAAATTAACGGACTTTCGCCTGGCGGTGAAGGCGGAAGAAAACGAAGAAGTGGTCTTCAGCTGGATTGAATATCCTTCCAGAGAGGTGCGCGACGAAGCGAACCGGAAGATGATGAACGATCCCCGAATGAAAGAATTTGGCGAATCGATGCCATTCGACGGTAAGCGGATGATTTATGGCGGCTTCTCGCCGCTTCTGGACGAATAGGCGTGACGCCCGGCGGCGCTTCCCGCCGGGTGCTAAGCGTGGCTCTCGGGATCAAGATTCGTTTCCGCCCACTGGATAAACGCTTCTTTCGGCAGCGCCTTGCTGTAAAACCAGCCCTGACCGTACTGCACACCGTGGCGTCGAAGCCATGCCAGCTGGCCTTCGGTTTCAATACCTTCTGCCACCATGTCCAGATCGAGCGATTTGGCCATCTCTATGATGTGCGAGGTGACATTTTTATATTCCAGCGCATCCACAAACGACTTATCAATTTTTAGCGTATCGACATCCAGATCCTGCAGGTAACTGAGGCTGGAGTAACCCGTTCCGAAATCATCAATATAGACAGAGTGCCCGGCACGTCGGAATGCGGCAATGGCCGGGGCGCTGACCGCAGGATCGGCGAACCCGCGCTCGGTGAGCTCCAGCGCAATCTGCGAAGGGTGCAGTTGCCACTGATTCAGCAGGCGGCTCAGCAGCGGGAGCACGGTACCCGAGATCAAATCCTCCGGCGCCAGGTTTATCGAGATATGGTGGCCCGGATGCTGGCGTAACCATTCGCCCATATCCTCAAACACCTTTTCAATGATAAGTGTCGTCAGCTGATTGGTCAGGCCCGTCTGTTCCGCCAGGGAGACAAAAATATCGGGTGACAGATAGCTGCCGTCCGGTTGCGACCAGCGCGCGAGGGCTTCCGCACCGGTGAGTCTGCCACTGTTCAGATTCACAATCGGCTGGAAATGAACCTGGAATTCCCGGGCATTAATCGCATCCATTAAACGATACCGGGGCGACTGCAGGCGGCGTAACACGCGCAATATAAACCAGGCTGTCAGCAGACTGATCAGGACACCAAAAGGCAGCCAGAAAATAAGCTGGTGGTGCCAGCTCTTTTGCAAAGGGGTCAGAGAGGACCACGCCACAATGGTGAAGCCCAGGTCAGAAACATCGTGCCGGTTGTACATCACGCCGTTATGCTGGAAATTCGTGCTGCCATTGCGCTGCATTTCCTGGAACACCTGCATATCCAGCTTGTTGCTGCTGGCAAAAACGATATTGCGGCGAAGCCCCACCAGGGCGACGTCGATCGGCCATGAGCCAAAGGGGATCACATCGATCAGCGAGGCCGGATCGATCATGACAATGTAGTGCTCTGTGCCAATCGCAGCCATATAGCGGTCGAGGCCCAGATCGTTATGTGAGGTGACCCAGGCCCGGTAGCCATCGGAGGTGATGCGCAATGCTGGCGGAAACGGGGCGGCATGGCTCACTTGTTCCAGCGACGAGCAGCGCGGTTTCAGATCCTCAACGTAAAGGACTTCCTGAATATAGCGCCAGGAAAAGGAGGCGCGGCGCATCGCCATCGCATGTTCGTAGGTACAGGGGGTTCCGTTAAAAGCGTGCATCTCTTTCAGCGCGGATTCCGCCTGGCTAATCACTTTGTCGGTACGTATCTGTACGCGCGAAGAGTAACTATTCAAATCATCGACAAACTTATCTTCTGCATTGCGGTGTGCCAGCCAGATGCTCAGGCAGACAGGAACAAGGACAGCAATGATGAGTACACAGGTAACCACACTGACCAGGTGTCGGGTTGTCATGCTCCTGTTTCCTTTTATAACGCCGGTATAGGGCGCCCAAGCCGATGACATTAAAACGAAAAAGCCGTTGAAGTGTAGTGTCATAGCACGCTGTTGAGAGTGAATTCATTCAGCAATTGAGACACTGAATTAAATACCATTTTAAGTGACTTTTTCACAGAGCGAAAACCCGACGATCGCTACAGGCGCAGGTTGTTTTTGCACCTCTACTCGGATATGCTAATTGTTATGTTATAACAAATCATATTGAGGTAGGTATGCAGGTTCTGAATTCATTGCGCAGCGCTAAACAACGCCATCCTGATTGTCAGATTGTGAAGCGTAAAGGGCGGCTATATGTCATTTGTAAATCTAATCCGCGCTTTAAGGCGGTGCAGGGGCGTAAGAAGAGACGTTAAGCGGGATAAAGATGCCTGCCGCTGATGTCGGCGGCAGGCCAGAGCCAGGGTTAGGCGGCTACGCGGGAGAGGGTGAAGACATCGTAGAAAGAGAGCTCGCCTTTCGTGGCGATCATCTTCTGCAGTTTCTCTTTTTGCTGCGACTCGACGTTAGGGGAATGCAGAATATTTTCGATCAGCTGAGGAGGCACAAAGCGCGTGTTGTACCACTCACCGTTGTAGCAGACCCGGAAATCAAGCACATCAATATCTTCATAGCGATAACGCGGATTAACGTCAAAGAAGAAGAAGGCGTTAAAGACGATGAACAAGACAACCAGCAACCAGACGGAACCAATCAGCGTTTCGGATTGCAGCATCACCACCAGCGTAGCAAACCACGCCGCATACATGGCGACAAACAGACCAGGATGTTTGCGAATAAAGCTGATGCTGAAGCGCGGCTTGTTGTCACGCTTTTCGCGAACATTGAGATCATCAATGGTTTCGGTAAGCAGGCGTTGTATCTCGGTCATCTTCTGCCCTTTCTGAATTCAACTTAATACGAAGGATCCGTATATTTTAAGTGACCACAATGTTTGTGGACAGTAACAGTTATGCTAAGAAATATCATAACAGTTACCAGGAAAGGGCGGGTGGGATGAGATGGCTGGCTGTTCAGTACAACGCAATGCTTCCCCCCCAACGATGGCGCTAGCCCAGCGATGGAGAACGGCCTGTCATGCAAAGGATGAAACATCTGAAAGTAGAGTCTTTATCTCTGACAGTTGTGAGAGACAATCAGCGTACAAACTTCCATACAGCAGTTGGGATTTTATCGTACAGCTTATTCATCGTAAGTTCAGCCAGGCGATGATCGGCTGCTGAATAGAATACCGCAAGCTCATTATCAGAAAGCTCGTATTTATTTTTTTCAATGACGCGTTCGAGGGTGTCAATGGACTGACAGCGTCGCAAACGCATCAAATAATCAGTCTTGGTTAATGGTTTATCAGACATAAATTCACCTAATTGTTTGTAATAATTTTAACCGGAGAAACTAACGGATTAGCTCTACTCGCATTGACAAAACAACGAAAAAGCCGATTGCCAGATTTACGCCATTTTTGTAAATCCTGTGTGTTAATGCCGTAGCTACTGAATAACATAAAAGTGTCATCCAGGTATTCGTCAATCTGCTCAATCAACTTATTATCTTCGTTATACTTAATTTTATAATTAAGCGCGAAGGTAGCAATATGCTCAATCAACTCGTTTAACTGCAAATTAATGGCAGAAGTAGGGTCATTTACCCAGCCATGGTTGCTTTCATCGAGATTGGTCAGGCAGTCATGGTACAGGGATTCACAAAGGAATTTCAACTGTGCAATATCTTGCCTTTTGGGCGAGTATTCGTCCATAGCGCATCCCCTTTTTGAGTGATTTTTTACTCACCGAACATCGTTGTCGGGAAGGGTACAACTTGACTCAGTGTCAATGACTACTGTTATGCCTCTTGCTTTAACTATAATCTACTCTAATCAGGATTTCACCGCGCTATTACGAAAAATTACAATTACGCAGCATTTTACAGGCTCTGGCGGTCGCTATGTTATATATTGTTTTATCCTGATACAGCTCTTTACTTATCCCCCTGTGTGATTTTCCGGCCACACTTAAAATCATAGGCCCGGGCGTTTAAAATCAAAAAACACTAGGAATACTCTTAATACCTAAGACGTGACGCAAAAATTTGAGAATTTCTGTAATAGAACCAGGTTAAATATGATAAGCCGTTTAAGGGTTACATTAAATATATAAACCCTCAATAAGCTAATTTTATGATTTTTAATTGCTGAAAAAAAGGCCGCATATGCGGCCTTTTTAAGGTTTAAACCCGAATCGGGGTCATCACACCGGATGATTGTGTTCGGTTTCGTCGTTCTTACGGCTGAAACGGCGACGTACGACCACGAAGAACACCGGCACGAAGAAGATGGCCAGGATGGTTGCGGTCACCATCCCGCCCATTACACCGGTACCTACGGCGTTCTGTGCACCGGAGCCTGCACCCGAGCTAATAACCAGCGGCATAACGCCGAGGATAAAGGCCAGCGAGGTCATCAGAATAGGACGCAGACGCATACGTACCGCCTCCAGCGTCGCTTCAATCAGGCCTTTCCCTTCTTTATCCATCAGATCTTTGGCGAATTCGACGATTAATATCGCGTTCTTCGCCGACAAGCCAATGGTTGTCAGCAGGCCCACCTGGAAATAAACGTCGTTATTCAGGCTACGGAACGTGGCGGCCAGCAGGGCGCCGATAACGCCGAGCGGAACAACCAGCATAACGGAGAACGGAATCGACCAGCTCTCATACAGCGCCGCCAGACAGAGGAAGACCACAATCAGGGAGATGGCATACAGGGCAGGGGCCTGGTTGCCGGACAGACGTTCCTGATAGGACATCCCCGTCCAGTCGTAGCCGATGCCTGCTGGCAGTTTACCTGCCAGTTCTTCCATCAGGTTCATGGCCTCACCGGTACTTCTGCCCGGTGCCGCCTGACCCAGGATCTCCATGGATGGCAGACCGTTGTAACGTTCCAGACGTGGCGAGCCGTATTCCCAGCGTGAGGTGGAGAAGGCTGAGAATGGCACCATCTGTCCGTTGCTGCCGCGCACATACCAGTTGTTGATATCGCTCGGCAACATACGGTACTGCGCTTCAGACATCACGTAGACCTTCTTCACGCGACCGCGGTCGATGAAGTCGTTGACGTAGCTACCGCCCCAGGCTGCGCCCAGTGTGGTATTGATGTCACTGATAGAGACGCCCAGCGCCTGGGCTTTTTCCTGATCGATATCCACTTTGAACTGCGGCGTATCTTCCAGGCCGTTCGGACGAACGCCAACCAGCAGGTCAGGGTGCTTCGCAACTTCGCCAAACAGCTGGTTACGCGCCTGAGTTAGTTTCTCATGGCCCAGACCACCCTGGTCGATAAGCTGGAAGTCAAAGCCGGTTGCCGTACCCAGTTCAACAATCGCTGGCAGGTTAAAGGCGAAGACCATCGCATCTTTAATCTGCGAGAAAGTGCCCATCGCACGACCCGTAATGGCCTCAACTTTGTTCTCGTCGCCCGGACGCTCAGCCCAGTCTTTCAGAGAGACGAAGGCGATACCGGTGTTCTGACCACGACCCGCAAAGCCGAAGCCGTTAACCGCAAACACCGATTCAACGTTGGCTTTCTCTTTGTTCAGGTAGTAATCCGTCACCTCATCCAGCACTTTTTGGGTACGTTCCTGGGAAGCACCTGCTGGCAGCTGAGCCATGGTCAGGAATACGCCCTGGTCTTCGTCCGGCAGGAAGGAGCTTGGCAGACGAACAAACAGGTAGGCCATGCCGACCACGATGATGATGTAGAGCAGCAGATAACGACCGGTGCTGCGCAGGATGTTGCCCACGCTGTCGGTGTAGTGGTGCGTGCTCTTATCGAACATGCGGTTAAACCAGCCGAAGAAGCCTTTTTTGTTCTCGCCGTGATCGCCTTTTGCCACCGGTTTCAGCATGGTGGCGCACAGGGCCGGGGTCAGGATCAGTGCCACCAGTACCGACAGGGCCATCGCGGAAACGATAGTGATCGAGAACTGACGATAGATCGCACCGGTAGAACCACCAAAGAAGGCCATCGGGATAAATACCGCCGACAGCACCATGGCGATACCGACCAGTGCGCCCTGGATCTGGCCCATCGATTTACGGGTCGCCTCTTTCGGCGGGAGTCCCTCTTCGGACATCACACGCTCGACGTTTTCGACCACCACGATGGCGTCATCCACGAGCAGACCGATCGCCAGCACCATCCCGAACATCGTAAGGGTGTTTATCGAGAAGCCAAAGGCCGCCAGGATAGCAAAGGTGCCGAGCAGAACCACCGGTACGGCGATGGTTGGAATCAACGTCGCACGGAAGTTTTGCAGGAACAGATACATGACCAGGAAGACCAGAATGATCGCTTCTACCAGCGTTTTCACAACCTCGTGGATGGAGATTTTCACGAATGGCGTTGTGTCATACGGGTAGACGATTTTCAGGCCTGACGGGAAGAACGGTTCCATTTTCTTCAGTTCGGCACGGATCGCCGTCGCGGTATCCAGGGCGTTGGCGCCAGTCGCCAGTTTAATCCCCAGACCGGATGCCGGCTGGCCGTTAAACTTCGCGATCACGTCGTAGTTTTCACCACCCAGTTCCACCTTCGCCACGTCGCGCAGGCGCACCTGAGAACCGTCCGGATTCACCTTCAACAGGATCTTACTGAACTCATCCGCAGAGGTCAGACGGGTCTGGGCGATGATCGAGGCGTTCAGCTGCTGGCCTTTAACCGGCGGCGTACCGCCTAACTGACCGGCTGCAACCTGGGCGTTCTGCGCTTTAATGGCGTTGATCACGTCTACCGGCGTCAGCTGGAAGTTGTTCAGTTTGTTCGGATCCATCCAGATACGCATCGCGTACTGAGAACCGAACAGCTGAACGTCACCGACACCAGAAGTACGGCTGATGGCGTCCTTCATGTTAGCACCCACGTAGTCGGAAATATCCTCCTGCGTCATGGTGCCGTTGGTGTTGATAACGCCGACAACCATCAGGAAGCTACTGGAGGATTTCTCCACGCTCACACCCTGCTGTTGTACTTCCTGCGGCAGCAGTGGCATCGCCAGCTGCAGTTTGTTCTGTACCTGAACCTGGGCAATGTCCGCATCCGTACCTGACTCGAAGGTCAGGGTAATCTGAACAGTACCGGTTGAGTCACTGTTGGAGGACATGTACATCAGGTTATCGATACCGTTCATGTTCTGTTCGATAACCTGCGTGACGGTGTCCTGCACCGTTTTGGCATCAGCCCCTGGGTAGGTTGCGGCGATTGAAATTGCTGGCGGCGCAATGGTTGGATATTGCGCGACAGGCAGCTTCAGGATCGCAAGTCCCCCGGCTAGCATGATGATAATGGCGATCACCCACGCGAAAATGGGGCGATCGATAAAGAAATTAGGCATGTCTTAACGGCTCCTGTTTAAGTTAAGACTTAGGTTGTTCTGACTGACCGCCTGCTGAGGCTTGTTGTTGATTGTCAGACGTGACCTCTTGCGCTTTTACCTTGGCGCCTGGGCGAACTTTTTGTAATCCGGTAATGATGACGCGATCGCCATCTTTCAGACCGTCGGTCACCAGCCATTTATCACCAATCGCCTGGGTTGCCTTGATCTGACGAACTTCGACTTTGTCTTCAGCGCCAATCACCATCGCACTGGCATCGCCGCGCGGGGTGCGGGTCACGCCCTGCTGTGGTACCAGCAGTGCGGTTGGGTTGATCCCTTCTTCCAGGCTGGCGCGAACGAACATACCCGGTAACAGCGTATGGTTCGGGTTCGGGAAGATAGCGCGCAGGGTGATTGAACCGGTAGTCTGATCAACCGTCACGTCAGAGAACTCGAGGCTGCCGGTCTCCGGGAACTTGATGCCGTCGCTGGTGACCAGCTCAACTTTAGCTTTGCCGTTTTCCTGCTTCAGGGTGCCGTTTTCCAGCTCCTGTTTCAGACGCAGGAAATCGTTGCTCGACTGGGTGACATCGACATAGATCGGGTCAAGTTGCTGCACGGTTGCCAGCGCAGTGGTCTGGCCGTTCTGTACCAGCGCACCCTCGGTCACAGCGGATTTACCAATACGGCCGCTGATTGGGGAGGTCACTTTGGTATAGGCCAGGTTGATACGCGCGGTTTCAACGGCAGCTTTCGCAGCGACGACCGCAGCATTAGCCTGCTGGGCATCCGCCTGCGCACTGTCATATTCCTGTTGGCTGATGTACTGCGTACCCAACAGTTTCTGATAACGGTTGACGGTCAGCTGGGCAATTTTTGCAGCAGCCTGCGCTTTGGCCAGATCGCCTTTTGCGCTTTCGTAGTTCGCCTGATAGGTTGCAGGATCAATCTGATACAGAGACTCGCCCGCTTTAACATCGCCGCCTTCAGTAAAATTACGTTTCAGGATGATGCCACTTACCTGTGGACGCACTTCAGCAATACGGTAAGCGCTGGTTCGGCCGGGTAATTCTGTTGTCATCTGGAGAGGTTCGGTTTTGAGCGTCACGACACCAACTTCTGGCACCTGCTGCGCTCCTTGTTGAGCCTGTTTTTCGTCACATCCTGTAAGCGCTAAGCTGCCTGAGAGCATCAGAACGATCGCCAGAGGCGTTAACCCTCTGTTTTTGTTCATATGTAAACCTCGAGTTTCCGATTTCAAATTGATCAATGGATCAAGCGTCCACAAACCCATTGCTGCGTTTATATTATCGTCGTGCTATGGTACATACATTCATAAATGTATGTAAATCTGGCTCCTGTAAATTCACCTGCGCATGGCACGAAAAACCAAACAACAAGCACTTGCAACACGCCAACACATCCTTGATGTCGCTTTACGCTTGTTTTCGCAACAGGGGGTTTCCTCCACCTCTCTGGCACAGATTGCTCAGGCTGCTGGGGTTACCCGGGGAGCGATTTACTGGCATTTCAAAAATAAGTCAGATTTATTTGGTGAAATTTGGGAGCTTTCAGAATCCAGTATTGGAGATCTTGAGACTGAGTATCGGGCAAAATTCCCTGACGATCCACTCTCAGTTTTAAGAGAGATTCTGGTCTATATCCTTGAGGCGACAGTTATTGAAGAACGACGTCGTCTTATGATCGAGATCATCTTCCATAAATGTGAATTTGTTGGGGAGATGGCGGTGGTGCAGCAGGCGCAGCGCAGTCTCTGTCTGGCCAGTTACGACCGGATCGAACAAACCCTGACGCACTGTATTAAAGCCAATATGCTCCCGGCTAATCTTTTGACCCGTCGCGCCGCCATTCTGATGCGCAGCTATATTTCCGGCATTATGGAAAACTGGCTGTTTGCCCCCCAGTCTTTTGATCTGCAACGTGAAGCCCGTGATTATGTCGCGATCCTGCTGGAGATGTACCAGCTCTGTCCCACGCTACGGGCGCAGCCTGAGCCGCTTCTGGCCTGACTCCCAGGAATTATCCAGGAGCCAACAGTTCACGCTATTTTGCTTTCGACTGCCGTGATATTCTTCACGCCGGTCATCCCGGTCATTCATCACACAAATTACACATTACTATGTCGCACTACACACGCCAATCGCATCCTGTTTTTGCCTTTATTTTGCTTCTCTTTTTTGCCTTATTGGCCTCCCCGGTTGCGTTTGCACGTGGTGATAACACCAGCGACACGCCAACCCGGGCAGATATTCAGAGCCAGCTTGATGCCCTGAGCAAACAAAAAGAGCTCAATCCGCAGGACAAGCTGGTGCAAAAAGACCTGACGGAAACCCTTGAGACTATTGATAAGCTTGAGCGGATCAAGGCCGAAACCACACAATTACGCCAGAAAGTGGCCCAGGCGCCGGAAGCGATGCGTAAGGCGACCGAAAGCCTGAATGCGCTGAGCGATGTGGACAATGATGACGAAACCCGCAAAACGCTGGCCACGCTCTCATTACGCCAGCTGGAACTGCGCGTATCGCAATTGCTCGACGACTTACAAACCGCCCAGAGCGATCTCTCAACCTACAACAGCCAGCTGGTTTCGCTGCAAACTCAGCCGGAGCGCGTACAGAACGCGATGTATACCGCCTCTCAGGAGTTGCAGCAGATCCGCAATCGGCTGAACGGCACCGCGGTGGGCGAGGCGGCGTTACGCCCCACGCAGCAAACGTTGCTCATGACGCAGCAGCTTCTGCTGAATGCCCAGATCGAACAGCAACGCAAGAGCCTGGAAGGCAATACCGTCCTGCAGGATACCCTGCAAAAACAGCGCGACTACGTCACCGCAAACATCAACCGTCTGGAGCATCAACTGCAACTGCTGCAGGAGGCGGTTAACAGCAAGCGACTGACCCTGACGGAGAAAACCGCTCAGGAGGCCATCAACCCGGACGAAACCGCGCGTATCCAGGAAAACCCGCTGGTGAAGCAAGAGCTGGATGTTAACCACCAGCTCAGCCAGCGTCTGATAACCGCCACCGAAAACGGCAACTCGCTGGTTCAGCAGAACATTAAAGTCAAAAACTGGCTCGATCGCGCCCTGCAGTCGGAACGCAATATTAAAGAGCAGATTGCCGTCCTGAAAGGCGGCCTGCTACTGTCGCGTATCCTTTATCAGCAGCAGCAAACTTTACCTTCCGCCGATGAGCTGGAGGACATGACCAACCGCATTGCGGATCTGCGCCTGGAGCAGTTTGAGGTCAACCAGCAGCGCGACGCCCTGTTCCAGAGCGATGCCTTTGTGGCGAAGCTGGAAGAGGGGCACAAAAGCGAGGTCAATGGAGAGGTCCACGACGCGCTGTTGCAGGTGGTGGATATGCGCCGCGAGCTGCTGGACCAGATGAATAAACAGCTGGGTAATCAGCTGATGATGGCCATTAACCTGCAGATCAACCAGCAGCAGCTGGTGAGCGTATCCAAAAGCCTGCAGGAGATCCTCACCCAGCAAATCTTCTGGGTGAACAGCAACAAACCGATGGACTGGGACTGGATAAAATCCTTCCCGGGCATGCTAAAAGACCAGATTAATGGGATGAAAATCACCGTTAACTGGGAAAAAGCCGGCCCGGCGGTGGCCTTTGCCTTCCTGGCGGGTCTGCCGCTGTTGCTGATTGCCGGTTTAATCCGCTGGCGTCTTGGCTGGCTGAAAAAGTACCAGGCGAAGCTGGCGAATGAAGTCGGGCAGTTGCGTAATGACAGCCAGCTTCATACTCCGAAAGCCATTTTTATCGATCTGATCCGCGCCCTGCCGGTCTGCCTGTTAATTCTGGCGGCGGGGCTGATCCTGCTCACCATGCAGCTCAATATCAGCGATCTGCTGTGGGCCTTCAGCAAAAAGCTGGCGCTGTTCTGGCTGGTCTTTGGCCTGTGCTGGAAAGTGCTGGAAAAAGACGGCGTGGCGGTGAGCCACTTCAATATGCCTGCGCAGCTGACCAGTCACTGGCGCCGCCAGATTGTGCGCATCAGCCTGGCGCTGTTGCCGCTGCACTTCTGGTCGGTGGTGGCGGAACTCTCTCCGCTCCATCTGATGGATGATGTGCTGGGGCAGTTCGTGATCCTGCTTAACCTGCTACTGATAAGCGTCCTGATGTGGCCGATATTCCGTGACAGCTGGCGTGACAAAGAGTCGCATACCATTCGTCTGGTGACGGTCACCGTACTCTCTATTATCCCTGTCGCGCTGATGGTGCTGACGGCCACCGGCTATTTCTATACCACCCTGCGTTTGTCAGGGCGCTGGATTGAAACCGTCTATCTGGTGATCTTCTGGAACCTGCTCTATCAGACCGTGCTGCGCGGGCTGAGCGTTGCCGCCCGCCGTATTGCCTATCGCCGCGCGCTGGCGCGTCGGCAGAATATGGTGAAAGAGGGGGCCGAAGGCGCTGAACCGCAGGAAGAGCCGACCATCGCCCTGGAGCAGGTCAACCAGCAGACGCTGCGTATCACCATGCTGGTGATGATTGCTCTGTTCGGCGTGATGTTCTGGGCGATCTGGTCTGATTTAATCACCGTCTTTGCCTATCTCGACAGCATTACGCTATGGCACTACAGCGGCACCGAAGCGGGGGCCGCAGTGGTGAAAAACGTCACCATGGGCAGCCTGCTATTCGCGCTGGTCTCGTCGGTGGTGGCATGGGCCTTGATCCGCAACTTACCCGGCCTGCTGGAGGTGCTGATCCTCTCGCGCCTGAATATGCGCCAGGGGGCCTCCTACGCCATTACCACCATCCTGAACTATGTGATTCTGGTGGTGGGTGCCATGACCGTCTTCGGTTCGCTCGGGGTGTCGTGGGACAAACTGCAGTGGCTGGCGGCAGCATTGTCGGTGGGCCTTGGTTTCGGTTTGCAGGAGATCTTCGGGAACTTCGTCTCTGGCCTGATTATTCTGTTCGAACGTCCGGTGCGTATCGGCGATACCGTTACCATCGGCACCTTCTCGGGCACCGTCAGCAAGATCCGTATCCGTGCGACCACCATCACTGACTTCGATCGCAAAGAGGTGATCATCCCGAACAAAGCGTTCGTCACCGAGCGGTTGATCAACTGGTCGCTGTCGGACACCATCACCCGCGTGGTGATCCGCCTCGGCGTGGCCTACGGTTCCGATCTGGAGACGGTGAAAAATGTCCTGCTGAAAGCGGCGATGGATCATCCAAAAGTGATGCACGATCCGGAGCCAGCCGTCTTCTTTACAACCTTTGGGCCGAGTACGTTAGATCATGAGCTGCGTCTGTACGTGCGTGAACTGCGCGATCGCAGTTATACGGTGGATGAACTGAACCGCACTATCGAACGTATGTGTCGCGAGAACAACATCAATATCGCGTTTAACCAGCTGGAAGTGCATCTGCGCAATGAGAAGGGCGACGAGCACACTGAAGTGAAACGTGACATTAAGGGTGACGATCCGACCCCAGCGTGATGCGCCCCCTCGCTCTCGCCTTCTCCCTTTCAGGGAGAGGGCAGGGGGGAGGGTAATTTCCCTTCAAAATCCCGCTTAACAATCTCCAGCGCTTTCAGCACTGTTTCAGTGGGGATAGCATGGTTCTCCAGCAACATGATCAGGTCGACGGCCAGCTTGACTTCGTCGGGGGCGTTTTCCAGTGACACACACTACTCCTGTTAACGGGTCAGACGCGCGATAACGCGTTCAATGTCATCCAGTGCCTTGCGGCAACGTTCAAGCCGTCCTTCCAGGGCGGTGATTTCACGCATCAGCATCTGCTGTTCTTCCAGCGTTTCGGCCTGATTCAGCCGCGCCGTGCGTTCATTTTTCATTTCACAGAGCCGACGTTCAAACTCCTGGTGTTCCAGACGCTTGCGCTGCCATTTTGTGGTGCCAGCAGAGGAACTGTCCCAGACGCGTAGCGGCCAGGCGGCAATCTCCCGATGCAGGGCGGCAATCTGTTCCGCCAGATGACCGGCAAGCCAGGCCACCTGCTCAGATTGCCCCTTTTCCACGGCGTGACGCAGCTCATCCAGGTTGTGCTGGGCTTCATCCAGATAGGCATTCATCACCGTGCTGCGGGTGCGGAACAGCTGCCGGTCAAAGCGCGGCTTCAGCGTGGCGTGCTGCATCAGCGGGGAGGCCTGCGTGCGCAGGGCCGACAGCTGATTTTGCAGTGTCTGTAAAAGCAAGGCTGTTTTCAATCCGCACTCCAGTGGTACAGTAGCCGTTCAGTTTGATACCGATTCGCATTATGCAGCGTACTATTTTAATCATCATTGGCTGGCTTGCGGTAGTGCTCGGCACGCTGGGTGTCGTTTTACCCCTTCTGCCGACTACCCCTTTTATATTGCTTGCGGCGTGGTGCTTTGCCCGCTCCTCGCCACGTTTTCACCACTGGCTGCTGTACCGCTCATGGTTTGGCGGTTATCTGCGCCACTGGCAACAGTACCGTGCGATGCCGCCCGGGGCTAAGCCGCGGGCCATTGCGCTGATCCTGGTGACCTTCGCCATTTCATTATGGCTGGTCAAAATGATGTGGGTACGGATCCTGCTGCTGGCGATCCTCACTTGCCTGCTCATTTTCATGTGGCGGATCCCCGTTGTTGATGAAAAGCAACAAAAGCAATAATCCTCAGACTGGCTGTTGCATTTCTTGTGCGCAGCCAGTAAATTCGACCGTTTTCGAGCACGGGCGGGCCTGGTTAAAGGTTAAACAATTGTTACTTTGACCAACCCTTTATCCGCTCCGTGAGTAACACCGTTTTCATCAGGCATCCATTTATGACCGCAACTGCGCAGCAGCTTGAATTTCTTAAAAACAGCATCAAAAGCATCCAGGATTATCCGAAGCCTGGCATTCTTTTCCGTGATGTCACCAGCTTGCTGGAAGACCCAAAAGCGTACGCGCTCAGCATTGAACTGCTGGTTGAGCGTTATAAGAACGCTGGGATCACCAAAGTTGTAGGCACCGAAGCCCGTGGTTTCCTGTTTGGCGCCCCGGTTGCGCTGGCAATGGGCGTGGGCTTTGTACCGGTGCGTAAACCGCGCAAACTGCCTCGCGAAACCATCGCCGAGAGCTACGAGCTGGAGTACGGCACCGACCAGCTTGAGATCCACGTTGATGCGATCAAGCCTGGCGATAAAGTGCTGGTGGTTGACGATCTGCTGGCCACCGGCGGCACCATTGAAGCGACCGTGAAGCTGATCCGTCGCCTGGGTGGTGAAGTAACCGATGCGGCCTTTATCATCAACCTGTTCGATCTGGGCGGTGAACAGCGCCTCGAAAAACAGGGCATCACCAGCTACAGCCTCGTGCCATTCCCGGGACATTAATCCTCCCGCCCGCAACCTCGCCCAACGGGTGAGGTTGTGTTAGCATTACCCCCCTGAATATCCACCTTCCAGCGTTGCAGAGCCTGCCCATGAGTTATCAGGTGTTAGCCCGTAAATGGCGACCCCAAACCTTTGCTGACGTTGTCGGCCAGGAACATGTGCTGACCGCCCTGGCGAACAGCTTATCGCTAGGCCGTATCCATCACGCCTGGCTTTTTTCCGGCACCCGTGGCGTCGGTAAAACCTCTATTGCCCGTTTGCTGGCGAAAGGCCTTAACTGCGAAACCGGGATCACCGCCACGCCGTGCGGCGTGTGCGATAACTGCCGTGAAATTGAGCAGGGGCGCTTTGTCGATCTGATTGAGATCGATGCCGCATCGCGCACCAAAGTCGAAGATACCCGCGATCTGCTGGATAACGTCCAGTACGCCCCGGCGCGTGGCCGCTTCAAGGTCTATCTGATCGATGAAGTGCACATGCTGTCGCGCCACAGCTTTAACGCCCTGCTGAAAACGCTGGAAGAACCGCCTGCACACGTTAAATTCCTGCTGGCGACCACCGATCCGCAAAAGCTGCCGGTCACTATCTTATCCCGTTGTCTGCAGTTCCACCTGAAGGCGCTGGACGTCACGCAGATCCGCGATCGGCTCGAATACATCCTGAACGAAGAGCAGGTTGCCCATGAACCGCGGGCGCTGCAGCTGCTGGCGCGTGCCGCCGATGGCAGCCTGCGCGATGCGCTCAGCCTGACCGATCAGGCGATTGCCAGCGGCGACGGCAAGCTGACCACTCAGGCGGTGAGCACCATGCTCGGCACGCTGGATGACGATCAGGCCCTGTCGCTGATTGAAGCGGTTGTCGAGGCCAACGGCGAGCGGGTGATGGAGCTGGTCAACGCCTCGGCCTCACGCGGCGTGGAGTGGGAAGCCCTGCTGGTTGAGATGCTCAGCCTGCTGCACCGTATTGCGATGGTGCAGCTCTCCCCGGCGGCGCTAGGCCCGGATATGGCCGCGATTGAACAGCGGATGCGCGAGCTGGCGCGAACCATTCCGCCAACGGATGTACAGCTTTACTATCAAACCCTGTTAATTGGCCGCAAAGAGCTGCCGTTCGCGCCCGACAGACGTATGGGGGTTGAGATGACCCTGCTGCGCGCGCTGGCGTTCCATCCGCGCATGCCGTTGCCGGAACCCGAGGTGCAGCCGCAGTCGTTCGCACCGGCCGCGCCGACGGCGGTTATGTCACCGCAGCAGGTGCCAGTACAGCCGGCAGCGCCATCGCCGCAAAATGTGCCGCTGTCGGACGCCACCAGTTCGGTGCTTGCTGCCCGCAGCCAGCTACAGCGCGCGCAGGGAGCACCCAGACCAAAAAAGAGTGAACCGGCAGCGCCTGCAAGAGCGCGGCCGGTAAATAACGCCGCGCTTGAACGTCTGGCTTCGGTCACGGATCGTGTCCAGTCGCGTTCGGCATCGGTCACTTCTGAGCCGAAGGCGCCGGTTAAGCAAGAAGCCTATCGCTGGAAAGCCACCACCGTCACCGAAGAGGTGAAGGTGGAGATTGCCACGCCGAAGGCGCTGAAAAAGGCGCTGGAGCACGAGAAAACGCCGGAACTCTCCGCGAAGCTGGCGGAAGAGTCGCTTGCGCGCGATGCCTGGGCGGCAGAGGTCAGTAAACTGAAGCTGCCGAAGCTGGTGGAGCAGGTTGCGCTCAACGCCTGGCGTGAGCAGGAGGGCAACCGCATCTGCCTGCATCTGCGTCCGGGCCAGCGTCACCTGAATTCGGCGAGCGCTCAGCAGGTGCTGACTGAGGCGCTCTCCACATTACAGGGCGCGCCGGTTGAATTGACTATCATTGAAGATGATAATCCGGCGGTCCGTACCCCGCTGGAGTGGCGTCAGGCCATTTATGAAGAGAAGCTCGCGCAGGCGCGCGAGGCAATTATCGCGGATAATAACATTCAGACCCTGCAGCGTTACTTCGATGCAGAACTGGATGAAGAGAGTATTCGACCCATTTGATCGTGAGTCTGACTTACGGTTGTTATCTTTAACGTGAAAGAAGAGAGAAGCCTATGTTTGGTGGTAAAGGCGGTCTGGGTGGCCTGATGAAGCAGGCCCAGCAGATGCAGGAAAAAATGCAGAAGATGCAGGAAGAGATCGCACAGATGGAAGTCACTGGCGAATCGGGCGCAGGTCTGGTCAAAGTGACCATCAACGGCGCACACAACTGCCGTCGCGTGGAGATCGACCCAAGCCTGCTCGAAGACGACAAAGAGATGCTTGAAGATCTGGTTGCCGCTGCATTCAACGATGCTGCGCGCCGTATCGACGAAACTCAGAAAGAAAAAATGGCCTCTGTATCCTCCGGAATGCAGCTGCCACCGGGCTTTAAGATGCCATTCTAATGCAAACCAGTCCGCTGCTTACGCAGTTAATGGAAGCGCTACGCTGCCTGCCGGGCGTAGGCCCGAAGTCGGCGCAGCGCATGGCGTTTACCCTGCTGCAACGCGATCGTAGCGGCGGCATGCGTCTGGCGCAGGCCCTGACCCGCGCCATGTCAGAAATTGGCCACTGTGCCGACTGCCGCACCTTTACCGAGCAGGAGGTGTGTAACATCTGCGCCAACCCGCGTCGTCAGGAAAATGGTCAGATCTGCGTGGTGGAGAGTCCTGCGGACATCTATGCCATTGAGCAGACCGGCCAGTTTTCCGGCCGCTATTTTGTGCTGATGGGGCACCTGTCGCCGCTGGACGGTATTGGTCCGGATGATATCGGCCTGGACCGCCTTGAACAGCGCCTGAAATCGGAAACGATTAACGAGGTGATCCTCGCCACCAACCCAACGGTGGAAGGGGAGGCGACAGCCAACTATATCGCCGAGCTGTGCGCGGAGTCGGGCGTCGACGCCAGTCGAATTGCCCACGGTGTGCCGGTGGGCGGTGAGCTGGAAATGGTCGATGGCACTACGCTGTCCCACTCTCTGGCAGGACGTCACAAGATTAATTTCTGACCAAACGGAGGCTGCAGTCGTGGCCTCCGCTTGAAAACTTTCCCCCGTATCCCCATCTCTCCCTCAACGCTTTTAAACCCCATTAAATGGCATTGTTGAGGTCGACTTAGTATGAAAGGACAAGAAACCCGTGGTTTCCAGTCAGAGGTAAAACAGCTTCTGCACCTGATGATCCATTCTCTTTATTCCAATAAAGAAATTTTCCTGCGCGAGCTTATCTCTAACGCCTCTGATGCGGCAGACAAGCTGCGTTTTCGTGCGCTCTCGAAGCCAGAGCTGTATGAAGGTGACGGCGAACTGCGCGTGCGTGTCTCATTTGATAAAGAGAACCGCACCCTGACCATCGCCGACAACGGCATCGGTATGACCCGTGATGAAGCCATTGACCATCTCGGCACCATCGCTAAATCCGGCACCAAAGCGTTCCTGCAGTCGATGGGTTCCGATCAGGCGAAAGACAGCCAGCTGATTGGTCAGTTCGGCGTGGGCTTCTACTCCGCCTTCATCGTGGCGGATAAAGTTACCGTACGCACCCGCGCGGCAGGCGAAAGCGCCGAAAACGGCGTATTCTGGGAATCCCACGGCGAAGGTGAGTACACCGTTGCTGACATCACCAAAGCCGATCGCGGCACCGAGATCATCCTGCATCTGCGCGAAGGGGAAGACGATTTCCTCAACGACTGGCGCGTACGCTCCATCATCAGCAAATATTCTGACCATATCGCCCTGCCGGTAGAGATCGAAAAACAGGAAGAGAAAGACGGCGAAACCGTCATCTCCTGGGAGAAGATCAACAAGGCGCAGGCGCTGTGGACGCGTAACAAGTCTGAAATCAAAGACGACGAATACAACGAGTTCTACAAGCACATCGCCCATGACTTTACCGATCCGCTGACCTGGAGCCACAACCGTGTGGAAGGGAAGCAGGAATACACCAGCCTGCTTTACATCCCGGCGCAGGCACCGTGGGATATGTGGAACCGCGATCACAAGCACGGCCTGAAGCTGTACGTGCAGCGCGTGTTCATCATGGACGAAGCCGAACAGTTCATGCCGAACTACCTGCGCTTTGTGCGCGGCCTGATTGATTCCAACGATCTGCCGCTGAACGTCTCCCGTGAGATCCTGCAGGACAGCACCGTAACCCGTAATCTGCGCACCGCGCTGAGCAAACGTGCCCTGCAGATGCTGGATAAGCTGGCGAAAGACGACGCCGAAAAATACCAGACCTTCTGGAAACAGTTCGGCCTGGTGCTGAAAGAGGGCCCGGCGGAAGATCCGTCTAACGTTGAAGCCATTGCCAAACTGCTGCGCTTCGCCTCCACGCACACCGACTCTTCCGAGCAGAACGTGTCGCTGGAAGAGTACATCTCCCGCATGAAAGAAGGGCAGGAGAAGATCTACTACATCACCGCCGACAGCTATGCCGCGGCGAAGAGCAGCCCGCACCTGGAGCTGCTGCGTAAGAAAGGCATCGAAGTGCTGCTGCTTTCCGATCGCATCGATGAGTGGATGATGAACTACCTGACCGAGTTCAGCGGCAAAGCGTTCCAGTCCGTTGCCAAAGCCGATGAGTCCATCGACAAGCTGGCGGATGAAGTGGACGATACCGCGAAAGAGGCAGAAAAAGCGCTGGAGCCGTTTGTTGAGCGCGTGAAAACCCATCTGGGCGATCGCGTGAAAGAGGTGCGTTTCACCCACCGTCTGACCGATACCCCTGCCATCGTCACCACTGATGCTGACGAGATGAGTACCCAGATGGCGAAGCTGTTCGCCGCCGCGGGCCAGGCTGTGCCGGAGGTGAAATACATCTTTGAACTGAACCCGGATCACGCGCTGGTGAAACGTGCAGCCGAGACCCAGGACGAAGCCCGCTTCGCCGAGTGGGTTGAACTGCTGCTGGATCAATCTTTGCTGGCCGAGCGCGGCACGCTGGAAGATCCTAACCAGTTCATCAAACGCGTGAATGCGTTGCTGCTGGCGTAAATTACTTCCCTCTCTTCGCTGAAGAGAGGATAAGGGTGCAGGTTATCTGCCTGCACCCACTAATAAATTCCCCTCATTAACCGTTTCAGCCTGCCCGCCTTTCTTGAGCGATACCCGTTCTGGTGGTATTGTTTAGCGCTTTTTGAAAAATTGAATCGACTTTTGAGGGGATTTTCGCAATGCGTATTATTCTGCTTGGCGCTCCGGGCGCGGGTAAAGGAACTCAGGCTCAGTTCATCATGGAGAAATACGGTATTCCGCAAATCTCTACGGGTGACATGCTGCGTGCCGCTGTTAAATCTGGCTCCGAGCTGGGTAAACAGGCGAAAGACATTATGGACGCCGGCAAACTGGTGACCGACGAGCTGGTTATCGCTCTGGTTAAAGAACGCATTTCTCAGGAAGATTGCCGTAACGGTTTCCTGCTGGACGGCTTCCCACGTACCATTCCGCAGGCGGATGCCATGAAAGAAGCGGGCATTAACGTAGACTACGTGCTGGAGTTCGACGTACCGGACGAACTGATCGTTGACCGTATCATCGGTCGTCGCGTACACTCCGCTTCCGGCCGCGTTTACCACGTTAAGTTCAATCCACCGCAGGTGGAAGGTAAAGACGACGTGACCGGCGAAGAGCTGACCACCCGTAAAGACGATCAGGAAGAGACCGTGCGTAAGCGCCTGGTGGAATACCATCAGATGACCGCGCCGCTGATCGGCTACTACAGCAAAGAAGCGCAGGCGGGTAACACCAAATACGCAAAAGTTGACGGTACTAAGCCTGTCGCTGATGTGCGTGCAGAGCTGGAAAAGATCCTCGGCTAATCACGCCCCCACTAAATCATTCGGGCTGCATCGCGGCGGCAAGCACGCGAATCCCCAGGAACATAGATTACTATGTGACTGGGGTGAGAGTGCGCAGCCAACAAAGAGGCAGCCTGAAGGATGATGTGGGTTCTCACCCGGGTCCCCGGGTGAGAAAAATTCTCATTCTACCTTTTACTGCAATTGGTTCCGTTTACGCACTTTTCAGATACACTTATCAGCCTGTTAAAAGGTTATGAGGCGTGAATGAGTCAGGCGAAAACCGGCATCCTGCTTGCCAATCTGGGAACCCCCGAAGCACCTACTCCAGCGGCGGTAAAACGCTACCTGCGACAATTTTTAAGCGATACGCGCGTTGTGGATACCCCACGCCTGCTGTGGTGGCCTTTGCTGCGCGGCGTGATCCTGCCGATCCGTTCGCCGCGCGTGGCAAAGCTCTATCAGTCCGTCTGGATGGAAGAGGGTTCGCCGCTGATGGTCTACAGCCGTCGTCAGGAGAAAGCACTGGCTGCCCGTCTGCCGGATATGCCGGTAGCGCTGGGCATGAGTTACGGCAAACCTTCCCTGAAAAGCGCCGTCGATGAACTGCTGGCGCAGGGCGTTGATCACATTGTGGTGCTGACGCTCTATCCACAGTACTCCTGCTCCACCGTGGCAGCCGTCTGGGATGAGCTGGCGCGCATTCTGGCAACCCGTCGTCGCATTCCTGGCGTGACCTTTATTCGCGACTACGCGGATAACGAGCTCTATATCAACGCCCTTGCCAGCAGCGCCCGTGCGTCGTTTGAGAAACACGGCGAGCCGGATCTGCTGCTGCTCTCCTATCACGGCATCCCGCAGCGATTCGCCAACGAAGGGGACGACTATCCGCAGCGCTGCCGCGATACCACCCGTGAGCTGGTGTCCGCCCTCGGCCTGCCGCCCGAGAAGGTGATGATGACCTTCCAGTCGCGCTTTGGCCGCGAGCCGTGGCTGACCCCTTATACCGATGAAACGCTAAAAATGCTGGGTGAGAAGGGCGTGAAGCATATCCAGGTGATGTCGCCGGGCTTTGCGTCAGACTGTCTGGAAACCCTGGAAGAGATCGCGGTGCAAAACCGGGAGTTCTTCCTCGAAGCGGGCGGGACGAAGTACGAGTATATTCCGGCGCTTAACGATAATCCTGAGCACATCGAGATGATGGCATCACTGGTGACCCGCAGCCGCTGATCGCACTCTGCGCCGGGTTTGTGCTACCATTCCCGGCCCATCCGTCACTCATAGCTCAGAACATGAAATTTCCCGGTAAACGTAAATCCAAACACTACTTTCCCGTTAACGCCCGCGATCCGCTGCTGCAGCAAATTCAGCCGGAAAATGAGTCCAGTGCCGCCTGGGTGGTGGGTATCGACCAGACGCTGGTGGATATTGAAGCAAAAGTGGACGATGCGTTTGTCGAACGTTACGGCCTGAGCGCCGGGCACTCTCTGGTAATTGAAGACGATGTAGCGGAAGCGCTCTATCAGGAGCTGGTGCGGGATAACCTGATCACCCATCAGTTTGCCGGGGGGACCATCGGCAACACCATGCACAACTACTCCGTGCTGGCGGACGACCGCTCCGTGCTGCTGGGCGTGATGTGCAGCAATGTTGAAATCGGCAGTTACGCCTACCGTTATCTCTGCAACACCTCCAGTCGTACCGATCTGAACTACCTCCAGGGGGTGGACGGGGCGATTGGCCGCTGCTTTACGCTGATCGGTGAATCCGGCGAGCGCACCTTCGCCATCAGCCCTGGCCATATGAACCAACTGCGCGCCGAGAGTATTCCTGAAGAGGTGATCGCCGGCGCATCTGCACTGGTGCTGACCTCCTATCTGGTGCGCTGCAAGCCCGGCGAGCCGATGCCGGAAGCGACCATGAAGGCGGTGGAATACGCGAAGAAATACAACGTGCCGGTGGTACTGACCCTGGGCACCAAATTTGTCATCGCCGATAACCCGGAGTGGTGGCAGGCGTTCCTGAAGGAGCACGTCTCGATTCTGGCGATGAACGAAGAAGAGGCCGAAGCCCTGACCGGCGAGAGCGATCCGCTGCTGGCATCCGATAAGGCGCTGGACTGGGTCGACCTGGTGCTCTGCACCGCCGGGCCGGTAGGGTTGTATATGGCTGGCTTCACCGAAGAAGAGGCAAAACGCAAGACCCAGCATCCGCTGCTGCCGGGGGCGATTGCCGAGTTCAACCAGTTTGAATTCAGCCGCGCCATGCGCCACAAAGACTGTGTTAATCCGCTGCGTATCTTCTCGCATATCGCCCCGTACATGGGCGGCCCGGAGAAGATCATGAACACCAACGGCGCAGGCGACGGCGCGCTGGCGGCGCTGCTGCACGATATCACTGCCAACGCGTTCCACCGTACCAACGTGCCGAACTCCAGCAAACACAAGTTTAACTGGCTGACCTATTCGTCGCTGGCCCAGGTGTGTAAGTACGCAAACCGCGTGAGCTATCAGGTGCTAAACCAGCACTCACCGCGCTTAACGCGCGGCCTGCCGGAGCGGGAAGACAGTCTGGAAGAGTCCTACTGGGACAGATAAGCCCATCCCCCGGCGGCGCTGCGCTTGCCGGGGCGACGTGTGAGCCTGCTAAGCGAAGCGCCAGCAGGCTTTTTTTTACCCCATCACCGCCTTTTTCTCCAGCAGCGCCAGCATCGTATTCGCAATTTCGCGCTCACCCATCACCACCTGATTCGCGCCACGCTCGGTGATGTAATCCACTTCGTCGTCGTAATGGGCGCGGGCAATGATTTCAATATCCGGACACTTTTCTCGCGCCGAGGCGACAATTTCACCCGCTTCATAGCCGTTGGGAATGGTCAGCAGCAGCCAGCGCGCGCAGTCGAGATGCGCCAGATTCATGATCTCTTCGTTCGCCGCATTCCCCAGCACCGCACGGATCCCGCGCGCGCGCAGCTCATCCACGCGGGTACGGGAGTTTTCAATCACCACCAGTGGAATGCCCTGGGCCATTAGCTTCTCACCCAGCAGACTGCCGACGCGGCCAAAACCCACCAGCAGGGCGTGGTTACAGATATCCACCGGGATCTGCTTCTCATCCTCAATGGCCTCTTCCAGCGTCTGATCGTCCAGGGTTTCGGTTTTATCGAGGTATTTTTCCAGCAGCGCGAACAGTATCGGGTTGAGCATAATTGAGAGGATCGCCCCCGCCAGCACCAGGTTTTGCCCGGCCTGAGGCAGCAGATCCAGCGCCATGCCCAGCCCGGCGAGAATAAAGGCAAATTCACCAATCTGGGCGAGACTGGCGGCAATAGTCAGCGCGGTACGCGGCGAGTGGCCGAACATACGCACCAGGAAGAAAGCGGCGAGTGACTTACCGAAGATAATGATGGCCAGCGTGCCGAGCACCGCCAGCGGCTGTTCAATGAGGATCATCGGGTTGAACAGCATCCCTACCGAGACGAAGAACAGCACCGCAAAGGCGTCGCGCAGGGGCAGGGTATCGTGGGCGGCGCGGTGGCTCAGCTCCGATTCGTTCAGCACCATCCCGGCAAAGAAGGCCCCCAGCGCGAAGGAGACATCGAACAGCTCCACGGCCCCGAACGCAATACCCAGCGCCAGCGCCAGCACCGAGAGGGTGAACAGTTCACGCGAGCCGGTCGACGCGCTGCGGGCAAGGATCCACGGCACCAGGCGGCGGCCCACCAGCATCATAATGGCAATAAACGCCACTACCTTACCGATGGTAATACTCATATCGAGCGCCAGCGAGGCTAAACCGACATTCTCTTTTTCCAGCATGCCGGCGATGGCAGGCAGCAGCACCAGGGTTAAGACCATCACCAGATCTTCAACAATCAGCCAGCCGATGGCGATCTGCCCCCGCTGGCTGTCAATCAGCTGTCTCTCTTCAAGCGCGCGCAGCAGCACCACGGTACTGGCGGTAGAAAGACAGAGGCCAAACACGATGCCGGTCATCAGCGGCCAGCCCAGCATCGCTGAAAGCGCCATACCCAACAACGTCGCCACGGCTATCTGGGCGATCGCGCCGGGAATGGCAATGGACTTTACCGCCATCAAATCCTTAACGGAGAAATGCAAACCCACACCGAACATCAGCAGGATCACGCCAAGCTCTGCCAGCTCCGGAGCGAGTTTCGTATCAGCAACAAAACCGGGTGTAAAAGGCCCTGCTAACACGCCCGCCAATAAATAGCCCACCAGAGGGGAAATGCGCAGTTTATTGGCAATCATGCCGAGAATAAAAGCGAGTACAAGTCCACCAACAATGGTGGTGATAAGCGGTGTGGCGTGGTGCATTCCGTCTCCTTTCGTTGCTGTATGACTCCATTTTTGGTCCGCAAACCAAAAACCGTGTAATAGTTTATGACAGAATTAATGATTATGTTTATGAATAATTATTGAATTTTGGCAAAAACAGCAATAAGAGCGAGGTGAAAGACTGTGCGGGGAATTTATCAGAAGTAATGTAAAGAAAGGCCGATGACATAAGGAAAGGGCGCGGCCAAACCAGAAGTTTGACCGCAGATAAATCAGGATTTATGCCGGTTATCAGGCAGGAATATAGTCAACATCCCGAGAAGAGGCAGGAAAGCGCAGATTTTGTAGACCAAAAAGATGCTGGTATGGTCTGCAATCAGGCCTAATACCGCCGCGCCAAGGCCGCCCATGCCGAAAGCGAAACCAAAAAACAGCCCGGATACCATGCCGATACGCCCCGGAAGCAACTCCTGGGCATAGACCAGAATGGCAGAAAACGCAGAGGCAAGAATAAAACCAATGATCACGGTTAAAACACCCGTCCACCACAGGGTTGCGTAGGGCAAAATAAGGGTGAAAGGCGCAACGCCAAGGATAGAGCCCCAAATCACATATTTACGCCCAATTTTGTCACCCAATGGCCCACCAATAAAGGTCCCGGCGGCGACGGCAAACAGGAAGGCGAAGAGATGAAACTGGGCGTTTTGTACCGATAATCCGAATTTTTCCATCAGGTAAAAGGTGTAATAGCTGCTGATGCTCGCCATATAGAAATATTTGGAGAAAATCAGCATCAGCAGGATGCTGACCGCCAGAATAACCTTGTTACGCGGAAGGGGATTGATAACCGGCGCTTTTGGTTTGCCCTTATTAACCCGGTGCTGGGCGGCGTACCAGCGGCTGATCTGTGCCAGCACCACGATCGCCAGCAGCGCGGCCAGCACAAACCAGGCCACGTTCCCTTTGCCATAGGGGGCAATAATTACCGCCGCCAGCAGCGGGCCGAGGGAGCTGCCGAAGTTACCGCCCACCTGGAACAGCGACTGCGCCAGTCCGTGACGGCCACCGGAGGCCATACGCGCCACGCGGGACGACTCCGGGTGAAATACCGACGAGCCGGTGCCCACCAGCGCGGCAGCCACCAGTACCCCTTCAAAGCTCCCGGCCATCGCCAGCAGGATCAGGCCGCTCAGAGTAAAGCACATGCCAATCGGCAGCGACCACGGCATCGGATATTTATCCGTCCAGTAGCCCACCACCGGTTGCAGCAGCGACGACGCCAGCTGGAAGGTGAGGGTGATCATGCCGATCTGCACGAAGGTAAGAGAGAACTCGGACTGCAATAAGGGGTAGATCGCCAGAATAAGCGACTGGATCATATCGTTCAGCAGATGCGAAAGACTGATTGCACCGAGAATACCAAATGAGGTGCGAGCCTTAGCAGCCGACACCGGTGGAGTAGATTCACTGATTGCCATAAATACCACGTCGATTGTTATAGGAAGTGCAGGATGTAATTATTATCCGCCTAACATACCTTTCCCCGACATTTGAGGAAAGTCGCAATTCTGAAAACATATTTGTCTATTCTGATTACTCATTGTAATTTTTGCGTTTGTCTATGCATCAGGGAGTGAAGAAATGAAGTTAATGAAGCGAGGCGTCGCGCTGGCAATCATTGCGGCGTGTGGGCTGCTCAGTCTGCCGGCCCAGGCCTGGGAAAAAGATAAAACCTATAACATCACCATCCTGCATACCAACGATCACCACGGCCACTTCTGGCGCAGCGAATATGGCGAATATGGTCTTTCAGCACAGAAAACTCTGGTGGATGGGATCCGTAAAGAGGTGGCGGCAAAAGGCGGCAGTGTGCTGCTCCTCTCCGGCGGCGACATTAATACCGGCGTGCCGGAATCAGATTTACAGGACGCTGAACCCGATTTTCGCGGCATGAATTTGATTGGCTACGATGCGATGGCCGTGGGCAACCATGAGTTTGATAATCCCATCGAAGTATTACGCCAGCAGGAGAAGTGGGCCAAATTCCCGTTCCTCTCCGCCAATATTTATCAGAAAAGCACCGGCGAGCGCTTATTTAAACCCTGGGCCATTTTCAAACGCCAGGATATTAAAATTGCGGTGGTGGGGCTGACCACCGACGATACGGCGAAAATCGGCAACCCGGAATATTTTACTGATATCGAATTCCGTAAACCGGCTGACGAAGCGAAGCTGGTGATCCAGGAGTTACAGCAGAACGAAAAGCCGGACGTGATTATCGCTACTACCCATATGGGCCATTACGATAACGGCGAGCATGGCTCGAATGCGCCAGGGGATGTCGAGATGGCGCGCAGCCTGCCTGCGGGCTCCCTGGCGATGATCGTGGGCGGTCACTCCCAGGATCCGGTCTGCATGGCCTCGGAAAATAAAAAGCAGGTGGACTACGTGCCAGGCACGCCGTGCGCGCCCGATAAGCAGAACGGCATCTGGATTGTGCAGGCGCACGAGTGGGGCAAATATGTGGGCCGGGCCGATTTCGAATTCCGTAACGGCGAGATGAAGCTGGTCCACTACCAGCTCATCCCGGTCAACCTGAAGAAGAAGGTGACCTACGATAACGGCCAGAGCGAGCGCGTTCTCTATACGCCAGAAATTGCGGAAAACCCACAGATGCTCTCCCTGCTGACGCCGTTCCAGAATAAAGGTAAAGCGCAGCTGGATGTGAAGATCGGCACGCTCAATGGCAGACTGGAAGGCGATCGCAGCAAGGTGCGCTTCGTCCAGACCAATATGGGCCATCTGATCCTGGCCGCGCAAATGGCGCGCACCAATGCCGATTTTGCGGTGATGAGCGGCGGCGGCATCCGCGACTCCATTGAGGGCGGCGATATCACCTATAAAGATGTCCTCAAGGTGCAGCCGTTCGGCAACGTGCTGGTCTATGTCGATATGAGCGGCAAAGAGGTCACCGACTATCTCACCGCGGTGGCGCAGATGAAACCGGACTCCGGGGCCTATCCGCAGTTTGCCAACGTGAGCTTTGTGGCGAAGGGTGGGGTGCTCAACGACCTGAAGATCAAGGGTGAACCGGTTGATCCGGCAAAAACCTACCGTATGGCGACCTTGAGCTTCAACGCCACCGGCGGCGATGGTTATCCGCACATTGATGATAAACCCGGCTATGTGAATACCGGCTTTATTGATGCCGAGGTGCTGAAGCAGTACATCCAGCAGAACTCACCGCTGGATGTGAATGCCTATGAACCGCAGGGTGAAGTGAGCTGGCAGTAAGCGCCGTCAGTGCCGGGTGGCGGCTTCGCCTTACCCGGCCTACGGTTCGAACGGTTTTAACGGTTTTGGGTTTTGTAGGCCGGGTAAGCGCAGCGCCACCCGGCGATTTTTTAATCCCGGCGCGCGATGTCCGCAAACTGCGCATCCAGCATTTTCGCCAGATCGCTCGCCGCCAGTTCAATATCCATCCCGCGCTTGCCGCCGGAAATATAGATCGTTTCAAATTCCTGTGAAGGCGCATCAATCAGCGTCGGCAGGCGCTTCTTCTGCCCCAGTGGGCTGATACCCCCCACCAGATACCCCGTGGTGCGTTGCGCCACCATCGGGTCGGCCATATCCACTTTTTTGGCGCCCAGCGCTTTGGCCACTTTCTTCAGATCCAGCTGACTGGCAACCGGGGTCACCGCCACGGCGAGATGTTTCATATCGCCATTGACCGCGACCAGCAATGTTTTATAGACCTGATCCGCATTCAGACCTAGTTTACGCACCACTTCATCACCAAAATTGGTTTCAGCCGGATCGTGGTCATAGCTGTGGATCCGAAACGAAATCTTGTTTTTTTCGAGTAATTTAACGGCGGGAGTCATAGCAATCCTTCTTAGCCCGGACAATAAACGCCTTAAGAATACGCCTGAAAAGCGGCTAAAAAATAGCACCATCTTGCGCAATAGTGTTGGCAGTGATGGTCACTTTGAGCGACAATCTGCTGAACCGGGGGTCTCCTCCGGCATAATAACAATGATGAAATTCCTCTTTGACGGGCCAATAGAAATATTGGCCACTTTTTTATCTCAGCAGCGACGGCAAATTCCCCTCGCCGTACAGATGCAACGCCCCTACCGCCACCACATACCGCCCGGCCGGCAATGCGTGCAGCTTTTCGCACCACGCCTGATTACGCTCATGCATCAGCACATCATACAGCGATTCGCTGAAGGTCGCCGGAAGCGCCAGCTTGTCGACGACAGGGGGGGAATCCAGCCACCAGCTCACCATGGTTTGCAGCAGGCGGGCATTGGTGTGCCAGTGAGTCAGGGTATCTTCCAGCAGCAGCAAACCGTCGTCTGGCATCTGGCGCAGCAGGGCGATCTGGCTGGCAGCTCCTTCCAGCTCAATGACCGGTAGGTTCTGCGTACGCGCGGCATTCAGCAATTGGTAATCGATGCCATAATCTCCCCGCAACCCCAACCGCTGCGCCTGGGTAGCCTGCAATACCATGGCGATCTGCCACAGCGGCTGGCTCTCAAGCTGATTAAGCGATAATCCAAGCTCCTCGGCGACCCGTTGCAGTTCCGTAAGCTGGGTCGGGCTGAGACGCTCCGCCAGCGGAGGCGGGATCGCAAGCCCTGCGAAGGGCGACTCATCCCCGGAGATATCCGCTTCGACGATCAGCGCGTCGGCGTGATGCAAGCGGGTAACCAGGCCATCGGGCAGGGGAGACATATCCCGCGTCCCCATATGGATACTGCCGACCAGATGCAGATGCTGTCCGCCGGGAAGGGTGATATCAAGACCAGGCCAGCGATAGCGGCGGGGGAAGAGGGCGCGAAACGATGCTTTCAGACGTTGAAACAGACCCATACGCGCTCCCTGATGAAAAATTCATGCTAGCGCGTGGGGAGGAGTGGCGCAAGACGTCCTTGTCCTGCCACAACCTCAAGCTTTAGGTTTAAAGCGCAACAGGCGGTTGGCGTTGCTGACCACCGTAATAGAGGAGAGGGCCATAGCGGCACCCGCCACCACCGGGTTCAGTAGCGTGCCGGTCAGCGGCCATAAGATCCCGGCGGCGATAGGAATACCGAAGGCGTTATAGATAAAGGCTCCCAGCAAATTCTGCTTCATGTTGCGCAGGGTTGCTTTCGAGATGGCGAGCGCGTCGGCCACGCCGGTCAGACTGTGGCGCATCAGGGTTATCGCCGCCGTTTCGATAGCGACATCGCTGCCACCGCCCATAGCAATCCCGACATCAGCCTGTGCCAGCGCCGGGGCATCGTTGATGCCGTCGCCTATCATTGCCACCCGGCGGCCCTGGCCCTGCAGTTTGATAATCGCATCCGCTTTGCCATCCGGCAGTACGCCCGCAATCACCTCATCAATACCGGCCTCGCTGGCGATAGCCTGTGCGGTAGTGACGTTATCGCCGGTCAACATCACCAGACGATAACCCTCCCGGTGCAGGCGTTGCAGCGCAGCCACGCTGTCTGCGCGCAGCGGATCGCGGATGGCAAACAGCGCCGTGGCCTCGCCGTTAATCGCCAGCAGTACCGGCGTTGCCCCCTGCGAGGCATACTTTTGCAGATGTTCATTCAGCGCCCCGGTATCAATTCCGTTTTCGGTCAGCAGCGCCTGGTTGCCCAGCAGCAGCGTATGGCCATCGACCTCCCCACTGACACCCAGCCCGCGCAGAGTGCGGAAGTTATTTACCTGCGGCAGGGCGCTATCTGCTTTCTCCAGAATCGCCCGCGCCAGCGGGTGGCTGGAACCCTGTTCGAGCGCGGCGGCCAGATGCAGAGCATCGGCTTCGCTTATCCCGTTCAGGGTATGGATGGCTACCACCTGCGGTTTACCCTCGGTGAGGGTACCGGTTTTATCAAAGACCAGCGTATCCAGAGTGCTGGCGCGTTGCAGGGCGTCGGCGTCGCGCACCAGCACGCCCGACTCCGCGGCACGCCCGACGCCGGAGATAATCGACATCGGCGTCGCCAGCCCCAGGGCGCAAGGGCAGGCGATGATCAGCACCGTGGTGGCGATCACCAGGGTGTAAACAATCTGCGGCGCGGGGCCAAAAAAGTACCAGATAGCGGCGCTGAACAGAGCGATACCCACCACTACCGGCACGAAGATGGCGGAAATTTTATCCGCCAGCTTGCCAATCTCCGGCTTGCTGCTCTGGGCCTGACGCACCATGCGGATGATGCGCGACAGCGTAGTGTGGCTGCCGACAGCGCTTGCGCGGAACAGCACGCTGCCATCCTGCACCACCGTACCGGCGTGGACGCTCTCCCCGTCACTTTTCTGCTGCGGCACAGGCTCGCCGGTAAGCATCGCTTCGTCAAACCAGGCTTCGCCCTGGGTGATCTCCCCGTCCACCGGGACGCGATCGCCGGTGGTCAGGCGCAGGATCATACCCGCCTGAACCTCGGCCAGCGGCAGGTTTTGTTCACCTTGTTCGGTCACTACCCGGGCGGTTGGCGGGGTTAAATCGAGCAATCTCTCCAGCGCTTTTGAGGAGCGCTGGCGGGCCCGCGCCTCCAGCATATGGCCGAGGTTAATCAGGCCGATAATCATCGCGCTGGCTTCATAGTAGAGATGGCGCGCTTCCATCGGGAACCACTGCGGCCAGAGGTTTACGCTCATCGAGTAGAGCCACGCCGCGCCGGTACCCAGCGCCACCAGGGTGTCCATGGTGGCGGTGCGGTTTTTCAGGCTCTTCCAGGCGCTGGTATAAAAGTGGCCACCCGCGAAGATCATCACTCCGAGGGTGAGCACGCCAATCGCCAGCCACAGCGTGCGGTTATCGTCGGTAACCATCATGTTGTCGCCGAGCATACCCCAGCCCATCACCGGGATACCTACCAGCAGGGCAACAATCGCCTGCCAGCGAAAACGTTTCATGGTGGCGATGGCCGACTCCTGCTGGCGCGCCCGCCGTTCGACGTCATCCTCAATCGCTTCGGCGCCATAGCCCGCTTTTTCAACAGCCTGCACTAAATCAGTGGCGGAAGCACTGCCCATCACCAGCGCAGTGCGTTCCGCCAGATTGACCCGTGCCTGTGCCACACCCGGAACCGCCTGCAGGGCATCCTGCACCCGGGTGACGCAGCTGGCGCAGCTCATGCCGTTGATCAACAGCTGTTGGCTGTCATCACTGTCGTGAGCTGCCGGAAGCTCAGAGGGGTCCGCTGTCAGTGCTTCCGACGGAGTTGTTGACGCTGTCAGCGGATCAGCCTTTGGGTGGCTTAACGCCGCACCGTAACCGGCCTGTTTGATGGTGTCGATCAGGGCATCGGCGCTGGCGCTGCCGGTGACGACCGCGTGCTCGATGGTCACCTCTGCATGCTCAACGTCCGGGCGTTGCTCCAGACTCTCTTTAACGCGTTTGACACAGTGGCCGCAGGAGAGGCCGTCCAGTGTCAGATCGATGGTTTGAGACATAATTAGCTCCTTATAAATCTCCAGCCAGATATTGACCGGAGAGACACTTTCATCTAACTGTTATCAAGGTTAAACCTTCCATCAAGGGGAAGGTCAAGGGGGAAACGTGAATATCAGTGATGTTGCCAAAAAAACTGGCTTAACCAGCAAAGCGATTCGTTTTTACGAAGAGAAAGGGCTGGTGACACCGCCGCTGCGCAGTGAGAACGGCTACCGGAGCTATACGCAAAAGCACCTTGATGAACTGACGCTGCTGCGCCAGGCGCGTCAGGTAGGGTTCAATCTGGATGAGTGCGGCGATCTGGTGACGCTGTTTAACGATCCTGCCCGCCACAGCGCCGATGTAAAAAGCCGGACGCTGGATAAGGTGGCCGAAATTGAGCGGCATATTGTAGAGCTACAGGCGATGCGCGATCGGCTGCTGGCCCTGGCAGAGAGCTGCCCGGGGGATGAGAGCGCCGACTGCCCGATCATCGATAATCTCTCCGGCTGCTGTCACCGCAAAGCGAAGGCTTAACGCCGGGCCGGGTTGAGCATAAACACCACCGTACCGCGATACCAGGGAGATTTTCGCAGTTGCGCTTCGGCCTGCACATCCCGCTGACCGTTTTGTACCAGCCCGAGCTTAAAGGGAATGCGCAGCCGGGCAAGCGCGGGCAGATAGGCCTGATAGTTGGCTACCGTATGGCGGCCCTGATAGCTCTGGATCACCATTTCATCCACTGCCAGGCTATTCAGCGTGGCAACATCACCGGTTTTCGCCCAGTCCAGTAGCCCGGTCACCCCCAGCGCGAATTCAGGCGGCAATTGCTGGCGAAGTGTGCGCAAAAAGCGCGCGTAGTCCGCCAGCTGGT
This sequence comes from Leclercia sp. W17, assembly GCF_003336325.1. Classification (NCBI taxonomy): domain Bacteria; kingdom Pseudomonadati; phylum Pseudomonadota; class Gammaproteobacteria; order Enterobacterales; family Enterobacteriaceae; genus Leclercia; species Leclercia sp. W17. Next base: position 3,689,405 of record NZ_CP031101.1, on the reverse strand, counting down.
GGGTAGCGGCATCAAAATCGACTTGCAAACCTACTACCTGATTTCCTGCGGCCTGCCAGCGCTGCATCAGGCGGACAATTCTCGGCACGATGGTCGGCGGTACCTCAAGGGTGGTAAAGCGCACGGTCAGCCAGATGGAGGGAAAGGTCAGGCGACTGACCGGCAAGCCGAGGCGCTGAAACACCACCTCATTGGGCCGGGCCAGCACTTCGCCCTGATGGAGATAGACCGTTTGCGCCTCTTTCAGTGCGTCGCTGGCCTTCACCCCTGACCAGAGCCAGAAGGCCGGATGTTCGTGGGCGGTAACAATTTCTGCCGCCTGCGCCTCTCCGGCCAGCAGCGCGGCTACCAGTAGTATTTGAGTTTTTGCGCCCACGGACTGCCCGGATACTGCGTTTTTAACTGCGAGAACCAGCCTTTGCGCTGGGCTTTGTCCACATCGGTTCCGCCACATTCGTTATAGCCGGACGGGGCGTAGCACATGATGGCCCGATAGAGCGCATAGCTCTTGTCTTCATGTTCCGCCTTCGGTGAGGTAATGACCTGCTGGTAGTAAGCCTGTCTGTCGAACTGCCCGTAAGGTTCTTTGCGGTGGATGGCCGCCTCCAGCAGACCGTTACCCGCGCTCTCTTTCCACAGATCGACACGGGTATTGGTTGTGCGGAAAAACTCGCCCAGACAGTTCAGGGCATGGGCATCTTCGGCGTTCTGGCTGAGCACCTGAACGGTTTTATCCAGACTACGACACACATAACCGGCTTCGGCGGCATCACCATTCCAGTCGAATACGCTCAGGTTAACATCGTCAAACGCTTTGCCAATGACTGGCGAGGTTATCGCGCTGGCGAGCTTTCTGTCATTTAACCAGTCGCTAAAGCGGTTCTCCGTTAAATCGCGCACCAGCAAGGTATGCAGCGCAATGGTCCGCTCTTCATTGTTGGGTCCCTGACTGGCCTGCTGACGTAACCGCTCAGGCGAGGCTACCGCTTTCAACACCCGGGAGCGATAACGCAGGCTGGTGATGGCGCTATCCGCGGCAAAGATCGCCTCTGTATTGCCGCTATAGACCAGGGTGGCCGCCAGTCTGGACTGCACGTACTGCTGCTGTTCAGCATCCTGGCTGAGTTTCAGCAGCTTAAGCCAGAAATCACGCGCCGCAGGCCACTGCTTTTGCGCCATCAGCGCGTCGCCGTACAGTACCTGCTCGCTGAAGGCGACAATATCGTGCGCCGGGAGTGTTTCTGCCGGTTTAACGGCCTGAAGGATGGCGGCAGGGTTATTCGTCGCCTGCCACAGGTTCAACTGTAAATTGCGCCACAGCGCCAGCTTGCCGCTCTGTTCAAACGCCGGTTTGCTGCTGTTGAGATCCTCCTGCGTCAGGGTCGGTTTCTCGTCGCTGTTCAGGCGAAGGGCGCGCAGCAGCTCGATATAGCTGACCTGCGGCGCGTCGGGGAAGGCCTCCCGCACGGCGCGACCGTAGAACTGCATGCCGTAGACATTATCGTATTCGGTCACCAGGCCGCGCAGCGCCTCAGCATCCTCAGCCTGCTGGAACCGCTGCTCGTACAGCTCTGCCAGCTGCGGCCACGCCTGCAAATACCAGTTGATGCGGCGCAGCATACCGCGCGCCGAATCGGCGTAACGCCCCTCCGGCCAGCGCTGGAGGTAGGTCTGGGCCGCTTTCTGCGCCTGTTCAGCGGCCGGGCGGTCGATGCGGTCGATATCAAAATCGCCATATTCTCCGGTGCTGTTCTGGCTGCTTTTGTTCAGCGCCGTGCGCATCAGCATATAGCCCGCGGTCTCTGCCAGCCACGGACGATCGCTGTCAACGAGCGAGGTAAACGCCCGATCTGCCTCGTCATAATCGCCACCATAAAAACGGGCCGCCCCGGTCAGATAGGTTTTATACAGCAGGGCTGAAGAGTGGGCAGGAAGGGTCGTCAGGGAGGCGGAGATCTGCTCATCGGTTGCGCCAGAGTAGAGCCCCAGACGCGCCTGCCCCAGGGCATGGCGCTGTTCCGCCGTCAGCGCGTCGTCGGCCAGCAGCGCGGCAAAAAACTGGCTGAGGCTGTCGGCACTGTTCGAGACGAAGCGGTTTTCCTGCTCGCCATCCTGCCGGGTGTCAACGGCCTCGAGCTGCAATGCGGCCAGCTGCTGGCTGAGAAGGCTCTCTTCAGCGGGTTTGTCCGCGGCTGGGGTGACCGGATCTTCCAGGTCATCCCACTCCGGGTGGTAAGCAAAATAGAAATCCCGGGAGCGGGTGATATCCGCAGGCATCGACTGCACGGGCAGGGCAAAGGATTTGGCTTCGCTCAGCAGGCGCAGCAGATTGTCGCGGGAGTCGTTGCCGGGCGTCAGCACCGGGTCGCCTTTCAGCAGACAGTGCTCATCGCTCCAGTTGCAGTCTTCCATATCAAATGAGGCAAATGCCGGCGCGGCGCTCGCCAGTAAGGCGCTAACGCTGAGTGCCAGCGTTGTCTTCCTGACCATCATGCTATTCCTGTTCTTATCGGGAAAGGGCCCGGACGCGAAGGGTAATACCCTCTACGGCCACCACCTCAACTTTGGTGCCGACGCTTAAATCCTCGTCGGCCACAACCGGCCATGAACTGTCGCCGACGCGCATATGACCGCGCCCGTTAACCAGGGCGGTGTCCAGGGTAAACTGCATCCCCACCAGCTGTTTACCACGCTGATTGAGCCGGGCATCGGCGGGCTTCTGGGCGCGCACCTGCCTTAAAAGCCAGCGCCACCAGAGCCAGGCGGCAATCAGGGTCAGCAGGGCAAACAGCACGCCCTGCCATGCCCAGTCGAACGGTAAGATCCACACCAGCAGCCCGGTGATAACGGCTGCCACGCCGCTCCACAGCAGATAGCCGTTGCCGCCGAGCATCTCTGCCGCCAGCAGCAGTCCGCCGAGGCTCAGCCAGAAAACGTGCGGATGTGCAGCAATCATCTCGATCATCATTTGCGCTCGTTGCCGCTGTTTTTGATCAGTTCCGCGATACCACCGATCGAGCCCATCAGGCTGCTGGCATCCAGCGGCATCATCACCACCTTGCTGTTATCCGCCGAGCCAATGGCCTGCAGCGCCTCGGTGTATTTCTGCGCCACAAAGTAGTTAACCGCCTGGATATCCCCGGCTGCGATAGCTTCCGAAACCATTTTCGTGGCGCGGGCTTCCGCTTCCGCCGAACGTTCACGGGCTTCAGCCTGTAAGAAGGCCGACTGGCGTTCGCCTTCAGCTTTCAGGATCTGCGACTGTTTTTCCCCTTCAGCCTTCAGGATCTCCGCCTGACGTACCCCCTCGGCCTCCAGAATGTAGGCGCGCTTGGTTCGCTCGGCCTTCATCTGGGCGTTCATGGATGTGATCAACTCGGCAGGCGGACGCACGTCGCGAATTTCAATACGGGTCACTTTGATGCCCCACGGGTTGGTGGCTTCATCGACGATGTGCAGCAGGCGGGTGTTAATGCTGTCGCGCTGGGAGAGCATTTCGTCCAGCTCCATCGAGCCCAGAACGGTACGGATGTTGGTCATGGTTAAGTTGATGATAGCCAGCTCAAGGTTACTGACCTCATAGGCCGCTTTCGGCGCATCAATCACCTGAATAAAGCAGACCGCATCAATGGTGACATTGGCGTTATCCCGGGAGATAACCTCCTGAGACGGGATATCGAGGACCTGCTCCATCATATTGATTTTGCGGTCAATGCGGTCCATAAACGGCACGACCAGGCTTAAGCCCGGCTGCAGCGTCGTGGTATATCGACCAAAACGCTCAACCGTCCACTGGTAGCCCTGCGGAACGATTTTGACACCGGCGGCGACGATCACCAGCGCCACGAAGATCAAAATAGGGATGACGATGAACATGTAAAACCTCCTGTTTTGTATTCCATGTTGCGATTAAAACTGTTCGTTTGTTGCGCATAAGTATACCGGCAAACAGGGGTAAATTCCCGCCAAATCAACGAGCCGGGCTGGATTCAGACATAAAAAAGCCCCGCTAAAAATAGCAGGGCAACGCGGTTTTCCGCCAACGGAGAAGATCAGGCTTCGGGATGAGTGTAAGAGAAGTCAGCGATATACTGCTCGCCCGCCTCAACGATCGCCCGCGACAGCCCTGCATAATATTTTTCCAGCCCCATCGCTTCAATCTGCTGCAACTGCTCGCGCACCGGGGCGCAGAAAAGACCGGCGTTACCCGCTTCGACGCGTTTATTATTCGGTGGCAGATCGCCGGAGATCGCTTTAAACCAGGTGCGGATCCCCTGTTTAAGGTTATTTGGCGCTTTCGACAGATCATCGATCCCCGTCAGCACCTGCAGGGTCGGGAAGCGATCCTCCGCTACGGCGCTTTTCAGGCGGTCAAAGAACTGGCTGAACAGTTCGAAGGAGCCCAGTTCGATAATTTTCGGTTTTGTGGTTTTACCGTTTTTATTGCCGATTTTGCTCGCAGCAGGCGTACTGGACGGCACGATACCTGTCTTATGCAAGTCTAAACCAAACAGCAGATTGCAGTGGGCACGGCGCTCTTTCAGCGGGTAAGACATCAGCACATCGATAAACGTTGTCGCCATCACATCCGACAGCTTATGGTTGATCAGCCACTGAGAGCGGGAGAAATCTGCCGGGGAGACAAACCAGTGCGGGACCTCGTTGTAACGCTTAGATTTACCTTTGCCATCAAATTCAATGAAATGCGTGCCGTTGTCGAAAGCAAATTTGCAGTTTTTAAAGCTGACGATGGTGGTGTTGACGATCAGCGCTTTTTTGACGAAATCAACGACTTCCGGGCCAATAACGAAGCTGGTTTCTGCCGATGAGCGGATGACTTGCATTAATGTTTCTACATCAGGAACACCCGGCTTAAGAGAGGTGAACTCATAAAAGATATGTGTCATGCCGCATACTTCCTATAGTTATTAGCGTGGCCTTTTCATAACGAAAAAGTTTAACACCATCCTGCCAGAGGAGACTAATGGCACCGTGTGCGGGAGTTTTGCGATGATCACAAATGGAAGATAAACGTTACTCCAGGCGGGCTAATCGTCCAGAAACGTGGACATGCCAAAGGCTATATTTTACATTGTTAAAGTCTGATTAACATTTGTTTAAAATTAAACATCAGGAAGACTAAACAAACGCTACCAGCAGAGATAAAAAAGCCGCCATAACGGCGGCTGACAGAGTATTTAAGGCGGCACTGATCGGCCAGCTGGCAGAATCAGTACAGCAGAGCGTAAAGTTTACGGCGATAGGTCGAAGCCAGTGAATCACCCGTCCCGAGGGCGGCCAGAATTTCCTGGAACATTTTACGCGCCTGGCCGTCCGCCGCAGCCAGATCCTTTTTAAGATGGCTGAACAGCAGTTCCAGCGCCTCTTCGTTACGACCCACCTGATGCAGCTGCAGCGCAAGCTGGCTCGCCAGTACCGCGTCGTCAGGGTTGTCGGCAACCTGCTGTTGCAGCTGCTGAATTTCCGGCGTATCCGCCGCCTGCTTCAGCAGTTCAATTTGCGCCACCAGCCCCTGATAGCGGGTATCCTGATCCTGCAATGGGATGGTTTTCAGCACCACTTCGGCCTCTTCAGAACGCTTTAAGATAATCAGCGTTTCCGCCAGCAGCAGGCCAATTTCACCATTCTGACCGGAGAGCTGCCACGCCTCTTTCAACAGCGGCAGAGCTTCGTCATGTTTGCCTTCGGCCATCAACGCTGCCGCCTGCTGCGCTTTCAGCTCCTCTTCACGCGGCAGCACTTTATCCAGCAGGGCGCGGATCGCCTCTTCCGGCTGCGGGCCCTGGAAGCCATCCACCGGCTGACCGTTCTGGAACAGATAAACCGTAGGAATGGCGCGCAGGCCAAACTGGGAGGCAATCATCTGCTCGGCGTCGCAGTCCAGCTTCGCCAGGATAAACTGACCGTTATACTGGGCTGCCAGCTTCTCGAGCACCGGCGTCAGCTCCAGACAGTGCTGACTGCGTTCAGACCAGAAGTAGAACAGCACCGGTTTGGTCATCGACTGTTCAAGAGTCTGGTGCAGGTTGGCTTCGGTAATGTTGACAATATTCTGTACGGACATGCGGCTATCCCAATTATGAGTTTCTGTTTACATGGGGGCGTGGCGCGTGGCTTCAACTCAACCCTGTAAAAATTTGTCCATCATCCGGCCAGGCAGCAGACGTTTCAGCAGGCCGACGGCGTAGGTCACCAGCGTGACCGGATAACGCAGTTTGGGGTTTTTGCTCTCAAAAGCATGGCGCACTTTGGCGACCACCGCCTCCGGCCCCAGGGTAAAACGGGCGGCGATACCGGGATTTTCCACCGGTTTGTCAGCCTGGGTTTGATTGACGTTGTCGGTAAAGCGGGTGCGGATAGGGCCTGGTTCAATCAGGCTCACCTTAATGCCGCTGTGACGGAGCTCCATGCGCAGGGCATCTGACCAGGCTTCCAGCGCATATTTGCTGGCGGCGTAAGCCCCGCGGCCCGGGGTAGAGATAAGCCCCATCACTGAGGAGGTCATCACAATCCGGCCTTCGCCGTGCGGCAGCATGGCTGGCAGCAGGCGCATAGTCAGCTGATGAACGCCAAAAAAATTGGCGGAGAATTGTGCTTCAAGCTGCTGGCGGGTGACGCTCTGCAGCGGGCCGTAAACGCCGAAACCGGCATTGTTAAACAGCCCGTACAGACGATTATTGGTGAGAGCGATCACCTCATCGGCGGCGCGCTCAATGCTGTCGGTACAATCCAGATCCAGCTGTACGCCGGTTAAGCCCATGCCGTTCATCCGTTCAACATCTTCCGGTTTACGGCAGGCGGCCAGCACCCAGAACCCCTGACGCTTCAGCTCAAGGGCGCTTTCCAGGCCAATGCCACTGGAACATCCTGTAATTAAGACCGATTTTTGCATAACTTTACCTGTCAGGATCTCCGTTGAATTACGAGTCATGTTTAACTAATGGAGCCAACCGGGTTGCCATCCAGTCGGCGATAAACGGTTGGGCGTCCCGATTGGGGTGAATGCCGTCGTCCTGCATCCACTGCGGTTTCAGGTAAACCTCTTCCATAAAAAAGGGCAGCAGCGGAATATCGAACTCTTTAGCAAGCTTCGGATATATCGCGCTAAAGGCTTCATTATACCGACGACCATAGTTGGCAGGCAGTCGAATTTGCATCAGCAGCGGCTGGGCGTTCGCGGCGCGGATATCCTGCAAAATTTTGCGCAGGGTTTGCTCGGTCTGCTGTGGCTGGAAACCGCGCAGGCCGTCATTGCCGCCAAGCTCCACCAGCACCCAGCGCGGCTGGTGCTGTTTCAGCAGGGCAGGCAGACGGGAGAGCCCTTGCTGGGAGGTATCCCCGCTAATGCTGCCGTTAACAACCGACGTTTTGCTCTGCCATTTATCATTCAGCAGCGCAGGCCAGGCGGCACTGGCCGCCATCCGGTAGCCAGCACTCAGACTGTCACCCAGAATTAATAGCGTGTCCGCAGCTGCGGCGCGAAATGAGAACAGCATCAAAAACAGGAAGGGCAAATGCCAGCGGAAAACATTGTTGAAGTTCATCATCTTAAGAAGTCCGTGGGTCAGGGTGAGCACGAGCTTTCCATCCTCACCGGAGTTGAACTCATTGTCAAACGCGGGCAGAGCATCGCCCTGATTGGTGAATCGGGCTCCGGCAAATCCACGCTGCTGGCGATCCTCGCCGGTCTGGATGACGGCAGCAGCGGCGAGGTCAACCTGGTCGGGCAACCCTTGCATAAGCTCGATGAAGAGGCGCGCGCCGCCCTGCGGGCAAAGCACATTGGCTTTGTGTTCCAGTCGTTTATGTTGATCCCAACCCTCAACGCGCTGGAGAACGTCGAGCTGCCGGGATTGCTGCGCGGCGAGAACACTACCCAGAGCCGGGCGGGGGCAAAAGCGCTGCTGGAGCAGCTGGGGCTGGGCAAACGCCTCGATCATCTTCCGGCGCAGCTCTCCGGCGGCGAGCAGCAGCGCGTGGCGCTGGCCAGGGCGTTTAACGGTCGCCCGGATGTGCTCTTTGCCGATGAACCTACCGGCAACCTCGATCGCCAGACCGGGGATAAAATTGCCGATCTGCTCTTTTCCCTGAACCGCGAGCACGGCACGACGCTGATCCTCGTCACCCACGATCCGCAGCTGGCTGCCCGCTGTGACCGCCGCCTGCGTCTGGTGAACGGTGAATTGAGGGAGGAAGCATGATTGCCCGCTGGTTCTGGCGCGAATGGCGCTCCCCCTCGCTGCTGATTGTCTGGCTGGCGTTAAGCCTGGCGGTGGCCTGCGTGCTGGCGCTCGGCAGCGTCAGCGATCGGATGGAAAAGGGGCTCAGCCAGCAAAGCCGCGAGTTTATGGCTGGCGACCGGACGCTACGCAGCTCCCGCGAGGTGCCGCAGGCGTGGATTGCAGAGGCAAGAAAAGAGGGGCTGAAGGTCAGTGAGCAGATCAGTTTCCAGACCATGACCTTTGCCGCCGAGACGCCGCAGCTGGCGAGCGTGAAGGCGGTCGATGATATCTATCCGCTCTACGGCGAGCTTCAGACCAACCCGCCGGGGCTGAAGCCTGCGCCGGGCACGGTGCTGCTGGCGTCGCGTCTGATGGCGCTGCTGAATTTAAAAACCGGCGACAGCATTGATGTCGGCGATGCCACCCTGAAAATCGCCGGGGAAGTGGTTCAAGAACCTGATTCCGGTTTTAACCCCTTCCAGATGGCGCCGCGTCTGCTGATGAACACCGCCGATGTCGCCAAAACCGCGGCGGTACAGCCCGGCAGCCGCGTCACCTGGCGCTTTAAGTTTGGCGGCACGCCCGCGCAACTGGAACGTTACGAACAATGGCTCCTGCCGCAGCTGAAGCCGGAGCACCGCTGGTCCGGGATGGAGCAGGAGGAGGGCGCGCTCGGCAAATCGCTGGAGCGTTCCCAGCAGTTCCTGCTGCTCTCGGCGCTGCTGACGCTGCTGCTGGCGGTGGCGGCGGTGGCAGTCGCCATGGGCCACTACTGCCGCAGCCGTTACGATCTGGTGGCGATCCTCAAAACGCTGGGGGCGGGCAGGACGCAGCTGCGCAAACTGATTATCGGTCAGTGGCTGATGGTGCTGACGCTCTCGGCTGTCACCGGCGGGATGATGGGGCTACTGTTTGAAAAAGTGCTGATGGTACTCCTCAAGCCGGTGCTGCCCGTCGCGCTGCCTCCTGCCAGCCTGTGGCCGTGGCTCTGGGCGATCGGGGCGATGACCGTCATTTCGCTGCTGGTGGGGCTGCGTCCTTACCGCCTGCTGCTGGCGACACAGCCCCTGCGCGTTCTGCGTCGCGACGTGGTGGCCAGCGTCTGGCCGCTGAAATATTACATTCCGGCTATCGTGGCGGTGGTGGTGATGCTCCTCGCCTGGCTGATGGGTGGGAGCATGCTGCTGTGGGCCGTGCTGGCTGGCGCCGTCGTGCTGGCGCTGCTCTGCGGCGTGCTGGGCTGGATGCTGCTCAGCGTGCTGAAAGGATTGACGGTAAAATCGCTGCCGGTGCGTCTGGCGGTAAATCGCCTGCTGCGCCAGCCGTGGTCGACCCTCAGCCAGCTGTCGGCATTTTCGCTCTCGTTTATGCTGCTGGCATTGTTGCTGGTGCTGCGCGGCGATCTGCTGGATCGCTGGCAACAGCAGCTCCCGCCAGAAAGCCCGAACTACTTTTTGATCAACATCGCCCCGGAGCAGGTAACGCCCCTGAAAGCGTTTCTCGCTGAACACCAGATTATCCCGGAGTCTTACTACCCCATTGTGCGGGCGCGCCTGACCCAGATTAACGGACAGTCCACCGAGGGCAATAAAGATGAATCCCTCAACCGCGAGCTGAACCTCACCTGGCAGGATAAGCGCCCGGATCACAACCCCATTGTGGCCGGCAACTGGCCGCCAAAAGCGGGTGAAGTCTCCATGGAGGAGGGGCTGGCAAAACGCCTTAACGTCGCCCTGGGGGATACGGTGACCTTTACCGGCGATACCCAGGATTTCAGTGCGAAAGTGACCAGCCTGCGCAAGGTCGACTGGGAGAGCCTGCGGCCTAACTTCTTCTTTATCTTCCCCGCCGGGGCGCTGGACGGGCAGCCCCAGAGCTGGCTCACCAGCTTCCGCTGGGAGAATGGCAACGGCATGCTCACCCAGCTTAACCGCGAGTTCCCGACCATCAGCCTGCTAGACATCGGCGCGATCCTCAAACAGGTCGGGCAGGTGCTGGAGCAGGTGAGCCGGGCGCTGGAGGTGATGGTGGTGTTGGTCACAATTTGCGGCGTGCTGCTGCTGCTGGCCCAGGTGCAGGTCGGGATGCGCCAGCGTCATCAGGAGCTGGTGGTCTACCGTACCTTGGGTGCAGGTAAAAAGCTGCTGCGCACCACGCTGTGGAGCGAGTTCGCCCTGCTGGGGCTGGTGGCTGGCCTGGTGGCGGCCATTGGGGCAGAAACCGCGCTGGCGGTGCTGCAAACCCGGGTGTTCGACTTCCCGTGGGAGCCGGACTGGCGGCTGTGGGCGATCCTGCCGCTCAGCGGAGCGGTGCTGCTTTCGCTGTGCGGCGGCTGGCTGGGGGCGCGTTTACTGAAAGGCAAAGCCCTGTTCCGCCAGTTCTCCGGTTAATTCCTTTCCTGAACTATCACGTGCCAGTTTTTATACTGGCACGTGATGGCTATGTAGCATAAAAAGATAAATCATTGAATTTTAGTGGCACAAAACATTAAAAACTGGGCAACACGGACAGATAAATCCTGGTTAATATTCACCTGATAAATAAATGGCAGTGTGTTTAACAAGGAAAAACAGTGACTATAAATAAAAAAGCGCTGGCAGTGGCTATTGGCGCAGCAGTGGCATTGACCTCTTTTGCATCCCAGGCTGAAATCACCGTTCTTAAACAAGATCCGCAGGCGGGCAATCCGCTGAGCCGTCTGAACTTCACCGTTGGCGGCAGTATTCGTCCTCAGTTCCAGAACATGACCGGCGACGACGGCAAAAACAGCTACAAGCGTAACGGCTTTGACGGCGGCACCCGCTTCCGTTTCGCGGCGGATTACTACCTGTTTGATGACATCAGTTGGGTCAGCTACTACGAGCTGGGTGTGAACATTCCGGCGCAGTTTAACTGGGACAACCACCATGCGGACGGCGCGCGCGATACCTCCCGCCGCATGCTCTACACCGGCCTGAAGAGCGACACCTGGGGTACCCTGACCTTTGGTCAGCAGAACAGCGTCTATTACGATGTGGTCGGCGCGAAAACCGATATCTGGGATTACGACATGATCGGCCAGGCCCCGGGGAACGGCATCAACGGTGACTACGACGGCTCTTACCGTTCCCGCCAGATGCTGAAATATAAGAAAACCCTCGGCGATGCCGATATCTACGCCTCTTACCTGTTCGAAGACAGCGAATACCTGCCGGGCAACGGTCTGCGTTACAAGCGTAAAGGCGGCGGTTCACTGGGCCTGGATTATCGTCTGACCACCGATCTGACCTGGGGCGCTGCCTGGAACTACACCCGCGCCGACATGCGTAACCCGGATAACGGCGACAGCAAAAGCTGGGATCAGAACATCCTCGGTACCGCGCTGAGCTGGACCCCGGACAACTGGACCTTCTCCGCAGGCGGCGGCTGGTATCAGAACTTTATGACCAGCAAAAAAGTGTCGGTAAATGACTACTTCGCGGGCGATGCGTGGGGTATTGAGTACTTCGCGGGTTATAAATTCCCGATTGGTCAGTATGCGGTGAAAACGATCCAGCCTTACTTTATGGGTGACCGTATTGAGACCATGAATGGCCGCAACTACCAGCGCATCGACAACGGCGTAGGGATCAGCTTCCAGCTGGACTACGGCTTCCGCGTCGATTACGAGCACGTATTCACCTCCAGCACCGACGATCTGGGCGATATGAACCTGGTGCGTCTGCGCTACGATTTCTGAGTCGTCTGTTCCCCCGGTAGCGCGCAGCGATCCGGGGCTACGTGCGGTGCGGTTTGTTTCCGGTTGCACTGCGCGTACTGGAACGGTGTAGGCCGGGTAAGCGCAGCGCCACCCGGCGTTCTGTCAGCGGCTCAGCCACTCCGCCACGTCCCCATACGTCCCGCGATAGACAATCTTCTCTGCCTTCTTCTCCAGCTGATAGCGATACATCGGGTCGTAATAGTCATTGAGCAGCGGCGCCAGCCAGCTGAGATGCGCCTCCGTACTGCCGGTACGCTGCTGTTCAACGAGCGCGGAATCCAGCAGGGCGGTCAATTCGGCATATCGCTGTAACCCCAGCCGACGGCGAATGGCAAACAGGCCGTGGTGCAGATACTCCGCGTACTCCAGCCAGCCCGCCTCTTCGCCACGCGCGGTACGAAAGGCCTGCCACATCTGCTCGAAATACTCTTCGCGCAGGCGCTCAAGGCGCACCTCAAACGGGTCCTCAACCACCACAATGGGCGATTGCGCCATGCGGTCGCGCAGGCACTCCGGCAGATGGTTAGAGCCAATCATCCGCCCCTCATCTTCCAGCACCCAACGCGCGGCGTCCTTTTTCAGCAACTCGACGGCGAGATAGTTTTCAAAACTGGCCTGCGAAAGCTGCGGGGCCAGCGTGCGGCCAAACGACGAGCCGCGGTGGTGCGCCAGCCCTTCGAGATCGACGCCCTCAGGATGCGCCTTCACCAGCAGCGTTTTGCCGCTCCCGGTGCAGCCGCCAATCAGCACGCTGGGTTTTTGCACCTGCTCAACGGTCGCCTGGATTGCCGCCTGGCGTAGCGCTTTGTAGCCGCCGACGATTAGCGGATAATCCACCCCGGCCTCTTTCAGCCACGCCTGCGCGATATGCGAGCGCTGTCCGCCCCGGGCGCAGCAGAGATAGCCCTGCGGGTGGGCAAGGCAGGCGGCGCGCCAGGCCTCCAGGCGCTCTTCATGCGTCTCACCGCTTACCAGCCGGTGGCCGAGCGCCAGTGCCGCCTCCGGACCCTGGCGTTTATAGCAGGTGCCCACGGCGGCGCGTTCGTCGTCGTTCATCAAAGGCAGGTTGTGTGCCGCAGGCATGGCGCCCTGGGCAAATTCCACGGGGGCACGCACGTCAATTAATGGCGTGTCGGTAGCAAGTATGGCGCGGTAGTCCGTCCCATCGTTCATAAGGATCCCTCAAAACAACAATGGGCAGGATTTTACGCCGGGGAAGGGGAAGGTCAACTCCCCGGCGGTGAGGCTTAGCTGAGCGTTGACTGCGCCCAGGCAATCCCGCTGGCGTACTCCGGCGGCAGCAGCGGGACAATCGCTTCAAGCGTTGCGCAAAGACGAGGGATATCGCTGTCATTCAGGTTGAGATGGCCGACCTTGCGTCCCGGACGCACCTCTTTATCGTACCAGTGCAGATGCACCAGCGGCAGCTTCAGCCAGTCGTAGTTCAGATCGGTGCCGATCAGGTTGATCATCACCGACGGGCTGTTGACCACCGGCTGCGGCAGCGGCAGGCCGGTAATGGCGCGCAGATGCAGTTCAAACTGGCTAATGGAGGCACCGTTTTGCGTCCAGTGGCCGCTATTGTGGACGCGGGGTGCCAGCTCGTTGATCAGCAGGCCTTCCGGGGTGACGAAGCACTCCATCGCCATTACGCCGACGTAGCCCAGCGCCTGCATGATGGCAGAGAGCATACTTTCTGCCTGCGCTTGTTGCGCTGCGTTGGCCTGCGGGAAGACCACGCTGGTGCGCAGAATGCCGTCCTGATGCAGGTTGTGGGTCAGGGGATAAAAGACCGTGCTGCCGTCATGAGCGCGGGCACCCACCAGCGACACTTCACCGCTGAAGTTAATGCCTTGCTCAACAATGCACTCGCCGTAGCACTCGTCCGGCAGCTGGTCGGTTTCCCCGGCACGCAGACGCCACTGGCCGCGGCCATCGTAGCCACCCACGCGGCGCTTGACGATCGCCAGTTCGCCCAGAGAGTCAAACACACCCGGCCACTGGCTTTTTTCACTCAGCAGCTGCCACGGCGCGGTAGCGAGATGCAGATCGTCGAACAGCTGCTTTTGCGTCAGGCGGTCAGCAATAATCGGGAAGACGTCGCGGTTAACGAAGGCGTTGTGACGAGCCAGCTCGCGGGTTAACGGCGTTTCCGGCCAGCGTTCGATTTCTGCGGTGATGACGCTCTGCTGAAACGGCACGGCTTCAGGTTCATCGTCCAGCCCGACCGGCCAGACGGCGATCCCCAGGGGTTCACCAGCCTGGCGCAGCATACGGCCTAACTGACCGTTACCAAGGACGCAAACCTGCTTCATGCCGCACCTCGCGGGTCCGGGTTCTCCAGTACTTCGTCGGTCTGGGCGGTACGCCACGCGACCAGGCGCTGATGCAGTTCTTTATCATGAGTTGCCAGGATCTGAGCGGCCAGCAGTGCGGCGTTAGCTGCGCCTGCTTTGCCAATCGCCAGCGTCCCTACCGGAATGCCGCGCGGCATCTGCACGATGGAGTAGAGGCTGTCGACACCGCTCAGGGCTGCGCTCTGAACCGGGACGCCGAGCACCGGCACCAGGGTTTTGGCGGCAATCATACCAGGCAGATGCGCGGCGCCGCCGGCACCGGCAATAATCACCTCATAACCATTCTCTTCCGCGCTTTCGGCGAAGCTGAACAGTTTATCGGGGGTGCGGTGCGCGGAGACCACTTCAACGTGGTGAGGAACGTTCAGGATGTCAAAGATTTCGGCGGCGAACTGCATGGTAGCCCAGTCGCTTTTGGACCCCATCACGATGGCGACACGCGCCGGATTATTGCTGGAAGACATGCGTCTTAAAACTCCTGTGGTGCACAACTCTCGGCTTTTGAGGTGAGAGAGAATAGCACGATACACAGGCAAGGAAAACGGTTGCGCGGCTAAAACTTCCGGCAAAATCCCGCGCTTTCTGCCACAAAAAAACCGCCGAAAGGCGGTCTTTTCACAGGTTGCTTTGACAATTTACAGGAGATTACCTGCGGTCAGGCTCTCTTTATCAAAAGCATGGCTCACATCAATATGATTTTGATGTACAGCCGTGTCGATATTCGAACCCGCCTCCGGGGTGGAGAAGGTGTTCTCGGCGGCCATCGCGCCAGAAGTCAGGGAAGCGGCCAGCAGCAGGGCGCTGACGATACTGATATTTTTCATTCTCTTTTCCTTGTTCATCGTATTGTCGCTGTCGCTGGTCTTTTATCTGGCGGCACGGCAATGCATTAAGTTATTTAGTCAGTTCAGCGGTCATGTACACACGGTTGTCGAACTGGGCGCTGGTGATTTTGTAGGCTGCACCCTCTTTAGCGGCCTGAGCGGCGATTTTGGCTTCGGCGCGGTCAATGGTAGAGGCGGTAGCGCTCACGCTCTGGGCAAAAGAACCGAAAGAGATCAGAGAAAGTGCGGCAACTGCAACGAAAGTTTTGATGGATTTCATGGTCGTATTCCTTAAGCTGATTTGTCTGGAGTAGGGCGTTGTTGCCCTGATGTGAGTAATCATAGGCCGACCAAAGTGTGATTAAAATCAAAACAATTTGCGGGAGGAGTTCAAAAAAATTGAATAATTTTCAGGCGGGGATTTCAGAAAGGGAAAGCGATCAGTTCCACGCCTTCGGGCGTGACCTTAATCATCGATCCTTCGCTATGCCAGGCGCCTAACACCACGCGGTGGGCTTGCTCGCCGTTGGCGGTCAGGTCATGCATGGCCGGGCGATGGGTATGGCCGTGGATCAGCCACTGGACCTGGTGTTTTTCCATCACGCTGACCACCGCCTGCGGGTTCACGTCCATGATGGTCATCGATTTGCTGCTGTTGGCGGCCTTGCTGCCAGCGCGCATCTTCGCGGCGATACGGCTGCGGATAAACAGCGGCAGGGCGAGAAACAGGGTCTGGATCCAGGGGGTATGCACTTTGGCGCGAAACGCCAGATAGCCGGTATCATCAGTGCAGAGCGTGTCGCCATGCATAATCAGCACCCGGCGGCCATACAGGTCGAGGACGGTCTCTTCCGCCAGCAGGATCATGCCGCTTTCCCGGGCGAAGCGTTTGCCCAGCAGAAAGTCGCGGTTGCCGTGGATAAAGAAGCAGGGGACGCCAGAGTCGACCAGCGCTTTAAGCGCACCCGCTATCTCGCGGTGCAGCGGGTTCGGGTCGTCGTCGCCAATCCAGGCTTCGAACAGATCCCCCAGGATGTAAAGCGCATCGGCGTGGCGGGCTTCACCCTGCAAAAAACGCAGAAAACCGGCGGTGATCGCCGGTTCTTCTGTTTGCAGATGCAGATCTGCAATAAAGAGTGTCGCCACGAATTATTCGCTGACGGTCACGCTTGTGATCACAACGTCTTCTTTTGGAACGTCCTGGTGCATGCCGCTGCGGCCGGTAGAAACGGCTTTGATCTTGTCAACCACGTCCATACCTTCTACCACTTCTGCAAACACGCAGTAGCCCCAACCCTGCAGGCTTTCGCCAGAGAAGTTCAGGAAGTCGTTGTCTGCTACGTTAATGAAGAACTGCGCGGTGGCAGAGTGTGGCGCCTGAGTACGGGCCATCGCCAGGGTACCGCGGGTGTTTTTCAGACCGTTATTAGCTTCGTTTTTGATAGCCTCTTTGGTCTCTTTCTGTTTCATGCCAGGTTCAAAACCGCCGCCCTGGATCATAAAGCCGTTAATGACACGGTGGAAAATGGTGTTGTTGTAGAAACCTTCGCGGCAGTAGTCCAGGAAGTTTTTAACTGTTTCAGGCGCTTTGTCATCAAAGGTTTTGATTACGATATCGCCATGATTAGTGTGGAAAGTAACCATTTTTGCATCCTGTTCCGTTATAGTGGTGCTTCGACCCCGCCAGGGGCCACAATAAGCGCTTGTTATAGCATAACCTCACGACGCGATCACCTTGCATTGCGTGCTGCTTCGGGTTTGAATTACCATTAGAATATGCTGTTTTCACCCACACACGTCTCACATGGAATCTTCGATGTTAAAAATCTTCAACACACTGACGCGCCAAAAAGAGGAATTCAAACCTATTCATGCCGGGGAAGTCGGCATGTACGTGTGTGGTATTACCGTTTACGATCTCTGTCATATCGGCCATGGCCGTACTTTTGTCGCCTTCGACGTGGTCTCGCGCTATCTGCGCTTCCTTGGGTACAACCTTAAGTATGTACGCAATATCACCGATATCGACGACAAAATTATCAAACGCGCGAACGAAAATGGGGAAAACTTTGTCGATTTAGTCGATCGTATGATTGGCGAAATGCACAAGGATTTCGACGCGCTGAATATTCTGCGCCCGGACATGGAGCCGCGTGCGACGCACCATATCCCTGAGATCATTGAGATCACCGAACAGCTGATTGCCAAAGGTCACGCCTACGTGGCGGACAACGGCGACGTCATGTTCGACGTGCCGACCGATCCGCACTACGGTCAGCTCTCCCGTCAGGATCTGGATCAGCTCCAGGCTGGGGCGCGCGTGGATGTGGTTGAGGTTAAACGCAACCCGATGGACTTCGTGCTGTGGAAGATGTCCAAAGAGGGTGAACCAAGCTGGCCGTCCCCGTGGGGCGCGGGCCGTCCGGGCTGGCACATCGAATGTTCGGCCATGAACTGCAAACAGCTGGGTAACCATTTCGATATTCACGGCGGCGGTTCTGACCTGATGTTCCCGCACCATGAAAACGAAATCGCCCAGTCCACCTGCGCCCATGACGGCGAATATGTGAACTACTGGATGCACTCCGGGATGGTGATGATTGACCGCGAGAAGATGTCCAAATCGCTGGGCAACTTCTTCACCGTGCGCGACGTGCTGAAGTATTACGATGCTGAAACCATCCGCTACTTCCTGATGTCCGGCCACTATCGCAGCCAGCTGAACTACAGCGAAGAGAACCTCAAGCAGGCGCGTTCTGCTCTCGAGCGTCTCTACACCGCCCTGCGCGGGACTGACACCTCCGTGGCGGCTGCGGGCGGCGAGGCGTTTGAAGCCCGCTTTATCGAGGCGATGAATGACGACTTCAACACGCCGGAAGCCTACTCTGTGCTGTTCGATATGGCCCGTGAAGTGAACCGTCTGAAAGGGGAAGATGCGCATGCGGCTAATGCGCTGGCCTCTCATATGCGTAAACTGTCTGGCGTACTGGGTCTGCTGGAGCAGGCGCCGGAAGCGTTCCTGCAGAGCGGTGCGCAGACGGATGACGGCGAAGTGGCTGAAATTGAAGCGTTAATCAAGGCGCGTCTGGAAGCGCGTCAGGCGAAAGACTGGGCCGCGGCCGATGCCGCGCGTAACCGTCTCACCGAGATGGGCATCATCCTGGAAGATGGCCCGCAGGGCACCACCTGGCGCCGTAAGTAAGTCCATCATGTCCGGCGGCGCATCGCTTGCCGGACATGGGTTTTTGTAGGCCGGGTAAGGCGCAGCCGCCACCCGGCTTTTTTAACGCCGCTTCCACCACAACAAACCCATCACGATAACCCCCGGCAGCCACACCCATAGCAGTTCCGAGATAATCACCTGATGCCCGTACGGCGTGGTGTAGCGCGACAGCGCAAAGGGCGCGACCTTGATCACCTGCCACGGCGCAAAAAAGCGTTCATCCGACCATGGCCACAGCCAGCCGACCCCCTTCCCGCCCGTCGTCACCGAATCCAGCAGGCTGTGCGACAGCAGCGACACGGTTAAAAACAGCCAGCAGCGCACCAGCCCCGCCCGGAACCACCGTCGCCCGACCAGCACGCAGAGTAATGGCACCACAAAGGCAAAGAGCAGCGAGTGGGTAAACCCGCGATGACCAAAAATATTGCCGTAGGCGACGCCAAACTTAAACGCGAGTACGTCGGCATCCGGCAGCATGGCGAGAACGATCCCGGCGAACAGCAGGCGAGGGGGGATCACCCGGCTGCCCAGTCCTAAGCCGAGGCAAACCGGCACAGCGGCGTGGGTAATAATGGTTGGCATAAGGATTATCCATGGCAAATCAAGGAAATATAGCAGAGCGCGGCTTAACGCAGAGCCGGGCGTAAATCTGAATTATGCCGATTCCCGGGCGACGAGCTGCCCCGAGAGAGTAATGCGCTGGGTTTGCAGCTCAGGCTCTTTTAGCTGGCGGATCATTAACCCCGCCGCCTGACGCCCCGTCTCTTCGCTGGCGGAGGAGACATAGGTAAAGGACGGGGAGGTGAGGTTGACGTGCAGCATATCTTCAAATCCCACCAGCGCCACCTGCTGGGTGAGGAAGACATCTTTCCCCACGGTGCGGCCAACGTGATGGATCCCGGAGATAGAGCCAATCATCGCATCCGGGGAGTGGCAGAGCAGGGCGGTAATGGTGTTGTTTTTTTCCAGCAGCTGACGGGTGGCGAAACTCACCGCCTGGGTATCGTCGCTGCAGACGGGAGCGAATTCGTCGCGGAACACCAGCCCGTTTTGCGTCATCGCGCTGCGAAAACCGAGCAGCCGCTGCTCGCGGATTAAGTCGCCTTCCCGGCCACCGATATAGGCGATATTGCGATGGCCCCGCTCAATCAGATAGCGGGTCGCCAGATGCGCCGCCTGGCGGTTATCGCGCATCACCAGATTGCAGGTTTCGTTGAGCAGCGACTGGGAGACCGCCACCAGCGGCAGCGGGCACTGGCGGATCAGTGCGGGCAGGGTGGCCTGCTGGGCGCTGGAGGAGAGGTAGATCACCCCGGCAACCCCCTGCTGCTTAAAGGAGAGCAGGCAGCGCTCAAGATGCTCACCGTCGTTCAGCGGCTGGCCGAGAAAGACCATATACCCTTGCTTTTCCAGCTCCTGGACGATGCTTGCCATTACCTTAATGGAAAAGCTGTCGCTGAAATCGCGCAGGATCAGGCCGATAAGGTTGGAGGTGTTGGCGCGAAGATTGGCGGCGGCCACGTTATGCACGTAGCCCAGGGCGGTGATGGCGGCGTGGACTTTTTCGATCGTCGCCTCTGAGATCTTTCCTTTCTGACGCAGAACCAGCGAGACGGTAGAGACCGAAACCCCTGCCTCTCTGGCGACATCAATGATGCTGACCTTCTTCACATCTTCTCCCTGAAATGCCTGATAAGACAACGCCTCCCGTAAGAGTACAGGAGACGTGTCGGACAGGCAGCTTATTATTTACCGATTAGGGTGGACATCGTCTGGGCGATAAACTGCGCCCGGGCGCCAAAGATAACCTGAATGCCGGAGTCACCGACGAAGACCACGCCGCGTGCGCCGAGGCCGTTCAGACCGTCTTTGTCCACCACATCGCTCTTCGCCACTTCCAGACGCAGGCGGGTGATGCAGGAGCCGACAGAGTTGATGTTCTGCGCGCCGCCCAGCAGGCCGATGATTTCGTTGGCAATTTCGGTATCGGTTTTATCGTCCGCATTGGCCGTCACTTCAGTGCGGCCCGGCGTTTTCACGTCGAAACGACGGATCACAAAGCGGAAGGTGAAGTAGTAAATCAGCGCCATCGGGACACCAATGATAATGGCGTTGAGGAAGTTGGTCTGGTAGCCGTTGAACGACGGCAGGATCCCGAACGACAGATAGTCGATAAAGCCCGCGGAGAAGGACTTGGCGATATGCGCATGCAGCAGGTACATGGTCATGTAGGCCAGGCCCGCCATGATGGCGTTAAAGACGTAGAGGATCGGCGCCACAAAGATAAAAGTGAACTCCACCGGCTCGGTGATCCCGGTCAGGAAGCAGGTCAGTGCCGCGGAGAAGAGAATACCGGCGGCAATCTTTTTGTTTTTGGTGTGCGCTTCGTGGTACATCGCCAGACAGGCCGCAGGCAGTGCGAACAGCATCAGCGGGAACTCGCCCTGCATGAATTTACCGGCGTTCTGGTAGGTATCGCTGCTGAAGGATTTCACCCCTTCTTCCAGCATCTTGAACCAGATGGTCTGGTCGCCGTGGATCACCTGGCCCGCCTGGGTGGTGTAATCCCCGAACGAGTACCAGAACGACGGATACCAGATATGGTGCAGACCCAGCGGGATCAGCGCACGTTCAACCAGACCAAAGATAAAGGTCGAGGCCGCCTGGTTATCACCGTTAACGATCACCGACAGCGCGTCGATACCGGCCTGGATATGCTGCCAGACGTACGGCAGCAGGAGCCCCATCACAAATGAGAGGAACGCCGTGGCGATCGCCACAAAACGTTTTCCGGAGAAGAAGCCGAGGAACTCCGGCAGCTGCATGGTGTGGAAGCGGTTATAACACCACGCGGCGAGGATCCCGCACAGCAGGCCGCCAAAGACGCCCATCTGCAGGGTCGGGATGCCCACCACCATGGCGTACTTGCCACCCTGGGAGGCCATCTCCGGCGTAATGCCGAGCACGGTGCCAATGGTGATGTTAGTGACAAACACCGCCACCGCTGCCGACAGCGCGGCGATACCCGATTCTGACGCCAGGCCGACGGCAGAGCCGATGGCAAACAGCATCGGCAGGTTATCAAAAATGACGCCGCCCGCGTTCATCATCAACGGCAGGTGGAATTTATCGCCGAAAGCCAGCAGCAGGCCCGCAGCGGGAAGCAGCGAGATCGGCAGCATTAATGCGCGACCAATCATCGACAATTTTGACAGCGATTTAACAAACCCTGATATCAGACTCATGCTGATTTCCCCCGAGTGCGCTCTGTGAGCGCTGTTATAGTGAGTAGAACGTTTTAGTAGAACGTTCTACTTATCGTGATGAAAGGGTGAAATCTGCGCAACTGAATTCTCACCTTTTAACAGATGAAATAGTGATTATTTGAAGTTGATCGATAATTAACCGTGATGGTCGTGGGGGAATAGTGAAGAGAATTGCCGGGTGGCGGCTGGCGCCTTACCCGGCCTACAGACAGAGCCCGTATGTAGGCCCGGCAAGCGCAGCGCCGCCGGGCATCAGACGGCTCAGGCCGTTACGGTCACGCTCTGACCTTCAAAGCTCACAGTCTGTCCGGCTACGATCTTGCAGCGCTTGCGGGTTTCCACCACGCCATCAACTTTGACCAGACCGTCAGCAATGACGATCTTGGCCTGGGCACCGCTCTCGCTCCAGCCTTCGAGCTTTAGCAGATCGCACAGCTCAACATGCGGGTGTTTACCTAATGAAAATGTCGCCATCTTACGCTTCCTCTACGTCGTGATACTCAACGCATGCTTGTAAAGTATTCTGAATCAGTGTTGCAACGGTCATCGGGCCTACGCCGCCCGGAACCGGGGTGATATAAGAGGCACGGGCGGCGGCATCGTCAAACACCACGTCGCCGACCACTTTGCCGCTCTCCAGACGGTTAATCCCCACGTCCACCACAATAGCGCCTTCCTTGATCCACTCGCCCGGGATAAAGCCCGGCTTGCCGACCGCCACGATCAGCAGGTCAGCATTTTCGACGTGCTGGCGCAGATTTTTGGTAAAGCGGTGGGTCACAGTGGTGGTGCAGCCGGCCAGCAGCAGCTCCATGCTCATTGGGCGACCGACGATATTGGATGCGCCAATCACCACGGCGTTCAGGCCGTAGGTGTCGATGTTATAACGCTCCAGCAGGGTCACAATGCCGCGCGGCGTACAGGGACGCAGGCGAGGCGCGCGCTGGCACAGGCGGCCCACATTGTACGGGTGGAAGCCGTCCACGTCTTTGTCTGGCGCGATACGTTCCAGCACTTTCACATTGTCGATGCCCGCAGGCAGCGGCAGCTGAACCAGAATGCCGTCGATTGCTTTATCGGCGTTCAGGGTATCGATCAGCTCAAGCAGCTCTGCTTCCGTGGTGGTTTCCGGCAGATCGTAAGAGCGGGAGAGAAAGCCGACCTCTTCGCACGCTTTACGTTTGCTGCCGACATAAATTTGTGAAGCCGGGTTGCTGCCGACCAGCACAACCGCCAGCCCAGGGGCGCGTTTTCCCGCGGCCAGACGTGCTGCCACTTTTTCCGCAACCTCAGAGCGCACCTGCTGCGCAATCGTTTTACCGTCAATAATCTTTGCTGCCATCAGAGAGAAGATTCCGTCTGTAAGGAGTGAAAGGGGGGATGAGCATATTTTGTCAGAAGCGCGCGCTGCTGTCAGTCACACTTTGCGGATTTTCCTGTTAAGCGGCGCTGAGGAGGGGCAGGGGTATGAACTGAAAGAGGATTGTACTAAAATCAATTGACTCAACCGGAGTTGACCGTATAATTCCACGCGCTTCACCACTGCGAAGTTTCTTCTCTGTGCGCCCTTAGCTCAGTTGGATAGAGCAACGGCCTTCTAAGCCGTAGGTCAAAGGTTCGAATCCTTTAGGGCGTGCCATTCAAACTCCATTTTTCACCTTTTAGCGATTCTGCGTTCTGTACCTTTCTCCTTCGGTTCCATTCTGCGATATAGTAGCGACATTCTCGTCTCACCTTCTGACAGGTAACACCGGCAATGGCTCTGATCCCCAAAAACTACGCGCGGCTGGAAAGCGGCTACCGTGAGAAAGCCCTCAAAATCTATCCCTGGGTATGCGGACGCTGCTCGCGGGAGTTTGTCTATTCAAACCTGCGTGAACTGACGGTTCACCATATCGATCATGACCACACCAATAACCCGGAGGATGGCAGTAACTGGGAGCTGCTGTGCCTGTTCTGCCACGATCACGAGCATTCGAAGTACACCGAAGCCGACATGTACGGAACCACCGTGGTGGCGGGTGAGGATGCGCAAAAGGATGTGGGAGCAGCCACCTACAATCCGTTTGCCGATCTGAAATCGATGCTCAACAAAAAATAATTCATGTAGTGTCCAGGCCGGGCAAGCGACGCGAACCCGGCAACGCCCGAACAGATAACGGGTGAGTATTCAGAGGAAATGATGTCCGGTATTGCGCATTACTATGTCCAGCAGCAGAGCATGAACACGCAGCAAGTGGCGACGCTATCGGCTCAGACCGACTCTTCAGGGGCGTCGCAGACCAGCGTCCCGGCCTCTTTTCAGCAGGTATCCCACGCATCGCAACCGATCGTTTCGCAGCCCGCTATCCCGACGCTCAATTCCGCTGATACCCGCCAGACCGCCGTTGCCGCGACGCCCGCCTCGTTTGGTCAACTGGATCAGTACGCCCGTATCCAGGGCTGGAGTGAGAAGCAAATCGCGCTGATGAACCGCCTGTCTGAGTACAAAAACAGCCGCTCCGGTCCCGCCTGGCGGGCGCCAGGCGCAGGCGTTCGCGGGATTCGCAATAACAATCCCGGCAATCTGGAAGCCAGCTGGGCATTTAGCTGGCTGGGGCAGAATGGCACTGACGGGCGTTTCGCCACCTTTGCCACCCCCGAACACGGGATACGCGCGCTGGGGATCAACCTGCTCTCCTACCAGCGACGCGGGCTGGATACCATCAGCAAAATTATCTCCCGCTGGGCGCCACCGCAGGATAACAACGATACCACCGCCTATATCCAGAATGTCAGCCAGGCGCTCGGCGTCTCGCCCACCACCCGGCTGGATGTGACCTCGCCTGACATATTACGCGCCCTCAGCAAGGCGATTATTCGTCAGGAAAACGGCAATGTGCCGTTTTCGGATGAGGTCATCAACAGCGGCGTCTTTTCGGCGCTGGGGATGACGGAGCTGTCTGGTGCCCAGCCTGCGGTGTTGAAAAGCATGCCGGTTGACGAACAGCACTCCCCCTTTGTGTTGCAGGCCCGCAAAGAGTAACCCGCGCTTATCTCCCTTTTTACTTTGTTGCCCCTGTTTACACTTGATCATATAAAGATAATGAGTATAGTTCTCATTCTCTTTAGTGTTTGCGGGTGCACAGGGACTTTTCCGCAAGAGCAGTGAGCGCAGATCTCACATGGAACACTGAGTGTTAATGGTGACTCTGCACGGGGCGTAAGCTCCGATATCACAACCATAATCGCAACACTTATGCGACGCAGACGTCCACCGCAAATTCGATTTGTACGGTAAAGGATGCTCCTGATGTCAAAGAAATTTTCTACCCTGGCGCTGCTGGTGGCTGTCTCTCTCAGCGGCTGTGCTGCACAGCACACTGCCACAACCCAACCTGCTGCTGATATCCCGAAACCTGCTGCCCCGGCGCAGACCAACCTCGTAAAACGCGATCTGGCTGACGGCCTGTACGAAATGGTCCTGAGCCCGAAAGAGGATGCACTGTATGTTGCCAGCTCGGAAGGTTTCAAGGATGTGCAGGGCGGGGTGATCTACAAGCTCGACCCGGCGACCCTCAAAACCATCGGTCGCAGCCATACCGATCTGAAAAACTTCGCGCTCGCTATCTCCCCGGACGGCAAAACGGTCTATGCCACGAATTCGCTGGACGGCGGGATCAGCGCCATCAGCACTGAAGACGGCAAAGTGAAAAAACGTCTGCTGTTTACCGAGCGCAATAAAGAGGGCTACCCGTACGGCGCGCGTCAGGTGCTGCTGCATAACGACCTACTCTATATCGGCGGAGTGGGCGATCCAGCGGTGGTCTGGGTGGTGGATGCGAAGACCCTGACGCTGAAAAAAACCATCAAAAACGCGGGGCAGTGGGTGACCGGCCTGATGTGGTCTGAACAAACCGGGCGTCTCTACGTGGCCAACGGCGGCGGCGAAATTCTGATTATTGACCCCCGCAGCAACCGCATCGAAAAACGCTGGAAGCCGCTTGGCGATAAACCAGCGCTGCTGCTCAACCTGGCGGAGGATCCCGCCACCGGTCGCCTGTTTGTCACCGATAACTCCAAAGCCAAAACCACGCTGGTGCTGGATATCCGCAGCGGAGAACTCATCAAACAGCTCGACGTAGGCGATTCGCTGGCGGTGAAGTTCAACGCCAAACGCAACGAGCTCTACATCACCCAGCGCGAAAGCGGCAAGCTGCTGAGCCTGGATGCCACCACCTATGCAGTGAAGCAGAGCTGGGATCTGCCGCCAAACCCCAACAGCTTGCTGCTGTCGGCGGATGGTCAGACCCTGTACGTCACCGTTAAACAGCCGTTCAACAAAGACCACTCCACCAACGGGCCGGACAGCGTGGTGCGTATCGCCCTGAAATAATCTTTCTCATAACAATCAAGGCCCGGCAACGGGCCATTTTGCGCGTATTTGAACGAGTTAATCATGAACCACACCAGAAAAATGAACAAAACGCTGCTGGCCCTTACCATCGGTGCCATCGCCCATTCCGCCGTCGCGGCTGAGAACAAAAAAGAAGAGACCCTCGTGGTGCAGGCCGCTGCCAGCGATTTTAAATCCGGCGGCGACCAGCTAGTGCCAGCCTTCCTGGACGGCCAGGTGGCAAACGGCGGGCGTATGGGGATGCTCGGGCAGCAAAATGCCATGGACGTGCCGTTTAACATCATCAGCTACACCTCGAAGCTGGTGGAAGATCAGCAGGCGCGCACCATAGCCGACGTGGTGGCTAACGATGCGGGCGTCCAGTCCGTGCAGGGCTACGGCAACAGCGCGGAGAGCTACCGCATTCGCGGCCTGAAGTTCGACGGGGATGATATGACCTTCGGCGGACTTTCCGGCGTGCTGCCGCGTCAGGTGGTGGATGCGCAGATGGTGGAGCGGATTGAGATCTTCAAAGGGGCCAACTCCCTGATGAACGGCGCGGCCAGCTCCGGCGTGGGCGGGATGATCAACCTTGAGCCGAAACATGCAGGCGCCACGCCGCAGGCGAAAGTGGGCGTGGACTACACCTCCGATTCCCAGATTGGCACTACCCTGGATGCCGGACGTCGCTTCGGTGACAACGACCAGTTTGGCGCCCGCGTCAACGTGGTTCACCGGGAAGGTGAAGCCCCGGTCGCCAACGACCGCCGTCGCACCACGCTGCTCTCCACCGGCCTCGACTATGCGGGCGATAACTTCCGCAGTTCCGTGGATCTGGGTTATCAGAAGAAAACCTTCCACGGTTCAGAAACCGGGGTCAACGTCTCCGGCGTGGATTTTGTACCGGAGCCGCCGAAAAACGATCGCAACTACTCCCAGAAATGGGCCTACAGCAATATCGAAAACGAATTCGGCATGTGGCGCAGCGAGTATGACATCACCGATAACTGGACCGCCTATACCGGCCTGGGGGCACAACACGCCCATGAAGAGGGGCTTTACAGCGGTGCCAAGCTGGTGGACAAGAGCGGCAAAGCCACCGCGTCCCGTCTGGATACCAACCGCCTCAGCGACAGCGTGAGCGGCATGGCGGGCATTCGCGGTAACTTCGATACCGGCTTTGTCTCGCACAAGGTGAACGTTGGCTATTCGGCGATGACCAAAAACGAAAAAATCGCCTGGAAGATGTCCGCCGCGAAGGATAACCCGGTCACCAACATCTACCACAACACCGGCGTGGATGCGCCGCCGAGCACCAACTTCAACGGCTCAGGCGGCAACTACAGCGATCCGCTGACCAGCGGCCGCACCCGCACTCAGGGCTGGCTGCTGAGCGACACCCTCGGCGTGCTGGACGATAAACTGCTGTTTACCGTCGGCGCCCGTCATCAGAAGGTGGTGATCCGCGGTTATAACAAAATCACCGGGATGGAAAATGCGGCTGACAGCTTCGATGGCGACCGCTGGATGCCAACCTACGGCGTGGTCTACAAGCCGTGGGAAACAGTCTCCTTGTATGCCAACCACACCGAGGCGTTGCAGCCGGGTAAAACCGCGCCAAACACCGCCATCAACTATGGTCAGAGCACCGGTATCGTCCACTCGAAACAGAACGAAGTGGGGGGTGAAGGCCGATTTCGGTCGCGTGGGCGGCTCGCTGGCGCTGTTTGAGATCAAAATGCCGTCCGCCATTCTCGACAGCCAGACCAAATACTACGGTCTGGATGCCGAACAGCGTAACCGCGGTGTGGAGCTGAACATCTTTGGCGAGCCGATGCTGGGCCTGCGTCTGAACGCCAGCGCCACCTGGCTGCAGGCGGAGCTGACCAAAACCAACAACGGCGTAAACCAGGGCAACGACGCGATTGGCGTGCCGAACTTCTACGGCGTGCTGGGGGCCGAGTATGACATCAAACCCGTCGATGGCCTGACCGCCACCGCCCGGGTGAACCACTCTGGCTCACAGTATGCGGATCTCGCCAACAGCAAGAAGCTGGATAGCTACACCACGCTGGATCTGGGGGTGCGTTACCGCTTCGCGGTGAACAATGACCAGAACCAGATGACCGTTCGCGCCGGGATCGAAAACGTCACCGATGAGAACTACTGGGCAAGCGTGGATGACAGCGGCACCTACCTCTTCCAGGGTGAGCCGCGCACCTTTAAGGTCTCTGTCGGCTACGAGTTCTGAGTTCGTTCCTTGTTATCGGGGCAGGGATGCCCCACCGTCCGACTGTTATAAAAATGTAATCAATTGTTCTTATAGTGTTCCCACTTTATCGTTTCTTAGCCAAAAGAAAGGAAGCCATCGTGGGTAAACCTCTTAAGTCCGTATTCAAAAAAGAACATCGTGACGATGTCAGCAATCCCAGCGCTAACCCGGTATTTTCCAGCGTGGCGGAGATGTTCCTCTCCCGCCGACGCTTCTTGCAGATGGGTGCCGTAGCCGGTGCCGCCGCCTCTTTCCCGTTCCTGCTCAAGCCTGAAAGCGCCCTTGCGGCGGTCTCACAGCCTTCCGCCCTGAGCAAGGCTGTTGCGCTCGGCTTTACCAGCATTCCGGTCTCCACCGACGACACGGTCAGGGTGCCCGAGGGCTACATCGCCCGGCCTTTCTACCGCTGGGGCGACGCCACTGGCATGAAAGGTGCCATGCCAGCGTTCAAATTTGACGCCAGCAACACTACCGATGAGCAGGCGGCCCAGGCGGGCATGCACCATGACGGTATGGCGTGGTTCAGCCTGCCGCAGGGGGAGGAGAACCCCGGCCACGGCCTGCTGGCGATGAACCATGAGTATATCGACAACGGCATGCTCTTTACCGACGGCACCGCCAACTGGAGCCTGGACAAAGCGCGTAAAGGCCAGAACGCGATGGGGGTGTCGGTTATCGAAGTGAAAAAGAACGGCAGTGACTGGGAAGTGGTGCGCCCCTCCAGCTTCGCCCGCCGCATCACGGTCAACACCCCGATGCAGATCACCGGCCCGGCGCGTCAGCAGGATTTAATGAAAACCGCCGCCGATCCGCAGGGCGAGCGGGTGCTCGGCACCATGCAGAACTGCGCCAACGGCCACACCCCGTGGGGGACTTATCTCACCTGCGAAGAGAACTGGTCAGATATTTTTGTTAAGAAAGGCGAGCGGAACGCGCTGGAGAAGCGCTACGGCATCAGCGACAGCGATGAGTCCTACCGCTGGAGCGAAGTGGACGACCGCTTCAACGTGGATAAAACCCCTAACGAGCCCAACCGCTTTGGCTGGGTGGTCGAGATCGACCCCTACAACCCGGACTCGACGCCGCGCAAGCACACCGCGCTGGGGCGCTTCAAACATGAAGGCGCCGCTGTCACCCTGGCCGCCGATAAGCGCGTGGTCACCTACATGGGCGACGACCAGAAGTTTGAGTACATCTATAAATTTGTCTCCGACAATAAATATAACCCGGCGGATCGCGACGCCAACATGCAGCTGCTGACCACCGGCACGCTCTACGTCGCCCGCTTCAACGACGACGGCTCCGGCGAATGGCTGCCGCTGGTCTTCGGCCAGAACGGGCTGGATAAGAGCAAAGGCTTCGAAAGCCAGGGCGATCTGCTGATCAAAACCCGTCTGGCGGCCGACGCGGTGGGCGCGACCAAAATGGATCGCCCGGAGTGGATCGCGGTCGATCCCCACAGCAGCGGCAGCGTCTACTGCACCCTGACCAACAACAGCGATCGCGGTAAAGAGGGCAAAGCGCCGGTGGACGCGGCCAACCCGCGGGCCAATAACACCTTCGGCCACATCATGCACTGGCTCGAAGAGGGGAGCGATCCCGCGGCCCTGCGCTTCAAATGGGATATTCTGGTGCTGGCCGGACGCACGGACACGACGGATGAAAAGGCGAAGGGCAGCATGAAGGGGGCCGAATTCGGCAGCCCGGACGGCCTCTCGTTCGATCATCAGGGGGTGCTATGGATCCAGACCGATGTCTCCTCCAGCACCATTAATAAGAAAGCCTACGAGGGGATGGGCAATAACCAGATGGTGGCGACCATTCCGGGCACCAACGAGTATCGCCGCTTCCTGACGGGCCCGCGCGGCTGCGAAATTACCGGTATCGCCTTCACGCCGGATAACCGCACGCTGTTTATCAATATTCAGCATCCGGGTGAGGGCGGGGACGACATTACCGACCCGGCAAACCCGCGCGCCGTCTCCAACTGGCCGGACAACAACCCGAACGGACGTCCCCGGGCGTCAACGGTCGTCATCACCAAAGCGGACGGCGGCCTGATCGGTTCGTGATCCCCTCCCGCCGGGCAGCAACTGTTGCCCGGCGTTTAACTTGCTCCCGTCTGCCTGAAGTGTTAAAAGGTGCCCCTTCCTCAAAAAGAGACAGGGCCAGGCCGTGAGAAACGCCTCATCCGCTTCAGACAAAAGTGCTGCTGAAGCCGCGTCGGAACAGACACCGACGCTCCATCGTGGTTTACAAAATCGACATATTCAACTTATCGCTCTCGGTGGCGCTATCGGCACCGGACTGTTCCTCGGTATCGGGCCCGCCATTCAGATGGCCGGCCCCGCCGTGCTGCTGGGCTATGCCATTGCGGGCATGATCGCCTTTCTGATCATGCGCCAGCTTGGCGAGATGGTGGTTGAAGAGCCGGTCTCCGGCTCCTTCGCCCATTTCGCCTACAAATACTGGGGCCCTTTCGCGGGCTTCCTGTCGGGCTGGAACTACTGGGTAATGTTCGTGCTGGTGGGCATGGCGGAGCTGACCGCCGCAGGCATCTATATGCAGTACTGGCTCCCGGACGTACCCACCTGGGTCTGGGCCGCGGCGTTCTTCATCATCATTAACGCCGTCAACCTGGTGAACGTGCGCCTGTATGGCGAGACGGAGTTCTGGTTTGCCCTGATCAAGGTGCTGGCGATTATCGGCATGATCGGCTTTGGCCTGTGGCTGCTCTTCTCCGGACACGGCGGCGAGCGGGCGACCATCGACAACCTGTGGCAGCACGGCGGCTTCCTCGCGACCGGCTGGAAAGGGCTGGTACTGTCGCTGGCGGTGATCATGTTCTCCTTTGGCGGGCTGGAGCTGATCGGCATCACCGCCGCGGAAGCGCAGGATCCGCATAAAAGCATTCCGAAAGCGGTCAACCAGGTGGTGTACCGTATTCTGCTGTTTTATATCGGTTCACTGGTGGTGCTGCTGGCGCTCTACCCGTGGGTGGAAGTGAAGTCCGACAGCAGTCCGTTTGTGATGATTTTCCACGATCTGAACAGCAACGTGGTGGCCTCGGCGCTCAACTTTGTGATTCTGGTGGCCTCGCTGTCGGTCTATAACAGCGGCGTCTACTCCAACAGCCGGATGCTCTTTGGTCTCTCCGTGCAGGGCAACGCCCCGAAATTCTTAACCCGCGTCAGCCGTCGCGGCGTGCCGGTCAATTCGCTGCTGCTCTCCGGGGGCATTACCTCGCTGGTGGTGCTGATCAATTATCTGCTGCCGCACGAAGCCTTTGGCCTGCTGATGGCGCTGGTGGTGGCAACGCTGCTGCTGAACTGGATCATGATCTGTCTGGCCCACCTGCGTTTTCGCGCGGCGATGCGTCGCAAAGGGCGCGAGACGCAGTTCAAAGCGCTGCTCTATCCGGCGGGTAACTATCTCTGTATCGCCTTCCTGGGGATGATCCTGGTGCTGATGTGCACCATGGATGGCATGCGCACCTCGGCGATCCTGCTCCCGGTGTGGATTGTCTTCCTGTTTGCGGCGTTTAAACTCTCCCGCAAAAAGTAGTGCGGTTTCTGCCCGGCGGCGCTGCGCTTGCCGGGCAGAAATAATCAAATGTGGAACGCGACCCGCTTTCCGGTAGGCAGTATGACATCAATACTCACTTCGCCTCCTAAAGCTGTAACGTAGCGTTTCAGGGTAGAAAGGCGCGGATCATTATCCGGCTGCTCTATTTTCGCAACAGTAGGCTGTTTAACGCCCATCGCGGCGGCAAGCTCTGTTTGCGACATATTGAGCTCTTCACGCAGTTGGTTGAGCGCAACAATAATGCGTAATTCTTCAACCTTAGCGGCTATCCGCTCCTGGCTTTCTTCACTCTGCTGGGCCATCAGTTCTTTTAACGTTGCCATTTGGCCTCCTTACTCGCCAGATATTTGCTGAACTCAGCGTCAGCTATGTTAATCATACGCTTATAGAAATGCTTATCACCCGCGCCTGTCTTGTTGCCAGCGCATAAAATAATGGCCTGACGCCCGGGATCGAAGGCAAAAAAAGCGCGAACCGGATCCCCTGCATGCTGAATGCGTAGCTCTTTCATATTGGTGTATTGCGATGCCTTAACGGTATCAACCCAGGGCCGCCCCAGTTGAGGGCCATACTCAGAAAGAATATGCAACGCAGCCAGGACATCTTCTTTCAGGACTTGTTTCTAATGGTGAAACCATTCGTCAAACATATCCGTTGTTTCGACTTCCCACATAGTGATTTCCTTATAGCCTTTTGGCTATAAAATATTATAGCCAAAAGGCTATACCTGCAACCGCCCAGCTTGCATAAAAACCGTAGGCCGGGTAAGGCGAAGCCGCCACCCGGCACCCCCGCGCACCCCACTTCACCTTTATCGTGACCCCTCTCGCACTTCTTAACCGATCCCCAGGATCTTTATTTTGTAATCGATTACTTTTCATTTGATACGGTTTGTAATCGATTACTTTTTAAGGGTGGGGCTTATCATGGTGTCGACAACTGAAAGTAGTGGAAAGGTGACAGGGGAGTATCGGCTGCTGGTACCGCGCCTCTCCCTGATGATGTTCCTGCAATTTTTTATCTGGGGTAGCTGGTCAGTAACGCTCGGTCTGGTGATGACCCAGCACAACATGTCATTGCTGATTGGCGACGCCTTCTCCGCCGGGCCGATCGCCTCTATTTTATCGCCGTTTGTGCTCGGAATGCTGGTGGACCGCTTCTTCGCCTCGCAGAAGGTGATGGCGGTGATGCACCTGGCCGGAGCGGCGATCCTGTGGTTCGTGCCTGGCGCACTAATTGCTGAAAATGGCGCGCTGCTAATCGGCCTGCTGTTTGGCTACACGCTTTGCTACATGCCAACCCTGGCGCTGACCAATAACATCGCCTTCCACAGCCTGGCGAACATCGACAAGACCTTCCCGGTGGTCCGCGTGTTTGGCACCATCGGCTGGATTGTGGCGGGGATCTTTATCGGCGTTACCGGCGTGGCCGCAAGCATTACCATCTTCCACGTGGCGGCGGCCAGCTCCGTCCTGCTGGCGCTCTACAGCCTGACGCTGCCGCACACGCCTGCCCCGGCCAAAGGGATGCCGGTGAAGGTGCGCGATCTCTTCTGCGCCGACGCCTTCGCCCTGCTGAAAACCCGTCACTTCTTTATCTTCTGCCTTTGCGCGATGCTGATCTCCGTCCCGCTCGGCACCTACTACGCTTATACCGCCTCTTACCTGGCGGATGCCGGGATCGCGGATGTCAGTACCGCCATGTCCTTCGGCCAGATGTCCGAAATCTTCTTTATGCTGGTGATCCCGCTGCTGTTCCGCCGTCTGGGCGTTAAATACATGCTGCTGATCGGCATGCTGGCGTGGTTTGTCCGCTACGCGATGTTTGCTCTGGGGGTAAGTGAAGAGGGACGCATTCTGCTCTATCTCGGCATCCTGCTGCACGGCGTCTGCTATGACTTCTTCTTTGTGGTGGGCTTTATCTATACCGACCGCGTGGCGGGCGAAAAGGTCAAAGGCCAGGCGCAGAGCATGATCGTGATGTTCACTTATGGTATCGGCATGCTGCTCGGCTCGCAGATTTCCGGCGCGCTCTACAACCGCCTGGTGGCGGGACAGACCGTGCCACAGGCGTGGGTAACATTCTGGTGGATCCCGGCGGTGGCTGCTGCCGTGATTGCACTCGTTTTCCTTGTCTCGTTCAAATATGACGATGACAAGGCGTAATTTCTGGAGGTGGTATGAGGACGATTAAAGGCCCGGGTATTTTTCTGTCGCAGTTTATCGGGGAGCATCCGCCGTTCAACACCCTCGACGGGCTGGCCGGTTGGGCGGCGGAAAAGGGCTACAAAGCGCTGCAAATGCCCTGCAACCATAAAGCGATTTTTGACGTCGAGCAGGCGGCAGAAAGCCAGACCTACTGCGACGAGATAAGCGGCAGGCTGGCGGAGAAGGGGCTGGTCATCAGCGAGCTCTCCACCCATCTGGAGGGGCAGCTTATCGCGGTCAATCCGGTCTACGACGAGGCGTTCGATAACTTCGCTCCTCCGGCGGTGCGCGGTAACGCCAGCGCCCGCCAGGCCTGGGCA
This sequence comes from Leclercia sp. W17, assembly GCF_003336325.1. Classification (NCBI taxonomy): domain Bacteria; kingdom Pseudomonadati; phylum Pseudomonadota; class Gammaproteobacteria; order Enterobacterales; family Enterobacteriaceae; genus Leclercia; species Leclercia sp. W17. Next base: position 3,654,994 of record NZ_CP031101.1, on the reverse strand, counting down.
ACCGACATTGTAAAAAAGGCGGCGGTGGCCTCGGCACGGCTCGGATTAACGGCTCACGCCACCTTCTCGGGATCGCTGGCCTGGCCGTTTATCTATCCCTGGCCGCCGCACAACGAGGCGCGTTTTGCGGAGGCGTTCAGTGAACTGGCCCGCCGCTGGCGACCCATTCTGGATACGTTCGATGAGCAGGGGGTTAACGTCTGCTATGAAATTCATCCCGGGGAAGATCTGCACGACGGCGTCACCTTCGAGCGTTTTCTGGCGCTGGTAGACAACCATCCGCGCTGCAACATGCTTTACGATCCGAGCCACCTGCTGTTGCAGCAGATCGATTATCTGACCTGGATCGATCACTACCACACCCGCATCAAGGCGTTTCATGTTAAGGATGCCGAATTCCGTCCCAACGGGCGCAGCGGGGTGTATGGCGGCTATCAGAGCTGGATCAACCGCGCCGGACGCTTCCGCTCGCCGGGGGACGGGCAGATCGACTTTAAGGGCATCTTCAGCAAGCTGACCCAGTACGACTACGACGGCTGGGCGGTGCTGGAGTGGGAGTGCTGCCTGAAAGATGGCGAAACCGGGGCGCAGGAAGGGCGCGAGTTTATCTCCCGCCATATTATCCCGGTATCCGATCGGGCATTTGATGATTTCGCCGCAGGAGAGCGTGATGATTAACGTCGGCATTATCGGCAGCGGCTTTATCGGCCCGGCGCATATCGAAGCCCTGCGCCGCCTGGGGTTTGTGCAGGTGGTCGCCCTCTGCGATGGCTCGCTGGAGCAGGCGCAAGAGAAAGCCCGGGCGCTGAATATTCCCCACGCTTACGGCAGTGTGGAGGCACTGCTGGCGCACCCGGAGCTGCACGTGGTGCACAACTGCACCCCTAACCATCTGCATGCGGCGATCAACCGCCAGATCCTGCGTGCCGGTAAACATGTTTTCTCCGAAAAGCCGCTGTGCATGACGCCAGACGAGGCCCGGGAGCTGGTCACGCTGGCGGAACAGGCGGGGGTGATACACGGCGTGAGCTTTGTCTACCGTCAGTTTGCGATGGTGCGCCAGGCGGCGAGCATGGTAGAAGCTGGCTCCCTCGGACGGCTCTTTGCCGCCCACGGCAGTTACCTGCAGGACTGGATGCTGCTGGAAACCGACTACAACTGGCGAGTTGATGCCGCGCTCGGGGGCGCATCGCGGGCGGTGGCCGATATCGGTTCCCACTGGTGCGACACTATTCAATTCCTGACCGGACGGCGCATCACCGAAGTGATGGCCGATCTCGCTATCGTCTGGCCGACCCGCAAGGCGAACGTCGCCGGCACTCAAACCTTCAGCCAGGCGGGCGATGCGGTATATGAAGACAAACCCGTCACCACCGAGGATTTCGGCTCGGTGCTGTTCCGCTTTGACGATGGCAGTAAGGGCAGCTTTAACGTCTCGCAGGTGAGCGCCGGACGTAAAAACCGCCTGAGCCTCGAGGTAAACGGTAGCGAGGGCTCCGTGGCCTGGGATCAGGAGGTGCCGCAGCAGCTGTGGTTGGGCCATCGGGCGCAGGCCAATCAAGTACTGACGGACGATCCGGGCCTGATGAACCGGGATGTGGCCGACAGCGCCCACTTCCCGGGCGGCCATATCGAAGGCTGGCCGGATGCCTTTAAAAATATGATGGCGCACTTTTATCAGGCGGTACAGGCGGGCAGGATGCCGGAGAAGCCGGTGTTCGCCACCTTCCATGACGGGGCGAGCGTCATGTATATCATTGATGCGATAGTCAAAAGCCATCAGCAGCAGCGCTGGGTCGCTGTCGCGCAGTAATACGTTGCCCGGTGCGCCGGGCAGCCCATTTATGGTAGCCTGCTGCAAACGCAAACTGCAGGATCACTCGTCGCTATGTCAATTCAGAAAATCGCCCAACTGGCGGGCGTCTCGGTGGCGACGGTATCACGCGTGCTGAATAACAGCGATACCGTCAAAGCCAAAAACCGCGATCGCGTCTTGCAGGCGATTAAAGAGGCGAACTATCAGCCCAATCTTCTGGCCCGCCAGCTGCGCACGGCGCGCAGCTATATGGTGCTGGTGATGGTTTCCAACATTGCCAACCCGTTCTGCGCCGAGGTGGTGAAGGGCATTGAGGAGCAGGCGGAGAAAAACGGCTACCGCATTCTGCTGTGTAACTCCGGCTCCGATATTGAACGCTCCCGCTCGGGGCTCAGCCTGCTCTCGGGCAAAATGGTCGACGGCATTATCACCATGGATGCCTTCACCCGCCTCCCCGAACTGGCGGCACTCATCGGCGATGCCCCCTGGGTACAGTGCGCCGAATACGCCGATGCGGGGGCGGTCTCCTGTGTGGGGATCAACGATGTCGACGCCTCCCAGCATGTGGTCAGCCGCCTGGCCGACGGCGGGCGACAGCGGATTGCGCTTATCAACCACGACCTGAGCTACAAATATGCCCGCCTGCGCGAGCGGGGCTATAAAAGCGTGCTGCATCTGCGTGACCTGGCGTATCAGGCGGTCGAGTATGCGAGCGATCTGAGTGCGGCGGCCGGGATGGCGGCGATGAGCAAACTGCTGGCAACAGAGCCGCGTCCGGATGCGGTGTTTGCGGTCTCCGATACCCTGGCCGCAGGAGCGTTACGCGCTATCGAAAAGGCCGGGCTGCGCGTGCCGGAAGATATCGCGGTGGTGGGTTTCGATGGTACCGAGCTGTCGGAGATGGTCTCGCTGACCACCATTGAACAGCCATCGCGGGATATCGGGCGCAAGGCGGTCGATCTGCTGCTGAACAAAATCGACAACCCCGATGCGCCCACGGAGCGGGTGATGATGAACTGGCGCTTTATTTCCCGCGCCAGCACCTGAGTTATTTTGCCAGCACGCCGGCCAGCGAGCGAATATCGTTTCCGGTCGGCGACTGGTGAATGCGCAGGCCAAATTCATCGATCACCGCAAAAATATGGTCGAAAATGTCGGCCTGAATCGCCTCATATTCCGCCCAGATGACGGTGTTGGTAAACGCATAGATTTCAATCGGCAGACCGTTGGCGTCCGGTGCTAACTGGCGCACCATCAGGGTCATATCCTGGCGAATACGCGGATGGTTACGCAGATATTCATTCAGATAGGCGCGGAAGGTACCAATATTGGTCATTTTGCGCAGGTTTAGCACCGATTCGCCTTCACCGTTTTGCTGATTCCACAGGGTGATTTCCTCATGGCGCGTGGCCATATAGGGCTTGAGCAGCTTCGCCTGAATCAGCCGCTGTTGCTCCTGTTCGTCGAGAAAATGAATGCTGGTGGTATCAATGTTCAGGCTGCGCTTAATCCGTCGTCCGCCGGAGGCTGACATGCCGCTCCAGTTGATAAAGGCGTCGGAGACCAGCGCCCAGGTCGGAATGGTCGTAATCGTGTTATCAAAATTACGCACCTTGACGGTGGTCAGGCCGATATCGGTTACCGTGCCGTTCGCGCCATATTTCGGCATCTCCAGCCAGTCGCCGAGCTTGAGCATATCGTTGGCCGAGAGCTGAATGCCCGCCACCAGCCCGAGAATCGGATCTTTAAACACCAGCATCAGCACCGCCGCCATCGCGCCCAGGCCGCTAATCAGAATGGCGGGAGACTGACCAATCAGCAGGGAGATAATCAGGATCCCCACCAGAATGGCGCTCACCAGCTTGATGCCCTGGAAGATACCCTTCAGCGGCAGCTGCGAGGCGGTGGCCATTTTTTGCGACAGGTTGAATATCACGTCCAGCAGCGAGAAGAACGCCAGCAGGGCGTAAATCATCACCCACAGCTTCGCGCAGGTGGTTAATATCTCTGCCGCATCGCTGCCTTTTTGCAGCCACAATACCGCCTGAACGTTGACGATGATCCCCTGCAGGGTAAAGGCCAGACGGTGAAATAATTTATTCTGGGTGATGATTTGCAGCCATAAATGGCTGCTGGCTCGGGCGCGTTTCTCGAAGGCCCGCAATACCACTTTGTGCAGAATAAAGTGAATAATCAGTGCAGTAAGAAAAATAATTCCAAAGATAATCACGAGGGAAGTGGTGTGATTAATTTCAATACCTGACTCTTCGACCAGGGAAATAAACTCCTGCATAACATCTCCTGTATTAAAGCAGCCGCCATAATGGCGGCTGCGGATCGATTATGCAAACCCCGGGGCTTATCGGGACGCGTGGCAGGCTTTCGTCACCGGCAGGCTAAGACGATGGCGCAGCCGCAAGGTCGCCAGCGCCAGTACCACCATCATGCCCGTTTCTACCGCCAGGAAGAAGTTAATCGCCTCCGCGTAATCCCCGTGATGGTTTTGCAGGGCGTGGAGCAAAATCGCGCCAAATATCGCAGGCCCCAGGCCGAGCGCCGCCTGTTGCAGGGTGCTGAGAATGGCGCTGGCGGCCCCCGCGTCGTCGGGCTGAATATCGCGCATGCCGATGCGGTAGAAACTGTTCACAATCAGCGCCTGGCCGTAGCCGACCAGCCCGGTGACCGGGGCGAGGGTCAGGGCGGTGTTTTCCAGCCCCCAGATGCGGAAGGTGGCGATGAGCGCCAGCAGGCCGGTTATCTGAATTGCCAGGCCGGTAAGCAGAATGGTGCTGGTGCTGTAGCGGGCAATCAGGCGCGGGGCAAACCATGCCGAGACAAAATAGGTTACGCCCAGGGCGATAAAGCTGTTGCCGGACTGCCACGGGGCCATCCCCAGGCCGGTCTGCATGGTCAGCGCCATGCAGAACATAAACCCGGACCAGACGCTGAAAAAGAGCAGCGCAATCAGCACGCCAAAGCGAATGCTGCCGAGCTGCATCAGACGCGGTGGGATCAGCGGGTGGGCATCCTCCCGCTCTTTTTTACGCGCGTTCAGCACCATCAACCAGCCCAGCGGAATAATAGCGAGAAGCATCGCCTTCAGCGGCCAGGACCAGTGCCACTGCGGCCCCAGCGCCATCGGGAACAGCAGGCAGCAGAGGATCGCGGCCAGCAGCGCGGTGCCCGGCCAGTCGATGCGCGACGGCGTATCGCGACGGGTTTCCGGAACAAAACGACGGCTCAGGGCCAGCACCAGCAGGCAGATCGGCACGTTGATAAAGAAGGCGTTGCGCCAGCCCAGCCCGGCGATATCCGCCGACACCAGCCAGCCGCCGCCCATCTGCCCGACGATAAAGGCAATCCCGCCGATGCCGCCAAACAGACTGATGGCTCTGGCGTGAGCGGTGCCTTTCAGCGTCACATGCAGGGTGGCGAGGATCTGCGGCATGATCAGCGCAGCCCCCGCGCCCTGCACGATGCGTGCGGCCAGCAGTTGCTCAATATTGCCTGCCACGCCGCACAGCAGTGAGGCCAGGCCAAAGCTCGCCACGCCCCACATAAACAGACGGCGGCGCCCGAGGTTATCTCCCAGCTTGCTGCCGAGCGCCAGACAGACGGCGAAGGCCACCCCGTAGAGGGCGACAATCAGCTCCAGCTCGGTGGCGGTGGCGTGCAGCGAGTGGGTGATGGAATCCAGCGCCACGTTGGTGATCGAGGTATCGATCAGCGGCAGCATCTGGCCGGTTAACAGCAATATCAGGCCTGCCCGGCCCGGTGAAACAACTGACCTATTCATGGTGACTCCATTGCGTCATTCATCAGATGGTCGTAGCATCAACCATCTGATAAACGGGTACCAGTTCTTGCTTATACTGGTACTGGCACTACTATGCAGGGGGCACTATGGCGCTGATGTCTGAACCGGTCACCGCACTCCAGGATGACACCCGTAAACAGCTGGGCGCCTTTTTACGTGCCCGACGCGAAAGTCTCGACCCGCAGCGTCTTGGCCTGCCGCGCAGCGGTCGCCGCCGCACGCCGGGCCTGCGGCGTGAAGAGGTGGCCATGCTGGCGGATGTGGGCGTCACCTGGTACACCTGGCTCGAGCAGGGCAGGAATGTAAACCCGTCCAGCGCGGTGATGGCGGCGGTGGCGAAAGCGCTGCAATGTACCCCGACCGAAGCCCGCCACCTCTTTCTGCTGGCTGGCCTGCCGCCGGGCGAAGCGCCGCAGGCGGTCTACTGCGAGGGGATCAGCGAAGGCACCCGACGTCTGCTCGATACTCTGATGCCAAAACCCGCCAGCATTCAGAAACCGAATTTCGATATCGTGGCGTGGAATGACAGCTTCGGTCATCTGATGGGCGTCGACTTTAACGCCATTCCGCCGGAAGATCGCAACTGTATCTATCTCTTCCTCACCCATCCGGCGTGGCGCGCCCGGCTGGGCAAGCGCGGCGATGTACTGCCGATTTTTGTCTCCTATTTTCGCGCGGCGATGGCCGAGCACCGGGGCGACCCGCAGTGGGAGGCCAAACTGGCACGCTTCTTTGCGGTATCTGAGGAGTTTGAAAGTCTGTGGCACCAGCGCAACGACGTGCGCGGCGTGGAAAACCAGCTCAAGCTCTTTACCCATCCCGAACTGGGGGATTTTCATCTCCAGCAGATGTACTGGTACTCCGCCCCGCGCAACGGCTCGCGGCTGCTGGTCTATCTGCCGGTGGATGAGGCGGGAGAGAGGGCAATGGCGTGGCTGGCTGCACAGAAATAATTTCTGCGAGGGGCTTTCAGGGAATAGAAGTCACACCGGTCTGACCTGGATATAAGGGTGTAAGGTAAATCACGAAAGGCAAAATTAGCCTTTAATGCAAATTGCCTTACATGCTAATATCTCCAGGGATGAAAAATCGTGTTCAGACTTATCGTTCATCAGGCAGTCAGAGAAGAGATCCTCTCGTTGCCTGCAGGCGTACAGGCGAAGCTGATTCGTCAGCTTGATAAATTGCGTACTAACCCAACGGCGCTTCGGGAGCCCGACAGCGAGCCATTACCCCATGGTTTGTTTGAAATAAGAACCGTCGGTCTGATTCATAGTCGCGGGATCTATATATATCAGCGGGAAAAAACAATTTATCTGCTGCGTGTATTTATCAAGAAGACGAAGAAAACGCCTTCTGCTGAAATCCGTCTGGCACTGAAAAGACAACAGGAGATGTTGGATGAGCAAGAAGATCATTGACTGGGATACGTTAAGAGCGGAGCTGTTAAGCGATTCAGATGTGCAGGCTGCCTTTGACGCCGAAGAGCGTAAGGCGCGGCTACAGGAGATGCTGGCACAGTGGCGCAAACAGGCTGGACTGACGCGTGCTCAGGTGGCGGAGCGCATGGGGGTCAGCGCGCCAACCGTCTCCCGAATGGAAGCCAATATTACCCGTGCGAGTCTGGATACCTTAACGCGTTACGCGTTGGTGTGCGGCGTTAAGCATCCGCAGATTACGCTCTATTGAAAACAGGCACGCCGGAACCCAGCGTGCCAGTAATCATTAGCACTCAGTCACAATCGTGTTCAGCGGCAGACGCGATTTCGGCAGCGTGGCGTTGAAATCTTCCACGCTGTGATGCCCGACCGGCACGACCACCAGGCTGGTAAAGCCTTTCTCTTTCAGACCAAACTCTTCATCGAGGATGGCGGCGTCAAAGCCTTCAATTGGCACGGCGTCCAGGCCCATTGCGGCCACGCCCAGCAGGAAGTTGCCGACGTTCAGGTAAACCTGTTTTGCCATCCAGTGATGATCGTCTTTCAGATCGACACGGTGCATATCGGCGAAGAAGGTGCGGCCCTTGTGGTTAGCAGCTTTCGCTTCCGGGGTGGCGAAGCGGCCATCGGCCTCTTCCTGATCCACCACGCGGTTCAGCCAGGCATCGTCCATCGCGGTTTTGGCGCAGAACACCACCACGTGAGAGGCATCCAGCATTTTGCGTTCGTTGAAGACAAAGCCACCGGCTGCGGATTTCGCCACGCGCGCTTTGCCTTCTTCGGTGCTGGCGACGATAAAGTGCCACGGCTGCGAGTTGGTGCTCGACGGGCTGTACTGCAGCAGAGTTTTAATCTGTTCCGCCTGGTCGGCAGTCAATTTTTTGCTCGGATCAAAGGCCTTTGTTGAGTGACGTTTTAAGGCAACAGAGATGATATCCATAACGACTCCTGGGGTTTAATGCAAAAGGGAAAATGATACAAAGGGAAAGGAACAAAGGTAAGGGCATTCCGAGCGCTTAAGGGCCCGGACGCAGACGTTTTTGCTCTTTTTTCGGCAGCTTATCCACCACCAGATGCCACGAATCATTGACCAGATCGGCGATCAGCTCAGGGGTGATATCCTCCGCCGCATAAATCGAGATCCAGTGCTTTTTATTCAGATGGTAGCCAGGCTCAATGCCCCGGTAGATCTGCTGGTTGAGCAGCGATTTTTGCGGGTCGGACTTCAGGCTTACGTGCTGGCGTCCGCGCGCGACGCCAATCAGCATAAAAATCTTGCCGCCGACCTTAAACACATCGTAGTCCGGGCCGAACGGCCAGCAGTGTTCGGTAAAGGGCAGCTCCAGCGCCACCTGTTTTGCACAGGCGGCGAGCGTTTTACTGTCCATCGCTATCCTCTTCGGCCAGCGCCCGCCACATCGCTTCAAAACCCAGCGCCTTAAATTCGGCTGCGCGGGCCGGTTCGCGAGTAGCGAAGGACATGGTGGTCTCCGCCAGGGATAAAAAGAGCGCGTCGCCAAACAGCCGGAACTCTTCCGACATAAACACCGGGCGGATATGGCGACGGCACAGCTCATGCAGCTCCGGGAACATCTCATGCACCGCCTGCTCAGTTTCGGCATTGATCTTCTCGCTCACCCCAAGCTGGCGGATGGCGCCGTGGGCCACCGGATTGCGGATCCCCCAGTCAACGTAGCTGTTCCAGATATTGCGGGTATGCTCTTTTGGCTGGGTCAGGGCGCGATCCATATTCGCCAGCATGGTCTGGCATAGATCCTGTTTCAGGTGCAGATAGAGGGCGTTAAGCAGGTCGTCTTTGGTAGCGAAATAGCGAAACAGGGTGCCTTCTGCCACGCCTGCACTGCGGGCGATTAACGCGGTAGAAGCCGCAATGCCGGACTGGGCAAACGCGGTGGTTGCCGCGTCCAGCAACGCCAGTTTTTTATCTTCACTTTTCGGACGAGCCACTGCATTTCCTCCAGGTAATGTGCAAAAACCCCGATTGAATCATGCCCTTTGTGGGGCTGCAACGCGGAATGTCAAAGATCTTAAAACGTCTTGACGACTTTCGCATCACTTCTATAATGAGTGCTTACTCACTCATAATCAAGTTTTGCCCGCGCAGGCCATCGGATGGGGCGCGAATTCGGGTCGGGATATGAAAAAGCGTTTTATTGTTAGCGTGGTGGTAGTGATGATGATTGCATCCGCGGCGAGTTTGCCGTTTGTACTCAATGCCGGGTTCGGCCAGCCGCCACAGGGCGCGCAGCTGAATGAGTTTGCCGCCTCGCCGCAGTATCGCGATGGCCAGTTCCATAACACCTTGCCGACGCCCGGCTTTACCGGCAATAAGAACATGCTGGCGGCGTGGTGGGATTTTCTGGTGACGAAGCGTGAGAACGCACGTCCGGCCCAGCCGCTGCCGCTGGTGAAAACCGATCTGGCCACGCTGCCCTTGGATCAAGAGACGCTGGTCTGGCTCGGCCACTCCTCGTGGTATCTGCAGCTGGCAGGCAAACGCATTCTGATCGATCCGGTATTCAGCAACTATGCCGCACCTTTCTCTTTTCTCAATAAAGCCTTTGCCGGGGAGGACCCGTGGCGTGCCGAAGAGATGCCCGATATCGATCTGCTGATTATCTCGCACGATCACTACGATCATCTCGACTACGCCACCATCAAAGCCCTGTTGCCCAAAGTGAAGCGCGTGGTCACGCCGCTCGGGGTGGGATCGCACCTGCGCTACTGGGGGATGGAACCCTCGATCATTGAGGAGCGGGACTGGGAGCAGTCGGTGCGGATCAGCGACGATCTCACCGTACATGTCCTGCCGGCGCGCCACTTCTCCGGGCGCGGGCTCAAGCGCAACCAGACGCTGTGGGGCAGCTTTATGTTTGTCACCCCAGAGACGAAAGTGTTCTACAGCGGTGATTCTGGCTATGGCCCGCACTTTAGCGCCATTGGCGAGCGCTTCGGCGCCGTCGATCTGGCGATCATGGAGAACGGCCAGTATGACCAGGACTGGAAGTACATCCACATGCAGCCTGCCGAAACGGCGCAGGCGGCGGCGGATCTTAATGCCAGCGCGGTAGTACCGGGCCACTCCGGGCGCTTTGTGCTGGCAAAACACACCTGGAACGACCCACTGATCCAGCTTACGCAGGCCAGCAAGGATAAAAAATATCGCCTGCTGACTCCGGAGCTCGGTGAGCCGGTCAGGGTAGATGATGCCACGCAACAATTTCGTGCGTGGTGGGAATAATGTTAAATCGAAGAGCAGAGGGGGAGAGCAGCATGACTATTTCCGCTCAGGTTATCGACACCATTGTCGAGTGGATCGACGACAACCTTCATCAGCCGTTGCGTATCGAGGATATCGCCCGACATGCGGGCTACTCCAAATGGCACTTACAGCGGCTGTTTATGCAGTATAAAGGCGAGAGTCTGGGGCGCTATATTCGCGAACGTAAGCTGCGGCTGGCGGCGCGGGATCTGCGTGAATCAGACGAAAAGGTCTACGATATCTGCCTGCGTTACGGCTTTGACTCCCAGCAGACCTTTACCCGCGTCTTTACCCGCACCTTTAACCAGCCGCCTGGGGCGTATCGCAAGGATAACCACAGTCGCGCGCATTAACAGCAGACTTAACGCGCAAACCAGCGGCGCCAGATGAAACGCAGAATAAAGAATTCAATGGCGCCGAGCAGTAAAAACCACAGGCAAAAGATGATGGTGTAAAGCTGATTCAGATCCATCAGATGGAAGAGGGTCATCAGCTTTTGCGCCACCACCAGCCCCAGCGACGGCGCAGGCAGTAACAGAACGGAGAGAAAGGCCATCAACAAAATGCCGCCTGCCGTTAACAGCGGTTCTAACGGGTGTCTCATGATTATGTTAATCGTCAGTTAAAAATAACATTGTCACGGATAGGGCTTCGTAAAGCAATATCAACCGTCAGACGCAGGCGAGATAAATAATGGTCCGCTAATTCGCTAATATTTCCCCGTCAGAAAAATCTCTATTCAATTAACCTGCGTTAATGTCAATTATTGTCAGCCTCCGGCGAATAGTTTTACAAAGGTATAGGTACTCATTCCAATTAACGTTGCAATAACAATGGCAACAAAAATATATAACGCCAGGCGTCGTCCGCGATAAATCCCAAACATGGTTCCCTCTCGTTTAGTTTCGGTTTAGAAATAATTTGTAAAAATCGCTCTGATGAAATGAAACGTTACCGGTTTAATGCCGCCGACAACAATAATAGTGCGATAAATTAATTTTCCTGACAACCCAATATTGTCGACAGATTTATAAAAGCAGATATGGAATTCAGGCTTTTGCTCACCGCAATCTGAAGGAGCTGAAATATGACCAAAATGCACCACACCCAGACGCCGCCGCCCACCACGCCAGACATGGCCTATCAGCAGACCGTAGAGCAGGCGCTTGCCGCGCAGCAGAGCACCGCGGCGGGTCTGAGCCGCGCGCAAGCACAGGCGCGACTGGACAAGCATGGCCCCAACGCGCTGCCGGAGAAGAAAGCCAGACCAGCCTGGCTGCGTTTTCTGGCCCATTTTAACGATGTGCTGATTTATGTATTGCTGGCCGCTGCACTATTAACGGCAATAATGGGCCACTGGATCGATACCCTGGTTATTCTGGGGGTGGCGGTCATTAACGCGTTAATTGGTCATATTCAGGAAAGTAACGCCGAAAAATCACTGAGCAGTATCCGGAATATGCTCGCCAGCGATGCCCGTGTTATTCGTGATGGCGATCATGAAACAATACCCACAACTGAAATAGTTCCCGGGGATATTATTGTTCTGCGTGCCGGAGATCGTATTCCGGCCGATATGCGTTTAATTGAGGCGCATAATTTACGCGTTGAAGAGGCTATTCTCACCGGCGAATCGACGGTGGTGGATAAACATACCCAGCCGCTGAACGGGGAATTACCGCTCGGCGACCGCACCAACCTGGTCTTCTCCGGTACCACGGTGAGCGCAGGCGGCGGCGTTGGGGTAGTCATTGCCACCGGCCTGGAGACCGAGCTGGGCCACATTAATCAGATGATGGCCGGGATTGAAAAGCACCGCACTCCGCTGCTGGTGCAGATGGACAAACTCGGCAAGGCCATCTTCGGGATCATCATGGCGATGATGGCCGCGCTGTTCGTCTTTAGCCTGCTGCTGCGCGACATGCCGCTCGGCGAGCTGCTGCTCTCTTTGATTAGCCTGGCCGTGGCGGCGGTTCCGGAAGGTCTGCCTGCCATTATCTCGATTATCCTGTCGCTGGGCGTGCAGGCGATGGCCCGCAAGCGCGCTATTATCCGTAAACTGCCCACCGTAGAAACTCTGGGGGCGATGACCGTGGTCTGCTCGGATAAAACCGGCACCCTGACCATGAACGAGATGACCGTTAAGGCGATCATCACCGCCGACAGCTGCTACCGCGTTGAGGGCGACAGCTATGCCCCGGAAGGCAACATCTCTCTGGAGGGCAGCGACGAGCCGGTGCAGATCCAGCCGGGTACGGTGCTGGAGCACTATCTGCGCACCATCGACCTGTGTAACGACAGCCAGATGATCCAGGACGAGCGCGGCCTGTGGCGTATCACCGGCGGGCCGACCGAAGGTGCGCTGAAGGTACTGGCGGCCAAAGCGCGGCTGGCACCGGTAACGACCACGCTGATTAACAAGATCCCGTTTGACTCCCAGTACAAGTACATGAGCGCCCACTATCGGATAGGTGACGAGGAGCAGATCCTCATCACCGGCGCGCCGGACGTTATTTTCGCTCTCTGCGCGCAGCAGCAGACCCGCAATGGCGCCGAAGCCTTCAACCGCAGCTACTGGGAAGCTGAGATGGAGCGTTACGCGCGTCAGGGGCTGCGTATGGTGGCGGCGGCGTACAAACCGGCGAACGGTGAGCAGACGTTAACCCACGACGACCTCAGCCACGGCCTGATCTTCCTCGGTATCGCCGGGATGATGGATCCGCCGCGTCCGGAAGCGATCGACGCCATTCATGCCTGCCAGCAGGCGGGGATCCGCGTCAAGATGATCACCGGGGATCACCCGCAGACGGCCATGAGTATCGGCCAGATGCTGGGGATCGCCAACAGTGGCCAGGCGGTGACCGGCTCCCAGCTGGAACAGATGGATGATAGCGAGCTGGCAAAAGCGGCGGTGGAGTACGATATCTTCGCCCGCACCAGCCCGGAGCATAAGCTGCGTCTGGTGAAAGCCTTGCAGGAGAAAGGTGAAATCGTCGGTATGACCGGCGACGGTGTAAACGATGCCCCGGCGCTGCGCCAGGCGGACGTGGGCATCGCGATGGGCATCAAGGGCACGGAAGTGACCAAAGAGGCGGCGGATATGGTCCTGACGGACGACAACTTCGCCACTATCGCCAGCGCGGTGAAAGAGGGGCGTCGCGTCTACGACAACCTGAAGAAGACCATTCTGTTTATCATGCCGACCAACCTCGCGCAGGGGCTGCTGATTGTGATTGCCCTGCTGGCGGGGAACATCATTCCCCTGACGCCGGTGCTGATTTTGTGGATGAACATGGCGACCTCCGCCACGCTCTCCTTCGGGCTGGCGTTTGAGGCCGCCGAGCGCAACATCATGCGTCGCCCGCCGCGTCAGACCGGGCAGCACGTGATGGATGGTTATGCCGTCTGGCGGGTGGCCTTTGTCGGCACCCTGATCGCCGTCGCCGCCTTTGCGCTGGAAGCCTGGCTGGCTCCGCGCGGCCACAGCGCGGAGTTCATTCGCACCGTGCTGCTGCAGATGCTGGTCTGCGCCCAGTGGGTCTACATGATTAACTGCCGCAACACCGAAGGCTTCTCCCTGAACCGCGGTTTGCTGGCGAACAAAGGCATCTGGCTGGTGACGGGCGTGCTGTTGCTGCTGCAGCTGGCGATTATCTACCTGCCGTTTATGCAGATGCTGTTCGGCACCGAAGCGCTGCCGCTGCGCTACTGGGGTGTAACCCTGGCGACCGCGGGCGCGATGTTCTTCATCGTCGAAATCGAGAAGCGACTGACCCGCAGGTTCCGTAAGGCGGTATAACGTTTGCCCCTCTCCCAAAGGGAGAGGGGGAAGCTATCACACCTCAGAAGATCGCTTTGGAGGTTAAAACAGAGCGATTACGGGCTGGTCGCCCAAACCTCGCACTGTTTTTGCACTAACGAGATGAGCGAGCCGCCGTCTGCGATAAAGTCCCGCATGCGCTGAGCCTCGCTCTTCTCCTGTTTCAGGCTTCGGGCGATGTCTTCAATCGCACTCGACGCCCCAAGCTTCTGCGCAGAAGGGGCGACGCGCTCCAGCAGCCAGGCGAGATCTTCTGCAATGGTTTTTTGTTCCCCGGTGTGGACGTCCGTCAGGATCCCCTCCAGCCCGTAGCGGCAGGCCTGAAAACGGTTAAAGCGATAGAGTAAAAAATCCCGCTCCTGGTGCTTATAAGGCCGGGTGGTGAGCAGCCAGTGGGAGGTGGCCTGGATCAGCCCCGCGATATTAATGGCATGGGCGAGGGTCAGCGGCGTGTCCATCACCCGCACCTCCACGGTGCCAAAATGGGGGCTCGGGCGAATGTCCCAGTGTAGATCCTTGATGCTGTCAATCATGCTGGTGTGGCTCAGACGCCGGAACAGCCCTTCGAACTCCTGCCAGCTGTTAACCCACGGCATCAGGCCGTTATCCGGGAACCCGGAGAAGATATTGAGGCGCGAAGAGGAGAATTTCGTGTCGGTCCCCTGCATATAGGGCGAGGTGGCCGCCAGGGCGATAAAGTGCGGCACAAAGCGCGACAGCCCGTGCAGCAGGTAAATAGCGTCATCCCCGGTTCGGCAGCCCACATGAACGTGCTGACCAAACACCGTGGCCTGCAAAATCAGATAGCCAAAACGCTCAAGCGTGGCGTTGTAGCGTTCGTCCTCGCACACCTCCTGACGCTGCCACTTCTGAAACGGATGCGTACCGCCGCCGCAAATCTGAATATGCTGCTCCGCCGCAGCCCGCAAAATGCTCTGCTGCAGGGCGGAAAACTGCGCCGCCGCCTGGTCAATGTTCTGGCAGACGCCGGTGGCGATCTCCAGCATGCTTTCGGTGATATCGTGCTTCACTTCACCGCTTTTGATGTCATCTTTCACGGCGGCGATAAGCGCAGAAGAGTCCTGACTGAGATCGTAGCCCGGCGGGTTAACCACCTGCAGTTCCAGTTCGATGCCGAGGGTGTAGGGTTCAGAGGATTTAAAATCGGGTAAAGGCATAGCGCACTCCGTTGTCTGTGATGAGTTGAGTATAGACAACGGGTGAGGTTCTCCCTTTCCCTATGGAACAGGCCCAGTCTACCTTGACGCTCCAGAGTCGTTATCGCTATTAATATTGGCCTGATTATTAACATTAAGGAGCAAGCAATGTTCTCATTTCGACCCCTGACAGAGGATGAGTATCCTGCTTATCTGGACTATTTTATTAATGATTATGCCGAGGAGATCGCCTCAAACTACGGACTCTCTCAACACGATTCTCTTGCCAGAGCGAAGCAGGAAATTGCCGAAATGCTTCCTGAAGGCGTGAATACGCATGGACACGTTTTACTCTCTCTTGTTGCGCCGATAGATCAGACCAACAGGCCTGTCGGTTATCTCTGGTATAAACCCGATACAATGATGCGTTCAGTGTTTATCTACGATTTTCATATTTTCACCTCTTGTCAGGGGCAGGGGCTGGGTAAACAGACTCTTCGCGTTTTTGAAGCGCATCTGCGCGAAAGGGGCTTTAAAGAGATCAGACTGCGAGTGGCAGGGGATAATACCCGTGCCCGGCATCTTTACGAGACCAGCGGTTTTGGCATTACCGGAGTCAACATGAGCAAGTCTATTGTGGCGCCCGCGGAAAAAATATTGTGAGGATGCTAAAATCCTCGCAACAACTGACACCCTGAGGATAACGCATGAGCAACGACGTACCGATTAAATATTATGACATCGTGGATGAGTACACGACGGAAGCCGCCGAGCCGGTCAACGAGTCAGAGCGTGATTCGCTGGCGCTCTATTTCCAGCTGTTGATCACCCGCCTGATGAATAACGAAGAGATCAGCGAAGCGGCGCAGACCGAGATGGCGGTGGAAGCCGGCATCAACACCCAGCGCATTGACGATATCGCTAATTTCCTCAACCAGTGGGGCAATGAGTAGTTCCTGCATGAAAGACATAGTCTGCGCAAGCGTTGTGCTTTACACTGCGCGCGGCAAAAACTGAGTTAGTAACGATTAATTAGGCGGTAACGGCAATGGCGATGAACGGAACAATCACAACCTGGTTTGCAGATAAGGGCTTTGGATTTATCAAAGATGAAAACGGCGATAACCGCTATTTTCATGTGATTAAGGTCGCCAATCCCGATCTGATTAAGAAAGATGCCGCGGTAACGTTTGAACCGACCACCAACAACAAGGGGTTGTCGGCGTATGCGGTGAAGGTGATCCCCGAGAGCAAATATATTTACCTTGATGGCGAGCGCCATAAAATCACCTCCATCAAATCTTACCTGGTCTACAGCGAAGAAGAGCCTGCCGAAACCCGGATTGATAAAGAGAACGGCGTGCTGTCGGTGAAGAGCCTGATGGGCAATATCGCGCCGAAATCAACGGCCAAAGCGGGCGAAATGCGCACGGTAAGAAAACTGGCTATCACCACCTTCCAGGGCAAAACCTTTATCTTCTCCGAAGATGAGATTGACCTGGATGCCACGGTGAAAATGCTCAAGAACCTGAAGTAATCTGCATCCTGCCGGGTAGCGGCTGCGCCTTACCCGGCATGGAAAATCAAGGCGGCGCGAAACACAGGCCCGTGCAAGCGCAGCGCCGTCCTCTCATCGACCTTCTCTCCTGATACATCCCCAGCATAAAGAATTATTTACGCGATTAACGCGCCCGGCAGTACTGTTATGCAGACAATCCTGTATTGTGAAATAACAAACCGTTCACAAAGAAAGGGGGTAGCAGCGTGCCGGAGATGAATATCTGGGGACAGATGGTTAACGATCCTGTTCCCGGCTGGCAGGGGGCCAGTGTACTGGAGCGTGGGGTGCTGGAAGGGCGTTTTTGCCGCCTTGAGCCGCTGAATGCGCACCAGCATGCGAGCGATCTGTTCGAGGCCTACGCGCTGGGCGACGACAGCGACTGGACCTGGCTTGCCAGCAATCAACCTGCCAGCGTGGAAGAGACCGCCAGCTGGGTGCAGGGCAAAGTGCAGGATAAGGCGCTGGTGCCTTTTGCAGTGATCGATCGCCAGAGCGAGCGCGCCGTCGGGCTGGTCTGTTATATGGCCATTGAGCAACAGCTGGGTTCGGTGGAGATAGGGCATGTCACCTGGTCGCGCAAAATGAAAAACAGTCCGCTCGGCACAGAGGCGATCTGGCTGCTGCTGAAATATGGTTTTGAGCGAGGCTATCGCCGTCTGGAGTGGAAGTGCGATTCGATGAACATCCCCTCGCGCCGGGCCGCAGAGCGGCTGGGCTTTACCTGGGAAGGGCGGCTGCGCCAGAAGCTGGTGCGTAAAGGCCGTAACCGCGACAGCGATATGCTCTCCATCATAGACAGCGAATGGCCGGAGCGGGACGCGGCTCTGCGTGGCTGGCTGGCCGCAGATAATTTTGATAACGATGGACGGCAGATCAAACGCCTCGAGGCATTTCACGTTCGCCCCGAAACGGCATAACAGTGAATTTATTGCAGGCGCGCCTCTGAAAAGGGGCCCCTGCGCCGTTTATTTTCTTTTGTTATTAACAATATTATTTATTCAGATTACTCCGCAATTAAAAGTATACATTTATTATCTTTAGCAGCCCGAATTAAAACGCCTTATCATCGCCCCGCTGGTATTAATTGCGCAGATGGTAGCACTCAGCGCAAATAAACCAGCTGTCTGTAAATGTCCGTGGGTCGTAGCCTTTTCGGCTGGCGCAACCTTGTTCTGCGCGGTGTGGGAGGGCGTGACTTTGTCGAATGTCGTCCTGATTCATGGTGATGTGAATTAATTATTAAATTCTTTGCTTAATTGAAAAGAGAAATTTGAAATGGGCATAATTAAAAAAATCCTTCTGGCTATTGTCATTATTGCTGGCGTGCTGAATATCTCCAGACAGGCTCATGAATATGGCCTCGATATTGGCTTGCAGTTGCTGACAGTATTTATCCTGAGTACCGCTTTCCTATGGCGCTGGGCGTCCGGCTACCTGCCACATATCGGGAAATCAGTCGCGATTACGATCATGATGGTAACCATGCTGATCGCGCGGGTAATTGTTGAGTATGCCATCGCCGATCATCTGCACGTTGACCTGGTGGAGGTCATTCATACCAGCCTCAAATACAGCCCGTGGCTTTGGCTGGCGATGTTCCTGGGTTCGGGTGTGAAGGTCTTTTTCTGGCGCTGGCTGTTTGCGGGCGTGCGCCAGGAGAACAGATCAGAAGTTACCGCCTGAGGACAGGGCAGAAACAGGCGCGGGAATGCGAGCACGATCGTGAGGCGCGCTACAACCATCACCACCACGGATAAACAGGTCCGCCCACCTCTTTGGTGGGCATGATATCGTCCGGTTACCTCTCTTTATGCGCCTTGACTCATTTGACTAAAGTCAAACTTTAGTGACTTATTTAATTGTCTTAATAATGTTATTTGGTGACGATTTTTAAAAGGTTGTTACTAGATAAAATAGTCTTTACCTGGTCTTTTGGGTTGATTGAGTTTGTAGAGGTTATCTAAAGCGTTCAGCTCAAACGCATCGGGTATCGGCGCATCCTCTTTGAATATGATTTTCGTGAGGCGCATAACGCTCTGGTGCACCTGAAGTTTGCACCATCCTTGTAAAGATGACCACTTTATCAATCATGCAAGTCTTATTGAGGAAGTCTAATCGCAAACATAATTTACTGTACCTATCTGTCTATTGTAAGACATATCATTTTCTTTCATTTGAAAATAATCTATCGATAAAGTCTTTCTGATTTAACATGCCTTCAACAAAATGTGTCTCAGATTTAGAATGTTGACATGTTTTAAGCAGACTTTCATATTTCAGGACATGAAATAACTGCATGCTTAAGGCGGAGGGAGTGTGGACAAAATCAGAAGTTATCCATCAAAGCGCAGACCGCGAGGTGAAAGTAAAAATGCCCGGTTAACCATGCTGAGCGCACGCATCGATGAAGAGCTTTGTGAGTACGTGCAGGCCACCGCTTACGAAACGCGTAAAAGCAAACAGGACATCATCGCGGAAGCCCTGATGCTTCATCGCCAGCACCATCAGCCTAACCCCGATAACTGAAGCTCGTCTCAGCGTACAGGTTCGTCAAACGAAAAAGGTAGTACAGAATGACGTTTCTACGCCTCTGGCATGACTGCACTCTGCTCCGGTGATGACGTCGATTTAACGTACTTCACGCCAGCATCTAAACGTTTTCTGAAAAAGTAATTTACCTGGCTAAATAACCAGTGAAAAGGCGGTTTTTTCACCTGAGCGAGCGTAGTATTGCGGCGGGTGCCTGATGCTTTCTGAGCTCAGGCAGGTCTGGAGATGCAGAAAGCAAAAGCCCCGGAGATGTTTCCATCAACCGGGGCTACCTACCCAAACCTAAGCAATTTGGATGGTAGCCTCTTCTTAGCAAGGAGGCAATGACATGCTTAACAAGTACGCCTTTTGGGCGATCCTGGTGCTGGCTTTAACTGTGCTGGGCGTCACGTTTCTGGTTCGCGAAACGTTATGTGAGCTGAGCTTTAAGGAGCGTGATGTAGAAGTGAAAGCTGTTCTCGCTTACGAAACGAAGAAGTAGCGGTATGTGGGGAGCAATCCCCGCTTATCCAATTGTCGGTTTGGTTCGGGTACCCGTTTTTTTGCCCCGTCTGGTGATAAGCCGGACGGGGCATTTTTATTGGCGTACCAGCGCAACGGCCTGCTGCCAGGCCTGCCAGCGGCTCTGCAAGCGGACATGACGCGCCATATCCGGCGTAAAGGTGACATGCTCCGGCAGATACTGGCGCAGCTGGGCGGTGGTCAGGTTAAACAGCGCCTTACGGGCCAGCAGTGCCGCCCCCATCGCTGAGAGTTCCGCCACGTCGCTGCGCATCACCGGGCAGCCGAGCAGGTCCGCCTGGTACTGCATCAGCCAGTCATTTTTTGTCGGCCCACCGTCAACCATCAGCGCGTTCAGGGCAAAGCCCGGATGGGCGCGCATCGCCTGCACCACGTCGGCAATTTGATAGGCGATCGACTCCAGCGCCGCGCGGATCAGGTGCGCCCGCTTCACGCCGCGGCTCAGGCCGTGGATCATCCCGCGGGCGTTTTCATTCCACCACGGCGCACCAAGGCCGGTCAGCGCCGGAACAAAGTAGACGCCGAGCGTGGAGTCTACCGAGCGGGGGAGGGTGTTGAGCTCATGGATAAGCTCCGCCTGCGACAGTTCGCTTAGCCCGGTGCTGTCCGCCATCCACGCCACCGCGTCGCCGGTGTGGGGGATATTCCCCTCCAGCCCGTAGACCAGCGTATCGCCATCGTGCCAGGCCACGGTGGTGGCCAGCGTGCTCACCTCGCTGCGGGCAGAGGCCACCGGCGCCATCACCGACGAGCCAGTGCCGTAGGTCGCCTTCACGCAGCCTTCCGCCCCCAGACCGTGGGCAAAGAGCGCGGCGTGAGAATCACCGATCATCGCCATCACCGGCAGGCCGTCAGGAATGGAGGGGCCGCCGCGGGTGTAACCAA
This sequence comes from Leclercia sp. W17, assembly GCF_003336325.1. NCBI lineage: Bacteria > Pseudomonadati > Pseudomonadota > Gammaproteobacteria > Enterobacterales > Enterobacteriaceae > Leclercia > Leclercia sp. W17. The sequence goes on along the minus strand of NZ_CP031101.1, from coordinate 3,634,144 downwards.
ACAGTCCGCTGGAAGGTTTGATATCAGGCAGGGCCGCGGGGGGGATGCCAAACAGCGCCAGTATCTGCGGGTCCCAGTCGGCGCTGTGCAGGCTCATCAGCTGGGTGCGGGCAGCGTTGGCGTAGTCGCAGCTAAACGCCTGCCCCTGGGTCAGGTTCCACAGCAGCCAGCTGTCAACGGTGCCGAGGCAGATCTCACCCCGGGCGGCACGCGCTGCGCCGTCGGGGATGTTATCCAGCAGCCAGCGCATTTTGGAGGCAGAAAACAGCGGCGCGATGGGCAGGCCCGTGGCCGCTCTAATCTCCGGGCCGTGGCCCTGCTCACGCAGCTGGTGGCAAAAGGCCGCGGTGCGGGAACATTGCCAGCTCAGCGCCGGAGCAATAGGTTTGCCCGTTGCCCGCTCCCAGCCCACCACGGTTTCACGCTGATTGCTGATCGCCAGCGCCGCCACTCTCTCTACCCCGACGGTGGCCAATGCGCGGGCCACCACCTCCAGAGAGGCCTCCACCAGCAGGTTGGCGGATTGTTCAACCCAGCCTTCGTGGGGCGTCTGGATCGCCAGCGCCCGGGAGAAGCTCGCCACCACATGCCCGCTGGCATCCAGCGCCACCGCTTTGGCATTGGTGGTGCCCTCGTCGAGGGCGATGATAATGTCCTTGTTCACCGACATAGCGGCCTCCAGCCTTAACGATGAAGGTAAGTTGAGACGCCGAGGTAGCGGGTAAAGGCTTCATGCAGGATCTCTGCGCTGGCGGAGTGGTTCATCGCCACGTGATGCTCAAAGCCGTTGCGGCAGATCCAGTTCAGCAGGTTCTCCAGATGCGGCACCTGGATCACCGCCCGGCAGCCCACCGTGTCGAGCGGATCGTCCACCGACTGGCCCTGGCCCACGTAGGCTTTAATTTCCCCGGTCAGATCGTCGGTGCTCAGGCGGAAGTAGGTGAGGGGGCCACTTTTCAGGCGACCATGCACCGCGCCGCAGGTGTTCTCTTTCCCGACCGTGGTGCCGATGATGTCGGCGGTGCCCATGTGCGGGGATTCCAGGCTTTCGGCAGCAAAGTTACCGCAGTGGAACAGCACGCACTTGTCGCGCTCGTCGCCGAAGTTGTTGTTCCAGTCGGCAATGGAGGCCGGATTCATATTGCTGCTGGCCAGCGCGTACATGGAGAGTGCCCCCATCACGTCCACCTCGCAGGCGCTCGGCATCAGCTGGCCGGACATGACGCTCATGATCGAGCAGACGTTAATGCCCAGGTTCTCCTGCAACGAGGTCCAGCACTGGATGGCGGTGGTGTCGATATCGTTGGCAACCACCCACTCGCTGATGACCACAAACAGCTTCGCCATGGTCACCAGCTTGTCGGCCGGAATGCGGCTGGCGTCGGCGTTGTCGATCAGGATCCGCCGTTTTTCATCCACGCGGATGTCATCGTCGCGCAGGGTTTTGATCCGGGTAAAGACTTCGGACAGATCGAGCGTCTCCACGGCGATGCCCAGTCTCTCCAGTAATTTTTCGCTGTAGCGCACGGTGTTAAAGCCCGCCGGACGCGCACCAATGGCCCCCACGCGCACGCCGCGCATGCTGCTTACCACGCGGCAGACCTGCTCGAAACGCTTCAGATCCTGCTCAAACACCTCCCCGTTGAGGGCGCAGACGTGCTGGGTGGTTAGGGTGAAAGGAATGCCGTACTGACGCAGGTTGTTGCAGAGGGAGATTTTGCCGCAGAAGCTGTCGCGGCGGGTTGCCAGCCCCATTTTATCGAGGTTGTCCTCCTCGGCCTGGACCAGCACCGGCACGTTCAGACCGGAGAGACGCAGGGTCTCGGCGATGGCTTTTTCATCGCCAAAGTTAGGTAGCAGCACCACCACGCCGTGAATGCTGTCGCGGTGGGCGCGAAAGAGCTCGGCGCAGGCTTTCGCATCCTGACGGGTTTCCACGCCGCCGAGTTCGGTCTGGCTGGGATCGAGCATAATGGTGTTGATACCCAGACGGCCAAAGAGGGCGATCGCCTGCTCGCGCGCTTCCGCCACCAGATAGCTCGGGAAGAACCCCCGGTTGCCGATGACCACGCCCATTGTCAGTTGTTGAGGAATTCGGGACATTGCTTTTCTCTCCAGTAAGATGTTGTTGTTATTTTCAGCAAACCTGTCGCGTCAGCATTTCCCGGGCGTGCTTCACCACCCCAGCGACATCAATCTCGTGGCGTGCCCGCGTTGACGCTCTGTCGGCAGCAATCGCGTATTGTCCATCCGGGATCCCCAGCCGTTTCAGCGGCACGGCGCATCCCGCTTCGGCCAGCACTTCCGCCACCAGGCTGCCGACGCCGCCGTTGACGTTATGCTCTTCGACGCTCACCACCGCCCTGCACGGGGCGAGGGCGGCCAGCAGCTGTTGGGTATCACAGGGACGAATAGATGGAATGCTGATAACAGTGGCGTCAATACCTTCTTCCGCGAGTTGTGCAGCAGCTTCCACAATTTCATGTACCGTCGAGCCCATTGCCACCAGCGCCACGTCCTGGCCGCTGCGCAGGACGTCAATCTTGCCCGGCGCAAAACGGTAGCTGTCGTCATGCAGTTCCGGCAGGTTTTTCCCGTCGAGACGGATATAGACCGGGCCCACATGGTCGAGGGCGTAGTCGATGATCTGGCGGCACTCGTTCGGGCTCGACGGGGCGTAAATTTCGATATTGCCGAAGCCGCGCATGATGGCGATATCGTCGATGCTGTGGTGGGTGCTGGCGAGCGGCCCGTAGCTGGCCCCCGCGTTCAGGCCGAACAGCTTGACGTTGGTGTTGTTGTAGCAAATGTCGACTTTGATCTGCTCGTTAGCCCGCGAGATCAAAAATGGCGCGGCGTTGCAGGTGACGGCGATCTTGCCGCCGATTGCCAGACCGGCAGCGGCGCCCACCAGAGTCTGTTCAGCGATGCCGACGTTGACCAGGCGACCCGGAAAACGCTGCATAAAGGGGGCAATTTTCGCCGTCGAGGTGGAGTCCGCCACCACCGGCACCAGGTCCACGCCGCGTTCAACGGCGTCAATAAAGGCATTCACCATCACCGTGGCGAGGTGTTCGCTATTACTCATCTTTCAGTTCCTCCAGCGCCAGTTCAATCTCTTCCCCTTTCGGCACCCGGTGGTGCCATTCAGGCCGTCCCTGAATAAACGAAATTCCCGCGCCCTTGGTGGTGTGGGCGATCACCACATGGGGTTTGCCGTTGGGCTTCAGCCCTTCCAGGGTGGCGACCACGTCCGCCATGTCGTTGCCGTTGCAGGCGGTCACCTCCAGGCCGAACGCTTTCCATTTCTCATCCAGCGGATCGGTATTGAGGATCTCTTTGGTGGAGCCCGCCAGCTGCAGATTGTTTTTGTCGTTGATAATGAAAAGGTTATCCAGCTGATAGTGGGCGGCGACCAGCGCGGCCTCCCAGTTGCTGCCTTCCGCCAGCTCCCCGTCACCGGTCACCACAAACACCCGGCGCTTGCTGTTGTTGCGTTTCGCGGCCAGGGCGATCCCTACGGCTACCGGCAGACCATGCCCCAGCGCGCCGGTATTCAATTCAATGCCCGGCGTTTTATGTTTCACCGGATGGCCCGGCAGGTGAGAGTCGGCATGCTGATAGGTGGCGAGCCACTCAACGGGGATAAACCCGGCCTCGGCCAGCACGCAGTAATAGCCGCCCACTGCGTGGCCCTTCGACTGGATATAGATATCGCGTTCATCGCTATCCTGAAGCGCCGGGGAGCAGTTCAGAATGCGGAAGTAGAGGGCGGTGAGCAGTTCGACCTGCGACAGGTCGGCCCCGGTGTGGCCGCCCGCCGGGCTTTCGGCATTCAGCACGATGATCCGACGACGAATCGAGCGCGCCCGGGTTTCGAGCTCCGCGATGGAGAGCGAAAACGGATTCATAACATACCTCCTGAATTTATAATCTAGTGTGAATAATTATTCCAGCCGGGTAAGCTATTTCCCTGTTCTCTCTGTCAGAGCAGGGATTTATGACCGCTTTGAATATATATTCAATGCTGATTTATTATTCATGTAATGTAAGATATGCCCAGTCAGGAGGTTTGTCTACGGTTTGAGCGGGCAAATTTCGAAGAAAGGAGAAAAGGATCACATTTGCCTGGAAGAAGACCCGGTCATCGGCATGGAGCTGGCGCACATCCGCGCCTGACCACAGGTGATTGCCCTGCGGGCGGAGCGGAATAACGCATCGTGGTGCGCCATACCGCTGCGTAATACTGTTTTTACGCCAGTTGTTTCAGAATGATCCGCGTCGAGAGGGGAATTAAGGGCGAAGAATCAGAAGGACACATTCATCCTTGCAAGGTCGCCGGTCAACATAAGGGCTGTAAAAAGCTTTAGAGAAAATGATTTGGCAAGACCTAAGGCAATTGTAGTAATTTTTATTTCAAAGGGTTACGAAGGCAGACTAATAAAACATGTTGACCTCAGTCATGCCGGATTAATGGGCTGTTTAAATACCAATATGAATTGTTTAAATATTAGCTATGCTAACGAAAAATAGAAAGGTACTCTGTTTAACGCTTAGCGATATGAAATATGATAAACGAGACCAATGTATTGTCTATTTTTATTCAGCACATAAACAATTGTACAATTTTAAACCGTTGCTATGATAAATCCTTCTTATTGGAGGGATAATATGTCGAATGGAATAAATCGCGGAGGTCTGCGGTTATTGACCCTTGGTGAAATTAATCTGGCTCGCACGCTCTACGCTTTTAGTATTCGTTATAACGAAGTATGGATTCACCGCAGCAGCTATCTTCCTTTCAATATGCAGGCGAACAACGTCGCCATGGCGCCAAACGGCGAAATATATTTTCAGGAAGGGGTGTATGAGCCTGATTTTTCACAGCCACACGTCAAAAACGATCGCATAGGCGGTCAGCACATATTTCTGCATGAAATGATGCATGTCTGGCAACACCAGCGCGGGATGATGGTAAGAACGCGTGGCGCATTCTCATGGGCTGTTGATTACAACTATGAGCTTAATAAACCAAATTTGATGGACTATGGCATAGAAAATCAGGCATGTATCGTGAGTGATTACTGGTTGCTGAAAACATATGGATTCGGTAATCGAAACGACCTGTATCGCCTCAAAAACTATGACCCGTCAGAGCCTACCCTCAAACTCATCGCTCGATATCAGAAAGTGCTTGGGAGTTTCCCGCATTGAAACGCTACTTATCCTTGATTCTGTTATCTGTAACCCTTGTCGGATGTGGTAAAGGCGATCGTGCAGCCCCCTGGCGCTCGATCATCGTTGATAAGGGGCATGTTTGCTTTTCGGTGGATAAAACCGACGTCCTGAGTCGCTATAACATTTCTTCAATGCAGGGTGGAGAATACAAAGAATTTGCTACTAATGAGCACGTTGCTCTCTCCTATCCAGACTCCTGTTTAAACCTGATGCTTAGGCCGGGTTATACCTATGGCGTGTCGTACACGCTTAATGGTTCAAATTATCGCTACGTGTTCTTTATCGACAATGACTGGAACGTCTCAAGTAATCAATAAGGGAAATAACGATGTCATTACCAGCTTATATGTATCTCTATGATGAAAATGGACAGCTGATCAAAGGCAGTTGTATGGCGCTGGACCGTGAGGGTGCAATTGAAATTATGAACAGCAGTTACGGTGTGTACCAGAACACATGCCGCAACACGGGTAAACTTATGGGTTCGCGCGAACACAACGCTTTTACCCTGCACAAAGAGATTGATAAAACCTCGCCATATTTTGCGGTTGCAGTCTGTCAAAGTAAGCGGCTGCAAAAGGCAGTAATACACTATTACGACATCAACGAGGCTGGCATTGAATACGAGATTTACAGAATTACGCTTACAAGCATTGTGATCATGTCAGTTAATGCTTCTCATGCTTATATCCCGGGTTCTCGCACGCCAGGAATGATGGAGAATATCGCAATTTCCTATTCAGGAATTGAGTGGTTTTATATCGAAGGGAATATCAAGTATGACGATGACTGGAGCCGCCCATTGGGTTACAACCAGCAGAAAAAATAGCATGGAACGCGGCTTCCCAGTTACTGCCCTCGGCCAGTTCACCATCCCTAATCACTACAAACACCCGACGTTGGCTATTGCTGCCTTGTGCCGTTAGTCGGCCCCTTAGCAGGGAGTGCAGCGCCATAACCGGGGTTTGTCTACGGTTTGAGCGGGCAAATTTCGAAGAAAGGAGAAAAGGATCACATTTGCCTGGCGGATCGGGCAGGCGCTTGCTTGTTAAATATTCAGTGATGAATAAAAATAACGACAGCCGATTAAGGGGAATGTTATGTCGAAACAGGATGAACAGCGATTGCTGGTGAAGATCGCCACACTTTACTACAGCGAGAATAAAAAGCAGTCCGAGATTGCCTCCTTGCTGCACCTCTCGCAATCCTTCGTGTCGCGGGCGCTGACGCGCTGCCAGAAAGAGGGGCTGGTCAAAATTACCGTCGTTCAGCCTACCAATATTTTTGTCTCGCTGGAAAAGGCGCTGGAGGAGCAGTACGGCATTCGACAGGCCATCGTGGTGGACGTGGGCGAGAACCCGTCCAACGCCCAGATCAAGCACGCCATCGGCAGCGCGGCGGCGCACTATGTCGAAACCCGCCTGCGTCCGGAAGACCTGGTGGGGATCTCCTCCTGGAGCAGCACCATCCGCTGCATGGTGGATGAGATGCACCCGCAGAATATCCGCGCCGCGGGGGTGATCCAGCTTCTGGGCGGCGTGGGTCCCAACGGCAACGTGCAGGCGACCATTCTTACCCAGCAGCTGGCGGCGCATCTTGGCTGCCCGGCGTGGCTGTTGCCATCGCAAAGTATTGAGCACTCGGTAGAGGAGCGCGCCCGGCTGGTGAGCAGCCCGGACGTGGCGGCGGTAGTGAGCAAATTTGCCGAAGTGGATGTGGCGATCGTCGGCATCGGCGAGCTGGAGCCGTCGCAGCTGCTGAAAAATTCCGGCAACTACTACAACGAAGAGATGCTTAAACTGCTGGCCGAACGAGGGGCGGTAGGGGATATCTGCCTGCATTACTACGATGCGAAAGGCGAGCCGGTGCTGAGTGCGGAAGAAGATCCGGTGATTGGTATGGAGCTGGCGCAGATCCGCGCCTGCCCGCAGGTAATCGCCCTGGCGGGCGGGGAAGAGAAACGCAACGCCATTCGCGGGGCGCTGGAAGGGAAGTATATTGATGTGTTAATCACCGATTACCCGACGGCGCGGAGTTTGTTGAAAGGGGTGTAAGCCCGATGGGTGAGGGGGAACATGCGACTGAGGTGCTGGTTCCGTTCACCTTGCGTTCGCTGCTTCTCTGTAAACCACGTCACCGGTGAACGTGTTAAGGGGGCTATCGCCGCCCCCTTAACAATCCCGGCTCCCGGCAAGAAAATCGCCGCTTTGCGGATTGTTCGCCCCGTCCCTGGGGCTCACCCCTTCGGGGCCAGCGCAAGCGCTGTCCAAAATTGCTCCCGGCAATTTTGTCCTCAGCTTATTCCTTCAGGCTTTCGGGTCGGGCACCAGCCTGCATCCATGCAGGCTATGCCCTCTCGGCGCGTCCCTGCGCCTCGCCCCGGCCTTCCGGAAACGCTTCGGCGATTTTCAGCCGGACCAGGGAGCCGCTGTATGTCTTTTATAAATCTTTAATTATTTCATTGCGTTAACGTTTTTGTAGGCCGGGTAAGGCGAAGCCGCCACCCGGCATAAACCCCGCACAATGTCGCTACTTCCCTTCCATCACCGCCTTCTGCGCCACCACCGCCGCTTTCTGCTGCATCCGGTTTTGCATCTGGTCGATAATCACCGCCACGATAATCACAATCCCTTTGATCACCATCTGCCAGAACTCGCTCACCCCCATCATCACCAGGCCGTCGGCTAAAAAGCCGATGACGAAGGCGCCGATCAGGGTGCCGAGAATAGTGCCGCGGCCGCCGGCAAGCGAGGTGCCGCCCAGCACCACCGCGGCGATGGCGTTCATCTCAAAGGCGGTGCCGTTGGCCGGATGGCTGGCTAACAGCTGGGCAGAGACCACAATCCCGGCGATGGCGGCGCAGAAGCCGGACAGGGTATAGACCAGCACTTTCACCTGCTTGACCCGCACCCCGGAGAGTTCTGCCGCGCGCTCGTTATCGCCGATGGCGTAAACGTGGCGGCCAAAGGGCAGGCGGCGGGCGATGTAGGCGATCACCAGCGCCAGCACGATCATCATCCAGATGGCCCACGGAATGCCGAGGAACGTGCCTGCGCCTATCTCATCGAAGCCGGTATTCCCCAGTTGCGGATTGCCGGAGAGTCCCGGGAAGGTCTGGCCGTCGGAGGTCAGCATCGACGCGCCACGCAGCACGTACATGGTGCCCAGCGTGCAGATAAAGGGCGCCACGTTATAGCGGGTGATGATCCAGCCGTTCACCGCCCCTATCAGCGCGCCAATCAGCAGCACCACGGGCACAATCACCCACACGCTCGGGAAGATGGCGATGCCAAACATCGGCAGCACAATGCCTTTGGTGATCATCCACCCGGCAATCATCCCGCACAGCCCCAGGGTGGCGCCGATGGAGAGGTCGATCCCGGCGGTGATGATCACAAAGGTGATCCCCAGCGCCAGGAAGGCGTTGATGGCGATATGCTTAATCATGATCACCAGGCTGCCGGTGGAGAGAAAGCCCGGCACGGTCATGGTGAAGAAGCCGACAATCAAAAACAGCGCAATGAAGGTGCGCATTTTCAGCAACAGCAGCAGAACATTTTCCCGGGAAAGCGCGGCCCCTTTATGCGGCGCCAGCGCGACAGACTGTGTCGTTTTCATCTTAGAACCCCTGAGCACTTGCGGTTACCAGTGCCGACTCTTCGGCCCGATCGCGAACAATATCGGCGGTCAGTTTGCCGCCGGACATCACCAGAATGCGGTCAGATACCGCCATAATCTCTTTCAAATCCGAGGTGGAAAAGACCACCGCGATCCCCTGCTCAGAGAGCTGCACCATCATGCGGAACACGTCCGCTTTGGCCCCCACGTCGATGCCGCGGGTCGGCTCATCAAGGAAGAGCACCTTCGGGTTGGTCAGCAGCGAGCGGCCAATCACCACCTTTTGCTGGTTGCCGCCGCTGAGCGCCTGGATCTCTACTTCCGGGGTGGAGACCTTAATCGACAGGTTGCCGATAGTGCTGGCGACGACCTGCTGCTCCGCCTTTTGCGCAATGGCAAAGCCGCGCTGCAACCGACGCCACAGGCTGGCGATGGTCAGGTTGCTGGCCACCGACGAGCCGGGAAAAATGCCGGTGCGTTTGCGGTCTTCCGGCACCAGGCTCATCCCCATGCGGATACGCTCGGCGGTGGTTAAGCGCTGGGGCACCGGTTTACTGTCGAGCCACAGCTTGCCCAGATAGTTGCGCTCGGTGCCGAGCATGCACTCGAACAGCTCCGTGCGTCCGGCCCCCATCAGGCCGTAGATGCCGACGATCTCCCCGGCTTTGACCTGGAAGCTGACGTCATTCACCACCGTATTCCCGGCAGCGTTGACGCAGGTGATGTGCTCCGCCTCCAGCACCGGCGCGCCGAAGGTGCGGCCCGGCTCAAGGAAGTTACTCACCGGGTCGCTGCCGAGCATCTCGCGCACAATCCACGGCACGTCGATATCCTGCACCTTCGCTTCGGCCTGGAATTTGCCGTCGCGCAGAATGGTGATCACATCACCTATCGCCATCAGCTCTTCCAGCCGGTGGGAGATATAGATGATGGAGACCCCCTGACGGGTCAGCTCGCGGATCACCCGAAACAGGATCTCCACCTCGGTTTTACTCAGCGCCGAGGTGGGCTCGTCGAGGATCAGGATGTCGGCGTCCTCGGCCAGCGCCTTGGCGATCTCGATCAGCTGCTGCTGTCCCACCTTCAGGTTGCCCACCAGCTCCCGCGGGGAGATAGGCTGATCGAGGCGCTTCAGCAGCTCTGCGGTGCGGGCCTCCTGTTCCGCCTCGTTGATCGGCGTTATCCCCTTTTGCAGCTCGCGGCCAAGGAAGACATTCTCCGCCACGTTGAGGTTCTCAAACAGGTTCAGCTCCTGGTGCACCATGCCAATGCCGTGGGCGGCGGCATCCCGGGTACTGGCGAACGAGACCTGTTTGCCGTTGAGCCACATCTCGCCGAGGCTGGGCTGCTGGACGCCTGCGAGGATCTTCATCAGCGTCGATTTCCCGGCGCCGTTCTCGCCGATAATCACATTCACTTTGCCGCGCCAGACGCGGTAATCGACCTTATCCAGCGCCACGGTGCCGGGAAAGAGCATCGAGATGCCGCGGGTGCTGAGGATAATGTCGTCTGCCAGGGTATCGCTCATCACGGCGTCTCCTGTTTCAGTTCCAGCGCTGCCGCCTCATTCGCCTTGCCGCCCGTCAGGGTGGTGGCGAACAGCACGGTGGCATTTTTGCCGCTCCAGCTGTCGTCGATTTTCGGCAGATGCTTCGCCGCCTCGCGGTTGAGGGCGCGGGAGAGCTGGGCATACTGAACCTGGTTGGTAAATTCATCGAAGCGGAACCCGGCGGCGTCGCGGATGGCGTTGCCGCGCATCACCGGCCCGCTCTGGATCTCCATCGGCTGGCCGTTCACCGTCATCACCAGCTTCTGCTCACGCGCGTTGCTGACATCCACGCGCTCCACCTTGCCGGTGAGGCGCACGAAGACGCTCTGCGGTGTGGCTGCGGGCGTGTTCAGCTGGGTGGTGAGGGCGCTGGCGTCCAGGGCATGATTTTTCGCGGCGTCGAGGATCCGCGGCTGCCAGGTTTGTTGCGCGATCTGCTGTGGGGTCTGGTTGTCAAAGCTCGCTTTGGCGTTGGGATCGGCAGGCATAATCGGCTTGCCGTTCTCATCCAGATCCACCACGGTGCAGGCCGTCAGCAACAGGGCGGCTGCGCCTGTCAGCGCGGCGCCCCATTGTGTTAATCGCATACTGCCTCCGCTTATTTGCTGAGGTTAAACAGGTTCAGCTTGCTGGCGTTGGATTCGTCGATGAGCACGCAGTCCATCAGCTGCTTCTCATCTTTTTGCGCTTTGCCGTTTTTCAGGTAGTAGTCGGCCTGCTCAACGGCCATCTGCGCCTGCTGCCAGCCTGGCTGCAGCACCGTGGCTTTAATGTTGCCGTTCTTCAGGATCGAGTCGCGGGTGTAGTCGCTGCCGTCAAAGCCGACCACAATCACGTTGTTCTTCCCGGCGGCCTTCAGGGCGGCTTCGGCGCCCAGCGCCATGGTGTCGTTACCGGAGATCACGCCCACGATATCGGGGTTGGTCTGCAGGATGGCTTCCATACGGGTGAAGGCTTCGGTCTGGCTCCAGTTGGCGGTCTGCTGCGCCACCATCTTCATGTCCGGGTAGTCGTCGATCACATCGTGATAGCCCTGGGAGCGCACGTGGGCGTTGGTGTCCGACGGACGGCCCAGCAGCTCAACGTATTTCCCTTTGCCGTCCAGCAGCTTGACGAATTTCTCCGCACCGAGCTGCGCCCCCTGATAGTTGTTCGAGACAATCTGCGCTACCGCCACGCCGGTTTTATTGATTTCACGATCGATCAGGAAAGCAGGGACGCCTGCCGCTTTGGCCTTCTCCAGCGGACCGACGGTGGCATCCGCCCCGGCGTTATCCAGGATGATCGCTTTCGCCTTACGGGCGATGGCAGTTTCAATCAGCTGGTTTTGTTTGTTCACGTCATCGTCGTGCGAGGCGACAAGGGTGGTGTAGCCCAGCTCCTTTGCCTTCGCCGCCGCGCCGTCGGCTTCAGCCTTGAAGAACGGGTTGTCGTGTGAGGGGGTAATAATCGCAATGAGTCCGTTATCGGCGGCAAACAGGGAACCGGAAGCGGCGATCATTGAGGCCAGTAAAGCGGATTTTACAAAGGTCGTGTTCATTCTTTTTCTCCACATTGAATATTTATTCAATAATGATTTATTATTCAATGTAACGATAAGACTGCCTGATAAAACTGTCTACGGTTCAGGCAGCTAATTTGTTTAAAAGGAGAAAAGGATCACGATCCTGAGCAATTATTCATCACAAATCAGCGTCACGACCGTCGCGTCTTTACGCAGCCAGTGCGCGGTAAATACCTGATTTTGTGTGAAGGGAGGAAGCAGGCGGGTCAGCGTTAAGGTCAGAGCATCGGCGGTCAGGGAGGTGACGCGCGCGCATTCAAACCCCATCCACGCCTGTACCTGAGGGAAGAGCGCTTTGAACAGGCTCTCTTTGGCGCTAAACACCAGGGTGAAGGCGAGCGCGAAGGGAAGACCGCAGTCGGCCAGCACCTGGGCTTCAGCAGGATCAATCACGCCATCCTGAATCTCACGCGCTTCGTTTTCCGCGATAATCGCTTCGCAATCGATCCCCACCAGGCCATTATCGCGGCAAATCGCTACCGCTTGCGTGCCGCTGTGGGAGAGGCTGCCCCGCACCCCGGCAGGCCACAGCGGTTCGCCGCTGCTGCCGATGCCGGGAATGGCCTGCCTGTTCAGGGCGTGAAAGGCGGCGATGCGCCCGGCCAGGTGGTCGGCTTTGCGTTTGCGTCCGGCGTCAGAGAGCTGGTGATGGTGCGGCAGCCAGAGCAGATCGGCCTCGGTGAAAGTGGCGGGCTCGAAGGTGACGCGGTGAATGATCTGTCCGGCGAGAAGAAATGTGGCGTGGGTGGTCTGCATGTTCTTCTCGCGGTGGACAAAAGGAGCGCTATCTTAACCTGTTTGCGGCCCGGTTGCTCAAAGGAGGGCGTTTTTGTCGATCCCCAGGCGCTTCATGCGCGACAGCAGGGTGGTGCGTTTCAGCCCCAGACGCTGGGCTGCGCCTCGCGGTCCGGCGATCACCCCGTTGGTCTCTTTCAGCACCCGCACAATGTGCTGATACTCCTCCTCGCCTTCGCGGATATCGCTCACCACGGTCTCCGGTGCGGCACTGCTGGCGCGATGAAAATCGATATCCGGCATCGAAAGCTGCAGGACATTGCCGCGGGTGAGCAACACGGCACGCTCAATCACGTTTTCCAGCTCGCGTACGTTGCCTGGCCACTCCATCCTGCTGAGCTGGCGCAGGGTCTCTGCAGGTATGCTGTCGATGTTGCGCCCCAGCCGGTGGGCAATCTTAAAGGTGAAAGATTTCACCAGCAGGGGAATATCTTCCGGGCGTTCGCGCAGCGGCGGCAGGAAGATGGGGAAGACGTTAAGGCGATAGTAGAGATCGCTGCGGAATTCGCGGTCGGCCACCATCTGCGTCAGATCGCGGTTGGTGGCGGCAATCAGCCGCACGTCGGTGTGGATGATGCGGTTGCTGCCGAGGCGTTCAAACTCCTGCTCCTGGAGTACGCGCAGCAGCTTAGGCTGAAGCTCAATGGGCATATCGCCCACTTCATCCAGGAACAGGGTGCTTTTGTCTGCCAGCTCAAAGCGGCCAATGCGCTGGGCGCTGGCGCCGGTAAAGGCTCCGCGTTCGTGACCAAACAGATCGCTCTCCAGCAGCCCGGCAGGCATCGCCGCGCAGTTCATCTTCACCATCCGCCGATCGCGGCGCCCGCTCAGGTTGTGAATGGCGCGGGCAATCAGCTCCTTGCCGGTGCCGGTCTCGCCGAGGATCAGCACGGTGCTGTTACTCTGGGCGACCATCTCCACCTGCTTCATTACCGTCATCATGGCGCTGCTGCGGCCAATGATTTCGCCAAAATCGGTGGCAACGTTGTTGATCTGCTCGGTCAGGGCCAGGTTTTCGTCGATCAACCGCTCCTTGAGATGGCTGATTTCCCGGTAGGAGAGGGCATTATCCACGGCGATGGCGACACGTTCGGCAATCTGGTTCAGCAGCTTCAGATTGGATGGGGTAAACACCTGGGCTTTGCACTGCGCCAGCTTCAGGGTGCCCAGCACCCGGTCGCGGAACATCAGCGGGAACAGGCACAGGGTCTGATCCTGCTCCCCCCACATATCAAACAGCATGCGTTCATAGGGGGCGTGCTGATCCCGGTGATGCAGGTTAAGCATCAGCATCTGCTTATTGCGCATCACTTTTTCAGACAGCGTGCCCTTTTCGTCCACCTCGCTCTGGTCGTGCAGGGGCGCCTCTTTATCGAGGTAGTGGGTGGAATAGACAAGTAGTTTCCCTTTGCGATCGCTGCGCAGCACCATGCTGATAGAGTCAATGCCGAAGTTGCGCTGGATCTCCTGCGCCACCTCCGACACCAGCTCATCAAGGTCGAGCTTCGACAGCACGGCGTTGGTGATCGCCACCAGCAGGCGAAAATCGTTACGCTCCCGCCAAAGCAGGTCGTAGTTATCGCTGTTGTGCAGCCGCGCCTGGATCTGCTCCACGGCCAGCCCGGCCGCCTGGGTCAGGGTTTGCAGGCGGGAAAAATCGCTGTCGCTCCAGGGCTTCTCCTGGGTGCGCAAGAACTCGCAGCCGCCGAAGATGCGGCCATCGGCGGCGATGGGCGTCAGGCAATAGTGAGCAAACGAGGGATAACGATCGAGGGCGGCAAGCTGCGGCCAGGTCTCGTTAAAGGTCGCCGCCGTGCAGTGCAGCACGTCCGGGCGGGAAAGCATGCGGCGGAAAGGGCCGCTCGCCAGCAGGGGCTCATCTTCGTAGCGGATATCACAGCCCTGTTCGTCGGTGCTGTAGAGATAAACCCGGCGCGATTCCGACTGCCAGAGCAGAATATGGACGCTATCGGCGAGGTTTATCTGCCGGACATGCTGGGTCAGCGCCTGCGCCAGGGCGCAAAGATCGGTCTGTTGCAGCAAAGTACGGGTAATGTCGAACAATCCGTGATCGACAGGATCGTTGGTGGGTGTATACGACATGCGTTTTATCCAGAGTATCCAGAAAAATGAGAGACGAATGCGCCGCCCGGATCAGCAAATTCGCGGCAGTGGCTCGCTGTGGGGCAAATTCAGCGACCGTTTTACGCCGTAGAGTCCGGTAAGTCGTACCCCTTTGTGCTCAACCACCTCACCAATAATAGCGGCGTTCACGCCTAAAGGGTGTTCCCGCAGCCGGGCCAGCACCCGTTCGGCCGCCTGGCGTTCCACCACGATAGCCAGCTTGCCTTCGTTGGCGAAGTTGAGCGGATCAAGCCCCAGCAGCTCGCACGCGCCGCGCACGGCGGGTTTCACCGGCAGGCTGGCTTCTTCTATTTCAATCCCGCAGCCGCTGCTGGCGGCAAACTCATGGGCCACGGCGTTCACGCCGCCGCGGGTGGCGTCGCGCAGGGCTTTGATGCCGGGCTCGCCACGCAGGGCCTGGATCAGCGGCGTCAGTACAGCGCAGTCGCTCTGCAGATCGCCCTCCAGACCTAACCCTTCGCGCAGGTTAAGGATAGTGGCGCCGTGATCGCCGAGCGTGCCGCTCACCAGCAGCACATCCCCGGCCTCAATCTGGCGCATGCCCCAGTTTACCCCCTCGGGCACCGAACCGATACCGGCGGTATTGATAAACACTTTGTCCGCCGCGCCGCGCGGCACCACCTTGGTATCGCCGGTGACGATGGTAATGCCCGCCGCCGCCGCGGTGGCGGCCATGCTGGTGACGATGCGCTCAAGGGTCGCCATCTCCAGCCCCTCTTCGAGGATAAAGCCGCAGGAGAGCCAGCGCGGGATCGCCCCGCTTACCGCGACATCATTGGCGGTGCCGCAGATGGCCAGCTTGCCGATATCACCCCCCGGAAAGA
This sequence comes from Leclercia sp. W17, assembly GCF_003336325.1. Classification (NCBI taxonomy): domain Bacteria; kingdom Pseudomonadati; phylum Pseudomonadota; class Gammaproteobacteria; order Enterobacterales; family Enterobacteriaceae; genus Leclercia; species Leclercia sp. W17. The sequence goes on along the minus strand of NZ_CP031101.1, from coordinate 3,618,411 downwards.
AGAGCGGGTCAATCACGTAGCTGTCGGTGGAAAAGGCCAGCCGGTCGCCGTGGGCGGTCAGCTCGTGCAGCGGGATTCGGGCCTGGTCTTCCTGTTCGTCCAGCAGCGGGTTGGCGAAGGCGCGCATAAAAAGCTCGCCGATCAGCTGCTGCATCGCTTGTCCGCCGCTGCCGTGGGCGAGGGTTATCTGTTTCAACTTTCACACTCCTGAGAACGGTACTGATACCAGGCGCTGCACGCCCCTTCCGATGAGACCATCAGCGCGCCAAAGGCGCTTTGTGGCGTACATTTGCCGCCAAACAGCGGACACTGCGCCGGTTTACAGCGCCCGGTGAGCACCTCGCCGCACCGCGCCTCGGGATCGTCGCAAATCTGTTGCGCCCGGGGGCGGAAGTAACGCTCGGCGTCAAACTGACGATACGCTTCGGTGAGATGCACGCCGGAGTGCGAAATCACCCCCAGCCCGCGCCACTCGCTGTCGCCTTCAATGCCGAACACCTCGGCGATGGCTGCCTGGGCCACGGCGTTGCCCCCTTCCGGGACGATACGGCGATACTGATTTTCGACCTGGCTTATGCCGGCAATCTTCTGCTCCACCAGCATCAGCACCCCCTGCAGCAGATCCACCGGTTCAAAACCGGCCACCGCCAGCGGGCGCTGATGTTCGGCGGCGATAAAGTCGTAAGCATGGGTGCCAATCACCATGCTGACGTGCCCCGGCGCCAGGAAGGCGTCGATGCCATTTTCCGGCTGCGCCAGCAGGCTTTTCAGCACCGGGATCAGCGTGATGTGCTGGCAGAAAAAGAAGAAGTTCTGCACGTTAAGCGCTTTTGCCTGGCGCAGGGTCAGGGCGGTGGCGGGCATAGTGGTTTCAAACCCCAGCCCGAAGAAGACCACCTTGCGATCCGGATTCTGCCGGGCCAGCTTCAGCGCATCGGCGGGGGAGTAGATGATCCGCACATCCGCGCCGCGCATGCGGGCGTCCAGCAGCGAGCCATTTTGCCCCGGCACCCGCATCGCATCGCCGAAGGTGCAGAAGATCACCTCCGGATGGCTGGCGATTTCGATACAGGTATCGATCCGCCCCATCGGCAGGACGCAGACCGGACAGCCGGGGCCGTGAATAAACTCGATGTTGTCGGGCAGGAGCTGATCCAGCCCGAACTTAAAGATGGCGTGGGTGTGACCGCCGCACACCTCCATAATGCGCAGCGGACGGGCAGCGGTGTAGGCCAGCAGCCCGGCCCGGGCCTTCAGGGCCTCGATCAGCTGCATCACCTTTTGCGGGTCGCGGTATTCATCAACAAAGCGCATCAGCGGGGCTCCTCGCCAAACAGCAGCGGGCCGACGTCCGGCTCCACCTCAAACATGTTCTGCAGGGCGGCAAGGGTATCCAGCGCCTCCTCTTCGTTAATCACGCTCATGGCAAAGCCGACATGCACCAGCACCCACTGGCCGAGACGGCTCTGGCCGTTTTCGTCGCAATCGCCAACAAGGGTCAGATCCACATCGCGCAGTACGCCGCACACCTCCACGCTGGCCTGCATGCCGTCATGGATGGCGCTGATTTTTCCAGGAATGCCTATGCACATCGCTGCGCCTCCAGCCAGTCGAGCCAGGCGTCCATCCCGTCGCCGCGGGTGGCGGAGACCAGCAGAATCGCAATCTCCGGGTTCACTTCCCGGGCGGCGGCGAGGCATTTCTCCACGTCAAAATTCAGATAGGGCAGCAAGTCGACCTTGTTCAGCAGCATCAGCGAGGCGGCGGCGAACATGTGCGGATACTTCAGCGGTTTGTCCTCGCCTTCGGTAACGGAGAGCACCGCCACCTTATGGCGCTCGCCAAGATCGAAGCTCGCCGGGCAGACCAGATTGCCGACATTCTCAATAAACATAATGCCGCCATCCTCCAGCGGCAGGCGCGCCATCGCATCCGCGATCATCTGCGCGTCGAGATGGCAGCCCTTGCCGGTGTTGACCTGGATGGCGGGGGTGCCGGTGGCGCGGATCCGCTCGGCGTCGTTCACCGTCTGCTGATCGCCCTCGATCACCGCGCAGGGTACGCGCTGCTGCAAACGTTTTAAGGTCTCGGTCAGCAGGGTGGTTTTACCGGAGCCGGGGCTGGAGACCAGGTTCAGCGCCAGCTGGTTGCGGGCGCTGAACTGCGCGCGGTTGCGCCGGGCCAGGTCGTTGTTTTTGCCCAGCACGTCCATCTCGATCTCCACCATTTTGCGCTGGCTGAGGCCGGGAGCATGGGTGCCCGCCTCGCCGTGGCCATAATCCAGCTGGCCCGCCAGAGGTTCTTTCGGGGTAAAAGCCTGAGCGTCCACGCGGGTGATGCGCAGCGCCGGACGGTGTGCTGACGCAAAGGGGGCGCTGCGAAAAGCGGAGTGAGGATTATGCTCATCGCCTTCAATATAGAGGTTGCCCTGATCGCAACCGCAGGTGGTACACATGGTTTACTCCTGTTCAATTTCCAGACGCGTGATATGCAGCCCGTCGTCGGCGACGATATTCAGGTTCGCCCCGCCGCACTGCGGGCAGCGGCGTACGCGGTGGGTCAACAGCTCGACATACGCTTTGCAATCCTGACACCAGCATTCCGCCTGCTGCTCTTCGAGATGCAGGGCGCAGCCTTCGGCGACCGTCTCGCGGCACACCAGCTCAAAGCAAAACTGCAGGGCGCTGCTCTCCACGCAGGAGAAGGCGCCGACGCGCAGCCAGACGCCCGTCACGCGTTTCGCCTGATGCTGGTGAGCCTGTTTTTCAATCAATTCCAGCGCCTGCTGGCAGAGGGTGATTTCGTGCATTGTGCTGTTCCCGGTAAAGTCTGGCCGGATTAAGCAATATTGATGCCATCTTTTAGCAGCAGGGTGGCGAGAGCGGACACGGCGCACGGTCAAAGATGACGAAATGACATGTCATTTTTTGTGATCCCAACGGCTTTAAAAATTATTTTACTTAAATTCAATAAATTAAAAAATGGCACGAAACGTGCTTAAGGGAGCGAACTCTTTACACATTACGCATCAGGTACGTCACATGACACTTTCCGAATTAAGTGAGAAGGCCACCATCATTGCCGGACAGCAGCGGGTGCTGCGATCCCACTGGAACCACTACGGCAATTCGTTGATTCAGGCTATCACCCTCTCTAAAGCCAGCCTGCACCTTACCGTGGGCTGCCACACCGACAGCGGGCTCGGCTTCTGGCTGTTCGACCACTTCCTTATTCGCGTCACGCCGGAGCAGGCGTTCAACGGGCATATCTTCAATTACACCGTTGAAGAGCGCGATAACCCAGAAAGCGTGCTGATTGGCCGCGCCCGCCTCGGTGACGACGGCATGCTGGATGGCGAGATCAACATCGACCAGCGTGAGGCGGTGCTGAACCATTTCCTGAATAAAATCAGTGGGGTTTACGCCGCGATCTGGCAGGCAACGCAGCGCGGCGAATCCCTGACCCTCGCCGTCCTCGCGCAGCACCACGCTGCGGTCTGAGCCGGGTGTCGACAGGTGTCGAAAATGACACTTCCGCCCGTTTTTCGTCAAAAATGACTATCACCAGAGGAAACCAGGTGAATCGTTTTGTAATTGCTGATCCCTCGCTCTGTATCGGCTGCCACACCTGTGAGGCGGCCTGTTCAGAAAACCATCGCCAGCATGGCCTGCAAAGCCAGCCGCGGCTGAAAGTGATGCGTAACAGTAAAGACTCCGCGCCGCAGCTCTGTCATCACTGCGAAGACGCCCCCTGCGCCCAGGTCTGCCCGGTCAACGCCATTACCCGCGTTGACGGCGCTATCCAGCTCAATGAAAGCCTGTGCGTCAGCTGTAAGCTGTGCGGCATCGCCTGTCCGTTTGGCGCCATTGAGTTTGCCGGCAGTCGCCCGCTGGCGATCCCCGCCAACAGCAACACCCCGAAAGCGCCGATGGCCCCACCAGCCCCGGCCCGCGTCAGCCCGTTCCTCGACTGGGTGCCGGGCGTGCGTGCCATCGCGGTGAAGTGCGACCTGTGCCACTTCGATCCGGACGGCCCGGCGTGCGTACGCACCTGTCCGACCAAATCCCTGCGTCTGGTGAATAACCAGGATATCGCCCGCGCCAGCAAGCGCAAACGCGAGCTCACTATCAATACGGATCTGGGCGATCTGTCGTTGTTCCAGTCGCAACAAGGAGAGCGCTGATGACTGTTTTTTCGTTAATTAACCAGGCGCTGGGCTGGTACCTCGTCAGCGCCGTGCTGGCGCTGGTGTTCAGCGCCAACCGCACCCTCAGCGGCGCCATTACCGGCTTTGGCGGGGCGATTGCCAGCGCCCTGGCGGTGACGGCAGGAGGAGTTGCGCTGCTGGCCGCGCCGCACCTTTCACAGACGGGGGAGATCGCCTGGCTTCACGTCAACATCCAGATGAGCGGCATCCGGGCGGTGTGGCTTATCGCCATCGGCCTGCCGGCGCTGCTCATCAGCCTGTTTACTGTCGCCTGGCATCGCCACCCGCAGGCCAAAAGTAACGGCCTGCTGACCAACCTGCTGATGGCCGCCGCCGTCGCCGCGATCATGGTCGATAACCTCGGCTGGCTGGTGGTGATGGCGGAGATCATGGCCCTGTGCGGCGCGTTTCTTACCGGCTGCGCCCAGTCCGGCAAGCTCTGGTTTGTGCTGGGACGTCTGGGGACGCTGCTGCTGGCCTTCGCCTGCTGGCAGGCGTGGCGCTACTACGGCACCCTGGACTTCGCGGCGATGGGGGCGATGGCCTCAGACCAGGCGCCGGGGGCCAGCATCTGGCTGCCGGGTCTGGCGGGCTTTGGCCTGCTGGCGGGGGTGATCCCGCTGCACGGCTGGGCACCCCAGGCGCATGCGAACGCCAGCGCGCCTGCCGCGGCGCTCTTCTCCACGGTGGTGATGAAGGTGGGCCTCTACGGCATGCTGACCATCGCGCTTTGCGGGGCGCTGCCGCCGCTGTGGCTCGGGGTGCTGCTGCTGGTGCTGGGCATGATCACCGCCTTTGTCGGCGGACTCTATGCCCTGATGGAGCACAACATCCAGCGCCTGCTGGCGTACCACACTCTGGAGAACATCGGCATTATCCTGCTCGGCCTGGGGGCAGGGGTGACCGGCATCGCGCTGCAAAGCCCGCTGCTGGTGGCGCTGGGCTTTACCGGCGGGCTCTATCACCTGGTGAACCACGGCCTGTTTAAAACCACGCTGTTCCTCGGCGCGGGCGCGGTGTGGTATCGCACCGGCCATCGCGACATCGAGAAGCTCGGCGGCATCGGCAAAAAAATGCCGCTCATCTCCCTTGCGATGCTGGTGGGGCTGATGGCGATGGCGGCCCTGCCGCCGCTGAACGGGTTTGCCGGGGAGTGGGTGATCTACCAGTCCTTCTTTAACCTCGGCACCCACGACGCCTTTGTTGCCCGCCTGCTGGGGCCACTGCTGGCTACGGGGCTGGCGATCACCGGCGCGCTGGCGGTGATGTGTATGGCGAAAGTCTACGGCGTCACATTCCTCGGCGCACCGCGCACCCCGGAGGCGGAAAACGCCTGCTGCGCCCCGTGGCTGATGACCGCCAGCACCGTGCTGGCGGCGCTCTGCTGCGTGGCGGGCGGCGTGGCCGCGCCGTGGCTTCTGCCGATGATTGGCCACCTGTTCCCGGTGAACGGCGGAACGGTAAACACCGTCTCCCAGCCGATGATCACCCTCCTGCTGCTGGCGGGGCTGCTGCTGCCCTTTATCGTGCTGGTGCTCTTCAAAGGCAACCGCCTGGCGAACCGCGCCCGCGGCTTTGCCTGGGTGTGCGGCTACGACCACGAGCAGTCGATGGTCATCACCGCCCACGGCTTTGCCATGCCGGTTAAGGAGTCCTTCGCGCCGGTGCTGAAGCTGCGCAAATGGCTTAACCCGGTTCGCTTTATCCCTGGCTGGCAGTGCGACTGCACCGCCGTGTTGTTCCACCGTATCGCCCTGATTGAGCTGGCGGTGCTGGTGGTTGTCGTTATCTCCCGAGGAGCCTGAACATGACTTTGATCTACGCACTGATTCAGGCGCTGGTGCTCTTTGCCGCAGCGCCGCTGCTGGCGGGCATCACCCGCGTGGCCCGCGCCCGTCTGCATACCCGTCGCGGGCCGGATATCTTCCAGGAGTACCGCGATCTCATCAAGCTGCTGGGCCGCCAGAGCGTGGCCCCGGCCGCCTCTGGCTGGGTCTTCCGCCTGATGCCGTTGGTGATGGTGGGGGTGATGTTCGCCATCGCCAGCGCGCTGCCGGTGATTACGCTCGCTTCACCGCTGCCCGCGCTGGGGGATCTCATCACCCTGATCTACCTCTTCGCCATCGCGCGCTTCTTCTTCGCCATCGCCGGGCTCGATACCGGCAGCCCGTTCACCGGGATTGGCGCCAGCCGCGAAGCGATGCTCGGCGTACTGGTGGAGCCGATCCTGCTGCTGGGTCTGTGGGTTGCCGCTCAGGTGGCAGGCACCACCCACATCAGCGCGGTTACCGCCACCATCTACCACTGGCCGGCGGCGCACACCGTAACGCTATTCCTTGCTCTGTGCGCCTGCGCCTTCGCCACCTTTATCGAGATGGGCAAGCTGCCGTTTGACCTTGCCGAAGCGGAGCAGGAGCTGCAGGAAGGGCCACTGTCAGAGTACAGCGGGGCGGGCTTTGCGCTCCTCAAGTGGGGCATCAGCCTGAAACAGCTGGTGGTGCTGCAGATGTTCGTCGGGGTGTTTATCCCCTGGGGACAGATGAGCCACTTCTCCGCAGGCGGCCTGCTGCTGGCGGTGGTGGTGGCAGTGGTCAAGCTGGTCGTGGGCGTGCTGGTGATCGCCCTGTTCGAGAACAGCATGGCGCGCCTGCGCTTTAACGCCACCTCACGAATTACCTGGACCGGTTTTGGTCTGGCATTTTTAGCTTTCGTCTCCTTGCTGGCGGCGTGACTGTAGAGAATACCCATGTCTGAAGAAAAAATTGGTCAACACTATCTCGCCGCACTGCACCAGGCCTTCCCAGGCGTGGTGCTGGATGAAGCCTGGCAGACCAAAGATCAAATCACCGTCACGGTGAAAATCAACTACCTGCCGGAAGTGGTCGAGTTCCTCTATTACAAACAGGGCGGCTGGCTGTCGGTGCTCTTTGGCAACGATGAACGCCAGCTCTGCGGCAGCTATGCCGTCTATTACGTGCTGTCGATGGAGCAGGGCACCCGCTGCTGGCTCACCGTGCGCGTGGAAGTGGACGCCGATAAGCCAGAGTTCCCCTCCGTCACCCCGCGCGTACCTGCTGCCGTCTGGGGCGAGCGCGAAGTGCGCGACATGTATGGCCTGATCCCGGTCGGGCTGCCGGACGAGCGTCGCTTGGTGCTGCCGGATGACTGGCCGGACGAACTCTATCCGCTGCGTAAAGACAGCATGGATTACCGCCAGCGTCCGGCGCCGACCACCGACAAAGAGACCTACGAGTTCATTAACGAACTCGGCGACAAGAAAAATAACGTGGTGCCGATTGGTCCGCTGCACGTCACCTCCGACGAGCCGGGCCACTTCCGCCTGTTCGTCGACGGCGAGAACATCATCGACGCCGACTACCGCCTGTTCTACGTCCACCGCGGCATGGAGAAGCTGGCCGAAACGCGGATGGGCTACAACGAAGTGACCTTCCTGTCAGATCGCGTCTGCGGCATCTGCGGCTTTGCTCACAGCACCGCCTACACCACCTCGGTGGAGAACGCGATGGGGATCGTGGTGCCGGAACGCGCCCAGATGATCCGCGCCATTCTGCTGGAGGTGGAGCGCCTGCACTCGCACCTGCTCAACCTCGGCCTGGCCTGCCACTTCGTCGGCTTTGACTCCGGCTTTATGCAGTTCTTCCGCGTGCGTGAGACCTCCATGAAGATGGCGGAGATCCTCACCGGGGCGCGTAAAACCTACGGCCTGAACCTGATCGGCGGCATCCGTCGCGATCTGCTGAAAGAGGACATGATCGCCACCCGCCAGCTGGCCCAGCAGATGCGCCGTGAGGTGCAGGATCTGGTGGATATTCTGCTGAGCACGCCGAACATCGAACAGCGGACCGTCGGCGTGGGCCGTCTCGACCCGCAGATCGCCCGCGATTTTAGCAACGTCGGCCCGATGGTGCGCGCCAGCGGCCACGCCCGCGACACCCGCGCCGATCACCCGTTTGTCGGTTACGGCCTGCTGCCGATGGAAGTGCACAGCGAGCAGGGCTGCGACGTCATCTCCCGCCTGAAGGTGCGCATCAACGAGGTCTTTACCGCCCTGAACATGATCGACTTCGGCCTGGACAACCTGCCGGGCGGCGCGCTGATGGTGGAGGGTTTCACCTACATCCCGAACCGCTTTGCGCTGGGCTTTAGCGAAGCGCCGCGCGGGGACGATATCCACTGGAGCATGACCGGCGACAACCAGAAGCTGTGGCGCTGGCGCTGCCGGGCGGCCACCTACGCCAACTGGCCGACCCTGCGCTACATGCTGCGCGGCAACACCGTCTCCGACGCGCCGCTGATTATCGGCAGCCTCGATCCTTGCTACTCCTGCACCGACCGCATGACGGTGGTGGACGTGCGCAAGAAGAAAAGCCAGGTGGTGCCGTACAAAGAGCTGGAGCGCTACAGCATTGAACGCAAAAATTCGCCGCTGAAATAAGGACTTGCCATGTTTACCTTTATCAAAAAAGTGATCAAAACCGGCACGGTGACGGAGTCCTATCCCCTCCAGCCGATTGCGGTCGACAAAAATATGCGTGGCAAGCCGGAGCACGATCCTCAGCAGTGTATCGGCTGCGCGGCCTGCGTAAACGCCTGTCCGTCCAATGCCCTGACGGTGGAAACCGATTTAAAAAACGGCCAGTTGGCCTGGCAGTTCAACCTGGGGCGCTGCATCTTCTGCGGACGCTGCGAAGAGGTCTGCCCGACCACCGCCATTAAGCTCTCCCAGGAGTATGAGCTGGCGGTGTGGAGCAAAGCGGATTTCCTGCAACAGTCGCGCTTTGACATCTGTCACTGCCGGGTCTGCAAGCGCCCGTATGCGGTGCAGAAAGAGATTGATTACGCGATCGCCCTGCTGCGCCACAACGGCGACCAGCGCGCCGAATCGCATCGCGAGAGTTTTGAAACCTGCCCGGACTGCAAGCGCCTGCAGGGGCTGACCCCGGCGGACAAGATCCAGCTGACCCGGGAAATGGAGGAAGCGACACGATGAGCGAACTGTTAGGGCCACGTAACGAGCAGGGGATCCCGGTCCCCGTCACGGTGGACGAGTCCATCGCCAGCATGAAGGCCTCGCTGCTGAAAAAAATCAAACGCTCCGCCTACGTCTACCGCGTGGACTGCGGCGGTTGCAACGGCTGCGAGATTGAGATCTTCGCCACCCTGTCGCCCATCTTCGACACCGAGCGCTTTGGCATCAAGGTGGTGCCATCTCCGCGTCACGCCGACATTCTGCTGTTCACCGGGGCGGTGACCCGCGCCATGCGCTCCCCGGCGCTGCGGGCGTGGGAGTCTGCCCCCGATCCGAAGATCTGCATCTCCTACGGGGCCTGCGGCAACTCCGGCGGCATCTTCCACGACCTGTACTGCGTCTGGGGCGGCACCGACAAAATCGTGCCGGTGGATGTCTACATTCCCGGCTGCCCGCCGTCGCCTGCCGCCACGCTCTACGGTTTTGCCATGGCGCTGGGGCTGCTGGAGCAAAAAATCCACGCCCGCGAGCCGGGCAGCCAGGACAACCAGCCCGCCGAACTGCTGCACCCGGAGATGGTCCAGCCCCTGCGGGTGCGCATCGACCGCGCCGCCCGCCGCCTGGCAGGCTACCGCTATGGCCGCCAGATCGCCGACGACTTTATGCGCCATCTGATCGAGGGCGACGAAAGCGTGGCCCGCTGGCTGGCAAACGAGAACGATCCGCGCCTGAACGAGATCGTGGGTAACCTCCTCGAGGTGGTCGGGCAGGAGCGTGTGTGATGAGTGAGACGGTGGTATTCAGCCAGCTCAGCCGCAAGTTCATTGACCAGAATGACAACACGCCTGCTGATGCCCAGCAGGTGATCTACTACGGGCTGGCCATCGGCCATCATCTGGGGGTGATCGACTGCCTGGAGGCGGCGCTCACCTGCCCGTGGGAGGCCTATCTGGACTGGATCGCCACCCTCGAAGCGGGGAGCGAGGCGCGGCGCAAGATGGAGGGCGTGCCGCGCTACGGGGAGATTGTCATCGACAGTAATCATATTGTGATGCTGGCCAGCGCCTTTGACGCCGCGATAGCGCGGCAGACGGCGCAGCAGCAGGAATGGAGCGAAGCATTGCTGGGCATGCTCCACGCCATTCACCAGGAAAATGCCATCTACCTGATGGTGAGGAGGCAACGTGACTGATGTTTTACTCTGCGTCGGCAACAGCATGATGGGCGACGACGGCGCCGGTCCGCTGCTGGCCGAGATGTGCCGGGAAGCCCCGCGCGGCGACTGGGTGGTGTTCGACGGCGGCAGCGCGCCGGAAAACGACGTGGTCGCGATCCGCGAGCTGCGCCCGGCGCGGCTGCTGATTGTGGATGCGACGGATATGGGACTCAACCCAGGTGAGATCCGCCGTATTGACCCGGACGATATTGCCGAGATGTTTATGATGACGACGCATAATATGCCGCTGAATTATCTGGTGGATCAGCTGAAGGGGGATGTGGGGGAGGTGGTTTTCCTTGGCATCCAGCCGGATATTGTGGGGTTTTATTATCCGATGACGGAGAAGGTGAAGGGGGCCGTCGAGAGGGTTTATGAAAGTCTGGTAGACCGGGATGGGGTGCTGGTGTTTGGGGAGTTGTGAGGGGGAGATTCTGTACGGATCTAAAAACTGAATAGCTGAGACTTGCCGAAATCCACAGCGGGACTCCAGCAGACCACGTTTAATCCCGAAGCCGCGTAAGCGGCTTTTTTATGCCTGCCGTATAATTCCTGCGCTATTTCTGTATAATCCACACTCAGAATATGGATTTACAACACGGAGATGTGGAAATGGCTATTCCTGGCAACATGTGGCTTTACGACGATGGCGGCGCTTTAATTAAAGGTGGCTGCGATGTTCAACACCGGGACTACAGCATCGAATTCAAGGGTTTTCACCATAACTTATCCATACCAACCGATAATTTTACCGGTAAACCAACAGGCCCGCGCCAGCATTCGGCAATGCTGATCACCAAAGAGTTCGACCCCTCCTCCCCATACCTGTATAAAGCAGTAGCCACGGGCCAGCGCTTAGTTAAATGCGAACTGAAATTCTATAAAATTAATGATGCAGGCCAGGAAGCGGAATACTTCAATATTCTTCTTGAAGGTGTTCGTATTGTTTCAGTTACCCCTACAATGGCTTCTCCAGAAGATCGGAATAACAATCACCTTGAATCGGTGGAGCTTCGCTACGAAACAATCACATGGAAGCATAACGATGGGAATATTATTTTCACCGATGCATGGAACGAACGCCAGACGGCTTAATGAGGTGAGTGGATGGATACCACAGAAGAAAGAAACGGAACATACTTTTATCACGGTCAATCTAACCTGACGGCTGGCGAACTATTTGATGTGATATTCCTCGAGCAATTTTGTGATGAATTCGGGATCGGGGTTTCGTCTGGTGCTGCTATCCTTGCTGGTCAACCATGGCTGGAAACAAGAACGAAGCCAGGAACGGCTATCAAAGGAACGAGTGTTGTCTCTAAGTATGCACGAATGCTGCTTAAGGATACAAAAGTACCCTTTGGCTTGAGAGTTAAAACTCCCGTCGGTATAAGAATGAGAACGACTAATAGTCTCGCCGCTGTCATTGCTCGTTATGTTCCATGGATTGGCTGGGTTGGGCTGGTCAATTCATTGTACCAGGTCTCACGTAAAACTCAGGCAAAATACAACCTGATTGCTCGCCCTAAAGACCGTATTCAGTTCACATCTTTTTGATGCAAAAATATGACAATCGCTAATGAGGTACTTGAATTATTCAACAAAGAGATCTCGAAGGAACTCGACAATGAGGGCAAAGAGGTAATGCTTGTACTGGATTCTGATTTATTTGACGTGCCAGGAGATGATCTACATTACGTTTTGATTAAGTATGAGCAGATATTCAACGTGGATCTGTCAAATGTGAAGTGGCGTTACTATTTCCCCTGGCAGAATATTCCTCGGCTAAAACGATGGTTTGGTAACGTTAAACAGAAAGACGTTGAGGCAACCCGCTTACCACTTACTGTACGTATGTTCGCTGAATCTGCCGAAGCAGGTAAATGGTTATTTGATTAAGTTACGCCAGTAGGGTCTGGATGTTTAGTTGATACCGTTCAGTTCTGCTAGCTGTTCTATATCTGAACAGCATAATCGGCGGCACCGGTCCGCAGTCTGATAATCCGTAATGCCGAAAATAACGCGCCAGTAATTTTAACAGGAGCACGCGAAATGCCAGGGAAGATGTTCATGCTTGCAGTAGTGGTTAGCCTGGCGGCAGGGTGTGCGCCGTTACAACCTTCGGGATGCCACAAAACCTCAGCATTGGGCAGTTGCAGTTCTGGCCGCTGGGACGATCAGGATGAGTGGGGCTCGCAGGCACGGGGAATCAAGGCGGCGATAGAGGATGAAATCGCTGAGCCAGAACGCTGGAAGGGAAAGAAATGCAGGCTGCATATGGAATTTGCGCAGGATAGTAGGGCGTTAAAGGTATCTACCAGCGATGGCGATAAAGAGTATTGTGAAGCGTTGAAAGTGGCAGCCCAAAAAGCGACGTTCCCGGCGTTTAGTAATCCGGAGGTGTATCGGGATTTTCAAAAGGTTGGGTTTGATATGCGGGGGTAGGCGGGTAAATAACGCTGGAATGTCCGCTTTGTGCCAAGAGCAGACGTTGCCTCTCAAGACTATAGCTTGCTGAGTTTTCAGAACTCAGTGTGCAAGATTATGTAGTGAAAAAATGATGAGTAGAGTCCCTCCAGCTGTGTTCACGTATTTTTTTAGCTGCGCTGGATTAACCTTTTTGGCTGAGAAGACCAGGGTATGGCTAATGGCAATAAGCCAAAGACTCATAACTGCTACGTGCACAGAAGCTAATGCCAGGTAATTCTCTACGCCACCATGCTTACCGCTAAACTGAGAAACAACAGTGAGGTAAAAGATAATAGCTTTAGGATTTAAGATATTAGCCAGCCAAGCATCTCTTAGAGTAACTGTGGTCATGCCATTATTCCGGTGATTGAGCTTTGCACTCAAGCCGCTTCTGATGAGCATAAAACCCAACCAAAGAAGATAAAGGGTACCTGCAAGTTTTATGACATCGTAAACTGCGGGAGATGAAACAATAAGGGCAGTTATACCCAGTCCAATCAGAAGAGCATGAGTGTAAATACCCAATGCTGTTCCGGCGAGGGTTCTGACAAGACCATTGCGCCCACCAGACAGTGCACTGCTCATGACAAGTGTGAAACTTGCACCGGGTGATAATGCAACAGGCAGTAATACAGGTAAAAAGCCAATGAGATTAATTTCCATATGCTTTCAATATTATGTAACGTCTCTTCTCTCTGCAAGCTCAGTAGTCATCTCGTTGTTTTAGGAGCCATGGACTGTTCATTATCAAAGAATGCCCGCTCTTCGCTCTTAGAAGACCATATGGCTCTTCAAGCGGTCCGCTACGTGCCAGGAGCGGACGTTGGCACATAGCTTACTGATGTAGTTCACCTGCTTTTTATAAGAGGAGATAGTGTTTGGGAAATGTGCAATGATTACCAGCCAATATCTTGATTGATTTTGCCACCATGCCTTCTGTGCCCTTTCCTGTATTAACGCTGTTGGCCTTAACGCTGTTGCTGGTTCGGGCGCTGTTTCCCGCGCATCAACGTCATCGCGGCACGCTCTATTTTTTGATTACCTGCATTCTTCTTATTGCTGTTACTACGCTGCGCTGGGAATTTAACCTGAATCGCCACAGATAATCTAGACACTTCCGAGCCGCTGATAATATTGGTTTTCGTATTCAGTTGGTGGCATATGATCACTCGAACCATGCCGACGCTTACTGTTATAAAACATTTCGATGTAATCAAAAATATCACCGCGGGCTTCTTCTCGCGTTCCGTAGATCTTTTTCTTTATCCGTTCACGTTTCAGTAGCTGGAAAAAACTTTCTGCGACTGCGTTGTCATGACAGTTACCGCGACGGCTCATACTGCCCTCCAGCCCGTATGATTTCAGGAACGACTGCCACTCATAGCTTGTGTACTGACTGCCTTGATCAGAATGAACCAGCACCTGCTTTTGAGGATTACGTCGCCACACGGCCATCAGAAGTGCATTCAGGACAATATCCTTTGTCATCCGGGGCTGCATTGACCAGCCAATAACTTTGCGCGAGAACAGGTCAACAACCACAGCCAGATACAGCCAGCCTTCGTGAGTCCGGATGTAAGTGATGTCCGTTACCCAACGCTCATCCGGTGCTTCCGGGTTGAACTGCCGCTGGAGCCTGTTGGGCGTCACGATGCTGGTTTCACCCTTACGTGCCCGTGGGCTACGGTACCCGACCTGAGCCCTTATCCCGGCTCGCTTCATCAGTCGCCAGACACGGTTAACTCCGCACTGTTGTCCGGTATCCCGCAGGTCGAGGTGGATCTTGCGATAACCATAAACGCAACCCGACTCCAGCCAGAACTGCTTTATCAGCCCCGTCAGCCTCAGGTCAGCATGATGCCGCCGTGAATCCGGCTGCTGAAGCCAGGCGTAAAAACCACTCGGATGCACATCCAGCACCCGACAAAGCAGTCGGACAGGCCAGCAATGGGTGTTGTCACGGATAAAGGCGTACCTCAGTCGGACAGCTTTGCGAAGTACGCCGCGGCTTTTTTTAATATGTCCCGTTCGTCGGTAACCCGCTTCAGCTCTTTCTGGAGGCGTCGGATCTCGGCCTGAGCGTCTGACTGGACTTTATTGGTTGAGGAATCCGGGCCATATGCCTTTATCCAGGCATAAAGACTGTGGGTGGTGATACCGAGACGTGTTGCCACGCTGGAAACAGAATGGCCGCGATCAACAACCTGTTTTACCGCTTCAATTTTAAACTCTTCGGGATAACGCTTACCGCTCATGGGCACCTCTCTTTAAGTCATCTTAAATGACTCTGAGGTGTCTGTTAAACCCGTGGCGATTCAGTAACACCGTCGCTGTGAGTATCTGCTGAGAGATAATCCACGCGCGTCGCGACCGTGATATTACGGTATTCCCCGTTCAGACGCAGACCCGCTTTGTACAGATTTTTGCTGCCGAATGAAGAGGTTTGATCAATACCTATTCCATACAGCGTTCCGTGACTGTTCACGCTATCGTCATTCAACAGGCGTTCATAGCCCAGATTGATGCCCGGCGTTAGCGCCCAGCTTCCCACCTGTTGCGGCAACAGGGCTATGCCCAGATCGGCGGTTGCGCTGGTTTGCGTTTCATTCACGCCTGCCATATCCAGCGCCAGTTCGCTGCCTTTCTCCTGAAATCCATCAATCGAAAGGTGAGTGACCTGCACTCCCAGCGCGGGATCGAGCGTCAGTGAGGATGCTCTGGTGAGCCAACCCACTGAGGCCCGGCCGCTGTAGTACTGACCGCTGCTGTCCCCATGAGCCGTACCTAAGCCACCCCCCAGATGTCGCTCGCTCTCATAGTCGATGTATCCCGCACTCCCCTGTATACCCGCCCATGGACCGCTGTTAAGTGAACGGAAACCATAGCGAGCACCGAGCGTAGCCGAGGTGGTATGGGTTTTTACATCACCTCCTGCCGCAGAAACAGAACCCTGGCTGTAACCGATGGCACCGTTAGCGGTTGCGGAGTCATTAAAGCGGTGCGTGACGCCCACAAGCGCTCCGTTGGTATGCTCATTACTGGAACTTGCGCCGTCGTGGCTGTCTGTTCCAAGGTAACTTGTCAGCCCTTGCAGCCAGACCTGAGACTGCTCCGTCTGAAGGTTACGGCCTGTAATCTGTGGTGCAATGGCGTCGTACTGTCGTGATGGCTGACGCAGCAGATAGCTTTCGGCATCAGCATGAACCTGGCCGCCAATTTGTTTTTCCACGCCGCCTAACGATCTCTGATCGATGGCATTCTGGAGATAATAGTTGAACGCGGTGTAGTGTCCGGAGAGTGCCGAATCCTGCAGAGCATTTAGCGCGCTGGCCCCAGCCCCCGCATTGCCAGACAGGTTTTCCTGACCGGGCAGCGTCAGATAGCGCACCATCTTGCCTCTGAGCACATAAATGGTGGCCTGGTCGAGGCCCAGCCCGTCCTTAAGGTAACTGTCCATTGAACCATAGCTGGCGATGACCTGATCCAGGCCAGCCTGCAACCAGTTTGCACGCACCCCCATCAGTGCGCCGTACGTCTCTTTCATCGAGGCCGGCAGCATGGCGACGGTGGCATTAAGGCGTGCCGCTGTGTAGTCGTTGGTGGCGAGATAGTTCGCCATAATATCGTCCTGACTGACGCCCGCTATTGATTGCAATACCGCACTAATCCACCCCGTGCGATCCTTACCTGCCGTGCAGTGATAGAGCGCAGCATCATCCGCGTTAGCCAGCTCCCGGAAGACTTCGCCGAGTCCCTGACGGGCATAATCGCTGGTGACAAAGCTACGCTCTCCCTCTTCCATCATCGCGTCCACATCGCCGACGGTCATCTTACTGAGATCAATCACGAACGTGCCGTTATCCCCGATGAGGTCGATGTTCACATATCGACTGCCATCAGGCAGCGTATCGGCCTGTGCGGCCACTTCCGACGGGGAGCGGACATCAATCACCGTGGAAATCGCCAGGCTGTTGAGCGTGGCAAGATCGTCGCCCTGGGGCGTCAGGGCATTGGAGCGATAGAAAACGCCGGAGCGCATCTCACCGTTATAGGTGGTGGTGTAGGCCGTATCGATTCCGGCTATATCGCGGAGATTATCGATCCCGGCGAGACGGGGCGTGTTGAGGAGAGTTTCAGCCTGGGCGGTGGTGCAGAACAGGCAAATCAGGACAGCCAGAGGACGTACGGACGATTTCAAAGCAATACTCCTTGTCAATAAATGTAAACAAGGCGCGGAGTATATTGAGGAAATGTTGCATTAATGTTGCAAAATAGATCATATTATTGATTATGAAGGGTATCGAATGATGCAACCTTACCTTCTCTTTGAATCAATAAAGGGGCTCGCCACTGCCGCCGCGAGCCTGAAGGATAAGCGCTGCTGCGACTTATAAATATCGCTATGTAGAATACGGGTTCCTGCGACCGATTGTGGATTTGCCGCAACGCAGTCACTCTACGAGCCTGATTACAGTTATAAAAGCGTTAACCATGAATTGGATAAGGTTAATTTAGAGGTTGCGAGGCACTTTCCAGAAAGTCTATGCCGGGCGCGCTTCGCTTGCCCGGCCTACGATGTTGATACTATTGCTTATCATGAAAATGATATTTCCTGCCCCTTTAACATCCGCAGCGAAAATATCAAAACTGTCATCGTTACTTATGTCGATGACAGCCCCTATAAATGCCATAACTATTACCCAGAACGTTTAAAAGTTCTCTTATGAACTTATTAGATGCAAAATATAATTTGCTTATTTACTCATTAAATTTTACCTCTTATACTCGCTGGGTTGACTTAAGCTAAATTGCCAGGGCGGCTATGAATTATAACAATGACGTTATTAGCTATTTACAAGCAAACAATATTCTTGCGTTAAAGCTCGATCGTGCGCTAACAGGCGTTAGAGAAGTGGTTTCCACGCAGATAGAAACCATAGGCGCAGGTGCTAAACGAGCCCTTTATTACACATCCTGTTTTACAGATGATTATCAGGATGTTTGTAGAAACCAAAAGAATGAAGATGTTCGTTTTGCAAATGGCGTTGTACAGGTCTTTCAGAACAATGATATTGCCTGTGAAATGCTTCGTATTTATTTCAATGATATATTTCAGTACAAAACGTCTGAGCAGTTAGAGAATATCAAGCGTAAGTTAATGGCGGTTAACGTTCATATTGACGCAAATGCTCTCACCAGCGCAGGATTCGCGCTAGCGGTCGCTTACTGTGTCGCTATTGGTATGAACTTAAGTCTTGAAATGAGTGCGTCGGTTGGCGGTAAGGCCGGAGGAGTTGTTGCCGTTGTGGGTATGTATGGCGTCGTGCAGAAAGCGGCCGACAGTGCGCAACGTCTGAAATATATCTATCCAGCCTATTACGCAGCGTTGTACTCACGGGAGCTTGAAATGATGTATTTCCTGGTAGAACCATTATTTGAACGAGCCGGAGCATTCTCTCATTCAACATCGGATAGCGATATAGCTGATATCATCACTAAGATGATTAGTTAACCATGATTAATATAATATATAGAATATTCAGGCGGATATTTAAGTCTTTACTCTCTTACTATGGTCCGTCCATTTTAACAATATTATTCGCATTGGTGCTGATACATTTTTTTCCAAACGGTCCTTTATGGCCTATACCTGTGTTTTTTTTAGTTGTTCTAATTTTCATTAAGTGGTAAAGCTCAATTTAAATTTTTGAAATAATAAGGACGTTATATGTCTACACCCGCCCATTTATGGCTTGAAGATGAAAATGGCTCTCCAGTTGTAGGTGGCTGCATTATGCCGCTACGGTTAGGCTCAATTGAGCTTAAGTCGTTCTCCCACGGTGTCACCATTCCGGTGGATCCGAATCTGGGAAAGCTTACCGGGACGCGTGTCCATCGCCCCGTCACTATAGTAAAAGAGTTCGACCGGACCACGCCGCTTCTTTATCGTGCAGTATGTGAAGGAAGAACGATGAAGAAAGCCACAATTAAGATGTACCGAATCATTGATTCAGGTATTGAGGCTGAATATTTTAATATCATTCTGGAGAATGTGAAATTTACAACTGTTGCACCCTATCTGGCTCCGAATGGAATGAGTAGTACTCATCTTGAAACGCTGGAGTTACGTTACGAGGCGATCACCTGGAAATATACAGATGGGAATATTATCTACCGTGACTCATGGAATGAGCGATGCTGTGCATGATCGAGTTCATCATTTCTAAATAAAAGTGCAATCCTGTCATCGTCACTTCTGACGACGACAGTGACACCTCTCAATAAAACCCTTTAAATTCAACGCTATAATTTCTGGCGCGATTTATGCATACCCCCTCCCGCTTATTACCCAGCCGGAGTTAAAGGATGAATCGCTTTATCATTGCCGATGCCAGCAAATGCATCGGCTGTCGTACCTGTGAAGTGGCCTGCGTTGTTTCCCATCACGACACCCAGGACTGCGCGTCGCTGACCCCGCAGAACTTCCTGCCGCGTATTCACGTCATTAAAGGCGTCAACGTCTCCACCGCCACCATGTGCCGCCAGTGCGAAGATGCTCCCTGTGCCACCGTCTGTCCGAACGGGGCGATTACCCGCGATAACGATTTTGTTCACGTCCACCAGGAGCGCTGCATCGGCTGCAAAACCTGCGTGGTGGCCTGCCCGTACGGCGCGATGGAAGTGGTCCTGCGTCCGGTTGTGCGCAGCATCGGTAGCGGGCTGAACGTGATGTCGGAGAAGGCCGAAGCCAACAAGTGCGATCTCTGCTACCACCAGCCGGACGGTCCGGCCTGCGTGCAGGCCTGCCCGACCAACGCCATTGTCTGCATCGACAGGCAAAAACTTGAGCAGCTGAGCCAGGAGAAACGCCGTCGGGCGGCGCTGGACACTGTCTCTTCCATGATGCTGTAAGCATTTTCTCTTTTCACTTTTAGCAGGTCTGTTACTGATGAAAAAAATCACCAGCGTTTGCCCTTACTGCGGTGCGGGCTGCAAATTAAAACTCGTCGTTGAGAACAACAAAATCGTCCGTGCCGAAGCGGCAGAGGGGGTGACCAACCAGAACCAGCTGTGCCTGAAGGGCTACTACGGCTGGGACTTTCTCAACGACACCCGCATCCTGACGCCGCGCCTCACGCAGCCGATGATCCGCTACCAGAAGGGCGGCAAGTTTGTGCCGGTCTCCTGGGAGGAGGCCATACGCTATACCGCGAAGCGGCTGGGAGAGATCAAGGCGAAGTATGGCCCGCGGGCCATCATGGCCACCGGCTCGTCCCGCGGAACGGGGAACGAAACCAACTACGTGATGCAGAAGTTTGCCCGCGGGGTGCTCAACACCAACAACGTCGACTGCTGCGCCCGGGTGTGTCACGGCCCGAGCGTGGCCGGGCTACAGGAGACGCTCGGCAATGGGGCGATGAGTAACTCCATCAGCGATATCGAGCACTCAAAATGTCTGCTGATCTTCGGCTACAACTGCGCCGACTCGCACCCCATTGTCGCCCGGCGGGTGATCAAGGCGAAACAGCACGGCGCGAAGGTGATCGTCTGCGATCCGCGTAAAATCGAAACCGCGCGCATCGCCGACCGCCATCTGCAGATCAAAAACGGCTGCAATATGGCGCTGGTGAATGCCTTCATCTACACCCTATTGGAGGAGAACCTCTACAACAGCGACTACGTGGCGCGCTACACCGACGGGCTGGAGAGGCTGCGCGAGACGGTGCGCGAATACGCCCCGGAAAACGTCGAGGGCATTACCGGCGTCAGCGCCCGGCAGATCCGCGATGCGATGCGCATCTACGCCGCCGCGCCATCCGCCACCGTGATGTGGGGGATGGGCGTCACCCAGTTCGGGCAGGCGGTGGACGTGGTGAAAGGGCTCTCAACCCTGGCGCTGCTCACTGGCAACCTCGGGCGCGAACACTGCGGCGTCGGCCCGGTGCGCGGTCAGAACAATGTCCAGGGTGCCTGCGACATGGGGGTCATACCCAACCAGTTCCCCGGCTACCAGGATGTGACCGACCCGCAGGTGCGGGAGAAGTTCGCCCGGGCGTGGGGCGTTGATCCTGCACGGATGGATGACCAGGTGGGCGTGCGCATCACCGAGGTGCCGCACCTCGCCCTGGAGGGTAAGGTCAAAGCGTATTACATCATGGGGGAAGATCCGCTCCAGACCGAGGCGGACCTGGGCCTGGTGCGCAAAGGCTTTGCGGCCCTCGATTTTGTGGTGGTGCAGGACATCTTCATGACCAAAACTGCCGAGGCGGCGGACGTGCTGCTGCCCGCCACCTCCTGGGGCGAGCATGGCGGGGTCTTTACCTGCGCCGACCGCGGCTTCCAGCGCTTTGAAAAAGCCGTTGAGCCAAAAGGCAACGTCAAGCGCGACTGGGAGATCATCAGCCTGATCGCCACAGAGATGGGCTACCCGATGCACTATCGCGACAACCAGCAGATCTGGGACGAGATGCGCGAGCTCTGCCCGCTCTTCTACGGCGTCACCTGGGAAAAAATGGGTGAGATGGGGCACGTCCAGTGGCCTTGCCCGACCCTCGACCATCCCGGCACGCCGTGGCTCTATGCGGATAACCGCTTCGACACCCCGAACGGCAAAGGCCAGCTTTTTGCCGCCCCGTGGCGCAAGCCGGCGGAAGTGCCGGACGATGAATACCCGCTGGTGCTCTGCACCGTGCGCGAAGTGGGGCACTACTCCTGCCGCTCCATGACCGGCAACTGCGCCGCGCTGCAGGCCCTGGCAGACGAGCCGGGCTTTGTGCAGATGAACCCGCAGGATGCTGCAAAACTGGGCGTTCAGGATCGCCAGCTGGTGTGGGTCAGCTCCCGCCGCGGGAAGGTGATCAGCCGGGCGGACGTCAACGAGCGCATCAACCAGGGGGCGGTGTACATGACCTATCAGTGGTGGATCGGCGCCTGTAACGAGCTGACCCAGGACAATCTTGACCCGGTCTCGAAAACACCGGAAACCAAATACTGCGCCGTCAAAATCGACGCCATCGCCGATCAGCCCTGGGCGGAACGCTACGCCCAGACCACCTATCGCGACATGAAAACCCGCCTGCGTGAGGCGGTGGAGAGTTAAATGAGTACAAACGGCACGCGGGTGCGCATTCGCGGCAAAGTCCAGGGGGTGGGGTTCCGCCCCTGGGTCTGGCAGGTGGCCCAGCAACTGGGGCTCAAGGGCGACGTCTGCAACGACGGGGCAGGGGTGGAGGTGCGTCTCGTCGGTGGGGCGCAGGCCTTTATCCGCCAGCTTGCCGTCGGCTGTCCGCCGCTGGCGCGTATCGACAATATCCATGAGCAGCCCTGGCGCTGGGCGCAGCCTCCGGTGGATTTTACCATCCGTGCCAGCGCCCACAGCCAGATGACCACCCAGGTGGTGCCGGATGCCGCCACCTGTCCGGCCTGTCTGGCGGAGATGAACGACCCGCGCGAGCGCCGCTACCGCTACCCGTTTATCAACTGCACCCACTGCGGGCCGCGCTTCACCATTATCCGGGCGATGCCCTACGACCGCCCGGCCACCACCATGGCGGGGT
Organism: Leclercia sp. W17; assembly: GCF_003336325.1. Classification (NCBI taxonomy): domain Bacteria; kingdom Pseudomonadati; phylum Pseudomonadota; class Gammaproteobacteria; order Enterobacterales; family Enterobacteriaceae; genus Leclercia; species Leclercia sp. W17. The sequence continues at coordinate 3,595,972 of NZ_CP031101.1, read as the reverse complement.
TTGCGCTCTGTCCGGCCTGCGAGGCGGAGTACCGCAACCCGGCGGACCGGCGCTTTCACGCCCAGCCGGTGGCCTGCCCGGAATGTGGGCCGCAGGTCAGTTGGGTGTGCGGCGAGGCGCGTGAGGAGCGGGAAGCCGCCCTGAAGGCCGCCGTATTGATGCTGAAACAGGGCGTGATCGTGGCGGTAAAAGGGCTGGGGGGCTTCCATCTGGCTTGCGATGCGCAAAACGTTGCGGCGGTAAACAGGCTGCGGGAACGTAAACGCCGCCCGACCAAGCCGCTGGCGGTGATGATCCCCGCGCGTCTCGCCGCATGGCTGCCTGACGACGTGCAGGCGCTGCTGCGCTCCCCGGCCGCGCCGGTGGTGCTGGTGGCAAAACACACTCTGTTCTGCGAGGCCATCGCCCCCGGGCTTAATGAGGTGGGGGTGATGCTGGCCGCCAATCCGCTCCAGCATCTGCTGATGCAGGATCTCGATCGCCCCCTGGTGATGACCTCCGGCAACCTGAACGGCTGCCCGCCTGCGCTCACCAACGCGCAGGCACTGCGCGATCTCGCCGGGATCGCCGACGGCTGGCTGCTCCATAACCGCGATATCGTCCAGCGCATGGACGACTCGGTGATGCGCGCCAGCGGGGAAATGCTGCGCCGCGCCAGAGGCTTTGTGCCGGATGCGCTGCCCCTGCCGCCCGGTTTTGAACAGGCCCCGTCGCTGCTCTGCCTGGGGGCGGATCGTAAAAATACCTTCTGCCTGGTGCGTGGCGGCCAGGCGGTGCTGAGCCAGCATCTGGGGGATCTGCATGATGAAGATGCCGAACGTCAGTGGCAGCAGGCCCTGACCACCATTCAGGCTATCTGGCAGTTTACCCCCGAGCGGGTGGTGACCGATGCCCACCCTGGCTACCGCGCCACGCAGCTCGGTCAGCAGATGCCCTATCCGCAGCATCAGGTGCTGCATCATCACGCCCACGCTGCGGCCTGCATGGCGGAACACGGCTGGCCGCGGGACGGCGGGGATCTCATCGCCCTGGTGCTGGACGGTATCGGCCAGGGGGAAAACGGCGCGCTGTGGGGTGGGGAGTGCCTGCGGGTGAACTACCGCACCTGCGAAAAGCTGGGTGGGCTACCGGCGGTGGCGCTGCCCGGCGGCGATCTGGCGGCGCGCCAGCCCTGGCGCAACCTACTGGCCCAGTGGCAGGCGTTTGTCCCCGAGTGGCGGACGCTGCCCCAGGCCACCCACCTTCTGAACAAACCCTGGCAGCCGCTGGCCCGGGCGATTGAGCGCGGAGTGAATGCGCCGCTGGCCTCCTCCGCCGGGCGGCTGTTTGACGCCGTGGCCGCGGCGCTCAACTGCGCCCCGGAACAGATCAGCTACGAAGGGGAGGCCGCCTGTCGGCTGGAAGCCCTGGCCCTGAGCGCCGCGCCGCAAAGCCACCCGGTCACGATGCCGGTGCGCGACGGCGAGCTGGATATGGCCACCTTCTGGCGCCAGTGGCTCGGCTGGCAGGCGCCGGACAACGCCCGGGCGTGGGCCTTTCACGACGCGCTGGCCCAAGGGCTGGCGACCCTTGCGGGCGAACATGCCCGGCGGCTGGCGCTCTCCACCGTTGTCTGCAGCGGCGGGGTGCTGCACAACCGCCTGCTGCGCGAGCGTCTGCAGTTCTGGCTGAACGATTTTACCGTGCTGTTTCCCGGGCGGCTTCCCGCCGGTGACGGGGCGGTGGCTTTTGGGCAGGCAGTGATTGCCGCCGCGACTTTTCTTTGAATCTGGATCTGACTATGTACATGAAATATTTCAATAACCATCCCAAAGCCCTGGCGCTGATGCTGGCGTTAATCGCAACCAATATTCTCGCCTGGGGGCTAGCGTTCTACCTCTTTCACGCCACGCCATCGCTGCTGGCGGCCAGCCTGCTGGCCTGGTGCTATGGCCTGCGCCACGCGGTGGATGCCGACCACATTGCCGCCATCGATAACGTCACCCGCAAGATGATGCAGCAGGGCAAGCGTCCCTGCGGCGTGGGGGCCTGGTTCTCGCTGGGGCATTCGACGATTGTGGTGCTGGTCTCCATTGCCATCGCCGCCACCGCTACGGCGTTCAGCCGCAATATGGCATGGTTCCACGAAACCGGCGGCACCATCGGCACGGCGGTCTCCGCCTTTTTCCTGCTGGCGATGGCGCTGGTCAACCTGGTTATTCTGCGCGACGTCTGGGGCAGCTTTAACAAAATGAAGCGCGGCGAAAGTGTGCCGGAAACGGTGTCGTTTGCCCGCGGCGGGGTGATGAACTGGCTGTTCCGCTCGGCGTTTCGCCTGGTCACCCGCAGCTGGCACATGTATCTGGTGGGTTTCCTGTTTGGCCTTGGGTTTGATACCGCCACCGAGATCGGGGTGCTGGGGATCTCCGCGGCCGGTGCTTCCAGCGGCATGTCGGTGTGGGCAATCATGGTCTTCCCGCTGCTGTTCACCAGCGGCATGGCGCTCATCGACACCCTCGACAACCTGATTATGGTGGGCGCATACGGCTGGGCCTTCAACAAGCCGCAGCGCAAGCTCTACTACAACATGACCATCACCGGCACCTCGGTGGTGGTGGCGCTGTTTATCGGCGGGCTGGAAGCGCTGGGCCTGCTGGCGGATAAGCTGGGTCTTGAAGGTGGCCTGTGGAACGGCGTCGCGGCGCTGAACGATAATCTCGGCAACGCCGGGTTTATCGTGGTCGGGCTGTTTGTCGCCTGCTGGGTTATCTCGTTAATCAACTACCGCTTTAAAGACTACGACGCCCTGGTCGTACGCTAACGTCACCGCTGTCCGTTCGTCATGACACTTTTGACGAACGGACCCCTTCCCGCCATTTATCCCTCTTCTTTTCAATTACTTAATTTTAATTCTAAGGCTGGCATAGTTAATGCATACCGCTGGGGACATATTACCAACGGAGTAACACCGATGAAGAAAGTCGTCACGGTTTGCCCCTATTGCGCATCGGGTTGCAAAATCAACCTGGTGGTCAATAACGGCAAAGTCGTCAAGGCTGAAGCAGCACAGGGTAAAACCAACCAGGGCGATCTCTGCCTGAAGGGGTATTACGGCTGGGATTTTATCAACGACACCAAAATTCTCACCCCGCGCCTGAAGACGCCAATGATCCGACGCGAGCGCGGCGGCAAGCTGGAAGCCGTCTCCTGGGACGAAGCGCTGGACTATGTTGCCAGCAAGCTCAGCGCCATTAAGGCTGAGCACGGCCCGGACGCGATCATGACCACCGGTTCATCCCGCGGTACCGGGAATGAAACCAACTACATTATGCAAAAATTTGCCCGCGCGGCAGTCGGCACTAACAACGTCGATTGCTGCGCGCGCGTCTGACACGGCCCATCGGTTGCAGGTCTGCACCAGTCGGTCGGTAACGGCGCAATGAGCAACTCCATTGTCGGCATTGAAAAAGCGGACATGGTCTTTATTTTTGGCTACAACCCGGCGGATTCGCACCCTATCGTGGCGAACCGCGTGATCAAAGCCAAACGCAACGGGGCGAAGATTATCGTCTGCGATCCGCGCAAAATCGAAACCGCGCGCATCGCCGATATGCACCTGGCCCTGAAAAACGGCTCCAACATCGCGCTGCTCAACGCGATGGGGCATGTGATTATTGAAGAAGAACTCTACGACCGCGCCTTTGTGGCGGCGCGTACCGAGGGCTTCGAAGAGTATCGCAAGATCGTCGAAGGCTATACGCCGGAATCCGTTGAAGAAATCACCGGGGTCAGCGCGGCGGAGATCCGCCAGGCGGCGCGGATGTACGCGGCGGCTGAAAACGCGGCGATCCTCTGGGGCATGGGCGTGACCCAGTTCTACCAGGGCGTGGAAACCGTGCGGTCGCTCACCAGCCTGGCGCTGCTGACCGGCAACCTCGGCAAACCGTACGCAGGGGTGAACCCGGTGCGCGGGCAGAACAACGTGCAGGGCGCGTGTGATATGGGTGCGCTGCCGGATACCTATCCGGGCTATCAGTACATCAATAACCCGGAAAACCGGGCCAAGTTTGCCAAAGCCTGGGGCGTGGATTCACTGCCGGCCCATACCGGATATCGCATCAGCGAGCTGCCTCACCGGGTGGCCCACGGGGAAGTGCGCGCGGCGTACATCATGGGAGAAGATCCGCTCCAGACGGACGCCGAGCTCTCTGCGGTGCGTAAGGCGTTTGAGGGGCTGGAACTGGTCATTGTGCAGGATATCTTTATGACCAAGACCGCCGCTGCCGCGGATGTGATCCTGCCGTCCACCTCCTGGGGTGAGCACGAAGGGGTCTACACCGCCGCCGACCGCGGTTTCCAGCGCTTCTTTAAAGCGGTTGAGCCGAAGTGGGACCTGAAAACGGACTGGCAGATCATCAGCGAAATTGCCACGCGGATGGGCTACCCGATGCACTACAACAACACCCAGGAGATCTGGGATGAGCTGCGTCATCTGTGTCCGGATTTCTATGGTGCCACCTACGAGAAGATGGGCGAGCTGGGCTATATCCAGTGGCCGTGCCGGGACGAGTCCGAGGCCGATCAGGGGACCGATTACCTGTTCGAGAAGGAATTCTCCACCCCTAACGGGCTGGGGCAGCTCTATACCTGCGACTGGGTCGCGCCGATCGACAAGTTGACGGAGGAGTATCCGCTGGTGCTCTCAACCGTGCGTGAAGTGGGGCACTACTCGTGCCGCTCGATGACCGGGAACTGTGCGGCGCTGGCGGCGCTGGCCGATGAACCGGGCTATGCGCAGATCAACACGGCGGACGCCGCACGTCTGGGCATCGAGGATGAAGCGCTGGTGTGGGTGACCTCGCGTAAAGGCAAAGTCATCACCCGTGCGCAGGTGAGCGATCGTCCGAACAAAGGGGCGGTCTATATGACCTACCAGTGGTGGATCGGGGCTTGTAATGAGCTGGTGACGGAGAACCTGAGCCCGATTACCAAAACGCCGGAGTATAAGTATTGCGCCGTGCGTGTGGAGGCGATTGCTGACCAGCAGGCTGCGGAACAGTATGTGATTGATGAGTATCATAAGCTGAAGAAGCATCTTAGGGAGATGGCAGTTGGGTGATGGGGGGATGTAGGCCCGTGCGAGCGTAGCGCCGCCGGGCGGGGGCTGGGCTTGGGTGGCGGAATATGTGGCGGTGGAGGGGGTTCCGTTCACCATACGTTCGCTGCTTCTCTGTTAACCACGTCACCTGTGAACGTGCCAGGGGGGCTCGCCGCCTCCCCCCTGGCAACCCCGGCTCCCGGCCAGGAAAATCGCCGCGTTGCGGTGCCTTCGGCTTATTCCCTCCGGCTTTCGGGTCGGGGGCGATCCTACATCCCTGTAGGTCGCCCCCTCTCGGCGCGTCCCTGCGCCTCGCCCCGGCCTGCGGTCAACGCCTCAGCGATTTTCAGCCGGACATGGGCATCGCGGTGAGTCATTTATTCTTTTTACGATTCTTCAGTGCTGTGATTTTGCTGGTGCAGGTTTTGTGTTTTGTAGGCCCGTGCAAGCGTAGCGCCGCCGGGCGGGGGTTGGGGTTGGGTGGCGGAATATGTGGCGGTGGAGGGGGTTCCGTTCACCTTGCGTTCGCTGCTTCTCTGTAAACCGCGTCACCTGTGAACGTGCCAGGGGGGCTCGCCGCCTCCCCCCTGGCAACCCCGGCTCCCGGCAACGAAAATCGCCGCTACGCGGTCCCTTCGGCTTATTCCCTTCGGCTTTCGGGTCGGGGGCGATCCTACATCCCTGTAGGTCGCCCCCTCTCGGCGCGTCCCTGCGCCTCGCCCCGGCCTGCGGTCAACGCCTCAGCGATTTTCAGCCGGACACGGGCATCGCTGTGGGTCATTTATTCTTTTTACGATTCTTCAGTGCTGTGATTTTGCTGGTGCAGGTTTTGTGTTTTGTAGGCCCGTGCAAGCGTAGCGCCGCCGGGCGTGGGCGCAGCACGACAACAACGCCGGGTGGCGGCTTCGCCTTACCCGGCCTACAAAACCAAAAAAACAGCGATGAAGAAATAACAAAAAAACAAAGACCTTACAGCGGCTTCCTGGTCCGGCTGAAAATCGCCGAAGCGTTTCCGGAAGGCCGGGGCGAGGCGCAGGGATGCGCCGAGAGGGCATAGCCTGCAGGGATGCAGGCTGGTGCCCGACCCGAAAGCCTGAAGGAATAAGCTGAGGACAAAATTGCCGGGAGCAATTTTGGACAGCGCTTGCGCTGGCCCCGAAGGGGTAAGCCCCAGGGATGGGGCGAACAACCCGCGAAGCGGCGATTTTCTTGCCGGGAGCCCGGGTTGCCAGGGTGGTGGCGATTGAGCCACCCTGGCACGTTCACCGGTTCGGCGGTAACAGAGAAGCACGGCTCCGGAAGTGAACGGAACCTCTACAGCCGCCGCATATACCCCATGCCACCCGACCTAAACCATCAGAACCGCGTATTCACACTCATAAACCACGTCCGTCCCGGTTCATTATAGGTATACGCCCCCGCACCATACATATACGCCCCCGTCGTCGCATTCCCCGTCGTCTGGGCATTCCCCGCACGCCACTGGCGTTTATCAAAGACGTTATCCACGCCGCCGGTCAGGCTCACATATTTGGTCACATCCCAGGTCGCGCTCAGGCCGACGATGCTGTACGGGCTCACTTCGTCTTTCTCAGAGCCACTCACCGGCTGACCTTTGTAGTTGTACTTCTTCGGCTGCTGCTTGCCGTACCAGGTAAAGGTCGACTGCAACGACACATCCTGCTGCACCTGCCAGCTCAGGGTGGAGTTCAGCGTATACTCCGGGATGATCGACAGACGGTCGCCGGTCTCCTTGTTCTTGCTTTGCAGCATATAGGTAATGTTGTTGGTCCAGTTGATGGCGTCGCTGACCGGCACATTCAGGGTGCCTTCCAGCCCTTCAACTACCGCCTTCGGCACGTTTTCCCACTGATAAATATCGGTGCGGGTTCTCCCGGCAGAGGTCTGGCCGATCGGCGCATAGCCCGCTTCAATCTTGTCGCGGTAGTCGTTGCGGAACCAGGTCACGCCCGCCAGCCAGCCGTCGCGTTTCCACTCCAGACCAATCTCTTTGTTGATGCTGGTTTCCGCTTTCAGATCTTCGTTACCCAGCATGTAGCAGCCCACGCCGTCGGCGCTGGCATAGCAGCCCTGGCCTTTGCTGTAGAGCAGGTAGTTCGGGTTGGTCTGGTAGAGGCTCGGCGCTTTATAGGCACGGGCGATGCCCATCTTCAGGGTGAAATCATCTCCCAGCCCCTGGGAAAGGTTCAGGGACGGGCTCCAGTTGTTGCCGACGATGGAGTGATGATCGAAGCGCAGCGCCGGGGTCAGCATGGTGGTGTCGGTCAGCTCCATGTTGTTTTCAGCGAACAGGGAGAAGATTTCCGCATCGGAGTAAGGGCTGCGATTATCGCTCATTCCCGCAATGGCGCCGCCCTGCAGGGCCTGGCCGTTGGAGGACATATCCTTCATCCGCTGCTGATCCCACTCGGCGCCCAGGGTCAGGTTCTGGTTGACGATAAAGTCGATCGGCAGGTTGATCTCACTGTGCAGCATCACGTCGGAGAGGTCTGTGTCGGTGAACTTATCGCTGTTGAACAGCCCTTCCAGACCGCCCGCCAGCCCCTCGCCGAGACGGGAGTTGCGGGTGTGCTCGTACTGCGCCCAGTTATTGGTGGTGATGCCGTTATCCCAGCCGCCGGTCCAGGTCAGGGCGAAGTTCTGGCGATAGATCCGGTTGGTCTCTTTGCCGTAATTTTTCTTCACCAGCCCGTTGCTGCTGTTGTCGTTGTTGGTGTTCTGGGTATCCCCGGCATAGAGGTTGTTCTGGCGGCTGTAGCCCGCTTCGAACTGCAGGGCCTGCATCGGGGCAAATTCCCAGCGCAGCACGCCGTTCACGTCTTTATTCTCCACGCCTTCACGTCCGGCGGGCAGCGTGTCGGCATAGGCGCCGGTACGTTCAGACTGATGACCCTGGTTGATATCCCAGGCGTCGGCCTGGGTTTTATCCAGGTTGCCATACAGACGGAAGCTGAAAGCGTCGCTCAGCGGGCCGCTCAGGCTGAAGTTGGTGCGTTTGGTGGAGCCTTCTTCGTTGTGCTCCGGGGCATTCAGATAGGTGTTCCAGGAGCCATGCCACTCGTTGCTGACCTTTTTGGTGATGATGTTCACCACGCCGCCTGCCGCGCCGTTACCGTAACGCGCCGCCGCCGGGCCTCGGATCACTTCGATACGCTCGATCATCTCTGGCGGCACCCAGCCGGTATCGCCGCGGGTGTCACGCTCGCCGCGCCAGCCCAGACGGATGGAATTGCGGCTGGTCACCGGCTTACCGTCAATCAGGATCAGGGTGTTTTCCGGGCCCATGCCGCGGATATCAATCTGACGGTTGTTGCCGCGCTGGCCGCTGGTGGAGTTACCGGTCAGGTTAACGCCCGGCATGGTGCGGATGATCTCCGACACATCGCGCGCCGACGGGTTTTTACGGATCTCATCCGCGGTAATGGTGGAGACGCCCGGCGCCTGCAGGTTCTGCTCGGCGGCGGTGATCACCATGGTATCTTCGTGCCCGGCGGTTTCGGCTGCCATCGCAGGCAGTGCCACACCGTAAATTCCCAGATTGACCAGTAAGGTCAGCGAGTGAAGCTTATTATTCATTGTATGTCCTGCTTTTCGATGCCGCATGCCTCATGGCTCCGTCCCGAATGGGTGAGGCGGCGGAAGGATATCGCCCGCAGTCTGCGAAAACCCCTCGATCCTGAGTCAGTACGCAGCGCAGAGCATGGTTATTAACTGTTCGCGCTTCCCACAGCGCGCCCATACGCTATTGCAAATGCAAATAGTTATCAATAATATTATCGATATTGTTTATCTTTAATCAACAATTCAGAACAAATCATGGGGTTGAATCGGTGACGACGCTGGAAACGGGAAGTGATGCCTGGTGGCAGTCGAAACAGGGGCCCGACCGGGTGCGGGAGGGGGATCATTATCGGGTGACGTTCTGCTGGCGCGACCCGCAGGGCACAGAGCAGACCTCGCCGCTAAAAAGGGTCTGGCTCTATATCACCGGCGTGACCGATCATCACCATAACGCCCGCCCCCAGACGCTGGAGCGCATTAATGGCACCGACGTCTGGCAGTGGCAGGGCAAGTTCAGCCCCCACTGGCGCGGCAGCTACTGTTTTATCCCCTCTGAACGCGACGACGACTTTGCGGATGCAGTGTTTGCCAGCGATCCCCCGGACCGCATGGCCCTGCGCGAAGGCTGGCGCAGGCTGCTGCCAAAGGCTATCGCCGATCCGCGCAACCCGCAGCACTGGCGCGGCGGACGCGGCCATCCGGTCTCGGCTCTCGAAATGCCCGAGGCGCCACTACAGCCTGGCTGGGATCGGCCGGATACCCCGCATCAACCGGCGCAGTGCATCACCTGGCAGAGCGCAAGGCTCGGCAACACCCGCCGGGTATGGATCTTCACTACCGGCGAACAGAATCCGCAGGAACGTCCACTGGCGGTGCTGCTCGACGGCCAGTTCTGGGCCGAAAGCATGCCGGTCTGGCCCGCGCTGACGGCGCTCACCCTCGATGGTCAGTTACCGCCTGCGGTCTACGTGCTGATCGACGTCATCGACACCGACCATCGCAGCCGCGAGCTACCCTGTAATCCCGATTTCTGGCTCGCCGTTCAGGAGGAGCTACTGCCGCAGGTGCAGGCGCTGGCGCCGTTCAGCGACCGCGCCGATCGCACCGTGGTCGCCGGGCAGAGTTTTGGCGGCCTCTCGGCGCTTTATGCCGGGCTGCACTGGCCCCAGCGCTTTGGCTGCGTGCTCAGCCAGTCGGGGTCGTTCTGGTGGCCACATCGCGGCGGCAAGCAGGAGGGCGTGATTATTGAACAATTCAAAAACCAACAACTTTCAGCCCAGGGGCTGCGCATCGTCCTTGAGGCGGGGCGACGTGAGCCGCTGATTTTTCGCGCCTGTCAGGCGCTGTATGCCGAGCTACAGCAGACACAGCAGCCGGTTTTCTGGCGTCCGGTGGAAGGCGGACATGATGCACTTTGCTGGCGGGGAGGGCTGACGCAGGGGCTGATGACTCTCTGGCAGCCGCTTATTTAATAATGGAGTCTGGTATGGAATTCAGTAACCCCTTCGACGATCCGCAGGGTCTGTTCGCCATTGTGCAAAATGCCCAACAGCAGTACAGCCTCTGGCCGCAGCAGTGCGCTATGCCTGAAGGCTGGCGCGTGGTGTGTGAGGCACAGTCGCAGGAAGCCTGTCAGCAGTGGCTGGCGGCCCACTGGCAAACCCTGAGCCCGGCCCATTTTGCACAGGTGACTCCATGAGCGTAAAACACCCTCTCGTGGCGGCCCAGCCGGGGATCTGGATGGCGGAACAGCTCTCCGACCTGCCCAACGCCTGGAGCGTGGCCCACTATGTCGAGCTGACCGGCCCGGTGGATGCGCCATTGCTGGCGAAAGCGGTGGTGGCGGGCATGATGCAGGCCGATACCCTGCGCATGCGGTTTACCGAGGATAACGGCGAGATCGGGCAGTGGGTGGACGAGAGTGCTACCCTGCCGGAACCGCAGATTATCGACCTGCGCCACCACACCGATCCGCATGCCGCCGCGTTGGCAACCATGCAGGGCGACCTCAACCAGAACCTGCGCGTCGACAGCGGCCAGCCGCTGGCCTTCCACCAGCTGCTTCAGGTGGCGGATAACCGCTGGTACTGGTATCAGCGCTATCACCATTTAGTGGTGGATGGATTCAGTTTCCCGGCCATTACCCGGCAGATCGCCGCCATTTACCGCGCCTGGTCTAAGGGGGAAGCCACGCCGGAATCGCCGTTTACCCCCTTTGCTGAAGTGGTGGAGGAGTATCAGCGCTACCAGCAGAGCGAGGCCTGGGCCCGCGACGGCGCCTTCTGGGCGGAGCAGCGCAAGCAGTTGCCGCCGCCGGTGTCGCTCTCCAGCGCGCCGCTGCCGGGGCGCGCCGCCACAACTGATATTCTGCACCTGAAGCTGACCGCCGATCGCCAGGCCTTCAGCCAGCTTGCGAATAACAGCCAGAGCCAGCGCACCGACCTTGCTCTGGCCCTGGTGGCCTTGTGGCTCGCCCGCCTGACCGGACGGATGAGTTATGCCGCCGGGTTTATCTTTATGCGCCGGATGGGCTCCGCGGCACTCACCGCCACCGGCCCGGTGCTGAACGTCCTGCCGCTGGCGGTGAACATCAACCCGCAGGAGACGCTGCCGGAACTGGCCCAGCGCCTGGCGGGGCAGATGAAAAAGATGCGCGGCCATCAGCGTTACGACGCCGAGCAGATCGTCCGCGACAGCGGGCGTGCCGCCAGTGACGAGGCGCTGTTTGGCCCGGTGTTTAACGTCAAGGTCTTCGACTATCAGCTGGATATCGACGGCGTTCAGGCGGTGACCCATACCCTCGCCACCGGCCCGGTCAACGATCTGGAGATGGCGCTCTTCCCGGACGAGCAGGGCGGGCTGAGTATTGAGATCCTCGCCAATAAACAGCGTTACGACGAGGCCACCCTGGTGCGCCACGTCGAGCGCCTGCATGGGCTGCTGGCGCAGTTTGCCGCTAACAGCGACCTGCGCTGCGGCGAGGCCGAAACGGTCTCTGATGCCGAATATCAACAGCTGAAAAAGATTAACCAGACCGCGGTTCCGCTGCCGCATACCACCCTGAGCGGGCTGGTGGCGGAGCAGGCGGCGAAAACCCCGGACGCCCCGGCGCTGGCCGATGCGCAATACGAGCTGACCTACCGCCAGATGCGCGAGCAGGTGGTGGCCCTGGCGAACCTGCTGCGTGAACGCGGGGTGAAGCCCGGCGACAGCGTGGCGGTGGCGCTCCCGCGCTCGGTGTTCCTGACCCTGGCCCTGCACGCCATTGTCGAAGTGGGGGCCGCGTGGCTGCCGCTGGACACTGGCTATCCCGACGATCGCCTGCAGATGATGATCGAGGATGCGCAACCCTCACTGCTGATCACTACCGACGACCAGCGCCCGCGCTTTGACCATCTGCCGGTGGCGATTTTTAGTTACAACATACTATTGCCTGCGGCGGATGCCACACCTCTGCACCTGAGCAGGCCGGAACAGACCGCCTATATCATCTTTACCTCTGGCTCGACAGGACGACCGAAAGGGGTGATGGTCGGCCAGACCGCCATCGTCAATCGCCTGCTGTGGATGCAAAACCACTACCCGCTCACCGCCGCAGACGTGGTGGCGCAAAAAACGCCGTGCAGCTTTGACGTCTCGGTATGGGAGTTCTGGTGGCCGTTTATCGCCGGGGCGAAGCTGGTGATGGCCGAGCCGGAGGCGCACCGCGATCCGCTGGCGATGCAGGAATTCTTCGGGAAATATGGCGTCACCACCACCCACTTTGTCCCCTCGATGCTGGCGGCCTTTGTCGCGTCGCTGACCCCGGAAAATGTTGCCTGCTGCGCCAGCCTGAAGCAGGTGTTCTGTAGCGGCGAAGCCCTGCCCACCGCCCTGTGCCGGGAGTGGGAGCAGCTCACCCAGGTGCCGCTGCATAATCTGTACGGCCCCACCGAAGCGGCGGTGGATGTCAGCTGGTATCCGGCATATGGCCCGGAACTGGCACGGGTGACAGGTAATAGCGTGCCGATTGGCTTCCCGGTGTGGAACACCGGCCTGCGCATTCTGGATGGGATGATGCGCCCGGTGCCGTTCGGCGTGGCAGGGGATCTGTACCTCACCGGCATTCAGCTGGCACAGGGCTATCTGGGCCGCCCGGATCTGACCGCCAGCCGCTTTATCGCTGACCCCTTTGCCCCCGGCGAGCGCATGTACCGCACCGGGGACGTGGCCCGCTGGCTGGATAACGGCGCGGTGGAGTATCTGGGCCGCAGCGACGATCAGCTGAAAATTCGCGGCCAGCGCATCGAGCTGGGTGAAATCGACCGGGCGATGCTGACCCTGCCGGACGTGGCCCAGGCGGTGACCCACGCCTGCGTCATCAATCAGGCGGCAGATACCGGCGGCGATGCCCGGCAACTGGTGGGCTACGTGGTTTCGGAATCCGGCCTGCCGCTGGATCGTGATGCGCTGTTAAATACCCTTAAAACTCAACTGCCGCCGCACATGGTGCCTGTAGTGTTATTGCAGCTCAGTGACCTGCCGCTCAGCGCCAACGGCAAGCTGGATCGCAAGGCGCTGCCACTGCCGGAACTGACGGTTAAAGCCCAGGGGCGCCCGCCGGAAACCGACACCGAATGGACCATTGCCGCGGCGTTTTACGCCCTGCTGGGGTGTGAGATTAACGACATCGAGGCGGATTTCTTCGCCCTCGGCGGCCACTCGCTGCTGGCGATGCGTCTTGCCGCCAGCCTCAGCCGCCACTTTGCCCGCCAGGTTACGCCAGGACAGGTGATGGTGGCCCCGACGGTAGGCAAGCTGAGCGCGCTACTGGCATCCGACATCAGCGACGAGCAGGCTCAGCGTCTGGGTTACGAGACACTATTGCCTCTGCGCGAAAGCCACGGCCCGACGCTGTTCTGCTTCCATCCCGCCTCCGGTTTTGCCTGGCAGTTCAGCGTCCTGGCCCGCTACCTGAGTTCGCGCTGGTCGATCATTGGCATTCAGTCGCCGCGCCCGGGGCCAATGCAAAACTGCGCTACCCTGGACGAGGTGATCGAGCACCATCTGGCGACGCTCCGGGCTCAACAGCCGCACGGGCCTTATTATCTGTTTGGTTATTCGCTGGGCGGCACCCTGGCCCAGGGGATCGCCGCCCGCCTGCGCGCGCAGGGAGAAGAGGTGGCATTCCTCGGCCTGCTCGACACCTGGCCGCCGGAGACGCAAAACTGGTCCGAAAAAGAGGCCAACGGCCTGGATCCTGAGGTTTTAGCGGAGATTGAACGTGAGCGACAGGCATTTCTCGCTGCCCAGCAGGGACAGGCATCCGGGGAGTTGTTTAGCGCCATCGAGGGTAACTACGCCGATGCGGTACGCCTGTTGACCACGGCGCACAGTTCCAACTTTGACGGCAAAGCGACGCTATTTGTTGCGGAACGCACACGAACGATGGATCCGCACAAGGCCTGGGCGCCGTGGGTAGGGGAGTTAGAGGTCTACCATCAGGATTGCGCCCATGTGGAGATCATCTCCCCGCAGGCGTTTGAGCAAATCGGCCCGGTGTTGAAGGAAATATTGGGGTAGCAACAACGCCCGGCGGCGCTGCGCTTGCCGGGCCTACGGTTCGTGCCATAAGGGTTTTGTAGGCCGGGTAAGGCGTAGCCGCCACCCGGCGTTTTTCTACCGCCGTCCCAGCGGCACCACCAGCGGTGTACCCGCCACCGGATCGTCAATAATCATACAGCGCATCCCGTAGATCCGCTCGATCAGATCCGGGGTGACGATCGCTTTCGGTGCCCCCTCCGCCACAATCTTGCCGTCGCGCAGGGCAATCAGATGGGTGGCGTAGCGGCAGGCCTGATTCAGGTCATGCAGCACCGCCGCCAGGGTAAAGCCCTGGGTGCGGTTGAGGTCGCTCAGCAGCTCCAGCAGATCGATCTGATGGCTGATATCCAGCCAGGTGGTCGGCTCATCCAGCAGCATGATCGACGTCTCCTGGGCTAGCACCATCGCAATCCACGCCCGCTGGCGCTGCCCGCCGGAGAGGGTATCCACGCTCTGCGCCGCCAGGTCGGTAATGCCGGTGGCCTGCATCGCTTTGGCTACCGCCGCCTCATCCTCTTTACGCCAGCGGGTAAACAGCGGCTGGTGCGGATAGCGCCCGCGCGCCACCAGCTCCTGCACCGTGATATCCCCCGGCGTAGTGGCGTTTTGCGCCAGCAACCCGACGCGGCGCGCCACCTCTTTGCTGGCAAAGCGCTGGATCTGCTCGCCATCAAGATAAACGCTGCCGTGCAGCGGCGTCATCAGACGGCTCAGGGTACGTAAGAGCGTCGATTTCCCGCAGCCGTTGGGGCCGATAATGGCGGTAAAGTGGCCGTCGGGGATCGCCACCTGCAGATCCTCGGCCACGATTTTCTTACCGTAGCCAAGGGTCAGATTGTCGCCGCGCAAGCGGGTCAGATTGGCACTCATTTCTTGCGGGACTCCTGAACAAGCAAGACGATGAGGTAGATGCCGCCGAGACTGACGGTCACCACCCCCACCGGAAGTTGATAGGGCATAAACAGCCGCTGGGCGCAGAGATCCGCCGCCAGCAGCAAGAGCGATCCGCACAGCGCCGACTGGGTTAACCCCCAGCGGGCGGTGCCACTCAGGCGGCGGGCGATGTGCGGCGCCACCAGTGCAATGAAGGAGATTGGTCCGGCGATAGCGGTGGCCGCGGCGGTTAATACCACCGCCACCAGCATCAGCATCAGGCGCGAACGCTCGACGCTCACCCCCAGCGCACAGGCGCTGTCATCGCCCATCTCCAGCAGCCGCATGCGCTTCACCAGCAACAGGGCGCAGATAAACATCAGCATGATCAGCGGGGCGGCGGGCAGGGTTTTGGCCCACGTCAGGCCGTTAAGCGACCCGGCGAACCACAGCCCGGCAGAAAGCGAGGTCTCCAGCGATGCCTGCAGCAGCAGCCAGGTATTAAAGGCCATCAGCATGGCGCGCATGCCGATGCCGATGATGATCAGGCGGAAGGTCTCGATCCCATCGCGCCAGGCAAGCGCCCAGACGATCAGCGAAGTGAGAATACCGCCCGCCATGGCCGCAAGCGTAATGGCCGTCAGGTGCTGACCAAACAGCACCATCGCCACCAGCACGCCGCTCCAGGCGCCGGTGTTAAAGCCCATCACGTCCGGGCTGCCCAGCGGGTTGCGCATCAGCGACTGGAATATCGCGCCGCTGATCCCCAGCGCCGCGCCCACCAGCAGGGCCATCGCCACCCTTGGCAGTCGCCATTCCGTCACCACCATGGTGATATTGCGCGGCGCGCTGCCGGTGAGGGCGTTAAAGACCTGAGAGAAATCGAGCGTCACCGCGCCGCTTTGCAGGCTGACGATCGCCACGGCGAGACTCATCAGCACCAGCAGCAGGCAGCTGAACACTAAACGACGGGAAGGGGCCATCACACTCCACCTCCACGCTTGCGGCGCACCAGGAAGATCAGCACCGGCGCGCCGATAAAGGCGCTGACCACCGATACCCGGAGTTCACCCGGTACCAGCAGTCGCCCCAGGATATCGGCAAATAGCAGCAGGGCAGGGGTGGCAAGCAGGGTGACCGGCAACGACCAGCGGTGATCGGCTCCCACCAGCCAGCGGGCCATGTGCGGCATCATCAGGCCGATAAAGGCGATGGGGCCCACTACCGCCGTGGCGCTCCCGCACAATACGGTGATGGTCAGTAATCCCAGAAGCTGGGTGCGCGCCACCCGGCTGCCGAGCGCGGTAGCGGTGTCGCTGCCAAGGCTCAGGCTGTTGAGCGCCCGGCTTAACAGCAGCGCCACGGCGGCGGCGATCAGTAC
The DNA here is from genome assembly GCF_003336325.1 of Leclercia sp. W17. Classification (NCBI taxonomy): domain Bacteria; kingdom Pseudomonadati; phylum Pseudomonadota; class Gammaproteobacteria; order Enterobacterales; family Enterobacteriaceae; genus Leclercia; species Leclercia sp. W17. The sequence continues at coordinate 3,579,476 of NZ_CP031101.1, read as the reverse complement.
CGGTACGCTCACCACCTGCAACGTTTGCAGGGTGCGGATATCCAGGGAGCCCGCCTGCCAGAAGCGCAGCTGGTCGTAAACGTCCGGGTTGAGCAGGGCGATGCCGTTGGAGAAGCCCTCCAGCACCGCGCCGAGCGCCACGCCCGCGAGCGTCAGGCGCACCGGGCTGAGCTGACCGCCGCCCTGGCTGCCGGTAAAGGCCACCAGCAGCGAGGCGGCAAAGGCGCCGCACAGCGCCATCACCAGCTGTTCGCCGGGAGAGGAAAAGCCAAACAGCGCCGCGCCCAGCACGATGGCGAAGCTCGCTCCGGCGTTAACGCCAAGAATGCCCGGGTCGGCAAGTGGATTGCGGGTCAGGGTTTGCATCAGCGCCCCGGCGAGACCGAGGGCAGCGCCGGCCAGCAGGCCGGCCAGGGTGCGCGGCAGGCGGGCATCCCGCACGATGGTGCAGTCGGCGCTTTGACAGGTGGCGGAGAGGGCATCCACCACTACCGAAAAGGGCAGCGGTTTGGCGCCCACCAACAGGCTGAGGGCAATCGCCAGCGTGAGCAGTAACAGTAAGCCGGGCACGGCAACGGCACGTGACGCGGAAAGGGAGTACGACATAGCTACGTCCATGATTTGATAATGATAGTAATTATCGTTATCTATCTTATTTAGCTATGTTAGCATGTGCGGCCATGGAATTGGTACAAAAGAAACCATTAAGGCTTTGTAATGACCCGACAATCCTGGCTGCTCAATCTGAGTTTGCTGAAGACCCATCCGGCGTTTCGTGCTGTTTTTATTGCCCGTTTTATCTCTATTTTATCCCTTGGCCTGCTCGGCGTGGCCGTCCCGGTACAAATCCAGATGATGACCCACTCCAGCTGGCTGGTGGGGCTCTCTGTTACCCTCACCGGCGGGGCGATGTTTATCGGCCTGATGGTGGGCGGAGTGCTGGCGGATCGCTACGAGCGTAAGAAGCTGATTCTGCTGGCGCGGGGCACCTGCGGGGTGGGCTTTGTCGGCCTCTGTCTGAACGCCATGCTGCCGGAGCCATCATTAATCGCCATCTATGCCCTCGGTCTGTGGGATGGCTTTTTTGCATCATTAGGGGTGACAGCGCTGCTGGCGGCGACGCCTGCGCTGGTGGGGCGCGAAAACCTGATGCAGGCGGGGGCCATCACCATGCTCACCGTGCGTCTGGGATCGGTGATCTCGCCGATGGTCGGCGGCCTGCTGCTCGGCACTGGGAATGTGGCCTGGAACTACGGCCTCGCCGCGGCGGGCACCTTTATCACCACCTTAACCCTGTTGCGTCTGCCCCTGCTGCCGCCTCCGCCCCAGCCGCGCGAGCATCCGCTTAAGTCGCTGCTGGCAGCGATCCGCTTTCTGTTCAGCAATCCGCTAATTGGCGGCATCGCCCTGTTGGGCGGGCTGCTGACGATGGCAAGCGCGGTGCGGGTGCTCTATCCGGCGCTGGCGATTTCGTGGCAGATGAGCGTGTCGCAGATTGGCCTGCTCTATGCCGCCATCCCGCTGGGTGCAGCCTTTGGTGCCCTCACCAGCGGCAACCTGGCGCAGAGTGCCCGTCCGGGGCTGATTATGCTGCTGGCGACCCTGGCCTCGTTTGTTGCCATCGGCTTCTTCAGCCTGATGCCGGTCTGGGCGCTGGGGGTGATCTGCCTGGCGCTGTTTGGCTGGCTGAGCGCGGTGAGTTCGCTGCTGCAATACACCCTGATCCAGACCCAGACCCCGGAGGTGATGCTCGGACGTATCAACGGCCTGTGGACGGCGCAAAACGTTACCGGCGATGCGATTGGTGCCGCAATATTGGGTGGCCTGGGGGCAATCATGACCCCGGTAGCCGCGGCGAGCAGTAGCGGGTTTGTGCTGGCTATAGTGGGGGCGATATTGCTGGTGGTGCTGGCGGAGCTACGCCGGTTTCGGCAGGAGATTGCCACGGTTTAACGCGGTGGAATGTGCCGGGTGGCGGCTACGCCTTACCCGGCCTACAAAACCTACACCGGCACGAACCGTAGGCCTAGTAAGCGCAGCGCCACCGGGCATCAGACCGCACGGTACAAAACCCACACCCGCCCGAACCGTAGGCCCGGTAAGCGAAGCGCCACCGGGCATAAGGCCGCACGGTACAAAACCCACACCCGCCCGAACCGTAGGCCCGGTAAGCGCAGCGCCACCGGGCATCAACAGGCACGACTATTTAAACAAGGTCTCTAACCGCTCCAGCACCCGGGTGGCGCTGAAATAATCCAGACGGAAGGTTTCGGTACCCAGCGCCCAGACGCGTTTGTTCTGCACCGCCGGCAGATGGGACAGCAGGGGGTTGGCGTAGATCGCATCCACATCCTTCTGATCCCCCGCAAACAGGAACAGCCCTTCGCCGTTCAGTCCGGCGGCCAGGTTTTCACCCCCTAATTGCACAATGTCGTGGCGCTTGCCCTGGCTCTGGGACGGATTCAGCCCGGCGGGCTGAGTGGCAAGAGAGAAGCCGAGCTGTTGCAGCAGCTTGCCCTGCGCCGACTCGGCGGTCCACAGGTTGGCGCTATGAGCCGCGGCGGTATAGACAATGGCATTCACCGGCTGCGGCGGCAGTTTCATCTGCGCTTTCACCCGGGCGAGCTGCTTATCAAACTCCGCAATCCGCGCCGCGGCCTGCTGCTCCTGACCGGTAATCGTGCCGAGCTGGGTCAGCAGCGCCTGCCAGCTTTTATCATCGTAATTGATGATAAGCGTCGGGGCGATGGCGGAGAGCTGATCGTAGAGCGCGACGGCGGAATCGCCCCCGGTGGCGCTGATGAGGATTAGATCCGGCATCTGTGCGGCCACCGCTTCTGCGCTCGGCTCACCGATGTAGAGCCGGGCCAGCTTACGCTGTTTCGCGATATCACCCCACTGACGCAGGAAACCCTGATCGTCCGCCACCCGGTTGTTCGGGGTGGTGGCACCGCTGGCGACCACCGGGGCGTCAATGGCCAGCAGGGAGCCGGTGAGGGTCACGCTGGTGGAGACAATCCGCGTTGGTTTGCTCTCAAGGGTGTGCGTTCCGCGGCTGTCCGTCACCTGACGCGGCCAGTCGGCGGCGACGACTGAGGTTAATCCTGAAAATAAAAGGCTGATAAAAAGCAGGGTGTTACGGCAAAAGGCGGGCAGTTTCACGAAGGGGCATCCTGTTTTTGTTGAAGTTAATGCTTCTCATTTTCATGAATGAGGCGAAGGGATGCAAGCGATAGTCGCACAACTTACACGCTGGGCTGTTGACACCATTGCGCTCTGGGATTAGGTTAGCCAGCGAAAATATAAATGATAATAATTCTTACTGCTTTTATCATTTCAGGAGGATGATATGGATACGTCACTGGCTGAGGATGTTCAGCACAACGCGACCCGGCTGCAAAAAGAGAGCTTCTTCTTTATGTCGCCCTATCGCAGTTTTACCACCTCTGGCTGCTTTGCCCGTTTCACGACCCCTGCCGTCAATGGCGACGATCCGGCCAGCGCGTTTCAGCAAAAGCTGGCCCAGGCCTTTGCAGATGCCAAAGCCGCCGGGATCGCTAACCCGGTGATGGTGGGGGCCATCCCCTTTGATACCCGCCAGCCGTCGTCGCTGTTTATCCCGGAGCAGTGGCAATCTTTTGCCCGCCCGGCGCGTCAGCAATCTGCCCGCTATGCCGCCCGGACCTCACCGCTGACGGTCAAATCCCGTACCGAGATCCCGGCCCAGTTAGCCTTTGAAGAGATGGTGGCTCGCGCCGCCGCGTTGACCGCCACTCCGCGCGTCAACAAAGTGGTGCTGTCGCGCCTGATCGATATCGCAACCGAAGAGAAACTCGACAGCGGCGCGCTGCTGGAAAAACTGATCGCCCAGAACCCGGCCAGCTTTAATTTCCACGTCCCATTGGAGGATGGCGGGGTGCTGCTCGGCGCCAGCCCGGAGCTGCTGCTGCGTAAAGAGGGGGCACACTTTAGCTCCCTGCCGCTGGCAGGCTCGGCCCGTCGTCAGCCGGACGACATGCTCGATCGCGAGGCGGGCAACAAGCTGCTGGCCTCGGCAAAAGATCGTCACGAACATGAGCTGGTCACCCAGGCGATGAAGGCGGTGCTGGCCCCGCGCAGCCATCAGCTGGCCATGCCCGCCTCGCCGCAGCTGGTGACTACCCCAACCCTGTGGCACCTCGCCACCCCGGTAGAAGGCGAAGCGCGTGAAGATGAGAACGCCCTGACCCTGGCCTGCCTGCTGCACCCGACCCCGGCATTGAGCGGCTTCCCGCACCAGGCGGCGAAAGAGCTGATTGCCGAGCTGGAGCCGTTCGACCGCGAGCTGTTCGGCGGCATCGTCGGCTGGTGCGACAGCGAAGGCAACGGCGAGTGGGTGGTCACCATCCGCTGCGCACGTATTCAGGCCAACAGCGTACGTCTGTTTGCCGGCGCCGGGATTGTTCCGGCCTCTTCCCCGGTGGCCGAATGGCGCGAAACCGGCGTGAAGCTGACCACCATGCTCAACGTTTTTGGTATGCATTAAGGATTAATCATGACCCTTCCCTTTACCCGCTGGCCCGATGAATTTGCCCGCCGCTATCGTGAAAAAGGTTACTGGCAGGATCTGCCCCTGACGGACATTCTCACCCGCCACGGCGACAGCGACGCGCTGGCGATTATCGACGGCGAACGCCGCTTTACCTACGGCCAGTTCCAGCAGTCCGTCAATAACCTGGCAGCTGCGTTGCAGGCGCAGGGCGTTCAGCGGGGTGAAACCGCCCTGGTGCAGCTGGGCAACGTCGCCGAGTTTTACATCACCTTTTTCGCCCTGTTGCAGGTGGGGGTGGCCCCGGTTAATGCGCTCTTCAGCCATCAGCGCAGCGAGCTGAACGCCTACGCCAGCCAGATTGAACCCGCCCTGCTGATTGCCGATCGCGCTCACGGCCTCTTTGCTGGCGACGACTTCCTCAACACCTTTGTTGACCAGCACCGTTCCTTGCGCGTGGTGCTGCTGCGCGGCGACGGGCTGGAGGCAACGATGGCCCGCCCGGCAGAAAATTTTATCGCCAGCCCAACCCCGGCGGACGAAGTGGCATTCTTCCAGCTTTCCGGCGGCAGCACCGGCACGCCGAAGCTGATCCCGCGCACCCATAACGACTATTACTACAGCATTCGTCGCAGCAACGAGATCTGCGGCATTACCGCGGATACCCGTTACCTGAACGCATTACCGGCGGCGCATAACTTCGCGATGAGTTCCCCCGGCTCGCTGGGGGTCTTTATGGCCGGTGGCTGCGTGGTGCTGGCGAACGATCCAAGCGCCACGCTCTGCTTCCCGCTAATCGAACAGCATCAGATCACCGTCACCTCGCTGGTGCCGCCTGCGGTCAGCCTGTGGTTACAGGCCATTGCGGAAGGGGCGGGCAATACGCAGCTGGCATCCCTGCAACTGTTGCAGGTAGGCGGGGCGCGACTCTCCGCCACCCTGGCCGCCCGTATTCCGGCTGAGATCGGCTGTCAGCTCCAGCAGGTGTTTGGCATGGCCGAAGGGCTGGTGAACTACACCGCGCTGGATGATACGCCGGAGCGCATCATCAATACCCAGGGTCGCCCGATGTGCCCGGATGACGAAGTATGGGTGGCCGATGAGCACGGTAATCCGCTGCCGCGCGGCGAGGTGGGGCGCCTGATGACCCGTGGACCGTACACCTTCCGCGGCTACTACAAGAGCCCGGAGCACAACGCCAGCGCCTTCGATGCGAACGGCTTTTACTGCTCCGGGGATCTGATCGCCATTGACGAGCAGGGCTACATCACCGTGCAGGGGCGAGAGAAAGATCAGATTAACCGCGGCGGTGAAAAAATTGCTGCCGAAGAGGTGGAAAACCTGCTCCTGCGCCACGAGGCGGTGATCCACGCCGCGCTGGTCAGCATGGAGGACAGCCTGCTGGGCGAGAAGAGCTGCGCGTATCTGGTGGTGAAACAGCCCCTGCGCGCGGTGGAGGTGCGCCGCTTCCTGCGCGAGCAGGGCGTGGCTGAATTTAAGCTGCCGGATCGCGTCGAGTGCCTGGAGGCACTGCCACTGACGCCGGTAGGGAAAGTCGATAAAAAACAATTACGCCTGTGGCTGGCCGAACGGGCCCGGGGCTGAGGAGCAAGACGATGGCAATTCCAAAATTAACCGGTTACGCGCTGCCGGGCGCGGCAGATCTGCCGACCAATAAGGTGAGCTGGACGATGGAGCCCGCGCGCGCCGCGCTGCTGATCCACGATATGCAGGAGTATTTCCTCAACTTCTGGGGCGATAACTGCCCGATGATGGCGCAGGTGGTGGCGAACATCGCCCGCCTGCGCGACTACTGCAAACAGCAGGGGATCCCGGTTTATTACACCGCCCAGCCGAAAGAGCAGAGCGATGAAGACCGCGCCCTGCTGAATGACATGTGGGGGCCGGGCCTGACCCGCTCGCCGGAGCAGCAGCGCATCGTGGCTGAACTGACGCCGGACGAAGCGGACACCGTGCTGGTGAAGTGGCGCTACAGCGCGTTTCACCGCTCGCCGCTGGAGCAGATGCTTAAAGAGAGCGGCCGCGACCAGCTGATCATCACCGGCGTGTACGCCCATATCGGCTGCATGACCACTGCCATCGACGCCTTTATGCGCGACATTCAGCCGTTCTTTGTCGCCGATGCGCTGGCGGACTTCACCCGGGACGAGCACCTGATGTCGCTTAAATATGTGGCCGGTCGTTCCGGGCGCGTGGTGACCACCGACGAGCTGCTGCCGTCGCTACCGGCCAGCAAAGCGGCGCTGCGCGAGCTCATCCTGCCTCTGCTGGATGAGTCCGATGAGCCGATGGATGATGAAAACCTGATCGACTACGGTCTGGATTCGGTGCGGATGATGGCCCTGGCGGCGCGCTGGCGCAAAGTGCATGGCGATATCGACTTTGTGATGCTGGCGAAAAATCCGACCCTTGATGCCTGGTGGGCGCTGCTCTCCCGCGAGGTGAAATGATGCTGGATTTCACGGGTAAAACCGTCTGGGTGACCGGGGCCGGTAAAGGCATCGGTTATACCACCGCGCTGGCGTTTGCTGAGGCGGGTGCCCAGGTGACGGGGTTTGACGTCGCCTTTCCGCAGGCGAGCTATCCCTTTGCCACCGAAGTGCTGAACGTGGCGGACGCTGTCCAGGTGAATGCGGTCTGCGGACGTTTACTGGCGGGGATGGATCGTCTGGATGTACTGGTGAACGCCGCCGGTATTTTACGGATGGGGGCGACTGACCAGCTGTCGCAGGACGACTGGCAGCAGACCTTTGCGGTCAACGTGGGCGGGGCGTTCAACCTGTTCCAGCAGACGATGGGCCAGTTCCGTCGTCAGCAGGGCGGGGCGATTGTCACCGTGGCTTCCGACGCGGCCCATACGCCGCGCATCGGCATGAGCGCTTACGGCGCCTCGAAAGCGGCGCTGAAAAGCCTGGCGCTCACCGTCGGCCTGGAGCTGGCGGGGAGCGGCGTGCGCTCTAATCTGGTGTCGCCGGGCTCCACCGATACCGACATGCAGCGCACCCTGTGGAAAAGCGACGATGCCGAGCAGCAGCGTATTCGCGGGTTTGGCGAGCAGTTCAAGCTCGGCATTCCGCTGGGTAAAATCGCCCGCCCAGAGGAGATCGCCAGCACCGTGCTGTTCCTCGCCTCCGACCACGCCAGCCACATCACGTTGCAGGATATCGTGGTGGACGGCGGCTCCACGCTGGGGGCCTAGATGATCTGGAAACGTCATTTATCGCTGGAGGCGCTGAACGCCACCAGCCTGAACACGATGGTGGCGCATCTGGGGATCGTCTACACCCGGCTGGGAGACGACACCCTGGAGGCCGAAATGCCGGTAGATACGCGGACTCATCAGCCGTTTGGTTTACTGCACGGCGGCGCGTCGGCGGCGCTGGCGGAGACCCTGGGGTCGATGGCTGGTTTTCTGATGACCCGCGACGGGCAGAGCGTGGTGGGCACGGAGCTGAACGCCACCCATCACCGGGCGGTGGCGCAGGGCAAGGTGCGCGGAGTGTGTCAGCCGCTACACCTCGGGCGCACCAGCCAGAGCTGGGAGATTGTGATCTATGACGAACAGGGACGGCGCTGCTGTACCTGCCGGTTGAGTACGATGGTGTTGGGGTAGAGAGTGCGGCTGTGTGCCGGGTGGCGCTTCGCTTACCCGACCTACGGTTCGTGGTTGCTGTGTGCCGGGTGGCGCTGACGCTTACCCGGCCTACGGTTCGGTGTGTTGTAGGCCCGGTAAGGCGAAGCCGCCACCGGGCATTTTTACGCAGAGGGATTACAACATCGACACCACCCGCTTCAACAACCTGATCCGCGGTTCAATGGAGGCAATCTCCAGCCACTCGGCGGGGCTGTGGAACCCGGCGCCGATCGGGCCAAAGCCATCTAATGTTGGAATGCCCTGCGCGGCGGTGTGGTTGGCATCGCTGCCGCCCCCTACCGCCTGCCAGCTAATGGTGACGCCTTCTTCGCGTCCGGCGTTTTCAACTAACTGCATCAGCGTGCGGGTCTCGTCGCTGGTGGCCATTGCCGGTTTGTGGTTAACACGGGTGAGGGTGGTGGTGACGCCATCAAGGAACCCGCTGGCGCACAGCGCCTCCAGCGCCTGATGCACCCGGTCGTACTCCTCGTTTTCCCAGAAGCGCACGTCCAGCTCGGCCTCTGCGCTGTCGGCCACGACGTTGCCCGCGCTGCCGCCCTGAATCACCCCAACGTTGAGCGTGGTGCCGCGATCCCAGTCGGTTAAGGCGTTAATGGCAATAACGGCGTTCGCCAGCGCCGTCACTGCCGATCGGCCTTTCTCCGGATCGTTACCGGCATGGGCCGCCACGCCGCTGAAGTGCAGCTGATAGCCCGCCATGCCTTTGCGGGCTTTCACCAGTGAGCCGTCGGCGCGGGCCGCTTCGCACACCAGCACGCAGCGGGAACGTTTTGCCAGCTCGCCAATCCATTCATGAGAGTGTACCGAGCCGGTTTCTTCATCCGGGTTCATCGCCACCGCAATAGACAGCCGCTGTTTATCGGCCTCATCCAGGCCGCGCATCGCCCAGAGAATATTCAGCAGGCCGCTCTTCATGTCTGACACGCCTGGGCCAAACAGCCTTGTTTCATCCTGACTCAGCGGACGCGCTGCCGCCGTACCGGGGGCAAATACCGTATCCAGATGGCCCACCAGCAGTACGTCAAATTTCTGCGCCTGCGGCGTGTTAGTGACAAACAGGCCGGGGCCGACCTGATTGCCGAGATCAACCTGCTCCGTATGCCAGCCTTCTGCCTGCCAGAGGCGCTGCATAGTGGTTGCCACCGTCGCCACGCCCGCGACGGTCTTGGTTCCGCAGTCGACGTTGACCAGGGTTTTCAACTCTTCGATGTAATGTTCAAGATTCATGTAAGGTCCTTTTTCAGAGAATAATGCGCATCAGCAGCATGGCTAAGAAGGCGTTGATCACCGAGATGCCGATCATCAGCGGAATACGGGTGGCGCGGGTGCCAATCACCCCCAGAATACGCCCCAGGTACTGCACCTGGGAGCCCATCAGGTAGATGGCCGGGGCGAGGATCGCCAGGTGCTCACCGGTGAGAATGCCTTTATCAAACAGGCCGATAGCAACGCCAATCCCGCCCCCCATCGACATCCAGCCGCCAATCAGCACCGCGGCGGCTTCACCCGGCAGGCCAAACAGCCCCATCAGCGGGGCAAAAATCATCCCCAGCCCTTTTAACGCCCCGGTGATCTCCAGCGCTTTAATAATGATGAACGCCATCACCACATTCGGCAGGGTGCTGCTGGTGGCGATGTTCCAGCCCTTGCGGGCGCCTTCGACAAAGACGTCGGTAATAACAGGATTCGCATTCGGGGCGCTCATCAGGCTTCTCCTTTTGCCGGGGTAGAGACGGGGGCTTTAGTCCTGAACCGGACAATCAGGCGCATCATATTGGCGCCGACGATTTTCATGAGAAACATCACCGCGATGCAGGCCCCGATGGAGGTCGGGACCGCCGCCGTGCCGTCGATTGCCACCAGGGTGAAGAGGATCGCGCCGGAGGAGAAGAAGTTGGTGATCATCGCCCCTGCCGAGAACTGAAACATGGCGAAGACATCTTTCTCGTTCTCGGTGATTTGCCCCTCGTCGGCGAGGTTGCGGGTCAGCGAGGCACCAACGTCGGTGCTTTGCAGACTGCCGATCAGCGCCAGACCGGTAGTACCGGGGATGCCCAGCAGTGGACGCAGGAGAGGCGTCAGCAGTTTGCGTGCGGCACGCAGGGCGCCGTAATGCTCCAGCACGTTGATCATGCCGAGAGCGAACATCACCGCCGGGATAAGCCCCAGAGCAAACAGAAAACCGTCCATCGCGCCGCTGCCGCCGGTGCCGCGAAAGGCGCTGGTGGCGGTGGTTAAGGCGCCATCGTTAAGAGAGGCTTTACTGACTACCTTGCCAAACGCGCCGTTAAGCGTGGTGAAATCGAACACGCCGTACCACGCTTTACCGCCCAACAATCCAGAGAAAAAAACAGCCGCAAACGCCAGGGCGATATAGGCGCCGGGACCAACCTTGTACTCCTCAGGGTGTGAACTTTTCATTTCCTTTTCCTTGTTAATGTAATGTCCTGCCACGCTATTCTGGTGAGAAAAGCAACAAAAAAACTGATGTAAATCATTCTGTAATGACGGTCAGGGGGAAATTTGCGCGAAATGTGAGCTGGGTAATAAGCGAGGCGGGCAGGTGCGGGTGAAAGTGATCGGCTTAACAATGTTATGTAAATGACTGGTTGGATGTCTGTTTTTACGTGTAGTTGAGTTGTTAAATCTTAAGCGAGTGTTATAGATACAAAATGTAACATCTCACTTCTGCGATGATGGAAACCATATCATGAATAACTCAGGGAAATACCTCATATGGGCAGGGCTCTCCGTCGTGGGTGCCTTTGCGCTGGGCTATATCGCCCTCAACCGCGGTGAACAGATCAATGCGCTGTGGATAGTCGTCGCAGCGGTCTGTATCTATCTGATTGCCTACCGTTTTTACGGCAAGTTTATTGCCCATAACGTCCTCTCGGTCGATTCGACGCGCATGACGCCTGCGGTGCGCCATAACGATGGGCTGGACTATGTGCCAACCGACAAAAAAGTGCTGTTCGGTCACCATTTTGCCGCTATTGCCGGGGCCGGGCCGCTGGTGGGGCCGGTACTGGCCGCGCAGATGGGCTACCTGCCGGGGATGATCTGGATCCTCGCCGGAGTGGTGCTGGCAGGCGCAGTGCAGGACTTTATGGTGCTGTTCGTCTCCACCCGCCGCGACGGGCGTTCCCTCGGCGAGCTGGTGAAAGAGGAGATGGGGCCGACCGCCGGGGTGATTGCGCTGGTGGCCTGCTTTATGATCATGGTGATCATCCTTGCGGTGCTGGCGATGATCGTGGTGAAAGCCCTGACCCACAGCCCGTGGGGGACATATACCGTCGCCTTTACCATTCCGCTGGCAATTTTTATGGGGATCTACATCCGCTACCTGCGCCCGGGGCGCATCGGCGAAGTGTCGGTGATTGGCCTGGTCTTCCTGGTCTTCGCCATTATCTCCGGCGGCTGGGTGGCCGAGAGCCCAACCTGGGCGCCATACTTTGACTATACCGGCGTGCAGCTGACCTGGATGCTGGTGGGCTATGGTTTTGTGGCCGCGGTACTGCCGGTGTGGCTGCTGCTGGCGCCGCGGGATTACCTCTCCACCTTCCTGAAAATCGGCACCATTGTCGGCCTGGCGATTGGCATTCTGATCATGCGCCCGACCCTGACCATGCCGGCGGTAACAAAGTTTATTGATGGCACCGGTCCGGTCTGGTCCGGCAATATGTTCCCGTTCCTGTTTATCACCATCGCCTGTGGCGCCGTCTCTGGCTTCCATGCCCTGATCGCCTCCGGCACCACGCCGAAGATGCTGGCTAATGAAAATCAGGCCTGCTTTATCGGCTACGGCGGTATGCTGATGGAGTCCTTTGTTGCCATTATGGCGCTGGTCTCCGCCTGCATTATCGATCCGGGCGTCTACTTTGCAATGAACAGCCCGATTGCGGTGCTGGCGCCTGCCGGTACGGCGGACGTGGTGGCCTCTGCGGCCCAGGTGGTCAGCGGCTGGGGCTTTAGCATTACCCCGGATACCCTCTCTCAGATTGCCAACGAGGTGGGCGAGCAGTCGATTATCTCCCGCGCGGGGGGTGCGCCGACGCTGGCGGTGGGCATGGCCTACATTCTGCACGGCGCGCTGGGCGGTCTGATGGATGTGTCGTTCTGGTATCACTTCGCCATCCTCTTCGAAGCGCTTTTTATCCTGACGGCGGTGGATGCCGGGACACGGGCGGCGCGCTTTATGCTGCAGGATCTGCTGGGAGTCATTTCACCTAACCTGAAACGCACCGAATCGCTGCCCGCGAACCTGCTGGCGACGGCGCTCTGCGTCCTGGCGTGGGGTTACTTCCTGCATCAGGGGGTGGTCGATCCGCTGGGCGGCATCAACACCCTGTGGCCGCTGTTCGGTATCGCTAACCAGATGCTGGCCGGTATGGCGCTGATGCTCTGTGCGGTGGTGCTGTTCAAGATGAAACGCCAGCGTTACGCCTGGGTCGCCCTGGTGCCAACCGCCTGGCTGCTGATCTGTACCCTGACCGCAGGCTGGCAGAAAGCCTTCAGCAGCGATGCCAAAGTGGGCTTCCTGGCCATCGCCAACAAGTTCCAGGCGATGATCGACAGCGGCAAGATCCCAGCGCAGTACACCGAGTCGCAGCTTTCCCAGCTGGTCTTTAACAACCGTCTGGATGCCGGGCTGACCATCTTCTTTATGGTTGTGGTTGTGGTACTGGCGCTCTATTCTCTGAAGACCGCGCTGGCTGCCCTGAAACAGGACAAACCTACGGCGAAAGAGACGCCGTATGAGCCGATGCCAGCCAACTATGAAGAGATTGTGACCCAGGCGAAAGGGGCGCATTAACCTGTGTGCCGGGTGGCGCTAGCGCTTGCCCGGCCTACCTTTTTTGTGAGAGAAACGTGATGTTCGATACCCTGTCAAAAGCCGGTAAATATTTAGGGCAGGCCGCAAAAATGATGATCGGCGTGCCGGACTACGACAACTACGTCGAGCATATGCGCGTCAACCATCCTGACCAGACGCCGATGACCTACGAAGCGTTTTTCCGCGATCGCCAGGATGCCCGCTACGGCGGTAAAGGCGGCGCGAAGTGCTGTTAACCCTCTTTCGGTAAGTAGAGGCTGATCTGCTCCTGCTTACAGCCATAGATGGCCGCCAGCTTTTCGCGGGTGCGTTTTTGCGGGCGTGAGTCCACGGCCTCAAGCTGTGATACGGCGGACTGGCTGATGCCCAGTTTGTCGGCCACCTCCTGCTGGGACAGACCGCGGTAGATGCGCCAGGCCGCCTGCAGGCTGACGTTTTCGCTATGCATTACGTTACATACCTCTCCCGGCAAGCCAACATTATCGTAGATATCTGATTCGTATGGAATGTCTTCCCATTCGCTTTCATCGTCGTCATCCTGCTCCAGCATGGCTAAGCGCATGCGAAGATAGTCCCTGTACGGAATGACGGCATATTGCGTTTTTCCCTCTTCATCCTTAATCAACTGCACAGTCATATTCCATATGCTCCTCATGAAGATAGGTGGTTGTTGTTCGACGCTTAACGGATACCACATAACAGGTATCACTTTGCTGATTTTCAAGGGTGTAGATGACCCTGTAATCACCCACCCGCAATCGATGGTGGTTTTCGGGTGAGGACAATTTTTTAATATCTGCCACGGGAGCGGCATGGTCATCCAGACTCGCCAGCCTGCGTGCAATGCGCCAGCGATAGCGAGAATCGATTTTCGCTAACTGCTTCTCCGCGGTTTTTGACCAGACAATCTTCATCCGTACCTCCACTGTACGCCCACACAAAATATAAGGAAATAATAAGACTATTAGATAAATTCCGAATTACTTATGGGGTACTGTAGGGCGAGGAGAAGAGCGGAAAAAGCGGCAAAAGTGAGTTTGTCGAGGCGGGTCGAAAACGCCTCTGCTGGGCGACAGAGGCATACATCAGTTCTGCGAGCAAGCGTCAGGCGTTCAGCCCGCCGTCCACATCCAGCCCGGTGCCGGAGATCTGCCCGGCGGCGGGGCTGGCAAGAAAGGTCACCGCGGCGGCGACATCCTCTGCCTGCCCGTAGTGCCCGAGGGCAATAAGCTGACGCTGGGCGGGCGCCTGCTCGCCATTTTCCGGGTTCATATCACTGTGGGTGGGGCCGGGGTGGACCAGGTTGACGGTGATCCCGCGTGGTCCGAGGTCGCGCGCCAGCCCGCGGGTCAGGGAGTTAAGTGCCGATTTGGTCATGGAGTACACGGCGATGCCCGGCTGGGCAACGCGGTTCGCCAGACAGCTGCCGATGTTGATAATGCGCCCGCCGTCGGACATGTGAACCAGCGCCTCCTGAATGGCGATCACCACCCCGCGAATATTGACGTTAATCAGGGCATCAATGTCCGCCAGGGTCATCGTCTCCAGCGGACCACCGCGCGCAATCCCGGCGTTGTTCACCAGAATATCCAGCCCGCCGAGGCTTCGCGCCGCCTGGGTGACGGCATCCTGAATCGCCTGGGCGCTGGCGCTGTCCGCCTGGATTGCCTCGGCGTGCCGCCCCAGCGCGCGGATCTCATCCGCGACGGCCTGGGCTTTATCGGCGGATTTCTCATAGGTGATAACCACATCGGCGCCAGCACGTGCCAGGGAGAGCGCAATGGCACGGCCTATCCCACGACTGGCGCCGGTAACCAGCGCCTTTTTACCTGTTAAATCGATCTGCATGATGACCTCGTTACGAGAGTGGTGATGATCATCATTAGGTATAGAGGGCCAGTTCCCGGCGTCAATGCGCCGGGTGGCTGAGGTTTTCCACTTTTTCAAACGCGGCGCGCAGAACCTCTGGCGTCACGGCGATCGGCAGGGCGTGGATCGACTCTACCGGGCGCAGGGTATGGGCGATAACCCGGTCCAGCGCCTCGCGGTTATGGATGTCCACTTCCAGCTCACGCAAGGTGGTGGGCAGGTTAAAACGCTGGTACGCCGCGACCAGCTCGCGCAGCACATCATCCTGGCCGAGCAGGGCGCTCTGCACCAGGATCCCGTATGCCACCTTGGTGCCGTGGAGGAATGGCGCGGTCTGAGGCAGCACCGTTAAGCCGTTATGCACCGCATGCGCTGCCGCCACGCGGGTGTAGCGCTCCCCGAGCCCGCCGACCATGCCGCCACCGGCGATGATGGCGTCCACCACGTCATGAAACTCACGCGTCACCTCGCGCCGCGTCTGGTCGGCTAACGCCTGCTCGCTGTGCGCCAGCAGCACGTCGCGGATCGCCAGCGCCCCGTTAATGCCGAGCCTCACCGTCAGCGGCAGCTGTTCAGGCTCTGGCGCCAGCACCACCGCTTCATACCATTTCGCCAGCGTGTCGCCGATCCCCGCCAGCAGGTACTCTGCCGGGGCATTGAGGACGATCTCGGGCTCGACGAGCACCAGATAGTTGGCATCGTCAAAGATCTCAAAATGGAGCGCCTGCCCGGCGTCGTTGTACCACACCGACAGCGGGGTCCATGCCGCGCATGTGGCCGCGATGGTGGGAATAGCCACCAGCGGCAGACCCAGGCGGCGGGCCACCGCTTTGGCGGTATCCAGCAGCGCGCCGCCGCCGACGCCAATCACCACGCTGCGATCCGCGCCGGAGGCTTCTGCAAGCTGATTCACATCGCGCTCGCTACAGTGGCCTTTAAAGAGCAGCCGTTTTGCCCCCGCCGCGTCAAAACTTTCCGGCAGGAACGGTCGGGCCCCGGCCAAGGCGCGTTCACCGTAGATCCATACCGCCCGGGAGAGTTGCTCCGGGGTAAAAAAATCGTCCAGGCGAGCCAGAGCACCGCGGTGGGAGTAGTAGTTTGCCGGGCCGGGAACGACGCGGATGTCAGTGTTGCTCATGAGGGTTTCCTTTTTGCGAAGCGCTAACCTGATGTTATGTCTGGACATCCGGATGGCTAATATTATTTTGCTTTATCTTATGCTTTTTCCGTCGTTGCCAGCCAGCCAGTGCTGTGAAAAATTCTATAAATCAAAAGATTAATACAGGATTGCAGCGGATGATAACCAGTCGCCTCGAGATGCGCGGCATCAGCCTGGCTTTTTCTGGCTTTCAGGCGTTGTCGCAGGTGGATTTCACCCTGACGGGCGGATCGGTGCACGCGCTCACGGGCGCGAACGGCGCCGGGAAGTCCACGCTGATGGCGGTGCTGTGCGGGACGCACGCCCACTATGCGGGCGAAATCAGCATTAACAATCAGCCCGTCGTCATTCGTGAGCCGGTGGATGCCAAACAGCTGGGTATCCACCTGGTGCAGCAGGAGGTGGACGTGGCGCTGATCCCCGGCCTCAGCATCGCAGAAAACATCATGCTCGACCATCTGGCGCAGCCGGGGCACCGCTTCCGCTGGGGCGCGATGCGCGAGCAGGCCCGGCAGGCGCTGGCGCAGCTCGACGTCACCCTCGACGTGCGACGTTCCATCGACAGCTGCACCCTGGCGGAGAAGCAGCAAATTTTGCTGGCGCGGGCGCTCTCCCATCACTGCCGCTTTCTTATTCTCGACGAACCTACCGCGCCGCTGGATGCCCATGAGAGCGAGCGGCTGTTCGCCGTGGTGCGTCGCCTGCAACAGCAGGGGATCGGGGTGGTGTTTATCTCCCACCGCATCCATGAGCTGAAGGCGATCTGCGACACCTTAACGGTGCTGCGCGACGGCAAGCTGATTGAGTCCGGCCCGATGGCGGATCTCAGCGGGGAGGCGATTGTCGAGAAGATGCTTGGCCATGAGCTGAGCGATATCTATCCGCCTGCGCGACCAAAGCACAGCACCGAAACGCTGCTGCGGGTGGAGGGGCTGCACGACGAAGGGCTGCTGAAGGATATCTCCCTGCATCTGCGTAAGGGGGAAATTCTTGGAATCGCCGGGTTGGCGGGGGCCGGGAAAACCGAACTCTGCAAGGCGCTCTTTGGGGCGACCAAAAGCCAGGTGGCGAAGGGCGAGCTGAACCATCAGCCCTGGACGCCGCGCGACCCGGCAGACTCGGTGCTGCGCGGGCTGGCGCTGGTGCCGGAGGAGCGGCGCAAAGAGGGCATCTTCATTGATGAGCCGGTGAGCATGAACCTGGCTGTGTCAGCGGATAAGACCTTTTCGCGCTGGAGCCTGTTTGGTCATCGCCAGGCGTGGCGCTGGGCGGAAGAGGTGATCGCCCGGGTGGGGGTGCGCACCCGCGGGCCAGGGCAGGTACTGCGCCGTCTGTCGGGCGGCAACCAGCAAAAAGTGGCGATTGGCAAGTGGCTGCGCGGCAACGCCCAGGTGCTGATTTTCGACGAGCCCACGAAAGGGGTGGACGTGAAGGCCAAAACCGATCTGTTCCAGCTTATTGACGGCCTGGCGCGGGAAGGCAAAGGGGTGATTTACGCCTCGGGCGAGTTCGCTGAGCTGGTGGGGCTGTGTGACCGCATCTGCGTGCTGTGGGACGGGCGCATTGTGGCGGAAGTGGATGGGGCAAGCGCCCGCGAAGAGACATTACTTTATTATTCAACCGGAGGAACGGCGTCGTGAGCAAGGCCCTTTCATTCAATGCGGCGGCGTCTGGCCGTCAGCACATTTTCGATTTTCTCTATAAATGGGGCATGTTGCTGACGGTGGTCGCGCTGGTGGCCATTTTCGGCCTGGCGTCAGAGAACTTCCTCGACCCCAACAACATCATCAACATTCTGCGCTCCATTGCCATCGTGACGGTGATTGCCGTCGGGGTCTCCATCTCGCTGACCATCGGCGGGTTTGATCTCTCGGTGGGGTCGACGGCGTCGCTGGCGAATGCGCTGGTGATCTCGCTCTTCGTCTGGCACGGCTTCGGCACCACTGAATCCATTCTCATTACTCTGGTGCTCTGCACCCTGGTGGGGCTGTTTAACGCCTTTTTGATCGTCATTCTGCGCATTCCCGACATGCTTGCCACTCTTGCCAGCCTGTTTGTGATCCAGGGGGTGGCGATGACCTACAGCTACGGCGGGTCGATCACCGAGAACATGGTCCTGCCGAGCGGCGACATGGCGGAGGGGACCATCCCGGCGGCCTTTGGCGCGCTGGGGCAGGTGCCGACCATCGTCATTATCATGCTGGCGGTGACGCTGCTGGCGCAGCTGGGGCTGTCGCTCACCACCCACGGTCGCCGGATGTACGCCATTGGCGGTAACCCGGAAGCGGCGCGCTTATCCGGGATCCGCACCACACGCTACAAGGTGGCGGCCTATGTGATCGCCTCGCTGCTGGCGGGGCTGGGCGGCATTCTGCTCGCCTCGCGCATTGGCTCCTCGCAGGTGAATGCTGGCGGCGGCTATCTGATGGATGCGGTGGCGGCGGCGTGGATCGGTTTTTCGCTGGCGGGCTCCGGTAAACCGAACGCGCTGGGTACCCTGGTAGGGGCGGTGATCCTCGGGGTGCTCTCCAACGGGCTGGTGATGCTCTCGGTACCCTATTACGCCATGGACATTATAAAAGGGCTGGTGCTTGCAGTGGCACTGGCGATGACGTACGTACAAAAACGCTAACAACACAACGGGATAACAGAATGAAAAAAGTTGCACTCTCTTTGCTGACGCTGGGATTACTGAGTTCACTGCCGGGCTATGCGGCGACGCCTGCGCCGGTGCCAGCGGCCATTGCCAACCACGACGGGCAGATCCGCATCGCGGTGATCCGTAACCTCGGCTCTGATGACAACACCACCCAGTTTGTGGCCGGGGCGATTCAGGAAGGGAAAAAGCTCGGCTTTAAGGTCAGCACCTTTTTAAGCAACGGCGACGATGCCAAATTCCAGGACTTCGTTAACCAGGCCATCAGCCAGAAGTATGACGGGATTATTCTCTCTCAGGGGCGTGACCCGTACTCCACCGCGCTGGTGAAAAAGGCGGTGGATGCCGGGATCAAGGTGGCGGTGTTTGATACTGCGGTCAACGGGGAGATCCCGGGCGTGACGGTGACCCAGCAGGATGACGCCTCCCTGACCAACCTCTCGTTCGGCCAGCTGGTGAAGGATTTCAACGGCAAGGCCAACATCATTAAGCTGTGGGTGGCGGGCTTCCCACCGATGGAGCGCCGTCAGACCGCTTACCAGGCGCTGCTGAAGGAGAACCCGGGCATTAAAGAGCTGGAGTCCATCGGGGCGGTATCGTCCGATGTGCAGGGCGACACCGCCAACAAGGTGGGCGCGGTGCTGGCGAAATACCCGAAAGGCAAGATCGACGCCATCTGGGGCACCTGGGATGCCTTTAGCCAGGGCGCTTATAAAGCGCTGAAAGAGAACGGCCGCACCGAGATCAAACTCTACAGCATCGATATCTCCAACCAGGATCTGCAGCTGATGCGCGAAGCGGGCAGCCCATGGGTGGTGAGCGTGGCGGTCGATCCGAAGCTGATTGGCGCGACGAACGTGCGTCTGATCGCTAACAAAATTGCCGGGGAAGCGACGCCTGCCACCTATGACTTTAAAGCTGCGGCTATTCCGCAGGCGCTGCTGTCGGCGCAGCCGGGTGCGGTGAACGTGGCCTCTTTAGGCAAGATCATTCCAGGCTGGGGCCAGACCGACGATTTTATCGCCCCGTGGTTCGCGACGTTAGAAGCGAAGGCAAAATAAACTTTGCCGGGTGGCGGCTGCGCCTTACCGGGCCTACGGACTGTAGGCCCGGTAAGCGCAGCGCCACCGGGCAACAGGAGGTTGCGTGACCGCATTACCCACTCCCGAATACAGCCGCAATATGCGCTTAATCGGCCACAGCGACCAGGGCGGACGCCCGGACGGCGTACAGCTGATGGTGCATCGCGGCTTCGCCTATATTGGGCATATGGTGTCCCAGGGCTTTTCCATCGTCGACGTGCGCGATCCGAAGAACCCGAAGGCGGCGGGCTATGTGCCTGCGCCGCCGGGCACCTGGAACGTGCATCTGCAGGCCCATGACGACCTGCTGCTGGTGATCAACGCCCGGGATCTGTTTGCCGATGCCCGCTTTGCTGACGAAAAGGTCTACTACACCCGCCAGGTGGGGGAGACGGTCAGCGACGTGCAGGACAAAGGCTGGAGCGCCGGGCTGCGCATCTTTGATATTTCGACCCCGGATAAACCGCGGGAAATCAGTTTCCTGTCGCTGAGTGGTATCGGCATTCACCGCATCTGGTACGTGGGCGGACGCTGGGCCTATGTCTCGGCGCTGATCGACGGCTTTACTGATTACATTTTCCTGACCGTCGATCTGGCAGATCCCCGTAAACCCGAAGTGGCAGGGCGCTGGTGGCTACCGGGGATGAACCAGGCGGCAGGGGAAGCCCCAAACTGGCCGGAAGGCAAACGCTACGCCCTGCATCATGCGATTATCGCCGGGGATACTGCCTACGGCAGCTGGCGCGACGGCGGCCTTACGTTGCTGGATGTGAAAGACAGAACCCAGCCGAAGCTGATCAGCCATCGCAACTGGAGCCCGCCGTTTGGTGGCGGTACCCATACCGCGTTGCCGCTGCCGGACCGGGATCTGCTGGTGGTGCTGGACGAAGCGGTGCTCGACAATCAGGAAGACGGCGAGAAGCTGATCTGGCTGTTTGATATTCGCGAGCCGTCGAACCCGGTGAGTATCTCCACCTTCCCGCAGCCAAACGAGCGGGATTATGTGGCGAAAGGGGCACACTTCGGGCCGCATAACCTGCACGAGAACCGCCCCGGAAGCTTTGTCAGCTCAACGCTGATTTTCGCAACTTATCAGAATGCGGGCGTGCGCGCGTACGACATTTCGGATCCCTATCGTCCGGTTGAGACCGGGGCGCTGGTGCCTGCCGCACCGGAGAAGATGATGGATACCCGTCCCAATCGCCCGCAGGTGATCCAGTCATGCGATCTGTTTGTTGATGCACAGGGGATTATCTACAGCACGGATTACAACGGTGGGTTGTCGGTGATTGAGTATTTGGGATAGCGCACAGGTTTTGTAGGCCCGGTAAGGCGAAGCCGCCACCGGGCAAACAGACCGCACCTAACTGTACTGACGTACCCGCGCCACCAGCTCATCCACGCTGTCGATACGGTCGGCAATGACGATTAACGCTTTACCAAGGGTGATGGCGTGACGCAGGCATTCGTGACGCATCTCGTCATCACGGATGGTGTCGATATCCGCCACGTGTGACAGGCCCACGCTGCGGCGGATCAGCTCGGTACCGCAGAAGCCAATGGCGTCGTGCCAGACCTTTTTCAGAAACGCGCTGGCATAACCCGGCACGCTGAGCGCCGCATCGCGGGACTTCTCCGTTGCCAGCGCCTGGAAACGTTCCGCGAAGGTGGTCCACAGCTGCTGGATATCGATCAGGCGCTGTTCACGCCCGGCTGCTGCATCCCGAATGCCGAGGTGGCCCGGCAGGCCGCAGAAGTTCAGCAGCAGGTTGCCGATGGCGGTACCGATATCAAATCCAATCGGGCCGAAATAACCGAACTCGGCGTCAATGGCCTTCAGGCTGCCCTCGGCGACAAAAATTGAGCCGCTGTGAATGTCGCCATGCAGCAGTGCTTCGGCCTGGGAGAAGAAGCGGTGTTTCAGGGCGGCGACGGCAATTTTCAGCTGGGCGTCATCGCGCAGGGCGGCGACATCACTTTCCAGCGCCGCCGGGTAGTTATTACGCGCGTGGATCTGGTACGGATCGTTGAAGAAGAGATCTTCGGTGATCTCGCACATTTCCGGGTTGAGGAACTTTGCCACCTGCGCTTTTTTGGTATGCGGATGCAAGTAAAAATCGCTGGTGTGGAACAGGGCATGAGCCAGGTATTCCCCCAGCTGACGCGCCGCCTGGGGATAAAACACATTTTTAATCAGCTCCCCGCGCCAGATCTTATGGCTGGAGAGGTCTTCCATCACCATCACCGCCAGAACCGGGTCGAAGTGGTGGATTTTGACCGTGTGCTGCGGGCTGTGCTGATAGTGCTCCACCAGGGTTTGTGCTTCGAGGCGGGCGCGATCCAGTGTCAGCGGCCAGGATTCCCCCACGCAGCGCACGTAGGGCAGGGCCTGCTTAACGATGATGCGGCTGACGCCTGCGTTATCGAAAATTTTAAACACCAGATTGAGGTTACCGTCGCCTACCTCCTGCGCCTCCACCAGCGAGGTGGGATCGTCGAGGCCGCCAAACTGTTGGGCATACGCTACGGCGTCCTGAGCGGTAAAGGTATGGTATTGCGACATTGCCTGTTCCTCATCTGTTCCGGTAATAAAGACATTTAGACGTCTATACATCTGAATTTTATCCTGACACAATGTGCTACAACAACGCAACAGAGAATTAACGACATGCAGAGATTACAGACGACCAGCCTGCGGGTGACGGAAAATCAGCTATTTATTCTCGACCAACAGGCGCTTCCGCAGGAGAAACGCTGGCTGGATGCGACAACGGTAGAGGCGCTGGTGGGGCATATTCACGCCCTGCGCGTGCGCGGCGCGCCGCTGATTGGCCTGTCTGCCAGCCTGCTGTTGGCGCTGCTGGCGGAAAACGGCCACAGCCGGGATGAACTGGCGGTGGCGCTGGAGACCCTGCGCGCCTCGCGTCCGACGGCGGTCAACCTGATGAATAATCTCGACCGCATGAAACAGGCGCTGTGGCAGGAGGATTTTGTCCCGGCGCTGGGGGCAGAGGCGCTGCGCCTGATTGAAGAAGACAGGCAGCTCTGCGACGCGATTGCCCATGCGGGCAGCGCGCTGGTGAAGCCCGGCAGCCGCCTGCTCACCCATTGCAATACCGGCGGGCTGGCGACGGCGGGCGTAGGCACGGCGCTGGGGGTGATTGCTCTGGCGCATCAGCAGGGCAACGTCAGCAACGTCTGGGTGGATGAGACCCGTCCGCTGTTGCAGGGCGGCAGGCTGACGGCCTGGGAGCTGGGCGAGCTGGGCGTGCCGTATAGTCTTATCACCGATTCAATGGCAGCCAGCCTGATGGCGAAAGGCCAGGTGGACGCGGTGTGGGTGGGGGCGGATCGCATTGCCGCTAATGGCGATGTGGCGAATAAAATCGGCACCTACTCCCTGGCGGTGCTGGCGAAATTCCACGGTATTCCCTTCTATGTAGCCGCCCCGCAAACCACGCTCGATCCGAACTGCCCGAACGGGGAGGCGATTCCCATTGAACAGCGCGATGCCCGGGAAGTGACAGGCGCGGCGGGGAGCTTCGGTGCGGTGCAGTGGGCGCCGGAAGAGGCGCAGGTCTATAACCCGGCGTTCGACGTCACGCCTGCGGCGTTAATTAGCGGTTGGGTGCTGGATAGCGGGGTGGTGACGCCTGACGAGGTGGCGAAGGGGGCTTTTGGGGGAAGTGCGGTCTGAATAATGCCGGGTGGCGCTAACGCTTACCCGGCCTACAACCGTTTGTAGGCCGGGGCAGGGCACCTTAAGGCAACCGCGGATACGCATCCGCTATCGCATCGCCCGTAAACTGCGCTACCCAACCCTCGGGGTTATCGAAAATCCGGATCGCGGTAAAGTTCGGCTCAGAGCCCATATCAAACCAGTGCGGCGTACCGGCGGGAACGGAGATCAGGTCGTTCTTCTCACATAAAACCTGATAGACCTGGTCGTCAATGTGCAGGCAGAACAGCCCCGCACCTTCGACAAAGAAACGCACTTCATCTTCACCGTGGGTGTGTTCATTGAGGAATTTCGCCCGTAGAGCCTCTTTTTGAGGATTATCCGCGCGCAGGCTGATGACATCCCAGCTCTGGTAGCCCTTTTCCGCCACCAGCTTATCGATGGCGTGCTGGTAGGCATTAATCACCGTCTCCGGCGACGGATCGCGGCCCAGATCGCGGTCGGCTTCCCAACGCTCAAAGCGGACGCCGCGGGCGTTCAGCTGCTGCTGGATCGCCTCAGCGTCGGTGCTGTGCCACTGCGGCTGGCTGGCTTCTTTATCTGAATAAATGGTCAATGCGCTCATGAAGGGATCTGCTCCGGATTGATGTCGTCAAATTGATGCACCTGATGGTGGTGGCTGGCACCGTCCTCATCGCCGCGAATCAGCTGCAGGGTGCGAAAACCGGCCTGTTCCGCGGCGTCCAGCTCCTGATGAATATCCGACAGGAAGAGGATCTGCGAGGGGGCTGCGCCAATCTGGGCCGCAATATTCTGATAAGACTGCACGTCGCGTTTGGCACCGATATGGGTATCAAAATAGCCGCTGAACAGATGAGTAATATCACCTTCGTCGCTGTAGCCAAATAACAGTTTCTGCGCCGCCACGGAGCCGGAGGAATAAACATAGAGATCAATGCCCTGCGCTTTCCATTTTTCGAGAGAGGGCAGAACGTCCGGATAGAGATGACCGGTGAAGTCGCCGTTGACGTAACCCTCCCGCCAGATGATCCCCTGCAACGCTTTTAGCGCTGTCGATTTGCGGTCTTCGTCCATAAAGGCGAACAGGGTGTCAATCAGATCCCGGGTGCTGGCCTGCGGCCTGGCAATCTCTTCGCGCAGATTATCCAGAATGGTGTTGACCGGTTCGGCATACTGCTGGGCGTTGACAAAGGCCGCCAGCCGCTCGCGCGCATAAGGGAACAGGACATTGTGGACAAAACGAATATCGCTGGTGGTGCCTTCAATATCCGTCACAATCGCGCGAATCATACTCTCTCCAGTTGTCGTAAACGCATCTCGCACTCGAACAGGAATTCGAGGCCTTCAAGGTGACGCCGGGCTTCGGCCACGTCGCCTCCCCAGCAGGTTAAGCCATGACCGCGCAGAAGAAAACCATAATTCAGCGGACGTTCCTGAGCGTAATGGGCGATTCGCGAGGCCAGGGCGTCGATATCCTGGTCGTTATCAAACACGGCGATGGGCACCGTATCGAGGTGGCTGGTCTGGCCGCGGAGTGATTTCTGCATCTCAAAGCCGCTGAGGCGTAGCTCCGGCGTTTTCACCAGTCGGGAGAGCACCGTGGCGTTGACCGTATGCACATGCAGCACCGCGTTGGCCTCCGGGAAAAGGCGATAAATCAGAGTATGCAGGCCAGTTTCTGCGGAAGGCTTACGCCCGGAGGGGGCGCGGTTGGTGGCGATCTCAACCTGCAGGAAGTCAGCGGGCGTCAGGCTGCCTTTGTCTTTACCGGATTCGCTAAGCCAGCACCAGGTCTCATCCTGCCGTACGGACATATTGCCGCCGGTGGCGGGCGCCCAGCCTTTTGCGCCGATCCAGTGGCAGGCATCTACCAGGGCGTTGAGTTGCAGGTTGTCTGTCATCCTTTTTACCTCTTCGGCAGGAATATCATTATGGTTTAGACGTCTAAGCGTCTTGATTGCCAAATACTAACATCGTGTTATAGTGGCAGCAACATATGTATTACATACAGGCCCGTTGAAATGAGTAATAACGCGTTGATTCCACAGAGTAAACTTCCAGGTCTTGGCACCACCATCTTCACCCAGATGAGCGCCCTGGCGCAGCAGTATAAGGCGATTAACCTGTCGCAAGGCTTTCCCGATTTCGATGGCCCGGACTATCTGCAACAGCGGCTGGCTTACCATGTGGCGAACGGCGCCAACCAGTATGCGCCGATGACGGGGGCGCAACCGCTGCGCGAAGCGATTGCCGATAAAACCGCGGAACTGTATGGCTATCGACCAGATGCCAACAGCGATATCACCGTCACCGCCGGGGCGACCGAAGCCCTTTACGCCGCGATCACCGCCCTGGTGCGTACCGGCGACGAGGTAATCTGCTTTGACCCAAGCTACGACAGCTATGCCCCTGCGATTGCGTTATCGGGTGGCGTGGTGAAACGCGTGGCGCTCCAGCCGCCGCATTTTCGCCCGGACTGGCAGGCCTTCGCGGCGCTGCTAAGTGACAAAACCCGGCTGGTGATTTTGAATACGCCGCACAATCCTTCTGCCACGGTATGGCAGCAGGCGGATTTTGCCGCGCTCTGGCAGGCCATTGCGGAACGCGAAATCTATGTGTTGAGCGATGAAGTGTACGAGCATATCTGCTTTGCAGAAACGGGGCATGCCAGCGTGCTGGCGCATCCACAGCTGCGCGAGCGGGCGATTGCCGTCTCCTCGTTTGGCAAAACGTTCCATATGACCGGCTGGAAGGTGGGGTACTGCGTGGCGCCAGCGGCTATTAGCGCCGAACTGCGTAAGGTGCATCAGTTCCTGACTTTTGCGGTCAACACCCCGGCACAGCTGGCGATTGCCGATATGCTGCGTAACCAGCCAGAACATTACCGTGAGCTGCCGGATTTTTATCGTGCCCGCCGGGATCTGTTTATCGACGCGCTGCGAGACAGCCGGCTGGAGATTTTGCCCTGCGAAGGCACCTATTTCCTGCTGGCGGACTACAGTGCGATTTCCGATCTGGATGACGTCACTTTCTGCAAATGGCTGACGAAAGAGGCGGGCGTCGCAGCCATCCCTCTTTCGGTATTCTGCGCCGACCCGTTCCCGCATAAATTAATTCGTCTCTGTTTTGCTAAACAGGAAAGCACTCTGCTGGCCGCGGCAAAACGCCTTTGCGCATTATAAGTCTGCGAACTAAATAACTGGATTCAATATGCCAGAATTATTAATCTGGCATATATATAATGACGCAGGTGATCATTACCAGCATTAATCATACTTAAAGCCATCTGAGCTGAGTTGCTCGATGAAACTCGAAAAAACCTTACTTGTTATAGCAGTCCGGTTGTACATCATATAAATGTTCAGATCGGGCAGCGAAAAAGGGATATTGACTTTTTGGAGTTTAAGTACGTCGCGGTATTGAATGTAGGCAACTTCAGGTATGTACCCCAGCAAATTGGAGGAGCTGATCATGTTAATAAGCGAGAAGAAGGAGTCACTACGAAAACCAAATTTTCTATCCGGGAAATGTTGATGCGATTCTGCACGTAAGTGGTTTATTCCGGATTCGTCGATCATGTAATAGGTAAACTTCTCTTCGTTTAACTGCTCCAGGGTTGCCGACTCGCCGATGCGGGGGTGCCCCTGTCGACAGACCATCACTACGGGAGTAGTCAGGAAGTGATTGCAGACAATCGAACGATTCGTTATGGATGAAAAGGAAAAGACCAGATCGGCTTTGCGGTAGGCCAGCAGATCGTCAGCGCTATCTTTAGACAGCAACAGATCGTGGTACTCAATCTCATAATTGTGTTCACGAATCAGCAACTTCATCGGCCCGAAAAGGCGGTCCGGCGTCAGCGCCTGTGGCGCGTATACCGTCAGGCTCTTTTTGAGCGAGGAGGAGTGCATGATGTTAATAGTTTGCTCAATCTGGTTCAGGTTCTCTTCCAGATGTTTATGCAGGTTGATGCCAACGGTGGTCGGGGTGATGCCTTTTCCCGCCCGGATGAAGAGCGGATCGTTGAGCTGGTTTCTCAACCGCTGCAAGGACTGGCTGACAGCGGAAGGGGTAATAAAAAGCGTCTCCGCAGCCTTACTGATACTAAGGTGTTGATATATACACTCAAAAATCACCAGAAGATTTAAGTCAAATTTTTTGAGGTCATAAAGGTTAGCCATAACTCATCCTGATAAGCTGTTTGCCATAAGTGGCATAGATAATATAACTATAGAGGTTAGCCAGATATTCATCATCCATTAGAATGGCTGACTTAACGACGCTTGAATTTGTACTTAATATATCATGGTTGCAGATTAATTGAATAAACAAGCTGGCCCAGAAGTGAATAATTTTGGTCAAATAAAATGGGGAGGGATATTGATATTCCCCCTGGACTCTTTGTAAGGGGGCAGCCACCGTTAATTTGAGCTGTTCAGCATCTGACAATCCTGCGATTTCTTGTAATGTATTCTCATTATTCATGTAATAGATAGCTGGAGGGGCTACGGCATCTAAAGCATCCATAATGGCTTCGTGACCTTTCAGGTTTATTAAACGTACAGATGTCGGATCAGGAGAAGCTTTCAGGGGCGTTTCACTGCTGGACTTTGCATAATCGCGCCAGGTTGTGGCAGAGCTTATGGCGGCGATAAAGGGTAACGATGCGAGTTATTCTCTAGTATGGACGAAGAGTGGTGAGAGCGTGAGAGGTACGTTTTAAATCCTTATAAGATCAACAGTAAAGAGACGATTAGATAAAACCTATCACAGCCATAGGTATTACAACGTCTATCCTAATTGCCCTTTGCTGGGGTGGGTGGTGTAATCCTCCTCGCTGTTACGGCCTTGCTAAAGGTCATGTAGAGCGCAACACATCGCCAGCGTGGCTGGCACCGAAGAGCCCTCGGGTTAGTCGGGTATCAGGGCCGCCGTCAAGGCGGCCTTTTTACTTTTTTAGTTCACGCAGTTTCTTGTGCAGGGTTGTTAGGTATCGCTGATTGATTTGATAATGCAAACGCATTGGCTCGGATCGGCAAAGTTAGGTACCTTACACCTCAACGAAAACACGGAGGAAGTACAGATGTCTTTAATTAATACCAAAATCAAACCTTTCAAAAACCAGGCGTTCAAAAACGGTGAATTCATCGAAGTTACCGAGAAAGATACCGAAGGTCGCTGGAGCGTCTTCTTCTTCTATCCAGCTGACTTCACTTTCGTCTGCCCGACTGAACTGGGTGACGTTGCTGACCACTACAGCGAGTTCCAGAAGCTGGGCGTAGATATCTACTCTGTCTCTACTGACACCCACTTCACTCACAAAGCATGGCACAGCAGCTCTGAAACCATCGCGAAAATCAAATATGCGATGATCGGCGACCCAACTGGCGCCCTGACCCGTAACTTTGACAACATGCGTGAAGATCAGGGTCTGGCAGACCGTGGTACCTTCATCGTTGACCCGCAGGGCATCATCCAGGCGGTAGAAGTTACAGCTGAAGGCATCGGCCGCGACGCATCTGACCTGCTGCGTAAAGTGAAAGCTGCTCAGTACGTTGCTTCTCACCCAGGTGAAGTTTGCCCGGCGAAATGGAAAGAAGGCGACGCGACTCTGGCTCCATCCCTGGACCTGGTTGGCAAAATCTAAATTTCCGTCGTATTTCGCGCCATAGTGGCGTTGGCGTCGCCTGCTCACCCCGGTCACTTACTTATGTAAGCTCCCGGGGACTCACAGGCTAGCCGCCTTGCTCTGACGCGAACCACTTTGGAAATTCGTTTGCAACGCCCGGCGGCGCTGCGCTTGCACAGGCCTACAAAACGTAGGCCGGGTAAACGAAGTGCCACCCGGCATTCAATGGGCGCATCCGCGCCCATTTCATTCCAGCACCATGATGCAAGTTGCACTCAGGCAGCCAGGATTAGGCCGCTTGCATGATGATGTTTTTTAAGCAGGAGATAAAGAATGCTCGACACAAATATGAAAACCCAGCTCAAAGCCTACCTTGAGAAGCTGACCAAACCTGTTGAGCTGATTGCCACGCTGGATGACAGCGCTAAATCGGCAGAAATCAAGGAACTGCTGGCGGAAATTGCCGACCTGTCCGAAAAGGTCACTTTTAAGGAAGATAACGCGCTTGCGGTGCGTAAACCCTCTTTCCTGATCACCAACCCAGGTTCAACCCAGGGGCCGCGCTTTGCCGGTTCTCCGCTGGGACACGAATTTACCTCACTGGTGCTGGCCCTGCTGTGGACCGGCGGTCATCCGTCGAAAGAGGCCCTGGCGCTGCTTGAGCAGATCCGCGACCTCGACGGGGATTTTGAGTTTGAAACTTACTACTCGCTCTCCTGCCATAACTGCCCGGACGTAGTGCAGGCGCTGAACCTGATGGCGGTGCTGAACCCGCGCATCAAACACACCGCCATCGACGGTGGGGTGTTCCAGAACGAAATCACCGATCGTAACGTGATGGGCGTTCCGGCGGTATTTGTGAACGGTAAAGAGTTTGGTCAGGGTCGTATGACGCTGGCTGAAATCGTCGCTAAAGTGGATACCGGCGCTGAAAAACGTGCGGCAGAAGAGCTGAACAAGCGTGATGCCTATGATGTGCTGATCGTCGGTTCCGGCCCTGCGGGTGCGGCGGCTGCGGTTTACTCTGCCCGTAAAGGTATTCGCACCGGTCTGATGGGCGAACGCTTTGGCGGCCAGATACTGGATACAGTAGATATTGAAAACTACATCTCCGTACCTAAAACCGAAGGTCAGAAACTGGCTGGCGCCCTGAAAGCGCACGTCAGCGAATATGAAGTGGATGTGATCGACAGCCAGAGCGCCAGCAAACTGGTGCCTGCGGCGCAGGAAGGCGGCTTCCACGAGATTGAGACAGCGTCTGGTGCGGTGCTGAAAGCGCGCAGCGTCATCATTGCCACCGGTGCGAAATGGCGCAACATGAACGTGCCTGGCGAAGAGCAGTATCGCACCAAAGGGGTGACCTACTGCCCACACTGCGACGGCCCGCTGTTTAAAGGCAAACGCGTGGCGGTAATTGGTGGCGGTAACTCCGGTGTGGAAGCGGCCATCGACCTCGCCGGTATCGTGGAGCACGTTACGCTGCTGGAGTTTGCGCCGGAGATGAAAGCCGATCAGGTTCTGCAGGATAAAGTGCGCAGCCTGAACAACGTCGACATCATCCTGAACGCCCAGACCACTGAAGTGAAAGGTGACGGTAGCAAAGTGACCGGTCTTGAGTACCGCGACCGCGTGAGCGGCGATGTGCACAGCGTCGCATTGGCCGGGATCTTCGTTCAGATTGGTCTGCTGCCGAACACTACCTGGCTGGAAGGCGCCATTGAGCGTAACCGCATGGGCGAGATCATCATCGACGCCAAGTGTGAAACCAGCGTGAAGGGCGTATTTGCGGCGGGCGACTGCACCACCGTACCGTACAAGCAGATCATCATCGCCACCGGCGAAGGGGCGAAAGCGTCACTGAGCGCCTTTGATCATCTGATTCGTACCAAAACAGCATAAGAACGTAAGACAACACCTGCAATGTAAAGAGGCTACCCTGAGGTAGCCTCTTTTTTTTATCTCACGACCAGCACCGGCACAAAGGCGTGGCGGATCACGCTGGAGGCGTTCGACCCCAGCAGATGGGTGGAGATTGACGGGTTACGCGACCCGATCACCACGATATCTGCCTTCAGCTCGCTGGCCATCTCATTCACTACGTCACGCACATTACCAAAACAGACATGGGTTCTGAGTCGTGATGAGTCGATGCTGAAATGGCCGATCATGGTTTTTAACCGAGCTTGTGCTTCTTTTTCGATATGCTCTTCAAAGCGGCGCATGTCCGCGGCGAAGCGATGCAATCCGAAGGTGGCAGATCCCGGTAAAACATGCAGTAAGTGAATAATACCATCCTGTTGCGCCAGGAATTCAGCATGGCGAATCGCCTTGTCGCTCAATTCCATCTCAAAAACATCTACCGGCATAATAATCGTCTAGTACATAACCGTTTCTCCCTGTTTATTTACGATTAATCCATTCAAACACAAAATATAAGCAAATTCTGATAGCTGGCAGGCATTTTTTAATATCGTCCCGCTTGTAGCTGTTCTGCCGTCGCGCTTGCAGGCCAGGAATAATCCCAAAGCCGTGCATTTTCCCGGTATATCCCCGCTGATGGCTACCCTTTTAAGGTAAGCCCGCATTTTTTCTCTGAATCCGGAGGTCGAATGAAAGCATTGACGTATCATGGCCCACATAACGTTAAGGTTGAAACGGTACCCGATCCGGCCATCGAACAAGCTGACGATATTATCCTGCGCATCACCGCCACCGCGATCTGCGGTTCTGATCTGCACCTCTATCATGGGAAGATCCCGAAGGTGGAACATGGCGATATCTTCGGCCATGAGTTTATGGGGGAAGTGGTGGAGACCGGCCGAGAGGTGAAAAACCTCGCTAAGGGCGATCGCGTGGTGATCCCCTTTGTCATTGCCTGCGGCGACTGCTTTTTCTGCCGCATGCAGCATTATGCCGCCTGTGAAAATACCAACAGCGGGCGCGGTGCCTCCCTGAATAAAAAACAGATCCCACCTCCGGCTGCGCTTTTTGGCTATAGCCATCTTTACGGTGGTGTGCCCGGCGGCCAGGCGGAATATGTCCGCGTGCCAAAAGGCAACGTTGGCCCCTTTAAGGTGCCGCCGCTGCTGTCAGATGATAAGGCCCTGTTTATGTCGGACATCCTGCCCACTGCCTGGCAGGCCGCCAAAAATGCCCAGATCACTCAGGGCAGCAGCGTCGCGGTGTTTGGTGCCGGGCCAGTAGGCCTCCTGACCGTTGCCTGCGCACGTTACCTCGGGGCCGAGCAGATTTTTATCGTCGATCATCACGACTACCGACTGCGCTTCGCCCAGGATCGTTACGGCGCGATCCCGATTAACTTTGATCGCGACGACGATGCCGCAGAAAAAATCATTGAGCAGACCCGGGGACAGCGTGGGGTGGATGCTGTTATCGATGCGGTAGGTTTTGAGGCGAAAGGGAGCACCACCGAAACGGTGCTGACCAATCTCAAGCTCGAGGGCAGCAGCGGTAAAGCCCTGCGGCAGTGTATTGCTGCGGTACGACGCGGTGGGATCGTCAGCGTACCGGGCGTCTATGCCGGCTTTATTCATGGTTTCCTGTTTGGCGATGCCTTTGACAAAGGGCTCACCTTTAAAATGGGGCAGACTGACGTTCATGCCTGGCTGGGTGAACTGTTGCCGCTGATCGAGCAGGGGCTGCTCACGCCTGAAGAGATCGTCACCCATTATATGCCGTTTGAAGAGGCGGCTCGCGGGTATGAGATCTTTGATAAACGTCAGGAAGATTGCCGGAAAATTATTCTGGTGCCTGGTGCACAAAGCGCGGAAGTGGCAAAAGAGCGGGTCACGGGGCTGGTCAACCCTATGCCTGGCGGCGTGATCTGATCGCGGAAGGCCGGAAAGAGGATGCCCGGGCATCCTCTGGGTTAAGCGCGTAAACGCTTATTCAGATGGGCTTAGCGCAGGTATTCGCCTGCCGCTTCAGGCTGCCAGAGCAGTTCCAGCACCTCCAGATGCGTGGCGGTACCGCCTGGCAGTTCCCAGTGGATAGTGTCGCCGGTACGCAGGCCAATCAACGCGGCCCCCACCGGGGCCAGGACCGACAGTTGCGTGCTGCTGTCGGTCATCTGCGCCGGGTAGACCAGCGTGCGGGTACGCACTTCGCCAGTGGTCAGATCGCGGAATTTCACCTGGCTGTTCATGGTGACCACGTCGGACGGCATGTCCTGCGGGGCACACATCTGGGCACGATCCAGTTCAGCGTTCAGGGCATCTGCGACGGGCAGCGATGCAAAGGCCGGTTGCTCCAGCAGGCGGTCGATACGTTCAGCATCGAGTTCGTTAATGATAATGGTGGGTCTGGACATTATTTACTCCATGTCGTTAATGCTGCGACAACCGCAGAAGATGCCAAAAGAAAACCCTCGCCATCCGGTAGCGAGGGTTTAACGTTAACTGATAATACTGAGTCTGCGCCCGGGTTTGAAGTGATGGCTGTCACATTCATGGCGTGGATTGAGTTCCGGGCTGTCATCTGCCTCGATAGTATGAATTTTGTACGAAAAACGTGATCGTTCGTCGATTTGGATTATCCTTTTTATGCGCCCTTACAAAGTGAGCGCCGCTGATAAGCGTCGATAAACGACACATATTCATTCTTCATTTCATACGGATTGCGTTACGCTGATCCTCTTGGGGCAGGGGGATGAGCGAAGCGTAATCCGTGCCTGCCGGTTTACATTCCAAACCTGTTCAGAGAGCGCTATGTACTTTTATCAACCTTCCCAGGGACACGGCCTGCCGCACGATCCACTCAATGCCATTGTTGGCCCACGTCCGATTGGCTGGATTGCCTCGTGCGATCCTGAAGGACGGCCCAATCTGGCGCCCTACAGCTTCTTCAACTGTTTTAATTACCATCCGCCCATCATCGGTTTTGCCAGCACCGGCTGGAAGGACAGCGTGCGCAATATTGTCGAGACCGGGGAGATTGTCTGGAATCTCACCACCCGTGAGCTGGCCAGCGCCATGAATGAGACCTCTGCCAGCCTTGCGCATGGGGAGGATGAATTTTTACGTGCCGGGCTGACTAAAGCGGAGAGCCAGCTGGTGAAGGTGCCGCGCGTCGCCGAAAGTCCGGTCAATTTTGAGTGCCGCCTGTCCCAGTGTATCCAGTTGACTGCCGCCAGCGGCGCTTCGATCGATACCTGGCTGGTGCTGGGGGAAGTGGTGGGGATCCACATTGACGAAAACCTGCTGCAGGACGGGATCTATCAGACGGCGAAAGCGCAGCCGGTGCTGCGCGCCGGTGGCCCGACGGCGTACTTCGCCATTAGCGAGGATCAACGCTTTGATCTGGTCCGCCCGGACGCGCGAAAAGGGTAAGATCTCAGTAACCGATTTTGTCGATCACGAACTGTTTGCCACAGTTGCCCGGATGCGGCTGTGGCACAAATGAGGAGGTCGCCAGCGGGGCGTTGATGCTGGCCGCGGTGAGGGAAAGCTGTACTTCCGTGAGATAGGCCGGATTACCGCTGCAGCTGAGCTTGACAGCTTTCACCGTCGTCGGTCCCCAGCTTCTGGCGACGGCGGCGTCAAAGGCGCTGCGGGTGACGGTTTTGCCGTAGTTGGCCGCGAGGAACTGCCCCAAAGGGCTGGCTTTGACTTCCTGGTTCATGCGCACCATGGTGCCGAAATAGGCGTCGGGATCGAACCCAAAGCAGACGCCGTGTTTGGCATATTCGTAACGTTCGAGGCAGGAGTTGCCGCCTGCGCCGGGCATCACTTCGTTCAGCTTCGCGGCACCGGTCAGCGACAGGCCGGTCTCGGCGGCGTCGCATTTACGGCTGGCTTTTGCCTCCGGCATATTGGGAATAGGGCGGGTGGCACAGCCATAGCGAATCCAGCGGCGATCGTCGACGCCGCGGGCGGCGATAGATTTCGGCAAGCCCGGCCACAGGCCATGAACGGTGAGGATCGTCGTTTTGTCGTCACGCTCTTTTTGCAGGCGGCACTCATCTGGCGCTGCGCGGTTGCGGTCATGCAGGCTCTGGCAAAAACCAGATTGCCATGAGAGCGCCAGCACGTAGCGATCGAAATCCGCGTATTGCGTCGCCTGAAGCGGGGCGGCCTGCGCCGGGAAAGCGCACAGCGCAACTGCGGTGACGCTGACAGGCAAAACGAAATCCTTTCTGAACATGTCAATTCCTGATGGTTGAATGCAAAATATTGCTGGTGCTTATTAAAGCACAAAAAGCGCCCGCAGGCGCTTTATGCTGTGGCGTGGCTTAGCCCACGGCGGTGCCAGGCACCAGTACTTCCGTGGCAATAATCACGATAATCAGTCCAACCAGCACCGGAACCGAGGTGCGTTTTACCACTTCGAACGGCGAAATCTTCGCCATCCCGGCAACGGCAACCACCACACCGGAAACCGGGGAGATGGTGCGGCCCAGGTTGGAGGCTTGCAGCATCGGGATGGTGAGATAGGCCGGGTTAATACCGGACGAGTGCGCCAGTTTCGGGATCATCTCCACGAAGGCGTAGAACGGCGCATTACCGGAGCCGGTGGTCATCGCTGCCAGCATGGTCAGAACGACCAGCACCATCATCAGGATGATACTCGCTGAACCAAACGAGGTGGCGATGGAGATCAGGCTCTGGATAAAGCCGATAGTGCTCAGCCCCTGGGCAAAGACCCCAGCCGCGACCAGCAGCATCACCACCCCGGCGAAGGCATCCGCCATGCCGCGGTACGCCACTTCCAGGCCGCTAAAGACCTTCTGCGTATTGAAGCCGCGAACAAATTCCAGCAGCGCGGCAATCAGCATGCACAGCACCAGAATGGTGATGATATGCAGTTCCGGGCCCCACTTGCCGTCGAAAATCAGCACGCCGACGATGGGCGTAAACGGCAGAATGGCATAGAAGGAGGGGGCCGTGGTGGTGATTTCGCTGACGTCGAGGCGTTCGTGCGAGATGTTCTCTTTGTTATCGAGGTAGCGCTGCCAGAAGAAGTGCGCAATTGCCATGCCGATAATGGCGGCTATAGAGATTGGCAGGGTGGTTTTAAAGGCGAAATCGATCAGCGGCATCTCGGCGGCTTTAGCGGCCAGTACCACGTCACCGGAGGTGGGGGAGAGAATAATCGCTGCCGGAGAGGCACAGATGGCTGCCGCCGCGCCGCGGCTAATTCCCACGTTGACCATTACCGGGAACAGGGTTGCCATCAACAGTACGCCGAGGCCCGTCGCTGACGATACGGCCAGTGACATCAGGCAGGCGACAAAATAGGCGGCAATCATCAGCAGGTAAGGGGAGTTGATATAGCTCAGCGGCTTTGAGGCCAGCTTAACGACCATGTCGTTGGCGCCGATGTGGGTCATATAGGCGGCAAACCCACAGAGCATCATGATCATCATCCCCAGATCGCCACCGCGGCTCATCAGCAGGATTTTGATGTATTCAATGATATCGGTTGCGGTGTAACCGGTGCTGGTGGCGCTGGATGGCAGCACCTGGTGACCCATCAGGGCACTGACAATCAGCAGAGTCAGACCGCCGACAAACAGCACCCCGGTAGCGGAGTAACCTTTAATGATGTAGCGCGCGACGCCGACAATGACAACCACCCCGATCAGGAGCTCGATAAACGTTAGCATGGTTTCCTCTGTTTCCCGACGCCCCCAGAGCGAAGGATAAGTAGCAATGAAAATAAGGTGACAAAATGTGCCGAAATAATGGCCCGGTCTCGCTGACTAAAATCAATAAATCGGCTACTAGAGGGGCAATGTTTCCAATTTTGCTGTGGCCGGGCTCATTCTCTTCGCCGATGGTGCCTGCGCGTGTGCGCAAACGCGATTGTGGTACGAATGTTAAACCGTTATGAGGCTTGCGTCTGCGCTTTTTAAAATCGCTTGTCTAAAAGGTTTCACTGCCGGTTGCGCATAAATCGTCTCTGCTGTCGGAGAAAAAACAGCGGGTTCAGACTGTCGTAAAAATACCTTGGTTTAACGCGGGTAATAATATTTACGCTCGTTAGCTGGATCTTTAAAAATAATTGAATGTAATTGCAGGATTATTGTCTGTTGTGGCTTTTGGGTGTGCCGGGAAATAGAGCGCTCAGGAAAGCAATAGCGGAAAAGCGATATCAATGAAGGCTCTGCTGGAAGAGGCCGTTCTGCGTATGTGCACTGCTGCAACGACCGCTGCTCCCCTGTTGCGCTGCGATGCCGGGGCCGCAGCGGCTTACCGTGCTGCATTACCGATTTTAATTATCTCGGCGGTAAATAACCTGTCGTCTCAGTATTAGTTTTGCTTAATTGCTGTTTAATTAATATCAGGTGCAAGCTATTTTCAGGGTTTTTTTATGCGGCGTTAATGATTAATAAAGTAAAAGGGCATACCTCGCGAATATCAATGAGCATATTCTGTGCGCAAACATGCAGTGTATATATAATTGGTAATAATATCGTGAGAGTTGTTAATAAATTTATTTTAATTTTTTCTGTTATTTTGGCTGAGGTTTCTTTTTCTACTGTAGCGACTGCACAAGACGTAACGTCCTCCGACAGTTGGGTGAGCACCTTCACGAATAATGTAAAACAAACCTGGCAAAAGCCGCAGCATTACGATCTCTATGTGCCTGCCATAACCTGGCATGCCCGCTTCGCTTATGACAAAGAGAAGACCGATCGCCACAATGAGCGCCCCTGGGGGGCAGGGTTCGGGCAGTCACGCTGGGATGAAAAAGGTAACTGGCACGGCCTCTACATGATGGCCTTTAAGGATTCCTACAATAAGTGGGAGCCTGTAGCGGGTTACGGCTGGGAAAAAACCTGGCGTCCGCTATCGAATGATAAGGTCCATCTGGGGCTTGGCTATACCACTGGCGTGACGGCCCGCGATAACTGGAATTACATTCCCATTCCGGTGCTCTTGCCGCTGGCTTCTGTGGGATATGGCCCGGCAACCTTCCAGATGACCTACATCCCCGGCACCTATAACAACGGCAACGTTTACTTCGCCTGGATGCGGTTTCAGTTTTAACTGAAAAAACTTTACACACTGGTCATTTAATAGCCAGTTATTGAATAGTAAAGGATAAAAATTGGGGAGGAAAAATTAACGCGACTTTTGTCACTTTTCTTCAAAAAGCCACTGGACAAAACCGCTAACAATTGTTGTACTGATACCCGACACAGCATTTGTGTCCAATTTTCATGTAAAGGTAATTTTGATGTCTAAGATTAAAGGTAACGTTAAGTGGTTTAATGAGTCCAAAGGATTCGGTTTCATTACTCCGGAAGATGGCAGCAAAGACGTGTTCGTACACTTCTCTGCAATCCAGAGCAATGGTTTCAAAACTCTGGCTGAAGGTCAGCGCGTTGAGTTTGAAATCACTAACGGTGCCAAAGGCCCTTCTGCTGCTAACGTAATCGCTCTGTAATTCAGACGAGACAGCAAGAATTCCAAAACCCGCTCATTGAGCGGGTTTTTTTCGTTTCAGCTCAGCTAAACATGTACAGTTTCAGAAAGCTGGCGATAATCAGTACGCCCAGCATTACCGCCCCTGCGCTTGCCATTTTCTCTTTCATTCTCACGCCCTCTCAGTCAACCGCCTCAAGGGTGCCTGAGAAAAATTAAGCCAACATTAAGGGCCGCCTTTTTAATGCGCGTTAATCGCAGAAACTAACCAAAATGCGAGCGCGGTCATCATTAGCGAGCCCAGCAGATTGACCGCAATGTTCAGCAGCGCCCAGGCGGCGCGGCCATCCTGCAACAGGAACACCACTTCCGCCGAAAAGGTCGAGAACGTTGTGAGCCCGCCGCAGAAGCCGGTAGTGATCAATAATTTCCAGACCGGATCGATGTGGGTCATCCTGTTGAACCACGCCAGCCCCAGGCCAATGATAAAGGCACCCGTGAGATTCGCTGCCAGCGTGCCGAACGGGATTTGCTGATGCAGGGAGTTAAACCGCATGCTTAACAGCCAGCGCGCCACGCTTCCTGTGCCCCCACCGATAAAAACGGCTAAAAGTAGTTGAAACACGAACAATACCTGCTGTTTGATGTGTAAGGGCTATGAGTGTAACGCCGTTTGATGCAGGGGGAAAATATGTACGTTGCGGTTGGACAATTTGCAGTAACAGCGGACTGGCAAAAAAATGCCGGAACCTGCGTGTCGCTGATGGCGCAGGCGGCAGAGCAGGGGGCATCGCTGCTGGTGCTGCCCGAAGCGCTGCTGGCGCGCGATGATAACGATCCCGACCTCTCCGTAAAGTCCGCTCAGCCGCTCGACGGTGGCTTTATGACCCGGCTGCTGGAGGAGAGCGCGCATAATCACCTGACCACAGTACTGACCGTGCATGTTCCTTCAACCGCAGGCAGAGCGATTAACACCCTTGTCGCCCTGCGCGACGGCAGGATCGTTGCCCAGTACGCCAAACTTCATCTTTATGATGCGTTCAGTATTCAGGAATCCCGTCTGGTTGATGCGGGCTCGGTTGTGCCGCCGCTGATTGAGATCGACGGCATCCATCTGGGGCTGATGACCTGCTACGATTTGCGCTTCCCGGAGATGGCATTGAATCTGGCGCTGGCGGGAGCAGAAGTATTGGTTTTACCTGCGGCATGGGTCAGAGGGCCGCTCAAGGAGCACCACTGGTCAACGCTGCTGGCGGCCCGGGCGCTGGACACAACCTGCTATGTGATCGCAGCAGGCGAGTGCGGCAATAAGAACATCGGTCAGAGCCGCATTATCGACCCCCTGGGCGTGACCATTGCGGCCGCGGCTGAAGGCTCGGCACTGTTGCTGGCTGAAATCGACCGCAAGCGCATCACCCATGCGCGCCAGCAGTTGCCTGTCCTGCGCAACCGACGTTTCGCGCCACCGCAATTATTGTGAGTTTTTTAAACAACGCTTGATTCACCTTGTTACAGATTGCTATTGTGTGCGGGCGCTAAATGACCGTTAATACGGTCGGGTTTTTAAGGCGCGAAATGCAGCCTGTTTACGTCAAGAAGGTATCTATGGGTGAGATTAGTATTACCAAACTGCTGGTGGTAGCCGCACTGGTTGTCCTGCTGTTTGGTACCAAAAAATTACGTACGCTGGGCGGAGACCTGGGTGCTGCCATCAAAGGCTTTAAAAAGGCGATGAACGAAGATGATGCAACGGCGAAAAGAAGTGCCGATGCAGATATCGCTGCCGAGAAGCTCTCTCACAAAGAGTAACGGCAACGCGTTAAAGCGTTTGATAAAAAAAACCGGCTTGTAAGCCGGTTTTTTTATGGGTGAACTGTAAACTTTTGTGACGGGTTTACTTCACTTCTTCGCCTTTCGCCTGCATATCGGCGTGGTAAGAGGAACGAACGAACGGACCGCAGGCAGCATGGGTGAAGCCCATTGCCATCGCTTCGGCTTTCATCTCGTCAAACTCT
This sequence comes from Leclercia sp. W17, assembly GCF_003336325.1. NCBI lineage: Bacteria > Pseudomonadati > Pseudomonadota > Gammaproteobacteria > Enterobacterales > Enterobacteriaceae > Leclercia > Leclercia sp. W17. Next base: position 3,538,936 of record NZ_CP031101.1, on the reverse strand, counting down.
TCCGGACTCACGTAACGCTGCACCGGCAGGTGGTGACGGCTTGGCTGCAGATACTGGCCCAACGTCAGCATGGTGACGCCATGACGACGCAGATCACGCATTACTTCAATGATCTCTTCGTTGGTTTCACCCAGACCGACCATCAGACCCGATTTTGTCGGGATATCCGGATGGGCTTCTTTAAAGCGCTCCAGCAACTTCAGTGACCAGTTGTAATCTGCACCCGGGCGCACCTGACGATAGAGGCGCGGTACGTTTTCCAGATTGTGGTTAAAGACATCTGGCGGGTTGGCATTGAGAATTTCCAGCGCGCGATCCATACGGCCACGGAAGTCCGGAACCAGGGTCTCAATCTTGATGGATGGGCTTTTCTCACGGATGGCAGTGATGCAATCAGCAAAGTGCTGAGCGCCGCCGTCGCGCAGATCGTCACGGTCGACGGAGGTGATAACCACATAGCGCAACGCCATATCAGCGATGGTCTGCGCCAGTTTCTGGGGTTCATTGGCGTCCGGGGCAACAGGACGTCCGTGGGCAACGTCGCAGAATGGGCAACGGCGGGTACAGATAGCGCCGAGGATCATGAAGGTCGCGGTGCCGTGGTTAAAACATTCAGCGAGGTTCGGGCAGGAGGCTTCTTCACAAACGGAGTGAAGGCCGTTTTTGCGCATCGCCGCTTTGATTCCCTGAATACGCGAAGAGTCCGCCGGAAGTTTGATTTTCATCCATGCCGGTTTTCTTAACAGCGCTTCGCGCTCCGTAGCCACGTTTTTAACCGGGATTAGGGCCATTTTATCGGCATCGCGGTATTTAACACCGCGTTCCATCACAATGGGTTTACTCATAGCGTGCGTCTTCCAGTTGCGAATATCGAAGGAAAGCGTTTCAATTCAAGGGAATGTTGTATTTATCAACTATTTTTGAACGAACGACAGGCAGTATATCATTGATACGGACGATAAAGCAGCCTGCCCGGTCGCCAAATTGTAAAATAGTTGTTGTTTTAAGCCTTTTGTGCGGCATAACCCGGTTTTACAGATAAGAGTGAGGCTCAAAAAGCCTGGCGGATGATAGTAATCATATTTTCAAGGACCGGATCCCGCAGGCTCAGCTTGTTGTAATACAGCGAGATTTCAACGGATTCAGCATTGAGCGGGGCAAAGGGGATCTGGTCCACCGGCCAGCAGTGACGAACCTGGTCAAACAGGCGCTCCGGGATGATGCCCAGCAGGTCGCTGCTGCCAATCAGCGCGGCAATGGTAAAAATATTGTAACTGCTAAAATTGACCAGACGTTCCGGGAAAATGTCATTAATGCGCTGGCGCAGCCCGTTGAGATTTTGACCCTCCATCAGCAGCAGCGTTTGCTCGTAGCGCTGGAGATTTTCAACCGTGGCAGGCTCGTGCAATGCCGGGTGATTTTTACGACAGACCAAAAGCAGCTTATCCGCAAAAAGTACATTACGGCTTAAGGCCCGGGCGTTCAGGGCGTTGCTGTCCACGATAAGGTCGGTCTGAAACTGGCTGAGCTGTGCCTCGGCGTCACTGACCGAGATATTACGCAGCATCAACTGTGGCGCGTGGGTCTTCACGGCATGGTAGATCATCGGCATCACCAGGGCGCCCACGGAGGGGGTCGTACCGATAGTGATGATGCGTTGCTTATCGTAGCTGCCGGTTAAATCCAGCGCGCCGAGAATGGATTCCAGCCCCTGGCTAATGTACTCATGCAGGTGGGTGGCATAGGCGGTAGGAGTTACACCCTGGCCTTTACTAATAAACAGGGGATCGGGAAAAATTGTCCGTAATTTTTGAATGGACTGACTAATTGCCGAGGGAGTGAGGTTCAGAATTTTCGCAGCATTAACGATCCCCTTATGAACATATACCGCCTCAAAAATCGTCAATAAGTTGAGATCGATATTACGTAAAGTCCGAAAAATTTGCGGTTTTGCATCACTTCCGGTTTCACTCAAGCGCTTTTCTGGAAGTTTATTATTATCCACGCTATCCCTCCGTATTTATTCACGATATAAATAATAGTTGAATTTAAATAATGTGCTTATTGATATGGGTAAACTGCTTAAAATAATTGGAGTTTTTTAAATTAACTCATTGAGTCGTATGATTTTTGTTCGGGCGTAATTGCGCCAGTTTGCTGGCCATGCCGACGCTGAAAAACAGGTGAAACGCGAATGTGCAGACGTGTTGCAGGCTTTTTGAAAATATAGAAATCAGGGATTGTTGTAAAGGATAAATGGTATGAAATAAGAATGGCTCATCAAATAAATGAGCCAGAAGGGGAAGAGAATTAAGCAGTAATATATTTGTGTGGTGGATTGTTTAGCAGTGCTAAAAAAGAGTTTACCAAATGTGGACGTGCAATCTCAGGCGTAATGTCCTCTACCCATTGACTCATTTGTGCCATTTCCATTCCCGCATAACCGCAAGGGTTAATGCGCTGGAAAGGTGAAAGATCCATATTGATGTTTAATGCCAGACCGTGAAAAGAGCACCCCTTACGAATGCGCAGACCGAGTGAACATATTTTCCTTTCACCGACATAGACGCCGGGGGCGTCCGCCCGCGGGTGGGCTTCAATATCAAATTCAGCCAGCGTGTTAACCACCGTCTGTTCCAGCAGCGTTACCAGTTCGCGCACGCCAAGCTTCCTGCGTTTCAGGTTGAGCAGAACATACATCACCTGCTGACCCGGCCCGTGATAGGTAATCTGCCCGCCACGATCGCTCTGGATAACCGGAATATCGCCAGGCATCAACAGATGCTCAGCTTTGCCTGCCTGGCCTTGGGTAAAGACGGGGGGATGCTCTACCAGCCAGATCTCATCCGGCGTGTTCTCGTCACGTTTGTCAGTAAATTCATGCATAGCCTGGGAGACAGGCTCATAGGGCTGCAGCCCAAGCTGGCGAACGAGAAGGGTGTCCTGATACAAAACGATCTCTCCGAACGAAGGAACAAACTGTAGCGGGGAGTATATCACAGAGGGGAAGCAGGTTACCCGGCGATGCGGGTAACCGAAAGGCGTTACAGCACCATACGAACGATATCGATATTGCCGAGCTCTTCGTACAGGGTCTCGACTTGTTCAATATGCGTCGCCGTGATGGTGATCGACACGGAGTGGTAGTTACCTTTGCTGCTTGGTTTCACCGTCGGAGAGTAGTCACCTGGCGCATGGCGCTGTACCACCTCAACCACCTGATCAACCAGCTCAGGCAACGCCTGCCCCATTACTTTGTAAGTAAAAGGAGTAGGGAATTCAAGCAGTTCGTTAAGTTTGGTTTTCATGGGAGCTCCGGCAGTACGTCAAAAAAATAATAACTCCCACATCAGGTGGGAGTTATCAGGTTACATAGTATATGGGGACAGAAATCACACTTTCAAGTGTTCAATTCTTAACCAAACCAGTGATGGAACATCAATTTAATGTAATCAATGATTTTGCCCAAGAAATTGCCTTCAGGGATTTCATCCAGCACCACCAGTGGGCGCTGATCGATGGTTTTACCATCGAGCTGGAAGTTGATGGTGCCGACAACCTGGTTTTTCTTCAGCGGAGCGTGCAGCTCGCTGGCGTTCAGCACATAGCTGGCCTTCAGGTCTTTCATGCGTCCACGAGGGATGGTCAGGTAGAGATCTTTATCGACACCCAGGGAGGCACGATCGTTATCCCCGAACCAGACCGGCTCAGAAGCAAACTCTTTACCTGCTTTCAGCGGATTCACGGTTTCGAAGAAGCGGAAGCCCCAAGTCAGCAGCTTCTTGCTCTCGGCCTCGCGTCCTTTAAAGGTACGACCGCCCATCACGGCAGAGATCAGGCGCATCTGGCCTTCAGTAGCAGAAGCGACCAGGTTATAACCGGCTTTTTCAGTGTGGCCAGTTTTGATGCCGTCAACGTTCAGGCTGTTGTCCCACAGCAAGCCGTTACGGTTGGTCTGACGAATACCGTTAAAGGTAAACTCTTTCTCTTTGTAGATGGTGTATTCGTTCGGTACGTCACGGATCAGCGCCTGACCAATCAGCGCCATATCGCGCGCAGAGCTGTACTGACCTTCAGCATCCAGGCCGTGAACCGTCTGGAAGTGGCTGTTTTTCAGACCCAGCGCGCTCACGTAGCTGTTCATCAGGCCGACGAAGGCATCCTGGCTGCCAGCGGCAAAGTCTGCCATCGCCACGCAGGCGTCGTTACCGGACTGCAGGTTGATGCCGCGGATCAGCTGAGAGACAGGAACCTGCATACCCGGTTTCAGGAACATCAAAGATGAGCCCTTAAATACCGGGTTGCCGGTGGCCCACGCATCGTTACCGATGGTGACCAGGTCGGTCTCTTTGAATTTTCCTGCTTTCATGGCCTGACCGATGACATAGCTGGTCATCATCTTGGTCAGGCTGGCCGGATCGCGTCGTGCATCAGCGTTCTGTTCAGCCAACACTTTGCCGGAGTTGTAGTCGATCAGGATGTAGGATTCCGCGTCGATCTGCGGAACGCCCGGGATCATGGTCTTGATATTCAGGTCATCGGCGTGAGCAACAGAGAGCGTGGCTGCGCAAAGCGCCGTAGTGAGCGCCATGCGCTGCATAAAACGAGCGGAGAAAGTGGTCTTCATGGTCAGAACAACGACATCCGTGATGGAATTAAAAAAAGTGCCTTACTATAGCAAATGCTATACAGGCAGGCATCCGACTTTCAGCATGAGAATGTGTATCAACATGACAAATACTGACAATTCGGATACCGCCGATTATCATTTTGCAACAGCAATAAACGATTGTAACTGCGCTTCATTCTGCAGGCGCTGCTGCAACGCAGCGGCTTCAGATTTGCTGGCAAACGGGCCTAACTGGATACGCCAGACTGCGCCATTTTGCTCAACGCGACCCGGAACGCCAAACTGCTGGCCGAGACGCTGCTGATACTGCTGCGCACGTGCCTGATCGCTGACTGCGCCAACCTGCACGACAAAGCCACCGGCCTGGGCAGGGGCGGAAACGGGGGCCGTAACCGGCGCCTGAGTCGGAGCGGAAACTGGCGCAGTGACCGGAGCCGTCTGGTTCACCGGCGCGGTAACAACCGGCTGTGGCGCTGGCGGTTCGCTGCCTTCCAGTACACCTGGCGCAAGCGTGGTGGGTGCGCCGAGGAAACCGCTGCTGCTCACCGGTGCGCCCATGGTGTCTTCGCTTTTCAGCGTATCGTTACTGATGGGGCGCACGTCACCCTGCGGCGCAGGTTCGGAAACGGACGACGCGCTACCCATACCGCCGCTCAGATCGGGACGCGCGGGCAGGGCATAAGTCTGTTTTGCCACGGTAGTACAGGCCATACCCGGGCCGGAGAGCGAGCCGTCCTGGGCGACAATAATCGGGTCGATCCGCACTTTGGTGTTGTTTGACGTGTTCAGGCGGTCGGCCGCGGCGCGCGAAAGCGAGATGACGCGATCGTTGCCGTAAGGGCCCCGGTCATTAATACGCACCACGATCATCCGGCCATTCGCCAGGTTGGTAATACGCGCATAGCTCGGGATCGGCAGGGTCGGATGCGCAGCCGTAAGCTGCATTGGATCAAACACTTCACCGGATGCGGTCAGGTTGCTTCCTGGCTCGGCATCATAAATAGCCGCCAGGCCTGCCTGACTGAAGCGGGAAAGATCCTGGACGATTTTGTAGCTTTTACCGTCTCGCTCGTAATCCTGGTTCGCGGTAGCGCTGAGCGGTTCAAAACGCGGATCGGCTCCGCTGATCTCAACCACCGGACCATTACATACTGCCGGCTGCGGCGGTGCGACGGTCGCTTGCTGCTGACCATCGTCACTTGTACAGGCTGCCAGTAAACTCACTGCGATGCAGATCCCAGACCACTGCTTACGCATTGCGTGCCCCTTATACGCTTTTTGACAACATTTTTCTGTGTGTATGGATCGACATGACGATCCCGAACCCGGCCATCAGAACAATCAGGGCCGAGCCTCCGTAACTCACCAGCGGAAGCGGTACGCCTACCACCGGCAGAATACCGCTCACCATACCAATATTTACGAAAACATAAACGAATAAAATCAACATCAAGCCACCGGCCATCACGCGGCCAAAGGTGGTTTGCGCCCGGGCGGCTATCCACAATCCACGCATGATCAACAGCAGGTAGAGCGCTAGCAGGATCAGAATCCCGACCAGCCCTAACTCTTCGGCCAGCACCGCGAAGATAAAGTCGGTGTGACGTTCAGGCAGGAACTCAAGCTGCGACTGTGTACCGTGCAGCCAACCCTTACCGCGCAGGCCGCCAGAGCCGATTGCAATCTTCGACTGTATTATATGATAGCCTGCCCCGAGCGGGTCGCTCTCCGGATCCAGCAGCATCATGACGCGCTGGCGCTGATAATCGTGCATCAGGAAGAACCACAGAATCGGGATAAAGGCGGCGACCAGCACCACTGCAATGCCGATTAGCCGCCAGCTCAGCCCGGAGAGGAACAGCACAAACAGGCCGGAGAGGGCGATCAGAATCGAGGTGCCGAGGTCTGGCTGCGCCGCTACCAGCAGCGTCGGCAGGAAAATCAGCACCAGCGCAATAGCGGTGTTTTTCAGCGACGGCGGGCAGACGTCACGGTTAATGAAGCGTGCCACCATCAACGGGACGGCGATTTTCGCAATCTCCGAGGGCTGGAAGCGCACAATACCGAGGTCGAGCCAGCGCTGCGCGCCTTTCGAAATCGCCCCGAACGCATCGACCGCCACCAGCAGGATAATACAGAAGATATAAAGATAGGGCGCCCAGCCTTCGTAGACGCGCGGCGGGATCTGCGCCATCACCACCATGATGATCAGACCCATGGTGATCTGGCCGATCTTGCGTTCGGTCATCCCGAGGTCCTGGCCGCTGGCGCTCCAGATGACCAGGGCGCTATAAACCAGCAGCGCCAGCAGGATCAGCAGCATGGCCGGGTCGATGTGGATCTTGTCCCACAGCGATTTTTTATTCGGATTATCCGTCACGATTATTGGTCCTCCGCGCCGGCGGCAGCCGGGCTCTCGCTCGGCAGGTCAGTGTTGTTGTCACCCAGCATAATGTGGTCGAGGATCTGGCGCATAATGGTGCCGACCGCCGGGCCGGCACCGCCGTTTTCCAGAATGATCGACACGGCAACCTGCGGGTTCTCATAAGGGGCAAACGCAATCATCAGCTTATGGTCACGCAGACGTTCAGCAATTTTGTGTGCGTTATAGGTTTCGTTCGCCTTCAGGCCGAAGACCTGCGCGGTACCGGATTTCGCCGCAATTTTGTACGGTGCGCCGGCAAAGTACTTATGCGCCGTCCCGTTCGCGCGGTTGGCGACGCCGTACATCCCGTCTTTGGCAATTTCCCAGTAACCGGAGTGAATGTCTCCCACCGGCGGTTCATGGGGCTGCGCCCACGGCACTTTTTTGCCATCTTCGACGGTGCTCATTAGCAGGTGCGGCACTTTCACCACCCCGTCGTTGATAAGGATCATCAGCGCTTTGTTCATCTGAATCGGTGTCGCGGTCCAGTAGCCCTGGCCGATACCTACCGGAATGGTGTCACCCTGATACCACGGCTTTTTAAAGCGTTTCAGCTTCCATTCGCGGGTTGGCATGTTACCGGAACGCTCTTCGGCCAGGTCGATACCGGTGTAATGGCCATAGCCAAATTTGCCCATCCATTCCGAGAGACGGTCGATCCCCATATCGTAGGCCACCTGGTAGAAGAAGGTATCCGCCGACTCCTCCAGCGATTTGGTGACGTTCAGATGCCCGTGACCCCACTTTTTCCAGTCACGGTAGCGTTTTTCAGAGCCCGGCAGCTGCCACCAGCCCGGGTCGAAGAGGCCGGTATTGCGGGTGATGACCCCGGCGCTCAGGGCAGAGACCGCCACGTACGGTTTCACCGTTGACGCAGGCGGATAAACCCCCTGGGTCGCGCGGTTGACCAGCGGCGTATTCGGGTCGTTGAGCAGGCCAGAATAGTCTTTGCTGGAGATGCCATCCACAAACAGGTTCGGGTCATAGCTTGGGGTTGATACCAGCGACAGAATGCTGCCGGTACGCGGATCAGTGACAATCACCGCCGCACGGCTGCCGGCCAGCAGGGTTTCGATATACTGCTGGAGTTTAAGATCCAGCGTCAGATAGATGTCATGTCCGGCCTGCGGCGGCACCTCTTTCAGCTGACGGATCACTCTTCCCCGGTTGTTAACTTCAACTTCTTCGTAACCGGTCTGGCCGTGGAGAACGTCTTCGTAATAACGCTCAATACCCAGCTTGCCGATATCGTGCGTTGCCGCATAGTTGGCGAGCTTGCCATCTTTATCCAGCCTGTCGACATCTTTATCGTTGATTTTAGAGACATAGCCGATAACGTGGGTCAGGGCAGAACCGTACGGATAGAAGCGACGCTTGTAGCCTTTAACTTCCACGCCGGGGAAGCGGTACTGGTTCACGGCGAAGCGGGCCACCTGCACCTCGGTGAGGTTGGTTTTGACCGGGATCGACGTAAAGCGGTGCGAACGCGAGCGCTCCTTTTTGAAGGCGGCGATATCGTCATCAGTGAGATCAACCACGCTGCGCAGTGCATCAAGCGTCTGCTGCACGTTATCGACCTTCTCCGGCATCATTTCAATCTGGTAGATGGTGCGGTTCAGCGCCAGCGGCGTACCGTTGCGGTCATAGATGATGCCGCGACTGGGGGCGATAGGAACAAGTTTGATGCGGTTTTCGTTGGAGCGGGTCTGGTAATCGGTAAAACGGACAATCTGCAGATTATAGAGGTTGGCGATCAGCACGCCAGTCAGCAGCAAAATCCCCAAAAAGGCGACCAGCGCCCGGCGCACAAACAGCGCGGACTCAGCCGTATAGTCGCGAAAAGAATTCTGTAGTTTCATCCGCTGCTTAATTTATCCAGGACTTAATCATTACTCACGGTGATAAGGGTGGTTGGTTGTGATGCTCCACGCGCGATAGAGGCTTTCAGCAACCAGAACCCGAACCAGCGGGTGGGGGAGCGTCAGCGCGGAGAGAGACCAACTCTGTTCTGCTGCCGCTTTGCAGGCGGGGGATAATCCCTCCGGTCCGCCAATCAACAGGCTGACGTCGCGACCGTCCTGTTTCCAGCGTTCCAGCTCAACCGCCAGTTGCGGCGTATCCCAGGGTTTGCCCGGAATATCGAGAGTGACGATGCGGTTTTTACCGGCAGCAGCCAGCATCTGCTCACCCTCTTTATCGAGAATACGTTTGATATCCGCGTTTTTACCGCGTTTGCCCGCGGGGATCTCCACCAGCTCGAACGGCATGTCTTTTGGAAAACGACGCAGATATTCAGTAAACCCCGTTTGTACCCAGTCGGGCATTTTTGTACCGACGGCTACCAGTTGCAGCTTCACGCATTAACCCCAGAGTTTTTCCAGTTCATACAGGCGACGGCTCTCTTCCTGCATGACGTGGACAATCACATCGCCAAGGTCAACAACGACCCAGTCAGCGGTGGCTTCGCCTTCAACGCCGAGCGGCATCATGCCGGCAGCGCGAGACTCCTGAACCACATGATCGGCGATGGAGGCAACATGGCGCGTAGAAGTGCCGGTGCAGATAATCATGCAATCGGTGATGCTTGATTTGCCCTGAACGTCGATGGCAATGATGTCCTGACCTTTCAGATCATCAATTTTGTCGATGACAAAATCCTGGAGTGCTTTACCCTGCAAGTTTTCCCCCTGGGAGAGTGAGATTGAACAACTATAAATTCGTAGCCAGACAGTATACCTGAACTGGCTGCAGTGTCGGGACAAATGTCACCGGACGGGCATGAGAAGGCGGGTATCATCCCACCCTCAGCCGAAGATTGCATCGCCATTTTTGTAAAACAGTTTTTGTAAAACAGTGCTGGCGGGAAGTCTGGCAGCGGAGGATATCAGCCTGGACGGGGGTGTCAATGGCGAGAGCGCGAATGGCGCGCTTTTTCTCCCGAGCGCCAGTCAGTTGCTGCTTTTCTGATACAACCCCTGCTGTTGAATATAACGCAACACCGGCATCGGTAACATCTCATCGCAGGGGAGACCCTGCTGCAGGCGCTGGCGGATAAGCGTGGCTGAAATATCAAACCAGGGCGTCTCCGCGAGGTAAATTTTGCCGGCAGGCTGGTTGTGCAGATCTTCAGATTGATAAGTGAGATGCTGCTCCAGCCAAAGCTGATGCTGCTCCTCTTTCATCGCCAGGGGATAGCCTGGCCGACGGCAGACGATTAAATGGCTGTTATCGAGGATTGTTTCGTACTGATACCAGCTCGGGAAATTAAGCAGCGAGTCCTGGCCGATAATAAAGGCCAGCGGTTTTTCCGGCCCCTGTTCGCGACGCCACTCCTCTAGCGTCTGCGCCGTATAGGAAGGGCTATCCCGGCGCAGCTCGCGCTCATCAAGAACAAACAGCGGTTTATCGGCGATCGCCAGCTCCAGCATCTGTTTGCGCTGGGCGGCGGTGGCCTCGGGCTGCGGGCGATGCGGCGGCACGTTATTCGGCATAATAGTGACACGCTGCAGGCCAATCTGGTTGGCCAGGATCTCGACCGGTTTCAGATGCCCATAGTGGATGGGGTCAAAGGTGCCGCCATAGAGTGCCTGTAGAGAATGCATCTCTTACCCTTCTATAAAAATGTCCGCCAGCGCCTTGTGGCACAGCAGCAGCGAGAGACTCTCCAGCTCAGACCAGATCGACTGACCGTAATCCTGCTTCAGGGTCAGCTCGGTGCGCGTCAGAAGCTGAACGGCCTGGCGCAGCTGTTCCGGACTCAGCCGGTTCAGGGCTTCGGTGGTCATGACGCGGCGGTTCTGCCAGACCCGGTGTTTATCAAACAGCGCGCGCAAAGGCGTATGCGCTGACTGACGTTTAAGCGTCACCAGCAGCAGCAGTTCCCGCTGTAAGGTTCGCAGCAGAATCACCGGCTCGCTGCCTTCGAGACGCAGTTGCTGCAGAATATGCAGAGCGCGTTTGCTCTTAGCGGACAGCAGGGCATCGACCCAGTGGAAAGGAGTAAAGTGCGCCGCGTCGTTAACTGCCTGCTCAACGCGCGGTAAGGTCAGTTTGCCATCGGGCCAGAGCAGCGCCAGCCGCTCCAGAGCCTGGGCCAGCGCCAGCAAGTTACCTTCGTAACAGTAACAAAGGAGCTGATTGGCCGCGTCATCCAGTTGCAGATTGCGTTGCTTTGCCCGGGCTGCCACCCATTTTGGCAGATGCGCCTGCTCCGGTGTCTGGCAGGTCACCAGCACCGAATGGTTTGCCAGCGCCGTAAACCAGGCGGCATTTTCCTGCGCTTTGGTCAGTTTGTTGCCGCGAACGATCAGCAGCAGATCGCTGTGCAGCAGGCTAACCAGCGTAGCAAGCTGTTCGTTGATAGCCGCGTTAGGGCCATTTTCCGGGAGCTGGATAAGCAGCGTTTGCCGGGCAGCAAACAGGCTCATGGCCTGGCAAAGGGAGAAAATCTCCTGCCAGTCGGTGCTGTTATCCAGAGTGAAACTGTGGTGCTCCTCAAAGCCCTGAGAGGCCGCAAACTGACGCACGGCGTCCTGGCTTTCCTGGAGCAGCAGCGGATCGTTTCCGAGAAGCAGATACGCCGCGCGCAGCCCTTCATTGAGCTGCGCGCGGAGTTGTTCAGGGTACAACCTGAGCATTACTGACCCAGCGTCGTGGAGACGCGCGAGGAGGATGCCGTTGGCTGAGCAGCTGGCTGAGCTTTCAGGTCATTCTCTTTTTCAGCAGTCTGGACGCTCGGCAGCTTACGGATTAGCTGTTCCGCCGCCTTGTCGTACATTTCGTTGATGATAATGGTCTGTTCAGCGTCTTTCGCCAGTGCCGTCTGCGGGTTATCGAAGAACGAACGGTAAACCTTGGTGCTGATAGGGTAAATATCGCTACCCGGGATCAGTACCGCAGCGTGCACTTCCATCACCATCTGGTATTCCGCAGTACGACCATCCTGGAAGATGGAGGCGGTATCCTGGCTCAGGGTAGAGCTCAGGATGCGGAACGATGGGATGTCCTGGCGCAGCGTACCTTTTTCGATCAGTTCAACGCCGTTAAGACGCAGCTGGTTACGAATGGCACGGCTAAGCGGACCATTTGGATCGCCCGAATCGAAAATCATCGTTTTCATCTGCTCCGGCACCTGTGTGGTGTTACGCAGATGCCAGCCACATCCGGCGGTGACCAGCACCGCCAGCGATAACAGTAATGTTGCCAGTTGTCGCACGCTTCCTCCCGCGCTTAGCCAACGACCAGGTTCAGCAGTTTACCAGGCACGTAGATCACTTTACGTACGGTAACGCCATCAAGATACTTCGCCACCAGAGTTTCCTGGCCAGCACGCTCGCGGACCTGCTCTTCGGTTGCATCAACCGGAACAGTAATCTTACCGCGGACTTTACCGTTGACCTGCACGACGACCAGCGTGGTGTTTTCCACCATTGCGGATTCATCAGCCACTGGCCACGGCGCATTGTCGATATCGCCTTCGCCGTTCAGCTCCTGCCACAGGGTGAAGCTGACGTGCGGGGTGAACGGGTTCAACATACGTACCACAGCCAGCAGCGCTTCACGCATGATGGCGCGATCCTGCTCGCCCTCCTGCGGGGCTTTCGCCAGCTTGTTCATCAATTCCATAATAGCCGCAATTGCGGTATTGAAGGTCTGACGGCGACCAATATCATCAGTCACTTTGGCAATCGTTTTATGCACATCGCGACGCAGCGCCTGCTGATCTTCCGTCAGCGCCGCGGCGTTCAGTGCCGGTGCCTCACCCTGCGCGGTGTGCTCGTAAACCAGTTTCCAGACACGTTTCAGGAAGCGGTTAGCCCCTTCTACGCCGGACTCCTGCCACTCCAGAGTCATATCCGCCGGAGAGGCGAACATCATAAACAGACGCACGGTATCCGCGCCGTAACGCTCTACCATCTCCTGCGGATCGATGCCGTTGTTTTTGGACTTGGACATCTTGCTCATGCCGGTATAGACCAGCTCATGGCCTGCCGCGTCCTTCGCCTTCACGATACGGCCTTTCTCGTCGCGCTCAACGATCGCGTCTTTCGGCGAAACCCAGTTACGTTCGCCGTTTGCGCCCACATAGTAGAAGGCATCTGCCAGCACCATGCCCTGACACAGCAGCTGTTTTGCTGGCTCGTCAGAGTTCACCAGGCCCGCGTCGCGCATCAGCTTGTGGAAGAAGCGGAAGTAGAGCAGGTGCATGATGGCGTGTTCGATACCGCCAATGTAGATATCTACCGGCAGCCAGTAGTTTGCGGCTTTGGAATCCAGCATCCCTTCCTGATGCTGCGGGCAGGTGTAACGCGCATAGTACCAGGAGGACTCCATAAAGGTGTCGAAGGTGTCGGTTTCACGCAGCGCAGGCATACCGTTTACGGTAGTCTTCGCCCACTCAGGGTCGGCTTTGATTGGGCTGGTGATGCCGTCCATGACCACATCTTCCGGCAGGATCACCGGGAGCTGATCTTCTGGCGTTGGCATAACGGTGCCATCTTCCAGCGTCACCATCGGGATTGGCGCACCCCAGTAACGCTGACGGGAAACGCCCCAATCGCGCAGACGGTAGTTAACTTTACGCTCGCCAACGCCCAGCGCGGCCAGTTTGTCAGCAATGGCGTTAAAGCCCTCTTCAAAGCTCAGGCCGCTAAATTCACCGGAGTTAAACAGGGTGCCTTTTTCGGTCAATGCCTGTTCAGACAGGTCAGGCTCGCTGCCATCTGCTGCCAGGATAACCGGCTTAATCGCCAGGTTGTATTTGGTGGCAAACTCGTAGTCGCGCTGATCGTGACCCGGAACGGCCATCACCGCGCCGGTACCGTATTCCATCAGGACGAAGTTGGCGACCCAGACCGGGATCGCTTCGCCCGTCAGTGGGTGTTTGGCATAGAAACCGGTGGCAACGCCTTTTTTCTCCATCGTTGCCATGTCAGCTTCGGCGACTTTGGTGTTGCGGCATTCGTCGATAAAGGTCGCCAGTTCCGGGTTGTTCTCTGCCGCTTTCTGCGCCAGCGGGTGACCTGCGGCCACGGCCAGGTAGGTCGCACCCATGAAGGTGTCCGGACGGGTAGTGTAGACGGTCAGCGGCTGATCGTAGTTTTCAACGTTGAAGGTGATCTCTACCCCTTCAGAGCGGCCGATCCAGTTACGCTGCATGGTCTTCACGGTATCTGGCCAGTGGTCCAGATTATCCAGATCGTTCAGCAGTTCGTCGGCGTAAGCGGTGATTTTGATAAACCACTGCGGGATCTCTTTCCGCTCAACTTTGGTGTCGCAGCGCCAGCAACAACCGTCGATAACCTGTTCGTTCGCCAGAACGGTCTGATCGTTAGGGCACCAGTTAACGGCGGAGGTTTTTTTGTAGACCAGCCCTTTTTTGTAGAGCTCGGTGAAGAACTTCTGCTCCCAGCGGTAATATTCCGGGGTGCAGGTCGCCAGCTCGCGGCTCCAGTCATAGCCAAAGCCCAGCATCTTGAGCTGGTTTTTCATGTAGGCGATGTTGTCGTAGGTCCATGGCGCTGGCGCAGTGTTGTTTTTCACCGCGGCACCTTCTGCAGGCAGACCAAACGCATCCCAGCCGATTGGCTGCAGGACGTTTTTGCCCAGCATGCGCTGATAACGGGCGATCACATCACCAATGGTGTAGTTACGCACGTGGCCCATGTGTAGTCGGCCAGAAGGATAGGGAAGCATCGACAGGCAGTAATACTTCTCTTTGCTCTCGTCTTCGGTGACTTCAAAAGTGCGCTTCTCGTCCCAGTGTTGCTGGACTTTCGATTCTATCTCTTCCGGGCGGTATTGCTCTTGCATGGCAGCCAGTGGTCCTGTGTTCAATACAGCTACAAATGTAGCCAATGGATGTGGTAATTCAGATCCGCATAGCATAGCCCAAACGCCCGCGTCAAAACAGCCTTTACCACTAAAAGCGCCTTGCAGGAATTTACGTAGAGTGTGGATGACCTGACAAAGCGGGGCGCAAATAAGGTCTATCATTAGAGAGGTTTACTTACCCGGGAGGCAAAATGATGAACAAGGTTGCTCAATTTTACCGTGAACTGGTCGCCACATTGACAGAACGTCTGCGGAATGGTGAGCGTGATATTGATGCGCTCGTCGAGCATGCACGCGTTAAGGTGTTGCAGACGGGTGAGTTAACGCGCACCGAAGTGGAAGAGGTGACCCGCGCGGTTCGCCGCGATCTGGAAGAGTTCGCCCGTAGCTATGGCGAAAGCCAGGACGAGGCCACCGACAGTGTGTTTATGCGGGTGATTAAAGAGAGCCTCTGGCAGGAGCTGGCGGACATTACCGATAAAACCCAGCTAGAGTGGCGTGAGGTCTTTCAGGATCTGAACCATCACGGGGTGTATCACAGCGGTGAGGTTGTCGGGCTGGGGAATCTGGTGTGCGAGAACTGCCATTTCCACATGGCGATTTATACACCGGAGATGCTGCCGGTCTGTCCTAAATGCGGCCACGATCAGTTCCAGCGTCGGCCATTTGAACCCTAATGTTGTCGTAATATAAGCTGGCACGGTGATGCCAGCTTTTTCAGTTCAAAGGTGGTGCGTGGCGTTAAGCGTAAAACGCCAGCCGTTCGGCTAATAAATCTACAAAGGCTTCGCGGTTAATGTTTGTCATAACAGTGGTATTTGGCCTGTTACCCGTCAGGAAGTAATAGTCCACCACCGTCATTCCCTGAGTGTATTTCCCCTGCGTTTCCACGCCTACCCAGCGCTCCACGGTGGTAAATATCTCCGGTTTCAGTAGCCAGGCGATGGTACAAGGGTCATGCAAGGGTGCCCCCTGGAAACCCCACTTCTCGGTTTTATGGTACTCCATAAAGAAGTCAAGCAGCTCCGCCACGGTGGTTGCCACCGGGTTGCCGATCCGGCGAAAACGTTCGATATCTTCCGCCATAATTTGTGCCTGATGCGTCACATCCAGCCCGGCCATGACCACCGGAATGCCGGACTGAAAGACGATCTCGGCCGCCTCTGGGTCAACAAAGATGTTGAATTCCGCTGCAGGCGTCCAGTTACCCAGCCCCATCGCACCGCCCATGATCACAATCCGGGCGATTTTCGCATGCAGCTCCGGGTGGCTGTTCAGCAGCAGGGCGACGTTGGTTTGCGGACCGGTAGAGACCAGCGTCACCGGCTCGGCGCTTTCGCGTAGCACGTTTGCCATCAGCTCCACTGCCGTGCATTCCTGCGGCGCAAAATCTGGCTCGGGCAGGGCAGGGCCGTCAAGGCCGCTTTCTCCGTGTACATTGTCGGCAATGATCAGATCGCGCATCAGGGGCTTAACTGCGCCGCCTGCCACCGGAATATCGCTGCGTTTCAGCAGGGTCAGCATGCGCAGCACATTGCGCAGGGTTTTGTCAGGGGTCTGGTTACCGGCAGAAGAGGTTACAGCCTTGAGCTCAAGCTCGGGTGAGGCGAGGGCAAGGACGAGTGCTATCGCGTCATCATGACCCGGATCGCAATCGAGGATAATGGGCAGTGCCATAGAAATCTCCATTTCTTAGTGTTGTTTGGCGACAAGGCTAACGCTGAAGGCAGAGGCAGACGAGATAAAGAGATAAAAAGCGTGAAGCGGTGCGCAATCTGAGCGATTGCGCACCGGGGAGATTAATGCAGGATTTTGGCGAGGAAGTCTTTCGCGCGTTCAGACTGCGGGTTATTAAAGAACTCTTCTTTCGCGGAGTCCTCGACGATTTTACCCTCATCCATAAAGATCACGCGGTTTGCGACCTTACGCGCAAAGCCCATTTCGTGCGTGACTACCATCATGGTCATCCCTTCCTGCGCCAGTTGAACCATAACATCCAGCACTTCATTGATCATCTCCGGGTCAAGCGCGGACGTTGGTTCATCAAACAGCATCGCCACCGGGTCCATACAGAGCGCGCGGGCAATCGCCACGCGCTGCTGTTGGCCGCCGGATAGCTGCGCCGGGAATTTATCGGCATGGGCGGAGAGACCCACGCGCTCCAGCAGTTTCAGCCCTTTCTCACGCGCGGCCGCCTTATCGCGCTTGAGGACCTTCACCTGCGCCAGGGTCAGGTTCTCAATGATCGACAGATGCGGGAAGAGTTCAAAGTGCTGGAACACCATCCCGACGTTGGAACGCAGCTTCGCCAGATTGGTCTTCTTGTCATTCACCTTGGTGCCGTTGACGATGATCTCGCCCTGCTGCACCGGCTCAAGACCGTTCACGGTTTTGATCAGCGTGGATTTACCCGAGCCGGACGGCCCGCACACCACTACCACTTCGCCCTTTTTCACTTCCGTGGAGCAGTCGGTCAGCACCTGAAAGTGCCCATACCATTTAGAAACATTTTTCAGGGAAATCATTACACTGTCCTTTTCTTCAGCCAGCTGACCAACAGCGACGCGCTTAAACTAATTGCAAAATAGACCGCACCTGCGAACAGGATCATCTCAACCTGGGTACCATCGCGCTCGCCGATGGTGGAGGCGGTACGGAAGAAGTCTGCCAGGCTCAATACATAGACCAGCGAGGTATCCTGGAACAGCACGATGCCCTGGGTGAGCAACAGCGGAACCATGGCGCGGAACGCCTGCGGCAGAATGATGAGCTTCATCGACTGCCAGTGGGTCATGCCTAAGGCCAGGGCGGCGCTGGACTGCCCGCGGGAGATACTCTGGATCCCGGCACGAATAATTTCTGAATAGTAGGCCGCCTCAAACATGGAGAAAGCCACCATCGCCGAGATCAAACGGATATCGGATTTCGGCGACAGGCCTAAAACGTTCTGCAGGAACCCAGGAACGATCAGATAGAACCACAGCAGCACCATCACCAGCGGGATGGAACGGAATACGTTCACGTAAGCGGTCGCAAACCAGGGCACAGGCTTAAAGCTCGACAGACGCATTACCGCCAGCAGGGTGCCCCAGACAATCCCGACAATCACCGCCGTCAGGGTGATCTTCAGCGTGATGATCAGGCCATCGATCAGGTAGGGCAGGGAGGGAACAATAGAGCTCCAGTCAAATTCGTAGATTATTTGCCCCCCAGGTTGCCCGGCAGGCGAACTTTACGTTCAACCAGGTTCATCACCAGCATAATCACAGCATTAATCAATACGTAGGCCAGGGTAATGGCGGTGAAGGATTCCCACGCATGGGCGGAATAATCCAGCAGTTTGCCCGCCTGCGCGGCCATATCCACCAGACCGATGGTGGAGGCGATGGCCGAGTTTTTCACCAGGTTCATCATCTCCGAGGTCATCGGCGGCACAATCACGCGATAGGCGTTTGGCAGCAGGACGTAGCGGTAAGCCTGCGGTAGGGTCAGACCCATCGCCAGCGCCGCATTTTTTTGTCCACGTGGCAGAGACTGGATCGCTGCACGCACCTGCTCGCAGACGCGGGCGGCGGTGAACAGACCCAGACAGAGCATCGAGGAGACAAAGAACTGCACGTTTGGATCCAGTTCAGATTTGAACCACATGCCGATATCTTCCGGCAGCAGTTCCGGGATGACCAGATACCAGGTAAAGAACTGCACGATTAACGGAACGTTACGGAACAGTTCGACGTAGCAGGTGCCAATGGAAGAGAGAAAACGGTTAGGCACGGTACGCAAAATACCGAACAACGAGCCGACAAGAAACGCAATAATCCAGGCGGTGATCGACAGCGCGACCGTGACCTGAAAACCGCTCCACAGCCAGCCAAGATAGGTGGTGTTGCCGAACGGGGCTTGCTGCAGGAAAATGCCCCAGTTCCAGTCAATTGACATAGTAAACTCCAGAAAAAAAAGGGTAGCAGCGCTACCCTCGAAGATTGGTGAGAAGCTTTAATATTCGCGCTGAGTGGGGAACGACCACTCAGCGTTTAGTCTGTCCGCGCTTCCCGACAATCGAGAGGGCAGGAGAACCCGCCCCTTAGTGGTTCTAATTAGTTAAGTGCCTTGTCATTCGGTTCTTTAAACAGTGCTTTCATGTCGTCAGACAGCTCAAAGTTCATGTTCAGATTTTTTGGTGGGATTGGGTTTTTAAACCACTTATCGAACCATTTCTCTGCTTCACCGGAGGTCTGAACCTGAGCGATGGTATCGTCGACCAGTTTCTTAAATTCAGCGTCGTCTTTACGCATCATGCAGCCGTAGGCCTCTTTGGATTGCGCGGTGCCGACGATTTCCCAGTTATCCGGTTTCTTCGCTTTAGCACGCTCGCCCGCCAGCAGAGCATCATCCATCATAAACGCGACGGCGCGACCGCTTTCCAGAGTACGGAAAGAGTCACCGTGGTCTTTGGCGCTGATGATACGCATGTCCATTTTCTTCTCTTCATTCAGCTTATGCAGCAGAACTTCAGAGGTCGTCCCGGAGGTCACAACCACCGCTTTGCCTTTCAGATCGGCGAAGTCTTTAATATCGCCGCCTTTTTTGGTCAGCAGACGGGTACCGACGACGAAGATGGTGTCGGAGAAGGCAGCCTGTTTCTGACGCTCAAGGTTGTTGGTGGTGGAGCCACACTCAAAATCAAAGGTGCCGTTTTGCAGCAGTGGAATACGGTTTTGTGAAGTGATTGGGATCAGCTTCACTTCCAGATCCGGTTTGTTGAGCTTTTTCTTCACCGCGTCGACGATCGCATTGGAGTAAGCCTGTGAGTAGCCCACGACTTTTTGCGTGTTGTCGTAGTATGAGAACGGAACAGACGATTCACGGTGGCCGACCACAATCACGCCGTTTTTCGCGATTTTTTCCAGGGTACCGCCTGCTGCCGGAGCAGCATCTTCAGCGTGTACGACGCCTGCGGACAATCCCATCACCAGCATTGCTGTGGCCAGTTTACGTAATTGCATATCCAACTCCTTTATTATCAGCGCCAGAGACGCATTGATATTCGGTGTGATGTTGTTATAGCTCGCGCGATACGAGTGCAGTGTTATACCTGTTTGTTAACATTTAGTTTGGCTTAATGTAAAGATTTTGCTGCGTTAATGTTTATTTTTGCGAAGCGCGCCGCACCATTCAGAGGCATAAATCTTCCGTTGCACCGTTTCGGTGCTACTGATGAGCTACGCTGGTGCGACCGGGTTGCACAGTAAGCCAAATCGCGTTTACGTAAATAGATAAAGCAATAGCCGTGCCAGAATTGTGTCGCAGTGAGAATTGCCGGGTAGCGGCTTCGCCTTACCCGGCCTACAAGATCGTAGGCCCGGCAAGCGTAGCGCCGCCGGGCAAAGAGGGGAGGGAACTACTTGCGGCGCTGGCGCAGACTCATCAGCACGGCGCCAAAACCGAACAGTGCGGTGAGGATCCACAGCGGCCAGTTGCCGGTGCGGGCATAAGGGGTCAGCCCGGTCGTCGGCGTGACTTTTGCGGTCAGCACGTCGCGGGTGAATTGCGGCAGCATAGCCTGAATTTCACCCTGCGGACCAATCACGGCGGTAATGCCGTTGTTGGTGCTGCGCAGCAGAGGGCGCGCCAGCTCCAGGGAGCGCATCCGCGCCATCTGGAAATGTTGCCACGGACCGATCGACTTACCGAACCAGGCATCGTTGGAGATGGTCAGCAGATAGTCGGTGTCCGGACGGAAATTATCCCGCACCTGCTCACCGAGAATAATCTCGTAGCAAATGGCGGCGGTCAGCAGGAAGCCGTGGGCGCTCAGCTGAGGCTGAACGTACGGGCCCCGGCTAAACGAAGACATCGGCAGATCGAAGAACGGCGCCAGCGGGCGCAGTATCGACTCCAGCGGCACAAACTCACCAAACGGCACCAGGTGATTCTTGTTGTAGCGGTTCGCCGACTCATAGCTGTACGGATTGTCTTTTCCCAGCGTGATAATGGTGTTGTAAGTGTCGTAACGGTTCTGCTTGTTCAGCCGCGCGTCAACGATACCGGTGATCAGCGTGGAGTTTCGCGCCCGCAGCAGATCGTCCATCATGGTCAGAAAACGTTGCTGGTTGATCTCCAGATCCGGGATTGCCGACTCGGGCCAGATAATCAGCTGGGATTTGCCCATCTCTTTCTGGGTGGCATCCAGATAAATCTTCAGGGTGTTGATCAACTGACCTTCATCCCATTTCAGCGACTGGGGAATATTACCCTGCACCATCGATACCTGGGTGGCGCGTTCCGGCTCAAGGGTGAACCACTGGATATAACGCAGCGGGAAAGGCAGGGCAAAGAGGACCAGAGCGACTGCCAGCGCTCGCCCGTTGCGCTGCACCAGCGCCAACACCAGCAGGCCGCTGACCACCATCAGCAGGAAGTTGATCGCCTCGACGCCCATCACCGGCGCCAGCCCCTTCAGCGGACCATCTATCTGGCTATAGCCGAACTGCAGCCACGGAAAGCCGGTCAGCACCCAGCCGCGCAGGAACTCGGTAATTTGCCAGACCACCGGGGCGGCAATCGCCACCCGCAACCAGCTGGTTTTAGGCCACAGGCGCGACAAAATACCGGCAAACAGACCGGTATAGAGCGAGAGGTAGGCCGCCAGCAGCACCACGAGGAAAACATTCACCGGGCCTGGCATGCCGCCAAACTGGGCAATACTGACGTAAACCCAGTTAATACCGGAGCCAAACAGGCCCAGCCCCCAGAAATAGCCAATCGCCGCCGCCTGAACAGGGCGTCGGTTAAGGGTCAGCCCCTGGAGTCCCATCAGGGAGACGAGGGCCGCTGGCCAGAAGTCATAAGGGGAAAAAGCCAGCGTACCGCTGGCTCCGAAGATCAGCGCCAGCAGCAGACGCGTGCGCTGGCGTTCAAGCAAGGGGGCAAATGCCATTTAAATCAATCATCCAGTGTGGGTTGCGGAGCATCGTCCGGCATTCTGACATGAACCTGAATAATACGTCGACTGTCGGCCATCGCCACCTTGAACTGATAGCCGTCAATTTCCACGGTTTCGCCACGCGCCGGCAGGTGACCAAAGGCCTGCATCACCAGCCCACCTATGGTATCCACCTCTTCATCGCTGAAATGCGTGCCGAAGGTGTCATTGAAATCTTCGATAGGGGCGAGCGCACGCACGGTCCAGGTGTGGCGGCTCAACTGACGGAAGTCGATATCCTCTTCTTCGTCATATTCATCTTCAATTTCGCCGACAATCAGCTCAAGAATATCTTCGATGGTGACCAGGCCCGAAACACCGCCAAATTCATCGATAACAATCGCCATGTGGTAGCGCTGAGAGCGGAACTCTTTCAGCATGCGGTCTACCCGCTTACTTTCCGGAACAACCACCGCCGGACGTAACACTTTTTCCATGCTGAAGGCTTCGGCATCGCTGCGCATAAACGGCAGCAGATCCTTGGCCATCAAAATTCCTTCGATGTGGTCTTTGTCTTCGCTAATCACCGGGAAACGTGAGTGAGCGGATTCGATAATGACATCGAGGCACTCATCCAGGGTCTGGTTGCGTTTCAGGGTAATCATCTGCGAACGGGGGATCATGATATCGCGAACGCGCTGGTCGGCGATGTCCATTACCCCTTCAAGCATCTCGCGCGTATCTTCATCGATAAGCTCGTTCTGCCCGGAGTCACGGATAAGCTCCAGAAGGTCATCACGGTTTTTAGGTTCACCGTGGAACAGCTGGCTCAGAAGGAGGGAGAAAAATCCTTTTTTGCTGTTTGGTGTGTCGCTACTGTGTGAATTGTCGTCGCTCATGGCGTTTGTTAAGGGTTCTCATGTTGGTCTGTTGACTGCCGTCGCGGACTTTTGTCATACGCAACGGCACATTATGCCAGTAAGGCGCAAACGCGCCCTACAGACTACTCTTTCTCGGCAATGTACGGATCCTCATAGCCCAGAGCAAGCATTATCTCTGTCTCAAGGGATTCCATCTCTTCCGCTTCGTCATCTTCAATGTGGTCGTAGCCCAGCAGATGCAGGCTGCCGTGCACCACCATGTGCGCCCAGTGGGCCTCGAGGGGCTTCTGCTGCTCCTTCGCTTCCTGCTCAACCACCTGGCGGCAGATGATCAGATCGCCAAGCAGCGGCATTTCGATACCCGGCGGCGCTTCAAACGGGAAAGAGAGCACGTTGGTCGGCTTATCTTTCCCGCGATAGGTCAGGTTCAGGTCGTGGCTTTCTGCTTCATCCACCAGGCGAATCGTGACTTCTGACTCTTCCTGAAACTGCGGGATGACGGCATTCAGCCACGCCTGGAACTGGCTCTCTTCCGGCAGGCCGGAATTGTCTTCACAGGCCAGCTGTAAATCGAGGATCACCTGACTCATTTCTGCTCTTGCTCCTGGGCTTCGCGTTTACGTTCCGCGGCCTGTTCTGCTTTACGTTTTTGATCTGCGGCTTCCCACGCTTCATACGCCGTGACGATGCGGGCAACCACCGGGTGGCGCACCACGTCTTCACTGTGGAAGAAGTTGAAGCTGATTTCGTCCACTTCGGACAGGACTTCAATAGCGTGACGCAGTCCCGACTTGGTGCTGCGTGGCAGGTCGACCTGGGTGATATCGCCGGTGATCACCGCTTTGGAGTTAAAGCCAATACGGGTCAGGAACATCTTCATCTGTTCGATGGTGGTGTTCTGGCTCTCATCCAGGATGATGAACGCGTCGTTCAGGGTACGGCCACGCATATAGGCCAGCGGAGCCACTTCGATGACGTTACGTTCAATCAGTTTTTCGACCTTCTCAAAGCCGAGCATCTCAAACAGCGCATCGTACAGCGGGCGCAGGTAAGGATCGACCTTCTGGCTCAGGTCACCAGGCAGGAAGCCCAGCTTCTCGCCCGCTTCAACGGCCGGACGGGTGAGCAGAATGCGGCGGATCTCCTGGCGCTCAAGGGCATCCACGGCAGCAGCCACCGCAAGGTAGGTTTTACCGGTACCTGCCGGGCCGACGCCGAAGGTGATGTCATGATCGAGGATATTGGCGATGTACTGCGCCTGGTTTGGCGTGCGCGGCTTAATGACGCCACGCTTGGTCTGAATGTGGATAGCCTTGCCGAATTCCGGCACGCTCTCCGCGCTCTGCTCCAGCACTCGCGATTCTTTGATCGCCAGATGGATCTGTTCCGGCTCAATATCCTGAGTTTCACCGCGCATCGGCGCGGTATCAACGTACAGACTACGGAGAATATCCGCAGCGGCATTGACGCAAATGGCGCGTCCGGTGAGTTTGAACTGGTTATCGCGACGATTAATCTCGATACCCAGACGTCGCTCCAGATGTTTGATGTTGTCATCAAACGGCCCGCACAGGCTCAGCAGGCGAGCGTTGTCTGCTGGCTCAAGGGTAATTTCACGTGTGTCTATATTCAAACCGTTCCTCTTAATGTCTCGGGTGTCATAGGGCAGTGGGTCTGTCTTATGAAAGTATTCACGCCACGGAATAAAGGCGCAAGCATTGCGAAGGATATGGGGGAGAGCAGGGGGAAATACAAGGCCTGCCAGAAACGACAGGCCGAAGGATCACGGCTGATAAACGCTGACGCCGAGATCGTTTTCTTTACGGGTACGGGCAATCACCGATTCCGGCGACTGGGCGACGCGCAGGCCCATTTCATCTTCGGTGCGCACCAGGTTGCCACGCAGGGAGTTGGTCAGCACCTCGAGGATCTCAATATCGACGAACTTGCCCACCAGATCCGGCGTACCTTCGAAGTTCACCACGCGGTTGTTCTCCGTACGGCCAGAGAGCTCCATGATGCTCTTACGTGAAGTGCCTTCTACCAGTACACGCTGTACGGTGCCGAGCATCCGGCGGCTCCAGGCGTTGGCCTGCTGGTTGATGCGATCCTGCAGAATATAGAGACGCTGCTTTTTCACCTCTTCCGGCACGTCGTCAACCATATCGGCGGCAGGCGTTCCCGGACGCGCCGAGAAGATGAAGCTGTAACTCACGTCGAAGTTAACATCACCAATCACCTTCATGGTGCGTTCAAAATCGTCGTCCGTTTCACCCGGGAAGCCGACGATAAAGTCAGAGCTAATCTGAATATCCGGGCGCGCTTCACGCAGCTTGCGGATAATCGATTTATATTCCAGCACCGTGTGGGTACGGCCCATCAGGTTCAGCACGCGGTCAGAACCACACTGAATCGGCAGATGCAGGAAGCTCACCAGCTCTGGCGTATCGCGGTAAACCTCGATGATGTCATCGGTAAATTCGATCGGGTGGCTGGTGGTAAAGCGGATGCGGTCGATACCGTCAATCGCCGCCACCAGACGCAGCAGTTCAGCAAACGAGCCGGTGCTGCCGTCATAGTTCTCGCCGCGCCAGGCGTTAACGTTCTGCCCGAGCAGGTTCACTTCGCGGACACCCTGTGCCGCCAGTTGGGCGATCTCAAACAAGATGTCGTCGCAAGGACGGCTGACTTCTTCGCCGCGGGTATAAGGCACCACGCAGTAAGTGCAGTATTTATTGCAGCCTTCCATGATGGAGACGAAGGCGGTCGGGCCATCTGCGCGCGGTTCCGGCAGACGGTCAAATTTTTCGATTTCCGGGAAGCTGACGTCAATAATCGCTTTGCGATTACCGCTTCCGCGTACGGAGTTGATCATCTCCGGCAGACGGTGCAGGGTCTGCGGACCAAAAATAATGTCGACGTAGTGGGCGCGCTGACGAATCAGCTTCCCTTCTTGCGAGGCAACACAGCCGCCAACGCCGATGATGATATCCGGGTTTTTCTGCTTGAGGAGCTTCCAGCGACCTAACTGGTGAAAGACTTTTTCCTGCGCCTTCTCACGGATTGAGCAGGTATTCAGCAGCAGCACATCTGCCTCTTCCGCCACGTCGGTGAGTTGATACCCATGGGTGGCATCCAGCAGATCGGCCATCTTGGATGAATCGTATTCGTTCATCTGACAGCCCCAGGTTTTAATATGGAGTTTTTTTGTCATCGACTTGCTCATGCTCAGGATTGCAGGGCGCGTATTGTAATGCTTTGGTGCGGTTGTGACCAGTATGAAGGTTGTCAGCCTCAAGGCCAAAAAAATCCGGTAAACTTAGGAGATTATCAAATAAGGACAAATGACCATGACTATCCAACAAGCCGGGATCGCCGTCGTCGGCGGCGGTATGGTCGGCGGGGCGCTGGCGCTGGGGCTGGCGCAACACGGGTTCGACGTAACGGTTATCGAACAGGCGCCACCTGCTGCTTTTGACGCGTCACAGCAGCCGGACGTACGCATTTCGGCGATCAGCGCCGCGTCAGTTGATCTGCTTCGCGGGCTGGGAGTATGGGACGCGGTGCTGGCCATGCGCGCGCATCCGTATCGTTGCCTGGAGACCTGGGAGTGGGAAAACGCCCACGTGGTGTTTGACGCCGCGGAGCTGAAACTCCCGCTGCTGGGTTACATGGTTGAAAATAGGGTGCTGCAACAGGCGCTCTGGCAGGCGCTGGAGGCGCATCCGCAGGTGACGCTGCGTGTTCCTGCGTCGGTGAAGGCGCTCCACCGCCATAACGATCAGCATCTGATTGAGCTGGATAACGGCGAGCAGCTGGCGGTAAAACTGCTGGTTGGGGCCGACGGCGCAAATTCCCGGGTGCGCGAGCTGGCCGGGATCGGCATTCACGCCTGGCAATATCAGCAATCCTGCATGCTGATCACCGTCGCCTGTGAGAACGATCCGGGTGACAGCACCTGGCAGCATTTCACCCCGAACGGTCCGCACGCGTTTTTACCGCTGTTTGACCGTTGGGCATCCCTGGTGTGGTATGACACCCCCGCGCGGATCCGCCAGCTGCAGGGGCTCTCTATGGAACAGCTGCAGCGCGAAATCGCCCACCATTTCCCGTCGCGTCTGGGTAAGGTCACGCCGGTCGCTGCAGGGGCATTCCCGCTGACGCGTCGTCATGCGCTGAAGTATGCCCGCGAAGGGCTGGCGCTGGTCGGCGATGCGGCGCATACCATTCATCCGCTGGCGGGGCAGGGGGTCAACCTTGGCTATCGCGACGTAGAGGCGCTGCTGGACGTGTTAAGCAACGCCCGCAGTCACGGCGAAGCCTGGGCCAGCCATCAGGTGCTTAAGCGTTATCAGACGCGACGGATGGCAGATAACTTTATTATGCAGTCAGGTATGGATCTCTTTTACGCCGGGTTCAGCAACGATTTGGGACCGCTGCGCATCCTGCGTAATGTGGGATTGATGGCGGCACAGCGAGCCGGTGGATTGAAACGTCAGGCGCTGAAGTACGCCTTAGGGCTCTAGACGTTCCGTAGGCCGGGTAAGGCGAAGCCGCCACCCGGCTTGTTCAGTTCGGGAACGCAGAAAAGCAAAAAGCTCGCCGAAGCGAGCTTTTTTTATGTGGCTGGGGTGCAGGGATTCGAACCCCGGAATGCTGGTATCAGAAACCAGAGCCTTACCGCTTGGCGACACCCCAATTGCGTTAAACAAACAGCTTAACGACTTTTTAAATTGGCTGGGGTACGAGGATTCGAACCTCGGAATGCCGGAATCAGAATCCGGTGCCTTACCGCTTGGCGATACCCCAACAATTTTTTGCTTTACCGACCGGAATCGATACAAGCTGATATGGTGGCTACGACGGGATTCGAACCTGTGACCCCATCATTATGAGTGATGTGCTCTAACCAACTGAGCTACGTAGCCAGACTGCATTCTTCGATGGCTGGGGTACCTGGATTCGAACCAGGGAATGCCGGTATCAAAAACCGGTGCCTTACCGCTTGGCGATACCCCAATAACCGCGGAGAACCGCAAAATCGAAGAAATATGGCTGGGGTACCTGGATTCGAACCAGGGAATGCCGGTATCAAAAACCGGTGCCTTACCGCTTGGCGATACCCCATCCGTGCAACGCTTACCTGGGAATGGTGCGGGAGGCGAGACTTGAACTCGCACACCTTGCGGCGCCAGAACCTAAATCTGGTGCGTCTACCAATTTCGCCACTCCCGCAAAAAAGATGGTGGCTACGACGGGATTCGAACCTGTGACCCCATCATTATGAGTGATGTGCTCTAACCAACTGAGCTACGTAGCCATCTTTTTTTCGCGTTACCTTATCGGCGTTGCGGGGCGCATTATGCGTATAGACCCTTGCAGCGTCAACACCTTTTTCAACGAAAATGTCTGGAATGTGACTGTTTGGTTAGGTTGCGAACAGCGTGGCCGATTATTCGGCAATTATTGGTTATTAATCGATTTTGTCCAGCGAAACGCGAGGCAAAAAAAGAGGCCCCGAAGGGCCTCATGACGATCTGGCTGATTACTTATAAGCGGACTGATGCACACCCACGGCACGACCTGATGGATCGTTCATGGTTTTGAAGGCTTCATCCCACTCAATGGCTTTCGCCGAGGAGCAGGCGACGGAAGGACCGCCAGGAACACACTCTGCTGCGCTTGGTAGCGGGAACAGCTCTTCGAAGATCTCACGGTACAGATAGGCTTCTTTCGAACCCGGCGTGTTGTACGGGAAGCGGAAGCTGGCGGTTTCCAGTTGCTGATCGGAAATCTGCTTCGCTGCCACTTCTTTCAGGGTGTCGATCCAGCTGTAACCTACGCCGTCAGAGAACTGCTCTTTCTGACGCCACGCCACGCTTGCAGGCAGGTAAGATTCGAAGCATTCGCGCAGAACATGTTTCTCCATCTTGCCGTTGCCGCACATTTTGTCCTGCGGGTTGATACGCATGGCCACGTCGAGGAATTTTTTATCCAGGAAGGGGACGCGCGCTTCAACACCCCATGCAGACATCGCTTTGTTGGCACGGGCGCAGTCAAACATGTGCAGGGCCTGCAGCTTACGAACGGTCTCTTCGTGCAGCTCTTTGGCATCCGGCGCTTTATGGAAGTAGAGGTAACCGCCGAACACTTCGTCAGAACCTTCGCCGGAAAGCACCATTTTAATGCCCATCGCTTTGATTTTACGGGACATCAGGTACATCGGCGTGGAGGCGCGGATGGTGGTCACATCATAGGTTTCAATGTGATAGATAACGTCGCGGATCGCATCCAGACCTTCCTGCACCGTAAAGTGAATTTCATGGTGCACGGTGCCCAGGTGATTTGCTACTTCCTGCGCGGCTTTCAGGTCCGGGGATCCTTCCAGGCCGACGGCGAAGGAGTGCAGCTGCGGCCACCAGGCTTCGGAGCGCTCCTGATCTTCCACGCGACGTGCGGCATACTTTTTGGTGATCGCCGAGATAACGGACGAGTCCAGACCGCCTGAGAGCAGCACACCGTAAGGCACGTCCGACATCAGGTGGCTTTTCACTGAATCTTCCAGCGCCTGACGCAGTTCGTTTTTATCGGTGACGTTGTCTTTAACGGCATCGTAATCGAACCAGTCGCGCTGATAGTACTGGCGAATTTCGCCATCCTGGCTCCACAGATAGCTGCCCGCCGGGAACTCTTTAATGGTGCGGCAAACTGGCACCAGGGCTTTCATTTCAGAGGCAACATAGAAGTTGCCGTGCTCATCATGGCCCATATAGAGCGGGATAATTCCGATGTGGTCACGGCCAATCAGGTACGCATCTTTTTCGCTGTCGTACAGCGCAAAGGCAAACATACCCTGCAATTCGTCAAGGAACTCCGGGCCTTTCTCCTGATAGAGGGCCAGGATCACTTCGCAGTCAGAACCGGTCTGGAAGGTATAGCGATCACCGTACTCCGCGCGCAGCGCCTGGTGGTTGTAGATTTCACCGTTGACCGCCAGCGCATGGGTTTTTTTCTCGTTATATAACGGCTGGGCACCGGCATTGACATCCACAATCGACAGACGCTCGTGCGCCAGGATGGCTTTATCGCTGGCGTAGACACCGGACCAGTCCGGGCCGCGATGGCGCATCAGACGGGACAGTTCCAGTGCTTTTTTACGCAGTTCGCCTGCGTCAGTTTTGATATCCAGTACGCCGAAAATTGAACACATAACCTTCTCCATTAACCCTGTTGCAGTGTGATGTTGCTTGCTTATGAAAATGCCGCAAAAGCGGAGGGGCGGCAAGCGATTTGCCGGGTAAAAAGAAAAAAGTGCAATACCTGTTGATGAATGTTGAAAAAAGCGTACGCCTTAAGCTTGATTATTGATGTTTATTCAGTAAAAGGCGTTTTTTATTAGATGGGTTTCTGTTTTTGATCAGCCAAAATGAAAAAACCACGTCCGGGGACGTGGTTTTGGGTTACAGGACATCAATTTCCGCGACCGAGGGGTAAATCCAGCTTGGTCGAAACGGCATCGAATCGATATCGTCCAGGGTGGAGACCCCTGACAGCACCAGGATGGTTTCCAGCCCGGCCTGGAAGCCCGCCAGAATATCGGTGCGCAGGTTATCGCCCACAATCACCGTATCTTCCGAGTGGGCCTGCATTGTGTTGAGTGCCGCACGAATGATCCACGGGCTGGGCTTACCAACATAAAACGGCATGCGGCCGGTCATCTTCTCGATACCGGCACAGAGCGCGCCACAGGCGGGGTAAAAGCCGCGGCCATGGGTATCCGGGTTGGTGGCGATAAAGCGGGCGCCGTTGGCGACAAAGAAGGCCGCCTTGTGCATCATCTCCCAGTTATAGGAGCGCGTTTCGCCAACGATAACAAAGTCGGGGTTGACGTCGGTGATGGTAAAGCCCGCTTTGTACAGTTCATGGATCAGTGCGCCTTCACCGACCACGTACGCTTTTTTGCCCTCCTGACGCTTCAGGAAGTCTGCGGTGGCCATTGCCGAGGTATAGAACACGCTGGCGGGCACATCGATACCGGCGGTGGCAAAACGGTTCGCCAGATCCTGCCCGGTCTGTGACGGGAAGTTGGTGAGCAGCACCAGCGGCATGCCTTTTTCCATGATGCCGTTAAGAAACTCTGCTGCGCCCGGCACGGCAACGTTGTCGTGCATCAGCACGCCGTCGATATCACAAATTACATTCTTAATGGTCATGGACTTCCCGACATCAAAAAAAGAAGGCGTCACTATAAAGCGCTGTCAGCTTTCCAGCAAACGCTGCAACAGGATACCGTTAAGCATGGCGCGTTTTACCAGGGCAAAAGCGCCAATCGCGGAACGGTCGTTCAGCGCGGAGCGAACAACCGGCAGGTTCTGGCGAAACGCCTTCAGCGCCTGGGTATTGATGCACCCTTCGATGGCGGGCAACAGCACTTTTTCAGCCTCGGTAATTTCACCGGCGATCACCACTTTTTGTGGGTTAAACAGGTTGATGGCGATGGCAATGGTTTTACCCAGATGACGGCCAACCTGCTCAATCACTTCACTGGCTAACGCGTCGCCTTTATTGGCCGCCCGGCAGATGGCGTTGATTTTACAGTCATCGAGCGTGACGCGGCTCTGATAACCCTGCTCCAGCAGATGACGGACTCGTTGCTCAATGGCGGCATTGGCAGCGACGGTTTCCAGACAGCCAAAGTTGCCGCAGTGGCAGCGCTCACCCAGCGGGTCAACCTGAATGTGGCCAATCTCGCCCACGTTACCGTTACGGCCAATAAAAATGCGGCCATTAGAGATAATACCGGCGCCCGTACCGCGGTGAACGCGCACCAGAATTGAGTCTTCACAATCCTGACTTGCACCAAAGTAGTGCTCCGCCAGCGCCAGGCTGCGGATATCGTGACCCACAAAGCAGGTCACGGCGAAACGCTTCTCCAGCGCGTCGATCAGCGCCCAGTTTTCGACCTGAATATGCGGCATATAGCGGATCACACCGCTTTCCGGGTCGACAAGCCCGGGCAGGATCACCGAAATGGCAATCAGCTCGC
Organism: Leclercia sp. W17; assembly: GCF_003336325.1. Classification (NCBI taxonomy): domain Bacteria; kingdom Pseudomonadati; phylum Pseudomonadota; class Gammaproteobacteria; order Enterobacterales; family Enterobacteriaceae; genus Leclercia; species Leclercia sp. W17. The sequence continues at coordinate 3,507,196 of NZ_CP031101.1, read as the reverse complement.
GGATTTTGCGTTGGCAGGATTCGATAAACTGCTCGATGGCGTTAAGCAGCGCATGTTCGAGGGTCTCCTGAGTGCGTTCCGGCAGCGCATAGTGCTCTTCAGCAATAGCCTTACTGCTCAGATCGTACAGCGTCAGGGTGGCGTCATGGCGACCAAGGCGCACGCCGATGGCGTGGAAATGACGGGTTTCGGTAACAATCGAGATAGCGCGACGGCCTCCGGTGGAGGCCTGCTGATCCACTTCTTTAATCAGCCCGCGCTCAATAAGCTGACGGGTAATTTTCGTCACGCTGGCGGGGGCAAGCTGGCTCTGTTCTGCAATCTGAATCCGGGAGATGGGTCCGTGCTGGTCAATCAGTCGATAAACCGCCGCACTGTTCAGCTGCTTTACCAGATCAACGTTGCCAATTTGAGCTTGTCCGCCAGGTGTCATACTTTCGCTTACTCTGTAACGACCTCGTTACCATTAACGATGGTCTTGATGATTTTATAATCGTGTGTGAATGCGGTGAGGTTAGCGACCATCCCCGGTGCAATACTGCCCAGCTGTTTGTCTACGCCAATCGCGCGTGCCGGATAGAGCGTTGCCATACGCAGCACTTCATCGAGGGCAATGCTGCAATGTTCAACCAGATTGCGCACGCCTTCGATCATGGTCAGAGCCGAACCGCTTAACGTTCCGTTCTCATCCACACAGAGTCCATTCCGGTAGTATATTGTTTTACCAGCAAAAATGAACTGTTCAATATTTGCCCCTGCCGGTGCCGTGGCGTCGGTAACCAGGCAGAGTTTGTCACCTTTCAGGCGTTTAGCGTTACGCACGTTGGCATAATCGACGTGTAAACCGTCGGCAATGATGCCACAGTAAACGTCCGGTTCGTCGAAGATCGCCCCGGCGAGACCGGGTTCGCGTCCTGTAATATAAGGCATGGCGTTATAAAGATGGGTCGCGAAGGTGATACCGGCGCGGAAGCCCACTTTGGCCTCTTTCAGCGTGGCGTTGGAGTGCCCTGCAGAGACCACAATACCTGCGCCCGCCAGCTTGCGGATCACTTCAGGATCGACCATTTCTGGCGCCAGGGTCACTTTGGTGATCACATCCGCGTTGGCACAGAGGAAATCAACCAGTTCATCGTCAGGTTTACGGACGTAATCAGGATTATGGGTGCCTTTCTTGACGATATTCAGCCACGGTCCCTCAAGGTGCAGGCCCAGCGCCTGGTGTGGGTATTTCGCCAGATATTCACGCATCACGCGAACGCCTTGCTTCATCAGGTCGTCGCTGGTAGTGATAAGCGTCGGCAGGTAGCTGGTGCAGCCCGATTTTTCATTAGCACGCTGCATAATTTCCAGCGTTTCAACGGTGACGGCGTCGGCGGTATCGTTGAACTGCACGCCGCCACAGCCGTTAAGCTGTACGTCGATAAAACCGGGGGAGATGATTGCTCCATTGAGCGAGCGTTGTTCAATGTCCGCTGGCAGTTCAGCCAGTGGGCAGACACGTTCAATCAGGCCATTGGCGATAACGATCGCATGGTCATCCAGAAATTCATGGCCGGTATAAATCCGACCGTGGGTTAAAGCGTACATAACGACCCCCGGTTTAAAAATAGCATGCCGTCTCTGCAGGCAGAGACGGCGTCACATTACAGACCTTTAATGTTTTCTGCTTCTAATTCGTTGAAATATTTCAACGTCTTCACTTTCAGTTCCATGGTAGACGGTTCATCGCATACCACAACCGCTTTCGGATGCAGCTGCAGGCAGCTGATGGTCCACATGTGGTTGACGTTGCCTTCTACCGCCGCCTGCAGCGCCTGCGCTTTCACGCTGCCCAGCACCAGAATCATCACTTCTTCCGCATCCAGCAGGGTACCCACGCCAACGGTCAGAGCGTATTTTGGCACCTGGTTAACGTCGCCATCAAAGAAACGGGAGTTTGCCACACGGGTGTCATGTGTCAGGGTTTTGATACGGGTACGGGAGGCCAGAGAAGAGGCAGGTTCGTTGAAAGCGATATGGCCGTCGTTGCCGACGCCACCCATGAACAGGTGGATTTTACCGTACGCGCGGATTTTTTCTTCGTAATGACGGCACTCTGCATCGATATCCGGTGCGTTTCCATCCAGCAGATTAATATTTCCCGGTTTAATATCAATATGATCAAAGAAATTCCGGTGCATGAAGCTATGGTAGCTTTCCGGGTGATCTTTTGGCAGGCCAACGTATTCGTCCATGTTGAAGGTAACAACATGTTCAAAGCTAACCTGGCCCGCTTTATGCATCTCAACCAGTGCTTTATAGGCGGTAAGAGGTGTGCCACCGGTCGGCAGGCCGAGTACAAAAGGACGATCGGCTGTCGGTTTAAACGCGTTGATACGTTGTACGATATGGCGAGCAGCCCATTTACCTACTTGTTCTGCGGTTGCCAGGGGGATCAGTCTCATTATTCACCTCTGAAGTTTTAGTAAAAGTTGGCGGATTGCTTGTCGGGGCATGCTATAAGCCTAACCTGGTTCACACCGAGAGGGGTCAATCCGTCTTGATTTTTCGTATCATAAAATAAGTTTTCCCTGTTTGCCAGTGCAGGGGAGGGGGATAAACAATATTTGGTGACAAAACTCACAAAAAGTACGCGTTTAATTTGCGATACGAATTAATTTTCCACACACTCTCAAAGCCAGTGAATCATCAACTGTATTTACAAGTTAGTGACACAATAAAAACACAGCTGAGAACATACCGTTATAGGGGTCTCATAGGGGGAACAAATTGAGCATTTTAGGTTACTTACAAAAGGTTGGCCGCGCCTTAATGGTGCCGGTCGCCACGCTGCCAGCGGCGGCAATACTGATGGGTGTCGGTTACTGGATTGACCCGGTGGGTTGGGGTGGAGACAACGCGTTAGCGGCGTTCTTCATTAAATCCGGTTCTGCCATTATCGATAACATGTCCGTACTGTTCGCCATTGGTGTGGCTTATGGTATGTCCAAAGATAAAGACGGCGCTGCGGCGTTGACCGGCTTCGTGGGCTTCCTTGTGCTGACCACGCTCTGCTCCCCGGCTGCGGTTTCTATGATCCAGAAGATCCCCGCCGATCAGGTGCCGGCTGCGTTCGGTAAGATCAGCAACCAGTTCGTGGGTATCCTGGTGGGTATCATCTCCGCTGAACTCTACAACCGCTTCAGTGGTGTTGAGCTGCCAAAAGCGCTCTCCTTCTTCAGCGGCCGTCGTCTGGTGCCGATCCTGACCTCCTTTGTGATGATCGTTGTGGCCTTCATCCTGATGTACATCTGGCCGGTGATCTTCGACGGTCTGGTGAACTTCGGTGAACAGATCCAGAAACTGGGTTCTGTCGGTGCGGGCGTCTATGCGTTCTTCAACCGTCTGCTGATCCCGGTCGGTCTGCACCACGCGCTGAACTCCGTATTCTGGTTTGACGTTGCCGGTATCAACGATATCCCTAACTTCCTCGGCGGCGCACAGTCCATCGAAGCAGGTAAAGCGGTTATCGGTATCACCGGTCGCTACCAGGCGGGCTTCTTCCCAATCATGATGTTCGGTCTGCCGGGTGCTGCGCTGGCTATCTACCACTGCGCGCGTCCTGAGAACAAAGCGAAGGTACTGGGTATTATGATGGCGGGCGCATTCGCGGCCTTCTTCACCGGTATCACCGAGCCGCTGGAATTCTCCTTCATGTTCGTGGCGCCTGTGCTGTATGTGATCCACGCCGTACTGACCGGTATCTCTGTATTCATTGCAGCAAGTATGCAGTGGATTGCGGGCTTCGGCTTCAGTGCTGGTCTGGTGGATATGGTGCTCTCTTCCCGTAACCCACTGGCAACACACTGGTACATGCTGATCCCACAAGGTCTGGTGTTCTTCGCTATCTACTACGTGGTGTTCCGCTTCACCATCACCAAATTCAACCTGATGACCCCGGGCCGTGAGCTGGCGGTTGCCGGTAGCGAAGCAGATGGTCAGGATGTGAATGTCAGTGCTGCAACCAATGAAGACGTTTCTGGTCTGGCGCGTCAGTACATCGCGGCAGTTGGCGGCTCTGATAACCTGACCGGTATCGATGCGTGCATCACCCGTCTGCGTCTGAACGTGAAAGACTCTTCTCTGGTCAACGAAGCGATGGCGAAGCGCCTGGGCGCATCTGGCGTCATTCGTCTGAACAAAACCAGCGTGCAGATTATCGTTGGCTTCGTGGCTGAGAAAATCGCCAATGCGATGAAAACTACCGGTCCTGTTGCCGCTGCTGAAGCGACATCCGCGCCAGCTGCCGCACCTGCGGCTGTTAAGCCACAGGCTGTTGCCAACGCGACCACCATCGCAGCACTGGTTTCACCAGTGACCGGCGACGTAGTGGCCCTGGAGCAGGTGCCTGATGAAGCCTTCGCCAGCAAAGCTGTCGGTGATGGCGTGGCGGTGAAACCAACGGATAAAACCGTGGTCTCTCCGGCTGCCGGTACCATCGTTAAAATCTTCAACACCAACCACGCGTTCTGCCTGGAAACCGAGAAAGGCGCGGAGATCGTTGTCCACATGGGTATCGATACCGTTGCGCTGGGTGGTCAGGGCTTCAAACGCCTGGTCGAAGAGGGTGCGGAAGTGGTTGCGGGTCAGCCGGTCCTGGAGATGGATCTCGACTTCCTGAACGCCAACGCGCGCTCGATGATTAGCCCGGTTGTCTGCAGCAATATCGACGACTTCAGCGGCCTGGTCATTAAGGCGCAGGGTCAGGTCGTTGCTGGCCAGACACCACTGTATGAAATTAAAGGCAAATAAGTGCTCCTGAGTAAGCGTTAGTGCCTGAGCGGCGGGGATATCCCCGCCGCTTTTTTTTGCAGCAATCGCCCTCATAATTCTCTTCAGAGACCGTTTTTTGCGTAACTAAAGGTTGTCACTACGCCCGGCTTATAAGATCATATGCCGTTATACGTCGTTTACGCTTTGAGGAATCCACGATGAGTGAGGCTGAAGCCCGCCCGAGCAACTTTATCCGTCAGATCATTGATGAAGATCTGGCCACTGGTAAGCACACCACAGTTCATACCCGTTTCCCGCCGGAGCCGAACGGCTACCTGCACATTGGTCATGCGAAATCGATCTGCCTGAACTTCGGCATCGCGCAGGACTACCAGGGTCAATGCAACCTGCGTTTCGATGACACCAACCCGGTGAAAGAAGATATCGAATACGTAGAGTCCATTAAGAACGACGTGCAATGGTTGGGCTTCAACTGGTCTGGCGACATCTGCTACTCCTCCGACTATTTTGACCAGCTGTATGCTTACGCCGTAGAGCTGATCAACAAAGGTCTGGCCTACGTTGACGAGCTTTCCGCTGACGAAATCCGCGAATACCGCGGCACGCTGACCGCGCCGGGCAAAAACAGCCCGTACCGCGATCGCAGCGTGGAAGAGAACCTGGCGCTGTTTGAAAAAATGCGTGCCGGTGGCTTCGAAGAGGGTAAAGCCTGCCTGCGCGCTAAAATCGATATGGCCTCGCCGTTTATCGTGATGCGTGACCCGGTGCTGTACCGCATTAAGTTTGCCGATCACCATCAGACCGGCAGCAAGTGGTGCATCTACCCGATGTATGACTTCACCCACTGCATCAGCGATGCGCTGGAAGGCATTACTCACTCCTTATGTACGCTGGAGTTCCAGGACAACCGTCGTCTGTATGACTGGGTGCTGGATAACATCTCCATTCCGGTACATCCGCGTCAGTACGAGTTTTCTCGTCTGAATCTGGAATACACCGTGATGTCCAAGCGTAAGCTGAACCTGCTGGTGACCGACAAGCACGTTGAAGGCTGGGATGACCCGCGTATGCCGACCATCTCCGGTCTGCGTCGTCGTGGCTACACCGCCGCATCTATCCGCGAGTTTTGCAAACGCATCGGCGTGACCAAGCAGGACAACACCATCGAGATGGCGTCGCTGGAATCCTGTATCCGCGAAGATCTGAACGACAATGCGCCGCGCGCGATGGCTGTTATCGATCCGGTTAAGCTGGTTATCGAAAACTATCCGCAGGGCGAAAGCGAGCTGGTGACCATGCCTAACCATCCGAGCAAGCCGGAGATGGGCAGCCGTGAAGTGCCGTTCAGCGCAGAGATCTGGATCGATCGTGCCGACTTCCGCGAAGAAGCGAACAAGCAGTACAAACGTCTGGTGCTGGGCAAAGAAGTGCGCCTGCGCAACGCCTACGTGATCAAAGCTGAGCGCGTTGAGAAAGACGCTGAAGGCAATATCACCACCATCTTCTGCACCTACGATGCCGAGACCTTGAGCAAGGATCCGGCCGACGGTCGCAAGGTGAAAGGCGTTATCCACTGGGTCAGCGCGGCACATGCGCTGCCGGTTGAGATCCGTCTGTACGATCGCCTCTTCAGCGTGCCAAACCCAGGTGCTGCTGAGGACTTCCTGGAGGTGATTAACCCGGAATCGCTGGTGATCAAGCAGGGCTTTGCGGAGCCATCCCTGAAAGAGGCTATTGCCGGTCATGCGTACCAGTTTGAGCGCGAAGGTTACTTCTGCCTCGATAGCCGCTACGCCACTGCGGACAAACTGGTATTTAACCGTACCGTCGGACTGCGTGATACCTGGACGAAAGTCGGTGAGTAACTGATTATTTTTCGATAAACGCCGCGCATAGCGGCGTTTTTTTTGCCCCGCAAGCAAGCCATTAACCGACTATATGTTCGCGTTGCGAATTAATCCCATTTCTTAAAACGATTCGCTTTCTCTTCCCTTTCACAAATTCACGATAATAGCTATCGAACTGGCCGTTAAATAGCTGTCTGTTAAAAATAACCCGCTAATTACGTGCATTATTTTAATTAAAAATTCTTTTCAGTTTTGATTGTTACAAATAGCAATCAAATATGTGCGCTTTGTCATAATCCTGACTTTTGATCGCTGAAAAGCGTTGATAATTCGCGTCGCGAAAAATAGTCTACAGACAGGAGATGTAAGCGGGTATTTCTGGTTACCTCCATTTTTTACTTTTTTGTTTTTCGCCGTTTAAGGCGCTTTAAATACGTCAAAGAGGATTAATTATGCGTACGTTCAGTGGCAAACGTAGTGCGCTTGCGCTGGCTATTGCCGGTGTAACAGCAATGTCAGGCTGGATGGTTTCTCCGAAAGCCCAGGCCGAAGGTTTTATTGATGATTCCACGCTCACGGGCGGTATTTATTACTGGCAGCGTGAACGTGACCGCAAAAATGTCGAAGCAGACAAATACGAAACTAACCTGGCTCACTCCACCTGGAACGCCAACCTTGATTTCCAGTCCGGCTATGCCGCCGACATGTTCGGTCTTGATCTCGCTGCGTTCACAGCCATCGAAATGGCGGAAAATGGCGACAGCGGCCACCCGAACGAAATTGCGTTCTCCTCCAGCAACAAAGCCTATAAAGAGGACTGGTCCGGCGATAAGAGCGGGATCAGCCTGTATAAAGCGGCTGCTAAATTTAAATATGGCCCGGTCTGGGCGCGCGGCGGCTGGCTGCAGCCAACCGGTCAAACCCTGTTAGCGCCGCACTGGAGCTTTATGCCGGGTACCTATCAGGGTGCCGAAGCCGGGGCCAACTTTGACTACGGCGACAGCGGTGCGTTGAGTTTCTCGTACATGTGGACCAACGAGTACAAAGCGCCGTGGCACCTCGAGATGGACAAGTTCTATCAGAATGACAGAAAAACCCGCGTCGATTATCTCCACTCCTTTGGCGCGAAGTACGATTTCAAAAATCACCTGATTCTGGAAGCCGCGTTTGGTCAGGCCGAAGGTTACATCGATCAATATTTTGCCAAAGCCAGCTACAAGTTAGATACCGTGGGCGGCCCGCTCTCGACCAGCTACCAGTTCTACGGCACGCGTGATAAAGCCGACAGCGGCACCGTGAATGATATCTACGACGGCACGGCATGGCTGCAGGCGCTGACCCTGGGTTATAGGTCGGGCAGGTCGATTTACGTCTGGAAGGGACTTACGTTAAGGCGGAAGGTCAGCAGGGTTACTTCCTGCAGCGTATGACCCCAACCTACGCTTCGTCCAACGGTCGTCTGGACGTGTGGTGGGATAACCGCTCCGACTTCAACGCCAACGGCGAAAAAGCGGTCTTCTTCGGCGCGATGTATGACCTGAGCAACTGGAACCTCGCAGGCTGGAGTGTGGGCGCGTCTTATGTTTACGCCTGGGATGCAAAACCGGCAGACTGGCTGATCAACAGCGCGGGCCAGCGTGAAGATATTGCCTCTAACAAGATTAAAGAGTCGGCCTACAGTCTGGATGCGATCTACACCCTTCAGGATGGTCGCGCGAAAGGCACCATGTTCAAACTGCACTTCACGCAGTATGACAACCATTCCGATATCCCAAGCTACGGCGGCGGTTACGGCAATATCTTCCAGGATGAGCGAGACGTGAAGTTTATGGTTATCGCCCCGTTCACCATCTTCTGATGACACATCCGGCGGGGGATAACCCCGCCGACCGGAGACTGCTATGCTGAAAAAAATCGTACTGGTCGCGCTGGTGGCATCAGGATTGACCGCCTGCGCGCAACCTCAGACCCAGAAAGAAGATACCCGTCTGAAAGAGGCCTACAGCGCCTGTATCAATACCGCTGAAGGGTCGCCAGAGAAGATCGAAGCCTGCCAGAGCGTGCTGGACGTGCTGCGCCAGGAGAAGGCGCACGAGCAATTTGCGACACAAGAGACCGTTCGGGTTGCAGATTACCAGGCCTGTATCCAGGCGCGTAAAACGGGTAACAATCAGGACGTGACCAAAGACTGCGATAAAATCTGGCAGGAGATCCGCAATAACAACAGCAAGTAATCGGCTGTTTACCACGCCCGGTGGCGCTACGCTGACACGGGCCTACAAATGCGTAGGTCTGTGTCAGTGAGGCGCTACCGGGCTTTTTACATAATGACAGGCAAAAAAAAGCCAACCGTCAGGTTGGCTCAGAGTATGCGGATGAATTATTTCGCGTCGTGCGCGTGGTCATCTTCGCGGCAGTCGCCTTCGGCACAGTGGCCATACAGGTAGAGACTGTGGTTGGTCAGACGAATGCCGTGACGTGCGGCAATTTCACGCTGACGTGATTCGATAGAGTCGTCGCTGAATTCGATCACTTTGCCGCAATCCAGGCAAATCAGGTGATCGTGGTGATGCTGCTGCGTCAGTTCAAATACGGATTTACCGCCTTCAAAATTGTGACGCGTCACAATGCCTGCATCGTCGAACTGGTTCAGTACACGGTAAACGGTCGCCAGACCAATCTCTTCGCCCATGTCGATCAGACGCTTGTATAAGTCTTCCGCACTGACATGATGGTTATCCGGACCCTGAAGCACTTCCAGGATTTTTAACCGTGGAAGCGTGACTTTCAGTCCGGCCTTCTTTAATGCGGTGTTGTTGTCAGTCATGCGGAATCTGTCCTGTTGCTAAACGATTCACTTCTAAAGAAGAAGTGACAGAAAATGCACCTGGGAAATGCGTCTCATTATAGAACTGCCATGACCTAATGAAAACTGCAAGTCTCAAGTAAAGTATGCTTATAAAAACGTGGTACCGCCAACAAACTTGTTACAGGGTGACCCGTTTGAACCTGGATCATTGTACAGGTATGGCAGGAAAAGTTAAAAATTTGTAGCAATTATTTTGATTGATATTACCTATCAATGCGGCGCAACTTTAACGTTGCGCCGCAGCATTTCAGGCGTTGAGGATATCGTCGAGATGCAGCTCTTCGCGAACCTGCTTAACCCATTTCTCTACGCGCTCAGCGGTCAGTTCAGGCTGACGATCTTCGTCGATGGCGAGGCCCACGAAGTGATTATCATCGGCCAGACCTTTTGAGGCTTCGAAGTGGTATCCAGCAGTTGGCCAGTGACCAACGATCACGGCGCCGCGCGGCTCAATGATGTCGCGAATGGTGCCGAGAGCATCGCAGAAGTACTCGGCATAGTCTTCCTGATCGCCACAGCCGAACAGGGCTACCAGTTTGCCGTTGAAATCGATCTCTTCCAGAGACGGAAAGAAGTCGTCCCAGTCGCACTGCGCTTCACCGTAGTACCAGGTAGGGATGCCCAGCAGCAGAATATCGTAACCTTCGATATCTTCTTTGCTGCTTTTCGCAATGTCATGCACATCGGCAACGTCTTTACCTAGCTGTTTTTGAATGTTTTTTGCGATATTTTCGGTATTACCCGTGTCGCTGCCAAAAAAAATGCCGATGATTGCCATGAGTAAAATAACCTCTTGAAACTTAATGGTATGGTGGCGCAATTTAGCCACGGATAAGGGCAATCATAGCAGAACAGAGAAGCCTGCGGAAACTGCAATCACCCAGGACTGCACTCTGTGCTACATGAAAGCAATAAGAAGGGGAGTTTTCTGACTTACGCTTTGCCGTGCCATTTCTCGAGCTGCGAAATCAGCATCTCTTCAATCAGCTCACTGCGGCTGATATCACGAGCATTCGCCAGCTCGTTCAGCGCATCGACGGCTTCAGCGTTCAGTTTCAGCTCGACGCGTTTAAGCCCGCGGCTTTTATCGCGTTTAAGCTGATTGCGCTTATTGATGCGCAGCTGTTCATCACGCGAAAGCGGATTGGTTTTTGGTCGTCCCGGGCGACGCTCATTCGCGAACAGATCTAATGTCGTGCGGTCCGTGTGTTCTTTGGCCATGATTTTGAGACTTCGGGGGAAACAAGACACCCTGCTAATGCCCGGGCGATAAGCGCGCCATCATACATCACCGAAAACGGCACGCCAACGACTGGAGGCCCGCAGGCGACCAGTCGCTCTCTTTTTAATCAATTTGCCGTGTCAGCGAGGTAACGACGGATAGCGCGCAGCACCGCGTCCGGTTTTTCGGCATGTACCCAGTGTCCGGCCCCGGCAATGACATGCGCACGCGCCTGGGGGAATTGCGCCAGCAGCGCATCACGATACGCTTCGGTCACGTACGGGGAGTTGCCGCCGGTAATAAACAGCGTCGGGTGCGGCCACGCCGGCACCGGCTGCCAGCCGACGATCTGGTCATACTGATCCCAGAGCACCGGCACGTTAAAGCGCCACTCGCCGTCGACGAAGGATTTCAGCAGAAACTGCACCACGCCTTCTTCATCCAGATGTTCGCGCATGACCGCCGCGGCCTGCTGGCGGGTACTGACGCCAGCGTCCGTGACGGCGTTGATAGCGGCGAAGATCTCATCGTGGCGGCGCACGTCGTAATCCACCGGCGCCACGTCGATCACCACCAGGCCGGCAATGCGCTCCGGCGCAAGCGCCGTCAGCGCCATCACCGCTTTGCCACCCATGGAGTGACCAATCAGGATCGCTTTTTCAATATTATGCTCATTCAGCGTATCCAGCAGATCCTGGGCCATATCGGCGTAGGTCATCTGCGGCGAGCGCGGCGACAGGCCGTGGTTACGCATATCCACCTGCAGCAGCGCGTGATCCTGCACCAGATCCCGTGCCAGTACGCCAAGATTATCCAGACTACCAAACAGACCATGCACCAGGACGATGGGAGAATTATTGTGCGGCGATTGTGCAGATTGCGCTCGGGTATTCAATTTCATGGCAAAGTTCTTTTTTTACGTATGTCAGGTTAGGGTATCATGTTGACCATTCTGCCGCCCGGCTGCAAGGAAACAGTTAATTCTGACTTTTGCCGCCATTCTGGCTTGACGCTATCCGCTGTTGGGTTTTGACCTTATACTCCCAACGACTTGTATTCAGATAAGATATCGCACTGGATTAAGATGAAAACAATCGAAGTTGATGACGAACTCTATCAGTATATCGCCAGCCAGACGCGGCATATCGGTGAGAGCGCGTCCGACATTTTACGGCGCATGCTCAAAATGGCCGCCGCCTCGCAGTCTGCCGCTCCGGCCCTCAAAGAGACGCGCCAGCCCGTTGCCGTCGCCCAGGAAAAGCCGCTGACGCAGGTAAAAGACAAAGTGCGTGCGATGCGCGAACTGCTGCTTTCTGACGAATACGCTGAGCAGAAGAAAGCAGTTAACCGCTTTATGCTAGTGCTGACTACACTCTATTCACTGGATAACAACGCGTTTGCCGATGCGACGGAGTCACTGCATGGTCGCACGCGTGTCTACTTCGCGGGTGACGAGCAAACGCTGTTACAGAATGGCAATCAAACTAAACCCAAGCACCTGCCTGGTACACCGTACTGGGTGATCACCAATACCAATACCGGACGTAAACGCAGCATGATCGAACACATCATGCAGTCGATGCAGTTCCCGGTGGAATTGATTGATAAGGTTTGCGGTACTATCTAACCCTTGCATCAGAAGGACCAGGCAATGGCAAATCACAATCGTGCGGGTCAACCTGCACAACAGAGCGATTTGATTAACGTCGCCCAGCTTACCGCACAGTATTACGTGCTGAAGCCGGAAGTGGGCAACGCAGAACACGCAGTTAAGTTTGGTACATCCGGGCACCGCGGCAGTGCGGTACGCCATAGCTTTAACGAGCCGCATATTCTGGCCATTGCTCAGGCCATTGCGGAAGAGCGTGCCAAAAACGGCGTCACCGGTCCGTGTTACGTGGGTAAGGATACACACGCCCTGTCAGAGCCAGCGTTTATCTCCGTACTGGAAGTGCTGGCGGCCAACGGCGTGGATGTCATCATTCAGGAAAACAACGGCTATACGCCGACCCCTGCCGTTTCTAACGCCATCCTGGTGCATAACCAGAAGGGCGGCGCGCAGGCTGACGGCATTGTGATCACGCCGTCCCACAACCCGCCGGAAGATGGCGGCATTAAATACAACCCACCCAACGGCGGCCCGGCTGACACCAACGTTACCAAAGTGGTGGAAGATCGTGCCAACGCGCTGCTGGCTGATGGCCTGAAAGGCGTGAAGCGCATCTCTCTGGACGAGGCGATGGCTTCCGGCCACGTGAAAGAGCAGGATCTGGTGCAGCCGTTCGTTGAAGGGCTGGCAGATATCGTCGATATGGCGGCGATCCAGAAAGCCGGTCTGAAGCTGGGTGTTGATCCGCTCGGCGGTTCCGGGATTGAGTACTGGAAACGTATTGCGGAGCACTACAAGCTGGATCTGACCATCGTTAACGATCATGTCGATCAGACTTTCCGCTTTATGCACCTGGATAAAGACGGCGCGATCCGTATGGACTGCTCCTCCGAGTGCGCGATGGCTGGCCTGCTGGCGCTGCGCGACAAGTTCGACCTCGCCTTTGCCAACGACCCGGATTACGACCGTCACGGTATCGTCACCCCTGCGGGCCTGATGAATCCAAACCACTATCTGGCGGTGGCGATCAACTACCTGTTCCAGCATCGTCCACAGTGGGGCGCAGAGGTTGCCGTGGGTAAAACCCTCGTCTCCTCCGCAATGATCGACCGTGTGGTTAACGACCTGGGCCGTAAGCTGGTGGAAGTGCCGGTGGGCTTTAAGTGGTTTGTTGACGGGCTGTTCGACGGCAGCTTCGGCTTTGGCGGCGAAGAGAGCGCGGGCGCTTCCTTCCTGCGCTTCGACGGTACGCCGTGGTCTACCGACAAAGACGGTATCATCATGTGCCTGCTGGCGGCGGAGATCACTGCTGTCACCGGTAAGAACCCGCAGGAGCACTACGATGAGCTGGCCGCCCGTTTCGGTGCGCCGAGCTACAACCGTCTGCAGGCCTCAGCCACCTCCGCCCAGAAAGCGGCGCTCTCTAAGCTGTCACCTGACATGGTCAGTGCCAGCACCCTGGCGGGTGACCCGATCACCGCCCGTCTGACGGCGGCCCCGGGCAACGGTGCCTCAATTGGCGGCCTGAAGGTGATGACCGAGAACGGCTGGTTCGCGGCGCGTCCATCCGGTACGGAAGATGCGTACAAGATTTACTGCGAAAGCTTCCTTGGGGCGGAACACCGCCAGCAGATTGAGAAAGAAGCGGTAGAGATTGTCAGCGAAGTGCTGAAAAACGCATAACTGCGATTTGTGCGCCGGGCGGCACTGCGTTTGCCCGGCCTACAACTGCTTCGATTTTGTAGGCCCGGTAAGCGCTAGCGCCACCGGGCTTTTTTATGCTCAAAGCATAAAGCGGTAGCCAATCCCTGTTTCGGTTAACAGGTGCTGTGGACGCGCGGGATCCGCTTCGAGTTTCTGGCGAAGGTGTCCCATATAGATGCGCAGGTAGTGACTATGCTCCACTGCATTCGGTCCCCAGACTTGGCTTAACAGCTGGCGCTGGGTGAGCACTTTACCGTGATTGTTGAGCAACACCGCCAGCAGGCGAAACTCGATGGGGGTCAGGTGGATTTCAGCCTCACCGCGCTGAATACGCCGCGAGGCCAGATCGACACGAATATCGGAAAAGGTATACACCGGGTCGACGGGGACGGTGGTCGCGTGACGGCGAAGGGCGACGCGCAGACGCGCCTGCAGTTCGCCAATGCCAAACGGCTTGCTGAGATAGTCGTCGGCACCGGCATCGAGTGCGGCAATTTTGTCGGTCTCCTCCAGACGCGCCGAGAGCACAATGATTGGCATCTGGCTCCACTGGCGCACTTCGCGGATAAAGTCGAGGCCGTCGCCATCCGGCAGGCCCAAATCGAGGATCACCAGGTCCGGCTTGCGGGTGGCGGCTTCTATCAGGCCTCGTTGCAGCGTCCCGGCATCGTGAACGCGTAACCCTTCACCTTCCAGCGCGGCACGCAGAAAACGACTGATGGCGAGTTCATCTTCAACAATCAGGACGTTAATCACAAATCCTCTGGAAGTTCATTCAGGTCGGGTGGGGCATCAAGCGGCAGTGTAACACAAAACCCGGCCCCGCCTTCGGGGCGATTATGGGCGGTAATGGTGCCGCCGTGCACCTCAACAATTGCCTGGCAGATCGCCAGCCCCAGCCCGACGCCGGGAATGGCGGACTCCTTATTCCCGCGGGCAAACTTATCAAAGATAGCCTCTTCCTGACCCGCCGGAATGCCCGGGCCGGAGTCCCACACCTCCAGCTGCAGCTGCTCGGGGGTGACGCTGGCATCAATGCCGATTTGCGCTCTGCTGCCCGCATATTTTGCGGCGTTCTCCAGCAGATTAATCAGCACCCGCTCGAACAGCGGGCCATCCACGTGGATCAACGCCAGGGGATCGGACATCGCGAGCGCGATATGCCGACCACCCAGCCCCGGCTCCAGCGTTTTTAAGGCGCTGCCGATGACCTCTTCCAGCGTCAGCCACTCTTTTTTCAGGTTAAAGCCGCCGGACTGGATCCGCGCCATATCCAGCAGGTTGTTCACCAGCCGGGTGGTGTTCAGCACGTGCTGGCGGATCTCGCTGGCCTGGATAGCGTGGCGGGAGCCTTCTGCCGCCAGGTCGAGGGTCAGGATCTCCGACTGACCGAACAGCACCGTCAGCGGCGTGCGCAGATCGTGGGAGAGGGCGGCCAGCAGCGAATTGCGAATGCTCTCCCGCTCGCTGGCTAACCGAGCCTGTTCTTCGCTGGCGGTGAGCGCCAGCCGCTCCAGCGCGCTCGCCACCAGCAGGGTAAAGGTCTCCAGCAGCCGCTGCTGCTCGGGGATCATCAGCTGGCGCAGGTTAGCCGGCTCGACAATCACCACCCCCTGACGCTGCAACGGCAGGATCTGATAGGGCACACCCGGGAGCGTGTCGGTGCCCGCTCCCGCAGGCTGGCCTTTATCAAAGCTCCAGCGGACAATAGCCTCATCCCACGGGGTCATCCCCGAGACCGGGGTGAGCGGACACAGTTTGCCTTCGCGATCCGGGAGCAGGATCAGGCTGCGGGCGTTAAAGGTGGAGTGAATAAACTGCTGGCTGGTCTGGACGATATCCTGCGCCGTACGGCCCACCGCCAGCGCCTTCGACATCTCATACAGATGGCGGGTGCGCTGCTCGCGGTAACGGGCGATCCGCGCCTGATAGCGCACCCCCGCCGTCAGGTTGCCGATAAGCAAACCTACCGCCAGCATCACGGCGAAAGTGAGGACGTACTGCACATCCGACACCGCCAGGGTGCCGCGCGGGGCGATAAAAAAGAGATCGAAGCTGATGACGTTGATCACCGTCGCCAGCACCGAGGGCCAGCGGCCATAAAACAGGGCTACGAGCACCACCCCCAGCAGGTAGATCATCACCAGGTTGGCGGCATCGAAGCCGGGTAACCACTGGCTGGCGACAAAGGTGATCAGCGCGCAGAGCAGCACCGCCACCAGACAGCCGCGCAGCTGGATCCGCCATTTGTCGCTAAATGCCCGGTTGTCCGGGGTTCTGGCGGGCAGGGCGGCCGGTTTGTCGTCCAGCGCGACGATCAGCAAATCGAGATCGGGGGCGCGCTGTGCCAGCTTGTCGGCAAAGCTCTCCCGGCTGAACCCGCGGCGACGGGCGCGCCTGCCGATAACAATTTTACCGAGGTTATGCTCCCGGGCGTAGCGCAGGATGGCTTTCTCTTCCGCCTGCTCGGCCAGGGTGGCGGTTTCGGCGCCCAGCTCCTGGGCCAGGCGCAGAGCGCCAAGAATGGCGCGGCGCTGGTTCTCCGGCAGACGGTGCAGCTGCGGCGTCTCCACGTAGACCGCATGCCAGACGCTGCCGAACTTCGCGGCCAGACGCGCGGCGGTGCGCACCAGCTTCTCGTTGCCGCTGCCGTGACCGATGCAGAGCAAAATCGCATCGCGGGTATGCCACACTTTCTCCTCGCCCTGCCGGTCGCGCCAGGCCCGCATCTGATCGTCCACCCGGTCGGCGGTGCGGCGCAGAGCCAGCTCGCGCAGGGCGATCAAATTGCCTTTGCGGAAGAAGTGCTCGATTGCCCGCTCAGCCTGCCCGGCGATATAGACTTTGCCCTCATGCAGGCGCTGGCGCAGATCGTCCGGGGGAAGATCCACCAGCACCACCTCGTCCGCCGCGTCGAAGAAGGGATCCGGGACGGTCTCCCGCACCTGAATACCGGTGACGCCGCTGACCACGTCGTTGAGGCTCTCCAGATGCTGGACGTTGACGGTGGTAAAGACATCAATCCCGGCGTCCAGCAGCTCCTCGACATCCTGCCAGCGTTTGGGATGGCGCGAGCCCGGAGCATTGGTGTGCGCCAGCTCGTCCATCAGGATCAGCGCCGGACGGCGGGCGAGGGCGGCGTCGAGATCGAATTCCGTTACCAGACGTCCACGATGATGAATGCGGCGTGGCGGCTGGGTTGCCAGCCCCGCCAGCAGCGCGGCGGTCTCCTGGCGACCGTGGGTTTCCACCACACCGATGAGAATATCGAGCCCCTGGGCGCGCAGACGCTGGGCTTCACTGAGCATGGCGAAGGTCTTGCCGACGCCCGCGCAGGCGCCGAAGAAAATTTTCAGCATGCCGCGATGGGGAGTGGCAGCCTGCTCCAGCAGTTTGTCCGGGTCCGGGCGCAGAGGCTCGTCAATCATTTACTCTTTCCTTAGCGCGTCCAGCGCCAGATTCAATTCAACAATATTGACCACTGGATTGCCCATCGCGCTGAATAATGGCTTTTGCGTATGGGCGGCCACCAGCTGGCTGAGCTGTTCGGCGCTGAGCTGACGCGCCAGAGCCACCCGTGGGATCTGCCAGGCGACGGCCTGCGGCGTCAGGCTGTAGTCCAGCCCGCTGCCTGATGCGGTCACCAGTTCAACCGGCACTGCCGGGCTCGCCTGCGGGTTGGCTGCACGCAGAGCCGCCACGCGGGCGCGAACGGCGTTATCCAGCTCAGGGTTGCTGCCCGCCAGATTGCTGCCGCCCGAGGCCATGGGATTATACGGGCTCTCAGCCGTAGCGGAAGGACGCCCGTGAAAGTAACCCGCCGCGGTAAAGTCTTGCCCAATCAGCCGGGAACCGCGGATCTCCCCCTGCTGGTAGATAAGCGATCCGTTCGCCTGGTCGGTAAACCACCACTGACCCAGCGCGGTGGTCACCAGCGGATAGAGCCCGCCGGTTATCAGGGCCAGCAGAATAAACAACAGTATAGCGGGACGTAACATAGCCATTTGATTTTCCTCTTAAACCAGCCCGAACAGGGTGAGCACAACGTCGATGGCTTTAATGCCGATAAACGGCACCACCAGCCCACCCAGACCGTAAATCCACAGGTTGCGGCGCAGCATGGCGGCGGCGGTGAACGGCTTGTAGCTCACCCCTTTCAGCGCCAGCGGGATGAGAAAGATAATGATCAGCGCGTTGAAGATCACCGCGCTCAGGATGGCCGAGGCGGGGGAGTGCAGATGCATCACATTCAGGGCGTTCAGTTGCGGATAAGTCGCGGCAAACGCCGCCGGAATAATGGCGAAATATTTCGCCACGTCGTTGGCGATACTGAAGGTGGTGAGCGAGCCCCGGGTCATCAGCATCTGTTTGCCGATATGTACCACCTCGATCAGCTTGGTCGGATTAGAGTCGAGGTCAACCATATTGCCCGCCTCTTTCGCCGCCTGGGTACCGGAGTTCATGGCTACCGCCACGTCCGCCTGGGCGAGGGCCGGGGCGTCGTTGGTGCCGTCACCGGTCATGGCCACCAGCCGTCCTTCTCCCTGATACTGGCGGATCAGCGCCAGTTTGGCCTCCGGCGTCGCTTCCGAGAGAAAATCATCCACCCCCGCTTCGGCGGCAATGGCGGCCGCCGTCAGGCGGTTATCCCCGGTGATCATCACCGTTTTGATGCCCATTTTACGCAGCTGGGCAAAGCGCTCCTTGATACCGCCTTTGACGATATCTTTCAGAGCGATCACCCCGAGAACGCTGGCTCCTTCCGCCACCACCAGCGGCGTGGCCCCCTGACGCGCGACGTTCTCCACCAGCGTATCGACCTGCGGGGGGAAATGGCCGTTGTTGGCCGCAATATGGCGGCGAATGGCGTCCACCGAGCCTTTGCGGATCAGCCGGTCCTGAATGTTGATCCCGCTCATCCGCGTTTGCGCCGTGAAGGGCACAAAGGTGGCATGCAGGCTCTGCACGTCGCGCTGGCGCAGGTTAAAGCGCTGTTTGGCGAGAATGACGATGCTGCGGCCTTCCGGAGTTTCGTCCGCCAGCGATGCCAGCTGGGCGGCGTCGGCCAGCGTTTGCTCATCCACGCCCGGGGCGGGCAGGAACTCAGAAGCCTGACGGTTGCCGAGGGTGATGGTGCCGGTTTTATCCAGCAGCAGCACGTCGACGTCGCCTGCTGCCTCGACGGCTCGCCCGCTGGTGGCGATAACGTTGGCCGCCAGCATCCGGCTCATGCCCGCCACACCGATGGCCGACAGCAGGCCGCCGATGGTGGTCGGGATCAGGCAGACCAGCAGGGCCACCAGCACGGTGACGCTCACTGCCGTCCCGCCATAAGACGAGAAGGGCCACAAGGTGGCGGTCGCCAGCAGGAAGACGATGGTCAGCGCCACCAGCAGAATGGTCAGGGCGATTTCGTTTGGGGTTTTGCGCCGCTGGGCGCCTTCTACCATGGCGATCATCCGATCGAGGAAGGTTTCGCCAGGGTTGACGCTGCACTGGATCACCAGCCAGTCGGAAAGAATGCGTGTTCCGCCAGTGACCGAGGCAAAATCGCCCCCGGACTCACGGATCACCGGCGCGGACTCCCCGGTGATGGCGCTCTCATCCACCGAGGCGCCCCCTTCGATCACTTCCCCGTCGCAGGGGATAATATCTCCGGCTTCCACCAGAACGATGTCGCCTTTGCGCAGCGTATCCGCTGGCACTGTTTCGCTGGCAGCACCATATTTCGCTTCGCGCAGCTTGCGGGCGAACGCGGTTTTCTGCACCCCTTTAAGGCTGTTGGCCTGCGCTTTGCTGCGTCCTTCCGCCAGCGCTTCGGCGACGTTGGCAAACAGCACGGTGAACCACAGCCACAGGCTGATCGCCGCGGTAAAGGTGGCGCTGCCTGACAACCATCCACCCGCCATGGCAAGAGCCAGCAGGGTGGTCAGCAGGCTCCCCAGCCAGACGATAAACATCACCGGATTGCGCCATTGCACGCGCGGATCTAATTTTTTTATCGCATCCATCAGCGCCTGGCGAACCAGAGCAGGTTCAAGCAGGGCCAGTTGCTTACGACTCATGAAGAATACTCCGTAAAATCAGCGTAAAGAGAGGTGTTCCGCAACCGGGCCTAATGCGAGGGCGGGAATAAAGGTGAGGGCGCCGACCAGCAGGACAGTGCCGATCAGCAGACCCACAAACAGCGCGCCGTGGGTAGGCAGTGTGCCGCCAGAAACAGGCTGGCGGGTCTTGTTCACCAGCGCGCCGGCGATGGCCATGACCGGAATAATCACCCCAAAGCGACCGACCAACATGCAGAACGCCAGCAGGCAGTTCCAGAACGGCGAGTTGGCGCTCAGGCCCGCAAAGGCGCTGCCGTTATTGTTGGCCGCCGACGAAAACGCGTACAGCACCTCGCTGAAGCCGTGGATCCCGGGGTTAAAGATGCCGCTGCGCCCGGCGTCGGTCATCAGCGCCAGTGCGGTGCCGAGGAGTACCAGCGCCGGGGTGACGAGGATCGCCAACGCGGTCAGTTTCATCTCACGCACGTCGATTTTCTTACCCAGATATTCCGGGGTGCGGCCAATCATCAGCCCGGCGATAAAGACCGCCAGCAGCACAAACAGCAGCATGCCGTACAGGCCCGACCCGACACCGCCAAACACCACTTCACCAATCTGCATCAGCCACATCGGGATCATGCCGCCCAGGGCGGTGAAGGAGTCATGCATGGCGTTAACCGCTCCGCAGGAGGCGGCAGTAGTGACGACGGCGTACAGGCTGCTGGCGAGAATGCCAAAGCGGCTCTCTTTACCTTCCATATTGCTGTTGCTGTCCGCGCCGAGCAGCATAAAGTGGCTGTTGCCCTGCCACTCCGCCCACATCACCAGCGCCGCGCAGACCACAAAGATGGCGGACATGGTCCACAGGATCGTATGCCCCTGGCGCCGATCGCTGACCGACTCGCCAAAGGCAAAGCACAGTGCGGTGGGGATCAGGAAGATTGCCAGCATCTGCACGGCGTTCGTCAGCGCGGTCGGATTCTCAAACGGATGGGTGGAGTTGGCATTAAAGAAACCCCCTCCGTTGGTACCCAGTATTTTGATTGCTTCCTGGGAGGCGACCGGCCCCATCGGCAGCAGCTGTCTGGCCCCCTCCAGCGAGGTGAAGGGCTGATAAGGAAGCAGGTTCTGCAATACGCCCTGCTGCATAAACAGCAGGGCGATAACCAGCGACAGCGGCAGCAACACCCACAGGGTGATGCGGGTCAGATCGACCCAGGCGTTGCCAAGCGTAGTGACATTCTGGCGGGAGAAGGCGCGGGTCAGGGCGAAGATCACCGAAATGCCGCTGGCTGCCGAGAGGAAGTTTTGCACCGTCAGCCCCGCCATCTGGCTGAAATAGCTCAGAGTGGTTTCACCGGCATAGGACTGCCAGTTGGTGTTGCTGACAAAGCTCACCGCGGTGTTCAGCGCCAGATGCCATGACAGCCCCGGGAGCTGCTGCGGATTGAGCGGCAGAGCGCCCTGAAGCATCAGCATGGCGAAAAGTACAACCAGGCCCACGCCATTCAACAGCAGAATAGCAAACAGGTAGTGACGCCAGTCCATCTCATCGGCGCGGATCCCGAGCAGACGCAGTATACCTGCGTCAATGGCCTGCACCCCGGGCAGCGGCAGGCCGTTAATCATGCGTGCCAGCCACATCCCCAGTGGCCGGGCGAGTATGAACAGCACCAGCAGAAAGCTGGCGATAAGCAGAAATCCCTGAGCGGCCATCAGAATGCCTCCGCGTTAAGCAGGGCATAAATCAGATACCCCAGTAACAGAAACACCAGCGCGATGCCCACAATTACACCTGCACTCACAATTCACCTCCGGGTGACATTAGTCATGGTGCAAACGGTAAATTTTCTGGCGCAAAGATTTCGCAAAAATCAGACGGGGAGGTGTAAAAAAAGTATAAAAATGGCTAAGACCATAATTTAACTAATGGTTAGTATTAATTTAACTTTTATGTAACTAAATTACGGGATGAAGTGTAAAGATCCCTTTTTTCAGGGCAAAAAAGTGGTCGGATGAGTAGTAAAATTACAGCCAAAGCGTTACTATTTTCAGCAGATAATCAGTTTTATTTTTCCGGAGCAGGTTTCCGGCCAGAAAGAGGGGAGAAAATGATGGAATTTTACAAAGCGTATCCGGCACATATCGTTTTTATTCGCCGCACTTTCGCTGTTTTAGCGGGTGTTCTGGCGTTACCAGTCATGCTTTTCTGGAAAGATCGTGCACGTTTTTACAGCTATCTGCATCGCGTATGGGCGAAGACCAGCGATAAACCGGTGTGGATGGATCAGGCTGAAAAAGCCATTTGTGATTTTTATTAAGAAAGACTACACACAGCAATTGCAGTAACAAAAAAACCGCCACAGCAATGTGGCGGTTTTTTTATCCCCCGGGATTCGCGGTCCGTTGGGCGGCCTTTTTTATTTCAGTATGGCTACACTTGTTAAAGCAAAGTATCCTCGGTGACTTGTAGATGTTACAGACGATAATACTGGAGTGTTATGGCCACCCATCTGGTCTGGTTTCGCGCCGATCTGCGCATCCACGATAACCTTGCGCTTGCCGCCGCCTGCCGCGACAAACATGCCCGCGTCCTGGCGCTTTTCATCGCCACGCCGCAGCAGTGGCATGAGCACGCCATGGCGCCTCGCCAGGCCGCCTTTCTTCATGCTCATCTCAACGATCTGCAACAGCAGCTGGCCGACAGAGGTATTCCGCTGCTCTATGCTCAGGTGGCTGATTTCGCCGCCCAGGGCGAAAAAGTGGCGCAGCTTTGCGCAGAGCATGAGGTCACCCATCTCTTTTATAACTACCAGTACGAACTGAACGAGCAGCAGCGCGATCGCCAGCTGGAGCGCGCGTTGCAGGAGGTGATCTGTCAGGGTTTTGATGACAGCGTGATCCTGCCGCCGGGTAGCGTCATGACCGGCGATCATAAGATGTACAAGGTCTTTACGCCGTTTAAAAATGCCTGGTTGCGGCGGCTGAAAGAGGGGCTGCCTGAGTGCGCGGCGGCACCTGCCGCCCGCGAGGGCGAAAAGGTGACCCCGTCGGCGCTGGATTTCGATTATCCGCAACAACCATTCGATACCGACCTCTTTCCGGCGAGCGAGAGAGAGGCGATTGCCCGTCTGCGTCAGTTCTGCCAACAGGGGGCAGGGGAGTATGAGGCGCAGCGCGATTTTCCGGCTATCGAAGGCACCAGCCGTCTCTCCGCCTGCCTGGCGCTGGGGGTGCTTTCTCCTCGCCAGTGCCTGCACCGCTTGCTGGCCGAGCAACCCCAGGCGCTGGAGGGCGGGCCGGGGGCGGTATGGCTCAACGAGCTTATCTGGCGGGAGTTTTATCGTCATCTGATGACGTATCACCCTGATTTATGTAAATATCGGCCATTCATCCGCTGGACTGATAACGTTGAATGGCAGTCTGACGATGTGCAGCTGAAAGCCTGGCAAGAGGGGCAAACCGGCTATCCGATTGTCGATGCAGCCATGCGTCAGCTGAATGAAACCGGTTGGATGCACAACCGCCTGCGGATGATCACCGCCAGCTTTCTGGTGAAGGATCTGCTTATCGACTGGCGTGCCGGGGAACGTTACTTTATTTCACAGCTGATCGATGGCGACCTGGCCGCTAATAACGGCGGCTGGCAGTGGGCGGCATCAACCGGAACCGACGCCGCCCCCTATTTTCGTATTTTTAACCCGACAACCCAGGGACAGAAGTTTGATTCCGACGGCGTGTTTATCCGCCGCTGGCTGCCGGAGCTGGCCACCGTGCCGGACAAGGCCATCCACGATCCTTGGATCTGGGCGGACAAGCAGGGCGTCACCCTCGCGTATCCCCGCCCGGTTGTCGACCATAAACAGGCGCGCGTTGCCACGCTGGCCGCGTATGAAGCCGCCCGTAAAGCATAGGGAGTCATAATGAAAAACAGTGAACTGGAACGACTGATTAACGACAAACTGAACAGCGCCAGCTTCAGCGACTACGCACCGAATGGCCTGCAGGTGGAAGGGCGCGAAACTATTCAGAAGATTGTTACCGGCGTGACGGCAAGCCAGGCGCTGCTGGATGAAGCGGTACGCCAGAAGGCGGATGCCGTTATCGTTCACCACGGCTATTTCTGGAAGGGGGAATCCCCGGTTATTCGCGGCATGAAGCGCAACCGCCTGAAGACCTTGCTGGAGAACGACATCAACCTCTATGGCTGGCACCTGCCGCTGGATGCGCACCCGGAGCTGGGGAACAACGCCCAGCTGGCGGCGCTGCTCGGTATTAACATCATGGGCGAAATCGAGCCGCTGGTGCCGTGGGGGGAACTCTCCATGCCGGTGCCGGGGCTGGAGCTGGCCTCGTGGATCGAAGCGCGGTTGGGGCGTCGTCCGCTGTGGAGCGGCGATACCGGGCCGGATGAGGTAAAACGCGTCGCCTGGTGTACCGGCGGCGGGCAGAGCTTTATTGACAGCGCGGCGCGTTTTGGCGTCGATGCGTTTATCACCGGCGAAGTCTCTGAGCAAACCATTCACTCCGCCCGCGAGCAGGGGCTGCATTTTTATGCGGCAGGTCACCATGCCACGGAACGCGGCGGCATTCGCGCGCTCAGCGAATGGCTGACAGAAAACACCGACCTGGATGTCACCTTTGTCGATATTCCTAATCCAGCCTGATGAGAGGTATCTAAGTGCAGCGAGCACGTTGTTATCTGCTAGGCGAAACCGCCGTGGTACTGGAACTGGAGCCGCCGGTAACCCTGGCGACGCAAAAACGGATCTGGCGCTTGACCCAGCGACTGGGAGAAATCCCTGAAGTGGTGGAAGCCATTCCGGGGATGAATAACATCACCGTGGTGCTGCGCAATCCCCATTCGGTGGCGCTGGATGCCATCGAACGTCTGCAGCGCTGGTGGGAAGAGAGCGAGGCGCTGGAACCCGATTCCCGCGCTATCGAGATCCCTGTGGTGTACGGTACCGCCGCAGGCCCCGATCTGGGCGAGGTGGCGCGGCACGCGGGTCTGACCGAGAAACAGGTCGTGGAGCTCCATTCCTCCGCGGATTATGTGGTCTGGTTTTTGGGTTTTCAGCCGGGCTTTCCGTATCTGGGCGGGCTGCCTGAGCAACTGGCTACGCCGCGTCGCGCCGAACCCCGGTTGCAGGTGCCGGCGGGCTCGGTGGGGATTGGCGGGTCGCAGACCGGTATTTATCCCTTAGCTACACCCGGAGGCTGGCAGCTGATTGGGCACACCTCTCTGCCGCTGTTCGATCCCGCTCGTGACGAGCCGGTGCTGCTGCGACCGGGCGATACCGTGCGGTTTATCCCGCAGAAGGAGGGGGTATGTTAAAAATTATTCGGGCAGGGCTCTATACCTCGGTGCAGGATGGCGGGCGCATCGGTTTTCGCCAGTCAGGGATCAGTTACTGTGGCGCGCTGGATAAACCGGCCTTGCAGATTGGCAATATACTTGTGGGCAATGACCCGGATGATGCCGCGCTGGAGATCACCCTGGGGCAATGTATCTTCGAATTTGAACAGGATGGCTGGTTTGCCCTGACCGGTGCGGGCTGTGATGCCCGGCTTGACGGGGCCGCGGTCTGGACCGGCTGGCGCCTGCCGGTGAAAGCCGGGCAGCAACTCACGCTCAATCGTCCCCGCCGCGGCATGCGCAGCTATCTGGCGATTGCGGGCGGAATTGATGTGCCGTCGATAATGAACTCCCTCAGCACCGATCTGAAGGTGGGGCTGGGCGGTCACGAAGGGCGGCTGCTGAAAGATGGCGATCGCCTGCAGGTTCGGGCCGGTGGACGCGAATTCCGTGAAGCCCAGGGCGTGAAACAGCTTCTTTGGAGTAACCGCGTGCGGGCCTTGCCGGGACCGGAATACCATGAGTTCGATCAGGCCTCCCAGGATGCGCTCTGGCGCCTGCCCTGGCAGCTCAGCCCACAGAGTAACCGTATGGGCTATCGCCTGCAGGGGCAAAAACTGGCGCGCACCACCGATCGGGAGATGTTGTCGCACGGGCTACTCCCGGGCGTGATTCAGGTGCCGCACAACGGGCAGCCTATCATTCTGATGAACGATGCCCAGACCACCGGGGGCTATCCGCGGATCGCCTGCATCATCGAGGCCGATATGTACCATCTGGCGCAGGCCCCGCTCGGACAACCTATTCACTTTGTCCCCTGCACGCTGGAAGAGGCGCTGGAGGCGCGGCGCATCCAGAAGCAGTACATCGAACAGCTGGCGTGGAGGTTACATGATCGCGGTTGATTTAAATGCAGATTTAGGTGAAGGGTGCGGCAGCGATGCCGCACTGTTAAAGCTGGTGTCGTCAGCCAATATCGCCTGCGGATTCCATGCCGGCGATGCCGAAACCATGCTGGCCTGCGTGCGCGAGGCGCTAAAAAATGGGGTCGCGATTGGGGCGCACCCCAGCTTCCCGGACCGGGAAAACTTTGGCCGAACGGCCATGACCCTGCCGCCGGAGACGGTCTACGCCCAGATGCTCTACCAGATTGGTGCTCTGGCGGCGATCGTTCGTGCCGAAGGCGGGCAGCTGCGTCACGTAAAACCGCACGGCATGCTCTATAACCAGGCGGCAAAAGATCGCGACCTGGCGGATGCGATCGCCCGCGCCGTTTCGACCGTTGACCCGGATCTGATTCTGGTCGGTCTGGCGGGGAGCGAGTTGATCCGCGCGGGAACGCGCTATGGCCTGATCACCCGGGAAGAGGTGTTTGCCGATCGTGGATATCAGGCCGATAGTAGCCTGGTGCCGCGTACCCAGGCCGGGGCGCTGATCGCCGATGAAGATCAGGCCCTGGCGCAAACCCTGGAGATGATCCAGCACGGGCGGGTAAAGAGTATTACCGGTGAATGGGCAACCGTGCACGCGCAGACGGTGTGTATCCACGGTGACGGAGAACACGCGCTGGCCTTTGCCCGTCGCCTGCGCACAGAATTTGAAGCAAACAATATAAAAATCAGTGCATAACGCACAACTGCAAACACCACAACAGGAAAACATCATGCCAGAGACGCTATCCCTCTGGCCACTCATCGGTATCGCGGTGATTGTGGTCGGGTTTCTTTTACGCTTTAACCCGGTGCTGGTGGTCATTGTCGCCGGGATCGTCACCGGCCTGGCGGCGCAAATGCCCATCGCCACTATTCTGGAAAAACTGGGCGAAGGGTTCCTCAATACCCGTAACCTGCCTTATATCCTGCTGATCCCGCTGGCGGTTATTGGTCTGCTGGAGCGCCACGGCCTGAAAGAGCGGGCCCAGGCGTGGATCGCGAAGATCCACAGCGCTACCGCCGGACGGCTTTTGATCGTCTATCTCTTCGTCCGTGAAACGTCGGCAGCAATGGGGCTGACCAGCCTTGGCGGACACCCGCAGATGGTGCGCCCGCTGCTGGCGCCGATGGCGGAAGGGGCGGCGGAGAAAAAGTATGGCGAGCTGCCGGGGGCGGTGCGCTATCGTCTGCGGGCGATGTCGGCAGCCACCGATAACGTCGGGCTCTTCTTTGGCGAAGATATCTTTGTCGCCTTTGGCGCCATCATCTTTATGCATAACTTTATGCTGGAATCCGGCGGGATCCAGACCGAACCGCTGCATATTGCCCTCTGGGGGATCCCGACCGCGCTCTGCGCCTTTGCGATCCACGCGACCCGCCTCTACCGCCTGGATAAGCATCTGGAGCGCGAGCTGGCGAAAGTGCAGGGAGAGGTAAAATGAACTTCCAGCAAAGCTATCTCTACTGGCTGGCAGGCCTGATCCTGCTCATCGTGGCGCTGATGTCATTTCGTGATAAAGCCAACCCGCGACGTATTACCACCGGTCTGTTCTGGGGCATTTACGGCCTGCTGTTCCTGCTGGGGAACTGGACCTACGATCTGGTGGGCGACAAGCGCACCGTCCATATCGCAGTGGGTGTGGCAGTCGTGCTGTTGGCGCTGATTGCTGGTTTCGGCGGGGTGCGCCTGGGGAGTTACCATCAGCGCACGCCAGAAGAGCGTGAGAGCAGCGCGAAGCGTCTGGGCAATCGCCTCTTTTTACCGGCGCTGGCCATTCCGGTGGTGACGGTGGTGGGCGTGCTGATGTTCAACCACATCCCGGGCCTGCAGGAGACGTTGTTCGGGCCGGGTAACCACTCGACCCTGGTGACGCTCTTCTCCATGACCGTCGGCTCGCTGATTGGCCTGGCGATGGCGGTTAAAATGACCCATGAGAAAGTGCATCAGCCTTTGCAGGAGGCGCGCCGTCTGCTCGACTCCATCGGCTGGGCCTTTATTCTGCCGCAGATCCTGGCGACCCTTGGCCTGCTGTTTACCGCCGCCGGCGTGGGGGAGGGGATCTCTTACCTCACCCAGACGTACCTGGCAGTCGACAGCCGGTTTATTGCGGTAGCGGTCTATGCCGTGGGCATGGCGTTGCTGACCATGGTAATGGGTAACGCCTTTGCCGCGTTTCCGATTGTTACCGCCGGGATCGGCATTCCCATTCTGGTGCTGCAACACGGCGGCAACCCGGCGGTGATGGCGGCGATTGGCATGTTCTCCGGCTACTGTGGCACCCTGATGACGCCGATGGCGGCAAACTTTAATATTGTGCCCGCCGCGCTGCTGGAGTTACCCGATAAAAACGCGGTCATTAAAGCGCAGGTCCCCACCGGGGTATTGCTGCTGATCGCTAACGTCTTCCTGCTCTACTTCCTGATGTTCCTGTAAGGAGAAATGATGCGAACCGTATTGATCACCGGCTTTGAGCCGTTTGGCGGCGAAACCGTTAACCCCTCATGGGAGGTGGTAAAGCAGCTTGATGGCGCAATTATTGACGACTGCCGCGTGGTGGCGCGGCAGTTGCCCTGCGTGTTTGGCGAGTCGTTATCGGTGCTGAACGCGGCCATTGACGCGCTACAGCCCTCCGTTGTACTGGCGGTAGGGCAGGCCGGGGGCCGGGTGGATGTCACCGTTGAGCGGGTAGCGATCAACGTTGATGATGCCCGTATCCCGGATAACCATGGCCGACAGCCGGTGGATGTGGCTATCGTTGAGGGCGGCCCGGCGGCCTGGTTCAGCACCCTGCCCATTAAAGCGATGGTGGCGGCGCTGCGTGAATCAGGTATTCCTGCTTCGGTTTCGCAGACGGCGGGGACATTCGTCTGCAACCACGTGATGTATGGCGTGCTGCACAAGCTGGCCGACCGCCCGGAGGTGAAGGGCGGGTTTATCCATATTCCTTACCTGCCCGAGCAGGCGGCGGCGCACCCTGGTGCCCCGAGCATGGCGACGCAAACCGTGAAGCAGGCGCTGGAGATCGCCATTACGGTGGCGCTGCGTCAGGAGGCGGATATTAAAGTGGTGGGCGGCGCGACGCACTAACAAGGAGTCATCATGCCAGAAGGACCAGAGATCCGCCGCGCGGCGGATAGCCTGGAGGCGGCGATAAAAGGCAAACCGCTCACCGACGTGTGGTTTGCTTTCCCTCAATTAAAACCGTTTGAATCCCGGCTTATCGGTGAGACGGTCACGCATCTGGAGACGCGCGGTAAAGCGCTGCTCACTCACTTTTCTAACCAGCTGACGCTCTACAGCCATAACCAGCTGTATGGCGTCTGGCGGGTGGTCGAGACCGGCCAGGAGCCGCAGACCACGCGGGTCCTGCGCGTTAAGTTACAGGCCGCGGATAAAACCATTCTGCTCTACAGCGCCTCGGATATTGAGATGCTGACGGCGGAGCAGCTCACTACCCATCCCTTCCTGCAGCGGGTGGGGCCGGATGTGCTCGATTTACGCCTGACGGCAGAGGAGGTGAAAGCGCGGCTGTTGTCGGCAAAATTCCGCAACCGGCAGTTTTCTGGGCTGCTGCTGGACCAGGCGTTTCTGGCTGGTTTAGGCAACTATCTGCGGGTCGAAATTCTGTGGGAGGTGGGGCTGGCGCCGCAGCATAAAGCGTCACAACTCACCGAAGAACAACTCGACGCGCTGGCGCATGCGCTACTGGCGATCCCGCGTCTGTCGTACAACACCCGCGGGGTGGTGAATGACAAGAAGCATCACGGGGCGTTATTCCGCTTTAAGGTGTTTCATCGGGCGGGGAAAAAGTGCGAGCGGTGCGGCGGGGTGATTGAGAAAACGACGCTCTCTTCCAGACCGTTTTACTGGTGTCCTGCGTGCCAGATGTAAAAAAGCCGGGTGGCGCTAACGCTGACCCGGCCTGCTTAGGCCCGGCAAGCGTAACGCCGCCGGGCATCGCTTTTAGCGATTAGTCACGTCAGACTCGAAATTACGCTGCTCGTAGCCAGTATAGAGCTGACGAGGACGGGCAATTTTCATGCCTTCGGTGTGCATTTCGTTCCAGTGTGCAATCCAGCCCACGGTACGCGCCATCGCGAAGATAACGGTAAACATGGAAGATGGAATGCCCATCGCTTTCAGGATGATACCGGAGTAGAAATCGACGTTCGGGTAGAGTTTCTTCTCGATGAAGTACGGGTCGTTCAGCGCGATGTGTTCCAGCTCCATCGCCACCTGCAGCAGGTCATCTTTGGTGCCCAGCTCTTTCAGCACTTCATGGCAGGTTTCACGCATCACGGTTGCGCGCGGGTCATAGTTTTTGTAAACACGGTGACCGAAGCCCATGAGACGGAAGGAGTCGTTCTTATCCTTCGCACGACGGACGAATTCAGGAATGTGCTCAACGGAGCTGATCTCTTCCAGCATCTTCAGTGCCGCTTCGTTCGCGCCGCCGTGTGCCGGTCCCCACAGGGAGGCAATACCTGCTGCGATACAGGCGAACGGGTTCGCGCCGGAGGAGCCAGCGGTACGTACGGTAGAGGTGGATGCGTTCTGCTCGTGGTCAGCGTGCAGGATCAGGATACGATCCATTGCGCGTTCCAGAACCGGGTTCACTTCGTACTCTTCACACGGCGTGGCGAACATCATACGCAGGAAGTTACCGGCGTAAGAGAGGTCGTTGCGTGGATAAACAAACGGCTGTCCGATGGAGTATTTGTAACACATCGCTGCCATGGTTGGCATTTTGGACAGCAGACGGAACGCGGCGATATCGCGGTGACGCTGGTTATTTACATCCAGGGAGTCATGGTAGAACGCAGCCAGCGCACCGGTGATCCCGCACATTACCGCCATTGGGTGTGAATCGCGACGGAAGGCGTGGAACAGACGGGTAATCTGCTCATGGATCATTGTGTGACGGGTGACGGTGGTTTTGAACTCATCGTACTGTTCCTGAGTCGGCTTTTCGCCGTTCAGCAGGATGTAGCACACTTCCAGATAGTTGGAGTCAGTCGCTAACTGGTCGATGGGGAAACCGCGATGCAACAGGATGCCTTCATCACCGTCGATGTAGGTGATTTTGGACTCGCAAGATGCGGTGGAGGTAAAACCAGGGTCAAAGGTAAACATACCTTTAGAACCAAGACTACGGATATCAATAACATCCTGACCGAGCGTGCCTTTTAGCACATCCAGTTCAATAGCAGCGTCACCATTTAGGGTGATTTTTGCCTTAGTATCAGCCATTTACGGTCTCCTTAGCGCCTTATTGCTTAAGACTGCCCATAACCGGATTTGCATTCAGCTGATTTATCATTGTTACCAGTTTGTTATTTGGCTCGCCGCTCAGCTCACGAGGAGAAACCAGGGTACAGAGCAATGGCGCTAGCAGGTAAACAAATGAGAAACCAGAGAAATAACAGCAAATCAGTGTTTGTTCAGTCCGAATTTTTCAAACCTGTATATCACTAATAACTGTCCTGATAACTTCGGTCAATACCATCACACTGTTACATAACTTATTCTCAGGTGAAAGAGAGACCTCATAACTTTTGCGCATTATATGCCTTTTCTGGTGATGTTTGTAACAATAATGTTTAACATTTGTCAAATCAGATGATTAAAAATTAAAAAGATGTTGTTATCGTGACCCTGATCACTGTTCCAGAGAAAACCCGACAAACTGTATGTAGGTTAATTGTAATGATTTTGTGAACGGCCTATACTGCCGCCAGGTCTCCGGAAAACCCTGCAATCCCGAGCCAACCAGCGTTGTAACGTGTCATTTGAGCATCTGGAAGCAATGTTTTGCATGACGCACAGTTATATAAAAGACACGCTGTCTGACCCGCATCGCAGTCCGGAGGAAGGAAACTATAAGAAGAGCATGTGGGCGTTATTCATGATAAGAAATGTGAAAAAACAAAGACCTGTCAATCTGGATCTCAAAACGATCCGATTCCCCGTAACGGCAATAGCGTCCATCCTTCATCGTGTATCCGGTGTGATCACGTTTGTCGCGGTGGGTATCCTGTTATGGTTACTGGGTACCAGCCTCTCGTCTCCGGAAGGATTCCAGCAGGCCGCCAACATCATGAACGGTTTCTTTGTGAAATTTATCATGTGGGGCATCCTCACCGCGCTGGCCTATCACGTTGTTGGCGGCATCCGCCATATGCTGATGGATGTCGGCTATCTGGAAGAGACCTTCGAAACCGGCAAACGTACCGCTAACATCTCCTTTGTTATCACTGTCGTGCTTTCACTTCTCGCAGGAGTTCTCGTATGGTAAGCAACGCCTCCGCATTAGGACGCAACGGCGTACATGACTTCATTCTGGTCCGTGCTACCGCTATCGTTCTCACCCTCTACATCATCTACATGATCGGTTTCTTTGCCACCAGCGGCGATCTGACCTGGGAAATCTGGACTGGCTTCTTCGGGTCTGCCTTTACCAAAGTGTTTACCCTGCTGGCGCTCTTCTCCATTCTGATCCACGCGTGGATTGGCATGTGGCAGGTACTGACCGACTACGTTAAATCAATGGCGATTCGTCTCGCGCTGCAGCTGGCTATTGTCGTTGCACTGGTGGTTTACGTTATTTATGGATTTGTTGTGGTGTGGGGTGTGTGATGAAACTTCCAGTCAGAGAATTTGACGCTGTAGTGATTGGCGCCGGCGGCGCAGGTATGCGCGCGGCGCTGCAAATTTCCCAGAGCGGCCAGACCTGTGCGCTGCTCTCTAAAGTGTTCCCGACCCGTTCCCATACCGTATCTGCGCAGGGTGGCATCACCGTTGCGCTCGGTAATACCCATGATGATAACTGGGAATGGCATATGTACGACACGGTGAAAGGGTCCGACTATATCGGTGACCAGGACGCCATTGAATATATGTGTAAAACCGGCCCGGAAGCGATTCTGGAGCTTGACCACATGGGTCTGCCTTTCTCCCGCCTGGAGAACGGCACCATCTATCAACGTCCGTTTGGCGGCCAGTCGAAGAACTTCGGCGGCGAGCAGGCGGCACGTACAGCGGCGGCTGCCGACCGTACCGGTCACGCGCTGCTGCATACTCTGTATCAGCAGAACCTGAAGAACAAAACCACCATCTTCTCCGAGTGGTATGCGCTGGATCTGGTGAAAAACGAAGATGGCGCTATCGTCGGTTGCACCGCGCTGTGCATCGAAACCGGTGAAGTAGTCTACTTCAAAGCCCGTGCCACCGTGCTGGCGACCGGCGGCGCAGGCCGTATCTATCAGTCCACTACGAACGCCCATATCAACACCGGTGACGGCGTCGGTATGGCTATCCGCGCTGGCGTGCCGGTGCAGGATATGGAGATGTGGCAGTTCCACCCAACCGGTATCGCCGGTGCGGGCGTGCTGGTAACAGAAGGCTGCCGCGGTGAAGGTGGTTATCTGCTGAACAAACATGGCGAGCGCTTCATGGAGCGTTATGCCCCGAATGCGAAAGACCTGGCGGGTCGTGACGTGGTGGCGCGTTCCATCATGATCGAAATCCGTGAAGGCCGCGGCTGTGACGGCCCGTGGGGCCCACACGCCAAGCTGAAACTTGACCATCTGGGTAAAGAGGTTCTGGAATCCCGTCTGCCGGGCATCCTCGAACTCTCCCGTACCTTCGCTCACGTCGACCCGGTTAAAGAGCCGATCCCGGTAATCCCAACCTGCCACTACATGATGGGCGGTATTCCGACCAAAGTGACCGGCCAGGCGCTGACCGTGAACGAGCAGGGCGAAGATGTGGTGATCCCGGGCCTGTTTGCGGTAGGCGAAATTGCCTGCGTATCCGTACACGGCGCCAACCGTCTGGGCGGCAACTCCCTGCTCGACCTGGTGGTGTTTGGTCGTGCGGTGGGCCTGCATCTGCAGGAGTCTATTGCCGAGCAGGGGCCACTGCGTGATGCCACCGAAGCAAATATTGAAGCCTCTCTGGAGCGTCTCAACCGCTGGAACGGCAACCGTAACGGCGAAGATCCGGTGGAAATCCGTAAAGCGCTGCAGGAGTGCATGCAGCACAACTTCTCGGTATTCCGTGAAGGTGACGCGATGGCCAAAGGTCTTGAGCAGCTGAAAGCGATCCGCGAGCGTCTGAAAAATGCCCGTCTGGACGACACCTCCAGCGAGTTCAACACCCAGCGCGTTGAGTGCCTGGAGCTGGATAACCTGATGGAAACCGCATACGCAACGGCGGTCTCTGCAAACTTCCGTACCGAGAGCCGTGGCGCCCATAGCCGCTTCGACTTCCCGGATCGTGATGATGAAAACTGGCTGTGCCACTCCCTGTATCTGCCAGAGACGGAATCCATGACGCGACGCAGCGTCAATATGGAACCGAAACTGCGTCCGGCGTTCCCGCCGAAGATTCGTACTTACTAATGCGGAGACAGGACAATGAAACTCGAATTTTCAGTTTATCGTTATAACCCTGATGTTGATGACGCTCCGCGTATGCAGGATTACACCCTGGAAGCGGAAGAAGGCCGTGACATGATGCTGCTGGACGCCTTAATGCAGCTGAAAGAAAAGGATCCGACACTGTCATTCCGTCGTTCCTGCCGTGAAGGGGTATGTGGCTCCGACGGTCTGAACATGAATGGCAAGAACGGTCTGGCCTGTATCACGCCAATCTCGGCGCTTAACCGTCCGGGACAGAAGATTGTCATCCGCCCTCTGCCAGGACTGCCGGTCGTGCGCGATTTGGTGGTGGACATGGGGCAATTCTATGCACAATATGAGAAAATTAAGCCTTACTTATTGAATAATGGGCAAAATCCACCCGCTCGCGAGCATTTACAGTCGCCAGAGCAGCGTGAAAAACTCGATGGCCTGTATGAGTGTATCCTCTGTGCATGTTGTTCGACCTCTTGCCCGTCGTTCTGGTGGAACCCGGACAAGTTTATCGGCCCGGCTGGCCTGTTGGCAGCGTACCGCTTCCTGATTGACAGCCGCGATACCGAAACCGACAACCGCCTGGAAGGGCTGAGTGATGCTTTCAGCGTATTCCGCTGCCACAGCATCATGAACTGCGTCAGTGTATGTCCTAAGGGGCTGAACCCGACGCGTGCTATCGGCCACATTAAGTCGATGTTGTTGCAGCGCAGTGCGTAAATAACAACGCCGGATGGCGCTGCGCTTATCCGGCCTACGATTTTGTAGGCCCGGTCAGCGTAGCGCCACCGGGCAATTTGCAGAAACCTTTAAAAACTGCCAGTTAAGTAAATAATCGAGACGTTCAGCGCGAGACAAGGCGCGGTTGAACGAATCCCCTGGAGCATAGTGAACTATGTGACTGGGGTGAGTGAAAGCCGCAACGCAGTCGCAGCCGGAACGACGAAGATTATTTAGACAGTTTCTAAAGGTTCCTTCGCGGGCCAAAGTAAAAGAGCTCGCAGGTGAACCCCGGCACGTACACGTGGTGTGCGTGGTAGTTTCTACGGCGAAAGTAAGCATAAAAATGCTTAAGGGATCACGATGCAGAACGGCGCAATGAAAGCCTGGCTGGACTCTTCATTCCTCTCTGGTGCAAACCAAAGCTGGATTGAACAGCTCTATGAAGACTTCTTAACCGACCCTGACTCAGTGGACGCTAACTGGCGTTCCATGTTCCAGGAGTTACCTGGAACGGGTGTCAAACCGGATCAATTTCATTCCAAAACACGTGATTATTTCCGTCGTCTGGCGAAGGATGCCTCACGTTACTCTTCCGCTATCTCCGACCCTGACACCAATGCGAAGCAGGTTAAAGTCCTGCAGCTGATTAACGCCTACCGCTTCCGCGGCCACCAGCACGCAAATCTGGATCCGCTGGGACTGTGGAAGCAGGAGCGCGTGGCTGATTTAGATCCGGCATATCACGATCTGACCGAAGCGGATTTCCAGGAAACCTTCAACGTTGGCTCTTTCGCTATCGGCAAAGACACCATGAAGCTGGGCGATCTGCTGGAAGCGCTGAAGCAGACCTACTGCGGCTCCATCGGTGCAGAGTATATGCACATCACCTCTACCGAAGAGAAACGCTGGATCCAGCAGCGTATCGAATCCGTTGCCGGTAAATCCACCTTCAATGCCGACGAGAAAAAGCGTTTCCTGAACGAACTGACCGCAGCCGAAGGGCTGGAGCGTTATCTCGGTGCGAAATTCCCGGGCGCAAAACGCTTCTCGCTGGAAGGCGGCGATGCGCTGGTGCCGATGCTGAAAGAGCTGATCCGCCACGCGGGCAACAGCGGTACCCGCGAAGTGGTACTGGGCATGGCGCACCGTGGTCGTCTGAACGTGCTGATCAACGTGCTGGGTAAAAAGCCGCAGGATCTGTTCGACGAATTCGCGGGCAAACATAAAGAACACCTCGGTACCGGTGACGTGAAGTACCACATGGGCTTCTCATCGGATATCGAAACCCAGGGCGGCCTGGTTCACATGGCGCTGGCGTTTAACCCGTCGCACCTTGAGATCGTCAGCCCAGTGGTTATTGGCTCCGTGCGCGCCCGTCTGGATCGTCTGGACGAGCCAAGCAGCAACAAAGTTCTGCCAATCACCATCCACGGCGATGCGGCAGTCACCGGGCAGGGCGTGGTTCAGGAGACCCTGAACATGTCGAAAGCGCGGGGTTACGAAGTGGGCGGTACCGTTCGCATCGTCATCAACAACCAGGTGGGCTTCACCACCTCTAACCCGCTGGATGCACGTTCCACCCCATACTGCACCGACATCGGTAAGATGGTTCAGGCACCAATTTTCCACGTGAACGCCGATGACCCGGAAGCGGTCGCGTTCGTGACCCGCCTGGCGCTGGATTTCCGTAACACCTTTAAGCGCGATGTGTTCATCGACCTCTTCTGCTATCGCCGTCATGGCCATAACGAAGCGGACGAGCCGAGTGCAACCCAGCCGCTGATGTACCAGAAAATCAAAAAGCATCCGACCCCGCGTAAAATCTATGCTGACAAGCTGGAAGCGGAGAAGGTTGTCACCCTGGAAGATGCCACCGAGATGGTCAACCTCTACCGCGACGCGCTGGATGCCGGCGAATGCGTGGTGAAAGAGTTGCGTCCGATGAACATGCACTCCTTTACCTGGTCGCCATACCTCAACCACGAGTGGGATGAGAGCTACCCGAACAAGGTGGAGATGAAGCGTCTGCAGGAGCTGGCAAAACGCATCAGCACCGTACCTGAAGCGATCGAGATGCAGTCCCGCGTGCAGAAGATTTATGCTGACCGTCAGGCAATGGCCTCAGGCGAGAAGCTCTTTGACTGGGGCGGAGCAGAGAACCTGGCGTATGCCACTCTGGTTGATGAAGGTATTCCGGTCCGTCTGTCTGGTGAAGATGCGGGCCGCGGCACCTTCTTCCACCGTCATGCGGTGATCCATAACCAGACCAACGGTTCAACCTACACCCCGCTGCAGCACGTGCACAATGGCCAGGGCCAGTTTAAGGTCTGGGACTCCGTGCTCTCTGAAGAAGCGGTGCTGGCATTCGAATACGGTTACGCCACCGCAGAACCACGCACCCTGACCATCTGGGAAGCGCAGTTCGGCGACTTCGCCAACGGTGCGCAGGTGGTTATCGACCAGTTCATCTCTTCCGGCGAGCAGAAGTGGGGCCGTATGTGTGGCCTGGTGATGCTGCTGCCGCACGGCTACGAAGGCCAGGGCCCGGAGCACTCCTCCGCACGTCTGGAGCGTTATCTGCAGCTTTGCGCCGAGCAGAACATGCAGGTCTGCGTACCGTCTACCCCGGCACAGGTTTATCACATGCTGCGTCGTCAGGCGCTGCGCGGGATGCGCCGCCCGCTGGTGGTGATGTCGCCGAAATCGCTGCTGCGTCACCCGCTGGCGGTCTCCAGCCTGGAAGAGCTGGCAAACGGCACCTTCCTGCCGGCCATCGGTGAAATTGACGAACTGGATCCGCAGGGCGTTAAGCGTGTCGTGATGTGTTCTGGTAAGGTTTATTACGACCTGCTGGAACAGCGCCGTAAGAACGATCAGAAAGATGTCGCCATCGTGCGTATCGAACAGCTTTATCCGTTCCCGCATCAGGCGATGCAGGAAGTGCTGAAACAGTACGCTCACGTACATGATTTTGTCTGGTGCCAGGAAGAGCCGCTCAACCAGGGCGCATGGTACTGCAGCCAGCATCATTTCCGTGAAGTGATTCCATTTGGGTCTGCTCTGCGTTATGCAGGTCGCCCGGCCTCCGCCTCTCCGGCGGTAGGGTATATGTCCGTTCACCAGAAGCAGCAACAAGATCTGGTCAATGACGCGCTGAACGTCGATTAATTAAAGGATACATAATGAGTAGCGTAGATATTCTTGTTCCCGACCTGCCTGAGTCCGTAGCAGATGCAACCGTCGCCACCTGGCACAAAAAACCAGGCGACGCGGTAACCCGCGACGAAGTGCTGGTAGAAATCGAAACTGACAAAGTGGTACTGGAAGTACCGGCTTCAGCGGATGGCATTCTGGATGCAGTCCTGGAAGATGAAGGTACGACGGTGACCTCTCGCCAGATCCTTGGTCGCCTGCGTGAAGGCAACAGCGCGGGCAAAGAGTCCAGCGCTAAGTCTGAAGAGAAAGCCTCTACGCCGGCCCAGCGCCAGCAGGCTTCTCTGGAAGAGCAGAGCAACGACGCGCTGAGCCCGGCGATCCGTCGCCTGCTGGCTGAGCACAGCCTCGACCCGGCGGCCATTAAGGGCACCGGCGTTGGCGGTCGCCTGACCCGCGAAGATATCGACAAACACCTGGCGAAAGCGCCGTCTGAAGCGAAAGCAGAAGCCAAAGCGCCTGAAGCTGCACCAGCAGCACAGCCTGCTCTGGGCGCACGCAGCGAAAAACGCGTGCCGATGACCCGCCTGCGTAAGCGTGTGGCCGAGCGTCTGCTGGAAGCGAAAAACTCCACCGCGATGCTGACCACCTTCAACGAAGTGAACATGAAGCCAATCATGGACCTGCGTAAGCAGTACGGTGACGCCTTTGAAAAACGTCACGGTATCCGTCTGGGCTTTATGTCCTTCTACGTGAAAGCGGTTGTTGAAGCGCTGAAACGCTACCCGGAAGTGAACGCATCTATCGATGGCGATGATGTGGTTTATCACAACTACTTCGACGTGAGCATGGCCGTTTCTACCCCGCGCGGCCTGGTGACCCCGGTTCTGCGTGATGTGGATACCCTGGGCATGGCTGACATCGAGAAGAAAATTAAAGAGCTGGCAGTGAAAGGCCGTGACGGCAAGCTGACCGTAGACGACCTGACTGGCGGTAACTTCACCATTACCAACGGCGGCGTATTCGGTTCGCTGATGTCTACCCCGATCATCAACCCACCGCAGAGCGCGATCCTTGGCATGCACGCCATTAAAGACCGCCCGATGGCGGTAGACGGTAAAGTGGAGATCCTGCCAATGATGTATCTGGCGCTCTCCTACGATCACCGTCTGATCGATGGCCGCGAGTCCGTGGGCTTCCTGGTGGCGATTAAAGAGCTGCTGGAAGATCCGACCCGTCTGCTGCTGGACGTCTAGTTTTTCGCGGTACTGCCCGGCGGCAACTGGTCTGCCGGGCCTACAAAAGCATGACCTAACGATTACCCTGAAGGATGGATAGAACACATGAACTTACATGAATATCAGGCAAAACAGCTGTTTGCCCGGTATGGCTTACCGGCTCCGGTGGGTTATGCCTGCAATACCCCTCGTGAAGCAGAAGAAGCCGCCTCTAAAATCGGTGCGGGTCCATGGGTAGTGAAATGTCAGGTTCACGCTGGCGGCCGCGGTAAAGCGGGCGGTGTGAAAGTCGTTAACAGTAAAGAAGAGATCCGCGCTTTTGCGGAGCACTGGCTCGGCAAACGTCTGGTGACCTACCAGACAGACGCAGGCGGCCAGCCGGTTAACCAGATCCTGGTTGAAGCGGCAACCGATATTGCTAAAGAACTCTACCTCGGCGCCGTCGTAGACCGTAGCTCCCGTCGCGTGGTGTTCATGGCCTCTACCGAAGGCGGCGTGGAAATCGAAAAAGTGGCGGAAGAGACGCCGCATCTGATCCACAAAGTCGCTATCGATCCGCTGGCAGGCCCAATGCCTTACCAGGGTCGCGAGCTGGCATTCAAACTGGGTCTGGAAGGCAAACTGGTGCAGCAATTCACCAAGATCTTCATGGGCCTGGCAACTATCTTCCTGGAGCGCGATCTGGCGCTGATCGAAATCAACCCGCTGGTGATCACCAAGCAGGGCGATCTGATCTGCCTCGATGGCAAACTGGGCGCTGACGGCAACGCGCTGTTCCGCCAGGCTGACCTGCGCGAAATGCGCGACCAGTCTCAGGAAGATCCACGTGAAGCGCAGGCTGCACAGTGGGAACTGAACTACGTGGCACTCGATGGCAACATCGGTTGCATGGTTAACGGTGCGGGCCTGGCAATGGGCACCATGGACATCGTTAAGCTGCACGGCGGCGAGCCGGCAAACTTCCTGGATGTGGGCGGCGGCGCAACCAAAGAGCGCGTGACCGAAGCATTCAAAATTATTCTCTCCGATGACAACGTGAAAGCCGTTCTGGTTAACATCTTCGGCGGTATCGTACGTTGCGACCTGATCGCTGACGGTATCATCGGCGCGGTAGAAGAAGTGAGCGTGAACGTCCCGGTTGTCGTTCGTCTGGAAGGTAACAACGCTGAACTCGGCGCGAAAAAACTGGCTGACAGCGGCCTGAATATTATTGCAGCGAAAAGTCTGACGGATGCAGCTCAGCAGGTTGTTGCCGCAGTGGAGGGGAAATAATGTCCGTTTTAATTAATAAAGATACCAAGGTTATCTGCCAGGGCTTCACCGGTAGCCAGGGTTCATTCCACTCTGAGCAGGCGATTGCCTACGGTACGCAGATGGTTGGCGGCGTAACGCCAGGTAAAGGCGGCACCACCCATCTGGGCCTGCCGGTGTTCAACACCGTCCGTGAAGCGGTAGAAGCGACTGGCGCAACTGCCACCGTAATCTACGTTCCGGCGCCGTTCTGCAAAGACTCCATTCTGGAAGCGATCGACGCAGGCATCAAACTGATTATCACCATCACCGAAGGTATCCCGACCCTGGATATGCTGACCGTGAAGGTGAAGCTGGACGAAGCGGGCGTGCGCATGATCGGGCCAAACTGCCCGGGCGTGATCACCCCAGGTGAATGCAAAATCGGCATCATGCCGGGTCACATTCACAAGCCAGGTAAAGTGGGCATCGTTTCCCGCTCTGGTACCCTGACCTATGAAGCGGTTAAGCAGACCACCGACTACGGTTTCGGCCAGTCCACCTGCGTGGGCATCGGCGGCGACCCGATCCCGGGCTCTAACTTCATCGACATCCTGAAGCTGTTCCAGGAAGACCCGCAGACTGAAGCGATTGTGATGATCGGTGAAATCGGCGGTAGCGCGGAAGAAGAAGCGGCTGCTTACATCAAAGATCACGTGACCAAGCCAGTTGTTGGCTACATCGCGGGTGTGACCGCGCCGAAAGGCAAGCGTATGGGCCACGCAGGCGCCATCATCGCGGGCGGCAAAGGCACTGCGGATGAGAAATTCGCCGCGCTGGAAGCCGCAGGCGTGAAAACCGTGCGCAGCCTGGCTGACATCGGTGAAGCACTGAAATCCATCATTAAGTAAATCCTCTCTGCTCCCCGTGCGGGGAGCTTTGACATAATAAATGTCCGTTTCGACATGGTTGGCCATCGCAAGATGGCCTTTTTTTTGCGCGACAGTGTTTCCGCGTGGAGACAGAGGCGGGCAGGGCGGATGAAAGTTAAGCGAACGGGCGTGAAAACATTTTGGGGTCGACGAATTGAAACAAATTAGCAACACATTGGTGTTAAATTATAGATTATTAAAAGTAAAATATTTGTGATAATAATTTTTGATAAAACCTATACGGAAAATTACTGTGAACCATCTGACATTAGCAGCACAGGCTTATTAAAAAAATGCTTCGCTGCCTGCGTTAATTTAAATCACCTTTATTTATAATCCCCGCTTTATTTGATAACCATCAAGCGAATATTAAAACATATCATTAACATCATTTTCATTGCATTTACCACGCGGAAACACCCTTAACACGTTCAGGTATTATTGATTTATATCAATATTTAATACCTGGAAAAGAGCGTCAAAAGGCGCTAAATTGTTCCCGATCAAATTGGTCGGAAAGTGGTAATTTTGCTAAATATTGATCGCTGTCGTAAATCGTAAAAGACTTCCATTAAAAACCTGTTTATTGTAAGGGTTTTGCAGCGTAATATATTTGCGGGATCAATTTCAGTTTTTATTAACGCATCTGTAACCTTTCATCATCGCTTTTTTCCTCCTGCGAGGATTAAGTAACGAAGAAAGGGTGCTGATAATTTTTGGGGCATGTGTGTGGATCCTTCTCTAACGGGATTCACTCTCGGAGTCTTCATGCGATGAGCAAGGAGTCATAATGTTAGACGTAGTCGAACTGTCGCGCTTACAGTTTGCCTTGACCGCGATGTACCACTTCCTGTTTGTGCCGCTGACGCTCGGTATGGCGTTCCTGTTGGCCATCATGGAAACGGTTTACGTCCTCTCCGGCAAACAGATTTATAAAGATATGACCAAGTTCTGGGGCAAGTTGTTTGGTATCAACTTTGCGCTGGGCGTGGCAACCGGTCTGACCATGGAGTTCCAGTTCGGGACTAACTGGTCTTATTATTCCCACTATGTCGGGGATATCTTCGGGGCTCCGTTGGCCATTGAAGGTCTGATGGCTTTCTTCCTCGAATCCACCTTTGTAGGTCTGTTCTTCTTTGGTTGGGATCGTCTGGGTAAAGTCCAGCATATGTGCGTAACCTGGTTGGTGGCCCTGGGCTCTAACCTCTCCGCACTGTGGATCCTGGTCGCCAACGGCTGGATGCAGAACCCTATCGCGTCTGATTTCAACTTCGAAACCATGCGTATGGAGATGGTCAGCTTCTCCGAGCTGGTGCTGAACCCGGTCGCACAGGTGAAATTCGTTCACACTGTGGCCTCCGGCTATGTCTGCGGCGCGATGTTCGTGCTGGGCATCAGCGCCTACTACATGCTGCGTGGTCGTGACTTCGCCTTTGCTAAGCGCTCTTTCGCCATCGCGGCGAGCTTCGGTATGGCGGCTATCCTCTCCGTTATCGTGCTGGGTGATGAATCCGGTTACGAAATGGGCGACGTGCAGAAAACCAAAC
Organism: Leclercia sp. W17; assembly: GCF_003336325.1. Lineage (NCBI taxonomy): Bacteria > Pseudomonadati > Pseudomonadota > Gammaproteobacteria > Enterobacterales > Enterobacteriaceae > Leclercia > Leclercia sp. W17. Next base: position 3,463,593 of record NZ_CP031101.1, on the reverse strand, counting down.
TGGCAGCGATCGAAGCAGAGTGGGAAACCCAGCCTGCACCGGCCGCCTTTACCCTGTTTGGTATCCCCGATCAGGATGCGCAGGAAAACCACTTTGCTATTCAGATCCCTTATGCGTTGGGCATCATTGCCACCCGCTCTGTGGATACGCCGGTTATCGGTCTGAAAGATCTGATGGTGCAGCATGAAGAGCGTATCCGTAACGGGATGAAAGCCTACTCGCTGCTGGAAGAACTGCGTTCCGGGACCAGCGATCAGTCTGTTCGCGACCAGTTTAACGACGTGAAAAAAGACCTTGGCTATGGCCTGCTGCTGAAACGCTATACCCCGAACGTCTCTGACGCGACGGAAGAGCAGATCCAGATGGCGACCAAAGATTCGATTCCGCGCGTGGCGCCGCTCTACTTCGCCTTCCGTATCATGGTGGGTTGTGGTGTGCTGATGCTGCTGATTATCGCCGCCTCCTTCTGGTCGGTCATTCGTAACCGTATCGGTGAGAAGAAATGGCTGCTGCGCACCGCATTGTATGCGATTCCGCTGCCGTGGATTGCCATTGAATCCGGCTGGTTTGTTGCGGAGTATGGCCGTCAGCCGTGGGCTATCGGTGAGGTGCTGCCAACTGCGGTGGCGAACTCCTCTCTGACCGCAGGCGATCTGATTTTCTCCATGTTGCTGATTTGCGGCCTCTACACCCTGTTCCTGGTGGCTGAACTGTTCCTGATGTTCAAGTTTGCGCGCCTTGGCCCAAGCAGCCTGAAAACCGGTCGCTACCATTATGAGCAGTCCACCGTTGCTTCTCAGCCTCAATACGAGCAGTCCACCGTGACTACTCAGCCGGCACGGTAAGACAGGAGTCATCAAATGATCGATTATGAAGTATTGCGTTTTATCTGGTGGCTGCTGGTCGGGATCTTACTGATTGGTTTTGCGGTCACTGACGGTTTCGACATGGGGGTGGGCATGCTCACCCGCTTCCTCGGTCGTAATGATACCGAGCGTCGAATTATGATTAACTCCATCGCCCCACACTGGGACGGTAACCAGGTGTGGCTCATCACCGCAGGCGGCGCACTGTTTGCTGCCTGGCCGATGGTCTACGCAGCTGCGTTCTCCGGCTTCTATGTGGCGATGATTCTGGTGCTGGCATCCTTGTTCTTCCGTCCGGTCGGTTTTGATTACCGCTCGAAGATTGAAGACACCCGCTGGCGTAACCTGTGGGACTGGGGCATCTTTATCGGTAGCTTCGTGCCGCCGTTGGTGATCGGCGTGGCGTTCGGCAACCTGCTGCAGGGCGTGCCGTTCCACCTCGATGAATATATGCGCCTCTACTACACCGGTAACTTCTTCCAGCTGCTGAATCCGTTTGGTCTGCTGGCAGGGGTCGTCAGCGTGGCGATGATCATCACTCAGGGGGCAACCTACCTGCAGATGCGTACCGTGGGCGAGCTGCACCTGCGCTCCCGCGCCGTCTCGCAGATGGCGGCTCTGGTGACGCTGGTTGGCTTTGCGCTGGCAGGTTTGTGGGTGATGTTTGGTATCGACGGTTATGTTGTGACCACTGCGATTGACCATAGCGCACCGTCGAACCCGCTGACCAAAGAGGTGGCTCGCGAGGCTGGCGCCTGGCTGGTGAACTTCAATAACACACCGATCCTGTGGGCGATTCCGGCTCTGGGCGTCGCGCTGCCGGTGCTGACGATCCTGACCTCCCGCGCGGAGAAAGGGGCACTGGCGTTTGTCTTCTCATCACTGACGCTGGCGTGCATCATCCTGACAGCCGGTATCGCGATGTTCCCGTTCGTGATGCCATCCAGCACGATGATGAATTCAAGCCTGACGATGTGGGATGCAACCTCCAGCCAGATGACCCTTAATCTGATGACGTTTGTGGCTGCCGTGTTCGTACCGATTATTCTGGCTTACACCGCCTGGTGTTACTGGAAAATGTTCGGTCGTATCACGAAAGAACATATCGAAAGCAACACTCACTCTCTGTATTAAGGAAGGAGCTGAATATGTGGTATTTCGCATGGATTTTAGGAACGCTTCTGGCCTGTGCATTTGGTGTGATTACCGCCCTTGCGCTTGAGCACGTTGAAGCGTCCAAAGCCGGTGAAGAAAAACACTGATGATCACGTATCTCTACGCGATTATGGACAAGCGCCCGTTAAGGGCGCTTTCCTTAGTGATGGCCTTACTGCTGGCGGGCTGCATTTTCTGGGACCCGTCGCGCTTCGCAGCGAAGACCAGCGAGCTCGAGATCTGGCACGGTTTTCTTATTATGTGGGCGGTATGTGCAGGCGTAATCCACGGGGTGGGATTTCGTCCGAAAGCCGTACACTGGCAGGGCATTTTTTGCCCGCTGATTGCTGATGTGATCCTGCTGTTGGGCCTGTTTTTCTTTTTCAACTGAATAAGAACTATCCGTTAATATTATGGGCTTACCCGGGCCCATAAAAATTTACTCTCTGTTTACTTTCCCCCATTCCAAACCACCATTCCCGCGCGTATAGTAGCGAAGTTTAAAAGCTCTAACCTTTTTTGCATTACCGGGATGTAAAGTGAATACAACGCTATTTCGATGGCCGGTTCGTGTCTACTATGAAGATACGGATGCCGGTGGTGTGGTTTACCACGCCAGCTACGTTGCCTTTTATGAACGAGCACGCACTGAAATGCTGCGCCATCATCACTTTAGCCAGCAGGTTCTGTTGGCGGAGCGAGTTGCCTTCGTGGTACGCAAGATGACGCTGGAGTATTTTGCGCCTGCCAGACTCGACGATATGCTCGAAGTCCAAACAGAAATAACATCAATGCGCGGAACCTCACTGGTTTTCACGCAGCGGATCGTCAATGCAGAGAACACGGTACTGAACGAAGCTGAAGTCCTGATTGTCTGTGTTGATCCACTCATCATGAAGCCTCGTGCGCTTCCTAAGTCTATTGTCGCGGAGTTTAAGCAGTGACTGACATGAATATCCTTGATTTGTTCCTGAAGGCAAGCCTTCTGGTTAAACTTATCATGTTGATTTTGATTGGTTTTTCAATCGCATCCTGGGCCATCATCATTCAGCGAACCCGTATCCTCAATGCGGCAGGCCGCGAAGCGGAAGCCTTTGAAGACAAGTTCTGGTCCGGTATCGAACTTTCCCGTTTGTATCAGGAGAGCCAGGGCCGTCGTGAAAACCTCTCCGGCTCCGAGCAAATCTTTTATAGCGGGTTTAAAGAGTTTGCCCGTTTGCACCGCGCCAATAACCATGCGCCGGAAGCGGTGGTTGAGGGGGCATCTCGTGCGATGCGTATCTCGATGAACCGTGAACTGGAAACGCTGGAAACGCATATTCCTTTCCTGGGTACCGTGGGTTCCATCAGTCCCTATATCGGTCTGTTTGGTACGGTCTGGGGGATCATGCATGCCTTTATCGCCCTGGGTGCGGTAAAACAGGCGACGCTGCAAATGGTTGCACCAGGTATCGCTGAAGCGCTGATCGCGACTGCTATTGGTCTGTTCGCGGCAATTCCAGCGGTTATGGCGTATAACCGTCTGAACCAGCGCGTGAACAAACTGGAACTGAACTACGACAACTTCATGGAAGAGTTCACTGCGATTCTGCACCGCCAGGCGTTTACCAGCACCGAGAGCAACAAGGGGTAAACCATGGCCAGACAGCGTGGACGGGGTCGTCGCGAACTGAAGTCCGAAATCAACATTGTACCGCTGCTGGACGTGCTGCTGGTGCTGCTACTGATCTTTATGGCGACAGCACCCATCATCACCCAGAGCGTTGAGGTTGATCTGCCGGATGCGACAGAATCTCAGGCTGTAAGCACCAATGACGATCCGCCGGTCATCATTGAGGTATCCGGAGTAGGGCAGTACAGCGTGGTGGTGGAAAAAGATCGTATGGATCAGCTACCGCCGGAGCAGGTCATTGCGGAAGCGCAACGACGTCTGCAGTCCAATCCGAAAACGGTCTTCTTAATCGGTGGTGCGAAAGACGTGCCTTACGATGAAATAATTAAAGCGCTGAACCTGTTGCATAGCGCGGGCGTTAAGTCAGTTGGCTTGATGACGCAGCCTATTTGATTATCTGCGTAAACAACAGAGTTTTTGGGAACCCATAGTGTCAAAGGCAACCGAACAAAACGATAAGCTTAAACGGGCGATAATTATCTCGGCGGTGCTGCATGTCATTCTTTTTGCAGGACTGATCTGGAGTTCGTTCGATGAGCATCTGGATGCCGCTGCCGGAGGTGGTGGAGGTTCATCCATCGATGCCGTCATGGTCGATCCCGGCGCGGTCGTTCAGAACTATAACCGTCAGCAGCAGCAGCAGGCGAGTGCAAAGCGCGCTGAAGAGCAGCGTGAAAAGCAGGCGCAACAGCAGGCGGAGGAGCTGCGTGAAAAGCAGGCCGCCGAGCAGGAGCGCCTGAAGCAGCTTGAGAAAGAGCGTCTACAGGCGCAGGAAGCGGCGAAAGAGCAGGCGGAGCAGCAGAAACAGGCTGAAGCCGCAGCGAAGAAAGCGCAGGAGCAGCAGAAGCAGGCGGAAGAGGCGGCAGCCAAAGCCGCAGCGGATGCCAAAGCGCAGGCAGAGGCTCAGGCGAAACAGGCTGCTGAGGCGGCAAAACAGGCCGCGGATGCCGCTGCATTAGCTGCGAAAAAAGCCGCTGCCGATGCGCAAAAACAGGCTGAAGCCGAAGCCGCTAAAGCCGCCGCTGATGCGAAGAAGAAAGCAGAAGCCGAAGCCGCGAAGAAAGCTGCTGCCGACGCCCAGAAAAAAGCGGAAGCGGAAGCGGCCAAACAAGCAGCCCAGGAAGCCGAGAAGAAAGCGGCTGCCGAAGCTGCTAAGAAAGCCGCTGCTGCGGAAAAAGCTGCGGCAGCTGAAAAGGCTGCTGCTGAAAAAGCGGCTGCCGAGAAGAAAGCGGCTGCCGCAGAAAAAGCCGCAGCCGAGAAGAAAGCCGCAGCAGAAAAAGCGGCTGCAGAAAAGAAAGCGGCTGCCGATAAAGCTGCTGCTGACAAAGCTGCCGCCGCGAAAGCCGCTGCCGCTAAGAAAGCCGCAGCAGAAAAAGCGGCCGCATCGGACGTTGACGACCTGTTCGGTGACTTAAGCTCAGGTAAGAATGCGCCGAAAGGTACCAACAGCGGTAGCGCAGGTGGCACTTCTCCTGCTAAAGGAAGTAAGCCAGGGCAAGGCGGTGCATCTCAGGCTGAGATTGCGTCGTATATTGCACAGGTACAGGCCGCCATTCGTGGGCATCTGTACGACTGGGATAGCTATCGCGGGAAAACCTGTACGCTTCGGGTAAACCTGGCCGCGGACGGAACCATCCTCAGCGTGAAAAAAGAGGGGGGCGACGAGGCCTTCTGTCAGCAGATGTTATCTGCAACCAGCAGGATGACGAAGTTCCCGAAACCGCCTTCACAGGCTGTGTATGAAACGTTCAAAAATGCACCGCTGGACTTCAAGCCTTAAGTTTTAATTTCCCTGTGCAAACGGGGAAAAACAGGCCAGGTTTAGTCTTAGCGTTCTGGTAGTTTTGTTTATTTGGGTTTGTTAACATTCTGCTAAATTATGCGGGTAAGGTTACCCGGATATGGGAGATATGATGAAGCAGGCATTACGTGTTGCAATGAGTTTCTTAATGCTGTGGGCAGCGGTGCTGCACGCAGAAGTGCGTATCGAGATCACCCAGGGGGTGGATTCGGCACGTCCGATTGGTGTGGTTCCGTTCCAGTGGAAAGGGCCAGGCGCTGCGCCGGAAGATGTGGGCGGCATTGTTGCCGCTGACCTGCGCAACAGCGGTAAATTCAACCCATTAGATCGTTCTCGTCTGCCGCAGCAGCCGGGCACTGCTGCAGAGTTACAGCCGGCGGCATGGTCTGCGCTCGGTATTGACGCAGTGGTGGTGGGTCAGGTTACCCCTAACCCGGACGGCGGTTACACCGTCGCCTATCAGCTGGTAGATACTGGCGGCGCACCGGGCACCGTGCTTGCACATAACACCTATAAAGTGAACAAGCAGTGGCTGCGTTATGCGGGTCACACGGCAAGTGATGAAGTGTTTGAGAAGCTGACCGGCATCAAAGGCGCGTTCCGCACCCGTATCGCTTACGTTGTACAGACCAACGGCGGCCAGTTCCCGTATGAGCTGCGCGTCTCTGACTACGATGGCTACAACCAGTTCACCGTTCACCGTTCACCACAGCCGCTGATGTCTCCGGCCTGGTCTCCGGACGGTTCTAAGCTGGCCTACGTAACCTTCGAAAGCGGTCGTTCGGCGCTGGTTATCCAGACGCTGTCTAACGGCGCGGTACGTCAGGTTGCCTCTTTCCCACGTCACAACGGCGCACCAGCATTCTCGCCTGACGGTTCTAAACTGGCGTTTGCCCTGTCTAAAACCGGTAGCCTGAACCTGTACGTGATGGACATTGGCTCCGGCCAGATCCGTCAGGTAACTGATGGTCGCAGCAACAATACCGAACCAACCTGGTTCCCGGACAGCCAGAACCTGGCCTTTACCTCTGACCAGGCGGGTCGTCCACAGGTCTATAAAGTTAATATTAATGGCGGTGCACCACAGCGTATCACCTGGGAAGGTTCTCAGAACCAGGACGCCGACGTGAGCGCTGATGGTAAATTTATGGTAATGGTTAGCTCGGCCGGTGGTCAGCAGCACATTGCTAAACAAGATCTGGGCGGGGGCGGCGTACAAGTTCTGTCGTCGACTTTCCTGGATGAAACGCCAAGTCTGGCACCTAACGGCACTATGGTTATCTACAGCTCTTCTCAGGGGATGGGATCCGTGCTGAATCTGGTTTCTACCGATGGGCGTTTCAAAGCGCGTATTCCGGCAACTGATGGACAGGTAAAATCACCTGCCTGGTCGCCGTACCTGTAATAATAATTAATTGAATAATATAGGAATCATAGAAATGCAACTGAACAAAGTGCTGAAAGGGCTGATGATCGCTCTGCCTGTTATGGCAATCGCAGCGTGTTCTTCTAACAAGAACGCCAGCAACGACCAGAGCGGCGAAGGCATGATGGGTGCCGGCACCGGTATGGACGCAAACGGCAACGGCAATATGTCTTCTGAAGAGCAGGCGCGTCTTCAGATGCAACAGCTGCAGCAGAACAACATTGTTTACTTCGATCTGGACAAGTTCGACATCCGTTCTGACTTCGCTGCGATGCTGGATGCGCACGCTAACTTCCTGCGTAGCAACCCGTCTTATAAAGTCACCGTAGAAGGTCACGCGGACGAACGTGGTACTCCTGAGTACAACATCTCCCTGGGTGAGCGTCGTGCTAACGCCGTTAAAATGTACCTGCAGGGTAAAGGCGTTTCTGCTGACCAGATCTCCATCGTTTCTTACGGTAAAGAAAAACCTGCAGTACTGGGCCACGACGAAGCGGCTTACTCCAAAAACCGTCGTGCCGTACTGGTTTACTAAGAGAATTGCATGAGCAGTAACTTCAGACATCATCTGTTGAGTCTGTCGTTACTGGTTGGTATAGCGGCCCCCTGGGCCGCTTTTGCTCAGGCACCAATCAGTAGTGTCGGCTCAGGCTCGGTAGAAGACCGGGTCACCCAACTCGAGCGTATTTCTAATGCTCACAGCCAGCTTTTAACCCAACTTCAGCAGCAACTCTCTGACAACCAAACCGATATTGACTCACTGCGCGGACAGATCCAGGAAAGCCAGTATCAGCTCAATCAGGTGGTGGAGCGTCAGAAGCAGATCATGTTGCAGATTGATAACCTGAATAATGGCGGCGCAGCAGCGCAACCGGCAGCAGGGGATCAGGGTGCTGCGGCAACGCCTCAGGCTGACACATCAGCCTCGACCGCTGCGCCTGTGCAGAGCGGTGATGCGAATACTGATTACAATGCGGCAATTGCCCTGGTGCAGGATAACTCGCGCCAGGACGAGGCGATGGCGGCGTTTCAGAACTTCGTGAAGAAATACCCGGATTCGACTTATCAGCCAAACGCAAATTACTGGCTGGGACAGTTGAATTACAACAAGGGTAAAAAAGACGATGCGGCATTCTATTTTGCCTCAGTCGTTAAAAATTACCCGAAATCACCGAAAGCACCTGACGCGATGTATAAGGTCGGTGTGATCATGCAGGACAAAGGCGACACCGCAAAAGCGAAAGCCGTTTTCCAGCAGGTAGTCACAAAGTTCCCAGGCACCGAAGGGGCAAAACAAGCGCAAAAACGCCTTGCTGCGATGGGATGATTGCCGCATGACCAGAAATCGCTTTATTTCTGGTCTTGCCGCATAATTCGTAAGCAGTTAAGTGATATTCATCAAAATTTTAGTTGCGCAGAATTCTTAAATCAGTAATATATGCCGCCGTTGCCAAGGGATATCAAACACCCCAGAAGCAGCCGAAATAGTGGGTCGTTAGCTCAGTTGGTAGAGCAGTTGACTTTTAATCAATTGGTCGCAGGTTCGAATCCTGCACGACCCACCACTAACTAAGTAGTATCCAGCGTAGTATCGGGTGATTAGCTCAGCTGGGAGAGCACCTCCCTTACAAGGAGGGGGTCGGCGGTTCGATCCCGTCATCACCCACCACTCGGGTCGTTAGCTCAGTTGGTAGAGCAGTTGACTTTTAATCAATTGGTCGCAGGTTCGAATCCTGCACGACCCACCAATTTTAAATTGGTACCGAGTAAAATCTTCGAAGTCAGCACCCGAATGGGTCGTTAGCTCAGTTGGTAGAGCAGTTGACTTTTAATCAATTGGTCGCAGGTTCGAATCCTGCACGACCCACCACTTCGAAGAAAAGCAGTACATCCCGCAAGGGGTCGTTAGCTCAGTTGGTAGAGCAGTTGACTTTTAATCAATTGGTCGCAGGTTCGAATCCTGCACGACCCACCAATTTTAATATCTGACTCAGATATTAAACGTGAAGGATAACGTTGCTTTAGCAACGGCCCGAAGGGCGAGGCGAAGCCGAGTCATCCTGCACGACCCACCAATGTAAAAAGGCGCCCTAAAGGCGCCTTTTTGCTATCTATTATTCCAGAATTAAAAATGCGCGGGTTTACGTAGGTCGGGTAAGCGAAGCGCCACCCGACAAATGCTGCCCGCACGCTTTTTGATGTGACTTTCCCTCTCAGATTCGCTATCTTGTTTAGTATACAAAACACAATTGCCGTCACTTTGGTTATCATCGCTAAAGCATGGCAAATTTGTTAAGCCTGTAAAACGAGAAGCCAAAATGAGTGTGATGTTTGATCCAGAAGCCGCTATCTATCCTTTTCCACCAAAGCCTGCCCCGCTGAGCATGGACGAAAAGCAGTTTTACCGTGAGAAAATTAAGCGTCTGCTCAAAGAGCGTGATGCGGTTATGGTGGCCCATTACTATACCGATCCTGAAATTCAGCAGCTTGCAGAAGAGACGGGCGGTTGTATCTCGGACTCGCTGGAGATGGCGCGCTTTGGTGCTAAGCATCCTGCTTCGACGTTGCTGGTGGCCGGGGTCCGTTTTATGGGCGAAACGGCCAAAATCCTCAGCCCGGAAAAAACGATTCTGATGCCGACCCTGAATGCGGAGTGCTCGCTCGATCTGGGCTGTCCGATCAACGAGTTTACCGCCTTCTGTGATGCCCACCCTGACAGAACGGTTGTCGTCTACGCCAATACCTCTGCGGCGGTTAAAGCACGCGCCGACTGGGTTGTCACCTCCAGTATCGCCGTTGAACTGATCGAGCATCTCGACAGCCTGGGCGAGAAGATTATCTGGGCACCGGACAGACATCTTGGCAATTATGTCCAGAAACAGACCGGAGCGGATATTCTCTGCTGGCAGGGCGCCTGTATCGTCCATGATGAATTCAAAACGCAGGCGCTGGCGCGCATGAAGGGGCTCTACCCGGACGCGGCCATTCTGGTTCACCCGGAATCCCCGCAGGCGATCGTTGATATGGCGGATGCCGTCGGCTCAACCAGCCAGCTGATCGCTGCCGCGAAGACGCTACCGCATCGCCAGTTGATTGTGGCGACCGATCGCGGCATCTTCTACAAAATGCAGCAGGCGGTGCCAGAGAAAGAGCTGCTGGAAGCACCGACCGCAGGCGAGGGGGCAACCTGTCGCAGCTGCGCGCACTGTCCGTGGATGGCCATGAACGGGCTCAAAGCGATTGCAGACGGTCTGGAGACGGGCGGAGCCGCCCACGAAATCCATGTTGATGCCGCGCTGCGAGAGGGGGCGTTGATTCCGCTTAACCGAATGCTGGATTTTGCGGCTACACTACGTCCTTAAACCACGTAAACGTAACGCTCAGGGGAAAAGATGGATTTTTTTAGCACGCAAAACATTCTGGTACATATACCGATTGGCGCTGGCGGCTATGACTTGTCATGGATTGAAGCGGTCGGGACGATTGCAGGTCTGCTCTGTATCTGGCTCGCCAGTCTGGAGAAGATCGTCAACTACGCGTTTGGCCTGGTGAACGTTACGCTGTTCGCCATTATCTTCTTCCAGATCCAGCTGTATGCCAGCCTGCTGCTGCAGCTGTTCTTCTTTGGAGCCAATATCTACGGCTGGTACGCCTGGTCCCGGCAGAACAGCCAGCAGGAGGCGGAACTGCAGATCCGCTGGCTACCGTTGCCAAAGGCCATCGGCTGGCTGGCTGCCTGCGTGGTAGCCATTGGCCTGATGACGGTCTATATCGACCCGGTGTTCGCCTTCCTGACCCGCGTAGCGGTCTCGGTGATGAATATCCTGGGGCTGAACGTCACCATGCCGGAGCTGCAGCCTGATGCCTTCCCGTTCTGGGATTCATGCATGATGGTTCTGTCGATTGCTGCCATGATCCTGATGACCCGTAAATATGTCGAAAACTGGCTGCTGTGGGTGATTATCAACGTGATAAGCGTGGCGATCTTTGCCCTGCAGGGCGTCTACGCCATGTCGCTGGAGTACATGATCCTCACCTTCATCGCCCTGAACGGCAGCAGGATGTGGATTAACAGCGCGCGTGAACGGGGTTCACACGCGCTGGCACGTTAATGGTGATGATGGGCGTGACCGGACGGGATCTCATTGAGGTGGCAGTCCGGTCCGTTACAGGGGGTGTATTCCATCTGAATGGTGCTGTGCGCAATGGCGTAATGGTGCTCCAGAAAGTGCTGAATACGCCCCAGTAACGCATCATGATCGTGAGGCGGGATAACCTGAACATGCAGCGTCATCAGCGGTTTTTCTCCCACCATCCAGACGTGTACATGATGCACATCGCGCACTTCAGGAATGGAGCGCGTTAAGTTGCGCTTCAGCGCCGGGATATCCAGCGTCGCCGGGGCCCCTTCCAGCAGCTCATTGACGCTCTCCTGCAGAAGCCGCCAGGCACTGCGTAACACCAGGCAGGAGACCAGAATCGACAATATCGGGTCGATGGGCGTCCAGTCGGTCCAGAGGATCACCAGCGCCGCAACGATGGCCCCCACCGACCCCAGCAGATCCCCCAGCACATGCAGCGCTGCTGCCCGCACGTTGAGATTCTTTTCTCCACTGCCGCGATGCAAAATCCAGAACGCCAGGATATTGGCGATAAGCCCGGCCACGGCCACCACTATCATGGTGACGCCCGCGACAGGCTGCGGATGGCGGAAACGCTGGAAGGCTTCCCAGACGATTAAAATCGTGATCAAGACCAGCGCGATGGCGTTGACGAAGGCGGCGAGGGTCGTGAGACGTAGCCAGCCAAAGGTGCGTCCGTGGCTTGGCGGGCGGCGGGCGAATACCACCGCCAGCAGCGCAAACAGCAGCGCAGCGGCGTCCGTTAACATATGACCCGCATCGGCCAGCAGCGCCAGCGAGCCGGAAACCAACCCGCCAATCACCTCGATGACCATAAAGGTGGCGGTGACGCCGAACGCCAGCGTTAAGCGTTTAGCATTTTCATCCTGTGAAGAAGGGGCGTGCGAGTGGGAGTGCGCCATGAATACTTTCCCGGTAAATTATTATTGTAAGTGTAGAGTTTTTAACATTTTGCACAAAAAATAAAGGAGAGCCGTAGCTCTCATTCATCATAACTGCATTACCCTTAATTACTGAGTAGTGCCGTCAGTTTTTTGTTCTTGCGGGGTTCTTTCAGAATCAACTTTGCCGGATTGATCCGGGCATTTACCGTCTTTACACATTGAATTCTTGTGCTGATCGTCCTTGGTCATGCCGTCATTACCCATCTTACTTGGGTCATCATTACCCATGACAGAGTTAGTGCCGCCAGTGGTTGAACTGTTGCCGGTACCATTGGTCACCCCAGTGCTGCCGGAGTTCGTACCATCTGAGTTCAGCATGGAACCCGTGCCAGTCCCAGTACCCGTACCTGTTGTGCCGGTACCGGTAGTGCCGGTAGTGCCGGTTGTACCAGAACCCGTGTTAATCTGGCTGTTGCCGGTGTTGTTTGGAGCAATATTCTGGCGTGCATCAGGCGCAACGGCCCCTGCATCAGCGGCGGCGTTCGCCTGGCCATTATTGGTGTTAGAGCCGGTGGCGCTATCAGCAGCCAGGGCTGCACCGCTCGCCATCGTGAGCGAAGCTGTCAGGAAAAGGGTTGCGAGTTTAGTCATTTTCATCATGCTGCTCCTGTTCTGGTCGTTATGTTCTGGATAACTTCTTTCCACAGTGCATATGCGAAATCGATATAGTGCTCAGTGGTTAAAGATGCCATGATCCCTACTTAGGTCAGTATGGAATCGCGATAAAGTTTATAAATGCAGTGCATACAGTTAAAAAGTTTAGGGTGTATCTCGTTTTTCGCTACTTTGTTGCGTTTTTTAAGCGAATTCCAGGATTTATCTGTGCCTAGTGTAAAAGTGAGTTTACACTTCCTGACTGACAAGATAGATTGGAGGGATTGCATTCATTTATAAAAGTATGGCAACGCTGGAACGAACATGAATTATCAGAATGACGATTTACGTATTAAAGAGATCAACGAGTTATTACCCCCTGTAGCGCTCCTTGAGAAGTTTCCCGCCACCGAAAACGCCGCCAACACCGTTTCTCATGCCCGTAAAGCGATCCACAAGATCCTGAAAGGTAATGACGATCGTCTTCTGGTAGTAATCGGTCCGTGCTCCATTCACGATCCTGCGGCGGCAAAAGAGTATGCGGCGCGACTGCTGACCCTGCGCGAAGCGCTGAAGGATGAGCTGGAAATCGTCATGCGCGTCTATTTTGAAAAGCCACGCACCACCGTAGGCTGGAAAGGGCTGATTAACGATCCGCATATGGATGGCAGCTTCCAGATCAACGACGGCTTGCGCATCGCCCGTAAGCTGCTGCTGGACATCAACGACAGCGGTCTGCCTGCGGCGGGTGAGTTCCTCGATATGATCACCCCGCAATATCTCGCTGACCTAATGAGCTGGGGCGCCATTGGCGCGCGTACCACCGAGTCTCAGGTTCACCGCGAGCTGGCGTCAGGGCTCTCCTGCCCGGTTGGTTTTAAAAATGGCACCGATGGCACCATCAAAGTGGCGATCGACGCCATTAACGCTGCCGGGGCGCCGCACTGCTTCCTCTCCGTCACCAAGTGGGGTCACTCCGCGATTGTGAACACCAGCGGGAACGGCGACTGCCATATCATTCTGCGCGGCGGCAAAGAGCCTAACTACAGCGCGGCGCACGTCGCCGAAGTGAAGGCGGGCCTGGAAAAAGCTGGTCTGGCGGCGCAGGTAATGATCGACTTCAGCCATGCCAACTCCAGCAAGCAGTTCAAAAAGCAGATGGACGTCGGCACCGATGTCTGCCAGCAGATTGCTGGCGGTGAAAAGGCGATTATCGGGGTGATGATTGAAAGCCACCTGGTGGAAGGCAATCAGAATCTGGAAGGCAGCGAGCCGCTGGTTTACGGTAAGAGCGTTACCGATGCCTGCATCGGCTGGGACGATACCGAAACGGTACTGCGTCAGCTGGCGAACGCGGTGAAAGCCCGTCGCGGCTAAAAAATGCCGGATAAGCATCCGGCATTCAGAACGCAGAGCCCGGTCATCGCGACCGGGCTTTTTTATTACTTGGCTTTACCCTGGTTCGCAACGGCCGCAGCTTTAGCCGCGATTTCGTCAGCGTTACCCAGATAGTAGTGCTTGATTGGTTTGAAGTTTTCGTCGAACTCGTACACCAGCGGCACGCCGGTCGGGATGTTCAGCTCGAGGATCTCATCTTCACCCATGTTATCCAGGTATTTCACCAGCGCGCGCAGGGAGTTACCGTGCGCAGCGATAATGACGCGCTCACCGCTTTTCAGGCGTGGCAGAATGGTTTCGTTCCAGTAAGGAACAACGCGATCGATGGTCAGCGCCAGGCTTTCAGTGGTAGGCAGCTCAGCGTCGGTCAGTTTCGCGTAACGCGGATCGTGGCCCGGGTAACGCTCGTCATCTTTGGTCAGCTCTGGTGGGGTGACCGCGAAGCCGCGACGCCACTGTTTAACCTGCTCGTCACCGTATTTCTCTGCGGTTTCGGCTTTGTTCAGACCCTGCAGCGCACCGTAGTGACGCTCGTTCAGCTTCCAGGACTTCTCAACCGGCAGCCAGGCCTGATCCAGTTCGTCCAGCACGTTCCACAGGGTATGGATGGCACGTTTCAGCACGGAGGTATAAGCAAAATCGAAGCTAAAGCCTTCGTCTTTCAGCAGTTTGCCCGCTGCTTTCGCTTCGCCAACACCTTTTTCGGACAGGTCAACATCATACCAACCGGTAAAGCGGTTTTCGTTGTTCCACTGGCTTTCGCCATGACGTACCAGAACCAGCTTAGTTACAGCCATATTTTACTCCTCCAGAACAAGCATTATTTGAATGATAACAATTCTCATTATATTGCTGCGGCTGAGCCGCGGGCAACGCTTAACCCTAACCATAGCGAAAATAGTGTCGCAGTGTAAGGTGCTTGTGAATGAGGGGTTGTGATTTTGTCCGTAACTGACGCTATTTTCAGCAAGATGGATAAAAAAAGCCCTCCGGCAGGAGGGCTCGTTTTTATTGCGCAATAAAGTGATATTCGGTGACGCTGATGTATTCTTCGCCCGGGCGCAGTATGCAGTCAGGCTGCGGCCATTCCGCGTGATTCGGGCTGTCGGGTAAGAACTCGCTCTCCAGCGCCAGACCTTGCCAGGCCCGGTATTCTCCATCTTCGCGCGCCGGGGTACCCTCGAGGAAGTTGCCAGAATAGAATTGCAGGGCAGGGGCGGTGGTATAGACCGTCATCTGCAGCTTTTCATCGGCAGACCAGAGATGCGCCGCGGGCTGGCTCAGATCGCCCTGGGCATCAAGCAAGAAAGCATGATCGTAGCCGTTCACCTTGCGCTGGTGGTCATCCGCCAGGAAATCCTGGCTGATGGCTTTGGTGGTGCGGAAATCAAAGCTGGTACCGGCAACGTCTTTTAACCCTTCCTGCGGGATCCCCATCTCATCCACAGGCAGATAGCGTTGCGCCAGCAGTTGCAGGCGGTGCTGGCGCACGTCGCTGCAACTGCCGTCGAGGTTGAAATAAGCGTGGTTGGTCAGGTTGACCGGACAGGGCTTATCCACGGTGGCGCGATACTCAATGGCGATACGGTTATCATCCGTTAAGCGGTAATGCACGCTCGCCGAACAGTTACCCGGAAAACCCTGATCGCCGTCCGGCGAGTCGAGCGCCAGCAGCGCTTCGGCGTCGTTCTGCTGCATAATGCGCCAGCGACGTTTATCAAATCCATCCGGGCCGCCGTGCAGCTGGTTTTCGCCCTGGCTTGGCAGCAGGTCATAGCGCACGCCGTCCAGTTCAAAGCGGCTTTTGGCGATACGAT
Organism: Leclercia sp. W17; assembly: GCF_003336325.1. Lineage (NCBI taxonomy): Bacteria > Pseudomonadati > Pseudomonadota > Gammaproteobacteria > Enterobacterales > Enterobacteriaceae > Leclercia > Leclercia sp. W17. Next base: position 3,447,778 of record NZ_CP031101.1, on the reverse strand, counting down.
TGGCATAACGGCCTACCGAGGCGCCCAGGAAGGCCGTTTGCTCCACATACTGCTCAGGCGAGGCACAGCCGAGCAGGGTTTCGCGGACGCTACCGTCGGTCATCGGGACGCGGGCGGAGAGCAGCGTCGCACCCCAGTCCATCAGCGTGACGACCATCCCTGCTTCGTTGCGCAGGGTGATCAGGCGATACGGCAGGCCGTCAGGGGCGAGAACAGGTGTTTCGTTTAGCACTGGCCAGCTCCTTGTGAGGCGTTGCAAACATAGAAGGTCTCTTTGATACCGGTTTTGGCTTCATACTGTTGTTCCACGGCTTGCTGAACAACCGGCACCAGTTCCTCCGGTACCAGCGCCACCACGCAGCCGCCGAAGCCGCCGCCGGTCATACGCACACCGCCTTGATCGCCAATGGCGGATTTCACAATCTCCACCAGGGTGTCGATCTGTGGGACGGTGATTTCGAAGTCGTCGCGCATAGAGGCATGCGACTCGGCCATCAGCTCACCCATCCGTTGCAGATCGCCTTTCTCCAGCGCAGCTGCTGCTTCTACGGTACGGGCGTTTTCGGTCAGGACGTGACGAACGCGTTTTGCCACCACCGGATCCAGCTCGTGGGCCACTTTATTGAACTCGGTGAGCGAGACATCACGCAGTGCAGACTGCTGGAAGAAGCGCGCGCCAGTTTCACACTGCTCGCGACGAGTGTTGTACTCGCTGCCCACCAGGGTGCGTTTGAAATTACTGTTGATGATGATCACCGCCGCGCCTTTCGGCAGGCTGACCGCTTTGGTGCCCAGCGAGCGGCAGTCGATCAGTAACGCGTGGCCTTTTTTGCCCAGCGCCGAGATCAGCTGATCCATGATGCCGCAGTTACAGCCGACGAACTGGTTCTCTGCTTCCTGGCCGTTAAGGGCAATCTGCGCGCCATCCAGCGGCAGGTGATAGAGCTGCTGGAAGACGGTGCCGACGGCCACTTCCAGTGAGGCGGAGGAGCTCAGGCCCGCACCCTGTGGGACGTTGCCGCTGATCACCAGATCTGCGCCGCCAAACTCCTTGTTACGTTTTTGCAGATGCTTCACCACGCCGCGGACGTAGTTAGACCACTGCTGGCTGTCATGGGCAACAATCGGCTCATCCAGCGAAAATTCGTCGATCTGGTTGTCATAATCCGCTGCCATCACGCGCACCTTGCGGTCGTCGCGTTTCGCGCAGCTGATCACCGTCTGATAATCAATGGCACAGGGCAGGACGAAACCGTCGTTGTAGTCGGTATGTTCGCCGATCAGGTTAACGCGGCCTGGCGCCTGGATTGCGTGAGTGGCGGGATAACCAAATTTTTCAGCAAAAAGGGCGTGGGTTTTATCTTTCAGACTCATTGTTATTCTCCGGATTCGCGAAAATGGACATCACTCACTGCACGCAGACGCTCTGCGGCCTGCTCCGCCGTCAGGTCACGCTGGGTTTCTGCCAGCATCTCGTAGCCGACCATAAACTTACGTACGGTGGCGGAGCGCAGCAGCGGCGGATAGAAGTGGGCGTGCAACTGCCAGTGTTGATTCTCTTCGCCGTTAAACGGTGCGCCGTGCCAGCCCATGGAATAGGGGAAGGAGCACTGGAACAGATTGTCATAGCGGCTGGTCAGTTTTTTCAGCGCCAGCGCCAGATCGCTGCGCTGGACGTCGCTCAGATCGGTTAACCGCAAAACGTGGGCTTTCGGCAGCAGCAGGGTCTCGAATGGCCATGCCGCCCAGTATGGCACCACCGCTAACCAGTGTTCGGTTTCCACGACGGTGCGGCTGCCATCAGCCAGCTCGCGCTGGACATAGTCCAGCAGCATGGGCGACTGTTGCTCAGCGTAATAGGCTTTTTGCAACCGATCTTCCCGCTCCACTTCGTTAGGCATGAAGCTATTGGCCCACACCTGGCCGTGGGGATGCGGGTTGGAGCAGCCCATCGCCGCGCCTTTGTTCTCGAAGACCTGCACCCAGGGATAGGTCTGTCCCAGTTCGGCGGTCTGCTCCTGCCAGGTTTTCACCACTTCGGTCAGCGCCTCTACGCTCAGCTCCGGCAGGGTTTTGCTATGATCCGGCGAGAAGCAGATCACCCGGCTGGTGCCGCGCGCGCTTTCGCAGCGCAGGAGCGGATCGTCACTCTGTGGGGCGTCCGGCGTATCGGTCATCAGGGCGGCAAAATCGTTGGTAAAGACGAAGGTGCCTTTATAGTCCGGGTTGATATCGCCGGTGACGCGGGTATTTCCCGGACAGAGGAAACAGTCCGGATCGTGCTGGGGCAGCGTCTCGCTGGACGGTGTCTCCTGCGCGCCCTGCCAGGGGCGTTTGGCGCGATGCGGAGAGACCAGGATCCACTGCCCGGTTAATGGATTAAAACGACGATGCGGGTGATCGACGGGGTTAAATTGGGTCATGACAGGTCCTTAGTCCGGATAACCCTGGGGATGGCGAGACTGCCAGCGCCAGGTATCCTGTGCCATTTCGTCAAGCGTGCGGGAGACACGCCAGTTAAGCTCTTTATCCGCCTTCGATGCATCGGCCCAGTAGGCAGGCAGATCGCCCTCGCGACGCGGGGCGAAGTGGTAGCTCACCGGTTTGCCGCAGGCGGCGCTGAAGGCATTCACCACATCCAGCACGCTGCTGCCGACGCCTGCGCCGAGGTTGTAAATGTGAACGCCCGGTTTATCGGCCAGCTGTTGCATGGCGGCGACGTGGCCGTCGGCGAGATCCATCACGTGAATGTAGTCGCGAACGCCGGTGCCGTCCGGGGTAGGGTAGTCGTTGCCGAAGACCGCCAGCGAGTCACGACGGCCTACCGCAACCTGGGCAATATAGGGCATCAGGTTATTAGGAATGCCCTGCGGATCTTCACCCATGTCGCCGGATGGGTGTGCACCCACCGGGTTGAAATAACGCAGCAGGGCAATGCTCCAATCCGGCTGTGCTTTTTGCAGGTCGGTCAGGATCTGTTCCACCATCAGCTTGCTCTTGCCGTACGGGCTTTGCGGCGTACCGGTCGGGAAGCTTTCAACATAAGGGATTTGCGGCTGGTCGCCGTAGACGGTGGCGGAAGAACTGAAGATCAGGTTTTTGACGCCCGCCGCGCGCATGGCAGAGACCAGACGCAGCGTGCCGTTGACGTTGTTGTCGTAATATTCCAGCGGCTTCGCCACGGACTCGCCCACTGCTTTCAGGCCAGCAAAGTGGATCACCGTATCAATGGCGTGATCGTGCAGGATCTCAGTCATCAGCGCTTCGTTACGAATATCGCCTTCGACAAAAGCAGGCTGCTTACCGGCCAGGCGCTCCATAACCGGCAGCACGCTGCGTTTACTGTTGCACAGGTTATCAAGGATGATGACGTCATGGCCATTTTGCAGCAGTTGCACACAGGTATGACTTCCTATGTAACCGCTACCACCTGTTACCAGAACTCGCATATTTCGCTCCATTAGGCTTATGGTATGAGATAATCCTAGCATAACAGAGAGCAGGAAAGTGTGACATGGGATAAAATAGTGGAATCGTTTACACTGCGTAAAACGCAGCTGCTCTCCGGCTAAAAAAGGATTGTAGATCAAAGCGCTCGGGGTGGGATGTTGCAGGTTGTCCGAAAAAGAGCGGGGGCGTGGCCCCCGTCAGGATGTCAGATGCGGCCAACCAGGTAGCGATAGCCGTCGCCGTCGGCGACAAATTCCAGGCGGTGGGTGATACAGGCGGGTGCGTCTTCGGCATGGTGAGAAACAAACAGCAGCTGCGTCTCCCCTTCGCTAATCAGGACATCAACAAAACGGCGAATAAGCTGGCGGTTCAGGGGATCCAGCCCCTGCAGCGGCTCGTCGAGGATCAGCAGCGTCGGGTGTTTCACCAGCGCGCGCACAATCAGCGCCAGCCGCTGCTGTCCCCAGGAGAGGCTGCTGAACGGCGCATCCGCAACCCGGTTATCCATCCCCAGAATATCCAGCCACTGCTGCGCCAGCTTGTGCTGCCGGTCAGACACCGCCTGATAAATCCCGATGGAGTCGAAATAACCGGACAGGATGACGTTGCGTACCGTGGTACTGACGCGGTAATCGAGGTGCAGGCTGCTGCTGACGTAGCCGATATGTTTTTTAATATCCCAGATGGTTTCGCCGCTGCCGCGACGGCGGCCAAAGAGGGTGAGATCGTTGCTGTAGCCCTGGGGGTGATCCCCGGTAATGAGGCTAAGCAGGGTCGATTTACCGGCGCCGTTAGGGCCGACAATCTGCCAGTGCTCGCCGGGATTTACCGTCCAGCTTAACTGGTTGAGGATCGGGCGATCGTTATAGGAGACCACGCCGTTATTCAGCACAATCCGCGCCTCGCCCTCCGGCAAACCGTGACGCGCAGACGGCGCATCCGGTTCGGGCAGGGTGACCCCGTTCAGTTTTTCGCTGTGTGCAAGCTGGGCAATCAGGGCCTGGTTAAGCAGGGTCGCTTTTTCGCCCACCGCCGTCAGGGTGCAGTCGGCCAGCACCCCAGCGTTTTGCACAAAATCGGGGATCTCATCAAAACGGTTCAGGACCAGCACCAGGGTATAGCCCTGCTGATTAAGCGAGGCCAGCAGATCCGCCAGCTGGCCGCGGGATTGCACGTCGAGGCCGTCAAAAGGTTCATCCAGGATCAGCAGGTCGGGGTCGGCCATCAGGGCCTGGCACAGCAATGTTTTGCGGGTTTCGCCGGTAGAGAGGTATTTAAAGCGTCGGTCCAGCAGGTGAGCGATGCCGAACTGTTCCGCCAGCTGGCGGCAGCGGACGTCGTCTTTGATCTCGTCCTGAATGATTTCGGCGGCCGTTCGGCCCGTATCGTCTTCATCGGGGCTGAGCATATCGGTGTTGTTACGCTGCCACTCGTCGCTGACCAGTTTCTGCAGTTGCTCGAAGGAGAGGCGGGTCACGCGGGTGAAACTGCTCTGGCGTTCGCCCTTCAGCAGCGTCAGCTCGCCAGCCAGGGCGCGGGCGAAGGCAGATTTGCCGCTGCCGTTACTGCCCACAAAAGCCCAGCTTTCACCACCATTCAACGTAAAATCAGCGAGGGTGAGCGTGCGCGTGTCGCTAAGACGAAACGTGCCTTGCGAAATTTGCAATGATGACATGATTTATCCCATTTTTTGCAGCAATAAGCATCAGGGATAACCTACTGTCGGCACACATGTCAATGCGCTTAGCACAACGTGGCGATAATCACCCGGTCAGCATTAAAATATGCGGTCGCCTCAGCACCTTCTTCTAAATCCTGGCTCTGGGCCGCAGGTACGGTGGCGCAGAGCGTCTGGCCGTCAGGCAGGGTCATCAGCACTTCACACTGCTCGTCGCCACGGTCGATATGGTTGATAACTCCCTGTAGCTGGTTATCCGCCTGTTTTGCCGCCTCACTGTCCAGCGTGATGTTGACCCAGGGTGCTTTCAGCAGCACCAGCACCTCTTTGCCCTCATCCAGACCCAGCCGCTTGCCGCTCTGGGCCGTAATGGCGACTTTCAGGCGGGTGGTGCCGTCGGCGAGCAAAATATCGACATGCTGCTGCACCTGGTCATCATCGCGGGCGGTGACTGTGCCAAACCACTGGTTACGGGCGCTGGTTTGCAAAGAGAAACGCGAGATGGCGCCGAGCAGGCTGTCCAGCGGCAGGGCGTCGTCATCGCTTAAGACATCGAAGGCCTTTTGCTGAATCTGCGCCAGCAGGTCATAGAGCTGGATCAGCCGCTGCCCGTAGCGCGTCAGGATAGCACCGCCGCCGCCTTTGCCGCCGGTGGCACGATCGACCAGGGTCTGTTCGCTCAGGGTATTCATCTCGTTGATGGCATCCCACGCGCTTTTATAGCTAATTCCGGCGTTTTTTGCCCCCTGGCTGATGGAGCCGGTTTGCTCAATTTGCTTGAGCAGGGCAATGCGGCGGGGATCGGCGAACAGTTTTTGCGAAAGACGTAGGGTGAGGAGAATTTCGGCCTGCATAACAATGTCCTGGCAAAAGGGTTATTGTGACGTAATTCGTTACCGGCGCAAACTGTACCGCACAAAAGGGGATGTAATTCTCGCTTTTCCGGTTAGAATAAGACAATTCACAATGTCTGGAGAAAGCCATGTTAGAGTTGCTGAAAAGTCTGGTATTCGCCGTGATCATGGTACCAGTGGTGATGGCTATCATCCTCGGTGCCATCTACGGCCTGGGTGAGGTGTTCAACATCTTTTCCAATGTCGGCCACAGAAAACAGCCGAAAAAACAGCCTTAATTTCTGTTAAAACGCCCGGTTCCGCCGGGCGTTTTGCTCTCAAGTTTCCCCCTTCCTCGCCGATATTATTTTCAGTACAAAATTGATCTACTCCCCGATCGGTACGATTTAACGCTGGGCAAACCTGACGGTTATCGTTATATTTTTATTTATATAACGGTCTTTGCAGGAGCTTTAAATGAAACGTACATGGTCAGGATTTGTTACCGGCGTGACGCTGACACTCTCGCTGGCCAGCCAGGCGCTGGCAGACGAAGGCAAGATCACCGTCTTTGCCGCTGCATCACTGACGAACGCAATGCAGGATATTGCCGCGGTGTATAAAAAAGAGAAAAACGTCGACGTGGTGTCGTCATTTGCCTCTTCGTCCACCCTGGCGCGACAGATTGAAGCAGGTGCGCCTGCCGATCTCTTTATCTCGGCCGATCAAAAGTGGATGGATTACGCCGTCGATAAAAAAGCGGTTGATGCAGCGAGCCGTGTCACCCTGCTCGGCAACAGCCTGGTTGTGGTGGCGCCTAAAGCCAGCACTCTGGGCGAGGTGGGTATCAACAAGGAGACAAACTGGACCAGCCTGCTGAAAGGGGGGCGTCTGGCGGTGGGCGATCCGGAACACGTTCCAGCAGGCATTTACGCCAAAGAGGCGCTGCAAAAACTGGGTGCCTGGGAGACGCTGGCACCTCAACTGGCACCGGCAGAAGATGTGCGTGGCGCGCTGGCGCTGGTGGCGCGCAATGAAGCGCCGCTTGGGATCGTCTACGGTTCCGATGCGGTTGCTGAAAAAGGGGTGAAAGTGGTGGGTACGTTCCCTGAAGACTCGCATAAGAAAGTGGAATATCCTGTGGCCATCATTGATGGACATAAAAACGCAACCGTCAGCGCCTTTTACGATTATCTGAAGGGGCCGCAGGCGTCTGCCATCTTTAAACGTTACGGATTTACGACGCACGAATGATATTGACCGATCCCGAATGGCAGGCCGTGCTGCTGAGCCTGAAAGTCTCTTCCCTCGCGGTTGCATTGAGTTTGCCCTTTGGGGTCTTTTTCGCCTGGTTACTGGTTCGCTGTCAGTTTCCGGGCAAAGCGCTCCTCGACAGTATTCTGCACCTGCCTCTGGTGCTGCCGCCGGTGGTGGTGGGATATCTGCTGCTGATTGCCATGGGGCGGCGCGGTTTTATCGGCGAACGCCTGTATGAGTGGTTTGGCATCAGCTTTGCCTTCAGCTGGCGCGGCGCCGTGCTGGCGGCGGCGGTGATGTCATTCCCGCTGATGGTGCGGGCGATCCGCCTGGCGCTTGAAGGGGTCGATCTTAAACTTGAACAGGCGGCCCGTACCCTCGGTGCCGGGCGCTGGCGCGTCTTTTTCACCATTACGCTTCCCCTGACGCTGCCGGGCATTATTGTCGGCACGGTGCTGGCATTTGCCCGCTCGCTGGGGGAGTTTGGCGCCACCATCACTTTTGTTTCCAACATTCCGGGCGAAACACGCACTCTCCCGTCGGCCATGTATACCTTGATCCAGACCCCGGGTGGCGAGGGGGCTGCGGCGCGGTTGTGCCTGATCTCCATTGTGCTGGCGCTGGTGTCGCTGCTGGTGTCGGAGTGGCTGTCGCGCATCAGCCGTGAACGGATGGGGAAATAATCATGCTGGAACTCAATTTTACCCAGACGCTGGGCGATCACTGCCTGACTCTCAACGAAACCCTGCCTGCCAGCGGCATTACCGCCATTTTTGGTGTCTCCGGCGCGGGCAAAACGTCGCTAATCAACGCGATAAGCGGGTTAACTCGACCTCAGACGGGGCGGATTGTACTCAACGATCGGGTGCTGAACGATGTCGAAAAGCGTATTTTTCTCGCGCCAGAAAAGCGCCGGATTGGTTATGTCTTCCAGGACGCCAGGCTGTTTCCCCATTACAAAGTGCTGGGCAACCTGCGTTACGGCATGGCGAAAAGCATGGCCGGGCAGTTCGATAAGCTGGTGGCTTTGCTGGGCATTGAGCACCTGCTTGACCGGCTCCCGTCGTCGCTGTCGGGCGGGGAAAAGCAACGCGTGGCGATAGGCCGGGCGCTGCTTACCGCCCCGGAACTGCTGCTGCTGGACGAACCGCTGGCCTCCCTCGATATCCCCCGTAAGCGCGAGCTGCTGCCTTATCTGCAGCGCCTGGCCCGCGAAATCAACATCCCAATGCTTTATGTGAGCCATTCGCTGGATGAGATCCTGCATCTGGCCGATAAGGTGCTGGTACTGGAAAATGGCAGCGTGAAAGCGTTCGGTAATCTGGAAGAGGTGTGGGGGAGCAGCGTAATGCATCCCTGGCTGCCGCAGGAGCAGCAGAGCAGCATTCTGAAGGTGAGCGTGCTGGAACACCATCCGCACTATGCGATGACCGCCCTGGCGATTGGCGATCAGCACGTCTGGGTCAACAAGCTGGATAAGCCGCTGCAAACCAACCTGCGCATTCGCATTCAGGCGTCCGATGTCTCGCTGGTACTCCAGCCGCCGCTACAGAGCAGCATCCGTAATATTCTGCGCGCCAAAGTCGCCCAGTGTTACGACGACAACGGCCAGGTGGAGGTGCAGCTGGAGATTGGCAGCCGCACGCTGTGGGCCCGCATCAGCCCGTGGGCCAGAGATGAACTGGGGATCAAACCTGGCCTCTGGCTTTACGCGCAGATCAAGAGCGTCTCCATCACCACCTGATCACAGCAGACGGGTATAGATAAATTCGGCGATGCTGTTGGTGGTGTTATCGCCGATCACCACATTCGCGCGCGCTTTGACGGCGTCGTCCGCATTCCCCATCGCCACTCCGGTGCCAGCCGCTTCCAGCATGCTGATGTCATTGTAATTATCGCCAAAGGCAATGACGTCCTTCATGGAGCCGCCGATGGATTCCACATACTCCGCCAGGCGTTTCCCCTTGCTGTTGCCTTTACGGGCGATGTCCACCTGATCGTGCCATGACCATTCGCACTCCAGCCCCAGCGTCTGCTCGACCTGTGAGGCAAAGTCGTTAAGTTTGCCTGTGTCCTCACCGGTCAGGGCAAATTTCCAGATCGCGTTGACCTCACGTGCGGCCTGGGCGAGGGACGGTACCTGCGTAAACACCGGGCGCTGCGCTTCCGGCAGCGCCTGTGCCCAGTTGCTGGTGCGAATCACGTGGCCGGTAGGACGCTCGTACATCATCGCGTCGTCAACATACATCAGGCCGTGAATGGCATGTTCATCGAGCAGATCGATCAGCTGCAGCGCCTGCGGAACCGGTAAAGGATCGGCTTGCAGAACCTTTTTTGCTTGATAATCATACAAATAGGTTCCATTACAACAAATTGCAGGTGTATCTAACGCCAGTGCCTGATAAAAAGGATGAATAGCAACGTGATGCCGACCCGTAACGATGAGGAGTTGATATCCTACCTCCTGGGCACGCTTCAGTGCTTCAAGCGAAGAGGGGAGCAGGGTTTTTTGCGGCGTTAACAGCGTACCGTCTAAATCCAGTGCAATCACACGCGAGGTCATTTGATATTCCGGGTTAATGTTGAAAGGAGGGGATGCGCAGATGGTACACCGTGCAACTAACGCTGCAAAATTCCTGGTTAAAATTCAGCATTCACCGTTAAAAACGACTATCCTGGTACATTACTTTTACGCGCAGTGAGGAAAGGAGCATTCATGAAACAAACCGTTTATACCGCCAGTCCTGAAAGCCAGCAGATCCATGCCTGGCGTCTGAATCCCGAAGGTTCGCTCACCCTTGTTCAGGTTGTCGATGTTCCCGGCCAGGTTCAGCCGATGGTGATCAGCCCGGATAAACGTTTCCTGTATGTGGGTGTTCGCCCAGAGTTCCGCGTGCTCGCGTACCGTATCTCGCCTGAAGATGGCGCTCTGACATACACGGCCGAAGCCGCGCTGCCGGGCAGCCCGACGCATATCTCCACCGATCTGCAGGGACGCTTCATTTTTAGCGGCTCCTACAATGCTGGCTGCGTCAGCGTAACCCGTCTGGATGACGGTATTCCTGGTGAAACCGTTGAGGTGATTGAAGGGCTGGAAGGGTGCCACTCGGCGAACATCTCCCCGGATAACCGCACCCTGTGGGTACCGGCACTGAAGCAGGATCGTATCTGCCTCTTTACGCTGGGCGATGACGGCAAGCTGACCGCGCAGAACCCGGCGGAAGTGACTACCGTTGAAGGGGCCGGTCCGCGTCATATGGCCTTCCATCCGAATCAGCAGTACGCCTATGTGGTGAATGAGCTGAACTGCTCGGTAGACGTCTGGGCCCTGCGCGATCCGCACGGTAAGATTGAGTGTGTGCAAACCCTGGACATGATGCCGTCTGATTTCACCGATACCCGCTGGGGGGCAGATATCCATATCACGCCTGATGGCCGTCACCTCTATACCTGCGACCGTACCTCCAGCCTGATCACCGTGTTTAGTGTTTCGGAAGATGGTAGCGTGTTGGCTATCGAAGGCTTCCAGCCAACCGAAACGCAGCCGCGCGGCTTCAACGTCGATCACAGCGGTAAATTCCTGATTGCGGCGGGGCAAAAATCGCACCATATCGCGCTGTATGAGATTCAGGGCGAGCAGGGGCTGCTGGAAGAGAAGGGACGTTACGCCGTCGGCCAGGGGCCAATGTGGGTGGTGGTGAACGCGCACTAAGACGGATGAAACAAAAAAACCTCGCGAATGCGAGGTTTTTTTATGCCCGGTGGTAGCCGGGTGAGCACATCAACATAAACCAACCGCCTTATATTAGCGTCGTGCTGACCCTTTGCACAACGTCAGTTGCTTAACCCTGAAAGAGTGACTTGTAGTGATATTTATTTAATGATTTGAATAATATGGTTTTTAGTCTCGCTCCTTTATAAATTCCTATTTGATGAAAGACTGTTTAAATATCCAGTCTCGTCTGCTTATAATCAGAACTGTTGGTGTGGATGTGTGGCAGTCCGCAATCTGGGATCACTTTTAAGTCCTGGCTGGCGGGTGGTGCCGTCAGTGCCTTAACTGCGGAGCACATCAACATAAACCAACGCCCACTGGCGACAGGCAGCGGAAAGGTAAGTCAGTGGAAGTGCTCCTGACCCAAGGAGTGGCGTATGAGCATGATGGGATGGATAATTCTGTTCCTGCAACTGCTGGATGCGTATCTTAAAACTGGTGCCTGACGTTTTCAGCCGCAGCATTAAGGGGGAGTTGCTCCCCCTTTTTGCTAAACGTTTACTGCTTCGGCTCTGCGATCACTTTACTTCCCACGCCGCGGTTGTTGTATTCCCACATGCGGTTGAAGTTAGCGTCGTTGAGGTTACGCTGCACGTTGCCTTTCTCATCCACCGCACCGGTATTACCCGCATACGGACGCTGAGAGATGGCGGCGTTGCCCCACGGTTTAGCCATATTAAAGCCTTCGTTGATCACGCTGTCGCGGATCACCACCTGACCGTTAGTGGCGGAATCGACATCCAGGGAGCGGCCAAGCTGCGCCACGCCGTCGCCCATCGCGGTAAAGCGGCTGTTCACTGCCAGGAAGCCGTAGAACAGATTGGACTGCGTCGCAGGGGCGAAGACGTAGCCTTCCTGCTGGGTACGGGTGTTCATGACGCGGAAATCGGTGTTATCAAACACCACGGCACCGCGACCAGAAACCATATCCACATCCCCTTCAATGTAGCTGTTGGTCACCAGCGTACGGGTGATACGGTTGTTTTTCAGGGTATTGTCAACGCCGCTGTTAGTGACGAAGAAGGTGTTCTGGCGACCCAGAATGTTCACCTTGTCGATTTGGACCCGATCGCCATCGCTGCGCAGGGCCACCGCCTGGTGGTTACCGGCATCTACGCTGTCACCCAGATTGTTTTCAATCGTCAGGTTCTGCAGCTGCAGGCCGTTGTTCTGCGACCAGAAGACCGCGGAACACATCAGGCCAACCGTGGCGCTGTGCTTGCTCTGGCAACGGTCGAACATATACCAGGCCGGTTTGCCCGGCATGTATTTACCGCCCGGGTTAACCAGACGACGCCAGGTTGCGGTGTCGATCTCGGAGTCGATCGCCAGACCAATTTTGACATCAATTGGTTTTTCACCCGTACCGTAGAGCGTCACGCTCCCCGGCGCAGCAGGCACATAGACGGTACCTTCGTATTCGCCCGGTAAAATGGCGATGTACTGACGGGAGCTGCTGTGCTTAGCGATGGCAGCATCGACTGCCGCCTGGATGGTGGTGTGCGTCACGCCCTGGGTTCCCGCCGGGCCAACCACAAAGTTCGGCTGCTCAGGCAGGCGGATGGCATAAGGACTCCACGGCGCCGCGTTCGGATCCATGGCCGTAAAGTAGCGAGCCTGCTGGAAGTTTTTCGCTTCGTCAGCGGAGAGGATCGGACGGGAAGCCGTGCCCGGCGCAGCCTGCTCTGATGGCAGTTGATCCGGCGGGGTAGAGCTGCACGCCGATAACGTCACGCCAAATGCGAGTGCCAGCGCCAGACGAGAAATCCTGGAAATGTTCAAGGGAAGCTCCTGCAAAACATATCAATAGGGGGACAACTGAAATAGCCTGCTTTTTTATACTAAGTTGAGCGAAACGGGAAGAATAAAAGGCAAAAAGTTGCTTTTTCTTCCCGCGGTTAGCGGGGAAGTTGTCACAAATAAATAACAATCTCGGTAAAGGCGATTGACAGGGCGACAGGAATGAAAATAAATGTCTATACAACCCATGACAAGTGGAAGCCCGATGCTGCAACTTCATCCTGACGATCTGATCTGGCGTAACCTGCGCCTCGCGACGCTGGATCCCGACCACGACACCCCCTATGGCCTGCTGGAAAACCGGGCATTGATTGTGCGCGGTGAGACCATCCTGGCCATCGTGCCGGAATATGACCTGCCGGAGGATCTGCCCAATACCATTGATTTACAGGGGCGGCTGGTGACGCCGGGCCTGATCGACTGCCACACGCATCTGGTGTTTGGCGGCGATCGTGCCGCCGAATGGGAGCAGCGACTCAACGGGGTCTCTTATCAGACCATCAGCGCCCAGGGCGGCGGCATTAACGCCACGGTCACTGCCACCCGGGAGAGCACGCCTGAGCAGCTCGAACAGCTCGCGCAGCAGCGCTTGCAGCGCTTAATGCGCGAGGGCGTCACCACCCTTGAGATTAAATCAGGTTACGGCCTGGATGACGAATCCGAAGAGAAGATGCTGCGCGTGGCCCGGCGTCTTGCGCAGACCAACCCGGTGGAGATCAGCCCGACGCTGCTGGCGGCGCACGCCGTGCCGAAGGCGTATCGCCACGATCCGGATGCCTACATCGACCATGTTTGCCAGCATATGCTGCCTGCACTGTGGGAAAAAGGGCTCTTCGAAGCTGTTGATGTCTTCTGCGAAAATGTCGGGTTTACGCCTGAACAGAGCGAGCGAGTGTTCAAGGCGGCGCAGACGCTGGGCATCCCCATTAAAGGCCACGTTGAGCAGCTCTCCAGTCTCGGCGGCACTGCACTGGTGAGTCGTTATCATGGGCTCTCCGCCGATCATATTGAATATCTTGACGAGGCTGGTGTCGACGCGATGGCGCAGAGCGGCACCGTGGCGGTCTTACTCCCCGGCGCATTTTACTTTTTACAGGAGCGACAGCGCCCGCCGGTTGCGCTGTTACGCCAGCGGGGGATACCGATGGCGGTCGCCACCGACTACAACCCGGGCACCAGTCCGTTCGCCAGCCTGCATCTGGCGATGAACATGGCCTGCGTCCAGTTTGGCTTAACCCCGGAAGAGGCGTGGGCAGGTGTCACCCGGCATGCCGCGCAGGCGCTGGGTCGTGGTGAGACCCACGGCCAGCTGAAGGCCGGGTTTGTCGCCGATCTGGCCATCTGGGATGCGAAAAACCCGGTGGAGATGGTCTATGAGCCGGGGCGTAACCCGCTTTATCAGCGCGTATTCAGAGGAAAAACAGTATGAGCCTGTGGCAGCCGGTTTCACCGGACGTCTGGCAAGGCCGTGACGACAGCAGCGAGGCCAGCAACGCGCTGCGCCTGTTTCAAACCGTGCAACTTAGCGACACGCCAACGCCGACCGGTGACGGTATCGCCCTGATTGGCTTCGCCTGTGACGAAGGGATCAGACGCAATCAGGGCCGCCCCGGTGCCGCACAGGCGCCGGATGTGTTACGCCGTGCGCTGGCGAACATGGCGAGCCACCAGGGGCACGATCGGCTGATGGATATGGGCAACATTGGTGTAGAGGGCAATGCGCTGGAGGCGGCCCAGCAGGCGCTGAGCGAGACGGTCACCGCCTGCCAGCAGGCGGGCATGCGCACCCTGGTTTTTGGTGGCGGACATGAAACCGCCTGGGCCCATGGTCGCGGTGTGCTGGATGCCTTTCCCGGTGAGCGGGTAGCGATCGTCAACCTCGATGCCCATCTCGATCTGCGAAACGCCAGTCAGGCGACCTCCGGCACGCCGTTCCGCCAGCTGGCCCGGTACTGCGCCGCGCAGCAGCGTGAGTTTCACTATGCCTGTCTGGGTGTCAGCCGGGCGGCCAATACCCAGGCGCTGTGGGATGAGGCTGCGCGCCTGAACGTTACGCTGGTGGAGGATCTCGATTTCCGGCAGCAGGCGCTGGACGCGCTCACAACGCTTCTTGAACAGGCAGACCGTGTCTACCTGACTATCGATCTCGACGTGATGCCTGCCGGGGAGATGCCCGCCGTGTCGGCCCCCGCCGCGCTGGGGGTTCCCGCCCGGGATCTGCTCCCGGTCATCGAGCAGATCTGTCGCAGCGGCAAACTGCAGGCGGCCGATCTGGTTGAGTTCAGTCCCGGCTTCGATCGCGACGGCCAGGGGGCGAAGCTCGCCGCACGGCTGGCGTGGCAAATCGCTCACTGGTGGGCATAAAGCTTGTATATACTCGATTTTTTATGACGGCTTAAGGAATTGCTATGTTCTCTCGCGCCCCGCAGCAGCAGGCAAGTGCGCCAGCCCCTTTCTATGAAAAGGTCAAGCAGGCGATCAGCCATCAGATCGCCACCGGCGTCTGGCGTCCCCACGATCGTATCCCGTCCGAGGCGGAGCTGGTGGCCCAGTTCGGCTTCAGCCGGATGACCATCAACCGCGCGCTGCGGGAGCTGACCGATGAGGGGCTGCTGGTGCGCCTGCAGGGGGTCGGCACCTTTGTCGCCGAGCCAAAAGGGCAGTCGGCACTGTTTGAGATCCGCAGCATTGCCGATGAGATCGCCTCCCGCAACCATCAGCACCGGTGTGAAGTGCAGTTCCTCGAAGAGACGCAGGCCAGCGCCGCCCAGGCGGTGGCATTGAACGTCAAAGAGGGATCGCGCATCTTTCACTCCCTGATGCTGCACTATGAAAACGACGTCCCGGTGCAGATAGAGGATCGCTGCGTCAATGCCGCGCTGGTGCCGGACTACCTTCAGCAGGACTACACCACCACCACGCCCCATGCTTATCTGTCGCGGGTTGCGCCGCTGACGGAAGGGGAGCATATCGTCGAGGCGGTGCGGGCCACGCCGAAGGAGTGCGAGCTGCTGCGCATCAAAGAGCACGATCCCTGTCTGCTGATCCACCGCCGCACCTGGTCAGCCTCCCACATCGTCTCCCATGCCCGGCTGCTGTTCCCCGGCAACCGCTACCGGCTGCAGGGCCATTTCATGTCATAAGCCAAAAGCGTGATTGCTGACGCAATATGACAAAAATGTATCGTAATTGTTAAAATCGGTCTTGTGTGCACTTGTCTATACAAGTATATCTTACTGTATATTCTGTCCCCAATGAGGAGCACACAATGTCGTCAGGTAAGTTTCGCCAGCAAGAGATCCGCGCCCCACGTGGCACCCGGCTGACTGCCAAAAGCTGGCTCACCGAAGCCCCGCTGCGCATGTTAATGAATAACCTCGATCCCGACGTGGCGGAGAACCCTCACGAGCTGGTGGTCTATGGCGGGATTGGCCGCGCCGCGCGCAACTGGGCGTGTTATGACGCCATTGTTGCCGCGCTTACCGAACTGGAAAGCGACGAAACCCTGCTGGTGCAGTCCGGCAAACCGGTCGGGGTGTTCAAAACCCACAAAAACGCCCCGCGCGTGCTGATCGCCAACTCCAACCTGGTGCCGCACTGGGCCACCTGGGAACACTTCAACGAGCTGGATGCGAAAGGGCTGACGATGTATGGCCAGATGACCGCTGGCAGCTGGATCTACATTGGCAGCCAGGGCATCGTCCAGGGCACCTACGAGACCTTTGTTGAAGCAGGCCGCCAACACTATAACGGCTCCCTGAAAGGCCGCTGGGTGCTCACCGCGGGCTTAGGCGGCATGGGCGGCGCACAGCCGCTGGCGGCAACACTGGCGGGGGCTTGCTCCCTGAATATTGAGTGCCAGCAGAGCCGCATCGATTTCCGTCTGCGGACCCGCTACGTCGATGAGCAGGCCGACACGCTTGACGACGCCCTGGCGCGCATCCAGAAATATACCGCCGAGGGACGGGCCGTCTCCATTGCCCTGTGCGGCAACGCCGCCGACATCGTACCGGAACTGGTGGCGCGCGGCGTGCGCCCGGACCTGGTCACCGACCAGACCAGTGCCCACGATCCGCTGCACGGCTACCTGCCAAAAGGCTGGAGCTGGGAAGAGTACCAGCAGAAAGCGCAGCAGGATCCGGAAGGTACCGTGCTGGCGGCGAAGCGTTCCATGGCTGACCACGTTAACGCGATGCTGGCCTTCAGCCAGCAGGGCGTACCGACCTTCGACTACGGCAATAACATCCGCCAGATGGCGAAAGAGATGGGCGTGACCAACGCCTTTGACTTCCCTGGCTTTGTCCCGGCCTATATCCGTCCGCTGTTCTGCCGCGGGATCGGCCCGTTCCGCTGGGTAGCCCTCTCCGGCGACCCGGAAGACATCTACAAAACCGACGCCAAAGTGAAAGAGATTGTCGCCGATGATGAGCACCTCCATCACTGGCTGGACATGGCTCGCGAGCGCATCAACTTCCAGGGACTGCCGGCGCGGATCTGCTGGGTCGGGCTGGAGTGGCGCCAGAAGCTGGGCCTGGCCTTCAACGAAATGGTGCGCAGCGGTGAAGTCTCCGCGCCCATCGTCATTGGTCGCGACCATCTCGATTCCGGCTCGGTTGCCAGCCCGAACCGCGAAACCGAAGCGATGCAGGACGGCTCCGACGCGGTCTCAGACTGGCCGCTGCTGAACGCGCTGCTCAACACCGCCAGCGGCGCCACCTGGGTTTCGCTGCACCACGGCGGCGGGGTGGGCATGGGCTTCTCCCAGCATGCCGGGATGGTGATCGTCTGCGACGGCACCGATGAAGCCGCGGCCCGTATTGCCCGCGTCCTGCACAACGATCCGGCGACAGGCGTTATGCGCCATGCCGATGCCGGGTATGACATTGCCATCGACTGCGCGAAAGAGCAGGGACTCAACCTGCCGATGATCGCGGCCACACAAGGAAAGCACTGATGAACGCCTTAACCCTGACGCCCGGCTCCCTGACCCTGGCCCAGCTGCGCCAGATCTGGCAGCAGCCGCTCCAGCTCACGCTCGATGAGGCGGCCCATAAGGCGATTAACGACAGCGTCGCCTGCGTGGAAGCCATTGTCGCCGAAGGGCGCACCGCCTACGGCATCAACACCGGGTTTGGCCTGCTGGCGCAGACGCGTATCGCCACCCACGATCTGGAAAACCTGCAACGTTCGCTGGTGCTGTCCCACGCGGCGGGCGTGGGCGAGCCGCTGGATGATGACATGGTGCGCCTGATGATGGTGCTGAAGATCAACAGCCTGGCGCGCGGTTTCTCCGGCATCCGCCTGAGCGTGATTGAGGCGCTGATTGCCATGGTCAATGCGGGCGTCTACCCGTGGATCCCGGCCAAAGGCTCGGTGGGTGCCTCCGGCGATCTGGCGCCGCTGGCGCACATGTCTCTGACCCTGCTCGGCGAAGGCAAAGCCCGCTACCGTGGCGAATGGCTCCCGGCCGCCACTGCCCTGCAAAAAGCGGGGCTGGCCCCGGTGACGCTGGCGGCGAAAGAGGGGCTGGCCCTGCTGAACGGCACCCAGGCCTCCACCGCCTTTGCCCTGCGCGGCCTGTTTGAAGCCGAAGATCTCTTTGCCTCGGCGGTGGTCTGCGGGGCGCTGACCACCGAAGCGGTGCTCGGCTCCCGGCGCCCGTTTGATGCCCGTATCCACGAGGTGCGCGGCCAGCGCGGGCAGATCGACGCCGCGGCACTGTTCCGCCACGTTCTGACCGACACCAGCGCCATTGCCGAGTCGCATCACAACTGCGACAAGGTGCAGGATCCCTACTCCCTGCGCTGTCAGCCGCAGGTGATGGGCGCCTGCCTGACGCAGATGCGCCAGGCGGCAGAGGTGCTGCTGGTGGAATCCAATGCCGTCTCCGACAACCCGCTGGTCTTCGCGGCGGAAAGTGAGGTGGTCTCCGGCGGCAACTTCCACGCCGAACCGGTGGCGATGGCGGCGGATAACCTGGCCCTGGCGATTGCCGAAATCGGCGCGCTCTCTGAACGCCGAATCGCGCTGATGATGGATAAACATATGTCCCAACTGCCGCCGTTCCTGGTGCGCAACGGCGGGGTGAACTCCGGCTTTATGATTGCTCAGGTCACCGCCGCGGCGCTGGCGAGCGAGAACAAGGCGCTGTCGCACCCGCACAGCGTGGACAGCCTGCCCACCTCCGCCAACCAGGAAGACCATGTCTCAATGGCCCCGGCAGCAGGCCGTCGTTTGTGGGAGATGACGGACAATACCCGTGGCGTGCTGGCGGTCGAGTGGCTGGCGGCAGCGCAGGGCTGCGATTTGCGTGATGGCCTCACCTCCAGCCCGCTGCTGGAGCAGGCGCGTCATATCCTGCGGGAGCAGGTGGCGCACTATGATGACGATCGCTTCTTCGCCCCGGATATTGATGCGGCGATGGGGCTGCTGGATAAAGGCAGTCTGGTTGGGTTGTTACCGGCCTTCCTGTAAAACATGCCCGGTGGCGCTTCACTTACCGGGCCTACAAAAAAACCGGCCAATGTGCCGGTTTTTTTATTTAACTGTACATCGCCGTAATGGAGGCACTTCCCAGAGTATGGAAATGGACGTTAAAGCCCACCATCGCACCGCTCGCCTCTTCATCCACCTCGATTTTTTCCACGTCCAGCGCATGCACCGTGAAGATATAGCGATGGGTTTCGCCCTTAGGAGGCGCTGCGCCGCCATATCCCGCTTTGCCAAAATCGGTGCGGGTCTCTACGGCACCCTCCGGCAGCGCTACCAGCGAGGAGCCGGAGCCCTGCGGCAGGACGCGGATATCGGCCGGGATATTGGCGACAATCCAGTGCCACCAGCCGGAGCCGGTAGGCGCATCGGGATCGTAGCAGGTGACGACAAAACTTTTGGTGCCCGGCGGCACCTCGTCCCACGCCAGATGCGGAGAGATGTTATCTCCCTCGTAACCCATACCGTTAAACACGTGGCGCAGCGGCAGTTTATCGCCGTCGCGCAGATCCTTACTGATGAGTTTCATACTGTTCCTCCGTAATAAGCTCAGCCAGAAGTGTAACGCATAAACTAGATCGCAAAGTGCGCAGGTTCCTGTACGGCATCCACCACCGCGGCGGTCAGCTTGCTGAGCTGGTCACGGCTGATCGGATACGGCGGCATCAAATAGATTAGCTTGCCGAACGGCCGCACCCAGACGCCGCGCGCTACAAAGAAGCGTTGCAGCTCGGCCATGTTCACCGGCTGGGTCGTTTCAACGACGCCGATGGCCCCCAACACCCGCACGTCGGCGACACATTCTGCCTCCCGCGCCGCCGCCAGTTCATCCTTCAGTTGGGCTTCGATGGCGGCCACCTGGGTCTGCCACTCGCCGCTCTCCAGCAATGCCAGACTTTCACTGGCGACGGCGCAGGCCAGCGGGTTACCCATAAAGGTCGGGCCGTGCATAAAGCAGCCCGCCTCGCCGTTGCTGATGGTCTCGGCCACCAGGCGGGTGGTAAGGGTGGCGGAGAGGGTCATGGTGCCGCCGGTCAGGGCTTTGCCGAGGCAGAGAATGTCCGGCGTAATCCCCGCATGCTCGCAGGCGAACAGTTTGCCGGTGCGCCCGAAGCCGGTGGCAATCTCGTCGGCAATGAGCAGGATACCTTCCCGGTCGCACATCCTGCGGATGCGCTTCAGCCATTCCGGATGGTAGATACGCATGCCGCCCGCCCCCTGCACGATGGGCTCAAGGATCACCGCGGCAATCTCGTGGCGATGGGCCGCCATCAGGCGGGCAAAGCCCACCATGTCCATCTCATCCCACTCGCCGTCAAAGCGGCTCTGCGGCGCCGGGGCAAAGAGGTTTTCCGGCAGGTAGCCCTTCCACAGGCTGTGCATCGAGTTGTCGGGATCGCACACCGACATCGCCCCGAAGGTGTCGCCATGATAGCCGTTGCGGAAGGTGAGGAACCGCTGGCGGGATTCGCCTTTGGCGTGCCAGTACTGCAGGGCCATTTTCATCGCCACCTCCACCGCCACCGAGCCGGAGTCGGCCAGGAATACGCACTCCAGCGCGTCGGGGGTCATCGCCACCAGCCGACGGCAGAGATCTACCGCGGGAGGATGGGTGATCCCGCCGAACATCACGTGCGACATGCGGTCAATCTGCGCTTTCATCGCGGCGTTCAGCCGGGGGTGATTGTAGCCGTGAATGGCCGCCCACCAGGAGGACATGCCGTCTACCAGCTGCTCGCCGCTGGCCAGCGTCAGCTCGCAGCCGTGGGCTTCCGTCACCGGATAAACCGGCAGGGGCTGGGTCATGGAGGTGTAAGGATGCCAGATATGTTGCCGATCGAAGGCGAGATCGTCCGTTGTCATAATCGACTTGTAAACCATTTTGAAAACATTTAGGTTTACAAGCATAAACCGAAACCACGCTGAACTAAACCCCTTTGGAGATGCCCCATGGCTCACCAGACTCGCTGGACAATGTCGCAAGTCACTGCATTATTTGAAAAACCCCTCCTTGAACTGCTGTTTGAAGCGCAGCAGATCCACCGTCAGCATTTCGATCCGCAGCAGATTCAGGTCAGTACGCTGCTGTCGATCAAGACCGGCGCCTGCCCGGAAGACTGTAAATACTGCCCGCAAAGTGCGCGCTACAAAACCGGCCTCGAATCCGAGCGGCTGATGGAGGTGGAGCAGGTACTGGAGTCGGCGCGTCAGGCGAAAAACGCCGGGTCGACCCGCTTCTGCATGGGCGCGGCGTGGAAAAACCCGCACGAGCGCGACATGCCTTACCTCGAACAGATGGTGCAGGGCGTTAAGGCGATGGGCCTGGAGGCCTGCATGACCCTCGGCACGCTGGACGACAGCCAGGCGCAGCGCCTGGCCTCGGCGGGGCTCGATTATTACAACCACAACCTTGATACCTCCCCGGAGTTCTACGGCAACATCATCACCACCCGTACCTACCAGGAGCGGCTGGACACGCTGGATAAAGTGCGTGAGGCGGGCATTAAGGTCTGCTCGGGTGGCATCGTGGGTCTGGGCGAAACGGTGACCGACCGCGCCGGTCTGCTGTTGCAGTTGGCGAACCTGCCGACCCCGCCGGAAAGCGTGCCGATCAACATGCTGGTGAAGGTGAAGGGTACCCCGCTGGCGGACAATGACGATGTCGACGCCTTTGACTTTATCCGCACCATTGCGGTGGCGCGGGTGATGATGCCGACCTCTTACGTGCGCCTCTCCGCGGGCCGCGAGCAGATGAACGAGCAGACCCAGGCGATGTGCTTTATGGCCGGGGCTAACTCCATCTTCTACGGCTGCAAGCTGCTCACTACCCCCAACCCGGAAGAGGACAAAGATGTCCAGCTGTTCCGCAAGCTGGGGCTGAATCCGCAGCAGACCGCGGTTCTCACCGGCGATAACGAACAGCAGCACCAGCTGGAACAGCAGCTTTTCAACGCCGATACCGACCAGTTTTACAACGCGGCGACGCTATGACCTGGCAGCAACGTATTGATGCCGCCCTCGACGCCCGTCGGGCGGCCGATGCGCTGCGCGTGCGCACCCCGGTGGAGAACGGCGCAGGCCGTTTTCTCACCTGCGACCAGCGGCGCTACTCTAATTTTTCCAGCAACGACTATCTCGGCCTGAGCCAGCATCCGGCCCTTATCCGCGCCTGGCAACAGGGGGCGGAGCAGTATGGCGTGGGCAGCGGCGGCTCCGGCCATGTCAGCGGCTATACCCGCGCGCACCGGGCGCTGGAGGAGCAACTTGCCGACTGGCTCGGTTACCCGCGGGCGCTGCTGTTTATCTCCGGCTTTGCTGCCAATCAGACGCTGATTGCAGCCCTGACCGGCAAGGACGATCGCATCGTGGCCGACCGTTTAAGCCACGCCTCCCTGCTGGAAGCGGCCAGTCACAGCCCGGCCCAGCTCCGGCGCTTCGCCCATAACGATGCCGCTCAGCTCGCTTCGCTGCTGGATAAACCCTGCGAGGGCCAGCAACTGGTGGTGACCGAGGGGATCTTCAGCATGGATGGCGACAGCGCCCCGCTGGTCGATATCCATGCGGCGGCCCGGCGTAAGGGCAGCTGGCTGCTGGTGGACGATGCCCACGGCATTGGCGTCACCGGGCCAGAAGGGCGCGGCAGTGCGGCACATCAGGGCGTCAAACCCGAGCTGCTGGTGGTGACTTTTGGCAAAGGCGTGGGTATCAGCGGCGCGGCGGTACTGTGCAGCGACCCGGTGGCCGACTATCTGTTGCAGTTTGCCCGCCATCTCATCTACAGCACCAGCATGCCCCCTGCCCAGGCGGTGGCGCTCCTGGCAGCCTTTAACCTTATTCGCAGCGACGAAGGCGATGCGCGGCGGCAGCGGCTCTCGGCACTTATCAGCCAGTTCCGCGCAGGCGTGAGCGGTCTTCCGCTTGAGATCACCGCGTCGCAAAGCGCCATTCAGCCGCTAATTGTGGGCGAAAACGCGCGCGCCCTGCATCTGGCACAGACCCTCAGAGAGAAGGGGATCTGGGTGACGGCCATTCGTCCGCCCACCGTACCGGCGGGCACGGCGCGCTTACGCCTGACCCTGACGGCGGCCCATGAAGCGGCAGACATCACCGCGTTACTGGAGGCGCTGCATGTCGCAAGTGAATAAACAGGCCATTGCCGCCGCCTTTGGCCGGGCGGCGCAGAGCTATTCCCGTCACGACGCGCTCCAGCGGCAAAGTGCCGACGGGCTGCGGGCGCTGCTCGCAGAAAACACCTTCCCCAGCGTGCTGGACGCCGGCTGTGGCCCGGGCAGCAACAGCCTCGCCTGGCGCAGAAGTGGCAGCGTGGTGACGGCGATGGATCTCAGCGCCCCGATGCTGGACGAAGCGCGCCGCAACCGGGCGGCCGACCACTATCTGCAGGCGGATATCGAAGCCATTCCGCTGGCGGATGCGCAGTTCAGCCTGGTCTGGAGCCATCTGGCGGTGCAGTGGTGCGCCAGCCTGCCGCAGGCGCTGGCGGAGCTCTGGCGCGTGGCGAAGCCCGGAGGCAGGGTGGCCTTTACCACGCTGCTGAACGGCTCCCTGCCGGAGCTGAAGCAGGCCTGGCAGGCGGTAGACACGCAGCCGCACACCAACCGCTTTCTGAGCCGGGAAGAGGTAAATAATGCCCTCAGTGGCTGGCGGCACCGCTGTGCGGTCCAGACAATCACGCTGCACTTTGACGATGCGCTTGGCGCCATGCACTCCCTGAAGGGGATCGGCGCTACCCATCTGCACGCCGGTCGGGCCGCCAGGCCCTTAACCCGAGGACAGCTGCAGAACCTGGCGCAGGCCTGGCCGCAGCGTGATGGCAAATACCCGCTCTCTTATCAACTTTTTCATGGGATTATCGAACGTGACTGAACGCTATTTTGTCACCGGCACCGACACCGAGGTCGGAAAAACCGTCGCCAGCACTGCCCTGCTACAGGCGGCGCGGATGCTGGGGCGCAACACCGCCGGGTATAAGCCCGTGGCCTCGGGCAGCGAAATGACCGCGGAAGGGCTGCGTAACAGCGATGCGCTGGCGCTACAGCGCAACAGCAGCGTGGCGCTCAGCTACCCGGAGGTGAACCCTTACACCTTCGCCGAGCCCACCTCGCCGCATATTGTCAGCGCGGAAGAGCAGCGTCCCATCGAGTTTAGCGTGCTTTCAGCCGGGCTATGCGCGCTGGAAAGCCAGGCCGACTGGGTGCTGGTGGAAGGGGCGGGCGGCTGGTTTACGCCGCTCTCCCCGGAGCAGACCTTCGCCGACTGGGCGATCGCCGAGCGCCTGCCGGTGATCCTGGTGGTGGGGGTGAAGCTGGGCTGCATCAACCACGCCATGCTCACCGCCCAGGCAATCCGCCAGGCGGGGCTGCATGTTGCGGGTTGGGTGGCTAACGGGGTGGCGGCCCCCGGCAAACGTCATGGCGAATACATGGCGACGCTGAAACGCGTACTGCCTGCACCGCTGCTGGGTGAGATCCCCTGGCTTGGCGAGCAGGCCGACACGGCGGATATCGGGCGTTATCTCTCTCTCAGCGCACTGGCGCCGTCGGCCCCATCCAGTGGGCAATAAGCGGGTCATCCAGCTCGCTGACGCGGCCCTGGGCCACGTTTCGCCCGCGGTATAGCAGGCAGAAGCGCTCCGCCACCCGGCGGATCAGCGACAGGTGCTGCTCGGCCAGCAGCACCGTTAGCCCCAGTTCGCGGTTAAACCTCAGCAGCAGCTGCGCCAGCCTGATGCTAAACAGCGGGCTGGCGCCACGGCTGGGCTCGTCGAGGATCAGCAGGCGAGGGCGGGTGACCAGCGCGTTCGCCAGTGCCAGCTGGTACTGCTGGTCGTCGTTCAGCCCTGACGCCCGCTGCTGGCGTAGCGGGTAAAGTTCCGGAAAGAACTCAAAAATTTCGCTGCTCACCGACCCGCCTACACTCCCTTTTGCCATCCGCGCGATATGCAGGTTCTCTTCTACCGTCAGCTGGGAAAAAATCCGCCTGTCCTGTGGGACAAAGCCAATTTCGGTTCCCGGAAGCCACTCACAAGGCGAGGCTCCGGCGTCTTGCCAGATCATCGTACCGCTGGCGATAGGCAGCAGGCCGGCAATGCAGTTTACGAGGGTGGTTTTCCCCATTCCGGGCAGCCCGACCACCCCGGTACAGACGCCGGGCGGCAGATCGAGGTCAACGTTCCACAGGGTGTGGCGATCCCCGTAATACTGATTAACGGCACGCAGGCTCAACATGGTCTTACTCCTTTTCAGACATCAGTGTCCCCTGATACTCTGCAAGACTCTTGCCACTGGCCAAAAAATAGCGTTTAAACCGCCTTTTTTCAGATTAGGCGCAAAAATAAGCGCTGCGAGGAGAGGGGGATGCACTGCGCCGGTGCCCCGTATGATTCACCTGGTGCAGGTACTATTTTGGTTAAAATGTGAACAATGTCTCACTGGTGGGTGAACGTTTTATTGTCATAAGATCGCCAAAATTGGGTCATAAAAATTTTTTACCGTCTCGCTGTGGGTAAAAACCGGGAATTAGCCGAGTCACGCTCCGTATGGGCTGGAGGCAGTTATCCACTATTCCTGTGGATAACCATGTGCATTAGAGTTAGAAAACGCGGGGTAAGCGAGAGAATACGCGGCCTGCGCCTGAATTGCTGCGAAACGCGTCTTTTTGAAAATAATAAATGGAATCAATCCGTTAAATAAAATCAATCTTTGTCATTAAACGGTCACGATAATGCGCTTAAGTTCGGCGTCTCGCCTTGACAAATGTTAAAAAATAAAAAGTTCTGGGGATAACCGTGCATTGATGGAATTTTATCCCGCCGCAGGCGAAATTTTGTGCAGCTTCGTTTGATTCTTGCCCAGGGTGGCACAAAACGTCGCGGTTGCCACTGTGTTTATGTCCAGTATAATTTACTGGCAAAAATAGCCATCAAGAGTAAAATTACTCACCTGCCGTATCAACCATCATCAGGTCGCCGTTCATGAGTAAACCGTTCAAACTGAATTCCGCTTTTCGTCCCTCCGGCGATCAGCCTGAAGCGATTCGCCGTCTGAAAGAGGGGCTGGAGGATGGGCTTGCGCACCAGACGCTGCTGGGGGTAACCGGGTCGGGTAAAACCTTCACCGTCGCTAATGTGATCGCCGATCTCCAGCGCCCCACAATGGTGCTCGCCCCGAACAAAACCCTAGCGGCGCAGCTCTACGGCGAGATGAAAGAGTTCTTCCCCGAGAATGCGGTGGAGTACTTCGTGTCGTACTACGACTACTATCAGCCGGAAGCCTACGTTCCCAGCTCGGACACCTTTATCGAGAAGGATGCCTCGGTGAACGAGCATATTGAGCAGATGCGTCTGTCCGCGACCAAGGCGCTGCTTGAGCGCCGTGACGTGGTGGTGGTGGCCTCGGTATCGGCCATCTACGGCCTCGGCGACCCGGATCTCTACCTGAAGATGATGCTGCACCTGACCGTGGGGATGATTATCGATCAGCGCGCCATTTTGCGTCGCCTGGCCGAGCTGCAGTACACCCGTAACGATCAGGCGTTCCAGCGCGGTACGTTTCGCGTGCGCGGCGAAGTGATCGACATCTTCCCGGCGGAGTCGGACGACTTCGCGCTGCGCGTCGAGCTTTTCGATGAAGAGGTGGAGCGGCTGTCGCTGTTCGACCCGCTGACCGGCCATGTGGAATCGACCATTCAGCGCTTCACGGTCTACCCAAAAACCCACTATGTCACCCCGCGCGAGCGCATCGTGCAGGCGATGGAGGACATCAAGGTTGAACTGGCGGATCGTCGCAGGGTGCTGTTAGAAAATAACAAGCTGCTGGAAGAGCAGCGTATCAGCCAGCGTACCCAGTTCGATCTCGAGATGATGAACGAGCTGGGCTACTGCTCCGGTATCGAAAACTACTCGCGCTATCTCTCTGGCCGTGGGCCGGGCGAAGCGCCGCCAACCCTGTTTGACTACCTGCCGGCGGATGGCCTGCTGGTGGTGGATGAATCCCACGTCACCATTCCGCAGATTGGCGGGATGTATCGTGGCGACCGGGCGCGTAAAGAGACCCTGGTGGAGTACGGCTTCCGCCTGCCGTCGGCGCTGGATAACCGTCCAATGAAGTTTGAAGAGTTCGAGGCGCTGGCGCCGCAAACTATCTACGTCTCCGCAACGCCAGGCAACTACGAGCTGGAGAAATCGGGCGACGAGGTGGTGGATCAGGTGGTGCGTCCGACCGGCCTGCTGGATCCGATTATCGAAGTGCGTCCGGTGGCCACCCAGGTGGATGACTTGCTCTCGGAAATCCGCGCCCGGTCGGCCATTAACGAGCGTGTGCTGGTGACGACCCTGACCAAGCGGATGGCGGAAGACCTGACCGAATACCTCGAAGAGCACGGTGAGAAGGTGCGCTATCTGCACTCGGATATCGACACCGTGGAGCGCATGGAAATTATCCGCGATCTGCGTCTTGGCGAGTTCGACGTGCTGGTGGGGATCAACCTGCTGCGTGAGGGGCTGGATATGCCAGAAGTGTCGCTGGTGGCGATTCTGGACGCCGACAAAGAGGGCTTCCTGCGTTCCGAGCGCTCGCTGATCCAGACCATTGGTCGTGCGGCGCGAAACGTTAACGGTAAAGCGATTCTCTACGGGGATAAGATCACCCCGTCGATGGCGAAAGCGATCGGCGAAACCGAACGCCGTCGCGAGAAGCAGCAGCGCTATAACGAAGAGCACGGGATTGTTCCGCAGGGGCTCAACAAGAAGGTGGTGGATATCCTGCAGCTTGGCCAGAATATCGCGAAAACCAAAACCAAGGGACGCGGCAAGTCGCGCTCACCGGTTGAGGCCGATACCGTGGCCCTGACGCCGAAAGCGCTGCAGCAGAAAATCCACGAGCTGGAAGGGCAGATGATGCAGCACGCACAGAACCTGGAGTTCGAAGAGGCGGCGCAGATCCGCGACCAGCTGCATCAGCTACGGGATTTATTCATCGCCGCGTCGTAGTTTGTACCCGGTGGCGCTTACTGGCTCAACAACGGCACTCTGCCTGTAGGCCCGGTAAGCGAAGCGCCACCGGGCATTACAGGCCGTACAAGCTAACCCAACGCCTGAATCGCTCTCTCCAGCGCCACGCGCAGCAGATGCCGATCGTGGCGGTACTTGATGTCGCTTGCTTCGAGCGGCTCCTGCACCACCACCCGGCCTTCCATACCTGAGATATCCTCTTTCGGCCCGACCACTACCGCATCGACGATCTTTTTACCGACATACTGCTCCATCAGCGCCAGCTTTGCGGCCAGCGAAAGCCCGGCGGCGGCCGGGCTGAGCTCGCGACCCAGATTGCCGATATAGACTACCGGGGCGGGCGTGCGCCGCAGCGCCTGGGCCAGCTCTTTAATCAGCAGGAGCGGCATCAGGCTGGTGTAAAAACTGCCGGGGCCGATGAGGATCAGATCCGCTTCACCAATCGCTTCTACTGCTTCGCGGGTCGCCGGGACAGTGGGGTAGAGCATCAGCTCTTTCGGGGGCAGGGCAAGCTGATCGATATTTACCTCGCCATACACTTCATGGTCGTTGCAGTCGATTGCCATCAAATCAACCGGAAGTTCGGACATGGGGATGAGAAAGGCGTCCACTTTAAGCAGGTTGCGAATTAAATTGATCGCCTCCAGAGGCCGGACGCTGAGGTGATCCAGCGCCTTTAACATCAGATTTCCAAGGTTATGCCCGGAAAGTTCGCCATTACCGGCAAAACGATACTCAAACATGGCCGAAGCCACGCTCGGTTCCGTGATAAGCTGATTTAAGCAGTTGCGCATGTCTCCCCAGGCGATGCCGCCTTCGGAGCGGCGGATGCGCCCGGTTGAGCCGCCATTATCGGTGGTCGTGACGATCCCTGTCAGGCGGGAGCCGAGCGATGACAGGGAGGACATGACCCGGCCCAGTCCGTGGCCTCCGCCGAGAGCGACCACCCGGTCAAGATCCGCAAAAGTGCGATTGCGCATAAAAATTCCTTATTAAGACCAACATGTAAACAGTAACGCAACTACTCCTAAATGACGATGCTGCGACCCGCGCAAAATGACGTATATCAATGCAAAAATGTGATAATGACGTATTCTGAACCGAAATGGCACGATTAGCTCGTTATATACACATTTATATAGCGTAAGTCGACGATAGCGAAACTCGCTTTAACACGCTACTATCGACATAACCACGTTTTCATCATTGAAAACATACACTCTAGCCTTTGCGCCTGTGTCGACAGATATGGCGCTCTGGCCGTGGCGCTTTTGCCACCAGGGTACAGGAAGAAATGACTGTGCCTCCCGTATCAGGAAAGGTGTACATGGCTTCACAACTTACCGATGCATTCGCGCGTAAGTTTTTTTACCTGCGTTTGTCGATTACCGATGTGTGCAACTTCCGTTGCACCTACTGCCTGCCGGATGGCTATAAGCCTGGCAGCGTCACCAATAACGGCTTTCTCTCCGTGGACGAAGTGCGCCGCGTCACGCGCGCGTTTGCCGCCATGGGAACGGAGAAGGTCCGTCTTACCGGCGGCGAACCCTCGCTGCGCCGGGACTTCACCGATATCATCGCGGCGGTACGTGAAAACGACGCCATCCGCCAGATTGCGGTCACCACCAATGGCTATCGTCTGGCGCGCGATGTCGCGCAGTGGCGCGACGCGGGGCTGACCGCCATCAACGTCAGCGTCGACAGCCTGGATGCCCGCCAGTTTCACGCCATCACCGGACAGGATAAATTCCACCAGGTGATGGAAGGCATCGACGCGGCCTTTGCGGCCGGCTTCGACAAGGTGAAGGTCAACACCGTGCTGATGCGCGATGTGAACCATCATCAACTGGATACCTTCCTGGCGTGGATCAAACCCCGCCGCATTCAGCTGCGCTTCATTGAGCTGATGGAAACCGGCGAGGGCAGCGACCTCTTCTCCCGTCATCACATCTCCGGCATGGTATTGCGCGATGAGCTGCTTAAACGCGGCTGGATCCACCAGCTTCGCCAGCGCAGCGACGGCCCGGCGCAGGTCTTTTGTCACCCCGACTACGAAGGGGAGATTGGCCTTATCATGCCGTATGAAAAAGACTTCTGTGCCAGCTGTAACCGCCTGCGCGTCTCGTCGGTGGGCAAGCTGCACCTCTGCCTGTTTGGCGACGGCGGCGTCGACCTGCGCGATCTGCTGGCCGATGATGCGCAGCAGGCGGCGCTGGAAGCACGCATTTCTGAGGCGCTGATGCACAAAAAACAGACCCACTTCCTGCATCAGGGCAACACCGGGATCACCCAGAACCTGTCATACATTGGCGGGTAATCGCTACAAGGAACCAGAAGATGAGTCAGGTAAGCGCTGAATTTATCCCGACGCGTATTGCTATTCTTACCGTTTCTGAACGCCGCGGCGAAGAGGATGACACCTCCGGCCACTGGCTGCGCGATGCAGCCCACGAGGCCGGGCATCAGATCGTCGACAAGGCCATCGTCAAAGAGAACCGCTACGCCATTCGCGCGGAAGTGTCGCGCTGGATCGCCAGCGATAACGTCCAGGTGGTGCTGATCACCGGCGGCACCGGTTTTACCGCAGGCGATCAGGCCCCGGAAGCGCTGCTGCCGCTCTTCGATCGCGAGATAGAAGGCTTCGGCGAGGTGTTCCGCATGCTCTCGTTTGAAGAGATTGGCACCTCCACCCTGCAATCGCGTGCTGTCGCAGGGATCGCCAACAACACGGTGATTTTCGCCATGCCAGGCTCCACCAAAGCGTGCCGCACCGCGTGGGAAAATATCATTGCCCCGCAGCTGGATGCCCGCACGCGTCCGTGTAATTTCCATCCTCACCTGAAGAAATAAGCTATGTCGCAACTGACCCACATTAACGCCGCGGGCGAAGCCCATATGGTGGATGTCTCCGCCAAGGCCGAAACCGTGCGTGAAGCCCGCGCGGAAGCGTTCGTCACCATGCTTCCCGAAACGCTGGCAATGATCCTTGACGGCAGCCACCACAAAGGGGACGTCTTCGCTACGGCGCGGATCGCCGGGATCCAGGCGGCGAAACGCACCTGGGATCTGATCCCGCTGTGCCATCCGCTGATGCTCAGCAAAGTGGAGGTCAACCTGCGGGCCGAGCCGGAGCACAACCGGGTGCGCATCGAATCATTGTGCCGCCTGACCGGGAAAACCGGCGTGGAAATGGAAGCCTTAACTGCCGCCTCCGTGGCGGCGTTAACCATCTATGACATGTGCAAAGCGGTGCAGAAAGACATGGTTATTGGCCCGGTTCGCCTGCTGGCGAAAAGCGGGGGAAAATCGGGTGATTTCAGGGCACAAGAGAATGATTAAAGTACTGTTTTTTGCGCAGGTGCGCGAGCTGGTGAATACCGACAGCCTGACGCTGGATATCGAGGTGGAAAACGTCGAAGCGCTGCGGGCGCATCTGGCGGCGCAAAGCGACCGCTGGGCGCTGGCGCTGGACGCGAGCAAACTGCTGGCGGCGGTGAACCAGACGCTGGTGGAGTTCACGCATCCGGTCAAACCGGGCGATGAGGTGGCTTTCTTCCCACCGGTGACCGGGGGCTGAAATGAGTGACACCAAAATCCTGGTCGAACAGGCGCGTTTTAACGTCGGCACGGAGTATAACTGGCTTGCTGAGCGTGACGAAGATGGCGCGGTGGTCACCTTCACCGGCAAGGTGCGTAACCATAATCTCGGCGACAGCGTAAAAGCGCTGACCCTTGAGCACTATCCTGGCATGACGGAAAAAGCGCTAGCGGAGATCGTTGAGCAGGCGCGTCAGCGCTGGCCGCTCGGCCGCGTGACCGTGATCCACCGCATCGGCGAGATGTGGCCGGGGGAGGAGATCGTCTTCGTTGGCGTCACCAGCGCCCATCGCGGCAGCGCCTTTGCGGCGGGTGAGTTTATTATGGATTATCTCAAAACCCGCGCCCCGTTCTGGAAGCGCGAAGCGACCCCGGAGGGCGATCGCTGGGTCGAGTCCCGCAACAGCGACAAGGAAGCCGCCAACCGCTGGTAGCCGGATTGCCGGGATGTGTTAGGCTTTAACAGTGTGTCCACTTAAAAAGGAGTGTGTTATGGACAGATTTCCCCGTTCCGATTCCATCGTGCAGCAGAGCCGTACCGGGCTGCAAACCTACATGGCCCAGGTCTATGGCTGGATGACCTGCGGCCTGCTGCTTACCGCCTTTGTCGCGTGGTTTTCCGCCAACACCCCTGCGGTGATGATGTTTGTCTTCTCCAGCAAAATCACCTTCTTTGGCCTGATCATCGCCCAGCTGGCGCTGGTGTTTGTCCTCTCCGGGCTGGTGCATAAGCTCAGCGCAGGGATGGCCACCACGCTGTTTATGCTCTATTCGGCGCTGACCGGCCTGACGCTCTCCAGTATTTTCCTCGTCTACACCTACTCCTCCATCGCCAGCACCTTTGTGGTGGCCGGTGGGATGTTTGGTGCGATGAGCCTTTACGGCTACACCACCAAACGCGACCTGAGCGGCTTTGGCAACATGCTGTTTATGGCGCTGATTGGTATCGTGCTGGCATCGCTGGTGAACTTCTGGCTGAAGAGTGAAGCGCTGATGTGGGCGGTGACCTATATCGGGGTGATTGTCTTTGTCGGGCTGACGGCCTATGACACCCAGAAGCTGAAAAACATTGGCGAGCAGATTGACGTGCGCGACAGCTCAAATCTGCGTAAATACTCTATTCTCGGGGCGCTGACGCTCTATCTGGACTTCATCAACCTGTTCCTGATGCTGCTGCGCATCTTTGGCAACCGTCGTTGATTGCCTTGCCCGGCGGCGCTTCGCTTGCCGGGCCCACAACACCGTAGGCCGGGTAAGCGCAGCGCCACCCGGCCAATCCCGCCATTACTTCGCCATCTGTTGTTCGTTTTTGGCCCGCAACTTCTTCGCCCGGCTCTCCAGCACCAGATAACAGACCGTCGCCAGCCCCAGAGGCAGGAAATAATAGAGCATACGATAGGCCAGCAGGGCGGCGATGATGGTGCCGTGAGAGACATGCTCTCCCGCTAACAGGGCGATAAACACCGCTTCCAGCACCCCAATCCCGGCAGGAATATGGACAATCACCCCGGCGATACTGCTCACCAGCAGCACACCCAGCACGAAGAAGTAGTTGATATCTTCACCCATCAGCAGCCAGATAATGGCCCCCATCGCCATCCAGTTGGCGGCGGAAATGCCCATCTGCGCCAGCGCAAAACGCCAGGAGGGAAGTACCAGCTTTTGCTTTTTGATGGTCACATGGCGCCGCTTAGCGAACGCGCAGGCCCACAGATAGAACCCAATCACCAGCAGCAGCACGATGCCAATAATGCGCAGCGTCGACTGATCGATATACCAGTGAGCGGGCAACTGCACCACGCCCGCGGTGAAGATTACGCCGCCCAGCAGGACGTAACCCAGCCAGTTGGTGGTAATACTCAGAGAGAAGATGCGGGTGATGGTGCTGCTGGGTAGCCCCAGGCGGGAGTAAAGGCGGTAACGCATCCCGATGCCGCCCACCCAGGTACTCAGGGTCAGGTTAAAGGCGTAGCAGATAAACGACACCAGCATAACCTGGCGCTTGGCCAGCTTATGCCCGCAGTAGACTCGTCCCAGCAGGTCGTAACAGCCATACAGCAGGAAGCTCAGTATCACCAGCGCCACGGCGCCCATCAGCGATACACGGTCGTAGTCGCGGATGACCTTCCACACCTCGCCCCAGTCGACCTTTTTGGCGTAAATCACCAGCAGCACTGCTACGGCTATAAAAAATACCCAGGTGAGGATCTTTTTTGCCAGACGCCAGCGCGAATGTTTTTTGCTCATCAGGGTTTTACCCCCGTGTTGCTCGCCTCAACGCGATCCTGAGTCTCCATCTCGGGTTGTACCGGCGGGGGGACCTGCGCCAGTTGAGGCGTATGTGCAGGCAACCAGCCGACCAGCGCCGGGAAATGGCGCAGGAAGTGGAACACCACCACGCTTTTGCCCAGATTCCACCAGGTCCGTTTCGGCACCATCGACTCATCCACCCGGACGCAATCCTCGGCGATGATGGCGGTGAGATTGTCACGCAGGGTCTGGTTAAACTCGCGATCGTGAATAATCAGGTTGGCCTCCAGATTCAGCGACAGGCTAAGGGGATCAAGGTTGCTGGAGCCGACAGTTACCCAGTGATCGTCCATCAGCGCGACCTTGCCGTGCAGCGGACGGCGGCGGTATTCGTAAATCTCGACGCCGCCTTTCACCAGATAGTTGTAGAGCAGGCGGGCGCCCACGGTCACAATGGGCATATCCGGCTCGCCCTGCACAATCAGCTTAACCCGCACGCCGCGCCGGGCTGCGTTACGCATGGCGTGCAGCAGGCGATAGCCCGGGAAGAAGTAGGCGTTGGCGATGATCACCTCCCGACGGGCGTTGGTCAGCATCTTCAGATAGTGCCGCTCAATATCGTCCCGGTGCTCTTCGTTATCGCGCCAGACAAACAGCGCCTGCGCTTCGCCCGGTTTGGTATTCTCTTCGGCGCGATGACGCCGCTTCCACCAGCGACGCACTGCGGCTTTGCCGGGCAGGTTTTCCACGACAAACTGCAAAATATCCTGTACCACCGGGCCTTCGACCTGGACGGCATAATCCTGCTTGGCTTCAGGACCGTAGTCCGACATATGTTCCGCGGAGTAGTTAATCCCGCCCACAAAGGCCACCTGATCGTCCACCACCACAATTTTACGGTGCATGCGGCGGAAGACGTTGGTGCGCATACCCAGCAGAGGCGGGCGTGGATCGTAATAGCGGAATACCACGCCTGCTGAGGTGAGTTCCCCCACGAATTCATCGCTGAGGTCGGGGGAGCCGTAGCCGTCCAGCAGCACTTCGATATGTACCCCGCGCTGGGCCGCCCGCAGGATCACCGAATGCAGTTTTCGCCCCACGTTGTCTTCAAACCAGATAAAGGTTTCAAGCAGTACCCGGCTTTGCGCTTTCTCGATGGCGGCAAAAACCGCCGGGTAATATTGATCGCCATTTTCCAGCAGCTTTATCCGGTTGCCGCTTTGCCATGAACATTTCATAGATGAATCTCCGCACTTAACGGCGCATGGTCGGAAAGGTGACGCCAGTTGCTCAGGGCCAGCGCGGTAGGGCTGCTGGCGTGAGCGTTTTTGACATAGATCCTGTCCAGACGCAGCAGCGGGAATCTCACCGGGAAGGTACGGGCGGGCCTGCCGTGGGCAAGGGTGAAGATCTCTTCTAACCCGGCCCCCGTTTTCAGTGGATGGTTGGCGCGCTGGCGCCAGTCGTTAAAATCACCGGCGACCACCACCGGTTCCCCTTCTGGCAGGCCGTTGACCCACTCGGTCATCATCTGCAGCTGCGCCTGGCGGTGAGCTTCGCGCAGGCCAAGGTGGACCGAGGCCACATGCAGCGGTCTGGTCAGCTCCGGGATCGCGACACGGCAGTAAAGCAGCCCACGTTTTTCACTCTCGCCCACCGAGACATCGTGATTTTCATAGTGTTCGATAGGGTAGCGGGAGAGAACGGCATTGCCGTGATGCCCCTCGGGATAGACGGCATTACGCCCGTAAGCGTAGTCGCTCCACATGGTGTCGGCGAGAAATTCGTAGTGGCTGGTATCGGGCCAGTTTTCCACATGCAAAGGATGCACTTCATGCGCGCCCATCACCTCCTGCAGGCAGACGATATCCGCGCTGACGGTTCGTACAGCGTCACGCAGTTCGGGCAGAATGAAACGGCGGTTAAAAGCCGCGAATCCTTTATGAATATTGATTGTTAACACTTTAAGCGAAAAATGCCGGGTTTGTTGGGCCATACACTCCTTCCCGCGTCACTATCCTGATGAAAATAAAGTGTAGTCGTCGTCACAAAAAGGTGCTGTGTTACGGAATTTTCCGTAAAGTGCGATAGTCTGAACAGGCAGAGTAAAATCCTTCAGGAGAGTGCCATGAAGTGGCAACAACGCATACGCGTCGCAACCGGCCTGAGTTGCTGGCAGATTATGTTGCATTTATTGGTGGTGGCCGTGCTGGTGATGGCCTGGATGAGCGGTACCCTGGTGCGGGTCGGCTTAGGATTATGCGTGCTGTACGGCGTGACTGTCCTGTTGATGCTCTTTTTACAGCGTCATCATGAAGCGCGCTGGCGCGAAGTGGCGGATGTGCTCGAAGAGCTCACCACCACCTGGTATTTTGGCGCGGCATTGATTGTGCTGTGGCTGTTGTCCCGCGTGCTGCAAAACAACTTTTTGCTGGCTGTCGCAGGGCTGGCTATCCTTGCTGGGCCCGCGATCGTTTCACTGTTAACCAAAGACAAAAAGCTACGCGATATTCCGCCTAAACATCGCGTACGCCACTGAACCCGTCACGGCCGCTATCACCAGTAGCGGCCACAAACTCCCCCAGACAATATCCAGACTCGCATCCTTGAGATAGATCTGCTTGGTGATATCGGTGAAGTGCCGGATCGGATTCACCCAGGTTAAGTTCTGCAGCCAGACCGGCATGTTCTCCACCGGCGAGACATAGCCCGAGAGCAAAATGGCGGGCATCATAAAGACGAACACCCCGATAAACGCCTGCTGCTGGGTCGAGCAGAGCGCCGAGATCAGCAGACCAAACCCCACCAACGACAGCCCGTAAATCACCATCGTGAAGTAAAAGAGCAGAAGCGATCCGGCAAACGGGATGTGATAGGCCCAGATGCCAATCGCCAGCACGATGCTGGCCTGGAAGGTGGCGACAATCAGAGCCGGGACCGCCTTACCGACAAAGATTTGCCAGGTCGCCAGCGGGGAGACCACCAGCTGATCGAAGGTGCCCTGTTCGCGCTCCCGGGCCACCGACAGGGAGGTGACGATCATCACCCCGATGGTGGTGATCATGGCGATCAGAGACGGCACCACAAACCATTTGTAGTCGAGGTTCGGGTTATACCAGTTGCGCACCACCAGCTCGCTGTTGTTCGGTTTCGGTTTGCCCGCCATCAACTCCTGCTGGTAATCCTTCACCACCTGTTGCAGATAGTTGGCGGCGATTTGTGCGCTGTTGGAGTTACGCCCGTCGAGGATGAGCTGCATAGGGGCGGTTTGCAGGGTGTCGAGGTTACGGGAAAAATCGGCCGGGAAGCGCACCAGCAGCAGCGCCTTTTGCGTGTCGATGGTGGGCTGGATCTCCTGTGGGCTGTTGAGGATCAGCACGTGGGTAAAGGCTTTGGCGCGGGCGAAGCGCTGGGTCAGCTCCACCGAATGTTTGCCGTTATCTTCGTTATAGACAGCGATAGTGGCGTTGGTCACCTCCAGGGTGGCCGCCCAGGGGAAGAGCAGCACCTGGATCAGCACCGGCAGAATCAATATCGCCCGGGTCTGCGGCTCGCGCAGCAGGGCTTGCAGCTCTTTGCGAATCAATGTCCATAAACGGTGAAACATAGTCACTCCTCAAAACGCCGGGTGGCACTGCGTTTGCCCGGCCTACAAGACCCGTAGGCCCGGTAAGCGTAGCGCCACCGGGCGAAACCTAATCTAATCGCCGTTTGGTTTTCATCCACGTCAGGCCGATAAACATTACCGCCGAGGCAATCAAAAACAACAGGTTCACCATCAGCACCACCGGAATATTGCCCGCCAGAAACAGGCTTTGCAGGGTGCTGACGAAATAACGCGCCGGGATGATATAGGTCACCGCGCGGATCACCGCCGGCATACTGTCGATCTGAAAAATAAACCCGGACAGCATAATCGACGGCAAAAACGCGGCATTCAGCGCCACCTGGGCGGCGTTAAACTGGTTGCGGGTGATGGTGGAGATAAGCAACCCCATCCCCAGCGTGCTGAGCAGGAACAGGCTGGTGATGGCGAACAGCACCAGCAGCGAGCCGCGATAGGGCACGCCGAGAATAAATACGGACACCAACATGCAGAGCAGCATCGCCAGCATTCCGAGGAAATAGTAGGGGATCAGCTTGCACAGCAGCAGTTCCGTGCGCGTCACTTCGGTAGAGAGTAGCGCCTCCATGGTGCCGCGCTCCCACTCGCGGGCAATCACCAGCGAGGTCAGAATGGCGCCGATCACCGTCATGATAATGGTCACCGCGCCGGGAATAATAAAGTGCTGGCTGATGGCTGCCGGGTTAAACCAGTAGCGGGTCTGGACGTCAATCAGCGGCTCAAACGTCTCGCCGCGATCGTCCGCCCGCTGCATCTGCCACAGCTGCCAGATCCCTTCTGAGTAGCCCTGCACAAAGTTGGCGGTATTGGGCTCGCTGCCGTCGGTGATCACCTGGATCGGGGCGGTGTCGTTCGGGCGCGCCATGCGGGCAGCAAAATCCACCGGGATCACAATCATCCCGCGAATGCGCCCGGCCTGCATCATCTGGGTGAGCTTATGGCGATCGTCACTGATGGTGGCGTCGATGTAGGGCGAGCCGGTCAGGGTATGGGTGAAGTCCAGCGCCTCTTCGCTGTGCTGCTCCAGCAGGATCCCCACCCGCAGCTTGCTGGAGTCGAGGTTTATGCCGTAGCCGAAGATAAAGAGCAGCAGCAGGGGGATCACCACCGCAATCAGCCAGCTGCTCGGGTCACGCACAATCTGCCGCGTCTCTTTGATGCACAGGGCGCGGACCCGACGCCAGGAGAGGGCTTTGTCAGACATGGCCATGCTCCTTATCCCAGTCGTTAATGAGCGTGATAAACGCCTGTTCCATGGTGGGATCGGGCTGCTGCTCGTCCGCCACCTGGGCTTTCAGATCGTCGGGTGTGCCGTGAGCAATCAGCTTGCCGCGATAGACCAGCCCAATCCGGTCGCAATACTCCGCCTCATCCATAAAGTGAGTGGTCACCATCACCGTGACCCCTTTTTCCACCATGCTGTTGATATGCAGCCAGAACTCACGGCGGGTGAGGGGATCGACCCCGGAGGTCGGTTCATCGAGAAACAGAATGTCCGGCTCGTGCATCAGCGAGCAGGCCAGCGCCAGCCGCTGTTTGAACCCGAGCGGCAGCGCGTCGGTGGCCTGGCTGGCGATGTTGCTTAAACCAAACGCCTCGCTCATGCGGGCGATTTTTTCATTCTGCACCCGCCCGCGCAGGCCGTAGACGCCCGAGAAGAAGCGCAGGTTTTGCTCAACCGTCAGGTTGCCGTAGAGCGAGAACTTTTGCGCCATATAGCCCAGGTGCTGGCGCGCTTTGCCGGAGCTGACTTTCAGATCCATATCCAGCACCAGCGCTTTGCCGGCGGTGGGCACCAGCAGGCCGCACATCATTTTGAAGGTGGTGGATTTGCCTGCGCCGTTGGGGCCCAGCAGGCCGAAAATTTCGCCGCGTTTTACCGTAAAGTTCACATTGTCGGTAGCGGCAAAATCACCAAATTTTTTGGTCAGGGATTTGGCCTCGATCACCGTCTCGCCGGGGGTGCCTTCCACAGTATGCAGGATCGCCCCCAGCGGCGATTCGGCGGTGCCTGCGCCGCCGAGCAGATCGATAAAGGCATCTTCAAACCGCGGGGCAGTCTCATCAATCGCCAGATCCGGCAGATCCGCGTTTTGGCGAAGATCGTCGGCGCTGGCCTCTTTTTTGAGGATCACCCGCACCGATTTCCCCTGGATCATGCCGTCGCTCACTTGGGGCAGCTTCAGCACCCGTTGCAGCAGGCGGCGGTTATTCTCATGAGGAGAGTGCAGCAGCACGCTGCGCCCGGTCATGCTCTGGGTCAGGGCAGTGGGATCGCCCTGATAGAGCAGCTCCCCTTCGTTCATCAGCAGCACGTCGCGGCACTGCTCCGCTTCGTCGAGATAGGAGGTGCTCCAGAGGATTAACATTCCGTCCCCCGCCAGCTCGTGCACCATCTGCCACAGCTCGCGGCGGGAGATGGGGTCGACGCCAACGCCGGGTTCGTCCAGCAGCAGCACCTTCGGCTGCCCCACCAGCGTACAGGCCAGCCCCAGCTTCTGCTTCATGCCGCCGGAGAGCTTGCCCGCCAGCCGGTCGGTGAAGGGGCCGAGCGACGTAAACTCAAGCAGGCGCTGAAAGGTTTTCTCCCGCGTCTCGCCGGTGACGCTGCGCAGGTCGGCATACAGGGTCAGGTTCTCCATCACCGTCAGATCTTCATACAGACCAAACTTCTGCGGCATATAGCCCAGCATCGCATGCAGGGCGCGATCGTCGCGAACCGGGTCCAGCCCCAGCACGCTGGCGCTGCCTTCGTCGGGCTTCAGCAGGCCGGCAAGCATCCGCATCAGGGTCGTTTTGCCCGCGCCGTCCGGGCCGACCAGCCCGGTGACGTAGCCTTTATGCACCGTGCAGTCGAGCGGCGCGACGGCGGGTTTGTCCATCCCGGCAAAGCGTTTGACCAGGCCGGAGAGCTGGATCACCGCATCACTCATGGGCTTGCCCATTGTCGAAGCTGACGGTTACCGGCATCCCCTGGCGCAGGGCATCGTCGGCATCGTTCACGATAATGCGCAGGCGATAGACCAGATCGGTACGCAGGTCCGGGGTTTCGACGGTTTTTGGCGTAAATTCCGCGGTCGGGGAGACAAAACCGATTTTTCCGTGGTACGGCTTGTCGGGGCGACTGTCG
Source organism: Leclercia sp. W17 (assembly GCF_003336325.1). Lineage (NCBI taxonomy): Bacteria > Pseudomonadati > Pseudomonadota > Gammaproteobacteria > Enterobacterales > Enterobacteriaceae > Leclercia > Leclercia sp. W17. Next base: position 3,406,866 of record NZ_CP031101.1, on the reverse strand, counting down.
GTATAGAGCAGCACTTCGCGCCCCGGTTTCGCCTCGCCGAGACTGGCTTCATTGACGTAAGCCCGCACCCACACCGGACGCGTCAGGGAGAGGGTCAGCACCGTACTGCCCGCGTTCAGCATACTGCCGGGCTCCACGGCGCGGGTCAGGAGGGTGCCGTTGGCCGGGGCTACCAGAGTGGTGTCGTGCAGATCCAACTGCGCTTGCGCCAGCTGAGCCTGGGCCTGTTCGAGGCTGGCTTTTGCCTGGGCGATATCCTGCTCGCGGTTGCCGGAGCGGTACTGGCGCAACTTATCCTGGGAGGATTTCAGCGTCGCCAGAGCCTGATCCCGCGAGGAGCGGGCGTTCTCCAGATCGTTGGCCGACACGGTGCGGCTTTTCCACAGCCCTTGCTGGCGGACAAAGAAGTTCTGCGCGTAGTCATAGGCGGCCTGCGCCTGTTTAACGGCGGCGGCGGCCTGGGCGACCTCTTCGTCACGGTAGCCCGCCTGCATTAAGTCGTATTGCGCCTGTGCCACGGCAACCCCCGCCTGGGCCTGCAACAGCGCGTTCTGGTAGGGCGCCTTGTCCAGCGTGCCCAGCGTCTGACCAGCGGTAATAGCATCGCCTTCATCCACGCTCAGGGAGGCCAGCCGTCCGCCGACGCGAAAGCTCATGTTCACGGTGCGGATATCGACGTTACCGTACAGGGTCAGCGTTTTATCCTGCTGGCTCTGATACCACAGCCAGCCGCCGATACCGGCTGCCAGCACAACCACCACAGCCACAATAATGGCGACAGGTTTTTTCATGACTCCAGGCTCCTTTGCGTTAAGCCCTGCAGGATCAAATCGACATGACAGGTGATGACCTGACTGATTTGCAGCGCTTTATCCTCATCGAATTCGGTCCAGCCGGTGCGTAACAGAATGGTTTCACGCCCCAGGCGAAAGGCGAGCACTTCGCCCAGCAGGGCATGGGTATGCAAAATGGTCTGCGTATCAAGAGGGTCACGCCCGGTATAGGCCGCCACCAGCCGGGTCAGGTGGGAGTGCATCGGGGCGATAACCTGATCGTGGACCAGCTGGTAAGCGGCAGAGGGCGAGAGTTGCTCGCGTGAAATAAACTTACTCAGGTTCAGCGTATCGTCATGGGTCAGCAGCTGAATCATGTTGTTGCAGGCGGTTAAGATCAGGCCACGAATGGCCGCGCGATCCGGCGACGGCTCGGCAAGCAGGGCGGTGGCTTCCTCCACGTGGGGGCGAAACTGGGTGCCAATGAAGTCGGCGATCCACTGGGCGCAGGCGAGGTAGAGATCCTCTTTCGAGCCAAAATAGTAGGTAATGGCGGCGATATTTTGCCCGGCTTGCGCAGCGATATCGCGGGTGGTGGCATGCAGCCCATATTCGCCAAACTGCGCCAGCGCGGCGGCGATTAACTGGCTTTTAGCCTGCTCACCTTTGGTGGTGGTCGGGATCGGATTCATAGCGGCACACAAAATTAATCAATCGATTGATTAAGAATATGACTGTTTTTTGAGCGTGTCCAGTTTTCTTGCCGGTATCCGGCTTGTTTAATAGCGTAAATGCCGCCCCCGGCGGGATATTTATGCGCTGTATCACAAAAGCTGCTACACTCCGCTGCTTCGCGACACCGTGGTTTTTGTCCTTTCATTTGTTATATCTCCCTGAAAACTACACCTGAAAATGGTCGGGGCGGTTCGGAGTTGTTATGTCTTTTGATACCCTTGGCCTGAACCCGGAAATTCTGCGCGCTGTAGCGGAGCAGGGTTACCGCGAACCGACCCCTATTCAGCAGCAGGCCATTCCCGCTGTACTGGCAGGCCGCGATCTGATGGCCAGCGCCCAGACCGGGACCGGTAAAACCGCTGGCTTTACCCTGCCGCTGCTGCAACGCCTGATCTCAAGCGAACCGCACGCCAAAGGCCGTCGCCCGGTGCGCGCCCTGATCCTGACCCCAACCCGTGAACTGGCCGCCCAAGTGGGTGAGAACGTGCGTGAGTACAGCCGCTATCTCAACATCCGCTCGCTGGTGGTGTTTGGCGGGGTGAGCATCAACCCGCAGATGATGAAACTGCGCGGCGGCGTGGACGTGCTGATCGCCACCCCGGGCCGTCTGCTCGACCTGGAACACCAGAACGCCGTTAAGCTCGACAGCGTGGAGATCCTGGTGCTCGACGAAGCCGACCGCATGCTGGACATGGGCTTTATCCACGATATTCGTCGCGTGCTGGCAAAATTGCCGGCCCGCCGTCAGAACCTGCTCTTCTCCGCCACCTTCTCCGACGAGATCAAAGGCCTGGCGGAAAAACTGCTGCACAATCCGCTGGAAGTGGAAGTGGCGCGTCGTAACACCGCCTCCGAACAGGTGACCCAGCACGTTCACTTTGTTGATAAAAAGCGCAAGCGCGAACTGCTCTCCCAGATGATTGGCGAAGGGAACTGGCAGCAGGTGCTGGTCTTTACCCGTACCAAACATGGGGCGAACCACCTTGCGGAACAGCTGAACAAAGACGGCATCCGCAGCGCGGCGATCCACGGCAACAAGAGCCAGGGGGCTCGTACCCGCGCGCTGGCCGATTTTAAATCCGGTGATATCCGCGTACTGGTGGCAACCGACATCGCCGCCCGCGGTCTGGATATTGAAGAGCTGCCGCACGTGGTGAACTACGAGCTGCCGAACGTTCCGGAAGATTATGTCCACCGTATCGGCCGTACCGGTCGCGCGGCGGCAACGGGCGAAGCGCTGTCGCTGGTCTGTGTTGATGAGCACAAGCTGCTGCGCGACATCGAACGGTTGCTGAAAAAAGAGATCCCGCGTATCGCCCTCGAAGGCTATGAGGTAGATCCGTCCATCAAAGCTGAGCCGATCCAGAACGGGCGTCAGGGCGGACGTGGTCAGGGTGGTGGACGCGGGCAGGGCGGCGGTGGACGTGGTCAGCAGCAGCCGCGCCGTAGCGAAGGCGGCGCGCCGAAAGCGGCAAACAAACCGCCGCGTCGCGATGGCGACGCGAAACCGGCAGGTGAAGGCCAGCGCCGACGCCGTCCGCGCAAACCTGCCAGTGCGCAGTAATCTGGAAGCCCGGTCGTAAAGCCGGGCTTTTCTTTTGCGGCCCGCTTAAGAAAGTGCCACAATAGTGGCTGTTTATACAGTATTTCAGGTTCATCATGGCTTTAACCGCCGCGCTGAAAGCGCAAATTGCCGCCTGGTATAAGGCGCTACAACAGCAGATCCCCGACTTCATTCCCCGCGCACCGCAACGGCAGATGATTGCCGATGTGGCAAAAACGCTGGCCGGTGACGAGGGTCGACATCTGGCAATTGAAGCCCCGACCGGCGTCGGTAAAACCCTCTCCTACCTGATCCCCGGCATCGCTATCGCCCGGGAAGAACAAAAGACGCTGGTGGTCAGTACCGCCAACGTCGCCCTGCAGGATCAGATCTACAGCAAAGACCTGCCGCTGCTGCGCAAAATTATTCCCGAGCTGCGCTTCACTGCTGCCTTTGGGCGTGGGCGCTATGTCTGCCCGCGCAACTTAACCGCCCTTGCCAGCACCGAGCCCACCCAGCAGGATCTGCTGGCCTTTCTGGATGACGAGCTGACCCCTAACAATAAAGCTGAGCAGGAGCAGTGCGCCCGGCTTAAGGCCGATCTCGATAGCTATAAATGGGATGGCCTGCGGGATCACACCGATCAGGCGCTCAGCGACGATCTGTGGCGCAGACTCAGTACCGATAAGGCCAGCTGTCTGAACCGCAACTGCCACTACTATCGCGAATGCCCGTTCTTTGTCGCCCGCCGTGAAATTCAGGAGGCCGAAGTGGTGGTCGCCAACCACGCGCTGGTAATGGCGGCGATGGAGAGCGAAGCGGTGCTGCCGGATCCGAAAAATCTGCTGCTGGTGCTGGATGAAGGGCATCACCTGCCGGACGTCGCGCGCGATGCGCTGGAGATGAGCGCCGAGATAACTGCCCCCTGGTTCCGCCTGCAGCTCGATCTGTTCTGCAAGCTGGTGGCGACCTGCATGGATCAGTTCCGGCCGAAAACCATTCCGCCGCTGGCGGTTGCGGAGCGCCTCAGCGAGCACTGCGAAACCATCTACACCCATATCGCCTCCCTGAACAACATCCTCAATCTCTATCTGCCACCCGGCCAGGAGGCAGAGCACCGCTTTGAGATGGGCGAGCTGCCGGAGGAGATCATGGATCTTTGCCGCGAGCTGGCGCAGCTTATCGAGAAACTGCGCGGGCTGGCGGAGCTGTTTTTAAACGATCTCAGTGAAAAAACCGGCACCCATGACGTGGTGCGTGTCCACCGGGTGCTGCTGCAGATGAACCGTGCCCTGGGCATGTTCGAGGGGCAGAGCAAGCTGTGGCGGCTGGCGTCGATGGCCCAGGCCTCCGGCGCGCCGGTTACCAAGTGGGCGACGCGGGAAGTCAGGGAAGGGCAGGTGCATCTCTTCTTCCACTGTGCGGGCATTCGCGTCAGCGATCAGCTGGAAAAGCTGCTCTGGCGCAGCGTCCCGCATGTGGTAGTGACCTCCGCCACGCTGCGCTCGCTGAACAGTTTCTCCCGCCTGCAGGAGATGAGCGGTCTGAAGGAGAAGGCGGGCGATCGCTTTGTGGCCCTCGACTCGCCGTTCAACCACTGCGAGCAGGGCAAGCTGGTGATCCCGCGTATGCAGTATGAGCCGCTGATCGACAACGAAGAGCAGCACCTTGCCGAAATGGCGGCCTACTTTCGTGAACAGCTGGAAAGCAAAAAGTATCCCGGCATGCTGGTGCTGTTCGCCAGCGCCCGGGCAATGAACCTCTTTTTAACCTTTGTCACCGACCTGCGCCTGTTGCTGCTGGTGCAGGGGGATCAGCCCCGCTACCGGCTGGTGGAGCTGCACCGTAAACGTATCGATGCCGGGGAGCGCAGCGTGCTGGTGGGGCTCCAGTCCTTTGCCGAAGGGCTGGATCTTAAGGGCGACTACCTGACCCAGGTCCATATTCACAAGATCGCCTTCCCGCCCATCGACAGCCCGGTGGTACTGACCGAGGGCGAGTGGCTGAAAAGCCTGAACCGCTTCCCGTTTGAGGTGCAGAGTCTGCCCGCGGCGTCGTTCAACCTGATCCAGCAGGTCGGGCGTCTGATCCGCAGCCACAGCTGCTGGGGCGAGGTGGTGATCTACGATAAGCGGCTGCTGACCAAAAATTACGGTAAGCGGTTACTGAATGCCCTGCCGGTCTTTCCTATCGAACAACCTGAGGTTCCCGAAGTAAAAAAACGCCCGGCCAAGCTTGCCGCCGGGCGCAGGAAAAGCATCCGTGCTAAGGGGCGCGGTCCTACTGGTAAGTGAAGGTAAACAGCACCGTGCTTGAAAACTCCCCCGCGTGGACCGGAACGTACGAGGCGTAATAGCGTGCCGCCATCGGGAAATCGGCGGTGTGGGTGATTGGGTCAATTACCGCATTGAAGCGCGCTTCCGGCGCCAGAATGATCGAGTCGGTGCGGTCGGCCAGCTCCAGCGCCAGCCCTCTTGCCGTACCGGTGTTGGCGAACTTGAACGGGTGGAGCGTGTCGCGCTTCCCCTCCAGGTTGATGGTCGCCAGGGTCAGGCTTTGCGGGCAGTGCGAGAGGGTGATATCAAAATTCTTCCACACGCCGACATCCCCCGGCGCTTTAAAATCACTGGCCACCGCCTGGCCGAGATCGACCACCTTATTCTGGCTCGTGCTGTCCACTTCACAGGCAGTGTCGTAAATATTGCCTTTGATGCTGAGGAGCACGTCGGTGGCTGAGACGGGCAGGCTGGCCAGCAGCACGAGCAGGGCTACATATTTCATCGGGATCTCACTGGTATTCAATGTCGATTGTGGCAATGGTATTGGCTCTTCCGGCGGTCGCCTGAGCGCCAGTCTGGTAGTACTGCACCTGGAAGGGCAGGTCGAAAGGCTGGTTGGGAATGGTCTGGTCGCCAAAGGGGATCGGGTAGTCGTAGCGTAATACCACCCCGCCGAGGGTCATTCTTACGCCCACCCCGCTGGCGCTGTCAGGGCCTGGCGTCAGGTTCAGAACATCATTGCCATCGCTAATCGTCGTCGCGCCATTTGGGCTGGTGATCCGGGCCGTCATGGTGACAGTATCAGAACAGATCGCCGTTAGATTGAACGCTTTCCAGCTGCTGAAACTGCCGCGATGGGTAAAGCCGCTCAACGGAAAATCCCCCAGCGTAACGACCAGACTTTTCGGATCCACTGAGCAGGTGGTGGCCTTCAGCGCCAGGTTGCCGCCATAGCGCACGGCGTTCAACTGACCCAGCTGTTGATCGGGGTAGATGCCCAGTGACCAGATGCCGTTATGCACCGTTGTTGACGCCAGCTCTCCGGTTTTGCTTGCAGTTTTGATCAGCTGCATCGTCAGCGATACGTTGAAGCTGCCGGAGCCATCGCTGCTGACGTACCCCAGGGGCGTACTTCGGCTGTCACAGTGGGCGGTGCGGCCCTGCACCGGCTGGCCGGCGCTGTTCAGCAGTTCAATGCCAACCCCCTCAATACCGCTGCGATAGACCCCCGGCATCCCCGGTATTTCATCGCCTTCGCCCAGATGGCAGGCGGTGATGGGCTTACCACTGTCGGCGGCGTCACAGTGGCCCTTCACCGTGTGCGTGCGGGCGGAGCCCGGGATGGCATTGCCCACCCCGAGCGTAGCGGGCACCGTCAGCGTACCCGGCGTGGCCGTCCAGGGCAGATCTGCGGTAGAGCAGGCCGCTTTGGCCTGCGGCATAAACAGAAACAGGGTGGCAAACAGGGCCAGTACACAGCCGTAACGGAAGGGTTTCATCTTTTCCTCGATGCTGTCAGGTGCACTGCGCGGTGACGCTAATCACCGGGTCAGCGGATCGAGACGGCAGTTGATAGTGGGCGGAGCAGTGCGCGCCTGGGCCTTTGCCCCAGCTGACGTTGACACTGCCCCGGGCGTGCATCCCGGTCAGGTAGACCTGACCGCCATCACCAACGATAAATTCGCCGCTCTCATGGGCCGGCGCCGCCGTGGCACCAAAGGGCACCGGACGTCCATCGGCGCGGGTGAGGGTCAGCAGCACCCGGCTGCCGACGCGGGTATTAAAGTGGGTACGCACAACCGCCCCACGAGTTGGGGTAATAACTTTGGCTGCCTGGCCGACGTCGGCCCCCGCAGGCAGACTCTCGGTATCCAGCGCCACGGTGTTGTGATGGTACGGCGTGACGTAAGGCACGATGGCATAGCCGCGATAGTCGGTTTTCACCCCGGTCTGGTTTTCGATTCTGGTGCCGCTGGCTCCCGGCGCCTCCACCAACGCCACCGTATCCCCCATCGGCTGGCCGAGGGTCACGCCGTGGGCGTGAACAATCATGCTCCCCTGCACGCCGAGGTTGAGCTGGCGCTGCTGGTCATCCTGGGAATAGCCTGCCGTCATCTCGCCGTAGGTGGCTTTGTAATCGCTGTTCAGGTTGGTGCTGTAGCCGGAATCGTGGCTGTGGCCCTGCTGCACCCCCCAGCTGAGGTTATTGCCCGCCAGCGCAGTGCCGTTCAGTCCGACGCTCTGGCTGGTGTCATGCTTGCTGTTGTTAAAGGTGTAATTGACCCAGGTATTGCTCAGCCAGTGATCCAGCGGAACGGAGACGTTAAAGCCGAAGGTCTGCTCGTTTTCCCGCTGGTCATCGTCATTGTCATCTTCATCCTGGACGTTTTTGCTCAGGCCATAGTTGATACCGTAGCTGATGCCGTGCCAGCTGCCGTTATAGCCGATGCTCAGCGAGGTCATGCTCTGATCGCTGTGCCAGTAATTCTCTTTGACCAGGCTTAACGTCAACGAGCCCAGGGAGCCGCCCAAGGATTGATCGACAGTGGCCTCCTGGCGGTTACGGCGGCGATCCGCCGGGCTCCAGTCGTCGTCGTGGGTGTGGGAGTCAAACACATCCGCCATGGTCTCAAACCCGGCGCTGTTGTAGCGATACCCGGCCACCGTAAAGTGGGTGCCGGTGTTAGCGAAGTCTTTGCTGTAGCGCACCCGCCAGGCGCGGCCACGGGAGGTTTTTTGTCCCGCCATCTGCGATTTTGCCGCGGTCATATCCACAGAAAACGCTCCCCAGTTACCAATGTTTTTCCCGGTGCCAAGCGCCAGGGCATCGTAATATTCACTGGTCTGGATGCCGCCGTAAGCGGTGATATCGTACGGCAGGCCGTAGATCCCGGTGCCCTGCAGAAACGGCGTCTTCTCCACGCTGTGGTCATAGCTGCGGTAGCGCCCGCCGGTCAGGCTGTACTTGAACCGGCCTTCACGCTGCAAAACCGGCACCGAGGCGTAAGGCACCACGAAGTGCTGCTCGCTGCCGTCGGTCTCTTTGACGGTAACGTTCAGATCGCCGCTGCCGCCGGTAGGGTAGAGATCGTTAATTTCGAACGCGCCAGGCGCGACGTAGTTCTGATAGATCACGTAGCCGTTCTGGCGCACCACCACCTGGGCGTTGCTGTGCGCCACGCCGCGAATGCGCGGGGCAAAGCCCTTAAGGCTATCCGGCAGCATGTCATCATCGGAGGCAATCTGCGCTCCGGTGAACGACAGGCTATCAAACACGTCGGAAGGGGTGGAGCTTTCTCCAAGGGTGACGACGCTGCCCAGCGACAGGATATTGCGCTGGGCATAGCTGTAGACCGGGGAGAAGTCGTGCTGCGTGGTGCGATTGTCCCGGGTCCGGCTCCAGGTGGAGTAGTTGCGCAGACGCCAGGCGCCGAGGTTCAGTCCCGGCCGCAGGTTCAGGTATTCATTGCGCTCGTGGCTGCTATCTTCACCCCGGCCGTGGCTATCCCCGGCGGAGTAGCTGTAGTTCAGCAGAAAAGCGTTGATCCCGTTGTCCATCTCTTCCGGTGCCACGTAACCGTGGGGCACCGGTGTGATGGCCGCCTGGGGGATGCTCAGCAGCAGCTGCTGCTGGCCGGGGCGGAAAGTGGCACTGGCGGCAGGTAACCCAGAGAGATCGACACAGCCGTCATCCGTTGTGACGCTGAATTTATCGCTCTGGATACCCAGACTCTTGAGGGTGTCTGGCGAGAGGCAGGGTTGCAGGGTGGCCGGGCCGTTGGCCGGCTGTTGCAGGCCAAAGGCAATTTTTCTGTTGGCGACTTTATTATTATTCACATAGACATCCACCTGATAGTTCCCCGGCGCGATGCCCGGGCCCTTCTCATACAGCGAGAGGTCGGTTTTGCCCTGGCCGGGGGTGTCGATATCCAGCAGCGCCGGGTTGAAGTAATCCTCCGCCAGCACCTGCTGCACCCCCACGCTCAGCACCGCGCAGCCCAGGGCAACCAGCAGGGCGCGCAGGGGATTACGGGGGGCTTTGGTGGAGTAGTCCCAGGCCATGGCAGCGTCGGGCTTATTGCAGAGGCGCAGACAAGGCGTGGCTCACCGCGCCATAGTCGTTGATGATTTTCCAGGAAACGGTGTTTCCGGTGATGCCGCCCGGCACGGCAAAGTGCGCGTCGCTGTCCGGGGCTACCCAGGTGACGTTGCTGACTTTTTTGCCGCCCACGGTGATGGCCTGGAAATTCATGTAAAACGGTGTTGGGTTGCTTACCACCAGGTTATTACCCTGTTTGTGCCAGCGTAATTTATCCGCCACCTCATCTGGCTTGCCGCTCACTCCGCTCGGACGGTAGATCAGTTTGATCCGCGTTTTAATGGCGATTTGCAGCGTGTTGCTGCTCTCGTTGCGGGAGGTAGAGGGAATGGATTTGATATTCAGCCAGTAGAGCGATTCGCGATCGTCTGGCAGATTGCCCCCGGTGCGCACCACGCGCAGGACGTTGTCCTGTTTGCCATCAAGGCGAAACAGTGGCGGGGTGATGAGGAACGGCGCTTTATCCTGCCCGGCATCGGCGTTCTCTACCCAGGACTGCACCAGGTAGTCGAGGTTATCCGGGTTGGAAATCCCTAACGACGCTTCTTTTTTATCTCCCTGATAAATTAAACGGGTCCCTTCGATAATCACGCCGGCGTGAGCGGCAGTGGTCATAACTAACAGGGAGGCGATGAAAATAGATTTACGCATGGTGGGACTCTGAATAAAGCTGACAACGCCTGGCCGCAGAGGCCAGGCGCCGCAGGATTAGTTGTACATGACGGTAAAGGTGGAGACCGCATTAGCCGAACCGGCGGTGATGGTGCTGCCGGTCTGGATATAGCGTGCGCCGAATACTAGATCGTTGGTGGTGGTGCCAGACTGCAGCGCATAGCTGGTCGAGGCGGTATAGAGGCTCAGCGGATTTTCGGTTTTATCCAGCAGCTGAATACCCACGCCGGTTGCCGCACCAGTACCTGGGGTGACGGCCAGCACGTTGGCGTTGGTGCCGTCAGCGGAGCCACCAAAGGTGATGGCCGCGCTGGTGATGGTTTCCGGGCAGTCTTTCAGCTGAATATCAAAACGGGTTGTTGCGGTGGTGGAGCCGGAACCGGTAAAGGCCTTTTGCGACACTTTGCCGAGGGAAACATCCAGCGGGCTGCTGACACCATTGACCACCTGGCAGGCGGAGTCGATGATCTCACCCGTAAAATTAATTTGCCCCTCGCCGCTGGTTGCAGCCCAGGCAGAGACAGAACAACATAATGCAGTGGCAATAAAGGTGCCGGAGACAATTTTACGCATAATAATTCCTGAGTGAATTCCGGTGTTTATAACATCCGTTGTGATTAATTTTTGGAAAAAAGCGGGGCGACTTTTTAGCGGGGGTAATTTACGAAATTAATCGTTGGCAGATAACTATTGACCCGGTCAATAGTGATTTCATTAATGCTTGATTTTTTATTTTTACTGTCATTACAAGGGGATGGTGTTGTTGCCGCCCGGCAGCAATAAGAGAAATGTCTGTCCGATGGCCCCTTATCAACGCTATAGTGTTAACAAGATGTCACAAGGGGAAACAACGTGGATTATCGCAAAATTATCAAAGAGGTCGGGCGGGGGAAAAACCACGCCCGCGACCTGGATCAGGAGACCGCCCGGGCGCTCTATACCGCGATGCTGAATGGCGAAGTGCCGGACCTGGAGATGGGTGGTATTTTGATTGCCCTGCGCATTAAGGGTGAAGGCGAAGGCGAAATGCGCGGCTTCTATGAGGCGATGCAGGCACAAACTCTGCGCCTGACGCCGCCGGTGGCGAAGCCAATGCCGGTGGTGATCCCGAGCTACAACGGCGCACGTAAGCAGGCCAACCTGACCCCGCTGCTGGCGATCCTGCTGCATAAGCTGGGTTTCCCGGTGGTGGTGCACGGCGTGAGTGAAGATCCGACCCGCGTGCTGACGGAAACCATTTTCACCCTGCTGGGCATTGAGCCGACTCGTCACGGCGGCCAGGCCCAGGCGAAGCTTGACGGCCATCATCCGGTCTATATCCCGGTGAGCACTCTCTGTCCGCCGCTGGAAAAACAGTTGGCGATGCGCTGGCGCATGGGGGTGCGTAACAGCGCCCACACCCTTGCCAAGCTGGCGACGCCCTTTGCAGAAGATGCCGCGCTGCGCCTTTCCAGCGTGTCGCACCCGGAATATGTCACCCGCGTGGCGACGTTTTTTGCCGATATCGGCGGCAGAGGACTCCTGATGCACGGGACGGAAGGCGAAGTCTATGCCAACCCGCAGCGCTGTCCGCAGCTAACGCTGATTGATGCGGCGGGCACCCGGGTGGTGCTGGAGCGCGGCGAAGAGAACAGCGACGTTGTGCTGCCGCAGGCAAAAGATGCCGAAACCACGGCGCGCTGGATTGAGGGCTGCCTCGCCGGGCGCGAAGCGGTGCCGCACTCCCTCAAGCTGCAGATGGCCTGCTGTTTGCTGGCGACGGGTCAGGTTGAAACGGTCGATGCCGGGCTGGCGCGGGTTAACCAGAGTTTTTAACTAAAAAAAAGGCCCGTCCAGCGATGGACGGGCCAAAAAATAACAACAGGGTCAATGAGGGTTGGAACATCTCGCCAGCGAACCGGCGAGCAGAGCAGAGATAAGGGTCAGGTTATTTGTAGATAACCGCAGTGCCGCTCAGTTTGTTGTTGGTGTTAGCGGAGGTAATGGTGTAACCGGTCGCGCCAGCCGCTTCAGCTTTCGCCGCCAGGCGTGCTTCCAGACCATCCAGAGTGGTCGCGCCTTCTGCACTGACCACACCGATTTTATTCATGCTGTTTGCCTGGGCAGCGGTTACAGATTCCGCAGCGAAAGCACCGAAAGAGAGGGTGGTCAGGGCAACAGCAGCAACAGCATATTTGATGGTTTTCATGGTCAGTATCTCGCAGGTTATTCTGTTAAGGGGACGTTGTTCCGTCGATGTGATAAGTATCACGCTTTTTTGCGAGAGATAAAATCGAAGAGAATTGACGTCATCATGCGAAAAATTTGAATGACAAATAAGTTATTGAATATTAATAAATTCAGTGAATGGATTTACGTTTCTTGCCGTTGCGCTTTACAGACGCGGCGGTGAGGGCACATTTTGCCAAACCTGCGGTGAAAAAGCATGCGCTAAAAGGTAATCGCTTGCGTGGTGATGTCGCCGTACGGCCAGTCATCGCAACTGGCTGTCTTTCGATCCTCTGCGATTATATCCTGCATGTGATGCGTTGTGTGAATCTTTCTCCTGCTGACAGGCGATGCACAGCCGCACGCCAGGCACCGCTTTACGCCGCGCTTCGGGGATCGGCTCTTCACACTCTTCGCAGAATTTCAGGCTTTCGCCTCGCGGAATTTCGCCCCGCGCCCGCGCCACCGCATCTTCAATGGTACTGTTGATCTGTTCGTTAACGGCGTCATCATTCGCCCAACCGGAAGCCATAAACCCCTCCTGACAGGTTATTGCGCTGTTCAGTAACTATGGGGCCAAAAAACGTACAATCAAGGCGAACGGCTAGATTTCAGACCATTCACGCAGCAGGTTGTGATAGAGATTCAACAGGGAGAGCACTTCGTCGCTTTCGCCGTGGCGGGCGCGAAGGGTCTGGATGTTGCGATCCAGCTCGAACAGCATGCCGCGCTTTTTATCGTCGCGGATCATCGACTGGATCCACATAAAGGAAGCTACCCGCACGCCGCGGGTGACCGGCGTGACGCAGTGCAGGCTGCTGGAGGGATAGAGCACCAGATCTCCCGCCGGGAGCTTGACGCTGTGCTGGCCGTAGGTGTCGTTCACCACCAGCTCGCCGCCCTCGTAGCTGTCGGGGGCGCTTAAAAAGAGGGTGGCAGAGAGATCGGTCCGCATCCAGCCGCTTTGTGGATGGCTGCGCACGGCGCCGTCAACGTGAAAACCGTAGGTCTCCTGCTGCTGGTAGCGGTTAAACAGCGGGCTTGAGATCTGGCGCGGCAGAGCAGCGGCAAAAAAGAGCGGGTGCTGATTCACCGCCTGCAATACCGCGGCCTGTAGCGTGGCATACAGCGGGCTTTGGGTGTCGACCTGCTGGTTGTTTTTAACCTGCGCGCCCTGGTTACCTACCGTAGCGCGCCCGTCGATCCAGGGGGCCTGGTCCAGTTGGGCGCAAAAGTGCGCTACCTCATCGGCGTTCAGCACGCCCGGAATGTGATACATCATAATGGTTCTCCGAAGCATGGAGCTGCAGCCCCACGCGCTAACAGAAGTGCACGGAAAGGTGGGGCCGAAGCCCCACGCGGGATCAGAAGTGCATGTTCGCCGTTAACATAAAGGTGCGTGGCTCGCCCGGATGGTAGCGGTAGCCGCTCTTGTTAATGGACGCGACATAGTCTTCATCAAACAGGTTGTAGACGTTGAGCTGCATGTCGAGGTTGCGGTTGACGCGATAGCCCAGTTTGGCATCCGCCACCCAATACCCTTCGGTAAACGATGGCGTACCCACCGCGCCGTCAGCGCCACGGTGCATGCTGCCAATATAGCGGGCGCCTGCGCCAACGGAGAGATCGTCCGTGGCCTGGTACTGGCTCCACAGGGTGAAGGCATGTTCCGGGGTATACGGCAGGGAAGAGGTGCCATCCTGCGCCACGTCATTGCCGGTGCGCACGCTGGCGCGCTGCTGGGTATAGCCGCCGATCACCTGCCAGGCCGGGGTGATGTTACCCGCTGCCGACAGCTCATAACCCTCGACGCGTTTTTTACCGTACTGGGAGTAAGTGCCGTCGTCGTTCTGCTCGACTTCGTTTTCGATGTCGGTGCGGAAGATCGCCGCGGTCAGCAGCAGACGCTTATCGAGCACTTGCCATTTGGTGCCCAGCTCGCTGGTTTTAGCCTTTTGCGGCTTAAAGTCGGTGCGGTTGGCGCTGCTGCCGGTTCCGCCCTGGGCCAGCGCGAAGTTATTGCCGCCCGGCGGCTGCTGGGAGATGGCGTAGTTCACATAGACGTTGCCGTATTCGTTCAGGTGATAAAGCGCCCCAGCCTTCCAGTTGACCAGGTTACCGGAGGTGGCGGTATCAACCGTCGTGACCGGGGAACCTTTCGGCGTGCCGGCCGGGCAGGCCACAGCCCCACGCCCCGTGCCGCCGCAGATGCTGGCGCTGTCATATTCGGTATGGTACGTGTCCAGACGAACCCCGCCGTTCAGCTCGAAATCACGGGTGACCTGCAACGTATCGAAGGCGTACAGACCGAAGGTATCGGTCCGGCCATTGGCGTTGGCGCCGCTGTTGTTCAGACCGCCGATATCGATATTGCTGTTCGGATGATAGATATTGACCGGCGGCGGGGTGAGGGCATCCACGCCGTAGTTGGTCTGGGTTTCGCGGGTGAACTCCACCCCGGTGCTGATGTCGTGCCCGACGCTGCCGGTATAAAATTTGGTGGTCAGGTTGGTCTGGTTGGTGAGGATCTTGTTGCTGACATCTTTGGTGTTGGCGTTGCGCGACCAGGTCCAGGTGTCCACGTTGTTGCGATCCGGCTGGGTGATATTGCTGGCCCCGCCCATCACGGCGGTCATCAGATAATCCTGCTTCACCCGCGACCAGCGCGTGGTGTTGCGCAGAGTGGTGTTGTCGTTAAAGTCATGCTCAAAGCGCATCGTGGCGGTGTCAGACGTAGAATCGTCGTAATCGGAATCGGTGCCGTAGAAGTTGCTGGTGTTCACCTTGCCGGAGTGATTCAGCGCCGCGGTGCCTGCCGATGGGGCAGAGTAGCCCGGCAGCCCGATCGTCGGAATGCCGCCATCCGGGGTGTTGTGCTGGGTGACATGCAGGTAGTTCAGGTAGAGGCGGTTTTCCGTTCCCAGCCCCAGGGCAAGGGAAGGGGCCACGCCGTAGCGCTCGTTTTTAACGTTATCGCGCCCTTCATCGTGAGTTTTTTCCCCCATCAGGTTCAGACGAAATGCCGAGGTATCGCCCATCACCTGGTTAATATCGAGGGTTCCACGGCGCATATAGGCGCTGCCAATGCTGGCAGAGGCATCAATACCGGAATCCAGACGCGGCTGTTTACTGATCATATTGATGGAGCCGCTCGGGGCGCTGCGTCCGTAATCGCTGCCGGACGGCCCTTTGATCACTTCCACCTGTTCGGTGTTGAAGGTGTCACGGGTGGTGGTGCTGATGTCGCGAATACCGTCAACGTAGATGCTGTTCGAGGTATCCACGCCGCGCATGTAGACTGCGTCGCCGGTGGTGGAGTTGCCGTTTTCACCGGCAAAGAAGGCGCCGACACCCGGGACGTTTTTCAGCGCGTCGGTCAGATTGGTGGTGCCCTGATCCTTCAGCACCTGCTCGGAGATCACCGTCATGGTACGAGTCGTGTCTGCCACCGGGCGGCTGAATTTGGCGTCGGCAGACTTCTGTGGGGCATAGAGCGAAGGCTGGGCGGCCTCTACCACCAGGGTATCGTCAGGTTTGTTATCCGTGCTGTCTGCGGCAAGAGCTGTCGCCACCGGGGAAAGACCGATACACAGACCCGCAAAAAAGGTCAGCGAGTTAAAGCTGTTCGGAACGTTGCGATTTTTATCCATATTGTTTAGCGACTTATAATTTTTAGTATTGAGTTTCCATTACGTTGTCAGGCAGGTCTGCGCCTTATCCTGTGCCACGTGATATCCGTAATGAGCCTACAAATGATAATTATTTTGATAAACATTATCATTTGGCGTGACTTTTTATCACTCTCGTCAACAAAATGAAATACGTAAATTTACATTGCCTGCTAAAAAACTTCACAAAGTGGATTTTGGGCAAAAAATAACTGCACCCCGGGGGATGCAGTTGCAGTTGCAGTGCAGGGCGGGGGATTACTTGTAAATCGTGGCGGTACCGAACATGGTGTTATCGCCGCTGGCAGAATTCACCACATAGCCTTTAGCACCTTGTTCACGCGCTTTTTCAGCCAGTTTGTCCTGCAGATCGTCAAGGTCTCTTGCGCCAGAAGCCTGCACGGTTCCGGCTGGTCTCAGTTGACCGGTATCGCCATTGCTGAGTGATTCGATTGACCATGCAGCAAACGACGCACCTGCCAGTGAAGCGGCAGCGAGCATTACCAGGTATTTTTTCATAATCACTTCCTCTGATTGACAACGGGTGATGCACACTAAGTGTAGAACGGGGCAGAGTGTGATTTAGGGCAAAAAATTGATGATGATCTGCTTATTTTTTGAACGACATTTTTTGACAATTACATGACAAATCAGCGACATACAGGTGACTGATTTCTGGTGTTTTATTCTGCGGCGCAGAGAAATATTTACCGTTGCGCCCGCAACGGGTATCTTACGCCGCTGTTTACAGGAGAACGCCATGACATCCCAGAAGCCGGGGTTGCATCCTCGCAACCGCCACCGTAGCCGTTACGACATGAATGCCTTATGCGAGAGCTGTCCGGCGCTGCGCGAATTTATCACCCAGACGCCTACAGGCGAGCCAACGGTGAACTTCGCCGATCCACAGGCGGTGAAGACGCTGAATAAAGCGCTGCTGATGCATTTCTACGGGGTAACGCAGTGGGATATTCCGGACGGCTATCTCTGCCCACCGGTGCCGGGGCGTGCCGACTATATTCACCATCTCGCCGATCTGCTGGCGGAGGGTAACAATGGCGTCGTTCCCGCAGAGGCAACCCTCCTGGATATTGGCACCGGCTCGAACCTCATTTATCCGCTGATTGGTGTGCATGAATATGGCTGGCGCTTTACCGGCAGCGAAGTGGACCCGCAGGCGTTTGCCAACGCCACGGCCATCATTAACGGTAACCCCGGCATGAGCCGCGCCATCCGTCTGCGGCGTCAGAAAGAGGCCTCGGCGATCTTCACGGGTATCATCCATAAAAACGAACAGTACGACGCCACCCTGTGCAATCCGCCGTTCCATGATTCCGCTGAATCCGCCCGGGCGGGCAGCGAGCGTAAGCGTCGCAACCTCGGCCAGGCGGCCGATGCCGCGCTGAACTTCGGCGGCCAGCAGCAGGAGCTGTGGTGCGAAGGCGGCGAAGTGGCCTTTATCACGAAGATGATCGCCGAAAGCGCCCAGTTTGCCCGTCAGGTGAAGTGGTTTACCACCCTGGTCTCCCGCAGCGAAAACCTGCCGCCCCTCTACCGCGCCCTGACCGACGTCGGTGCGGTGAAAGTGGTGAAAAAAGAGATGGCCCAGGGACAGAAGCAGAGCCGCTTTATCGCCTGGACCTTTATGGACAACGCCAAACGCCGCCAGCGTTAACCGCTTCTCCCCGGTGGCGCTGCGCTTACCGGGGCTACAGGGTGGGCTCCTGCGGTGCCGGTGGTGTCGGGCCCGGCGACGGCAACAGCTGATACATCTGTACCGGCATCCGCACGTTCGCCAGGTCAAAGTGCTTTTTCACCATGCTGTCGAGGGCGAAACGCACCGTCCACTGTTTCAGCGGCTGGGTGGTGAACGACACGCGCAGAGTAAAGGCGGTGCTGGTCAGGCCGACAATCCCGGCAAACGACGGCTCGCCGATAATCAGCCCGCGAATATCATCTCTTTCCAGCAGCTCATCCACTGCCGCTTTCAGCGCATCTTTCGCTTTTTCGGCATCTTCATGCCTGTCCACGTCATAGTTCGCCACCACCGACCCGATGCCGCGGACAAAGTTGGCAAAGGTAGTGATCGATGACCACGGAATGATGTGATACGCCCCGGTATCCTGCCGCACCCCCACCGAACGAATCGACATCCGCTCCACCGTGCCGGTCAGCGGCCCGATGGTCACCAGATCCCCGGTATTCATCCCGTTTTCAAACTGAATAAAGATCCCGGTGATGATGTCCTTCACCAGCGTCTGGGAACCAAAAGAGATCGCCAGCCCCAGCGCCCCGGCCCCTGCCAGCAGCGGAGCGATGTTGACGCCAATTTCCGAGAGCACAATCATGATGGTAATGGTGCTGATGACCACCGCCAGCGCGTTACGAAACAGCGTCAGCAGCGTTCGGGCGCGGGCGCTGGGCAGTGGACGGCCATGAATATCTGACGCCAGCCGGTTTTCGATCAGGCTCGCCAGGATTGTCCAGCCGATAGCCGAGAAGAAGAGGATCAGCGCGATACGGATCAGAATATCGACCGTCTTTTCCCCTGCGCCGTTGTGCAGCCAGTTCCAGAAATCGAACAGCCCCCAGGCGCTGAGCAGCAGCATAATGGCCACGCAGACCGTCAGGAACCGCGCCACCTTCAGCGACACGGAGATCCAGCCGTTGAGCCGTTTTTGCAGCTCCGGGTAGCTGCGCTGCACGTGCGGTGAGAGGGTGATGGTTTTAGCCAGCCAGCGGGAGAGCAGCCCCGACACAAAGGCGGCAATGCCGACGATGGCCAGGCTGCGGAAGGTCGCCCCCATCATAAACTTGAGGCTGTTGCCCGGATCGAAGAGGGAGAAGAAGCAGAGCACAATAAAATAGGCGCTCGCCAGCCAGTGCCACACGAGGGCAAAAGCGCGAATAAACAGGCTGAAGAAGGCCAGCGAACGGTCGGCAAGGTGGAGAAGCCCCTCGGTAATGGCGCGCTTGTTATGAAAGATCAGGTACAGCGCCCAGACGGTAATACAGAGCATGATCAGCACATTGGCCAGAGCGCCAATCTGCACGTTGACCTGATTGGAGATAATCGGTACCGCCACCAGCAGGCCATAGCCGATAAGGCCGCTCAGAATACTCAGGCGTAGCGACCAGTACTGCGCGGCGCTGTCGTTAATGGCGAAAGGTCGTAGATCGGGCACGCGTGGGCAAAATATCAACCGCAGGATCGCTTTGAAGAATTCAATCAGCGCGAAGGCATTGAGGAACAGCGCCTGCTGGAAGGCAATGGTCGGGTTGCCAGTGTTGAGGTACTCGCGCAGCATCTGGCCAATAAACAGGGTTAGCGCCAGCAGCAGCAGATCGATAATAAAGGCCGCGGCGATGGTCAGCGGCAGATGGACCCAGCTGCTGGTTTCGCGGTTCTTTTTGCGCCCCCAGCTCCCCATTTTGCGGTACAACGGCCAGGCGCAGAGCCTCACCATCCAGTAAAAGGCAAAGACCAGTCCGGCCAGGATCAGAAACTGCTGCGCGGCGGCGGTAAAGGTTTGCGGGTTAAAGGCCTTATGCGGGGAGCCGATCAGGTTGCGGTAGAGCTGGGCGAAACGGGAGGCGAGGGCATCGCCATAGTGACGGCTGATATCAGTGACGTTCTCCAGCACCGTTTTCTCTTCGGTGATCTCCGGCGGGGTTATTTTAGGCACCGGTGTCTCAGGCGGTGTGGCAGCCACGCTGCGCAGCTGATCGATAAGCTCCTTGCGCGAGGCGTCATTTTCCAGCACATCTGCCAGCGCCGAGTAGGCCGCCTTTTTCTGCTCAACGTCCGGCTCCGGTGGCGGCGTGCTCTGCTCGCTGGCGGCGGCGGCGGGAATGCCCGGCAGGCTGACGGCCTGGGCAGGCAGACAAAACAGGCTTATCAGGAGCAGCAAAATCCACGGCACGATGTCCTCCGGTGACAAAATTGTGCAAAGTGATAAGTATAGAAGGCGGGCGGAAGCGGGGGGTTTTTGGGAGAATTCCGGCAATAAAAAAGCCGGGTGGCGGCTACGCCTACCCGGCTTACAAAAGGCAAAAACTTACGAAACGTGCTGCAAAAACTCCTGCAAACGCTGGCTCGGTGGGTTTTCAATCAACGTCTGCGGATTACCATCTTCGGCAATACGGCCTTTGTCGATGAAAATCAGGCGTGAGGCCACTTTCTCGGCAAAGCCGATTTCGTGGGTCACGATCACCATGGTCATCCCTTCTTCCGCCAGGTCCTGCATAACCTTCAGCACTTCGTGGCGCAGTTCCGGGTCGAGGGCCGAGGTTGGCTCATCGAAGAGCATCATCTTTGGTTTCACCGCCAGCGCACGGGCGATGGCCACGCGCTGCTGCTGACCGCCGGAGAGCTCGGACGGGTAGTGATGCCCGCGCTCCGCCAGCCCCACTTTCGCCAGCAGCTCTTTTGCAAGCCGCTCGGCTGCCGCTTTGTCGGCACCGCGCACGCGCAGGGGGCCAAACATCACGTTTTCCAGCGCCGTCAGGTGCGGGAAGAGATAAAACTGCTGGAACACCATGCCCGCTTCCTGGCGGATCAGGCGTTCGTCCACTTTCGGGTCGTTGACCTTAAGGCCATCGACAATCAGATCGCCGCTGGTGATCTTTTCCAGTTTGTTGATGCAGCGCAGCAGGGTCGATTTACCGGAGCCGGACGGCCCGATAATGACCACCACTTCGCCGGTCTGAATAGTCAGGTCGATGTTGTGCAGCACCTGGGTCTGACCAAAGTGCTTGGAGACGTTTTTAAATTCAATCACAGGATTTTCATCCTTTTTTCAAGACGACGCAGCACGAAGCTCAGCGCCAGCGTAATAATCAGATAGACCACGGCCACGGCGCTCCAGATCTCCAGCGCACGGAAGTTACCGGCAATGATCTCCTGGCCCTGACGGGTCAGTTCAGCCACGCCGATAACAATGAACAGCGAAGTGTCTTTAATGCTGATGATCCACTGGTTACCCAGCGGTGGCAGCATACGGCGTAGCGCCAGCGGCAGGATCACGTGGCGGATGGTTTCGCGACGGGAGAGACCCAGCGCCAGACCAGCCTCGCTGAAGCCTTTATGGATCGACAGTACCGCACCGCGGGTGATCTCGGCGATATAGGCACCGGAGTTGATCATGATGGTGACCACCGCCGCGCTGAACGGGTCAATGCGCAGGTCGGTAAAGGCCATCGGCAGGGCGAAGTAGATAAACATCACCTGCACCACAATCGGCGTGCCGCGGATCACTTCGATGAAAACCAGCGCTACGTGGTTGGCTATCCAGCCGCCGTAGGTGCGGGCAAAACCGGCGACAAGGCCGATAATCAACCCGCCAACCAGACCGAGGACCGAAATCCACAGGGTCATTTTGGCGCCTTCAAGCAAAAGAGGAATGGCGGGCCAGATGGCGCTCCAGTCAAACTGCATGATGAGTTCCTGTATACCGTGGTGAAAACAAACAGTCAGCGACAATGTGCGTGACTAAAATTGCAGGCCCGGTGAGCGCGCGCCACCGGGCCTGACAGAGCCTGGATCAGGCTGAATTATTTAGGTTCAGTACCGAACCATTTTTTATAGATTTCGTTGTAAGTGCCGTTCTCGCGCAGGGTTTTCAGTGCGCCGTTCACTTTAGTACGCAGCTCGTCGCTGCCTTTCGGGAAGGCGATACCGTATTCCTGTGCTTCCAGGGAATCACCTACCGCTTTGAACTTGCCATTGCCTGCGGTTTTGATGAAGTAAAGGATGTTTGGCGTGTCGTGCAGCACGGCGTCAGCACGGTTGGTGCCGAGTTCCATGTAGGCGTTGTCGATGTTCGGGAACTGGCGCAGATCTTTCGATTTGATGTTGGCCTTAGCGTAATCAACAGAACCGGTGCCGCTCTTCACCGCAACCACTTTGCCGTCGAGATCTTTCACGCTTTTAACGTCGTTGTTATCCGCTTTCACCATCACCAGCAGGCCGCTTTTGTAGTAGCCGTCAGAGAAGTCGATCGCTTTTTTACGTGCGTCAGTAATGGTGATACCGGCCAGCGCCAGGTCAACGTTTTTGGTTTGCAGTGCCGGCACAATGCCGCTGAAGTCCATAGGCTTCAGGGTGTAGTCAAGCTTCAGTTCTTTCGCGATAGCCGCCCACAGATCCACGTCAAAACCAACGTACTGGTCGCCCTGTTTAAATTCGAACGGTACGAAGGCGGTGTCGGTGGCAACAATCAGTTTCTTATCAGCAGCCTGAGAAGAGACCGCAAAAGCCAGGGTAAGTGCAGCCAGTGAAACTTTTAATACAGACTTCATAGCATTTCCTTTTATATCCACGGGGCGATCCCCTGCGAGAACGAACGTTCTATGAAAAAATCGTGCCAACTTTACAACGTGTTGTTTTTGCAAGGCCAGGACGGATTTCATTGCACAAAAAAGGTCACAATGGCGGTCAGTTGCACCATAACGAAGCACTGTTTTGGTGCAGTGAAACGCCATCACTAACGGTTATGCTATTTAGCGCAAATATTGATGAGAAAACAATCTTTCATTAACGATTGTGTGAGGTGATTATTACAAATGCTTTACGTTTGGCGGGGGAGAGGAGAAATGACTGCACCATGAAAGTGCAAAACCCCCGCCATAAGCGAGGGTGTGATAGCAAAATGCTATGGATTACTCGATGTTAGACTCGATGAACCACAGGAACTGATCCAGGTCGCGGGATGCCGCGGTCAGGATATCTGCCGTGTCTTCGTCTTTAACTTCGCCAATCGCTTTACGCACGTCGTTGGCGACAACAGCATAACGATCCGCCAGCTCTTTCAGGTGGTCCTGAACGCTGTGGATATCCAGCGGGTAGCTCTTCAGCGGGGTTTTGCTGTTGATCACCTGGGTTGTACCCAGCGCCACGCCGCCCAGCTGCACGGCACGTTCAGCCATGGTATCCAGGTGAGTAGTCAGTGCAGTGCGGAAGCCATCCAGCATCTCATGCACAGCAATAAAGTTGGCACCGCGCATATTCCAGTGAGCCTGTTTAGTAATCAGGGACAGGTCAATGAACTGGATCACCTGGCGATTCAGCAGCTCAATCGTCGCTTTCTTATCGCTGTCTGACACATCGTTACGGGTATACAGCAGATTAGGTGCTTTTGTTTTTACCAGTTTAGCGGTAGGCATAATCTCATTTCCTCTTGATGTTGGCGTCCAAAGTTATTTCGGAATTAAGTATAGCACCGGCTATAGATAGCGCGACCGGGTCCTGCCTATCGGTTTAATAGTAAAAGGTTGGTTGTGATATATAAGTGCTTGAAAATAAATGGATACTTATATCGGTGGGTAAATTAATCTTATTTTTGAAGGACTTGGAAGGAGGGGCGGAAAATATTTCAAAATAATGACGCTAATGCGAATGGGAATATTTTGCCGGGGAACCGCTCCCCGGCAAAATAACGCCCGCTAGCGAATATCCACCTCTTCGACTTTACTCTCCCGGCGCAGGGTGAGGGTCGAACCCATCGAGGCGGCAATGATCGAGCAGAGCGCCAGTGTCTGGGTGAAGGTCAGGGTTTCGCCGAGGAATATCATTCCGGATATCGCCGCCAGCGCCGGTTCCATACTCATCAGGGTACCGAAAATGCGCGTCGGGAGACGCGTGAGGGCAATCATCTCAAGCGAGTAGGGGAGCGCGGTGGAGAGCACCGCCACCGCCAGCCCCACCGGCAGGATTGACCACTGCCAGATCGATTCTGTGGCTTGGGCCATCCCCAGAGGAACGAAAACTATGGCGGCGATAAGCGACCCGAGGGCGACCGTGGCGGGGCCGTGCTCTTCGCCGGCGCGCTGTCCGGTCAGAATATAGATGGCCCAGCAGGCACCTGCCCCCAGCGCCAGCGCTGCGCCGGTGAGATCAACGTGCGAGACGTCCTGGCCCAGCGGCAGAAGAAACCATAGCCCGAGCACCGCCAGCACCACCCAGATAAAGTCCACCGGACGTCGGGAGGAGAAGAGGGCTACCGCCAGCGGGCCGGTGAACTCCAGCGCCACGGCGATCCCCAGCGGCACCGTCTGAATCGACAGGTAAAAGAGGTAGTTCATCGCCCCCAGCGACAGTCCGTAAAAGAGCAGGGGCAGGCGCTGCTCCTTCTGAAAGCGCAACCGCCAGGGTTTAAAAATCACAACCAGGATCAGGGTGCCGAGCGCAATACGCAGCGCCGTCACGCCAGGGGCACCCACCACCGGAAAGAGCGATTTTGCCAGCGAAGCGCCGCTCTGAATGGAGAGCATGGCAATAAGAATGACGATTACGGGCAACCAGACCGGCGCCCTGCGAGACAACCCAGGCATCCTTTCTCCTGTCAGTTTGTGTCAAAGGAAGTAAAGAGGAGGAGTGTAAAGGAAATAACGCCGGGCGGTTGAGACTTTGTTGAAAAAAAGTCGTCACAAATCCGTAAAATGGCCTCATACGGCAGAATGATTTCTGTAACAGATTAGGAATCATCTGGATGAATGTATTGTGACTGACGCGCACTATTAGCGTTATGAAACACAAATGTGGTGTTTTTTGAACAAGATAGCTGCTGGTAGAAATGTTTAGTTACATGAAAACCCGCGTTAGACATCACGAATCACAAAGAGTTCACAAGTTTTTTTGATATATTTAAAACTTACGGATTTACTTGAAGCACATTTGAGGTGGTTATGAAAAAAATTGCATGTCTTTCAGCACTGGCGGCCGTTCTGGCTGTTTCCGCAGGTTCCGCAATGGCAGATACGTCCACCGTTACTGGCGGTTACGCTCAGAGCGATATGCAGGGCGTAATGAACAAAACCAACGGTTTCAACCTGAAATATCGCTACGAGCAGGATAACAACCCACTGGGTGTTATCGGTTCCTTCACCTACACCGAGAAAGACCGTTCTGAAGACGGCGCGTACAACAAAGGTCAGTACTACGGCATCACCGCTGGCCCGGCTTACCGCCTGAACGACTGGGCAAGCATCTACGGTGTTGTGGGTGTTGGCTACGGTAAATTCCAGCAGACTGAAAACCAGGGTTTCAACCGCACTGCAAGCAACAGCGACTACGGTTTCTCCTATGGCGCAGGTATGCAGTTCAACCCAGTTGAAAACGTTGCGCTGGACTTCTCCTATGAGCAGAGCCGCATCCGTAACGTTGACGTTGGCACCTGGATCGCGGGCGTAGGTTACCGCTTCTAATCACTTCGGTGAGCCAATATAAAAACCCGCTTCGGCGGGTTTTTTTGTTTTTCTCCCCATCATGTTGGATAGAGGAGGGGATGAGGAGAATATGCGGCTCGGAGGTTTGTTCCGTTCACTTCATGTTCTGTGCTTCTCTTCCAGCAGCGTCACCTGTGAACGTGTTAAGGGGGCTACCGCCGCCCCCTTAACAATCCCGGCTCCCGGCAAAGAAAATCGCCGCGTTGCGGTACCCTCAGCTTATGCCCTCCGGCTATCGGGTCGGGCGTGATCCTACATCCCTGTAGGTCACGCCCTCTCGGCGCATCCCTGCGCCTCGCCCCGGCCTACGGTCAACGCTTCGGCGATTTTCAGCCGGACCAGGGAGCCGCTGTAAGACGTTTATTGTTCTGTAATTATGTTATTGCTGCGACAGAAAAAATTTACCGGCTTTTCGTCTCAAACAGATCCGTCCCCAGATGGTTGTAATCCACTTTCTGTAATTTAAAGTTGGTCACATACACTGGCGGCGCTTTATCGTTCGACAGGAAGCGGTACTTATTCGCGATCTCTTTGGCCCTGATCCCCGTCCACTGCGAGAAGAAACTTAAGAAATCATTCGCCGAGCGGCGCGCTTTGATGATGCGATGGGCTTTGTCATCGCTCGACAGCACCATAAACGGCACCTGGAAGTTCTGCTGATAAGCGTCGTCGTGCGCCAGGTACTGCACCTCTTTTCCGCGCTCTTTGAACGCCAGCCCGTGATCGGAAAAATAGACCATCGAGAAACTCTCGCCGGTGTTTTGCAGCTGAGCATAGAGCTTGCTGAGCAGGTCATCGGTCTGGGTCATGGTATAGAGATAGCACGACGTCTCTTTCGACTGCACGAACTCGGTATATTTCCCCTGAGTGCGATCGCAGGCCTGCGGATGGGAACCCATCAGGTGCAGAACAATCAGCTGCGGCTGGGTGCGATGGCTACTGAAGACCTGTTCGGTCATCTTCAGTAACGCCTCATCCCGGGTATTTTTATCCGCCTCGAAATCACCGCTTTTCAGGAAATGCACTTCGTCAGCCCGTTTGGCAATGCTGGCGATGGCGGTATCGTATTCCCCGATCTGCCCCTGGTTGGAGAACCACCAGCTCTGGAAGCCCGCGCGGTTGGCGAGGGTCACAAAGTTATCCTGATACTGCGGCTTATTGTCCACGACCCGGTTAAGCGTCAGCCCCAGCGACTTCTGGGTAGAACCGCTGGCGGCAATGTAATCGGTAAACAGGGTGCCGTTGACCTTGCTGGCGAACGGGGTGTTATTCCAGTGGCCGCCAAAGGCGCCCAGCGCATCGCGGCGGGCGCTTTCACCGATCACCACCATATAGATGTGATACTTCGGTTTTACCCCCAGCACGTTCCAGGTGTCCTTCATCTGCGACAGTTCGGCCATCCGGGCCTGCTCTTCAACCACTTCCTGGTTGTTCACCACTACATCTTTGACGAAGCGAAACACCGGATAGCCGGTATCTTTCAGTTTAAAGACGCCGCCCCAGGCCAGGTTCTGCACCGGGGCGACGAAAAAGGCCACCACGCTGAAGACCAGACACAGGCTGTCGATTTTGCTCCACGCGTTTCTGGGTTGCGGCTTACGGCGCACGGCAATCACGCCGAGCGCAAAGATAAACAGGGCGACGATATAGCTGTACCACGGGAAGATGGTGAGGATCTCCGTCGACTCTTCCATATTGGTGGAGTGCATCGCCAGCAGGGTATTAAAGTTTGGCGCGCCGTAGGCCTGACCAAAAGGGAAATACATGGCCGCCACCAGCGAGCAGATCCCAACCACCCCTTTCTGCAATCGCGGCGCGCTGAGCCACAACAGATGCAGGATACAGGTGAAGGCAACGGCGTACAGCAGGCTGAATTCGTAGCCCAGGGCAAAGTTAATCAGCAGCGACTGTAAAAAATAGAATCCGGTCCACGGGCTTAAGGCCCGGCTGCGGGTAATGAGCGTCTCTTTCAGGGTTAAATTCATAGGTCACTATCGCGAAAACGCCATGTGCTCACCCTGGCGCCAAGGGTCAAAACCTGCCTGAGAATGCGTAGAAGGGGGATTGAGGTCCGCATCTGCGAGCCGCAAAAAGTGCAGGGCTGCAAGAAGATAGAGCCAGTAAGGTATAACGTCAACAGATATAAAAGGGGGGTTTTGCGAAGAGGGCTGCATTTCCGTAAAAAAGATCGGGGAATAGCCGTCCGCGAGGGAGTATAGCGATGATAAATGACAAAAAAATGAAGCGGCGTACCGCGACGCCGCTTAGTGGGAAGGTTTGTTCTGCTCTGGCTTGCCGTTGATGATGTCGCAAATCATATTCAGCAGCATTAAGCGTACCTTAAAGGGAGAGTGGCTAAACACGCGCATACACCTCTTGAATTCGTTCATATGACCTCCTGCGGGTTGATCCCTTCGATCCTTGAAGGGTGACTGCATTACATACAGATATAGCACAGGCTATGTTGTATAGCTATGGCTATTACGTTAATTTTTTGTGCTTGTGTAGCGATGGTTTACAATGGCCGCTTATGCATTGATACGCTTGATGTGTCACCGGATTGAGGAAGCACAATGAATCGCCGTGCAGGTAAACCAACAACAAAAAAAATGACGCAACTGGTCAATGTCGAAGAGCATGTCGAAGGCTTTCGCCAGGTTCGCGAAGCGCATCGCCGCGAGCTGATTGATGATTATGTCGAGCTGATCTCGGATCTGATCCGCGAAGTAGGGGAGGCCCGTCAGGTAGATATGGCGGCGCGTCTTGGCGTCTCCCAGCCGACGGTGGCAAAAATGCTCAAGCGTCTGGCCACGGTGGGCCTGATCGAAATGATCCCCTGGCGCGGCGTCTTTCTCACCCCGGAAGGGGAAAAGCTGGCACAGGCGAGCCGCGAGCGCCATCAGATTGTCGAAAACTTCCTGTTGGTACTGGGCGTCAGCCCTGAGATTGCCCGCCGGGATGCCGAGGGAATGGAACACCACGTCAGCGAAGAGACGTTGCAGCAGTTCCTGGCCTTTACGCTGAAGCACGGATCCGCCGCAGAATGACCCTTCCAGGCCTGCGGGCGCTGGCCCGCGATCGTTTCTTTCATCTGTTGCTGGTGGTCGGGATTGGGCTCAGTTTTCTGGTTCCCTTCGCACCTGAGCGCTGGCCTGCTGCCATCGACTGGCACACCATTATTACCCTCGCCGGGCTGATGATGCTCACCAAAGGGGTCGAGCAGAGCGGCTTTTTCGACGTGCTCGGGCGCAAGATGGTGCGCCGTTTCGCTACCGAGCGGCGCCTGGCGCTGTTTATGGTCTTCTCGGCCGCGCTGCTCTCCACCTTCCTGACCAATGATGTGGCGCTGTTTATCGTGGTGCCGCTGACGCTCACGCTGCGCAAGCTGTGCGAGATCCCGGTCAACCGGATGATCATCTTCGAGGCGCTGGCGGTTAACGCCGGATCGCTGTTGACCCCGATTGGTAACCCGCAAAACATCCTGCTGTGGGGGCGCTCCGGACTGTCGTTCGCCGCCTTTACCTGGCAGATGGCGCCGCTGGCGCTGGTGATGATGTTAACCCTGGCGCTGCTGTGCTGGATTGCTTTCCCGGCAACGCCGCTGCGCTATCACAGTGGCAGCGCCATCGCCCAGGCGAAACCGCGGCTGGCGTGGAGTTGTCTGGCGTTCTATCTGGTCTTTCTGGTGGCTCTCGATCTGAAACAGGAGCTATGGGGCGTGCTGCTGGTGGCGGGGGGCTTCCTGCTGCTGGCGCGTCGGGTGCTGATAAGCGTCGACTGGACGCTGCTGCTGGTGTTTATGGCGATGTTTATCGATGTGCACCTGCTGATTCAGGTGCCGGCGTTGCAGGGCATGCTGCAGAATGTCACCCATCTGTCGCAGCCGGGGCTGTGGCTCACCGCCATCGGGCTGTCGCAGTTTATCAGCAACGTACCCTCGACCATTCTGCTGCTGAACTATGTGCCGCCGACGGCGCTACTGGCCTGGGCGGTGAATGTCGGGGGCTTCGGTTTGCTGCCAGGATCCCTCGCAAACCTCATCGCGCTGCGGATGGCAAACGATCGTCGTATCTGGTGGCGCTTCCATCTCTGGTCGCTGCCGATGCTGGTCTGGGCCGGGTTTGTCGGTTTCGGATTATTCCTTCTCATATAGTGCCCTATTTGTCAGTTTTTCCTGGCAAATGTATAGCAACGTCCTAACTTTATTGAGCGGTATAAATTGTGATGCCGCTCACTAACAGGACGGACGCTGTTCTATGGCAGAAGAAAACCACACCTCTGAAGATACCGATAATAAAGAAAATAAAGAGACTGAACGTAAACGCCCCGGCAAAAAGCCGCTGATTATTCTGGGTATTGTGGTGATCGTCATGGTCATCGTGGCGCTGGTATGGTGGTTTATGACCCGCAACCAGGAGACCACCGACGATGCCTTCACCGAAGGTGACGCTGTCACAATTGCCCCAAAAACCGCTGGCTACGTCACCGAACTGCGGGTGCGGGATAACCAGCGGGTCAAAAAAGGCGATCTGCTGGTGACCATCGATCCCCGGGATACGCTCGCCCAGCGCGATCAGGCTAAAGCCCAGTTGGGTCTGGCCGAGGCCCAATTGCATCAGGCCCAGGCGCAACTGGCGCTTTCGAAAGTGCAATACCCCGCCCAGCGCGACGAAGCTAACGCCCAGGTGATCAAAGCCCAGGCCGATCTCGCCAATGCCCAGGCGGAGTATCGCCGTCAGCGCGGCGTCGATCCTCGCGCCACTACCCAACAGAGCATCGACGCGGCCAACGCTCAGCTGCGCAGCGCCCAGGCCCAGCTTGCCAGCGCCAAAGCGCAGCTTGAGGTGGCCTCCCAGGTACAGCTGCAAATTCGTCAGCAGGAGACCAACGTCGAAGCCCGGGAGCGCCAGGTGGAGCAGGCGCGCGCCCAGCTGAAGACCGCCGAATTGAACCTCTCTTATACCGAAGTGCGGGCTCCCTTTGACGGCTACATAACGAAACGCAACGTCCAGACCGGTACCCTGGTGCAGGCGGGCACCGCGCTCTTTTCCCTGGTCTCGAGCGATATCTGGGTGGTCGCCAACTTTAAAGAGTCCCAGCTGGAGCGGATGCGCCCCGGTAATAAGGTCACGCTGAGCGTGGACGCTTGGCCAGATATGGAGCTGGAAGGGCATGTCGACTCTATCCAGCAGGGCAGTGGCTCGCGCTTTGCCGCCTTCCCGTCGGAGAACGCCACCGGTAACTTCGTGAAGATCGTCCAGCGCGTGCCGGTGAAAATTGTCATTGATAAAGGGCTGGATCCCAATAAGCCGCTGCCGCTGGGCCTGTCGGTTGAGCCGAAGGTAACCGTGGAATGACCGACCACAGCCATGAAAACTGGCGGCCCGCCAGCAACCCGTGGGCGGTGGCGATCGTCGTCACCCTCGCGGTGTTTATGGAGATCCTCGACACCACCATCGTCAACGTGGCGCTGCCCCACGTGGCGGGCTCGCTCTCCGCCAGCTATGACGAATCCACCTGGGTGCTTACCAGCTATCTGGTGGCGAACGGCATCGTGCTGCCCATCTCGGCGTTTCTGAGCCGGCTTTTTGGCCGCAAGCAGTTCTTCCTGATCTGCATTGTAATGTTCACCATCTGCTCCTTCCTGTGCGGGATTGCCACCGAGCTTTGGCAGATCATCCTGTTCCGTATTCTGCAGGGCTTCTTCGGCGGCGGGCTGCAGCCGACCCAGCAGTCGGTACTGCTCGACTACTTTAAGCCGGAAGATCGCGGCAAAGCCTTTGGCCTGTCGTCCATCGCCATTATTGTCGCCCCGGTGCTGGGACCCACGCTCGGCGGCTGGATCACCGATAACTACTCCTGGCGCTGGGTGTTCTTTATCAACATTCCGGTGGGGATAGTGACCGTGCTGGCGATCTATCAGTTGCTGGAAGATCCGCCGTGGGAGAGCAAATCGAAGGAGAAACTTTCCGTCGACTGGACGGGCATCGGGCTGATTGCCCTTGGCCTCGGCTGCCTGCAGGTGATGCTCGACCGCGGGGAAGACGAAGACTGGTTTAACTCGAACTTTACGCGCACCTTCGCGGTGCTGACGCTGATTGGCATTATCGGCGCTATCTACTGGCTGCTGTATGCCAAAAAGCCGGTGGTGGATCTGCACTGCATGAAGGATAAAAACTTCGCCGTCTCCAGCCTGCTGATGGCCGGTATGGCGATGATCCTCTACGGCAGCTCGGTGGTGATCCCGCAGCTGGCGCAGCAGGACCTGGGCTATACCGCCACCTGGTCAGGGCTGGTGCTCTCGCCCGGCGCGATCCTCATTGTGCTGACCATCCCGCTGGTGCTGAAGCTGATGCCGATTGTGCAGACGCGCTGGATCATCGCCTTCGGCTTTGCCTGCCTGGCGACGGCCTTCTTCTGGTCGCGGACGCTGACGCCGGATATCGACTTCGAGACCCTGGTGCTGTTCCGCAGCGCCCAGTCGATTGGGCTGGGGTTCCTGTTTGTGCCCCTGACCACCATCGCCTTTATCTCGATCCCCCGGCGGCTGAACGCCGACGCCGCGGCGCTCTTTACCATGTTCCGCAACGTGGCGGGGTCGGTGGGCATTTCGCTCTCGACAGCGGCCATCACCGAGCGCTCCCAGGCCCACAGCGCCCATCTCGCCACGCATACCTCGGCGTTTGACGAGCCGTTCCAGCAGACGATCCGCGAGATGGCCCAGGCGATCCAGAACTTTACCACCCAGGTGGGCGACCCCACCGGCATCGCCACCGGGCGCATGTACCAGGCGATGATCGAACAGTCGCGTTTCCTGGCCTACGTGGATGTCTTCACCATTCTGAGCGTGGTGGCCCTTTTACTGATTCCGTTTTGTTTGTTGCTCTCGCCGGTTAAGAGCGAGGGGAGTGCAGGAGCACACTGATGATTCGACGTTTAAGCCCCCTGATGTTAATGCTGCTGCTGGCAGGCTGTGCCGTGGGGCCCGACTACCAGCAGCCCGCGCCGCAAACCCCGACGCACTGGAACGATACGGGCGATGGCGGCGTGAAATCGCAAACCGCGTCGACCGCCATCAATCCTCGCTGGTGGAAATCCTTTGGCGATCCGCAGCTGGACAGCCTGATTGAGCGCGCCATCGCCGGCAACCTGTCTCTGCAGCAAACCGTGTTGCGCATCGCCGGGGCGAGGGAACAGATCAACCAGGCGGGCGGTGCCTTCTTCCCGGCGGTGAACGGCAACCTGCAGGCCACCCGGCAGCAGCTGGGGCTGGAGGGGGAGCTGAAATCCCACGGCGTATACGACCAGCTTGATGATGTGGATCCTGAACTGCGCGGGGCGCTGGGACCGCTGACCCAGCCGATTAACCTCTATCAGGGCAGCTTTGATGCCCAGTGGGAGCTGGATCTGTGGGGCAAGGTGCGCCGTCAGGTGGAAGCCGCCAACGCCCAGCAGCAGGCGGCTATCGAGCAGCGCAACGACGCGCTGGTGTCGCTGGAGGCGGAAGTCGCCCGCGCCTGGCTCCAGCTGCGCGGTGCCCAGAGCAGCATCGCGACCCTCAATACCCAGATCGAGAGCGCGCAGCAGACTCTGGAGCTGACCAGCAGCCGCCAGCGCGGTGGGCTGTCGCCGCAGTTGGATGTGGAGAACGCCCGCGCCCAGCTCGGCAACCTGGAGGCGCAGCTTCCGCAATATGAAGCCCAGGCGCGGCAGGCGATGAACGGCCTGGCGATCCTGCTGGGCAAACCGCCGGGAGCCCTGGACGGCGAGTTGCAGGCCAGCAAACCGCTGCCCGCGCTGCCGGAGATTGTCCCCACCGGGATCCCGTCTACGCTGGCGCGACGCCGCCCGGACGTGCGTGAGGCCGAGGCGAATCTGCATGCGGCCACCGCGCAGATCGGCGTGTCGGTGGCGCAGTTGTTCCCCAGCGTCTCCCTCAGCGGCCAGTTTGGCCTGCGTAACAGCGAGGCCAGCTGGCTCACCGACTGGAGCAGCCACTTCTACAGCGTCGGGCCGCAGGTCTCTATTCCCATCTTCCAGGGCGGACGGCTGGTCTCCAGCGTGAAGGTTGCCCGCGCGCAGCAGGGCGCCGCCGTGCTGGACTATCGTCAGACGGTGCTTACCGCGCTGGGGGATGTAGAAAATGCGCTGGTCAGCTACCGCACCGACCAGAAGCGGGAGGCGGGATTAAGCAAAACCATTGATGCGCTGCAAAACGCTTTCGATCTGGCGAGCAGTAGCTATCGCCAGGGGATCGCTACCTTTATCGACGTGCTGGATGCCCAGCGCCAGCTAGCCCAGGCGCAGCAGCAGCGGGATCAGGCCCGGGTGCAGAGCGCGCTGGATCTGGTGGCGCTTTATAAAGCGCTTGGTGGGGGATGGGAGCCGTATCAGGAGGTGCAGCTGCCGGATTATGCTGTGTTCGGGGATGCGCCGAGGGGATGATTGCTGGTAGCAGGGGAGGGGCATCTGGGTGAGTTCGGTAGTGTGTTCCGTTCACTTTGAGACCCGTAGATTATAAATTGCCAGCACACGTGAACGGGAAAAGGGGGCCACCGCGGCCCCCTTTTCAATCCCCGCGGCCCCGCAAGAAATCGGTGCTTCGCACTGCGCTCACCTCCCGACCTGCTGCCTGCGGTCGGCTCAACTCGACATCCTGTCTCGATTCGCCTCTGGCCGCCATCCCTGGCGTCCAGCCCTTGTCATCCGGTCTCCGGCTCGCCGATTTCAGCGGGAACTCAACCCCCGTGCCACATGCAAGACTTATAAAAAATCTTTTTAAATCTTCTTTCAAACAGCTGGAATGGTGGAGGGGGCGGGAGTCCGGCTGAAAATCGCCGAAGCGTTTCCTGTAGGCCGGGGCGAGGCGCATGGATGCGCCGAGAGGGCGTGACCTACATGGATGTAGGATCACGCCCGACCCGAAAGCCGGAAGGAATAAGCTGAGGGAACCGCGAAGCGGCGATTTTCTTTGCCGGGAGCCGGGATTGTTAAGGGGGCGGCGATAGCCCCCTTAACACGTTCACCGCAGCGGGATGAACATAATGCAGAAATGCTTTAGTGAACGGAACAATTCCACCGTTACAACAGAATTGTTCCTACTACCATCAGTTCAGACGAACCGGCATACCGGAACGGTTATTGATCGCTTGCTCAACGATGGTCGCATCCACATCCTGCTGGCCGGTCACCGCCTGCACATTACTGGTCAGGGTAATTGGCACAGTCACGTTATTGTCGATCTGCTCTTCGCTGGTAGAGAGCGGGTTATGCACTTCGAGGTAACGGCTGCCATCTGGCTCGGTGGTCGCTTTTACCGGCTCGTTGATGAACTGTACGCGAGTACCCACCGGTACGTTTTCGAACAGGAATTTGATGTCGTCGTTACGCAGACGCACACAACCGTGGCTCACGCGCAGGCCGATACCGAAGTTGGCATTGGTGCCGTGAATCGCATACAGGCGGCCAATGTAGAGCGCGTACAGACCCATTGGGTTATCCGGGCCCGCAGGCACAACGGCTGGCAGCGGCTCGCCCGCGGCGATGTATTCCGCGTGCATCTTCGCGGTTGGGGTCCAGGTTGGGCCCGCTTTCTTACGCTCAACTTTGGTGGTCCAGTTCATCGGGGTATCTTTACCCAGCTGGCCGATACCGATTGGCAGCACGATTACGGTGTTGGTGCCTTTCGGGTAGTAGTACAGACGCATTTCGGCGCTGTTGATGATGATACCTTCATGTACGGTATCCGGCAGGATCAGCTGCTGAGGAATGTTCAGCACGGTGCCGCCTTTCGGCAGGTACGGATCGACACCCGGGTTAGCTTCCATCATGTTGGAGAGGCCCAACTGATATTCTGCTGCGAAATATTCCAGCGGCTGGCTGTTGCCTTCTTCAATGGTCACAACCTGGTTCTGACCCACCAGACGGCTACCGTCGGTTGGCAGTGGATAGGTGACAGCAGAAGCGGTCTTGCAAAACCCTACTACGGCAAACGCCGCCGCAAAAAGCGAAGTTAATTTCATATTCATGTTGTGCGAGGTATCTGTGCCACGTTGGCAGGTTGTTTAAAAGTCAGAATGGTTTAGGGAGCGCATTATATGTGCATTCCCACCCGCATGGAATTCGGATGTGTACTAAATCACACTTTTTTCAATTCTGTTAAGTGTAGCGCTACGTTGTTAAGCGGGATCTCATTTCGGAATTGTGGCATAATGCCGGGTTTATCACACTTCTCGCAGGAATCTCCCGTGTTAGTTACCAGCAACGTCACTATGCAGTTTGGCAGTAAGCCGCTGTTTGAAAACATTTCCGTCAAGTTTGGCGGCGGCAACCGTTACGGCCTGATTGGTGCCAACGGTAGCGGAAAATCCACCTTCATGAAGATCCTCGGCGGCGATTTAGAGCCGACCCTGGGCAACGTTTCTCTCGATCCGAACGAGCGCATCGGTAAGCTGCGTCAGGATCAGTTCGCCTTTGAAGCGTTCACCGTGCTTGATACGGTGATCATGGGTCACGTTGAGCTGTGGGAAGTGAAGCAGGAGCGCGATCGCATCTACGGCCTTGCCGAAATGAGCGAAGAAGATGGCTATAAAGTGGCCGATCTCGAAACCCAGTACGGCGAAATGGACGGCTACTCCGCCGAAGCCCGCGCCGGTGAGCTGCTGCTCGGCGTCGGTATTCCGGTTGAACAGCATTACGGCCCGATGAGTGAAGTCGCGCCAGGCTGGAAGCTGCGTGTTCTGCTGGCGCAGGCGCTCTTCTCCAACCCGGATATCCTGCTGCTCGACGAACCGACGAACAACCTGGACATCGACACCATTCGCTGGCTGGAGCAGACGCTGAACGAGCGTAACAGCACCATGATCATCATCTCGCACGACCGTCACTTCCTGAACATGGTCTGCACCCACATGGCCGATCTCGACTACGGCGAGCTGCGCGTTTATCCGGGCAACTACGACGAGTACATGACCGCCGCGACCCAGGCGCGTGAGCGTCTGCTGGCTGACAACGCCAAGAAAAAGGCGCAGATTGCCGACCTGCAATCCTTCGTCAGCCGCTTTAGCGCCAACGCCTCTAAATCCCGTCAGGCCACCTCCCGCGCCCGTCAGATTGACAAGATCAAGCTGGAAGAGGTTAAAGCCTCCAGCCGTCAGAACCCGTTCATCCGCTTCGAGCAGGATAAGAAACTGTTCCGTAACGCGCTGGAAGTGGAAGCCCTCACCAAGGGCTTTGAAGAGGGGCCGCTGTTTAAAAACTTCAACCTGCTGCTGGAAGTGGGGGAGAAGATCGCGATTATCGGTGCCAACGGCGTGGGTAAATCCACCATGCTGAAGACCCTGGTGGGCGAACTGCAGCCGGATAGCGGCACCGTGAAGTGGTCCGAAAATGCCTCTATTGGCTATTACGCGCAGGATCACGAGTATGAGTTTGAAAACGATCTGACCGTATTCGAATGGATGAGCCAGTGGAAATCAGAAGGCGACGATGAGCAGGTGGTGCGCAGCTTCCTGGGCCGTCTGCTCTTCAGCCAGGACGACATCAAAAAACCGGCGAAGGTCCTCTCCGGTGGTGAGAAGGGCCGTATGCTGTTCGGCAAGCTGATGATGCAGAAACCGAACATTCTGGTGATGGACGAACCGACCAACCACCTGGATATGGAATCGATCGAATCGCTGAACATGGCGCTGGAGATGTATCAGGGTACCCTGATCTTCGTCTCCCACGACCGTGAGTTCGTCAGCTCGCTGGCGACCCGCGTAATTGAAATTACGCCGGAGCGTGTGGTGGACTTCAGCGGTAACTACGAAGACTACCTGCGCAGCAAAGGTATCGACGGCTAATCATCCGTTTCTGACCCTTCCCGTCCGGGGAGGGTCTGCTTTCCCCCTGTCTACACGCTTTCCCCCGCATTTTTCATAACTTCTTGTTTTTAAATACAATATCAATGCGTTTATATAATTGGTATACCAATTATGGTGCCATTTCACCTGTCATATAACTCTCGGGAAATTGGTATAACAACTTAAAAGAAGGGAGAACCGGCGGCGGGCGGAAATCAGGCAGTTTCGTGCAAAAAGCGGGATAAAAGCGGCACACACTTTGTAACCGTTATACGGTGAGACATCATGACCTGTTGTTTGCGCTAAGAAAAATGATTTTTAACGTAACCGGAGCGCGATCACGAAATTCGGTGGAAACGGCGGCGACGTGCAAAATGCGACGCGCCGCCGTAAAGGGGTCAGGCCATGCCGAGTGCGCGCTTGCCGTGAATGTTCAGATCATCAACGGTGAAGCGTGACTGCCATGTCGCTTCATAATCTTCACGCGGGAAATCGCCTGGCGAGGCGCCGGTTTCCAGCGCCGCTTTTACCTTCTTCGCATAGGCGAGGTTTTTCTCGCACATCGGCGCCGCCGGAATGTACATCACGTTGCCCCAGCCCTGCTGGTTCTCGACCGGGGCCACCGAGTGGATCACATCGCAGTGCCACCACACGGAGTCACCTGCTTCCAGAGCCGGAATGCTGGTCAACGCTTCCATTAACAGCGGATGCCACTTCTCGGAGATCGGCAGCACGCGTCCTGGCGCCACGCCGCAGAGTTCATCTTCCGGCACATCATCCAGCAGCGGACGCAGCAGAATGTACGCCATCGCTTCCGGGATTGGCACCACGTGCAGCAGCCCCTGATCCGGGATCATGTCTGAGAGCGCCGTCCAGCCCTGGAAGGTGCGGAACACCGAGCATTTGGTGGTGTTGTCCACGGTGTACTCTTCCACTTCGGTGCGGTGGGCGGCATCCCACGGATCGTACTGCTCGATATTGCCATCAAAGACCCGGGCGAAGACCTGCTGATAGGCCGGAAGCAGCCAGCGCTCCAGCGCGCCGGAGTCAGTGTGCGCTCCGAGCCCCTTCGAGGTGGTTCCCGGCGGACGACGACGAATGCGGTCCGGGTAGATCACGCTGACGTCCGGGTTGAACCACTGCTTGCCGTTGCTCTCAAAAGTCCATAAACGGTTCAGGAATGACTGCACCTGGGCCATCTCTTCGCTCTGACGGGCTTCCATCTGGGCGTGCGACCAGTAGATCGGGTAGATCTCCGGGCGGGAGGCGGTGAGGGTGCCAAAGAAATTATCCCCTGGACCTTTATAGACATCATCAAAACGGTTGAGATCCAGATAGTCGAGCATCGCGTTATCCCACGCCAGCGCCTGCTCGCGCGGGAAATGACCTTTGATCACCGCACAGCCCCGGCGTTTCACCGCCTCGCGCTGCGCCGGGCTGATGTTACCGCTCTGCACGTCCGCAAAGGGGATCACCGGCCAGACAGGATCGCCTTTGCTTTTTAGGGCATTAATTTCTGCCACGCGGCTGGCAATTTTATCGCTCAGGCGATCAAACACGCCCTGCACGTCGCCAATCTGCGCCCGCAGCTCGCGTTTCATCTGGCGGATGGCCGCTTTATGGTCAGCGGGCAAAGTTTCACTGGTAAACGTTAAGGTCATAACAGCCTCGCTATCTTTCATTCGAAAGTAAAAGTAATTACAAGTGATACTTTAGGTTAAAAAAAAGTTAATGCAAGTTAAAT
Source organism: Leclercia sp. W17 (assembly GCF_003336325.1). Lineage (NCBI taxonomy): Bacteria > Pseudomonadati > Pseudomonadota > Gammaproteobacteria > Enterobacterales > Enterobacteriaceae > Leclercia > Leclercia sp. W17. The sequence goes on along the minus strand of NZ_CP031101.1, from coordinate 3,368,077 downwards.
AACTTGATGAAGTGCACAACCCGGAGAGAAAGAGGGAGGTTCGCCGGAGGAGGCTCCGGCGAGAAAATCAGTTGCTGAAAGGCGGGGTGTTATCGAGGACGGCCTGAATCACGTTCAGCGCGCCCTGGTGGTTGTTGTCGTCGGTCTGATAGCGGGTGATGGCTTTGATATTTTCGCCCGCGTTACCCATGGCGAAGGAGTAGTGAGCAAATTTCAGCATTTCGGCGTCATTACCGCTGTCGCCAATGGCCACGCACGCCTGCGGAGAGATGTGCCAGCGTTTCAGCAGGCGGCTGATGCCGTTGGCTTTATGCAGGCCGGGAATGATCAGATCGACAAAACCAAACCCGCTGGTCACCGGCTTCATGATGCCGTCAAGGGAGACATGCAGGGCGTCAATCAGGTTCGGGATATCGCTGTCCGGCAGGTTCAACGAGAATTTAAACAGCACGTCGTCGATGTCGCGATAGTCGCTGATGCGCTGTAAGCGGTGATAGTGTTTTGACATCAGGTCGACGAAGGCATCGGGTGCCTTGTCGCTAACGTAAGCACTCTCCAGACCGCAGGCGACAAAGTTCAGGGCGCTGTCTTTCAGCAGTTCGCCAATGACAATTTGCGACTCATGTTTGGTCAGTTCGCCGTGGAAGATCTGCTCGCCGTGATCGAACACCAGCGCGCCGTTCTCCGCCACGAAGGAGATCTGCGATTTCAGCTCCGGGAAGAAGGAGATGAGCTGGTAATACTGGTTGCCGCTGGCGACAACAAACTCGATATTCCGGGCCTGAAGTTGCTGGAACTGCGCCTGAAAGCGGTCACGATCGTACTGCTTGGCGTCATCAAGAAAAGTTCCGTCCATGTCGGTGACGATAACTTTAACGGTCATACATTGCGCTCCTGGATATAACTGCGACCAGCAACATTCTAATAACAATGTGACCAAAACCACAAATTTAATTTCGAATGAAAGTGAAAAGCCGGGTGGCGCTGACGCTTACCCGGCCTACGAGGGGAATTGTAGGCCCGGTAAGCGTAGCGCCACCGGGCGTTTGTTTACAGCGTGTGCTCAGTACGCGCAATAATATCGTCCTGCGCATCTGGCGACAGGGCGGTGAAGAACGCCGAGTAACCCGCCACGCGCACCACCAGGTCACGATACTGATCCGGGTGTTTCTTCGCTTCCAGCAGCGTTTCGCGCGACACAATGTTGTACTGAATATGCCAGCCTTTATGCACCTCGAAGAAGGTACGCAGCAGCACCATCAGCTTCTGGCGGTCGCTGTCGTTATCCAGCGTCGCCGGGTTGAGCTTCTGGTTCAGCAGCACGCCGCCCAGAATCGCCTCGGTAGGCAGTTTGCCCACGGAGCCGATAACCGCGGTTGGGCCCAGGTGGTCCGTACCGGAGGCCGGGCTGGCCCCTTCCGCCAGCGGAGTATGCGCTTTACGCCCGTCCGGGGTCGCCATGGTCGCCGCGCCAAACGGCACGTTGGCGGAGATGGACGAGGTGCCGGCATAATATTTGCCGCCAATTGGGCCGCGACCGTAGCGCGGGTTATGGTACTGCTTCAGCTCTTCGATGTAGGTCTGGTAGGCACGGGTCAGCAGCAGATCCACGCTATCGTCGTCGTTACCGTACTTCGGCGCGCCGTTGATCAGACGCTGGCGCAGCTGCTCGTGGGTCAGCCCCTCGTAATCATCTGCAAGGGCCGCCGCCAGCTGCTGCTGACCAATCGCCCCCTGTTCAAAGACCAGCTTTTTCACCGCCGCCAGGCTGTTGCCGAGGTTGGCGATGCCTACCTGCAGGCCGGATACCCAGTCGTACTTCGCGCCGCCCTGCTTGATGCTCTTCGCGCGCTCAATGCAGTTATCCACCAGCGCCGAGCAGAGAATGTCGTGGACGTTCTCTTCCAGCATGGTGTCCACCACGTACTCGATTTCGATGGACTTGCGGGTGTAATAGCGGATCTGGCTATCCCAGGCGGCCATCACTTCGTCGAAGTTATTGAAGTTGCCCGCCGAGAGCGCTTTTTCCTGCGGCAGGAATACTTTACCGCTGGTGGCGTCGCGGCCGCCCTCCATCGCCGCCAGCATCACGCGGGCGAAGTTAATGAAGCTCATGCCGGTGCAGCGATAGCCCCACTTGCCGCCCACGGCGGTTTCGATACAGCCGATGGCGGCATAGTCGTAGGCGTCCTCTTTCTCTACCCCGAGCTTGATAAATTCCGGGATCACAATCTCATCGTTGTTGAAGGCTGGCATCCCGAAGCCACAGCGGATCACCTGCACGCAGGCGTCGAGGAAGTCGTTGCTCATGCCCGCGTGGTAGCGCACGCTGAGGTTCGGCTGGGTGGAGCGCAGACGACCGCAGGATTCCAGAATGGCGTACGAGAGCGGGTTCACCGCATCCATCGCCACACCGTTCACCAGTTTTTGACCGCCGATGGTGACGTTCTGGTACAGCGGGCTACCGGCAGAGGCTTTGGAGTGCGAGCCGGAACGGATCTTGTTCACCTCCAGCAGCTTCAGCCAGCAGCTGTGCAGCAGTTCGATGGCGTGTTCACGATCCAGAGACTGGTTCAGCTCCACGTCGCGGCGGTAGTACGGGTAGAGATACTGGTCCATACGGGCAAAGGAGACGGAGTGGCCGTTGGACTCAATCTGCAGGATCAGCTGGATGAAGTAGCACAGCTGCAGCGCCTGCCAGAAGGTTTTTGGCGGTTCGTGGGCGATCACATCGCAGTTTTCCGCCATGGCCAGCAGCTCGTCGCGGCGGCTTTCGCGGGTTTCGCTGGCGGCCATCTCACGCGCCAGGTCGGCAAAGCGTTCGATATGCATACTTACCGCTTCCAGCACGATATCGATCGCTTTCAGGAACTGTTCACCGTGCAGATCTTCCAGCACCGTCAGGTTGATGCGGGAGCGGCGCTCGGCCACCTTGTGGCGCAGGCCGTCGAGCCCCTTTTCCAGCAGCAGCGGGAAGTTCACCGCCAGGTGGGCGTCGCCGGAGGTCATGTTGCCTTCGGCTTTAATAATCCCGGTTTCCAGCAGGCCTTTTTGCTCATCGGTGAACATACCGTAGCAGCGATCCTGCACCGTCTGGCCACGCCACCACGGGCAGAGTTCATGCAGAACGCGTTTGTTCTCTTCGCTTACCGCAAAGCCCGCGCCCGGACGGTCGGCGAGATCGTCGATCTCTTTTTCAATCCACGAGACGGTGTATTCAGGGAAGATCGGCGCGGCGCGCACTTCGCTTGCCTGGTTACCAATAATCAGTTCGTCATGTTTGATCCAGATAGTGCGCTGCGCCAGGTGATGCGCCAGGGCCAGCGCGCGGCGGACCGGGATCGGCTTATCCATATGCTGCTGGTACATTTCGGTATAGTGCTGCGCACGTTCGGTACAGACCGGCGGCTTAACAATATGGACCAGGGCAGTTTTATGCGCCTTAATGCGATCGCTCAGGGTAGTAAGATTCAGCTGTGTCATAACATTATCCTCGTAAGGTCGCGGTTAACCCTTTCTGGGCGGCGTACTGCCGGGCAAAGTCCAGTAATGCAGGATTATCGAGCGGTTTATCAGGGGCGGAGTAGGGTTGGCCGAGCAGGGTGTATTTGTTCATGCCCAGCGTGTGATACGGTAAAAAATGGATGTCACGGACGTTCAGTTCATCCGCGGCAAAATTGGTAATCGCGGTAATTGACGCTTCATCGGCGTTAAAGCCCTGGATCAGCGGCACGCGAATGGTGAGCGTTTTCCCGGCGGCGGCGAGGCGTCTGAGGTTATCCAGCACCCGTTTCGCCGAACCGTCGGTCCACTGCTTGAAGACCGCGCCGTCGACATGTTTCAGGTCGGCGAGAAACAGATCGATGTACGGTAACGACGGTTCGATATAGTGCCACGGCACATGCAGACAGGTTTCCACAGCGGTATGAATCCCCGCGTCGTGGCTGGCCTGGAAGAGGGCGCGGGCCAGCGTCGGGTTCATAAAAGGTTCGCCCCCGGAGAGGGTAACGCCGCCGCCGCTGCGATCGTAGAACGGCTTATCCCGCAGGACGGTCGCCATAATCTCCTCCACCTGCTTCTCTTCGCCGCAGACGGTCAGGGCCTGGGTCGGGCAGCAGTGGGTGAGGGCATCCAGGTGGGTATCGTCGAGTTTTTCGCGGTGGATCACCAGGCCATTCAGCGTGCGGTGGATGACCGCGGGCGCCGCCTGCTGGCAGAGGTTGCACCCCTCCAGGCACAGGCGAGCGTCGAACAGCAGATCCCGCGAGCGTTCGCGGCTTTCCGGGTTCTGACACCAGCGGCAGCCCAGAGAGCAGCCTTTCATAAAGACCACGGTACGAATACCGGGGCCGTCGTGTGTCGAATAACGCTGAATGTTGAAGATCATAATGTCGCCTCTTGTTGCGTATGAAGATTAAATTACTTTCGAATGAAAGTAATCTTGACGCAAATCAACTCTGAGGCAGGTTTTGCCGTGGTAGGGTTACGGCATAGTCATTTTTGAGGACCCCATCATGGAACTGTATCTCGACACATCCGACGTCATTACTGTTAAAAAACTGGCCCGCGTCTTTCCGCTGGCAGGCGTCACCACCAACCCAAGCATTGTTGCCGCGGGCAAAACGCCGCTGGAAATCTTACTGCCGCAGCTGCAGGAGGCGATGGGCGGCCAGGGTCGTCTGTTTGCCCAGGTGATGGCGACCACCGCGGAAGGGATGGTGGAAGATGCGCTGAAGCTGCGCGGTATCGTGGCCGATCTGGTGGTCAAAGTGCCAGTGACGGCGGAAGGGCTGTCGGCCATTAAGATGCTGAAAGCGCAGGGCGTGCCAACGCTCGGTACGGCGGTCTACAGCGCGGCGCAGGGGCTGATGGCGGCGCTGGCGGGGGCGGAGTATGTCGCGCCCTATGTCAACCGCGTGGATGCGCAGGGCGGGGATGGCATTCAGACGGTGGCGGAGCTGCAACAGCTGCTGACGCTCCACGCGCCGCACGCCAAAGTGCTGGCCGCGAGCTTCAAAACCCCGCGTCAGGCGCTGGATTGCCTGCTGGCGGGCTGTGAATCCATCACCCTGCCGCTGGACGTGGCCCAGCAATTGATTACCTCTCCGGCGGTGGACGCGGCGATTGCGAAATTCGAGCAGGACTGGCAGAACGCCTTTGGACGGACGTCGATCTGACCTTATTGCCGGGCGGCGCTAACGCTTGCCCGGCCTACGGTTCGAGGTTTTTGTAGGCCGGGCAAGGCGAAGCCGCCACCCGGCATGTTTTTACCCCCCGCACACCTCACATCCCGGATTGCGCATCAGCTTCATCTCGCGGAACTGGCAGGTCATCGCATCGTACATCACGATTTTCCCCGCCGCGGGCGTGCCGTAACGGGTCAGCACCTTAATCGCCTCCATCGCCTGCATCGAACCGATCACCCCCACCAGCGGCGCCATCACTCCCGCCTCAACGCAGGTCAGGGCGTTTTCGCCAAACAGACGGCTCAGGCAGCGGTAGCAAGGCTCGCCCTCCGCGTACGTAAAGACGCTCACCTGGCCTTCCATGCGGATAGCCGCCCCGGAGACCAGGGGTGTTTTATGGCTGAAACAGCCGGCGTTAAGCTGGTTACGAATGGTGACGTTGTCGGTGCAGTCGAGCACCAGATCGTGTTGGGCTATCTGGTCAGACAGCGCGGCGTCGTCAAGCAGGGCGTTGAGCAGCGTAAACTGCACGTTGGGGTTGATGCGCGAAAGCGATGCCTGGGCCGAGACCACTTTCGGCTCGCCCAGGGTCGCATCGCTGTGCAGGGTCTGGCGTTGCAGGTTGGAGAGCGACACGGTGTCGAAATCGAGCAGCGTCAGGCGCCCGACACCGGCCGCCGCCAGATACTGCGCCGCGGCGCAGCCTAATCCGCCGAGGCCGACCACCAGCACATTCGCGGCTTTTAACGCTTCCTGGCCGTCGAAATCAAAACCGCGCAGCACAATCTGGCGATTGTAGCGCAGCATCTCGTTGTCGCTCAGCTCCACCGTCATGGTTAGCCTCCAAACAGGGCGTTAAACGGCTCGACTTCCACCCACTCACCCGCTTCCACGTTACCGCGTTCGCGCTCAAGCACGATAAAGCAATTGCCCTGGCTGAAGGAGCTGAAAATATGCGAGCCCTGATGGCCGGTGGTGCTCACCTCCAGCTCGCCGTCGGCGTTACGCGTCAGAATGCCGCGCTGGAAGTCGAGACGGCCCGGCGATTTTTTCAGCCGGGTGGCGGCGCGCACGCGCTGGCGGGCAGGCAGGCTGTGCGCCCGGTTGCCGGAGAGCTTCGCCAGCAATGGTTGTACCAACTGGTAGAAGGTGAGCGCCGCAGAGACCGGGTTCCCTGGCAGGCCGCAGAACCAGCTATCCGGCAGTTTGCCGAAGGCAAAAGGCTTGCCGGGCTTGATGGCCAGTTTCCAGAAGCCGATCTCACCCAGCTCATCGAGGATCGTTTTGGTGTAGTCCGCTTCGCCCACCGAGACGCCGCCGGAGCTCAGGACCACGTCGGCCACGCGATCCGCTTCAATAAAGGCTTCGCGCAGTTTTTGCGGATCGTCAGGAATAATGCCGAGGTTGATCACCTCGCAGCCGAGCTGCTCCAGCATCAGGTGCACCGCCAGCCGGTTGGTGTCGTAGATCTGCCCCTCGGCCAGCGGCTGGCCCGGCAACTGAAGCTCATCGCCGGTGGAGAAGAGCGCCACGCGCACCTGGCGCACCACGGCGATCTCTGCGATGCCCAGCGAGGCCAGCACCGGCAGTTCGGCGACGGTCAGTTTTGTCCCGGCCGGGAAGACGGTCGCGCCGAGGGCAATATCTTCCCCGCTGCGGCGGATATTTTGTCCCGGCTTAACGCTGGCGGTAAAACGCACGCCATCGTCGGTCTGTTCGGTCTCCTCCTGCATCACCACCGCATCGCAGCCTGGCGGCACCGGCGCGCCGGTCATAATGCGCACGCAGCTTCCGGCAGGCCATTCACCCTGGAAAGGCTGACCGGCAAAGGCTTTTCCCGCCACCGGCAGCCCGTTACCTGCCGCCAGATCCGCCAGACGCACGGCGTAGCCATCCATCGCTGAGTTATCAAAGCCCGGCACGTTCAGGGGAGAGATGATGTCGGCGGCAGTTACGCGGCCAAAACAGCGCAGCAGCGGTAAGGTTTCCTGCTCTGTAAGCGGAGAAATACGATCGAGCATCTGGGTGAGTGCCGTCTCAAGCGGCATCAGTCCGGCGGTAAAATCCATGGGTCACTCCAGGGAGAGAATAACGAAGGCGGCCATTATGGCAGAAAAGTGCCGTTAACTGTATGACACCATGGGCTTACCCTTTACATCACCGTGACGTCTTTCTATATTCAAAAATTATATGAATTGTCAGCCACGATAATGATATTTATAAAAAAAGCGGCCATAACGTGCCCAAAGGTAAAGTATATGGGGAAGGCAGTCATTGCAATCCACGGCGGCGCCGGGGCTATCACCCGCGCGCAGCTTAGTCAGGAACAGGAAAGGCGTTACGTTGAGGCGCTCTCATCGATTGTGGAAACCGGCCAGCGGATGCTGGAGGCGGGCGAGAGCGCGCTGGATGTGGTTACCGAGGCGGTACGCCTGCTGGAGGAGTGCCCGCTATTTAACGCCGGGATTGGCGCGGTGTTTACCCGCGACGAAACCCACGAGCTGGATGCCTGCGTGATGGATGGCATTACCCTGAAAGCGGGCGCCGTGGCCGGGGTCAGCCATCTGCGCAACCCGGTGCTGGCCGCCCGTCTGGTGATGGAGCAGAGCCCGCACGTGCTGCTGGTTGGGGAGGGCGCCGAGAAATTCGCCTTTGCCCACGGCATGGAGGCGGTGTCGCCGGAGATTTTCTCTACCCCGGAGCGCTATCAGCAGCTACTGGCGGCGCGCGGTGCGGGGGAAACCCGGCTCGATCACTCAGCCCCGCTGGATGAGTCCACGAAAACGGGCACGGTCGGCGCAGTGGCGCTGGATAAGGCCGGTAACCTGGCTGCCGCCACTTCCACCGGCGGTATGACCAACAAACTGCCCGGTCGGGTGGGCGACAGCCCGCTGCCCGGTGCAGGCTGCTATGCCAATAACGCCAGCGTGGCGGTCTCCTGTACCGGCACTGGCGAAGTGTTTATCCGCACCCTGGCTGCCTATGACATTGCCGCGCTGATGGACTACGGCGGCTTAAGCCTGGCAGAAGCCTGCGAGCGGGTGGTGATGGAAAAACTCCCGGCGCTGGAGGGCAGCGGCGGGCTGATTGCCATCGATCGCGAGGGCAATGTGGCACTACCGTTTAACAGTGAGGGCATGTACCGTGCCTGGGGATACGCAGGCGATACGCCAAGCACCGGAATTTACCGTGAATAAGGGGGAGAGGCATGCCGCACAGTGATGAACTGGACAGTCAGCAGGTGCTGGCGGTACACAACCTGAACGTTGCCTTTCCCGACAACCGTCAGTCGATCCCGGCGGTTAAACACCTCTCTTTTTCGCTAAAACGCGGCGAGACGCTGGCAATTGTCGGTGAGTCCGGTTCCGGTAAATCGGTGACCGCGCTGTCGCTGATGCGCCTGATTGAACAGTCCGGCGGGCAGGTGGCGTGCGACAGCCTGCTGCTGCGCCGTCGTAACGGCCAGGTGAGCGATCTTACTACCCTGAACTCCTCCCAGATGCGCAGCGTGCGCGGCGCGGATATCGCCATGATTTTCCAGGAGCCGATGACCTCCCTCAATCCGGTCTTTCCGGTGGGGGAGCAGATCGCCGAATCCATTCGCCTGCATCAGGGTCTGAGCCGCGAGGGGGCCCTGGCGGAAGCCCGGCGCATGCTGGAGCAGGTGCGGATCCCGGAGGCCGATGCCGTGCTGTCGCGTTATCCGCACCAGCTTTCCGGCGGCATGCGCCAGCGGGTGATGATCGCCATGGCGCTCTCCTGTCGCCCGGCGGTGCTGATTGCCGATGAACCGACCACCGCGCTGGACGTCACCATTCAGGCGCAGATCCTGCAGCTCATCAAGGTGTTGCAGGAGGAGATGGAGATGGGGGTGATCTTTATCACCCACGACATGGGCGTGGTGGCGGATATCGCCGATCGGGTGCTGGTGATGTATCAGGGCGAGGCGGTGGAAACCGGCACCGTGGAGCAGATTTTCCATGCCCCTGAGCACCCCTATACGAAGGCGCTGCTGGCCGCGGTGCCACGCCTGGGGGCGATGAACGGCAGCGATCTGCCCCGGCGTTTTCCGCTGTTCTCCCTTGCCGAACCCGGCTATCAGGAGGCTGAAACCGAGCAGGATACCGTGGTGCCCGGCGAGCCCATTTTACAGGTGCGTGACCTGGTGACCCGCTTTCCGCTGCGCGGCGGCCTGTTTAACCGCGTCAAGCGCGAAGTCCACGCGGTGGAGAGCGTCAGTTTCGATTTATGGCCCGGCGAAACGCTGTCGCTGGTGGGCGAATCCGGCAGCGGCAAATCGACCACTGGCCGGGCGCTGCTGCGGCTGGTGGAGGCCCAGGAGGGCACCATCACCTTTAACGGTGAGCGCATCGACACCCTGCCGGCCGGGAAGCTGCAACCCCTGCGGCGGGATATACAGTTTATTTTCCAGGATCCCTACGCCTCCCTCGATCCCCGCCAGACGGTGGGCTATTCGATTATGGAGCCGCTGCGGGTGCATAACCTGCTGGACGGGGATGCCGCCCAGCGGCGGGTGGCGTGGCTGCTGGAGCGCGTGGGCCTCAAACCGGAACACGCCTGGCGCTATCCCCATGAATTTTCCGGCGGCCAGCGGCAGCGGATCTGTATTGCCCGCGCGCTGGCGCTGAACCCGAAGGTGGTGATTGCCGACGAGTCCGTCTCGGCGCTGGATGTCTCCATCCGGGCGCAGATCATTAACCTGCTGCTCGATTTGCAGCGGGAGATGGGCATCGCGTTTCTGTTTATTTCCCATGATATGGCGGTGGTGGAACGCATCAGCCACCGGGTGGCGGTGATGTACCTCGGGCAGATTGTCGAGATTGGCCCGCGGCGGGCGGTGTTTGAAAATCCCCAGCACCCTTACACCCGCAAACTGATGGCGGCGGTGCCGGTGGCCGATCCGGCTCACCGGCAGGCCCGACGGGTGCTGTTGCAGGACGAGCTGCCGGGCAACATTCGCCAGCGGGGAGAACCCACCGAGCGCGTGGCGTTGCGGGAGGTCAGCCCCGGCCATTTTGTCGCACCGCCGCGTCAGGACAATGCTTTTTCGCGTTTATAACTTAAGACAGCAGGGAACAACAGGAGAAGAACATGACAGAATTTGTTGCTCGCAGATGGCTGTTAGCCGCGAGCGTAACGGCGGCCCTCGCGGCCACGCCGGCCTTCGCAGCAAAAGATGTAGTAGTGGCGGTGGCCTCCAATTTCACCACCCTCGATCCCTATGACGCCAACGACACGCTCTCCCAGCAGGTGGCAAAGTCGTTTTATCAGGGGCTGTTCGGTCTCGATAAAGAGATGCAGCTGAAAAACGTGCTGGCCGAGAGCTATACCGTCTCTGACGACGGGCTGGTCTACACCATCAAGCTGCGCAGCGGGGTGAAGTTCCAGGACGGCACCGATTTCAATGCCGAGGCGGTGAAGGTCAACCTCGATCGCGCCAGCAACCCGGACAACAGCCTCAAGCGCTACAACCTCTATAAAAATATCGCCAGCACCGAAGCCGTCGATCCCACCACGGTAAAAATCACTCTCAAGGAACCGTTCTCCGCCTTTATCAACATTCTGGCGCACCCGGCCACGGCGATGATCTCCCCCGAGGCGCTGAAAAAATATGGCAAAGAGATTGGTTTTCATCCGGTGGGCACCGGGCCGTATGAGCTTGTGACCTGGAACCAGACCGACTTTGTGAAGGTGAAGAAGTTTGCCGGTTACTGGCAGCAGGGGCTGCCGAAGCTGGACACCATCACCTGGCGTCCGGTGGTGGATAACAACACCCGCGCGGCGATGCTGCAGACCGGCGAAGCGCAGTTTGCCTTCCCGATCCCCTATGAGCAGGCGGCGCTGCTCGGCAAAAACAGCAAGCTGGAGCTGGTCGCCAGCCCGTCCATTATGCAGCGCTACATCAGCATGAACGTGACGCAAAAGCCGTTCGATAACCCGAAAGTGCGCGAGGCGATTAACTACGCCATCAACCGCGAGGCGCTGGTGAAGGTAGCCTTTGCGGGCTATGCCACCCCGGCAACGGGCGTGGTGCCGCCGTCCATTGCATACTCCCAGCAGTACCATCCGTGGGAATACAATCCGACGAAGGCGCGCGCGCTGCTGAAAGAGGCTGGCTTCCCGAACGGCTTCAGCACTACTCTGTGGTCGTCGCACAATCACAGCACCGCCCAGAAGGTGTTGCAGTTTACCCAGCAGCAGCTGGCGCAGGTGGGTATTAAGGTGAAGGTGACGGCGATGGATGCCGGACAGCGTGCCGCTGAAGTGGAAGGCAAAGGGCAGAAAGAAAGCGGGGTGAGGATGTTCTACACCGGCTGGTCGGCCTCCACCGGCGAAGCCGACTGGGCGCTGTCGCCGCTGTTCGCCTCGCAAAACTGGCCGCCAACCCTGTTCAATACCGCGTTTTACAGCAATCCGCAGGTGGATAAAGATCTGACAGATGCCCTGAAAACCACCCAGCCGGAAGAGAAAGCGAAACTGTACAAGGACGCGCAGGACACCATCTGGAAGGAGTCGCCGTGGGTGCCGTTAGTGGTAGAGAAGCTGGTTTCGGCGCACAACAAGGCGCTGACCGGATTCTACATCATGCCGGATACCGGCTTTAGCTTTGACGACGCGGATCTGAAATAGAGCACTCATTCCCGCAGGTATGCGCCTGCGGGATGAGAGGAATGTGCATGCTGAATTATGTGATTAAACGCCTGCTGGGGCTGATCCCGACGCTGCTGATTGTCGCGGTGCTGGTCTTTTTATTCGTCCATATGCTGCCAGGCGATCCGGCGCGGCTGATTGCCGGCCCGGAAGCGGATGCCACGGTCATTGAGCTGGTGCGTAAGCAGCTGGGGCTGGATCAGCCGCTCTACCGGCAGTTCTGGCACTACATTACCAACGTCCTGCGGGGCGATTTTGGTATCTCGATGGTCTCCCGTCGGCCCGTTTCCGCGGAAATTGCGAGCCGCTTTATGCCTACCTTTTGGCTGACTCTCGCCAGCATGGCCTGGGCGGTGCTGTTTGGCCTGATGGCCGGGATTGTGGCGGCCGTGTGGCGTAACCGCTGGCCGGACCGGCTGGGTATGGCGCTGGCGGTGACCGGCATCTCCTTCCCGGCTTTTGCGCTGGGGATGCTGCTGATGCAGATCTTCTCCGTGGAGCTGGGCTGGCTGCCCACCGTGGGCGCGGACAGTTGGCGGCACTACATTTTGCCTTCGCTGACGCTGGGCGCGGCGGTGGCGGCAGTGATGGCCCGCTTCACCCGCGCCTCGTTCGTTGACGTGCTGAATGAAGATTATATGCGCACCGCCCGGGCGAAGGGGGTGAGCGAGAGGTGGGTGATCCTCAAGCACGGCCTGCGCAATGCGATGATCCCGGTGGTCACCATGATGGGGCTACAGTTCGGTTTTCTGCTCGGCGGCTCCATTGTGGTGGAAAAGGTCTTTAACTGGCCTGGGCTCGGGCGCCTGCTGGTCGATTCCGTCGATATGCGCGACTACCCGGTGATTCAGGCGGAAGTATTGCTCTTTTCGCTGGAGTTTATTCTTATCAACTTAGTGGTGGATGTCCTGTATGCCGCCATTAATCCGGCTATCAGGTACAAGTAAGATGCGACTGTTAAACTGGCGCCGGCAGGCCATGTTAAAGGCGATGCCGGGACTTAAACCGGATCAGATCCGCACTCCGTGGCATGAATTCTGGCGACGCTTTCGCAAGCAGCCGGTGGCGATCGCCGCCGGGCTGTTCGTGCTGATGTTGATCCTGGTGGCGATACTGGCCCCGTGGATCGTTCCCTTCGATGCGGAGAACTATTTCGATTACGACCGTCTGAACGAGGGGCCATCAATGATGCACTGGTTCGGCGTGGACTCCCTGGGGCGCGATATCTTCAGCCGGGTGCTGATGGGCGCACAGATTTCGCTGGCGGCGGGCGTGTTTGCGGTGCTGATTGGCGCGGCTATCGGCACGGTGCTGGGCCTGCTGGCAGGTTATTATGAAGGCTGGTGGGACCGGATTATCATGCGCATCTGCGACGTGCTCTTTGCCTTCCCCGGTATTCTGCTGGCGATTGCGGTGGTGGCGGTGATGGGCAACGGCATGGCCAACGTGATTATCGCCGTGGCGATCTTCTCGATTCCAGCCTTCGCCCGTCTGGTGCGCGGCAATACGCTGGTGCTGAAACAGCAGACCTTTATCGAGTCGGCGCGCAGCATTGGTGCCAGCGACACCACGATTCTGTTTAACCATATCCTGCCGGGCACCGTCTCCTCCATCGTGGTCTATTTCACCATGCGTATCGGGGTGTCGATTATCTCAGCGGCGAGCCTGTCCTTTCTCGGCTTAGGCGCCCAGCCGCCGACCCCGGAGTGGGGAGCGATGCTTAACGAGGCGCGGGCCGATATGGTGATTGCTCCGCACGTGGCGCTGTTCCCGAGCATGGCGATTTTTTTCACCGTACTGGCGTTTAATCTGCTGGGAGATGGGCTGCGGGACGCGCTGGACCCGCGCATTAAGGGGTGAGCGGGGGCGCGCATTTTTGCCGGGTGGCGCTGCGCTTACCCGGCCTACAAGGGCCCATCACCCGTAGGCCCGTGCAAGCGAAGCGCCGCCGGGCAATGGCAGAAATTACTTGTCGACGCCGAAGCCCTGCTTAATCAGGGCTGGCAGCACGTCCGGGAAGTAAATGTGCTGGTAGTACCCGCTCACGCTTTCACTCCAGGTATCCCCGTCGGTACGGTTAATCGCCTGCCAGTGTTCGGTCATCTGCTGGTTGTAGCGGGTGATTTTCGCTTCCAGCCCTTCAGTGACATAGGCTTCGTCGTGGCGGAAGGTCTCCAGCGGCAGACGCGGTTTGTGATGGGATGGCACATCGACATGACCAATCACCACGCCCGCCACCGGGAAGGTGTGTTCCGGTAGCTCAAGCAGTTCAATCAGCTCTTGCGGCTTCAGACGGATCCCGCCAATCGGCACAATCCCCAGCCCTTCGGAGCGGGCTGCCGCCATCACCGAGCCCAGGGCAATGCCCACGTCGGTCGCGCCTGCCACCAGGCTCTCAATGCTCTGGTGCGCTATCTGCTCCTTGCCCGCCAGCTTCATGCCAACCTCGGTTTTGTACATATCCAGCACAAAGGTGATAAACACCGGGGCTTTGGCAATCCACGGCTGGCCGCCGGCGATCTGCGAAATCTGCGCCCGCTTTTCGGCATCGCGCGTGACGATCACCGACACCTGCTGGGAATGGACGGAGGTAGGAGCGCGGTAAGCGGTGCTGATGATGCGTTCGAGCGTGGCGTCATCGATGGCTTGATCGGTGAAGCTGCGCTCGCTTTTATGGTCGTTAAACAGGTCAATAATGGTGTTCATGCGTTCTCCCGTGTGAAGCGCAAAAGCTTAACAGCCTGAAACCGTTTTGCATTTAACACTCTTTGCGGTACACGCAGGCGAAAAGCCCGGCCAGCGGCCGGGTGGGGAGTTAGCGCAGCGCAGCAACCAGCGCTTTGGCCGTCTCTTCGGAGCTTGCCGGGTTCTGCCCGGTGATCAGTTTGCCATCTTCGACAATATACGAGCCCCAGTTCGGGCCTTTCTGGTAATGCGCGCCCAGCGCGCTCAACTCATCCTCCACCAGAAAAGGCACCACGTCGGTCAGTTCCACGTCGGCCTCTTCACCGTTGGTAAAACCGGTCACCTTGCGGCCCTTAACCAGCGGCTCGCCAGAGGCGGTTTTCACATGGCGCAGCACGCCCGGGGCGTGACAGACGAAGCCGGTTGGTTTACCTGCGCGGGTAAAGGCTTCAATCAGCGCGATGGAGGTTTGGGATTCCGCCAGATCCCACAGCGGGCCGTGGCCACCCGGATAGAAGACAGTGTCAAAATCGTCCTGGCGCACGCTGTCGAGCTTCAGGGTGTTGGCGAGCTCGCGCTGGGCCACCGGATCGGCTTTGAAGCGCTGGGTCAGTTCGGTCTGAAAATCGGCTGAGTCACTTTTGGGATCCAGCGGTGGCTGACCGCCTGCCGGGGAAGCCAGCACCACCTCGGCTCCCGCATCTTTGAAGATGTAATACGGGGCGGCAAACTCTTCCAGCCAGAAGCCCGTTTTCTTACCGGTATTGCCAAGGTCGCTGTGAGAGGTGAGAACCATTAAGACTTTCATTGTTATCTCCGGTGATGATACGAGATATAAAAGTAGCCTGGTTCGGTTAAGCCATCCCCTGAGGGATGGCTGTTTCAGAACTATTACGGCAGCTTATAAGCAATCACGTAGTCACCCCGATCCGGGGAATTACGCGCGCCGCCCGCGGTGATCAGCAGATACTGCTTCCCGTCCACCGGCGATTTATAGCTGATTGGCGTGCTCTGGCTCCCCACCGGCAGGCGGGCTTTCCATACCTCTTTACCGGTCGAGGTATCGAACGCGCGCAGATAGTAATCCTGCGTGGAGGCGATAAACACCAGGCCGCCCTGGGTGGCCATGGTGCCGCCGATAGTCGGCATACCAATCGGGATCGGCAGTCCCATCTTCACGCCAAACGGACCGGTATCCTTTACCGTACCCACCGGCACCTGCCAGGCAATTTTCTGGGTTTTCAGATCCACCGCCGTCAGGGTGCCAAACGGCGGTTTCTGGCAGGGGATCTCTACCGGCGACATAAAGCGCACTTTGGCGTTAATGGCGTACGGCGTACCGGCCAGCGGCACCGGACGGCTGATGGCGGCCGCTTCGTTGCCATCATTTTTGGCGCCCTGAATCTCCGGTGAGGCCGGGATCAGCTGCACTTCCAGGCCCACGCGCATGTCGTTGATGAACAGGTACTGATTCACCGGGTCAATCGACAGGCCGCCCCAGTTCATGCCGCCTAACGAGCCCGGCAGGTTCAGCGACGGATCATCCCCCGGCGGGGTGAACAGGCCGTTGTAACGTTTGGATTTGAACTCGATACGGCAGATCAGCTGGTCAAACGGGGTTGCGCCCCACATGTCGGACTCTTTCAACACTTCTGCGCCGATGGTCGGCATGCCTACCGAGAAGGGTTGGGTCGGGGAGTAGATCTCTTTCGGGATCTGGCCCTGCGTCACCTTACGCTCTTCGACTTTGGTCAGCGGCTTACCGGTTGCGCGATCCAGCACAAACAGCTGGCCGGATTTGGTGCCGAAGATCAGCGCCGGGGTGGTTTTGCCATCTGCGGCAGGGAAGTCGCTAAAGGTTGGCTGCATCGGGACGTCAAAGTCCCAGAGGTCGTTGTGAACAGTCTGGTAAACCCATTTCACCTTACCGGTGCTGGCGTCCACCGCCACCATAGAGGCGCCAAACTTGCGATCCAGGGCGTTGTGCTTCACGCCCCACAGATCCACCGCCGCGCTGCCGGTTGGCATATAGACAGTGTTGGACTGCGGATCGTAAGACATCGGCGCCCAGACGTTCGGGGTGGAACGGGTGTAGGTTTCGTTGTCGGCCGGCGCGTTCTGGTCGTCCGGTTTGCCCGGATCGAAGGCCCAACGCAGCTGGCCGGTGATCACATCAAAACCGCGCACTACGCCGCCAGGCATATCCGTCGCCACGTTATCCGCCACGCGGCCGCCCACCACGATGGTCGTTCCGGCGAGGGTCGGGGCAGACGTCGGGTAGTACTGGCCGGTATCCGCGCCTTTACCCATCTGCGCGCTAAGGCTGACGCGGCCGTGGTTGCCGAACTCTTCGCAGAACTGACCGGTATCGGCATCGAGGGCAACCAGTTCAGGGGTCACACTGTTCATGATGATCCGGCGTTTGCACTGGGCATCCGCTGGCAGAGAAACGGCGGCTACCGGCGAAGAGCCCGGCAGGGTTGGCTGCTGCAGCGGGGCGTCAGCATCAAAGTAGGCCAGGCCGCGGCAGCGCATCCATTTTTTCTGTTTCGCGTTGATTTCGGTTTTCCACAACTCCTTGCCGGTGGTCGCATCGACGGCTATCACGTTGTTATGCGGCGTGCAGAGGAACAGCCTGTTGCCGATCTGCAGCGGGGTCTGCTGATCTTCCGCGCCGCCGCCGTTCGGGCTGACGGGAACATCGCCGGTACGGTAGGTCCAGGCCACCTGCAGGTTTTTGACGTTATCACGGGTGATCTGATCCAGAGCCACAAAGCGCGATGCGCCCGGCGTGTTGCCGTAGTTCGCCCAGTTCTTCTGTTCTTCACCGGGTTTAACCGGGGTGAGGGGTAACTGCGCACCCGAAGCCGCCACCGGATCGTGTGGGACAAACATACCTCCCACGGTGGCAGCAAAGGCGATCGCCAGCACTGCCGCAATTGCGCCAGCACCTTTCCAGCACGGGGTTCTACCGGCGCGGCGCAGCAGCGATGGCAGAGAGAGCGCCACCAGGATGGCGATGCCCGCGAGGGTTAACAGACGGGAGACCAGTGACCAGAAGTCCAGGCCGACGTCCCACAGGGCCCAAAGGGCAGTACCTGCCAGCACCACAAAATAGAGGGCCGCTCCACTCAGACGCTGGCGCAGGATCTGCACACCCGAGATGATAAGCAGGCAGCCGCTGATCAGAAAGTAGGGGCTGCCCTGAACGCTGACCAACTTCCCACCGTAGTAAGCGAAGAATATCCCCATCGCCAGAATTAAGACGCCCAGAAGCCCCAGCAGTACCGCTGCGGTTCTGGATAATTTTTGATCGGACATAAATGTTCCCTGATGTTGGCAAAAGCTGAGTGAAATCACTCAAAAGTGACGATTTATAATCTAAGGCGCGCGAGTGTACAACAACCAGGTAACAATATATTTACCAGAAATAGCTTTCTGAAGCGTCGGGCAGGCAGGGGGCAAATCTTGTTATCATCAGACTCTCTCTGACAGAACAAGGAGTAACAATGATGGTTAAGGTTCGTGAGGCAAAAGCGGACGATTACGACGCATGGCTAAAATTGTGGAAGGGCTATCTCGATTTTTACGGCAACAGGCTGGATGAGGCGGTGACTCTGGCGACCTGGCGGCGGGTACTGTCCCCGGATTCCGCTCTGTTTTGCCGACTGGCAGAAACCGAACAGGGCGTGGTGGGTTTTGCTATCTGCGTGCTGCATGAAGGCACCTGGGTGACCCAGCCGCTCTGCTATCTGGAAGACCTGTTTGTCGATGACGCGGCACGCGGCAAGGGGGCGGGCAGGGCGCTGATTGAAGCAGTTATTAATGAAGCCCGGGAGAAAGGATGGTCGAAGGTTTACTGGGTCACCCGGGAGGGCAATCCGGCCCGGGCGTTATATGACAAGCTTGCAACGGTGGATGATTATGTTCGGTACAGGATTACGGTTTAATAACCATCCAAGTATAAGCTCAATAGTGAAATCTTAGCGGCTTGTGTTTAAAACCTGCAAAATATTCCCGGCCGCGACGGTGCCCATTTTGATATACGAGGCTTCACTCACGCCGCCAATATGAGGGGAAATAATCACATCTTCTCTCCCTTGCCAGATATGGGGTGCCGCCAGCGGCTCGACCGTAAAGCTGTCCAGCGCGGCGCTTCGTAGGATCCCCTCGTCCAGGGCATGAATCAGGGCGTTATCATCAATCAAACTGCCGCGAGCGGTATTAACCAGAATAGCGCCTCGCTTACAGCGGGCGAGCGTTTCAGCGTTAATCATACCGCGATTGTCCGCGGTTAAGGGGCAGTGCAGGGAGATCACGTCCGCGTGGGACAGTAGGTCATTCAGCGTTTCTGCACGCTCACAGGAGGAGGGCAGGGTTTTAGCAAAGGGATCGTAGGCCAGCACGCGCATGCCGAACGCATTACCCACCGTGGCAACACGGGATCCAATCGCTCCCAGGCCAATCAGGCCCAGGGTGAGGCCCTCCAGCTCCAGAGATTTATGCGTGGATTTATCCCAGTGCCCGTCACGCAGACGTTTATCGAGGGAGACAACAGATTTGGCGCAGGCCAGGATCATGGCCCATGTATGTTCCGCCACGGCGGCGGCGTTGGCACCAGGCGCAGAACAGACGGCGATATTCCGCTCAGCCGCTGCCGCCTGATCGATGACGTCAATACCGCTACCATGCTTGGATATGACCTTTAACCCCGGGGCTGCGTCCATGATACTGGCCGTGATCTTGCCGTAACGCACCAGGATCGCCACAGGATTGTACTGTTCGCAGAGCGCTATCAGCTGCGCTTCCGTGGGCTGGCGACCGGCATACACGATCTCATAGTTACCCAACATCGCGACAGCCTGCTCAGCCAGATCGCTCCCGGTAACCAGAATGACCTTTTTATCGCCCATTACAGCGTCTCCCCGTCGGTTAACATTCCTGCTTTACGCAACGCATCATTCAGCCAGTGCGGGCGCAGATCGCCTTTGCGGATGGCCTCGAGGCGGCGGGTTTCGGTCTCCAGCTTCACTTTGGCCTGGGCAATAACCTGCTGCACTTCATCGCGTGGAATGACCACCACCCCGTCAATATCCGCCACCACCAGATCCCCGGGACACACGGTCGCACCGGCAACGGAGATGGCATGGTTCACCCGGCCCGGGATCGATTTGGTGGGGCCACATGGATTAAGGCCTGCGGAAAACACCGGGTAATTTCCCTTACTCAGGGTTTCAGCATCACGTACGGCACCGTCAATGATGATCCCGGCAATACCGCTGGCCTCGGCCTGAGTCGCCATGATTTCACCCAACAGGGCGCAGCTGATATCGCCCTTGCCATCCACCACCAGCACATCGCCGGGCTGGGCAATTGCCATGGCGGCATGAATGGCCAGGTTGTCACCCGGACGCACTTCCACGGTAATTGCCGGGCCGGCGAGGGCCATATGCGGTGCCAGCGGCTTAATGCGGCCGTGCAGCGTACCGCGACGACCTGCCACATCCGCAAGGATAGCAGCCTGATATTCAGAGGCCTGGAGAACCTCTTCCGGGGATACACGTTCGAACTGGCGATTGATCATGGTTTTTTCTGATGCGGACATGAATGCCTCCATAGTTGTTTTACTGTGTACAATGCAGGTGTACAATGAAAAACAACTATAGCGGGATTGTTTCGCTTTTAGCCAGAGCTGCGTTGGCGTTTGTGATGTAAACACGAAGTGACTCACAAAATTTGAGGTACACTCTTTGCCGACCATAAAAGGAGAAAACGATGGGTAATGAAGGCGTTGTGGCGGTTGAAAAGGCGCTGGCTTTACTGGATTGCTTCCGTCCCGGCGATGAGAGCCTGACGCTGACCGCGCTGGCACAGTTATCGGGATATCATAAAACCACCGTATACCGGTTGATGAATTCTCTGGAACGCATGAACTACGTCGTCAGACATGATGATGGCAACTATGCCCTAGGTCCGCGTCTGCTTTATCTGGGTAAGCTCTACGAACAGTCGTTTCATCTCGCCAGAGTGGTACAGCCTGAGCTGCAGGCGTTGTCGCAGGAGTCGCAGGAAAGTGCAAGCTGGTATGTGCTGGAAGGCGGGCAGCGACTCTGCCTGTTTCGTGCAGAAGCGTCTCATGGGCTGCGCCACAGCAACCTGCCGGGCAGTCAATTTCCGCTCGACGATTCCGCTATTAGCAAGGTACTTCGTCACTGGGGGCTGAATGAAGCGTTGCCTGAGGGAGAACCATCGGTTCCGCTCTACACCTCAGGAGCACGCGACCCCCATACCGCCGCCTTTGCAATGCCGGTGTTTGGCGTGCATGACAAACTTATTGCTGCCCTGGCACTGACCGGGCCGTCGTCAAGGCTGACCGAAGACCGTCGGGATCGGGGAGTAAGCCAACTGATGAAGGCCACCGCCAGCCGTCTTTCGCTGAAGATGGGGGCCAGCAAGCCATTTTGCATTGAGTTCTACGGTGAAGCAGAGGAGCTGGAGAACTGATGCCTGCACGCGGGACCGCAGTCCCGCGTGGCCATCTTAATGGGTCAACTGGTTTTCCTGGCTCACGTGACGGCGAGCCTGACGTCCCATCACCAGCACCGCAATGCCCCCGGCAATACACAGACCTGCCAGTGGAAGCATCGCCAGCGTATGGCTGCCGGTGCGTTCATTAATGATGCCATAGGCGTTCACCATCACCACACCGCCAATCAGGTTAGCAATGGCCCCGATGGCGGCCAGCCCCGCAGCTGCCGAAGTGCTGTTCATCCAGCCCGACGCCAGCGCCCAGAATGGACCTTTCATCGAGTATGCCCCAACCAGCATCACGCTGAGGATCGCAATAGTTACCGGCAGAGAGATGCTAACAAACGCCGCGAACACGCCTGCTGCAATTAAGAACAGAGTCAGCGCGGTATGCCAGCGACGCTCGTTGCTGCGGTCTGAGCTGCGTCCCCACACGATCATCAGCACCGATGCCAGACCGTAAGGGATGGCGTTGAGCAGACCGGTGGTCATGTTGTCGAGGTGGAACGATTTCAGAAGTTGCGGGGACCAGACGCTGATGGTGGTACCTGCCGAGGACGCACCGGTGTAGATCAGCGCCATCAGCCAGATGTGACGGTGTTTCAGCAGCTGCCAGGTCGTTTGGTGGCCGATATTTTTTGACTGCTGACGTTCACTTTCCAGAGTGGATTCCAGCCACTGTTTTTGTTCATTGTTCAGCCAACTGGCCTGATGCGGGCGGTCGCGGAGAATAAACCAGGCAACAATCCCCAGCAGCACGGCGGGTAAGCCTTCAATGATGAACAGCAGATGCCAGCCGCGCAGACCCATCCAGCCATCCAGCGTCAGGATCAGGCCGGAGAGGGGAGATCCGATAAAGTTGGCCAGCGGGATCGCCACCATAAATGAGGCGATGATCCGTGCCCGGTAGCGGGATGGGATCCACCAGGTGAGATACAGCACCACGCCCGGGAAGAAGCCCGCTTCTGCCGCGCCGAGTAGAAAACGCACGATATAGAGCGACGTGGTGCTCTCAACCAGCGACATGCACATCGACACCACGCCCCAGCTGATCATAATGCGTGGGATCCACAGTCGCGCGCCGACTTTCTGCATTGCCAGGTTGCTCGGCACTTCAAACAGGAAATAGGCAACAAAGTAGAGACTACTGGCGAAGCCAAACGCGGCTTTGCTGAGGCCGAGATCTTCGTTCATCTGCAGTGAAGCCATGCCAATGTTTCCACGATCGATAATCGAGACCAGGTAGCTGACGATCAGAAACGGGAGGATGCGCCAGATAACCTTGCGCATGGTCTCTCTTTCTATCGCCTCTGTGGCCGTCACGCCGTTATGAATGTGCTCTGTCATTATTTCCTCGCAGGGTTTCATTATGTTTATCAGGAAATTCTCAGCAAAGTAAGCAGCGCTCTCCCTTTGGTCACTAGCTTGTTAAGCCCGGCTGCGGTGCATTCCTTTTGTTTTACTGTGTACAACATGATTTTATAGAACAAAACCACTATAGCGGTGACGCGTTCTTTTTATCCAGTTAATGGAAGGTTTAAATGATGTAAATAAGAGGTGACTCACAGATGAGACGTAGTAGATATGTAGAGAGGGAGGAGCCAAATAATGCAGGGCAGGGGACATTTACACTCAATGCGGTGCCGTTTTTTCATAGGCCGGGTCAGGCGTAGCCGCCACCCGGCAATCTGTGCACTCCCCCACAAAAGCGCACATAACCCGCCGTCGCGTACCCTCCGTCCGCGCGTTTGCGGGCATCATACCCCCATGACACTCCAGTTGTGGGATAAGCCATGCGTAATGAAATCCTGAGCTTTTTGGCCAACCAGACCGATTTTTTTGACCCGCAAAACCTGAGCGAGGTCTTCACCGCCAGCTACCTTGCAGAGCGGTTTGATCTCAAACGCAACACCGCCAGCCACTACCTGAACCAGCTGGTGGCCCAGGGCGAGCTGGTTAAAATCAATACCCGGCCGGTCTACTTCCTGCACAAGAAAGCCTTCAGCCAGCAGTTCTCCCCCCCGTCAGGCAACGAATACGACAGCATCGCGCAGCTGCTGAATGACGGCGACAGCGGGCAGGAACCGCCGGATCACTTTTCGCTGCTGATCGGTCATGACGGCAGCCTGAAAAAGGCCATTGCCCAGCTAAAAACGGCGCTCTTTTACCCCGATGGCGGCCTGCCGCTGCTGATCACCGGTGAGAGCGGCACTGGCAAAAGCTATATGGCGAACCTGATGCATGCCTACGCCATTTCGCAGGGGCTCCTGGCGGACGATGCCCCCTTCGTCAGCTTCAACTGCGCTCAGTACGCCAGCAACCCGGAGCTGCTGGCGGCGAACCTGTTCGGCTATGTGAAAGGGGCTTTTACCGGGGCGCAGACCGATAAACAAGGTGCATTCGAAGCCGCCGATGGGGGAATGCTGTTTCTCGACGAGGTGCATCGCCTGAACGCCGAGGGCCAGGAGAAACTCTTTACCTGGCTCGACCGCAAGGAGATCTACCGGGTGGGGGAAACCGCCCAGGGTCGCCCCATCACCACCCGGCTGGTCTTTGCCACTACCGAGGATCTGCACAGCACCTTCTTAACCACCTTCCTGCGGCGTATTCCCATTCTGGTCACGCTGCCCGACCTTAACGCGCGTTCCCGCCAGGAAAAAGAGGCGTTGATCCTTCAGTTCTTCTGGCGGGAAGCGAAGAAGCTGGATGTTCCCCTGACCCTTACGCCCCGACTGCGCCAGGTGCTTCTCCACGTCCTTTATCGCGGTAACGTGGGCGAGCTGAAAAATGTGGTCAAGTATGCGGTCGCCGCGGCGTGGGCCAGACAGCGGGGGCAGGCGGCGATTAGCGTTACCCTTCAGGATCTGCCGGAGAAGGTACTGGCTGCTATCCCGACGCTGAGCGACGCGCCTGTAGTGGAAGAGCCGCTGACCATCGAACCTCAGACCAACCTGCTGTGGCTGCTCCGCGCCCACGACCGGACCCAGGGATTGATCCATGACACCCAGTGTCAGGTGCTGGCTCTGTACGAAGAGGTGATCGCCGGTCGGTCAGACTGGGAGGATGTGCACCGGCGGATGGGGGAGGAGATCGAAACCCTGTTCGACCGGCTGGTGTTTCACCATCGCGAGACTACCGCCTCGCCACTGTTGCAGCTCACCACCCAGCAGGTGCGGGAGGCGTTTTACCGCCTGGAGCAGCAGTTTAACGTGCAGTTTAACGGCAATGGGATTTACGCCCTGAGCCACTATCTGGTGCATCGCGCCCACAGTGGCCTCTCTGCCCTGAGCCAGGAGCGTGTCCGTCTGCTGGATGATTTCCTGGCGCAAAAGTACCCCCAGTTGTACCGTTTTTGCCAGGCGATGATCGCCGCCCTGACGCAAAAACTCGATATCGAAGCTCAGCGTATCGATGCCCTGCTACTTGTGCTGTGGCTGCATAAAGCCGGGGCGGTGAGTCAATCCCAGGTGATGCGGGCGGTGATCCTGGCCCACGGCTACGCCACCGCCAGCAGTATTGCTAATGTGACGAACCGCTTACTGAAACAGACCGTTTTTGAATCCTTCGATATGCCTCTCGACGTCACGCCGGAGGCGATTGCCCAGCAGGTCATGCACTACATCGAAAGTAACGCCGTGACGTCCGGGCTGATGATCCTGGTGGATATGGGGTCGCTTAACGCTATCCATAGCCACTTTCAGCGTCGCCTCTCGACCCCGGTGGCGATTGTGAATAACGTCTCCACCAGCATGGCGCTCTATGTCGGAGAAAGGATCCTGCAAGGGCACCACATCGAGGAGATCGCCCGCGAGATCGGCGGTGATTTACCGGTGGAGCACCAGCTCTTCTGGCCGCAGGCCAGTAAACCCCGGGTCATACTTACCACCTGCATCACCGGGATCGGCGCGGCGGCCAATCTCTGTCATCTGCTGAAGGCCAGCATCCCGGAGGCGCTGGGGATAGAGGTGATCGCCTGCGATTACGAGATGCTCAGCGACCCCCAGGAGCGGGCGGTGGCCTTCAACCGCTACGACATACTGGCGATTGTCGGCACCTTCGATCCACAGGTGCCCGCTGTACCGTGGATCTCGCTGGATTCGCTGATTGCCGGGGAGGGGACGCGACCGCTGATGCGCATCTTTGGTGACATTGCCACTCAGGAGCAGGTGGACGAGATTAACAATCTGCTGCTAAAGAACTTCTCCCTGCGGCGGGTGATTGAGTCGGTCACCATTCTGGATACCACCAAAGTGATTAACCAGGTGGAGCAGTTTGTCTTTCGCTATGAGCATCTGGCTGGCTACCAGGTACCAAACGAACGCAAGGTGGCGCTCTATGTACACATTAGCTGTCTGATTGAGCGGCTGATCCGTAACGCCTCGCCTACCACCTACGCCGGGCGACAGTGTCCTGAAAGCGAGCTGGCGCTGTTGCGCCAGGCCTTTAGTGTCATTGAGAGCAGTTATAGTGTCAAAATCCCCGTCGTCGAGCTCTGTTACATCCACAATATTCTGACCCTGGAAACGGAATTTATTCAGGCAGATCAAGAGTTTTAATACATTCCTCTCTTTTCCTCACCCACGCGCCACTTTTTCCTGGCACGTGGGTTGCACTCTCTGTTTAGCACATCGCTGCACAGTGGAATGAGCTTTCGAGGACAGGATGAAACGACATTACATTTTTGCCAGTCACGGCACCTTTGCCCGCGGGTTACTCGATTCGGTTGAGCTGATCCTCGGCAAGCAGCAGGACATCCATACGCTCTGCGCCTACGTCGACGAGAACCGCGATTTAACCGAGCAGGTAGAAACTTTACTCTCCAGCCTGCCCGAAGAGGATGAGGTGATTGCGATCACCGATATTTTTGCCGGTAGCGTCAACAACGAATTTATCCGCTTTTTGCACCGGCCAAATTTTCATTTGATCGCGGGCCTCAATCTCCCGTTGGTGATCGGCTTGCTGATTTCAGCGGATGAGCAGGATAGCGAGAAATTAATTCACGAAGCGTTATTCAGTTCCAGAGAGAGTATTCAGTATTGCAACCAGTCTATTGCCAGTGCGCTGCAGGCGGATAAAGACTTCTGATCGAGAGGAAGAATAATGATTACGTTATTACGCGTTGACCACCGCTTATTACACGGACAGGTCGCCTTTTCCTGGACCCAGTATGTCGGGGCTGATTGCATATTAATTGCCAACGACAGTGTGCCGAATGATGAATTACGTAAAACGACCATCAAGCTGGCAAAACCGCCCGCGGTGAAGCTGGTGATTAAAAATATCAACGACTCCATTGAAGCCATTAAAAGCGGCGTCACCGATAAATATCATCTTTTTATCGTCGTGGAGTCTGTGGACGATGCCTGGCGTTTAGCTTCGGCGGTAGACGGTATTAAAAGCATTAATCTTGGCGGCGTTAAAGCGAAAGAGGGGGCGCGCAATATCTCTAAGGCCATTAATTTGCTGCCGGACGAAATAGAAAAACTCACTCAACTGGTCGGCAACGGTATTGAAGTCGAAATTCGCCAGGTGCCGAACGATCGCAAGCAGTTATTAGCGGAAACGCTGTAATTCATGAGGACTCACTATGGTAGAGGCACTTTTACTCGGATTGGTGGCGTTTATCGCCCAGTCTGAATATGCCCTCGGCACCTCGCTGCTCTCCCGGCCCATTGTCACCGGCCTGTTAACCGGGCTGGTGTTGGGCGATGTGCAGACGGGGGTGGTGATGGGCGCGACGCTCGAGCTGGCGTTTATCGGGTCGTTTTCGGTGGGGGCGTCAATTCCGCCGGACGTGGTCACCGGCGGAGTGCTCGGCGTGGCATTCGCCATCACCTCCGGGGCAGGAACGGAAACGGCGCTGCTGCTCGGCCTGCCAATCGCCACCCTGACGCTGGTACTGAAAAACGTCTATCTCGGCATGTTTATCCCCATGCTCAGCCAGAAGGCCGACAGCTATGCCGAACAGGCGGATACCGGCGGCATTGAGCGGATGCACCTTATCGCCGGGTTTGGTCTGTCGCTGATGCTGGCGACGGTGGTGACGGTGTCGTTCCTGGTGGGCAGCAGCGCGGTGAAATCCTTGCTGGATGCCATTCCGGAATTTATTAAGCACGGGTTAAGCGTGGCGACGGGGATCATTCCGGCGCTGGGCTTTGCCATGCTCGCCCGACTGTTGATTAACAAAAAAGTGGCTCCGTTCTTCTTCCTCGGCTTTGCCCTGATGGCGTACCTGAAAATACCCGTCACCGGTATCGCCATTCTCGGTGCCATTGTGGCGGTGGTGATGGTCAATATGACCACCCTTAACGCTCCCCGTACGACGACCGATCAAGGAGTCGCTGATGACGACGAAGATTTCTGAAGAGACCCTGCCAGAGACGCAGGATGAGAACGCGATTAATGCCCGCGATCTGCGCCGGGTGTTCTGGCGGTCGTTCCAGATGGAGTTTTCCTGGAACTATGAGCGGCAGATGAACCTTGCCTTCGTCTATGCCCTGATCCCGGTGCTGAAAAAGCTCTATCCACAAAAGGCCGCGCTGGCGGCGGCACTAAAACGCCACCTGGTGTTCTTCAATACCACGCCGCATATCGTCACGCTGCTGCTGGGCATCACCACCGCGATGGAGGAGAAAAACAGCCAGCAAAACGAAATGGACGGCACGGCGATCGACAACGTGAAGGCGTCGCTGATGGGGCCGCTGGCCGGGCTGGGGGACTCCTTTTTCTGGGGAACGCTGCGCCTGATCGCCACCGGGATCGGCACCAGCCTGGCGCTGCAGGGCAATATCCTGGGGCCAATCCTGTTCCTGCTGGTGTTTAACGTGCCGCACATTCTGGTGCGCTGGCTCTTTACCCGCTGGGGATACGTGCTGGGCACCGGGGTGCTCCATCGGGTGCAGAAGAGCGGGATGATGGAGAGCCTTACCTATGGCGCGTCGATTATCGGGCTGATGGTAGTGGGGGCGATGGCCGCCTCGATGATCAACATCACTATCCCTATCTCCTTCGGCGCGGGAGAGGCGAAAACCGAGGTCCAGGGGATCATCGACAACATCATGCCTTGTCTGCTGCCCCTTATCAGCTTCGGCATTGTCTACTGGCTGCTGGGGCGCAAGGTAAAACCGCTCACCATCATCGGCGGCATGGCGCTGGTGGGCATTCTGGGTTCGTGGATCGGTCTGTTTTAAGCGGAGAAAACGATGCAACCAACAATGATGACCTATATCGAGGAGCAGCCTGCGGCGCTGGAGAATATTCTCCGGCACTATCCGGCTCATCTCGACTCGCTGGAGGCCTTTGCCCGTCAGCACCCGGTACGCCGTCTGCTGGTGCTGGCGACCGGATCGTCGCTGAATGCGGCGATGTGCGCGCGCTACTTCTTTGAACACCGCTTCGGCCTGCTGGTGGAAATCAAGGAGCCGTACAACTTTGTGCATTATGAAGCCATCGACCCGCACACCGACATGGTGCTGGTGGTCTCCCAAAGCGGAAAAAGCGCCTCGACGCTGGCGGCGATGGAGAAAGTGCAGGCCGCCGGGCTGCCGGTGTTCGCCCTGACGTCGGACCCGGATAGCCCGATAGGTCGCCGCTGCGATCGTGTGCTGGATATCCATACCGGGATCGAGAAAGTGGGGTTTGTGACCCGCGGCTTTAGCGCCACGGTGCTCAATTTGTTGCTGGTAGCGCTCACTCTTGCCCGGGCGCAACAGCAGATTGATGAGCGGGAAGCACAGGACTACCTGAAGGCGCTGCACCAGCTTGCGGCGGCCATCCCCGACACCATCGCCCGCACGGAGGCGTTTTTCGCGCACCATCAGCACATCCTTCAGGAGGGCACACGCTTTGTTGCCATCGGTGAAGGGGCCCTGACCGGGGTGGCGAAGGAGTTTGAGACCAAGTTCACCGAAACGGTGCGTGTGCCGTCCGGCGGATTTGAGCTGGAGGCCTACATGCACGGCCCCTATCTGGAGGCCAACGCTGAGCATGTGATGTTCTTTATTGAGGATGCGCCAAACCCACGCCTGCGGGCGCTCAGGGACTATATGGCTCCGGCGGTTAAACAGGCCTTTCTGGTGACGCTGACGGGCGATGAACAGGAAAATACCCTGGCGCTGAACTGCTCCGTAGATCATCTGCTCTCGCCGCTGCTGTTGATTGTCCCCATGCAAATTCTGGCCTGGCGTACCGCCTGCGCCAAAGGCATCGATCTCTCGGTGCGTATCTTCGATGACTTCGATCGGGTTTTAAAAAGCAAAATATAGCAGGAGAACAACTATGTTAGGTTTTAATCAGGACGAGTACCTGACCAGTGCTCGTGAGATTGTTGCTGCGCGTAAACAGGCGGAACAGGTTGCTGATGAGATTATTCAGCAGGGCTTCAGCACGTTATTTTTCGCCTCGGTAGGGGGATCGCTGGCGCCGATGATGGCCATTAACGCCTTCGCCCGGGAATTAACCGAAATGCCGGTTTATCTTGAACAGGCGGCGGAATTAATTCATGCCGGACATAAACGCTTAAATAAAGATTCCGTGGTGATTACGCTCTCGAAATCGGGGGATACCAAAGAGTCGGTGGCGATTGCCGAATGGTGCAAGGCGCAGGGGATCCGCGTGGTGGCGATCACCAAAAACAGCGACTCACCGCTGGCGAATGCCGCCACCTGGCATATTCCGATGCGGCACAAGAACGGCGTGGAATATGAGTATATGCTGCTCTACTGGGTATTCTTCCGTTTACTGCATCGTAACGGGGAATTCGCGGATTACGACCGCTTCGCCAGCCAGCTGGAGCTGTTACCTGAGAATCTCCTTAACGCCAAAAAGCAATTTGATCCGCAGGCCGATGCCATCGCGCAAAAATACCATACCGCCGATTATATGATGTGGATTGGCGGCGCCGAGATGTGGGGCGAAGTCTATCTCTTCTCGATGTGTATTCTGGAGGAGATGCAGTGGAAGCGCACCAAATCGGTCTCTTCGGCGGAGTTTTTCCACGGCACGCTGGAGCTGCTGGAGAAAGAGGTGCCGCTGTTCCTGGTCAAAGGCGAGGGCAAATGCCGGGCGCTGGACGACCGCGTCGAACGTTTTGCGGCGAAAATTACCGATAACCTGGTGGTATTGGATCCGCGTGATTACACGCTGGCGGGCATTGACGATGCGTTCCGCTGGCTGCTGGCGCCGTGCGTCATCTCAACCCTGCTGGTGGACCGCCTTGCCGCCCACTTCGAGCATTACACCGGCCACAGTCTGGATATCCGCCGTTATTACCGACAGTTTGAGTATTAATCACAATAAAAAAGGGGACGTGACGTCCCCTTAATCTATGTAGCGGTGTGATTAAACCCGGCTGCCCCACAGATCATATTCGTCCGCGTTTTCAACTTTCACGCGCACGATATCGCCCGGTTTCACCTTCGTTTCGCCGTTCAGGTAGACTGCGCCGTCGATTTCCGGGGCGTCGGCCATGCTGCGGCCAATCGCGCCTTCTTCATCCACTTCGTCGATGATCACCAGTATTTCGCGGCCCACTTTCTCCTGCAGACGTTCAGCAGAGATCTGCTGTTGCAGCTGCATGAAGCGGTTCCAGCGCTCTTCTTTTACCTCTTCCGGCACCTGATCCGCCAGTTCGTTGGCGGTCGCCCCTTCAACCGGGCTGTACTTGAAGCAGCCCACGCGATCCAGACGCGCTTCCTTCAGGAAGTCGAGCAGCATCTGGAAATCTTCTTCGGTTTCACCCGGGAAGCCAACGATAAAGGTGGAGCGCAGGGTCAGATCCGGGCAGATTTCACGCCACTGCTTGATGCGCGCCAGCTGGCGGTCAACGGAGCCAGGACGCTTCATCAGCTTCAGGATGCGCGGGCTGGCGTGCTGCAGTGGGATATCCAGATACGGCAGGATTTTGCCTTCCGCCATCAGCGGGATCACGTCGTCCACGTGCGGGTAAGGGTAGACGTAGTGCAGACGCGTCCAGATGCCAAGCTTAGAGAGCTGTTCGCACAGGCCGACCATGCTGGTTTTCACCGGCTCGCCGTTGTGGAAACCGGCGCGGTGCTTCACGTCCACGCCGTAGGCGGAGGTGTCCTGGGAGATCACCAGTAGCTCTTTCACGCCCGCATCGGCCAGACGTTTGGCTTCGGCCAGCACTTCGCCAATCGGACGGCTCACCAGATCGCCACGCATGGACGGGATAATGCAGAAGGTGCAGCGATGGTTGCAGCCTTCGGAAATTTTTAAGTACGCGTAGTGACGGGGGGTGAGCTTCACGCCCTGTTCCGGCACCAGGCTCAGGAACGGGTTATGCTTTGGTTTTGGCACATAGTGATGCACATGTTCCAGCACCTGCTCGTAACTGTGCGGACCGGTGATTTCCAGCACCTTAGGGTGGACTTCGCGGATCTGATCGACTTTGGCACCCAGGCAACCGGTGACAATCACCTTGCCGTTTTCGGTGAGTGCTTCACCGATGGCTTCCAGAGACTCCTGTACGGCGCTATCGATAAAGCCACAGGTGTTAACGATCACCATGTCGGCGTTGTCGTAGCTTGGTACCACGTCATAGCCTTCGGTGCGAAGCTCGGTCAGGATACGTTCGGAATCCACCAGGTTTTTCGGGCAGCCCAGAGAGACGAAGCCGATTTTCGGCTGGTGTGTCACATTGCTCATAGATTAAAAAGTAGTCAGTTATGGAGTTATCAGGGCAGGGATTGTACAGATTTCCGCGCAGGAATTATAGGGGAGATACAGGAGCATCAGCGAAACATTTGTGGGAGAGATTTCCTGCCGCCCCGGCCGTCATTTTCTGTTCTTTACTTGTATTATAAAAGTGTCGGATTCGGGTTAAAGTTGTTTTTTTATATGCCGATAAATAATGAAATCAATGACATGCTTTGCTCTTTCATTCAGGGATATTTATGGCAGTTAACGGTGATATAAAGGTTCTGGAAGGTGCTTTAACCGCGTTTTTTGCGCACAAAAACACGAAGGAAAAACTCTCCCATATCCTCGATAAAAAAGCGAATGACTGGGAAAAATGGCTGCAGATAGAGTTCGAATTTTTCCTTGAGCATTATTTAGATTTTTCAGCGAAACGGGAATTACGAGCAATTACGGATAAAAGACACCAAAGTGGTCGACAACATGTAATTGTTGATCTCATTTTCAGGAAAAAATACACGCGGCTGGACAGGTTTATTTATGTTGAATTTAAGCTTGCCAGACGAGCAACGGAACTTGTCGAAAGTATCGCGACGGATTTGATTAAAAATTATGAAGTCGTGAACTCCCATTTCGCGAAAGCAAAACAAAAACGTCGGTCAATATGGGGAGTGGGTTTTTACCGGGATTTCTCATCGCTGACCGTTAATCGGGCCGATGAAAGGCTAAGCGGGCTGAAACAAGAGGGGTTTAGCTACCGGCATGACCCGGTATATATCTGTAAGTGCAGGGGCAGTAAGCACAAGGATAGCTGCCATGCGATTGGCATGGTGATTGTGGGTGCCGAGGCAGCATAAGATATACCATCGGCTGGCCGTTTCCCGGCCAGCATGATAATCACATAGCCTTACTCTAACTGGCTCAATAGTGCGCGGTACGCGCCGGTCTCGCTCTCTTTGCGCTCCAGACCTTGCTCGATTTCGCTGAACTCCTGTTGCAGGCTCTGACTGAGCGTCTCCTGCAGGCCGTTCTTCAACGTCTCAAGCTGAGCAAAAATCGACTGCGTACCCGCGTCCAGCTGCTTTGCCAGCGTGTCAAACATCGACCCGAGTGCCCGATCCAGCGCCTGTTGCAATTTTTGCTTATCTTCACTGCTTTTAATTTCGCCCTGGAAGGGGATCATCACCTGGGATTCATCCGCCTCCAGCACCAGCTTCGGCATTGCCAGCCCGTAAATGGCGCTTTCCAGCGCCCCGCGGAACAGTGCAGGGTCGAACTGCTCGCTGTCGGTATTCAGGTGGTGAACCAGCGCCTGACGGAGAGCACTTTTCAGCGCCGCAGGCTCGATCAGCTGGTTAAAGTGCTGGCGGATCTGGCTGGCGCAGGCCCGGCTGTACTGGCGGATCTGCTCGATGGCGTCCTGTGCGTTGAAATACTGATAGGCTACGGAGGTGGTGCCATATTCGGTACGGGTACTACCCCAGCTCCAGGGCTTGTACCAGGTCGAATCACTGACCTCATATGAGTACCGCTCCTGCTGATACCCGGTATGCGACTGTAGCTGGCGGAAGCGGGTAATATCATCGCTCAGCCTGCCACTGACGCGCAGGGTCTCAGTTCGTGCCTTGTGCAGCGTGTCGCCGATGATGGTGCGCAGCTCGGCGGCAATGCCTTCCAGCCGTTTGCGGCACTGGGACTGCTGCTGACGTAAGCTCTGTAGATCCTGGGTTTCGAGGCTGGAAATACGATCGTTAATGCGGGTACGCAGGCGCGTGACAATCTCAGCGAACTGTCCCGCCGATTCACAGGTAAAGCCTTCCCGCTGCTTTGTCAGTAGCGGGAGGCGGTCCTCACGTGCCTGCTGCCACTCCGCCTGCAGAGGGGAGAAGTTTGCAATACGTTCCCAGTCCTGCTGAGTAAAAGGCTCCGGCCAGCAATCTTCGGCCATTTCCTGCAGCCCACCAAAAGTGTGCAGCATGCTCTGGCTCCACTTCTCCTGCGGCCAGTGGGCAAATCCCCAGGCAAAGGTGCTGGCGAATACCGGGCTGGCTAAGCGCTCGAGGATCGCGGCGCGCGCCTCGTTGCCGTTGTCACGCTGAAACGCAACCAGCTGTTGCGCTTTGTTTTGCGCGATACGCAGCAGGCGGGTCTGAATATTCTCTTCCGTTGCCGCCAGCGAATCACGATCGTAGCCATCGTCGAGGATCACCGAGTCATACTGTCCGGCGACGAGCACCAGTCGTTTCACCCCTTTGCCCGGGAGCTGTTCTCCCAGCAGCCGGATATCGGCATCATCCAGGAACTGGCTGCAGCGGGAGAGGAAAAAGACCACGTCGCAGTTGGCCATATAGTCGCGCGTTTTTTGCGAACGGCTTTGTACAGGGTCGTTCATCCCCGGGGTGTCCACCACCTCAAAGCCTTTCAGGGCATCGTCCGGAAGAGTGAGCACCGTGGATTTGACCAGCGCGGTATACTGACCATCGTTGCCGGTAAACTGGTTCAGCAACCCCTGCAGTTCGCTGATATCACTGGCAAGAACCACTTCGGTGTGGTTTTCCAGGCGCGCCACTTTCTGCCAGTGGGCGGCGAAATCAATCTGCTTCTCCGCCGACATACCGAGCAGTTCTGTGGCGACTTTCTGACTGTCGCTGCCGGATGCCTGGCCGGCCTGCTCTTCGATCTGTTGCCACTCCTGCTGGCTGTAATACTCCACCTGCAGGCTATGCTGTTCGCCATAGCCAATCCGCGTCAGGTTGGCGGTTTTCGGCGTGGCGGCTTCGGGCAGGATCGGACGTCCATCAAAAAGCAGGGTGTTGAGAAAGGTGCTTTTTCCGGCTTTGACCTGGCCCATGATGCCAATATTGAGCGTCTGCTCTTTATGCTGCCAGCGGGCGAGTTTCTGCTTATAGTCCTGCGCCAGCGCCTTTAGCGCATCCAGTTCGGTGGTAAAGGTGTGGGGGACGCTGGCGCAGGCGTCGAGGTTTTTTTCAATGCGCTGGAGTAATGGTGCGGTCATTTGGATCCCTTAATGAAGGCGCTTACGTTGATTGAATGTTCGACGTTGTTATTGCGCAAAAACTGGTGAACTTTGTGAGAAATTCCTCCGAGCTGGTTATTTGATAGTTCCAGTTTTCTTAGCTTATTAAGGTAACAAATGGAGTCAGGTAAATGGCTGAGCCTTCCATAACTTCCTATTTTAATTGACATTAACGAAGCTGGGAGGGAGCTAAGAGCAGGGAAAGTGGTAATGTTAAAAGAGTCAAAAACCAAAGTTTGCAGATTTTCCAGAAGCGTAAAACCCGGCGGGAACGGGGTGATATATTGCCAGGTATTGGAATAAAGATTGATCTCCTCAATTTCCAGTAAATCGCTAATGTTTTTAGCCGGAATTACGATGTTGAGTTTATTTTCGTTAATCCATGATTTTAATCCAACGAAAAGCAGCTCAATATAACTCATAAGAAATTCCCGCCAGACGCTCATCTCACGGATACCCAACAGCAACTCTGAGGCCTTTTTCTCACCCACCGGCAGGCCCAGAATCAGACAGGCGATATAGACCACGTTCTCCATCTCCTCCTGGCTGATCCCCAACATTGCCGCCAGTGCTTCAAGCAGGGCGGTCTGGCTGGAGGTCAACGGCCCGTTTACCCGGCAAAACACCAGACAGTCGAGCAGTAAACAGATCTGACCGGCGCTCTCACGCACAGCGTTGAGTGCCTCGTCCAGCCCCTCTTCACCGAACCGGGTCGCCAGCTGGCACAGCTCCGCCTGACGGCCTTCCATACCAATCGCTGGCAGCCAGAGCTGGAGCATGCGCTGCTGATATTCGCTGATTGGACTGTGGCTCAGCATTACCATAAAGAGCAGAGCGCAATAATGGCGGCGGCTGTTCTCGTTTTCGTCCGCAAGGGTGTGGGCGCTGTACGGGTTTTCTTTCAGGCGTAGCTTATCCAGCTGCTGCAAAATGGCTAAAGCGTTAATCTCAGTCATGGTGATCCCCTGTTAAAAAGCTGTGCCAGGCGTTGTAAGCCGGTGGAAGGGGGATGATTTCGAAGAGGGGTTCTCCTTTTTTGCCGTATGCGCTATCAGCATCCTGGTTGGCGTCCATGACGATACGAATGACGATACCCTTACTGGAGACCAGCGCAAAACGGCACAGCATATAACCCAGAAACGCGTTATATGCTGTGCCCGAGGAATTCTTCGTTTTGAAAACGTAGCTCCCCTTTTTCATAATCTGGTTAACCTGCGGCATGCCGTTGTGGATAATTTTGTCTTTCAACTGCGTATCTGACGGGAACAGCTGTTCAACTCGCGCGGTCTTTACCACTGTCAACGCGCCAGAAAAAGCCTCAACCGAAGTCTTAATCCCGAGCAGTCGCAGGCTCCAGAAGTTAATCAGCATGATCTGCTTGTCTGCCAGCCCACATATTTTTGCCAGCCAGCCCAGACGCTCAACCTGCAGCGGTGCCAGCGGGCCGGTAATGCGTTGCAACACGGCAAAATCAAACATCAGTGCCTGCGCTGCATGCTTAGTCTGTCCAAGGTTGCGAACTATACGGGCCAGTCCTTCGCTATCCAGTTTTGCTGACTGCTGCAGATAATGCGCTAGCGGGAACGCGGGCTGGATGGATGCGATCAGCATCGTGATCAGCCGCTGCTGGGCTTCAGTGAGCGCGCCATTTTCCAGCAGCAGGGCCGCAAGCAGGATCAAATAATCGTCTTTCAACGCCGCGTCGTTCCCAGCGATAAAATGCGCATCCAGCGGCTCCAGCTGTAAGCGTGCGCCACTCATCAGCGCATCAAAATTTCCTGTGGTCATGCGTTCTCTCCATTGCTCAGGGCCTGTAATGAGGCGTAGTGCGTACTGTCGCGCTTGAGCAGTTCATCGAGGCGGGTCAGGGGCTTATTCTCCATTAGCGGCTGCCACAGTTGATCGTTACTGACGCTGTCACGGCGCAACACGTGGTCGAGGTTATCCATGGGCAGATTACGGGTAAGGGGGTGCCACAGCTCGGGATCCACTTCTTGAAGATCCAAACCGCATTCGTCCGCAAGCGCCAGCAGCAGGCTTTGCAGATTCACCGGGGCGTATTGCAGCATCGACAGGCTGTCCGGCTCTTCGAGTGGGATCGCCAGTCGTTCGCCCAGCGTCTTCAGGATGCTGAAGAACTGCTGCTGGATCTCGCTTAATGCCTGGCAAACCTCCTCCAGCTGGTAGAGATTGCCGCGGCTATTACGCTGCAGGCTCTGAATATCGGACTGGGTGCTCGCATCATCGCTCAGGGTCAAAATGCGGTTGAACTTACTGAGCTGGCGTTGCCCCTCCTGGCGCGCCTCATCGAGATAATTTTCATACGCCATAAACTGGCGCTTAAATTGCCGCGTAAAGCCCGGGTCGCGCCAGACCTGATTCCATTGGGTCAGGTAGTCTGTCAGGGGAGTAATGGACCACGGCTGACGCGGGCGGGTGGAGAAGGGCAGCACGTCCAGCACATTGATACCGCGCTGGGCCAGCGTCTCGCGCACCAGGCTAACAATATTCCCTACGGCCTCTTCGGGATGCTTATCGGCGCGGCTGACGACAATAAGTTTGGGGATCTGCTTGCCCAGCGAGGCCAGAAACGCAATGTCATCTTCGGTGATGGTGCCCTTATCGGCTGGCACCAGCCAGATGATGAACTGGGCGCTGTTAAGCTGGCTACGCGCCACGCTGGCGTCGGTGCGAGCGCTGCCTTCCTCGTCGGCTTTGCTGTAGCCGGGGGTATCCAGCAGCGCCAGGTTCTCCCAGTTGAAGCCGTTATGCGCCACCACCACAGATTTCAACATCCGGCTCACCTGGCTGCCGTAGCGTTCAAGTTCCTCATGGGTGAGGGTACGAAACTGGCTGTGGCTCAGGGTAATCAGACGGTTAAACAGATTGATGGCTTTGACGTCCGGCGTCTCCTGTTCTCCCTGTACCAGATAGGTTGGCAGGGAGGTGGTGGGATCCACTTCGGTGACCAGACACTTGCGATCGCCTACCAGCGCGTTAATCAGGGACGATTTCCCGGCGCTGAAGCTCCCGCCAAGCCCGACCACTACTTTGCCGGACAGCGCCGGATATTCACAAAACTCACGGAACCGCACCATTTCGTGACGCAGAGCGCGCAGAATATCGGTGAACATGGGCGGGCTGCCGCGACGTGCCAGGGCGGGAAGATCATGCTCAATCAGATCCTCCAGCGCACGCAGCAGGGCTTCATCTTCTTTTGCCGCACCGCCGGGACGATCTTCACAGGCCTGGCAGAGCAGGGCGTAGCGATCACGCAGGGTGCTTTCGTCCAGATCAACCATGGTTGAACTCCTGTAACCATGCCAGCATCTGCGTCAGTGCCGCGCTGTCCTGCTGCCGGGCCTGCTGGCGCTGCGCCTCGGCGGCCTGTTCTGTTTTCAGCTCGCGGGCCTTGAGTTCCAGCGTTTGTCGTACTGTTGCCATCTCCTTATCCGCTGCACGGGAAATGGACTGCATTACCTCATCAATGGTGTTGCTGAGCCCACGAGCAATGTCGGGTTCCGCAGTCGAACAGCAGGACGGGATCACGGTGTTAATCACGTGCCGACGAGTCTCTTCCTGCTGCTGACGCTGAATCAGCTCCTGGCTACCGCGCTGAAATAAACCTTCCAGCGTAGAGATGATGATCGGTGCTAACACTTTACCCATCGGGATGCGGGTAATCAGATTGATGGCCGCAGGCAGAATGTAAGAGAGGGTACTTTTAATCAGCTCTGCACTCGATTCACTGGCTTTAAAACGATACGCGTAGGGCGTCTCCTGCATCGGCAACCCGTCCGGTAGCTGCAGGTGCCCCAGCTCTCTTTGAATCACGGGCTTAAGATAGCGTTCAAGTCCCTGGGACCAGGACATGCGCAGGGCATGGCCGATCGTCCCGCTCACGTCTTCACCGTTGAGCAGCGCCCGGGTGAGCGTCTCGAGCTGGCTGTTAAGGCGGCTGGCGAAATCATTAACAATGGCACGCCTGGCGACCTCTTGCTGCTCGTGTAGCCGGGTGGTGACATGCTGAAGGTCCGCCTGCATGCGTTGATACTGCGCTGATAGTAATTCGCGCTCGCTTTCGATCTCGCTCAGCGTCTGGTTATGGCTCTGCGCCAGCTGGTCGATACGCACCAGCAGATCTCGCACGCATTGCTGCACCGGCAGGCCGATGGCCCGGTGCCAGAAACGGTGCTGTAATGGCAGCAGTACCGGCAGCGCCGTGGCCAATTCGTTGGCATTTTTTCGCTGTGTGCGGCATACGGCGAGCAGCGGTTTACCCGTCAGGGCTTCAATTTGCTGACGAACGTGCGCCAACACCGCCTCAACGTCCTCCGGGGTTTTCTTATCGCATTTAGTGATGACCAGCATCATGGGCTTGTCATGAACCGCCAGCTCCTCAACGATCTTCCGCAGGCTCTCTTTCAGTACCCCCTCATCGACGCTGACCACTACCGCATAGGCAGCGCTGCGATCTAGATAGTTATCAATCGCCAGCGAATGCTGTGCAATGCCAGATTCCCAACCGGGCATATCCACCAGCGTCATGCCTTCCAGCGCGGCCAGCGTAGCGTCAGGCAACGTGATATCGACGACATTCTGCGGATCATGTTCGCCAAAGGCCTGCGTTTTTAATGCCTCACGGCTTAGCGGCAACAGGGACCCATCTTTGCGGCGCAGGACAATTGACTCCAGGGGAGCATAACGGAGTTCGGTCGGCAGGCTGGTTTCGGGATCGATGGCGACTGACAGCAAGTTATCCTGCAACAGTGTGTTGATGAGCGACGATTTACCGGCGCTAAAGGCACCAATGAGCGGCAGACGCACGGAGAAAGTACGAATATTTTCTTCAATCGTGTTCAGCTGTTCTGCGGGGAATTCGTATCGCTGCCAGTATGCGCGCAACGCGGGAAGTTGAGTATCAATCAGGGCGTGTTCTGGCTGGGAGAGCATCATATCTTTCCTTTAATAATCAGCGTACATCATGTTATTAACGGCAGTTCCGCAGGAAAATTAAGGTTAATCGCGTATTAAATGTGATATCTATTTCTGCCGTGAATGACACACACTCTACGCGAGGTCACTGACAGAGGATGTCATTGTAATAGCGAAGCGGAAGGTGGAGTGCGCTGCAGCTCACTTCGTCGGTTGTTTTAACATTGTAAATTTAGGTAGTCCGTCGCGGATTATTGACTTGACGCATTAAATTGCACAAAAAATAGACATAATCTGAAGATGTTCTAAAGCTGACAAGGGAGGAAAAAGCATGTCCGTTGACAGACTGAAACGCGATCTTCTTAACAAGATGATCAACGCCCGAATCGATCTCGCGGCCTATCTGCAGTTGAGGAAAGCGAAGGGGTATATGTCAGTCAGCGAAAGCGACCATCTGCGTGACAACTTCTTTGAACTTTGTACTTACATGCGTGAAAAAGCGCCTGAACTGAGGGCGCACTGCAATGCTGAGGAGCAGGCGATGCTCTATCGTGCCGCCGGTTCGCTCACCACTGCAGGCGTCTGTATGATGACCGGCAACCATGATTGCCCGACGTTCATCGCCGTCAACGCAGAGAAGCTGGAAAACTGTCTGAACGATCTCACTCTCTGCATCCAGTATCTGAAATCGCATACACCGCTGATTCAGAGCTGACCTTGGGGGAGGCAACTCCCCCATCTGCTTAAGCTTTTGTAAAATTAATAATGCCCCTGCGCTGAGTGGCTACCTTTAAGGCATACGTCGAAAAGGAGTACGTCATGCGTCGATCCTCGCTTATTTCCCTGCCATTGTTGCTAATCTCCGCCTCGCTGTTTGCCGCACCAGCCGAAGTGAAGGTTTCGGTGCTGCAAAATAAACTCGATCACCCCTGGGCGCTGGCGTTTTTGCCGCAGGATCAGGGGATGCTCATCACGTTGAAAGGCGGACAGCTTAAGCGCTGGCAGGCGGGCAAAGGTCTTTCCGATCCCATCGTCGGCGTGCCGAAGGTCTGGGCTAACGGCCAGGGCGGGTTGCTTGACGTGGCGCTGGCCCCTGACTTTGCCACGTCGCGCCGGGTCTGGCTGAGCTATGCCGAAGCGGGGGATGACGGTAAAGCGGGCACGGCGGTAGGGTATGGCCGTCTTAGCGACGACAATACCCGGCTGGAGGGCTTCAAGGTGATCTTCCGCCAGCAGCCAAAACTCTCCACCGGCAATCACTTTGGTGGCCGGCTGGTGTTCGACGGGAAAGGCTATCTCTATATCGCACTGGGCGAGAATAACCAGCGGCCCACCGCCCAGGATCTGGACAAGCTGCAGGGCAAAGTGGTGCGCCTCACCGACCAGGGGGCCGTACCGGACGATAATCCGTTCGTAAACCGCCAGGGCGCACGACCCGAGATCTGGTCTTACGGCATCCGTAACCCGCAGGGGTTAGCCATGAACCCGTGGAGCGATACGCTGTGGCTTAATGAGCACGGCCCACGCGGCGGCGATGAGATTAATATTCCGGAAAAGGGCAAAAACTACGGCTGGCCGCTGGCGACGCACGGCATCAATTACAGCGGATTGCCGATACCGGAAGCGAAGGGTGAACAGGTGGAAGGCACCGAGCCGCCGCTGTTTGTCTGGAAACAGTCCCCGGCCATCAGCGGCATGGCCTTCTATAACAGCGATCGTTTCCCGCAGTGGAAGAACAAACTCTTTATCGGCGCGCTGAAAGACAAAGATGTGATTGTGCTGAACGTCAACGGCAATCGCGTCACGGAAGAGGGGCGTATTCTGGGGGATCGCAATCAGCGGGTTCGCGATGTGCGGGTAGGGCCGGATGGCTATTTATACGTACTCACCGATGAGTCGGACGGGCAGCTGTTGAAGGTCAGCCCGTCCGGGGCATAGCTTAGCTGACCGGGATCATCACCACGTTGCGGTACGCCGGGCGCTCGCTCAGGTTGGTCAGCCAGCGCGCCAGATTGGGGCGGGGCGCCCACTCAAGATCGACGTTGGTGAGGTTCCAGACAAACGGTGCGACGGCGATATCACCCACGCCAAACTCATCGCCCGACAGCCACGGTTGTTTCGCGAGAGCCTCATCCAGCATGGCGAACAGGGATTCACAGCTCTCTTTTGCTGCGTTAATCGCCGTATAGTTACGTTCGGCTTCCGGGGTTCTCACCAGCCCCATCAGGATCACACGGTGGGCGGGCGAGAGCGTCTGGTTGGCCCAGTCCATCCACTTCTCGCCGACGGCACGCTTCGCGGGCGCATCGATCCACAGACGATTCTGTCCGTATTGCGCCGCAAGGTAGCGCACAATAGCGTTGGACTCCCACAGCGTCAGGTCGGTTTCATCATCGCGCAGCAGCGGCACCAGGCCATTGGGGTTCATCGCCAGGTACTCCGCCTCTTTATTCACCCCGTACTGCATCCCCGCCATGATCTGGGTAAAGGGTAAATCGAGCTCTTCCAGCGTCCAGAGCACCTTTTTGACGTTCGTTGAATTGTTCCGGCCCCACAAAGTAATCATAATAACCCCTTATAATTAAAGCCGATCTCAGGATGAAATCCGTGTTTATGATCACCCATGGTGAGATAAACCTAACAAATACGCAACAGAGGCGAAAAAAATCGATGGGGTCAAAGCGTATCGGATTGTAATTGCGTAAACTTTAAAAAAGTTTACCAGGTTTTAGTTTTTTTAAAGCCATTAGTACGTTATTAATCAACGTTTCTTGCGACACGGCGGTATGACGTGATTTTTGGAATGGACATTCGGGTGGCAACATGATGCGAAAAACTTCTTATTTACGTGGTCTGGTAGCAGGTAGTGCGCTGCTGGTCCTTTTTGCACCTTCGCTGTACGCAGCGGAACAGGCGGCGCCAGAGGCACCGCCAGTTGATGCGCGCGCCTGGATACTGATGGACTACGCCAGCGGTAAAGTGCTGGCCGAGGGCAACGCAGACGAGAAACTTGATCCTGCAAGCCTGACCAAAATCATGACCAGCTACGTAGTAGGGCAAGCGCTGAAAGCGGGCAAAATCAAGCTCACCGACATGGTGACCATCGGTAAAGACGCCTGGGCGACCGGTAATCCGGCGCTGCGCGGCTCCTCGGTCATGTTCCTGAAGCCTGGCGATCAGGTGGCGGTTTCTGACCTGAACAAAGGGGTAATCATTCAGTCAGGGAATGATGCCTGTATCGCGCTGGCCGATTATGTGGCTGGCAGCCAGGATTCTTTTATTGGTTTGATGAATGGCTATGCCCAGCGACTGGGCCTCACCAACACCACCTTTAAAACCGTTCACGGTCTGGATGCGCCGGGCCAGTTCAGTACCGCCCGCGATATGGCCCTGCTCGGTAAGGCGCTGATTCATGACGTGCCGGAAGAGTATGCGATCCACAAAGAAAAAGAGTTTACCTTCAACAAAATCCGCCAGCCGAACCGTAACCGCCTGCTCTGGAGCAGCAACCTTAACGTTGATGGGATGAAAACCGGCACCACCGCCGGGGCGGGATATAACCTGGTCGCCTCGGCAACCCAGGGCGATATGCGTCTGATTTCGGTGGTGCTGGGCACCAAAACCGACCGCATCCGCTTTAACGAGTCGGAAAAACTGCTGACCTGGGGCTTCCGCTTCTTCGAAACTGTTACCCCTATCAAGCCGGATGCGACGTTTGTCAGCCAGCGCGTCTGGTTTGGCGACAAGAGCGAGGTTAAGCTCGGCGCCGGGGAGAGCGGTTCCGTGACCATTCCGCGCGGCCAGCTGAAAAACCTGAAAGCCAGCTACACCCTCACTGACAAACAGCTCACCGCACCGCTGAAGAAAGGCCAGGTAGTCGGCACCATCGACTTCCAGCTGAACGGCAAATCTATCGAGCAGCGTCCGCTGATTGTGATGGAAGCGGTAGAAGAGGGGGGCTTTTTTGGCCGGATGTGGGATTTCGTCATGATGAAATTCCACGAATGGTTTGGGGGTTGGTTTAAGTAAATAACACAGCGCCGGGTAGCGGCTTCGCCTTACCCGGCCTACGAACGGCCCAAACGCCTGAATCGTAGGCCTGTGCAAGCGCAGCGCCGCCGGGCATTAAACCCCACTCAGTACATCAGCTTTATCTGCTGCGCCTTAGCATAAGCAACCAATTCCTCATCCGGACGGCAGTCGCTCACGATGGCATCAAAACAGGTCAGCTCGCCCATTCGGGCCGGGCGCACTTTGCCTATCTTGCTGTGATCCACCACCAGCACATGGTACTGAGCCATGCTCATCGCCCATTGTTTTACCGGCAGCTCATCCAGATTAAAGCAGGTCGCGCCCTGACGGACATGTACACCCGCCGCGGAGTAAAAGGCGATATCCGGGCAGAGGTTATTGAGCGTGTCCTGCAGATTGAGCGGTTTGAAGATGGCATTGCTGGCGTGGAACTCGCCGCCGCAGAGGATCACCCGGCAACCCGGTTTTTCCTGCAGGGCGAGGAAGGTGTTCAGGGAGTAACAGACGCCGGTAAAGGGCAGGTCGTTATCAATGGCTTCGATGATCCAGGGCGTGGTGGTACCGCAATCGAAAAAGAGCGTTTGATGCGGCTGCACCAGCGAGGCGGCCAGACGTGCCGCTTTGCGCTTCTCTTCCACCAGACGGGTCTTTTGATCGCTCAGCAGATAGTGGCTGGCGCTGCGGGGTTCGAGGACGATATAGCCGCCAAGCAGCACCACGGGGCCGCTTTCGCTGTTGAGATCCCGTCGAATGGTCATCTCAGAAACACCCAGCAGCGCGGCGGCTTC
This sequence comes from Leclercia sp. W17, assembly GCF_003336325.1. Taxonomy (NCBI): domain Bacteria; kingdom Pseudomonadati; phylum Pseudomonadota; class Gammaproteobacteria; order Enterobacterales; family Enterobacteriaceae; genus Leclercia; species Leclercia sp. W17. The sequence goes on along the minus strand of NZ_CP031101.1, from coordinate 3,323,558 downwards.
TTTCAGATGCAATTTGTCGCTGCGCTTAAGCGCATTAATCAGTTGAGCCAGCCGTTCGTCACGTCGTGTTTCCATAGGTCCTCGGAGCCAAAAATGAACCCCCGTTACGCCGGGGGCTCAAGTTTAACCCGCTAAACCCGACTTAGTCACGTATCCAGCCTTTGCGGATAGGCAGGGCAAAGCAGAAGCGGTGAAGCTGCGAAAGACGTTGATAGATAACGTCACCGCACAGATTCCAGAGGATCTGCGCGCTCAGGCAGCCCAGCAAGCCGACCATCAGCCCGCCCAGCATATCCATCGGCCAGTGCACACCAAGATAGACGCGGGACCAGGCGATAGCGCAGGCCATCATCATTAAGACGATGCCTGACCAGACGCGGTGCCAGAACAGGAACGCCAGCGCAAAGGTGAAAATGACGGTGCCGTGATCGCTCGGGAAGGAGTCATCGGCGGCGTGAGGCAGGAAGTTATAGCCGACACGATCGACAAACGGGCGGTCATGAGGGAAGAGATGCCCCAGCAGCCACGATGCCGCCAGGCTAATCACCAGCGCCATGGCAATTTTAATCACCAGCTGACGCTGGGCACCCACCTGTTTGCGCGGTCCCCACAACCAGAGGATCGCAATCAGCGCCGGCACGATGCTGATCAGGTCTTTCGCCACAAAGGTGGCGAGATTAATGCTCCACTCCGCTGAAGCAGGGGTGGCATTGATCAGATGAAACAGTCCGTAGTTCAGATCTTCTAACATATCCTCGTTACTCTTTTGCAAACCAAGCGGACACCAGGCCATAGGCCACCACCTGAGAAAACCACACCCACCAGCCTGCCCACAGGTTATGGGAGAAGAAATGTGCACCGCGCATCACCTGGCCATAGCCCATCCCCAGCCCGAGCGCGATACCCGCGGCGACCATTCCCCAGGCCAGGCGCGGACGTTCACGCCAGAAGGCGAAGAACAGCCCCATCCCCATAAAGCCGCTTGAGGCGTGCCCGCCCGGAAAACAGCGCCCGGGGCCACTGCCGGCAGGGGCGGGATCAAACAGGGGATACGACAGCGCTTTGCCGCCATACTCCACCAGGTCCCAGGGGCAGCTGTGATGGCTGGTGGCTTTCAGTATGCCCACCACCGCCGTGCCAAGCCCCATCAGCAACGCCCCGGTCACCCACTGAGCGTTGCGTCGCCAGATACCGTACAGCAGCGTCCCGGCAGCCAGAGTGATGGTCAGGTATTTCGCCAGTCGATGATTGAGCAGATCGAGCATCGCGTTCTGCTGCAGCGGAAAGTGTTGACTCGCCGCGTCAAACCAGTAGCCGGTCAGCACCCTGTCGAGGGTTTCATCCCGCGAAAGCCAGGTAAAAACCGCGGCCAGCACCAGCAGCACAATGAACTGGTTAACATAAAAACGTACCGGCAAAGGGTAAAGCGGTTTTGTCTTAGAACTCTTTAACTTAGACAATTCTGAAGCGGAGGAAATCTGTGTCATAATTGAGGTCAATGACTGGAAAAGCCTAAGCATACGGATGCCAACTTAAGGAAACCTTAAACGACGGCGATTTGTGCGTTATTTCTGAACTGCTGCGTGAATCTGCTATCGCTGGCGCGACCATTTCATTACACTCTGCGCGATTTTTTATCGGATATTGAGACTCCATGTTAAACCGTTCTTCTTCTGGCACTCGCCTGGGGCGTCAGGCGTTGTTGTTCCCCCTGTGCCTGGTGCTTTACGAATTCTCCACCTATATCGGTAACGATATGATCCAGCCCGGCATGCTGGCCGTGGTGGAGCAGTACAACGCCGGGATTGAGTGGGTACCCACCTCCATGACCGCCTATCTGGCAGGGGGGATGTTTTTGCAGTGGCTGCTCGGCCCGCTGTCGGACCGTATTGGCCGTCGTCCGGTGATGCTCACCGGGGTGGCGTGGTTTATCGTCACCTGCCTGGCGACCCTGCTGGCGCAAACCATCGAGCAGTTTATGGTGCTGCGTTTTTTACAGGGGATCAGCCTGTGCTTTATCGGCGCGGTTGGGTACGCCGCCATCCAGGAGTCGTTTGAGGAGGCGGTGTGCATCAAAATCACCGCCCTGATGGCTAACGTGGCGCTGATTGCGCCGCTGCTGGGCCCGCTGGTGGGGGCGGCGTGGGTGCACGTCGCGCCGTGGGAGGGGATGTTTGTGCTGTTTGCGGCGCTGGCCGCCATCTCGTTTTACGGTTTGCACCGGGCGATGCCCGAAACGGCTACCCGCATCGGCGAAAAGCTCTCACTGCAGGAGCTGGGGCGCGACTATAAAGAGGTGCTGAAAAACGGTCGCTTTGTGGCCGGGGCGCTGGCGATTGGCTTTGTCTGCCTGCCGCTGCTGGCGTGGATTGCCCAGTCACCGGTGATCATCATCAGCGGCGAAAACCTCAGCAGCTACGAATATGGCCTGCTGCAGGTGCCGATTTTTGGCGCGCTGATTGTGGGTAACATTGTGCTGGCCCGTTTGACCTCGCGCCGTACCGTACGCTCGCTGATTATTATGGGCGGCTGGCCGATCGTGATTGGGCTGGTGGTGGCCGCGGTGGCGACGGTCGTCTCATCGCACGCTTACCTGTGGATGACCGCCGGGCTCAGCATCTACGCATTTGGCATTGGGCTGGCAAACGCCGGGCTGGTGCGCCTGACGCTGTTTGCCAGCGAGGTGAGCAAAGGAACGGTGTCGGCGGCGATGGGCATGTTACAGATGCTGATCTTTACCGTGGGCATTGAGGTGAGCAAACACGCCTTCAGCAGCGGCGGCAACGGGCTGTTCAGCCTGTTTAACCTGGTAAACGGCCTGCTGTGGCTGGCGCTGATGTTTGTCTTCCTGAAAGACAAGCGGGTGGGCAGTTCGTTACAGCCGGATTAAGCGGGCATGGTGCCCGCATTTTGCCGGGTGGCGGCTTCGCCTTACCCGGCCTACAAAACCTGCGAACCCGTAGGCCCTCGCAAGCGAAGCGCCGCCGGGCATGACCTTAGTTGAACGGCGCCTCGCGATTCAGGACGCGGTCGATAATCTCCAGCACCCCTTCTTCGTTATTGTGCGGCGCTTCATAGCGGGCAACCGCTTTGATGTGATCCCGGGCGTTGGCCATGGCAAAACTAAACCCGGCCTGGCTCAGCATCTCCATGTCATTACCGCTGTCGCCAAAGGCGACCACTTCGCTGTCATCAATGCCCCACAGTTCCTGAAGCAGACGCAGGCCGTTGGCCTTGTGGATCCCCGGCAGGATCAGGTCGATATTGCCGTAGCCAGTGGTCACCGGCACCATAATATCGCTCAGTTTGTCGTGGATCATCTCCTGGATACGCGGGATCTCCTCATCCGGTAGATTCAGCCCAAATTTAAAGAAGATGTCGTTAAAGTTGTCGAAGTTATCCACCTTTTCCAGGCGGTGATAATACTTTGCGGCAACATCGTGGAACGCTTCGCCATAGTGCTTGAGGGTATAGGCGCTGCCTTTCCCGCAGGCGATCACTTCCACTTCCGGGATGGAACAGAGAAACTCCGCGACGGTGGCGAACTGCGCCTGGGTCAGCTCGCCGTTATAAACATCTTCTCCGGCATTTACCACCCAGCCGCCGTTTTCGGCGACGAAGGCAATCTCGTGGGCGATCTCCGGGAAAAAGGAGATCAGCTGGTAGTACTGGTTGCCGCTGGCGACCACAAACCGTATGCCCCGTTCCTTCATTTGCGCATACTGGCGCAGAAAGCGCGCGCGATTGTACTCCTTCGCATCGTTCAGGAAGGTGCCATCCATATCAACCGCAATCATCTTAACGCTCATTATCCATTCTCCATGACAGATTCACTCTGCGACGCCGGTTTAGCGACCGCCCGGGCGACCAGAGCGGCAATGATCACTAAGCCCAGTACCACCAGCATGGCGCTGCGTAAGCCATAATGCTCCCCCAGGAAGCCCAGCAGCGGTGGGCCTACCAGGAAGGCGAGATAGCCAGTGGTGGCGACCACGCTGACGCGCCCTGGCGCATCCGGGCCGGTATCGCTGGCTGCCGAGATGGTGAGCGGGAAGCCGAGCGAGGCGCCAAGTCCCCACAGGATCACCGACACGCCAGCAATCCAGTCGACATCAACAAAAATAATCAACGCAATACCCAGCCCGCCCAGCAGGGCGCTGGCGCGGACCACCGCCACGCGGCTGTAGCGGTCGATAAACCAGCCGCCGGTAAAGCGTCCGACGGTCATACCCAGCGTAAACCCGGCGTAAATCAGCGAGCCGGAGGTAGGGCTGAATCCGTGGCCGTCCACCATCAGCAGCGGCAGCCAGTCGTTTGCAGAGCCTTCGGCAAAGGCCATCGCCAGCACCACCACGCCAATCAACATCAGCTGCATATCGCGATAAAACGGCACGCCTTTCTCACCCTTTTTGCTCTCACCGGCCTGGTTCTTGCCGTTGCCGTCCGGGATGGCGGTGATCCCCAGCAGAACCGGGGCGATACAGACCAGCGCGGCCAGCAAAGTATGGGTCGTGGCAGCGATACCGGAGGCGGTGAGTGCCATGCCGATACCGGCGCCTGCCAGGGTACCGAGGCTGTAAAAGCCGTGCATCATCGGCAGCACGGTTTTGTTCATCTCCTGCTCGATAGTGGCGCCTTCGACGTTGATCGCCACCTCTGCCGCGCCAAAACTGCCGCCAAAGACGGTCAACCCGAGGGCAAATGCCAGCGGGGAGGCAAACCACAGCGCAGCGCTGAGCATCATCATACCCAGAATCGCGCAGCACATGGTGGTGCGGATCACGGTCCGCGTGCCGAAGCGCTTAACCAGCCAGGCGGAGCAGAGAATGCCGCTCATCGAGCCTATCGACAGGCCAAATAACACGATGCCCATTTCCGCCGTCGAGACCGACAAAATGTCGCGGATAGCGGGGGTACGTGTGGCCCAGGAGGCCATCAACAGGCCGGGGATAAAGAAGAACATAAACAGCGCCCACAGGCGGCGTTGCAGCTTTTTGCGCGATGAGATGTCGGTCATGATTTCTGTACCAGAGGGACAACACAGGAGACAACACTAGCAAGTTTGTGTACATTTGTACATAAATTCGCTGAGGTAAAAATGAACAGACGACCCAACGATCCGCAACGGCGGGAACGGATATTGCAGGCCACCCTGGACACCATTGCCGAACACGGCCTGAACGCCGTCACCCACCGCAAAATCGCCAGCTGCGCCGGGGTGCCGCTGGGGTCGATGACCTACTATTTTTCCGGGATGGATGCGCTGCTTGAGGAAGCCTTCACCTGGTTTACGCAGCAGATGTCGGTGCAGTACCGCGAGTTTTTTGCCGGGGTGACGGGGCCGGAAATGGCCTGCGAGTCGATTACCACCCTGATTCACAGTTCCCAGGTCACCACGCCGCACAATATGGAACTGATGTATCAGCTTTATGCCTTTATGAACCGCAGCCCATCGTTAAAAAGCGTGATGCAGGACTGGATGAAAACCAGCCAGACGACGCTGGAGCAGTGGTTTGATCCGGTCACCGCCCGCGCGCTGGACGCGTTTATAGAAGGGATGACGCTGCATTTTGTTACCGACCGGCAGCCGCTTTCGCGAGAAGAGTTCAGGGCGATGGTAGGGCGGATTGCGGGGGAGGGAGATAAGCTCCAGGCCAGCGGCAACCTCTGCCGCAAACGATGATAGTGATTTTACTTTTACGCAACATTGTGGCAGAAAGATTGTTTAAATTTTATGCACAAATAGGGCCATCACGTCAGGCTAAACGGGCATAACAAATTTTATCCGGGTAAAATTGGCACCATTCTCATTGCCAGCCTATGCTTATATTTTTACCCGGATAAAAAAGGTAAGAGCATGCCCGCTATCACCCTCACTGCCTTCTGGCGGCAGCAGCAGATTGCGCACGGAACCCTGAGCGAACTGATGCAGCAGCTACAATCCGTTAACATCGGTCGTGAAACCGTTTTCATTTTCAACGATCGCAGCGGCAAACGCCTCGATATTCATCTTCATGAAGATATTGCCAGCACCCTGGCGGTCTACCCGGAGCTGGCGGAAAGTACCGCGGTGAAAACCCGTGGACGGCCAAAACTGGGCGTGTCGGCAAAAGAGGTCACCCTGCTGCCCCGACACTGGGAGTGGCTGGCCACGCAGCCCGGCGGCGCTTCCGCCACGCTGCGCCGACTTATCGATCAGGCGAGGAAAAGCGCTAAACCGGCGGATAACAAGCGCCAGCGCCACGACCGTGCCTATCACTTTATGTACGAAATCGCAGGGGATCTTCCTGGCTACGAGGCCAGCATGCGCGCGCTGTTTGCCGACGATGAAGCGGCATTTACGGCCACTATCGCAAGCTGGCCGCAGGATATTCGCGAGTACGCGCTACGGTTAGCTTTTGGCAAAGAGGAAGGGAGCCACGACGCCTAAAATCTCTACAAATGTAAATTTTTGTGCAATTTGCTGGTTTGTTTTTATTTCAATTCATTGATTTTAAACAGATTAAAGTCTGCCGCTGCTTTCTCTTTTCCTGTCAGGCAACAAAACGCAGAAGGATACGCTACGCTTTGTAAACCAGCCTGCGGCAAGCGTTTTTACCTCTTCTGCGGACGTCGCCACCATAACACCGGGGAAGCCACTATGACCCACAGTCATGAAGATGATGTGAAGATGCTGCTGTCTGCGTTTGAGCAACGTCTCGAACAACTTTTGCCCGCGGGGGAGCAGGAAGGGCAAGTCTATGCAGCCATGCGTGATGCCACGCTTGTCGCGGGCAAGCGTATGCGCCCTCTGTTGCTGCTGCTGGCGGCGCGAGATATGGGCTACAAAACAGAGCCGACGGGCATTCTCGATCTGGCCTGCGCCATTGAGATGGTCCACGTCGCCTCTCTGATCCTGGATGACATGCCCTGCATGGACAACGCGACGCTCCGCCGCGGGCGGCCTACGGTTCACTACCAGTATGGCGAACACGTGGCGATCCTGGCGGCGGTGGCGCTGCTCAGTCACGCTTTTTGCGTTATCTCCCGCGCGCCTTCGCTGACCCACGAGGCAAAAGCGCGGGCGATTGCTGAGCTCTCTGCGTCGGTGGGGCATATGGGGCTGGTGCAGGGGCAATTCCGCGATCTCAATGAGGCCCGCCAGAGCCGAAATACCGATGAGATCCTGCTGACCAATGAGCTGAAAACCAGCAGCCTGTTCAACGCCGCTCTGCAACTGGCGGCCATTGCCGCCGACGCGCCGCCTCCGGTCAGCGAACGGCTGCGCTTTTTTGCCCGCGATCTCGGCCAGGCCTTCCAGCTGATTGATGACCTTACCGATGGCTCCAGTGCCAACGGCAAAGATCCGCATCAGGATAAAGACAAATCGACGCTGGTAGCCGTGCTCGGGGCAGAGAGTGTCTTCCTGCGGCTGCGCGAACACGTGCGCAGCGCCGATCAGCATATCGCTACCGCCTGTCAGCCGGGAAATACCGCCCGCTACTATGTTCACATCTGGTTTGAAAAACAGCTGACGCTTATCAGCCAGAGCCTGTCGTTATCCCTGTCGGAGTGTCAATGAGCAGCCTGTCGCAACGTAAAAGCGATCATCTCGATATCGTCCTTAACAGCATGCCCGGCGTAAAAAAATGTACCAGTGGCTTTGAAAAATGGCGCTTCGGGCATTGCGCACTGCCCGAACTGCATCTTGATGAGATTGACCTCTCGACCCCGCTGTTTGGCCGAACCCTGAACGCGCCGCTGCTGATAAGCTCCATGACCGGCGGTACCCGCCGGGCGAGCCAGATTAACCAACACCTTGCTATTGCCGCACAGACACTGGGGCTGGCGATGGGGGTGGGCTCCCAGCGCGTGGCGCTGGAGAGTGACGCCAGATATGGCCTGACGCGCGAACTGCGATCTTTTGCCCCGGACATTGTGCTGATGGCGAACCTCGGCGCGGCGCAAATTGCGGGACCACAAGGGCTGGATTATGCCAAACGGGCCGTCGAGACCCTCGCGGCGGATGCGCTCATCATCCACCTTAACCCGCTGCAGGAGGCGCTACAGCACGGCGGGGATCGCAACTGGTGCGGCGTCATCGACGCCATCCATCGCACCGTCGAGGCGCTAGATGTGCCGGTGGTGGTGAAAGAGGTGGGTAACGGAATTTCAGTTCCGGTAGCCCGCAAGCTGGCGGCGGCGGGAGTGGCGATGCTGGATGTCGCCGGTGCCGGGGGCACCAGCTGGGCGGCGGTGGAGGGCGAACGCGCCGTTAACGCCCACGACCGGGCGGTGGCGATGGCTTTTGCCGACTGGGGGATCCCGACCGCGACGGCGCTTCAGGATCTGCATCAGGCGCTGCCCGATATGCCGCTGGTGGCGTCGGGTGGGATCGTCAACGGTATTGAGGTGGCAAAAGCGATCCGCTTAGGCGCAAGCCTGGTGGGGCAGGCGGCCGGCGTGCTGCAAAGCGCGTTAACCTCCAGCGAGGCGGTTATCGACCATTTTCAGGTGATCATCGACCAGCTGCGTGTTGCCTGCTTCTGCACCGGCAGTGCAAACCTGGCTCAGCTGCGTCAGGCCACGCTGGTGGCGCAAACGTAATGGCGCCAGCGTGGGACATCATCTTAGCGGGCGGCGGACTGGCCAACGGGCTGATCGCCTTACGCTTGCGACAGCTACAGCCGGCGCTGCGCGTACTGCTTCTTGAGGCCGACAGTAAGCCTGGCGGGAATCACACCTGGTCTTTTCACGAGGGCGACATTACTCCGGAACAGCATCGCTGGGTTGCCCCGCTGGTGGCTCACCGCTGGCAGGGGTATGACGTCCGCTTTCCGGACCTGAACCGCACCCTTGCCGGGGACTATCTCAGCATCACCTCCGAACGTTTTGCCGAGGTGTTGACCGCGACCTGCGGCGACAATCTGCATACCCGCGTCGCAGTCACCGCGCTCACCCCGACGTCGGTGACGCTTGCTGACGGCACCACGCTCCAGGCCCGGGCGGTCATTGATGGTCGGGGCTACATGGCGGACAGGCATCTTACTACCGGCAGCCAGTCTTTCCTCGGCCAGCAGTGGCGTCTGAGCGAGCCCCATGGCCTGACCCGGCCCATCCTGATGGATGCCACGGTCAATCAGCAGGGCGGGTATCGCTTTGTCTACACGCTGCCGCTTTCTGCGAACGAACTCTTGATCGAAGATACCCACTACGTTGACGCCGCCCGACTGGATGCTGGCGTTGCGCGGCAAAACATCGCCGATTACGCTCGCGAGCAGGGCTGGGGGCTGGCGCATCTTGAGCGCGAAGAGCAGGGCGACCTCCCCATTATGCTGGCGGGCGATTTCCCGTCCTTCTGGCAGGGGCGAGACAAACAGCCGTGCAGCGGCCTGCGCGCCGGGCTGTTTCATGCCACCACCGGCTATTCTCTGCCTCACGCGGTGGCGCTGGCCGAGGCCATTGCCGCAAGCGCAGATATCAGCGCAGCCGCGCTTTTTTCCGTTATCCATCGCTACGCCCTGCGCCAGTGGCGCGAGCAGCGCTTTTTCCGCTCCCTCAACCGCATGCTGTTCCTGGCCGGGGATGCCGATAAGCGCTGGCAGGTGATGCAGCGGTTTTACTCTCTTAACGAAGGGCTGATTGCCCGCTTTTACGCCGGGCAGCTGACCCTGGCCGATAAAGCGCGGATCCTGGCAGGCAAGCCCCCGGTCCCCGTCGGCGAAGCGATGCTCGCCATACTGAAACTCACTCCCCGGATGCGAGCGTTTCACCATGAATAAAACAGTGATTATTGGCGCCGGTTTTGGCGGATTAGCGCTGGCCATTCGGCTGCAGGCGCAGGGCATCAACACGCTTCTGCTGGAGCAGCGGGATAAGCCCGGCGGACGCGCTTATGTTTATCACGACGAGGGATTCACCTTTGACGCCGGGCCGACGGTGATAACCGATCCCAGCGCCATCGAAGAGCTCTTTACCCTGGCCGGTAAACGCATGGCCGATTATGTCGAGCTGCTGCCGGTGACCCCGTTCTATCGCCTCTGCTGGGAGACGGGAGAAGTCTTTGATTACGACAACGTGCAGACCCGGCTGGAAGAGCAGATAAGACGATTTAACCCGCGCGATGTCGAGGGCTACCGCAAGTTTCACGCTTATTCGCGGGAGGTGTTTAACGAGGGCTATCTCAAGCTTGGCACGGTGCCGTTCCTCTCGTTTCGCGACATGCTTCGCGCCGGGCCGCAGCTTACCCGCCTGCAGGCCTGGCGCAGCGTCTACAGCATGGTCTCCCGCTTTATCGAGAACGAACAGCTGCGCCAGGCCTTCTCGTTTCATTCCCTGCTGGTGGGGGGCAATCCCTTCGCCACCTCGTCCATTTACACCCTGATCCACGCCCTTGAGCGGGAGTGGGGCGTCTGGTTTGCCCGCGGGGGAACCGGGGCGCTGGTGCAGGGGCTGGTGAAGCTCTACCAGGACCTGGGCGGCGAGCTACAGCTGAATGCGGAGGTGACCCGGCTGCAGGCCGACGGCGATCGTATTAGCGCCGTCACTCTAAAAGATGGCCGGACGATCCCGGTCGCGGCGGTGGCCTCCAATGCCGACGTGGTGCATACCTACGAAAAGCTGCTGGGACATCATCCCACAGGGGCGGCGCGCGCGGCCTCGCTTAAGCGCAAAAGGATGAGTAACTCCCTGTTTGTGCTCTATTTTGGCCTCAACAAGCAGCACGATCTGGCCCACCACACCGTCTGTTTCGGGCCGCGCTATAAAGCGCTTATCGACGAGATATTTAATAAAAATGCCCTGGCTGAGGATTTTTCCCTCTACCTGCATGCCCCCTGTGTCACCGATCCCTCCCTGGCCCCGCCGGGCTGCGGCAGCTACTACGTATTAGCGCCCGTGCCGCATCTGGGAACGGCGGATCTCGACTGGGACGTTGAAGGGCCGCGCCTGCGCGACAGGATTTTTGCCTATCTCGAAGCCCACTACATGCCAGGGCTGCGCAGCCAGCTGGTGACTCACCGCATGTTTACCCCCTTTGATTTTCGCGACGAGCTTGGGGCACATCTGGGCTCCGCCTTTTCGGTGGAACCGATCCTGCGCCAGAGCGCCTGGTTCCGGCCGCACAATCGCGACAGCCTCATCCCCAACCTGTATCTGGTCGGGGCCGGTACCCACCCAGGCGCCGGTATTCCCGGGGTGATCGGCTCGGCCAAAGCAACGGCAGGACTGATGCTGGAGGCGCTTTCCCGATGAACACAACCCTGATGGATCACGCCACCGACACCATCGCCGTGGGGTCAAAAAGTTTTGCCACCGCCGCGAAGCTGTTCGATCCCTCCACCCGGCGTAGCGTGCTGATGCTCTACGCCTGGTGCCGCTATTGCGACGACGTGATCGACGGGCAGGAGCTGGGGTTTAACGTCACTCCCGTGGAGATCGCCCCGGCCGAGCAACGCCTTGAGATGCTCAAACGCCAGACCCTGCGCGCCTGGGAGGGGGGCGATATGCATGAACCCGCCTTTGCCGCCTTTCAGGAGGTGGCGCTGGGGCACAACATCCCGCTCCAGCTGGCTTACGATCATCTGGATGGCTTTGCCATGGACGTGCGCGAGACCCATTACGAGACCTTCGATGACACCCTGCAATACTGCTATCGCGTGGCGGGGGTGGTGGGGCTGATGATGGCGAGGGTGATGGGCGTGCGCGATGAAGCGGTGCTCGATCGCGCCTGTGATTTAGGCCTGGCGTTTCAGCTGACTAATATTGCCCGGGATATTGTGGAGGATGCCCGGGTTGGTCGCTGCTATCTGCCGGCCCGGTGGCTGGCAGAGGCGGACATCGACCCGGCGGCAATGACCGCGCCCCAGATGCGCCAACCCCTTGCGGGCATTGCCCAGAGGCTGGTGGCCGAAGCCGAGCCTTACTACGCCTCTGCCCGGCAAGGTCTGGCCGGGCTACCGCTGCGATCCGCGTGGGCAATTGCCTCGGCGCACGGGGTCTACCGTGAAATTGGCGTGAAGGTGAGCGCGGCGGGTGCCCGCGCCTGGGATAATCGGCAGGGCACCAGTTCGGTGGAAAAATCGGGATTACTGCTAAAAGGCGCCTTGCTGGCGCTTACTTCTCGTTTTGCGACGCCGTCGCCGCGTCCGGCTCAGCTCTGGCAGCGCCCTCGCTAGCCGCACGACGCGCCTTGCGCTGGCGTAACGTCGCCTGCAATTTTTCTACCGGCGGGGCATAGAGAAAACCAAAGGAGACGCAGTCCTCTTTGCCCCGCACCGCATGGTGCAGGCGGTGCGCCAGATAGAGGCGCTTGAGATAACCCTTGCGCGGGATATAGCGAAACGGCCAGCGTTGATGCACCAGCCCATCATGCACCATAAAGTAGAGCGCGCCGTAGGCCGTCATCCCGGCACCAATCCACTGCAGCGGCCACAGGCCCCACGTTCCCAGTGCAATCAGCACAATCGCCAGCACCGCGAATACCACGGCATAAAGGTCGTTCACCTCAAACCAGCTGGTGCGTGGCTCGTGGTGCGATTCATGCCATCCCCATCCCCAGCCGTGCATGATGTACTTGTGGGACAGAGCGGCGACGAGTTCCATGGCGGCAACGGTTAAAAGCACGATCACTGTGTTGTACAACGCGAGCATTGGGACTCCTTGGGCTCGGGGAAGAGAGGGCTCAGGTATTAAGCGTAACAGGTAATTGGAGGAAGGGTGGGGGCAAGCAATAAAGGGCTTTGCGAAAGGGCTGGTGCAGGGTTTCAGACAACAAAAAACCCATCAACCTTGAACCAAAACGGCGGGGTTGATGGGCTCCACAAATTGGGGACATCAAAGAAAAGCAGTGGCAATAGTTATGACTGACGTCTGGCAGAAAAGTTCTGCGCATAGCGAAAATTTTTTCGTCATTGCGCAAAAATTTTTTATCCCAGACCCGGCCAGATGATGATGATTAGCGTCCCCGCGAGGGTTAACAATACGTTAGCGATGGCATAGGTGCCCGCGTAGCCCAGCGCCGGAATGTTGCTGCGCGCGGTATCGCTGATGATTTCCATCGCAGGCGCACAGGTTCGCGCCCCCATCATGGCGCCAAACAGCATGGCGCGGTTCATGCGCAGCACGTAGGCGCCGAACAGGAAACAGATCACCACCGGCACCAGGCTGACGATCAGCCCGGCCACCAGCATCTGCCAGCCTACCGCGCCCAGGCTGTGGCCAATGCCGCTGCCTGCGCTTAAGCCGACGCCCGCCATAAACACCATCAGGCCAAACTCTTTCACCATGTTCAGCGCGCCCTGGGGGATATAGCCGAAGGTGGGGTGGTTGGCGCGCAGGAAGCCGAGCATGATGCCTGCGAACAGCAGGCCGGCGGCGTTGCCGATGCCAAAGCTGAAATTGCTGAACTGGAAGGTGATCATCCCAATCATCAGGCCGACGATAAAGAAGGCGCAGAAGGCGAGCAGGTCGGTCACCTGGCTGTGAATGGAGATAAAGCCGATGCGGTCGGCAACGGTCTTCACGCGGCGCGTGTCGCCGCTCACCTGCAACACATCGCCCTTGTTCAGCACGATGTTGTCATCGATAGGCATCTCGATCTGGCTGCGGATCACCCGGTTGAGGAAGCAGCCGTGGTCGGTCAGTTTAAGCTGCCCCAGGCGGCGACCCACGGCGTTGTGGTTTTTCACCACGATCTCTTCGGTGACGATGCGCATGTCCAGCAGATCGCGGTCGAAGACCTCTTTGCCGTTACGGAAGCTGGGGTCGAGACGGGCGTGCGCATCTGGATAACCCACCAGCGCAATGTCGTCGCCCATCTGCAACACCGCGTCGCCGTCCGGGTTCGCCAGAATGCCGTTACGGCGGATGCGTTCGATATAGCAGCCGGTCTGGCGATAGATGCCCAGCTCGCGCAGGTTTTTACCGTCCGCCCAGGCCACCAGTTCCGGGCCGACACGGTAGGCGCGGATCACCGGCAGGTAGACTTTGCGTTTGCTGTCCGTATCCAGACCGCGTTCGCGGGCGATTTGCTGGGCGCTGGTCTGTAGATCCTGATGCTGTAACTTCGGCAGATAGCGTGCGCCCACGATCAGGCTCACCAGACCAATCAGATAGGTCAGGGCATAGCCGAGGCTGAGGTGATCCAGCGCCATAGAGAGCTGGGTGTTATCCAGCCCCAGATGGCGCAGCGTATCCCCCGCGCCAACCAGCACCGGCGTGGAGGTCATTGAGCCGGCCAGCATGCCCGCCGTCAGGCCGATATCCCAGCCAAACAGTTTGCCTAAGCCTAACGCAATCAGCAGGGCGCTGCCGACCATCACCAGCGCCAGCATCAGATAATTTTTACCGTCGCGGAAGAAAATTGAAAAAAAGTTAGGTCCGGCTTCAACACCTACACAAAAAATAAACAGCATAAAGCCCAGATTAAGGGCATCCGTGTTAATACTGAAATGTTGCTGGCCTAATAATAGCGAGACGACTAAAACGCCAATAGAATTACCAAGTTGGATTGATCCGAGGCGTAATTTACCCAGGCACAGACCCAGCGCCAGTACCACAAATAATAGCAGGATGTAATTCCCGTTTAACAATTCTGCGACGTTTATGTTCACGAAGGATAACTTCTTGTTTACCAGTAAGTGGTTGAAGGGACAGGTGATTTAGGCTACTGTTTTCCCGGTGTTGAGGAGCGCTGCGGCTCCCGGCCGCACACTATAATATATATCAAATAATAATACCAAACTATTACTTTATTTATAACAGACAGCAACATCTGCTCGTGATTGCGTAACGACGCGCCGTTCAGGCATGGAATGCCATATAAACCATCTGATTGTGCGTCCAGTGGACGAAAAATGAATTTGCCCACGCTGTAGGGGGACGATTTGAATATTAAACGTAATTGGTTTGGGGTGGCTTGCTGTTTTTTACTTTTTACTGGTGTATGCATCTGCCTGACGTTCAACGTAAGAGGGGCATTTATTGCCGCCGGGCGTCCTGAGCTGGGATTATTGTTCTTCACCCTGCCAGGTGCTGCCGCCAGTTTTGTCTCCCGTGGGGGAGAGGTCATCCGGCCGCTGGTCGGTGCGATGCTCGCTGCGCCCCTCTGTCTGGTGGTGATGCGTCTGGTCTTTATCCCGTCGCGCACCATCGTGCAGGAGATGGCCTGGCTGTTAAGTGGGGTCTTCTGGTGTGCGTTGGGGGCGCTGTTCTTTCTGTTCGTGCGCCGGGCGCTGGAGAATCGTCGGGCGAGAATAAAAACGCCCTCAGAGTGAGGGCGCGAAAGGCTTACTGGGCAGCAAACAGCCCGAGGTTCGCTTTGGCATAGGCTTCAAAATCGGTAAAGCCGCCAATGTGGTTCTGGTCGAGGAAGATCTGCGGTACGGTTTCAACCGGCTTACCGACGGTTTTTTCCAGATCGGCTTTGGTGATGCCTTCGGCATGAATGTCCACGTAGCGGTAGTTAAAATCATCACGCTCAGCGGTCAGTTTTTCTGCCAGATCTTTTGCGCGCACACAGTAAGGGCAGCCTGGACGTCCAAAAATTACTGCAAACATGTTCTCTCTCCTGAAACTAAGCCTGACGGCGAATGACGCTATATTGCCGATAACTAACGGTAATGAAAAGCAGGTTCTGCCTGTTACATTGATATCTCCAGGCTATGTTTCGCCAATTACAGCCGCCTTTTCTTTGCCTATACTGGCGATATTGTTATTAACGCCCGTACAGAGAGACCGCATGACGCCCGTAATTGATCTGCTTCGTTCCCACCGTTCCATTCGCCATTTTACCGATCAACCCATCAGCGATGCCCAGCGTGAGGCCATTCTTGCCGGTGCGCAGGGTACCTCCAGCTCCAGCTTCCTGCAGTGCAGCTCCATCATTCGCATCACCGATCCCGCGATGCGCGAGCAGCTGGTGACCCTCACCGGCGGGCAGAAGCACGTGGCCGAGGCGGCGGAGTTCTGGGTCTTCTGCGCCGACTTCAACCGCCATCTGCAAATCTGCCCTGAGGCGCAGCTGGGCCTCGCCGAGCAGCTGCTGCTGGGCGTGGTGGATACCGCGATGTTGGCGCAGAACGCGATGACGGCGGCGGAGTCGCTGGGTCTGGGCGGGGTTTACATTGGCGGTATCCGCAACAGCATTGAGGCGGTGACCGAACTGCTGCAGCTGCCGAAGCACGTCCTGCCGCTGTTTGGCCTCTGCCTCGGCTGGCCGGCGGATAACCCGGACGTCAAGCCGCGCCTGCCTGCGGCGATGGTGATGCATGAAAATCACTACCAGCCGGTCGATAAAGCGGTGCTGGCGCAGTACGACGAGGAACTGGCGAACTACTACCTCAGCCGCGCGACTAATAACCGCCGCGACACCTGGAGCGACCATATCCGGCGCACCATCATCAAGGAAAACCGTCCGTTTATTCTCGACTATTTGCATAAACAGGGCTGGGCGACGCGATAAGGTCATTCATCCTGCGCCTCCCTGCGTGTATGATACGCAGGCTTTTACCAGATCATGTCTGAGAGGTGCAGGGTGAAAATTGCCATATTGTCCCGGGATGGAACGCTCTGGTCGTGTAAACGCCTGCGTGAAGCGGCGCAGCAGCGCGGCCATCTGGTGGAAATCCTCGATCCGCTGTCCTGCTATATGAATATCAGCCCGGCGGCATCTTCTATTCACTATAAAGGGCGCCAGCTGCCGCATTTTGACGCGGTTATTCCGCGCATTGGCTCAGCGATCACCTTTTATGGCACCGCCGCGCTGCGCCAGTTTGAGCTGCTCGGCAGTTATCCGCTGAATGAATCCGTGGCGATCACCCGGGCGCGTGACAAACTACGCTGCCTGCAACTGCTGGCCCGCCAGGAGATCGACCTGCCGATCACCGGTATTGCTCACTCGCCCGATGATACCCACGATCTGATCGAGATGGTCGGCGGCGCGCCATTGGTGGTTAAACTGGTTGAAGGCACCCAGGGCATTGGCGTGGTGCTGGCCGAAACCCGCCAGGCGGCAGAGAGCGTGGTGGATGCGTTTCGCGGCCTGAACGCGCACATTCTGGTGCAGGAGTACATTAAAGAGGCGAAAGGGCGCGATATTCGCTGCCTGGTGGTGGGCGATGAAGTGGTCGCCGCCATCGAGCGTCAGGCGAAAGAGGGCGATTTTCGCTCGAACCTGCATCGGGGCGGCGTGGCCCGGGTAGTGGAGATCACCCCACGCGAGCGGGAGATGGCCCTGCTGGCCGCCAGAACGCTGGGGCTGGACGTTGCCGGGGTCGATATCTTACGCGCCGACAGAGGGCCGCTGGTGATGGAAGTCAACGCCTCGCCAGGGCTGGAAGGCATTGAGAAAACCACCGGGATTGATATCGCCGGGAAGATGATCGGCTGGATTGAACGCCATGCCACGCCGGAGTTTTGCCTGAAAACGGGCGGATAACTGGCCTGCCGCGCCGTGTGGCCTGGGCCAGGCACTATTTTTTTGAAGGGGTTCCACCGTTATGGATTCACTTGTAGTACCGACACTTGATACGTTACGCCACTGGCTGGACAACATGGGCGTCAGCTTTTTTGAATGCGACACCTGCCAGGCGCTGCACCTGCCGCACATGCAAAACTTTGACGGCGTGTTTGATGCCAAGCTCGACCTGATCAATGACGTTATTCTTTTCTCCGCGTTGGCAGAGGTCAAACCCTCGGCGCTGCTGGCCTTAGCATCGGATTTGTCCGCCATCAATGCCAGTTCTTTGACGGTGAAAGCATTTCTCGATATACAGGATGATAATCTGCCAAAGCTGGTGGTTTGCCAGTCTTTCTCCGCATCCGTTGGGCTGACCTTCCCGCAGTTCGCGGCCTTTATCCAGCAGAGCGAAGAGCAGATCTCTATGGTAATGCTGGAAGCCAGCGCCTATCATCTGCTCTATAACGCTGAAGAGGGCGCTGAGCAGCCTGAATCTGCGGGCAATTTTCTGCACTAAACCTGTCTGACATTTAGGCAGTCGCTGTTGTGGCGGCTGCATAACACCCGCTTTTCTGCTGACTTTAACCTTTCTTTAAAGAATTATTCACCGCCATCCCGCCAATTCGGCTTATCACATAGATACTTCTTGCATAAAAAATTGTTAAAAGGCGTTTTTTAATCTGAGCTATAGCTACGGAGACAAGCTACAGTTTATTCTTGCGATGCTGTTAAACGCGAGCAGATACAGCCACCTGAGTAACATCTTCTGCTACAGGCAGAGTGATAAATTATGCACGTTTCTTGCATAGGCTAAGAGTGTTCATTTTTAGTGCGTTTGTTAACGCGCTTTCAGAAGGATTAACGCTATGATCGCTTTAAATAAAAAATGGTTATCGGGTCTGGTTGCGGGCGCGCTGATGGCGGTCTCTGCAGGCTCGCTGGCGGCAGAGCAAAAAACGCTGCATATCTACAACTGGTCTGATTATATTGCCCCGGATACGGTGGCCAATTTTGAAAAAGAGACCGGGATTAAAGTCGTCTATGACGTCTTCGATTCTAACGAAGTGCTGGAAGGCAAACTGATGGCGGGCAGCACCGGCTTTGACCTGGTCGTACCGTCAGCCAGCTTCCTGGAACGTCAGCTCTCTGCGGGCGTGTTCCAGCCGCTGGATAAAAGCAAACTGCCGGACTGGAAAAACCTCGACCCTGAGCTGCTGAAGCTTATCGCTAAACACGATCCGGACAACAAATACGCCATGCCGTACATGTGGGCCACCACCGGCATTGGCTATAACGTCGAGAAAGTGAAACAGGTGCTGGGCGCCGATGCGCCGGTAAACAGCTGGGATCTGGTGCTGAAGCCAGAGAACCTCGAGAAGCTGAAAAGCTGCGGCGTGTCGTTCCTCGATGCGCCTGAAGAGATTTTTGCCACCGTCCTGAACTACCTCGGCAAAGATCCCAACAGCACCAAAGCGGATGACTACACCGGCCCGGCCACCGATCTGCTGCTGAAGCTGCGTCCCAATATCCGTTACTTCCACTCCTCCCAGTACATCAACGATCTGGCAAACGGCGATATCTGCGTAGCCATCGGCTGGGCAGGGGACGTGTGGCAGGCGGCGAACCGCGCGAAAGAGGCGAAAAACGGCGTGAATATCGCCTATTCGATCCCGAAAGAGGGGGCAATGGCCTTCTTTGATGTCTTCGCGATGCCAGCCGATGCGAAAAACAAAGACGAAGCCTACCAGTTCCTGAACTATCTGCTGCGCCCGGAAGTGATCGCCCACATCTCTGACCACGTCTTCTATGCCAACGGTAACAAAGAGGCCACGAAGCTTGTCAGCGCTGAAGTGCGTGATAACCCGGGGATCTACCCGCCGGAAGAGGTGCGCGCCAAGATGTTTACCCTGAGCGTGCAGGAGCCGAAAATTGACCGCGTCCGTACCCGTGCGTGGACGAAAGTGAAAAGCGGTAAATAACCGTTCGTCGTAGGCCGGGCAAGCGTAGCGCCCCCGGCAACAGGCGCACCGTTCTGGTGCGCCTGCACCATTTTGATTGATGCCGGAGAGCACCCCGTGAACGACGCGATCCCCCGCCCGCAGGCGAAAACCCGTAAAGCGCTGACCCCGCTGCTGGAAATCCGTAACCTGACCAAATCCTTTGATGGTCAGAATGCCGTGGATGATGTCAGCCTGACTATCTACAAAGGTGAAATTTTTGCTCTGCTTGGCGCATCTGGCTGCGGGAAATCGACCTTGCTGCGCATGCTCGCCGGGTTTGAACAGCCCAGCGCCGGGCAGATTATGCTGGACGGCGTCGACCTCTCCCGGGTGCCGCCCTATCAGCGCCCGATCAATATGATGTTCCAGTCTTATGCACTTTTCCCGCACATGACCGTGGAGCAGAACATCGCCTTTGGCCTGAAGCAGGACAAACTGCCAAAAGCGGAAATCACCGCCCGCGTGGCTGAAATGCTGAGCCTGGTGCACATGCAGGAGTTTGCGAAGCGCAAGCCGCACCAGCTCTCCGGCGGCCAGCGTCAGCGCGTGGCCCTGGCCCGCAGCCTGGCGAAGCGACCAAAGCTGCTGCTGCTCGATGAGCCGATGGGGGCGCTGGATAAAAAACTGCGCGACCGTATGCAGCTGGAGGTGGTGGATATTCTCGAGCGTGTGGGCGTGACCTGCGTGATGGTCACCCACGACCAGGAAGAGGCGATGACCATGGCCGGGCGTATCGCCATCATGAACCGCGGCAAATTCGTGCAGATTGGCGAGCCGGAAGAGATTTACGAGCATCCGACCACCCGCTACAGCGCCGAATTTATCGGCTCTATGAACGTGTTTGAAGGGCTGCTGAAAACCCGCGAAGAGGACGGGCTGGTGATTGACTCGCCGGGGCTGATCCACCCGCTAAAAGTGGCGGCGGACAACTCGGTAGTGGATAACGTGCCGGTCTATGTGGCCCTGCGCCCGGAAAAAATCACCCTCTGCGAAGAAGCGCCCGCGGATGGCTACAACTTTGCCGTGGGGGAAGTGGTGCATATCGCCTACCTCGGCGATCTCTCCATCTACCATGTCCGCCTGAAGAGCGGGCAGATGATCAGTGCGCAATTGCAGAACACCTTCCGCTACCGCAAGGGGTTACCGACCTGGGGTGACGAAGTGCGTCTGTGCTGGGAAGCCGATAGCTGCGTTGTGCTGACGGTATAAGGAAGGGCGATGAACAAACCTGAACCTGCGACCCGCGTAGCGGCGGGCATTGATACCAGCTGGCTGACCCGTATGCAGATGGCTCACGGGCGCAAGCTGGTGATTGCGCTGCCCTATCTGTGGCTGATCCTGCTCTTCCTGCTGCCGTTCCTGATTGTGTTTAAAATCAGTCTGGCGGAGATGGCGCGGGCGATCCCGCCTTACAGCGATCTGCTGGAGTGGGGAGACAGTCAGCTGTCGATCATGCTCAACCTGGGCAACTTCCTGCAGCTGACCGAGGATCCGCTCTATTTTGAGGCCTATCTGCAGTCGCTACAGGTCGCGGCTATCTCGACGATCTGCTGTCTTCTGCTGGCTTACCCACTGGCCTGGGCGGTGGCGCACAGCAAGCCCTCGACGCGTAATATTCTGCTGCTGCTGATGATTTTACCCTCATGGACCTCATTCCTGATCCGCGTCTATGCCTGGATGGGGATCCTGAAAAACAACGGCGTGCTGAATAACGTTCTGCTCTGGCTCGGGGTTATCGATCAGCCGTTGACTATTCTGCACACCAATCTGGCGGTCTATATCGGCATTGTCTACGCCTATCTGCCGTTTATGGTGCTGCCTATCTACACCGCCCTGACGCGCATCGACTACTCGCTGGTGGAGGCGGCGCTGGATCTCGGTGCCCGTCCGATGAAAACCTTCTTCAGCGTGATTGTGCCGCTGACCAAAGGCGGAATTATCGCCGGGTCGATGCTGGTGTTTATTCCGGCGGTGGGGGAGTTTGTGATCCCGGAACTGCTCGGCGGCCCGGACAGCATCATGATTGGCCGCGTGCTCTGGCAGGAGTTCTTTAATAACCGTGACTGGCCGGTGGCCTCGGCGGTGGCGATCGTGATGTTGCTGCTGCTGATCGTGCCGATCATGTGGTTCCACAAGTACCAGCAGAAACAGATGGGAGATCACGGATGAACAATTTACCGGTAGTGCGCTCTCCGTGGCGGATCCTGATCCTGGTCCTCGGCTTTACCTTCCTGTACGCGCCGATGCTGATGCTGGTGATCTACTCCTTTAACAGCTCCAAGCTGGTGACGGTGTGGGCAGGCTGGTCAACGCGCTGGTACGGCGAGCTGTTCCGCGACGAGGCGATGATGAGCGCCGTGGGCCTAAGCCTGACCATTGCCGCCTGCGCGGCGACGATGGCGGCCATCCTGGGCACGATTGCCGCGGTGGTGATGGTGCGCTTTGGTCGTTTTCGCGGGGCCAACGGCTTCGCCTTTATGATCACTGCTCCGCTGGTAATGCCCGATGTCATCACTGGCCTGTCGCTGCTGCTGCTGTTTGTCGCCATGGGGCATGCCATCGGCTGGCCGTCCGATCGCGGCATGCTCACCATCTGGCTGGCCCACGTCACCTTCTGTACCGCCTATGTGGCGGTGGTCATCTCCTCGCGCCTGCGCGAGCTGGACCACTCCATTGAAGAGGCGGCGATGGATCTCGGGGCGACGCCGCTGAAGGTCTTCTTCATCATTACCCTGCCGATGATCATGCCGGCGGTGATCTCCGGCTGGCTGCTGGCCTTTACGCTGTCGCTGGACGACCTGGTGATCGCCAGCTTTGTCTCCGGCCCGGGGGCCACCACGCTGCCGATGCTGGTCTTCTCCAGCGTGCGCATGGGGGTTAACCCGGAGATTAACGCCCTGGCGACGCTGATTCTCGGCGTGGTCGGCATCATCGGTTTGATTGCCTGGTATCTGATGGCGCGGTCTGAAAAACAGCGTCAGCGCGATATCCAACGTGCAAGACGCGGCTGAAGCTCCTAAAATCTGCAAAGAAGCGAAATTAAGATGCCGCGTTATCGCGGCATCGTTTCATGGAAGACATCACGTTGGGATTTTTCACGAAAACAAGCCGTTCGCATGCCCGTCTGAACGTTCCTGCCCTGGTGCAGGTGGCGGCGCTCGCCATTATCATGATCCGCTGCCTTGATGTGTTTATGATTTTCAATACGCTGGGGATGCGTGGGCTGAGCGAGTTTGTTCACCGCAGCGTACAGACCTGGAGCCTGACGCTGGTCTTTTTTGCCAGCCTGATGCTGGTCTTTATCGAAATTTACTGCGCCTTTTCGCTGGTGAAAGGGCGTAACTGGGCGCGGATTATCTACCTGCTGACCCAGATCACCGCCACCGGCTATCTATGGGCCGCATCGCTGGGCTACGGCTATCCCGAACTGTTCAGCATCCCCGGCGAGTCAAAGCGCGAGATTTTCCACACCTTGGTGATGCAAAAACTGCCCGACATCCTGGTGCTCGGCCTGCTGTTTGTGCCTGCGGCCAGCCGACGGTTTTTCCGTCTGCAATAACGTGTATAATCGCTGCCCCCAGACGTATTAAGGTTTCGTTATGCAGTGCGCACTCTATGATGCCGGTCGCTGTCGCTCCTGTCAGTGGATAGCGCAGCCGGTCTCTTCACAACTTTCCGCCAAAATGACCGACCTGCAGACGCTGCTGTCTGGCCTGCCGGTGGCGGAGTGGTGCGCGCCGGTCAGCGGGCCGGAACAGGCGTTTCGCAATAAAGCCAAAATGGTGGTCAGCGGCAGCGTCGAAAAACCGCTGCTCGGCATGCTGCACCGGGACGGCACCCCTGTCGATCTGACCGACTGCCCGCTCTATCCGGCCTCGTTCGCGCCGGTCTTTGCCGCCCTGAAACCCTTTATTGCCCGCGCGGGCCTGACGCCCTACAACGTGGAACGCAAGCGCGGCGAGTTAAAGTACATTCTACTCACCGAAAGCCAGCTTGATGGCGGGATGATGCTGCGCTTCGTGCTGCGCTCGGAGGCCAAGCTGCCCCAGCTGCGCACGGCGCTGCCGTGGCTACAGGAACAGCTGCCGCAGCTGAAGGTGATTACCGCCAATATTCAGCCGGTGCATATGGCGATCATTGAAGGGGAAGAGGAGATCTTCCTCACCGACGCCCAGGCGCTGGCAGAGCGTTTTAACGACGTGCCGCTGTGGATCCGCCCGAAAAGCTTCTTCCAGACCAACCCGACCGTGGCAAGCGAGCTGTACGCCACCGCACGCGACTGGGTGCGTGGTCTGCCGGTTAACCATATGTGGGATCTCTTCTGCGGCGTCGGCGGCTTTGGCCTGCACTGCGCCACCCCGCAGATGCAGCTGACCGGGATTGAGATCTCCGCGGAGGCGATCGCCTGCGCCACCCAGTCCGCCGCGGAACTGGGGCTGACGAATCTGCACTTCCAGGCGCTCGACTCGACGCAGTTCGCCACTGGCCAGGGCAACGTGCCGGAGCTGGTGCTGGTAAACCCGCCGCGCCGCGGTATCGGTAAGGCGCTGTGCGACTATCTGAGCCAGATGGCGCCAGAGTTTATTATCTACTCCAGCTGCAATGCCCAGACGATGGCAAAAGACATTCGCGACCTGCCCGGTTACCAGATTGCGCGGGTGCAGCTGTTCGATATGTTCCCGCATACTGCGCACTATGAAGTGCTGACGCTATTAGTTAAATCCTGAGGAACCGCCCGGCGGCGCTGCGCTTGCACGGGCCTACGGTTTCGTAGGCCGGGTAAGGCGCAGCCGCCACCCGGCAATCCCACCCGCAGAATCTTAAACAAAATGTGAACGTTTCCCGCCCCGGAAATCAGGTAAGCTTTAGCTGTTAAGATTCAATAAGGCTGACCGATGAAGCACATCCTGCTGGTGGAGGACGACGGCGATATCGCCGCGTTACTGCGCCTCAATTTAGAAGACGAAGGTTACGTGATTACCCATGAAGCGGACGGGGGCTGGGCGCTGCAGCTGCTCGGGCAACCTCACTGGGACGCGGTGATCCTCGATCTGATGCTGCCCAACGTTGACGGGCTGACCCTCTGCCGGGCGATCCGCGCCCGGGACCACTACCTGCCGGTGATTATCATCAGCGCCCGCAGCAGCGAAACCGAGCGTATTCTGGGCCTCGAAACCGGGGCCGATGACTATCTGGCTAAACCCTTCTCGGTGCAGGAGCTGGTGGCGCGCATTCGGGCGCTGTTCCGCCGTCAGCAGGCAATGGGGCAGCAAACGTCCGGGCTGATTAACGCCCACGGCCTGACCATCGACCCGCTGGCCCGCAGCGTGCTGCTGCGCGGCGAGGTGGTTGACCTGACGCCGCGCGAGTTCGATTTACTCTACTTTTTCGCCCGCCATCCCGGCGAGGTCTTCTCCCGGCTGGCCCTGCTCGAACAGGTGTGGGGATACCAGCACGAAGGGTACGAGCACACCGTCAACACCCATATCAATCGTCTGCGGGTAAAAATTGAGAAAGACGCCGCCGAGCCGGAGATCATCCGCACCGTCTGGGGTAAAGGCTATCTGTTTGCGGAACGCCCGCTATGATCCGCCGTCTCACCCTGATCTTCATCCTCCTGCTGACGGGCTGTGCAGCGGTGGCCTGCGCGGTGCAGCTCTGGACCAGCATGCAGTACGGCAACGCCATGGTGCAGCGCCTCTCCGGCGGCCTGGCGCAGCACATCGCCCAGCGAGAAACCCTGCTGGATGCGCACGGGCAGGTGGATCGCTCCCGCCTCAAGCCGCTGTTCGACAGGCTGATGACTTACAACCCCAGCGTGGAGCTCTACATCCTCTCCCCGGACGGGCAGATCCTTGCCGATGCCGCGCCGCCGGGGCATATCAAACGCCAGCACCTCGCCGTTGCGCCGGTTCAGCAGTTTCTGAGCGGCGGGATGATGCCGGTCTATGGCGACGATCCGCGCAGCCTGACGGGAGAGAAGGTTTTCAGCGCCGTGCCGCTGCATCAGGACGGCGTGTTGCGCGGCTATCTCTACATCATTTTGCAGGGTGAAGAGCTGAACGCCCTGGCGGAGCAGGCATGGCAGAAAACGCTCTGGAGCACGGTGCTCTGGTCCTTGCTGCTGGTGGCGCTTTTCGGCGCGCTGGCGGGCGGCCTGGTCTGGTACTGGGTGACCCGGCCCGTCAAGCAGTTAACTGACGAGGTGAGCGGCCTGGATCGCGAAAGTATGCACGTCATCAAGCAGCTTGCCACCCAGCCTATACAGACCGCGCCCTCTGATGAAGTGGCCCTGCTGCGTAACACCTTCATCGAACTGGCGCAGCAGATTGCCAGCCAGTGGGATCAGCTGGCCGACAGCGACCGGCAGCGCCGGGAGTTTATTGCCAATATCTCCCACGATCTGCGTACCCCGCTGACCGCACTGCTGGGCTATCTGGAAACCCTGTCGCTGAAATCCGGCACGCTCTCCCCGCAGGAGACGCAGCACTATCTCTCCATTGCCCTGCGTCAGGGGCATAAAGTGCGCCATCTGTCGCAGCAGCTGTTTGAGCTGGCGCGCCTTGAGCACGGTAGCATTAAGCCCCAGCGGGAGCGCTTTGCCATCGGGGAGCTCATCTCCGACGTGGCGCAAAAGTTTGATCTGGCGGTTGAGACGCGCAAGCTGCGGCTGCATATCGACGTGCCGCGCCAGCTGCCGATGATCAACGCCGATCTGTCGATGATCGAACGGGTGGTCACCAATCTGCTGGATAACGCCATCCGGCATACTCCGCCGGGCGGCGAGATCGGGCTGAAGGTGTGGCTGGAGGGCGAGCAGTTGCAGGTGGAAGTCAACGACAGCGGGCCGGGGGTAGATGAACACCTGCGCGACGATCTCTTTATGCGGCCTTCTGCGCTGAGCCAGCAGGCGTCGCGGGACAATCGCGGCGGGCTGGGGCTATTGATCGTCAAAAGGATGCTGGAACTGCACGGCGGAGGGATCAGGCTGATGGAGGCGGCGAAAGGGGCGCGTTTTCGCTTCTTTGTGCCGTTATAAAAACGCCGGGTGGCGATAACGCTTACCCGGCCTACGGATGGTGCGGTCTGATGCCCGGTGGCGGCTACGCCTTACCGGGCCTACGGATGGTGCGGTTTATGGTTTTGTAGGCCGGGTAAGCGCAGCGCCACCCGGCAAAACAGGCTTAGTGCGGGAACCACTGGTCGCTGATTTTCTGATACGTGCCGTCAGCTTTAATCGCTTTCAGGGCGCCGTTCAGTTTCTCGACCAGGGCTTTGTTATCCGGACGAACCGCGATGCCCAGACCTGTGCCGAAGTACTGCGGATCGGTCACTTTATCGGTAGCAGTACCCAGCTGCGGGTTGGTCTTCAGCCACTCGTTCACCACCGCGGTATCGCCAAACACGCCATCAATACGGCCATTCTTCAGGTCGATAATCGCATTCTGGTAGCTGTCATAAGCGACAGTTTTCACTTCCGGGTGCTTATCCTGGAGGTATTTCTGGTGCGTGGTGCCGTTTTCCATGCCGATGCGCTTGCCTTTCAGCTGCTCAAAGGAGGTGTACTGGCCTTTTTTGGCAATCACCACCGCGGAGTTGGCGTAGTACGGCTCGGTGAAGGCGACCTGCTTGCTACGCTCCGGAGTGATATCCATGCCGGAGATCACCGCGTCATATTTTTTAAATTTCAGGGACGGGATCAGGCTATCAAAAGCGTGGTTAGTAAAGGTGCACTCGGCCTGCATCTGCTTGCACAGCGCTTTCGCCAGGTCGATATCAAACCCGACGATCTGGTTGCTGGCATCCAGTGATTCGAACGGTGGATAGGTCGCAGAAACACCGAAGTTGATCTTATCGGCAGCAGAGGCGCCTGCAGCGAAGGTAGCAAGTAAAGCGGCCAGAACTAACTTTTTCATGATGAAGCTCCCGTCTGTCAATCTTGTCATTATGTGCCGTGTCTGCGGCTGAGAGTTACAATGCCACTTAATGAATTTGTATGCAATAAAAATGATTAAATATTATTTTAGAAATAAAAAAGACGGGAAGCGGTTAGGCGTTCCCGTCTTTCTTAAATCAAACTTATGCAGTTTTAATTGCGGCGTTCGAAGGCCAAGGCTTTACGTTCAACCAGACGCATCAGCAGCGTCAGCAGGCCGTTGACGATGAGGTAGATAATACCTGCGGCGCCAAACACCATCACATCATAGGTGCGGCCGTACAGCAGCTGTCCGTGGCCCATCACCTCCATCAGCGTGATGGTGTAGGCCAGCGACGTACTCTTGAACACCAGCACCACTTCGTTGGAATACGACGAGAGGGCGCGTTTGAAGGCGTACGGCAGCAGGATCGCCAGCGTGTCTTTCTTGCTCATCCCCAGCGCGCCGCAGGACTGCCACTGACCGTCCGGAATGGCGCGGATCGCGCCGTAGAACAGCTGCGTGGTATAGGCGGCACTGTTCAGCGACAGGGCGAGCAGGGCGCAGAGCCACGGCTCGGAGAGCAGATGCCACAGCACCGGATATTCCTGCAGCGTCGGGAACTGGCCCGGGCCGTAATAAATCAGGAAGATCTGCACCAGCAGCGGCGTGCCGGTAAACAGGGTGATGTAGCCACGCACGATCCACACCAGCACCGGCGTTTTGAGCGTCAGGATGATGGT
The DNA here is from genome assembly GCF_003336325.1 of Leclercia sp. W17. NCBI lineage: Bacteria > Pseudomonadati > Pseudomonadota > Gammaproteobacteria > Enterobacterales > Enterobacteriaceae > Leclercia > Leclercia sp. W17. Next base: position 3,295,462 of record NZ_CP031101.1, on the reverse strand, counting down.
GAAAATCAACGCCAGAATCAGCGCCACGATAATTGAGGCCACCGTCAGCGTCAGGCTGGTGTGCAGCCCTTTCATCAGTTCGGGTAAGTAATCCAGCATCAGCCTGGTCTCCGTTCAAAACGCGTCGCACGCAGGTCAATACGCTTGAGGATGTACTGACTGAGCAACGTGATCACCAGGTAGATGGCCGCCGCCACGATGTACCAGGTAAAAGGCTCCTGAGTACGGGTGGCGATGCTTTTGGTTTGCAGCATCAGGTCGTTCACGCTGATTAAGCTCACCAGCGCGGTATCTTTCAACAGCACCAGCCACTGGTTGCCGAGCCCCGGCAGGGCATGACGCCACATCTGCGGCATCACCAGACGGAAGAAAATGGCGGTTTTCGACAGCCCCAGCGCCTGACCGGACTCCCACTGTCCCACCGGCACCGCTTTCAGCGCGCCGCGCAGGGTTTGCGAGGCATAGGCGGAGTAGAGCAGGGAGAGGGCGATCACGCCGCACAGGAACGGGCTGACGTCGAAGTTTTCAATCTGCATCTGAATCGGGATCTGCACCACGCCCAGATTGAGCGTAAAGCCGTCCGACAGCGTCAGCAGCAGCTGCGAGGAGCCAAAGTAAATAAACAGCACCACCAGAATTTCCGGCAGGCCGCGCAGCAGGGTCACCAGTGCTGAGCCGGCCCAGGCGACAGGTCGCCACTTAGCCGACTCCCACACGGCAAAGATCATCGCCAGCACCAGGCCGATGATCAGCGCACAAACGGCAAGGCCGACGGTCATCCCGGCGGCGCTTGCTAATGGAAAAATTTCGTTCATCAGATCTTACTTCTGGAACCATTTGTTGTAGATGGAATCGTAGGTACCATCTTTCTTCACTTTTTCCAGCGCAGTATTGAATTTCTGCTGCAGCTCGGTGTTGCCCTGACGAACAGCGATGCCCAGACCGGTGCCGAAGTAGTCTTTATCCGTCACTTTATCGCCCACCGCGGCCAGCTTGTCGTTCGCTTTCAGCCATTCGGTGACCACCGCGTTATCACCAAAGACGGCGTCGATACGGCCATTCTGCAGATCCAGACGGGCGTTCTGATAGCTGTCGTAAGGCACGGTGGTGATTTCCGGGTGCTTATCCATGATGAATTTCTGGTGGGTGGTGCCGTTCTGCACGCCCACTTTCTTGCCTTTCAGCGCGTCGATAGAGGCGTATTTACCCTTCTGACCGATGAACAGGGCGGAGTTCTCATAGTACGGGGTGCTGAACAGAACCTGCTTCTCACGTTCCGGGGTGATGTCCATACCGGCCATCACCGCGTCGATACGACGGAATTTCAGGCTTGGGATCAGGCTGTCGAAAGACTGGTTGGAGAAGGTACAGGTGGCGTCGATCTCTTTACACAGGGCGTTCGCCAGATCCACGTCAAAGCCCACAATCTTGTTATTCGCATCCATAGACTCAAACGGAGGGTAGGAGGCTTCCGTGGCAAAACGGATGGTCTGAGCTGCGGTGGCAGAGAGGCTAACGCTGGCAAGCAGCGCGGCAATCACTATTTTTTTCATTGTCGTTCTCTCGGTTCGATTAGTGAGACAGATAATTTCTGAATGCATCGGTCTGCGGCTCGGCAAAGCAGCGCGCATCCCCTTGCTCCACAATATGACCGTTTTCCATATAGACCACACGGCTGGCGGTTTTACGCGCCACTTCCACCTCGTGGGTCACGATCACCTGAGTAATGTTGGTCTCCGCCAGTTCGCGAATGATGCTGACGATCTGGGCGGTGATTTCCGGGTCCAGCGCGGCGGTGGGTTCATCAAACAGAAGAACCTGCGGCTCCATCATCAGGGCGCGGGCAATGGCCACACGCTGCTGCTGACCCCCGGAGAGGTGCAGCGGATAACGGTCGCTGTAGGGCTTCAGGCGCAGACGTTCCAGCAGCTTCTCGGCACGCGCCAGCGCCTGCTCTTTTGACAGGCCCAGCACGCGACACGGCGCTTCAATCAGGTTCTGCTGCACGGTGAGGTGCGGCCAGAGATTATATTGCTGAAAGACCATGCCGACATTCTGGCGCAGATCGCGGATCGCTTTCTCAGACGGGGCTTTCGCAAAATTGAAGTGGTTACCCGCAATATCCAGCGTACCGGAGCGGGGCATTTCAAGCAGATTAAGGACGCGAAGCAGCGAGCTTTTACCCGCGCCGCTGGGACCAAGCAGAACCAGCGTTTCGCCCTCAGGGCAATTCAGTGTGATGTCGAACAGCGCCTGGTGTGCGCCGTAGAAGCAGTTAATGCCGTTTAGTTGAATACTCATCGGGGCAGTCTTTACTCATCCAGGCAATCTATAGCAATTGAGGCCGCAAATAGTACCGTTGACAGAATAGTTATGCAATATAACTGCGTTAAAAGTTAAATATAAACCGAATCTATACCTAAACATAGCACAAAATAGCGGAAGCTAAGGTCGGCGAGAATAAATGTCGGCATTCCTCACGAAATGCCAGACATTTTACGGGGTTTTCCCCTGCTTAACGGTCTGAAACGCGCGTATTTAGCGGTTTTCAATCGACTGGCGCAGGGTGCCAGCCGGGGCGTGAACACTGCCGCCCAGGTAGCGTACGTCATCGATAGCCCAGCACTGGCCTTCGCGGATCATCAATACTTCATCCTGCCAGGTCTGGCTGCCCTGCGTCAGCTTGACGCGCAGCGGGATATTTCGTGCATCGGTATTCGGGATGGTCGATGCACTGGAGACTTCGGCCTTTTCAGGCGCGGAGGTGCGGCTGGAGAAAGGATCGTCTTTCAGCAGGTTACGGTGCTGCGGATCGCGGCTGGCATCGCTCAGCAGCTGGGCCAGGCTATCGCTCAGGTAGGGGCGCAGGGCGGTGAAGTCATTGCTGCGGTGCGTGATGCGGTAGTCATAGAACTGTTGAGCCACGGCATCCGGCCCGCCGGTAATGCAGCTGCCGCTGCGGGTACCGATGTCCTTGAAGGCCGGGGTGACTGGCGTTGTGCAGGCGCTGAGCAGCAGCGCGCAAGGCACTAAAAGCGTCAAAGCAGAATAGCGCATGATGATTTCCTTATTAGGCTGCAATAATTAACTAACCTTTAAATCATAGCGTAACGAGCAGATAATGATTTTGTTCTTAACCGCTTAGGCTCTTAACTCGCGCAAAGGAGACCAGGATGCAATTTTCAACTACCCCCACTCTGGAAGGACAACCCATCAGCGAATACTGCGGCGTGGTAACCGGGGAAGCCATACTCGGCGCCAACGTCTTCCGTGACTTTTTTGCCGGCATCCGCGATATCGTCGGCGGTCGCTCCGGCGCTTATGAGAAAGAGCTGCGCAAGGCGCGTGAAATTGCCTTCAGGGAGATGGGCGAGCAGGCGAAGGCGATGGGGGCTGACGCGGTAGTGGGGATCGATATCGACTACGAAACCGTCGGCAAAGACGCCAGTATGCTGATGGTTAGCGTCAGCGGTACGGCGGTGAAAACGCGCCGATGAAGCAGGCATTTGTGCCCCTCCTGCTGGCGTTGCTGCTGGCAGGCTGTGCGGCAGAAAAAGGGGTCATTGAGAAAGGGGCGTATGAGCTGGACACCCGGCGTCAGGCGCAGGCGGCCTATCCGCGCGTTAAGGTGCTGGTTATCCATTACACCGCCGACGATTTTGACAGCTCGCTGGCCACCCTGACCGATAAAAACGTCAGCTCCCACTATTTGATCCCGGCGATCCCGCCCCTGCATAAAGGAAAACCGCGGATCTGGCAGCTGGTGCCGGAGCGGGATCTGGCCTGGCATGCTGGCGTCAGCTTCTGGCGTGGCGCCACGCGCATTAATGACACCTCTATTGGCATTGAGCTGGAAAACCGCGGCTGGCAAAAAATTAACGGCCAGAAACGCTTTGCTCCCTTCGAACCGGCGCAGATCGCTGCCCTGATCCCGCTGGCGAAGGATATTATCCAGCGTTACGACATTAAACCCCAGAACGTGGTCGCCCACGCGGACATCGCCCCGCAGCGCAAGGACGATCCCGGTCCGTTGTTCCCCTGGCAGGCGCTGGCGCAGCAGGGGATTGGCGCCTGGCCGGATCCTGCACGTGTGGCGTTTTATCTGAACGGGCAACCGCCTTATCAACCCGCAGACAGTGCCACACTCCTCAGTTTATTATCTCGCTACGGATATGATGTTCCAGATAATATTCCACCCTCACAACAAAAGCTCATTATTATGGCTTTTCAAATGCATTTCAGACCGCAATTATGGAATGGTGTTTCTGATAGAGAAACAATTGCTATCGCGGAAGCGTTACTTGAAAAATATGGTCAGGGATAAGCTGCAAGCCGCGCCGTTCAAGGGCTTTACTCTGTACCCGACTTAAGATTAATCTTAGGTTCAATCGCGATTCATTTTTAGTTAATTGACTTAAATTTACCCGAATATAAGATGTACATATAGCTTGCTAACTATTATTACAAAGTAAATATTATTTGAGACTTACTCTCAGCAACGTTATTTCGAATTATCCTTTGCGCCTTTTTAGACGCAGTGGGCTGCTTTATCCATAAAAATTTCAACAGGCATAATAATGTTAAACGTATACTCTAAAAATAGTCGACCGAAAAAGGCGATTGACGCCATTATTGCCGCTACGGCGGATTATCCTGAAAAAACGTTAAAGAAATGGCAGAAGATTATTACCGCCGATTCCCAATATGTTCATGTAATGGTCAGTGGTGAAGTCGAAATTCGTCGGAGCTCCGATGAGTTAAGTATGTTTACCATGCGTCAGGCCGGATTTTTAGGGGTCTCTGCCGTCTATAACAGAGCCTCTCACATGTACGGCCTGGTTCGCGATACCACCGTCATTCGCACCATCAAACGTGATGAGTTCGAACGTATCATTAGCGAGAAAAACCTGTGGCCAGAGTTCAGCCAGCTCTTGATCTGGTATATCGACGTACTGAGCAAGCGCGATGATATCCTGGTTGCCCGCAGCGCTTATTCTGTCGTCCGTGAATTCCTCCTCGAAATTAATGAACTGATTGTTCATCAGAATCGTGATATTAACGTTTATGATTACATTCAGGAATACACAAGCCTGGCGCGCAGCACCATCATTAAAATTCTCTCAGACCTGAAAAAAGGTCAGTATATTGTCGTTGAAAAAGGTAAATTAATAAATATCACCAGCCTGCCAGAACGCTACTGATAACCATTCCGCAAATCTCCATGGGTTAACGCCTGTGGAGATTTTTTTAGCATTGATGTGTCTATTTTTTCCGTTTTTAACGCTACCGTCTGGTTTATCACCCGATTATTCGTCTCAGAATCATCTTGTGTCTCATCAACCGGTGCATCCGGTATTTTTCCCTGCGAATAGTCCTGCTGCTGCTCTTTTAATGCCTGCATAAACCGCTCTTTTAACGAATCGGAATCGGTTGCTTGCTGGGCGATGTGCGTATCGGGCAACGGTTCGCTGGAAATATCATTGTCCGGAGCCTGCTGCCAGTCTAAAGATTTATCCATCATCAACGGATCGTCTGACGGTAGCGGCGGTGCGGTATACTCCGCGACTTTTGGTTTCGGTTCCGGGAACGGTTTCGAGATATAGACATAATGCATATCCGAAAGCTGCGTATCCGGTTGCGCCACGCTCACTGGTTTGGGTGCTGGCGCCGGATGCTGAAGATTCCAGTAAATATGGGCGTACAGCCCGGCGATCAAAACGGCCCCCAGGCAGCATAAGCAGGCCAGGGTTCTGAAGACGATTTTATGCAACGCGGGAAGGCGGTATGAGAACCAGACCGCCTCGCCGGTATTAAAGCTGCGCTGAGCAGCGAGGCATATAGTAGACATTAATGCGTTTTTCCTTGCGCCAGAACTTGCGGGGCGGTGTCAGCGACCTGGGTGATGACCGTCGGGATGGTGTTATTGGCTCGCATTAACTGCATCAGCGTCTCTTCCCCAGGCATGCCGTCTACGTTCAGCCCAGCCTGGGCCTGAAATTCCCGGGTGCGCTGCACCAGCGTCTGCGTCCAGGACTGAGCATGGGTTTCAGGTTCATGCAGCGCCTGACTGAGTTGCGTGTCGATCCAGGCCAGATCCTGGCGGCTGCTGGCGGCGCCGACCAAATCTTGTCCTGCCGGGGTCAGACGGTGCAACAACGTGTAATTCCCGGTGGCGTGGGCGTTAAACCAGCTGCGCTTCACCTGCCAGGTGCGATTATTCAGCAGTAAATCCAGCGAGTTCTGACCGACGCGGGCCACCACCGCATAGTTCAGGTGATCGCCGGTTTTCAGTTCGCTCACCCACGGATAGCCCTCTTTTTCCAGCTCCTGCAGCGAGGCGTGGCCCTGTTTACAGGTGAGATTCACCCGGGCGGCATTCTGGCAAAGCGCCTCTTCCGTGGAGGGATCGTACCCCCACATGGTGTAGAGCTGATGCATGGCATCCGGTGAATTCACCACCTCTTTATCCAGGGTCGGCAGAACCGGGGCCTGCGGCGTATGGACTGTCTGTTTCCAGCTCGGCGGAACAGGCAGCGGCACGGGGAGTTTCGCTGTGATGGCGCCTGAGAAATACCATCCGCAGGCGGCAAACAGTACGCTGGCGAACAGGCCAACCGTCGCCAGGGTTTTGCGGTGGGTTTTGCGCGGCAGCACTTCACCTGCCGCCAGACGTAAATGGCGTGGCCCGACGCCGGGGGCTCGTTCGGTCCAGGCCGCCAGTAGCGACAGGTGCGCCAGCGCGTTCAGCTGGCTTACCGATCCTTTGCTCAGGGCGTGCATCCGGCGTATGCGGGCAGGGGTAAAGGGTAAGGTTTCCGCCCCATGCTCCTGGGTCTGCGCCTGAACATAGCTCATCACTTCGCGGCAGGTGAGCGGGCGCAGGGTATGGCGGGTATGCACCCGGGACGCCAGCCCAGAGTGGTTCATCAGGCGCGCTTCCTGGTCAGGGGTGCCGGTCAGGACCAGCGTCAGCGACAGGTTGCACTCCTGCGCCCGGGAGAGCAGCATGCCCAGCGCCTCCCAGCAGTTATCGCGCATCGCCTGAACGGCGGAGACGGTCATTACCATGCCGCTCTTTTTGCAGGCAGGGTATTTCTCGTGCCACTGGCGCAGTACCGCGTCAATGGCGTGAATTTTGTTGCTGGCATCTTTTGCCTGGGCGCTGAGTTTATACAGCAGCCCTTTCGCGTTCAGCTTCGGAAAAGCGTTAACGGCAACCCCGGCGGAGGTTTTCGCCAGCAGATGCCCGGTGAAGGTGTTGAGCAGTGCCTCGTCATCGCCAAACAGCGCCACAATCCCTGGCATGGTTGATTTCTCTGCCAGCATGCCGAAGACATCCTGATGATAAGCCGCAAAGAAACTGCCGCAGGGGCGGGCTGCGCTCCTGAAGGGGGGGCGGGCAAATTTAAAATGACTGAGGAACATAACGCTTCACCGTTGTATTTCATTGACCAAATGTCAACCTGGAAAGTAAGGGAAGCGCGGTAAAGGGTCAATTTCGCTGGAGGAGAAAAATAACCTGCGTCGGCTGGTTAACATCGGATATTTGTCTGGTCAATATTTTTCTTTATTAAAGTTAACGGCAAACCCGATGGAGCGGGGGGCGCATCATTATTACTATTTCTGGGTATTCAGGTGCAGCGCCAGGCTGCTAACTCCTGCATTGACTAAAAGGTCAGTTTTAAAAATGAAAATGCAGTTCTATTCCCGGTATATTGCGCCATGCGTAATGTTTGTCCTGCTGATATTTAGCGGTCAGCAGGGATATGTCGTATTTAAAGAGTATAAAAAGGCGGCCAATTCCAGTCCGGATAAGGCGCCCGCGCTTTCCCGTGCGCAGCAGTCAGAGCAGGCCTTTGCCCTTTTCCAGCCAGCCGCTTACCAACCCGTGGCGCAGCAGGCGACAAAAAAGCGTATTTCTGCCGAGGTGGACGGCATCATCAACAGCGATGAAGCGTGGCTCTCCTTTGCCGTCATCAAAACGCCTGTCGGGCAGAAGAGTCTGCGTGAAGGCGATCCGCTGCCCGGTTACAACGATGCCTATATCGATGAGATCAACCCCGACAATGTGGTGGTGAGTTACGAGGGCGAGCGGCAGGTGCTGGCGTTAAAACGTCCTGACTATTTTAAAGGCGATATGAATTCCTCGCCCGCACAGAAGCCTAAAGGCGATCCCGGAGCAGATAATATCCATCTCGACGATTATTTAGTGCTGAAACCCTATATCGAAAAGGGTCAGCTCGAAGGCTATCAAATTAAGCCAAAAAATGCCTCTTCCTTTTTTAGCAATAGCGGGCTGGAAAAGGGAGATGTGGTAGTGAAAGTGAATTCCGTCGATATGACGCGAGCGGAGCAGGCGAAAAGTATTATTGCCGGCTGGTCGAAAATGAGAGAAGCGGAAGTCGTAGTCAGACGCCACGCTCATCTTGAAAATATTCGGGTTAATGTTTTAACCAATTAACAAGTGTAATGAGATGAAGAAATTTCCCTGGGCATGTATAGCGTTGACTGCCGCCTCTTTTATTTCCAGTTCGGTAATGGCGGCGAACTTCAGCGCCAGTTTCAAGAACACCGATATTCGTGAATTTATCGATACGGTAGGGCGCAACCTTAATAAAACCATCCTGGTCGATCCGTCCGTTCAGGGCAACGTATCGGTTAAGACCTATAACGTGCTGACGGAAGAGGAATACTATCAGTTCTTCCTGAGCGTGCTGGATCTGTACGGTCTGTCGGTGATCCCGATGGATAACGGCATGGTGAAAGTGGTGCGCTCCACGGTGGCGCGTACGTCAGGCGTGCCGCTGGCAGACAGTCAGCATCCTGGCAAGGGTGATGAGATTATCACCCGCGTGGTGCGGATGGAGAACGTGCCGGTGCGTGAGCTGGCACCGCTGCTGCGCCAGCTGAACGATGCCTCCGGTATTGGTAACGTGGTCCATTTTGAACCTTCCAACGTGCTGCTGCTGACCGGTAAAGCCTCGGTGGTGAACCGGCTGGTGGATCTGGTGCAGCGGGTCGATCGCTCCGGCATGCAGCGTCGCGAGATCGTGCCGTTACGCTATGCTTCGGCCAAAGAGCTCTCTGACATGTTGAATAATCTCAACAACGAAGAGCAAAAAGGGCAGAACGCGCCGCAGCTGGCAACCAAAGTCGTTGCCGATGACGAGACGAATAGCCTGGTGATCAGCGGCTCGGAAGATGCCCGCGCGCGCACCCGGTCGCTGGTCAGTCAGCTCGATCGTGAGCAGAACAACGAGGGCAACACCCGCGTCTTCTACCTGAAGTATGCCAGCGCCAGCAAAGTGGTGCCGGTGCTCACCGGCATCGGCGAACAGCTGAAAGACAAAGCGCCGGCGTCAAAAAGCAAAACAGCCTCCACCAGCAGCGATCTGAATATCACCGCCGATGAAGCCACCAACTCACTGGTGATCACCGCCCAGCCTAACGTGATGAACTCGCTGGAAAAAGTGATCGACAAACTCGATATCCGCCGTCCGCAGGTGCTGGTAGAAGCGATCATTGCCGAAGTGCAGGACGGCAACGGTCTCGACCTTGGCGTGCAGTGGACCGGCAAACATGGCGGTGTGCAGTTTGGCGCAACCGGCATGCCGATAAGCCAGGTGAAGAGCGGCGCCATCAAAGGAACCAGCTTTACCGGCATGGCGACCGGTTTCTTTAACGGTGATTTTGGCGCGCTGATGACTGCTCTCTCCACCGACGGTAAAAACGACATTCTTTCAACCCCAAGCGTAGTTACCCTGGATAACAAAGAGGCGTCGTTTAACGTAGGTCAGGATGTGCCGGTGCTGTCCGGCTCGCAGACCACCAGCGGCGATAACGTCTTTAACTCGGTGGAGCGTAAGACAGTTGGTACCAAGCTGAAAATTGTGCCGCAGATCAACGACGGTGACATCATTCACCTGAAGATTGAGCAGGAAGTTTCCAGCGTGGATGCCAGCGCGACGGAAGATGCCAGCCTCGGTCCAACCTTCAATACCCGTACCATCAATAACGAAGTGATGGTACACAGCGGGCAGACGGTAGTCCTCGGCGGGTTAATGGAGAACGTCACCAAGCAGAACGTCTCGAAAGTGCCGCTGCTGGGGGATCTTCCGCTGGTGGGGCAGCTCTTCCGCTACACCTCCCAGGATACCTCGAAACGTAACCTGATGGTCTTTATCCACACCACCGTCCTGCGTGACGACGACAGCTACAGTGCGTCGTCGAAGGAAAAATATGACCAGATCCGCGCGCGCCAACAGCAGCGCATGGAAGAGAAGAAGCTGGGCATCGTCTCCAACGATGACACAGCGGTACTGCCGGCCTATCCGTCTCAGGGCACTCCCGCCCCTGCGGCCCCGCGCAATCCGTTTAAAGAGTAAGGGGGCGGGAGATGGATGAACTCACCAACGCCTTATGCACCAGCAGCTTTGCCAAGGATAATGGCGTCCTCTTTTATCAGGATCAGGTCTTTGTCCGCGATGACGCCCCGGCCTTTGCTCTGCTGGAGATGCGCCGGGTGCTGGCCCGTTCGTTTACGCCGGTTGTCCTGACGCCGGAGGCGTTTGACGAGATGCTGGCCAAAATCTGGCAGCAGAACAGCGGCGTCTCCCAGCAGCTGGTGGATGACATGGACGCCGATATCGACCTGATGGCGCTCACCGAAGAGATCCCGGATAACGAGGATCTGCTGGATAACGACGAAAACTCGCCGGTGATCCGCCTGATTAACGCCATTCTGGGCGAGGCCGTGAAAGACGGCGCCTCGGATATTCATATCGAAACGTTCGAGCGTACGCTGAGCATCCGCTTTCGCGTCGACGGCGTGCTGCGCCCGGTGCTGCAACCGGCGCGCAAGCTGGCGCCGCTGCTGGTATCCCGTATCAAGGTTATGTCGAAGCTCGATATCGCCGAAAAACGCCTGCCGCAGGATGGACGTATCTCGCTGCGTATCGGGCGTAAAGCTATCGACGTGCGTGTTTCCACCATCCCCTCGCAGTACGGCGAGCGGGTGGTGATGCGTCTGCTCGATAAAAGCAATCTCAAGCCGGACATTAACAAGCTGGGTCTCATCGACGAAGAGTTACAGCAGCTGAAGGGATTAATTGGCCGTCCGCATGGCATCATTCTGGTAACCGGTCCGACCGGTTCCGGGAAAAGTACCACCCTGTACGCCATTCTGTCGGCGCTGAACGGTCATGAACGCAACATTCTCACCGTTGAAGATCCCATCGAGTATGAGCTGGAAGGGGTGGGGCAAACCCAGGTTAACCCGCGCGTCGACATGACCTTTGCCCGGGGGCTGCGCGCCATTCTGCGTCAGGACTCGGACGTGGTGATGATCGGTGAAATCCGTGACGGCGAAACCGCGCAGATTGCGGTGCAGGCGTCGCTCACCGGTCACCTGGTGATGTCCACGCTGCACACCAACAGCGCGGCAGGGGCCATCACCCGCCTGCGCGATATGGGTCTGGAGTCATTTTTAATCGGTTCATCCCTGTTAGGGGTCATTGCCCAGCGTCTGGTGCGTCGGCTGTGTGTACACTGCCGGACCACCAGTCCGCTGGACGCCAATGAAAAAGCGCTGTTCAGCTTTATGGATGCGCCGCCGAAAGCGATCTACCGCGCCGTGGGCTGCGAACACTGCCGCCAGAGCGGGTATCAGGGGCGAGCCGGGATCCATGAATTCCTGGTGGTGGACAGCGTGATGCGCCGGGCCATTCACGAAGATAAAGATGAAATGTCCATCGAGACCGAACTCTTTAAACAGGCCTACAGCCTGCGTGAAAACGGCCTGCTGAAGGTGATTTCCGGCGTCACCTCCCTGGAAGAGGTCATGCGTGTCACCGCCGAGCGCGGGGGAGATGAATAATGGCGTGGTATGCGTGGACAGCCACCAGTGCGGCGGGGAAAACCCAGCGCGGCACCATCCAGGCCGAGGGGCCGAAGCAGGTTCGCCAGACGTTGCGCGAGCAAAAGCTGATGCCGGTGAGCATTACGCCGACCCGCGAACCCGCGACCGCCGGGAGCGCGCAGAAGGGGATCAAACTCTCCACCCCGGTGCTGTCGATGTTTACCCGTCAGCTATCAACCCTGGTGAACGCCGCGCTGCCGCTGGAGAGCGCCCTGAAGGCGATTGCAAAGCAGTCGGAAGACAAAAAGCTGGCGGCGATGGTGACCGAGATCCGCGACAAAGTGGTGGAAGGACACACGTTGTTCGACGCGTTCAGCCAGTTTCCGCGCACCTTCGACAAACTCTACTGCACCCTGGTGATGGCCGGGGAAAAAACCGGCCATCTCGGGGGCGTGCTGGAAAAACTGGCGGAGTACAACGAACAGCGCCAGAAGATGAAAAGTAAGCTCACCCAGGCGATGGTTTACCCCATCACCCTGACGGTGGTGGCGGTGGCGGTGATCTGCATCCTGCTGGTGGCGGTGGTGCCGCAGGTGATTGAGCAGTTTACCCATATGAAACAGCAACTGCCGATCACCACCCGCACGCTGATCGCGGTGAGTGATTTCCTGCAGGCCTATGGCCTCTATATCGGCGGCGGGCTGGTCACGGCGTTTATCGGCTTTAAAAGCTGGCTTAAAAACGTCCGGAATCGCTTTGTCTGGCACCGCTGGCTGGTTAACGCTTCACCAATCAAAAAACTGGTGTGCGCCATCAACAGCGCGCGCTACATCCGCACCCTGAGTATTTTGCAGGCCAGTAGCGTGCCGCTGCTTGAGGGGATGTATATCGCCATGGACGGGATTGAAAATCTGCACGCCCGCCAGGTGTTGGAACAGGCAGCGGACACCGTGCGTCAGGGGGCCTCGTTATATGCCGCTCTGGAGCAGGCGAGATTATTCCCGCCCACCATGCTGTATATGATTGCCTCCGGCGAAGAGAGCGGCGAACTGGGTAACCTGATGGATCGTGCGGCCGAAAACCAGGAATCAGCATTACAGCACCGAATTACTTTAACGCTGTCGGTATTTGAACCGGCGCTGGTGGTCTCTATGGCGACCATTGTTCTGTTTATTGTGATGTCAATATTACAACCGCTTCTGCAACTTAATAATATGGTAGGTTAATTATGGCGATGAAACGAAAAAACCTGGCACGCCAGGCGGGCTTTACTTTGCTCGAATTAATGGTGGTCATTGTTATTCTCGGCGTGCTGGCCAGTATGGTGGTGCCGAATTTAATGGGCAATAAAGAAAAGGCGGATACCCAGAAAGCCACCAGCGATATTGTGGCGCTGGAAGGCTCGCTGGATATGTACAAGCTGGATAACCACCGTTATCCCACCACCGAACAGGGCCTGCAGGCGCTGGTCACCAAACCGGAAATCGCGCCAATCCCGAACGGCTATCGCGCCGACGGCTATATTCGCCGCCTGCCGCAGGATCCGTGGGGCAGTGATTACATTCTGGTGAGCCCGGGCGAACATGGTGCTATTGACGTATTCTCCGCAGGTCCGGACGGCGAAGCCAATACCGCAGACGATATAACCAACTGGTCGCTCGATAAAAAATAATGAACAGGCAACGCGGCTTTACTCTGCTGGAAATTATTCTCGCGCTGGTGATATTCGCCAGCTGCGCCATGATGGTGGTTTCCACAATACCGTCGCGCAGCGGCGCGGACATATTTGGCCAGCAATTAAAAGCCGTTGTTGAATATGGCTCCGACCGTGCGGTGATGGACGGAAATATTGTGGGCCTGGTAGTGACGCCGGATAAATATCAGCTGATGACGCTCAATGAAAAAAATGGCGAACGCCGCTGGGTGCCATTAGCGCAACGCCGTATCACCACCGGGGGCGACTTCCCTGAAGGGATGCACGTCTCGCTCACCCCGCAGCGTCTGGCCGCCACGCCTGACGCCGAGCCGCAGATCGTCTTTTTACCGGACGGCGAGATGAGCCGTTTCACCCTGACGTTACAGAGTGATGATAAACAACACCATTTCCGCGTGGTGTCGCAGGGCGCGGCACCGGTTACGGTAGAGAACGATGGCTAAACGAAATGCCTCGCAGCGCGGGATGACGCTGCTGGAGGTGATGGTCGCCCTGGTGATCTTCTCCACCGCCGCGCTGGCGTTAATGAACTCTGTCTCCCTGAACGTCCGCTTTACCCACGGTCTTGCGGATACCCTCCAGGCCAGCTGGGTCGCTGAGAATCTGCTCGCCGAAGCGCAACTGACCAAAAGCGACTTCCCGGATGCAGAGCAGAAGGGAACGGAACTGATGGGCGGGCGCAACTGGAACTGGCGGATGCAGCGGGTAAAGGTTGCCGATAAGCGCTGGGCGGATGAGATCCTGGTCTATGCCGAAGGGGATGAGAGCCAGCCGGTAGTGGCGATGCGGGTTCTGCCACCGGGAGAGAAAAAATGAAAAAACGGCAAAGCCAGCGCGGCTTTACGCTGCTGGAGATCATGATTGCGCTGACCATCTTTGCGGTGATCAGCACCCTCGCCTGGCAGATCCTCGACGGCGCGATGCGCACCAGCAATGCCACCGATCGCAACGCGTCCAGGCTCAATCAGATCCAGCGCGCCTGGAGCCTGCTGGAGCGTGATTTTTTTCAGCAGCAGGCCCGCGCACCGCGCAATGAACCCGACGTTTTTCGCCAGGATGATAACGCCATCGAACTGACCACCCTCAACGGGGTGAGCGGGCATGTCCAGCTTGAGCGGGTGCGCTGGCGGTTTGAGGATCACCGGTTATGGCGCGATGTCTGGCCGACCATCGACAGCCCGGCAGACGTTAAACCCGAAGAGGTGCCGATTGTCTCTGAGGTGAAATCCGTCCAGTGGCGGTTTTTCAGCGATTCATGGCAGAAGCACTGGCGTGAGAGCAGGCATCAGCCGAACGGGGTCGAGTTAACCCTGACCATGGAGAGCGGCGACACCTGGCGCTGGGTCTTTACCACCCCAGGGGATATGCCGCAGCCGCAGATCGCCGTGAAAGCGGCTGAAAAGCCCGAAGAGGCGAAGCCTTCGCCCGCTCCGGAGCAGGCGGTAGCACCGGTACCGGAAAGTCAGCCATGAACAAAATGAATCAAAGCCAGCAGCGGGGCGTTGCGCTGCTGGTGGTGCTTATCCTGCTGGTGATGATGTCGGCCCTGGCGGCCAGAATCAGCCAGCAGTTCAGCCGCAATTTACAGAAAACCCACTACCAGGTGAGCCAGCAGCAGCTGCGCTGGGCGATACAGCGCCAGGAGCAGGCGGTGAAGCAGCTGTTGCAAACCGCCGCCAGCGGTGAGAACCCACTGGAGCCGGACGGCGAGTGGCATCAACCTCTTGAGACGCAGGGGGAGTTTTACACGGTGGTGAGCCAGGTTGAGGACGCGCAGGACTGCTTTAACGTCAATAACCTGCTCGCCGTGGAGCAGGCGGCGAAGGATCAGACCACATCAGCCATACCGGAAAAATCCCGTAAGCAGCAGACGGTTGAACAGCTGCTTACCGATGCGGGGCTGGATCAGATCACCGCTGAGCAGGTCTATCAGCAGCTGGTGGATTACCTGGACGGCGACAGCACCACGGCGAAAGAGGCTCAGGAGACCGACGCCTGGGCAGGCGTACAGCCCGCGCGGCTTCCGGCCAACCAGATGATGCGCAATATCAGCGAAATCAGGCTGCTGCCCGCGTTTCCACCGGCGGCGTACGCCAAAGTCAGCGCGCTGCTGTGTGCCCTGCCGGATGCCGGCAGCAAGATCAACGTCAACACCCTTAAGCCTGAGCAGGCAAAACTGCTGGCGGCGCTGTTTGCCGGAAAACTGACGGAAGATGACGCCGCCCGGCTGCTCGCGTCGCGCCCGGAAGCGGGATGGGAAAACGTGGAGGCTTTCAGCAAGGCGCTGGAGCAAAACTTCCCCCAGCTGAAAGACGAGTTAACTGAGGTGGCCGAACAGGTGGCCGTCAACAGTCGCTACTTCCGGGTGAACTACACCGGCAACACCGATGATTTAACGCTGCGCGTGGTCAGTCAGCTTCAGGTTAACAGTGAAGCGGGCGAGATCGTAACCTGGCAGCGTCGTTACCGAATGATTGAATAACAAAAGCCGATACCGATGAAAAAGATACTGTTTGTTCGTCCCGATAGCCGCGAGGACGGGACTATTGCATGGTGCGAATCCGGGAGCCAGCAGGTCAATACGCTCCACGGCATGGCGGCCCTGTCGACGCTTGCGGATCATCCGCTGGCGTCGCGCGTCTGTCTGCTGCTGCCCGCGGGTGAGATGATCTTCCGCCACTTCTCCCTGCCAAAGAAAGGGCTCAGTGCTCAGGCGACGCCGTTCTCGTGGATGGCGGAGGAGACGCTGATCGGTGACGTCGACGACCTGCACTGGACGGTGTTGAGGAAAAAAGGGCAGGAAGTGGATGCCGTCGCCATCGATGCCCGGCGCTTGCGCGACTGGCTCGCCTGTTTTGAGCAGGCCGGGCTGAAGGTGATACAGGCCCTGCCTGACGCCTGGCTGCTGCCGGTCGCGGAAGGGGGAAGCACGCTGGTTGCGCTGGATGAGAGTTACTGGCTGCGCTTTTCACCGGCCAGCGCCTGTGAAGCCGACGCCTCGCTGCTGCCGCTGCTGATGGCGAAATCTCAGGCCGGGATGGTGCGCTGTTATGGTGAGGCGCCTGCCGGAATTGCGGTGGATGAATCCTTACCCTGGCAGCACCCGTTAGTGCTGATCCAGCCGCAGTGGCAGAACTGCCGGGCCAACGTGCTGCACGGTGAGTTTCATCCCCGCGGCGCCCGGGGCGGCACGCCCAAAGGGATGAAAGGGGCGATGGTTGCGCTGGCGCTGCTCAGCGTCGGACTGCTGCTGGGGCCGAGACTGGCGATGGCCCTGATGCTGGTGCAACAGGAAAACCAGCTGCAACAGGAGATCGCCACGGTCTACCAGTATCATTTCCCCAGCCTTCGCCAGCAAAGCAATATTAAGTATCACTTTGGTCAGAACCTGAAGAAGGTCACTAAAGGCGTCTTTCTGCAAATGGAGGATCTGAACAAAGCGAAGCAGGCGGTGCCGGATATAGAAATTAATCTGCTGGATTACGACAGTACGCAAAACCTCTGGACGCTCAGCGCCAGCAGCCAGAACAACGCATCGCTGCAGACGTTCATCAACCAGAGCAGTGCGGATTTCAACTTTTCTCTGCAGCCGGTATCAACGGTCGCGCCCTTTACCGCCATGATCACGGGGAAACATAAATGAAAGAGCGTGTCGCACAGCTTAAAGCGCGGTATCAGAATTACTCTACCCGCGAAAAGCTGCTGATGAAATTCTGCGCCGCGGCGCTGTACTGTGCTGTCGTCTATTACGGCGGCATGGTTCCGCTGGATAATATGATTAAAAATAGCCAGTTAACGCTTAAGCGCCAGAGAGATACCCTTAACTGGATGCGCAGCGAAATCGATAAAAACCATCTCCAGGTGCAGCAATTGAAAACCGATAATCCGCGCAGCGTGGTGGAAAACAGCGCACACGAGATCAAGTTGCCATTGAATGATGTGCGCCAGGAGGGGCAGACGTTATCGTTTACTGTACCCCGGGTGGAGATCAATGAGCTGAAGAACTGGCTGCGCGAAATTAACGCCGCCTCAGGGATCAAGCTGGAGAAAATGAAGCTGACCCCTGTCGACCACCAGCGTGACGTCAGGGCAGAGATCCAGCTTAGCTGGAAAAAGACGGCATGACGGCCTTCGCCCTGTTCAGAGAGAGCAGCCCGGCCCTGTTCAGCCTGATGAGCGCCATTTTCGGCGCGATTATCGGCAGCTTTCTCGGCGTGGTGGCGGAGCGGATCCCGCCGATGCTGCTGGAAGATGAGGCGCGGATTAACTTACTTTTTCCGGCCTCGCACTGCCCGGCGTGCCAGCATGATTTGGCCTGGTGGGAAAATATCCCACTGGTAAGCTGGCTGGCGCTGCGCGGGCGCTGCCACCACTGCGGCAGCGCTATCCCGCTGCGCTTATGGTTACTGGAAGTCTTTACCTTCCTCTTTTTTGGCGCCACGGCCTGGTGTATGCCAGACATCCCGGCGCTCTTTTCCCTCTGGCTGCTGAGCGCTTTCTTGCTGCCGCTGGCCATCATCGACGGGCGGCATCTCCTGCTGCCGGACTGCCTGACGCAACCGCTGCTGTGGGCCGGGCTGCTGGTTCACCTTATCAGCCCGACGCTGCCCCTGCGCGATGCCATTATCGGCGCCGTGGCGGGCTACCTCTCTCTCTGGCTTATATACTGGGCGTTTCGTCTGATGACCGGTCGCGAAGGCCTGGGTTACGGTGATTTCAAGCTGCTGGCCGCGCTGGGCGCCTGGTGCGGCTGGCAGGCACTGCCTGATGTACTGTTACTGGCGTCGTTAACCGGCATTGCCGGGCATCTCCTTTTTATTAAATCAGATAAAAAAGCTGCGCACATTCCATTTGGCCCCGCTCTGGCGGTCGGAGGCGTTATTGCCTTTATTTTGCAAAATTATTCGCTCATTCCCTAATTAAATCTGTCAATTATATTTTGAGATTTTTTCGACAAGGGAAACAGGTGAGCAATAATTCTTTTGCTAATACTATCTTCGTTGTAAACCGCATGTGACGTTAATTCGATAATGAAGATTAACTGAAAATATTAAAAACATTTTAAGTCATTATGTATTTAATTTTTTTAAATCCATGCTGGTTTTATTTCATGTTTAAGGAAGACATGTTTTTTAAAGTTCACGTAGAGTTATTGGGATATGAAAATGAATTTCTTTAAGCCTAAATACCTGGCGCTTTTTGTTGCAGCGGCAACCAGCCCTGTATTTGCAGCCGTTCCAGGGGTGCCATCACTGACCAGCGGCAACGACAAGTTTGCGATTGTTGAAGTTGACCAGGCCGCGCAGGACTATAACTCCCTGGTAAAAGTTCATGATGGTGCCGATGTTAAGGTTGAGTGGAACGTCTGGAGCGGCGATGCTCCGACGTCTGCAAAAGTGCTGCTGGACGGTAAAGAAGTCTGGTCTGGCGCAAGCGGCGCGACAGGCTCTGCGACCTTTAAGGTTAAGAAAGGCGGCCGTTACCAGGAGCAGGTTCAGGTATGTAACGACAGTGGCTGCAGCACCAGCGCCAGCAAACTGATCATTGTAGCGGATACCGATGGTAGCCACCTGCTGCCATTAAACACCACGCTTCATGAGAACAACAAAGCGTTCGCCAAACATACCGATAAAGTGGTTGCGGCCTATTTCCCTGAGTGGGGCGTATACGACCGTAACTTCACCGTGGATAAAATCCCGGTTGCCAACCTGAACCACATCCTTTACGGCTTCATTCCAATTTGTGGTGGTGATGGCATCAACGACAGCGCGAAATCTTCTGGCGCGCTGGAATCCCTGAAACGCGCCTGTGCTGGCCGTCAGGACTACACCGTCGCTATTCATGACCCGTGGGCTGCTCTGCAAAAACCACAGCAGGGTGTGACCGGCTGGGACGAGCCGTACAAAGGCAACTACGGCCAGCTGATGGCGATGAAAAAAGCCAACCCGAACCTGAAGATCCTGCCTTCCGTAGGCGGCTGGACTCTGTCCGATCCATTCTTCCAGATGGACAACAAAGTGCTGCGCGACCGTTTCGTCGGCTCAGTTAAAGAGTTCCTGAAAACCTGGAAAGTGTTTGATGGCGTGGATATCGACTGGGAATTCCCGGGCGGCGGCGGCGAGAACGCCAAACTTGGCAACCCGCAGACCGACAAAGCTACCTATACCGCACTGATGCACGATCTGCGCGCGATGCTGAACGAGCTGTCAGCCGAGACAGGCCGTACTTACGAGCTGACCACCGCTATCGGCGCCGGTAGAGATAAGATCGAAGATGTCGACTACACCACTGCACAGCAGTATATCGACCATATCTTCCTGATGAGTTACGACTACTACGGCGCATGGAGCAACACCGATCTGGGTCACCAGGCGGCGCTGTACGGTGCTTCCTGGAAGCCAGATACCAACTACACCACCGATAACGCCGTGAAAGCGATGCTGGACCAGAAAGTACAGCCGGGCAAAATCGTAGTGGGTGCAGCGATGTACGGTCGTGGCTGGACTGGCGTACACGGTTACACCGGCGACAACCCATTCACCGGCACCGCGACTGGCGCAATTCCGGGTACCTGGGAACCGGGTATCATTGACTACCGCGTGATTGCCAACCAGATGAAAGGCAAGTCAGGCTGGGAGTACAAATATGACAGCGCGGCAGAAGCGCCTTACCTGTTCAATAAATCCACCGGCGAGCTGGTGAGCTATGACGACGCCCGCTCGGTTGCGGCGAAAGGTAAGTACGTGCTGGACAAAAACCTCGGCGGTCTGTTCGCATGGTCTATTGAATCCGATAACGGCGATATCCTGAACGCCATGAACGAAAGCCTGTTGGGCAACGGTTCCTCTTCTGACGAGCCAGTTAACACCAACCATGCACCTGTGGCGACCGCTGCTGACCAGACCGTGACCGGTCCGGTTACCGTAACGCTGGATGGTTCTGCCTCTTCCGACCAGGATGGCGATGCGCTGACCTACAAGTGGACCCAGATTTCCGGAACCACGGTGAATATCGCGAACAGCACCTCCGCGAAAGCCACCTTTAACGTACCGGCAGTCACCCAGGACCAGACGCTCTCCTTCCGCCTGACCGTAACCGATGCTAAAGGGCTCTCCAGCACCGTGAACGTCCAGGTTGTGAACAAAGCGCCAAAAGCGAACCAGGCACCGGTAGTTAACCCAATGCAAGCCGTTACTCTGGAAGCGGGCCAGACTCAGTCCCTGCATGTTCAGGCATCCGATCCAGATGGCGATGCGCTGACCTACAGCTGGAGCGTACCGGCAGAGATGAACGCTACCGGTATCAATACCTCTAGCGTACGTATCACTGCGCCGGACGTGGCCTCTGAGACCAGCTATTCCCTGAGCGTAGTGGTAGGCGATGGCAAAGACAGCGTGCACTCCACCGTGCAGGTTATCGTCACGCCGAAAGCCGCTGAGCCTGCGGATGACGTAACGCCGCCAGCTGATGACGTTACCCCACCGGCAGATGACGTTACGCCTCCGGCTGACGAAGAGACCGCGCCGTCCGACGAAGGTGCATCCGGTAGCTGCGATAACCCTGTCGATGCCAACGCAAGCAAATATGCCGCGTGGAGCAGCAGCAAGGTCTACAACGGTGGCGACATCGTTAGCTTCGACAACCTGGTATGGAAAGCGAAGTACTGGACTCAGGGCAACCAGCCTGGCTTCGGTGTGGATGCATGGGAGCTGGTCAGCAAGGTGAAATTCGGCTGGAAAGCTGACGTGGTTTACAACGGTGGCGATACCACAACCTATCAGGGTTCTGAGTACCGTGCGAAGTGGTGGACCCGTGGTGATAACCCAGCTAACAGCGATGTATGGGTGAAAGTAGGCGCAGCAGACTGCGAATAATCATCCTTCTCTGAGATGGCGGGCGCGATACTTGCCCGCCATCACTGACCGCGCGGTGAAGCGCGGTCAGTCCATCAGCGTCGGCCAGGTGAAGAGATGAAACGCTTTATTTTTCTGTTGTTGTTAATTAGCCAGAGCGCATTAGCCAATTGCTGGAATTCCGCAGGACAATATTACCATGTGGATCCCAGGTTATTATTTGCTATTGCGGACGTGGAATCCGGTCTCAATCCTAACGCGGTCGGTTATAACCATGACGGTTCACGGGATGTCGGGCTGATGCAAATAAATAGTTCGCATTTTGCCGAGCTGAAAAAAAAGGGCATTGATGAATACCGGTTAATGAATGAGCCCTGTACCTCAATTATGGTCGGTGCTTCTATTCTCTCCGGGATGATTAAAGTTTACGGCTATAACTGGGAAGCGGTCGGTGCCTATAACGCGGGGCTGAAACCGGAGAACTTTCCCCAGCGCAGGATTTACGCCAGAAAAGTCTGGGCGAAATATCAAAGAATAAAACGGATGTCGCAATACCGATAATCAGGCTTTTTTTTGAAGAATATCTTGCGAGTGTTCTTCAGAAAGAAAAGGTGCTGTCCCGGGTTTATTTATTAAAGGATTAATACATAAATCGAGATCGCATTGGTTATTATCGTTTTTAACAGGAATAATGTAGATGAATAAAAGGACATTGCTAAGCATTCTGGTCGCGGGGGCGTGTGTTGCGCCAGTGATGGCACAGGCAAACATGCTCAAGGCGGAAAGCAGCGAACCCTACACGATGAAAGCCAGCGATCTGGCGAAAAAGGAGAAGGAGTTAACGGATTTTCCGCTGATGAAGTCAGTTAAAGCGACAATTCGCACCCTGGATAACGCCCAGGTGGAACTGATTGAGCCGGGTAAGGCTACCAACCCGGATAACGTGAAGCGTGTTGAAAGTATTCTGAAGGAGAGCGACTGGGAGTATCTGTTCCCGCTGCGTGCCAAAGAGTACAGCTACAGCAACTTCCTGAAAGCGGTAGGTAAATTCCCGGCGCTGTGCGACACCTACACCGATGGCCGCGACAGCCTGGCCATTTGCCGTAAAGAGCTGGCGACCATGTTTGCGCACTTCGCGCAGGAGACCGGCGGGCATGAATCCTGGCGTCCGGAAGCCGAATGGCGTCAGGCGCTGGTATACGTTCGCGAAATGGGCTGGAGCGAAGGCCAGAAGGGCGGCTATAACGGCGAATGTAACCCGGATGTCTGGCAGGGTCAGACCTGGCCGTGCGGCAAAGACAAAGACGGCGATTTCCTGAGCTACTTTGGCCGCGGCGCCAAACAGCTCTCCTACAACTATAACTACGGTCCGTTCTCGGAAGCGATGTTCGGCGACGTCCGCACGCTGCTGGACAAACCGGAGCTGGTAGCCGACACCTGGCTGAACCTGGCGAGCGCCATCTTCTTCTTCGCCTACCCGCAACCGCCGAAGCCGAGCATGCTGCAGGTTATCGACGGCACCTGGCAGCCAAACGATCATGACAAAGCTAACGGCCTGGTTCCGGGCTTCGGCGTGACCACCCAGATCATTAACGGCGGCGTGGAATGCGGCGGCCCAACTGAGATTGCCCAGTCGGAAAACCGTATCAAATACTACAAAGAGTTCGCCAACTACCTGAAAGTGCCGGTTCCGGAAAACGAAGTACTCGGCTGTGCCAACATGAAGCAGTTTGATGAAGGCGGCGCCGGTGCTCTGAAAATTTACTGGGAACAGGACTGGGGATGGAGCGCGGATACGCCAGACGGCAAGACCTACGCCTGTCAGCTGGTGGGTTATCAGACGCCATTCAGCGCATTTAAAGAGGGCGACTACACCAAGTGTGTGCAGAAGTTCTTTAACGTGAATATCATCAATGACGACGGCTCTGCGGTTAACCCGAGCGATAACACGCCTGCGGACAATACCCCGGCAGACAATACGCCTGCGGATAACACCCCGGCTGACAACACGCCTGCTGACAATACGCCAGCAGACGAGACGCCAGCTGTGACCAACCATGCGCCGGTTGCGGTCATTTCCGGCCCGGTTGGTGCGGTTGACGCGGGTGCGCAGGTCTCCCTGAGCGCTGAAGGCTCCACTGACGAAGATGGCAACAAACTGACCTACACCTGGCGCTCCCAGGACGGCCAGACCGTCTCCGGTGAAGACAAAGCGGTAGTGACCTTTACTGCGCCTGAAGCAGCAACGGCTCAGCAGATTGAAGTGAGCCTGACCGTCAGCGATGGCGAACTGAGCGACACCACGACTTACCTGCTGAACGTGAAAGCGAAAGCGCAGACCCCGTCAGGTGATGAAAGCTCAGACACTTACGCGGCGTGGAGTGCTAACAGCAAGTACAACGCAGGGGATATCGTGAACAACCACGGTAAACTCTTCCAGTGCAAGCCATTCCCGTACAGCGGCTGGTGTAACAGCGCCTCGGCTTACTATGAACCAGGCGTAGGCCTGGCATGGGCAGACGCCTGGACCGCACTTTAATAGCAAAACGGCAACCTCAGGGTTGCCGTTTTTTTTGCTCTGCCGCGCGCCGTGCTGTTAGCGATGTAACTTTCCGTGATCCCGCAGCCAGGCCGCGGTGCGCACAATCCCCTCATCCAGCGTCACCAGCGGCTTATAGCCCAGCTCACTCTCAGCGCGTTGCGTATCGAGGGTAAAATCAAAGTTCAGTTTCGACACCCCGTAGTGCGTCAGCATCGGCTCTTTGGCAGCCTTATTCCCCAGCCGCTCCATGCTGCGGGCAATAATATCCAGCATCGGGTAGGGCACGGAGCGGATCCGGCAGTGAATGTTCAGCTCGTCGATCAGCTTTTGCACAATGCTGCGCAGCGAGCGCGGCTCACCGTTGGTGATGTTGTATGCCCGGCCGGATGGCAGCCCGTCGCATTCACGCTGGCTGGCCAGCCACATGGCATGAATGGCGTTGTCGTAATAGGTCATGTCCACCAGCGCATCCCCGCCGCGCGGCAGCAGCACGCTACCGTAGTGGTGCATCATCTGCGCCAGGCGCGGAATAAACACTTTGTCGTGCGGGCCAAACAGGCTCTGCGGACGCAGAATGGTAAAACGGGTGTGCGGGTTAGACTGCGCCAGCAGATCGATCACCTCTTCGCTGGCGGCTTTACTGCGGGCAAATTCGCAGGCGAAGCGCGCCGGACGGAAATCTTCCTGGATGTCGCGATGGTGGTGATAGTCGAAATAGAGCGACGGCGAGGAGATATGCACGAAGTTACGCACGCCCCAGGCCACGGCCCACTCCCCCAGACGGCGAGTGGCGCGCACGTTTGCCAGGTCGAACGCTTCCTGCGTTCCCCATGGTGAGGTAAAGCTGGAGCAGTGCCACAGCGTATCGATTCCGGCCAGCATCACTTTTGCCTGGGAAGAGACCAGTTCCGTCAGGTCGGCATGGACAAACTCTGCGCCCATTTTTTGCAGCAATTTACCCATCGCTTCATTACGACCGGTGGCCCGGACGCTGGCGCCTTTATTGCGCAAAAACTCCACCGCGTTGCGGCCTAAGCCGCTGGTGGCGCCGGTAACCAGTACCTTCATATCGATCCACTGTATTGAAAGAATTTCGTGCGCATTCTTCCGTGAATTACGCCTGTATGCAATGGGAAACGTGAAAGATTCAGAGTTTTAATTAGTCTTTTTCTTTGTTTTGTTCTGCCAGAAAAACAATACGCCGGGCCATTCCCCGGAAGATAAACAGGTGCGCCGGGATCATCAGCAGCCAGTAGAACAGGCCAGGCATGCCGTGCGGATGCCACCAGGCGCGCACGTCCAGCTCCCGGTGGTCGCCTTTGTCCTTCAGGGTAAAGCACAACCGCCCAAGACCGGGGGCTTTCATGCCAAACAGCAGCGCCAGCTGCTTTTCAGGCTCAACGATAATCACTTTCCAGCTGGCAACGGTATCGCCGGTTTGCAAATATGGCGCGGCCGGACGGCCTTTCGCCAGCCTGTGCCCGACGAGCCGATCCATCATCGCCCGGGTTTGCCACAGCGCGTTGCCAAAGAAGTAGCGCTCTTTACCGCCGATCTGGTTCACCACTTTCCAGAGCGCGCTGAGGCTGGCGGCGGTTTTCACCGTGCATCCGGCCTGTTTCGGGTAGTAACCATATTCCGGACGCCAGCGGGCGAAGGCCTGGGCGTCGTAGCCCCAGTCGCTGGAGTTCACCAGCTTCTCCTCTTCCTTGAGCGTGTTGCGCACCGCGTCATCGAAGCGAATAAGTTCCTGCGGGATCAGCGCCCGCAGCGCGCGGTCGTCGGCCAGCAGATCGTGTTTCAGCCCCTGGATTAACGCTTTGGCAGTGGTCGGCGGCACGGAAGTGATGACATTCAAAAACCACACCGAAATCCAGCGGGTCGGGAAGGGGATGGGGATCAGCGGGCGACGGCGGCCACTCACTGCCATAAAATGTTCGAACTGCTGCTGATAGCTCAGCACCTCGGGCCCGGCGGCCTCCAGCACCCGGTTCTCTGTGGCCGGGTGATTGAGCAGCTCCACCAGATAGTGCAGCAAGTTCTCCAGCGCAATCGGCGTGGTGCGCGAGCGCACCCAGCGCGGCGGGGTCAGCACCGGCAGGTTATAGACCATATCGCGCATCACTTCGAAGGCGGCAGAACCGGCGCCAACGATGATCCCGGCCCGCAGTTCGGTAAGCGGGATCCCGGCGCTGCGCAGGGTGTCGGCGGTAAGCTGCCGGGCACGCAGATGGTCGGACTGCTCATGCTCGGGTGCCTGTAACGAACTGAGGAAGATAATCTGCTTAACCGGGTGTTCCAGCAGCAGATCCCGCACGTTCATCGCCACCTGGCGCTCGTGGGCGATAAAGTCGCCCCCTTCGCCCATGCTGTGTACCAGATAGTAAAGGGTATCCACCCCCTCCAGCAGCGCCGCCAGCGTCTGCGGCCAGTTGAGGTCGATAGCATGGCAGGTGACGTTGGGCAGGGCCTGCTTTTGCAGGCGCTCGATGCTGCGTGCCGCAGCCCGTACCTGATGCCCGTGTGCGCTCAGGACGGCCACCAGATGTTGACCGATATACCCGCTGGCACCGAGCACCAGAATACGTTGCGGCACGAGGACTCCTTAGCGCTGCAAAAACGCCTGCCAGTGGGCAACCACGTCTGCCAGCTGCTCGCGGTTGACGTCGAGATGCATCACCAGACGAACCACCGGCGAGGCGTTAATCAGCACGCCGCGCGCCTTCATAAATTCGCCCAGCGCCGCGGCGTGTTCCTCTCCGACGCGGACAAACAGCATATTGGTGTCGTGACGCATGACGTCAGCGCCGATCTCGCGCAGCTGCGCAGCCATCCACGCGGCGTTGTCGTGATCGTCCTTCAGGCGGACAACGTTATTTTTCAGGGCGTACAGACCCGCCGCGGCAAGGATCCCGGCCTGGCGCATGCCGCCGCCGGTCATTTTGCGCCAGCGGTTGGCGCGCTTGATATAGTCGGCGTTGCCCACCAGCAGAGAACCCACCGGCGTGCCCAGCCCTTTGGAGAGACAAATGGTGAACGAGTCGCAATATTGCGTAATCTCTTTCAGCTCGCAGCCATACTCCACCACGGCGTTGAAGATGCGCGCACCGTCGACGTGCAGCCCCAGTTTGCGCTCGCGGGTAAACTCCCACGCCGCTTTCAGGTAGTCGCGCGGCAGCACTTTGCCGTTATGGGTGTTTTCGAGGCTGAGCAATTTAGTGCGGGCGAAGTGAATGTCGTCGGCTTTGATTTTCGCCGCCACCTTGTCCAGCGGCAGGGAGCCGTCGGAGGCGGCATCGATAGGCTGGGGCTGAATACTGCCGAGCACCGCCGCGCCGCCCGCTTCGTACAGATAGTTATGTGCCCCCTGGCCGACGATATACTCTTCGCCGCGCTCGCAGTGGCTGAGCAGCGCCACCAGGTTCGCCTGGGTGCCGGTGGGCAGGAACAGCGCAGCCTCGTGGCCACTCAGTTCGGCGGCATAGCGCTGAAGTTCGTTAACGGTGGGGTCATCGCCATAGACGTCGTCCCCGACCGGCGCGGCCAGCATCTCCTTGAGCATGGCCTGCGTCGGGCGGGTTACGGTATCGCTACGTAAATCAATCATTTCACATCCCTATAGTTTAAAAGGTGATGTGAAATGTTTTACCTGAGCCAGTTGGTTTTTGCCAGCTCCAAAACTTCGTCACCGCGACCACTAATAATGGCGCGCAGCATGTACAGACTAAAGCCCTTCGCCTGTTCCAGCTTGATCTGCGGCGGAATAGCCAGCTCCTCTTTGGCCACCACCACATCCACCAACACCGGGCCGTCGGTGGCAAAGGCGCGCTGCAAGGCCTCATCCACCTCTGAGGCTTTCTCCACGCGGATGCCGGTTATGCCGCAGGCTTCGGCGATGGCGGCGAAGTTGGTGTCGTGCAGATCCGTACCGTCGGTCAGATAGCCTCCGGCCTTCATCTCCATCGCCACAAAGCCCAGCACGCTGTTGTTAAAGACGATGATTTTGATCGGCAGTTTCATCTGCGCCACCGAAAGGAAATCGCCCATCAGCATGCTGAAGCCGCCGTCGCCGCACATCGCCACAACCTGACGGTCCGGCGCGGTGGCTTTCGCCCCCAGCGCCTGCGGCATGGCGTTAGCCATTGAGCCGTGGTTAAACGACCCCAGCAGGCGGCGCTTGCCGTTCATTTTCAGGTAGCGTGCCGCCCAGACGGTGGGGGTACCCACGTCACAGGTAAAGATGGCGTCTTCGTCGGCGTAACGGCTGATCTGCTGGGCCAGATACTGCGGGTGCAGCGCTTTATCGCTGGGTTTCGCCTTGTCATCCAGCCCTTTGCGGGCATCGCGATAATCACTCAGGGCCTTGTCCAGGAAGGTGCGATCGGTCTTCTCCTCCAGCAGCGGCATGAGTGCGCTCAGGGTCGCCTTGATGTCGCCCACCAGCGCCATATCCACTTTGCTGTGCGCCCCGATGCTGGCGGGGTTAATGTCGATCTGGATAATTTTGGCGTCAGTAGGGTAGAAGGCGCGATAGGGAAACTGGGTCCCGAGCAGCACCAGGGTGTCGGCATTCATCATGGTGTGGAACCCGGAGGAGAAGCCAATTAGCCCGGTCATCCCCACGTCGTACGGGTTATCGTACTCCACATGCTCTTTCCCGCGC
This sequence comes from Leclercia sp. W17, assembly GCF_003336325.1. Taxonomy (NCBI): domain Bacteria; kingdom Pseudomonadati; phylum Pseudomonadota; class Gammaproteobacteria; order Enterobacterales; family Enterobacteriaceae; genus Leclercia; species Leclercia sp. W17. The sequence goes on along the minus strand of NZ_CP031101.1, from coordinate 3,266,833 downwards.
AGGGCGTGAACAATCGGCGCCTTCAGGGTGCCGGCAAATTCCAGCAGCTCTTCATGGGCCCCGGCGCAGCCGCTGCCGCACATCAGGGCGATATTGCTGGAGTAGCGCAGCAGCTGGGCCAGTTTTTTCAGCTCAGCGAGGGCGGGGGTCACCACCGGCTGGGGCGCGGGATACCAGTGGGTGCTGGCACTTTCCGGGGCCGCCTGCAGCGCCACGTCGCCTGGCAGCACAATCACCGAGACGCCGCGCTTCAGAATGGCGTTGCGCATCGCCAGGGCCAGCACCTGGGGGATCTGCTCAGGGGAGGAGACCAGTTCACAGTAGTGGCTGCATTCACGGAACAGCTCCTGCGGATGCGTCTCCTGAAAATAGCCGCTGCCAATCTCGCTCGACGGAATGTGTGCGGCGATAGCCAGCACCGGGACATGGTTACGGTGACAATCAAACAGGCCGTTGATCAGGTGCAGGTTGCCTGGCCCGCACGAGCCTGCGCAGACCGCCAGCTCTCCGGTAAGTTGGGCTTCTGCCCCGGCGGCGAACGCGGCGACCTCCTCATGGCGGGTCGGCATCCATTCGATGGTGCCCATTCGGTTCAGGCTGTCGCTCAGACCGTTGAGGGAATCCCCGGTAACACCCCAGATCCGTTTTACCCCGGCCTGTTCCAGCATTTTCGCAATATAGTTCGCCACGGTTTGTTTCATGGTAGTCCATCTCCTGAATGTGATAACGCTTTCAAGCTTAGATGAAACTCACCGCTATGCCTGTTTATTCCCCCTGATTAATAGTTGCTTTCAAAGTGCAATATTTCGTCATATCCTGCGGCGGTAAATATTAAAAACCGGAGTAAATTCAGATAGTTAAATCATTGTTAATAGCTGTTAATAAAACGCTAATGCATGACGATTTTGGAAGGCTGTTGCTGCGTCTGGCAGTGGGGGGGCTGATGCTCTTTCATGGACTGCATAAGGCTATTGACGGGGTTGGGGGAATTGCAGGCATGCTGGTGGCGAAAGGACTGCCGGGCTTTATTGCCTATGGGGTGCTGATTGGCGAAGTGGTGGCACCGATCCTGATTATCCTCGGTATTCTTACCCGTCCGGCGGCGCTGGTATTAGCTTTCACCATGGTGGTGGCGTGGCTGATGGTGGGCACAGGCAAAACCTTCGCGCTGGATGCAGTAGGGGCATGGGCGATTGAGAGTCTGATCTACTTCTTCGTTGGCGCGCTGGCCGTGGCATTTTTAGGGGCAGGGCGGTTTGCAGTGGTGAGCGATCCGGCGTGGAAGTAACTCCTCTGCGACGGTAATGCCGGGCGGCACTGCGTTTGCCCGGCCTACGGTTCGCGGTCTTTTGTCGGCCCGGTAAGCGTAGCGCCACCGGGCGTTCGGAGTACGGTTTTGTAGGCCCGGTAAGCGTAGCGCCACCGGGCTTTTTATCAGGCCAGCACCAGATCCCCCTGCGGATGGCAGGAGCAGGCCAGCACATAGCCTTCCGCCACTTCGGCATCCGTCAGCGTCATGGTGCTGGTAACGGTATAGTTCCCGTCCACCACTTTTGTTTTACAGCAGCCGCACACGCCTGCACGACAGGCAGCCACCACCGGCACGTTATTGCTCTCCAGCGCCTCCAGCAGCGTGCTGCCCACGCGGCCAAAGAAGGTTTTCGCAGGCTGCAGTTTGGTGATCTTCAGCCCGCTGGTGGCGGCTTCCGCGACCGGAGTAAAGAACTGCTCTTTAAAGAAGCGGGTCACGCCCAGGGCCTTCACCTCTTCTTCAACGATCTCCATATAGGGCGCCGGGCCACAGGTCATCACCGTGCGTGAGGCGATGTCCGGTATGCTTTGCAGCAGTTCGCGGCTCAGGCGACCGGCGACAAATCCCTCTGTGGCGTTGTTTTCCGCCACCAGGGTAACCGGGTAGTGACGCCATTCGTCTGCAAAAATGACATCCTGCGGCGAGCGCACGCTGAAGATCACCGCCACGTCAGCCTGCGGGCGATTCTTCGCCAGCCAGCGACGCATCGACATTACCGGCGTGACGCCGCAGCCAGCGGCCAGCAGCAGGAATTTATCTTCCGGCTTATCGTCACAGGTAAAATCACCCTGCGCGTCCGACAGCCAGATGTAATCCCCACGCTTCACCTCACCGGTCAGCCACTGTGAGCCCGCCCCCTCATCAATGCGACGAACTGTCAGCGTTATGTACTCGCTGATGCCCGGCGTTGAGGAGATCGTATACGCCCGCAGCGTCTCTGCGGAGTTACGCACGCTGACCAGCGCATACTGCCCGGCACGGTAAGGATAATAGTCGTGGCACAGCAGCGAAATCGTCCAGACATCCGGCGTTTCCTGATGGATGTGGTGAACCTGCATCCGCCATGGGCACTGATGGGTTGGCATCGTCATACTTTTACTCCTTACGCGCTCAGCAGTTGCTTCATATCGTCTTCAACGGTGGTCACGGAACGCAGACCGAACTTCTCGTTGAGAACCGCCAGCAGATCCGGGGTAAAGAAGCCCGGTGCCGTCGGGCCGGTGACGATGTTTTTCACGCCCAGCGAGAGCAGGGTCAGCAGGATCACAATCGCTTTCTGCTCGAACCAGGAGAGCACCAGCGACAGCGGCAGATCGTTTACGCCGCAGCCCAGTTTTTCCGCCAGAGTGACCGCGAGGATGATCGCGGAGTAGGCATCGTTACACTGACCGGCATCGATCAGGCGCGGCAGCCCTTCGATATCGCCGAACTCCAGCTTGTTGAAGCGGTACTTACCGCAGGCCAGGGTCAGGATCAGGCAGTCGTCCGGTACGCTGGTGGCGAAGTCGGTGAAGTAATTACGTTCCCCGCGCGCACCGTCGCAGCCGCCGACCAGGAAGATGTGACGCAGTTTTTCGCGGCTCACCAGGTCAATCAGGGAATCCGCCGCCCCCAGCAGGGTCTGGCGACCGAAACCGACGGTGATCAGGTGTGGAATTTCACTGTAGGGGAAGCCCGCCATCTGCTGGGCCTGGGCAATTACCGGACCAAAATCGTCGCCTTCAAGGTGGCTCACGCCCGGCCAGCCGACGATGCTGCGGGTCCAGATACGGTCATCGTAAGCACCCACTGTCGGGTCGATGATGCAGTTCGAGGTCATCACGATAGGGCCCGGGAAGCGGGCGAATTCCACCTGCTGATTCTGCCAGCCGCTGCCGTAGTTCCCGATCAGATGTTTGAATTTACGCAGTTCCGGGTAGCCGTGGGCGGGCAGCATCTCACCGTGGGTGTAGACGTTAACGCCGGTGCCGTCGGTCTGCTCCAGCAGGTTGTAGAGATCTTTCAGGTCGTGACCGGAGATCAGGATGCACTTGCCTTCGGTCGCTTTGACGTTGACCTGCGTCGGGGTTGGGTGGCCATATTTGGTGGTTTCACCGGCGTCCAGGATGCTCATCACTTTGAAGTTCATCTGGCCGATCTCCATGGAACACTCGAGCAGGGCGTTCATGTCGGAAGGCCAGGTGCCGAGCCACGCCATAATTTTGTGGTACTGGGCGTAGATGTCGTTGTCGTACTGATCCAGAACGTGGGCGTGCTCCATATAGGCCGCGGCCCCTTTCAGGCCGTACAGGCAGAGCAGACGCAGGCCGAGAATGTTCTCGCCAATCGCCGCTTTGTCTTTGTTCGGGGTAAATTCAGCCGCCTGACGCTGCAGATCGCCCAGATCGTCGCTGACCAGCTGCAGGTCGGCCATTGGGTTGTCGACACGGGCGCTGGCATCCACATTCAGGCACTGCGCTTTCAGGGCTTCACGCAGGGCGATGGCTTCGCGGGCGTAGCCCACAATGCGCGGGGAGTCGAAGTTCACGTTAGTCAGGGTAGAGAAAAACGCGCGCGGGGCGAAGTTGTCGACGTAGTGGTCGATGATGCCATATTCCCGGGCTTTAACTGCCCAGGCGGATAAACCCTGCAGGGAGGCGATCAGTAAATCCTGCAGATCGGAGGTTTCTGCGGTTTTACCGCACATGCCCTGTGCGTAAGAGCAGCCGTTGCCAGCTGGGGTACGGATGGTTTGTTCACATTGCACACAAAACATAATCACACCTGTTAAAGTTATATTTGATATACATGTTTAAGATTATGCCTGCGGCGATACGGTGAAAAGGGCTTTCTGCTACAAAATAGAGGGTTATTGATTTAGCGCAATTTTGGCGGCAGCAGGCTACCGCCAAAGAAGTATCAGGCTGAGAAGAATGCCATCATGACGGGCACCAGCAGGCTTAAAATAAAGCCGTGAACGATGGCGGCAGGTACCATCTCCAGCCCGCCCGAGCGTTGGAGCACCAGCAGGGTGAAGTCCATTGAGGTCGCACCGCACAGCCCCAGCGCCGTGGAGCGACTGCGGCGCACCAGACCCGGAATCAGCATGATGGCGATCAGCTCGCGCCCCAGATCGTTAAAGAAGGCGGCGCTGCCAATGACCGGGCCGAAAGACTCGGTTAACAGAATGCCGGAAAGCGAATACCAGCCAAAACCGGAGGCCATTGCCAGGGCGGTATTCAGCGGCAGGTCGAGAATAAAGGCGTTAAGCACCCCGCCAATCAGCGAACTGCCCACCACGATCACCGCCACTATCATGCCGCGACGGTTGAGAACGATCTGTTTTAAGGTCATGCCATTATTTCGCAGCTGAATACCAATAAGGAACAGCAGGAAGATCAGCGTATATTCACTGGCCTCGGTGGCGTGCTGCAAAAAAGAGAATCCCGTCAGCCCCAGCAGAAAACCGAGCACCACCACGCCGCATAATTTTAATGACTCCAGCGCCATGGCAATACGCGAAGGCAATTTTTCCTGATGGTGATGGTTTTTCCACGGAATAGCGCGCTCCAGCCAGAACAGGGCCGCGATATTGCAGAGCAAAATAACGGTCATCGTAATAATGGAGTAGTGCAGGATAGAGAGCAGATTGGTGGCAAGATTATCGAGGAAGGCGAGGCTGATCCCCATAAAAAAGAGAATGACGTAGACAATTCCGCTCAAAAGACGATTGATCAGTTTTAACGCTGACAGCTGATGAAGAGGAATGAGATAGCCCACGATCAGTGGGAGCAGAATGATTAAGAGTCCTGAAAACATGAACAACCGGTCCTGTATTTGAGTGGCGCTGAGACACTACCCAATTCAGACGATTCAGTAAAGGTGAAAACAGTGCCGGGCGGCGCTTCGCTTGCCCGGCCTACGAAATGCTGTCCCGTAGGCCGGGTAAGGCGAAGCCGCCACCCGGCACCACAACGCGCGCACGCTTAATCGCGTTTTTCCAGCAGGGTGCGGTACAGCACGCCGCCAATAATACCGCCGATAATCGGCATCACCCAGAACAGCCACAGCTGCTCCAGCGCCCAGCCGCCCTGGAAGATGGCTACCGCTGTGCTGCGCGCCGGGTTAACAGAGGTGTTGGTCACCGGAATGCTGATCAGGTGGATCAGGGTCAGCGCCAGGCCAATCGCAATCGGCGCGAAACCGGCCGGGGCGTGCTTGTCCGTTGCGCCGTGGATCACCAGCAGGAAGCCTGCAGTCAGTACAATTTCAATCACGATGGCAGAGAGCATGGAGAAACCGCCAGGGGAGTGTTCGCCAAAGCCGTTTGAGGCAAAGCCGCTGGCCGCAGCATCAAAGCCCGCTTTACCGCTGGCAATGACATACAGAATAGCGGCAGCAATAATTCCGCCAATGACCTGGGCAATAATATAGCCAAGAACCTCTTTTGCCGGAAAACGACCGCCGGCCCACAATCCTAATGTTACCGCCGGGTTAAAATGACCACCGGAAATATGCCCCACGGCATATGCCATCGTTAAAACCTTTAAGCCGAAGGCCAGCGAAACACCAACGAAACCAATTCCCAGCTCCGGGAATCCTGCTGCCAGGACGGCACTACCGCAGCCACCAAATACCAACCAGAATGTACCAAAACATTCCGCTGCTAATTTTCTGAACATAACCACCTCAAAGAAAAAATGAGCGCAATCCTGCGCCATTGTTATTTATCGCCAAAATAAGCGACGAGTTTTAAAACGCCACTATTCTAAAAATGAATATTCCCCCTCACCAGTTAAATAAATACGGTAAGTTTGATGTAGGGCAATGTGTTGCGCTTCCTTGCTAAATTAAGGCGAGTAAAGCAGAGTTGCATTTTCGGCAGCAAGAGTATGCGGCGGAAATCGTTATTACAAATGAAACTGTCTGGTTAAATTCTTAGGTAATGACTCCAACTTACTGATAGTGTTTTATGTTCAGATAATGCCCGATGACCTTGTCATGCAGCTCCACCGATTTTGAGAACGACAGTGACTTCCGTCCCAGCCTTGCCAGATGTTGTCTCAGATTCAGGTTATGTCGCTCAATGCGCTGAGTGTAACGCTTGCTGATAACGTGCAGCTTTCCCTTCAGGCGTGATTCGTACAGCGGCCAGCCATCCGTCATCCATACCACGACCTCAAAAGCCGACAGCAGGCTCAGAAGACGCTCCAGTGTGGCCAGAGTGCGTTCACCGAAGACGTGCGCCACAACCGTCCTCCGTATCCTGTCATACGCGTAAAACAGCCAGCGCTGACGTGATTTAGCACCGACGTAGCCCCACTGTTCGTCCATTTCAGCGCAGACAATCACATCACTGCCCGGTTGTATGCGCGAGGTTACCGACTGCGGCCTGAGTTTTTTAAGTGACGTAAAACCGTGTTGAGGCCAATGCCCATAATGCGTGCACTGGCGCGACATCCGACGCCATTCATGGCCATATCAATGATTTTCTGGTGCGTACCGGGCTGAGAGGCGGTGTAAGTGAACTGTAGTTGCCATGTTTTACGGCAATGAGAGCAGAGATAGCGCTGATGTCCGGCAGTGCTTTTGCCGTTACGCACCACGCCTTCAGTAGCGGAGCAGGAAGGACATCTGATGGAAATGGAAGCCACGCAAGCACCTTAAAATCACCATCATACACTAAATCAGTAAGTTGGCAGCATTACCAAATTCTTAATTTTCACTTCTGGCTGGCATTATTCCGCCAACGATGGAGTGTCCGTCCGGGCCCGCTGGCGTTATACTCCTGATAACTTAAAGGAAAAAGTTCATCTCTCCCGGAGGGTACATGTTGCTAGAGCGTGTGGAAATCGTGGGGTTTCGCGGCATTAACCGTCTGTCGCTGATGCTTGAGCACAACAACGTGCTGATCGGAGAAAACGCCTGGGGTAAATCGAGCCTGCTGGATGCCCTGACGCTGCTACTATCGCCGGAATCCAGTTTGTACCATTTTGTCCGGGAAGATTTCTGGTTCCCCCCCGGGGATATGCTGGGGCGTGAACACCATCTGCATATTATCCTTACCTTTCGTGAAAGCGAGCCGGGGCGCCATCGCGTTCGCCGCTATCGTCCTCTTGCCGATTGCTGGGTGCCCTGTGATGATGGCTATCGGCGCATTTTTTATCGTCTGGAGGGTGAGCTTGCCAGCGATGACAGTGTGCTGACCCTGCGCGGTTTTCTCGATACTGACGGCCAGGCTCTGCCGCTGGAGGATATCGACGAGCGGGCGCGCCATCTGGTCCGTCTGATGCCGGTGCTGCGCCTGCGTGATGCCCGCTTTATGCGCCGCATCCGCAACGGTACCGTCCCCGACATGCCTGATGTGGAGGTCACCGCCCGGGAGCTGGACTATCTGGCCCGGGAACTGGTCGCCCGTCCGCAAAACCTGACCGACGGCCAGATCCGCCAGGGGCTGTCGGCAATGGTACAACTGCTGGAGCACTACTTCTCCGAACAGGGCACCTCCCCGGTGCGCAACCGGCTGATGCGACGGCGCTCCCATGACGAGCAGCGCAGCTGGCGTTATCTCGACATCATCAACCGGATGATCGACCGTCCCGGCGGCCGCTCGCACCGGGTGATCCTGCTGGGGCTCTTCTCCACGTTGTTGCAGGCCAAAGGCACCGTCCGGCTGGACCGGGATGCCCGCCCGCTGCTGCTGGTGGAAGATCCCGAGACGCGCCTGCACCCGATCATGCTCTCGGTGGCCTGGCACCTGTTGAATCTGCTGCCGTTGCAGCGCATCACCACCACCAACTCCGGCGAATTGCTGTCGCTGACCCCGGTCGAGCACGTCTGCCGTCTGGTGCGTGAGTCGTCGCGCGTCTCGGCTTATCGCCTGGGGCCGGGGGGCATGAATGCAGAAGACAGCCGCCGTATCGCCTTCCATATTCGCTTCAACCGAGCCTCCTCGCTGTTTGCCCGCTGCTGGCTGCTGGTGGAAGGGGAGACCGAAACCTGGGTGATTAACGAGCTGGCCCGTCAGTGTGGGCACCACTTTGATGCCGAGGGCATCAAAGTGATTGAGTTTGCCCAGTCGGGGCTGAAACCGCTGATTAAATTTGCCCGGCGGATGGGCATCGAATGGCATGTGCTGGTGGACGGTGACGAGGCGGGTAAGAAGTATGCCGCGACCGTGCGCGGGCTGATCAATAACGACCGGGAAGAGGAGCGCGAGCACCTGACGGCGCTGCCCGCCATGGACATGGAGCACTTCATGTACCGGCAGGGCTTTTCCGATGTCTTTCACCGGGTGGCGATGATCCCGGAGGATATCCCGATGAATATGCGGCGGGTGATCATGAAGGCCATTCACCGTTCGTCGAAACCCGATCTGGCGATTGAGGTGGCGATGGAGGCCGGTCGTCGCGGCGTGGAGGCGGTGCCCACGCTGTTGCGGAAGATGTTCTCCCGCGTGCTGTGGCTGGCACGCGGGAGGGCGGACTAGCGGCGGGTCGCCTGGTTGACCTGATCGATCAGGCTGTCCAGCAGGGTAAACCGGCAGCGATACTCAGCGCGTTTTTTGCTGGCGATCTCCTCCATCGGTTTGCGCGGCATGGCGAGCGGCAGCCTGAAGTTGCCCTCGCTGTCGCGCTCCCCGCCCAGCGACAGCCAGAAACTGTCGTAGTCGGCCAGCAGTTTCCCCTCTTTTTTCTTGCGATAGCGCCAGCTGCGATAAATATGGGTGCTGTTGCTGACGGCGATAATCTGCTCCACGGCCAGGGCGCTGCCGAGCGTCATGGCGGCTTCCACCAGCAGGCGTTTCGGGAACAGGCCGTGACAGGCTTTGGTGGCGCTCTGGATCGCCTCGTGCGGCACAAAGGCTTTTGCCCCCTGCATCCCGCCGATAAACAGCGTCGGGGTGCCGTTAACCTGACACAGCGTAAAGGTCATCTCCGCCAGCACCGTCTGCTGCTCGTCGCAAAACGCCAGCGTCGCTTCGCCCTCTTTATCGAGGAAGGCATCGGCGCACAGACGCAGGGTAAAGGCGCGATCGTCTTTGCCGGTCAGGGTCAGTAACGTGACCCCCTCCCGGGAGAGATAGCCGTTCATCAGCGCGGCCGGGAGCTGGCGCTGCAGGGTCTGATAGTGCCAGTTCAGCGCCTGGAGCGTTTGCTGGCGATTCATTGCCACCGAGAGCCACGGGCGATGCAGGCGGCAGGGCAGCCCCGGCTGGACCTGTAACAGTTGCAGGAGTTGCGGCTGTTTTGTCAGGCTTGCCAGCAGACGTGCGGTGCTGAACGGCGTCATCAGCGAGCGCAGCATAAACTTGCGGCGATAGGCCGGATTACGCCAGGCAAGGCCGGGAGTTAATGTTCCGGATGCCAGATGCTGAAATAGCTGCCAGGCTGATTTAGGTTGCGGCTGCTGTGAATAAGATGACTCTGCGATGGAGGACATAATAGATCCCGGTCTTGTTGCCAGGCCTTTATTTCAGCAGGGGTTTTATCAACCTCTCCTCAACAATGTTTACGCGCCACGAAAAGCAGGGGTTTCGTTGAGGCGCGGTTTAGTTAGAATCAACAGTTACGTAAGCCGGAATAGCTATTTGGAATATTTATGAACTTAAAGGGAAAGCGCAGGAAGCTGTTTCTGCTGCTGGTGCTGATTGTACTGGTGGGTGGATTCTGGCTGTGGCGGGTGCTAAACGCACCGGTGCCGCAATATCAGACATTGATTGTACGACCGGGCGAGCTGCAGCAGAGCGTGCTGGCGACCGGCAAACTGGACGCGCTACGCAAGGTTGACGTGGGTGCCCAGGTCAGCGGCCAGCTGAAGACGCTGTCGGTGGAGATTGGCGACAAGGTGAAAAAAGGGCAACTGCTGGGGGTTATCGACCCGGAGCAGGCCGAAAACCAGATCAAAGAGGTGGAGGCGACGCTGATGGAGCTGCGCGCCCAGCGCAGCCAGGCGGAAGCGGAGCGTAAGCTCGCCCAGGTGACCCTGAACCGTCAGCGGCAGCTGGCGACCACCCAGGCGATCTCGCAGCAGGATCTGGATACCTCGACCACCGAGCTGGCGGTGAAGCAGGCGCAGATTGGCACCATCGATGCGCAGATCAAACGCAACCAGGCCTCGCTGGACAGTGCCAAAACTAACCTCGAGTACACCCGCATCGTTGCGCCGATGGCCGGGGAAGTGACGCAGATTACGACCCTGCAGGGACAGACGGTTATCGCCGCCCAGCAGGCGCCGAACATCCTGACCCTCGCGGATATGGGTACCATGCTGGTGAAAGCCCAGGTCTCGGAAGCGGATGTGATCCACCTGAAGCCGGGGCAAAAAGCCTGGTTTACCGTGCTGGGGGACCCGCAAACCCGCTATGAAGGGGTGCTGAAGGATATTCTCCCGACGCCGGAGAAGGTCAACGACGCCATTTTCTATCACGCCCGGTTTGAAGTCCCCAACCCGCAGGGGGTGCTGCGCCTGGACATGACCGCCCAGGTGCATATTCAGCTCTCCGGGGTGAAAAACGTGCTGACCATTCCGCTGGCGGCGCTGGGCCAACCGGTAGGAGATAACCGCTATAACGTGAAGGTGCTGCGTAACGGTGAAATCCGCGAGCGTGAGGTGAGCCTCGGCTCGCGCAACGACACCGATGTGGTGGTGGTGAAAGGGCTGGAAGAGGGTGAAGAGGTGGTCATCAGCGAGAGCCAGCCGGGGGCGGCGAAATGACCGCCCTGCTGGAGCTGAATGATATCCGCCGCAGCTACCCCTCCGGCGACGGGCCGGTGGAGGTGCTGAAGGGCATCACCCTGCGGGTAGAGGCGGGGGAGATGGTGGCGATTGTCGGGGCATCAGGCTCCGGTAAATCGACGCTGATGAATATTCTCGGCTGTCTGGATAAACCCACCAGCGGCACCTATCGTGTGGCGGGCACCGACGTCGCCACGCTGGACAGCGACGCGCTGGCTAAACTGCGCCGGGAACATTTCGGCTTTATCTTCCAGCGTTACCATCTGCTCTCGCATCTGAGCGCGGCGCAAAACGTCGAGGTACCCGCGGTTTATGCTGGCGTGGAGCGCAAAAAACGCCTTGAGCGGGCGCAGGCGCTGCTTACCCGGCTGGGGCTGGGGAAGCGGGTCGATTATCAGCCGTCGCAGCTTTCCGGCGGCCAGCAGCAGCGGGTGAGTATCGCCCGGGCGCTGATGAACGGCGGGCAGGTGATCCTTGCCGATGAACCGACCGGGGCGCTGGATAGCCACTCCGGGGAAGAGGTGATGGCGATCCTGCACCAGCTGAGGGATCAGGGGCACACGGTGATTATCGTCACCCACGATCCGGAGGTGGCCTCCCAGGCAGGACGCATCGTTGAGATCCGCGATGGCGAGCTGGTCAGCAATCCGCCGCCTGGCCTCAATGCCACCCGGCGCCAGGAGGTATCCTTACCGCCGCCGTCGGGCTGGCGGCAGTTTGCCAGCAGCTTTCGTGAAGCGCTGACCATGGCCTGGCTGGCGATGGCCGCCAACAAGATGCGCACCCTGTTGACCATGCTTGGGATCATCATCGGCATCGCCTCGGTGGTGTCGATTGTGGTGGTGGGCGACGCGGCCAAACAGCTGGTGCTGTCGGATATCCGCTCCATCGGCACCAATACCATTGACGTCTATCCCGGCAAAGATTTTGGCGATGACGAGCCGCAGTACCAGCAGGCGCTGAAGTATGACGATCTCACGGCCATTCAGAAGCAGCCATGGGTTAACTCCGCCACCCCGGCGGTGTCCCAGAGCCTGCGTCTGCGCTATGCCAATATCGATGTGGCGGCCAGCGCCAACGGCGTCAGCGGCGACTACTTTAACGTCTACGGCATGACCTTCAGCGAAGGGGGCACCTTCAATGCAGAGCAGCTGACAGGGCGGGCGCAGGTGGTGGTGCTCGACAGCAACGCCCGGCGACAGCTGTTTCCCAATAAAGCGAAGGTGGTGGGCGAGATCGTGCTGGTGGGGAACATGCCCGCGACGGTGATTGGCGTGGCAGAGGAGAAGCAGTCGATGTTTGGCAGCAGCAAGATTTTGCGCGTCTGGCTGCCTTATACCACCATCTCCGGGCGCATTATGGGGCAGTCGTGGCTCAACTCCATTACTGTCCGGGTGAAAGATGGCTACGACAGCGCCCAGGCAGAGCAACAGCTTGAACGCCTGTTAACCCTGCGCCACGGGAAGAAAGATTTCTTCACCTGGAACATGGATGGGCTCTTGAAAACGGCGGAAAAGACCACACGTACTCTTCAGCTCTTCCTCACGCTGGTGGCGATCATCTCCCTGCTGGTCGGGGGGATCGGGGTGATGAATATCATGCTGGTGTCGGTGACGGAGCGGACGCGTGAAATCGGCATCAGAATGGCGGTGGGCGCCCGGGCCGGCGATGTGCTGCAGCAGTTTTTGATTGAAGCGGTGCTGGTCTGTCTGGTGGGCGGTGCGCTGGGGATTACGCTCTCGCTGCTCATCGCCTTTACGCTGCAGCTGTTTTTACCCGGCTGGGAAATTGGTTTTTCACCGATGGCGCTGCTAACTGCCTTCCTGTGTTCTACCTTTACCGGGGTACTGTTTGGTTGGTTGCCGGCACGCAACGCCGCGCGATTAGATCCGGTGGATGCGTTAGCCCGGGAGTGAACCTGTTGCCGGGTGGCGGCTACGCCTTACCCGGCCTACGAAATCCGTAGGCCTGCGCAAGCGCAGCGTCGTCGGGCATCAGGTCGCATCACCGCACACAAATAAAAATGCCAGCGCATCGGGCTGGCATTTTGAGTGCGGGGTGTACACAATGAAACAGAGGGCTATGCCACCACTTCTGCTTCGATGGGCACAATAACGCTGGCATGATTGCCTTTTGGCCCAAGGTGTACATCGAACCGGACGGCCTGCCCGGCTTTCAGCGTTCTGTATCCATCCATCTGAATGGTGGAGTAATGTGCGAAAATGTCTTCGCCGCCGCCTTCAGGGCAGATAAAACCAAACCCTTTGGCGTTGTTGAACCACTTAACTGTACCCGTTTCCATGCTTCGACATCCTTCGTAAATCTTATTGAGTTAGATGTAATGAACCGGTGGTGGAGTGGGAGCTGTTCAAAACCTCGCCAACTCACGCTTGTACAATTTAGATAAACCAAAGGGATCGTCAAGCATTTGCCGGGCAAGGACGGGTAAAAATGAGTCAAAATTTGAAGCAGTTAACGCTATTGAACGGTATTGTGACAGACATCGCGGATGGCAATAATAGATGTAGGTTATCTGACATCTAAGGTAGATTCAGGTTATGTATAGCCTCCCGTCAGCATCAGAACACGCGACCGGAGACCGTAAACGAAGATGACGACTGACAATGGGTAAGACGAACGACTGGCTCGATTTCGACAAGCTGGCGGAAGATGAAGTGCGTGACGCGCTAAAACCGCCATCTATGTATAAAGTTATGTTAATGAACGATGATTACACGCCGATGGAATTTGTTATTGACGTGCTACAAAAGTTCTTTTCTTATGATGTTGAACGTGCAACGCAACTGATGCTTACGGTTCACTATCATGGCAAAGCCATCTGTGGAGTGTTTACCGCAGAAGTCGCCGAAACCAAGGTGGCAATGGTGAACCAGTATGCAAGGGAGAATGAGCATCCGTTGCTGTGTACGCTGGAAAAAGCCTGAATAAGGCAATGAAAATTGGGGGAGGTGCCTATGCTCAATCAAGAACTGGAACTCAGTTTAAACATGGCTTTCGCCAGAGCGCGTGAGCACCGACATGAGTTTATGACGGTCGAGCACCTGCTGCTTGCACTGCTCAGTAACCCATCCGCCCGCGAAGCGCTTGAAGCCTGCTCCGTGGATCTGGTGGCGCTGCGTCAGGAACTTGAAGCCTTCATCGAACAGACCACACCTGTACTGCCCGTCAGTGAAGAGGAGCGCGACACGCAACCGACGCTCAGCTTCCAGCGTGTACTCCAGCGTGCGGTATTTCACGTCCAGTCCTCCGGACGTAGCGAAGTCACCGGTGCCAACGTGCTGGTTGCCATCTTCAGCGAGCAGGAGTCGCAAGCCGCCTACCTGCTGCGCAAACACGAAGTCAGCCGCCTCGATGTGGTGAACTTTATCTCTCACGGAACGCGAAAAGACGAATCGAATCCGTCTTCGGATTCCAGCCATCAGGTCAACAGCGAAGAGCAGGCAGGCGGGGAGGAACGTATGGAAAACTTCACCACCAATCTTAACCAGCTTGCCCGTGTTGGCGGTATCGACCCGCTGATAGGCCGCGATAAAGAGCTGGAACGGGCGATTCAGGTGCTGTGCCGCCGCCGCAAGAATAACCCACTGCTGGTGGGGGAGTCTGGCGTCGGTAAAACCGCCATTGCCGAAGGGCTGGCCTGGCGCATCGTGCAGGGCGACGTTCCGGAAGTGATTGCCGACTGCACCATCTATTCGCTGGATATCGGTTCCCTGTTGGCCGGAACCAAATACCGCGGCGATTTTGAAAAACGTTTCAAAGCGCTGCTGAAACAGCTGGAGCAGGATACCAACAGCATCCTGTTTATCGACGAGATCCATACCATCATTGGCGCCGGTGCGGCATCGGGTGGTCAGGTGGATGCCGCCAACCTGATTAAACCGCTGCTCTCCAGCGGCAAGATCCGGGTGATCGGCTCAACCACCTATCAGGAGTTCAGCAATATTTTCGAAAAAGACCGTGCTTTGGCGCGTCGCTTCCAGAAAATCGATATTACTGAACCGTCGGTTGAAGAAACGGTGCAGATCATCAACGGCCTGAAGCCGAAGTACGAAGCGCACCATGACGTGCGTTATACCGCAAAAGCGGTGCGTGCGGCGGTGGAGCTGGCGGTGAAATACATCAACGATCGCCACCTGCCGGATAAAGCGATTGATGTGATCGACGAAGCGGGCGCGCGTGCGCGTCTGATGCCGGTCAGCAAGCGTAAGAAAACGGTCAACGTGGCGGATATCGAATCCGTGGTGGCCCGCATCGCGCGTATCCCTGAGAAGAGCGTTTCTCAGAGCGACCGCGATACGCTGAAAAACCTCGGCGATCGCCTGAAAATGCTGGTCTTTGGACAGGATAAAGCCATTGAGGCCTTAACCGAGGCCATTAAGATGGCCCGTGCCGGACTGGGGCATGAGCACAAACCTGTCGGTTCTTTCCTGTTCGCCGGCCCGACCGGGGTGGGGAAAACCGAGGTGACGGTTCAGCTCTCCAAAGCGCTGGGCATTGAGCTGCTGCGCTTTGATATGTCCGAGTATATGGAGCGCCACACCGTCAGCCGACTGATTGGTGCGCCTCCGGGCTATGTGGGCTTTGACCAGGGCGGCCTGCTCACCGACGCGGTGATCAAGCATCCGCACGCGGTACTGCTGCTCGATGAGATCGAGAAAGCGCACCCGGACGTGTTCAACATCCTGCTGCAGGTGATGGATAACGGGACGCTGACCGATAACAACGGGCGCAAGGCGGACTTCCGCAACGTGGTGCTGGTGATGACCACCAACGCCGGGGTGCGTGAAACCGAGCGTAAATCCATCGGCCTGATCCACCAGGATAACAGCACCGATGCGATGGAAGAGATCAAGAAGATCTTCACGCCGGAGTTCCGTAACCGTCTGGACAACATTATCTGGTTCGAACATCTCTCTACCGAGGTGATCCATCAGGTAGTGGATAAGTTCATCGTCGAGCTGCAGGTTCAGCTGGATCAGAAAGGCGTGTCGCTGGAAGTGAGCCAGGAGGCCCGCAACTGGCTGGCTGAGAAAGGCTACGATCGTGCGATGGGTGCCCGTCCGATGGCGCGTGTGATTCAGGATAACCTGAAGAAACCGTTGGCTAACGAGCTGCTGTTTGGTTCGCTTGTCGATGGGGGCCAGGTGACGGTGGCGCTGGATCAGGCGAAGAACGAGCTGACGTATGATTTCCAGAGTGCGGCGAAGCATAAGCCGGAGGCGGCTCACTAACGCTGTTGCGTGATGGTAAAAACCGGGCGAAAGCCCGGTTTTTTTATGGTTTTTTCATGGATGTGGCCGGGTTGGTAATTTTGAATACCTGAAGCGATAAAGTCATTAAAGGTGAATTGAGAGTTACAGCGATGACCAGGTCCGGCTGAAAATCGCCGAAGCGTTTCCGTAAGGCCGGGGCGAGGCGCATGGACGCGCCGAGAGGGCATAGCCTGCAGGGATGCAGGCTGGTGCCCGACCCGAAAGCCTGAAGGAATAAGCTGAGGGCACCGCGAAGCGGCGATTTTCTTTGCCGGGAGCCGGGGTTGCCAGGGGGGAGGCGGCGAGCCCCCTGGCACGTTCACCGGTTCCGGCGTATCAGAGAAGCAAGGAACGTAAGGTGAACGGAACGACCACGTAAGCCGCATATTCACCTTACACCACATCAAAATTTTGCGAGGCGTTATCCAGAATTTAAACGAGAAAATTGCTGGATAAAATTACAGTATTAGAATGGCGATGCACCTGCAAAATCAGGTGCCAGGATTGGCATCCTGAAAGCGCGCACAATGATAATTTGCCGTGCATAAAGGACTCTTTATGACCAATGAAAACCCTATTCCCCAGCTTTATAGCGAACTTGAAGTCTGTGCCCACGATCTCTCCACGCTCGCTGCGCGCTGCAACCTGCTTACCGAAATCCTTGTCGATTGCGACTCGCTGCCGCAAACGCAGCCTGTCTGCCGCTGCCTGGCGGCCTATCTCGATGCATTCAGCGCTGAGCTGGCAAAATCCATGACCGATTTTCGCATACTGGATGAAGACGAAATTCCGCCCTCGCATAAACAGGAGTGGCTGCTGGACAGCACCGAAGCCCAGTGCAATTACTGCCGGGCCTTAAACCATGTACTGCTGGTGTCGCATTTCGACCGCGAGATGCTCCCGCACCTTACCGGGCTGCTACATGATATTGCGCATACCATGCTGGCGGATCTGACCGTAGTGCGTATCCACTGATACGGGCGGGGCATAAAAAAAGGCCGGGATAACCCGGCCTTTATTATTCTTTATACGCCATTGCAGGCGAAATACTCTTAGCGACTACGGAAGACAATGCGGCCTTTGCTCAGGTCGTACGGGGTCAGCTCAACAGTCACTTTGTCGCCCGTCAGAATACGGATATAGTTCTTACGCATTTTACCGGAGATATGCGCGGTAACGACGTGACCGTTTTCCAGTTCTACGCGAAACATGGTGTTAGGCAACGTTTCCAGAACGGTACCCTGCATTTCAATATTGTCTTCTTTGGCCATCTAATCCTCTGGGGTATCACTACCAAGTTTTGAACCGGCAAGATAATGCCGAAATTCATCAATTAAGTAAAGATTTGCGCGTTTAAAACGCAACAAAGCAGTTTTCAGCGTATTGCCCGGACGTCACGGTTCAACCGTACGAAAAGCGCATACGTAAAGGGGAGGTGGCAGGATAAACGATAGGGCGTTATCGGATGCGAACTATTCCCAAACGGCGGCGGGGCAACAGGCAGAACCTACTCTGCGGCAGAATTATAGCACCTTGAGGAAAAATATGCGGAAAACATTTATCCCTGAGGCGTAAATAACGTCGTTGGCACCCAGAAATTTTGCGGTAATTTTTGCATGCGCAGGGTCGCCAGCTGCGCCAGATATTCATGGCGCGAGATCTCCACCACACCCAACGAGGCGGTATGTTCGTTCAGCACCTGGCAGTCAACTAACTTGCCGCCGCTGCGTGCGAAGCGTTCGCAGAAGACCAGCAGCGCGGTTTTGGAGGCGTTAACCGCGCGGCTGAACATCGACTCGCCGCAAAACAGCGTGCCCTGCGCCACGCCGTACATGCCGCCCACCAGTTCATCCTTATCATCCCATACCTCAATCGAATGGGCGTAGCCCAGCTCGTGCAGGCGATGGTAGGCGACGATCACCTCGGGTGTGATCCAGGTTCCTTCAAAGCGATCGCTGGCGCAGCCCTCGATCACCTGACCAAACGCATGGTTGAGGGTGACGCGATAAGGGGAGCGGGCGTGAAAACGCTTCATGCTGCGGCTGATATGAAACTCCGCGGGCCACAGAACGGCGCGGGGATCGGGCGACCACCATAAGATGGGATCGCCGGGAGAGAACCACGGAAAAATCCCCCGCTGGTAAGCCATCAATAAACGCGACGGACTCAGATCGCCGCCCAGGGCCAGCAAACCATTAGGTTCACGCAGCGCCCCTTCCGGAGAAGGGAACGCAAGAGAATGACGAGAGAGCTGGACCAGGCGCATGACAACAAAACTCCAGTACGCAAAGTGGGGATCGGTTCAAATATAGACTACAGACGTTGTTTAAAGTGGTAGTAGCGGCCCTGTTTTGCCAACAGTTCAGCGTGATTACCTTGCTCAATAATTTGTCCGTTGTCCATCACAATAATTTGATCGAAATCCGCCAGACCGCGCAGACGGTGCGTCACCATCAGCACGGTTTTGTCCTGCATCTCTTTTTTCAGTAAATCAAGGATTTGCCGCTCGGTAGTCGCGTCCAGCCCTTCGGTTGGCTCATCCAGTAGCATCAGCGGCGCATTATGAAGCAGCGCGCGCGCAATGGCCAGGCGACGCAGCTCGCCGCCAGATAGCTGACGGCCGCCTTCGCCAAGCCAGCTGTTGAGCCCTTCATCTTCCAGCAGCTTCTGCAGACCCACTTTTTCCAGCATCCCGCGTAACACCTCATCGGCAGCACCGGGCGCAGCTAACAGCAGGTTATCGCGCAGGGTGGCGCTGAAAAGATGAACCCGCTGGGGCACCACGCTTACCGTTTTGCGCAGCGCAGTCTCGCTCATCTGCACCAGAGGCATATCGTTAAACAGGATCTGACCCTGCGCCGGGTCCCATGCTCTGGTCAGCAACTGCAGCAGTGTCGATTTACCGCAGCCTGTGCGACCCAGCACCGCCACATGGGCGCCCGCGGGGATCGTCAGATTAATGTGGTCCAGCGCGGGCTGCGCCTGACCTTCGTAGGCAAAACTCACATCCGAAAGGCGCAGGGCCAGCTGCTCAGGGACCGCTGATGCGGTCGTACTGAACTGCACTTCCGGCTGCTGGCCGGTAATCTGGGTGATCCGCAGCGCGGAGGCCACCACCTGGCCCAGGTGCTGAAAGGCACCGGTCACCGGCGCCAGGGCTTCAAACGCCGCCAGCGCACAGAAGACAAACAGGGCGATTAATGGGCCTGGCTGCGCGTTATCACCCACGCCGCCGGAAGCCATCCACAGCATCGCCATGACTGCGCCTCCGCCAATTAGCAGCATCAGCGCCTGGGAGAGGGCCGTGAGTTCCGACTGCTTGCGCTGGGCTTCGTGCCAGTTCAGCTCGGTATTTTCCATCTGCGCACGGTAGCGGCGGCTGGCACCAAAGATGGTCAGCTCCGCCTGACCCTGTAGCCAGCCCGTCAACTGCTGGCGATACTCGCCCCGCAGACGCGTCAGCTTTTCACCAGTCGGTTTTCCGGCGCGGTAAAACAGCGGGGGTAAGATAAAGAGCGTTGCGAGCATGATCCCGCCGAGCACCAGCGCAATGTGAACGTCCAGCAGGCACAGCCCAAGGGTGACCACCGCAATCACCACCAGGGCGCCTACCAGCGGAGAGATAACGCGCAAATAGAGGTGATCGAGGGTATCCACGTCGGCGACGACGCGGTTAAGCAATTCCCCCTGGCGATAGCGTGCCAGTCCGGCGGGGGAGAGGGGGAGCAGCTTACTGAAGGTGGTAACGCGCAGGTGCTGCAACACGCGGAAGGTCGCGTCATGGCTGACCAGACGCTCGAAGTAGCGCCCGGCGGTGCGGGTGATGGCCGTGCCGCGCACCCCGGCGGCGGGGAGCATATAGTTGAAGCTGTAGAGCCCGGCAAAACCGGCGACCGCGGAGGCAGAGAGGAACCAGCCGGAGAGCGTCAACAGGCCGATACTGGCCAGCAGGGTGACAATCGCCAGCACCACGCCCAGCGTCAGCATCCATTTGTGGCGCATATAAAGCGCCAGATAAGGCAGTAAAGCGCGCATCAAATCTCCTCCTGACGGTTTGCCAGCAGGGCCGCAAACGGCC
The DNA here is from genome assembly GCF_003336325.1 of Leclercia sp. W17. Classification (NCBI taxonomy): domain Bacteria; kingdom Pseudomonadati; phylum Pseudomonadota; class Gammaproteobacteria; order Enterobacterales; family Enterobacteriaceae; genus Leclercia; species Leclercia sp. W17. The sequence continues at coordinate 3,246,453 of NZ_CP031101.1, read as the reverse complement.
CCTGTGCCGCCGCGAGCGTGGCGTAATCACCCTGCTCAACAAGCTGACCATTGTCCATGACCCAGATCTGATCCCACCGGGAGATGCCCTCCAGCTGGTGGGTTACCATCAGCGTGGTTTGCTGCTGCGAGGCGGCATCAAGGGCCATCATCACACGCTGTTCACTGTGCGCATCCAGGCTGGCGGCGGGTTCATCCAGCAATAAAAGCTGACACGGGTTAAGCAGGGCGCGGGCTACGGCAATGCGCTGCGCCTGGCCGACGGAAAGCCCCGCCGACTGATCGCCCACTACCGTATCCACGCCGTTCGGCAGCAGGGGCAGGAACTCGCTGACCCAGGCGCGGTCGAGGACTGACTGTAACTCTTCTTCGCTGGCATCCGGACGAGCCAGAAGCACGTTTTCCCGCAGCGTGGCCGCCGGAAGCTGCGGGTTCTGTCCTACCCAGCTTAAATGGGTGCGCCACTCGTCAGGATCGAGCGCTGAGAGCTCGGCCTGGTTGATGCGCAGCGAGCCGCTGTAGGCCATAAAACCGGATAACGCATTCAGCAGGGAGCTTTTACCGGAGCCGCTGGTGCCAACCAGCACCACGCGCTGACCTGCCGCGAGGGTAAAGTTCAGAGGGCCGGCAAGGACTTTACCTTCCGGCGAGAGCACGCAAAAATCTTCCGCTTCAATGCTGACCGGTCTGGTGGTGTTCAGGGTCACGTCGCCACGCTGCGGATGAGCCAGCGGCGTTTCAAGGAAGGTTTTCAGGCTGTCGGCGGCACCCACCGCCTGCGCTTTCGCATGATAGAAAGTGCCCAGATCGCGCAGCGGCTGGAAAAATTCCGGCGCCAGAATTAACGCCAGAAAGCCTGCAAAAAGGGTCACGGCGGTACCGTAATGACCGAAATCAAGGGCGCCCAGATAGGAGAAACCGAAATAGACGGCAACCAGCGCAATCGACAGGGAGGTGAAGAACTCCAGCACCCCGGAGGATAAAAATGCCAGGCGTAACACTTCCATGGTGCGCTGACGGAAATCCTGGGAGGCGTGGCGGATGTTGTCGGTTTCGGCTTTACCGCGACCAAAAATACGCAGCGTTTCCATGCCGCGCAGACGGTCAAGGAAGTGGCCGCTGAGACGTCCGAGCGCCAGGAAGTTGCGGCGGTTGGCGTCGGCAGCACCCATACCGACCATCGCCATAAAGAGCGGGATCAGCGGGGCGGTGCCCAGCAGGATCAGCGCGGCGACCCAGTTGTAAGGAAAAATCGCGAGCACGATCAGCAGGGGAACGAAAGCGGCCAGCGCCATCTGGGGCAGATAGCGGGCGTAGTAGTCATGCATATCATCGATCTGTTCGAGGATCAGCGTCGCCCAGCTTCCGGCGGGCTTGCCCTGGATCCAGGCAGGCCCGGCCTCCTGTAGCCTGTCCAGCACCTGGCGGCGAATTTCATAGCGAATGTTCTGCCCGGCGTGGAAGCCCACGCGCTCACGCAACCAGACCACCCAGGCACGCAGAACAAAGACCAGAATCAACACAATGAAAGGCAGTAACAGCGCCTCGCGCGGGATATTTTCCATAATCATATGGTTAAGAATGCGGGCCAGAAGCCATGCCTGGCCGACAATCAACAGTCCGCTGATAAACCCCAAAAGACGGGAAATATTCAGCCAGCGGCGGGAAATAACGCTTTGCTTTTTAAGCCAGCGAGTTAACTCTTGTTGACGGGTTTTTTCCATTGCGTGCTTTGCAGGTGATGTTATTAGGTATTGGGCACGGCAATGTTACAACGCAGAGACGATAAAGGCGACTTATCGCCGCCTTATTTACGTTTGTTGCTGATTTGTAAAAATTATTTGCTCTGATCGGCCAGTCCGTCGAGATATCGTTCTGCATCCAGCGCCGCCATACAACCGGTGCCCGCAGAGGTGATCGCCTGACGATAAATGTGGTCCATCACGTCGCCCGCAGCGAACACGCCCGGGATGCTGGTCTGGGTAGCATTACCATGAATACCTGACTGCACCTTGATGTAGCCGTTCTCCAGCTCAAGCTGGCCGTCGAAGATAGCCGTGTTCGGGCTGTGGCCGATGGCAACAAACAGACCTGCCACTTCCAGCGTTTCAACGTTGTCGGTGTTCTGGGTGTCACGGATGCGCAGGCCCGCCACGCCCATCTGATCGCCGGTCACTTCTTCCAGCGTGCGGTGGGTGTGCAGCACGATATTGCCGCTGGCCACTTTGTCCATCAGACGTTTGATCAGGATCTTTTCCGCGCGGAAAGTATCACGGCGGTGAATGAGGTGCACTTCAGAGGCGATATTCGCCAGATAGAGTGCCTCTTCAACCGCGGTATTGCCGCCGCCGATGACCGCGACCTTCTGGTTGCGATAGAAGAAACCGTCGCAGGTTGCGCAGGCAGATACGCCGCGACCTTTAAATTCCTCTTCAGAAGGCAGACCCAGATAGCGGGCAGAGGCGCCGGTGGCGATGATCAGCGCGTCGCAGGTGTACTCCGCGTTGTCACCGGTCAGGCGGAACGGACGGTTTTGCAGATCGACCTTGTTGATGTGGTCAAAAATGATTTCGGTATCAAATTTGGCGGCATGCTCGTGCATGCGCTCCATCAGCAGCGGCCCGGTCAGGCCTTCAGGATCGCCTGGCCAGTTTTCAACTTCGGTGGTGGTGGTCAGCTGACCGCCTTTTTCCATGCCCGTAATCAGTACCGGTTGCAGGTTAGCGCGTGCAGCGTAGACCGCTGCGGTGTATCCCGCAGGTCCAGAACCAAGAATTAGCAGCTTACTGTGTTTGGCCGTGCCCATGAGATCCTCATTGTTGTTGGCAGACATTTTCCCGGATTGTAGGGAATTTGTTGGCGTAAAAAAAGGGCGCAGCGATTTTGTTAACGATGTGTGTGATAGAAAGGGCCAATCAACGAGAGGAAAGAAAAGGTGATTTTATAACAATAATCATGGGTAATCGGTCGAAACGACGGCGATAAAATGAGGATTAATCGCCGGACGTAATGAATATCCGACATGTTGTACTAAAAATCGATGTTTTGCTTTGACAATCCCCTGCGCTTTTGCGAAAACATTCAAGGAAGAAAAAAAATGGTCTTTGTGTAACGCATAGTCATGCACAAAATCACCATTTTTACCGGGTCAGCGAAATCTACGCATGGTGTGGACAGATGCCATACGTGATGTTGATGGCCGCCTCTGGGCAACGGTCTTCATACCACATAACCCCAATCGGATCGCGCAAACTATAAAACAGGCGATGCGATTAACCGCGGGGAAAGACTCTGAACAGTGAAGTGCACAGGGTCCTGGCAGGAGTTAGGGAAGGAATACAGAGAGACAATAATAATGGTAGATAGCAAGAAGCGCCCTGGCAAAGATCTCGACCGCATCGATCGTAACATTCTTAATGAATTGCAAAAGGATGGGCGTATTTCCAACGTCGAGCTTTCAAAACGTGTGGGACTTTCCCCGACGCCATGCCTTGAGCGTGTGCGCCGACTGGAAAGACAGGGTTTTATTCAGGGCTATACAGCGCTGCTGAACCCGCATTATCTGGATGCCTCACTTCTGGTATTTGTTGAGATTACTCTGAATCGTGGTGCGCCGGATGTGTTTGAGCAATTTAATGCCGCCGTACAAAAACTTGAAGAAATTCAGGAGTGTCATCTGGTTTCCGGTGATTTCGACTACCTGTTGAAAACCCGCGTGCCTGATATGTCCGCCTACCGTAAGCTGCTGGGTGAAACCCTGCTGCGACTGCCTGGTGTGAACGACACCCGTACCTACGTGGTAATGGAAGAAGTCAAACAGAGCAATCGTCTGGTTATTAAGACGCGCTAACACGGAACAGGTGCATTATCAGCGTACTTTGATTACACTCCTGGTAATCCATACAGCAACAGTGTCGGGCTTCCCGGCACTGTTGTCCGTTTAGCACGCAGGCAGGAATTGCCTGATACCTGGAGAGCCTGTTTTGAGCCAGGAATATACCGAAGACAAAGAAGTCAATTTAACCAAGCTCAGCAGTGGACGCCGACTCCTTGAGGCGTTACTGATCCTTGTTGCTCTTTTTGCCGTCTGGTTGATGGCAGCCTTACTCAGTTTTAATCCCTCCGATCCCAGCTGGTCACAAACCGCATGGCATGAGCCTATCCATAATTTAGGCGGCGTACCGGGGGCATGGCTGGCGGACACGCTGTTCTTTATCTTTGGCATAATGGCGTACACCCTTCCCGTCATTATTATTGGCGGCTGCTGGTTTGCCTGGCGCCATCGCCAGAACGATGATTACATCGACTATTTTGCTGTCTCGCTGCGCCTGATTGGTGCGCTTGCCCTGATCCTCACCTCCTGCGGCCTGGCGGCGATTAACGCCGACGACATCTGGTATTTTGCCTCCGGCGGCGTGATTGGCAGCCTGCTGAGCACCGCGCTACAGCCGATGCTGCACAGCAGCGGTGGTACTCTGGCGCTGCTCTGCGTCTGGGGGGCGGGGCTGACGCTGTTTACCGGCTGGTCCTGGGTCACCATCGCCGAGAAAATTGGCAGCGTGATCCTCAATATCCTGACCTTTGCCAGCAACCGTACCCGTCGCGACGATACCTGGGTTAACGACGAAGAGTACGAAGATGACTACGAAGAGGCTGAGCCGAGCGCTGAGCGTCGTGAATCTCGCCGTGCCCGCATTATGCGCGGGGCGCTGGCGCGCCGTAAGCGTGTGGCAGAGAAATTCGCCAATCCATTAGGCCGCAAAACCGATGCGGCATTGTTCTCCGGCAAACGGATGGATGACGAAGAAGAGGTGGCTTATAGTGCCCGTGGCGTTGCCGCCGATCCGGATGATGTATTGTTCTCCGGTAATCGTGCGCTGCCGTCCGATTATGATGAGTTCGATCCGCTGCTCAACGGTCACTCAGTAGCTGAGCCCCTTGCCGCCGCTGCCGCCGCAACCACGGCAACCCAGGCCTTTGCTGCGCCGGTTGAACCGATCACCCCGACGCCTTCTGTGCCAGAGATGCCGCTGCAGCAACATGCGGTTGAATGGCAAGCGGAACTTGCTGCGCCTGCATCGCCGATCCCTGCGCCGGAGCCGGAGCAGTATGTCGCCGCCGCGCAGCAGGAGTGGCAACCGCCTTATCAGCCTGAACCTGTCTACGCGCAGCCGCAGTATGAGCCGCAGCAGCAGCCTGTTTATCAGTCTGAACCCGTTTATCAGCCTGAACCTGTTTATCAGTCTGAACCCGTTTATCAGCCAGAGCCGGTCTATCAGCCTGAGCCTGTTGTCACCCCGCCGGTTGTCGAAGAGCCGCCGGTTGAAGAGGTGAAACCGTCCCGTCCGCCGCTTTACTATTTCGAAGAGGTGGAAGAAAAACGTGCCCGTGAGCGCGAACAGCTTGCGGCATGGTATCAGCCGGTGCCCGAGGAGGCACAAGAACCAGCCCCGGTTAAAGCCGCTGAAACCCCGACAATTCCGGTTCCCGCTGTGGAACCCGCTTCCGCCGTCGCTCCTGTTGCCGCAAGCGTACAGCAGGCAACAAGCGCAGGCGCCGCTGCGGCCAGCGCTGCCGCGCCGTTATTCAGCCTGGCAACCGGCGGCGCACCGCGTCCGCAGGTAAAAGAGGGGATTGGTCCGCAGTTGCCGCGTCCTAACCGCGTACGTGTTCCGACCCGCCGTGAACTGGCCTCGTATGGTATCAAGCTGCCTTCCCAACGAATGGCCGAAGAGAAAGCGCGTGAAGCCGGACGTCAGCAGTATGATGAACACTACGACGACGATGCTGATGCCGATGAAATGCAGCAGCAGGAGGAGCTGGCCCGCCAGTTCGCTCAGCAGCAACAGCAGCGGTACGGTGGTGATGAGTATCAGGCCCAGCCACAGTCCTTTGAAACGCAGGATGACGAAGATAGTGCCGCCGAAGCGGAGCTGGCTCGCCAGTTCGCCGCCACCCAGCAGCAGCGTTATTCCGGTGAGCAACCGACAGGGGCTAACCCCTTCTCGCTGGCGGACTTTGAATTCTCGCCAATGAAAGATCTGGTGGATGATACCCCGAGTGAACCGCTGTTTACGCCTGGCGTGATGCCGGAAGCCGAGCCACCGCGTCAGCCGGTTACGCCGCCCCAGCCGCAGCAGTCCGTGCAGCCACAACATGTTGCACAGCCGCAGCAGTATGCACAACCGCAGCAGCCTGTTCAGCCGCAGCAGTATGCGCAGCCTCAGCAGCCTGTTCAGCCGCAGCAGTATGCGCAGCCTCAGCAGCCTGTTCAGCCGCAGCAGTATGCGCAACCGCAGCAGCCTGTTCAGCCGCAGCAGTATGCGCAACCGCAGCAGCCTGTTCAGCCGCAGCAGTATGCACAGCCTCAGCAGTCCGTGCAGCCGCAGCAGCCCGCGCAGCCACAGCAGTATGCACAACCGCAGCAACCAGTGCAGCCACAGCAGCCAGCTGCTCAGCCTCAGCAGAGCCTGATCCATCCGCTGTTGATGCGCAATGGCGACAGCCGCCCACTGCAAAAGCCTACTACGCCGCTGCCGTCGCTGGATCTGTTAACGCCGCCACCAACGGAAGTGGAGCCGGTCGATACCTTTGCCCTGGAGCAGATGGCTCGTCTGGTTGAAGCGCGTCTGGCCGACTTCCGTATTAAAGCGGATGTGGTGAACTATTCCCCGGGCCCGGTCATCACCCGCTTCGAGCTGAACCTGGCGCCGGGTGTTAAAGCCGCGCGTATTTCCAATCTCTCCCGTGACCTGGCGCGTTCGCTGTCGACCGTGGCTGTGCGCGTGGTTGAGGTGATCCCAGGCAAACCCTATGTGGGTCTGGAGCTGCCGAACAAAAAACGCCAGACCGTTTACCTGCGTGAAGTGCTTGATAACGCCAAGTTCCGCGATAACCCGTCGCCACTGAGCGTGGTGCTGGGTAAAGACATCGCGGGTGAGCCGGTTGTGGCCGATCTGGCTAAAATGCCGCACCTGCTGGTGGCGGGTACCACCGGTTCCGGTAAATCTGTCGGCGTGAACGCCATGATCCTCAGCATGCTCTATAAAGCGCAGCCGGAAGATGTGCGTTTCATCATGATCGACCCGAAAATGCTGGAGCTGTCAGTCTATGAAGGCATCCCGCATCTGCTGACCGAAGTCGTGACCGACATGAAAGACGCTGCCAACGCCCTGCGCTGGAGCGTCAACGAGATGGAGCGTCGCTACAAGCTGATGTCTGCGCTGGGCGTGCGTAACCTCGCCGGTTATAACGACATCATTGCCGAAGCGGCGAAGATGGGACGCCCAATTCCGGATCCGTACTGGAAACCGGGCGACAGCATGGATGCCGAACATCCGGTACTGGAAAAGCTGCCGTATATCGTGGTGCTGGTGGATGAATTTGCCGACCTGATGATGACCGTCGGTAAGAAAGTGGAAGAGCTGATCGCCCGCCTGGCGCAAAAAGCCCGTGCGGCAGGGATCCATCTGGTGCTGGCGACCCAGCGTCCATCGGTGGATGTGATCACCGGCCTGATTAAAGCCAACATCCCGACTCGCATCGCCTTTACCGTGTCGAGCAAAATCGACTCCCGTACCATCCTTGACCAGGGGGGCGCGGAATCGCTGCTCGGCATGGGGGATATGCTCTATTCGGGGCCGAACTCGACTTCCCCGGTACGTGTCCACGGCGCGTTTGTTCGTGACCAGGAAGTGCATGCCGTGGTGCAGGACTGGAAAGCGCGCGGTCGTCCGCAATATGTCGAAGGCATCACCTCTGACAGCGAAAGCGAAGGCGGCGGCGGTGGCGGCTTTGACGGCGGCGAAGAGCTGGATCCATTGTTCGATCAGGCGGTTAACTTCGTTACCGAGAAACGTAAAGCCTCCATCTCCGGCGTACAGCGCCAGTTCCGCATCGGCTATAACCGCGCGGCGCGCATTATCGAGCAGATGGAAGCGCAGGGCATCGTTAGCGAGCAGGGACATAACGGCAACCGTGAAGTGCTGGCCCCGCCACCGTTTGAGTAACGGCCTCGATTGCAAAGATGGGTAAAGCAGCAAAAATTAAGCATTTTCTTCTGTCGCCTGCCTGCGGGCAGGTCCAGAATAGTGACAGAAACCCCCATTTCGGGAAGACGCTTTGTAAGGATGAACAATGAAAAAAATCGCAATCACCTGTGCATTACTCACTGGCTTTGTGGCAAGCAGCGTCTGGGCTGATGCCGCCAGCGACCTGAAGAGCCGCCTGGATAAAGTGAGCAGTTTCCATGCCAGCTTCACGCAGAAAGTGACCGACGGCAGCGGCAACGCGGTGCAGGAAGGCCAGGGTGACTTGTGGGTTAAACGTCCGAATCTGTTCAACTGGCATATGACCCAGCCGGACGAAAGTATCCTTGTCTCTGACGGCAAAACCCTGTGGTTCTTTAACCCGTTTGTTGAGCAGGCCACCGCCACCTGGCTGAAAGATGCGACCAGCAACACGCCGTTTATGCTGATTGCCCGTAACCAGTCCAGCGACTGGCAGCAGTACAACATCAAACAGACCGGCGATGAGTTCGTGCTGACGCCGAAAGGCAGCACTGGCAACCTGAAGCAGTTCACCATCAACGTGAGCAGCAACGGTACCATTAACCAATTCAGCGCCGTTGAGCAGGACGATCAGCGCAGCAGCTATCAGCTGAAATCCCAGCAGAACGGTGCGGTCGATGCATCGAAATTTACCTTTACCCCGCCGAAGGGCGTAACGGTGGACGATCAACGTAATAAGTAAGAGGCGTGAGTGAGCAACCTGTCGCTCGATTTTTCAGATAATGCGTTTCAACCTCTGGCCGCCCGTATGCGGCCAGAAAATTTAGCGCAGTATATCGGCCAGCAGCATCTGCTGGCCGCGGGCAAGCCCTTGCCGCGCGCCATTGAAGCCGGGCATCTGCACTCGATGATCCTCTGGGGGCCACCGGGCACCGGTAAAACGACCCTGGCGGAAGTGATCGCCCGCTATGCTGATGCAGATGTCGAGCGCATCTCCGCCGTTACCTCCGGCGTGAAAGAGATCCGTGAAGCCATCGAGCGTGCCCGGCAGAACCGTAACGCCGGTCGCCGCACAATCCTGTTTGTTGACGAAGTCCACCGCTTCAACAAAAGCCAGCAGGATGCCTTCCTGCCGCATATTGAAGACGGCACCATTACCTTTATCGGCGCCACCACGGAAAATCCCTCGTTTGAACTCAACTCCGCGCTGTTGTCCCGCGCCCGCGTCTATCTGCTGAAATCGTTAACCACCGAAGATATTGAGCAGGTGCTGACCCAGGCGATGACTGACAAGGCCCGGGGCTACGGCGGCCAGGATATCGTCCTACCTGACGAGACCCGTCGCGCCATTGCCGAGCTGGTTAATGGCGATGCGCGCCGGGCGCTGAATACCCTGGAGATGATGGCCGATATGGCCGAAGCCGACGACAGCGGCAAACGGGTCTTACTCCCGGCGCTGCTGACCGAAATCGCCGGTGAACGTAGCGCGCGTTTCGATAATAAAGGCGATCGTTTTTACGACCTGATCTCGGCGCTGCACAAATCGGTGCGCGGCAGTGCGCCCGATGCCGCGCTTTACTGGTATGCGCGCATTATCACTGCCGGGGGCGACCCGCTGTACGTTGCCCGCCGCTGTCTGGCGATTGCCTCCGAAGATGTCGGTAACGCCGACCCGCGCGCCATGCAGGTGGCACTCTCCGCCTGGGACTGCTTCACCCGGGTCGGGCCTGCTGAAGGCGAGCGCGCCATTGCCCAGGCCATTGTCTATCTGGCCTGCGCACCCAAAAGTAATGCCGTCTATACCGCCTTCAAAGCGGCGATGTCCGATGCCCGCGAACGTCCTGATTACGATGTTCCAGTCCACCTGCGCAACGCGCCGACCAAACTGATGAAAGAGATGGGCTACGGTCAGGAGTATCGTTATGCCCACGACGAGCCCAACGCCTACGCTGCCGGGGAGGAGTATTTCCCGCAGGAAATGGCACAAACACGCTACTATCACCCGACAAACAGAGGCCTTGAGGGTAAGATTGGCGAAAAGCTCGCCTGGCTTGCCGGACAGGATCAAAATAGCCCTATAAAACGCTACCGTTAGGGCTATCGTTGCGGTAATGTTTGCAATTGTATCTTCGTGACCGCAGGCTGTGGTCACATTTCCTATTTTAATTCGATAAGCACAGGATAAGCATGCTCGATCCCAATCTGCTGCGTAACGAGCCAGACGCAGTCGCTGAAAAACTGGCACGCCGGGGCTTTAAACTGGATGTAGATAAGCTGCGCGCTCTTGAAGAGCGTCGTAAAGTTCTGCAGGTACAAACCGAAAACTTGCAGGCAGAGCGTAACTCTCGATCGAAATCCATCGGCCAGGCGAAAGCGCGCGGGGAAGACATTGAGCCATTACGCCTGGAAGTGAACAAGCTGGGTGAAGAACTGGATCAGGCGAAAGCTGAGCTGGATCTTCTTCAGGCCGAAATTCGTGATATCGCGCTGGCGATCCCGAATATCCCTGACGACAGCGTACCTGTCGGCAAAGACGAAAACGACAACGTCGAAGTGAAACGCTGGGGTACGCCTCGCGAGTTCGACTTCGAAGTTCGCGATCACGTTACGCTGGGCGAAATGCATGCAGGGCTCGATTTTGCCGCTGCCGTTAAGCTGACCGGTTCCCGCTTTGTGGTAATGAAAGGGCAGATCGCCCATCTGCACCGCGCGCTGGCGCAGTTCATGCTGGATCTGCACACCGAGCAGCACGGCTACAGCGAAACCTACGTACCGTATCTGGTTAACCACGATACGCTGTACGGCACCGGCCAGCTGCCGAAATTTGCCGGCGATCTGTTCCATACTCGTCCGCTGGATGAAGAAGCAGACAGCAGCAACTACGCGCTGATCCCAACGGCAGAAGTGCCGCTGACCAACCTCGTGCGTGACGAAATCCTCGACGAAGATGACCTGCCGATCAAACTGACGGCACACTCTCCGTGCTTCCGTTCTGAAGCGGGCTCTTATGGCCGTGATACCCGCGGTCTGATCCGTATGCACCAGTTCGACAAAGTTGAGATGGTACAGATCGTGCGTCCGGAAGAGTCCATGGCGGCGCTGGAAGAGATGACCGGTCACGCGGAAAAAGTGCTGGAGCTGCTGGGTCTGCCGTACCGCCGCGTGGCGCTCTGTACGGGTGATATGGGCTTTGGCGCCTGCAAAACCTTCGACCTCGAAGTATGGGTACCGGCGCAGGGCACCTACCGTGAGATCTCCTCCTGCTCTAACGTAGGTGATTTCCAGGCGCGCCGCATGCAGGCTCGCTGCCGCAGTAAATCCGACAAGAAAACCCGCCTGGTGCACACCCTGAACGGCTCCGGCCTGGCAGTGGGGCGCACGCTGGTCGCGGTGCTGGAAAACTACCAGCAGGCCGATGGCCGTATCGAAATCCCTGAAGTGCTGCGTCCGTACATGAAAGGCCAGCAGTACATCGGTTGATTTGTTTTTAAGTAAAAAGCGCCTGCGGGCGCTTTTTTTATGCCCCGCTTTTGATGTCAGGCAATAACCCCTCCCTCTAAAGTAGTAATACTTGCCAAACAGTTGGTTAGCGTAAACGTCTGCTAACGCACGCTATCCTTACATAAAAAACTATATAGCGGTGACTGCCGCACCTTTGAACTTTGTGAGCAACCAAAGTGAGAATCTATGAAAATAAAAACGCCTGAAGCTCTGCTGGCTGCTGAGGTGAGTCGACGTGGATTGATGAAAACCACGGCGATTGGCGGCCTGGCTGTTGCCAGTAGCGCATTCACATTGCCTTTTTCACGTCTGGCATCGGCTGCACAAGCCACTGAGACCGTTAAACCTGATGAGAAAGTGGTCTGGAGCGCCTGCACGGTGAACTGCGGCAGCCGCTGTCCGCTGCGCATGCATGTCGTTGACGGTGAAATTAAATACGTTGAAACCGACAATACCGGGGATGATAACTACGAAGGATTACATCAGGTTCGCGCCTGCCTGCGTGGCCGCTCGATGCGCCGCCGCGTCTACAATCCGGATCGCCTGAAGCAGCCGATGAAGCGCGTGGGTAAACGCGGAGAAGGCAAATTCGAACCCATCAGCTGGGAAGAGGCCTTTGATACCATCGCCGGTACGATGCAGCGTCTGATTAAGGATTACGGTAACGAATCCATCTATCTGAACTACGGCACCGGCACCCTCGGCGGCACCATGACCCGCTCCTGGCCGCCGGGAAAAACCCTGATCGCCCGTCTGATGAACTGCTGCGGGGGGTATCTTAATCATTACGGTGACTACTCAACCGCACAGATTGCCGCTGGCCTGAACTACACCTACGGCGGCTGGGCAGATGGCAACAGCCCGTCGGATATCGAAAACAGCAAGCTGGTAGTGCTGTTCGGCAATAACCCTGGCGAAACGCGCATGAGCGGCGGCGGGGTGACGTACTACGTTGAACAGGCCCGGGAAAAGTCGCAAGCCCGGATGATCGTCATTGACCCGCGCTATACCGACACCGGGGCAGGGCGCGAAGATGAGTGGATCCCCATCCGTCCCGGCACCGATGCAGCGCTGATCTCTGCCCTGGCGTGGGTCATGATCACTGAAAACCTCGTCGACCAGCCTTTCCTCGATAAATATTGCGTCGGCTACGACGAAAAAACGCTTCCTGAAGGGGCACCGGCGAACGGCCACTATAAAGCCTATATTCTCGGCCAGGGCAATGACGGCATCGCCAAAACTCCGGCCTGGGCTGCGGCCATCACCGGTATTCCTGAGGCGCGAATCATCAAACTGGCACGTGAAATCGCCGGGGCGAAGCCCGCGTTTATCTCTCAGGGTTGGGGGCCGCAGCGTCATGCGAATGGTGAACTGGTCTCCCGCGCTATCGCCATGCTGGCAATTTTAACCGGCAACGTGGGGATTAACGGTGGCAACAGCGGCGCGCGTGAAGGCTCATATTCACTGCCGTTTGTACGCATGCCGACCCTGGAAAACCCGGTTAAGACCAGCATCTCAATGTTTATGTGGACCGATGCCATCGAGCGCGGCCCGGAAATGACCGCCACCCGTGATGGGGTACGCGGCAAAGATAAACTCGACGTGCCAATTAAGATGGTCTGGAACTACGCCGGGAACTGCCTGATCAACCAGCATTCGCAGATCAACCGTACCCATGAGATCCTGCAGGATGACAAAAAATGCGAGTTGATTGTGGTGGTGGACTGCCATATGACCTCTTCGGCGAAGTATGCCGATATCCTGCTGCCAGACTGTACCGCCTCGGAACAGATGGACTTCGCCCTTGATGCCTCCTGCGGCAATATGTCGTACGTGATTTTTGCGGACCAGGCGATCAAACCGCGCTTCGGCTGCAAAACCATCTATGAGATGACCACAGAGCTGGCGAAACGTATGGGCGTTGAGCAACAGTTCACCGAGGGGCGCACCCAGGAAGGGTGGATGCGCCACCTGTACGAGCAGTCCCGCGAAGCCATTCCGGAATTGCCTTCATTTGATGAACTCCGCCAGCAAGGCATGTTCAAAAAGCGTGACCCGGAAGGGCATCACGTGGCGTATAAAGCCTTCCGTGCCGATCCTGTTGCCAATCCGCTGACCACCCCGTCAGGCAAAATTGAGATCTACTCCGCTGAACTGGCGCAGATCGCCGCGACGTGGGAGCTCGAGAAAGACGATGTGATCGATCCACTCCCGGTTTACAGCCCGGGTTTCGAAAACTACGACGATCCGCAGGTCAAAACCTTCCCGCTGCAGTTGACCGGCTTCCACTACAAAGCACGTACGCACTCTACCTATGGCAACGTTGATGTCCTTAAGGCGGCCTGTCGTCAGGAGATGTGGATCAATCCGCTGGATGCTAATGCCCGCGGGATCGCCAACGGTGACCGGGTACGGATCTTTAACAGCCGTGGCGAAGTACACATTGAAGCCAAAGTGACGCCGCGTATTCTGCCGGGCGTCGTCGCGCTAGGTGAGGGCGCCTGGTACAACCCGGACGCCAACCGCGTCGATCAGGCTGGCTGCATTAACGTGCTCACCACGCAACGCCCGTCGCCGCTGGCGAAAGGCAATCCGTCTCACAGTAACCTTGTTCAGGTTGAAAAGGCGTAAGGAGTAGCCGATGACCACTCAGTATGGATTTTTTATTGATTCCAGCCGCTGCACCGGGTGTAAAACCTGCGAGCTGGCCTGTAAAGACTATAAGGATCTGACGCCAGATGTCAGCTTCCGCCGTATCTACGAGTACGCGGGCGGCGACTGGCAGGAGGATAACGGCGTCTGGCATCAGAACGTCTTTGCTTACTATCTCTCCATTGCCTGCAACCACTGCGAAGATCCCGCTTGTACCAAGGTGTGCCCGAGCGGCGCGATGCACAAGCGCGACGACGGTTTTGTCGTGGTGAATGAAGATGTCTGCATCGGCTGTCGTTATTGCCATATGGCCTGCCCGTACGGCGCGCCGCAGTACAACGCCGCCAAAGGTCATATGACCAAGTGCGACGGCTGCCATGATCGTGTGGCTGAAGGCCATAAGCCGATTTGCGTTGAATCCTGCCCGCTACGGGCGCTGGATTTCGGTCCGATTGCTGAGCTGCGCCAGAAGTACGGCAAGCTGGCTGCGGTCGCGCCGCTGCCGTCGGCACACTTTACGAAGCCGAGTATCGTCATTAAACCCAATGCCAACAGCCGACCAACGGGTGATACCACCGGCTATCTGGCCAATCCAAAGGAGGTGTGAGATGGGAAGCGGATGGCATGAATGGCCGTTAATGATTTTTACCGTCTTCGGACAATGTGTGGCGGGTGGTTTTATTGTGCTCGCGCTGGCGCTGTTAAAAGGTGATCTGAATTCTGAACAACAGCAACGTCTGGTGCTGAGCATGTTTGGCCTGTGGGTGCTGATGGGGATCGGCTTTATCGCCTCTACGCTGCATCTGGGCTCACCGATGCGCGCGTTCAACTCCCTCAACCGCGTGGGTGCTTCGTCACTCAGTAATGAGATCGCCAGCGGGGCGATCTTCTTTGCTGTTGGTGGTCTGGGCTGGCTGCTCGCCGCAATGAAGAAACTGCCTGCCGGGCTGCGTAGCCTGTGGCTGATTGTCACGATGGTGCTGGGTGTGGTGTTCGTCTGGATGATGGTTCGGGTCTATAACACAATCGACACCGTGTCTACCTGGTACAGCGTCTGGACCCCAATGAGCTTCTTCCTGACGATGTTTATCGGCGGGCCGCTGCTCGGTTTCCTGCTGCTGCGCGTGGCGGGTGTGGATGGCTGGGCCATGCGTTTATTGCCTGCCGTCTCCCTGCTGGCGCTGGTGGTGAGCGCCCTCGTTGCCCTGATGCAGGGGGCGGAGCTGGCAACCATCAGCAGCTCCATTCAGCAGGCGTCAGCTCTGGTGCCGGATTACGGCTCGCTGATGGCCTGGCGCGTGGTGCTGTTAGCGGCCGCGCTGGCCTGCTGGATTGTGCCGCAGCTTAAAGGCTATCAGCCTGCGTTACCGTTGTTGTCGCTGGCATTTGTGCTGGTGCTGGCGGGCGAATTACTGGGTCGCGGCGTATTCTACGGTCTGCATATGACTGTTGGAATGGCTGTCGCCAGTTAACGCTAATCTTTGTTATAGAAAGCCGGGACTTAGTGCCCGGTTTTTTTTATTTTCGATCATGAAATTTTTCTACTGTCGTTTGGCTTCAATTTTGTCTCTATATAAACAAAAACAAACACATAAATATTATTGATAGCCGCCATTCCATTAGCAGGATGAGTTTTTTCAATCGACGAGGATCATATCGTGCTTGCGGCTCAAGAGGGTGGATTGACTTTGTTTTTGCCAGTGGCATGATGCGCACGAAATCTGAACTTCCTCACGGTTTTTAATCCATGTCGACCTATACCCGGCCAGTGCTCCTGTTGCTCTGTGGCCTGCTTTTGCTGACCCTCGCGATCGCGGTGTTAAATACGCTCGTCCCGCTGTGGCTCGCCCATGAAAATTTACCGACCTGGCAGGTTGGCATGGTCAGCTCGTCCTTTTTTACCGGCAACCTGCTGGGAACATTAATGACGGGAAGCCTGATCAAACGCTTTGGCTTTAACCGCAGCTATTATCTGGCGTCGCTTATTTTTGCTGCCGGCTGTGCCGGGCTGGGGCTGATGGTTGGCTTCTGGAGCTGGATGGTCTGGCGCTTTATTGCCGGCGTAGGCTGCGCCATGATCTGGGTGGTCGTGGAAAGCGCCCTGATGTGCAGCGGCACCTCCCGCAACCGTGGGCGTCTGCTGGCGGCCTATATGATGGTCTATTACGTCGGGACAGTCCTGGGTCAGCTGATGGTCAGCAAGCTGCCAACCGACCTGATGAGCGTCCTGCCGTGGGTCACCGGTATGGTGCTGGCCGCTATTCTGCCGCTGCTCTTTACGCGCATTGTGAATCAGAGCAGCGAGCACCAGGAAGCGACCCACGTCTGGCCGATGCTGAGACTGCGCCAGGCGCGTCTGGGCGTTAATGGCTGCATCATCTCCGGGATTGTACTGGGCTCGCTGTATGGCTTGATGCCGCTCTATCTCAACCATCAGGGGGTGAGTGATTCCGGTATCGGTTTCTGGATGGCGGTGATGGTTAGCGCCGGGATTGTTGGACAGTGGCCGGTGGGGCGTCTTGCCGACCGCTTTGGGCGCCTGCTGGTGCTGCGCGTTCAGGTCTTCGTGGTGATCATGGGGTGCTTTGCCATGCTCAGTAATGCCGCCATGGCGCCTGCACTGTTTATTCTGGGCGCGGCGGGCTTTACCCTCTATCCGGTGGCGATGGCCTGGGCCTGTGAGAAAGTGGAGCATCATCAGCTGGTGGCGATGAACCAGGCGCTGCTGCTGAGTTACACCATCGGCAGTTTGCTGGGGCCGACCTTTACCGCCATGCTGATGCAGAATTATTCTGACAATCTGCTGTTTATTATGATCGCCAGTGTGTCGTTTATTTATCTCTTAATGTTGCTGCGCAAAGCGGGCGAACACCCGACGCCAGTGGCGCATGCCTGAACAAATAAAAGCCTGTCGATGACAGGCTTTTTTGTCTCTGTCACATCTAAGAGTTTTACGCATTGTTTGTTTATCATGCCAGGCGATAATTCAGATGCGTTCTACCACTAAAAGGCAGCGATCATGTCTACTCGTCGTTTTACCACTACCGCGCTGGCAGTAGTGTTGTCTTTATCATTTGCAACTGCACCTGTTATGGCTAATCCAGGCAATGGGAATGGAAATGGCCACGGCAATGGCGGTGGGCAAGGTAATAGCGGTAATCATGGGAACGGAAATTCCGGGAAGGGGAATTCCGATAATCATGGTAATAAACAAAATAACGGTAACCACACTTCCGGCAAATCAAATAAAAGCGTAAGAGAGGATGTGGATGCACGTGTCAGTTACGATCATGCCCGTCATCTGGCGTTAAACTATGGTTTAACAGGTTATGACTCACTGCCGCCGGGGATTGCGAAAAACCTCGCCCGCGGTAAACCGCTGCCGCCGGGAATTGCGAAAAAGACCGTACCGGCTTCAATGTTAGGTCAATTGCCTTCTTACCCTGGTTATGAATGGCGGGTAGTCGGCAAGGATCTGGTCTTAATTGCGCTGAGTACGGCAATTGTGACGACCATTATTAATGGTGTCTTTGACTAATAAATAGAACGCCCGGTAAAGACCGGGCGTTTTGTTAATACATGACCTTGTGACCGTACTGCTCCAGAATGCCTTTCACGCGTTCCATGGTCTCTTTCTTCGGCGGCTTCACGCCATCAAGTTTGTATTCTTCGCCCATCGCCACCCATTTATGTTTGCCCAGCTCGTGATACGGCAGCAATTCAATTTTCTCGACATTACCCATATCGCGCGTGAACTCACCCAGGCGGTGGGCAGAGTCATCATCATCTGACCAGCCTGGAACGACGACATAACGGATCCAGGTTTTGATGCCTTTGGCGGAGATGTATTTTGCGAACTCCAGAGTGCGGTGGTTGGAGACCCCCACCAGGTTCTGGTGGATTTCATCATTCATCTGCTTAAGGTCGAGCATCACTAGATCGGTGACTTCCAGCAGTTCATCGATCACCGGATCGTAGCGACGAACAAAGCCGTTGGTATCCAGACAGGTATGAATACCCTCTTTACGGCAGGCGCGGAACCAGTCGCGCACAAACTCGGCCTGCAGGATCGCTTCCCCGCCGGATGCGGTTACGCCGCCGCCAGAGGCGTTCATAAAGTGGCGATAGGTCACCACTTCTTTCATTAATTCTTCAACGGTGACCTCTTTGCCGCCGTGGGTATCCCATGTATCGCGGTTATGGCAATACATGCAGCGCATCAGGCAGCCCTGGAAGAAGGTAATAAAACGGATGCCCGGGCCATCGACGGTGCCACAGGACTCAAAGGAGTGGATGCGACCAATAGTTGACATTGCGGTGATATCTCCAGGTTCGGCCCTTCCGGGGCCTGTTTATGTGCACAACTCGGAGGCTGTGTCGAGTCTGTTTTGGCTGTTATCCATTCATTATAGATAGCGGGCAAAAGAGACTACGGAGCGGGAGGTGTTAAAAAGGCCCCACTTGCGTGGAGCCTTTATTGTACGCCTTTTACTGCGCGATTTCAGTCAAATCCACTTACATGGACTGAGTGAAAGTACGGGTAATAACGTCTTTCTGCTGCTCTTTAGTCAGCGAGTTAAAACGTACTGCGTAGCCAGATACACGGATGGTCAGCTGAGGATATTTCTCAGGGTGTTCCATCGCGTCGAGCAGCATTTCACGGTTCATGACGTTCACGTTCAGGTGCTGACCACCTTCGATGGTCGCTTCATGATGGAAGTAACCGTCCATCAGACCCGCGAGGTTGGTTTTACGCACTTCGTCATCTTTACCCAGCGCATTTGGAACGATAGAGAAGGTGTAAGAGATACCATCTTTAGCGTAAGCAAACGGCAGTTTTGCTACGGAGGTCAGAGAGGCAACAGCACCTTTCTGGTCACGGCCGTGCATTGGGTTAGCACCTGGTCCGAATGGCGCGCCAGCACGACGTCCGTCTGGGGTGTTACCGGTTTTCTTACCATACACAACGTTAGAGGTGATGGTCAGAACAGACTGAGTCGGGATAGCGTTACGGTAGGTAGTGAGTTTCTGAATTTTCTTCATGAAACGTTCTACCAGGTCAACCGCCATGTCATCAACGCGAGCGTCGTTGTTACCAAACTGCGGGTATTCGCCTTCGATTTCGAAGTCGATAGCCAGACCATCTTCGTCACGAATTGGTTTAACTTTCGCATATTTGATAGCAGACAGGGAGTCAGCCGCAACGGACAGACCTGCGATACCACATGCCATGGTGCGCACTACGTCACGGTCGTGCAGCGCCATCAGAGAGGCTTCGTAGCTGTACTTGTCGTGCATATAGTGAATAACGTTCAGCGCGGTGACGTACTGTTTAGCCAGCCAGTCCATGAAGTGATCCATGCGATCCATGACTTCGTCATAGTTCAGCACGTCGCCTTTGATCGGCTCAGATTTAGGACCAACCTGCATTTTCAGTTTTTCATCAACGCCGCCGTTGATTGCGTACAGCATGGTTTTCGCCAGGTTTGCACGCGCACCGAAGAACTGCATTTGTTTACCAACAACCATTGGGCTTACGCAGCAAGCGATAGCGTAGTCATCGTTGTTGAAGTCAGGACGCATCAGGTCATCGTTCTCATACTGCAGAGAAGAGGTATCGATGGAGACTTTAGCGGCAAATTTCTTGAAGTTCAGTGGCAGTTTTTCAGACCACAGAACGGTGATGTTCGGCTCCGGAGAAGGACCCATGGTGTACAGGGTGTTCAGGAAGCGGAAGCTGTTTTTGGTTACCAGAGTACGGCCATCTACGCCCATACCACCGATGGATTCCGTTGCCCAGATTGGGTCACCAGAGAACAGCTCATCATATTCTGGGGTACGCAGGAAGCGAACCATACGCAGTTTCATGACCAGGTGGTCAATCATTTCCTGAGCGTCTTGTTCAGTGATTTTGCCTGCTTTCAGGTCACGTTCGATGTACGCATCCAGGAAGGTGGATACACGACCGAAGGACATTGCTGCACCGTTCTGAGACTTAACAGCAGCCAGGTAACCGAAGTAGGTCCACTGGATCGCTTCCTGAGCGTTGGTTGCAGGGCCGGAGATATCGCAACCGTATTTCGCTGCCATCTCTTTGATCTGACCCAGCGCACGGTGCTGTTCAGCGATTTCTTCACGCAGACGGATAGTGGCTTCCAGGTTTACGCCATTCTCCAGGTCAGACTGCAGAGACTGGAACTGGGCGTATTTGTCTTTCATCAGGAAGTCGATACCGTACAGCGCAACGCGACGGTAGTCACCGATGATACGGCCACGGCCATACGCATCTGGCAGGCCGGTCAGGACGCCAGATTTACGGCAGTTCAGGATGTCTTTGGTGTATACGTCAAACACGCCTTGGTTGTGGGTTTTGCGGTATTCGGTGAAGATTTTTTTCAGCATTGGGTCCAGCTCGCGATTGTACGCTTTGCAGGAACCTTCAACCATTTTGATACCACCGAACGGGATAATCGCACGTTTCAGTGGCGCTTCAGTTTGCAGACCAACAATCTTCTCGAGGGACTTGTTGATATAACCCGCGTCGTGAGAAGTGATGGTGGACGCGATGGAGGTGTCGAAATCAACAGGCGCGTGAGTGCGGTTTTCCTGCTTAACGCCTTCCATAACGCTATCCCACAGGGCAGTGGTTGCGTCGGTGGCACCGGCCAGGAAGGATTCGTCACCTTCATATGGGGTGTAGTTTTTCTGGATGAAGTCACGAACGTTGACTTCATTCTGCCAATCACCTTTGGCAAAACCTTCCCATGCTGTGGCTAACTTTTCATTAAGTTCGGACATGTAACACCTACCTTCTTAAGTGGATTTTTTATTTACTGCCTGAGACAACCGTTAATGATGGTTATCGCCACGCAGGTAAATGACCCAGTATGTCAACCCAACCAGCAGACCACCGCCGATAATGTTCCCGATTGTGACTGGGATCAGGTTATCAGTAATGAAGTTCATAACGGTCAGGTGAGAGAAATTCTCCGGGCTTGAACCAACAGCGGTCCAGAACTCCGGGCTGGCAAAGTCACGGATTACGATACCGAAAGGAATCATAAACATGTTTGCAATGCTGTGTTCAAAGCCGCTGGCGACGAACATGGCGACGGGCAGTACCATAATCATGGCTTTGTCCATCAGGCTGCGGCCGGAGTAACTCATCCAGACGGCCAGGCAGACCATCAGGTTCGCCAGGATGCCAAGGGCAACGGCTTCAATAAATGTGTGGTGCATTTTATGGTCGGCGGTTTGCAGGACATTCAGACCCCAGCCGCCGTTGGCTGTCATATACTCCCCGGACAACCACATCAACAGGACAAACAGTAAACATCCAATCAGGTTACCGATATAAACGTTAATCCAGTTTTTGGCCAGTTGACCCCAGGTGATTCTGCCGCTGGCTTTCGCCACGACGATGAGTACCGTCGAGGTAAAAAGATCGGCGCCGCAGATGACGCAGAGAATCAGACCCAGCGAGAAACAGATGCCACCAATCAGCTTGGCAATACCGAAAGGCATTGCGGCGGTACCGGTAGTGGCAGTGATATAGAAAACAAAAGCGATGGAGATGAACACGCCAGCGGTAATCGCCAGGAAGAACGTCGTCATCGGTTGTTTTGTTGCTTTATAGACACCCGCTTCTTCGGCAACTTTTGCCATCGCAGCTGGGAGTAAAAGATCAAAAGGGTTGTCAGCTTTCACACTAACTCTCTCTTTATTAAGTCGGCGACGAGATACTAACAAAGCATTATAGAAGAGAAATTGATGTAGATCATATCTCGCCTGGCTTATAGGCCCGCAAACTGCGTGGTTTTATAGCAAATGCGGATTAAGTTCTTGATTATCCTGATAAAAATAAATTTTAAAAGTTACAAAATGAGTTGATTTTTTTCTCCTGACCCTCTCCCGGACAGTTAATTAAAATGGAGTATTTCATATAAATAGTAACAATACTCGGCAAGCTGGAATTATTATAGCTACCAATATTTAACTTTATTATTACAACTAAAATTTATTACCGCGCAAATAAAAAACGGGGCAATAAAATTGCCCCGTAATATAACGTAGGCGATTGTATTCGCCTACTGTTTGTAATGGTATGTAACGTTATTTAGCCCAGTACGCGCTTTTGGCTTTCTGCAGTTTCTCATAGGCCTTCAGCAAGGACTGGTGAGCAGGGAAGGCTTTCAGATCGCTGTCCACGGCCTGCAGGCCATAGAACGGCGCTTCGCCGCTCAGGGCCGCGCTGGCGTTCTCTACCGCTTCGGCACCGTACATACGGGTGAAGGCGTTGAGATACTGCAGCGGCTGACGATCTTCTTCCTGCGCCAGCAACAGCAGCGTCTGCAGGCAACGGTAGTAGTTCGCACGCTCTGCGCTGTATACCGAGGCGTTGAATTCGATGGTCCATTCGGTCCAGATCAGTGCCTGTTCCAGATCGCCGCCTGCCAGCGCCAGCATCGCCTTCAGCTCGCCAATACGCAGGGTGTACCAGCCATTGTCTTTACCCGTTGCCAGGCCCAGCAGCTCGCGTACGCGGGTAAAGTCATCGTGGCCTTCGTCGTCCAGCTGAGTAATGAGGTTCAGGTAGTCCTCTTTCTCCCATGCGCTCTCTGGCAGCGCCAGCAGGGTTTCGCGCAGGTGGCTACCCATGCTGTTATTGGCCAGCCACAGATCTTCCACCGGATAGATGTCGGACATACCCGGCACCAGAATACGGCAGGCGTAGACGCCCAGGTGTTCATAATCGGCGATGTACACTTCCTGCCCTTCGGCAGTGAAGATAGCCATCAGCGTGGCGAACTCTTCTTCCGTGGTCCCGGAGAAGCTCCAGTCAACAAACGGATAATCCGCGTCCTGCTTGAACATATCCCAGGAGATAGAGCCGCTGGAGTCGATGAAGTGCGTCTCCAGGTTGGCATGCTCAGCCACTTCTTCATCATCGAAGGTTGGCGGGGTAAAGACGTCGAGATCTTTCAGGCTGCGACCCTGCAGCAGCTCGGTAACGGTACGCTCCAGCGCCACGCCAAAGTCCGGGTGCGCGCCGAAGGAGGCGAAGCAGGTACCGTTCGCCGGGTTGAACAGCACTACGCAGATCACCGGGTATTTACCGCCCAGAGAGCCGTCATAGGCAAAGATTGGGAAACCTTCGGCTTCCAGTTTGGCAATGGACTCCACCACGCCCGGGTAGCGGGCCAGCACGTCAGCCGGGATCTCCGGCAGGCTGATGGATTCCGCAATAATGCGGTTTTTGATATGGCGCTCAAAGACCTCGGACAGGCCTTGTACGCGCGCTTCGTTGCGGGTGTTACCCGCGGACATGCCGTTGGAGACATAGAGGTTACCAACGATGTTCATCGGAATGTAGACGGTTTGCTCGTCAGACTGACGGGTAAACGGCAGGGCGCAGATACCGCGATCTTCATTACCTGACTGCAGATCGATCAGCATGCTGGCGGTCAGCTGATTGTCCAGATCGTAGAACGCGCGCAGGCGATCGTCGAGGATCCCTTCCGGCAGTTCGTCATCTTCGGTCAGCGGGAACCATTTTTCATTCGGATAGTGAACAAACGGGCCATTCGCCACGGTCTCGCCCAGCCAGAAATCAGCAAAGAAATAGTTGGTAGACAGACGCTCAAAATACTCACCCAGCGCAGAGGCCAGCGCCGCTTTTTTGGTCGCGCCTTTACCGTTGGTAAAGCACAGCGCGCACTCTTTATCGCGAATATGCACGGACCAGACGTGGGGAACCGGGTTGAGCCAGGAGGCTTCTTCGATGTTAAAACCCAGGTCGGTCAGTTTTTGCTGGAAGCGAGCGATGGAATCTTCCAGGGCGGCGTCTTTGCCGGGGATAAACGTTTGAGTCATGGCGATCACTTATATCGTACGGAAAGCGCGCAATGATACGGGTTTTGCATGACAGGCGCTATCTTCCCGGCGGTTTCGGCGAAAATAAAAGGCTGGGCTATGCTTATATCCAGTAACCTACTGTAAAGGAATATAAAAATGAAAGCATTCGATCTTCAACGAATGGCCTTTGATAAAGTACCCGTTGAGTTTTTAGGCGAGGTAGCGCTGCGAAGTCTCTATACCTTTGTACTGGTTTTCCTGTTCCTCAAACTTACCGGACGACGCGGCGTGCGTCAGATGTCGCTCTTCGAAGTGTTAATCATTTTGACCCTAGGGTCGGCGGCGGGGGACGTGGCGTTTTATGACGATGTGCCGATGATTCCCGTCTTTGTTGTTTTCATCACCCTGGCGTTGCTCTACCGGCTGGTGATGTGGCTGATGTCGAAAAGTGAAAAGCTGGAAGATCTGCTTGAGGGCAAACCGGTCGCCATTGTCGAAGAGGGCAAACTGGCTTGGGAAAAAGTAAAGCGCGCCAATATGACCGAGTTTGAGTTCTTTATGGAACTGCGGGTGAGCGGCGTCGAGCAGCTTGGGCAGGTTAAGCTTGCCATTATGGAGACCAACGGGCAGATAAGCGTCTATTTTTACGATGATGACCAGGTTAAACCCGGATTGTGCATATTGCCGGATGAATTTGTAGAACGTTTTATGACGATACCGGAAGTCGGTGACTACGCCTGCCGACGCTGTGGCCATGTTGAGTCTCTGCAGGCCGGGGCGCATCAATTATGTCCACGCTGCACGAATCCGGAATGGACGAAGGTTAGCCGGGCCAAACGCATCACCTGACAGCGATTTTGTCGGTTTTGTGACAGCCCGCTGGCAGAATGTATTGTGTGACGGCGGGCACATTTCCCGGGTCATAAGTTTTAGACATTGCGGCGCGTGTCACTGAATGATAAAACCGATAGCCACAGTTATAACTTATGGCTTTTAGCGTGGTGAGGGGAAATGGCTCAGGTCTTTAATTTTAGTTCAGGTCCGGCAATGTTACCGGCGGATGTGCTCAAACAGGCTCAACAGGAGCTGTGCGACTGGAACGGTCTTGGCACGTCGGTGATGGAAGTCAGCCACCGTGGTAAAGAGTTTATTCAGGTGGCGGAAGAGGCAGAAGCAGATTTTCGTTTCCTGCTGAATATCCCCTCAAATTACAAAGTATTATTCTGTCACGGCGGCGGACGCGGTCAGTTTGCGGGTATTCCGCTGAACCTGCTGGGCGACAAAACCACCGCTGACTATGTTGATGCCGGTTACTGGGCTGCCAGCGCGGTAAAAGAAGCGCACAAATACTGCTCCCCGAACGTGATTGATGCCAAAGTCACCGTTGACGGCTTACGCGCGGTAAAACCGATGAGCGAATGGCAGCTCTCCCGCGATGCGGCCTATCTGCACTACTGCCCAAATGAAACCATCGACGGCATCGCCATCCACGAAGAGCCAAACTTTGGCGAGGATGTGGTCGTCACGGCGGACTTCTCCTCCACCATTCTTTCTGCGCCGCTGGATGTCAGCCGCTACGGCGTGATCTACGCTGGCGCGCAGAAAAACATCGGCCCGGCCGGTCTGACTCTGGTGATCGTGCGCGAAGATCTGCTGGGTAAAGCCCACAAATCCTGCCCGTCGATTCTGGATTACAGCGTGCTGAACGATAACGACTCCATGTTCAACACCCCGCCGACCTTTGCCTGGTATCTCTCTGGCCTGGTCTTTAAATGGCTGAGAAACAACGGCGGCGTGGCGCAGATGGATAAGATCAACCAGCAGAAATCTGAGCTGCTCTACAGCGTGATCGATGGCAGCGACTTCTATCGCAACGACGTCGCCAAAGCGAACCGCTCCCGCATGAACGTGCCGTTCCAGCTGGCTGACAGCAACCTCGATAAGCTGTTCCTCGAAGAGTCCTTCGCTGCTGGCCTGCATGCGCTGAAAGGCCACCGCGTGGTTGGCGGAATGCGTGCGTCCATCTATAACGCCATGCCGATCGAAGGCGTTAAGGCGTTGACCGACTTCATGACTGACTTCGAACGTCGCCACGGTTAATTGCGCTCGTGTTTATTCCCCCGTAGCCTGGCTGCGGGGTTTTTATTATGTTGAGTTGAGACTTAAATTTCATGGAATCCCTGACGTTACACCCTATCGCGCGGGTAGATGGCACCATCAATCTGCCTGGTTCAAAAAGTGTCTCGAACCGCGCCTTGCTGCTGGCTGCGCTGGCAAACGGCACCACTGTTCTCACTAACCTGCTGGACAGCGATGACGTTCGCCATATGCTTAATGCGCTGAAAGCGTTGGGAGTCCACTACACCCTGTCTGCGGATCGTACCCGTTGTGAAGTGACGGGCAATGCGGGTGCGCTGCACTCCGCCGACGCGCTGGAGCTCTTCCTCGGCAACGCCGGCACGGCTATGCGCCCGCTGGCGGCAGCCCTCTGCCTGGGCAGCAATGACATCGTGCTGACGGGCGAGCCGCGCATGAAAGAGCGTCCGATTGGCCATCTGGTTGATGCGCTGCGTCAGGGCGGCGCGCAGATTGACTATCTGGAGCAGGAAAACTATCCGCCGCTGCGTCTGCGTGGAGGTTTTACCGGCGGTGAAGTGGCGGTGGACGGCAGCGTATCCAGCCAGTTCCTGACCGCCTTGTTGATGACCGCACCGCTGGCGCCGCAAAACACCACTATCACCATTAAAGGCGAGCTGGTTTCCAAACCCTATATCGATATCACGCTGCACCTGATGAAGACCTTTGGCGTTGAGGTGGAAAACCACAGCTACCAGCGTTTCGTGGTGCGCGGCGGGCAGCAGTACCAGACACCGGGCAACTACCTGGTAGAAGGCGATGCCTCGTCGGCCTCTTACTTCCTGGCAGCGGGCGCCATTAAAGGCGGTACCGTTAAAGTGACCGGTATTGGTCGCAACAGCGTGCAGGGCGACATTCGCTTTGCTGATGTGCTGGAGAAGATGGGCGCCGTGGTGACCTGGGGCGATGACTACATCTCCTGCACCCGCGGGGAGCTGAACGCCATTGATATGGACATGAACCACATTCCCGACGCGGCGATGACCATTGCCACGGCGGCGCTGTTTGCCAAAGGCACCACCACGCTGCGCAACATCTATAACTGGCGCGTGAAAGAGACCGATCGCCTGTTTGCCATGGCGACCGAGCTGCGTAAAGTTGGTGCCGAAGTGGAAGAGGGCGAGGACTATATCCGCGTAACGCCACCGGCCAGGCTCCAGGCGGCGGAAATTGGCACCTACAACGACCACCGTATGGCGATGTGCTTCTCGCTGGTGGCGCTCTCCGATACGCCGGTCACCATCCTTGACCCGAAATGTACCGCGAAAACCTTCCCCGACTACTTCGAGCAGCTGGCGCGTATTAGCACTCCTGCATGATATTGCTGCGCCGCATCACCTGATGCGGCGTTTCCTTACGCTTCCTGACGTCATCATCGTCCATTTCTTCTACACTCAGCTTCAATCATTCCGTAATTTGCACGCAAAGGTAACAGTTGTGCACATTGGCGCGTATAATGCGCGGCGTTTACACAACGGTATGCCTAATTTAAGGAGAAAAAGATGACGGCAATTGCCCCGGTAATCACCATTGACGGGCCGAGTGGCGCAGGTAAAGGCACGCTATGCAAAGCCATGGCGGAAGCACTGCAATGGCATCTTTTAGATTCGGGCGCAATCTATCGTGTGCTGGCGCTGGCTGCATTGCATCATCATGTCGATGTCGCCTCTGAAGAGGCACTGGTGCCGCTGGCCGCCCATCTGGATGTACGTTTCATCTCCACCAACGGCAACCTGGAAGTGATCCTCGAAGGGGAAGATGTCAGCGCTGAGATCCGCACTCAGGAAGTGGCGAACGCCGCCTCTCAGGTCGCGGCGTTTCCGCGCGTTCGCGAGGCGCTTTTACGTCGCCAGCGCGCGTTCCGTGACGCCCCGGGCCTGATCGCCGACGGACGCGACATGGGAACCGTGGTCTTCCCTGATGCGCCGGTGAAAATTTTCCTTGACGCTTCCTCGGAGGAGCGCGCGCAGCGCCGTATGCTGCAGTTGCAGGAAAAGGGCTTTAGTGTTAACTTTGAACGTCTTTTGTCTGAGATAAAAGAGCGTGACGATCGCGACCGTAATCGCGCCGTTGCACCGCTTGTTCCCGCAGATGATGCATTAGTTCTGGATTCTACCAGTTTAACTATTGAGCAAGTGATTGAAAAAGCGCTACAATATGCGCGCCAGAAATTGGCTCTCGCGTAATCGCGACCGATTTAGCAGTACCCCCGCTGCAATGGATTGACGGCGGGTATGTGAAACAACCCCATCCGGCACGGAGCCAGGTGGACGTTAATATTAACCTGAAGATTAAACATGACTGAATCTTTTGCTCAACTGTTTGAAGAATCCTTAAAAGAAATCGAAACCCGTCCGGGTTCCATCGTTCGTGGCGTTGTTGTTGCTATCGACAAAGATATCGTACTGGTTGACGCCGGTCTGAAATCTGAGTCTGCCATTCCGGCAGAGCAGTTCAAAAACGCTCAGGGCGAGCTGGAAATCCAGGTTGGTGACGAAGTTGACGTTGCTCTGGACGCAGTAGAAGACGGCTTCGGCGAAACCCTGCTGTCTCGTGAAAAAGCGAAACGTCACGAAGCATGGATCACGCTGGAGAAAGCTTACGAAGAAGCTGAAACTGTGGTCGGTGTTATCAACGGCAAAGTTAAAGGTGGCTTCACTGTTGAGCTGAATGGTATTCGTGCGTTCCTGCCAGGTTCACTGGTAGACGTTCGTCCAGTTCGTGACACCCTGCACCTGGAAGGCAAAGAGCTTGAGTTCAAAGTAATCAAGCTGGACCAGAAGCGTAACAACGTTGTTGTTTCCCGTCGTGCCGTTATCGAATCCGAAAACAGCGCAGAACGCGATCAGCTGCTGGAAAACCTGCAGGAAGGCATGGAAGTCAAAGGTATCGTTAAGAACCTCACTGACTACGGCGCATTCGTTGACCTGGGCGGCGTTGATGGCCTGCTGCACATCACCGACATGGCGTGGAAACGCGTTAAGCACCCAAGCGAAATCGTGAACGTGGGCGACGAAATCACTGTTAAAGTGCTGAAGTTCGACCGCGAGCGTACTCGTGTATCCCTCGGCCTGAAACAGCTGGGCGAAGATCCATGGGTAGCTATCGCTAAACGTTACCCAGAAGGTACTAAACTGACTGGTCGCGTTACCAACCTGACCGACTACGGCTGCTTCGTTGAAATCGAAGAAGGCGTTGAAGGCCTGGTGCACGTTTCCGAAATGGACTGGACCAACAAAAACATCCACCCATCCAAAGTTGTTAACGTTGGTGATGTAGTGGAAGTTATGGTTCTGGATATCGACGAAGAACGTCGTCGTATCTCCCTGGGCCTGAAGCAGTGCAAAAACAACCCATGGCAGCAGTTCGCGGAAACCCACAACAAGGGCGACCGTGTTGAAGGTAAAATCAAGTCTATCACTGACTTCGGTATCTTCATCGGCCTGGACGGCGGCATCGACGGCCTGGTTCACCTGTCTGACATCTCCTGGAACGTTGCAGGCGAAGAAGCAGTACGTGAATACAAAAAAGGCGACGAAATCGCAGCAGTTGTTCTGCAGGTTGACGCAGAGCGTGAGCGTATCTCCCTGGGCGTTAAACAGCTCGCAGAAGATCCGTTCAACAACTGGGTTGCACTGAACAAGAAAGGCGCAATCGTAAACGGTAAAGTGACTGCAGTTGACGCGAAAGGCGCAACCGTAGAACTGGCTGACGGCGTTGAAGGTTACCTGCGCGCTTCTGAAGCTTCACGTGACCGCGTTGAAGATGCAACTCTGGTTCTGAGCGTAGGCGACGACGTTGAAGCTAAATTCACCGGCGTTGATCGTAAGAACCGTGCAATCAGCCTGTCTGTTCGTGCTAAAGACGAAGCTGATGAGAAAGATGCAATCGCAACTGTTAACAAACAGGAAGATGCAAACTTCTCTAACAACGCAATGGCTGAAGCTTTCAAAGCAGCTAAAGGCGAATAAGTTACTCGTAGAGTGACTTGACAGATTGCAGGATTCGTCCTGTAATCAATAACAAAGGGCGGCTACGGCCGCCCTTGTTTAAGCTGTTTAGCTAATTGGTTTGAAGGAACCGGAGGAATCATGACCAAGTCAGAATTGATTGAAAGACTTGCCAGCCAGCAATCGCATATACCTGCGAAAGCAGTGGAAGACGCCGTAAAAGAGATGCTGGAGCATATGGCTACCACTCTTGCACAGGGCGAGCGCATTGAAATCCGCGGTTTCGGTAGTTTTTCTCTGCACTATCGTGCTCCACGTACCGGGCGTAACCCGAAGACTGGCGACAAAGTAGAGCTGGAAGGTAAATACGTTCCGCACTTTAAGCCGGGTAAAGAGCTGCGCGATCGCGCCAATATTTACGGCAACTGAGTTTAGCCTGCGGGCAAAACTGAGTGACCACAAGAAAAGCACCTGCGGGTGCTTTTTTTGTTTTTCTCCTTTTTATCCGGAAGCTGCGCCGCAAATTTCCCGGCCCTTTGCTGCACGCCGTTGATTTATGCCAGCCTGCGTCGCAACCGCACAATTTCGCACCTGACAGACTGAATGTCTGAACGCACACTGCCCTGACACAGGGAGGTGTAAATGCGTTTAACGTCGTTAGCGACATGTCTGATTCTGGCTATCCTGCCACTTCTTTGGCTGCCCGCTCTGCCAGCGCTGCCGGTTATCCAGGCCATAGCGTGTGCCGGATTTCTGCTCGCCTTAATTCGTCATAACGTGGCCCGCTACAGTGGTTTCTGGCTGCTCTTCTTTGCCTGGGGAGTGCTGGCCGCGCAAAGTGCGGTCTGGCCAATGCAGAATCTGACCCGGGGTCCGCAGAAAGCGAAGATAGAGATCGTAGCGGTTGAAAACGAGGCGGCCTATCGGGCCCGCATCATCCAGCTCAACGGCAAAGCGATGGTGCCAGCAGTAGGCGTCACGCTGTATGGCAACACTCTGCCGCAACCGGGCTGCGCCGGGCAGCGCTGGGCGATGACCTTGTCATTACGTGCCGTTCACGGGCAACTCAACGATGGCGGGTTCGATTCCCAGCGCTATGCCCTGGCACAGCATCAACCCCTGACCGGGCGTTTTACCCATGCCGATGTAACAGATGATCGCTGTAGCTTACGCGCCCGCTATCTCACCTCGCTGACGGCCACACTTTCTACCTATACCTGGGGGCCGGTTCTGCTGGGGCTGGGCATGGGGGAGCGGCTGGCGGTAACGTCAGAGATAAAAAATCTGATGCGGGAAACCGGCACCGGGCATCTGATGGCGATCTCAGGTTTGCACATAGCCCTGGCGGCGTCGGTTGTCTGGCTGCTGGTGCGGGGCATACAGTTTTTCATCCCGGGGCGTTGGGTAAGCTGGCGAGCCCCGCTGGTGGCAGGTTTCTGCTTTGCCGCCTTTTACGCCTGGCTTACCGGAATGCAACCTCCTGCGTTGCGCACCGTCGTCTCACTGGGCGCTTGTCTGGCGTTGCAATTAAGCGGTCGTCTCTGGTCACCCTGGCAGGTATGGCGAGTCTGCATTGCTGCCATTTTGCTGGCCGATCCGCTGGCCGTGCTGTCGCACAGTCTTTTACTGTCCGCTTTTGCCGTGGCGGTGCTGATTTTCTGGTATCAGTGGGTGCCTGCTCCGCGCTTTTCCGGCCCCTGGGTCGTCAGGGCTGTGGTTAGCTTGCTGCACCTGCAACTAGGCATGCTGTTGCTGTTGCTGCCGATACAGATTGTCGTCTTCCATGGTTTCAGCCTCTCTTCACTGATCGCGAATCTGGTGGCGGTGCCGCTGGTGACCTTTATTTCGGTGCCTTTGATTTTACTGGGGATGGGGCTGCACCTCTGGATGTGGCCGGCGGCGGAAAATATGGTCTGGACGTTTGCGGATGGCTCACTGTCGCTGCTGTTCAGATTTTTAACCGCGCTCCCTGACGGTTGGATCCCGGTCGATAAACGCTGGCTGTGGCTGACCCTGCTGCCCTGGGCCGCCATCGTCGCCTGGCGGCTGCGCGGGGCGCGTACCTGTCCGGTGGTCTGTGTCTCGGCACTGGTGCTGGCAACCAATCCACTATGGCGGGCTGATAAAACCGAGGGCTGGGCCGTGCATATGCTGGATGTCGGACAGGGGCTGGCAATGGTGATCGAGCGGCAGGGGAGAGCGATCCTTTATGACACCGGCCCCGCCTGGCCGGGCGGGGACAGTGCGCAACAGCTGATCATTCCATGGTTACGGTGGCACCATTTACGCCCGGAGGGGGTGATTATCAGCCACGAACATCTCGATCATATCGGCGGGTTGTTGTCACTACGTAAGGCGTGGCCGACTATGTGGATTAGAAGCCCGCTGCGCTGGGCCGGGCATGACCCTTGTGCGCGCGGGGAGCACTGGCAGTGGCGAGGGCTGACCTTCAGTGCGCACTGGCCCCTCGCCAACAAACCGCAGCGCGGCAACAACGGTTCCTGCGTGGTTAAAGTTGAGGACGGTACCCATAGCGTGTTGTTAACTGGCGATATTGAAGCGAAGGGAGAAAAAACGATGCTCAGTCGTCACTGGCAATATCTTGCGTCTACACTTATCCAGGTGCCGCACCATGGCAGTAATACCTCCTCGTCACTCCCTCTGGTGCAGCGCGTGGGTGGGCAGATCGCCCTGGTGTCTGCCTCCCGCTATAACGCGTGGCGACTGCCTTCGATCAAAGTAGCTCGCCGCTACCGAAAGGAGGGGTATCGCTGGCTAACAACACCCCGATCTGGACAAATCACGGTTTCATTTTCGCAACATGGCTGGCAAATCCATAGCTTACGGGATCAAATTTTGCCCCGTTGGTATCATCAGTGGTTTGGCGCGCCCGGAGATAACGGGTAGAATATGCGGCTATTTCAACAAATGCTGGTTTTTTGAATGCATAACGACAAAGATCTCTCCACGTGGCAGACCTTCCGCCGACTCTGGCCGGTGATTGCACCCTTCAGAACGGGCCTAATCGTGGCGGGCGTAGCGTTAATCCTCAACGCAGCCAGCGATACCTTCATGTTATCGCTCCTCAAACCGTTACTGGACGACGGTTTTGGTAAAACGGATCGCTCAGTGTTGCTATGGATGCCGCTGGTGGTTATCGGCCTGATGATTTTACGCGGCATCACCAGCTATATCTCCAGCTACTGCCTCTCCTGGGTTTCGGGCAAAGTGGTAATGACCATGCGCCGCCGCCTGTTCAGCCATATGATGGGCATGCCGGTCGCGTTTTTTGACAAGCAGTCGACCGGCACCCTGCTGTCGCGCATTACTTACGACTCCGAGCAGGTGGCTTCCTCCTCCTCCAGCGCGCTGATTACCGTTGTGCGTGAAGGGGCGTCGATTATTGGTCTGTTCGCCCTGATGTTCTGGTACAGCTGGCAGCTGTCGCTGATCCTGATTGTGCTGGCGCCGATTGTGTCGATTGCGATCCGCGTCGTCTCGAAGCGTTTCCGCAGCATCAGTAAGAACATGCAGAACACGATGGGGCAGGTGACTACCAGCGCCGAGCAGATGCTGAAAGGCCACAAAGAGGTGCTGATTTTTGGCGGCCAGGAACTCGAAACCAAGCGCTTCGATAAGGTCAGCAATAAGATGCGTCTGCAGGGGATGAAGATGGTGTCTGCTTCTTCCATCTCCGATCCGATCATTCAGCTCATCGCCTCCCTGGCGCTGGCGTTTGTGCTCTATGCCGCCAGCTTCCCGAGCGTGATGGAAACCCTCACCGCCGGTACCATCACCGTGGTCTTCTCGTCGATGATTGCCCTGATGCGCCCGCTGAAATCGTTAACCAACGTTAATGCCCAGTTCCAGCGCGGGATGGCAGCCTGCCAGACGCTGTTTGCGATCCTTGATTCCGAACAGGAAAAAGACGAAGGCAAACGCGTGATTGAGCGCTCAACCGGCGACGTGGAGTTCCGCAATGTGACCTTTACCTATCCGGGTCGCGATACGCCTGCTCTGCGCAATATCAATCTGAAAATTCCGGCAGGCAAGACTGTAGCCCTGGTGGGCCGCTCTGGCTCGGGTAAATCAACCATCGCCAGCCTGATCACCCGCTTCTACGATATTGATGAGGGTGAGATCCTGATTGATGGCCACGATCTGCGCGAGTACACCCTGCGGTCGCTGCGTAATCAGGTCGCGCTGGTCTCTCAGAATGTGCACCTGTTCAACGACACTGTGGCTAATAACATCGCCTATGCCCGTAATGAAGAGTACAGCCGCGAGCAGATCGAAGCGGCGGCGCGGATGGCCTACGCCATGGACTTCATCAATAAGATGGATAACGGGCTGGATACCATTATCGGTGAAAACGGTGTCCTGCTCTCCGGCGGTCAGCGCCAGCGTATTGCTATTGCGCGCGCGCTGCTGCGTGACAGCCCAATCCTGATCCTCGATGAAGCTACCTCGGCGCTGGATACCGAGTCCGAACGCGCTATCCAGTCTGCGCTGGATGAGCTGCAGAAGAACCGTACCTCACTGGTGATTGCCCACCGCCTGTCGACGATTGAAAAAGCCGACGAAATCGTGGTGGTGGAAGATGGCTACATCGTCGAGCGGGGCAGCCATGCCGACCTGCTGGCGCACCAGGGTGTGTATGCCCAGCTTCATAAAATGCAGTTTGGCGAATGATCGCTCGCATCTGGTCCGGTGAGTCTCCGCTCTGGCTGTTGCTGTTGCCGCTCTCCTGGCTGTATGGCCTGGTCAGCGGCCTGATCCGCCTGAGTTATAAAGTGGGGCTCAAACGGGCCTGGCGCGCGCCGGTGCCGGTGGTGGTGGTGGGCAACCTTACCGCTGGCGGCAACGGTAAAACGCCGGTGGTGATCTGGCTGGTGGAACAGCTGACAAAACGCGGGATTCGCGTGGGGGTTGTCTCCCGGGGATACGGCGGCAAGGCGGAGCGCTATCCGCTGCTGCTGACCGCGCAAACCACCACGGCGCAAGCGGGTGATGAGCCGGTGCTGATCTTTCAGCGTACCGGTGCGCCGGTAGCGGTTTCGCCGGTGCGCAGCGAGGCGGTGCAGGCACTGCTGACGCAGGCGAATGTCCAGATTGTGATCACTGACGACGGCCTGCAGCACTACGCGCTGGCCCGGGATAAAGAGATCGTGGTGATTGATGGCGTTCGCCGCTTTGGTAACGGCTGGTGGTTACCTGCCGGACCGATGCGCGAGCGCGCGTCGCGTTTGCGGTCCGTGGATGCGGTTATCGTCAACGGTGGTACGGCGCAGGCGGGGGAGATCCCGATGCAGCTGCAACCAGGACTTGCCGTGAATCTGCTGACCGGCGAACGGCGCGACGTTGCTGAGCTTAACCATCTGGTGGCGATGGCCGGTATCGGTCATCCTCCGCGCTTTTTCTCCACCCTAGAAGCCTGCGGCGCCAAACTTCAGCGTAGCGTGCCGCTGGCCGACCACCAGGCGCTGAGCCTGGAGCAGGTTGCGGCGTTTACTGCGCCTGGTCAGACGTTGATCATGACCGAAAAAGATGCGGTGAAATGCCGCGCCTTTGCCCGGGATAACTGGTGGTATTTACCGGTTGATGCCCAACTGCAGGGCGAACAGCCTGAACAACTGCTCCAGGAACTGATTGCCCTGGCAGGAGAGGCCTCACCCGCGCACTAACTGACAGGACAAGGCATGGCTTTACCGCAACTCACGCTTTCAGCCGCACGTCATCTGCATCTTGCCGCCCAGGGGCTTTTAAAAAAGCCCCGTCGTCGCGCCCGACCCACCGATATTCTTACCACCATCAAGCGCATGTCGCTGCTCCAGATCGACACCATTAATATTGTTGCCCGCAGCCCTTACCTGGTGCTGTTCAGCCGTCTCGGCCCCTATTCGCCCGACTGGCTGGATAACGCCCTGCGTCAGGGAGAGCTGATGGAATACTGGGCGCACGAGGCGTGTTTCCTGCCGCGCAGCGACTTTGCGCTGGTGCGTCACAGAATGCTCGCGCCCGATAAAATGGGCTGGAAATACCGCCAGGCCTGGATGCAGGAACATGCGGATGAAATAGAGGAGCTTATCGCCCATATTCAGGAGAAAGGCCCTGTCCGTTCCGCCGATTTTGAACATCCCCACAAAGGAACGAGCGGGTGGTGGGAGTGGAAGCCGCATAAACGCCATCTTGAGGGATTGTTCACCGCTGGCAAGGTGATGGTGGTGGAACGGCATAACTTTCAGCGCGTTTACGATCTCACACATCGGGTGATGCCGGAGTGGGATGACAGCCGGGATATGCTGACCCAGGCGGCGGCAGAAGCCATAATGCTGGAAAACAGCGCCCGCAGCTTAGGCATTTTCCGCCCCCAGTGGTTGGCCGACTATTACCGCCTGCGTCAGCCCGCGCTGGCCCCCTTGCTTGAGCGCTGGCAGGCGCAGCAGCAGGTGGTCCGCGTCGAGGTGGAGACGCTGGGGGAGATGTGGCTGCATGCCGATCTGCTGCCGTTGCTTAACGAAGCGCAGGAAGGGAAACTCACCGCAACCCATACCGCCGTTCTCTCACCCTTCGATCCGGTGGTCTGGGATCGTAAGCGTGCGGAACAGCTCTTTAACTTCAGCTACCGGCTGGAATGTTATACCCCGGCGCCGAAACGTCAGTATGGCTATTTCGTTCTGCCGCTGTTGCATAGAGGGCAGCTGGTGGGGCGGATGGATGCCAAAATGCACCGCAAAACCGGCGAGCTACAGGTTATCGCCCTTTATCTGGAAGAGGGTGTTCGGATAAGCGTCGCGCTGGAGAAGGGACTCGCCACGGCAATCAGCGATTTTGCGGGCTGGCAGGGAGCGACACGCATCGCGCTGGGCCATCTTCCTGACGGACTTTTTCACACCTGTCGAACGGGCTGGGAAATAGACGCGGTCTGAAAAAGGAATATGGTAAACTTTACCGATTATTGATACGGAGGAACTATGGATCACCGTTTACTGGAAATTATTGCCTGCCCGGTGTGCAACGGCAAACTCTACTACAGCCAGGATAAGCAGGAGCTGATTTGCAAAGTGGATAGCCTTGCCTTCCCTCTGCGCGACGGCATTCCCGTCCTGCTGGAAACCGAAGCCCGCGCCCTGGCGCCTGAAGAGAGCAAACCATGAGTTTTGTTGTCATTATTCCGGCGCGCTTTGCCTCCACGCGTCTGCCGGGCAAACCGCTGGTGGATATCAACGGCAAGCCGATGATCGTGCATGTGCTCGAACGTGCCCGTGAGTCCGGCGCGGAGCGGATCATTGTCGCCACCGATCATGAAGAGGTGGCGCGTGCAGTTGAAGCGGCGGGCGGCGAAGTCTGCATGACCCGCGCCGATCACCAGTCCGGCACTGAGCGTCTGGCCGAAGTGGTGGAAAAATGCGGTTTCAGCGACGACACGGTGATTGTTAACGTGCAGGGCGATGAGCCGATGATCCCGGCGGTCATTATTCGTCAGGTGGCGGAAAACCTGGCCCAGCGTCAGGTGGGTATGGCGACCCTGGCCGTGCCGGTTCATAGCGCAGAAGAGGCATTCAACCCGAATGCGGTGAAGGTGGTACTGGACGCTGAAGGCTATGCGCTCTATTTCTCCCGCGCCACTATCCCCTGGGATCGCGATCGCTTTGCCGAATCCCGGGATAACATTGGTGATAGCATCCTGCGTCATCTGGGCATTTATGGCTATCGTGCAGGCTTTATCCGCCGTTACGTCAACTGGCAGCCGAGCCCGCTGGAGAACATCGAAATGCTCGAGCAGCTGCGTGTGCTGTGGTACGGCGAAAAGATCCACGTCGCCGTCGCGCACGAGGTTCCGGGTACAGGCGTCGATACGCCAGAAGATCTGGCCCGCGTTCGCGCTGAACTTCGCTAATCCCCGCCATCCCCTCTTTTGAGGGGATTTTTTTGTCTCATTTTTCTGAATTTCTGCTACAGAATCTTCTCATAAGAGTGACATCCGCCCGCCACACGCTCATTATAAAAGCAGTAGTCTTAATGGGGGTAATCTCAAATGGAACAGCTGCGAGCCGAACTCAGCCATCTGCTGGGTGAAAAACTGAGCCGTGTGGAATGCGTGCATGAAAAGGCGGATACCACGCTATGGTCGCTGTACGACAGCCAGGGAAACCCCATGCCGTTACTGGCGCGAAGCTTCTCTTCACCGGATGTGGCCCGACAGCTGGCGTGGAAAATCTCCATGCTGGCCCGCAGCGGCACGGTAAGAATGCCGACCGTGTATGGCGTGATGACCCACGAAGAACATCCGGGCCCGGATGTCCTGCTGATTGAGCGTCTGCGCGGTGTCCCGGTGGAAGCGCCAGCCCGCACGCCTGAACGCTGGGAGCAGCTAAAAGATCAGATAGTTGAAGCGCTGCTGGCCTGGCACCGGCTGGACAGCGGAGGGCTGGTCGGCTCGGTGGACAGCACCCAGGAAAATCTCTGGCCACTCTGGTACCGCCAGCGGGTTGAGGTGCTGTGGGGGACGCTAAACCAGTATCACAACACCGGCCTGACCATGCAGGATAAACGGATCCTGTTTCGTACCCGCGAGTGCCTGCCCACCCTGTTTGAAGGATTCAATGACAACAGCGTGCTGATCCACGGCAATTTTACGCTGCGCAGTATGCTCAAGGATCCCCGCAGCGATCAGCTGCTGGCGATGGTCGGGCCCGGCGTGATGCTGTGGGCCCCCCGGGAGTATGAACTGTTTCGCCTGAGCCAGAGCGGGCAGGCGGAGGATTTACTCTGGCACTACCTGCGGCGCGCGCCGGTCTCAGAGTCGTTCCTCTGGCGGCGCTGGCTCTATACGCTGTGGGACGAAGTGGCGCAGTTGGTGAATACCGGGCATTTTAGCCGCGCCAACTTCGATCTGGCCTCGAAATCACTGCTCCCCTGGCTCGCCTGACAGGCCCTTCAGCCACTGCCAGACGCGCCCAAGCGTTTCATAGCCCACGCGATCGCTGTGCATCAGCCATACCGGGGACGGAATGATCCGTTCCCAGGGGTTAAGCGGGGCGCTAATCGCCAGCTGGTTCGCGGGCGCGGGTAGAGGATGCAGACCCTGGCGTTCAAAGAAGATCATCGCCCGCGGCAGATGGGAGGCTGAGGTCACCAGCAGGAAGGGCGCATCGCCTATCGCCTGCTTCACCGCGGCGGCTTCCTCTTCGGTATCCTTTGGACTGTCGAGAGTGATGATCGCCTCGCGCGGCACGCCCAAAGACTGCGCCACGCGCGCGCCCGCTTCGGCGGTACTCACCGGATTACTTTGTGCTGCCGCCCCGGTGAAGATCATCTTCGACCCGGGATTCGCCAGCCACAGCCGCATGCCTTCATTGAGGCGCGGCAGGCTGTTGTTGATCAGATTGGAGCTGGGAGCCCATTGTGGATCCCAGGTGTAGCCCCCGCCGAGCACCACGATGTACTTAACCTTCTCATTTCCCTGCCAGGTGGGGTATTTGTCTTCGACCGGACGTAACAGCCCATCCGCAACCGGCTGCAGGCTCAGCAGCGTCAGCGCCAGCCAGCCTGCCGTAACCAAAATTTTGCCGCTTTTCTGATGGCGGCTGAACCACAGCAACCCCAGGCCCAGCGCGATACACAGCAGAAGAAGAGGGAGGGGAAGCATCATGCCGCCAATATATTTTTTTAGAGTAAAAAGCATCCTTTCTGGCTCCTTTTTTGACCATATAGCTGATGATTGTCAGCGATATTACACCAGAGAGGTTCATTCTCCGCCCGGCTGTGACAAAATAGCGGTTTTGTTGTGAGTGGGTGGAGCTCTCCCAATGCGGGATCGCAATTTTGATGACATCGCGGAAAAGTTTGCCCGCAATATTTACGGCACGACCAAAGGCCGTCTACGGCAGACGATCCTCTGGCAGGATCTGGACATCCTGTTGGCCGGATTTGGCGACAAGAAACTGCGTGTCCTCGACGCTGGCGGCGGTGAAGGCCAGACGGCGATAAAAATGGCTGAGCGTGGGCACCACGTTATCCTTTGCGATCTCTCTGCTGAAATGATCGCCCGCGCTGAAAGTGCCGCGGTGGAGAAAGATGTGAGCGATAACATGCAATTTATACATTGTGCCGCTCAGGAGATCGCTCAACATTTGGAAAGCCCGGTTGATCTGATATTGTCTCATGCGGTGCTGGAATGGGTAGCCGAACCCCAGGCGCTGCTGAAGACGCTCTGGTCGATACTGCGCCCCGGCGGCGCGCTGTCGCTGATGTTTTACAACGCTAACGGCCTGTTAATGCGTAACGTGCTGGTGGGGAATTTCGGTTATGTACAGCAGGGCATGTACAAGAAGAAACGCCGTACGCTGTCACCGGACTTTCCGCGCGACCCGCAGCAGGTTTATGGCTGGCTGGAAACCTCCGGTTGGCAGATTACCGGGAAAACCGGCATCAGGGTGTTTCATGATTATCTGCGCGATAAACAGAAGCAGCATGAGTGCTTTGACGCCCTGACAGAATTAGAGACGCGGTACTGCCGCCAGGAGCCTTATATTAGCCTTGGTCGCTACATTCACGTCACCGCGCGCAAGCCGCAGAGCAAGGATAACTTATGAGTGAATTTTCCCAGACAGTCCCCGAGCTGGTTGCCTGGGCCCGAAAAAACGATTTCTCCCTCTCGCTGCCGGTAGACAGACTCTCTTTTCTGCTGGCGGTCGCCACGCTGAACAGCGAACGGCTGGATGGAGAAATGAGCGAGGGCGAACTGGTGGATGCGTTCCGCCATGTCAGTGATGCGTTTGAGCAAACCAGCGAAACCATTAATGTGCGTGCCAATAACGCGATTAACGATATGGTGCGTCAACGTCTGCTGAACCGCTTTACCAGCGAGCTGGCAGAAGGGAATGCCATCTATCGTCTGACGCCACTGGGCATCGGCATTACCGACTACTACATTCGCCAGCGCGAATTCTCGACCCTGCGCCTCTCGATGCAGCTCTCCATTGTGGCGGGTGAACTGAAGCGTGCAGCCGATGCCGCAGATGAGGGCGGTGACGAGTTCCACTGGCACCGTAACGTCTACGCGCCGCTGAAATATTCAGTAGCCGAGATTTTCGACAGCATCGATTTGACGCAGCGCATCATGGATGAGCAGCAGCAGCTGGTGAAAGAGGACATCGCCCAGCTTCTGAACAAAGACTGGCGGGCGGCAATCTCCAGCTGTGAAATGCTGCTGTCAGAAACCTCCGGCACCCTGCGTGAACTGCAGGATACGCTG
Source organism: Leclercia sp. W17 (assembly GCF_003336325.1). Taxonomy (NCBI): domain Bacteria; kingdom Pseudomonadati; phylum Pseudomonadota; class Gammaproteobacteria; order Enterobacterales; family Enterobacteriaceae; genus Leclercia; species Leclercia sp. W17. The sequence continues at coordinate 3,205,091 of NZ_CP031101.1, read as the reverse complement.
GAGGCTGCGGGGGACAAGCTGCAGGCTAACCTGCTGCGCATTCAGGATGCCACCCTGGCCCAGGACAACCTGCATTTTGTCGATCGCCTGGTCTTCGACCTGCAGAGCAAGCTGGACCGCATTATCAGCTGGGGCCAGCAGGCGATTGACCTGTGGATCGGCTATGACCGCCACGTGCATAAATTTATCCGTACCGCTATCGACATGGATAAAAACCGCGTGTTTGCCCAGCGCCTGCGCCAGTCGGTACAGACCTATTTCGATGCGCCGTGGGCGCTGACCTACGCCAGCGCTGACCGCCTGCTCGATATGCGTGACGAAGAGATGAGCCTGCGCGACGAAGAGGTCACCGGCGAGCTGCCAGCCGATCTGGAATATGAAGAGTTTAACGAAATACGGGAACAGCTTGCGGCGATGATCGAGGAGCAACTGGCGATCTTCAAAACCAAAAACAAACCACTCGATCTCGGTCTGGTGGTGCGCGACTACCTCGCACAATACCCGCGTGCCCGCCATTTCGATATCGCCCGCATCGTGGTCGATCAGGCGGTACGCCTGGGCGTCGCGCAAGCAGATTTCACCGGCCTGCCGCCGAAGTGGCAGCCGATCAACGATTACGGAGCCAAGGTACAGGCGCATGTCATTGACAAATATTGAACACGTGATGCCAGTTAAGCTGGCCCAGGCGCTGGCAAATCCGATCTTTCCGGCGCTGGACAGCCAGCTGCGTGCCGGTCGTCACATTGGTCTCGACGAGCTGGATAATCACGCTTTTTTAATGGATTTTCAGGAGTACCTGGAAGAGTTTTACGCCCGCTATAACGTGGAGCTGATCCGTGCGCCGGAGGGGTTCTTCTATCTGCGTCCGCGCTCCACCACGCTCATCCCGCGCTCGGTGCTCTCCGAGCTGGACATGCTGGTCGGCAAGATTCTCTGCTATCTCTACCTCAGCCCGGAGCGTCTGGCGAACGAAGGCATCTTCACCCAGCAGGAGCTCTATGACGAGCTGATGACCCTGGCGGACGAAGGCAAGCTGCTGAAGCTGGTCAACAACCGCTCCACCGGCTCGGACGTAGACCGTCAGAAGTTACAGGAAAAAGTGCGCTCCTCCCTGAACCGTCTGCGCCGTCTGGGGATGGTGTGGTTTATGGGCCATGACAGCAGCAAATTCCGCATCACTGAATCTGTGTTCCGCTTCGGTGCCGACGTGCGCGTGGGTGATGACGCCCGCGAAGCGCAGCTGCGCATGATCCGTGATGGCGAAGCGATGCCGGTGGAAAACCATCTGCAGCTCAATGACGAGCATGAAGACAATCAGCCGGATAGCGGGGAGGAAGAGTAATGATTGAACGCGGTAAATTTCGCTCACTGACGCTGGTTAACTGGAACGGTTTCTTTGCCCGCACCTTTGATCTCGATGAGTTGGTGACCACGCTCTCGGGCGGTAACGGGGCAGGGAAATCCACCACCATGGCGGCCTTCGTCACGGCGCTGATCCCGGACTTAACCCTGCTGCACTTCCGTAACACCACCGAAGCCGGCGCGACCAGCGGTTCCCGTGATAAGGGTCTGCACGGTAAGCTGAAGGCAGGTGTCTGTTACTCTGTGCTGGACGTGATCAACTCCCGCCATCAGCGCGTGGTGGTTGGCGTCCGCTTACAGCAGGTCGCCGGTCGCGACCGTAAAGTGGATATCAAACCGTTCGCCATTCAGGGGCTGCCAACCTCCGTTCAGCCCACCGCGCTATTGACGGAAACCCTCAACGAACGCCAGGCGCGCGTGCTGACGCTGCAGGAGCTGAAAGACAAACTGGAAGCTATCGAAGGCGTGCAGTTTAAGCAGTTTAACTCCATCACCGAATACCACTCGCTGATGTTCGATCTGGGCATCGTCGCCCGTCGTCTGCGCTCCGCCTCGGACCGCAGTAAATATTATCGTCTGATCGAAGCCTCGCTCTACGGCGGGATCTCCAGCGCCATTACCCGCTCTCTGCGTGATTACCTGTTACCGGAAAACAGCGGTGTGCGTAAGGCGTTCCAGGACATGGAAGCGGCGCTGCGTGAAAACCGTATGACGCTGGAAGCCATTCGCGTCACGCAGTCTGACCGCGACCTGTTCAAGCACCTGATCAGCGAAGCCACCAACTATGTGGCGGCGGACTACATGCGCCACGCCAACGAGCGCCGCATTCATCTCGATCAGGCTCTCGAGTATCGCCGTGAGCTCTTCACCTCCCGCCAGCAGCTGGCCTCTGAACAGTACAAGCACGTCGAGATGGCCCGCGAGCTGTCCGAGCATAACGGAGCAGAAGGGGATCTGGAGGCAGACTATCAGGCCGCCAGCGATCACCTGAACCTGGTACAAACCGCGCTGCGTCAGCAGGAAAAAATCGAGCGCTACGAAGCGGATCTCGATGAACTGCAAATTCGTCTGGAAGAGCAGAACGAAGTGGTGGCGGAAGCTGCCGATAAGCAGGAAGAGAACGAAGCCCGGGCCGAAGCCGCCGAGCTGGAAGTGGATGAGCTGAAAAGCCAGCTTGCCGACTATCAGCAGGCGCTCGACGTCCAGCAAACCCGCGCCATTCAGTACAATCAGGCGTTGCAGGCGCTGGAACGTGCAAAAGCGCTTTGCCATCTGCCGGACCTGACGCCAGAGAGCGCGGATCAGTGGCTGGAGACCTTCCAGGCCAAAGAGCAGGAAGCCACAGAAAAACTGCTGAATCTTGAGCAGAAAATGAGCGTGGCGCAAACTGCGCACAGTCAGTTTGAACAGGCATATCAGCTGGTGGCCGCGATTAACGGCCCGCTGGCGCGCGCCGAAGCGTGGGAAGTGGCCCGCGAGCTGCTGCGTGATGGCGTTAACCAGCGCCACCTGGCGGAACAGGTTCAGCCGCTGCGTATGCGCCTGAACGAGCTGGAGCAGCGCCTGCGTGAACAGCAGGAGGCGGAACGCCTGCTGGCTGAGTTCTGCAAGCGTCAGGGTAAACGGGTCGATATTGACGATCTGGAAAGCCTGCATCAGGAGCTGGAAGCCCGTATCGCGTCGCTGTCCGACAGCGTATCCAGTGCCAGCGAACAGCGCATGGCGCTGCGTCAGGAGATGGAGCAGCTACAGTCGCGTATTCAGACGCTGATGCAGCGCGCCCCGATCTGGCTGGCAGCCCAGAGCAGCCTCAGCCAGCTCAGCGAGCAGTGTGGCGAAACCTTCGAATCCAGCCAGGAGGTCACGGAGTATCTGCAGCAGCTGCTGGAGCGTGAACGCGAAGCAATTGTTGAACGTGACGAAGTGGGGGCGCGTAAGCGCGCTGTCGATGACGAGATCGAACGTTTAAGCCAGCCGGGCGGGGCAGAAGACGCCCGTCTGAACACCCTTGCAGAGCGTTTTGGCGGCGTGCTGCTGTCAGAAATTTATGACGACGTCAGCCTGGAAGACGCGCCGTACTACTCGGCGCTGTATGGTCCATCACGCCACGCGATTGTGGTGCCGGATCTGTCGCTGATCGCGGACCAGCTCGAAGGGCTGGAAGATTGCCCGGAAGATCTCTATCTGATCGAAGGGGATCCGCAGTCGTTCGATGACAGCGTCTTTGGCGTCGACGAGCTGGAAAAAGCGGTGGTGGTGAAAATCGCCGATCGCCAGTGGCGCTATTCGCGCTTCCCGGCGTTGCCGCTGTTTGGCCGCGCGGCCCGTGAAAGTCGTATTGAGAGCCTGCATACCGAGCGCGAAGCGCTGTCGGAACGTTTTGCGACGCTCTCGTTCGACGTGCAAAAAACCCAGCGTCTGCACCAGGCGTTCAGCCGCTTTATCGGCAGCCATCTGGCCGTGGCCTTTGAGGCCGATCCGGAAGCTGAGATCCGTAAGTTCACCACCCGTCGTACCGAGCTTGAACGCGCGATTTCAGCCCACGAAAATGATAACCAGCAGAGCCGCGTCCAGTTCGAGCAGGCTAAAGAGGGCGTCGCTGCCCTTAACCGCATTCTGCCGCGCCTGAACCTTCTGGCGGACGACACCCTCGCCGATCGCGTGGATGAGATCCAGGAGCGTCTCGACGAAGCGCAGGAAGCCGCGCGCTTTGTGCAACAGTACGGCAACCAGCTGGCGAAGCTGGAGCCGATGGTCTCTGTGCTGCAGAGCGACCCGGAACAGTTCGAACAGCTGAAAGAAGATTATGCCTGGTCGCAGCAGGTCCAGCGCGAAGCGCGCCAGCAGGCGTTTGCCCTGACCGAAGTTTCCCAGCGCCGGGCGCACTTCAGCTACTCCGACTCGGCGGAGATGCTGAACGGCAACAGCGATCTGAACGAAAAACTGCGCCAGCGTCTGGAGCAGGCGGAAACGGAACGTACCCGTGCCCGTGAGGCGATGCGTAGCCATGCCGCGCAGCTGAGCCAGTACAATCAGGTGCTGGCGTCGCTGAAAAGTTCGTTTGATACCAAGAAAGAGCTGCTGACCGACCTGCATAAAGAGCTGCAGGATATCGGCGTGCGGGCCGACAGCGGGGCAGAGGAGCGGGCGCGCATTCGTCGCGACGAACTCCATGCCCAGCTCAGCAATAACCGCGCCCGCCGTAACCAGCTGGAAAAAGCGCTCACCTTCTGTGAAGCGGAGATGGATAACCTGACCCGCCGTCTGCGCAAGCTGGAACGTGACTACCATGAGAAGCGCGAGCAGGTGGTGACCGCCAAAGCGGGCTGGTGCGCCGTGATGCGGATGGTGAAAGACAATGGTGTTGAACGCCGTCTGCACCGCCGCGAGCTGGCCTATCTCTCCGGCGATGAGCTGCGTTCAATGTCGGATAAAGCGCTGGGTGCGCTGCGTCTGGCGGTGGCGGATAACGAACACCTGCGCGATGTGCTGCGCATGTCGGAAGATCCGAAGCGCCCTGAGCGCAAAATTCAGTTCTTCGTGGCGGTCTATCAGCATCTGCGCGAGCGTATTCGCCAGGATATCATTCGCACCGATGACCCGGTTGAAGCCATTGAACAGATGGAGATTGAACTGGGGCGTCTGACGGAAGAGCTGACCTCACGTGAGCAGAAGCTGGCGATCAGCTCCCGCAGCGTGGCCAATATCATCCGTAAGACGATCCAGCGTGAGCAGAACCGTATTCGTCAGCTGAACCAGGGCCTGCAGAGCGTCTCCTTCGGCCAGGTTAACAGTGTGCGACTGAACGTCAACGTGCGTGAAGCCCACGCCACGCTGCTTGACGTGCTGGCCGAGCAGCACGAGCAGCATCAGGATCTGTTCAACAGCAACCGCCTCACCTTCTCCGAAGCGCTGGCGAAGCTGTATCAGCGTCTTAACCCGCAGATCGACATGGGCCAGCGTACGCCGCAGACCATCGGTGAGGAGCTGCTGGACTACCGCAACTATCTCGAGATGGAAGTGGAAGTTAACCGTGGCTCTGACGGCTGGCTGCGCGCGGAATCGGGTGCGCTGTCAACGGGGGAAGCGATCGGTACCGGGATGTCGATTCTGGTGATGGTGGTCCAGAGCTGGGAAGATGAATCCCGCCGTCTGCGCGGTAAGGATATCTCCCCATGTCGTCTGCTGTTCCTTGATGAGGCGGCGCGTCTGGATGCCCGTTCGATCGCCACGCTGTTTGAGCTCTGCGACCGTCTGGATATGCAGCTGATTATCGCGGCGCCGGAAAATATCAGTCCGGAGAAAGGCACCACCTATAAACTGGTGCGTAAGGTCTATCAGAACAGCGAGCACGTTCATGTTGTGGGTCTGCGCGGCTTTGCCCCGCAGCCGCCAGAGTCCTTGCCCGGAACGGCTGACGCCTCCTGAGGAATCTGAAAATTAGCGATGGCGGCCCCCGGGCCGCCTTTTTTTATTCCTTGAGCTTGTACTGGCGGCTGCGTTAACTTTAAACTTCTTTACATAAGGTAAGGCTGGTGCCGGTCTGCCTTTCTATAATGAAGTGAAGCCCCGGTGATGAGGGCGTGACGTATAGCAAACAGGGGGCAAGGGATGTTGCTGAATAATATGTATGGTCGTCAGCTTTCGGCACTCAGTTTGTGTCTGACGGTGATAGTTGCTCCGCTGTTTAGTGCGCGGGCGGATGAGCCCGAGCTGGTTCCTGTCGATAGCTCCGCCACGGTGGGCGCGCAACCGACTGCGCTGTCCCAACCGCTTGAACAATCGCCTGCCACCGCCATAATGGCCGGTATCCGGCCGCTGCCTGCGGATGTCAATGCAGAGCAACGCCGTCAGGAATTGCTTGCGGCGCTGCCTGCCGGCTACACCCCGGCCTATCTCAATCAACTTACGCTGCTGTATGCCGCGCGTGACATGAAGCCCATGTGGGACGATCGTGAAGCCGTGCGCGCGTTCCAGCAGCAACTGGCTGAAGTCGCCATCGCCGGTTTTCAGCCGCAATTTACTGCCTGGGTCGAGTTGCTGACCCAGCCTGCCGTCACCGGAATGGCGCGCGACGTCGTTCTGTCCGATGCGATGATGGGCTACCTGCAGTTTGTGGCGGGGATCCCGGTCAACGGCAACCGCTGGCTCTACAGCAATAAGCCTTACAAGCTGGCGACACCGCCGCTGTCGGTGATTAACCAGTGGCAACTGGCGCTGGATAACGGCACGGTGCCGCACTTCATTGCCGGGCTGGCCCCGACCCATCCGCAATATGCTGTGATGCACCAGTCGCTGCTGCAGCTGGTGGCTGACACGCAGCCCTGGCCACAGATTCAGGGCACCGCTAAGCTGAGCCCGGGGCAGTGGAGTCGCGACGTACCCGCGTTGCGAGAAATCCTGAAGCGCTCCGGCGTGATTGACGGCGGGCCAAAAATTGCCCTGCCGGGTGACGATCCGCAAAGCGTGGTGGTCAGCCCGTCGGCTCCCTCTGTCGAAAAGAAAACCAGGCCTGTTTCCAGCAAGCCGGCCTCCTATGACCGCAGCCTTGTTGAGGCGGTAAAAGCGTTCCAGGCCAGCCAGGGGTTGGGCGCGGATGGCGTTATCGGCCAGGCGACGCGTGAGGCGCTAAACATGACCCCCGCACAGCGTGCCGGGGTGCTGGCGTTGAATATCCAGCGCCTGCGTTTGCTGCCGGGAACGCTCTCGACGGGCATCATGGTGAATATCCCGGCCTTTTCGCTGGTCTATTACCAGAACGGCAGTGAAGTGCTGGCCTCCCGCGTGATTGTGGGCCGCCCGGATCGTAAAACACCGATGATGAGCAGCGCGCTGAACAACGTGGTGGTCAATCCGCCGTGGAACGTGCCGCCGACGCTGGCGCGCAAAGATATTCTGCCGAAGGTGTGGAACGACCCGGGTTATCTTGAACGCCATAACTATACCGTGCTGCGCGGCTGGAACAGTAAAGAGGCGATAGATCCGTGGCAAGTCGACTGGGCGACCATCACGCCGGCGAATTTACCTTTCCGTTTCCAGCAGGCACCAGGTGCGCACAACTCGCTGGGTCGGTATAAATTCAATATGCCAAGCTCGGATGCCATCTATCTGCACGATACGCCGAACCACAACCTGTTCCAGAAAGATGCCCGTGCGCTCAGTTCTGGGTGCGTACGCGTCAATAAGGCGTCAGAACTGGCAAATATGTTGTTACAGGATGCTGGCTGGAACGACACACGTATCTCGGATGCGCTGAAGCATGGCGACACGCGGTATGTGAATATCCGCCAGAATATTCCGGTTAATCTGTACTATCTCACCGCCTTCGTCGGTAAGGATGGCCGGACGCAGTATCGTACAGATATTTACAATTATGATGAGACTGCCCGGTCCAACACACAAATTCTGCCCAAGGCAGAGCAATTGATCAGATAAATGAAGAAGTTCGGAAAATTCCGGTAGTCTAAATGGAAAAATAAACGGGGTCTTGCGGTTGCAAGCCCCGTCTTTCCTGGGTTGTGGTGCCTTGACGATGACAGGTTTGCCCGGTAATGTGCCCTTCGTGCGCTGTAAAGCATCTATACGATAACATTGACCTGTAGACCTGATTACCATGGACAAATTCGACGCTAATCGCCGTAAGTTGTTGGCGTTAGGTGGCATTGCGCTGGGCGCGGCCATCTTACCTACGCCATCATTTGCCACGCTCTCTACCCCTCGACCACGTATTTTGACGCTTAATAACCTGCACACAGGTGAGTCAATAAAAGCGGAGTTTTTTGATGGTCGGGGCTATATTCAGGATGAATTAGCCAAGCTGAATCACTTTTTCCGTGATTTCCGCGCCAATAAAGTAAAGGCCATCGATCCGGGATTATTTGACCAGCTTTACCGCTTGCAGGGTTTGCTTGGCACCCGCAAACCGGTACAGCTCATTTCCGGCTACCGCTCTCTTGATACCAATAATGAATTGCGCGCCCACAGCCGCGGTGTAGCTAAAAAGAGCTATCACACCAAAGGGCAGGCGATGGATTTTCATATTGAAGGCGTTTCGTTAGCCAATGTTCGCAAAGCTGCGTTATCTATGCGCGCAGGTGGTGTAGGATATTACCCACGTAGCAACTTTGTGCATATTGATACCGGGCCATTGCGGCACTGGTAATAACAAATCAGGAGCAGTATGAACTATCGTATTATTCCGGTCACCGCCTTCTCCCAGAACTGTTCGCTTATCTGGTGTGAACAAACCAAACTGGCAGCCCTGGTCGATCCCGGTGGCGATGCAGAGAAGATCAAACAGGAAGTCGCTGCCGCTGGCGTGACCTTAATGCAGATCCTGCTGACCCACGGCCATCTCGATCACGTGGGGGCGGCGGCTGAACTGGCACAGCATTATGGCGTGCCGGTGATTGGCCCGGAAAAAGAAGATGAGTTCTGGCTGCAGGGATTACCGGCGCAGAGCCGCATGTTTGGTCTTGATGAATGTCTTCCTCTGACGCCAGATCGCTGGCTGAATGAGGGCGAGAGCGTCAACGTGGGCAATGTGACATTACAGGTCTTGCATTGTCCAGGGCACACTCCAGGCCATATTGTTTTCTTTGATGACCAGTCGCGCCTGCTGATTTCCGGCGATGTGATCTTTAAAGGCGGCGTAGGGCGCAGTGATTTCCCGCGTGGGGATCATGGTCAGCTGATCCGTTCGATCAAAGAGAAGTTATTACCGCTGGGTGACGATGTGACTTTTATTTCAGGTCATGGCCCGATGTCTACCCTGGGCTACGAACGGCTGCACAATCCGTTCCTGCAGGATGAACAGCCGGTCTGGTAATCACCATTAAAAAAGCCTGCTTTAAGCAGGCTTTTTTAATTGCCCGGTGGCGCTACGCTTACCGGGCCTACACGTAGGCCGGGCAAACGCAGTGCCGCCCGGCTTAAAGCATTACAGTACCGCTACAATCGCTTCGCACAGCGGCGCCATGTTATCCGGCGTCATACCCGCCACGTTAACACGACCGGAAGCCACCGCGTACACGCCAAACTCTTCACGCAGACGCAGAACCTGTTCTTTGGTCAGGCCGCTGAATGAGAACATGCCGTTCTGCTTGATGATAAAGCTGAAGTCGCGATCCGCCCCTTTTTCCGCCAGGGTGTTCACAAACAGCTGACGCATGCGCTGAATACGCTGACGCATGTCGTTCAGTTCCTGCTCCCAGATAGCGCGCAGGGCGTCATTGCTGAGGATAGTCGCCACTACAGACGCACCGTGAGCTGGCGGGTTAGAGTAGTTAGCGCGAATAACAGATTTCATCTGGCTGAACGCACGGTCAACGGTCTGCTCATCAGACGCCACCAGCGTACAGGCACCAACGCGCTCATTGTAGAGGCCGAAGTTCTTGGAATAGGAGCTGGCAACAATCAGCTCTTTGTGGACTGCTGCGAAGGCGCGCAGACCTTCGGCATCTTCTTCCAGACCACGAGCAAAGCCCTGATACGCGAAGTCGAACAGTGGCAGCCAGCCTTTTTCTACGGAGAGTTTTGCCAGCTGTTCCCACTGCTCAAGCGTTGGATCAATACCGGTTGGGTTATGGCAGCAGCCGTGGAACAGCACCACATCGCCCGCCTGCGCTTCGCTCAGGCTTGCCAGCAGGCCGTCGAAGTCCAGAGAGTGGTGGGCCGCGTCGTAGTAAGCATATTCACGCACTTCCAGACCCGCAGAGTTAAAGACACTCTTATGGTTCGGCCAGCTCGGATTGCTCACCCAGACGGTTTTTACGCTGGTGTTTTTGGCGAGGAAATCCGCTGCCACGCGCAGGGCGCCAGTACCGCCAGGGGTCTGCGCCGTGCGGGCACGTTTATCGCTGACAATCGCGCTGCCTTTGCCGAACAGCAGTTCCTGGGTGCAACGACCAAATTCCGGAATACCGTCGATGCCGAGGTAGTTTTTGGTATTTTCATTTTCCAGCAGATACTGCTCAGCTTTTTTAACGCTGGTCAGTACCGGGGTCTTGCCGGTCTCATCTTTATAGACACCAATACCCAGGTTAATTTTCCCAGGGCGGTCATCGGCACGAAACAGATCGGCCAGGCCCAGAATAGGGTCGGCAGGGGCGGCGGTAATGTTCTCAAACATGACGAAGTTCCATTGTGGTTACGGAAGTGAAATCCGCTATCAGGTTAACGATAGTTCTACAAAATGCCAACCGTTTGCTACAAAAAGCGTGCGGCTTTTCAAAAGTCGCCATTTTTTGCTTTCAGGCATAAAAAAACAGGGCCGAAGCCCTGTTTTTTAGACATATAACAAAGTGGTGTACTGATTAGAACTGGTAAACGATACCTACACCCGCCTGGTCGTCGGTAGACAGGCCAGTTGCTTCGGTGTAGTTGTTGTCGTCCAGCAGGTTGAAGCGGTACGCAGCGTACACGTTCATGTTTTTGTTGAAGTAGTACCAGGTACCCACTTCTACGTATTTCACCAGGTCAGCATCGCCGCCGGAGAAACCGTTACGACCGGTCAGATCTTTACCTTTGGACTGCACGTAACCCACGGATGGACGCAGACCGAAGTCGAACTGGTACTGAACCACAGCTTCAACGTTCTGAGTCTTGTTCGCGAACTCGCCGTCGTTTTCACGGGTCATGTTCTGAGATTCGCCGTACATTACCGCTGCGTACAGGTTGTTTGCGTCATATTTCAGGGAGGTTGCCCAGCCTTCAGCACGTTCGCCTTTACCGTCAACACTCTGAGCGGTAGAACGGTCAGAGTTAGAGTAAGCTGCAGTTACGTTGAAGCCTTCAGCGAAGTCATAACCCAGAGAGTAGCTGCCGCCGTCGCCGTTCTGACGGCCGGTGGTGTGGCCAGATTCGTTTTTGCCCTGGTACTGCAGACCCACTGCCAGGCCGTCAACCAGACCGAAGAAGTCAGAGTTACGGTAGGTAGCCAGACCGGTGCTACGTCCGGTCATGAAGTTGTCGGTTGCCGCCAGGGAGTCGCCGCCCCAGATGACGAACATATCGGTAGAAGCCAGCGCATCGTAGAACACGCCGTAGTTACGACCGTAGTCGAATGAACCGTAATCACCAGCTTTCAGGCCTGCGAATGCCAGACGGGTCTTGGTACCCTGAGCGCCTTCCTGGGAAGAAGCGTCCATGTTGTATTCCCACTGACCGTAACCGGCCAGCTGGTCATTAATCTGAGTTTCACCTTTGAAGCCGATACGCGCATAGGTGGTATCACCGTTGTTGGTGTCACCGTTGGTGGTCCAGATGTGCTCACCTACAGCTTTACCGTAGAAGTCCAGCTTGTTAGCGTTTTTGTTATAGATTTCTGCTGCGTTAGCTGCACCGGCTGCCAGCAGGGCAGGGATAACCACTGCCAGGATATTGCGCTTCATCATTATTTATTACCCTCATTGGTTTTTTTATGACACTCGCCACTGCCGTCAATAAATTCTGTCAATAAATATTTCCGGAACTATTGATGAGAGTTTGGTGTCTTTATGTGTCTGACAGGCATCTTTCCATTCAAATAGCGGTTTCGCTAGCCTGAAAGTGCTACAAACATAAAGAATCGGTTACAATAAGAAAATATGTGTAACTAAATGTGAATTTTAAGGAACTTTGTGAGGCACCTCAAAGTTCAGAGTTGAATGGCTAAATTTAAAGCTTCACATATTCTATCTATATGAATTGCTTATCTTAATTTTAGATAACGACTTTTTTTATGATCCGAAGCATTAGCGAACAATTTTTCTTATTTCTAAAGATGGACGTCTGGATAGCTGGGAGTTTGTGCGAAAAATGTGCTAATGCTTAAGAAAGAGATTAGGCGCAATAAGAATAGGGTTTATTTTTTGTTCAAAGATGTTTCGTGGAAATAAAGCGTAACACTGAAGAGGATTTTGCGGGGTTGCGCTTTAAAGATGCTGACTTTCAACTGACACAAGTTGACACGGCAGGATAAAATAATGGCCAGCATAGCTGGCCATTGAGTAATACGAGATTAGAACGTTGCGCTGCGCGGGGTACGCGGGAAAGGAATGACATCACGCACGTTCTGAACGCCGGTGACATAGGCAATCAGACGCTCAAAGCCGAGCCCGAAACCGGAGTGCGGCACGGTGCCATAGCGACGTAAATCGCGATACCACCAGTAGTCCTCTTTGTTGAGACCCATTTCAGCCATACGCGCATCCAGCACATCCAGACGCTCTTCACGCTGAGAACCCCCGATGATTTCACCGATGCCCGGCGCCAGCACGTCCATCGCGGCAACGGTTTTGCCATCTTCGTTAAGGCGCATATAGAACGCCTTAATGTCTTTCGGATAGTTTTTAACAACCACTGGCGCCTTGAAGTGTTTCTCGGCCAGGTAACGTTCATGCTCGGAAGCCAGATCAACGCCCCAGTAAACCGGGTTCTCGAACTTCTCACCGCATTTCTCAAGGATCGCGACGGCATCGGTGTAATCCACCTGCGCAAAGTCAGCAGAGACGAAACGCTCCAGACGGGCAATCGCATCGCTGTCGACGCGCTCGGCGAAGAATTTCATGTCGTCTGCACGCTCGGTAAGCACGGCCTTGAAGACATACTTCAGCATCGCTTCTGCCAGGCCCGCAACATCATTGAGATCGGCGAAGGCCACTTCTGGCTCCAGCATCCAGAATTCTGCCAGGTGACGGCTGGTGTTGGAGTTTTCAGCACGGAAGGTCGGGCCGAAGGTGTAGATTTTAGACAGCGCACAGGCGTAGGTTTCGCCGTTCAGCTGGCCAGAAACGGTCAGGAAGGCCTCTTTACCAAAGAAATCTTTGTCGTAGTCCACTTTACCTTCTGGCGTGCGCGGCAGGTTTTCCATATCCAGTGTGGAGACGCGGAACATCTCGCCTGCGCCTTCGGTATCAGAAGCGGTGATAAGCGGCGTGGAGACCCAGAAGAAACCCTGCTCGTCGAAGAAGCGGTGCAGCGCCTGTGCAAGCGTATGACGGACACGGGCCACGGCACCAATCATGTTGGTACGCGGGCGCAGGTGAGCCACTTCGCGCAGATACTCGATGCTGTGGCGTTTTGCCGCCATCGGATAGGTATCTGGATCTTCAACCCAGCCGGTCACTTCAATGGAGGTGGTCTGCAGTTCGTAGCTCTGACCCTGGCCCTGAGAGGCCACGATTTTACCGGTGACGACAACGGAGCAACCCGTGGTCAGACGCAGCACTTCCTGATTGTAATTGGGCAGAGAATTATTAATTACGGCCTGTACAGGATCAAAGCAGGAACCGTCATAGACGGCGAGGAATGAAAAGCCAGCTTTTGAATCTCGGCGGGTACGCACCCATCCGCGCACGGTGACTTCGCTGTCAACGGCTACGCGGCCCTGGAGTACGTCGGCTACAGGCACAACGCTCATAATAGTCTCTCTATGTAGTCCAAAAATAAAATCTGTATCCCCTTCAATGGGGGGATATCTATGTTACCTGTCATCTTCCATCAGACAAGTAGAATTCGCATATGAAAGGGCGGATTTCGGAAATAATAATGGTGCAGGCAGATTCCTTGCCTGCCACCATCACCTTTCGCGCAAGCTACTCAATCACTACCGTCATTTCCTGCTTGGCATTTTGCATCGATACGATGGTGCGAAACGATTTAATATTTCCCGAAGCGAAGAACAGCTCGCGGGTCAGCACCTCGTATTCCGCCATATCCCGCACGTTTATCACCAGCAGGAAATCGAAATCGCCCGTGACGTAATAGACCTGCTGTACCTGCGGACAATTCACGAATCGTTGCTTATCTTCCTCAAGCAGGTCGAGACGTTCGTTCTCAATGGTGACCTGAACCATGATGGTGATTGGGCGACCCACCTTACTGGCATTGACCACGCTGACGCTGCCCTTGATGATGCCGGCCTCCTCCAGTGCGGCGATCCGCCTGTTGACCGCTGAAGCGGACAGGCTGACGCGATCGGCAATTTCCCGCTGCGACAGACGATTCGTCTGCTGTAAAAGCGTGAGAATTTTTTTATCCCATGTATCCAGTTTCATCGTGTTAGCAACCTCAAAACAGTGTGATCGACCTCACTAACGCAATTTTGTTGCATTACAGCGGTAAAGGAGGGTGAAAGTTGCGCGGTAGTGGGCAATTTTGCGCCATTTTACCATCGGGCGAAGTGTACCATCACTTTACCCGTAAAGCGTTAAATCGCTTCGAAGAGTCAGCCCACGCTGTTTCACATTTTAAGGTGCACTTATGACGGACAGGATTAATTTTCATTTTAACGCGCGACGCAAAGCCTATGGCCAGGGGGGGAGCCTCAGCCTGCTCAGTGAGCAGGTCGGCGACGAAGTGCTGGCTTTCCATCAAAAATTTCCCGCTTACCAGGTAACGCCGCTGCGCCGGCTGGACCACCTAAGCCAGCGTCTGGGGCTGGGATCGATACATATTAAAGATGAGGCCCAAAGATTTGGCCTGAACGCCTTTAAAGGGCTCGGGGGATCTTATGCCATGGGGAAATATCTCGCCGGCCTGCTGGGACGCGACATTAATACCCTGAGTTTCGCCGACCTTAATTCAGCGGAAATAAAAGCCCGGATTAAAGATATTGTCTTTGTTACCGCCACCGATGGTAATCACGGACGCGGTGTTGCCTGGGCGGCGGAGCAGCTCGGCCTGCGGGCAGTGGTTTATATGCCAAAAGGCTCTTCGCCGGTGCGGGCGCAAAATATTCGCCAACACGGTGCCGAGTGCACCATCACCGAGCTCAACTACGACGATACCGTGCGTCTGGCCGATAAAGCGGCCAGAGAGCAGGGCTGGGTGTTGCTGCAGGATACGGCATGGCAGGGCTATGAGCAGATCCCCACCTGGATTATGCAGGGCTATATGACCCTTGCCGTTGAAGCCTGGGAACAGCTGCGGCAAAGCGGCACGCCGTTACCGACACATCTCTTTTTACAGGCCGGGGTGGGGTCTTTCGCGGGCAGCATCATGGGCTATTTTGTCGAGAAAATGCAGTACCTTGCGCCGACGATCGTCATTGTGGAACCGCATCAGGCGAACTGCCTGTACCGCTCTGCAGTTATCAATGACGGGCAACCCCACAGCGTGGGGGGCGATATGGCCACCCTGATGGCCGGACTGGCCTGTGGCGAACCGAATATTATTAGCTGGCCGATGCTGCGTGACCACGCAACCTGTTTTATCTCCGCCGATGATCACCTTGCCGCCAACGGCATGCGCCTCCTTGCCGCGCCGCGTCCCGGTACCGATGAGCCCTTTGTTTCTGGTGAGTCTGGCGCTATCGGCGCCGGGGTGCTGCATGCCCTGATGACCCAACCGGAGCATCGCGAAATCGCTGAATCACTGCGCCTCAATGCCGACGCCCATGTCCTGTTAATCAGCACAGAAGGGGACACCTCCCCGGATATCTATGAAGAGATCGTCTGGTTTGGCCGTAACGGTTAATCGCCCACGGCATTAGCAAGAGGGCCATTTTACCTACCCTACAGGCCCTCGGTATGGCACGCGTTCTGACAATAAAACATACGCGTTATCGCGTAATGCACAGAGAGAACATGACCAATGAATAGTGAAATTGCTGTTACAGAAAGAGGATATTGCAATCCCGCAAAATGGCATAGCGAAGATACCGTCTGGGTGCTTGGCCTGTTCGGGACAGCGATTGGCGCCGGAGTACTGTTTCTACCGATAAACGCCGGGATTGGAGGCATATGACCGTTACTTATCGTTTTCGTCCTCGCGTTTCCCATTACCTATCTGGCGCACCGTGGGCTGGCGCGATTTATTTACTCGTCTAATACCCCGGAAAGCACCATTACCGATGCGATTGGTGAACATTTCGGCATGCTGGCGGGTAAAGTGTTTACCGTTATCTATTTCTTTGCCGTCTATACCATTCTGATTATGTACGCGGTAGCAATAACCAATACCGCACAGAGTTTTATCACCCATCAACTGGGGATGGCCGAGCCGCCGCGGGCGCTGGTGGCGATTGTGCTAATCCTCGGGCTGATGTTTATCGTCCGACTGGGGCAACGGTTGATTATGCGGGTGATGAGCGCGCTGGTTTACCCCTTTATCCTCTCGCTTATTTTTATGGCGCTGTTTCTAATTCCACACTGGAACGGGGCGATCCTGCATACCTTAAATGTCAGTACGACAGGTGGCGGACACGGCATGTTATTGACGCTGTGGATGACATTTCCGGTACTGGTGATGTCCTTTAACCATTACCCAATTATCTCCCCAATGGTGGTGCGCCAGAAGCAGCGTTACGGCCAGGCACTGGCCGAGCGTAAATGCGGACAGATCCAGCGCTACGGGATCCTGTTGATGACCTTGGTGGTGCTGTTTTTTGTACTTAGCTGCGTCTTAAGCCTGTCGGCGCAGCAGTTGGCGGAGGCGAAGGAGCAGAATCTCTCCATCCTCTCATATCTTGCCAACCAGTTTGGTACGCCGGTTATCGCCTGGCTGTCACCGATTATCGCTTTTGTTGCTATTACCAAATCCTTTCTGGGTCACTATATCGGTGCCTATGAATCGCTGCGCGATCTGATCGTTGAAGCCGCCGCCGCGCGCGGGAAAAAACCGGCTATCCGCTCGGTCGACATCGTGATCCTGGTTTTTATGGTTTTGACCTGCTGGTTCGCCGCCTACAAAAATCCCAGCATCCTCGGAATTATTGAATATATCAGCGGCCCCACCGGGGCGGTGATCCTGCTGCTGTTACCCATGTACGCCATCCATAAATTACCTGCGCTGGCACCGTACCGCGGCAAAACCAGCAACGTTTTTGTCACCCTGATTGGGTTGATTACCGTCTCCGCCATTTTTTACGGCATGTTCAAATAACCACGATCACTAGCGAGATTGTTATGCGTCACTATTTACAGATTAACGGCCAGCGTCTTATCGATTCTTTGTTCGCGCTCGGCGAGTACGGTGCACTAGAGAGTGGGGGTGTCTGCCGCCTCGCGGCCACCGCAGAGGATAAAGCTGGCAGGGATTTTGTTGTCGCCAGAATGAAGGCTCTGGGGCTGGATGTCAGTATTGATGCTATCGGTAACGTCACCGGCGTGTATGCCGGCGAAGAGGCTCTGCCTATGGTCATGATGGGATCGCATATTGATACCGTCGGCACCGGCGGTCTGTATGACGGCAACTACGGCGTCATGGCCGGGCTTGAGGTGATTGCCACGCTGCAGGAGGCAGGGATCCGTGCCCGGCGTCCGCTGGCGGTTACCTTCTTTACCAACGAAGAGGGGGTGCGCTTCCAGCCCGATATGATGGGCAGCGTAGTGTTTGCCGGAGAATATCCCCTGGAGGCGGCGCTGGCGGCAAAAGATCGCGAGGGCATTACTCTTGACGAGGCGCTGCAGGCGATTGGTTACAAAGGCGAAGGCAGGCCTGGCGATATGTTGGTGGATAGCTACGTCGAACTGCACATTGAACAAGGGCCAATTCTCGACAAAGAGGGAACCGATATCGGTGTGGTTACCGGAGTGCAGGGGATCTCATGGCAGGAGCTGACCCTGACCGGCGTCTCTAACCATGCTGGCACTACACCGATGTCGATGCGTCACGACGCCGGTCTGGCGGCAGCAAAAATCGCCGTCTTTGCCGGTGAACTGGCGCTGGATCTTGGCGGCGATCAGGTCGCCACGGTGGGGCACATCAGCGTCAAACCCAATCTGATTAACGTCATACCCAACCAGGTCGTGATGTCGGTAGATCTACGCAATACCGATAACGCAGTTTTAAAACTGGCCGAACAGCGGCTGGCGGATTTTATCGCCACAACGGCACAGGACGAAGGGGTGAAAATATCCAGCCGTTCGCTGGTACGTTTTAATCCAGTCATTTTTGCCGATGATATTGTCAACGTCGTGGAGGATGAGGCCAGACGTCAGGGCCTGAGCACACGACGACTACCGAGTGGCGCAGGTCACGATGCGCAGTTTATGGCCTCGGTGTGTCCGGCCGGGATGATCTTTGTCCCCTGCCTCGACGGCATCAGCCATAACGTCAACGAACATAGCGACCCTGAAGACCTGATTGCCGGCGCCAACGTGCTGCTACAGGTGGTTTTACAGCGTGCCCAGCGTCCGGCTTAACCTTAACTGGAGATTATGATGAATCAGGAACAGCTCAAACAGCAGCTTATCGCATGGCGTCACCATCTGCACGCCAACCCGGAAAGCGCCTTTGAAGAGGTAAAAACCGCGCAGTTTATTGCCGAAAAACTCCTGAGTATGGGGATTGAGGTGCATCGGGACATTGGCAAAACCGGGCTGGTGGGGGTGCTGAAATGCGGGGAGGGTAAAGGTGTCATCGCGATCCGCGCCGATATCGACGCGATTCAACTGACCGAAAAGAGCGAAATCTCTTATCGCTCGGACACGCCAGAACGCATGCATGGCTGCGGTCACGACGGTCATACTTGTATTGCGCTGGGGGCAGCGCAGCTGTTGTTACAGCGCCAGAACTTCAATGGCACTGTCTGCTTTGTCTTCCAGCCAGCCGAGGAACCGGGTTACGGTGCGAAAGCAATGATGGCGGACGGGTTAATCGGGCGCTTTGGCATTGAAGAGATATATGGCCTGCATAATATGCCGGGCATGAGGGCGGGGACGATAGCCACCCGGGTTGGTGGCATTATGGCCAGCGAAGATAACTTTATTATTCGCATTACCGGCCAGGGGGCGCATGCCGCGCGTCCGCATATGGCCAAAGACCCGCTGGTGATTGCGGCGGAAATTATTCTTGCACTGCAAACCATCGTATCGCGCAACGTCGATCCTAACGTGCCGGCAGTGATCTCCTGTACGGAACTGCACACCGACGGCATCCGCAATGCCATTCCGACCCATGTCGAAATCAAAGGCGACACCCGTAGCGATTCTCCGCAGGTGCAGGCTCTGCTGGAGGAGCGGATGCGCACCATCAGCGAAGCGATTTGTGCTATGCACGGGGCGCAGTGCGAATTCATTTACACCCATGAGTTCGCGCCGACGGTGAACTGGCAGGAATGTGTAAATGTGGCCGTGAACGCGGCGATCAATGTGGTGGGTGCGCAGAACGTTGAAGGTAACGTCGCTCCGATGATGATCTCTGAAGATTTCGGCGCTTTCCTGCAGCAAGTGCCTGGCTGCTTTGTCTTTTTAGGTAATGGTGATGCGTCGGACCCGCAGGGTAATACGCCGCTACACAATGCCTGCTATGACTTTAACGATGAGATTTTACTGACCGGCGCGGAGTATTTTGCTGAGATCGTCAGAACCCGTCTGCCGCTGTAGAGTGAGCAAAAGCAAAAGGGTCCCTGCATCGCAGCAGGGATCCTTTTTACGGGAAATCAACTGGCTATTTTAACCTGTGGCAGGTCGAACGCTTTACGCAGCGCCCGCACGAAGGCTTTGTCATGACAGATGGTTTTGCCCGGGCTGTCGGAGAGTTTCGCTACCGGCTTGCCGTTACATTCCACCAGTTTAATCACGATATTCAGCGGTTTTACCTGTGGAATATCGCAGGTCAGACGGGTGCCGATCCCAAAGGCCAGATTTACGCGCGAGGAGAAGTGCCGGTACAAGCCTACCGCTTTTGGCAGGTCGAGATTATCGGAGAAGACCAGCACTTTGCTCATCGGGTCGATGCCCAGCTTTTGATAATGGGCAATCGCTTTCTCACCCCACTCCAGCGGATCCCCGGAGTCATGGCGCAGCCCCTGATAGGCGGTGGCGAACTCAGGCCCGAAATCGCGCAGGAAGGCGTCCATGGTAATACAGTCGGTTAAGGCAATACCGAGCTGGTTCGGGTACTCATCAAGCCAGGCCGCCAGCGCCGCACGCTGGCTGGTCGCCAGCTCCGGACTGATCTGCTGATGCGCCTGGAACCACTCGTGCGCCTGGGTGCCCATTGGGGTCAGGTTCAGACGGCGGGCCAGATCGTAATTGCTGGTGCCGACAAACCACGGCTCCTGCTGCAGCCGCTCGACGATGGCCTGCTGCACCTCGCGGGAGAAACGGCGGCGGGTGCCAAAATCCATCAGACGGAAACGCGACATATCCAGCGAGTCGGTCAGTTGGGCAAAATCCACCAGCTTCTGTTCCAGCGTCGTCAGCGCCAGCTCAACGCTCGCCTCCGGGGAACGGAAGCGGTGCACCAGCTCGCTGATCACCGCCAGCAGCGGCACTTCCCACATGATCACTTCCCGCCACGGGCCTTCAAGGCGGATGTGCAGCTTGCCGTTATCATTGCTGATTTTTACCTGGGACGGGTCATAGCGGAAATGGCGCAGCCACTGAAGGTAATCTTCTTTAAAGAAGGGCAGGCTGGAAAGCCACTGGAATTCATCATCCTGCAGACGAAGATGCTGCATTGCGTCGACTTGCTCACGGATGGCGTCAGCATAGATCCCCAGCAAATCGTCACCACGGCAGCGGAATTCAGCCGCGACCTGTACGTCGTGGTATTGGTGGAAAACGGCTTGCTGCATATGCAGTTTGTACGCGTCGGTATCCAGCAGCGTATGCAGAACAGGAGAAGCGAATTGAGTCATAGGTGCGCAGTAGCATCCTCTCACGGGAGCGTTTAGTACAATAAACGACTAATGAAACCGCTGGAGTATACCTTGTTTAGCGATTTATTGAACCCCGATCACACCATAAGCCTGGACCAGGGTCGAGAGCATTTCGTGCCGCGTGTTATAAAAATGTAGCAAATAGAGTGTTTGTGACTGAAAAGATGAACATTCTGCATAGCGCGATTTAGACAACAGGAATAGACTGGTTCGTTATTCGACAAACGATGCAAAAGGTTTTCTATGACACAACAGCCTCAAGCCAAATACCGCCACGACTACCGTGCGCCGGATTACCTGATTAGCGATATCGATCTGACTTTTGACCTGGATGCCACAAAAACCGTTGTGACGGCGGTAAGCCAGGTGACGCGCCACAACGCCACGGCGGTGCCGCTGCGTCTTGATGGCGAGGACCTGACCTTAGTGTCGGTGCAGGTGAACGACACCCCATGGACCGACTATAAAGAAGAAAATAACCAGCTGGTGCTGGATAACCTGCCGGAACGTTTTACATTACGCATCGTTAACGAGATTAGCCCGGCGTCTAACACCGCACTGGAGGGGTTATACCAGTCGGGCGTGGCGCTCTGCACCCAGTGTGAAGCCGAAGGTTTCCGTCACATCACCTGGTATCTCGACCGCCCGGATGTACTGGCCCGCTTTACCACCAAAATCATCGCCGATAAAGCCACCTATCCGTTCCTGCTCTCCAACGGTAACCGCGTAGGCGAGGGCGAGCTGGAAAATGGCCGTCACTGGGTACAGTGGCAGGATCCGTTCCCGAAACCGTGCTACCTGTTTGCGCTGGTGGCGGGTGATTTTGACGTTCTGCGCGACACCTTCACCACCCGTTCAGGGCGTGAAGTGGCGCTGGAGCTGTTTGTCGATCGCGGCAACCTCGACCGCGCCCCGTGGGCGATGACCTCGCTTATCAACTCCATGAAGTGGGATGAAGAGCGTTTCGGTCTCGAGTATGACCTCGACATCTATATGATCGTCGCCGTCGACTTCTTCAATATGGGCGCGATGGAGAACAAGGGCCTTAACGTCTTTAACTCCAAATATGTACTGGCGCGTACCGATACCGCCACCGATAAAGATTACCTCGATATCGAGCGCGTCATTGGCCACGAGTATTTCCATAACTGGACCGGCAACCGCGTCACCTGCCGCGACTGGTTCCAGCTGAGCCTGAAAGAGGGCTTAACCGTCTTCCGCGATCAGGAGTTCAGCTCCGACCTCGGCTCGCGGGCGGTGAACCGCATCAATAACGTGCGCACCATGCGCGGCCTGCAGTTTGCCGAAGACGCCAGCCCGATGGCGCACCCGATCCGTCCGGACAAAGTGATCGAGATGAACAACTTCTACACCCTGACGGTGTATGAAAAGGGTTCTGAAATTATTCGTATGATCCACACCCTGCTGGGCGAAGAGAATTTCCAGAAAGGGATGCAGCTCTATTTCGAGCGCCATGACGGCAGCGCCGCCACCTGCGACGATTTCGTGCAGGCAATGGAAGATGCCTCTAACATCGATCTCTCCCATTTCCGCCGCTGGTACAGCCAGGCCGGTACGCCGGTTGTAACCGTTAAAGACGACTACAACCCGGAAACCGAGCAGTACACCCTGACCATCAGCCAGCGCACGCCGCCGACTGCCGAGCAGGAAGAGAAGCACCCGCTGCATATTCCGTTCGCCATTGAGCTGTACGATAACGAAGGTAAGGTGATCCCGCTGCAAAAAGGCGGCCATCCGGTGCATAACGTGTTGAACGTGACCCAGGCCGAGCAGACTTTCATCTTTGATAACGTCTACTTCCAGCCGGTACCTGCGCTGCTGTGCGAATTCTCCGCGCCGGTTAAGCTGGAGTACAAGTGGAGCGATCAGCAGCTGACCTTCCTGATGCGTCATGCGCGCAACGACTTCTCCCGCTGGGATGCGGCGCAGAGCCTGCTGGCGACCTATATCAAGCTGAACGTCAATCGTCATCAGCAGGGGCAGCCGCTGTCGGTACCAGCGCATGTTGCCGACGCCTTCCGCGCAATTCTGTTAGATGAGAAGATCGATCCGGCGCTGGCGGCTGAAATCCTTACCCTGCCGTCGGTAAATGAAATCGCCGAGCTGTTTGAGATTATCGATCCGATCGCTATCGCGACGGTGCGTGAGGCCCTGACCCGTACTCTGGCAACCGAGCTGGCGGATGAGTTCCTGGCGGTCTACAACCACCATAAACTGGACGCCTATCGGGTTGAGCATGCCGATATTGGCAAGCGCTCACTGCGTAACACCTGTCTGCGCTACCTGGCGTTTGGGGAGACGGCGCTCGCCGACGAACTGGTCAGCAAGCAGTATCACACGGCCGACAACATGACCGATGCGCTGGCTGCGCTGGCTGCCAGCGTTGCCGCAGAGCTGCCGTGCCGTGATGCCCTGATGCAGGAGTATGACGACAAATGGCACCAGGATGGTCTGGTAATGGATAAGTGGTTCATCCTGCAATCCACCAGCCCGGCGGCGGATGTGGTGAACAAGGTGCGCAGCCTGCTCAATCACCGTTCGTTCACTCTGAGCAACCCGAACCGCGTCCGCTCCCTGATTGGCGCCTTTGCCAGCAGCAACCCGGCCGCCTTCCATGCGGAAGATGGCAGCGGCTACCAGTTTATGGTGGAGATGCTGACCGAGCTCAACAGCCGCAACCCGCAGGTGGCGTCGCGTCTGATTGAGCCGCTGATCCGTCTGAAACGTTACGATGAAAAGCGTCAGGCGAAGATGCGTGCCGCGCTGGAGCAGCTGAAAGGGCTGGAAAATCTGTCTGGCGATCTGTACGAGAAGATCAGCAAGGCGCTGGCCTGACAGAAAGCCGGGTAAGGCGAAGCCGCCACCCGGCAATGCTGTGCGGCCTGATGCCCGGTGGCGCTACGCTTACCGGGCCTACCTAGACCGGGCAGGCGTAAGTGCCGCCCGGCTTTTTTTATCCGTGCTTTCTGATGGGCACCTCACTGGCACCGCGCTTCATCACCCGCTCCAGGACCTCCGCTTCCAGCTCCGCCAGCCGCGCCGAACCCACCCGGCGAGGGCGAGGAAGGTCAATTGTCAGATCCAGCCCAATCTTGCCCTCCTCAATGAGCAGTACGCGGTCCGCCATGGCAACGGCTTCGCTCACATCATGGGTCACCAGCAGTACCGTAAAGCCGTGCTCCTGCCATAACGAGACGATAAGATCCTGCATCTCAATCCGCGTCAGCGCATCCAGCGCCCCCAGCGGCTCATCCAGCAGCAACAGCCCCGGGCGATGGATCAGCGCCCTGGCCAGCGCTACGCGCTGTTTCTGACCCCCTGACAGGGCGGCAGGCCACTCCCCGGCGCGATTGTCCAGCCCGACGGCGGCCAGCGCCTGTAATGCCTGCGCTTTCCAGTCGCCTTTCAGCCCCAGCCCCACGTTATCAATGACCGATTTCCACGGCAGCAGTCGCGCATCCTGGAACATCATCCGGGTATCGTCCTGGATCTCCGCCAGCGGGGTGTTCCCGGCCAGCAGTTCGCCGCTGTTCGGCGCCTCTAGCCCGGCCAGCAGGCGCAGCAGGGTGCTTTTGCCGCCGCCGCTGCGGCCTACCACCGCCACGAATTGCCCGGCGGGAATATGCAGCTCCAGTTCGTTCAGAATGGTGTTTTCACCGTAGCGTTTGGTGACGCCGTTAAGCAACAGCGGCGTCCCCTGGTTTAAGCGAGCCGTATTCATGCGTGTGCCTCCTTTATCGCGTAGGCCGGATTCCAGCGCAGCCAGCGGCGTTCCAGCCACTGGGCGCTGACATCCGCCAGTTTACCGAGCAGGGCGTAGAGAACGATGGCCACCACGACCACGTCGGTCTGCAGGAATTCGCGGGCGTTCATCGCCAGGTAGCCGATACCCGAGTTGGCGGAGATGGTTTCCGCCACAATTAACGTCAGCCACATCAGACCGAGGGCGAAGCGCACGCCGACCATAATGGAGGGGAGGGCGCCCGGCAGGATAACGTGGATAAACAGGGCGAAGCCGGACAAACCGTAGCTGCGCGCCATCTCCACCAGCCCGCGATCGATATTACGAATGCCGTGCCAGGTGTTGATATAGACCGGGAAGAGGGTGCCGAGGGCGACGAGAAAAATCTTCGCCGTTTCATCGATACCAAACCAGAGGATCACCAGCGGGATCAGCGCCAGATGTGGCACGTTGCGCAGCATCTGGATCGAGGTGTCCAGCAGACGCTCGCCCCAGCGGGAGAGACCGCTGATCAGCCCCAGCGTCAGGCCAATCGTCCCGCCGATGGAAAAACCAATCACCGCGCGCCAGGCGCTGATCGCCAGATGCTGCCACAGCTCGCCGCTGGCGCTCAGGGACCAGAAGGCCTCCACAACCCCCTCCGGCGACGGCAGGATGCGGCTTGAGAGCCAGCCCACGGAGGAGGCCAGCTGCCAGATAAGCACAATGCCTGCGGGAAGCAGCCAGGGGGCAATGCGCAGCAGCCATTTTCGGGAAGAATGAGCCATGCGCTCTCCTTAGCTCTGGGCGACTTTACGCGGAATAAATTCGTTGGCGACCGCTTCGCCCTGCTGCAGGAGCTGTTGCGGCTGCGGGATCTCCGGAATGGCGACATCCAGATGGGGGAACAGCAGTTCGCCCACCTTGTAGGCCTCCTCCAGATGCGGATATCCCGAGAGAATAAAGCTGTCGATACCGAGGTCAGCGTACTCATTAATACGCGCCGCCACGGTTGGGCCATCCCCCACTAAGGCGGTACCCGCACCGCCGCGCACCAGCCCCACGCCGGCCCACAGGTTCGGACTGATCTCCAGATTTTCTCTTTTACCGTTGTGCAGGGAGGCCATTCGGTGTTGCCCCACGGAATCGGTGCGGGCAAACGCGGCCTGCGCTTTGGCAATGGTGTCTTCGTCCAGATGCGAAATCAGGCGATCGGCGGCCTGCCACGCCTCTTCAGTGGTTTCGCGCACAATCACATGCAGACGAATGCCGAAGCGGACTTTACGACCCCGCGCCGCGGCTTTGGCGCGCACCTGTTCGATTTTCTCTTTTACCAGCGTCGGCGGTTCGCCCCAGGTGAGGTAGAGATCCACCTGTTCGGCGGCCAGATCCTGGGCAACGTCCGATGAACCGCCAAAATAGAGCGGCGGACGCGGCTGCTGGATCGGCGGGAAGTAGAGTTTCGCGTCACGCACGTGGATATGCTTGCCCTCGAAGGTGACGCTCTCACCCTCCAGCAGACGACGCCAGACCTGAGTGAATTCCGCGGAGGCTTCGTACCGCGCGGTGTGATCCAAAAAGACGCCATCTCCCGCCAGCTCCTGTGGATCGCTGCCGGTCACCAGGTTAAACAGGGAGCGGCCATTCGACAGACGGTCGAGGGTCGCGGCCTGGCGTGCGGCTACCGTCGGGGAGGTCACGCTGGGACGCAGGGCCACCAGAAACTTCAGGCGTTGGGTCACCGGGATCATCGACGCCGCCACCAACCACGCATCTTCGCAGGAACGACCTGTCGGGATCAGCACCCCGGTAAAACCAATCCGGTCGGCGGCCTGGGCGATCTGCTGAAGATAAGCATGATCCACCGGGCGTGCGCCCTCGTCGGTGCCCAGATAATGACCGTCGCCGTGGGTAGGTAAAAACCAGAACAGATTCAGACTCATGATTTATCTCCTTTCGAGGCAGTGGGCTGCCAGATGCGGTCGCGAATAACGATTTTTTTCGGTACCAGATGGTTGTCGTAAAACAGGTCGGCGGTTTGCTGCTGTAACACGGCGATTTTCGCATCCACCGGTTTGATGACGGTTGGCGGGCGATGGTCAAGGTAGGTAGCAATGACCGGCTCCGGCAGACCCATCGATTTTGCCAGCAGGGCGATACTGGCCTGGCGCTGGCTCTGGGTGAGGGCGTCCGCTTCGCTAAAGGTATCCAGCACACCCTGAATAAAGGCACCGTTCTTCTCGGCATAGGGGCGTGCGGCAAGGTAGAAAGAGCCGGTCTGTTTCAGGGTTTCGCCATCTTTCAGTACTCTCACGCCCCCCTGCAGCAGCACCGCAGAGTAGTAAGGGTCCCAGATAGCCCAGGCATCGACATTCTTTTGCTGGAAAGCGGCGCGGGCATCCGACGGGGAGAGATAGACCGGCTGAATATCCTTAAAGGTCAGGCCCGCCTGCTGGAGCGCGCGCAGTAAAAGGTTGTGCGAACTGGAACCTTTCTGGAAAGCCACTTTGTGGCCTTTCAGATCCACCACGCTCTTAATCGGGCTGTTTTCAGGCACCAGAATCACTTCGGCTTTCGGTTTTGGCGGCTCAACGCCGACGTAAACCAGATCCGCGCCGGCGGCCTGGGCGAAGATCGGCGGGATATCGCCGGTACTGCCAAGATCGATACTGCCGACGTTCAGCGCCTCCAGCATCTGCGGGCCAGCCGGGAACTCAACCCAGGAGAATTTGGTGTCCGGGTAGCGTTTTTCCAGCAGCTGATGGCTCTTCGCCAGCACCATACTGACGCTGCCTTTCTGATAGCCAATACGCAGATTGTCGGGCGCGGGCTCTGCGCCATGCGCCAGTGCGGAGAGAGCCACCAGACCTGCCAGACTCAGGCGTGCGAGGGATTTAAACATGGGCGACCCCTTTCTGAAGACCAAAGGCTGGAACCTGCACGTCGCGGCGATGCAGCGCCTGCCAGAAGGTCTCCAGCGCGCTGTCGAGGCGGGTTTGCAGGTTCGGGGTAAAGTGCGGTTTGTGCTGGTAGTCGATGACCTGAGAATCATCGGCAAACACGCCGTGCAGGATCTCCTGGGCTTTCAGGACGTTGAGCACCGGTTTCAGGGCGTAATCCACCGCCAGCAGATGGGCCACGGTGCCGCCCGTCGCCAGCGGCAGGACGACTTTGCCCTCTAACGCGCGCTCCGGCAGCAGATCGAGCAGGGTTTTCAGGGCGCCGGAGAACGAGGCTTTATAGATCGGCGTGGCGACGATCAGCCCATCGGCCTCTTTTAACTGTTCATTCAGCGCCTTCAGCGCAGGGCTGTCGAAGCGGGCATAGAGCAGATCTTCCGGGGCAAAATTTTGCAGATTCCAGTGGAATACCTCCACATCCAGAGAGGTAAGCTGCTCCCGGGCGTACTCCAGCAGTGCGCTGGAGCGGGAAGGGAATCGCGGACTGCCGGCCAACGTAATGACGCGCATAGATGCTCCTTATAACCAATTATTTGCTTTTACCTAACATTGATAACATTTGTTGGCAGTGTGGCACCGCTGGCTTATTCCGCTAAATGATTTATCCGCAAGATAAATGCCGAAAATTGAATAAAGGAGAGGTGAAAAGTAAACGATTGCGCAGCACGGGGCTTTTTTTGCCTCAGGTCAATTCCCTTTCCCGCTGCGATCGCAGATAATACGCCCCCGGTTTGCACACCGGGAATCCAGGAGAGTTCATGTACTACCCCTTCGTTCGTAAAGCCCTTTTCCAGCTCGATCCTGAGCGCGCTCATGAATTAACGTTCCAGCAGTTACGCCGTATTACGGGAACCCCGCTCGAAGCGCTGGTGCGCCAGAAAGTGTTGGATAAGCCGGTCACCTGTATGGGGTTAACCTTTAAAAACCCACTGGGTCTGGCGGCAGGGCTGGATAAAAATGGCGAGTGCATTGATGCACTGGGTGCGATGGGCTTCGGCTCCATCGAAATTGGTACCGTCACACCGCGTCCGCAGCCGGGCAACGACAAGCCACGCCTGTTCCGCCTGGTAGAAGCCGAAGGGCTGATTAACCGCATGGGGTTTAATAATCTCGGTGTCGATCACCTCGTTGAGAATGTGAAAAAGGCCCATTTCGACGGCGTATTAGGCATTAATATCGGCAAAAATAAAGACACGCCGGTCGAGCAGGGCAAAGATGACTACCTGATCTGCATGGAGAAAGTCTACGCTTACGCTGGATATATTGCGGTGAATATCTCCTCGCCTAACACGCCAGGTCTGCGTACCCTGCAATACGGCGAAGCGCTGGATGACTTATTAACCGCCATCAAAAATAAGCAAAATGAACTCCAGGCGACGCACCATAAATATGTGCCGGTCGCCGTTAAAATTGCGCCGGATCTGACTGAAGAAGAGCTGATTCAGGTGGCCGACAGTTTAGTTCGTCATAATATTGATGGTGTTATCGCTACCAATACCACGCTCGACCGCGCTTTAGTTCAGGGGATGAAGCACTGCGATGAAATGGGTGGCTTGAGCGGACGCCCGGTGCAGTTAAAAAGCACCGAAATAATTCGTCGTCTGTCGCAGGAATTAAATGGCCGCTTACCGATTATTGGGGTTGGCGGGATTGATTCAGTCATCGCCGCCCGTGAAAAAATGGCTGCTGGCGCTTCGCTTGTTCAGATATATTCCGGCTTTATTTTTAAAGGTCCGCCGCTGATTAAAGAAATCGTTAATCACCTCTAACCTTTTAGCATGACTGACAACCAGGGCTTTATTTCCAGCTCTGGTTGTTTTATATTCCCGGACTGTTGCTTTATTAGACATAGTAGTCTTTGATTACTGAGGTTAAAAAAACGAAGCGGCAATAAGGACTTTCTTACGACAGGACGTTTCGGGAACGGGAGAGACAGATGCGAATTAAACCTGACGATAACTGGCGCTGGTATTTCTGCGAA
Source organism: Leclercia sp. W17 (assembly GCF_003336325.1). Taxonomy (NCBI): domain Bacteria; kingdom Pseudomonadati; phylum Pseudomonadota; class Gammaproteobacteria; order Enterobacterales; family Enterobacteriaceae; genus Leclercia; species Leclercia sp. W17. The sequence continues at coordinate 3,175,458 of NZ_CP031101.1, read as the reverse complement.
GAGCACGATCGTATGATGCTCGATCTGGCCAATGGTATGTTGTTTCGTTCGCGTTTTGCCCGCCGGATGTTAACCCCGGACGCCTTTGCCGATACCGGTTTTTGCGTCGATGATGCCGCACTCTATTTCTCTTTTGAAGAGAAGTGCCGTGACCTGGAACTGTCGAAAGAGCAACGCGCTGAACTGGTGCTCAATGCGCTGGTGGCGATCCGCTTCCTCAAACCCCAGATGCCAAAAAGCTGGCACTTTCTTGCCCACGGTGAACGCTGGACACCGACAATCGGCGACGCCGCCTGTGTCAGCCTGAGCGAAAATGGTGAGCAGGTGAATTTGCTGGTGGTGGAGCCGGGCGACAACGCTGCGCTCTGTTTACTGGCGCAGCCCGCGGTGACCATTGCCGGGCGCACCATGCAGTTGGGCGACCCGATTAAAGTGATGAATGACAGGCTGAAACCGCAACCGGTCAGCTTCAGCCTGGAACAGGCTGTTTAAGCCTCGAGCTGTAACGACGTTTTCGGCACACAGCTACAGCACAGGATTGTGCCATCGCTGCCAATGGCCGATTTCTTCAGCGCGCTCACTTCCCCCTCAACCAGCGTGATGCGACAGCATCCGCAAATCCCCGCACGGCAGGAGTAGGGCACGCGAATCCCAGCCTGTTCAAGCTGCTCCAGTAACACCTGCTGATTGTTACCGCGAATGGTCTGTCCCTGCCACTGGATGGTCACCGCCGTTGCAGGCTGCACTTCCATGTCGCTGGCCTCTTCTTCGGCACCTGCGCCGTAGATGCGGCCCGGGGCGGTCGAGAGGATCTCCACCTCGTCGCCCACGCGGATCACTCCGCTGGAGCGCGGGATCAGGTTCTGACCGAAATCGACATCACCATTATCCTGCGCGGTGCGGAAAGATTGCAGAGTTTTCAGCGGTTCGCCAGCCGGATGTTTCTGCCCCTTTTCCGGGCTGACGGTGGTAAAGATGCAGCGGCTGCAGGGTTTCACCACGTCAAAAATGACCTCGCCGATGCGGATCACTTTCCAGGTGTCCTCTTCCCAGGCGGCAGCGCCGGTCACCACCAGGTTCGGGCGGAACTGCTCCATCTGCACGCTGGCCGGGCAGCGCTGTTGCAGGTCGCGCAGCGAGGCTTCGTTAGTGAGCAGATACGGGAACCCGTCGGCAAAAGAGAGCGGCACCGCGGCAAACTTAGCCACGCGTCGCGTCAGCTCCGGCCCAACCCAGCGCAGCTGAACCGGGCGGGAAAAGAATTCGCTCAGCCAGCGGTTGATCGCATCCGGGGCGATACGGGCGGTAAAGTGGTTGCCCCAGACTTCGGTGGGCGCATCCGCTGGCGCAAAATCGCTGAAACGGACGATACTACTGGAACCATCCGGCGCAGTCAGATGGAGACCATCCTGAACCGGCGCCGGGATGAAGCGAACCATTTGCGGGAACTGGCGTGCGGTAATAAATGTGCCATCCAGCTCTGTGACCATAAAAATGCGATCAAAGGCAAAACCGCTGACATCGGCAAGGGCATGGGTGAGCCCAATACCCCGCATGGATTTAACCGGATGAATGAAAAGCCTGGATAACGTCGCCACGGCGCAGCCCTCAAATGAAAATAAGCCCTCAACTTTATGACATAGAGCCCAGATTGGCTATAATGCGCAGCAATTTTCTTAGAGTAAAAGTGACGATATGAATTCTCTGTTTGCCAGTACGGCCCGTGGGCTGGAAGAGCTGTTAAAAACTGAACTGGAAAACCTGGGCGCGCAAGAGTGCCAGGTGGTTCAGGGTGGTGTCCATTTTCAGGGCGACACGCGGCTTATTTACCAGAGCCTGATGTGGAGCCGCCTGGCCTCACGCATCATGTTGCCGATGAGAGAGTGCAAGGTTTATAGCGATCTCGATCTTTATATTGGCGTGCAGACTATCGACTGGACAGAGATTTTTGCCCCAGGCGCCACTTTTGCCGTGCACTTCAGCGGCCTGAACGATGAGATCCGTAACAGCCAGTACGGGGCGCTGAAGGTCAAAGATGCCATCGTCGACTGTTTCACGCGCAAAAATCTGGAGCGTCCGAACGTCGATCGTGAAAATCCGGATCTGCGCATCAACGTTCGCCTGAATAAAGAAGTCGCCAGCATTGCGCTGGATCTGTGTGGCGAAGGCCTGCACCAGCGCGGCTACCGCGATCGTGCCGGTATTGCGCCGATCAAAGAGAACCTTGCGGCCGCCATCGTGATGCGTTCCGGCTGGCTGCCGGGTACGCCGCTGCTCGATCCGATGTGTGGTTCCGGTACCCTGCTTATCGAAGCGGCGATGCTGGCAACCGACCGCGCGCCGGGCCTGCATCGCGGCGCGTGGGGCTTTAAGGGCTGGGCTCAGCACGACGAGGCCATCTGGCAGGAGGTCAAAGCCGAAGCCCAGACGCGCGCACGTGCCGGGCTGGCAGCCTATGAATCCCGTTTCTATGGTTCTGACAGCGACGCCCGCGTAATTGAACGCGCGCGCAGCAACGCCCGCCGCGCCGGGATCGGCGAGCTGATCGCCTTTGAGGTTAAAGATGTTTCCCAGCTCACCAATCCGCTGCCAAAAGGCCCGTACGGCACGGTAATCAGCAACCCGCCTTACGGCGAACGTCTGGACAGCGAGCCTGCGCTGATTGCCCTGCACAGCCTGCTTGGGCGCACCATGAAGGATCTGTTTGGCGGCTGGAATCTCTCGTTGTTCAGCGCCTCCCCTGAGCTGCTGAGCTGCCTGCAACTGCGCGCCGAGCGCCAGTTCAAGGCCAAAAACGGCCCGCTGGACTGCGTGCAGAAAAATTACCATCTGGCCGAGAAAGAGGCGGACAGCAAACCTGCCACCATCGCGGAAGATTACGCCAACCGCCTGCGCAAGAACCTGAAGAAATTTGAAAAATGGGCGAAGCAGGAGGGGATTGAATGCTATCGCCTGTATGACGCCGATCTGCCGGAATACAACGTGGCGGTCGATCGCTACGCCGACTGGGTGGTCGTGCAGGAGTATGCTCCGCCTAAAACCGTCGATCCGCAGAAAGCCCGTCAGCGTATGCTCGATATTATTGCCGCGACCATCAGCGTGCTGAATATCGCCCCGAACAAGCTGATCCTCAAAACCCGTGAGCGTCAGAAGGGTAAAAACCAGTATGAGAAGATGAACAGCAAGGGCGAGTTTATCGAAGTGGGCGAATATAACGCGCGCCTGTGGGTGAACCTCACCGACTATCTCGATACCGGGCTGTTCCTCGACCACCGCATTGCCCGCCGCATGCTGGGCCAGATGAGTAAAGGTAAAGACTTCCTGAACCTCTTCTCCTATACCGGCAGCGCCAGCGTACATGCCGGCCTGGGCGGTGCGCGTACCACTACCACCGTGGATATGTCCCGCACCTATCTGGAGTGGGCGGAGCGCAACCTGCGCCTTAACGGCCTGACCGGCCGCGCGCACCGCCTGCTGCAGGCTGACGTGCTGGGCTGGCTGCGAGAAACTGAAGAGCAGTTCGATCTGATCTTTATCGATCCGCCGACCTTCTCGAACTCCAAACGCATGGAAGAGTCTTTCGATGTCCAGCGCGACCATATTGCGCTGATGAAAGATCTTAAACGTATGCTGCGTAAAGGCGGCACGATCATGTTCTCGAACAACAAACGCGGTTTCCGCATGGATCATGAAGGGCTGGAAAAACTGGGGCTGAAAGCACAAGAGATCAGTCAAAAAACTCTGTCCCAGGATTTTGCCCGTAACCGTCAGATCCATAACTGCTGGCTGATTACCGCGGTCTGAAAGGAAAAGTAAATGTCATTAATTAGTATGCATGGAGCGTGGCTGTCGTTCAGCGACGCGCCGCTTCTCGATAATGCTGAGCTGCATATCGAAGATAACGAACGCGTCTGTCTGGTGGGGCGTAATGGTGCCGGAAAATCGACGCTAATGAAGATCCTCAACCGCGAGCAGGGGCTGGATGACGGGCGTATTATTTACGAACAGGATCTGGTCGTGGCGCGTCTGCAACAGGACCCGCCGCGCAACGTTCAGGGCAGCGTTTACGATTTTGTTGCCGAAGGCATCGAAGAGCAGGCCGAATATCTGAAGCGCTACCACGAGATCTCGCATCTGGTGATGACCGACCCCAGCACCAAAAACCTGAATGAGATGGCGCGCCTGCAGGAGTTGCTGGATCATCATGGCCTGTGGCAGCTTGAAAACCGTATCAACGAAGTGCTGGCGCAGTTAGGTCTGGAAGCGGACATGCCGCTGGCCTCGCTTTCTGGCGGCTGGCTGCGTAAGGCGGCGCTGGGCCGGGCGCTGGTCAGCGGGCCGAAAGTGCTGCTGCTTGATGAGCCGACCAACCACCTGGATATCGAAACCATCGACTGGCTGGAAGGGTTCCTGAAAACCTTCAACGGCACCATTATCTTTATCTCGCACGACCGTTCGTTTATCCGCAATATGGCGACCCGTATTGTCGATCTCGATCGCGGCAAGCTGGTGACCTATCCTGGCGGTTACGATACCTATCTGCTGGAAAAAGAGGAAAACCTGCGGGTAGAGGAGCTGCAAAACGCAGAGTTCGACCGCAAGCTGGCGCAGGAAGAGGTGTGGATCCGTCAGGGCATTAAAGCGCGTCGTACCCGTAACGAAGGCCGCGTCCGTGCCCTGAAAGCGATGCGCCGCGAGCGCAGCGAACGCCGCGAGGTGATGGGCAGCGCGAAGATGCAGGTCGAAGAGGCGAGCCGTTCAGGCAAAATCGTCTTTGAGATGGAGAACGTCAACTACCAGGTCGACGGCAAGGTGCTGGTGAAGGACTTCTCCGCCCAGGTACAGCGCGGCGACAAAATCGCCCTTATCGGCCCGAACGGCTGCGGTAAGACCACGCTGCTGAAGCTGATGCTGGATCAACTTAAGGCCGACAGCGGCCGCATCCACTGCGGTACCAAGCTCGAAGTGGCGTACTTCGACCAGCACCGCGCTGAGCTGGATCCGGATAAAACGGTGATGGACAACCTCGCCGAAGGCAAGCAGGAAGTGATGGTGAACGGTAAGCCGCGCCACGTGCTGGGCTATCTGCAGGACTTCCTGTTCCATCCAAAACGGGCGATGACCCCGGTGCGTGCACTCTCTGGTGGGGAGCGTAACCGCCTGTTACTGGCGCGTCTGTTCCTGAAACCCAGCAACCTGCTTATTCTTGACGAACCGACCAACGATCTTGACGTTGAAACGCTGGAACTTCTGGAAGAACTGATTGATAGTTATCAGGGAACTGTGATGCTGGTCAGCCACGATCGTCAGTTCGTGGATAACACCGTTACCGAATGCTGGATCTTCGAAGGCCAGGGCCGAATTGGCCAGTATGTGGGCGGTTATCACGATGCCCGTGGGCAGCAGGCGCAATCGCAGGCGACAAAACAGTCAAAAGTGAAGGTGGAAGCGGAAGTTGCTGTTCCAAAAGCAGAAAATAGCAAACGCACCACGGCCAAATTAAGCTATAACCTTCAGCGCGAACTGGAAGGCTTGCCGCAGCGTCTGGAAGAGCTCGAAGCCAGTCTGGAAAGTTTGCAGGCTCAGGTGGCAGACGCGTCATTCTTCAGCCAGCCGCATGACTATACTCAAAAAGTTCTGGCCGATATGGCCCTGGCTGAGCAGGCGCTGGAAGAGGCATTTGAACGCTGGGAATATCTTGAGGCTCTGAAAAACGGCGCATAAGTTAAACATGGAGCCAGTATGTGTGAACATCACCATGCCGACCGGCATATTTTATGCTCACAGTGCGATATGCTCGTGGCGCTTCCCGTGCTCGAGCATGGCCACAAAGCGGCATGCCCGCGCTGCGGGACAACGCTGACAACAGAGTGGGACGCGCCGCGGCAGCGTCCTACTGCTTATGCCATTGCTGCGTTGTTTATGCTCTTTCTCTCCAATCTGTTCCCCTTTATTAATATGAAGGTGGGGGGCATCACCAGCGAAGTCCATTTGCTGGAGATACCCCGCGTGATGTTCTCAGAGAATTACGCCAGTCTGGGAACATTCTTTTTACTTTTCGTCCAGATCGTACCGGCGTTTTGCCTGGTGGTTATCTTACTGCTCGTGAACCGGGCGCATATGCCCGGGGCACTGAAGATCAGGCTGGCGCGGATCCTGTTCCAGTTGAAAAGCTGGGGGATGGCGGAGATTTTCTTAGCCGGTATTCTGGTGAGCTTTGTTAAGCTGATGGCCTACGGCGATATCGGCATTGGCAGCAGCTTTATTCCCTGGTGCCTGTTCTGTATCCTGCAACTACGCGCGTTTCAGTGCGTGGATCGCCGTTGGGCATGGGACGATATCGCCCCTGCGCCCGCGTTGCCGCAAACGCTGCAACCCGGCGTGCCGGGAATCAATCAAAATTTGCGCTTATGCGCCTGCTGCACAGCGATCCTCCCTGCCGACCAGTATGTCTGCCCGCGTTGCGCAACAAAAGGGCATGTGCGGCGTAAAAACAGCCTTCAGTGGACCATGGCGCTGCTTATTACGTCCATGATCCTCTATCTCCCGGCCAATATTCTGCCGATTATGATTACCGACCTGCTGGGCGATAGAATGCCATCGACCATTATGGCCGGGGTTGTACTGTTATGGAGTGAAGGCTCCTATCCGGTTGCGCTGGTGATCTTTATCGCCAGTATTATGGTTCCCACGCTCAAAATGATTGCGATTGCCTGGCTCTGCTGGGATGCCAAAGGGCACGGCAAGCGTGACAGCGAGCGGATGCATCTGATCTATGAAGTCGTGGAGTTTGTCGGGCGCTGGTCAATGATTGACGTCTTTGTTATTGCCGTCCTCTCTGCGCTGGTGCGTATAGGCGGATTAATGAGTATCTATCCCGCCATCGGAGCGGTGATGTTTGCATTGGTCGTGATTATGACCATGTTTGCGGCCATGACTTTCGACCCTCGGTTATCCTGGGATCGTGAGTCAGCGTCGAGCCATGAGGATGAATAAAAGCATGGAAAAGAAAAGCGGAGAGGCGAAAGTGCAGAAGGTCAGAAACTGGTCGCCGGTGTGGATTTTCCCCATCGTGACTGCCCTGATCGGTGCCTGGATCCTGTTTTATCATTACAGCCATCAGGGTCCGGAAGTGACGTTAATCACCACTAATGCCGAGGGGATTGAGGGTGGTAAAACCACCATCAAAAGCCGCAGCGTGGATGTGGGGGTCGTTGAAAGCGCCACCCTGACTGACGATCTGACACACGTAGAGATCAAAGCCCGCCTTAATGCTGGCATGGAGAAGCTGCTACACGGCGACTCGGTGTTCTGGGTGGTGAAACCGCAGGTGGGCCGTGAAGGCATCAGCGGTCTGGGCACGTTGTTATCCGGGGCATATATTGAACTGCAACCGGGCAAAAAGGGCGTCCAGCCAGCGGAATATCAACTGCTGGACTCACCGCCGCTGGCGCCACCCGATGCGAAGGGGATCCGCGTTATCCTCGACAGTAAAAAAGCGGGCCAGCTGAGTCCGGGCGATCCGGTATTGTTCCGCGGTTATCGCGTGGGTTCCGTTGAAACCAGCACGTTTGACACCCAAAAACGCACCATCAGTTACCAGCTGTTTATCAATGCGCCTAACGATCGCCTGGTGACCGGCAACGTTCGCTTCTGGAAAGACAGCGGTATCGCCGTGGACTTAACCTCAGCCGGTATGCGCGTCGAAATGGGTTCACTCTCTACGCTCTTCGGCGGTGGCGTTAGCTTTGACGTGCCGGAAGGGCTGGATCAGGGCCAGCCGGTGGCGCAGCACACAGCGTTCAAGCTCTATGACGACCAAAGAAGCATTCAGGATTCGCTCTATACCGACCATATCGACTACCTGATGTTCTTCAAAGATTCTGTCCGCGGCCTGCAGCCGGGCGCGCCGGTTGAATTCCGCGGTATCCGTCTCGGAACCGTCGGAAAGGTGCCGTTCTTTGCGCCGGGTATGCGCCAGGTGCTGGATGATGACTACCGTATTCCGGTGCTGATCCGCATCGAGCCGGAGCGTCTGATCAATCAGGTTGGCGATACGCCGGACATTGCTCAGCATATCGACGGGTTGATGAAGCGCGGCCTGCGCGGCTCGCTCAAAACCGGTAATCTGGTGACCGGGGCGCTGTATGTGGATATGGACTTCTTCCCGAAAGAGCCGCCGTTAAAAGAGATCCGCGAGTTTGGGGGCTATAAAATTATCCCGACCGTCAGCGGTGGCCTGGCGCAGATCCAACAGCGTCTGATGGAAACGTTGGATAAGATCAACAACCTGCCGCTTAATCCGATGATTCAGCAGGCTACCAACACGCTTAGTGAAAGCCAGGCGACGATGCGCCGACTGCAGGCTACGCTGGATAATCTGAACAAGCTGACCGCCAGCCAGTCGATGCAGCAGCTGCCGCAGGACATGCAGAAGACGCTGCGTGAACTGAACCGCAGTATGCAGGGCTTCCAGCCGGGCTCCGCGGCATATAACAAGATGGTGGCGGATATGCAGCGCCTCGATCAGGTTCTGCGTGAGCTCCAGCCGGTACTGAAAACGCTGAATACGAAGAGTAATGCGCTGGTATTCGAAGCAAAAGACAAAAAGGACCCTGAGCCGAAGGGGGCTAAATAATGAAAAAATGGCTAATCATCACCGCAGTGGCGCTTCTGACCGCCTGTAGCTCATCAGAGAACAAGAGCTATTATCAGCTGCCGCTGGCAGCGCAGGTGGGCGGGCAAACGACGGCCAGCCAGGGGAACCGCCTGCTGTGGGTAGAGCAGGTGGCAGTGCCGGATTACCTCGCCGGAAATGGCGTGGTTTATCAGACCAGCGATGTGCAGTATGTCATCGCTAACAACAACCTGTGGGCCAGCCCGCTGGATCAGCAGCTGCGCAACACGCTGGTCGCTAACCTTGGCAGCCAACTGCCGGGATGGGTGGTTGCCTCGCAGCCGCTGGGTAGCGACCAGGATACGCTCAACGTCAACGTGACCAACTTCCACGGGCGCTATGATGGCAGGGTGATCGTCAGCGGGGAGTGGCTGCTGAACCATCAGGGTCAGCTGATCAAACGACCTTTCCATCTGGAGCTGATCCAGCGAAAAGATGGTTACGATGAGATGGTAAAAGTGCTGGCCCAGGGCTGGGCGCAGGAGTCTGCCAGCATTGCGAGAGAGATCTCCCGACTGCCATAAGTAAAATTCATCGCACGGGGCCGCACTTAGCTTGATGCTAATTGCGGCTTTTTTTTCGTTTGTCCCTCAGGCGGTTACTTGTGCCGTGTCACAATTTTTGTACAAATGAACTTTTGTGTAGCTCACATTTATGACACTGGCGTGAATTTTGCGCATTGACGCTCGGCGGTAATCAGGGTATTCGTTATCTGTGATTGCACATTTTGTAATCACTGTTTTCTTTTCCACCAGATCAAATAATGAGGGAAACGAGGCATGAAGAGACAGAAACGAGATCGCCTTGAAAGGGCTCATCAACGTGGTTATCAGGCTGGCATCGCCGGACGTTCAAAAGAAATGTGTCCCTATCAGACCTTGAATCAGAGGTCACAATGGTTAGGGGGCTGGCGAGAAGCCATCGGAGACAGGGCAGTACTTGCTTGATAACGTCTCTTTAAAAAGAAACCTCCGCACTGCGGAGGTTTCGCCTTTATATGCTCTGGTAAAAGCAACAATCAGAATGCGGAGGTGTCCTGGAACAGACCCACTTTCAGGTCGTTCGCGGTATAGATCAGACGACCGTCGACCAGCACTTCGCCATCCGCCAGGCCCATAATCAGGCGACGGTTAACAATGCGTTTGAAGTGAATACGGTAGGTAACTTTTTTCGCGGTCGGCAGAACCTGACCAGTGAATTTCACTTCACCCACGCCCAGCGCGCGGCCTTTACCTTCGCCACCCAGCCAGCCGAGGTAGAAGCCAACCAGCTGCCACATCGCGTCCAGACCCAGGCAGCCTGGCATCACCGGATCGCCAATAAAGTGGCAACCAAAGAACCACAGGTCCGGATTGATATCGAGCTCTGCTTCTACGTAACCCTTATCGAAGTTGCCGCCGGTTTCCGTCATCTTCACGACACGGTCCATCATCAGCATGTTCGGGGCCGGTAACTGCGGGCCTTTCGCGCCAAACAGTTCACCGCGACCAGAGGCAAGAAGATCTTCTTTTGTATAGGATTCGCGTTTATCTACCATGTTCTCAGTATGCCTTATTTTAGTGAAGGACGCAGGATAGCTAACACGTGTACGCTGAACAAGTCCGATCAGTTTGGTGTGAACCAGTTCAACCAGCGTAACGGCCAGGGATAACGGTGGCGCGCTTCCTGTTGCGTTGCCTGCGCAATACGTTCCTGGATAGTCTGCATCAACGTGGTTTGCCCCTCGGCGTCCCACTCCAGGTTTGTCAGTAAGGGTAGCGCATCTGTAATGTCTTCGATGGCCCAGAGGCTGAATTGTTCCTCTTCTACCGCCTTCAGCAGTTCCTGACTGAGGCTGAGATGACGCACGTTCGGCAGAGGAATGATCACACCCTGTTTACCGCTCAGCCCACGCTGCTGGCAGACGGTAAAGAAGCCTTCGATCTTCTCATTCAGACCGCCGACCGGCTGCGCGCGACCAAACTGGTCCACGGAACCGGTAATGGCAATGCTCTGATTCACCGGCACATCGGCCAGGGCGCTGATGAGCGCGCACAGCTCTGCCATTGAGGCGCTGTCGCCATCCACTTCGCTGTAGGACTGTTCGAAAGTCAGCGAGGCGGTGAAGGGGATCTGCTGCTCGAGTTGCAGTTCCGACATCAGGAAGGCCTGCATGATCATCATGCCCTTGGCGTGAATATTCCCGCCCAGCTCGGCTTTGCGTTCGACATCGATAAACTCACCGTCGCCGATATGCACGACGCAGCTGATACGCGACGGCTCGCCAAAGGCGCGCGGGTGGCCAGGGAATTCAATTACCGACAGAGCGTTGATCTGCCCGACGCGTTCGCCTTCGGTTTCAACCAAGATCTGCTCAAGCAGGATCTCATCCTGCATGCGATCGGCAAGATAGCCTTCACGCCATTCGCGCTGCACCAGCATCTGGGAGAGCTGTTCGCCGGTGACCGTATCCTCTTCGGTCATGGCTGCGGCTTCACGCAGCTGTTTGCCAAGCCAGAGAGGACAAAGCGGCAGTGTCTCCTGATCGCCGGTATAGCGGACCGCTTCGCGGATCAGCACCGGCCAGGCATCGGCTGCTGGCGTTGGCAGCTGCGCACGCTGGCAGACGGCGTAAACCCACTGCAGCCATTGCTGCATATCTTCGGCATCGGCAATCTGGGTGCTCTCTTCAAATTCGCTGTAGACCACCTGGTCGGCCAGTTCGGGTTCCATCTCCTGGAAATCCGCCAGCGCTTCGCGATCGCCGATGAGCACCACTTTCAGGGTGAGCGGCATAGAGGGCACAGCGACAGGAAGAGGGCGCGACTCGTCGTAGGCCACCCAGTCGAAGCGCTGCTGGCTAACGCTGTTTTTCAGGCGCATCCACAGAAGTGGCTGAGCAAGCAGCGTGCGCAGGGAGATAAGCAACACGCCGCCGTTTGCCTGATGGACCAGACCGGGATGCAGGGTAAGTTCACCGTTAAACTGGCGCAGACAGCCAAACAGCTGTTCTGCTTCTGTCCAGCCCGCCTGGACGATGTTGCCGGTGACTGCAAAACGACCATCGGGTACGGTGGCGGGTTCAAAGGTAACGGTATGCCCATCGATGCGGTACTCACCACCAAAGACCGTTCCGGCTTCTGGCTGCAGCTGCCGCATGGCATCTGCCAGAAGATTCAGATACTCCGCTTCGTCTGGCGCTTTCAACAACATGAATGGCGAGGTGGCCCATGGGCTTAACACCTGCTCCAGCGCGTAATGCAAACGGGGCTGAGTGTCGCTGAGGATGTATTCGTCTTCTTTCGCGAGATCTGGCTGTGCAAACAGTTCCTGATAACTGTCGGTATCCGGAACAAGGTCACGCCATGCAAGTTTCGTAATGGTCAAAGTTGATGTTTTTTAGTCAGAAGTAAAACGATGGAGTATACCGTAAGGCGCAGGCTCTGCACATGAGGGAATGGGGGTTTCCGGGCAGGAATGCGTCACCGCGTGTCACAGGATATGATTTCTTTTCAGCAGATTGCTAAAAAACTGATATTCTGAACACAGTTACACGGTCACACTGAGATCGCAATGAAATATCAACAACTGGAAAATCTCGAAAGCGGCTGGAAATGGAAGTATCTGGTCAAAAAACACCGTGAAGGGGAGTTGATCACCTGCTACCTCGAAGCCAGTGCCGCAAAAGAAGCTGTAGATTTATTGCTGACCCTCGAAAATGAACCCATTCTGGTCAATGGCTGGATTGAAAAGCATATTAATCCCGCCTTACTGAACCGAATGAAGCAGACTATCCGTGCGCGGCGCAAACGGCACTTTAATGCTGAGCACCAGCACACCCGTAAAAAGTCGATCGATCTGGAGTTTATGGTCTGGCAGCGTCTGGCCGGGCTTGCCCAGAGACGTGGGAAAACCTTGTCAGAAACCATCGTGCAGCTGATTGAAGATGCGGAACATAAAGAGAAGTACGCCAGTCAGATGTCGACCCTGAAAACCGATCTTCAGGCGCTGCTGGCCGGTAAAAAGTAGCGTTTTAGTTTACTTCAGGTAATAAAAAACCCCGCACCATGGCGGGGTTTTTTGTAAGACGATAACTTATGCCGCTGGCTGAGTTACAACGTCTTTGATGCCTTTAACTTCGATCTCTACGCGACGATCTGGAGCCAGGCAGTCGATCAGCGCAGCGCGAGCTTTCACGTTGTCACAGGTAGAACCGGTAACTGGGTTAGATTCGCCCATACCACGTGGGGAGATCTTGTTAGCCGGGATACCTTTAGAGATCAGGTAATCAACAACGGACTGAGCACGTTTCTCAGACAGACCCTGGTTGTAAGCGTCAGAACCGATACGGTCGGTGAAGCCCAGAACCACTACGGAACCATCTTTAGGATCCAGGTTGCTCAGCTGGGTGTACAGCTGATCCAGTGCCTGCTGACCTTCTGGTTTCAGGGTTGCTTTGTTGAAGTTGAACAGAACGTCAGACTTCAGAGTAAAGTGCTTGGTCTGTACTTCTGGAGCTGGAGCTGGAGCTGGAGCAACGATTGGCGCTGCTTCTTCCTGCTGGCCGAAACGGTAGGAAACACCCACGCTCAGCATGCCGTTGTCTGGACGAACACCAACGGTGTTGCCGTCGCCGATGTTGTTAACCCACTGGTATTCCAGACGGGTAGCAACGTCACGGGTCATAGCCCACTCAACGCCACCAGCGAATACTGGGGATACGCCGGTGTCATGGTCGTCGCCAGCGCGGCTGTTGCTGGAGTCTGCACGCCATACCATACCGCCCAGACGGGTGTAGATGTCTACAGCGTCATTTACTGGGTAGCCCAGTTTAGCAGTCAGCTGAACGCCCTGAGCTTTGAATGCGCCGTTAATATCGTCGCCTTTGTAAGGCATACGGCCCAGCCAGTCGTAACCCATTTCGAAGCCAACGTACGGGTTAACCTGATAACCACCGAACGCGCCTGCGCCCAGCTGGCTTTCATGAGTTGGGCCATTATTGTTGTTTGCACTGTCATACCAACCAGTGTCATGGAACTGAGACCAGCCCAGTTTAGCACCAGCGTACCAGGTATTATCTTTCGGAGCGGCCTGCGCTACGGTAGCGAAACCAGCCAGTGCCACTGCAATCGCGATAGCTGTCTTTTTCATTTTTTGCGCCTCGTTATCATCCAAAAATCGCCATGAGAATCTCAATGAGAGTCACGGTTAAATCCTTCACCGGGGGGCGGGGACAAAGAGTAAACCTACCGATATCTTCGGCTTAGGCCGAGCACCCCTGGCGATGTAAAGTCTACAACGTACCTGAAAACTTACAAGTGTGAACTCTGTCAGGCATATGAAAAAAAAAGTTTTGTATACACAATATTTAACATTTATTGCGCAATTTAAGGCGTGCTAAAATGAAGAAAGCCGCGGCAGACAAGACTTTTCGCGGCTTTATATATAGAGAACCAACGGTGTACAGAGGGCGCAAAAAAAATTCCAGGAATACTCTTATTTTTACTTAATGATACAAATTGGAGTGAATTTTTAGCCCAGAAAGGTGTCCGTTGCCCAGAGCATTCATTCGAATGGGACGCATTATGAAGCCGAGCGCATTACCTTCTTCGGCGGCTTCAGCCAGACGATGTTGTTCCGTTTCCGTCAACTCGTGCGTAAACCAGCCGATCACGACGCTGTAATTCCCGGTACGCAACGCCCTCACCATTGAATCTACAGTATGGCATGGATCCATCTGACTTATCTGCATCACTTTTGTGAGCGGCAAGCCGGCGGACTGCACCCACTCCCGGCTCAATTTCTGCTGCGGCGTAAGCCACAGCTGCCAGCGAGACTGCTGACCAAGCTGCTGTAACAGGGGCAGCAATAACAGCTGCGTCATCATGGGCTGGTCTTCACGGTAGAGCACTTCACTAATCAGCCCGGTGGAAACAGGCGCAGTGGAATTCAGCGCGCTTTTACCTGCGGTTGAATAGAAAGTAGTTGAACGGTTTGCATAGCCTGAAGAGTACATAATCAATCCAGCCCTGTAGTTACTGTATGGATATACAGTAACCCCTGTACGACTAAAGATCAACCTCATTTTCGGAAAGCTCCTCGCAAATTTGGTTTGTAATTCAGTCGTATTGAAAAATCATCTTGCCGTTCGATTATAAGTTACCTATTTTTTGGCTAACGGATCCGTTAACAAACGAACTCACCATTACTCCATGATTTAAAAGGGAAATATCATGAAAAAGTTATCGTATGAACGGATCTATCAATCAGCAGAATACCTGTCTCCTCTCGGCGAGGTGCACTATCGCGCCCTGTTTGGCGGTTACACTCTGGCGGTAGATGACACGGTATTTGCCATGGTGTCGGAAGGGGAGTTATACCTGCGGGCCTGTGAGGAGAGCGCACCTTACTGTGTAAAACATGCCTCGACTTTCCTGTCGCTGGTAAAGCGGGGGCGGCCTGTGTTGTTGAACTATTATCGCGTTGATGAAGGTCTCTGGCAGGATCGCGAAAAACTTCTGCAGCTCTCCTCGTTTGCGCTGGAAGCGGCGCGGCGCGGCGGGAGCGCAGCGCACGCTATAAGCGCGAAAGGCTGAAAGATTTACCCAATCTCACCTTTCAACTGGAGATCCTGCTTTATGAAGCGGGCATCACCACCGAAGAGGCATTACGCGCGCTGGGGGCGGAACAGTCCTGGCTGAAGATCAAAGCGCTGAACAAGCACCTCAGTTATAAGGTGCTGTTTGCACTGGAAGGGGCAATCACCGGGCTGCACGTCGCTGCACTCCCGGAAGTCAGACGCCAGGAGCTTGTGGAGTGGTACAAAAAGCTGCCGGTAGAGACTCCCCTCACTCCGGCAGCTGATTAACGTGCTGCTGTAGGCGACAAATTTCTGGCAGCAACGCGATGAGCAGACCAATTTGCTGCAGAACCAGAGGCGCTTTGCTCTCGGCTCCCGGCTCAATATGTGAAATGCGTTGCGCCAGTTCGCTTAATGCCTGCTGAACACGAGGCTCATCCGCCGGACGTTGATGAAGTGCATCATCAACGTAGCAGACCGCATCGTCGAGCAATCCCAGGATTGCGGGGCTGGTGAGCCGCTCACGGTGCGCGCCCAACGCGGCGATATAGCTGGTAAAAGTATGGTTCAGGCACAGCAAACGGAATGCGACTTCACGGGTTTCTGCGGTTGCCCGCGGCTCCGTGGACATATTCGACACCACAGACGCCAGCTCCGCGTCGCGGTTATAGGCGTCACGCCGGGCGATACGGTACGCCAGGCGGTTATCGCGCCCCTGATGATACTGCTCAAGAATGGCATCAAGATAACGGCAGTTGGCGTTCATCGCCTGATCCAGCACCCGAGGCAGATTACGGAACCGCCAGTCCGGCCAGATGAAACTCACCGCAGCCCAGGCAATGGCGCAGCCAATTAACGTATCAACGACGCGCGGCAGGGCCACCTCAAAACCTTCCCCGAGCAGGTTGAAGCAGAGCAGCACCAGCAGAGTGATAAACATGGTGGCGTGGGCATATTGCACATTACGAAACGCAAAAAACAGCACGCCGGTGATCACAATTAAGATCAGCTGGCCTTCCAGCGAAGGAACAAAGTAAAGGATAGGTAACCCGACAGCGACCCCAACCAGGGTGCCGAGAATACGCAGCGCCAGTCGATGGCGGGTGGCGTTGTAGTTGGGCTGACAGACAAAGAGGCTGGTGAGCAAAATCCAGTAGCCGTGATTAAGCCCGGTTATCTGTATAAAAGCATAACCAATACAGAGCACCAGCGACATCCTCACCGCATGGCGAAACAGCGCCGATTCCGGGGAAAAATGACGACTTAAACGCAGCCAGATATCGCTAAACCCATGCAGGCTGTCATCCGCAAGCTGGTTATTCACATCATTACCGGGTGTTGCCAGCGCCTGTTCAGATTCGATGGTGGCGAGCTGGGCATCAATGGCGCGTAAGTTATTTAACAGAAACCCCAGCGCTTTCATCTGCTCAGCAGAGGTGCCGCTGGCCTGAACACGGTCGAGCGCCGCATCCAGGTGGGTAAATGCGCGTTCAAATCGCGGATCGTGTTGATAAGGGGTGCGCAGCAGAATGGAGCGCGACAGCTGCTGGCAGGCTTGCGACTGCATGGACAACAGGCGCTGGAAGCGGAACATCACGTCGCTGTAGCGAAACTTTTCGCGCAGTTCGGCGTACTGAATATGCGATGAGCTGGCGCGCTCGTGGATATCCTGCGCCACAAAGTAATAGTGTAGGGTTCGGCGGGTTCCGCGCTGACCACGATCGCCGCGTAAACGGGTCAGTAACGATGCTTTGGTCTGGTTTAGCGTGGTCACCAGTTGCCCGTTCGCCAGGGCGAGATCGTACAGCGGTGCCTGGCCGTCATCTTCGATATCCGGATCGAAGAGCCGGGACTTTAATTCCAGATAGTGGGCCAGATGCTCGTAGCTGCGGGCCAGATTATCCTGTAACGGGCGAATGGGGAAAATAAGATGCCCGGCGAGCGTCAGCAGGTTATACCAGACCGCGCCCAGCAACAGCAGCACCGGCTGTTGATACCACTGGTCATACAGCGACACCCCCAGCATGGTATAGATGGCAATAAGCAGCGCGCCAAAGGCGATGGTGGCGTAGCGCTGGCCCAGCCCACCCAACAGGATAAAAACGCTGGTGGAGAGCGTCAGCCCAATCGCGAAAAACCACGGCCACGGGAAGAGCAGCTCAACCGATGCAGAGGCGATAAAAAAGCAGATCAGGGTGATAACCAGATTGCGCAGCCGACCGGTAAGGCGATCGTCCAGGTCGGCCAGCGCGCCGGCAACCACCCCCAGCGTCAGCGGGATGGTCAGCTTTACTTCTCCCAGCCACCAGGGCAGGGCGGTACTGCCACACAGGGCAATAAAGATCCGGGCATTGTAGAGCCAGGCGCTGTTCAGGGTGTAGCGGCGAAGCAGGGGGCTTAGCATGTGCGCGCGAGGTCCTTGTTACGGAAAACGGCGGCGGGCGTTGGCTTCCCGCGCGGCGCGGGCCACTTCCACCGGCACAACCCGGCGTCCGACCGGCCATAAAGCGATGGCGGCAATTTTGAAATTGGCGATCCCGACGGGGATGCCAATCAGGGTCAGGCACTGGGCGATCCCCGCCGCAATATGCATCACACACAGCCACCAGCCGAAAAAGATCAGCCACAGAATATTGAGCAGCGTTCCGCCGGTGTTCATCAGCGTGCTTTTACTGTCAGGCTCCAGTTCATCCACATGAACCGCTTCGTTACCGTAAGGCACCAGCGAGAGTTTGGTGATTTCCCAGCAGGAGCGCGTCAGCGGCAGGGTGAAGATCAGCACCACGCTGACCAGCGTCGCCAGCAGCCAGGAGAGGGTAGTGACAAAACCACCCAGCACAAAATTCAAAATATTCAGAACGGTACGCATAAAACCTCAATTCTTACCGGAATGGTGAAGCCCTGATGATTGTAACGTTTTTTTGCGCTGGAGCACCTGAAAACTGGCAGTTAAACTGTTATGCAATTATTCACGTCGTGGATCAGGCTGGACATGGAACTGAAAGCAACCTCGTTAGGCAAGCGCCTGGCACAACATCCGTACGACAAAGTCGTTCTGCTCAACGCCGGGGTCAAGGTCTCAGGCGAACGTCATGAATATCTCATCCCTTTCAATCAGCTATTGGCCATTCACTGCAAACGCGGCCTGGTCTGGGGGGAGCTGGAGTTTGTTCTGCCCGATGAAAAAGTGGTCCGCCTGCATGGCACCGAATGGGCGGAAACCCAGCGTTTTCACCGTCATCTGAACACGCTCTGGCAGCAGTGGAGTGCTGAAATGAGTGAGGTGGCGGCGCAGGTCCTGCAAAACGCGCTGAAAGACATTGCCGCAACAAATGAGCAAAACAGCTGGCTGACGCGGGAAAAAACGCTCGGTCTACAGCAAAAAATTCGCCAGGCGTTACAGGCCTTGCCATTGTCCGTCTCACGGCTCGACGAGTTTGATAACTGCCGGGAAGCCTGGCGTCAGTGTCAGGCCTGGCTGAAGGACATTGACCAGAGCAGGCTGGCGCACAATCAGGCGTGGACCGACGCCATGCTCAGCCAGTATGCCGACTTTTTTGCCGGTATTGAGTCTTCCCCCCTCAATTCGGCCCAGGCCCGGGCGGTGGTCAACGGCGAGTCGCCGCTGCTGGTGCTGGCCGGTGCCGGTAGCGGTAAAACCTCGGTGCTGGTGGCCCGGGCAGGCTGGCTGCTGACCCGCAATGAAGCCTCTGCCGATCAGATTTTACTCCTGGCCTTTGGCCGTAAGGCGGCTCAGGAGATGGATGAGCGGATCGAGGCGCGGCTGCACACCCGCGACATTACCGCCCGGACCTTCCACTCCCTGGCCCTGCACATCATTCAGCAGGGGAGTAAAAAAGTGCCCGTGGTCAGCGAGCTTGAAAACGACACCGCGGCGCGGCAGAAGCTATTTATCGATGCCTGGCAGCAGCAGTGCAGCGAGAAAAAAGCGCAGGCCAAAGGCTGGCGCCAGTGGCTGGAAGAGGAGCTGAACTGGGATGTGCCGGAGGGCAGTTTCTGGCAAAACGAGAAGCTGGCGCGCCGACTGGCACCCCGGCTCGATCGCTGGGTGAGCCTGATGCGCATGCACGGCGGCGCTCAGGCAGAGATGATTGCCGGGGCCCCTGAAGAGGTGCGGGCGCTGTTTTCAAAGCGGGTGAAGTTAATGGCACCGCTGCTAAAAGCGTGGAAAGCTGCCCTGAAGGCAGAAAACGCCGTCGATTTTTCCGGCCTGATTCATCAGGCGATCATTATTCTGGAGAAAGGCCGTTTTATCAGCCCCTGGAAACACATTCTGGTGGATGAGTTTCAGGACATCTCCCCTCAGCGTGCGGCGCTGCTGGCGGCGCTGCGGGCACAGAACAAGCACACCACCCTGTTTGCCGTCGGGGATGACTGGCAGGCGATCTACCGCTTTAGCGGCGCCCAGCTGTCGCTGACAACCGCGTTTCACCATTACTTTGGCGAAGGCGATCGCTGCGATCTGGATACCACCTACCGCTTCAATAACCGGATCGGTGAGATCGCCAACCGCTTTATCCAGCAGAACCCGCATCAGCTGGCAAAACCGCTGAACAGCCTCTCGGCTGGGGACAAAAAAGCGGTCACGCTGCTGGGAGACGATCAGCTCGATGCCCTGCTGGATAAGCTCAGCGGTTACGCCAGACCGGAGGAGCGCATTCTGGTGCTGGCGCGCTATCACCATCTCAAGCCTGCCAGCCTGGAGAAAGCCGCGACCCGCTGGCCAAAATTGCAGCTGGATTTTATGACCATCCACGCCAGCAAGGGGCAGCAGGCGGACTATGTCATCGTCGTGGGGTTACAGGAGGGGAGCGACGGTTTCCCGGCGCCTGCGCGTGAATCGGTCATGGAGCAGGCTCTGCTGCCTGCGACGGAAGACTTTCCTGATGCCGAAGAGCGGCGATTGTTATATGTGGCGATGACCCGCGCCCGTCATCGCGTCTGGCTGCTGTTTAATAAAGAGCAGCCGTCACGTTTTGTGGAGATGCTGAAAAACATCGATGTGCCGGTAGCGCGTAAACCGTAGGCCGGGTAAGGCGAAGCCGCCACCCGGCAGGACACATTTACTTCAGACGTTCAGCCAGATAGCGCTGATAATCCGGGATCAGGATCTCCACCGGCGAGTTGAACTGCGGGGATTCGATAATAAAGTCCGCCGTCGACAGGTTAGTGGCGACCGGAATATTCCATACCGTAGCCAGACGCAGCAGGGCTTTTACATCCGGATCGTGCGGTACCGCATTGAGCGGGTCCCAGAAGAAGATCAGCACATCAATCTTTCCTTCCGAAATCTGGGCGCCCACCTGCTGATCGCCCCCCATAGGGCCGCTCAGCATGGCATTTACCTGCAGCCCGGTCTCCCGATGGATCAGGTTGCCGGTTGTTCCGGTGGCCGAAAGCTGATGTTGTCCCAGCAGGGATTTATGACGCTGGACCCAGTTGAGCAGCATCTGTTTGCAGTGATCGTGCGCGACAAGGGCAATATGTTTGCGTTCCGGCAGTGTGCGGGTTGTGAGTTCCATAGTCTCTATCCGTTAGTTAACTGGCTACAGATTACTGGAAGCACCTGACGCTGCAAGAGAAAGGGATAAAAAATGCGGCTCAGGACGAGGGTTGTTGCTTCGCCCATTGCAGGAAACGGCTTCGGGTCTCGGGATCGGCCTGGGCAAACCAGTATTTCAGGCGCTGCTCCGTCATGCTCTGGGATTGCGGTGGCGGCATATCCAGTTCAGACACGCCGGATAAGAGCGTGCTGTCATCGGCCATGGTGGTAGAAAACTGCGGTATCGAGGCGCTCTGCCCGGCTTTGTTATAGCGCTCGGTGTCGTACTCGTAATTGACGCCGTTCGGCGTATTGGTGATCGCCAGAATATCCAGCTTGACCGGAATCGGGGTCGCGTCGCCATCCAGCAACTCAATTTGCGGTGATTTATCAAAAAGTTGTGACTCTTTTTCTGTTTCCAGCCGCGGAAGGCTAAAATTAACCTGACTGATCCGCTGGGTGTTAAAGCTGGCGACCAGAGGAGGGGAGATATAGATGCGCTCCTCGTGATTGCCAAGGCGAATGGTTTTCTCTACCCGGAAGACAATCTGATGCGGACCGTTGTCGAGCTCTATGCTATCAGCGCCGCGCAGCAGGGAACTGGAGACTTTTTTGCCATCAAGTACCAGCAGGTCGATGTCTGTAGAGAGCCGCAGCGTTGTGGCGAAAACGCAAACCGGCATGAGCAGCGCAAACAGACTCCAGGCAATGCCGGTTTTCATAGAGAGCCCTCTTAAAAGACATGCGTCTTGAATAATGTATCAAAATTTTTCGTTAATCATATTTACTAACATATAGACAGGGCCCGGCAATTTGCCCTCATACAGACGTATGGGATGAGAAGTTGCTTAACGGCGTTGATACCCGGTTTGAACGAGCCAGGAGGAGATAAATGAAAGAGAACAACATAGCTGACATCCTTACCACCACCCGAACCATTGCGTTGGTGGGGGCGAGTGATAAGCCCGATCGCCCGAGTTATCGGGTGATGAAATACCTGCTCGACCAGGGCTACCACGTGATCCCGGTATCACCAAAAGTGGCAGGTAAAACATTGCTGGGCCAGCAGGGGTACGGCACCCTGGCGGAAGTACCGGAAAAAATCGACATGGTGGATGTGTTCCGCAACTCTGAGGCAGCCTGGGGGGTGGCGCAGGAAGCCATTGCAGTCGGGGCGAAAACGTTGTGGTTACAGCTCGGGGTGATTAACGAACAGGCAGCAGTACTCGCACGGGACGCAGGCCTGAATGTGGTGATGGATCGCTGTCCGGCGATTGAGATCCCACGCCTCGGGATGGCGAAGTAATAAAAAACCCGGTCAGCCGTAGGCTACCGGGTTTTTATTAGTTACGCAGGCGCGGCGCCTGCAACTGTTTACGGATCGTTTGCGCCAGTTCATCCATCGATGGCTGTTCAGGATGTTCATCCTGCTGTTCGCTACTTAACTGGGCTTCGGCAAGATAGGTATGCACGGCCTGGCCATCGTCATCTTCCATCACCACGTGGTACCAGGGCGCAGCGCGGAGTTCTGCATTCACCGCCAGCTCATCCGCTGACGGTTCGTCGAGGGAATATTCCGGGTCGATATCCACGACCACGCCCAGATAACCTAACAGGGAATGGCGGACCTGCTGGCCGATACCGAATTTGCTGGCATTCATAGTCACCTCCCGGGAAACGTTACTTACACTATAGGTGTGGGCAACATTTCACTTTTCAAGTTACATGATGCGACAGGCAAATCCTTTCAGATACAGCCCTTCCGGATAGGTAGCGATCACCGGATGATCGGCCGCCTGACGGAACTGCTCTATAAATTGTACATCACGACCAGCATCTACAGCGGCATCCGCGATAATTTTCTGGAATAATTCGGTGGTCATCAGGCCGGAACAGGAGAAGGTCAGCAGCACGCCGCCCGGGTTAAGCAGCTGGATGGCGAGCATGTTAATGTCTTTGTACCCACGGCAGGCGCCCATCAGCTGGTTTTTATTTTCGACGAACTTCGGCGGATCCATCACGATCACGTCAAACTTCTCGCCCTGGTCGCGGTATTTGCGCAGCAGCTTAAAGACATCGTCGCGAACAAATTCGGCTTTACTGAGATCCAGCTTGTTCAGCTCAACGTTCTGCTTCGCCACGTCCAACGCTTCCTGGGACGTATCGACGCTCACCACCTGACGACATCCGCCCATCAGCGCCGACACCGCAAAACCGCCGGTGTAGGAGAAGCAGTTCAGCACGCGCTTGTCGGCAACGTACTGGCGTGTTGCCAGACGGCTGTCGCGCTGATCGAGGTAGTAACCGGTTTTGTGGCCGCCCTGAATATCCACCAGCAGTTTCATGCCGTGCTCTTCGATAGGCAGCAGGGCAGGGGGCAGTTCGCCCGTTACCGGACCCTGAGTCAGTTCCATGCCCTCTTTTTTACGCACCGCAACGTCGCTGCGATCGTAAATGGCACACTCTGGGAACAGCGTCTGCAGCGCGCTGATTAACGCCGCACGCTGATACTCTGCCCCCGCGCTTAGCAGCTGCAGCACCAGGAAATTGCCAAAACGGTCGATGGTCACGCCTGGCAGACCGTCGGATTCACCGGCGATCAGGCGGTAGCTGTCCAGCCCGTCGCGTTTTGCCAGCCAGTCGCGCCACTGCTGCGCCTGCTGCAGACGACGGACAAAGAAGTCGATATCAATGGATTCATCTTTATCAAACGTCCAGACGCGCGCCCGGATCTGGGACGCAGGCGAGTATGCGCCGCGCGCTAACCATTTCCCCTGGTGGTCAACGATATCGATGGTTTCACCGAGGCTGGCTTTGCCTTCCATACGGGCAACCGCGCCGGAGAAGACCCAAGGATGGCGGCGCAGCAATGATTTCTCGCGCCCTTTGGCTAACACTAAACGTACACTCATAATTTTCTGTTCTGTCGATTCCAGGGAAATGGCGCGTAGAGTAGCACAGATGGCCAGTGGCAATCATCTGCGGACACTATTGAGCGTTTCGGCACATTTTAAAATCGCTCAGGCACATTATGAATTCGTCGTGAGCTTTAGAGTGAGGTTTCCGGTTCAGCAAAAGGAAACCACAATGAAAAAGCACATTGCCATCGCCGCCATGACGCTGGCGACAGTCAGTTTTACTGCGTCTGCGGCATTGCCGTTTAGTCTCAGCAGTCAGGATATCGCCGACGGCCACCCCTTAACGCAACAGCAGGTTTTTACCGGGTTTGGCTGCAAGGGAGGAAATGCCTCGCCACAGCTGGCCTGGCAGCATCCCCCTGCGGGCACAAAAAGTTTTGCCATCACGGCCTACGATCCTGCCGCCCCCACCGGCAGCGGCTGGTGGCACTGGACCCTGGTCAATCTTCCTGCGCAAACGCTGAGCCTGCCCGCTGG
Organism: Leclercia sp. W17; assembly: GCF_003336325.1. Lineage (NCBI taxonomy): Bacteria > Pseudomonadati > Pseudomonadota > Gammaproteobacteria > Enterobacterales > Enterobacteriaceae > Leclercia > Leclercia sp. W17. The sequence goes on along the minus strand of NZ_CP031101.1, from coordinate 3,151,264 downwards.
CGCCGGAAAAACGAACAGCGATAAATTACCCGCAGGGGCGGTGCAGGGGCGGAATGATTTCGGGTATGCTGGCTTCGGTGGGGCGTGTCCGCCGGAAGGGGATAAACCGCACCCCTATCAGTTCACCGTCTGGGCGCTGAACGTGGATAAACTGCCCATCGACAGTAATGCCAGCGGCGCCCTGGTCGGCTTCATGCTCAACAGCCACGTACTGGCGAAAGCGCAATTAATCGCAACATACGCACGATAAAAGGTGGTCCGGTGCAGGATTTTCATTTTCAACATAATCATCTGACAGCGGCTGAGGTCAATGCCAGCAAGATGCATCGCCTGCACCACGTAAAGCTTTTTTACCCGGCCATTTGCCACATTACACATGGCAGCAAGGTGATTATTCAGGAGGAGCGGCGCTTGGTGGCCACGCCGGATGAGCTAATCATTATTCCGGCGAACACCCCAATGGAGATCATTAATCAGCCCGCGCAGGAGCTGTTTCATTCCGATCTGCTGCTGTTATCCCCCGACATTATCGCCGAGTTTAAAACACGCTACCTGCAATCCTGGCCGCGCGCCAGAACGGACTCGCTGTGTGCTCCGCTCAGCGAAGGGCTGGCCTTTATGTGGGGCAATCTGCTGCATGCGGTGCGGCACGGTTTTCCGGAAGAGCTGCAAAAGCATCAGGCCTTCGGGCTCTTGCTGGCGCTGCTGCATGATGGGGTGGCCGGGCCGCTGCTTATAGAGAGAAATATCAATCTTACCGAGCAGGTACGGCATTTCATCATGGTGTCGCCCGGTAAGGCATGGACCGCGCAGGAGATCGCCAGCCGTCTTGCCGTAAGCGTACCCACTTTGCGCCGACGCTTGCGGGAAGAGTCGCAAAGTTTTCGCCAGATTGTGGAGGAGGTACGCATGGCGGTAGCGCTCTCGCAGCTACAGTCGACCCGCCTGCCCATCGGCGAGATCGCCATGCAGTGCGGGTACCTGTCCAGCTCGCGTTTTACGGCTCGTTTCCGCCAGCATTACGGCTGTTTACCCAAAACGCTGCGCTAAACCTGGAGCCATAATTTGCTATTCTTTGGATTCAGGTCAGGCATGGATAAGGGGAGGGAGTATGGCAAATGTCTGCATCATCGCGTGGGTTCACGGCACGGTTCAGGGTGTGGGCTTTCGTTACAGCACGCAGCGAGAAGCCACGGAGCTGGGGCTGACCGGTTACGCGCGTAATATGGATGACGGCAGCGTCGAGGTGGTGGCCTGCGGCGAGGCGGAACAGGTCGATAAACTGCTCGCCTGGCTTAAGGCGGGCGGGCCGCGCATTGCTCGGGTTGAAAAGGTTCTGTCAGAACCGCATCAACCCGGCCGGGAATACGTGAACTTCGGTATTCGCTATTAAATGCACTTCACGGGCTTAGGCAGCCCGGCGATTTTGGTCGCCTGTTTTGCCGGGCCTTTCGGGAACAGACGATACAGATAGCGGCTGTTGCCTTTCTCCTCGCCATATTTATTGGCCATCGCTTTCACCAGCATGCGGATGGCGGGGGAGGTGTTAAATTCCAGATAGAAGTCGCGCACAAAGCGCACCACTTCCCAGTGCTCTGGCGTCAGGGCGATAGACTCTTTTTCGGCGATAATCACCGCCAGCCCTTCGCTCCACTGGCTGGTCTCTTTCAGATAGCCTTCGCTATCGGTATCAATCTCTTTACCTTCAAAGTTCAGCATAATCATCACGGAATTATCGAAAACCGCGACAGTTTACCAAAAAAGAAAGCCCCGCATAAGCGGGGCTTGTTATAGAGCACTGTCGGTTAATCGCGGCTGGCGAAGCCCAGGATGCTCAACAGGCTGACAAAAATGTTGTACAGCGACACATACAGGCTCACGGTAGCGCGGATGTAGTTCGTCTCACCGCCATGAATGATGTTGCTGGTTTCCATCAGGATCGCCCCGGAGGAGATCAGGATGAACACCGCGCTGATAGCCAGATGCAGGGCCGGTAACTGCAGGAAGATATTCGCCACCATACCGATCAGCACCACCACGATGCCCGCCATCAGCATACCGCCGAGGAAGGACATGTCTTTGCGGGTGGTCAGCACGTAGGCAGAGCAGCAGAAGAAGACCAGCGCGGTACCGCCCAGCGCCAGGCCGATCAGATCGCCCATACCGGCAGACAGGTAGGTGTTAAGCATTGGCCCCAGGATGTAGCCCAGGAAACCGGTGAAGGCGAACGCCGACAAAATACCTACCGGCTTGTTAGCCGTTTTGTAGGTCAGGAACATCAGACCATACATACCGACCAGAGTCAGGATCAGCCCCGGCGATGGCAGCATCAGCACGGTGCTGGCGGTGGCCGTCAGCGCGGAGAAGGCCAGCGTCAGGCTGAGCATAAAATAGGTGTTGCGCAGCACCTTGTGGGTGCTGAGTAGCGATGTGCGGTCGCGTGAAGAACTAATAATACGATCCATGAGTCACTCTCTTATGACAGATGTAATTGACGGCAAGAATAGAAAACGACGCGCCGGTTATAAAATGGTTTTACCCATCTTTACTCAGCATCTTAGGTATTGAGGTAGCATGAAATGTTCCATAACCTCCGCAATGTAGCACGAACCCCGGTTTGTCAGGATTAATCAGATCAAGCTCTTATAGGTCACTGAAATATATTGCCTTATTCCTGACTCAACGCTAAGAGTTATTTTGCGTCGACAAAACGAAACAATAAGGCGAAGGACATGAAACCCTCATCACAAGCAACATTTACGCTCTCTTTACTGACGGCAGGCATCCTGTGCGCAAGCACAACGGCGTTCGCCGCCAGTGTACCGGCAGGAACAGAGCTGGCAGAGAAGCAGGAACTGGTCAGGAATAATGGCAATGAGCCGGCATCGCTCGATCCGCATAAAGTTGAAAGCGATGTCGAATTCAATATTATCAGCGATATATTCGACGGGCTGGTGAGCGTCTCGCCGCAGGGTGAGATCCAGCCGCGGCTGGCCGAGAAATGGGAGAACAAAGACAACACCGTCTGGACCTTCCATCTCCGCCCGGGGATTACCTGGAGCGACGGTACAGCGATTACAGCCCAGGACGTAGTCTGGAGCTGGCAGCGGCTGGTGGACCCCAAAACCGTCTCGCCGTATGCCAGCTTCCCCGGCAACATGCATATGGTCAACGCCGCCGATATCGCCGAGGGGAAAAAAGCCCCTGATACCCTGGGGGTGAAGGCGCTGAACGACACCACCCTGGAAGTGACGCTGGATCAGCCCAACGCGGCATTTCTTGCCATGCTGGCGCACCCGTCGCTGGTGCCGGTGGATAAGGTCCTGATTGGTCGCTACGGCGATAAATGGTCCAGGCCGGAACACTTTGTTGGCAGCGGGGCCTATATCCTCAAGCAGTGGGTGGTCAACGAGCGGATTGTCGCTGAGCGCAACCCGCGCTACTGGGACAATGCCCATACGGTGATTAACAAGGTGACTTATCTGCCCATCACCTCCGAAGCCGCCGACGTGAACCGCTACAGGGCGGGTGAAATCGATATCGCTTATACGCTGCCTATCAACCAGTTCGCGCAGCTGCAAAAAACGCTGGGCAAAGAGGTGGATGTCTCGCCGCAGCTGGCAACCTACTACTACCAGTTCAATACCTCCCGTCCGCCGTTTAACGATCCGCGCGTACGCAAGGCGCTGAACCTGGCGCTGGATAAAGAGATTATTGCCGGGAAAGTGCTGGGGCAGGGGCAGCGTCCGGCGTGGGTGATTAGCCAGCCGGATATCGGCGGGGTGAAACTGAAAAACCCGGATTACGCCAGCTGGCCGTTGGATAAACGCATCGCTGAAGCGAAAAAACTGCTGAACGAAGCAGGCTTTAACGATGGCCACCCGCTTAGCTTTAACCTCCTGTATAACACCTCGGAATCCCACCAGCGGATTGCCATTGCCGTCAGCTCGATGTGGAAGAAAAACCTCGGCGTGGAGGCGAAGCTGCAAAACCAGGAGTGGAAAACGATGCTGGACACCATGCATACCCACAATTTTGACGCGGTGCGCTACGCCTGGATCGCCGATTTTGACGATGCGGCGACATTCCTGAATAACTTCCGTACCGGTGACAGTCAGAACACCAGCCAGTACAGCAATGCCGCCTATGACGAGGCGCTGGCAAATGCCGCGAAAGCGAAAACCACTGCCGAGCGCGGTACGTACTACCAGCAGGCCGAAGATCTGCTGGCGCGGGATGTCCCGGCGATCCCGGTCTATCACTACGTGCGTACCCATCTGGTGAAGCCGTGGGTAGGCGGCTTTACGCCGGATAAGCTGGGGTACTACTTCACCAAGGATATGTATATCAAAAAACATTGAGCGGTCAGCGCGTGATTTTGTGCTGATAAAATGGTCAGGATGTTGGCTATTCAACCGATTAAACGCATTTTGACTATTTTTCAGGCGAACGATCGCGGGCACGCTTTACAGGGCGCAAGGAGGTGTTTATAGTTCGCCTCATTCTGGAAGTGTGGCCGAGCGGTTGAAGGCACCGGTCTTGAAAACCGGCGACCCGAAAGGGTTCCAGAGTTCGAATCTCTGCGCTTCCGCCAGATTAGATAAGCCCTGCGATAGCAATATCGCGGGGCTTTTTCTTTTGTCGTTTTACCTGTCCGATGACATTATGTCAGTCAACTAAAAACCCGATCTCAATAAATTAAACCCAGTAAACACAAGGATATAACCCGATGACAATGCCATCAGCACCTGCATAAGCAGCGTAAATTTGCTAACCTCAAAGAGGTGATTCCTCACATCCGGATTAATGGAATAGATAAAATATGAGTGAAAATAACACCACCCCCCAGAAGTCTGAAAGCAAGATTAACAAAGCGGTATTCTATACATCTGCTTTGTTAATTTTCCTTCTCGTTGCTTTTGCAGCAATTTTTCCTGACGTAGCCGACAAAAATTTTAAACTGCTGCAGCAGCAGATATTCACCAATGCCAGCTGGTTCTACATCCTGGCGGTCGCGCTGATCTTACTCAGCGTGACTTTCCTGGGGTTGTCGCGCTACGGCGATATCAAACTTGGCCCCGATCATGCCCAGCCCGATTTCAGCTATCACTCCTGGTTTGCCATGCTCTTTTCAGCGGGTATGGGGATCGGCCTGATGTTCTTCGGCGTGGCCGAGCCGGTTATGCACTACCTCTCTCCACCGGTAGGCACGCCCGAGACCATCACCGCCGCGAAAGAGGCGATGCGGCTGACCTTCTTCCACTGGGGGCTTCACGCATGGGCTATCTACGCCATTGTTGCGCTGATCCTGGCCTTTTTCAGCTACCGGCACGGCCTGCCTCTGACATTGCGCTCGGCGCTTTATCCCATTATTGGCGACAAAATTCATGGTCCGATAGGCCATGCCGTTGATATTTTTGCCGTTATCGGTACCGTTTTTGGGGTGGCGACCTCGCTGGGTTATGGCGTGCTGCAGGTGAACGCCGGGCTCAATCATCTCTTTGGGGTGCCCATCAACGAAACGGTGCAGGTTATCCTGATCGTGGTCATCACCGGGTTGGCGACAATTTCCGTGGTCTCCGGGCTGGATAAAGGCATTCGTATCCTGTCCGAGCTTAACCTGGGGCTGGCGTTACTGCTGCTGGCGCTGGTACTGTGCCTGGGGCCAACCGTGCTGCTGCTGAAATCCTTCGTGGAAAACACCGGCGGCTATCTCTCCGAGCTGGTGAGTAAGACGTTCAATCTTTACGCCTACGAGCCGAAATCAAGCAACTGGCTGGGTGGCTGGACGCTGCTCTACTGGGGCTGGTGGCTCTCCTGGTCACCGTTTGTCGGGATGTTTATCGCCCGCGTCTCCCGCGGCAGAACCATCCGTGAATTCGTCACCGGGGTGCTCTTTGTTCCGGCGGGCTTTACGCTGATGTGGATGACCGTCTTCGGCAACAGCGCGATCAATCTTATTATGCGCGAGGGGGCAACGGATCTGGCGAATACGGTGCAGCAGGACGTTGCGCTGGCGCTCTTCAACTTCCTCGAGCACTTCCCGTTCTCGTCCGTGCTGTCGTTTATCGCCATGGCGATGGTCATCGTCTTCTTTGTCACCTCGGCTGATTCCGGGGCGATGGTGGTGGATACGCTGGCATCCGGCGGTGAGGCCAATACCCCCGTCTGGCAGCGCATTTTCTGGGCCGCGCTGATGGGCGTGGTGGCGATTGCGCTGCTGCTCGCGGGTGGGTTAAGCGCGCTGCAAACCGTTACCATCGCCAGCGCGTTACCGTTTTCCATCATCCTGCTGATTTCCATCTACGGGTTACTCAAAGCGCTGCGTCGTGATTTAACCAAACGCGAGAGCCTGAGCATGGCGACCATTGCGCCCACCGCGGCCCGCAATCCTATTCCGTGGCAGCGTCGTTTACGCAATATTGCCTATCTGCCAAAACGATCGCTGGTGAAACGCTTTATGGATGAGGTCATCAAACCGGCGATGATCCTCGTGCAGGAGGAGTTGAGCAAGCAGGGCACGGTGAGCCGAATCAGCGATGCCTCAGACGATCGTATTCGCCTTGAGGTGGACTTAGGCAACGAGCTGAACTTCCTCTATGAGGTGAGGCTGCGGGGCTATAACTCTCCGACCTTTGCCCTGTCGGCGATAGACAACGACGAACAGCAGGCGGAGCAGCACCGATACTATCGTGCGGAAGTCTACCTCAAAGAAGGGGGACAGAATTACGACGTGATGAGCTGGAACCAGGAGCAGCTGATCAACGATATTCTCGACCAGTACGAAAAGCATCTCCACTTCCTGCATCTGGTTCGTTAACATCACTATGCCGCCTCCTCAGGCGGCATTTTTTATGCCCAACTACGCGGCTATGCCGTGTTTGCACGCCCCCTTTAAAATCCTTCTTCTATACTCAGTTACGTTTAGTGATCTATGCCGCTGTTTTTCTTACTGCCTGAGTTTTTCGCTATTGCCCATGCAAGTCGCAGCCGCATAAATCCACGAGCCTGATTTATTGGTTAATTTTTGTTTTGATAGGGGGAGTTCCTGGTATGTTACATTCTCAATCCTCCCGCGCTGGCACGATATTGCTGTTGCTGGCTGCGGTCATTGGCGTCGCGGTGGCGTTATACGCCTGGCTGACGCCCCTTACCGGCGTTACCGATACCATCGGTGCGCTGGGCGTCGCCATTGCCAGCGCAGTACTGGCGGTACTGACCTTGATGTTACGTGCCGCATCTGGCCGTGGGGCGCGTATCTTTCTGATTATCGTCACCCTCGTGGTACTCATTGGTATTGGGTTCGCCGCCGCGCTGCTGCACCAGTACATCATTACTGCAGCGATGTTGGTCGGCCTGATTGGTCTGATTATGCTGAGCAGCAAGCCCGTCCACCACAATACCCGCGTCAGAGCCTGAGGAGTCCCACCCGTGTATAACGATAAACATCACCCCTTCATGAAAGTCAGCATGACGGCGCTGGCGCTGCTGATCGCGCCACTCTCTGTGCAGGCGCAGGATAAAGCCACTGAGGCCTCTCAGGGAACGCAAGAACAGCTCAACGTAGATGCAGCGGATCAACAGGCGCCGGGAACCACCAAAACCACCGATGAAGCCTCTACCGGGCAGAGCGAGGGACAAAAAGTGGCTTCGGCTGAGCAACCAGCGACCCCGCTGGTGCCCTCTGCCGCCACCTGGGATAGCTTCCACGGACAGCTTAACGCGCAGAAATACAGCCCGTTGACCCAGATCACGGCGGAGAACGTCGGTAAATTGACCAAAATCTGGGAGTTCCATACCGGCGATGTGTCGGATGGTAAAGGCGACACCCCTGCAACCGTCTGGTCAGCAACGCCCATTTTTGCTAACGAGACGCTCTATATCGGTACCCCTTTCGATCGCCTGATTGCGCTGGACCCGGGCACCGGGAAAGAGAAGTGGCACTACGACACGAAGTCTTCGCGTAAAGCGCTAACCCAGCCAGTGCTGAAAAACCGCGGCGTCTCCTACTGGCAGGCCAAAGAGCCAGTCGCCGGTGAAGCCTGCCAGAAGATCGTCTATATGGGCACCGTGGACGGCAAGCTCTTTGCGCTGGATGCCGATTCAGGCAAACCCTGCACCGGTTTTGCGAACAACGGCGTGCTGGATGTAAATCAGTGGAACACCGTTAACGCCAAATTCCCGCTCTCCATCCTGCAACCGCCAACGGTGGTGGGTAACCACCTGCTGGTGGGCTGGGCCGGTAAAGACTGGGCTTATGCCGAAGCCCCTCCGGGCACCGTATTTTCCATCAATGCCCAGACCGGCGAGCGGGAATGGTCCTTCGAGGCGATTCCGGAAGAGATTCGCCAGCGCACCGGGACGGCCAACGTCTGGACGCACATGTCTGCCGACGAGGCCAACGGCCTGGTTTATCTGCCGGTCTCTTCTCCGTCGCCTAACTACTGGGGCGGTAACCGTGTAGATGCGATCCCGCTCGGCACCTCGACAACCGCGCTGGATATCAATACCGGTAAAGTGGTCTGGTCCCGCCAGTGGGTGCATCACGACGTGTGGGATTACGATATCAACTCCGCGCCAACGCTGATGGATATCACCGTAGACGGCAAGCAGATCCCGGCCCTGGTACAGGCCACCAAGCAGGGCTTCCTGTTTGTGGTTAACCGCCTGACGGGGGAGGACGTCTGGCCTATCGAAGAGCGTCCGGTGCCGCAGGGCGACGGTTCAGTGCAGGGGGAAAAACTTTCGCCAACCCAGCCGTTCCCGACCAAGCCTGCGCCGCTGCTTGATCAGTCGAAAAAGCCGGAGATCTGGAAGCTGGCCGATATGGTGGGTGCCGGTCAATGCTCCCGCCTGTGGGATAACCTGACCTATGAGGGGATGTACACACCGCCTACCGCCAAAGGCGAGGGGGCGCTCACCTATCCGGACAGCGCCGGTGGCGTGCAGTGGGGCGGGGTGGCGTTCGATCCGAATAAGCAGATCGCTATCGTCAACACCTCGCATATCGTGCAGTACGTGAAGCTCTACAGCCGCGAAGATTACGATAAAGCCGATAAAACCGCCGGTAACGAGAGCGGCTTTGCACCGCAGGAAGGCGCGCCTTACGGCATGCGTCTGCTGGTGGCCAATAACTGGCTGGGCATGCCGTGCTGGAAACCACCGTTTGGTGAGATCGTCGCGCTGGATATGCATACGGGTGACGTGAAGTGGCGTCGTCCGGTTGGCGCCTCGCAGCAGTACGGCTTCTTTATGCCGGAAAGCTGGGGCTCCCCAACCATCGGCGGCCCGGCTATCACCGCGGGTGGGGTGATCTTCATCGGTGCCTCTATGGATGCCAAAGTACGCGCTTATTCCGTGGAAAGCGGTGAAGAGCTATGGTCCGATCAGGTTGAAGCCCCGGCTGTGGCAAACCCGTCGGTCTATGAGTACAAAGGCCGTCAGTATGTGGCGTTTGTCGCGGGCGGAAACACTATCCTGAAGGATCAGGTAGGCGACCAGGTTGTGGTTTACGCCCTGCCTGAATAATTCCTTGACGCGCAATGTCATCATAATGGGGCCTGCGGGCCCCTTTTTATATTCACTGCTCACTCAATCCGGACACTGACTCATCAACCATTGCCCGACAATGGGCCATAATGTTTCCGCACAGCGCGTGCGGAAAAAAACCATATGCCCTACGCTGGGCAGGCCAAAATCCGCATGACGGATCTCCCGGCGGTCGATTTTTGCGTTTTTGACCGGCTCTATCAGGCGCGTAATGGCCTCAGGATTAGCCCACGGATCGTCATCAAACCCCATAACCATCAGAGGGAGCCTGACCTCAGCCGCTCTTCGACGCGCATCCCAGTCAGGATCGTCGTAGAAGTAACCCGGCATGGCGCTCCAGCGTCCCCACTGCAGCATGACAGGCGCCGGTAAATCTTCTCCCAACCCGAGGCGTTTTGCCGGCATATAACCAAATATACGGCAGAGGAGTGGACCGAGAACGCGCAGCAAGCACCAGACGCGCACTTTTTCCGCCGTCTGTTTTATAGAACGGGTTACCCCTGCGTGGGATGCCACAATGGCCGCAGCCTGAAGATGCCGGGTAGCCGTCGACAGCAGAACGGCGTGTCCACCCACGCTGTGCCCAACCGCCAGCAGGCTAAGATCGGGGAAACGTGACCTGGCCCAGGCCGTGATGCAACCCACATCCTGCTCCATCCAGTCTGACATGGAGACGTTACAGCTGCGGAGTATGACTGATTTAGAGCGACCTACCCCCCGATAGTCATACGTCATGACACTGAATCCATACTCGTAAAGATACTCAGCGAAACGCTGATAAAACTCCTGTACAACCGCTGTCGCGGGGTGAAGGATAACCAGCGCGCGGGCATCTTCTCTCTCCCAAAGCGTGGCAGCGAGAGAGTCGCCTTCATTTGTCGGTATTATTATCGAATGCATAGGTAAACCTTGGTTGAGTGGTCATACCAGTCCTGAATAAAAGACAATAGCTGCTTCTGATGAGTCTGGCGATTTTTTCTTGTCTGGAATTTGACGGTCGTCAGCAGAAGATGATGCGTGCGGGGTTGTACAAAAGGCGAACACATTCAATTTCCTGAATTTTTTGCTTTACATAACCTCCAGAGATGTTTATAGTGCGCCTCACTCTGGAAGCGTGGCCGAGCGGTTGAAGGCACCGGTCTTGAAAACCGGCGACCCGAAAGGGTTCTAGAGTTCGAATCTCTACGCTTCCGCCAAATTTAAAAACCCTGCGATAGTAATATCGCAGGGTTTTTTGCTTTTGTACTTTTTCAGCAAAGGTTGACGTCTTTTGCGCAACTTATTTCCCTGGTTGAAGGCAAGCGCAGTCATAAAATTTATCGATACGTGATTTTGCCACTAACATCATTTTCATCGAAACATGATTGATCTAACATAAAATTATCTACTCTGCGGACCTGAGGCTAAGTGCTACATTGAATGATAAAAAGAAAAGCACCATCAAAGATGTCGCTGCTTTAGCCGAAGTATCAATCGGTGTTGTCTCCCGTGTATTGAATCCCGGAACCGGTTCAGTTTCCGAACGTACCCGGCAGCGGATTATCGCTGCCATGCAAACCCTTAGTTACACCCCGCAGAGCGCCGCGCGTGAACTCAAGACAAACCTGAACAATACCCTCGGCTTGGTTGTGGCCGACATCAGTAACGACTTTTTCTCTGAAATTTCGGATCTCATTGTACGGCGCGCTCGCGAAATGGCGATGAACGTCATCCTGGTCACGACGCAGGAAGATCCCTTGCTTGAGCGGGAAAGCCTGGAAATGTTGATGCAAAAGCGGGTCAAAGCCATCATCGCAACGCCGACAAGCGCTAACAAGGATATGTGGCAATCGATCAGCAATATGGGAATAGCGATCGTGTTTATCGATCGCTATCTGGAGGATTTTACAGGCGCCAGTGTTATTGGGTTTAACAATGAAACCTCTGCTCGCCAGGCGACCTCTTATCTGGTCGAGCAAGGCCATCGGCGTATTGGGTGGATAAGTGGGCCCCTCAATACATCCACTTCTTTGCAAAGACTGGAAGGTTACAAGAAAGGCCTGCAGGCGCAGGGAATTGAATGTAATAAACAGCTTATCGCAGTAAAGAATTTTCGCGATCCGCTCGCCAGCCAGTCGCTTGATGAATTGCTGTCGCTTGCAGAACCACCGACAGCAATCATTATTGGCAATACGTCAATCGCACCGGTCATCATGTCGCGGATCCGCGAGCTAAAATTGGCTGTGCCCGATGACCTTTCCGTCATCGTTTATCATGACAGTCACTGGAGTCGCCTGCTGAGCCCGTCCATTAGCGTTATTAAACATCCTCTTGAAGAACTGGCCAGTAAAGCACTGTTGAGTTTATCCGGTGAACAGCAAAAACCCTGCGAACTGGATAGCATATTAGTTAAAAGAGAAAGTGTTTCCAGGATTAAATAGCCACCTTATTTAAACGCTGGATTTGCTTAATAATGGCGCAATGATCCAGGTCACCCTCTCCGGCATCAATCATCTGGCTGAAGAGTTGATTCACTGTTTCTGTTAACGGTAGGGTCAAATTAAGCTGCTTCGCCAGTGCCACCGCACTGCGCGTATCTTTAAGCTGCCACTTTGCAGCGCCCCGAGCTTTAAAATCCCCTTTAACCATGCGTTCGCCCTGGTGTTGCAACAATGTGGAATCTGCAAACCCGCCGAGTAGGGCTTCGCGCACTTTTTCTGGATCGGCGCCGCCGCGTTGCGCGAGAGTAAAAGCTTCCGACAATAAACTTAAGGTTCCGGCGACAATAATCTGGTTTGCAAGTTTGGTGAGCTGACCGGCTCCAACTTCTCCGACATGCGTGACTTTCCCCAGGTGTGATAGCAAAGGACGAAGGCTAGCAATGAGCTGCCTGTTTCCTCCCGCCATTAAGGATAATGAACCTTTCTCTGCGCCTGTTGTTCCGCCGGAAACAGGGATATCGACATAGTGGGCCTGAACACTATGGGCCTTACGTGCTTGCTCAACCACAATATCCGGCGACAGGGTACTCATCATGAGGATGATTGTATCTGGACCAATGTACTGAAGTGCGTCGTGATTGAATATCACCTCATCGCACGCCGTTGCATCGCTTAACAAACAGATGATGAGCTCACTGTCAGCCAGTAACTGCGAAGCAGATTGTTCAATCTTTACGCCAGCGCTTGCCAGTTGTAGCGCTTTTTCTTGCGACCTGTTCCATACCGTGACCGGATATCCGGCTGCGACAAGTCGACGCGCCACAGGTTGTCCCATCAACCCCGTACCCAACAAGCCAATACGCATTTCGCTTTTCATTTGTCCTCCTGATATACCCGCAACAGTAGCCGTTGCGGGTATCACCCTGTTTATAATCCCGCAAGATTGACCATTTGCTTGCGTAATTCGACGATGTCCAGATTGTTGTCAAAATGAACATCGGAGAAACGAATCGCCTTATCTTTTGCGACATCCTTCACCAGTCGGACATGATGGGCCAGCCCCATTGGCAAGAAATCTTGTGCCACACTGATGCTGGCTGGCAAGGCGTTGGCCCAGACAGTAAACCCACCTTCACCATCCAGCATCTCACCCGCTTTGAGATCGCGTTTTGCCGTTGCAACCGCATCGCCCCGGAAACTTAATGCTGTCCCGGTAGCTTCTCCTCGTAATACCGCGGAGAGAATACTGATGCTGGTTTCCAGACCAATCAGATGGAAAGGGCGCCACATCGACGCGTACCAGCCGCTTGGGTCGGTCAGTAATCCGTACTGTTTGAAACAGGCCCGGCTGTATTCATCCCGGGCTTTAAATGTCACGAAAACGCCGTAGCGGATATTGTTAAGCACCTCACGTCCGTCAGGCTCCTGACTGGCTGCGATATCCACAAGCCCACTGCGGCCCAGGCGCCCGCCATCAGATGCCGGAGAGAAGACCCGCGCCAGGTCATGCACCCCGGCAGGGGGAAATTCCAGTCCGTTATCGGGACAGTCTAATCCGGTTGCGTTGGCGACAGCCGCCATCTCAATGGCCGCTTTGGTACCATCGGTAAACGAGTTGTACATTTTTGGGTTAAAGTCCCCGGCAGCAACTTCTTCGTCAGACCAGCCAAAGAATCCCCAGACGGTATCCGGTGTGGAGTAGCGGTATCGCGGTTCGTAATTCATCCCTTTACCTGCGGCAACGATTTCAAAGCCACAGGCTTTAGCCCAGTCAACCAGTTCACAAATGATCGCCGGTTGATCACCATAAGCCATGCTGTAAATCACCCCGTTCTGGCGCGCACGTTCCGCTATCAAAGGCCCGCACAACACGTCGGCTTCCACATTTACCATCACCACGTGTTTTCCATTTTCGACCGCATGGAGAGCGTGACGAGTGCCGGCCAGAGGATGTCCCGTCGCTTCAACTATGCAGTGGATTTGCTCACACCGGATCAGCTGTTCTGCATCCTCAACGACGCAGGTTGTGCCTTCGCGTAAAGCTGCTTCGATGTTATGCGCCTGATACTGCGATTCTGGCCATCCCACACGCGCCAGTGCAGCACGGGCTTTCTGGACATCCAGGTCTGCAACGGCCACCACATGCAGCCCTTCCAGGTGCCGCAGTTGGGCAAGTACCATCGAACCAAATTTGCCGGCGCCGATAATGCCCACACGAACAGGCTGTGCTGAACCCGATTTTGCGGCACAGGCACGCTCAGCTAACAATGCTGCTAAGTTCATTTTCTACTCCTTTAAGGGGGGATGGATTAACGCCAGCCAGCAATCTGACGGCGATTTCTGCTCATGAGATAAATCAGCAACGGCGAGAACAAAACCAGGACCGCTAACAGATAGAGACCGCTCTGTGATTTACCGGAAATCGAGATAACGAGGCCAACCAGGAAGGGCCCGAAGAACCCACCAATATTGCCAATTGAGTTAATCAGTGCCATGCCACCGGCACAGCCTCGGCTGGTAAGAAAGGATGCTGGAAGGGTATAAAACGTCGGCACGCATGACAGCATACCCACCGTCGAAAGCGTTAACCCCACCATGGATATCACGGGTGAGTCGCTGATAGCGGCGACCACAAATCCGACAGAAAAGAGCAGCGATGGAAGAATAAAATGCCAGGTTCGCTCATTGGTTTTATCAGAGTGATTCGACCACCAACACATCACCACCGCGCCTGCGATATAGGGAATCGTGCCCAGCATGCCGACAACAGTATCAGAGTAATCGAAGCGCTTGATGAACTGCGGCATCCAGAAACCGAGGCCTGTGAGACCAATGACGGTAAAGAAATAGGCCATCCCCAGCAGCCAGACCCGTCGGTCTTTGATCATTTCCCTGAAACCGGAGTGTCCGGCGGACAAGGTCGCCTCCTGGTCTTTTTCCATCAGGTCCTGATAAGCCTGACGCTCTTCGGGTTTAAGCCAGGACGCTTTAGACGGTTTATCGGTAAGATAAAGAAAAACCACAACGGATAAGATGACAGGCGGGCAGCCTTCAATTAAAAATAGCCACTGCCAACTCTCCAGCCCCCCAACATTATGAAAATTATCGAGAATATAACCCGAGATCGGATTGGCGATAATAGCAGCCAGCGGAACCCCTAAATAGTAAATGGAGAAGACCTTAGCCAGCTCCTTTTTGGGAAACCAGGTTGTGAGATAGAAAACAATACCTGGCGCCAGCCCCGCCTCGGCCACGCCCAGTAAAAAGCGCAGGATACTAAGCGTCACCACGCCTTGTGCAAACGCCATCGCCATGGAAATAATGCCCCATGTGATCATGATTCGGGCTAACCAGAAGCGTGCACCGTATCGTTCCAGCAGCACATTGCTGGGAATTTCAAACAGGATATACCCGAAGGAAAATATCCCCACAGCAAACCCAAAATGTTCAGGCGTTAACCCCAGGGATTGATTCATGGTTAACGCGGCCATGCCGATATTTGAGCGATCTATAAACGCAAGCAGATACATCAGCAGTATCAGGGGCATCAACCGAAATTTGGCTTTTTTTATCGCCCCCCTTGCCAGCGATGAAATTTCTGTTTGGCCTGGCTCAGGCGTAACACTCACACCGGCCAGCGTACTATCGAACTCTTCTACGTGTTTCATGATGTATCCCAGTAGCGTTTAACCCACTGAAAATCACGGAAAAAGCATGAATACCGCGACAGTTTTATTAAAAAGTAAAACGTTTTACTTTTTCAAGAGTTTTACGACTGATACAGAAACAGTCAAGAGAAGCGCGGGGAAAGTTAAGAAATTGTGACTAGGTTAACGAGTTGTAAATGATCCTGCTTTTAGGCGGGGAAGGATACCCGTGATGCCACGGGTATCCGAAACATCAGGACTTAAACAGGTTCTTCAGGGTGTGCGGCTGGCAACGCAGATACTGTTCCGGCGCATGGACCTGGGCGCCCAGCGCCGCTGCCGCATGCCATGGCCAGCGCGGGTTATAGAGCGCGCCGCGGGCGATGGCAATAAAATCTGCATCCCCGCTGGCTACGATAGATTCCGCATGCTCGGGCTCGGTGATTAATCCCACCGCCACCACCGGAATATTTACCGCAGCTTTCACTGCCCTTGCCAGCGGCACCTGATAGCCAGGATAGACCTCAATCTTCTGATTCGGGTGCAGACCGCCGCTGGAGACGTGGATCACGTCAACTCCGCGCGCTTCCAGCATTCTGGAGAACTCAACCGCTTCTTCAAGGTTGAATCCGCCTTCCACCCAGTCCGTCCCGGAGATACGCACGCTGATGGCTCTCTCCGCCGGGAAGGCTTCCCGCACCGCGTCGACAATTTCCAGTGGGAACCGGGCTCTGTTTTCCAGCGAACCGCCGTAATTATCCGTGCGCTGATTTGAGAGCGGCGATAAAAACTGATGGAGCAGATAGCCGTGGGCGGCGTGGATCTGGATCAGATCGATATTCAGTCTGGCAGCACGTTTTGCGGCCTCAGCGAACTGGTTGCGGATTTCGGCTAAGCCCTCGCTGTCGAGAGCGGTTGGCGGGACATAGCCCTCGTTGTAAGGCACTGCGGAAGGGGCTAACGTCTGCCAGCCCCCTTGCTGGTCGGGTGGAATTTGCTGTCCCCGATGATCCCACGGCTTGTGCGTTGACGCTTTTCTGCCCGCGTGGGCCAGCTGGATGCCAACAGGAATATCGGACCACTTACGCAGGGTGTCCAGCACCCGGCCCATCGCTTCCTCGGTTTTGTCATCATAGAGCCCGACGTCAGCGTAGGTAATGCGGCCTTCCGGGGAGACGGCTGCCGCCTCAATGGTGAGCAGACCCGCGCCGGAGAGGGCCAGTTGCCCCAGGTGAAGGGTATGCCAGTCATTCATGCAGCCCTCTTCGGCAGAATACTGACACATGGGGGCGATCACGATGCGATTGTCGAGTTCAAGATTGCGGATACGTAACGGTGTAAACAGCTTGGGTTGAGACATACATGTCACTCCAGATTGCAGCGTTAGAAACAGGGGAGGGCGATTTTTACCCTTATATATTCATCAACATAACGCAGAGATAACGATAACTGAACCTGCCGTTTATGCAAAAGTCCGTTGCGTCAGACGCAACGCTTTAATGATTACGCTATTCACTTTGCGACGTTGCTGAAAGATGCGCCATCAGAAAATCGACAAACACTTTCACTTTTTTGCTGTTCCTGCGGGTGAGGTGTGCCGTGAGTATGTGGCGGGGGACACGATGCGCACCGTGACATGGGCGGCTTTATCGTTGCGCCAGATAATGGCAGTAAAACATGAAGCGGGCTTTATTTTAAACCCTGCTCAGGGTATTGGTAATAACACTTAAGTTGTCTATATTGGTATTTTAATGTAAACATTAATATTCGGTTTTTTTTGTTTATTAGCTCGTTATGAGATTTATCTTAATATTAATTTCACTGCTAGTTTTCCTCTTGGGTATAATTGCAAAGATAGCCAATTTATAGGGCTGAATGTTATTTTTATGTAGCCATTTCTCACCATTGCAGTGCAAGGAAATACAAAAATATTAAGATTAATCAATGATGTCAATGTTGACATGTCAACATTGCCGGGGCGGCTATTTTGCGCATCAGATACCCGGTTGTTTTTTAGTGATACGGGAAATATCATTTTTATGCGCGTAGGTGGATTAAACGCATTTTATTTTAAATAAAGGGCGATTAATCAGGGAAATAATGCTCTCTGGTTAGCCGGGAGAGGCATTTTAATTTAAAGGGAAACGCAGAAGGGATGAGTTTTAGGACCGGAGGGCATCGGTCAACGTCATCATGAATAACAAGTCAAGTTGAGCGTAATAATGAAGAATCAATTTCGCGTAGCTGCAATTCTGGCGGGCACGCTGGCCTCTGGTGCCGCATTTTCCAATAATATGACCACGAATCCGGGTGCTGCCGCGGGTACGCAAAACACCGGCGGGATTGTGGAGTTCAGCGGTGAAATCGTCGACGCCTCCTGCAATATCACCACCAAAAGCAAAGACGTGCAGGTGGACCTGGGGAAATGGGGCGCAAGCTATTTCACCGCAGCGGGCACCGAAACGACTAAAACCCCTTTCAAAATTGAGGTAGATAACTGTCCGGCGTCGGTGACGACGGTTGCCGTGCTGTTCGATGGTCAAAAAGATGCCCTTGATGCCACCCTGCTGGCGGTGGCCGGTGGGGCGAAAGGTGTGGGTATCAAATTGTATAACAACGGCGCATCCAGCTCTCAGGTTGCCCTGGGGACGGTTTCAGCGAGCGTTCCGGTTGCTTCCGGCAAGGCCACGGTACCCTTTTCCGCCGACTACGTCTCTACAGAGAAGACCGTTACCCCGGGTGCGGCTAATGGCGTTGCAAACTTCCTGATGGTTTACAACTGATCCCCGCATGAGCAGGCCCTGCGCCTGTTCATTCTCTTTTTTGTCCAATGGTACCTGCACGATGAAACAGCTTTTTGCCGCTGTGATGACCGCTTTTCTTCTGGTCTGCGCCACCGCGCAGGCCGGGGTAGTGATGGGCGGAACTCGCGTGATCTATGAGGAAGGAAAACGCGAAGCCACCATTACGGTGACGAACATGGATACCCGCGTTCCCTATCTGGTGCAGTCGTGGGTGGAAAACCAGGCCGCAGACGATAAACGCCCGGTGCCTTTTGTGGTTACGCCGCCGCTCTTTCGCCTCGATCCTGAGCAGGAGAACGTCCTGCGGATAAGCTTTACCGGGGGCGCATTACCCACAGACCGGGAGTCAGTGTACTGGCTGTGCGTGAAAAACATCGCCCCAACGCAAAAAGCGGCGTCCAACAAGCTCCAGATCAACGTGAAATCGAAGTTCAAGCTCTTCTGGCGGCCAAAAGGGCTGGGCGAGGCTAAAGACGCCTGGCAGAAACTGACCTTTACCCGGCAGGGTAACCGGCTGGTGGCGCATAACCCGACGCCGTTTTATGTCTCCCTCTACAGCCTGACGGTTGGCGGCAAAGCGATCCCCGAACCGGGCATGATCGCGCCTCAGAGCAGCCAGACGTGGACGGGTGTCGGCACCGGGCAGGTGACGTGGCGCGCCATTAACGACTCTGGCGGTATCACTGACGCCGCGCAGCAGTAACCGGGGGCGAGGGTGAAAACGAACACTTCACGCCGCGACGGTGCGTTACTGCTGGCAACGCTCCCCACTGCGCTGTTGATGCTCTCGAGGCCCGGGATGGTGCGGGCAGAAGATTACTTCGATCCGGCGGCGCTGGAGCTGAGCTCACCGCAGCAAAAAACTGCCGATCTGCACTATTTTGCCACCGCGGGCGGGCAGCAGCCCGGCACCTGGCCGGTCACCATCTGGGTCAATGACCAGCAGGTCAGTGAAGGCAACATTACCTTCGTGGAGGAGAATGGTACCCTTGCGCCGGTGCTGACGGCGGCCCAGCTGGCGGAATATGGCGTCAATGTCAGCGCGTTCTCCTCATTTGAACGTCTGCACGACGGGGAGACCTTCACCCGTATCGACCAGTACATCCCCGACGCCAGCAGCCGGTTCGACTTCCCGACCCAGCGGCTGAACCTGAGTATTCCCCAGGCGGCAATGAATGTTCAGCGCGAGGGGGATATTGATCCCGCACGCTGGGATGAGGGGATACCGGCGGCGTTTGTCGACTACACGCTCTCCGGCGCGCAAACCGGGCAATCCACCCATAACGGTCGCTCCACCTTTCTCAACCTGCGCAGCGGGGTGAACCTCGGGCCGTGGCGGTTGCGCAATACCTCATCCATGCAGTATGACTCCACCCGGCGCTGGCAGTCGCTCAGTACATACCTGCAACGGGACGTCGCCCCGCTGAAAAGCCAGCTGCGGATTGGGGATACCTACACCAGCGGGGAGGTGTTTGACAGCGTGCAGTTTCGCGGCGTCCAGCTGATGTCAAATGAAGAGATGCTCCCGGACAGCCAGCGCGGTTTTGCTCCGGTGATCCGCGGCGTGGCCCACAGTAACGCCAAAGTGACCATCTCCCAGCATGGCTATGTGATATACGAAACCTACGTCTCCCCGGGAGCGTTTGCCATTAAGGATCTCTACCCGACCGCGCAGAGCGGCGACCTGGAGGTCAACGTGAAGGAGAGCGACGGTTCAGAGCGCACCTTTACCCAGCCGTTCTCGTCGGTGCCGTTTATGCTGCGGGAGGAGCGGATAAAATACAGCCTCAGCGCCGGGCGCTTTCACGCAGGCAAGGATGAGAGCCGCACCCCGGCGTTTATCCAGAGCACGCTGTTTTACGGTTTACCGGCAGCCTTTACCCTTTTTGGTGGCACGCAACTGGCCGACGATTATCACGCGCTGGCCCTCGGGGTGGGGCATAGCTTAGGGGAACTGGGCTCGCTTGGCACCGACGTGACGCTGGCGGGTACCACCACTCCCTCCGGCAAGCGCTACCGCGGCCACTCCCTGCGGGCGCAGTATCAGAAAAGTTTTGCCCGGGTGGGCACCTCGTTCAGCCTCGCCAGCTACCGCTACTCCTCCAGCGGGTTTTACGACTTCAGTGAGGCGATGAGGCTGGAGAAACGTTACGGGCTGGTGGATAACAAACGCACCCGGGAAGAGGTTGCCATCAGCCAGACACTCGGCGAGATGGGTAACCTGTCGTTGTCCGCTTACGTTCAGGATTACTGGCACAACCAGAGCAGCGACAAAACGCTCCATGCCGGTTTTTACAGCGCCTGGAAAGGGATCTCCTGGGGGCTGGGCTACTACTACACCCAGTCCAGCGGACACAATAATCCCGATCGCTCCTGGTCCTTCAATATCACCATTCCGCTAGGGGGGGCGCTTGCCAGCAGTTCGGTGAGCTACACCACCTCGTCGGATAATCGCGGCTATACCTCGCACCAGGTGTCGATGTATGGCTCGGTGCCGAAGAGCCCGAATCTCTACTACGCCGTGCAACAGGGCTACGCCAGCCAGGGGCAGGGGAGTAACAGCGGCGCATCCCTCGACTACCACGGGGGCTATGGCCAGGCGCAGCTGGGTTATCGGCACGATCGCGACAGCAGCCAGCTCACCTGGGGGGCGTCGGGCTCCATCGTCGCGCACCCGCATGGCATCACATTGGGGCAGAGTCTGGGCGACAGCTTTGCCATCGTGCGTGCACCGGGAGCGGTCAACGTGGCTGTTCAGAACGGCAGCAACGTTCATACCGACTGGCGGGGTTACGCGGTGGTGCCTGCGCTGACGGCCTGGCACAAAAACGTCATTACCCTTGATACCGAAACGATGACCAGCGACACCGACGTCGAACAGTTCGGCGCGACGGTGATCCCCGGCGGTGGGGCGGTGGTCGAGGCAAACTTCCGGACCCATATCGGCCATCGCGTGCTGTTTACCCTGCATGATCGTTCGGGGCCAGTGCCGTTTGGCGCCAGCGCCCAGCTGGCTGGCGATCGCAACGCCGCCACCGGCATGGTGGCCGACGGCGGAACGGTCTACCTGAGCGGTATTCCGGATACCGGCACCCTGGAGGTGAACTGGAATGACAAAGGGGAGGCCCACCGCTGCACGCTGCCTTTCCACATCGCCGCCGACCAGCCGGATGCGGTAAAGCGTATTGAGGCAGCCTGTTTATCACAATGAGGATATTAACCATGCGGTTAGTCTGTTTACTTCTGACGGTCGCCGGGCTGTTCAGCCCTGGCGTATGGGCGGCAGCCTGCAATGGCGATACCGGCCAGATGACGATTAACGTTCAGAACATCAAATACCTGCCTTCGCTGCGTAACAACACCCAGATGACCAGTATCATGGCCGACAGCGGCAGCGGGTTTCGTTTTAGCTGCGATCAGGAGGCCCGGCAGGCCGGGGCGATAGCGGTGAAATATGAACAGGAGCGCACCGGGAATGAGACCTTCATCAATGGCCGAATGGTGTTTGAGTCGGCCATTCCGGGTATCGGCTATGCCCTGGGCTTTCAGTGTAACGGCGGGCCGATCCACTACCTGGATGGCTCCGGTATGCATGAGACGGAGGTCTGTAACAGCAGCGAGAATCCCGCGCTGCTGCACCAGGAACATATCGTGGTGAAGGCGTTTATCACCTTCTTTAAAACCGGCAACGTCAGCCTGGTCAGCGGCAACCACACCAACGCCTCGCCGTTGGGGGCGGTCGGTAAACTCTATGTCGATATTCCCGGCTCAGGCACAACCGGCACGCCCATCAGCGCCGACCTGACGGCGATGAACGTGGATATCGGTGCGGTGGGCAGTTGTAATGTCACGACTCCGACCATTTTTGTCGATTTAGGCAAGGTTAACCGCGCCGATTTTAAAGGAGTGGGGCAGACGGCGGGGACGGCGAAGACATTGACCATTCCAGTCTATTGTTCGCAGCCGGCGCAGATCAAAATTGGCTTTTTCGGCACCCCAGCCGCCACCGGCGTCACCGATACGCTGGCCATTACCCCGTCACCGTCGAGCGCCAGCGGCGTGGGGGTCAGGCTGAGCTATGGCAATAATGGCGCCAGTGCGCCGGTCGCGGGCACCGCCCTGCACATCAACGAGGCCGGAAACCTGCCGGGTCTGGGACAGGTGACCGCGACAAATGCGGCCAGCGCCCAGCCTTTCCACTTTGTTGCCCAGCTGGTACAGACTGACCCGACCGTGACGGCGGGCTGGGCAAACACCACTGCCACCTTTGCGCTGGAGTATAACTAGTCCTGCGAACGGGCATCGGTTCACGGGGGCCCGTTTTACATCTTCCCGTCAGGCCTGCAAAATAGCGCTCTCACTTTTCGCTAAAGATCATAACGATGAAAAAATCCCTGCTCTGTACGCTCCTCGTTTGCCTGTCTGGTTCTGCTCTGGCCACTTCCCCGGAGGAGGCGCAGGTCGCGGAGGCGGTGAAACCTACTCTTACCGCGCTGATGAACGACCAGTCGATCCCGGGCATGGCCGTTGCGGTCATCTACAAGGGCCAGACCTATTTCTTCACGCAAGGGCTGGCCGATGTCGCCGGGAAAAAGCCCGTCACGCGGCAAACCCTGTTTGAGCTGGGCTCGGTGAGTAAAACCTTTACCGGGGTGCTCGGCGGCGATGCGGTGGCGCGCGGGGAAATTGCCCTCAACGATCCGGCCAGCAAGTACTGGCCCGCGCTGTCAGGCAAGCAGTGGCAGGGCATCAGCCTCCTGCATCTGGCGACCTACACCGCAGGGGGACTCCCGCTCCAGGTACCGGAGAGCGTGACCGATGCCGCAGCGCTGCAAACGTACTATCAGACCTGGCAGCCAGCATGGACGCCGGGTACTAAACGCCTCTACGCCAACGCCAGTATTGGCCTGTTCGGCGCCCTGGCGGTTAAGCCCTCAAAGATGAGTTTCGAGCAGGCGCTCACCCGCCGGGTGCTGGAGCCGTTGAAGCTGAGCCACACCTGGGTAACCGTACCGGCAAGCGAACAGGCGAACTATGCCTGGGGCTACCGGGACGGTAAGGCGGTGCACGTCTCGCCAGGGATGCTTGATGCCGAAGCCTACGGGGTAAAAACCTCCATCGTGGATATGGCAGGCTGGCTACAGGCCAACCTGCAACCGGACAGCATTAAAGACGCATCGCTGAAAAAAGGGGTGGAGATTGCCCAGTCACGCTACTGGCAGGTGGGGGATATGTATCAGGGGCTGGGCTGGGAGATGCTCAACTGGCCGGTCTCCTCCCGGACGCTGGAGCAGGGGGCCGATAATAAATATGCCCTGGCCGCCCGCGAGGCCACCGCTATCGCGCCTCCACAGCCGCCGGTGCAGGCCTCATGGGTACACAAAACCGGCTCGACCGGCGGATTCGGCAGCTACATCGCCTTTATCCCTGAGAAGAACCTTGGCATTGTGATGCTGGCGAATAAAAGTTACCCCAACAGCGAGCGGGTCAAGGCAGCGTACCGCATTCTTGCAGCATTGCAGTAAGGTTGATTGCCCTCAAAGGCCCGGCAGCGCTACGCTTGCCGGGCCAATAGCGGAGCACCAACAAACTTCAACAGGTAAACGCCATCTCCTTCGCCAGCAGGAACGGACGAAGATAACCCACCGTATTCGAGAGCGGGATCACCTCATCCGCCAGATTGATGTTTAACACCTCGCGAATGTACGTCCGGCGGCTGGTAATCCGCGCCCACAGATCCGGGTACGCCGCCTGAATTTTCTCCTGCAAGGCCTGGTCCGCCAGGGCGACACTCTCCTCGGCGCTTACGCCGGTATAGCCAGGAACCGAGGGGATAATATCGAGTTGCAGGATCATGCCGCTTTTTAACGTCTCGGCAGAGCCCGGGTAAATGGGGGAGGACATCCACTCCTCGTCGGCGCTAAGGTGCCCGGGATTAAGATGCCAGCCATATTGCGCTTTATTGAGCACCTGTTCGATATGGGCATACAGCTCGCCGCCCGGCATGCCGATTTTAATCTGCTCAAGCCAGCTGGCGAGGGCGGCAAAATAGGGTTTCGCCACCCGATCCAGATAATCTTTCTGGCCGTCCGGCAGCTCGCTCTCGTCAGCAATCACAAACCCGGTCCGGCTGGATAGCCCACCCTTAAAGCCGGTGGTCATCGACAGCGGCTGCCCGCGCTCCAGCTTTTTATAGGTGGGGTAGAAATTTGCCTTCTCAAAACGCTGTCCGGCGGCGGCAATGGTCACCACCGTCTGATACTGGCCCTCTGCCGCCAGCCGCGCCCCCAGTTCGGTTTCGCGCATCCCCGACTCCACCGCGTCCATGGCGTTCAGGATGCAGGTCGAGGCCAGATTTGCGCCATATTCATAATGCGCGATTTCGTTCTCGTTGTTGGTGATGCGGGCGCCGTTATCGCCGCCGATAAACAGGTGTGTGGCGTTCTCAAGGGTCGCATCGGTGCTGTTTTTCAGCGCTTCGACGATAAAATAAGGCAGATCGAAAAGCGGCCTGTTATCCGCCCCGGCTGCGGTAAACATCTTCCAGCCCACCAGTCCGATTCGGCCATGCGCATGCAGACCCGCTTCGCGAAACAGCGACTCCAGCGAGATTTCATTATCCATCGGCTGGTTGGGCAGCGAGAAGAACGGGCAGTGTCTGAGGGTAACCGGAATGCGGGAATGGCGGGCCATCTTCAGATTTTCATTGCCGAGGATCGCCGTCGCCGCGCCGCTCTTTTCCAGAATCAGCAGACCCTCCTCAAAACGCGGCACAAACCCGGTCAGGTACTCAAAGTTGCTGCCGTGTTCTTTGTCGGCATAGATCACCAGGGCGTCATAGCCCGCCTTGTTGATGCGGGCCAGCACTTTATTTTTGCGCTCAAGCAGGGTGGCATCGGTAAGCAACACCGGAGCCACATCGGTGAAGGTACGTGGCGCAGGAATGGTCTGCAGCTGGATCATGGTTTCTCTCGTCGTCAGAAGGCGGTTCAGGCGCTTTTTTGCGCATGAACCCGCACGGTGGAGGCCGGCGCGTTTACCAGCTTATTTGCCGGACGCACCGGGCGGCGCACCAGCTCCCCCTGGCAGTTAGGGCAGCGATGGTTAAGGTGGGTGTCGGCACAGGTCGCGCAGAAGGTGCACTCAAAGGAGCAGATCCGCGCGTCCAGATCATCAGGAGGCAGGTCACGATCGCACCATTCGCAGTTCGGGCGGAGTTCAAGCATGGTTCTTATCCTGTTGGGTGAGGGGCCTTCTTTTCACTATGCCAGAGAGTAAAAAAAGCCGCGACAGTATAATAGTAACGTGACGCGGGGAGCGTTAACTCCCTTGTTGCACGCTTCTGAAATCGTCAGGGGTATCGATATCAACAATAATCTCCGGGCGATCGAGGGCCACGTGCTGGTGTTTACCCTGCATCAGGGCCTGGCGCATGCTGCGGATAGCCGGACGGGAGATCGCCTGTTGCAGGCTGGCGCGATCAATCAACACAGGGTGGCCGGGCGTACCGTGATAGTGCGGCAGGATCGCCCCCCCGGTGCGAAATGCCCACAGTTGGCGGTAAATCTCCCCGTCCAGGCAGGGCAGATCGCCAGGGGTAATAAAACAGTAATCCGTGCTTACCGCCCGGGCACCGGTTATCACCGAACTGACCAGTCCGTTTTCGTAATCGGGATTATGAACCAGGGTGACATTTTCCCGGTGCTGATATCGCGCCTGTAGCTCCTGGCCGCGAAAACCGGTGACGAGAATAATGCGGGAGCAAAACTGCAGGGCGTTGTTGATACTGGCATCCAGAAGGGTCCCCTCGCGCCAGGGTAACATCATTTTCCACGTTCCCATGCGGGAGGAGAGTCCTGCGGCAGTAATAATACAGTCGACCGGCATTGTCTTATCCCTTTATCAACGTGAAAGAAGGTAAAGGGAAAATATACCGCAAATTTCGGGATTTAACGCGTTGACCGTCGCCTGCTAAAAAGCCCCCCAGAGGCGGGGGGCAATCCGCGCAATTTTCAGCGTGTCAGGTAGCGGGGGGCGGGTTCGCCGGTGCGGGCGCTGGCAAACAGCGCCAGCCGCGCCTCTTCGTAGCGCGTCCACAGGGCTTCATCGTGCATCGGCGGGATGGTGATCAGCTCGCCCTGATCGAGCCCCGCCAGCGCCGCATCCACCATATTGTCGGTGGTCATCACCGACCCGGCGGGCAGAGCGTCGGCGCTGATGCCGGACAGCTCCCAGATCTCCGTGGCCGTGGCTGCGGGCAGTACCGCCTGGATACGCACCTGGCTGTCGGCAAACTCCTCCTGTAATCCGCGCGTAAAATTCAGCACCCAGGCTTTGGTGGCGCTGTACAGCGCGCTGCCCGCCCGGGCATGGATCGACAGTACCGAGGCGATATTAATCAAAGTACCGCGGTTGTTTTGCGCCAGACGCGGCAGCAGGGCATAAGTGAGGCGCATCAGCGCGGTGGTGTTGAGCATGTTGATCGCCTGATGCTGCGCCACGTCCCCCGCGAGAAACGGCGCCATTTGCGCAGTACCGGCATTGTTGATCAGCGTGTCGATAGCGGCGTTGTTGCGCAACATCTCTTCCACGGCGCGGATCCCGCTTTCATCGGTAAGATCTGCCGTCAGGGTGGTGACCTTCACGCCATAGCGCTGCCTGAGCTGTTCCGCCAGCGTCAGCAGACGCGCCTCCCGGCGGGCCACCAGCACCAGATCGTAACCGCGAGCGGCGAGACGATCGGCGTAGACCGCGCCAATCCCGGAAGATGCACCTGTAATCAAAGCCGTTGAACGTTGCGTAGTCATTGTCGTACCTCTTGAAGGGGGAGAGTGGTTTTAATATGAAACTAAATAAACTGTGCGCCATTTGGTTTTATTATGCAACCATATCGCCGGGATTTTTTTTAATCTCTGCGTTGGGCGGTGGAGATGACCGTCCGCAAAAGCGCGGTTTTACAGTAAAGTGAATAGACAAACTCACGATCCCACCGTCGGTCCGGAACGGTCTCTCTCAGGAAGGGTATGAAAAAGCTGTTGCTGGTTCTCTTTGTCTTAACTGCATTTGCAGCGAACTCCATTCTCTGCCGCATTGCCCTGAAGAACGGCCATGCCGATCCTGAAACCTTCAGCATGCTGAGATTGCTGGGGGGAGCGGCAGTGCTGTTTGTCTGGCATCTGGCGCGGGGAAGGTTGAAAGAGATACGCTGGAAAATCATCGACGCCCTGCTGCTGTGCGCCTATGTCCTCTTTTTCTCGCTGGCGTACGTCCAGCTCAATACGGCAACAGGTGCATTGCTGCTGTTTGGCGCAGTTCAGGTCTGTATGATCGGCTGGAGCGTGGTAAAAGGCGAGAAACTGAGTGGCTATAAGGCCTACGGGATCCTTATTGCCGTAGGGGGCATTATTACCTTACTGCTTCCTGGCGCGACGGCACCTCCGCTAGCGGCGGCCATTACGATGGTGGCCTCTGGCCTCGCGTGGGGAGCTTATTCGCTGCGCGGTAAAAATATCCAGGCTGCGGCGGGAACGACGAGCGGAAATTTCATCCTGAGCCTGCCGGTTATTCTCGTTGTGAGCCTGATACGACAGGCGCCAGTCCATATTGACGCCAGCGGCATCATCCTGGCCCTGCTTTCCGGCGGGCTGGCATCTGGCGTTGCCTACGTGCTCTGGTATGCCCTGGTCGCCACGCTCTCTTCAGCAACCGCCAGCACGCTGCAGCTGAGCGTTCCGTGTATTGCGGCGGCAGGGGGCGTGTTATTTCTTGGCGAGGTACCGGATCTGCGGATGTTGCTTTGCACGCTGGCGGTGCTGGCCGGAATAGCAATGATTATCGCCGCCGATAACAAAAAGCGACAGCAGCTGGAAAAAAACGGTTTATGAACGGGTAGGAGGTAATGATTCTCCCGCCCTCATCTGGCTTTCACTGAGTAGTGATAAAATTTAAACCTTTATATTTCTGTGTGTTTAATTGCATTATATAAGTGGGTAGGTTATTTTTTGTACAGATCCAATAAAATTTGCCCTAACTGAAATAAATGTACAGACTTTACTTAATCATTTTTAAAAGAAGTAAAAATTTAACTTATTGATTTTAATGATTTATTGTATAAATGATTTTGTTGCTGCAATAATAGGCAGGGAGCATATATTAATAGCACGTTAACTAAATTATAATTCTTTCATATCCGGCAGATAGGTGAGGTTAGTATGCGGTTTATTGTTATGTTGTTAAGCTTTGTGGTTGCCACCCATGCCTGGGCGGGTGAACTACCCAAACCTGCCGGTAAAGCCCTTTTAACCCTGTCCGGTAATATTCAAAATACAAACGAAGAGGGTAAAGCCGTTTTCGATGTCGCCAGCCTTGAGAAACTCGGGATGGTCAGTTTTCAGACCACTTCGCCCTGGTATAATGGACGTACAACCTTTACGGGTGTGCCGCTGCAAAAAATCATGGATTACGTTGGAGCAAAAGGCACCGTTGCTAAGGTCATTGCGCTCAATGACTATACCACCGTTATCCCGCTCAGTGATTTCAAAAAATACAACGTTATCCTTGCCTTGAAAGTCAACGGTGAATACATGCGTATCCGTGACAAAGGCCCGCTATTCATTGTGTATCCCTATGACAGCCTGCACGAGCTGAATAATCAAATTTATTATTCACGATCGGCATGGCAGGTCAGCAAAATGAATATTGAGTAGGAGTTCAGAAGCGCAACATGAACAGGATACTGGCGGGCATCATTTTTTTCCTATTTATCTCTACGGGATATATCTCTTTTCTTGTGCACGAGAGGCAACAAGAGCTTCAAAAACTGACGCACTATACGGACTCATGGTCTGCAGCTCAGCTGGTATCAGAATTTTATCGATTCGAATCAACGCTTGGTCTTTACGCCAACGGTATTGACGCATTGACGATAGACGACGTGCGCTTGCGTCTTGACATTATGCTCAGCCAAAGCGGTTTAATGAAAGAGGGTGATCTGGGGCGCTATATCGCCAGCAATAAAGCCCATCATGAACTGGCGGTAAATATAGAAAATATTCTCAAAGAACTGGACGCTAATCTTGAGAAAATGGATCGTTCAGAGCTCCAGACATACCTGATTCAAATGCACCTGCTTGATGCCCCTTTAAGCCGCCTGTCATCCAGTGCATTAGATAATGATATTAACTCGATCAATAAAGCTAATCTTAAAATACAGACGTTATATTATATTTATTCAGCAGCTTCTTTATTGCTCATCATTTTGAGCGGCATTCTTGGGGTACTTATATTCTTCCAGAACAGAAATATTCTGACGGCGCATCTTCAGGTCAAAAGCCTTGCTGAAGAGCTGCAAAAATCTAAGGAAAAGTTGCAAATCCAGAATACGCAACTGGAATATGATGTTTACCATGACTCGCTGACAGGAATGAATAACCGCCAGTTTTTCTGGGAAAATATAAAGAAAATCATTCAGGTGGCAGAAAAAAATAATGATTCTGTAACGGTAATGCTGTTTGATTTAGATCGTTTCAAGGAGATCAATGATACTTATGGTCATGATGTTGGCGATATGTTGCTGCGCCAGATCTCCGAACGCCTGATTGCCATGAGCCTGACATCCGATACGCTTTATCGCTTAGGTGGGGATGAGTTTGCCTTTCTCTCAAGCGGTTTGACAGAGAGCAGCGCCGTTTCGCGCGCGCGAAAAATATGTGCTTCCATCAACCAGCCGTACACTATTTATAACACCATCATTAATATCGCCACCTGTGTCGGGATTGTTATCTCAGACACGGAGCGCCGCTCCGACTTTCTCTATAAATTTGCCGATCTGGCCCTGTATGAAGCTAGAAAAGAGGGCCCCGGTCAGATAAAAGTCTTCCGGCCGATCATGTTACAAAAGCTGCAGGAGAGCAGAACCCTTGAGCACGATCTGGCGATGGCCTTAGCGAATAAAGAATTCGTGGTTTATTATCAGCCCATTGTCGATTCGTTCAGCCGGGAAATTTACAGCTATGAAGCCCTGGTTCGCTGGGTGCATCCATTAAAGGGCCTTCTGTCGCCCGATAGCTTTATTCCCGTTGCTGAAAAAACAGGCATGATTAACGAACTGGGAAGGTCGGTGCTTGAAATCGCCTGCCGGGAAGCGGCGACCTGGGCGGTTCCGGCAAAAATCTCCGTGAATGTTTCGCCTATCCAGCTCAGCAGCAAAGCCTTTGCCGGCATCGTGCTCTCTATTCTGGAGGAGACAGGGCTTTCGGCCAATCGTCTGGAGCTGGAGGTGACGGAATCCTCTCTCTTTACCGATAACGATACTCCGCTCAATACTCTCAACATGCTCAGAGCCCGTGGCGTGCAAATCTCCATTGATGATTTTGGTACGGGATATTCTTCCCTTTCGCGGTTGAGTAAGCTCGCCTTCGATAAAATTAAAATCGATAAATCCTTTGTGCATTCGATATCTGACCAGGACGACGCCCTGACCATCATCAAACTGATCACCGGTATGGCGAAGTCTCTTAATATGAAGGCGGTTGCAGAAGGGGTCGAAACGCAGGAACAGCTGGAAAGTCTTCAGGCGCTGGGCTGCGATCTCGCCCAGGGCTATCTGTTTGGTAAACCGCAGCCGGGAATCGATGGCAGGATCCGCAACGGATAAACCGCGCGGCTGAATGAAGGCGTGGTAAAAAAAGAAAAAAACATAAATGCCCGTCAGGGCATTTATGTTTTAAAAAGCGATTAATGGAAGAACAGTGCAATCAGGATAATGATTGGAATAGGTACGCCTAAAAAGAAGAGTAATAGTGAGCGCATTTTAAACCTCCTGCTTAATTAAGAATTATAAATCACGTTGACGACCACCGAAGGTCGCACACAGGCTGGCAACGAAAGCACCGGCCAGCAGCGCAATAAATGTCCAGAGCATCAGATAGCTCGTGGTTTTACGTGCGGCATCAGCAGTTTGCTGCGCTTTCTCCTTCGTTTCTTTTAATTTAGCCTGGGCTTTGTCATAGGTGGTTTGTACACGCTGCTCAGCTTCTTGCTGACTGATACCCGTCTTTTGTGCAATCAGCTGGGCAACATACTGACGATCTTCCTGCGGTAAGGTACCGGTGGTGATGCTATTGGCAAAAATACCGGTCACTTCACTTACCTGCGCAGGCGTTAATGGCTCAGCAGGTGCGGCTGGCGTGGCGGGAGCAGGCGCAGGTGCAGCGGTTGGGTCAGCAGGATCGGTGGCACCGTTTGCTGGTGCGGCCGGTGCCGGTGTGGCAGGGTTACTGGCCCTGAACATCGAATTCACAAAATAGTCCATGGATGAACCCGGTGCCTCAGACGAACTGTTCGCCATACCCGCCGCGCCAGCTGCCGTGGCCGTCGCAGCGCCGCCAGCAACAGTACCCACGACTTTAGCGCCGCCGCCAATCAGGGCGCCCACGGTGCTTGTAAACAGCGCCGCAGAAACCAGTGCCGCGACAGCCCAGGTTAAAAAACCGTGGGCAGTATCGCGGAAGTACACTTCATCGGTACGGGTATCGACCCATTTGGTACGCAGGCGCCCGGCTAAATAGCCGCCCATGCCCGACGCCACAATTTGTGTAAACGTCAGCCAGGCGATGGCTGCGATACCCACCGTACCGGCGTCGAGCCCGCGGTTTTCCCAGGGCGAAATCGTTGTCAGGCCCAGCCCGGTGCCCAGCATAAGCAAAATCAACGACAGGGAGGCCGCTGCCGCCGCGCCGGCAAAGATGGCACCCCATGATACGGCGCTGCTGTTCGTCGCAGGCAGGGGCAGCCGCGAATCGGGATAGGTTGTGTTAACCGTGGCGTGTTCATGAATGTGAGTCATAGCTGTTGTCCTTTAATTAATCTTTGCGTTCGGAACCAGGAACTGATTGAAAAACAGGAAACATTATCAACTTGAACGTTTAAGTCCTTAAGGGACCGGATGATGTCATTTATAACGAGGAAGGCTGTAAAACTGACCGAAATAAAAAACAAAAATCAACGATCTAAGAATAGTTGATAATTTTGCGCCGGACGGCTTTTCAGCTTTAAAAATCCGTTACCGCTTCGGATAACGGATTTTATAATTAGCCTTGTTGTCGTCAGGCGCGTCAAAATAAAGGCAACAGAATTAGACTACGCCGGTACCGCCGTCTGAGCACCAGACCTGACCGGAGGCATACGAACACTCTTCAGATGCCAGCAGAACATACAGCGGCGCAATTTCCACAGGCTGACCCGGTCTGCCCAGTGGGGTATCTCCCCCGAACTGCTGCACCTTCTCCTGCGGCTGTCCGCCGCTTGACTGCAATGGCGTCCAGTAAGGGCCCGGCGCCACGGCATTCACGCGGATGCCTTTCGGCCCAAGCTGTTTTGCCAGGGATTTGGTAAATGCCACGTTACAGGCTTTGGTCTGGGCGTAATCCAGCAGGATTTCGCTGGGCTTAAAGGCCTGAACCGAAGAGGTATTAATAATCACCGCGCCTTCCGACAGATGACGCAGGGCGGCGCGGGTGATCCAGAAGGGGGCATAAACGTTGGTTTTGAAGGTCGCGTCGAAAGCGGCGGTGGTCAGATCTTCAATGGATTCGCAGAACTGCTGTCTGCCCGCATTGTTGACTAAAATATCGAGTCCACCCAGCTCCGTCACCGCACGCTCAACCAGCGTCTCACAGAACGACTCCACCCGAATATCACCCGGGATCGCGACGGCTTTGCGTCCTTCCGCCTGAATCAGGGCAATAACGGCTGCGGCATCGGACTCCTCTTCCGGCAGATAGCCAATGGCCACGTCCGCACCTTCACGGGCGTAGGCAATCGCCACCGCGCGACCAATCCCGGAATCGCCGCCGGTAATCAGCGCTTTTTTGCCAGAAAGTCTGCCCGAGCCGGTATAACTCGTCTCGCCATGATCGGGGATTGGCTTCATCTCTGACGCCAGTCCGGGCGTTTGCTGCGGCTGCTCCACAAACGGGGGTTGTGGGTAGTTTTTTGAAGTGGTGTTTCCTGATGTCATCCCGACCTCCTTTATCAATGAATTTAAAGCGTAGCCACTGTGACGGAACGCACCTTTCTGGAAGGGATAATTCAGATTATTCTTCTTCTGGATATATTTTTGATTTTGTCTTCACTTTGTAAGATCACTAAACAAGCGCCCCCTATTTGGCCGTAAGCATGAGGGGGATGAGGTTATTTGTGCGGTTGTTTACGGGTAATACCGGAAATGAAGCGTCTGAGATGTTTTTTGGGTGAGCGTCTGCGTGTGGCGTTGATTTTTGCCGGTTCGACTACGACCTTATTCACTTCCGGGAGGATCGGCTTTTGGCCGCCCGAGCGAAGTTGCCAGAGTGCACCTGAATCGCCCTGAATAATCAACGCGCCTGAAATGAGGAGGGGAAATAAGATCTTCTTCATCCTCTTTAGCCTCTCTCCTGAACGAGCATGCAAGCAGGGCAGAGTTTCCGCCGACCCTCTGCCCGCTGTGCTACCTTATTTCTCTATCATCTGGATAATTTGATCCCGGTTGATCGCATGTTCATTTCCCGCGATATCTTCATAAGTAATGAGGCCATTATCATCATCAACTTCGGGTTTGCCGTGAGTAATAATCATCTCACCATTTTTCTTCTGTAAAACATAATCGCTTGAACATCCGGCGACGGTGAGGCTAAATAGCACCAGGCTTATTACAGCCACAACTTTCTTCATTACAACTCCTTATTTACTCAAGCCTGTCACAGGCACAATGATGCTGCACGCTAGTTAAATTGCGTCAGAAGCAGTGCAGCATAAATCACGAACATGAAAAAGAGCGTACCGATAACGACGCGTCGTTCGAGAGCCGAACTATTTTTGTCAGCACGCTTCTCTGGTTTATTTAACATGATTACCTCTTTTCGTTAGCCCACCATTACCCCTGAAACCCTTACCGGTAGGTTATATTTGTGGGTATGTTGTAAGAAGTTTTCTACTTTTGCAGCAGAGTCGTTCCATTCGTAGGCCTTATTAAGTAAGGCGTATTTCCCGGTGCCAAAACGGTGGTAGGGAAGTAATTCGATAAATTTGAACGCGGGGCGATGCCAGGTCAGGGAATTTATCAGCATTAACAATTTTTCAGCCTGTTCGGGGCTATCGTTAAAGCCTGGAATAACGGGGATACGGATAATAATCTGTCGATCTTCCTGCAATAATCTTTCAAGGTTACGCAGGATGATGTTATTACTCACCCCGGTATAGCGTTTATGCTGCTCGTCATCAGCGCTTTTCAGGTCATAGAGAATCAGATCGCAAACCGATGCGATCTGTTTAACGGCGCGCCACGGGGCGTACCCGGCGGTTTCAATTGCCGTGTGAATATCCTCTGCGCTAATTCGTTGGATGAGTTGTCTGGCAAAATCGGGCTGGGTACAGACTTCACCCCCGCTGAGGGTGATGCCGCCTCCGGACTGACGAAACCAGGTTTCATCCGCCATGACGCGTTTAAAAACGGCCTCTGAGGTCAGTTTTTCCCCTGTAACATTAAGTGCACCAGCCGGGCAGCGCTCCTCGCATCGCCTGCAACCCTGGCACTGACGCGAGCGATCAAGCGTGTGCACACCGTCCACCCAACGATGTACGCCGGCCGGACAATGCAGGGCACATTTTCCACAGTGAAGGCAGCGCTCAGCATGCCAGAAGATCTCGCTGCCGGTGTTGAGTGCTTCCGGGTTGGCGCACCAGCGGCAGCGCATCTGGCAGCCTTTCAGAAACACAACGCTGCGGATCCCCGGTCCGTCATGCAGCGAAAACCGCTGAATATGTGTTATCCAGCCGGATGTCGGCTCAGAAGCGACGTTGAGTGGTTCGGCTGATGATCTCATCCTGCACCTCTTTACTTAATTCAACGAAAAAGGCGCTGTATCCTGCGACACGGATCATCAGGTTGCGGTACTCCGCCGGATTTTGCTGCGCCTTCAGCAGCGTTTCATCATCCAGGTAGCTGAACTGCAACTGGGCATTTCCCAGGATACTGGCTGTCCGCAGCAGATGGATAAGGCTGTTTTGCCCTTCCGGCGTTTCCAGCATGCCGTACATAAGCTTGATGTTATGGACCATACCGATATCCATCTCTTCAACATTGATTCGGCTGACCGAGTTGATGATCGCGGTGGGGCCCAGATAATCCGTCTGCTGGGCCGGGCTTATTCCATCCGCCAGCGGCTTGCCCGCAAGGCGACCGGATGGAAGGGCGCCGGTTATTAGCCCGAACGGCGTATTGTTCGAGATGGAGAGCGTGCCGAATGCAAAAGGTGCATAGAGCATCCGGTACTGACGATGCTCCTTTTCCAGAAAGTGCACGCTTTCGCGGGCAATTTCATCCACGGCGGCAATGTCGTTACCGTATTTCGGCACCCGCAGGCATGCAGTAAGGAGCGCCTCATAACCGACAAAATTATGGTCGAGCGCGTCAACAATCTGTTGCAGCGTGAAGCGGGAGGTTTCAAATACCAGCGTCCTGATGACCATCAGAGAGTTCACGAAGTCGGCAAGCCCCGTCCAGATAAGACCCGGCCCCGCATTCAGAAACGCGCCGCCCTGGGTGACATCCTTCGCGGTTGCCATACAGCCCTCGATGAGGCTCGACATCAGCGGTTTTCTGGCATGATCCGCATGCAGTTTCTGCACGATGAGCGTGACCTGCGCGGCCTTTCTGACCATAGCGGATAACTGGGCCATAACCGCACGGTTGACATCTTCATAGCAGTGGAACTGCGATACCTCGCCGGTGCGGGGGCCTGTCTGCTTCCCGGCGCGCGAGCGGCCGTTATGCAGCGCCATCTCGATCGCTGCGGTGAAGGTGGTATAACCCACCGAGGTCCACTGGTACATTTTGCCCGCTTTCTGTGGCTCGACGCAGCCCATCAGACATTAGTCTCGGGCATCTTCATAGCTGAACCCTTTATGCAGCATCATGCGAATATGCGCATCATCGAAATGGCATGCCGGGAACCCCATTCCGCCGCGCACCACATCCACCACCTTGCGCATAAACGACTGCGGCGACTGATTGTGAATTCGCACGGCGAGGCCCGGCTGATAAATTTTTAATCGCGCGGAGCAGTCCATAATGAGCAGCGTGAGCGGATTGGTGGCATCGCCGCCTTCACGCTTCTGTCCGCCTACCACGAGGTTGATAAAAGGCTGATACCCGGCGAAATACATCGCCGTCGATTCGCTGCAAATCCACAGGGTTTCCGCCATCTTAATCAGCCAGCAGCAAAGCAGCTCTTCAGCCTGGGCATGCGTTAAGGTTCCGTCACTGAGATCGCGCTCCAGCAACGGCCAGAGATATTGATCGACGCGGCCAAGGGAGATCCCGGTCTGATTCTCTTCCAGCATAAACAGCGAATGCACAAACCAGATAGCCTGCAGGGCATCGTAAAAATGCTGCGGAGGATGTTGAGGGACACGCTCGCAAATCGTGGCAATATGCAGCAGTTCTTTCCGGCGAAGGGGGCGGGTCTCGGCCCCGGCCAGCTGGCGCAGATAGCGTGCATAGCGCCGGGTGTAAGCCATCACGCCGTTACAGGTGTGCTGCACGGCGGTATAAAAATTAAACGCCTCGATGCCGTCGGAGGTGGCGGGATCGAGGGCGGCCAGGTGCGCGGCTGCCTCATCCCGTATTCCCTTTATCCCTTTGGTCAGCAGAATATTGTCGTAGCCCGGGCAAGCGTCACCGCCGCCGTTTTGTGTTTTAATCGTGACGTCGCATATCGCATCGTCATGACACCACTCCCACAGCCCGACGGTTTTTAGCTGCGTCTCCGCCATCTCATCCAGTGAGCGGCCTTGCCAGTAAGGAAATACCTCTTCCCGCAGGATACGTTTCGTTTCGTCGTCAATCTGGTAGGGATCCTGGGCCCGGAAAGGGAGGTTATCCAGCTCGTTGGCCACCCAGCGCCAGCTTATTTCCGGCGAAACTTCACCCCCGCGCGCGCCGCCGGCAGGGTGGCTGACGATAAGCTCGTTTTCGGCGACATATAAAGGCGCGTTCTCGCAGGCATGACGAAACGCTAACGCCCTGAGCAGAATATTATCCATTCCCGGATTGGCCTGATAAACCCGGGTGACGCTAAGGGCACGATGGGCAGAAATAAAGGGCTTCGCCTGCAAAAAGGCGTCGCGTAGCCGTTCCACACGCGGTGGAAGGGGTTTGCTATTCATACTGTCGATCCTTTAAAACGCAATCACGATGAGTCCGGCGACGATGCAGCCGATCCCCACCTTTTCCAGGGCGCTGCTGCGCAGTTGATAAAAGATGCTGCTCAGGAGTGAAATCATCACAATGCCGGTTCCTGACCAGGCGGCATAGGCGACAACCGGTGAAATCCAGCCCATTAGCATCGACAGGGCAAAAAAGGATGTCGCGTAACAAATCAGGCAAAGAACCGTTATCAGCGTATTTTTGAATGTATTCGTTTGCGGCAGCATTAAGGTGGCAATCACTTCCATTGAGACGGAAATAAAAAGCCAGAAAAAGCCAAATAAAATATTCACCATTTAAAACCACACTGTTATCTTTTTTGTTTGATAGCAAGATTGAGAATTAATGTGCCAATAATAACCATACCCACACCTATCCACGAATCCTGTGTCAGGGTGAAATCAAAGTAACGGGTTTGTATAAAGGTAATACTTATGATCCCGACCGCAGACCAAATAGCATAGGCTACACCTATATGAATTCTCCTCAGGGCGAGAGATAAAAAATAGTAGCTAACGCCATAACAGATAATAGCCAGTACACCAACGGAGATAATTTTAAAACTGTCAGAAAGCGATAATAATGTTGTCGCGACGATTTCAATGGATACAGCAGCAATAAGCGCAGTAACGCATCTGGTTAAAGTCATTGGATTATCCTTGGTTATAAGTCACCAATAGTGTTTGGTTCAGGTAACAGGATGCCAGGCAGAATTTAATCCGCTTATTCTATTCTCGTTGAATTAAGTTAATACTGTAAAAAAGGTCTGTTTAAATAATAAATACCCCCTCAATGACCAGACAGGCCTCGCCCGTCAGCGCCACGCGGCCCGTATCGTTAATATGGCAGATCAACTCTCCTTTACGGCTGCCGCCCTGTTGCGCATGGAGCGTTTTTTTCGCCAGCTTGTCGCTCCACAGCGGTGCCAGAAAGGTATGCGCAGAGCCGGTAACGGGATCTTCATTGACGCCCACCTGAGGCCCAAACCAGCGGGAGCGGAAATCAAACTGACGAGAAGGCGCCGTCACGACCACGCCGCGGGTGTTGAATTTCGCCAGGGCGGTGAAATCTGGCGTTAAGCCATCAAGTTGCGCTTCGTCATCCATGACCACGATCAGATCGGAGGCCTGCCAGATTTCAGTCGCCCCGGCAACGATGCCAAGCGCTGACAAAAGCCCTTCCGGAGCCGCAATCCTGCGGGGGGTGACGAGGGGAAAATCCATCGTGAATTTTCCATTATCAGAGGTAACGGTCAGCTCACCGCTGCGGGTGAAAAAACGCACCGTCTTGCCCGTCTCTTCGCGACGCAGAAGCACACTGGCTGCGGCAAGCGTCGCATGACCGCAAAGGTCGACTTCAACGGCAGGGGTAAACCAGCGAAGGGCGTAATCGTGCCCCTGCTTAACGACAAACGCCGTTTCGGAGAGATTATTCTCGCTGGCTATACGCTGTAACAGCGCATCCTCTGGCCACGCTTCCAGCAGACAAACCGCTGCGGGATTACCCGTAAACGGGCCCTGAGAGAAAGCATCCACCTGGTAAAAAGGAATGCGTTGCGAATAGCTATTTTTCATTCATCACCTCAAGATCGTTATAAACCGTATAGCGTGTCACACCCAGCGCCTGGGCCGCATGTTGCACGCCCCCCCTCATTTTAAAAATGCCTTTATCGCGCATCTCCGCAACGATTTTAAGACGTTGCGTTTTCTGAATTTTCTTTCCGGTAACGGTATATTTTTCAATAATTTCCTGAATTGATTGCTCAACAAGGCCACCCAGGTTGAGATCGGCTGCATCCGTTTCGGCAGGCGCGGTGGCCATGATGATGTCGAGACTTTTGCGAATGTGTTCATACGGTGAGGTGTCGACATTCATGCAGAAAGCCATCAGCGGATGGCCGTCATCGCTGTAGTAGATGGTGGAGGCGCTGTTGAGGATCTTCTCCGAGGCGGTCACGGTTTTATAATCTTTAACCGTCAACGATTTACGGCCCTCATTTTTACTGAGCAACAGGGCAAATCCCTTATCTTTCTCGGGGCCAGATAACAGGTGGTCGCCTTTACGTCTGCCGCTGACGTGCCCGTTAATGATTTTGACGATCGAGCATTCGGGCGTGGTGAGATTGTGTAAAACGGCTTCCTGATTGGCGGAGAGCGTACCCGCCAGCGCATCCATGGCAGCTTCCAGTGGCCCGGAAAGCAGCTCAATTTGTTCTGCATATTCTGACTTCATCATTTTTCCTTTGTCTGGATCATTGTCAGGGCCACGAGTTTACCATTTGCCACGCGAACCTTCGCCTCTGCAGGGGAGGGATGGGCTGGCAGTCTTAAATTATACTCATAATGTTTAATTATCAACAAAAAGTTGATTTGTGGTTTTTGCAGGAGTAAATTCACTGCTACTGATGGCGGGCTTTCCAGCCGGGAGCCTCTGAAAAGTGGGAACAATTATGAAAATCATTGGACTTATAGCGTTAGCGGGTATCCTGACGGCGTGCAGTGTTATCCATCCCTTTGGTGATGCGACGGTGTATCAGGTCTATTCGGTCTCTTCTCACCCGGGGCTAGTGGGGCGCTACCACTGTCTGCGCGATGCCTTGTCGGCAGAGGGCTATGGTGTTGAGGTGATTTATCCTGAGGCGGATACCCCTAACTTTTTTGATATCAGCAAAGCGCAGCAGCGGATCGCTCAGGTAGATATGTACCATGTGCGTGGGTCAAAAGAGATCAGTATCACGCTCATTGCCGGGGCAAAAACAGATCTCCGCACTCTGGATGACATCATGCAACCCTGTGTAAGGCGGTAATAGGCTGAGGGGAAACGCCATCCTGATGGGGCAATATGTTAGGATAAAAAAACAATCAGGCGCTAAATAAGAGGGAGAGGCATGATAAGAAAAAACAGAATCGTTGTGGATTATTCATTATCAGCACTGGAGCGTACTAAAGCGGGCAAGCTCATCAACGATCATAAAAAAGAACACCTCAAACCTTACGGTTCTCTTTTTCTCATTCATAAGGCTGCGGTCTCTGTTTTAGCTGTGGCGGCCTTATTTAATTTTATCACCCTGTTGCAGTTAAGCCTGCAAACCGCTCCCGACGGTGATTTTCTCGCCAGAGCAAAAATGTTCAGTATCGCGCTGCTCGTGCTGTTTGGCGTCGCGTTGGCGCTGTTCAAACTCTATGATGTGGTCATGAATAAGGTCATGCAAAAGCAGCAGCAGGCTGAGCAGGAAGACGAGGAGACTTTACAGAAAGTGAAGCTCAACCGTTTCTTTATTGAAAATATCACTAACACCGCCAGCGTTAAAATCTATTGGGAAAAAGTGAAGGAAAGCTACAGAAAAGGGGGTTTTATTTTTATCCATATGCGCAGTGATAATTGTGTGGTGATACCCGAGAGAGTATTTGCCTCAGCAAACGAAGCCGCGGATGTGTTTGACTTTATCAACGCGCAGATAGCGCAAAATAGATAATCGATGACAACCCAACAGCAGTTCAGCTTTGCCACCCGCCCGCTGGTGCCTTTTGCCCATGATTACACCCATGGCGAAACGGAGCCCTGGCACAGCCATACCTGCGCCCAGCTTCTGCATACCCTCAGCGGGGTGGTGCGGGTAGAGACCGGGCAGGGGGTCTGGATTGTGCCGCCGGGGCGGGGCGTCTGGCTGCCTGCCGGGACGCAACATCGGCTGCTGATCACCGGTGACGTAGCGGCCCGGACGCTCTTTATCGATCCTTTCGCCCGGGCGGATTTACCCTCGGTCTGCCAGGTTGTGCAAATCTCCACCCTGCTGCGCGAGCTGATCGTCGCCTCGCTGCAACTACCGGAAAGCTACGCCGCGGGCAGCCGGGCGGAGCGCATTTATGAGCTGATCCTCGATGAAATCAGGGGGATCGGCGTACTGCCGTTTAACCTGCCGGAACCCCAGGCCCCCGCGCTGCTGGCCCTGTGCCGCCAGATCCAGGCCGAGCCGGGAACAAAATGGACCACAGCGCTGGCAGCAAAAACGCTCAATATCAGTGAACGTACCCTGCTGCGGCACTTCCGCCAGCAGACCGGGCTGGCATTCAGCGAATGGTTGCGCCGGGCGCGGCTGATGGAGGCGCTGAACCGCCTCGCGCAGGGGCAATCGGTGCTGCGGGTGGCGCTGGACCTCGGTTATGAGAGTCACAGCGCCTTTAGCGCCATGTTCCGCCGCACGCTCGGCGTGGCGCCTAGCGACTACTTCCCGCCTGAGGCGCTCTCCGGCAACGCATTCAGCAAAGCCTGAAGCGACGCCCGGGAAACATCGTTGTCGATGCCCGTTCCCCAGCGGCTGGCGCACTGCTTAAAGCTGCAGCGGATATAGGCCGCTGAGCGGCTTTCGCTGCACCTCCCGAGGGTATGCTCGTGATAATCCTCAATGGCGAAGGCCAGATGAAAACTGGCTTTTATCGCGCTGGCGGCGGCAGAGAGCAGGCCGTTACCGTTCCCCTCCAGGATCACAATCCCGTCGGCGGTCTGGACGCGGGCCCACAGCAGCAGCCCGCCGTCGGCCTGGCTTTCGGTGCGGTAATCCAGCAGCTGCCGTGGGGCGTGCTGATGTGGCCCATACAGCTCGCGATAAAGCTGCCACAACGCACTCAGCGTCATCTCGGTACCTTCCCGATCGGTGTGCGCCTGAACGTGGCGGCTAAAGTCCTGTTGCAGGGCCCGGGGCAGCGCCAGGCCATGATTTTGCTCCAGCATCCACGCCGCGCCGCTTTTGCCGGACTGGCTGTTAACGCGGATCACCGCCTCATAA
This sequence comes from Leclercia sp. W17, assembly GCF_003336325.1. Lineage (NCBI taxonomy): Bacteria > Pseudomonadati > Pseudomonadota > Gammaproteobacteria > Enterobacterales > Enterobacteriaceae > Leclercia > Leclercia sp. W17. The sequence goes on along the minus strand of NZ_CP031101.1, from coordinate 3,108,812 downwards.
CTACAGCCGATATCTTCCGGGTCCACCGGGAGATAGGGCATCTCCCAGCGCGGGGAGGCGGACTGTTCCCGGGCGTGAAACCCCTTTTTGATGGCGTCCTGATGTGAGCCAGAGAAGGCAGTAAAAGCCAGCTTACCGGCGTAAGGATGGCGGGGATGCACCGGCAGTTGGTTGCACTGCTCCACAAGTTCCACCACCTGCTTCATATCGCTGAAATCGAGCTGCGGCGAGACCCCCTGGCTGTAGAGGTTCATCGCCAGGGTCACCAGACAGACGTTCCCGGTGCGCTCCCCGTTACCGAACAGGCAACCTTCCACCCGGTCGGCACCCGCCAGCAGGGCGAGCTCGGCGCTGGCAACGCCGCTGCCGCGATCGTTATGGGGATGGACGCTGATGCAGACCTCGCTCCGACGGGAGAAGTGGCGGCAGAAATACTCGATCTGATCGGCATAGACGTTGGGGGTGTTGACCTCCACCGTAGCAGGCAGGTTGACGATCATCGGCCGTTCGGCAGAGGGTTCCCAGACATCCGCCACCGCCTCGCAGATGTGCAGGGCAAACTCCGGTTCGGTAAAGCAGAAGGTTTCCGGCGAATACTCATAGGTCCAGCGCGTCTGCGGGTTGGCCTCGCACAGCGCACGTATCTGCCGCGTGGCGCTGACCGCCAGCTGCACAATCTCCTCCTGGCTCTGGCGAAAGACCAACTGGCGGAACAGCGGCGCGGTGGCGTTATAGAGATGCACCGTGGCGCGTTTTGCCCCATCGAGGGAAGCGAAGGTGCGCTCAATCAGATCGCTGCGGGCCTGGGTAAGCACCTGAATGGTGACATCATCCGGGATGCGCTGCTCCTCAATCAGCTGGCGGACAAATTGAAAATCTGTCTCTGAGGCGGAGGGGAACGCCACCTCAATCTCCTTGAAGCCGCATTTGAGCAGCTGCTCCCAGAAGCGCAGCTTGCGGGGGATATCCATCGGTTCCGCCAGCGCCTGGTTGCCGTCGCGCAGGTCGGTTGATAGCCAGCGCGGGGCGTGGGTCAGGATCTTATCCGGCCACTGGCGGTCGGGTAACGAAATGGGGGCATAGGCCACGTACTTTTGCGAAGGGTTGCGCAACATAGGGGTTCTCCAGGTGATGTTCTGTTTTTTATCCTGGCGAAGAACGGGGCAGGGCACTGGCGCATAACTGACAACCTGTGGCGAGGATCCGCCATTTATTTCACCCCGAGCAGAGCCTGCTCCATCAGTTGCGCCAGCAGGGCCTGCGCCCGTGGCTCTGCCTCGCTGCCGTGCTGTTCGAGGGTGATCCCCAGCCTGCCCGGCGTGGGCAGCACGCTTCCCGCCACCCGCAGGCTGGCAGGCATCCCGATCCGGGTCCGCAGCGTCACGCCGAGCCCGGCCTGTACCGCCGCCCAGATCCCGCTCAGGCTGTGGCTGACAAAGACCACCTGCCAGGGGATGCCCGCCCGGTTCAGGCAGTCGATGGCGTGGGCGCGCATCAGGCAGGGGGTGTCGAACATCACCAGCGGCAGGGGCTCGCCCCGGGCAAGCAGGGAACGAATCTCCATCTCCGGGGGCTGGATCCACACCATCTGGCTCTGGCCGATCGACCGTCCCTTGCGTGGCTCGCTCTCGTTCTGCCACAGCAGCACCATATCCAGAGCGTGATCATCGAAGGCATTGAGCAGCGCCCGGTTGCGATCCACTCTGGCAACGATCCGCACCCCCGGATGGTGGCGTCTGAATTCGCCCAGGATGCCTGGCATCAGCGACTCTCCAAAATCCTCCTGCATGCCGATGCGGATCTCCGCCTGCAGCAGCTCGCCTTTTAGCGCGAACTGCACCTCGTCATTCAGCGCCAGCATGCGGCGGGCGTAGCTCATGACGATCTCTCCGTTGCGGGTCAGCGTCAGGCCTCGGCCCTTTTTCATCACCAGCTCTGCACCGCACTGCTGCTCCAACTTTTTGAGCTGGGCGCTCACCGCCGAAGTGGAGCGGCAGAGATGGGTGGCGGCCAGAGCAAAGCTGCCGCACTCAATACCGGTGACAAAACTGCGCAGCGCATCAAGGTCGAGCGTCGGAGGGAGCTTGTTCATAAATGTCCTGAAATACGGGATGGTGGTGCAAATATAATTTGATTTTCAGGATGAAACTATGGGGTCAGAATCGCCTTACTGTCAATGCGGAGAGAACATCATGGCCACATCCCTTACTTCTGAAACCCTGAGCCGCGTCGCGCCGAAACTGGCCGAGCTGAGCAGGGAGGTGCTGTTCAATGACATCTGGAAACGCGACGCGCTCTCCCCGCGCGATCGCAGCCTCATCACTCTGGGCGCGCTGACGGCGCTGGGGCGGATGCAGCAACTGCCCTGGCATATCGACTTCGCCCAGCAAAACGGCCTGACCCGGGAGGAAATTACCGAAGTGTTCACCCATCTGGCGTTCTACGCCGGCTGGCCTGCGGCGGTCTCCGCTCTCGGCTGCCTGGAAGAGGAGTAACCCCGATGCCCTTTACTCGTATCTCCCTGCGGCCGGGGTACAGCGACGCGCAGATAGCACGGATCTCCGACCTCCTCCAGCAGAGCCTGGAGGCGGAATTCGCGGTTCCGCCGGGGGACCGCTTCCAGATTTTCGAGGAGATCCCGGCCAGGCTGCACCTATTCGATCGCCACTATAAAAGCGGCGGGCGCAGCGACAAGTTTATTCAGTTTCACATCCTGGCGGGCAAGCCCCGCACCGCTGCGCAAAAGCAAAATTTCTGCCGCCGGCTCTGCGAAGAGCTGCACAGGACGCTGGCTATTCATCCGGATGACGTGATGGTGATGATCCAGTTCAATACCGCCGAAGAGTGGAGCTTTAGTCGGGGACAGATGCTGTCAGAGGAGGGGGTATGATCGTTATGCAATATCGCTTCACGCTGCCAGCCGACTACGATATGACCATTATTGAACGGCGCATCGCGGAGCATGGTGCGAAACTGAACGGCTTTCCCGGCCTGCTGTTTAAGGCCTTCCTTGTTGCCAGACGCGATGCCGATTTTAGCGTGGAAAACCGCTATGCACCGCTCTACGTCTGGGAGAGTGTCGCCGCGATGACGCAGTTTTTACAGAGCCCCGGCTTTCGCAGGCTGACACAGGATTTTGGCTGGCCGCAGATCGACACCTGGCTGGCGCTGCGCCTGCCGGCTGTGGCAGAGGTGAAAAGTGCCGCCTGGCTGTCGATTGCTCGCCAGACGATCCCCGCGCACAGCGACCTGTCGGCACTGCAACTGCATGCCCCGCTCTGCGGGTGGGATGTCAGCCGCTGGCAACTGTTGCAGGTGGATTTTGTCGGGGCGCCGCAGGCAGGGAAGGAGAATTATCGGGTTGCGTATGTGGCGAGTGAGGACATAGGTTAAGTCCTCCACCGTTGATTAGGCTTAACTCTTTGAAGGTAGCGGCATTCCGGAACAGGAAAAATTCGTAGCGATTCTGGACGAAAAGAAAATTGACTGAGGAGAACGATCGTTCTACCATTGACCTATGAACAAAAATACGACTGACACACGAGAAAAAATCCTCGCGTCCGCTGAAGAACTCATTTACCAGAACGGCATCCATGCCACCGGTATGGACCTTCTGGTGAAGACCTCAGGTGTGGCCCGGAAAAGCATCTATCGCTATTTCGCGAATAAAGACGAAGTGGCGGCTGCTGCGCTGAACGCGCGGGATGTCCGCTGGATGGAATGGTTCAGAAGCGAGTGCGACAAAGGGGATACACCGCAAGAACGTATCCTGAATATGTTCACCGTGCTTAAAGGCTGGTTTGAGTCGGAAGGATACCGCGGGTGTGCATTCATCAATACCGCCGGGGAAGTGGGGGACAGTGCCGATCCCATTCGCCAGATTGCCAGACTGCATAAACAGAAAATACTGGATTATGCCCTGGAGTTGACCGGGCAACTGAATATTGAGCACGCTTCAGCCCTGGCAAGGCAATTGCTGTTATTGGTTGAAGGCGCTATAACCGTATCACGCGTCATGGGCGATTACAGCGCCGCCGATGATGCAAAAGATATTGCTCAATTGTTACTGAAACAGGTCTCGTAAACGAGACCTGAACTCAGAGGTACAGACACTGAAATAGAAATAATTCATACTCATATCTTTCATACTTATATTCTGTTTTTATGAACAGAATATGAAAGTTCATAAAATACTTCCTCTCTTATCGAATATTTATTTCCGACGCTATTCCCTGCCGCCTTTTTTCTATTCTGACCGGGTACGATTTTCGTATCGCAAAGGCCATAAAATTAAGGTTCTATAATCATATGTTGTTGTAAATAATATGGTTTTGTCGGGTTGCTTGTAAGGGGACGGTAAAATAAGTATATCGCTAATGATATTTTATTATTTTTTAATCCTTTTACAGATACACGCTTGACGAGGTAGAACGATCGTTCTACCATGAATTCATGGACAACAAGAACTCTCTGGTAAATGGATATTGGCGTGACTGCATATTGCAAAATCGCCACGAATGAAAAGGACGCTAAATAACAGGGGAAATAGTTTATGTGTCTATATCGGAAAGGCGTTTTAACCCTCTCTGCCAATTTACAGGAGTCTTAACCATGTCTGATGCACAAATTCGTCCGCCACTGCCTCCGTTTACGCTTGAATCAGCAATTGAAAAAGTCAGGCTTGCTGAAGATGGCTGGAATAGCCGCGACGCTGAAAAAGTTTCGCTGGCCTATTCTCTGGATACCAAATGGCGTAATCGCGCAGAATTTGCGAATAATCGCGAAGAAGCTAAAGGCTTCCTGGAACGTAAATGGAAAAAAGAACTTGAGTATCGCCTGATTAAAGAATTATGGGCATTTGGCGGCAACCGCATTGCCGTCCGTTACGCTTATGAATGGCGCGATGATTCCGGTAACTGGTTCCGCTCTTACGGAAATGAGAACTGGGAATTTGGCGAAGATGGCCTGATGCAGCGCCGTTTCGCCTGCATCAACGACATGCCTATCAAGGAAAGCGAACGTAAATTCCACTGGCCGCTGGGGCGTCGTCCTGACGATCATCCAGGGTTATCGGAACTGGGTCTTTAACGTCCCGTTTTATTCCGCAACGCCCGACGACTTTCCTGGTCGGGCGTTAGTGTTGTTTCACTCAGTTATTTCGTCTGCGGATACTTCGCCACCACCTCACCTGGCCCCAGCTCCCGCCCATCACTTGCCACCATCGTGAGCTTGCGTAGCGGCTGACGATCCCGCGCGTCCACCAGCACCGTACCGGTATCCCCCTCGGCAAACAGGTGTTCATTTCCCCACTGGGAGAGCGCCAGCAGCACGGTTTGCAGCTCGCGGCCTTTTGTGGTCAGCACATACTCCTGCCAGGCGCTGCCGTCGGAGGCGGGTTGCAGCGTCAGAATGCCTTCGTCCACCAGCAGCTTCAGCCGGGTCGCCAGCATGTTTTTGGCGATGCCGAGGCTTTTCTGAAACTCACCAAAACGCGTAATGCCGCTCAGGGCATCACGCACAATCAGCAGGGACCACCAGTCGCCGATAATATCCAGCGAGCGGGCGACAGGACAGGGACTCTCTTCGAGGCGGGTACGTTTCACGGTCTCTCCTTATCAGCAGTAAGTTTAATTATAAAACCAATTACCCCCGCGTACAAAGCAAGCCGTCACTTTGCGGGCAGGCTCCAGGTAATTCGTCACAGATCTGTCACACTGTTAACGACAATAAACAGGTGAGGAATTAGGGATGAGAAAAGCACTAATCGCTGTCGCCGTGGCGGGCAGCATCGGGCTCTCTGGCGGCGTTCAGGCGCAAACCGCGCCGGAAGGGTATCAGCTGGAACAGGTTCTGATCATGAGCCGTCATAACCTGCGCGCACCGCTGGCCAATAACGGCAGCGTGCTGGAGCAGTCGACCCCAGAAAAATGGCCGGAGTGGGATGTGCCGGGCGGGCAGCTCACTACCAAAGGCGGCGTGCTGGAGGTCTATATGGGCCACTACATGCGCGAGTGGCTGGCGGAGGAGGGAGTAGTAACCGCCGGTGAGTGTCCGGCAGCGAACAGCGTTTATGCCTACGCCAACAGCCTGCAACGCACGGTGGCGACCGCGCAGTTCTTCATTACCGGGGCGTTCCCGGGCTGCGATGTGCCGGTACACCATCAGGAACAGATGGGCACAATGGACCCGACCTTTAACCCGGTGATCACCGATAACTCCCCGGAATTCCGCGAGAAAGCCCTGCAGGCGATGAATAACGAGCGCCAGGGGATGAAGCTCGACGAAAGCTACCGGTTGCTGGAACAGATGACCGACTACAAGGATTCGCCTTCCTGCAAAGAGAAACAGGTCTGCTCCCTGACGGATGCGAAAGACACCTACAGCGCCGAGTACCAGAAAGAGCCTGGCGTCTCCGGCCCGCTGAAGGTGGGGAATTCGCTGGTAGATGCCTTCACCCTGCAATATTACGAGGGCTTCCCGCTGGATCAGGTAGCGTGGGGCGAAATCAAAACCGACCAGCAGTGGCGGGTGCTCTCTCAGCTAAAAAATGGCTATCAGGATTCGCTTTTTACCTCGGCAGAGGTGGCGCGTAACGTGGCGAAACCGCTGGTGAAATATATCGATAATGCACTGGTCACCGATCGGGCGAAAGCGCCAAAAATCACCGTGCTGGTGGGGCATGACTCCAACATCGCTTCACTGCTGAAGGCGCTGGATTTTAAACCCTATCAGCTGCACGGCCAGTACGAGCGCACACCGATTGGCGGCAAGATCGTCTTCCAGCGCTGGCACGACAAAACCGGCAATCGCGATCTGATGAAAATTGAGTATGTCTATCAGAGTTCCGAGCAGCTGCGTAATGCCCAGGTGCTGACGTTAGAAGCCCCGGCCCAGCGCGTTACCCTGGAACTGAATGGCTGTCCGGTGGATGCAGACGGATTCTGCCCGGTGGAGAGCTTTAATAAGGTATTGAATACCGCGGCGCAATAAGTTCAGCCCCTCTCCCTGAAGGGGAGAGGGGCTGAAATGTCGGGAGGCGCTTCGCTTACCCGACCTACAAAATCCAACTCTGGTTACGAATCCCGTAGGCCTGATAAGCGTAGCGCCATCAGGCGTTTTTTGTCCGCACGATTATCAGACGTTTTTACGCTCGATGGTCTGCTCGCCCCAGAACAGCGAGTCTTTGTCGGTTTTTTGGAAGGCTAACATCAGAACTTCATCATTACCTTCTTCCCAGATTTTCTCTGCCAGTTTTTCGTCATATTTTGCGACTTCAAAAATCGCCTCAGCGATCTCCGGTGACGTATTACGTAAACGCGCAAATTCCCCGACGCGATGTGCTTTAGCTTCTTGAGTTGGCATAGTAATCCTCCTGTTGAGAGTTAACCTTTCAGTTTAGCAGCCAGGCCGGCGACATATTCACCCTGATAGCGGGCAATGTTCAGTTCTGCTTCCGAAGGCTGACGTGAACCGTCGCCCCCGGCAATCGTTGTTGCGCCATACGGCGTACCGCCACGGAGCTGGGAAAGATCAAACAGTTCCGGGGTGCCGTAGCCGATGGGCACAATCACCATCCCGTGGTGCGCAAGGGTGGTCCAGGTTGAGGTGATGGTCTGCTCCTGTCCGCCACCGGTGCCGGTGGAGCTGAACACGCTGGCGACTTTACCGAGTAACGCATTTTTGGCCCACAATCCTCCGGTCTGGTCGAGGAAGGTGCGCATCTGGCCGGCCATATTGCCGAAGCGCGTTGGGGTACCAAAGATGATTGCGTCATAATCGCCCAGTTCCTGCGGGGAGGCCACCGGCGCCTCCTGCGCTTTACCGCCCGCTTTGGCAAAAGCTTCTGCCTGCATGGTTTCCGGTACGCGTTTGATCACCACCTCAACCCCCTCGATTTTCCTGGCGCCTTCCGCAACTGCATGAGCCATGGTTTCGATGTGTCCGTACATGGAATAGTAGAGCACCAGAATTTTCGTCATTTCGCTTCACTCCTCGCATGATTTTTACGGTCAGCGGCATGCTGCCCTCTTTTAAAGATATGACGTGACAGCGAGACTGCAAATCTGGACGCCATTTATTTGATTTTAAACAATAAAGAATGACAGACTTTCGTCGTAGCAAAATGAAACATTTTCACTAGGGTAAATTTTTGCAATGATAAGAAAGGCTTATGGTTCCGTTTCGGCAGGCTTCATACAAAAGGCTGATATCGTATTGCAGGATATTACGATTCGCTGGCCGAATGCGCCTGCTCCACTAAGCTTAAGTTCACGCGGCGCAGTTAAAGACTCTTTTTTAGCGTCGTCAGGTGGAAGAATTCGCTTTCACTGAATGCAGAATTAAATCTTATGTTTTTAACTCTGGAGGTCCGACATGGCAAACCATCGTGGTGGGTCAGGTAATTTTGCAGAAGACCGTGAAAGAGCATCAGAAGCAGGACGTAAAGGTGGCCAGCAAAGTGGGGGGAACTTTAAAAACGACCCTCAACGTGCATCCGAAGCTGGCAAAAAAGGGGGCAAAAATAGCCATGGCGGCAACAAGAGCAGTTAAGTTGCAGCCGTCTGAAGTAGGGGTCTTTTGACCTCTGGCACCCCCGCCGCCGGGATCCCCGGCGGTTTTTTTATGCCTGTTATTGAAGTGTTATCAAATTCCTTACACACTAGCGGATTGACTCTTTGTGCTGGTGCCCCATGTCTCTCTCCCGTTATGCCTTTTCGATCAAACCGCAGGAAGCGATCCTGATCCTTATCACCATGTTCTGGGGTGGGACCTTTCTTGCCGTACAGTACGCCGTCACGCAGAGCGGCCCTTTCTTCTTTGTCGGCCTGCGTTTTGCCACGGCTGCGCTGGCGGTGGCGCTCATTTCGCTCAAAACCCTGCGCGGCCTGACCCTGACCGAACTGAAAGCGGGGCTGGCGATCGGGGTGGCGATCGCGATGGGCTACAGCCTGCAAACCTGGGGATTACAGACTATTCCCAGCAGTAAATCGGCGTTTATTACCGCCATGTATGTCCCGCTGGTGCCGCTTTTGCAGTGGCTCTGCCTGCGCCGCATGCCGGGAATGATGTCCTGCATCGGCATTGTGCTGGCCTTTATCGGGCTGATCCTGCTGGCAGGGCCGGAAGATAACCTGCTGGCGCTCGGGCCTGGAGAGATGATCACTCTGGTGGGCGCAGTGGCGATTGCCGCCGAGATCATCCTCATCAGCGCCTGGGCCGGAAAGGTGGACGTCAAGCGCGTCACCGTCGTGCAGCTGGCGACCGCCTCGCTGGTGGCGTTTCTGACCATGATCCCGGCCGGGGAGTCGGTTCCGCCGATGTCGGCAGGGCTCTGGATGGTGGCCCTGGGGCTGGGGATTTTCAGCGCCATTATTCAGGTGACCATGAACTGGGCCCAGCGCAGCGTCTCGCCCACCCGGGCGACGGTAATATATACCGGGGAGCCGGTGTGGGCGGGGATCTTTGGCCGTCTGGCCGGGGAGCGCCTGCCGCTGCTCGCCCTGCTGGGGGGCGCCTTTATCATCGCGGGCGTGCTGGTGAGTGAGCTGAAGCTGAAAAGAAAAAAGAAGGCGCTGCCGGACGACAGCGCCACGCTGGATCAATCCTGAGCCGCCACTGTGCCCTGCGTCACCCCCGTCATCCGGCGGCTGAGCAGGGCGTTAAGCGCAATTGCGCCAAAAGTGGCCGTGCCGATCCCGCCCAGGGTAAAGCCGCCGAGCGAAAGGGCAAAATCCCCCGCCCCCAGCACCAGCGTTACGGCGACCATGATCAGGTTGCCGTTCTGGCTGAGATCAACATGGTTCTGCACCCAGATCCGCGCCCCGGCTACCGCAATCAGGCCAAACACCACAATTGACGCACCGCCAATCACCGGCCCCGGGATGGTGTGGATCAAGGCACCGAATTTAGGTGAAAAGCCGAGCAGCACGGCAATCACCGCTGCCGCCACGAAGACCAGCGTCGAGTAGACCTTGGTTACCGCCATCACCCCGATGTTCTCGGCATAGGTAGTGACGCCGCTGCCGCCCACCGAACCCGACAGCATGGTTGCCAGCCCGTCTCCCACAAATGCCCGCCCCATATAGGGGTCCATATTGCGTCCGGTCATGCCGGCCACCGCTTTCAAATGGCCGAGGTTTTCCGCCACCAGGATCACCGCCACCGGGGCAATCAGCATGATCGCCTGGCCGTTAAAGGTGGGCGAGGTGAGCTGCGGAAGGCCAAACCACGCCGCCTGTTGCACGAGAGCAAAATCGACCGGTTTACCGAACCCGAAGACGCTGGTCAGCAGACCGTAGATCAGGCAGGCGAAGATCAGCCCCACCAGGATCAGCAGCCGCTGGATTATCCCCCGGGTAAATACCGCCACCAGGCCGATACAGAGCACCGTCATCACCGCCATCCAGCTGTCAAAGGCCGAGCCGGAAACCCCTTTGACGGCGATGGGCGCCAGGTTAAGACCGATTGCCATCACCACCGCCCCGGTGACCACCGGCGGCATCAGGCGTTCGATCCAGCGGGTGCCCAGCTTCATCACCACCAGACCCACCGCGGTGTAGAGTGCCCCGCAGGCGATGATCCCGCCCAGCGCCACGCTCAACTGCGGGTTTACCCCCTGGCCGGAAAAGCCGGTGGCGGCAATCACCACCCCGACAAAGGCGGCGCTGGAGCCGAGATAGCTCGGCACCCGTCCGCCGGTGATGAAAAAGAAGAGCAGGGTGCCAATGCCCGACATCAGAATCGACAGGTTAGGATCCAGCCCCATCAGAATGGGCATCAGCACCGTGGCGCCAAACATCGCCACCGCATGCTGCACCCCCATCACCGCGGTTTGCGCCAGCGGGAGACGTTCATCCGGCGCGACCACGCCGCTATCAGAGGAGGTCGATTTCAACTGCCAGTGAGGAAAACCGAATAGTGCCATCAGCTGCTCCTTAAGGAGGATTAACAGGCGGGTCGCATCAGCGCGTGGTAGCCGCGGTCAAACCACACCAGGCCCTGGGGCACCGGGTGGCGGGTTATTGCAACAATCTCGCAAAACAGAATGTCGTGGGTGCCGACGCTCACCACCTGGCTAATGCGACAGTCGAACGAAGCCAGCGCCTCGTCGAGACGTGGACAGCCGGTGGCACCCGTCTGCCAGCCTGCTGCGGCAAAGCGGTCGGCCATCGGGGTTTTGCCGCCAAACAGATTCGAGAGCGACTCCTGCCCGGCGCTCAGGGTGTTGACGCACAGGGTGCGGTTGTCGTTAAAGACCGGCCACACCGAGGCGCTACGATTCAGGCACACCAGCAGGGTTGGCGGTGAGTCGGTCACGCTGCATACCGCGCTGGCGGTAAAGCCCGCCTGGCCGGCCGGGCCGTCGGTGGTGATGATATTGACCGCCGCGCCCAGACAGGCCATGGCATCACGAAACGTTTGTTTATCGATATTCATGGTGGCTCCTTATGCCAGCCCGCAGGCGTCTTCAAAACTCAGGCGGGGCAGTCGCCCGTAGAGTTTGCTGGTATCGCCGTAGCCGATATTGATCAGCAGATTGCTTTTCAGGTTGCTGCCGGTGAAGAAGGCCGCGTCCACCTTCTCCCGGTCAAAACCGGACATCGGCCCGGTATCCAGCCCCAGCGCCCGGCAGGCAACGATCAGATAGGCCGCCTGCATCGTGCTGTTGCGAAAAGCGGTCTCCTCGGCGAGCTGTGGGCTGGCAGTAAACCAGCTCCGGGCATCGCCGTGGGGGAACAGCTCCGGCAGACGGTCGTAAAACTGGCTGTCCCAGGCAACGATAACCGTCACCGGGGCGGTGAGGGTCTTTTGCAGGTTGCCGCTGGAGAGGGCCGGGCGCAGCTTCTCTTTGCCTTCCGGGGTGCGGATAAAGACCATCCGCGCCGGAGAGCAGTTGGCGGAGGTGGGCCCCCACTTCATCAGGTCATAGATTTCGCGCAGCGTCTCGTCGCTGACCGGACGATCCAGCCAGCCGTTGTGGGTTCGCGCTTCGGTAAACAGCGCATGCTGCGCCGTCGGGGTGATGGCTTCACTCATGGCAACTCCTTCAGTAAACGTTCGTGGCGGTGCAGCAGGCTGGCGAGCCCGTTTTGCAGCAGGGCGTTAAACGCCTCCGGCTCGGTCACGTTGCAGGCGTGGCCGCCCCGGGGCATCACGGTAAGCAGGCTGCCGGGCAGGGCGGCATGCAGCTCTGCTGAACAGACCGAGGGCACCAGCAGATCGTCGGCGGCGCAAAGTATCTGCACCGGGCAGTGAATGCGCGCCGTCTGGCGGCTGAAATCGGCCAGCTTCAGGGCATTCAGCCTGCGCAGGAGCGTGGTTTTGCCCTGGAAGTGGGCCAGGGCCAGCGCCTCTTCGGCCTCCATGCGCGGCTGGCGGGCCGCCATCCAGTCGGCGGGATAGAGAAACAGCGGCTGGGCTTCCACCCACGCCTGCGCCCCTCCGGCATGCAGCAGCCGCTCGCGGATCTGGAAGCAGCGGCGGGTATGGGGATGCAGCGTCAGCCAGCCGTTAACGCACACCAGCGCGCTGAGTGCCTCCGGGTGATCCATTGCCAGCTGCAGGCCGATAAGCGCCCCCAGGGCATGGCCCACCACGCTGAACCGCGCGATCCCCGCGAGAGAGAGCGCCTGCCACAGCTCGTCGGCCATCGCTGCCAGGGTGTAATCTTCCGGCAGCTCGCCGGGGTTATTGCCGGTGCCGCGCTGGTCATAGCAGACCACCTGATACCCTTGCTCCAGGTCGGCGAGCTGAGGCAGCCAGTAGCTGCCGCAGCCCCCCAGTCCGGCGATCAGCACCACAACCGGCGCGTCCGCAAAGGGCGGCGGTGAAATGGATAGATTCATGGCAACCTCAGCGGCCAATGTGGGCGATAGTGGCGATCTCCACCAGCGCCTCGGGTTTCACCAGCCCGCACTGAATGCAGAAGCGCGCCGGTTTATCGCCGGGGAAAAATTCGGCGTAGATCTCGTTAATCGCGGCGTAGTTTTTCCAGTCGGTAATAAAGATGCTGTTGAAGGTCACATCCGCCATAGTCCCGCCCGCCGTTTCGATAACGCGCTGGATGGTCTGCAGCACGTGGCGGGTTTGCGCCTTTGGGTCATCGGGAAACACCACATTATTGTCCGCGTCGAACGGCAGGGTGCCCGAGACGTAAACCACCCCGTCCGCCAGGGTGCCGGGGACGAAAGGGGCAATCGGCGTGCTGGTCCCCTGGGGGATAATCACAGATTTCGGCATAGGGTAGCTCCTCAGGCGATACGGGCGTAAGCGGCAGGGGAAAGGGCGTCGCAGAAGGTGGCGACGTCAGTAACCCAGCCAAAAAAGGTTTCGATGTTGAACAGCGCAGCCTGCTGGGCGAATGCCGGCCCCGCCTGGTAGGTGGCGTCTTCCAGCACCACGCCGAAGTACTCCAGGAAGAAGCCGTCGCGCAGAGTGGACTCCACGCAGACGTTGGTGGCGATGCCGGTAAAGATCAGATGGCGAATCCCGCGGCTGCGCAAAATGCTGTCCAGTGGGGTGTTGAAAAAGCCGCTGTAGCGCGGTTTCGGCAGCACGATGTCTCCCGGCTCCGGCACCAGCTCATTCACCAGCTGATAATCCCAGCCGCCTTTCGCCAGCAGCTTGCCGTGCAGCTCCGGGCGCTGGCGCATGGTTTTCAGCGCGTTCGATTTGTGGAAGTTGGGCGAGCCAGGGCCGCCCGCCTCCACATACTCTTCATCCCAGCCGTTCTGGAACCAGATAATCAGCATCCCGGCCTTGCGGGCGGCGGCCACCGCGGTGCGGATATTCTCGATCACCGGCCGGGTGGCGGAGACGTCAAACCCGGCGAGGTCGAGATAGCCGCCAGGGCTGGCGTAGGCGTTCTGCATATCCACCACGATCAGCGCGCTCTGCTGGGCGTCAAAGGTGATGGCTTCCGGGCGTGCGGGCAGAGTGGTCATCACGCGACCTCCTTTGTCATAACCGGAATATGGGCGCGGCACTGCATCAGCGGCTGGATGCGCTCGCCAAAGGTCTCAATCCCGGCAATAAAATCATCAAAGGTCAGAAGCACCCCTTCAGCGCCCGGCACGCTGGCGACCTCATCGAGCATCCGCGCCACGCTGGCATAGGAGCCCACCAGGGTGCCCATGTTGATATTCACCGCTGAGGTCGGGTCGGCCATCTGCCGCACGTTGGTGTCGGCCCCGGAGCGGGTATCCTTCTGGCTCTGTTCGCTGAGCCAGCTCAGAGCTTCGTCGTCGGCCCCGGCTTTGTAGTGCTCCCACTTCGCCCGCGCCGCCTCGTCGGTCTCGTCGGCAATGACCATAAACAGCACGTAGGAGCCGACATCGCGCCCGGTTTTTTCAGCGGCCTGTTTCATGCGCGCAGCGGTAGGGGCAAAGGCCGTTGGGGTGTTGACCCCTTTGCCGAAGCAGAAGTTGAAGTCGGCATATTTCGCCGAGAAGTCCATCCCGGCATCGCTCTGCCCGGCGCAGATCACCTTCATCGGCACCGACGGCTGGGGGCTGACGCGGCAGTCGTTCATGGTGAAGAACTCGCCCTTAAAGTCGCTCTTGCCGGTGCCCCACAGATCGCGCAGGACCTGCACATACTCGGTGAGATAGTCATAGCGCTTCGAAAAATAGTCATCTCCCGGCCAGAGCCCCATCTGCTCATACTCCGGCTTCTGCCAGCCGGTGACGAGGTTAACGCCAAAGCGTCCGCCGGAGATGGTGTCGATGGTGGAGGCCATCCGCGCCACGATGGCCGGAGGCAGGGTCAGGGTGGCGGCGGTGGCGTAGATCTGGATGCGGGAGGTGACCGCCGCCAGCCCCGCCATCAGGGTGAAGGACTCCAGGTTGTGATCCCAGAATTCGGTTTTCCCGCCGAAGCCGCGGAGCTTGATCATCGACAGGGCAAAATCGAAGTGATAGTGCTCTGCCTTCTGCACGATGGCTTTGTTCAGCTCAAAGGTCGGCATGTACTGCGGCGCGTGGGTAGAGATCAACCAGCCGTTATTGCCAATGGGAACGAATACGCCAATTTTCATCACGAACCTCTCTTCATCTCAGCATGGGGTGAAAGTCAGACGTGGCGCTGCATCCTGCATTTCCTGTTCAGCCGCGTAGTCTCGGTTTTGCAAAGGGGATGCCAGTTTTGAAATCTGTAATGTTATTAGCGTGTTAAGAAATGGTTGATGAATTGCTGGTGATAAAAGTGGACTGTCTGGTCAAAATAGTTGCACACAAAGCAGGCAGTCGTGCGCGGTAGCGGTGCAGATTGTCGTGGTAAGGCAGGGGTTTTTGCTATGCTGGGAGCTGATCAACACGGAGTGAGCAAATGGCACAAGGCGCAGTGAAGACAGGCGGTAAACGTTCGCAGGCGGTGAGCGCGAAAAAACAGGCAATCCTCTCGGCGGCGCTGGAGACCTTCTCGCAGTTTGGCATTCACGGCACGCGGCTGGAGCAGGTGGCCGAGCTGGCGGGGGTGTCAAAAACCAATCTGCTCTACTACTTCCCCTCGAAAGAGGCATTGTACGTCTCCGTTCTGCAACAGATCCTCGATATCTGGCTGGCCCCGCTGAAGGCGTTTCGCGAAGAGCTGACCCCGCTGGTGGCGATCCAGCAGTATATCCGCCTGAAGCTGGAGGTCTCCCGGGACTATCCCCAAGCCTCGCGATTGTTCTGTCTGGAGATGCTGCAGGGGGCACCGCTGCTGAAAACGGTGCTGAGCGGGGATATGAAATCGCTGGTGGATGAGAAGTCAGCGATCATAGCCGGGTGGGTCGCTACCGGCAAACTGGCGCCGGTCGATCCGCACCATCTGATCTTTATGATCTGGGCGGCGACCCAACACTACGCCGACTTTTCCGCCCAGGTGGAAGCGGTGACGGGCAAGACGCTCAAGGATGACGACTTTTTCCAAAGCACGGTGGAAAACGTTGAGCGGATGATTATCGAAGGGATCCGGGTGCGTTAATTCCCCGGAGGTAGCGGGCAGCTTAAATCGCCCTCTTCGCACTGCATCAGCGTAGCCAGATAGGCTTCCCGTTCGTTGGTTTTATCCGCCAGGCACTGGTTCACAATCATCGGCTGAATGGAGCCGCCTTGAGTGCCGGAGCCGATAAAGGCGCAGTCGGCATCGCGTAGGGCGATCCACGCCTGTTGCGCCTTTTTCAGCAGCTCACGCTGGGGGGCGTCGGCGCGCTTGATGGCTGACTGATACGTCTGGTTCAGGGTTTTATCCGCGGCCTGATACTGCTGCGCGGTGCAACTGTTCATCTCCGCCTGGGTGCTGGCGTTGGCGCACTCATCCGCCAGCGCGCTGGTGCTCAGCAGTAACGCGGCACCGGCGATAAAAGCTCGTTTCATCTTTCCCTCCCTATAAAAAAGCCGGATGCGCTGCGCTTATCCGGCCTACTAAAACAGAATGTCATCTCTGTAGCCCCGGTAAGCGTAGCGCCACCGGGGAGAGATTGCACGCTTAACCGATGGTCATCAGGCTGGCGTTACCCCCTGCTGCTGCGGTGTTCACGCTGAGCGAACGCTCCACGTACAGACGCTCCAGCTGCAGGTTGGTTTCACCCCGGGCGAAGCCCTGCACGGAGACAATCGCCCCGTTGCGGGCCGCAACCTGCTCGCACAGCTCGCGCAGCTGGTCGGAGTCACCGTGATAGATCACCGCGTCAAACGGCTGGCTGGTCAGCACATCGGCTTTGGCGAAACGAATCCGTTCCGTCACCGCCTTCGGCAGCTGCTTCGCCAGGTCACGGTGCAGGCTATCTTCCGGCCACAGCACTTCACACCCGGTCGCCATCGCTGCCGCCAGCTGGATCAGCACATCCTGCTCGTTATCCGCCACGCACAGCACACGCTCGCGCGGCATCAGCGTCCAGGTGTTGCGCTCGCCCGTTGGCCCTGGCAATACGCGCTGGGTACCGGCCTGGGCCAGCTCGCCATACTCCTGACACAGCTCGCGCAGTTCAGGGCGTTTTTCTGCCCAGGCTTTTAATGCTTCCAGCGGCTGGGTCAGCACCGTTTTCACCTGGGTGTCTACCGCGTACTGCGCATCCTGACGCGCCAGGGTGACGCCCAGCGCATTGGCCGGACGGTTAGCCAGCAGGCGATAGAGGTACATTGGACCACCGGCTTTCGGACCGGTGCCCGACAGCCCTTCGCCGCCGAACGGCTGCACGCCCACGACCGCACCGACCATATTGCGGTTCACGTACAGGTTGCCGACCTTCGCGCTGCCGGTCACCTGGGCGATGGTTTCATCGATACGGGTATGCACCCCCAGGGTCAGACCGTAGCCGGAGGCGTTGATCTGCGCGATCAGCTGGTCGAGGTTGTTACGGTTGTAGCGCACCACGTGCAGCACCGGGCCAAACACCTCTTTCTTCAGCTCATCGAAGCTCGCCAGCTCAATCAGGGTTGGCGCCACAAAGGTGCCGCTGGTCCACTCGCGGGCATCTTCACTGTTCTCACGCACCGCCTGGTAGACCGGACGGCCTTTGGCACGCATCGCCTGGATGTGGTTTTCGATGTTGGCTTTCGCTTCGGCGTCGATCACCGGGCCAATGTCGGTGGTCAGACGGCCAGGGTTGCCCATCCGGCACTCCGCCATCGCGCCACGCAGCATTTTCAGGGTGTGATCGGCCACTTCATCCTGCACGCAGAGCACGCGCAGGGCAGAGCAGCGCTGTCCGGCACTGTCGAAGGCGGAGGCTACCACGTCCACCACTACCTGCTCGGTAAGGGCAGAGGAGTCGACGATCATCGCGTTCATACCGCCGGTTTCCGCAATCAGCGGCGTTGGACGGCCCTGGGCATCCAGACGGGTGGCGATGTTGCGTTGCAGCAGGGAGGCCACTTCGGTGGAGCCGGTGAACATTACGCCGCGCACGCGGTTGTCGGCGGTGAGTTTGGCACCCACGGTCTCGCCGCGGCCTGGCAGCAGCTGCACGACGCCCGCCGGGACACCCGCTTCCAGCAGGATATTGATCCCCTGAGCGGCAATCAGCGGGGTCTGTTCCGCCGGTTTGGCCAGCACGCTGTTACCCGCGGCAAGGGCGGCGGCAATCTGGCCGGTGAAGATCGCCAGCGGGAAGTTCCACGGGCTGATACAGACCACAGGGCCCAGCGGGCGGTGGGTTTCGTTGTCGAAATCGTCACGCACCTGACCGGCATAGTAGTGCAGGAAGTCAACGGCCTCGCGCACTTCGGCGATGGCGTTGCTGAAGGTTTTACCCGCTTCACGCACCAGAATGCCAATCAGCTGCTGCATCTGATCTTCCATCAGCACCGCAGCGCGCTCCAGAATGGCTGCACGCTCCTGCGGCGGGGTGGCGAACCAGATCGGCGCATTGTTCACCGCGCTGTCGAGGGCCAGATCCACTTCCTCTTCGGTCGCTTCGCGGACAAAGCCGACAATGTCTTTCGGTTCGGCCGGGTTGATCACCGGCTGCATTTCGCCATTGCTGACCGGCTGCTCCAGGATCGGTTTCGCCTGCCATTTTTGCAGGGCGCTGTTGAGCAGTGACGAGGAGAGCGACGCCAGACGGTGTTCGTTCGCCAGATCGAGGCCCGCGGAGTTGATGCGGCCATTGCCGTACAGCTCGCGCGGCAGGGCAATCTTCGGATGCGGCAGACCAACCTGACCCTCCTGGGCGGCCAGCTTTTCCACCGCCTGTACCGGGTCCGCCACCAGTTCATCCAGCGGCAGGGTGGCATCGGCAATGCGGTTAACGAAGGAGGTGTTGGCCCCGTTCTCCAGCAGACGACGCACCAGGTACGCCAGCAGGGTTTCGTGAGTACCGACCGGGGCGTAGATACGGCACGGACGGTTCAGTTTACCCTCGGACACTTTACCGGTGACCTGCTCGTACAGCGGTTCACCCATGCCGTGCAGGCACTGGAACTCGTACTGGCCCGGATAGTAGTTCTGACCGGCCAACTGATAGATGGCCGCCAGGGTGTGGGCGTTGTGGGTGGCGAACTGCGGATAGATCAGGTTCGGCACGCCGAGCAGCTTTTTGGCGCAGGCGAGGTAGGAGACGTCGGTGTAGACCTTGCGGGTATAGACCGGATAACCCTCCAGACCCTCCATCTGCGCGCGTTTGATCTCGCTGTCCCAGTAGGCGCCCTTCACCAGACGGATCATCAGGCGGCGACGGCTGCGGGTGGCGAGATCAATCAGGTAATCAATGACGAATGGGCAGCGTTTCTGGTAGGCCTGAATGACAAAGCCAATCCCGTTCCAGCCCGCCAGCTCCGGCTCGAAGCAGAGTTTTTCCAGCAGATCGAGGGAGATCTCCAGGCGGTCGGCCTCTTCGGCGTCGATGTTGATGCCGATGTCATACTGGCGCGCCAGCAGGGTCAGGGACTTCAGGCGCGGATAGAGCTCTTCCATCACCCGGTCGTACTGGGCGCGGCTGTAGCGCGGGTGCAGGGCGGAGAGCTTGATGGAGATCCCCGGGCCTTCATAAATGCCGCGACCGTTGGAGGCTTTACCGATGGCGTGGATCGCCTGCTGGTAAGAGACCAGATAGGCCTGCGCGTCGGCGGCGGTCAGCGCCGCTTCGCCCAGCATGTCATAGGAGTAGCGGAAGCCTTTATCTTCCAGCTTGCGGGCGTTAGCCAGCGCTTCGGCGATGGTTTCGCCGGTGACGAACTGCTCACCCATCAGGCGCATCGCCATGTCCACGCCTTTCCGGATCAGCGGTTCACCGCTCTTGCCGATAATGCGGTTCAGGGAGCGGGAGAGGCTCGCTTCGTTGTGGGTGGAGACCAGACGGCCAGTGAACAGCAGGCCCCAGGTGGCGGCGTTAACGAACAGCGACGGGCTGCGGCCAATGTGCGAATGCCAGTTACCGTTGCTGATCTTGTCGCGGATCAGCGCGTCGCGGGTCGCTTTGTCCGGGATACGCAGCAGCGCTTCCGCCAGACACATTAACGCCACGCCCTCCTGAGAGGAGAGGGAGAACTCCTGCAGCAGGCTCTGCACCATGCCGGCGCGGCCGGAGGCCGTTTTCTGGTTACGCAGTTTTTCGGCAAGCTGATACGCCAGGCTGTGCGCCTGGGAGGCGACTGGCTCCGGCAGACGCGCCTGTTCCAGCAGCATCGGCACGGCATCGGTCTCGGCGCGACGGTAGGCGGCGGTAATGGCCGCACGGCTCACCGACTGGGGCAGGATCTGCTCGGCAAACTCAAGGAACGGCTGGTGGACCTCTTCGACGGCCTCGGCCTGTTCGTCGCTCTCGTTGGCGGCACCGGCCAGCAGGGCAGGCAGCTCTGGCAGATCGTCATTGCTCTCCAGTTTTTCCAGATAGTTAAAGATCGCCTGCTTGATTAACCAGTGTGGCGTGCGGTCAATTCGGGTCGCAGCCGATTTAATCCGTTCGCGGGTCGCATCATCCAGCTTAACCCCCATGGTGGTCATGCCCATGCCAAAAACTCCTGTGATTCAGTAGCGCTAGTGTAGTTAACGTGAAATATCCACTATGTTGCAACTTTGTGCAACCACGTTAAATGTGACCCGGTTTGCAAGCTGGAAAATGAATGGAATGTTACGTGATGGTTAACCGTAAAAAAAGTTGTGGATTTTAGCGATCAACCCTGTTTTCATGCGGCGCTTAACACTTTTTGTAGGTGCAACCTCAAAAAACGTGAGCGAGTGCAACCTCCAGGAAACTGGTGTGAAACCGGGGATGAAATTCATGTAAATGCAGTGTTAAATCGTTTGTGTCATGGAGGCGCATACGGCAGGATACGCGCGGCCAACAGAAACACACATCATCACCCTCTCGTTCCGGGGGTGTAATAAAGACGGTCAAAAAGGCTGTCGAACATCTTTGCGGAGTATTTAAATGGCAATTAGCACACCGATGCTGGTGACATTTCTTATCTATATTTTTGGCATGATCCTGATAGGGTTCCTTGCATGGCGTTCTACCAAGAACTTTGACGACTACATTCTCGGCGGGCGAAGCCTTGGGCCGTTCGTGACGGCGCTCTCTGCGGGCGCGTCAGATATGAGCGGCTGGCTGCTGATGGGCCTGCCGGGCGCCATCTTTATCTCCGGTATTTCAGAAAGCTGGATCGCCATTGGTCTGACGCTGGGGGCATGGATTAACTGGAAGCTGGTGGCCGGGCGTCTGCGCGTGCACACCGAAGCTAACAACAACGCCCTGACCCTGCCGGACTACTTCACCGGCCGTTTCGAAGATAACAGCCGCATCCTGCGTATTATCTCCGCATTAGTGATTCTGCTCTTCTTCACCATCTACTGTGCCTCCGGCATCGTGGCAGGCGCGCGCCTGTTCGAAAGCACCTTCGGCATGAGCTATGAAACCGCACTGTGGGCGGGCGCGGCGGCGACCATCCTCTATACCTTCGTGGGCGGGTTCCTGGCGGTCAGCTGGACCGACACCGTGCAGGCCAGCCTGATGATTTTTGCCCTGATCCTGACCCCGGTAATTGTTATCCTCTCCGTGGGCGGCCTGGGTGATTCCCTGGCGGTGATCCAGCAGAAGAGCATCGAAAACGTCGATATGCTGAAAGGGCTGAACTTTGTTGCCATCGTGTCGCTGATGGGCTGGGGGCTGGGTTACTTCGGCCAGCCGCACATCCTGGCGCGCTTTATGGCGGCGGATTCGCACCACACCATCGTTCATGCCCGTCGTATCAGTATGGCGTGGATGATCCTCTGCCTGGGCGGTGCCTGTGCGGTGGGCTTCTTCGGTATCGCCTACTTCAACAACAACCCGTCGCTGGCAGGTGCAGTAAACCAGAACGCCGAGCGCGTGTTTATCGAGCTGGCGCAGGTGCTGTTTAACCCGTGGATCGCCGGGATTCTGCTCTCCGCTATTCTGGCGGCGGTGATGTCCACCCTGAGCTGCCAGCTGCTGGTCTGCTCCAGTGCCATCACGGAAGATCTCTACAAAGCCTTCCTGCGTAAGGGCGCAAGCCAGAAAGAGCTGGTGTGGGTCGGCCGCTTTATGGTGCTGGTGGTGGCGCTGGTCGCCATCGCGCTGGCGTCAAACCCGGAAAACCGCGTGCTGGGTCTGGTGAGCTACGCCTGGGCGGGCTTTGGTGCCGCCTTTGGTCCGGTGGTGCTGTTCTCCGTAATGTGGTCCCGCATGACCCGTAATGGCGCCCTGGCGGGGATGATCATCGGTGCGGTTACCGTTATCGTCTGGAAGCAGTTCGCCTGGCTGGGCCTGTATGAAATCATTCCGGGCTTTATCTTCGGCAGCATCGGGATCGTGGTCTTCAGCCTGATGGGTAAAGCGCCATCTACCTCAATGCAGAAACGCTTTGCGGAAGCCGACGCGCAGTACCACACCACCGCGCCGACGAAGTTGCAGGCGCAGTAAGTGACAGACACGCTATAAGCCGGGCTTGCCCGGCTTTTTTTATTGCTAATTTCCGTGATTTACGCTGATATCGCTGGGCAAATTACAATGAGGATAGCGAAGAATGAGACTTAAAAATGGACTTATGGCGGGCGCGATTTTACTGCTGGCAGGCTGTAATGCCCCCTCACACAGCACCGCGGACAACACCTGCAAAGCCGATAATCAGATGCAGCAAACCACCCTCTATTTCGGCCTGAATCGTCCGGCAGGGGAGGCGATCACCGGTCAGGAGTGGCAGCAGTTTGTGGACCAGGACGTCACGCCACGTTTTCGTGATGGCTTAACGGTATTTGATGCCCGCGGGCAGTGGCTGGGTAACGACGGAAAAGTGGCGCGTGAGGCGAGCAAGGCGCTGATGCTGATCCACGGTAAAGATGCGCAAAGTGAGAGCAATATTGAGGCGCTGCGCGGGATCTATAAAACGCGCTTCGCCCAGGAGTCGGTGATGCGCGTTGACCAGCCGGTGTGCGTGCAGTTCTGATAAACCCTGCCGGGTGGCGCTAGCGCTTACCCGGCCTACTTATCCTGTAGGTCCATGCAAACGCAGCGCCGCCGGGCAACAAACTACAACACTAATCCCGCAAAGCTCGCCGACAACAGGCTCACCAGCGTCGCGCCGTTCACCAGGCGCAGACCGAAGCGTGACACCACGTTGCCCTGTTTCTCGTTCAGCCCCTTAATCGCCCCGGCGACAATGCCAATAGAGGCAAAGTTAGCGAAGGAGACCAGGAACACCGACAGAATGCCCAGCCCGCGCGGGGTCATCTCTGCGGCAATCTTTTGCAGCTCGATCATCGCCACGAACTCGTTCGCTACCAGCTTGGTCGCCATAATGCCGCCCGCATGCAGGGCATCGCTCAGCGGGATCCCCACCAGCCAGGCAAGGGGATAGAAGACATAGCCCAGAATCTGCTGGAAGCTCAAACCAAACAGGCTGGAGAAGAGGGCGTTGACGGCGCTGATCAGGGCGATAAAGCCAATCAGCATCGCCAGAATAATCATTGCCACTTTGAAGCCAGCCAGAATATATTCCCCCAGCATCTCAAAGAAACTTTGGGACTCATGCATCTTCTCCAGCTTAATTTCCGGCTCCGCCTCCGGGCGGGTGGGGTTAATCACCGTGAGGATGATAAAGGTGCTGAACATATTCAGGATCAGCGCCGCGACCACATATTTTGCCTCCAGCATCGTCATATAGGCGCCGACGATGGAGAGCGACACGGTGGACATCGCGGTAGCCGCCATGGTGAACAGACGACGCGAGGAGAGATCGCCCAGCACCCCTTTGTAAGCAATGAAGTTTTCTGACTGGCCCAGCGTCAGGGAGCTGATGGCGTTAAACGACTCCAGCTTGCCCATGCCGTTCACTTTCGACAGCAGGGTGCCGACAACGCGAATAATTACCGGCAGAATGCGCCAGTGCTGCAGAATGCCGATCAGCGCAGAAATAAAGATAATCGGACACAACACTCCAAGGAAAATAAACGCCAGCCCTTTTTCTCCCATCCCGCCAAAGACAAAGTTGGTCCCTTCGGCGGCATATTTCAGTAACGATTCAAAGAAGCCCGAGACGTACTGAATAACGAACAGGCCGCTTTCGGCATGGAGGAAAAAGAACGCCAGCGCAATCTCAATGACAATGAGTTGAATGACGTAGCGAATACGGACGTTGCGGCGGTCGAAGCTCACCAGCCAGGCCAGCGCAAGGATAACCACCAGCGCCAGCAAGAAGTGCAGGAATTGATACATAGTTGATTTTCAGCAGATTAATGAGGCGCATATTTAGCCACAGCCTGCTGTAAGCGTAAATGGGCATTTACGTTATAACTTATTCACCTTTTAGTCACTTATGTGACTATTTTCCCGGTACGGGTTTACATCCTGTCATCAAAATGCAGCATATTTCGCTTGTATTTCTTATTGCCGTAATGATAATCACTATCACAAGAATTTACCTTTCTTTGCATGAGTTGACGGCGAAAAACATTTAAGGTGTCGCATGTTTGTTCCATTCCTCATTATGTTACGTGAAGGGCTCGAAGCAGCCTTAATTGTCAGTCTTATCGCCAGCTATCTGAAACGCACCCAGCGGGGCCGCTGGATCGGCGTGATGTGGATTGGTGTCTTCCTTGCTGCCGCCCTCTGCCTGGGCCTGGGCATTGCCATCAACGAAACCACCGGTGAATTCCCCCAAAAAGAGCAGGAGCTGTTTGAAGGGATCGTGGCCCTGATTGCGGTGATGATCCTCACCTGGATGGTCTTCTGGATGCGTAAAGTGTCCCGTAACGTCAAAGTCCAGCTGGAGCAGGCGGTGGACAGTGCCCTGGCGAAGGGCAACAGCCACGGCTGGGCACTGATTATGATGGTCTTTTTCGCCGTGGCGCGTGAAGGGCTGGAGTCGGTCTTCTTCCTGCTGGCCGCCTTCCAGCAGGATGTCGGGATCTGGCCGCCGCTGGGTGCGGTGCTGGGCCTGGCGACCGCGGTGGTGCTCGGTTTCCTGCTCTACTGGGGCGGCATTCGTCTCAATCTGGGCGCCTTCTTCAAATGGACCAGCCTGTTTATTCTGCTGGTGGCTGCCGGGCTGGCGGCGGGGGCGATCCGCGCCTTCCATGAGGCGGGCCTGTGGAACCACTTCCAGGAGGTAGCGTTCGATCTCAGTAACTTCCTCTCTACCCATTCGCTGACCGGTACCCTGCTGGAAGGGATCTTTGGCTACCAGGAGACGCCGAGCGTCAGCGAAGTGGCGGTGTACTTTATCTATCTTATTCCGGCGCTGGCGCTGTTCTTCATGTCATCGCGCCCCAGCGCTCAGCCGTCGCGTACTGCGCCCTGAAGTGCTCATTGTAGTTACAACATACTCTAAAAGGTTAAGGGAAAAGTCATGGCAATCCACTTTCGTCGCAGTGCATTACAGGCTGGCGTGGCAGCGCTGATCGCTTCTGCATTCGCCGCACAGGCCGCGGATGTTCCACAGGTAAAAGTTACCGTCAACGATAAACAGTGTGAGCCGATGACCATCACGGTCAACAGCGGTAAAACCCAGTTCATCATTCAGAACCACAGCCAGAAAGCGCTGGAGTGGGAGATCCTTAAAGGAGTGATGGTGGTGGAAGAGCGGGAAAACATCGCGCCGGGCTTTAGCCAAAAGATGACCGCCAACCTTGAGCCGGGCGAATACGACATGACCTGCGGCCTGCTGACCAACCCGAAAGGCAAGCTGATCGTGAAAGGTGCCGCCACTGCCGATGCTGCCAAAGGCGACGCGCTGCTAAGCCTCGGCGATGCCATTACCGCCTATAAAGCGTACGTCACTAAAGAGACCGCGGATCTGGTCGCAGGTACTAAAGCCTTTACCGACGCGGTGAAAGCGGGCGATATCGAAAAAGCGAAATCCCTCTATGCGCCGACCCGTCAGCACTACGAGCGTATCGAGCCGATTGCCGAGCTCTTCTCGGATCTCGATGGCAGCATCGACGCCCGTGAAGACGACTACGAGCAGAAAGCCGCCGATCCGAAATTCACCGGCTTCCACCGTCTGGAGAAAGCGCTGTTTGGCGACAATTCCACCAAAGGGATGGAGCAGTACGCGGAGCAGCTGAACAGCGACGTGCTGGAGCTGCAAAAACGCATCAGCGAACTGGCCTTCCCGCCGTCAAAAGTGGTGGGTGGCGCGGCAGGGCTGATTGAAGAAGTGGCCGCCAGCAAGATCAGTGGGGAAGAAGATCGCTACAGCCATACCGACCTGTGGGACTTCCAGGCCAACGTCGAAGGCGCGCAGAAGATCGTTGACCTGCTGCGTCCTCAGCTGCAAAAAGATAACAGCGCCCTGCTGGAAAAAGTGGATGCCAACTTTAAGAAAGTGAATACCATTCTGGCGAAATACCGCACCAAAGAGGGCTTTGAGACTTACGACAAGCTGACCGATGCCGACCGTAACGCCCTGAAAGGGCCGATTACCACCCTGGCGGAAGATCTGGCGCAGCTGCGCGGTGTACTGAGTCTGGACTAAGTTGATGAACAAGCATGACGAGTACGACGTGGCTGAACCTTCACGACGTCGGTTGTTAAAAGGGGTAGGGGCGCTTGGCGGCGCCCTTGCTCTGGCGGGTGGCTGTCCGGTGGCGCATGCGGCAAAACCGCAGAGCGCGCCGGGCACGCTCTCCCCGGATGCGCGGATGGAGACCCAGCCGTTTCACGGCCTGCATCAGGCCGGGATCTTAACCCCGCAGCAGGCTTCGATGATGCTGGTGGCTTTTGACGTGCTCGCCAGCGATAAAAGCGAGCTGGAGCGTCTGTTCCGTCTGCTGACCCAGCGCATTACCTTTCTGACCACCGGCGGCCCGGCGCCTGAGACGCCGAACCCGCGTCTGCCGCCGATGGATTCCGGTATTCTGGGGAGCTATATCGCCCCGGATAACCTCACCATGACGGTGTCGCTGGGGGCGTCGCTTTTTGATGACCGCTTTGGTCTGGCGGCGCAGAAACCGAAATCGTTGCAGAAGATGGTGCGCTTCCCGAATGACTCCCTGGATGCGGCGTTGTGCCATGGCGATCTGCTGATCCAGATCTGCGCCAATACCCAGGACACGGTGATCCACGCCCTGCGGGATCTCATCAAGCACACCCCGGATCTGTTAAGCGTGCGCTGGAAGCGGGAAGGGTTTATCTCTGACCACGCCGCGCGCAGCAAAGGCAAAGAGACCCCGGTGAATCTGCTCGGCTTTAAGGATGGCACCGCCAACCCCAACAGCCAGGATGGGCCGTTAATGGATCGGGTGGTGTGGGTGACCGCCGATCAGGGCGAACCGGCCTGGGCGGTGGGCGGCAGCTATCAGGCTGTACGCATTATCCAGTTCCGCGTGGAGTTCTGGGACCGGACGCCGCTGAAAGAACAGCAGACCATTTTTGGCCGCGATAAGCAGAGCGGTGCGCCGCTGGGCATGAAGAACGAGCACGACGTGCCGGATTACGCCAGCGACCCGGAGGGCAATGTTATCGCCCTCGACAGCCATATCCGCCTCGCTAACCCGCGCACGCAGGAGACTGAACAAAACCTGATGATGCGCCGGGGCTACAGCTACTCGCTGGGGGTGACCAATTCCGGTCAGCTGGATATGGGGCTGCTGTTTGTCTGCTTCCAGCACGATCTTGAGAAGGGCTTTTTGACCGTGCAGAAGCGCCTGAACGGCGAGGCGCTGGAGGAGTACGTCAAACCCATCGGCGGAGGCTACTTCTTTGCGCTGCCTGGCGTACAGGATAAAAACGGCTGGCTTGCCCAGGGGCTGCTTGAGGCCTGATTCCCGTCCCGCTTACCCCTTAAGCGGGACCGTTTTTTCACGTCCCGCTATCTCTTTGTTATAATTCTGTAATATCCCCATAGCAGACTAAGTATCGCTGTCAGGCGAATCTTAAAAGTTGCATTCAGGTAAAAATAATGTTGCATTCATGCTAAATCCTGATGTACTTAGATTAAGAAAGCGGTAAACCTTACAGTGAACATGAATCACTCTGGAGATCGCGAATGGTTGGGTCCTCAACTGGACATGGTAAACGCAACAACCGCAGCACACGGCGCGGAGGCCCACACTCCGGCAGCGATCTCTTCACCGAAAAATTCTCCCCCTCCACAGCAAATCCTAATTTTTCCGACCTGACGAATGGTGAGCATAGCGATTCGGCCGGGTCATTTAACCAAGCAAGCTATGGCTTAGAAGGAAGCCAACCCTCAGATGTTTGTTCGCCTAATCGCACCGACTCTGGTGCGAGTGATGAATACCAACAACTCAAGGTGCTATCCATGGGAAGACAAAAAGCAGTGATCAAAGCTCGTCGTGAAGCAAAACGTGTGCTGAGACGGGATTCACGTAGCCATAAACAGCGTGAAGAAGAGTCGGTCACCTCGCTTGTGCAGATGAGTGGTGTTGAAGCAATTGGCATGGCGCGGGACTGCCGTGATACGACCCCGATTGCGGCACGCAACGACGCTCAGGCGCAGTACCTGAATGCTATTGAGAATAAGTCGCTCATTTTCGCCACCGGGGAAGCCGGGTGCGGGAAAACGTGGATAAGTGCAGCCAAAGCGGCGGAGGCGCTGATTCATAAGGACGTCGATAAAATCATTGTCACCCGTCCGGTACTGCAGGCCGATGAAGATCTCGGTTTCTTGCCAGGCGATATTTCGGAGAAATTTGCCCCTTACTTCCGGCCCGTTTATGACGTGCTGGTGAAGCGTCTGGGGGCCTCTTTTATGCAGTACTGCCTGCGTCCCGAAATCGGTAAGGTTGAAATTGCGCCGTTCGCCTATATGCGCGGACGTACATTTGAAAATGCAGTTGTGATTCTCGACGAGGCTCAGAACGTAACTGCTGCGCAAATGAAGATGTTCTTAACGCGCCTCGGGGAGAACGTGACGGTTATCGTCAATGGCGATATCACCCAGTGCGACCTGCCGGCGGGCGTTCCGTCCGGGCTGAGCGACGCGCTGGCACGTTTTGAGGAAGATGAGATGGTGGGCATTGTGCGTTTCAATAAAGACGACTGCGTGCGCTCGGCGCTGTGTCAGCGGACGCTGCAGGTCTATTCCCGGTAATGGCATAACCTTCTCGTTTTACT
Organism: Leclercia sp. W17; assembly: GCF_003336325.1. NCBI lineage: Bacteria > Pseudomonadati > Pseudomonadota > Gammaproteobacteria > Enterobacterales > Enterobacteriaceae > Leclercia > Leclercia sp. W17. The sequence continues at coordinate 3,079,798 of NZ_CP031101.1, read as the reverse complement.
TTCTTCTGCAATCCCTTCCCGGCGCAATGCCGGGAAGCTGCGTCTGTCGAAACACTTCTGTTGGGTTGTCTATTTAAAGATCACATTATGATGATGTCATACTTATTTCGTATAGAAAATGCCGGGTATTATGCAACGTTTTGCTGTATCTATAAGTCTTAACGTTAATTCAAAATGGGCTTTTTAATAAAAAATGCAGAAGTGTGATATTAAATCATAATACCCACAAAATATGTATGAAAATCATGATCAGGCTAATTATAAATAATCGATTAAACGTGAATGTTGTCACAATTCATTACTGCCATGCGAATATTAAGTTGGTCTCTTTCCGGCTATTATCTATGTTTCGTAGTTATCCAAACACAATTCTATAAAGAAACTTCCAGGGAATCCGTTTTCTCTGGACCATCACGCTGAGGGCCATACATGAACGAACTGGTTGGTGCAATTAATGGTGTTATCTGGAGCCCGGCGTTAATATTTTTATGCCTGGGTGTCGGCCTCTATTTCTCACTGCGTAGTCGCTTTCTGCAATTACGCCATGTTAAACATATGGTCGCGCTGATGTTTCAGGGGCGTGCCACCGATGCAGGGGTGTCGTCGTTTCAGGCACTGACGATGACGCTGGCAGGACGTGTGGGGACCGGGAATATCGCCGGCGTAGCGACCGCCATTACCTTTGGTGGTCCTGGCGCGATGTTCTGGATGTGGATGGTAGCCTTTTTGGGGGCCAGCTCTGCTTTTGTTGAATCCACGCTGGGTCAGGTTTATAAAGAGAAAATTAACGGTGAATATCGTGGCGGTCCTGCCTTTTATATTGAAAAAGGGCTGGGCGTAAAATGGTACGCATGGTTATTTGCTGTAGTGACTATTTTCTCCTGCGGCTTATTGCTTCCAGGCGTACAGGCAAACTCTATTGGTGCCAGCCTGGATATTGCCTTCGGACTTAATCCGAATGTTACCGCCGCATTATTGGCCATACTGTTAAGCTTCATTATTTTCGGTGGTGTAAAAAGGATCGCCAGCTTTAGCAGCATGGTCGTTCCTTTTATGGCGCTCGGTTATATTATTGTGGCCTGCGTTATTATCGCTATTAATATTGAACAGCTGCCTTCCGTAATTCTGCTGATCTGGAAAAGTGCATTTGGCCTTGAAGCGGGCTTTGGTGCCGTTCTGGGGCAGGCGATCATGTGGGGCGTAAAGCGCGGGGTTTATTCCAACGAGGCTGCGCAGGGTACAGGGCCACATGCTTCATCAGCAGCCGAAGTCAGTCATCCGGCAAAACAGGGGCTGGTTCAGGCTTTCTCAGTCTATATCGACACGCTGTTCGTCTGCTCCGCTACCGGGTTTATGCTGTTGATCACCGGCTTGTATAATGTTCAGGGCGTCGACGGCGCGGCAATCTACACCGGCATCGCAGGCGTGGCGGCAGGCCCTGGCTATGTGCAGACCGCGATGGAAAGTATGATGCCTGGTTTTGGTAACTACTTTGTCGCCATTGCGCTGTTCTTCTTTGCCTTCACCACTATTATTGCCTACTACTATATTGCTGAAACAAATATTGCCTTTATCAACCGCAAAATTAACCGCCCATGGCTGACGTTCTTGCTGAAAATATTCCTGTTAACCTCCACGGTATATGGCACCGTGCGTACTGCGGATCTGGCATGGGGGCTGGGCGATATTGGGGTCGGATTGATGGCGTGGCTTAACATTATTGCTATTGTTCTTTTACATAAAAAAGCATTTGCCAGCCTTAAAGATTATGAAACGCAGAAAGCGCAAGGTATCGATCCACAATTTGACCCGATCCGGCTTGGAATTAAAAATGCCGATCACTGGGTTAAGGAGCGTAAAGATGAAACGGGTGTGAACCCGGATCAGACATCTTCTCTGCCGGGAGGCCGGACGGTAAGTTGATGGTGCGAAAAAAGCCCGTACGCAAGTACGGGCTTTTTTAATGGCGTTGTGAGGGGGCTGCGCTCTCAGTCTGTCCAACTGGCTACGCCAGTTGTCGAACCCCGGTCGGGGGTTCTCATCCCCCCACAGACGTGCAACATGCGAAAAAAAAGCCCGCATTTTCATGCGAGCTCTTCTTTAAATATGGCGGTGAGGGGGGATTGACTCGCTGCGCTCGCCCTACGGGCAGCCCACTCACTGCGTTCGTGGTCTGTCCAACTGGCTGTCGCCAGTTGTCGAACCCCGGTCGGGGGTTCTCATCCCCCCACAGGCGTGCAATATGCGAAAAAAAAGCCCGCATTTTCATGCGAGCTCTTCTTTAAATATGGCGGTGAGGGGGGGATTCGAACCCCCGATACGTTGCCGTATACACACTTTCCAGGCGTGCTCCTTCAGCCACTCGGACACCTCACCATATTGTTTTGCTGCCTTTCCTCTCGGGGGCAACGGGGCGCTACTATAGGGAGTCAGGCTAAAACGGTCAAGCAGATTTTCTGCTTTACTGCGCGTTCGGTTAAGCAATAAGCAGCTCCACGGTTTTCAGGCCGTGGAGCAGGCGATTAGCGCTGTGAATCGAGTGCTTCCCCGTTCTTCACCACCTCTTGCGCTTTACCGTAGCTTTCGATCAGCAGCTGATAAGCCGGGAAGATATGGGTATAGACTTCTGCCCATTGCATTGCATCTTCACGATTCCAGGTGCGCTGGATCTCCGAGGCGACGGCGGCAGTATCCATCGGCACGACACCAGCCTGCACGATACGCGCCAGGGTGATCTCCTGCGCCATTTTACTGTAGGTGCCCGAAGCATCGATCACCGCAAATACTTTATAGCCGTCAGCCACCGCGCTGATCGACGGGAAGGCCATGCAGACGCTGGTAATGGTACCGGCGATAATCAGCGTTTTGCGCCCGGTCGCCTTCACAGCAGCGACGAAGTCCGGATTATCCCAGGCGTTGATCTCACCCTTACGCGCCACGTACTGCGCATGGGGCGCATTGGCGTGGATCTCCGGGATCAGCGGCCCGTTTGGCCCTTGCGGTACGGAGGCAGTGGTGATCACCGGGATATTCGCAAGAGTGGCGATTTTTGCCAGCGCCGCGGCGCGGGCACGCAGCTCCGGCATCGGCATATCACCCACGGTCTGGAACAGGCCGCTCTGGTGATCGATAAGCAACATCACCGCATCATCGACATCAATAGCCGGACGGGCGCCGTTAAAGTTAGCAGGGGTAGACATGATTCTCTCCTTTATTACATTCAGATCTGGCCGAAGCGGCCGGAGTTGAAATCGCGAACGGCTTCGGCGATTTCGGTTTGACTGTTCATCACAAATGGACCATAGCCCACAATCGGCTCATTCAGCGGCTCACCGGCCATCAGCAGCACTTTGACGTCGCTGCTGGCTTCCAGATGCAGCTTCTCCCCTTGCTGGCTCAGCACCACCAGTTGGGCTTCACCCGCCTGTTCGGTGCCGTTTACCGTCACGCTGCCTTCAAGCACTACCAGCGCGGTGCTCCAGCCCTCGGGTTGGCTGAGCGTAAGGTGGCTGCCCTGATGCAGGGCGATGTCCCAGACGTTCAGCGGCGAGTAGGTGTGCGCCGGACCGGTGGTCTCCTCGTAGCGTCCGGCGATCACCCGTAGCGATCCGCCGTTGTCAGGCAGCGTCACCACCGGGATCTGACGTTTTGTGATGCTCTGATAGCCCGGTGCCGCCATCTTGTCCTTCGCAGGCAGGTTGACCCACAGCTGCAACATTTTTAGTTCCCCTCCGTTTTGCGCAAAAGCGCTGGAGTGGAACTCCTCATGCAGGATGCCAGCACCTGCCGTCATCTACTGCACGTCACCCGGGCCAATCACGCCGCCTTTACCGGTTGAGTCGCGGTGCTCAACTTCGCCGGAATAGACGATGGTCACCGTTTCAAAACCGCGGTGGGGATGCTGGCCCACGCCGCGTTTCGCACCATCCGCCGGGAAGGAATAAGGCCCGGCGTAATCCAGCAGTAAAAACGGGCTTAGTGGCTCCCCGTGGGTCTGGTATGAAAACATTGAACGCACCGGGAAACCGTCGCCAACCCAGTGCGGCCGGGGTGCGGTATAAATGCCTGTTACGTTTTTCATCGTATTCTCCTGATGTTCTGTTGATGTAATTAGCTTATATTCAGGGTTAATATCCCGGTAGATAGTGAAAATGACATGCACTGTTCCATTTATGGAACGATGAGGGCGTTATGCAGGATCTCAATGATTTCGCGTGGTTTGTTAAAGTGGTGGAGCACGGCGGTTTCGCGGCGGCCGGACGGGCGCTCGACCTGCCAAAATCCCGACTCAGCCGACGGATTGCCCAGCTGGAGGCGCGGCTTGGGGTACGTCTGATCCAGCGGACAACGCGGCAGTTTACGGTTACTGAAGTGGGGCAGACCTTCTATCAGCACTGCAAGGCGATGCTGATAGAAGCCGAGGCAGCGGAGGAGGCGGTCGCGGCCTTGCAGGCGGAACCGCGCGGCCTGGTGCGGATCACCTGCCCGGTTACGCTGCTGCACGTTCACGTCGGGCCGATGCTGGCTAAGTTTATGGCGCATTACCCCGGAATTAACCTCCAGCTTGAGGCGACCAACCGGCGGGTGGATCTGGTGGCGGAGGGTGTTGATATCGCCATCCGTGTGCGTCCTCGCCCGTTTGATGACAGCGATCTGGTGTTGCGGGTGCTTGCAGACAGAGGGCACTGCCTGGTGGCGAGTCCGCAGTTGATCCAGCGTCTGGGTTTGCCGACCATGCCATCGGAGCTCAGCGCCTGGCCTGGCCTGAGTCTGGGGGAGGGGAGACAGGTTCATAAGTGGGCGTTAAGCGGGCCGGAGGGGGCAAAAGCGGAGATCCATTTTCAGCCGCGCCTGATGACCACCGATATGCTGGCGCTACGGGAAGCAGCGATAGCGGGCGTGGGGCTGGTGCAGTTACCCATTTTGATGGTCAAAGAGCAGCTGGCGTCCGGGGCATTAATAAAAGTGCTGGAAGAGTGGGAGCCACGACGGGAAGTGATCCATGCGGTCTATCCCTCCCGGCGCGGGCTGTTGCCGTCAGTCAGAACGCTGGTGGATTTTTTGACCGAGGAGTATGCGCGGATGGTGGAGGAATGAAGCCGGGTTTGGGTTTCGTAGGTCGGGTAAGCGTAGCGCCACCCGACATGTACTGGCTGCGCCGGTTGTCGAACCCCGGTCGGGGGTTCTCATCCCCCCGCAGGCGTGCAAAATGCGAAAAAAAAGCCCGCATTTTCATGCGAGCTCTTCTTTAAATATGGCGGTGAGGGGGGGATTGACTCGCTGCGCTCGCCGTTACTCGGCCCATCCATGGGCCTCGCCCTTCGGGGCCAACGCAAGCGTTGTTCAAAAACGCTCCCGGCGTTTTTGTGCGGGCAGCCCACTCACTGCGTTCGTGGTCTGTCCAACTGGCTGTCGCCAGTTGTCGAACCCCGGTCGGGGATTCTCATCCCCCAGCGGAGAATATAAAAGAAAAAAGCCCGTACTTTCGTACGAGCTCTCATCTCGAATATGGCGGTGAGGGGGGGATTGACTCGCTGCGCTCGCCCTGCGGGCAGCCTGTTCGCTGCGCTCTCAGTCTGTCCAACTGGCTGCGCCAGTTGTCGAACCCCGGTCGGGGGTTCTCATCCCCCCACAGGCGTGCAACATGCGAAAAAAAAGCCCGCATTTTCATGCGAGCTCTTCTTTAAATATGGCGGTGAGGGGGGGATTCGAACCCCCGATACGTTGCCGTATACACACTTTCCAGGCGTGCTCCTTCAGCCACTCGGACACCTCACCATATTGTCATCCCGTTGTTGCTGGGACGGGCGCTAATGTAAGGAAAAGCCTGACTTACGTCAATCAACTTTTTCAGTAAATTAGCGCGTTCAGACAAACTTCAGCCAACATGATTTTTAATTGCGCTGAAAGTGCCTTTTTTATCAGCAAAGACCCCACACCCAAAATTTGTTATGCTGCAATCCAGTTGATAATGAACATAAAACAGCGCAACAGAAGGCAATCGCAATGGACATTATTTTTTATCACCCGACATTTGATAACGCTTACTGGATAAAAACACTTTCGGCGGCCCTGCCAGGTGCGCGGGTTCGGGAGTGGAAGCGCGGCGAGAACGAACCCGCAGATTATGCCCTGGTGTGGCACCCTCCGGTTGAGATGTTGCAGGGGCGAAACCTGAAAGCGGTGTTTGCCCTTGGGGCAGGGGTCGACTCGATCCTCAGCAAGCTCAAGGCGCACCCGGAAATGCTGGCGGAGTCGATCCCGCTGTTTCGCCTGGAAGATACCGGCATGGGCCAGCAGATGCAGGAGTATGCGGTCAGCCAGGTGCTGCACTGGTTCCGCCGCTTTGACGATTACCAGGCGCTGAAACAGCAGGCCCGCTGGGAGCCGCTGGCCGACTATCAGCGCGAAGATTTTACTATCGGGATCCTCGGGGCCGGGGTGCTGGGATCGAAAGTGGCCGAAGCGCTGGCACCATGGGGCTTCCCGCTGCGCTGCTGGAGCCGTACCCGTAAAGATTACCCTGGCGTCACCAGCTTTGCCGGTAAGGAAGAGTTGCCGCAGTTTTTAGACGGCACGCGGGTGCTGATTAACCTGCTGCCGAATACGGCTGAGACGGTTGGGATCATTAATAAGGCGCTCATCAACCAACTGGCGGACAACAGCTACCTGATGAACCTGGCGCGTGGCGTCCACGTGGTGGAAGCCGATCTGCTGGCGGCGCTGGAGAGCGGCAAGCTGAAAGGCGCGATGCTGGATGTCTACAGCAAAGAGCCGTTACCGGCGGACAATCCCCTGTGGGCGCACCCGCGCGTAGCCATGACGCCGCACATTGCGGCGGTGACGCGTCCGGCAGAAGCCATCGACTATATCGCCCGCACCATCTCGCAGCTGGAGAAGGGCGAGCCGGTTACCGGCCAGGTCGACAGACAGCGCGGTTACTGAGTCATACCCGGCGATTGCCGGGTTTTTGCTGATAAACGCCCGTGATAACTGCTATCCTTTGGGAAACACGAGAGGAGAGAACGATGTACCCCGTTGACCTGCATATGCACACCGTCGCCAGTACCCACGCCTACAGCAACCTTCATGACTACATCGCCCAGGCAAAACAGAAGAACATTAAGCTCTTTGCGATCACCGATCATGGCCCGGATATGGCAGATGCGCCGCACTATTGGCACTTTGTGAACATGCGCATCTGGCCGCGGGTGGTGGATGGCGTCGGGATCCTGCGCGGCATTGAGGCCAACATCAAAAATACCCAAGGCGACATTGATTGTACCGGCCCGATGCTCACCTCTCTGGATCTGATCCTCGCCGGTTTCCATGAGCCGGTTTTCGCTCCTCAGGATCAAGCCACCCATACCGAGGCGATGATCGCCACTATCGCCAGCGGTAACGTACATATCATCAGCCATCCGGGGAACCCGAAATACCCGATTGATATTCAGGCGGTCGCGCAGGCGGCGGCGGAGCATCGCGTGGCGCTGGAGATCAACAACTCCTCCTTTATTCACTCCCGTAAAGGGAGCGAAGCAAACTGCCGGGCAGTGGCGGCTGCGGTGAAGGAGGCCGGTGGCTATGTAGCGCTGGGCTCCGATTCCCATACCGCCTTCACGCTGGGCGATTTTAGCGAATGCCGCAAAATCCTCGATGCGGTGGACTTCCCGGAAGATCGCATCCTGAACGTCTCCCCGCGTCGGCTACTCGATTTCCTGGAGTCGCGTGGCATGGCGCCAATCAATGAATTTGCTGATTTTTAACTGTGTAATGGACTAAATAAATGAATGAGTTTTCCATCCTCTGTCGCGTACTGGGTTCTCTCTATTACCGCCAGCCGCAGGATCCGCTGCTGGTACCGCTGTTTACCTTGATCCGCGAAGGCAAGCTGGCCCAGAACTGGCCGCTTGAGCAGGATGAGTTGTTGCTGCGTCTGCAAAACAGCTGCGACATGCAGCAGGTCGCAGCCGACTACAATGCGCTGTTTGTTGGGGAAGAGTGCCGCGTGTCGCCGTATCGCTCTGCCTGGGAAGAGGGCGCGACCGAAGCCGAAGTGCGCGCATTCCTCTCTGAACGCGGGATGCCGCTGACCGATACCCCAGCAGACCACCTCGGCACGCTGCTGCTGGCGGCCTCGTGGATTGAAGATCATGCGGCGGAAGATGAAAACGAGGCGCTGGAAACCCTCTTCGGGGAGTACATCCTGCCCTGGTGCGGGACGTTCCTCGGGAAGGTTGAAGCGCACGCCACTTCATCTTTCTGGCGCACCATGGCGCCACTGACCCGCGATGCCATTGCCGCAATGTGGGATGAGCTACAGGAAGAGAACGAAGAGTGATTTAGATCACTATCTGAATGTAACGGCAAATCTCAATTTGCATATTATGTGTTCCTGATCTCATTTCATGGCCGCGTATCTGTTAAGATGCGCGCCATGAACATTCTACTTTCTATCGCAATCACGACAGGCATCCTCTCCGGTTTATGGGGCTGGGTTGCCGTCTCTCTCGGACTCCTCAGTTGGGCGGGCTTCCTTGGCTGCACGGCCTATTTCGCCTGCCCGCAGGGTGGCGTGAAGGGGCTGTTTATCTCCGCCTGTACGCTGATGAGCGGCGTGGCGTGGGCGATGATTATCATCCACGGCAGCGCGCTGGCACCCCATCTGGAAATCGTTGGCTACGTTATGACCGGCGTGGTGGCGTTTTTGATGTGTGTTCAGGCAAAACATCTGCTGCTCTCGTTTGTGCCCGGCACCTTTATGGGGGCCTGCGCTACTTTTGCAGGGCAGGGGGAGTGGCGGCTGGTGGTGCCTTCGCTGGCGCTGGGGCTGGTGTTTGGCTACGCCATGAAAAACAGCGGCCTGTGGCTGGCTGCGCGCAGGGAGAAAACGCGAAACGTCACGGCGTTGAGCGAATAAAAAAGGCGAGACCAAGGTCTCGCCTTTTTAATGCGCTTTCTGTCAGGATTCTGGCGGCGTCGACATCTCGCGGTATTTCACCAGAATATCGTTTTTCACTTCATTTTTGTTTTGCAGGTCCCACAATCCGCGATCGATACCGTCGTTAATCAGGAAGATCACCCCGGTTTCGATAGCAGACATCAGGCAGAGCATGACCGGCTCGTTAGAGGTATAACCGATTTCGCCCTCCAGCAGACGCTGGTAGTCGATGAAACGGAACACCCCGGCCTGCACTTCATACGAGAGAATGGTTTTGCTGGTGGTCACGGATGACAAAATCTCGCCGGTACTGACGTTGACCACACGCAGGTTCACCGCAATCTGGTCAAGCTGGTACTGCGTATCGCCGCCAATACCGAAATACCGGGCCCCCACACCGCCCGATTTCACGTTACTTTCGTAGCCGATAATCGAACCTTCTACCATCACGTTCGCTGCTGTAAGCGAATGCAACGGAATACGGTTGTTCATCGCCACGGTACCGTTATCCTGCGCAGCACGAATGATCTTACGCTCGTTGAGCAGGTTTTGCAGCCCCTGACGTTCCAGAGGAATAAACCAGCGAGAATCTTTTAACGCAGTAACCAGCATGGCGGTGGCGCTCTGCGGTACAGCCGTTGAGAAGTTACTTGCCGGATACGGTTTAAATTGCCCGGTTTCATCCTGAATATTATAAACCGACACGTAGATCTTACCCGTTGGCAATGGCAATTTGGTTAAATCACGATAGCTCTGGGCGCGAGGCATTAATGTCGGTTTCGCTGCTTCTTTTGGAGGAGCAGTTAAACAGCCGCTCAATAAGCACACTGCAACAAGGAGGAGAAAGCGCTGCATGATTATTATCCTTATCTCGACATTATTTAAAAGTCGGTAGAACCGCTTTGCAAGCCAGCAACCTGAATGGTGGACGTTTTCCCCGTTTTGCGGTCTGTCACGTTCAGCTGCATTTGTCCGTCCGCATTGGCAATGTCGACAATAAAGTCGCTGGTCACCATACGGCCGGGTTTGCCGGTATTAATATTGGTCAGCAGCCCGCCCAGAACCTGGGCCTGGATTGCCTGGGTAAAGTTATCCAGCGCGCTCGGGGGTTCAATCCCGAAGTCGTCAGAGCTTGGATCCGTATAAGAGTTTTGTGCCTGGGCCGAGTTTAAAAGAAAAGAACCGTTATTAGGGTTTCCACCAAAGTTCGGGTTGCGGAACTGGAAGGTCATATTTCCGGCCCAGCTCAGAGATGGAATAAGCATTAAAGCTACAACTGCATGGACAACACGCATGGATGCCTCCGAATTAAAATTCGTCTGGTGCTAAATCGCCCGTACCCAGCAGAGCTTTATCGATCTGCAGGCGATTTAATGCCTCTTCGGTTTGAGCCAGAGCAAAGACCACATTTTTATCCAGGTCAGTTTTCGTGGGGAATAAAAAGGTCTGGAATATAACGTCCTGATTAACCGTTATGGTGATCCAGCTTCCCCAACGTGCGCTGGGCCGTTCATTGATAGTTAAGTTACCGGGATAATCACTTTCCCATTTGTCGCTGAAGCCGCGATAAAAAGCATGGCCGACTGCCGAGACGGTGTGGTCAGTTAACAATCCCGGGATCTCTACTTCAACCGCATGAAGATTCCCGGCAGCAAGCCATAAGCCTGCTGCGGCAATCCAACTCACTGTGCGTTTCATACTGTTAACGCCTGAGGTTATCATTCGCCCATGAAACCGCCTGAGTCCGGTTTTTGACAGCTATCTTCTTGAAAAGATTGTAAAGATGGGTCTTAACCGTATTTTCGCTGATAAATAACGAACGGGCGATTTCAATATTTGAAGCACCGATACGTAATTTATTCAAAATCTCTTTTTCGCGATGGGTCAGCAAAGCGGACTCTGAACTGTTATAGCGATAATTTCCGGAGTGCGTTATGAGGTAGCTGGCAAGTTTCTGCGAAAAGTAACATTCACCACGCAGAACCCCTTGCAGGCCTTCAACCACGCGGGTTTCGTCCTCATTGACATAAAAGACGCCATTGATGTGTGGCCAACTTTCAATATCCCTGAAGGGGTATTCTTCCGGCGTATTTAACAACAACACACGGATATTGTTGTTTTTCCTGCTTAAAATATCTTGCCAGTATTGGATAAGTTTTTTATCCGCTTCCATCATATCGAAAAGAATAATGCTACCAGGCGCAATGTCATCGAAAGAGCGTTGAATGCTATGCAATTTTCCGCTCAACGTTAAACTATGCTTTAAATGCTGTAGTAAAGCTGTCGCTTGTAAAGAAGGTTTGGTCACTAACAATAAAGTCTGACCATGCAAGCTTTGGACTTCATTAAACATGATGAAACCCCTTTTTATGAAACACCTGGCAGCTGCCCCCAATATATTATTGGGGGCACCAGAAGTACTGACAGATGTTGCACTGCTGTGTGTAGAAAAAAGACCATATCCCTTAGAGAGAAGGGAGAATTAATTCGCAATGCCGAACTTCTGTTTTCAATCTAGCTTTAACGTTTTTTAAAGCAAGTGTTAAACGTGTAACAGGATGTAAAAATCAATATTACTTTGTAAAAAATGAGTTCATGAATTGATTAAGAATCATCAAAAAGTTGTACATTACGATATTGATGCACACATTTTAAAAATCATACAAATTCACTCAAGTGATTGATTGTAATGATTAATGTAAATTGAAGGCTATTAGCGATAAGGTATGAGACAGGGCAAAACGCTAAGCCTATTTTTACGGTAATGCTGCCAACTTACTGATTTAGTGTATGATGGTGATTTTAAGGTGCTTGCGTGGCTTCCATTTCCATCAGATGTCCTTCCTGCTCCGCTACTGAAGGCGTGGTGCGTAACGGCAAAAGCACTGCCGGACATCAGCGCTATCTCTGCTCTCATTGCCGTAAAACATGGCAACTACAGTTCACTTACACCGCCTCTCAGCCCGGTACGCACCAGAAAATCATTGATATGGCCATGAATGGCGTCGGATGTCGCGCCAGTGCACGCATTATGGGCGTTGGCCTCAACACGGTTTTACGTCACTTAAAAAACTCAGGCCGCAGTCGGTAACCTCGCGCATACAACCGGGCAGTGATGTGATTGTCTGCGCTGAAATGGACGAACAGTGGGGCTACGTCGGTGCTAAATCACGTCAGCGCTGGCTGTTTTACGCGTATGACAGGATACGGAGGACGGTTGTGGCGCACGTCTTCGGTGAACGCACTCTGGCCACACTGGAGCGTCTTCTGAGCCTGCTGTCGGCCTTTGAGGTCGTGGTATGGATGACGGATGGCTGGCCGCTGTACGAATCACGCCTGAAGGGAAAGCTGCACGTTATCAGCAAGCGTTACACTCAGCGCATTGAGCGACATAACCTGAATCTGAGACAACATCTGGCAAGGCTGGGACGGAAGTCACTGTCGTTCTCAAAATCGGTGGAGCTTCATGACAAGGTCATCGGGCATTATCTGAACATAAAACACTATCAGTAAGTTGGAGTCATTACCTATTTTTACAATATGTAAACGTCTTAAGAAATCACGGACTTTGTCACGCAATCATGGATATATTCCGTTTCCTCTCCTCGGGACCAGACGAAACGGCAAATCCACGCATTTGAGGTTTTCCATTTTTGCAAAGGGAAAATGGCCCTTGCTAACCCCCTGTAAAATCGTTGTATCGCCACGGTATTTAATTTTAATTAATACTTTGGGGTGAACGGAAGAATAAAAATACAACTGGCGGGTGAGATATTAAAATTGTTTCGGCAGACATACTCTTCATCGTAACGCCGGGTTAACAAAATATTTGCTCTTGTTAACGCAGTTATTATACCACCAGGTCCAGGGTGATAACATGAAGAACAAGTTGTTATTGATGTTGACATTACTGGGTGCACCTGGATTTGTTTTCGCAGCGACTGATTTAGCTTCGGCAGAATACAATTTCGCGGTTAATGAGCTGAGTAAATCCTCATATAACCAGGCTGCAATCATTGGACAAGTTGGCGTAAATAATAACGCTAACGTTCAACAAAACGGCCAGAAACTGTTGTCTGTCGTTTCTCAGGAGGGCGGAAATAATCGGGCGAACATTGATCAATCAGGGAGTTATAACCTTGCTTATATTGATCAAAAAGGGAACTCGAACAATGCGAGTATTAATCAAGGTGCATATGGTAATACCGCAGTGATTATTCAGAAAGGTTCTGGTAATAAAGCGAATATTACGCAGTACGGTACGCAAAAAACGGCAGTTGTAGTACAGAGACAGTCGCAAATGGCAATTCGCGTCATCCAACGCTAGCTATTGAGCGATAATTAATCAATCCGATGGGGGCTTTACAATGAAACTTTTAAAAGTGGCAGTAATTGCAGCAATCGTGGTTTCTGGCAGTGCTATGGCTGGTTCTGTTCCACAGTGGGGTAATAACCATGGTGGTAACGGAAATAACAACGTCAGCCCAGAATCGCTGACCGTTTATCAATATGGTGACCGTAACAATGTGGACGCTTTGCAAAGCGATGCACGTGGCTCTGAAATCACCGTTCGTCAGAATGGCTTCGGTAACGATGCCGATCTGTCTCAGGGTGCTGACAGCAGCGAAATCAGCCTGACCCAGCGTGGCCAGGGTAACGAAGCAACCATCAGCCAGTGGAGCGGTCGTGACCTCTCTGCGACTGTAAGCCAGTCTGGTGGTCGTAACGAAGTCGATCTTCGTCAAACTATGAACGGCGCTTCTGCTAACATCACTCAGGTTGGCTTCGGCAACACCGTGACTGCTGGTCAGTACTAATACTGCCGCTGTACGTCGAAAAAACAGGGCTGAGGCCCTGTTTTTTTTTGGGAGATGATAATGAATACACTTTTATTACTTGCCGCGCTGACCAGTCAGATTACCTTTCAGACCTCCACCGAAGGTGAGAACGTGACCATTATTCCTCAGGTGACCGTCACGGAACCGTGTTTATGCCAGGTACAAATCCTCACCTCGCGCAGTGGCCCGGGCGGGCAGAGCACCTCGCGTCAGCAAAACACCGTCTCGTTACCGGCAAATAAAACGGTCAATCTTTCCCGTATGACTCTTAATTCCGGACCCAATGACAAGATAAACGTTATTGTGACGGTCTCGGATGGTAAGTCGTTGCATCTGTCGCAACAGTGGCCACCGTCGAAAGCCTGATGTTTAAAACATTTACAAAATCAATACATTGATTAAAGTGGCGCGGATGTTATTCCATTGTTATTCTCATGTTGCTGGTGTCGTCGATGCCAGTCGACAGCCCTCCATGAAGGGCGTTGTTTAAGCGTCAGGGACGATTATCGTTGAGGATTACACTGATGGTTTCGTCCCGTATCACCCTGGCCGCAGCCTTTGTTGCTGCGGTTACGCTTACCCCAATCTGCACGGCCAATGTCATCCATTTTATCGGACGGATTGTCGAAGATCCCTGTAATGTCACGCCTGATGTGCGCGCCTTAACCGTCTCCTGTCCGCAGAACAATAATATGTCTGTTCAACAGGTCAGCTATAAAGATGCGCTCGAGGGCAGGGTGAATGCCGCAGATCTTGCCACTGTCAGCATGAGGTACATCAACCCTGAAAAATCGCTCGCCATTGTGCAGGTTGACTACCGCTGAGGCTGGGCCGTTTTCTCTCAACCGGACTTCCACAACCCAACCTCTGCGATACACTTAAGAAAAAACGGTATGCAGAGGTTGATTATGTACTCCCGAATTGAAGTCTTTCATGGTGATATCACCACGCTGCATGTGGATGTGGTGGTTAACGCAGCCAATCCTTCTTTGATGGGCGGTGGTGGCGTGGACGGCGCCATTCATCGGGCTGCAGGCCCCGCCCTGCTGGAGGCTTGTAAGCTGGTGCGCCAGCAGCAGGGCGAGTGCGCCCCGGGGCAGGCGGTGATTACGCTTGCCGGAAACCTGCCCGCCAAAGCGGTGATCCACACCGTTGGCCCCGTCTGGCACGGGGGGGAGCATCACGAAGCGCGGATTCTGGAAGAGGCCTACCGCAACAGCCTGAACCTGGCGGCGGCCAACGGTTATCAGACTCTCGCCTTCCCGGCAATCAGCACTGGCGTTTATGGCTATCCCCGTGCGGCGGCGGCTGAAATCGCCGTTAATACGGTTTCGGATTATCTCACCCTCAAGCCTCTGCCGGAGCGGGTATACTTTGTCTGCTATGATGAAGAAAATGCCCGACTATACAAGCGACTGCTTACCCAGCGAGGACAGGAAACCGACGCATAACACGCGACTTGGACGCGCGATTGCACCGGTCAGCTCTGCACATCCCGGCCTTTGTGGGCTTCTCCCTCTTGATAACAGTCTCGACGCCTTCGCCTGCCGTTACCGGCTGGTGGAGATGGCAGAAAAGACGCTGGATGTGCAGTACTACATCTGGGAAGACGACATGTCAGGACGCCTGTTGTTTTCCGTCTTATTGTCCGCCGCCATGCGCGGTGTCCGCGTGCGTTTGTTGCTCGATGACAACAATACCCAGGGGCTGGACAGCATCCTGCGCCTGCTGGACGCGCATCCCAACTTTGATGTCCGGCTGTTTAATCCCTTTTCGTTCCGCTCCCTGCGCGCGCTGGGTTATCTCACCGATTTTGCCCGTCTCAATCGCCGGATGCACAACAAGAGTTTCACCGTGGACGGCGAGGTCACCATTATTGGCGGGCGAAACATCGGTGATGCCTATTTTGGCGCAGGCGAAGAGCCGCTCTTTTCCGATCTGGACGTGATGGCCACAGGCCCGGTGGTGCAGGATGTGGCCAATGATTTTGAGCGCTACTGGAACTGCGCGTCGGTCTCCACGCTCCAGCAGGTGCTGGAACTTTCCGAGGCGGAAATTGAAGACAAAATTCATCCCCCGGAGGAGTGGTATCGCGACGACATCACCCGTCGTTATCTGGATAAATTACAGTCCAGCGACTTTATTACCAACCTTGAGGCGGGCAAATTGCCGCTGATTTGGGCTAAAACCCGGTTACTCAGCGACGATCCGCGTAAAGGGCAGGGCCGGGCAAAGCGGCACTCGCTGCTGCCCCAGCGCCTGATGGGGGTAATGGGCTCGCCGTTGCAGCAAATCGATATCATCTCCGCTTATTTTGTCCCTACCCGGGCGGGGGTGGCGCTGCTGTTGCAGATGGTGCGCAAAGGGGTGAAAGTCGCCATCCTCACCAACTCGCTGGCAGCGAACGACGTCTCCGTTGTGCATGCCGGTTACGCCCGCTGGCGAAAAAAGCTGTTGCGCCACGGCATCGAGCTATATGAACTAAAGCCCATTCAGGATGGCGTACCGCCGGCGCACGATCGCGGCATCACCGGGAACTCCGGCTCCAGCCTGCATGCCAAGACGTTCAGCGTCGACGGCGAGAAAGTGTTTATCGGTTCACTCAATTTTGATCCCCGTTCAACCATGCTCAATACCGAGATGGGCTTTGTTATTGAAAGCGAAAAGCTGGCAAGGATGATCCACACCCGGTTCGTGCGCAGCCAGCGCCATGAAGCCTGGCAACTCCGGTTGGATAAAATGGGACGTCTGAACTGGATTGAGCGTAAGGAGGGGCAGGAGATCGTGCATAAAAAGGAGCCCAAAACCCGCTTCTGGCAGCGGATGCTGGTGCGTCTGGCCTACTGGCTGCCGGTAGAATGGCTGCTGTAATGACGCGCCGGTTCAGCGACCGGCGCGCAACGGCTTAGCTGGTGACCTGTGGCGTTTTTTCCGTTTTGCTGGCTGGTTTGCCGGAAAAGAGAAAGCGCAGCAGCGGAATACGCAGATGAATTTCATACAGCACAATCGCAATACCCACCACAAACACCAGCCCACAGATAAAGCCCAGCAGATTTGAGCTGATATGCGGCGTAATGTAGGCGCCAAAGAACAGCGTTAACGGATGGTGCACCAGATAAATGAACAGCGAGGCGTTGACGAAATAGGTGACGCGCGCCGATTTAAAGTTCAGCAGGCGGTGACCTAGGGCAAAGACCACGTTCACCATCCACAGCCCCTGCAGCATGGTGATCACGCTTTCGGTTTCATACATCCAGGCATCGCCGCTGCCATAACGCTGGTTGAGCAGATAGGCAACAAACGCCAGTAGCGCGCCGAGCGTACAGCCGCGTGACGGAGTAGTAAACAGCGCTTTCAGCTTCGGATGCACAAACGCCAGGGCGCCAATCAGGAAGAAGGGCAGGTAGAAGAGCGTCTGCATCACCACAAAGTTAAACAGGCCGTCGCTGAGGATCGGTGACCAGACGATTAAAAGCGTGCGGCGCAGCGCGGCATAGAGAATACCCAGGATTAAAAACAGTACCGACAGCTTGCCCCAGGTAATATCGGCAAAAAACGCCTCCGACCGGGCGCTGAGATGATGGCGCATGCGGCTGAAGAGCCACAGGCTGACCGTGGTCATCACCACCAGCACCAGCAGGAACCACAGGTGAGAAACCAGTTCCCAGGCGAGGGTGTTGTATTTATCGTAGAGCGACAGGGTGTGCCAGCTCTCCGCTTTGCCTTTGACATGTTGCAGCATAATGAATTGCGGCAGCGTCAGCAGGGGAATGGCGGTAAGCATCGGAATACCGACGCGTTCCACGCGCACTTTCCACCAGCGCTTGAGCGGATAGCGCAAAAAAAGCATGTAAGAGAAGTAGCCCGAAATAACGAAAAAGACCTGCATCCGGAAGGAGTGGATAAAATCGTTAAACAGCGTCAGCCACCACGACGACTCTGCACTATTGACGTGCCAGACGTGGCTCGAATAAATCAAGGAAATATGAAACGGGATCCCCAGCAGCATGAGCCATGCCCGGATGGAATCAAGGAAATATTCGCGTTGTGCGGGTACGGTACTCATATGACGTTGCGCATTCTCAGACTTTTCGTCTTATCCCTAAGACCAATAGTGTTTACATTCGGTGCCAACCCTACACGAAGTCTGACACACTGTCTCCAGGATAAGCACGCAAAGTGAAAACGGGTTACTTTCACTTGCTTAAACCATGAGCCAGCACGCTGAACAAAGCGGTGATTATGTTGTCGGAATGCCTGATTTTCCATTAAAATGGATCGGATCGATATAAGCACACAAAGGGGGAAGTGCTTACTTATTATGAAACATAAACCACAAATGATGAAAATGCGTTGGTTAGGAGCGGCAGTCCTGTTGTCTCTGTATACCTCATCGGCCCTGGCCTTTACCATCGACGACGTCGCAAAACAGGCAAAATCGATGGCCAGTAAAGGGTACGAAGCGCCAAAAAGTAACTTACCCTCCGTTTTCCGCGACATGAAATATGCGGACTATCAGCAGATCCAGTTTAATCACGATAAAGCCTACTGGAATAAAATAAAAACCCCGTTCAAGCTCGAGTTTTATCATCAGGGGATGTACTTCGACACGCCTGTCACCATTAATGAAGTGACCTCTAACGCGGTACGCAAAATCAAGTACAGCCCGGACTACTTTAATTTCGGCAATGTGCAACACGACAAAGACACCGTGAAAGATTTGGGCTTCGCGGGCTTTAAAGTGCTTTATCCCATCAACAGTAAAGATAAAAACGACGAAATTGTCAGCATGTTGGGGGCAAGCTATTTCCGTGTGATTGGCGGCGGCCAGGTTTATGGCCTCTCTGCGCGTGGTCTGGCGATCGATACCGCTCTGCCGTCCGGGGAAGAGTTCCCACGCTTTCGCGAGTTCTGGATCGAGCGTCCAAAACCAACCGACAAGCGCCTGACCATCTATGCACTGCTGGATTCCCCGCGCGCAACGGGCGCCTATCGCTTTGTCATTATTCCTGGCCGCGATACGGTGGTCGACGTGCAGTCTAAAGTCTATCTGCGCGATAAAGTCGGTAAACTGGGCGTTGCCCCGCTGACCAGCATGTTCCTGTTCGGGCCAAACCAGCCTTCTCCTGCCACCAACTTCCGCCCGGAACTGCACGACTCTAATGGTCTGTCGATTCTTGCTGGCAACGGTGAGTGGATCTGGCGTCCGCTGAACAACCCGAAACACCTGGCGGTAAGCAGCTTCAGCATGGAGAACCCGCAGGGGTTTGGTCTGCTGCAGCGTGGCCGTCAGTTCTCCCGCTTTGAAGATCTGGACGATCGTTACGATCTGCGCCCAAGCGCCTGGATCACCCCGAAAGGCGAGTGGGGCAAAGGCAAAGTTGAGCTGGTAGAGATCCCAACCAACGACGAAACCAACGACAACATCGTCGCGTACTGGACGCCGGACCAGCTGCCGGAAGCCGGTAAAGAGATGAACTTCAACTACAGCATCACCATGAGCCGCGATGAAGACAAGCTGCATGCGCCGGAAAGCGCGTATGTTCTGCAGACCCGCCGCTCAACAGGGGATGTGAAACAGTCCAATCTGATCCGCCAGGCTGATGGCACCATCGCGTTTGTTGTCGATTTCACCGGCCAGGATATGAAGAACCTGGCGCCGGAAACCCCGGTCACGGCTCAGGCGAGCATTGGTGACAATGGTGAGATCGTTGAGAACAGCGTGCGTTATAACCCGGTCACCAAAGGCTGGCGTTTAACTCTGCGCATTAAAGTGAAAGACGCGAAACAGCCGACTGAGATGCGTGCCGCCCTGGTCAACGCCGATCAGCCGTTGAGTGAAACCTGGAGCTATCAGCTACCTGCCAATGAATAAGATAACTGAGTATATCGATGCCATGCCGCTGACCGATATCGAGAAGGCGGCACTGCCGAAGGGTGACATCAGCGCGGTTCACACCGCGCTGGATGCCGATCATCATCCGTTTACGCGTGAAGATGATACCCCGCTGGGCTCGGTTAAAAGCCGTCTCGAACAGGCCTGGCCCGATTCACTGGCCGAAGGCCAGCTGATCCGCGATGACGAAGGGCGCACCCAGCTTGAGGCGATGCCGAAAGCGACGCGCTCTTCCATGTTCCCGGATCCCTGGCGCACCAACCCGGTGGGCCGTTTCTGGGATCGCCTGCGTGGCCGCGACACCAATCCGCGCTACCTCTCTCGCCTCTCTAAAGAGCAGCAGGCCAGTGAGGAAAAATGGCGTACCGTCGGCAGTATTCGCCGCTACATCCTGCTGCTGTTAACCATTGCACAGACCGTCGTCGCTACCTGGTATATGAAGACGATCCTTCCGTACCAGGGCTGGGCGCTGATCAATCCGGCCGATATGTTCGACCAGGATCTGCTGGTCTCGTTTATGCAGCTGCTGCCTTATATTCTGCAAAGCGGCATCCTGCTGCTGTTCGCCATTCTCTTCTGCTGGGTATCGGCCGGTTTCTGGACTGCGCTGATGGGCTTCCTGCAGCTGCTGATAGGCCGGGATAAGTACAGCATTTCGCACTCTACGGTGGGGGATGAACCCCTCAATCCTGAACACCGTACCGCGCTTATCATGCCTATCTGTAACGAAGATGTGGATCGCGTTTTTGCCGGCCTGCGCGCCACCTGGGAGTCGGTGAAAGCGACCGGTAACGCCGAGCACTTCGACGTTTACATCCTGAGTGACAGCTACAATCCGGACATCTGCGTGGCTGAACAGAAAGCGTGGATGGAGCTTATCGCTGAAGTGCAGGGCGAAGGGCAGATCTTCTACCGCCGTCGTCGTCGTCGCGTGAAGCGTAAAAGCGGTAACATCGATGACTTCTGCCGTCGCTGGGGCAGTCAGTACAGCTATATGGTGGTGCTGGATGCCGACTCGGTGATGACCGGTGAGTGTCTGACGGGCCTTGTGCGCCTGATGGAAGCGAACCCGAATGCCGGGATCATTCAGTCTTCGCCGAAAGCGTCGGGTATGGACACGCTCTATGCGCGTTGCCAGCAGTTTGCGACCCGCGTCTACGGGCCGCTGTTTACTGCCGGTCTGCACTTCTGGCAGCTGGGTGAGTCGCACTACTGGGGGCATAACGCCATTATCCGCGTGAAGCCGTTCATTGAGCACTGTGCGCTGGCGCCGCTGCCGGGCGAGGGCTCGTTTGCGGGTTCTATCCTGTCGCACGACTTCGTGGAAGCGGCGCTGATGCGTCGTGCCGGTTGGGGGGTGTGGATCGCCTATGACCTGCCGGGCTCTTATGAAGAGCTGCCGCCGAACCTGCTGGATGAGCTGAAGCGTGACCGCCGCTGGTGTCACGGGAACCTGATGAACTTCCGTCTGTTCCTCGTGAAAGGGATGCACCCGGTACACCGCGCCGTGTTCCTGACTGGCGTAATGTCCTATCTCTCTGCGCCGCTGTGGTTTATGTTCCTGGCCCTGTCGACCGCCCTGCAGGTGGTACACGCCCTGACCGAGCCGCAGTACTTCCTGCAGCCTCGCCAGCTGTTCCCGGTCTGGCCGCAGTGGCGTCCTGAGCTGGCGATAGCGCTCTTTGCCTCGACGATGGTGCTGCTGTTCCTGCCGAAGCTGCTGAGTATTGTGCTCATCTGGTGTAAGGGCTCGAAGGAGTATGGCGGATTCTTCCGCGTGACGCTCTCCCTGCTGCTGGAGGTATTATTCTCCGTGCTGCTGGCGCCGGTGCGTATGCTGTTCCACACCGTCTTCGTGGTCAGCGCCTTCCTCGGCTGGGAAGTGGTCTGGAACTCGCCGCAGCGTGACGATGACTCTACGCCGTGGAGTGAAGCCTTTATGCGTCACGGCTCGCAGATGCTGCTCGGTCTGGTCTGGGCTGTCGGGATGGCGTGGCTGGATCTGCGCTTCCTGTTCTGGCTGGCGCCGATTGTCTTCTCGCTGATCCTCTCCCCGTTTGTGTCGGTGATCTCAAGCCGTTCAACGGTGGGGCTGCGCACCAAACGCTGGAAGCTGTTCCTGATCCCGGAAGAGTACTCTCCGCCGCAGGTGCTGGTGGATACAGACAAGTATCTGGAGCTCAACCGCAGCCGTTCGCTGGAAGATGGGTTTATGCACGCGGTGTTTAACCCGTCATTCAACGCCCTAGCCATCGCTATGGCGACTGCCCGTCACCGTGCCAGCCGCGTGCTGGAGATCGCCCGCGATCGTCACGTTGAGCAGGCGCTGAACGAGACGCCGGAGAAGCTGAACCGCGACCGTCGTCTGGTGCTGCTAAGCGATCCTGTCACCATGGCGCGGATGCATCATCGTGTCTGGGCCGCCCCGGAGAAATACTCTTCGTGGGTGAACTATTACCAGACGCTGAAGCTGAATCCGCAGGCGTTGAAAGCGAAGTGATGCGTCGGGTGGCGCTACGCTTACCCGGCCTACAAAATCTGTAGGCCCGTGCAAGCGCAGTGCCGACGGGCAAATAAATACCGGCTCTTGAGCCGGTATTTTTATCTTTCGAGGTACTGGATGAGATTTTTCATCGTCATTACGATGGCGCTCCTGCTGAGCGGCTGCGGCAGTATTATCAGCCGGACGATCCCAGGGCAGGGACACGGCAATCAATACTACCCGGGCGTGCAGTGGGACGTTCGCGACTCCGCATGGCGTTACCTGACGGTGCTGGATCTGCCGTTCTCATTGGTCTTTGACACGTTACTGCTGCCCATCGACGCTCAGCACGGGCCCTATGAGTAATTAACGCTCATCCCACTCATCCGCTGCGGTTTGCCCCTCTTCGGTATCCAGCGGCGGCTCGAGCTGAAACTCACCCTCATCCCATTCATGCAGGGTGTTCTCTTCCAGCCACTCCTGACGCAGCTCAATCTCGTCATAATCGCCATCAAACACCGCCTGAGCCGCTTCGCCGCTCAGTACGGGCAGGCACTCGCCGTCTTCGCCGTCATCGGCAAAAAATTCGGCCTGCCACATAATGTCCCCATCCTGCATGACATATTTCTGGATATTGAGTTGCTCAATATTCGCGTCATCTTCTTCAATGCCGGGATTATCAGCGAGGAACTCCTCGCGCGCGGCATCAATCGCTTCCTCTAGAGTGGCAAACATAGTCATCGGCGTCTCCCTGTGATTTGACATGGTGTTCAGGGAAAGGATAGCTGATTCTCCATAATTGCAAGTATGAAAGCCGTAAAACCTTCACGAAGTTGTCTTAATCGGGCGCAGAGACCTTATCCTGCCCGGGAACCGCTCGAGGCTGGCGAAAGGCGCGCGACAGACTCACCCATGAGTAAAAGGCGTTAAACATCACCACGCAGGCGGTCACAATAAACACAGCCCGGAAACCGTAGCTGGCGGCAATACCGGCCCCGAGGAGCGGGCCGGTGACGTTACCGATATCGCGGAACGACTGGTTATAGCTGAAGATGCGTCCGGCTATCTGATTGGTGGAGTTATAGACCAGCAGGGTCTGCACCGCAGGCAGCAGGGCGCCATCGGCCGCCCCGAGTAAAAAGCGCAGAACGCCCAACTGCCACGGGGATTGCACAAATGACATCGGGATGAGGAGTAGCACGGAGATCACCAGCGCGACGATCAGGATCCTTTCCGGACCAATCCGATCGCCCAGTTTCCCCAGCCGCGGGGCGCTGATCAGGGCAGCTACGCCAGGCACCGAGGCAATCATGCCGCTGATAAAGGCGATATTGCCCACGTGCCCGGCCAGGTCGCGCACGTAGAGCGTCAGGATCGGCGCAATGGAGCCGGTAGCGACCTGAATAATCATGGTGGTGACAAACAGGCTGATGACCAGGCGAGGGTTTTTAAGCGAGGCAAAGACCTCGCGGGCATGCAGCATCTCTTTTTTCGGCACCGGGGTAAAATTTTCCCGAATGCAGAATAAGGTCACCAGGAAGCAGGCAAACAGAACGCCCGCGGTGATAAAAAATACTGGCCGCAAACCGTAGCTATCCGCCAGTAATCCCCCGGCCAGCGGGCCAAGCAGGGCACCACTCACCGCACCAGTGGAGAGGGTTCCCAGCGCCCAGCCGCTTTTATGACGGGGGATCTGCGTGGCGATGAGCGCGTTGGCATTGGGTACAAAGCCGCCCAGCAGCCCCAGCAGCGCGCGTAACACCAGAAACTGCCAGATGTTTTGCGCCAGCCCCATCAGCAGCATGATGATGGCCATCCCCAGCGCCGAACGCAGCAACATAATTTTGCGCCCTTTGCGGTCGGCCAGCCCACCCCAGAACGGTGAGGCGATGGCGGAGAAGAGAAACGTGATGCTGAACACCAGTCCGGACCACATATTGAGCGCGCTGTGGCCGCTGACGCCGAGTTGCTCTACATAGAGCGGCAGAAAAGGCATCACCAGGCTAAATGCGGCACCCGTGAGAAAGCAGCCCAGCCAGGCAACCATGAGGTTCCGCTTCCAGTTTATTGGCGTTTCTGAGGGAGACATAGCTATCCGCGTTATGATGCGCAGCGGCATCATTATAAAAGAAAGTAATAAGCCTGCTAATTATGCGCCTGGGTGATGGGTGCTGCAATGACGGTGAGCATTATAAGCTTAAAGGGAAGTGCGGCCCGTAGGCCGCAGAGGAAGATTAATAGCGGGAAGGCACGCCTTCAGGGCGGGTTTTAAAGCGACGATGCAGCCACATATACTGTTCCGGTGCCAGCAGGATGCATTTCTCAACCACGCGATTCATCCACGCGGCGGTGGTTGTCGCATCGTCCAGCGGCGGAGAACATTCCGGTTCCAGCATCATCAGTTCATAGCCCTTGCCGTCAGGTTTGCGACGCGGCACAAAAGGAACAATCGCCGCGTTCGACAGACGGGCCAGGGTCCATGTCCCGGTGGTGGTTGCCGCCTCGTCGACCGCAAAGAAGGGCACAAAGACGCTGGCGGTCGGGCCGTAGTCATGATCCGGCGCGTACCAGATCACCTCACCGGATTTCAGGGCGCGGATCATGCCCTTGAGATCTTTACGGTCGATCATGCTCTTGTTGGAGCGCATCCGGCCCCAGGTTTGCAGCCAGTCGATCACCGGGTTGTCGTTCGGGCGATAGACCCCAATACCGGGCGCCTGCATACCAAACATCCGCGCGCCGATCTCCAGGGTCAGAAAATGGACGCCGATCAGCAGAACGCCGGTTTTATTGGCCTGCAGATTGTGCACCGGATCCATGCCGGTACCGGTCACTTCCGTCCAGCGCGCCATGCGCTTATTGGACCAAAACCAGGCCATGCCGGTTTCCATCAGCCCCATGCCGACGGATTCAAAATTTTTCACCACCATGGTGTCACGCTCATGCTCGCTCATCTCCGGAAAACAGAGTTCCAGATTACGGCGGGCAATGCGGGCGCGGCGGGACATAAAGCGCATCGCCAGTCGACCCAGGCCGCAGCCAATGCGGTAGATCAGCGGGTAGGGCAGCTGCACCAGTAACCATAATAAACCGATGCCAGCCCAGGTCAGCCAGTAACGAGGATGTAGAAGCGCAATGGAAAATTTAGGTAGTTGAGTCATGTCGTTCCTGTTTGTGATACGTCCTGTTGGCGTAGTGTCGCATTTTTCCATTGATAACCAAAATGCATCGCTATGGAATGGTCATGAATAGAGCAAATGTTATACCCTCAGCATTTTAACGTGAGAAATGTAGCGCAAAATGAAGGGATGTAAATTCCCAATGTTTGCTATATGATGCCGACCGATTTTCATTCTCATACGATTGCAGGAACCGTACACCATGCCAGTGTTACACAACCTCATTTCGAACGAAGAGCTGAAAGCGCGCATGTTGGCTGAAACCGAGCCGCGCACGACGATCTCGTTCTATAAATATTTCACCATCGTTAACCCGCAGGCGACACGCGACGCGCTGTACAAGGCGTTAACCGCGCTGAACGTCTTTGGCCGTATCTATCTGGCCCATGAGGGCATCAATGCTCAGATCAGCGTGCCTGAAAGCAAGGTCGATGAGCTGCGCAGCTTCCTTTATGGCTTCGATCCGGCTCTGGACGGCCTGCGCCTGAACATTGCCCTGGACGATGATGGGAAATCTTTCTGGGTGCTGCGCATGAAAGTGCGTGAGCGCATTGTGGCGGACGGCATTGATGACCCGACCTTTGATGCCAGCGACGTGGGCGATTACCTGAAAGCGTCAGAAGTGAATGCCATGCTGGACGATCCTGACGCCGTGTTTATCGATATGCGTAACCACTACGAATATGAAGTGGGCCATTTCGAAAACGCCCTTGAGATCCCGGCAGATACTTTCCGTGAGCAGCTGCCAAAAGCCGTTGAGATGATGCAGGAGCATAAGGACAAAAAAATTGTCATGTACTGCACCGGCGGGATCCGCTGCGAAAAAGCCAGCGCCTGGATGAAGCACAACGGCTTTAACAAGGTGTGGCATATCGAAGGCGGGATCATCGAGTATGCCCGTCGCGCCCGCGAGCAGGGGCTACCAGTGCGCTTTATCGGCAAGAACTTCGTCTTTGACGAGCGGATGGGGGAGCGCATCTCTGATGATGTGATCGCCCACTGCCATCAGTGCGGCACCGCCTGCGACACCCATACCAACTGCAAAAATGACGGTTGTCATCTGCTGTTTATTCAGTGTCCGGCCTGCGCTGAGAAGTTTAACGGCTGCTGCAGCGAGCTGTGCAGCGAAGAGAGCATGTTGCCTGAAGAGGAGCAGCGTCGCCGCCGTGCCGGGCGTGAGAATGGCAATAAGATCTTTAATAAGTCGCGGGGGCGTCTGAATACCCGCCTGGGCATTCCTGACCCGGAGTGACCCTGAAACCTCGCCCGGTCGCCTGACCGGGCGAGGGCATTATTTCTGCTGAACCCCTTCTACCGAAATGATCAGCTCTACGTCCTGCGACGCCGGGCCCAGATCGGTCGTGATGTTGAAGTCTTTCAGGTGAATTTTACCTGATGCCTCAAACCCGGCGCGTTTCCCGCCCCACGGATCGTCACCCTGACCAATCAGTTTTGCATCCAGCTTAACCGGTTTCGTTACGCCGTTCAGCGTCAGGTTGCCGGTAATATCCAGCCCGTCACCATCCTTTTTCACCTCGGTAGAGGTGAAGGTCGCCTGCGGGTATTTCGCCACGTTGAGGAAATCTGCGCTGCGCAGGTGCTTGTCGCGCTCGGCGTGGTTGGTATCCAGGCTGTTGGTGTTCAGGGTCACGTTGACCTTATCATTCGCTGGATTGCTCTCATCAAAGGTGAATGAGCCATCGAAATCCTTAAATGTGCCGTACAGCCAGCTGTACCCCAGATGCTGAATACGGAAGTTCACAAAGGCGTGCTGGCCTTGTTTATCAATTTTGTAATCCGCTGCCACGGCGGCGCCGGTGGTGAACAGCAGAGACGCTAAGGTTAATCCCAGCAGGCTTTTCTTCATTTTATGCTCCAGAGTCAGGGGACGCTTTGCCCAACATACGTGTCAGGGTGGCGTCTTTGTCGATAAAGTGATGTTTTATGGCGGCAAGGCCATGTAATACGGAGAGAATGACTACGCCCCAGGCCAGCCATAAATGCACGGTTCCGGCCAGATCGGCCTGTGGGCCGGCATCGGCCAGCAGGGCGGGCACGTCAAACAGGCCGAAGACACTGATAGGTTTTCCGTCGGCGGTGGAGATCAAATAGCCGCTGATCAGGATGGCGAAAAGCAAGGCGTAGAGGGCGATATGCGCGACGGCCGCGCTAATACGCGTAAAGCGAGTCTGGCTTTTCAACGCCGGCGGAATAGGGGAGACATGGCGCCACAGCAGCCGCACCACCAGCGCCAGCATCAGCATAAAGCCGATGCTTTTGTGCAGCTCAGGTGCCTGGTGATACCAGCCATCGTAATAGCTCAGGGTCACCATCCAGAGGCCAAGACCAAACATGCCGTAAACCGCAATCGCCATCAGCCAGTGCAGACTCATGGAAATAACGCCATAGCGTGTGGGGGAATTTCGCACCTGCATTTTGAGCACCATTATTTATTCGCAAGCGCTAAAAATGGCGTGGGGAAAACATTAATGCAAATGATATTTACACATATTCAATATTAATTTTACTTGTTCAATTATTTTGAATTAAAAATAGAAGTTATAGTCAATTACGCTGTAAAGGATTTCCAGGATTGGCTGATTTTTGGCGGGTTAAGACGTTTTTATGATGTTCAAATAATTTATTGCGAAATTATAGTTATTTTAAGAAGTGTCAATTTTTGTCAATGAATCTCATCAGAAAAATACAATATAAAGGATATCGAGGATTGCCAACAGCGACCACAGCAAAATATAGAGCATCAGGTGCTCGCGAATATTATTGACCAGATAGCTAACGATACGACGCATGAATATACCGGTAAAAGGATGAAAGAAAGGCTTCGGAAACCCGAAGCCTGACACCATTATCGGCTAAAGCGAGACAGGGAGAAAGACGTGAGATCAAACGGCGGGGCGATCTGCTGAGAAAATTGTGCGGCAATCTCACCCAGCACGCTGGCGAATTTGAATCCGTGCCCGCTCAGGCCGGTGATCAGCAGCGTATTATCATGGCCCGGCAGGGTATCAATGATGAAATCTTCGTCCGGCGTGTTGTCATAGGTACAGGCTGCTCCGTGTAACAGGCCGCCGATACCCGGCAGTACGTTGCGCAGGAATTTAAACGCTTCAGAGCCATCGCCAGGATTCGCGCCAAACGGCTTACGCTCTTCCGGCGAGTTAATCACCTGCCCGCCGTTGTGTTTGCCGATCTTCAGGGCATCTTTCTCGGACGGGAAGCCGTAAAACTGGTCACCGTCAGGCAGCTCGCCGGTAAAGGCAGGGAAGTGATTCTGATGGCTGTAACGGCCGTCGGACTGGAACCAGGAGAAGACCTTGCGCACCGGCTGGACAGGCAGACCTGGCACCAGACGTGAAACCCAGGTGCCGGCGCTCACCAACAGGCGGCTTGCGCTGTAGGGGCCTTCCGGGGTGTCAACGGTGACGCCGTCGTCATGATGGGTAATGGCGGTAACCGGGCAGTTAAACAATTGGGCGCAACCCGCCTCTTTCGCCAGTGCAATCCAGGTTTTAATGGCCAGTTCGCTGCGCAGTACCCCGGATTCGGCCTCAAACAGACCGATATAATCTTCGGGCACCTGGATTTCAGGCCAGCGCTTCATTACCGCCGCCGCGTCCAGCCGCTCAAGATTGAGATTGAACTGGCGGGCGCTCTGCTCAACGTTCGCCAGGAATGACGAATCGGATGGCCCAAGATTGACCACGCCCGTGCGTTCAAAGACCGGCTCACCGCTGATTTGCGCCAGTTCATCCCACAGCGCCTGCGCCCGTAACACCAGCGGCACATAGCGTTCACCTTCGCCGTAAGCGTGGCGCATCAGACGGGTATCGCCGTGGTGACTCCCTTCGGTGTGGGGCGGCATATGGGCATCGATCATCAGTACGTTCTGACCGGCTCGCGTTGCGTAATAGCCTGCCGCCGCGCCGACAGATCCGCTGCCAATAATAATAAGATCGTATTTCATGAGGCTCTCTTTACGCGTTTCGTTGGTTAGCAGGGTAATTAAGAAGGCAGGGTTATACAAGGGAGAAATAAACGAGGCACCGTGAGGTGCCTGTTGGGTGAAAAAGAGTCGTGACGCTAGTGTCGCCGGTACTCATTTTCCTGGTAGTCACTGGATTCTATTTTTGCAATACCGGCTTCTAAAATAGAAATAAACTGACGTGCGACATCTGTGGTTAACCACAACGTCTGCCCAACTTCCGCTTCTTCGGTGTCAGGGTGATTTGGGGTCTGGTAATGCAAACGCAGCATCAGTGCGTCGTAGCTATCTACAGTGCTGATATCCCAGCCTACAAGCGGATGGGTCTGGATGACTTCATTATTCTTTTCCATCATAACCCCCTGAATACGTGTTAAAAAGATAACGACTGTGAGGTTCAATGCGTGTTTTTCTGAAGCAATTTCAGTATATCAATAAATAAGGCTTCTGAAGGGAAAAAGAAACAGGCAGTCCAAAATATTTATGCGTTTTAGGATTGTTTGAACATTAAAACATCACCTTGCCGATGATTTTTGACAGAGTCAGTCAGAATATTCGTGCTTTTGACGTGAAAAGAGGAAAAAAAGCCGGGGCGACCCGGCAAAAAAACACAATGAAGGAGAAATTTAATCGGTAATAAACCAGTCGTCAGCGCTCTCCCAGGTTTCCTGTAAAATTTCGCTGATGCGCTCTTTATCATCTTTTGCGCCACCGATGACCGAGAGATTGTTTGACCCCGCATAACGCACGGTGACGGCACCTTCGCGTTCGGGAAAGGAGTTGTTTATACGGCGGGATAATTCACCCGCCAGTGCATCCAGCGCACCAGCAGGCAAAGGCGTTGTTCTGGCAATGGTCACTTCAATACGCATAATTGCCCCCTGTGTTATATACTGTGTATTTATACAGTTATATTGTTGAACTTACAACAGGGGGCAAACAATTTTTAACGCTTCACCGTCCACTGAACGGTTTCACCTGCGAGGAAGGGGATCAGGGTGTCGTCGGTCAGGGGGATAGACTCCGCGACGCTGCTCTCTTCGCGCACCAGCTCAACAAAGCTCTCATTCACTGGCAGACCATAGAAACGCGGCCCGTTCAGGGAGCAGAACGCCTCGAAATGTTGCAGGGCATTCATCTCGTCAAATACCTGCGCGTAGCTGGCAAGGGCGGTCGGGGCGTTAAAGCAGCCTGCACAGCCGCAGCTGGCCTCTTTCCGATGACGGGCATGGGGCGCGGAGTCGGTGCCGAGGAAGGCGCGCTCAAAGCCGCTGGCAACTAGTTCGCGCAGCGCCTGCTGGTGGACATTGCGTTTGAGGATCGGCAGGCAGTACAGGTGCGGACGCACGCCGCCCACCAGCATATGGTTGCGGTTGAACATCAGGTGCTGCGGGGTGATAGTGGCCGCCAGAAGCTCATTGCCATCACGCACGTACTCCGCGGCATCTTTGGTGGTGATGTGTTCAAACACCACTTTCAGACCCGGCAGGCGCTGGCGCAGCGGCTCCATCACGGTTTCGATGAAGCGGGCTTCACGGTCGAAAATGTCGATGTCGGCGTGAGTCACTTCGCCGTGTACCAGCAGCGGCATCCCCAGTTTTTCCATACGCTCCAGCACCGGCATAATCGCGTCAATGCTGGTGACACCGTGGCTGGAGTTGGTGGTGGCGTTGGCCGGATAGAGTTTGGCGGCGGTAAAGACCCCTTCGCTAAAGCCGCGCTCAATCTCATTCGGATCGAGCGTGTCGGTCAGATAACAGGTCATCAGCGGGGTAAAGTCGTGGCCGGCAGGCACGGCATCAAGAATGCGCTGGCGATAGGCGATCGCCGCATCGACCGTGGTGACCGGCGGCACCAGGTTTGGCATGACAATCGCGCGGCCATAAATTTCACTGGTATACGGCACGACGGTTTTCAGCATATCGCCATCGCGAAGATGGATATGCCAGTCGTCTGGGCGGCGGATTTTCAAAACCTGGGATTGTGCAGTCATGGATAGGCTCCGGCTGAGTGAGATGATTTTTGCCGGACACAAAGAATAGGGGGAAACGTTTTCGTTTGCACTCTTTTCTGTAAAAAAAGGCGCCGAAGCGCCTCACAGGTTAATCGACGAAGGGGATGACAATCTCACCCGGCTTCACTTCGATACCTTTTGCATATTTTTTCGCCAGCGCTTCGCCCTGGCTGTTGTCTTCGCTCAGGATATAAGCCGGCTGGTGATTAAAGTAGTTTTGCAGGGACTGGTTCAGGTACGGCATCAGCGTCTGCAGAACCGGTTTCATCTTCTCCGGCGAGACCACAGCGTCGGTGATCTCCATCTGTTGCAGGTAGATGGCGCCCTGATCCTTATTGAAGACCGGCAACGCTTTTAACTTCAGCTTGATATTGGCTTTCTGGCTGCCGAACAGCGAATTCATATCCAGACTGGCATCGCCGGAGAGCATCACTTTGTTTGGCTCTTCGCGGCCAATCTGGCTGGCAAGATTGCTCAGGACGATATGCGCATCGGCGACGCCGGGCACACCGATATCTTTCGCAAAGTTATTGCGCTTCTGCAGGGCCTGGTTGATCTCCTGTTCACTGACCGTGTACTGGGTGAGCTGATTACAACCAACCAGCAGACCGCTGATGATCAACGCAGTGGCAATAACAATCTTTTTCATGGTTTTCCTCGACATACTGGCGCTTCAATCCTGACGCGCAAGTATGTCAGGGGACTGTCCCTCAGACCAGCAGAATAAACTGATAACGGCGAAGAACAGGAATAGTGCCTGAAACCCGGTCAGGCTCCGGGCTCCAGCACGCCGGGTGCAGCGCGCTTGTGGCTGAACTGCCAGCCCAGCGCGAAGAAGGTGGTTACCCCAATCAACGTCAGCATCACCCACGGCAGTTCAGGCTGGTTAAAGGCTTTCCCGGCATCGAATAACCAGCCGCCCCCGGCATAGCCCAGCGCGCCACCAATTGCCAGACCGAGACGGCTGAAGCCCATATAGCTGCCTCGCGCGCGCGGATCGGCCAGCTCGGCGCTCAGCGTTTCACGGGCGGGTTCGGCGATGATGGAGCCGATATAGAAGGTGCAAATCAGCATAAACAGCTGTTGCAGGGAGCTCACCATCCCAATGGGCAGCATGCTCAGAGACATCAGCAGCAGGCCCGCCATCAGGCGATGCTCCAGGCGGAAGCGTTTTTCGCTCCAGCGGGCAATAGGGTAGAGGAGGGTGAGGGAGAGGCAGGCCTCAATGGCGTACATCCACTTCACCGCCGCTGGCGAGCCGGCAATATCGTTAACCATGATCGGCAGCATCAGCATCACCTGTACGCCGAGCATGTAATAGCCCGCCAGGGTCAGCACATAGGTGATAAAGCGTTTGTCGCGCCAGACGCGATCGAGCCCCTCCCGTACCGGCGCTTTGACGGTAGAGAGCTTCCAGGCGGGCAGCAGCCAGGCGTTAAAGGCCGCACACAGAATAAACAGCACTGCACCCGTGGCGCAGACCAGCCGAAAATCGTACTGCAACAGCCAGCTTCCCAGCAGCGCCCCCACCACCGCGCCCGCGCTGTCCTGCATCATCAGCAGCGAGAAAAAACGCCCGCGATGCCGGGGACGGATCAGCTTCACAACAAGCGCCGTGCGCGGCGGATCGAACAGCGTGCCGCCCAGCCCGGAAACAATACAGGAGACCCATAGCAGCCAGGGCTCATGGGCAATCGCCATGGTGGCAAAACCCGCCGCCCGCAGCAGCATGCCGGTGACAATCATCGGTTTGGCACCAAAGCGGTCGGCAATCGCACCGCCAAACACCCCCAGCCCCTGCTGGACAAACTGGCGCAGCCCCAGCGCAATGCCGACCATTAACGCTGCCCAGCCCATCTGATCGACAAAGCGAATGGAGATGAGCGGAAAAACGACAAAAAAGCCGAGTACAACCAGCATGTTATCAACAAGCAGGAAATATTTACCCAGGCTCCGGGCCTGTGAGATATGGGACATTTCCCCTCCAGGGAAATATACCCGTCATACTTCAAGTTGCCGGTGCGTTGGCCTCCTCGCTCACCCCTGTCACTTACCGGAGTAAGCTCTAGGGGATTCGCTGCGTCGCCGCCTTCCTGCAACTCGAATTATTTAGGGTATCAAGATAATGAGCGCGCTAATATTTTGCGGTTTCGCCGGGTTTTTTCCCACTGCGCAGGCGACAATATTTTTTTATCAAAAAGGCACTTTGATTGAGGGTTTTCATCGAAAAATGTGAAAAGTCTTCAAAATGGTATGTCGCTGTTTTCCCAGACGGCAGCGGCGCAGGTATAGTAAAGCTAACGGGTCAAGGTTGTAACATGAAGGAGTTGTATCCATGTTTGGCTATCGCAGTAATGTGCCGAAAGTGCGTCTGACGACCGACCGGCTGGTGGTTCGCCTCGTGCATGAGCGTGATGCCTGGCGTCTGGCGGACTACTACGCTGAGAATCGTCAGTTTTTAAAACCCTGGGAACCCGTGCGGGATGAGAGCCACTGCTATCCTTCCGGCTGGCAGGCCCGGCTGAGCATGATTGCCGAGTTTCACAAGCAGGGCTCGGCGTTCTACTTTGCTCTGCTGGATCCCGATGAAAAAGAGATCATCGGCATCGCCAACTTCTCTAACGTAGTGCGGGGCTCGTTTCATGCCTGCTATCTGGGGTACTCCATCGGGCAAAAATGGCAGGGGCAGGGGCTGATGTTTGAGGCGCTGACCTCGGCAATCCGCTATATGCAGCGGACCCAGCATATGCACCGCATTATGGCCAACTATATGCCGCACAATCAGCGCAGCGGCGGTCTGCTGGCGCGCCTCGGATTTGAAAAGGAGGGCTACGCCAAAGATTACCTGCTGATTGACGGCGAATGGCGCGATCATGTCCTGACGGCGCTGACAACCAAAGAGTGGAGCGCGGGGCGCTAAGGAACAGAGATGAAATATCAGTTAAGCGCCACTGAAGCGCGCGTCATTGGCTGCCTGCTGGAGAAGCAGGTCACGACGCCGGAGCAGTATCCGCTCTCGGTAAATGCGGTCACCCTGGCCTGTAACCAAAAAACCAACCGTGAACCGGTGATGAACCTTGCCGAACATGAGGTACAGGATCTGCTGGATGCACTGGTGAAACGCCACTACCTGCGCACCGTCAGTGGTTTTGGCAATCGCGTCAACAAATATGAGCAGCGTTTTTGCAACTCCGAGTTTGGCGCCCTGAAGCTAAACTCCGCCGAAGTGGCGCTGATCGCCACCCTGCTGCTGCGCGGAGCGCAGACCCCTGGCGAGCTGCGCACCCGGGCGGCGCGCATGCATGAATTCGCCGATATGCAGGAGGTGGAGCAGACCCTCGAAGGCCTGGCGGCAAGAGAAGATGGCCCGTTTGTCCTGCGTCTGGCGCGCGAACCCGGCAAGCGTGAAAGCCGCTATATGCATCTCTTCAGCGGAGAGGTTGAAACCGTCGCCGCCGTCGTTGAGGCAGCGGCTCCCGCCACGGACGAAACCTTACTGGCCCGCGTTGAAGCGCTGGAAAACGAAGTCGAAGAACTGAAGCAGCGCCTCGATTCGCTGCTGGCACATCTGGGAGATTAACGGTGACAAAATTACGTGTGGGCGTGGTAGGGCTGGGTGGGATCGCCCAGAAAGCCTGGCTGCCGGTGCTGAGCGCCGCATCAAACTGGACATTGCAGGGGGCATGGTCGCCCTCGCGGGATAAGGCGATCAGGATCTGTGAATCGCTGCGTATGCCTTACTATGAGTCGTTGCAGGATCTGGCCCGCGCCTGTGATGCGGTCTTTGTCCATACTTCCACCGCCACCCATTACCAGGTGGTTAGCGAGCTACTGCATGCCGGGGTGCATGTCTGTGTTGATAAACCGCTGGCGGACAATCTGGCTGACGCCGAGCGCCTGGTCGATCTCGCCGCGCAGAAGAAGCTCACCCTGATGGTCGGCTTTAACCGTCGCTTTGCGCCGCTCTATCAGCAGATGAAAACCCAGCTGCACGGTGCGGCATCGCTGCGCATGGATAAGCATCGCGCCGACAGCGTCGGCCCCAACGATCTGCGTTTTACCCTGCTGGATGATTATCTGCATGTGGTGGACACCGCGCTGTGGCTGGCGGGAGATAATGCGCGTCTTACCGGCGGCACGCTGCAAACCAACGAGCAGGGGGCGATGATCTATGCCGAGCACCATTTCAGCGCGGACAATATGCAGATCACCACTTCCATGCACCGCCGGGCAGGCAGCCAGCGGGAGTGGGTCCAGGCGGTAACGGACGGCGCGCTGCTGGACGTGACCGATATGCGCGAGTGGCGCGAAGAGCGGGGCGCTGGAGTGGTTATGCCAGCTATTCCTGGCTGGCAGAGCACCCTGGAGCAGCGTGGTTTTGCGGGCTGCGCGCGCCACTTTATTGAATGCGTGCAAAATCAGACGGTTCCTGAAACCTCGGGTGAACAGGCGATCCGTGCCCAGCGCATCGTGGAGAAGCTCTGGCGCGATGCCATGAGCGAATAACCCTCTGTAACATCTGCCCATAGCAATTCCTGTTTTTACGAGTAGACTAGGCGCGTTTTGCGTTTTCCAGGCCGGGTACGCATAGCGTCACCCGGCGAAATTACGCCTGCTTTGCAGGCGTTTTGTTTCAGGTAGTGGAAGCTCACGTTAATGAACCTATTAAAATCGCTGGCCGCCGTCAGCTCGATGACCATGTTTTCGCGCGTGCTGGGTTTTGCGCGCGACGCCATTGTGGCGCGGGTCTTTGGCGCAGGGATGGCCACTGACGCCTTTTTTGTCGCATTCAAACTGCCCAACCTGCTGCGTCGAATTTTTGCCGAAGGCGCCTTTTCCCAGGCGTTTGTGCCTATCCTCGCGGAATATAAAAGCAAGCAGGGTGAAGACGCCACCAGGATCTTTGTCGCGTATGTGTCGGGGCTGTTGACCCTCGCGCTGGCCATCGTCACCGTGATTGGGATGCTGGCGGCGCCCTGGGTGATTATGGTCACCGCCCCCGGCTTTGCCGATACCGCCGACAAGTTTGCCCTGACCACGCAGCTGCTGCGCATCACCTTTCCTTATATTCTGCTGATCTCCCTGGCGTCGCTGGTCGGGGCCATCCTCAACACCTGGAACCGCTTCTCGGTACCGGCCTTTGCGCCGACCTTCCTTAACGTCAGCATGATCGGCTTTGCGCTGTTTGCCGCGCCGCACTTCCATCCGCCAGTACTGGCGTTGGCCTGGGCGGTGACGGTGGGGGGCGTGCTCCAGCTGGCGTATCAGCTGCCGCACCTGAAGAAAATCGGCATGCTGGTGCTGCCACGCATTAACCTGCGCGATGCCGGGGCGATGCGGGTGGTGAAGCAGATGGGGCCGGCGATCCTTGGCGTGTCGGTGAGCCAGATTTCACTCATCATCAACACCATCTTCGCCTCCTTCCTCGTCTCCGGGTCGGTATCCTGGATGTACTACGCCGATCGCCTGATGGAGTTTCCCTCCGGGGTGCTGGGGGTGGCGCTGGGTACGATCCTGCTGCCGTCACTCTCCCGCAGTTTCGCCAGCGGCAACCATGATGAATACTGCCGCCTGATGGACTGGGGGTTACGCCTCTGCTTCCTGCTGGCGCTGCCAAGCGCCGTGGCGCTGGGGATCCTGGCGAAACCACTCACCGTCTCCCTGTTCCAGTACGGTAAATTTTCCGCGTTTGATGCCGCCATGACCCAGCGGGCGCTGGTAGCCTATTCCGTCGGGCTGATAGGGCTTATCGTGGTAAAAGTGCTGGCTCCGGGCTTCTATTCGCGTCAGGACATCAAAACCCCGGTGAAAATCGCCATTGTGACGCTGATTATGACCCAGGTGATGAACCTTGCGTTTATCGGCCCGTTGAAGCATGCCGGTCTGTCGTTATCCATCGGTCTGGCGGCCTGTCTCAACGCCGGGCTGCTCTACTGGCAGCTGCGTAAACAGCAGATCTTTACTCCGCAGCCGGGCTGGTCGCGCTTCCTGCTGCGCCTGGTGATTGCGGTGCTGGTGATGGCGGCCGCGCTGGTGGGGATGCTCTACGTAATGCCGGACTGGTCTCTGGGCACCATGCCGTATCGTCTGCTGCGCCTGATGGCGGTCGTGCTGGTGGGGGTAGTGGCCTACTTCGCCACCCTCGCGGTGCTGGGCTTTAAGGTGAAAGAGTTTACCCGCCGCACGGCGTAACGCAAAAAAAGGGGAGCGCCTGTCGGTGCTCCCCATTCCTGTGGCTATCGCCTGATTAAATCGAAACTTTCTTTCCACCGCTGCGTGAGCTGGCTGTCTGGCCATCGGCGCCATACAGTCCTGTCTCCTGATGCGGCTTAAGCACGGCAAGCGCCTGCTGGTTACGAAGGATTTGCCCTTCCAGTAACCACCCGTTGTGCTGATTCAGATCGCGCAGATGCTGCGTTTTTTCAGTAATAGTTTGCCAGCGTTCGACGACATCATCATTTGCACTATGGCGCGCGGATTGCTCGCTGCGTCGCTGCTGTTCAAGGTAATCCAGCGTGGCCAGCAGTGAGCTTTTATCTTCTGTAATGCGCTGCAGCGCGCTGCCATGAACATTTCCGGCAGAGAGCTGCTGCTGTTCGGCGTCCATGACCGTTTTCAGGTCGTTCAACACGACCGTCATTTGATCCATTATTTCCGTCAGACGACTCATACAGTGGTTACTCTAAGAAACTTTGCGCATCCTGGATCAGCGCATCAGCGATTTTACTGGTATCCATTTTCAGCTCGCCATTGCGGATGGCGGTTTTCAGCGCTTCAACACGCTCCATGTTGATATCGTTGCTACCAGGCTGCATCAGTTTCGCCTGGGCATCGCTCAGCGTGACGCTGGTGCTGTTGGCGGTCGCCGATTTTTGCGGGCGAGTCTTTGCAGTGGCAGTGTCATTCATTTCGCGCGGTTGAACTGGGCTAACCGGCTTCAGGGGCGATGTACGATCAATGCTCATTATATTGTCCTCATCGAGGGTTCGCGGCGTTGGCGCCTGACATCATCATTAAGTTACTTCTATATCGGCAGCCGCCGCATAATCTTTAAAAAGATTATAGGTTAATCAGAATATTCCCATCAGGATCCACCGTTCCGCTCACCACCTGGCCCGAAGACATTCTCACCCGGGCGTTTTGCGCAACCGCCGCATTGTTTAGCGCCTGACCTTCACCGTTAACGCTAAAGCCGTCGCCGCTGGCGATAACCATAACCCGCTGCCCCGCTTTGATCCGCCAGGACTGACGCAGCATCGATAGCTGCAAAGGCTGCCCTGGCACCAGATCGCGCAGGCTGACGGCATTCTGCACCTGGTGAATATCCAGGATGGCCCGGGGTGGAAGCTGATCCAGCCTGCCGCGCTTCAGCGTCACGCTGTCCGGCTGCAGGGCGGCACCCCGGGGGATACTCCGGGACGCGACAACATAATCGCCCGTTGCCTGAACTGCAACCTGTATAAATCGTTTTTCATTGCCACATCGTGCGGTAACGCTGACGTTGCCCCACAGCTTCGTGTTGCCGAGAACGCTGAATGCAGGCGTCTCGCACGAAGGACGCATGCTGGCGGGTGTGCGAACCTGCACCGAAACCTCATCGCTGAACCCCGCCAGCCGCTGGGCAAAAAATTCCGTCAGCTGGGCGTCAAGATCCTGCGCCTGCGTGAGGGCGCTCCAGAGGAGCAGGGTTGCGGTGAAACCACGTTTGAGTGCCATATCGCCCGTTACCGTCGGTTTAATGATGAGCAGAATTCTACCTGTAGCGGTTTGCCATCAACGCAATAAATAGCGACGCATTTTGTGCTTATTCCGTCGATGAAGTAGACGGGGTGAGATTTAAGCTATCCACTGAAATTTTGCCATCAGCGGAGGAGACATGCTCGATAAACTCGACGCCGCGCTACGTTTTCAGCAGGAAGCGCTCAATTTACGCGCCCAGCGTCAGGAGATTCTGGCCGCCAATATCGCTAACGCCGACACCCCCGGGTTTCAGGCGCGCGATATCGATTTTTCCAGTGAATTAAAGAAAGTGATGGAGCGCGGTCGGGCCGAAAATAGCGGTGTCGCCCTTGCGCTGACGTCTGCACGCCACATTCCCGCACAGACCGTGACCACCCCGAGTATCGATTTACTTTATCGCATTCCCGATCAGCCATCCCTGGACGGTAACACCGTCGATATGGACCGGGAGCGTACGCAGTTCGCCGATAACAGCCTGCAGTACCAGATGGGGCTGACCGTTCTCGGCGGGCAGATTAAAGGCATGATGAATGTTCTGCAGGGAGGCAATGGTTAATGGCCTTACTCAATATCTTTGATATCGCGGGTTCAGCCCTGACCGCGCAATCGCAACGACTGAACGTCGCCGCCAGTAACCTGGCGAACGCCGACAGCGTGGCGGGTCCGGACGGACAACCTTACCGCGCCAAACAGGTGGTGTTCCAGGTCGATGCCGCACCGGGCGCCGCAACCGGCGGGGTGAAAGTTGCCAGCGTAATTGAGAGCCAGGCGCCGGACAAGCTGGTCTACGAGCCGGGCAACCCGCTGGCCGACGCCAACGGCTACGTCAAAATGCCGAACGTGGATGTGGTAGGCGAGATGGTGAACACCATGTCAGCGTCCCGCAGCTATCAGGCCAACGTTGAAGTACTGAACACCGTGAAGAGCATGATGCTTAAAACGCTCACTCTGGGCCAGTAAAGGAGAGATCAATGTCCATTGCAGTCAATGTAAATGACAGGTCGAGTGCCACAGGCGTCAGCGGCACTACCGGCAACAGTTCGCTTACCGGCAGCAACGCGTCCGATCTGCAAAGCAGCTTCCTGACGCTGCTGGTCGCACAGCTGAAAAACCAGGATCCAACCAACCCGATGCAGAACAACGAACTGACCACGCAGCTTGCGCAGATCAGTACGGTGAGCGGCATCGAGAAACTGAACACCACGCTGGGTTCTATTTCCGGGCAGCTCGACAGCAGCCAGTCGATGCAGGCCAGCACGCTGATTGGTCATGGCGTGATGATCCCGGGCTCCACCATTCTGGCAGGCAGTAGCAGCACCGACGACACCAGCACCACCTCCACCACGCCGTTTGGTGTTGAGCTGCAGCAGAGCGCCGATAAAGTGACCGCCACCATCACCGACAGAAACGGTGCGGTGGTTCGCACTATTGATATCGGCGAACTGAAAGCCGGTGTTCATACCTTTACCTGGGACGGCACGATGACCGACGGCAGCAGTGCGCCAAATGGTTCGTATAACGTTGCTATCTCCGCCAGCAGCGGCAGTACGCAACTGGTGGCCCAGCCACTGCAGTTCGCGATGGTGCAGGGTGTGATCCGCAGCAGCAACGGTAACACGCTGGATCTGGGGACTTACGGTACAACTACGCTCGACGAAGTTCGGCAGATTATATAAGCCTTAACCTTTATCAGGAGTAACAAATGGCCTTTTCACAAGCGGTCAGCGGCCTGAATGCTGCAGCCACTAACCTCGACGTCATTGGTAACAACATTGCCAACTCCGCGACCTATGGCTTTAAGTCTGGTAGCGCGTCGTTCGCAGATATGTTCGCCGGTTCCAAAGTCGGTCTGGGCGTAAAAGTCGCTGGGATCACCCAGGACTTCAGCGACGGTACCACCACCAACACCGGTCGTGGTCTGGATGTGGCGATCAGCCAGAACGGTTTCTTCCGTATGCTCGACAGCAACGGTTCCGTCTATTACAGCCGTAACGGCCAGTTCAGCCTGGATGAAAACCGCAACCTGGTAAACATGCAGGGTCTGCAGGTGACCGGCTATCCGGCAGCTGGCAGCCCGCCAACGGTACAGACCGGCGCGAACCCGCAGCCGATCACCATTCCTAACAATCTGATGTCGGCAAAAGCGACCACCACAGCAGCGCAGCAGATTAACCTGAACTCCACCGACAGCGTGCCGACCATTCCGTTTGACGTGACCAACGCCAACCCGGATTCAGACAGCTTCAACAAGAAAGGCACCATCACCGTT
Source organism: Leclercia sp. W17 (assembly GCF_003336325.1). Classification (NCBI taxonomy): domain Bacteria; kingdom Pseudomonadati; phylum Pseudomonadota; class Gammaproteobacteria; order Enterobacterales; family Enterobacteriaceae; genus Leclercia; species Leclercia sp. W17. Next base: position 3,038,436 of record NZ_CP031101.1, on the reverse strand, counting down.
TACGACAACCAGGGTAACGCCCACAACATGTATGTCTACTACGTGAAAACGGCAGACAACAAATGGGATCTCTATACCCAGGACGGCAGTGCTGCTAACGGTAAAATTTCTAAAGCGGCGCAGATGAACTTCGACGGCAACGGTAACCTGGAAGGTATCTACGAGTACAATCCCACCACCGGTGCGCTGAGAGCCACCAAAAATGACAACCCGTCCATCGAAGTGACCTCCGAGCCACTGAGCGGCGCACCGGCGGTGACCTTCACCCTGAGCTTCCTGAACTCCATGCAGCAGAACACCGGGGCGAACAACATCGTGGCGACCAACCAGAACGGCTACAAGCCGGGCGACCTGGTGAGCTATCAGATCAACGACGACGGCACCGTGGTAGGTAACTACTCCAACGAACAGAACCAGGTGCTGGGTCAGATCGTACTGGCAAACTTCGCCAACAACGAAGGTCTGCAGTCAGAAGGTAACAACGTCTGGTCTGCCACGCAGTCTTCAGGCGTGGCGCTGCTGGGCACCGCAGGTTCCGGTAACTTCGGTACCCTGACCAACGGCGCGCTGGAAGCCTCCAACGTCGACCTGAGTAAAGAGCTGGTCAATATGATCGTCGCGCAACGTAACTATCAGTCGAACGCGCAGACCATCAAAACCCAGGATCAGATCCTCAACACGCTGGTTAACCTCCGCTAAGTGGCTGACGGGATAGATTAATGGATCACGCAATATATACCGCGATGGGCGCCGCCAGTCAGACGCTCAATCAGCAGGCCGTCACCGCCAGCAACCTGGCGAACGCCTCGACGCCGGGCTTTCGCGCGCAGCTCAATGCGATGCGCGCCGTCCCGGTGGAAGGGCTCTCCCTGCCGACGCGTACGCTGGTGACCGCCTCCACCCCGGGAGCCGATATGACGCCCGGGCAGATGGACTACACCTCGCGCCCGCTCGATGTGGCGCTGCAGCAGGACGGCTGGCTGGCGGTTCAGACCGCAGACGGCGGCGAAGGCTACACCCGTAACGGGAACATCCAGGTGGACGCGGTCGGGCAACTGACCATCCAGGGACGTCCGGTTATTGGTGAAGGTGGCCCGATCACCGTGCCGGAAGGCTCGGAGATCACCATCGCGGCCGACGGCACCATCTCCGCCCTGAACCCGGGCGATCCGCCAAACACCGTCGCGCCGGTTGGCCGCCTGAAGCTGGTAAAAGCCGAAGGTTTTGAAGTGCAGCGTGGCGACGACGGCATGTTCCGTCTGACCCAGGCGGCGCAAGCTACCCGTGGCGCGACGTTACAGGCTGACCCAACCATTCGCGTCATGTCTGGCGTGCTGGAAGGCAGTAACGTTAAGCCGGTGACCGCGATGACCGACATGATCGCCAGCGCCCGCCGTTTTGAAATGCAGATGAAGGTGATTTCCAGCGTTGATGAAAACGCCAGTCGCGCCAACCAACTGCTGTCAATGAGTTAACAGGACTACTTATGATCAGTTCTTTATGGATCGCGAAAACCGGCCTCGACGCGCAGCAAACCAATATGGATGTCATCGCCAACAACCTGGCGAACGTCAGCACCAATGGGTTTAAGCGTCAGCGTGCGGTTTTCGAAGATTTGCTTTATCAAACCATTCGCCAGCCAGGAGCGCAGTCGTCTGAACAGACTACGCTGCCTTCCGGTCTGCAGATTGGTACCGGTGTTCGCCCGGTAGCGACTGAACGTCTGCACAGCCAGGGTAACCTCTCCCAGACCAACAACAGCAAAGACGTGGCGATCAAGGGCCAGGGCTTCTTCCAGGTGCAGCTGCCTGACGGGACCTCTGCCTATACCCGTGACGGTTCGTTCCAGGTGGATCAGAACGGCCAGCTGGTGACCGCGGGCGGTTTCCAGGTGCAGCCGGCGATCACCATTCCGGCGAACGCCCTGAGCATTACCATCGGGCGTGACGGGATCGTGAGCGTGACCCAGCAGGGCCAGGCCGCGCCGGTGCAGGTTGGCCAGCTCAACCTGACCACCTTCATGAACGACACCGGACTGGAAAGCATCGGTGAGAACCTGTACATCGAAACCCAGTCCTCCGGCGCGCCGAACGAGAGCACACCGGGTCTGAACGGTTCAGGTCTGCTCTATCAGGGGTATGTGGAAACCTCAAACGTCAACGTCGCGGAAGAGCTGGTGAATATGATCCAGGTCCAACGCGCGTACGAAATTAACAGTAAAGCAGTGTCGACGACCGACCAGATGCTGCAGAAACTGACGCAACTCTAAGGTGTAGCCCGGTTCGGTTCACGCCGCACCGGCTCCCTGTTTTCGAAGATGAAGGCAATGCAAAAACACGCGGCGATTCGTTATCCGATAGTGACTCTCCTGGCCGTTACCCTCAGCGGTTGCGCCTGGGTTCCGTCTCAACCTTTGGTGCAGGGTGCGACTTCCGCCCAACCCATTCCTGGCCCGACGCCGGTAGTGAATGGCTCAATTTTCCAGACCGCGCAGCCGATTAACTACGGTTATCAGCCGCTGTTTGAAGACCGTCGCCCACGCAATATCGGCGATACGCTGACCATCCAGCTGCAGGAAAACGTCAGCGCCAGTAAGAGCTCGTCGGCGAATGCCAGCCGCGACGGGAAAACTAATTTTGGCTTCGACACTGTGCCGCGCTATCTCGAAGGACTCTTCGGTAACGCGCGCGCCGATGCCGAGGCGTCTGGCGGCAACTCCTTTAACGGTAAAGGCGGCGCCAATGCCAGCAACACCTTTAGCGGCACGTTGACGGTGACCGTCGACCAGGTGCTGGCGAACGGCAATTTACATGTAGTGGGTGAAAAACAGATCGCCATCAACCAGGGCACGGAATTCATTCGCTTCTCCGGTGTGGTTAACCCTCGCACCATCAGCGGCTCCAACACCGTACCGTCCACCCAGGTGGCCGATGCGCGCATTGAGTATGTCGGCAACGGCTACATCAATGAGGCGCAGAATATGGGCTGGTTGCAGCGTTTCTTCCTTAACTTATCACCGATGTAATCGAGGTGACCTATGTTTAAATCCCTCTTCGGGTTACTGCTGGTGCTGGTGGCGACCTGTGCCCAGGCCGACCGTATTCGCGATCTCACAAGCGTACAAGGTGTGCGGGAAAACTCACTGATCGGTTACGGTCTGGTCGTGGGGCTTGACGGAACGGGTGACCAGACCACCCAGACGCCGTTCACGACCCAGAGTCTGAATAATATGCTCTCCCAGCTCGGCATCACGGTGCCCGCCGGGACCAACATGCAGCTGAAAAACGTGGCGGCGGTAATGGTTACCGCCTCTTTCCCGGCCTTTGCGCGCCAGGGGCAAACCATCGACGTGGTGGTTTCCTCTATGGGGAATGCGAAAAGCCTGCGCGGCGGGACTCTGTTGATGACCCCCCTGAAAGGGGTGGATAGCCAGGTGTATGCCCTGGCGCAGGGTAATATCCTTGTCGGCGGGGCGGGTGCCTCCGCAGGCGGCAGCAGCGTGCAGGTCAACCAGCTTAACGGCGGCCGTATTACCAACGGGGCGGTTATTGAGCGTGAACTGCCAACCCAGTTCGGCAGCGGCAACACCATTAACCTGCAGCTGAATAATGACGACTTCACCATGGCGCAGCAGATTGCGGATACCATCAACCGCAACCGTGGCTACGGCAGCGCCACCGCGCTGGATGCCCGCACCGTGCAGATCCGCGTCTCCAGCGGCGGCAGTAACCAGGTGCGTCTGCTGGCGGATATCCAGAATATGGAAGTGAACGTCACGCCGCAGGATGCCAAAGTGATCATCAACTCCCGCACCGGCTCGGTGGTGATGAACCGTGAGGTGACGCTGGACAGCTGCGCCGTGGCGCAGGGCAACCTGTCGGTGACCGTCAACCGCTCGGCTAACGTCAGCCAGCCAGATACGCCGTTTGGCGGCGGTGAAACGGTGGTGACGCCGCAGACCCAGATCGATTTGCGTCAGAGCGGCGGCTCGCTGCAGAGCGTGCGCTCCAGCGCCAACCTGAACAACGTGGTACGTGCCCTGAATGCGCTGGGTGCCACCCCAATGGATCTGATGTCGATTCTGCAATCCATGCAGAGCGCGGGCTGCCTGCGCGCCAAACTGGAAATTATCTGATGCTGACCGATAGCAAACTGCTGAGCAGCGCAGCCTGGGATACCCAGTCGCTCAACGAACTGAAGTCTAAAGCGGGCAAAGATCCGGCGGGCAATATCCGCCCGGTTGCCCGCCAGGTGGAGGGGATGTTTGTCCAGATGATGCTGAAAAGCATGCGTGAAGCCCTGCCAAAAGATGGCATCTTCAGCAGCGACTCCACGCGTCTGTATACCAGCATGTATGACCAGCAGATTGCGCAGCAGATGACTGCCGGTAAAGGGTTAGGACTTGCCGATGTGATCATTAAGCAGATGGCGGCCGCGCAGGGCGTGCCGCCAGAAGAGGCACCGCAGCAGGTGCCGATGAAGTTCGATCTGGAAAGGGTCACCAGCTATCAAAACCAGGCCCTGACGCAGATGGTGCGTAAAGCGGTGCCGAAGGTGCCTGAGAGCAATGATGAACCCCTCACCGGCGACAGCAAAGACTTCCTGGCGCAGCTCTCCCTGCCGGCGCGTCTCGCCAGCCAGCAGAGTGGGGTGCCGCATCACCTGATCCTCGCCCAGGCGGCGCTGGAGTCGGGCTGGGGACAACGGCAGATCCGCCGTGAGAACGGTGAGCCGAGCTTTAACATCTTTGGGGTGAAGGCCTCGGGGAGCTGGAAAGGGCCGACTACCGAGATCACCACCACCGAGTATGAAAACGGCGAAGCGAAGAAGATCAAAGCCAAATTCCGCGTCTACAGCTCCTATCTCGAGGCACTTTCAGACTATGTCGGCCTGTTGAGTCGTAACCCGCGCTATGCGGCCGTGACCCAGGCTGCGACGGCAGAGCAGGGTGCGCAGGCGTTGCAGAACGCGGGTTACGCCACCGATCCACAGTATGCCCGCAAGCTGACCAGCATGATTCAGCAGCTGAAAGCGATGGGTGAGAAGGTCAGCAAAGCCTACAGCAACGATATCGAAAATCTGTTCTGAAAGTTCTCAAGTCCGGCTGGGGCCTGCCGATAATCTCCAGCAGGACTCATGTCTGAAAGTATAAAAGGAACCCCCATGTCCAGTTTGATCAACAGCGCCATGAGTGGCCTCAGTGCAGCCCAGGCTGCGCTGAATACCGCCAGTAATAACATTTCGAGCTACAACGTGACGGGCTATACCCGTCAGACGACGGTGCTGAGCGCCTCAAACAGCACCCTGACAGGCGGCGGTTGGGTTGGCAACGGCGTGTATGTCTCTGGGGTACAACGCGAATATGATGCATTCATCACCAACCAGCTGCGTACCGCGCAGAACCAGAGCAGTGCCCTGACGACCCGCTACCAGCAGATGTCCAAAATTGACGATATTCTCTCTGGCAGCACCAACAGCCTGGCGACCACCCTGCAGGGCTTCTTTACCAGTCTGCAGACCCTGGTGAGCAACGCCGAAGATCCGGCGGCGCGCCAGACGGTACTGGGCAAGGCTGATGGCCTGGTGAACCAGTTCAAGGTGAACGATCAGTATCTGCGCGATCAGGATAAGCAGATCAATACTGCCATCGGCACCAGCGTTGATCAGATGAACAACTACGCTAAACAGATTGCCAACCTGAACGATCAGATTTCCCGTCTGACCGGCGTGGGTGCGGGCGCGTCCCCGAACAATCTGCTCGACCAGCGTGACCAGCTGGTGAGCGAGCTGAACCAGATCGTGGGTGTTGAAGTCTCCGTTCAGGATAGCGGCACCTATAACGTCTCCTTTGGCAATGGCTACAACCTGGTTCAGGGCAGCACCGCTAATCAGCTGGCGGCCGTGAAGTCCAGCGCCGATCCATCCCGTACCACGGTGGCGTTTGTTGACGGCACCTCCGGCCCCGTTGAGATCCCGGAAAAACTGCTGACCAGCGGCTCTCTGGGCGGCATGTTGACCTTCCGTACCGAAGAGCTCGACGCGGCACGCAACACCCTTAACCAGCTGGCGCTCTCTTTCGCTAACGAGATGAACAGCCAACACGCAAAGGGCTTTGATCCAGAAGGTAACGCTGGCGGTGAGTTATTTAAAATTGGTGCTCCCGCGGTACTGGGAAACACCAAAAATACCGGCTCGGCCTCCGTCACTGCCGCCATTAACGTGGCAGACAGCGCTAAAGTACAGGCTACCGACTACAAGATGGAGTTTGACGGCGGCAGCTGGAAGATCACCCGCCTCTCGGATAAAACCACGGTTAAGCCAGTTGATGACGGCAAAGGTAACTTGTCCTTTGATGGCCTGACGGTGAACGTATCGGGCACGGCGAATAACAAAGACAGCTTTATCGTTAAGCCTGTCGTCAATGCCATCGTCAATATGGATGTGGCGATCAGCGATGAGTCAAAACTGGCTATGGCCTCTGAAGAGAAAGGCGGCGAAAGTGACAACCGCAACGGCCAGGCGCTGCTGGATCTGCAAAGCAGCAAAGTGGTCGGCGGCAATAAAACCCTTAACGACGCCTATGCCTCGCTGGTCAGTACCGTCGGCAGCAAAACCGCGACGCTGAAAACCAGCAGCACCACCCAGGCAAACGTGACGACGCAACTGAGCAACCAGCAGCAGTCGATCTCCGGGGTTAACCTCGATGAAGAGTATGGCAATCTCCAGCGCTACCAGCAGTACTACCTGGCCAATGCCCAGGTGCTGCAAACCGCCAGCACGCTCTTTGACGCGTTAATCAATATTCGCTAAGGCCGAGGTGAACGATGCGTATTAGCACCCAGATGATGTATGAGCAGAACATGCGAGGGGTCACCGAATCCCAGAGTAAGTGGCTGAGCTACGGTGAGCAGATGTCCACCGGTAAACGTGTTAACCGTCCTTCGGACGATCCAATTGCCGCCTCGCAGGCGGTTGTTATTTCTCAGTCACAGGCACAAAACAGCCAGTATACACTCGCCCGTTCTTTTGCCACGCAGAAGGTATCTCTGGAAGAGAACGTGCTGGGCCAGGTGACCACGGCGCTGCAATCGGCACAGGAAAAGATTGTCTATGCAGGCAACGGTACTCTGAGTGATAACGACCGCAACTCGCTCGCCACCGATTTGCAGGGTATTCGCGATCAGCTGTTGAACCTGGCGAACAGCACCGATGGCAACGGTCGCTATATTTTTGCTGGCTATAAAACCGATGCTCCGGCATTTGATCAAGCTACTGGCGAGTATGCTGGCGGCGATACGCCAATCAGTCAGCAGGTCGATTCTGCACGTACCATGCAGATTAGCCATATCGGTAGCGACGTGTTTGAATCCTTTACCAGTAATGCCGCACCAGAGCCGGGTGACGCTACGCCAGAAAAAAATATGTTTAAAATTCTGGATAATGTGATTGCTGCGCTGAAAACCCCGGTTGAAGGCGATCAGGATAAAGCCGATCAGATGACGTTGGATATTGATAAGGCAAACCGCGGATTGCGTAATTCACTGGACAATGTGCTGACTGTGCGCGCCGATCTCGGAACTAAACTGACCGAGCTGAGTTCGCTCGATTCCCTGGGCAGTGACCGGGCGTTAGGATTAACCCAGCAAATGAGCGACCTGGTGGACGTTGACTGGAACTCAGCTATCTCCTCTTATGTGATGCAGCAGGCGGCGCTTCAGGCATCTTATAAAGCATTCAGCGATATGCAGGGTATGTCCCTGTTCCAGCTGAATAAATAACTGACTTGACCTTTAGAACATGGCTTGAAACTGGTTATGTTCTGTATGCCCAATCCGTTTTGCGGATTGGGCTTTTTTTTCAGGAATTTTGCAGGGCCGATGAGCGGGTGCGGACGTTTTCAGTCATACGGATAACCAGCGCCACGCCTGCTGTAATGGTCGCCAGCGCAATCACGCCCGGCCAACCGGCCATGGTATAGAGCTGACTGCCCAATGCGGAACCTAACGCCATCCCGATAAACACACCGGTAAAGAGCAGAGCGTTCAGACGGCCACGGGCTTGGGGCTCAAGGCTATAAACCAGGTTCTGGTGAGCCACCAGGCTCGACTGCAGACCGAGATCAAAACCTACCGCGGCAACGGCAATCAGGATCAGCTGGCCCTGTACACCTAATGCCGGCATGAAAAACATCAGGGCGAAGGAGACGGTTACCAGCGCGGCACCCAGCTGAGTAACTTTACCGGCGCCCAGTTTATCCGCCAGACCGCCAGCGAGTGGCGCGGCCAGAGCGCCTGCGGCACCGGCAATGCCATACCCACCGGCAACGGCGCTGCCAAGCCCGTAGTGTTCCATCAGCATCACCGCCAGAGTAGACCAGAAGGCGCTAAAGGCGATGGAGAGAAAACCCTGTGCCAGCGCGGCGCGGCGCAGAGCGGGGTAGCGACGCCACAGATGTGCCATAGAACGCATCAGCTGCGGATAACGCAGGTTCGACGGCACCGCGAAGCGGGGCAGAATAAACCACATCACGGCGGCGAGGATCGCAATACTGCCCGCCGCCAGCTGGTACATCACGCGCCAGCCAAAAGCTTCACCTACCACGCCGCTCACCGTACGGGAGAGCAGGATCCCCAGTAACAGGCCGGTCATCACCGTACCGACGGTTTTCCCCTGTTTGCCCTCCGGGGCGAGGATAGCCGCAGCCGGAACAATGTCCTGCGCCATGGTGGCGGTCATCCCAATCAGCAGGCTGACCAGCAGCAGGGAGTGGATCTGAGCCGTCAGGCTACAGGCCAAAAGCAGTAATGCCAGCGCGATGCTTTTCACCACAATCAGGGTGCGGCGATCATAGCGATCGCCAAGCGGCAGCAGGAAGAGGATCCCCAGCGCATAGCCCGCCTGCGTCAGAGTGGGCACCATCCCCATCCCTTCAATACTGAGATGCAAATCTGCGCCCATCAGCGGCAGTAGCGGCTGAGCATAATAGATGGCGGCGACGCTAAAGCCCGCGCCGATGGCAAGGATGAAAATTACCCAACGGCTGACGGCTGGGCTCAGGGTACTGGAGTTCATATGCAGTTCCTCATTTCGGGTGTGTCGCTATTCTTTATCACCCCGTCTTGCGGTGGTAGCTGGCCCGGTGTTAAAACACTTATACGTGTAACGTATAACCGGATTAAAAATGAAACGTTCGGAACGTATAGACCGGGTAGAGCTGATGCGTACTTTTGTGCGCATCGTGGAGACGGGCTCTCTTTCTGCTGCCGCGGTGCAGATGGCTACCAGCCAGGCCACCGTCAGTCGTCGTCTTCAATCGCTGGAGACGCTGCTGGGCGTGCGCCTGATCCTGCGAACGACACACGCCATGAAGCTGACGGATGACGGTGAACGCTGCTATCAACATGCCCGGCGGGTCATTGACAGCTGGTACGCGCTGGAGGATGAAGTCGGGCAAACAGAAGATGAGCCGGTCGGTGTGCTTCGCGTGCGTGCGCCGCATGCCTTTGGACAGGAACAGTTGCTGGAGCCATTAACGGCGTTTCTGCTGCGCTATCCACGACTCAATGTGGAGTGGATGCTCAATGACCGCTCGGCTGATTTTTTAAGTGACAATATCGACTGCGCTATCCGGGTCGGGGCGGAGATCGACCCGGCCACGGTGTCGGTATTGCTGGCCGAGGTACCGCGCAGCATTGTGGCCTCACCCGAGCTGCTGGCACGGTTTGCGCCTGTAGAAAAACCGGAAGATCTCTCCGCGCTGCCCTGGGTGGCGCTCAATACTTTTTATCGTCAGCATGTTGAACTATTCAGCGCGGAAGCCGCACAATCACTGCGGGTGGCTATCTCCCCGCGCTTAAGTACCGACAGCCTCTACGTGGCGCGTAAAAGCGCGCTCACCGGGCTGGGCGTTGCCGTGGTCTCAAGCTGGACTGTCGAAGCGGATATCCGCGAGGGCAGGCTGATCCATCTGGTGCCTGACTGGCAGCCCGCCGCGTTGCCGGTTCATCTTGTCTACCCGTGGTCTCGCTACTATCCGGCGCGATTGCGTCGTTTTCTGGAGATGATGAGAGAGGTGATGCCTCAAATCGCGGGGATGCGCAGGCCAGAGCATAAGCAATAAAAAAGCCGACCCGAAGGTCGGCTTTTGCGCTTAAGCAGGCTTATTCAGCTGGCTGTGGACGCGTGGCTGGCGCCGTGGCGTGATGGGTGGCACTGTGACCACCTGCAGAGCCTTTACCGTCAAATTCAAATGCCGGACGTACCCAGTCACTCTGGCGCGGCGCTTCCGGAACATATTCCGGTGCCGGTGCACGGGTCATTGGGGCCGTCGCGTGATGGGCTTCAGCATGAACCTGAGCGGCTGGCGCTGGCTTCACTGCAGGAACCGGCTTCACTTCTGGCTCGTCGACGTGAGCGACGTCAGTGACTTCAGGTTCCACTTCAGCTGCCTCAACCGGTTCAACATCGATTTCAATCTCAGGTTGAACTTCCGTTTCTACTTCAACTTCCACGACCGGCTGCGGCTCGACGGCTGCTTCGGTGGTTTCAGCCGATTCAACGGCAGCGGCTTCTTCGACAGCAGGTTCAGCTACGGCAGCATCTTCTGCAATCTGCTTCGCGACGACCGCATCGTCAGGAGTGACGATCTGTGGTTGTTCTGTCACAGGCGCAGCAATCACTTCTGGATGTGAAGTTTCGATTTCAACCACCTGCGGCTCTGGGATCACAACGGCAGCAGCGTCAGCGATCGCTTCAACCGCGACTGGCGTAACAGGGGTTGCAGTTTCCTGAGCGACGTTCTGCTCTTCAAACTGTGGCTCCTGAGGGCGAGCTACCGGATAACGGATCCAGGCTTTACCGGATGCCATTTCTGGTGAGGCACAGGCAATAGCCAGCGGCATTGGCGACTGCAGCGGATAACGCTCGTCACGATAACGACGGCGACGCTGACCACTCACGCGCAGGTGACGCGGAGAGCGACGTGAACGGCGCGGCATGCCGGCGTTTTCACGACCTTCAGCGTTTTCTTCTTGCTCAGGTGCGTTTTCAATCACCGCAGGCAGATCAATTTTAGCCAGCTCGGTGCGCTGTGCCGGTTCGGCCTGTGGCGCGATCGCTTCAACCGCTGCTTCTTCAGCCTGAGACTGGAAACGCACTTTCTGGCTCATCTGACGCTGCTTACGGCGCGGCATTACCTGAACGCGTTCTTCCTGTTCAGTATCCTGAGCGGTCTCTTCGTCGCGATTCAGGGCTTTAACTTCCTGCTGAGCCTGACGCTTGTCATCGTTACGACGACGGTTACGTTCGCGGCGCGGCTGCTGCTCATCGCGCTGTCTGCCTTTGTCAGACTCTTCGCTGACCGGCTGGCGAATTTCACGCTCTTCCGCGTTCTGCTGCGGCTTCTCGCGGCGGTTGCGACGGTTTTCGTCACGTCCTTCACGGCGCTCGCGACCTTCGCGGTTATCACGATTGTCACGGCTTTCGCTGCCTTCACGGCCTTCGTTGCTCTCTGAACGGTTATCGCGGCGCTCATTGCGGTCACGACGGTTGTTCTGACGCTTACGACGATCCGGGGAACGCTCCTGTTTCTCTTCTTTCTTCTCAACCGGTGCCGGGGCAAGCTGCGGCTCTTCACCCGCGAACATCTTCTTCAGCGCACTGAGGAAGCGGCTCAGCAGACCAGGCTGTTCAGCCGGTTGGCTCACTTCTGCCGCCGGTTTGGCTGCAGGTTTAGCCGCCACGGTCTCCTGCGCTGGCGCAGGCGGTGCTTCTGGCATCACAAACGCTGCCAGTGCAGGCTGTTCAGGCAGTTTACGCTCTGAGTACTCTTCCTCGGACGGCAGCGCCATCGCCTCTTCATGCAGCTTAGGCAGCATGTAGCTCAGGGTGGAGGTCTCTTCGCCTTTGCGCACGCGCAGCACGGAGTAGTGCGGGGTCTGCATCTGATCGTTAGGCACGATCACGCAGCGTACACCGCCCAGACGGGCTTCGATCGCACTTACCGCGGCACGTTTTTCGTTCAGCAGGTAGGAGGCAATCGGCACAGGCACAATGGCGTGAACTTCTTTGGTGTTCTCTTTCAGCGCCTCTTCTTCGATAAGACGCAGGATAGAGAGGGACAGCGATTCGTTGTCACGCACGGTGCCGGTACCGCTACAGCGTGGGCAGACGTGGTGGCTGGATTCACCCAGTGACGGGCTCAGACGCTGGCGGGACATCTCCAGCAGGCCAAAACGGGAAATATGGCTGATCTGGATACGTGCACGATCCTGACGCACCGCTTCACGCAGGCGGTTTTCCACCGCGCGCTGGTGACGTACCGGCGTCATGTCGATGAAGTCGATAACGATCAGGCCGCCCAGGTCACGCAGACGCAGCTGGCGGGCAATCTCATCGGCCGCTTCCAGGTTGGTGTTGAAGGCCGTCTCTTCGATATCGCCACCGCGGGTTGCACGTGCGGAGTTGATGTCGATGGCGGTCAGCGCCTCGGTGCTGTCGATAACGATAGAACCACCGGATGGCAGACGGACTTCACGCTGGAAGGCGGATTCAATCTGCGATTCAATCTGGTAGTGGCTGAACAGCGGGATCTCACCGGTGTACAGTTTGATTTTGCTGGTGAAATCGGGACGACCCAGTGCGGCAATGTGCTGGCGAGCCAGCTCAAGTACTTTCGGGTTATCAATCAGAATTTCGCCAATATCCTGACGCAGATAGTCGCGGAAGGCACGCACGATAACGTTACTTTCCTGGTGGATCAGGAACGGAGCAGGGCGGCTTTCAGCGGCTTTCTGAATCGCTTCCCAGTGCTTCAGACGGAAGCCCAGGTCCCACTGCAGCGCTTCGGCAGATTTGCCCACGCCTGCGGTACGAACAATCAGGCCCATGCCGTCTGGCAGCTCCAGGCTTGCCAGCGCTTCTTTCAGCTCGGTACGGTCATCCCCTTCGATACGGCGAGAGATACCCCCCGCGCGCGGGTTGTTTGGCATCAGTACGAGGTAGCTGCCTGCCAGGCTGATAAAGGTAGTCAGTGCAGCGCCTTTGTTGCCACGCTCTTCTTTATCAATCTGGACAATAACTTCCTGACCTTCACGCAGAACATCTTTGATGTTAGGACGGCCATGGGCATTATAGTTGGAAGGGAAGTACTCGCGAGCGATCTCTTTCAGCGGGAGGAAACCATGACGCTCGGCACCGTAATCGACAAATGCGGCCTCAAGGCTGGGTTCAATGCGGGTGATTTTGCCTTTGTAAATGTTCGCTTTTTTCTGTTCGTGTCCAGGACTTTCGATATCCAGATCGTACAGACGCTGCCCATCCACAAGGGCGACACGCAACTCTTCTTGCTGAGTTGCGTTGATTAACATTCTTTTCATCGTAACTTACTCATTATTCTTACATTGACGACTAAGCTGCGGGCAAGGTGACGCTTTCCGGGGTATGAACCGATGGCCTCGTGTCTATTCACGTCGCCAACCTCACGGTTGTCGCTCGCTTAAGAGGCGCAAAGTGTCGGTTGCCTGTATTTCATACGGAAATACAGCGCGATTATCAGGGGAATAGCCTGGGTAAAACTCTCCAGAGAAGATTCCATTTACCGGTAAGTACTGCAACCCGCAGCCCGCTAACTGTCTGAAAGATCAATACGTCTTACGCCATTGCTGCGTGGATGATCGGTCAGACAAAATTGGTCATTCCGTCGATATCCTTGCTTAACCAGGATTTAACACGGAAAACTGCAGCATTATTCCATTGCTAACCGGGTTATAGCAAGATGACTTTTGCCAATTATCACCCGGTTACTCACAGTTTTTTCACTTCTCTCATAGGATTGGTTTAATAACCACCAAATCGATCGCGTGAACGAAACAGTAACAGGGTAAAACTAAATATAAGCATAGAAAAATGAGTGGCGCTAATGGCTGCCGATAATTAGAATCGCCCCCCATGAAAACAGAGACTCCAGCCGTAAAAATGGTTGCCATTACCGATGATGAAGCGGGGCAACGCATCGACAACTTTTTGCGCACCCAACTGAAGGGTGTGCCAAAGAGCATGATTTATCGCATCTTGCGTAAGGGTGAGGTGCGTGTGAATAAGAAGCGCATTAAACCTGAGTACAAACTGGAAGCGGGTGATGAAGTGCGCATCCCGCCCGTACGTGTAGCCGAGCGGGAAGAGGAGGCGGTCTCGCCGCATCTGAATAAAGTCGCCGCGCTGACGGATGTGATCTTATATGAAGACGATCATATCCTGGTACTCAACAAACCTTCCGGCACAGCCGTTCACGGAGGCAGCGGATTGAGCTTCGGCGTGATCGAAGGTCTGCGTGCGCTGCGTCCCGAAGCCCGCTTCCTTGAGCTGGTTCATCGCCTTGACCGCGACACCTCTGGCGTACTGCTGGTGGCGAAAAAGCGTTCGGCGCTGCGTTCGCTGCATGAACAGCTGCGTGAGAAGGGGATGCAGAAGGATTACCTCGCGCTGGTGCGTGGCCAGTGGCAATCCCATGTCAAAGTGGTCCAGGCTCCGCTGCTGAAAAACATTCTGCAAAGCGGTGAGCGTATCGTTCGCGTGAGTCAGGAGGGTAAGCCGTCTGAAACTCGCTTCAAAGTCGAAGAGCGTTATGAATTCGCTACCCTGGTGCGCTGCAGCCCGGTGACCGGTCGTACTCACCAGATCCGTGTTCACACTCTGCATGCAGGTCACCCCATCGCCTTCGACGATCGCTATGGCGACCGTGAGTTTGATAAGCAGCTGGCAGGTACGGGCTTGTCTCGTCTGTTCCTGCATGCCGCCGCGCTGAAGTTTACCCATCCGGGTACTGGCGAGGTGATGCGTATCGAAGCGCCTATGGATGAGCAGCTGAAACGCTGTCTTAAAGTTCTGCGCGGTTAATTGCCGGGTGGCGCTGCGCTTACCCGGCTTACAAAACCGTAGGCCCGTGCAAGCGTAGCGCCGCCGGGCGAAGCAGAGGGCTAGGCCATTAACGGGTTGTAATGTTCCCGGCGCAGCATCTGGCACAGCGCAATCAGCGGTAATCCCACCAGGGTGTTTGGGTCGCGCCCGTCCAGCCTGTCAAACAACGCAATCCCCAGCCCTTCGCTCTTAAAGCTGCCCGCGCAGTTTAACGGACGCTCTTTACGGACGTAGTCATCAATCTCTTGTTCGCTGAGATGGCGGAAGTGAACGTCAAAGGGCTCGCATTCCGTCTGCAAATGGCCCGTTGAGCTGTTATAGAGAGCCAGGCCGGTATAGAACGTGACGATATTGCCGCGGGCTTTCAACAGCTGCTGACGCGCATTCTCTTCGGTATGCGGTTTACCCGTGATAGCACCATCCAGGACGCAAACCTGATCGGAACCTATAATAAGATGGTCAGGAAATTGCGCTGCCAGGCTTTTTGCTTTTTCCTGCGCCAGACGTACCACCAGATGTCGTGGCGATTCACCGGGTTGTAGGCTTTCATCCACGTTCGGTGCGGCGCATTCAAAGGGTACGCCAAGCTTTTCCAGCAACACGCGGCGGTAGGGTGAGGTCGAGGCGAGAATAAGATTTGGCATATTTTTTTCACCAGATATAGCGTATCGATGCCAGCCATTTTAAACTACAGGCCGCAATGTGTGCGAATAATTGGCAAAAGGCAGCCCGAGGTTGCCTTTTTCTTTGACTCTATGACGTTACAAAGTTAATATGCGCGCCCTATGCAAAAGGTAAAATTACCCCTGACTCTTGATCCGGTTCGTACGGCTCAAAAACGCCTCGATTACGAAGGTATTTATACCCGTGACCAGGCTGAACGTATTGCCGAATCCGTAGTCAGTGTGGACAGTGATGTGGAATGCTCCATGTCGTTCGCGATCGATAACCAGCGCCTCGCCGTATTAACCGGTGATGCAAAGGTTTCGGTTACGCTCGAGTGTCAGCGTTGCGGGAAACCGTTCCCACTTCATGTTCACACAACATATTGTTTCAGTCCGGTTCGTTCAGACGAACAGGCTGAAGCACTCCCGGAAGCGTATGAGCCGATTGAGGTTAACGAATTCGGTGAAATCGATCTGCTGGCGTTAGTTGAAGATGAAATCATCCTCGCTCTGCCAGTGGTTCCGGTGCATGATTCTGAACACTGTGAAGTGTCCGAGGCGGACATGGTCTTTGGGGAACTGCCTGATGAAGCGCAAAAACCAAACCCATTTGCCGTATTAGCCAGCTTAAAGCGTAAGTAATTAAGGAGTAAGGTCCATGGCCGTACAACAGAATAAACCAACCCGTTCCAAACGTGGCATGCGTCGTTCCCATGACGCGCTGACTGCAGTTACCAGCCTGTCTGTAGACAAGACTTCTGGTGAAAAACACCTGCGTCACCACATCACTGCTGACGGTTTCTACCGCGGCCGCAAGGTTATCACTAAGTAATCACGCGTTTGCGTGATTAGGCTTAGTGAGGGTTTCCCCGTGCAAACGGGGATATACCGAACCAGGCTGCGACGATACCTTGACACGTCTAACCCTGGCGTTAGATGTCATGGGGGGCGATTTTGGCCCTTCCGTGACAGTGCCTGCAGCATTGCAGGCACTGAACTCTAATTCGCAACTCGCTCTCCTTTTAGTCGGTAATCCCGACGCTATCACGCCATTACTCGCAAAAGCTGACTTCGAACAACGTTCACGTCTGCAGATTATTCCTGCCCAGTCAGTTATTGCCAGTGATGTCCGGGCCTCACAGGCGATCCGCAGCAGCCGCGGAAGTTCAATGCGCATCGCGCTTGAGCTGGTTAAAGAGGGCCGCGCACAAGCCTGCGTCAGCGCCGGCAATACCGGCGCGCTGATGGGGCTGGCAAAATTACTGCTCAAACCGCTTGAAGGTATTGAGCGCCCGGCGCTGGTAACGGTACTGCCGCACCAGCAAAAGGGCAAAACGGTGGTGCTGGATTTAGGCGCCAACGTCGATTGCGACAGTGTGATGTTGGCGCAGTTTGCCGTTATGGGCTCGGTGCTGGCAGAGGAAGTAGTAGGGATTTCTCATCCCCGCGTTGCTTTGCTGAATATTGGCGAGGAGGAGACCAAAGGCCTCGACAGCATCCGTGAAGCGTCCGAGCGGCTAAAAAATGAGCCATCCATCAACTATATTGGATATCTTGAAGCCAACGAATTATTGACCGGAAAAACGGATGTACTGGTGTGTGACGGGTTTACAGGAAACGTTACATTAAAAACCATGGAAGGGGTGGTGAGAATGTTTCTTTCTCTGCTTAAATCGCAGGGAGAGGGGAAAAAACGGTCATGGTGGCTGATTTTATTAAAGCGTTGGTTACAAAAGAGCCTGGCGCGGCGATTCAGTCACCTCAACCCCGACCAGTATAATGGCGCCTGTCTGTTAGGATTGCGCGGCATTGTGATCAAGAGTCACGGTGCGGCCAATCAGCGAGCGTTTGCCGTCGCGATTGAACAGGCAGTGCAGGCGGTGCAGCGACAAGTCCCACAGCGGATTGCCGCTCGCCTGGGATCTGTATTAGCAAAAAGTGACTGAGCGTACATGTATACGAAGATTTTAGGTACCGGCAGCTATCTGCCAAAGCAAGTGCGAACCAATGCCGATCTGGAAAAAATGGTAGACACGTCTGACGAGTGGATCGTCACACGTACAGGTATCCGCGAACGTCGTATTGCCGCGCCAGATGAAACAGTTTCCACCATGGGCTATGAAGCCGCCCAGCGCGCGCTGGAAATGGCGGGTGTCGATAAAGATGACATCGGTCTGATTATTGTTGCGACCACTTCCGCCACGCATGCCTTCCCAAGCGCTGCGTGCCAGGTGCAAAACATGCTGGGCATCAAAGGCTGCCCGGCGTTTGACGTTGCCGCTGCCTGCGCAGGCTTTACCTATGCGCTGAGCATTGCCGATCAATATGTGAAATCCGGCGCAGTGAAATATGCGCTGGTCATCGGCGCGGACGTTCTGGCTCGCACCTGCGATCCAAACGATCGTGGGACGATCATTATTTTTGGTGATGGCGCGGGTGCTGTCCTGTTAGGACAATCTGAAGAGCCGGGCATCATCTCAACGCATCTGCATGCTGACGGTCGCTACGGCGAGCTGTTAACGCTGCCAAATGCGGATCGTGTCAACCCGGACAGCGCCATCTACCTGACTATGGCGGGTAACGAAGTCTTCAAAGTGGCAGTGACCGAACTGGCACACATCGTTGACGAGACGCTGGAAGCCAATAATCTGGAGCGTTCCGCTCTTGACTGGCTGGTGCCGCATCAGGCTAACCTGCGCATTATTAGCGCCACAGCGAAGAAACTCGGCATGTCTATGGATAACGTTGTAGTGACGCTGGATCGTCATGGCAACACGTCTGCAGCATCAGTACCGTGCGCGTTTGACGAAGCGGTGCGCGATGGACGAATTCAACGGGGCCAACTGGTCTTGCTCGAGGCCTTCGGTGGCGGTTTCACCTGGGGTTCTGCGCTGGTTCGTTTCTAGAAAGGATAAAAAAAATGACGCAATTTGCTTTTGTATTCCCCGGCCAGGGTTCTCAGGCCGTTGGAATGTTATCTGGATTGGCGGAGCAGTTTCCGGTAATCGAAGAGACTTTTCGTGAAGCTTCTGATGCGCTGGGCTACGATCTTTGGGCGCTGACCCAGCAAGGGCCAGCCGAAGAGCTGAATAAAACCTGGCAGACGCAGCCTGCGTTGCTGACCGCATCGGTCGCACTGTGGCGCGTATGGCAGCAGCAGGGCGGCAAAACGCCAGCGCTGTTAGCTGGTCACAGCCTGGGTGAATATTCTGCGCTGGTTTGTGCGGGTGTGATTGCGTTTGCGGATGCTGTGCGTCTGGTTGAGATGCGCGGCAAATTCATGCAGGAAGCGGTGCCGGAAGGCACGGGCGGCATGTCAGCCATTATTGGACTGGATGATGCTTCTATCGCAAAAGCGTGTGAAGAGTCCGCAGAAGGCCAGGTCGTTTCACCGGTGAACTTCAACTCCCCGGGCCAGGTGGTTATCGCCGGCCATAAAGAGGCGGTTGAGCGTGCAGGCGCAGCCTGTAAAGCCGCGGGCGCCAAACGTGCGCTGCCGCTGCCGGTGAGCGTACCGTCCCACTGCGCGCTGATGAAGCCTGCTGCAGACAAGCTGGCCGTTGAGCTGGAAAAAATCACCTTCAGCGCACCGACCATTCCGGTGGTCAATAACGTTGATGTGCAATGTGAAACCGCGCCTGAGGCCATCCGCCACGCGCTGGTTCGCCAGCTCTACAGCCCGGTTCAGTGGACGAAAACCGTTGAATTTATGGCAGCGCAGGGCGTAGAGCATCTGTATGAAGTGGGCCCGGGTAAGGTCCTCACCGGTCTGACTAAACGTATTGTTGATACCCTGACTGCATCGGCGATTAACGAGCCTGAAGCACTGTCAGCGGCACTTGCGCAGTAAGAAGAGGAATACCATGAGTTTTGAAGGAAAAATCGCACTGGTCACCGGCGCAAGCCGTGGTATTGGTCGTGCTATCGCTGAAACCCTCGTCGCGCGTGGCGCGACAGTGATCGGCACCGCTACCAGCGAAAATGGCGCGCAGGCAATTAGTGACTATCTGGGTGCGAACGGTAAAGGTATGATGTTGAATGTGACCGATCCGGCATCTATCGAATCTGTTCTGGGAAATATTCGCGCAGAATTTGGCGAAGTGGATATTCTGGTCAATAATGCCGGAATTACTCGTGACAACTTACTGATGCGAATGAAGGATGATGAGTGGAACGATATTATCGAAACCAACCTGTCATCTGTGTTCCGTCTGTCAAAAGCGGTAATGCGAGCTATGATGAAGAAGCGTCATGGGCGTATTATCACTGTCGGTTCTGTGGTTGGTACCATGGGAAATGCTGGTCAGGCAAACTACGCTGCGGCGAAAGCAGGCCTGATCGGTTTCAGTAAGTCGCTGGCGCGCGAAGTTGCGTCCCGCGGAATTACTGTAAACGTTGTTGCTCCGGGCTTTATTGAAACGGACATGACGCGTGCGCTGACCGATGAGCAGCGTGCGGGTACGCTGGCGGCAGTTCCAGCGGGTCGTTTAGGCGACCCTAAAGAAATCGCCAGCGCGGTTGCATTTTTAGCTTCTGACGAAGCGAGTTACATCACTGGTGAGACTCTCCACGTCAACGGCGGAATGTACATGGTTTAACCACGATAGAAAATATTTGCGTTATGAGGGGGAATGGCCTCAAAATAACGTAAAATCGTGGTAAGACCTGCCGGGATTTAGTTGCAAATTTTTCAACATTTTATACACTACGAAAACCATCGCGAAAGCGAGTTTTGATAGGAAATTTAAGAGTATGAGCACTATCGAAGAACGCGTTAAGAAAATTATCGGCGAACAGCTGGGCGTTAAGCAGGAAGAAGTGACCAACAATGCTTCTTTCGTTGAAGACCTGGGCGCAGATTCTCTTGACACCGTTGAGCTGGTAATGGCTCTGGAAGAAGAGTTTGATACTGAGATTCCGGACGAAGAAGCTGAGAAAATCACCACCGTTCAGGCTGCCATTGATTACATCAACGGTCACCAGGCGTAAGTGAACATCTCCAGGCGGTCATTCGACCGCCTGAGTTTTTTCTTTTGTAGTCCCTCGTTTTTCTTTTTTTTTATCCCTCCCTGGAGGACAAGCGTGTCTAAGCGTCGTGTAGTTGTGACCGGACTTGGCATGTTATCTCCTGTCGGCAATACCGTAGAGTCCACCTGGAAAGCTCTCCTTGCCGGTCAGAGTGGCATTAGCCTAATCGACCATTTCGATACTAGCGCCTATGCAACGAAATTTGCTGGCTTAGTAAAGGATTTTAACTGTGAAGAGATCATCTCGCGCAAAGAACAGCGCAAGATGGATGCCTTCATTCAATATGGAATTGTCGCTGGCGTTCAGGCCATGCAGGATTCTGGCCTTGAAATTACGGAAGAGAACGCAACCCGTATTGGCGCCGCTATTGGCTCCGGGATTGGCGGCCTTGGCTTAATCGAGGAAAACCATAGCTCTTTAGTTAATGGTGGCCCACGTAAGATTAGCCCGTTCTTCGTTCCGTCAACGATTGTTAACATGGTGGCAGGTCACCTGACCATCATGTATGGCCTGCGCGGTCCAAGCATTTCGATTGCTACTGCCTGTACATCTGGTGTGCACAACATCGGCCAGGCGGCGCGTATGATTGCTTATGGCGATGCTGACGCGATGGTCGCTGGTGGGGCAGAAAAAGCCAGCACCCCATTGGGTGTGGGCGGTTTCGGTGCAGCGCGCGCGCTGTCTACCCGCAACGATAATCCTCAGGCGGCGAGCCGTCCGTGGGATAAAGACCGTGATGGTTTTGTGCTGGGTGACGGTGCAGGCATGGTCGTACTGGAAGAGTACGAGCACGCGAAGAAACGCGGCGCGAAAATTTATGCAGAAGTCGTCGGCTTCGGCATGAGCAGCGATGCCTATCACATGACTTCTCCGCCAGAGAATGGCGCAGGTGCTGCGCTGGCCATGGTTAACGCTATCCGTGATGCGGGTATCGAGCCGGGTCAGATTGGCTATGTGAATGCGCACGGTACCTCTACGCCTGCGGGCGATATCGCTGAAGCGCAGGCCGTTAAGTCTGTGTTTGGCGATGCAGCCCGCCGCGTCATGGTCAGCTCCACCAAATCCATGACCGGTCACCTGCTGGGTGCGGCGGGTGCAGTAGAGTCTATCTACTCCATCCTTGCGCTGCGCGATCAGGCTGTTCCGCCAACCATCAACCTGGATAATCCGGATGAAGGTTGCGATCTGGACTTCGTTCCGCACGAAGCGCGCCAGGTCAGCGGTATGGAGTACACCCTGTGTAACTCCTTCGGCTTTGGCGGCACCAACGGCTCTCTGATCTTTAAAAAGGTCTGATGCTAACCTGTCGTTAGTGCAGTAAAAAAAGGTCCGCTTGTCGGGCCTTTTTTATTCGGTTTTCTTCCCTTGTCCAGAGCCATCCTTCCTGCCAGACTATTCGACCATCTTAAAGGAGCCACCATGTTCTTGATAAATGGTATAAAGCAGGCACAGCTTTCGGCGAGTGACCGGGCGATTCAGTTTGGTGACGGATGCTTCACAACGGCCCGCATTGTCGAAGGCAAGGTCTGTTTACTTGAGGCGCATCTGCAACGATTGCGAACGGCCTGTGAAAAACTGTTCATTCCCTTTGCCCAGTGGACGGCGTTAGAAGATGAAATGACAGACCAGGCGCACGGCGTCGAACGGGGCGTATTAAAAGTGATTATTACCCGGGGAAGCGGCGGAAGAGGATACAGCGCGGCTGGCTGTCAGGATCCGGTTCGCATTCTGTCGGTATCTGCCTGGCCTGCCCATTACGATCGCTGGCGCCAGGAAGGCATTACCCTGGCATTAAGCCCGGTGAGGCTGGGACGTAATCCGCAGCTTGCGGGGATAAAACACCTCAACCGGCTTGAGCAAGTGCTGATTCGCTCCCATCTTGAACAGACCGACGCCGATGAAGCGCTGGTTCTTGACAGCGAAGGGTTCATTACGGAATGCTGTGCGGCGAATTTATTCTGGCGGCAGGGTAAGGATGTGTTTACCCCACGTCTGGATCAGGCTGGCGTTAACGGTCTGATGCGGCAGTTTTGTCTGCGGCAACTGGCGCATTCCGGATTTCGCGTGGTCGAAGTGCAGGCGCGCGAGGCTGCGCTGACCGATGCTGACGAGATCGTCGTATGCAATGCGCTGATGCCTGTTGTGCCGGTGCGCCAGTATGGTTCTCACCATTTTACATCGCGTGAGTTGTACTCGTTTTTAGCCCCTCTGTGTGAGCAAACCAGATAGTCATGAAGAAAATGTTGCGCTTTATTCTCCTCGTCGTTGTCGTGCTGGGCATTGCCGCTGGCGTGGGGATGTGGAAAGTTCGCCAGCTGGCGGAGAGCAAAATCCTGATCGCCGACGAGACAGTATTTACCCTGAAACCCGGTACCGGACGGCTGGCGCTGGGTGAACAGCTGTACGGCGACAAGATCATTAACCGCCCGCGGGTATTCCAGTGGCTATTACGCGTGCAGCCGGAGCTGTCGCATTTTAAAGCCGGTACGTACCGCTTTACCCCAGGAATGACCGTGAAGGAGATGCTGGAGCTGCTTGAAAGCGGTAAAGAGGCGCAGTTCCCGCTGCGTTTTGTCGAAGGGATGCGTCTGAGCGACTACCTGAAGCAGCTGCGCGATGCGCCCTACATCAAGCATACGTTGCCGGACGACAGTTATGCCGCCGTCGCCGAAGCCCTGAAATTTGAGCACCCCGACAGGATAGAAGGCTGGTTCTGGCCCGATACCTGGATGTACACCGCGGGCACCACCGATGTGGCACTGTTGCAGCGTGCGCATAAAAAGATGGTTGCAGCAGTGGATAAAGCCTGGGAAGGGCGGATGGAAAACCTGCCGTATAAAGATCAGAATCAGTTCGTGACCATGGCCTCTATCGTCGAGAAAGAGACGGCAGTCGCCAGCGAACGCGATCAGGTGGCCTCTGTGTTTATCAATCGTCTGCGTATCGGTATGCGTCTGCAGACTGATCCTACGGTGATTTACGGGATGGGTGAGAACTACAAGGGCAACATTTCGCGTAAAGATCTCGAAACCCCAACGGATTATAATACCTATGTCATTAGCGGATTACCCCCGGGGCCGATTGCCACGCCGGGTCAGGCATCGTTGAATGCCGCCGCGCATCCGGCCAAAACGCCGTATCTCTATTTCGTCGCGGACGGAAAGGGTGGACATACTTTTAACACCAATCTTGCCAGTCATAATCGTTCGGTCCAGGACTATCTGAAGGCACTTAAGGAAAAAAATGCGCAGTAATTACATCGTCATTGAGGGGCTGGAAGGCGCCGGGAAAACCACCGCACGCGACACGGTCGTCGAGACGCTGAAACAGTGTGGCATCGAAGAGATGATCTTTACCCGCGAACCGGGCGGCACACAGCTGGCGGAAAAACTGCGCAGTCTGGTGCTGGACATTAAATCGGTCGGCGATGAAGTGATTACGGATAAAGCCGAAGTCATGATGTTCTACGCCGCGCGTGTCCAGCTGGTAGAAACCGTCATCAAACCTGCGCTGGCGCGTGGGTGCTGGGTCATTGGCGATCGCCACGATCTCTCCACCCAGGCGTACCAGGGCGGTGGCCGCGGCATTGACCAGACGATGCTCGCCACGCTGCGCGATGCGGTGCTGGGAGATTTCCGCCCGAACCTGACGCTCTATCTCGACGTGACGCCAGAAGTGGGCCTGAAGCGCGCCCGCGCCCGTGGCGAACTGGATCGTATTGAGCAGGAGTCGCTGGACTTCTTCAACCGTACCCGCGTCCGCTATCTTGAGCTGGCCGCACAGGACAGCACCATCCGCACCATCGACGCCACCCAACCACTGGAAGCGGTGATGGACGCCATTCGTAAAACGGTCACCGACTGGCTGAAGGAACAACAGGCATGAAATGGTATCCATGGTTGCGCCCGCACTTAGAACAGCTGGTGAACAGCTATCAGTCCGGTCGGGGGCATCATGCGTTACTGATCCAGTCGCTGCCGGGCATGGGTGATGATGCGCTGATCTACGCCATCAGCCGTTTTCTGATGTGCCAGCAACCCCAGGGGCATAAAAGCTGTGGCCAGTGCCGCGGCTGCCAGCTGATGCAGGCTCAGACGCACCCGGATTATTACGCGCTTGAGCCCGAGAAGGGTAAGACCACGCTGGGGATTGATGCGGTTCGCGCGGTCAGCGAGAAGCTCTACGAGCGCGCGCGGCTTGGTGGGGCGAAAGTGGTCTGGGTCAAGGATGCCGCCCAACTGACCGAAGCGGCGGCCAACGCGCTGTTAAAAACCCTGGAAGAGCCGCCGGAAAATACCTGGTTTCTGATGGCCTGCCGTGAACCCGGACGGTTGCTGGCGACTCTCCGAAGCCGCTGTCGCTTGCATCATCTCAACGTGCCGCAGGAGGCGTGGGCTATCAGCTGGCTTGCGCGGGAAGTGACAACGTCACATGAAGCGGCGCTCAGCGCGCTACGTCTGTGCGGCGGCGCGCCTGCAGCAGCGCTGGCGCTGTTGCAGCCCAACGTCTGGGGGCAACGCGAACAGCTTTGCCAGGCGCTTGGGGCTGTACCTGACAGTGGTGACTGGATGAGCCTGCTGCCGGTACTCAATCATGAGCAGGCGCCAGATCGTCTGCACTGGCTGGCGGCATTGTTGCTGGATGCCCTCAAAATTCAGCAGAGGGCGACCTTAATCAGCAATGCCGATGCCTGGCAAGGGGTAAACAGCCTCGCCCGGCGCCTGCCAGGTGTGGCATTACGGGCTATCCTTCATGACGTATGTCAGTGTCGCGAACAATTACTCAGCGTAACGGGGCTGAATCGGGAGCTTGTGCTGACCGACCTGTTACTCACTATCGAGCATTACCTGCAACCGGGCACAACGTTGCCTGTATCCCATCTCTGAGAGAGACATTATGTTTTTAGTCGACTCACACTGCCATCTTGATGGCCTGGATTATCAATCCCTGCATAAAAACGTCGATGACGTGCTGGAAAAAGCCGCAGCCCGCGATGTGAAATTTTGTCTGGCGGTCGCCACGACGTTACCGGGCTACCGCACCATGCGTGAGCTGGTGGGCGTGCGCGACAACGTCGTTTTCTCCTGCGGCGTGCATCCGCTGAATCAGGATGAGGCCTATGACGTCGAGGATTTACGCCGTCTGGCGGCGGAAGAGGGCGTCGTCGCGATGGGTGAAACCGGGCTGGACTATTTTTACACTCCGGAAACGAAAGCCCGTCAGCAGGAATCATTCCGCAATCATATCCGTATTGGCCGGGAGCTGAACAAGCCAGTGATTGTCCACACCCGCGATGCCCGTGCCGATACGCTGGCGATCCTCTCAGAAGAAAAGGTGACGGATTGTGGTGGCGTACTACACTGTTTCACTGAAGACAGAGAAACAGCGGGCAAA
The DNA here is from genome assembly GCF_003336325.1 of Leclercia sp. W17. Taxonomy (NCBI): domain Bacteria; kingdom Pseudomonadati; phylum Pseudomonadota; class Gammaproteobacteria; order Enterobacterales; family Enterobacteriaceae; genus Leclercia; species Leclercia sp. W17. Next base: position 3,012,433 of record NZ_CP031101.1, on the reverse strand, counting down.
CTGCTGGATTTGGGTTTTTATATCTCGTTTTCGGGGATCGTGACGTTCCGTAACGCAGAGCAGCTTCGCGACGCTGCGCGATACGTCCCGCTCGATCGCCTGCTGGTGGAGACAGATTCCCCTTATCTGGCACCGGTACCGCACCGCGGTAAAGAGAACCAACCCGCGATGGTACGGGATGTGGCCGAGTATATGGCCGTTTTGAAAGGCGTCGATGTTGAAGAACTGGCACGCATTACCACTGATAACTTCGCCAGTCTGTTTCACATCGATCCCTCCCGCCTGCAATCAGCATGAATCGTCAGTTTTTTTTGGGCTCGTAATTAATAGCTAAAGCGAGTAAAGTTCACCGCCCGAACAGGGGCGGTGAATGCGTTTCTGGTAACATTTAGACACCTATTTTGTAAAAAACTGAAAGTTTTTCAGGTAACGAACGCTGAAACGTGATAGCCGTCAAACAAAGATCCGCAGATTTATTTTACTCTGCGTAATAAATAAAGGGCGCTTAGATGTCCTGTCCACGGCACGGTTCTCCCCCCGGGCCAATGCGTGAAAACGTAAAAAAAGCACAAATACTCAGGAGCACTCTCAATTATGTTTAAGAATGCATTTGCTAACCTGCAGAAGGTCGGTAAATCGCTGATGCTGCCGGTATCCGTACTGCCTATCGCAGGTATCCTGCTGGGCGTCGGTTCTGCAAACTTCAGCTGGCTGCCAGCCGTAGTTTCTCATGTGATGGCGGAAGCAGGCGGTTCTGTTTTTGCCAATATGCCACTGATCTTCGCCATCGGCGTTGCGCTTGGCTTCACCAATAACGACGGCGTATCTGCGCTGGCCGCTGTAGTTGCCTACGGCATCATGGTTAAAACCATGGCTGTGGTTGCACCTCTGGTGCTGCACCTGCCACCGGAAGAGATCGCTGCTAAACACCTGGCTGACACCGGGGTTCTGGGCGGTATCATCTCGGGTGCAATTGCGGCGTATATGTTTAACCGCTTCTATCGCATCAAGCTCCCTGAGTACCTGGGCTTCTTTGCAGGTAAGCGTTTTGTTCCAATCATCTCTGGTCTGGCGGCGATCTTCACGGGTGTGATCCTCTCCTTCATCTGGCCACCGATTGGTTCCGCTATCCAGACCTTCTCTCAGTGGGCGGCTTACCAGAACCCGGTTGTGGCGTTCGGTATCTACGGCTTCATCGAGCGTTGCCTGGTGCCGTTCGGTCTGCACCATATCTGGAACGTTCCTTTCCAGATGCAGATCGGCGAATACACCAACGCTGCGGGCCAGGTCTTCCACGGCGATATCCCACGTTACATGGCAGGCGACCCAACTGCAGGCAAACTGTCTGGCGGCTTCCTGTTCAAAATGTACGGCCTGCCGGCTGCTGCGATTGCAATCTGGCACTCTGCTAAACCAGAAAACCGTGCAAAAGTGGGCGGTATCATGATCTCCGCAGCGCTGACCTCGTTCCTGACCGGTATCACCGAGCCGATCGAGTTCTCCTTCATGTTCGTTGCGCCGATCCTGTACATTATCCACGCGATTCTGGCTGGTCTGGCATTCCCAATCTGTATCCTGCTGGGTATGCGTGACGGGACTTCCTTCTCGCACGGTCTGATCGACTTTATCGTCCTGTCCGGTAACAGCAGCAAACTGTGGCTGTTCCCAATCGTTGGTGCATGCTACGCGGTTGTGTACTACACCATCTTCCGTGTGCTGATCAAAGCGCTGGACCTGAAAACGCCAGGTCGTGAAGATGCAACAGAAGACAGCAAAGCGGGTGCGACCAGCGAAATGGCTCCGGCACTGGTTGCAGCCTTCGGCGGTAAAGAGAACATCACTAACCTGGACGCATGTATCACTCGTCTGCGTGTAAGCGTTGCTGATGTTGCGAAAGTTGACCAGCCGGGTCTGAAAAAACTGGGCGCAGCTGGTGTAGTTGTTGCAGGTTCCGGTGTACAGGCTATCTTCGGTACTAAATCCGATAACCTGAAAACCGAAATGGATGAGTACATCCGCAGCAACTAAGTTGTGACCTGGGGAGACTAAGGCAGCCGAATGGCTGCCTTTTTTATATCTGTAGTTTGTGGCATGCCGGGTGGCGCTACGCTTACCCGGCCTACAAAGGCAATAACCGGACGAATCGTAGGCCGGGTAAGGCGTAGCCACCTCCCGGCAAACAAAGGCAACAACCGCACCAACCGTAGGCCGGGTAAGGCGCAGCCGCCACCCGGCAAACAGCGCGCACAAAAAAGGGAGCCATTGGGCTCCCTTAGACGCTGCATGATTTATCAGAACTGATAGCTTGCGGTCAGGCTCACGTTACGCGGTTCGCCATAGACAATTTCGCCCTCAATGTTAGTGTCGTAAGTCTTATCAAAGAGGTTATTCACATTACCCTGCAGGGAGAAGTTCTTCGTCACCTGATAACGCGTGAAGAGATCCACCAGCGCGTAGCTGCCCTGCGAGGCACGCCAGGTGCCGTAAGGGGTGTCCTGATAGGTGTAAACACTGTTTTGCCAGTTAACGCCGCCACCAACGGTCAGCTCAGGCATCGCCGGCAGGCGGTAGCTGGTAAAGAGTTTCACCGTGGTCCGCGGCAGCTGCGGGTTCACCGCCTTGCCATCATTATCTTCCGCCACGTAACGCGTTGCGCCAAAGGTCATCTGCCAGTTATCGGTCAGCGCACCGTTGATTTCAAACTCCACGCCTTTACTCACGGTACCGTCTACGCTCTCGTAGGCCGTATCCGTAGAGCCCTGAATCGTCCGGCCGGTGCTTTGGCCCAGATTGTCCTGCTCAATGCGGAAGACAGAGAGCGTGGTGGTCAGACGGCTGTTCATCCAGTCAGATTTCAGGCCCGCTTCGTAGTTATTCCCGGTGATCGGATCAAGGTATCTACCCGAGCTGTCACGGTAGTTCTGCGGCTGGAAGATAGAGGTATAGCTGGCGTAGGCTGACCAGTTGTCATTGATGTCGTAGACCAGACCGGCATAAGGGGTGGTGTGGTTCTTCTCCATGCCGTAGGTCAGGGTTTCAATGCTCCAGTTGGTATAACGGGCACCAAGAATTAAATGCAGAGGATCGGCCAGGGAAATGCGCGTCGCGGCGTACAGCGATTTCATATTCGTGGTGTCATCCTGGGCCAGCGATTGCGATCCCCAGTTGGTTTCCGGGAAGTAACCGTTGTAGTCGTAGAAACTGCCGAACTCCTCCGGATAGACGTTGGCCCACGAGTTGGTGTAGCGGTTCGTCTGACGGCTGAAGCTGCCGCCAATCATCATGGTGTGCTGGCGACCCAACAGCTCGTAGCCGCCGTCAGCGAACAGATCCACTGCGTCTACTTTACGCTTGCCGCTGTTCCAGCCGGTGCCGCCAATATAATCATAGCCCGGGCCATAGTTCGCATAAGGGCCTTCCAGCATGCCGGTGCTCTTGTTCACATAGGCATCAAGATACATCGCTTTACTGTCGAATTTCGCCTCGGTATGAGTCCCATTCAACGTGGCCTGCCAGTTGTCGGCAAAGCGCTGCTTCAGGGTGAAGAAGACCTTATTGAACTCTTTGTCGTTGTAAGCCCAGTCAGGTGAGGTGCTGTGCGCGCGATCGTAATGTCTGACGCTGCCATCGGTGTTCCAGCGCGGCAAACCACCCCACGTCTGGTTATTGATGTCGATACGCTGGTATTCGTAGCCTGCCGACAGTGAAGTGCTGGTGCCCAGGTCAGCGTCCAGAATACCGGAGAAGAAGGTGCGCTTCTGATTGTAGTTGTCGAGCCAGGAGTCGCTGTCCTGATAACCCGCCACAATGCGCGCCCGTAGGTTGCCATCTTCCGTCAGTGGACTTTGCATGTCCATCACGTAACGTTGCTTGTTCCAGCTGCCGTACTCTGCAGACAGGTTGCCTTTAAATTCACGGCTGGTGGCATGCTTGCGCACCATATTGATGGCCGCCGACGGGTTACCCGTTCCGGTCATCAGGCCGGTGGCGCCGCGCACAACTTCGACGCGCTCAAACAGTGCCATATCTGACTGGGAATCACCCAGATTCCAGCGCGACTCAAAATAGGTTGGGATGCCATCGACCATGTAGTTGTCGATTTCGAAACCACGGGAGTAATAGTTGCTGCGATCGGAGTCAGTGGTACTTTTGCTGATCCCCATCGTGCTGTCCATCACTTCGCCCAGGGTCTGAAGCTGCTGGTCTTCCATACGTTGTTCGCTGACGATGGTGACCGACTGCGGGATGTCACGTTGGATCATCTGCATTTTGGTGCCCACGGACGTGCTTTTTACGCTGTAGTCCTGGCTGTCATCAGCGGAGGTGTCCGACTGAGAAGAACCATCAACAATGACGGTATCTTCGGTGGGGGCGGCGAAAGCGGTGGCTGGCATCAATGCCATAGCAATGCAGGCTGCCAGCAACGAAGGTGTTGCGACAGACCGGGATTGCCCTTCCCTGGATTGAATGGTGAAAGACATCATTAAACCCTTATGTACGGTGAATGGTGTGCATCAGTCCCGTATCGACGGACTAAAATCATTTTTCTAGGTATAAATTGCGCATGAAAATGCAAATGCGAAATATACGCATTCGATTTATCACTGTAAACAGATGTTGCGACGGCAAGTGAAATAATGTTTCAGAGCGGGTGGAGGGGAGGTGGTTACTCCGCGAGCAGATCGGGCCGCATACGCAAAGAATTCGTGGGATAAGGTTGAAAGGACAGGAGAAAGTCGCTCATACTCTTTAGTCTTGCCACAAAAGATTGCGCCTGCACCGGGCGGGTTGTTTCCGGGCTCGTCGCCAGATTAATGAATAAGGAAAACCTCATGGCTGAAGAAACCATTTTCAGTAAAATTGTCCGCCGCGAGATCCCGGCAGATATCATCTATCAGGATGAACTGGTTACCGCTTTTCGCGACATCTCTCCCCAGGCGCCTACGCACATCCTCATTATTCCCAATATTCTGATTCCGACGGTAAATGACGTGAAAACTGAGCATGAACTGGCATTAGGCCGTATGCTGACAGTAGCAGCGAAAATCGCTGAGCAGGAAGGCATTGCCGAGGACGGTTACCGTTTGATCATGAACTGCAACCGCCACGGTGGTCAGGAAGTTTATCACATTCATATGCATCTGCTGGGCGGTCGTCCGCTGGGCCCGATGCTGGCGCATAAAGGTCTTTAAGATGCAAAGAGGATGGATGGCGGCGCTGGTGATAGCGTTGGCAGGATGCAGTTCGCAACCGTCGATACCCGTCAATGACGATCAAACGTTGGTTATGGAGTCATCGGTGCTGGCGGCAGGGATTACCGCCGATCAGCCTTCGCTTTCGGTCAGCGAAATTCAACCGTCCGCCTCCTCAGTGCTGTTCAATGAAAGAGATGCGCCAGTTACCGTGCACTACCGTTTTTTCTGGTATGACGCCCGCGGCTTGGAAATGCATCCACTTGAGGCGCCGCGCAGCGTAACCATTCCGGCAAAATCGTCGGTTAAGCTATATGGCAGCGCAAATTATCTGGGTGCGCATAAGGTCAGACTTTATTTATATCTCTGAGGGGTGAATTTTGATTAAACAGATCAGTCGTTACGCGTTTGTCACGGCTTTTGCACTGTTCCTGTCGGGCTGTATTAGCCGCACTGAGCAACCACCTGCACCGGTGGAAGAGGTCAAACCGGGTGTCGAGCAGCCGGTTCAGCCAACCCAGCCGGTTCCTGTTGTTCCTACCGTGCCGAGCGTTCCCGCGCAGCCTGGTCCGATAGAGCATCAGGAAGAGCCCGCCCAGCCTGCACCGCGTGAACGTCACTACGACTGGAACGGCGCAATGCAGCCTATGGTCGGTAAGATGCTCCAGGCGCAGGGCGTTAACGCAGGCAGTGTGCTGCTGGTGGACAGCGTCAACAACCGCACTAACGGCAGCCTGAATGCTGGTGAGGCGACCGAAACGCTGCGTAATGCGCTGGCCAATAACGGCAAATTTACGCTGGTGTCCGCGCAGCAGCTCGCTGTCGCCAAGCAGCAGTTGGGCCTCTCCCCGCAGGATAGCCTGGGCTCACGCAGTAAAGCCATCGGCATTGCCCGTAACGTGGGCGCGCAGTATGTGCTTTACTCCAGCGCAACCGGCAACGTCAATTCCCCGGCGCTGCAGATGCAGCTGATGCTGGTTCAGACAGGTGAGATTATCTGGTCGGGTAAAGGTGCAGTTCAGCAACAGTAACCTGCCGCGCGACACGCTGCTGTCGCGCTATTTTCCGCAGTTTCGCATCGTCGCGCCGCCATCCCATGCCGGGTTGAGCGGCGCGAGCTGCATTATTGAGCATGCTGAGCGTCGTCTGGTGCTACGCCAGCGTCATGACGCCCTGGCAACGCCTGCTCATTTTCGCCGTCAGTACCACGCCCTGCGCCATCTTCCCGCCGACATTGCTCCTCAGCCGCACTTTTACAGTCCGGGCTGGATAGCGGTGGACTATCTGGCGGGGGAGGTCAAAACCATGTTGCCCGCCGCACCCGCGCTGGCCGGGATGCTGTATCATCTCCATCAACAGCCCGTGTTTGGCTGGCGTATTATCCTGATGCCGCTGCTGGAGCAGTACTGGCTCCAGGCCTCACCCTCCCGGCGCACGCCGTTATGGCTGCGATGGCACAAACGCCTGCAAAAACGGGGGGAGCCACGCCCGCTGCGACTGGCGCCGCTGCACATGGATGTTCATGCCGGTAATATCGTGCATACGGACGCCGGCATCCGGCTGCTGGACTGGGAGTACGCGGGTGACGGAGATGTGGCGCTGGAGCTGGCGAGCGTCTGGACGGAGAGTGACGCAGAGCGTCAGCAGCTGCTCGCCGCTTACGCCCATGCTGCTCAGCTTGACCTGACGCCGTTGCAACGTCAGGTGAAGCGCTGGCGTCCCTGGGTACTGATGCTGATGGCAGGCTGGTTTGAGCTACGCTGGCAGCAATCACAAGATAAACAATTTATGACGCTGGCCGATGAGATCTGGCGCCAGTTAGAAACAACAGAATAAGAGAGGTTCGTGTGGGTCCGGTCATGTTGGATGTGGAAGGTTATGAGCTGGATGCGGAGGAGCGCGAAATTCTGGCGCACCCGCTGGTAGGTGGCTTGATCCTGTTTACGCGTAATTATCACGATCCGGCGCAGCTGCGCGAGCTGGTTCGCCAGATCCGGGAGGCCTCCCGTCACCGGCTGGTGGTGGCGGTGGATCAGGAGGGGGGCCGCGTGCAGCGATTCCGCGACGGCTTTACCCGTCTGCCCGCTGCCCAGTCTTTTGCCGTGCTGCTCGGGCTGGAAGAGGGCGGCAAGCTGGCGCAGGAGGCGGGCTGGCTGATGGCAAGCGAGATGATCGCCATGGATATTGATATCAGCTTTGCCCCGGTGCTGGATGTCGGCCATATCAGCGCCGCCATCGGTGAGCGTGCATACCATGACGAACCGCAGAAGGCGCTGCAGATGGCGACACGCTTTATCGACGGCATGCACGAGGCCGGGATGAAAACCACGGGGAAACATTTCCCGGGTCATGGCGCCGTGACGGCGGATTCCCACAAAGAGACCCCGCGTGACCCACGGCCACAGGCGGAGATCCGCGCCAGGGATATGTCGATTTTCAAATCGCTTATCAGCGACAATAAGCTTGATGCCATCATGCCCGCGCACGTGATCTATGCCGACGTCGATCCGCGTCCGGCCAGCGGCTCGCCGCACTGGCTAAAAACCGTCCTGCGCCAGGAACTCGGTTTTAACGGCGTGATTTTTTCCGACGATCTGTCGATGGAAGGGGCGGCGATCATGGGCAGCTACGCGGAACGCGGTCAGGCATCGCTGGATGCAGGTTGCGATATGATCCTGGTCTGCAATAATCGTAAAGGCGCAGTGAGCGTGTTAGATAACCTGTCGCCGATCAAGGCTGAACGTGTTACACAATTGTATCATAAAGGTTCTTTTAGCCGTCAGGAATTGCGGGGTTCAGCACGCTGGAAAACCGTCAATGCGCAACTTGAAGCGCTTCATGAGCGCTGGGAAGCGCATAAAGCGGGGCAATGATCCCTCCTGACAAGCGTAGTGTGACGAGGATACGATGATCATCTATTTGCACGGTTTTGATTCGAACAGTCCCGGTAATCACGAGAAGGTCCTGCAACTGCAGTTTATCGATCCGGATGTACGGCTGATTAGCTACAGTACGCGCCATCCGAAACATGATATGCAGCATCTGCTGAAAGAAGTGGACAAAATGCTGCAACTGAACGTTGATGACCGTCCGTTGATTTGTGGCGTTGGCCTTGGGGGTTACTGGGCGGAGCGCATTGGGTTCTTATGTGATATTCGCCAGGTGGTGTTCAATCCTAACCTGTTCCCGAACGAGAACATGGAATGCAAAATCGACAGGCCGGAAGAGTATGTTGATATCGCCACCAAGTGCGTGAGCAATTTCCGCGAGAAAAATCGCGATCGCTGCCTGGTGATCCTCTCCCGCAACGATGAGGCGCTCAACAGCCCACGGGCAGCGGAGCTGCTGCATCACTACTACGAAATTGTCTGGGATGAAGAGCAGACCCACAAGTTCAAAAATATTGCCCCTCATCTGCAGCGGATCAAAGCGTTCAAGACCTTAGGATAAGGCTCATTTTTTCAACCAGGCCCGGCCACCTACGTGAGCCGGGCTTTCTTTTTGCTAAGCTTGGGTGAATTTTAAGCGGCAAAACTTGATGCACATCAATTTTGGTATGACCAATGCACCGAACATGTTATTCTCATGGTCGTGGGATGGTTTCAGTGCTGTAACCTGTTGTTAATTAAAGGTTATTTTAATAACTTTTAGTTAACAATTGGTTAATAATTTAGGGGGTCACGTTGACTACACCATTGAAAAAGATAGTGATTGTGGGCGGCGGCGCAGGCGGGCTGGAGCTGGCTACGCAGCTGGGCAAGAAGCTCGGACGCGGCAAAAAAGCCAAAGTGACGCTTGTCGATCGCAACCACAGCCACCTGTGGAAACCGCTGCTGCACGAAGTTGCCACCGGTTCTCTGGATGAGGGCGTTGACGCGCTGAGCTATCTGGCGCATGCGCGCAACCATGGGTTCCAGTTCCAGCTGGGTTCAGTGGTCGATATCAACCGTGAAAGCAAAACCATTACCCTGGCGGAGCTGCGTGACGAGAAGGGCGAACTGCTGGTACCGGAGCGTAAGCTGGCATACGACACCCTGGTGATGGCGCTGGGCAGTACCTCAAACGACTTCAACACGCCGGGCGTGAAAGAGCACTGCATCTTCCTGGATAACCCGCATCAGGCGCGTCGTTTCCATCAGGAGATGCTGAACCTGTTCCTGAAGTATTCCAATAACCTCGGCGCAAGCGGCAAGGTGAATATCGCTATCGTCGGCGGTGGCGCGACGGGCGTTGAGCTCTCTGCGGAGCTGCACAACGCGGTGAAACAGCTGCATAGCTATGGCTACAAAGGCTTAACCAACGACGCGCTGAACGTGACGCTGGTGGAAGCGGGCGAGCGTATTCTGCCTGCGCTGCCGCCGCGTATCTCCGGTGCGGCGCACAACGAGCTGACCAAACTGGGCGTGCGTGTTCTGACCCAGACGATGGTTACCAGTGCCGATGAACAGGGCCTGAACACCAAAGATGGCGAACACATTAAAGCCGATCTGATGGTTTGGGCGGCAGGCATTAAAGCCCCTGATTTCATGAAAGAGATCGGCGGACTGGAGACCAACCGCATTAACCAGCTGGTGGTTGAGCCGACGCTGCAAACCACCCGCGACCCGGATATCTTTGCCATTGGCGACTGCGCCTCCTGCGCCCGTCCGGAAGGTGGGTTCGTGCCACCGCGCGCCCAGGCCGCACACCAGATGGCCAGCCTGGCGCTGCACAATATCCTGGCGCAGGCGAAGGGCAAGCCGCTGAAGAACTACGTCTATAAAGATCACGGTTCTCTGGTGTCGCTCTCGAATTTCTCCACCGTCGGTAGCCTGATGGGTAACCTGATGCGCGGTTCGATGATGGTAGAAGGACGTATTGCCCGCTTCGTCTACATCTCGCTGTACCGTATGCACCAGATTGCGCTGCACGGCTATTTCAAAACCGGGCTGATGATGCTGGTAGGCAGCATCAACCGCGTGATCCGTCCACGACTGAAGCTGCACTAACGCCTTTGCCCCTTCGCTCCCGCGAAGGGGCTTTTTCAGCATATCGTTCTGCAAATCGCCCTCACAGAGTCTAAGAGTCCTCCTAAACCGGCTCATTTTGCGCTTGTTCCCACATTTTTAATCCTTTCTCTGATTTGCCTGCACACACCTTTAGTTGCAGAATTGTTACTAATAGCAATACAAAGGAGAACGTCACATGAATAAATCCATGGTGGCAGGTATAGGGATTGGCGTGGTCGCCGCATTAGGTGTGGCGGCAGTTGCCAGTCTTAATGTTTTTGATCGTGGCCCGCAGTATGCGCAGGTGGTTTCGGCTACGCCTATTAAAGAGACGGTGAAAACGCCGCGTCAGGAGTGCCGGAATGTGACCGTAACGCATCGCCGTCCTGTACAGGATGAAAACCGTATTGCCGGTTCTGTACTGGGTGCGGTGGCCGGTGGGGTAATTGGTCATCAGTTTGGCGGCGGACGCGGTAAAGATGTCGCGACGGTCGTGGGCGCACTGGGTGGCGGTTACGCGGGGAATCAGGCGCAGGGTGCCCTGCAGGCGCGTGATACTTACACCACCACCGAGCAGCGCTGTAAGACGGTCTACGACAAGTCAGAAAAAATGCTCGGTTACGATGTGACCTACAAAATTGGCGATCAGCAGGGCAAGATCCGTATGGATAAAGATCCCGGCACTCAGATCCCCCTTAATGGCGACGGCCAGCTGATACTGAATAACAAAGCATAAAAAAATCTGTTCTCTGCATTTAGCTCCCCATTCGCTCAGGCTGGGGAGCTTTTTTTGCACATAAAAAAGACCTTAACAGCGGCGCGATGTGCGCCAGAAGTAAGGTCTTTCCTGGAGATGCTGCTGGGTGACAGGGGTTAAAGGTCGAATTCATTATACTGGCGCATTAACATAAATCCCGTTATCAGTACGGAAAGAAAAGCAAATAAAACTGACCCACCACATAAAACCCAGAGACCGAATAACAATGTAATGACTATTAGCACCTTAAAAAAAGGTAATAGCAAAATCATTATATTCTCCTTCTGAATGTGAATAGCCAGAACGCCCTCGTCATAACTAATGCACCTAATCATTAGCACATCAATAATCACAGGTTAAGCATAGCAAGCGGTGAAGCCGTGGTGATAGCTTTTAACTATCTTTCTATGAAGTATAGCGGAAGCTGCGGTGAGAAAAGGGGGAGCAGGGCGGCAGACCGCCCTGAAAATCAGACTTTCAGCAGTTCAGGCCATAACCGCAGGGTTATCTGGGTGATGGTCAGCAGTTTTTCCAGGCTGGCCCCTTCGCGGGCACTGATGGACATACCCTGCAAAATGCAGCTCAGATATTGGGCAAGTTTTTTCGGATCGCACTGCACCGGGATCTCACCGCGCTGCTGACGCTGCTGTAAAAACTGGCACAGCGTCTCTTCCTGCATGGCATGGCGAGATTTAACCGTATGGGCAATCTCTTCAGAAGAGGCTGCAAGCGTGGCCGACGTGTTAATCATAAAACAGCCCGCAGGGGTATCTTTGCTGGTAAAGCAGGTCGCCACCGCGGTGAAATAGTCTTCCAGCGCCCGTTCAACGGGCTTCTCCTCGCAAAACAGCTGCGCTTCATGGCGGGCGGCAAAACGGCTGATATAGCGATCCAGCACCGCCCGGAACAGCCCCTCTTTATTGGTAAATTCTGCATACAGCGTAGGCGCTTTCGCCCCCGTTGCGGCAACCAGGTCAGCCAGTGATGTGGCTTCATACCCATGCTGCCAGAACAGCGTCATGGCCTTGTCCAGCGCCGCTTCCCTGTCGAACACTTTTGGTCGGCCACGGCTTTTCTTTTCGCAACGCGTGTCATCGGTTGTCATGAGCCGTTGTACCTCTGTTGGATTGTTGAACGACCATTATAAAAATAATCCCTTTCCGCAGCCAGCGCCGCATGAATAAAAATTTATTCATCATATCAATATGAATTTAAACGCTTTTAAAATTATTTTAATGATCGTTATAAAAATAAATTGACGTGTGATGTAGATCACATCTATCATTTTGTTATCGATCGTTAAGTTAATGCTTACGACATCCCGTTCACTTGCAAAAGGTCCTTATCATGAAAAACGTAAAAACAATCATCGCCGCTGCAGTACTCAGCTCACTCTCATTTGCCAGCTTCGCTGCGGTTGAGGTTCAGTCTACCCCTGCCGATCAACAAAAGGTGGGCACCATCTCTGCGAACGCCGGGACTAACCTGAGCTCTCTTGAAAGCCAGTTAGCACAAAAAGCGGATGAAATGGGGGCGAAATCTTTCCGTATCACTTCCGTAACCGGCCCGAACACCCTGCACGGTACCGCAGTGATCTACAAATAAGCATGGCTTAACCCTCATTAATGCCACTGCGAAAAAAAACGCTCTGCCTGTGCAGAGCGTTTTTTTATCTGTTAAGGCTACAGCGCCTGGGTAGTGGAGTGAGGAGTCACATCTACCGGCATACCCGAACGCGCTTCCATGGCGCGCTCCATAACGACCTCGTCAGCGCTGGCTTTAAAGCCCTGCTGCGCAGCATTCAGGACAATTGGCAGGGTCTGGGGATCGTCATTCAGCGCTTTTGACAGCGGCTGATGAACCTCCACCAGGCGCACACCGCCAGGCTCTTCCGAGACCTTAATCGGCGTGTTCATGATATTCACTTTGGTACCGGGCTGGACCACGCGGAACAACGTCTCGATGTCATTATCCCGCAGGCGAATACAGCCGGAGCTGACGCGCATGCCGATACCAAAATCGGCATTGGTGCCGTGCAGCAGATAGACCCCACCGTAGGCCGCCAGGCGAATGGCGTGATGACCCATCGGGTTATCCGGTCCGGCGGGGACCACCGCTGGCAGATCAATACCCTGGGCTTTATAGCGGGCGCGGATGTTGGCGGTTGGGGTCCAGGTTGGATTGGCGCGTTTGTCCGACACCGTAGTGACCATGGTTGGCGTCAGGGTATCGCCCCCCAGCTGACCAATACCGATGGGGTAAACCGTGACCTCGTTTTTACCCGGCGGATAATAGTAGAGCCGCAGTTCAGCCAGGTTGATCACAATCCCTTCCCGCGGGGCGTCGGGGAGAAGGGTCTGTAGCGGGATGGTCAGGACACTGCCTGCACGGGGGACGTAGGGATCGACACCCGGGTTAGCCTGTAGCAGCGCCAGGAAACCGACGTTATATTTTTTGGCAATAGCCTCCAGCGAACCACCATCGTTTTCCACCACATGAAAACGATTTTCGCCCACCAGCCGACTACCCGCCGGGGGCAGGGGCCAGGTATTCGCCCGGGCGGGCAGGACAAGCGCTACGGTCGCGAGGAGCGCAACCACCGATATCCAACGGGTAAAACGCGACGTTTTTATCATCACCAGAATCCATAGCAATAAAGATTATTATTATCTAAACGTTAATTGATAATTATGGCGAATGAGTGTGTCGGGAAGTCCAGGGGGATTGCAAAGAGTTGTAAATTGCGCAGGGAAAATCATGCCGGGCGACCCGATGGTAGCCCGGCACAGGGTCAGGCTACGGCATTCTCTTCAAGCTGACGCATAAAGTTACGTACCCAGTCCATGCGGGTTTTGCGCTCCGCCAGATCCTGGGTGAATTTCAGGCGCGTCGGCCCATCGAGCCGGAAGTGCTGGGGCTGTTTTTGCAGCAGGCCGATCAGCCACATCGGATCGACGTGGTTCTTCTCGGCAAACTCAATCATGCCGCCTTTTTCATTCCCCTCCAGCTTGCGGATCCCGAGCTTCTGCGCCTGCTGGCGTAAACGGGCGATATCCAGCAGGTTACGCGCTGCATCCGGCAGCAGGCCAAAGCGGTCGATCAGCTCCACTTTTATCTCTTCCAGACTGGCTTCGTCTTTGGCGCTGGCGATGCGTTTGTAGAACGACAGGCGGGTGTTAACGTCCGGGATAAAATCATCCGGCAGCAGGGACGGCATCCGCAGTTCCACTTCCGTTTGCTGGCTGGTGAGATCTTCCAGCGACGGCTCGCGCCCCGCTTTCAGGGCATCGACGGCGTTTTCCAGCAGCTCCATATAGAGCGAGAAACCGATGGTTTCCATCGAACCGCTCTGATCTTCCCCAAGCAGTTCGCCCGCGCCGCGGATCTCCAGGTCGTGGGTGGCCAGCGCAAAACCGGCGCCCAGATCTTCCAGCGAGGCGATGGCTTCGAGACGCTTCTGCGCATCGGGGGTCATCGCTTTCGGGTGTGGAGTCATCAACCAGGCATAGGCCTGATGGTGCGAACGTCCGACACGGCCACGCAGCTGGTGGAGCTGGGCCAGGCCAAAGTGATCCGCTCGCTCAATAATGATGGTATTGGCGGTAGGAATATCGATACCGGTTTCGATGATGGTGGTGCAGACCAGCACGTTAAAGCGCTGGTGATGGAAATCGTTCATCACCCGTTCCAGCTCGCGCTCGCGCATCTGGCCGTGGCCGATGGCGATCCGCGCTTCCGGCACCAGCTCCGCCAGCCGGTCTGCCGCTTTCTGGATATTCTCGACATCGTTATAGAGATAATAAACCTGGCCGCCGCGCAGCACTTCACGCAGGATCGCCTCGCGCACCACCAGGTTATCGTACTCGCGCACAAAGGTCTTCACCGCCAGACGGCGGGCAGGCGGCGTGGCGATAATCGACAGATCGCGCATGCCGCTCATCGCCATATTTAACGTGCGCGGGATCGGCGTGGCGGTGAGGGTCAGAATATCGACATCGGCGCGCATCGCTTTGATGCGCTCCTTGTGGCGCACGCCGAAGCGGTGCTCCTCATCGACAATCAGCAGTCCCAGATCTTTCCACTTCACGTCGCTCTGCAGCAGTTTATGGGTGCCGATCAGAATGTCGATCTTGCCTTCGCTTGCCTGCTCCAGGATCTGCGCCTGCTCTTTGGCGCTGCGAAAACGCGACATCATCTCGATGCGCACCGGCCAGTTGGCAAAGCGGTCACGGAAGTTATCGTAGTGCTGCTGCGCCAGCAGGGTGGTAGGCACCAGCACCGCCACCTGCTTGTTGTTCTCCACCGCCAGGAAGGTGGCGCGCATCGCCACTTCGGTTTTACCGAAGCCCACATCGCCGCAGACCAGACGATCCATCGCCAGCGGCTGACACATGTCGCTCAGCACGGCGTTAATCGCCTGGGCCTGATCCGGGGTGGTTTCAAACGGGAAGCTGTCGCAGAAGAGCTGATACTGCTCTTTATCATGCTTGAAGGCGTAGCCCGCCTTCGCCGCGCGCTGGGCATAGATATCCAGCAGCTCCGCCGCCACATCGCGCACTTTCTCTGCCGCTTTCTGCCGCGCCCGCGCCCAGGCATCGCCGCCGAGCTTGTGCAGCGGGGCATTCTCTTCCGCACCGCCCGCGTAGCGACTGATCAGGTGCAGGGACGACACCGGCACATAGAGTTTGGCGTCGTTGGCGTACAGCAGCATCAAGTATTCACCTTTGATGCCGCCCGCTTCCAGGGTGGTCATCCCCGCATAACGGCCTACGCCATGCTCAAAATGGACAATCGGCTGGCCGGGATGCAGCTCCGCCAGGTTGCGGATCAGCGTGTCCGGGTTGATGGTGCGACGGTTGTCCTGACGACGGCGCGCCACGCGCTCACCCAGCAGATCGCTTTCGCAGATCAGCGCCAGATTATTGAGCGTATCAATAAACCCATGCTCGGCGGCGCCGATCATCAGATAGCGCCCGGTGCCGCTGGCCTCGTCCAGGCGCAGGATCCGCTTCAGTGCGACCTTAATGCGGCCAAGCAGCTCGCCCAGCGCCTCACGGCGCCCTTCGCTTTCCACAGAGAAGATCACCGGACCGGTAAAAGATTCGAGGAACTTACGCAGGTTATCCAGCGGCGATTTGTTCTGCGCCTGCACCGCGAGGTCCGGCAGCGGCTGGTAGGCCAGGTTGGTATTGGCAGCTTTCTCCGGCAGGCTGTCGGTTTTGAGCTGCATGCGCGGCCAGCGTTTCAGCTCGCTGAACAGCTCATCGGTGCGCAGCCACAGCAGCTCGGGCTCCAGCAGCGGGCGCATCGGATCAACCCCCCGGTTTTCAAAGCGCGCGCGGGTTTCACTCTCGAAACGGTTGGCGCTGGTCTCCAGATCGCCGGTGTTGAGCACCAGCGTGTTAGCCGGGAAATAGCTGAACAGGGCAGGCAGCGGCTCGCTGAAGAACAGCGGCTGCCAGTATTCGATCCCTGACGGCAGGGTGCCTTTGCTCACCTGCTGGTAGATATGCTCGGCGTCGCGCTTGACGTCAAACTTATCGCGCCACTGGCTGCGGAAGAGCTCAATAGCGGTTTTGTCGGTCGGGAATTCGTGGGCCGGCAGCAGGTTGATGGCCTCCACTTCCTCCAGCGTGCGCTGGGTATCGGCATCAAACAGGCGCAGGCTGTCGATTTCGTCGTCGAAAAAGTCCAGACGATAAGGTTGTTCACTGCCCATAGGGTAGAGGTCGAGCAGCGCGCCGCGGGTGGCGTACTCCCCGTGCTCCATGACCTGATCGACATGGCGATAGCCCGCGCTGTCGAGCTGCACGCGCAGGCCATCCCTTGAGAGGCGCTGGCCTTTTTTCATCACCAGCGCGTGACCGTGCAGATAGCTGTGCGGGCAGACGCGCTGCATCAGGGTATTGACCGGCACAATCAGCACGCCACGCTGCATGGAGGGCAGCTGATACAGCGTGGAGAGGCGCGAGGAGATAATCTCCTGGTGCGGGGAGAAGCTGTCGTAAGGCAGCGTCTCCCAGTCGGCAAGGCTGGTGACCAGCTGATCGGTGAACTGGCGGATCTCATCATGCAGACGCAGGGCGTTTTGCATGTCCGGCGCGACCAGTACCACCGGGCCCTGATGACGCTCTGCAATTTCCGCCACCAGCGTGGCGCAGGCTGCCCCGGTCAGTTCACCTAACTGGCGTTGGTCGCCCGCTTTGACGGGCAGGGAAAAACGATTTTGTTCAGGCATGGCTTTGTCAGGATCTCGTATGGGCATATCACTGATACACAATGTCTTTATTATCCTTGATCGTTTTACATTAGCAAACCGTAACCGCACACAGCGCAAAGCCGCCTCTCACAGGGACGCTAGCGTGTCGCCTGAACCAGCGTCAGCCGGGCAGGTGGGGTAAAGAAAATATCTCCGGCCAGCGCGCGGGAGAGGTTACGCGCCCCCAGCCCCACCAGGGTGCAGATAAGCAGGCTGGCAAACGGGTAGAAGAGCACCAGCGTCAGCTCTGCCCATACCGGCCAGGTGCCGCCATTCAGCTGGTGAACCATCAACAGGCTCACCCCTTCAATAAGAATGCGGTGGGTGGTGTAAATCGCAATGGTGTTGGAGCCAACCACGTTCAGCACATTGTCAGGGCCCACGGCGAAACGCTGCTCCAGGCGGTAGAACAGGGCCATAATCAGCAGGATCGACAGCAGCGACAGCGGCAGGGGAACCCCGACAAACCACAGCACGACAGAGACCGCCCCGAACGCCGCTACCGCCAGCGCGTCACGGCGCCACACCCGGCTTTGCATCCACGCCATCAGCTGCACGCCGTACCAGGCCCCAAGGCTGTAATAGATCATATTGCGCACCACGCTGTTCATCCCCCACCACGGCAGCGGCATAAAGTTGATGGCGATGCTGGCGAGCGCCAGCAGCACGACCAGCGGCGTCCGCCAGCGGCTAAGCAGCTTGCAGAGCGTAAAATAGACCACCAGAGCGTAGAGATACCACAGGCTGGTGCTGGCAGTGAGCATCCCGGTGATAAAGCCGCTTAACGAGTCGGCATAGGCGGCGTTCGACGCGGTATTAAGCTCCCGCTCCGGCGCCAGCCACGCATTGAGATGGGTCAACGCCTGCCACTGTAATAGACCCCAAAGCGCCAGCACCCAGATAATGCTCCAGAGCCGTTTGTCCAGGCAGGTTTTCCAGTCGACCTCGTCAATGTAGCGCCGAACCAGATACCCCGAAATAAAGAAGAACACCGGCATGCGGAAGGGGGCGAGATAGAGATTGAACGTTACCCAACATTTGGCGAGCAGCACCGAAAGGGGAGCATGCAGCGCCTCGAGATGGGGATAAAAGGTGATCACCGAGTGGTAAATCACCACCAGGCAGATGCAGAGTCCTTTTATCTGGTTAATCCATAGAGCTTTTTGTTTCATCGCGTTCCGGGTCCTGTTATTACCTTAATCGAGCGGGTAAGTGTGTTGCGCGGCGGGCGGGATGTAATGGGTAAGAGTCTGTATTCGGATGCTTTTCAGAAAAGCTGCAAACACCTGCGCGGGACAGGGCGTCTTACGAAAGGGGGATATTGCGCTGATTTACCGTGCTTTTTCAGACAAATGATAAGCAAAGCTTACGGTTTCAGTCATTTACCCTTAGCGGATTCGCTTATATACTCGTGGGTCTGCTATCAGCAAACAGACGGATTTCATGTACCAACCTGTCGCACTATTCATAGGCTTACGTTATATGCGTGGGCGCGCCGCGGACCGCTTCGGTCGCTTCGTCTCCTGGCTTTCTACCATTGGCATTACGCTTGGCGTGATGGCGCTGGTGACGGTTCTCTCCGTCATGAACGGCTTTGAGCGCGAGCTGCAAAATAACATTCTGGGGCTGATGCCGCAGGCGATCCTCTCATCCAGCAGCGGGTCGGTGAATCCGCAGCAGCTGCCAGAAAGCGCCGTCAAGCTCCAGGGCGTAAGCCGCGTGGCGCCGATCACCTCCGGTGACGTGGTGCTACAGAGCGCCCGCAGCGTGGCGGTCGGGGTGATGCTCGGCATCGACCCGGCGCAAAAGGATCCCCTGACGCCGTATCTGGTTAACGTCAAACAGAGCGATCTGGCTCCCGGCCAGTACAACGTCATTCTCGGCGAACAGCTTGCCGGCCAGCTCGGCGTCAACCGCGGCGATCAGCTGCGGGTGATGGTTCCGTCTGCCAGCCAGTTTACCCCGATGGGGCGTCTGCCGAGCCAGCGCCTGTTTAACGTAATCGGCACCTTCGCCGCCAACAGCGAAGTGGATGGCTACCAGATGCTGGTCAATATCCAGGACGCGTCGCGCCTGATGCGTTACCCGCTCGGCAACATCACCGGCTGGCGTCTGTGGCTCAACGAGCCGCTGAAGGTCGATGTGTTAAGCCAGCAAACCCTGCCGGAAGGCACCAAATGGCAGGACTGGCGCGAACGCAAAGGCGAGTTGTTCCAGGCCGTGCGCATGGAAAAAAACATGATGGGCCTGCTCCTGAGCCTGATTGTGGCGGTTGCCGCCTTTAACATCATTACCTCGCTGGGCCTGATGGTGATGGAGAAGCAGGGCGAAGTGGCGATCCTGCAAACCCAGGGGCTGACGCCGCGGCAGATCATGGCGGTCTTTATGGTGCAGGGCGCCAGCGCCGGGATTGTCGGCGCGCTGCTCGGCGCGCTGCTCGGTACGCTGCTTGCCAGCCAGCTTAATAATTTAATGCCGATTATCGGCGCGCTGCTCGACGGCGCGGCACTGCCGGTGGCCATTGAGCCGCTGCAGGTAGTGGGCATTGCGCTGGCTGCGATGGCCGTTGCCTTACTCTCCACGCTTTATCCTTCATGGCGCGCTGCCGCCACCCAACCCGCTGAGGCTTTACGTTATGAATAAGATCCTGTTGCAATGCGACAACCTGTGCAAACGCTATCAGGAAGGCACGGTGCAGACGGACGTCCTGCACAATGTCAGCTTCAGCGTCGGGGAAGGGGAGATGATGGCGATTGTCGGCACCTCCGGCTCCGGGAAAAGTACCCTGTTGCACCTGCTCGGCGGGCTGGATACGCCGACCTCCGGGGACGTGGTCTTCTCCGGCACGCCGCTGAGTACCATGTCATCTGGCGCGAAGGCCGATCTGCGTAACCGCGAGCTGGGCTTTATCTATCAGTTCCACCACCTGCTGCCGGACTTTACGGCGCTGGAAAACGTGGCGATGCCGCTGCTGATCGGCAAAAAGAAACCGGCTGAAATCAACGCCCGCGCCAGCGATATGCTGAAAGCGGTGGGGCTGGGCCACCGCGGCAATCATCGGCCTTCCGAGCTCTCCGGCGGCGAGCGCCAGCGTGTGGCGATTGCCCGTGCGCTGGTGAATAATCCGCGCCTGGTGCTGGCGGATGAACCCACCGGTAACCTGGATGCCCGCAACGCCGACAGCATCTTCCAGCTCCTCGGCGAACTCAACGCTTCT
Source organism: Leclercia sp. W17 (assembly GCF_003336325.1). Taxonomy (NCBI): domain Bacteria; kingdom Pseudomonadati; phylum Pseudomonadota; class Gammaproteobacteria; order Enterobacterales; family Enterobacteriaceae; genus Leclercia; species Leclercia sp. W17. The sequence continues at coordinate 2,992,020 of NZ_CP031101.1, read as the reverse complement.
CAGGGAACCGCCTTCCTGGTGGTGACCCACGATCTGCAGCTGGCAAAACGCATGTCCCGCCAGCTGGAGATGCGTGACGGTCGTCTGAATACCGAACTGACCCTGATGGGGGCAGATTGATGGCTTCACCGTTATCATTACTCATCGGCCTGCGTTTTAGTCGGGGCCGCCGCCGCAGCGGCATGGTGTCGCTCATCTCGGTCATCTCCACCGTCGGTATCGCGCTGGGCGTGGCGGTGCTGATCGTTGGCCTCAGCGCCATGAACGGCTTCGAGCGCGAGCTGAACAACCGCATTCTGGCGGTGGTGCCGCACGGCGAAATTGAGCCGGTTAACCAGCCGTGGAATAACTGGAACGACGCCCTGAATAAAGTGGAAAAGGTGCCGGGCATTGCCGCGGCTGCGCCCTATATTAATTTCACCGGGCTGGTTGAGAGCGGCGCAAACCTGCGCGCCATCCAGGTGAAAGGGGTTAACCCGCGCCAGGAAGAGAAGCTCAGCGCGCTGCCGCAGTTTATTCAGAAAGAGGCCTGGGCCAACTTTAAAGCTGGCGAACAGCAGATCATCCTCGGCAAGGGCGTGGCCGACGCGCTGAAAGTGAAGCAGGGCGACTGGGTCTCGATCATGATCCCGAACGCCAGCGCCGATCATAAGCTGCAGCAGCCGAAGCGCGTGCGTCTGCACGTGACCGGTATTTTGCAGCTAAGCGGCCAGCTCGATCACAGCTTTGCCATGGTGCCGCTGGAAGATGCGCGCCAGTATCTCGATATGGGCAGCAGCGTCACCGGGATCGCCATCAAGGTTAACGACGTCTTCAACGCCAACAAACTGGTGCGCGACGCCGGGCAAGTGACCGACAGCTATGTTTACATCAAGAGCTGGATCGGTACTTACGGGTATATGTATCGTGATATCCAGATGATCCGCGCCATTATGTACCTGGCGATGGTGCTGGTGATCGGCGTGGCCTGTTTTAACATCGTCTCTACCCTGGTGATGGCGGTGAAAGACAAGAGCGGCGACATCGCGGTGCTGCGTACCCTCGGGGCAAAAGATGGTCTTATTCGTGCCATCTTCGTCTGGTATGGTCTGCTGGCGGGGCTGCTGGGCAGCCTGTGCGGTGTGGTCATCGGCGTGGTGGTTTCATTGCAGCTGACGCCGATCATCAACGGTCTTGAGGCCCTGATTGGGCATCAGTTCCTGTCGGGCGATATCTATTTTATTGACTTCCTGCCGTCTGAATTGCACTGGCTGGACGTTTTTTATGTGCTGGTTACAGCACTTTTACTGAGTCTGCTGGCAAGCTGGTATCCGGCGCGTCGCGCAAGCCGAATTGATCCGGCGAGGGTATTAAGTGGCCAGTAATTACGTCATGATCCGGTGAGCGTTGCCGCCGGGTCAAAAGAGGAATGCACTATGTATTATGGATTTGATATTGGCGGCACCAAAATTGCGCTGGGCGTATTTGATACCAACCTGAAATTGCAGTGGGAAACCCGGGTTCCCACTCCCCACGAAAGCTACGATGAATTTTTAACCGCCATTGCCGCGCTGGTGGCCCAGGCCGATGAACGCTTCGGCGTGAAGGGCACGGTGGGCATTGGCATTCCGGGAATGCCGGAAACCGACGACGGTACGCTGTACGCTGCCAACGTCCCCGCTGCCAGCGGTAAGCCGCTGCGCGCCGACCTGACCCGCCTCCTTGAGCGCGACGTGCGCCTCGACAACGACGCCAACTGCTTTGCCCTCTCTGAAGCCTGGGACGATGAGTTCCAGCAATATCCACTGGTGATGGGGCTGATCCTCGGCACCGGCGTCGGCGGCGGGATTGTGGTGAACGGCAAACCGGTGACCGGACGCAGCTATATCACCGGCGAGTTTGGTCATATTCGCCTGCCGGTGGATGCGCTGGAGGTGGTAGGGCGTGATTTCCCGCTCATCCGCTGCGGTTGTGGCCAGCACGGCTGCATTGAGAACTACCTCTCCGGCCGTGGATTTGCATGGCTTTATGAACACTTCTATCATCAAAAACGTCAGGCTCCGGAAATCATTGCCCTCTGGGAGCAGGGGGATGAACAGGCTGTAGAGCACGTTGAGCGCTATCTCGATCTGCTGGCGGTCTGTCTGGGGAATATCCTGACCATTGTCGATCCTGACCTGCTGGTGATCGGCGGAGGATTATCGAACTTTACGGCCATCGCCGAACGGTTGTCCGGTCGTTTGCCGCGTCATTTGTTGCCGGTTGCCCGCGTCCCGCGCATTGAGCGCGCACGACATGGCGATGCCGGAGGAATGCGCGGCGCCGCATTCCTCCATCTCACCCGTTAGCCATACGAGGTTTTTATGCTGTCGCGACGGTCACTTCGACTCAGCCGTTTTCGCAAAAACAAACGCCGCTTGCGTGAGCGCTTACGCCAGCGAATTTTCTTCCAGGATGTGGCAATGCCGGAATTGATGGAAAAACCAAGAGTACTGGTCCTGACCGGGGCGGGGATCTCCGCAGAGTCGGGCATTCGAACGTTTCGCGCGACCGACGGGTTGTGGGAAGAACATCGGGTTGAAGATGTGGCGACGCCGGAAGGTTTTGCCCGTAACCCGCAGCTGGTGCAGGAATTCTACAATGCCCGCCGCCGTCAGCTGCAGTCGCCGGAGATCGCCCCTAACGCGGCGCATCTGGCGCTGGCTAAACTCGAAGAGGCGCTGGGGGATCGTTTCCTGCTGGTGACGCAGAACATCGATAACCTGCATGAGCGCGCGGGCAACCGCAACGTGCTTCATATGCACGGTGAATTGCTGAAGGTGCGTTGTTCCAGCAGCGGCCAGGTCTTTAGCTGGACCGGCGATGTGACCTCCGATGACAAATGCCACTGCTGTCAGTTTCCCTCTCCGCTGCGCCCGCACGTGGTCTGGTTTGGCGAAATGCCGCTGGGAATGGACGAAATCTACAGCGCCCTGGCGATGGCGGATCTGTTTATCGCCATTGGCACTTCCGGGCATGTCTATCCGGCGGCAGGATTTGTTCACGAAGCGAAGCTGCACGGCGCGCACACGGTGGAGCTGAACCTTGAGCCGAGCCAGGTGGGCAGCGAGTTTGAAGAGAAAACCTACGGGCTTGCCAGCGAAGTGGTGCCGCAGTTTGTGGATAAGCTTCTTAAGGGGTTGTAAGCGCTTCAATGCGCGAAGAGCAGACGTTTTTCGCGCAAATTTTCAAGGAATGACAGGAACAGGTTATGGATAACCCGCTAATTGTATCGGCCATTATTTTTATTGTGGCGGTAGGGATAGGACTGTGGAGCCAGTATTGCCTGCCTCGCCTTTCTGACAGCAGAAATATTCTGTTCATTCTCTTTTTGTTCCTCGGCATTGTCTCCGCCGGCTCGTGTATATTTAACCTGGTATACCTGCTGTTTACCGGGCAACTTGCGCATGGCGATGTGCAACTGTTTGGCACGATTATTACGCTGGTGGTGCTGTGGAAGCCGCTGATGTATGTGATTGGCAAAATTGATGACGCGTTGCAAAAAATATCGGAGTAAATAGTTGCGCGGCACGAATCAACGCCAGATTATCCGCAAAGCCCTGACAACAATGCAGGACCTTACGCAGTTAAAATAAATAATTAATCTGTTGTTGATTCGACCAGCGCCTCATCAGACCACGGCGTCTCCGGCAGCCTGCGCATAATTCGCCTCATTGCCAGAGCGTCCAGTAAAATGGTTGGCACCATAATAAAAGAGATGAGCCAGAAAAAAGGATTCCTGACGGGGAAAATGGTTGTCCATTTATCCTGTTCATTGACACGCGACAATGTCCGGCTACTCAATCTCGTCACGCAATATTTAAAGGAGTAGTTATTTTCTATCGATATTAAATTAACGGGTGTCATCAGGCCATTCATATAGTTTCTGCACCACGCCCAGGATTCCGCATAACTCAAAAGAGTATCGGCAATATCGGTAGAGAAGCGAGAGACCTGATAAAATAAAGGCGCGTTATCATCGCTGATGATCATCCAGTTTTTTCTTCCATCGGTCGAGGGGGCTTGCCACTTATACTATGTCCGGGAACCCGCAGTTCCGGAACCGTTACTAAAATGGGCTTCAATGTCCTTCCAGTCATAAATCAGCGTTTCGACAGGCCATTTCGCAAAGATATTACGCGTGGGGCGATACGTTTGAACATACACCCGTTGGCGTTTGCGATTCAGCCTGACGAGTAACGTTTTGGGGTGGGTCATGACGACACGCAATGCGTGGATGCTGCTATAGAACATCAGGATGAGTATAATCTCAACCAGAATAAATATGGGAGAATACCCAATAATTGGGCCAATAAAACAAATAGATAACAGAAGTGGGATTAATGTCAGAAGTGGCATCGTTACGCCAAGCCATTCGCTTCTGGGGACGTTTCTTATGATATCACAATAAATATCATTGACGGCGACTACACCGAATAGGGGCGGCGCTTTTTTCTGCGTTTTTTTTGACATAATGAGCCCTTTTATGATGTTGCCTGTAATCCTTTAAATCAGGAAACTCAATGCTCATGTCTTGTTAACGGTAGTAAAAATAATGTCGATGCAGAAAAAAGAGAATAAAGAGAATAAAGAATATTACTGTTCAGCTTCATATGTACTTATCCTTGTACCATTGAGTTATGCCGGGTCGAAACCCGGCATATTATTGCATTAACGACCCGCCTTCAACTTCTGGTAATACTCTTCATACAGGCGGCTGGCGTCGCCCACATCGTTCTGCCACTCGCCTTTACTGATGGTCTGCGCATCCGGGTAGAGCGACTTGTCATTCGCCACTTCCGGGCTCAGCAGCTTGCGGGCGGCGAGGTTTGGTGTCGGGTAGCCGATGGTCTCTGCCACCTGTTTTGCCACATCCGGGCGCAGCAGGAAGTTAATCAGCTTCAGGGCACCGTCCACGTTTTTGGCATTAGATGGAATAGCCAGGCTGTCCATCCAGAAGATCCCGCCCTCTGCAGGCCACACTACTTCCAGCGGCGTACCGGCCTGACGCGCGACGTAGGCCGACCCATTCCACACCATCCCCACGTTGACTTCCCCTTCCATATACGGGTTCGCCGGGTTGTCGGAGTTGAAGGCGGCCACGTTAGGCATCAGTTTTTGCAGCTCGTGGTAAGCCGCTTCAATCTCTTTCGGATCGGTGGTATTGCCGGAGTAGCCCAGCTTACGCAGCGCAATCTGGAACACTTCGCGGGCGTCGTCGGTCAGCAGCAATTCGCCTTTATAGTCTGGTTTCCACAGGTCGGCCCAGCTCGTCACCGATTTAGGATCCATCGCTTCGCTGTTGATCCCAATTGCCGTTGCGCCCCAGATGTACGGAATAGAGTAATCGTTATTCGGGTCAAACGGCTTGTTGAGCATCTCCGGATCGAGGTTTGAAAAATTGGTTAGCTTCGATTTGTCGATCTTCTGGATCATGCCCTCTTTGCGCATCTTGTCGACGAAATAGGTCGACGGGACCACCAGGTCGTAGGCGCCATCTTTATAGGTTTTGAGCTTGGCATACATGGTTTCATTCGACTCGTAGGTCGAGTAGATCACCTTGATGCCAGTCTCTTTAGTGAACTGCTCCAGCAGGCCTGGCGGCACATACTCGGTCCAGTTATAGAAATAGAGCGTTTTACTGTCGTCCGCGTGTGCAGCGCTAATACCCATTGCGAGAGCGCCTGCCGCGAGCAGGTGGCGTGACCATTTTTTCATTAATACGTCCCCTGAGATTTTGTTTTATCACGAGCAATAAGCTGGCTGGCGATCACCAGAACCAGCGATAACATCAACAGTATGGTCGCCAGCGCGTTCACCTCCGGTGAGACACCGACTTTCACCATTGAATAGATCTTCAACGGCAGAATTTCATAGCTCGGCCCGGTGACGAATGACGAAACCACCACGTCATCCATCGACAGGGTAAAGCTGAGCAGCCATCCCGCGGCCACGGCGGGCATCGCCAGCGGCAGGATAATTTTGCGCAGAATGGTCATCTCGCTGGCACCCAGATCTTTCGCTGCCTCCAGCATCCGCACGTCAAAGCCTTTCAGACGGGAGTAAACCGTCACCACCACAAACGGCAGGCAGAAGGTGATGTGCGAGAAGAGCAGGGACCAGAAGCCCAGTTGCACCCCCAGCAGCATAAAGAGTACCAGCAGCGAGATAGCCATCACGATGTCCGGAGACATCATCACCACAAACAGCATGCCGCTGACGAAAGGCTTACCGCGAAAACGGTAGCGATAGAGCGCCACCGCCGTCAGGGAGCCAATCAGGGTGGCGAGGGTGGCCGAGAAGATCGCCATCGTCAGGGAGTGCTGCGCCGCCTGCAGCAGGCTGTCGTTATTTACCAGCAGGCTGTACCACTGGGTGGTAAAACCTTGCCAGTTAATGCCAAAGCGCGAGCTGTTAAAGGAGTTCACGATCAGGATAATGATCGGAATGTAGAGGTACGCATAAATCGCGGTCATAAAACCGCCGCGGAGCAGTCGACCGATCATTCAAGTTCCCCTTTACTGTTAAGCAGCCGCGACGCGCGCCAGTAGACCAGCAGCATCAGGCCCATCACCAGGGTCAGGGTGATACTGGTGGCCGAACCGAACGGCCAGTCGCGAATATTGAGGAACTGGCTCTTGATGACGTTACCGATCAGCAGGTTTTTAGCCCCGCCCATCAGGTCAGAGACGTAGAACAGCCCCATCGCTGGCAGCATCACCAGCAGGCAGCCGGCAATGATCCCCGGCATGGTCAGGGGGATGATAATGCGGATAAAGGTCTGGATTTTGCTGGCGCCCAGATCCTTTGCCGCCTCCAGCAGGGGCTTATCCAGCTTCTCAATGCTGGAGTAGAGCGGCATCACCATAAACGGCAGCAGGATATAGACCAGCCCCACAATCACCGCGCCGGGAGTGAACATGATGCGGATCGGGGTATCAATGATGCCCAGCCACAGCAGAAACTCGTTCAGGTAGCCTTTGGTGCTGAGAAAGATCTTCAGGCCGTAGATGCGGATCAGCGAGTTGGTCCAGAAGGGCACAATCAGCAGGAACAGCAGCAGCGGTCGCACTTTCGTCGGCAGCTTCGCCAGGAACCAGGCAAAGGGATACCCCAGCACCAGGCAGGCTACGGTGGCTATCAGCGCCATATTGAGCGAATGGAGCAGGACCTGGAAATAGAGCGGGTCCAGCAGGCGCGCGTAATTTTCCAGCGTAAAGACCAGCGAGACAAAATGGGCGTCGTCACGGGTCAGGAAGCTGGTCGCGATAATCATCAGGTTGGGTAAAAAGACAAATAACACAAGCCAACCGACGATAGTGGCGATCACCACATTCTGGAATTTACTTGTGTTCTTCATCAGCCAGCACAACCTCCCAGCTTTCTACCCAGTTAATGACCATTTTTTGATTGAGCGAGTGGTCGAAATCAGGATCATCTTCGTTAAAGAATTCGCTGACCATCACCATCTTGCCGTTTTCCAGCTCAACGACCGACTCAAGCGTCATGCCTTTGTAGTTGCGCTCGCGGATATAGCCGATTAACCCTTCGACTTCGGTTTCGTCGTGGATCTCATCAACGCGCAGATCTTCCGGACGCAGCAGGACGTTCAACTGCTGTCCCGGCTCAACGGCAAAATTGACGAAGATATTGCAGGCGCGGCCTTCGACGTTAGCCAGCACCCGCTGGTCGTCGAGTCGTTCAATAACGGTAGCACTGAAGATGTTGATTTCGCCAATAAAGCTGGCGACAAACAGGTTTTTCGGCTCTTCGTAGATCTCGCGCGGCGTACCGTCCTGCTCGATTTTGCCGTCGCGCATCACCACGATGCGATCGGACATGGTCAAAGCCTCTTCCTGATCGTGGGTGACAAAGACAAAGGTGATCCCGAGCTTACGCTGCAGCGCCTTTAATTCGTTCTGCATCTGCTTGCGCAGCTTGTAGTCCAGCGCGGAAAGGGACTCATCCAGCAGCAGCAGGCGCGGTTTATTAACCACAGCGCGGGCGATGGCGACACGCTGTTGCTGTCCACCTGAAAGCTGGTGCGGTTTACGCTGAGCGAAGGCTTCAAGCTGGACCATGCGCAGAGCCTCGGTGACGCGCGGGGTGATTTCGCTGGCGGGCGTTTTTTGCATCCGCAGGCCAAAGGCGACGTTTTCAAAAACCGTCATGTGCGGAAAAAGCGCGTAACTTTGAAAGACGGTATTGACGTGGCGGTGTTCAGCAGGGACTTGGGTAATGTCCTGACTGTCCAGATGGATGTGACCGCGATCGACGTTTTCCAGCCCGGCGATAAGGCGAAGCACTGTCGTTTTACCACAGCCTGAAGGGCCAAGTAGTGTAAGAAATTCGCCGTTGTTGATCGTTAAATCCAGGTCGGAAATGACGGTTTTTCCGTCAAAGCTTTTACGAATTCCGGCCAGTTGCACCAACGGTGACAGTGAAGCTGGTTGTGTATTCAATTTTTGATTCAGTCCCATATCGACGCTGCAAATGCTTATCGCAGCGGGGTTTGTGGTTAACCACCTTGGTGAAACGTAATGAGGGCGGACATTCTACGGGAAAGCGCTGCAATCGCCAATCCTTGTTACCCATTGATAAGCTACATTTATTAGCAAACGACGAGAGAAACGGAAATATTCTCGTTTACGGGATAAAAGTGACCTGACGCAATATTTGGGTTTTGCTGCTTACTGATAATGTTGTCACGAAAAGTGAGGGTGACTGCATGGATAAATTACTTGAGCGTTTTTTACAGTACGTATCGCTGGATACCCAATCTAAGCCGGGTGTCCGCCAGGTGCCAAGCACCGAAGGGCAGTGGAAGCTGTTGCAGCTGTTAAAAAACCAGCTGGAGGAGTTGGGGCTCGTTAACGTGACCTTAAGTGAAAAAGGGACGGTAATGGGCACGCTACCTGCGAATGTGAGCGGTGATATTCCTGCCATTGGCTTTATTTCCCATGTCGATACCTCACCGGATTTTAGCGGTAAAAACGTCAATCCGCAGATTGTTGAGAATTATCGGGGCGGTGATGTCGCCCTTGGCGTCGGTGACGAAGTGCTATCGCCGGTGATGTTCCCGGTATTACACCAGTTGCTCGGCCAGACCCTGATCACCACCGACGGCAAAACGCTGCTGGGGGCTGATGACAAAGCGGGCGTTGCCGAGATCATGACCGCGCTGGCGGTGCTGAAAAACAACAACGTGCCGCACGGCGATATCCGTGTGGCCTTTACCCCCGATGAAGAGGTGGGCAAAGGGGCGAAGCATTTTGACGTTGAGGCGTTCGATGCCCGCTGGGCCTACACCGTCGATGGCGGTGGCGTGGGTGAGCTGGAGTTCGAGAACTTCAATGCGGCATCGGTGAATATCCGTATCGTCGGCAACAACGTCCACCCGGGCACCGCGAAAGGGGTGATGGTGAACGCGCTGTCGCTGGCGGCGCGCATTCATGCCGAAGTCCCGGAAGATGAAAGCCCGGAAAAAACCGAAGGCTATGAGGGCTTCTACCACCTCACCAGCATCAAAGGGACGGTGGATCGCGCCGACATGCACTACATCATCCGTGATTTCAACCGCGAAGGGTTTGAAGCGCGCAAACGCAAGATGATGGATATCGCGAAAAAGGTGGGCAAAGGACTCCACCCGGACTGCTACATTGAGCTGGTCATCGAAGACAGCTATTACAATATGCATGAAAAGGTGATCGAGCATCCTTACATCCTTGAGGTGGCACAGCAGGCGATGCGCGACTGCGACGTTGAGCCGCAGCTTAAGCCGATCCGCGGCGGCACCGATGGCGCACAACTCTCCTTTATGGGGCTGCCGTGCCCGAATCTGTTCACCGGGGGCTATAACTACCACGGCAAACATGAGTTCGTGACCCTCGAGGGGATGGAAAAAGCGGTGCAGGTGATTGTGCGGATTGCGGAGCTCACCGCAAAACAATAGTCGCCGTTTGACGCCGGGTGGCGGCTACGCCTTACCCGGCCTACGGTAAACGCGTAGGCCGGGCAAACAACGTGCCGCCCGGCATTTCCACACATGAGGAGGGAACCTCATATGTCAAACTACCGTCGACATTATGTGCCAGGCGGAACCTGGTTTTTCACCGTTAACCTGCAAAACCGGCGCAGCGATCTGCTGACGCGTCATATCGATACGCTTCGTGCGGCAACGCAATGTGTTAAATGCCGCAAACCTTTTCTGATTAATGCCTGGGTGATCCTGCCGGAACATATGCACTGTATCTGGACGTTACCCGAAAATGACACGGATTACTCCGGCCGCTGGAGATACATCAAAAAGACCTTCACCCGCGTGCTGGGGATGCCAGGCATCTGGCAGCCACGCTTCTGGGAACATACCATCCGGGACGAAAACGACCTGCGGCGACATACGGATTACATCCATATCAACCCGCTGAAACATGGCTATGTGACGCGCGTGAAAGCGTGGCCATATTCCACTTTTTATCGTGATGTACGGGAAGGGATATACCCGGAGGATTGGGCTGGGGAGATAGAGGATTTTGACACCGGAGAGCGGCGATAAAAAAGCCGGGTGGCGGCTGCGCCTTACCCGGCCTACGGTTGCGATTTTGTAGGCCCGGTAAGCGAAGCGCCACCGGGCGTTGTCACAGACGACGTTGTAGGCCGGGCAAACGCAGTGCCGCCCGGCAACCCACAAACGACTCAGTCCTCGAAGAACCAGTACCCGCTGTTCACCAGCGCGGCCATCATCGCGAGGAACGACGGATCGTCCAGCGCATCGCCGAAATGATCGGCAGTCAGCACCATATGGCTGGCAAGAGCCTCCAGCGCCGGACGGTGCGGGGAATCCAGCTGCTCGCCATTGACATACACCGCTTCGCCAATGCGTAACACCCGCAATCCACCCAGACGCGCCAGCTTGTCGCCCTGCTGAAGCGCATCATAGATTTCATCCGGCTGATACGGCGGTTCCGGCAGGGAGACGTCCAGCTCGTGACGGGACTGACTGATAAACTCCCCGAACCACTGGTTGAAATGTTCCGGCTGGTTGATCATCTCCAGCATCATTCCGCGCAGCTGATCCAGCTCCTGCGGCAGAATATCGGCCGGATGTTCGCGGGAAGGGACCGCCGGATCGCTGAAGCGCTGGCTGCCCAGTTCGCGCTGCAGGACGTAATCGGCAAACCCGCTGATCATCTCGCGGCCGCTTGGGGCACGGAAACCGACTGAATAGTTCATCGAGTTCTCAAGGGAGTACCCCTCGTGCGGGAAGCCCGGTGGAATATAGAGAATATCGCCCGGCTCCAGCTCTTCGTCGATGATGCCGACAAACGGATCGACCTGCAGCAGGTCAGGGTGCGGACAGTGCTGTTTCATCGGCACCTTTTCACCCACGCGCCAGCGGCGGCGGCCGGTACCCTGGATAATAAACACGTCGTACTGATCCAGATGCGGGCCAACGCCGCCCCCGGGCACAGAGAAGGAGATCATCAGATCGTCCATCCGCCAGTCGGGCAGGGCGCGGAATGGCAGCATCAGAGCTGCGGCGGGCTGGTGCCAGTGGTTAACTGCCTGCACCAGTAACGACCAGTTGCTCTCGCCCAGATGGTCGTAGCTTTCAAACGGGCCGTGGCTCACCTGCCATTTACCGTCCTGATGGCTGACGAGACGACTGTCGACTTCGCTCTCCATGGCCAGGCCAGCCAGCTCATCGGGAGAGATCGGATCGACGAAATTGGCGATGCCGCGTTTCAGGACAACCGGACGTTTTTGCCAGTAACGTTCGATAAAGTCGGGCCAGTTAAGAGCTAATTGATAATCCATATTTATATTCCGCAGGCTTTTAATGACTCGGATTATAACGGAAGCTCGGCAGCCTGCGTGTGAGAATCACGCTTTTTTCACCCTGGGGTTTAACTATCGTCGCTTGTCAGATGCTGACGACCAAAAATTGCCTCCATTCGGGCACCACCCAGCAGGCTGTCGCTGGTTTCGATTCTGCCGCCATACTGCTCCACAATGTCCCGGGCGACCGAAAGACCGACCCCCTGACCGGGGCGCAATGTGTCGGCGCGCTGGCCGCGATCGAAGACCTGGTCACGTTTGCCCTGAGGGATCCCGGGGCCATCATCCTCAACGATAACATGCAGCTGGTCCTCTCCCTGACGGGCGGAGACTTCAACAAACTCCAGGCAATATTTACAGGCGTTATCCAGCAAGTTGCCCATCACTTCCATAAAGTCATTTTTTTCGCCGACGAAGCTGATTTCCGGGGAGATATCGAGGGTAATGTTCACCCCCTTGCGCTGGTAAACTTTGTTCAGCGCCGAAGTCAGACTGTCGAGCAGCGGGGCGACGGGATGCAGCTCCCGGCTCAGCAGGGTGCTGCCGGTGCGCATGCTGGCCCGGTGCAGGTAGTAACCAATCTGCTGGGAGATACGGCTGATCTGCTCCAGCATCACGGGTTCTGCTTCTTCGGCGCTCAGCTTCGCGCTGCGCAGGGATCGCATCGTGCTCTGCATGACCGCCAGCGGGGTTTTCAGGCTGTGGGTCAGATCGGTGAGGGTGGTGCGGTACTTATCGTAACGTTCGCGCTCGCTTTTCAGCAGCCGGTTAAGATTGCGCACCAGGCTGGTGAGTTCCCGGGTAGTGTTCGGGTCGAGTTTTTCACGGTGATGTTCTTCCAGCTCGCGCACCTCTTTCGCCAGCGACTCGATAGGACGCAGGCTCCACCAGGCGGCCAGCCAGAGCAGGGGGATCACCAGCAGCAGGTTGGCGGCGAGCACGTAGACGAACCAGTTCCACACCATATAGGAACGTTTAAGCTCAACCGGAATGGTGTCGATGACCACAATCGTCAGCTGGGGCATCTGGAGGGTCGCGGGGTAGATATTTACCGCCACCGAGTGGGTCAGCTCGCTGTCGTCGTCATCCTCGCGGATCTCGGCCAGCTCCCGCTGCATCTTCCGGTCGTTACCGACCAGCACGCTGGTGGCATCAACATTGGCTTCCAGCTCATGAAAGCCGTTGGCTCTTAACCACTCCGGGCGGATGCTTTTAATCAGCCACGGCACGTCGCGCTGGGCCCACAGCAGCCTGCCTTTTTCATCATAAATCAGCAACATGGTCGGGCTCTGGCGATCCAGATGCTCCGGCATATCGATGCTGATTTTATTGTCTTCCCATCTGGCGAGGGTATAGAAGAGATTGCTTTCGCCGCGCAGCAGGCGGAAGGTAGTTTTGTCGAAACTGACGCTGTAGCCCACCAGCGCGACCATGCCGTAGGCCAGGGAGAGCACCAGCACCACTACTGCTGTCGCCAGCAGGAATCGAAACCGCAGCGACAGCGGCAGAAAGTGACGCAGGAGATTTTTCATTTAGCGTAATTCGAAAAGATAGCCCTGCCCGCGCACGGTGGTGATGACATCCTCCGGGTACTGCGCCTGAATTTTCTTACGCAGACGCCCCATCAGAACATCGATGGTGTGGCTTTCGCGCAGCTCCGCGTCAGGGTAGAGCTGGAGCATCAGGGAATCTTTGCTCACCACCTTGCCGCTGTTACGGATCAGCGTCTCCATAATGGTGTACTCAAAAGCCGTCAGCTTAATCACCTCGTCATTTATCGCCAGTTCGCGACGGGAGAGATCGACCTGAAACGGCGGAATGGAGATCACCTGCGAGGCCAGACCGCTGTTGCGGCGCATCAACGCCTGCATGCGGGCGGCAACTTCTTCAATATGGAAAGGTTTGGTGACGTAGTCATCGGCACCGGCGCTGAGCACTTTAACCTTATCCTGCCAGCCTTCGCGGGCGGTTAAAACCAGTACCGGCAAAGAGACATCGTGGCTGCGCCAGCGGCGGATCAGCGACAGACCATCTTCATCAGGCAGACCCAGGTCAACGATGGCGATATCGGGCAGATGTTCATTGAGATAGTAATCGGCTTCTTTGGCATCTTCAGCATCATCCACCTGATGCCCCATCTCCTGAAGCTGAACTTTCAGGTGATGACGTAGCAACGCATTATCCTCAACAACCAGTACGCGCATCATCGCTTCTCCCTAATATGAATGGTCAGAGTAGTTTAACGCTGATTATGTTGCGGCGGGGATAAACATTTCGTAAACCGGGGGAAAGGAACCCTCTTTCCGGGCGGAAAGAGGGTAAAAAGCGTTATTTCAGCTCATCAACCATCGCAATGGCGCGACCGATGTAGTTTGCCGGAGTCATCGCTTTCAGACGGGTTTTCTCCTCTTCTGGCAGGGCCAGACCGTCGATAAACTGCTTCATGCCTTCGGCATCGACGCGCTTGCCGCGGGTCAGCTCTTTCAGTTTTTCGTACGGCTTCTCAATACCATAGCGACGCATTACGGTCTGGATTGGCTCCGCCAGCACTTCCCAGTTGTGATCCAGTTCGTCGAGCAGACGCTCGCGGTTCACTTCCAGCTTGCTCACACCCTTCAGGGTAGACTGATACGCAATCAGCGCGTAGCCGATGCCCACGCCCAGGTTACGCAGCACGGTGGAGTCGGTCAGGTCGCGCTGCCAGCGGGAAACCGGCAGTTTGCTGGCCATGTGCTGCAGCAGCGCGTTTGCCAGACCCAGGTTGCCTTCGGAGTTTTCGAAGTCGATTGGGTTGACCTTGTGCGGCATGGTGGATGAACCGATTTCACCGGCGATGGTCTTCTGCTTGAAGTGGTTCAGGGCGATGTAACCCCAGATGTCGCGGTCGAAGTCGATCAGAATGGTGTTGAAGCGCGCGATGCAGTCAAACAGCTCGGCAATGTAGTCGTGCGGCTCAATCTGGGTGGTGTACGGGTTCCACTGGATCCCCAGAGAGGTAACGAACTCTTCGCTGAACTGGTGCCAGTCCACTTCCGGGTAGGCTGCGATGTGGGCGTTATAGTTACCCACGGCGCCGTTGATTTTACCGAGGATCTCCACTTGCTCAAGCTGGTGGTACTGACGCTCCATACGGTAAGCGACGTTCGCCATCTCTTTGCCGATGGTGGACGGGGTTGCAGGCTGGCCGTGGGTACGGGAGAGCAGCGGGATATCGCGATACTCCACCGCCAGGGCTTTCACCGCGTCGATGATTTTGCGCCAGTATGGCAGCACCACTTCTTCACGCGCGGTAGAGAGCATCAGCGCGTGGGAGAGGTTGTTGATATCTTCTGAGGTACAGGCGAAGTGAATAAATTCAGATACCGCGTGCAGGGCCGGGACGCTTGCCACTTTCTCTTTCAGGAAATACTCAACTGCCTTCACGTCGTGGTTGGTGGTGCGCTCAATGGTCTTAATGCGCGCGGCATCTTCTTCATTGAATTCTGCGACGATTTTATCGAGGTAATCGTTTGCCTGGCTGTCAAAAGCAGGAACTTCCTTAATTGCTGCCTGCGCGGCCAGCTTTTGCAGCCAGCGTACTTCAACCTGTACACGGAATTTCAGCAGACCATATTCGCTGAAGATCCCGCGCAGCGCGCTGACTTTATCGCCGTAGCGTCCATCGACAGGGGAAACGGCGGTCAGTGAGGATAATTCCATAATTCGCAACTCCGGGAGGTTAACAATGAGCAAGAATTTGTTTTGCCTGAGTAGTCAGGCGATTACGAGAAAACATTAGCTGCAGGCGGCCACCGCCGACCTGTTGCCACAGTACCGCGGCACGAATACCGGCGAGCAGGGAGGCGCGTACTTTGGCCTGCACCTGCGGGCTTTGCAATACGGCAGGGGAGCCGGTCACCTGGATGCGCGGCCCCAGTGGGCTGATAACATCCACATAGATGCCCGCCATGGCGCTGAGTAAGGTGTCGGACTGCAGCTCGAAATGTTCCAGCTGGCGCTGCAGGCCGGTAATGCGCTCACCGAGGGTATCCATCGCCCCTTTGGCGGCATTCAGCTTACGCTCCAGCACCATCATGCTGAGGGTATAACGCGTCAGTTCGGCGTTGAGCCCCTGACGGTTGCTGGCATTTAACACGCCGAGCAAGGTTTCCAGACCGAGACGAAGATTCGCTTCGCTACCACCAAACACGCCGAGGGTTGAACTGGGGTTCAGATCCACGACGCTGTTGAGCGAAACGTGCAGCGCGTCAGCATCGCAGTGACCCTGATGCGCCAGCTGTTGCACCAGACGGGCAGACTGGCAAATTCCTGCCAGCGCTAGGGTGATGTCATAATAGTTCTTCGCCACACTTGCTCCTTTCTGTGTGTTATCGCATTAAACCGCGGTCAGCGGCAGGCGTTGTTCGATGATACCGCCGCCAAGGCAGATTTCACCGCTGTAGAAGACAGCAGACTGACCCGGGGTCACGGCGGCGACCGGCTCGTCGAAACGCACCTCAATGCGTTCATCATCAAGCGCAGTCACGGTGCAGGGGATATCGGTCTGACGATAGCGGGTTTTCACCGTGCAGCGCAGCGTGCCTTTCAGCGGCTCGCGGTCGACCCAGTGCAGCTGTTGGGCAATCAGCCCGACGGACATCAGACGCGGATGGTCATGACCCTGGGCCACAATCAGAATATTGTTTTCGACATCTTTATCGACAACGTACCACGGATCTTCGCTACCCTCTTTGATACCGCCGATACCGAGGCCCTTACGCTGGCCCAGGGTGTGATACATCAGCCCCTGATGCTCGCCGATGGTATCGCCATCTACGCTCACGATCTTACCCGGCTGGGCAGGGAGATAGCGGCCAAGGAACTCACGGAATTTGCGCTCACCAATAAAGCAGATACCGGTAGAGTCTTTTTTCTTCGCGGTAATCAGATCCAGCTCTTCGGCGATTTTACGCACTTCTGGTTTTTCCAGCTCACCCACCGGGAACAGGCTCTGGGCAATCTGTTCGTGGCCGAGGGTATAGAGGAAGTAACTCTGATCTTTGTTGCCGTCGAGCCCGCGCAGCAGCTGGCTTTTGCCGTCGACATCCGCGCGGCGCACGTAGTGGCCGGTGGCGATGTAGTCAGCACCCAGATCTTCAGCGGCGAACTCAAGGAAGGCTTTAAATTTGATCTCTTTGTTGCACAGAATATCCGGGTTTGGCGTGCGGCCGGCTTTGTATTCAGCCAGAAAATGCTCGAACACGTTATCCCAGTACTCTGCGGCAAAATTGACGGTGTGCAGTTCAATGCCGAGCTTGTCGCATACCGCCTGGGCATCAGCCAGATCCGCGGCGGCCGTGCAGTATTCCTCGCCATCGTCCTCTTCCCAGTTCTTCATGAACAGGCCTTCAACCTTATAGCCCTGTTGCAGCAACAGCCAGGCAGAGACGGAAGAATCGACGCCGCCGGACATGCCGACGATCACTTTTTTTTGGCTTTCAGACATTGGAATACTCACGACATTGAACTTCAAGGCGGCGTATTCTATCACGCGCCCCCGGCATTGACACCCTCTGTAAACGGCCAGTTAAATTCGCCAATGGTCTCCAGCGGCAGACGCTGGTCGGTCAGGTAGCTGCGAATGCTCTCAGCAACCAGCGGGGAGCGCAGATTTGTTGCGTTGAGAATGGTGTCGGCATCCACCCACAAGCAATGATCGATATCGCTGTCGTGCGGCTCAGTGGCGCACGTTTCGTTAAGCTCAATGGCGAACAGGAAGCGCAAAAACGGCGTTTTGTCCGGCGCGATCCATTGATGGAGGCGGATGAAATGTTGCGGCCTGGCATGAATGCCGGTCTCTTCCCACAGTTCACGCTGCGCCGCCTGGACCAGCGTCTCGTCGGCTTCAAGGTGGCCCGCAGGCTGATTCCAGAGCGCTTTGCCGTTGATGGTCTCTTCCACCACCAAAAATTTGCCCTGGGCGTGCACAATCGTGGCCACTGTGACATGTGGTTTAAACATGAGGCTCTCCTTGTTCGGTAACATCCCGCCACTCACCGTTGGCGAGGTTATCCAGCGTGTAATTGCCCATGGCGTAGCGGATCAGACGCAACGTCGGATGGCCGACATGGGCCGTCATGCGCCGCACCTGGCGGTTACGGCCTTCATAAATGGTGACTTTGATCCACGAAACGGGAATCGATTTGCGCTCGCGGATCGGCGGATTGCGCGGCCAGAGCCACTCTGGCTCATTCACCAGCTCAATGCCTGCGGGCAGGGTAGGGCCGTCGTTCAGCGTAACGCCGTTACGCAACGCCGTTAACGCCGCGTCGTCCGGGACGCCTTCAACCTGCACATAGTAGATTTTGCCGGTGCGTTTTCCCGGCTGGGTGAGCCTGGCCTGCAGCTCGCCGTCGTTGGTGAGCACCATCAGCCCTTCGCTGTCGCGATCGAGTCGGCCTGCGGCATAGACCCCCTGAACGGGGATGTAATCCTTCAACGTGCTGCGCCCGGCTTCGTCGGTAAACTGCGGCAGGACATCGTAAGGTTTATTGAACAAAACGACGCGTATTGGCGCGCGTTGCTTGCGTGGTCTGGACGCTTGTCGGGTGCTGAATCGTTCAACCCGGTGATTTCTAAAAGAAGTTTTCTGCATGGTATTTTCAGACGTTATCAATTGCCGCATTATAGCCTAATAACGAATGCCTTTCATGGCGCCAGACATTCAGGTACTATCGGTGGGCTCATTACAAATTATTAACATAAGATCAGTAACAACCAGAAGCGCTCGAAGGAGAGGTTAATGGAAAGCAAAGTAGTTGTTCCGGCGGAAGGTAAAAAGATCACCCTGCAAGACGGTAAGCTGAACGTTCCAAACAATCCGATTATCCCGTTCATCGAAGGTGACGGTATCGGTGTTGATGTAACCCCAGCGATGCTGAAAGTGGTGGATGCCGCTGTTGAGAAAGCCTATAAAGGCGAGCGTAAAATTTCCTGGATGGAAATTTACACCGGTGAAAAATCTACCCATGTTTACGGCCAGGACGTCTGGCTGCCAGCTGAAACGCTGGACCTGATTCGTGACTACCGCGTTGCCATCAAAGGCCCGCTGACTACCCCAGTTGGTGGCGGTATTCGCTCCCTGAACGTTGCTCTGCGTCAGGAACTCGACCTGTACGTCTGCCTGCGCCCGGTACGTTACTACCAGGGTACCCCAAGCCCGGTTAAACACCCAGAACTGACCGACATGGTTATCTTCCGTGAGAACTCCGAAGATATCTATGCGGGCATCGAGTGGAAAGCGGACTCCGCAGAAGCCGAGAAAGTCATCAAGTTCCTGCGCGAAGAGATGGGCGTGAAGAAAATTCGCTTCCCTGAACATTGCGGTATCGGCATCAAGCCGTGCTCCGAAGAAGGCACCAAGCGCCTGGTTCGTGCAGCGATTGAGTACGCGATCACCAACGACCGTGACTCTGTGACCATCGTTCACAAAGGCAACATCATGAAGTTCACCGAAGGTTCGTTCAAAGACTGGGGTTACCAGCTGGCGGCGGAAGAGTTCGGTGGCGAGCTGATCGACGGCGGCCCATGGCAGAAGATCAAGAACCCGAACACCGGCAAAGAGATCATCATTAAAGATGTCATCGCCGATGCGTTCCTGCAGCAGATCCTGCTGCGTCCGGCTGAATACGACGTTATCGCCTGTATGAACCTGAACGGTGACTACATCTCCGACGCCCTGGCGGCGCAGGTTGGCGGTATCGGTATCGCACCAGGCGCGAACATCGGTGACGAGTGCGCCCTGTTCGAAGCGACCCACGGTACCGCACCGAAGTATGCTGGTCAGGATAAAGTGAACCCAGGTTCCATCATCCTCTCCGCAGAAATGATGCTGCGTCATATGGAATGGTTCGAAGCCGCAGACCTGATCGTTAAAGGTATGGAAGGCGCTATTAACGCCAAAACCGTAACTTACGATTTCGAACGTCTGATGGAAGGCGCTAAGCTGCTGAAATGTTCAGAGTTTGGTGATGCGATCATCGCGAACATGTAATCCGGTTTCCGGGTTATGTAAGAACGGGAGCCTGTCGGCTCCCGTTTTTTATTATTAGCTTTCGAACGGTTATCAAAAGTTTATCAAAACAAGTTATCAAAACCCCACCCCAAAATCCTATATCGCGATTGTCGTCCAGTCCTTCCCGCGGTCATCATGATAGCCATCGGTCTGCTGCTGGGACCTATGTCCCAAGAGTTCTTTCGTGTTTACACCTTGCGCTTTATATAATCTTTCCGCTAAGGATCGCTGCTCGTGAAAAGTAGAAGGGGTCTTACCTTCTTGTAACGGGATCTCAGCTTTATCGCGTGCCTTGCTGAAATTCGTTGTCAATGTATTGGATTTAACCTGGGCACCACGATCTGCTTGAGAAGTAGCTCTGAAAAAATGAACCAGATAGGGGCTAACGGCATAATCTCGGCAGCGTGAAATTATGTCGCGCAGGCTCCAGTTTATGGCGTTCAGGCGAAGCGATAGCGGGATGGCAATTTTGCTCCCTGTTTTTTCCTGAAGCACATGCAGGTGATCATCCCAGACATCGCTAAACTTCATATTGGAAATATCACCGAGGCGCTGGCCCGTCACTAATGCCAGCAACATGGCATTCCCCATATACTGATGGGTGCTATCTGCAATCTCGAATATCTTCTGCCATTCCTCCAGGCTGAGGCGCTGGCGGGTAATTTTTCGTCGGGGCTTTTTAGTTGCTGATGCTGGATCGTAACCCGGAGGAACTTCACCCGCATGCTGAGCTTCTTTGAAAATATCAACCAGCACAGTTCTTACGACCTGGGCCATTCTCGGCTGGCCGGCAGTGACGTACTCATCGAGCAACTGAGCAATATCGCGAACATCCACTGATGGCAGTAGCTTCATACCGACTCGCTCTCGTAGTAACGAAACCGGTTTGGTTTTCTGTTTGAATGTGTTCAGCTTGATGTCGCCCGCCGCCAGACGTTCTTCCTGAATCTTCCAGTATCGATCCAGCCATGTGGATACAGTGATCGCTTTACCCTTGCTGGTGGCGATCCTGTCGCTAATCGCAAGAATTTGCCTGGTTCTTTGGTCCGCCAGGCGCGCGTTTGCCTCTGTAGCAATCGCAATGGCCTCCACTTCGTCAGTGCCCAGCGCATGGAACTTGCCGGTGATTGGATGTTTATAGCGCCAGTAAATCTTGTTCACCTTCCTGCTGTAGAGAGGGTAAAGGTTCGGTACAGAAACATTGTTTTTACGTGGTCTGGCAGCCATCGTTCAAAATCCTTTGCAGCAATATGGAGTCGTTTTTCTTAACTATCGGCGCGGCCAGTTCTCCTACCAACTCAGCATCTTCACGAACGCGCCATAAACGGCCCTGCTTCATTGCTGGTGGAGAGAACTGGTTCTGTTTCGCATAACGTCGAAGTGTCGACAAGCTTGGAGGATTGCTTCTGTATTTTTCAGCGGCCCACTCTTCGAGAGTTAACATCTGGATCATATGCATTACCTCATAATGGCCCAGAAAAGGGCCATTGGCTGAAAAACTGAAATCAGATTGCTGTCAGGCGCTGCCAGATAGCCGAAACGTATTTGACCTGGTGGCGGGCGTCGGCCAAGGCATTGTGTTGATCGCCTTCAAAAGGGATGTCGTAGCGCGAGTTCAACCCAACAGCTTTGCCCAGTTCGACGACGGTACGCACATCCCGATAGTTCCAGTGCGGGATCGGGAAGGGCGTGTCGGCCAGTTCGAAAGCTGCTTCCAGAAGAGAACAATCAAACGAACTACCATTCCCCCAGAGCTGAACTGTCTTCGAACCGTTAGCCGCGTTTTCAGCAAGGAAGTCGAGGAACTGCTCAAGCGCTTCCACCAGACCGACCGTATCATCCACCACAATTGCAGATCGTGCTTCAGGCGATTGCTTCAGCCACCAGAGGATGGTGCTGGCGTCCGGCCTGGCTCCGAAGGACATCGACGATTCGAGGTTAATCACCTGGTAAAATTCAGCGCCGGTTTTCCCACTTGACGGGGCAAAGAATACGGCCCCGATTGAAACGATCGGCGCGCCCGGCTTTTTGCCCATCGTCTCGAGATCCACCATCAGGTGTGTGAACATAGTTTCCGAATTTGCGGAATCAGGCTCGAGCTCTTCCAGCTCTTCTTTCAGGCCCGCTTCCATCGCCGCATAGGTTGCGTCTCCAGCCACGGTGCCACAGTCCGGGCAGCCACTACAGCCGTCGCAGATAGTTTCAGCTACAGCATTTGTTTGCGGATCAGCTGCATCAGCGCTTTCGCCTGGTTGAATCGGGTTACCAGTTTTTCCTTCCGCCGGGTCAGTCTCTTCCATCTGCACATCGCTGGTGGTCTCCTTATTAACCGGTGAACGGTCATCATTTTCTGGTTGTTTTTCGTTCATCAGACCATCAATGGCGAATACGCCTCCGCCGAGGTTCGCGACCTGCGGCTGACTGCTGGCCTCATCCGCACGACGGCGTGCGCCCTCTTCACGTACGCGTTTCAGGTTTTCCTCGTGAGTGCAGAGGGGGGCTCGAGAAGATTTTTCATCTGCAGGATTGGTGGTTATTTCATTCGTAACCAGAGCGGCGGAGGCTGCAGGGATCGGCAGCAGTTCGGTTGCAGCGTTAAACTCAGCCGTCATTGTCTGGTTCACGAACTCAAGGTGAGCCGCAGGCGTCAGATGAATGTTCTCCGGCGCGATGCGCACCAGGTTGAAGATGGCTGTGCGGTTCACTGCCAGAATGCCGGGCTGGTTGCGCAGAATTTTGCTCCACGATTTCCATGGTTCTTCTTTTTTCTCGATGATTTCCTTGGCGCGGCGGGCGATGCTGCCCGGGATTTCCCGATAGTTGAAGTCCATCGGCAGCAGGGCGCTGGCGATCTCCAGATCGAGGGTTTCCAGAGTGTGATGCGCGCCTTCACCGCGATCAGTTACATACCCGCCGTCGGCATTGGTGCCAGCGTCGGTGCGCTGCACGTGATTGATGCGGTTGCCAGCGGCCCATTCACGCGTCAGGATCCCGCGGTCGATATATGGCGTGGCTACCCAGCCTTTAGTGAACTGCAGCAGCAGGCCCAGCTCATGGCGTTTATCCTTGCTGAACACTTTGCGAATGGCACTCGTATAGCGCCAAAGGTCTTTGGTATCAAAAGCCTTAACTTCCGGGAAGTTTTCAGCGACGAGCAGAAGATCCTGGACGTAGCCATTGTCGGTATCCATTTCCAGTGCGTAGAGCTCTGCATTCTCGCTGCGGGTGATGTGATGGCGCAGTTCGTCCACCGTAAGTTGGGCCAGCAGCTGTTTGCGGAAAGGCATTTTGCAAACGGGGTAGTGGGCACCACCATCGTCGTGTTCGCTGATCTTCAGGCCATACTCATACAGAGGTTTTGGCTTCTCATCCTTGGCAGGAAGCTTGCCACTCTTCCAGTCCTCAACCAGCTGGCTGCGGTCTTCGGCCTTAATCCAGCCATCCATGAAGGCGGCAAACAGCGCGTATTCGTGTTCTTTGTCCAGCGGGAAGACCTCTTTGACGGCCTGCACCAGTTTCCACTCGGCATGCAGGCTGAGTTCACCAATATCAGCAACGTCATTTTTGGCCTGCAGCAAATTCTGGAAGTAAGCATTCTCCTCATCGGTCGCCAGTTCATTGGCAACGATTTGCTGCTCCTGGCTGATCTCCGAAAGGTATTTGTCACCCAGCAGATGGACGGCGAAACGGACAGCCGGGGTGCGATTTTCAAGCAGGGAGGTGTTGTCGGCGACTGCGGTGTGAGTAGAGGTTACAGGCGCGGCATGCAGATCTGCATCGCAGGTCACCACCGGGGTGGGGGTGGTTTCACCCTGAGTTGAGCCATCGGGGATCACCTTCCAGGTGCGCTGGTCGTCGGCCAGGGTGTAGCGCTTACAGAACTCAAAGCAAACGACACCTTCTTCGGGCAGATCATCCACAACCGGCATGTCTGTACGGATCGGCTTGAGGTAGTCTTTCCCGCGGCCAGTTTCAATTTCTGCATCTTCGAGTGCAACATCCAGCGCAAGATTGGCGCGGGCTTCTGTTTTAAATGTCCCCCAGTAGACGGCGTCAGGTTTGCCTGATTTCTGGGTTGCCTTAATATGATTAAAAAATTCCATCTTGGAGCCTCGTTTGGGTGTAAGATACCCAACAGCTAATGAGCGCTGCTTAGGTAGTGGTCATTGGTCAAAACTCGATTCCGGAAAGCTTTGGTCGGCTGACCGGGTACTTAACCCGCCTTGCGCGGGTTTTGTGCTTATTGGGCGCCGGGCTTATTCGCCAGCTGAGAGATAAGCACTCCATCAAGTGCATCAAGCACCGGGTCGAACGTGGTATTCGACGGGATCTTGCTGACTGCGCGGATGACTGCTGAAACTGAGATATCACCGTCACGAAGGCTATATCCGCCGCCTGGGCCTCTGTGCGAGTTGACCAGCTTGCCGCTGCGCAGCCGCTTAAAAATTTGCTCCAGGTAGGAAACCGAGAGCTTCGATTCTTTACTCAGTGTGGCGAGGGGTACTGGCTTGCCGCAGTAGATTCTATCCAGAACAGCAACAGCCTGGACGGACGCCATCACTCGTTTCATTCCAAATTCCATGGCCTATCCCTTCACCGGATCCCGGCCGTAGCCAGGGTTATCTTCAATGGCATCCTGCAGCACCTGGATTGCTTCGTCGTATGGAAGGGTCAGTGCCAGCTTTATCGCCGTTCCGAACGACTCTGCAGCCAGTTCAAACTTCTGCGCCAGACGGTTTGCCTCGTCGGTCTGCTCTTGAACAGCCTCGATTTCAAACTGATGCTCCTGCCATACATCGTCCAATACTTCTTCTTCGACTTCTTCGCGCAACGCCTCTTTAACTTCAAGCACAGGCAGGATGCCGATTAGCTCTTCAGCTGGCGCGCTGCTGTATCGCAATGCCAGTTCATCTGCTGACATAAATCCTCCGGAAAAAGGCCCGCCACGGGTGACGGGCAAAGAAAACTTTTCCAATTTAACCAGAACAGGTCATCGACTCCTGTTAGGTTGCGATGGTGGGATTACCATCACGATGCCATGTGCACCTGGCATCAGGCTGGTAACAGCCATTGGTCAAAACTCGATTAAAAATGTAATGCTGGCTGATGGTCGTCAGCCGATTTGTACGGGTAACACTGTCCTTTCACATGCTGCTCTGCGGCAGCTGCTTCACAAACCGCCTCGGTGTTATAAACGCCGAGCATGATGTCTGAGCATTCCCCGGTGAGGGCGCAGACGGTAACGATTAAGGCGAAGAGCGAGGTCATGCGTTGAGCTCTGGATTACCTTTCTGCGCCATGAAGTAGCAGAACTTGCGGATTAAAACTTCAACGATGTTTAGGCGAATAGCCTGCTGTCTTACGGGGTTACGTGCGTAGTCGATCATGGTCATCTCCTTATTGCCATTTACGTCTGGCCGACGGAACGGTAAAGCCTGCTGCGCGTTAGTTTTTGTCATCTCATCCGGTGTTTCATATGCCGCCGGCAGCTACTACATGGGCGTCCTGCCTGAATGACTTACTTGCTGCTTGGTGTGCTCGAAGTTTCACATGGCGTGAATATTACGTCAATACAAAAAGTGAATTTTATTTTTCACAAAACGTGAGGATTTTGATTTAAGGACGAAAAAAAACCAGCCGGGTGGCTGGTTATGGATGGTATGAGTTAATTAGCTATTTGTATCAGACTGGTCATCCATTGGCTTGAATCTTCCGCGAAGGTACTTCTCAACGTATTCATCAATTTCTTTAAGCCTGACCTGGAAGATATCAATCATTCTGTCTTGCTCAGTTTCAGGTAATTGTTTGAACAAATTGAGCATTACTCTTTGTTTTTCTGTAAGCCATTTATCTTCATCACCACGGTCACCGAAAAGCAGTTCACCTGGTGAGGTGCCTAATATTCTAGCTAAAACCATTGCATCGTCAGCACCAACGTTCCTCAACCCGGATTCGTAATTGGCGAGACGAGACGCAGCTGACCACCCGCATAACTTTGCAGCTTGGGCCTGGCTCAATCCCTTTTGAATGCGCAGCGTTTTAATACGCTCGCCGATCTGTTCTGCAATTGTCTTCATGAGTCGATTTTATCACGCATAGTGAATCTTTATCGATTCACGATTATGTTGACATGCAATTCACGATATGTGAGTAATGTTCACATCTTACAGGAGAGTCGGATGAACCTAATTTCTCACTATCGCAAAAAAGCAAACATTTCCCAGCTGGCGCTTGCACAACAGATTGGTTGGAACCAACCGCGTTTGGCGAACTATGAATCGAATCTGAGAACGCCAAGCCTGGAAGACTCCCGCCGTATCGTAGCCGCGCTAAATGCTCTGGGGGCGCGCTGTTCATTAGATGAGGTTTTCCCACCACTAACAGATGGTTAAGGAGTTCAAATGCAAGCCATTACTTATGAGCATGATAACCAAAAGGCTATCGCTCCGCTGAAAACTAAAAATCAGTATGAACCTCGCCGCAGAGACAATTTGCGGCGCCAGGTGATCCTGACAGCCGTTCGTGAATGGGAGCTTACTTTGCCCGGCCAGGCGCAGGACGTTGTTACCCAGCTGGTGGCCGAACAGTGGGCTAAAGAGGGCGGGCGAGGTATCACTGTGAATAAACAGAACCTTTATCGCTACCTAAAAAATGAAACCAACTCTACTAAGTACACTGGTTACGTCATGAAGCTCGCGAACGCAATCAGCATCGCCATGCCGATTGAGATCGCCAGAAAGCATGGCCTTCGCCAGGGTAAAACCGAAGCCGAATTAGAGGCAAGCGCAATGAAAGAATGCAGCGAGGCCCTACAGGCGAAGCTACTGGGCGCTCCTTTGCAGAAACTGGAAAAGGAGATCCGTGAAGCAGCAATAGCTTTGTTCAGCCTTTTGCCATCCGATACGGCGGGACCACTACTGGCAAGTATTAGTGCCGTAGCGCCACAGTTCTTGTAATCGAGTTTTGACCAATGACTACCAGCTTTGCTGGTTAATACGAGGATATAGATGGCCCGTATCAGAACAGTGAAACCTGAATTCTGGACAGATGAGAAGGTGGTGGAGTGTTCAATTCCAGCCCGCTTGCTGTTTATCGGGTTGTTTAATTTCGCTAATGACCTGGGCTGCTTGGAACGATCACCGAAGCGCATCAAGATGCAGATATTCCCGGCAGACAGTATCGACTGCGAGCCGCTCATCTGCGAGCTTATTACTCATGGATTACTCATTGAGTATTCAGTGAGTGGTAGTGATTACCTGTGCATTAAGGGCTTTTCCAAGCATCAGAAAATCAATCGTCCCTCAGCCACAAAAATACCGTCGCCGCTTGCACTCACTGAGCCCGAAGTAAAAAACGAAGGTGGAATCAGTGAGGACTCAGTGAGCCCTCATGGAGTTATCAATGAGTCCTCACTGACGGATACGGATACGGATACGGATACGGAAGGGAAAGTAATAACCCCCTCTCTTAGCGAGCGCGAAGAGAAAAGCGTGGTTCAGCCTCATCAGGACGAACCTCAAAAGCCGAGATATCTCGAAGGGCTGGATGAGCCGATCGGTAAATTCACCATGACCAGCGCGTGGCTGCCGTCCAGAGATTTTCGCCAGCGCGCGGCGACGTGGGGAGTCGCTTTGCCCGACCCTGATTACCTTGTCACAGAGCTCGCTGAGTTCGCGTCGTACTGGGAGTCAGAGGGCAAGGTGTTTACCCAGGTTCAGTGGGAACAGAAATTTGCACGGCACATCGTGCTGGTGAGATCGAAAAAACAACCGGAAACCGGAGGTAAAGACAATGCAGGAGTTCGGGGAGAGCCTACAGCATCCAGGGCTGTTCAGCAGATTCAGTCAGCCCACGCAGAGTGGCGCCGCCGTAATGGACTTGATGGCAACGGAAACAGCATGGCGCCTGTGGCAGGTCATGGGGGAAATATTCTCGAACCGGTGGACGCAGAAGAATGGGGCGGAGCCTTCGGCGCTCTGGATAGCCCAAGTCGGTTCGATGAATGAACAACAAATCAAGATGGTCTGCCAGCAGTGCATGGAGCGGTGCGCGGTTGGAAACACATGGCCGCCGGATCTTGCTGAGTTTGTATCGCTCGTTTCAGAGAGCGGCGCTAACCACTTCGGCCTGACGTCCGAATGTGTCATGTCGGAGTACCGTCGCTGGCGCAACGAGTCATATCGATACTCAGGCAGCGATAAATATCCGTGGTCGCAACCAGTGCTGTACCACATTTGCATTGAGATGCGCAGAACGGGCGTGGAACGCCAGATGACAGAGGGGGAACTCAAAAAACTGGCAGAGAAGCTATTAACAAAATGGAGCAAGCACGTCAGTAACGGCCTTTCGGTACCGCCGATTCGCCGCCAGCTTGCAGCACCGCAGCACCCGGCAGGGCCAACTCCGGCGCAGCTGCTGATGGAAGAGTACAAGCGCCGCAAAGCGGCAGGTTTAACCAACTAAATCGAGTAATGACCAATGACCAAACCATTAACCCAGAAAGAGCAGGTGGCAGTTTTTGTGCGCTACCAACCGAACTGCGCCGTCGGCGATGTTTCCGAAGCGCTGGATATGTCAGGTGCAACAGCAGGCAAACTGCTGCGCGAGCTGAGTGACGACGGAGTGATAACCCGCTCCCGCAACAGCGTTCAGTACACCTATGCGGCGGTACCACATGCCGATATTCCGGATGTGATCCTTCCGTGCATGGAGGAGAAAAGCGACCCGGTGAAGATGCAGGCCGCTGAACAGAAAGCGAAGGCGCTGGAAGAAAAGGGGCTGTGGCGCCGCGCTGCAGCGGTGTATTCGGACATGTTCGGCATTGCCTGCAGCTCTGTGGAGGTTGCCCGGATCGCCAAACGCCGCAAAGAGTGCCTGCGCCAGGTGGGGAGGGCCTGACTGATGCCAGGACCAAAAACACACAGGGAACGTACCCTGTTCATCGCCTGGATTATCGAGCTGGTAAGAAAGAATGGCCGCGCTACGACCAATGATGTCGTCGCCATGTTCGGCCTGCATCGCACCACCGCCGAGAAGTACATCCGGGCTGCCATAGAGCAGGGTCATCTTATCCGCCACGGACGCTGCGGCGTCTTCCGCGACCAGCGGGCAGTTATCGACTTTGACATGGAGCGTTACACCCATCGTATGACGGCGAAATGAAACTAAAGCTTGAGGATCAACTATTACCAAGCCGCCCGGTAAGGATTTTTAGGGCGGTTATGAGCGAAAATCGGGCGCCAGCATAGCGTAAACAGGCGTCCGATATTTTGAAGTGGGTTGATTAATTAACCCGCTTCCCCGTTTCGTCAATGACCTTCTCGCCATCCTCTTTGGTAAACGCTCCTTTCTGGCCTTCCGGTAGAATATCCAGCACTATTTCTGAAGGACGGCAAAGACGAGTGCCAAGCGGCGTAACGACAATCGGCCGATTAATCAGGATCGGATGTTGAAGCATGAAATCAATCAACTGCTCATCACTAAATTTCTCTTCATCAAGTCCCAGTTGCTCATAAGGCTCAACGTTTTTACGCAGCAAGGCGCGCACCGTAATTCCCATATCTGAAATAAGTTTAATAAGCTCATCCCGGGTCGGAGGGGTATTGAGATAATAAATTATCGTCGGTTCGTTACCGCTGTTGCGGATCATCTCCAGCGTGTTGCGTGAGGTGCCACAGGCCGGGTTGTGATAGATGGTTATATTGCTCATATTAGTATCTCATTACAAAGTGACAGAGAGCCGCCACGCCAGCGCGGCCAGAGTAACAAACAGCACCGGCACAGTCATGACAATGCCGGTACGGAAGTAATATCCCCAGGTAATCTTTATATTTTTCTGAGCAAGCACATGCAGCCACAGCAGGGTTGCCAGACTGCCAATCGGGGTGATTTTCGGGCCTAAATCGCAGCCAATCACATTGGCATAAACCATTGCCTCTTTGACGACGCCGGTCGCCGTACTCCCGTCAATCGAGAGCGCGCCAATCAGTACCGTCGGCATATTGTTCATCACCGATGAGAGAAATGCCGTCAGGAAACCGGTGCCGAACGTCGCTGCCCATAACCCTTTATCTGCCAGAAGATTCAACACGCCAGACAGGTAATCCGTGAGCCCTGCATTGCGCAGGCCATAGACCACCAGGTACATGCCGAGCGAGAAAATAACGATCTGCCATGGCGCACCGCGCAGGACTTTCCCGGTGTTGATGGCATTACCTCTTTTCGCCACCACAAACAGCACTGCTGCGCCAGCCGTCGCTATCGCACTGACCGAGATCCCCAGCGGCTCCAGGACAAAGAAACCGACAAGCAGCAATAAGAGGACAATCCAGCCCGCCCTGAAGGTTGCCGGATCCTTGATCGCACTGGCAGGCGTCTTCAGCAACGAAACGTCATACGTGGCCGGAATATCCCTGCGGAAGAAGAGATGCAACATGACCAGGGTGGCCGCAATCGCTGCCACATCCACAGGGATCATAACGGAGGCGTACTGCGTAAAGCCCAGACCGAAAAAGTCCGCCGAGACGATATTCACCAGGTTAGAAACAATGAGCGGCAGGCTGGCCGTATCTGCGATAAATCCTGCGGCCATGACAAAAGCCAGAGTCGCGCCCTGGCTGAACCCCAGTGCAAGCAGCATCGCAATCACAATCGGCGTCAGGATCAGCGCGGCGCCGTCATTGGCAAACAACGCAGCAACAGCGGCACCGAGCAACACTATCCAGGTAAACAGCAGGCGGCCACGTCCGTTACCCCAGCGGGAGACGTGTAGTGCAGCCCATTCAAAGAAGCCGGACTCATCGAGCAGCAGGCTGATAATGATGACTGCAATAAATGCTGCTGTCGCGTTCCAGACGATATTCCAGACAACGGGAATATCAGCGATATGGATGACACCGGTTCCCAGCGCCAGCACAGCCCCAATACTCGCGCTCCAGCCAATACTCAGGCCTCTGGGTTGCCAGATCACCAGTACCAGCGTCAGTAAAAATATACTCCCTGCCAGAAGCATCTCAGACTCCGTTATATATGATTATGTAAATGTGTTTTTCTTTCTCAGCAGGAGGTGCAGGCTGATTTATCCAGCCATTCACGCACATCCTCCCGCATACACTGCCAGGACGTAGTGATTGTCTCAGCTGCCCATGCCGGTATGTGGGGTGACAGACGATAGTGGATCCATTTGCCTTCACGACGGTCAAGTACCAGCCCGGCCTCGCGCAGGATAGCCATATGTCGCGAGATTTTGGGCTGCGATTCGGAGGTGGCCGCGCAGATATCGCAGACGCACAGTTCACCGGACTCCCGGAGAAGCATGACGATGGTGAGCCGTGTTTCATCCGACAGGATTTTGAAAAGCTGAACAGGTTGTAGCATTTATCACTCCATTCCCTTTAGAATATACATATGGTAAATCATATGTATTGACTTTGAAATCATCTATTCTTTCCGGAGGAGAAAAATGGAACAATTTCCTGCCCTGAACACCGAATGCTTTGATCAACACATCGCTGAACGCCTGCACCTGCAGGAGCCGCCACGGATTCTAATCCTGTATGGCTCAGTAAGAGAGCGCTCCTACAGCCGCTTTGCCGCGGAAGAAGCTGGTCGCCTGCTGACGGCAATGGGCGCGGAAGTAAAACTCTTTAACCCCTCCGGTTTACCCCTGCCGGATGATGCTCCGGACACGCATCCTAAAGTCACAGAGCTACGCGGTCTGGTCAGATGGTGTGACGGGATGGTGTGGAGTTCTCCGGAACGGCACGGGGCTATGAGCGCAGTTATGAAGGCGCAGATCGACTGGATACCATTAAGTGAAGGCGCGGTTCGTCCTTCACAGGGCAAAACACTTGCGGTAATGCAGGTCTGCGGCGGCTCCCAGTCCTTCAATGCAGTGAACCAGATGCGTATTCTGGGCCGCTGGATGCGGATGTTTACGATCCCCAACCAGTCTTCTGTGGCTAAAGCCTGGCAGGAATTCGATGAAAATGGACGTATGAAACCTTCGTCATGGTATGACCGCATCGTCGATGTAGCCGAGGAGCTGTTTAAAATCACGCTGCTGCTTAAGGGACAAACCGGCTATCTTGCGGATCGTTACAGCGAGCGAAAAGAGAGCCATCAGGAGCTTTCATCCCGTGTCAATCAGGACAAAATATAATGCCTTTTATTCGTTAATCCATACTGCATGAGCTTAATAACGTCCGCTATTGGCACAAAACGGAAGTTATTCTTTAACTTCCCCTGTAAGCGGGACTCTGTTAGCGCTTATTGAACTTTACAGACTGGAACGAGCGATTTGCACACCGTGCGGCAAACGGGGTTATGCTCTCATTTTTCATAGTTCTTATTGGCATTTTGTGTGCCTAAAGCATTGATCAAACCGGCCTACAGGTATACTGTATATTCATACAGTAAATGCAGCGGAGGCTATTATGAGAGTTGAGTTAAGCATTGATAGAAATAAAGAACTTCCTAAGGGCGCTGTCCCGGCTCTGGAAAAAGAACTGTTAACACGACTGCAGGATCAGGTAGGGGATTGCACCCTGGTTATACGACGAACAGGCTCAGATGGGTTAAGTGTTCTGGGCGGTGAAAAGGACGCGAAGAAGAAGGTAGAAGAGATCCTCCAGCAGACCTGGGAAAGCGCTGACGACTGGTTTTATTAATTCAGCATGTAATTAGTTTCCTGGGTGGAGGGTGCGGTGAAAGAAACAGAAAAATTTCCAAAAAAGGGTTATGCAGTCATCAGATGTCACGATGGGGTTATCGTTGCACGGCTGCACTCATTTCCTGAATTTGATCGCGCGCTGATGTACAGGCGAGGTGATGAGTTGTCGTTTACGCCGCTTCTGGATGATGAGATTGTAGGGTCGCCAACTCTCTTTACGCAGATGCTGGAGCGGGCAGGTTACCGCGTTTCGCTTAATTCTGTTAAACTCCCGTCATAGGCCTGAACAACCTATACCTGCTGCGCCACTGGAGAGATACCATGGCGCAAAAACCTACCAAACAAAAACTTAATCTGGTTCCTTTCGGAATCAGCGGTTTCTTTTTGCCTGCGCACTTACAGGTGGCAGCATGAAGAAAACCAGCTTCATCCACACCCAGCTCTCAACGAAAGAAGTGGACGAGCTTGAGGCCCGCTATCGCGCTAATGACGTGCGGACTGTACGCAGCCTTGATTTCGATCTCATCCACTGGACGCTCACCGCTTATCTGCCTGAGGCAAACAGAGCCCCGCGTCAGGATAAAACCTTCCAGCAAAAGCTCTGGAGGGAAGCGTGAAGACCTACAACATCACCCCGATGGGCAAACCCAGGATGACCAGGGCGGATAAATGGAAAAAGCGGCCGGAGGTTCTCCGGTACCGCGCGTTCTGCGATCACGTTCGTCTGCTGGGTGTCGAACTGCCGGAAGCAGGCGCGCACATTACGTTTATTCTCCCGATGCCCCCGAGTTGGAGCAAGAAGAAGCGGCAGGAAATGGCGGGAAAGCCCCACCAGCAGAAACCTGACAAAGACAACCTAGAAAAAGCCCTGATGGATGCCATCTATGCCGATGACGCACATATCTGGGATTCTCGCGTGACGAAGCGCTGGGGCGAAGAAGGGCAGATCATCATCGGGGAGATCGACTGATGCGCGCCTTGCTGAAACCGGTTATCGCCCGGGAACTGGGCGTTGTGCTGCTGAAACCCGGCAGCGAGCTGATGCCCATGTTCATTTCAGGGCGCGTGCTGGTGGAGAGCCAGCCTGCCAGCATGGCCAGCTTTGAGACCGGGCGAGTTCCCGAACTGCGGCAGCCGCTGGCGGCCAATCCGGCGCTGCGTCCGTTCTTCCTCCACGAAAAGGTGATCACCGCTGCTGGTGGGCTGGCTGGCCTGGAATACTGGTTGCTGCGCCACGGCGGCGGCACCTGCCAGTACCAGCACAGCGATTACCACTATCACGAACTGACCACCATGCGGCATGAGCCCGGCGCGATCCTTCTCTGCGGCCACTGCGACAACCGGCTGAGCGAGCAGTACACCGAACGTCTGGCGGAGCTGGTGCGCCAGAACGTCATCGACTGGGTGCTGGACACTGCGCGGTCGGCACTGGCGATCGACAAGTCCCGCGAGATATCCCTACCTGAGTTGTGCTGGTGGGCTGTTCGTGTCGGCGTCACCGATGCGCTGCCTGAATCCGTTGCCCGCGAGGCATTGCGCCTGCCGGCGGAGAAACAAACGTACCGCGAGAGCGAGATAGTGCCGTCGGTCCCAGCCACCAGCATCATCGCTGACAAGGCCCGCACGCTAGCAGTAGCACCGGCAGCCACACCACCAGCCATTAAGCCAGTCGTGGGCGTGCTGGTGGAACCTGAATCACCGCAGACCCTCATGAAACGGCCAAAGCGGGCCCGATGGGACAAACCCAAATATCTGGCATGGGTTAAGACGCAGCCCTGCGAGTGCTGCGGCAGGCCGTCAGATGATCCACACCATCTAATCGGCTGGGGGCAGGGGGGCATGGGAACGAAGGCGCACGACAGTCTCGTGATCCCCCTTTGCCGTCAGCACCATACCGAACTACATAACGATCCGGTGAAATTCGAGCGTAAGCACGGTACTCAACCGGAAATGATAATCAGAGTGCTGGACCGGGCCTTTGCGCTCGGCGTTCTGGCTTAAGGAGCAGTACAGGATGACACCACGTCAACGCCGCATTCATATCGAAGGTCTGGGTAAAGCAGCATCTGCACCGCGTAAAAGCTGGCTCGGCAAGTTCACGCCATTAACGGGCGTTCAGTCAGCGTGGATCAAATCCTTGCTGACGGTCTGGGGCGAATGCGCCGGCGGTAAAACCCGCGCGCAATACCGCCTGGAGAATTGCAGCCAGTTTTGGTCTGAGGTCAAGCAATCGGAGTGGTCGGACAGTCAGCTGTCGCGCATAACTGAGGCTCTGGGCCAGGCGAGGGAAGAGGGGTTCCGTGGCGTGCAGGCGGCGTTGCGTGCCCGGGCCATTCTGTGGCCGGTGACTCTGTCAGCGTTAATCGAAGAGAGCGAGCGCCGCGATGATGCTGACTTTATCGAGCAGATCATGCTGAACACTTTCGACCTGCACGACCCGGTGTATCTGGTTGGCCTGCAGTTCTATACCACCCGGAAGAAGATCTCCGACATCACCCGGGAACTGCAGCACGTGGCTCCCTGGCTAACTGACGGCGAAGCGCGTAAGCGCGTGCGCTGGTGCCTAGAAATCTTCCAGGCAAAGGTCTTTTTGACTGTGCGCCGGCAGATGAAAACTCAGCAAAACTGAGAGGCCAATTAAAATATATTTCAATTTATGTTGAAAACGGGCCAGAAAAATGAATAATTCATTCATGCTTGGCAGAGCTGCGCCACGATGGCAGCGACGAAAAGCCTTTATCAAACAAATTACGAAACCTCGCTCCGGCGGGGTTTTTTATTATTAATAAATAGTAAATGATATGTATCTTTTAAGATGCAAGCCACGTAGAGTGCCCCGGTGGTGAATCCCCCTCAGCGGTGGGGCGGCTAGGCAAAACGAGTCGGGTTTGTAAACGCGGTTCTGTGGTCTAGCACAGGGTCACCGGGAGGCACCCGGCACCACAACCTCAGTATCATCTCTTCCCAGGGCTACCGATTGGCGGCCTTTTTGTTTTACATGATTCTGGTCTTCATAGTATCGCCGGTCTTTTTCGTTCATACTGAATAAATAAACAGATAAAGTTAGCTTTATTGCAGGAAAGCGATTAGGCTGCGTCTGTGGTGAATCCCCCTAAGCGGTGGGGCGACTAGACTGGGAGGTGAATGACGCGATTCTGTGGTCTAGCATAGAGTCACCGGGAGGCACCCGGCATCACATCTTCAATATCATTTATTTCTAAGGCTGCCGATTGGCGGCCTTTTTGTTTTACATGACCCTGGCTAGCACAGCACCGTTGGTCTTTTTGTTCATACTGAATAAATATACAGATATAAATAGCTTTATGGCAGGAATAAGACTAGGCTGTGCCTGTGATGAATCCCCCTATGCGGCGGGGCGACCAGACATGGCAGGTGTATAGAGCGCGGTTCTGTGGTCTGGCGCAGGATCACCGGGAGGCACCCGGCATCACAAATTCAGTATTAATTATTTCTAAGGCCGACTTTGGACGGCCTTAGAAATAGTGCCATTTTTATTAGCAATGCTATATTTGAATTAGCATTCGATAATGCTCTCACGAAATAACTAGAGTGACCTGGGCAACTGCCCACTGTGTATACAACGGCGTTTCTGACCAGCATTCACTGCTGGTCTTTTTTTACCGTCATTAGCTCAACCGGAGAAAGCACGGAGCTTCTACCTCTGTGGTTCGGGGTTCGAATCCTCGATGGCGGACCATTACATCGCTTCACTCATAATTAAGTATTTCTAACACCAGCCTGCAATCAGAATGGTTACTCTCTCTCCTCAGTGAGGGAGGGTGAGGTATGAGAGAAGGTTTTTACTGGATACAGCACAATGGCAGAGTTCAGGTTGCCTACTATACCCATGGAGAAACGGAAGACCTTGAAACGGGTAAGACCGTAACCGGTATCTGGCACCTGACGCAGGGGGATCCCATTTGTGATAATGGTGAAGCAGAAGTTCTGGAAGGTCCTCTTACACCATCATGAGATCGTTAGTCGTTTCGGAATTTGATGAAGGTAGTCGTTATTCGAATGCGTTCCCTGTAATTACAATTTAGGCGAATTTGGAATAACGCTCCTATTAACTGGCATCATCGCACTCCTGTAACCAGACTTAGTTTTCTGCTTACGACTGAAAGGAGCGAAATATGCCAATTAACCATGCTGAATGCATCGAGGCCTGCTACAAATGCGCGGCTGCCTGTGATTATTGTGCTGCTTCATGTCTGAAAGAAGAACAAGTGGATATGATGCGTGAGTGCATAAGACTCGATATGCAGTGCGCGAATATTTGTCGGCTTGCAGCGCAATTTATGACCTTTGATAGTGAATTTGCCAAATCGCTATGCCGGGTCTGCGCAGAAGTCTGTCAGAAATGCGGTGAAGAATGTGGGAAGCACGAAGCAGAACATTGTCAGAAATGCTCTGAAGCTTGCCTTCGTTGCGCAGAAGC
Organism: Leclercia sp. W17; assembly: GCF_003336325.1. Classification (NCBI taxonomy): domain Bacteria; kingdom Pseudomonadati; phylum Pseudomonadota; class Gammaproteobacteria; order Enterobacterales; family Enterobacteriaceae; genus Leclercia; species Leclercia sp. W17. Next base: position 2,954,982 of record NZ_CP031101.1, on the reverse strand, counting down.
GTGCCGCTCGATGGCTTAATGGAACTTGCTTCCAGTTTTCTGTTTGAGCATCGACACTTTAGAATTCTGACAAACTTTTGCTATTGTTAAGAGTCAGGTGAATCCCCCTGTGCGGCGGGGCAATCCAGTTAACTGCTAAGTGCAGATATGCTTGCGGCTCGTATAACTGGTAACGAGTCACCGGGAGGCACCCGGCACCTGTCTTAGTATCAATACCTGGGTTTAGTATTGCCTGCTTGCAAAAGCAGGCTTTTTTTATATGCGCTTCGTTAGTAGTGCTATTATTTAATCGTAACCAAGCCATAACCATTAACCGGAGCTCCTGACCGGTCAGTAATGCTGCTCGACACAGTTGCAATACGGATGGTGGCTGGGGAACATGCCTACCTACTTAGATTTAAACTCAGTTAGGCCCGCTGAAAATGCGGGCCTTTTTTTATCTCAGGCTCCCGGAACCCCCATCACTCGTCTTATCGTTAATTCATCCGGAAAGCCTGAACCCTACCCAAACAACACCCGCATCCCAGCGAGGTGAGAGAAATGTCCCGTATGAGCAAACTTGTCACCGGAGTCGCCCTCGGCACCTCAGGAGGAACCATCCTGAACGGCGTCCTCACAAAACTGAGCCCTGACGAATGGAGCGCCATCGGCGTACTGGCTGGTATTGCCGGAATAATCGTTACAGGGCTCATTAACTGGTACTTCAAACGTAAGGTCGCCAATGCGCAGGTTAAGGCGCTTGAGAAGTATGGCCCAACAGTCAAAGTCGGAGATGAATAAATGCCAATGACCAGTAGCCTGCGTAACAAACTCATCGCCGCTGCTGGTGGCGGTGCAATGCTGATCGCCTCGCTGTTTCTCGGCGGGAAGGATGGTGTGGAAGGACGGAAGTACGAAGCGTATAAAGACGTCGCCGGGGTGTGGACTGTGTGCGACGGCCATACGGGCCGGGATATCGTGAGAGGGAAGAAATACACCGATCGCGATTGCGACAACCTCTTGTGGAAAGACCTACAGCCAGCAAAGCGGACGGTGGACAATCTGGTGAAGGTGTCGCTGGGCGAATATCAGCGCGCTGCACTTTACAGCTTTGTCTTCAACGTTGGGTCTGATGCGTTCTCGAAGTCCACGCTGCTGCGCAAGCTGAACAAAGGCGATCACGACGGAGCGTGCGAAGAGATGCGGCGCTGGGTTTACGCTGGTGGCATGAAGTGGAAAGGCCTCCAGAACCGGCGAGAGATGGAGCGATCGATGTGCCTGGCGGAGAGCAGCAATGACCTTTGAATGGAAGCCTCTGATTCTGTTTGCCGTGATGACGGTAGCCGGTGCCCTCGCGTTCTGGTTCTATGGCATAGCTCAAGACGAGCGTCAGCGCGCCGAGACTGCCGAACAAAGCCTGAAGCTTGCGAAAGACATGATAATCAATATGCAGCAGCGTCAGCGCGACGTTGCAGCTCTGGATGCGAAATACACAAAGGAATTAGCCGATGCAAAAGCTGAAAATGATGCTCTGCAGCGCAAGCTTGATAATGGTGGCCGGGTGCTCGTCAAAGGCAAGTGTCCTGTGTCAGCCTCAACCGAAGCCAGCACCTCCGGCGTGGGCCATGATGCCACCATCGAACTCTCTGACGCTGCTGGACGAAACGTTCTCGGTATCCGAGCCGGGATTAAGCAAGACCAGTCAGCGTTAAGGGTGCTGCAGGAATACATCAATACGCAGTGCCTGAAGTAGCTGCTAGAAACTATACCCCATGTGAAGCTAACAAAAGAAAACCCTTATGAGCAGGAAATTCGGCCTGCTTATAAGGGTATGCAAATGCATATCGTTACCCTATTACCATAGTTACTTCACTGAAATATCATTATGGGAACAGTCTTTGAAGCGAAGCTGCTTTATTCACTGACAAGTAAGTGGTTGCACTCATCAATTCAATTGGGAATGTTCGTTTAAATGAAGGAAGGATAAAACGTTGACGGGTTGCGATTGTGAGACGGGATGTGATTCTAAAAACAAAAAAAAGCCCCGGTGTGGGGCAACTTTGAGTCAAACTATTTTTCTTCTTATGTGCTTCTAGCTTTCGTAGCGCGGGGACAATAACACTTTCGTTAGAAATTGCAATTCTTTTACAACTTTAAGTGATTTTTATCCATTCCTCTGGCTTACGCCTTGCTTTGAAAGTATCCCCCGGCAGTGGATGATAGCATTGATTTATCCACCTGAAGGTAACCGCGTGAAGCACTAACGCGCCAGATCGAAGCAGCTGAATGGCGGCAAATGCAAGCAATGGCCTTCTCCTGAATCTCTGATTACAGAACCGGCTGTATATCTGGTAAGGATTGATGAGATAAAATTATAGAGCGCGCCAATCCCGAACTGGCTATGGGTGACTACAGAACGATGAAATCTCCAGACATGAGCGCGACCAAAGCATGAGTATGGTTGCCATTACAGAGTACAGTTGATGATGAAAACGATAAAGACTTCACCTGATCTTCATGCATGATTCCAGTTTATCATGCTACCTTTCTGGGTTTGTCGCGTTAAATTATGCCAGCAGGCAGCACATCCCAGCACTTTTTCTTTTTAATGGATGCTTAACTTTTTTTTATGTATAGACTCAAATCACCTCTCCTGAGATGGTTATGAGGAAGGTGTATTGCTTGTATATGAAAGATAGTTCGCTTGGTGGCACCAAAGTAATATGGTCTGGAAGATAAGCAGTGCTAATAAAGGTCATGCAGTAACATGGTTTTTTTCTAAGTGTCAGCGTTTTTTTGAAGACAAAGCGAAAATTGCCTTAAAACAGACGCACGGAGATTGAGGCAAATCGATGAAAAAGGTTTTGGTCTTCTTTAACTCCCAACAGGTAGAAGTCGTAAATGTGCTTAAACCTGTAACAGCTATTATACGGAATTACCCAAACGGTGATGAAGTATCGTTAAAAATAATGCTTACCGGAATACATTCATTAACAGGTGATCACGTCGAGATTTGTGTTGCTTCCGATCGGGAGCTGACTAAAGAAGAAGTGATAAATGCAGTGAATAAATACCTTTGACTGTACGTAAGCGGCATCAAAAGTTATTTCAGTCTGTGAATGAGTGAGATGATATCAGAATCAGCACTCTAAAAATTATGGTGAATCCCCCTCAGCGGCGGGGCTAAGTAACCTGAACGCTCTTCTTCACGGGCGCTCATCATGAAAGACTGAAGCAGCGAGTCACGGGTGGTTAACCCAGGACTCACCGGGAGGCACCCGGCACCATATGCCCAAAGCCCTTGTAGTGATACAGGGGCTTTTTATCGACTTCAACGTGAGCAGAACTAACATGGAAAAGTCGCTATATAATTGATTATACAGGCATTTTCCTTGTGCATACAGCGTCTGCAATATTGATGGTCTATAATTTATATACAGTTATGGTTAAGGACTGTTAATCAAAAACTGCCACCTTGCTGGAGAATGGAAACTGTAAATGAATCAGAAGAGGTAAAAATGAAAATTGAAGCTCTGACGCAAAAGGCTGAGGAAGACATTGCCGCTCTGATAGCCAAAAAAATTTCAGAACTACGAAAAAAAACCGGAAAAGAAATTACTGAAATTCAATTTGTTCCTCGCGAAACGATGACAGGCCTTGAAGGTTATGACGTAAAAATTAAACTAATTTAATCTCACCTCCCAAACACAAGGTCGCAACAGCGGCCTTTTTTATTGCGCATCGCATGCGCATTAATGCAATTGACATCCATTATCGTTTGCGGGTCCTTTCCGGCATATCGGCCTGTTACGGGGCGGCGACCTCGCAGATTCTCGCTATTTATGAAAATTTTCAGGTATTTGCCGTTTCCGCTCTTCTTCTGGCTATCTCGCTGTTTTTACTGAAAACACCCCTTCAAAAGAAAGGAAATGGTGAAGCCCAGGAAATGGTGATTTGGCGTCTGTCGTTTCCTTTCTCTGTTTTATGCCAGGAGTGAGCAATGGAGGTTAACAAAAAACTCTTATCCGAGATTTTCGGGGTCAGTGTTCGCACCATCCAGAACTGGCAGGACCAGGGGATGCCGGTAGCGCGAGGAGGCGGGAAAGGGAACGAAGTTATGTATGATTCCGCTGCTGTTATCGAATGGTATTCCGCGCGGGATGCTGCCATTGAAAATGAAAAACTTCGGAAAGAGGTTGAGGATCTGCGCATTGCCTCCGAGTCTGATCTTCAACCTGGCACCATTGAATATGAGAGACACCGTCTTACCCGAGCACAGGCTGACGCTCAGGAACTTAAAAATGCCAAAGAGTCCGCTGAGGTGGTGGAGACCGCATTCTGCACGTTCGTGCTGTCGCGGATAGCCGGAGAAATTGCCAGTATTCTCGATGGAGTGCCTCTGTCGGTTCAGCGGCGCTTCCCGGAACTGGAAAACCGACATATTGATTTCCTCAAGAAGGACGTCATTAAGGCCATGAACAAAGCAGCTGCGCTGGATGAAATGATACCGGGGTTGCTGAGTGAATATATCGAACAGTCAGGCTAAGGGGTTGCAGCACTCTGTGAGTGCGGGGCTCCGTTCGTTCTTCCGGCCCGAGCCGCAGACAGCAGTTGAGTGGGCAGACGATAACTATTACCTCCCGAAAGAGTCTGCTTATCAGGAGGGACGCTGGGAAACTTTACCCTTCCAGCGTGCGATCATGAATGCCATGGGCAACGACTATATCCGTGAAGTGAATGTCGTGAAATCTGCCCGTGTTGGCTATTCAAAGATGCTGCTCGGGGTTTATGCGTATTTCATCCAGCATAAGCAGCGAAACTCCCTTATCTGGTTGCCGACTGACGGCGATGCCGAAAACTTTATGAAGTCGCATGTCGAGCCGACAATCCGTGATATTCCCACCTTGCTGGCGCTGGCCCCCTGGTATGGCAAAAAACACCGGGACAATACCCTCAGTATGAAGCGTTTTTCAAACGGGCGTGGATTCTGGTGTCTGGGGGGAAAGGCCGCAAAAAACTATCGCGAGAAATCCGTCGATGTGGCGGGCTATGACGAACTGGCCGCCTTTGATGAAGATATCGAGAAAGAGGGCTCCCCGACGTTTCTGGGTGATAAGCGTATTGAGGGCTCGGTCTGGCCCAAGTCCATCCGCGGATCCACGCCAAAAGTCAGGGGTACCTGCCAGATTGAGCGTGCCGCGAAAGAGTCGCAGCATTTTTTGCGGTTCCACGTTCCCTGCCCGCATTGCGGGGAAGAGCAGTATCTGAAATTCGGCGATAAAGAGACGCCGTTCGGCTTCAAGTGGGTGCCGGGTGAGCCTGCCAGCGTGTTCTATCTTTGCGAGCATAACGCCTGCGTGATTAAGCAGCAGGAACTCAATTTTGCGCAGGCCCGTTACATTTGTGGGGAGACGGGGATCTGGACGCGGGACGGTCTGTGCTGGTTTTCATCATCCGGTACCGAGATTGACCCACCTGACAGCGTCACCTTCCATATCTGGACCGCCTACAGCCCCTTCACGACGTGGGTGCAAATCGTCAAAGACTGGATCAAAACCAAAGGGGATACCGGCAAGCGTAAGACTTTCGTGAACACCACGCTTGGTGAGACATGGGAGCCGAAAATTGGCGACCGTCCCGATGCTGACGTAATGGCCGAACGTAAGGAGCACTTTGGTGCCGCGGTTCCGGAGCGGGTGGCCTACCTGACAGCCGGTATCGACTCCCAGCTTGACCGTTATGAAATGCGGGTCTGGGGCTGGGGGCCCGGCGAAGAAAGCTGGCTTATCGACAGGCAGATCATCATGGGCCGTCATGACGATGAAGCCACTCTTCTCAGGATGGATGAGGTCATCAACCGGACATACACTCGGGAAAATGGCGTGGAAATGTCGGTTTCACGTATCTGCTGGGATATCGGGGGTATCGACCCGACCATTGTTTACAACCGCTCGAAAAAGCATGGCCTGTTCCGCCTGATACCCATCAAGGGGGCATCTGTCTACGGTAAACCCGTTGCCAGCATGCCGCGTAAACGCAACAAAAACGGTGTTTATCTTACTGAAGTGGGGACCGATACGGCAAAAGAGCAAATCTATAACCGTTTCACCCTCGTGCCAGAGGCCGGTGAACCCCTCGCCGGGGCAGTGCATTTCCCGAATAACCCTGAAATCTATGATTTAGCCGAAGCTCAGCAGCTGACAGCTGAGGAGCAGGTCGAAAAGTGGGTGGACGGTAAGAAAAAGATCGTCTGGGACAGCAAAAAGCGACGAAATGAGGCGCTCGACTGCTTTGTCTACGCACTTGCAGCCCTGCGGATCAGCATTTCGCGATGGCAGCTTAATCTCGATTCTCTTCTGGCAAGTCTGCTGGAGGAAGACAGCGGGCGTAAAAATCACAAAACCCTGGCGGATTACGCCCGGGCATTATCCGGAGAAGAATAATGGCGACACAGGCTGACCTGGAGGCAGCACGCACTGCATTACATGACCTCATGATGGGTAAACGGGTGGCAACGGTACAGAAAGATGGTCGAAGGGTGGAATTTATAGCTACCTCAGTGAGCGAGCTGAAAAAATACATTGCTGACCTTGAATCTCAGGTTGGACCCACTTCACGGCGCCGGGGACCGGCAGGATTTTACGTATGAAATTACCAGCTTTAGTGGGACCAGACGGTAAAACATCCCTGCGCGAATATGCCGGGTATCACGGCGGTGGCGGCGGCTTTGGCGGCCAGTTGCGATCCTGGAATCCGCCCATCGAAAGTGCTGATGCGGCGCTTCTGCCTAATTTCTCACGTGGAAATGCCCGTGCTGACGATCTTGTACGAAATAACGGCTACGCAGCAAACGCCGTGCAACTTCACCAGGATCACATCGTTGGGTCATTTTTTAGACTGAGTTACTGCCCGAGCTGGCGTTATCTCGGCATTAAAGAAGAGGAGAGCCGCGCGTTTGCCAGGGAGGTGGAAGCCGCCTGGTATGAGTATGCCGAGGATGACTTTTGCGGGATTGATGCCGAGCGCAAGCGAACGTTTACGATGATGATCCGTGAGGGGGTCGCGACGCATGCATTCAACGGTGAGTTGTGCGTGCAGCCCACCTGGGACAGTGATTCAACGCGGCTCTTCCGCACACAATTCAAGATGGTCAGCCCGAAGCGCGTCAGCAATCCCAATAACATGGGGGACACCCGAAACTGCCGTGCCGGTGTCAGCATAAACGATGCTGGTGCAGCGCTGGGCTACTACGTAAGCGAGGACGGTTACCCGGGCTGGATGGCGCAGAAATGGACGTATATTCCCCGCGAACTGCCCGGGGGCAGACCATCGTTTATCCATGTGTTCGAGCCGCTTGAAGACGGGCAAACCCGCGGCGCTAACGTGTTTTACAGCGTGATGGAGCAGATGAAGATGCTCGACACCCTGCAAAACACGCAGCTGCAGAGTGCGATCGTGAAAGCGATGTATGCGGCCACCATTGAAAGCGAACTGGATACACAGACTGCGATGGACTTTATTCTCGGCTCTGACAGTAAAGACCAGCAAAGCAAAATGACAGGCTGGCTCGGTGAGATGGCATCGTATTACACCGCGGCGCCGGTTCGGCTCGGTGGTGCCAAAGTCCCGCACCTGATGCCTGGTGATTCACTGAATCTGCAGTCAGCGCAGGATACGGATAACGGTTTTTCAACCTTTGAGCAGTCACTGCTGCGCTATATCGCCGCCGGGCTGGGGGTGTCATACGAGCAGCTCTCGCGTAACTATTCCCAGATGAGTTACTCCACCGCACGCGCCAGCGCCAATGAATCCTGGGCGTTCTTTATGGGGCGACGCAAGTTCGTCGCAGCCCGGCAGGCCTGTCAGATGTTTGTTTGCTGGCTGGAAGAGGCGATTGCGCGCCGTGTTATCACGCTCCCATCCAAAGCCAGGTTCAGCTTCCAGGAAGCGAGAACTTCATGGGGTAACGCAAACTGGATCGGTTCGGGGCGCATGGCTATTGATGGCCTGAAGGAGGTGCAGGAGGCTGTAATGCTGATCGAGGCCGGTCTCAGCACCTATGAGAAGGAGTGCGCCAAACGCGGAGATGACTATCAGGAAATATTTTCTCAGCAGGTACGTGAAACTATGGAGCGCCGAAGCGCGGGCCTTAAACCCCCGGCCTGGGCGGCAGCCGCTTTTGAATCTGGGCTGAAAAAATCAAACGAGGAGGATAAAGATGACGCCAGAACTGCGTAATCTCCCGCATATTGCCAGCATGGCCTTTAATGAGCCGCTGATGCTTGAACCCGCCTACGCGCGGGTTTTCTTTTGCGCGCTGGCAGGCCAGCTGGGGATCACCCGTCTGACGGACACGGTGTCGGGCGCAACGCTGGGTGCTGAGCAGATTGCCGAACCGCTGGCGCTCTTTGGTGATGATGAGGAGATGGGGCCCCGGCCGTCGCGTAGTTACCAGATAACGAACGGCATCGCGGTGCTGCCCGTTTCCGGGACGCTGGTCAGTAAAACCCGGTCGCTGCAGCCTTACTCCGGCATGACGGGATACAACGGGATCATTGCCCGCCTGCAGCAGGCCATGAGCGATCCCGGTGTCGACGGCATTCTCCTCGATATGGATACGCCTGGCGGGATGGTGTCCGGTGCATTCGACTGCGCCGACATTATTGTGCGGATGCGCGATATCAAGCCTATCTGGGCGCTGGCAAACGATATGAACTGCAGCGCCGGGCAGCTTATCGCCAGCGCCGCTTCCCGCCGTCTGGTCACCCAGACCGCGCGTACGGGCTCAATCGGCGTGATGATGGCGCACAGCAACTACGGCGCTGCCCTGAAAACGCAGGGCGTCGAGGTGACCCTGATTTACAGCGGCGATCACAAGGTTGATGGCAATCCCTACGAAAAACTACCGAAAGACATTCGCGATGATTTTCAGACGCGAATCGACGCCACGCGCCGGATGTTTGCCGAAAAGGTTGCTGCTTATACCGGCATGTCCGTTCAGTCCGTGCTGGATACCGAAGCGGCTGTATTTTCCGGCCAGGAATCGGTGGATGCCGGTCTGGCTGAAGAACTGGTCAATAACACTGACGCGCTGAACGTAATGCGCGAGTCACTTAACAAAAGAAAAACAAACTCCCCTGGAGGAAATATGGAAAAAGTAACCACCGCATCAGCTGCGGATGCAATTCAGGCAACCGCGTCAGCAGAACAGACAAATACTGTCGAAACCGCTGCTGCAGTTGTTGCTTCACCGGCAGAGGTCAGTGCCCAGATCGCCGCAGCGGTGAATGCCGAAAATGGCCGAATTATGGGGATCCTGAACTGCGAAGAGGCGAAAGGACGTGAGTCACAGGCGCGTGCACTGGCCGAAACGCCGGGTATGACGGTCGAAAGCGCACAGCGCATTCTGGCCGCTGCACCGCAAAGTGCCCAGGCGCGTTCCGATACGGCACTGGATCGTCTGATGGAAACAGCACCTGGTGCGTTATCGACAGGTAATGCATCTGCTGAAGCAGGTGAAGATTTGTTAAACACCCCCGTTTAAGAGGCTCTTATGGCAACGACTGAAGTTTTTACCCATCTACAGCCGCTCGGCAACAGTGACCCGGCACATACTGCATATGCACCTGGTGAACTGACAGCATCCACCCCGGCAATGACCCCTCTCATGCTCGATGCTACATCCGGCAAGCTAACCGTCTGGGACGGCGAGCATGCAGGTGCAGCAACCGGCATTCTGGCGGTTACTGCTGACCAGAACAGTGCAGAACTGGCATTTTATAAATCCGGTTCATTCCGCTTCGAAGATGTGCTGTGGCCATCTGCCGTTACCGACGAAAATATCAAGCGTAACGCGTTCGCCGGTACTGCGATCAGCATCGTTTAATCACCCTCAACTTTCATAAAAGCCGCATATGCGGCTTTTTTTACGGGAAAAATCTATGTCGATTTATACTACTGCCCAGCTGCTGGCGGTCAACGAGAAGAAATTTAAGTTCGATCCGCTTTTCCTTCGCATCTTCTTCCGCGAAAGCTATCCCTTCAGTACTGAGAAAGTGTACCTGTCGCAAATCCCGGGCCTGGTGAATATGGCACTCTATGTCTCGCCTGTTATTTCCGGCAAGGTCATCCGCTCCCGCGGTGGCACAACCTCAGAATTTACGCCTGGATATGTCAAACCCAAGCACGAAGTAAACCCGCAGATGACTCTGCGACGCCTGCCGGATGAAGACCCACAGAACCTGGCTGATCCTGCCTATCGCCGCCGCCGCATCATTCTGCAGAACATGAAAGATGAAGAACTGGCGATTGCGCAGGTAGAAGAAATGCAGGCCGTATCCGCCGTGCTCAGCGGTAAATATACCATGACCGGAGAGGCATTCGAGCCGGTGGAGGTGGATATGCAGCGCAGCGCCAGAAACAACATTGTTCAGGCGGGTACTGCGGCGTGGTCCAGCCGGGACAAAGAAACCTATGATCCGACCGATGACATCGAGACGTATGCAGTGAATGCCAGTGGCGTGGTCAACATCATCGTGTTCGATCCAAAGGGCTGGTCACTGTTCCGCTCCTTTAAGGCCGTCAAAGACAAGCTGGATACCCGCCGTGGCTCTAACTCCGAGCTGGAAACCGCACTCAAGGATCTCGGTCAGGCGGTTTCCTACAAGGGTATGTACGGCGATGTGGCAATCGTCGTGTATGCCGGTCAGTACGTTGAAGGGGGTGTGCAGAAGAATTATCTGCCGGATAACACCATGGTACTGGGTAACACACAGGCGCGCGGTCTGCGGACCTATGGCTGTATCCAGGATGTAGACGCGCAGCGCGAGGGCATTAACGCCTCTGCACGCTATCCAAAAAACTGGGTGCAGACCGGTGACCCGGCCCGTGAATTCACCATGATCCAGTCCGCGCCGCTGATGCTGCTGGCAGACGCGGACGAGTTTGTGTCCGTCAAACTCGCGTAATTTCCACCCGGTGGCCCTTCGGGGCCATTTTTCGGAGTAGCTTCCATGACTGAAAAAGAGACACTCATCGCCCGGCTGAAAGAGCTGGGCAAAATGCTGGGCCGTGACGTGAATACTAGCGGCACCATCCAGGAGCTGTCGATGCGTATTGCTGAGCTTGAAGAGGAGCTGGATGGAGATGCCGGTTCGGTTGACGGTGAAAATGGAGAGGAGAATGCTTCCGGCAGCGCCGGCAGCACCGACGGTGATATTGCTGACGCGGCGAAAGAAAAAACGAAAGCGACCACAACCGATGACCGAGTAACAGTAGAAACGCTGGCAACCCTGCATATTGACGCGCTGCATGCCACGCGTAACGAACCGGTCTCCATCGTTGAGCCCGGCGTGATCATTCGCGTATCCGAACAGGATGCAGAAGAGCTGATCGCAAAGGGACTGGCCAGAGAAGTCTGAAGGGGACCGAATGGCTGATTTCGATAATCTCTTTGACGAGGCCATGTCGCGAGCGGATGGCGCTATCCGCAGTGTGATGGGCGCAGAGGCAAAGGTGATGTCAGGCGCTTTGTCAGGTGTCACCCTGATGGGCGTTTTCGATGATCCAGAGAATATTGGTTATGCCAGTGTGGGGATTCGGGTTGAAGGTACCAGTCCGACCCTGTTTGTGGAAACCGCCACTGTTCAGCAGCTGGAACGCATGGACACCCTGATGATTAACGGGCGGGCTTTCTGGGTTGAGCGAATTGGCCCTGACGATTGTGGATCATGCCATATCTGGCTGGGTAACGGGAGCCCGCCCGCCGCTACCCGCCGTCGTTAAGGAGGCTGCATGTCCATTAAAGGCCTTGAGCAGGCGATAGAGAATCTCAACAGCATCAGCAAAACGGCTGTCCCGCGTGCGTCGGCACAGGCCGTTAACCGCGTGGCAAACCGGGCCGTCAGCCGAAGCGTGGCAGTCGTGTCGAAAGATACTCGCGTACCGCGAAAACTGGTAAAGCAACGCGCCAGGCTGAGACGTGCGACGGTTAATAAACCCCGCGCGCTTGTCCGTGTAAACCGTGGCAATTTACCGGCCATAAAACTCGGTACCGCCAGCGTGCGCCTTTCCCGCAGAAAACGGGATAAGAAAGGGGCCAACAGCGTGCTGCGCATTGGACCGTTCCGTTTCCCGGGCGGATTCATTCAGCAGCTTAAAAATGGTCGCTGGCACGTCATGAGGCGAACAGCAAAGCCCCGTTATCCGATCGAAGTGGTCAGCATTCCTCTGGCAGCCCCTTTTACCACGGCATTTAAAGCTGAGCTGCCGAAGCTCATGGACTCGGATATGCCCAAAGAGTTCCGGGCATCCCTTACAAACCAACTCAGGTTGATTCTGACAAAATGAAACACAGTGATATCCGACAGTTGATTCTTGACGCGCTGGAAAGCGCGATTGGTACTGACGCCATTTATTTTGACGGCAGGCCAGCAGTGCTCGAAGAGGGAGATTTCCCGGCCGTCGCCGTTTATCTCACCGACGCGGAGTACACCGGGGAAGAACTGGATGCCGATGTCTGGCAGGCCACTCTTCATGTTGAAGTCTTTCTTCCTGCCCAAGTGCCTGATTCGGAGCTTGATGAATGGATGGAAGCGCGTGTTTACCCGGTTCTGTCGGAGATCCCGGGGCTTGCATCCCTTATCACCAACATGGTGCAGCAGGGCTATGACTACCAGCGCGATGATGATATCGGACTCTGGAGTTCAGCCGATCTGAAATATTCCATCACCTACGAAATGTGAGGACGTTATGACCACACCTAACCCGCTGGCACCGACGAAAGGGGCCGGCACCACCCTCTGGATTTACACCGGAAGCGGCGATCCCTACGCCAGTCCCCTTTCGGATGTTAACTGGCTGCGTCTGGCAAAGATCAAGGATCTGCAGCCAGGCGAACTCACCGCCGAGTCAGAGGACGACACCTATATCGATGACGACAACGCCGACTGGGCTTCATCCATGCAGGGTCAGAAATCGGCAGGCGACACGAGTTTTACTCTGGCATGGCTGCCGGGTGAAAGCGGTCAGCAAGACCTGGTGAACTGGTTCGATGACGGCACAGTTAAAGGATACAAAATCAAGTACCCGAATGGCGCCGTCGATGTCTTTAAAGGCTGGGTGAGCAGCCTTGGGAAGACCGTTTCGGCTAAAGAAGTGATGACCCGAAAGGCAAAGATCACCAATAACGGCAAACCCTCACTGGCAGAAGACAGCGGTACTGCGGTAATTGGCGTGACGGGTATCAGCCTGGATAAATCCACTGCAGCGGTTGCTGTCGGTGCGACCACGCAACTGGCAGTGACGGTCCTGCCAGCCAGCGCTTCAGATGCTTCCTTCCGCGTCGCGACGTCTGATCCGGCGAAAGCAACAGTGACGGTCAATGGTTCAACGCTGACCGTCACCGGCGTGGCGGCGGGCACCGTTGAAATTATTGTCATGACCAATAGCGGTAACTTTGCGGCAATCTGCAAGGTGACCGTTTCCTGAATCCCGGGGCGTGAGCCCCGTACTCCGGAGTGAATATGTTTCTTAAAACTGAACTGCTCGAGCATAACGGCAGCAGCGTGACGCTGTACCAGCTGTCCGCGCTGCAGCGCATTGAACACCTCGAATACCTGAAAGAGCTGGAAGCAGTTGAAGAAGGTGATTTCCAGACCGCTATCACCCTCACCGTGAAAAATGGTGCTTACCTGGTGGCGTTGTCGCTCTGGCATGGTCATGCGCTGAAAGGTACGCTTCCTGAGGGCGCACCGGCGGAAGTGGCGAAAATTCAGGATGAAGTCCTGCAGACCTGGCCGACGGAGCTTATTGCTGAAGCGGATTTTAAGGTGAAACTCCTCTCCGGCATGATTGAACCGCAGCTGGAGGATCCGCAGGTTGGCATCAGCGAACCTGCAGAGCCTGTTACGGCGGAAAAGCCCTCGCCAGTGAGCTGACGTTCGTCCTGAAACTGGCGCGTGAGTTCAGTCGCCCTGACTGGCGCGCCATGCTTGCTGGCATGTCCTCTACGGAGTATGGCGACTGGAAAATCTTCTACCAGGATAATTTCTTTCATGATGCGCAGCTGGACGCCCATTTCTCCGGCCTGCTCTACACCATTTCAACCCTGTTTTTTGCCGACCCGGAATTATCCCCGGACAGTTTCAGCATTCTTTCACCTGTATCTGAACCCGTTGCTGTAGCAGAGCCGGACGACGATGCGCTGATGGCGAAGGCGGAAGGTATTTCTGGAGGTATACGCTATGGCCCAGACGGCAGTCGGTGATCTGGTCGTTAATCTTGACGTCAACTCGACGAAATTTAACGAGCAGATCAACTACGTCAAAAAAGAATTCAGGCAAACGGGAGACGCGGCGAACGATTCTGCTTTGCGGATCCAGCAGTCATTCAGCCGTCAGGAGAGCGCTGCCCGCAAGGCAGGCATCTCTGTCGGTCAGTATAACGCGGCGATGCGCATGCTCCCGGCGCAGTTCACCGATATCGCCACGCAGCTGGCGGGCGGCCAGAGCCCGTGGCTGATCCTTCTCCAGCAGGGCGGACAGGTTAAAGACTCCTTTGGTGGGGTTATTCCAACCTTTCGTGCACTGTTGGGATCTATTTCGCCGGTTATGCTTGGTATTGGGGCGCTCTCTTCAGCGACGGGGGCGCTGTTGTATACCTGGTATGCCGGGTCGTCCACACTCTCTGATTTCAACAAAACACTGGTGCTCTCCGGTAACGCTTCGGGGCTGACTGCCGATCGGATGCTCACGCTGGCGCGAAGCGGTCAGTCCGCCGGTCTTACGTTTAATCAGACGAGCAAGGCACTGACGGAGCTGATCAACGCTGGCGTGCGTGCCGGTGCCCATTTTGACGACATGAGCCAGGCCGTTGCCCGCTTCACCGAAGCATCGGGTGTACCAGTCGATAAGGTTGCTGCTGCGTATGGCAAGCTGACAACTGACCCGACATCCGGGCTCATTGCAATGGCCCGGCAATTTCACAACGTCACCGCCGAGCAGATAGCACATGTTGCCCAGCTGCAGCGTGCCGGTGATGAAGCCGGGGCACTTAAGGCGGCAAACGACGCGGCCACCGCCGGATTCAACGATCAGACCAAATCCATCCGCGACAATATGGGGTCGATTGAAACTGCTGCCGATACGCTGAAACGCGCTTTCAAGTCGATGTGGGATGCGGCGCTTGATGTCGGTCGGCCCGATACCGCGCAGGAAATGGTGGCAAAAGCAGAAGCCGCTTTCAAAAATGCCGATGAAATCTGGAACCTGCGAAAGGATGACCGTTATGTAAATGATGAAGCACGTGCGCGGTTCTGGAATGACCGCGAAACGGCCAGGCTGGCGCTGGACATGGCGCAACAGCAGGCGGGGATTTCCAAAGCGAATGAGGCGAATGCCTCCCGCGAAGCGGTAGCGGAATCTGATCGTCAGAAATATGCTGCACAGGCGCAGTCTAATTACGTTAAAACGCAGTCAGCGCTGGAGAAATACACCTCACGACAGAATGAGCTGAATAAGGCGCTGAAAGATGGCCGGATCCTGCAGGCGGATTACAACATCAACATGGCGGCGGCCAAAAAGGAGTACGAGGACTCCCTGAAAAAACCGACGAAAGGCAGGACGCCTGGGGGCGCAAAACTCACCGACAGCACCAGTGCGCAGACACTGGAGCTGCAGACGCAGCTTGAGGTATTGCGTCAGCACAGTGATATCAATGACACGATTAGCCAGCAGCGCCAGCAATTATGGAAAGCGCAGGCCAGATTTACGGTCCTTGAACAGGCTGCCAGAACCCGGGCGCTGACCGAAGATGAAAAGTCCCTGCTCGCCAGCAAGGATAAGGTGCTCGCGCAGGCAGAGATCAATGCAAAACTGGGTGACCAGATCGTCACGCAGGAGCGCCTCAACCGTCTGCAGGACACATCGCAAAAATACGTTACCCAGATGGGTGAGAAAACCCGGGCGCTGGCGGAAAGCGCGGGGATGAGCAGTCGTGCGGCACAGCGGCGCAATGAAGAGGCTCAGTTACTACAGGGCTGGAAAAATGGCGGCGGGTCTGAAAAAGATCAGGGCTACCAGAAAGAGCTGCAGGCGCTACAGGGATATTATCAGGAACAGGATAAAATGCGCGGTGACTGGCTGTCCGGTGGGAAATCCGCCTGGGCTGATTACGCCGATTCTGCGGGTGACGCGTACGGCCAGATGAAAAATGTCGCGGCCAGCACCTTTGACGGAATGACGCAAAACCTTGCCGACATGCTGACCACCGGTAAAGCAAAATGGGGTGACTTCACCCGCTCAACGCTTTCGATGCTGTCGCAAATCGCCCTTAAACAGGCGGGAGTAGGGATCGTGGGCGCTGTCAGTTCGGCTATTGGATTTGCCGGGGGCGGCTATACCGGATCGGGCGGTAAATATGAACCTGCCGGGGTGGTGCACCGCGGGGAGTTCGTTTTTACTAAAGAGGCGACCAGCCGGATCGGGGTGGGGAATCTGTACAGCATGATGCGCGGTTACGCGTCCGGCGGGCTGGTCGGTGGCGGCAGAATGCCCGCTGCGGCCACAGGGGGGATCAGCGTTTATGCACCGGTCAGTGTCAGTCAGCAGGGTGGTGGCGAGTCCAGCCAGGCAGACACCATCGGAACGGCGCGGCAGCTTCAGGGCATTGTTCAGCAGACCATCACTGACCGGCTTAAGAAGGAGATGGGGCCGGGTGGTGTACTTTACCCAAGGAGGTAGCAGTGACAGACACATTCAGCTGGCGCACCCGTAAAACTGCCCGGGGAACGGAAAGCGCCCGTACGCTTCAGTCCCAGTTTGGCGACGGGTATAAACAGATCGCCGGGATGGGGATCAATGACAAGTCCGAAGTCTGGGAACTTGACTGGACGGGCACACGAAGCGAGGCCGCAGTGCTGCGTGCGTTCCTTATGTCGCACATTACAAAATCGTTCTGGTGGACGAACCCCTGGGGGGAGAAGAAGCTCTATCGGATGAGGGCTGATTCCTTCAGTGTTTCGTTCCCCTCCGGAAAAAAAGCGACAGTAGCGTTCACGTTCGAGCAGTCCTTTGCTCCCTGATTATCTTCAAATCCAGAATGACTTACCGCCTCCGGGCGGTTTTTTTATGGGGTGAATATGAGTTTCACGCAGGATGTTCAGCAGCTGGAACCGGGCCAGTTAGTCCAACTGATTGAAATAGACGGCACCGAATTTGGCATGGATACCATTTTGCGCTTCCATGCCCACAATATTGCTTCTGCAGGCTGGTCTGCATTCGCGGCTGACAACCTGCCTGCCATTATCTGGCAGGGTCAGCAGTACGACCCTTACCCTTACGAGCTGAAAGGCCTGGAGCTGTCCAGCACCGGTGCGCAGCCCACACCCACGCTTTCCGTGTCGAACGTCGGCAACTATGTGACTGCGCTGTGTCTCGAGTACGACGACCTGGCGAGGGCGAAGGTGAAGATCCACACCACGCTGGCGAAATACCTGGACGCGGCCAACTGGACAGCCGGCAACCCGAACGCCAGCCCGGCGGACGAGCGCGTGCAGCTTTTTTACGTCAATGCCAAAACCGCTGAAACACGGGTGCAGGTCGACTTTGAACTGTGCTCACCCTTTGACATCCAGAACCTGCAGCTGCCCACCCGGCAGATCACGCCGGTCTGCACCTGGTGCACGCGCGGCTGGTACCGCACCGGCACCGGGTGCGACTACAACGGGAACCGCTATTTTCTCAAGGATGGCACCCCCACGGATAAGCCGGCGCTGGATATGTGCGGCGGCCAGATGCAGGACTGCGAAGCGCGGTTCGGGACGGGTAACCCGCTGCCGTTTGGCGGCTTCCCGGCGGCAAACCTTCAGGGGAAATAACCATGCGAAAAAAACTGATGGATGCGATCCGCGCCCACGTCGCCGCGGAATATCCGAACGAGGCCTGCGGCGTGGTGGTACAGGCCGGACGGGCGCAGCAGTACATTCCGTGCCGGAATATTTCAGCAACGCCCACTGAGGCCTTCACGATCTCTCCGGAGGATAAGCTGGCAGCATCGGAGCAGGGAGAAATCATTATGATTATCCACTCGCATCCTGATGTGGTGCAGCTTGTGCCGTCCGAAATGGACAGGGTGCAGTGCGACTGGTCCGGGGTGGAATGGGGCATCATGAGCTGGCCGGACGGTGATTTTTGCACGCTGGCACCCCGTGAGGACCGGGACTACGCCGGGCGGCGCTGGGTGCTGGGCTTTGCTGACTGCTGGTCGCTGATCCGTGAGTGGTTTAAGCGTGAGCACGGCATTAACCTGGGTGATTACTCGGTACCGTACGAGTGGTGGGAGCAGGGCGAAAATCGCTACGACGATAACTGGGAGGCAGAAGGCTTTGTCCAGGTGGACCCCGCTGATATGCGTCCCGGCGATATGATCATGATGCGCATACAGGCGCAGGTAACCAATCACGCGGCTGTTTACCTCGGTCATCACGAGCACCAGGAAAACATCATGCTGCACCATAATTTCGGCAGCCTCTCTGCCCGGGTGCCGTACGGCAAATATTACCGCGACCGCACCGTTCGTGTGGTCCGACACAGGGAGCTGATGAATGCTGAAGACACTCATTCTTGAAGGCCGTATGGCGAAAAAATTCGGGCGCGAACACCAATTTCACGTTGAGGATCTGCGCGAGATGCTGCGCGCCATGTGCAGCCAGGTTCCCGGCTTTAAACGCTACCTGTCAGAAGGACATATGCAGGGGATCCGCTTTGCCTTCTTCAATGGCAAAAACAACATCGGCCTCGATGAGTTCGACATGACCCGCGGCGGTACGGTGTACCGAATTTCAGCTATTACCGAAGGCGCAAAGCGCGGCGGCGTACTGCAGATCGTTATCGGGGCGGTCGCTCTCGTGGCCGCGTATTTTACCGCGGGTGCTTCTTTTTCTGCGTGGGCTGCTGCAAACGGAATCAGCGCTGCAGCAGTAACTGCCTCGTCTACGGCCCTTGCCGGGATCGGTCTTTCTATGTCGCTTGGCGGCGTAGTGCAGATGCTGACACCCCAGCCAAAATACAATGTAGGCGCCTCATCCAGCACGGACAACAAACCCAACTACGCCTTTGGCGCGCCGGTGAACACCGTGGCTGTGGGTTATCCGGTCCCTGTGCTTTTTGGTGAGCGCGAGATCGGCGGGGCAGTCATCAGCGCGGGGATCTTCTCCAGCGACCAGCAGTAAATTTTATTGTCAGCTACAGGCCACCTCCGGGTGGCTTTTTTTATGGGTGAAATATGCGACTTCTCGAAGATGAAACCCTTATTCAGGGACGTAAAGGCGGTGGCGCTAAACAGCATACCCCTGTTGAAGATCCGGATGACCTGCTGTCGACAGCAAAATTAAAAATGCTGCTGGCGATCGCTGAAGGTGAAATCCAGGGCGAGCTGACGGCACAGAACATCTTCCTTAACGACACCCCGCTGGCGAACGCCGACGGAAGCTACAACTTCACCAGCGTGAAATGGGATTTTCGCCCGGGCACCCAGGATCAGGATTACATTCAGGGATTGCCGGAAGTCGACAACGAAATGTCGGCCAACGTGACAGTGACCACCACCGCGCCCTGGACACGCCAGTTCTCTAACCTGATGCTGGATGCCGTGCGTATTAAGCTGAGCCTGCCCGTACAGTACACCTATAAAGACAACAACGATATGGTCGGGACGGTCACGGAGTACGCCGTTGACCTCTCGACTGATGGTGCTGCCTGGCAGACGGTGGTTAACGGCAAATTCGACGGAAAGACAACCACGGAATACCAGCGCGATATTCGCATAGACCTGCCGGCGGCCACTACCGGCTGGGCTGTGCGGGTGCGTCGCATCACGCCTGATTCCGTGGGTAACTCAAAACTGATAAACGCCTTCAAGGTGTTCTCGTTTGCTGAGGTGATCGACAGCAAGTTACGCTATCCCAATACGGCGCTGCTGTATATCGAGGTCGATGCCAGCCAGTTTACCAGTGGGGCGCCAAAGGTGACCTGCAGGCCGAAGGGGAAACTGGTACGCGTGCCGGACTCCTACGATCCTGTTACGCGCACCTACAGCGGCACCTGGTCGGGTGGCTTCAAAATGGCCTACACCAACAACCCGGCCTGGGTATTTTACGATCTGGTGCTGGATGAGATTTACGGCATGGGCACCCGCATCGATGCAGGAATGATCGATAAGTGGGAGTTGTACGCCATTGCGCAGTACTGCGATCAGAAGGTGTCGAACGGGGCGGGTGGTACAGAGCCGCGCTTCACCTGCAACGTCTACATCCAGAGCCAGCAGGACGCCTACACCGTTCTCAGCGATCTGGCAGCGATATTCCGGGGGATTACCTTCTGGGGCAACGACCAGATTTACGTGCGCGCGGATGTGCCGCAGGATGAAGTGGATTTTACTTACCATGCCTCTAACGTGATCGACGGGTTGTTTACCTACGGCGGCGGCAGCTACAAAAACCGCTACTCGTCTGCTCTGGTGTCCTGGTCTGATCCGCAGAACCATTACAGCGACACCGTTGAGAGTGTCTACGATTCCGACCTGGTGAAGCGGTACAAGGTCAACCAGATGTCGATGACGGCGATTGGCTGCACATCCCAGAGTGAGGCGCACCGCCGGGGCCGCTGGGCACTGCTGTCTAACGCGCGCGACGGAACGGTGTCATTTGGGGTGGGGCTGGACGGTTATATTCCGCTGCCTGCGGAAATTATCGGTATCGCAGATCCATTCCGTGCCGGCAAACAGAACGGCGGGCGTATCCGGGCAGTCAGCGGGCGTAACGTAACGTTTGATCGTCCTGCTGACTACGCCGCCGGCGACCGCCTGGTGGTCAACCTGCCGGACGGCAAGGCGCAGACGCGGACAATCGCGTCCATCAGCGCAGACAAACATACTGTTACGGTCACCACTCCCTTCAGGCTGCCGCCTGAGTCCGGCGCAGTGTGGGCCATCGACAGCGACAACCTGGCTATCCAGTATTTTCGTGTGACATCCATCCGGGCGAACGACGACAGCAACGGTGGTTTCACAATCACCGCGGTTCAGCATGACCCGAATAAATACCGATATATCGATGACGGTGTGCGCATTACCCCGGCGCCAGTCACCGTCACGCCGGTAAGCGTTCTGTCGGCACCGAAAAACATCATCCTCACCGAAACAGACCACATCGAGCAGGGGCTTACCGTTGCCACCATGAATGCTTCCTGGGACAGGGTGGATGGTGCTATCCGGTACCAGGCGCAGTGGCGCAAGGATAATGGCGACTGGATAAACGTTCCGGTGAGTAGCGCACAGGGTTTCTCTGTGCAGGGAATTTATTCCGGAGGTTATGATGTGCGCGTACGGGCCCTGAACGCCCAGGAAAGCTCTTCGCCCTGGGGCTATGCCGATA
This sequence comes from Leclercia sp. W17, assembly GCF_003336325.1. Lineage (NCBI taxonomy): Bacteria > Pseudomonadati > Pseudomonadota > Gammaproteobacteria > Enterobacterales > Enterobacteriaceae > Leclercia > Leclercia sp. W17. The sequence continues at coordinate 2,933,573 of NZ_CP031101.1, read as the reverse complement.
CTACCCATCTCACCGGAAAAGCGGGCCGCCCCGGTACGCCAGAGAATTTGCTCGCATCTAACAATGTGATATGGAATATCGATCTTACCTGGTCATTCCCCGATGGTTCAGGCGATACGGCCTATACGGAAATACAAAGATCCACAACGGATGACAAGGCTAACCCCCTGTTACTGGCGCTGGTACCGTACCCGGCCACACATTACCAGCATGGGCCAATGCGGGCGGGCGTCAGTCAGTGGTACCGTGCGCGCCTTGTTGATCGGATCGGTAACCAATCAGACTGGACAGACTGGGTGCGCGGCATGTCGAGCGATCAGGCCAGCGATTATCTGGACGCCATTAAAGACGAAGTGCTGAGCGCAGAGGATGGCAAAGCATTAACGGAGCAAATCGACTTCAACATCGCAGGCATCCTGCAGAACACCCTGACTGGCATTCAGGGGGCGAAAATCACCTTCCAGCAGTTCGGAGCGGCGTATGCGGAAATCTCAAATGCGCAGATCCTGATTGCTGATGCTAACCAGGCGTTTGCGCAGTTCCAGGAGCTGGTTGCTGTTAAGTTCGCCGATAATGAAGCAGAGATTTATGAGGTCAAAACTGCACAGGCAACGGCTGATAAAGCTTTTGCTGAATATCAGCTCACTGTGGCGGCTGACTTCAGGGGCATGAACAGCAGCATCACCACCATTCAGCAGGCTCAGGCAAGCGCAGACCAGGCTTTTGCGCAATACCAGCAGCAGGTGACGGCTAAGTTTTCGGATCAGCAGTCAGCCATCAACCAAAAGATGACAGCTTATGCTGATGCAGCCAGTGCCAATGCAATTTATACCCTCAAGGCTGGAGTGAAATATAACGGCAATTACTATGACGCCGGGATAAGCGTTGCAGTCATTGCAAACGGTAATGCCATTTCCACCCGTGTTGCGATCAATGCCAACGAGTTCGTGATGCTGTCCGGCAACGGAACCGCAAATATGTACTCGCCGTTCGCTATCGTCGGGGGCCAGGTCTTTCTGAACAGCGCGTTCATCCAGGAGGGAACAATCACAAGCGCCATGATTGCGGGCTATATCCAGTCAAACAACTACGTCCCTGGCTCGGTTGGCTGGCGACTGGATAAGGGGGGCACTTTTGAAAACAACGGTTCGGTGGCAGGGCAAGGATCGATGCGGCAGACAAACCAGAAAATTTCAGTAAGGGACGCAAATGGCGTTTTGCGTGTCCAGATCGGTTATATCGACGGGGTGTTCTGATGGCATTTGGTATACAGACCTGGAGCGCTAGTGGCGTCCCTAATAACTACGGCATCAAGCCGGTTTCCGTTGTCGGACGTATTCCACTGGGCGAGGGGCAAACTTCCGGCAGCTGGTCGTTCACCATCCCTGCGGGTATGAAGGTCGGGTTTGCGATTTCACTTGATAAAGGGGCGGTTACGGTTGGCCGCCGGATCGTTGCGAGCGGCAATACTATTACTCTCAGCGCAGCCAGTAGTGTCGGGGTTGGTAACTATCCGGCTTCTGAATGCGAACTCATCGTTTTCATGGAGAAAGCATAATGGCCGGTTATGGTGCGCTAATTACGCTTGAGAACGGCAATCCCTTTATCACTCCTAATTCAACACCGTTCTGCCTTTATCAAAAGGTCACAGTAAATTCCGCAAATACTGGCGGGAATTATCAGGGGGCCAGCGTGGATATTCCCATCGACGCGAGCTATCCGGCCATTGTTTTCTGCAAAACGTCTAACGCGGCAACGGTAGGGGCAACGCGTGTGGGCAATGTGATCAGGGTCGGTTCGAGCAGCCCAAACGGATGCAGCCACACCCTGACAGCCTACGTTTTCGCTATATTTCCGCAGAATTTACCTGCATGGGGTATGGCGATATGGGACGAAAACGGAAAGCTTGTGCTCACGAATGAAAGCCGTGTTTTAAGCGATCTGGTGACTATCGGAACGCCGGGGAATGGCGGGGGCATTAATATCGACCAGACATTGTCTGGGTCATATGCAATCGTCCCTACATTTCTTGGATCTTCGCTGTATCAGGTGATGGTGCAGGGCCAGCCGGTCATTATTAACGTGACGGCCTATGCAGGTGCATTATTCAACGGGTCCACTACCAGAATTAACGCTCAGGGTAGCCAGATTGGCCAGGGTAGCCCTGCCGGTGGGACTAATACCGGAGTCGCTATTACCGCCATTAACACCGCAGCATACGATTAAGCCAAACAGTAACCCTCTCCCGCAATTTAACAGAATTCCACAACTCAGCTCAGGCTGGGTTTTTTTATGGAGCAAATATGTCCGCAGGCACAATCAAGCTTACTAACGGCTCTACTGCAGTTGTCGGTACCGGCACTGCATTCACCTCAGATCTGAAATCAGGTGACGTTATTACCGCTACAGTCGGGGGAATATTCTTCACGCTGTTTGTTGACGCCGTGACGAATAACACCACTCTTACACTGACCGATCCATTCACCGGCCCGACAACTTCCGGGCTGGCCTGGGTTGCTGTTCCGCAGCTGGCGCTCAACCGAATTACCGCCGCCCTGGCTGCTCAGACTGCCGAGTCGGTGCGCCGGGTGCTGCAGGAGAACGCCAACTGGCAGGCTTTCTATTCCGGCACGGGTGATATTACTGTTACGCTCCCGGACGGTTCGCCAGCGGGGCGGCCGTTAAGCGGGCCATCATGGGCAAAAATGTCAGGCCTGGTGAACTCTGCACTGCAATGGCGCGGTAACCTCCCGGCAAACGCCAACCTTAACACTTATGGGCCTACATCAGCGTTTTCTGGAGGTTGGTCCCGATCAGTCACCAGTAACACTACTGCTGCTTATAACTTTCCTGAGGATGCAGCGCCTGGTGTGCTGGAAGTTATGCCGGGAGGGTTACAGGGATGCACGCAGAGATATACGACCGGAAGCGGTAACGTTTATGTCAGGTCACTGACTGCCGCATGGAACGGAACAGATGGACCGTGGGATGTATGGAAATTAGTTGGCGTAAATACAAGGGCTGGATTCTATTCTGGAGATATGAATGCCCTTGTAACACCTGGTGTCTGGTCTACAACAAACACTATTACCAATGGCCCATTAATAAGTGGTGGTTCTAATCCGACAACTGGTATTTGTGAAGTAATACTCAGGAACGCAAGCAACACCGTTTTACAGCGTTACACCAATATGTCATCCAGCACCGCGACGTATAACTATACGTGGCAGCGTACCCTGTACGGTACAACCTGGTCGCCGTGGGAGTTGATGGGAACAAAGGCGTTGAATGACCTGGGGATCGGCATTCCAGTCTCAATGGTTTCCGCTATGGACTGGCAGACTTTTAACTTTGTTCCCGGCGCTCAGCATGTTTGCCTGCCGTCTAACCAGACGAACGTCCCACCAGGACTGACCTATGCGGGCACGTCATCACCAACGAACATTAATGTTCTTGGTGGCCGTGCAAATACTACAGCGCTGGTGATCCTGGTTACTCAATTCACACAGTCGGCAGCAGGTAAAAGCTATTACATTGTCATGTCAGGCGTGGCTGGAAGCCGCACTTTTGCTGTTTATGAAAACTTCACATCCGCCAGCATTGTCCCGATTGCCAATGGTGGCACCGGGTCGGGTTCTCCTTTCGGTACTGGCGCAGGTCAGTTTACACAGGGTAACGACGCCAGACTGGGGACTGTGGCTGGCAAATCCGGCGGGGAGATCAGTTCCGCAGTCTCAGTTGATGTAGCCCCCTGAAACTCCAGACAGTAGCTGTATCTCCAGATAAGAGATAGGCTTGAATATATGTCTAACACTAACGCCAATTTTGAGATGACCGGGATCCTGTTAGGGCAAGAAGTCCGTAAACGTAAAACTCCTCAGGAGAAGATCGCCATTATCCAGCAGACGATGGAGCCGGGCATGAATGTCTCCCATGTCGCCCGCCTGCATGGCATCCAGCCCAGCCTGCTGTTTAAGTGGAAGAAGCAATATCAGGAAGGCAGCCTCACCGCCGTTGCGGCCGGGGAAGAAGTTGTTCCAGCTTCTGAGCTTACTGCTGCTCTGAAGCAGGTCCGGGAGCTTCAGCGCCTGCTGGGCAAGAAGACGATGGAAGTTGAGATCCTGAAAGAAGCCGTGGAGTACGCTCAGTCGCGAAAATGGATAGCGCACGCGCCCTTGTTGCCAAAGGACGGGGAATAGCCCTGGTCAGCCGCACCATGGGCGTGTCGCGTGCGCAGCTGTCACTGCGAATTAACCGTTCTGCCGACTGGCAGGACAGGCGCTGTAACCGGCGTGATGACGAAGCAGACGCTGAAATACTGTCAGAGATCCTCGATATCATCAGCGATATGCCCAGTTACGGCTATCGCCGTGTGTGGGGCATCCTGCGTACGCAACGTCGTACAGAGGGACTGCCCCCGTGAACGCCAAACGGCTTTACCGGCTTATGAGCGAGCATAATCTGCTGTTACTGCATGACAAACCAGAGCGGTCGAAGCGTGAACATAAGGGCAAAATCGCGGTGGCAGAAAGCGATATGCGCTGGTGTTCAGATGGCTTCGAGTTCGGCTGCGACAACGGTGAGAAGCTGCGGGTCACGTTCGCGCTGGACTGCTGCGACAGAGAAGCCATAGACTGGGCAGCGAGCACAGGAGGCTACGACAGTTCGACGGTGCAGGATGTGATGCTGAGGTCGGTGGAAAAGCGCTTCGGCGACGGGCTGCCGACCACACCGGTTCAATGGCTGACGGATAACGGTTCAGCATATACCGCGCATGAAACGCGGAGGTTCGCCAGAGAGCTGAATCTGGAGCCGTGTACAACAGCGGTGAGCAGCCCGCAGAGCAATGGCATGGCCGAACGGTTCGTGAAGACGATGAAGGAAGACTATATCGCGTTCATGCCAAAACCAGATGTGAGAACAGCCCTGCGAAACCTTGCAGCAGCGTTCACACATTACAATGAAAACCACCCGCACAGCGCGCTGGGATATCACTCCCCGAGGGAATATCGGCGGCAGCGGACATCGTTAACTTAAGATACAAAAGCTGTCCGGAGATGGCGGGTCAAGATCAGTTCCGCAGTCTCAGTGAATGGCTCAATGTCAGTCATTACCGCGGGCTCGAGCTTCGGAACGATCGAATTCCTGCACCCGCCGACAAAAGCAAGAATGTCTTATGCATTTTCAGAGAATTATGGAGATATAGTTTTTGTTACTACTGTTGCTGCTGGTGCTGGCACAGATAAATATTATGCCATGCGACAGGGAGGGAACTTTACAACGCAAGGGAATATCTCCTGCGTGTCGCTCACCCAGACTTCGGATGCGGACAAAAAAGACGACATCAAGCCGATAGAAAACGCGCTTGATAAGGTTTTGTCTCTGGATGGCGTCACGTTCAACTGGAAGGATGGCGGCCTGCCTTCTGCTGGTGTTATTGCCCAGCAGCTGATTGATGTTCTCCCTGAGGCTGTAGGATCTGTTTTTGATGATCACAACCATTACGCAGAGGTTGAGGAGACAGAAGAGGTGGAAGAGGTTGACGAAAATGGGAATGTCACAACCATCTCCAGACCAGTCAAAGTCACTCGCCTGGTTAAGCCTCTTGATGAATCAAAGCGCAGTTACACCGTGGAATATTCCGGCGTGGTGGCATTGTGTTTGCAGGCGATTAAGGAGCTTAACGCTAAGGTAGAAACTCTGGAAAAGAAACTAAATCCGCAGGGGACGGAAGACCAGCCAGATGTTCAGCCGTAATTATTGATAGGTGTCACCGCATTGAACTGGCCCCTTTTTAAAACTACTGTATGTATACACAGTAATAATAAATGAGAGGTCACCATGCCCCGCCAATCTGACATTAACTCGGCTTTCCACGCTGCTATTCAGCTCAACCCCAAAGGTTACCGTTGCCTGAGGTCTTCTGACTTCATTCGTGAACTGGCAAGTGTTCATCATCATTTCACCCTGGCTGATGCCAACGAATGGATAGAACTTTATCAAACGGGCTTCGTTGACAAAACGCCGGACGATAGCGAAAACCGCTTCTGGATCCTACGCAATATGGGTCAGGTGTTCTGATGGGCTTCGTATCTCCGGCAACCGATTATGTCGAGCAGCGTTTATCCCCTGCGAGTATCTGCACCACGAACGAAAGCCGCATCCTGGAAACGTCATGCGGCTTCGCCGTTATCGAACCGGTCACCCGGTTGGTACAGAATCAGGTTCTGCTGATCCTCAGTGGCGGTCAAACCTAATTTGCACGATTTCTGGGAAAAGCATTAATCACAGAGGACGGCGAGGCGATAGAAGGCGACGCAGCGGAAGAGGTAGAAGTCATGGGCAGGGTGACTTTCTTCATCAATAGCACTGACGCTGATGATTCTCCGGTCTAAGAAGCGATACGCTTTTGGGGGCAACATTGGGGGCAAAAATCATTTTGGGGCGTCTTTTGGGGCGCTGAAATGACCGATATTGTCCAACATTGCCCAATGCCCATATCTTTCAACTAACTGATTTTATGGTAATTAAATGAATTTTCTGAAATTAAAAAATCAGTTTCGTAGTTTAACTATGATAATGTTGTTCCGTGGAGTAAACCGGAAATTATCTGCTGTAAGCGCATTGACATCTAATCCCCCACACTTCCTCCATTTTTTTTGCAGTTATCGAATTGCACAGCAAGTTGTCGCAGGACAGTACAGCGTTAACAAGAATCATGCTTAAGGCATTTGTTTGCGAGGATAGAAAGGCTTCGGAAAAGCAGATGCGCCTAAAGGAGTGATGAACTTCATCAACATTACCGCGGTGATAGGGTCCGGGTGATGTAAGAGGCGGACACCTAAAAACTATGAGGAGAGCGGCTGATAGTCTTTCTTTATAAGGTCAATATTTACTGTGAGCGAGATGCGTAAGTTAACATCAGTCTTTACTACTGATGAAATTTTAATAATGATCAAGGCACTAATTAATTGAAGGTAAATGACATCAAGTACAAAAGCAATCACTTTTTTATAGAAATGCTAATCACTATACATTATGATGGATAAGAAGCCCTAATCTTTAAAAGCTCCCGAAAAAGAAAGATTCAACGTAATACAATGTTTAAAAAAATCCATTTTTATATCAATAAAGACAGGTACCTGATATGAGCGAAGCCGATATAATTAATAAAGCAGTTGTATGGTGGGAAAAAACGGTTGAGTACAAATTCATTTGCGATTGCTTAGAGAAAGGAATTATTAAAACAATTTCGCCACTTGCTGGGAATGAAGAAAGAGTTGGTGACGCAATATCAATTCTTGAAAATTCTTTAAAGCAGCATAAATTCTATATTATTGAATTTAAGAGAGAGCTAAATGAAGTGGAATTTGAAAAGGAGCTCAAGAAATTCCCTCAGCAACTTAAGGGCTATGAGTCTGCTCAGAGATGTTTTAACTCAAAAGCAGCAAATAAACTAAAGAAAGCTCACTATTTTATTGCTGCTAAATATGAAGGTGGACGTTTTGAACTCTTTTCAAGAGAATACTTCGCATCTAACAAAAATATAACTAATACCTTAGAGGAGGCATTTTCCTCAGAAACAGGTTTGACGCAAGAAGAGTTTAAAGAATATGTATTGTGTTTCACAACTCATAAACAAAAAAATACCTGCTATAAGTGTCCAAATAGAAATGAAGGAGGGTCGGCAAATCCAGACCCTGATGGCGATTTTTCACCAACAGGTGGGGGTGATGGAGTTATTATTGATAAGGAAGAGGAAAAAATCCTAACTATGGTTGTTGCAATAAACCCTGAGACAAAGGATTGTACAGCCTTTCCTTTAGAATGGATACGTGTTACAGGGAAGAAGGGAGGCGAATCGAAAGTGATGAACCCTACGATTTCGGGAGGCCCCCGAAGCCCTAGTGGTGGTGAGGTGTTTGTAAAGAATGAAATCATTATCACACAATATAAATACAGCGATTCATTTCCTGCTGACCTTTCGCCTCCTGAAGATCTCAAAGAAGAAATTATTGGTTAGCGCAACGGCCCTTGGCGAAAGCGGACATTTAATAAATGGCGCGACTGCCTTTCATCTAGCTCCGCTTTTTGCACTTCATAGACCAGTAGTGCTAAACGGACCAAGGCGCATTTTACTTGATGGTAGTTATCAAAACTCGAAGTTGATCTCGTAAAAACAATAGGTTAAAAAACAGGTAAAGTAAGCCATTGAATCTGATTTTAAGATGTTAATATTTTATAAAACAATGACTTAATTCGATTATTCGAAACTACTGCTGCGCCACATGGAATGGTTCGAAGCTGCAGACCTGATCGTTAAAGGTATGGAAGGCGCGATTAACGCCAAAACCGTAATTTACGATTTCGAACGTCTGATGGAAGGCGCTAAGCTGCTGAAATGTTCAGAGTTTGGTGACGCGATCATCGAAAACATGTAATCCGCTTTTCGGGTTGTATGCGAACGGGAGCCTATTGGTTCCCGTTTTTTATGGGCTTTTGATGAATGAATCTGAAGAGACCCTAAGCTAAATCCCGTTATTTTAATTTGAAACCGCGCTGCATGACCGTTTCGCGTAAATTGATTCGCCCGCCGAGATAATCCATGCTGGTCGCGGAATCAACGACGGAGCCGGCCCAGGTTTTGTCGCGCATACTCTGGCGACGACGAAATGCCTGATATGCATTTTCATAGCCTTCAAGGTACGAGCGATAGCGATCCTGTTGGTAGTGATTGTAATGGAGCACCGTTGGCTGAGCCGGTCGCGGGCGAATGCTGCTGGTTCTGGCTCTGTCGGGCCACCCGGTTGCCATGCCAAACGTGACAAAGCTGTACTCAGGCAGGTTGATGATTTCCGCCACCTCTTTGGCGATATTACGCATCACCCCGAGATAGACTATTCCTAAGCCTATGGATTCTGCTGCAACGGCAGCGTTCTGGGCGGCAAGCGCGGCATCAATCGATGCCATCAGGAAAGAGTCAAGATAGTCGAGCACAACAGGTTCTTTACCGGCATCTTTTGTTATTCCTGCCCCTCGCGACAGATCTGCTACCCAGAGGAGCAATGCGGGTGCTTCCTCAATCCACGGGATACGCTCCACGGGCACTGAACGTGCTACGGTATCTGAAATACGCTGTTTAAGCGCCGGGTCCGTAACGGCTACCAGGCTCCACTGATTCAGGGCAGAGGAGTTTGAGGCTGATTGCGCCGCAGCGACCATGGTCTCTATTGCCCCATCCGGGAGAGGTTCAGGCAAAAATGTCCTGACAGATTTATGGCCCAGCAGAGCTTCAACTTGTGGCGTCCAGATAATGTTGTCTGGTTTGGGTTGCTCAACACCGTATCGGGCTTCCAGCAACGCCTGTTGTTTTGCAGTAACGTCAGTCATGGTTTTACTCTCCTTCGGCAAATTTCATGACCGCAGGATAGCTGGAGTTGCCACACGGATAAGCCCCCCATTTACGACTTCAGTTTCCATGTGTGTGCACAATCAGTTGGCATACTTTAAAATAGAGTCATGGATCATCTCTTAGCTATACGCATATTCCAGCGCATCGTAGAGACGCGCTCTTTCACAAAGGCCGCAGCACACCTGGATTTGCCGCGCTCCACTGTCAGTAAGAATCTCAAATCATTAGAGGAACATATAGGCACTAAGCTGATACAGCGCACGACACGTACTGTCACCTTAACGACTGAGGGTGCCGAGTATTACAGAAGGATCAGTAAGCTCGTCACTAAACTTGATGAAACCGAAGGTGCCATTCGGGATATGGGCGCCGCCGCGAAAGGAAGGCTGCGCATCGATCTTCACTCCTCGCTGGCGAATTTTGTCCTGATGCCGGTACTCGAAGAGTTTCGTGAACGTTATCCCCATATACAGCTGGCGCTTGGGGTGGGCGATCGCCCAGTCAATCTCATTGAGGACGGTGTAGACTGCGCCATTCGCGCAGGTGAGCTGACGGATTCTTCCCTGATTGCGCGAACACTGTATAAAGATCGCTTAATCACCTGTGCAAGCCCCGGCTACCTGAAACAGTATGGCGTGCCCAAAAAACTGACGGACCTTGAAAATGGACATAAAATTGTCGGCTATTTCAGTGCTGCAACCGGTGAGGCTTGGCCTCTGCGTTTCATGAGCAGGGGAGGCGAAAAACAGTTGGCAGCATTTGATATCGCCGCGAATGATAGTGCCGCGCTGATAAGTATGCTTGTCCACGGCATGGGCATAGGGCAAACACATGCTTCCGTAAGCCGTCGCTTTATAGCATCGGGTGAACTTGTTCCTGTTCTTGAAGATGTTACGCACAGACAATTTCCTGTCTCTATTATTTTCCCGCCAACAAAGCCGTTAAATGGCCGATTGAGAATATTCATCGACTGGATGATTGAGAGATTTTCTGGAAATAGTACCTGGTAGGAAGCCGATGGGTGCCCGTTTTTTATGGTTACGCAGGAGGAATAATGCTTGATGATACAGCGCTTCGCCGCATTGCCGCAGGTGAACTCTCCGCGGTTACGCCAGCAGAGCTTGCCGCCGAACTTCTGACTATCCGCCAGGAGAACGCCCGCCTGAAGCAGCTTCTCGCAAGAGAAGTGAAGCTCCCTTATGTCAGCGCCAGCCCGGTGTGCGATATCGAGGCCGGATACGCGGCAGGCGTCACCGACAGCAAGGAGGCGATACGTCGGGCAGGGTTTTTAATCGAAGGGGATGATTAACAGATGAAACCCGGCGAGATGCCGGGTCTGCTCACGTTAAAACCAGTTAAATTTGTCCGAAAGTATAAGCAACAAGGAACTGGCACAAACAAGGTTAATACAAATCACGAATCTGCTGGAAACATTCATGTTATCAATACCATTATGGCTGTACTGGGATTGTGCTAATAAGCGTAATCGCAAATCCCAGAACGTCAAATCGCAGGATAACAGGCAAAAAAAAGCCCACGAAACGTGGGCAAGTAATACTGGAAGCAATGTGAGCAATGTCGTACTGAATACCTGAGTGATTTGCTCAACTATTCAGTGTTGAGAAAGATAATGTTTCTCATTAACGATTGCAACCCCATCTTTTGTGTGGGACGCCCTTTGTGGACTTAATCTTAAAATCTTCACGTGATGGCTATCACAAACTTGCATTTCTGAATCCTGTGCTAAGCTTTCTGTGTACTTGATTTGACGACAAAAACCATACAGAGAGGAAAGCAGTTATGGGAATCATATCCTGGATTATCTTTGGGCTTATTGCAGGTATTCTGGCGAAGTGGATCATGCCGGGCAAAGATGGCGGTGGGTTCATCGTTACGGTCATTCTGGGCATCATCGGTGCCGTAGTGGGTGGCTGGATCAGTACCCTGTTCGGATTCGGCAGAGTCGATGGCTTTAACTTCGGCAGCTTTATGGTTGCAGTAATTGGTGCGCTGGTGGTGCTGTTTATTTACCGTAAGGTAAGAAGCTAACCCGACACACTTCAGAAAAAAGACCGCCAATGGGCGGTCTTTTTTCGCGATTTACCACCAGCCTAACTGGCTTCCGGCCACGGCCACAATGGCGACAATCAGCATCATAATCGTCGTTTTTCTCATTTATCCCCCAGGCGCAGCGTAGCCGCCGATAAAAAACCACGTTAAAAACACCACCGCCGTGATAAAAATCACGATCGGGAACAGAATACCAAGCCGCATGCTATCACCTGTCCTGAAATACAAAACCCGTCGAGTGTACGGGGTTAATCGATATTGAGAAAGGGCGTTTTCCGTTTCCCTTTTTTATCGCTGTACATGGCGGCGTCGGCTGTCCGCAGCGCGCTATCGGCATCCAGTCTGGCAGGATCCACCTCAATCACCCCCAGGCTGGCGCCCGGGTAGACCAGATGCACATCCCCCAGCCAGTACTCCCCGGCTATCTGCGCGCTTAGTTGTCTCTTCAGCACCGTCAGCGACGTCTGCTCGCCGCTTTCGCTATCATTACTCAGGCAGGCCACCAGGAACTCGTCGCCACCCAGCCTGCCGACGATATCATCCTCGTCGCGTCCTTCATTCAACCGTCTACCCACTTCCACCATGAACCGATCGCCAGCCTCATGACCAAAGCGATCGTTAATGAGCTTAAAATTATCCAGGTCGATATAGGCGATAATGGCGTTGCGGTTCAGATGGCGCGCGAGCGAGAAGAGGGTTGTGAGATTCTCGAAGATGGCGCGACGGTTCGGCAGGCCAGTAAGGGCATCGGTATAGGAGTAAGCAATCAGAGCGGCGTTGGCTTCGCGTAACTGCCGGAGCAGCGACTCTTTCTCAATGTACTGGGCGATAAGCCCGGCGAAGAGCTGTAAAACCTGCTCGCCGCGTTCGCTCAGCGGCTGTTTAAGGGTGCTGGTGGCGCACAGCGTGCCGTAGAGCGAACCATCCGTCAGATGGACCGGGATACTCACGTAAGTGGTGATACCCAGCGCTTTTGCCGCGTCGCAGTCCGCAAAGCGTTCAGGTACGTTATCGCTATAGAAACAGTCGGAGTCGATCGCCCGTTTACACAGCGTATCCCCCCAGGGAACGCTGAGCCCTTCCGGGATTTGCATCTGTTTGCTGTTTCTGGCGTAGAGAATATGCTGCAGCCGGGCGTTGATATCAATTTTGGTAAGGTAGGTGGACTCCATGCCAGTCACTATCTCAAGCATTTCGAGCAGCTGACGCACCAGGCCCTCAAGTGATTGCTCAGTGCTGAGCGTTTCAGAAACACGGGCAAGAATAATATCCGACATGACGCTGCTCAACTCCCCTTACAGGTGATCTCTGTACCTGTCTGATTTGCTCAAAGATTGACGGCGGATAGTAAAACATGAATTAACAACATTTCATATATTCAGGCGAGGAACGGCACATTATGGCAGGAAAAAGCCCCGGCGCAGGGCCGGGGAAAATAACAGCTTGATTACGGAATGATGTTCTCTGGTCTTTGCGAGAACGACATCACTATAGCGAGGAAAGATGTCGCCAGAATGAAGAAATCATGGAGAAAGATTAACCGCTCCCCCTGGTGACAGGGCAGACCGGCTGAGATAAACTTTGCTAAGATAATTCTTAAACTCTCAGTATCCAGCACGAGGAAGTATGTTCCAGTTAAATCCGGGCAGCCTGGCGATGGTTATCGGCGCCCGCACGCCAGCAGGTCGTCGCAATATTGGTAAATCTGTGGAGCTGTTTAGCCTCTGTCAGCCGGGGCAGCGTTTTTTAAACCCGGTTAACGGCGTGGTGACCGAGCTGCCGCGAGGGGCAGAACGTCCCCTGTGGCTGGTGACCGGTGATGTCTGGTCGGTGGATAACCAGCACGGCTTTGCGTTTGTTCGCCCGGAACACCTGATGCCGCTCACTCCTGAAGAGGCGCCTGAAACTCTCGACGCGCTGATGCTGGACTGAATTACAGCTCACGCAGCCAGTCGGCTAACACCAGCGCGTGATTTTGCTCCCGGTCTTTCGCGCCGTAGAGCAGCGTCACGGTCTGGTTGTCTGCCAGACGGGCAATGCGCCGTCCCTCATCCTCCTGCAACGCCAGCTCCTGACGATAAAGTTTGCTGAAGCTGGCGAAATCGATCGCCTCACTGTGAAAGTCCTTGCGCAGTCCATTGGAAGGCGCCAGCGTTTTACACCACTCATCGCACGCTAACGCCGCCTTTTTCATGCCCCGCGGCCAGAGCCGATCCACCAGGATACGGTAGCCATCTTTCTGGTTTGCTTCGTCATACAGTCGTTTGCACTGAATCATTCTCTTGCTCCTTAATCCGGGTGATGCGGTGCTGGCGGTCACGATCGTAACGCTATCACAGGTTGGCTTTCCGCTTTCGCCCACTTATTTTAAGGTGTTGTGATATCAACGAAAGATCGGTAGTCTGACGCGCCTTATGTTATCTGATATTTATCTGGCATAAGGATCACTCTATGGAACTCTCGGCCCTAAAAGATACCCTCCGAATTGCGCTGGTCGGCGACTACAATCATGACGTGCCGGCTCACCAGGCGATCCCTCTCGCCATTGATGATGCCGCCGCGGTGCTGGACATTACCGCCGACTACGACTGGCTGGCTACCACCGAATTAACCAGCCCGGAAGACCTGGTCGGCTACGACGCGATCTGGCTGGTTCCTGCAAGTCCTTATAAAAATGCTGACGCTGCGTTCATTGCGGCGCGGTATGCCCGTGAGAACAGCGTGCCGTTTCTGGGCACCTGCGGCGGATTCCAGCATGCGCTCATTGAATATGCGCGTAACGTTCTGGGCTGGCAGGATGCCGCCCACGCAGAAACCGATACCGTAGGGCGAATGGTCATTGCCCCACTGACCTGTTCGCTGGTGGAGGTCGCCGATACCATTGAACTACGCGCCAACACCCTGATCGCTAAAGCCTATGGTCAGGAGGAGATCGAGGAAGAATATCGCTGCAATTATGGCGTTTCGCCTGAATTTGCGCAGGAGCTGGAGAAGGGCGATATGCGCGTCACCGGCTGGGACGCGCAGGGGGAGATCCGTGCTATTGAACTGGTCACCCATCCATTCTTCGTGGCGACGCTGTTCCAGCACGAGCGCGCTGCCCTTGCAGGGCGTCCTGCGCCGCTGGTGCAGGCGCTGCTTCGCGCGGCACAGCGTTACTGAATAAAAGGGCTTAGCCGGGTGTGATCTCCCGGTCACGCCCGGCAAGGATCCCGCACACGGCCATGATGACTGACACCAGCGCACAGGCCAGCAGCGGGATCCGCCAGTCGCCGTTGGCATCATGGATTTTACCCATCAGCGGCGGGCCACAGGCGGCAAGCAGATAGCCGACCGATTGCGCCATCCCGGAAAGGGCTGCCGCCTGATGGGCCGAACTGGCGCGCAGGCCAATAAACGTCAGGCCGAGGATCATCGTGGCACCGGAGCCAAAGCCAAAAATCAGCGTCCACATCACCGCCATCGTCGGCACAAACCACAGCCCGGCAGCACTTACCGCACACATCATCGCCGCCAGTCCGGCGATACCGCGCTGATCTTTCAGGCGAAGCAGGATCAGCGGCACGACAATTCCCGGTGCTGCGGTCGCCAGCTGTAACAGCCCGTGCAGGGAACCCGCCTCGGTTTCGCTGTATCCGTGACTCTGCAGGATCGCCGGGAGCCAGCCAATAATCACATAGTAAATCAGCGAGTTAATCCCCAGAAAAAGCGTCACCTGCCAGGCCAGTGCGGAACGCCAGATGCCCCGGCTGTGCAGGGCGCGGGCGCCGCTCAGGGAGCCGACAGGGCGCTGACGCCATTGCGGGAGCCACAGCAGCAGGGCCAGCAGAGGAAATACCATCAGCATTAACAGCGCGCCGTGCCAGCCCGCGCCGCTCAGGGCAACCGGCACCACCAGCGCCGAACCCAGCGCGGCGGCAGCTCCCATGGTCAGGGAGTACGCCCCGGTAAGTTTCGCCACCTGGCCGGGGAAATCGCGTTTGATCAGCCCCGGCAGCAGGACGTTGCCCAGCGCAATACCGCAGCCAATGATGGCGGTGCCGCCAAACAGCAATGCTGAAGAGGGAAGCGAACGCAGGGCAATCCCGGCGATGATCAGCAGCAGGGCGATAAAGAGGCTGCGCTCCATCCCGATGCGCCGGGCGAGGCCAGCCGCCAGCGGCGAAATCAGCGCAAAGGCCAGCAGGGGAAGGGTGGTAAGCAGCCCGGTCTGGGCGGTGGTCAGGGCATAATCTGTACGAATAGCATCCAGCAGCGGCGCTGCACCGGTAAAGGTCACCCGCAGTGAGGTGGCAATCATCAGGATCCCGGCAATCAACAGCGCGCGCTGTTTGCCGGTAGCAGAAAGGGCAAGGGTCATGGGAATCTCTTACGTCGAAATGAGGCTACAGGATACGCATTTTCACCGTGGTTGAAATCAAGCTAAAATGACAGATTATCGCTAATATCGGACAAAATGATGCCTGGACTCGGCCTTGCGGGATACGATCCCGACAGCCAGCACGATCCTGCGGTGGCGTTTCATGTGCGCGTGGTGGAAGACGAGCAGCGCATTCCGTTCCACCAGCACCGCAAAGGTCAGCTGATCCTCGCCCTGCACGGGGCCATTACCTGCGAGGTGGAAAATGCCATGTGGATGGTGCCCCCGCAGTTCGCCGTCTGGATCCCCGGCCTGCTGCCGCACAGCAATAAGGCCACGCCCAGCGCCCGCCTCTGCTTTTTGTTTATTGAACCCGGCGCGGTATCGATGCCGGACCGCTGCTGCACCCTGAAAATTTCACCTCTGGTGCGGGAGTTGATCCTGACCCTGGCGGAGCGCAGCCCCGCTGAGCAGGAGCCTGCCACCCGGCGGCTGGTGCAGGTGCTGTTTGATGAGCTGCCCCGACAGCCACAGGAGCAGTTGCAGCTCCCGGTATCCACGCACCCCAAAATCCGCCTGATGAGTGACACCATGGCCGAATCACCTGCCGCCTGGCAGACGCTGCACCAGTGGGCGCGCCATTTTGCGATGAGTGAGCGCAATCTCGCCCGGCTGGTGGTCAGCGAAACCGGGCTCAGCTTTCGCCGCTGGCGGCATCAGCTCCAGCTGATTGTCGCCCTGCAAGGGCTCATTAGTGGGCAGTCAGTGCAGCAGGTGGCGCAAAACCTGGGTTATGACTCCACCACGGCATTTATCACGATGTTCAAAAAGGGGCTGGGCCAGACCCCGGCCCGGTATGTCGCCAGCCTCGCTACGACTTCCCGATAAACAACGACACCAGCCCGGCGGCGATCAGCGGGCCAACCGGGACGCCGCGGAAGAGCGCCACGCCCAGCACCGTACCCACCAGCAGGCCGGCGACCAGCGTGGGCTGGGAGCTCATCAGCGTAACGCCGCGACCGCCAAGCCAGGAGACAAATACCCCCACGGCAATCGCGATCAACGATTTCCAGTTCATAAAGGCATGGATAAGCGTAGAGGCCGGTAAAGTACCGCTGGCGATGGGGGCCATCACCCCGATGGTCAGGATGATGATCCCCACGGTTAGCCCCTGTTTTTCAATCCACGGGAAAAAACCGCTAAGCGGCGTCACGCGGACGATGATCAGCACCAGAATTGATATTGCGACCGTGGTGTTATGGCTGATAAAGCCCAGCGCGGCCAGGCCCAGAAGAATGAGCAGGGTAGGGTCAAACATGTGGTATTCCTTGCCAAAATAGAAAAGTAAACCTGCTTACTTTACGTGCTCGCGCGCCGGTAAAAAGGGTTTTGTGCAAAAAAGAGTGTGATTTGGGCGATTGCCTGAAGTAGAGATGCGGGGCGGACTAACGCCAATGAACAGGCGTGTCAGAGGCGGGAAAATGGCGTACTTTTCGAACAATCACCGCTGACGTTAAGTATCAGCAAAACCAACAACATGACAATTTTCAACTTTTTTCTACAGCTCTTATTCTCTTCAAGCTGCGTTGTTCCGGTGTACACACTTCTGCAAAATTTACGTCAGTTTATGTGCCTGCTCGTTAAGCACTTTCGTTAACGAAAGGATTCGGTTTGGCAGCGGTACACCACGCCACTCTTCGCTCAGGCACAGCAATGAAAAAATTAACGTTTAACCCCCATCCCCTGGCTCTGGCGCTGATGACCCTCTTTTCCGGCGCAGCGCTTGCCACGGACACTATCAGCACAGCGCCGGTGAACGATCAGGATGTGATCACCGTGACGGCCCCGGTTCTTTCCCCACTTGAAGTGGTCACGTCGCCTAAAACTCCGCGCCAGCCGGTGCCAGCCAGTGACGGCTCGGAATACCTGAAAACCATCCCCGGCTTTAGCCAGATCCGTAACGGCGGCAGCAATGGCGATCCGGTATTTCGCGGCATGTTTGGCTCACGTCTGCGCCTGCTGACCAACGACAGCGAAATGCTCGGCGCCTGTCCGGCGCGAATGGATGCGCCAAGCTCGTACATCTCGCCAGAAAGCTACGATCTGCTGACGGTCACCAAAGGGCCGGAAACCGTACTCTGGGGGCCGGGGAACTCCGCCGGGACGGTACGCTTCGAACGTGAACCGCCCCGTTTTGACAGCGCCGGCATCAAGGGCGACGCCAGCTTCCTCGCCGCTTCGAATGACCGCTTTGATGAAAATGCCGATGTCAGCTTTGGTAACGACACGGGCTATGTACGTCTCAACGGCAATAAATCGAAATCGGGCGACTACAAAGACGGTAACGGCGACCGCGTGGCCTCGAAATGGGACAAGTGGAACACCGATCTGGCCATCGGCTGGACCCCGGATGCGGATACGTTACTGGAACTCACCGCCGGCCAGGGGGATGGCGACGCAAGCTATGCCGGGCGCGGCATGGACGGATCCCAGTTCAAGCGCGAAAGCCTGGGCCTGCGCTTTAAGAAAGAGAATATCGGCGACGTTTTCGATTCCCTGGAGATGAGCGCCTATTACAACTACGCCAACCACATCATGGACAACTACTCCATGCGCTCCCCCGGCATCCCGGATTCCGGCTCCATGAACGGCATGCCGATGGGATCGATGGATATGTCGATGCCGATGGAAAAACAGGTCGATCGTCGCACCGTCGGCGGCAGGATGTTGGGAACCTGGCTATGGTCAGATTTCCAGCTGCAAAGCGGGCTGGATATGCAGACCAACACCCATCGCAGCAATGAAGATGATGAGGACAAAGGCTGGCAAGAGGATGCACGTTTTCACGATTACGGCGCGTTCGGCGAGCTGACGTGGAATGCGACCGATCTGAGTAAAGTGATTGGCGGCGCGCGTCTGGATAAGGTCGAGGTGGATAACTATACCGGCATCGGCAGCGACAGCCGCGAGGATACCCTTCCGGCGGGCTTCCTGCGCGTGGAGCATAATCTGGGCACGGCACCGGCGATGGTCTACGCCGGGCTCGGTTATACCGAACGTTTCCCCGATTACTGGGAGCTGTTTTCGCCTACCTATGGCCCGGACGGCACCTCGGATGTCTTTGATAATCTCAAACCAGAGCAAACCACCCAGCTTGACGTCGGCGCCCAGTACAAAGGCGAGCGTACCACCGGGTGGATCTCCGCCTACATCGGGCGCATCAACGACTTTATCCTGTTTAGCTACGATCCAAACGATTCCCACGTCAGCCAGGCCGACAACGTGGATGCCACCATTATGGGCGGGGAGATGGGCGCCTCGTATCAGCTGAGCGATCAGTGGAAAACCGATGCCACTCTTAACTACTCCTGGGGGGAGAACACGGACGATCATCAGCCGCTGCCGCAAATGCCGCCGCTGGAGGCACGTCTTGGCCTCACGTGGGAGCAGGGCGACTGGAGTTCAACCGGCCTGCTGCGCATGGTGAGCCCGCAGCATCGGGTGGCGATGAACGAAGGTAACGTGGTCGGGAAAGATTTCGATCAGAGCGCTGGCTTTGCCATTCTCTCCGCCAACGCAGCATGGAAGGTGAATAACTACCTGAAGCTGAGCAGCGGCGTCGATAACCTGCTCGACAAGAACTACAGCGAACACCTGAACCTGGCGGGGAACAGCAGCTTTGGCTACTCCTCCGACACGCCGGTAAATGAACCGGGTCGAACCGTGTGGGCAAAAATGAACGTTACGTTCTGACAGAGAGCTAACGTAAAACCGCCGGTCGATGACCGGCGGTGGCGTTAACTGTTGCTGGTGGCAGATTGCTTATGGAAAAGCTCTCTGAATACCGGATAGATATCGTCCTGGTCGCGAATGTGCTGCATCGCGAAGTTATCAAACGTGCTTTGCAGATGTTCATACTCACGCCACAGCGTCTGGTGGGCGCGGCGGGTGATCTCGATATAACTGTAGTAACGCACCACAGGCAGCAATTTTTTCGCCAGAATTTCATGGCACAGCGGCGAATCGTCTGCCCAGTTATCACCGTCCGACGCCTGAGCAGCATAGATGTTCCACTGCGCCGGGTCGTAACGCTCTTTCACCACTTCATCCATCAGCTTCAGGGCACTGGAAACGATAGTACCGCCCGTCTCCTGTGAGTAGAAGAACTCATGCTCATCCACCTCCTTGGCCTGGGTGTGATGGCGAATATAGACCACTTCCACGTTCTTATAGGTTCGGCTCAGGAAGAGATAGAGCAGAATATAAAAGCGCTTGGCCATATCTTTGGTGGCCTGATCCATCGAGCCGGAAACGTCCATCAGGCAGAACATCACCGCCTGGCTTGAAGGTTCGGGACGCTTTTCATAGTTCTTGTAACGCAGGTCAAAGGTGTCGATAAACGGCACGCGCTCGATTTTGGCGCGTAGTTCGGCGATCTCTTTGCGTAAACGTTCCTCTTCCAGCAGCTGCGCTGGCTCGCTTTTCGCCACGATATCCAGGCTTGCTTCCAGCTCGCGCAGTTCACGCCGTTTGCCCGCGGTCATGGCGGTACGGCGCGCCAGTGAGTTCTGCAGCGAACGTACCACGCTGATATTTGCCGGCACGCCGTTGGCGGTAAAACCGGCCCGATGGGTTTTGTATTCGTTTAACTGACGATGCTGGTTCTTCTTCAGATTCGGCAGGGCCAAATCCTCAAACAGCAGATCCAGATACTCATCTTTGGAGATCTGAAACACAAATTCGTCCTGACCTTCACCGTCCTGGCTGGCCTGCCCCTGACCACTGCCGCCGCCACCACCGCCCCCTTGTGGACGTTCAATACGGTCATTTTGCACAAAATGGTCATTACCGGGATGAACGCGATGGCGCAAACCACCGCGTCCCTGATGGAACATCGGTTCGCTAATATCATCCGTCGGGATAGAGACGGACTCCCCGCTGTCTACGTCGGTCACCGAACGCTTGTTAATGGCCTCGGAGATCGACTGTTTGATTTGCGCTTTATAACGACGCAAGAAGCGCTGGCGATTCACCGTGCTCTTGTTTTTGCCGTTAAGACGCCGGTCAATAAACCAGGTCATATGCCCCCCGTACTGCATTTGCCAACTTTCAGTGCCCGTAAGTGCCGGATAGCGCTGACGCTTATCCGGCCTACGGAACATTGTTGTAGGCCCGGCAAGCTACGTGCCGCCGGGCTTTTTGGGCTGTTAAGACGACTTACGCACGCGCAGGTACCATTCGCAGAGCAGGCGAACCTGTTTGCGGGTGTAACCTTTCTCCATCATGCGGTCGACAAAATCGTCGTGCTTTTTCTGCTCGTCAGTTGAGGTTTTGGCATTGAACGAAATGACCGGCAACAGCTCTTCGGTATTGGAGAACATTTTCTTCTCAATAACGGTGCGCAGTTTTTCGTAGCTGGTCCAGTTTGGATTCCGTCCGCTGAAGTTCGCTCTGGCGCGTAGCACGAAGTTGACGATCTCATTACGGAAGTCTTTCGGGTTACTGATCCCGGCAGGCTTCTCGATTTTCTCCAGTTCCGCATTCAGTGACTCGCGGTCAAACAGCTGGCCGGTATCCGGGTCGCGGTACTCCTGATCCTGGATCCAGAAATCGGCATAGGTGACATAGCGGTCAAAAATGTTCTGCCCGTATTCGGAGTAAGATTCCAGATAGGCGGTCTGGATCTCTTTGCCAATAAACTCGGCATATTTCGGGATCAGATAGCCTTTCAGGAACTCCAGATAACGTTCAGCCTGCTCCTGCGGGAACTGTTCACGCTCAATCTGCTGCTCCAGTACATAGAAGAGGTGTACCGGGTTAGCGGCCACTTCGGTGTGGTCAAAGTTGAACACACGGGAGAGAATTTTGAACGCGAAACGCGTGGAGAGACCGTTCATCCCTTCATCGACACCGGCGTAGTCACGATACTCCTGATAGGATTTCGCTTTCGGGTCCGTATCTTTCAGGCTTTCACCGTCGTAAACACGCATTTTCGAGTAAATGCTGGAGTTTTCTGGCTCTTTCAGGCGCGACAGGATTGAGAAGCGCGACAGCGTCTCCAGGGTCCCCGGGGCACAAGGGGCATGAACCAGCTCACTGTGGTTAAGCAGTTTTTCGTAAATCTTGATCTCTTCGGAGATCCGCAGGCAGTAAGGCACTTTGACGATGTAAACACGGTCAAGGAACGCCTCGTTGTTTTTATTGTTTCTGAACTGAACCCATTCAGATTCGTTGGAGTGCGCCAGGATAATGCCGTTAAACGGCAGGGCGGAAATACCTTCCGTCCCGTTGTAGTTACCTTCCTGGGTTGCCGTCAACAGCGGATGCAGCACCTTAATCGGCGCTTTAAACATCTCGACGAACTCCATAATCCCCTGGTTGGCGCGGCACAGCGCACCGGAATAGCCGTATGCGTCAGGATCGTTTTGCGCGTGGTTTTCCAGTTTACGGATATCCACTTTACCTACCAGCGCAGAGATATCCTGGTTGTTCTCATCACCCGGTTCAGTTTTGGCAATCGCAATCTGCTCCAGAATGGATGGCCATACTTTCACCACGCGGAATTTAGTGATATCACCGCCAAATTCATGCAGGCGTTTCGCTGCCCAGGGCGACATGATCGTCCCGAGATAGCGGCGAGGAATGCCGTACTCTTTATCCAGTATCTGCGCATCTTCCTGCGGGTTAAACAGACACAGCGGATGATCGTTAACCGGGCTGCGTTCACCGTTGGCGCTCAGCACGTAAATCGGCACGCGCTGCATCAACGATTTCAGCCGCTCGGCCAGCGAGGATTTACCGCCGCCAACGGGACCCAACAGATACAAAATCTGTTTCTTCTCTTCCAGACCCTGAGCAGCATGTTTCAGATAAGAGACAATCTGCTCGATGGCATCTTCCATGCCGTAAAATTCTTCAAACGCAGGATATCGGGCGACGACCCGATTCGAAAACAGACGGGAAAGCCGTGGCTCCTGGGCAGTATCAACCATATTTGGCTCACCGATAGCCATCAATAGTCGTTCCGCCGCATTGGCATAAGCACTGCGATCTTGCCGGCAGATGGTAAGAAACTCCTGCAGTGTGAACTCTTCGTCCTTGGCAGCTTCATAACGCTGGCGATAGTGATCGAATATATTCATGGCATGCCGTCCTTTCGTTTTTTAGCACAGGAAAAGAGCCGTTCATATGAATAGTAGAGGCTCCCGGAAGCGGGATCCGTTGCACCTCACTGCCAGAGCAGCAACCCGTGTGCCAGGTCGGGCGGCTGAAACTGCGGGGTGATCAGGTATTCAGCTTCTTAAAATTAAGCGTAGATGGCATTTGCAAAACTTGCATGTATGCAAAAACTAATTTCAATGACATATCAATAACTCATCCAAAAAAATAGCCAAATCTTAAAGGTCAAACACACTTCTTTCACTGAACGGTAATGCGCGTGACAGCGTTTCGTCATCTGTCGCAAACAAAATAGTCGGTTAATCAAAATGATTAGGAGACAAAAAATTTTGAGCAATGGGGGGGATGACGGTTACACTTCACACGCTGATTATTTGACTACAGGAAAGAATGGATTGTGACCAAACTCAAACTTCTGGCACTGGGGATTATCGTTGCCACCTCAGTGAGTACAGCATACGCGGAGAATCAGTGGTCAATTGGTGCTGGTGTCGGCGTAATCAATAGCCCTTATAAACAGTACGATCGTGATTTCTACCCGGTTCCGGTTATCACCTATGAAGGCGATAATTTCTGGTTCCGTGGGCTGGGCGGTGGCTACTATCTGTGGAACGACCAGACCGATAAACTCTCCATCATGGCTTATTACGACCCGACGCACTTCAAGCCAGGCGACAGCGATAACTATCGGCTTCGCCAGCTCGACAAACGTAAGACCACTATGATGGCGGGCGTTTCCTGGGTCCATAACACCGAATATGGTTTCCTGCGCACCGCCCTGGCTGGCGACACGCTCGACAACAGCAACGGTTATATCTGGGATCTGGCGTGGTTGTACCGTTACACCAACGGCGGGCTGACGCTCACCCCGGGTATTGGTCTGGAGTACAGCAGCGACAACTACAACGACTACTATTATGGCGTGTCCCATAAAGAATCACGCCGCAGCGGCCTGCATAGCTATGATGCAGACGATGGCTGGAGCCCGTACCTGGAGCTGACCGCCAGCTATAAGTTTGCCTCTGACTGGAACGTCTACGCTACGGGCCGTTATAACCGCCTGAGTGACGAGGTGAAGGATAGCCCGATGGTCGATAAGTCCTGGACCGGTCTGATGTCGATGGGTGTGACTTACAGTTTCTGATTGTGCATTTGTACTGCGCAATTTGTGCATCATAACGGGGCCCTTGGGCCCCGTTTGTTTTAGGGTGGTGCAGACAAACAGGAGCATATTATGAGCGAAAAAACCGTCAACTTTGGCGACAACAGGGTGCTTGCGGCCATCGGTCAGGGCACCTGGTATATGGGTGAAAAGGCAAGCCAGCGCCGCCAGGAGAGCGATGCCTTACGGGCAGGCATTGACCGCGGGCTAACGCTGATTGATACCGCCGAGATGTATGCCGAGGGCGGGGCGGAAGAGGTGGTTGGCGAGGCGATTAAGGGCCAGCGCGATAAGGTCTTTCTGGTCTCCAAAGTCTACCCGTGGAATGCCGGTGGCAAAAAAGGGATTGCCGCCTGTGAAGCCAGCCTGCGCCGTCTGGGCACCGATCATATTGACCTCTATCTGCTGCACTGGCGGGGAAATTACGCTCTGGCAGAGACTGTTGAACTGATGGAGACGCTGCAACAGCAGGGCAAAATTGGCCGCTGGGGCGTCTCGAACCTTGATTATGCGGATATGCAGGAGCTGGGACAGGTGCCGGGTGGGCAGGCCTGTGCCACCGATCAGGTGCTCTACCATCTGGCCTCGCGCGGTATCGAATATGATCTGTTGCCCTGGTGCCAGCAGCAGTCGATGCCGGTGATGGCCTATTGCCCGCTGGCGCAGGCCGGGCGACTGCGCGCCGGGCTGATGAATCACCCGGTGGTCAATGCGATTGCCAAAGAGTACAACGCCACGGCGGCCCAGGTGCTGCTGGCGTGGGTGATCGGTCACCCTGGGGTGATGGCGATCCCGAAGGCGTCATCAATCATGCATGTGGAAGAGAACGCGGGCGCGCTGGGTATTACCCTCTCAGCAGAGGCGTTACAGAAGCTGGATGCCACCTTCCCGGCGCCGAAAAACAAAACGGCATTAGACGTGGTGTGAAGTGGACGTCATGCCCTCTCAGCATGGAGAGGGCAAGGGCAGGGCATTAACGCTTCACAATGTGAATGGTCTGTCCCAGACGGGTCGGTTTCTCTTCCGTCGCTTTTTGCGGTTCGCTGACGCAGGCGGTCTCTACGCAGACAAAGGTTTTATAACCGTCATCCGGCATATCGCCCATGCTGACTGACAACGCCGGGCCAGGGTTCCAGCCAACCACGTTACTGTGGTGGTGATGAATAACTTCAATGGCGCGGTTCAGGGAGGTATCTTCGATAACGCTGCACGCTTCCGGGTTCAGATAGACGCGGTCGGTACGATCCGGGAAGGTCTGTGCGCCGTCGGTCAGTCGGCCTTCTTTCGCATTATCCACTTTGTCGATAAAGGTATCGCCAAGACCATTCACCGTGACGGCAGCGATATCGCCGACGTTGAAATAGGTGTGCAGAGCGGAAGTGGTTTCAAATTCACCGTGCGCTTCCAGTTCGATCTCGCAGGTTTTACCCAGCTTAAAGCGGGCATAGAGAGTGAAGTCGTGCGGCCAGAGTTTGCGCGTTTCATCATCGCTTTGCAGCTCAAAGGTTAACACCACGCCAGACTCATCTTCGTTGTGCGCTTTCAGCGTCCACGGCAGGTTGCGGGCAAAACCGTGCGATGGCAGACCCTCCTGCGCCGCCGGGCCAAACCACGGCCAGCAGATTGGTACGCCGCCACGAATAGCGGCCCCTTTTTTAAAGGAGGTGATATCGCTTAGCCACAGCGCTTCCATCTCACCTTCCGGCTGCCAGGAGAGCAGGTGCGCGCCGTGCAGGGCAACAGAAGCCTGAACTTGCGGATGGTCAACTACGATCACTTCAACATCGTCAATCTGACGGCGGGAAAGCACAGGGGTAAGCTGTTCGACTACCGGAAGTGCAAAAAATGTTTTAATCATTACGCAATCCTCTGTCTTTAAAGCAAAAAAAAGGCGACCAGGGGTCGCCTTTTTGGATCAATTTCTCATCTCACTTATTTGGAGATGTGAGCGATCAGGTCCAGAACTTTGTTAGAGTAGCCGGTTTCGTTGTCGTACCAGGAAACCAGTTTCACGAAGTTGTCGTTCAGTGCGATACCTGCTTTAGCATCGAACACGGAAGTGCAAACTTCGCCGTTGAAATCGGTAGAAACAACGTCGTCTTCGGTGTAACCCAGAACGCCTTTCATTGGGCCTTCAGAAGCCGCTTTGATTGCTTTCTTGATTTCTTCGTAGCTTGCTGCTTTTTCCAGACGAACGGTCAGGTCAACAACAGATACGTTTGGAGTTGGAACGCGGAACGCCATACCAGTCAGTTTGCCGTTCAGTTCTGGCAGAACTTTACCTACAGCTTTAGCTGCGCCGGTAGAAGATGGGATGATGTTCTGAGCTGCGCCGCGGCCGCCGCGCCAGTCTTTGTGAGACGGGCCGTCAACGGTTTTCTGAGTCGCGGTGGTTGCGTGAACAGTAGTCATCAGACCTTCGATGATGCCGAAGTTGTCGTTGATAACTTTTGCCAGCGGAGCCAGGCAGTTAGTGGTGCAGGATGCGTTAGAAACGATGTCCTGGCCAGCGTAAGTTTCGAAGTTAGCACCACGAACGAACATTGGGGTGTTGTCTTTGGAAGGACCGGTCAGAACAACTTTTTTCGCGCCAGCGGTGATGTGCTTACGCGCAGTTTCGTCGGTCAGGAAGATACCGGTTGCTTCAGCAACAACGTCAACACCGATTTCGTTCCATTTCAGGTTAGCTGGGTCTTTTTCAGCAGTAACACGGATGGTTTTGCCATTAACAACCAGGTGGCCGTCTTTCACTTCAACGGTGCCGTTGAAACGACCGTGAGTTGAGTCGTACTTCAGCATGTATGCCATGTACTCAGCGTCTAACAGATCGTTGATGCCAACGATTTCGATGTCAGAACGTTCCTGCGCAGCACGGAAAACAATACGGCCGATACGGCCAAAACCGTTGATACCTACTTTGATAGTCATATATTCCACCAGCTATTTGTTAGTGAATAAAAGGTTGCGTGTAAAATTACAAAAACCTTACGCAGCGTCAAGCGGAATCGTGTCAATCATTGCGACAAATCAATCCTTAGCATTAGCTTTGCTCGATTGACCTACCTCACATTCCCTTGGAGCTTGCACCCATATGGGGCCTGCGCACGGAATTTTAAAGGGCTGCCCACATAAAAACGTGGAGTAGATCACATTTGTCTGACCGCCTCTGCGCAACGAGTAAGTTTAGATCAAAAGTTCATACTTCAGTGTTAATGTTTTGTTAGAATCGACAGTAAAAGTTGTCTGTTTCAACTGCGAGATGTAAGCCTATGTCGAATCAACATAACCCCGATGAACTGAAAAAAAACCTCACCGAAATGCAGTTCTACGTGACGCAAAATCACGGGACGGAACCGCCGTTTACCGGGCGTCTGCTGCATAACAAAAGGGACGGTGTTTACCACTGCCTGGTCTGCGACGCTGCGCTGTTTAACTCCCAGAGCAAATACGATTCTGGCTGTGGCTGGCCAAGCTTCTATGAACCGGTCAGTGAAGAGGCCATTCACTATCTGAAGGACCTCAGCCACGGTATGGAGCGCATCGAGATCCGCTGCGGAAACTGTGACGCCCATCTCGGTCACGTCTTCCCGGATGGCCCACAGCCGACAGGCGAGCGTTTTTGCGTCAATTCCGCCTCCTTAAGCTTCACCGACGACGAGAATGGCGACCAGACGAAAGGCTGAAAAATCGATTCAGCAAATTATTCCTTCGGAGCCCGATTTAACATGAATATTGAAGAGATGATCAATGGCATGACGCCGGAAGTTTATCAGCGTCTGGTTACGGCGGTAGAGCTTGGCAAATGGGCCGATGGCGTGGCCCTGACCCCGGAGCAGAAAGAGAATTGCCTGCAACTGGTGATGCTCTGGCAGGCGCGCAATAACACCGAAGCGCAGCATATGACCATCGACACCCAGGGCCAGATGGTGATGAAAAGCAAACAGCAGCTGAAGGAAGATTTTGGTATTGCACCGAAGCCGATTGCGACGCTGAAGGTCCAGTAAGCAGAACCATTGCAGCCCGGTGAATGGCTCACCGGGCCTGTTTAACGTTACGGGTGTTTTATCCCCAGCGACTCGGCCAGCTGCTTCGCCAGCTGGTTATTGTCATCCGCCCCGTACTCCCAGAACATGGCCCCGGCCAGACCTTTCTCTTTGATATACTCGGCTTTGATCGCCACCGAGCGCGGATTTTCATACGACAGGGCAAACAGCGGATTGCCATTATCGGACTTCACCGACAGCCACGGCACTTTCGCCTCATCGTCCCACTGCTCGGTAAACCGTTTCTGCGGATCGTTTAAAAACGTCTTCACAATGTCGTTGTATTTCACGTAGGTATCTTTGGTCAGATCGTAGCCCAGTGATTTGAACAGGGCGATCTGCTGTGCGCTGAAATAGGGTTGGGTCGCGGGATTTTTCTGCGCGTCCGGTTTGCTCCAGTCGATACCCGGCTCGACGGCGCGTTTCGGCACGCGACCATAGAAGCCGATACCCAGGTTCATCTGCTGCGGCTTCAGCCCGGCGGCCAGATAGTTGTTCACCACATAGTCGACGCTGTATTTATCCGCGGCGGCCACGGTCGGCCAGGCGCTGGAGTCATACAGGTTGGCGTTAAAATACTGGGTGCCATACGCCATGTCGTAGGTCATCAGGTTGATGTAATCGAGCAGAGGCGCCACTGCTTTCACGTCCACCCAGCTTTTCGGGCTCTCGGCGTTAGCGCCCACCGCGATGGTCACCAGTTTTTTATGTCCGAACGCGGCACGCAGTTCTTTCAGCAGGGCGGTAAAGTTAGCCCGGTCTTCTGGCTTGCTGGCGACCAGCCCCCATGCGCCGTTAACCGGAAATTCCCAGTCGAGATCGATCCCCTCGAGGCCATATTTCTCTACGATCGACTGGGCGGAGCGGATAAACACCGCGCGGGTTTCCGGGGTGGATGCCGCGCCCGAGAAGCCACGCGCGCCCCAGCCACCGACAGAGAGGAGCACCTTGAGAGCGGGGTTTTGTTTACGCAGGACAGGGAGCAAAGCCAGATCGGCTTCAACCTTAGGGGATAACCAGATTTGATGCAGTTTAGCGGGGTCTCTTAACGCCGGATTGGTTTCGTCTTTTTCGTCGTTATAGATCAGGCCAAAGGAGTAGTTCAGATGGGTGATCTGGCGCACGTCCAGTTTATTGATATCCCCGCCCGGCCCGGCGGTGACGTCGCCGCCGCCGTTAAAATAGCCGACGGACATCAGCGAACTGGCGGAAGCAATGGATGCGCAAAGCAGGGGTAAAGCTGCCAGCAAGGGCAAACGTTTCATAGCAATTCCTCTTCAATTTTGACGATAAAAAAAGCACGCCACGTAAGGGCGTGGCGAAAAAAATGCCAAAAAAGAATAACATCGCCGTCTCGCTGAGAGTGCGAGGCAGTTCACTTTATGAGACTTAATGAGAATTATGCCCGGCGGCGCTGGCGCTTGCACGGGCCTACGGGTGACGGGGTTTTGCCCGGCGGCGCTGCGCTTGCACGGCCCTACGGGTGACGGGGTTTTGTCCGGCGGCGCTGCGCTTGCACGGGCCTACGGGTGGCGGGGTTTTGCCCGGCGGCGCTGGCGCTTGCACGGGCCTACGGGGTTTGTAGGCCGGGTAAGGCGTAGCCGCCACCCGGCACAAGGCTATCAGGCCTGCGTCTCTTGCCAGTCCGCCAGCGTATACAGAGTGGCACCTTCCGCCGCCATATCCATAAACGCCTGGGCGCTGTCCTGGCGCTGAATATTCACCCCGCGACAACCGTCGGTAATGACGTTCACCCGGTAACCCAGCTGCAACGCATCCAGCACGGTAAATTTCACGCAGTAGTCCGTCGCCAGCCCCATCACAATCAGCTCCACGATTTCGTGATGGCGCAGCCACTGATCCAGCCCCGTTTTTTGTCGGTGCCCATTGTCGAAAAAGGCGCTATAGCTGTCGATGTCAGGGTTTTCACCCTTCTGGAACACCGCGTCAATGGCTTTACTGTTAAGCAGAGGATGCAGCTCGGCACCTTCGGTGTGCTGCACGCAGTGATCGGGCCAGAAGGTTTGTGGCAGGCCGTCCAGTTCGCCTTCGGTGAAGGGCTCAACATCATGCTGGCTGGCAAAACTGCCGTGATCCGCCGGGTGCCAGTCCTGGCTGGCAACCACCGCTTCACCGCGCGCCTTACACCATGCAATCAGTTCGTTGGCGATGTCGACCGTGCTGTCGCCTTCGGCCACCGCCAGCGCGCCGCCTGCACAAAAATCATTCTGTAAATCGACCAGTAACAGGGCTCGTTGCTTCATAGGAACTCCTTATTCGTCTGGCGTCAGTTCGCCACGCAGGTTTTGCATCATCGCGGTGCGGATCGCCTGCACATCCAGATCCTGACTGAGTAAGTAGTGAAGTTTAGTCAGCGTGGCCTCGACCGTCATATCGAATCCGCTCACTACCCCCGCTTGCGCCAGGGCGTTACCGGTGGCATAGCCGCCCATATTTACCTTACCGGACATACACTGGGTCAGGTTCACCACCACAATCCCGCGGCTGCTCGCCTCCTGAAGCTCTTTCAGGAACTCGCCGTTCTGCGGGGCGTTACCCACGCCGTAGGAGCGCAGGATCAGCGCTTTCACCGGCTGACGCAGGAAGTTGCGTACCACCTCGGCGGAGATACCCGGGTAGATCGTCACCACGCCAATCGGCTGCGGGGTGATCGGATGGACCACCAGCTCGCCGGAGGTGTGCGGCGCCGGAGGCGTACCGAGGCGGCGAATATGAATACCCGCTTCCAGCAGTGGCGTGAGGTTGGGTGAGGCAAAGGCGTCAAAGCCGTCCGCGTGGGCCTTGGTGGTACGGTTGCCGCGGTAGAGGCGGTTATTGAAGAACAGGCTCACTTCGTTAATTGGGAAATTGGCCGCCACGTAAAGGGAGTTAAGCAGATTGATCTGGCCGTCGGAACGCAGCTCCGCCAGCGGGATCTGCGACCCGGTGACGATCACCGGCTTGCTGAGGTTTTCCAGCATAAAAGAGAGCGCCGAGGCGGTAAAGGCCATGGTGTCGGTGCCGTGCAGGATCACAAAGCCATCGTAGTCGTCGTAGTGCGCTTTAATGTCGTCGGCAATATGCTGCCAGTCTTCCGGGGTCATGTCGGAAGAGTCCATCAGCGGATCATATTCGTGAATGGTGAAGTCCGGCATCTCCGGGCGATGGAATTCAGGCATTAATGCCAGCTGGCGCTGCAGGTGGCCAGATACCGGGATGTAGCCATTTTCTGAACGCTGCATACCGATGGTACCGCCGGTATAGGCCACATAAATTGATTTCTTTTGCATGATGTAAGGTTCGTTTGCTTCAAAGAAAAATCCCCTCTTTGCGGAAGAGGGGATGAGATTTAACGTACGTTAGCGCAGGTAAGGCAGAACGCGTAGCGGTTTTGCGGATCGTTAAAGGCGGCCAGCTTGTCGCCCTCGGCTTTGACCGCTTTCGCCGCCGTGGCGACCGGAGCGGGCAGGTAAGCCTGCAGCGCGTCTGGCAGCATGGCTTTTACCGAGCCGGAGACGCTGTCCATTACGAGATCCATGAAGGTTGGCTCATCCTGATAGAAGTCGACGTGCCACTGCTTCAGCTTCGCCAGTTCAGCAGCTTTGGCGACGGCATCATCGAAGTCGCCCAGGTTATCCACCAGACCGTTGCTCTTCGCATCCTGACCCGTCCAGACATGACCCTGAGCAATCTGGTCGATCTGTTCCGGGGTTCGCTTACGGGAGTCGGCCACCAGAGTGATGAAGCGCTTATAGCCATTCTCAATGCTGAGCTGCATCATCTGCGACACTTCCGGCGGTAACGCTTTGGTCACGGCGATGTCGGCCAGCGGCGACGTGGCGACGCCATCGGTATGCACCCCCAGATAGTCGAGGCTGTTTTCAACGGTGTTAATCACCCCGAAGATGCCAATCGAGCCGGTAAGGGTGCTCGGGTTCGCCACGATGTAGTTCGCCGGGGTGGAGATCCAGTAGCCACCGGATGCTGCCATACCGCCCATGGAGACCACTACCGGTTTCCCGGCGGCGCGCGCGGCTGCCAGCTCAGCGCGGATCACTTCCGATGCGCTGACGCTGCCGCCCGGGCTGTTAACCCGCAGCACAATCGCTTTCACTTTCGGGTCGAGACGCGCGTCGCGGATCTGCGCGGCAGTGGTATCGCCACCGACGTTGCCCGGCGTCTCTTCGCCATCCATGATTGCGCCGTTCGCGAAGACCACAGCGATGCTGTCTCCGGTATCGGCACGTTTTTTCGCCTGATAATCATAGAAACTGATGGCGCTGTAGTTCTTCTCCTCTTTGCTCCAGCCGAACTGTTTGGTCAGGGACTTTTCAATTTCGGCGCTTGAGCCCAGGGCATCCACCAGCTTGTTATCCAGCGCATATTTCGCGGTATCGCCATCAACCTTACGCAGCCCATCCAGCACGCCCTGGGCGCCCGGGAATACCTGCTCGGTGGTGATCTGGCGGTTAGCGGCCACGGTGCTGAGGTAGTTCTGCCACAGTTCGCCAATCCAGCGGCTGTCCGCTTCACGGGCGGCAGGGGACATATCGTCGCGGATAAATGGCTCAACGGCAGATTTATAGGTCCCGACGCGGAAGACGTGGGTGGTGACCTTCAGCTTATCGAGCAGCGATTTGTAATAGAGGCCGTTGGTGGCAAAACCGTGCAGATCGACGGCGCCCTGCGGCGAGAGCCACACTTTATTGGCAAAGCTCGCCAGATAGTACTGCCCCTGGCTGTAGTTATCGCCCACCGCAATCACCGGTTTGCCGCTGTCGCGGAATTCCCGCAGCGCTTTACCGATATACTGCATCGAAGGCTGATCTGCCCCGGCAAAATTTTTCAGATCCAGAACGATGCCGGTGATGTTGCGATCGTCCTTCGCCTGACGAATGGCGTCGACGATATCGAACAGCGAGTTTTCCTGCAGACGGTCGCCGCTGGCGCCAAACAGCTGGCGGCCCAGCACGCCAAGGCGATTGCTGGTGGACGGTTTATCCACCACCACGCCGGCGATATCCAGCAGCAGCGCGCCACGCACGGCGCTCTGACTCTGGCTGGAGGCGCTGAGGTGCATCCAGACACCGACGCAAACTATCACAAACAGGATGAAAAAGAGGTTCATCACCAGGTTGCGGACGAAATTCAGCAGTCGCCACGTCCATTTAAAAAAGCCGGCAAACAGTCGCCAGAGGGTTCGCATGTATTCTCCCTGTCCAGATAATTACCTATTCCGTCGCTACTGGACGGCGTTGTCGGGCTATCGTAATGACCCGACCGTCACTTGTCAGCAGGAATCGCCTGCTACGCTGTAACAAAATCTGCCGTCGTGTTAATTTTGAGTAAATTTCAAGACAGGAGTTAACCCAATGGATGCACTCGAACTGCTTGTTAACCGTCGTAGCGCGGCGCGTCTGGCGGAGCCCGCGCCAGCAGGCGAACAGCTGGAGAATATTCTTCGCGCCGGAATGCGCGCCCCGGATCACGGTACCTTGCAGCCGTGGCACTTCTTTATCATCGAAGGGGAAGGGCGCGAGCGCTTCAGCGCCCTGCTGGAGAAGGGCGCTGTTGCCGCCGGGCAGGATGAAAAAGCGATTGAGAAAGCCCGTAACGCGCCGTTCCGCGCACCGATGATTATCGCCGTGGTCGCGAAATGCCAGCCGCAGCACAAGGTGCCTGTGTGGGAGCAGGAGATGTCCGCGGGCTGCGCGGTCATGGCGATGCAGATGGCGGCGGTCGCCCAGGGCTATAACGGTATCTGGCGCAGCGGCGCACTGACCGACAGCCCGGTGGTTCGCGAAGGCCTCGACTGTGGCGCAGACGATAAAATCGTCGGTTTCCTCTATCTGGGCACCCCGCAGCTTAAAGCCTCAACTACCGTTTCCGTGCCTGACACCGCGCCGTTTGTCACCCGTTTCTGATTAATGGCATAAAACTGTCTGGATCCTGAGCAAGTGCAGCAGAATTCAGACAGTCATACTTATCACTTAATGGAATGAGCGCTAACATAGTGCAATTGTAATGAAAGGAGATTGTCATGAGCGAGCAAGCCATTCGTTTAACGCAATACAGCCATGGAGCCGGTTGCGGTTGTAAAATTTCCCCCAAAGTGCTGGAAACCATTCTGCACAGCGAGCAGGCGAAGTTTATCGACCCGAACCTGCTTGTTGGCAATGAAACCCGCGATGATGCTGCCGTCTACGATCTGGGTAACGGCACCAGCATTATCAGCACCACCGATTTCTTTATGCCGATCGTCGACAATCCCTACGATTTCGGGCGCATTGCGGCCACGAACGCCATCAGCGACATTTTTGCGATGGGCGGTAAGCCGATCATGGCGATTGCGATCCTTGGCTGGCCGATTAACACCCTGGCCCCGGAGATCGCCCGCGACGTGATCGAGGGCGGGCGTTTCGCCTGCCAGCAGGCCGGGATCGCCCTGGCGGGTGGCCACTCCATTGATGCCCCGGAGCCGATTTTTGGCCTGGCGGTGACCGGCGTGGTGCCCACGGAGCGCGTCAAGCGCAACAGCACCGCGGAAGCGGGCTGCAAGCTGTTCCTCACCAAGCCGCTGGGCATTGGCGTGCTCACCACCGCCGAGAAAAAATCGCTGCTGTTGCCTGAGCACAAAGGGCTGGCGACCGAGGTGATGTGCCAGATGAACCTTGCTGGTGCTGCCTTTGCCAACATCGAGGGCGTGAAGGCGATGACCGACGTCACCGGTTTTGGCCTGCTGGGCCACCTGAGCGAAGTGTGCCAGGGCGCAGGCGTGCAGGCGCAGGTCTGGTATCAGGACGTGCCGAAGCTGCCTGGCGTGGAAGCCTATATTGCGCAAGGCGCGGTCCCGGGTGGCACACAGCGTAACTTCGCCAGCTACGGCCATCTGATGGGCGAGATGCCTGCCGAGTGGCGCGATCTGCTGTGCGATCCGCAGACCTCCGGCGGCCTGCTGCTGGCGGTGACCCCGGAGGCAGAGGCCGAAGTCCAGGCGACCGCCGCGGAGTTCGGTATTACCCTGACCGCCATCGGCGAGCTGGTCACCGCCCGCGGTGGCCGTCCGATGATTGAGATCCGTTAATTCAATGCGGTTATTTATTGCCGAAAAACCCAGCCTCGCCCGGGCAATTGCGGATGTATTACCCAAACCGCATCGCAAGGGTGACGGCTACATTGAGTGCGGAAACGGGCAGGTGGTCACCTGGTGTATCGGCCACCTGCTGGAGCAGGCCCAGCCGGATGCCTACGACAGCCGCTATGCGCGCTGGAATCTTAACGATCTGCCCATCGTGCCGGAGAAGTGGCAGCTGCAGCCGCGCCCGTCGGTCACCAAACAGCTCAACGTCATTAAGCGGTTGCTGAACGAGGCATCCGAGGTGATCCACGCCGGTGACCCGGACAGGGAAGGGCAACTGCTGGTGGACGAGGTGCTGGATTACCTGAACCTCGCGCCGGAAAAACGCCAGCAGGTGCAGCGCTGTCTGATTAACGACCTTAACCCGCAGGCGGTAGAGCGGGCCATCACCCGTCTGCGCGCCAACAGCGAGTTTGTCCCGCTGTGCGTGTCGGCGCTGGCCCGCGCCCGCGCTGACTGGCTCTACGGCATCAACATGACCCGCGCCTATACCATTCTCGGGCGCAACGCGGGTTATCAGGGGGTGCTCTCCGTTGGCCGGGTGCAGACGCCGGTGCTGGGGCTGGTGGTGCGTCGCGACGAAGAGATCGAGAACTTTGTCGCCAAAGACTTCTTCGAAGTAAAAGCCCATATTGTCACCCCGAAAGACGAACGTTTTACCGCAGTCTGGCAGCCGAGCGAGGCCTGCGAACCCTATCAGGATGAAGAGGGACGCCTGCTGCATCGTCCGCTGGCCGATCATGTGGTGACCCGCATCCAGGGCCAGCCCGCCGTCGTTACCAGCTATAACGATAAACGGGAATCAGAACCCGCGCCGCTGCCGTTCTCCCTTTCTGCTTTGCAGATTGAGGCGGCAAAACGCTACGGCCTGAGCGCGCAAAACGTGCTCGATATCTGCCAGAAGCTGTATGAAACGCACAAACTCATTACCTACCCGCGTTCCGACAGCCGCTACCTGCCGGAAGAGCATTTCGCCGGGCGCCACGCGGTGCTGAACGCCATTGCCGTACACGCCCCCGATCTCGTGCCACAGCCGGCGGTCAACCCGGATACCCGCAACCGCTGCTGGGACGATAAAAAGGTGGATGCCCACCACGCCATCATTCCCACCGCGCGCAGCAGTTCCGTCAACCTGACGGATAACGAATCGAAGATCTATACCCTCGTGGCCCGCCAGTATCTGATGCAGTTCTGCCCGGATGCGGTGTTCCGCAAGTGCGTCATTGAGCTGGAGATCGCCAAAGGCAAGTTTATTGCCAAGGCGCGTTTTCTGGCCGAAGCGGGCTGGCGCGCGCTGCTGGGCAATAAAGAGCGGGACGAGGAGAACGACGGCACGCCGCTGCCGGTGGTGAAAAAAGAGGATGAATTGCTGTGCGAGAAGGGCGAAGTGATGGAGCGACAGACCCAGCCGCCGCGGCACTTTACCGACGCCACGCTGCTCTCCGCAATGACCGGTATCGCCCGTTTTGTGCAGGATAAAGATCTGAAGAAGATCCTCCGCGCCACTGACGGCCTGGGAACCGAAGCGACCCGCGCCGGGATCATCGAGCTGCTGTTCAAACGCGGTTTTCTGCACAAGAAAGGGCGCTATATCCACGCGACGGACGCTGGCCGGGCGCTGATCCACTCCCTGCCGGAGATGGCCGCCAGGCCAGACATGACCGCCCACTGGGAGTCGGTGCTGACGCAAATCAGTGAAAAGCAGTGTCGCTATCAGGACTTTATGCAGCCGCTGGTGGGTACGCTGTTCGATCTGATCAACCAGGCGCGAAACACGTCAGTGAGGGATTTTCGCGGTATGGTGGCGCCGGGCGGCGATAAGAAGAAAAAGTTTAAGAAGAAGAGTGCGGCGTAAAGAATTGCCGGGTGGCGCTGCGCTTACCCGGCCTACGGTTCGTACTTTTATAGGCCGGGTAAGGCGTAGCCGCCACCCGGCACAGCCACAGAATCAGATCACACCCTGACCCATCATCGCATCCGCGACTTTCACAAACCCGGCGATGTTCGCGCCGCGCACGTAGTTGGTCTGCTTCTCTTCCCCGCCGTACTCGACGCAGGCGTGGTGAATATCCAGCATGATGTGGTGCAGACGCGCATCCACTTTCTCCGCCTTCCAGCCCATGCGTGCGGCGTTTTGCGCCATTTCGAGGCCAGAGGTCGCCACGCCGCCAGCGTTAGCCGCTTTACCCGGGGCGAACAGCACGCCCGCTTCCAGGAACAGGTCGGTGGCTTCAATGGTGGTGGGCATGTTGGCCCCTTCAGCCACCGCTTTCACGCCGTTGGCGATCAGCTGGCGCGCGGCATCAACATCCAGTTCGTTCTGGGTGGCGCAAGGCAGGGCAATATCCACCGGCACTGACCACGGCTGTTTGCCTTCAAGGTAGGTCAGACCGAATTCACGGGCATAGTCGGCCACGCGACCGTCGCGGCTGGCTTTGATTTCGCACAGGCGCGCCAGTTTTTCGGTTGTGAAGCCCGCTTCATCCACCACTGTGCCGCTGGAGTCGGAGGCGGTGATGACGCGCGCGCCGAACTGCATCGCTTTTTCGATAGCGTACTGTGCCACGTTGCCGGAGCCGGATACGGCGACGCGCATGCCCTCAAAGCTCATCCCATGACGCTTCAGCATCGCTTCAGTAAAATAGACCAGACCGTAACCGGTGGCTTCCGGGCGGATCAGGCTGCCGCCGAAGGAGAGGCCTTTCCCGGTAAAGACGCAGGCGCTGTTGTTGGAGAGTTTTTTCATCATCCCGGCCATAAAGCCCACTTCGCGTCCGCCAACCCCGATATCGCCGGCCGGGACGTCGGTGTCGGCGCCCAGGTGACGATAGAGTTCCGTCATCAGCGCCTGGCAGAAACGCATCACTTCGCCTTCGCTTTTGCCTTTTGGATCAAAATCGCTGCCGCCTTTACCGCCGCCCATCGGCAGGGTGGTGAGGGCATTTTTAAAGGTCTGTTCAAAGCCGAGGAACTTCAGAATCGACAGGTTTACCGACGGATGGAAACGCATGCCCCCCTTGAATGGGCCGATCGCCGAGTTGAACTGTACGCGCCAGGCACGGTTGACCTGCACCTGGTTACGGTCATCAACCCAGACCACGCGGAACTGGATCACACGCTCGGGTTCCACCAGGCGCTCAAGCAGGGACATCTGACGGTAGCGGGGATTTTGTTCCAGAAATGGCCAGAGAGTGGTCATCACTTCACGAACTGCCTGAGCAAATTCGCTCTGATGCGGGTCACGCTGCTGAACACGATTCAGAAAGGAGTCAAGGGAGCAAGCCTGGTCCATAACTATAAGTTCCTCTAATATATTGGGATTATTTAATTTGTAACAAATATCTTCGTGATGTTGTGTTTTTCGACTATACCACCCGACAGGCTTTGTGACGCAAGCTAAATTTCGTCCTCAAGTTAAATTCATTAAACGCGCCGGGTCATAATAAAAAACGATGACCGAGGGGGGATTAAAGCTCCGCGCTGTTTTTACCGTTATAGTGAATATCAGAACATAACAGGAAGAAGCGTCGATGAAGCGTATTGTGATGGCTGTTTTGCTTGGGGTTTTCGCGGCTGGCAGTCAGGCCGATCAGCGGTTTGGAACCGGGGTGGATGTGAATATCCCGCCGGAGATCTTTAGCTCCAGCGGTCAGCGTCCGCCGCCGTGCAACCAGTGCTGTATCTATCAGGATCAGAACTATTCAGAAGGGGCGGTGGTAAAAGCCGAGGGAGTCTTGTTGCAGTGCCAGCGCGATCCTAACGCTCTGAGTACGAATCCTCTGGTGTGGCGTCGCGTAAGAGAATAAACGCCTGTAACAAAGGGATATCCGCCGGGGCGAGATCGTAGCCCAGCGCCTCGTGCGGTGAACACCATACCAGCTGGCTGTGATAGCGCGTTTCCGGCGTGCCGGTGAATTCCGCGACGTGCCAGGCGTGTAGGTTAATCAGTCGCTGGGACACTTCCCGTTGATGGCTGGCGATATACTTTGCGGGGCAGGCCTCAATGCCTAACTCCTCGCGCAGTTCACGCACTAACGCCGCGGGCTGGGTTTCCCCCGCCTCCACTTTTCCCCCGGCAAACTCCCACAGACCGGGCTGATCCGCATGCAGCGGGCGTTGCGCCAGTAAAATTTTGCCATCCCGTTCGAGAATAGCGCAGACAACATCGAGTGTTTTTAGCATGGTCGTCAATAATGGTTGAGAGAGAAAGCGTTAGGATCTGCGCACTTAACACGCCAGGAGCATCCTGTGAACGAGAGATCACCCGTCTGGGTTAAACCCATCGAATCCATTCCCACCATTCTAACGCCTGTCGCGGCAAGGCAGAAAAAACATTATGGCGCAGTGCTTAATCCGCTGCGCTGGTGGGGAAGAATGCCCCGGCTGTTCTGGCTGGTGGCGCTGTTTGTAGGCTTTCTGGAACGCAAAAAATCGCCCCTTGAGCCGGTGCTGCGTTCGCTGCTGATGACCCGCGTCTCGCAAATTTGCCACTGCGCCTTTTGCATCGATGCCAACGCGCTGCGCCTGGCGGAACGCAGCGGCGGGCTGGATAAGGTGCAGGCCGTCGCGACATGGCGCGACAGCAGCCTGTTCAGCGATAAGGAGCGCGCCGCGCTGGCCTATGCGGAAGCCGTTACCGCCACGCCGCCGGCGGTGGATGAGGCCACCAAAGCGGCGCTGCGCCAGTACTTCAATGACGAGGCGATTACCGAGATGACGGCGCTGATTGGTTTTCAGAATTTATCCGCCCGATTTAACGCGGCGCTGGATATCCCCTCCCAGGGATTATGCGCGATGAGAGGAGAAAAACCCGATGCTTGACCGTCACCTTCATCCGCGCATCAAGCCGCTACTCAACCGGCTGGTCGCAACCCTGGATAAACCGGGCATCACCCCGGATGGTATTACGCTGATCGGCTTTGCCATCGGGGTACTGGCGCTGCCGTTTCTGGCGCTGGGCTGGTACCTGGCGGCGCTGGTGGCCATTGTGCTGAACCGCTTGCTGGACGGGCTGGACGGTGCGCTGGCACGGCGGCGTGGATTAACCGATGCCGGAGGCTTTCTCGATATCGCCCTCGATTTTCTGTTTTATGCCCTGGTGCCCTTTGGGTTCGCGCTGGCCGATCCGGCGGTTAATGCGTTGCCAGCCGCCTGGCTGCTGTTTGCCTTTATCGGCACCGGGAGCAGTTTTTTGGCGTTTGCCGCCCTGGCCGCGAAGCACGAGATAGACAATCCAGGCTATGCCCACAAGTCGTTTTACTATCTGGGTGGCCTGACGGAGGGGACGGAAACGCTGCTGCTGTTCGTGCTCTTTTGCCTGTTCCCGGCGCATTTCGGGTGGCTGGCGTGGGTGTTTGGCGCGTTGTGCTGGCTTACCACCACAACGCGTATCTGGAGCGGGTATCTGACGCTGAAGGAGGTTCAGCGCCAGCCGGGATCAGAGTGAACTGTCTGGCCCGCGTTCACCGCTCACCACCGGGTTCTGCGGGTTGCTGCTCCACTCATACCAGCCGCCGTCATAGACACCGACATGTTTCCAGCCCATCGCCCGGGCATACATAAAGGTTTCTGATGCCCGCCAGCCGGTGCCGCAGTAAAAGGCTACCTGCTGATCCGGCAGAATGTTCCACTGCTTCCACATCCTGGCGATATCATCCGCGCTGCGCATGGTGCCGTCCGGGTTATGGAAATCCTCCATATGGGTCGAGTCGCTTCCGGCGTGGCCCCAGCGGGCGCCCTGGATTTCACCTTTGGGTTTAATGTAGCTGTAGCCGCTGGTGACGCCGGTAAACTCCGGCCACGAGCGAACGCTCACCAGCGAAGCGTCCTGACGATGCAGCAGGCCGCGGGCCTGTTCGGTGCTCAGCATCAGTTGCGGCTGACCGGGGATCGGTGCGCCAAAATCGGCGGCGGGTTTGACATTGTCGGGCGTTCCGCGCTCGACCGGCAGCTTCGCGTCATCCCACACTTTCCAGCCGCCGTCCAGCAGGCGTACATCTTTCACGCCGGCATACAGCATGATCTGCGCCACGCGCGCGGCGGCGTAGACATCGCGTCCGTAGAGGATCACCGTGGTGTCATGGCGGATGCCGTGTTTCGCCAGCATCGCCTTCAGATCGGCATCAGAGACCTTGTTCCACAGCGGCTCGCTTTCCAC
Source organism: Leclercia sp. W17 (assembly GCF_003336325.1). NCBI lineage: Bacteria > Pseudomonadati > Pseudomonadota > Gammaproteobacteria > Enterobacterales > Enterobacteriaceae > Leclercia > Leclercia sp. W17. The sequence continues at coordinate 2,892,052 of NZ_CP031101.1, read as the reverse complement.
TTCGTTGGTATCGATATAGTCCGCACCGGGAATATGGCTCAGCAGATAAAATTTCGGCGCACCCCAGGCGGCTTCAATCACTTTCCACTCGACGGCAGGAGAGGCAGGGACCGGTTTTCCCTGCTGGAGCTGATGCAGCCACTGGGGATAGACCAGCTGTTCGAAATGGGCGAGACGCTGCAGGCGAGACGGGGCTTGCAGGGCATCACCGAGCAGGGTGATGTTGCTGAAGCCCGCTTCAGTCAGCCGCGCCTTCACAGCCTGGTTATCGCTGTCGCTGCCATATAACGCGATGGGAGTGGCCAGCGTCAGTTGATGCCGCATGGCCCAGGCTTTCAGCTGCGCCTCGGTCATGGCACCCAGCCAGCTGGCAGAGAGGTTAAGGGCCGAAGGTTCATGTCCGGATGGGCCGTTCAGCGTCTGGGGCCAGCCGTTGTAAAAGGCGCTGATGCGGGTATCGATCACCGCGCCTTTCTGCTGCTGAAGCTCTGCAAGTGTGAGGGAGGGCGCCATATCAGCGGCAAAAGAAAAGAAAGAGGCGAGACCTAACGCGGCGGTCAGCGCGGTCAGTTGAGAAACACGTTTCATCGAAATGCCCGTCGTAAGAAAAAAGAGCGGTGATTGTGGCAATCCTCCCGACAAAAAACGTTGCGTTTGCGCAGGTTGCCATGGGATTCAACGCCAGTTTTCCATCGCCAGCACCCGACCCTCTGCGGAAATATCCTCTTCATCGTGGGTCACCTGAACGACGGGAATGCGCCGGGCGCGCACTTCGGCAAAGACCCAGCGGCGAAACTGGTCGCGCAGCGTTTTATCCAGTCGGCTAAAAGGTTCATCAAGCAGCAGCGCCTGGGGTCGGGCCAGCAGCGCGCGCAGCAGGCTGACCCGGGCGCGCTGCCCGCCGGACAGCGTGGCGGGATCGCGCTGAAAGAAACCGGGCAAATCGGCGGCATCCAGCGCCGCGATTACCTGCTGTTTACGCTGCTCCCCTTTGATGGACGCCGGAAGCGCCAACAGCAAATTCTGTCCGACGCTGAAATGATCAAAAAGCAGTGCATCCTGAAACAGCAGACCCAGCCCGCGCTGTTCGGTGGGCAGCGTGTCGCAGCGCCGGGCGTTGATCCACAGCTCCCCTTCGGCGCGAAAATCTGCGGGCAGGGCGCCCACCATCCAGGCAAACAGCGACGATTTGCCGCTGCCGGAAGGACCCATCAGGGTGAGAATTTCGCCGGGCACCACCGAAAAACTGACGTTGTGCAGCAGCGCCGTCTGGCGCAGAGAGAGCGAAACATCCTTGACCACAAGCATTAACGTAACCCCTGTCGAAAACGGCCAACCAGCCGGGAAAGCAAAATGCAGGCGGCGAAAACCAGCATCGGCAGCAGCAGTTGCCAGAGCGCCTGGGCTGCCAGCACCGCGCTACTGCCGCCACTGCTGAGCGCTACCGCGTCGGTGGTGAGGGTGGCAAACCGTCCGCTCCCCAGCCACAGGGTGGGCAGATACTGCGCCACGCTGACGGAAAAGCCGACGGCAAACGCCGTCAGTGCCGGGCGGATCATCTGGGGGCATTTGATCAGCCAGAAAATTTTAAGCGATCCCCAGCCGAGGGTGCGGGCTGTCAGGATCATACGTGGATCGAGCCTGCGCCACGCCGGTTGCATCACCAGCAGCATCCACGGCAGCACCCATAATAAATGTCCCCACAGCACGGCGATAAACTGCCCGTCCAGCTGCAACAGCAGCGCCAGCCGGTACTGCCCGGCCACCAGCGGCAGGGCGGGAAGGGCCAGCGGCAGCCAGACCCAGAAGCCCCCGCGCTGCGGGCCCCATTCGAGCCAGAGGAGGATCATCCCCAGCGCTATCCCCGCTGAGAGCAGCCCCAGCGTCAGGCTCATCCCGGCCGTCTCCCGCGAAACGCTGGCATTGCTCGCCACCAGAACCAGCACCGCGATGCTGGCGATCCCGGCCAGGGGGAGCAGCAGGCCGCAGGCTCGCCCCATAAGCAGCGGACGCGGCATCGGGCGCTCCCCGGAGATGGCCGGAATGGTGGTGCGCCAGCGCCGCCAGCCGATAAATATCGCGATGGCAATCAGCTCCAGCAGCAGAAGCAGGATCACGCAGACCAGCATCCCCTTCGCCTGCTGGACGCTGTCCCCCTGCGTCAGCCACTGCCACGCCAGCACCGCCAGGGTGGGGGGATTACCCGGCCCGAGGATCAGGGCCACATCCACCACCGACAGCGACCAGGCGATCACTGCCAGCATCACCGCCCCCAGCGCAGGCGCAATGGCGGGCAGGATCAGCCAGCGCAGCGCCTGCCAGCGTCCGTAACCCAGCGAACGCAGGATCGTCACCTTTTGCGCCAGCTCTTTTTCCGGCAGCGAGGCGTAAATCGCCCAGACCACAAAGGCGCTCTCCTTGACGGCGAGGGTCAGCCCCAGCCCGATCCCGTAGCGATCCACTATCGGTGAACAGAGCGAACAGAGGCGGTAGAGTTCTCCCCCTTCGGCAAATATCAGCAGCACGCTGACGGCAAACGCCACGTGCGGGATCGCCAGCAGCCACGGCAGGTGGTTGCACAGGCGTCGCCAGCGGCTGCCAGGCCACAGCGCGGCCACCACCGCCAGGGCCAGCATCAGCGCCCCGGCGGCGGCAATCAGGGTGGAAACCAGAGTGGCGGCCAGCGCCTGCGGGATCTGCGGATCGGCGGCCAGCGCCCGCCAGTTCTCAAGGGAGAAGATCGGGGGCAGCAGCAGGCCGAAGGCGGGCAGCAGCGGCAGGTACACCGCCGCCATCAGCACCCAGGCAAGCCCGCTTAGTGGGTGCCGTAACGACGCAGCCATTCCTGCTCCAGCGCATTCACCCAGGCGGCATGTGGTTCAGCGAGCGTTGGCGGAAGCTCAGCCGGCATAAACTGGCGCAATTTATCCGCCTCTGCCGCCGGGAGTTTCTGTGGATCCAGCACAGTGGGATCGCCCCAGTTAGCCGGGTCCGCCTTGCGGATCTGTGCCTGCGGCGAGAGCAGGAAATTCGCGACAACTTTCGCCCCCGCGCTGGCGGAGGCGTTGGCCGGGATCGCCACAAAGTGTACGTTGCCGATCATCCCCTGCTGAAAACCAAAGCTGTAGCTGTCTGCGGGCAGCGCTTTGCTGGCCACTTTCTGCCGGGCGTGGGCCGGGTTAAAGGTGATCGACAGGTTTAAATTGCCGCTGGCCAGCAGGGCATCCATCCGCGCCGGTGAAGGCGGGAAGTCTTTGCCCTCGCGCCACAGATACGGATGTAGCTTATCCAGCCAGGCCCACAGCGGCGCGGTCACCTGGGCAAAGGTAGCGCTGTCCGGCGGCTGTTTCAGCGCCTCCGGCTGGGTGATTTGCGTCAGCAGCAGCTGTTCCAGAAAGGCGGTGCCGGTAAAGTCGGGCGGCCGTGGATAGGTGACGGTGCCGGGATGTTGAGCGGCGTACGTCAGCAGCGCCTGCGGGTCGGCCAGCGGTTGCGGCAGGCTCTTGCGGCTGGCGATAAAGGTCAGTTGTGCGCTGCCCCACGGAGACTCGGCTCCCTCGATCGGGATGGCAAAATCTTCGGTGACCGGTTTCGTGGTATCCACATAGCGCCAGTTAGGGAGCATTTGCGCCCAACCGGTCTGCAACAGCCCGGCGGTTTTGAGGGTGCGGAAGTTCTCACCGTTGACCCACAGCAGATCCACCGAACCGTTGGTTTTACGCCCGGCGCTGGCCTCGGTCTGGATGCGCTTCACCGCGTCGGCGGCATCCGCCAGACGGACAATCTTCAGGTTTATGGCGTAATGACTTTTCATCTCGCCGCTTACCCAGTCCAGGTAGCGGTTCACCGCCTCATCGCCGCCCCAGGCGTTAAACCAGACGGTCTGGCCCCGGGCATCCTCTTTGATTTTCTGCCAGCCGTCATCGGCCAGCGCGTGTCCTGCCATCAGCAGGCCCGTTAACAACATGCAAAAACGCACACGGCGCATAGTGCCTCTCTGTTATGAAGAAGTGCGGGAAAAGCGGGCGAACAGCCAGCGGGTGGTAAGCGGCAGCAGCCCCAGTAGCGTAAAGGCAATGACCACGCCGGGGGAAAGGATATCACGCAGCGCGGCGATCTGCCCCAGCTGGTGTCCGGCATTAAGATAGACGATCGCCCCTGGCAGCATGCCGAGCTGACTGACCCACCAGTAGCGCCACAATCCGATCGGGGCGATCCCGGCCAGCAGGTTGACCACAAAGAACGGGAACAGCGGCATCAGGCGCAGGGCAAAGAGGTAGAACGCCCCGTCCCGCAAGACACCGTCGTTAACCGTGCGCATTGGCCCGGCAAAACGGCGCTGCACCCAGTCCCGCAGCAGGTAACGGCTGCTCAGCATCGCCAGCGTGGCCCCCAGCGTCGAGGCGAATGACACCAGCACAATTCCCGGCCACAGGCCAAACAGCGCCCCGCCGAGCAGGGTCAACACCGCGGCACCCGGCAGCGACAGGGTAGTGACCAGCACATAGAGAAGGAAAAAGAGTATGGCGCTCTTCAGCGGGGCCTGCTGGCAGTATAGCTGCAGGGCCTGATGCTGCGCCTGAAGGTTTTCCAGCGTCAGCGTGCCGGGCGGCAGTAGCTTAAAGAGAAGGGTAAAAGCGCCCAGAAGGGCGCAAATAAGCAGGACTTTACCGCGACGTACAGCCATTTACTTCACGTCGAAGGTCGCCCAGACCGGGGCATGGTCGGACGGTTTTTCCATGCTGCGGATCTCATAGTCGATCCCGGTTTCGATGCAGCGCTCCGCCAGCGGGCTGCTTGCCAGCAGCAGGTCAATGCGCAGGCCGCGGTTATCATCAAAACCTTTAGAGCGGTAGTCAAACCACGAGAAGCGATCGTGGGTTTCCGGGTTAGCGTTGCGGAAGGTATCCACCAGACCCCAGCCCAGCAGACGCCCCATCCACTCGCGCTCTTCCGGCAGGAAGGAGCACTTCCCGCCGCGCAGCCAGCGCTTGCGGCTCTCTTCCCCGATGCCGATGTCCAGATCGGTCGGGCTGATGTTCATATCGCCCATGATCAGCACCGGATGATCTTTTTGCAGCTCCGTCTCCAGCAATGACTGCAGATCCCGGTAGAACTTCTCTTTGGCCGGGAATTTCAGCGGATGGTCGCGGCTCTCGCCCTGGGGGAAGTAACCGTTAATCACGGTGACATTACCCAGCGGGGAGGGCACTTCCGCCATGATGATGCGGCGCTGGGACTCTTCGTTATCCCCCGGGAAACCACGCCGTACCGAGACAGGCGCCGCTTTGGTCAGCAGGGCCACGCCGTAGTGACCTTTCTGGCCGTGATAGAAGACGTTGTAACCCAGTTTTGCCACCTCTTCGAGGGGGAACATATCGTCGTGAACTTTTGTCTCCTGCAGGCCAATGACGTCAGGCTGATGTTTTTCGACGATGGCCTGCAGTTGATGAGGACGGGCGCGCAGGCCGTTGATATTAAAAGAGACAAATTTCATAGTCGCTGCCAGTGCAAGGTGAATAGTGCAAGGATGGTAGCAGAATTTCATCCCGCTGACTGCCGCCGCTGCGTATGTTCCACCCATTACTGCAACAGATCCTGCCGATAGTGCAATTTCTGCACCGTTCTGGCGCGTTACGCCCTCCGATGGCGCGTAAAAGGTATACAAATTTCGCGAGCGATCACAATTCCAGAATTATATTTGGCCTATGCATAATATTTCTGTTTTTCCTTCGGTAAAGCTGCGCTTGTTGTAAAAATATTCACTTTTTATGCAATAACAGTGAATAAATCCATGTTGTAACCTGTTGATATTTCGTTGCCCCCTCCTGTTTATGCATTTTTATCGCTGGCTGGCACGAACGCTGCAATCTACATTCACAGGGCAAACACATAAATATTTAACATTTTATCAACCTTTTATTTACCGGATGAGGTCGCTATGTCTCTGTCAATTACGCGTGAAAACTTTGATGAATGGATGATGCCGGTTTACGCCCCGGCGGCTTTTATTCCGGTACGGGGAGAGGGCTCGCGCCTGTGGGATCAGCAGGGCAAAGAGTATATCGACTTTGCTGGGGGCATTGCGGTTAACGCCCTGGGACATGCTCATCCGGCGCTGCGCCAGGCGCTGAACGACCAGGCGGCGAAGTTCTGGCACACCGGGAATGGCTACACCAACGAGCCCGCGCTGCGCCTGGCGAAAAAACTGATCGACGCCACCTTCGCGGAAAAAGTGTTCTTCTGTAACTCAGGCGCTGAGGCCAACGAAGCCGCGCTGAAGCTGGCGCGTAAATATGCCCACGACAATTTTGGCAGCCATAAAAGCGGCATCGTCGCCTTCAAAAATTCCTTCCACGGCCGCACCCTGTTTACCGTCAGCGCGGGCGGTCAGCCTTCCTATTCGCAGGATTTTGCGCCGCTGCCGCCGGATATCCGCCACGCGGTCTATAACGATCTGCAGTCTGCCAGCGAGCTGATTGATGAGTCCACCTGCGCGGTGATCGTCGAGCCGATGCAGGGCGAAGGCGGCGTTGTGCCTGCCGATAAAGCGTTCCTGCAGGGGCTGCGCGAGCTGTGCGATCGCCACAACGCGGTGCTGATTTTCGATGAAGTCCAGACCGGCGTCGGCCGCACCGGTGAGCTTTATGCCTATATGCACTACGGCGTGACGCCGGATGTGCTCTCCACCGCCAAAGCGCTTGGCGGGGGCTTCCCGGTCGGGGCAATGCTCACCACCGATAAATTTGCCCGGGTGATGACCGTCGGCACCCACGGCACCACCTACGGCGGCAACCCGCTGGCATCGGCGGTGGCAGGTCAGGTGCTGGATATCATCAACACGCCGGAAGTGCTGAACGGCGTGAAGCAGCGTCACGACTGGTTTGTTGAGCGTCTTCAGGCCATCAACAGCAAAACCGGCCTGTTTAAAGAGATTCGCGGCCTGGGGCTGCTGATTGGCTGCGTGCTCACGGATGAATTCGCCGGAAAAGCTAAACTCATTTCACAGGAAGCGGCAAAAGCGGGCGTGATGGTCTTGATCGCCGGGGCTAACGTGGTGCGCTTCGCGCCTGCGCTGGTTGTCAGCGAAGAAGAGGTGCGGACCGGGTTAGATCGCTTTGCGCTGGCCTGCGAACAGGTGAAGTCCGGGGTGTCATCATGATGGTCATCCGTCCCATTGAGCGCGGGGATTTATCCGCCCTCATGCAGCTTGCCGGTAAGACGGGAGGCGGGCTGACCTCGCTTCCCGTTGATGAAAACACGCTCTCGGCGCGCATTGAGCGCTCCATCGAGACCTGGCAAGGGACGCTGCCGAAAGGCGAACAGGGCTACGTGTTTGTGCTGGAAGATACCGTTACCGGCACCGTGGCGGGGATCTGCGCCATTGAGGTGGCGGTGGGCCTGAACGATCCCTGGTATAACTACCGTGTGGGCACCCTGGTGCATGCCTCGAAAGAGCTGAACGTCTACAACGCGCTGCCCACGCTGTTTCTCAGTAACGATCATACCGGCAGCAGCGAGTTGTGCTCGCTGTTTCTCGACCCGGAGTGGCGCAAAGAGGGCAACGGCTATCTGCTCTCCAAATCGCGCTTTCTGTTTATGGCCGCCTTCCGCGATCGCTTTAATGAAAAAGTGGTGGCCGAGATGCGCGGCGTCATCGACGAAACCGGCTTCTCGCCGTTCTGGAAAAGCCTGGGCGAGCGCTTCTTCTCCATGGAGTTCAGCAAGGCGGACTATCTGTGCGGTACCGGTCAGAAAGCCTTTATCGCCGAGCTGATGCCAAAACATCCCATCTACACCCATTTCCTCAGCCCCGAGGCGCAGGCGGTAATTGGCGAGGTCCATCCGCACACCGCTCCGGCGCGGGCGGTGCTGGAAAAAGAGGGCTTCCGCTACCGGAACTATGTCGACATTTTCGACGGCGGTCCGACGCTGGAGTGCGATATCGACCGGGTGCGGGCGATCCGCAAAAGCCGTCTGGTGGAGGTGGCCGAGGGGCAGCCCGCGCCGGGTGAGTTTCCGGCCTGCCTGGTGGCGAACGAACAATATGACAGCTATCGCGCCACGCTGATCCGCGTGGACCCCGAATGTGAACGTCTGGTGCTGACCGCAGCGCAACTGGATGCCCTGAAATGTTGCGCTGGCGATCGTATTCGCATGGTGCGTCTGTGCCCCGAGGAGAAAACGGTATGAACTTATGGATTAACGGTGACTGGGTAACCGGCGAAGGTGAACTTCGCAGCAAACACAACCCGGTGGGGCAGGAGAGATTATGGCAGGGAGCGGATGCCAGTCCCGGGCAGGTTGAGCAGGCGTGCCGCGCCGCACGCGCCGCGTTCCCCGGCTGGGCGAAGCTGCCGTTCAGCGCTCGCCAGGCGATCGTGGAGAAATTTGCCACCCTGCTGGAGGCAAATAAGCAGGAGCTGACCAGCATTATTGCCCGCGAAACCGGCAAACCGCGCTGGGAGGCGGCGACCGAAATTACCGCCATGATCAACAAGGTCGCCATTTCAATCAAGGCGTACCACACCCGCACCGGCGAACAGCGTACCGAGATGGCGGACGGGGCCGCCACGCTGCGCCACCGTCCGCACGGCGTGCTGGCGGTGTTCGGCCCCTATAACTTCCCCGGCCACCTGCCGAACGGCCACATCGTGCCCGCCCTGCTGGCGGGTAACACGGTGATCTTCAAGCCGAGCGAGCTGACGCCCTGGAGCGGCGAGGCGGTGGTCAAACTGTGGGAGCAGGCCGGGCTGCCGCCTGGGGTGCTTAACCTGGTGCAGGGCGGGCGTGAAACCGGTCAGGCGCTGAGTGCGTTGAGCGACATTGACGGGCTGCTCTTTACCGGCAGCGCCGGAACCGGCTTTCAGCTGCACCGCCAGCTGGCCGGGCAGCCGGAGAAAATTCTGGCCCTTGAGATGGGGGGCAACAATGCGCTGATCGTTGACGATCCGGCGGATATCGATGCCGCGGTCCACCTGACCATCCAGTCAGCCTTTATTACCGCCGGGCAGCGCTGCACCTGCGCCCGTCGGCTGCTGGTCAAACGGGGTGCTGAAGGGGATGCTTTCCTGGCCCGTCTGGTTGAGGTGAGTGGGCGGCTGCTGCCGGGCGAGTGGGATGCCAGCGAGCAGCCGTTTATCGGCGGGCTGATTTCCGAACAGGCGGCAAAAAATGTCTATCACGCCTGGCGCGAACATGTCGCCCGCGGCGGCCAGTCGCTGCTGGAGCCGCGGCTGGTGAAGGCGGGAACCTCTTTATTAACCCCGGCAATCGTCGAGATGACCGGCGTGAGCGGTGTGCCGGACGAAGAGGTCTTTGGTCCGCTGCTCTGCGTCTGGCGCTATGACGATTTTGACCAGGCCATCGCGATGGCGAACGCCACACGCTACGGCCTGTCGTGCGGGCTGATCTCCCCGGATCGTGAGAAATTTGACCAGCTGCTGCTGGAGGCGCGCGCCGGGATTGTGAACTGGAATAAACCGCTCACCGGCGCGGCCAGTACCGCCCCGTTTGGCGGGGTGGGCGCCTCCGGCAACCATCGTGCCAGCGCCTGGTATGCGGCGGATTACTGCGCCTGGCCGATGGCAAGCCTGGAGACGCCGGCCATCGTCCTGCCGGAGCAGCTGAATCCGGGCCTCGATTTTACACGGGAGAAGCGTCATGAAAGCGCGTGAAGTTAACTTCGACGGGCTGGTGGGGTTAACCCACCACTATGCCGGGCTGTCGTTCGGCAATGAGGCCTCCACAAAACACCGCTTTCAGATCTCCAACCCGCGGCTGGCGGCAAAGCAGGGGTTGTTAAAAATGAAGGCGCTGGCGGATGCGGGTTTCCCTCAGGCGGTGATCCCGCCGCAGGAGCGGCCTAACGTCGCCGTCCTGCGCCAGCTCGGGTTTACCGGCAGCGACGAGCAGGTGGTGGAGAAAGCGGGCACCCAAATGCCGCAGCTGCTCTCTGCCGCCAGTTCGGCCTCCTCCATGTGGGTCGCCAACGCCGCGACGGTGGCCCCCTCCGCAGATACCCTCGACGGAAAAGTGCATCTGACGGTGGCGAACCTGAACAATAAGTTCCACCGCGCCAGTGAAGCTGGCACTACGGAACAGGTGCTGCGGGCTATTTTCCGCAATGAGTCCCGGTTCAGTGTCCATACAGCGCTGCCGCAGGTGGCGATGTTCGGCGACGAAGGGGCGGCCAACCATAACCGTCTTGGCGGCGATTATGGCGAGCCGGGTCTGCAACTGTTTGTCTATGGTCGTGACGAGGGGACAGGCCCCGCGCCTGCCCGCTACCCGGCCCGTCAGACTCTGGCCGCAAGCCAGGCCGTTGCCCGCCTGAATCAGGTCAATCCGGGCCAGCTGATGTTTGCCCAGCAAAACCCGCTGGTGATCGACCAGGGGGTGTTCCATAACGACGTGATTGCGGTCTCGAATCGCCAGGTGCTGTTCTGCCACGAGCAGGCGTTTGTTCACCAGTCAGCGCTGCTGCACGCCCTTGGCGATCGCGTGCCCGGATTTATGCCGATTGAGGTGCCGACGAAAGCCGTTTCGGTGCAGGATGCGGTGGCAACCTATCTCTTTAACAGCCAGCTGCTGAGCCGTGACGACGGCAGCATGATGCTGGTGCTACCCCAGGAGTCGCAGAACCATCCTGGCGTCTGGCGCTATCTGAATCAGTTGGTGGCCGAGGATAACCCTATCAGTGAGCTTCGGGTGTTCGATCTGCGCGAAAGCATGGCCAACGGCGGCGGTCCAGCCTGTCTGCGCCTGCGCGTGGTGCTTACTCCTGAGGAGCAGCGGGCGGTCAATCCGGCGGTAATGATGAACGATACCCTGTTCAACACGCTTAACGACTGGGTGGATCGCTACTATCGCGATCGATTGACCCAGGCCGACCTGATCGATCCGCAGCTTTTACGAGAAGGGCGCGAGGCGCTGGATGCCCTGACCCGTATTCTGCAGCTGGGCTCCGTCTATCCGTTCCAGCAATAAAGGAGGCGTTATGGAAAACTTTCTGGCGCTGACCATGGCTAATGAAACGCCCGCCCGACGGGAGGGCAAAGGGGCTTCGTTTCACTGGCGCTGGCTGGCACGCGGCGTGCTGGAGCTGATTCCGGAGGCAGCCAGCGAGCGAGCCCTGGTACTCTCTGCCGGGATACACGGCAACGAAACGGCGCCGGTAGAAATTGTCGACCTGCTGGTCAGGGCGCTGTTTCGCGGCGAACTCTCGCTGCGCTGCCGTCTGCTGATTATCTACGGGAATCCTCCGGCGCTGCGAGCCGGCAAGCGCTACCTGACCTGTGATATCAATCGCCTGTTCAGCGGGCGCGGAACGCAGTTCTCGGCCTGCGAGGAGACCGAACGGGCGGCGCTGCTGGAGGCGCGGGTAGAGGCGTTTTACCATCAGACCGGGCCCGATCGCTGGCATCTGGATCTGCATACCGCTATTCGCGCCTCGTATCATGAGCGCTTTGGCGTGCTGCCCCAGCGCAGTCAGCCCTGGGATGAGGGCTTTATCCAGTGGCTCGGCGATGCCGGGCTGGAAGCGCTGGTCTTTCATCAGGCCCCGGGGGGCACCTTCACCCACTTCAGCTGTGAGCGCTTTGGCGCCCTGGCCTGTACGCTGGAACTGGGCAAAGCGCTGCCGTTCGGCCATAACGATCTGACTCGCTTCGCCACGACTCATCGGGCGCTGTATGCCCTGTTGAGCGGTGAGGCGCCAGAGCAGCATGTTGATCCTGTCGAGCAGTACCGGGTGGTGCAGCAGATCACCCGCCGCAGCGAGGCCTTTGTGCTGCATATGGCCGCGCATACCCTGAACTTTACCCCGTTCCGTCAGGGCGTTTTACTGGCGGAGGACGGGGAGAAGCGCTATGAAGTACAAAAGCCGACCGAGTATGTTCTCTTCCCCAATCCGGCGGTGGCGTTTGGCTTACGCGCCGGACTAATGCTGGAAAAAATCCCCTGATAAGTCACAGCCCCGAAAAGCGTAACGCGGCGGGGCTGTTTATTTTCTGATTCATTTCTTCTGTCTCGCCGTTTACTGCAGATTATTCCTGGTTGTTTGCTTTATTATTAATCTGTTTGTCGGTATACTTCTCCACAATCTCTTTAAAATCATCTGCATGCATATTTTTGTTTCATCTCTCCACGCTTTATCCTTATTTTCTCCATATTTGACGATAATTTGTTTTTTACACTTTCACTGTTTTACCGTTGCTCTGACTAATTGACGATAAACCCCGTAAAGTTAATCTCGTCAACACGGCATAGCGCCGAAGAATAACTGAAAGGAAGGACAAAATTATGCGTAAATTAACTGCACTGTTTGTTGCCTCTACCCTGGCTCTGGGCGCTACCAGCGCGGCGTTCGCCGCTGATACCGCTACCACCACCACGGCTGCACCGACCGAAGGCAAAATGATGCATCACAAAGGTAAGCCGGGCATGCATCACGACATGATGTTTAAAGACCTGAACCTGACGGATGCGCAGAAAGAGCAGATCCGCGACATCATGAAAAGCCAGCGTGACCAGATGAAGCGTCCGCCGGTAGAAGAGCGCCGCGCAATGCATGACATCATCGCCAGCGACTCCTTCGATAAAGCGAAGGCCGAAGCGCAGGTTGATAAGATGGCCGAGCAGCATAAAGCCCGCATGCTGGCGCACATGGAAACCCAGAACAAGATTTACAACATCCTTACCCCGGAACAGAAAAAGCAGTTTAATGCCAATTTTGAGAAGCGTCTGACAGAACGTTCCGCGGCGAAAGGTAAAATGACCACCTCAGCCGAATAATCGGTTCAGCTATTCAAGACCGCCGGAGTCTTGTCCACTCAAGCAGATTTGCTGTGGGCAGGTCCGGCGGTTTTTTCTTTTCCAGCCTCTTGCCAGCCGCCGCCATCCCGGTATTCTCCTGTTATCGATTTGCAGAATGTGTTTGAAATTTCTGACGTTACTTTTTTTGTCGTCAGACTAAGGCCCACCCGCACATCTGCCGATACTGTTCTGCAGCGACCTAACGATAACAAACAATAAGCGACCGCCCTGGGCGGGGTGCTCTGGCGCGTATTGCGCCATTTGGAGTGGTGATGGAATTCTTCGATATCCGCAAAATGCCGATCAATCTCTGGCGCAACGGCGCGGGAGAGACGCGCGAAATATGTTGTTTCCCTCCTGCAACCCGGGACTTTAACTGGCGCGCCAGTATTGCCTCCCTTGCTAGCAACGGGGATTTTTCTGTTTCCCCCGGTGTTGACCGGGTGATCACCCTGCTGGAAGGGGGAGAAGTGCATCTGGATGGTGGAAAGGCGTTTACTCACACGCTGCGACGTCATCAACCCTTCAGCTTTGCCGGCGAACTGCCGGTCAAGGCGCAGCTGCTGGAAGGGCAGATGTCGATGGACTTTAACATCATGACCCGCCGGGATTGCTGCCGGGCTAAGGTGCGGGTGGCGGATCGCACCTTTACGACATTCGCGTCACGCGGCGGCGTGGTGTTTGTGCTGAGCGGCGCCTGGCAGCTCGGCGAAAAGCTGATGACCGCCGATCAGGGCGCGTACTGGCATGAGGGCGACCATACCCTGCGATTGCTTAAGGACGAGGGCACCCTGCTGTTCAGCGAGATTTTCTGGCTTCCAGGCCACTGAGCGGAATGATCTCATACTTGCCCGCCAGCAGCGGCTTGCAGAGGATTTTATACCCATCCTGATCAAAACCGGCGGGCGTGCGCAGCAGTTCCGCCGCCTCGTCCAGGCTTTCCACCGCGCCCAGCCAGAGCCAGTTATGGATAATGTGGTAGTGGGTCATCTCCGGGCGCGACTCTTTCAGCGCCACGGCGCAGTCCCACGGCCAGCAGGTGACGCCTATCGCCTGCAACCCCTCAACCAGCCGCTGCTGATGCTCTTCCACGCTCTCTTTCCCGCAGCACGCCCCTGCACAGCGCTTCAGGGCGGAGCGGAAACAGGCCCGCCCACGGCTTAACGACTCCAGCCCGAGCAGGCCGTAACAGAGCTGTCGCTCGTCGGCCAGCGTCTGTAAGGTTTGCAGCGCCGCCCGGCGGTTGGCGAACAGGCCATACAGGTTGGGGGTATGCGAGAAATCGACTTCGCGGGCATACACAATCTGCGGTTTGCCCTCAGCGATCTGCAGCGAGCAGAGCTGGCGATTGCGGCGTAATCGTTTATTGAACAGCGGCTGCTGCTCCTTGATTAAACGCGCTTCCAGCAGCAGGGCCCCCAGTTCGCCCGCGGTTTGAGTCCAGGTGATACGCCGGGACTGACGCAGCATAGCGGCCTCGTCCGGGGTGCGCAGATGCGACAGCACCCGGCTGCGGATATTGACGCTCTTGCCGATATAAAGCGGCATGGCATCGCTTTCGCCATGAAAGAAGTAGACGCCTGGCTGCTTGGGGAGTGCCTCAAGCCACGGGCGAAGATGTTCGGGATATTCATAGATTGCTGCCGCTTCGAATTCAAGCCGCGGTGCCGATTGACGCCTGCTCACAACATACTCCTGATACTGTTCAGGCATACAGTGTAGCAGCAGTGGTGTGGTTAAAAAAGAGGCGGCATAGGCCGCCTCGTCAGAATTACGCTTTCCAGAAGTCGTCGAACACCGTGATCGGCGGGCGACGTTTGTGCTCGGTCTTCAGATACCAGCCTTCGATAATGCGAGCGGTGCCTTCGTCCAGCGTCTTACCTTCCAGATAATCATCAATATTTTCATAGGTCACGCCCAGCGCAGCTTCGTCAGGCAGGGAAGGGCGATCGTCTTCCAGATCCGCCGTTGGCACTTTCTTATAAAGATGCTCCGGGCAACCCAGCGCGGCCAGCAGCTGTTTACCCTGGCGCTTGTTAAGACGGAACAGCGGGTTAATGTCGGTACCGCCATCGCCATATTTGGTGAAGAAGCCGGTCAGGGCTTCTGCCGCATGGTCTGTCCCCACTACTACGCCGCTGGTCATCCCGGCGATGCTGTATTGCGCCTTCATGCGCTCGCGGGCTTTTTCGTTACCGCGGACGAAATCGCTCAGCTCAATGCCTGCCTCACGCAGCGCTTTTTCGCTGGCCAGCACCGCTTCTTTAATATTGACGGTCAGCACGCGATCGGGCTGGATAAACGCGATGGCATCCTGACAATCCTGCTCGTCGAACTGCACGCCGTAGGGCAGGCGTACCGCGATAAACTGCAGGTCGTTGTTCCCCGTTTCGGCACGCAGTTCGCTGATCGCCATCTGGGCGAGCTTCCCGGCGAGCGTAGAGTCCTGACCGCCGCTGATGCCCAGCACCAGCGTTTTCAGGAACGGGAACCGGGTTAAGTAGGATTTCAAAAAATCGACGCTACGGCGAATCTCTTCTTCCGCATTGATGGTGGGTTTAGCACCCAGTGCCTGGATAATCTCTTGTTGCAGAGCCATCTAGCCCCTCCGTTACACAAATTTGCCTGATGAATGTACTGTTAAAGCTAACCCGTCATGGGGAAAACGACAAGGATCACAAATTTGAATGGAGCGAAATAGAGCGATTTAGCAGGTTATCTTTGTTTTGCAGGAATTTTCCGAAAAAACTTTGCCGTCACGCTTGAGGTTGAAAAATGTGGTTTTCTATTGCAGGCTTACTTAACACGCTGATAAACAAGAGGACGGAATATGAACAAGAACGTAGCAGGAATGTTAGGCGCAGCGGCCGTACTGACTTTACTGGCGGGCTGTACCGCTTATGACCGCACAACCGATCAGTTTAAAGAGCCTGTGGTCAAAGATGTTAAAAAAGGGATGAGCCGCGCTCAGGTAGAGCAGCTGGCTGGTAAGCCATCATCTGAAGTGACGATGATCCACGCTCGCGGTACCTGCCAGACCTATATCCTGGGTCAACGGGATGGTAAAACCGAAACCTATTTTGTTGCATTAGATGACACAGGTCACGTTATGAACTCTGGCTACCAGACCTGCGCGGAATATGACACCGATCCGCAGGCACCTAAAGCCTGATAACACTTTCCCTGAGCAGACCCAAACCGGCCAACTGGCCGGTTTTTCTTTATTCCCCTCCCTAATCTTAATTCTTATCGCGAATTATTTGCCCGAAATGTGAAGGTTGTCATAACTGCAGGTCAATGAGAGACAATTCTAAAACTTCCTGGATTACCACTGACATTTCCCTTGCCGTATACTCATCCCATCAGACCAGCCTGCGAGAAGGACGCCCGGTAAGGGTGCTGATGTCGCAGCTAACGCGGTGGCCATATAAGAGGGAAGTCATTATGGAAAAGAAACATATCTATCTGTTTTGCTCAGCGGGCATGTCAACATCACTGCTGGTGTCAAAGATGCGTGCGCAGGCCGAGAAGTACGAAGTCCCGGTAATCATTGAAGCCTTCCCGGAAACGCTGGCAGGCGAAAAAGGCACCAGTGCCGATGTAGTACTACTGGGGCCGCAAATTGCCTATATGCTGCCAGAAATTCAACGTCTGTTACCGAATAAACCGGTTGAAGTGATCGACTCTGCGCTTTACGGCAAAGTGGATGGTTTGGGTGTTCTTAAAGCTGCTGTAGCAGCGATTAAAAAAGCTGCTAATTAATTTATTTTTTATTTTTTCCCGTCAAAGAGCAATTTCACACACACTTACGCCGCAATATTATTGCGGCATTTAAGGGCATTTTCTATGAGTAGATTTATTGCTGCGCTTGAAAAGGTACTCCTTCCTTTTGCAGTTAAAATAGGAAAGCAACCGCATGTCAACGCCATTAAAAACGGCTTTATTAAATTAATGCCGTTAACACTGGCTGGGGCCATGTTCGTTTTAATTAACAACGTTTTTCTTAGCTTCGGTGATGGTTCATTTTTCTATTCATTAGGCGTTCGTTTAGATCCCTCAACTATTGAAACGTTAAATGGTTTCAAGGCCATCGGCGGCAATGTGTACAACGGTACGCTGGGTATTATGTCGCTGATGGCACCTTTCTTTATCGGAATGGCGCTGGCAGAAGAACGTAAAGTCGACTCGCTGGCCGCCGGTTTATTATCTGTCGCGGCCTTTATGACCGTTACCCCTTATAGCGTCGGTGAAGCCTATGCAGTAGGCGCTAACTGGCTGGGCGGGGCGAACATCATTTCCGGTATTGTGATCGGTCTGGTCGTGGCGGAAATGTTTACCTTTATTATTCGTCGCAACTGGGTGATCCGCCTACCGGACAGCGTTCCGGCATCGGTATCGCGCTCCTTCTCGGCGCTGATCCCGGGCTTCATTATTCTCTCCATCATGGGAACCATCGCCTGGGCACTCTCTCACTGGGGCACTAACTTCCACCAGATCATCATGGACACCATCTCTACACCGCTGGCATCCATGGGTGGCGTGGTAGGCTGGGCTTACGTGATTTTCACCTCCCTGCTGTGGTTCTTCGGTGTTCACGGTTCTCTGGCGCTGGCTGCGCTGGACAGCGGCATCATGACCCCATGGGCGCTGGAAAACGTAGCGCTCTACCAGCAGTACGGCTCCGTTGACGCGGCGCTGGCGGCCGGTAAGACCTTCCACGTGTGGGCGAAACCGATGCTCGACTCCTACATCTTCCTCGGCGGTACCGGGGCGACGCTGGGTCTGATTATCGCGGTGTTTATCACCTCCCGTCGTGCGGATTACCGTCAGGTGGCGAAGCTGGCCCTGCCATCAGGCATCTTCCAGATTAACGAGCCCATCCTGTTCGGTCTGCCAATTATCATGAACCCGGTGATGTTCATTCCGTTCATCCTGGTGCAGCCGCTGCTGGCCGCCATTACCCTGACGGCTTACTACATGGGCATTATCCCGCCGGTTACGAACATTGCACCCTGGACAATGCCAGCCGGTCTGGGCGCCTTCTTCAACACCAACGGCAGCGTAGCGGCCTTCCTGTTGGCGATATTTAACCTGGGTGTGGCAACCCTGCTCTATATGCCGTTTGTCGCCATCGCTAACAAGGCCCAGACCACCATTGATGAAGAAGAGAGCGAAGAGGATATCGCCCTCGCCCTGAAATTCTGATGTCGTATGACGCGGGGCGACCCGCGTCAGTACAGGAGAAACCAAGATGTTTGATTTAGATAATATTGTTGCAGAAGCGGAAGACGTAGCAGAGAACGATCTTGAAGAAGTGGTGATGGGACTTATCATCAACTCCGGTCAGGCCCGCAGCCTGGCGTACGCGGCACTGAAAAAAGCCAAGCAGGGCGATTTCGACACCGCGAAAGAGATGATGGTCCAGTCGCGCACCGCGCTCAATGAAGCGCACCTGGTGCAAACAAAACTGATCGAAGGCGATCAGGGTGAAGGTAAAATGAAGGTCAGCCTGGTGCTGGTACACGCCCAGGACCATCTGATGACCTCCATGCTGGCGCGTGAGCTGGTGGCGGAACTCATCGAACTTCACGAGAAAATGCAGTAAGTCAGTCTGATAGCAGGAGGTCAGCGCCATGGAAATCACTACCGCCCGGGAACAACAGCTGTTTAATGGTAAAAATTTTCATGTGTTTATCTACAACAAGGTGGAGAGCATCAGCGGTCTGCATCAGCATGACTACTATGAGTTCACCATTGTGCTGACCGGTCGCTATTTCCAGGAGATCAACGGCAAGCGGGTGCTGCTGGAGCGTGGGGATTTTGTTTTTATCCCGATGGGTTCTCACCATCAGAGCTTTTACGATTTTGGCGCCACGCGCATTCTCAACGTCGGCATCAGTAAACGCTTCTTCGAAACCCACTACTCGCCGCTGCTGCCATTCTGCTTTGTTGCATCGCAGGTTTATCACGTTAAAAGTGAATTCCTGAACTGGATCGACACCGTGATTGCCTCGCTCAACTTCCGCGATAATGAATTCGATGAATTTATTGAAACGGTGACCTTTTACGTCGTCAATCGCCTGCGCCATTATCGCGAAGATCAGCAGGCGACCGACGATATTCCGCAATGGCTACGCACGACCGTTGAAATGATGCATGACAAGCTGCGTTTTGGGGAAAACGCGCTGGAGAATATGGTGGCGCTGTCGGGTAAATCCCAGGAATACCTGACCCGTGCCACCCAGCGTTATTATCAGAAAACGCCGATGCAGATTATTAATGAAATACGGATCAATTTCGCCAGAAAACAGCTGGAAATCACCAATTATTCGGTGACGGATATTGCTTACGAATCCGGTTATAGCAGTCCGAGTCTGTTTATTAAAACCTTTAAGAAATTGACCTCATTTACACCTAACAGCTACCGGAAAAACCTCACAGTTATTAATTAACGTCCGGCGGTATTACTGCCGGGAATATCGATTAACAGACTTGCCCAATATAAGTGGGACGGGATCGCTATACTTAAAAAGCGGATCTCCAGGGAGAATATTATGCAAAAGAAACTTAAAGTCGTAACCATTGGCGGCGGAAGCAGCTACACCCCGGAATTACTGGAAGGCTTCCTTAAGCGTTATCATGAACTGCCGGTCAGCGAATTGTGGCTGGTTGACGTGGCCGAGGGCCAGGAGAAGCTCGATATTATTTTCGACCTGTGCCAGCGCATGGTGAAAAAAGCGGGCGTGCCGATGACCGTGCATAAAACCCTCGACCGTCGTCAGGCGCTGAAAGATGCCGATTTCGTGACGACGCAGCTGCGTGTCGGCCAGTTGAAAGCGCGCGAGCTGGATGAGCGTATCCCGCTGAGCTACGGCTACCTGGGCCAGGAGACCAACGGTGCAGGCGGCCTGTTCAAAGGGCTGCGCACCATTCCGGTGGTGTTCGACATCATTAAAGATGTACAGGAGATCTGTCCTCAG
Source organism: Leclercia sp. W17 (assembly GCF_003336325.1). NCBI lineage: Bacteria > Pseudomonadati > Pseudomonadota > Gammaproteobacteria > Enterobacterales > Enterobacteriaceae > Leclercia > Leclercia sp. W17. Next base: position 2,872,256 of record NZ_CP031101.1, on the reverse strand, counting down.
GCGTGGGTGATTAACTTCACCAACCCGGCCGGAATGGTCACCGAAGCGGTTTATCGCCATACCGGGTTCAAACGCTTCATTGGGGTCTGCAATATCCCTATCGGCATGAAGATGTTTATTCGCGACGTGCTGGCGCTGACCGACAACGATGACCTCTCTATCGACCTGTTTGGCCTGAACCACATGGTCTTTATCAAGGATGTCCTGGTCAACGGCAAATCACGCTTCCCGGAGCTGCTGGATGGCGTTGCCAGCGGCACCCTGAAAGCAAGTTCAGTGAAGAACATCTTTGACCTGCCGTTTAGCGAAGGGCTGATCCGCTCCCTGAATCTGCTGCCATGCTCCTATCTGCTCTATTACTTCAAGCTGAAAGAGATGCTGGCGATCGAGATGGGCGAATACTACAAAGGCGGCGCCCGCGCGCAGGTGGTGCAGAAGGTGGAAAAACAGCTGTTCGAGCTCTACAAGAACCCGGATCTGAACGTGAAGCCGAAAGAGCTGGAGCAGCGCGGCGGGGCCTACTACTCCGATGCAGCCTGCGAAGTGATCAACGCCATCTACAACGACAAGCAGGCGGAGCACTACGTTAACGTGCCTCATTATGGTCATATTGATAACATCCCGGCTGACTGGGCGGTGGAAATGACCTGCATCCTGGGCCGTGACGGGGCGAAGCCGCATCCGCGCCTGACCCATTTCGATGACAAAGTGATGGGGCTTATCCACACCATCAAGGGCTTTGAAGTGGCGGCAAGCCAGGCGGCAATCAGCGGCGAGCTGAACGACGTGCTGTTGGCGCTGAACCTGAGCCCGCTGGTGCACTCCGATCGCGATGCCGAGAAGCTGGCGCGGGATCTGATTCTGGCCCATGAAAAATGGCTGCCGAATTTCGCTGCCACTATCGATAAACTGAAAAGCGAGCAGCACTAAGAGGGATCGCTATGGAATATCTGCTGATCGTCAATGCCGATGATTTTGGCCTCTCAAAAGGGCAGAACTACGGCATCGTGGAAGCCTGTCGTCACGGCGTGGTGACCTCTACCACCGCCATGGTCAACGGCGAAGCCATTGACCACGCCGCGGCGCTCAGCCGGGATCTGCCCGATCTGGGCGTGGGCATGCACTTTGTTCTGACCCTTGGTATGCCGCTGACCGCCATGCCAGGGCTGACCCGGGACGGGCTGTTGGGTAAATGGATCTGGGAGATGGCAGAGCAGGGGACGTTACCCCTGGAGGAGATCGCCCGCGAGCTGGACTGTCAGTTCAATCGCTTCGTCGATCTCTTCGGGCGCGAACCGACCCATATCGACAGCCATCATCACGTGCATATGATCCCGGCCATCTTCCCGCTGGTGGCCGAGTTTGCTCGCCGCAAAGGGGTGGCGCTGCGTGTGGATCGTCAGGTCGACATGCCCGGCGAAACGGGGGGCGATCTGCCGCCCACGACGGACGGTTTCAGTAGCGCATTTTATGGCGATGAAATCAGTGAAGCGCTGTTTTTAAGCGTACTGGACAGATCCGTACAGCAGGGAGAGCGGTCGCTGGAGGTGATGGCGCATCCGGCCTTTATCGACAATACGATCCGTAAAAGCGCTTACTGCTGGCCACGGCTGGCGGAGATGGAGGTGCTGACCTCGACGTCGCTGAAGTATGCGATTGCCGAGCGCGGGTATCGTCTGGGAACGTTCAGGGATCTGTGAGGAATTGCCGGGTGGCGGCTTCGCCTTACCCGGCCTACAAATTTAATGGAACCTTACGCCGGGTTTTATCCGGTTAGCAAATTACACGGAACCGTAGGCCGGGTAAGCGCAAGCGCCACCCGGCTTTTTTTACGCAGGTATTTGGTCAATCTTACTGCGACGCGACCAGACCCGGTGCGCTGCCATCAACAACGTCAGCTCATCCATAAACGCACCCGCAGCCGTGTCGCCTTCGACGATCCCTTCTTCGCCCTGATCTGCCACCTTCAGTAGCGGCTTAAACTGACGGGCATCGCCAGCCAGCGCAATCGGCTTGAGATGCTTGTACGCTTCCAGCAGATAGTAAGCGGCGTCGCCGTTATTCAGCAGGCTCTGAATATCGCCGCACGGCACGACGACCGCATCGACGGTCAACGACGGTGAACCGGCGAAGGTGGCCGCCACTGGCAGCACCGAGCCATCATCAGCGGTGACTTCACCCATACGCGAATAGAGCAGTTTGGCATGGACGCCTTTGGCCTTCAGTGCCCGCAGCACTGCCAGCACATCGCTCGCCCGCGGGGTATCGTTAAGCAATACCGTCACCACACGGCCTTTGATATCGCCGCCAGGAACGGCATACAGGCTGAGGGAAGGATCCTTTTTCACGCCGTTAACATCCTGCGGCGGAACCAGATTACGCTGCTCGTCGGTAAGGGTGATGCCCAGGTTGTCCGCCACGCCCTGCGCGAGAGTGATATCAATATGAGCCAGCTGATCGACCACCCGCTCGCGAATGTAGGCGCGCACCACTTTGCTTAACTCAAAGCTGAAGGCGCCAATGATATGCTCCTGCTCAACGGGCGTCTGGCTCTGCCAGAACAGCCGTGGATGGGCATAGTATTCGGCGAAAGAGGGACTGCGCTCGCGGATCTTCGATCCCTCTACGCGCTCCTGATAGGACTCGAACCCGCCCCGTTTTGGCCCCGGCGGCGTTTCGCGCGGCCAGTTGTCATTGATCGAGTTTGGCTCGTAGTTCGCCGGGTTGGTGTCAATCTCCATGCGGTGCATCCCGTCCCGCTGGAAATTATGGTATGGGCAGGTGGGGCGGTTGATCGGGATCTCATGGAAGTTAGGCCCGCCCAAGCGACTGATTTGCGTATCGGTATAAGAGAACAGACGCCCCTGCAGTAGCGGGTCGTTAGTAAAGTCCATCCCGGGAACGATGTGCCCTGGGTGGAACGCGGCCTGCTCGTTTTCAGCAAAAAAGTTGTCTGGGTTACGGTTGAGCACCATTTTGCCCACCAGCTGAACCGGCACCAGCTCTTCGGGGATCAGCTTGGTCGGATCGAGGATATCAAAATCAAATTTGAACTCGTCCTCTTCTGGAATCAGCTGGAAACCGAGCTCAAATTCCGGGAAGTCGCCTGCTTCGATGGATTCCCACAGATCGCGGCGATGGAAGTCCGGGTCGCGCCCGGTAAGTTTTTGCGCCTCATCCCATACCAGCGAGGCTTTACCGGCTACCGGTTTCCAGTGGAAGCGCACAAAGGTGGCTTTGCCTTCGGCGTTAATCAGCCGGAAGGTATGAATGCCAAAGCCCTCCATGGTGCGGTAGCTGCGCGGAATGCCGCGGTCGGACATCGCCCACATCACGTTATGTAGGGTTTCCGGCTGCAGCGACACGTAATCCCAGAAAGTATCGTGTGCGCTCTGGCCCTGGGGAATAGCCCAGTGAGGTTCCGGTTTTACGGCGTGAACAAAATCGGGGAACTTGTGTGCGTCCTGAATAAAGAAGATCGGTGTGTTGTTGCCCACCAGATCAAAAACACCCTCGTCGGTGTAAAACTTGGTGGCGAAACCGCGAATATCGCGCACCGTATCGGCGGAACCCGCGCCGCCCTGTACCGTGGAAAAGCGCACAAAGACCGGCGTGATTTTATCCGGATCCGACAGGAAATCGGCTTTAGTAATCTCTTTCAGGCTTTTGTAAGGCTGGAAATAGCCGTGAGCGGCGGAGCCGCGCGCGTGTACGATGCGCTCCGGGATACGTTCATGGTCAAAGTGGGTAATCTTCTCCCGCAGGATAAAGTCTTCCAGCAGGGTGGGACCGCGGGTACCGGCACGAAGGGAGTTCTGATCGTCACTGATACGCACGCCCTGGTTGGTGGTCAACGGGAAGTTTTCACCCCCTTTGCGAACCCCCTCCAGGGCATTCAGTTTCTGGTTGCCGGTATCTGGCGCCTTCATGCTGCCTGGGGCTGTAGGCTCCTGACCCGGTGGAGTAGGGACTGGACTGGCGCGGTGAGAACCGTCCGCCGGGGCCAGCGAGTCCATTCCGGGTTTCGCTTCGCTGGCATCGTGAAGCGGGGACTGCTCAGGTTTATGGGTCTTATCATTTTGCGACATTGCACTCGTCTCCTTTTCATTGCTGAAATGCGGCCGTTTTTGCGTCAAAACTCAATAACTATAGAACATTACGGGTTATAGACCGGGTGAAAGGCCGAACTAAGGCCAGTGCTTATGCTTGATAAAACACGTGAGGCGCGACGCAGGAGGGGCAATCGGCTATGATAAGAATTTGCTGATTTTTATGTTTGTTTAGTGAAACTGCTGCTTATGAAACCTCTTCGCCAACAAAATCGCCCTGTGATCAGTTACCAGCCTCGCGTTGAACCTGCGCCGCCAGAACATGCCACCAAAATGGATGGCTTTCGTGACGTCTGGCTGTTACGCGGCAAATATGTGGCCTTCGTGCTGATCGGGGAGCGTTTTCGTCGTTCTCCAGCATTTACCGTTCCGGAATCAGCCCAGCGCTGGGCGCTGCAGGTCCGTCAGGATGAAGAGGTTGAGGATTAACAGAGATAAAAAAACCGCCGTCATTGCTGAAGGCGGTTTTTTTTAACTCAGAAGGCGATTAACGGTGCGCGAGCTCCGCGTCGTCTTCACTTGCCAGAATGGTTTTATCGGTCTGCTTCAGCCACTGGCTGGTCAGCGTCCCGGCGGTCATGGAGCCGCTGACGTTCAGTGCGGTACGACCCATGTCGATCAACGGTTCAACGGAGATCAGCAGGGCCACCAGCGTTACCGGCAGACCCAGCGCAGGCAGAACAATCAGTGCCGCGAAGGTTGCGCCGCCGCCCACACCGGCCACACCGGCAGAGCTCACGGTGACAATCCCCACCAGGGTCGCAATCCATACCGGATCCAGCGGGTTAATCCCAACCGTTGGGGCAACCATCACCGCCAGCATGGCAGGGTAGAGACCCGCACAACCGTTCTGGCCAATCGTTGCACCAAAGGAGGCAGAGAAGCTGGCGATAGATTCTGGCACGCCCAGACGACGGGTCTGCGCTTCCACGTTCAGTGGAATGGAGGCGGCGCTGGAGCGGCTGGTAAAGGCGAAGGTCAGTACCGGCCACACTTTGCGGAAATATTTCATTGGGCTGACGCCGTTTACGCTGAGCAGAATGGCGTGGACCACAAACATAATGCCCAGACCGAGATACGAGGCCACCACGAAGCTACCCAGCTTGATGATGTCCTGCAGGTTCGAGCCCGCAACCACTTTGGTCATCAGCGCCAGAACGCCATACGGGGTCAGCTGCATCACCAGACGCACCAGCTTCATCACCCAGCTCTGCAGGGTATCGATGGCGGTCAGTACGCGCTGGCCTTTCGGCGCATCATCTTTCAGCAGCTTCAGGGCAGCTACGCCCAGGAAGGCGGCGAAAATCACCACGCTGATGATAGACGTCGGGTTGGCACCGGTCAGATCGGCAAATGGGTTTTTCGGGATAAAGGAGAGCAACATCTGCGGAACGGTGAGATCCGCTACTTTACCCGCATAGTTGGTCTCAATGGCGGTCAGGCGCGCGGTCTCTGCGGTGCCCTGCACCAGGCCTTCTGCCGTCAGGCCAAACAGGTTGGTGACCAGCACGCCGACCAGCGCCGCGATAAGCGTAGTAAACAGCAGCGTACCGATGGTCAGAAAGCTGATTTTCCCCAGCTGGGAGGCGTTATGCAGACGGGCAACCGCGCTCAGAATAGAGGCGAAGACCAGCGGCATGACGATCATCTGCAGCAGCTGGACGTAGCCGTTGCCGACAACGTTAAACCACTGAATAGACTCTTTCAGCACCGGATGGCTGGAACCGTAAATGGCCTGCAGCGCCAGGCCAAAGACCACGCCCATGACCAGACCGACCAGCACTTTTTTAGCCAGGCTCCACTGTTTATGACGCGCCTGCGCCAGCAACAGCAGTAGGCCGACGAACACCACAATGTTCGCGATTAATGGAAAATTCATCCCCGTTCTCCTGATTTAATATCAGATCGGTATCAGTCCGACCTTGTTGGCGCAAGGTTAGCAGAAGTGTGATCCAGTCGCTTATATCCAAATGGAATGGGTTATGCCAAAACGGTTAAGTTTGTCCAGTTACTGCTCACTTTGCAGATGAATAAAGCGGTTGAACTGAAATTGCAGCGAATTGATCATGTGCGAAGACCAGCGCACGGCGCCGTTTTCAGGCAGCGTCTGCGGCATCCAGACGGCCCAGGCAAACAGGGCCATGCACAGCGCACGCTCCAGCTGGTTACCTTTTTGCGGCCGGAGGATAGGCAAACGAAAACGCCAGCGGCAGGGCCAGAGGAGGGGAACCCCTGCCGGGGTGAGCATGTCGGCCAGGATATGGCTCAGGTAACCCAGTACCATTCCCTGAATGGCGTCTGCGGGAATAAGCCAGCTGTCCGGCACTTTTAAATAGAAGAGGGTCAGGGCGGCGAACACCGCCAGCAAGCTGTGCGTAAAGCCGCGATGGCCGCAGGCGCGGGCAATGGGTTTAGAGATCCACTTCAGCCGCTGCCCGAGCAGCGACTTAGGATGATCGATATCCGGTAACAGGCAGGTCAAAACCGCCGATGGCACAATATGCCACCAGTCACCCTGCGCCAGCACTGGTGTAAGCTCAGCGTTCTTGGCAAACACTGCGCAGGCGAGAGAAAAAAGCAGATGACCTTCCGCCGTCATGATAAAACCCACTAAACTGTCGATGCATCCAGTATAGGGATTTTATACAGTATACGGAAGTAGTGACGGTGTAACTCTTTGTCACAAAGCTGTTAACGCGCCAGCCAGCCACCATCCACGGCAAGGGTATAACCGTTCACATAGTCCGAGGCGGAAGAGGCCAGAAACACCGCCGGGCCTTGGAGATCGTCTGGCTTGCCCCAGCGACCCGCCGGAATACGGTCGAGGATCTCTTTGCTGCGCTGTTCATCGTCGCGTAGCTGCTGGGTGTTGTTGGTCGCCATGTACCCCGGGGCGATAGCATTTACGTTAATACCATGTTGCGCCCACTCGTTGGCAAGCAGCCGGGTGAGTCCCAGCACGCCGCTTTTTGACGCGGTATAAGAGGGAACGCGGATCCCCCCTTGGAAGGAGAGCATGGAAGCGATATTAATAATTTTGCCCCCATGCCCCTGCGCGATGAACTGGCGGGCCACGGCCTGAGAGAGGAAGAAGACCGACTTCAGGTTAAGGTTCATCACCTCATCCCAGTCTTTCTCACTGAAGGCCAACGCATCTTCCCGGCGAATGGTCCCGGCGTTATTCACCAGGATATCGACCCGCCCCATGCCGGTCACCGCCTGTTCAACAAGACTTTCAATGGCATCCTGCTTGCTGAGGTCGGCCTGAATAGCCAGAAACCGACGCCCCAGAGCCTTCACGCCCGCAGCGGTCTCTTCCGGAACGCGGCGATTGACGCTGACAATATCGCACCCAGCCTGGGCCAGACCCAGCGCCATGCCCTGGCCGAGGCCGGTATCACAGCCGGTAACGATGGCAACTTTTCCTGAAAGATTAAAGGCATCCAGTATCATACAGACCTCAGCATGTAGGGGGGTATAGTTGTGCTGAGGTAAGCATAGAATCAGTTATCAGGAAGATCAAATTAAAATGAAATGGTGTTTCAAAAATTTTTAAGGCGGTCATGTTTGCGGGCAACAGGGTGCTGCCCGCCAGTGACGATTACCCGCGTAGATGCGCCACGGTGAGCGCCTGCAGGGAGGTCAGTTTGACATCGGCCAGTGCGTAGCGCGCGTCGTGCTGGTTCTCTTCCGCAGGCACGACAATAGAGCGCATCCGGGCCGCTTTACTGGCAATCATGCCATTCACGGAGTCTTCCAGCGCTACGCAGGCGGTCGGGTCGACGCCCAGCTTCGCGGCGCAATCCATATAGACCTGAGGATGCGGCTTGCTGTACGGGAGCTTTTCTGCCGAGGCCAGCGCGTCGAAGCTGTCGCGCAGATCGAACATGATCAGCACCTTCTCGAGCATATGCAGCGGCGAGGCGGATGCCAGACCGACCTTCAGCCCCTGCTCTTTACAGAGTAATACGGCCTCACGCGCGCCTTTAAGTAAGGGACGGGTCTCTTCCACCAGCGTAATGGCGCGGTTAATAATGCGATCGGTCACTTCATCCCGGCCCGGACCTACCCACGGCTGGTGGGCGTACCAGAGTTCAACCACCATATCGATGCGCAGGCCGAGGGTATCCGGCAGTTCGTGACGGCGGCTGATATCCACACCCAGACTCGCCATCACATCCAGTTCAGCCCGATCCCACAGCGGCTCAGAATCAATCAGTAATCCATCCATATCAAAAATGGCAGCAACAATTTGACGTGGCGTCGACATGCAACCTCTCCTTTCGTTGGTTTTAGCAGCGGTAAGCGCTACCTCACCCTGGCAATTTAGCATATCGCCAGTAAAGAGCGGGCGAAAATGAGATCCAGCAGGTAGACTTAGCCTCAAAGGATGTAATTCGATTATGAGGAACCAATGACATATCAACAAGCTGGACGCGTCGCGATACTGAAACAGATCGCCGGATGGGTGATTTTTATCCCGTCAGTTATCTCGACCATTATTTCTGTTCTGAAATTTATCTATGACCACAGCGAGAAGCAGGCCGGAATCAACGCCGTGATGCTTGATTTTGCCCATGTCATGATTGAGATGATGCGGTTCAATACCCCATTCCTGAACTTTTTCTGGTACAACTCGCCGACGCCTGATTTTCGGCAGGGGATGAACATCGCATTCTGGATTATTTTTGCCCTGATCTTTATTGCTCTCGCGTTGCAGGCTTCGGGAGCGCGGATGCGCCGCCAGACGCGCATGATCCGCGAAGGGTTGGAGGCGCAGCTGATTCTGGAGAAAGCGAGAGGGGAGGAAGGATTAACCCGTGAGCAGATCGAATCACGTATTGTGGTGCCGAATAACACTATTTTCCTGCAAATTTTCACGCTCTACGTGCTGCCCGTGCTGATGATCGTCGCCGGGTACTTCCTGTTTTCCCTGCTCGGCCTGATCTAAGCGTTCGCTGCCGGGCGCTGAAGCCCGGCAGCCTGCGCGTTATGCCGCCAGTACTCGCTCCAGCGCTCGCTGCGCATTCACCATATGCTCGCCACCAAACAGAATGGCGCGGTTCATCAGCGTATAGAGCTGATACACCGGCTGCCTTTCCAGAAAATCTGCCGGCAGTGGGGATATCGACTGATAGCCATCGTAAATTTGCGGCGGCTGTTCAGGATGGAGCGGCAGCATGGCGAGATCACACTCTCTGTCCCCCCAGTAGCAGGCCGGATCAAAGATATAGGGGCCATTCGGACCCAGCGCGCAGTTGTCCGACCATAAATCGCCATGCAGCAGCGAAGGCTGCGGCTGGTGTGAGGCCAGGCGCTGCTGAATATGATCGACAATGGCGTCAATATTGCCGAACTCCAGCCCTTTTTCCGCCGCCAGTTCGAGCTGCCAGCCGATGCGCTGTTCGGCAAAGAAGGTTGACCAGCGTCGCTGCCAGGCGTTGGGTTGTGGGGTGGTGGAGAGATCGTTGTCAAAATCGAGGCCAAACTGCGGCTGCTCGCTCCACTGATGCAGGCGGGCGATCTGCTGCCCCAGAATAAAGGCATTGTGCGCGTCGAGCGGGCGGGGAGGGAGATAGTCCATCACCAGAAAACTGTAGTCGCGATCGCTACCTACGGCCCGGACTGTCGGGACAGATACGGTTTTGCTGCGGGAGAGCAGTTCCAGCTGATCGGCTTCTGCCGTGAATATCGGTAACAGTTCACGTTCGTCGCATTTCACGAAGAGATCGAGGCCCGCATAGCGCAGATGCCACGCGGCGTGGATTTCGCCCCCTGGCAGCTCATTACGCAGTTCAATTTCACCTTCGCCCAGCTGTTCACTTAAAAGATGACTGATAGCCTGCCACATGATCGCTCTCCCATGTTGTCTGCCAGATCATAAAGTTAGCGTGAAACTATGGTAAAAAAATACGAGCTAACGCACAGTTGGGCCGTTTGGTTGGCCCTGGGGCATTTATTGTTGCTCTTTATGCCAGTTTTCCCAGCGCGTGACTTCAACCTGCGGCTCTTTCCCGGTTGCGCTCTCAACCAGCCCCGACGCCAGCGCCTTCACCTCTTCTTCACTCAGCGGGGTAACCAGACCATAAGTATGGGTGCCCAGCTCATGCAGCGTGCCCTCATCGTCAGTCATGGTCAGTAAAAAACCTCCGCGGGTGAGGTTGTTGTTCATTTCGTTGAGTTCGGTCAGCGTATCTTCATGCACTTGAATGGTTACCACGTAGCGCGCGATCTCTCCACTGCTCATCATTCACCTCGTTGTTATCCCGAAATTTTTTAGCATAGTCGATTCATGCTATTTGTCGCCCTCGCCGGATAACCGGGAGGGCCGCCATTACGCATTTGCCAGATACTTGAATATCTTTTGCGTATCTTCCAGCGAGCAGAGCCGGGTGCCGTGATTAATGGTTGCCGCGCTGCCTGCGGCCACGCCGTACTGGGTCATCTCCCGTAAGGATGCGCCTTGCGCCAGTTTCAGGGTCATGGCGCCGACCATGCTGTCACCTGCGCCGACGGTGCTCTGGCTTTTCATCGGTGGCGGTACCACTTGTACCGAGCCGGTTTCATCAACGGCCAGCGCCCCCTGGGGACCCAGGGAGACGACGACCCGCCGCGCTTTGCCGCTTTTCACTAACTCCTCGGCGGCCTTACGCACATCATCCGGCTGGCTGAGGTCACGATTGACCAGCGCGCTCAGCTCTTTCTGGTTGGGTTTCACCAGCTCAATATTGCCAAGGGTCAGCGCGGCGCTGAGCGCCTCCCCGGAGCTGTCGACAATGCAGCGAATGCCGTTCTGCTGGGCAGCGCGGATCAGCTGCGTCAGTTTTTCGGTTTTCACGCCGGGTGGCAGACTGCCGCTGATAACGAGCAATGCGCCGCTCTCGATGGCCAGCACTTTCTCTTCCAGCTGGCGGAACTCATCTTCGCTTAGCGTCGCACCAGGCATCACAAAGCGGTATTGCTCGTTAGAGGATTCAACGTGAACGTGCAGGTTTTGCCGGGTCCAGTCCCGGGCCTCAACCGTATCGACGGCGACCTGCTCGTCGGCGAGGAGAGAGACGAGATGTTCACCCGTTGCACCGCCCGCGGGAAAGATGGCTGTGGCTTTTCCGCCAAGGTGCGTAATCGCCCGGGCGACGTTAATGCCACCGCCGCCGGGCTCAAAGACCGGCACGCTGCAGCGGAGTTTACCTTCAGGATAGATTTGTGCCGTCAGGGTAGCGCTGTCCAGGGAAGGGGAGAGCGTTAACGTAAAAATACGATCCATGCTTATCTCCTGTAAGTGAGGTTTGCATTAAGCCTGGCACCGAACCCACAGAAGCGAAAGAAATAACAATATGATTTCTAATATAAATATCTTTACGTAACGTGACTGTTTTTTATAAATATTAGAGGGCTTTGAGATCGTTCTTATTCCAAAAATGAAACAAGAAATCATTGCTATGTTATTTGAGCCTTTTTATAATTTGTTACCTTTCCAAGGATCCCATGGCATTGATCCGCAAGAAAGTTTCCGGGACCGTAATGGTCTCTTTTTTTGTTGTACGGACTCTTTATAAATGAAGCTCTTAAAGACAGTACCCGCTGCGATGATGTTAGCGGGAGGCCTGCTTGCGTCAATGAATGCAGCAGCCGATGATTCCGTTTTTACTGTCATGGATGATCCCTCCACTGCACAGAAACCCTTCGAAGGCAACCTTAACGCAGGTTATCTGGCGCAATCGGGCAATACGAAAAGCTCTTCCCTGACTGCAGACACCACCCTGACCTGGTACGGCAACACGACCGCCTGGTCGCTGTGGGGTAATGCAAGCAATACCTCCTCTAACGATGAGCGTTCTTCCGAAAAATATGCGGTCGGTGGGCGTAGCCGTTACAACATGACCGACTATGACTATCTGTTTGGCCAGGCAAGCTGGTTAACCGATCGCTATAACGGCTATCGTGAGCGTGATGTCGCGACCGCCGGTTACGGTCGGCAGTTCCTGAACGGTCCGGTACATAGCTTCCGCTTTGAATTTGGTCCGGGCGTACGGTATGACGAATACACCGACGGCGACACGGAAACCCAGCCGCTGGGCTACGCGTCCGGAACCTATGCATGGCAGATGACCGAAAACGCGAAATTCAGCCAGGGCGTTTCTGTCTTTGGCGCTGACGACACCACCGTCAACTCCGAAACCGCGCTTAACGTGGCAATCAACGCCCACTTCGGGCTGAAAGTTGCATACAATGTGACCTGGAACTCTGAGCCGCCAGCGTCTGCGCCGGAACATACCGATCGCAGAACCACCGTCTCTCTGGGCTATAAAATGTAATTATCGCGGGCCAAGACTATATTGGCCCGTTTTTGATTTTTGTGCTGATAAATAATAAACACCGTTTTAAAATATAGCGCTAGCCGATATCTCCATATTCTCTCCACAATTCCTCGCTTCGTTAACTATTCAATTTATTTGACACGAATTGATAAATATTTTGACTATGCAAAAGTGTGATCCAGATCTAAACTATCAACACAGGCTAGATATTGCCTTAAGTTGGTCTGTATTAATTCAGTAAGAGAAAAACATTATGAATAAAATCACAACTGCATCTGCAGCATTGGTGCTTTCTGCACTGTCATTCGGCGTATTTGCCGCTGACGCTGTATATAACTCTGCCAGTGACACCTCTACACAAATCGGCATTACCAAAGCCTCTGATGTAGAAGCCGGATCGAACATCGCCCCGGGCTCGCAATCTACCGGGCAATCCATGGATGACGCGTTCGACGTGCATAAACTGGTCGCCGGTGAATGGTCCTGATTGATTTGTCAGGTTACCTGAATTCATTTGCGGGCCGTTATTGCCACTAAAAAAAACCGGATTTTGACGTACCGGTTTTTTTATTTTTGTCATTTTTGTAAAGTTACTTAAAACGAAGTTTTATATTCGCGCCATTATTAAAGACACGAGGCGAAATAACATTGTAGGTCAGGGGAAAGCGTTGCGATTATCCCCAAATCATTGCCGCCCAGCGTAATAACAGCATGGCAACGCAGATGGCGATTAACACAATCACCATCTTCCAGTGTTTTTTTGAAAAGCGTTTCGTTGGCATCCGATCATCCTTGTTCATTGATTCATGCAGTCTACCAAAGAACAAAGATAATTGCGCTTCACCGGGGTGCTAAATCCTCAGGCACCTGCAACAACCGCGTCAAAACCAGTGAAACTTATCTGCCAGAATCACGAGTAAGGCGGTGGCAGAAAGAATGTTCAGGATAACGACTGTTTTGCTGGATACGTTCATAATTTGCCCCATGGAATGTTGAAGGACCAGTTCAAGAATAGCTCAGCAACTCGCTATTGCGAGGAGCTGTCTGAAATTCCACGTCAAACTCATGCAAAAGTACTAACGCGTTCATTCTACCTGTAAAGGGTGTTTTCACACTTTTGTTAGTGTTACCATCTCCGGGCTGATCGTAAATTGTCATTTGTCTGATTTCGATCCTGTGCATGGTTGCGGGCCAATTTGACGATTGTTGGTCAGATGGTTTTGCAATTCACTGTAAATTAAAGATTATTTTCTTTGCATATGCTCTTATGTGTGGGGCATCACTGCAAATAAGGACATAAAATGCCTGTTATTACTCTTCCTGATGGCAGCCAACGCCATTTTGACCGCGCTGTAAGCCCAATGGATGTTGCGCTGGATATCGGCCCGGGACTGGCGAAAGCCACTATCGCTGGCCGCGTAGACGGTGAGCTGGTTGATGCTTCCGATTTAATTGAAAACGATGCGAAGCTGTCGATCATCACCGCGAAAGACGAAGAAGGTCTGGAGATCATTCGTCACTCCTGCGCGCACCTGCTCGGTCATGCGATCAAACAGCTGTGGCCTCACACCAAAATGGCAATCGGCCCGGTTATCGACAACGGCTTCTACTATGACGTTGACCTTGACCACACCCTGACCCAGGAAGATATCGAAGCCCTCGAAAAGCGTATGCACGAGCTGGCTGAGAGCAACTATGACGTCATTAAGAAGAAAGTGAGCTGGCACGAAGCGCGTGAAACCTTCGTGAAGCGTGGCGAAAGCTACAAAGTCACCATTCTTGACGAAAACATTGCTCATGATGATAAGCCTGGCTTGTATCATCATGAAGAATATGTCGACATGTGCCGTGGGCCGCACGTGCCGAACATGCGTTTCTGCCATCACTTCAAACTGATGAAGACCGCAGGTGCTTACTGGCGTGGCGACAGCAACAACAAGATGCTGCAACGCATCTACGGTACCGCCTGGGCCGACAAAAAAGCCCTGAATGCGTACCTGCAGCGCCTGGAAGAAGCAGCGAAGCGTGACCACCGTAAAATCGGTAAGCAGCTCGACCTGTATCATATGCAGGAAGAGGCGCCGGGTATGGTCTTCTGGCACAACGACGGCTGGACCATCTTCCGCGAGCTGGAAACTTTCGTGCGTTCCAAGCTGAAAGAGTACCAGTACCAGGAAGTGAAAGGCCCGTTCATGATGGACCGTGTGCTGTGGGAAAAAACCGGCCACTGGGACAACTACAAAGATGCGATGTTCACCACCTCTTCTGAGAACCGTGAATACTGCATCAAGCCGATGAACTGTCCGGGTCACGTTCAGATCTTTAACCAGGGTCTGAAATCCTACCGCGATCTGCCGCTGCGTATGGCGGAGTTCGGTAGCTGCCACCGTAACGAGCCATCAGGCGCGCTGCATGGCCTGATGCGTGTTCGTGGCTTTACGCAGGATGACGCGCACATCTTCTGTACTGAAGATCAGGTGCGTGATGAAGTTAACGCCTGTATTCGTATGGTCTACGATATGTACAGCACCTTTGGCTTCGAGAAGATCGTGGTCAAACTCTCAACTCGTCCTGAAAAACGTATCGGCAGTGACGAGACCTGGGATCGTGCTGAGGCGGACCTGGCCGTCGCGCTGGAAGAGAACGGTATCCCGTTTGAATACCAGCTGGGCGAAGGCGCATTCTACGGTCCGAAAATTGAATTTACCCTGTATGACTGCCTCGATCGTGCATGGCAATGCGGTACTGTACAGCTGGACTTCTCCCTGCCGCAGCGTTTAAGCGCCTCTTACGTTGGCGAAGACAACGAGCGTCAGGTTCCGGTAATGATTCACCGTGCGATTCTCGGTTCTCTGGAGCGCTTTATCGGCATCCTGACCGAAGAGTTCGCTGGCTTCTTCCCAACCTGGCTTGCGCCGGTGCAGGTAGTGGTGATGAACATTACCGATTCTCAGGCTGATTACGTTAAAGAATTGACGCAGAAACTACAAAATGCGGGCATTCGCGTAAAAGCAGACTTGAGAAATGAGAAGATTGGCTTTAAAATCCGCGAGCACACTTTACGTCGTGTCCCGTATATGCTGGTCTGTGGTGATAAAGAGGTGGAAGCAGGCAAAGTAGCCGTTCGCACCCGCCGTGGTAAAGACCTAGGCAGCCTGGACGTAAACGAAGTGATTGAGAAGCTGCAACAAGAGATTCGCAGCCGCAGTCTTCAACAACTGGAGGAATAAGGTATTAAAGGCGGAAAACGAGTTCAAACGGCACGTCCGAATCGTATCAATGGCGAGATTCGCGCCCAGGAAGTTCGCTTAACAGGTCTGGAAGGCGAGCAGCTGGGGATTGTGAGTCTGAGAGAAGCAATCGAAAAGGCTGAAGAAGCTGGAGTAGATTTAGTTGAAATCAGCCCTAACGCCGAACCGCCAGTTTGTCGTATCATGGACTACGGCAAGTTCCTTTATGAAAAGAGTAAGTCTTCTAAGGAACAGAAGAAGAAGCAAAAAGTTATCCAGGTTAAGGAAATTAAATTCCGTCCTGGTACCGACGATGGCGATTATCAGGTAAAACTCCGCAGCCTGATTCGCTTTCTGGAAGATGGCGATAAGGCCAAGATCACACTGCGTTTCCGCGGTCGTGAGATGGCCCACCAACAGATCGGTATGGAAGTGCTTAACCGCGTCCGTGACGATCTTAGTGAACTGGCAGTAGTCGAATCCTTCCCTACGAAGATCGAAGGCCGCCAGATGATCATGGTGCTCGCTCCTAAGAAGAAACAGTAAGGCCTTCAAGTAACAATTCCTGTGGAGCCGACAGGCTTCGCAGGTTTTGTTCGCCTACGTTTCGTTTATTTAACAATGCGAAGTGGAAGTTATTAAAATGCCAAAAATTAAGACCGTACGCGGTGCTGCTAAGCGCTTCAAAAAAACCGGTAAAGGTGGTTTTAAGCACAAGCACGCTAACCTGCGTCACATTCTGACTAAGAAAGCTACCAAGCGTAAACGTCACCTGCGTCCAAAAGCCATGGTTTCTAAAGGCGATCTGGGCCTGGTAATCGCGTGCCTGCCGTACGCATAAGTCGTTAACGTTTAACTTTTTTAACTTAGAATAGATACAGGAGAGCACACATGGCTCGCGTAAAACGTGGTGTAATTGCACGTGCACGTCACAAGAAAATTTTGAAACAAGCTAAAGGCTACTACGGTGCGCGTTCACGCGTATACCGCGTTGCCTTCCAGGCTGTTATCAAAGCAGGTCAGTACGCTTACCGTGACCGTCGTCAGCGTAAGCGTCAGTTCCGTCAACTGTGGATTGCGCGTATCAACGCAGCAGCACGTCAGAACGGTATTTCTTACAGCAAATTCATCAACGGCCTGAAAAAAGCCTCTGTTGAAATCGACCGTAAGATCCTGGCTGACATCGCCGTATTCGATAAAGTAGCGTTCACCGCTCTGGTCGAAAAAGCGAAAGCAGCTCTGGCATAAGCCAGTTGAAAGGGGGAGCTTTGCTCCCTCTTTTCGTTTCAACAGCATCAAAACATTGACAATTTTCTGGCGACCCTTTTCAATAGGGCGACAGGTTCCATACCACACAAGGTAACGCAAGCATGAATGCTGCTATTTTCCGCTTCTTCTTTTACTTTAGCACCTGACATCAGGAGGCTAGCGCGTGAAAGACGAAACGGAAAACAGCGCCAGAAAGCCTCCTGATGGAGGCTTTTTTCGTATCTGCCGCTTGTAAATATCGCTACATAACGAGGAAAACCATGTCACATCTCGCAGAGCTGGTTGCCAGTGCAACGGCCGCCATTAACCAGGCCTCAGATGTTGCCGCGTTAGACAATGTCCGCGTGGAATATCTGGGCAAGAAAGGGCAATTGACCCTTCAAATGACTACCCTGCGTGAATTGCCGCCAGAAGAGCGCCCGGCTGCAGGTGCGGTAATTAACGAAGCCAAAGAGCAGGTTCAGCAGGCGCTGAACGAGCGTAAAAACGCGCTGGAAAGCGCTGCGCTGAATGCGCGTCTGGCTGCAGAAACCATCGACGTCTCCCTGCCGGGTCGTCGTATTGAAAACGGTGGCCTGCATCCGGTCACCCGGACTATCGACCGCATTGAAAGTTTCTTCGGTGAGCTCGGCTTTACCGTGGCGACCGGCCCGGAAATCGAAGACGATTACCATAACTTCGATGCCCTGAATATCCCAGGCCATCACCCGGCACGTGCTGACCACGACACTTTCTGGTTCGATGCTACCCGTCTGCTGCGCACCCAGACCTCTGGCGTACAGATCCGCACCATGAAAGAGAAGCAGCCGCCAATCCGCATTATCGCGCCGGGCCGCGTCTATCGTAACGACTACGATCAGACCCACACCCCGATGTTCCACCAGATGGAAGGGCTGATCGTGGATAAAAACATCAGCTTTACCAACCTGAAAGGCACTCTGCACGACTTCCTGAGCAACTTCTTTGAAGAAGATCTGCAGATCCGTTTCCGTCCTTCCTACTTCCCGTTCACTGAACCTTCTGCCGAAGTCGACGTGATGGGTAAAAACGGCAAATGGCTGGAAGTGCTGGGCTGCGGCATGGTGCACCCGAACGTCCTGCGTAATGTCGGCATCGACCCGGAAGTTTACTCCGGCTTTGCGTTCGGTATGGGGATGGAGCGTCTGACCATGCTGCGCTATGGCGTGACCGACTTACGTGCATTCTTCGAAAACGATTTGCGTTTCCTCAAACAGTTTAAATAAGGGCAGGACAGAACAATGAAATTCAGTGAACTGTGGTTACGCGAATGGGTAAACACCGCGCTCGACAGCGAGGCGCTCTCTAACCAGATCACCATGGCAGGCCTGGAAGTGGACGGCGTTGAGCCGGTTGCTGGCGCGTTTAATGGCGTGGTTGTGGGTGAAGTGGTGGAGTGCGGCCAGCACCCGAATGCAGACAAGCTGCGTGTTACCAAAGTAAACGTGGGCGGCGAACGCCTGCTGGATATCGTCTGCGGCGCGCCAAACTGCCGTCAGGGCCTGAAGGTAGCCGTGGCGACCGTTGGGGCAGTGCTGCCTGGCGATTTCAAAATTAAAGCGGCGAAACTGCGCGGCGAGCCATCTGAAGGCATGCTGTGCTCTTTCTCTGAGCTGGGTATTTCTGACGACCACTCTGGCATCATTGAGCTGCCAGCAGATGCCCCAATCGGTACCGACCTGCGCGAATACCTGAAGCTTGATGACAACACCATCGAAATCAGCGTGACCCCGAACCGTGCTGACTGCTTAGGCATTATTGGCGTTGCGCGCGACGTTGCTGTGCTCAACCAGACCGAACTGAACGTGCCAGAGATTGCACCGGTTGCTGCCACCATCAACGATACCGTATCGATTCAGGTTGACGCACCGGATGCCTGTCCGCGCTACCTTGGCCGTGTGGTTAAAGGCATTAACGTGAAGGCACCCACTCCGCTGTGGATGAAAGAGAAGCTGCGCCGCTGCGGCATCCGCTCCATCGATGCGGTGGTTGATGTGACCAACTACGTCCTGCTGGAGCTCGGTCAGCCAATGCACGCGTTCGATAAAGATCGCATCGAAGGCGGCATTGTGGTTCGTATGGCAAAAGAGGGCGAGCCCCTGGTTCTGCTCGACGGCAGCGAAGCCAAACTCAATGCCGACACGCTGGTGATTGCCGACCACGGCCAGGCGCTGGCGATGGGCGGGATCTTTGGCGGCGACCACTCCGGCGTGAACGATGAAACCCAGAACGTGCTGCTGGAATGTGCATTCTTCAGCCCGCTCTCCATTACCGGTCGCGCACGTCGTCACGGCCTGCATACCGACGCTTCTCACCGCTATGAGCGCGGCGTGGATCCGGCGCTGCAGTACACAGCGATGGAGCGCGCTACCCGCCTGCTGATCGACATCTGCGGTGGTGAAGCCGGTCCGGTTGTTGATGTGACCAGCGACGCGCATCTGCCGAAGCCTGCGACCATTACCCTGCGCCGCAGCAAACTGGACCGCCTGATTGGCCACCACATTGCCGATGCGCAGGTGAGCGACATTCTGCGCCGTCTGGGCTGTGAAGTGACCGAAGGCCAGGACCAGTGGACAGCCGTTGCGCCAAGCTGGCGTTTCGATATGGAGATCGAAGAAGATCTGGTGGAAGAAGTGGCCCGTGTCTACGGCTACAACAACATCCCTGATGAGCCGGTGCAGGCAGGCCTGGTGATGGGCTCCCATCGCGAAGCCGACCTCTCTCTGAAGCGTGTGAAAACCATGCTGAACGATAAAGGCTACCAGGAAGTGATCACCTACAGCTTCGTTGACCCGAAAGTGCAGCAGCTGATCCACCCGGGCCAGGAAGCGTTGATCCTGCCAAGCCCAATCTCCAGCGAAATGTCCGCCATGCGCCTGTCGCTGCTGACCGGCCTGCTGGGCACCATCGTCTACAACCAGAACCGTCAGCAGAACCGCGTGCGCATTTTCGAAACCGGGCTGCGCTTTGTGCCGGACACTCAGGCGAGCCTGGGTATCCGTCAGGATCTGATGCTGGCGGGCGCTATCTGCGGCAACCGCTATGAAGAGCACTGGGATCTCAGCAAAAACAGCGTTGATTTTTACGACCTGAAAGGCGATCTGGAATCGGTGCTGGATCTGACCGGTAAATTGTCTGAAATTGAGTTCCGTGCTGAAGCCATTCCGGCGCTGCATCCGGGACAAAGCGCCGCGATTTATCTGAAAGGTGAACGCGTTGGTTTCATTGGTGTTGTGCATCCGGAACTGGAACGCAAACTCGATCTCAATGGCCGTACACTGGCGTTTGAGCTGGAGTGGAACAAGGTCGCAGACCGCGTCATTCCTCAGGCTCAGGAGATTTCTCGCTTCCCGGCAAACCGTCGTGATATCGCAGTTGTGGTGGCTGAAAATGTGCCTGCCGCAGATATTTTGGCCGAATGTAAGAAAGTTGGCGTAAATCAGGTAGTTGGCGTAAACTTATTTGACGTGTACCGCGGCAAGGGCGTGGCAGAGGGCTTTAAGAGCCTGGCTATCAGTCTGATCCTTCAGGATACCAGCCGTACACTCGAAGAAGAGGAGATTGCCGCTACCGTTGCCAAATGTGTAGAGGCATTAAAAGAGCGATTCCAGGCATCATTGAGGGATTGAACCTATGGCGCTTACAAAAGCTGAAATGTCCGAATATCTGTTTGATAAGCTTGGGCTTAGCAAACGGGATGCCAAAGAGCTGGTTGAGCTGTTTTTCGAAGAGATCCGTCGCGCTCTGGAAAACGGTGAGCAGGTGAAACTCTCCGGCTTTGGTAACTTTGATTTGCGCGACAAGAATCAACGTCCGGGTCGTAACCCGAAGACGGGTGAGGATATTCCCATTACGGCTCGCCGCGTGGTGACCTTCAGACCCGGCCAGAAGTTAAAAAGCCGTGTCGAAAATGCTTCACCCAAAGCAGAGTGAGATGATCTAACTAAAAAGGCCGCGAAAGCGGCCTTTTTTCTTTGCGCTGCTGTAAACCCACCGTAAAATCAATTACATCTTTTTCCCGCAAAATGATTCCAATGTCTGAATTTGCCCGTCTGCAATACCGTTCCGATCTGCGTAAAGTGCTCTTACTGCTGCTGGCGCTGATCACCGCGCTAGGGTTGAGCCTCTGCGCGGGCGAGCAATGGATAGGGCCGCAGTCGTGGTTTACGCCGCAGGGGGAGCTGTTTATCTGGCAGATCCGACTGCCACGCACTCTGGCCGTGGTGCTGGTGGGCGCTGGGCTGGCGCTAAGCGGGACAATCATGCAGGCGCTGTTTGATAACCCGCTGGCGGAGCCTGGCCTGTTGGGCGTTTCGAACGGGGCGGGAGTCGGATTGATTGCCGCTGTGATGCTGGGTGGGGGAGCCCTGTCCGGATGGGAACTGAGCCTCTGCGCTATTGCCGGAGCACTCATCATTACCCTTATTCTGTTGCGCTTCGCCCGTCGTCATCTCTCAGTGAGCCGTCTGCTGCTTGCCGGTGTGGCGCTGGGCATCATCTGTAGCGCCCTGATGACCTGGGCGGTCTATTTTTCTACCTCATTTGATTTGCGCCAGCTGATGTACTGGATGATGGGCGGCTTCGGTGGCGTGAATTGGGAACAGGGCTGGCTGATGCTGCTGCTGGTGCCTGCCATCGTCTGGGGCTGCTTTCAGGCCGCGCCGCTGAACATCCTGGCGCTGGGCGAAGTCTCTGCTCGCCAGCTTGGATTGCCGCTAACCTTCTGGCGGAACATTCTGGTGATCGCCATTGGCTGGATGGTGGGCGTGAGCGTGGCGCTGTCTGGCGCCATCGGCTTTATCGGCCTTGTTATCCCCCATATGCTGCGTTTGTGTGGCATCACCGACCATCGGTTGCTGCTGCCTGCTGCGGCCGTGACAGGCGGCGCTACGCTGCTTATTGCCGACATCATAGCGCGTCTGGCACTGACTGCAGCAGAGTTGCCGATTGGTGTTGTCACCGCTACGCTGGGAGCACCGGTATTTATCTGGCTATTATTAAAAGCTGGCCGCTAAGGCTGCCACACTGAACATCAACCTGAGGGAATGTTATGCCGAACGATATTCTGAACACCGAAGTGACGACCATTGATGGAGAAAAGACCACTCTGGAAAGCTACAAAGGCAAAGTGCTGCTGGTGGTTAACGTGGCCTCCAAATGCGGTTTGACGTCCCAGTACGAGCAGCTGGAAGCGATGCAAAAGGCGTGGGAAAAAGAGGGGTTCAGCGTGCTGGGCTTCCCGTGCAATCAGTTCCTCGGCCAGGAGCCTGGCAGCGAAGAAGAGATCAAAACATTCTGCAGCACAACCTATGGCGTAACCTTCCCGATGTTCAGCAAAGTGGATGTTAACGGTGAGAATCGCCATCCGGTTTATCAGAAGCTGGTTGCGGCAGCACCAACCGCCGTGGCGCCAGAGGGTAGCGGTTTTTATGAGCGTATGGCCAGCAAAGGGCGCGCACCGCTCTCTCTGGACGACATCCTGTGGAACTTTGAGAAGTTCCTGATCGGTCGCGACGGGAACGTCATCCAGCGCTTCTCACCGGATATGACCCCAGACGATCCGGCCATCACCTCTGCGGTTGAAAAGGCGCTGGCCAGCTAATGACCGTCCTGATGCAGCTCAGCGCCGTAGCGGTGAAAGGGCGGCTGGGCCCGCTCGATATCACCGTCAATAGCGGGGAGATCGTTCATCTTGTCGGGCCGAACGGTGCCGGGAAAAGCACGCTGCTCTCCCGTATGGCGGGTTTAACCGGTGGCGAAGGGGAGATTACCTTGTTGGGGGAACCCCTCTCACGCTGGTCGCCCACGTCGCTGGCCAGCCGCAGGGCATATCTGGCGCAGCAGCAAACTGCGCCGTTCGCCATGCCGGTCTGGCACTATCTGACGCTGCATCAGCACAATAGCCCACAAAAGACGCTGTTAAGTGACGTGGCAGCGATGCTGGGTATTGAAGATAAGCTGGCCCGCCACGTCAGCCAGCTTTCGGGTGGAGAGTGGCAGCGCGTGCGGCTGGCAGCGGTGATCCTGCAAATCCATCCCCAGGGCAATCCGCACGGTCAACTGCTGCTGCTGGATGAACCCATGACCAGTCTCGATGTGGCCCAGCAGGTGGCGCTCGACAGAGCGTTAAGCGCGCTGTCACAGCAGGGCGTTGCGGTGGTCATGAGCAGCCACGATCTCAACCATACGCTACGCCACGCGCATCGCGTCTGGTTGCTGAAGCGGGGGCAGCTCATTGCCAGCGGGGCGCGTGACGCCGTGCTGACGCCGCCGAATCTGGCGAAAGCGTATGAGATGTCTTTCCGCCGTCTGGACATCGAAGGTCACAGAATGATTATTTCGACGTCACAGGAATAACCGCTTGTTGCACAGCGACATATTCACAGGCTAAATTACAGAAAATTCAAAAGATCAGAGGATTCGTCGGGAATGCGATTCTGTTTTCTCCTGGTAGCCGCGCTATTTCTTGCAGGATGCAGCAGTCATCGCGCACCGCCGCCCAACGCGCGGCTGTCTGATTCTATCGCCGTGATTGCAGGCCTTAACGATCAGCTCCATAGCTGGGGGGGCACGCCTTATCGCTACGGTGGCATGACCCGCGGTGGGGTGGACTGCTCGGGGTTTGTCCTGCTGACGTTTCGCGACAAGTTTGCCCTGCAGTTGCCGCGTGAAACGCGCCAGCAGGCGACAATAGGCACAGAAATTGATAAAGACGATCTCTTACCGGGCGATCTGGTCTTCTTTAAAACTGGTTCCGGAGAAAGCGGCTTGCATGTCGGGATATACGATACTGATAATCAATTTATACATGCCTCGACCAGCCGCGGCGTGATGCGTTCGTCTCTTAATAACGTCTACTGGCGCAAAAATTTCTGGCAAGCCCGGCGCATTTAACCCCGTCGCGCCAGTCGGGCGCGACGCAGCTTTCCTTTTAAATGAGATTCGTTTCTGAGCATTAATTTACAGGGAACCAGAGGTGGGAATTAATGTTAAGCAATTCTGATGTTTAGCGAATACTGGCTATTAAACAGCAACCAGGATAAGATTATTTCAGGACTAAGGAAAATCCGAAAATTAAATGGAACGAATGAAATTATTCTTATTAAAATCCATAAGGTTGAATTGCTTCAGCATATGTTTCAGGATGTCATGTATCGTCTTTAAATCAGGACGGATGCCATGATTGTGATGCTGGATATTGCGTATCAAACAGAATTTTTATTGGTCCCTGCGCGCCATGACTCAGGAGCGCTAAAAGGACTTGAAATAAACGTCAACTTTGTTGGCGTTAACAATCAGGTGCGCATACCTACCGAGCTGGTGCGGCCTATGCTAACGCCTGTGCAGGAGTTGATGCTGTTTCAGGAACAGCTCGCCTTGCTTGAAACCTGCAAACTCTTTTTTATTCAGCAACAGCTCATCGCCTGGATAAATATCTCGCCAGTCATCGTTGAATACCTGATAACAGAAGACGAAGGTGTTTCAATATGTGAACGATATCCATGGCTGGAGTTCACCATTTATGAAAACTACCCTGATCTTAATAAAGGCAATTTAAATACCAGGCTAATGAATTTCGCGCTGCGCTTTCCGCTGGTGTTGGGTAATTTCGGAACCGGGGATGCGTCAACCAAAGCCATTTTTGATGGCATGTTTAAACGCGTCGCGCTGGATAAAAATTTCATTCAGAATCATCTTACTGAAAATACCTTTGATCCTTTTTTACGGGCTATCTTTGCCCAGGTATCACCGTACTGTCAGTCGCTAATGGTAGCGGGCGTTAATGATGAGATCGTCTTGCAACGGCTGTCGGCTTACGGCTTCAGTTCCATGCAGGGTAACCTGTGGCCTGCCGTTCCCCTTGAGCGGATCACATCGCTGGTGCAGTGATAACCTTGGTCTTAACCGGTGTTTAACATCTGACAAACCCACTACACTAAAAGCAGGAGGACCTATGACCCTGTCTTTTACCGCGCACTGGCATGATGAATTACCCGGTTTTTACACGGCCCTGAAACCCACGCCCCTGAACAATGCCCGTCTAATCTGGCATAACACGGCGCTGGCAGACGAACTGGCAATCCCGGCCTCGCTCTTTACCCCTGAACAAGGCGCTGGTGTCTTTGGCGGCGAAACACTGCTGCCAGGCATGCAGCCGCTGGCGCAAGTCTACAGCGGGCACCAGTTCGGCGTCTGGGCCGGACAACTGGGAGACGGGCGGGGGATCCTGCTTGGCGAACAGCTGCTTGCCAATGGACAAACAATGGACTGGCACCTGAAAGGCGCCGGACTCACGCCATACTCGCGTATGGGCGATGGCCGCGCCGTGCTACGCTCCACCATCCGCGAAAGCCTGGCTTCCGAGGCGATGCATGCCCTGGGCATTCCCACTACCCGCGCACTGTCGATTGTCACCAGCGATACCCCCGTCGCGCGTGAGACGATGGAGCTGGGGGCCATGCTCATCCGCGTTGCCCAGAGCCATGCCCGTTTCGGCCATTTTGAACACTTCTACTACCGCCGCGAGCCGGAGAAAGTCCGCCAGCTGGCAGATTTCGTTATTCGTCACTACTGGCCGCAGTGGCAGGACGAGGCCGATAAGTACATTCTCTGGTTCCGCGACGTGGTGGCGCGCACCGCATCCCTGATCGCCAGCTGGCAGACGGTGGGCTTTGCTCACGGCGTAATGAATACCGATAACATGTCGATCCTTGGGCTGACTATCGATTATGGCCCGTACGGTTTCCTCGACGACTATCAGCCAGGTTATATCTGCAACCACTCCGACTATCAGGGGCGTTACAGCTTTGATAACCAGCCTGCTGTCGGGCTGTGGAACCTGCAGCGTCTGGCCCAGTCCCTGTCGCCGTTCATTGATGTTGAAGCGCTCAACGACGCGCTAGATGGCTATCAGGAGGTGCTCCTGCAGCAATACGGCAAACTGATGCGCCGCAAGCTGGGGCTGATGACCGAGGAGAAGGGCGATAACACCCTCCTGAATAACCTGTTTGCGCTGATGGCTCGCGAAGGCAGCGACTACACCCGCACCTTCCGCATGCTGGGGCAAACCGAGCAGCAAAGCGCCGCTTCGCCGCTACGCGATGAGTTTATCGACCGTCAGGCCTTTGATGACTGGTTTGCGATTTACCGCACGCGCCTGCAGCAGGAGAACGTTGCCGACGATGTACGTCAGGCCCAAATGAATGCCGTCAATCCGGCGATGGTGCTGCGTAACTGGCTGGCGCAGCGGGCGATCGAGCAGGCAGAAAAAGGCGATTATGCTGAGCTTCACCGCCTGCATGATGCCCTTCGGACGCCGTTTGCTGACCGTAACGATGACTATATCAGCCGCCCGCCAGACTGGGGCAAGCGGCTTGAGGTGAGTTGCTCAAGCTAATGCGTGAGAAAACCGGCTGCGGTGGCGAAGGGGTTATTTTGTGAGGATGAGTTTTCCGGCATGTGTCTGGCGCAACAGGTAGTGCTGACCATGATGCTCAATGATGACGCGTCCCTCTTCGCCCAGCAGCTGTTTACTGTCGATACGGCGATCGGTCGCCTCCGGGGCCGGCGCTATTTTGTCTTCATGACGGGCAAGCGTTGCTGCAGTGTTATCCATACGTGACATATAAATTTTTAAAATAGCAATCAATGTAACATTGATAATCATTATCGATAAACTGACCGGTTCAGCAACTGTTTTTGTGAGAAAAAATAAGAGGCTTGCGAGATGCGGCCTGAAAAAAAAACCGGTGTCGCTTAACTTACCGGGCCTGCAGTATCAGATTGTGGCGTTTTGTAGGCCGGGTAAGGCGTAGCCGCCACCCGGCGCAGGTGCTAAAAGCGCGAGTCCACCGCCGCCGCCAGTTTATCCAGCAGCACTTCAGTATCTTCCCAGCTCAGGCAAGGATCGGTAATTGACTGGCCGTAAGTCACAGGCTGGCCGACCACCACTTTTTGCGTACCTTCGCGCAGGAAACTTTCGGCCATCACCCCGGCAATGGCGCTGGAGCCGTTGCGGATCTGCTGACAAACCTCGTCGCAGACATCAAGCTGGCGACGGTGCTGCTTCTGGCAGTTACCGTGGCTGAAATCCACCACTAGCTGTTCCGGCAGGTCGAACTCGCGCAAGGTATCGCAGGCTTCCGCGATATCCTGCGGATGATAGTTCGGCTGTTTGCCGCCGCGCATAATGATGTGACCGTAAGGGTTGCCGCTGGTCTGATAGATGGTCATCTGACCGTTCTTGTCCGGCGACAGGAACATATGGCTGGCGCGGGCGGCGCGGATGGCATCTACTGCGATGCGGGTATTGCCGTCGGTGCCGTTTTTAAAGCCCACCGGGCAGGAGAGCGCCGAGGCCATTTCACGGTGGATCTGGCTTTCGGTGGTACGGGCGCCAATCGCCCCCCAGCTGATGAGATCGGCAATAAACTGTCCGGTCACCATATCGAGAAATTCAGTGGCGGTCGGCACGCCAAGCTCGTTGACCTGCAACAGCAGTTTGCGCGCAAGCTGGATGCCGTGATTGACCCGGTAGCTGCCGTTTAAATCGGGATCCGAGATCAGCCCTTTCCAGCCTACCACCGTGCGCGGCTTCTCAAAGTAGGTACGCATTACGATCTCCAGCCGTGACTGGTGCTTATCCCGGAGTCCTTTCAGGCGCTGGGCGTAGTCCATCGCCGCGTCGAGGTCGTGAATAGAGCAGGGGCCAACAATCACCAGCAGGCGGCGATCGTCCCCATTAAGGATTTTTTCAATACGTTTACGTGACGTTGTCACGTGCTCGGCCACTGCCGCAGAAACAGGGTACCGCTGGGCCAGCTCTGCTGGCGTCACCAGGCTATCGATACGCGCTGTGCGGAGTTCATCGGTTTTATTCATGGTATTTCTCAGAATGTAGTGCTTCATCGGTAACTTACCGGGAAGTGATGGGCATCACCTTAAACCAATCCCCGCTGATTTCAAGTGCAGGGCACAGACGTGCCCTGTAATGGGGAGCGAGTATAAAGGATTATGAACTAATGTACTAGCCTGTTAGTACATGCGGCGATTCAGGCCCATAATATCGAGAATTTTGGTGGCGATCTCTTCGACCGAATAGTTGGTGCTGTTCAGACACGGAATATTGTTTTTACGGTACAGGGCTTCGACTTCAGCCACTTCCATACGGCACTGGCGCATCGAGGCGTAGCGGCTGTTTTCCCGGCGCTCTTCACGGATGGCCGCCAGGCGTTCCGGGTTAATGGTCAGACCAAACAGCTTATGTTGCAGGGGTTTTAACGCCGCCGGGAGTACCAGATTATCCATATCATCGGCAATAAAAGGGTAGTTGGCGGCGCGGATCCCGAACTGCATCGCCAGATAGAGGCTGGTAGGGGTCTTACCGCAGCGCGACACGCCGAGCAGAATGACCTGGGCCTGATCGAGATTACGCAGTGAGATGCCGTCATCATGGGCGAGGGTGTAATCGATGGCGGCAATACGCGCGTCATATTTAGTGATGTTCGCCGGGTTCAGGCCATGGGTGCGGTGCGCCACCGGGGTGGGATCCAGTTTCATCTCCTGCTGTAGAGGGGCCACCAGCGCCTGGACGATATCCTGGCAAAAGCCTTCGCTCTGTAAAATGATCTGGCGAATCTCCGGGATCACAATCGAATAGAAGACCAGCGGGCGCACGCCGGTCTGCTGAAAAATGGCATCGATTTGATCTTTCACTGCTCTGGCGCGGCTCTCATTTTCCACAAACGGCAGGGTGATGCTGTTAATGGAAACCGGGAACTGCGACATCACCGCATGGCCCAGTACTTCGGCGGTGATGGCCGTACCATCGGAAATATAAAAAACGTGGCGATCGACAGCATTATCCATTTTGCACACTCGGTATATCAGATGTAATTGACTGAAAGCATAAATTAAAAAAGTAAAATACAACAGGCAATGTACGCTGGAAAATAAAAATGAAACGCTATTTTTATTTTAAATGAAAGGGGTGTTTCATTTTTCAAAATCACACTAAAGTCTGAGGGTTTTTGTGGGAATCCATAAGAATCATCAGGTTAGGATTTAAGCGGGAAGAGTCTGAAAAGCTAAAAAATAAAAGTGCTTACACGATTCACCGTTTTTTTAGTGCGAATAAATATGACAGTATAAATACGCAGTAAGGAACTTCTTAAAACCCGTTCATATATCATAAAAGGATTGTTTCGATGTCCAACAATGGCTCGTCACCGCTGGTGCTTTGGTATAACCAACTCGGCATGAATGATGTAGACAGAGTTGGAGGCAAAAATGCCTCCCTGGGTGAAATGATTACAAATCTGTCCAGTATGGGTGTCTCCGTACCGAATGGATTTGCTACCACCGCCGATGCTTTTAACTATTTTCTGGATCAAAGCGGCGTAAACCAGCGCATTTACGAACTACTGGATAATACGGACATTGATGATGTCTCCGAGCTTGCTAAAGCCGGGGCTCAGATCCGCCAGTGGATCATCGACACACCTTTCCAGCCTGAACTGGAAAAAGCCATTCACGACGCCTACAACCAGCTTTCCGCTGACGATGCGCAGGCCTCCTTTGCCGTGCGCTCC
The DNA here is from genome assembly GCF_003336325.1 of Leclercia sp. W17. Taxonomy (NCBI): domain Bacteria; kingdom Pseudomonadati; phylum Pseudomonadota; class Gammaproteobacteria; order Enterobacterales; family Enterobacteriaceae; genus Leclercia; species Leclercia sp. W17. Next base: position 2,842,719 of record NZ_CP031101.1, on the reverse strand, counting down.
TCTGCGACCGCAGAAGATATGCCGGATGCCTCCTTCGCCGGACAGCAGGAGACCTTCCTCAACGTGCAGGGCTACGATGCGGTGCTGGTGGCGGTAAAACATGTGTTTGCCTCCCTGTTTAACGACCGCGCAATCTCCTATCGCGTGCATCAGGGTTATGACCACCGCGGCATTGCGCTGTCGGCGGGCGTGCAGCGCATGGTGCGTTCAGACCTGGCCTCCTCAGGGGTGATGTTCTCTATTGATACCGAATCGGGTTTCGATCAGGTGGTCTTTATCACCTCTGCCTGGGGTCTGGGCGAGATGGTGGTGCAGGGTGCTGTCAACCCTGACGAATTCTATGTCCACAAACCAACTCTGGCCGCGGATCGCCCGGCTATCGTGCGCCGTACCATGGGGTCGAAAAAGATCCGCATGGTTTACGCCCCGACCCAGGAGCACGGTAAGCAGGTTCGCATTGAAGATGTGCCGCAGGAACAGTGCGACCGCTTCTCCCTGACCGATGCCGAAGTGCAGGAGCTGGCGAAGCAGGCGGTGCAGATTGAGAAGCACTATGGCCGTCCGATGGATATCGAATGGGCCAAAGACGGTAACACCGGCAAACTGTTCATCGTCCAGGCGCGTCCGGAAACCGTCCGTTCCCGCGGCCAGGTGATGGAGCGATACACACTGCATGCCCAGGGCAAAATCATCGCTGAAGGCCGTGCTATCGGCCACCGTATCGGTGCAGGCCCGGTGAAAGTGATCCACGACATCAGTGAAATGAACCGTATCCAGCCGGGCGATGTGCTGGTAACCGACATGACCGACCCGGACTGGGAACCGATCATGAAAAAGGCCTCGGCGATTGTCACCAACCGTGGCGGTCGTACTTGTCACGCGGCGATCATCGCCCGTGAGCTGGGTATTCCGGCGGTTGTCGGCTGTGGTGACGCCACGGAACGCATGAAGGACGATGAGAACGTCACCGTCTCCTGCGCCGAAGGCGACACCGGTTATGTCTACGCGGAGCTGCTGGACTTCAGCGTGAAGAGCTCCAGCGTGGATACCATGCCGGATCTGCCGCTGAAGATCATGATGAACGTCGGCAACCCGGACCGGGCGTTTGACTTCGCCTGCTTGCCAAACGAAGGTGTTGGCCTGGCGCGTCTGGAGTTCATCATCAACCGTATGATCGGGGTTCACCCGCGTGCGCTGCTGGAGTTCGATGACCAGGATCAGAAGCTGCAAAAAGAGATCCGCGAGATGATGAAAGGCTACGACTCGCCGAAAGAGTTCTACGTTGGCCGTCTGGCTGAAGGGATTGCGACGCTGGGTGCGGCCTTCTTCCCGAAACGCGTCATCGTGCGTCTCTCTGATTTCAAATCTAACGAATATGCCAACCTGGTGGGCGGCGAGCGTTACGAACCAGAAGAAGAGAACCCGATGCTGGGCTTCCGTGGCGCCGGTCGTTATGTCTCTGACAGCTTCCGCGACTGCTTTGCCCTGGAGTGCGAAGCGGTGAAACGCGTGCGCAACGATATGGGGCTGACCAACGTTGAGATCATGGTGCCGTTCGTGCGTACCGTGGATCAGGCGAAAGCGGTCATTGACGAACTGGCGCGTCAGGGGCTGAAGCGCGGCGAGAACGGGCTCAAAATCATTATGATGTGTGAGATCCCGTCCAACGCCCTGCTGGCAGAACAGTTCCTGGAACACTTCGACGGCTTCTCCATCGGCTCGAACGATATGACGCAGCTGGCGCTGGGTCTGGATCGCGATTCTGGCGTAGTCTCCGCGCTGTTTGATGAGCGTAACGAGGCGGTCAAAGCGCTGCTGTCGATGGCCATCCGTGCCGCGAAGAAGCAAGGTAAGTACGTGGGTATCTGTGGTCAGGGACCTTCCGATCATGAAGACTTTGCCGCATGGCTGATGGAAGAGGGGATCGACAGCCTGTCCCTCAACCCGGACACCGTAGTACAAACCTGGCTGAGCCTGGCCGAACTTAACAAGTAACATTCATGTTCTGCACGATAAAAGGTGAGGATGTTGATCCTCACCTTTTTTATTTTCACCGAGACTTGCTCTCCATCACAAATAAATAAAAAAACTAAATATCATAATTTGTCTGTTAATTTAGACAATTGTTAGCAGGCAAGGCGTTGCTAATAATTGAGCCTCGAATGCGCAAGAATCTGATTCTTGCGCAGCTGGTTGAAATAATTTTAACCTGATAAAAAGGCTCATTAAAAATGACAATTTCCTCTGTATTGAGTACGAAGGATAAAATAGGCTATGGATTAGGTGATATGGCCAGCGCGCTGGTGTGGCAAACGGCGACGTTATTTTTGGCCTACTTTTATACCGATGTTTTTGGCCTGCCTGCGGCCATTATGGGTACCATGTTTTTAGTCGTCAGGGTAGTGGATGCCTTTGTCGATCCCTGTATTGGGGCGCTGGTCGATCGCACCCAAACCCGCCACGGTCGTTTCCGCCCTTGGCTGCTCTGGTTCGCCATTCCGTTTGGCGTCAGCTGCCTGATTACCTTCTATGTACCGGACGTAGGCGCCACGGCAAAAATTGTCTATGCCTGTGTAACCTACGCCATTTTAAGCCTTATCTACTCCGCCATTAATGTGCCTTACTGCGCAATGCCCGGCGCTCTGACGCTGGATCCGCGCGAGCGCCACTCCCTGCAATCCTGGCGTTTTGGTTTGTCGTTTATCGGTGGCCTGATCGTCACGGTTATCGCCTTACCTCTGGTCTCTTATTTAGGCAATGACAACGTTCAGAAGGGCTATTTTTATGCCATGAGCCTTATGGGGTTATTAGGCATTATCTTATTCTTCTGCTGTTTCTTTATGACCCGCGAACGTTATTCTCCCCGTAATGACACCTCGGGCTCAATGCTGACGGATTTAAAATTGCTGGCCGGAAATAGCCAGTGGCGAATCGTTTTTCTGTTCAATATTCTCCTGCTCACCGCGGTGGTCACGCGTGGATCAGCAACGATGTATTACGTGAAATATGTTCTGCTGCGCCCTGAGCTGATTTTTGCTTTTATTGTCTCGGGGATGGTGGCTTCGCTGAGCGGCGCTTTATTATCCGAACGCCTGCTGGGGAAATTTGACCGGGTTCGCGCATATCAGTGGACCATTATTACCTTCGTTATTTTTGGCGCGCTGATCTTCTTCATTCCGCCTTCCCAGGTCTGGCTGATCTTTGGTTTGAATATCATCTTTAGCTTCATACAAAACCTGACCACGCCGCTCCAGTGGACCATGTTCTCCGACGTGGTGGACTACGAAGAGCATCGCAGCGGCCGCCGACTCGACGGGCTGGTGTTCTCTACCGCGCTGTTCGCCATCAAATTTGGCCTTGCGCTGGGCGGTGCCGTGGTGGGCTGGGTGCTGGGGATGGTGGATTACGCACCGGGAGAGGCTACCCAGACCCCGCACGTGCTCTCTACCATTAACGCCTTGTTCACCCTGATCCCCTGCGGCCTGTTTATTTGCATGGTGCTACTGCTGGCGGTCTACAAGCTCAACAGCCGACTGGTGGATACCATTGCGCGTGAACTCGCCAGCAAACGTGAAACCCGTAACGAGGCTGGGCACCTCAGCCCGGCAATTCATTCCGCAATTCAGGAGTAACTGATGACTGCTATTTACAAGGATGCGGGCCGTCCCGTGCAGGAGCGCGTCGCCGACTTACTGGCGCGCATGTCCCCGGAAGAGAAATTTGCCCAGATGCACGCCTACTGGCTGATCCTCGATGAGAACGGCAACCACCGTGAGCGTAGCGATCTGAGCGATGAATTTGCCGGTGTAAGTGAACAGGCCGCCCTGAGCGAACGACTGAAGCTGGGCGTCGGGCAGATAACCCGTCCGCTGGGCACCCACATCGTTGATGCCAGAACCGGCGTGCGTGCCGCTAATCGTCTGCAACGCATGATGATGGAGGAGACGCGGCTCGGTATACCGGCGCTGTTCCACGAAGAGTGCCTGGTGGGGCTGTTGTGTAAAGACGCCACCCTGTTTCCTTCCTCGCTGAACTACGGTTCAACCTGGGATCCGGAGCTGGTGCAGCGTGCCGCTGAACAGATAGGTAAAGAGGCCCGCTCGGTTGGCTGTCAGCAGGGGCTGGCGCCGGTGCTGGACGTCTCCCGCGACGTACGCTGGGGGCGTACAGAAGAGACCTTTGGCGAGGACCCGTGGCTGGTGGGTGTCATGGCAACAGCATATGTGAAAGGCTTGCAGGGCGATAAACGCGATCTGCTGGCGACCCTCAAGCACTATGTTGGCCACTCCTTTAGCGAAGGGGCGCGCAACCACGCCCCGGTTCATCTTGGTTTCAGCGAACTCAACGACACTTTCCTGCTACCCTTTGAGATGGCGGTGAAGCTGGCGAATGCCGGGTCAGTGATGCCGGCTTATCACGATATTGATAATCAACCCGGCCACAGCGACCACTTCCTGCTCACCACCGTGCTACGCGAGCAGTGGGGCTTTGACGGCATCATCGTGGCGGATTACGGCGGCGTGAGTCTGTTGCATCAGCATCATGGGGTGTCCCACGATGCAGCCGAATCGGCCGCGCTGGCCTTTAACGCCGGGCTGGACGTCGAACTGCCAAAAGATGACTGCGCCCGACATCTGGCCGGGGCGGTGGAGCGGGGCCTGATCACCATGGAGAAAGTGGATGAGATCGTCGCCCGCGTGCTGACCGAAAAATTCCGCCTTGGTCTCTTTGAACATCCGTATGCCGACGAAAACGCCATCGATCTGCAAAGTGATGAGACTCGCCGGGTGGCCCGCGAGGTGGCGACGCGCTCGCTCACCCTGCTGGAGAACCGCGGCGTACTGCCTCTCTCCGGCAAACCTCACGTTGCGGTGGTTGGGCCCACGGCGGACGATCCGCTGGCGCTGTTAAGCGGCTACAGCTTCCCGGTCCATTTGATCATCAGTGACATGGTGGAAGAGACCGCCCAGGTGACCACCCCACTGCAGGCGCTGAAACACTACCTGGGCGAGGGCCACGTTCAGTATGCGCAAGGGTGCCATATCATCGAAAAACGTATGGCGGGGGCCCCGGTTTTCCCGGGGGACAGCAGCGGCAAACCGATGCAGCAGTCACCGGTTTCGCAGGATACCCACCTTATCCCGCAAGCCGTGCGGGTCGCCAACGACAGCGATGTGGTAGTGGCATGCGTGGGGGACCTGGCGGGCCTGTTCCAGAGCGGCACCGTGGGTGAGGGTTCGGATACGGACAGCCTGAATCTGCCCGGCGTACAGCAGCAGTTGCTGGAGGCGCTGGTGGCGACCGGTAAACCGGTGATTGTGGTGATGACGGGAGGGCGGCCATACAACCTGCAGGGGCTGGAAGATCGCGTAGCGGCCCTGATGATGGCCTGGGCGCCGGGTCAGGAAGGCGGCTGGGCCATCGCCGATGTACTGACCGGGCGGGCAGAGCCACAGGGCAGGCTGGTGGTCAGCGTACCGAAAAGCGCGGGGGCAATGCCTTTCTACTACAACCACAAGCTGAAAAGCGGCGGTACGCCGTTCGCTTTCCACTTTGGGGCTCGCTATCCCTTTGGCTATGGCCTGGGCTGGACGACCTTCAGCTGGGTAGCCGCACGGCTGGCTCAGCGCAGTGTGCCCGTCGACGGCGAAGTGACGCTGAGCATCGATGTGAAAAACAGCGGCGAGCGCAGCGGGAGCGAAGTGGTCCAGGTTTACGTCCGGGATAAAGTCGCCAGTCAGGTGCGGCCATTGCAGGAGCTAAAAGCCTTCCAGCGCGTCACCCTGTCTCCGGGGGAAAGCGCCACGCTCACCTTCACGCTGCCAGTTGATCTCTTCAACTTTACGCGGCGGGACGGCAAACGCGTTGTCGAACCGGGTGAGTTTGAGCTGCAGGTTGGGGCATCATCGGCAGATATTCGCGAGGTGGTGACGGTGAACGTGACCGGTGAGCCGCGGGTGCTGAAGGGTGAGTGGAAGATGCTTAGCGGATGCTCAGTGAGCCAGTTATAACGTAAGTGAGCTTACCCTGGTTCTTAATCAGGGTAAGCCCAAATTAAGTGATTAAAAAAATCCTCTTTTTTCCTTGAATAGCACTAATCCCTCAAAAAAACGGTTCGTATAGGAATAATCTTACGCGCCTGAAATATGCCCTGTGCCGCAAAATAGATCATGCTCAAATATTGCGCAATTATTGGCGGCACTTAATTCGCAAGGGCCTGTTTATCGTTAATAGAATGTCTAAAATTTATTCTTGATAGTTTGCTCATGCAACGGTCCGCGGGCTGAATTGAGCAAGACACATCTCGTTTCAGGATCAGGAATTCCTTCAGCAACGATGATAATTGATAACAGAATGATAACGGTCAAACTTGTTGCTGAGAAGATGGTGTGATATCAGTGAATAATAACTAATGATGGTAGCAAGATTCTTCTAATTTTTTTCAGGAAACATATTTAATGAAACTTAAAGCCGTGGCTGTGGCTTGTATCTGTGCTGTGTCTTTATCTGCTTGCTGTACTATTGTCGATGGAACCAAACAAAAAGTAGCAATTAACACTGATGCACCTGCGTTATTTAGTGTCAGGAATGCTGATGGAATGGAAGTCGCTAAAGGTATCGCTCCTACTACCGTTAATTTAAAACGTGGTGATGCGCCTTATCACGTAGAGGTAAGAAGAACAGAAACAAGTCCTGTTACTCGAGGCGATATAAATGATAGTAGTAATGGCTGGATGTGGGGCAATATTCTGTTCGGTGGTTTAATTGGAATTGGTGTAGACCACTTTGACGGGGCAAGCCGGGAACTTGATAAGCAGATAACACTGGTTACTATGAAAGATCCTAACCACCCTGAGCAGAACGCTAATGATTTTCAGCATGTAAGTGCTTTGGGTGAAGTGCCAGTAACACCTGTCACGATTAACAACACTATAAATAACAAGCAGGGTTAATTTGAAGTTCAAGTCTGAATTAAATGCGGTAGGGAGAGGTAGTTCTCAGAGCAATGGATAGAGGACTGTAGAACAGGCCGCGTGTTATCGCAACGTGATATTGAAGGGCAGAACTTTTAGAAGAATGCCAAGAAACCGCTGAGAAGTTTGGATGGGTTTTCACCATTCCGGAGAAGTTGGATACGCACCTTAACGAACGATGCAGGCTGGGCATCTAAGCCAACAGCATGACAAAAGCAGAGTTCAGCTTAGTACAGGCGAAAAGGCAAAAATGGGCCACTCACGCTTCTAAGAGTGGTGCGCTATGGTTTCAGGCTTGATGACCATTCGCAAGCAGGAACCAGTGCGTTTCACACGCTTCGAAATGACACATATATTAAGCGGTTGATTTATAAGGGGAGAGAAAGAGCAGCCTCTTTGTACTTCAAACGGTTTGGCACTAATGCTCTACGAAGCCGGTAACTTACTGAAAAAAAAGCCCATCGTGGGAGATGGGCAAAGACTACACACAGCAATTCGTTGTTTCACTCAGGGGATTTCCATGCTTATAAATCAAGGTGTTGTTGATTCATAACCGTGACCTAATAGTAGGCATAGGGAATTTTTGCGTCGATCAGATTCGTCTCAATAGTTTAAGAAGCATGAAGAATTTATGAAGTAGATTGAAGGAATTACGAGCAGGAAAGGCTTTAGCAGCGCTTAAGGGAAATCAAATTGATAAGTGGTGCTTAACATTCTGGTGGGCGAACCCACCAGAACGGGAGCGTTACTTTTTGACCTCGTCCGTTTCGTTAAGGGCGGCAAGCAGCACATCAGGATCGGTTGGCGGCAGCGGGACCTCATGGACCCACGCAGAGAAGAGTCGCCAGGAGACGGCCAGCAGTACCGGTCCGATAAACAGGCCGATCATCCCAAACGCAATCAGCCCCCCGATCACGCCGGAGAGGATCAGAATCAACGGCAGGTCGGCACCCATGCGAATCAGAATCGGGCGGATAACGTTATCCATCGTGCCTACCACGCAGCTCCACACCAGCAGGAAGGTGCCCCAGGTGGTATCGCCGCTCCAGTAGAGCCAGACAATCGCCGGAACCAGAACCAGCAATGGCCCCAGCTGCATCAGGCAGGTTAACAGCATCAGCACCGTAAAGAGGGTGGCGTAAGGCACCCCGGCAATCGCCAGACCCACACCGCCCAGCACAGACTGCACCAGGGCCGTCACTACTACACCTAGCGCCACGGCACGCACGGCCTGCGCCGCCAGCAGCATCGCCGCGTCGCCGCGTGTCGAGGCCAGACGGGTGGCGAAATGGCGAACGCCCAGCGCTACCTGCTCGCCGCGCCAGTAGAGCAGGGCGCTGAACAGCAGCATCAGTACACAGTGCACGACGAAGCGGCCAAGATGCGCGGCGGTACCCACAAACCAGGTGGTGGTGGCGCCAATATAGGGCCGTACTTTCGCCATAATTGCGCTGCCGCCCATATCCAGCAGGTTATGCCAGCCGGCATAGAGCTTATCGCCAATCAGCGGGATATCGTTTAGCCAGGCCAGCTCCGGCAGCGTCATATCGCCGCTGGTGATACTGGTGATGAGCGGGCCGCTGCCGTCAACCAGGCTATTGACCAGCAACGCGACAGGAATGACAAAGAGCAGGACCAGCAGTAACGTCATCACCAGCACCGCCAGCGTCCGGCGGCCAAACAGTAAGCGTTCAAGACGAATAAATAGCGGCCAGGTGGCGATGACGACCGTTCCTGCCCAGGCAAAACCGAGAATAAAGGGTTGAACAATCCACAGACACGCAATAATCATGATTGCCAGAAACAGCACCGACAGCAAAACTTGTGCAACGTCCCTGGGCTGGTGTCGATTGACCATAGATGAAATTTACCTTTTGAGAACACCGGCAAACCGGCGAGAACATAAAACCGCATCACTACAATCATTAGTGATTTCAGCCATTTTTAACAGGCAGATTCTGCCTGTAATTCTGTCGGGCGGATACGTTTAAAATGTGATACAAAATGTGAGACACAACGCAAACGATTATCTACAACTCTTAAGATTGGGCAGGGTCGACAGTAATGATCCCACAAATTTCTCAGGCACCCGGCGTCGTTCAGCTGGTGCTGAATTTTTTGCAGGCACTGGAGCAACAGGGTTTTACCGGCGATACCGCCACACGTTATGCCGACCGGCTGACCATGGCGACCGACAACAGTATCTACCAGCTACTTCCCGATGCAGTCGTTTTTCCCCGTTCTACCGCTGATGTGGCACTCCTGGCCCGTGTGGCCTCCCAGGAGCGTTTCGCTTCGCTGATTTTCACCCCTCGCGGCGGCGGCACTGGCACCAACGGCCAGGCGCTTAACACGGGGATCGTCGTCGATATGTCCCGCTACATGAACCGCATCATTGAGATCAACCCGGAAGAGGGGTGGGTGCGGGTAGAAGCGGGGGTAATCAAGGATCAGCTCAATCAGTTTCTGAAACCTTACGGCTATTTTTTTGCCCCGGAGCTGTCGACCAGTAACCGCGCTACTCTCGGTGGGATGATCAATACCGACGCCTCCGGTCAGGGCTCGCTGGTCTACGGTAAAACCTCCGATCACGTTCTTGGCGTGCGGGCGGTACTGCTGGGCGGCGATATTCTTGATACCCAGCCTGTGCCGGTTCAGCTTGCCGAAACGCTCGGCAAGGACAACACCACCGCCGGGCGTATCTACCGCACCGTGCTGGAACGCTGCCGAGACAACCGCCAGCTGATTATCGATAAATTCCCGAAACTGAACCGCTTCCTGACCGGTTACGATCTGCGTCATGTCTTTAATGACGATCTCAGTCAGTTCGATTTAACCCGCATCCTCACTGGCTCAGAAGGGACGCTGGCCTTTATCACTGAGGCGCGTCTCGACATCACCCGCCTGCCAAAAGTGCGCCGCCTGGTGAATGTGAAGTACAACTCTTTCGACTCTGCGCTGCGTAATGCGCCGTTTATGGTGGATGCCCGGGCGCTGTCTGTTGAGACCGTTGACTCAAAAGTGCTCAACCTGGCGCGGGAAGATATCGTCTGGCACTCGGTCAGCGAGCTTATCGCTGACGTGCCCGATAAAGAGATGCTGGGCCTGAACATCGTTGAGTTTGCCGGCGATGACGCAGCGCTTATCGAAAGCCAGGTTGCTGCCTTATGCCAGCGGCTGGACGAGCTGATCGCCCGGGGCGAAGGTGGGGTGATTGGCTGGCAGCTGTGTAACGATCTCGCTGGCATCGAACGTATCTATGCGATGCGTAAAAAAGCGGTGGGGTTGCTGGGCAACGCTAAAGGGGCTGCCAAGCCGATTCCGTTTGCTGAAGATACCTGCGTGCCGCCGGAGAACCTGGCGGACTATATCGTTGAGTTCCGCGCTCTGCTCGACAGCCACGGCCTGAGCTACGGCATGTTCGGCCATGTCGATGCCGGAGTGCTGCACGTACGCCCGGCGCTGGATATGTGCGATCCGCAGCAGGAGATCCTGATGAAGCAGATCTCCGATGAGGTGGTGGCGCTCACCGCCAAATATGGCGGTCTGCTGTGGGGCGAGCACGGAAAAGGCTTCCGCGCAGAGTACAGCCCGGCCTTCTTTGGCGAACAGCTCTATGGCGAGCTGCGCAAAATCAAAGCGGCCTTTGACCCTGATAACCGTCTCAACCCCGGTAAAATCTGTCCGCCGGAGGGTATCGACGCCCCGATGATGCAGGTGGATGCAGTCAAGCGCGGCACCTTTGACCGCCAGATCCCCATTGCCGTGCGCGCCTCCTGGCGCGGTGCGATGGAGTGTAACGGTAACGGCCTGTGCTTTAACTTCGATGCGAAAAGCCCGATGTGTCCGTCAATGAAGATCACCAGCAACCGCATCCACTCGCCGAAAGGACGTGCGACGCTGGTGCGCGAGTGGCTGCGTCTGCTGGCCGATCGCGGCGTGGATCCGCTGGCGCTGGAGAAAGAGCTGCCGGAGAAACGCGCCAGCCTGCGCACCCTTATCGCGCGCACTCGCAACAGCTGGCATGCGAGTAAAGGGGAGTACGACTTCTCCCACGAGGTGAAAGAGGCGATGTCGGGCTGCCTGGCCTGTAAAGCCTGCTCTACCCAGTGCCCGATTAAGATCGACGTGCCGGAGTTCCGCTCCCGCTTCCTGCAGCTCTATCACAGCCGTTATCTGCGCCCGATGCGCGATCACCTGGTCGCGACGGTGGAGAGTTATGCCCCGCTGATGGCCCGCGCGCCGCGCACCTTCAACTTCTTTATTAACCAGCCGCTGGTACGCAAACTTTCCGAGAAGCATATCGGCATGATCGACCTGCCGCTGCTCTCCACGCCCTCCCTGCAGCGTCAGATGGTCGGCCACCGCTCTGCCAACCTGACTCTTGAGCAGCTTGAGGCGCTGAGCGCGGAGCAAAAAGCGAAAACGGTGCTGGTGGTGCAGGATCCCTTTACCAGCTATTACGATGCCCAGGTGGTAGCGGACTTTATTCGTCTTGCCGAGCGGTTAGGATACCAGCCGGTGCTGCTGCCGTTTTCACCAAACGGCAAGGCGCAGCACATCAAAGGTTTCCTCAGCCGCTTTGCGAAAACCGCGCAAAAAACCTCGGACTTCCTTAACCGGGTGGCGCAGCTGAGTATGCCGATGGTCGGGGTCGATCCGGCGCTGGTGCTCTGCTATCGCGATGAGTACAAACAGACCCTTGGTGACAAGCGCGGCGACTTCCACGTCATGCTGGTACATGAGTGGCTGCCAACGATCCTCGATGCGCAACCCGTCCAGGAGACCAGCGGCGAGGCGTGGTATCTGTTTGGACACTGTACCGAAGTGACCGCATTGCCGGGCGCGCCAGCGCAGTGGGCGGCCATTTTCGCCCGCTTTGGCGCGAAGCTGGAGAGCGTCAGCGTCGGCTGTTGCGGCATGGCCGGAACCTACGGACACGAGGTGGTGAACCACGCGAACTCGCTGGGCATCTACGAGCTTTCCTGGCACCAGGCGATGCAGCGCCTGCCGCGCAGCCGCTGCCTGGCGACCGGCTACTCCTGCCGTAGCCAGGTCAAACGCGTCGAAGGCAACGGCGTGCGCCATCCGCTGCAGGCCTTACTGGAGATTATGGGATGATCTGGAAACGTGCGGTGACGTTGCAGGCGTTAAACGCCATGAGTGACGGAAATATGGTGGGCTTGCTGGATATCCAGTTTACCCGCATCGGCGAGGATGAACTGGAGGCTACCATGCCGGTCGACAGCCGTACCAATCAGCCTTTTGGGCTGCTGCACGGTGGTGCATCGGTGGTGCTGGCCGAAACCCTGGGCTCGGTGGCCGGCTACCTCTGTACCGAAGGAGAGCAGAAGGTGGTGGGGCTGGAGGTGAATGCCAACCATATTCGTTCCGTGCGCAGCGGCCGGGTACGCGGCGTCTGTCGCGCGTTGCATGCTGGCTCGCGCCATCAGGTATGGCAGATTGAGATCCTGGATGAGCAGAACCGTTTATGCTGTTCGTCGCGGCTGACTACCGCGGTGATATAAAGCGAAAGGCCGCAAATGCGGCCTTTTTTCATTTTTTATCACTTTGAAATACCGACGTTTACTGGCGGGCCGCAAGAAATGTTAATTCGCGCACCCGGGTTTATGAGATTATTCCTATGCTCCTTCAAGAGCTAAGCCATATTGAGTGCCGGAGATAAGCGCCGGATGGAGCGAGAAGCCCTTAAGATTACCTCTGGTAGTCTTAAGGGCTTTCTTTTTTCCGCATTCAGTAATCGTTGTTAATGTCCTGCATAGCAGACAGGATAACCAGACCGGTAATGACGACGGCAACGATGGCGATGGTCACAAGTGCAATGAGCATTTCCCCTCCGTATGTTGCCCTTTTGCCGAAGCATAGCGCACCCGGCGGCGATCGCCTCAGTCTTCCGACTGATATTCAGAATACGCCTACAAAAAGAGAACACCCTGCTGGTGGGCTGTTTTACCTAGTATCTGGCGGGGAGCTTGTTGATTCTAATTAGTCGACCCTCTTCCATTTCCACGTAACCACCGGCTTTCAGATCGGCCAGAATACGCATCACCCCGCTGCGCGAAAGCTGGGTTTTATCCCGGATGTACCTTTCTGCGGTGATCCTGGCGCGAAAACTCTCCTCTTCGGCCATCAATTCCTGCAACTGCTGGCGAATTAACTCATACGCGGTGGGTGAGCCCACTGGCATAACGTGGTGATAGAGTCGGTTATAAACAAACATCAGGTGGCGGGAGACAACGCTCCACAAATCTTTTTCTGTGCAGATGTCGTTGACTTTATCGGTCGCAAGCGTACCAATAACGCAAGGCTCAAGGGTTTTGAAGTAGTTGTCGAAGTAGATATCCGTCAGGTTTGCCAGACCCAAAATTGCCGGGCTGTTGGCGGTTGAAAGCAACATATCGTTGCTCCGGCGATAAATCGCCACGCTGCCCTCAATAATCAGATAAAAGACACCCTGACCATTGATACAAAGCTCGAACCGCTCTCCCCGTTGGGCGTGGTGAAGGGTCGCGTAGGGTTGCAGATGGGATACAAGCTCCTGCGCCCAGGGCGACCCACGCTGAGCCTGACCGGGCGGCGTCGTTGGCGATGGCATAAAATGACCTGCTGGATGAGGCTGACGTAATGAGGGTTATTATAGTGCTTGTGCGCCCTCCTGGCTCCGCGTTATGGCTCCTTAATCAATATTTCAGCGGCAGATGATGAATATCAATCAGTACCCCCCGCTGCATGGCGATATATCCTCCGGTTCGTAACTCCGACAGGATACGCATGATCCCGCTTCGGGACAGATAGGTCCGGCTTTTGATATAGGCTGCCGCGGTGGTGTTGAGCCGTACCGAGTCAGGCTCCTGTAACAGTTCGACTAACTGCAGACGAATAATGTCATACGCGGACATTTGCGATATCTGTGAACAGTGTTCATAGATTCGGGAAACCGTATAAATCAGCAGCCGCGAAAAGGGTTCCCATAACCCCTCATTGGCTACGATCTGATTAAATAAAGCCAGAGGCATGGGCGCCACCTCAACATCTTCCAGGGCTCGGGCATATAAATGTTCCGAACATAGCTGACTGCTAACGCCAATAATAAAAGGACCCGATTCAGAATTCAGCACCACGCCGTCGCCACGCCTATGCAGGGCTACGCTGCCACTTAATAACAGCCAGCACTGCCGTATCTCCCCCTCGTAATAGTGCACCACATCGCCTTTATATATCGTCACGGTCTCGGTAAAGGGACGAAGATGGGCAATCAGTTTTTCTATATCTGCAAAAGGTTTAAACGCCAGTGAAGAGGTGGTGGGAGCGCCCTTTACCGCCGTCATTCGGGTATTCATCAGGTGACCTCATCTTACTGAAACTAACGGTGATTCTTAACCGGGCGCGATTATCGTAAAAACTATTGATGCTGGGAATATCAGTCGCGGGTCTAAAAATAGACTGGCCGTGGCTGTTTATGCTTAACATTTTGATAAAAGTAGGTTTTCTTACTGAGTCTATTAATAGACCAGACGCTCAGACGGGGCATTCTATTCACTGAAGAACAAAAGTGAGAGCATCCCAGGCTGAATCTCGGCGTTGAACAGCAGGCAAAAAAAAGAGTGGCGAAGTCTACAACTAGACCGAGAAATAATTTGAGTTCAGGAAAGTCTTTATATAAATTGCATCATGTGAGTGAAATTTGACCAGGGCGCCTTATATAAAGTTACGATGGCACCTCTTTTACTCACAAAAAGGAACCAGCATAACGGGCATAAAAAAATAAAAGGTGATTCACACCTTATGGAATGCTTTTGCCCAAAAAATGGTGATGGTAAGTGTTATTAAGGACATAATTCTATGAAAAAGACTATTGTTGCGTTATCAGTTCTGGCTGCAGTCTGCACCTCTTCTGTGTTTGCGGCAGCAGGTACGGTTAACTTTGCCGGAAATATTCTGGATTCTGCCTGCGTCGTTGCTGTCGCTTCGCAAAACCAGACCGTAGTTATTGGCGATTTTTATAAATCTGAGTTCGCGGGTATGGGAGACCGAACCGCAGCAAAAGGCTTCGATATTATATTAAAAAATTGTCCAGATACCGTAACATCAGCAAAGATTCGTTTTGACGGTACGCCAGATCTCGTTAACCCAAGTCTGCTGGCCATTAATACTGCGGTTTCGGATGCGGCAACGGGCGTGGCAATTAATCTGATGTCAGCGGATAAAGTGGATCTGCCGCTGCACGGCGAGAATAACTATAACTATGAACTGACCAGCGACCAGGATAATACCCTGAAATTTTACGCGCAGTATATTTCGACAGCGTCAAGCGTGACGGCAGGCCCGGCAAACTCGGTCGCTAATTTCTCTGTTGTTTATAACTAATGACCTGACCGGACATCAGGTGGGGCCGGAACACGGCCCCGTTGTCACTGAGGTATGTAATGAAATTTGTTCACAAAATCCTGCTCACCAGTCTGTTTATTGTGACGGGCGTTTCGGCTGCACAGGCAGGGATCGTTATTGGCGGAACACGGCTTATATTTGACGGCAGCAAAAAAGAGGCCGCTATCAACGTCAATAATCCTGATAACTCACCTTATCTGGTTCAGTCGTGGATAGAGGGAGTGAGTGACAGTGCGCCGAAACCGCCTTTTATCATTACGCCGCCTCTCTACCGGCTGGATAAAGGACAACAAAACGTTGAGCGGATTGTATTAACCGGGACATTACCACAGGACCGCGAGAGTCTGTTCTGGCTGAATATCAAATCGATCCCCTCGGCAACGACCACCGAGAATTCGCTGCAAATTGCGGTGAAAACGCGAATTAAATTAATTTACCGTCCGGCAGGCTTAAAGCGCTCAACACCAGAGGAAGAGGCGGATAAATTAATCTGGCGACGTAACGGCAATTAAATTGAGATCGTTAACCCCACTGATTATGTGATGAATTTTAATGAAATCACTGTTGGGGGTAAAAAAGTACCAGAGGCAACCTGGATATTGCCTCATGGACAAACGGCAATTTTCCTTCCCGCACAAACCATGGGCAGTGCCGTGGTCTTTAAATTGATTAATGATTTTGGCGGCACAGGGGACGCACATACAGCAAACCTGTGACCGATAAAAGGTTGCAGGTGATATTCATGGAGCAGTATTAAGATGGAAATCAGCGGAAATAAAGCCACCTGGCTGGCAGGGTTTATTACCGTTGTCCTGGCCGGTGAGGTGAATAAAATTCAGGCGCGCGAATTTTTTAACCCCGAACTGATTGAACTCGATAATCCGGGGATCGACAGAGCCGATCTGAATGGTTTTGAAACAGGTTCTCAGGCTGCGGGTGTTTATCATGTTGATATTGTTCTTGATGGTCAGCTGACAGACACCCAGGACGTTACGTTTCATAAGGTGACAGACAGTGAGGGTGAGTCGCGCCTTGAGCCCTGTCTCAGCGTCGACCAGTTGCGTCAATGGGGGGTTAAAACCGAGCGCTTTCCGGGGCTCAGCCAGCCAGGCTCGCCGTGCGCGCATCTGGCGGCTATTCCTCAGGCCAGCACCGATTTTCAGTTTGCCAGCCAGCGCCTTGCCATCAGCGTTCCGCAGGCCGCGCTGACGATACAGGCCAGAGGCTATGTCCAGCCTGCGCTCTGGGATGAAGGGATCACCGCCGCCATGCTCAACTACTCGCTCAGCGGTGCAAGCATTATGAACAAAAACGGCGGCAACGACAGCAGTCAGTACGCCAACCTGCGGCCGGGTTTGAATATCGGTCCGTGGCGATTGCGAAACTACACGACCTGGTCACGGGGCAGCGAAGGTCAGACGCAGTGGGATAACGTTTATACCTATGCCCGAAGGGGCATTGTCCCGCTGAAAGCCCAGCTGACGCTCGGGGACAGCGCGTCACCGGCAGATGTGTTTGACAGCATGCCTTTTCGCGGCGGACAACTCGCTTCAGACGATGACATGCTGCCGGATTCGCTCAGGGGCTATGCGCCGGTGGTGCGCGGTATTGCAAGGACCAACGCGCAGATCATTATTCGCCAGAACGGCTATCAGATTTACCAGAACTACATCGCACCGGGCGCCTTTGAAATTACCGATATGTACCCGACCGGCGGCGCAGGGGATCTCGAGGTCACTATTAAAGAGGCCGACGGCAGCGAACAGCATTTTACCGTGCCGTTTGCCTCACTCCCGGTATTGCAGCGTGAAGGGCAGCTGAAGTACGCCGTCACCGGCGGGCAATATCGCTCATGGGATCATCGCGTGGATAAAACCCCGTTCAGCCAGTTCACCGGTATCTACGGTATTCCGTATGGCCTGACCCTGTACGGCGGATTTCAGGGGGCGAGTAAATACCAGTCGCTGGCCGCCGGAATGGGAAAAAATATGGGCGATTTCGGTGCCTTTTCGGCTGACGTCACCCAGGCCTGGTCAACCCCGCAGGATCGCGCAAAATCGAACGGCCAGTCATGGCGGATGCGCTACAGCAAGAATTTTGTCAACAGCGGGACCCATTTTGCCATTGCGGGCTACCGCTACGCCACGCGGGGTTATTACGGGATGCAGGAGGTGCTGGACACCTATGGCAGCGACAGCGCGCTCAACGACAGGCGCCGTAATCGCGCCGAGTTAACCCTGAGCCAGACGCTTGGCAACCACCTGGGCTCGCTGATGTTAAGTGCCGTAAGGGAAGATTACTGGGATATCAGGCAACCAAAGATCTCATGGAGCCTGGGCTATAACAATTTCTGGCAGAGCGTCAGCTACGGTCTGACCTATACCCGGAGTAAAAACCGCAGCGACGGCACGCGTGGTGATGCCAAAGATCAGATGGTGGCCTTGAATATCAGCGTTCCGCTGGGAGCCTTCCTGCCGCAAACCTGGGTGAATTACGGTATGAGCACCAGTAAAAACAGCGGCACCCTCCACAGCCTGGGGATGAACGGCACGGGGCTGGAAAACAATGCCCTGAGCTGGAATGTGCAGCAGGGTTACAGCACGGATAACGTCGGCTATACCGGCAATATAAACGGTGATTACAAAGGCACTTATGGTGAGGTGACGGCGGGTTACAGTTACGATCAGTACAGCGACCGGCTGAATTATGCCCTCCAGGGGAGCGTGGTCGCCCATGCTGACGGCGTGACCTTTTCTCAGGCACTCGGCGAAACCAACGTGCTGATAAAAGCGCCCGGCGCGGCAGGGGTAGGGATACAAAACCAGTCCGGGACAAAAACCGATTACCGCGGATATACCCTCTGCAGCAAGATGACGCCCTACCGGAAAAATGACGTTTCGTTGTTGACCGATACCCTGCCTGACGATGTTGAACTGGAACAGACGGTACAGACCGTGATCCCGACCCGGGGCGCGATTGTGCGCGCCAGCTATGTCGCCAGCGTCGGGCTGCGGATCCTGATGACGCTCACCCGACAAAATGGTCAGCCGGTACCTTTCGGCGCTATCGCGACGGTGAACGGAGCGCAAAACACAGGTTTCATCGTGGGTGACGGCGGCCAGGTCTATTTAACCGGTTTGCAGCCGGATGTGAAATTAACGGTGAAGTGGGGCGAGGCGGCACAACAGCGTTGCCAGGCTCACTACACCCTTAATACCCAACAACCTCCCGGCGAGATAATTCGTGCGGATGTGGTTTGCCATTAATTGAATGATTGTGGATGACTCGACATGTCTATTATCAGGTGCCTGTTCATCCTGGCGGGAATACTCTTTCCACTGTACGGCTATGGATGTGATTACACCTATATCGGTGCCCCGTATAGCGTTAATTACGGCAATATTATCGTTCAGCGCGATCTCCCGGTCGGGCAGGCGATCAGCAATGAAATTTATGGCTCGCTGGCGCTGACCTATAGCTGTACGCCAACGGGGAATGAAGGTTCAACCGCAGGCATGAAGAGCGGGGGGCTGGCTTATGCGTTCACCACCGCCAACGGTCGCCGGGTATATCAAACCGGATTGCCAGGCGTCGGGGTCTCCGTGGGATATTATGAAAAAACCACCGCCGGGAGCGCCAGTTTTAATGGAACCACCTGGTTAGGGGCCGATCTTTTCAGCGCCTCCTGGAGCTCGAACGCCAATGAAGTACACGCCAGCAATTTCCAGCCGATTATCCAGTTCTGGAAAACCGGCGATATTACGTCGGGTTCTGTGAACGGACTACTGGCCTCCTTTGTCGCCTGGACAGAGCAATATCGGGGCGGCACGGCGGCACCGGATGTGCCCGTCTATGCCGGAACCGGTTCGATTACACAGGTAGCCTGCGCCATTACCACGCCAAATCTGGTATTCCTTCTCGGCGACGTGCCGGTAAGCCGTTTCGGCGATACGGTCGGCACCCTACCAGAGGGGGGACAAAATACGCAAAACCTCGGCCTGAACTGCGACGCTGGGGCGAAAATTAACGTCACGCTGAACGGCATTCAGTACCCCGGGCTCAGTAACAACAGCGTGCTGGCGTTAACCGGCCAGGGCTCGGCGGGCGTTGCCGACGGCGTGGGTGTCCAGCTGCTTTATAACGGCGAGCCGCTGGTTTTAAACAGCACGATTGCCCTTAAACAGACGAGTGGCGGTCAGGAGAGTATGCCGATCACCGCCCGTTACTACCAAACCAAAACCTCAGTAAGCACCGGAACCGCGAATGCCAGTGCCACTCTGATCCTCACCTATCAGTAAAAGGAAACGATCGATGAGGCTGAATATTATCGGGATAGCGAGCATCTGGCTGTACACCGCTGCAGCGTTGGCGACGGATGCGGTAAGCGTCTCAGTAAAAGGGAGAATTGTCGCCTCTCCCTGTATTTTTAATGGCGGAAATTCGAGTGTGAACGTCAATCTGGGAAACATGCAGGCAAAGAATATGGCTACGCCGGCGTCATCCTCCACGCCTGTGCCTTTTTCGCTCAACTTCACCCAATGTCCGGCGGCTACCCAAAGCGTGACTGTCAGCTTAACCGGGACGGCAGATCCCGTGGCCGGAACGCACTATTACAGGAACAGCGGCACTGCCACAAATATCGCGCTGGGCATAATTGAAACCGGTACGGGGAATTTAAAAGGTCCGGGGAGCCGCATGACTCAAAATATTGGCGACGATCGTACTGCAACCATGAATTTGCAGGCCATTGCCTATTCCGCTACCGGTGGCGTCACGCCTGGAACTATCAGCGTCGCCGTGGTCGCGACGCTGGAATACAACTGAACGAGTGAGGGAAATACCGACGATGGTCAACGTGCTTATTAATGAGACAGAGACACTTTACTGTTATGCGCTGAAAAAATTGATTGTCGATCTCTTCGGGACGCAATTCGGGTGTGAAATAGAGTTTATGACGGAATTTACCCGGGAGAATATTAGCAACGCCGATCTCATGGTGCTGTCACTCTGCCGGGGAGAGCCCTTTATCTGTACGCCAGAATTACTGGCGCGCAGAAAAGGGGTGATGATTGGTCTGGTCAATGGAGAACACTACAGTAAAGAGACATTACCGGCCTGTTTTCAGGAGATGGTTTTCGTGTCGCGGGATGCGCCGCTGAGCGATTTTTATCGGGTATTCAGTTCGGCCTGGCACACCCTACAGCGCCACGAAGAGAGCAGAATAAACCCCGTCTGCGCCGAGTGTCAGCACCGGACTTTATCTCCGCGGCAGACGGTGATTATGGCGAGCCTGTACCAGGGGCTCTCGACGCCCGCTATTGCACAAAAGCTGAAGATCGACAGCAAAACGGTGTATGCCCACAAGTATGATGTCATGCAAAAATTCCAGCTGGAGAGCGATCACCATCTGCAGGCATTGCTGACCCGAATGCGGGACAAAAATATGCAAATAAACCTGCTGCGTGAATGCTTGAAAGCCTGATTGTACCTGTGGCGCTCTGAAAGATGCCCGCCTGCGCGGGCGTCTTATCTGTCTGGCTATTTCAAAAATAGTCATTTTCTATACATATTTTAGCTTTTGACCATTTCCACCGATTTCCTCTTGTAATTTCCAATATTATCAATTGATTAAACAATCTCCGTCAGGCCTGTTAAGCCCGTCATCAGGGTCTATGCTTAATAAAAGTATTCAAAAAGGGCGGTTAAGCCGAATGACCCTGCAAGTGAGGGGTTGAAGTGATAATCATTATCACTAACATGGTGTTATGCCCAGAGGGCGCGATACATGAGGTGGACTTATGGAACAGCATTCAGAAACGTTTGATCCGACAGATTTTGCATGGCGTGGATTATCGCTGACCCCTGCCGCAGCGGCGCACATTCGCGAGCTGGTGAGCAAACAGGCAGGTATGCTCGGCGTGCGGTTAGGGGTGAAACAGACGGGCTGCGCCGGTTTCGGCTATGTCCTTACCACCGTCAGCCAGCCGGAAAAAGACGATCTGGTTTTTGAACATGACGGCGCCCGGCTCTACGTGCCGCTCCAGGCGATGCCGTTCATTGACGGTACGGAAGTGGATTACGTGCGCGAAGGCTTAAACCAGTTATTCAAATTCAATAACCCGAAAGCCCAGAACGAATGCGGCTGCGGCGAAAGTTTTGGGGTATAGGCGGTATTATGTCTCGACATACTGAAGCAACTGACGACGTCAACACCTGGTCCGGCGGCCACATTAATTACAAAGAGGGCTTCTTCACCCAATTGCAGACCGACGAGCTGGCAAAAGGGATTAACGAAGAGGTCATTCGTGCCATTTCCGCCAAGCGTAACGAACCCGACTGGATGCTGGAGTTCCGGCTGAATGCGTTCAAGGCCTGGCTGGAGATGGAAGAGCCGCACTGGCTGAAGGCGCACTACGACAAGCTGAACTATCAGGATTACAGCTACTACTCAGCGCCGTCCTGCGGCAACTGCGACGACACCTGCGCCTCTGAGCCTGGTGCGGTACAGCAGACCGGGGCCAACGCCTTTTTAAGTAAAGAGGTGGAAGAGGCGTTCGAACAGCTCGGTGTACCGGTGCGTGAAGGACGTGAGGTGGCGGTGGACGCCATCTTCGACTCCGTCTCGGTCGCCACCACCTACCGGGAAAAACTGGGTGAGCAGGGGATCATCTTCTGCTCCTTCGGGGAAGCTATCCACGATCACCCTGAGCTGGTGAAGAAGTATCTTGGCACCGTGGTGCCGGGCAATGATAACTTCTTTGCCGCCCTGAATGCGGCGGTAGCCTCCGACGGCACCTTTATCTACGTGCCGAAAGGCGTGCGCTGCCCGATGGAGCTCTCCACCTATTTCCGTATCAACGCCGAGAAAACCGGTCAGTTTGAACGCACCATCCTCGTCGCCGATGAGGGCAGCTACGTCAGCTATATCGAGGGCTGTTCCGCTCCGGTGCGCGACAGCTACCAGCTGCACGCGGCAGTGGTGGAGGTGATCATCCATAAAGACGCCGAGGTGAAGTACTCCACGGTGCAGAACTGGTTCCCGGGGGATAACAACACCGGCGGCATCCTGAACTTCGTCACCAAGCGCGCCCTGTGCGAAGGCGACAACAGCAAGATGTCGTGGACCCAGTCGGAAACCGGCTCCGCCATCACCTGGAAGTACCCGAGCTGCATTCTGCGCGGGGATAACTCCATCGGTGAGTTCTACTCCGTGGCGCTGACCAGCGGGCATCAGCAGGCCGATACCGGCACCAAGATGATCCACATCGGCAAAAACACCCGATCGACCATCATTTCGAAAGGGATCTCCGCAGGGCAGAGCCAGAACAGCTATCGCGGCTTAGTCAAAATCATGCCGACGGCCACCAACGCCCGTAACTTTACCCAGTGCGACTCCATGCTGATTGGCCCGGACTGCGGGGCGCATACCTTCCCGTATGTTGAGTGCCGTAACAACAGCGCCCAGCTGGAACACGAAGCGACAACCTCGCGGATTGGTGAAGATCAGCTCTTCTACTGCCTGCAGCGCGGCATCAGCGAAGAGGATGCCATCTCGATGATTGTGAATGGTTTCTGTAAGGATGTGTTCTCTGAACTGCCGCTGGAGTTTGCCGTGGAAGCACAAAAATTACTGGCGATTAGCCTTGAACACAGCGTCGGTTAAGGATTAAGGAAAGCACATGTTAAGCATTAAAGATTTACAGGTCAGTGTGGAAGATAAAGCGATCCTGCGCGGCCTGAGCCTTGAGGTTCGCCCGGGCGAAGTGCATGCGATTATGGGCCCTAACGGGTCGGGTAAAAGTACGCTGTCAGCGACTTTGGCCGGGCGCGAAGATTACGAAGTGGTCGGCGGTTCGGTCGACTTTAAAGGCAAAGATCTGCTGGAACTGTCGCCGGAAGAGAGAGCCGGGGAGGGCATTTTTATGGCCTTCCAGTACCCGGTAGAGATCCCAGGCGTCAGCAACCAGTTCTTCCTGCAGACCGCGCTGAATGCCGTGCGCAAATACCGCAGCGAAGAGGAGCTGGATCGCTTTGATTTCCAGGACCTGATGGAAGAGAAGATCCAGCTGCTGAAGATGCCGGAAGATCTGCTCACCCGCTCGGTCAACGTCGGTTTTTCCGGCGGGGAGAAGAAGCGCAACGACATTCTGCAGATGGCGGTGCTGGAGCCGGAGCTGTGCATTCTCGACGAAACCGACTCCGGGCTCGATATCGACGCCCTGAAGATCGTCGCCGACGGCGTCAATGCCCTGCGTGACGGTAAGCGCTCGTTCATCATCGTTACCCACTATCAGCGCATCCTTGATTACATTAAACCCGATTATGTGCATGTGCTCTATCAGGGGCGGATTGTGAAATCGGGTGATTTTACGCTGGTCAAACAGCTGGAGGAGCAGGGCTATGGCTGGCTTAGCGAACAGCAGTAACGCGCTGCAGCAGTGGCACCGCCTGTTTGAGGCGCAGGGCGGTACCCGCTCTGAACAGGCCCAGCAGCACCTGCAGCAGATGCTGCGCCTCGGGTTGCCGACGCGTAAGCACGAAAACTGGAAATATACCCCGCTGGAAGGGCTGCTTAACGGCGAGTTTGTTTCCCGACCCGCCAGGGTAGAAGCGGCCGATCGGGATGCGCTGGCGCTCACCCTCGACGCCACGCGGCTGGTCTTTGTTGACGGACGCTTTTGTCCGGAACTGAGCGACAGCACCGACGGCAGCGGGTTTGAGGTGACCATTAACGACGAGCGGCAAAGCCTGGCGGCACCGATTCAGCCGGAGCTGTTCCTGCATCTGACCGAAAGCCTGGCTCAGAGCGTGACGCATATCAGCGTGAAACGTAACGCCCGTCCTGAAAAGCCGCTGCTGCTGATGCACATCACCCAGGGGCTTGAAGGCGAGGAGATCAACACTGCTCATTATCGTCACCATCTGGCGCTGGCCGAAGGGGCAGAGGCGACGATCGTCGAACACTATGTCAGCCTGACCCCGGCGCACCATTTCACCGGCTCGCGCCTGACCATGAACGTGGCGGCCAACGCCCGGGTGCACCATATCAAGCTGGCGTTCGAGAACCCTGCGAGCCACCACTTCGCCCATAACGACCTGCTGATGGCCGCCGATGCGACGGCATACAGCCACAGCTTCCTGCTGGGCGGGGCGGTACTGCGCCATAACACCAGCACCCAGCTGAATGGCGAAAATAGCACCCTGCGCATCAACAGCCTGGCGATGCCGGTAAAATCTGAAGTGTGCGACACCCGTACCTGGCTTGAGCACAACAAGGGCTACTGCAACAGCCGCCAGCTGCATAAAACCATCGTCAGCGATAAGGGCCGGGCCGTCTTCAACGGGCTGATTAACGTGGCGCAGCACGCCATCAAAACCGACGGCCAGATGACCAACAACAATCTGCTGATGGGGCGACTGGCGGAGGTGGACACCAAACCGCAGCTGGAAATTTACGCCGATGATGTGAAATGCAGCCACGGCGCCACTGTGGGGCGGATCGACGATGAGCAGATGTTCTATCTGCGCTCCCGCGGGATCGATAAGCAGGCGGCTGAGAAGATGATTATCTACGCCTTTGCCGCCGAACTGACCGAAGCCCTTGACGATGAAACGTTAAGACAGCAGGTGCTGGCGCGTATCGGCCAGCGTCTGCCTGGAGGTGTGGCATGATTTTCCCTGTAGAGAAAGTGCGGGCGGATTTTCCTGTCCTGACCCGTGAAGTAAACGGTCTGCCGCTTGCCTATCTCGACAGCGCCGCCAGCGCGCAAAAGCCCACGCAGGTGATCGAGGCCGAGGCAGAGTTTTACCGGCATGGTTACGCGGCGGTGCACAGGGGGATCCACACCCTCAGCGCCGAGGCGACGCAGCGGATGGAGAACGTCCGTACCCGCGCGGCAACATTTTTGAACGCCCGCTCGCCGGAGGAGCTGGTCTTTGTTCGCGGCACCACCGAAGGGATCAACCTGGTGGCCAACAGCTGGGGCAGCGCCGAAGTGCACGCGGGTGATAACATCATCATCAGCCAGATGGAGCACCATGCCAATATCGTGCCCTGGCAGATGCTGTGTGAGCGCGTCGGGGCGGAACTGCGGGTCATCCCGCTTAACGAGGACGGCACGTTACAGCTTGAACAGCTGGATACCCTGCTGGATGAACGCACCCGGCTGGTGGCCATTACTCAGATCTCCAACGTGCTGGGTACCGAAAACCCGGTGGCGGAGATTATCGCCAAAGCCCATGTGGTGGGGGCGAAAGTACTGATTGATGGCGCCCAGGCGGTGATGCACCATACGGTGGATGTCCAGGCGCTGGACTGCGACTTCTACGTCTTTTCCGGCCATAAGCTCTACGGGCCTACCGGTATCGGCGTGCTGTACGTCAAAGATGAGATTTTACAGGCGATGCCGCCGTGGGAAGGGGGCGGGTCGATGATCGCCACCGTCAGCCTGAGCGGAGGCACAACCTACGCCCGGGCGCCGTGGCGCTTTGAGGCGGGCACCCCGAACACCGGCGGCATTATCGGGCTGGGCGCGGCGATGGAGTATGTGTCAAACATCGGCCTTGATGCCATCGCCGAATATGAACAGATGCTGATGCGCTATGCTCTGGCGGAACTTGCCAGCGTGCCGGATCTTACGCTGTACGGCCCGGCGGACCGTCAGGGTGTTATTGCCTTTAACCTTGGCAAACACCACGCCTATGACGTGGGCAGTTTTCTCGACAATTACGGGGTGGCGGTGCGAACCGGACACCACTGCGCTATGCCGCTGATGGCGTTTTATCAGGTACCGGCGATGTGCCGCGCATCGCTGGTGATGTACAACACACTGGAAGAGGTCGACAGACTGGTGGCCGGGCTGAAGCGTATCCACCAGCTGCTGGGCTAAAAAGAGGGCAAGAGATGGCTGCATTGCCAGACAGAGATAAATTGCTGCGTAATTTTACGCGTTGCGCAAACTGGGAAGAGAAGTACCTCTACATCATTGAGCTGGGGCAGCGTCTGCCTGCCCTCAGCGAAAGCGACCACGTCCCGGAAAATAGTATTCAGGGGTGTCAGAGCCAGGTGTGGATAATAATGCACCAGAATGAAGCCGGGGTGATTGAATTAGCGGGCGACAGTGATGCGGCAATAGTCAAAGGCCTTATTGCCGTCGTGTTTATTTTATATCAGCAGATGTCCGCCCAGGATATTGTCGCTTTTGACGTCCGCCCGTGGTTTGAAAAAATGGCGCTCACTCAGCATTTAACCCCCTCCCGATCCCAGGGGCTTGAGGCGATGATCCGCGCAATCCGCTCCAAAGCCGCCAACATTAGCTAAACTATCAGGACAGCCCTCATTCTGCTCCGCGAGACGGCTCCCGCCTCGCGGATTTTTCAGCTTTCTGACGTTCTGTCAGTGAATAAGGAATCTCAGTATGAAGCGCGCGTCTTTATTAACTCTCATTCTTTTAGGTTCGCTCAGCGCGCTTAATAGCGCCCGGGCGGTGGATTATCCTTTGCCACCGGCTGGTAGTCGGTTAATCGGGCAAAATCAGACCTATGTTGTTCAGGAAGGTGATAATAACCTTCAGGCCATTGCGCGCCGGTTTAATACCGCTGCGCATTTAATACTCGAAGCCAATAATACTATCGCCCCGGTCTATCCGGCGCCGGGAACGGTGATCACCATTCCGTCGCAAATGTTGCTGCCGGATACCCCCCGGGAAGGGATTGTGGTGAATCTGGCGGAGCTGCGGCTCTACTTCTATCCGCCGGGTGAAAATAGCGTGCAGGTCTATCCACTGGGTATTGGACAGCTGGGGCTGGACACGCCGGTGACCACCACCCGCATCAGCCAGAAGATCCCGAATCCGACATGGACGCCAACTGCGGGCATCAGAGCGCGCTCGCTGGCCCAGGGGATCAAACTGCCGCCGGTAGTACCCGCAGGGCCAAATAACCCGTTAGGACGCTTTGCACTGCGTTTGGGCGTGGGTAATGGTGAATACCTGATCCATGGCACCAGCGCGCCGGACAGCGTGGGGTTGCGCGTCAGTTCCGGTTGTATGCGTATGAATGCGCCGGATATCAAAGCGCTCTTCGCCCAGACCTCTGTCGGCACGCGGGTGCAGATCATCAATGAGCCGGTGAAGTTCTCAGTTGAGCCGGACGGTAAGCGCTACGTTGAAGTGCATCGCCCGCTGGCGACGATGGAAGGGGAGAATCCGCAAACGCTGGCGATTGCCCACTCCAGTGCGCTTGCATCCTTTATATCGCAGAGCGGCAGCGATAAGACATTGGTGAACAAAGCGTTGTCGCGTCGGGCGGGTATTCCGGTAGAGGTCTCGACAGGTGCCGGGGCGAATGTTAACAGTACCGGGCTCTCAGCGAAGAACACGCTTTCGCCGATGGGGCATGAACAGGCGATTCAGTAAAGCGAAATGCGGGGCAAAAAAAATGGCGCACAATGTGCGCCATTTTATTAACACAGGTACTATTACTTACGGTATTTAGTAGCCTGGTTGTCCAGACGCTGGTTAGCGCGAGCTGCGTCGTCTTTAGCAGCCTGAACGTCGGAACGCATTGCGTTCACGTCGTTGCTCAGCTGGTCAACTTTAGCGTTCAGAGTCTGAACGTCAGAAGACAGCTGATCGATTTTAGCGTTGCTGGAGCAACCTGCCAGCAGAGTAGAACCCAGGATTACCGCGCCCAGTACCAGTTTAGTACGATTCATTATTAATACCCTCTAGATTGAGTTAATCTCCATGTAGCGTTACAAGTATTACACAAAGTTTTTTAGGTTGAGAATATTTTTTTGATGGGAATATGCCTATTTTTGATCGTTCGCTCAAAGAAGCACCTGTTTTGACTATTTCGAGGAAAATATTGTGTTAAAACAGACAATTTTCATCGGATTCATCTTAGAAAACGACCCCGTTAAATAGAAAAACCCGATTTGCTTTTTTAATAAATTTGGCTGATAGCGGAAATAAAAAAAGCGCCCCGAAGGACGCTTTTTATACAAACTAATTCGAACGAAATTATTACAGCACGTGAACAGATGCGGTATTAGTGGTGCCGCTTGGAACCAGTGCACCAGAAACCATCACCACTACGTCGCCTTTCTGCGCCAGGCCACGTTCAACCAGCTGCAGGGCCACTTCTTTACCCAGGCGGTAGAAATCGTCAGTAGAGGCGATCTCTTTTACCAGATGTGGAACCACGCCTTTGCTCAACACCAGCTGACGCGCAGTGGTTTCGTTGGTGGTCAGCGCCAGAATGGTGGCATCCGGGAAGTATTTACGCACTGCGCGAGCAGATTTACCGCCCTGGGTGGCGACGACAATCAGTGGCGCTTCCAGTTTCTCGGCTGTTTCTACCGCGCCACGGCATACCGCTTCAGTGATGCGCAGTTTACGGCTGTCGTTGTTGTAATCCAGACGGCTCTTCATCACGCGGTCGGTACGCTCACAGATGGTCGCCATGATGGAGACCGCTTCCAGCGGGTATTTACCTTTAGCAGATTCGCCAGAGAGCATTACCGCATCGGTACCGTCGAGGATGGCGTTCGCCACGTCGCCGGCTTCTGCGCGGGTAGGGCGTGGGTTTTTGATCATGGAGTCCAGCATCTGCGTTGCGGTAATAACCACTTTACGCGCGCGAACACACTTCTCGATCATCATCTTCTGCGCGAAGATTACTTCTTCAACCGGGATCTCAACGCCCAGGTCACCACGCGCAACCATGATGCCGTCAGAAGCTTCGAGGATTTCGTCGAAGTTGTTCAGGCCTTCCTGGTTTTCGATTTTGGAGATGATCTGGATGTTTTCGCCGCCGTGGGCTTTCAGGTGCTCACGGATTTCAACAACGTCAGAACGCTTACGGATAAAGGAAGCTGCAACGAAGTCAACGCCTTGCTCGCAACCGAAGATCAGGTCCTGTTTGTCTTTCTCAGCCAGTGCTGGCAGCGCGATGGAAACGCCTGGTAGGTTAACGCCTTTGTTTTCGCCCAGGTCGCCGTTGTTCAGCACTTTACAGATAACTTTGTTACCTTCGATAGCGGTGACTTCCATACCGATCAGGCCGTCGTCCACCAGAACGGTGTTACCGACGGACAGGTCGCTGGTGAAGCCTTCATAGGTCACAGCAACGATTTCACTGTTGCCGACAACAGACTTGTCTGTAGTGAAGGTGAAAGTCTGTCCCGCTTTCAGCGAAACGTCGTTGCCGCCTTCCAGTTTAATGGTACGAATTTCTGGACCTTTGGTATCCAGCAGGATTGCTGCTTTTTTACCGGTCTTGCTCATCACGTTGCGCAGGTTCTGGATGCGCTGGCCGTGTTCAGCATAGTCACCGTGAGAGAAGTTCAGACGCATCACGTTCATGCCGGCGTCCAGCATCTTGGTCAGCATCTCTTCAGATTCGGTTTTCGGGCCGATGGTGCAAACAATTTTCGTCTTTTTCATGACAGTCTTAGTCTTTAAGTTGAGAAGGATATGGAAATCTCGCTCCGCGGGCGCAGAGCCCTGGAGTCAAACCTGTGTTGCGAAATTTTTTATGGCACGCAGTAAGGATAGGTGACATCAATTGAGCGTGCAGAAGAATGTGTGCCTGTGTTTCAGCCCAGGGAGAGAGGTTAAGTTGTATGCGTTGTTTTTTGTAGTCCAAGCGCTGAAACCATTCATCAGAAGACAGGCGCGCATTATACGCTGAAAGATGCGCAAAAGGAAAATGAAAACAGCGTTTCAAAAATTATATATGCAGTTTTACAAAGGGTTGTTATCAATGCGTTAAGGTTGACTGCGTAGATGTTGCGTCCGCGAAAAACCTTCAGGCAAATGCCCCATTTTTATGCGTTTCGCCATGGCGACTTTTTAGCTATCGATTGCAGAAAATAAGCAAAGGGCCTTCTCCCCACGCGCCACGCCGCTTATCACTCAAAGTTATAAGATATTCGTTTTCATTCATTCAAAAGCTAATAACGGCTGTTTACTATCGTTTGGACATCCATACTGCTAAACTGCCACAGGCGAACGGATTACCCGAAGAATGATTGTACTCAGGAATATTTCGAAGATTTTTGACAACGGAAAAGTGGCGCTGACAGCCGTTGATAACGTGAACCTGACGATAGAGCAGGGGCAAATTTATGGAATTATTGGCTACAGCGGCGCGGGTAAAAGCACCTTAATCCGCCTGCTTAACGGCCTGGAAAAGCCGACCACCGGCAGCGTGACCATTAACGGACACGATATCTCCGCAGCGAAAGGTGAAACCCTGCGCCAGGCGCGGCTGAAAATCAGTATGGTGTTTCAGCACTTCAACCTGCTGTGGTCGCGCACCGTGAGCGAGAACATCGCCTTTTCAATGCAGATTGCCGGGGTGCCTAAAGCCAAAATCAAAGCCCGCGTGGCAGAACTGGTTGAGCTGGTGGGGCTGAAAGGCCGCGAACAGGCTTATCCGTCCCAGCTTAGCGGTGGGCAAAAGCAGCGCGTCGGCATTGCCCGCGCGCTGGCCAATAACCCGGACGTGCTGCTCTGCGACGAGGCCACCTCGGCGCTGGATCCCCAGACCACCGATCAGATCCTCGATCTGCTCCTCGACATCAACCGTCGTTTTAAGCTGACTATCGTGCTTATTACTCATGAGATGCACGTGGTGCGCAAAATCTGTGACCGCGTGGCGGTGATGGAAAACGGCAAAGTGGTGGAAGAGGGCGACGTGCTGCAGGTCTTTACCCATCCTCAGCAGCCAATTACGCAACAGTTTGTGCGTCAGGTCAGCCAGTACGCCGAAGACGAAACCTTTAACAGCGAGCTGGCAAACGAACTGGAAGGCACCGTTATTAAGCTGACCTTTACCGGCCACAGCACTCACAAGCCGGTCGTCGGGGAACTAACGCTACGCTACGGCCTGCCGTTTAACATCCTTCACGGCAAAATGACACAAACCGCCCATGGCGTCTTCGGCCAGCTCTGGCTGCACGTGGTGGCAACAGATGAACAACTGAACAATATCCTCGCCGATTTGCAGCACAGTGATATTGAAGGTGAGGTAATTAAACATGGCTGAGAATCTCTTCCCGCACCTGAAATGGGACCAGCTCTGGGCGGCCACTCTGGAGACGCTGTATATGACCGCGCTCTCCGGCGTTGCGACTTTTGTGCTCGGGCTTGTCCTCGGTCTGGCGCTGTTTTTAACCGCCCGCGGTGGCATGTTCCATAACCGTACGGTCTACAGCGTCATTTCGATTGTGGTGAACGTCTTCCGCTCCATCCCGTTCATCATTCTGATTGTGCTGCTGATCCCCTTCACCAAAACCGTGGTGGGGACCATCCTCGGGGCCAACGCCGCACTGCCTGCGTTGATCGTCGGCGCCGCGCCGTTCTATGCCCGTCTGGTGGAGATCGCCCTGCGTGAAGTGGACAAAGGGGTGATCGAGGCGACGCGCTCAATGGGCGCCCGACTCAGCACATTAATCTTTCGCGTTTTACTGCCGGAATCATCGCCTGCCCTGGTGTCAGGGATCACGGTGACGCTGATTGCCCTGGTGAGCTACAGCGCCATGGCGGGGGTGATTGGTGCCGGTGGTCTGGGAAATCTGGCTTACCTGGAAGGTTTCCAGCGCAACCATGGTGACGTCACGCTGGTGGCAACGGTGACCATTTTGATCATCGTTTTCATTATCCAGTTCTGCGGCGACATCATTACTTCCATTCTTGATAAAAGATAAACACAACAATACACAGGAACCATCATCATGAAAAAGACACTGACGTTGATCGCCGCAGCAACCCTGAGCGCCCTGAGCTTTGCCTCCTGGGCTGATACCCTGACCGTGGGAGCCTCTAACACCCCGCACGCCGAAATCCTGGAGCAGGCGAAGCCGATTCTGGCGAAACAGGGTATCGATCTGGAGATTAAACCGTTCCAGGACTACATCCTGCCGAACACCGCGCTGGCGGGTCGTGACATCGACGCCAACTACTTCCAGCACATTCCATACCTGAACAGCGTGCTGAAAGATCACGCCGGGGATAAAGAGTACGATTTCGTCAGCGCCGGGGCGATCCACATCGAGCCAATCGGTATCTACTCCAAAAAATACAAGTCGCTGAAAGATCTGCCGGAAGGCGGCAAAATCATCATGCGTGATGCGGTCTCTGAAGAGGGACGTATCCTCTCTATCTTCGAGAAAGAGGGCGTGATCAAGCTGAAGCCGGGCATCGACAAAGTGACCGCGCGCATCAGCGACATCGTTGAGAACCCGAAAAAGCTGCAGTTCACCCCGAACGTAGAAGCCTCCCTGCTGCCGCAGATGTATAACAACGACGAGGGCGCGGCGGTTGTCATCAACGCCAACTACGCCATCGACGCCGGTCTGGACCCGGTTCACGACCCGATTGCAGTAGAGAGCGGTGAAAACAACCCGTACGCCAACATCATCACCGTTCACCGTGGCGATGAGAAGAAGAAAGACATCATGGCGCTGGTGGATGTCCTGCACTCTAAAGAGATCCAGGACTGGATCCGCACCAAGTATAAAGGCGCGGTGATCCCGGTTAACAACTGATTTATCCGTTTGATTTCAAAGCCCGGCGAGTCTCTCGTCGGGCTTTTTTGTATAACGGCGATGAATCTATTAAGCTGGCATTTTAAGGCAACGGAGTGAAAGTCATGGGCAATGTAACCAAAGACGAAGCGCTGTATCAGGAGATGTGTCGCGTGGTAGGCAAAGTCGTTCTTGAGATGCGCGATTTGGGGCAGGAGCCGAAGCATATCGTTATCGCCGGGATACTGCGCACCGCGCTGGCAAACCAGCGGGTGAAACGCAGCGAATTAACCACCCAGGCGATGGAAACCGTCGTTAAAGCGCTGGCCGGTTAAGCCGCCAGCGTTTCGCCAGCTGTTCAACGCCACAGCACAGCAGGTAATAGACCACACCAGTAAAAATAAAAATAGCCGCCGGGTAGATCTGCACCCGGTTGTTCACCTGGCCTGCCACGGTGGTCAGCTCCGGCACGTTGACAATAAACGCCAGCGAGGTGTCCTTCAGCAGGCTGATAAAAATCCCCATTAGCGAAGGCAGGGTGTTGCGCAACGCCTGTGGCAGCAGGAGTAACCCCAGCGTTTGCAGCGCGCCAAACCCCTGGGCCTGCGCGGCTTCATATTGTCCTCCAGGCAACGCATTCAGCCCGGCCAGCACGGAGTGCATCACGGCGGCGGCAGTAAACCACGCCAGCGCCAGTGTAACGGTGAGCGCCCCCGGCAGATCGCCTCCGGTGATGAGGGGTAACAGATACCACAGCCAGAAAATGACAAAAATCAGCGGGATCCCGCGGATAATCTCCGCCCACAGGAACAAGGTGTTGCGTATCGCCCCCGGGAAACGCCACGCCAGGCCCGCCAGCGCAATTCCTGCCGGGAACGCCAGCGCCGCGGCGCCGAACGCCATCAGGAGCGTCAATAGCACGCCGCCAGGCTGTCCGGCCGCAGCCCGTCCCCAGAGCAGATAATCCAGGTTATCGGTAATGACATTCAGTCCGGCTAGCATTTTTCTTCACTCCGGGTCGTCAGCGCGGCTTTACGCCGCCGTTCTGTTGAGGGGCCCAGTTTCGTCAGCAGGACGCCCATCGCCACGCCGGTAAGCAGGTACAGCACCGTGCCGACGCTGAAGGCCTCCAGCGCGTGGGCGTTATAGCTCTCTATCTGCCGCACCTGGTAGGTGAGTTCCGCAAAGCCAATGCCGCTCGCCAGCGAGGAGAGTTTCATCAGATTGAGGTACTGACCCACCACCGGCTGCCAGGCGTTCGCCAGCCCCTGCGGCAGCAGGATGTACCGTAACAGCGGCCAGGGGGAAAAGCCCTGCGCCAGGGCGGCTTCCCGCTGCCCGGCGGAAACGGCGCGTAGCCCGGCGGTGATCTCCTCGGTCAAAAAAGCCGAGGTAAAGACTCCCAGCCCCCAGGCGGAGCAGAGAAACTCTGGCGTAAACCACCAGACCTGACCCGGCAGCACTGACCAGGCATGATCGTCCATCACAAAGGTGCGAAACCCCTGCGGCAGCCCGTTCCAGGCGGCGAAATACCAGAACAGCAGCTGCACCAGCAGGGGCGTATTGCGAAACAGCGACACCCACAGGGCGACGATATGCGCCCCGATGCGCCCCCCGGCGAGACGCAACCCCAGTGAGGCAAGAGTAATAAGGCTGGCGACCACCATCCCTGCCAGGGTCACCCACAGGGTGGTGAGAAAACCGGAGAGGATCCACTGCAAGGGCTGGCCGGTCAGCACCCCTTGCCAGTCGAGGGCAGGCATCACAACGCTCCCGGATGCAGCGGGTTCAGCACCTTCTGCAGAAAACGCTGGGTGCGCGGATGGGCAGGATGCTGAAAGAACTGCTCTGGCGGAGCCACCTCCAGAATGTGGCCGCCGTCAATGAACACCACCCGGTCGGCAATTTCCCGGGCAAACTGCATCTCATGGGTGACCACAATCATGGTGATCCCGCTGTGGGCGAGGGCTTTCATCACCAGCAGCACTTCGCCAATCATCTCCGGATCGAGGGCCGAGGTGGGCTCGTCAAAGAGGATGATCTGCGGCGAGGAGGCCAGGGCCCGGGCGATCGCCACCCGCTGCTGCTGCCCACCGGATAAGGCTTCCGGATAGTGATCGGCTTTATCCGCCATCCCCACCTGCGCCAGCAGTGCATCGGCGCGGGTGTCGGCCTCTGCCGAATGCCAGCCATGAACGTGCCTCAGCGCCAGGGCGATGTTTTGTCGGGCCGTCAGATGGCTGTAGAGATTAAACTGCTGGAAGACAAAACCGACCCGGCTGCGCAGCTGGCGCAACGCCTGGCGGGAGAGCTGACGCGTCGATTTCCCGTCAATCAGGATGTCGCCGGAGGTGAAATCTTCCAGCTGGTTGATCAGGCGAATCAGCGTCGATTTACCGGAGCCCGACGGGCCGAGAATGGCGACCACTTCACCTGGCGTGACGCTGAGGTTGATGCCTTTCAGCACCGGGCGGTCGCCGTAGCGTTTCACCACCTCGCAAAAGGTGACGCTGGCCTGTTGCAGATGTGAAAAATCCGCGGCACGGGCCGCGGAGCGAGAGAATAAACCTGACAGCATATTACTGAGCTTCTATTTTAAAGGCACGAGGCTGCGGGGAGGGCGTCTGTGGACCAAACCAGGCATCGTAGATTTTTGCCGCGTCGCCGGTATTCTCCAGCTTCACCAGCTCATCGTTCACCACCTTTAACAGTGCGGTTTCGCCTTTTTTCACTCCGACGCCAATCTCTTCTTTACTTAGGAGGTCAGGGAGGATCTTAAAGTTGGCTTTATCCGGCGCCTGCGCCAGCAGACCCGCCAGAATGGTGCTGTCCTGGGTGATCGCCTGCACGTTGCCGTTGCGCAACGCCGTCAGCGCCAGCGGAATATCATCATAAGAGAGCACGCGCGATTGCGGAAAACGCTGATGCAGCGCCTGCTCCCCGGTCGTCCCTTTCACCGCCCCGATACGCGCCTTGCTGTAGGCCTCCAGATTGTCCGCGCCCTTGGCCGGAACCAGGAACTGCTGCCCGGTCACGAAGTAGGGAGTCGAAAAGTCGATCACCTGCGCCCGTTCCGGGGTGATGGTGATATCCGCCACAATCAGATCCGCTTTCCCGGACTGCAGCAGCGGGATGCGGTTTGCCGGGTTAGTGGCGACCAGCTCCAGTTTTACCCCGAGTGATTTTGCCAGCGCTTTGGCGAAGTCGACATCATAGCCGACGATCTCGTGGCTTTTCGCATCCACCGATCCAAACGGCGGATTGGCATCAAACGTTGCGACTTTCACCACGCCCGCCGCCTTAATATCCGCCAGCTGGTCTGCCTGCGCCTGGGTGGAAACCATCCCGACAGCGGCCAGTAAAGCCAGTGCCAGCGTCCGTTTTGTGTGTATTGCCATAGGTTCCTCTGCTTCTGTTTTTATTTTGTCCTCATACGCTCCCATACCCGGCGCGGGTAGCCAAATGCCAATATTGTCTTTGCTTAACGAAAAAAAGCATGAGTGAACAGCGCGTTACCCATCAGTTAAAGCAGCGTTGCTTTTGCGCCTGGCGCAAATCCTCTGCCGGAATCGGCATTTCCACCGCCGACGGATTGCTGGTTTACTGCATTCAGGCTGAACACATGAGGAACAGGGCAATGGACACACTGATGAGTACGTTACGGCGGTTTTTTACCGCACGATCGGAAGAGAACAGCGCGCAGCGTATTATTGAATCCATTCTGCCTGTCGCCAGCCTCTACGGTGTGGATATCGCCAATATTGACCCGGAGTGGTTCCATGACCAAACGCCACGCTGAACACCGCCTGGTGCGGGAAACATACTGGAATGAGGTGTGCGATCTTCACCGCGCCTTCTGCCATTCTGGACGCTAACATCCAAAAATCGCCGCAAGTTTTGTCCACGGCTTAGCTTCCTGCTAAGGTCTCTGGCGTCTTTTTCCTGCGCCAGTTAAATGAATGAACAGCAAAAACTATCTACAACGAGGGCTCCTGATTTGGCTCACGCTCTGCCTGCTCAGCAGCGTGCTGCTGTATGCCGAGCAGATCCGCCGTCAGTACTGGGCACTCGACCGGGAATTTGCCACGGCGTTTACGGAGATCGGCGCGGTTCTCACCCAGAATGAGTCAGTGCTGCCGCTGTTGAATGGCGATGAAGATCTGGCGGCGCTGCGTAAAAAATTCCCGCAAATACTCGACCTGCAAACCACCTCTGGTCGCGCGCTCGACGCCGCCCGGGTGGAACCCCTGGCGGGCACGCAGTACTGGCTCTATAACCCCTGGCGACAGATACGGGTGCTGATTGACCCTTCGCCGGTTCTCACCGCCTGGCCCCGCTTTTCCCGCCTCACCCTGAATCTCTCCGGTGAGATGCCGCCACCGCCAACAGAGGCTTTCTGGCACTGGCAGCGACAGTTTTCTCAGCATACCCAGCCGTTTATTCTGCTGGCCGAGGCCCAACCGGCGTGGCTGAGCGTGGCGCTGCTGCCGTTTGTCCTGCTGTTTGCGGGCTGGGCTATTGTGGTGGCGGCAGGTGGCGTGATCCTCTGGCAGCGTAAGCAGCGCCAGAACGCCGACCAGCGCGCCTGGTACTATCAACATGCCCGGCTCAATACCCTGGGGGAGATCACCGCGGGCATCGTGCATGAGATCAACCAGCCTCTCACGGCGGTGCAGACCTGGATCCAGGGGGCGCAGCGCCAGTTGCGCCAGGATAACCCTGCGGCGGTTGCTCAGGCGCTGGGCTCGGCGCTGGTGCAAACCCAGCGCATTAGCGCGCTGCTGACCCGCTTTCGTGAGCACGTGACCCAGGAGGCTGTCACCTTAGGGGCGGTGGATCTGGCCGAGTGCTGGCGGCAGGTCAGTAACCTGCTGGAGCATGAGCGCACCGCCAGTCCTGTTCGTCTTACCCATGATTTCGCCGCCGATGCCCGCACGCTCTGCGCCGACCGGCTGTGGCTGGAACAGGTGCTGCATAATCTGCTCAGCAACGCTATTCAGGCCCAGCAGGAGCGCGCCGCGGGATGGGTGCATATCCGCAGCCACCGCGAAGGCGAACGCATCCACATAGCGATCACCGACGGCGGCCCTGGCTTTACCCCGGAAGCACTCCACAACGCCTTTATGCCTTTTTATAGTGGGCGAGAGGGCGGCACGGGGCTGGGAATGACCTTAACGGAGTCGTTGGTCACCCGGATGAATGGCACGCTCGCTCTGGATAATGCCCCGCAGGGCGGGGCCAGAATCAGATTACAGTTTGCTCACCACGGGGGTCAGGTAAATGGATAACGTCATCTGGTTGATTGATGATGATGCGTCAGTCAGGGAGTCGCTGGTTTTTCTTTTCACAGGTATGAACTGGCATGTGGAGCCTTATGACAGTATTGCCGCGTTTACCGCGGCTCAGAGTGGGGAAAAATCCCTGACCGGCTGTCTGCTACTGGACATGCGCATGCCGGGCAAAGGTGGGCTCGCCTGGCTGGAGGAGGACGCCTGGCCGTGGCCGCTGCTGCCGGTGATCCTCATGACCGGCCATGGCACCATTGATGCCTGCCGCCGCGCGTTTCACAACGGCGTGTTTGAATTTTTCACCAAGCCGCTGGATGCCGACACGCTGATTGAATCCATTACCGCCGCCCTCACCGAAAGCCAGCGGCGCCTGGGCGTCTGGCAGGAGGCCACGCGGGTCCGAGCGCGGTTTGAACAGCTCACCACCCGGGAACACGAGGTGCTGCTGGCGCTCATGGAAGGCAGCAGTAATAAAGAGGTCGCCGCCCGGCTGAATCTCTCCCCAAGGACAGTAGAAGCGCACCGGGCGGCGGTGTTCGTCAAGCTGGGCGTCTCAAGCCTGGTGCAGGCCATCCGGGAATACGACAAATTACAATCCGTATAACTACCAGGATCACCGCGTAGTCAACCGAATAACATTTCATCGCCCGCTTCGATACGCTGCAAGGGTTCCCACTTACAAGAGGATGTGCGATGAAAAAGTTAATGATGGCGGCAGTGTGTGTAGCAGGGATGGTCAGCGTATCGGCGCATGCACAGTCTGTAGCGCAAAAAAATCTCTCCCTGACTCAGGCGAATGCGTTAGCCAGTGCGGCGATCCAGGCCTGCACAGCAAAAAATTATCAGGTCAGCGTCACGGTGGTGGATCGCGCCGGGGTGGTAAAAGCGGTGCAGCGCACGGATAACGCCGGTCCGCACACCCTGAAAGCCAGCGAAATGAAAGCCTTTACTGCGCTCAGCACCAAAAATGCTTCGGGTAAAGTGATGGAGTCTGCACAAAGCAACGCGGGCGCGCAGAACCTGCGCGATATCCCGGGCCTGCTGCTGCTGGCCGGTGGTTTGCCGGTCAAAGAAGGGGATGAGACGATCGGTGCCATCGGCATTGGCGGCGCGCCGGGTGGGCACCTGGATGAAGCCTGCGCGCAACAAGCCATTGATGGGCTGAAGAAGTCGTAAAAACGCCCGGCGGCGCTGCGCTTACGCGGCTCTGAGGGAAGGATGTTGTAGGCCGGGTAAGCGTAGCGCCACCCGGTATAAAACAAAAAGCCCCGGCGCTAGTCCGGGGCTTTTTTATCAGATCTTGCAGGCGTCGCCGCAATCATCATCCGCCACGATCGCCTGGGCTTTTTTATCCGCATCTTCAAGGCGTTCAGCGTTACGTTCTTCGGCTTCGTCCAGCCCGTCAAACACCAGATTGTTGAGATCAATTTCCATCGTTTACCTGCTTTGTTCGGTTTTTGTTCCAGGTCGTATTATAGAGCAAAACAGAGGGAGGAGGCACCCCAGCGCACATAAGGATAATCCTTGCCATACTGATGACTCACCCGGACTCAGGAGGCGTTGTGATCGTCTTATGTAAAACCTGCGGCACGTCTTATGACGCCGACCGCGAACCGCAGCACTGCGCCATTTGCGAAGATGAGCGCCAGTATGTACCCACGACGGGCCAGGAGTGGCTTGATTTTTCCGCCCTGACCCGCACGCACACCAACAAGTGGCAACAGCTTGAACCCGACTTATTGGGCATCAAAACCGTGCCCGCGTTTGCCATCAACCAGCGCGCGATCCTGCTGAAAACCGCACAGGGTAATGTGCTGTGGGACTGCATCGCCAATCTCGATCCCGCTACCCAGGCGCTGGTGAACGCGCTGGGCGGTATCGACGCCATCGCCATCTCGCACCCGCACTACTACACCACCATGCAGGATTGGGCGGCGGCCTTTAACGCCCCGGTATACCTGCACGCCAGCGATCGGCAGTGGGTGATGAGGGACAGCCCGGCGCTGCGCTTCTGGGAGGGGGATTCGCTGGAGATCGCCCCTGACGTGACGCTGCACCGACTGGGCGGCCATTTTGCCGGCGGGACAGTGCTGCACTGGCACCGCGACGGCGGTATTCTGCTGGCCGGGGATATTCTGCAGGTCACGCCGGGCAAAGATGCGGTGTCGTTTATGTGGAGCTACCCCAACATGCTGCCGCTCCCGGCAGGCGTCGTGGCTGAGATCGCCGCCCGGCTGGAAAAGGTTTCCTTCGAACGCCTCTACGGTGCCTTTGAAGGCCAGAACATTTCCGCGAACGCGCGGGCGATTGTCCTGCGGTCGGTCCAGAAATATATTGCT
This sequence comes from Leclercia sp. W17, assembly GCF_003336325.1. Taxonomy (NCBI): domain Bacteria; kingdom Pseudomonadati; phylum Pseudomonadota; class Gammaproteobacteria; order Enterobacterales; family Enterobacteriaceae; genus Leclercia; species Leclercia sp. W17. Next base: position 2,802,176 of record NZ_CP031101.1, on the reverse strand, counting down.
TGTCTGAAGTCGTGACCGGTGGGTAAACTCAAAAAACCGTGATCTCGATCATGCCTGTAACAATCACAAAAAAATGAGACATTGCTATGCAACATATCATTGAAGGTTTTCTCAGCTTTCAAAAAGAAATTTTTCCGCAACGTAAAGACCTTTTCCGCAGTCTGGCCTCCAGTCAGAATCCCAAAGCGCTGTTCATCTCCTGTTCTGACAGCCGCCTGGTGCCGGAGTTAGTGACCCAGCAGGAGCCGGGACAGCTCTTTGTCATTCGCAATGCTGGCAACATCGTTCCGCCTTTCGGGCCGGAGCCGGGCGGTGTTTCCGCCACTATCGAATATGCGGTGGTCGCCCTGGGCGTGACCGATATCGTGATCTGCGGCCACTCTAACTGTGGCGCGATGAAGGCGATTGCCGACAACGCCAACCTCGAGCCGATGCCTGCCGTCTCTCACTGGCTGCGCTACTCCGATGCGGCGAAAGCGGTGGTGGAAAAGAAAACCTGGGAAACCCCGACCGACAAGGTCAACGCCATGGTGCAGGAGAACGTCTTCGCCCAGCTGAGCAACATCAAAACCCATCCTTCAGTGGCGGTCGGCCTGCGTAACAACGCTATTCGCCTGCACGGCTGGGTGTACGATATCGAAAGCGGCGAAATTCGCGCCCTGGATAAAGAGACGAAAACCTTCGTTTCGCTGTCCGATAATCCTGGCGTCTACTTCGAGTAACACGCCGCATTCAGGGCGGGGGATCCCGCCCTGATTCCGTTTACGGTAGCGCCTCAAGTTTCAGACCCGCGCGCTTCGCCGTTTCCGGCAGCAGATCCGCCGCCGTGACGTACCCGTCCGGATCCAGACAGCGGTTTGCCGCTCTCGCCTGTTGCAGTATCTCTTCATCCCAGTAGACGCGCTTACGTTGATCGCCTTCGGTGGTCAGAATGCACTCTATGTCGCCATCCAACGCGCGATAACGCCGCCAGCTGTTCGCCGGAACCGAAATGACCGAACGCTCAGGGGCGACAATGCTCACCTCTTCGCCCTCTTTATTCCAGGTCACCTCCAGCGTGCCTTTAAAGACCATGATCACCTGCACATCCGGGCAGAGGTGGCGACCTACCACATGCTCCGCGGCCAGGCGCAGCCACTCAACGGAAAAACCGTGCGGGTTAACGATAGCTGGCGCGGCGTGTTTATCCTGGCTGATACCAAAGCCGATCACCGGGGCGATCTCGCCGCCGTGGCCGGGCAGGACCGAATCGAGTAACCCCGCCGCCGACCAGCGCCGATCTTCTCCGGTCACCGCCCGCTGGCGCATCTCCTCCACGGAGTAGTGGCGCAGGGCGGCAATCTCTTCTGCAGGCAATGGCGCCAGCAGTCCTGCCGGTTCCGGGAGGGTATCGCCCGCATTTACGTCGATAAGCATGTTGTCTTTGCTCAGATAAAGGCTATACTCGCTGGCCGCGTTCAGAATCGACGGATGCCAGATAATCCCCCCGGTGTTATTCCCCCCGAGTACCGTGTAAACCATGCCGCAGGTCTCTTCTTTACTGACATTGGTAAAGCCGCGGAAGATCCAGGTGGGAATAGAAAGAATGGCCGGAGCGCTGAACTCGGCTTCATTTTCCCCGTTGGCTCCCCAGCGAAAACGCCACGTGCCCTCGTGAATCAAGAACACTTCGGCGGTGAAATGCAGATGCAAGTTATTGGTTACCCCTTTTGGCATCGCCGCGGCGCCGATATTAAAGCCGTGCGGTTCCGGGATGTTCACCACCTGAGCGGAGGACTGGGTAACGCCGGGGCCAATAAAGGAGTAGTTCTGTTTCAGATGGGAGCCGGGAAGCTTGCAGTCGATAAACGCAAGATTGCAGGACACCATATCTTCAGGGGCAACCAGACGGCTGCGGGCCAGTTCGGGGCTAATGTGACGTGCTTTCATCTTTTCTCCTGTTAATAACCTGATGCGCCGGTAGTGGGGAGTGCATTGCCCCGCGCCAGGGCGATGGCTTCGCGTGAGGCGCGGCCAAGTTGCATGACATCGTTTGCTGGGGTGACAAACTGAAAACCTTCGCTAATGCGCCGGGCGGCAGCCTCACCCGAGGTGCAAAAGATCCCGGCGATTTTTTGCCACTGACGACACCGGCTGACGACCCGCTCAATGGCAGCCAGCATCTCAGGGTGACGGGATTCGGCGCTGGCGCTGCCGGTCAGGGTCAGGGACAGATCGTTCGGGCCGATAAAGACCCCGTCCAGCCCGTCGGTGGCGAGGATTGCATCCAGGTTCGCCAGCCCATCACGGGTTTCGATCATTGCCAGGGTCAATATTTCGTCGTTGGCGTGCTGCGGATAATCCGCGCCACCGTAGAGCAGCCCCCGGGCAGGGCCAAAGGAGCGGTTGCCCAGCGGCGGATAGCGGCAGGCGGCCACAAAGCGGCGGGCCTCTTCAGCTGTGGAGATCATCGGGCAGATAATGCCGTAGGCACCCGCATCCAGCATGCGCATGATCTGCGCCGGATCGTTATCCTGCACCCGCACCAGCGGCACCGCCGGGGTAGCGGAAAGCGCCTGCAGCATGGCGAGCGCGCTGGCGAAGTCGATCATGCCGTGCTGAAGATCGACGGTGACCGCATCGAAACCCTGATGGCCGGCGATCTCCGCGCTGTAGCCCGACGGGATGGCCAGCCAGCCGTTAATCACGGCGCTGCCGTCGGGTATTGCCTTGAGTCTGTTTTTACGCATCTAAACACTCCTGGATCCAGTGACGTAGCGGGTGAGCAACCTCATCCGGCGCTTCCAACAGGGTGAAATGCCCGGCTGAGGCGAGGGTGACAAGCGTCGCCTGAGGCGCACTCTCAATAACCCGCTGGTGGTGAGACGGCGTGCAGATGGGATCGTGCAGGCCGTTAATAACGATGATGGGGCAGGCGAGGGCCGGGAGCGCCCCGCGATTATCCCGCCGGGTAATGGCGATTTCGGTCTGCGTCGCCAGGGTGTCGGGCCCGCATTCTCTGGCCATCTGGCAAATCAGATCGTGCAGGGCGGCATCCTGCGTGCGCGTCGGGGCAACGTATTTCGGCCACAGGCTGGCGGAGAGCCAATTCGCTACCCCTTGCTGTCGCGCCACGCGCACCGCCTCGCGTCGGGAAGCCGCATTTTCTGGCGCATCGGCAAGGGGATTGACCGACAGCAACGCCAGCCCGGCGATACCCTGTGGCGCGTCGGCGACCATCTGCAGGGCCACAATCGCCCCCAGCGAAAAGCCAGCCAGCAGGAAGCGCGGCGGCAGTTCGCGCAGCAGGTTTCGCGAGGCGTCTGCCGCCGACGTCGCGTCCGTCAGCGTAATGCCGATCACGTCAGAGAGATTGAGTCTGTCGAGCAGCGGCTGCCAGAGACGCGCGTTACAGAGCGTGCCGCTAATCAGCACCAGCGGCAGGGCGTGATTATCCACAATCTTACTCCTCAGGTTGCGGTCCAGCCGCCGTCGACCATCAGCGCGCTGCCGGTGATCATCGCTGCGGCGCCGGAAGCCAGGAACACCACCGGACCCATCACATCTTCGACGGTACCGGTGCGTCCGAGCTTGATATTCTCCAGCACGTAGTGGCGAAAGGCGGGGTCGGCCAGCGACGATGCGGTCAGCGCCGTTTCAATAAAGGTCGGGCAGAGGGTATTAACCCGGATCCCCGCCTCGCCAAGCTCCAGCGCCATGGCTTTGGTTAACCCTTCCAGCGCAAATTTCGACGCGCAGTAGACGCTGCGCTTAGGGCCGCCGACGTGCCCCATCTGGGAGGAGATGTGGATGATCGAGCCTGCTATTCGCTCCTCACGCATCCGGGCGGCGATCCGCTGGCTGACAAAAAAGGTCGCCCGCAGGTTGATCGCCATCACCGCATCAAAGTTCGCCTCGCTGACCGCCAGAAACGGTTCGTGGCGAGCCAGCCCGGCGCTGTTGACCAGAATGTCGAAGGCGGGCAGGGCTTCGGTGACGGCCTCCACCTGGGCGACATCGGTTATATCCAGCGCCACCGGACGCAGCAGCAGCCCGCGTTCGGCGGCGAGGGTGGCAGCCGCATCCAGCGCCTGGCGATCCCGGGCGGCAATCCACACCTCTGCGCCACTCTGCGCCAGGGCGACAGCGCAGGCGAATCCCAGTCCGCGGGAGCCGCCCGTCACCAGGGCCCGCTTTCCGTGCAGGCCGAAGGAGGGCATCTCAGGAAACGCCATGACTTACACCTTCTCTCTGATCGGCGCCGGGGTGGCGTAAGGCACCTCCACCTGGCCGTAGCGGCGGACGCGGATATTGGCCTGCTCAGCATGTCCGGCGAAGCCTTCCAGCAGCGAGAGGCGCGAGCAGTAGCTGCCGATCTCAGTGGTGGCTTCATCGCTGAGGACTTTCTGCCAGGTGCAGGTTTTCATGAATTTCCCCACCCACAGGCCGCCGGTGTAACGCGCCGCTTTTTGTGTGGGCAGTGTATGGTTGGTGCCGATCACCTTATCGCCATAGGCAACGTTGGTGCGTGGGCCAAGGAACAGGGCGCCGAAGTTAGTCATGTTGGCCAGGAACCAGTCGTCCCGGGCGGTCATAACCTGGACATGCTCAGAGGCGATGCGGTCGGCTTCCGCGAGCATCTCTTCGTAGCTGTCACAGACGATGATCTCCCCATAATCGCGCCACGCCTGGCGGGCGATATCAGCGGTGGGCAGTTTTTCCAGCAGGCGATCGATCTCGCGCAGCGTCTCTTTGGCAAGGGTCATCGAGTTGGTCAGCAGAATCGCTGGCGTAGTCACACCATGCTCGGCCTGTCCCAGCAGATCGGTAGCACACATTTCGGCGTCAACGGTGTCGTCGGCAATGACCAGCGTCTCCGTCGGACCGGCAAAGAGGTCAATCCCGACCCGGCCAAAGAGCTGGCGTTTGGCCTCCGCCACAAAAGCGTTACCGGGCCCGACCAGCATATCGACCGGCGAGAGCGAATCGGTGCCCAGCGCCATCGCGCCGATGGCCTGAATTCCCCCCAGCGCATAAATTTCCGTGGCACCGGCCATTTTTTGCGCCGCGACGATTGCGGGTGCCGGTTCGCCGCCGAACGGCGGGGCGCAGCTTACGATGCGGGAGCAGCCCGCCACGTTGGCCGTGATAATCGACATATGCGCCGAGGCCAGCAGGGGATACTTCCCGCCCGGGACATAACACCCCACCGCATTAATGGGAATGTTTTTATGCCCGAGAATCACCCCCGGACGGGTTTCAATTTCCAGATCCCGCAGACATTCTTTTTGAGCGCGGGCGAAATTAAAGACCTGCTCCTGCGCAAATTCGATATCGTGAATATCCTGGCGGCTTAATTTATTGATACAGGCATTAATTTCCGCGTCGCTCAGGCGATAATCCTGCCGATCATAGCGATCAAACTTAATGGATAATTCGCGAATAGCTTTATTACCGCGTTTTTCAATATCCGCCAGAATAAGCTCTACCGTTTCCCTTATTTGACGCTGCGCATCCTGACGTTCCTGAACCGGTTTACTGGTTTTAAGCATATAAGCCACAATCTCTTCCTCGCATAATTAAGATGACAACTGTCCTCCCGGCGGGCCGGGATAAATGTTTGGGTGATTAAAAAATTACTGGTCGCGCGCGGGCGCGAGTGGGGCGTTAAGGGATAATTCCGCAGACGGCGGCATTTTACGGCTATTCACCCAGCGCACGGAGAGCGGGGTGGCAATGGCCGCGATAACCGACAGGCCAGCAATAAACAGATAGCCGGACGACAGATTAATGTGCTGCATCATCACGCCCATGATCACCGGCCCGGCAAACATGCCGCAGGAGTAGATGGTCTGGAACAGACCCATGCGCGTGGACTGCTCATCAGAGGTGGTATTGACCACGCTCAGGGACATAAAGGCCGCGAACGCCATCCCGAACGAGAAGCCCGCCAGCGCCTGCAACAGATAGATGACATACATATTGCTGGTGAAGGGGATGCCTAAGGTCGACACCACCTGCAGGACAATGCCCAGCACCGCCGTCTTCATCAGCCCAAGGCGCTGATAAAAGAGGCTGCTGCACAGGGCGATGGCGAGGGCGTAGAAGATCAAATGGATGTTGCTCAGCAGGGTTAAGATCCCGGCACGCCCGCCTAACTGCTCGGCATAGATCGGCGTCAGTGTGTCGCGGGTAGCAAAAGGCACCAGGATAACGAGGGTCGCCAGGATACCAATCAGCCACACCGAACGATCGGCCAGTTGCAGGCGGGCACCGGCGATACAGGCTTTCAGCGTCGGGGCTTTGACCGGATCGTGTACATCCTGGATGCGGGTGGTGAGAAGCAGCGCCACCAGCGCCGAGACGCAGGAGACGAAAAATGCGATGTTGTTCTCAAAATAGTGAATCAACAGACCCCCGATGCAGTTGCCGAGAAACACCCCCAGCGGCCCCGCCAGCGCCAGAAAGGCCACCGCAGCAGGGGCATCTTTGCGGTCAAAATAGCGAATGAAGAGAATGTTGTAGAGCACCCAGGTGGCAGCGGTGACGCCGTCAGCCGCCTTCGCCAGATAGAGGGTGAGGGCGTTAGGCTCCAGCCACGCCAGCGGCCAGGCAATAATCGGCAGGACCAGCGCCCCCTGGATAAAGATTTTTCGACTCTTCACCACATCGGAAACAATCCCCAGCGGAAAGCGGATCAGCAGCGTGGCGAGGCCGCTGGCCCCCATGATAATCCCCATCACCTGCGGCTCCATCCCCTGGTTGATCATCATCGGGGCCAGGAACGCATCAATGCTGTGAATACAGATAAAAAACAACACGCTGATGATAAAAAAGAGCCGGGCTTCGGGTCGGCGTAACAGTGCTCGAAACATGGTTGTGAACCTCTTAAAACGTAATGGGTTAAAACCAGTCAAGTACAACGTTTACCGGCTCAATCCCTTTGGATACTGACCAGGCTGCCCGGTACAATTGACGGTGTGAATATTGCTCTGCATACGTATTCAAAAATTGAAGTTACGAAAAGGTTTCAAATTTGTAAAGGTCGTTTATCACCATTGTGAAAAAAATAATTTAGGCTGTTGCATACGCATGCAAACATGGTGTAAGTATAAAAAGTACCCGCTTCCTGCGGCGCGGTGACAGGGAATAGCCCTGCCACAAGTGCCGATGAGGGGAGTCACAGGGATAAGGAACTCACGGTAATGAAACGTAAGACTTTTACAGCGGTGACCTCTCAGCAGGTGGCGCAGCTGGCGGGAGTATCACAATCGGCGGTGTCCCGCACCTTCACGCCGGGGGCGAGCATCTCACCGGCAACGCGTGAGAAGGTGCTCAAGGCGGCGCGTGAGCTGGGCTATCGGCCTAACGCCATCGCCCGCTCGCTTAACACGGCCCGCTCGCGGATCATCGGCGTGGTGATCTCCTATTTTGATAACCAGTTTTACCCCCAGGTGCTTGAGGCGCTGGCGCAAAAGCTGGACACCCTTAACTATCACCTGCTGCTGTTTGTCGGCGATCGCGACGGGAATGTTGACCGGATTTTCGACCAGATCATGCAGTACCGGGTGGACGGCATCGTGCTGGCTTCGGTCACCCTGTCGCTCGACCTCTCCCAGGAGTGCCTTGCCGCCGGGATCCCGGTGGTGCTGTTTAACCGCAGCGAAGAGAGCGGAATGGCGTCGAGCGTTAACAGCAATAACGAGGCGGCATCCCGCCAGATTGCCGAATTTTTACTGGCGGCAGGACACAAACGCTTTGCCTACGTAGGCGGGGTGGCGGACTCGTCCGTCAACATTGCCCGTCAGCGCGGGTATTTGCAGGCTTTGCAGGAGCAGGGCATTGATGATGTCCGGGTGGTGAACGGCAATTACGATGCCCAGGAGACGGCCCGAGCGGCCTATGCGCTCTTCTCTGCATCCCCCGCGCCGGACGCCATTTTTGTCGCCAATGACCATATGGCGGTGATCGTCATGGACGTGGCGCGCTACGAGTTTGGCCTGCGCATCCCGGAAGATGTCTCTATTGTGGGTTACGACGATATCGGCCCCTCCGGCTGGGCATCCTATGCATTAACTTCCGCGTCACAGCCCGTCGAGGCGATGGTCAGCGCCACGGTGGAGCTGCTGATGAAGCAGATCGACAGCGGTACGATCGAACCTGAACAAATTACCGTGCCGGGCAAACTGGTGGTACGCCACTCCGCGCGCCGACCGCATGCGGGGGCTATCGACGCCGAGGGTTATTACATGTTCCAGACGCAGGAGGACAAATGAGCAGATTGCCGGGCTTCAGCCCTCAGTTCGATTCCATCCAACAGTTTATTCTCACCCTGACGCATGTGGTCTGGGAACAAAAGGATATCGGCCAGCTTGCCGACTTCTACGCTACGCCGGTGGTCTTTATCACCCCGGAAAAACAGCTAACCGATCTGCCGCAGTTTATGCGCCTGACCCTGGAGGCGATGCACAGCTTTCCCCAGCGCACCGTGCTGACCGAGGACATTCTGGCGACCGAGAATCCCGGCAATGAGTACTACGCCGCCCAGCGTACCATCGCCTGTATTCGCCATATGGGCGAAGGCTTCTTCGGCGCACCCAGCGGCAAAACCCTCTGGGTGCGCACCTGGGCCGACCGTATCTGTGCCGACGGCGCGGTGCGCCAGGAGTGGCTTTTGCAGGACAGAGCGGCGATTGTCGCTCAGCTCGGACTCAACGTGCAGGAATTTGCGCGCAATCTGGCGGGCATGCAGGAGCAGCTGGGTATTCCCCGGGCGACCGCCGAAACGCTGGACGCCCGCTGGGCGGGTGGCCCGGAGGGGGATGATGTCGAAGGGCCGATTGCCGGAGTAGTAGAGCGCTATCTCACCATGTGGGCGGGCGGTAACAGCGGCACCGTGCCGGGTCTGTATCATCCTGCCGCCACGCTCTATGCGCCGGGCCACTGCAGCGGCACGGGAGAGCAGGAGATTGCTGCACTACTGTCGGGATACCGCGCCTCCTTTGCTGACAGTGAAGTGCAGCTGCACCACCTTATCGTGCGCCGGGACCCTGGCGAGCCGGTGCGCATTTCGCTGCGCTGGTCGCTCCTGACCTGGCACGACGGATATGGCAAGTTTGGCGTGCCGACCCGTAAGCCGGTATCGATCACCGGTATCAGTCAGCTTGAATTACGCGATGGTTTAATTATTCGCGAATATCTTGGTATTGATGAATTAGCTATCTGGTCGCAAATCGTCAATTAACCGGAGGACCACCTCCGCTATATTTCTTACCTGAACATTTTTAAATCCGCCGCAATAAATATTGCGGCTCCATTCTCCATCCATTCCGGGTGCGGGATCGTATTGTCTGAAAACAGAAGCAGGGGTTTATATGTCTTCAACTGAAGCAACAAATAAAGCACCAGCCGTACCTGAAAAAAATAATAAGCTCACCCGTGATGAACCGGTATTACAGGTTGAGCGTCGCGACTTTATTGATTTAGTGCCGGAGAAACGTCCGCGGGCGCAATCATTGCGCGGGTTCGATGAGTGTTATACCGATATTGTCGATTATATTGTTCGCTGCACCCATAAAATATGGGATGAACGCGACGTGGGATTAATTTACACCCATTATACGCACAACTGCGTCTTATATAACGCGCTGGGTACTCTCTATACCCGCGAGCAGGTGGTGCAGGATACGCTGCAACGCCTGGTGGCTTTTCCGGAGCGCCGCGGCATGGCGACCCAGGTGATCTGGAACGGTAACGACGTGGACGGTTTTTACACCTCGCACCTGGTGACCGGCAGCGGGCGCCATACCCAGTTCAGCCACCTTGGCAAACCCACTAACCGAACGTTCGTCACCCGCACCGTGGCCGACTGCATGATCCACGAGAACAAGATCTATCGCGAGTGGGTGGTGAGCGACAACATGTCGCTGATGAAGCAGCTGGGACTGAACACCGATGAGATCGCCTTTAACATGGCGAAAGAGCAGTTCGACAAGGGCTTTCGCGTTACCGACATCGGTGAAAACGGCCGCATGCTGGGGCAGTATCCGCCGGAGATGGTCTGCGATGTCTCCATCGCCCATACCGACACCGAAGAGCAGTGCCTGCGCTGGATGCACGAAATCTATAACCGCCGGATGCTCGGCAAGATCAAAGAGGTCTACGCGCCGAACGTTCAGTGGCATGGCCCGCTGATGAAAGAGCTGTACGGCACAGCGTCGGTGACGCACCAGACCCTGGCCCTGATCGGCATGATCCCTGACGGCGCCTGGCTGCCGCAGCACATCTGCTCCAACCCGTGCGACGAAGGCGGCACGAAGGTGGCGATACGCTGGATCATCGAGGGTCACCACCTGGGCTACGGCGAGCTGGGTAAACCGACCGGTAAACGTCTGTTCGTGATGGGGATGTCTCACTACCACATTATTAACGGCAAAATTGTCGACGAGTGGGTGCTTTACGACCACCTGGCGCTGCTGGCACAAATCAAACTGGGTCAAATGGAGGAAGCATAATGTCTGTACAGTCAATTGTTGATCAGGTGAGCTGGATCAAACGTCCCCAGGGGCAGGATGCGCAGGCCGACAAATCGTTAACCGACACGGTCGGTGGCATTATTGCGCGGGTAAAAGACGAGGGCGACGCGGCCCTGAGAGATTTCTCGCGGCAGTTTGATAAGGTGGTGCCCGCGCAGTTTGAAGTCACGGCCCAGGAGATTGAGACCGCGCTGCGCGAGATGGACCCGCAGACCCGCCGCGACAGCGAGTTTGCCATCGCCCAGGTCAGGCGCTTTGCCTAGGCCCAGCTTGCCACCATGCAGCCGCTGGAGGTGGAAACCCTGCCTGGCGTGCATCTGGGGCACCGGATTATCCCGGTTCAGACGGTGGGGTGTTATGTGCCGGGGGGCCGCTATCCGATCCTCTCCGCGCCGGTGATGTCCATCGTGCCCGCCACGGTTGCCGGATGCGAACAGATCATCGCCTGCCTGCCGCCCGCAGCACACCCGTCGATGATTGCGGTCTGTCACCTGTCGGGGGCCCATCGGATCTTTAAAATTGGCGGCGCTCAGGCGGTGGCGGCCATGGCCTGGGGAACGGAGAGCGTACCGGCGGTGGACAAAATTGTCGGACCGGGCAACGCCTTTGTGAACGAGGCCAAGCGCCAGGTGTTTGGTAAAGTGGGGATTGATGCCCTGGCGGGGCCGAGCGAGATCTTCACCGTCGCCGACGACAGCGCCGATGCGCGCATTATTGCCGCCGATCTGCTGGCGCAGGCCGAGCATGATGTCCACACTCGCGTCGGGCTGGCAACCACCAGCCGGGCAATCGCCGAGGGGGTGCTGTCAGAAATTGAGCGCCAGCTGATGACGCTGCCTACCGCCGCGACCGCGGGCGAAGCCTGGCGTCGTCAGGGTGAAATCGTGGTCTGCGACAGCGAAGAGCAGCTGATCGCCTTTGCGGATCATATGGCGACCGAGCATCTGCAGGTCCATACACGCGACCCGCACAGCACGGCAGCGAAAATCCGCAATTACGGCTCGTTGTTTATCGGCCAGAACGCCAGCGTGGTCTTCTCGGACAAATGTTGCGGCACCAACCACACCCTGCCAACCATGGCGGCAGCACGTTACACCGGCGGGCTGTGGGTGGGGGCTTACGTTAAAATCTGTACCCATCAGTGGATCGATGAGCAGGGCATCGCGGCGATTGCGGAACCGGCCATTCGCCAGAGCCGTACCGAGGGGATGCAGGGGCACCGTCGCGCCGCGGAGATCCGTCTGCATCCGGAAGCGCTGGATGCCATCACCTCCGGGCTGCGGGACTGATTGCAACGGGAGGTCAGCGCGCTGCGCTGGCCTCCGGCATGAATGTGAAGAGGACGATATGCAAAAGAGTCGGTTGATTCCCCCCAAGGATGCCCCCGAAGAGATAGCCCGGCGGCTGACGATCATCGCCGGGCAGCCGCAGCTGAACGCAATCCTCGGCATCAATCCGGAGGCGCAGGCCCAGGCGCACATCTGCCAGTCGCTGCGGCGTCGCGGCCAGCTACTGGGGCCGCTGCACGGCGTACCGCTGATCGTCAAAGATAATATCGCCTGCGCCGGACTGCCGGTAACGGCAGGGTGTCAGGCCCTGGCCGCACTTCGGTCCACAGGGGATGCGCTGGTGGTGCGCCGTCTGCGGGCTGCCGGGGCGATAATTCTGGCCCGGGCCAATATGTCCGAGTTTGCCTTCGACGTCCGCTCCCGCAGCTCCCTTGGCGGCGATGTACATCATCCGCTTTTCCCAGGCATCACGGCAGGCGGCTCCAGCGGCGGCAGCGCGGCGGCGGTGGCGGCAGGGATGGCAGAGGGGGCGTTAGGAACCGATACCGGCGGCTCGATCCGCATCCCGTGCAGCTATACCGGGCTGGTGGGGTTAAGACCGCGGGTGCGCAGGGAGCAGATGGAGGGCATCGCGCCGCTCTCTCTCAGTAAAGACACGGTGGGGCCGATGGTACATAGCGTCCAGGATGCGGCCCTGCTGCACTGGATTATTCACGGCCAGACGCCACGGACCCTTGAACCCGTTTCGCTGAAAGGGGTGCGTTTTGGGGTGATCCGCACCCTGGAAGGGAGCGACTCACACCTGGGAGAGGTATGGCATGCCGCCCTCGCGCAGCTTGCGCGTCACGGCGCAACGCTTACGGAGATCGACCTGCCGATACTGCGCGACGTGGAGGGAGCAATCTGCCTGAGCCTGTTCGAATTTCGCGTGGGATTCGATGCCTGGTTAAAGCAGCATCCGGGGGCGCCGACGGATCTGCATGCGATTGTAGCATCCGGGCAATTTTTGCCGGAGTTTTTGCCGCTGCTGACCCAGATGCTCGCCTGCGACAAACTGAAAACCCCTGCGTGGCGCGCCGGAAGAGAGCTGCGGCGTCGGCTGCGCCACACTCTTGGTCAGGTAGCTGAGCAGGCGGGGGTCGACGCTTACCTTTACCCTACGGTGTGCCGTATACCCGACAGCCTGGAGAAGATGCCGCCCGGATGTGCACCTGAGCTGGCGGCCATCAGCGGTTGCGCCGCTATCACGCTTCCTTGCGGCAGAACGCGCAGCGGCTTTCCCGTGGGGCTGGAAATTCTCTCTCCCGCAGCCGATGAATCTCCGCTGCTGGCGTTGGCCGCCGCCTGCGAAACCGCCTTTACTCCGCCATAAACGGCAATCGCCTGCGTACGCGCGAAGCGGGCTGAACGGCGGCTTTCGCCATCGCTTCGCCGATCTCCGCACAAGCCACCAGACCCTGGACAAAGGGACGATCGTGCATCAGATAGGGCAGGGCGCCGAAGGCGATGCGCCCGCGCAGGTACTCCGGTGCCAGCAGAGTGTAATCGTCGCCGACGTCGGGGATATCTTCTCCCGCAGAGACAAGCTGTTCGCGCAGGGAAGGGAACGGCAGGTCTTTGCTTTTCAGCGCTTTTTGCCCGCGGGCGTCGATAAAGGTATCAAAGATCCAGCGTTTACCCTCGGCGTGAATGACCGTCCGGGTCTCTTCTGCGGCCAGTTCATACTCATTGCCCAGCGCCTCGATGCTGATGATGCCCGCCTCGCGCAGGGCCAGCAGTCGGCGCACCGACCGTGAAGGGATCGCCGCATAATTGTCGATAAACACCCGCGCCAGCCCCGTTTTGAAACGTTCTCTGTCGGTCTCATCCAGGTAGGGCACAATCTTCTCCACAGCCTCATGCAGCCGCAACACGGTGTAGCGCCACGGCAACGTGCGGCGGTCCCGCTTGTTGCGCTCCACTTCATCCAGGTTAGAGACCGCCCAGCGGAACGGGCCATGCTTCTGGCGATCGGCAAACCAGGCGTCGCGGATGCTGTCGGCGGTGAGGGTGTCCAGGGCGATCGCCTTGCTCCACTGCGGGTCGGCCTGCGTCAGCTCTTCAACCATCAGCCTGAACACCCGGTCGAGCAGGCCGGTAGTGCCCTGCTGGATCGCCGCCTCGATGGCCGTTTCCGTAACCACGGTTAAAGGCTCGTAAGGGATAGGACAGTAGAAATCGGCTTCGGGCAGGATGCCAGAGCGGGACATCAGCACAATCTTCAGCGCCTCGCTCTTCTCATCGAGCCGGTAGTGGATCTGCTCGTCATCGGTTTCAATGAATTTGCCATGCTGTACGGCGACGGCCATTGCCGCGTCCAGCCCGCTCAGGGAGGTACCTAAAATGCCCACCTTGCCCGCGCCGATACTGGCCTCCATCAGCCCGGACCAGGGGCTCGGGAAGAAGTCGCGTGGGGAGGTATCTTCGTCCGGCCAGACGTGGCCGGTGGCGATCACCGCCAGCTCGAACTGGTCAGGAGTGAGTTTGCCGTCGGTCCAGATGCTCACCCCCTCGGCGCTGGCCAGCAGATCGCTCACCTGACAGGACTCCTGGACGGTGATCTCGAAGCCCTGTTTTCGTGCCTGCGCGATGAGCGCCTGGAACTGGTCACGGAAATACTGGCCCAGCAGAATGCGCGGCAGGAACTGTCGGTCGTGCAGGGTGGATTTCTGTACGCCGTAGCGCGCAAGATGCGCCTCGCTCTGGGTGCGCAGCCACGCGAGGTAGGTGGAGAAAAGGGGCGGGATCTCAATGCTGGCGATGTTGGCCAGCATCATGCGCGAGTTATCTTCATCGCTATAGGGCATCCCGACGCCGGCCTCTTCAGCCTGTTCATAAACGGTAACGGAAAGCGGTGTATTCAGTTTCAGAAGAGAAAAGAGGGTATAGATCCCTGTGGGACCTGCTCCGACAATGGCAATTTTTTTCATTGTGTTTACCTGCTGTTTTTTTTACCGAATCCATGGGAAAAATGCTATGCAGGTTAAGTGTGGTAGAAAACGGGTGATGAGCAACTCAGAAACGAAGCGAAAGTGATAAATCAGAGAAGAAGAGGGATTGCACCATTTCAGAACTGAAATGGTGCGTCCGAGTGGACTCGAACCACCGACCCCCACCATGTCAAGGTGGTGCTCTAACCAACTGAGCTACGGACGCAGAATGGTGCGTTCAATTGGACTCGAACCAACGACCCCCACCATGTCAAGGTGGTGCTCTAACCAACTGAGCTATGAACGCATTGTTGTGTGTGACAACGGGGACGGATATTAGCGGCAGTGGTCGCATGAGGCAAGAGGCAAACCGCAATTTTCTTTCAGATTTCACGCGATTGCTCTATTCCCGCGCAAAATGAAGAGAAAGTAGCCGCCCGCAGGCGGCTGGCGGGTGATTAACGTGCAGCGCGTTGCAAAATCACGCTGGATGGCTGGCGCTGTAAAAAACGCATGCGCAGCATCATCATAACGGCGGCGGAGGTCAGACCGATGATAAAGCCCATCCAGAAACCGGCCGGGCCCATACGATCCACCACCAGATCGGTGAGCGCCAGAATATAGCCGCTCGGCAGACCCAGCACCCAGTAGGCGATAAAGGTGATAAAGAAGATGGACCGCGTATCTTTATAACCTCGCAGCACGCCGCTGCCGATCACCTGGATTGAATCGGAGAGTTGGTACACGGCCGCGAGCAGCATCAGATGGGAGGCCAGCAGCACCACTTCCGGGTTGTCGTTATAGAGCAGGGCGATCTGCTCGCGCAGCGTGACGGTGAACAGCGCGGTGCAGACGGCCATGCACATGCCTACGCCAATGCCGGTCCGGGCCGCGATTTGCGCATCCAGCGTGGAGCCCTGACCGAGGCGATAACCGACGCGAATGGTCACCGCGGCAGCAAGCGACAGCGGCAGAACGAACATCAGCGAGCTGAAGTTAAGGGCGATCTGGTGCCCGGCTACATCCACAATCCCCAGCGGGGAGACGAGCAGGGCGACCACCGCGAACAGCGTCACCTCGAAAAAGAGCGCCAGCGCGATAGGCAGGCCCAGCTGCACCAGACGTTTGACCACCTCCATGTCAGGCTGGCTGAAACCCGCTTTGTTACGGATATCACGCATGGAGCGGGCGCGCTTCACATAGGAGAGCATGCCGAAGAACATCACCCAGTAAACTGCCGCTGTGGCAACGCCGCAGCCGATGCCGCCCAGTTCAGGCATGCCGAAATGACCGTAAATAAAGATGTAGTTCACCGGAATATTGACCAGCAGGCCGATAAAGCCCATCACCATGCCCGGTTTGGTCTTCGCCAATCCTTCGCACTGATTACGCATCACCTGGAAGAATAAATAACCCGGCGTCCCCCAGAGAAGGGCGCGTAAATAGCCGACGGCTTTATCCGCCAGGGCCGGGTCAATATTGCGCATGGCGTGAATAATATAGCCCGCGTTCCATAGCACCAGCATGATCAACACCGAGACCAGACCGGCCAGCCAAAAGCCCTGGCGGATCTGATGGGCGATACGATCCCGCCGCCCGGAGCCGTTAAGCTGGGCAATCACTGGCGTCAAGGCCAGCAGCAGGCCGTGGCCGAAGAGAATAGCCGGTAGCCAGATAGAGGTACCGATGGCTACCGCGGCCATATCGGTGGCGCTGTAACCACCCGCCATAACCGTATCGACGAACCCCATTGAGGTCTGGGCGATTTGCGCGAGTATCACCGGGATTGCCAGAGCTAATAACTGACGCGCTTCACTCATGTACTTCTGCACGTGAACACCTTTGGTTTTGTTGTTATTTGAATGCAAAAAAAGCCGCTGCGAAAAACAGCAAGAAGAAGATGCGGGGAATTCCAGCTATTGTAGCGGGGATAAGCTAATTATCTAGTGAAAAAATCGCCAGAAAAGGTGGGTACTGGCAACCTCTATTTTCAACTGTTATTGTGGTGAGATTAAACGGTGTTAACACCGAAGGAACAAACAGGAGTCGTAAGCATGTTTACTGGTATTGTGCAGGGCACCGCGAAACTGGTGTCCATTGATGAAAAACCCAACTTCCGCACCCATGTCGTCGCCCTGCCGGATGAGATGCTTGATGGGCTGGAGACCGGGGCATCGGTTGCACACAACGGTTGTTGCCTGACGGTGACCGAAATTAACGGTAATCTCATCAGCTTCGATTTAATGAAAGAGACGCTGCGCATTACCAATTTGGGCGACCTGGTTGAGGGCGATATTGTTAACGTGGAGCGCGCCGCGAAATTCAGCGACGAAATTGGCGGGCATTTAATGTCAGGCCATATTATGACCACCGCGGAAATCGCCAAAATCCTCACCTCAGAAAATAATCGTCAAATCTGGTTCAAGGTGCAGGATCCGTCATTGATGAAGTACATCCTCTATAAAGGTTTTATTGGCGTGGATGGCATCAGTCTGACCGTCGGTGAAGTAACGCCTACCCGATTCTGCGTCCACCTGATCCCCGAGACGCTGCAGCGCACCACCCTCGGCAGCAAAAAGCTGGGTCACAGAGTGAATATCGAAATCGATCCGCAAACCCAGGCGGTGGTCGATACCGTAGAGCGCGTACTGGCGGCAAAAGAGGCCGCCGCTATCCAGCAGACGCTCAACGACGCATGATAAAAAAAGACCCCGGCAAGCCGGGGTCTTTTTTAGCGGGCCACCCGCAGGCCGTGCTCCACACCGCGGCTGAATACCACCTGCCACAGCTGAATATCACGGGCGCGAAACGCACCGGCACAGGCATTCAGATAGTAGCTGAACATCCGTTTAAATCGTTCAGAATAGTTGTCGGCGATCTCCGGCCAGCTGGCAATGAAGCGCTCATGCCAGGCCATCAGCGTGGTATCGTAATCAGCGCCAAAATTATGCCAGTCCTCCATCACAAAATGGGCTTCGCTGGCGTTGGCAATCTGGCGAACTGAGGGTAAACAGCCATTCGGAAAGATGTACTTGTCTATCCAGGGATCGACGCGATGGTCGGTTTTTCTCGAACCAATGGTATGCAGCAGGAACAGGCCATCCGGCTTCAGGTTACGATCCACCACCTCAAAATAGGTGTTGTAGTTTTTCGGCCCCACGTGCTCAAACATCCCCACCGAGACAATGCGGTCGAACTGATCGTTCAGATCGCGGTAATCCTGCAACAGGATGGTCACATCCAGCCCGGCGCAACGCGCCTGCGCCATACGTTGCTGTTCCGCTGAAATGGTCACACCGACTACGCTCACGCCATAGTGCTGCGCCATAAACTCTGCCAGACCACCCCAGCCGCAGCCGATATCCAGTACCCGCATACCGGGCTGTAGCTGCAGTTTTTCGCAGATGAGGCGCTGTTTATCCTGCTGCGCCTGCTCAAGCGTGGTGGCCTCTTTCCAGTAACCGCAGGAGTACTGCATCGCCGGATCGAGCATGCGGCTGAACAGGTCGTTGCCAAGATCGTAGTGCTCTTTGCCGACAATCCAGGCGCGCTTTTTACTTTGCAGGTTGAACAGGCGGGCAGTGGCAATGCGAAGGGTATCCTTCAGGTGGCTGGGCAACTGTGATTCAAGACCCGCGCGCAACACCTTGTGGAAAAAGATGTCCAGCCGTTCGCACTCCCACCAGCCGTCCATGTAGCTCTCGCCGAGACCCAGCGAGCCCTGCTTCAGGACGCGTTTAAAAAAATCGGGGTGTTTAATTTGTAGATCGGAGGATGCCGGGCCGTTGATGGTGATACCCGCGCGGCTCAGCAATTCATTGACTATCCGGAACCAGTCATCATTCCGGATGCTGACTTCTTCTATACACGATGAACTCATAGCTTCTCCATCACCTGATGTGATCAGAACCCATAAACAGCGTAGACGCTCTTTATGGAGAGTGAGAAATTTCACGGTGTGACCCGTGAGGCTAATATCCGACGTAGAACAGAGGAAGGGAGAGGACCCTTGCCGAAAGGCCATCCATGGTAAAACGGGAGCACTCCGGCTCCCGTTAACACTTAATATTTGTAGTATTTATCAGAACGCTTCAGTCAGTATAGGACTGATATCATGGTGATTCAACAAGATATTGTTAGCGCGCTAATTAACTATCCTGTCAGGCGTGGGAAGATTCGGCCTGCGGGCGCTCATCCTGCTGGCCCGCAGGGAGATACTGCATCCGATAGCCAAGCGCAGCCAGCACGACGGTTGCGACCATTACGCTGGTGGTGGTGAGCAACGGGGTAGCAATCAGCCAGGAGACCAGCAGGCTGGCGAGGAAGCAGAGTCCCAGTTGCAGGGTGTTCTGCAGCGCCGCCGCGCTGCCGGTCGCCTGCGGGAAGGGACGGAGCGCCTGCGCCACGACGATAGGGTAGATGGCACCGTTCGCCACTGCCATCAGGCAGAAGGGGGCCAGCAGCGCCGCCAGGCTGACGCCCGGGATAAACCCGACCGCCCAGGTGCCGATCACGCTGACAGCAAACAGGCCCAGCAACCACGGCAGCATCTGGTGACCCTGCCATTTTTGCAGCGCGGCGCGGCAGCCATAACCCCCAATCAGGAAGGCGATGGTCTGCGGCACATAGCTCAGGCCAATCACCGCCGGGCTGTAGCCCATATCGTTAAGGATAAACGGCGAGCCGGTCAGCCAGGCGAAGAAGCTGGCGGAACAGGCGGCGTAGATCAGTACGTTACCGCGGTAGATCCGGGAGCGAAGCAGGGTAAAGAAGGTCACGCGGGAGGTTGGCTGCGCCTCTTTTACCGTCACTGGCTTCAGGAAAAAGGCCGGGAGCATCAGCACCAGGGTAATGGCAAACAGCACCGCAAAAATGGCCTGCCAGCTAAAATGGGCGAGGATCCAGCTGCCGAGCAACGGTGCCAGTGCCGGCGACAAGCCAACCAGCGGCATGATGGTGGCGAAAATGCGGTTGGTTCGCGATGCCGGGTAGTAATCGGTCACCAGCGCCTGCCATGTCACCGCCGCGGCGCAGACGCCCACCGCCTGGATGAAGCGTAGCACCAGCAGCCAGGTGGCGTCGCGTACCCACAGCATGCCGAGGCAGCCGAATGCAAAGATGGCTAAGCCAGCCAGCAGCACCGGCTTGCGTCCGAAGCGATCAGACATCGGTCCCCAGAGCAGCTGCGCGAAGGCAAAACCGGCCAGGAAGAGGCTCAGGCTGGCGCTGATGGCGGCAGCCGGGGTTTGCAGATCCGCCTGCATGATGGCGAACGCAGGCAGATACATATCGGTGGCGAGAAAGCCCAGCACGCTCAGGCCGCCGAGCCAGACTAAAAATCCTTTCCCGGGTTGCATTGTTTTATTGTCCTTATGGATGCAGGTTTAGGTAGCCGCTGAGTGTAGGCAGTGCAATCCCGCTTGTGAAACGCTAATATTTGGCGGTTGCATTCAAATTTTTTGCAGGCAGAAAATGTGGTCAGAATATTCCCTTGAAGTGGTGGATGCCGTTGCGCGTAACGGCAGCTTCAGCGGCGCAGCGCAGGAGCTACATCGCGTCCCGTCAGCCATCAGCTATACGGTGCGTCAGCTTGAGGAGTGGCTGGCGGTGCCGCTGTTTGAACGGCGTCACCGTGATGTGGAGCTGACGCCTGCCGGGCTGTGGTTTCTGAAGGAGGGGCGCTCTGTTATCAAAAAAATGCAGATCACCCGCGAACAGTGTCAGCAGATCGCCAACGGCTGGCGCGGGCATATCTCCATTGCGGTGGATAACATTGTTCGTCCCGAACGCACCCGTCAGATGATTGTCGACTTTTATCGCCACTTCGCTGACGTTGAGCTGCGCGTCTCCCAGGAGGTCTTTAACGGTGTCTGGGATGCGCTGGCGGACGGCAGGGTGGAGATGGCGATCGGCGCGACCCAGGCGATACCGGTGGGGGGACGCTACGCGTTTCGCGATATGGGGATGCTAAGCTGGGTCTGCGTGGTGGCCAGCCACCATCCGCTGGCCGCGCTTCCCGGCCCGCTCAGCGATGACACTCTACGCAACTGGCCGTCGCTGGTGCGGGAAGATACCTCCCGCTCGCTGCCGAAACGGATCACCTGGCTGCTGGATAACCAGCGGCGCATTGTCACCCCGGACTGGGAATCCTCTGCGACCTGTCTGTCGGCTGGTCTGTGCGTGGGGATGGTGCCGGTCCATTTTGCCCGGCCGTGGATAGACAGCGGCAAATGGGTGGAGCTGACGCTGGAAAACCCCTTCCCGGATGCGGCCTGCTGCCTCACCTGGCAACAAAACGACATGTCACCGGCGCTGGCGTGGCTGCTGGATTATCTGGGGGACAGTGAAACGATGAACAGGGAGTGGCTGCGGGAGCCAGAGGTACTGGCTCCCTGAGCGGATCAACGGCGATAGTCGCGGAACGGGCCATCGGCGACAGAGCGGCGTTCGATCAAACGCGGATGCACTTCAATAGACTGCGACTCTTCACGTTTGTTGACGATACGGTCGAGCAGCATGTTGAAGGCGGTCTCGCCCAGCGAATCTTTTGGCTGGTGGATGGTGGTCAGCGCCGGGGTGAAGAAACGGGCGTTGCGCACGTTATCATACCCGATCAGCGAAACGTCCTGCGGCACGCGCAGCCCCATCTCGTCAGCGGCACACAAGGCACCCATCGCCATCACATCCCCGCCGCAGAAAATAGCGGTCGGACGCGGCGTCTGGGAGAGGATCTGCTGCATGGCGCGATAGCCGGACTCCGGCTCAAAGTCGCCCTGGACGATCCAGTTTTCCGGCACCGTGATTAAGGCTTCTTCCATCGCTTTCATAAAACCGGCCAGACGACCGGCGCCGGTGTTGCGCTCCAGCGCGCCCGGGATGACGCCGATATCGCGATGACCGCGTTCGATCAGATAACGTCCGGCCATGTAGCCACCTTCAAAGGCGTTATCAATGACCGAGTCGGTGAAGTCGGCTTTCGCTTCGCCCCAGTCCATCACCACCATCGGGATGTTGCGATACTCTTCCAGCATCTTCAGCAGCGGCTCCGGGTATTCCGAGCACATCACCAGCAGGCCGTCGACGCGCTTTTGCGCCATCATCGACAGATAGGCCCGCTGCTTCTCCAGGCTGTTCCAGGCGTTGCCGAGGATCAGGGTGTAACCTTTCTGGAAGCAGTTTTTCTCTACCGCTTCAATAATTTCTGCGAAGTAGGGGGCTTCGCTGCTGGTCGCCAGCAGGCCGATCGATTTGGTGTGGTTCACCTTCAGACTACGGGCGACGGCGCTCGGAGAATAGTGCAGCTCTTTGATCGCTGCCCAGACGTTGTTACGCGTCTCTTCCGCCACAAAGCGGGTTTTGTTAATAACATGTGATACGGTTGTAGTGGAAACGTTTGCGCGTTTCGCTACGTCTTTAATTGTTGCCATCAGATGTCACTCCAGACCATATCTTAAGCTCCTGAAAAACCAATAGGTAAACGTTTGCCTTCACTCGCCCTAATTGCGCAATTTGAATTGCGGTACGCCGGGAAAACGACACAGGACGTCAGGAGGGGGTCAATGGCCGGTACGCTAATAAATTTAGCGTGGAATTTTGGCTGATCTTGACCAAAAGGGGAAGAGTAAAAATCGATATCATTCTAAATCCAGCAAGATTTTTACCCTGAACTGTGCAAAAATGAGCAAGCTCACTCTTCGTAGGGTGATTAAAAGGAGAAAAATTGATGAGTACCGATCTTAAGTTTTCGCTGATTACCACCGTTATTGTTCTGGGTCTGATCGTTGCCAGCGGTCTGACGGCTGCGCTGCACTGATATTTGCGAGGGAGTTAACGCTCCCTCGTCTCCTTACTCGCATTGTTACGCTTCTTGCAAAAATCTTTTGCCAAATTGTTAACTTCTCATTTTTTGTGATTGATGTCATGCTTTCGCCTTCATTGTTCTGTGTCGCCTGACGACACGGTATCCGGAGTTGAAGTATGAAAATCAATTTTCCGCTACTGGCCCTGGCCATTGGCGCATTTGGCATCGGCACCACCGAGTTTTCTCCAATGGGACTGCTACCGGTTATCGCCCGGGGTGTGGATGTCTCTATTCCCGCTGCGGGCATGTTAATCAGCGCCTACGCTATCGGCGTAATGGTAGGGGCGCCGCTGATGACCTTGCTGCTTTCCCATCGCGGCCGTCGTAATGCGCTGATCTTCCTGATGGCGATCTTTACCGTCGGTAACGTGCTGTCGGCGCTCTCCCCGGATTACACCACCCTGATGCTGTCGCGTATTTTGACCAGCCTCAATCACGGCGCCTTCTTTGGCCTCGGGTCGGTGGTCGCCGCAAGCGTGGTGCCGAAGCATAAACAGGCCAGCGCCGTAGCAACCATGTTTATGGGGCTCACCATCGCCAACATTGGCGGCGTACCTGCCGCAACGTGGATGGGCGAAGCTATCGGCTGGCGGATGTCCTTCCTGGCGACGGCGCTTCTGGGCGTGGTCTCGATGGTCGCGCTCTTCTTCTCCCTCCCTGCGGGCGGCGCGGGCGAAAAGCCGAAGGTGCGCAAGGAGCTGGCGGTGCTGATGCGCCCGCAGGTGCTTTCCGCCTTGCTGACCACGGTGCTGGGCGCCGGAGCGATGTTCACCCTCTACACCTACATTGCGCCCGTTCTGCATGACATTAACCAGGCGACGCCTGCTTTTGTTACCGCGATGCTGGTGCTGATTGGCGTCGGTTTCTCGCTCGGCAACTTCCTGGGCGGCAAGCTGGCGGACCGCTCCGTAAGCGGCACCCTGAAAGGCTTTTTACTGCTGCTGATCGCGATTATGGTGGCGATCCCGTGGCTGGCACGTAATGAAGTAGGGGCGGCGTTCGCGATGGTGGTATGGGGGATGGCGACCTTTGCGGTGGTACCGCCGCTGCAAATGCGCGTGATGCGCGTGGCAAGCGATGCGCCAGGGTTATCCTCTTCCGTCAATATCGGGGCGTTTAACCTGGGGAATGCGCTGGGTGCGGCGGCAGGTGGTGCGGTGATCTCCGGCGGGCTGGGTTACAGCTTTGTTCCGGTGATGGGGGCCATCATTGCCGCGCTGGGGCTTCTGCTGGTGCTAATGGCCGACAGAAAACAACCTGAACCGGTTTGCGCCGCCGAATAACACCAAAACGCAGAAGGCCCGGCCTTCTGCGTTTTTCGTTATGCCGCGAAGTTGTTCGCAACAAATTCCCAGTTTACCAGCGCCCAGAAGTGCTCGAGGTAGTTCGGGCGCGCATTACGGTAATCGATGTAGT
Source organism: Leclercia sp. W17 (assembly GCF_003336325.1). Lineage (NCBI taxonomy): Bacteria > Pseudomonadati > Pseudomonadota > Gammaproteobacteria > Enterobacterales > Enterobacteriaceae > Leclercia > Leclercia sp. W17. Next base: position 2,778,127 of record NZ_CP031101.1, on the reverse strand, counting down.
AAGCGTGTTCCCATACATCCACCGTTAACAGCGGGGTAGCGTTGCTGGTCAACGGCGTGCCCGCATTGGACGTGGAAACGATGGCCAGTTTCCCGTCCGCCTCTTTCACCAGCCAGGTCCAGCCTGCGCCAAAGTTTTTCACCGCGGCGTCGGTAAACTTCGCTTTAAATTCCGCAAAGCTGCCAAAGGTGGCGGTGATGGCATCAGCCAGATCACCCGTCGGTTCGCCACCGGCCTGAGGCGCCAGGCAGTGCCAGTAGAAGGTGTGGTTCCACACCTGGGCGGAGTTATTGAAGATGCCGCCCTCAGAACTACGCACGATCTCTTCCAGGGTTTTCCCTTCAAATGGGGTGCCGGCGATCAGGTTATTCAGGTTGGTGACATAGGTCTGGTGGTGTTTGCCGTAGTGGTACTCCAGGGTTTCCGCAGAAATATGCGGGGCCAGGGCGTCTTTTGCATACGGTAATGCAGGTAATTCAAACGACATTGCTTCTCTCCTTATTATAGTGAACCATCCAATAACCATATTGAATGTAAGGATAGAGTAGCAAATTGAAAGACCCTACAAAAGAGGAACTTACCCCGCAGGCTTACCCGCGGGGCAGGGGGTTAACGCAGCGTGCTGGGCTTCATCACGCGGCGAGCGCCAACGTAATGGCGCTGCCAGTAGTCTTCGCTCAGGGAGGTGATCTGAATATCCTGGCCGGTACGCGGCGACTGAATAAATTTGCCGTTGCCAACGTAGACACCAACGTGATCGGCGGTGCCGAGACCCTGGGTGCGGAAGAACACCAGATCGCCGCTTTCGAGCTCACCGCGATCCACCGGGGAGGCGTCACGCAGATGGTACATTTCGTTGGCGGTGCGCGGGATGCGGAACTTCACCAGATCTTTATAAGCGTAATAGACCAGACCACTGCAGTCGAAACCGGTACGCGGTGAGCTGCCGCCCCAGCGATACGGTTTACCAATCTGGCCCATCAGCTTATTTAACGCCGTTTTCTGCGCTTTTTGCACCCGGACTTTATGCGCTTCGGCAAGGGTCGTGGTCTTGCTGGTTTTCACGCACTGCGCTTTACGTCCTTTACGGGATGTACATTTTTCTGTCACAACGCGGGAAGCGGTTTGAGTTGTACGGGGCGCGCTGCGGGAGGAATTTTTGCTTTTCTTACTGGAGGTGGCTGGCTGTGTTTTAGCGAGGCTGCTTTTTTTGCTGCTGCTCTTTTTACTGGCGGTGCTTTTTTTGCTGGTGCTCTCTTTTTTCGTGGTTTTGCCGGTGCTGCTTTTTTTCTTCGGTTCGGTGGCTTTCGCCAGATGCGTTTTGTGGGCGGCAGAAGGCCGCGCCTGCTCTGAGGCATTTGCCACCGGCGTGAAGGTGAGAGATGAAAACAGCAAAGCACAGAGCGTGATCGAGAATTTATTTATTCGCGCCACTGGGCATTCCCCTGGTAATAGCTGGATATAAATTATCCTGCGTCTGATTTACAAAACTTGTCGATTCTAATCTATAAAAAGCCTCTGCGTTAATAAACTTTTTGCATCTAAAACTGCGTTTCGTTAGCAAGTGCAAAAAATCGGAATTTCAACCGGTTGATTTGTACATTCGCTGAGCAAAGCCGCAGGGGAGAGCGGGATAAGGTAGTTTTACAATGCAACTTTACGCCACGCGCGGTAAAATCATATACGTGACGAAAATGTTATTTTCCGTAGTCGGCCTGAAACGCTACAATGTCAGACTATTGCCGTAACAGAAGTAAAAGGAAGCAAGACATGAGCACTACTATTGAAAAAATTCAGCAGCAGATTGCTGAAAACCCGATCCTGCTGTACATGAAAGGTTCTCCGAAACTGCCAAGCTGTGGTTTCTCCGCTCAGGCGGTGCAGGCGCTCTCTGCCTGTGGCGAACGTTTTGCTTACGTTGATATTCTGCAGAACCCGGATATCCGCGCTGAGCTGCCAAAATACGCTAACTGGCCGACCTTCCCGCAGCTGTGGGTTGACGGTGAACTGGTTGGCGGTTGCGACATCCTGATTGAGATGTATCAGCGCGGCGAACTGCAGCAGCTGATCAAAGAGACGGCTGCGAAGTACAAATCTGAAGAGCCAGGCGCCGAGTAATCTCGCGCACGGTAAATAAAAAAGCGACCTTCCGGTCGCTTTTTTTATGCGTTATTGCCAACATCTGGCAGCGGCCAGCCGCCGAGACGCTTCCAGCGGTTAACGATTTCGCAAAACAGTTCCGCCGTGCGTTCGGTATCGTACAGGGCGGAGTGCGCCTGTGTGCCGTCAAAATCGATACCGGCGGTAATACAGGCTTTCGACAGCACGGTTTGCCCCAGCGCCAGCCCGCTTAAGGCCGCGGTATCAAAGGTCACAAACGGGTGAAACGGATTACGTTTCAGCGACGCGCGCTCGGCGGCAGCCATCATAAAGCTGTGATCGAAGGTGGCATTGTGCGCCACCATGATTGCGCGATTACAGTTCTGCTCTTTCATGCCCTTGCGCACCATTTTAAAGATGGCATGCAGCGCGTCATATTCACTCACTGCCCCACGCAGCGGGTTATGCGGATCAATGCCATTAAATGCCAGCGCCTCAGGCTGCAGGTTCGCCCCTTCAAAAGGTTCAACATGAAAATGCAGCGTGGAATCCGGCAGCAAATTGCCCTGTTCATCCATCTTCAACGTGATGGCGGCAATTTCCAACAGCGCATCGGTTTTGGCGTTAAATCCAGCGGTTTCGACATCAATCACGACAGGATAAAAACCACGAAAACGGTCGCACAGACCGGTAAGTTGAGCGTTATCGGACATCTGGATCTCTTACAAGGGGAAAAAAGCAGTGCGTATTATGGCAAATTTTGAGGCGAGATGCAGTAAAACAACGGGCGCATGGCGCGCCCGTCAGGATCAGTTGCCCAGACCGCGACCGGCGTCTTTGGCTTCGATCAGTTCGATTTTATAACCGTCCGGATCTTCAACGAAGGCGATCACGGTGGTGCCGCCCTTAACCGGACCCGCTTCACGGGTCACGTTGCCGCCATTGCTGCGGATACGCTCGCAGGCTTCTGCCGCGTTATCCACTTCCAGGGCGATATGGCCGTAGGCTGTGCCCAGCTCATAGCTATCCACACCCCAGTTATAGGTGAGTTCGATAACCGCTTCGTCGCTCTCCGGGCCGTAACCGACAAAGGCCAGGGAGTATTTGTATTCCGGGTTTTCGCTGGTGCGCAGCAGGGTCATGCCCAGCACGTTGGTGTAGAAATCGATGGAACGTTGCAGATCGCCAACGCGCAGCATGGTGTGAAGTAGGCGCATATTATCCTCTTAGCTTTTATCATCTTGAACAGAAACGATGTTTTAGTATAGCGGCGAAGTGTCGCCGCTATCAATGCGAGGGCTTATAAAGAGGGGTAATCGGTGTAACCTTCCGCGCCGCCGCCGTAGAAGCTCTCCGGACGCTGCGGGTTCAGCTCGGCTTTGCGCTGCAGACGAGCCACCAGGTCCGGGTTGGCGATATAGGCGCGGCCAAAGGCCACGGCATCGATCAGCCCTTTGTTAATCAGATCTTCGGCTTTCTCCGGTGTATAAGCCCCGGCACCGATGATCACGCCCGGGAAACGGTCGCGCACTTTCTGACGGAAGGCATCGGTGTATGGCTCGCCGCCGGCCCAGTCTGGCTCGGACATGTGCAGATAAGCGATGCCGCGTTTTGCCAGCTCTTCGATCAGATACAGCGCGTCGGCTTCTTCGTTCGGGCCGTTATCCACGTTCTGGAAAGAACCGATTGGCGAGATGCGAATACCAATGCGATCCGCACTCCACTCTGCAGAAACCGCATTAATCACCTCAAGCACCAGACGGGCGCGATTCTCAACGCTGCCGCCATACTGGTCAGTACGCTGGTTAGAGGAAGGCGACAGGAACTGGTGCAGCAGATAGCCGTGGGCCCCGTGCAGTTCAACCAGATCGAAACCGGCTTCGCGAGCATTGGCGACGGCCTGGCGGAAATCGTTCACGATCCCCGGGATCTCGTCCAGCTCCAGCGCACGTGGCGTGGTGGTGTCAACGCGGATGGCGTTGCCATTCTCATCGCGCAGTGAGGTGCGGGTACCCGCATTGATCGCAGAGGCAGACACCGGTGCCTGACCGCCAGGCTGGATGCTGCTGTGGGAGATACGGCCAGTGTGCCACAGCTGAACCGCGATGCGGCCATCTTCAGCATGCACGCCGTCGGTAATTTTCTTCCACGCCGCGATCTGCTCCGGGCTGTGCAGGCCAGGGGCGCCGGCATAACCTTTCGCCTGAGCAGAAGTTTGCGTGGCTTCAGAGATGATCAGTCCTGCGCTCACGCGCTGGCGATAGTATTCGCCCATCAGCGGCGTTGGGATATCGCCCGGCTCAATGCTGCGCAGGCGGGTGAGGGGCGCCATAAACACACGGTTTGGTGCTTCGATCGCGCCCACCTTAAGCGGGGTAAACAATTTTTCAGCTGACATAAAGGCTCCTGAGTAGACCGGTCGTCTAGTAATTTGCGAAATAAAAACGCCTGTTAACTGCCAGGCGTAGCAATAATGGTTTTGACATGATCCAGGGCGCTTTCAAGCGGCAGCGCGCTGCGGGACATTTTGGCCTGCAGATTGGCCCCCAGCCACAGGGAGTAGAGCACCTGCGCCTGGGTGAGCGGTTCCCCGACGAAGGCCAGGGATTTCTCCTCGCGACCCTTCGCCAGCGCCTGCGCCAGCAGGGTGATGACACCCGTGGCCCCTTTATCCATTGCCGTGCGCATATCTTCCGAGAGATCGCACACTTCAGCAGAAAGTTTTACCGTCAGACAGCCGCTGATAATGCCCTGGGCACAAAACTGGGCCAGCGTCTCCTGATAATAAGCCAGAACACGATCGCGATAATTGCCCTGACCGCTGGCGAAATGGCTGGCCAGACGCTGATGGTAATCCGCGTAATGCCGCTCCAGCAACGCCACGCCAAACGCCTCTTTTGAGCGGAAGTAGTGATAAAACGACCCCTTCGGCACATCGGCGGTTTTCAGCAGCTCGCTCAGACCCATCCCGGTGAACCCGCGGTGCATGCAAAGACGCTCGCCGGTCGCAAGGAGATGTTCGCGTGTATCGTGTTCAGTGTGCTTATTCATGTCGACAATGTAATAGACCAATCGGTCTATTGCAAGCCTTACGTTCGACGACAGGCAGTAAGCAGATCCATCTGCGGCTGATAGACGGAGGTGCGAATGTTCATCATCCCCAGCACCGTGGAGAAGAGATTATCCTGCGACACCGCCTCTTTTGCGGCGTGGTTACGCAGGCACTGCGCATCCACGCCAAAGTTCTTTTTATAGTCCTGCGAGAGCCAGAACATAAACGGAATGTGCGTCTGCTGCGAAGGCGCCAGCATGTACGGCGTACCGTGCAGGTAAAGACCGTTTTCCCCCAGCGATTCTCCGTGATCGGAGAGATAAACCAGCGCCGTGTTCATCGTCGCCTGACGCGCCTTCAGGGCGTCGATAGTTTTACTTACCACGCTGTCGGTATACAGGATGGTATTGTCGTAGGTGTTCATCAGCGCCTGGTGATCGCAGTCCTGGATCTGGTTAGTGTCACAGGTCGGCGTAAATTTGCGGTACTGCGCCGGATAGCGCTGATAATAGGCCGGGCCGTGGCTGCCCATCAGGTGGATAACCAGTACCGTATCCTGTTTAAGCCCATCCAGGGTCTCATCCAGACGATAGAGGTTAACGTCATCAATACAGGATTTATCCTTACAGAACTGATCCAGCTTCCACTGTGTCATGTCGCTATGCGGGATGCGATTACAGGCCCCTTTACAGCCGCCATCGTTATCCCGCCACAGCAGGTTTACCCCGGCGTGGGCCAGCACATCCAGCAACCCTTCCTGATGATGGGCCAGATCGGCATCATATTTTTTGCGCGGCATTCCTGAGAACATGCACGGCACGGAGACGGCAGTTTCAGTGCCGCAGGAGGAGGCCTGCGGGAAGTTGATCATCTCCTGCTTTTCCAGCTCAGGGTTAGTGTCACGTCCGTAACCGTTGAGGGAGTAGTTTTCAGCCCGGGACGCCTCGCCAATCACCACCACCAGCACGGTTTTTTTCTGCTGCGCCAGCAGCACCGGGCCTTTACGCGCGTCTTCCCCGAGGCGGATGAGAGTCTGGTCGCCCGCAAACCAGCGCGCCTTGCTGTACTTAACAATGGCGCTGACGTAATTCGCTGGCGTCACCATTTTGACGATGCCTTTGTTATTGCGAAACAGCGAGGCGTAGTCCTTGTAAAAGAGCGCGGCCACCAGAAGGATCACCACCAGGCTGGCGAGGATGGCCGCCACGCGCATTAACAGCGTCTGCCACCATTTACCCGGACGAATACGAATCAGCGCCAGCACGGCGGCTGGCACCAGCCCGGCTATCGCCAGCCACAGCATCAGCTGCGGGGTGATGAGCGCCGTGGCCTCCTGAGAGTTGGTCTCGAAGACGTTAACCATCATATTCTGGTCAATCACCGCGCCGTAGGTAAACATGAACCAGGTCGCCGCCGCGCATCCCAGGGTGAGCAACACCAGCAGCGGTTTACGGATAAGGGGAATATTCAGAATGCTGAAGACGATGACCCATCCGCAGAAGAGTACCAGCGGCACGGTAAGGGCAAAGGCAAAATCATGCAGCCGGGCGGGGGCGATGACCTGCCAGCTACGGTGAATAAAGAGGGCGTTTAACAGGGTAAACAGGAGCGCGCAGCCCAGCGTAAATCGCGTGTCGTTACACTGTAACTTTTTTAACATCTGCATCATCGTCAACCAGCAAGAATAGTGATGAGGCGAGTATAGGGAGCGAAGATTAGTGAAACCTTAATGCCACAATTCTGTGGTTGACCTCTTGCGTAACCCCGGCTTAAGGTCTTCACTTTACTGAATCTTGGGTTTCGGGAGGTGCGTGTGGCTGAACAACTGGAGTTCTTTCCTGTCCAGAGCCCGTGCCGCGGTATTTGCCAGTCGGATGAGCGAGGGTTTTGTCGCGGCTGTATGCGCAGCCGGGAAGAGCGTTTTAACTGGCAATCAATGAGCGATGCCCAGAAACAGGAGATCCTGCGCCTGTGCCGTCAGCGTCTTTTGCGCAAATTGCGCGCAAACAAGCCCCCTGAAGCTGAAGAACCTCAGCAGCCCTCACTTTTTTAGCGTCACAAACGCGTATACTCTCCCCAGACTTTTTTTAAAGGAAATTGCTATGGTTCAGCGTATTACCCTTGCCCCGCAGGGCCCGGAGTTTTCTCGTTTTGTGATGGGCTACTGGCGTCTGATGGACTGGAACATGTCCGCCCAAGAGCTGGCCGGTTTTATTGAAGAGCATCTGGATCTGGGGATCACCACTGTCGATCACGCCGATATTTATGGCGGCTATCAGTGTGAAGCGGCCTTCGGCGAGGCGATGAAGCTCTCTCCCGCGCTGCGTGAGCGTATGGAGATCGTTACCAAATGCGGTATCGCCACCACGGCGAAAGCGGAGCATGCCCTCGGCCACTACATTACCGACCGCGACCACATTATTCGTAGTGCAGAACAGTCCCTCACGAATCTGGCGACCGATCGCCTTGACCTGCTGCTGATTCACCGTCCCGATCCGCTGATGGATGCCGATGAGGTTGCCGAAGCCTTCCTCGCCCTGCACCAGAGCGGCAAGGTGCGCCATTTTGGCGTCTCTAACTTTACGCCAGCCCAGTTTGCCCTGCTGCAGTCGCGTCTGCCGTTCACCCTGGCGACTAACCAGGTTGAAATTTCACCGGTTTATCAGCCGCTGCTGCTGGATGGTACCCTCGATCAGCTCCAGCAATTGCGTATTCGCCCGATGGCCTGGTCCTGCCTCGGCGGTGGGCGCCTGTTTAATGATGATGCTTTCCAGCCGCTGCGCGATGAGCTGGCGAAGGTAGCCCAGGAGCTGAATGCCGAAACCATCGAGCAGGTGGTCTATGCGTGGATTTTACGTCTGCCATCCCAGCCGCTGCCGATCATCGGTTCCGGCAAAATTGAGCGTGTACGTTCGGCGCTGGCAGCAGAGCAGCTGAACATGACCCGCCAGCAGTGGTTCCGCATCCGCAAAGCTGCGCTGGGTTACGACGTGCCGTAATTCTCTATTTGTCTGACTTTCCGGTTAAAACGTTGCCCCTGGTATAAACTTAAGGGGCAAAAAATAACCAAGGAGGTCATATGAAGCGATTTACTCTGGCAGCGTTGACGCTGGTGGTTTGTGCAGGTGCGCAGGCTGCCAGCGAAGAAGTAAAGATGAACCTCGTCACCTCTCAGGGGATCGGCCAGTCCATCGGGACAGTCACCATCACTGAAACCGATAAAGGCCTTGAGTTTTCCCCGGATCTTAAAGCCCTTCCTCCGGGCGAACACGGTTATCACGTCCACGCCAAAGGTTCCTGCGAACCGGCCATGAAAGATGGCAAACCGTCCGCCGCTGAGGCCGCGGGTGGACACCTCGATCCCCATAACACCGGCAAACATGAAGGGCCGGAGGGGATGGGCCACTTAGGCGATCTGCCAGCGCTGGTGGTCAATAATGACGGTAAAGCGACCGACCCGGTCGTTGCCCCGCGCCTCAAAAAGCTGGATGAGGTGAAAGGCAAAGCGCTGATGATTCATGTCGGCGGGGATAATATGTCGGATCACCCTAAACCTCTGGGCGGTGGCGGGGAGCGTTACGCCTGCGGGGTGATCTGATCGCTCAGGGTGCCCGGTGCGGGTGCCTGTTCCAGCTGGGATAGCGAACAGTGCAGCCGCCAGATCAGGGCCGCAAGCTCCTGTCCGGCGGGCTGCGGATGATGCGACAGAGTGTCACAGATACGCTGAAGCTCATCCAGCGTGGCGGTCAGGGGACGCTGCTGTACGCCGCGTTCGCTCATGATGTCACGCAGTAGTGAGACGGCGACGTCGCGCACCCGGGCCAGCGGATCCGAGCGCGTCTCCCAGTCCCGTAACTGCCAGACCACATGGCTGCAGTTCAGCAGCACCACTCCCCAACGCAGCAGCCAGCGTCGCGCCAGCGCATCCTGACTGTTATTGAGCTGGTTAACATGGTGATAGACCAGCGATTCATAGCCATTCTCGCTGAGCCGCGGCCTGCGGCTCAGCTGATCGACAAATCCGCGCCGCAATTCGCGAATGTGACGACGGCTCTTACGCGCATCGGAGCCCGGACGCAGCACCGCAAAGGCCAGCCACGTCAGCCCCACACCAAGAATTTTTGCCAGGTTGTCATTGAGAAAATCGGCAAAGTCATACACCGGCGGGTTGGTCACCGAAATAAATGAACCCATAAAGACAATAAGCTGGCCCCACAGACCGGCGAGGGCGGGCATCTGCTGCTTCAGCAGCTGCATGGTGGTCAGCAGCGGGAAGAGAAACAGCAGGAACAGCCAGAGGTCCGAGATCTGCACCATCAGGCCAAACTTGACCACAAAGCTGAAGAGCGAGAGCAGGATCAGGGTGCGCAGCAGCAGGGTGAGCGAGTTAAAGGGCGAAGCCGCCACCGAATAGAGCACGCTGCTGATCGCGGCCAGGGTCAGGGCCGCTCCCCCGGCTTCCCACTGGGCGGTAATGGTCCAGGCGCCCACCAGACTGAGAGCGCAGAAGGTGCGAAACCCGCTCCACAGCGCTTCCAGATTATCGGTATGCCGGGCCAGCGCCGGGCTGCGGGGAACGATAAACTCTGTTATTGGCGTCGCGGTTTCAACGGCTTTTATCCAGCGGCTGCTCTGTAGATAAAGCCGGCAGAAATAGCGTAGCCGCTGCCAGAAAGCACGATGGCGGTAATCCGCGTCGTTGCCTGGCCTCAGCGGAGCAAGGATCCGCGCCACGGTATAAAAATCGGCGTCAGGCCGGGCAAGGGCGGCGAGCAGCTGGTCAATGACCTCCCGGGTCTGGGCAGGCGGATTGGGCCAGTTCAGCAGCATGCGGCGAAGACTGGAGATGGCGCTGGTCATCCGAAGCTGCTGGTGGAGGAGATAATTGAGCAGGGCATTCTGGCGGCGAAAACGGTAGTGGCTCCAGAAAGCCTGAATGCGCAGCAGGTTCATGGTCAGGATCTGGGCGATAACCTTTTCGTGGGCCAGGCGAATGGCATCGTTACTGTCGGGCTGCCACAGCAGGCTGGCGTGCTCCAGCAGCCGGGTGTGCATGGTTTTCAGCGCGGTAATAAGGGCTTTGCCGTCGGAGGTGCTGGGCAGGATCATCATCATCACCCCGCCGCTAAGGATGCCAATAATGACCTCGCAGACGCGGGCCTGGGCGATATCCCACAGCTGGGTGGTGTCGAGAATATCAATGACCGGAAAGGCGATGATTGCCGCGGTGTATCCTGCCAGCTGGAAGGCATAGGCGACGTTATTGGTGAAATGGGCGCAGGCCCAGGTGCAAAGCGCCAGCCAGGCCGCCATGCTGAACAGAAATAGCCACGGGTCGTTAAGCGTATGACCGGCAATAATCAGCGCTGCGGTGGCGCCGAGCAGGCTGCCCGCCACGCGGCCAAGGCTTTTACTGATCACACCGCCAACGGTCGGGAAGCTGACCACCGCCGCCGAGGTCATCGCCCAGTAGGGTTCGTCGAGGTTAAGACAGTAGGCGACGGTGAGGGCCAGGCACATCGCTATCCCGTTGCGCAGGGCATAGCGCCACTGCGCCGGAGTTGCTTTTATCCACGGCAGGTTGCGCCAGGAGAAAGCGGGCAGGTTCACCGGGCGGTTCCCACAGAGACGGTGCAGGTCGTGCCGGAGACCAGCGTCAGGTCAGACGGCAGCTTGTCAAAACTGATGCGCACCGGGATGCGCTGCGCCAGCCGCACCCAGGGAATATTGGGTTTCACGTCGGGCACCAGTCCTGAATCGGTCTCCACGCTCTGATCGTAGATAGCCCGACCAATACTCGATACGTGACCCTGTAACTGTTGCGAACTGCTGTAGAGTACGATCTGCGCCGGTGCGCCTTCGCGGATATGCCGGAGCTTGGTCTCTTCAAAATAGCCCACCACGTAAAAGGAGTGGCTGTCGACCAGCGCAAATACCGGCTGGCCGGTGGTGGCGTAATCGCCTACCCGGGTAGAGAGATTGGTGACCCAGCCGTCTACCGGCGCTTTAACCACCGTCTGAATCAATTGCCACTGCGCCTGTTTTAGCGTGGCTTCAGCCACCGCTACGTTGGCCTGCATCGCCTTGACGTTGATATTGGCGGTATCCAGATCTTCAGCAGAAATATAGTTTCGCGACAGATGGCGACGTCGGTTTGCTTCATTGTTCGCTTTCGCCAGATCGGACTGGGCTTTAGCCAGCTGCGCCTCGGCGTTGAGCACCGCAATATGGAAAGGGGTTTCATCAATTCTGAAGAGCACCTCTCCCGCATGGACAAACTGGTTATCCTTAACGTGCAGGGTGGTAATGGTGCCGGAGACCTGGGGCGTCACGCTGACCTGTTCGGCGCGCACCTTTCCATCCCGGGTCCAGGGGGACTGCATATAATAATTCCATAGCCACCATCCGGCGATGATCGCCACGGCCAGAACCAGTAATGATGAAAAATATTTGATTGTTTTCATAAGCATAGTCACCACACAATGAGCAGAACCAGTCCCAGGCAAACTGCAAGGACGAACAGCGAAAGATCCATCAGCATGGGGTGCCAGATTTCACCGGAATAGATCCAGTCGCGCAGCAAGCGGTGGGTGACAAGCCAGAGAATAAAACCCAGCATCACCGCTTTGAACAGAGGGGGAAAGTAAACCGAGGCACCTACTATCAGATCCTGAAGCGGTAACCCCGAGGCGTTAAGCGTGAACGTCACGTGCCGGTTCCTTTGCAAATGGGGAGTGGCCAAAAAGCGCGGCCGCATAACGCGCTGAGGCGTCACAACAAAGTGTAAATCAGACTCTCATCAAGGATGTATGCAGTATTGCATTTGTTTTGGCAATATAAATGCTGCACACTATCCTAAAATCAGTATAATAACTTAGCAAGCTAATTATAAGGAGATGAAATTGGAATCGCCACTAGGTTCTGATCTGGCAAGGTTAGTACGCATCTGGCGTGCTCTGATTGACCATCGCCTGAAACCTCTGGAATTGACACAGACGCATTGGGTCACGCTGCATAACATCCATCAGCTGCCACCCGACCAGTCACAGATCCAACTGGCAAAAGCGATTGGCATCGAGCAGCCATCACTGGTACGTACGCTCGATCAACTGGAAGAGAAGGGGCTGATCTCACGCCAGACCTGCGCCAGCGATCGTCGTGCCAAGCGGATTAAACTCACAGAGAAAGCCACCCCCATCATCAAAGAGATGGAGGCGGTGATCAGTAAAACGCGCGGTGAAATCCTCTCCGGGATCACGCCCGCCGAACTGGAACTGCTGATCTCGCTGGTAGCCCGGCTTGAGCACAATATCAATGAGCTACAGTCCCGCGACTAACCTTCAAAAAAGCCTTGCGAACGCAAGGCTTTTTCTTTACTGGAACACGACCACCCGGTTACGCCCGCTCTCCTTCGCCTCGTACATCGCCTTATCTGCATGTTCGACGCACTCTTCAGCGCTGATTTTCCCTGTGGCGGTAAACACGCCCATACTTATGGTGATGGGCTCGGGAAGTTGTCCGTCGGAGCTGGCTTTATCGAAGCTGCTCAGTTTTAAGCGTATCCGCTCCGCAACCTGGCGCGCCGCTTCAGGGGGAGTATGGGTTAACAGCAGGACAAACTCTTCTCCTCCGATGCGCGCTGCAACGTCCTGTGGCCGGACGGAATCTTTCAGCAGCTGAGCGACAAACTGCAACACTTTATCCCCCTGCAGATGCCCGTAGCAGTCGTTGATACGCTTAAAACGATCGAGATCGCTGACGATAACCGAGACCGGCTCCGTCGATTTTACCGTACGAAGGGCGTGGTTCAGGGCATCATAAAAATAGCTGCGGTTGTAGAGCCGTGTCAGCGGATCGCGAATGGAATTCTGGTAAGACTGTTGATACTTCAGATGCGATTCACGATAAAGATTAAATACGTCGTACAGCAGGACAAACATAATCAGCAGCGTGGCGACAGCCTCAAATAACCGTGCGCGATACCACGAGATATCTTCTGCCTGTCCGCCCAAAAACAACATGGCTAGCGTGGCGATATAACAGAGGCATAAGAAATTACCGCCAATCCAGAACAGATTGCGTACCCGCGTGGTACGCAGCAGCGCGGCTAATGCAATAACCCAGAGCGTGATGAGCGTAATGTTAATGGGCCGTTTCCACAGCAACAGATATTGCCGGGTTTCGTTGTCGACCAAATGTAATGATAATAACGCAACGTTGCTGGAGTAGAGCCAGGCCAGTATCAATATCAGAGCCGTAAATATAAACATGCCTGTAATGACAGAAAGATGGAAAATCCGTGACAGCGGCCGGTTACGGATTGCATACAGCACAGCCGCAACGATAAACAGTACGCCCATCAACAGATGACGGAACGTAAAGTAAATCATGGCGTCGTTATAGTTAATGACACTGTACCGATAGATATCCAGCCACGCCGGGAAGCTGGAGAGCGTGCCCACCATCAACAGAGCGGAGCCGATAAAGGCGAATGCAAAGCACATCAGATATAAACGCATTCTGTCGCACCAGTATTTCATTACCATAAAACAGGCAATAAACAGGTGAAATACCAACAAAAATATGGTGAGCATGGGAAAAAGAAGCGGTGAAAATGATGCAGTCTTTTCAACCACGCCAAAAAAGAGAGAGTGTAAAATCCCGATGACAATAAAGCAGCCCAAAAAGAACTGCACATACTTGTTCTTAATATAATGATTTATCGCAAGCATATATTTTTTAAATAAAGAGGAAAAAGGATTTGCGAATGGTCTCATATGCACAGATGGAATACTTTGCGCAGGAACAAGCAGTATGAAAATTAAATATAAGCGGCGTGAATGTATCTGGTGAATATATTTGTGGGGGTGATACTTAATGGAATAGGGCGTGGTGAGATGACCACGCCCATAAGGTTATTAACGAGGGGAGACGGTGACCTGGCTGCCGTTGCTGGCCAGTACCACACGTTGACCAGCAGCAAACCGGGTGTTGCCCTGTTTCTGGACCACCATAATGGTGCTGCCGTCATCCTTGCGGATCTCTAACTCAACGCCCTGGGATTTGTTCATCGCACCCTGGACGCCCTGACCCGCAACACCACCGGCTACGGCACCCGCCGCGGTTGCCAGGGAGCGGCCAGTGCCGCCACCCACGGTGTTACCGAGGAAGCCACCCAGTACCGCACCGCCAAGTGCGCCGATCACGTTGTTCTCATCACCACCCTGAATCTGTACCGGGCGCGCGTTCACGATGGTGCCGTAAGTGACATTCTGAACCTGTTTCGCCTCAGAGGCACTGTAAACATCCCCGGAAAGGGAGTTGTCATTAACACAGCCAGCCAGAGTGAATCCAACCAGCGAAACGGCCAGTACACGTAAAATCATTTGAATCTCCTGTTCACCAAAAACGCTCGTTGAGCATCCGTTATGGCTAAATTATATGGCATCGGGTGCCATAAATCCTATATTTGCTCAAACACAATTAGAATGGTACTCGATTCTCACTCAACCATAGCTATACAAGCGACGATGTCACCCTGCAGGCGATACGGATTATTCCTGGAATGACGCCCAGCAACAGCTATTGTTAAAAAGTATGAGTCCGCCGTAGCATTGATAATCGGTTTATGGTGGAGTGAGTTATCAGCCCAAACGGATTAAGGAAAACGGATGAAATCGGGTCGCTACATTGGCGTAATGTCAGGAACCAGTCTGGATGGTGTGGATGTCGTCCTGGCGGCAATAGACGAGAATATGGTTGCCCAGCAGGCAAGCCTTAGCTGGCCTATTCCCCAGGAGACAAAACAGGCGATCCTGAATATCTGTCAGGGCCAACAGCTGACGCTGTCGCAGCTGGGACAGCTTGATACGCAGCTCGGACGCCTGTTCGGCGATGCGGTGCTGGCGCTGATGAAGCAGGAGAATCTGCGTCCGCAGGATGTGGTGGCGATCGGCTGTCACGGGCAAACCGTCTGGCATGAGCCTGGCGGCGACGCGCCGCATACCTTGCAGATAGGCGATAACAACCAGATCGTCGCCAAAACCGGCGTGACTGTTGTGGGGGATTTCCGCCGCCGCGACATGGCCCTCGGCGGGCAGGGCGCCCCGCTGGTTCCCGCGTTCCACCATGCCCTGCTGGCGCATCCGACGGAGCGCCGCATGGTGCTCAATATCGGCGGCATCGCCAATCTTTCTTTATTGATCCCAGGCCAGCCGGTACGCGGGTTCGACACCGGGCCGGGAAATATGCTGATGGACGCCTGGATCTGGCGTCAGGCGGGTAAAGCCTACGATAAAGACGCTCAGTGGGCCTGCAGCGGTAAAGTCATTATCCCGCTGCTGCAAAGCATGCTCTGCGATCCCTATTTTGCCGCACCGGCGCCGAAAAGCACCGGACGCGAATACTTCAACTACGGCTGGCTTGAGCGTCAGCTGGCGAACTTCCCGGGCCTGGCGCCTGAGGATGTACAGGCCACGCTGGCAGAGCTTACTGCCGTTTCAGTGTCGGAACAGGTGCTGTTGAGCGGGGGCTGCGAGCGGTTGCTGGTGTGCGGCGGTGGCAGCCGTAACCCACTGGTGATGACCCGTCTCGCCGGTCTGTTGCCGGGCACGGAGGTGACCACCACCGACAAGGCCGGGATCAGCGGCGATGACATGGAGGCGCTGGCCTTTGCCTGGCTGGCGTGGCGCACGGTGGCAGGCCTGCCGGGGAACTTACCCTCGGTAACCGGGGCGCGCGAAGCGAGCGTGTTAGGTGCTGTTTTTCCAGCGAATCCGCGGCAAAATCAGAGTTAACCGAATTTCACTTAAGCCTGGTGTGGGTGAGAATAGCCGAAAAAACGGGAGGGCCTTCGCGCCCTCCGGGACCAGGAAAGTCTTCGGAATTTACCCATGAAAAAACTGCTTCTTGCTTTTACTCCCTTTCTGCTGGCGAGCTGTAGCGTTTACAACCAGTTCGTCGAGCGCATGCAAACCGACACGCTGGCCTATCAGTGCGACGAAAAGCCCCTTACCGTTAAGCTCAACAATCCCCGTCAGGAAGTCAGTTTCGTCTACGACAATAAGCTGCTGACGCTGAAACAGGGCATGTCCGCCTCCGGGACCCGTTACAGCGACGGGGTATATGTCTTCTGGTCGAAAGGCGACAGTGCAACGGTCTACAAGCGCGATCGCATTGTGCTGAACAATTGTCAGATCGAAAATCCGAAGCGTTGAGATTTTGCAGGGGGCGGCGCACAATAGCGTCACCCATTGTCAACGTCAGTTAACGCCATGCCAGATAACGACGAATTGCAGAAAATTGCGCACCTTAGGCGCGAATACACCAAAGGCGGCCTGCGTCGCCAGGATCTCCCCGCCGAGCCGCTGGTGCTGTTTGAGCACTGGCTGAAACAGGCCTGTGAAGCACAACTGGCCGATCCCACCGCGATGGTGGTTGCCACCGTCGATGAAAATGGCCAACCCTACCAGCGTATCGTGCTGCTCAAGCATTACGACGACAAAGGGCTGGTGTTCTACACCAACCTCGGCAGCCGTAAGGCGCAGCATCTGGAAAACAACCCGCGTATCAGTTTGCTCTTCCCGTGGCATATGCTGGAGCGCCAGGTGATGGTCACCGGCTCCGTTGAGCGTCTCTCTACCCTTGAAGTGGTGAAGTATTTCCACAGCCGTCCGCGCGACAGTCAGATTGGCGCCTGGGTCTCTAAACAGTCGAGCCGCATCTCTGCCCGCGGCGTGCTGGAGAGCAAGTTCCTTGAGCTGAAACAGAAATTCCAGCAGGGCGAAGTGCCACTGCCAAGTTTCTGGGGCGGCTTCCGCGTCTCCGTACAGCAGATGGAGTTCTGGCAGGGCGGTGAACATCGCCTCCACGACAGGTTTATCTACCAGCGCGATAACGGCGCGTGGAAAATCGATCGGCTGGCACCCTAATCCCCGAAATTTGTTCTCTTAAGCGCTGGCGCTACGTTGGTCAGCGCTTTATTCTATGTACCTTTCGCGTCTGGCGAAAAGTCGTGTACCGGCAAAGGTGCAGTCGTTTTATACATGGAGAATTTGATGGCAAGCAGTAACTTGATTAAACAATTGCAAGAGCGGGGGCTGGTAGCCCAGGTGACGGACGAGGAAGCGTTAGCAGAGCGACTGGCGCAAGGCCCGATCGCGCTCTATTGCGGCTTCGATCCTACCGCTGACAGCTTGCATTTGGGGCATCTGGTTCCTTTGTTATGCCTGAAACGCTTCCAGCTGGCTGGCCATAAGCCTGTGGCGCTGGTCGGTGGCGCAACGGGTCTGATTGGCGACCCAAGCTTCAAAGCCGCTGAGCGTAAACTGAATACGGCGGATACCGTAGAGGAGTGGGTCGCGAAAATCCGCAAACAGGTCGCCCCATTCCTCGACTTTGACTGTGGTGAAAACTCCGCGATCGCTGCGAACAACTACGACTGGTTTGGCAGCATGAACGTGCTGACCTTCCTGCGTGATATCGGCAAGCACTTCTCCGTTAACCAGATGATCAACAAAGAAGCGGTGAAGCAGCGTCTGAACCGTGACGATCAGGGCATCTCCTTTACCGAGTTCTCCTATAACCTGCTGCAGGGGTATGACTTTGCCTGTCTGAACGAGCTGCACGGCGTGTCGCTGCAGATTGGCGGCTCCGATCAGTGGGGTAACATTACCTCCGGTATCGATCTGACCCGTCGTCTGCACCAGAATCAGGTCTTCGGTCTGACCGTTCCGCTGATCACCAAAGCCGACGGCACCAAGTTCGGTAAAACCGAAGGCGGCGCGGTATGGCTCGATCCGAAGAAAACCAGCCCGTACAAGTTCTACCAGTTCTGGATCAACACCGCAGACGCTGACGTTTATCGCTTCCTGAAGTTCTTCACCTTTATGGACATTGAAGAGATCAATGCTCTTGAAGAAGAAGACAAGAACAGCGGTAAAGCGCCACGCGCCCAGTACGTGCTGGCCGATGAGGTCACGAAGCTGGTTCACGGCGAAGAGGGCTTAGCGGCGGCCAAGCGCATTACCGCCAGCCTGTTTAACGGCAACCTGAGCGATCTGAGCGAAGCAGACTTCGAACAGCTGGCGCAGGATGGCGTGCCGATGGTTGAGATGGAGAAAGGGGCAGATCTGATGCAGGCCCTGGTCGACTCTGAGCTTCAGCCGTCCCGCGGCCAGGCGCGTAAAACCATCGCCTCTAACGCCATCACCATCAACGGTGAAAAACAGTCTGACGCGGAGTACATCTTCGCTGACAGCGATCGCCTGTTTGGTCGTTATACCTTACTGCGTCGCGGTAAAAAGAATTACTGTCTGGTTTGCTGGAAATAATCATAAAAGCACAGGGGCGTGGGAAACCACGCCCCTTTATTTTTTCAGGGTTGTGGTAAGAAAATGAAGAATATCCTCGCCATCCAGTCCCACGTCGTTTTTGGGCATGCTGGCAACAGCGCCGCAGAATTTCCGATGCGTCGTCTCGGGGCCAATGTCTGGCCATTAAATACCGTTCAGTTTTCCAACCATACGCAATACGGCAAATGGACCGGTTGCGTGATGCCGCCCGCTCATCTCACAGAGATTGTTCAGGGCATCGCTGATATCGACAAACTCAAAACCTGCGATGCCGTGCTGAGCGGTTATCTGGGGTCAGCCGAGCAGGGCGAGCATATTCTGGGCATTGTCCGTCAGGTTAAGGCGGCGAACCCGGCGGCGAAATACTTCTGCGATCCGGTGATGGGTCATCCGGAAAAAGGCTGTATCGTGGCGCCTGGCGTGGCGGAGTTTCATGTGCGTCACGCTCTACCTGCCAGCGACATCATTGCCCCAAACCTCATTGAACTGGAGATTCTCTGTGAACATCCGGTAAACAGCGTGGAGGAGGCGATTGCGGCATCCCGTGAACTGATTGCGATGGGGCCGGAAATCGTGCTGGTGAAACATCTGGCCCGCGCCGGAATCAGCCCGGATCGCTTTGAGATGCTGCTGGTGACCAAAGATGAAGCCTGGCACATCAGCCGTCCGCTGGTGGATTTTGGCAGCCGTCAGCCGGTGGGTGTGGGCGATGTGACCAGCGGTCTGCTGCTGGTGAAACTGCTGCAGGGGGCAACGGTGCGTGATGCGCTTGAGCACGTCACGGCGGCGGTGTATGAGATTATGATCGCCACGAAGAACATGCAGGAGTATGAGTTGCAGGTGGTGGCGGCCCAGGATCGTATCGCGAAGCCGGAACACGTTTTTAGCGCGACCCAGCTTTGACATCAATGCCCGGCGGCGCTTCGCTTGCCGGGTCTACAGAGCTCGTAGGCCGGGTAAGCGCCAGCGCCACCCGGCAATAAACCGCTCTCTTACTTTAACCCTTCCGCTTCCAGTGCTGCCGCTACGGCAGGACGCTCCGCCATACGCGCCATATAGGCGTCAATGTGGCTTAATCCTTCCATGTTCAGCTTCACGGCCCGTGCCCAGCGCAGGACGGTAAACAGATACGCATCGGCAATGGTAAAGCGCGGCCCACAGATCCACTGATCGTCTTTCAGCGACGCGTTCACATATTGCAGTTTCTTCTCCAGCAGGGCGCGAACGGTCGGCTTGTACTCTTCCGGGGTGTCCGGGCGGAACAGCGGGGTAAAACCTTTATGCAGTTCGGTGGCGATGTAGTTCATCCATTCAATGGTTTTATAGCGGGCGATAGTGCCGGCTGGCGCCAGCAGCTGGCGATCCGCGACGCTGTCCGCCAGGTACTGCATAATGGCAACACCCTCGGTGAGCAGGGTGCCATCTTCCAGCTGCAGAGCCGGAACCTGGCCTTTAGGATTCACCGCGAAAAAATCATCGCCGTTTTCCAGACGCTTTTGCATCAGATCAACCCCGTTGAGGGTGAAGTCTTTACCGCTCTCGCGCAGCGTAATATGGGAGGCAAGAGAGCAGGCGCCTGGTTTATAGAACAGTTTCATCGGTCACTCCTGTTTACGTAGGTTTACCCTATGTTAGTGCGCCCCATAATAAAAAAAAAGCCGCTAACGCACAGTTAGCGGCTTGTATTCAGTCGTTTCCCGATGACATTACACGGCGGCGGTGTTGCTCGCTTTAGCGGTAGTGTCGTCGTCCTGAGTCATGCGGTTCAGTTTTGGTGCAGTCAGCATCATCAGCACAGCGATAACCGCAGTGGCAATACCAATCTGCAGGAACACATCACCATAGACATGCAGAGACTGCAGCGGATCGGTCACATCAGAAGGCACAGCCATCAGGTTGGCGATCTTACCGGCGATGATGGCAGCACCCGCAGTGGTCAGGAACCAGCTACCCATGATGAAGCCCATCAGACGCTGTGGCACCAGCTGCGCAACCATCGCCAGGCCCAGACCGGAGATCATCAGCTCACCGATAGACTGCAGCGCGTAGCTCAGGATCAGCCAGTTCACGGAGACGATACCCGCGTCGCTGGCGAATTCCGCGCCCAGCGGCAGTACCAGGAAGGCACCAGAGCAGAGCACCATGCCCACCGCGAACTTGTGCGGCATTGGCAGACGGTCGCCCATCTTGTTGTAGATGGCAGCCAGGATCGGGCTACCTACCATGATCCAGAACGGGTTCAGGGCCTGGAACTGCTCAGGCTCGAACGCGATACCCAGGATAGAGTGCTCAACGTTACGGATCGCGAAGAAGTTCAGAGAGGTTGGCATCTGGCTATACAGCACGAAGAAGACAATCGCTTCAACCATCAGAATGAAAGCAACCACCATCTTACGACGCGCTGCGCCCTGCATAGCAAAGGCTTCTTTGGCGAAGATGCAGACGATACCCAGCGCAACCACGCCCAGCACCGCACGTGCGATACCCTGGTTGTGCAGCAGCCAGGTGGCGATAGCAACCAGCACGACAACACCGACCAGCGTCGCCAGCAGTTTACCCATCTGTACTGGCGCAAAGTCAGGTTTTGAACCGTAGTCTTTCACCCAGCTGCGGCAGAACAGGAAGTTCACCACGGTGATCAACATACCGACGAAGCTCAGGGCAAACGCCACGCTCCAGCCGAATTTTGCTGCCAGCCACGGGGTCGCCAGCATGGAGAAGAAGGAACCGATGTTGATGGACATATAGTACATGGTGAATGCACCGTCCAGACGCGGGTCATCTTTCTTATAGCAGGTAGAAAGCAGGGCAGACGGGTTCGCCTTGAACAGGCCGTTACCCACCGCGATGGTCGCCATACCCAGGTAAACCACGCCGGCATCGTGACCAGACCAGGCTACCAGACCATAACCGATCGCCAGAACGATGGCGCCCAGCAGAATGACACGTTTGGTTCCCAGTACTTTATCGCCCAGCCAGCCACCAATTGCGACCAGACCGTAGACCAGAGCACTGAAAGAAGAAAACAGGGTGATGGAATCGGCTTCGGACATACCCAGTTGTTTCACCAGGTAAACCGCCATGATCCCTTGCAGACCGTAGTAACCAAAACGCTCCCACAGCTCAATAGAGAATATGAGATAGAACGATTTCGGTTGTTTGAAAGCGTTAAGACTTACGCTCTCTTCAGCTGGTTTATTGTTTGCAGTAGACACATATACCTCTTTTTTTACATCCCATATTAACGGGGGTGTTCATAGCGTGATGACCGTAGTCCATCCGCTTTATAGTTATAGTGGGAGGGGAAACGGCGGGTAATGTTCACTATCCTGACCCGTCTGGCAAGACGTTTGTAATAGTCTGTTACATTTAACTCCTGCCATATAATGCGCCAGAAACCTAAATGTTATTTAGCGTTAAATTTTCCCGTTTCGTTGAAACTGGTTTTTTTCACTGTCTTTCAGGAGAAAAAATCGCCATGTGGCGATATGTTCTGCTGTAAAAGGTGTTGGGCAGTGATATGGCCTATATTCTGAAAAATAACCGGACATATCTACGGGTGGGAAGGGGGTTTTTCTTGATGCTGTAGGGCTTTAGTAGCCATTTTGACACATAAAATTAACAGTGTGTGAACAGGGTGATCGCGATCACATTTATATAGAAAATTTTGCTGACGAAAAAACAATTAACCTGTTTGATTGTTATATAGCCGCACAATGCACGAACCCTAAAGTTTAGCTCAGACAGAAAAGCTGCAAAAGGTGAGCCTGGTAGGTAGTCATGCTCGCTATAAGGGTTTTGCGTTATAAAAAAACCGTCTGATGACGGTTTTAGTGGTCTGTTTTCTCTTTATATTCACAGAGATCTTCAATAATACAGGAGCCGCAGCGGGGTTTACGCGCAATGCAGGTATAGCGCCCGTGGAGGATCAACCAGTGATGGCAGTCGACCTTAAACTCCGCAGGAACCACTTTCAGCAGCTTATCTTCGACCTGCTCCACGTTTTTGCCTGGGGCGAAGTTCGTTCGGTTGCAGACACGGAAGATATGGGTATCCACGGCAATGGTCGGCCAGCCAAAGGCGGTATTCAACACCACGTTAGCGGTTTTACGGCCCACGCCGGGCAGCGCTTCCAGCGCCGCGCGATCTTCCGGTACCTCACCGCCGTGCAGCTCTATCAGCATCCGGCAGGTCTTGATCACGTTCTCGGCTTTGCTGTTAAACAGGCCGATGGTCTTGATGTACGACTTTACCCCCTCAACGCCCAGCTCCAGCATCGCCTGAGGCGTGTTGGCGACAGGGTAGAGCTTCGCGGTGGCTTTATTGACGCTCACGTCAGTGGCCTGTGCAGAGAGCAACACCGCGATCAGCAGTTCAAACGGCGAGGTAAAATTCAGCTCGGTGGTCGGGTGCGGATTATTCTCCCGCAGGCGCTGTAAAATGGTTAAACGTTTCTCTTTGTTCATGAGGCCTTCTCAGGGATCCCTTCCTCTACGCTGCGCGTGGCAGCGCGGCGTTTACGTTTCTCATCAATAAGGTATTTCACCGCCAGCATCATCCCCAGGCCAATAAACGCGCCAGGGGGCAGCATCGCCAGCAGGAACGGCGTATCGGTGTGGAACACCTCAATGCGCAGGACTTTGGCCCAACTGCCCAGCAGCGCATCTGCGCCATCGAACAGGGTACCGTTGCCAAGGATTTCACGCATGGCGCCCAGTACAAACATCGCCCCGGTCGCCCCCATACCGATGGCAAAGCCATCAAAAGCTGAAATCAGCGGATCGTTTTTCACCGCAAAGGCTTCGGCGCGGCCCACCACGATACAGTTGGTCACAATCAGCGGGATAAAAATCCCCAGCGACTGATAGAGGCCAAAGGCGTAGGCGTTGATCAGCATCTGCACGACGCTCACCACCGAGGCGATAATCATCACGTAGATCGGAATACGAATCTCTGACGGCGTCCAGCGGCGCAGGGCAGAGATCGACAGGTTGGTCAGGATCAATACCAGGGTGGTGGCAAGGCCAAGGCCCAACGCGTTGGTAACGGTGGAGGTGACGGCCAGCAGCGGACACATCCCCAGCAGCTGTACCAGCGCGGAGTTGTTTTTCCACAGCCCCTGAACAAAAACCTCTTTTACCTGGCTCATGAACGCTCCTCACAGGCGGGCAGATTGTTAAGTTGTGCAGGCAGCGATTGTGCGTAAACCCCCGCACGTTTAACGGCGTTCACTACCGCTCGTGGGGTGATGGTCGCACCGGTAAACTGATCGATATCACCGCCATCTTTTTTCACCGCGAACGCCGGATCGTCAATACCGTGGATCACTTTACCCGCGAAATGCAAAATCCAGTCGCTTGAGCGGGTTTCGATCTTATCTCCAAGCCCTGGCGTTTCGTGATGCTCGGTCACGCGCGTACCCAGCACGGTGCCGGAAAAATCGGTGCCCACCAGCAGCCTGATAGCGCCGGAGTATCCATCCGGCGCGGTGGCTTCCATCACCACGCCGGTCGGTGTATCGCCTTTACGGGCGATAAAAATACGGTGGGTGCCTTTGCCAAGCGCTGGCGTCTGGACAAGATAACAGCTCTTCTGCAGATCGTTATCGTAGATATCTGCCGGGATCACCTGGTCAAACAGCGCTTTTTGCTGACGGGCCGCCTGTTCATCAATGGTGGATTTGGTTAAGCCGTTGACCAGCGCGGTCATGCCGGTGAGCACGGCGGCAAAGAGCGCCAGCGTCACGCCGTGTTTTTGCATCGTTTTTAACATGGCGAGATCCTTAGCGATGGCCGTACACGCGCGGACGCGTGTAGTAGTCGATGAGCGGAACGGTGATGTTCGCCAGCAGCACGGCAAAGGCCACGCCGTCCGGGTAACCGCCAAAGCTGCGGATCAGCCACACCAGCAGACCCGCCAGCGCACCAAAAATCAGGCGCCCACGGTTGGTGGTGGAGGCCGTTACCGGGTCGGTAAGAATAAAGAAGGCACCCAGCATGGTGGCGCCGGAAAGCAGATGGATCTGCGGTGACGCCAGCGACTCCGGCGAGAAGAACCAGCCCAGGCCGGAACAGACGGCAAGCGTTATCAGGAAGCTCACCGGGATATGCCAGCGGATCGCTTTCTGCCACAGCAGGAACAGGCCACCGGCCAGATACGCCAGGTTAACCCACTGCCAGCCCGCGCCTGCCAGCACACCGCTGTATATCGGATATTGCAGGATCTGCTCCACGCTATGACCGGCGTGCAGGGACGTTTTAAAGGTATCAAGCGGGGTCGCCTGGCTAATACCGTCGACGCCCATCCGCAGGGTGTTCATATCCGCGCCGCTGGCGGTATGGCCGGAGAAGATCACCTGCACGGCATCCATAAAGCCTGGCACCGTCGCGGCAATCTCATGCGGCGGCAGCCAGCTGGTCATCTGCACCGGGAAGGAGATCAGCAGCACCACATAGCCAATCATTGCCGGGTTAAACGGGTTATGCCCGAGGCCGCCATACAGCTGCTTGGCGATGATCACCGCGAACACGGTACCGAGCACTACCATCCACCACGGAGCGAACGGCGGAATACTGATGGCCAGCAGCAGGCCGGTGAGCAGGGCGGAATTGTCCGCCAGGATTTTGCCCACCGCGATTTTTCGCAGTTTAAGTACCAGCGCTTCGGCTGCCAGTGCGCTCACACAGCCAAGGATAATCTGCAGCAACGTACCCCAGCCGAAGAACCAGAGCTGTACGGCAATGCCCGGCAGCGCGGCCAGGCAGACCAGCATCATAATGCGCGATGTCTGGCGCTGGTTATGGGTATAAGGGGAGCTTGCGATTCTGAAAACCATTTAATCCTCGTTAACTGCCTGCTGTGCGGCTCTCTTCGCCTGTACCCGCGCGATGGCGGCAGCCACTGCCGCTTTGCGTGGATCGTCATTGGCTGCCGGCTCTTCTTCCTGTTGCGCCGCCTTGCGCGCTTTTGCTCTGGCAATGGCGGCTTCGACTGCCGCTTTACGCGGGTCGACGGGGGCGGATTCTTCCTGTTTTGCTTCCGGTGGCGCGGCTTTTCGGGCTTTGGCCCGGGCAATCGCCGCTTCGACGGCGGCTTTACGCGGGTCGACCGGAGCCTGTTCAACCTGAATATCGTCCTGCTGCGCCGCTTTACGCGGATCGACTGGCGCTGGCTCGCTCTGGTTCTCTTCCGGTGGCGCGGCTTTGCGGGCTTTTGCGCGGGCAATAGCTGCTTCGACCGCCGCTTTACGCGGATCGACTAAGGCTGGCTCGCTCTGGCTCTCTTCCGGTTGCGCCGCCTTGCGGGCTTTAGCACGGGCGATGGCCGCTTCGACCGCGGCTTTACGCGGATCGACTGGCGCTGGCTCGCTCTGGCTCTCTTCCGGTTGCGCCGCATTGCGGGCTTTTGCGCGGGCAATCGCCGCTTCGACCGCCGCTTTACGCGGATCGGCTTCTGTTGATGCGGCGGCAGCCTGCGCTTTTTCCGCCTGACGGGCGCGGGCCTCTGCTTTGCGCGCTTCGCGGGCGGCAATCATCTCGCTGTTATCCGGGCGCTGACCCGCCGGGATCACCACATCTTCTGTCGCGGTGGCTTTCTTCTCACGCACACGCGCCAGGGCAGCATTAATGGCATCCTGGTCTTTCGCCGCAGGCTGAACTGCCGCTTTCTTATGGCGCTCTTCGCGGGCGGCTTTCTCGCGCTCAAGGCGCTGCTGGCGCGCTTCAAACCGTGCTTTGGCTTCGGCAGCGCGTTTCTCTTCCTGGGCGATGGCGTAGATTTCGGCTTTCTCGACGCGGAAATATTGCACCAGCGGAATATTGCTCGGGCAGACCCAGGCGCAGGCGCCACACTCAATGCAGTCGGCCAGGTTATGGGATTTCGCCTTATCGTGGATCTGCCCTTTGCTGTACCAGTAGAGCTGCTGAGGCAGCAGATCCGCCGGGCAGGCATCGGCACAGGCGCTGCAGCGAATACAGCCTTTCTCTTCCTGCTTTTCGCCCATCTCGCTGACGGACGGGGCCAGCAGGCAGTTGGTGATTTTTACCACCGGGACATCCAGCCACGGCAGGGTAAAGCCCATCAGCGGCCCACCCATAATTACCATTTGCTCAGAGCTCGGGCAGAACCCGGCCTGATCCAGCAGATGACGAACCGGCGTGCCCAGACGCGCCCAGACGTTGCCGGGACGGCTAACCGATTCACCGGTCAGGGTAACGACGCGCTCGGTAAGCGGCTCGCCGTCAACAACCGCACGTTTAACGGCATAGGCGGTGCCGACGTTCTGCATCAGGACGCCAATGTCAGACGAACGACCGCCGTGCGGAACCTGCTTGCCGGTTAAAATCTGGGTCAACTGCTTGGCGCCACCGGAGGGGTACTTGGTGGGGATAACGCGCAGGCTGATATCATGGCTGCCCGCCAGTACCGCACGCAGCATGGAGATGGCCTGCGGTTTGTTA
The DNA here is from genome assembly GCF_003336325.1 of Leclercia sp. W17. NCBI lineage: Bacteria > Pseudomonadati > Pseudomonadota > Gammaproteobacteria > Enterobacterales > Enterobacteriaceae > Leclercia > Leclercia sp. W17. The sequence continues at coordinate 2,751,164 of NZ_CP031101.1, read as the reverse complement.
TCTTCAATGCCGATCAGCACTTCCTGCGGCTGCAGAATGTGCACGAGGATGCGAATGCCCTCGACGATCTGCGCGGCGCAGTCCTGCATCAGACGATCGTCCGCGGTGATGTACGGCTCGCACTCGGCGGCGTTGATAATCAGGGTTTTGATCTTGTCGCCGCCGCCTTGCAGTTTGTTGCCGGTCGGGAAGCCCGCGCCGCCCAGACCGGCGACGCCAGACTGGTGAATGCGCTCGATCAGCGCCTCGCGGCTGTGGCTGCGGTAGTCGCTCCAGCCGTCGCGCTCAATCCAGCGATCTTCGCCGTCGGCGTCGATGATGACGCACAGCTCAGAGAGGGCGGAAGGGTGGGCAACGGTATGAGGAGCAATCGCCACCACGGTGCCGGAGGTAGGGGCATGCACAGGCAGCATACGTCCGCGTCCAAAGGTCAGCGGCTGGCCGCGTAACACGCTGTCGCCAGGTTTAACGCACAGCTCACCCTCAGCACCGATGTGCTGTTTAAGGGGGATAATAAAACGGTTGGCCAGCGGGATCTGGCGCAGCGGCGTGCCGCTGGACTGGGTTTTCATCTCTGGCGGATGAATACCGCCATCGAAATCCCAGATCTTCTCTTTTCTGAAGGCAGAAAATAACTTAAGCATGTTGTTCCACAGGAATAATGCGCACCGGAATGGTCTGAAGATCCCATTTCCAGCTATCGGTCGTGGTGGCTACCGGGCGTAACTCAATGCACTGGGTCGGGCAGGGGGCGACACAGAGGTTACAGCCGGTACACAGGTCTTCCATCACGGTATGCATGGCGCGCGTGGCACCCACAATGGCATCTACCGGGCAGGCCTGAATACATTTGGTGCAGCCGATGCAGTTGGGCTCATCGATCACCGCCAGCATGCGCACCGGCTCCTGTGCGCTTTCATCACCATCGACCGGCTGAGGGTCGACGTTCAGCAGTCCGGCAATCTTCAGCATCACCGCTTCGCCGCCAGGCGCACAGCGGTTAATTTTTTCGCCGCCGTTGCCCACCGCCTCTGCGTAAGGGCGACAGCCAGGGTAGCCGCACTGCCCGCACTGGCTTTGCGGCAGCAGCTCATCAATTTTTTCGACAATCGGGTCATCCTCCACCGCGAAGCGGCGTGAGGCGTAACCGAGAATGATGCCAAACAGCAGCCCCAGAACACCGAGGGCAGCAATGGCAATCCAGATTGCATTCATTACAACTTCACCAGACCACTAAAGCCCATAAAGGCCAGAGACATAAGACCGGCGGTAACCAGCGCGATGGCGTTACCGCGAAACGGTGCCGGAATATCCGCCGCGACCAGGCGTTCGCGGATCGCCGCAAACAGCACCATCACCAGCGAGAAGCCGACCGCGGCGGAAAAACCGTACAGTGCCGACTGCAGGAAATTGTGCCCAAGGTTAATGTTGAGCAACGCCACGCCGAGCACCGCACAGTTGGTGGTGATCAGCGGCAGGAAGATGCCGAGCAGGCGGTATAACGCCGGGCTGGTTTTACGCACCACCATTTCGGTGAACTGCACCACCACAGCGATAACAAGAATAAAGGCCAGCGTACGCAGATAAGTCAGGCCGAGGGGGATTAAAATCCAGGTATCCACCCACCAGGCGCAGATCGAGGCGAGGGTCAACACGAAGGTGGTGGCCAGCCCCATCCCCATTGCCGTTTCGAGCTTTTTGGATACGCCCATAAATGGGCACAGGCCAAGGAACTTCACGAGAACGAAGTTGTTTACCAGCACCGTGCCGACAAAGAGCAGTAAGTAATCGGTCATTATTCAGCCTGACATAAAAAAGCCGCCTATTATCGGATAAACCGGCGCAGGCGACAACAGGTTAACTGTAAGGTTATTACGGGTTCACAAAGGTGTTCTTTACGCGGGCCGAGCGCTTAAAGTACGGCACGAACAGCGCGGTCACCAGCAGTGGGAAGAGGAGTTGACGCACTGCCAGCGCATCGGAAACCGGCGAAAAGGCGAAGGCTTTCACGGCCAGCAAGACAGAGACCAGCAGCCAGATAATATAGTGCTTAGGCACGCTGCGGCGGCGTTTAAAAAACGCGATGGTCAGCCACAGCGTGTAGTACCACATGGCAATCGCAAAGGCGAAAGAAATAAACCACATAACGATAGCGGAGGTATTTTGCGCGCCCAGCGTTTTAAGTGCATGCGGCGTAATTAGTGCAGTGGAATAAAGTACCAGCGCCAGCGAGGCACTTAATAATGCAACCAGCAGCCAGGCGAGCGGAGCAAGTAACCAGCCGCCAATTTTTTCTCCAGCCGTTGTGGTCATGTTCTCTCCCGATAGTCAGCGAAAAGCGCGAACTGCAAATTAGCAGGGGCGAGAGTATATAACATTTCCGGGCAATGGGTACCCTTTTAGAGCACGTAACGCAACACCGACTTAGGCACTTCGCCAATGTTGAACAGGCGTCCGCCAGAGACCAGCTCAGCGCGGCGATGGTCAGCGGCGCGGTACATGCTGATAATATCCTGATTGTCACTCAGGGTGTAGTTCAGGTGGTCAAACAGCTTTTCCAGGCTTTCAAGGGAATTAATTTTGCGAAATTTTAATAAATAGTCCTGAACTGTCATTTTAATAATTTTCCATATAAGAGTGAGTAATGCCAAAGGAGTAATTCGGTCGAATAATAAACGGTTCAAATAAGACGTAAACGGTTTGCCAAAGCGCACCGGCAAAAATAAGACTTTTCTTGACTGATGAAATCAGGCGTCGGTCGACGCCTGGCGAAGAAGGTTAACGCTGTTCATGACGGCTGGCAATAAGCAACTGACATCATATGTCACTATTTTTGATGAGCGTATGAGGCTTGGCCTGGTTGACCGTATTTACCGGTTCAGGGGGCTGGTAGTTATCAATATGACTGGCAATGGCGAGCAGTATCACCGACACGCCCAGTACTATCCATCCCGCTAACTCGATAATGCGATTAATTATTGTCGTCATGATTCTTGGTAATGTTTTATCCATAAATACAGATCCAGAATTTTACAGCGCGATATGCCGCTGAGCAAGCGCTTTACATGGATGTTTTGCGATTGTATTCAGCGAGTTATAAAAGTTAATCAGAAATTACTGATTGCTTCTCTTGCTTTAGGGCAAGGTCCGCCAGATTAATCTATTGTGACGGGAGAGGAGATAGTGTGAAATATGCAGGTCAAAAGATGAGAGGCGATTTCATGAGCGACAAAATCCGTGTGGGATTAATAGGTTATGGTTATGCGAGTAAAACGTTTCATGCCCCGCTGATTGATGGCACTCCGGGGATGGAGCTGGCAGCAATTTCCAGCAGCGATGCGACGAAAGTCCATGCCGACTGGCCAACCGTGCCGGTGGTTTCTGAGCCGAAGCATCTGTTTAACGATCCCAATATCGATCTGATTGTTATCCCGACACCGAACGACACCCATTTCCCGCTGGCAAAAGCGGCCCTTGAAGCGGGCAAGCATGTGGTGGTGGATAAACCCTTTACCGTGACACTGTCACAGGCGCGGGAACTGGACGCGCTGGCGAAAAGCCTGGGTAAACTGCTCTCCGTCTTCCACAACCGCCGCTGGGACAGCGACTTCCTCACCGTTAAAGCCCTCATTGCCGATGGCTCTCTGGGGGAAGTGGCATTCTTCGAATCACATTTCGACCGTTTCCGTCCGCAGGTGCGTAATCGCTGGCGTGAGCAGGCGGGTCCGGGCAGCGGCATCTGGTACGATCTGGCCCCACATCTGCTTGACCAGGCCGTTAACCTCTTTGGTCTGCCGGTGAGCCTGAACGTCGATCTGGCCCAGCTGCGCCCTGGCGCGCAGGCCACGGACTACTTCCATGCGGTGTTAAGCTATCCGCAGCGGCGCGTGGTACTGCATGGCACCATGATGGCGGCGGCGGAATCCGCACGTTACATCGTGCATGGCTCCCGCGGCAGCTATGTGAAGTTCGGTCTCGATCCGCAGGAAGATCGTCTGAAAAACGGCGAACGTCTGCCGCAGGAAGACTGGGGCTATGACATGCGTGACGGCGTGCTGACCCGCGTGGAAGGGGAAGAGCGTGTGGAAGAGACCTGGCTGACGCTGCCGGGCAACTACCCGGCCTATTATGCCGGTATTCGCGATGCGCTGAACGGCGACGGGGAGAACCCGGTTCCGGCAAGCCAGGCGATTCAGATTATGGAACTGATTGAGCTGGGTATCGAGTCCGCGAAACATCGCGCGACCCTCTGTCTGGCCTGAAAAAAAGCCCGGCATTGCCGGGCTTTTTCTTATCCGCGTGCGACCTTGTCGCGCAGCGCCTGCTTCTCGGCAGGCGTTAAAAATGCCATCTCCAGACCATTGATCTGCGCCTGGCGAATCTGCTCGCGGCTCAGTCCGGCCTGCGGGGCGGCCACCGTGTATTCGTGAATAATATCGACTCCCTGAACTGCCGGATCGTCAGTGTTCAGCGAGGCCATTACCCCGTGCTCAAGGAAGGTTTTCAGCGGGTGGTGCGCCAGCGTCGCCACGGTGCTGGTCTGAATGTTGGAGGTCAGACAGGATTCGATCCCGATGCGTTGTGCCGCCAGGAAGTCCATCAGGTCGCGGTCTTCCACCGCTTTCACCCCATGGCCGATGCGTTCGGCACCCAGCTCGCGGATCGCCTGCCAGATGCTCTCCGGGCCCGCCGCTTCACCGGCATGGACGGTGATGTGCCAGCCTGCATCGCGGGCGCGATTGAAGTGGGAGAGGAACAGACTGCCCGGGAAGCCCAGCTCGTCGCCCGCCAGATCGACCGCAGTGATATGTTCCCGGTGAGCCAGCAGGGCTTCGAGTTCCTGAAGACAAGCGGCTTCGCCAAAAGTACGGCTCATGATCCCAATCAGACGAGCTTCCACATTAAAGGCTTTACAGCCTTCGCGAACGCCAGCGATCACCGCCTCTACCACACCGTCAACCGGCAGGTTGTGGGACATCGCCATATAGCCCGGCGAGAAACGCAGTTCAACGTAATGCAGACCGTTGCGCGCGGCGTCCTCAATATTCTCGAAGGCAACGCGACGGCAGGCTTCCAGCGAGGCGAGGACTTTTACCCCCCAGTCGAGCTTGCTTAAAAAGCTCACCAGATCCGGTTCGTTTTCTGTTACCTGCACATGCGGGATCAGCGACTCAAGGGTTTGTGCGGGCAGGGCTAAATTATACTGGCGACCAAGATCAAGAATGGTCTGGGCACGGATGTTGCCATCAAGGTGGCGATGAACGTCAGTTAACGGGAGGGTGGTATCAATCATGGTCGCACTCTTTATTAGGTAAAGTGCGACACATTATAAAAATAAAACGGAGCAAAAAGCTAATTGCGCAAGATAAATATCCGTTGCGCAATGCTATTACCGCAGGGTGTGAATCCCGGTAATCAGTCGTTCCACCCCTTGCTCCAGTTTACTGCGCGGGCAACCGGCATTGAGTCGGATAAAACCGATACCCTCTTCACCATAGGTACATCCCGGCATAATCGCTACTTTTTGCTGCTCAATCAGCACGTTTTGCAGCTTTCGGTCGTCGATATTTAGCGGTCGCAGATCGATCCACGCCAGATAGGTCGCCTCTGGTGGCTGCCAGTTTAACGCGGGAAAGGCACCATTGAGTCTGTCGGCTACATAGTGCAGGTTGGTCTCCAGATAATTGCGCAGCGCATCCAGCCAGGCGTCTCCCTGTTGGTAGGCGGCAATGTGCGCCACCAGCGCCAGCACCGACGGCGAAGAGAGGCCGTCTCGCCCCTTCAGCGCCTGCAAATAGTCCATGCGGCTGGCTTCATCACCGATCAAACCGTATGCGCCGGTAAGCGCAGGAATATTAAAGCTCTTGGAGCCGGAGGTGAGAAGCGCCCATTTTCCCTGCGCCACTTCGCACCAGGGAATGTGCTGATGGTTGCCCCATACCATATCCATATGAATTTCATCGCTGATGACCGCCACGCCGTGCCGCGCACAGAGTTCAGCCATGGTCGCTAACTCGTTCCGGGTCCAGACCTTGCCGGTCGGGTTGTGCGGGCTACAGAGCAGCAGGATTTTGTTCTGCGGCTGTGCCAGTACCGCTTCCAGTTCGGCCATATCGCACTGCCAGCCCGCCGCCGTCTTATGCAGGCCAACAGGCACCACCTGACGGTTATTGCCCGCAATGGCATTGTAAAACGCGTCGTAGGCCGGGGTGTGGATCACCACCCCGTCGCCTGCGTTGGACCACTGGCGAATCAGCTCCGACACCATATAGATCACCGAGGGGCCATAGACGATGGCGCGGGTATCGATGGAGCTGTTGAAGCGCTGCCGGAACCACTGCGCTACCGCCCCAAGGAATTCGTCGTTTTTCCAGCGGCTGTAGCCAAACACTCCGTGGCTGATGCGGGCTTGCAGGGCCTCGATGATGCAGGGGGCCGTGGCAAAATCCATGTCCGAGATGGTAAACGGCAGTAGATCGGCGGCGCCGAAGCGGTCAGCAACATAGTCCCATTGAGTACACCAGGTGCCGTGACGATCCACGACGGTGGAAAAATCAAACATAACGTCTCCTTAAAAGAGAACCCCCTCATGGCGAGGGGGTTGAGGCATCAGGCTTCTACTGTTCGCATCAGGGTCGCCAGCTCATCTTTCACTGACTGTACCTGCGGGCCGATCACCACCTGCAAATTGTGCTGGTTGAGCTGAACCACGCCGATAGCGCGATTGGCCTTCAGGGCGTTGGTGTCCACTTTGGACATATCCGCCACCGACAGGCGCAGGCGGGTGATGCAGTTATCCAGCGAGGTAATGTTATCCGCACCGCCCAGCGCCGCAAGGATCGCTGGCGTATTGTAGCCGGATTTGCCGGTCACACCCGCCACCGCCTGCTCCACGCTCGCCGCGCTCTCAATATCGCGTCCCGGTGTTTTCAGGTTAAAGCGGGTGATGGCGAAGCGGAAGATCCCGTAGTAGACCGCAAACCAGATCGCGGCCACCACCGGCACCAGATACCACTTGGTCGACAGGCCGTGCAGGATACCGAACACCACAAAATCAATCACGTTGCCGTCGGTATTACCGATGGTGACACCCAGCACCGCCATGAGGGTAAAGCCCAGGCCGGTTAGCACGGCGTGAATGAGATACAGCACCGGTGCCACGAACAGGAACAGGAACTCGATCGGTTCAGTGGTACCGCCGACCACGCAGGCGATAACGCCGGAGATCAGCAGGCCCTTAATCTTATGACGGTTTTCCGGACGGGCGCAGTGGTACATCGCCAGCGCCGCACCCGGCAGGCCGCCGAGGAAGGCTGGCATTTTCCCCTGGGAGAGGAAGCGGGTAGCGCTCTCCGAGAAGCCGTGGGTGGTCGGGCAGCTTAACTGCGCCTGGAAGATGGTCAGCGCACCGCTCACATCGTGACCGCACACCTCCATCGTGCCGCCCGCTTCCGTGAAGCGGATCAGGGCGACAAGAATATGCTGAAGTCCGAAAGGCAACAGCAGACGCTCACCGGTACCGAAGATCATCGGACCAAAATCACCGGCGCTGTTGATAATACGGCCAATGCCGGTAATGCCCATGGCAAATACTGGCCAAATCAGCGGAATGATCAGACCAAACAGGCCCATCACTACCAGGGTTACAATCGGCACAAAACGGGTGCCGCCGAAGAAGGCCAGCGCATCCGGCAGGCGGATATTGTGAAAACGTTCATGCAGCATCCAGATGATCACACCCGCGATCACGGCCCCGAGGATGCCGGTATCAATTGACTGAATACCAATTACGCTTTGAATGTTATTGGCTTTCAGCACTGCCGCGTCGGTGGTCGGCAGAATGCCTTTGGCGGTCAGCCAGAAGTTAACCGCCAGGTTCATCACCGCGTAGCCCACAAACCCGGCAAAGGCCGCCACGCCTTTGTTTTCGCGGGCCAGCCCCAGCGGGATGGCGATACAGAACATCACCGGCAGGAAGCTAAAGGCAAAGGAGCCGACCTTGCTCATCCAGATGAATCATGATTGAAGTGATATTGATATGTTAAATCAGATACTTAAGGTTATGCGGTTTTTCTATGGGGCATCAGTGGGGCATTTTGAGTAAATGATGCGTTCAAAATGCCCACTTGGTCATGGTTATTCTCGGTCATCCATTTACCGTAAACCGTGAATAGCATTTGCGCTGACGAATGGCCCATCTGGTGCGCAACGAAATTTGGGTTCGCTCCGGCGACCAGTGCCCAGCACGCATATGTGTTTCTGGTTTCATAAGACCGTCTTTGCCGGACGCCTGCTCGACGCAGGGCAGTGCGCCATGCTGAATTAATGGATCCGGGAACGTAGCACATCGTCTTCTTACCGTTCATTGAAGTAATCGACGGGGAGAATATAAAGGTGCATTCATCGGTTCTCTTTTTTTTGTATTCCCGTAGGCTGACGCTTACCTTGTGGGATGCCATCATTCTTGTCAGTGGCATTTGCGCCTTGAGGGCATCAATTGCTGGCCGGGTCAGCTGTATGGTTCGAATCCCGGCGTTGGTTTTTGGCAGGGTGAAGTTACCCTTCAGGGAATAGTTCCGTGACACCGTAACAGTCCAGTTAACAGTATCCACATCCTCCCAGGCTAACGCGCTTAGTTCGCCATGCCTGACGCCTGTATTTACCGCAAAGATAACCATATTCTGAAACTGCAGCGTTGGGCAGGCTGCAACCACTCGCTGATACTCGCCAGAAGTAAGAGGATCTGGAACGGGCCTTTCTTTTGCGAGCGGGGTAATACCTGCCATCAGATCGGTTTTCAGGTAGCCACTTTTGAAAGCAAAGCCCAGCATCCCGCCAAGACATGCCATATAGCTATTGACTGTAGGAACGCTTCTTCCCTTTTTGGGCGGGTGATTTAGGCCATGCCTGGTCTTCTGCCAGCCGTTCAGTAGCTCCTTCCTGGCACTAAGGATATCTTCAGTGTTCAGGCTGCCGATGTACCTGTGCTCACCAATTGTTTCGATAGTTGTTGTGAGGTGGCAATCGTAACGCCTCAACGTCCCGAGGCTAAGCTCCATCTCCTTAAGGCCAAGCCATTTCGATTTCAGTTCAAGTAGTGAGATTTGCTTTCTGACGGTACTGAATTTCTCTGAGTTCGATGAATCCGGGAATTGTGAGGCATAATTGAATGTGCCTGTCTTTATCGCAAAGCAGACCGAAGCCCGAAGCTCACCTGCCATTTTCCTGTTTTTCGGCGTGTCAGGAACGCCGAGATTTTCCCTGACACGCTTCCCCTGATATATGAACCATATGCGTAACGATTCTCCATGAACCTCTACGCCTGTTGGGTATGCTGCCATAATCATTCCTCGTTTGATGTGCCAAAGGACATTTAAGCAGATATTCTCCGGCGTTTCGCTGGACTTTGGTGCTCGATCCAGTGGTTTATCTCATCGCGGTTATACATGATTGGGCTGTTTTGCTTGGGTGCCATATCAGGGGCAACATGGCGATAATGCTTTCCCTCCATCCAGGTTGACCGGCGGGCATGCTGAATCATGTGCTTTGACATGCCGGTTGTCGCAGTTAAAAGTTCCTCTGTGACCCATTTATTCGGTACCAGCTGAATAATGTCGCTCATGGTTTTCTCCAGGCAAAAGAATCCCGGCACTATGGCCGGGGAAAGGGGGGGGGATAACGTGGCAGTGCATTCGCACCCAATAGCCAGCTCATAACTGGCTATCAGTTGCGTCATTCATTCGGCTGGTTAACGATGTCGTAAAACTGCCCGTAGGTTATTTTCTGGAAGCTTCCAGGTATCTCTATTTCGCCATGCCGCTCTTCTTTATTGTTCGGGATAGCGAATACCAAGCAGTCATCACGGCCCGGGTGCTTACCGCCATAAGTAGAGAGCATCGCGAAACCGAAGCCACGCCCAGACTGGCCGCCGATGCCGGTTCGCATAATTCCGTAGTGGTTAACGATGTAGTCTTTCCACTCAGGCAGAGATTTCAGCTTTTTGTTGGCTTCCTCCATTACCGAGTCGAGCTCTTTGTTGAAAGCCCGGCCCTCTTTTGTATTCCCTTTCCCTCTTCCCAGCACCACTCGCTTACCATCAAACATCTCTTCACGCTTAATGGTCATAGGGCAGGGGAATTGATATCCCTTCTCCCACACAAATCCATTAAGCAAACCTCCGCCACCACCCCATCCGCTGGAAGTTGTCCACGCAATAGCGCCGACCTTGCCTGCCGCTTCAGGCAGAATAGAGTTACGCTGCTCTCTGATATCGTCATAACCTGCAATAAGCGACTTCACTTCATCGCCTTCAACCATGTAATAATCATAAAATTTGCTTTGGTCTGACATAATCTCTCCTCATGCCGCACGCATAGCGCGAAGCCGTTTAATGTGCTCGCTCGTCTCAAGTTCGGCGCGGATCTGCTCCGCCTCCCGGTGGTCTAGCGGTTCGAAATCGTTAATAAAGCGGTCGATTGAAGCGGTGTTGATCCGCCCCTGTCGCCAGTAGCGGACCACTTCTGATGTGGTGGAATGAATAATTACGGGCCAGTTATGCTGGTCAGCGAATATCTGGCCGCGCTGGATTAGCTTGAACATTGGCTGACTCCATATAAGCACTAATGAAAGCGGCGGCCGCCTGTGCGTTTATGGCGTTGCCGTAACCTCTGAGTCTTCCGGTGCGGTTGCTGCTTGCCATTCTTGCCACCCCGGACTCGACTCGTCCCAGGCGTGCGACAGCCCCATCAACCAGCGGGAATGTGCCGGGTTCAACTGGACGCCATTTTCCATCTCGACATAAGAGCCAGTCTGCATCACGCCAAAAACCGTTAACCTCAAGGGGCCGCATGTGTACGCCTGACGCGGCAGCTGATCCAGCCTGTCCTTTCCATCCCGCTGAGCCGTCATCCCCGCAGAATCCTTCCAATCCCGAGACGTTGGAGTTACCCAGCCCGCAAGCCTCGAGGCTCCGCCCAGAGTGGATCCGCGCTTTGGCGCATTTGCCGCCGCCGCATGACCCGCAACCTGATTGTTGTCGATCGTGGTTGGAGTCGGCCAGCTTGCCAGGGTTACCGCCGTCTGAATATTCATCCCACCCATGCGCCCGGACGTTCCCGCGCCGGTCGTCGATTTGGCTGTTGGCGTGGGCCACCCAGTAGGCCCGCTCTCTGATGTGCGGAGCACCGATGCCCGCTGACGTAAACGGCACAAGCCCGAAGGTGTAGTCCATTCCTTCCAGGTCTGCCTGTACAAGGTCGAACCATGCGTTTGCGTTACCAGCTGCAACCTGCTCGCCAAAGACATGCTGAGGTCTGCGCTCGCTGATGAGGTGGAAGAAGGCTGGCCAAAGGTGCCGCTCGTCAGCAAACCCATCTCCTTTGCCTGCCGCGCTGAAAGGCTGGCACGGGCAGGAACCTGTCCAGACCGGTTTGTCGTCAGGCCATCCGGCGAGGCGGAGGGAATGGGACCAGACCCCAATCCCTGCAAACATGTGTACCTGGGTGAATCCTCGCAGGTCGTCAGGTGTGACATCTTCAATACTCCGTTCGTCAACTTCGCCAGGCGCGATGTGACCGCCGGCGATCAGGTTACGCAGCCATTGAGCTGCGAATGGGTCGATTTCGTTGTAGAGCGCCCAGGGTTTATTGCCGATGATGGCAGCCATGGTCAGTGCTCCTTAAACTGGCCGTTGATCCGACCAATCGTGTAGACGAATAATAAAAAAGGGACACCAAGTCCCTTTATCTTCTCGAAGTGCTTAGCCAGTAGCGGCCTGCTGACTGTGTCGAATTTCGGCCTTGGCTTCTTCGCCAGCTCAGCCTTTAGCTCATCGCTGCATTTTCTTGCCGTAGCGCGCAAGGCATTCTCCTGTTCGGTAGTCATTCGCTTCATGCCGCCTCTCGCCGGGCGAGAAGTTTCGCTCCGAAAGTCATTAATACGTCGCGCTCCACGAAAGTGGACTCGCAGTGTGTGCGCTGGTACGGTCGCCAGATGATGAGCATCGATCCTTTATTGTTACCCGATACCGGCTTACCGGTGACCGGGTTGATGAATGCCAGCCGCCCGGCAGTGATGAAGCGCACCTCGCTGGCAGTCTCGATAGCCTCACGGAACCAGCCGACGGACGTATCAGCCGGAACCAGCATGACGGTGCCGATCTGATTCTTGCTCTCTGCCGCTGCTTTCTTCACGAATGGCGTGATGTCGCTATAAGGTGGATTCAACCAGGCATATCCTGGAATGGTGAGGTAATCGGCCCACGGTGTTTCCAGCGTGTTCTGCTCGGCGGTGATGAACTTGCGGCATAGTGCGTTATGAGGTGCTGCGGCGGCGTCCAGTTGAAAGCAGAACTCAGCATCCAGTGCGGCGAACAGTGCCGGTGGCGTTCGCCATAAATCACGCTGATCTGCTGGCGTGTTACTTCCGGTGTAATCGGTCATGCCGCCTCCCATTTAGTCACCGCCGCCGGGTCTTTCTTATCCCACCCGTTGCGCTCGATATTGGCCTGCAGGCGGCGATCGCCTACCTCCTCGATGCTGCGCCCGGTCATTGCTGCGACTTCGGTATTGTTGTGGCGCCACAGGAGCGCCAATTCTTCTCGTGACCACTGTTTCATCAGTCGTTCCTCACGTGACCTAAGCGACCGATATAATCCCGGTCAGTTAATTTCGCGCTCATGGAGCAAGCTTTGTCACTGACAAGCCGCAAACTAATGCCCTCGCGCTTGCACATCTGGCGAAGTGATTCGTATGAGCGATTGATTTTTCTGGCGATATGCTTTGAATGAATGGAGCCAGCCATTTCCCTGACAGATGCGATGTCTGATGCGTCCCATGGCCTTCCGTGGCTCAATTGGTTTCCTCTGACCTGATAGAGTCCTTTTCTTTCCATGGTGCCTACTTGATAAGAAGGGATGGCTTACCGACTTTGATGCGCGCGCCGGGGATATCGATTCCGGCTTCGAGCTTATGCTTGATAGCCAACTTGTCCGCTTTGATGGTGGTTTCATATTCGACATATTCAGCGGGCAGGGCGGCGGCATCGGTAATCTCAACTGACTTGGATGGGGCCCTGACGGTTACTTGGTGGACCCCGGCTTTGATGGAAGTCTTGCCTGCGGTATCGAGAGACCGGGCAACATACTCCTTCATGCTAACCACTCGGTTCTCTGCAGCCTTTGCACGTTCAGCCAGTTTGCGGGACTCTTCTTTTAGCGTCTCCGCATAGGCCTGCTCGTTTTTGCAGGCCGCCAGGATCTGCTCCACTTTCGCTTCAAGCTCCCACTCGATGCCGTCCAGGGTGTCGGCAATCATCTCCGGGTCCATATCGGAGTCTGTCAGCTTGGCGAAGTCATTGGCTATTTTGTAGAGGGCGGTCATTGCGCCACCTCCTCAAACTTCATTTTGCACTCGCTGTAGATGGCCTGAACGTTCTGCTGCAGCTTCATGCCGGCCGTCATTCTGTAGGCCGCCTGGAAGTGCATTTTCAGGTCGTGCATGGTTTCAGCGCGTTCCATTTCATCGCACAGCGCCGAAACCTTGTCGTGAAGTTCCTGCTTTCTCTGCTCTTCAGACAGGATTACTTCGCTTTCTGGCGTGTGGGCCATAACCGGCTCATGGTGGATTCCCTCATCTTCGTTGATGACGTGGATCGCGTTATCCAGACGCTCAGCGCGGGGCCAATACTTACTGGCGCGCTTGACGATGGTCTTACGCGCCATCTCCTCCCAGAAGTTCTTCCAGGGGCCGTTCTTGGCCTTGCTGGTTGCTTCTGTAGCCTTAATCTCTGCAAGGCTCATTTCTTCCGTCAGGTAGTCACCATCAGGCGTTTTCACCGTGCAGTAGCCGCCAACCACCGCGCCGCGGTCACCGAAGGCGTTATATTTGTGAGTTGGCGCAGTATCGAGGCCGTTCGACTCGTAGGTGTCGTTTGAGTAGACCAGCTTGCACTGGCCCCACTTGATGGAGCCGGTAGCCTGTGCGAGGTGAAGCAGGCCCATATAGCTGATATCGAGACACACCATGCCGTCTCTCGGCACCAGATACGCCAGCTTGCTTGCCGGGTTCAGCGTGATGCCGATGGCGGCCACGTTGATGATCGCGTTCTGTGCGCTGGCCGGGTTGCTGATTGCCGTTGTAGCCAGCCTGTCGTTTCGCTGAAATGCCTGAATTGCGAACTGGCTTTCTTTCGCCCACGTTACGGACTGATCAGTGACCGCCCCGGCAAAGAGCGGCTCCTGCTGTTTAACGAACTCAACGATGCTGAAGCTCATCATTTACTCCTGATAATCTGTTTTCAGAACGGGCAGCCGGTGCGGTGTTCCCAGTCATGCTCTGCCTGGGCGTATGCCACTGCCGTTGCAAGGTTGTTATAAGCCTCTATAGCGCTGTCATGGCGCAGGCCTTCGCGTGGGTTGGAATTGGCTGGCACAGAGAAAAGGAACAGGCTGACGGCATCTTTCGGAAGGATGGCGATAATCTCCTGCGCACGCTTATCAATCCAGTCCTCTTTCTCGTCGGTTAACTGCTGCTCGACCCAGTGACGGTCCTCTATGTGGTCGTATGCGCGATATGCGGCCATGGGTTACTCCTGAAATCTGGTTATGCGTCACCCGGCACCGATTGGCTGCCAGATGTGAAATGGGGTGGGGGATTACTTTCCGAGAATGGCGATCTCTTCTTCTGAGAAACCTTGCTCTCGCATTTTCTTCATGAGCAATTCGCGCTGTTCTCTCTTGATGCGCAAGTCCTTATCTGCTGATGACTCAGGTTCAATTTCGACCGGCGCAAGCCAGCGATAACCAACCCTTACAGCAGTAGTTTGCTCAATCGGGCAATCGCTGCCCATGACATAACGGCCTTTTCCTAAGCGAATGGCAGTCTCTTTGGTTTCGCATACATGCAGAACTAACGACCTGCCTCTGCCTTCCGTAAGGTCAGTGTTACCAAGCACCATCCATACGTTTTTGGTTTCCTTGATTTGCATGCTCATCCCCTCAGTGCTGAATTGGCTGGCCGGTGCCGTCGAGCAGCACGTCGATCACGCGGTCGTTAACCCGGATGATTTCCGCATCGGTGTGCAGGTACACCCATTTGCGTTCGTGGATGACAGCTGACACGCGGTAGGTGCGGCCTTCGTGCAGCGCCATCATGCCAGGCTCGATACACTGGCGAATGATGGGGGTGGTTCCGTAGTGGGCAATCATGATTGTTTCTCCACCTGCTCAAGCAACCCGGCATACGCCATCTGCTGACGGTTCAGGGTTATGGATTCACGCGGCTTATCGACCGATGAGAGCTTCCACTCGTTATCGTTTATCTTCGATGCGGTGTACTGCTTGCCGTTGTGGGTGACTGTCATGAGGCCTCCCGGTTGCGACTCTCGGAATCCTGCTGGAATGCAGCGCGCATAAACTCTTCGCTGAACTCCATTTCGGGAGCCTGGGCGAAGGCGATATACGCTTCTTCCTGGCAGTTGGTGCAATAACCGGAGCGGATAGCACATCCGCAATTTTCACAATGTCTGGACATAATCATCTCCGCCCGTGCGGGCCGCTGAACGTAAAAAACCCCTGCGCCTGGATGCGCGAAAACTTACGGGTGGCGGTGGATGGCCGCCGTCTCATAACTGAGCAACCTCTGTGAAGTTGCTGGGGTATGAGCAATAAAAAACCCGCCGGAGCGGGTCATGACACCTTCTGTAGTGCTGATGTGCGCGGGTAGTAAAACTTCGGTTTAGCCGTCGACCCTTCCTTGGGATCAACTTTTACGGTGTAACGCGTTTGTTTTTTGTATTCCCAGACTTCCGTAATCACACCAGTTTTCGTCTTCCAGCTGCCCGCGGCCTGGCTTGACCACGTAACAACATCTCCCTTTTTAAACTCCATACCCTTACCCTCTGTAGTTACCCGCGTAAAAAAGGCCGCGTTACGCAGCCTTCTCATAAACAATCTTTCCGTTTTTCATGATGCTATCAATCATCCAGTCGTAGCCGCAGAACCCCTTACTGCCTTTGATTTCTGCATTCTTCGCCTTAGCACCATCCACAATTCTCACCGTGATTCCGGCACCCCATCCGTCGCCGAAATTGTAGTAATGGTAAGCGCCATCCTTAACGTTATCGTTGCCCTTCAAAGGCAACTCGCGACTCTTAACGTACTTGTCACTCGCCCCAGACCAGCCGCCATTCCATGACCCACGATTGGGCATAGAAAGCTCAAAAATCGCATGTTTCGCCATACCCTCACCCCTTTGTTTATTCACCGCAGGCCACTCGACCCGCTCATTGAAATGCTTTGGTGGTGTGGTGAATGTGACGTTGCAGCTCCATCACAGTTGCGCTCACCGCCATCCCGATTCGTTTCACGCCTGTGAGCGTTACTAACGATTACTTTTAGGCTCGGTCACCACACCCCAAAACATTCCCTGTATTGGTCAGCGCCAACTTCCTGCCAGTGTTGCCCATTCTCACGCCGTTCTCGCTCTCGCGCGGGGATAACCTCACACCGGCCGGATCGCACCCGGTGCTACGCCACGTTTTCGTGTAGGGGTCTAAACAGGTCATTGACGCTGTAAAACTCTGCATATTGTTAAAGAGCATGACGGGGCGGTAGTGGTGCGCCGTTCGTCTTGGGCTTAACAATAGCTAAAGCGATTATTTGAGTCAATCGCCAAAACGATATTTATAATAGATAAAGCGATAAATGGTTGAATGTTAAAGTGATATTTTTTTATCAGCGAAGTGAAAAAAGTGAAGCGAGTATCGCGTTTAAGGCGGGAAACAATCGAAGCGGTGATTTATAGGCAATAAAAAACCCGCCGTAGCGGGTTATGCGAATCGTTTGTAGTCTATCGACTGCCTGAGCAGGACCTTAGCCATAACGTAGAACGTGTCCTCATCCCCTGGCTCAACGTACCATTTCTCATAAATCGGGTTATCTGAGATGACAGCCAGGCGGTCACGCTGCATCTGTAGGCGCTTAACGTGCAGAGTTTTGCCGAACACAAATACGTAAACTCCATCCCCATCAAAATGCGTAATGCCTGTATCGACGAAGATCTGATCTCCGGGACTTATCGTGCCATCCATGCTGTCACCGTTAACGGTAATCACTTTCACATGATGAGCTGGTCGATTGCCGAAAAGGACTCGAGCCTGTTCCGTGGTGTATTCGATAGCTCTAATCGTCTCAATGAAATCACTGGTCACAAGTGAGCCAGGGCCAGCGCTGGCTTTTACGTCGAGTACATCCACGCGGTAGATCCCATTTGCAGAGGCTTTTACCTGGTATAGCGCATTAGGCTCACGGAGGCTACCGGCACCCATTTCTCCCTCACCAGTCGACAGCCATTCAGGGCGAACGCCGAGTACAGAGGCGATCTCAACAGTCTTGCGCGAACCATTGGCATCTTTAAGCAGCTTATTGACGCTGGACTGAGCCATGCCGACATCTTTGGCTAAACGGCCTTGAGTGTAACCAGCAAGTTTCATCGCCTGCGACAGGCGCTCTGAGAATCCCATATTCACCTCTGTAAATGACCCCTTTAATCCTATCGCTCAAGCGATTATTTAGCAAAAAATCGCCTATGCGATTGACATTCGCTAAAGTGATATCCATAATCGCTTTAAACTGATAGCTGAGGTGATTATGAAGACCCCAACAGTAGAGAAGAACTCCGCAGTAGAAAAAGCGATTGCCATTGCTGGCAGTCAAAAAGAACTGGCCCGTCGTTGTGGCAAGGCGCAGTCAACGATCTGTGACTGGCTAAACGGCAAGAAACGCATTTCCCCAGCTTTCGTGCCCGACCTGGTGAAGGCAGTAGACGGGAAGGTGGCTGCTCATGAATTCCGGCCTGACCTTCCAGCTCTGTTCCCACATCCGACAAGCATGTAAGCAACACCGCTCTTTAACAATTTGGAACCAAATTTACCGGCTGAGTAATCAGCCAAGAACATTCGATTAATTAAGAGCAAACATATGCATTCACTTACTTATCAAAATCATAACACTGGAAACGCATCCCCGTTGATATCGATTTATCAAGGTGTTCCGCGCAATACCAGTAAGCTCGACCGTATCCGTGATGCTGTTCGGGCATGGCACAAAGCAACGCCTGGGGCGGCTCAGGATCACATATCCCAACTCGTCGCACAGGAGTGGATGGCACAGGGGGGAAGAGGTCTTCTCCTGGCATGATCAAAGCACAACACAAAGCAGAACTTCTTCCGCATGGTTAACGAGCCCGGCCCCAAGAACGACAAGAACCTGATGATGCTGATTCCCGTAATTACCGCCGTCATGGCGCGTGATAACGAGAAGGTGGCGCGTGAGTTTGGTCTGGTCGCTAAAACCGAGTCTGAGCTGATAGCAGAAGCGATCAAAGAGTGTGGAGAAGCACATCAGGCAAAGTTGCTTGGTGAGCCTATCAAACGCCATGAGAAAGAGGTCAGGGAAGCTGCTGAGGCATTGCTGAGGTTGCTGCCGACTGAGTCTATAGCCGCTGTCGTAACGAGTCTGACAGCTATGGCGCCGGGGATTATGTGATGGGTACTACCAAAAAAGCGAAAGCCCTTGAAGCGGTAACTTCAAGAGCCTTCCAAACACTGTGTCACGTCAACAACACTAATTTCAGGAGTAATTATGCCAAAAAAACCTCGGTTGTACCAGGCGGCAGTACATAAAAATATTGCTCGTGACCGGTTCATCAAATCCTGTAACCCGGCTGTTGGCGTAAAGCTGAGAGCCATCATCGAAGAACTAAAGCGGAAGGAGAACGGTCATGAGTAGCCCTGCAACAGTAACACCAATCAGACCGTCTCTGACGGTCGTGGAGCGTCGTGTGGCAGAACTCGATGATGGGTACGCCAGGCTGTCAAATATGCTCCTTGAAGCTTATTCAGGCGCTGATCTGACCAAGCGACACTTCAAAGTGCTGCTCGCTATTCTGCGTAAAACCTACGGGTGGAATAAGCCGATGGACAGGATCAGCGATTCTCAGCTTAGCGAGATCACAAAGTTGCCGGTCAAACGGTGCAATGAAGCGAAGTTAGAGCTTGTCAGAATGAACGTCATCAAGCAGCAAGGCGGCATGTTCGGGCCTAACAAAAACATCGATGAATGGTGCATCCCTCAAAATGAGGGGAATCCCTCAAAACAGGGGATAAAACATCCCTCAAATTGAGGGAGTCGAATCCCTCAAAACAGGGGGACACAAAAGACACTATTACAAAAGACAATAAAGACATTAAAAACACTCTGCCCGAACAAGTTCGAGCGGAGGACGAAAAACCACCTCAGCCTTCAAACAAACACCAGGCAACCGATGAGGCATTCGAGAAGATTTTCTGGCTTGCAGGGATGTGTAAGACCGGAAAGAAAAATGCCAAGTCAGCATTCAGAACTCAGTACCAGGAGTGGCGTCGCGCTAACGGTGGCACCCCGGATCAGTTCGCTTCGTTCCTTGCAGGAGATATCTCCTCCCGGATGGGTAAGCAGTTCGGATTCGAGAAACTTTATCCAGCAACCTACCTGAACGGGAGGCGGTGGGAGGACGAGAAGCCAGCCGCATCCCTTGAATCGTCAGGCCAGAAGCCAACCGTGACCGTCAGCAAGAGCGGATACGTTTACTACTGAGGTCACGATGAAATCACGGTTCAAGGCATTGCTAATTGCCGGTTACAACCACGGCTTACTGAGCGATGGGTTTGTCCGGTACTGGTTCAATAAGTTTGATTTGAGGGCATCATGACGACGCCAAGCGAATTGAGTGACCTGCTATGGAATCAGGTCGAAAGGGTGGCGAAATACCTGCTGCCAAACGGTAAGCGAGAAAGTCACGAATGGGTGGCCGGCAGTATCAACGGGGAGTCAGGGAAGAGCCTCAAGGTTAACCTGGCAGGGAAGAAAGTCTGGTCTGACTTTGCAGAGGGAACCGCTGGCGATCTGCTGGACCTCTGGG
The DNA here is from genome assembly GCF_003336325.1 of Leclercia sp. W17. Lineage (NCBI taxonomy): Bacteria > Pseudomonadati > Pseudomonadota > Gammaproteobacteria > Enterobacterales > Enterobacteriaceae > Leclercia > Leclercia sp. W17. The sequence continues at coordinate 2,731,206 of NZ_CP031101.1, read as the reverse complement.
TAGCCGTCAGGGATTGCGGGTTACACCAGGCGATGACCGAAGCCAAAGAGTTTCTGGGCATCAAGGACGACGACCACCACTTCGCAGCAAAGCAGCAAAAGAAATTCTCCCGGCCAGATCGCAAGAAAATCTCCCGCTACCTCACCAAAACCGAAAAGCACATCGAATATCTTGCCACTCGCGGTATCTCCGCAGAGACGGCGAAGCTGTACGGGGTTGCTGCGGCTAAGGTCTGGAACGGAGAGCGAGAGCTGGACGCGCTGGCATTCCCCTACAAGCGGGACGGTGAGTTGTTGCAGGTCAAGCGCATCAGCACCGAACGGCCTGACGGTAAGAAGGTCATCATGGCTGAGGGTGATTGCGAGCCGTGTCTGTATGGCTGGCAGGCTATCCCAAAGAACATGCGGATCGTCATCCTCTGCGAAGGTGAAATCGACTGCATGAGTTACTACGAGTACGGGTTCCCGGCGCTGTCCGTGCCGTTTGGCGGGGGGAAGGGGGCCAAGCAGCAGTGGATTGAATTCGAGTATCACAACCTGGACCGGTTCGACGAAATCTGGATCAGCATGGACAGCGACGAAGTAGGCCAGACAGCCGCCAGAGAAATTGCAACCCGCCTGGGTGAACACCGTTGCCGCCTGGTAAAACTTCCTCACAAAGACATCAACGAGTGCCTGATGGCGGGTATCTCTTCCGATGACATCGTGGGATATCTGGAACGGGCATCATTTTTCGACCCTGAGGAGCTTTACAGCGCCAGGGAGTTTTATCAGGACACCATCAACGCCTTCTACAGCAAAGAGCAAAGCCTGTTCTACAGCCCGTGGGAATGCCTGAATCACAACTTCGCGTTCCGCCAGGCTGAGCTGACGCTGGTCAACGGCGTTAACGGCCACGGCAAGACCGAAGTGGTGGGGCATATGGCGCTGGAAGCCATGCGCCAGGGGGTTAAGACCTGCGTCGCTTCACTGGAGATTAAGCCCGGCATCCTGCTGAAACGCCTGACCCGGCAGTCAACCTGCCTGAAACTGCCGCCGCAGCTTGAAATCGAATCGGCCTTCAAGTTTTACGATGACCGGCTATGGCTATTCGGCCTGACGGGAACCGCCAAAGCTGATCGGCTGATCGAAATCTTCACCTACGCCTGGAAGCGTTACGGCATCGAGCTGTTCATCATCGACAGCCTGATGAAATGCGGAATAGGGGATGACGACTACAACGGCCAGAAAGCCTTCGTAGACGCTCTGTGTGACTTCAAGAACAAAACCAATACTCACGTCCTGCTCGTTACCCATAGTCGCAAGGGAGACAGCGAGGAGAAGCCTACCGGCAAGATGGACGTTAAGGGTTCAGGTTCGATCACCGACCTCACCGATAACCTTTTCATCATCTGGCGCAACAAGGTTCGAGAGAAGGCCATTCAGAAAGACCAGCAGGGTGAGGAACTGGACGACAAGGAACGCAAGGCGCTGGCCGCTCCCGCATCTGTCCTGATGCTTGAGAAGCAGCGTAACGGCGAGGGATGGGAAGGCGGAATACCGCTTTACCTCGATGCAAACTCGCACCAGTTCTTACCCACCGAAACAGCATCCCCGTACAACTACATCGCCAACATGCCGGTCTCTGAATACAACGAGGTCTGGGCAGGCGATAACGTGAGGCAAGGCACATGAACACCCGAGAAAAAATACTTCACCACCTTGAAACCAACAAACCGACATCATCCAGAGAATTCCACACTTTAACCGGCGCACCAAAATCCCGCATTACCCAACTCCTCCGGGAACTCACAGAATCAGGCCAGCTTGAAATCTACAGCGCCCATAACGGCATCAAGCGTTATCGGTTGACCGAGCTTCATGCGAACCGGCGTAAAGCGGTTCTGGACTATCTGGAGGCTGGAAACGAAGGAGCTTCATCGGCTATTGCAGCCGCGACAGGTCTTGAGATGCAAGTCACCTCGCAGATTCTTGCATCACTAAGCAAGCAGGGTGAGGTGCACCGGCAATGGCTGGGCCGAGCGAAAGTGTGGAACTACAGCAAGAGCGCACCGTACATCTTTGGCATGGTCAACCCTTTAACCAACCTATTCAATCAGTGCCTGGCTTCAGTCAGGGGCGGGAGAGCAGAAGTATGAGCAGCAGAGAAGAATTCGAAACGTGGTGGGAAATTAATTATCACAACGGAAAGCCTCCAAGATTCGGCTGGGCGGCCTGGCGCGATGGCGATGGCTACAAGATTGACGATGACGAATCGGAACTTGATGGCATGTGGAATGCATGGCAGGCGGCTACTAACGCGCTCGAAGCCAAGTGCGCGGCGCTGACTGCTGAGAATGCGGCGTTGAATGAGAAAATGAACAAACTCGCCACATGGCCCGGAATCGAGTTTTATTCCTCAGCGTGGGAATTCAACAACGGTGATGGCAATGCCGCTCTTGAATTCATGTGCGATGTGCAAACCCCGGCCACAGACGCCTTCCTGGCTGAAGTGCGGGCCAGCGCGGTAGAGATGGCAGCCAAAAGCGATCAGTTTTCCACATGGGTGCAGCAGGGGGTGCGTAGCTTCGCCATCGGCGTTAGCCAGGGAGGTGACGAATGAGCAGATTAGCCAAACCAACTTACGAAGAACTCGAGCATCGCTTTCAGTCGTACTGCAAACACGACGGCGGTACCACTTGGACACCTGAAGGGAAGTTCTGCGCCATTTGCCAGTGGCCTGACGGCAAATGTCAGCACCGTCGCGCCAAGCCAAGCGATAACTACTGCGTGGATTGCGGCGAGCAACTTCGCCAGGAGGCCAACACCGCAGAACTGGTAACCGCTGGCATCATCACTAAGGTTGGGGAGTAGGGATATGGCTGAATTTACGAAAGAGCAGTTGATTGCAGAGGTGCGCTACAACCTTGAGCATTGCTTCTGCTCTGAAAAAACAAAGCGCCTTATGGAAATTGCACTGGCAGCGCTGACGGCTGAGCCTGCTGGATGGACTGACGAAGTAGAGTTGCGCGATGTCGATCGAGGCGGATGTGGCTACCTGTTCACCTGCAAGCATGTTACTCCTCATGCCGACGAGCGCCGCGTAATAAAACTGTACCGCCTGCCACTGCTGGAGGGATTTAAATGATGGAATTTACCAAAGAGCGTTTAGAACTATTTATCAACAAACCGCTTGAGTACGGATTAACTCGCGGCGAACAGATGGAAATGGCCCGCCAGTTGCTCGCCAGCATGGAGCAGGAGCCGGTGGCGTGGCGCTGGAGATGGTCAGACGATGCTGAAGGTTGTTGGCGATACACAGAAGAAAATAGGGAAACGAGGGGTAGCGTAACAGCTCAGCCGCTCTACGCAGCACCACAGTTACCGCAGCCAGCGGTGCCGGATGAATCCGCGATATTCGAAGCAGCGATTGATATCTGCCGGAAGTCAGACGCCATTGACGAGTATGCATGGAATCGTGGTGTCCTGGCGGTAATGTCTGCTTTTCGCGCCTGCAGCGCCGCCATGCTTCAGGGTGCCGAACCTGCTCAGGGGTGGATTCCGTGCAGTGAGCGGATACCGACTGAAATCGGGCGTTACTGGTGCTACGTCGAAGAGCAGAACAGTCTGGGTAAATCCCACTACCAGTGGAATTGCTCATGGAATGGTGACCGGTGGTGGGTTGAAAGCGAAAATGGCGGCCGGGTTACTCATTGGATGCCACTGCCAAACCAGCCGAAGGAGTGATTCATGGAATTCTTACCAGTTGTAGGTTGGGAAGGAATCTATCAGGTTAATGAACGTGGGGTTGTACTAAGCATCCCAAGAGTAATTATTAGGCGAGATGGCACCAAGCAGAGATTTAAAGGTAAGCAGCTAAACCCGTTCCTTAACTCGGATGGATATTGCGTTGTAAGGCTGAGCGACGCTTCAAATGGCCGAAGGGAAATTGCAAGGATACACAGGCTGGTTGCAGAGGCATTTTTGCCAAATCCTGATGGTAAGCCTGAAGTAAATCATATCGATGGGGATAAATCGAACCCACAACTAAGCAATCTGGAGTGGGTTACATCTCAGGAAAATAGACAACATGCGTGGGATACGGGCCTAAGAAATAGATCCCACCTGCCAGCACACAAAGGGGAAAAACAGGCTAACTCGAAATTAAACGATGAAAGCGTTATTGAAATAAGATCACTTCGATGTTCTGGAGCTTCCTATGGGGTTCTGTCTAAAAGATATGGAGTGTCGAAACGAACAATAATTAGGGTTGTTACTGGCGAGTCATGGTCTCACTTACCATTGCCAGCAGCACCGCAACAGGAGGTGAAGTGATGACGTTATTCACTCTGCCGAAGTGGGCTGCGCTTGCGTTAGCAATTCTAATCTGGCCTGCATTAAGCCTGGCAATGTCTGCGTGGTTATTCATCGAGAGCGGCAATAGCTTTATGGGGTTCGCGTCGGGAGTATTTGCATCATGCGTCATTTGGGATGTGCGTAAAATCAGACGTGCATTCTTCAATGGCTGACGCACTTCTGAAATAAAATCAGGCCTCTCCGGAGGCCTTTTTCTTGCGTTGATAATTCAGACTCAACGAGCCATAATAACAACGCACCGGCCTGAACAACCGGTGTCCCCTGCGCATATAATGGGGACGTTATATGCGACCACAATCTGAACATCTTCACCTGTCACCGATGCAGAAATGCACCGGCGATTTTCTGCATTCTGCGTTACCTCTCGGAGGTGGCGTATGAAGCAGCAATTCCTCCTCCGTAACACCAACATCCGCGCCAATGCCATCAACGCGATTAATCAGCTGCAGCTCGACGAGAAGCGCCCGGTCGTCATCGAGATAAAAGAGATGACCCGTTCCATCGACCAGAACGCAAAGCTCTGGGCAATTTTGGGCGACATCAGCAGCCAGGTTGAATGGCATGGCCGCAAGCTCTCCTCTGAATCCTGGAAACATATCTTCACCGCCGCGCTGGTTAAGCAGGAAGTCGTGCCGAATCTGGCCGGTGATGGCTTCGTGGTGCTGGGCCAGTCAACCAGCAAGATGACCGTCGGCCAGATGCGTGACCTGATCGAGCTTATCCATGCCTTTGGTGCTGAGCGTAACGTCCGCTGGGGCGACGAATCACGCCTGGCTATGGAATGGGCTTCCCGCTTTGGAGGTGTCCGTGGCTAGTCCTCTCGCTCGCATCATCACCAACGAAATCTACCGTGTCCGGACGCGCCGCAAGCGCAAGCCGGAACTCAAGCCATCTGAAATCCCAACCCTCAAGGGCTATACCGCCCGTCTTGTCGATCAGAAATGGCTGCGCCTGGCAGCAAGGAGGAATCATGCGTAAGCCAGCCCGCCGCAAGTGCAAGGTATGCAATGAGTGGTTCTTACCGCAATACGACAACATCCGTTGGTGCTGCCCGGCTCACGGCGCTATCTACGCGCTGGAGCTGCGTGCCAAAGAGAAGGTTAGGGCTGAGGCAAAGCGCATCAAAGCGCAGAAGGAGGCCGAGAAGGAAGGGCGTCAGCGCCGCCAGAAGATGCGCGAGTCCTTCAAGTCCAAATCCCAGTGGGACAAAGAGGCCCAGTCTGCTTTCAACCGGTACATCAGGATCCGCGATGAGGGGAAAGAGTGTGTCAGCTGCGGCAGTCCTCTCATGGGCAAAAGCAACTACCTGACCGGTAGCGCAATCGACGCCAGTCATTACCGATCCCGTGGCGCTGCCTCACATCTCAAATTCAACGTGTTTAACGTCCACTCAGCCTGCACTCGGTGCAACCGCCAATTAAGCGGCAATGCCGTCGAGTACAGAATTCGCCTGATTGAACGCATTGGCCTGGAGCGTGTCGAGCGCCTTGAATCTGACAACGAGCCGCGTCGGTTCGATATCCCATACCTGCAGCGCATCAAATCCATCTTCACCCGTAAAGCCCGTGCGCTGGAGAAACGCCGCGCCCGTCAACAGGAGGCAGCATGAGCACCCACAACACCATCGCGTTACTCAACTGGTATCGCTCAAAGCATGTTGCTGCGGTAAAGACTCCGGCAGGCATTGTCTTTATGGGTATGCGGAACATCACAGCCGATCAGCGCAGAACGTTGCTGGCAATCCCGCAATCCGATCTCGAAGCAGCGTTAAGGCGGCAACAATGACCCGTGACCAGATAGCCCGATACCAGGCCGAAAGCGTCATGCGCGCCAAACAGCCGCCAGTAGCAAAGCACAGCCAGACCAAACAACCTCAGAAGGAAGCCGCTTAATGAACCTTGAGAACACGCTGAAGTTCCACTTCGCAAAATCAACCATGATCAGTGACTCTCCTCGCGCCACCGCGTCTGACACTCTGACTGGCACTGACGTAATGGCTGCCATGGGGATGACTCAGGAGCGAGCATCAATGGGATACAGTGCCTTCCTGGGGAAAATGGGTATCAGCACCTACGACCGGGATAAGGCGGTAGATCTGCTTACTCAGTACGCACTGAAGAACTGCGACAAGGTGGCCGCCCTGCGCAAACTTGAACCAGATGTTAAGCCAAAGGTCATGCAACTGCTCGCAACCTTTGCCTTCGAGGACTATTCCCGCAGCGCTGCCAGTACGCGCACGTGCGACTGCTGCAATGGTGAACGCTTCGTTGAGGCTGAGATCATGACCATGAAGCACATTGGCAGACCACACCTGAAAGAGAAGCGAGAGACGGTGAAGGTTCTTTGCCACAAATGCAAAGGGAAGGGCGTGGTCAGCAACGCATGCCGCTGTAATGGGAAGGGTGTTGTTCTGGACGAAGAGAAGACCAAACAGCAGGGCGGCGTACCGGCACATAAAACTTGTTCCCGCTGTAATGGGCGTGGATATGCTCGGCTTATGCCAGAAAGCGTCCGTAAATTCATTAGCGATAACGTCATCGAAATCCCAGAAACCACATGGCGCAGATCCTACAAAGACTTCTTCGAAAGCCTGGCGGGCGAGTGCATCAAGCAGGAAGAATACGCGAACATCATGCTCAAGAAAGTGACTAAATGAGAAATATTTCCTACATGGTTAACTTTCTGTAGGAAGATTATTTACAAAGTGGCGATTTTTGGTTAATCTCGATTCTAACGATGGGTTAATGCCTTCGTTGAGGTGGTGAGGAAGCAAGTAAACGTCGCACATCGGGTCGAAAGACGCCTTGAGATGAAGCCACCAACCAAATTCAAGCCTGAGGTTACCGCCTCGGGCTTTTTTATTTCCCAAATACCCCTACCTGTGACCATAAGAGCTCCGGCTCAAGTAATACCCTCATCTTGGCGGTCCAGAACCCGCCTTTTTTATTTTCGGGCTCCGGGGATCACCCTCGACATTTCACGTTGCTAAATAGCCCTGAGAGCCCGACCCAAACAAACCAGCACCATACCGGTGCCATCATGAAGAAATCGATTATGCAAGACAGACCTGATACCTGGGCCGTTATGCTTGCGTGGCTTGTAAACCACAAAAACGAAGCTGGCTATTCGGTTCTGGCTTTTGTCATGTCGATACTCGCTACCTCACGCGGCGCAAAATCAAAGTGGAAAGACAGGATCGCCGGCGCAACGATGTGCGGCATCCTTTGCTTCTTCGCTCAGCCCACGCTCACGGCTATATGGGCAATCTTCAACTGGAACTTTCCTCCTGAACTCTGCTGGCCTATCTCGGCTGGCGTGGGTTATGTGGGAGTGGATTCACTGTTCGCCTATGCGCGGCGTCGTCTTGGCCTGAATGAACCGGGAGAAAAAGCTAATGCTGACCCTCAGTAAATTCCAGCAAGCCACTGGCGTCAGTTCTGCGCTGGCTCAGAAGTGGTACCCGGTGGTTAACGCCGCCATGCAGAAGTACGGCATTAACACGCCACTGCGGCAGGCGCACTTCCTCGCACAGGTTGGGCATGAGTCATCCGGGTTCGTGCATACCGAAGAGAGACTTAATTATCGCTACGGCGCATTGCTGGCTATGTTCGGTAACCGCATCAGCCAGGAAGAAGCGTTCAGGTATGGACGGGTTGATTCAGGCCTGAGCGCTCACCCTGCAGACCAGAAGATGATCGGCAGCATCATCTACGCCAACCGGAACGGGAATGGCGATCGCAATACTGGTGATGGATATCGTTACCGCGGGCGCGGACTGATACAGGTGACAGGGAAGGCGAATTACGCCGCACTGGTGAAGCAGCTTGGCGTTGATATCGTGCAGAACCCGGAACTACTTACACAGCCTCAGTACGCCGCTGAATCAGCAGCTGCATGGTGGAGCAATCACGGACTTAATTCTGTCGCTGACTCTGATGATGTTACCCGCATCACCCGAATCATTAACGGCGGTACAAATGGACTGGAGGACAGGAAAGCCCGCTTGACTAAAGCTAAGGGGGTTTTATGTTCGGTTTAATCAGTTTATTCCGCTTTTTCAAAAACAACGCGCACATCCTCATCCCATGCGCATTCATCATCCTTGTTGCCATATGCCTGTGGGGGGTAAACGCGCGCAACTACCAGCTTACTGCCACGAACGAAAGGCTTACCCAGCTGAACGACAGCAAGGATGTGCAGATTAACGATCTGAGGGCAAAGAATGACGATCTGGCTGGAAGCGTTAAAGAGCTTGCAGGCGCGGTTAACAGGCAAAACGTTGTCATGTCGGAAGTGGCAGAGCAACGGGCAGAAGCCGCCCAGCAGAACAGGATGCTACAGGGTGAGATTAAGCGTTACCTGGCAGCAGATAAGTGCGCTGCTGCTCCTGTTCCTGATGCCGCTGTTGAGCGGTTGCGCGCAGCAGCAGAAGCCGCCCGTGGAATACCGGGTGATAAAGCAGCCGGTCCTAAACCTGCCGGCGGAGTTGACGTCCCGCATTGATGCGCCGGATCTGCCCGATAACCCGTCGTATGGCGACAGCGTGGAAATGAACGCAGCGCTATATGGGATCGTCGGGCAGTGCAATATCGACAGGGCAGCAATACGCAAGCTCCAGTCGCAGGACAAAGAACCTCATCCCTGAGGCTCTGACACAGTCTCTCCTCTGGACTTTAAGCATAGAGAATTCCTGGGGATCAAGTGGACTTGATAATGGTCAATGGCGAACATATATACAGGGCGTGGCATGTCGCCACCCGTTAAGGATAATGACCATGAATCAGGCCGTTGAGAAAGTTATTTATAGCGCACTGAGTAAAAATGAAAGAGCCGCAGGGATTGGCTCCTCAGCTACAGCTTACGAAATCATAGAGGGTGTTAAGCCCTATTATCAGTCCGCCAGTGAGACTGAGAGACAAGCACTCCTCGAAAGGTTAAACAAACTTAAAGCAGAGCCTGGCGTCCCTATCCCAACAAATATCGAGCAATTGCTTAGCAGTTAACCTAAGCCGCCTTCGGGCGGTTTTTTATTGTCATTACCATGGGAAGGCTCATCGTAATGGCTGTAGCGGATAAACCGTAAAAATGCCCTGTAGGGGATAAAGAGGCGTTCAATGTCCGACATCTACCAAATCACCCTTACAACCCAGACGGGCGAAACCTTCACTGGCAAGATGACGCGTCGTCAGCCTGAACTGGTTAATGGCTTTGTGCCGCTGGCGACAGAAACGGGTGAGTGGCTGTATTTCGCTCCTGCCGATGTGAAGCGCGTGCAGTTCACGCCTGCACAGTCAGATCAGCCTGAAGAAGAAAAAGCGGAGTAACGAGCATTATGGCGACCAAACCAAAAACTGGCCGCCCTTCTGATTATCTACCAGAGGTGGCTGCTGACATCTGTTCACTGCTTGCCGAAGGGGAAAGCCTGCGCAAAGTTTGTGAGCGCCCGGGAATGCCCAATAAGGCCACCGTCTTCCGTTGGCTGGCTCAGCATGAGGAGTTTCGCGACCAATACGCGAAAGCCACTGAGACACGCGCTGACGCTATTTTCGAGGATATGTTCGACATTGCCGACAGCGTTACTGAAGAGGCTGCTGCAGTGGCAAAGGCCCGCCTGCGAATAGACACTCGCAAGTGGGCTCTGGCCCGCATGAACCCGAAGAAGTACGGTGATAAAGTCAGCCAGGAAATCGACCACAAATCATCTGACGGAACCATGACTCCAAAGCCGACCACCATCCAACTACTACCTGTTGAGCCGAAAGCATGAGTGAAGCCGTTCAACTGCCGATCCCCGCAAAGCTCGCGCCACTGTTCACTGCCGTGAATAAGCGTTACCGCTGCTCGCACGGTGGACGTGGTAGCGCGAAGACGCGCACATTCGCACTGATGACCGCAGTTAAGGCGTATCAGTCGATGATGAACGGTGAAAGCGGGGTGGTGCTCTGCGCGCGTGAATTCATGAACTCGCTGGAAGAGTCGAGCATGCAGGAAGTGAAACAGGCGATCCTGTCTGTTCCCTGGCTGGCTTCTAACTTTGATATTGGCGAGAAGTACATCCGCACCATCGATAAGAGCGTTAACTACGTGTTCTGCGGCTTGCGACATAACCTCGACAGCATCAAATCGAAGGCTCGAATTCTTCTTTGCTGGGTTGATGAGGCTGAATCAGTCAGCGAAATAGCCTGGCAGAAGCTAAGCCCGACCGTTCGTGAAGAGGGATCAGAGATTTGGGTGACGTGGAACCCGGAGCGCGATGGTAGCGCCACGGATAAGCGTTTCCGCAAAGAAGCTGGTGACGACTGCATAACCGTTGAGATGAACTACACGGATAACCCGTGGTTCCCGGACGTGCTGGAAGGTGAGCGACAGAACGATCAGCGCCGCCTCGATCCGGCAACATACGCATGGGTGTGGGAGGGGGCTTACCTCGAAAACTCCGATAAGCAGATGTTGGCCGGTAAATACCGGGTCGCAGAGTTCTCTGACAATCTCTGGAAAGAGGCAGAACGCCTGTTCTTTGGTGCTGACTTTGGTTTCGCCAAAGACCCCAACACACTAACCCGGTCGTTCATTCTGCATAACCGCCTGTACATTGAGTATGAGGCTTACGGCCAGCAGACAGAGCTTGACCACATGCCAGCGCTATACGACACGATCCCCGGGTCTCGTGACTGGCCCATCAAAGCCGACTCAGCGCGACCTGAAACAATCAGCTATCTCAAACGCCAGGGATTCAATATCTCCGCCGCTGAGAAGTGGCAGGGAAGCGTTGAGGACGGAATCGCGCACCTTCGCGGATTCGACGAAATCATTATCCATCCGCGCTGCAAGAACGTGGCGCGAGAGGCCCGTATGTGGTCGTACAAAACGGACCGCATCACCGGCGAGGTATTGCCGAAGCTAGCAGATGGTTACGAGCACTGCTGGGACGGGATTCGCTACAGCCTTGACGGACACATTAAGCGCAAAGGCCAGATGGCAGGGATGATGATTCCGAAAAGATTGAGAAATTAAATTAAGTATTAGCTTATCCGTGCCGATTATCTTCTTGAACAAAACTAAGGAGATACTATGGAACAGTTCGATACAGATGATGGACGTCCACAAATCGTCGTCACGTTTGAATACGTTGATCCAGAAACGGGCAAGAAGGTTTTTGTCTCAAGAGCTGTTGATAAAGCAACATATGATAAAGATTCTGGCGCCTTGTATGCAGAAGCAGAAATTATGGCTCAAGAATTTAAATTACGGATGCAAGAAGAGGGCCTGTAAGCCAAATTCTTTTTCAAAGGTCGCTCCGGCGGCCTTTTTTATTGCCATAAATTCAGTGATGAGGACTCTTTATGACTGAATACTGGTGCTGCGCCTGCGGGAAAATCATCAAATTCGAAAGGGTCATGCCGCTGAATTACATACCACGGCATTGCCGCACACTGATGATAAGAAAGGTTGAATCATTCACACCGGCAAAGGGGCCAAAAATCCCGCCGATCAAACGCTGACGGACAATCCATGACTGACAAATTAACTCTCGCCGTCAACCATGCGTTGAACGATGCGCGGATGGCGCGCGCCAGAATGGGGCTGATGGCGCCAACAATGGGGTTGGACAATAAGCGCCATTCCGCATGGTGCGAATACGGCTTCCCTGAGCAGATCACCTACGACAATCTCTACTCACTGTACCGGCGCGGTGGAATAGCTCACGGGGCTGTAGAAAAGCTGGTTGGCAAATGCTGGCAGACGAACCCGGAAATCATCGAGGGTGACGACGCCGACGAGAGCGAAGATGAAACGGCCTGGGAGAAGAAGTCTAAACAGGTCTTCACCTCCAGACTGTGGCGCTCGTTTGCGGATGCAGACCGCCGTCGCCTGGTTGGCCGTTATGCTGGCATCCTGCTGCACATTCGTGATGATAAAGACTGGAATCTGCCAGTTACCAAGGGCCGAGGGCTGCAAAAGGTTTCTGTAGCCTGGGCTGGTTCGCTGACTGTGGGTGAGTGGGATACCGGTCTTAACTCCAAGACGTACGGCCAGCCGAAGATGTGGCAATACACCGAGCGTCTGCCTAACGGTTCAAGCCGCCGCGTCAATATCCACCCAGATCGCGTGTTTATCCTTGGTGATTACTCAGATGATGCCATTGGCTTCCTTGAGCCAGCTTATAACGCCTTTGTGAGTCTGGAGAAGGTGGAGGGCGGGTCTGGCGAGTCATTCCTGAAGAACGCCGCGCGGCAGCTTAATGTCAACTTTGAGAAGGAAATCGACTTCAATAATCTCGCTTCGCTTTATGGCGTGAGTATTGACGAGCTGCAGGATAAGTTTAACGAAGTTGCCGGGGAGATGAACCGTGGTAACGATGTTCTGATGACGACCCAGGGGGCCACAGTCACACCGCTGGTCACTGCTGTAGCTGATCCGTCGGCGACCTATAACGTTAACCTCCAGACCGCCGCAGCTGGGGTGGACATCCCTACACGAATTCTGGTTGGCAATCAGCAGGCCGAACGGTCCAGTACCGAAGACCAGAAGTACATGAATTCCCGCTGTCAGTCACGCCGGGTAGACCTCGCTTTCGAGATAGAGGACTTCTGCGACAAGCTTATTGATCTCCAGATCATCGACCCGATAAGCCAAAAGGCTGTTATCTGGGATGACCTGAACGAACAAACCGGTGCAGAAAAGCTGATCAACGCCAAAACCATGGGCGAGATTAACCAGAGCATGCAGGGCAGCGGAGAAAATCCGGCATTCAGTCGCGCAGAGATTCGTACGGCCGCCGGCTACGAAAACAATGACAAAAAGCCGTTAGGAGAAGAGGATGGCGACGAAGAAGAAGACGAAGCCGCCAATTCTGCCGAGTAATTACGAAGATCCAACGGGAGCCGATGCGCTGGAACGCCGGGCAATGAAAGACTTCGCCAGGCGGATGAATAAGATTGGCAAAGCGTACAAATCAGCACTCGGAAAAATACCTTCCTCCCTCGCAGTAAACGCCAGATACGAATACCAGTTAAACCCAACGCTGCTCACCATCATCCTGAACGACGCCAGCTACCTGGTGGATCAGGTGCTGATGGAGGGTAACGAGTACGACCTGTGGTTTTACGAGTACATCGACCTGGCATCAGAGAAAGGTACCGGCCAGTCGTTTTACAACCTCAGCCAGCAATCACCGGTTTATGCCGCCGGACGCGAATCTCTCGCCTCAATCCTCGCAAGTGACCCATATCAGCAACGAATGGCGCTGGTTCACGCTCGCGTATTTGAGGAGATGAAAGGGCTCAGTGCTGAGGTGAAGCGCGATATGGCGAGGGTGCTGACGGACGGAGTCGGGCGCGGTCTCAACCCGCTGGAAATCTCCAGGAACCTAACCGAGCAGACCGGCATTGAGAAGCACCGGGCAAACCGGATAGCTCGCACTGAAGTGACTACGGCGCTACGCCGGGCGAAGTGGGATGAGGACCAGGAGGCCAGCGACCTTTACGGGCTGAAAACGCTACTGGTTCATATCTCCGCACTATCGCCGACTACCCGCCATACACATGCGGTGCGTCATGCTCACCTCTATACCAACGAAGAGGTGAGGGACTGGTACAGCAAGGATGGCAACTCCATCAACTGCAAATGCAGTCAGCAGTCGGTGCTGGTCGACGACGAAGGAAAGCCGGAGTACCCGGGCACCATCACCAAACTAAAACAGGAATACAAAACGATGCAGGCGCGCGGTTACGCCTGGGCGGAGAAATAGCTATGCCTATGCAGGTAAACATCACCACGAAGGTGAACAGCCAGTCTATCCGGCGTGAAACGCACAATGGCCGTGAGCATCTGGTGCTCCCGAGCTACACGCTGCCGGCCAACGTAGTCATGAACGGTGGCTTGTACACGGCGGAGGAGATCGACGCCCATTATCAGGGGCTGGAAGGCACTCTGGCGCCGCTAGGGCACCCACAGGTTAACGGTGAATTCGTTTCTGCGTTCTCGCCGGAGGGGTTGAACGTCGGTTACGTAGGTGCCTGGAACCGCAACGTTAAGAAGTCCGGCAATCGTATCTACATCGAGAAGTGGGTGGATGTTGCCCGGGCGGAGGAATCGGAGGGAGGTCGCGAGCTACTTGAGCGTGTGGCAGCTATCGAGCGTGGTGATGATGTTCCACCGATTCATACCAGCGTCGCTGCTTTCCTCGATCAGCTTGAGCCTAACGAACAGCAGCGTGCTACTGGTGCCGGATGGGTGGCGAAGATCCACACCATGGACCATGACGCCATTCTGCTGCATGAGGTGGGCGCAGCGACGCCGGAGCAGGGGGTAGGCCTGATGGTCAACGCCGACCTCGCGCAGCCGCTGAGGGCTAATTCAGGCGCATTGGTGGGTGAATCCTACCGAGAGCGCGAGCAGCGCCTCGACCGGGCAGCCAAAGCTAAGTTTGCGTCCGGGCAAGATGAATACGCCTGGGTGGCTGACTTCACTGACTCTCAGGCTGTGATCATCCGTAACGGCGGAAACGCAGAGGTGTTTGGTTACAAGTCGGAAGGCGGTGCTATCACCTTTGACGATACCGGCACGGCAGTGGCGCGGCAGGAGTCATGGGTGGCTGTCGTCGCCAACAAATTCAAATCACTTTTCACACCGCAGGAACAGCCTGCACCAAACCACAAAACGGAGGGCGACATGCCTTTAACCAAAGAAGAACTGGAACAAATTGGCAGCATGATCGGCCAGGCTGTTGCGACAAACACCGAAGCGGCTATTAAGCCTCTTGCAGAAAAGGTTGATGCTCTGCAGGCCAATCAGCAGCAACTCGCAGAAACCCTGACTGCCAACTCACGCGCAGAAGAGAAGGCAAAGCGTGAAGCGGTAGCAGCTAAACACGGTGATGTCGTTGCCAACGCGCTATCAGGCGATGCTCTGGACGCGATGTTTAAGTCGCTTGGCGAAGCAGCACCGCTGGGCACCAACAACGCACAGCAGTCGAAAGAAACCGGCGCACCTGCCGCAGAAGAACACTTCAAATAAGGAGCCGGACTAATGGCACGTTATCGTCGCGTTAATATCGACGGTCAGTCTCTGTACAAGACCGAAACCCGTCTTACGGCCGCCGCGCTGCTTCCTGGCACCGCCGCAACCATCAACTCATCCGGTAAGTTTGCTCAGGCAACTGCGTTGGCCGGTCGTCTGTACATCATCGATGTCGGTTACCACCAGGGCCTGACCATTACCGAAGCAATCCCATCCGGTGATTCGGCTGTTGGCAACTATGTCGAAGAAGGTCGTGAGCTTGCACTGCGCTGCCTGCCTGGCGCTTACAAGAAAGACAGCCCGATTAAGCTGGGAACAGCCGGTCAGTTTACCCTGGCAACATCCGACACTGATTCTGTGATCGGCTACAGCCAGGATGAGCACACCATTGCGGCCAGCACTACCGATTATATTCGCGTGCGTATGCGCGTTGGCACCGTCGCCGCCGCTAGCGCTTAACAAAAGGAACAACGCACATGTATTTCTCTAAAGACACTCTGGCGGCAAACTCCCGCCTCGGCGGCCACTGGAATGAGCTGTGGGCCAACCGCAACATGTGGAACCGTCAGCACGACGCAGTGATTGCTGCCAATCGCGCAGATATGACTGCTGATATGCTGGCCTGCAACGCGGTAGGTGGTTTCACTCGTGATTTCTGGGCTGAGATTGACCGCCAGGTGCTACAGCTGCGTGACCAGGAAATCGGCATGGAGATCGTGAACGACCTGATCGGCGTTCAGACTGTTCTCCCGGTCGGTAAAACTGCCAAACTGTACAATGTGATTGGCGATATCGCTGATGACGTGTCAGTTAGCATCGACGGTCAGGCGCCGTTCTCCTTCGACCACACCGACTACGGCACCGACGGCGACCCGATCCCGGTATTCACCGCGGGTTACGGCGTCAACTGGCGTCATGCCGCTGGACTGAACTCTGTAGGCATTGATCTGGTTTTGGACTCGCAGATGGCGAAGATGCGCAAGTTCAACCAGAAGCGCGTTAACTACTACCTGAACGGTGATTCTCACATTCAGGTGCAGTCTTACCCGGCTCAGGGCATTAAAAACCACCGCAACACTCAGAAAATCAACCTGGGTTCTGGCACCGGTGGTGCAAACATCGATCTGACCACTGCGACTATGACCGAGCTCTTTGCCTTCTTTGGCAAGGGCGCATTCGGCACCATGGCTCGCAATAACAAAGTGGTTCAGTACGATGTGATGTGGGTTTCCCCTGAAATCTGGGCGAACATGGCGCAGCCGTATGTGGTTAATGGCGTGGTGAGCGGTAACGTTCTGAATGCTGTCCTGCCATTCGCTCCGGTGAAAGAGATCCGCATGACCTATGCCTTAACCGGTAACGAGTTCATTGCGTACGTACGTCGTCGCGATGTTATTTCTCCACTGGTAGGCATGGCTGTCGGCGTAGTTCCTCTGCCTCGTCCACTGCCAAACGTTAACTACAACTTCCAGATCATGTCTGCTGAAGGTCTGCAAATCACCGCAGACGATCAGGGGCTCTCTGGCGTTGTCTACGGCGCCGTTCTGGCATAAGGGGTCATCATGGCTAAATACGAGGTGATTCGCCCCTGGAGCGGCGTTAAGCGTGGCGATGTGGTGGAGCTGAAAGAGCTTCACCCGGCGCTGAAATCCAACGTCCGTCTGATGCAGGGTGAGGCTGGCGGCCAGTTAACTCCAGCGACACCACAGGGCGGTACCGGAGAAAAATCTCGCAAAGAGGTTATCCAGGAGCGCCTTACTGAGCTGGGCATTGAGTTCAAAGGCAATCTGGGGGCTGAAAAGCTGTCTGAGTTGCTGCCGGAAGGTGAGCTCGAAAAGCTTTTCCCCGCTGAATAACAGCCGCCGCTAAGGCGGTTTTTTTTATGCCCTCCCCGGAGGGCTGTCAGAGGCTCGCATGATCACCACAGAACAGGCCAAGGAATATCTGAAGTCAGTCGGTATCACGCTGCCTGATTTCATCTTAGAGGCGCTCGTAGAGCAGGCCAACAGCATTCAGGAATGCCTTGATGCACATTACTCACCGGCTACCGCGCTGCTGATTCAGTCCTACCTGCTGGGAATGATGGCGCTGGGGCAGGGTGACAAGTACGTGTCCAGTCACACCGCTCCGAGCGGGGCATCAGAATCTTTCCGCTATCAGTCATTCTCTGACCGCTGGAAGGGCTCGTTAAATCTGCTGCGTGGTCTTGATAAGTACGGCTGCGCTACTGCCCTGATTCCTCCCGACCCGACCGCGGCACCTGCATTCGCTGGCATCTGGATCGGGAAGGGCGGCTGCATGTGCGGAGATAAGTGATGACCTGGACATCCGTGAGCGTCCGCTTGCCACGCTCATTCACCCGCGTCTGGGTGCTGACCGACACCGGGCGGGAGACTACCGGCTACGTTAAATCGAACGGCGAGTGGTTCATCAATTGTGAGCGCATCCGGGCTACGGGCGCGGTGGTGCTGCGCTGGAGGGAAGACTGATGTCATCAGCTGCAAACTGGTCCTACACCGCCAAAGCCACTATCTGGCGCAAGGGTGCAGGCGGCAGGGATGAAAACGGCGACCCCATGAACGGCTATAACGCGCCGGTAGTCATCATGGTCGATTATGAGGGCGGCCTTTCAAAGCGCATCGGTAGCCTGGGCACTGAAATCGTCGTGAAAAATACTGTCTGGACTGAGTACGCGCTGGCCGACGCCGGCGATTACCTGCTGATTGGTGAATCCACTGAAGCCGACCCGGTTGCCGCTGGCGCTGACGAGGTGCGGCAGGTTATCCGCTACGCCGACACGTTCGAGCGGGTGGCGGATGATTTCGCGATACTGACTGGAGTCTGATATGGCCGGGAAAGTAAGAGGCATCACACAGGCGAAAGCCAACCTCGACAAGATCATCAATGACGTGCAAGGGCGAAAGGTTGTCAGGGCCATCCAGTCAGCGCTAATCATCGGTAGCTCCCAAGCAGCGCTTTATACGCCTATCGACACTTCCACGCTGCTGAATAGCCAGTTTCGTGAGATGGACGCCAACGGTACGAGGGTTACTGGAAGAGTGGGCTACTCGGCTAATTACGCGGTGTACGTTCACGATCCAAGTGTGCCGCAGACTTTCCGTCGGTCCACTGCACGAAAAGAGTTCCTGACTAAAGGGTTTGAGGATATGCGTAGTCAGATTGATGCGGTGATGCGCAAGGAGCTTTCGCTATGACACCCATGATGCATGAGCGGGTGCGCAACATGTTCGGTGATGCTGGCCTTACAGCCGGATTCACGGTGCAGAAGTTGATATACGACGACCCTGAGGATCTGACGCAGGCCGTAATGGTGTTCAGGCCAAACGGTGGTTCGAACATCCGTCATGACCTTGGCTCTGAACATCACGTCCTCGTCGATGTAATCGGCGCGAAGGATAAGCGCGGCGATGCCGCCAATGCCGTGCAGCGCATCGTCGATTACGTCCAGGCCAACCCTATGGCTGATGAGTGCGTCGGCTACATCCAAAACATGGGCGCCATCCCGCCACCAGTGCTTACGGAAGAAGGGCGGATAGTATTCCGACTTCAGTTCGCATGCACCTACGGCGAATAGCCATCCCAACCAAATAGACCCGCTCCGGCGGGTTTTCTTTTTTATACGTCAAAGAGGAAGTTTCTATGGCTAATTGCCAGAACTCGAACGAACGCCTGTTCGGTGGCGCAGTCGTGCTGGAAGTCGCCGATGGTTGCCCGGACGTCAAACCACTGGAGGATGAGTGGAAGGCGCTGGCGGCCGGTACGTCAAAAGGCTTCGACTTCAACCCGAACTCGGTAACCTCAGATGCGGATGACGGCGGCGGCTATGTCGAAACCATCATCACCAACAGCGATTTCACCCTGAGCTTCGAAGGTGAGGTCCGCAAAAAGGACAAACTGGATCAGTACGGCGTCGGCAAGTTCATCAAGTATTTCGCTGGTGAGCTGAAGGCCAAGCGCCAGCCTGGAATCTGGGTGCGCATGGACTACGGCCCTATTGAATTCATCGGCTACATGAACATCAACGCGCTGAGTTCTGACGGAGGTACCAACGATATCGTCACGTTCTCTACCGAGTTCAAAGTGGGCGATGCCAGCACCATCGAGGTTAACGAAGTGACAGCGGTGGCGGTGACCGGCGTAACGGTGACTCCAGCTACTAGCACCGGCGCGGCAGGCGGTACCAGCACCTTTACGGTGAATATCGCCCCGACCGGCGCAACCAACAAAGACTTCACCGTAGCATCAACCGATCCAACCAAAGCCACTGCTACAGCCTCCGGTACCACCGTCACGGTGAACCGCGTCGCCGCTGGCAGCGCGCAGATCGTCATCAACACCGAAGACGGAAACTTTGTCGCAACCCATACCGTTACTGTCAGCTAACGGCCATTCCAAAGGGTGGCCTCGGCTGCCCTTGATAATGTTCGTTACCTGGGAAGGACCATGACAGCACTAATCGACATTGGCGAGTTTTCTGTCAGTGATGGCCGTGAAGGCGGAAAGGACTACCTGCTAAGACCCTCTCTGATGGCTATGACGCGGATCGGCACTCCAGCGGAGATTGTTCAGGCGTATGCCACGGTGCACGGAAGTGATGTTGCTGCCGTCATCCAGCTCTATACTGACACGCTTGGCCGCTTTCCGGACTGGCTATCGCCCTCGATGAATCGCATTGCAGAACGGCTGCTATCACTGAGCATGCATATCATGCAGGCCTGCTGTGATGACGATCTCACGCCGATGATAGGTGAGTGGAAAGGGTGGAGCCGGTATGTTGTTTTCCGGCCAGGGCAGATGCCGAGGAACGACATCATTGTGCTGGCTCAGCACCTTATGCAGCACGGCATCGTAGGTAAAGCAAGTGTGCGACGCCTGCAGCGGCATGAGTCAGGCGAAACGACGAACGAGTTTAAGGCCTTCGACTACATCAGCGCGGCGCGGAGCCACTTCGGCATGAACCGGGATGAAGCAGCGGCGCTGACCATGACCGAGTTTCAGCTGATGCTGGCGCAGAAATACCCTGATCAGAAGGGCTTCACGCGGGAAGAGTACGACGCGGTTGCGGATGACTTCCTGGCGAAGCAGGCGGCGAGAAGGGCTAAGCAGAAGTAGCCCACTCAGGTGGGCTAACTGGTGATACAAATTTGTATCATGAGATTATTTTTTTTTATTGTTCTCTGACATCTTGCTTGGGCTTGGGTAATCAGCTTTCTGCAGCACTTGTTGATAAACGCCATGTAGTATCGTCTGGCTTTGAATGAGATCCACCTCAGCGTAAACCGCAGTAGCTAAAACAGAGCCTTCGCCTTTGTTAATTACAAGGTCGCCAAAGTTATTATTCAAAGCCTTAAGCGTGATCTGGAATAGATCTGTGAAGTACTGCTTAAAGGTCATTTCATCTTCATAACCATATAAAACAAAGCTGCCTTGTTGCGGTTCAACATCAGGGTCGAAAGTAACAATACACCCAGGAGGGAAACTGAATCCTCCAGAACCCCTCATTGACTCACCAACAATTTTAAGGGCGAAAGCACTATCGCTAACCGCTACACCGCAGGGGTGAAATGCGGTGGTAGATTTTAAAACCTCATCAAGCCTATCAGCGAACGGGCCCATTGTTACGAGTGGAATCTGTCGAACTGAAGTGTACGGGATGAAATTTCTAAGATTGGGCTCCTGTCCATCCCCGGAAGCAAGCCACCCCGGAGTTGTTCCTAATGCTGATGCAAGCCTCAGCAAAACAGGGTCCCGTGGCTTTGACTCTCCGCCTTCATAAGCAGCAATTTGGCGCTGAACGATGCCAACTTGCTTGGCAAGTTCCGTTTGAGTGAGGCCTAGAGATTTCCTTAGGGTAGAGACCCTCTCATTAAACTGGGCGTCAAAGTTCACAATTTCACCATTAAAGAGATGTTGACATATGAATAATTCATATTAATATCTCTACAAGTTCATATGAGTTTTTATGTAGAGAAAACAAGAGGAGTTCATAATGTCTGAAAACATTTCCACTATCAAGCCGCGTCAGGTTCGTTTTGTTGAGAAGGTAGACTCTCATATTCGTGAGTCAGCTAAACGCTGCCACCGCTCTATTCAGGCAGAGATTGCATATCGCATGGAGTTGCTGATCAAGCTCGAGGAGAAGGGCGATGTTGTCATCCAGTAAAAACAGCGAGGCCCGGAAGTGCGCTAACACGAACCGGGCATCTATCGAAAATAACCGACTAGGAAATATCGACATGAATATTGTAGCAAAATCAGATCTGAACTTCCACGGTGTGTCACTCACCCCAGTAGATAGCGTCTCTGGCGTATGGCTAACCTCATCCTATATTGCTAAGGCACTCGGTTACGCTTCGAGCAAGAGCGTTTCTACCATTTATTCGCGCAACTCAGACGAGTTCACAAGCAGCATGTCAATGGTCATCAAAATGAAGACCATTGGAATAAACAATAACTTACGTGAAAAATCAGTGCGTGTGTTCTCATTGCGAGGCTGCCACCTGATTGCAATGTTCGCAACCACTGATAAGGCCAAAGAGTTCCGCCGCTGGGTCTTGGACATTTTGGACAGAGAGGTTGCAAAAGGAACGGTGCCGGTGAAATTTGACTTTGAAATGTATGCTCAGAATGCAAATGCAGCCTGCGCCATGCTTGATCAGGTCTGGGACATATTTCATGACGAGCTTGAGCCAGCTCTTCGCAGTCTGGCATCACCTGTTGCGACCAAACTTGTTGGCCGAATCATAGAAGCAAAGTCGATTTCATACAGTATTCGCGGTGGCCTGTTACGTGCAGCCGGGAATAAAAAGGGGATGATCCACTGATGGGCGCATGGGATGGCGCAAAAGAAAAACCGCCAGGTAGGACTGGCGGTTCACTGAGGTCTAACAACGTGTAGGAACGTCTATGACTAAGATGAATTTAGCAGTTAACGGTTCTGTTGTCACCGAAAAAACTATTGACAGCCAGTATCTTCTGGAGATGGTCAATGCCGCTCGTAAGCAGTGTGGGGAACCAGCTGTCCGTAATAACAAGTTCATTGAAAAGGTGATTGATGAACTTGAGGGCGAGACCTACACAAAAAGTGTAGGTCGTAAGAATGGTCAGGATATTGAAGTCATTACGATGTCCATTAAGCAGGCTCTTCGCGTGGCCGCGCGCGAATCTAAAGCTGTTCGCCGCTCTCTGGTCGATAAGCTGGAAGATATGCAGGCGATCCCGGCAATGCCGAAAAGCCAATCGGGCATCACCGAGTACCGCCTGGCAAAAGCTGATCAGCTGAAAGCGCAGGCCCTGGAAAAGAACATCGCCAACGCCCGTGAGATTATGTCTCTGCTGCCGCGCCTTGACCCAATGGCGCATCAGACGCTGGCGGCCTCGCTGATTAATCCGCTGATCGGTTATGACGCCATTCCGCTTCCGGTCATTGAGGAGCATTACCATACGGCTGGCGAGGTTGGCGAGATGCTTGGGGTGTCTGCCCAAAAGATCGGACGCACTGCCAATGCCAATAACCTCAAGACTGAGCAGCATGGTAAGTTTTTCTTGGATAAGTCGGCACATTCCAGCAAGCAGGTTGAGGCGTTCCGCTACAACGCTGAGGGCGTGAAGGCGCTGCGCCACCTGATCCATGGTGCTGACGTGGCCTAACAACCCCGTTTAAACCGAGAGTAATTCCAACCCGCTTAACTGCGGGTTTTTCCGTTCCCGGTCGATTGAGATCAATAAATCAGCGTTTGCCGTTGCGCCTGTGCTATTCCTGGGTAGGATGTTCATTTTTACCAATGGGGAATAGGGATATGAAGAAGATTTTGGCGATCGCCTTTTTGGGGTTATTCAGCACCGTAGCAAATGCAGAAATGGAAAGCTCTGGTGCTTGGGTAACGAAATCTGACACTAATAAAATGACCGACGAAACAGACTTTGTTGCCTTAAACACGTCTTCCGATACATACAACAAAGACGGCCTGACACGTGAAACAACGCTGGTTCTGAGATGCAGCAGCAATAAAACAGATGCGTACCTGTCTTTCCGTGACTTTATGGGATCAGATGCTCCAACCATTACAATGAGGCTCGACGGCGGGAAGCCAACCAAAAAATCATGGGGTGGCGGTGAAGGTGGTGATGCAGCATTTGCACCTCAGGCTGTGTCATTTATCAAAGAGCTTTCCAAGCATAAGAAAGCAATATTTGGATTTGAGCCTTACGGATCGACAATGCAGATTGTTGAATTCGATTTGACCGGTATAGATAAGGTTGCCGAGAGCCTTTCCAAAGCGTGCAAGTGGAAATAATCATTCGTTGAGAACAACCCTCCTCGGAGGGTTTTTTTATGTCCGGAGAATAGTCAAATGGCAGGAGAGGAAATAGCAGGCAGCATAGTCTACGAGGTAGGCGCGGAAGTTGAGCCATTACTTCAGGGCGGAAGGCAAGTAAATAAGGTCCTCACTGAAATTGAGAATGCTCTCGATGACAATATCGCTCAGTTCAAAAAAATGGACACGCAAGTATCTGCGACAGCACAGGCGGTTAACCAGTCAGTCCGCAGCTTCAGTGGCTTCCAGAACGCACTTCGCCAGGGTGGTTATCAGGTTCAAGACTTTATAGTGCAGGTTCAGGGGGGGCAATCAGCCCTTGTGGCCCTGAGTCAGCAAGGATCACAATTATTGGGGGTGTTCGGCACTGGCGGCGCAGTTGCTGGGGCATTGTTAACGCTTGGCACCGTTATCGTAGGGTCCCTAATCGCTGGGATGGATAACGCAACCATTTCGACCAAGGCACTCACGGAAGCACAAAAGAGGCTTTCGGACATTTTCCAGATCTCCTCGAATGGTGTCGTCGTACTGTCTGATAAGTTTGCTAAATTAGCTGAGACAAGCGAAAACGCAGCCCGCGCGCAATTAACCATGGCTCTTATTGATGCGAATAACATTATTAAAGCCTCCGTGCAAAGTGTGAATCAACTTGGTGATGCACTTGGTACGTGGAAAGCCCCGTTATCAGCGGCGATTAGCCAAATGGATGCTTTGAAAGCCCGGGGGATGGATGTCAACCAGGCATTAAAGGAACTTGGTGGGACCTATGAAGGAAATATAATTGGTCTTAACCAACTTAATCAGGCCGTAAATAATATTTCGGAGTCATTCGGAATAAGCACTGATGACGCAATTAAGCTAGTACAGGCGCTTGGTGCTGTTCGTCAGAATGCAAGCCCAGAAACCATTGCGGCATTGCGTGATGTTACAGTTGAACTCAGCCAAAAATATGGGTATGCAAATAAATCCTTGTCTGAATTCACAGGGAAAGTTGGCGAATATTCGTTGAAGTCAGATCAGGCTAAAGAATCAACTAGGTTAGCAACTGAAATGCTGCAGGGGCACAAGGTCGCTTCCGAAGCTGACGCGGAAGCTATAGCGCAAAACACCCAAAGGCTCCAAACCTATATCCAGATGATAAAGGATGAAGGGGCAACTATCGCGATGACTGCCCGCCAGAAGGCTCTTTACAGGGCTGAGCAGTTAGGTGCAAGCGATGAAGATAAGAGAGCAATAAATACTTCATTTGACAAAATTGAGGCGTTTAAGGCCGAGCAAATAGCACAAAAGGAATCAGCTAAGGAGGCCCGCAAATCGGCAACAACAGCTGCAACGCAAGCCAAAAAATTAGAATCACAAGCTGATAGAAACGCCAATATCCTAGAAGAATATCGCCAAAAGGCCTCCCTCTCTGCTGATTCAACTGCTGATCTATCGCGAGAGCAAGCAATTCTCGCCGCTCGTCAGAAGTTAACTAATCCCACGCCGCAGCAAATTGCACAGATTGAACGAGATGCTGCGGCTGCATGGGATAAAGCTGCTGCACTTAAGGCTCAGAATGCAGTACCTATTCTGAAAGAGAATGCTGATTACACCGCTCAGCGTAAAGCTCTTGAAAATCTTAAAGGGCAGAAAGATGCTAATGGGCAGCTTATCTTGTCGCAGGAGCAATATAACCAAGCATCAGAAAAACTGGAGCAGGATCATCAAACCAACCTCGCCAAAATCCGCGCCCAGCAGGCGGTAACGCCGCAGCAGGAAGCGGCAGGCGGCGTCGACCCTGTGCAGCAATTGGCTAACCAGCACGCTCAGCAGCTGGCTCTCATTCAGCAGTATGAGCAGCAGGGGGTGTTAACCCACCAGAATGCTCTGGCCTTAAAAACGGCAGCAGATACTCAATATGAGCAGCAAAGAACAGCTGCGCAGTGGGAGCTACTGAGTCAGCAAAGTCTAGGCTATGAAATGCTTACAAGCGCCGTTGATGCCTTTGCTGGAAATGCCTCAAATGCGCTTACCGGGTTAATCACCGGCTCGATGTCAGCGCAAGAGGCCATGCGGTCGCTTGGGTCAACCGTGCTTAATAGTGTTGTTAACTCGCTTGTCCAGGTGGGTGTTGAGGCGCTGAAAAACTTCATCATTGGGCAGACAATGGGTACCGCAGCATCAGCGGCCTCGATAGGGCAGGCCGCGGCTGTCGGGTCAGCGTGGGCTCCTGCTGCCGCAATGGCATCACTAGCAACGCTTGGTGCTAACGCCGCTCCGGCATCTGCAGGGATTACTTCTACAGTTGGTCTTGCGTCTGGCCTTGCTGTTGCAGGAATGCGCAAAAACGGTGGGCCTGTGTCTGCTGGCTCAATGTACCAAGTTGGTGAAGGCGGAATGCCGGAGATTTACCGGGCCAGCACCGGGAAGCAGTACATGATCCCCGGCGATAACGGAAGGGTGATCAGCAACAAGGACATGCAGGGCGGTGGCGGTATTCAGGTAATATTTAACGTTCAGAACACCACCCCTGCCACTTTTGATGCCCAGGTCACGAATAATGGAAATAACTCTGTGACTATCGACGCTATTATTGCGGACTTAAACAATGGCGGGCCAATATCAGACTCCATTACCAGCAACACAACTGCCAAACGAACCCCGCGTGGGCAACGTTAAGGAGCATCATGGAAATTAAGCCAGGCGAGAAAGGAAAATTCCCAATCAAATTGGGGCAGCCAGTAAAATATACCGCTAATCGTGCTGTGGAGTTTGAGTTTTTCTTCGTTAACGGGTCAACCATTAAAGGCATCATTCCCGCCGGAGAAACACTCGAGTTTGTCAATCACGGTGACATTTCCGATGTGAACATCAATATATACGAAGTCCCTGGCGGACCGAGATTAGTTGAATAAGCCAACCCGCTTCGGCGGGTTTTTTATTGCCTGGAGCTCAGATGCCGATCATTGACTACCCCGGCTGGCTGCCGCTGGCTCAGAAGGCCAGCAAGAACATGACGCTGGATACCGGGTTCCTGACTGACCAGCCAGCGGTCGGCCCGGCCATCTTCCAGAACCAGACCGACGACTTAAAAGTAACCTGGTCACTGACGTGGATTTTCACCCTGGACCAGGAGAAGGCCTTTCAGCAGTGGCTGCGTAGCCCGAACTACCTCAATCGTGGTCTGAACTGGTTTCGCATGCCGGTTAATATCGGAGGCAGCGGCCTCCAGATGCAGGAACTGCACTTCACGCAGATGCCGGTGCAGACCAGCATAGACGGCGGAGTGGTGACCTGGACGGGCACTGTCATTGCGAATCGCCTGTATAACGCCGACGATGAATTCGACGACATCATTGTTGAGCTGCCGCCGCCGTGGAATACCTGGCTGGATATCGTCGTTACCGGTTACCCGGACGGACGCGATCCGGAGAGTCTGCCGAGGGTACCCTGATGCCAAGCTATCGCGAATACCGGCAGCAGCGCCCGACGCGCGGCCTGTACGACACCATTACGTTCTACCACCCCTCGTTTGGCTATGTGCGCCTGGTCGACAAGCAGTTCTTCGCAAAGGTGCTTGGCGGACAGGCGTACACGCCAGCCCGGTTCGAAATCGAAGAGAGCCAGCAGAGCGGTACGCCAGTGATCGACGCAACAGTGAAGCTGGGCCGGTTATCGGCGGATGTGAAAGAGTTGATGAAGAAATGGAAGGGCGCCGCCCGACTGACTGCCATAACCGCCACACGGCAGATATTCGACAGCGTTGACGTATCGGCCCCGACTAAATCGTGGCAGCTGTACGTGAAAACCGTCGATATCGACACGGACAGCGTCTCGGTCACGTTATCCATGACGAATCCGCTGAACAACAATATCGGAAGGCTTTATGACCCTGTCGAATACACTGGCCTGCAGTACCTCTGAGTTTATCCGGAGGATGATCGGCGTACCGTGGTCGAACCGGGCCTGCACTTTTGACAAGGTCGATTGCTGGGGCCTGGTGGTGCTGTATTACCGCCACGTCCTGGGTACCGAACTGCACCAGACACCGGACTACGAAGCCGGGGCTGACTTCTTCACCTGCTACCAGGGTGATGTGACGTTCTGGCGCCCGGTCGATAAACCGGTAGAAGGCGGTATTTTCGTCGGCTATCAGGGTTCTCAGCCTGCGCATGTCGGACTGGTACTGAACCGTCAGGCGCTGCACGCGCGGGGCGAGGGCGGCAGCGTGCGTATGGACTCGTTGCTGGTTATCCAGCGGGCATTCACCAGAGTGGAGTATTTCGAATATGGCTCTGATTGAGCTGCAGCGTTTCCCCGGAACGCCAAAAGAACGATACAGGGTGCCAAACGGCACCTTTTTTTATGCCTGGCTGACGGAGAACGACAGCAACCTGCACCGGGATCTGCTCATCGTACGCAACGGCGTTACGCTGGGTGATGACGACGAGCTTGATTTTGAGTTGACCGAACTGGACGTTATCCAGTTGTTCGACCAGCCAAAGGGCATTATCGGCGACATCCTGAGTCCGATCTTCAAAGTCGTTGGTCAGGTGTTCTCGTTCCTCGCGCCTAAGCCCGCTATCGCGAACACCGGCGGCAATACCGTCGATTCACCCAACAACAGCCTGACCGGGCAGACCAATACCGCCCGCGTGTATAAGGCGAAGCCGGACATCTACGGCCAGGTGCGTTCGTTCCCGGACCTGATTCAGGAATCGGTATTCGAGTACGTGCGCCAGAACGATAAAGACGGCGGCCTGAAATACGTCACCGAGTGGATGTGCATTGGCATCGGGCATTACAGCTACGAGTCGGTGCGCTATTCGGAATCAAGTCTGGGTTCGCTGGCAGGTGCGGAATATCAGTTCTATCAGCCTGGCGAAGTCATACCACAAATTGTCGAGGGCTACGGCTTTGACGATGTGGATGGGCAAGAGGTACCGGGCCAGAACGATGCTGACGATTTCCCTGTCGAAACGGCGACGGCCAATACTGTCGTGAGCGGAACGTATTCCGGCGGTCAGATAGCCATGCAGATCGTCAAACAGGCCGAGTTCGACTACTTCATGGGGCTGGTGCTGCCTCACGCGGTGACGTTCACCATCAACGTCACCTATACCACGGCATCCGGCAGCGTCACGAAGGATGTTCTATTCTCCGGCACGCTGATATCGGCGGTGGAGACCAATGACGGCGCACCAGTTGACCCGGTCACCTGGTACACGTTCACCATGGGTGATTTGCAGGGGCCTTCTGACGTTCCGGCGATGGCCACCATCAACACCACCACTTTCATCCTCAATGACAATGAAGCGCTGATAGTGGGCCCGTTCTTCTCGCCGGTGGAATCCACCGAGCTGTGGCTGCATACCCAGTCCAGCCTGGGCGGGAATAAACAAACCAACTGGAAGGTGGTTATCTGGAAAATCGACGACGATTACAACCAGATCCCGGGCACCACGGAGACGTTCACCTATTACCAGGGCACTCCACACGACCATACCAGCGAGGTGTTCTACCGCACGGACAAACTGACGCCCGCCGCTGGTTTCGGCAGATATGCGATCAGCTTCCAGCGTACCGACAATGCCAGTGACGCATCGGTATTGAAGGTCGAAGAGATTCATGCCATCAACATCCGCACGAACGTGGTTCACCCGACCGACACACTGGTGCGCGTGAAGGTGAGGGCGACCGAGAATGCCCTGGGCAGCCGGGAGCGCAAATACAACGCGCTGGTAACCCGCCACACAATCACCTACGACCTGGCGACGCAGGCGGTGGATTACACGCTGCGGCCGTCGCGCTCCTTCGCCGATGCGGTGGCGCATACCTGGCTCGTTATGGGCGCTCAGCCGGAAAGCAGCATTGACCTTTACGGCCTCTATGCGATCGCCGAAAACCTGCCGGATGACCGCCTCGGTCAGTTCGATTACACGTTTGATGACGAGAACGACTCCCTGGGTGATCGGGTGCGTGCGATATGCAATGCCGCCTCTGTCATGGCGTACTGGGATGACGGCGTGCTGACGTTTACCCGCGATCAGAAGGTGGACTACCCGGCGGCGGTATTCAACCGGGCCAACATGAAAACGGACGAGTACAAAATCACCTACGAGGCTACGCTGCCCGGAGGATATGACGGCGTGCAGGTGTCGTATGTTCATCCGACCACGAACAACAAGACCTACATCAACTACCGGGTGCTGAACGGGGTGATTGTTGAGCAGGAGGCGGAGAACCCCAACAAACTGGAGATCGTCGGCTTCCGCAACGAGTACCAGGCGCGTGAGCGTGCGCTGAGGGAAACAAGGCGCCTGATGTATTCCCGTGTCAGGATGAATGCCAGGGTGTTTGAAGATGGGATCATCCAGGTCGGAAGCGTTATCCAGATGCCAGACATCTACGACAGCAACCAGCAGCAGGGATACATCACTGGGCGCACCGGTAACAATTTCGATACCAGCGAGCCGATCAGCTTTTCCGGCACGATGTATGTGCTGGTCACCGACAGCCTGGGTAATCCTACATTGCGTTATCCGGCAACTCCGCGTAGCGACACGCCTTATGGTTTCAACGCAGCAGTACCGGCGATCCAACTCAATATCTGGAACGGCGACACGGTGCAGCTTCCATCGCGCTACCTGATCGCCACCGTTGAAGAACTGGACAGCCAGCTGTGGACCGTAAACAGCATTAAACCCAACAGCGATAACACCGTATCCCTGACCGTCTCTGAGTACAGCGACAGCGTCTACCAGTAATTCCGAATAACCATCTCAACCCGGCCACTGCGCCGGGTTTTTTTATGGAAAAATTATGGCCACTCAACCTACAAATTTGCCTGTGCCGAGTGAAACGCCGCGCGACCTGAAATTCAACGCCGGGAAAATAGACGAATTCGTTACCAGTGACAGCCACACTTATACCGATCGTTTTGGTCAAAAACATCGTACAATCGCCGGCCTGAATTACGACGCTTACCAGGCGATGCTGAAGTATGGCTATATCACGAAGAAGTCTTTTGAACAGGGTGCTACCCTCGACACTCCTAACACTGTTCTGCAGCTCGAAAGCAATGGCGAGTACTACCGCTGGGATGGAGACTGGTCACAGCCCAAAGTCGTTCCGCCTGGCTCCACTCCGGAAAGCGCAGGTGGTGTCGGGCCGGGTAAATGGGTGGGCGTAGGAGATGCATCATTAAGAGCAGATCTCGCAAAGCCAACTGGCGCATCACTGAGTGGCATTGGCAACGGGCGTACTCAACAGGATAAAAACCAGGAATTCAGAACGATACTGGACTACCCAGGGGCATCATCTCTTGAGCGTGCTACCGCGATGATTGCGGGGGTAGGGTATGTACGACTGGCAAACGGTGAGCACGTCTTTACCACTGGCACGCTGGATGCGCCTCTGTATTTCGATTATGGTGCCTATATCACTATACCTGCTGGCAATACGCTGACAATCACGGGAAATATTGAGTCACCCAAGCAATACATATTCCGTGGGGATGGCTCTGTTTTATTGAGAAATGATGAGGACAGCGGTGAGGATTCGCATGATGTCCACGCCTCCTGGTTTGGGGTTGTGCCTGTTAATGACGCAGCCATTGATCAGGCCCCGGCACTCGCAAAACTGTTTGCATCGCTGGACAATACCCGTGAAGGCTCTGTCGATTTCGATAGCGGTCGTTATCCGATAGGTTTCGGACTGATAGTGCCGCGGGCAACATGGATCCGCTGTCTGGGCTCGCGTCGTACTATTTTTGAGGCGCTGGGTAACGGTTACGATTTATTTACCGCCCAGGCTAATGGTGTGCGCTTCTCTGGCATGCAATTTGAGCTTTCCGATAATTTCCCTACAACCTTTCGCAGTTCAGGATGGTTTATCAACTCTAACCAGCAACTGGTTGAGCTGGATGACGTATGGGTGGGTAAGGCCTCAAACAGCATCCTTCTTTCCGGAGGGAAATCCACTGCCAAACAGATCAGGGCCACATTTGATGAAGGTGTTGATGTTGGTGCGAACTCATGCGTTATCTGCGTTGAAGGCTCAGATGCCCTCGTTGAAGATGTAATGGTGGTTGGTGACGGCCTCGGGCCAGCGGCGATTGTCAGCGTCGGCGGTCAGGGGGTTAACAATATTACTTCAGCAACCGTGACCGGTGTTCGCAGCAACTGCAAGTCCATTCCCGTCAGCATTACGGCTAAATCAAAGAAGATCAGCGGCGTGAAGGTCAATGATATTAACTGCAGGGGGTTAACTGGTTTTGAGGCGCCTGCCGTCGTGAACATTGAAACGACAGGGACAGGTTCTGTAGATGGCGTATCGGTCGACGGGGTAATGGCTAATGACAAGGTCATCAACGGGATCAGCATCAAGCAGGGTGGTACGGGGGCTACCAGGAGGATATCAGTCTGCAATACAAAGGTTCTCGGGGCGCCGGTGTCGGCGTAAGGCTCGAGCGTGTCGCTGGAACACTTGATGGCATCATAGTCGATCAGACCGTCGATGTGCTGGGTGTTGCCACACCATTCCAGCGGATTGGCACCATGAACAACGTATCCTTGTCTCCTGGCGCAATTAAAGATACCAATTTCCCTATCAGTTACGATGCAACCGTTGCCGATGATTCGGTATTTTCTGTGCCCATGCAGGCTTCAGCGTTTACCGGATTTTTGATGGTAAGCATAGGCCCGGCGGAATATCTCATTGCCGTTGCCCGGGCTGTCTCGGTGGCGCAAATCACCTCAGTCAGCAAATCCTCTGGTGTTGATGTGAACACGCTCGTTCTGACAGGAACAACCGGCACGGACGGCAAGATTACCGTCAGCTCAACTGCCGGGGCTATCTATGTTGAGAACAGATCCGGAACTTCGCAGCGCATCAGCGTTACGCTGATGTATGGTGCTAAGTGATCTTTAAGACATAGAACTGCTCGCTTACTCTTGATCTGCACTATCTTTAAAACTACTGTATATAAAAACAGTAACAAGGAGTGCAGATCATGCCCCGCCGTTCCGACATTCACGCCGCATTTGTGGCCGCAATACAGCTAAACCCCAAGGGATACCGGTGCCTGAGGACTGAAGACTTTATCCGCGAGTTGGCAAAAGTTCACCATCATTTCACCCTGGCCGACGCCAACGAGTGGATGGAGTATTACCAGACATTCTTCGTTGATAAGACGCCGGACGACAGCCAGAACCGGCTGTGGATGCTCCGCAACATGGGGAGGGTTCTGTAATGGGATTCCCTTCTCCAGCTGGCGACTATGTAGAGCAGCGGTTAACGCCTGAACGTATCTGCGGGATTGGCATGGACAGCCGCATCCTGGAAACGTCGAGTGGGTTTGCGGTCATCGAGCCGTGCACCAGGCTGGTACAGAATCAGGTTCTGCTGATTTTGTCCGGCGGCAGAACGCAGTTTGCCAGAGTGATGGGTAGGGCATTAATCACGGATGATGGTGAAGCGATCGAGGGGGAGGCTGCGGAGGAAGTTGAGGTGATGGGGCGCGTGACGTTCTTCATCAACAGTGCGCTGCAGGATGACAGGGTAGTGTGATGGGGCATGGGTGGGGCATAAAGTTACCGCGAAACGACGTTAGTTCATTACACATGACAAATCGTATCGCGGCAACATAGCAGAAGTTACCGCACTTCAATCCAGCATCAATCCACTTCGTTAAAAGGCTTAATAGTCTCCAGATAAAGATCGCCTGCAGCACCGGGTTGCCGAGGAACGGGATCAGGGTAATAACATCGTGGCTGCTGAGCGAACTGCCGATACCCAGCATGATCCCGCAGAAGGAGAGCAGAGCCACGGGCAGCATAAAGGTTTTACCCAGTTGCTGGAAGAACTCCCACAGCGAGATTTTTTGTGCTGCTTTCGCCGTCATAAAACGACTCCTTTATTGTTAAAATAGATTTACCTGCCTCAGTGCTGCGAGAAGATAAAACGTTTTATCAAAGTTTAGTGCGCGCTAAATCACATTCTCAGGCTTTGGTAGAGGGTATAAAGATAACGTAGTGATAAAACGTTTTACCGATCTCATTATCAGGGAGACACCCCACACATGGCTGTAGCGAAAAAAATTACCATTAACGACGTCGCGCTGGCGGCGGGTGTCTCCGTGAGCACGGTTTCACTGGTTCTGAGCGGGAAAGGGCGCATCTCCCCTGCGACGGGGCAGCGCGTCAACGAGGCGGTTGAGCAACTGGGGTTCGTTCGCAACCGCCAGGCCTCGGCGCTGCGCGGTGGGCAAAGCGGGGTGATTGGCCTGATTGTCCGCGACCTGACCTCGCCGTTCTATGCCGAAGTGACGGCGGGTCTGACGGAGGCGCTGGAAGCCCAGGGGCGGATGGTCTTTTTACTGCATGGCGGCCGGGAGGCGGATCAGCTGCTCCAGCGCCTCGATATGCTGCTGACGCAGGGGGTGGATGGGGTGATCGTTGCCGGGGCCTCCGGGGTAAGCAATGAACTGTGCGAGCGCGCGGCAGCCAAAGGGGTTCCGCTGGTGTTTGCCTCCCGCGCCAGCTATCTCGACGAAGCGGATACCCTGCGCCCGGATAACATGCAGGCGGCACAAATGCTGACCGAACATCTTATTCGCCGCGGCCATCAGCGAATTGCCTGGCTGGGCGGTAAAAGCTCGTCGCTGACGCGCGCCGAACGGGTGGGCGGCTACTGTGCGACGCTGATCAAATACGGCCTGCCGTTCCACAGCGAGTGGGTGGTGGAGTGTGAATCCCGCCACAGGCAGGCGGCAGAGGCGATCGGCAACTTGCTGCGCGCCAGCCCCACCATCAGCGCCGTGATTTGCTATAACGATGTTATCGCCAT
The DNA here is from genome assembly GCF_003336325.1 of Leclercia sp. W17. Lineage (NCBI taxonomy): Bacteria > Pseudomonadati > Pseudomonadota > Gammaproteobacteria > Enterobacterales > Enterobacteriaceae > Leclercia > Leclercia sp. W17. Next base: position 2,696,660 of record NZ_CP031101.1, on the reverse strand, counting down.
GGGGGCCTGGTTTGGCCTGATCCGTGCCGGGCGCCAGAGCGGGGAAGGTGGGGTTGAAACCTTCTTTGGTCATCAGGTGGCGCTGGGCGCCTTTGCGGATGTGTCAGAGAACGCACTGGACGATCTGCCGATTGTCTGGGCCACCACCCCGGCGCGGGAAATGGGCTACACGCTGGCCGACCGTATTATGCAGCGGATCGATAAAGCCGACGTGCAGGCCGGGCACCAGATTGTGTCGGCCCGGCTGGTACCGGTGAAGTAGCGTCAGGCGTGTGGCGTGAGCGGGTTCAGCGCCAGCCGCGCCTCCAGTGCCTCGACAAACTTGCGCACCTTAACTGGAATCAACCGCGACGTCGGGTAGACGGCCCAGACGGCCAGCGCTTCCGGCCTGGCATCCTCCAGCGCGATCCGCTTCACCAGGCCTTGCGTAAAGGCGGGTTCAAGGTACCAGCGGGACAGGTTGGCAATGCCCATGCCGCCCAGGCACGCCTCAAAGATCGCCTCGATAGAATTCGCCGAAAACCGCCCCGATACTCTCTGTTTGCTTCGCTGTCCCCCCTGGTCGAACGCCCAGTGGGTGGTATCAGAGGTGGTTAAACAGCTGTGCGCCGCAAGATCGCTGAGCGTTTTCGGATAGCCATGCTCCGCCAGATACGCTGTGCTGGCGCAGAGGTCACGGGGGTTATCACAGAGGCGATGGGCCACCAGCCGGTTGTCCCGCAGCGGGGCGATACGTAACGCCACGTCGATACCTTTCCCGACAATATCAACCTGTTCATCGGTGGCGAGCAGATCGACCTGCAGGGCGGGATGCTGGCGCATAAAATCGGGCAGCATCGGGGCGATGATTTTACGGCCAAACGCAGCCGAGGCGGTAATGCGAAGCCGCCCGGAAAGGGAGGCGCCATCAGGAAAGAGGTCGGCCAGGGCATTGGTTTTATCTTCCAGCAGCGCCTGGGCATGGGGTAAAAAGACCTCGCCGTCGCTGGTGGGTGAAAGGGAGCGTGTGGTGCGATGCACCAGCCGCACGCCCAGCTCTGCTTCCAGATTATTCAGGCATCGCGAGGCCGCCATGGCGCTCATTGAGAGCCGACGTGCGGCACCCGCCAGGCTTCCCGCTTTTATCGCTTCAACGAACACTTCCACATCGTCCAGTCTCATTATCTCGCATCCCGTTATACTGGCGTATCAAATTACACATCTACACTAATTGTCGTTATAGCGCCATAGTCACTCCACATCCTGATAAACAGTGAGTTCGGAGTGAAGATGAAAAAGATGACAACGGTTTTAGCGCTCAGCAGCCTGTTTTTGGCGGGCTCTGTGTGGGCAGACGCACCCGCGCAGATTAAACAGCAGGTGCCGGGTTACTATCGCCTGGCGGTGGGGCAATATGAGGTGACGGCGCTTTTCGATGGCTACAACGATCTCTCGCCGTCGCTGTTAAAAGGGCTCTCAGCCGACAAAATTCGCGTCCTGCTGGCGCAGCATAAGATTGATGCCGAGCGCATGCCCACCTCCTTTAACGCCTTTTTAGTCAACACCGGTAAGCATTTGGTGATGATCGACAGCGGGGCGGGCCACTGCGTGCCGCAAACCGCAGGGCAATTGATTCCCAACATGGAAGCCTCCGGGTATCGCCCTGAGCAGGTGGACACCATCTTCCTGACCCACCTCCACCTGGACCACGTCTGCGGCCTGAGCGATGCCGCGGGTAAGGCGCTATTCCCTAATGCCACGGTTTACGTGCCGCAGGCGGAAGCTGACTACTGGCTGGATCCGGCGAAAGAGGCCAGCGCCCCCGCCAATGCAAAAGAGTATTTCGCTATCGCCCAACACGCCCTGGCCTCCTATAAAGCGGCGGGACGCCTGAAAACCTTTGTGCCGCCCGCCTCGCCGATCCCTGAAGTCCAGACGGCCTACGCACCCGGCCATACACCCGGCAGCACGGTGTATCGTTTTGCCTCTCAAGGGAAGGGCATCAACTTTATCGGCGACCTGATTCACGCCCCTGCGGTGCAGTTCCCGCACCCGGAAGTGTCGATTCGCTTTGACGTGGATGCGCAAAAAGCCACCTCATCACGCGGGCAGGAGTTCAACGTCCTGGCGAAAGAGGGCGAATGGCTGGCGGCAGCGCATCTGGCGTTCCCGGGCATCGGGCACATTACCGCCGACGCTCAGGGTTACAACTGGAACCCGGCGATTTACGGCCCGTATCAACGTGCGACCGACGTGCCACTGCTGAAATAAGACGAGGAGAGCAGAATGAAAAGTTACACCGTAACAGCGAATGGCATCCGTCAGTTCGTGGTTGAAGAGGGGCAAGGCGCACCGGTGATCCTGCTCCACGGCTTCCCGGAAACGAACTACGCCTGGCGCTATCAAATCCCGGTTCTGTCGAAGCATTACCGGGTAATAGCCCCGGACTTGCGCGGGTACGGAGAAACGGATAAACCGGCCTCCGGCTACGATAAACGCACTATGGCGCGCGATATCCGCGAGCTGATGCACGTCCTCGGCCTGAAGAAAGTGGTGCTGGTAGGGCATGACCGCGGCGCACGTGTCGCCACCCGCTTTTCGAAAGATTATCCTGAGCTGGTGGATCGCCTGGTGGTGATGGATAACGTGCCCACGCGTATTGTGGCGCGCGATCTGAATGCCTCCATCGCCCGCGCCTACTGGTTCTTCCTGTTCCATCTAGTGCCCGACCTGCCGGAAGCCCTGATTGCCGGTCGGGAGCATATCTGGCTACGCCATTTCTTCTCGGACTGGACTTACGATCCTTCCACCATCAGCGGCGAGGCGTTTGATACCTACGTCCGGGCCTATCAGGCGCCCGGTGCCGTGCGGGGGGCGATGGCCGATTATCGCGCCAATGCAGAGGATGTGGCACAGGATCTGGCGGACGCAGAGGTTAAAATTGCCTGCCCGGTGATGTCGCTGTGGGGCAATGATTTTCACGCTGTCGGCAAGCTGTTCGATATGCAGAGCGTCTGGGCGGAAATGGCGGACGATCTGAGGGCGTATGGTATTGAAGAGTGCGGACATCTGCCGCAGGAAGAGCAACCGGAGAAAGTGAACGCTCTGCTGATGGACTTCCTGACCGGCTGGAAAGGATGACTGGCAGTAAAAAACCCCTCCGCAGAGGGGTTTTGCTGTTTACTGCTGAGGAACCGCAGGCGCTGGCGGAGCAGCCGGTGCTGGCGGAGCCGCAGGTTCATCCGGTACCGCCAGGTTCAGGGCCGGTACGCCAAACATGCCGACAAACTCCTCCAGCGGCATCTTCTGGCCATTCAGGGTCACCTGACCATTGCTGTACTGCAGGCTGGTGCCGATCACGTTATCTTCCACGGTGGTGATGCGGAACATCTGTCCCATCGCCGCCAGGCCTTTCACCTGCTGGCTGGCCAGCTTGCCGGCGTCATCCTCGTTATAGCCTTCCAGCTTCGCAATCTGGGTCATGAATTCGGTTGCCATGTCCATCGGGATGGTCAGCTTGCTCTCCAGCGATTTCACGCTGCGATCCACTTCCTGCGCCAGGGTCTGCGCTTCACCGGTGGCGGTGGCGGGATCCTTCATGAACAACGACAGGTTGAAGTTGGTTTCGCCTTTGCTGTTTTTCCAGCTCAGCGGCGCGATAGTCACTACCGGCTCGCCTTTAAGCAGGATCGGCAGATTACCGAAGAAGGCTTCCGCCGCTTTCTGCTGATAGAGCGCCGGATTGTTGGTCATTAGCTCTTTATCCGCCAGCAGCGCCTGGCTTTGAGCGCGATACTGCTGGCTGAACTGGTGCCATGCCTGACCGTCAATATTGCCGATCTTAAGGGTCAGCTTGCCGGTACCCAGATCCTGATTCTGCACTTTCAGGCTCTTCAGGTTGTAATCCAGCTGGCTGTTGATGCTCTTGCCATCTTTAGACAGATCCGCAGTGGCTTTCAGATCTGTGCCTTCCAGCACCGCCATCTCTTTGCCTTCAATGGCGATAGCCATTTTATCGAGGGTCAGTTTCTGATCGCCGATGCGCTCGTCAAAACTGGTCAGACGGCTGTTGCCATCAATGCTCAGGTTATTGAAGGTCAGCTGGACTTTCTGATCGTACTCGTTCACCGCGTTGACCCGGCCGCTTGCCGCTTCACCTTTCAGCGAGACGTTTTTGCCGTCGCGATCGGCATCAAGCTGGAAGTTACCGCCGCTGAACGCAACCTGCTCGTCCCCATTCTCGTAATTCAGGGCTTTCAGGGCGATATCAGAACGGGTATCACCGGCATAGCTGATGCGCGTATTGACCTCAAAAGGCGACTCATTCTTCGCCAGATCGAACAGCGGCTTTGAGGCTTCGTTATTGACCAGCGTCGATTTGACCGAGGCCATGGAGGGGATGAGGTTGAAGGATTTCAGCTGGGCCAGCGGGAACGGACCGTGGTCGACATCTTCGTTCAGCACGAGGCTCTGTCCCGGTTGCAGCCACGGATTTGTGATTCCTGCTACCGGCTTAACGACCATCTGCAGATGGCTGCTGAACACGCCGCGCTGATAATCCTGATAGCTCAGCTCCAGTCCGGCTTCCGGCGCGGTACGCTTAAGTTCACTGTTCGCCTGGGCCACCATCTCACCCAGACGGCTCTCCAGCTGTTTCCCGGTGTACCAGGCCGCGCCCGTCCAGACCAGCCCTAATGCAACAATAACGCCTGCAGCTATAACCGATTTTTTCATCGTGATTATCCATAAAATGAAACCGAGCGGTGAAAACCGCCCGGTGAGGTCATAAGGTTAGCAATAGCTTAGCAAAAATTGTTAAAAAATTCAGCAGGTCACTGGAGCTTGTTGAATACCCGCGCCAGACGCCCGACGCCGCTGACGCTAACCGGGGAATCATTCGCGGCAATAAAGGCCGACTCACCAGGCTTCAGCACCAGGCGCTCCTCGCCCTTGCTCAGCACCGCTTCACCCTCAACGCAGAAGAGAATAGCCGCGCTCTGCTGGGCAATACGGGTCTCTTCGCTGCTGAGATCGTGCAGGGAAAACGCAAAATCCTCCACCGGGATGGGGAAGTCCAGCTCTGCGCCGTTTTTCACCGGCTGGGTGAGCAGCTCAGCCGCCGGTTTCGCGACGAATTTGACGTTGGCCACCAGTTCAGGGATGTCGATGTATTTCGGCGTCAGCCCCGCACGAAGTACGTTATCGGAGTTAGCCATTACCTCCAGCGCCACCCCTTGCAGGTAGGCATGCGGCGTTTCGGCAAACAGGAACATCGCTTCGCCCGGCTCCAGTTTCACCACGTTCAGCAGCAGCGGGGAGAAGAGGCCGCTGTCGTCCGGGTAAAATTCCGAAATCACGCGGATGGTCTGCCAGGGTTCGCCTTTCTGGCTGTTCAGGGCCGCTTTCAGTACCGCCAGCGCACGGGATTTTTCGTCCCCCTGCATATTAAGCAGGCTGGCGAAGAGGTGGCTCAGGCGATCGGCATCCGGTTGTTCGAGGAAGTGGGCAATGGCGCTGTGCGCCCCGGCAACCGGCTGCAGCAGCGAAACGATCTCGGAGAACTCGCGGAAGGCGTTCATCGCCAGGAACGGCGTCAGGGCAAAGACCAGTTCCGGTTTGTGGTTCGGATCTTTATAGTTACGCTCGGCGGCGTCCAGCGGAATGCCTGCCGCGTTCTCTTTCGCAAAACCCGCTTCGGAGGCCTGCTTGTTCGGGTGAACCTGAATGGAGAGCGGCTGATCGGCGCAAAGTACCTTGAAGAGGAAAGGGAGTTCGCCAAAGCGTTCGGCGACGGCGCTGCCCAACAGCGTGGCTTTATCACCCTCGATAACGTCACGCAGGGAGCGTTCGCCCTGGGCATCGGTAATTTTTGAGCTGCTCTTCGGGTGTGCCCCCATCCACAACTCTGCCATCGGCAGGTTGTCCGGGTTGGCGATACCGTAGAGATCCGTTAACGCAGTTTTACTTCCCCAGGCGTAGTTCTGCACTGAGTTGATGAGTTTTTGCATTATCAAGCCCTGTTTCATATGTGGAATTATCTGCCCGTATTAAAGCAATAAACTGTGCGGAAGTAACCTGCGCGCGGAAAAAGTCGTACTAGTCTCAGTTTTTGTTAAAAAATTGTGTAGGATAGGCTGACTCGCTTTTAAGCAGGGCAGCGGAACATCTGCTCTAAATAAACAGACCGAAGCAGTAAGTGAGAGATCAATGTCGAATAAACCCTTCCATTACCAGGATCCTTTCCCGCTGGCCAAGGATCAGACCGAATATTACCTGTTAACCCGCGACCACGTTTCTGTCTCTGAGTTTGAAGGACAGGAGATCCTGAAAGTTGACCCGCAGGCCCTGACCTTACTGGCGCAACAGGCGTTCCACGATGCCTCGTTCATGCTTCGCCCGGCGCATCAGCAGCAGGTGGCCGATATCCTCAGCGACCCGCAGGCCAGCGAAAACGACAAGTACGTCGCCCTGCAGTTCCTGCGTAACTCCGATATCGCGGCGAAAGGCATTCTGCCGACCTGCCAGGATACCGGCACCGCCATCATCATGGGTAAAAAAGGCCAGCGCGTCTGGACCGGTGGCGGCGACGAAGCGGCCCTGGCGCACGGCGTGTATAACACCTATATCGAAGACAACCTGCGCTATTCACAAAACGCCCCGCTAGATATGTACAAAGAGGTTAATACCGGCACCAACCTGCCGGCGCAGATTGACCTCTACAGCGTGGATGGCGACGAATACAAATTCCTCTGCATCGCCAAAGGCGGCGGTTCAGCGAACAAAACGTATCTCTATCAGGAGACCAAAGCGCTGCTCACGCCGGGCAAGCTGAAAAACTACCTGGTGGAGAAGATGCGCACCCTCGGCACCGCGGCCTGTCCGCCGTACCACATTGCCTTTGTGATCGGTGGCACCTCGGCGGAAAGCACCCTCAAAACCGTCAAGCTGGCCTCGACCAAGTACTACGACAATCTGCCGACCGAAGGTAACGAGCACGGCCAGGCATTCCGCGACGTTCAGCTTGAACAGGAACTGCTGGTGGAAGCCCAGAACCTCGGCCTTGGTGCCCAGTTTGGCGGCAAATATTTTGCCCACGATATCCGCGTGATCCGTCTGCCGCGCCACGGCGCATCCTGCCCGGTGGGGATGGGCGTCTCCTGCTCGGCGGACCGCAACATTAAAGCGAAGATCAACCGCGACGGCATCTGGATCGAGAAACTGGAGAACAACCCAGGTAAGTACATTCCGGAAGCGCTGCGCAAAGCGGGCGAGGGCGAGGCGGTACGCGTTGACCTGAACCGTCCGATGAGTGAGATCCTGGCCCAGCTTTCTCAATACCCGGTCTCGACCCGTCTGTCCCTGAACGGCACCATTATCGTGGGCCGCGATATCGCCCACGCGAAGCTGAAAGAGCGTCTGGATAATGGCGAAGGGCTGCCGCAGTACATTAAAGATCACCCGATCTATTACGCGGGCCCGGCAAAAACCCCGAACGGCTATGCCTCCGGCTCCTTAGGGCCAACCACCGCCGGGCGTATGGACTCCTACGTGGATCAGCTCCAGGCCAACGGCGGCAGCATGATCATGCTGGCGAAGGGCAACCGCAGCCAGCAGGTGACGGACGCCTGCCACAAGCACGGCGGCTTCTACCTCGGCAGCATCGGCGGCCCGGCCGCGGTGCTGGCGCAGGGCAGCATTAAGAGCCTCGAGTGCGTGGAGTATCCGGAGCTGGGGATGGAAGCGATCTGGAAAATCGAAGTGGAAGACTTCCCGGCGTTTATCCTCGTGGATGACAAAGGTAATGACTTCTTCAAACAGATCCAGTCCTCCCAGTGTTCGGCCTGTGTGAAGTAGTTTGTGAACCTGCCGGGTGGCGGCTACGCCTTACCCGGCCTACCAAACATGTAGGCCGGGTAAGCGCAGCGCCACCCGGCACAGCCGGGCAACAAAAAGAGCGCACAAAGCGCCATACCCTTTTTCTTATCTCATCAATACTTGTTTCTTTGAGCTGTGAGCAATCCACTTCAGTGTTATCAAGGAGAAAGTATGACCACCTCACGCAGTGAGAAAGATTCGATGGGTGCCATCGACGTTCCTGAGGACAAACTCTGGGGCGCACAAACCCAGCGTTCGCTGGAACATTTCCGTATCTCCACTGAAAAGATGCCGGTCTCGTTGATCCAGGCCCTGGCGCTGACCAAACGCGCCGCGGCGAAGGTCAACCAGGATTTAGGCCTGCTCTCCGGGGAGAAAGCTAACGCGATTATCACCGCCGCCGATGAAGTGCTGGCGGGTAAACATCCTGATGAGTTCCCCCTCGCCATCTGGCAGACCGGCTCCGGTACCCAGAGCAATATGAACATGAATGAGGTGCTGGCGAACCGCGGCAGCGAGCTGCTCGGCGGCGTGCGCGGCATGGAGCGCAAGATCCACCCCAACGACGACGTCAACAAAAGCCAAAGCTCCAACGATGTCTTCCCCACGGCGATGCATGTGGCGGCGCTCATCGCCCTGCGCGAACAGCTCATCCCGCAGCTGAACGTTCTGAAGCAGACCCTCAATGACAAAGCCCAGGCTTTCGCCGATATCGTCAAAATTGGCCGTACCCACCTGCAGGATGCCACGCCCCTGACCCTGGGCCAGGAGATCTCCGGCTGGGTGGCGATGCTCGATCACAATCTGCGCCATATCGACCACAGCCTGCCGCACCTGGCGGAGCTGGCGCTGGGTGGCACCGCAGTGGGCACTGGCCTCAACACCCATCCAGAATACGCGGTACGGGTGGCTGAAGAGCTGGCAAATATCACCGGGCAGCCGTTTGTCACGGCGCCGAACAAGTTCGAGGCACTGGCGACCTGTGATGCGCTGGTGCATGCCCACGGAGCGCTGAAAGGGCTGGCGGCCTCGCTGATGAAAATCGCCAACGACGTGCGCTGGCTGGCTTCCGGGCCGCGCTGCGGCATCGGTGAAATCAGCATCCCGGAGAACGAGCCGGGCAGCTCCATCATGCCGGGTAAAGTCAACCCGACCCAGTGCGAAGCCATGACCATGCTCTGCTGTCAGGTGATGGGCAATGACGTGGCGGTGAACATGGGCGGGGCCTCGGGCAACTTTGAGCTGAACGTCTACCGTCCGATGGTGATCCACAACTTCCTCCAGTCGGTGCGTCTGCTGGCGGACGGGATGGAGAGCTTTAACGAGCACTGCGCGGTAGGCATCGAGCCGAATCGCGAGCGCATCAGCCAGCTGCTCAACGAGTCGTTAATGCTGGTGACGGCGCTCAATACCCATATCGGCTATGACAAGGCGGCGGAAATCGCCAAAAAAGCGCACAAAGAGGGGCTGACCCTGAAAGCCTCCGCCCTGGCGCTGGGGTATCTCACCGAGGCCGAGTTCGACAGCTGGGTCCGCCCGGAAGAGATGGTCGGCAGCCTGAAATAGTTACTCCGCCACGTAGAGGTGCAGCCGCGGGATAATCAAGCGCAGCGGCTGTGCCTGTGGCTTATAACGGTGCTGAACGTTGTCCGCATCGTAATTGAGCAGTTCACCAATATCCGGGATCACCGCTCCCTGATCGGCGTCGTAAAGGGCGATCAGCGGCGTCGGGCAGGCGTATTGCACCTGCTTTTGCTGCCCGGCATACCAGACGCGGGCGATTGGCTGCACTTTTACTGGCCGCTTGATCTTCAGCCGCGCCTCCGCAGGCAGAGAGTGAATGGCCGTATATTCTGCCTCCAGCCGCTCCACCCACTGATCCCGTGACCAGGGCGCTACGGCGCGCGGCGACTTGAGGCTTTTCTCCAGCATCGCCAGCACCTCATCGCGGGTGAAATTTTTGATGATGTGCTTATTGGCCCAGCCGAAGCGCAGGGTGGCGGGATGGTTGATCACCGTTAACGTGCGATAGGCGTTGAGGGTGATCAAACCCGGCAGTTGGTGATGCACCCACTCAAAACGGGCGGCGGGGGCCAGGCCTGACTCCTCGGTGACGATTTTTTCAAATCCCGCTTTTAAGGCATTAATAGTCGCAATGCGGTCGGTGATTTGCTCCCGGTGCGCGGCGTCGCTCTGCAGGCAGATCACCCCCGGCAGGCGCACGGCGGCTTTGCTGCTGCGATTCTCGGATTGCTGCTGGATAAAGAGGTGACGATAGTGTTGCAGCGCCATCGTCAGCGCCTCCTGGCCGAGGTGCTGCTTAACCGTAATGGCGTTGAGCGGATCGTGCTCGGCGCCTTTGGCGACGTCCGGCAGGGAGAAGACGCGCCCGGCCAGCAGGCGACAGGCCTGGAGCTCGGGGGTTAACTGCGCCAGCTCGTGCTCCATCTGGCGAAAGGTTGAGTTTAAGCGTTCGATAAGATCGTAAGTTGCCATAGCACACCACATTAGTTACAACATACTTAGTTTATAGCACAGCACGCCGGGTCAGGCCAGCGTGCGGTTTAGGTCAGTCAGGGATGGGCAGGGCGATATGATGCCAGACGGGCCAGTGGAAGCAGAAACGGGCCCCGCCGAGGTCGCTGGCTTCGCAGCTGACGTCACCCCCCAGCGCCTGGGCGATAGAGTGGACGATCGCGAGCCCCAGGCCGCAGCCGCCGGTGGCGCGGTCCCGGCTCGGGTCGAGTCGGACAAAAGGCTCAAACACTCGCTGGCGGGCCTCTGGCGCAATGCCCGGGCCATCATCTTCCACTGACAAACTGGCGCGGCTGCCGTTTAGCGTCAATGCGATCCGCAGTTGGTTATCGCTGTAGCGCAGGGCGTTGTTGACAAGGTTATCCAATACCCGCTCCATCAAACGCATATCCAGCGCGCCGTAATCACCGTCCACGCTGCTGATCAGCAACGTGCGCTGCGGATTAACGCTCTGCACATCCTCCACGTAGCTGCGCAGCCATGCAGGCAGATCCGGGGTGGTGAGCTTAAGTTCGTTCTGCGGTCGGTCGAGGCGGGCGTAGGTCAGCAGCTCCTCAATCAGCGCTTCGAGCTGGCTGATATCGCGATTCAGCGCCTGTGACTCTGTTTCGGTCAGGTTTTCACTCATCTCCAGCCGGTAGCGCAACCGTACCAGGGGGGTGCGCAGCTCGTGGGCGATACCATCGATCAGCTGTTTTTTGCTGGCGATCAGGGCGTTGATATTGTCAGCCATCTGGTTAAAGGCCACCCCCAGCCGCTCAAAGCTGGAGCCGCTGTCGAAGTGGATCCGTTCGGTCAGATGCCCGTCGCCAAAACGCTGGGCGGCGGCCTCGAGGCGCAGCATGTCCTGCCAGTGGGGGCGCATCCAGATAAACACCGGGAAGGCCAGCGAAATGGCGATAAAGGCCAGCAGGGCGATATCCAGCAGGCGCATCTGATGCAGGAAGTAGAGATAGGGCACAGGGCCGACCGCCAGGACGTAATGGCTACGTGGAATACGCTGAATAAAGGTGTACTGATCGTCCAGCGCCACGATATCGCCTGCGCGAAGCCGCTGCATGGTTGGGGCATCCAGGGTGTATTTCTTCAGCGGCTCAATGCGCAGTTTGAATGACAGGTTCAGATCCAGCTCTTTGATGGTACGCGCCCAGTCGTGAGGGGGGATCTCACGCAGTTCGCTGCGCATCAGATAGAGCGAGCTTTTCATCAAATCATCCAGCGACTGTCTGCCCGCCCGCTCGGCGGTGAACTTATAGACCAGCCCAACCAGCATGGTCATCACCAGAAAGCAGACGAACAGCAGGAGGTAAAACTGCACGAACAGTTTTTTCATGAAATATTACCGTAACTTCAATTTGTTAGCTGGTGCTCATCTACCTCTGGGGGCAGCTGGTTCACACTGCTGTATCCACCGATGCGCTGGTTCAGGAATGCTATCTGATCAACGTCGAGCGCGTTTATCCGGGCAGAGTACACTGTATAAACCATTTGTGCATTCTCGTGGCCCATCTGATTTGCAATTAACGCTGGATTGGCCCCGGCAGAGAGCATCCAGCAGCCGTAGGTATGACGAATATGGTAATTGGTGGCGATGGAAGTCTGGTAGGTGCCATTGCTGCGAGTCACGGGGAACCTAGTCAAAGGCAACCAATTATTGCGACTAGAGCGTTTGCAATTCGTCGCCTTACTCTTGCTGAATGCGAACGCCTGCATGGATTCCCGGATAATCACACTTTAATCGCGACAGGTAAGCATAAATAGATTACCGTCGAAGAATACGTCTACCAGCGCCACCATAACCCGGCACTAACGGCAGAGGCAGCTTGTCGTCTGGTAAAAGATGGCCCGCTGTATAAAGCGCTCGGCAACAGCATGGCTGTGCCGGTGATGCGCTGGATTGGTCAGCGAATTGCTGAGTGCCTGACGGAGAGCGCTATACGCGGCATCCTTAATCTTCCTCACACTGAGCCGTTCAAAACGGTGTATCAGGAGTGCGACCTGCATGTTAACACGTCGGATCCACGCGGCATTATTGTTGCTGCTGTCAAAGAATCACCGGTGCTGAGCGCTGCCGTCGAACTCGACGCGCCAGCTCAGTATATGCGGCGGCCTAAGATTCTCCGCTGGGAGTGCCATCAGTACACCGACTGGGTAAAGACGCAGGGCTGTTGGCCGACCGGCGATGATCCCCACCATCTGATCGGGCATGGTTTGGGGAGCACCGGTACAAATGCAGGTGATTTTCAAGTTACGCCGATGTGTCGCATCTGCCATCGCGAGCTGCACAATAACGTTGCGGCGTGGGAACGGCAGCCAGCTGGGGTTGCAGTATCACGCGCTGGGACTGGGCGTCGTTGCCATGGGAGGCGCACAGTGAAGATCTCCATCGATATGCTGATTGCCATCAGTAGCAGGGCTAAAGCCATGTCCACCGCAACCGGCGGGAGTTGTGCGCGCGTAGATTCTGAGTTATTGGAATAAGAAGCACCGCTCCAGTAGGCGGATCTAACGGTTATCAATGGCCACCGGTTAGGTGACTACTTGGTGCATGTACCGAACGAGGTAAAGCGCGGGCCCAAAGCAACCAGTGAATTCAAGCGGGCGGGTTATCCTGGCCTGATATTGTATCTGCCGTCAGGGCAGTGGCATGGACTGCGCATCGAGATGAAAGCGAAGGGCGGTAAACTGACGACAGCGCAACTGGAATGAATAGAGCGACTGCGGGGAGTCGGGTACATGGCGGAGGAGTGTTAAGGGTTTGATGATGCGAGACAACTTATCGTGAGATATCTTAAAATGAGTTTATGGTGAATATTTTGCCGAATAAGTGCACAGCAAAAGGTTAATTAAATGGCTAATAATGTGAGATATCAGATTTTCGTTAGTTCTACTTACACTGATTTATTCCCCGCACGGAGGAAGGTGACCGAACATATCCTGAGTATGAACCACATTCCAGCGGGCATGGAAATGTTCAGTGCAAGCGGAAGACAACAATGGAATACCATCAAAAAAGCTATAGATAATAGCGATTATTATGTATTAATCGTCGGTGAGCGTTACGGTAGTATATCCGAGACGGATGGTGTAAGCTTCACAGAAAAGGAATTCGATTACGCAAGGCAAAAAAATATACCAACGTTATGTTTTCTGCCTAGTAAATCATTTACCACAACTAAGGAAAATAGAGAGACTGACCCAGAAAAAATAGAAATGCTGGAAGTATTTAAAAAAAAGGTATTAGATGATCAGTTATGCGCTTTTTGGGATAAAGAGGATGAGTTAGTTCAAAAAGTCTCAACGGCGCTATACAAAATCTGAATCGCCACAGATAATCTAGACACTTCCGAGCCGCTGATAATATTGGTTTTCGTATTCAGTTGGTGGCATATGATCACTCGAACCATGCCGACGCTTACTGTTATAAAACATTTCGATGTAATCAAAAATATCACCGCGGGCTTCTTCTCGCGTTCCGTAGATCTTTTTCTTTATCCGTTCACGTTTCAGTAGCTGGAAAAAACTTTCTGCGACTGCGTTGTCATGACAGTTACCGCGACGGCTCATACTGCCCTCCAGCCCGTATGATTTCAGGAACGACTGCCACTCATAGCTTGTGTACTGACTGCCTTGATCAGAATGAACCAGCACCTGCTTTTGAGGATTACGTCGCCACACGGCCATCAGAAGTGCATTCAGGACAATATCCTTTGTCATCCGGGGCTGCATTGACCAGCCAATAACTTTGCGCGAGAACAGGTCAACAACCACAGCCAGATACAGCCAGCCTTCGTGAGTCCGGATGTAAGTGATGTCCGTTACCCAACGCTCATCCGGTGCTTCCGGGTTGAACTGCCGCTGGAGCCTGTTGGGCGTCACGATGCTGGTTTCACCCTTACGTGCCCGTGGGCTACGGTACCCGACCTGAGCCCTTATCCCGGCTCGCTTCATCAGTCGCCAGACACGGTTAACTCCGCACTGTTGTCCGGTATCCCGCAGGTCGAGGTGGATCTTGCGATAACCATAAACGCAACCCGACTCCAGCCAGAACTGCTTTATCAGCCCCGTCAGCCTCAGGTCAGCATGATGCCGCCGTGAATCCGGCTGCTGAAGCCAGGCGTAAAAACCACTCGGATGCACATCCAGCACCCGACAAAGCAGTCGGACAGGCCAGCAATGGGTGTTGTCACGGATAAAGGCGTACCTCAGTCGGACAGCTTTGCGAAGTACGCCGCGGCTTTTTTTAATATGTCCCGTTCGTCGGTAACCCGCTTCAGCTCTTTCTGGAGGCGTCGGATCTCGGCCTGAGCGTCTGACTGGACTTTATTGGTTGAGGAATCCGGGCCATATGCCTTTATCCAGGCATAAAGACTGTGGGTGGTGATACCGAGACGTGTTGCCACGCTGGAAACAGAATGGCCGCGATCAACAACCTGTTTTACCGCTTCAATTTTAAACTCTTCGGGATAACGCTTACCGCTCATGGGCACCTCTCTTTAAGTCATCTTAAATGACTCTGAGGTGTCTGTTAAACCCGTGGCGATTCAATCTTCACTGAAGAACCAGGAGTGGGCTGGATAAGAGGGGATGCTTCTAATCCGGAAGTTTTGACGAAGCTTGTTAAGACTATGGAAGAGAATAATAATCTTCGTGAAAGAGTGCGACTGTTGGAGGCTGAAAAATCAACCAATAAACCAGAATTATCTTTTGTAATAGATGGGCATGATCAGGCTCTAGGTGCATTAAATTTAGTTCTCCCAGAGGTAGATGCCGAAATGTTTTCTTACGATTCAATTAGACCTTTAACACGTGCCGACATACCATTCGAATTACGCAGGTACGTCAACGAGGCTGACTTAGTAGAATATAATGAACAATTACCTGAAGCAAGCGAGGTTGAAAGCTACCTCGATTCAATGCAGTTTTATTTATTCGCAAAAGATAATTTACCAGTATTCACCATAAGTAATACATCCGTTACAAAAGCTAATAATGTAAGTGTTCGTATTTCTCTACCCGATGGACTGATTGCATTGTCAACAAGTGATATGGATGATTATGCCGTGCCATCACTAAGTTTACCAAAGAATCCAATTAATGAGGCGGCAAAAAAACGGAGTGCTGCGCTTCAAGCTAGAGATAGAGGTTTTTTCCCTCTGATTGGGAACGCTCAGCGTAGTATAAATATCACAGACTTTTCCAAAAGAGACCTTTATATCGAAAGAGAAGATTACATAGAGGGTGGGTTAAGGTTTGTTAGGCAAAATACTATTGATGAAATGAGTTCTGATATACATCTCCTTCCGCTAAGGCGGGGGGCATTCGTTATAAAAGTTTCCATATTGTGTGATGAATTTCCTGATTGGGAAACGACGAATGTGTTAATATCAGTAAATTAATTTACCTGATGAATGAGACGAGAGGCTCGCCTCATTCATTAAAAATTTAGCCCCAGATTATGTCATTCCATATTTTGCACTGCTTGTGATGAAAGTATTGAAATATGCAACAATGCTCGTGAAAAAAGTAGGTTGGCGAGAATCAACATGAGTACAGAAACTGTTTACTTGCGCATTGCTGCTGATTTTTCTGTCCTTTTTAGCACTTCCGGGTTTTTTATTTAAATACGACCCGTCCAATCACTTATAACACCCTAGGCGCTACTTATAAGGAATCCCTATATCGCATTAAACGCTAACAACCTGACAGGCGCTGATGCAGCTACTTGAATCGCCACGGGTAATCTAGACACTTCCGAGCCGCTGATAATACTGGTTTCATATTCTGTTGGTGACATCTGAACGCTAGAACCATGCCGACGCTTACTGTTATAAAACATTTCGATGTAATCAAAAATATCGCCGCGGGCTTATTCCCGCGTTCAGTAGATCTTTTTCTTTATCCGTTCGCGCTTCAGCAACTGGAAAAAGCTTTTTACAACTGCATTATCGTGGCAGTTACCGCGAAGGCTCATGCTGCCCTCCAGTCCATGTGATTTCAGGAACGACTGCCACTCATGGCTTGTGTACTGACTGCCTTGATCAGAGTGAACCAGCACCTGTTTTTGGTGATTACGCCGCCATACAGCCATCAGCAGTGCATTCAGGACAATGTCCTTTGTCATCCGGGATTGCATTGACCAGCCGATAACCTTACGTGAGAACAGGTCAACAACCACGACAAGATACAGCCACCCTTCTTGGGTCCTGATGTAGGTTATGTCTGTAACCCACCGCTCATCCGGAGCATCCGGATTGAACTGTCGCTGGAGCCTGTTGGGCGACACGATACTGGCCTCGCCTTTACGTGCCCGCGGGCTCCGGTATCCGACCTGAGCCTTTATCCCGACACGTTTCATTAGTCGCCAGACTCTGTTGACTCCGCACTGTTGCCCGCTGTCCCGCAGATTGCGATAACCATAGACGCATCCCGATTCCAGCCAGAACTGTTTAATCTGTCCTGTCAGTCTCAGGTCTGCCTGATGGCGTTGTGAATGCGGCTGCTGAAGCGAGGCGTAAAAGCCACTGGGATGAACATCCAGCACCCGACAGAGCAGGCGAACAGGCCAGCAACGGGTATTGTCACGTATAAAGACGTACCTCAGTCGGACAGCTTTGCGAAGTACGCCGCGGCTTTTTTTAATATGTCCCGTTCGTCGGTAACCCGCTTCAGCTCTTTCTGGAGACAGCGGATCTCAGCCTGAACATCTGACTGTTCTTTATTAGTGGAAGAGTCCGGACCGTACTTTTTTACCCAGGCGTAAAGGCTGTGGGTGGTGATATCAAGACGTGTTGCAACGCTGGAAACAGAATAACCACGATCAACAACCTATTTGACCGCTTCAATTTTAAACTCTTCGGGATAACGCATACCGCTCATGGGCACCTCGCTTTAAGTCATCTTAAATGACTCTGAGGTGTCTGTTAAACCTGTGGCGATTCAATATAAGTAACTGATTTAATTATGATTCTTGCAAATCTCAACACCTAAAACCGCACGAGCAGTTTTTCATTGAATATCACCCAAATACAACGCGTTAATGATGCTGACCCGCCAGACAGTTCACATTCTCCGGCGGGACAAGGCACACTTTACGCAATCGGCTACCTCATGGCATAGCGAATATTTAACCTGTCGCCTTGCTTTGTCACGTCCGCTTTCACATGCCAGGCACGCTCGATCAGCTCCGGGGTCAGGACGGCATCAGGCGGACCGCTGGTCATTACCCTGCCGGATTTGAGCAGTACCAGCCGGTGGCAGTAGTTGGCGGCGAGATTCAAATCGTGCAGGGCCACCACCACCGTAATCGGTAGCTGCGTAATCAGCGTCATCAGCTCCAGCTGATACTCGATATCCAGATGGTTGGTCGGCTCATCGAGGATAAGCAGCCGTGGCTGCTGGGCCAGAGCGCGGGCGATCTGGCAGCGCTGTCGCTCTCCGCCGGAAAGCTGCCGCCACAGCCGGTGACGCAGCCCGGCAAGTTTCATCAGGCGGATAGCGTGCTCAACCGCCTGGTCATCCTTTTCACTCCAGCCAAAAAGCCCCCTGCGGTGCGGCGTGCGCCCCAGCCGGACAATCTGCTCCACGCAGAGATCGCCATCCACTCCGGCATGCTGGGGAACAAAGGCCAGCTGTTTGGCCCGATCTCTCACGGAGATTTTATTGAGCGGGGTGCCGTTCAGCTGAATATGGTGCGCATGACGCGGGAGTAACCCGGCCAGACAGCGCAGCAGCGTCGATTTTCCCGAGCCATTTGGCCCTAACAGGCCGACGATTTCACCCGCCTCCAGTTGCAGATTGATGTTGTTCAACACGTTGCGGGACTGGAAGGTGACCTGCAATCCGCTTAATGAAAGGGTCATACGTTTTTCTCCCGGCTGCGATAGAGCAGAACCACAAAGGCAGGCGCGCCGACTAACGCGGTGACCACGCCAATGGGCAGGACCTGATGGGTGATGAGCGTGCGGGAAACCACATCGGCGAGGATCATGAAATGACTCCCGACCAGGAAGGTAAGGGGAATGGAGCGGCGATGCCCGGGGCCGCACAGCATCCGGGTAACGTGCGGGATCACCAGCCCGACAAACCCCACCGCGCCAATGATACTGACCATTACCGCCGTCACCAGCGCGCAGGTGAGCAGCAGGATAATGCGCACCAGGGTGACCGGCACGCCGAGGGTAGTGGAGACCTCATCGCCAAAGGTGAAGGTATCCAGCGCTCGCGAAAAGGCGAAGATCACCATAAATCCGGCCAGCACGACCGCCAGAGCCAGAATGGCATCCGGCCAGCGAACCCCGCTCAGGCTGCCCAGCAGCCAGAACATCACGCTGCGGGACTGCTCGGCATTGGCGGAGGTGCTGACAATGTAGGCGGTCAGGGCGTTAAAGAGCTGCGTCCCGGCGATGCCCGCCAGCAATATCCGTGGCGGGCTGTCGGTCATGCCGTGGGTGATAAGCATGATAAGCCCGAACGCGCAGCAGGCGCCGATAAAGGCACCACCGCTGATGCCCAGCGTGCTGCCGCCAATCCCCAGCAACATCACACAGACGGCCCCCAGCGACGCGCCGGAGGAGATCCCAAGAAGATAGGGCTCCGCCAGTGGGTTACGCAGAATGGCCTGCATCACCAGGCCGCAAAGCGCCAGCCCCCCTCCGCTGCAGGCGGCCATCAGGGCCCGGCTCATGCGGTACTGCCAGACAATGCCCTCCTCAACCTGGGGCAGCACATAGCTACCCAGACCCAGACCGTTGAGAATGGCTTTACCTGCGTTCGCATACGACACCGGCATATCCCCGACGGTGGCAGCGAAAACCAGCATCAACGGCAGCGTCACTATCCCGACGGCCATCAGGCTATGCTGCCGCCAGCGCGGCAGGGTAAAGGGGGCGCGGAGAGTCATGATACTCATTGTTCAGCCTGGAACGTTGCCAGTTTTTCGCCGATCGCCTCAACGGCATCGACATTACGCAGGGAGGGGTTAAGTGACATCGCGGGTACCACCACGATCTGCCCCTTTTTCACGGCGGGGATGTTTTGGGTCACCGGATCGTCGTTTAAAAAGGCCTTTTTGACCGCCACATCATCCGCAGGGTAGAGACGGCGGGACATCTCAGCGATGACGATTACGTCAGGCTGCGCCTGGGCGATATGCTCCCAGGTCACGGCAGGCCATTCGTCATGGGAATCAATGATATTTTTCAGCCCAAGCGTGTGGCTGATCCACCCCGGCGCACCGTAATCGCCGGCCACCCAGGGATCGCCTTTCAGACGGCTGCTGGAGAACCAGAACACCACTTTCAGGGGACGAGTCTGTTGCGCGGCAGCACGGACCTGTGCCTGCTGAATACGCTGTTTCAGCGCCTCGTTAAGCGCATTACCCTGCGGCTGAACGTCGAAAATGGTCGCCAGTTCATCGATTTCGCGTTCGATTTCGGCGATGGAAAACGGTGTGCTCCGCGCCCCGTCGCCGTTCGAGCTGTCGGTGACGCTTTTGCCAATGCAGTCGGCAGGGGAGATCCAGGTCGGGATCCCCAGTGTGGCGAACTGTTCCCGGCTGCCCGTTTCCCCCTGCGGCCCGATATGCCAGTGATACTGGGCCAGCACCAGATCAGGACGCTCCGCGGTGACCGCTTCAAAGGAAGGGGCATTATCCGCCAGCTTTTTCAGTCCGTTACCCTGTTTTGCCAGCGCATCGGGCAGGGGGCCAAACCAGACTGAGGTTGCGCTGATCTTCTTTTCGAGCCCCAGCGCCAGCAGTAATTCCGTCTCGTGTTGCCCCACCGTCACCACCCGTTGCGGGGCCTGAGTAAAGGTCTCCTTGACCCCGCAGTTCTCTACCGTCAGCGGATAAACCGTGGCGGCGAATAGCGGCTGCACGAATAAAGTAAGGACAAAAGCCAGCGCCCTGTTTTGATTAAACACGTTCTCACCCTCATAAATGTTATGTTATAACATAATACATATTATGCGAGCAGGCGCAAAAGGTTAATCATCAGGAGTAAAAAAGGGCGGCTGTCGCCCCTGCTATACGTCCCAGGCGTGGGGCGCGAAAAGGTAGCCTTTGTTACGCACGGTTTTAATGCGGAACGGCTCGGTAGCGTTATCCAGCAGCTTCTTGCGCAGGCGGGAGATGGCCACGTCCACGCTACGGTCCAGTCCATCGTAGCTGACGCCGCGCAGGTTTTTCAGCAGCGCGTCCCGATCCATAATCTGTCCGGCATGGGTTGCCA
The DNA here is from genome assembly GCF_003336325.1 of Leclercia sp. W17. Classification (NCBI taxonomy): domain Bacteria; kingdom Pseudomonadati; phylum Pseudomonadota; class Gammaproteobacteria; order Enterobacterales; family Enterobacteriaceae; genus Leclercia; species Leclercia sp. W17. Next base: position 2,676,039 of record NZ_CP031101.1, on the reverse strand, counting down.
GCTCCCACAGTAGATCGAAATCAGCCGTCGACAGCGCCACCTGCTCGCCGGAAAGCAGCACCTGACGATTGACCGGATCGATGGAGAGTGTGCCAAAACGCAGCGCCTTGTGCGGGGTGAGCTGCGGGGCCGGGGATTCGCTGGAGGCGGCAACGTGCTGGCGCAGATGCAGGCGCACGCGCGCCAGGAGTACAGCTGGAGGGGTGGTTTTGAGGATGTAGTCGTTTGCCCCCATCTCCAGGGACAAAATGTGGTTCATGTCGCTGTCGAGGGAAGTAAGCAGCACAATCGGACCGTTCCAGCGGGCGCGCAGATCCCGGCACAGGGTCATGCCATCTTTACCCGGTAGCATAATATCCAGCAGCACCAGATCGGGTTTTTCCCGCGCCACCACCTCTTCTGCGCGGTCGCCGCGTGGTTCGACGATGACCTCAATATCATGTTTACCCAGATAAGCGGCGATCAACTGACCGACTTCGGGTTCATCCTCAACGTATACGATCTTGTTCATAGCAAGGCTGTGTCTGCGGAAAACGCCAACATACACCGCGCAACCTTAACCTTCCATTAATCATTCGCAAAATGTTGCCGTTCCGTTATGCTGCCCGACATTGTTATTGTCTTGTTAAGGGGAGAAGGATGGGACTGGTGATAAAAGCGGCGTTGGGTGCGCTGGTGGTGTTACTGATTGGGGTACTGGCGAAAAGCAAAAATTATTACATTGCCGGGTTGATTCCGCTGTTTCCCACCTTTGCCCTCATTGCCCACTATATCGTCGCTTCGGAGCGCGGGATCGAGGCGCTGCGGGCGACCATCGTGTTTGGCATGTGGTCGATTATTCCCTATTTTCTCTATCTGCTTTCGCTCTGGTACTTCACCGGCATGATGCGTTTGCCCCTGGCGCTGGGCGGGGCGGTACTCTGCTGGAGCCTCAGCGCCTGGGTGTTAATTTTCTGCTGGAGCCGCTTTCACTAACGTAAAGGACGCCCGCCATCCACACCAAAGGATCGGCCCGTGACGTAGCGGCTGGTCAGAATGTAGTCGATTAAATCAATCACCTCTTTTTCTCCCGGGGCGATTTTCATCAGGGACTTATTCAGCGCCTTCTGGCGATAGTCAGCATCGTCATGTTCATTAAACATGATCAGCGACGGCGCGATGGCGTTGACTTTCACCTCCGGGGCCAGCTTGCGGGCAAACGAGCGGGTCATGTTATCCAGCGCGGCTTTGCTGGCGGCGTAAGCAATGTGCTTATCGCTGCCGCGCTCAACCACGTAGTCGGTAAAATGGATGATGTCGCTGGCGGCATGGCCGTGGCCGCGCAACAGCCCCTGCAGGGCGTGGTTGAGCAGGTAAGGGGCATGGACATGGATCTGCAACATGCAGGAGAGCGTGTCGCTGAGCGAGTGCTCCGGGGATTCCGCCATCCATGCGCTGGCATTATGGATGATGGCGCGTAAGCCGGTGGTTTCCGCTTTTACCTGGTCGGCAAAGGCCAGAATGCCCTCGTCAGAGGAAAAATCCGCCTGAATACAGGTTGCACCCGCCTCGCACAGGGTCTCAATCGCCGGGTATTTTGTGCGATAGCTGACAATGACAGGCTGGTGAAGATTCAAGAAATGGTGGGCAAGCGCGAGGCCGATACGACGACCTCCGCCAGTAATCAGGATCGGGAGCGGTTTTGCCTGTCCCATCGTGTTCTCCTTATCCGTTCGACGATGGGACGCGGTTGCTTATCCCATCAACATCCACGTTGCCGGTAGTGCGGCAACCAGTAATAAGCCAATCAGCACGATTTCACGGCGCTTCAGCGCGTGCTGGAGCTGGTGCGTGCGACGGGCATAAATAAACACCAGCAGTCCCGGCGCATAGAGCACGACGGAGAGCAGCAGATGCATCGGTCCGGAGGCATACAGCAGCCATAAGCCGTAAATACAGGCGCCCATCCCCACGACGGTATGCATCGGTCGGGTAGCTATTTTTAACAAATATGCGCCCACCAGGAAATAGGGTACCAGAATCATCTCGGAGGCGATGGTTAACAACGTGTTATAGTCTGAACCTGTGAGCCAGATCAGCACCAGACAGATCTGCACGCTGATGTTGGTCAACCACAGCGACGCGGACGGCGCATTGTTTTTGTTCTGCCGCGCGAACAGACGCGGGAAGGCTTTATGGGTTGCGGCCAGGAACGGCACTTCTGCCGCCATAATGGTCCAGCTTAGATAGGCGCCGCATACGGAGACGATCAGACCGGCGGCAATCACCACCTCGCCCCAGGAACCCATCATTTTCACCATCAGGCCCGCCATCGAGGGGTTACGCATCTCCGCCAGTTCCGGACGCGCCACCACGCCCAGGGAGAGCAGGGTGACCAGCAGATAGACCCCTAATGCGGCCAGTACGGCCAGCAGCGTGGCGCGGCCAACATCGTGCTTATTGCGCGCCCTGGCCGAGACAACCACCGCGCCTTCCACCCCGATAAAGACCCACAGGGTGATCAGCATGGTGTTTTTCACCTGCTCCCAGACCGGGACACCCAGCGCCACGCCGGAAAAGTCCATGCTGAAGAGATCGAGACGAAACGCAATAAACGCCAGCACGATAAAGAGCCCCAGCGGCACCAGCTTCGCAAGCGTTGCGACCAGGTTGATACTGGCCGCGGTCTGGACGCCGCGCAGTACCAGGAAATGCACGACCCACAGCAGCACCGAGGAGCCGACAATGGATTGCCAGGTATTGCCATCGCCAAACAGGCGCAGTTCAGGGGAGTCGGTAAAGAAACTGAGCGCAGAGAAGACGATCACCAGATAAGAGACGTTGGCGATCACCGCGCACAGCCAGTAGCCCCAGGCGGAACAGAAACCCACCAGCTCACCAAAGCCTTCACGGGCGTAGGTAAAAATACCGCCGTCGAGGTCGGGACGAATGCGCGTCAGCAGCAGCATGGCGAAGGCCAGCAGCAGGATCCCGATGCCGGTGATCCCCCAGCCGATAAGCAGCGCAGACGGGCTGGCGACGGCCGCCATATTCTGCGGCAGACTGAAGACACCCGCACCGAGCATGGAGCTTAAAACAAGCGCAGTCAAAGCGCTCAGGCCAAGTTTCTTTTCCATTGGCATCCTGTTTAAAAAGGGGTCGGTTCCAGAATAATTATTTCGTCGAAGCGCATAAAAATGGTGAATAACGCTAAGGCGCGGGATTTTACGGAGTGTTACGAGCGCATGCAATGAGGAAGGGCTGAATTGTGGCGGTAAAGCGAAAAAAAAGGCGGCATAACGCCGCCTGAGTGAACCCGGGTACTTATTTGTACAGGTCAGCGCTGATGGTCATGTTATTACCGCGCTCCTGCCACTGGCGGGTGATGTGGTAATACTTGGCCCCTTTCTTCGCCGCACGCTTCGCCACCTGGTAAGAAATTTCGGTCATGTTGCCGTAGTTACCGGTGAACTTGATGCTGTCGAACGGAATCATCTGCGCGGCAGTGGCGTTGTTCAGCTCTTCAATTTTGGTGCCGTCGTTGAGCGTAACGCTGTAGCGACCGCCTTTGGTGGTCTGGGTTTCGAAGAAACGGCCCACACCGGCAACGGAAGCGCCTGGTGCAGCGCTGGTCGCCACGCCCGGGATTTCCACTTTCTTCGCTTCTTCGCCGCCTTTGGCAATGGCTGCGCGGCCAGCATCAGAGTCAGCCGGGATGGCATCCGGGCTCTGCAGGACACGTTTTTTCGCATCTTTTTTGTAGATGTAAGCAGTGATGCGCTGGTTGCCGCCCTGGTTAGCATCGATCTGGCGAACGATGTAGTAGGAGTCAGCCCCTTTCGCTTTTGCGGCTTTGGTGATGGCGTCGTTCACTTCCGGCTGGCTGCGGTAGAAGCCCTGGATGGTGACAGTATCATACGGCTCAAGCAGAACGGCCTGATCTTTCGGCAGCTCCATCACGCCGTTGATCACACGGTTTTTCACCTCATCCGCTTTCGGGGCATCGGCTTTATAGAGCGCAACGGTGACGCGCTGGTTGCCGCTGCTGCCGTATTCGGAGTTATCCACGACGTAGAATGCGGCGGCGCCCTCTTTATCGGCACGTTTGGAGGCGGCATTAACTGCATCGCCAATTGCGTTAAAACGACCTACGATCGTAACGTGATCGTAAGGTTTCGTTGCAGCCGCTTGCTCCGGCGTTAACTCTGTCGCGGCATTGGCAGACAGAGCGGTCGCAGCAAGGAGTGCGGACGCCAGGAGAGTGTTCTTAAGCTTCATAAAAATAATCCTTCGCCTTACGCAAACCAGGTACTGGTGTCGTTGTTAATTTGAAAACGTTGACGATTATTGCATTTAACACCCTCTGCTGTCTGCGCCATTTTTTACAGCGAGCAGCAAGGGGGCGATCAATTTCCATAACCTTTAGAGATATGTTGAAAAAATACCCGTTTGACCACTAAAACTAATAAAGCATATAACTTTCACAAGTTGATTTAATGTTAATAAGTTGTTTCTAGCTGGCGCTATATCGTGTTTTTACCGCTTCGACTGAGCTAAACATCGGCCCTGGCGACGAAATAAAGGTAGATATGCCTGTCAGAGATGCAGATCACTTATTTTTGACAGTTAAAGGCATAAAAAGTGTTTTCTTGCTGTGGATCACAGGCGGTATTTTCAGTAGGTTATAGAAAGTTTGTTACTGTTTTATTTTCTGCGGATAGTCGTGAGCGGCAGGTTAACGCCTGTTGCTGTCGTTATATATCCGTGATGAATATTCGACAAACCATCATCAAAAACCGATGGAAGGGATTACTATGCGTATTGGGGTACCAAGAGAACGGTTTGCCAATGAAACCCGTGTAGCGGCGACACCAAAAACGGTGGAACAGCTCCTAAAACTGGGTTTTACCGTCGCGGTTGAAAGCGGCGCAGGCAAGCTGGCAAGTTTCGATGACGAGGCGTTTGTTCAGGCGGGCGCAGAGATTGTAGACGGCGCAAACGTCTGGCATTCGGATGTCATTCTGAAGGTCAATGCACCAGAAGAGGATGAAATCGCGCTGCTCAATCCGGGCACCAGGCTGGTGAGCTTCGTCTGGCCAGCCCAGAACCCGGAGCTGATGGAGAAGCTGGCGGCGCGCGGCGTCACCGTCATGGCGATGGACTCTGTGCCGCGTATCTCGCGTGCGCAGTCGCTGGATGCCCTGAGCTCAATGGCGAATATCGCCGGTTATCGCGCCATCGTCGAGGCGGCACATGAGTTTGGTCGCTTCTTTACCGGCCAGATCACCGCTGCGGGTAAAGTCCCACCCGCGAAGGTCATGGTGATTGGCGCAGGCGTTGCCGGTCTGGCCGCCATTGGTGCGGCGAACAGTCTCGGCGCGATCGTTCGTGCTTTTGATACCCGTCCGGAAGTAAAAGAACAGGTGCAGAGTATGGGCGCCGAGTTCCTGGAACTGGACTTCAAAGAAGAGGCGGGCAGCGGCGACGGCTACGCCAAAGTGATGTCCGAAGCCTTTATTAAAGCCGAGATGGCGCTGTTCGCCGCCCAGGCGAAAGAGGTGGACATCATTGTCACCACCGCGCTCATTCCGGGCAAACCGGCACCGAAACTGATCACCCGCGAAATGGTCGACTCTATGAAGGCCGGTAGCGTGATCGTCGATCTGGCTGCGCAAAACGGCGGTAACTGCGAATACACCGTTCCGGGTGTGGTCACCACCACCGCTAACGGCGTGAAGGTGATCGGCTATACCGATCTGCCGGGCCGTCTGCCAACCCAGTCCTCCCAGCTCTACGGCACCAACCTGGTGAACCTGCTGAAGCTGCTCTGCAAAGAGAAAGACGGCACGATCACCGTTGATTTCGAGGACGTCGTCGTGCGTGGCGTCACCGTGGTCCGTGAGGGTGAAATCACCTGGCCAGCACCGCCAATTCAGGTTTCCGCGCAGCCGCAGGCCGCCGCCAAAGCCGCTCCTGCACCAAAAGAGCCTGAAAAACCCGCTTCGCCGTGGCGTAAGTACGCCTTGATGGCGCTGGCCATTATCCTCTTTGGCTGGCTGGCAGACGTGGCGCCGAAAGAGTTCCTCGGCCACTTCACCGTCTTCGCGCTCTCCTGCGTGGTGGGTTACTACGTGGTGTGGAACGTTTCCCATGCGCTGCATACGCCGCTGATGTCGGTTACCAACGCCATCTCCGGGATCATTGTGGTCGGAGCATTATTGCAGATTGGTCACGGCGGCTGGGTCAGTTTCCTGAGCTTTATCGCGGTACTGATCGCCAGTATCAATATTTTCGGTGGTTTCACCGTGACTCAGCGCATGCTGAAAATGTTTCGTAAGGGATAAGGGGTAACCTATGTCTGGAGGATTAGTTACCGCTGCATACATTGTTGCCGCGGTCCTGTTTATTTTCAGCCTCGCGGGGCTTTCAAAACATGAAACGTCGCAGCAGGGCAACAATTTTGGTATCACCGGGATGGCGATTGCGCTGATTGCCACGATTTTCGGACCGGACACCGGCAACGTCGCGTGGATCCTGGTGGCGATGATCATCGGCGGTGCGATTGGTATTCGTCTTGCCAAACGCGTAGAAATGACCGAGATGCCGGAACTGGTGGCGATCCTGCACAGTTTCGTCGGTCTGGCGGCGGTACTGGTTGGCTTTAACAGCTACCTCTATCACGAGCCGGGGATGGATCCGATTCTGGTCAATATCCACCTGACCGAAGTGTTCCTTGGCATCTTCATCGGGGCGGTGACCTTTACCGGTTCTATCGTGGCGTTCGGTAAGCTGCGCGGCAAAATCTCCTCTAAACCGCTGATGCTGCCAAACCGTCACAAGCTTAACCTCGCCGCGCTGGTGGTGTCGTTTCTGCTGATGGTAGTCTTCGTGCGCACCGACAGCGTGGGCTTGCAGGTACTGGCGCTGCTGGTGATGACTATCATCGCGCTGGCATTCGGCTGGCACCTGGTGGCCTCTATCGGGGGTGCCGATATGCCGGTGGTGGTTTCCATGCTGAACTCCTACTCCGGTTGGGCGGCGGCGGCGGCGGGCTTTATGCTGAGCAACGACCTGCTGATCGTCACCGGTGCGCTGGTGGGTTCCAGCGGTGCGATCCTCTCCTACATCATGTGTAAAGCGATGAACCGTTCGTTCATCAGCGTGATCGCCGGGGGCTTTGGTACCGACGGACAAACTTCCGGCGGTGACGAAGAGGTGGGTGAGCATCGTGAAATCAGCGCGGAAGAGACCGCTGACATGCTGAAAAACTCGCACACGGTTATCATCACCCCAGGCTACGGCATGGCGGTAGCGCAGGCGCAGTATCCGGTTGCGGAAATCACCGAACGTCTGCGTGCCCGCGGCATCAAGGTGCGCTTTGGTATTCACCCGGTTGCCGGGCGTCTGCCGGGCCACATGAACGTGCTGCTGGCAGAGGCGAAAGTGCCTTACGATATCGTGCTGGAGATGGATGAGATCAACGACGACTTCTCTGACACCGACACCGTGCTGGTTATCGGCGCCAACGACACCGTCAACCCGGCGGCACAGGACGATCCGAAGAGCCCGATCGCCGGTATGCCGGTTCTGGAAGTGTGGAAGGCGCAGAACGTTATCGTCTTTAAACGCTCCATGAACACCGGTTACGCAGGCGTCCAGAACCCGCTGTTCTTTAAAGAGAACACCCACATGCTGTTTGGCGATGCCAAGGCCAGCGTGGATGCGATCTTAAAAGCGCTGTAAGCCTCTCTTATCCACATTGATCAAACCGCCCAACAGGGCGGTTTTCTTATTTCTGCCGCCAATGTATTCCATCTGTCTATACTTTTAACTTTGTGTAAAGGGAGGAGAGATAATGCGGTTTTTGTCCCACTTCGATTTTCTGGCGCTCATGATGACCCCCACGTTCTGGATTGGCTTTGGTACCGTGGTGGTGGTGACGCTTCTGGTTTACTGGCTGTTGAAGCGCATCATCACCTTTGTACACAAGGGGATCACCAACTGGGGCGATAAGCATCCCACCACACGCCGGATGCAGCTGATCCTCACCGAGATGCTGAACAGAACCAGCCGGGTCATGCTCTTTGTGGTCGCTTTTCTTATCAGCCTGCGCTTCGTGGAACTTCCTGACCGCCTCTCCGGCACTCTCAGCCACGCCTGGTTCCTGGTGCTGGCGATTCAGGTGGCGCTGTGGATGGATCAGGGGGTAGTCTCCTGGCTACGACACGTGATGCTGGCGCCGGGAAGCCATAAAAATCCTGTGACGCTGGTGATCACCGGCCTGATCCTGCGGGCGATTGTCTGGTCAGTGATGCTGCTCTCTATTCTTGCCAATGCGGGCGTTAATATCACGGCGCTGGTTGCCAGCCTGGGGGTTGGGGGTATCGCCATTGCGCTGGCGGTGCAAACTATCCTGAGCGACGTCTTCGCTTCGCTATCGATAGGGTTCGATAAACCCTTTGAAATTGGCGATTTCGTGGTGTTTAACGACGTGGCCGGGACGGTGGAGCATATCGGTCTTAAAACGACGCGTATTCGCAGCCTGAGCGGGGAGCAGATTGTCTGCGGAAATGCGATCCTGCTTCAGCAAACGCTGCACAACTATAAGCGTATGCAGACGCGCCGTATCGTCTTTACCTTCGGCGTCGCCAGCGATACGCCGCCTGAGAAGCTGCGCATCATTGGCGATAACGTGAAAAAAATCATCACCGATATCGGCGAAACGCGTTTCGACCGTGCCCATCTGCTCGGTTTTGACAAAGACCGTCTCACCTTTGAGGTGGTGCATATCGTCAACACCGCGGATTACAACAAATACATGGATATCCAGCAGGAGATCAATATCCGTATCCTGGAGAGCCTGAATGAGGAGGGGGTAAAACTGGCCCTGCCGAGCATGGTGCTGCATGCGCCGTGGATGAAAGAGGGCGACAGCGCACAGCCTTCGACACAGCCCGCCACCGAGAGTTAGAAAAAAAGCCCGCCAATTGGCGGGCTTTTTTACATTTAGTCGTCTTCATCGTCGTCGAGTTCGACCGGGGTTTGGTACTGATCGGGCTTGATGACCAGGAGGTCACAGCGCAGATGGTCGATCACCTGTTCGGCGGTGTTGCCGAGGAAGGCGGCTGAAATACCGGTGCGGCCAATAGTGCCTAACACCACGATACCGGCCTGCAGATGCTCGGACAGGTCGGGGATCACCTCTTCAGGCAGCCCTTTTTCGACATGGGTCAGTTTTTCATCGATACCAAATTTTTGCCGCAGGGATTTCATCGCCAGCAGATGCTGGCCGCGGATGGCATCGTTATAAACGGTTGGGTCAAATTCCGGGAGTTCGATGGCAATGTTGATGGGCGTAACCGGATAGGCACCAACAAGGTGGACTTCGGTATGGTTGACCTTCTCGGCGAGATAGAGCGTCTCTTTGACCAGCTTCTCGTTGAGGGCGTTGTGGTAGTTCTCTTCGCTGGCAAGATTGACCGCCACCACCGCTTTACCGCCTTCCGGCCACGGCTGGTCTTTAACCATCCACACCGGGCACGGGCATTTACGCAGCAGGTGCCAGTCGGTCGGCGTGAAAATCACCGCTTCCAGCTTGTCGTGCTGGTGGGCCATTTTCAGGAGCAGATCGTGTTCGCCGCTCACCACTTCCTGGATGATGGCTTCAAACGGACGGTTATGCCACACCACCTTAATCTCAATGGGTACACCGGCATCAAGATAGAATTTTGCCTGTTCGCGGATCCAGGCCGTACGCTGGCTGATCACGCCCTGACGCATAGCGGTACGTTCGTCAGGCGACAGAAGGGTGGTCATTTCGTAAGAAAAGTCATATATCGGCAGAAACGCTTTGATTCTGCCACCAATCCGTTGATGTAAATAGACAGCTCGTCGTAACGCCGGTTGATCGTCCTGATTAGGATCGATGGCCACCAGCATGTTTTGATACTTTGCCATACAGGTCTCCTTACTACTGTCACCACAGTCTGTAAGTAAAAGAGTAACCTATATATATAAAATGAAACAGAGGGGAAGTTTTGCCAGATCAATAAATCAGTAAAATTACCGATCTGGCATACAGCAGTCAGATGAATTTATGCGACGTTACGCGAGTGGCCCGCCAGCACCGCCAGCGCTTCACCATTCTCAATGGTGATGTATTTACCTTTTACCGCCAGCATGCCGCTTTTCTGGAAACGACCCAGCAGACGGCTGATGGTTTCAACGGTCAGGCCCAGGTAGTTACCGATATCACCACGGGTCATGGTCAGACGGAACTCACGCGGTGAAAAACCACGTTCGGCGAAACGACGGGACAGGTTATAGATAAACGCGGCCAGGCGTTCTTCTGCATTCTTTTTGGAAAGCAGCAGAATCATATCCTGATCGCCTTTGATCTCACCGCTCATCAGACGCATCATCTGCTGACGTAGGTTAGGCATTTTGCCTGACAGATCGTCCAGGGTTTCAAACGGGATTTCGCAAACCATTGAGGTTTCCAGCGCCTGGGCGAAGCTCGGATGGTTACCGGTGCCGATAGCGTCAAAGCCGACCAGGTCGCCCGCCAGGTGGAAGCCGGTGATCTGCTCGTCGCCCTGTTCGGTGATGGTATAGCTCTTGATGGTGCCAGAGCGGATAGCGTACAGCGACTTCAGTTCGTCTCCCGCTTTGAACAGCGTCTGCCCTTTCTGAATCGGCTTTTTACGCTCGATAATATTATCAAGCTGATCAAGCTCGTGCTCATTCAGGGTAAACGGGATACAGAGCTGGCTGATGCTGCAGTCCTGACAATGGATAGCACAACCGCCAGACTGAATGCGTCGAATAATTCGCTTTTCCGGGATCATAGGTATGCTCAAGCTTTAATTGATATTGGTCAATTTTAACATCTTTTTTGACCCTGCGTAAGCCTGGGGAAACCATCAATAAGGACAAGAAGCGTGAATGTGTTAGCATCTTCTTGAAATTCCACAACTTGGTTGCGGATATTTCGACTAACTTAAGGAATATTAAGCACTAAAAGCCTGGAACTACAGCAGTAAATAGCCTTCATGACGCAGTAACCACTCTTTGCGCTGCACCCCGCCAGCATAGCCGGTGAGGGTGCCGTTACGTCCGATAACGCGATGGCAGGGCACCACAATACTGACCGGATTGGAGCCGTTTGCCGCCCCGACGGCACGCGCCGCGCCCGGGCGACCAAGCTGTGCGGCCAGCTGCCCATAATGCATCACCTGGCCGCAGGGAATGGAACGCAACGCCTGCCACACCTCACGCTGAAAAGGGGTGCCTGCGGTGGCGGTTGGCAGGGTGTCGATAATGCTGAGATCGCCCTCGAACCAGGCGGTGAGCTTTTCGCTCAGCCCGCCCGGATTACTGGCGCTAATACGCTCGTAGCCTTGCGCCCGGTAGTGGATATTCAGCAGCTCCACCATCCGGTTGCTGTGCTCCTCCCACTCAACGGCGCGCAGGTTGAATTGCTCATCGGCAATGACCCACAGCGGCCCGAGGGGCGTTGCAATTTTGTCTTCGAGTAATCTCAGCATCTGGCACATTCCTTAGTTCAGTCGCGGGTAGACCCCTGGCCCGATAGGCAGGCCGACAAGATACCACGCCACCAGCATCAGCAACCATACCCCTAAAAAGATAAGCGGATACGGCAGGACCAGCGAATAGTAGGTACCCAGTTTCGCCTCGGGCTTATAGCGCTGCAGGAAGCCTAAAAACAGCGGTACAAAGGGGGAGACCGGCGCCAGCGGGATCACCGATGAATCCGCCACGCGAAACAGGATCTGCGCAAACGCCGGATGGAACCCTAGCAGCATAAACATCGGCACGAAGATGGGGGCCAGAATCGACCAGATGGCCGAACCGCTGGCGATAAACATGCACAGCAGTGACGACAGCAGCGCCAGGCCCACAAACGCCGGCACGCCGCTCAGCCCGGCACTCTCCAGAATATCGGTCAGGCCCACCGCCATAAATTTGCCCATATTGCTCCAGTTAAACATGGCGACAAACTGCGCCAGCGGGAACACCATCACGATAAACCCGGCCATCTCCTTCATCGGCTCAATCATCAGCTGAGGCAGATCGCCCTGACGACGCACCTTGCCCGTGGCGATGCCGTAGGCCAGTGAGACGACAAAGAAGAAGAGAATGATCAGCGGCACAATACCTTTAATAAACGGCGAAGGCAGCACGGTATGCTTCACCGGATCGCGCAGGATGCCGCTTTCCGGCACCACCATCAGCGCGATGGCGGCGATAAACAGCAGCGACACCACCCCGGCCACCCGCAGCCCCCGGCGCTGCTCTGGCGTTAACGCTTCCAGCTTTTCATCGCTGCTGCCCTGCCATTTGCCGAGACGCGGCTCAACGATCTTATCGGTGATCAGCCCCCCGACAATCGTCAGCACAATCACCGAGCTGGCCATAAAGTACCAGTTGTCGATCACGCTGACGTGCATCGCAGCATCGATGGATTTTGCCGCTTCGGTGCTAATGCCCGAGAGCAGCACGTCGGTGGTGACGATCAGCAGATTGGCGGTAAAGCCACAGCCGACCCCGGCGATGGCTGCCAGCAGACCCGCCACCGGATGCCTTCCCACCGCAAGGAAGATCAGCGCTCCCATCGGGGGCATGATCACCAGCGCGGCATCCGATGAGATATGGCTGAAGAAAGCAATAAACAGCACCATATAGCTGGCGTAACGCGCGCTGACGTGGGAGGCCATCTTGACCATCAACGCAGGCAGCAGGCCGGAACGTTCAGCCAGACCCGCCCCCAGCACCAGCGCCAGGATGGCCCCCAGCGGTGCGAAGCCGCTGAAGTTTTTGACCACGTTCGGTAAAAACCAGTGCAGACCTTCAATGCTGAGCAGGTTCTTTACCGCCACCATGCTGCCGTCAGCCGGATTACGGGCGCTGACGTTAAAAGCTGACAAAACGGCGGTTGCGACCATCAAAATCACAATCAAATAGACAAATAGCAGGAAAGGATGGGGCACTTTATTGCCGATCCTTTCAACCCAACCATAGAGCTTGCCGGTAGGGGAATGCGAAGGTATGGATGACATACTCATGGGCGTTCCTCGGGAGTGTTGTGTTGTTGTGTTTTATTATTTTAAAGGTGACGGTGTCACGTTTTCTGGGATCGGGCAAACGTACGGTTTTTCAGTTATTTGTTGAGTAAACTCCTCGCGGCAGGCGGCCAGCAGCGCCGGATCCTGAAGAAGCGCCAGGGCGGTTGCGCCCATCACTTTACCCGCCAGCAGCATCCCTTTGTGGGCGATGGAGGTGCGGCCCTGGGCAACCAGCTGCCAGGTATGGAGCGGTGTGCCCACGGTAAAGCAGGGGCTGAAGCATTGGGCAACCGGCATTTTCCAGCTCACATCCCCCACGTCGGTGGAGCCCGCCAGCACGTTATCGGTGATGGCATAAGGAGCCACCTCGTCAATCAGCAGGGTCTGCTGATGGCGGCGGGCAAACGCTTTACCCGCTTCACCCCCGGTTGCGGCGATATTTTTCAGGCTGTTCTGCAGATCGTTGTCGCTCAGCGTGGCGCGGATCTCCGCCGCGAAGGCGCGCTCCTCGTCGCTCCACTCTGGCGTAGCGTAATGCTGAACGGCGCGGTACATGGCCGCCTCCAGCGTCCGGTTAGGCAGGTAGCTGGAACAGGCCTTTTCAAAGCGTCGCTCCACGGTGGTTTCGGTCATCAGCGCCGCGCCCTGGGCAATCTTTTCGATACGCTCATAGATCTGCTGCGCGTCGGCCATCTCCGGGGCGCGGATCAGATAGAGCACTTCCGCCTGCGCCTGCACCACGTTCGGGGAGATGCCGCCGGTATCGGTGATGGCGTAATGGACCCGGGCTTTTTCAATAATGTGTTCATTAAGGAAATTGGTGCCGGTAGTCATCAGGGTGACGGCATCCAGCGCGCTACGGCCAAGATGCGGGGAGTTGGCCGCATGGGCCGCGGTGCCGTGAAAACGCCATGCCACCTGGATGTTGGCCAGGGTGCTGACGTTAAACATGCCTGCGAACGCTTCGGGGTGCCAGGTAACGGCGGCATCCACATCGTCGAACAGCCCCTCGCGCACCATAAAGGTTTTTCCCGATCCGCCTTCCTCGCCGGGGCAGCCGTAAAAGCGCACGGTACCGCTGCCGCCATGCTGCTCCAGCCAGCTTTTTACCGCCACCGCGGCCGCCAGCCCGGCGGTGCCGAGCAGGTTATGCCCGCAGCCGTGGCCGTTGGCCCCCGGGGTGTCGCTTTGCGGGGTGGCGCAGTGCGCCTGCTGACTTAATCCTGCCAGGGCGTCATACTCACCGAGAATGGCAATAACCGGTTTCCCCTCGCCGTAGCTGGCAATAAAGGCGTTCGGTATGCCACCTGCCTCGCGGGACAGGGTAAAGCCCGTCTCTTCCAGGGCGCTGGCAAGCCGTTCGGCAGACCAGAACTCTTCGAAACGGGTTTCCGGGTGATCCCAGATCGCATCGGCAATGGCGGTAAACTGCTGCGCGCGGGTGTCGATGGCATCCTCAACAAAACGGTAAATTGACGACATTACACACCTCGCGTCCACGGAAAGTTAAGCGCGGTACGCGCCAGGGTTTCGATGGCAATCAACATCACCGTCTCATCGAAGTCGAATTTTTCGTTGTGATGTCCGGCGCTGAGGGTGGTGCCAAATACCATATAGGAGGCAAGCCCGCCGTTTTGCTGGACCCGGGCCATCATCAGGGTGGCATCTTCCGAGCCGGCAGGGGCTATCACCTTATCGATGGCCTGCTCAACGCCAGCCACCTGTTGCGCCTGCTCGCGTAAGTAGTTCACCCATGCCGGGGACGGCGTGCTGGAGGTGGCTGCACCCATCAGCCGCAACTCGCTGCTGACGCCATACATCGCCGCTGCACCGTCTATCACCGCTTTGGCGCGCGCAAAGACGTAGTTGTTAATCGCTTCGCTCTCGCCGCGGGTCTCTACTTTCAGCAGGGCGCTGGCGGGCACGACGTTACGGCCGCTGCCCGCCTGCATCACGCCGACGTTAACCCGCGACGCACCTTCGCTGTGCGGGGCGATGCTGTGCAGGCCAATCGCCGCCTGGGCAGCGGCCAGCAGGGCGTTGCGTCCCTCTTCAGGTTTGCCGCCCGCATGTGCCGCCACGCCGGTAAAGCGCACGTCGAATTTGGTGGTGGCCATAAAGTTATCGCTGCCGCAGATGACGGTGCCCGCAGGGACGCCAGTACCAATGTGGATGGCGGTGAAATAGTCCACGCCGTCGAGCGCGCCGGCTGCCACCATCGCCCGTGCGCCGCGGGTACCCTCTTCGGCAGGCTGGAAGATCAGTTTGATAGTGCCGTTGAGCTGCTCGCGGTACTGCATTAGCAGATGCGCCAGTCCAAGGCCAATGGTGGTATGCCCATCGTGGGCGCAGGCGTGCATCATGCCCCCGTTACAGGAGGCAAAACCTTCCCGGAAAGGTAGATGGTCGTTGTCGCGGGCTTCATCGAGATCCAGCGCGTCCATGTCCACGCGAAACGCCAGCGTCGGCCCGGGGCGGCCCGTTTGCAGCGTGGCGACAATACCGGTAAACCCGCCTTCGAAGGCGCCAAGCCATTTTTCAGGCGCGCCTTGCTGACGGGCGCGGGCAAAGGCTTCTGCCAGGATGGCATCGTCAGGCAGGCCCATCCGGCTGTCGGCATCGACCACATCCCGGCCCATCGCCAGGTCATAGCCCAGCTGATCCAGTATCTCTGCGACCTTTGCCGCGGTGCGGAACTCCACCCATCCGGATTCAGCAAAATGGTGAAAATCGCGTCGCCACGCGATGAGTTGGGGGGAGAGGGCCTTCAGGTCCTGCGCCAGTGTATGCATATCGTTTCCTGTCATCATTAGAATATGTGAACTGCTTCACACTGTGATAGTTTTTACTTATCACCAACCGTTTTTTCACAGATTTAACCGTTCGTGGCTTACCCTGGCACAATCAATTCCATTACAGTAGATGACAGTTTCTTTTCTCTGATAAACAACGGTTATCGGTGCCGACATGACATTTCAGGTTAAATTTCACCAGTTGCGGGCGTTTGTGGAAGTGGCAAAACAGGGAAGCATTCGGGGAGCCAGCCGGGTACTGAACCTGTCGCAACCGGCGCTGACCAAATCGATTAAAGAGCTGGAGGAGGGCATCGCGGCGCAGCTGTTCATCCGCCGCAGTAAAGGGGTGACCCTCACCGAGTGCGGAGAGAGTTTTTATCAGCATGCCAGCCTGATCCTCGAAGAGTTGCGCAGCGCCCAGGATGATATTCGTCAGCGACAGGGCCAGCAGGCGGGGCAGATTAATATTGGCATGGGCGCCAGTATTGCTCGTTTGCTAATGCCCGCGGTTATCACCCGCTTCCATCAGCAGCACCCCCAGGTCAAAGTGCGGATTATGGAGGGGCAATTAGTTTCGATGATTAATGAATTACGTCAGGGCGAACTCGATTTCACCATAAATACCTATTATCAGGGTCCTTATGATCATGAATTTACGTTTGAAAAATTGTTTGAGAAACCGTTTGCGATATTTTGTCGCGAAGGTCATCCGGCGACTGGCGCTAAATCAATTAATGAGTTACTGAAATACAGCTGGACAATGCCAACACCCCGCGGCAGTTATTATAAGCAGCTGGAAGAGATGTTTTCTCACCGCGAACAGATCCCGCATATAGGCGTGGTATGTGAAACCTTTTCGTCAAGTATCAGCCTGGTGGCGCACAGTGATTTTCTTAGCATTTTGCCGCAGGAGTTAGGCTGTGACCCGCTGCTGGCGCAGCGTCTGGTCATGATCCCGGTTAAAGAACCCCTACCAAAAGCCACCTATTACCTCATTCAAAGAAGGGATTCACGACAAACGCCGTTGACTGCATCTTTAATCACACAATTCAGGCGTCACGCCCGGCAGGTTATTTCTTAACCACATTAAGGTTAAAAAAATGGAGCCTGTCGACATCCAACAGACCCCACAGTACACACAGCATTGCTCCACATGCGACTCTGCTTATTGTTTCCATAGTGCAGATACCTTTGTATATATCATTTCCTGACAATAATACAGATAAGAAAGCGCCTGGTTTTTAAAAGTTTTACCTAAGTCATAAACTTTACCATTAATAAAAATAAACTTCAGGCAGGTTTAATTACCAATTAAAATAACTGTATTTATTATTATTTTCTTATCGGTTGTCCTTTGGCCGTGCAGACAGGGCAACGCCGCATTGAGCCAGGGTAAGGGGGCAGGTATAGTAGCCTGTCAGCTAAGCAGGAGGATGCCATGAACCCAGAAGATAAATCGCTTTTTCTCGATGCGATGGAGGATGTCCAGCCCCTCAAGCGCTGTGCTGAGGTCCACTGGCAGCCAGCGCGGACCACGCGCACCCGCCAGCCTGTGGATACTACCCAGCTTGATAACTTTCTGACCACCGGCTTTCTGGATGTGATCCCTCTGGCCGAGCAGCTGGCTTTCCAGCGTGAAGGGGTACAACAGGGGGTTATCGACAAGCTACGCTCGGGTAAATATCCGCGTCAGGCGAGCCTGACCTTGCTGCGCCAGCCCGTTGAGCAGTGCCGCCAACAGCTTTACACCTTTATCCGTCAGGCGGAGCGTGACGGTCTGCGCAACCTGATTATCATTCATGGTAAAGGGCGCGACGACAATTCTCACGCCAACATCGTGCGCAGTTATCTGGCGCGCTGGTTAACGGAGTTTGAAGCGGTGCAGGCCTTTTGCGTCGCCCAGCCGCACCACGGCGGCAGCGGCGCCTGTTACGTCGCGCTGCGTAAATCAGGTGAAGCGAAGCAGGAAAACTTTGAGCGTCACGCCAAACGCAGCCGTTAGCGTATGGAAAACACCGCTTTATGCTATCGCCAGTTTGGTGAGCCTGAGACTGTTCTGCGGCGGGAAACGGCGATAAAAGCGCCGCTGCAGCCGGGATATCTTCGGGTGCAGATGCTGATGGCGCCGGTCAACGCGTCGGATCTGATCCCCATTACGGGCGCTTACCGCCATCGCATTACCCTGCCTGCCGTTGCCGGATACGAAGGCGTAGGGCGAGTGATTGCCGCGCCGGACAGCGCGGCGGCGCTTTTCGGCAAGCGGGTTTTGCCCCTGCGCGGGGAAGGCACCTGGCAGCAGTATGTGGATTGCCCGGCGACGCTTGCGATCCCGGTTCCGGATACCATTCCTGACTCGCTGGCGGCGCGGGCGTTCATCAATCCGCTGGCGGCCTGGCTGATGCTCAGCCTCTATCCCCCACAGGGGAAACGGGTGCTGTTGACGGCCGCCGGTTCGGACTGCGCCATTTTGCTGGGGCAGTGGGCGCTTCGGCAGGGCGCAACCGAGGTCTACGGCATTCACCGCTCGGCGGTACACGCAGACCGGCTGCGGGCGATGGGGATTATCCCCGTTGCCCAGCACGAGCTGAACAGTGTGCGTGCCGTCGCTGCGGCCAGCGATATCGTCTATGACGCCACCGGCGGCGAGCTGGCGCTGGCGATCCTGGGGGCGATGGACAAAAGCGCCGCCTTTATCTGCTACGGTTTGCTCTCCGGTCAGCCCTTTGCATTACAGCGTCATTTTCCGTCGGTGCACTGGTTTCATATCCGCAACTATCTGGATGCGCTCGCACCTGAGGCATGGCAGGCGACATTTCGTGATATCTGGTCATGGCTTGTCGCCAGCCATTACAGTGACACGACGCTACTGCCTTTTACCGACTGGCAGTCGGCGCTTACCCATTACCGCCAGGCGGGACGAACCCACAAGCCGGTGCTGGAGTTTGGCTAACCGTCACGTTTCCCGGCTCATATCGCTGAGCAGCAGGGCAATGCTTTTGCCGCCCTGCGTCTGCTCCAGCGCAATCTTCGCAATAATGGTCAGGGGCACCGACAGCAACATGCCAACCGGACCCAACAGCCAGCCCCAGAAGATCAGCGACAAAAAGACCACCAGGGTGGAGAGACCCAGCCCGCGGCCCATCACGCGGGGCTCGAGGATATTGCCGAAGATCAGGTTCACCAGCAGATAGCCTGCCAGCAGCACCAGCGCAGCGTAAAAACCGCTGAAGACCAGCACCTGGGCAATAGGGGGGATGGCGGCCAGCACCGAACCGATGTTGGGGATATAGTTCAGCGCAAAGGCCAGCAGCGCCCAGACGAAGGCAAACCGCACCTCCAGCAGCGTCAGCATTCCCCATTCCACCAGCCCGGTCACCAGACTGATGGCGGTCTTCAGCACCAGATAGTGCGACACGCTGTCAAGGGCGCGCTGGATGGCAGCCATGCCTTCCACCGGGCGGGTCATCAGCGGCTGGAGTTTCGCCGGCAGCTGCGGCACCTCCAGCAGCATAAAGACCACGGTCAGCAGCAAAAGAAAAATGGAGGTCATGGCGCTGGAGAGCTGGGCCAGCAGGGCGGTTACCAGCGTCATGGCAGCATTGGGGTCGATATATTTCAGCAGCTCTTCCATCGACACTTCAATCCCGGCCCGCTGTAGCCAGGGCTCAAGATGCAGCAGCGGAACGGCCAGCGAGGTGCGATAGTGCGGCAGGGTGCGGGCCAGTTCATTCAGCGAGGTGCCAAGATAAGCCACCAGCAAAGCCATCAGCACCACGATAAGCAGGATCGGCAGGGTGATAGCCAGCACGCGTGGCAGACGAAGCCGCACCAGTCTTCGCACAACAGGCTGAAGCACCACGGCGATAAACAGCGCCAGGATAAAGGGCACGATAATATCTGCCGCGAAACGGATCCCGGTCAGTACAATCACCAGCATGCCAAGCATGATGACTATTTTTAATCCGTTGAGGGTAATAATGGGTTTCGCCATGCTGGCTCCTGATAATGTCCTTTATATTTATTCTAACGGCGCAGCACGTTTAATAAATTAACCAAACGCAAACGATGAGGGTAAAGAAATGAAAAAACTTTGAGTAAAATCCTGGCTTATGGTAGAAATCAGCTGTGTTTAACTACCGGAGACAATTTTCATCTGCACTGACGAGAAGCAACACCGCAGATAATTGTAATTTTATGGACAATCTGTTCAGCACCGTTTTATCAAACATCAATACCGCTCTGTTCTCCTCTTTTTGCCTGATATCTGGCGAGCAACACTGGCGCAACGCGCTGTAGACCCTCTCTCTGCCTGAGCTGGCGCATTGCGTCCGCCTAATCTGTTACGTTTTTTTTATCCGGCTGCCGTTACTGGCGAGCCGCGAAGGATTATATTCTCAAGCAGGAGAAAAACATGTTTTACTGGATCCTCTTAGGTCTTGCTATCGTTGCTGAAATAACCGGCACCCTCTCCATGAAATGGGCCAGCGTGACCGGCAGTCACAGTGGCTATATTTTAATGCTGTCGATGATTGCGCTGTCCTATATTTTCCTCAGTTTTGCGGTTAAAAAAATCGCCCTGGGCGTGGCCTATGCGTTATGGGAAGGTATTGGTATTTTGTTAATTACGTTGTTCAGCGTGATGCTGTTTGATGAGTCGCTTTCCCTGATGAAAATGGCCGGTCTGACGACACTGGTGGCGGGCATCATATTAATTAAATCCGGCACCCGAAAACCCGCAAAACCCCGTGCGGAGGTGACCCATGCAGCAGTTTGAGTGGATCCACGCCGCCTGGTTAGCCCTGGCTATCGTGCTCGAAATTATTGCCAACGTTCTGCTGAAATTCTCAGACGGTTTTCGCCGCAAAACGTACGGCCTGTTGTCGATTGCCGCGGTACTGGGCGCCTTCAGCGCGCTGTCACAGGCGGTGAAGGGGATTGATCTGTCGGTCGCGTATGCCCTGTGGGGCGGGTTTGGTATTGCGGCAACGCTTGCCGCAGGCTGGATCCTCTTCGGACAGCGGTTGAATCAAAAAGGGTGGATTGGCCTGGTGCTCCTCCTCGCCGGAATGATCATGATAAAACTGGCCTGATAACGTCGCTGCCTGTCATTACAGGCAGCGAAATTTATCTCCTGTATTACGCTTAGACGGAGGGCATAAAAAAGGACGGTGACTGAATGCGTAACCCTTTAAGCTGGCATAAAATTCCTTCTGCCAGGACCTTGTTTGCCATGATCTTCATGGCAGGGGTCGGCTTAATTTTCTCTGTGGTCGCCTTGCTCTATCTCTCCCTCAACCTTATCAGCAGTAAAGCCAACGAAATCGACGAGCAGCGCACCGCGCTCTCGGTAGAGGGCGCGATTCAGACATCGGTGAACCGGGTCTGGTCGCTGGTGATTGATAACGCGGTCTGGGACGATGCCGTGCGGGAGGCCTATCGCCCGGCGCTCGACATCGACTGGCTCTACAACACCTGGGGCGCGGGCTATAAAGTAAATAATCTCTATGACGGCACCTTTGTACTCGACGAACGGTTTCGGGTGCTGTGGGGATCGTTCCAGGGCCAGCCTTTCGCTGAAAAAAACCTCGACTTCTTTGGCGACGGTTTAAAATCGCTGATCCTGATGCATACCAACGCCCTGCGCTCAGATAAAAATATCTACGCCGGGATCACCCGTACCCGGGCAGGGATTGCTTTTGTTGGCGTCGGGCTGATTCGCCCGACGATTGGCAGCCTGCGGGTGGGGGATAATACGCGTCGTTTTCTGGTGATCACTCGCCACATCAACCCACAAATCCTGCGCGATCTCGGGAATACATTTCAGATCGATAACCTGACCTTTACGCCGGAGCGGGTGAGCGACGTCAGCGTGCCGCTAAAAAGCTCGTCCGGCGAAGTGCTGGGCTATCTCTCATGGCAGCCGCGACTGCCGGGGGCCGCAGCGGCGAAAGCGGCCTCCCTCGACATCACGCAGATCGTCTTGCTCACCGCGGCGCTGATTTTGCTGTTTATCCTCTTCAGCTGCGTGGGGCTGTATAAACTGGCGCGGGGGGAGACGCTGGCGCGGTCGGTGGCGCGCACCGACTGGCTGAGTCATCTACCCAACCGCCGGGCGCTGATTGAAGAGCTGGAGCGGGTGAGCCAGCGCGGCGATACCGATCGCAAAAGCGTGGTGTTTATCGATCTCGACGGCTTTAAGGACGTCAATGATATCTACGGCCATGAGGTGGGCGACGCGCTGATCGTCATCATCGCGGGCGCGCTGCGCGACAATGTGCCCAAAGACGGCATGCTGGCCCGGATGGGCGGCGATGAGTTTGCCATGACTATCGGGGGCGACAACGCCGAAGCGCTCGCCTCGGCGTTTGCCGGCTTTGTGCTTGATTATCTCCACTCGCCCATCATTGTCGGTGAGCGTTCCATCCACATTGGCGCCAGTATCGGCATCGCCAGCGGCACGCTGGTGGAGTGCACCAGCACCGAGCTGTTCCGTCGCGCCGATATTGCTATGTACCACTCAAAAATTACCGGCAAGGGGCGGGTGACGCACTATGATGCCGAGCTGAACAACGTGCGCGAGCGTCGGCTGGCGATTGAGGGGCAGATCCGTCATGGTCTGGAACATAATGAGTTTGACGTCTGGTATCAGCCGATCATCGATGCCCGCAGCCAGAAAATGGTCGGCGTGGAAGCGCTGGTGCGCTGGCCGCGGCGTCCCCAGGGGCCACTGGCGCCGGATGAGTTTATTACCGTCGCCGAAACCAGCGGTCTGATTTACGGCCTGGGGCAGTTTGTCCTCAGCCGGGCCTGTCAGGATCTGGAGCCATACACGGATTTAAAACTTTCGGTCAACATCTCCCCGGCGCAGTTTCGCGATCCCGAGTTTGAAGCCAAAGTGGAAGGTGCGCTGGCCCTCAGCCGCTTTCCCCCTACGCGCCTGCAGCTGGAAGTAACCGAAACCTACGTGCTGGAAAATCCCGAGCGGGCACGCTCAGCCATCAATAATCTTAAGGCGCAGGGTATTGCGGTGGCGCTGGACGATTTCGGTACCGGCTACTCCAGTATCGGCTATCTGCGCCGCTTTAACTTCAATACCATCAAGATAGATAAATCCCTGGCCGGGCTGGTGGATCATGACGAACAGGCCTCGGCGCTGGTGAGCGGTACGGTGCGCATTGCCACCGCGCTGGGGATGACGGTGGTCGCAGAAGGGGTGGAGAACGAAAAACAGATGAAGCTGCTGCGTCTGGCGGGCTGCGATCAGCTCCAGGGCTACTGGTACAGTCAGCCGATGCCGATAGAGGCGATTATGGCGCTACGCCAGCAGCGCCAGTGTTAAGTCACTCCTGGGCCAGCTCTGCCAGCTTGTCGCGAAAACCGGTGATCGACAGGGCGCGGTTATCGGCCCGCCAGCGATCTTTCGCCGCCGGGGCCGAGCTCTGAACGCCGATAAGCTGCCAGCCTGCGGCGGTATTCAGCATCAGCGGCGATCCGCTGTCGCCGGGCAGGGTATCACACTGATGAGAAAGCACGCTGTTTTGCGCCCAGCCGGTGACGATACAGTCCTGATGGGTGTATAGCACATCCAGATGATCTTCCGGGTATCCCGCCTGGCTCACCTTGCGATCGGCCTCTTTCAGGGCGGCGGTCAGCTCCGCTTTATCCCCGGCAAACAGCGGTAGCGGGGTGATCCCCGACGGCGGGTTGCGCAATACTACGAGACCAAAATCCCACGAGGCGGCAGAGGGCGGCACAATCCAGCCATCGCCGTCGGCTTTCAGCCTTCTGCCTAGCGAAGCATCGACGCGGCCTTCAATGCCGTGGATCTCATAACGCCAGCTCCCCTTTTGCGAGATGAAGCGCAGGGCAACGGCCTTATCCGGTTTACCTTTCGGCGGCACCAGCAGACAGTGTCCGGCGGTCAGCGCCAGTCGAGGGGTGATGAGGGTGGCGGTACAGAGGTTTCCGCTGGCTGTCTCCAGCTGGCCAATGGCCTCCCACGGCGCGCGGGACGGATCGGCGACACGCGTGCGATCGTCATGACCAAAAAACAGCGTTTGAATCTCTTTGGCGTTCGCGGCCTCGTTGTCGCCATCGTCCGCATGACTTAATCCAGAAAAGAGAGAAAATGTTCCCAGCACAATCGCAACAGATTTACGCATATCACACTCTAAAGGGATTAATTATGATTATTAAATATGAACCCTGGTAATTAACTATAGACGGGACAGCGCGAAAGTGGGAGTAAAATCAGCGTACTACAGTCAGGAAATATAAAACACACCCGCGACAAGTGCGCATAAAATAAGCGTGACAAGAATTAACTCAAACCGATAGCGCTGCAACATAACGCCCTCCGGATAAAAAAACGGCGCTGCCACCTTGCCGGTACAGCGCCGATGACCAACGTGCCCGTCGCGGACACGTTAAGCTAAGCGGGCTTATGCAGCCGGTTTTGCGGTTGGAGCAGCAGCTTCGTGTTTCACTGCTTTTTTATGGTGTTTTTTCGCTGCCTGCGCTTTCTGGGCTACAGGTGCGGCCTCTTCTTTTTTCACAGCTTTCTTGTGGTGCTTTTTAGCCGCCTGCGCTTTTTGTACAGCGGCTTTTTTGTGTTTTTTATGCTGCACGGTTTTTGCAGCCGGTGCCGCGGTAGAGGTGGCAGCCGGAGCCGCGGTGTTGGCAACAGCGTCAGCGGCGAATGCAGCAGAAGAGAGACCCATAGCAGCGGCAACAACCAGAGCTAATACCTTTTTCATCATCTTACCCTCGAATTGGTTTTTTCATTTAACCCCACTGCGGGGCCGTTGAAAGAACTATATCCCTGAAATCTCGGGGCTTCCGTGAGTGATTGGTATCGGCGTGTAACCATATGTACAACGCCGGGTCGATGACCCGGCGTG
Organism: Leclercia sp. W17; assembly: GCF_003336325.1. Lineage (NCBI taxonomy): Bacteria > Pseudomonadati > Pseudomonadota > Gammaproteobacteria > Enterobacterales > Enterobacteriaceae > Leclercia > Leclercia sp. W17. Next base: position 2,651,280 of record NZ_CP031101.1, on the reverse strand, counting down.
GGGGGATTACAGATAGCGGGAGGTAAGATGTTCGCGGAAGTAACGGCTGTTGAGATCTTCTCCGGTCGCCTGCTCAATCAGCTGGGCGGTGGTGAAACGGCTGCCGTGCTGCCAGATGTTCTGGCGCAGCCAGTCGAACAGGGCGCTGAAATCCCCGGCGGCGATGGATGCGTCCAGCCCCGGTAGCGCGGTTTTGGCCGCACTGAACAACTGAGCGGCGTACATAGCGCCTAAGGTGTATGACGGGAAGTAGCCAAAGCCACCGTCGGTCCAGTGGATATCCTGCATACAGCCGTTGCGGTAATTATCTTTTGTTGATAAGCCCAGCCAGGCCTGCATCTTCTCATCCCACAGCGCCGGGATGTCCTCCACCTCGATTTCACCGTTGATCAGCGCCCGCTCAATCTCATAGCGCAGCACGACGTGTGCCGGATAGCTCACTTCGTCGGCATCCACGCGGATATAGCCAGGCTTCACCCGCTGGTTCCAGGCGACAAAATTCTCAGGTGTAAAGGCCGCCTGGGTGCCGAAACGCTCATGAACGGCCGGGAGCAGGTGGTTGAGGAACGCCTTGCTGCGTCCGAGCTGCATTTCAAAGAACAGGCTCTGGGATTCGTGGATAGCGGTAGAACGCGCCAGGGCGATAGGCTGACCAAGCCAGTTGCGCGGCAGGTTCTGTTCATAGCGCGCATGGCCGGTTTCGTGGATCACGCCAAACAGGGCGCTCAGCAGTTCGTCTTCGTTGTAGCGGGTGGTGATGCGCACGTCTTCCGGCACGCCGCCACAGAATGGGTGAGCGCTGACGTCCAGACGGCCCGCGTTAAAGTCGAACCCGAGGCTCTTCATCGCCTCCAGCCCCAGCTCACGCTGAATGGCGGTCGGGAACGGGCCCTGCGGCGGCACGAAGGATTGCTGCGCCTGCTTCTCGACCACCTGCGCCAGCAGATCCGGCAGCCAGGTTTTGAGATCGCCAAACAGCTCGTCCAGCCGGGCGCTGGTCATGTCCGGCTCGAAGATATCCAGCAGCGCGTCGTAAGGGGTGCAGCCTTTGGCCTCCGCGCGCAGGCGGGCCTCTTCCCGGCTCAGTTTCACCACCTCTTTCAGGTTGACGGCAAAACCCTGCCAGTCGTTCGCGGGACGTTGGGTGCGCCAGGCATGCTCGCATTTACTGCCCGCCAGCGATTTGGCTTCAACCAGCGATTCCGGCAGCAGCGCAGCCTGCTGATAGTGGCGTTTCATCTCCCGCAGGTTAGCCTGTTCAACGTCGTTAAGATCTTCGCTTTCGGCGTTACGCAGCCAGTCGGCCACGTTTTTATCGGTCAGGATTTGATGCTGCAGGACGCTCAGCTCTGCCAGCGCTTCACCCCGCGCGGCGCTACCGCCCGCAGGCATCATAGTAAGCATGTCCCAGCCGGCGATGGCGGAGAGATGGGAGAAGCGGGAGAGACGCTGGAAGGTGCGGGTGAGTTGCTGATAAGAATCGTTTTTCTGCATAGTTCTTGTTCTCTGTCAGATAGATGTTTTCAGAGGAGTTTACCGTGATTCCTGCAATTTTCATGCATTCATTAAGCCAGGGAGAAACAAGGGAGGGCAATAATATGAACAAAGGGGCATACATGCCCCTTCTATTGTTAGTCATACAACCATCTACCTGCTTTTGCAGAATCGATAATCATTGAGACGGTGAGGGGTTTTATCTCAGGCTCTGGTGAAGGTCTCTTTTGCCAGAATGGGTACTCATACTCGAAGTAGTTTCTCCCATCAAAATTTGAATGCTCAATCTTGAAATGCTCGAACAGGTCTGACAGAAAGTCGTGGGCATCTTCTGGCAAAAATTGAAAATCATCGACTAACGTCCATTCCTTCGTGACCTGTTTGAGGCCAGGTTTACACCAGTGTTTCCGCATCGGGTAATGCTCCATGATATACCCGATAACCTCGGTTTCGTAATCTCTGCCCATCAGAAGTAAGTCCACTGTATACGGTCGGAGGGTCTTGCTATTAGGTTATATTTATCACGTGTGCGTTTTGCGACAAGCTGAACAGTGATTAACAACTCAGCGTAACCTGCAAAAGGGATCCAGCGGCCTATGAAGGTTGCTATCTTATTTGTAGGAACCATTTTGAGTTTTGATAATTTCCCCATCGGAGCGCTCGGTCGGAGTCCGAAAGGGAAGCGAGCATCACCTAATAGTTTTCTTGAGACGATGGAGGCCACACTTGTACCCGGCGTGTTAGTTGCCGCGGACAATTTCCCAGAAACAGGAATATAGGGTTGGCCAATGAGTATCATGCTGACAGCTTCCGTTGTCATCCCCAATGCACTAGAACGGGGTTGACACTAACGGCAGGAGCAGATTCGCTGCTGGTGTTTGCCAGGTAGTGTTCTCATTTCAAACGGCAATGAAGGCTCCTGCCCACTACCAGCGCCCCACACAACATCAGCGCAATAAACCCGCCTACGCCGTTCCAGCCATACTGGTGCCAGAACACGCCGCCGAGCGTCCCGGCGATGCTGGAGCCGAGATAGTAACTGAACAGATACAGCGACGAGGCCTGGCCCTTGGCGCGACGGGCGCGCGGGCCGATCCAGCTGCTGGCGACCGAGTGGGCGGCGAAGAAACCAGCGGAGAAGAGCAGCATCCCGGCAAAAATCACCCACAGATTAGCGAGCAGCGTCAGCAGAACCCCGGCCAGCATCACGCCGGTGGAAACCAGCATCACCGGCCCACGCCCGAAGCGGGTGGTCATCGCTCCGGCTTTTGGGGAGCTCCATGTACCGGTGAGATAGGCCACCGACAGCAGGCCCACCAGCGCCTGGCTCAGATGCCACGGCGAGAGCATCAGCCGGTAGCCGATGTAGTTAAAGAGGGTGACAAACGAGCCCATCAGCAGAAAACCGGTGAGAAACAGCAGGGGCAGCCCCCGATCTCGCCAGTGCAGGCGGAAGTTAATCAGCAGCGTTTTTGGCCGCAGCGCGGTAGGGCGAAAATGGCGCGACTCCGGCAGGATCTTCCAGAACATCAGCGCGGAGGCCAGGGCAAAGCAGCCGATTGCCGCCAGCGCTATTCGCCAGCTAAAGAAATCGGTAAAGACCCCGCTCAGCAACCGCCCGCTCATGCCGCCGATGGAGTTACCGCTGATGTAGAGCCCCATCGAGAAAGCGACAAAGCTGGGGTGGATCTCCTCGCTGAGGTAAGTCATGCCCACCGCCGCCACGCCGCTGAGGGAAAGCCCGATCAGCGCGCGCATAATTAAAATCCCGTGCCAGCTGGTCATCATCGTTGACAGCAAGGTGCAAACCGACGCCAGCAGCAACGCGGTGACCATCACCGGCTTACGTCCGATAGCGTCCGAGAGCGGCCCGGTAAAGAGCAGGCCGACCGCCAGCATCCCGGTCGAGATTGAGAGGGAAATACTGCTGCTGGCCGGGGAGACGCCAAACTCCTGAGATAGCACCGGCAGGATCGGCTGCACACAGTAGAGCAGGGCAAAGGTGGCAAGCCCTGCGGAGAAAAGTGCCAGCGTGACGCGCATAAACTGCGGCGTGCCGCGTTTGATAAACCGAACCGGTTGCGCGTTGTTGGGTAAGAGTTCGATATCATTAATTGGGGCGATATCAGCCGTTGTTGTACGACTCACGTAAGTTCCTTGCTTCAACATCCCGTGATTTCTGGTGACGGGTATGACCACAGGGATCAGGGTAGGAAATTGTAAATATTCTGTCTAATATATTAATAATCTCAAATGATACGTTTAAAATATGAATATCGAACTGCGTCATCTACGCTACTTTGTCGCCGTCGCGGAGGAGCTACATTTTGGGCGCGCGGCGGCGCGGCTCAATATCTCTCAACCGCCGCTGAGTCAGCAAATCCAGGTTCTTGAGCAGCAGGTAGGCGCTCGCCTGCTGGCGCGCACCAACCGCAGCGTCGGGCTGACCCCCGCAGGGCGACAATTTCTGGCGGACAGTCGCCAGCTCCTGAGCATGGTGGAAGAGGCAGCTGCCCGGGCAGAGCGCCTGCACCATGGCGAAACCGGCGAGTTGCGCCTCGGGTTTACCTCCTCTGCACCCTTTATTCGCTCCATCTCGCAAACCCTGTCGTCGTTTCGCCGCCTGTCGCCGGATGTGCACATCCAGACCCGGGAGATCAATACCCGGGAGCAGATTGTCCCCCTCAGCGAAGGCTCGCTCGATCTTGGCCTGATGCGCAATACCCGTCTGCCGGAGACGCTGGCCTGGCAGCGTGTGCTGCGCGAACCGCTGCTGGCGATGATCCACCGGGATCACCCTCTGGCGGCAAGGGCTGAAATCTCGGTAACGGAGTTGGCGCAGGAGCCGTTTGTCTTTTTTGACCCGCACGTTGGCACCGGTCTGTACGATGACATCCTGGGATTACTGCGGCGCTATGGGGTAAACCCGGTGATTACCCAGGAGGTGGGCGAGGCGATGACCATTATCGGACTGGTGGCGGCGGGGCTGGGGGTATCGATCCTGCCGGCCTCGTTCAGACGGCTGCAGCTCCATGAGATGCGCTGGGTGGCGCTCGCCGAACCGGACGCGGTTTCAGAGATGTGGCTGGTATGGTCAAAACACCATGAACTCAGCGCGGCGGCACAGCGCTTCAAAGATCTGCTTATCAACGCGGCAATGGGTCGCTGACCGGCAAAAAAAGCGGGTAAAAATGTGCTGTAAATCACAAGGCTAAGTAAAAATTTGACGATTACTGTAGAAGTGCTTCACCATAGCCCACAGTTTATTTCGAAGCGCGAAAATAAGGGAGTACGTGGTGGTTGCTGATAGTCAGCCAGGGCATATCGATCAGATTAAGCAGACCAATGCAGGTGCAGTATATCGCCTGATTGATCAGCTTGGGCCGGTCTCGCGCATCGATCTTTCTCGGCTTGCGCAACTGGCGCCTGCCAGTATCACCAAGATTGTGCGTGAGATGCTCGAAGCTCACCTGGTGCAGGAAACAGAAATTCAGGAGCCGGGCAGTCGTGGCCGTCCGGCCGTTGGGTTGGTGGTGGAAACCGAAGCCTGGCACTACCTCTCATTGCGCATCAGCCGCGGTGAAATTTACCTTGCGCTGCGCGATCTCAGCAGCAAGCTGGTGGTGGAAGACCGGCTGCCGCTGGAACTGCAAGCTGTCCAGCCGCTGGAAGTGCGGATCACCGCCCTGATCGACCAATTCTTCATTCATCATCAGCAGAAGCTGGAACGCCTCACCGCCATTGCCATCACCATGCCCGGTATCATTGATACGGAAAATGGAATTGTCCACCGGATGCCGTTCTACGACGACGTCAAAGAGATGCCGCTGGGCGAGGTGTTGAAAAATCACACCGGCGTGCCGGTCTATATTCAGCATGATATCAGCGCCTGGACGATGGCCGAGGCGCTGTTCGGCGCCTCTCGCGGCGCGCGGGACGTGATTCAGGTGGTGATCGACCACAACGTGGGGGCCGGGGTGATCACCGATGGCCGCCTGCTGCACGCGGGCAGTAGCAGCCTGGTGGAGATTGGTCACACCCAGGTCGATCCCTATGGCAGGCGCTGTTACTGCGGTAACCACGGCTGTCTGGAAACCATTGCCAGCGTTGACAGCGTGCTGGAGCTGGCCCAACTCAGGCTCGGCCAGTCGATGAGCTCGGCGCTCCACGGCCAGCCCCTGACGGTCGAGTCACTCTGCGCCGCTGCGCAGCAGGGCGATCTGTTGGCAAAAGATATTATCACCGGCGTCGGCACCAACGTCGGGCGGATCATTGCCATTATGGTTAACCTTTTTAATCCGCAGAAGATCCTCATTGGCTCGCCCCTGAACCAGGCATCGGATGTGCTCTTCCCGGCAATCGCCGACTCCATCCGCCAGCAGTCCTTGCCGGCCTACAGCAAGCACATCATGGTGGAAAGTACTCAGTTCACCAATCAGGGCACGATGGCCGGCGCGGCGCTGGTGAAGGATGCGATGTATAACGGCTCACTATTGATTCGTCTGTTGCAGGGTTAACTGTTTTTTTACAGTCTTACCAAAAATTGCGCTATCTCAAACCGGGCAGATAGCGCATGCCTTAGACTTCCTCCACTGAATTATTTCCTTCATTTATATTTTCAGAGCATAACGGTGGAGTAAGTGATGCTTAAGCGTTTCTTTGTAACGGGTACTGATACCTCCGTCGGCAAGACGGTGGTGTCCCGCGCCTTGCTGCAAGCCATGATGGCCAGCGGAAAGCGTGTTGCAGGGTACAAACCGGTAGCCAAAGGGAGTAAAGAGACGCCAGAGGGATTGCGCAATAAAGATGCGCTGGTGCTGCAAAGCGTCTCCTCTTTAGAACTTCCTTATCATGCCATTAACCCCATCGCGCTTAGCGAAGATGAAAGCAGCGTGGCGCACAGCGGGCTGGTGAATTACACCCTGTTATCGAACGGGCTTGCCAGCCTGAGCGAAAAAGTGGACCACGTGGTGGTCGAAGGGACCGGCGGCTGGCGCAGCCTGATGAACGATCTGCGCCCGCTGTCAGAATGGGTGGTGCAGGAGCAACTGCCGGTGCTGATGGTGGTCGGTATTCAGGAGGGCTGTATCAACCACGCCCTCCTAACCGCCCAAGCCATCGCCAATGACGGCCTGCCGCTGGTGGGGTGGGTAGCGAACCGCATCAATCCGGGCCTGGCGCACTATGCCGAAATTATTGATGTGTTAAGCAAAAAGCTGCCTGCACCGCTGGTGGGTGAACTGCCGTACCTGCCGCGCGCCGAACAGCGTGAGCTAGCGCAGTATATCGACCTCTCTGCTTTCGGCCGGGTGCTGACCGTAGATCGAATCATGGCGTAACGTTCGCGACAGCACGGACGCCACCACACAGGCAATCAGCAAACCGGGCAGCAGAACGTACTGCCCGGTCATTTCACAGACCATCAGCGCCGACATGATTGGCGCGTGCGTCGTGGCGGCGAGCAGCGTCGCCATCCCTGCCAGCCCCAGCAAAATCGCGGTTTCAGAGCCGGGCAACCACAGCATAAAGAGCTGGGCAAACAGCATGCCGGTCGCCATGCCGACAAACAGCGTTGGCGTAAAAACCCCACCCGGTGCGCCCGAGCCGCTACTGGCCAGAACCGCCAGCAACTTGCAGATAAATACCCCCGCAATGACCGACAGCAGCGGCGGCGCCAGCAGGAACCCCTGTACCACGCTGTAGCCATTCCCCCAGACCTTAGGGGTCAGCAGCGACAGCAGGCCAACGATAAGGCCACCCAGCGCAAGCTGCCACGGCGGAGAGAGCTTCAGGCGCAGAAACAGGGAATGGCTGAACGTCATGAGCCACATCAATGCCGGGCCGCAGATGCCCGCCAGCAGGCCCATTCCCACGATCAATGAATAATCCACCCCGGTCAGCGTGTCGCTGAGGTGTACCTCATACAGCGTATTCGCGCCGGGGCTGAGCAGACGGGTGGTGAGCAGGGCGACCACGGCGGCAATTACTACCGGGCCGAGCGAGGCCAGCATCAGGGTGCCAAACAGGATCTCGGCGATAAACAGGCTTCCGGCTAACGGGGCATGGTAGGCGCTGGCCATCCCGGCGGCGGCACCGCAGGCAATCCACAGTTTCCATTCCGTTTTGGGGGTAAAGCGTTGGGCGAAAAAGGAGGCGGCGAGGGCGGCCAGCAGGATCATCGCCCCTTCCCGGCCAATGGCGCTACCGCTGGCGACGACCAGCAGCGACGCCAGGGATTTGACCAGGCTGGCGGCGTAGTCAAACTGCCCGTCACCCGTTTCCAGCGCCTCCATATAGTCGGTAGGTGCATGGGGCCGCTGGGCGGTCATTTTCTGCCATCCCCACAGCAGCAGCCCGGCAGCCAGCCCGCCGAGAGCAGGGGTCAGGACACGTCGCCAGGGTGACAGGGCGCTGGCGGCATTCACCAGACTGCCGCTTTCGTTACTCAGAAACAACCACTCCAGTAAATAGAGAGCATGGCGGAACAGGGCCACGGCCAGTGCCGCCAGCACGCCGGTGACGCTGGCAATCAGCAACCGGCGAAACATCGCACGGATGTCAGGGTAAGCATGGAGTCGATGCATGGGCTACGCGTAAATGGGGAAGATACAATATTTTGACGGGAAAACGCGGGGTTAGCAATGCGAAGAGCCGGGCAAGGCCCGGCTTACAATATTAACTGTCGCTGTGAATATTCAGCGCCCGGCGCGTGCGTCCGGAGCTTAAGTATTCCGCAATATAGTCCTGAGAGATTTCACCGTTATAGCGCCCCTCTTCATCGACAATCGGCATCCAGCTGGTGTTGCTCTCATACAGCCGTGACAGCACCACGCGCAGGTTGTCCTCCGCTTTGCCGGTCATGCGAAACGGATGGAGCAGATCGGCGCAGGTGCCGGTGGCATTGCGCGCTTCCCGGCGCTTCACAAAGCCCAGCGGTTTGCCATTTTCATCCACCACGGTGACGGCGCGAATGTCGTTGTCGTCCATGATGGCGAAGGCTTCCGGCAGCGGCGTGGCCGGTCGCACGGTCAGAGTTGGCTGTTGATCCGTCACATCGCCCGCGGAGACCAGCAGCAGACGCTTCAGGGTGCGGTCCTGGCCAACGAACGAGCCGACAAATTCATTGGCCGGTTTCGCCAGCAGTTCGTCCGGGCTGGCGCACTGCACGATGCGTCCCTGACGGAAGACGGCGATACGATCCCCCAGCTTCAGCGCCTCGTCGATGTCGTGGCTCACCAGCATCACCGTTTTTTTCAGCTTGCGCTGCATCTCAAGGAACTGGTTCTGGATCACCTCGCGGTTAATCGGGTCCACCGCGCCAAAAGGTTCATCCATCAGCAGTACCGGAGGATCCGCCGCCAGGGCGCGGATCACGCCGATACGCTGCTGCTGACCACCGGACATCTCCCGCGGATAGCGGTTGAGGAACTTATGGGGATCCATCGCTACCATATCCATCAGCTCTTCGGCGCGGGTTTTACAGCGGGCTTTATCCCAGCCCAACATGCGCGGTACGACGGTGATGTTCTCTTCGATGGTCATGTTCGGGAACAGGCCAATCTGCTGGATCACGTAGCCGATGTTGCGGCGCAGGGTCACGGTGTCCATCTCGCTGGTGTCCTGGCCATTAATCTGGATGGTGCCGCTGCTCGGGGTAATCAGCCGGTTAATCATCTTCAGGGTGGTGGTTTTGCCGCAGCCGGACGGGCCGAGCAGGACGCACATCTCCCCTTCGGGCACGTTCAGGTTGACGTTATCTACGGCCTTAAAAGTCTGGCCGTGCTTCTGTGAAAATTGTTTGGTGAGGTTTTCCAGTTTTATCATTATCGAATCCCCTTTGGAGTCAGAACGATCTGCAGACGGTGCAGTAACCAGTCGAGCACAATCGCTAAAAGACAAATCATCAGCGCGCCGGCAATCAGCATACGAATATCACTCCCGCCAATGCCGTTTAGCAGCAGCAGGCCAAGCCCGCCCGCGCCGATGACGGCGGCAATGGCCATAACGCCGATATTCATCACAACCGCGGTACGGATGCCGCCAAAAATCACCGGCAGCGCCATGGGAATTTCTACCCAGCGCAGACGCTGCCAGAAGGTCATGCCGATGCCGCGACCCGCTTCGCGCAGGCCGGGCGGCAGGCTGTCGAGCGCGGTGTGGGTGTTACGCACAATCGGCAGCAGCGAGTAGAGAAACACGGCGGTAATTGCGGGCAGGGCGCCAATACCCTGACCGATCATGGAAAAGAGGGGGATCATCAGGCCGAACAGAGCAATGGACGGGATGGTCAGCACGATGGTGGCAATCCCCAGCACCGGCGTCGCCAGCCATTTGTGACGCACGATCAGAATGCCCAGCGGCACGCCGATAATAATGGCTAAGCCCACCGCCAGCGCCACCAGCCACAGGTGCTGGAAGGTCAGGGTCATGATGTAACCCCAGTTATCAAGAATGTAGTGAATAGTATCCATAGCGCCTCCTTACAGCAGCTGCTTGCTACGCAGGAAATCACGGGCGACCTGCTGCGGTGACTGATGATCGATATCCACCTTCTTGTTGAGCTCGGTGATGACGTCGTTATTGAGCTGGGCAGAGAGAGTATTCAGCGCCTCTTCCAGACCCGGGTTGGCTTCCAGCGTATCCTTGCGCACCACCGGAGTCACCGCGTAGCTCGGGAAGAAGCCTTTGTCATCTTCCAGCACCTTCAGGTCGAAGCCTTTAACGCGTCCGTCAGTGGTGTAAACCAGCCCGGCATCGACAAAGCCGTCGCGCACCGCGTTATAGACCAGGCCGGGATCCATCTGGCGAATTTGCGGGCGATCGAGCTCCATGTTGTAGGCCGCCTGCAGCGGCTTCATGCCATCGCTGCGTCCGGAGAACTCCAGATCCAGGCCCAGCATCCAGTTGTTATCCGGATCGGTTTTGCGCACCTGCTCAATCTTCGCCACCAGTTCTGACATGGTGTTGATATTTTCTGCCTCGGCGCGCTTACGCTGCATGGCAAAGGCGTAGGTGTTGTTCATGTCAGCAGGTTTGAGCCACACCAGACCGTGCTTCGCATCCAGACGTTTCACCGTCTCGTAAGACTCCTCTGGCGACATGCGTTTGTTGATGTGGTTAAAGATGATCAGCGAGGTACCGGTGTACTCCCAGGTCATATCGATCTGCTTGTTGATCATCGCATTACGGGAAATGACGGTGGCAATGTTGGTCTGAGGCTTAACTTCAAACCCTTTCTTTTGCAGGTACTGCACGGTCATCGCCGAGAGAATATGCTGTTCGGTAAAGCTCTTGGTCGCCAGGATCAGGGGCGCTGCGAGCGCCTGGCTGGTAAAGAGCGCGGCGGTACATAGCGCCGCCAGGCCGGTAAACAGTCTCATAGAAGCTCCTTATTATTGTTATCGTGCGAGATGCGGGCTCATCAGTCGGCCCAGCGCCGCCAGCAGCGTATCCAGAATCAGGGCGAACAGGGCGGTGGCCGCCGCGCCCAGGATCAGCGTCGGGAAATCATTCAGGTAGATGCCGGGGAAAATCAGCTCGCCGTAGCTGTTGGCGCCAATCAGGAAGGCCAGCGGTGCGGTACCGACGTTAATGGCGGTGGCGATACGAATACCGGAGAGCATCACCGGCCAGGCGTTAGGCAGCTCCACCTGGCGCAGACGCTGCCATTTGGTCATCCCGATGCCGTTTGCCGCTTCCAGTAACGATGCCGGAACCGAGCACAGTCCGGCGTAGGTGTTACGCACAATCGGCAGCAGCGAGGCGAGGAACAGGGCGATAATGGCAGGCGTATCGCCGATGCCAATCACCACCATTGCCAGGGCCAGAACCGCCAGCGGCGGCAGGGTGTTGCCGACGTTAAAAATCTGCATGACGTATTCGGCGATACCACGCGCGGCCGGACGGCTCAGCAAGATACCGCTGGGGATACCGACCAGCAGGGCGAAGAACATGGATGAGAAGACTAAAATCAGATGCTGTTGCCCGAGATAGACCAGGTCAACCTGGCGCGCTTTGATCGTCTCCAGCCCAATTCCCCAGACGAGGAGGGCGACGACCACGATAATGGCGCCGACAAAAAGCAGCGAGCGTTTGAGTAATGGATGCATTGCAGTGTGTCTCCCTGTGCGCATGCGTTATAGCAACCACCGGTTGCCTGTTGTTATGCCATGTTTTGGCAGGGGTACTGGAGCTATAGCAAGGGTTTGGGAAGGGTTCCAGCGAAGCGGTATTATCTCTAACCTTATGAATATTGTGGGTATATGAGGTTAAGCCTTATGGGGTAAGGGCTGGATACTGGCAGGCAGAATAGTCTTAAAGATAATTTCATTAAGTGACGCCGTCACTTAATGAAAAGTGGAGTCTGTTATTTGCTGAGCGCAGCACGGACCTTTCGCACGCGCAGCGAGGTGCTGATGATGGAGAAGGTGGCGACGAAAACCAGCATTACGCCCAGGGCCAGCATCGCAGTAAACCCAAACCACCTGAACAGGACCAGCCCGGCAATCCCTCCCGTGATAAACGAGAAAAGGGTGGTGAGATGGGTTGTAAGCTGGCTGGTTTGTGCGGCCGTATCTTTGGAGTAATCTCGGCGTAGCATCGCCACCACCACGGAGGCCAGCGAAATGCCTGCGTCGGTTAAGGTGCCGGTAATATGGGTGGAGCGTACCCGCCCGCCGGAAAGTTGGGTGGAGGTGGAATTATGAATACCCATCAGCCCGCAGAGAAAAATAATAATTTCCCGGTTAGTCGTGAAGGTATGAAAATAGATTTCATGCAGAGAGACGCCGGCCAGTAATAACCCTTCAATAAACAAAACCTGACAAAAAATGAGCCGCACATTATGCATGATGCCCCATAAAACAATAATCCGCGCAATAATTGCCCCCGTCACAAACGACAAAATAATGGTGGCGAAGAAAATAATATCGTTCAGATCCGTTGAGGAGACTTCGCTGGAAAATTGTGAGGTATTGCCTGTCATATGGGAAGGAAAGAAGCCGAAAGCCCCCAGCGCAATGGCATTCAGCAATCCTGCGGAGGTCGCCAGCCAGAGGGCAAGACGACGATCCTCCTGATGGGTTCGTTCTTTCTTAAGTTTAATCAGCAAAGAATACCTCCGGTTTGAGCTTTGCCTGAATAATCAGGCTAGCAAAGCCTGGTCATGGATTGTCCAGGATAGTACTTAATTATTAAGGCACCGGAGGTGGGCGGGAATTAAGTAATTAAATAAAATAACCTTGATAACAAAGTGCTTATTTACCCGGCGCATTATGCTCAAAGCATGCCATTATTTCCGTGGCGTAAAAACGCCGGGCGCTGATTTAAACGTTCAAACCAGGCCTCGATAGCGGGCACCGGTGGATGCTCAAAAGGCGTCATCTTCCAGCGGTTCACCGACAGCCCCAGCACCACATCGGCCAGGGTAAAAGTGTCGCCCGCCACCCATGCCCCGGTGCGTTGCAGCTGCTGCTCAAGGATCGCGATATGGTGGTTCCACTCCTTAATTCCTGCGGCAATTCGCGCCGGATCGTTAAAGTCCGGGTTTTTACGCCCCAGGGCCGGAAAGACATAGCGCCAGGCGTTGTTAAATTCCGAAGCCTGCCAGTCCATCCAGCGTTCGACGTTGGCGCAGGCTTGCGGATCTGTCGGGAGAAGGTCATCGCGCCCGGCCTTACGCGCCAGATAGCGGCAGATTGCATTGGATTCCCAGAGCACGAAATCATTGTCGATCAGCACCGGCACCATCGCATTCGGGTTCAGCGCGCGGAAGGCGTCGGTTTCCGTTGAGGCAAAGCCGCTGCCGTAATCTTCCTGAAGATAGTCCAGACCCACTTCTTCACAGGTCCAGAGCACTTTGCGCACGTTAATGGAGGTGGTTTTGCCGAGGATTTTTAGCATGATGCAGGTGTCCTTTGTCGGGTGAGTTAACAACAGAGCCGCTATTCAGTGAGTTTAGGGCAAACTTTGGTGGGGAAGTATTCCTGTTGGCTTACCATCTTCCGATAGGCGGCAGGCGTCATGCCTGTGAGCCGACTGAACACACGCCGCATGACATCCGGACCTGAGAAACCACATTCTGCGGCTATTTTTTTGCGGGCAGCTTCTCTTTTTCAATCAGCAAGCGCGCTTTCGACACACGTTCGCGCTCCAGCCATTGAGCCGGGGTCAAGCCGATCTCCTGGCGAAATATACGCGTAAGATGCCTTTCACTAAGGTTGATGTGTTGCGCCAACATGGAAACCGAGCCAATCTCTTTAATATTCTGAATTGCCCAACGCTGAAGATCCTGGAGCGCTGAGCGTCCGTTCAGGGAAAGTTGGCTTCGTCTGACAAAGTGAGACTGATTAACAGGCCGACGAAAGAACATCACTAACTGATCCGCAACCTCGGCCGCAATTTCCCGACCCAGATCTTCTTCTACCAGCCTCAGTGCCAGATCGAGGCCGGATGTCACACCGGCGGCAGTACGCACCCTACCATCGGCGATAAACAGCGCATCGCTTTCCACAACTATTTCAGGATGTCTGATAGAAAGCAGTTCCGCACAATTCCAGTGGGTGGTGACCTGCTTACCGTTGAGTTTTCCGGTAAGCGCCAGCAGCAGCGCGCCAGTACATACGGATCCAAACCGCTCACTTTTTTCGCATAAGTCGGTAATACCCGCCAGGATATTGCTCTCTGGCGTATAACCAGACATACCTGGTGCGCCCGCAATGAGAAACGTATCAGGAACGAGTTCTGAAATATCCGTGAGTGAAAAATCTGCCGTAAGCCTGACGCCGGACGAGGCCTGTACAGCAGAGCCACTGACGGAAACGACATACAGACGGTAAAATTGACGTCCCAGGATTCTGTTAGCCTCAGCAAAAACATCTATAGGCCCGCCTACATCAAGCAACTGCACGCCCGGTACCGCCAGTATGGCTATGGTATGACTCATTTTCTTCTCCCGGCGTCTGAATAAATCCAGATGTCCATATTCGTCGTAAAAGTACGGTAGAAGACATGAATGATAAACCCTAATTTAGAGGCACACCATAGCCATCTAAGGAGTTATTCATGCGTTCTGCAATTAAAGGTATCAGCGTCCCGGACAGCCGTATGGCCAGAGAAGCCACGGAATTTATCAGGGACACCGAAACAGAGCTGCTGTTTAATCATTCAAGCCGGGTTTATTACTGGGCGGCCCTGGCCGGACAGGAAAGGGGCCTGAAAGTAGACAGTGAGCTGCTGTACATTGGCTGTATGTTCCATGACATTGGACTCACCCATGAGCATTGCAGCTGTGACAAACGTTTTGAAGTAGACGGTGCCAATGCAGCGCGTACCTTTCTGGAAGGATATGGTATCGCGCCTGCCGACATTGATAAGGTATGGACAGCCATTGCACTCCATACCACACCCGGCATACCTGAGTTCATGGCACCAGAAATAGCCCTGGTTACCGCAGGCGTGGAAATGGATGTGCTGGGAATCGATTATGAAAAATTCTCAGAAGAAGATATTAAAGCGGTTACGCAGCAGTATCCCCGTACGCCAACATTTAAAGAAGATATTATTCAGGCATTCTATGACGGTATAAAACACAAGCCGCAGACGACATTCGGTAACGTAAAGGCTGACGTTATTAAGGATAAAGAACCCGGTTTCACTCCTTTTAACTTCTGCAATATTATCCGGCAGTCACGCTGGCACGGCTGAGCCGCCGCAACGCAAGCGCAGCAGTTAAATATCAGGGATGATCTTGAGCTTAAATATGGATGATGCCTTCACAGGCGGCGCATGGCGTTTAGCTGAAGACGTCATGCGCCTTTTTGCGTTAGTTAACGGTTGGCGCATAGATAGATTGAGCCAGACCTATGCAGCTGTTTTTAGCGGGGCAGACCTATCCGCTGCTCTGCCATGAACCCTGCCAGAGATAATTCCCGGGTCCATCAGTCATTGAACGGTGGGACTATGTAACATCCTGGACCGCTGGCTCGTATCGCAACGTCTCAATAATCATCGAGAGTGCTGGCAGGAGCTGGCGCTCGCTGGCGTAGAAAATGTGGAACCCCTGGCGCAGCGGGCACCACGCCTCAAGCACTGAACGAAGACGGCCCTGATCCAGCCAGGGGCGGGCGAGGTTTTCCGGTACAAAAGCCAGACCATATCCCGCCAGAGCTGCATCGAGCGCCGCATATACCGAGTTAAAGATCAAAGGGCCATCGACACGACAAGCCTCCAGGGTGTCACCCTTTTTAAGTTCCCAGGGGCTGATACCCTCTTTCATGGAGTAGCGGGTATTGATGCAGGCGTGTCGGGCCAAATCCTCCGGCGTGAGCGGCAGCTGTCTTGCGGAAAGATAATCAGGGGAGGCCACAATGACGTTTCGCCAGTCGGGTGAAATCCGCACGGAAGCCATATTTTTGCCGATCCTGTCGCCTGGCCTGATACCGGCGTCAAAGCGATCGGCAACAATATCGGTCAGGGCCGGATCGTTCGATACCTCCAGCTTGACGTCAGGATAGTGCAGCAAAGCAGCGGATAGGCGCGGCCAGACAAAGGTGTTCCAGGTGAAATCCGACGCCGTGATGCGGACCGTCCCGGCGATCTTGCTGCCCAACTCGCTCAGGGAGGCCAGTTCCCCGGCAATGACATCGAAGCGGGGAGATACCCGCTCAAGCAAGCGCTGCCCGGCCTCGGTGGGAGAGACGCTGCGCGTGGTGCGGATCAGCAGTCGTAGCCCCAGCCGCGCTTCAAGATTACGGATGGTGTGGCTTAACGCCGACTGGGAAACACCCAGTTCGGCGGCAGCCCGGGTAAAACTGCGCTCCCGGGCAATAGTAATAAACGCCACAATATCCCTGAAGATTTCGCCTGACATATTCCGCCTCGGTTATGCGTGAAACACGCCGTTATGCCTGATTCTCATGGAAACGCAACGCTTCAACCATCAGCGTCATGGCCCGGGAATGCTGGCGCCGGTTAGGGTAATAGAGATGCAAGCCCGGCCAGAGCGGGCACCATGCTTCGAGTACCGACACCAGCTCGCCTGAATCCAGCCAGGGCTGAACCATATCCTGCGGCAGGTAGGCCAGCCCCAATCCTGCTTTTGCGGCTTCGAGAATGTCGTAAGCGTTATTACAGATGACGGGGCCGCCGATCCTGACGGAGAACTCACGCTGACCCTCGGTAAATTCCCAGTCATAAAGGCCGCCATAAGTAGAGGTGCGCAGCCGAATGCATCTGTGCTGGTCGAGTGCCTCAGGCCGCGCGGGGACTGGAAATCGCGTAAAATAGTCCGCCGATCCGACCACCGTATTCTCCACATCCGGACTGATACGCACGGAGATCATGTCCTGCGCCAGCTCCATGCCGAATCTGACACCGGCGTCATAGCCTCTGGCGGCGATATCGACGCTGGCATACTCGCTGATCAGCTCAACGGTGATATCGGGATACTGCTGCAAAAAGGGGAAGAGTTTAGGCCACAAAACCTGGCGAATGGCATAGTCAATGGCGGTGATGCGCAGGGTGCCGGTCGGCTTGTCCCGCAGATCGTTCAGGGATTCAAGCTCTTTCTCGATGTAGGCAAATTCGGGCACGATCCTGTCCACCAGATGTTGCCCCGCCATCGTCAGGGATACCCGCCGTGTACTACGCAGCAACACGCGTACGCCGAGCCGCTCCTCCAGACCGCGGATGCTGGCGCTCAGTGCCGGCTGGGTAACACCCAGCTGCGCCGCAGCCCGGGTAAAACTCCCGGTTTGCGCCACCGCAATAAGCGCTAATAGATCGCTGAAACCCTCACGAGCCATTTCTTCCTCACACGGACGCGACACAGGAGATAAGTCAGGTTTAAAAACATTAATGAATTTTGCTTATAAATGCAAGAAACAGGCCGCATTGGTCTGGGTTGACTACGTCAGGTATATTTATTCGCAAGCAAACAAGAGTGGGCGGAAATAATTTCCGTCAGGCGTAATCAAAAAATAATTGAAAAGAGATTGAACGGCGCGGGTGGGTATTTTTCATCACGCTCAATGTTCACGAAATTACCATTAAAACAGATCAATCATGCTGATAGAAATATCGGTCAGGAGGCGTTATGTCATTATCTAAAGTTTCATTATTGCTGGCATCATTATTTGTTGCCAGCGCTGCATATTCTGAACAACCCCAGCCAACTACCGTTGCCGAAGGTATTAATGCCATGAACGCACAGAAAGTGTCGTTTCAGAATGGTGATGTCAAAATGGCGGCCAATCTCTACCTGCCGCCTGATTACGATAGCGCGAAAAAATACCCCGCCATCGTCGTTTCTCATCCCTGGGGCGGCGTAAAAGAACAGACCTCGGGTCTTTACGCCCAACAGCTGGCAAAGCGCGGATTTATTACTCTGGCCTATGATGCTTCTCACTACGGCGAAAGCGGCGGTTTGCCGCGTGACCTGGAAAACCCGGCAGACCGGGTACAGGATATTCGCAGTGCGATTGGCTACCTGAGCAGCCTGCCGCAGGTTGATGCCGCACGCATCGGGGCGTTGGGCATCTGTGCTGGTGGCGGTTATACCCTCCACGCAGCGCAAACCGATCTGCGGGTGAAAGCGGTCGCCGGGGTCGTGACCTACGACATCGGAGATGCGACCCGAAACGGCATTGAGGGGGCGCCGGTCTCGGCTGCCGACAGGCTGAAATTACTGCAAAGCGTCGATGCGCAGTTAAATAAAGAGGCCGCCGGTGCCCCGCTGAAGGTTGAACAACTCCTCCCGGCGCGGGATAGCGTCGATGCCAGTACGCCGAATTTTGTGCGGGAAGCGACAGAATATTATCTCACCCCGCGGGGCGCGCATTCGAATGCCCGAAACCGCTATGTCGTGACCAGCCCGGGGCTGCATATGGCCTATTACCCGCTGGAGCATATGGAGAATATTTCTCCCCGGCCGGTATTATTAATTGCGGGCGAAAAAGCAGAAACCCGTAAATTTAGCCAGCAGGCTTTTGATAATGCAAAACAGCCGAAGGAATTAACGATTATTCCCGGCGCATCGCATTTTGATTTATATGACAAGCCGCAGTACGTCACGCCGGCGGTGGATAAACTTGCTGCGTTCTTCGGTAAAAATCTTTAACAGCCAGCTTAGTATTTAAACAGGAAAAATATTATGATCTATTCACTCAATAATAAAATTGCCTTAGTGACCGGAGCCGCTTCGGGTATTGGTCTCGCCACCGCCCAGGCCTATGCTGCGGCGGGTGCATCCGTCGTGCTGGCTGATATTAACGCCGGGGCGGTGACGCAGGCCGCAGAGTCGCTGGTGGCTTCCGGCTATACCGCTAAAGCGGTGACCTGCAATGCAGCGGATCTGGATGACGTCGCCGCGATGGTGCAAGAGACCGTCGCGACCTTTGGCCGCCTCGATATCGCCTTCAACAACGCCGGGATCCAGAATGTGCTGGCAGAGATTGCGGATGCGACAGCAGAAGATTTCGACCGCGTCACGGCGGTCAACCTGCGCGGCGTCTGGGGCTGCATGAAGTACGAACTGCAGCAGATGCGTAAGCAGGGCAGCGGCGTGATCGTGAACTGCTCATCTATCGGCGTGATTGTGGGCGGTGCAGAACGCGCTAACTACCACGCCGCCAAGCATGGCGTGCTGGGCCTGACCAAAAGTGCTGCGCTCGAGTATGCCGCGCGCAATATTCGCGTCAATGCCGTCTGCCCGGGGCTTATCTGGACACCAATGGTTGACGCCATGGTTGCCTCAGGCCAGAAAGAGGCGCTGGAGGCGATGGTGCAGGGCGTTCCTATGCAACGTCATGGCAGGGCTGAAGAAATTGCGGATGTGGTGCTTTGGCTCTCCAGCGATGCGTCATCCTACGTGACAGGCCAGTCCATATCCATTGATGGCGGCCTGACCATGCGTTAAGCCATCATCTGGCCAGATGCCAAAGCAGGCGCTGGCCGCTTCAAGCTTAAGAATGTCTTACTATTTAAGTGGTGATCTATTCATTTATTATATTTGTTGCAATATGACCGATTTTTAAAGTTTCTAACCTTCTTGAGGGACAATAATGGAAAAAAATTTCACGCCAGAACAGATAGAAATGATCAATCGTATTGTCTTTGCACATATTGATCGGATGAACGAGAAAGCTGCTGAAATTGTTGAAGAAACAGAGAGAGCAGCACACCATGAACTCCAGGAGAGCGGGATTGATATGACTGATTTCTCTCCTGCTAATAAGAGTTTTTTGATGGTTACGCTCATCCAGAACCTGATAGATCGTGTTCACGGCGGCGATATGACGGTTGCCCAAAAGTTAATAACGATGGAAGCCAAAAGGCTGAATGTCAGCGTAAATGAATAATGTCCACTTCAGGTAGATAGAGAGATGGTATGCCTGTTTCATTTAAAAAGGCATTCAATTATTCCTCTGACACCCACATGACTAAAGTGAGCACGATAGGTACTGCATCCCAGCGCACTGAGCAGCACCACATCTGCCAGAGTGGCTTGCCAGATTTATAGCATCATAAGCTCCCGTCCTGATGAAATTCACGATTCAGGCACTAGACCAAAACAGCCAGTGATAAAGTGGCAGGCAAACATATTAAAGGATTATAAATATGCAGATTATTTTTGTGCCCGCCTTAATCGTCGTCCTGATTGATAAAGAGCAGGAGCTGGGGCGGGCGTTAACCCGGGAAGAGGTAGAGGCGATCCGCGATGGCGCTACGGCCATCCGGCTGCCGGACGAGGCGGCCAACGATATGATCAGAGAGCGCGGCTACCGCGATATTGACCCAGAAAATGTCTGGCAAGAGTGGGTGGCGTATAAAGCAGGCTGACGCCATCACGTCAGGTCAGCCTGTCTGAGGGATAGCGCCTATTTCACCAGAGCAAACAGATCGTTCAGCGATTCGCTCATGGTGGGGTGGGTGAAGATCTGATCGCGCAGCACCGTGTACGGCAGCCCGGCATCCATGACTGTTTTTACGATGTTGATCACCTCATGCGAATCTGCAGCCAGTAACGACACGCCCAGTATCTGCTGAGTGTCATTATCGACCACGGCTTTCAACATTCCCCGGGTATCGTTGATAACGCGTGCCCGCGGGATCGCCGCCACCGGCAGTGACACCACCTGAATATTTTTTCCCTGCTCCCGCGCCTGCGCTTCCGTTAAGCCGATACGCGACAACGTAGGGGTCATAAATACCGAATAAGGGATATTCAGCCGATCGTCCGTGGTACGCGTTCCTTCACCCAGCAGCTGATCGTACACGATGCGGTAATCATCGAGGGAGACATAGGTAAACTGCGGCCCGCCGGTGACATCACCCATCGCCCAGATGTGGTCTGTCGAGGTTTTCAGTCTCTTATCAACCTGGATGGCGCCGCGCGCGTCCGTTAAGACTCCGGCATTTTCCAGCTTCAGCGCCCCGGTTGCAGGGTGGCGGCCGGTGGCGACCAGCAGGAGATCCATCTGGCGATCGCCCTGCGGGGTGTGCAGCGTAACGCCCTCACTGCTGCTGGTAACGGCGTCAACCACCGCGTTCAGCTCTATTTTGACACCCTGATCCTGCAGGATAGTGGCGACCGCCGCGCTGATATCGCTGTCTTCCCGCGCCAGAAATTGCGATGCGGTTTCAAACAGCGTAACTTTGCTGCCGAAACGCGCAAACATCGACGCAAATTCAACGCCAATATAGCCGCCACCCAAAATACCCAGACGCTTTGGCAGGCTGGATAAATTCAGAATGCCGGTGCTGTCAACAATGCGTGGCCCGGCGATCAGCCCTTCAATCTGCGGAAAGCGGGCTTCAGCGCCGGTATTAATGAAAATACGGTCGGCACTGAGCGTGCGGATCGCCTCTCCTGACGTGATTTTCAACGTATGGGGATCAAGAAATTCCGCCTGCCCGTCGATGACATCCACTGACTCGAGATTCGCCAGATTGAGATAATTTTTTTCACGCAGGAATTCAACCACTGATGCTTTCCGCTGCGCAGCCTCAGTAAAGTCAGTGGCGGCCTGCGCATCATGTACCAGCGCTTTGGTGGGAATACAGCCGATGTTAATGCAGGTGCCGCCATACATGGTTTTCGATTTTTCCACGATCGCCACACGCCAGCCAGCGCGGCCCAGCGCCGCCGCCAGCGTTTTGCCCGCTTTACCAAATCCGATGATTGCTGCCTGATAATGGTTCATCTTACTCTCCGCGATAGAAGCGTTAACCGGGTTTTCGCCTCTGGCTACCATTCAACAGTGATTTTCCCGAAGTGCTTTCTGCCGGCCATGTGACTGAATGCTTCACCAAGAGAAGCCAGACCTTCAAAACGGTCGGAGATGACGGGACGGATGCCGGTTTGATTCAGGGCTCTGACAAACTCCTGTTGCATACGATTGCTGCCGACCACCAGCCCTTGAAGACGGGCCTGTTTTGCCATTAGCATCGCGGTCGGTATAACACCTTCCATACCCGTCAGGACGCCAATCAAAGCAATATGGCCTCCAATGCGCACTGCTTCTATCGACTGCGCCAGCGTACCCGGCCCGCCGAGTTCAATGACAACATCCGCACCGCGACCACCCGTGATCTCCTGGACCCTTTCTCCCCACTGCGGCGTTGAGCGATAATTGATGACGTGATCGGCTCCCAGCGCTTTTACCCGCGCCAGCTTCTCATCAGAAGAAGAGGTGACAATCACGTTCGCCCCCATACTTTTGGCAATCTGTAGAGCCGTAATCGACACGCCGCCGGTCCCTAACGTCAGGACCGTATCGCCCGCCTTTAATCCTGCATCGACGACCAGGGCTCGCCATGCCGTCAGGCCAGAGGTGGTCAGCGTGGCGGCTTCAGCATGACTCCATCCGGCAGGCGCAAGGGTAAAGTGCGAGGCCGGGCGCACAACATATTCCGCGGCAAATCCCTGGGCGCCATCGCCTGGGGTCTGCCCGAAGTCACCGACTGACGCTATGACATCACCTTCTGTCCACTGAGGGAAAAAGGTGGATACAACCCTGTCGCCCGGTTTGAAATCAGTGACACCTTCGCCGGTCGCGTCTACCACGCCAGCGCCGTCAGCCATCAGGATGCGCCGATCGGCGGTCGGCACCTTGCCGCTGGCGACGAGTAAGTCGTGGAAGTTTAAAGAGGTGGCATGGATTGCCACGCGGATCTGGCCCGGACCAGGTTGTCCAGGATCGGGCAGATCGGTTAATGAAATATGATCGAGCCCACCGGGGGCGTTCAGCACTATCGCCTTCATAATATCGCTCCGAACAGAAGACGGTTCAGTCACCGTCATAGCCGTAAATGAAGGCCAGCGAACCCTGGCTGGCCACGGAATTACTGCAGATGGATTTTGAGCTGGGAAGCCGCCTGGTTGATTGCGGTTCTCACCGCTGGTTCTTCGCTCAGGGCATTCAACAGGCCATAGTCATGGATCAACCCGTTATAGCGCGTGACGGTAACTGGCACCCCCGCCTTATCGAGATTGCGCCCGAACGCTTCACCTTCATCACGCAGCACGTCCAGCTCGGCGGTCTGAATAAGGGTAGGCGGCAGCCCCTTGAGCTCTTCAGCTGTCGCGCGTAAAGGCGAGGCCAGAATCGTATTTCGCTCTTTATCCGAGGTGGTGTAGTTATCCCAGAACCATTTCATCATGTTCCGGGTAAGAAAATAGCCGTCAGCGAATTCATTATAGGAAGCGGTATCAAAGTGCGCGTCCGTTACCGGCCACAGCATGACGTTATAACGGATCGCTGGGGTGTTAAATTGTTTTGCCTGCAGCGCGACGGCAGCCACCATATTGCCACCGACGCTGTTTCCTGCCAGCGCCAGGCGTTTTCCGTCAACGCCGATTTCTGCGCCATGTTCAGCCACCCATTTCGTGGCCTCATAAGCCTGTGTAATGGCAACAGGATAGTGGGATTCAGGCGAAGGATCGTAATTGACGAAAACAGCCGCCGCGCCCGAAGCGTTTACAAGATCCCGGACCAGTCGTTCATGTGTTGGATAGTCTCCCAGCACCCAGCCACCCCCGTGAAAAAACATGAACACAGGCAGCGTCTGCGTTCCGCTGTTTTCGGGCTTTACCACCGTCAGATTCAGGGGCTTGCCGAGAACGGTAATCGTTTTTTCGCTTACCTGCGCCGCTGGCAGTTTAGCCCCTTGCTGGGCTGAGACCAGCACCTGGCGCGCTTCCTGCGGGGTTAAGGCCTCCATCGGTTTTCCGCCGCTGCTGTTCAGTACCTTGAGAAATGAAGCCACCCCGGCAGTAGGCTCTGGCCTGTTTTGTACGGGCGCTGCCCATGCGGCGGTGACCTGCGTCGCTAATAACAGGGCACTGACACTCAGTTTCGTTTTCATTATTTTTTCCTGGGGAATAGTTGATGGTGAATATGCGATGAAAAATACTGATCACTCTGTTTCTTCAGGCATTACACCTTTGAAGAAGGCCGATAGCGCGCCGCAGGTACATTGTGAGAGAAGTCTTCAATGATCGCCTGACGCGCCTGCTCCCACTGCTGAAGACGGTTTTCGTCATGCAGCGAAGGGATAGTAATAAGCTCCCCGCGCTGGAACCCGACCAGCGCCGCATTAACCATATCTTCGGCCTGCATAACGATACCCGGGTCGAGTTGGCTCAGCGGGAGGCCTCCGTTATCCCAGAATGGCGTCGCCGTTGCGCTGGGCAGTACAGCCTGAACCTGAATACCTTTGCCAGCTAACTCCCGGTGCAGAGAGCGGGTGAATGCCAGAACATAGGCTTTACTGCCGCCATATACGCCATTCAACACTTCAGGCGCGATCCCCACAATGGAGCCAATATTGATGATGGCACCCCGGCCACGCTTAACGAAGCCGGGAACCACGGCGTAAGTCAGTCGGGTAAGGGCAATGATGTTCAGGTTGATCATGCTCGTCATCTGCTCAACGTTACTATCAACGAGCTGAGTATGAGTGCCCATCCCCGCGTTATTCACCAGCAACGTGATGCTCGCGTCATTACGCAGCTTCTCCTCGAGGGCGGCCAGCTGCTGCGGATCGTTCAGGTCCGCCGCCACGACCTCCACGTTACGTTCGCTGTCGGCGGTGATATGGCTTGCCATCTGATTGAGCCGGTTATGATTGCGGGCAACAATGATCAGGTCGTAACCCATTCTTGCAAGCCGGGCAGCATACAGCGCGCCCATTCCGGTTGATGCACCTGTTACGACCGCCGTTCCTTTCACTGAATCACTCATTTAAATCACCTCGATAGGGTGTAAGGGATGAATTGAGATTACGTGAAGACGCCAGTGAGAAAATGACGTAAACGGGCACGATTTCGGACATTTTGCGTCGGTGTGTTTTAAATCCAGTAAAAACTGCGTCGTGCCAGGTAATTAACGTATTGCCTGATGAATCGTTTTTTTGGTAAATCTTCCGGGTGAGAAAATAATGACAACAGACGTCCAGCCAGGGGGCTGGGAGCCCACTATAGCCAGGGTGATTAAGATTTTACTGAAGAAGGATTAATGACATGCATCGGGTAGGGCTCCTTATTTCCGACCAGTTCCAGTCTCTTGCGTTATCGACGCTGACAATTTTTGAATTTGCTAACCTGGTATTAGGTGAATCGCCACAGATAATCTAGACACTTCCGAGCCGCTGATAATATTGGTTTTCGTATTCAGTTGGTGGCATATGATCACTCGAACCATGCCGACGCTTACTGTTATAAAACATTTCGATGTAATCAAAAATATCACCGCGGGCTTCTTCTCGCGTTCCGTAGATCTTTTTCTTTATCCGTTCACGTTTCAGTAGCTGGAAAAAACTTTCTGCGACTGCGTTGTCATGACAGTTACCGCGACGGCTCATACTGCCCTCCAGCCCGTATGATTTCAGGAACGACTGCCACTCATAGCTTGTGTACTGACTGCCTTGATCAGAATGAACCAGCACCTGCTTTTGAGGATTACGTCGCCACACGGCCATCAGAAGTGCATTCAGGACAATATCCTTTGTCATCCGGGGCTGTATTGACCAGCCAATAACTTTGCGCGAGAACAGGTCAACAACCACAGCCAGATACAGCCAGCCTTCGTGAGTCCGGATGTAAGTGATGTCCGTTACCCAACGCTCATCCGGTGCTTCCGGGTTGAACTGCCGCTGGAGCCTGTTGGGCGTCACGATGCTGGTTTCACCCTTACGTGCCCGTGGGCTACGGTACCCGACCTGAGCCCTTATCCCGGCTCGCTTCATCAGTCGCCAGACACGGTTAACTCCGCACTGTTGTCCGGTATCCCGCAGGTCGAGGTGGATCTTGCGATAACCATAAACGCAACCCGACTCCAGCCAGAACTGCTTTATCAGCCCCGTCAGCCTCAGGTCAGCATGATGCCGCCGTGAATCCGGCTGCTGAAGCCAGGCGTAAAAACCACTCGGATGCACATCCAGCACCCGACAAAGCAGTCGGACAGGCCAGCAATGGGTGTTGTCACGGATAAAGGCGTACCTCAGTCGGACAGCTTTGCGAAGTACGCCGCGGCTTTTTTTAATATGTCCCGTTCGTCGGTAACCCGCTTCAGCTCTTTCTGGAGGCGTCGGATCTCGGCCTGAGCGTCTGACTGGACTTTATTGGTTGAGGAATCCGGGCCATATGCCTTTATCCAGGCATAAAGACTGTGGGTGGTGATACCGAGACGTGTTGCCACGCTGGAAACAGAATGGCCGCGATCAACAACCTGTTTTACCGCTTCAATTTTAAACTCTTCGGGATAACGCTTACCGCTCATGGGCACCTCTCTTTAAGTCATCTTAAATGACTCTGAGGTGTCTGTTAAACCCGTGGCGATTCAAGGCGAACCCTTCTACCACTGCACGGTATATTCAGAAAAGGGGGGAGAGGTGGCCTCGTCTTACGGGATAAATGTCATCACCCAACCTCTGTCTGAAGAGAGCCAGGTTGATACCTGGCTTGTGGGTGGCGTACTCACCCCCGTCGCCTTACCGGCAACCGCGGGGGTGATACATTTTTTGCAAAATCATGCGTCCGGCGCGCGCCGTATTGCCGGAATTTGTACCGGCGCCTTCGTGCTGGCTCAGGCCGGGCTATTGCAGGAGAGGCGCGCTACGACACACTGGGCTTATACCCACAGCCTGAAAGTCCTTCACCCCACCATACGAACCGAAGAGGACCTGATCTACATTATCGACGATCAGATCTGGACGTCGGCTGGCATGACCGCCGGGTTTGATATGGTCCTGGCGATGGTTGAAAAAGATCAGGGTACCGATGTTGCACGCAATATTGCCCACCGTATGGTCATGAATCAGCGCCGGACGGGAGGGCAGCGCCAGCATTCAGAGCTGCTTGCCATATCCCCTAAAAGCGACCGCCTGCAGCTGGCGATTGAGTATGTCCGGCAAAATCTGAGCAAAACGCTTACCGTTGAGCATCTTGCCCATGCTGTACATCTGAGTGCCCGTCAGCTCAATCGCCTGTTTTTAAATGAAACGGGTAAATCCCCGGCGCGGGTGATAGAACGATTGCGGCTTGAGGCTGCACGACTGATGATTGAGAAGAGCCGCTTACCGCTGGAGGTGATCGCCCGTGAGTCAGGCTTCCGGGACCGACGTCATATGCGCAATGTCTTTATGCGCGGATACGGTATTCCACCGCAGTCGTTACGCACAGGGAAAGGCACGCTGGCCTCCTGATGTTCAGCGCTTACGTGCCGTGAAAAACGTCAGCACGACCGCGCTTAGCAGCAAAATAGCACTCATGCCAAAGGTGCTTTGCCAGCCAACGTTATCGAACACCATGCCACCCGCCGTGGAGCCCAGGGCGATAGAGAGCTGGATCACCGCCACCATCAGTCCACCGCCGGCCTCTGCATCCTCGGGCAGAGTACGGGCGAGCCACGTCCACCATCCCGTTGGCGCTGCGGTTGCCAGCAGACCCCAGAGACCCAACAGCAGGGCGACGATCCAGACGCTGTGCCCGGTCAGGATCAACACTCCGGCAATGATGGCCATCAGCAGGGGAATCGCCATTAACGTCTGGTAAAAGCGTGCATTTAAAAAGGCGGCGATAATCAGCGTGCCAATAAATCCCGCGATACCGATGGTAAGCAGGATCAGCGACAAGCCGGAGGCGCTGACCTGGGTGACGGTTTCCAGGAATGGGCGCACGTAGGTGAATAACGCGAACTGTCCCATAAAGAACAGGCCGCAGGCTAACAGGCCAACGCGCACCACAGGCTGGCGGAAAAGGCGCAATACCGTACCCTGTGCCGCCCGGTCATTCTCCATCATCGGCAGGCTAAAGCACTGCCAGATGAATGCGATCATTGCCACCGGAACCAGGCACAGGAAGGCTCCGCGCCAGCCGATGGTGGCCCCAAGATAGCTGCCGAGCGGGGCGGCTACCACCGTTGCCAGGGCATTACCGCCGTTGAAAATCGCCAGCGCACGGGAGACCTGATGTTGCGGCACCAGGCGGATGGCCGTTGCGGCAGACATGGACCAGAAGCCACCGATGGCGATCCCAATCAGGGCGCGCCCGACCATATAAACCAGGTAGCTGGAGGCAAAGGCAATAAGCAGCCCGGACGCCGCCATCAGCGCCGTCATACCCAGCAGAAGCGTTTTACGGTTCATATTCCCGGCAATACGGGTCAGGCTCAGGCTGGTCAGGACCGCCAGCGCGCCGGAGATGGCAATCCCCTGGCCGGCCAGACCCTCGGTGACCCCTAAATCGTGGGCAATGGGCGTCAGCAGGCTGACCGGCATACACTCCGAGGCAATCAGGACAAATACGCACAGGGTCATGGCAAAAATACCGCCCCAGTACGCGCGTTCGTTACTCTGTGTGGTTTGGCTCAGTGTGGACATAATCAGATTTCACGAAGGGGGAAAACAACGCCACCTGCCAGGGACAGGTGGCGGAGAGGATTACTTCAGGCTGGTTTTGAAGAACTGCTCAAACTGCGCAAACGGGATCTTACCGGCGACGTTGTCGTAGAGATCGACATGGTTAGCGACCGGGACAACCACCAGCTCTTTCTGCTTGCTGCTGACGGCTTTGTAGGCATCTTCAGCAAAGTAGCGCGAGTGGGCCTTTTCACCGGTGACGATCAGCGTCGGGATGGTGATCTCCTTGGCATAGCTCAACAGCGGCATGTTCATAAACGACAGCGGCATGGTCGCGGTCCATGCGCCGGTGGAGTTTACGGAGCGCTCGTGGAAACCACGCGGCACCCGGTAGTAATCAAAGAACTCTTTCAGTACCGGATGCGGATCGGCAGGTAACGCTTCCGGCAGAATACGTTCAGCGGCGGTCGCTTTGCCGTTGTCGACATAAATATCATGTCCGGCATGGGCAAAGGTGCCGTTCTCTGCGTCTTTCCAGCGCTGCTCGTTCAGATACTCGAGAACAGCATGGCGATCGGCTGCCGAGTAGCGGTCTTTACCATCGCCCACGCCGTGGCCCATCGCCCGGCTCATGTCGTACATGACGCTGGTGGCGACCGCTTTCACGCGGGTGTCCATGGAGGCTGCGTTCAGCGCCATGCCGCCCCAGCCGCAGATGCCAAGGATACCGATGCGGTTGCGATCCACCTCTTTTTGTAATCCGAGGAAGTCCACCGCGGCACTGAAATCTTCGGTGTTGATATCGGGAGAAGCGACATTGCGCGGCTGGCCGCCACTTTCGCCGGTGTAAGAGGGATCGAATGCCAGGGTGACAAAGCCCTTCTCCGCCAGGGTTTGGGCATAGAGGCCGCTGGACTGCTCTTTCACCGCGCCGAACGGTCCGCTGACCGCGATCGCCGCCAGCTTGCGATCGCCCCGGTCTTTCGGCAGATAGAGATCGCCCACGAGCGTAATGCCGTAGCGGGTCTGGAAGGTGACTTTACGGTGATCGACCTTTTTGCTTTCAGCAAAGGTTTTGTCCCATGTGGTGACCATCGATACCGGGGCGTTCGGATTGGTTGTCTCTGCATAACTCATGGTTGTTACTCCACTTAAAGAGGCGCATAGCAGCATTGCAGGCATGGCCGCTGACAGTTTTTGGGTGAATGTTTTCATAAGAGGTACCGGGCTGTGTTGTGATGTTGAGGCCAGTATAGTTAGCAGAAATAGTGATGATTAGAGGGCGAAAACTGCTAGGATTCATACCATATTGTTATAAATTGGTGGGGCATGATGGCGAAGCGGGAAAATTACAACGAACTGTATCTGTTTATGCAGGTGGCGCGAGAGGGCAGCTTTACCGCTGCCGCCCAGCGGCTGGGGCTGGCGCAGTCGGGGATTAGCCGCTCTGTTCGCGACCTGGAAGAGCGGCTGGGCGTGCAGCTGCTGGTGCGCACCACGCGCAGACTCTCCCTGACCCAGGCGGGGGAGCAGCTTTATCAGGCGACAGAATCTGCCTTCGATGCTCTGGATACCGGGCTTGCCACACTGGCGCACTACCGCGAAACGCCTTCCGGGACGGTACGCATTAACGCCAGCCAGCATGCCATTGATAAATGTCTGTTGCCAAAGCTGGCGGTATTTAAGCAGCGTTACCCCGATATCCGCCTGGAGCTGATGAATGAGAGCCGCTTCGTCGACATCATTGCCGAACGATTCGATGCCGGGGTCCGGCTTGGGCCGGAGGTGGGGCAGGGGATGGTCGCGGTGCGCATTACGCCCGACATGGAGATGGCGGTGGTCGGTACTCCCGATCATTTGCGTCGCTACGGCTTTCCGCAAACGCCTGCGGATTTAGCGGCCCACCCCTGCATTGCCTACCAGTTTGCCGACGGCAGCCTTTACCAGTGGGAACTGGTTCAGGAGGGTAAGAGCGTCAGGCATCGTCCCGAGGGGCAGTGGGCTCTGTCCGACAGCTACATGGAAGCCGAGGCCGCCCGGCTGGGCCTGGGTTTGGCTTACGTGCCGGTTGAGCTGGTGGCAGATGATTTAGAACGCGGGACGCTGATTCGGGTGTTGCAGCGCTACAGCCTGCGCATGGACGGGCTCTTCCTCTATTATCCCCATCGCAACGTATCGCCCGCTTTAAGAGCGGTGATCGATACGCTGAGAATGTAGATTTCCAGGCCGGGGTTGCGAAGCGCCGCCGGCAAACCATTTCTGGAAGGCGCCTCGCAAACCCCAAATTAACCCTGTGTAATTCAGGGTTAACTCTTTTCTTCACGTAATCAGGGCCGTAAAGTCTTTGCATTGCGGCATATCCGCAACCGGGCGTAGGAACCCGTGGGCATAAAGCGATCGTGTTTTGTCGCCACAGCGCATTCCCCTTTTAAAATTATGGTGGCGCTGGCGGAGCAGCTGTATGGCTGGCCGTTTTCTATGTGGGCGGTATTCCTACCTCCGTCAGCGCTACCCCCCGAGCGTAGGAACTAACGGGTGGTTAACAAAACAACATGTAGAGGAAGTTTTATGATGGCTACTGTTCCAACCCTGACTTATCTGCAGTCTGACGAAAGCGTTATTCAGCAACTTATTACCCACCCGGTGCCGGCCGATGCGGACCTTTTCGCAACCGTCGATCGTTGCGCCGCCCTGGTGAGCGTGCTGCTCGAAACCGATGATACCGCGACCCGCGCTGCACTCTGTGAACGCCTGCTGCAAACCCTTCGTCAGCTGCGACACCTCAGTGATGCCGACCTTCCGCCGCACCTGATAACCCAACTTATCGAAGGGGAAAAACTCACCTCCTGCGTGCCGGACTGCTGGCAGGAGACCGCGATCCAGGTGGATTATGCTCTGGACCTGACGCAAGCGATTATGGGCGGAACCCTTCCTGCCAGCGTCGCGAAAGGACTGACCGGTCTGCTGCACGATCTGGTTTGGTTGCTGGCTGCGTTTGTGAAAGAGCCCTATATTACGACGCACTGATTGCAGGCGATGTCATAAGGGGCTTGCCGCCCCTTTGATGACACAATTCAGCACTTCCCAAACGTTTATTACTGTGTCGAGCAATAACCCTAAAGTGCAGGCAAATAATGATTATGCGCGAAGTAAAGCGCGACACCTTATGAGGTTATTGTCCAGTCATCCATTACGGTTCTCCGATGCCGGGCAGGTAGCCAATGCTGAGCATAATGCTCTGGCACATAAGCTAACTAATCAGAGCTGATATCTCCAGGAAATCGGCTATATCAGGCCGTTCATCTATAATGACTATTGCAGTTGAAATTGCACAGGAAGCTGCACCCTGGTCAACACTCAGCTGAAAGCGTTCAAATAACGTGGCCATATAAATAAGTCAGTGAGGCCGAGAGGGACTGACTTGCCCCCAATAACACTTAAGAATTAATAAAATTCTGTTTATCCGGGAGATTGATAATGAAAATAACCAGGTTTGTATATTCCGCTTTAATTGGCGTTGTCGCCAGCTGCCGTTCTATGACGCCGATGGCGGCCCTCGCAGCAGCACGCCTTGCCAGGCGCGACACACCGGGGAGCCTCATGCTGTTGGACCGTCCGTTATTCAAATTTGGCGCGTTAGCGATGGGGGCAGGTGAGCTGTTTGGCGACAAGATGAAGTCAGCGCCAGACCGCACCGTGTTTTTGGGCTTGTCAGCGCGTGTGGCCAGTGCAGGAATTGCGGGCGCCGCGTTGGCACCCAAGGGAGAAGAAAAAACCGGGGCAGCAATCGCTATCTCTGCCGCTGTGCCACTTGCCTATGCCACACTTGCGGCACGCAAAAAAGCCATAGCAGAAATTGGGCAGACCAGAAGTGGCATAATTGAAGATACGCTCATCGTCGCTATCGGAGCAGCGGTTGTCTACTTCGCAACACGGCCAAAACGTCTTTAAACGTTCTCAATCTTAAAAGGTTTATAACCGGCAGGTCATAATGAAGGGGCCAGTAACGGCTTCTGGCACGAAGCGGTCTCCGGCACCTGCTATGATTATGCGCGGCTTTCTGAGCTTAATCGGCAACCAGCCACATATCGGCTTCTTCAAACATCTCTTCGAGCATACGGTTCAGCTTTTCCCGATCGCTTTTACTGGCATCGCTATTCAGACCGTTCGCCTGCATCGGCTTAACCTTTACCTCGGCATCCGGAAAGATCCGATGCACTCGCTTCGTCAGTTCAGCCAGGATGATCTCCCTGGCGCCCGGAAGCCCGGCAACATTTCGTTTGTCGTACACCAGTTCAACGAACATCACATACCCCTTATCAATACTGTTTTAATGTACAGCATTTTCACCGGGGTAATGATGCCTGTCAAGGTCGCCCGAATGACTGTATTCATAATCGTCGTGCGGTGTCCTCTAACCAGTCAGGAAGGTGTGATTGATACCAGGTTTGATACAAGGAGAACGCGCTCTTTTGCCGCTCGTAAAGTAACACAATGACTTCCGTGACAATCCATGCCTTAGCGATGGCAATTTCTCTCGTTAATTCATTGACACTATGGTGATACGTTAACGTGCAGTAGCGTTCAGCGAGGTCTGCATACGCGCGCATCGTCCCCATTCCCTTTATAAGTGGGGCAAGGTCGATAGCAGGACTCCCTTTTCCAAACCGTTCCCAGTCGAACAGCACGACCCCACCATTTTCTCTTCTTCCCCAGTTACCCGCATTGCTGTCCCCTGAAATCAGACGGTGGCCGCTAAACAGCACATCACTACGCTGCTGAAATTGCTGAAGCTGCCGTGCGCTTTGTTCAGGTAACGCCAGCAGGATGAGCGCTTTTTCGAGCGCCCTTTCTGACCATGAGTGCGGGTGGTAGTGCCATGCGGTATTCACTGGATAACGGTGCAGACGTGCCAGCATCGTGAGAACCTCATCACTGGCGACATTAGACTGTTCAACCGGGTAAGGAATATACTCCATGCATAATTTGCGCAGGGTGGCATCGGCGGAAAAGAGCGCCGGGGTCGCAATGCCCACCTCGTTAAGCGCCGTGGCAGCGTTCTGATAGAAACCAAACTCCACCGCGCCAACAGGAGACTTTTCAATAACGGCCTGACCGCTATGGCTGACCGTTAGCGCCACGTTGGCGGCACCCATTCTGGATAAATCCCGTGCAGGCATACACGATCCTCTCAGCAGTAGCGGGTGGGTTGCTCAGGATCCAGAGTGTAACGTAAAAGGGCCGAACTGCCGCCCGCATTGCAGGCGGCATTTACTATCAGAACAGAACCGAGTAGTTCAGGCCAAAGGTACGGCCACGGCCTTTGTAGGTATAGAGGTTTTCAGCACCGTAGGTTGGGCTATACAGACCCGGTGCGCGCTGGCCCCATGCGGTGGTGTAATCTTCATCCAGCAGATTTTCGACGCTGAAGCTCAGCTTACCGACCGGCAGAAGATAACTGCCCAGGAAGTCCACGGTGTTATAACCATCGATCTTCTTACCGGCTTCATCAGACAGATCGAACGTCTGGGTGCTTTGCACACGCAACGTCCAGTCGCCCGGCGCCCAGGTGACCCATGCGCTCATTTTGGACGGGCTGGCGCTGTCTACCGTCAGCTTCTCCCATTTTCCGTCGACGCGGGTTTCCGATTTGATGACGTTGAAGTTTGTGCCGGTGCTCCACTCGCTGTCAGTGAAGAAATAGTCGATCTGGCCTTCAACACCGTAGATACGACGTTCGTCATCTTCAACGTTGATGGTCATGTCGCTTTTATTAATGTTGATGGTTTTGTCAGACAGAGAGTAATACCCGGCAATCTGCGTACGCAGGTTATCCCCGGTGTAACGCCAGCCCAGCTCGTAGGCATCAACCTTGATCCCATCGAGTTTTGAGTCGTTCACGTTCACGCTGTTGACCAGGCGATAATGGCCGTTCACCAGCTGATAGGTGCCGGAGCCGTAATATTTCGCCAGATCCGGGATCTCAAAGCCCTGGGAGAAGTTAAACCACAGCTGCTGGCGTTCGGTCAGATGACCCAGAATACCGGCGTTAAACAGCAGGTTGTTGTAATCCGTCTTGCCGCCCGGCACGGCGTCTGCGGAGGTCGCTCTGCCTGTGGCAATGGCCTGCTGCTGCGTGTAGCCAATAAAATCATCGACCTTGTTTTCCGTGTACTGATAGCGCACGCCACCGCTCAGGGTGATCGCGGAGAAGTCGTAGCTACTTTGCAGGAACGGGGCGAGGTTAGTGATGCTGTAGCCCGGATAGCGTCCTACGTTATAGGCATTATCCAGCTTCATTCCCCCGCTGGCCGCCGCTTTGTTGAGGTCGAAAAATTGCTGGTTGGCGTCGAAAGTTTCATGCTCGGCATCCACACCCCATGTCAGCGTCAACGCCTCCACCGGCTTGCTGTTGATGGTGAGCTTGCCGCCGTAGAAATCGGTTTTTTGCTGCGACGCGCCAATGCTGGTGACCCGACCGCCGGAAAGGGTAGGGAAGGGGTAATAGGTCAGGCTCTCATCGCGGTAGTAAATCTGGGCGAGCAGATCCTGGCCCCAGAAATCGGTATTGGAATATTGCAGGTTAATCAGGTGACGTTCGGTGCCGGGAATACGGTCGGAGTCGAGATTGTTTTTGTTATAGGCGTTGCCCGCGCCCGTTACTGCCGAGAAGTTCTCGCCCAGATAAAGGCCGTGCTTACCGTCAGATTCACTTTTGTAATACTGGGTGGTGAGCTGCAACTGCTGATGATCGTCGATATTCAGCGTGCCGGTGCCCATCACGTCCAGACGGTCAGAGTATTGCAAACCGGTCTGGGTGTTATCAATGATCACCTCATCGCCATTGCCATCGTACCAGCCGCCAAAGCGCTGATAAGCCACTGAAAGACGTCCGGAAGCGTTATCGTTACCACCGCTGACCGCCGCTGCGACGTTCTCGTCATTATCGTTATGGCTGTTAAAGCCCGTTTTCAGGCCGGTCTGGAACTCCACTTCCGTTTCCGGCTGGCCCTTTTTGGTCACGATATTGATTAAGCCGCCGGTGCTGCCACCGCCGTAGAGGGAGGTGGCGCCGGAAATGACTTCGATGCGGGAAATATTAAACGGATCGATAGAATCCAGCTGGCGGCTGTCGCTGCGCGAGGAGTTTAAACGCACGCCGTCCACCATCACCATCATGGATCGACCACGCATATTCATCCCGTAGTTGGTGCGCCCCTGGCTGCTGACGTCCATGCCGGGAATTAACTGCGCCAGCACCTCTTTGAGCTCCTTACCCCCCTGAACCTGCTGTTCAATTTCAGCCTGTTCCACAACCCAGGTGGTCTGCGCCATGTCGGCGATGCTGTGATTTGTACGGCTGGCAGAGACCACCAGCGTCTCATCTTTTTGTACTTCGGCAGAGGCATTGGCGGCTAATGTCATGAATAAACATGAGCTTAGCGCGCGATAACTGTGCGATTTCATTATTGTGATCATCCTGATTTTTCAACGTGCCGGAGGCATGGACGCCCCGTAGCGCAAAAGCATCACCGCAAAGGTGATAGTGATTATCAAGATGATATGAATAATCATTTCAATGTAAACAGGTAATGTTAAAAATTGTTTCTATAATG
This sequence comes from Leclercia sp. W17, assembly GCF_003336325.1. Classification (NCBI taxonomy): domain Bacteria; kingdom Pseudomonadati; phylum Pseudomonadota; class Gammaproteobacteria; order Enterobacterales; family Enterobacteriaceae; genus Leclercia; species Leclercia sp. W17. The sequence continues at coordinate 2,615,311 of NZ_CP031101.1, read as the reverse complement.
GCATGTTATTTATGGGGTTTTTGTGGGTGAATGGAAGCCCGAACCCCTGCTTAAGTGGGCAATATCAGAGGTTGACCCACGCGTGTCGCCGTCGTCACGACAGTAACCGCTTCCTATGGTGATGAATCATCCCCGCCATTATCTGGAAGGGATCTCAGCATCGCTGATCCTGCGCTCAGGCTTCATTTTTACAGGGCTCAGCGATTACCACAGGTTTTCTGAGCTTTTCTGACAGCCGCAGGCTCATCAGCGCCAGCAAAATAAAGGAGATTGATATGCCGACCAGCCCGTAAAACCCCGCCAGGGGATAAACCCACGAAGCTACTGCCGAGCCAAAGCCGATGCCGCCGAACATAAAGGCGCTGGTCAGCGCCAGAGCGATACCACGGTGTCGGACAGACGACAGTTCAACGATCCTGCGTTGCTGACTGGGCCAGAGCAGATCGGTGGCAAAGGCCCAGACAACGAGCATCACCAGCAATACGCCCAGCATTTTCGGCAGCAGGGTAATCAGCACGGTGTCTACAACCAGCAGCGTCATGCCCGCCATCAACAACCTTTCAGACGTAAAGCGCGCGGCGGCTCGGGTGACCCAGAGGTTGCCCAGCACGCCAGCGATGCCCAGTACCGCAAGCGCTGCGGAGAGAGCCTGCGTCCCGCCGGTGTAGGTATCGCGTATAAGCGGGGCGATAAACGAATAAAAGCTGTAAACGCCGGAGGTAATGAAAAACACCACCAGGAATGCCGTCAGGTATTTGCCTTGTGACAGGACGCTGACCATTTCAGTGAGTCGGATGCGCGACCCTGTGCTCTCATCCGGCACTGTCAGGAGAATATTCAGCCCGCTCAGCAGGCTTACCACACCCACCAGGGCAAAAAGCGCTTTTGCTCCCCACAGGCTGGCAATCCACGCGGCGAGGGGAATACCGGCGAGGCTCGCCATCGATACCCCAAGCAGCACCATCCCGATCGCGCGACCGCGTTGCTCTTCATGAACCAGCTCTGAACCCAGCGCAACCAGCACCGGGCCGATAAATCCTGCTCCTGCGCCCATCAGTATGCGGGAGGCGAGGAGCGCATCGTAGGAGGGTGACAGCGCAAACGCGAAGGCGCCAGAGCCAAAAAGCCCGATGCCTGTGAGCACCAGCTGACGGCGGCGCCAGTGACCAAACATCACCTGAACCAGCGGGGCGGCCAGGGCAAAGGTCAGGCCGAAAATACTCAGTAAGCGTGCGCTCTGCGCATCGGTCAGCTGCCAGGCGGCGGAAATAGCGGGCAGGCTGCCCGCGACAGAGAGCGCACCGGTCGCCTGGACAAAATAGGCGATGCTCAGCGCGCGCAGGGCGCGGCGCTGGGAAGCGGTGATAACAGCGTTCATGATTCATCTCCGGAAAAGAACAGGGGCGCGAGGCCCCTGCAGAGCTTACTGAACAGGGATTGGGTTATCCGCAACTGACTGGTTGAACTGATTCACCAGAGCATGTTCGTTTGCACCCGGGTTATCGCGCACAGGCAGCACGCGATCGACGATAGCTTCAATGGTGTCTGTGCCGAGCTTGTCAAACGTCTCGCTGATGAATGCATCCAGCGGCATGGCGCGCGGGTCACCACTTTTGTAAATCAGATCCGTATCCACCCACGGCGGGGAAATTTCGATGACCTGCACGCTGGTGTCGCGCAGCAGGAAGCGCTGGGAAAGGGTGTAGGAGTGAATCGCGGCTTTCGTCGCTGAATAGAGCGCGTTGGTGGCCAGCGGCAGGAAGGCCAGCACCGAGCTGTTGTTGATCAATACGGCGTCCGGCTGCTGTTTGAGGTGCTCAATAAACGCCGCGCTGACGCGCACCGGCCCCAGAATGTTAGTGTTCAGCAGCGTAACCGCCTGGGCGTCATCCAGCTCGCCTGCCGCATTGTCAAACGGCATGATACCGGCGTTATTGATGACCACGTTCAGGGCCGGATAGCGCTTCAGCACCTGTTCTGCGGCGGCCTGAATGCTGTCGGCGCGGGTCACATCCAGCACCACATAATCCATGCCCGGACTGGCGGCGGTGACATCTTTCAGCAGCGCCTCCCGGCGCCCGGAGATGATCACCTGGTTACCCAGCTGATGGAATTTTTCTGCCATCGCGCGGCCAATGCCAGAGGTACCGCCGGTAATGAAGATAGTGTTATTGGTCAGTTTCATGGTCTTACTCCTTCGCAGAATCGTTAAGGGACGGAATGGTCATGCGTGGGTCGCGAGCAAATCCGATGAGTGCCGCGTCAACCATATGCCGGGCGCTCATGACGATATTTGGATCGCGCGGGTCAACCGACAGACCGCCATTGTCACAGCACGGCGTGGCGGTGGCGCGGACCAGGTGGGTGTGCTGCGTCATGTTGTTCACCTTGTCAGTTATCGGGTTGGTGAATACATAGTACGCAGTCAGATGCTGGCGCGGCTGACGAGAAAGGTCGTGATTTCGGACATCATGATGGCCGGGGATCGGCCATCATGCGTGGAGAGGGAGAGGAGCCAGAAAAAGAGGACGATCAGGCTTTGCCGGTACGCAGCGACTGGGGTGGAATGCCGTAACCCCGGATAAAGACCTCGCGCATATGGCGGCGATCGCGAAAGCCGGACTCACGGGCAATGACCTCCATTGACAGCTTGCTCTGCTCGATCAGCAGTCGGGCATTTTCCAGCCGCAGTCCTTCAATCGCTTTGGCTGGCGATTTTCCCGTTTCAGTGCGGAACAGGCGGCTGAGCTGCCGCGCGCTGACGTGGACCGCATCCGCAATGCTCTCGATGGTCAGGGATTTGCTGAGGTTGTTACGCGCATACTCCAGGGCTGACTGCAGACGGTCGCTGCGGGGGGCGAGCATCAGCATCTCAGAGTGCTGCGTCTGCCCGCCGGAACGCCGATGGTGCATCACCAGCAGATGGGCCACGCTACGGGCCACCTCGGCACCCAGGTCTTTCTCAACCATGCCCAGCGCCATATCCAGGCCGGCGGTAAGCCCCGCAGAGGTCCAGATATTATCGTCAATGATAAAGATGCGGTCCTCTTCGACGCGGGTAGTGGGATGCAGGGTCTTGAGACTCTGCGCATGCATCCAGTGGGTAGTGGCACGACGATCAGATAACAGACCCGCCTGACCCAGCACGAACGCCCCGGTACAGATCCCCGCCACCCGTCTCGCCCGGGGGGCGTGCGTCTGCAGAAACTCAACGATACCCGGTGATGCTGGCAACTCCAGGGGCGTTAACACGCCCGCCACCAGCCAGGTATCAATCTCCATGTTGGCAGCGACTGGCTGGCTGTCAACGCCAAAGCCGTAAGAGGTTTTCACAGAGCCGCCGCGCTCTGAATAAACGTTACAATCATAAAAAGGTTCGCCAGCTACCTGGTTCGCAAACTCAAAGATACTCAGCGTGGACAATCCCAGAACCTGAAAATGATCGGAAATCAGTAAGCCTACCCGGTGCATCATTGTCTCCTGATACTCCTTTGACCAATACGTATCTGCGGTCACTCTGGAAGAAACCAGGATGAACACAGACGTTGACGGCGTGTTTCCGGATGATGCGGAAGCACACATTGCCCGCCAGGCACAGCAGGCGGGGGCAGAATATAAAATCACCGCAAGCGATAGCGGCAATCAGGTTGATATGACCGCAACGCTGTCAAAATAAGCCCAGTAAGGCCATTTCCCTGAAATGGCCTTTTATCAGGCGCTGTCCGCGGGTTGCGCATCCTGAGCACCCGGCAAAAAAGCAGGATGAGTGTGCATCAGCGCCGTGATAGCTTTGAGTTTTTCATGCAGCTGCGCATGTAGCTCGCGTATCGCAGGCGAGAACTGTTTACGGTGAGGGCAGATAAGGTTAAGTGGCACCGCCTCCCCAGGCTGATCCGGCAGCAACACCTCAAGCCGGCCTGCCAGCACGTCGGCGCTGACATCGATCCAGGATTTATAGGCAATACCCATTCCCGCCACGGCCCAGCGACGGGCAAGATCCGCATCGTCACACAGCATCCGGCTGCTCACCGTCAGCTGGCGTTTGCCGCCCCTTTCCGGGAAGGTCCATTTGTCATAAACATGACCGTTCAGCGTATAAAGCAGACAGTGATGCAGAGCCAGATCGTCGAGCTGTCGTGGGCGGCCCTTCTTATTCAGATAGGCGGGAGAGGCGACCAGCACGCGCCGGTTATCTTCCGCCAGAGGCAGCGCAACGTAGCTGCTGTTTTCCAGAAAGCCATAGCGGATAGCCACGTCCACCGGATCGCGAAACACATCGCTGACGTTATCGGACATGAATATGCGCAGCGATACTCCGGGATGCTTCTCGCAGAACGCGGTGATCACCGGCAGTAAAACGTTACGCCCGAGATCTGAGGGGACGGAAATTTTTAGCTCACCCTGGATTTCATTTTCTCCGCTCTGAAGTCGCTCCGCGCCCGCCTGAAGAATATTCAGCATCTCCTGCGCATAGGGCAGCCAGGCTTCCCCTTCGGCGGTGAGACGCAGGCTGCGGGTTGAGCGGGCAAACAGCCGTTTATTCAGATCCCGCTCAAGGCGATTGACCGCCGCGCTGACCTGGCCGGGGAGAATATCGGCTTCACGCGCGGCGCTGGAAAAACTGCCCAGCGCGGCGGAACGGACGAACAAGGTCACATCTTCAAGACGTATCATGCAGGCTCCAGAGTAGAAAAGGTTTTCAGTTCCACGCTGACAGAGGGCTTATCGTTAGCGGGCAGGGTAGACCAGATAATGTCAGCCATCACGTCGCGGTTCTCTCCGGCGTCCTCTTCAGAAATGTTAAGCCCTGGCTGCGCCACAATTGCGCTGCGGAAGTTGCGCACAAGGGTCAGCGCTTCGACAGGCTCGCGGGAGGCGTTAACCAGAAAACAGCCGTCAAAGGCGGGGTTGTTGAAGGGCGCAGCCAGCAGGAAGGCCTCATATTGTCCCAGCCATGCGGTTGTTTTTGCAGCAAAAACCAATCGTTTTAATATGCGTTCTGCGCATCAAAAAAGCCAGACTCCAGAAAATAAAAAAACCGATCGGTTTAAAATGCCTTGCTTGTTGAGCAAGGCCGCGCCGGGCCTGGCAAAACCTGTTGCAGGGGGCGCTCCCGCCACATCTTCGTTAACGAAAAAAGGCCCGGCGCTTCACGCACCGGGCCCGTTAAAAAGTAAAAAAATCAGGAGAGGCGCGGGGTTACGCTCTCCTGCGTCGCTGACGTTATGAACCCTCAGCTCACTTTGGGAAAATCGACGACGGTGTCGTTCACGCGGTTAACCATATTGGTAAACAGGATGGCGCTAACGGCACCGATAGTTTCCACGACCTGCTGCTCGCTGAATCCCGCCTGACGGAAGGTCTCGACGTGCTCAGCCGCCACGGTACCGCGGGATGAAACCAGGTACTGAACAAACTTCACCAGCGCATCAATGTGCGCATCCTCGCTGAAGCGGGCTTCGCGTAATTCATGCGTCTGATCGTCAGTGTATCCGGCCTTTTTTGCCATCAGCGTATGGGCGGCGAGACAATAGTCACAGCCAGACTCTTCGCTTACCGCCAGGTTAATGGCTTCCAGCTCACGCGCACTGAGACTCCCCTTATGCAGTGTGGCGTTCAGTTGCAGCATCTGGCCCAGTATTTCCGGGGAATGCGTGCCAATGGTCAGATAAGCATTCGGTACTTTACCCATGCTGCCTTTGATAGCGCTGAACAGCTGTGCGGTTTTACCGGTTGCTTCGCCTTCGGTGATGGCATGTAAGCGGCTCATCATTTGCTCCTGATTTCATTGCGGTAAGTGTCAGGTGACAGAACGCGAATTGTTTTGTCACGCCGGGTTCAGGAGCACACTACTGCGCCAGAAGAAGAGGAAAAAGACCGCAGCCGAGTTAAGACTTTCTTTCGAGGAGGTTAAATGGAGCTGATTACAGCGTCATAAGCATTACGTTGCATCTTATCGTACACCGTCAGTAAGCCCCCAGGCAGCTTGAGCCAGCAGCGTAATCGTTGCTATACACCCGTAAACCCGGCTGCGGTAAATATTCCCATTAAATCAGGGGGAGGAGAATCATCCCCTATACTGACAACTGCGGTTGTCATTTCCACAGGAGGCGACGCGCGGTTAATGACCTGACATCAATCTTACCTATGACCATCAGGAGAACTGTATGCAGAAACGTAATAACCTGAAAATGCTGCTGACCGCATCGGCAGTAGCCGCGATGTTCTGCACCGTCGGTGTGCAGGCCCAGTCTACAAGCGCCGCTCAGAGCAGCGCCACAAGCCAGACTGCAGCGGGCGAAAAGCTCAGCTCGGGTGACGAAAAAGCGTTGAAGGATATGGCCCAGGCCAATATCAATGAGGTTGCCGCCGCTAAAATCGCGCTGAGCAAGGCGCAGAGCAGCGACGTTAAAGCCTTCGCCCAGAAGATGGTCGACGACCACGGTAATGCCCTGACTAAAGTGCAGGGGGTCGCTGAGAAAAAAGGTGTGACCCTGCCGACCGAGCCGGATGCGCAACATAAAGCGATGGCAGATAAGCTGGAAAAAGCGAGCGGCGACGACTTTGACAAGATGTACATGGAAAACGCCGGCACCAAGGATCATAAGATGGTGCTCTCTAAGCTGCAAAGTGACGCCAAAAACATCAAGGATCCCGATGTGAAGGCCCTGGCCGACGAACACACCCCGGTGGTGGAGCAGCACCTCAAGTCAGCCGAGCAAATGATGATGGATTCAGATAAGAAAGATAACAAGTAACCCGATAGTCCGGAGGGCGCGGCTATCCAGCGCCCTCCAGGGCACCACCACAGTGCACCATCCCCGTACGTCCTCCCCAAAACGGTGAAGCCTAAGGCTTACAAAACGCCAACCTGTTCATAAACCTCATAAAAAATTTCTGGCACACCCTTTGCTTTAACCAATGTGAAAGGGCAGTGCACCACACAATTTGAAAAATAGCTGGCTAGGGTTCCGGTTCACGTATGTGGATGACTGGTCCAAGAGCTGGCGACCTCTGAGAGGTTACACGGCGGGACAAAAGCCCGGGAGACAGCAGCACCCACGGTGTCGCGCTGCCCCCTAATTTTGTGCCACTCAGAGGTCAAGCATGAAGAAAACGCCATTACTCCGCACCCTCGTATTATCGCTGGCGATGCTGGTCAGTCTCCCCACCTTTGCCGCCGTCAAAAAAGAGTTCAATGTCTGCTGGACCATCTATGCCGGGTGGATGCCCTGGGGCACGATCAGCACCAGCAAAATCATCGATAAATGGGCCGATAAATACGGCATCAAGATCAACGTCGTACAGCTCAACGACTACATCGAATCCATCAACCAGTACACCGCCGGCCAGTTTGACGGCTGCACCATGACCAACATGGACGCCCTGACCATTCCGGCGGCGGGCGGCGTGGACACAACGGCGCTGATCCTCGGCAGCTACTCGGAAGGCAACGACGGCGTGGTAATGAAGGGCGAGGGCAAAACCCTCAATGACCTGAAAGGGATGAAAATCTACCTGCCGGAACTCTCCGTTTCCCACTATCTGCTGGTGCGCGGGCTGGAGAAGGCCGGGCTGGCAGAGAAAGATGTCACCGTAGTCAACACCTCGGATGCGGATATCGTCTCCGCCTTCGGCACCGACAGCGTGCAGGCCGCCGTCGCCTGGAATCCGCAGCTCTCTGTTATCAAAGGCACGCCAAAAACCACCGAGGTGTTTAGCTCCTCGCAGGTGCCGGGCGAGCTAATTGACATGATGGTGGTTAACAGCGAAACCCTGAAGGACAACCCGGCGCTGGGCAAAGCCCTTACCGGGGCATGGTACGAAATGATGGGCCTGATGAAAGCCCAGGATGCCACTGCCCTTAATGCGATGGCAGCAGCGTCCGGCACCGATCTGACGGGCTATCAGGCGCAGCTGAAAACCACCCACCTGTTCTACACCCCGCAGGAGAACCTGGCGTTTGTCACCTCACCGGATCTGGCAAAAACCATGCAGCGCGTGGCGGCGTTCTCCTTTGATAAAGGGCTGCTGGGTGAGGGGGCACTGAGCGCCGATTTCATCGGCATGCGTTTCCCGGGGGACGTTACTCAGGGCGATGCGGGCAACGTAAAGCTGCGCTTTGATGACAGCTTCGTGAAAATGGCCGTTGCTGGCCAGCTGTGATGACGGACGGAGTCTCCATGCGACAGATTAATCGCCATCCCACCTCCGGCATGCGGCTGATGCTTGTGATGTTGCCATTTGTCCTGCTGCTGGCGGCCTACTTTTTTGGCTCGGCGGTGCGGCTGGACGCCAACCCACACGACAAGCTGCTGCCCGGCCTGCAACAGATGCTGGATGCGATCTCCCGGATGGCCTTCACCCCGGACAAGCGCAGCGGCGAGTACCTGTTCTGGGTCGACACCCTGGTGAGCCTGGCCCGGCTGCTGGTGGGGCTGGCGATTGCGTCGCTTATTGGCCTCTGCATTGGCGTGACCGCCGGGGTCTTTCCCATGTGGCGCGCCTCGCTCTCGCCGCTGATGACGGTGCTGTCGATGATCCCGCCTCTGGCGATTCTGCCGGTGCTGTTTATCGTCTTCGGCCTGGATGAGCTGTCGAAAATAATGCTGATTGTGATCGGCATTACCCCGATGCTGGCCCGGGATCTGGAGCACCGCGCCTGTGAAATCCCACCGGAAATTCTGATCAAAGCCCAGACGCTGGGGGCCAACAGCTGGACCCTGGTGCTGCGGGTAGTACTGCCGCAGCTACTCTCGCGTCTGCTCACTTCCCTGCGCCTGCTGCTGGGTTCCGCGTGGTTATTCCTTATCTCAGCGGAGGCCATCTCTTCGACTGCCGGGCTGGGATACCGCATTTTCCTCGTGCGCCGCTATATGGCCATGGATGTGATTATCCCTTACGTCCTGTGGATCACGCTGCTGGCCTGGCTGATGGACTTGGCCCTGCGCCAGCTGCACAAGCGCTGTTTCCCGTGGGCAGAAGGAGGCAAAACATGAGTTTTATCACCATCGACAATATCTGGCAGGAGTATGGCGACCACGTGGTGCTGGAGCGCCTGAATCTGCAGATTAAAGAGGGCGAGTTCTGCTCGATGGTCGGCGCGTCCGGCTGTGGGAAATCGACCTTTCTGCGCCTGCTCCTCGGCCAGGAAAAACCGAGCCGGGGCACTATCACCCTCGACGGTAAAACCCTGGTCGCCGAGCCGGACAGTCACCGGGGCGTGGTGTTCCAGCGTTACTCCGTCTTTCCGCACCTCAGCGTGCTGGATAACGTCGCTATCGGCCTCGAACTGCCGCAATCTCCGCTACTCGGACGGCTGTTTGGTGCGAAAAAACGCGCTGCGCGGGAACAGGCGGCAGAGATGCTGAAAAAAGTGGGGCTTGGCCATGCGCTGGATAAATACCCGGCACAGCTCTCCGGCGGGATGCAACAGCGTCTTGCCATCGCTCAGGCCTTTATTATGCAGCCCCGGGTGTTGCTGCTGGATGAGCCCTTTGGCGCGCTCGATCCCGGCATCCGCAAAGAGATGCATGCGCTGCTGCTGCAGCTGTGGGGCGAAACCCGCATGACGGTCTTTATGGTCACCCACGATCTCTCCGAAGGCTTCAACCTCGGTACCCGCCTGCTGGTGTTCGACAAAGTGCGCCTCGATCCGCAGGCCCCGAACGCCTACGGGGCGCGCATTACCTACGATATTCCGCTCAACGAGAGACGGCTCTCCAGCCTGAGCGGAACGACTCCCGACAACGTTTATGCCTTAAGGGGTTAACGCTATGACGACGACTTTACGTGAAGAGATCCTGCCGGGCGGCGGTCATCTCTCCTTTGTGCTTAAGCGCGGGCAGATCCTGCGCATGACCGACCCCGACGGCAGGGCGAACGTCAGCCTGATGATGCTCAACGCTCATGAGAAGAGCGAGCGCCTGAATCTGCCGGACACCCTGAAAGGCCAGCACACCGCGCGCCTGACCGCCGGGCACTGCTTTTACTCCGATATGGGCCGCGTGCTGGCGGGCATCATTGCCGATACCTGCGGCTGGCACGACCCGTTTGGCGGCGTACTCAACGCCGCCGAAGTGACGGAAAAATATGGCCAGGGGCGCTATCAGGAGCTGCGCAACGGCTTCTTCCGCAACGGCACCGACAACCTGCTGGTGGAGATGGGCAAGTGGAATCTCAACCTCGAAGATCTGCTGATGGTGGTCAACTTCTTCAGCAAAGTGACGGTGGACGACCACGGCCAGTTCAGCTTCCACAGCGGCCATTCACAGCCAGGCAGTTACGTGGAGCTGTTCGCCCCGATGGACACCCTGGTGGTGATGACTGCGCTGCAACATCCGATGGATCCGTCCAGAGAGTACGCTCCGCGTCCGGTGCAGCTGAGCTGGCGACAGGCGGAAGATGAAGAAGCGGCGATAAACGCGCTGCTGACGCGTCCGGAAAACGGTCGCGCCATCACCAACACCCAACTTTTCGCCCTGTAAGGAGCCTAATGATGACCGTAGCCAGCGTAAAAGAGGCGCAACACGCCAGCTTCCGCCATGTGATCCCGGCGGGGGAGCCCTACCTGTTTGAAGTGAAAAAAGGCCAGACCCTGCGCCTGCTGGATATGGAGGGCAACCAGGCGGTGGATACGCTGTTTTATAACGCCGATAACCCGCGGGAGCGCTACGACGCCCAGCGCACCCTGCGCCGGCAGAACAACGCTTATCTGACCAGCGGGAGCGTGCTCTACTCCAACCTCGGCAACCCGCTACTGACCATCGTGGCGGATACCTGCGGACGGCACGACACCCTCGGCGGCGCCTGCGCCCAGGAGAGCAACACCGTCCGCTATGCGCTCGACAAGCGCCATATGCACAGCTGCCGGGATAACTTCCTCTGCGCCTGTCTGCACGATGGCCGCCTGCAAAAGCGCGATATCGGGGCCAACATCAACTTCTTTATGAACGTGCCGGTGACACCCGAGGGCGGGCTGACCTTTGCCGACGGCATCTCCGCACCGGGCAAATATGTTGAGCTGAAGGCAGAGTGCAACGTCATCGTGCTGATCTCCAACTGCCCGCAGCTGAACAACCCCTGCAACGGCTGGAACCCGACCCCTGCGGAGGTGCTGATATGGAACTGACGCCGACACGCTGGCAGCGCCTGCGCCAGACGATCTATCGCCTGTTTGAACTGCGTGCCGGACGGATCCTGCCGTAAATCTTTTTCCCCGTGGACGACCATGCGGTGAGCCAGTTTCCGGCGGGACGACCCGCCACCATTGAGTCTTTACTATGTTGACGAAACTCTTGATTGCCAACCGCGGGGCGATTGCCTGCCGCATCCTACGCACGCTGCGCGCCATGAAGATCGGCGGCGTGGCGGTCTATTCCGAGGCGGATATCAGCAGCCTGCATATCCGCGAAGCCGACGAAGCCCTGAGCCTCGGCGACGGCCCGGCGGCCAATACCTATCTGGTCAGCGAAAAAATCATCGCCGCGGCGAAAGCGACCGGTGCTCAGGCGATTCACCCGGGCTACGGTTTTCTCTCCGAGAACGCCGCCTTTGCCGAGGCCTGCGAAGCGGCGGGTATTGCTTTTGTCGGCCCTACACCGGAGCAGCTGCGCCTCTTTGGTCTGAAACATACTGCCCGCGCCCTGGCGAAAGAACACGGCGTACCGATGCTGGAAGGCACCGGACTGCTGGCGGATGTGAACGCGGCGCTGGAGGCAGCGGAACAGGTCGGCTACCCGGTGATGCTGAAAAGCACCGCCGGTGGGGGCGGGATCGGGATGCGTGTCTGCTATACCCCGGCGGAACTCTTCGACGCTTTCGACGCGGTGGTGCGGCTGGGGAAAAACAACTTCAGCGACGCAGGCGTCTTTATCGAGAAGTACATTGAGCGGGCGCGTCATCTCGAAGTGCAGCTCTTTGGCGACGGCAAGGGGGAGGTGATCGCCCTCGGCGTCCGCGACTGCTCGGTACAGCGGCGTAACCAGAAGGTGCTGGAGGAGACCCCGGCGCCCAATCTGCCGGAGGGCATGGCGGATGCGCTGTGTGAGGCGGCGATTAAGCTGGGCAAAGCGGTTAACTACCGCAGCGCGGGCACGGTGGAGTTCGTCTACGACAGCGACGCCGCCCGGTTCTACTTCCTTGAAGTGAATACCCGGCTGCAGGTGGAGCACGGCGTCACCGAGCAGGTGTGGGGTGTGGATCTGGTGCGCTGGATGATTGAACTGGCGGCAGGAATTCTGCCTCCGCTGGCGGCCCTGCGCGACAGCCTGACCCCGGCGGGCCACGCCATCCAGGCGCGGGTTTATGCCGAAGATCCGGGCCGTCAGTTCCAGCCATCGCCCGGCCTGCTTACCGAGGTGGTTTTTCCGGAAGATAACCGCCGCACGCTGCGCATCGACAGCTGGGTGGAATCGGGCTGCGAAGTCCCGCCCTTTTTTGACCCGATGCTGGCAAAAATTATCGCCTGGCAGCCAACACGCGAGGCGGCGATTCAGACTCTCCACGCGGCGCTGGGTGAGACGCGTCTGTATGGGGTGGAAACCAACCGTAGCTACCTGCAGCAGATTTTAACCTTCACACCGTTCGCCTGCGGCGAGCCCTGGACCCGCTGCCTGGAAGGGCTGGACTACCACGCCGCCACGCTTGAGGTACTCAGCGCCGGGACGCAAACCACGGTGCAGGACTATCCGGGGCGCACCGGCTACTGGGCGGTAGGGGTACCGCCATCAGGGCCGATGGACAGTCGCGCGCTGCGTCTTGGCAACCGGCTGCTCGGCAACGACGAAGGGGCCGCCGGGCTGGAGATCACCCTCAGCGGCCCGACGCTGAAATTCAACTGCGATGCGCAGCTGGCGGTGACCGGGGCGGAGATCGCCTTTACTCTGGATGGCGAACCCCTTGAGACCAACCGGGTCTACCGGGTGCAGAGCGGCATGACCCTGCGGATGGGGAAGATTCGCGGCGATGGCGTCCGCAGCTATCTCTGCCTGCGCGGTGGATTTAACGTACCGGACTATCTCGGCAGCAAAAGCACCTTTACCCTGGGACAGTTTGGCGGCCACGCCGGGCGGGCGCTGCGTACCGGCGATGTGCTGCACATTTCGCCCTTAACCGCCCCATGCCCGGCGCAGACGCTTCCCCCGGCGCTCTGCACCACGCTTGAGCCTGTGCGTACGCTGCGGGTGATCTACGGCCCGCACGCCGCGCCGGAGTATTTCACCCCAGCTTACATGACAACCTTCTTCGCCACCGACTGGGAAGTGCACTTCAACTCCAGCCGCACCGGGGTGCGCCTGATCGGGCCTAAGCCTGAGTGGGTGCGCGAGAGCGGCGGCGAGGCGGGACTGCATCCGTCGAACATCCACGACAACCCCTATGCTATCGGCGCGGTGGACTTTACCGGCGATATGCCGGTGATCCTCGGCCCGGATGGCCCAAGCCTGGGCGGGTTTGTCTGCCCGGTCACCATCATCGAAGCCGATCTGCACGCCATCGGGCAGCTGAAAGCGGGGGATAAGGTGCGCTTTGTTCCCGTGGATATCGCCACCGCCCGGCAGCTTGCCCAGGCGCAGGCCGCCCAGATCGCCAGCCTGCATCCGCTGGACGTGGCGTGGCAGCCGACCGAACCCGCCTCGCCGGTGATGCTGGAGCAGGGGCAGGCTGATAAACGGCTGGTGGCGCGGCTCTCCGGCGATACACACCTGCTGCTGGAGATTGGCGATCCGGAGCTGGATCTGGTCCTGCGTTTTCGCGCCCACGCCCTGATGCAGGCTCTGGAGGCGCGGGCGCTGGATGGGGTTATCGACCTGACGCCAGGCATCCGCTCCCTGCAAATTCACTACCAGCCGGAGGCGCTGAGCCTGGCGAGCCTGCTGGATACCGTGGCCGGGCTGTGGCAGGCGGTGTGCGAACAGGATGCGCTTGAAGTGCCGTCGCGCATCGTCTGGCTGCCGCTCTCCTGGGACGATCCGGCCTGCCAGAAAGCCATCGACAAATACATGACCACCGTGCGCCGGGATGCGCCCTGGTGTCCGAGCAACCTGGAGTTTATCCGCCGCATTAACGATCTGGCGAACGTCGATGAGGTCTACAAAACGGTGTTTGACGCCAGCTATCTGGTGATGGGGCTGGGGGATGTCTATCTCGGCGCCCCGGTGGCGACGCCGCTCGATCCGCGTCATCGTCTGGTCACTACCAAGTACAACCCGGCCCGCACCTGGACGGCGGAAAACTCGGTGGGGATCGGCGGAGCCTATCTCTGCGTCTACGGCATGGAGGGGCCGGGCGGGTATCAGTTTGTCGGGCGCACCTTGCAGATGTGGAGCCGTTATCACGCCGTAGAGGATTTCGGCGGCAAGCCCTGGCTGCTGCGCTTCTTCGACCAGATACGCTTCTATCCGGTCTCTGCCGACGAGCTGCTCACCATCCGGCGCGATTTCCCGCTGGGGCGCTATCCGCTGCGCATTGAGCACACCAGCCTGAAGCTGGCGGAGTATCAGCAGTTTCTCGCTGACGAAGCGCAGGAAATTGACGCGTTTCGCGCCCATCAACAGGAAGCCTTTAACGCCGAGCGCGAGCGCTGGATTGCCAACGGCCAGGCGCATTTCGACAGCAGCGATGTGCTGGCGGATGAGGGCGATGATGCCCCGCTGCAGCCGGGTCAGGCGGGCATCGACAGCCCGGTTTCCGGCAACCTGTGGCAGGTGAGCGTGGAGGTGGGCAAAGCGGTCCGCGAGGGGGATGTGCTGGTGGTGCTGGAGTCGATGAAGATGGAGATCCCGCTGCTTGCCACCCAGGATGGGATTGTCAGTCAGGTGCGCGTCCAGCCGGGCTCCCCGGTACGGGCGGGTCAGTGTGTGGTGGTCCTGGAGAAAACAGTATGAAGCATCCCTTTGATTTACGTCTCGATGTACTGACGCAGGCCTACCGCGAAGGCCGCCTCACCCCGCGGGAGGTGATTAACACCCTGCGCGAGCGGGCGCTGGCGCTAAACCCTGAGTTCAACGCCTTTATTTATCTGCTCACATCCGAGGAGCTGGAGCCATATCTGGCGGCGCTTGAGGATCAATCCCCGCAGACGCTTCCCCTCTACGGCGTGCCGTTTGCCATTAAAGACAATATCGATCTGGCGGGCATCGTCACCACCGCCGCCTGCCCGGCGTTTGCATACCGGGCTGAGCAGGATGCCACTATCGTCGGCCAGCTGATCGCCCTGGGGGCAATCCCGCTGGGGAAAACCAACCTCGACCAGTTCGCTACCGGCTTAAACGGCACCCGCTCGCCGTATGGTGCCTGTCGTAACAGCGTCAATGCGGATTATCCATCCGGGGGCTCCAGCGCGGGGTCGTCGCTGGCGGTGGCGCTGGGGGTGGCGAGTTTTGCCCTCGGCACCGACACTGCCGGGAGCGGGCGCGTTCCAGCATCGCTCAACAACCTGGTCGGGCTTAAGGCCACCAAAGGGTTAATTTCCACCGCCGGAGTGGTGCCTGCCTGCCGCACCCTGGACTGCGTGACCTTCTTTACCACCACGGCGGAAGAGGCGAGCCAGCTGCTGGCGCTCACGGCAGTGAAAGATCCGCGCGACGACTACAGCCGCGCCAATCCAGCCTGGAACGGCGCGCAGGCGTTTGGTCTGCCTGAGGCCGGGTTCCGCTTCGGCGTACCGGATCGGCTGGAATTCCTTGGTTGCTCCGAGAGCGAAGCGCTCTATCACGCCGCAAAAGCGCGGTTGATCGCCCTCGGCGGCGTGCCGGTGACCATCGACTTTTCGCCGTTTCTGGCGGCAGCGACGCTGCTCTATAACGGCCCGTGGGTGGCGGAGCGCTATCACGTGGCGGGGAAACTGATTGCGCAGCAACCGGATGCAGTGCTGCCGGTGATCCGCGATGTGCTGAGCAAAGCGCCTGGTACCGATGCGGTCGCGGCCTTTGACGCGCAGTATCAGCTTCAGCATTTTAAACGCCTGTGCGATGAGGTCATGGCGACCCTTGACTGCGTGCTCACGCCCACCTATCCACGCCCGGTGACGCTGGCCGAGCTGGCGGAGGAGCCGGTAAAGCGCAATTCTGAGCTGGGGATCTATACCAACTTTATGAACCTGCTGGACTATGCCGCCGTGGCGGTGCCTGCCGGGTTCATGGCGAATGGCCTGCCGTCAGGCGTGACGCTGTTTGGCCGGGCCTTTACCGACCAGTATCTGCTGAGCCTTGCCGGGGCGTTACAACGTCACCAGAATCTGCCGCTACCCGGCGATCGTGCGTTACAGGCGACGGCACCCCTGACCACGGCCAGCCACGATCGCCTGCCGGTGGTGGTTTGCGGGGCACATCTGGACGGCCTGGCGCTGAATCACCAGCTTCGCCAGCGCGGGGGAACCTTGCGCGAAACCACCCGCAGCGCGCCGCATTATCGCCTGTTTGCCCTCGCCGACGGGAAACGGCCCGGCATGGTGCGCGACCGCGAACAGGGGGCAGCAATTGCCGTGGAAGTGTGGGAGCTGCCCCATGCCGAGGTGGGATCGTTTCTGGCGGGCATTCCGGCGCCACTGGGACTGGGGAAAGTAGAGCTTGAGGACGGGCGCTGGTTAACCGGGTTTATCTGTGAGGAGTACGACCTGCAGGGGGCACAGGATATTACCGCTTTCGGCGGCTGGAGAGCCTGGCTTACTCATCAGCAGTAAGCCAGGAGAGGGTTAACGGTAGAGCGGCTTTTCGGCGACCGGGGTCAGCAAGCCGGATTGCCACTCTGCCAGCGTCAGCTGTGCCAGTTTGCCCAGCGCGCGGTAGAACGGGTGGCCTGCGTTTTCGACAAACACGGAAAGAAAGCGCGTGCTCCAGGGCAGCAGATGCCAGGCCAGCAGCTGGTCGCGCTCTGCATCCCGGCCCGTTTCTGCCAGCCATGCCGCCATCAACAACAGGGTGCCAACGTGATCTTCCGGCTCGTTGTTTGCCATCTCAAACACAATGCCGTTTTCCCGCATCCACTGGCGCAACGCCAGGGTGGAATCCCCGAACAGTACGCTCTCGCGATCCAGCCAGACCGAGCCCCACGGCGGCGCGGGCAGCGCCCACGGGCCCAGAAACAGCCGCTGCCAGGCGGTACGCAAAGGTTCATCGGCAGGCTGGCGAAGCTCGTCGGCAATGGGGGCCAACAGGGACTCATCCAGCGGCCAGTCCTGCTGCCAGTTGTTGTGGGTTAAGGCCGTGACCAGCGGCGCGGCTTCGGGGCTATCCGGATCGTAGTAAAACAGCGCGCCCAACACACGGGCAGTAAAGGCAAACGACTCTCTCATGACTTCATCCTTCATTTGCGCGGGTTGCCCCGCGCTGAAACATTAATTGGCTACGCCTTTTCAATTTGCACCAGATTGGTGTGCTGCGGATTGCCCTTCGCCAGAGGAGACGGACGATGGGTTGTCAGCGTGTTGATGCAGGAGCCGTGGTCAATGCGATCCCCGGTCATGTTGGCATCGTGCCAGGCTCCCTGGCCCATCGCGCTGACGCCCGGCATAATGCGCGGCGTCACTTTCGCCGGAATGCGCAACTCACCGCGGGCATTATAAACCCGCACCATGTCGCCGTTTTTGATCCCGCGCGATGCAGCGTCCACCGGATTGAGCCACACCTCCTGACGGCAGGCGGCCTGCAGCACATCGACGTTGCCATAGCTGGAATGGGTGCGGGCCTTGAAGTGGAAGCTAAACAGCTGCAGCGGAAACTGGCTGCGGTCAGGATCGTCCCAGCCTTCGAAGGTGGAGGCGTAGACCGGCAGCGGGCTGATGGTTTCATCCTTCTCCAGCTGCCAGGTGCGGGCAATATCGGCCAGCCTGCTGGAGTAGATCTCGATTTTGCCTGACGGCGTTTTAAGCGGATTAGCGACCGGATCGTCGCGGAATTTTTTGTAGGCAACGAAATGCCCGTTCGGATCTTTACGCTTGTAGATGCCCATCGCTTTTAATTCCTCGTAAGAGGGAAGCTGCGGATCTTTCGCCACCATCTTCGCGTAGAGATACTGCAACCATTCGGCCTGGGTCCGGCCTTCGGTAAAGCGCTGATAGACGTTCGGGCCGAGACGCTTCGCCACCTCGCTCATGATCCAGTAGATGGGCTTGCGTTCGAATTTTGGCGCGGTCACCGGCTGGAGGAAGATGAGATAACCCATGTTCCCGGCATAGTCGTTGGGAATGATGTCCTCCTGCTCGACGGTCATCAGATCCGGCAGCAGCAGATCGGCATATTTCGCCGAAGAGGTCATAAAATTGTCAATCACCACAATCATTTCGCATTTACTTTCGTCCTGCAAAATGTCGTGGGTTTTATTGATGTCCGAATGCTGGTTAATGAGGGTGTTACCGGCATAGTTCCAGATGAACTTGATCGGCACGTCGAGCTTATCCTTGCCGCGCACCCCGTCGCGGGTGGCGGTCATCTCCGGCCCGCGAGCAATGGCGTCGGTCCAGCTGAAGCAGGAGATCTGCGTTTTGACCGGATTCTCCGACAGCGGCATCCGCTCAATGGTGATGGTGTAAGTGGATTCACGCGCGCCGCTGTTGCCGCCATTAATACCGACGTTGCCGGTCAGGATAGGGAGCATGGCTATGGCGCGGGAGGTGAGCTCGCCATTGGCCTGGCGCTGCGGCCCCCAACCCTGGCAGATGTAGGCCGGTTTCGCGGTGCCAATTTCCCGGGCCAGCTTAATGATGCGATCGGCGGGAATGCCGGTGATGCGCGAGGCCCACTCCGGGGTTTTGGCGGTGGCATCATCACCCTGGCCCAGAATATAAGCCTTGTAATGACCATTCGCGGGCGCGCCTTCCGGCAGGGTGGTTTCGTCGTAACCGACGCAATATTTATCGAGGAAGGGCTGGTCGACGAGGTTTTCGTTAATCAGCACCCAGGCGATGCCCGCCACCAGCGCGGCATCCGTTCCCGGTCGAATCGGGATCCACTCATCTTCACGCCCGGCGGCGGTGTCGGTGTAACGAGGATCGATGACGATCATGCGCGCATTCGAGCGTTCGCGCGCCTGTTCAAGGTAATAGGTGATCCCGCCGCCGCTCATGCGCGTTTCCGCCGGGTTATTACCAAACATCACCACCAGCTTGCTGTTTTCGATATCCGAGGTGCTGTTGCCCTCGTTGCTGCCGTAGGTGTAGGGCATCGCGCAGGCGATCTGGGCGGTGCTGTAAGTCCCGTAATGGCTCAAAAAGCCGCCGTAGCAGTTCATCAATCGGGCCACAAGCGAGGCGTAAGGTGATGAGCGGGTGATGTTACCGCCAACAATACCGGAAGAGTAATTAATGTAGACCGCTTCGTTGCCGTATTTACCCACCACGTTACGCAGGCTGGTGGTGAGCAGATCCAGGCTTCATCCCAGGAGATGCGTTCAAACTTCCCTTCACCGCGTTTGCCCACACGTTTCATGGGATAGTTCAGGCGATCGGGATGGTTGATGCGTCGACGAATCGAGCGTCCGCGCAGGCAGGCGCGCACCTGATGGTTGCCATAGGTGTCGTCGCCGGTGTTGTCTGTTTCAACCCAGTACACTTCATCGTCACGCACGTGCAGCCGCAGCGCGCAGCGGCTGCCGCAGTTGACCGAACAGGCGCCCCAGACCACTTTATCTGCGCGTGCCTGCTGCACTGCCGCGGCTGCGGGACGTAAACCAAAGGGTAATGACAGGCCGCCCGCGGCAAGCGCAAGGGATCCGATGGCGGTCGATTTGACGAGGGTACGGCGGCTGATCCCGCCGCTATGCTCACTATCTGACATGACTCACTCCATTACGTTCGTCGTTTGAAAACTGATTTCAGCCGTGATGACGATCGGGCTAATGGAGGGGAGTGTTACCCATTAAGTAGGGGGTGGTATTAATGTATATCAAAACAAACGAAATTCCCCCGCGCTAACGGGGGGAATATTCACTGCGGCTCGCGAGGTGCAGGGGCCTGATTGCCGCCTCCGCTTACCGGATAGTTGCCGCTGCTGGTGCGGGTATAGAGGATTTTGAGGGTGTCATTGGCACAGTGGCCTACCACTTCGGCGTCGGGTTTGTCGGCCTGATCGTTCGGCACGATGTTCAGCATAAAGCCGCTCTCCGGCACGCCGTTATTGATGATCCGCTGCTGAATATCGCTTTTGATGCGCTCGCAATTATCGGGTGCCGCCAGCGCGGCCGGGGCAATGCCCGCCAGCAAAAGTGCAGTAATCCAGGGTAACCGTTTCATATCTGCCTCCTTACGACTGTGTATGACTATAATAGTAGCAGGGATAGTGTAAACGTTTGTATTTGCTACACTGCCCGGGATCCTCTTCTGCTATTGGTAGGTCATGTGAATAAACACGCGCTTATGTTTGTCATGGCGGCTCTGTTGGCGGGGTGTGATAACACCGCCGCGCCGCTGTCGTTTACGCCAGAGATGGCCAGTTTTTCTAACGAATTTGATTTTGATCCCCTGCGCGGACCGGTGAAAGATTTCAGCCAGACGCTGTTCAATGATAAGGGGGAAGTGGCCAAGCGCGTCAGCGGCACGCTCTCTACGGAGGGCTGCTTCGACAGCCTGGAACTGCACGATCTGGAGGCGAATACCGGCATCGCCCTGGTGCTGGACGCCAACTACTATCTGGATGCGCAAACCCAGCAGAAAAAGCTGCGGCTACAGGGCAAATGCCAGCTGGCGGAACTGCCCGCATCGGGGATTTCATGGGATACCGATGACAACGGTTTTATCGTCAGCGCCCACGGCAAAGATATGGAGGTGAACTATCGCTACGATGCAGATGGCTATCCACTCGGTAAAACCACCGTCTCCGGGGAGCAGCAGCTTTCCATTACGGCCACACCGGCGGCGGACAAGCGTAAGAAACTGGACTACACCTCGGTCAGCCAGCTAAACGATAAGCGGCTGGGTAAGGTGAAGCAGACCTGCGATTACGATCGCCACGACAACCCGGTGGCGTGCGAGCTGGTGGTTACCGATGAGAGCGTGAAGCCGGCGGTGTCGCGCAAGTACACCATCAAAAACACGATTGAGTACTACTAAGCACCGCGCAAGAGCCTGCGCGGTGCGTACGGGAACAATCAGGGAGCCAGGGCACGGCCAGTGCGACGGTCAAGGCAGCGCAGGGTGTTGGGCTCCCAGTAGGCGTTCATATTGGCGCTCTGCTGGCATTTATCCCGGGCGTCAAAAGCGACGTCTTCTTTATCCCACTCTTTTTCCACGCGGCTGTTCACCTTATGGCGCAGGCTGCGGGTATCGTTCCACTGCTCTTTATCCATGGCGGCATTTTGACGGCTCTGGGCGCTGTCGCCAGATTCAATAATCAGTTTACTGGTGTTGGCGGATACTGGCGCGATGAAAACAGCAGCCAGCAGGGCAGCCAGGCAGAGGCGTGTGCTCATTTTACGCATAGCGATTTCCTTGTAGACGGTGGACATTCGATAATTCCACCGAAGTTGTTACATCAGTCCATTTTGAGGGCATACCCACATCAGGCGTGTGGAAGGGTTCCTTTCACATTCAGGTATGATACCTCATCACACATCAGACAACGTTAAATATGTTTAAAACAACTTTGCTCTTTTTTGCCACCGCATTGTGCGAAATTCTCGGCTGTTTTCTGCCCTGGCTCTGGCTGAAGAAAGGCGCTTCGATACTGTTGTTGATTCCCGCGGGCGTGGCACTGGCGCTGTTTGTCTGGCTGCTCACGCTACATCCCGCGGCAAGCGGGCGCGTCTATGCCGCTTATGGCGGGGTCTATGTCTGCACGGCGCTGTTGTGGTTGCGGGTGGTCGATGGCGTGAAGCTAAGCCTCTACGACTGGGCCGGAGCGCTGGTGGCGCTGTGCGGCATGCTGATTATCGTGGCAGGCTGGGGGCGCGCCTGAGCGCCCAATCTGTGATCCAGCGAAGGTTTTTTAAACTTCATACTTGTATGGTAGTAGGGTAATTACGTAGATTTCCGGCATCACAGTAAAAGATGTAAGGAACCGGAAAATGAAGATTGTAGGGGCTGAAGTATTTGTCACCTGTCCAGGGCGTAACTTTGTCACGCTGAAAATCACTACCGACGAGGGAATTGTCGGCCTGGGTGACGCCACCCTTAATGGCCGCGAGCTTTCCGTCGCGTCATACCTGAAAGATCATCTCTGCCCGCAGCTGATTGGCCGTGATGCCCACCGTATCGAAGATATCTGGCAGTTCTTCTATAAAGGCGCCTACTGGCGTCGCGGTCCGGTCACCATGTCGGCGATTTCCGCTATCGACATGGCGTTGTGGGACATCAAAGCCAAAGCCGCCAACATGCCGCTGTACCAGCTGCTGGGTGGCGCCTCCCGTGAAGGGGTGATGGTTTACTGCCACACCACCGGTCACACCATTGACGATGTGCTGGAAGATTACGCCCGCCATAAAGAGATGGGATTCAAGGCCATCCGCGTACAGTGCGGTGTGCCGGGAATGAAAACCACCTACGGCATGTCTAAAGGGAAAGGGCTGGCCTATGAGCCTGCCACCAAAGGCAACTGGCCGGAAGAGCAGCTCTGGTCAACGGAAAAGTACCTCGATTTTACGCCAAAACTGTTTGACGCCGTGCGTAACAAATTTGGTTTCAATGAACACCTGCTTCACGACATGCACCACCGCCTGACGCCGATCGAAGCCGCGCGTTTCGGTAAGAGCATTGAGCAGTACCGCATGTTCTGGATGGAAGACCCGACCCCGGCAGAGAACCAGGAGTGCTTCCGCCTGATCCGTCAGCACACCGTGACGCCGATTGCGGTGGGCGAAGTGTTCAACAGCATCTGGGATTGCAAACAGCTGATCGAAGAGCAGCTGATCGACTACATCCGCACCACCATCACCCACGCGGGCGGCATTACCGGAATGCGTCGAATCGCCGATTTCGCCTCTCTCTACCAGGTACGCACCGGCTCACACGGCCCGTCGGATCTGTCGCCAGTTTGCCACGCGGCTGCGCTGCACTTCGACCTGTGGGTACCAAACTTTGGTGTACAGGAGTACATGGGCTATTCCGAGCAGATGCTGGAGGTCTTCAACATCAACTGGACCTTTGAAGATGGCTACATGCATCCGGGCGATAAACCGGGCCTGGGCATCGAGTTTGATGAAAAACTGGCGGCGAAATATCCCTACGATCCCGCTTACCTGCCTGTTGCTCGTCTTGAAGACGGCACGCTGTGGAACTGGTAAAGGAGCAAAAAATGAAAAGTATCGTTATTCAACAACCGAATTCGCTGGTGATCGAAGAGCGTTCGCTACCCGCGCCTGCACCAGGCGAAGTGTGCGTCAAAGTGAAGCTGGCCGGGATCTGCGGTTCCGACAGCCATATCTATCGCGGCCACAACCCGTTCGCCAAATATCCCCGTGTGATCGGCCATGAGTTCTTTGGCGTCATCGATGCCGTCGGCGAGGGCGTCGACACCGCACGCCTGGGCCAGCGCGTCTCGGTTGACCCGGTGATCAGCTGCGGCCACTGCTACCCGTGCTCGGTCGGCAAACCGAACGTCTGCACCTCTCTGGTGGTACTGGGCGTGCATCGTGACGGCGGCTTCAGCGAATACGCCGTGGTACCCGCAAAAAATGCCTGGGTCATTCCGGATGCCGTCAGCGATGAACATGCGGTGATGGTTGAGCCATTCACCATCGCGGCCAACGTCACCGGCCACGCCAGCCCGACAGAGCAGGATGTGGCGCTCATTTACGGCGCCGGCCCGATGGGGCTGGTCACCGTCCAGGCGCTGAAGGGCGTCTACAAGGTGAAACAGGTCATTGTGGTCGATCGCATCGACGAGCGTCTGGCGATGGCCCAGCGCAGCGGGGCGGACTGGGTCATCAACAACGGCAACCAGTCTCTGCAGGCGGTGCTGGAAGAGAAGGGCATTAAACCGACGCTGATTATTGATGCGGCCTGTCACCCTTCTATTTTGCAGGAGGCTGTCAATCTGGCTTCGCCGGGCGCGCGCATTGTGCTCATGGGCTTCTCCAGCGAACCGAGCCAGGTTGCGCAGCAGGGGATCACCGGTAAAGAGCTTTCCATTTTCTCGTCACGTCTGAACGCCAATAAATTCCCGGTGGTCATCGACTGGCTGGAGAAAGGGCTTATCGACCCTGACAAACTGATTACTCATCGCTTTGAGTATCAAGACGTTAAAGACGCTATTGAACTGTTTGAGAAAGACCAGCGGCAGTGCTGCAAGGTATTACTGACGTTCTCTTAATAATAATACTGAATGCGGTTTAGCGGTACGCATCTTACCCTTTCGAGATAGCCAATATGACTCAACTACAACATGAAAGATCCACATCTGACCTGATAAAAGCCGCCGTATCCGGTTGGCTGGGTACCGCGTTAGAGTTCATGGATTTTCAGCGCTAAGAGGGGTATGTCGAAGATATTTAAAGATATTATGCAGCGGTCCTGTCGCTGTGGGGCATGGTTGGGGCAAAGTCGCTTAATTTTGAACTCAACATGGCGATCTGATCCAGGTTGTTTTCCTCCATCCACTTCCCATAAACCTGAAATACCATCTGGGCATCGGCATGCCCCATCTGGTTAGCAATGAAGTTCGGGTTTGCTCCTGCAGAAAGCGACCAGCACGCATACGTGTGTCTCGACTGATACGATTTCCGGTGGCGAAGGCCGGCTCTTTTCATCGCCGCATCCCACGAGTTCCCTATGGAGTTGATGGAGAAGTGCTTGCCGTAATTCCCGGCCCTGGCTGTCAGGGACGGCAGGAAAACAAACGTGCACTTATTGAACTCTTTCTTTCCGTACTCCCTCAGCTTAACAGGTACGTTATTCTCCTGAGAGAGACGGGTCATTTTATACTGGCTTTTGAATGCCTCGAGGGCAGGCTCGATCAGGTGCACAACCCGGTTAGTGCCGGCATTGGTTTTCGGCAGAGTGAATATCCCTTTCTGCGTCAGGCTTCTTCTGACAGTGATTGTTCCCGCCTTCAAGTCCACATCCTCCCAGGCGAGTCCGCACAGTTCACCCGGCCGCAATCCGGTGTAAACGGCGATAGCCCACAGATTCTTGCTCTGTTGATGGTGGCAGGCGTCAATCAGGCGAGGGAACTCCTCCCGGGTGATTGGGTCAGGATCCGGGCGGGACTCTCGCAGAGGGGCCACACCGTTCATTGGTGACTTTGAAATGTAGCCATTTTCAACCGCAAACTGGAAGATACCGAACAACACGGTCATGTAGTTGTTCACAGTAACAGCGGATCGACCCCGCTTCGGAGTTTTATGCCCCTGCTTCATGACCTGGAAACCGGTCAGCAATTCCTTCCGCACTTCCAGCATGCTCTCTTTGGTGATTGAGGAAAGCAGGGTGCCGGGTCCAATAATAGCCGTAACATTAGCAATGACTCGCCCATAAGTGTTGAGCGATGATTCAGCCACCTCCATTTCCTTCAGTGCGAGCCATCTCGCGGATAGCTCCCCGATCGTTACCTCTTGCCTTGCCTCCCCGAACCGCGCCAGGTTCTGGGAGGAGGGGAACTGCTGGGCATAGTTGAAGGTTCCGGTTTTGATGGCATAGCAGATCGACGTCCGTAACTCGCCGGCCACTTTTCTGTTTTTGGGGGTGTCAGCCACCCCCAGGCTTTCACGCACTCTGACCCCTTTGTAGATGAACCACAGCCTTAGCGTGCCGCCGTGGTTTTCCACTCCTGTTGGGTATTTCATAACGATTCCTCGTTGGTTGATGGTCAGAGTATTTAAGCAGATTGTCGCCGCGGTTTCGCTGAGGCCTGACGCTCAATCCAGCGGTCGATCTCATCCAGGTTGTAAAAACAAGGGCTGTTATCCCACGGACTACAGTCAAAAGAAACGTGTTTGTATTCCTTCCCCTCCAGGAAAGTCTTCTCTCGCGCCTTCTTCAGCGTTCCCTTCTTAATCCCCTTTAGGGCTATCAACTGCTCCTCAGACACCCATTTCCCGGGTGATACCATCATGATTACTTCACTCATACCTTTCTCCACATAAACTGAATGCCGGGGCGAACTGGCTATTTTTCCGCACCCGGCACAGCCATCAGCCGTTTGAGGTTGCTCGGTGATATTTCAATATCAGGCGGCCTGCCCGGGTAAGGATCGCAGGCGGCGCATGCCGGTCATCGCCGTGGCCACGTAGCTCGCCTTGCGGTTCACTACCTCCACCCAGACCTTCACGCCTTCCACCCGCACCGTGTATGTCTCTTTCATCCGGCTGCGCCCGTAGTTGCCGTAGCGTTCCTGATGGGCTGCCAAAGCGATGTCGCAGGCCTGACGCGCCAGTGGTGACTGTGTGCTGCGGTTGATTAATCGCATAAGTTTTCTATCGGGAGGGCGAACCCTCCCGCCTCCCTTAGCCAACGTATTCCGGTTTCATATCTGCTAGGGTGATGCTGAACTTATCGTGCAGGTCGTCCCCCAGGTGACGTTTGGCTGCTGCCAGCACGCACTCGACTTCCTCGAAGCGCTCGGCACCATCCGGCTCTCCGGGTTGCGGCAGAGAGTTGATTGCTGCCTCAACCCGGTTATACGCATCCACCAGGTGGTAACGCTTCACGGCCTTGTTTTTCAGCTCGGTATACAGGGCAGAACCCAGGGTGTTCTTGGCGCTTTCGATATCAGCCCGAACTGCTTTGGCGTTATCCACATCCTGAGCCGCTTCAATGCGATCCCGGAAATCATCGGCCAGACCATCGATGTTGGCGGCCGATTCCTGCGCGCTTTGAGTGGTTGTTACGTTGTCACCTTTGATGTCAGCCAAACTCACGCGCTGGACGGGGGCCGGGTTGATCTCCTTCTCGGTGCGCGGTTCAACTTCATCCGCACTGTTAACGCCGAGAATCACGTCCGGGCAGTACAGGCGAGCCCAGCGCTTAACCGCGAGGTAAGCGAGTTGCTGGCGTGGATCGCTTGCCCAGAGAGTCGAGTTGCGAACCTGCGCCTGAGAAAGCATGATCACTAACTCACGGGGCTCTTCCTCACCTTTCATGGTTGCCCACACCCGCACACCTACACCGGCTTCATCTTTCAGATCCCAGCCAGGCGCGATGTATTTTTTGCCTTGCCCGTTTGTTCTTTCTACGAATCGGCCAATGATTTTTTCCCATGGCCCAAACCAGTCGTAATGGAGGCGGTCTTTAGTGGGTGACATCTTGGTGATGACCGCGTTAATCAGCTGCGCTTCATAACCCAACGCCCCGCTAACAATGTGGGTCTTTTGCGCTACAGCGAAAGGATCCATACCCCATCGGGCGGCTTGCATCACAACCGCCATGCATGCATCCGGCTTGCCGCGAAAGTGGTCAGGTACGAACGCGCCACTGTTAGCCATTACTACTGAGAGAGTGCGCAGACGCTCGAAGAGCTCTCCGTTGGTCAAAATGGAGATGTTGTCGATCATTTGCGTCTTGTTTTCGTTTGTAGAAATTGCTGTAGACATGTTCTTTTCCCCTTATGCCTGAGTACGCAGCGCTTCAAGGCGGCGCAGGTCGAAGTCGTTCAGTTCGTCGGTGTAGTCTTCGGTGATCGGCGCTGGCCACTCGCCAGTGTCGAACGCGTTTGCGATGCGGTTCATCGTCTGGCGATACTCCAGCATGCCCAGCTCAATCAGCTCCTCGCTGGCTTCGACGATGGCGATCCAGTGGTAGCCCTCGTCTTTGTTGACGAAAATCCAGAAGAACTGGTCCAGCGCCGCGGTGCTCATGTACATGGCCGCACTGAGGTGATAATCGCGGTCGATGATTTCGCGATGCAGGCGGGCGCGCAGGCCGGACTGCTTCACGTTCCACATGCTGATGGTTTTCAGGTCGGCGCCGACCCGCACGCCGTCGATGTCGATTTCCAGATCCGGGCGCACTCGGATTTCCAGACCGGTCTCTTCGTCGATACCGAAATAGCTCGTCTCAACAGCGCGATCAGGGTGCAGCAGCAGTTTCCCGGCGGTCGGGTGCTGGTGCAGGGCTTTCTGAATGGCCAGCGCCGTTTCCATCTGCTGGTGGGTCACCAGAATCTTGTCGCCCGGGTTGTCGCGCCACGCGTCCAGCAGTTCGTCAGCAAACACGGCATCCGGCTTAACGGACTTCACCGCCTGGATCATCTCTGCTTTGGTGCCGGACACTTTCAGCGGTACCGGTTTCTGCGCTTCCTGCGCCACCAGGTCAGGATTGATGATTGCCAACTGCTCCAGCAGCGAGTCGCGGCTGCCGCTGGTTTTCACGTGTGCAGGCAGGGTGGCGTTGTACTCTTTGATGCAGGCCTTCATTGCGACAGCGGTCTGCTTCTGGTCTGGCTCGATACGCTGGAATTCAGCGGGCAATGTCATATAGCTCTGTGATGTTTCTTCCAGGCTGCCGCCCATCGGCACCTGTGCGGGCAGGGTGGCGTTGTGATCATCCAGCAGCGCTTTGATATCGTCAGCGCTCAGCAGAGCGGGCAGGCTGGCATTGTGTTCGTCGATAAAGGCGCGCAGGGTTGCCGCAGTGGTGAAGGCCCCTTCCGGGATCACCGGCTCCACGCTGAACTCTTCTTCAAGATTTTCCGGCTGCAGCGCCAGCGCATGCACCAGGTTGCCCATATCCAGCACTTTGGAACCTTCGCGCGGTATGGTCTTGGCGACGTGGCGCGCGTTGAAGTACATCAGAGAGACGCGGGCATCCTTCACCTGGGTGCTGCTGATCCCGTTCGCCGCGTGATAAACGTTGTTTGGAAGGTCTTCATAGCGGCCCGGTTCGAAGTACGCTGGGTATTCCGGCGCGCTGGTGGTTTCCTCCTGCGCTTCGGTGGTAACTTCCGGCTGCGTGGCACTCGCCAGTTCCGGCGCCGCGGCGGCCAGCACCTCAGCCGGGTTCAGGGCAACTGTTTGCGGATCAGCTGCATCAGCGCTTTCGCCTGGTGGAACCGCGTCAACACTTTCTCCTTCCGCCGGGTCAGTCGTTTCCATCTGCACATCGCTGGTGGTCTCCTCATTAACCGGTGAACGGTCATCATTTTCTGGTTGGTTTTCGTTCATCAGGCCTTCGATGGAGAACATGCCGCCACCGAGGTTTTCGACCTGCGGCTGGCTGGCGGCGGTCAGGTCCTCTTTAACCCACTTCGGATCGGCTGGGTCGCTGATGCCTTCTACAAATTCGCCACGGTCGGCCGCCAGCTGCTGGTCAACAAAATGGCTATCAATTTGAGCCTCTACTGGAGTAGGGACTGCTTTTGGCAACTGCATCAACTCAGTTGCAGCGTTGAATTCAGCCGTCATCGTCTGGTTCACGAACTCCAGATGCGCAACCGGCGTCAGGTGGATATTCTCCGGCGCGATGCGCACCAAGTTGAAGATGGCCGCGCGGTTCACTGCCAGAACGCCGGGCTGGTTGCGCAGGATTTTGCTCCACGATTTCCATGGCTCTTCCTTTTTCGCGATGATTTCTTTGGCGCGGCGCGCGGTGCTCACCGGAATTTCACGATAGTTAAAGTCCATCGGCATCAGGGCGCTGGCGATCTCCAGATCGAGGGTTTCCAGGGTGTGATGCGCGCCCTCACCGCGATCAGTTACATACCCGCCGTCGGCATTGGTGCCAGCGTCGGTGCGCTGCACGAGGTTAATGCGGTTACCGGCGGCCCATTCACGCGTCAGGATCCCGCGGTCAATATAAGGGGTAGTTACGAAGGCTTTAGTGAACTGCAGCAGCAGGCCCAGCTCATGGCGTTTGTCCATGCTGAACACTTTGCGAATGGCATTCGTATAGCGCCACAGGTCTTTGGTATCGAACGCCTTAAATTCCGGGAAATTTTCAGCAGCGAGCAGAAGATCCTGGACATAACCATTATCCGTATCCATTTCCAGCGCATGCAGTTCCGCATTCTCGCTGCGGGTGATGTGGTGGCGCAGTTCGTCCACCGTCAGCTGGGCCAGCAGCTGTTTGCGGAATGGCATTTTGCAGACCGGATAGCGTGTTAACCCATCGTCGTTTTTATTTACACGCAGGCCGTTTTCATACCAATGACTCGCCTCGCCCTTGGCGGCATTGACGACTTCTGGAGTTTCAACGGTAGTTCCCGGCGCGGCAGGCAGATCCGCATCGCTGGTGGTCGCCTGGGTAGGGGTGGTTTCACCCTGGGATGCGGCGCCAGGGATAACGCTCCAGGTGCGCTGATCGTCGGCCAGGGTGTAGCGTTTGCAGAACTCGAAGCAGACGACACCTTCTTCAGGCAGATCGTCCACAACCGGCATGTCAGTTTGAATAGGTTTGCCATAATCTTTACCACGTCCGGTTTCGATGCCTGCATCTTCCAGCGCGACATCCAGCATCAGCGCGGCGCGGGACTTAGTCGCGGCGGTGAACCAGATATAAGCGTCAGGCTTTCCTGATTTCTGCGTTGCTGGAATTAAGTGAGAATATTCCATGTCAGATCCTCATTTTGGATGTAAGATCCCAAGCGGCTACTCAAACCGCCTGAGGTTATTTAGCTAAAGTCCGGTTCGCTTTGGTCGGTGGTACCGGACGGGGAGGCCCACCTTGTGTGGGCTTTCGCTTAATGGATGGTTTTAAAAATACGGCCCGCGAATTCCTGCTTATAGTTGCGGTAATCGCCAAATCCGGCTTTATCACCGGTGGTGATGTTGGCTGAAAGAAGGGAAAGCTCAGTTACGGCGCAGTGCGGGCAGTCGAACTCGCCGAGGATGTAACCGCCATCAAGGACGACAGTGGTCGCGCCGTTTGAGGTGGAATGAATAACGCCAGAGAATTTTTCATCGCAGTTGAACAGGGTAATGCTGCCAACTTACTGATTTAGTGTATGATGGTGATTTTAAGGTGCTTGCGTGGCTTCCATTTCCATCAGATGTCCTTCCTGCTCCGCTACTGAAGGCGTGGTGCGTAACGGCAAAAGCACTGCCGGACATCAGCGCTATCTCTGCTCTCATTGCCGTAAAACATGGCAACTACAGTTCACTTACACCGCCTCTCAGCCCGGTACGCACCAGAAAATCATTGATATGGCCATGAATGGCGTCGGATGTCGCGCCAGTGCACGCATTATGGGCGTTGGCCTCAACACGGTTTTACGTCACTTAAAAAACTCAGGCCGCAGTCGGTAACCTCGCGCATACAACCGGGCAGTGATGTGATTGTCTGCGCTGAAATGGACGAACAGTGGGGCTACGTCGGTGCTAAATCACGTCAGCGCTGGCTGTTTTACGCGTATGACAGGATACGGAGGACGGTTGTGGCGCACGTCTTCGGTGAACGCACTCTGGCCACACTGGAGCGTCTTCTGAGCCTGCTGTCGGCCTTTGAGGTCGTGGTATGGATGACGGATGGCTGGCCGCTGTACGAATCACGCCTGAAGGGAAAGCTGCACGTTATCAGCAAGCGTTACACTCAGCGCATTGAGCGACATAACCTGAATCTGAGACAACATCTGGCAAGGCTGGGACGGAAGTCACTGTCGTTCTCAAAATCGGTGGAGCTTCATGACAAGGTCATCGGGCATTATCTGAACATAAAACACTATCAGTAAGTTGGAGTCATTACCAATGGCACTTGTTGATCAGGCGGCGAAGCTGGCGCCAGGTGGCAGGGTCCGCCTAGTCGAAGTGGATGCCTCAGAGTTCAGCGGCGGGATCCACCGCTTTCACTACAGCCCGTTTCCCTATTCACCTGCCGAGATAGACGCGGCGAACGGCGACGAGGCCAGGCTGGGGCCGAAGCCCATCATCTGGGATGGCAACGCCTACGAGTTCTGGCCCTTCCAGATTGCCGACCTGGCGCTTTCAACGGATCAGGCCGCCGAGCCAAAGCTCAGCGTGTCTAACCTCGACGGCCATATCACTGCGCTGTGTCTCCAGTTTAAAGACATGGTGAATGCAAAGGTAAGCATCATTGACACCTACGCGGTTTACCTGGATGCGGTGAACTTCCCGGGCGGTGTTAATCCGACAGCAGACCCGACGATGTTCTCCCTACAGACCTTCTGGCTGGACACCAAAACCTCTGAAGATGACGAGATGGTGTCCTGGTCGCTCAGTAGCCCGGCAGACCTGCAGAACCTGGTTATACCCACCCGGCAGATCACCTCTCTCTGCGAATGGGCACTGCGCGGACAATACCGCAGCGGTGACGGCTGCACCTACAACGGCACGGCATATTTCGATGCGAAGGGTAATGCGGTAGCTGACCCGGCGTTTGATGTATGCGGGGGTTGCCTCAGTGACTGCCGCAAGCGTTTCGGCGCCGGGCTGGCAGAACCGAACACTGCCGTTCTTGATTTCGGCGGCTACCCGGCGACAGTTCTCTTCACCCGATAACCGGATATACCCATGAACAAAATCATTATGACGGCGATCCGGGCGCATGCGCTGGAGGAATCCCCACGCGAGTGCTGCGGCTTCGTCATTCAGTCAGGACGGCGCCAGCGCTACATCCCGGTGCCGAACAGCCACGAAAACCCGACCGAGCATTTCAGAATCGATGGTCTGCACTGGGCGAACGCCGAGGACGCAGGAACCATTATCCGCGTCATTCACTCCCACCCGGGCGATGGCGCACGACCTATTCCGTCTGACCTCGATCGCCAGCAGTGTAATAACTCTGGTGTGGTCTGGGGCATTTACGCGCCGGACTGCGATGAATACGCAGAGATAACACCGGACGCCATCCCGCTGATTGGCCGCCCGTTCCTCCTTGGCTCGCACGACTGCTGGGGCCTGGTCATGGACTGGCACGCCATACAGGGCGTCACGCTGAACGATTTCCGCGTGGATTATCCGTGGTGGGAAAGCCAGTACCCCGACAACCTCTATTTCGATAACTGGGAGTGTGAGGGGTTTGTCGAATGCGACCCCGCGCCCGGGTGCATGGTGATCATGCAGGTCGAGTCGGACAAGTGGAACCACGCGGGGATCATCACCGAAGAGGGCGAGCTGCTGCACCACCTGTACGGCCAGCCATCCTGCATCACGCCTTATGCCCGTGGATATTTTAAAGACCGGACGATGATCTGCGTTCGGCACAAAGACCTGCCGCAGGAGATTAAGCCATGGCGCGCTTAACCACGATTCGATTGTATGGCGCGCTGGGTGCCCGGTTTGGCCGCGTTCACCGGCTGGCGGTGCAGACGTCAGCGGAAGCGGTAAAGGCGCTGTGCATCAACCTAGACGGGCTGGAAAGCTTTCTCATGAATGCCAAAAAAAACGGCATGACGTTCGCGGTGTTTCGCGGCAGACGCAACATCGGCGAACAGGATTTCAAGGAGTTGGGTGGTGACAGTGATATCCGCATCGCGCCTGTGCTTGAAGGGGCGAAAAAGGCAGGTTTATTCCAGACGATCCTTGGCGCAGTGATGGTAGTGGCGGGCATCGTAGTGTCTGGCCTCTCTGCTGGCTGGGCCAGTCCGGTCGGTAGCGCCATGATTTCTGCTGGTATCGGCATGGCTGCGGGCGGTATCTACCAGATGCTCTCGCCGCAGCCCAAAGGCCTTCAGGGGCGTGATGACCCCGACAATAAGCCCAGCTATGCCTTCGGCGGCGCAGTGAACACCCTGGCGATGGGCAACCCGGTCGCGCTGCTGTATGGCGAGCGCGAAATTGGCGGCGCCATAATCAGTGCGGGGATCGTGGCCGAGGACATCTGAAAATTTCTTACTCTTCAATTAGCACCCAATCGGGTGCTTTTTTATGGATGCAATATGGCAACGATTACTGGTGCAAAAGGCGGCAGTCAGAAGCAGCACACGCCTGTTGAACACCCCGATTCCGCGCAGTCGATGGCGCGCTGCCGTATGCTGCTGGCGCTCGGTGAAGGCGAGTTTGCTGGTGGACTGGATGCTACCCGGATTTTCCTTGACGGCACGCCGCTGGGCAACGCCGACGGCTCGATGAACTTCGAGAATGTCTCCTGGGACTTTCGTCCGGGCACGCAGACGCAGTCGCCGATCCCCGGGTTCCCCGCCGTAGAGAACGAGACCAGCATTGGTGTGTCGCTGACGAAGGTCACTCCCTGGACCCGGGCCATCAGTAATACCCAGATTGACGCAGTGCTGGTGCGTATCGGCATTACCGGTCTGCAGCAGCAGGAAAATGATGGCGATATCGTCGGCACTTCCGTCACTTATCATATCGATGTGGCGGTAGATGGCGGGGCATACAGCACCGTGCTCACCAAAACCGTAACCGAAAAGCTCAGCTCGCTGTACGAGCTGACCCACCGCATCAATCTGCCGAAGGCAAACACCGGCTGGCAGATCCGCGTGGTTCGTGATACCGCCGACAGCACCAGCCAGATGCTACAGAACAAAACGCAGGTGCAGGCCATCACAGAGGTGATCGACGCGCGCCTGCGCTATCCGCATACCGCGCTGCTGTATGTGTCGTTCAACGCAAAATCCTTCAACAACATCCCGAAGATATCCTGCAAGCCAAAAGGGCGGATTATCCGCATCCCGCAGAACTATGATCCGGTTAGCCGGGTTTATAACGGCACCTGGGATGGGACATTCAAATGGGGCTGGTCGAATAACCCGGCGTGGATCTGGTTCGATGTACTCACGGAGCCGCGCTTTGGCCTGGGTCGTCGGGTAACGGCAGCCATGCTGGATAAGTGGGAGCTGTACCGTATAGCCCAGCGCTGTGACCAGAAGGTGCCCGATGGCAAGGGCGGCACCGGTACCGAGCCGCGCTTCCTGTTTGACGTCTATATCCAGTCGCAGGCCGATGCCTGGCAGGTGATTAAGGATATCGCCGCTGGCTTCAACGGTATGACGTTCTGGGGCAACAACATGTTCAATGTTGTCTCGGACATGCCGGCAGACACGACGAAACTGCAGATCCTCACCCGCGCCTCGGTCGTCGGTAAGCCGAACTATTCCAGCGGCAGCGAGAAGAACCGCTACAGTTCGGCGCTGATTAACTTCAGCGACCCGGACAACCACTACCAGGATCGCACCACTGCGGTGATGTTTCCTGACCTGGTGAAGCAGTTCAAATTCAAGCAGACGCAGCTGACTGCCATTGGCTGTACGCGTGAGAGTGAGGCGCAGCGCCGCGGCGGGTGGGCGGTATACTCCAACTATCTCGATCGCCTGATCACGCTGCAAACCGGGCTGGATGGCTTTGCCTATGTTCCCGGCACCGTATTCGCTTTTGCGGATGAACGCTTTTCCGGGCGTGTGTACGGTGGGCGCGTTGTGAGTTACAACGCCGGGCTTAAAGCCGTTACAACCGATCGCGGGACCAGCGCCGTCCCGGGCGACACGCTGGTGATCCGCACACAGGGCGGCATTGTGGAAAACCGGGTCATTCAGGCGGTCAACGGCACGCAGTTAATCGTGGCCACGGCGTTTTCCTCTGCGCCAGCGCCAGATGCCGTTTTCGTTATCGATGCCGGACAGCTGCGCCTGCAGTATTTCCGTGTGATGAACCTGACATTCAACGACGAGGAGAACACCTACACCATTGCCGGCGCGGAATACAATGCGTCCAAATATGATGCAGTTGACCACAACGCGCGGCTAGATATCCCACCGATCAGCCTCATCCCAACTGGGGTTGTCTCGCAGCCCGGCAATATTGTGGTGTCGAGTTATGAGTCGGTGCGTCAGGGCCAGCGCATAGCGACGCTGACGGCATCCTGGGATGTACCGCTCGATAAAGCCGGTAAGCCTCAGGCCGATGTGATCGCTTATCAGGCTCAGTGGCGCAGAAATGAGAGTGAGTGGGTGAATGTTCCGCAAACCGGGCTTCGAAACATTGAAGTGCCGGGGATCTTCGAAGGCGATTATCTTGTGCGTGTTCGGGCGATTAACGCCGGAGGCGCTTCCAGCCTGTGGGCAACATCAGTACTGACTCATCTCAAGGGCCGTGCCGGTGATGTACCTAAGCCAGTCAATTTCCGCACAACACCACTGCTCTGGGGTGTACAGCTGGACTGGGATTTTCCTGCAGGCACCGGCGATACCCTGCAGACTGAAATTCAGTATTCCACC
Source organism: Leclercia sp. W17 (assembly GCF_003336325.1). Lineage (NCBI taxonomy): Bacteria > Pseudomonadati > Pseudomonadota > Gammaproteobacteria > Enterobacterales > Enterobacteriaceae > Leclercia > Leclercia sp. W17. Next base: position 2,579,324 of record NZ_CP031101.1, on the reverse strand, counting down.
GTTTCAACGGGCGCGAATCCCATGCTGCTGGCTGGCGTGCCGTATCCACAGCAAATATACCAGCAGCTTGGTCTAAAGGCCGGGGTGGGGTTCTGGTACCGGGCGCGGCTTGTTGATCGCACTGGCAACCAGTCGGCATGGACGGACTGGATTCAGGGCAGTAGCAGCTCAAACGCTGCTGATTATTTGGTAGACATTGATAACCAGATTAAGCAAACGGACGCGTATAAGGAACTTACCGAAGATATCCAGGACCTGACTGACGACATTCAGTCGGCGCGTGATGACATCAAGATGGTGACGACTGAGTCGGCGGCGACGAAAACAGGCCTCGCGCAGGAGGTGGCTGACCGTAAGAAAGCCATCACCGACGAGGCAACGGCTCGCGGGCAGGCGCTGCTGACCGAGAAAAACGAGCGCGTCGCGGATATCAGCAACGTCAACCAGACGATTCAGACCACCTCTGACTCACTGGCGCAGCAGATCGCGCAGATTTCGGCGGGTACCGGTTCGCAGTTCGATCCTGCCAAAATCTGGTACTTCGATTCGACAGTGGAGGGCTGGACCGGGAACGGAACTCCCACAATCGTTGACGGGTGGATTCGCCCGGCTAACCATGCCACCGATCCGTGGGTGGCATCACCGGGTTCACTGGCTATCAACTCCTCGTCCTATCGCTTCGTTAAACTCCGCATCAGGAAATTCGGTGCTCCGGGCTGGACGGGGCAGTTACGGTGGCGTGGTACAGGTGGTTTCAACGACACCAACATGTTCACCGTCGCCGAGCCTGCCTATGACGCGAACGGTATCGCCACGGTGGAGTTCGACAATATCCCGTGGCTGACCGAAACCACAATGAATCAGTTCAGACTGGACCTGTCCACCAAACAGGACGCGACGAACTATTACCTGATTGACTGGGTGGCGGTGGGACGGCCAACGCCTGGGGCAGGGATGGCGGCGCTGCAGCAGGAGACGACTGCCCGTGTCACTGGTGACCAAGCGGAAGCCACGGCCCGTGAGACGCTGGCGACGCAGATCCGGGGCGGCTATACCGGTGACGACCCGTCAAAACTGGCATCGGGCCTGCTGTACACCGAACGCCAGGCGCGCATTACGGCGCAGGAAGCGGAGGTGACAGAGCGGAAGAAGCTGGAATCGACCGTAAACGACAACCATGCCGCTGTGACCCAGGAACTGGCAACGCTGACAACTGAGCAGGAGGCTCAGGCCACCACGCTTTCGGGCCTGCAGACTACCGTCGGCAAAAACTCCGGCGCTATTACGCGCATCGATAAAGCCGTTGCTGATAACGACAAGGCGCAGACCACCGCGCTGGCGGCGGTTAAGGCTACGACTGACCAGAACACAGCAGACATCAGCACTGAAACCACGGCCCGCACGGATGGTGACAGCGCGCTTGGCCGCCGCATCGACAGTCTGAAAGTTGATGTTGACGGCAACACGGCCAGCAGGGATGCCGGTATTGTCGGCAACGTCACCAATGCGCTCGCCAACTTCATGGCATTCTCGGATCAGCGCGTCACGTTTGCCGTTGCCGATACGAAAGCAATGGCCGAGATAACCGACGTGCGGAAAACATCAGCGGATGCCACCAGTGCCCTGGCGGAGCAGGTCACCACGCTTAAAGCGACTGTTGAAACCAATGGCCAGACCAACGCGGCTGCGATCACCCGCATCGATCGGACGGTTGCGGATCTGGAGAGCGCCACAGCGACCAGCATTCAGCAGGTGACGGCGTCGATTGGGCAAACCAACGCCAATGTCCAGACTACCAGCCAGGCTGTTGCTGATATCAACGGCAAGTTGAGTGCGCAGTGGGGTGTTAAAGTCCAGGTGGAGGCGAACGGCATCAAACGCATCGCGGGTATTCAGCTGGGCATTGATGCCACTGGCTCCTCTAACTTCCTCGTCAGCGCTGATACGTTCGCAGTTTATAACCCGACGACGACCGGGCAGGAACTGGTGTTTGCGGCGACCGGCGGGCAGATGTTTTTGCGATCGGTGTTTATCCAAGATGGCTCGATTGATAACACCAAAATCGGCAATTACATCCAGTCCAGTACGTGGGATGGAACCGGCAATGTCGGATGGCATATCAACAAATCCGGGTATGCAGTGTTTAACAACGTGACCGTGCGAGGGACGGTTTATGCAACCGATGGAAGTTTTAAAGGAAGAGTTGAGGCGACAAGCGGGAGCTTCAAAGGGGCGGTGGAAGCTACGTCATTCGTCGGAGACGTTGCCAATCTGGGGTTGCTGCTGATGTTACTGCATCAGGCGCCGCCAACGCATATAGTGCGATTGCCTTTACTGATTCCTCATCTTCGGCACTGACTAAGTCGGCACTGCTTGAGGCGCTTATTTATATTTCCTCCTCCACCGCCACCACTGTAAATATTGCTCTCAACATCAACAATAATGTCCGTGATTTTGGCTCTGTCAGCGTTCCTTCCGGGACGGGAGGGCTATGGATGCCTGTGCGCCACGCTGTGCGAGGCATTACTGACAATGTCGTTGTGGCAACTATTACGGTGATTGGCACTGGCACGGTAAGTAAGCGTATTTCCGCTCCGACATTAACCATAACCCGCGGTACCGGTTCCTTCTCTTTCTAACTCAAATCCTCATACCCCGCCGAGCCGGGGTTTTTCATTTTAAGGACATCACGAATGGCCACGATTGATGACAATTTAGCAAAAGCCGTTACGGAAGCATTGCGCCAGGCGCAAATCGATATATCCAATCAGGATAAATTACTGGTGGGCCCGGGCGATGTGACCCTTACGCGGGCAGACGGTACTACAGCCACCGGCCCGTCATGGCCGAAGATGTCATCAGTCGTTAATGCGGCGGTGCAGTGGCGTGGGGCGTTACCATCAGGAGCAAACCTCAACAATTATGGTCCTACATCAGCTTATTCTGGCTCATGGGGTCAGGGTTCATCAACAGGCGCAACAATTGCCAATGGATTCCCAGAAGATAGTGCTGTCGGGGTGCTGGAAGTAATTCAAGGTGGTCAGTTTGGCTGCACTCAGCGCTACACTGTTAGATCTGGAAATATTTACATCCGGTCGCTTACTGGATCATGGAACGGCACAGATGGGCCATGGGGCGCATGGTTGCCAGTGGGGTTCAGTTCGATGCCAGGCTATTTCACTGGCGATATGAATGTGCTGGTAACTCCTGGGATCTGGTCGATTACATCCGCTGTCACCAATGGGCCGATCCCTGACGGGCAAACAGCAACGCCTACTGGAATTTGCACCGTTGAACTACGGTCAAGCACAAACTCAGTGGTTCAGACATTCAAATCAGTTGTCACCAATGCAGCCTTTATTAACCGGACGTGGACGCGCACCCTCTCAGGCACTACATGGTCGAACTGGGATCTGCAAGGCAAAGGGGCGCTGGCTGATGTGGGTATCGGTTCGCCAATAGCCATGCTTCCCGCTCTGGACTGGCAGACGTTTAACTTTGTTCCTGGCGCTCAACATGTTTGCCTGCCATCTAACCAAACCAATATTCCATCAGGCCTGGCTTATGCTGGCACATCATCGCCTACCAATATCAATGTTCTTGGCGGTCGTGCCGGCACTACAGCGCTGGTGATGCTGGTTACTCAATTCACGCAATCGGCATCAGGAAAAAGTTATTTCATTGTTATGTCCGGCGTAGCAGGTAGCCGCACATTTGCTGTTTATGAAAACTTCACATCCGCCAGCGTAATTCCGGTGGCTAATGGCGGTACAGGCGGGAATACGCAGGCCACAGCCCGCACTGGCCTCGGCCTCAAATCAGCTGCGATCTATGATGTTTACGACAGCAACATGGTTTTCCAGAGTGAGCGCAAGGTAGCGATGCAGGCGATCAGCGATTATCGCGGAATAACCGCCTATGCTGGCATTCTTAATTTTCCTCAGGGCCTCAGCGGCGGTGTCTCGCTTGGCGGGCATCTGCCGCAATCCGGGCTTGGAGCTTCGGATCTTGTCGGACAGCTTGTCTGCGTTCCGTGGGTAGATGCTTCAGGTAACAACGGCGCATTCAAGATTTCCGCGCGCGGCAATAAAGTATGGTTCACGGGCACGGACACAAATGACTTCTTTTCCAGAGCATATGCCTTCAGGACGGAAGCAAACACCGCTGTTGACGGTAACGGGTTTATAAAAACAGCATCGCCAATTGTGAATGTTTATGGTGATGGTTCGGTCGTTACAAATGATGAGTCAGAAGGCTGCACAGTGACCCGCATTGCTGTCGGGCAGTACCTGATTGAAGGGTGTCTTGGTCTCAATTCAGATGCGGCCTGGGGAGGTATCGATGGTGGATTTGAGATACCGCTGGATCGCAATAAGCAGCCGAAGGTATGGCTTGATTATGAGGTTAACCCTGACGGATCGGTGATGGTTAAAACCTATCACCGGGAGCATGCCGGCGCGCCTAAATTTGCACGGAACATTATTGAGGGCGTGGCAGACGGCGATCCTGTAGATATCCCGGCGGGCCAGTTTATCTCTGTTCGTGTTGAGATGCCGATGGACAGCATCTGGAACCAGCAGCAGGAGAAGGCAAGGATTCGCAACGAGGAGGCGCTGGCCCAGGCAGTGCTGGAAGCAAAATTGAAGGCGGAGGCAGAAGCTGAGGCCGAAAGGCTGAAAGCAGAGGAAGAGGAGCCGGATGATCCAGCAGAACAGCCAGATGTTCAGCAGTAATTATCAATAGGCATAGCTGCCGATTTCTTCGCTGATCGCTCACCTCTTACCTACCAAGTAATACAGGTGCTGAAGTAAAAATTTCCTGACCCTAGTGACACTAGAAAAATACGTTCTAAGATTCCTTAAGAGCAAATCTGAGAACATGGAGTTTCTTATGACGATGGCTATTCTGGCTGGTTTAACCGCGCTTATAATTCCTTCTGGGCTTATCTATATTTTGAGACAGTTGATGAGCGCCTGGTGTGACCCGGAACGTCATTAGGGTTGTGAACCTATTCCTGAAGCAGCTGAAGAGCAAAAAAGCCCGTACGGGAACGGGCACAAATCCCTTAGTTTTGTTATCAATCCCGCGTTCAGGACGCAGGTAAGTAACATATCGGCAGCATTAGCTATTACTTTAACAGCGCGACTTAAGACATTTCGACTGGCTCAACTGCGCAGGAAGAAGCGGGAAGGGCAGGTCAGACAGTGAGCGATAAAAGGATGTTAAGAAGTGTTGCAATGATTCGCTATGAGCTCTATAAAAATATTATGATTTTAGTGCAGCCAGCGGCCAGGGAGCGTCGTATCTGTTATGAAATTCATCTGTCCTGTTTGTAGCAGCAACCGGTTCTTTTTCACCACCTTCAATCCCGTGCACAACCAGCCACACGGAGCGGTATGTTCTGTATGTGGTACCCGGCTTACCACCCGCTCCATCATTCCAAAGCCACGGAAAAGGCGATGGCCTAAGCAGGTGGTTTAGATCTTCCTCCGATAGTTGCTACAGCCCTTAGAGCCATTCAGGCCCAATCCGAAACCTATCACATATTGATTTCATCAAAATCGGTTAACCAAGGGCAGGTTCTGCTGATCCTTAATGGCGGACAGACACAATTTGCACGATTCATGGGGAAAGCGTTAATCACTGATGACGGCGAGGCGATCGAGGGGCCAGCGGCGGAAGAGGTCGAAGTTATGGGCAGGGTGACGTACTTCATCAACAGCGTCGATAGTGATGGTGATAAGTGCCCGGTGTAAGAAGCGATGCGTAGTTAGGGGGGATCAGATGATACTCCCTAATGAGTTTAAATGTCCGCTATGAACGAAAAGCGGACGCCCGCAAAACGTAAACAGGCGCCCGATATTTTGAAGTGGGCAGATTACTTAACCCGCTTCCCCGTTTCGTCAATGACCTTCTCGCCATCCTCTTTGGTAAACGCTCCTTTCTGGCTTTCCGGTAGAATATCCAGCACTATTTCTGAAGGGCGGCAAAGACGAGTGCCAAGCGGCGTAACGACAATCGGCCGATTAATCAGGATCGGATGTTGAAGCATGAAATCAATCAACTGCTCATCACTAAATTTCTCTTCATCAAGTCCCAGTTGCTCATAAGGCTCAACATTCTTACGCAGCAATGCACGTACCGTAATTCCCATATCTGAAATAAGTTTAATAAGCTCATCGTGGGTCGGGGGCGTATCGAGATAATAAATTATCGTCGGTTTGTTGCCGCTGTTACGGATCATCTCCAGCGTGTTGCGTGAGGTGCCACAGGCCGGGTTGTGATAGATGGTAATGTTGCTCATATCAGTATCTCATTACAAAGTGACAGAGAGCCGCCACGCCAGCGCGGCCAGAGTGACAAACAGCACCGGCACAGTCATGACAATGCCGGTACGGAAGTAATATCCCCAGGTAATCTTTATATTTTTCCGGGCAAGCACATGCAGCCACAGCAGGGTTGCCAGACTGCCAATCGGGGTGATTTTCGGGCCTAAATCGCAGCCAATCACATTGGCATAAACCATTGCCTCTTTGACGACGCCGGTCGCCGTACTCCCGTCAATCGAGAGCGCGCCAATCAGTACCGTCGGCATATTGTTCATCACCGATGAGAGAAATGCCGTCAGGAAGCCGGTGCCGAACGTCGCTGCCCATAACCCTTTGTCTGCCAGAAGATTTAACACGCCCGACAGATACTCCGTGAGCCCTGCATTGCGCAGGCCATAGACCACCAGGTACATGCCGAGCGAGAAAATAACGATCTGCCATGGCGCACCGCGCAGGACTTTCCCGGTGTTGATGGCATGGCCTCTTTTCGCCACCACAAACAGCACTGCTGCGCCAGCCGCCGCTATCGCACTGACCGGGATCCCCAGCGGCTCCAGGACAAAGAAACCGACAAGCAGCAATAAGAGGACAATCCAGCCCGCCCTGACGGTTGCCGGATCCTTGATCGCACTGGCAGGCGTCTTCAGCAGCGAAACGTCATACGTGGCCGGAATATCCCTGCGGAAGAAGAGATGCAACATGACCAGGGTGGCCGCAATCGCTGCCACATCCACAGGGATCATAACGGAGGCGTACTGCGTAAAGCCCAGACCGAAAAAGTCCGCCGAGACGATATTCACCAGGTTAGAAACAATGAGCGGCAGGCTGGCCGTATCTGCGATAAATCCTGCGGCCATGACAAAGGCCAGAGTCGTGCCCTGGCTGAACCCAGTGCAAGCAGCATCGCAATCACAATCGGCGTCAGGATCAGCGCGGCGCCGTCATTGGCAAACAACGCAGCAACAGCGGCACCGAGCAACACTATCCAGGTAAACAGCAGGCGGCCACGTCCGTTACCCCAGCGGGAGACGTGTAGTGCAGCCCATTCAAAGAAGCCGGACTCATCGAGCAGCAGGCTGATGATGATGACTGCAATAAATGCTGCTGTCGCGTTCCAGACGATATTCCAGACAACGGGAATATCAGCGACATGGATGACACCGGCTCCCAGCGCCAGCACAGCCCCGATACTCGCGCTCCAGCCAATACTCAGGCCTCTGGGTTGCCAGATCACCAGTACCAGCGTCAGTAAAAATATACTCCCTGCCAGAAGCATCTCAGACTCCGTTATATATGATTATGTAAATGTGTTTTTCTTTCTCAGCAGGAGGTGCAGGCTGATTTATCCAGCCATTCACGTACTTCCTCCCGCATACACTGCCAGGACGTAGTGATTGTCTCAGCTGCCCATGCCGGTATGTGGGGTGACAGGCGATAATGGATCCATTTGCCTTCACGACGGTCAAGAACCAGCCCGGCTTCGCGCAGGATAGCTATATGTCGCGAGATTTTGGGCTGCGATTCGGAGGTGACCGCACAGATATCGCAGACGCACAGTTCTCCGGACTCCCGGAGAAGCATGACGATGGCGAGCCGAGTTTCATCCGACAGGATTTTGAAAAGCTGAACAGGTTGTAGCATTTTTCTCTCCGTTCCCTTTAGAATACATATATGTTAAATCATATATAATGATTTTAAAATCACCTGTTCTCTCCGGAGGAGAAAAATGGAACAATTTCCTGCCCTGAATACTGAATGCTTTGATCAACACATTGCTGAACGCCTGCACCTGCAGGAGCCGCCACGGATTCTGATCCTGTATGGTTCAGTAAGAGAGCGCTCCTACAGCCGTTTTGCCGCGGAAGAAGCTGGTCGCCTGCTGGCGGCGATGGGCGCGGAGGTAAAACTCTTTAACCCCTCCGGTTTACCCCTGCCGGATGATGCGCCGGACACGCACCCTAAAGTCACCGAGCTACGCGGTCTGGTCAGATGGTGTGACGGGATGGTGTGGAGTTCTCCGGAGCGGCACGGGGCTATGAGCGCAGTTATGAAGGCGCAGATTGACTGGATACCATTAAGTGAAGGCGCGGTTCGTCCTTCGCAGGGCAAAACACTTGCGGTAATGCAGGTCTGCGGTGGTTCCCAGTCCTTCAATGCAGTGAACCAGATGCGTATTCTGGGCCGCTGGATGCGGATGTTTACGATCCCCAACCAGTCTTCCGTAGCCAGGGCATGGCAAGAGTTCGACGAAAACGGCCGAATGAAACCTTCGTCATGGTATGACCGCATCGTCGATGTAGCCGAGGAGCTGTTTAAAATCACACTGCTGCTTAAGGGACAAACCGGTTATCTTGCGGATCGTTACAGCGAGCGAAAAGAGAGCCATCAGGAGCTTTCATCCCGTGTCAATCAGGACAAAATATAACGTCTGTTCTTCGTGAATCCATACTGCATGAGCTTAACAACGTCCGCTATTGGCACATAGCGGTCTGCGGTAAAGGAAGCATTGCGCACCCTGAAAATATACAACGGATCGGTAAAGATACTGCCAGGGAGTTTCGCCTCGTCAAAGAAGGGTGGGATTTCTCGAAGGAATTATGCAAAGAAATTCTTTGGGGCATGGGTGGGGCATAAAAGTACCGCAGGTGATATGCAAAAGAACAAATGGATGCATTTCACCAGCGGCAAGTTACTGTTAAATACTCAGGAATTAAGGACAATCCCATAAAGACCTGAAACAGCGCTTTAAATCATGGACTTCCAGCTTTATTCGCTGGGCGCGGCATTAGTCTTTCACGAGATCTTCTTCCCGGAACAGTCGGCGGCGATGGCGCTGATTCTGGCGATGGGTACCTATGGGGCGGGCTATATTGCCCGTATCGTTGGCGCCTTTGTCTTCGGCAAAATGGGTGACCGCGTCGGACGCAAGAAGGTACTGTTTATCACCATTACCATGATGGGGATCTGTACCACGCTGATTGGTGTGCTGCCGACCTATGCACAAATTGGCATTTTCGCGCCGGTGCTGCTGGTGACGCTGCGTATTATCCAGGGGCTGGGCGCAGGGGCGGAGATCTCCGGTGCGGGCACGATGCTGGCGGAATATGCGCCGAAAGGGAAACGCGGCATCATCTCTTCACTGGTGGCGATGGGCACTAACTGCGGCACCCTGAGCGCCACGGCGATCTGGGCAGTGATGTTCTTTGCCCTCGACCGCGAACAGCTGCTGGCCTGGGGATGGCGTGTGCCGTTTCTGGCAAGCGTGGTGGTGATGATCTTTGCCATCTGGCTGCGTATGAACCTCAAGGAGAGCCCGGTATTTGAGCAGGTTAATACCGACGATGCGCCTGTTCAGGCTGCGGTTGAAGAAAATACCCTGGGTGGGATGCTGAAAAGCAAATCCTTCTGGCTGGCGACCGGTCTGCGCTTCGGCCAGGCGGGTAACTCCGGCCTGATCCAGACGTTCCTCGCCGGGTATCTGGTGCAGACGCTGCTGTTTGATAAGGCTATTCCGACCGACGCCCTGATGATCAGTTCTATTCTCGGCTTTATTACTATCCCGCTGTTGGGCTGGTTGTCCGATAAATATGGTCGTCGCCTGCCTTACATTCTGCTGAGCATTTCCGCCATTATTCTGGCCTACCCGATGCTGTCGATAATTGTCGACAAGTCGTACAGCCCTGGCGTGATCATGACCTCGATTATTGTTATCCATAACTTCGCGGTGCTGGGACTGTTCGCCCTGGAAAACATCACCATGGCCGAGATGTTTGGTTCCCGTAACCGCTTCACCCGGATGGCAATTTCAAAAGAGGCGGGTGGTCTGATTGCGGTTGGTTTTGGTCCGGTCCTGGCAGGGATCTTCTGCAACATGACCGGCTCCTGGTGGCCAATCGTGGCGATGGTGGTGGTTTACTCCTTCATCGGCCTGATCTCAGCCCTGCTGATGCCAGAGGTATGTGACCGCGATCTGAGTACGCTGGAAGATGCTGCAGACGATAAAGCTGCCGCGCTAAAGATTCACGGTAAACATCGCGCCATCTCGTAATGACTGATGACTCCTCTGTAAACGCAGGGGAGTCTTTTTTTATGCCTCTCGATAATCAACGCTAATAAAAAAACTTCACAGAAGCATCGGAAATTAACTGGATTTTTTTTTCAGGTAAGGAAACTGTATGTCTCGTGCAAAGAAAAACGTCACCATTCCGGTGAGTATTGGATATGGCCTGACCGATATTATGGGTGGCGGCGCGTTTACCGTAATTGGCGCATGGCTGTTATTTTTCTACACCACCTTTGTTGGCTTATCGCCAATTGAAGCGGCCTCGATCGTCGCCATTGCCCGTATTGTTGATGCGGTGGTCAGTTTATTTATGGGCAGCTTAACGGACCACTTTTATAAAAACTATTTTGGCAAGAAATTTGGCCGTCGGCGTTTTTTCCTACTGATTGGCGCGCCGTTGATGCTGGTCTATGCCTTACTGTGGCTCGATGGCATGAGTTACGCCTTTTATCTGGCGGTCTATCTCGCCTTTGAGATCATCGCCGCGATGGTCCTCATCCCCTGGGAAACCTTGCCTTCCGAAATGACCAAAGAGTTTAATGGCCGCACCAAACTCTCAACCTGCCGGATGTTTATGTCGGCGTCCGGCACCTTTCTGGCGACCTTTATCCCTGGGCTGCTGATTGGCTATTTTGGCGAGCAGAACGCCAGCGCCTATCTGATTAATGGCGTAATTTTCGCCGTGCTGTTTATGATCTGCGTCTTTATCTCATGGAAAGTAACATGGGAGCGGGAGCTCACCCCGCAGATGCAGGCGGAACTGGAAAAGTCAGCTATGCCTGGCAGCCTGTCTGACAAACTGCGCGCCATTATCGATCTGTTTAAATCCTACGCCTCGACGCTGAAAATCCGCGCCTTCAGAAAGCATCTGGCGATTTATCTCCTGTCGTTTACTGGCAAAGATGTCTATAACACCGTGTTCGTCTTCTTCTGCGTCTACTGCCTTAACGTCTCGTCATCGCTGGCGGGAAGTCTGCTGTCGATGAGTATCGTGGGCTTGCCGGTAACGCTTATTGCAGGGCTTGGGATCATCAAATATGGTCCGGCCCGGCTCTATGTCTTCGCCTATGCCCTGATGATGCTCTGTCTGGCTGGTTTCCTGGCGGTCTATCAGATCCCGTCGCTGAATACCGTTGCCACGCTCTTCATCCTCGCCGGACTCTATCAGGTGGGCCGCTGTGTGCTGGAGTTCACCCCGTGGAACGTGTTCCCGTTCATTCCTGATATTGACGAAATGGTCAGCCGCCAGCGCCGGGAAGGGTTGTTCGCTGCCGTCATGACTTTCTCCCGTAAAACCACTGTGGACATCGCCACCTTTGTGGTCGGCTTGCTGCTGCAAAGCGGCGGTTTCGTGAAGGGGAGCCAGGTTCAGCCGCCGGAAGCGATTCATACGATCGCCATGCTGATGTTTATCGGTACCGCCGGGCTGCTGATGCTGGCCCTCTGGCAGGCGCTGACGTTCCGTCTGAATAAACAGACACACCAGATCTTCGTGGAAGAGGTCGAACGCCTTCGCGCCAACGGCGCCAAAACGGTGGTTGATCCTCATGTTCGACGTATCGTGGAAGATCTGACGGGCCATGACTATGACAGCCTCTGGACGGAAGCGGCTCCAGCATCAGTGATGCCAAAAGAGAGAGCCACAACCGTGGGTTGAGTGGTTCACAACCTTGCGGTTTATAGCGAATGTTGTCACACAACTTTGCATTGATGTCACACCAGATGGTGAAAAGTTAACGTAAATCAATATCGACGTATCAACAATCAGTATGGTTAACGGCAGAGAATTTTTTATGCCACCTACCATTCTAGTTGGGTTAGTAAGCCGGGTCAGGGAGTCAAGCCGGCCCGGATTCATCGCTTAATCACATTAACGAGTACTATCATGAATAATCCGTTATTACAGGCGCAAGCTACGATTCCTCACTACAACCGGGATAACCTGCAATCACGCATCGTGCACCTGGGATTTGGTGCCTTCCACCGCGCGCATCAGGCGGTCTATAGCGATATCCTCGCCGCCGAACACGGCAGTGACTGGGGCTATTACGAAGTCAATCTGATCGGCGGTGAGCAGCAGATAGCCGATCTGAAAGCCCAGGATAATCTCTACACCGTTGCTGAAATGTCCGCGGATGCATGGACAGCGCGGGTCGTTGGCGTGGTCAAAAAGGCGCTGCACGCGCAGGTGGATGGTCTTGAAGCGGTGCTGTCCGCCCTGTGTGAACCGCAGGTGGCGATCGTCTCATTAACCATTACCGAAAAAGGGTATTGCCACGCCCCGGCGACCGGGCAGCTGATGCTGGATCATCCAATGATCGCCGCCGATCTAAAGAATCCTCATCAGCCTGTTTCCGCTGTTGGTGTGGTGGTGGAAGCGCTGGCGCGACGTAAAAACGCCGGGTTGCCAGCCTTCACCGTGATGTCCTGCGACAATATGCCGGAGAACGGTCACGTCATGCGCAACGTTACCTGCGCCTATGCCCGCGCGGTCAACGCTGAGCTGGCGGAGTGGATTGAAGCCAACGTCACTTTCCCGTCAACCATGGTCGACCGTATTGTGCCTGCCGTGACTGCCGACACGCTGAACAAAATCGAAGAGATTACCGGCGTGCGCGATCCGGCGGGTGTGGCCTGCGAGCCGTTCCGCCAGTGGGTAATTGAAGACAACTTTGTTGCGGGTCGTCCGGCGTGGGAAAAAGCCGGGGCCGAGCTGGTCGCAGACGTTATTCCGTTTGAAGAGATGAAGCTGCGCATGCTGAACGGCAGCCACTCCTTCCTGGCATATCTGGGCTATCTGGCGGGTTATCAACACATCAACGACTGCATGGAAGACGCGAACTACAAGCGCGCCGCCCATGCACTGATGTTAAACGAGCAGGCGCCGACGCTGAAAGTGACTGGTGTGGATCTGGGGCGTTATGCCGATCTGCTGATCGACCGTTATAGCAACCCGGCGCTGCGCCACCGGACCTGGCAGATCGCGATGGATGGCAGTCAGAAGCTGCCGCAGCGTATGCTCGACTCCGTGCGCTGGCACCGGGTGCATCAGAAGCCATTCCCGCTACTGGCGCTGGGGATTGCCGGCTGGATGCGTTATGTCGGCGGCGTGGATGAGCGCGGCGAGGCCATCGAGGTATGCGATCCGCTGCTGTCGGTGATCCAGGCCGCGGTAAAAGGCAGTGCTGAAGGGGCATCCCGCGTGAAGGCGCTGATGGGTATCGAGGCGATCTTTGGTAAGGAACTGCCGCAGGATGCGACTTTTGTCGAGGCGGTAACCGCGGCGTATCAAATGTTGCTGGAGAAAGGGGCGAAAGCCGCGGTGGCACACTATATCGCGGGTTAACTCTGCCGAATGCCGCCGCCATGGCGGCATTCATTTTGGCTACTCTTCGCTAAACCAGTCACTATTTTCCTGACGAATTAACTGTACTGACTCGCCAATTTCCTGCAGATGCAGGGTCATCGCTTTTTCTACCGCATCGGCGTCACGCTTTTCCAGGGCATGGAAAATATCCAGATGCTGGCGCAGCAGCATCTCTGGCGGTGATACGTGATTAAGGCTCATGTAACGCACCCGGTCCATGGTCGCCTTGATGTTCTCGATAGTGTCCCATGCCAGCTGACAGCCAGCAATTTGCGCCAGCTTCTGATGAAATTCATCGTCGAGCAGGAAGAAGTCATTCAGCTGTTTACGCTCAATGGCGATACGCTGCTGATGCAGATTCTGCTCCAGCTGATAGCACTGATGATCGTCAACCAGGCTTGCCGCGCGACGGACGACGGCGCACTCGATGGCCTGGCGGACAAAACAGCCGTTTTGCACCTGACTGAGGGAGATCTTATTGACGTAACTGCCGCGCTGGGGGCGGATCTGAATCAGGCCATTTTCCGCCAGCTTGATAAAGGCTTCGCGAACCGGCTGCCGGGAGACATCAAAACGTACCGACACCTCTTTTTCTGATAAAGGGGTTCCCGGCGGGATCAGACAATGCACGATGTCGCTGCGCAAAATACGATAAATTTGCTGATTTACGGGTTGTGTCGGATTAAGTTGCGATTCAGCGGCCATTCGATGTGATTTCTCAGAGGGTTAACCCGGAAATACTACCATTCTTTTACCCGGTATCCCAGACCCGGCCCGCAGGCCGGGCGGGGAAAGATCATCCGCGATGGACGCTCAGGCCAGCAAAGCTCTGCGTCACCGGCATCATCTCAACGGTGTTGATGTTGACGTGCTTGGGCAGCGTGGCTACCCACCAGACGGCTTCGGTGACATCATCCGGGGTCAGGGCAGTGGTGTTCTCATAAGTTTTGTCCGCTTTCGCATCATCGCCTTTAAAGCGCACGTTGGAGAACTCCGTACCGCCCACCAGACCCGGCTCGATATCCGTTACGCGGATAGCGGTGCCGTGCAGATCGGTGCGCAGGTTCAGGCTGAACTGGCGTACAAAGGCTTTGGTCGCGCCATAGACGTTACCGCCGGCATAGGGCCAGCTACCGGCGGTCGAGCCGATATTGATCACATGACCGCGGTTGCGCTCCACCATGCCGGGCAGTACGGCGCGGGTCATATAGACCAGGCCTTTGTTGTTGGTGTCGATCATCGTTTCCCAGTCTTCCACACTGGCTTTGTGTGCGGGCTCAAGACCCAGCGCCAGCCCGGCGTTGTTGACCAGCACGTCGATGTCACGCCATTCCGCTGGCAGATTGGCAATCATCTCTTCAATGGATGCGCGGTTACGCACGTCCAACTGGGCGGTCAGAATGCTGTCGCCAAGCTCCTCTTTCAGCTCCTGCAGACGCTCCTGACGGCGGCCTGTGGCAATCACTTTATGGCCGTTTGCGACGAAGCGACGCGTAATGCTTTCACCAAATCCAGCTGTCGCCCCGGTAACTAAAATAATCATGTCACTGTTCCTCAACGCTTTTTGTGTAGTACTACCATAGCATGTGATCTGACGCAGAGTAAGGCGACTTTTTAGCCCCTTCAGGTGACAGAGATTGCAGTGGCTGCCGGGCTGGCCTACTCTGGTGAAATTTACCGTATTCAGGAGTCTGATATGTCTGGCACCAACCCGTTTTTCACAAGCAGCACGCTGCCGTACCAGGCACCGCATTTTGATTTGATCCGCGACGAACATTATCGTCCGGCCTTTGACGAAGCCATCCGCCAGAAGCGCAAGGAGATCGCGGCGATAGCTGGCTCCGCGGATGCGCCTGATTTTGCCAATACCGTCCTGGCGCTGGAGAAAAGCGGCGAGCTGCTGAGCCGGGTGAGCAACGTCTTCTTTGCCATGACCTCGGCGCACACCAATGACTACCTGCAGCAGCTGGAAGAGGCGATTTCCACCGAACTGGCGGCGCTTTCTAACGACATCTGGCTGAATGACGCGCTCTTCGCCCGGGTGGACGCCATCTACAATGACCGCCAGACGATGGCGCCAGATGCCGAGTCCCTGCGGCTGATTGAGGAGCTGCATCAGCGCTTTATTCTGGCTGGGGCCCGGCTGGGGGAGGCGGAAAAGCAGGCGCTGAAAGCGCTCAATACCGAATCCGCCGCGCTAACCAGCCAGTTTAACAAGCGCCTGCTGGCGGCAGACAAGGCGGGTGGGCTGGTGGTGGATTATCAGCATCAACTGGATGGCCTGAGCCCGGCGGAACAGGCCGCGGCTGCCGAGGCCGCAGCGGAGAAGGGACTCAGCGATCGCTGGCTCATTCCGCTGCTGAACACCACGCAACAGCCGGCTCTGCAACAGCTACGCGATCGTCAGACCAGAGAAAATCTCTTTAAGGCGGGCTGGCTGCGCACGCAAAAAAACGATGCCAACGATACCCGCGAAGTGGTCGCACGTCTGGTGGCGCTCCGTGCGCGTCAGGCTGAACTGCTGGGCTATGACAGCTACGCCAGCTGGAAAATTGCCGATCAGATGGCGAAAACCCCCGACGCTGCGCTGCAGTTTATGCGGGGTATCGTTCCTACTGCGCGCGGTCGCGCCCTGCAGGAGCAGGCTGACATTCAGAAAGTGATTGATGAAGAGCAGGGCCACTTTCAGGTTCAGGCCTGGGACTGGGCCTTTTACGCTGAACGCGTGCGTCTGGCGAAGTACGCTCTGGATGAATCACAGGTTAAACCCTATTTTGCTCTCGACAGGGTGCTGACCGACGGCGTCTTCTGGGCGGCGACCCGGCTTTTCGGCATTACGTTTGCTGAGCGCAGGGATATCCCTGTCTACCACCCTGATGTGCGAGTCTGGGAGATTTTCGATCACCACGGAGAAGGGATGGCGCTCTTTTACGGTGACTTCTTCGCCCGCGACTCGAAAGGCGGCGGGGCGTGGATGGGTAACTTTATTGAACAATCCCATGAAGCCGGGACGCGGCCGGTGATCTACAACGTCTGCAACTATCAAAAACCGGCTGAAGGCCAACCAGCGCTAATCTCGTGGGATGATGTGATCACTCTGTTCCACGAATTTGGCCATACTCTGCACGGCCTGTTTGCCAGCCAGCGTTACGCCACGCTCTCTGGCACCAATACGCCGCGGGATTTCGTGGAATTCCCGTCACAAATCAACGAGCACTGGGCCAGCCATCCCGAGGTCTTTGCCCATTATGCCCGCCATTACGAAACCGGGGAGCCGATGCCCGACGCGCTGCGCGAGAAAATGCTCAGTGCCACCCAGTTTAATAAAGGCTATGACATGACCGAGCTGCTCAGCGCCGCACTGCTGGATATGAACTGGCACGGAATAACCGCCAGCGAAGCCCCAGCAAACGTGGAGGCGTTCGAAGCCGCGGCGCTGGAACGCGAACAGCTGGATCTCCCTGCCGTACCACCGCGCTATCGCAGCAGCTATTTCGCCCATATCTTCGGCGGCGGCTACGCAGCCGGCTATTACGCCTATCTCTGGACCCAAATGCTGGCCGACGACGGCTATCAGTGGTTTGTGGAAGAAGGCGGGCTGACCCGCGAGAACGGCCAAAAATTCCGTGAGGCGATTTTGTCGCGCGGGAACAGCACTGATTTAGCTGAACTTTATCGTCAGTGGCGCGGGCACGATCCAAAGATTGAGCCGATGCTGGTGAACCGCGGATTGAGCGCGTAAGGGCATTTTCAGGCTGGCAACAGAACCGGGCGTGATGCCCGGCTTTTTCACCTGAAAGATGCATTTGCCAGCTCAGTTGAACCTTCTGTTTATCCTCTCGCCTCGCTCGATATAACCATAAGCATGCCTTATATTTTAAAGGTGGCGATTTGCCGCATATGCCAACAGGAGTTCAAAATGAAATCCAATGAGCAAGGTTCAAACAGAGATCAATCTAAGCAGTCTCAAAAGAACCCGAAAGATGACCAGTCCAAACAGAAACCGGGTAAGTCTAAGTAGACTCTCATAACCAAGTTTGACGGAGGCTTTATGACCGATCGTCCAGATTACGTTGATCCTCTTCCTGATGATGAATCGCTTCCTGATGATGATATACCTGACACACCAGATGTGAACGACCCGCCGGTCGTGGATGACCCTGATGTAACCAAGAGACCGCTATGAAATTCATTAACCGCCTTCGGGCGGTTTTTTGAGGCTTAGGTTAAGTGATTAAGCCAGGCGGATGGCAAATTTAGTTATCAGTTATATCACAAAACAGAACTCAGGCGGTAGAACCGCCTATTTTTTGAGAAATTTATACTCAATGTATTTAAATGTATAGGCTGTGAGGAGTGTTGTGATTCCTACGAGCGAGGCTATTACGCACCAAAATAAGAGAGGCGAAGCCTTATTTAAATCAGTTAAACTAGACAAGCTCTTGATGACAAGCGCATTGACAATTAAATGAAGCAGGTATGAGCTATAGCTCGCCTCACCTAAATAGACTAATGGTCTGAGTGTTAATATGCCAGGCTTTAGCCATATAATAAATATAAATAGTATGCTTATGATTATAAATCGCTCAAATCCATATCCGCTCAAATCGCAATTTAGCAAATAGATCAAGCAAATTATGACGGCAAAAGAAGAAATAACATCAATTGCAACCGTCTTCCTACGGAGTGTGAGTTTGGCGGTGTTATTTACAACAGCGGCTGCTGCTCCTGATATAAAATAAACCCAAACAACTTGCCCAGTATAGAGATCGTTCAATGCATAAAGAAATGCTAAAACAAATGAAAAATAAAATAGACGCTTATATCTTATAAGGGTACATATTACGGGTAAAATGCAGTAAAATCGCCATTCGTAAGGAAGTGTCCAGATTACAGCATTTAATGAATATGTCCTGAAGCCATTTACCCATATGTCACTGCCAAGAAATCCAAAGCCATAAATATTTATCAGCTGTCTCAGTGTCGTCAGGGGGGATTGTTGACCGTGCGACCATAGTAGCGTGAGAATCGCTACTATGGTTGTTGCCATTATATACATAGGTACGAGTCGTTTTACCCGAGCTTGAAAAAAGCCACCCCAGTCAATGTTATTATTGGTCTTGATGATCTTATCAAAAAAAAGAAATCCAGTAATGCTGAAAAATATCTGTACGCCTGTGTCTCCAGCATGGGCGAATATCCAGAAATTGTAGGTGTCTATTTCATCAGGTGTAAAACCATTATTTGCAAAAGAAAAAACCGCATGATTCATTACGACAAATAATGCTGCTAATCCTCTTATGCCATCAAGATGGAAATAGCGCCTGCCAGAGAAATCTATATGATCATAAAAATTGACTCGGCACAATAATGAATTGATGTATATCGCCAAGATAATACAGACTAAAAACATCAAGTTATATAACACATAATCCATGTTAAATTGCCATATTGGATTTTTGAAAAAAGTATATGCTAAACCTTTTACATTTTCGAGAACTATTTATAAATAACGTGAGGTGGAAATGAAAAAATCAGTCCAGCAAGTCGGCCATTTCTTACTACATAACATATTTGTAAGGCTGGCTGTGTGTAATGTAAGGAGCCAGCCATAAAAAATTCGAATGTTGCCGTGTTTGCTGAAGCTATCTTCGCAAAACACTTCACCCGAGCCGCTTTTACCCGTATGTTGCTGTGCTCATATTGAACTAAAGATGAACTCGTCAGGCAAAGTAATGGATTTATCCCCTTTTATGCACGCGTTAGCGGCACTTCTTGTCCAGTTTCTGTGCGGTCTGAAATGGGATCGGTGGGGTACGGGCGGGGCGCTGGGTTCGCTGTGGTTTATCGCCCGGGAACAGACCCAGGCTGAATACCGCTGGATTGCCCTGTTTGGTCACGGCAAGCGCGCCAATATGCCGTGGTGGGGCGGGTTTGACTGGCAGGTCTGGAATGTCGCCAGCCTGCTCGACTGGCTGGTGCCGGTGGTTGCCTGCACCCTTATCTGGCTTTTATCCCGCTCCATGCGCCAGAAAAGGGCAAATATCCCGCAGCTATAGCGCATGTTTAGTCTTTATTTATCTTCCCCATGCTAGCTTATTGAGGATCCGCAGCCTGGTATGGAATGCCGGGTCCGTAGATAGCAAAATACAAATCTATCCATGCAAGCATTTACCGCCAGTCTCTGGCGGTTTTTTTGCCTTTCAGCCTGAACATGAATTTTTTTCAACACTAGTGAATTTTTCTCGTTTGCCGTAAGCCCAGCGCTGTGACATCTTTTTTAGACATTTAGCCATCCAGAAGGCTAAAACTTCAAGAGATGAATTATCACTGTCGGCAATTACCTGGCGGCAGTTAAAGGAGAAAAGCATGCAGCGACAACACGCCCCGTACCGTGCCGATGTGGTGGGCAGTTTCTTACGTCCCGACGCCATCAAGCAGGCGCGGATCCAGTTTGCCAGCGGTGAGATTAACGCGCAGCAGCTGCGTGCAGTAGAAGACGAGGCGATTCGCCACGTGGTTGAACAGCAGTGCGCCTGCGGCCTGCAGGTCGTGACCGACGGGGAGTTTCGTCGCGCCTGGTGGCACTTTGATTTCTTCGACGGTCTGCAGGGTGTGGAGCGCTACGAATCTGAGCAGGGGATCCAGTTTAACGGCGTGCAGACCAAAGCCCACGGCGTGCGCGTCACCGGTAAACTGGGCTTCGGCAGCCATCCGATGCTCGACGACTTCCGCTATCTGCAAAGCATCAGCGGTAATGCCCAGCCGAAGATGACCATCCCAAGCCCGAGCGTGCTGCATTTCCGCGGTGGGCGTAAGGTCATCGACGCCACGGTCTACCCGGATCTGAATGTCTATTTCGACGATCTGGCGCAGACCTGGCGCGATGCTATCCACGCGTTTTACGACGCGGGCTGCCGTAATCTACAGCTGGACGATACCGTCTGGGCCTATCTCTGCTCCGACGATCAGCGCCGCCAGATCCGCGAGCGCGGCGATGACCCGGATCAGCTGGCGCGTACCTATGCCCGCGTGCTGAACAAGGCGCTGGAAGGCAAGCCGGAGGATCTGACCATCGGGCTGCACGTCTGCCGCGGCAACTTCCGCTCGACCTGGATTTCCGAAGGGGGTTACGAGCCGGTGGCGGAGATCCTCTTCAGTACCGTGAATGTTGACGCCTTCTTCCTGGAATACGACAACGATCGCAGCGGCGATTTTGCCCCGTTACGCTTTATCCGTCCGGGCAAGCAGCAGGTGGTGCTGGGTCTGATCACCACCAAAAGCGGCGAGCTGGAGAACCCGGAAGGGGTGAAGGCGCGTCTGGAAGAGGCGGCGAAATATGTCGCGAAAGATCAGATCTGCCTCAGCCCGCAGTGCGGCTTTGCCTCCACCGAAGAGGGGAACGCCCTGACCGAAGCGCAACAGTGGGACAAGGTGCGTCTGGTCACGCAAATCGCCAGCGAAGTCTGGTAAACACTTCTCACAGCGTTGCATTAATAAAGTGCAACGCTGTGCCATCCTGATCCGCGCCTGCTTCAGAAATCCTCCCCAGCCCCCTGAATCCACAGTTTTTTCATTCTGGCATCCTTTTTGCTCTGTCTCCTCCTGAATGCTTTTTCTTCGTCCATGCCGTAACGGACGATTTCGCACAGCGTTTCTTTTCAGGAGTGAAAATTATGCATCGTCGTACCTTGTTAAAAGCCTTTGCTTTATCGGCCTCTGTGGTGGCCATGGGGATGAGTTTCAGCGTGCAGGCCGCCGACACCATTAAAATTGGCATCATGCACTCCCTCTCCGGAACGATGGCGATTTCCGAAACGCCGCTTAAGGACGTGGCGCTGATGACCATCGATGAAATCAACGCCAAAGGCGGCGTGCTGGGTAAAAAACTGGAGCCGGTGGTGGTGGACCCCGCCTCCAACTGGCCGCTGTTTGCCGAGAAGGCTCGCCAGCTGTTAAGCCAGGATAAAGTGGCGGCGGTCTTCGGCTGCTGGACCTCGGTGTCGCGCAAATCGGTCCTGCCGGTATTTGAGGAGCTGAACGGTCTGCTGTTCTACCCGGTGCAGTACGAAGGGGAAGAGATGTCGCCGAACGTCTTCTACACCGGGGCCGCGCCTAACCAGCAGGCTATCCCGGCGGTGGAGTACCTGATGAGTGAAGACGGCGGAGCGGCGAAGCGCTTCTTCCTGCTCGGCACCGACTACGTCTACCCGCGCACCACCAACAAAATTCTGCGCGCCTTCCTACACTCCAAAGGCGTTCAGGATAAAGACATCGAAGAGGTCTATACCCCGTTCGGCCACAGCGATTACCAGACCATCGTCGCCAGCATCAAGAAATTCTCCGCCGCAGGCAAAACCGCGGTGGTCTCCACCATCAACGGCGACTCCAACGTACCGTTCTACAAAGAGCTGGCGAACCAGGGCGTAAAAGCCACTGAGGTGCCGGTTGTCGCCTTCTCGGTAGGGGAAGAGGAGCTGCGCGGCATCGACACCAAACCGCTGGTGGGTAATCTGGCAGCGTGGAACTACTTCGAATCGGTGGATAACCCGGCCAACCAGACCTTCGTTGCGGCGTACAAAAACTGGGCGAAAACGCAGAAACTGCCAAACGCCGATACGGTCGTGACCAACGATCCGATGGAAGCTACCTACGTGGGGATCCATATGTGGGCCCAGGCGGTAGAGAAAGCGGGCACCACCGACGTGGATAAGGTGCGAGCGGCGATGGCAGGCCAGTCCTTTAAAGCGCCGTCGGGCTTCACCCTGACCATGGATGCCACCAACCACCATCTGCATAAGCCGGTAATGATTGGTGAAATCGAGGGTAACGGCCAGTTCAACGTGGTGTGGCAGACCGAAGCGCCGGTACGCGCCCAGCCGTGGAGCCCGTTCATCGCCGGAAACGACAAAAAACCCGACACGCCGATTAAAACCGCCAGCAACTGAATCCGGATCAGAGAGGTAAAGCCATGAACGTCATGCGCACGATCTTCGCTCTCGTATGGCTTGCCGGACTGCTGCCAGGGATGGCGCAGGCAACGGACGCCGATAACTTTGTTGCCGCCAGCCGCAGCCAGCAGGCCGTTCTGCTGGAGCAGTGGGCCGCCGCGCCGGATCCGTCCAGGCTGCCGCTGCTGCGGGCTCTGAAGCAAGAGAACGTCGTTGTCGACGACAACAAACACGCTTTTGCCCGCCAGGCGGGCGGGTTAATCGCCCTCGGTGATGCGGCTCAGGCGCAGGGCTCACCGAAAGCGGTGCGCCTGACCAACCGCCTGAGGGTGCTGGCCGCCACCGCGCTCGCTACCCATCAGCTGACAGGTGACAGTGTCACCGAAAGGCTGGCGGCGGCGCGTCAGCTTCAGCGCGATCCCCAGCCACAAATGCTGCCGTTTTTACAACGCCAGCTGGCGAGTGAAAGTGATGATGGGGTGCGGGAGGTGTTGAGCCTCGCCGTCGCCAGTCTGCAACTGACCAGCCCGCAACCCGCGGTGCGCAAGCAGGCGGTGACGCTGCTGGGAGAATCGAGCGACCCGGAAGTGCAGGCCCGCCTGCTGCCCTATACCCACGCCCAGACGGAGCCGGATGGTGAAGTACGCGAGGCCGCGGCGGAAAGCCTGCGCCAGATCCAGCATCGTCAGACGATAAGCGACCTGCTGGGGCAGGCGTTCATGGGGCTGTCGCTGGGCTCCATTCTGCTGCTGGCTGCGCTCGGGCTGGCGATCACCTACGGCCTGCTCGGGGTGATCAATATGGCGCACGGGGAGATGCTGATGCTCGGGGCCTACGCCACCTGGCTGGTGCAGCAGGCGATGGCGCAGTTTACCCCGCAATGGCTCACCTTTTATCCGCTGGTGGCGCTGCCGGTGGCGTTCATGCTGACGGCGACGGTAGGTATGGCCCTTGAGCGCACGGTGATCCGTCATCTCTATGGCCGTCCGCTGGAAACCCTGCTCGCCACCTGGGGTATCAGCCTGATGCTCATCCAGCTGGTGCGCATGCTCTTCGGGGCGCAGAACCTTGAAGTGGCGAATCCGGCATGGCTCTCCGGCGGCGTCCAGGTCTATGCCAGCCTGATCCTGCCGTGGAACCGGCTGGTGGTGCTGGGCTTTGTGCTGCTGGTGCTGTTTTTCACCTGGCTCATCCTCAACAAAACCCGTCTGGGGCTGAACGTGCGGGCGGTAACGCAGAACCGCAGCATGGCCGCCTGCTGCGGGGTGCCCACCGGGCGCGTCGATATGCTGGCTTTTGGGCTCGGATCGGGGATTGCCGGGCTCGGCGGCGTGGCGCTGTCGCAGCTGGGGAACGTCGGGCCGGAGCTGGGCCAGGGCTACATCATCGACTCCTTCCTCGTGGTGGTGCTCGGCGGTGTGGGTCAACTGGCGGGCAGCGTGGCGGCCGCCTTTGGTCTGGGGATTTTCAATAAGATCCTCGAGCCGCAGATGGGGGCCGTACTGGGCAAAATTGTGATTCTGGTGGCGATTATTCTGTTTATTCAGAAGCGCCCTCAGGGGTTGTTTGCACTGAAAGGGAGGGTAATCGACTGATGAGCCAGCCACTGACCTTAACCCTGGCGCGCAAGGCGCCGCGCAGCGTACCGATACTCGGCGCCCTGATTCTGGCGGCACTGCTGGTGCTGCCGTTTCTGGCTCTGCTGCCCGCCAGCCATCCGCTGGCCGTTTCGACCTGGATGCTGACCCTGGTAGGCAAAATTCTCTGTTACGCCGTTGTCGCCGTGGCCCTTGATCTGGTGTGGGGCTACGCCGGGATGCTCTCGCTCGGCCACGGTCTCTTTTTTGCCCTCGGCGGCTACGCCATGGGAATGTACCTGATGCGTCAGGCGGCAGGTGACGGATTACCGGCGTTTATGTCTTTCCTCTCCTGGAGTGAATTGCCCTGGTACTGGTGGGGCACTCAGCATTTTGCCTGGGCGCTGGTGCTGATCGTCATGGTGCCCGGCCTGCTGGCGTTGCTGTTCGGCTGGTTTGCCTTCCGCTCAAAAATCAAAGGGGTCTATTTTTCGATTATGACCCAGGCGCTGACCTTCGCCGGGATGTTGCTGTTCTTTCGCAATGAAACGGGCTTTGGCGGCAACAACGGTTTTACCGGCTTTACCACGTTGCTGGGCTTTTCCGTGACCGCCACCACCACGCGTATCGGATTGTTTATTGCCACCGTGCTGCTGTTAGCCGCCTCGCTGGCGGTGGGCTATGCGCTGGCGAAAAGCAAGTTTGGTCGCATTCTGACGGCGGTGCGGGATGCGGAAAACCGGCTCACCTTCTGCGGCTACGATCCGCGCGGCTTTAAGCTGCTGGTCTGGACCCTGTCCGCAGTGCTGTGCGGACTGGCCGGAGCGCTCTACGTTCCGCAGGTGGGCATTATCAACCCCGGCGAGATGTCGCCTACCAACTCCATTGAAGCGGCGATCTGGGTGGCCCTCGGCGGACGCGGCACGCTGATCGGCCCGGTGATTGGCGCGGCGTTGGTCAACGGCGCAAAAAGCGTTTTCACCGTGGTGATGCCGGAGTACTGGCAGCTGTTTCTGGGGCTAATCTTTATTGCCGTCACGCTGTTTTTACCGCGCGGGGTCACGGGCCTGTTGCGCAAAGGAGATAAATAATGCAGCCAGCCGAAGCGTTGTTTACCCGCCAGCTTCCCGGGGATCGTTACCGCGATCAAACTGACCCGGTGTTGCAGCTGGAGGGGATCAACGTCAGCTTTGATGGTTTTAAAGCACTTACCGATCTGTCGCTCAATATTGGCGTGGGGGAGTTGCGCTGCGTGATTGGCCCCAACGGCGCGGGCAAAACCACCCTGATGGATGTTATCACCGGTAAAACGCGGCCCCAGTGCGGGCGGGCGATTTACGATCAGACAACCGATCTCACTACCCTCGACCCGATAGCCATTGCCCGCCAGGGCATCGGGCGCAAATTCCAGAAGCCGACGGTGTTTGAAGCCCTGACGGTATGGGAAAACCTCGAGCTGGCAATGAAAGGGGATAAGTCAGTGTGGGCCAGCCTGCGCGCCCGGTTAAGCAGCGAGCAGGGGGACCGGATCAACGAGATGCTGAGCCTGCTACGCCTCGGCGGGGAGCGGCATCGCAGGGCAGGGTTGCTGTCGCACGGCCAGAAGCAGTTCCTGGAGATCGGCATGCTGCTGGTGCAGGAGCCGCATTTGTTACTGCTCGACGAACCGGCCGCCGGGATGACCGACGCCGAAACCGAGTACACCGCCGAGCTGTTCCGCACCCTGGCGGGTAAACACTCCCTGATGGTGGTGGAGCATGACATGGGTTTTGTTGAAACCATTGCCGATCACGTGACGGTGCTCCATCAGGGCCGGGTGCTGGCGGAGGGTTCGCTGCGCGACGTGCAGGCCAACGAACAGGTGATTGACGTCTATCTTGGACGCTAAGGAGCGCGGATGCTTAAGGTTAATGAACTCAATCAGTATTACGGCGGGAGCCACATCCTGCGCGGGGTCAGCTTTGAGGCGCTGCCCGGCGAAGTCACCTGCCTGCTCGGGCGCAACGGCGTAGGCAAAACCACGCTACTGAAGTGTTTGATGGGGCTGATCCCGGCGCGCAACGGGGAGATCCTCTGGCAGGGCAAAAATCTTACCCAGGCTAAACCGCACCAGCGGGTGCAGGCGGGTGTCGCCTATGTGCCGCAGGGGCGGGACATTTTTCCCCGACTGACGGTAGAAGAGAATCTGCTGCTCGGGCTATCGCGCTTTCCGGCGCGCGAGGCAAAGCAGGTCCCGGAGGAGATCTGGCAGCTGTTTCCGGTGCTTAAGGAGATGAAGCTGCGCCGGGGCGGCGATCTCTCGGGCGGGCAACAGCAGCAGCTGGCGATTGGCCGGGCGCTGGCGAGTCGTCCGCAGCTGCTGATTCTGGATGAGCCGACGGAGGGTATTCAGCCGTCGGTGATCAAGGAGATCGGCCAAGTGATCCGACAGCTCGCCAACCGGGGAGATATGGCGATCCTGCTGGTGGAGCAGTTCTATGATTTTGCCGCCGAGCTGGCCGACAGTTATCTGCTCATGTCCCGGGGAAGTATTATCCAGCGCGGGCGCGGGAAGAATATGGAGCAGGAGGGTGTCCGCGGCCTTGTCGCAATTTAACAGGGTTGTTTTTCGCAATGTTATACTATAACATCCTCACTCACTTAAACGGAGTGAGGATATTATCTTGGCAGGACATATTGGTAAGTTTGCAATAACTCTGGGGGCGCTGCTGGTCAGCGGCCAGCTCTATGCCCATTCCCACGGACATCAGATGACCGAGGCGGAACAAAAAGCGGCAAACGGCGTATTTAACGATAAAGATGTAAAGGATCGCCCGCTCTCCAACTGGGACGGCGTCTGGCAGTCGGTCTATCCGTTTCTGCTGAGCGGCGATCTCGACCCGGTATTCAAAAAGAAGGCGGAGAAAGACAAAAGTAAAACTTTTGATCAGGTAAAAGCCTACTACCGCACCGGTTACGCCACCGACGTAGAGAGCATCGGCATCGAAAATAATGTGATGGAATTTCATCGCGGGAAAAACGTCGCCAGCTGCGAATATGTCTCTAACGGCTATAAGATCCTGACTTACGCGTCCGGTAAAAAAGGGGTGCGCTACCTGTTTGAATGTAAGGACGCCAGCAGCCAGGCGCCGAAATTTGTCCAGTTCAGCGACCATATTATCGGCCCGCGCCAGTCCAGCCATTTCCATATCTTTATGGGCAATACTTCCCACGAGGCGTTATTAAAAGAGATGGACAACTGGCCAACCTACTATCCAAACGAAATGTATAAAGAGCAGGTCGTTGAGGAGATGTTGCACCATTAATTTCGGTGCGATATGTGTGCCGGGTGGCGGTTGCGCCTTACCCGGCCTACTAATATTTCGGAATTCATTAATACTTTCTTCAAGTTATGTGTGCTTATATCTCATCCTGTAATGCTAATAAAAAATTACTGATGGGAGGAGTATGTATTTCAATGATGCAATCATTACTTCTGTGCAAGCTGATAAAATCCTTGCTCTTAAGTTGGATAAGGCGGTAGCAGGCGTCAAGGATAACGTCACCTCCACTCTTAAGCAAATGGAAGGTGGTGTAACCCGTGCATCGTATTATATATCTTGCTTTTTAGAGAATTATCAGGATGTATGTGCGAAACTTAAGCATGAGGATGCAAGGTTTATCTCTGGTCTTATCCAGTTATATAAAGATCGAGATGTTATTTTTGAAATGATTCGACTGTATATAGAAATTCATTTTAAAAATAAAACAGAAGGGCGTATTCAACATATCCTTCGCAAACTTGTTAAAGCTGGTGTTTATCTATCAACAACAGGCACGACGAACCGGCTGCTCACTATTTCTGTGGCAACTGCGATCTGCCAAAGCTACAGTTTTCATGCCATAGTACACGGGCGACTAAGTCAAGCCAGATCGCTGATTCTAAAAGGAAGCGTAACAGCTACAGCAGTTTCGCTCAGCGTTTATGGTTTAGTTCATGAAGCAGCGCTTTGT
Organism: Leclercia sp. W17; assembly: GCF_003336325.1. Taxonomy (NCBI): domain Bacteria; kingdom Pseudomonadati; phylum Pseudomonadota; class Gammaproteobacteria; order Enterobacterales; family Enterobacteriaceae; genus Leclercia; species Leclercia sp. W17. The sequence continues at coordinate 2,551,044 of NZ_CP031101.1, read as the reverse complement.
GCTGATAATCTTAAGACATTTAATGCGTTTTATTATCAGGCGCTCTATGCGCGTAAACTTGAGATGATGTATTTCATTATCGAGCCATTAATTACCCGTAGCCCCTATCTAAACCCCATGATTATATCAGATGATGAGCTTGTTGATTTAATTGTCAGGCTAATGAGGTAAATTATGCGGTTCTTAAAAAAATGGTTGAAAGAAGAGTTTGTCCTGTTTCTATGGGGATGGGGATGTTGTTTATCAATTGTTGTATTTGCTATGTTCGCTGTCTCTCACTTTCCTGATGTTGCCATCGAGTTAACAGGATTATTTATTTTATTTCTTATTGGTTTTCACGTTTTTCTCTGGTTTAAATTTAAAAAGTGATAGAGAGGATATAAAATATGTCTAACCCCGCACATTTATGGCTTACGGATGACAACGGTTCACCCATAGTTGGTCCTTGTCTTATGCCTGCCCGACTTGGTTCTATTGAACTGCGGTCTGTTAGTCATCATGTTTGGTTACCCTCGGATCCAAATACGGGTAAACTAAGTGGGACCAGACTTCATACTGACCTGCTCCCCGTTGATTAGTACACCCCGATGTTAGTAATGTCTTCATAAGCCACATGAGGACATCCCCATGAAGAAGCGTTTTTCCGACGAACAGATCATCAGTATTCTCCGCGAAGCCGAAGCTGGGGTACCCGCCCGTGAACTCTGCCGCAAGCATGCCATTTCCGATGCCACGTTTTACACCTGGCGTAAGAAGTATGGCGGTATGGAGGTGCCTGAAGTTAAGCGCCTGAAGTCGCTTGAGGAAGAGAACGCCAGACTCAAGAAGCTGCTTGCCGAAGCCATGCTGGATAAAGAGGCGCTTCAGGTGGCTCTTGGGCGAAAGTACTGACGACAGACCAGAAGCGGGAAGCCGTGATGTTGATGTGTGATGCGACCGGTCTGTCGCAACGTCGTGCCTGCAGGCTTACAGGTTTATCCCTGTCGACCTGCCGCTATGAGGCTCACCGTCCGGCTGCTGATGCGCATTTATCAGGGCGCATCACTGAGCTGGCACTGGAGCGCAGGCGTTTTGGCTACCGTCGTATTTGGCAGTTGCTGCGCCGTGAAGGGCTTCATGTTAATCATAAGCGCGTGTACCGGCTTTATCACCTCAGTGGCCTGGGCGTAAAACGCAGAAGACGTCGTAAAGGGCTGGCAACAGAACGTCTGCCGCTGCTCCGTCCGGCGGCGCCCAATCTGACCTGGTCGATGGATTTCGTCATGGACGCACTTTCCACCGGTCGCAGGATCAAGTGTCTTACCTGCGTCGATGATTTCACAAAGGAATGCCTGACGGTCACTGTTGCCTTTGGGATTTCAGGCGTTCAGGTCACGCGTATTCTGGACAGCATTGCACTGTTTCGAGGCTATCCGGCGACGATAAGAACTGACCAGGGGCCGGAGTTCACTTGCCGTGCACTGGATCAATGGGCCTTTGAGCATGGTGTTGAGTTGCGCTTAATCCAGCCGGGCAAGCCAACGCAGAACGGATTTATTGAGAGCTTTAACGGACGATTTCGCGATGAATGTTTGAATGAGCACTGGTTCAGCGATATCGTTCATGCCAGGAAAATTATTAATGACTGGCGGCAGGATTATAACGAATGCCGCCCGCACTCCACGCTGAATTATCAGACACCGTCTGAATTTGCAGCGGGCTGGAGAAAGGGTCATTCTGAGAATGAAGATTCCGACGTTACTAACTGAGTGTTGTATCTAATCGTGGGGGCAGGTCAATACTCCTGTAAAAGTCCAGAAAGAGTTTGATAGAACGACGCCATTGCTGTTTCGGGCACTTTGCGAAGGCCGTACTTTAAAAACAGCAACGCTGAAGATGTATCAAACCAACGACGCTGGTATTGAGGTAGAGTATTTCAATATTGTCATGGAAAACGTCAAAATTTGTGCCATTACGCCGAATTTGCATCCCAGTGGTATGACAAGCACGCACCTTGAAGATATTGAGTTACGGTATGAAAAGATTCTGTGGAAGTACATTGATGGAAATATTCTCTACGAAGATAGCTGGAACCATCGTGTATTCGCGTAAAATGTGAACATTAAGCTCCAGTGTTATTCAGACTGGCCCGGCAAGCGCCGCGTCGCCGGGCGCTGCTCTCAAGCTACACGAGGTAATTCATCCCACGCCTTCATCCGCATCCCGCGCAAAATCATCATCCATGCCAGCACAATGGCGACCATCATTATCACAAACAGCGACCAGTGCGGAAGATGGGTTAGTATCAGCCCGGTAATCATCGGGTTAAACGCCGCACCCAGCCAGCCAAGGGCCTGGGCGGAGAAGTAGCTGGCCTTCATGCCCGGTGGGGCGATGTTGTCGATCAGCATATATTCACCTGGCGCATAAATAATTTCGCCGATGGTAAACACCGCCGCGGCAATACCCCAGTAGACCAGATTCTCGCCGGAGAGCATAAACCCCGCCAGTCCAAGGACGAAAAATAGGGTGCCCAGGGTCATCAGCGGGCGAATATTACGTGCCGACAGTTTGCGACCAATGATGTATTGCAGGGAGACCACCAGCGCGGCATTCACCGGCAGCACTACGGCCACCACCTTTTGGGCAAAATCGCTGTCGTAATCGGCCGCCAGCACATACTGAGAGATACAGCTGGCGAATGAGCCGCCCACGTAGGAGGCCAGCAGCCCGGAAAGGGTATACCAGAACAGCGCCCGGTCACGAAGCAGCACTGACGGCTGCCACGGCACCGGGGCGTTTTCACCGTCGGCCGCCACGCTTTCCTGCACATAGCGCTGAACTAAAACCAGCGGCAGCGCAGCGCAGAAGGCGGCAACCCAGAACGGCAGTTGCAGGCTGTACATCACCAGCAGCGTGCTCAGCGGCGGTCCAATGGTCCAGCCAATGTTCAAAAAACTGTAGTTAAGCGAGAAAACGCGCGCCTTTTCCGCCGGGCTCAGCACATCGGAAAACCAGGCCTTGAGCACCGTGGAAAAGACCGAATAGGCGCAGTTGATGAGCGAGAATGCCAGCACCACCATGACTGCATTATCCACCAGCGGGATCGCCAGGAAGCCCAGTGCCACTGCGGTAATGGCGATCAGCATATAGCGGTTTTTATCGAACTTGTCGGCCAGAATGCCAAACCCTAAGCTGAAGACCACGCCAATCGTCATGGCCACCGTCAGGGCATAACCAATATTCTCCACGCTCATGTTGAAGACGCGGGTTAAATAGATGGTCATAAACGGCAGCGTGGCGCCGCGGCCAATGGTGAGTAATAGCGATGAGGCCAGCAGCGCTGCGGTTGAACCCCTGAGAGAGTGTTTCATTTTCCTGCCCGACAAATGCATGTAAATTTTTGTAATATCTATCAGGATTATCACGCCATAAGCGTCTTGTATAGCACCCAATTTATCCCTAAGTGCTTTGCCTGCCTGTCAGAATTAATGATCTGTTCCTCGCCCGTTTTTTTCGTTACTTTGATAAGTGTTTACAAAAATTTAATAAACAGGGGCAGGGTATGACACGCAAAGACGGGCTGCTGGCGTTGCTGGTGGTGGTGGTTTGGGGACTGAATTTTGTGGTGATCAAAGTTGGGCTGCACAATATGCCCCCGCTGATGCTGGCCGGTTTACGTTTTCTGCTGGTAGCCTTCCCGGCGCTCTTTTTTGTTGCGCGCCCAAAAATCCCGTTTCGACTGTTGCTGGGCTACGGTCTGACCATCAGCTTCGGGCAGTTTGCCTTTCTGTTTTGCGCCATCAACTTCGGCATGCCCGCCGGGCTGGCTTCCCTGGTGCTGCAGGCGCAGGCATTCTTTACCATCATCCTTGGAGCAATGGTGTTTGGCGAGCGGCTGCAGGGCAAACAGCTGGCGGGGATCGCTCTGGCCGTCGTCGGCGTGCTGGTGCTGGCAGAGGCCAGCCTCAACGGGCAGCATGTCGCGCTGCTGGGCTTTTTGCTGACCCTGGCGGCGGCGTTCAGCTGGGCCTGCGGCAACATTTTCAACAAAAAGATCATGCAGCTGGAGACGCGTCCGGCGGTGATGTCGCTGGTGGTGTGGAGCGCGCTTATCCCGATTGTGCCCTTTATGCTGGCCTCCTGGCTGATGGATGGCCCGACGGTCATGCTTAACAGCCTGGTCACTCTCGATATCACTACCATTTTGTCGCTTTTCTACCTGGCCTTTGTCGCCACCATTATCGGCTATGGCATCTGGGGCTCACTGCTCGGACGCTACGAAACCTGGCGGGTGGCGCCACTGTCGCTGTTAGTACCGGTGGTGGGAATCGCCAGCGCGGCGCTGCTGTTGGATGAAAAGCTCGGCGCATTGCAGCTTGCAGGAGCGGTTCTGGTGATGGCAGGGCTTTATATTAATGTCTTTGGTTTTCGCGTGCGCCGGACGGCGCGGGTGAGAAGCTAAAAAAAAAGCCCCGCGCGGGCGGGGCAAAACGAATTAATTGTGCTGATTGTAGTACGGCACCCCTAATTCGTCGGATTTGTCGCTGCCTGCGCCCATATGGTTAAAATCGTGAGGCGACTGACCGTTAGCGGTCGGCAGAATCATCGTGTCGCGGCTGTGTGGCTGCGGCACGGATGGCGTTTGCTCCGCAAAACTCTGGCCTGAGACCAGCACCAAAGCGGTAAAGGCGGCGGAAGCGAATAGTTTCATGATTTCCTCGATACGTCTTAGAACCTAACTCACCAGGCTCTTAATACAGGCGATTAGCAGTTACAATGATTGATCGGAAGCAGATACCGGGATTCCCCATGCATATTGGTAATACGGTATTTATGCGGTGGCACATCGAAGTAGTTCTTGAACGTGCGGGTCAGGGTCTGTTGCGATTCAAACCCGTAACGCTCAGCCAGATACAGGATCGGCTCGTTACTTTCCTTCAGCTTCTGTGCGATTTCCGTTAATTTGCGGCTGCGGATGTACTGGCCTAATGAGTGGCCGGTCTCTTTTTTAAACATCCGTTGCAGGTGCCATTTTGAGTAACCTGAGCGCTCAGACACTTTTTCAAGCGAGAGCGGTGACTCCAGGTTATCTTCGATCCAGTCCAAAATGCTATGAATAGTGATGGCGTCAGTATTGCGTCTGGACATCGTCATACCTCTTTCTGTTTACGGCAGGATTTTCTTAAGCAAACGCTCAAGAGTTGCCACTTCGTCCGCCGTTAAGTTTTTTGTTAGTTCCTGGTGCAGCTCTTGTCCTACTAATTGATGACATTTTTCACACATTTCCGCGCCGTTGCTGGTCAGTTGCAACAGCACGCCGCGTTTGTCATTCGGATTCGGGCGGCGTTCAATCCACCCTTTGCAGACCAGCCGATCGATCATTCGGGTCAGCGCGCCGAGGTCCACAGATAAGATTTTCTTCAGCTCAACCGGGGTAATACACCCTTCGCAGCGCACAGAACAGAGCACTTTAAACTGCGTAGCGGTGATATCCAGCGGCGACAGATAGTCATTGAGCAGGCGATCTTTCTTCTGGTTAACCATATAGATAAGGCGACCCAGCGGAATGATTTCGTTGAAGAGGTCACTGGTGCTTTTCACAATGGTTGCCCTGGCAAGTAGTTTAATCACGGCAGATATTATTGCTCAGGCAACTATAAGTCAACTGAATGCATTTGCTTATGACACGATTTGCTAAAGCGATTCAGATCAAATTTTTGCCCGTTTTGTCGTTCTATCTATCACCAGAATAAATTGATTCCGTAACGAAAATATTACTTACGATGTGTGCGTGGCTGAAACAGGCGGTTTAACCTTATACTTGCCCGGTTAAATTTTGATAAGGACAACTCAGTAAAATGGTTGATTTAATTAAAGCAATTGGGCTTGGGCTGGTGGTATTACTGCCGCTGGCTAACCCGTTAACTACCGTTGCGCTGTTCCTGGGTCTGGCGGGCGATATGAACCGTGAGCAACGTAACCACCAGTCCCTCATGGCATCCGTATACGTCTTCGCGATCATGATGGTGGCGTACTACGCCGGGCAGCTGGTCATGAACACCTTCGGGATCTCTATTCCCGGCCTGCGTATCGCGGGTGGGCTGATCGTTGCTTTTATCGGCTTCAGAATGCTGTTCCCGGCGCAAAAAGCGACGGATACCACCGATGCGCAGGACGCGCTTGAGGAGAGGCCGGGTAAAGAGGTGCCGAATATCGCCTTTGTGCCTTTGGCGATGCCAAGCACCGCAGGGCCGGGCACCATTGCGATGATCATCAGCTCTGCCTCAACGGTGCGTAGCGGGTCAACTTTTCCGGAATGGGTGGTGATGCTTGCGCCGCCGCTGATCTTCGCCCTTATCGGCGTGATCCTGTGGGGCTGTCTGCGCAGCTCCGGCGCCATTATGCGCTGGGTGGGCAAAGATGGTATCGAAGCGATTTCCCGCCTGATGGGCTTCCTGCTGGTCTGCATGGGCGTGCAGTTTATCATTAACGGCGTGCTGGAAATTATCCAGACCTACCCCTAATCATTGAACCGGGTGGCATTCCGCCACCCGGTCGCCTCACTAGCCGTGATGGGGCTGCTCTTCCAGTGCGACAGGCCATTTGCGGAAAATCAGTACCGACCAGATTAACGCCGCCAGCGCCGGTATCGCCCCCAGATAGCCAATTGATGCCATCGACAGATGCAGGCTTATCTGATTCCCCACCAGCGCACCTGCGCCAATCCCCAGATTGAAAATGCCGGAAAAGAGCGCCATCGCCACGTCGGTGGCATCGGGCGCCAGCGCCAGCACTTTAACCTGCATCCCAAGACCAATAATCATGATCGCCACGCCCCAGACCAGGCTCAGCAGCGCCAGATGCATTTCACTCCCGGAGGCGGGAAGCAGAAGCAGCAGACACGCCAGCAACAGGCCAATAGCGCTGCTGACAAGCGTAGAGGCGTGACGATTGCCGAGCTTACCGAACAGCAGGCTGCCGATAATGCCGGCGCCGCCCAACAGCAACAGCAGTACCGTGGCAAAGCGGGCGCTGAATCCGGCAACCGACTGCACAAACGGCTCGATATAGCTGTAGGCGGTGTAGTGCGCAGTCACCACGACGACCGCCAGCAGATAGAGACTCATCAGCGCAGGGCGACGCACCAGCAGCGGCAGGCTTTTCAGGGAGCCGGAGTGCTCGCTCGGCAGTTTCGGCAACAGTTTGATCAGACACAGCAGGGTGAACAGCGCCCCGAGGCCGATAATGAAAAAGGTGGTACGCCAGCCAAAATATTGCCCGACAATGCGCCCCAGCGGCAACCCGAGCACCATTGCCAGCGCGGTGCCGGTCGCCAGCAGGCTCAGCGCCTGAGCGCGCTTCCCGGCAGGGGCCAGACGGATAGCCAGCGAGGCGGTAATCGACCAGAAAATGGCGTGGGCAAACGCAATCCCGATCCGGCTTATCACCAGTACCGTAAAGTTCCATGCCAGGAACGAATGGCTGGCGATAAACAGCACGAACAGGCCGATCAGCAACGCGCGGCGCTCAATCTGGCTGGTGAGCAGCATAAAGGGGAGCGACATCAGCGCCACCACCCAGGCGTAGATGGTGAGCATGATCCCCACCTGCGCCGTCTCCATGCCGAAGCTGCTGGCGATGTCCGAAAGCAACCCGACAGGGACGAACTCCGTGGTGTTAAAGATAAATGCGGCGACGGCGAGCGTCACCACCCGTAGCCATGCGACCCGGCGGGAAACTGTGTTGGTTGTCATAGGAATGTCAGGGATTGGTTACGTATATGAGGTGTTTTGATCTTAAAACCATCACTGATGGAAATACAATCATTTTGTGATGCAGATCTCACTGTGGTGGCAAAGTAATCGCTGGTGAAATCGGTTATTTTCCATGAATATAGGATGCAACATTAAGTTAACAGTAGGTAGAGCGATGCAGGAAATTGAGTTTTATCTCGTTGATGCGTTTAGCGATAGCGCATTTGGCGGTAATCCGGCGGCAGTGTGCCCCCTCGCGGAGTGGTTGCCGGATGAGACGCTGCTGAAGATGACGCAGGATCATAACCAGTCGGAGACCGCCTTTTTTGTGCGCCATAAAGGTGGCATCGAGCTGCGCTGGTTTACCACCCACGGCGAGGTCAACCTCTGCGGCCACGCGACGCTTGCCACCGCCTGGGTGTTGTTCAACGAGATGGACTATCCCGATGCCCGGATCCATTTTGATACTGCTTCCGGCAGGCTCACCGTCAGCCGCGACGGTGACTGGTTAACCCTCGATTTCCCGGCCTGTCCGACGGAGGCCCAGACCCCACCGCCAGAGATGCTCCATGCGCTGGGGATTGACCGTTATGTCGAGGCCCGTAAGGGACGTGCCTGGGTGCTGGTGCTGGAAAACCGTCAGCAGGTTGAGGCGGTTACGCCTGATATTCAGGCCATGACCCCCGGCGAGCAAAAAGTGTCGATTACCGCCCGGGGCGAGGGCGAATACGATTTTGTCAGCCGCTTTTTCTCGCCGGGCGTGGCATTGTGGGAAGATCCGGTCACCGGCTCGGCGCATACCATGTTGATCCCATACTGGAGTGAAAAGCTGAACAAAACCTCGCTGTTTGCCCGCCAGGTCTCTGCGAGGGGTGGCGATGTGCGTTGTGAACTGAAGGGCGACCGGGTGCTGATGAGCGGCAAGGCATCACTCTACATGAAAGGTCATCTGTTTTTACGCTAATAACAAGGGTTAACCCAATGAAAGAAATAGCATTCTATCTGGTCGATGCGTTTAGCGACCGCGCATTTGGTGGGAATCCTGCAGCCGTTTGCCCTCTGGAGGCGTGGCTGCCGGATGAGATTCTGTTAAAGATGGCACAGCAGCATAATCAGTCGGAGACCGCTTTTTTCGTGCGCACCGATAGCGGTTTTGAGCTGCGCTGGTTTACCACGCTGCATGAAATTAACCTGTGCGGTCACGCCACGCTTGCCAGCGCCCACGTGATTTTTGAATATCTCGATTACCCGCACACGGAGATCGTCTTCTCCACCCGCTTTGTCGGCGAACTGCGGGTTAAGCGCAGTGGCGACTGGCTGACGCTGGACTTCCCGGCATGGGGTTGTGAGGCGGTGGAAAACCCACCCGAACTGCTGTTCAGCACCCTGGGTATCCGCGAGGCGAAAGAGGTGCGGGCAGGGCGCGATTATATGGTAGTGCTGGAAAACCAGCAGCAGGTTGAGGCCCTAACCCCGGATATCGACGGCATGATGCCGCTGGGTAAGATGGTCTGCGTTACCGCCCCAGGGGATAAGTATGACTTTGTCAGCCGCTTCTTCTGCCCGGGCGAAGGGGTGGCGGAAGATCCGGTTACTGGCTCCGCCCACAGCATGTTGATCCCTTACTGGAGCGAGAAGCTGGGTAAAACCTCCCTACAGGCGCGGCAGGTCTCTCACCGCGGCGGCGATCTGCGCTGCGAGCTGAAGGGCGACAGGGTGTTGATTGGCGGGCAGGCGGCGCTCTATCTGAAGGGCACCGTTTTCCTCCGCACGCTTTAGAAGCCTTTGTTGTGCTTTAACCACTCCACCTCTTCAGGGGTGGAGCTTCTCCCCATAATGCTGTTGCGGTGCGGATAGCGGCCAAAGCGCGCAATAATCGCCCGGTGTTTGATTTCCGCATTGAGAAAACCCGGCTCATTCAGGGCGGTAAACAGCCGCTCTGCTTCCTGATGAATGACCCGTGATTCCGCATGCATCATCGGCAGTAGCGAGACGCCCTTTTGGTTGCTGTCCAGTTCATGCCACATCGGCTGATAAACCAGCTCCTGAGCCAGAATCAGGGCCATACCATCCTGCTGCCAGGCGCGGGGATCGTTGCGGTTCAGGTTACGCGAAAGCTGATCCAGCAAAATAATTTCCGCCAGCCGTCCGTGCGGCCTGTCCCGCCAGTGAAATAGCTCCCCCCGGCAGGCGGCCTGCCACAACGGGTAGAAGCGATGTTTGCACTGGGCGTCAAAATCATCGTTACGGGAAAACCAGAGCGCCTGGTGTTGGTCGTGAAACCAGAATTCAAGAAGCGGGGTGTATTCCATGGCAGCTCCGGCGTTGGGGATAGTGGTTAAAACGTAGCACAATTGTTGCTCACTCTCTGTGGGAGAGGGGCACTCATTACCCTCGTCGGCATCGCCCGGCGGCGCTGCGCTTGCACGGACCTACAACCCCCCGTTGGCCGGGTAAGGCGCAGCCGCCACCCGACTAAAGGCCGCACAATCTACCCCAACGACGCCCCCCCGCACAGCACCAGCTCCTGCCCGGTGATGGGCGCGGCCTCGGCGCTCAGCAGGTAGTTCACCATTGCCGCCACCTCTTCCGGGGCGATGAGCCTTCCCATCGGCGGCATTTTTGGCGGTGACGTTTCCCGCCCCGGCGCGCTCAGCATCGGCGTCTGGGTTGCTCCCGGCGCAACCACGTTAGCGGTGATCCCCCGCGGCGCCAGCTCTGCCGCCCAGCTGCGCACCATGCCTACCAGTGCCGCTTTGGTGGCGACATACTGCGACCGGCCCGCGGCGCCGCGAGAGGTACGGCTACCGATAGCTACCAGCCGTCCACCGGCGCTCATCCGTGGGGCAAAGTGGTTGAACAGGATCTCGGCGGCGTGAATATGCAGCCCCCACAGGCGGGCGCTGACTGCCGGATCCAGCTCACCGAGCGGGGCGGCAGCCATCATCCCAGCGGCGTGAATAATCGCCTGTGGCACCGGAAGGGCGTTGAGCGCGGCAGAAATAGTGACAGTGTCACTTAAATCGACGCTCAGGCTGGTGAAGTTAGGATGGGCGTTGTCTACCCCGCGACGGCTGATGCCCGTTACCTGCCAGCCCTCGGCCAGCAGGCGGTTAACGATCGCTTCGCCGATGCCGGAGCTGGCTCCCGTGACGATGGCTGAACGCATATCACCCCTCCAGCAGCGCGCGCGGCACTTTAAACACCGCCTTGCGCACAGTCATGGGTTCATCCACGGCACATAATGCCTGATGGGGCTCCCCGGGCAGGAACACCGCGAAATCGCCGGCGCGCAGGGTGATACTCACCGGATGCACCGCACCGGGAGCGATAAAGAGATCCGGCTTCCGCTCTTCATCGCCCGCCTGGGCCAGCGACTGCATGCCAGCGTTAATGATCTCTTCACCCGCCAGCACCACCTGAATATCGGCCCACTGATGGTGATATTCAGTATGGCGCTCGGCCTGCGGCTGGGTCTGCGCCGGGCCGATATGACAGAACCACGTACAGCCTTCCGGCTGCCAGCGTCCGTCATTCCGGGCGGTTAGCGCCGCCAGAGTGCACTCCGGGCGATGGAGGATCTCACGGAGAGCGCAGGGCAGCCCTGCCAGCGGCAGGGCGTTAAGGTGACCGATAATCACTGTTGCGACTCCTTCACCCATTCCGGCGATACGCACACATATTTGATCGCCTGACGGAAATACGTGTAGGCGATATGCAGCGTGCCGTCGGAGCTCTGCTTGATGCTGGGATAGGAGAACTCACGGTTGAGCTTCTCCAGCGAGTTGTTGGTCATGCAGTAGCCGTCGCCTTCGTCGAGATTGCGCTGCCAGGGCCAGCTTTTCCCGCCGTCGTTGGATATCGCCACCGTCATCGGCGCGCGCGGTGCGCCCCAGAACGCGGCGCGGCCATCGGTCACTTCCGGCTCTTTACGCCCGTCGCCGTCGTCGATCTCGTCATACAGCGAGGCGCGACGCTCCAGCGCCCCCGCCGCGCTCATGTGGTTAAACACCAGCGCCAGCTCGCCGCTCGCAAGGGTGGTGACCTGAATCGATGAGTTGTTGTTCGGCAATTCAGTCGGCTCCGGCACCGACCAGCTTTCGCCGTTGTCCAGCGACTGGCTGATGTAGATATTATCCGCCCAGCGGCTGCGATACAGCGCCACCAGATTACCGTTTTTCAGCGCCGTGATGTTCATGTGCACGCAGCCCAGGCTCTCCGGCACCTCGACATCGCGCCAGCTTTTCCCCTGATCTTCCGAGATTTTCACCGCGCTGATGTCGTCGTTACCCACCCATTTTTCGCCCGGCTTAGTGCGGCAGTAGAAGACCGGCAGCAGCCAGTTGCCGTTCTCCAGCACCACGATGGGCTGGCGAATAAAGGTGCCGGGCTTATCGAGCAGGGTGGCGATCTCCCCCCAGCTCTGGCCCAGATCCTGCGACTTGCGGTAGCGCACGATGGCAGTATCCTGGTTGCCGGAGATCTGCGCGGTCCACAGCAGCCACAGCACATTGTCCGGGGCGAGGAACAGCACCGGGTTCTGCTCCGAGCGGCTGGCGTCGTCGGAGAGCTTCACCGCCGCGCTCCACTGATTGCTTCCGGGGGCCAGGCGCGACCCCCACACCGAAATATCAGCGATCCCTTCCTGGGTGCCGCCGAACCAGACGCACATCAGGGTGCCATCCGGCAGCGGCAGCAGATTGGCTGCGTGGTTCTGCGGGCAGGAAGAGGGCAGCATCGCCGTTTCCACGCGGGCATCCTCTGGCTGCGGGCGAACAATCCCGTCACGGGTTACGGTTACAGACATATCAGACTCCATTATGTTGAACAGGGGCAGGCGCTTTGCGATCCGCTTTATTCGGGATGATGCGGTCGAGAACCATAATCACCGCCGGGGTGATCAGCGCAATGTACATATTGTTAATACCAAACGGGTCGCCCAGCAGATACCACAGCGAGCTCATCACGCAGGCACCAATCAGGCCAGCATTGGCACCGCGGGTGCTTTTGAAGAACGGGGCGTAGAAGGCGATCACCGCCACCACCGAAATCGACAGACGAATGGCGCGAGTGAAGAACGACAGCTTCAGCACTTCCGGTACCAGCAGGACGAAGATCAGCGGCAGGAAGCCAATCAGCAGCGATAGCCAGCGGGTCGCTTTAAACTCCTGCTCCGGGGTCGGGTTGCGGTAGGGCACGTAGAAATCTTTTACCACCAGCGAGGCGATAGCCAGCGCCACGGTACTCACGCTGACAAAAATCGACGCCACAAGTGACGTTGTCACCAGGCCAGCCAGCCACGGATTCATATCCTGCAGGAAGATAGGCATGGCGTAGAGGCTGTCGATCTCCGGGTGCAGATACTTCGCCGCCACGCCAATCACCGCAATCGCCAGGGCAATCGGCAGACAGAAGAAGAAGGCGACCCAGGTGGAGCGTTTAGCTGATTTCACATCCTTGGTGGACGAGATGGCCTGGATAACGAACTGGGTACAGAAGATGGAGCCGATGGTGCCGATCAGCCAGGCGACAATGGTGCTGGCGCCGATGTTGCCGTCCCAGGTCCAGTAGTAGCTTGGCATCTGCTCAATCATAGGCGTAAAGCCGCCGGTTTTAGAGAGCGCGAAGCCCATGATGATCAGGATGCCGAAATATTTCAGGGCGCTGTGCAGCAGCGTCACCCAAGCCACCCCCTTCATGCCGCCAAAGGCGAAGTAGAAGGTACTGACAACCGCGGTAATAAAGGCTGCTACCGGCAGGTTGACCTTCAGTACGGTGGAGATCGCCGCCGCGCCGGAGACATAGTTGCCGACGTTTACCAGCAGCAGGGCGTAGATCATGATGATGGAGATGATGTTTTTGGTGCTGTTGCCGTACTTTTCGGCAATCGCGCCGGAAATGGTGATTTTGCCGGTGTTATAGATGCGCTTCACCAGCAGCAGGCCGAACAGCGGGAAGCCGATGGCTGCGCCAATCACCGACCAGGAGGCGGCAAAACCATCCTCGAACGCTGCCTGGGCGGTCCCGATGGTGGACTTAGCGCCGATATATTCAGACATCAGCAGGATCCCGACGATAAAGGCTGGCATCGCCCGGGAGCCTTCCATAAAATCACCGGTGTTTTTACTGCGTAACCGGAAGGTCAGCCAGGTGGTAAACAGAATGTAGACAATCACGATGCCTACGATGATCAGGGTATCTTCAGCGGTAAAATTGTTCATCTTTGCCTCTCTTCAGGGCGTAGGAAACCTGGGCACACCCGGTGCCCGGTATTCTTATGGACGAAATCAAACGCCGGTTACTGCAGTGACTTCGTCACTATCTGGCGGATCTGTTCAGTCTGTTGCGCATCGAAAGCCACCGCGTAGCGGCTTTCACCCACCTCTTCGCCCATCACCTGCAGCGCTTTTTTTACCGCCGCCGGAGAGAAGGCCACTTTATACAGATTCGTGCGCAGTTCAGTCACGCCATCCTGCGCCCGACGCGAGCCCTCAACATCGCCCGCATGGAAACGCGTCCAGATGGCGTTGATCGCCTCCGGCGCCACGTTCGCCAGCCCGGAAATACAGGCCGAACAGCCCTCAACAAAGCCCTGATGGATGAGCGAATCGGGGCCGTTGAGCACGTCAAAATCGTCGATATCCGCTACGGCTTTCAGGAACCCGCTCAGGCTCTCGTAGCTGCCTGCGCTGTCCTTAATGCCGATGATATTCGGGTGCGAAGCCAGCACCCGCGCGGTCTGCGGCTCAATGGTATTGCCGGTGCGCGCCGGGATGTTGTAGAGAAATACCGGCACCGTCAGGGCATCGGCGATAGCGGTGTAGTGGGCAATCAGTTCCGCCTGGGTCAGGGGAACAAACCATGGGGTGATTACCGAGACGGCATCCACGCCGAGGGTTTCGATCTGCTTGCCGAGACGAATAGTGGCGCGGGTGGAGATCTCCCCGATATGCGCCACCACCGGCGCACGCCCGCCGACCTCTTCCACGCAGGCGCGGGTGACGGCCACTTTTTCCTCTTCGGTCAGCACGAAAAACTCCCCATTGGTGCCGCCACAGAAAATGCCGTTACCCGCCGCCAGCTGACGCTGGATCTGGCGTTTCAGCCCCGGCAGATGCAGGGCGCCGTCGTCCGTAAAGGGGGTGACGATCGCCGTCAGCACGCCTTCAATCTTGTTACGCATTGTTCACTCCTTCGATATTAACGTTCGGGGAACAGGGTCTGGTAAATACCCTGTACCTCGGCATGGCTGACCTGACGCGGGGCGTTATTCATCAGGCGTTTTACGTTCAGGGCGGCATCGCTCAGGGAAGCGATATCATCCCGCGGGACGCCCAGCGTCTCGAGGTTGTCCGGTAAGTTCAGGCGACGCACCAGGGCGGCAAACCACTCCACCAGCGCGTGAGATTTCGCTTCCATCGACAGGGAGGTATCGGCGCCAGGCACCAGATCCCACACCTGGGCAAATTTTTCCACCGCGTCCGGGCGCACCACGCGCATGCAGGGCGCTAACAGGATGGCGTTCGCCACCCCATGCGGCAGGTGATATTTCCCGCCCAGCGGATAGGAAAGGGCATGCACCAGATGGGTTCCGGCATGGGCAATGGCCACGCCGCCGTAGTAGGACGCCCACAGCATTTCGAGCTTCGCCGCCAGGTTGTGCGGCTCGGCGCAGGCGGTTTCGATGTTATTGACCAGCTTGCGCAGACCAATCAGCGCTGCGTTATCGCTCACCGGATTCGCGACGGTGGCGGTAAAACACTCGATCAGGTGGCACAGGGCGTCGATCCCGGTCGAGGAGGCGATGTGCGGCGGCATGCTGGTGGTCAGTTCCGGCAGCAGCGCCACGTAGTCCGGCAGCAGCACCGGGGAGATGATGCCGATTTTGGTGCTCTGCTCTGGTATGGCGAGGATCGCGTTCGGCGTGGCTTCGGAGCCGGTACCGGCGCTGGCGGGAATCAATAATGAAGCAAGGCGCTGGGTGGGCTTTTCGCCTGCCAGCAGGGCGTCCAGCCCCGGCGAGGCCGGATGGCACAGCACGGAGAGCAGTTTCGCTACATCCAGTACGCTGCCGCCGCCTACGCCCACCACCAGATCAAAAGCGGTATCGTTGATGTCAGCCAGCAGAGCGTGAACATCGTGATGCGTGGGCTCTGGCGGCACGCGCTCAATCACGCTGACGCTGCGGTTATCGGCTTCCAGCAGGGCGCGGATAGCGCGGGCGGCCTCCAGACGGGCGATATTACCGTCGGTGACCAGTAAAAGGCGCGACTTGCCTGCCAGCAGTGGCGCGAGGGCCGGGATCGCACCCGCACCGCTGATTATCGTACTGTTAATGGTTAACACATTGCTCTCCTGTTGCTGTGTCTGTGATTGATTTCGCTCAAAACAGGCAATCACAGTCATCGTGTCTCTAAATTTATAATTTATTCGCAAACCGAATAACTTGATCTTGCTCACATATAATCAATCATGATTGAATATAATCATTAACAGGAACGACGAACCTTTGAGGATGAACGTGAACAACCTGAACAGAGAGATCGTGGTGATCGCCGACGACTTTACCGGTGCCAACGATGCGGGGGTGAGCCTGGCGCTAAGCGGCAAAAAAGTCAGCGTGGCGTTTCAGACGCCTTTTACCGACGACACCGATGCGCTGGTTATTAATAGCGATAGCCGGGCGATGAAGGCATCAGAGGCGGCTGAAAAACTGACGCAGTATGCGACCGACGTTCACGCGGCCAAGTGGCTGATTAAGAAAATTGACTCAACGCTTCGCGGCAACCCGGGCGCTGAAGTAGAGGCGCTGCTGAGGCTTAGCGGTAAGAGCCAGGCGATTATCGCCCCGGCATTTCCGGCCGCCGGGCGCACCACCGAAGAGGGCCTCTGCCTGGTGAACGGCGTGCCAGTGACGGAGACCGAGTTTGCCAGCGACCCGAAAACCCCGGTGCGCCACGCGCAGGTAGCGAAGGTGCTGGCGGAGCAAACCCGGCTTAAAAGCAGGGTGGTCACGCCGGCGGAACTTGCCACAGCGCTCGCGAGCGATGCGCGTCTGGTGATTGTGGATGCGCAGACCGACGCGGAGCTGGACCAGATTATCAACACGGCGTTTGCCTGCGATGAAAAGCCGCTGCTGGTGGGTTCCGCCGGGCTGTGCGATGCCCTGGCGCGCCGTCTTGCCACGCCGCGCCAGCTGCTGGCGGTTATCGGTTCGATGAGTGAAATTGCGCAAAAGCAGATCCAGCGCGTGCGCGACCAGCACAATGTCAGCACGGTATTAATTGATATCAATGATGTGTTTAACGGGACGATGGCGGGATACCAGCAGCAGATCGCCCAGGCGCTTGCGGCAGGCCAGCACTGCGTGGTGCATACCTGCGCTGACACCCAGGCACGGCATCAGATAGAGACGCTCTGCCAGCAGCACGGATTAAACCGCGCGGCGCTGGGAGAGACTATCAGCGCCTTTCTGGGTGCGTTGACGCGTAACGCGCTGGAGATCAGCCGCCCGGCGGCGCTCTATGTCTCCGGAGGAGACGTGGCGATGGCGGTTGCCAGCGCGCTCGACGCACAAGGTTTTGCCATTCGCGGACAAGTGGCGCAGTGCGTGCCGTTTGGTCGATTTTTGGGTTGTCGCTGGCAGGGGCCAGTCATGACCAAAGCGGGCGGTTTTGGTACTGAAACCACGCTGCTTGAGGTTTTGCATTTTATTGAGGAGAAGATGAGTGACTAATATCATTGCTGTAACGATGGGTGACCCGGCGGGCATCGGCCCGGAAATCATTATCAAATCCCTGACCGATGGGAAGCTCTCCGGCGCGCCTGTCGTGGTGGTGGGTTGCGCCCGTACCCTGCAACGGGTGCTGGAAAAAGGTATCACCGCGCCGGCAGAGTTACGTGTGATTACCCGCGTCAGCGAGGCACAGTTTGGCCCGGCGATCATTAACGTGCTGGATGAGCCGCTGGCGGACCCCGAAGCGTTACAGCCAGGCGTCGTACAGGCGCAGGCGGGGGATCTGGCCTACCGCTGCGTGCGTCGCGCCACCGAGCTGGCGATGGCGGGGGAAGTGAAAGCCATTGCCACCGCGCCGCTGAACAAAGAGGCGCTGCATCTGGCGGGCCACCACTATCCGGGCCATACCGAACTGCTGGCGCACCTGACCGACAGCAAAGATTACGCGATGGTGCTCTATACCGATCAGCTGAAGGTGATCCACATCACCACCCACATCGCGTTGCGCAAATTCCTTGATACCCTCAACCAGGATCGGGTAAAAACCGTGATTGGCATTGCCGATACCTTCCTCAAGCGCGTGGGCTACACCAATCCGCGTATTGCGGTGGCCGGGGTTAACCCGCACGCCGGGGAGAACGGTCTGTTTGGTGATGAAGAGATCAAGATTGTCGGCCCGGCCGTTGAGGCGATGAAGGCGAAGGGGCTGAATGTGTTCGGGCCGTGTCCGCCGGATACGGTGTTTATGCAGTGCCACGAAGGCATGTACGACATAGTGGTGGCGATGTATCACGATCAGGGCCATATTCCGTTAAAATTACTCGGTTTTTACGACGGGGTGAACATCACCGCCGGGCTGCCGTTTATCCGTACTTCTGCTGACCACGGCACCGCATTTGACATTGCGTGGACAGGTAAAGCGAAGTCTGAGAGCATGACGGTTTCTATCCAGTTAGCGATGCAAATCACACGGGAATAATATGAAGGGATATAGCCGGTTAGAACAGATAATGGACTACCTCAAAGGGCACAATCTGGTGACAGTGGATCAGCTGGTGGCGGCAACGGATGCCTCGCCTGCGACCATTCGCCGGGATCTGATTAAGCTCGATCAGGAGGGGGTCATCAGCCGCACCCATGGTGGCGTGACCCTGAACCGGTTTATCCCTTCCCAGCCCACCACCAGTGAAAAGATGCAGCGCAGCCTGGCGGAGAAACACGCCATCGCCTGCGCCGCCGCCAGCTTTGTTAAAGCCGGTGACGCGGTGGTGCTCGATGCGGGCACCACCATGATTGAACTCGCGCGCCAGCTGACCCATCTGCCGCTGCGTGTCATCACCAGCGATCTGCATATCGCCCTGTTTTTGTCAGAATTCAAGCAGATTGAGGTGACGATCATTGGCGGGCGCATCGACGATTCCAGCCAGTCCTGCATTGGCGAGCACGGTCGCCGCCTGCTGCAGAACGTCTGGCCGGATATCGCCTTTGTCAGCTGTAACGGCTGGGATCTGGAGCGCGGCATTACCTCGCCGACGGAAGAGAAAGCGGCCCTGAAGCGCGATCTGATTGCCAACGCCCGACGCCGCGTACTGCTCGCCGACAGCACGAAATATGGCGCCTGGTCGCTGTTTAACGTGGCGCATCTCAACTCCCTGACCGATATCGTCACCGATAAACGTCTGGATGAGAATGTGCAGCAGACCTTAAGCCAGCTGGATGCCACCCTGACCTTAGCGCCGTAACCCCTCAGGGCAGGCGGGCGATATTGGCCTTAATCACCTCTACCGAATGGCGGAACTTCTGCTGCTCCTCTTCCGCCAGTTTTAATTCAATGATCTGCTGGACGCCGCTCTGGGCCAGCACCGCCGGTACGCCAATCGCTACCCCATCAACGCCATACTCACCCTCCAGAATGCAGGAGATCGCCAGCGCCCGGTGGCTGCCGGTGAAAATATTGCGGCAGATTTCAGCGATGGTGGCGGCGATGCCGTACTCCGTGCAGCCCTTGCGGGCGTAAATCTCAAAGCCCTGTTTGCGCACGCGTTCGGCCAGCTCGTCAAAATCCAGCGTCTGGCCGGTATGGCGTTGATACACCTCGGCAATGGGTGAGCCATATACCGACGAATGGGACCAGACCGGGAACTGCGTATCGCCATGCTCACCCAGGATAAAGGCATCGATGCTCTGGGCGCCGATATCGAGCGCCTGCGCCAGGGTCCGCCGCAGACGGGTGGTATCCAGCCAGACGCCGGTGCCGATCACCTGATTACGCGGCAGGCCGGAGAGCTGCCACACCGGCCAGGTGATGATGTCGCACGGGTTGGTGGCAATCAGAAAGATGCCGTTAAAGCCGCCCGCCATCATCTGCGGAACAATGTTTTTCACAATGCTGGCCGTGGCGGTTAATTCATCCAGCCGCGTCTGTCCTGGCTTCAGGGCGCCGCCGGAGACGGTGATCACCGCGATATCCACATCGGCGCAGTCGCTCATCTCGCGGGTGGAGATGCTCATCATGCCGGGCATATAGGCGGCAGCATCCGCCAGATCCCAGGCGTGGCCTTCACTGCGGGCGTGGTTAATATCCACCAGCAGCAGCTCTTCGCAGATATTCTGGTTCAGCAGGGCGTAGGCAGCGGAGGCACCGACGTTTCCGGCCCCGATAATCATCACTTTGCGGGCTTTGGTGTTCATTGTTTTCCTGAGATGTTAACCGTGACTGTGCCCAAACTTACGCCGCAGTCGCGGGGGGCGCAATGGTCAGGCGCAGCTATAAGTTAAAAATATGCCGTTGCGTTTGTCGGCCAGCGTTATGGTGGAGAAAAACGACAAAAGGAGCCTGCCATGTATTCCATCACCTCTGAATCGCCCGCCCATCCCAACATCATCAACCTGATTGCCGCCCTGGACCGTTACCAGAGCGCGCTCTATCCGGCAGAGAGCAATCATCTGCTGGATCTGACCGGGTTGCCCGACCACGCCCTGATAATGATGGTGATCCGCGATCGCCAGCTCAACGCCGTCGGCTGCGGGGCGATCGTGCTGAACGGTGACGGCAGCGGCGAGATGAAGCGGGTCTATATCGATCCGGCCCACCGCGGACAGCAGTTGGGTGAAAAGCTGTTGGCGGCGCTGGAAGATGAAGCGCAAAGCCGCAGCTGCCACACCCTGCGGCTGGAGACGGGGATCAAGCAGCTTCCGGCCATCCGCCTGTATGAACGCTGTGGCTACCAGCTGTGCGAGGCGTTTCCTCCCTATGACCCCGATCCCCTGAGCCTGTTTATGGAGAAGATGCTGGTGGCTGACCTTCGTTTAGCAGCGCTATAAACGCTTCCAGTTGCCGGGTCATCGCGCCCCGGCGCCATACCAGCCAGGTGGTGAGCCAGCGCCAGTTTTCCGCCAGCGGCCAGGCGGCCACCTGGTGATGTCCGGGCATACTTTCCAGCATTGAACGGGGCATCAGCGCAATGCCCGCTCCGGCAATGACGCAGGCCAGCATCCCGTGATAGGACTCCATTTCGTGAATGCGCCCCGGCGTGGCGCGATCCGCATGAAACCAGCTCTCGAAATGGCGGCGGTAGGAGCAGTTGGCGCGAAAGGCATAGATATCGTGCCCGCTGATGTCGGCGGCCCGCGCAACCTTTGGATGCCCGGCAGGCACCACCAGCATCATCTCCTCCCGGTAGACCGGCATGCCCTCCAGTTCCGGGTGGTTTAATGGCCCGTCCACAAAGGCCGCGCTCAGCGTCCCTTCCAGTACCCCGTCAATCATTGTCCCCGAAGGGCCGGTCGCCAGCGCAAACTGAATGCGCGGGTAGCGCTGGTTAAACTGCGCCAGCGAGGCCGGGATACGCACCGCCGCGGTGCTCTCCAGCGACCCGAGGGTAAACAGCCCCTGGGGTTCATCACCGGCCACCACCATCCGCGCCTCATCCACCAGGGCGAGGATCTGTCGGCTATAGCGTAAAAAATTATGCCCTGCGGGTGAGAGGCGCAGCCGCTGGTTCTCGCGGATGAACAGCGCCACGCCAAGATCGGCCTCCAGCTGTTTGATGCGGGTGGTCAGGTTTGAGGGCACGCGATGCACTTTCTGCGCGGCCTGGGTAATGCTGCCGGTCTGGGCGACGGCGTTAAACATCTCCAGCTGGGTCAGATCCATAATGTTCTCGATTCGTGAATAAGGTGGTTATTATTATTCATTTTTAAGAAATAGCAGATCGCGCCACACTGTAGCAACTGTTAATACACGGAGCCGATCATGACGACACCTTCTGCTACCCATGCCCTGTCCATTAACCCGGCAAACGGCGAAACCCTGGCCGTCTGGCCGTGGGCGACCGCTACCGAGGTTGAACAAGCCCTTGCACAGACCGATACCGCTTTTCGCCAGTGGCGCAGCGTGCCGGTGGCGGCGCGTGCGCAAAAGCTACGCGATCTGGGCGCCGCGCTGCGCAACCGTGGCGAAGAGATGGCGCAGATGATCATGCGCGAAATGGGTAAACCCATCGCCCAGGCGCGCGGGGAGGTGGCGAAATCCGCCGGGCTGTGCGACTGGTATGCTGAACATGGCCCGGCCATGCTCAATACCGAGGCAACCCAGGTGGCGGACGCGGTGATTGAGTATCGCCCGCTGGGTCCGGTGCTGGCGGTGATGCCGTGGAACTTCCCGCTCTGGCAGGTGCTGCGCGGTGCGGTACCGATTATCCTGGCGGGCAACAGCTATCTGCTGAAACATGCCCCGAACGTGCTGGGCGCGGCGAACCTGATTGAAGCGATCTTTAACGACGCCGGATTCCCGCATGGGGTGTTTGCTCAGCTGAATGCCACCAACGACGGGGTGAGCCAGATGATTGCCGATCCGCGCATTGCGGCGGTCACCGTCACCGGCAGCCTGCGCGCAGGGGCGGCGATTGGTGCCCAGGCCGGGGCCGCGCTGAAAAAATGCGTCCTTGAATTGGGCGGTTCCGATCCCTTTATTGTCCTCAACGATGCTGACCTGGATCTGGCGGTGAAAGCGGCGGTGACTGGTCGCTATCAGAACACCGGGCAGGTGTGTGCGGCAGCCAAGCGCTTTATCGTCGAGGCGGGTGTTGCCGATGCGTTCAGCCGTCGCTTTGTCGAGGCTGCCGCGGCGCTGAAGATGGGCGCGCCTGATAACGAAGAGAACTACCTCGGCCCGATGGCGCGTTTCGATCTGTGCGACGAGCTGCATCAGCAGGTTCAGGCGACGCTGGCCGAAGGGGCGACCCTGCTACTGGGCGGCGAAAAGTTAGCGGGGGCAGGGAACTACTATGCGCCGACCGTGCTGGGGAATGTGACTCCAACGATGACCGCGTTTCGTCAGGAGCTGTTTGGCCCGGTAGCGGCGATTAGCGTAGCAACCGATGCCGATCACGCGCTTGCCCTGGCTAACGACAGCGATTTTGGGCTTTCGGCGACGGTCTTTACCGCCAATGCAGAGCTGGCCGACCGCTTTGCCCGCCAGCTTGAGTGCGGCGGGGTGTTTATCAACGGCTACAGCGCCAGCGATGCCCGCGTGGCATTCGGCGGGGTGAAGAAGAGCGGCTTTGGCCGGGAGCTGTCACACTTTGGCCTGCATGAGTTCTGTAATGTGCAGACGGTGTGGAAAGACCGGGTTTAACTTTGAGCCCATTGTTCCGCCGGGTGGCGCTGCGCTTACCCGGCCTACAAAACCTGTAGGCCCGCGCAAGCAAAGCGCCGCCGGATTTGACGTTGAGTCCGTATTCCTGCCGGGTGGCGCTGCGCTTACCCGGCCTACAGAACCTGTAGGCCCGCGCAAGCGCAGCGCCGCCGGGCGTCTGTCATCATTCTGAAATAGTTCTGTCATTTTCACTGCGTAGACTCGCCCACGTCTAAGTCATTGTTAATGAAGAAATCATGAACTTAATGCAAATTTTTCGCCGCATTACTCCCCGGCAGTTTGGTTTGTTGGCGGGGATTTTCTGTATCATCGGCCTCTTTTCCGCGTTGCAAATCTCTTCATCGGTTTTACTTTCCGTCTCCCTGCGCGATGCCCAGCGCAACGAACAGCGCAACCAGATGGCCTGGCTGCAACAGGCAAAGGTCGATCAGGCCCGCATCTCGTTGCTGGCAGCAAGCGATCTGCTTAACCGGGCGGGGGTTTATTTTATGCAGGATAAAGAGACCGGATCCGACGGCAGCTGGCACAGCCTGATGGACGAAGCGCAACAGGCGCTACGTGATTCTCAGCAGGCCTGGCAGGCGTGGCAGGCAATGAACCCGCCGCGGGATGAAGCACTGCTCAATAGCTACCAGTTGTTTTTCGACGCTATCCGTGAGCAGGCCGACGGGCTGGTCAACAGTCAGTCGATCGATGCCTTCTTTGCTGTACCCGCTCAGGCATTTCAGGCCGATTTTAATGACAACTATGCCCGCTATCAGCAGGCGAGCGCCCAGCGCGCCACGGAGGGGCGACAGCGGCTGACCGCCAGCCTGTCCGACCTGCAATCGCTGTTCCTGCTGGCCCCGGTTGTTCTGCTGGGGATTGCGGTTGCGGTGTGGTTTGCCATGTCCCGCTGGGTGATCGTCCCGCTGCGTCGCCTTATCGCCCATATTAATTTGCTGGCGGCGGGGGATCTCTCTTCGCCGCTACCCACCGTGACCCGGTTTAACCGCGAGATTGCGCAACTGGGCGGTAGCGTGGAGACGCTGCAAGAGGGCCTGCAACAGCTGGTGACCCAGGTCAGCGAGGCGACCACCTCGATGGTGACCAATATTGGCTCGCTGGCGCAAGGCAATCAGGATCTCTATCAGCAGTCTGCGCGTCAGGCGCAGGAGTTGAAAGAGGTGACCGCGCATATTGCCGCGCTGGAAACCCACGTTGAAGGAAACAGCGGCTATGCAAAACTGGCAAGCTCACGGGCGGACGAGGCGCGTGAGATGGCGGCAGGGGGAGACCGGATGATGGAGACGGTCAATGCCTCGATGGCCGCCATCGTGGAGCGCTCTTCGGAGATGCGCGGCATTGTGGCGATCATCGATAATGTAGCGTTCCAGACCAACATTCTGGCGCTGAACGCGGCCATCGAAGCGGCCCATGCCGGCAACCAGGGGCGTGGATTCGCCGTGGTGGCGCGGGAGGTGGGGCTGCTGGCGCGTAAAAGCAGCCACTCGACCCAGACCATCCAGCAATTGATCAACCACTCGTTGCAGGGCATTGAGGATGGCTCGAAAGCCGTCACCCGGCTGGAGGATAACCTCCAGCAGGTGATTGGCCTGGTGGGTAATCTTTGCAGTCTGCTGAATGAGATCTCCGTTGCCACCCTCAGTCAGGGCGAGAGTATTCACCGTATGACCAGCCAGCTTCAGGCGCTGAACCAGGTAGCTCGCCAGACCGATGCGCTGGTCAATACCGCCTCCGAAGCCTCCCAACGGCTGCATGATGAATCGGGCCTGCTGTTGCAGGCCGTCTCGCGGTTCCGACTGCCTGCCTGACGCCATCCATCAGCCTCTGTTATACTCGCAGGCCGTTTTTGGCCTGTGAGCAAGGAGCAACCGATGGCTGCGAACATCAATAATCAGATGCTGGACGCCATTCTGGCGCAAGTACGCCCCCTGTTGGGCAAGGGTAAAGTTGCCGATTACATCCCGGCGCTGGCCTCGGTCAATGGCAACAAACTCGGGATTGCCATCACTACGGTGGACGGGCAGCACTTTCAGGCCGGTGATGCCACCGAGCGTTTTTCCATTCAGTCGATTTCGAAAGTCCTGAGCCTGGTGGCGGCGATGCGTCAGTATGACGAGGATGAGATCTGGCAGCGGGTAGGGAAAGATCCCTCCGGTCAGCCGTTCAATTCGCTGTTGCAGCTGGAGATCGAACAGGGCAAACCGCGTAATCCGTTTATTAACGCCGGGGCGCTGGTGGTATGCGACATGCTGCAAAGCCGCCTGAGCGCACCGCGCCAGAGAATGCTGGAGATCGTGCGTCAGCTCTCCGGAGTAAGCGATATCGGCTACGATTCCGCCGTTGCCCGTTCGGAGTTTGAACACTCGGCGCGCAATGCGGCGATCGCCTGGCTGATGAAGTCGTTCGGCAATTTCCATAACGACGTGCCAACGGTGCTGCAAAACTACTTCCACTACTGCGCCCTGAAGATGAGCTGTGTCGAACTGGCGAAAACGTTTCTTTTTCTGGCTGCTCAGGGTTATGCCCCGCATCTCTCCGAGCCCGTTGTTACGCCGATGCAGGCCCGGCAGGTCAATGCGTTGATGGCGACAAGCGGGATGTATCAGAACGCCGGTGAGTTTGCCTGGCGGGTGGGGCTGCCTGCCAAATCGGGGGTAGGTGGCGGGGTAGTGGCGATCGTGCCTCACGAGATGGCGATTGCGGTCTGGAGCCCTGAACTGGACGACGCGGGGAACTCCCTGGCGGGCGTCACGGCGCTGGAACACCTGACTCAGCAGCTGGGGCGTTCAGTCTATTAAGCACTGCCTGTGCCGTCACTCTGACGGGGCAATTGATAAGCACTGCTAACTGGAAGATGATAGTTATCCCCTTAATGTGATATACATTAATCCCAAACTTTTAACATTCATCCGCGTGGATGTGTATTCAATGTTAAAAGCAAACCTATGGATTGATATTGCATGTCTTCTGCTCACGCCAGAACATTCACACTTTTTCAGCCGCACAGTCCGTTCCGAAACGCGGCGGGAATAGTGGTATTGACCACGCTGTTCTATTTTATCGGCGCGCAGCTTCGTCTGATGGAGTCGCTGTCGATGTTCTGGCCGCTCAATGGCGTGATGGCAGGGGTGTTTGCCCGCTACGCTTACCTGAACCGGCCTCGCTATTACGTGATGTCCTATATCGCCATGCTGGTATACGACGCCATCACCACCGACTGGGGCATCTCCTCGCTGGGCATTAACCTCTCGAATATGGTGTTTATTGTCACCGTAGCCCTGTTGGTCCAGCGCGACAAGCGACTGAAAAATCGCACCCCGGATCCGGTGAATGCCCTGCGGCTGTTTAACTATTGTCTGGTGGCTGCGCTGCTCAGCGCCCTGCTCGGAGCGGCGGTGGCGGGCGGGGTGGACAGTCGCGCCTTCTGGCCGCTGGTCGCCGACTGGTTTAGCGAACAGTTTTCTACCGGGGTATTGATTGTCCCCTGTATGCTGACCATGACCTGGCCCACGTTCAACCGGGCCATACGTGCCAGCCATTTGATGCCGGTGGTGTTACTGATTATCTCGGTGATGGCCTCGGTCGCAATCGGCGGGGCCGGTGCGCTGGCGTTTCCGCTGCCGGCGCTGATCTGGTGCGCGGTACGCTATTCGCTGCCAGCAACCTGTCTGTTGACCTTTGTCACCGGGACGGTGGAGATCACCCTGATTGGCAACTCCATCATCACCATCGTGGCAACCACGCCGCTCACCACCCCGATGATGTTCTCTGCCCGCCTGGGGATCGCCACTCTGGCAATCTGCCCGGTTATGGTCTCGGTCAGCATGGCGGCGATCAATTCCCTGATCCGCCAGGTTTCCCTGCGTGCCGATTACGACTATCTGACTCAGGTTTACTCCCGCTCCGGGCTGTATGAGGCGCTCAAAAATGTTGAAGGGAAGCGCAAAAGCCCGCGGCTGACCGTCATGCTGCTGGATATCGACTATTTCAAAAGCATCAACGACAACTATGGTCACGAGTGTGGCGATACCGTTCTGGCCGCTTTTGCGCGCAAAGTACAGGAGACGGTAGGTAACGCAGGACTGGTGGCGCGAATGGGCGGCGAAGAGTTTGCCGTGGTGGTGAACTCCGCTTCAGCCGGGCAGGCATATGCTCTGGCGGAGCGTATTCGTACCACGGTTGAACAACATCCCTTTAACTGGCGGGGGCAGATGCTGTTTTTAACCGTCAGTATTGGTCTGGGCAGTGGAAGGTCGGAGCCGTCACAGCTCACAGAGGTGTTTAATCGTCTGATGACTGAAGCGGATGATTATCTGTATCGTTCGAAAAAAGCAGGTCGAAATCGTACCAGCGCCCGAATGACAGAGATAAAAACTACCGAACAGGCGGTAGCGCCTTCGGAACAGCTGTAATCGTTTGCCAGGGCGCGGTGACGCCCTTTACCATATATTCACGAAACTGATAAATGCCTTGATACAAAAATTCAACGTCAATAATATAAAAGGGTGATTATATCGGAAAAATCGTGTGATGAACGGAACTGACAGACTCAGTAAATCCCCTCGCGTGCCTGGCAGTCGGTTTATCAAACGCATGTATCTGATGCGAATGCTTGGAACCTTCCTCTGCTTTATTCCTATTCTCTCTGTCCTGCTGGAACAGCAACGTTCCGTCTGGCTTATGGGATTGCTGGCCATCAACGCCTTTGTCTGGCCAACTTTGGCCTGGTGGCGCGCCCGGTGTTCTTCGACGCCGCTCCTTACCGAACATCAGAACCTGGTTTTAGACGCCGGGGCAGGCGGCTTCTGGATCGCCATGATGGCGGTCAATCCGCTGCCTTCCGTCGCCATTGCCACTATCTTACTTGCTGACCGGCTGGCGGCGGGTGGCTTTCCGTTGATGAAAAAGGCCGGGGCGGTGATGGTGGCGGTCTTTATGGGGAGCTGGCTGTCGCAGGGAATGGCGCTGGTGCCGTGGGTGTCGCAGCGCACCCTCTATGCCACGCTGCCGTTGATTGCTATCTATACCGTGGCGCTGAGCGTGCTCACCAACAGTATCGCCATGCGGCTGCGCTTCAAATCGCGCGAGCTGGAGCGCATTGCGATGATGGACCCGCTGCTGGACATTGCCAACCGGCGTCTGCTGGAGGAGCGTATCGATCATGAGCTGCATAAACTGCAGCAAACCTGCCACGATTCGGCGCTGATGTTTATCGATATCGATAACTTTAAAGAGGTCAACGATCGCTACGGCCACAAGGTAGGGGATATGCTGTTGGTGACAGTGTCACAAATTTTGCATATCGCCAGCCGTCAGAGCGACACCCCGGCGCGACTGGGTGGGGACGAGTTTGTGATCCTGCTGCCCGATACTACCCTCGACGAAGCGCGAGTGGTCGCTACCCGCATTATGGATGCGGCAGCGGTTATCGGTGACGTCGCGGAAGAAGCAGTCCATTGCACAATGAGTATTGGCATTGCCTGCGCCACCCGGGAGATGGGAAATGTTACAGACTGGTTACAGGCTGCCGACGCCGCACTGTATCAGGCTAAACGCGATGGTAAAAAATCGCATTTTTGCCCACTGACCCGCCTCAGGATGCGCTAAGCTTTTAAAAAGCCTGACGTACGGAGCCCGTATGAAATCACCCTCACTACCCACCAATGAAGCAAAGCGTCTCAGTGCCTTGCGTGAATCCGGGCTGCTTGAACCAGAAGATCACCCGACTTACACGCGCATTACCCGGCTGGCAAGACGCGTGTTTGGCGTGCCGGTGGCGATGATCAACCTGGTTGACGAGCACGTTGTGGTCGTTAAATCCACCGATGGCGGCGACCCGACCAACCTGCCGCGAAATCTCTCGTTTTGCGGCCATACCGTCCTTAGCGATGCACCGCTGGTGATCCCCGATACTCTGGACGATACCCGCTTTGCTGATAACCCTCTGGTCACCGACGACGATCCTATCCGCTTTTACGCGGGTTATCCGCTGCGCCTGCCCGGTGGGGCCACGGTGGGATCGCTCTGTATTATCGATCACTATCCACGGCCTTTTTCGCCTTCTGACATTGAGGCGCTGGCCGATCTGGCGGCACTGGTGGAAGCGGAGTTTGCCGCCGCCAGCGCCAGTATCACTGACCCGCTGACCGGGCTCTACAACCGCCGGGGCTTTCATCATCTGGCGACCTATGCCATTCGCGCTGCCCGCCGTCGGGCTGAGCCTTTAACCCTGGCCTGGCTGGATCTCGATCGCTTTAAGCAGATAAACGCCCGCTATGGCCGCACAGATGGCGACAACGCCCTGAAGGCGATGGCCGGTCTGCTGAGCTCCACTTTTCGTGAAGCCGACGTGCTGTCGCGCTACGGCGGAGATGAGTTTGCCATTCTGTTTGCCAACAGCGACGAAAAGGGGGCATGGATCGCCATGCAGTTTCTTACCGAACAGGCGGCGAACTGGAACGAGCATGCCGAATATCCGTGGGCGCTCTCCTTTTCCTGGGGCGTGCGCGAGTTCGATCACGACCGCGACGATCTCAAGAGCTGGCTGGCCACTGCCGACCAGATGATGTACTCCATGAAACAGCAGCGAGGTACCGGATGTTGAGAAGGGAGAAGTAAAACCCGCAGGCGTTCTGGTCTACAAATTCATATAGATCCTGTCACAATTCACACCGGAATTGATCAAAACAGGGGTTCGTGGTCGTAAAGTTTGATAAGTTATCGTACCAATCTTATCAGGCTGTATGACTAATCATTACAAGGACCCCATTGTGAACACACTAAACCGTCGTGATTTCCCCGGTGCTCTCTATCCTGAACGTATCATCCAGTTTGGTGAGGGCAACTTCCTGCGCGCGTTTATTGACTGGCAGATCGATCTGCTTAACGAGCATACCGACCTGAATGCCGGTATCGCGATTGTGCGCCCCATCAAAAGCGATTTTCCGCCTTCGCTGAGCACTCAGGACGGCCTGTATACCACCATCATTCGCGGCCTGAACGAGCAGGGCGAAGCGGTCAGCGACGCGCGTCTTATCCGCTCGGTGAACCGTGAGATTAGCGTTTACGATCAGTACGATGAATTCCTGAAGCTGGCGCATAACCCGGAGATGCGCTTTGTCTTCTCTAACACCACGGAAGCGGGGATAAGCTATCACGCCGGGGATAAGTTTGAGGATGCGCCTGCGGTCAGCTATCCGGCAAAACTGACCCGCCTGCTGTTCGAGCGTTTCAGCCATTTCAACGGTGCCGCCGATAAAGGTTGGGTGATCGTGCCGTGCGAATTAATTGACTACAACGGTGACGCCCTGCGTGATCTGGTGCTGCGCTATGCCCAGGAGTGGGCGCTGCCTGCGGCCTTTATCCAGTGGCTCAACGATGCCAACACCTTCTGTTCTACCCTGGTGGACCGTATTGTCACCGGCTATCCGCGCGATGAAGTGGCTGAGCTTGAAGCCTCTCTGGGCTATCACGATGCCTTCCTCGATACCGCTGAACATTTCTATCTGTTTGTGATCCAGGGGCCTAAATCGCTGGCGCAGGAGCTGCGTCTCGATAAGCTGGCGCTGAACGTGCTGATTGTTGATGACATCAAGCCATACAAAGAGCGCAAAGTGGCGATCCTCAACGGCGCACATACCGCGCTGGTGCCGGTGGCGTTCCAGGCGGGGCTGGATACCGTGGGTGAAGCGATGAACGACACCGAAATCTGCGCCTTTGTCGAAAAAGCGATTCATGAAGAGATTATTCCGGTGCTGGATCTGCCGCGGGATGAGCTGGCCTCGTTTGCCAGCGCGGTAACGGGCCGTTTCCGCAATCCTTATATCAAGCATCAGCTGTTGTCGATTGCCCTGAACGGCATGACCAAGTACCGCACCCGCATTCTGCCGCAGCTTCTGGCGGGGCAGCAGGCCAGCGGTAAACTCCCGGCGCGCCTGACCTTTGCGCTGGCGGCCCTGATCGCCTTCTACCGTGCGGAACGTAACGGCGAAAGTTATCCGGTGCAGGATGACGCGCACTGGTTAACCCGTTTCCAGCAGCTGTGGACGCAGCATCATGACCAGCAGATCAGCACGCGTGAGCTGGTGACAGCGGTGCTGAGCGTCAGCGAGCACTGGGAGCAGGACCTGACCCAGGTGAGCGGGCTGGTAGAACAGGTTGCGCAGGATCTGGATGCCATTCTGCATCATGGCATGCGCGCCGCCGTCAAACCACTCTGCTAAGCCATTGAGCCTCCCTCTCTCCTGACGGGAGAGGGGGAATGCCCGCATCGGTTATCCTGACCGGTTATTTGCTTTAGTTACAACATACTTTAATCCCTTCTTCTTTTCCCAAAATGAAACACCGTGCGGTCTGAACAGGCTTAGCAAAACGACAGCATTTTTTAACATACTTGCAACCGTGATAACGATCACGTTTAATAGTCACCGCTCTTTTTTCCCGATGAAGCTGACTATGATCGTTCGACCCCAACAGCACTGGTTGCGTCTTATTTTTGTCTGGCACGGTTCCGTGCTGACCAAAATCTTTTCCCGCCTGTTCCTCAACTTTTTGCTCTCCATCGTGGTGATCCTGATGTTGCCCTGGTATACCTCGCTGGGCATCCGGTTGACGGTCGCGCCGTTCAGCATTCTTGGGGTCGCCATCGCAATCTTCCTCGGTTTTCGAAACAACGCCTGTTACGCCCGCTATGTTGAGGCGCGACAGCTGTGGGGGCAGTTGATGATTGCCTCGCGCTCCCTGTTCCGGGAAGTGAAAAACACGCTGCCGGAAGATCCAGCGTTAGGGGAGTTTGTCCGCCTGCAGATCGCCTTTGCCCACTGTCTGCGCATGACCCTGCGCAAACAACCCCAGGCTGGCCAGCTCTCAAAATACCTGTCAGCAGAGAATCTGCGGGCGGCGATGGACTCCAGCTCCCCGGCGAACCGCATCCTGCTGATTATGGGGGAGTGGCTGGCGGTAAGACGCCGCAATGGTGAACTGTCGGATATCCTGTTTCACAGCCTGAATATTCGCCTGAATGATATGTCCACCGTGCTGGCGGGCTGCGAGCGGATCGCCAATACCCCGGTGCCGTTTGCCTACACGCTGATCCTGCACCGTACGGTCTACCTGTTCTGTATCATGCTGCCGTTCGCGCTGGTCAGCGATCTGCACTACATGACGCCGTTCATCTCGGTATTGATTTCCTATACCTTTATCTCGCTCGATACCCTGGCGGAAGAGCTGGAAGAGCCGTTCGGCGTCGAGAATAACGACCTGCCGCTGGATGCCATCTGCAATGCGATGGAGATTGATTTGCTGCAGATGAACGACGAGCAGGAGATCCCGGCGCGCAAATTGCCGGACAAGTATTACCAGCTGACGTAATTTCTCGGGTCATCAGGCCGACTTTTGTATCGCAGTGTATCTGCGCGCGAGCGCGATACACCGCCTTGCAAAACGGCCAAATCTGCACACATTCGCCATACATCAGGGTGATGAGATAAGCGGGTCGAATACCTGACCCGGAGAAATCACCATGATGAACAAACTGGCTTACTCAACCCTGGCCTTAACCCTCTCATTCGCCACCGTATCCGCCTGTCAGGCCGAGGCGGCGGGCAGTGACTATCACGCGGCCTTTAAGCAGATCCACCAGATTGACGCAGGCGATCTGAATATTGGCTATGTCGATATCGGGCCGAAAAATGGCGAACCGGTGATCCTGCTGCACGGCTGGCCGTATGATATTCAGAGCTATGCCCAGGTGGCTCCCGCGCTGGCGGCAAAAGGCTACAGAGTGATCGTCCCGTACAACCGCGGTTTTGGCACCACGCGTTTCCTGTCGTCTACCACCCCGCGTAATGGCCAACCGGCGGCTATGGCGAAAGATGTGATTAACCTGATGGACGCCCTGAAAATCAAACGCGCGGTCTTTGCCGGTTACGACTGGGGCGCGAGAACGGCGGATATTGTGGCGGCGCTGTGGCCTGAGCGCGTGAAATCGCTGGTTTCGGTGAGCGGGTATCTGATTGGCAATCAGCAGGCGGGGGCGAAACCGTTGCCGCCGAAGGCCGAATTGCAGTGGTGGTATCAGTTCTACTTCGCCACCGAGCGTGGTGAGAAGGGGTATGCGGCCAACACCCACGACTTTGCGAAACTGATCTGGACTCTGGCATCCCCCGGCTGGAAATTCAGCGATGCGACCTTTAACGTCAGCGCCAAAGCGCTCGATAACCCGGACCACGTGGCGGTGACCATCAGCAACTATCGCTGGCGTCTGGGGCTGGAGCGGGGTGAAAGCCGTTACGACAGCTATGAGCAGAAGCTGGCGGCCGCACCGACCATCAGCGTGCCCACCATCACCATCGAAGGTGATAACAATGGCGCACCGCATCCGGAGCCTGCGGCGTATGCGGCAAAATTCACCGGCAAGTATCAGCATCGCACCTTTACCGGCAATATCGGCCACAATCCGGCCCAGGAAGATCCGCAGGATTTCGTCAAAGCGGTGGTGGATGCGGACAAGTTATAAGCCAGCTATGCTATTTTTTTGCCCATCGCTGAAAAACAGGAGCTTAGGGTGGAGACAACCGATCACATTCTTGTCGTGGATGATGACAGAGATATACGCGAGCTGATCGTCGATTACCTGGTGAAGTCTGGCTATCGCGCCACGGGTGCGGCCAACGGCAAGGAGATGCGCGCCGTGCTCGACAGGCAGGCCGTGGATATGGTGGTGCTGGATATCATGATGCCGGGGGACGATGGCCTCACGCTTTGTCGCCAGCTGCGCAGCGGTCAACATAAGGATCTGCCGATTTTGATGCTGACCGCGCGCCATGACGATATGGATCGCATTCTGGGCCTCGAGATGGGAGCAGACGACTATGTGGTTAAACCCTTTGTGGCGCGTGAGCTGCTGGCGCGGATCAAAGCGATACTGCGCCGGTTTCGCACGCTGCCGCCCAATCTGCAGGTGACCGAAGCCGGGCGGATCATCGCCTTTGGCGACTGGCAGCTCGACACCAGCGCCCGTCATCTGCTGGATGCTACCGGCACCATCGTGGCGTTGAGCGGGGCGGAGTACCGTCTGCTGCGGGTATTTGTCGATCATCCTCAGCGCGTATTAACCCGCGATCAGCTGCTTAACTTCACCCAAGGGCGGGATGCAGAGCTGTTTGAACGTTCAATCGATCTCCTGGTCAGCCGGGTGCGCCAGCGCTTAAATGAGGATGCGCGTACACCACTGTATATAAAAACAGTACGTAGTGAAGGCTATGTCTTTTCGATGCCCGTCAGCATTATCGAGGCCAAAGAATGAGGCTCTGGCCGCGCTCGCTCCATTACCGCCTGCTGCTGATTGTCCTGCTGGGGTTGCTGCTCGCCAATGGTCTGAGCCTGACGCTGGTGCTGGCCGAGCGCATGAGCAGCGCCCGGCACGTGATGCTCGGCAATCTGGAAGATGATGTTTCCACCAGCGTGGCGATTCTGGATCGACTGCCGGCAAACGAGCGGGCGCAGTGGCTCCCGCGTCTTGAGAGGGGCAACTATCGGTATCTGTTGGGGCCAGGTGAGCCGGGGGCGCCTCCGGCGGATGCCCGTTCACGGGATGCAGTCCGGACCCTGACGGAAACGCTCGCGACCCACTATCCGCTGCGCTTCACGGCGGTGCCGGGGCCGGTTTCGCACATTCAGGCCCACCTGACGCTAAGCGACGGCTCGCCGCTGACGCTGGATCTCACCCCCCGCATGCCCCCGGTCGCCCGCTGGCTGCCGGTGGTCTTTGTGATCCAGCTTTTGTTGGTGGTGATCTGCGCCTGGCTGGCGGTGCGCCAGGTGGTGCGGCCCTTTACTCACTTTACCCAGGCGGTGGACACGCTCGAACCCACCAGCCCCAATCCGCTGACGCTCACCGAACAGGGGCCGCTGGAGGTGCGTCAGGCGGCGCGCGCCTTTAATGCCATGCAGGCGCGGATCCAGGCGTCGCTGAAGGAGAGGGCGCAGATTCTGGCGGCTATTTCGCACGATCTCCAGACGCCCATTACCCGTATGCGCCTGCGCGTGGAGATGGCCGACCAGCCGGATCTGCGCGACAAACTTACCCAGGACCTGGACAGCATGACGCGCCTGGTGCGCGAGGGGATAGACTACGCGCGCTCGTCCGGCGTGGCGCCTGAACCGGTTCGTAATGTCGATCTTTATACCTTTATTGATACGCTGGTCTGTGACTACAGCGATACCGGCAAAGACGTGCAGTTCTCAGCGGCGAGAACGCACGTGCCTTTTGCAACCCGTCCGCAGGCGCTGCACCGGATCCTCACCAATCTGCTGGATAACGCTCTGAAGTTTGGCGATAAGGCAGAGGTGACGCTGACGACAGATGATAACAGGGTGCAGATTGCCGTGGAGGATAACGGGCCGGGTATTCCGGAGCATGAGCTGGCGGCGGTGTTGCAGCCGTTTTACCGGGTGGAGTCTTCCCGTAACCGGGAAACCGGGGGGACGGGGCTGGGGCTGGCGATAGCGTTACAGCTTACGGGGCAGTTGAATGGGGAGTTGCAGTTGGTGAACCGGGCTGAAGGGGGGTTATCGGCTCGGATCATGTTGCCGGTGGGGTGAGGCAGGGCATGTGGCTTCAGAGGGGGTTCCGTTCACTATACGTTCGTTGCTTCTCTGTAAACCACGTCACCGGTGAACGTGTTAAGGGGGCTATCGCCGCCCCCTTAACAATCCCGGCTCCCGGCAAGAAAATCGCCGCTTCGCGGTGCCCTCAGCTTATTCCCTCCGGCTATCGGGTCGGGGGCGATCCTACATCCCTGTAGGTCGCCCCCTCTCGGCGCATCCCTGCGCCTCGCCCCGGCCTGCGGTCAACGCTTCGGCGATTATCAGCCGGACCAGGGAGTCGCTGTAATTTTTCTCTTTATATCAAACTTCTTCAGCGCTGATTTTTTGATTTTGTAGGCCGGGTAAGGCAACGCCGCCACCCGGCAATACCGCACGGTGCCCATAATTCCTCGCCATTTGTACCGCCATGTATCCACCTGCCGCCCAGGTACACTCCCTGACAAAAAAGCCCATTCCCCCACACACCGCAAACACATCCCCACGCTGTAATGGCCTCACTATCAACTGGTAAGTGAGGTGTTTATGTTTCTCGTGATCGCATTTTTAGGCGGCATGGTCAGTCTGCTCAGCCCCTGCACGCTTCCTGTTATTCCTCTGCTGTTCGCCGGTTTTCGCGACCAGCGGCGTCAGCTTGTCGCTATGCTGTGCGGTATGGTGATGATGTTTACCCTGGTCGCCAGCCTGATCGCCGTCGCCAGTGACTGGGTGGTCAGCGCCACCATCGTGGGACGCTGGGTGGCGCTGGTGCTGCTGAGTCTCGCCGCCCTGGCGTTGATCTTCCCATCTTTTGCACAGCGCATCACCGGACCAGCGTTACGCCTCGGCAATGTGATCAATTCCCGGAGCAACACGACCCGCGGCTTAGCCTCGGCGGTGCTCGCCGGGCTGGCGGTCGGGCTGCTGTGGTCGCCCTGCGCCGGTCCGGTGTTAGGGGCTATTCTCAGCCTGAGTCTCGCGGGACATAACCCGATTGCTACCGGCAGCCTGCTGGCAGCCTATGGCAGCGGTTGTGCAGTGATGCTCGCGCTGCTTGGCTTCAGTGGGCAGGCGCTTATCGCCCGCCTGAAAGCCAAATCGGGCCTGATGGAGGGGCTGCGAAAAACCGCGGGGGTGATGATGCTGATGTCCGTCGCGTTTACGGCGTTTGGTCTGAACAGCGTCTTTCAGGGGGCAAACGGGCTGGCCGACCGGCTGGAGAAAACGCTGCTGCAACTGGCGCCGGGGAGCCAGACTCCGCCGACGCTTCAGCCGGTGGCACAGCCAGTCACCACCAGCGCGATGCCCTCTCTGGAAGGGGGTACCGGATGGCTCAATGGTGAGCCGGTTAGCCCGGCGTCGTTAAAAGGCAAAGTGGTGTTGATCGACTTCTGGACCTGGGACTGCATTAACTGTCAGCACTCGCTGCCGTACGTTCGCGACTGGGCCAACAAATATTCGTCACAGGGTCTGGTGGTGATCGGCGTCCATACCCCGGAATATCCGTGGGAGAAACCGCTGGCCTCGGTGCAAAAAGCCATTAACAAATGGCAGCTGCCGTACCGGGTGGTGACTGACAATAACTATAAAATCTGGACTGCCTTTGGCAATCGCTACTGGCCTGCGCACTACTTCTTCGATGCCAAAGGGCAACTGCGTTACGCCTCTTTCGGCGAAGGCAATACTGACAAGCAGGAGCAGGTGATCCAGCAGCTCCTGAAAGAGGCAAAAGCGTAGCTACGGTGCGCGTCGGGCGATGATAAACAGTCGCGGAAAGGCCAGCAGTATCTGCCCGTTTTCCTGGAGCGGATACTGCTCCTCCAGCAACTGATGATAGCGATGCAGATAGCGCTGCTGCTCATTCTCATTGAGATCCTGTAACCACGGACGCAGGCCGGTGGCGCTTACCCAGTCGACTATCGCCTGGTGGGAGGCCATCTGGTGATAATAGGTCGTACGCCAGATATCCACCTCGCAGCCCGCCTCGGTCAGGATATCGTAATAGGCATGGACGCCGGGGAGCGCTGCCCGGCCGCGATCCGGATAATCCTGTTCAAACGCCACCTCACGCATCAGCACGTGGGTGGGCTCCAGGTCGTTATCCGGCATCTGGATAGCCAGTACGCCGTACAGTTTCAGCATTGAGACCAGATGCGGCAGCAGTTCATAGTGATTCTCTACCCACTGCAATGAAGCATTGGCGTAAACCACGTTCAGGGTGCGTTCGGGACGGTAGTGGCGAATATCTGCCTCAATAAACCGACACCCTGGCAGGGCGGCTCTGGCTTCTGTGAGCATGGCGGGCGAGGTATCGACGCCGGTTATCTGCGCCGTGGGCCAGCGCTGCTGCAAAAGCGCCGTGCTGTTGCCCGGTCCGCAGCCGAGATCGACCACATCGGTAACGTTATCCAGCGCAATCCGGGACAGCAACTCTAAGGCGGGGCGGGTGCGTTCCGCGCCATATTGCAGATACAGGCCAGGGTTCCAGTCGGTCATGCGGGCATCTCCAGTTTGCTCTTTTCTGAAGTGTAGATGATGAGGTTTCAGACATGACAGAAATCCCTTTCTGTCGGTGCGCGGATGTTAGACGATCTTCTTCAGGGCAACGTGATAAAGCAGCATGATGGTTTTGCCGTCGACGATAGTGCCGTCATCAATAGCCCTGAGGGCCTGTTCAATGGGCCATTCCAGCACTTCGATATCTTCACCTTCGGCCTCGATACCGCCCCCTGCGCCGGTGCGATCCGCAGCGTGATATTCCGCGATGTAGAAGTAGAGCTTCTCGGTGACGGAGCCGGGGCTCATAAAGGCTTCGAACACCTTCTCCACCTGGTCAATCTGGTAGCCGGTCTCTTCTTCCACTTCGGCTTTAATGCGCTTTTCCGGGGCCATGTTATCAAGCAGGCCTGCGGCAGTTTCGATCAGGTAACCGTCGTGACCGTTTATATAGACCGGAAAACGAAACTGGCGGGTGAGGATCACCGTTTTTTTCTCGCGGTTATAGAGCAGGATGGTTGCACCATTTCCCCGATCGTAGGCTTCGCGGTTCTGACGCTGCCACTCCCCGTTGCGACGGCGCAAATCGAAGGTATATTTTTTGAGTGTGTACCAGTCATCTGACAGCGTTTTGCTGTCGAGAATGCGTACTTCTGCACGAGTTGATTGCACGATGCCTCCTGTATAGGTAGAGTGACCATCATAGTCTGCACGTTCGTGCAATATCAAGATCAAACATGCAACCTCAGGAATCTCTCATGCTCACCCGTCAACGCAAACAGCTGATCCTTGAAAAACTGAATACCGAAGGAGAGGTGCTCTCTAAAACCCTCAGCATCGAATTTCAGGTGTCGGAAGATACCATTCGCCGGGATCTGCGCGAGCTGGCAGCCGAGGGGCGTTTACAGCGGGTGCATGGCGGCGCGCTGCCGGCATCAAAAGCGGTATCCAGCTTTGCCGAGCGCAGCCACCTTGGCATCGACGCCAAAAAGCGGGTGGCGCAGAAGGGGGTTGAGCTTATCTCGCCGGGACAGGTGGTGATCATTGATGGCGGGACGACCACGACCGAGCTGGTTCGCTGCTTGCCGACGGATCTCTCCTTTACGGCGGTCACCCACAGTCCCGGTATTGCGTTGGCGCTGGTGGACCATCCCCGGGTTGAGGTGATCCTGATTGGCGGGCGTTTGTTCCGCCACTCTATCGTCACGGTGGGAGCCGCCGCGATTGAGGGTATCGAACGTATCCATGCAGATCTCTTTTTCATGGGGGTAACCGGTATTCATCCGGAAGCGGGGTTAACCACCGGTGATTATGAAGAAGCGTGCATCAAACGCGCATTTTCCGGCAGGGCCGCCGAAACGGTGGTACTGGCGTCGCCGGAGAAGATTAATACCGCTTCACCCTTCCTGATTGGCGAGCTTTCGCTTATCAATACCGTGGTGGTTGAACCGGATACCGACAGTCGCTGGGTTGAGGCGGTGGTCGGGCAGGGCGTGTCGGTTGTTAAAGCGTGACGCGAAAATGCTAATCGCAGGAAGAGCGCAGCCGTATAAGCTACGCTTTTGCAGTAACCTGTTCATTACTAAGGACTACGTGATGCTGCAAAAAATCAGCCTTATATCCCTTGCCTGTTTACTCTTCACCGGCTGTATGTCCATGTCCGGTGAGGGCACTTCGCCCGAAGAGAAGAAGTTTCGTAAAGTCGAGGCCGCGGCGAAAGAGTGCGCCGAGATTGTGAAAAACCAGACTATCGAACTCACTGCCGAGGGCAAAGACGCCGACACCCGCTGGACGACCATCGACTATGTGGGGCCCGATCAGCGTACCCGCACCGTAGAATATCGTACCTCGTCGGTGCTGGATAACGGCGAACCGGGTAGAGCGTGGCAAACCTGTATGTCGGATAAAAAAGCGCTGGTGCCTGAGCTGAAATTATAAGGTCAGGCCACCTGGGAAAGAAAAACTACCGGCTGCCATCTGCCGGTTTTTTTGCTATGCGTCCCGGCAAACAATATACTAAAATACATTATATAAATATGTATATTGATGGATGCATATCGTGACTACAAATAGCGATATTCAGGATGCAATGAAACAGGCGGCACTGGGGGCTGCGGAGCTTTTGCGCGGTTTGTCTAATGCGGACAGACTCCTGTTGATGTGTCAGTTAAGTCAGGGGGAAGCGAACGTTGCGCAGCTTGAAGAGGCGGTGGGGATCCGTCAGCCTACGCTGTCCCAGCAGCTGGGGGTGTTGCGGCGTTTAAAGCTGGTGGAGACCCGACGTACAGGTAAACAGATTTTCTACCGGATTGAGGATCCGCGGATCTTCACGCTGCTCAACACCCTATATGACCTCTATTGCCCACAGAAAGGTGTCGATCATGAGCGTTGATTTCTCTCACTTTACGCCACTGAGTAGCCTCGCAGGCGGGGTATTAATCGGGCTTGCCGCCATACTGCTGATTCACTTCTGCGGGCGAATCGCCGGGATCAGCGGCATTGTGGCGGGGATGCTGACGAAACAGACCCGTAAAGAGGGGTGGCGGATAGCCTTTTTAATCGGTCTTATCGGTTCACCTCTGCTGTTCAGCCTTTTCTTTCCCTTACCTGAGATAACGGTTCATACCTCGTGGCCGCTAATTATCGTGGCGGGCCTGCTGGTGGGAGCCGGGACGCGTCTGGGATCCGGGTGTACCAGTGGGCATGGCGTCTGCGGGCTGTCGCGTTTTTCCAGACGCTCCCTGGCGGCCACGCTGACCTTTATGGCTGTCGGCATTGTTACCGCAACGTTGACCGGTTTCTGGCTCGGTTAAGGAGGAGATATGTTAATGGTCATTGCCGCGTTTCTGTGTGGCCTGATTTTTGGCGTGGGTTTGCTGATAAGCGGGATGGCAAATCCCGATAAGGTGCTTGGCTTTCTGAATCTCTCTCAGCCCTGGGATCCCTCTCTTGCCTTCGTGATGCTTGGGGCGATTGCGGTGGGGATAGTCGGCTTCAGGTTAGCTAAAGGCAGACAAACGTCGTTTTGCGGGGCGCCGATCCGACTGCCGGAGAATAACACCGTAGACCGCGCGCTGCTGGTGGGCGCCATCCTGTTCGGCCTGGGTTGGGGACTGGCGGGTATTTGTCCCGGACCGGCGCTGGTCTTACTGGGGGCGGGCGCAGGGAAGGGTGTGCTGTTTGTGTTGTCGATGCTGGC
This sequence comes from Leclercia sp. W17, assembly GCF_003336325.1. Classification (NCBI taxonomy): domain Bacteria; kingdom Pseudomonadati; phylum Pseudomonadota; class Gammaproteobacteria; order Enterobacterales; family Enterobacteriaceae; genus Leclercia; species Leclercia sp. W17. Next base: position 2,509,627 of record NZ_CP031101.1, on the reverse strand, counting down.
CGGAATGTGGATCGTGAACAAAGCCCGGCCAGCCTAAAAAATTAGGCTGGAAACCTTGACCCGATTTGCCCGATCCTGTCAGGTAATTCATCCCATCATCCATCTGTTTAGAGAAAGAGAGCGCTATGAAACTCTATTTGTATGAGCATTGCCCGTTCTGTATCCGCGCGAGAATGATCTTTGGTATTAAAAAGGTGCCCTTCGAGCTGGGCGTGATAATGGAAGGGGATGTCGAAACGCCAACCCGTATGGTGGGCAGAAAGGTCGTGCCGATCCTGCAAAAAGAAGAGGGCGTTTACATGCCGGAAAGCATGGATATCGTCCATTATGTCGATGAGCTTAATGGTGCGCCGGTCATCAAAGGTGAATGCGATCCCCTGATTGAGGCCTGGTGCAAAGAGAACACGCGCACCGTCTTTAACCTGGCGATCCCACGTTTTACCCGGGCGGATTTTAAAGAGTTGTCCACCCCAGCCGCGCGCGAAGCCTATACCCAGCGTGAGATAAAAGCGTTTGGCGATCTGGAGGCGTTAATGGCCAATAGCCAGGCCTTTATCGATACGCTGGTGGATGAGCTGGCTAAAATCGAGCCCTATCTGCGTGCCAGACACCCGATAAGCATCACCGATTTTTATCTTTTCCCGGTGCTGAACTCGCTGACGATTGTGAAAGGCTTCCCGTATCCGGACTACCTGAGCGACTATCTGGACCACGTTGCGACATCCTGTAAAGTACCGCTGTTTACCGATAAGGCATTGTAATTGAAGGGGGCTCGCCCCCTGAACATAAGCAAGTTTATCCAGCGCATTTTTGGCTGCAACACAAACAAGGAAGTGCTATACTGTATATAATTACAGTATAGGGGGTGCATAATGGCTGTTGAAACAAAATATGTTGTCGTAAGAAAAGGTGAAGAGAAAATGACATTTGCCAGTAAGAAAGAGGCTGACGCTCACGACAAATTGCTCGACCTCGCAGAAGCGTTCACCGACTGGCTGGTGCAAAGTGACATGCAGATGGATGAAACGCAGGCTGAAAATCTGGGGCTCTATCTCGCCGAGCAGAAAGAGGCCGTGCAGCATATTCTGCGTACCAGCAAACTTCCCGATCTCAATGCCGCAACAGCAGCAGAGAAAGCAGCGTCAGATGAAAGTAGCAGTAAAAAAATCAGAGCAGTCAAAGCTGCCTGATCAATACATCATCGCTGATCCTGTCGCCGCGAGTGGGAAACTGCTCGCGGTTTTTTTTGCCATATGCCCGGCTCAGGTGGGCGGATGTGGTGAGGAAGGCAGGAAACAGGCAGGGCATTAACGTAATCGTCATCGCTGATGCCTGTTCCTCGCTTAACAATACAAGTGGCCCGTTTAAGCACGGTGCGGTAAGTCGCTCATTATCTCTTGTATTTCATTAAACAGTCTTGCCAGATGGAAACCATCGCAAACGGAATGATGGACCTGAACGGCGAGCGGCAACAAGGTCTTTCCATCCTGTTCGTAGTATTTGCCAAAGGTGAACATGGGCGCGAAAAAGTTCTTCATGTTTGCAACGTTGACATTGAAACTGGTAAACGTTACCCAGGGAATAGCCGACACGAAAAATATATTGTCCGGTGACTCGCCCTTAGGCCAGTAAGAAAGGTTATTCCCGTAGCGTGCAACATCCTCAGAATAGGTTTTTTGGAAGCGCTCCATATTGCCATCGTAATGACTCCATAATGATGAAAACGTCTCCGTTTCATTATGAAAAATGGTGTAGCTTGGATAAACTTCCTTCCATATAACCAGCTCATCGTCTTTCATGGCCATACGAAACTCGGTATGCCTGTTTACGACTTCAGAAATGATGGAGATGATAGTAGGGTAAAACTTCCAGCCCACGTCTTTAATATGTTTCAGCAGATCGGTGATGTCTAAATTAACAGTCTGGTTAATGGTGCTCTGAGCAAAAGACTGAAATACTGCAAAATGCTCCTTCCTGGCCCAACGAGATAAGTCAACAGGCGTATAGTCTGGGATTGTTTTTTTCATTTTTAACCCTTTGATTAGCGATGTAATCCTGCGTTCAGCGTAAGATTTTCCATGATAAACCAGCATATCTCATTATCACGCTGATATGCATCGGTAAAGTGAGGCTGACTGCCAGTTACGTTAAGAAGAGCGGTGACTGCGACGGTACCTTAAACATTGCTGCGCAAAGCGCTCCTCTTAAAGCTGTTTCCTGCGCTTCACTGAGTACATCACTTCGTCACTTTTTTTGATCATTTCGTCAAGCGACGAATACTGGCCCTGATCATTGTGCAGAATGCCAGAAGAGTAATTGATATTGTACGGTTTACCTGATTTTTGGTTGTAATCGTCAACCCCCCGACGAAGCGCATGCAAAAAATCCTCCGTACTGCTCCGGGTGGTAATGAGCACGGCGAATTCGTCTCCACCCAGCCGACCGGCAATATCGCCGGGCTTCAGGAACTGAAACAACAGTCCTGAGAAGACTTTCAGAACCTCATCGCCTTCAGCATGCCCCCAAAGATCGTTGATAGGTTTGAATTTATCCAGATCAAAAAAGATAAGGCTGAACGGTGTATTACGCTCAGTGAGGGCGCGGAACCGTTTATCTCCTGTCCGGTAAAAACCCCGCCGATTAGCTATTCCGGTCAGACTGTCGGTCATCGCCATGCCGATGACCTGAAATTCATCCTCAACAATGAAGGCCAGATCCTTGAGTGAAGCAATATCCTCGTCGTTAAAGCTACGAGGGATGGTATGAATGAGGCAAAGCGTACCTGCCACTTTTCCGTCAGGCAGATGCACCGGGTAGCCAGCGTAAAATCTGATGTAAGGTTCACCGGTGACCAGGGGATTATCATGAAAACGCTCATCAACAGATGCATCGTTAACGATAAAAGCGCCATCCTGCAAAATGGCATGCCCACAGAACGAGATATTACGTGGCGTTTCCCGGACACCGAGACCCTCGCATGCAATCAACCATTGTCGCTCGCGATCCAGCAGGCTTATCAGGACCACAGGTACCTGAAAGATACGCCTGGCAAGCCGGGTAAGACGCTCAAAACGCTCATCGTCTCTGGTATCAAGCAGGTCTGCGAGATAAAGCGACTTTAGTCTTTCTTCTTCATTTTCCGGTATGCCGGGGAATTTCATAGAACCTCAATTACTTATGCGCGTTTTGATGTTTTCATCTACACCACAATATTCTTTAGCTGAGTATAGGATAAGCAGAAACTAGCCGCCTGTCTGGACACTGACATCTGTTTCTGTCGGGCCTTGTCAGCTTGAGAACCGTATCCATTTTTAAAAATGGCAACAACCGCGCCATCTGCTTGTTCCGCGAAATGGATTTTGAGGGGGGGGCGAATTGGAGATCATCAGAAAAAGGTACAGCATCATTCTGCGCCCCGTCCGGCCGACCTGAGAATCGTTCGCGAAGATAGAGAAAACGCCCGCCTTTACCACAGGCGGACGATCTCTCTTCTGTTTATTTCGAAGGCAGCTGACACTGTATACCCTGGCGGTTGCACCGCAAAAAAAAGTCCGGGACAGTGCCTCTGACGGGGAATGGCGTCAAAGACAGGACAAAGAGAATTATTTCGCGGCTTCCTCAATAAGTGTGGCTACGTCCTGAGGATGAGAAACCATTACGACATGGGATGCCCCTTTAATCACCACGGTGTGCTTTGATCCCGCGCGTTCAGCCATGAAACGCAAACTTTGGGCAGGGATATTTTTGTCGCTATCACCATAAATGAAGTAAGTGGGCACTGTTTTCCAGGCGGGGGCTCCCGATTTTTCAGTTAATGCTGCTTCGGTCACAGGTCGTTGTCCTGCCGCCATCAGCGCAGCTTTTTCAGCTGACACGTCATGAGCGAATTGCTGGTGGAACTTCGACTGCTCAATGGATAGATCGACGTTACCATCAGCCAGCTTAACCGGTGCGGAAAGCGCCTCGCCAAGAGTGCCACCGGGGAATTTCCCCGCCAGTTCAGCGGCAGCCTCACCCGTGTCAGGAGCAAATGCGGCGACATAAACCAGTGATTAAACATTTTTCGGATGCAGTTGCTGACATTAAATCATCCGTCGATAAGATCCGCGATCGGATACACCGTGCACAGAGACCGGACAAGTGATGTTTCATAGACCGGGACGTCGCGATGCCATCCCAGCTGCGTGCCGGGTAGGTATTCGGTGACGAGCAGATGGGAAATCGTCCCGTGCTCAATCCTCAGCCAGTCGGCGACGCGGTTTCGCAGCGGAACCAGACGTGCATCAAGCCTCGGACTGGGCTTGACGGTATGCGTATTGAAATCGTAAAGCCCGCCGAAGCTGAGAATACGGACCTTTGATTCATACTCTTTATACCGTGCAGGCAGGAGAGGCAGCGTGGCGATAATCTCCAGCAAACCTGTCTCTTCTTCCGGCGTGAGAAAGTCGGCCTGATAAATCAAGCCCGGAATGGAGGGTAACCCTTCGTCTGCAAACAAATCAAACTGCATGTATCCTCCGAAACCATCACTAAACCTGACCGGCGTTACTCGTCAGGATCGCCATTCCTTTTTTTTAGCCTGGCCGCAAGCCAGGGCGCGGTGAGGCTTTTCTTACTGCGGCTGACCTCTTCCGGCGTGCCGGCCGCAATGATACGTCCGCCGTTTTCGCCCGACCCGGGACCGAGATCGAGAACCCAGTCGGCTTCTGCGGCAATGCGCATATCGTGCTCCGCCATGACCACCGTATCGCCGCGCTGAACCAGACTGTCGAGGACCCGCATCAGCTTGTCCATATCCGCCGGATGCAGCCCCGTGGAGGGCTCGTCAAGCAGATAGAGTGTTTTACCCCGCTGTACGCGTTGCAATTCCCAGGCGAGCTTAATGCGCTGGCATTCGCCCCCGGATAGTTCGGTGGCGGGCTGCCCCAGTTTCAGGTAGCCGAGACCGAGCGAGGCAAGCGCGGCCAGGGAGCGCTGGATGGTGTCATTATGTCTGAACACCTCAACGGCTTCGTCTACGGTGAGATCCAGCACGTCCGCTATCGTTCTGTTATGCCAGCGGACCTGGAGCGTATCCTCATTGTAGCGCCGTCCGCCGCAGGCGGAGCAGGGCGCGCTTGCCTGGGGCATAAACATCAGTTCGATAGTGATCTGTCCCTGTCCGTCGCAGGCGGGGCAGCGGCCGGCGGGCAGGTTAAAGGAAAAGCGGCTGGCGTCAAAACTTCGCTTTTTGGCTTCGTCGGTATCGGCAAATAGCTTGCGCACGGTATCAAAGAAGCCGGTATAGGTCGCCAGGTTAGAGCGCGGCGTGCGCCCGATGGGTTTCTGGTCGATGCGGACCAGACGTTTCAGAGTAGTCCCGCCAGCCGTGATCTTACCCTGTACCTCCGGAACCAGGCTGTCTTCCTCTGACTCCTCATCCTCAGGGGTTTTGTCGAGTCGCTGAAGCAGCGCCGGGAGCACCCGGCCCAGAAGCGTGGACTTGCCCGAGCCGGATACGCCGGTGATGGCGGTCATCCGTTCAAGAGGGATGCGGAGATCCAGCCCGTGAATGTTATTGCAGGTGATTTGCTCAAGCTCCAGCCAGCGATCGGGAAGTCCACGCCGGCGCAGGCCCGGACGGTGTTTGTCGAAGAGGTAGCCTGCGGTAGGTGAGCGGGAAACCCGTGCCAGACCGGATGGCGCGCCGTTATAAACGATCTCACCGCCCAAGTGCCCGGGACCGGGCCCCACCTCCGTGAGCCAGTCGGCTTCGGCGATAACGTCCAGATTATGTTCGACAATAACCAGCGAGTTGCCAGCCTCCAGAAGCAGGCGCAGGGACTGGAGGAGGGCGCGAACATCTTCCGGATGCAGACCGGCTGCCGGCTCGTCGAGCACGTAGATCACGCCAAACAGGCGGGAGATAAGCTGCGTGGCCAGTCGGATACGCTGCAGCTCGCCGGACGAGAGCATGGTAGTCCGCCGACCGAGAGAGAGGTGGCCGAGGCCTAGCCTTTCGAGCTGGTCGAGGCGGCCGCAGATATCGGTCGTCATCCTGATGACGGCCTCCCGCAGCGCGGCTTCGCCAGGCATATGCGGCGAATGGCCTTCGGCAAAGGGTAAAAACAACCCCTTTAACTGCGTTATCGTCAGCTCACCCATTTCGGCAATGTTGTGGCCCGCAAAGGTGTAGGCCAGAGCATTGCGGTTAAGCCGCTTGCCATGGCATTCATTGCACGGCGCCACGGTGATGAAGCGGGTGAGGCGTTTTTTCACTGACTCCTTACCGCCCGAATAGCTTTGCAGAAGATATTTTCTGGCACTGGTATAGGTACCGGTATAGGCGGGCTCGGTGCCTGCCGCGATCGCCTCCTGGCGCTGCTCCGCATTTAGCCCCATAAAAATCGGCACTGACGGCTGTTCGTTGGTGAAGAGGATCCATTCCCGATCTTTTTCAGCCAGCGTATTCCACGGGGCATCGATGTCGTAGCCCAGCGAGTCAAGAATTGAGCGCAGGTTTTTTGCCTGCCAGCCGTTGGGCCAGGAGGCTATCGCCCCTTCGCGGATGCTAAGCGACCCGTCAGGAACAAGCGCGTCGGACTTCACTTCATGCACCATGCCCATGCCCTGACAGGCAGGGCAGGCGCCCTGAGGATTATTGGGCGAGAAGGCTTCTGCCGGCAGGAACGGGATGTCGGTGGGATGGATGCCAGCACGGGAAAAAAGCAGCCTGAGGGTGACGGAGATCCGCGTCAGGCTGCCAACCGTTGAGCGTTCCTGCGCGCCGGCCCGGCTCTGCTGCAGGGCTACGGCGGGCGGCAGCCCGTCTATGCCGTCCACGTCCGGTGCCGAAGCCTGCTCAATCAGGCGCCGCGCATGCGGCGCAACAGATTCCATAAACCGCCGCTGAGCCTCGGCGTAGAGTGTGTCGAACGCCAGGGAGGATTTACCCGATCCGGATATCCCGGTAAAAACCACCATGGCATCACGGGGAAAGGTGAAGGAAACGTCCCGGAGGTTATGCGTCCTGGCTCCGTGTACAGTGACGCCGGTACGGATATCCTCAGGCTGTACATTTATGCTTTGTGATGGTTTTTCTGATGACATTAGTTCCCCTGTTAATGCGTCAGTCTGTCGATATTATTAGTTTCGCCTTTCACGTAAGAGCTCCGCTCTGACTGAAAAGGGCCGGACAGACGGCATGAGAAAAGAACTTCAAGGTTAGTCCCGGGACGCGTATTGGACAATTGCCGGTTTCGGTAATTCAGTCGTGACGAAATGGAATGTCAGTACGGGGTAAGATGGCAGAACTGCTACACCTATTTACAGGAGAAGATGATGAACCTGGTAGACGGTATTGAGGCGTTCGTGAAAATTGCTGACCTGGGCAGCTTCGCGGCCGCGGCGCGCGAGCTGAATATTTCCCCCTCTGCTGTAAGTAAGCTCGTCAGCAAAACAGAAGAGGAGCTGGGTACGCGCCTACTTAACCGTAACACGCGTGGTTTAAGCCTGACGCAAGAAGGTAAAATGTTTCTTGAGCGTAGCCGGGTAATACTTAATGAACTGACAGCAGCGAAGGAGGAGCTTTCGTCTGTATCAGGCGAGCCTAAAGGCAAGCTTCGAGTGAGTATGCCTTATATACCGTCCTTTTTCCTGCCGGTGATCAGCCGTTTTATGGCGCAATATCCGGCAGTAACTCTTGAGGTAGATCTTAGCGACAGACTGGTTGATGTGGTGGAGGAGGGATTCGATGCGGTAATACGCGTCGGCCAGTTGTCAGACTCCCGCCTCACGGCCCGCTCGCTCGGTAACTGTGCCATGAATCTGGTGGCATCACCGGATTACCTCAGGCGATACGGGATTCCTGCCTGCGTGGAGGATCTCAATTCCCATACCTGTATTCAATACCGCTATCCCTCAAGTGGGCGCACGGAGCCCTGGCCACTTCTGAATTCAGCATCCGGCGTGCAGAATGTTATCCCTTCTCTCGTCTGCAACAGTACGGACATTCGCCTTGGGCTGGCACTTGACGGCAAAGGTATTGCTTTTATGCCGGGGCTGCTCACGGAAAAATATATTGAATCAGGTGAGCTGAAAATTGTGCTGGGAAATATTGTCGAACAAATCTATGAAATCAATCTGGTCTGGCCCACGAATAAATATGTGCTCCCCAGACTCAAAGCCTTTACGGATTTTATGGTGAATTATTTTACCGGAAACTAATAACTGTCAGAAAGGTTTCTCTCTTTCATTCAGGATACTGTCTGAAAGAGAGAATATGGAATTAAACCAGCTTCAGCATGATCGCACTAAAGATAATAAGAAAGATACTTGCCCCCTTGAGCAGACGAATTTTATCTCCGTTAATCAATACGCCTACCGCAACGGCACCGATGGTACCCACCCCCGTAAAGATGGCATAGGCCACGGAAAGGGGAATCTCGCGCATGGAGATACTCAACGAGCTGAGCGCAATGGCAAAGAGTACAATAGTGGCCAGAAGGAACGTGACCTTACGGCGAGCGGTTCCGGCATTGGCATAGCCATTCAGGGTGGAAATACCCGCAACCTCGAAGCAGCCGGCAACAAACAGAATGAGCCAGGAAATCATGATCTTGCTCCTTTAACACCAATGATGCCCAGCATCAGGGTGACCACGAATACGATACGGAGGATTTCTGGCTGACCTCCGTGAGACAGGGTGTGGGTCATTTCTACCAGTACCACAAATAGGGTACCGAGACCGGTATAAACTACATACGCGATACTTGCCCTGACATATTTGAATGACAGCATGAATATGCCGAAGCTGGCCACCACGCAAACCATGGTCAGGAATATTTCAAATGGACCCTGGGCATGCTTAAGACCGAATGCCCAGGCGCACTCAAACATCGCGCCGATGATAATAAGGATGAGACCTCTGGTGTTCATAACAATTTTCAAACCAGTCATGTGGAGAACCATCAATCCATCAGACACAGCGTCTGACGTTCGGTCAGAGTAAGCTGGAGAGCAGCATCACGACGGCGCATGCGTTTTTCAACAACTGACGGGGTTGTCCGGCTCAGTTCTTTATAATACTGCAGGTACTACGTTGGTGCGCATAATGTATATTATGTTAAATAAAGTTGACTGTTAACTTACTTCATGAACCAAGACGGTTCGCATAAAATCATAGGGTTAAGTCCCCCCTTAATCACTCGTTTGCTGGCATTATGTTTAAGAGCTATTTTCTTCATATCCACGAACTTCTCTGAGGATGTCTCAGATGTATATACTCGACCAGGCTGGTACTCGTCTATCGAGGCAGAAATCGCAGCATTTTCCCTGCGGTTGCTATTGCAACTCTGATTATTTTGAAACGCTGGTACTGTGCGCTGATTAAATTAACCGATTACACTAACCGTACCAATTTGACCCAGAAAGCGGTAATGCTGCCAACTTACTGATTTAGTGTATGATGGTGATTTTAAGGTGCTTGCGTGGCTTCCATTTCCATCAGATGTCCTTCCTGCTCCGCTACTGAAGGCGTGGTGCGTAACGGCAAAAGCACTGCCGGACATCAGCGCTATCTCTGCTCTCATTGCCGTAAAACATGGCAACTACAGTTCACTTACACCGCCTCTCAGCCCGGTACGCACCAGAAAATCATTGATATGGCCATGAATGGCGTCGGATGTCGCGCCAGTGCACGCATTATGGGCATTGGCCTCAACACGGTTTTACGTCACTTAAAAAACTCAGGCCGCAGTCGGTAACCTCGCGCATACAACCGGGCAGTGATGTGATTGTCTGCGCTGAAATGGACGAACAGTGGGCTACGTCGGTGCTAAATCACGTCAGCGCTGGCTGTTTTACGCGTATGACAGGATACGGAGGACGGTTGTGGCGCACGTCTTCGGTGAACGCACTCTGGCCACACTGGAGCGTCTTCTGAGCCTGCTGTCGGCTTTTGAGGTCGTGGTATGGATGACGGATGGCTGGCCGCTGTACGAATCACGCCTGAAGGGAAAGCTGCACGTTATCAGCAAGCGTTACACTCAGCGCATTGAGCGACATAACCTGAATCTGAGACAACATCTGGCAAGGCTGGGACGGAAGTCACTGTCGTTCTCAAAATCGGTGGAGCTGCATGACAAGGTCATCGGGCATTATCTGAACATAAAACACTATCAGTAAGTTGGAGTCATTACCCAGAAAGCTCGGGAAACAATAGCCCTCAAACGCCTTCTGCTACTGTTGATGGCTATGCTTCGGTCTTCAGTAAATACAGACTTCATCGAAGATGACGGTCGCCCTACCCAGCTTCGCACTCATATTTCTCGTCACAATATAAACACTTTTCTCGCTATTGCTGAAATTTCAGACTACTTACAAGCCATGTTGATGGGGCGTGTTGATATTACTCAAAATAAGCATTACCAGCATTTGGCTCTTAAGGAGCGCCGAAAGACTGCTTCTCTTATTCCGTTAGTTCAGATCCTATAGGAGCAGACAACACTAACTGTTATTGACGCTCATACACCGCTCGATGCGGTAAAACAATTTAGCAGCCATGGGAAATTAAAAACCCGGCACAGTGGCCGAGTCTGATTTCATCTACAACATTTTGTCTAACGCGGATTACTGGTGAATCACCTGCATGAGACGATTAAACAGCGCATTCCCTTGGTCGCGGCTGGCGATGATTGATTCTCTCAGTGCCTGCATTCGTGTCTCATGCTCCTGAATTTCCCCCTCATTCATAAAAATCCTTTCGCCAATAGTGTCAACACTGTACTCTCTGAAGTATTGGTGAACATCGTCAATTAACCGTGTCAGAAAGGCGTGAATCTCTTCACCGCAATACACGTCAGCGTTTCTGAACGCATCTCTTGCGACTGCAATATCTTGTGCGCCTAACCCATAGGCAAAGCGGGGGAATTCGTCCATTATCGCTGTAAATGCATTTCTGATTTCGACACGAGGATCCATAAGGTTTATATCTTGCGCCCTCCTAGCAATAGCCTGATTTTCCTCCGCAATTTGCGTTGTCCTCTTAGCGGTCTTTCTGTTCTGGAAATACACCAACAGTCCCAAAAGAAAACCCAACCAACTCAACAGCGGTGCAGCGCCTGCAAACAAATCTGAAATGCTTTTCCACATAGTGTACTGACCTACTTTTCTTTATTGTTTAACTACTGATTGTTCTAACTCGGGTAATTATTTACCCATTTGCTTTCAGGGTATTGACCAAAATGGCGGTTGAGGTAGGTTTTGCGGCAGGAGTTCAAAACGGATACTAAATTAAACCTTACACACCGGCCTTTACCCCATAAGCGTGATTTCTGTGTCCAGAATTTATGCTTTTACAGCCACCTGCTGCGTGAGCGCTGATTTATGGGCTAGGTCGGCGACGACTAAGTTTAACAGGAATAGAGTTTCATTTGGTTTAAACGGAACCCTGGCCTATGGATACGAGCACCTGATTCACAGAGCAGGTTAGAGGAGATGATTGATGAAAGTTAAAGGTATCAAGCATGATGTACTGAGGGCGAAAGCCCTCAGTACTCCGGAATCTCAGGCCGCATATGAAGAGGCAGAGAGAGAAGCTATGTTATTTAATTTACTACAAGAAATGAAAGGTAAAGCCGGAATGAATAGTAAACAATTAGCTGAAAGAATGGGAGTGACTCCGCCTGCGATTACTAGACTTGAAAGAAATCCAGCCAGAGCAAGCATCTCAACACTTGATAGATATGCCGCTGCCTGCGGAATCCATCTAAAAATAAGCATTTGAAAAATTTAAATAAATTATATTTTTAAGAATTCAGAAAATGCACCCTCGTGCAACGCGAGGGTCAACGTTAGCGGCGACTAGAATACCCGTTGATGCAAAGTGCACACCATTCAAACAAATGTATTGAGGATTAACCCACTAGGTACATAGACATAGCTGGTAGGCATCTCCACCCGTGAAAAGAACGAAATTCCATATGGCTTTAAGCAGCGCCAGCCCATATAAAAAATTTCGAATTTAAACTCCACGCATTAATCAAGAAAATCAGGACGTTGCTTTGATATGCATTCTGATACTTCGGTTATCACAGCAAGACAATTTTGAATAAAATCATCATCCACAAGGACCAAACCCTCAACACCTGAAACATCACCCTCTTCCTGAACAGGTGTAGTAGGTGTATCAACTACAAAATCAAGATTATTGAATTTAGCGACCAAATTGTTATAGCTAGCCCCATCACCATGCTTTAACGCATTGATTGCAAGATAATAATCATGAAACTTATCTTTCAGCGCAATCTCGCCTGCCTGTTCGAGAATAGATTTAGCCTCTTTGAAACCGTCTCTACAGTGTAACCTGCGCTGTAAGTGAGCCTCGTAAACAGAAAACAACCCCACTGCATGAATCATTTTTTGCAGATTAAGAGCTTGCATATTTTTTAAAGGTGGTGTGGCACCAGTTTCAGATAATGCTTTAACTGATAAATCATAGCATTCATTAATTTTTGCTAATGAGAAATTTGTGCATCTGTACGCTAACTCAGAAAATGAATGCATAGGTTCCTTAAAATCCCTGTTTTGAAAATGTGATGAGAAATGATTAATGAACTGTAGTTAAGCCTATCAGCTAAAAACATCCATACGGGTTGTGCAGGACCAGCTCATGAAGCAAGGTAACAAAATATTATGTTTTTTAATGGAAATCAATTATAAAAACAATACATTAATCGGCGCGATGTCTGTGAACTAGCGTTGCAATCAACATAAGTTAAATGCGATCTATGGCAGCAACGCAGACGTACCGGGCCTCATATTACGCGCCCAGCTTTATCCCCTCGCCTCAGCTTCTCATTCCTCACCGTACACTCCGACACACCTCAAGCACTTTTTCTCTCAGCCATCGATGACCGGGATCCCTTTCCATTCTCGGATGCCACATCTGCGACACCGTGATGGCGCGGGTCTCAAACGGCAGTTCGAATACATGCAGCTGCTCCGTCATCTGCGGGTTTTGCAAATACAACGCCGGAACCATGGCGATAAGATCCGATGCCAGCGCCACGGATAACGCCGTCGGAAAGCCAGGCACCACGCTTGCCACCTTACGCGACAAACCTGACTCCACCAGTGCATCATCCACGAACCCATGTAATGATCCATTCGGCGCGGCCACCACATGGCCCCAGGCGACATAATCCTTTACGCTGATTTCCGGTAACGATGCCAGCGGATGCGTCTTACGAACGGCACCGACAAATCGGTCCTGAAAAAGTCGCTGCAGGCGAATTTCCGGGCCCATATTGCTCTGGACGCCAATTTCCAGATCGACCAGACCCTCACGCAGATAACGTGACGTTTTTTCCGGCTTGGGCGCGAAACGGATACAGACGTCCGGGGCAGCCTCAGCCACAGCGGCAATCAGCGCCGGGCCAAACGCGACGACAAACCCATCGTTGGCCCGGATGGTAAAAATCCGCGCCAGACTTTCCAGCCTGAGCGTCTCCATTGACGGCTGTAACACTGCCCTCGCCTCCTGCACCGCATTTCTGGCGCGATCCCGGGAGGCTTCAGCCCAGGGGGTCAGCACCATATTTCGTCCGGCTCGCACCAGAATCGGATCGCCCGTCACCTCACGCAGCCTGTTGAGCGTGCGGCTCATGGCGGATGCACTTAGGTTTAAGCGCCGTGCAGCACCGGCCACACTCGCTTCTGCCAGCAGAATGTCGAGTGCGACCAACAGGTTAAAATCGGGATCGGACATGATAAACCTCAGATAAGGCGTTCGGTGCAATGATTAAGTGTAAACCATGCGCCTTCCGCCTTATATACCTCGTGTTTATAGTTTCGTCATCAAAACCATATTCAGGAGTTCAGATGATGATGCTATTTTCAAACCAACCCGGTGATGACGGGCTGCCAGGGCCGGCGCGCGCCCGGGTGATGATCACCGTAATGGTGACCACCCTGATGGGGGTATTTGATGGCACCATGATCAACATTGCCCTTCCCTCTATGGCGCAAGCGATGCGGGTGCCTGCAAGCTACGCGGTCTGGTTCGCTAACGGTTACCTGCTCTCTGCGGCCATGACGCTGATGATCTTCGCCTCGCTCGCGACGATCTTTGGCACTCGCCCCATATTTCTTGCGGGGCTCACCACCTTTACGCTGACTTCACTGGGCTGCGCAGTGGCAACTACCCCTGAAATGCTTGTGGCAATGCGTATCCTGCAGGGGATCGGCGGTGCGGCGACGTTAAGTATTGCTCCGGCGATCCTGCGCAGCGTTTTTCCGGGACGACTGCTTGGCCGCGTGCTGGGTCTGCATGCCCTGCTTATTGCATCCAGCACCGCCATTGGCCCGGTGCTGGGCGGCACAATACTGGATACCCTGAGCTGGCAATGGTTGTTTGCCATTAACATTCTTCCGGGAACCTTAGCCCTGTTGCTGGCTTTCAGGGCGTTACCCGGAAAATCAACGTCCGGCAAAACGGCGTTTGATCTCCCTGGCGCGGTACTGTCAGCGACCCTTTTGGGGGCAATGATTATGGCGGCGAACAGCCTTCACCTGGTGGCGGTCTGCTGGGGACTCCTCGCCCTGTTCAGCATGATGCTGTTTATCTGGCATATCCGCCGCGCCCGGGCACCCATACTGCCGCCCGTCATATTCAAGAACGGACGTTTCACCCTCGCGGCATTAACGTCACTGGCCTCTTTTGTCAGCCAGGGGATCACCTTTGTTGCACTGCCTTTCCTGTTTCAGAGCGTATATGGCTACAGCCCTGTTGTATCCGCGCTGCTGTTCGTGCCCTGGCCGATAGGTATTGTGCTCATTGCACCCCATGCCGGCCGCTGGGCAGACACGGTTTCTGCGCCGCTAATCTCCACTGTTGGGCTGGCCATCTTTGTGGTGGGGTTGATCCTGCTGGCGATGCTGCCCGCCTCGCCTTCCGTATGGGATATCGGCCTGCGTAGCCTGGTTTGCGGCATCGGATTTGGATGTTTTCAGAGTCCTAACAACCGGGAAATGTTGTCGAATGTTGCCCGCGAACAGGCAAGCTATGCATCCGGGGTATTATCCATTGCCCGAACTTTTGGGCAGTGCCTGGGCGCCGCTGTTGTTGGTATCCTTCTGAATTTGATATCGCCGGAAACCGGCCAGACGTTGAATGAACGGGCTGTCCATTTCGCTCTGTGGGTCGCTGTCGCTGCGTCTGTCGTTTCAGTGTTGTTTAGCCTCAGCCGACTGCGCAGAACGCATGCGCTTTCGTTGGGAGGAAGCAATCGTTAATCTTCTCAACTAGACTTCTTAGCGGCTGTACGTCTTTAACTGCGGACGCAGCCCACTTCACTCAGGTTCTTTTATTCCCCGAGAGGTCTATCATGTCATTTGTTACCACCAACGATGATGTCAGTATCTTCTATAAAGATTGGGGTCCTAAAGATGCACAGCCCATTTTCTTCCACCACGGCTGGCCATTAAGCGCTGACGACTGGGATAACCAGCTGTTGTTCTTTTTAGCTGAAGGTTTCCGCGTTATTGCCTCTGACCGTCGTGGTCATGGCCGCTCAAGTCAGGTCAGCGATGGACACGATATGGATCATTACGCCGCCGATGTGTCTGCCGTTGTGGAACATCTGGATCTGCGTAACGTTGTCCATGTTGGTCACTCCACCGGCGGCGGACAGGTTGCACGCTATGTGGCGAAATACGGTCAACCGCAGGGTCGCGTGGCGAAAGCGGTTTTAATCAGCGCCGTACCGCCATTAATGGTGAAAACACCGGAAAATCCAGGCGGTACACCTCTGGAGGTTTTTGATGGATTCCGTAAAGCGCTGGCCGCAAACCGGGCGCAATTTTATCTCGACGTGGCGACGGGCCCCTTCTACGGCTTCAACCGAGCGGGGGCTGAAATATCCCAGGGGACTATTCAGAACTGGTGGCGGCAAGGGATGATTGGCAGCGCGAAAGCGCACTATGAAGGCATTAAAGCCTTTTCCGAGACGGACCAGACCGACGATCTGAAAGCGATTACCGTGCCGGTGCTTATTTTGCAGGGTGATGACGATCAGGTGGTGCCTTATAAGAATGCCAGCCTGCTTCAGGATGAACTTATCAGCAACAGCACGCTGAAAGTTTATCCGGGCTATCCTCACGGGATGCACACGACGCACCCTGATACGATCAACAAAGACTTACTCGATTTTATCCGCAGCTAAGTCAATGATTCGGGTGGCCTTCGCCACCCGTTTTACTTCCGCGCCCCTTATAAGGAGGCTTTTAACCGTGCGACCGCCTCTTGCAGATTTTCATCCGTGACGCTGACGTATGACATGCGCAGCGTGTTGTGATCCGGCTCGTTACAGTAGAAGAACTCCCCTGGCACGTAGACCACGCCGTTGTTGAGGGTCTTTTTCAGCCACTCGGTAGTATTCATCTCATATTTGAATTTCGCCCACAGGAACATGCCACCCATCGGTTTGTGGAACGTCAGGTGATCGCCCAGGTCGCGCTCCACCGCCTGGCAGAGGATCTCGCATTTGTGTTTATAGGCGTCACGGATCAGCGCGATTTGTCCCGCCAGTCGTCCCGTGGTGAGATAGTGATAAGTGAGCGACTGCGACAATGTGCTGGTGTGTAAATCGGTGGCTTGCTTGAGGATCACCACCTGTCGCTTCACCCAGTCCGGTAACACTAACCAGCCTACCCTTGCCCCCGGCGCGAGGATTTTTGAAAAGGTCGAGGTGTAAATCACGTTATCGCTGCACCCCATCTCTGCCGCCCAGGCTTTTAATGGCGTGAAGGTGTCGTCGGTAAAATTAATTTCGCCGTAGGGATCGTCTTCGATAATCACAAAATCGTAGCGCTGCGCTAATTCCACCAACTGCTTGCGGCGCTGCTCTGTCAGCGTTACGCCGCCTGGGTTGCCAAACGTCGGTACGATGTAGACCGCTTTGATCGGCGTGGTCTTAACCAGCGCTTCGAGCTCATCAACGATCATCCCTTCGCCGTCGGTACCCACCGACATCAGGTTAGCCTCGGCTAGCTGCAGAACCTGCAGGGCCGCGAGATAGGTTGGACGTTCAACGACAACAATGTCGCCCGGGTTGATCAGCGCGCGCGCCAGAATATCCAGTGACTGCTGGGAACCGGATGTGACAACCACCTCGTCGATACCGCAGCGGATCCCCCTGCCGCTCAGCAGCTGGCAGATTTCGCCGCGCAGCTCCGGGCTACCTTCGCTCAGACCGTACTGAAAAGCCTCCTTCCAGGTGCTGGATAGCACCTTTTCCATTGCCATTTCCAGCCCTTCACGATCGAAAAGATCCGGGTTGGGGATGCCCCCACCGAGTGAAATCACCCCTTCCATCTTGCTGTGTTTTAATAGTTCTCTGATCGCCGATGACTGGAGGTTTTGTACTTTGTGGGCAATTTTGTTCTGCGACATCTTTCGTTATCCTGGTTTGTTGTCTCCCAATCTAAGTATCACATGTCGGCGGCTTTGATAATCACTTTCTACGGCAGAAAAACGAGGAATAACAATTGCAGAAGCCGGAGCACGACGGCTCCGGCAGTAAGGTTCAGAACTCGATACGGGCGCCGAAGTTATAGCGGCGGCCTTCCAGCATCGAAGACTGGTTGTACGAGGTGCGGTAAATCGGGTTTGCGTCAAACAGGTTATAGATGCCGGTCATGAGTGTAACGTTCTTGTTCAGATGGTAACGCGCCCCTAAATCGACCAGCGCGTAGGCTTCTGTTTCGCTGGAATTGCCGATGTCCGGTGAGGTGCTGCGCCAGCTCGCTTTGCTCCATAACTCCAGGTCGTTTAGCGCATTCCATGTCAGAGAGACGTTAGCCATGCTTTCCGGGAAGTCACTCAGGGCGTAACCTTTATACTCGCCGCTCTGCTGTTCGCTGTGAGTCCAGGTATAGTTGGCATTGGCTCTCAACGATGAGGTGACCTGCCAGTCGCCGTTCAGCTCCACGCCGTAGATTTCGGCATCGCTGACGTTGAAATACTGGAAGACGGAGTCAGCGACGTAACCATTATACCTACACTGCTGCGAGGCCGACGCGGTACAAATGACCCGGTCGCTGATTTTGTCCTTGAATTTGGTGTAGAAGACGGTCGCGTCCAGCGCCAGCGCATCCTGCTGCCAGTAGACGCCAAGCTCGGTGTTGACGCTCTCCTCCGGTTTGAGATCGTCATTACCGATGCCTATTTCCGAATAAGGATAAGCCCCATACACGCTGGTAAAGCCGGCATTATTCTGGCGCAGATCCGGTTTTTTATAGCCCGCCGACACACCGCCCTTCAGCGCCCAGTTTTCATCAAGGGTCCAGTTGCCGTAGAGCTTAGGCGTGACGTGATAACCAAAGTAGCTGTCGTGATCCAGACGCGCCGAGGTCGTTAAGGTGAAATCCGGGACGATCATCCATGCATCTTCGGCGAATACCGCCCAGCCGTTGCGCGATATTTCGCTCACCGGCGTTACGCCCGGCGCCTCTTTATCTTTAATGCCGAACTCATCATCCAGCTCATTGCGGGTAAAGTTGATGCCCAGCGTCAGCTTGTGGTCGCCGAGGGTAAAGGTGTTGGCGCTGTTCGCCTCGTAGTTTTTCTGGGTAATAAACTGTGATGCCATTCCCGGCACGCGGTACTCGGTTTTCGCTTTCTCGTAGCTGACGAAGTTCTTCACCTCCAGTATGTCGCCATACCAGGCGTGCTGCGACAGCGAAGCCGCGTCGCGGTCGAAGCCCCAGTACCACTGTTTATCGTTATGCGTTTTCTCCTGATTCCCTTTCGTAGCGTTCAGATCCCAGAGTTGGGTCTCCGTTGGCGACAGGGCGATCGTTGCGTCCAGGTTGCCGGACTGATGCTTCACAAAACGCTCGTCGTTGACGCTATCATCGTCACGACGGTCGAGATAATCCGCGGCCACGCTCACCCCCAGTTTACCGGGGATCACCGGGCCCATCACAAAGGCATTGGTCTGGTTGGTGTTGCCGTACTCGCTCTTCTCCTGCAGGAAGTAGTTATCCTCCAGGACGCCGGTCCACTTCTCCAGGTTGTACGCTTTTTTAGTGATGACGTTGACCACACCGCCGATGGCGTCAGAGCCATACAGGGATGACATCGGCCCGCGGATCACTTCGATGCGCTCGATGGCGGCCAGCGGTGGCATAAAGGCGGCCTCGGTACCGATATGGTGGCCGTACGGGCGGGATTCGCGAGTGGCCTGTTTGATGCCGTTCACCATGTAGGAGGTATAGGTGGAGTCCATCCCGCGCATCTGGACATCGCCAGTCGCCAGGCTGCCGTGGCCGTTACCCACCAGGAGACCCGGCATCTCGCGCAGGGCTTCGGTGACGTTCTGGTTAGAGCGGGTGTTCAGCTCCTTTTCATTCACCACCGAGATGGTTGCTGGTGCCTCGCGACGCTCCTGGCTGAAGCCGGTCGCGGTCACGACCAGCTCATCTTCGTTAACGGCGGTGGATTCCGCGGCGAAAACGGCCGCAGGAAGGTTTGCCAGGGCGAGCGAAACCGCCACGGCCATGCGTGTCTGCTTTATCACAACAGGATCCTTAGAGCTGGGTTAAATCAATCTTGAGCACGTAGTCAGCTTTGTGAGCTTTCTCATCCTGCTTGACGCTGGCATAGAGCTTGCTGGCATCGGCAGACAGCACCAGGCTGTTTGGCATCGCCGTGGTTTTAATGGTGTGTTTCAGGTGATAAGTGTTTGCATCGATCACGCTAATCTGGCGATCGTTACGATGGGTGACGTAGACCTCTTCCCGTGCCTGGTTGTACAGCACGCCAACGGAATTAGGAGTCGGTACACGATGAAGCAGCTTGCCGGTGTCCAACTGCACAACCAGCACATCTTTGGTGTTGGTGTCGGCGATATACCCCACCCCTTTGGCACTGTTTAGCGCGATATTCAGGAAATAGTGCTCCGGATCGGCAGGATCGACCTTCACGCGGCTGAGCAGCTTCGATGTTTTAGCATCCAGCTCGATCAGCTCCCCGACGCCCGACACGACATACACTTTGTCGCCCGCTTCATCTACTGCAAACCCGACCGGCTCAAGTTTTTCAAGGGTTTGGGCCAGTGCCTGCTTCTCGGTATCCACAACCCAGAGTAATCCTTTATCCTTACGCCCTATCCCCGAGACATAAAGACGCTGATGCTTCTTATCCAGCACTACTTCACGCACGTGCACGCGATTTTCTGGATCTGACGTGTCGCTCAGCTGAATTGTTTTAATGACTTTATCAGTACGGGTATCGAGCAGCGTGACTGACCCTTCCAGCGAATTACCCAGATAAAGGCGATGATTTTCTTCGTCCAGCGCGACGGCGAATGTGCGACGTTCCGTGGGGATCTTCGCTTCAATTTGCAGCGTCTGCGCCGCCAGCTTAAAGACCAGTCCGTCCGTTTTGTTTTTATCAAAGGAAGGTGCTGACGCGGCATAAAGGGCCTGCTGACCCTTATCGTAGGCCAGCTCGTACACGCCGTGCCCAAGTGGCTGGGTGACGAAATCTTTCTCGGTAAAGGTTTTAGCGAGTGCAGCGCCAGAGTGCATTGCCAGGGAAATGGCGACGGCGCACAGGGTTTGCTGTATTAGGGTAGAGGGAATATGCATGTCATTTTTCTTTACAGTTGCTTACGTAAAGAAAAATGATAATGAAAATAAATATCATTAACAATTACAAATGGCGTGTACTACCCTACCAATTTTTGTACCGATTTAATCGAAGCGGCTTATTCTCGCCGCCTGGCTTGCCAGACCGCGGAAAATCGCCCCGCTTATCTGTTCCGGAAAATCCGCCGGTAATTCCGCTCTGACGGTGGCGATTACTTCATCCGTGCGGTCGGCCATCTCTTTCATCAGCTTCCGGGCGAGTCCGCTTCGATAAACAGACTGAAATTCTTACCGTGACCATCAATTGCGGCCAGCATCCAGAACAGGATCTGCGCTTTTTACCACTCCTTTGTCCAGCTGGGGTTATCGGGCAGCGTCGACCCTCTTTTCACCACATGGAGTTCCAGATCCAGCGCCGCGAGAATTTTGAACAAGGTTTCCAGCTTGGTGGATTCAGGTTTGTTCTCGAAATCCGATACCGTAGTTTGTTTAATGCCAACCTGTTCAGCGGTCTCCGATTGCGTTAACTTATTGACCTTACGCTGATCTCTGACTGCCTGTGCCAGTGCACCTGCCGTTGTTACTTTCATGCTTACCCCTCATAGAGGATATTTTAGAAAAAACCCTGTAGGGGATAAAACAAAAATAACCCCTATAGCGGTTAAATTCAATTTATCCCCCACAAGGGATAAAAAGGGGCAGCCCACCCTATTTTTCTGTTAAGCGACTGTTCAGGGCACGATGTTTAGGTACGTTTGAATATGAGGGCACATTGTATGTTGTAACTATTGAAAGGTGTTCACAATATCCTGGTATGAGAGAAAACTAATACTCCACGCTTTATATTCTCAAGAGCGAGAAGCCCTCGGAATTAAATATCTGAATCAATCATTAATAGGCCATTTCCTCTAAGACAAAAGTGCCAGAAAAAGACAGACCTCATGAAGACGACAGTCCAGCAAACTAACGAAACGGGGGATCATTATTTAAAGACCCGGTTAAGCATTATTATCGTTTAACCGAAACGCATCCAATAAAAAAAGGACCACCAGCAACCAATGATTTTATTCATCTTTTTAACAGGCGAAGCCGGAACATGCTGAAAAACGCCGCGTAGCGCCAGGAAGTCAGGCTATCATTGATGAATAAGACAGTGATTTTTACTCATTGAAGACCAGGACGTCAACATATAACGGGTGAACTCCGGGGTATTCCTGTTGCCCTGTTTTGCTGGTTTAAAATTATTCGGAGAGGATGGTTATGGTTGAATGTTTTACGAAAAATAATACTCGAAATTTTCCGCGGATGTATTTTTCGCCATGGGTATGGGTAATTAAAAAAGGCCAATAAATTTAAACATACTGGCTGTGTATATTTAAAACTGCCCATAAGGGAGCAATGTATATGGCGATATTCAGGTCATTCTGGCAGGCAGGATTCGAAGGCGCTGATTTTATCACCCGGGCGGGTCATCCCCTTTCAATGGATAACGCAACGGCGCATGACGTACGGTATGCCGAGGATTACCGCGCGCTTAAGCCGTTCAACATGCACACGGTAAGAGAGAGCGTCGGCTGGCGTCTTGTTGATAAATCAGGCAGTTACGACTTTACCACCGTCGCAAAAAAAATGATGTCGGCAAAAGAGAACGGTATCCAGATTTGCTGGACGATCTGTCATTACGGCTTTCCCGCTAATCTCGATTTTTTCTCACCGGAATTTGTCTCTCGCTTCGCTCATCTGTGTGGCTCGCTGGCCGCGTTTTTGCGCCCCTGGTATGAGGAGCCGCCGGTCTACTCTCCCATTAACGAAATCTCATTCACCGCCTGGGGCATTGCGGAAGGATTGTTTCCCACCTCCCCGCCGGGCGTGGGCGAAAGCGAGCTGGTCAAGCGACAACTTGTTCGTGCTGCCATAGCCGCCTGCGACGCCATCCTGGCGGCCGATCCCAGAGCGCGAATTTTACATTGCGACCCGTTAATCCATCTGATTTCACCGGATGACGACCCTGCAAACATTGAGCAAACCGAAGCGTTTCGTACCGCGCAGTTTCAGGCGTGGGACATGCTGACAGGCAGGCATGAGCCTGAGCTGGGTGGCCATCCGCGCTATCTGGATCTGATAGGCGCCAATTACTACCACGACAATCAGTGGATGATGGGCAACAACCAGCGCCTGCCGTGGCATCTGGGTGACGGTCGGCGACGGCGATTGCACGAAATGTTGCAGGAGACCTGGGAACGTTATCGCCGCCCTATTCTGCTTGCCGAAACCAGCCATGTGGGTAGCGGGCGCGGCGCCTGGATTAACGATGTCGTCTCAGAGGTGGCTCAGGCGCAGCTGGCAGGCGTAGAGCTTGCAGGCATTTGCCTTTACCCGATTATCGACCGCCCCGACTGGGAGAATAACGCAAACTGGCATCACTCTGGCTTATGGGATGTGAGGCCCGACAAAGAGCGAGAGCTGAATGCCGTTTACGCCCGGGCTCTTAAACATGTCCAGACCCGGCTGGAACACTTTCACCAACTAACTGGCGTCACTACCTGCACCAGCACAGAGGTATCAGGCATGAAAAAAATCTATGTTTTTAGTCACCTGCGCTGGGATTTTGTTTTTCAGCGCCCGCAACATCTGATGACACGGCTTGCTCAGCACTACCAGATCTTCTTTATCGAAGAGCCGCTGCATTCCGTTGGAAAACCTGAGCTGAAGATTTCCCAACCCGCGCCGAATGTCACGGTCATCCAACCGCAGACGCCGTCAACAGAGCCGGGTTTCCATGACGGACAGATCGCCTGGTTGGAAACACTGCTGGCGGAGATACGCGAAGAGGATGAAACCCCGGTCGTCTGGTTCTACACGCCGATGGCCCTCCCTCTGCTGAAGGTCTTTGCCCCCGCCGTTGTGGTGTATGACTGCATGGATGAACTGGCCGCCTTTGAAAAAGCGCCCCGCCAGCTGCTGCAACGAGAGTCAGCCCTGCTGACGCGGGCGGATATTGTCTTTACTGGCGGGCCAAGCCTGTATGCGGCAAGAAAAGGACGCCACCCGAACATTCACTGCTTTGCCAGTAGCGTGGATGCGGTGCATTTTGAACAGGCGCTGGATCGGGCAAATCACCATCCTCTGCAGGACGCTATTCCGCACCCGCGCCTGGGCTATTACGGCGTAATCGATGAACGCATGGATTTGTCGCTGATCGCCGCCCTTGCCGATGCGCACCCGGAGTGGCAAATCGTGATGGTTGGACCGGTCGTGAAGATAGATCCGTCTACCCTGCCGCAACGAAGCAATATCCATTACCCTGGCATGCAGCCTTATCAGGCTCTGCCCCATTTCCTTGCCGGGTGGGACGTCTGCCTGATGCCGTTTGCGCTGAATGAATCCACTCGCTTTATCAGTCCGACGAAAGTACTGGAGTACATGGCCGCGCAGCTTCCTGTGGTGAGTACCGCCATCGCCGATGTTGAAAAACCCTATGGCCACATTGTGGCGGTCGCCAGGGATCATGCCGCCTTTGTCGCGGCCTGCGAAGAGGCACTGGCATTGTCTGAGGAAGAGCGCGCTTCGCAGCGGCAGATCATGCAAAACATCGTCGCGAGTACCTCCTGGGACACAACCGTGCAAAAAATGCATGAGCTGATTGGGCAGGCGCTCTCTCGTCATCAGGCGCAGGAGACGGCGACAACGGATGCCGGAGGCGAGGATGTCTCACCTCAGGCAGTTTTACGCCTGATCCCCCCTGCCAGAACGGGTTCAGAAGTAGAGCCATGCTTAATTCTGGGCGCCGGGCCAACCGGTCTGAGCGCAGCCTATCATTTTGGCGAAGGGGCAACCTTACTGGAGCGTAATGAGACGGTGGGAGGCTTGTGCCGCTCGGTTCAGGACAAAGGATTTACCTTCGATTACGCGGGACACATTATGTTTTCCGCCGATGAAGAGGTGCTGGCGTTATACAACATCTTACTGGGTGACAATATCCACTGGCAGATCCGCGAGGCCTGGGTCTATACCGACGGCGTCTATACCCGCTATCCCTTCCAGGGATCGCTTTACGGCTTGCCGGCGCCGGTGATCAAAGAGTGTATTCTGGGTGCCATCGAGGCGCGTTACGGTACCGGGTCAGAGGTGAAAAGCATGGCCTCGACCTGTGGGAATAGTGCCGAGACGCATCGCCGCCATCATCATGACTGCTGTGCCGATGGCGCGGTGCCGGACTACACCAGCACAGGCCAGAACGTACCGCCGGAAGGCAGTTTTGAAGCTTTCATCTATGAAACCTGGGGCAAAGGGATCGCCCGTCATTTTGCCATTCCCTACAATAAAAAATTATGGACGGTGCCACTCTCAGAGATGGAGACCTCATGGCTGGGCGGACGCGTCCCCTTGCCCGATCTGGACCAGATCATCGAAGGTGCGCTGGGCGAAACGGCGAAGCCTATGGGACCCAACGCGCGTTTCGGCTACCCCCTGAAAGGCGGTTTTCAGGCGCTGATGTCCGGCTTTGTGCCGCACATAAAGGGCCGCATTGAGACCGGCGCCGAGGTCAGCAAAATCTACGTCAATCAGCATATTGTCGTGCTCTCTGACGGCAGGCAGTACCGTTATGAGCAGATGATCAGCACGCTGGTGCTGCCGGAGCTTATCCGTCTGATGGGTGACGAAGTACCGCCAGAAATTCGTAAAGCCGCAAAAGGCCTGCGCCATGTCTCCGTCCGCTGCGTCAATCTGGGCGTTAATCGCGACACCCTGACGGATAAACACTGGATTTATTACGCTGGCAAAACCGTATTCCACCGTATTTTCGTACAGGGCAACGCCAGTCCGTTCTGCAGTCCGCCGGGTGCGTGCGGCCTCACCTGTGAGATAAGCTACTCCCCGGAAAAACCGCTGCCCGCTGACGGCCAGGCGCTGATCGACAGATGTATTCAGGAGTGCATCGAGGTTGGGATCATCTCGGAAACCGATGAGATCCTCACCAGCAATCAAATCGATATCCCTTACGCCTATGTCATCTATGACCAGCAGCGTAAAGAGAACGTTGAGATGATCAGAAAATGGCTGTTGCTGCACGGCATCACGCTGGCCGGACGTTACAGCGAGTGGGAATACTACAATTCGGACCATGCGTTTATCGCCGGAAAGGCGGCGGTTGAGAAGGTTCGCCAGTCTGCGTATCGCCACTCTGTTTCATAGTGGTGACAGTGTCACGAAACGTAATAAGAGGGCACGAAATGTGCCCTCTTTCCGTTTACTCAGCGGGTAAACCGTTCGCCAGCGTGGAGAAGTAGCGCTGTTTCTGCCACTCCGCACGATTACCGATGACGTACAAGCGTTGTTTCGCCCGGCTGACTGCAACATTAAGCAGATTAGGCCGGCTGGCAGCCCATGATTTGGCGCCGGGCCGCTGAACATTTCCCCCAAGGACAAATATCACAATGCTGGCCTCTTTACCCTGGGTGGTATGCACTGTGCCGGTCTTTTGAGTGTCAAACCCTAGTTCAGACGCCAGTTGGGATAACTTCTGCGCACAATCTTTGAACGGTGAAACCAGGAAAATATTGTCTGGCTTTACGCCATGACTATCACGCAGGCCCGATAACAACGTTCTGACCGCTTCACCTTCCTCTGCAATCCAGTTCCCTTCACATGCCTTGCCTTCGACATCAATCCAGCAACTTTCCGGCAAGGGCAAGGATACCGCCTTTTTCCCATGAACCATGAGACCGTCATAAGCAACCGCATTACTGACGGTGAACATCGGATCGTCACAGCGGCGATGAACGCGAAGCGGACAGCCAACCCAGACCTGCCCATTATCCGGGTCAGGCAAAAGCGTGCCCAGATCCATCGTGTGATCGGCCAGGATTTGCGCCGACACCATCCCCGGCCACCAGCACGCTGAAACGCCATAATGCTGCGCCAGCGCCCCTTCCACGACTTTAGCGATCCCGCTAACCGGTTCCAGCTGTTTTGGATCCCCTACGACAACCGTTCGGGCTGCACGCCAGATGGCGCCTGCGGCCTGCTGGGGTAACGCCTGCCCCGCTTCATCGATAAGCAACCAGCCAATCGCTTCCCTGCCAATCCGTTTAAACATGCGCGGGACGGAAGCAAAGGTCGTTGAAATGACGGGAACGACAAGCGTCAGGGAATTAAGCGCCAGCTCAGCCTGCTCCTCGGACAAATTCTTGCCTTGTAGCCAGTTACTCACCAGATTGATGTTGCTGATGAACGGCTCCGGATGATGCTCAATAAAGGCCCTGTGAACATCCAGGGCGGCCAGGAACAACGCCTGTCTGGCTTTTTGCCACGCGTCGTCCGCCCAGGGCGCGGACTTCTCCCGCACCTCATCGCTGGCATGGGGATCGGGCCAGACATCACCCAGTGCCGATTTTGCCTGCTCTGACCGCGCTTGCGTTGAGATAAGCTCCAGGTGCATCTCGCTCAGAGCACGATCAATCTCCTGCAACTGCCGCGTCTGGTCCCTAACGCTCTTCTCTGCCTCCTTCTCTTTGCGTTCGAGGGCATCCCGTTCTGTCTGGTATATCCCCATCTTTGCGCGAAGGCGATCGCTCTCCTGGGTTAAACGATGATAACGCTCCCGCCATTCACGATGGGCGCGTCCCCATGTGGAGATCCAGTCCAGGAAGGTGGGCTTATGGGAACCATGCTGTTCCAGGCACTTGCCGGCAGCCTCAAGCTGCCCGCTCCATTCAGCGTAAAGGGCCTGATGCTCGATTTTTTCGACCTGGATCTTCGCCTGCGTCTCCTGAGCCTGAGTCAGTTGGTCTGCCGTCAGCGTCCGGACGTCGCGCTTTTCCAGAATGCGCTGATGAATCTCATCGATCTGCTTATCCAACGTTGCGTAGTCGATCAGCTGCTTACGTATCGCCTCTTCCCGCTCCTGCGCCTGTTTAAAATTCAATTTCGCCTTATCCCAGGAGATGGCCGGTTTTCTTTTCCCGGCTTTTATCAGTCTGAGATGATAAGCCAGCCCTTCTCCCCGCTGAGGCGTGAACGTATCTGGAGGTAATAACGGCGTATCCTTATTCTCTTCCGGTTTTCTCCACCAGAACACCTTCATAAAAGTGTTCCTGTTGCCTTTGTTGCCCAGTCTGGCCGCCAGCAAACCCCAACCCGGCTTACCGATCAGTTCTGAAACCAGATCGGCAAAATAATCACTTTCACCATGCACGCTTTCCGGCACGGCGTCTGCGCCGGGCAGTTCAAGCGAGATATTTTCCACCGCGCCGTTATTTGCGGAGGCAACGACAATCGAAGACCCCTTTATTGCAGGATGCAGAGGATAGTAAGGGTATCTGTCATCCCCAAGAATCAGCATATTTTTGCCCGCGAAGACCTCATCTTCATGGCGAATCAAACTCCCGGCCCGTTGCGTCACCACCGCGGCAACCACATCCCGCAATAAGGTGGTTTTCCCCGTCCCGGGAGGACCATTCACGGCAAAGATACCGGCTTGATCGGCGTGGCGACGCCAGATCTCGTTAACCGCTAACTGTTGGCTGAATGCCAGGGGATAAAGCGAAGGCCAGGCGCCCGCAGGGGGTTGCGTGGGAAGCAACCGCTGAAAGGCGAGCCGTAAACCCTCGGGTGAACGTAGGTCGATACGCGCTCTGTCAGGTTCAGAGACAGCACGCATATACTCAACGAATCCCGGTCCTGCATCGTTTTGCTGCCAGGCGCGGCCAAGATTACGCAGCTCGCTGATATAAAAACTGTTTAATAAACCATCCTGTACGGGATCAACCTTCTTTTCTCTATCTTTGTTATCCGGTGTTGGCTCCTCCCCGGCGGGCTTCGGTGCCTTAACCTGGATACATTTCACAAGACAGACAAACTCAGATTCTAAGGTTGAGTGCGGGAAAAGCGTTTTATCAACCACCAGCGCCACCAGCTTCTGGATCCAGTCGATATCCGGGCTGTTCCCGTTAGCCTCTAAAAGCGCGGCTTCATCGGCTATCCATTGCATAAGACGCAGGGTTAAGGCATCAAAACCGGCGAACCCACTATCAACAAGAGGGAGAGTGTCACCTGGCGGAGGCAAGTCGGAAAAATCTACGGGAACGTTGTTCTCAAGCGCCGCCACGCCGTCTTTATGGTGCAGGATTTGACCGGCAGCCCATGCGGAGAGCGACAGCATAAATGTCTGATAAAGCGGTATGCCCTGCTCATTGAAGCTAATATCAAAAAGCCGACTATTGACTCGTCCCCTCTCTTCAACGACATCATCATGCGCGCCAATCTTCTCTTCCAGTTGCTGAGAAAGCGCCGTGGCATCATAAACACCGCATTGCGCGGTATAGAGCCAGACTTTGTCATCCTTAAGAGGTTTATCGGTGTGTCTGGTATCGCGCCAGGGGAGATTGCCACCTTGCGCAACTTTATAGGCTGGCCGGAACAGATCGTCGGGATTATCTTTGTCGAGTTTCTGAGGCGTGAGCGCCTCGACCGCTTTCCAGAACTGAAAAATGTGTTGTGCCTGCATCTGCTGTTGAAATACCTGAGTAGGAGGTGATCGTTCGGCTGTTTGGCGCATTGCTAAGCAGCAAGAATAAAATACTTACACGAACAAATAATACCCCTGGTAACAAATGGGTCAACCTTGCAGTCAACAGAAGGACGCCATAGTCAACTGAACCCTAACACATTTTTCGCTGAACAATTGAAACCCAGGGGGACAGACAGCAGGGTCACAGCATTGACTTCCCTCCGAATAGAACGACAATAAACGTACCCGGCGACATTCGTATAACTGGAGCTTATCATCGCCTGTTCACGTCGTTCTCAGCTTGCCACTCACCTTAAGCGCTCCGGCGCGCTCATCGCCGCGCTTATACTGGTCAGTTGCAGCTCAACTCCCCCCAAATCTCTGGTAACGCCGCTACCGCCGGTCGCGAAACAGCCCCTGCCCGATAAAAGCGCGCGCCACGAGCCGGTGCGCGGCGTCTGGCTGGCAACCGTCTCCCGTCTCGACTGGCCGCCCCAGGCGTCAGTGAATGGCCGCGGCGCACCGGCGCGGAACGCCATGCAGCAAAAGGCCCTGACCGATAAGCTGGATAACCTGAAAAGCCTCGGGATCAACACCGTTTTTTTCCAGGTGAAACCGGACGGCACGGCTCTGTGGCCCTCTAAAATATTGCCGTGGTCCGACATGCTGACCGGCGAAATAGGCGAAGATCCCGGTTACGATCCGCTGCAGTTTATGCTGGATGAAGCCCACAAGCGTGGGATGAAAGTGCATGCCTGGTTTAACCCTTACCGCGTCTCGACCAATATCCGCCCGGGTACGGTCGCCGAGCTGAACCGAACCCTGAAGCTGAATCCGCCCAGCGTCTATGTCCTGCATCGGGAGTGGATCCGCACCGCGGGCGATCGCTTTGTCCTCGACCCCGGCATCCCGGAAGTCCGGGACTGGATCACCAGCATCGTGGCGGAAGTGGTGTCGCGCTATCCGGTCGACGGCGTGCAGTTTGATGACTACTTCTATGCCGAGTCCGCAGGCTCGAAGCTGAACGACAGCCAGACCTATCGCCAGTACGGTCAGGGCTTTGACTCAAAAGCCGACTGGCGGCGCAACAACACCCAGCAGCTGATTACCCAGGTGTCGCGGACCATTAAACAGCTAAACCCGAACGTGGAGTTTGGCGTCAGTCCGGCAGGCGTATGGCGTAACCGCTCCCACGACCCGGCCGGGTCCGATACCCGGGGTGCGGCGGCTTACGACGAGTCTTTCGCCGACACCCGCCGCTGGGTGCAGCAGGGTCTGCTGGATTACATCGCCCCCCAGCTCTACTGGCCTTTTGCCCGGGATGCCGCACGCTATGACGTGCTGGCAAAATGGTGGGCCGGTGTGGTGAAACCGACCCATACGCGCCTCTATATTGGCGTGGCGCTCTATAAAGTGGGCGAGCCATCGAGCAAAGAGCCCGACTGGACGGTGCAAGGCGGCGTGCCGGAGCTGAAAAAACAGCTTGATTTGAATGAATCTGAGCCGAACATCGACGGCACGATTTTGTTCCGCGAGGACAATCTGAATCAGCCCCAGGCGCAGGATGCGGTACGGTATTTGCGGACGCGCTGGGGATCGTGATGGGGATAGGGGATAGACGCGTGACCGCTACTGTTGTAGCGGTTTCACGTTAGACGAACAACCTCAAACTCTTCTGCAACAAGCTCCATATCCTCCGAAAAAGAGCCTTCCTGCGTAAAGAAGCGCTCATGCTCTTTGCGCCAGTACGCAAGGCTAAGATCGCCCTCGCCTTCTTTGCGGGCAAACTCAGCGCTGACATCACAAAAACGCGTCAGACGCGCTGAAACCAGCCTGACAACGCAGGCAGGTCGCGCTTGCCCATCCAGGATAATGATGTAACCGCCAATGGTGGAGCTCGCGCCTTCTTGCTGATAAGAGGCCAGGGAGCCACAGGTGGCTGTTTTTATCCCCTTTCTGATCAGGTCTGCAAGCTCGCTGGCCAGTGCTGGACTGTCACCCATCTGCCAGACAGTCGCACCTGGATACTTCATCTTTAATTCATCAACTGCAGTCATAAAAATCCTCTTAATCGCACAGGAACATAATGCCGGGAGCGCTGCGCTTGCCTTCACGATGGCCGACGCAAGCTATCCATTTAGCGCCCTGCGATCAACCCCTTACATTTTGGGGGACCGCATATCAGGTAATGGCAATAAGGGTTTATCTCTTCACATTATTGCTCCAGTTTTTACTGGCATAAATTCCAGTGAGATTGAGGTAATATTCGGCCTGCAATGTCGACGGGTAACGTTGCTGGCTTCCGGCTTTTCTTGTACTCTTCCCCGCTTTAAGACCTTTAATAATAACCGGATGCATATGACCGCTCACCCTTCCAGAGATCCGCTGCACGGCGTCACCCTTGAGATGATGGTTAACGCCCTCGTGGCGCGCTATGGCTGGGCGCAGCTGGGCAAGCTGATTAAAATCAACTGCTTTAACAGCGACCCCAGCGTCAAATCCAGCCTCAAATTTTTGCGCCGCACGCCTTGGGCTCGCGCCGAAGTCGAGGCCCTCTATCTGGATTCGCTGGAAGATACCGCGCCGGCCAAAGCCGACGACGATACCTCCAGCCCCTGGGAGAGAGCCCGGGCTAACCGTTAAGGTCGACGCAACAGCACGATACTGCGGCCCGCCAGCGGGAAGTCAGTATCCGGGGTGATATCCTGGCCCAGGTTGTCATCCTGCACCGTACTTAGCTCCAGCACCCAGCCACCCTCGCCGCAATCCGGAATACGGAACGGTACCGCAGCCTCGTATGGATTGATCAGCAGCAGCACCTCCTGCCAAATCCCGTTTTCTGCCTCTAAATCGGCCCGGGTCAGATAGAGCCCAAGGGTGGTGCCTTCATCCCAGTGCTCTGGCAGTTGCAGGCCGCCACCCGCGTTGTACCACAGGATCTCCATCCCATCACGCCAGCTCTCGCGGCGTAACAGCGGCTGGCGGGTACGCAGCTCAATAAGATGCCGGGTAAAATTACGCAGCATCTCGGCGCTTTCCGGCAGATCCTCCCAGTGCACCCAGCTGATCTCGCTGTCCTGACAGTAGCCGTTGTTGTTCCCCATCTGGCTGCGGCCAAACTCATCCCCCGCCAGCAGCATCGGCGTGCCGTGCGAAAAGAGCAGCGTGGTGAGGAAGTTGCGTTTCTGCTGTTCGCGCAGGGCATTAATCTGCTCGTCGTCGGTAGGCCCTTCGGCGCCATAATTCGATGACCGGTTATCATTGTGGCCGTCGTTATTATCTTCGCCGTTTGCCTCGTTGTGCTTCTCGTTGTAAGAGACCAGGTCGTTCAGGGTAAAACCATCATGGGCAGTGATAAAGTTGATGCTCGCCCACGGACGGCGACCGCGCTGGTCGTAGAGATCGCCGGAACCGAGCAGACGCGCGGCAAAGTCCGAGGAGACGTTATCCCCGCGCCAGTATTCGCGCACGGTATCGCGATATTTGTCATTCCACTCGCCCCAGCCGGGTGGGAAGCCCCCCACCTGATACCCGCCCGGGCCGATATCCCACGGCTCACCAATCAGCTTCAGCCGGGAGAGCAGCGGATCCTGCATCATGGCATCGAAAAAGCCCCCGCGCTGGTCGAATCCTTCCGGCTCGCGACCTAGAATAGTACCGAGGTCAAAGCGGAAACCGTCGATATGCATCGATTCGGCCCAGTAGCGCAGGGAGTCCATGATCATCTGCAACACACGGGGATGGGAGGTATTCACCGTGTTGCCAGTACCCGTGTCATTCACATAGTAACGGTGCTGGCCTGCAATGGTCCGGTAGTAGGAAAAGTTGTCGATCCCCTTGAAAGAGAGCGTCGGGCCCAGCTCGTTGCCCTCGGCGGTGTGGTTATAGACCACATCCAGGATCACTTCGATACCCGCATCGTGGAAGGCGCGCACCATATCGCGGAATCCCTGGATGCCGTTCGGACCGTAATAGCGCGACGCCGGGGAGAAGAAGTTCAGGGTGTTATACCCCCAGAAGTTTTTCAGTCCCCTGTCCAGCAGATGTTGATCGTCCGGGAAGGCGTGCACCGGCAGCAGCTCCACCGAGGTGATGCCGAGGCTTTTGATGTAATCCACAATCGCTTTATGCCCCATCCCTTCAAAGGTGCCGCGCAGCTCAGGCGGAACGGCTGGGTGAAGCTGGGTAAAACCCTTCACGTGGGTTTCGTAAAGAATGGTTTCAGACCACGGCACCGCCGGGCGATGCGGGTCCTGGGCGTCGAACACCCGGGGGTCGATAACCCGGCATTTCGGGGTAAACGGCGCGCTGTCCCGGGTATCAAAGCTGAGATCGAGATCGTCATGCCCCAGCTCATAGCCAAAATGGGCGGCGTTCCAGTTAAGCTCGCCGGTTAACGCCCGGGCATAGGGGTCGAGCAGCAGTTTATGCGGGTTAAAGCGGTGGCCGTTTTCGGGATCGTAAGGACCATACACACGATAGCCATACAGCGCGCCCGGCTGCAGATCCGGAACGTAGCCGTGCCACACTTCATGGGTGTATTCCGGTAGCTCCAGACGGGCAATTTCATGCTGGCCCGTCGGATCAAACAGACATAGCTCAACGCGTTCGGCACAAGCCGAAAAGAGCGCAAAATTGACGCCTTTGTCGTCGTAGTTTGCGCCGAGCGGGTAACTCTGCCCCGCCTCAATCTGATAGATCTTATTATTTGCCATAACATCTCTCCCTCGAACCATCATTATTAGCCGCAGGCCAGTAACACCCGCCAGCAATCCTGTGCATCATGTAACTTCAGGCTTTCGCCCGGTATAACGATTTCACCGCTGAAACAGTCCTGATAGCGACGCCCGGCCAGTTCAGCAGGCAAGACAACCTCCGTATCGCCCCACAGTGCCGCGCCGGTCAGTGGAAACGTCTGTGCGGCGCTGGCAAACGCCAGACGCGGTGCAACCACGATCAAGACGTCGTCGTCATCCACGCGGGCAAAGGCGATGGCTTTGTCCGCCCTTTCACCCCGGGTCAACAACGCGACATAGCTGCCCAAGCGGAACAGCGCCGGTTTACGCTGGCGCAGATTCAGCAGCGTGCGGGTGACATACACCTTAAGCTGGCCGTCGAGCCAGCTCGCCTCACGGGAGGGGGTATGCACATCAGCGCTGTTGAGCTGCTGGCTGAGCTGCGCGAAATCCGGCTCGCGGCGGTTATCGGGGTCGACGAGGCTAAAGTTGAGCCCCTCGCTGCCCTGATACACATCCGGTACGCCCGGGGCGGTCAGTTTGATCACCGTCTGGCTCAGGCTGTTTACCAGCCCGGCGCGGATAAACGGGCGTAACGAGGTGCTGAAGTCGCGCAGAAAATCCTGATTGTCCGGTGAGAGCAGATGGCGGGCATACTCCAGCACCACCGTCTCATAGGCTTCGTTGCTGTCTACCCAGTCGGTGCGCAGCTTGGCCTCGCGCAGCGCTTTTTCCACAAAGGCCAGGAAGCGCACTTCCAGCGCGTTCAGACCCGCTGCATCCTGGGGATCGAGTCCAGGTGGCCAGACTCCCGCCAGCGCCTGATATAACATCCAGGTGTCAGCGGCTCGCGGCGCCGTGCCGTCGTTCAGAAAGCGGACATGGGTCTGGTTGAGTTGCTGCCAGCGGGCCACGCACTCGGCCCATACCTGCGGCGCTTCTGTCAGAGTATAGAGCCGGGCGCGGGCATCTTCCCCGCGCTTGGTGTCGTGGGTTGAGGTGCCCGAGAGCGCATCCGGCTGGCGCTCACGTCGCGCCGTCATTTCGGTATGGAAACGCGTCAGCGAGAAGGCGCGCGGCACCGGTTCGGCCCCGACTTCGTTAAGCGCCAGATCCATGTGCTGGCGGAAAAACAGCGTGTCCTCTACGGATTTCGCCATCAGCGGCCCGGTCAGCTGCTGGAAACGGGTGCGGAACTGGCTGGCGGTATCGCGGGCCTCATCGCTGACTTCGCCGGTCAGGATACGGGTCAACAGCGTGAGCGCGTCCGGGTCGGCGTTAACGTGGGTCAGCACGTTTTGTAGCAGCCGGATATCCGCACTGGACATCCCCTGCGCGGTGCCATAGGTGCGATAGACCGGGAAGGCCACCAGCAGCTCCCGCAGCGCCAGGCGCAGCAGCTCTTCATCAATCGCCACGCCTTCCACGTGCGCCAGTTTTTTGGCCAGCGTCAGCAGTGTGGAAAACTCCCCGGCGAAATTGCGATCCACCATCAGCAGGCGCGCCGCACGCAGTTCAGCGTGCATGTCCACCGGGCTACCCACCACCGCGTCGTAGGCCTGACGCAGGCTGTCGATTTTGTCGTCATCCACCAGCACTTCCGAGAGTGAGGCGATGAATTCATACCCGGTCGTGCCGGAGATCGGCCAGTCTGCGGGGAGGTTCTCCCCTTTACTGAGGATCTTCTCTACCGTGATGTAGCAATCGGCTCCCGCCTCCTGCCGCAAACGTTGCAGGTAAGCGCGCGGGTCGGCCAGACCGTCCACATGATCGATGCGCAGCCCGTCCACCGCCCCCGACCGCACCAGGGCCAGGATCAGGGCATGGCTGTCATCAAAGACCGCGTCGTCCTCAACGCGCACCCCCACCAGGCCGGTGATCTCGAAGAAGCGCCGCCAGGAGAGATCCCGCGGGGCGTCGCGCCAGCTGGTGAGCCGCCACGGCTGCTGGTCATGCAGGCGTGCGATCGCCTCAGGCTCGCGCAGGTTCAGAACCTCTTCCTCGCGTCCCATCCAGCTCTCCGGGGTGAGCGGATAGAAGTTGTCATAAACGGCCAGCGCCGGTTTACCGGTGTTGGGATCGCGCTGGATGCTGATCTCCCCGTTCGCCAGTACCACGTCAAAGTCATCGCCCAGAAACGGCAGCGTCAGGCGACGGGACCAGTCGATATCAAAGTGACGGGCATAGCGGCTCTTCTCGCCGTGTTCAATCACATCGCGCCACCAGGCGTTTTCAAGCGAGGTGGACATATGGTTCGGGACGATATCGAGAATCAGCCCCAGGCCAGCCGCCTTCAGGGCGCTGACCAGCCGTTCAAATCCGGCGCGACCGCCAATGGCCGGGTCGATCTCATTGGCGTCGGTCACGTCATAGCCGTGGGTCGAATCGCGGGCAGCGGTAAAAATCGGCGAGGCATACAGATGGCTGATGCCAAGTTGTTGCAAATAAGGCACCAGACTGGCGGCACGATCAAACGTCATGCCATTACGAAACTGGATACGCCAGGTCGCTGTGGGGATCATCAGGTTGGTTCTCCAGGGGCAAAGCGGACAATAAGGGTGTCGGGCCGAAATTCGGTATGGATCTCAGGCCAGGCAAAGAGGGTTTCACCCGGCAGATCGGGCAACGCCTCCGTATGGCCGCCGACGTTAAACGCCAGCGACAGGGTTCCCCGTGGAAACGTCCAGGTGACTGCCACGCAGCCGGGTGCTATGTCCAGCACCTTGCCCCCACCGTTGCGGGCGGTTGCCAGCAGCGGCACAATCACCTGCTGACGCAGCTGCAACAGGTGGCGGGTGAAGCTGAGCCAGCTTTCCCCCTCCGGCTGGTTAACTTTGTCCCAGTCGAGTTTCGATCGTGTAAAGGTCTCCAGCGCATTCGGATCGGGCACGCCCACCTCCTGGTGGCTGGCATGGTCGGCGAACTCCTTCGCCCGTCCTTCCCGTACCGCCCGCGCAAGATCACCGTGAAAATCGGTAAAGAAGAGGAATGGCCGGGTTTCGCCGAACTCCTCGCCCATAAACATGAGCGGGATATGCGGCGACAGCAGCAGCGCGGCCAGCAGCACCCGGGTGCGATCCTCCCCGATAAGAGAGAGCAGACGATCCCCCTGCGCCCGGTTCCCCACCTGGTCGTGATTCTGGATAAAGTCGACAAAGGCCACCGGCGGCTGGTCGATGCTTTTCACCCCGCGTGGCTCCCGGTCCCGGGGAGTGATTTCTCCCTGATAGGCGAACCCTTCCGCCAGCGCCCGGGCGACCCATTTTTCCGGCTGATGCGCAAAGTCCCGGTACCAGGCGTGGGTCTCCCCGCTGGCCAGGACGTGAATGGCATTGTGCAGATCGTCATTCCATTCGGCGGTATAAAGCGATGGGGAGCCATCCTCACCGTAAGGATGCAACGAGATAATGTTGCGGTTGTCTTCAGTGGTGAGATGGATCGGGCGATCGGTTATCTGCGCCCGGATGCGTTCAGCAATTTCCACCAGGATATGTTTTTCAGACGAATCTGCAATGTGATCGATGGCGTCGAAGCGCAATCCATCGAAGCGGAACTCCTCCAGCCAGTACAGCGGCACGCCGATCATAAACTGACGCACGGGGGCTACATCGTAGGCGATGCCATTTCCCCAGGGGGTCATTCGCTCCGGATGGAAAAAGTCCGGCGACAGGCGTGGGAGGTAGTTCCCCTCCGGACCAAAATGGTTCAGCACAATATCCAGCACCACCGACAGCCCCAGGCCGTGGGCGGCATCCACAAAGGCTTTCAGCTCATCCGGCGTACCGTAGGCGCTGTGCGGGGCATAGAGCAACACCCCGTCATAGCCCCAGTTGCGATTACCCCCCGCCTGCGATACGGGCATCAGTTCAATCATTGTGATGCCCAGCGAGGCCAGATATGGCAGCTTGTCGGCTGCCGCGCGGAAGGTGCCTTCCGGGGTAAAGGTACCGATGTGCAGTTCATAGACCACGCTCTCTTCCCAGCGTCGGCCCTGCCATTCAGTGTTACGCCAGACATAGCTGTCGGGATCGCACACCAGCGAAGGACCGTTGACATCCCCTTGCTGGGCGCGGGAGGCGGGATCCGGCACCGCAGTGCCGTCTGCCAGAATATAACTGTAGGGTGAACCGGGTTTGACGTAGTCAACCGTCAGTTCGAATCCGCCGTCACCGGTCGGGTGCATCGCCAGCGTTTCGTCGTTGAGGCGCAGGGAGATCTGCTCCTGACCGCTGGCCCATAGATGGAAGCGAACCGTGTTAGCATCAATGTGTTCACAACCCCAATACGTAATAGATTTAGCTGTCATTCCACCACCTCGTTTGACCCGTGTTCCTCAGGGTGCTTAACGTTTATCGTTACGCAGAGGGAAAAAGAGAAAGTGCGGCGGCAAACCGCCGCGCATGCACATCAAGCATAGACCAGGAAATTAATGTGAGATGGGTCACGACGAAGCGGCAGGAAGAAGTGTGGTCAGGGTATTGCCGGGTGGCGGCTGCGCCTTACCCGGCCTACGAACGATAAACCTGCAGGCCCGGCAAGCGCAGCGCTGCCGGGCAATCAGACATTGCCTTATGCTGGTTCCGGGAGGCGGAAGCTGGCAATACTTTGGGTGAGGTGTCTGGCTTGCTCTTCCAGCGAAGCCGCTGCCGCCGCAGACTCCTGCACCAGCGCGGCGTTCTGCTGGGTCACGCCATCCATTTCGGTCACGGCCTGTCCTACCTGACCAATGCCGCGGCTCTGCTCTTCGGACGCCACCTGAATCTGCTCCATCAGCGCGTTGACTTTGTTCACCGAGGTGATGATGGCATGAATGACTTCACCCGAGCGATTCACCAGCTGCGAACCGTTTTTCACGCTGGAAACCGACTGGGCGATGAGGTTCTCAATATCCTTCGCCGCCACGGCGCTTTTCTGCGCCAGGGTGCGCACTTCAGTCGCCACCACCGCAAATCCACGCCCCTGCGTCCCGGCGCGAGCCGCTTCAACGGCGGCATTCAGCGCCAGAATATTGGTCTGGAAAGCGATGCTGTTAATGACGCTGGTGATATCTTCGATGCGCTGAGAGTTGGCGGCGATGGTGTTCATGGTGTCGATCACCTCGCGGGTCACGGCCTCCCCGGTACGGGCGTTGTTCACCGCATCCTGCACCAGCTTACCTGCCTGGTTGACGTTCTCGGTATTATTGGCAACCGTCGCGCTCAGCTGCTCCATGCTGGCGGCCGTTTCCGTCAGGGCTGCGGCCTGCTGCTCGGTGCGGGAAGCCAGGTCGATATTGCCGGAGGCAATCTCCTGCGAGGCGTGGTTAACGGTATGGCAGGCAGCACGTACCTGAGAGACCGTATCCAGCAGGGCCAGACGCATCTCCTCCATCGAGCCCATCAGCAGGTCGATCTCATTGTTCGATCCGGTTTTCTGCGGGACCGCTTCCGTTAATTTACCGGCGGCGATCTGGCTGCAGTGCTCACGGGCGAGATGAATCGGCGCGAAGACAAACCGCTTCATCAGGACGCTTACCCCAACAATGACCACCACAAAAAGGGCGGCAAAAGCGATAATGATGGTTAAGCCGGAAGAAAACTGCGACCGCGCATCGTCATTTAACTGTTTCGCGTATTTCTGGTGCACCGACAGCACCTCATCGAGAACAATTTCGTACTGACGGTCGAGGCCAGAAATCTGCGGGATCAGCGCATCAAACTTTGCCTTGTCATGGGCAGAGGCCGCCTCAATCAGCGGCACCAGGCCACGATCGCGGTAGGCCAGCCAGCCGTCATTATAGTTTTTCACCAGCGGCGCTTCGTCCGCCAGGCGGGGGGCGTCATTAAAGGCGGCGAAGGCGCCATCGGCTTTGGTCAGAGCCAGCTTAACGGAGGCCAGCTTCTCATCGAGACCGGTGGTGTCGCCACTTTCCACCTGTTTCATATACTCCATAACCCGCACGCGCAGGGTACGGCTATGGTTAATGGGATCGATAATGGATAACACCACCTGAATCTCTTTATTCACGTTATCCAGGGAGTTGTTGCTTTTAATGGCCAGCCAGACGTTGGTAGCGGCACTGGCGACAAAGAAAAACAGCAGGGCAAGCAGGATGGTAAGAGACGACTTTTTTAATGACATAAATACCTCAAAAACAATACGGTCTGAGGTATTATCGGCAGCGCAAAATTAACATTGAGTTAAAGTTATTTATTAATAAAAAAGCCGAAAAACAATTTAATTTATT
Source organism: Leclercia sp. W17 (assembly GCF_003336325.1). Taxonomy (NCBI): domain Bacteria; kingdom Pseudomonadati; phylum Pseudomonadota; class Gammaproteobacteria; order Enterobacterales; family Enterobacteriaceae; genus Leclercia; species Leclercia sp. W17. The sequence continues at coordinate 2,469,522 of NZ_CP031101.1, read as the reverse complement.
AAAATCACAGCATTACAAAATATTTGCTAATAATTTAGCCTGCGAAGCATTGTAAATATTCAACTATTTACTCAATCCTTATTGCTGAATATTTAATCGCTCAGAAAAGGCGCGCTGGAAAACTGCGGCCAGTGGATCTCACCTACCCCGTTTAATTTTGGCCGGGAGAAGAGAAAACCCTGAAAACGCTTAATGCCAGCCGACTCCAGCCAGCCCACTCTTCGATCTTCTCGATGCCCTCGGCCACCAGCGCAATTTCCAGGTCGGTACAGCAGCTGATAATCGACTTCACAATGGCCTGCTTCGGGCCGCTCAAATGGATGTCGCTGACAATCTCACGGTCGATTTTGAGCTTATCCGGCTGGAAACGGGTTAACAGCGACAGCCCGGCATACCCGGAGCCAAAATCATCGATCGCCAGGCCAATACCTGCCGCCCGAAGCTGCTTAATGGCGCTGTTAAACTGATTAAATCCGGAGATCATTTCGTTTTCGGTAACTTCAATGACCACCTGCTCCGGCTGCAGGCCGTGGATGAGGATCTGATCCATCAGAAAATCGACGGCGCCAGGGACGTTCACCAGCGACATCGGCAGCAGATTAACGGCGATTTTATGATCGCCAATCCCAATTTTCTCCGCCAGCGCAAAGGCATACGCCTTGGTCTGCAGGTCCACTTCGTACATTTTGTCCTGATCAATGGCGCTAAAAAAGCGTTCCGGGCTTCCCCCGTCGTTACCGCGGATCAGCGCTTCCAGCGAAGAGATTTTCCCCTCGGTGGGTTCAATGATCGGTTGCAGGGCAAACTGGCAGACCTGGTTATCGATGGGCCCGTTGATGCATTTCCCAAACGGGGCGTGTTCCGGGGCCAGTTTCCATCTTTCCGGCAGAAAAACCGCTCCGTCGCGGGTGGGCTGTTCCCGGGTAATAAACGACTGAATAAACTTAAACACCCGATCCTGCGCCGCCAGATAGTAGTCCAGCTTGCTGTAGCGCAGCACCGATGAGAGCACCGATTTTTGGCTATCCACCAGCAGGTCGAAGAGCAGCATGCCCACATTTTCGAAGCGCCTGCGCGGGCCATAATCGCGCATCAGCTCCACCACGCTGTGATGGCGCTTGTCGCTGCGGATCTTACAAAACAGTTTTTCAAGGACCTCTTCTGGCCCTTCAAGGATCTGCAGGAAATCGGCGCCGTTAAACAACAAAATGCCCGTCACGTCCAGGGCGGAATTCCGCTGTCTGGCTTTCTCAACAAGTGAAATAAGAGATAATGATTGGCAGGATGGATTTAACTGGCTTTTATAAATGAGAGTCGTCAGCACAGCTAGTTTTCCTGGTCGAATGTTAGGCCTTTTAAGCTCTTGTTTAGCATAAATTACATTCGTGGACTAATAGTATTACGAGGATATATCCAGAAAAGATCGATTCGGCTCAAAAATAATCAATGTGAATGGTTATTTAGGCAATAAAGGACAGAAAACATCCCTGTTGTTGAAGATGAGCATGCCGTCCATGGCACGTTCAGGTAGGCTGGTTTGTGTCAGATTTGCGCCATCCCACCGTCCACAAACAGCTCGACAGCGTTAATAAAGCTGGCGGCATCGGAGGCGAGGAACGCCACCGCTTTACCCACCTCTTCCGGCTCGCCAATACGCCCCATCGGTACCGTGGCGGCTAAGGCATCAAACAGCCCCTGCCGCTGATCTTCTGGCACCAGTTCTCCCAGCCCAGGGGTTTTAATCGGGCCCGGGCTGACCACGTTCACCCGAATGCCGCGCCCCTGCAAATCCAGCGCCCAGGAGCGGGCGAAGTTTCTTACCGCCGCCTTGCTGGCGCTATAGACGCTGAAGTTAGCGGTGCCTTTAATAGAGACCGTGGAGCCGGTCAGGATCACCGAGGCTTTGTCGGCCAGCAGCGGCAGCGCTTTTTGAACGGTAAACAGTACGCCGCGGACATTGGTGGCAAAAATGCGGTCAAAGTGTTCTTCGGTTATCGCCCCCAGAGGCAGCATATCGCCCCCGCCAGCGTTAGCGAAAAGCACATCCAGCCGCCCGGACTGTTCAGCAATTTGGGCATAAACGGTATCAAGATCGGCGAGTACGGAGGCGTCGGCGCGAATGCCAGTGACCTGCCCGCCGAGGGTGGCGACGGCGTTGTCCAGCTCCGCCTGGCGGCGACCGGTGATATAGACCTTCGCCCCCTGGGCTTGCAGCTCTTTTGCCGTTGCCAGACCAATGCCGCTGGTGCCGCCGGTGACGAGTGCGATTTTACCTGTTAATGCTGTGTTCATTTTGCTTTTCCTTCCACATTGTTGGTGTGGAAGCACTGTATCCCTTGCGGCATTAGCGAAAAATTAGCAAAAATGGAAATCACTTTTTCCCTGTGGGAATAATCTCTATGGCGGAGCGCCTCTCTATGGATCAATTACTGGCCATGCGCGCCTTTACGCGCGTGGTAGAAACCGGCAGCTTTACCCGGGCGGCGGACTCTCTGAATATGCCCATCGCCACCCTCAGCAAGCTGGTGAAAGCGCTGGAGGCCCATCTGGATGTGCGGCTGCTGCAACGCACAACCCGCCGGGTGACGGCGACGCCAGAGGGCCAGGACTATTACGACAAAGCCCGCCGGGTGCTGATTGATATCGAAGAGATCGACACCTCTTTCAGTCAGGCGAAACAGCAGCCCCAGGGGCACCTGCGCATTGACGTGGGCGGCTCTACAGCGCGGGACGTGCTGATCCCTGCGCTACCGGACTTTATGCGCCGCTACCCCGCTATCCGTATCGATCTTGGCGTGGCCGACCGGCCGGTGGATCTGATCAGCGGCAATGTGGACTGCGTTATCCGCGGCGGCGCGCTGGAGGACTCTTCGCTTATTGCCCGGCATATTGGCAATGCGGAGATGGTCACCTGTGCCACGCCGGGCTACCTGAAGCAGTACGGGATCCCCGCGTATCCGGAGGAGCTGCGCAACGGCCATAAGCTGGTAAGTTACCTGTCGCCAGTAACCGGACGCGCCGTGCCGTTTCGCTTTACCCATGAGAACGAGACCCGCGACATTAATCTTGTGCATCATATCGGGGTGAACGAGAGCAATGGTCATCTGGCGGCAGCGGTGGCCGGGATGGGGATAATACAGACGTTTCGATACTCAGCAGGCGCGCTGCTGGAAGCGGGCACGCTGGTGGAGATCCTCGACAAGTGGCGCCCGCCGCACTACCCGTTTTACGTGGTTTATCCGCAAAACCGGCATATGACGCATCGTCTGAGGGTATTTATCGCGTGGCTGGCGGAGGTCTTTCCCGCCGCGGTGAAGGGATAGCCGGGCGCAACGCCCGGCAGGACAATCAGTTCAGCTGATAGTCGAGGGTGATTTCCGCTTTCAGCAGCTGTGAAACCGGGCATCCCGCTTTCGCTTTCTGGATAATGCCGTCAAACTGCTGCGGGTCGATGCCCGGAACGGTCACTTTGCTCTGCAGAGCGACTTTGCTGATGGCAAAACCGCTGTCGGTTTTGTCCAGCGAGACATCCGCATTAGTGTCGATGGAATCGGCGGTATAGCCCGCCTCACCCAGCATCAGCGACAGGGCCATAGAGAAACAAGCCGCATGCGCAGCACCAATCAACTCTTCCGGGTTGGTACCTTTCTCACCTTCAAAACGGGTATTGAAGCCGTAAGGCTGCTGATTAAGAACGCCGCTCTCCGTCGAAACCGTCCCCTTGCCGCGTTTAATATCACCAGACCAGTGTGCTGAACCGTGCTTATGAATTGTCATTCTTGCTCTCCTTGTTGGCTTACAAAGCATTTAGTATAGACCACGCTGAAGAGCGAGCCCGAAAGAGTGATATATCAGGATTATTCTGTGAAGTCGGAGAGGTTATGGCTATTGCAATCAGGCTTTTTCCGTGTAATTTAAATCCGTCCTTGCCGATATTTAATTTAGAGGCCAACTAACACAGGAATATTTTTAACGAGTCAAAGAATATATTCTATTTTTTAAGATCATGAAAAAGCATGATTTTATGACAGCAATATTTCTGAGAGGATTCTTAAACACAGCGGCAAAAATATTTGTCATTCTGAATATCACGATGTTTTTGCGAACCGGACCATTAAACAGAAAACGACACGGAGGCAACATGTTTAATTATTATTCTGCAAATACGACATCCGCACAGCCGGAACTGGTTAATGCTATCGCACAGGGTTTACGCGCTGAAATGGGTGCTGTCACTGAAGATGATATTTTGATGGAACTGACCAAATGGGTCGAAGCCTCAGATAATGACATCCTCAGTGATATCTACCAGCAGACCATTAACTACGTTGTCAGCGGGCAACACGCCAGTTTCTGAAAACCTGCTATGCTGGAGAGGCAACCTTAAGGGTTATATTTCGATCACCTTATCACTATCAACAGGATGGAGGAGTCAATATGAAATCGAACCGTCAGGCACGCCATATTCTGGGACTGAACTACAAGCTGTCTAACCAGCGCAAAGTGGTGATTGAGGGGGGCAATGAAACGCAAGTCACCCACGCCACCGGCAGAAAACGCCACGAACCAAAGTAAGTTCTCCCTAAAGATCCCCGACACCATCGGCAAAACCGATGGTGTTTTTATTTGTATGTTGCAGTTTTTAACATTCACCTCCTTTATACTACCTGCCTGACACCCCCTATGGGCACGACAGCGAAGATGATGAACAACAGTGCCAGGGACGGATATGCAAAAATTAAGTGAGTAACATGGACAACAAAGCCAAAAAAAATCGCTCCCTCTATATTCCTTACGCCGGTCCGGTTCTGCTGGAGTTCCCTCTCCTGAACAAGGGCAGCGCCTTCAGCATGGAAGAGCGCAGCAACTTCAACCTGCTGGGCCTGCTGCCGGAAGTGGTTGAAACCATCGAAGAACAGGCCGAACGCGCGTGGATCCAGTACCAGGGATTCAAAACCGAAATCGATAAGCACATCTACCTGCGCAATATTCAGGATACCAACGAAACCCTCTTCTATCGCCTGGTGCAAAACCATCTCGACGAGATGATGCCGGTGATTTACACCCCAACCGTCGGCGCCGCCTGCGAACGTTTCTCGGAAATCTATCGCCGCTCGCGGGGCGTGTTTATCTCTTATCAGAACCGTCACAACATGGATGACATTCTGCAGAACGTCTCCAACCACAACATCAAAGTGATCGTGGTAACCGACGGCGAACGTATTCTGGGACTCGGCGACCAGGGGATCGGCGGAATGGGCATTCCGATCGGTAAGCTGTCGCTCTACACCGCCTGCGGCGGCATCAGCCCGGCCTACACCCTGCCGGTGGTACTGGATGTGGGCACCAACAACCAGCAACTGCTTAACGATCCGCTCTATATGGGCTGGCGCCACCCGCGCATCACCGACGACGAGTACTATCAGTTCGTGGATGATTTCATCCAGGCGGTAAAACACCGCTGGCCGGACGTACTACTGCAGTTTGAAGATTTCGCCCAGAAAAACGCCATGCCGTTGCTGAATCGCTATCGCGACGAAATCTGCTCCTTTAATGATGATATTCAGGGCACCGCAGCGGTAACGGTCGGCACGCTGATTGCGGCCAGCCGCGCGGCGGGCAACCAGCTCAGCTACCAGAAGATCGTCTTCCTCGGCGCTGGTTCCGCCGGGTGCGGCATTGCCGAGCAGATCATCGCCCAGACCCAGCGCGAAGGGCTCAGCGAAGAGCTGGCGCGTTCCCGCGTCTTTATGGTCGACCGCTTCGGCCTGCTGACCGACGCCATGCCAAACCTGCTGCCGTTCCAGACCAAACTGGTGCAAAAGCGTGAGAACCTCAAAAACTGGGATACCGATAACGAAGTGCTCTCCCTGCTGGATGTGGTCCGCAACGTGAAGCCGGACATTCTGATCGGCGTTTCCGGCCAGACCGGGCTCTTCACGGAAGAGATCATCCGCGAGATGCATAAATACTGCGCCCGCCCAATCGTGATGCCGCTGTCGAACCCGACCTCGCGCGTGGAAGCCACCCCGCAGGACATCATCGCCTGGACCGAAGGCAATGCGCTGGTTGCCACCGGCAGCCCGTTTGCGCCAGTGGTCTGGAAGGACAAAATCTACCCGATTGCCCAGTGCAACAACTCCTATATCTTCCCGGGGATTGGCCTTGGCGTTATCGCCTCAGGCGCATCGCGCATCACCGATGAGATGCTGATGTCCGCCAGCGAAACTCTGGCGAAGCACTCCCCGCTGGTCAATAACGGTGAAGGGCTGGTGCTGCCGGAGCTGAAGGATATTCACGTGGTGTCGAAGGCGATCGCTTTTGCCGTGGGCAAAATGGCGCAGCAGCAAGGGGTGGCGGTGAAAACTTCTGCCGATGCGTTGCAGCAGGCGATTGACGAGAACTTCTGGAAGCCGGAATACCGCAGCTACCGTCGGACATCGATTTAACCTCTGTATCGCCGGGCGGCGCTTTCGCTTGCCCGGCACGCACCCCACCGAACCCGTAGGCCGGGTAAGGCGTAGCCGCCACCCGGCGAACCTTACCTGCCCCGCGTCACCCACCAGAACACCAGCGCCAGCAAACTGACCATCGCCCCCAGCAAACACACTCCCTGCCAGCCAAAATGGGCCCAGGTGACGGTGGTGCCGATCGCCCCCAGCCCGCTGCCGAAGGCGTAAAACAGCATATAGAGGCCAACCAGCCGACTGTGCGCATCTGGCCGGGTGCGAAAAATCAGGCTCTGATTGGTGACATGTAGCGCCTGACCGCCTAGATCCAGCAGCACGATGCCGATCACCAGCGCCCAGAGTGACACCTCCATCAGCGACAGCGGCCACCAGGCCAGCAGCAGCGCCAGAAGCGCCATCGCGCTGGTGCGTTGCGCCAGTCCCCGGTCGGCCCACTGCCCGGCCCGGGCGGCGGCAATGGCACCAATCACCCCCACCAGCCCGAATGCGCCAATGGCTGTGTGGGAAAAGTGATAAGGCGCAGCGCTCAGGGGAAGCACTAACGCGCTCCAGAAAATATTGAACGCCGCAAACATCAGCAGCGCCAGGATGCCCCTGACCTGTAAGACCTTTTCCTGACGAAGCAGCGTCACCATTGAGGCGAGCAGGCGCGGATAGCTGAGCGTAGCATTAACCGCTGGTGTAGCAGGTAGCCCTCGCAACAGCGGGATCGCAATCATTAGCATGAGGAATGCGGCAAAGAAATAGACTCCGCGCCAGCCTGCAAGGTCACTCACGCCCCCGGCAAAGACCCGCGCCAGCAGCAGCCCGATAAAGACCCCACCCTGCGCTGCCCCCACCACACGCCCCTGCTCGTGAGGCGCAGCCGCGTTCGCCGCATAAGCGATCAACCCCTGGGTCATCGCCGTACCGAGCAGGCCAACGGCCAGCATCGCGGCCAGCAGCACAGGCGCGGTTCGCGCCATCCCCACCGCTACCAGCGCGGCCACCAGTGCCAGAAGTTGGATCGTCATCAATCGACGACGATCCATCCCGTCACCCAGCGGCACCAGAAACAGCAGCGCCAGCGCACAACCGGCCTGTGTGGCAGTGACAACGCCGCCGACCGCCGCCTGGCTGATAGCAAAATCCTGCGCCAGCGCATCCAGCAGCGGTTGCGCGTAATAGACATTCGCCACGCTCATTCCGCTGGCGATCGCAAAGAGCCAAACCAGGCTACGCGACAGACCCGCAGGTTTCGCCTCACCCGGCGATAACGCCATTTCCACTTTCATGCTCTCACACCCTCTGAATTGGTTTTAAAATAAAACCAAATAAAGGCTAGATGATGTGGTTTCAAAATGCAACCAACTAACATTCCTTGCTGAAAGGCACCTTCCCCGCTACACTCGCTTCATCCATCAACCCACTGAATAAAAAGGAGGCTAATTATGCTGTGCAATGAAATCTTTGATATTTCATTCCACCTTGGTGATCGCACCTGCTCAAGCGTTATCGGTTTCGTGCTGCGATAACTTCGGCTTGAGCGAAGACACCTAAGACATCCCTTCTCTCGGGCTTACCGGGTTATCGTCAGCGTTGATTGACGAGGCATTTTCATGCCTGTAACTCTTGAGTAAGCAAATGAACACATTACTGACTGCATTTTCTCTCCGTGTTGATACCGCCTTTGACACGCTGTTTAACGATCTCACCTTTAGCCTGAAAAAAGGCGACCGCATTGGTCTGCTGGGCGATAACGGCTGCGGCAAAAGTACCCTGCTGAAGCTCCTCGATGGCACCGAAACGCCGCTTTCCGGCACGGTGGCGCTGGCCGGCCACTGCCTGATGGCGCGGGTGGAACAGCATCTTCCGGAGACGATCTATCCGTTAACCATGCTGGATGCGGTGCTGGCGCAGCTGCCGGTGGCCGAGCGTGAAAGCCTGCGCTGGCGGGCAGAAACGCTGCTGGCGAGCATGGGCTTTACCCCGGACGATATGGCGTTGCCCTCGGCGACCCTCAGCGGCGGCCAGCATACCCGTCTTCTGTTGGCGCGGGCGCTGATTAGCGAGCCGGATCTGCTCCTGCTGGATGAACCCAGCAACCACTTGGATCTGCATACGCTGCTGTGGCTGGAACAGTTCCTACAGCGCTGGTCCGGCAGCTTTGTGCTGGTGTCTCACGACAGACAGCTCCTGGATGCCGTCACCAACGGCAGCTGGATCCTGCGCGACAAAACGCTGCACTACTTCGCCCTTCCCTGCACCCGCGCCCGTCAGGCGCTGGCAGAGAAAGACGAGAGCGACGCCCTGCGCCATAAAGCCGAGCAAAAGGAGATCGACCGGGTCACCGCCAGCGCGAAACGGCTGGCGACCTGGGGCAAGGTCTACGACAACGAAGATCTGGCCCGCAAAGCCAAACAGATGGAGCGCCAGGTAGAGCGGCTGAAGGAGAGCCAGACGGCGTTAACCACCGGCACGCCATGGACTTTAACTCTGCGTGGCGATGCGCTGCGTGCCGACCGGCTGCTGGAAGTTGACACCCTCGACGTTCCGCCTGCCCCTGGCCTGCCGGCGTTATTCTCGGTAGAGAACGTCCGGCTCAAAAGCGGCGATCGGGTGGCGATTGTCGGACGCAACGGCTGTGGAAAATCCTCCCTGATGCGGCTGATCTGGCGGCAGTTTAATGCCGGAGAAACGCAGGCCGGGCTGAAGATCCACCCGCGTGTGGCAATGGGCTATTACGACCAAACCCTGCATCAGCTGGCGGATGACGCCACGCTGATTGACGCTCTGGAGCCCTTCGCACCGAACATCCAGGATCGCAAGATGGCGCTGATCTCCGCCGGGTTCGCCTGGGCGCGCCACGGGCAAAAAGTCAGCACGCTCAGCGGCGGCGAGCGTTCCCGGCTGCTGTTTATTGGTCTGACGCTGGCCCGCTTTAGCCTGCTGATGCTCGACGAACCGACCAACCATCTGGATATGGAAGGCAAAGAGGCTCTGGCCGAAACGCTACAACAGTTCGAGGGCGGCGTGCTGCTGGTCAGCCACGATCGGCAGTTAATCAGTCAGAGCTGTAACCGCTTCTGGCTGATTGAAGATGGTCAGCTCAGCGAATGGCATGATGCCGACGCGGTATTTGCCCGGCTGCGGAACGGCAACGGGCTCGATGTTGTGCCGGTTCAGGCCGGGCAGCGAGATGAACCTGAGGTACCTGAAGATCTGCTGGAACGGTTGATTATGCTGGAGAGGTTGCTGGAAGAAGATCGGCTGCGTAAGCCTAAACATCAGAAGCCGCAGCTTCAGGCACAGTGGCAGGAGGAGATTGCCGCGCTGACGGCGCAGCTGTAGGAAATCGCCCGGCGGGTAGCCGCCGCCGGGCAATTTTTTACTTCGGCTGACGGGTTTTCCAGGCATCCCATGCCTGTTTGATTTCCTGCTTCGCGGTAGCGGCATCGTTGAAGCCGTTCAGCTCCACCGATTTACGCCCTTCCGGCAACTGCTTGTAGACGCGGAAGAAGGACTCCAGACGCTGCTGCTCTATCTTCGGCAGATCGCTCAGCTCTTTGATGTCGTCATAGGTCGGGTCAATTTTGCTGGCTGGTACCGCCACGATTTTATCGTCCTTCTCGCCGCCATCGATCATCTTCAGCACACCAATGGCGCGCAGTTTAATCAGGGTGCCCGGGGCCATCGGCGCACGGGTATAGAAGATCACATCCAGCGGATCGCCATCCCCTGCCAGCGACTGGGTCAGCGAGCCGTAGTTTGCCGGGTAAGCTACCGGCATCGACTGGAAACGGTCGGCGATGATAAAGCCGGTTTTGGCGTCGGTTTCATACTTAATGATCCCGCCCGCCGGAATTTCGGTGACGGCATAAAACTCTTCCGGGTTGTTGTCAGGCTGAGGGAACTCGAGGATGTTTTGCGCCTGTACGGAAGCGGACAAAAGAACGCTCACTGCGAGAAATTTTTTTACCAGATGCATTGTCTTTTTAACTCTTCGGTTATTGAGAAGACAACACCTTACGGTCTGGTTATGTCAGAAACATTACACATTTACTGCAGAAATAATAACCACTCTATTATTGAGCTCATTACTCATTTTGCGCGACCCTGGCCGCAAAAAAGCAATTAAATTATTACATTATGTTGCTACGGCCTTGTCACAATCATTAAATAACCTAATCCTTAATGGGTATTTCGTCCTGTCGAACCTGCCCCGCAGATCCGCAATATGAAAATGGAGAAACATATGAAAGCTGCTGTCGTGACCAAAGACCATCAGGTAGAAGTGACCGAGAAAACCCTGCGCCCGCTGAAACACGGGGAAGCGCTGCTGAAGATGGATTGCTGTGGCGTCTGCCATACCGATCTTCACGTCAAAAACGGTGATTTTGGCGATAAGACCGGGGTGATCCTCGGCCATGAAGGCATCGGTGTCGTCAAGGAGGTTGGCCCTGGTGTCACCTCGCTGAAACCAGGAGATCGCACCAGCGTGGCGTGGTTCTTCGAAGGCTGCGGCCACTGCGAATACTGTAACTCCGGTAACGAAACCCTGTGCCGTAACGTGAAGAACGCGGGCTACTCTGTGGACGGTGGGATGGCGGAAGAGTGTATCGTCACTGCCGATTATGCGGTAAAAGTGCCGGACGGCCTGGATTCCGCCGCCGCCAGCAGTATCACCTGCGCCGGGGTAACGACCTATAAAGCGGTAAAAGTCTCTGAGATTAAGCCTGGTCAGTGGATCGCTATCTATGGCCTCGGCGGGCTGGGGAACCTTGCACTGCAGTACGCCAAAAACGTGTTCAACGCCAAAGTGATTGCGGTTGATATCAATGATGAACAGCTGAAACTGGCCGAGAGCATGGGGGCCGATCTGGTGGTCAACTCGCGTAATGAAGATGCCGCTAAATTCATCCAGGAAAAGACCGGCGGCGCACACGCTGCGGTGGTAACGGCCGTGGCGAAAGTGGCCTTTAACTCTGCGGTAGATGCCGTTCGCGCCGGTGGCCGTGTGGTCGCCGTGGGCCTGCCGCCGGAAGCGATGAGCCTTGATATTCCACGTCTGGTGCTGGATGGCATTCAGGTGGTGGGCTCGCTGGTGGGCACCCGTCAGGACCTGACCGAAGCCTTCCAGTTTGCCGCCGAAGGTAAAGTGGTGCCGAAAGTGGCGCTGCGTCCGCTGGGGGATATCAACGCCATCTTTAAAGAGATGGAGCAAGGCCAGATCCGTGGCCGTATGGTGATCGATTTCCGTTCATAAGCAGGCTGCTCTGCCCCGTTAACCGCGCCCCTCCCGGCGCGGTTTTTTTTATTGCCACTTTCCGCAAATCCTTAGCTCAATTCCTTTGTTCCTTTCTTTTCTGCCCCGTCCGAAGATGCATTCGACGCTAACAAGAAGATAACAAAGGAATACACCATGCAAACCCCATTTCGCCTTCCGTTGCTGACGGCGCTCATTCTTGCGACAACAGCTGCGTATGCTGCTGACACGCCGGTTAAAGGCGGCACGCTGGTCTATCTCGAGCAACAGGCTCACACCAACCTCTATCCTCCGGCGGGCGGGTTTTACCCCAACGGTGGGATCCTGAATCAGATCACCGACAAGCTCACCTGGCAGAACCCGAAGACCCTGGAAGTGGAGCCGTGGATTGCCGAAAGCTGGAGCACCAACGCGGATAAAACCGAATACACCTTTAAGATCCGTCCTGGGGTGACCTTCTCGGACGGCACGCCGCTGGACGCTAACGCGGTAGCGAAGAACTTCGATACCTACGGCAAAGGCAACAAGGCCCAGCGCCTGCCGGTGTCGGAAGTGATCAACAATTACGACCGCAGCGAAGTGATTGACCCCCAGACCGTCAGGTTTTACTTCAAAAAACCGTCACCGGGCTTTTTACAAGGAACTGCCACCATAGGATCGGGTCTGGTCTCCCTGAGCACGTTACAACGTAACTTTGAGGAGCTGGGCGATGCCCGCCATATCATCGGCTCTGGTCCATTTGTGGTGAAAGACGAAAAGCTGGGCCGCGAAGTTAACCTTCAGGCGCGGAAAGACTACGCCTGGGGGCCGAAAAACCTCGCCCAACAGGGCCCGGCGAACCTCGATGGCATTACCTACCTGGTGACCCCGGAAGACAGCGTTCGCGTCGGCGCGCTGCTTGCCGGACAAGCCGACTTTATCCGCCAGGTGCAGGCCTATGACGAAAAACAGGCCACCGAACAGGGGTATCAGATTTACGCCGCCCCGACCCGGGGCGTGAACGACAGTATCAGCTTCCGCCCGGATAACCCGCTGGTGGCCGACGTGCGCGTACGCCAGGCGCTGCTGCACGCCACCAATGCGAAGCAGGTGGTCGAGACCCTCTTCTCGCCTAACTATCCGCAGGCCAAATCGGTGATTGCTGATTCTGCCGCAGGCTATGTCGATCTCAGCGACAAGCTGACCTTCGACCCGGCCAAAGCCAGCCGCCTGCTGGACGAGGCGGGCTGGAAAGCGGGCAGCGACGGCATCCGCGCTAAAGAGGGGCAGCGTCTGGCCCTGATCATCTACGAATCCCTGCCGCAGCCGCAGAATAAAGAGGTATTGCAGCTGGTGGCCCAGCAGTGGCGCCAGGTAGGCGTGGCCCTCAACGTGAAGGCGGGTGATGCCGGAAGCCACGTCCTCGATAACCTCGACCCGCTGAAGACCCCGCTCACCGTCTCGGAAGTGGGCCGTGCCGACCCGGACGTAGTGAAAAGCATGTTCTATCCCAACAACCGCGACGCCCTGCTGCAAAAAGGCGGCTCCAGCGACAAGGTCAATAGCTTCCGCGACGACAAGCTCAACGACCTGCTGGTCAGCATCTCGTCCGAAGTGGATCCGCAGAAACGGTTGCAGCTCACCGGCGATGCCCAGCGCTATCTGCTGGATAACGCCTATGTAATCCCGATCTTTGAAGAGCCCTAGGTCTTTGCCGGTGCCCCCTGGCTGAAAGGGGTGAGTTTTGAAGCGGTCGGTCGCCCGTCGTTCTACGGCGCGTGGCTCGAGAAACACTAAGGAGGCGACGATGAGCCACTATCTGCTGCGACGGGCCGGGCTGGGAGTGCTGGTGCTATGGGCGGCGTTCACCCTGTCGTTCGTGCTGCTCCAGGTCCTGCCGGGGGATGCGGTGCTGATTAAGTTCCAGAATCCGGACCTGGGTCTGAGCCCGGCGCAAATCGAAGAGATGCGGATCGCGTACGGGGCCGACAGTCCCCTGTGGCAGCAGTATCTGCATACCCTTGGGGCGATGCTGCGTGGCGATTTTGGCTTCTCGGTGCAGGCGGGCGTGGCGGTGAGTGAGCTGATCGCCACCAACCTGCCGGATACCCTGAGTCTGGCGTTGCCCGCCTTTGCGCTGGCGGTGGTGCTGGCTTTCGCTCTGGCGCTGGCCTCGCGCCTGCCGGGGCTGCGCTGGCTGAGCAACGCCATTCAGTCTCTGCCAGTGCTGTTTATCTCCCTGCCGACCTTCTGGCTGGGGATTGCCCTGATTCAGCTGTTCTCGTTCCAGCTGCGGCTGATCCCGGTGATTAATCCGACGCCTCTGCAGGGGCTGATCCTGCCGATTATCGCCGTCGCCGTTCCCATCTCCGCCCCGCTGGCGCAGATCCTGATGCGCAGCCTGGATCAGGTGGCCGCCCAGCCCTTTGTCGCGGTAGCGCGAGCCAAAGGGCTGAGTAAAACCGCCGTCCTCTGGCGGCACGTTACCGGCAATGCCCTACTGCCAGCGCTGAACATCGCCGGGCTGCTGCTGGGCGAGCTGATTGCCGGGGCGCTGATCACCGAAACCGTGTTTGGCCGCAGCGGTCTGGGGTTACTGACCCAGCAGGCGGTCAATAACCAGGATATCGCGGTACTACAGGCGGTGGTGATGATTTCGGCCCTCGGCTTTGTAGTGATTAACCTGCTGGTGGATCTGCTGATGCCGCTGTTCGATCCCCGCCTGAAAACCGTGACCGGAGGTGCTGCATGAGCCTTGTTGATTATGCTGCGGCGGCGCGCAAACGCATTCCCGCATGGCGCGGTTTGCGCTGGCAGCCGGGACTCTGGTTTGCCTGGGCCATTGTTGCCGCTGCCGCGCTGGCGGCCATCGCGCCGGGGCTGTTTACCTCTTTCAGCCCGATTGAAGGCATTGCCGGGGCGCAGCGGCTGGCACCCCAGGCAGGCTACTGGCTCGGCACCGACCAGCTGGGACGCGATCTGTATACCCGCATCGTCTACGGTGCTTCGCACTCCCTGAGCGCTGCACTGGTGGCGGTGGCGATGGGGCTGTTTATTGGCACCGCTATCGGCGTCATTGCCGGAGCCTTTGCCGGACGGGTGGAGTCGGTACTGATGCGGCTGGTGGACGTGCTGCTTGCCATCCCTTCACTGCTGCTCTCCCTGACGGTAATTATTCTCCTCGGCTTTGGGACCCTGAATGCCGCCATTGCCGTTGGGGTGGCGTCGATCGCCAGCTTTGCCCGCCTGGCGCGCGGTGAAGTGGTGCGCATCCGCCACACCGATTATGTCGAAGCGGCGTTTGGCAGCGGCGGGACCTTCTGGACCGTGCTGTGGCGCCACATTCTGCCTAACTCCCTGACCGCGGTGCTGGCCTTTGCCACCCTGCAGTTTGGTCAGGCGATTCTGGCGCTCTCGACTCTCAGCTTCCTCGGCTACGGCACCCCGCCGCCGATCCCGGAATGGGGCTTGCTGATTGCCGAGGGCAGGAACTATCTCTCAACCGCCTGGTGGTTAACCACCTTCCCCGGCCTGGTGGTGATCGCCGTGGTGCTGGCGACCAACCGTATCAGCCGTCAGTTAAGCGGAGGTCGCTCATGACCGTCTTATCTGTGGAAAACTTGACCCTCAGCTACCGCACCGGTCGCGAGTGGCGCGAAGTGGTGCATAACGTCAGCTTTACCCTCGGGCGCGGCGAGATGCTGGCCTTTGTTGGAGAGTCCGGCTCCGGGAAAACCACCACCGCGCAGGCGATCATCGGCCTGCTGGCAGATAATGCCCGCCGCGATGCTGGCAGCATTCGTCTGAACGGCGAAGATCTCAGCCAGTGGTCAGCTAAACGGCTCGACAGCCTGCGCGGGGCGCGCATCAGCCTGGTGCCGCAGGATCCGGGTAACTCCCTGAACCCGGTGAAGACCGTTGGTGCCCAGGTGGGGGAAATCCTGCGTCTGCATCATAAGATGAGTAAGGCCGAGTGCGATAGCCAGGTGCTGGCCCTGCTGACCAAAGTCGGCCTCAGCCACCCGGAGCAGCGGATGAAGCAGTTTCCCCATCAGCTCTCCGGCGGCATGAAGCAGCGGGTGCTGATCGCTATCGCTATCGCCCTGCGCCCGGACATCATCATTGCCGATGAACCCACCAGCGCGCTGGACGTGACGGTGCAAAAACGCATTCTCGATCTGCTGGACCTGCTGCGCCGCGAATCCGGCACGGCGGTGCTGTTCGTCACCCACGATCTGGCCCTGGCGGCCCAGCGTGCCGACCGGCTGCTGGTGTTCCGCAACGGCGAGGTGCAGGAGCATGGCGCTACCGCCGACGTAGTGCGTGCCCCACAGCACGCCTACACCCGCCAGCTGCTAAGCGATCTGAACGGACAGCGGCTGACCATCGCCCCGGTAGCGGGTCGCCCACTGGCCTCACCGGCTATTCAGGCTTCCGGGATCAGCAAACGTTTTGCGCTGGGCAAAGGTCATCAGCTTCAGGCGCTGGACGCGGTGAGCTTTGCCGTGCAGCGCGGCAGCACCCACGCGCTGGTTGGGGAGTCGGGCTCGGGTAAAACCACCCTCGCCAGGATCCTGCTGGGCTTTGAGCAGGCCGATAGCGGTAAAGTGATTATCGATAATATTGATGCCACCACCCTCAGCCACGAGGCGCGTCGCCAGCTGCGACAGAAGATCCAGTTCGTCTACCAGAACCCTTTTGCCTCGCTGGATCCGCGTCAGACGCTGTTTGAAATCATCGAAGAGCCGCTGAAAAACTTCGCCCCGGTCAGCAAAGCCGAGCGCGCCGCCCGGGTGGAGAGCGTCACCAGGCAGGTGGCCCTGCTGCCGGAGCTGTTAACCCGCACCGCGCGGGAACTCTCGGGCGGACAGCGCCAGCGCGTGGCCATTGCCCGGGCTCTGATCCTTGAGCCGACCATACTGGTACTGGATGAAGCCACCTCGGCGCTGGACGTCACCGTGCAGGCGCAGATCCTCGCCCTGCTTCAGCAGCTGCAACAGCAGCTGGGCCTGACCTATCTGTTTATTACCCACGACCTCGCGACCGTGCGGCGCATTGCCCACAGCGTCACCGTGTTGCGCAGCGGTCAGGTTGTTGAGCACGGCGCAGTTGAGTCGCTGTTTGCCGCACCGCAGAACGACTACACCCGCGAGCTGATCGACGCCATTCCCCATTTTTCACAGAAGGAGTACGCATGACGCGTAAACGCCTGGGTTTCTTCACCCGCCTGCTGGACGCTGCCCCAGCCAAAGAACGCTATCGCCTGGCAACAGAGCAGATCCGCCATGCTGAACGCTACGGTTTTGATACCGCGTGGATCGCGCAACACCACTTTCACGAGCATGAAGGCGGCCTGCCGTCGCCGCTGGTGTTCCTCGCCCAGGTTGCGGCGTTCACCACCCGCATTCGTCTGGGCACCGCCATTATCACCCTGCCGCTGGAGAACCCGCTGCGAGTAGCGGAAGACGCGGCGGTGCTGGATCTGCTGTCTGACGGACGGCTCGAGGTCGGGTTTGGCTCCGGCGGCACGCCGACCTCGTTTCTGCCGTTCGGGCTGACCATCAACGAACGGGCGGCGACCTTTGCCGATCACCTGCATCTGATCCAGAGCGCCTGGCGCGGGGATTCCCTGACTCATCCCGATAATCATCTCTATCCGCCCGCGCCCGGCCTGACGGAGCGGGTGTGGATCGCCACCTTTTCGGTGGAGGGGGCGGTGCGTGCCGCACAGCAGGGTCACGGCCTGATGCTCTCCCGCACCCAGCCGCGCCCGGCGGACAATCTGTTGTTGCCGCTGGATGCGATCCAGAATCCGATTATCGACGCCTATCTCGACGCCCTGCCGTCCGGCGTTGCCCCGCGTATTCTGGCCTCGCGCACCGCATTTGTTGCCGACAGCGATGCGTACGCGCTAAAGATTGCCGAACCGGGCCTGACCCATCAGGCGCAGCAGCATCAGGCCGCCGGGCACGCCCTTGCAGGTGACACTGTCACGGATTATATCCGCCAGTTTGATGCGCACATCGGCGCGCCGCAGACGGTGCTCGCCTCGCTGGCTGAGGATTCGGTGCTGGCGCGCGCCACCGACATTTCATTCCAGGTGCATTCGGTTGAGCCGTCGCATCAGGACACCTTACGTTCGATTGAGTTAATCGCAGAGCAGATCGCCCCTCATCTTTTATAAGGAGTCACTATGGCTTTAAGTCAGGATATTCTCGCCGAACTGGCGGAGATTGCCCCGGGTTCCGCGCTGGAACAGGCACGGCTCACTCGCGAGGCGGCCACGCGTCATGCTCAGGGGAGCTACGAAACCTTATTCAGTCAGCAGGATACCGACTTTGCGCTGGACGAACGCTTTGCGGTAGCGGCAAAAGTGGCGAAATGGCACAACGCCGACGCGCTGGCGGCCCACTATGCCGGGTTTGGCCTGGCCGATCCTACCTCCGTGCGTCTCACTTCCGCCCTGACCTTCGCCCGTCTGCTGACCTTCTCTCCGGTCCAGGCCACCCCGGGGGCGATCAATGCGCTCACCCTGGCAGGCTGGAGCAAAGAAGGGATTGTCACCCTGGCGCAGCTGATCGCCTTTGTCAGCTTCCAGAGCCGCCTGATCGTTGGGCTGCGGCTGCTTAATGACAAACCGGTAGCGGCCAGCGATCTCCCTGTTGTGGCGGGCCACTGGCACACGGTGCCGCTCACTAAAAACGGCAAAGCCGCACCGGTGGTCTTTACCCAGCAAGAGCTGGGCTGGGAACCGTGGCTGGCACCCAAACCCCTGGCGGAATTCAGCGCCGATGAGCAGGCGCTCCTCGCTAAATTCGGCCATACCGACTCCGACTATTTCCGCCTGCTGGGGCGTAATCTGCCGGTGCTGGAACAACGAACGCTCACCGATAAAGGGATTTTCTATACCTCCGGCGGCCTGTCGCGGGCTGAGCGAGAGCTGGCTGCGGCGGTGACCAGCAAGGTGAACGGCTGCATTTACTGCGCCTCTGTCCATGCGCGGAAAGCCAGCCAGCTGTCGAAGGATGATGATGCCGTGGAAAGAGTGCTGGCAGTCGAGCCAGGGCAATCGCTGAGCAGCGGGCAGTCACCACGCTGGCAGGCGGGGATCGATTTTGCCGCCGCGCTGTCGGTCACACCACCCGCAGTGACGCCGGGGCATCTGGCAGCGCTGGAACGCGAGGGCCTGGATACCCTGGCCCAGCTGGATCTGGTGCAGTCTGCCGCGTTCTTCGCCTGGGCGAACCGTTTGATGTTAACCCTGGGTGAGCCCTCGCTACCCTAAGCGCGCATCAGGCTCCCGCTACGGGAGCCTTTTTTGCCGTGGCGGTATATCTACAAAGCATACAGCCTCGCGAATAAACCGTGTAAACTACCTTTAGTAGACACTGGCGCGAGGGCAATATGGTCGTTAAACGGTTAAGAAAAGAGGATCGACGGGTACAGTTGCTGGAAGTGGCACGTGGGATCGTGCGTCAGCAAGGCACCGAGGCACTGACGCTGGGCTATCTGGCCGAGCGGGCAAACGTCACCAAGCCCATTCCCTACGATCACTTCGGCGATCGTGAAGGGTTATTGATGGCGCTATATCAGGATTACAGCGATCGGCAGTTAAAAAAATTCCGTGAAACGCTGAATGTCGACAATAAAACGCTGGATAACACCGTCCGCTTTTTCAGTGCCGCCTATATTGATTGCGCCATCAGCGCTGGACCAGAGACAGGGCCTATCGCTGCGGCCCTGTCCGGCTCCCGGGCGCTGCAGACATTCCGGGAAGCCTGCGTTGCCGAATGTGCAGACTGCCTGCGCACGGCGCTCTCCCCCTATATCACCCTGAAAGGAGTACAGGGTGAAGCGGCGCTGACAGCCATTATTGGTGCGGCGGAGGCGCTTAGCACCGCTGCCAGCAACGGCGTACTTGCCCGAAACGTCGCGGAAGATATGCTCTGCGGCGCGATGTTTGGCGTACTGAACACCTGTGCCGACAGCACAAAATGAGTGGTGCCGACGGATTGACACGTAAGTTACCAATAGTAATATAGGTGGCAGGTTAACTTGCTGCTGAGGTGGTTATGTCTGTAACACATGTCATAGATAATGCGCTGATCGTGACGGCTCACCCTGTCGAAAATTCGTTATCCCACACGCTGGCGGCGCGAATTGCCGCCCGCTTACGTGAACAAGGCACGCAGGTCGAGATTGCCGATCTCCACGCTGAAGCCTTTACACCGGCAATGCTGCGTCCCGATCTTGATTTGTATCACGGGGATGCCAGCGCCCTTCCTGCCGATATTCGGCGTGAGCAACAGCGTGTGGAGCGGGCAGATATGCTGGTGTTTGTCTTCCCGATCTACTGGTGGTCCGTTCCGGGTCTGCTGAAAGGCTGGTTTGATCGGGTACTCACCCTGAACTGGGCGTACAAGGTGGCGGAAGACGGTCGAATTGTGGGTAACTTACGCGATGTGCCGGTACGCCTTGTCGCGACGGCGGGCAGCGATCTCAAGGGCTTTGATAAACACGGCTATTCGACGGCGATACGAACCCAGTTAGTTGAAGGCGTTTTCGGCTTTTGCGGCCTGAAGAATGTCACGCTGGACATTCTTTATCAGGCCGATACGGCCTCGTCAGAGCAAGTTGAAGATTTCCTGAAAAATCTCGAAAGCGTGATGTGAGTGCTTTTTGCCGGGTGGCGCTTCGCTTACCCGGCCTACAAAAGCCAGGCCGGGGAAAACGTAGGCCCGTGCAAGCGCAGCGCCGCCGGGCAGTCTGCGCGCACGTTGCTCAGGCTATCGCCTGTGCGTTAGCCTCTCCCCGCCGCGCTTTCAGACGGCCATAAATCAATAGCGACGACATGGCGCAGAATGAAAGCAGCGCCGCCGGTAATGTGACGTAACTCCAGCTAAAGCCCAGCGTAATCATCATCCCGCCAAAGTATGCTCCAATGGCGCTACCGAGATTAAACGCCACCTGCCCGCCTGCCGCACCGAGCATCTCCCCGCCCTGCGCATTTTGCAGAAGCAGGATCTGCAACGGTGCCGACAACGCAAACAGCCCGGCACAGCAGATAAAGCCCATCACCAGCGAGGCCGCAGGGAACGCACCGAAGGCAAACAGCAGCAGCAGGGAGAGCACAATGACCAGATCGGTGACGGCTGCAATCCGCAGCGGGCTGTAGCGCCCGGACAGTTTGCCGCTGAACAGGTTGCCCAGCACCATGCCGAGCCCCATCAGCATCATGATCGCGGTCATCCCCCCTTCGGAAAAGCCGGACACGTTGATCATAAACGGCTTAACGAAGCTGAACCAGGCGAAGACCCCGGCATTGCCGAACATGGTGGCGGCAAAGATAAACCAGGGCTCTGGCTTTTTCAGAAAGAGAAACTGTTCCCGCAGACGGGTCTGCGTCTTATCGAACGTCTGCGGCACCCACAGGGCGACAGAGAGCAGCACCAGCAGATTGAATGCGGCAATCAGGAAGAAGGTGTAGCGCCAGCTGAACTGGTGCCCAAGCCAGGTGCCAAGCGGTACGCCGGCAAGATTGGCGACCGTCATCCCGGCAATCATCCCCGCCACCGCCAGCGTCACTTTGCCCGGCGGCGCAATGCGAGAGAGAAGAATGGTGCCGACGCCGAAGAACGCACCGTGTGGAAAGCCGGAGACCAGCCGCCCGATCGCCAGCATGGTGTATGAGCTGGAGAAGGTAAAAATCGCATTGCCGATCAGACAGAGCGTTACCAGAAACAACAGAATGGTTTTAAGCGAAAATTTGCTGGAAAAGAGCGCGATAATCGGCGCGCCAATCACGACCCCGAAGGCGTAAAACGAAATCATATTCCCGGCGGAGGGAATAGTGATCCCCACATCCCGCGCCAGCTCGGTTAATACACCCATAATGCCAAATTCGGCCATCCCCAGACCGAACGTGCCAAGCGCTAACGAAAACACCGTCTTTTTCATACCACAGCCACTTGTTAAAAATTGCGACAGACATTATTGAACAATCTTGTATGGTGAGCCAGTTCAAATCGCGCCGCTGGCAGCTTCATCCATTATTTCGGGTGGGGTGTGAATATTTTCCACCAATCCCTCTGTCCGTGATTACACTTCAAAGTGTTATGTCACACCGTCCCGGCAGAATCCCTGAAAGGAACGCATCATGGCAGATAAAAAGAAAAGCAAACCCGTTGCGACTAACACGCCTCCCGCCCCCCTTAAACGCAAGGAGTATGAAAAAGAGCTGCATCGCCTGCATGAGGAGCTGGTGAAACTTCAGCGCTGGGTGGTGAGTAAGGGCCTGAAGGTGTGCGTCGTTTTTGAAGGCCGCGACGGCGCCGGTAAGGGGGGCACGATCAAAGCCCTGACAGAGCGCGTCAGCCCACGCGTGTTCCGGGTGGTGGCGCTGCCCGCCCCGACGGAAAAGGAGAAAAGCCAGCTCTACTTCCAGCGCTACGTGCCGCATCTGCCCTCGGCGGGGGAAATCGTGATTTTCGACCGCAGCTGGTACAACCGCGCGGGGGTGGAACGGGTAATGGGGTTCTGTACGGAAGAGCAAGTAGAGAAATTTCTCGACGGTGCGCCCATCATTGAAAAAGCGATGGTCGATGCGGGCATTATTCTGATCAAATACTGGCTGGAAGTGACGCCTAAAGAGCAGGAGCGTCGTCTGCGCGACCGCATTAACGACGGGCGAAAAACCTGGAAGCTCTCCCCAATGGACATTAAATCCTTCACCCGCTGGGATGAGTACACCGAAGCGCGTGATGCGATGTTCGCCGCCACCGACACCGCATGGGCCCCGTGGTTTGTCGCCCGCTCCGAAGATAAAAAGCGCGTGCGGCTGAATATTATCTCGCACCTGCTGTCGCAGATTCCCTATAAAGAAATTCCAGAAGAACCGGTGAAATTACCGAAACGAAAAATCGGCAAAGTTAAGCCGACCGCTTATCCGTTCCGTTATATTAAAGAGAAGTTCTGAGTATTACTGCCCTCCCGGTTATTTATCGGGAGGGAGATTCGCATTAATTTCACCTGTTTTCACCCTGTTGCTTTTGTCTGGAAGCCTGCTCGCAATTCCTGAATGACCAGGTGAATCGGTATTGTTTTTTATGGTTGGGGGTTGATAATGGCAGTGCCAATACAGGAGACAATAATAATGAAACTGGACACCCTTCAGAGCAATGCAGTTAAAGAACACCTAACCGGAGTGGCACCACGCTCGGAATTAACGGTAGAGGAGCGTATCGAGCAACGCAAACGCGATAAGGAATTCATGCAAGCTATGAATGAGTTTGTTGCGAAGGCCGGTTTGCTGTCTGACGATCCCTTTTTCGGAGGGATTTAATGTGCTTTCAGTTTGACATTTACCGTAATCCATCGGGCAGAACCAGTGAATTACACCCCTACCTGATGGTGATACAACATGATTATTATGATGATTTATCGACCCGTTTAATCCTGCCGTTAAGTTATCGTAATCATCTTTCAGGGCATATTAATCCGGCATCCGCTGTCATTAATATTGATTTTCAGACGTTATTTATGAATACGCCCGGTATAACCAGCGTGGAGAAAAGGAAACTCACCAGCAAGTATTTCGTCTGTAATATGCAGGCGGCAAGAGCCCGGGTGGTTGCAGCAATAGATGCAATAGTCACCAACACCTGACTTGCCAAAGTCCCCGCGCCGAAATCATCCGGAGCGGGGAGTTACTCCGTAGGCCCGCGCAAGCGCAGCGCCGCCGGGCAACAGATCACCTTACTTCATCCCTTCACTCACATCTTTCTGCGCTTCCAGGCGCTCCACATCACGATACCAGCGCGGGTGGTGTTTCTGTGCCCAGCGGCGGCTCACCTTCCCTTCGATCATCCCTTTAATGGAGCCTTTAACCCAGAACGCCATATACATATGGATCAGAATGGCGTGGATCAAAATAATGGCCGAGGTCGCATGGATAAGCAGGCTGTAACGCACCACCTGCATCGGGAAATACTGGGCAAAGTACGGACGCCAGATAATCACGCCGGTCACCAGCAGCACAAAAATCATGCTCATGATGGTCCAGAACATCATCTTCTGCCCGGCGTTGTATTTACCCACTCTCGCAACTTTATGCTCGTTGCCCTTCAGCACCTCAACGATGCCCTTCAGCCAGGGAATATCCTGCTTGTCCGGGATGTTGTGATGCACAAAACGCACGAACATAAACATCAGCGCCACGAAAATCAGCACCCCGAAGAACGGATGCAGAATACGGCCCATCTGCGGGGTGCCGAAGGTCTCCGTCAGCCATTGCAGGGTCGGGAAGAAGAACGAAATCCCCGACAATGACACCAGGAAGAAGCAGATCACTACCGTCCAGTGACAGGCGCGGTCGACAAACTTCGTGCGCACAATCATTTTCGATTTAGTCATGATGCTCCTCCTCATCGTCATCCACCTCTTTGTTCGGCCCGATACCCACGTAGTGATAAATCAACCCGGCAAAGGTGGCGATAAAGCCCGCCGCAGAGAGCGGCTTCAGCGCCCCTTTCCACAGGTTGATGGAGGTATCGATCGCCGGGTCCTTCGGCAGGTTGTGATACAGCTCCGGCTGGTCGAGATGGTGCAGAACATACATCACGTGCGTTCCGCCCACCCCCTGCGGGTTATAAATGCCCGCATTGGCATAGCCGCGCGCTTTCAGCTTATCCACCCGCTGCTGCGCCACCTCCAGCATCTCCTTTTTGGTGCCAAAGTGAATCGCCCCGGTCGGACAGGTCTTCACGCAGGCTGGCTCCTGGCCAACGCTGACGCGATCCACGCAGAGGGTGCATTTGTAGACGCGGTTATCCTCTTTACTGAGGCGCGGCACGTTAAACGGACACCCGGCGATGCAGTACCCGCAGCCGATGCAGTTCTCCTGCTGGAAATCGACGATGCCGTTGGCGTACTGAATAATCGCTCCGGCGGACGGGCAGGCCTTCAGGCAGCCCGGCTCCTCACAGTGCATGCAGCCGTCTTTTCGGATCAGCCACTCCAGCTTGCCGTTCTGATCGGTTTCGCTAAAGCGCATCACCGTCCAGGATTTGGCGCTCAGATCCGCCGGGTTATCGTAAACCCCAACGCAGTGCCCAACCTCGTCGCGGATATCGTTCCACTCGGAACAGGCCACCTGGCAGGCTTTACAGCCCACACAGGAGGAGACATCAATCAGCTTAGCCACTTCCGCTTTGTAGTCCCGCGCACGAGGCGCGGGGGTAAAGCCGTTAGTGGCGGAGCGTTTGATGACGTCTTGTGTTTCCATCGACATTTATTCGCTCCTTATGCTTTCTCGATGTTGACCAGGAACGCCTTGTACTCTGGCGTTTGCGAGTTGGAATCCCCCACCGCAGGCGTCAGGGTGTTGGCGATATAGCCTTTCTGCGCCACCCCTTCAAAGCCCCAGTGCAGCGGAATACCCACGGTTTCCACCTGCTGGCCGTGAACGTTCAGGGCCTGCAGACGACGGGTGACCACCGCCACGGCGCGAATAAACCCGCGCTGGCTGCTGACCTTAACGCGATCGCCGTTGGCAATCCCTTTGGCCTTCGCCAGGGTTTCGCTGATCTCTACAAACTGCTCCGGCTGGGCGATGGCGTTCAGTCGCGCATGCTTGGTCCAGGTGTGGAAGTGCTCGGTCAGGCGATAGGTAGTGCCGACGTACGGGAACTTGTCTTTCTTGCCCATGCGCACAACATCTTCCTGATAGACACGCACCACCGGACTGGAGACCACGTTCGGGTGCAGCGGGTTGGTGCCGAGCGGCGTTTCCATCGGCTCGTAGTGTTCCGGGAATGGCCCTTCCGCCAGCTTGTCGATGGCAAACAGACGTCCCAGCCCTTCCGGCTGCATGATAAACGGCCCGGTGTTACTGCCCGGCGCGGCGGTGTTGAAGTCCGGAATATCATTTCCGGTCCACTTCGTGCCGTTCCACTGGATCAGCATCCGTTTCGCATCCCACGGCTTGCCGTTGATATCCGCCGAGGCACGGTTGTAGAGCACGCGGCGGTTAAGTGGCCACGCCCAGGCCCAGCCCAGCGTATTGCCCAGCCCGGACGGGTCGGCGTTATCGCGGTTGGCCATCTGGTTGCCCTGCTCGGTCCAGCTGCCGGTATAGATCCAGCACGACGAGGCCGTGGTGCCATCATCACGCAGATGGGCAAAGCTGCTCAGCAGCTGGCCTTTCTTCGCAATCAGCACGCCGTTGGCGTCATAGAGATCCGCCAGTGCAACGCCGTTGTTCTCTTTCGCCACCTCTTCCGATTCCGGGTGATCCGGCTGTTTGTAGTGCCAGTTCATCCGCAGCAGCGGCTCAACGCCCTTCCCGCCTTCAGTGCGGTACATCTCACGCAGGCGATGGAAAATCCCGGCCAGGATCTCGCCGTCGTTACGCGCTTCACCCGGCGCATCCTGTCCTTTCCAGTGCCACTGCAGCCAGCGACCGGAGTTGGCGATAGAGCCATCCTCTTCGGCAAAACAGGTTGAGGGCAGACGGAACACTTCGGTCTGAATGGAGGCGGGATCCACATCGTTCATCTCGCCGTGGTTCTGCCAGAAGTGCGAGGTTTCCGTCACCAGCGGGTCGATCACCACCATGTACTTCAGCTTGCTGAGGCTGGCGACAATCTTGTTTTTGTCCGGGAAAGACGCCACCGGGTTAAAGCCCTGGCAGATGTAACCCGTCACGTCGCCCTTCGCCATCATGTTGAAATACTTGATGACGTCGTAAGCCTGGTCCCATTTCGGCAGCCAGTTAAAGCCCCAGTCGTTCTCCTTCTGCGCCGCATCGCCATAGAACGATTTCATCAGGCTGACGAAGAACTTCGGATAGTTGCTCCAGTAGTTCACCTGGTCCGGCAGGGTCGCTTTTGGTGTGTTCGCCGTCAGGTAGGTTTGCAGATCGGTCTGTTTTTCCGACGGCAGGGTCAGATAACCCGGCAGACTGGTGGAGAGCAGCCCCAGGTCGGTAAGGCCCTGAATGTTGGAGTGACCGCGCAGGGCGTTTACGCCGCCACCGGCCATGCCCATGTTGCCGAGCAGGAGCTGGATCATCGCCATGGTACGGATGTTCTGCGCACCCACGGTGTGTTGCGTCCAGCCCAGCGCATACAGGAAGGTGGTGGTCCTGTCTGCCGCACTGGTAGAGGCCAGCACTTCGCACACTTTCAGGAAGTCCGCTTTCGGCGTACCGCAGATGTTCTCCACCACCTCCGGCGTATAGCGGGAGACGTGCTGCTTCAGCAGGTTCCACACGCAGCGCGGGTCGGTCAGTGTTTCATCGCGTTTCGCGTAACCGTTTTCATCGAACTGATAGTTCCAGGAGGATTTATCGTACTGGCGTTTCTCGGCGTCATAGCCGCTGAACAGCCCGTCCTCAAAGGCAAAATCTTCCCGCACCAGCAGGTTCGCGTTGGTGTAGTGCTTAACGTACTCGGCGTTAATTTTGTTGTTTTCGATCAGGTACAGCAGCACGCCGGAGAGGAACGTAATGTCCGTACCGGAGCGGATCGGCGCATAGATATCGGCCACCGATGCCGTACGCGTAAAGCGCGGATCGACGACGATCAGCGTCGCATCGTTGTTATTTTTCGCTTCCATCGGTCAGCGGAATCCCACCGGATGGGCTTCAGCGGCGTTACCGCCCATCACCACCACGACGTTAGCGTTTTTGATATCAACCCAGTGGTTGGTCATCGCACCGCGACCAAATGTTGGAGCAAGACTTGCTACCGTTGGTCCGTGTCAGACGCGCGCCTGGTTGTCTACCGCCAGCATGCCGAGTGAGCGCACAAATTTTTGCGTCAGCATGCCGGTTTCATTACTCGCCGCCGAGGCGCAGAGCATCCCGGTGGAGAGCCAGCGGTTGACCGTTACACCCTGTTCGTTGGTCTCGACGAAGTTGGCGTCGCGGTCGGCTTTCATCAATCTCGCAATGCGGGTGAAGGCCTCATCCCAGGAGATGCGCTGCCATTTATTGGAGCCGGGCGCGCGGTATTCCGGATAACGCAGACGGTTGTCGCTGTGAACATAGTCCAGCAGGCCCGCCCCTTTCGGGCATAACGCCCCGCGGCTGACCGGATGATCCGCATCGCCTTCAATATGATAAATCGACGCTTTAGCGTTCTTCGCGCCATCACCCAGGCTATACATCAATAGCCCGCATCCCACGGAGCAGTATGTGCAGGTGTTGCGGATCTCTTTGGCACGCAGCAACTTATAGTTGCGCGCCTGAGCCAGCGCCATTTTCGGGGCAAACCCCAGAGCGGCTACTGTTGTCCCGGCCATACCGCCCGCGCAGATTTTAAAAAACTGTCTGCGACTGACGTCCATCGTTGTCCTCGTTAGATCATTGAGAAGTCCGGCGGAAAACTAACAGCAAAGCCCCTGTTTTTTTTGCGGCAAATCAATATCGCCGATCTTCGCCCTCTTAATAGTCAGCGCTGGCGGCTTTTACTAATGCTAAAGGGTTACTTCGGCACAGATAAATTCGCGGAAGGTACTGAAACAGTGCTATAAATTTGCCCCTTAAATTGATAGCCAGTGGAAATGCGATGGAGAGAAAAAAAGCCACCCTGGTCGGTCTGGCCGCGATCGTGCTCTGGAGTACGATGGTGGGTCTGATTAGGGGCGTTAGCGAGGGATTAGGTCCGGTTGGGGGCGCGGCGGCAATCTATACGCTGAGCGGTTTACTCTGTCTGGTAACGGTGGGTTTCCCCAAGCTGCGTCGTTTCTCGCCCCGCTATCTCATTGCCGGCAGCGTGCTCTTTGTCAGCTATGAAATCTGTCTTGCCCTCTCGTTAGGCTATGCCGCCACCCGCCACCAGGCAATTGAGGTGGGGATGGTCAACTATCTCTGGCCGAGCCTGACCATCGTGTTCGCCATTCTGTTCAACGGCCAGAAAACCACCCTGTGGGTGATCCCAGGTCTGATCATCGCCCTGCTGGGAGTGAGCTGGGTATTAGGCGGCGAAAACGGGCTGAACCCAACGGATATCGCCCGCAACATCGTCTCCAACCCGCTTAGTTACGGCCTTGCGTTCGTTGGCGCCTTTATCTGGGCAGCCTACTGCACCGTGACCAGTAAATACGCCAACGGCCAGAACGGCATCACCCTGTTTGTATTGCTCACCGCCCTGACCCTGTGGCTGAAATATGCTTTCAGCCCGCAGCCGGAGATGGTGTTTAGCGTGCCGGTGGTGATCAAACTTTTAATGTGCGGCGTGGCGCTGGGGTTTGGCTACGCGTCGTGGAATATCGGTATCTTGCACGGCAACGTGACGCTGCTGGCGGCAGCATCCTATTTCACCCCGGTACTGTCAGCGGCACTGGCAGCGGTGCTGCTGAATGCGCCGCTGTCGTTCAGCTTCTGGCAGGGAGCGATGATGGTGTGCGCCGGATCGCTATTGTGCTGGTACGCCACCCGGGCACGTAGGGGGTGAGTTTTGTAGGCCGGGTAAGGCGAAGCCGCCACCCGGCATTGTTGCTCCGGCACAGTCTGATTCCCCCTAACTCTCTCCCTCAAGGGAGAGGTTACTGTTCCGCCGCAACCAGTTCTGAAGCAACTTCCCGTCCTGACTCATCTCTCCATCCTGACGCACGCACAGGTAGTAATCCCGGCCATCGTCGATAGGGAGATCGAAGATCTTCACCAGCTCACCGCTCTCCAGATAGGGTGCAATCAGCGGTTCGCGCATCAACGCGCAGCCCAGCCCCGCCTGTACCCCCGCCAGGGTTAACAGCCCGTCTTCAAACATCGGGCCGCTGCGCCGCAGCGGGCGTTTTACCCCCTGCTGGATAAACCACTGCTGCCAGGTGGTGCGCTCCTCATCATGCAGGAGCGGCATTTGCAGCAGCTGTTCGGGGGTATCGATATGCCCGTGCAGGCGCAAAAACGCCCGGCTACAGACTGGCACCATCTGCCCGGAGATCAGCTTTTCGCTCTGGTAGCCCGCCCACTGCCCATTGCCGAAGCGGATCGACATATCCGAAGCATCGCTCAGGTAGTTGCGGTGATTGGCGTAGACCACGTTAATTTCGGTTTGTGGGTTAGCCCGCATAAACCCGGGCAGGCGCGGGATAAACCACCCCATACCGAAAAGCGGGATCAGGCTGATGGTCACCTGGCGGGTCTGCACCTGCTCCAGCAGATGCCCGGTGGCCTGGCGCAGCACATTAAAGGCCGCGCGAATGGAGCGGTAATAATCCCGCCCCTGCTGGCTCAGGATCAGCCCGCGCCCCTGACGCTCGGTGAGCGGCATCTGTAAATACCCTTCCAGCACTTTCAGCTGATGACTCACCGCCGAGGGCGATATCTCCAGCTCCTGGGCCGCCTGCGTCACGCTGCCCAGCCGGGCTATCGCCTCGAAGGCTCGCACAGCACGGAGCGGTGGATCGTTCGCCAGCCGGCTCTCGGCAAATGCCGACAACGCCAGGGATTGTTCTGTTTTATTCATATATTGATCTGTTATGGATAATCCGGTTAATCAGCCATTTATCATAATCATTAAAATCAATCAGATAGTGCAAGCTCCAAAAATCATAAGAAAGAATATATGCGTATTTCACAATTTAATTCAATTATTAGATGTTAGCCGCTGAAAAGAGCAATTTGTCGGGTAACAACGTTGGACACACTCATACAACAACTGATCAATGGCGTGATGCTGGGCAGCATCTACGCGCTGATCGCGCTGGGCTATACCATGGTGTATGGCATTTTGCGCATTATTAACTTCGCCCATGGCGATATTTTGATGGTCGGCGCGCTGACCACCCTCTCGGCGCTGAATCTCCTCAACGGCTATTTCCCCGCCATGCCGCAGCTGCTGCAGCTCGGCTTTGCGCTGCTGATCGCCATGGCGGTCTGCGCCCTGCTGGCGATGGCCGTTGAGCGCTTTGCCTACCGCCGCCTGCGTAATGCCCCGCGGCTGGCACCGTTGATCTCCGGGATTGGCGTATCGGTGCTGCTGCAAACCGTGGCGATGATTATCTGGTCGCGTAATCCGCTGATGTTCCCGCAGATCCTGCCGATGGACCCGATTGCCATCACGGCGGGTAGCGAGGCGCATCCCCCGGCGATTGTCACCGTCACCGGCATCGTTACCGTGGCGCTGGCGCTGATCGTCATGACCGGCCTGTGGCTGCTGGTGGAGTACACCCGCCTCGGCCGCGGTATGCGCGCGGTGGCTGAAAACCCACGCGTCGCCACCCTGATGGGGGTTAATCCAAACGCCATCATCACCCTGACCTTTGCGATTGGTGGCATTTTTGCCGCGCTGGCGGGCGTGATGATGGCCAGCAACTACGGCAACGCCAGCTTCTCGATGGGCTTTCTGCCGGGCATTAAAGCCTTTACCGCAGCCGTTCTCGGCGGCATCGGCAATATTCGCGGAGCGATGATTGGCGGGATCCTGCTCGGCATTATCGAAGCGCTGGGCGCCGGTTATCTGGGCGAGCTGACTCACGGCGTGTTCGGCAGCAACTACCTGGACGTGTTCGCCTTTATTGTGCTGATTCTGGTGCTGGTCTTCCGTCCGGCAGGTCTGTTGGGCGAGCGCGTGGCGCACAGGGCGTAAGGGAAAATCATGACTGCCATTGAAATCAAAACCCCGGCGGCCAGCGGTAAATTCTGGTCCGGCATGACGCTCTTCGTGCTTGCCCTGCTGCTTGCGCCGGTCGTGGCTACCCAACTGGGCGGCAACTACTGGGTGCGGGTGATCGACTTCGCCCTGCTCTACATCATGCTGGCGCTGGGGCTGAATATCGTTGTCGGCTACACCGGCCTACTGGATATGGGCTTTATCGCCTTCTATGCCGTTGGCGCCTATCTGGCGGCGCTGCTGGCGTCGCCGCATCTCGCAGAGGTGTTCCCGATCCTGAACCTCTGGTTCCCGGACGGGCTGCACACCTCGTACCTGCTGATTGTCCCGATTGCGGCGCTAGTCGCGGCGGTGTGCGGCATTCTGCTGGGTGCCCCGACGCTAAAGCTGCGCGGAGATTACCTGGCGATTGTGACCCTCGGCTTCGGGGAGATCATCCGCATTCTGATGCGTAACCTCGACCGCCCGGTGAACATCACCAACGGGGCAAAAGGTATTACCGGTGTTGATACCCTCAACCTGTTTGGCCTGAAGTTCAGCGGCGTTTACCACTGGTTCGGCGTCAAAGTGCCCGCCCTGTGGCTCTGGTACTACCTGCTGATGCTGGTGATTGTCGGGATCATTTTTGTCTGCCTTCGCCTGCAACACTCACGCATTGGCCGGGCGTGGCACGCTATCCGTGAAGATGAAGATGTCGCCCGGGCAATGGGTATCAACGTGCGCAACTTTAAGCTGCTTGCCTTTGCCATGGGTGCCTCCTTCGGCGGTGTGGCCGGGGCGCTGTTCGGCGCCTTCCAGGGCTTTGTTTCGCCGGAATCCTTCACCCTGCAGGAGTCCATTGCCGTACTGGCGATGGTGGTGCTGGGTGGGATGGGCCATATCCCGGGGGTGATCCTCGGTGCGGTACTGCTCACCGCCCTGCCGGAGCTGCTGCGCAGCCAGGCGGCCCCGGTGCAGCAGGCGCTGTTTGGTTCGGTACTGATTGATCCCGAGCTCCTGCGTCAGCTGTTTTACGGCCTGGCGCTGGTGCTGGTGATGCTGGTTCGCCCGTCGGGCATCTGGCCGAAGCGCCACAAGGAGGTAAAAGCATGAGCCTGTTAACCGTGCGCAATATGTCCAAACGCTTTGGCGGCCTTACCGCCGTGGATAACGTCTCGCTGTCGATTAACAAGGGCGAAATCTACGGCCTGATTGGCCCCAATGGCGCGGGCAAGACCACCTGCTTTAACCTGATCACCGGCCTGTATCCCGCTGACAGCGGCGAGTTCGCCATCGCCGATAAGCCCTACTTCCCGACTCAGATCGAGAAGGTAACCGCCGCGGGCATCGCCCGTACTTTCCAGAACGTGCGTCTGTTTAACGAGATGTCGGTGCTGGAGAACGTCATGGTGGGTCGCCACGTGCGCACCCGCAACGGACTCTGGGCGGCGCTGAGCCGTCACAAACGCGCCCGGGCAGAAGAAGCTCAGACCCTTGAGCAGGCCTGGCACTGGCTGGCGTACACCGGCATTGCGAAGTTTGCCCACTACCGCGCCTGCGATCTGGCTTACGGCCATCAGCGGCGGCTGGAGATCGCCCGCGCGCTGGCGACCGATCCGCTGCTGCTGGCGCTGGATGAACCCGCCGCCGGGATGAACGCGGCGGAGAAAGTGGCTCTCGGCGAGCTGCTGACCCGTATTCGTGACGACGGCAAAACCCTGCTGATGATTGAACACGACGTCAAGCTGGTGATGGGGATCTGCGATCGCCTCACGGTGCTGGATTACGGCAAAACGCTGGCCAGCGGCACCCCGGACAGCGTGCGTCGCGACCCGGCGGTGATCGCCGCCTGGCTTGGAGGCAATGCTCATGTCTGAATTACTGAAAGTGGAACGTCTGGACGTGCATTACGGCGGCATTAAGGCGGTGCGCGAGGTCTCCTTTAGCCTGCGTGAAGGCGAACAGGCCACGCTGATCGGTGCCAACGGCGCGGGCAAAAGCTCCACCGTACGGGCCATCACCGGGCTGGAGCGTTTTGGCGGCAACATCGAATTTAACGGAAAACCGGTCCGCAAACAGAAAGCCGAAGCGCTGCTACGCGACGGGCTGGTGATGGTTCCGGAAGGCCGGGGTATCTTCGCCCGCATGACGGTGCTGGAGAACCTGCAGATGGGGGCATGGCTCCGACGTGACACCGTCACAGTCAGGCAGGAGATGAACGAGATTTTCGAACGGTTCCCGCGTCTGGGCGAACGGCAGTACCAGCTAGCCGGACTGCTCTCGGGCGGGGAACAGCAGCTCTTAGCCCTGAACCGCGCCCTGCTCAGCCGCCCGCGCCTGCTGATCCTCGACGAACCCTCCATGGGCCTCGCGCCAAAGATGGTGGAGAACATTTTTGCCGTCATCGCCGGACTGCGCGAGCGCGGCGTGGCGTTGTTGCTGATCGAGCAAAACGCCCGGCTGGCGCTGGAGGTGACCGATCAGGCCTGGGTGATGGACAGCGGCAGCATCGTCCATCACGGCGAGTCCAGGGCGATGCTCGACGACGACCAGATTGCACAGATTTATTTGGGTGAAATGCCCGCTTAACACACCAACCAATATCAGGGAAAAATAATGAAAACCATTAAAATCAGTGCGCTCAGCGCGGCCATTATGCTCAGCGGGTTTGCCTCCAACGGTGCCTGGGCCGCTGACAGCGAAACCGTGGTGATCGGCCTGGCGGGCCCGCTGACCGGGCCGTCTGCCCGTATCGGTAAAGATCTGGAGAACGGTGCGCAGCTGGCGATTGACGATATCAACAAACAGCACCCGACCATCGGCGGTAAAGCGGTGACCTTCAAACTGCAATCGGAAGATGACCAGTCGGATCCGCGCACTGCGGTGGCTGTGGCGCAGCGTCTGGTGGACTCCGGCGTGGCTGGCGTGGTCGGCCACTGGAACACCGGCACCAGCATCCCGGCGGCCCGCGTCTATCACGATGCCGGTATCGCTCAGGTGGCCCCGGTCGCCACCGGTCATGCCTATACCAAACAGGGGTTCGACACCAGCTTCCGCGTGATGGGCCACGACGATGACGGCGGCCAGTTTGCCGGCCAATACGCGGTAAATACCCTGAAAGCCAAACGCATCGCGGTTATCGACGATCGTACCGCCTTTGGTCAGGGCCTGGCGGATGAGTTTATTAAATCGCTGGAAGCCCAGGGTGTGAAGATTGTTGACCGTCAGTACGTGGACGACAAAACCGTCGACTTTAGCGCCGTACTGACCGCCATTCGCAGTAAGAACGCCGATCTGATCTTCTTCGGCGGCGTGGACAGCCAGGCGGCACCGCTGGCGCGTCGTATCAAACAGCTGGGTATGAAGACTACCCTGATGGGCGCAGGCGGCTTTGTCAGCCAGACCTTCCTGCAACTGGCGCAGAAAGAGGGTGAAGGCGTTGTCGCGCTGGAGCCGGGCCTGCCGGTGGATCAGATGCCGGGCGGCAAGACCTTCGAGCAGGCATACCAGTCCCGCTACCACACCCATATCGAACTGCACGCCCCCTTCGCCTATGACGCCACCCGCGTACTGGTTGCCGCGATGGAAAAAGCCGACTCGGTTGATCCGGCAGAGTACCTGCCTGCCCTGCGCGCCATCAGCTATTCCGGCGTCACCGGACAGATCGCCTTTGACGATCAGGGCAACCTGAAGGCTCCGTCCTTCACCGTCTATAAAGTGGTCGATGGCAAATGGCAGCCGCAAACCGTGCTCGGCGGCGCAAAAGCTAAGTAACGCAGTGAGGCAATGTGATGAGTGATAATAATGAGCTGGGCATTCTTGCCCGCCGCAAAATTGAAGCAGAAATTATTAAGCCAATTTACGAAATTCTGGTCCGCGAGATCGGCAAGACCCGCGCTCAGGCGGTGATTGGCGAGGCCATTGAGCAGGCCGCCATTAATGCGGGCAAAGAGTTTGCCAGCAAGGAGCCAAACGGCGCGGACGTGAAGAGCTTTATCGCCCTGCAGTATCTGTGGGAGAAGGATAACGCTCTCGACGTGAAGGTGATCGACGCCGACGACCAGCAGTACAACTACAACGTGACCCGCTGCCGCTATGCCGAGATGTATCACGAGATGGGCCTCGGCGAGATTGGCCACCTGCTTTCATGCGCGCGCGACGAGAAATTTATTGTCGGCTACGCGCCGGACGTGGAGCTGACGCGCACCACCACCATTATGCAGGGCGGTAAATGCTGTGACTTCCGCTATCGCAGCACCAAGGACAAAGCATGATCCGCATAAACGCAGACCGCCTGTGGTCAACGCTGGAGAGAATGGCGCAGATCGGCGGCACCCCTGCCGGGGGGGTGACCCGCCTGGCGCTGAGCGAGGAAGATCGGATTGCCCGCAACCTGCTGCGCGACTGGGCGCTGGAGGCGGGCTTCTCCTGTAATGTCGACAGCATGGGCAATATGTTTATCCGCCGCGCGGGTAAAAATCCAACGCTTGCGCCGGTGATGACCGGGTCGCACGTTGATTCCCAGCCGCTGGGCGGCAATTACGACGGGATCTACGGCGTACTCGCCGGGCTGGAGCTGCTGCGCACCCTGAACGATCATCAGGTAGAAACCGAGCGCGATATCGTGCTGGTGAACTGGACCAACGAAGAAGGCGCGCGCTTTGCCCCGGCGATGCTCGCCTCCGGGGTCTGGGCGGGTCAACTTTCCGAAGCCTTTGCTTACGCCAGGATGGACAGCAAACAGATCACCGTTCGCGACGCCCTTGAGGCCATCGGCTATCGTGGCCCACGCCCTGCCCGCGCCTTCCCGATCCACGCCTGCTATGAGCTGCATATCGAACAGGGACCTATCCTCGAAGATGAAGCCATTGATATCGGCCTGGTGCGTGCTGCGATGGGTCAGCGCTGGTTTACCCTTACCCTCGACGGGTTTGCAGCACATGCGGGCACCACGCCAATGCACAGCCGCCAGGATGCGTTGATCGCTTTTGCGGAGCTGGCGCTGAAGGTGGAGGAGATCGGTTATCAGCATGCCCCGGACGGGCGTGCCACCATCGGCATGGCGAACGTGACCCCGAATTCACGAAACGTCGTCCCGTCCCGGGTAGTGTGCAGCGTAGAGTTCCGCCATCCGCTCAGCGAGGCGCTGGAGGCGATGGAAACCGCGCTGCATCAAGCGGCTGCCGGTCTTTCGGCGCGTGGCGTGAGCGCCAGCGTCGAGCGCATCTTCGACTATGCACCTATCGCCTTTGATGAAACCTGTCTTGTCCGAACGGAACAGGCTGTGGCCGCGCTGGGCTATTCATCAAAATCGATGGTATCCGGCGCCGGGCACGATACCTGTTACGTCAGCAAAATCGCGCCTGCCAGCATGATCTTTATCCCCTGCGTGAAGGGCATTAGCCATAACGAAGCGGAAAAGATTCATCCAGAATGGTCAGAAAAAGGGGCTAATGTGTTGCTGCATAGCGTGCTGAGTGCGGCGCAGGAGTTATAAACAGGCACTTTCCCCGGCCAACGGCCGGGGAGCCATTAATCGGAAACGCTTAAAGTATGTTGTAACTAATAGCGGTTATTTCCCCAGCTTCGACAGCATCTCAGGGCGCATAAATTTATGGATCACCAGCATAAAGATCACCGACGGCACCAGCAGAATCAGCGCCGTAATGGAGGACATCTGATAATTCCCCGACATGCTGGCGGTATAGAGCAGTATTGGCAGCGTGTTGATCTCCGGCGCGCCGACAAAGAACGTGGCGGTAAACTCATCCAGCGACTCGAGAAAAACAAAGATGCTGGCGGCAATCAGCCCGGGGGCGGCCTGCGGCAGGATGATATGGAAAAAGGTGTAGACCGGCCCGGCGCCCAGATTGCGTGACGCCCGCGCCAGCAGCGGATCGAGCGCCGAGAACGCCGCAACGCTTATCCAGATGGAGTACATCAGCCCGTGCACGCTGTGCACCAGAACCACCCCGGCAATCGTCCCGTTCAACCCCCACTGGTAGAAGAGCCGCGCCACGTTCATATAGACCGTCAGGTTCGGGAAGGCCTGCGGGATCAAAAACAGCAGCATAAAGAAGGCGCGGCACGGCATGGACCGGTGCGACAGCGCGTACCCTGCCGGGATTGAAATCAGCAGACACACCACCACCGACAGGAGAGCTATCAGGACGCTGATGGACAACGAACCGGAGACGTCACTGTAAGGGCTAAAAACCTGCCCCCAGTACTTCAGCCCCCACTGACTGGGCAAGGTATGCGGGAAAAACCAGCTCTCCGCCACCGTCCAGATCAGCAGGTTCAACAGCGGGCCAAACAGCGCCAGCACCAGGAAGGTAAGCAGCAGGGTTTGCAGAATAAAGCTGCCGCGAATTCTTTTAAACAGCGCGTTCATCAGGGGTTTCCTTTTGCATTCAGGCTGTGGCGCAGATAGAACCAGGACATCGCGGCGCACATCAGGTACGAGATGACCCCCATCGCATTGGCAACCGGATAGTCGCCATAGGAGTTGACGCGAAATGCCATATCGACGGTCATCATCGTCGGGGTGCCAGTGCCGATCATCAGGGGAACTGACAGCACCGACATCATGGTGACCGTCGATAACACCATCGCGATGCCAATGGTCGGCAACACCTGCGGCAAAATAATGTCGAACAGGATACGCATCCGGGAGGCACCGAGGTTTTTCGCCGCCAGAATATGGGTAGGCTCCACCGCCGCCATGGCGCCGCTAATCAGCAGCGTGGTAAAGGCCATCTGTTTCCAGACAAAGGTAATAATGATCCCGCTCCAGCCCAGCAGCGAGGTGGTCTCCATCGGCGTCATTACGCCGAGGGCAACCAACGTATTGTTCATCAGGCCGTTTTTTGCCAGGAAGGTCCGCATCATCTGCGCGGCAACGATAAACGGGATAAACAGCGGCAGGCGGTATAAAAAGGCCAGCGCTTTAACGAGACGACGACAGGGCGAGAGCACAATCACGGCGGAAATAGTGATGGAGAGCAGCGCCAGGATCGCCAGTGAAACCAGCACAATGATCAGGGTAAAGAGAATATCGTTCGAATAGAGGCTAAACACTTTTTCAAAGTGCGCCAGCGTCAAACCTGTTTCATGGGTAAAAGCCGAAATAAGCGAATAGCCCAGCGGCCAGAGGAAGAAGATGCCAATCATCAGCGTCGCCGGAATAACCAGCAGGAAAGCGTGAAATGTCTGTCGCATGAATAATCACCGCTAAAGGTGCCTGGCAATAATCTGCCAGGCACGCCATACCCTCAGTTCGAAACCTGGCTCTCATAACCTTCTTTGATAGCGTCAAAGTAGGGTTTGAGAGGGAAACTTTTGCCATTTTCCGCTAAGGTTTCCGGTGAAATTTCCGCAAAGAGCTTCTGCCACGTCGCATCGTCCAGCGCCCCTTTCACATATTTCGCGTCGATGCCCGGGTACCAGTTAAATTGCTTCACTATCCCCTCCGCCTGAATCTCCGGGCTGGTCGCCAGCTCGATAAACTCCTGCGCCAGTTTTGCCTGGGTGGCTTTGGCCGGGATGACGTAGTACATCGGTTGCCCCGGCATACCGGGTGCGATTAAGGTCAGCTTGATGGACGGCGGCAGCTTGCCCTGATCTTTCCAGCTGTAGAACATATCCACCCATACCGGCCCCATAGCGATTTCGCCCCGGCTGAGCATATCCAGCGTCCCGGCATTGCCCGGCGTAAAGGTAATGTTTTTATTAAATGCTTTCAGCTTCGCCCAGGCCGGCCCCCACTCTTTTTCAACTCCTTTATCATAAGGCAGCGCGGTAAGGCGCTCGGCTGGCGTACCGTAGGCGTAGATCCAGCCCACCACAAAGCTCACGCCTGACATACCGTTTTTGATGCCGTTATAGCCGAAGGCTTTGGGATTTTTTTCCGACCACTGCACCAGCTCGTCGTAAGATTTCGGCGGAGTGGCGATGAGGTCGCTGTTGTAAGCCATCGCCGTCTGGCTCAGGAACATGGGCATCACGTAGCCGTCAACGTTGACCCCCAGCGCGTTTTTGGCGTTCTCTGCGGTGGTCATGGTGCCGGTTTTCACCGCCTGGCGGTAATTCTCAAGCAGCCCTTTTTCCACCAGTTGGCCGCCTGCGGCCTGATGGACCACCGCCACATCTATATCCCAGCTTTTCGCACCGCTCTGCGCCTGCGCCGTCAGCTTTTCAACGATCTTATTCGATCCGGCATCGCCGGGCCCGGTGCCGACCACCTGCACTTTTACTCCCGGATGGGCGGCTTCAAATTTTGGCCCCAGCCAGGTTTTGACGTAATCCACCATATTCTGGTCCCCGGCGGTGGCCACGTTGAGTACCGTTTCGGCATGCGCAGCGTGCAGGCAGCCCAGATAAAGTGCGGCAGTGATAGCCATTTTTGTTTTTACGGACATGAATGATCCCCAGAAAAGTGTGTGTCGGTTGGCATTACAAAGCAGGTTCAAAGGCATGGAGCGCAGCATCAGGCACATGGAGCACCACCGGCGAACGGTCAGGCCAGCATGTTGCGGAGTCTGCGAGTAAGATCTTTCCACCACAGCGCACGCTGTGCCGGTAGTGATGACCCAAGAAGGCACTCTCCTCAACAATCCCTTCGAGGGTTAATCCTCCCGGTGCGAGCGGCAGTGCGGCATGCATGGCGATATCGGCGCTGCGAAAATAGAGCGTTCTCCCCTGCCCGTTATCAGGGGTAATGCAGTTATCCGCCCCCATAAAATCGGCGACAAAAGGCGTTGCCGGGCGGTGGTAAATTGCCTCCGGGGTGCCGATCTGTTCGATGCGACCGTTATTCAGCACGGCAATTCTGTCGGCCATCACCAGCGCTTCCTGCTGGTCGTGAGTGACGATCAGCGAGGTGAAGCCGAGTCGCTTTTGTAGCGCTTTGATCTCATGGCGCACATTGAGGCGCACTTTGGCATCCAGGTTCGACAGGGGCTCATCGAGCACCAGCACATCCGGTTCAATTGCCAGCGCCCGGGCCAGGGCAACCCGCTGACGCTGACCGCCAGAAAGGGCCGTCACCTTTATTTCCGCATAACCTTCGAGGTTAATTATTTTTAATAGCGCCTGCACCCGACGGGTTATTTCCTCTTTTTTAACGCGACGGACTTTTAATCCGTAACCGATATTTTGTGCGACCGTCAAATGCGGCCACAACGCATAACTCTGAAACACCATGGTGATATTTCGCTGTTCCGGGGAGCTATGAGTGATATCCCGGCCATTAATCGCCACGGTACCGGAGTGCACGGGTAAAAAACCGCATAACGCATTGAGCAGCGTCGTCTTTCCGCAGCCAGAGGGGCCAAGGAGCGCGATCATCTCGCCCTTGCCGACCGCCAGATGGATATCGTGAAGAACAATATTATTCCCGTAGGCAACTTTCAGTTTATCTATTTGCAAATAACTCACGCACGATCCCTTAATTCTTTCACGTCGCCGATGAACACGTGTTCATTTCTTTGTAAAAAAAACGCAACGTTCCAGCGCCATTATGTGCGCCTACTGTGTCGTCTGTTTGTGACAATTTGATTAATTCCGCAAAAATTTTGGTGAGGCGAAATGAAAATAGATATTCTGGGTTGCGGCAGTGCTTTCTCCCTGCTGAATAATACGTCGGCAATCCGAGTCATTGATAACGCGGGCTATCAATTGCTGATTGATTGCGGGCCAACCATTCCCCGCGCCTTATGGCAGCGGGGACTGGACGTGAACGACATTGATGCCCTCTTTTTCACCCATATTCATCCGGATCACTGCACCGGACTGACGGCGCTCCTTAACCACTGGAAAAGTTTTCAGCGAACGAAACCGCTGATTATCTGGTCGCAGCCTGCCCACCGCCCGGCACTGCTTGAGCTGGCAAACCTCGCGAACTGGCCGGAAAGCGGGCTCTGCTTTGCTATCGACTGGCGCGACAGCACGCCGGAGTGGCGCTGGCAGAACTGGCTCCTGCGGACCGCCTTTACCCATCACGAAATCCCTAACCTGGCCCTGCGGATTGAGGCGCCCGGCGCCACCCTGTTTTACAGCGGTGATGGCCGCCCGACCCCGGAAAGTATTGCCCTGATGGCGGGAGCCGATCTGGCCTTTCAGGAGTGCGCCTCGGCAACAGCGCTGCCCGGCGATGCCTCGCATGGCGATTTCCCCGACTGCCTGGCGCTCTTTACCCGGCTCAAACTGCCTGCGCTGGGCCTCTATCATTGCCACGACAGCGCCCGGTCCATCCTGGCACAGGCCTGTCAGCCCCATCCTGGTCTGTTCGTCAGCGAAGAGGGCATGACCTTCGAGCTGCCCCTTCGCCAGGGAGAAACGCGGTGAGCGACGCCCCTCGCAAGCAGGCGGTGACCGCCGAGGATGTGGCGAGAAGAGCGGGCGTTTCCCGCGCCGTGGTCTCGCGCGCCCTGAGCAACAACGGCAGCATCTCCCCCGCCACCCGGGAAAAGGTCTTACAAGCCGCCCGGGAGCTTGGCTATCAGGTCAATTTTCTCGCCCAGGGATTGAACCGCCAGCGGAGCCAGCTCATTGGGGTGATCGTCGCCCGCATTGGCGATCCCTTTCGCAGCAGCCTGCTGGAGGGATTACTGCATGAGATCCAGCGGCGCGGCTACCAGGCTCTGGTGAGCGAGATC
Source organism: Leclercia sp. W17 (assembly GCF_003336325.1). Lineage (NCBI taxonomy): Bacteria > Pseudomonadati > Pseudomonadota > Gammaproteobacteria > Enterobacterales > Enterobacteriaceae > Leclercia > Leclercia sp. W17. The sequence continues at coordinate 2,427,575 of NZ_CP031101.1, read as the reverse complement.
ACCGGCGAGGAGGATCTGGTTAATACTCTGCGACGCTTCACCCAGTTTCGCGTCTCCGGGGTGATTGTCACCTCAGGCAGGCCGCCGGAGGCTATCGTGAATGAGTGCGTCAGCCAGCAGATCCCGGTGGTCGGTATTAACCGCCCTCCCGACATGCCGTGGGTGGATTTTATCTGCTCAGATAACCAGCGCGGCGCACAGCTGGCCGCCGAACAGCTCTGGCGCGCCGGGTGCCGTCGCTTCGGCTGGCTTAATCACCCGGCCTCCACCTGGGCGGGCATGATGCGGGGCGAGGCATTTGTCCATGCGCTGCAACAGCTGGGAGTCGACACCCTGCGCCAGCTCAGCTGGCTCGCCGCCCCGACGGAGGGCTACGATGGCGGGCTGGCAACCGCTCTGGGTTATCAAGGCGAGCTGCCGGAGGGGATTTTCTGCGCCAATGCGCAGCTGGCCTGCGGGTTTCTGGACGGGATGCGCCAGCGGGGCAAATCGGCACCGAATGATTTTCATCTGATTGGCTTCGATAACACGCCGCAAAGCGGTCAGTTAAGCTATCAACTGACCACGCTGCATCAGGATGTCGCCGGGATCGCGCGCCGCGCGCTGACACGGCTACTGGCGCGGGCGCAAAACCCGCACCAGCCTTCGCAGGTGGAGTGGGTGAAGGTGGAGCTGGTTTACCGACTCACCTCCCCCCGTCCCGAAGGGGCTTAGCCCCGGTCGCGCGGCGCCTTCGCCAGGCTAAACCAGATCCCGATGGCCAGCACCAGTAGCATCCCGCCTGCGCTGCCCAGCGCCACGCTGTGCGAGGTGATAAACGCCGTTTTCGCGGCCTCAATCACCGACTCAGCAAGGGTTGGCGGCAGATCCTGCGCAACCTTCACCGCCTCGCCGATGGAGGAGGACGCGTGCTCCGCCAGGCGGGCATTCAGCCCCTGCGGCAATTCAATAGACGCCGAGAAACTGCGGGTCAGCAGCAGCCCGAAAATGGCAATCCCCAGACCGGCGCCCAGCTCATAGGACATGGTTTCAATCGCCCCGGCAGCGGCGGCTTTCTCTTTTGGCGCGGCGGCCATAATGGCTGAGGTCGAGGCCAGCAGCGCGCTGGCGGCGCTAAACCCCAACAGCACCATCATGCTCCAGGCTTGCCACTGCTGGGTACTGAAGTCGAGCATCGACAGGCCAATGAAGCTGAGCGCGCTCAGACCCATGCCGCCGGTCGCCACGATCCGCAGACCCAGACGCCCGACCAGCACCCCGGCGATCGGCCCGCTAAAGCCGCTGGCGACCATTACCGGCAGCATAAACATGCCCGCCTCAAAGGGGGTGAAGCCGTGGACAAACTGCAGCTCCTGGGCCATCAGCAGCTCAAAGCCCACCAGGGCGATCATCGCCGTCATCGCCATCACCACCCCGCTCAAAATAATGCGATGGCCGAACAGCCGCAGGTCGATCATCGGCGTGCGGGCGCGAAGCTGAATGCGGACAAACGCCAACAGCATCATTGCCCCGGTCAGCAGTGTCCCCGCCACCAACCACGGCGATATTGCCCCTTTAAGCGCAGTTTTGGCGCTGTAGACCAGCAGCAAAATCGCCACAATCAGCATCAGGGCATGGGTGATGTTAAGCGGCTGCTCAGGTCGGCCCTGCTGGGTGGGCACAAAACGCGCCGCCAGGGAGACCACCAGCAGGACAATGGGGACATTGATTAAAAACACCGCGCCCCAGTAGAAGTGCGTCAGCAATATGCCGCCAATCAGCGGGCCGAAGGCCGCCCCGCCAGATCCCACCGCCGCCCAGACGCCGAGGGCAATATTGCGCCGACGCGCATCCGGGAACAGGGTGCGGATCCCGGCGAGGGTGGCGGGAATGATCATCGCCGCCCCGATGGCAAGCAGCGCCCGCGCCGCAATCAACCACCCGGCGGAGGGCGCAAACGCCGCCGCCAGCGACGAGAGACCGAACAGGCTACTGCCCAGGATCAGCAGGCGTTTAAACCCGATACAATCCCCAAGCGCCCCCATCGGCAGCACCATCCCGGCCATCACCAGCGAGTAAATATCAATGATCCACAGCAGTTCGTTGCCGCTGGCATCCAGGGTCATGCTGAGCGTCGGCGCGGCAACGTGCAGCACCGTGGCGTCAATTGCGACCGGGATATAGACCAGCACAATAATCACTAACGCTAACCACTGACGAAACATAACTTTCCTTATTTGACCAAACCTGGACACATGTCCAGATTGCGATCCTACGTAAAGTTGAACGCATGTCCAGCTTTTTGTTACACTGGTTATCCCCCAGTTGAGAGTGAAAAAAATGAGCTATCTGAGCAAGGATGAACGGCGGGAGGAGATCCTGCAGGCGGCGATGCGCGTGGCGCTGAGCGAAGGCTTTACCGGGATGACCGTCAGACGTATTGCCGCCGAAGCAAAAGTGGCGACCGGCCAGGTGCACCACCACTTTGCCTCCGCGGGTGAATTAAAGTCGCAGGCCTTTATCCGCCTGATCCGCGCCCTGCTGGATGCTGAAATAGTCGCGGAAAATGCCAGCTTGCGCGAACGCCTGCATGCCATGCTCGGCAGCGACGACCGCAGTTTTGAGCCCTACATTCGCCTGTGGCGGGAAGCCCAGCTGTTAGCCACCCGCGATGCCGAAATAAAAGGCGCGTATGTGTTAACCATGGAGATGTGGCATCAGGAGACGGTAGCCATCATACGCGCGGGTGAACAGGCGAAAGCCTTTAATCTGAAAGACAGTGCTGAGAACGTCGCCTGGCGGCTCATTGGCCTGGTCTGCGGGCTGGACGGGCTCTATGTGTTATCCATGCCGCAGATGGACGATGCCGCATTTAATCAGCATCTTGATACGTTAATTACCCTCGAGCTGGGCTAATCATCAACATCTCTTAACTGTTACGATTTGTAACACAATAAGCGAACCCACTTCTCCCTTCTAAACTCATGGGTTCATTTTTTATATCTATCCTTTCAGAAGACTCCCAAAAACATCTAATAATCTCTCACCAAAAATTCAGGTCTCTGCCTGAATGACTTTCTCTTTCTGCCATTTACGGATATGCAAGAGGGTAATATGTCACAACAAGCTGAGAAGAATAATCCTTATCTGTTAAGCAACTGGAAACCGGAAAACGCCGCATTTTGGGAAAATAAAGGCAAGCCGATTGCGCGACGAAATTTGGTTATCTCCGTGGCCTGTTTGCTGCTGGCGTTTTGCGTCTGGATGTTATTTAGTGCGGTGGCGGTCAATCTGAATAAGGTGGGTTTTAATTTTACGACCGATCAACTGTTTATGTTAACCGCCCTGCCTTCGCTCTCTGGGGCAATATTACGTGTTCCCTACTCCTTTATGGTGCCTATATTCGGTGGCCGTTACTGGACGGTATTAAGCACCGTCATTCTGATTATTCCCTGCGTCTGGCTGGGTATTGCGGTGCAAAATACCGCTACCCCCTATTCGGTATTTATTATTATCGCCCTGCTGTGCGGCTTTGCCGGTGCCAACTTCGCCTCCAGCATGGGCAATATCAGCTTTTTCTTCCCCAAATCGAAACAGGGCAGCGCGCTGGGTATTAACGGCGGGCTGGGCAACCTCGGCGTCAGCGTGATGCAGATGGTGGCCCCGGTGGTAATCTTCCTGCCGATGTTTACCTTTCTCGGGGTACACGGCGTGCCGCAGGAGGATGGCTCGTCCCTGTTTCTGGCGAACGCCGCCTGGATCTGGGCCCCGCTGCTGCTGCTGGCAACCGTTGCCGCCTTTTTCGGTATGAACGACATCGCCAGTTCAAAAGCAACCATCGCCAGCCAGTTGCCGGTGCTCAAACGTCTTCATCTGTGGCTGTTGAGCCTACTCTATCTGGCGACGTTCGGCTCGTTTATCGGCTTTTCCGCGGGGTTCGCCATGTTGTCGAAAACCCAGTTCCCGGACGTTAACATCCTGCATCTGGCCTTCTTCGGCCCGCTGATTGGCGCGCTGGCCCGCTCCGCTGGCGGGGTGATCTCCGACAAGCTCGGCGGCGTGCGCGTCACGCTGGTGAACTTCATCTTTATGGCGGTGTTTACCGCCCTGCTCTTCCTTACCCTGCCAGGCTCCGGTTCCGGCAGCTTTACCGCCTTCTATCTGGTGTTTATGGGGCTGTTCCTTACCGCCGGGCTGGGCAGCGGCTCGACCTTCCAGATGATCGCTGTCATCTTCCGGCAAATCACCGTCTATAGAGTGAAACTGCGCGGCGGCACGGAGGAACAGGCGCAGAAAGAGGCGGTTACCGACACCGCGGCCGCGCTCGGCTTTATCTCGGCTATTGGTGCCGTGGGCGGCTTCTTCATTCCCAAAGCCTTTGGCACCTCGCTGGCATTAACCGGCTCCCCGGTAGGGGCAATGAAGGTCTTCCTGGTGTTCTACGTCGTCTGCGTGTTTGTCACCTGGCTGGTGTATGGCCGTCGGCAGAAGCACGTCAAATCATAACGATATTCAATATTTTGTGAGCAGTGTAACCCCGGGGTGGTGCGTCGCCCCGTCAGGAGAAATGTCATGAGTAAATTGTTGGATCGCTTTCGTTATTTCAAACTCAAAGGCGACACCTTCGCCGATGGACACGGTCAGGTGATGCACACCAACCGCGACTGGGAAGACAGCTATCGCCAGCGATGGCAGTACGACAAAATTGTGCGATCCACCCACGGCGTGAACTGTACCGGCTCCTGTAGCTGGAAAATCTACGTCAAGAATGGCCTAGTGACCTGGGAAACCCAGCAGACCGACTACCCCCGCACCCGCCCCGACCTGCCGAACCACGAGCCGCGCGGCTGTCCGCGTGGGGCCAGCTACTCCTGGTATCTCTACAGCGCCAACCGCCTGAAGTATCCGCTGGTGCGCAAGAAGCTGATTGAGCTGTGGCGCGAGGCGCTGGCGCAGCACAGCGATCCGGTGCTGGCCTGGAACGCCATCCAGAACGATCCGCAAAAGCGCCAGAGCTACAAGCAGGCCCGCGGACATGGCGGGTTTGTCCGCTCAAACTGGAAAGAGCTGAACCAGCTTATCGCCGCGGCTAACGTCTGGACCATCAAACACTACGGCCCGGACCGGGTGGCGGGCTTCTCGCCCATCCCGGCGATGTCGATGGTCTCCTACGCCGCAGGCACGCGCTACCTCTCCCTGCTGGGTGGCACCTGCCTGAGCTTCTACGACTGGTACTGCGACCTGCCGCCTGCCTCACCCATGACCTGGGGCGAGCAGACCGACGTGCCGGAGTCCGCGGACTGGTACAACTCCAGCTATATCATCGCCTGGGGGTCGAACGTGCCGCAGACCCGAACCCCGGACGCCCATTTCTTCACCGAAGTGCGCTACAAAGGCACCAAAACCATCGCCATCACGCCGGACTTTTCAGAAGTGGCGAAACTCAGCGACCAGTGGCTGGCGCCGAAACAGGGCACCGACAGCGCCTTAGCGATGGCGATGGGCCACGTGATCCTGAAAGAGTTCCACCTCGATAACCCGAGCGACTACTTCCTCAACTACTGCCGCCGCTACACCGACATGCCGATGCTGGTGATGCTCGATCCGCGGGAGGATGGCAGCCTGGTGCCGGGGCGGATGCTGCGCGCCTCCGACCTTGCCGACGGGCTGGGTGAAACCAACAACCCGGAGTGGAAAACCGTCGCCTATACCACCACCGGCGATCTGGTGGTGCCGAACGGCTCTATCGGCTTCCGCTGGGGTGAAAAAGGCAAATGGAACCTCGAGCCACTGGCGGCAGGCCAGGAGACGGAGCTGGCGCTCTCCCTGCTGGGCACCCACGACAGCGTCGCCGGGGTGGCCTTCCCCTACTTTGGCGGCAACGAGAACCCGCATTTTCGCAGCGTGAAGCAGGAGCCGGTGCTGGTGCGCCAGCTGCCGGTGAAAACGTTGACCCTTGCCGATGGCCGCCAGCTGCAGGTCGCCAGCGTCTACGATCTGGTGCTGGCCAACTATGGCCTCGACCGCGGGCTGGAGGATAACCTCGCGGCCAAAGATTACGCCGAGATCAAAGCCTACACCCCGGCATGGGGAGAGCAGATCACCGGCGTACCACGCCATCATATCGAGCAGATCGCCCGGGAGTTCGCCGACACCGCCCATAAAACCCATGGCCGGTCGATGATTATCCTCGGCGCCGGGGTCAACCACTGGTATCACATGGACATGAACTACCGCGGGATGATCAACATGCTGGTCTTCTGCGGCTGCGTGGAGAAAAGCGGCGGCGGCTGGTCGCACTATGTCGGCCAGGAGAAGCTGCGCCCGCAAACCGGCTGGCTGCCGCTGGCCTTTGCGCTGGACTGGAACCGACCGCCTCGGCAGATGAACAGCACCTCGTTCTTCTACAACCACGCCAGCCAGTGGCGCTATGAGAAACTCACCGCCCGGGAGCTGCTCTCCCCGCTGGCAGACGCCTCGAAGTTTACTGGCCACCTGATCGACTTTAACGTGCGCGCCGAGCGGATGGGCTGGTTGCCCTCCGCCCCTCAGCTGAACCTTAACCCGCTGCACATTAAGGCTCAGGCCGATGCGGCTGGCATGTCGCCCCAGGAGTACACCGCCCAGGCGCTGAAATCCGGCGATATCCGTATGGCCTGCGAGCAGCCGGACAGCGGCAATAACCACCCGCGTAACCTGTTTGTCTGGCGCTCGAACCTGCTCGGCTCCTCCGGCAAGGGGCATGAGTACATGCTCAAATACCTGCTGGGCACCGAAAACGGCATTCAGGGCGACGATCTGGGCACCACCGATGACGTGAAGCCGGAAGAGGTGGAGTGGCAGACCGCCGCTATTGAGGGCAAGCTGGATCTGCTGGTGACGCTCGACTTCCGCATGTCCAGCACCTGCCTGTTCTCGGATATTGTTCTGCCCACCGCCACCTGGTATGAGAAAGACGATATGAATACCTCGGATATGCATCCGTTTATTCATCCCCTTTCCGCTGCGGTGGATCCGGCCTGGGAGTCCCGCAGCGACTGGGAGATCTACAAGGGCATCGCCAAAGTCTTCTCTGAGGTCTGCGTCGGCCATCTGGGCACTGAAACCGACGTGGTGTTGCAGCCGTTACAGCATGACTCCCCGGCGGAGCTCTCCCAGCCGTTTGACATTGCCGACTGGCGCAAAGGTGAATGCGATCTGATCCCCGGTAAAACCGCGCCGAACATCGCCGTGGTCGAGCGTAACTACCCGGACACCTACGAGCGTTTCACTGCACTCGGCCCGCTGCTGGACAAGCTCGGCAACGGCGGGAAAGGCATCTCCTGGAACACCCAGGATGAGGTCGATTTCCTCGGCAAGCTCAATTACGTCAAGCTCGACGGCCCGGCGAAAGGCCGCCCGCGCATTGAGACGGCCATTGACGCCTCGGAGGTGATCCTCGCCCTCGCCCCGGAAACCAACGGCCAGGTGGCGGTCAAAGCCTGGGAAGCGTTGGCGGAGTTCACCGGGCGCGAACACAGCCATCTGGCGCTGAACAAGGAGGACGAGAAGATCCGCTTCCGCGATATCCAGGCCCAGCCGCGCAAAATCATCTCCAGCCCCACTTGGTCCGGCATTGAGAGCGAGCATGTCTCCTATAACGCCGGGTACACCAACGTCCACGAGCTGATCCCGTGGCGCACCCTCTCCGGGCGTCAGCAGCTGTATCAGGATCATCTCTGGATGCGCGCCTTCGGCGAAAGCCTGGTGGCCTATCGTCCGCCGATTGATACCCGCAGCGTCAGCCATATGCGCGAGATCCCGCCGAACGGCTTCCCGGAAAAGGCGCTCAACTTCCTCACGCCGCACCAGAAATGGGGCATCCACTCCACCTACAGCGAAAACCTGCTGATGCAGACCCTGTCGCGCGGCGGGCCCATCGTCTGGATGAGCGAAACCGACGCCCGGGAGCTGGGCATTGAAGATAACGACTGGATAGAAGCCTTCAACGCCAACGGGGCGCTCACCGCCCGGGCGGTGGTCAGCCAGCGCGTACCGCCGGGCATGACCATGATGTACCACGCCCAGGAGCGCATTCTGAATATTCCCGGTTCAGAAGTGACCGGACGGCGTGGCGGCATTCATAACTCCGTGACCCGCGTCTGCCCAAAACCAACCCATATGATTGGCGGCTACGCCCAGCTCGCCTACGGCTTTAACTACTACGGCACCGTGGGCTCTAACCGCGACGAGTTCATCATGATCCGCAAAATGAAAAACATTAACTGGCTGGATGGCGAAGGTAACGACCAGGTACAGGAGGCGAAAAAATGAAAATACGCTCACAGGTCGGCATGGTGTTAAATCTCGATAAATGCATTGGCTGTCACACCTGCTCGGTGACCTGCAAAAACGTCTGGACCGGGCGCGAAGGGATGGAGTACGCCTGGTTTAACAACGTCGAAACCAAGCCGGGCATCGGCTACCCGAAAAACTGGGAGGACCAGGAGGTGTGGCAAGGCGGCTGGATCCGCGGCATCTCCGGCAAGCTGACCCCGCGGCTGGGCGGCAAGCTGGGGGTGCTGTCAAAAATCTTCGCTAACCCGCAAATGCCGCAGATCGACGATTACTACGAGCCCTTCACCTTCGATTACCAGGATTTGCATCGGGCCAAAGAGAGCGAGCATCTCCCCACTGCCCGTCCCCGCTCGCTGATTGACGGCAAGCGCATGGATAAAATTAAGTGGGGGCCAAACTGGGAGGAGCTGCTGGGCGGCGAGTTTGAGAAACGCGCCCGGGATCGCAACTTCGACCGGATGCAGAAGGAGATGTACGGCCAGTTCGAAAATACCTTCATGATGTATCTCCCGCGCCTGTGCGAACACTGTCTGAACCCGAGCTGTGCGGCAACCTGCCCGAGCGGCGCCATCTACAAACGGGAAGAGGACGGCATTGTACTGATCGACCAGGACAAATGCCGCGGCTGGCGTTTGTGCATCAGCGGCTGCCCGTATAAAAAAATCTACTTCAACTGGAAGAGCGGAAAATCGGAGAAATGCATCTTCTGCTATCCACGTATCGAATCGGGCCAGCCGACTGTCTGCTCGGAAACCTGCGTCGGACGCATCCGCTACCTCGGCGTGCTGCTCTATGATGCAGACCGTATCCAGGAGGCGGCCAGCACCGAGCATGAAACCGATCTCTATGAACGTCAGTGCGACGTGTTCCTCAATCCGAACGATCCGGCGGTGATTGAAGAGGCGCTGAAACAGGGCATCCCCCAAAACGTGATTGATGCTGCCCAGCGCTCCCCGGTCTATAAACTGGCGATGGACTGGAAGCTGGCCCTGCCGCTGCACCCGGAATACCGCACCCTGCCGATGGTCTGGTATGTTCCGCCGCTGTCACCGATCCAGTCTTACGCCGATGCCGGTGGCCTGCCGCAGACCGACAGCATCCTCCCCGCGGTGGAAAGCCTGCGCATTCCGGTGCAGTACCTGGCGAACATGCTCAGCGCGGGCGATACCGGCCCGGTACTGCGCGCCCTGAAACGCATGATGGCGATGCGCCACTATAAGCGCTCCCAGACCGTAGAGGGGGTGACTGATACCCGCGCTATTGAAGAGGTGGGCCTGAGCGTGGAACAGGTAGAGGAGATGTACCGCTATCTCGCCATCGCCAACTACGAAGACCGCTTCGTGATCCCGACCAGCCACCGGGAAATGGCCCGGGACGCCTTCCCGGAGCGCAACGGCTGCGGCTTTACCTTCGGTGACGGCTGCCACGGCTCCGACACCAAATTCAATCTGTTCAACAGCAGCCGCATCGACGCCATCAACATCACCGAGGTGCGCGAACATGGGGAGGGAGAGTAATGCAGATCCTCAAAATTATCGCCCTGCTGATTGAGTACCCGGACGAGGCGCTGTGGGAGAGCCGCGACGAAGCCCTCGCCCTGGTGGCGCAGGACGCCCCGATGCTGCTGCCGTTTGCAGAGCACTATCTCAACGCCCCGCTGCTTGACCGGCAGGCGGCGTGGTGCGAAGTGTTCGAGCGCGGGCGCGCCACCTCGCTGCTGCTGTTCGAGCACGTGCATGCTGAATCCCGGGATCGCGGCCAGGCGATGGTCGACCTGATGAACCAGTACGAGCAGGCCGGCTTGCAGCTCGACTGCCGCGAACTGCCGGACTATCTGCCGCTCTATCTGGAGTATCTGAGCATCCTGCCCGAGGCGCAGGCGCAAGAGGGGCTGCAGAACGTGGCGCCGATCCTGGCGCTGATTGGCGGGCGATTAAAACAGCGGGAGGTGGCACAGTATCAGCTGTTCGATGCCCTGCTGAAATTCGCAGGCAGTAAGCTATCAAGTGACAGTGTCACGCAGCAGGTGGCAGGCGAAAAACGGGATGACACCCGCCAGGCGCTGGATGCGGTCTGGGAAGAGGAACAGGTGAAGTTTATTGAAGATAACGCCACGGCTTGCGACAGTTCGCCGATGCAGCAATATCAACGACGCTTTAGCCAGGACGTCGCGCCCCAGTACGTGGACGTCAGCGCCGGAGGCCCAAAATGACACACCATCTGAACGTCTTTTTCTTCGATATTTACCCCTACATCTGCGCCGCGGTCTTTTTCCTCGGCAGCTGGCTGCGCTATGACTACGGCCAGTACACGTGGCGCGCCTCCTCCAGCCAGTTGCTGGACAAGCGCGGCATGAACTGGGGCTCTAACCTGTTCCACATCGGCATTCTGGGGATTTTCTTCGGCCACCTGTTCGGGATGTTAACCCCGCACTGGATGTACGCCTGGTTTTTGCCGATGGCGGTGAAACAGCAGCTGGCAATGATCGCCGGGGGGATCTGCGGGGTGCTGACGCTGATTGGCGGCTCGATGCTGCTCTACCGCCGCCTGTTTAACCAGCGGGTGCGGGCCACGTCGACCACGCCGGATATTGTCATTATGAGTATATTGCTGACCCAGTGCGTGCTCGGCCTGACGACCATTCCGTTCTCGGCGCAGTACCCGGACGGCAGTGAGATGCTCAAGCTGGTGGGATGGGCCCAGGGGATTGTCACCTTCCGCGGCGGCTCATCGGAGATGCTGAGCGGCGTGGCCTTTATTTTCCGCGTCCATCTGGTGCTGGGGATGACCATTTTCCTGATCTTCCCTTTCACCCGGCTGGTCCACGTCTGGAGCGCGCCGTTTGAGTATATTACACGGCGTTATCAGCTGGTGAGATCCCGACGATAACCTCACCCACGCCGGGTGGCGGCTTCGCCTTACCCGGCCTACAAAAGCGCACCACACCGTAGGCCGGGCAAGCGCCAGCGCCGCCCGGCGTTGCAGGCCGCAGATTACAAATCCAAACATGTATAGACACTGTCAACCACCTCCACTTAAACTTCATGGTGGATATTTTGTATCTTCACACGGAGCGTATTTATGCCGCAAAACACCGATTCAAATTGGGAAAATAACCCTAATTTTACAGAGGTCGGAAAGGACGAAACAGTGCTGGAATTGCTTCTATCTACGATCACAGAAGACAATATGCATCTGGAAATTACATTTGGCGAACTGCAAGGGAAAGAACTGTTGTAATGGGCTTCATCAGGAAGGAAGTTTTTCCTTGCTAACAGAAAGGGGCTTACGCCCCTTCCCGTTCTATTTCCCCGCCTGCGGATGGGTTTCAAACCCGGCCATCACTGCCGTGAGTTCCGCCAGCGTAAAGCCGTGCTTCGGATCATCCACCCCCAGCCCAAACCGCTCCTGCATCACCTGATAGAGTGCTTCTGCATCCGGGAGGTTAAGCTGCTCCACCGCGTGGCCGTCCTGCCAGTGGGTGAAGTGGAAGTTGGTAAGGGTCAGTTTGCCGCCGTCCGGCAGATGGCGACACATCAGCAGATGATGACGGAAATGGGACTGCGGCCAGTGCGCTGACCAGAAGTTGCCCATCACATAATCGGCCTGGTATTGCGCGGTGAGATCGAAGTGATACATCGATTGCCAGTGCTCGTGGTGGCGGAACTGTAGCACCCAGTCGCTGCCGTCGTTGATTAGGCGGTACAGGCCGTGCGGCGTCGCCTGCTCTTCTTCGGCAACCAAACGGATGGGCGCGGTCAGGGTCTGCCCGCCAAAACCGACGTCGGCGATCCAGCGTTCGCCCTCCAGATCCACCAGCAGCAGACGGTGGGTGCGCGGCGGCATCTGGGCCGGATTCGCCAGCACCACCCGACCCAGCAGGCTGCGCACATGGAATCCCACCTCACGAAGGGCTCGCTCGAAGAGCCCGTTCTGCTCAAAGCAATACCCGCCGCGGCGGGCGGTGACCAGCTTATCGACCAGGGATTGCTCGTCGAGCTGGATTTCACGCGGCAGCACCACATCGATATTTTCAAACGGGACGGCGCTGTTGTGATGCAGGTGCAGACCCCGCAGGGTGGCGATGTCCACAGAAACCGGCTGCTGCCAGCCGGTACGGGCGAGATAAGTGGTCAAAAACGGGGTCATAGTCAGTTCCTTTTACAGTTTTCCTTGTTTATAAACTAATTTACCCCGCTCACTGTTTCAAACGTGCTTTTTATCCGCGCGAGGTGCGTTGCATGATCCCGAGCGCCGTTAACATCAGCACCAGCCCGGTCAGCAGCGTCAGGGTCGCCATCGCCATTCCCTGCCCGACCGATCCCTGCTCGAACTGACGCCAGATAAATACCGAGACGGTCTGCGTGCCCGCCGGGGCCAGCAGCAGCGACGTCACCAGCTCGCGCGAGGCGATGGCAAACACCATCAGCATCGCCGCCAGCATCGCCGGGGAGACCAGCGGCAACACGATAAAGCGCAGCGCCTGCAACGCCGACGCGCCATGCACCCGCGCGGCAGGCTCGAGATTCCCCCCCAACTGACGCAGCGCGCTGCCGACATAGCGCACCGGCCACGGCAGCATCAGGCAGCAGTAGGACAGCAGCAATATCGCCCAGCTGTTATAGGGCGAGACTGGCCAGAACGGACGGTTCCACAGCAGGATCAGCCCCACCCCGACTACCACGCCCGGCAAGGCGGCAGGCATCAGGGAGAGCGCATCCAGAACGCCGCGCCCTTTGATCTTCTGCACCACCACCAGCCAGGCGGCCAGCAGGCCCAGCACGCCGGTGATACAGGCCGCCCCCAGCGCCAGCGACAGGCTGGTGCCCAGCGCCGACAGCGCATCCCCCTGCTGGCTGAAGAGCGCCGCATAGTGCCCGCCGGTCAGATTATCCAGCGTCACCCCACCAGACAGGGTTCCCAGCACCCCGGACAGCGCCATCGACGCTCCCGGCAGAATCACCGCGATAAAACCCGTCAGCGCAAAAAAAGCGACAACCGGCAGCGTAAAGATCCCGGCACTGGCACCCATATTCTCGGTCGGTTTGCCGGTAATGCTGGTCACATCCTGATGCCCGGTCAGCTTTTTCTGCAGCCACCAGGCACTCAGGGCGATAACCACCAGCACCACGGAAAGCATCGATGCGCCCGAAAGATCGATCGGCCAGTCCGCCAGCTTTTTCTCGATATCGGTGGTGAGCATCACCACGCCAGCGCGCGTGCCGAGAGCGGCAGGCACGCCAAACTCTTCAATCGCCAGGGTAAAGGCCAGCAGCATCCCCGCCGCCAGCGACGGCGAAAGCATGGGCAGCGTGATATGCCAGAACGCCCGGCCGGGGCTGGCACCGTGAACGCGGGCCACCAGTGCCAGACGCTGGCCGCTCGCCAGCAGGCTGCGCGACACCGCAAAATAGACCACCGGGAAGATATTCAGCGCCATCACCAGCACAATGCCGCTCCTGCTGAACAGCAGGTCGTTGAGGTTGACCCCGGTCATCTGTTGCAGATAGCCGTTGGTTTGTAGGACCAGCATCCAGGAGAGCGCGGCGATATAGGGCGGGGTTAAAAACGGGATCAGAAACAGCAGATCCCATAGCCTCGGCAGCGGCAGGTTAAACAACCCGCGCGCCACGCCGAGGGGAAAGCCGATCAGCGCACTGACCAGCGCGACGCCAAGGGCAATTTGCAGCGTACCCCCCAACATGCCCGGCAGTTGCGGCTCCGCCAGTAGCCGGCTGATGCCGCTGAACGCCCCGGAGAACTGCCCGACGCTGAAGTGCGGAAACACCGCCTGGAGCAGAATAAAGGTGAGCGGAAACGCCACCAGGATCAGCAATAATCCCAGCGTCGTTACCGATAAATATTTAGGATTCACGAAGCCGTCCTGAAGACGGGGTTGCCCCCGTCGCCTGATTATAAGGTGAAGAGCGTGTTGAAACGCTTGAGGATATCGCTGCGCTCGCTGTTGCCATCGCTTTTGGTCGGCAGAATTTTCAGGTCGTTAAGCAGCGGACGTTTGGCCTGCACATCGCCACGGGCCGGCATCAGCCAGGCATCGGCCACCATCGCCTGACCTTCCGGGGAGAGAACGTAATCCACAAAGGCTTTAGCGTCATCCGCATGCTGGGTAGATTTAAGGATCATCATCGGACGCGGGGCAATCACCGTGCCGCTGGCCGGGAAGATCACCTTCAGGGATTCGCCCTGGCTGATGTTGCCATACGAGACATAATCCACCGCGCCGAACACTGCCGCTTTGGCTCCCTGCATCACCGGGGTGACCGCCTGCGCGTTCGGGCCACTTACCACCATGCCGTTCTTTTTCAGCTCATTAAACAGGGTCCAGGCCTTATCGCCCATGCCATTTTGCAACCCGATCAGCAGATCGAGTGAAGCACCGGACAGCGCCGGGTCCGGGGTGGTGACTTTGTCTTTAAAGGCGGCGGTGGTCAGATCGTGCCACTCTTTCGGCTCCGGGGTGCCGCTTTTGGTGTACCAGACGATGCCCAACGCCGACACGCCCTGGGCCACAAAGTCCTCTGATTTCAGATCCGCAGGCACGTTGGCCGCATTGGCGCTCTGGTACGGCAGCAGCCAGCCGCGGTTGTGCAGATCTTCCGCGGTATCCCAGGAGGCGGAGATCAGAATATCGGCCTGCGGGTTAGCCTGCTCAGCTTCGAGGCGGGCCATCACTTTGCCGGTGGTGGCCTGGAAGATATCCACCTTCACGCCGGTTTTCTTTTCAAAACCGCTGGCCAGGTTTTTGGCGAGCGACCCCGGCCCCGCGGTGTAGACGGTCAGCGCGTGGGCGCTGGAGATCATAACGGACGATAACGCCATGGCTAACAGCACTCCTTTTTTGACGGACATTGTAGCTTTCATGCGAACTCCCCTGAGGTGGTAATCAAACGATCGGCAGCGACGCTGCCAGCAGACAAATGCACGATGCGATCGGCCAGGATTTCAGCCTCCCGGCGGTCGTGGGTAACATAGACGGCGGTGGTGCCGAGCTGGCGCAGCAGTGACGCCATCTCATGACACAAGGTGCCACGCAGTTCGCTGTCGAGGTTGGAGAGCGGTTCGTCAAACAGCAGCACTCGCGGTTCCGCGACTATCGCCCGGGCCAGCGCCACACGCTGTTGCTGTCCGCCCGAGAGCCCCGCCGGTTTGCGATCGGCGAAGGCGCTTAAGCCGACGCGATCCAGTGCCTGCGCCACGCGGCTTTCGCGTTCCTGACGCGGAACATGGCGCATCTTCAGCGGGAACATCACATTCTGCGCCACGGTCATGTGCGGCCAGAGGGCGTAATCCTGGAACACCATGCCGATGTCCCGGGCTTCCGGCGACAGCGCCCATCCGGTTTTCGCCACCAGGCGATCGCCAAAATGGATCTCACCCTGTGCGGGCTGGGTTAACCCCGCCAGCAGACGCAACAGGGTGCTTTTGCCGCAGCCCGACGGCCCCAGCAGCGCAACCACGCTACCCGGCTCGATATGCAGATCGATTTGATTCAATACGGTATTCGCGCCAAAAGCGTACGACACGCCTTTAAGCGATATGGAAGTGAGCATCTTGCTATCCTCTTTGGGATTTGATGCTCGCCACTGTAGGCAGCTTGTGTTGCGAAAACATGACACCTTTGTTGCGTATTGATTTCCGATGGCTTTCAGACGTTTAATGCTCTGATGCTATTGATGAGGAAATTCTATGAGCCACTTCCGCCCCGTTGAGTTAATGCACGCCAGCCGCCTGTTAAATCACGGCCCGACCATCCTGATCACCAGCCGCGACGACAGCCTGGACCGCCGCAACGTCATGGCCGCCGCCTGGTCGATGCCGGTGGAGTTCGAGCCGCCGCGGATCGCCATCGTGGTGGATAAAAGCGCCTGGTCGCGGGAGCTGATTGAGCGCAGCGGCATGTTCGGGATCGTGGTGCCCGGCGTGGCGGCCACCAACTGGACCTATGCCGTGGGCAGCGTCAGCGGACGGGATGAGGATAAGTTCAACTGCTACGGGATTCCGGTGATTAACGGCCCGGTGCTGGGGCTGCCGGTAATTGAAGAGAAGTGCCTGGCGTGGATGGAGTGCCGTCTGCTGCCCGCCACCTCTGCGGCAGAAAAGTATGACACCCTGTTTGGCGAGGTGGTCTCAGCCGCCGCCGATGAACGGGCGTTCGTGGCCGGACGCTGGCAGTTTGATGATGATAAGCGCAACACCCTGCACCACCTGGGCGCAGGCACCTTTGTGACCAGCGGGAAGCAGGTGAAAGCGCCTGAGTGAAATAACCGGTGTTTACTCAGGTGCCGGATTTTGCCCGGCGGCGCTGCGCTTGCACGGGCCTACATGAGCACGGGACACGTAGGCCGGGTAAGGCGCAGCCGCCACCCGGCGTTGCAGGTCCTGCACTGTAGTCAATATCTTCTAATAGGTCTTATAAGGGATCCGCATCCGGTCCAGCAGGTTGGTAAAATCCTGTACCGCCACGAAAGCCACTGCCCCTTTGCCGGGGATGACGTTGGTGATGATCCCCACCGTCTCCCCGGTCAGGCTGTCTATAACCGGCCCCCCGGACATGCCCGACACCGCCCCCGCCCCGGTGATGATGCCGTAGTAGCAGCCGTCGCGCTTAACGAAGCCGTCGATCTTGCCCCGGCTGGATTTGGGCAGGCTGTTGATGGCGCTGTAGCCAAACAGGGTGACGTTGCGTCCAGCCCGCGCCCAGGCCAGCTGATGCACGATCTTGCCGCGGTTGTTATCGGCAATGACCGCCACATCGCAGACCGGATGCTGGGCTCTGACCGGCTTCAGCAGCGGTACCGCGACGTGCGCGGCGGTAAGGGACAGTTGGCTTGAGACCGGGAAAGTGGTGCCCTGCATCCCGGCCGCAAGCCAGTTCAGCGGCGCAGGCAGGCCGATAAAAACCATATCCGCCTGCCGGGTGGCGGCAAAATCGGTTTTGCTGGTGCCGGACATCACCACGCACCCCAGCAGCGTAAGGGGTGCCATGAGTGCGGCGAGAGCATAATGCAGACGCTTCATGGTTCACCCCACGGGCCTACTTTTTCGACCGTCCGGCAATGATCTCATCGGCGACGATGCGCGGCGCTTCGGCGTAGTGGTGGAACTCCATGCTGTAGGTTGCCCGCCCCTGGGACATGGAGCGCAGCGTGGTGGCGTAGCCGAACATCTCCGCCAGCGGCACGTCGGCGCGGATAATCTGGCTGCCGAACTGCTCCTCCATCCCCTGCACCAGCCCGCGCCGGGAGGAGAGATCGCCCATAATGTTCCCGGCGTACTCTTCCGGCGTTTCCACCTCCACGTGCATCATTGGCTCGAGGATCACCGGGTCGGCCTTGCGCGCTGCGTCCTTAAAGCCAAAGATCGCCGCCATGCGGAAGGCCATCTCCGAGGAGTCGACATCGTGATAAGAGCCGAATGTCAGGGTCGCTTTGATATCCACCACCGGATAGCCCGCCAGCACGCCGCTGTTCATCGCTTCCCGCAGCCCTTTCTCCACCGACGGAATATACTCCCGGGGCACCACCCCGCCCTTGGTGGCATCGACGAACGTAAAGCCGCTGCCCGGCGCCTGCGGCTCAAGGCTCAGCACCACGTGGCCGTACTGCCCTTTACCGCCGGACTGGCGGACAAACTTGCCCTCAACGTCGTTTACCGCTTTGCGAATCGTTTCCCGGTAGGTCACCTGCGGGCGGCCAATATTGGCTTCGACGCCAAACTCGCGCTTCATGCGATCGACAATGATCTCCAGATGCAGCTCACCCATCCCGGAGATAATGGTCTGGCCGGACTCTTCATCGGTATGCAGATGGAAGGAGGGATCTTCCGCCGCCAGACGATGCAGGGCGATGCCCATTTTCTCCTGGTCAGCTTTAGTTTTCGGCTCGATGGAGAGGGAGATCACCGGGTCCGGGAACTCCATCCGCTCAAGGGTGATCACCGCGTTGGGGTCGGTCAGGGTGTCGCCGGTGGTAACATCTTTCAGCCCGACGCAGGCGGCGATATCCCCGGTACGCAGCTCCTCTACGTCGTGCCGGTCGTTGGCGTGCATCAGGACGATACGCCCGATGCGCTCCTTCTTGCCTTTCACCGGGTTAAAGACCGCGTCGCCTTTTTTCAGCACCCCGGAATAGACGCGGATAAAGGTTAGCTGACCGACGTAGGGGTCGGACATCAGCTTGAACGCCAGCGCCGAGAAGGGTTCGTCGTCATTAGGGTGGCGCTCGGCGTGCAGGCCTTTTTCATCCACGCCGTCGATAGCGGGCACGTCGAGGGGGGACGGCATCAGCTCGATCACCGCATCGAGCATTCGCTGCACCCCTTTGTTTTTAAAGGCGCTGCCGCAGAGCATCGGCTGGATCTCCCCAGCCACCGTCCGTTTACGTAAGCCGCGGATAATTTCTGCCTCGTCGAGCTCGTTGGTGTCGAGGTATTTATCCATCAGCTCGTCGCTGGCTTCCGCCGCCGCAGAGACCATTTTATCCCGCCAGGTCCGGGCAGTAGCCTGTAGCTCATCCGGCACCGGGGCATAGTTAAAGGTCATCCCCTGGGTGGCGTCATCCCAGATGATAGCCCGCATCTTGATCAGATCGACCACGCCGGTGAAATGCTCCTCCGCGCCGATGGGGATCACAATCGGCACCGGGTGCGCTTTCAGCCGGTCGATCATCATCTGCACCACGTGGAAGAAATCGGCCCCCGGACGGTCCATTTTGTTGACGAAGGCGATACGCGGCACCCGGTACTTGTTGGCCTGCCGCCAGACGGTTTCCGACTGTGGCTGTACCCCGCCCACCGAGTCATAAACCATCACCGCCCCGTCGAGCACCCGCATGGAGCGCTCCACCTCGATGGTAAAATCGACGTGCCCGGGGGTGTCGATGATATTGATCCGGTGCGGCTCATAGCTGCGATCCATGCCAGACCAGAAGCAGCTTACCGCCGCCGAGGTGATGGTAATCCCCCGCTCCTGCTCCTGCGCCATCCAGTCGGTGATCGCCGCACCATCGTGGACCTCCCCCATCTTATGGCTCACCCCGGTATAGAACAGGATGCGCTCGGTGGTGGTGGTTTTACCGGCATCAATATGCGCTGAGATTCCGATGTTGCGATAACGTTCGAGAGGAATAGGCCGGATCATGATGCATCCTTATTTTATGGACATGACAAACACGCGCTGGGTTAGCGCGCGCAGGTATGTAGATCAGTGTAGTGCCCTGTCAAAGGGGGGACGGGTGATTTACGGTGAGGGAATCAGACCGCGCGGCAACGCCGGGTGGCGGCTGCGCCTTACCCGGCCTACGGGGCCGGTGCCGTTGTAGGCCGGGCAAGCGCAGCGCCGCCCGGCACTGCTCCTGTCAGGGGATCATTATCACCCGGATATCATTCACGTTGGTTAATGTCGGGCCAGTCACCACCAGATCGCCCGCGGCGGCAAAGTAGCTGTAGCTGTCATGTCCGCGCAACATCGCCTTAGCAACAAGCGCGGTGCGAGCCAGCGTATCCGGCGTCACGATCGCTCCCGCTGCATCCTCGGTGCCGTCAATCCCGTCGCTGTCCCCGGCGATGGCGTAAATTCCCGCCTCGCCCTTCAGCGCACAGGCCAGCGCCAGCAGGAACTCGGTGTTGCGCCCGCCGCGGCCACAACCCGTGTCGCCAATCGTCACCGTGGTCTCTCCACCGCTCAGCAGCACCGCCGGACCTTTTACCGGCAGGCCGTGCTGTTTTACGGATTTCGCAATCCCGGCCATGACGATGCCTAATTGCGCGCTTTCCCCCTCCAGCGCATCGCCCAGGATCAGCGGGGTGTATCCCATCTTCTGCGCCACGGCTGCGGCAGCGGCCAGCGCGCCGGAGGGGGTGGCGATCAGGCGGATATCCTCGTCAATCTCTGCTGTCGTTACCGGGGCGCGCGGGGTGCGAAGCACGCGCATTACCGGCTCCGGCAGTTTCAGGCCATAGCGGGCGATAATCTCCAGCGCCTCTTCTGGCGTGGAGCTGTCCGCCACCGTCGGGCCGGAGGCGATGCTCTGGGGATCGTCACCCGGTACGTCGCTGATGATAAGCGTAATCACCCGGGCAGGCAGCGCCGCCTGCGCCAGACGTCCGCCTTTGATGTCCGACAGCTGCTTGCGCACCGTGTTCATCTCGTTGATGGTCGCCCCGCTCTTCAACAGGGCTTTGTTCACCGCCTGCTTGTCGGCCAGGGTGATGCACTGCCGCGGGAGGGCCAGCAGGGACGATCCCCCGCCGGAGATTAGCGCGATCACGCAGTCGTCGGCGGTGAGGTGCTTCACCTGCTCCATCATCAGCATTGAGGCCACTTCGCTCATGGCATCGGATACCGGGTGCGCCGCCTCGACGATACGGATTTTTTCCGTCGGCACAGCGTGCCCGTAACGCGTTACCACCACGCCCTGCAGATCCACATCCGGCCAGGCGGCCTCCAGCGCGGCGGCCATGGCGGCGCTGGCTTTCCCGGCGCCGACCACAATGCAGCGCCCGCGCGGTTTCTCCGGCAGGGCGTTAATCAGCGCTTCATGGGGGTCGGCGCTTTTCACCGCCGCCATGAAGATCTCAGTAAGCGCCCCTCGCAGGGCGCTGTCGTCGTGTTGTGCCATAGGTCAGCCTTCTGCAATGGCGCGGATCACCGCCTGGGTGACCTCGCGGGTGTTGGCCGTGCCGCCCACGTCGGGGGTCATGATCCCTTCGGCGCAGACCCGCTCCACCGCCGCCATCAGGCGTGCAGCGGCTTCCCCTTCCCCCAGATGCTCCAGCATCTGCGCCGCAGTCCAGAAGCTGGCGACCGGGTTGGCGATGCCTTTACCGGTGATATCAAACGCCGAGCCGTGGATCGGTTCGAACATCGACGGGAAACGACGCTCCGGGTCGATATTGGCGGTCGGCGCAACCCCCAGACTGCCCGCCAGCGCCCCCGCCAGGTCGGAGAGGATATCGGCGTGCAGGTTGGTTGCCACGATGGTATCCAGCGACTCCGGGTGCAGGGTCATGCGCACGGTCATGGCATCCACCAGCATCTTGTCCCAGGTGACGTCCGGGAATTCGCGGGCGACTTCGGCAGCGATCTCATCCCACATCACCATCCCGTGACGCTGGGCGTTAGACTTGGTGACGACGGTTAACAGCTTACGCGGGCGCGACTGTGCCAGGCGGAAGGCGTAGCGCATAATGCGCGTTACCCCGGTGCGGGTGAAGATCGCCACCTCGGTGCCCACCTCTTCCGGCAGTCCGCGGTGCGCACGACCGCCGTGGCCGGAATATTCCCCTTCCGAGTTCTCACGCACGATCACCCAGTCGAGGGTGCCAGGTACCGCCTTGCGCAGCGGGGACTGAATGCCTGGCAAGATTTTGGTTGGCCGCACGTTGGCATACTGATCGAAGCCCTGGCAGATCGGCAGACGCAGCCCCCACAGGGTGATGTGATCCGGCACGTCCGGCGCGCCCACCGCGCCAAAATAGATGGCATCAAAGGCTTTTAACTGCTCCAGACCGTCTTCCGGCATCATCACGCCGTGGGTTTTGTAGTAGTCCGAGCCCCACTCGAAGGTATGTACTGAGAAACGCATATCTCCCTGACGCTGGGCCAGCGCGTGTAAGACCTCAACCCCTGCGGTGATCACTTCCGGGCCGATACCGTCTGCGGGGATGGCTGCAATGGCGTAATCTTTCATGGTTTTTTCCTTAAATTAATGTTTTGACTGAATTAATGTATCGTTGGCCTGCGCCTTGCGGCTGGACGCCGAAAGCCACAGCACCACCAGTGAAGAGAGGATCAGCAGCCCGGCGACAAACCACAGCCCCCAGGTGTAACTGCCGGTCTGTTGCTTGATCAGGCCAATCATGAACGGACCGACGAAGCCGCCCAAGTTGCCGAGGGAGTTGATGGTGGCGATCCCCGCCGCCGCTGCCGAACCGGAAAGGAACAGGGTTGGCATGCTCCACAGCGGTGGCTTAGAGGCGCTGATGCCGCAGTTAACGATGGTCAGGGCGAGGATCACCCCAACGATGCTCGCCGTGCTGCCCGCCATAAACAGCCCTGCTGCAGCCACGATGCAGGCGGCGATCACATGCCAGGAGCGTTCGCCGGTTCTGTCGGAATGACGCGCCCAGAGCACCATCGCTGCTACCGCCAGAACCGCAGGGATCGCGTTCAGCAGGCCAACGGTCATGGAGGAGACGCCGAGGGTTTTGATGATCTGCGGGGACCAGATGCCCAGGGTATACAGCCCGGCGGAGGTGCCGAAGTAGACCAGCGACAGGGCGAGAACGCGTTTATCCAGCAGCCCTTTCCAGACGCTGTGCTGCGCCGTGGCCTGTTTCGCCGCCTGCTCACGTTGCAGGGTGGCAATCAGCCAGCCACGCTCCTCTTCGCTGAGCCATTTCGCCTTTTCCGGGCGATCGGTGAGCCAGAACAGCACCACCACGCCGAGGATCACCGCCGGTACCGCTTCGAGAACAAACATCCACTGCCAGCCGGCGAAGCCCATCATGCCGTGCATCTCCAGCAGCGCCGCGGAGATGGGCGAGCCGAGGGCGGTGGAGATGGGTGCCGCCGCCATAAAGATGGCCGTCACCTGGGCGCGCTTTTGCGCCGGGAACCAGTAGCTTAAGTAGAGGATGATCCCCGGGAAGAAGCCCGCTTCCGCCACGCCAAGCAGAAAACGCAGGGTGTAGAAGCTGGTGGTGCCCTGGACAAAAGCCATGCCGCCGGAGACCAGCCCCCAAGTGATCATCACCCGGGCAATCCAGATGCGCCCCCCGACCTTATGCAGGATCAGGTTGGAGGGCACCTCAAACAGGAAGTAGCCGAGGAAGAAGATCCCGGCGCCGAAGCCAAACACTGCCGGGGAGAAGCCGAGGTCGGCGTTCATGGTGAGCGCCGCGAAACCGATATTCACGCGGTCGAGGAAGGCGATGAAGTACAACAGCATGATGAAGGGTACGATGCGCAAGGTGATTTTGCGCATTACCCGTTGTTCGATTGTGCAGGTCATGTGAGGTGTTCCTCATAATTATTTTGTAGGGTACGCAGTCGGGCTGCCCTTATGAGTATGCTGATATTTCTTGCATGATCATGCGCATCGGTTTATACAAAAAAATGCAATAATCGCGAGCGAGCCAAAATGGAACTACAACACCTGCGCTGTTTTCTGGCGGTAGCCGAAACCCTGCATTTCGGTCAGGCGGCCCAGCGCCTGGATATGCTGCCCTCCGCCCTGGGAAGGAATATTCGTCTTTTAGAAGAGGCACTTGGCACGCGGCTGTTTACCCGCTCGACCCGCCGGGTGGCGCTCACGGAGAACGGCGTTTTGCTGCGGGAAGAGGCACGAAAGCTGCTCGCCCATGCCGACGCGATTATGTTGCAATTTCGTCAAAATCCACGCCGGGCGCAGCCGCTTTTGCGCGTCGGCACCATCGACAGCGCGGCCATCGGTTTGCTGCCCGGACTGCTGCAACTCTTCCGCCAGCACTACCCGGATGTGGAGATCCAGCTGTTTGAAGATAAGACCGTTCATCTCCTGCCGAAGCTGAAAAGCGGCAGGCTGGATCTGGTCTTTATCCGCCCGCCTGCGCAGCTCGACGCCCAGTTTGGCCGGGCATTTTTATGCAATGAGCCGGGGATCCTCGCCCTGCCCGCCAGCCATCCGTTTGCCGACCGTGAGAAGGTCGATATCGCGGAACTGGAAGGGATGCCGATGATCCTGCCGGAGCGGCGCTCGCGCCCGCATAGCCACGACCTGACCATGAATCTCTTTCATAACGCTGGCATTGAAGTGACAGTGTCACAGATGGCGGACGAGAAGCAGACCATTATCAACCTGGTGGCAGCGGGCATTGGACTGGCGATTGTGCCCGCCTGGAGCAGTCGCTATCTGATGCCGGGCGTGAAATTTGTGCAGCTGAACGGCGCGGAGCAGATGGGGATGCCGCTGGAGGCGGTGTGGATGGCCGGGGCGCAGGATGAGATTCGGGATAATATGCTGGCGATGCTGGAGGAACATCCGGAGCTGTATGTGTGAATCGCCGGGTGGCGGCTGCGCCTTACCCGGCCTACGTGTACCGTGCCCGTGGGCAAACGGCAGCGTACTTACATCGAATAACCCGGCTTCTTAATCAACTCATCCAGCTTCGGGCCAATCTCCGTATCCCAGACCTGCGCTTTCCAGTCCGCTTCCTGAACCTCGTTCAGGGCCACGGAAATGGCGCGATCTTTACTGTTCAGATGACGGGTAATCACCTCGGCGATATCCGCCGCCAGGGCGGTTTTTTGTTCGTCGTTCAGATCGCGGGGAAAACATTTAATATCAACGTGTGGCATGTGCAGGGCTCCTTTTGAATGAGCATTCCAGACTAGCAGAGAATAGTGTTGTCTTTTAGCACCTTGTGCAGTTTCGGGAGCTTGCACACGCTATCGGCAATCGCCGTGATCTTCGGCGTGTTGGCAGCAAACCAGTCCGGGCGCGGACCCCAGGTGCGCATCACGCACAGATAACAGTCGATCAGGGTGATCTGCTCGCCAAAAGCGTACGGCGTGGCTTTCAGGTGATTATCCAGCCACAGGTAGAGCGATTTCCGGTATTCACGGCAGTTTTGCTGTAACTGTTCCGGGGCGTCCGGTGCCCAGCGCTCCGGGTAGTCAGCGTAGGTAAAGGTGGGATAGACGTTGGCTACCAGCCAGATCAGCAGGCGCTGAAACTGCTGGCGCTCCGCGCGTCCAACCGGAGGCGCAAGATCCGGACAGCGATCGAGGATCATCAGCGCGATCGCCGCCGTCTCCGTCATGATTTCGCCATTTTCCAGCTCGAGGGTTGGGACCTGACACAGCGGGTTGAGTTTTTCCAGCAGCTCACGGGTTGCCCCCGGCTTATCGAACCCGTCGACGTTGATAAACTGATACGGAATGTCGGCGAGGGTCAGCATCACCTCACTGATGGCTGAACCCCAGCCCGGTACGCCATACACTTTGATCATGATCGCTCCTCTTCAGGGTCAAAACCCTAAGTGTAGAGCAGCATCAGTAGGTGATGCCTGGCGGATTGACCTCCGACTGCGTCACCGCTTCGCCCTGCTCCCCCCAGCGCGCCAGCACCTTGTGGTATTCCCCCCGCTGGATCGCCCCGTCGAGGGCGGCCTGTAAGGCGTATACCAGTCCGTTCCCCTTTTTGGTCGTGGTCGCCACATACGCCTTCTTCGGCCCTAAGCCAACCACCCGGGTTTTGCCGGTGAGGGCCGCTTTATAGGCCGATACCGACTGCGGGCCGAAGAACACGTCTGCCCTGCCGGACTGGATATAGAGATTGCCGGAAGCGTCATCGGTCAGGTAGACCGGCAGCGCAGGCTCCCGCCCGGCGTTTTTATTCTCCTCGTTCCAGCCCAGCAGAATGCGCTCCTGGTTAGTGCCGGAGCCGACAATCACCTTTTTGCCTGAGAGATCGGCGGCGCTTTTAACCGATTGCACCTCGCTGGTCGATTTTACCGAGAAGGCCAGGTTATCGACGCGATAGGTGGCAAAATCAAACTTCTCTTTACGCTGCTCGGTCACCGCAATGTTCACCAGCGCCACGTCGTAGCGCCCGGAGGTGATGCCCAACGGCCAGTCCTCCCACGCGGTCGGCACCAGCTTGAGCTTCAGGCCGAGGCTGCCCGCCAGCAATCGGGCGATATCCGGGTCGCTGCCGATGCGGGTGCGGTTATCGCTTGCCAGCAATGCCAGCGGCGGGGAGTTGAGCGCCGAAATAGCCACCGTCAGGGTGCCCGGTTCGACAAATTTGTAGTTAGCGGGGATCTTCGCCGCGGCCTGCTTGTCCACCGTCACCGGTAGTGGCTGCTCGTTAGCCTGTAAATCAATCGCGGCGTGGCTTGTGGATGCCACCATGAGCAACGCCAGTACTCCCTTTTTCATCTTCACTCCTTACAGCACTTTGGACAGGAACTGTCGCGTTCGCGCGTGAGACGGACGGTTCAGCACTTCGTCGCTGCTGCCCTGCTCCACGATTTTGCCGTCGACCATAAACACAACCTGGTCCGCCACCTCCCGGGCAAAGCCGATCTCATGGGTCACTACCACCAGCGTCGTGCCGGAGCGGGCCAGCTTTTTGATCACATCCAGCACTTCGCCAACGAGTTCGGGGTCCAGCGCCGAGGTGAGTTCATCAAACAGGATCACCCGCGGGCGCAGAGCCAGCGCCCGGGCAATGGCAATGCGCTGCTGCTGCCCGCCGGACAGATGACGCGACCAGGCGTCGGCTTTATCCCGCAGCCCCACCACGTCGAGCAGTTCGTAAGCCCGCTCGATGGCCTCTTTACGGCTCAGCTGTTTGTGGGCGATGGGCGCCTCAATCAGGTTTTCCAGCACCGTCAGGTGCGGGAAGAGGTTGAAGTTCTGGAACACGTACCCAACGTTGACCCGCTGTTTGAGGATCGCCTTCTCTTTCAGCTCGTACAGCGTGTTGCCCTCGCGGCGATAGCCGATGTAATCCCCGTCTATCTGGATAAAGCCTTCGTCAACGCGCTCCAGGTGGTTAATGGTGCGCAGCAGGGTCGATTTACCGGAGCCGGACGGGCCGAGGATCACCGTTACCGAGCCGGGCGGGATCTCCAGCGAGACGTTATCCAGCGCCTTGTGGCGGCCAAAGAACTTGCTCACACCGGTAATGGAAATATGTCCTTCAGGAGAGGCTGGCATGGACGGGCTCCTGTGTGGTTGGGGTGGTAACGGAACGGGTACGGGTGGCGCGGGAGCTATTTACCGCCGAGCGGCGCTCACTACGGGCCAGGCCTCGCTCAACCA
The DNA here is from genome assembly GCF_003336325.1 of Leclercia sp. W17. Lineage (NCBI taxonomy): Bacteria > Pseudomonadati > Pseudomonadota > Gammaproteobacteria > Enterobacterales > Enterobacteriaceae > Leclercia > Leclercia sp. W17. The sequence goes on along the minus strand of NZ_CP031101.1, from coordinate 2,400,430 downwards.
GATGCTGAATGGCCGAGAGCACGGTGGTGATCGCCAGATACCAGACGGCACCGACCATCAGCAGCGGGATCACCTCCTGGGTGCGGTTGTAGATCATCTGGATGGTGTAGAACAGCTCCGGCATCGCCAGGACGTAAACCATCGCTGTGCCCTTGGCGAGGCTGATGATTTCGTTAAACCCGGAAGGCAAAATGGTGCGCAGCGCCTGAGGCAGAATGATACGCAGAGTGCGGCGTGAGGCCGGTAAGCCCAGCGCGGCTGCCGCTTCATACTGGCCGTGATCGACCCCTAAAAAGCCGCCGCGAATGATCTCCGCGGTATAGGCGCTCTGCACCAGCGTCAGCCCGACCACCGCCGTGGAGAATTGCCCCAGCACATTGATGGTCTCAAAGCTGCCCCAGGTGATGCCGGTAAACGGCACGCCGAGCGACAGCGTGTCGTAGAGATAGGAGAAGTTGTAGAGAACGATCAGCACCACAATCAGCGGCAGGGAGCGGAAGAGCCAGATATAGCCCCAGGCGAGGCTGCTCAACAGCCACGAGGAGGACAACCGCGCCAGGGCCAGCACGCCGCCAAACACCACGCTAAGTACGGTGCCGATCAGGGTCAGGAGCAGCGTCTGCCCCACCCCTTCGAGGATCACCGGGTCGAAGAACCAGCGGGCAAACACCGCCCACTCCCAGCGCGGGTTAAAGGCCACCGACTGAATGACCACCGCCAGCACAAACAGCGCAACAATCGCCCCCACCGTGCGCAGTGGATAGCGCGCCGGGACCACTTTGATGGTTTCAACGTTGTTCATCATCGTTCCTCATGCCGATTTGCTGAACGCTTCGCGTACCAGCGTTTTGGTGAAGCGCAGCCGCCCGTCGAACGGCGGCTGGCTGTACTCTTCCGGGTCGCGGTTAAGATCGAACTGCGCCATGTAGCCCTGGCTCAGGTAGAGCCGCACCGCTTCCGGCTGGCGGAAGCCGGTGGTGAGGGTGATCTGGCTATAACCGGCAAGCACCGCCCGGCGCTCCAGCTCCTGCACCACCCGGCCGGCCAGCCCCTGCTGGCGCAGGGATCTGTCAGTCCAGATGCGTTTGATCTCGGCGGTCCGGGCGTCGAAAGGCTTATAGGCCCCGGTGGCGATAATCTTTCCGTCGCGTTCCAGCACGATAAACAGACCCTGGGGCGGCAGATACCACTCGGTCAGTTCCACCTCGGCATCTTTAGAGAAGTAGTCCCCGTAGCGCGCCGCGTATTCACCGAACAGCCCGTTAATAATGGGCTGAAGATCGGCATCCTCCGGCGAAACGTCACGAAAAAGGTCGCTCATAGGTTCTCCTTAGTCGCCAAGACCAGCCGGGTTAACTTCGGAGTATGGGATGCGTTCCACGCCTTCACCCCAGCGGTTCAGCACCTTGTCGTAGTCGCCGTTCTTGATTACCCCGTTGAGGGCGGTCTGCACCGGTTCCGCCAGACCACTGCCTTTTTTCAGGGTCACGGCGATGTGCGCCGCTTTCGGCCAGCCGCCATCCACGCTGCCCACGAGTTTGGTTTTCCCGTTCAGGGCCGCTTTCCATGCGCCGATCACGTTCGGGCCAAAGTAAGCGTCCGCGCGCCCGGACTGCAGCGCCAGAGTCTGGGCGGCCTCGTCTTTGGTGTAGATGGGGGTGAACGGCTTCAGCCCCTTCTTCTGGTTCTCCGCATCCCACGCCAGCAGGATCGCCTCCTGGTTGGTGCCGGAGCCCACAATGATCCGCAGCCCGGCGATATCCTCCGCCTGCTCAAGTTTTGTGATCGGGCTGGTGGATTTGACGTAGAAGCCCAGCGAATCTTTCCGGTAGGTCGCAAAGTCGAACTTCTCTTTGCGCGCTTTAGTCACGGTGATGTTGCTGATCGCCGCGTCGTATTTGCCGGAGGTGACGCCCAGCGGCCAGTCTTCCCAGGAGGTGGGCACCACGTTCAGCTCCAGACCAAGGCTGTCGGCCACCAGGCGGGCGATATCCGCCTCGCTGCCAATCAGGGTTTTGTTGTCATCGGCGAAGACCGTCAGCGGCGGCTGGCTCAGCCCGGCAATCGCCACGGTGAATTTCCCTGGCACCACCGGTTTAAAACTGGCGGGCAACTGGGCGATGGCCTGCGGATTTTTTGCCGTGTTGATCGGCGTTTTATTGGCCTCGAGGCTCACCCCGGTGCCGTTAATCGTGACGTTCTCTGCCCAGACGGCAGGGGTAAAGGCCAGCGCAAGCGCCAGAATAAGCGATGATTTTTTCATGGCAGGTTCTCTTATTGTTTTGTGAACTGATTAACGGGCTGCGCTAAACCCAGACTCTCACGCAGGGTGGTGCCGGGGTATTCAGTGCGGAACAGGCCGCGCGCCTGCAACAGCGGCACCACCTGGTCAACAAAGCGCGGGAAGGTATCCTGCGTACCGCCCTGAATAATGAAGCCATCCGCCGCATGGCCTTCAAACCACTGCTGTAAACCGTCGGCCACCTGCTCCGGGGTGCCGGAAAAACGCGGGCGCGGCGAGGCGGCTTCCAGCGCCACCTGACGCAGGGTTAAGTTGCGCTCCCGGGCGTTGCGCTTGATCTCGTCGGTGGTGCTGCGAAAGCTGTTTTTCCCCAGATCGCCAATGTCCGGGAAGGCCTCGTCCAGCGGATACTGGCTGAAATCGTGATGCTCAAAGTAGCGGCCAAGATAGTTCAGGGCATCGTTGATGGAGACCAGTGCGGCGGTGGTCTGGTACTGCTGCTCCACATCGTCACTGTCTTTCCCGACGATGACGCTTACCCCCTGGAAGATGTGCAGTTCGTCCTCCCGACGGCCATGCTGTTTAAGCTGGCTTTTCACGTCGTGCCAGAACGCCCGGGCTTCGTCAAAGGTGTCATGGTGGGTAAAGATGGCGTCGGCATGTTTCGCCGCCAGCCTTTTGCCATCGTCCGAGGCGCCGGCCTGGAAGATAATCGGCCTGCCCTGCGGCGTGCGGCCAATATTCAGCGGCCCGGCTACCTTAAAGAAATCCCCGTGATGATCGAGGGTGTGCAGTTTTTGCGGATCGAAGAACTGCCCGGTCGCTTTGTTACGCACAAAGGCGTCGCCCTCCCAGGAGTCCCACAGCCCTTTCACCACGTCGAGATATTCGTCGGCAATGCGGTAACGCAGGGCGTGCTCCGGGTGCTTATCCCGGGAGAAGTTTTTTGCTGACCCCTCCAGCGGCGAGGTGACCACATTCCAGCCCGCCCGGCCATGGCTCAGGTGATCGAGGCTGGCGAACTGGCGCGCCACGGTGAACGGCTCGCTGTAGGAGGTAGATAATGTCCCCACCAGCCCCAGCCGGGAGGTGACGGTCGCCAGCGCCGACAGCACGGTCAGGGGCTCGAAGCGGTTGAGAAAATGCGGGATCGACTTCTCGTTGATGTAGAGTCCATCGGCAACAAAGATAAAGTCGAGCTTGCCCGCTTCGGCCTTCAGGGCCGTCTCTTTGACGAAATCAAAATTGATGCTGGCATCGGCGATTGCTGCCGGGTGGCGCCAGGCCGACATATTCCCCGACGCGCCATGCAATATCGTGCCCAGACGCAGCTGTCGTGTTGCGGTCATAGTGACTCCTTACCCTTAAAGTTGATTCAGTGCTTTTTCTGCAAGCCGGGCGAAATAGCGCGCGGCGGGTGCGATGAGGGCTTCGTCCGGGTTAAAGGCCGGATGATGCAATCCATAGGGGCTGGCGCTGCCGATGCTGACGAAGGCGCCGGGGATCTGCTGGAGGTAGACGGCGAAATCCTCCCCGCCCATATGCAGTTCCGCCTGCTGCGTCTCGTAGCCTGTTTCCCGCGCCACCGAGGTGGCAAACTCGGCCCAGGTGGCGTCGTTGACCAGCGCGGTAGGCCCGGCATACCAGGTGATGTCGATCTGCGCGTTAAAAGCGCTGGCGAATCCGGCGGCGATCTCAGCTACCCGGGCCTTTACGTTCTGCTGCACTTCGGTGCGATGGGTGCGCAGGGTCCCTTCCAGCTCGACGTTCTCCGGCAGCACGTTCCAGGTGTTGCCCCCGGTAATGCGCGTCACGCTCAGTACCACCGAGTCGAGGGTGTTGACGTTGCGGCTGGCAACGCTTTGCAGGGCCGTCACCAGCTGGCTGGCGGTCACGATGGCGTCGTGACCTTCATGTGGACGGGCGGCGTGAGCGCCTTTACCGGTAATGCGCAACACGAAGCGGTCGACGTTGGCGTAGAACGGGCCACCGCGGGTGGCAAAGTGTCCGACCGGTAAACCAGGTTCGTTATGCATGCCGAAGATGGCGCTGACGTCGCGCAGGGCCCCGGCGCGGACCAGGCTTTTGGCGCCGCCGAAGTTCTCCTCCGCGGGCTGGAACAGGATCCGCACCCGGCCATTGAGCGTTTCTTCCCGCGCTTTCAGCTGCAAGGCGGCGCCGAGGATCACGCTGGTGTGAATGTCGTGGCCGCAGGCGTGCATCACCCCGGCACGCCGGGAGGTGAACGCCACCCCGCTGCGCTCCTCAATCGGCAGGGCGTCGATATCGGCGCGCAGGGCAATCTGTTTTTCACCCCTCCCTACCTCGGCGACCACGCCGGTTTGCAGGTCATAGGGCAGGACGGCGATCCCGGCCTCACCCAGCCACTGGCGCAGGCGCGCGGTGGTTTCTACCTCCTCGCCAGAAAGCTCCGGGTTCTGATGCAGCTCGCGGCGCCAGGCGATCAGCTGTTGCTCCAGGCTCATACCGCCACCTCCCGTTGCTGGCGGGCCTGGGCCAGCAGGCGCAGGGACTGCACCCGCGCAGCGCCGTCGGCCACCGGGGTATCGATGATGAACTCGTCAATGCCCCACTGCTGATGCAACGCCTCCAGCTGTTCGAGCACCGACTCCGCAGTGCCCACCAGCAGGGACTGAGCACGACGAGCGATGCGCAGCGGCTCGCTGTTCGCCTGGCGGGCAAAGGCGTAGGCCTGCTCTTCGCTGGCGACGGTCACCCGCTGGCCGTTGGCCAGCTCAACGCCCCACACCTCTACTGCGCTTGCCAGCGCCCCGGCCTGCGCCTGTGTGGGGGCAACGATGGCCTGCACCGCGACAATCACCTCCCGGGCGCTGTGGGCGCGCCAGGTCTCAATGACCTCACGCAGAAGCTCGGGGTCGCCATTCAGATGGGCGGCAAAAACAAAGTCCCAGTTGAGGCGGGCGGCGAGACGCGCGCTCTCCACGCTGGCACCCAGCAGAAAACCGGCGGCAGGCACCTGTGGCCGCGGGGTGGCACGCACCGCCCCCTCCTCTGAACCTGGGTTGATCCAGCCATCCAGCTGCGCCAGCTGTGTAGCGAAATCGCCCTTCTCCTGCGGATTGAGGCCGAGCTGGAGCGCCTTTGTCGAGAGCGGCAGTCCGCCGGGTGCTTTGCCGACGCCCAGATCCACACGCCCCGGGGCAATGGCCGCCAGCAGGTTGAAGTTTTCCGCCACTTTGTACGGGCTGTAGTGTTGCAGCATGACCCCACCGGAGCCGACGCGAATGCGCCGGGTCTGCCCGAGGATCCAGGCAATCAGCAGCTCCGGGGACGGACTCGCCAGTTGCGGGGTGTTGTGGTGTTCGGCAATCCAGAAGCGGTGATAACCCAGCGTCTCCGCCTGCTGCGCCAGGCTCAGGGTGCGGGCCAGCGCATCGGCGGCCGTTTCGTGTTCTGCGACAGGACTTTTATCCAGAATGCTGATTCGCCAGGACATGTTGCAATCTCGTTTGACTAAACATGTCGCCATTATTAAGGGGCGATTTCACCGCTGAGAAACAATTAATTTACATTTAGTTTGCCGAAATTCAGAAATACCGCGGCGGGTTAGCGCGCTGCACGCAACTCCGCGAGCAGCGCTTCGGCCTGTTGTCGGGTGGTGATGCGGACGAAGCGGATATGGGCATAAGAGGGGTTGCGCATATCCGCCTCGTAGCGCGCCCGGTTGCTACGCCAGGTTTTAAGCGTCCAGAGCAGGATCGACTCGCGACTTAAAAAGGAGCGGCGAAAGCTCTCCCGGTTGCCGGTGCCAGGCCACAGCTCCTGCTGCGTCCAGGCGCGTTTTACCGCCCGCGTCACCGCCTGTCGCAGGGTGCGGGCCAGGCCGTAATCCACCCACACCACCAGATCCACGTCGCGCCATTTTACGGGGCGGGTGCGGTTATAGTTGCCGTCCAGCACCCAGCCAGGTGTCGCGCTGAGGGCGGCTTCCAGTTTCGCAAAGAGAACATCGTCCGGGGTGCCCTGCCACTCCGGGAGCCAGTAGAGGGTATCCATTTCGATACAGGGCAGCGCCAGTTCCGTGGCGATCCGGCGGGCGAGCGTGCTCTTGCTGCTGCCGCTGGTGCCAATAATATTAATTTTCATCGTCTCACCTGAAGATTGGATAACCGTTGTTAACCATCATAATGTTTTATCATTGTTAATGAAACGCTATTCCGAAAGGTGTGATTTACATCATGGCTTGATTAACCCCTTTTCATTTGGCTTAAGTCGATTTATTTACCGCTCTGTTTTCCGCCTGCACTTTATTGATTGCATTTTTATTACATGAGCCCAGATGAAACTGAAAAAATAGTTAATTCAGGCGCTTTATAATTTTTTAAATTTTGTGGAGAATACGCCCGTCGTAATATTTAAGAATAACAATTTTACCTTGCCTGAACTTTTTTGGGCGGCTTCGCTTTATGCAGACATCACCCCGGAGTTATTTATGAGGCGTAACAATCACGTTACACAAAACGAGTATTTGCTTAACGAAGGCTCGACCTTAATGTCGACCACCGATATCCAGAGCCATATTACTTACGCGAACTCGGCCTTTATTGATGCCAGCGGTTATAAAGAAGAACATCTTATTGGTGAACCTCATAATGTGATCCGCCACCCGGATATGCCTGCAGAGGCGTTTGCCGATATGTGGTTTACCCTGCACGAGGGTGAGAGCTGGACGGGACTGGTAAAGAACCGCCGTCACAACGGGGATCACTACTGGGTGCGCGCCAACGTCACGCCGGTTTATCAGAATGACACGCTTACCGGCTATATCTCGGTGCGCAATATTCCCGCGCGCCATGAGATTGATGCCAGTGAAGCGCTCTATGAGCGGGTGCGTAATAATCATGTAAAAGGCCACCGCTTTTATAAAGGGGTGCTGGTTCGCCGGGGACTATTTTCCTTTCTCTCGCTATTTAAACGGCTCAGCACGGCAAAACGGATTAATTACTCCCTTGGGATAACCGCCCTGCTCGCCTTTGCCGTTTCTTTATCTCTCCCCGGCGGATTAATTCAAATTGCGGCGCTGGGGCTCCTCTTTATTTTGCAGGGCTTGTTTCTTAATGCCCAGATTTGTCGCCCGTTAAAAACCATTGTCAAAAAGATGCAATGCGTGGTTTCCGGGCGCAAAACGGCCTATACCCATTTTGAACGTGTCGACGAAATAGGCTTAATGATGCGGCTGGTTAACCAGTCCGGCTTAAACCTCAATTCGCTGGTGGATGATGTAGGAACGCAAATCAGTGGTATTCGCGCTATCAGCCAGCAGGTGGCGAAGGAAGGCGATGCCCTGCAGGCGCGATCCGAAGAGACGGCGGACGATCTGCAGCAGACGGCCGCGGCGGTGGAAGAGATAGCCAGCGCGGTTCAGCAGACCGCAGAAACGGCAGAACAGGCTATCCAGATGGCGGACCAGACCAGCGCCAGCGCGTACCGTGGCGAAGCCGTGATGAAGCAAACCATCGGCGTGATGCAGTCGGTATCAAAGGATAACGGCCAGATCGTCGATATCATCGCAGTGATCGACCGGATCGCCTTCCAGACCAATATTCTGGCGCTCAACGCCGCGGTGGAAGCGGCCCGCGCCGGAGAAGCCGGACGCGGTTTTGCGGTGGTGGCCGCCGAGGTGCGTAATCTGGCCCAGCACTCCGCGTCAGCGGCAAAGGAGATCGCCGCGCTTATCGAGAAAAACGTCGCCAGCGTTAACGCCGGGGTGGATATGGTAGCGCAGACCGAAGCGCAGCTGACCACCATGATTGGCAACGTACTCAACATGTCATCACTTATTAAAGAGATAGGACACGCTACCCAGGAGCAGACCCAGGCCCTGAGCCTGATTAATGAATCCATCTCCCGTATCGGGGTAATGACCCATAACAATACCGGGATGGTCGAGCATGTCACTCAGGCGGCCAATCACCTCACCCAGCGCACCACCCGCCTGCAACAGGCGATTGCGGTGTTTGGCGGCTAAAAGTGATGGGGTAAGAGGATAAAAAAACAGACGGTGGTCGCACGCCAACTGAAGATGACTTGATGGAAAGCGCATTCAGGTTAAGAATATGTTAAACCATGCGTAATCAGACAGATACCTGTCGCTGTTTTCCACAAGGGAAACCTGAATGAGTAATGAACTGCCAGACGAAAGAGTGAATACCCGTTCCGCCAGAAACAGCGGCTTAATCATTATGGCCAGGTTTATCTCTGATTTTGGTGCTTTCCTGAATATGGTTGTGCTGTCCACCTATGTGTACTTGTTGAGCCAGAGCGTAACGCATGTGAGTATCTTTCTGGCCTGCCGGGTGACGGGAGGCATCATTGCAAGTGCTGTCGGTGTGCCTTTTTTTCGCCGCTTTCATGGCCGCCTGCCTTTAGTGGCTTTTGATGTAATACGCGCGGTACTGTTAGCCTCGCTGTTAATTTTGCCTGCGGCGACCCAGCTTTATATCTTGCCTTTGATTGCACTGGGTATTGGGCTGGGAAATTCGATGTTCGCTATCGGGCTTAACAGTCAGCTGCCCTTGTGGATTGATGAGTCCCGACGTGTATCCACAAACGCCTGGTTAACCTCTGCCTCTGCGACGGGGGCGGTTACGGGAAGCCTTGTATCCGGTATTCTTCTGGCGACCAGCGGCTACCAGATTGTATTTGCTGCGAATATTGTGACTTATCTGGTGGCGGGTTTGTGCGTACTGCCGTTACGCTTTTTGGTGCAGCCTGTTGCTGATGAGTCAACACAGCAGCGTAAAGAGTGGCGAAATCTGGTCACAGGGCTTCGGACGGCTCCGCTGTTAGCAGGCATGTTACTGGTAACCATGGCCGATACCCTGGGCAGTGCTGCCCATAACGTAGGCTTTCCCATTATTTCTGCGCTTTTTACACCCGCATCAGCCGGGAAAACAATGGGGCTTTTGCTGGCAGTCTGGGCCAGTGGGAAATTCGCCGGGGCGCGTCTGGCAAACTACCTGTTAGTGCGCTGCGGGATGCGTACAGATCGGCTGTTTTTTTATGGCGTGGCGTTTATGTCCCTTGGTTTTATCTTTACCTTTCAACAGACAGCCCTTCCGCTGGCACTGATGTTTATCGCAGTGGCCGGGGTGGGAGATGGTCTGGCGGACGTCAGTCTGATCTCGCGAATTCAACGCGAGCCTGAATCATTACGGCTGCCTGTTTTTAGCCTGATGACGCTGCTGCAAATGACCGGATTTGGCGTGGGAATGTTAATTGTCGCGCCATTCTATATCTGGTTTACCCCCGCGCTGGTTATTGTCATTTTTCATGGTATCCCGTTACTGACATTAGCTGCCCTATTGCTGTCTGTTCGACGCCCGTCACCCAAAAAGGCAGAACAGCACTCTGATATTTGAACAACACGCGTGAATATCGGGTGCAAGGCATGAGAACGGGGTTTGACTAATACGCCTTACCGATCCCGGCAAAAATGGCTAACCCGGCGAAAAGGTCATATCTTTTTAAAGCGATAACCGCCGCCGGGAGCCTGGATGAAAGCAGCGAAACTGACGACAGCGTATTCCTTACTCGCCTGGGGGGCGCTCTACTATCTCCTGGGATGGCTGTCGCTCTGTCTCGACGGCCCCGACATCCGGACGGCTTTTATCTGGCTACCTTCAGGTGTTGCCGTCACCGCCTTTTTGCTGAGTGCAAAAAAGCAATGGCTCGCGCTGTGGCTGGTTCTGTTTATTGCCCGTCTGGTGCTGGGGCTCACCTTTCACCATACTTTTCACGTCTCCCTGGTGCTGGGGGCGCTTTCACTGACCAGCCATCTGGGGATTGCCTGGTCGGTGCATTACTTTTCACGGCATTACGATCGGCTGCATAAGATCGTCACCTGGACGATTGCCACGGTCGTCTTCAGTACCCTGAACGCGCTCGCAGGGACGATCTGGCTCTCTTCTCTTGCGGGCACCCTTCAGATGAGCTGGTTCTGGCTCGCCTGGGGCGCCAACGTCACCGGCACGCTGTTTGTCACCCCGCCGCTGATGGGCCTGCTGGCCCCGGGGGATAAAGCGGCGCGGCGCGAGTCGCTGTTGGGGGTCTGTTTAGTGTTCGCAATACTGCTGGCGACCCTGTTCATCTTTAGCGATGTGCCCGATCGCGGCGACAATATCGCTCTGATTTACTCCCTCGCCTGCCTGCCGTTGATCCTGCTGACCGCAACCACCGTGGTGTGCGGTAATCGTCTGGCGTCGCTGGCCTTTATTCTCTTTAGCGCGGTGGTTATCTACGCCTCATGGCGGGAGACCGGTCCCTTCTATTTTGCCCGCCTGACGCCGGAAGAGTCGATATTGCTGGCACAGTGCTACCTTTCCGCGGCCGCACTGCTGCTGGTCTTTATCCGCGCCCAGAAAACACACCGTCCAGGGGATGGCCGTTTTCAGGGCGTGGCATACTTTTTGGATCCTGAAAGCGGTCGTCTGGTCTGGGAGTCTCATGCCGACCCGCGCCTCAGTGCCCTATTAGCCCCTCTCACCAGCCGGGAAGCCCTGCTCGCCCGGGTTCCCGATGCAAAGCAGAAGCAACAGATGGTTGCCCGCTGGCAGGCGGTGGCGCAGGGTCAGCCCGTTACCGAGCCCTTTCGTTTTAGCCTGGCGCTGGCGGACCGCCCACCGGTGTCGATAACAGAGCGCAATATGCTGCTGATGGCGGATAAGGATCGCCCGGTAATTGTCGCCTTCTGGTCCGGCGAGAGAGGAAGCCTGTTTCAGACCACGCCGCAGGAGGAGGTTTAACGATGCTGCAGATCGCCTTTTTGCTCGCCGGTGCGGCATTTGTCCGGAAAGCGGCACCTTACTTTATGCTGGCAGGTGTGCTCTGGGGCGGGCTTGGGCTGGCCATTTTTATCGATGGCTTGCAGGGCGGGCTGCACTTTCCGCTGCATATCTTTGGCCTGTTTCTGCTGCTCGACAGTCTGGTATCCCTGACACTGGGGTCGGCGGCGAAAGGAACCCAGCGCGGCATCTTTTACTTCAAGGGCGGTCTGTTCCTGCTCATCGCCATGTTGATTTTATCCGGACGCCACGACGGCACGCTGGCGCTGGCTATCGTCTTTGGGCTGGCGTACTTCATTACCGGCCTGTTCACCATCGCCTCTGCCGTGGTGGTGCGCTTTACCCACTGGCGGCGAGCGCTGCTCGCAGGGGTGGCACAGATCCTGTTCGCCATTTTTCTGTTCCTGCCCTTTCCAACGCAGCATGATGGCACCGTCTCGCAGTTTATCGGCATGGTCATGCTCACCGGCGGGGTGCAGTCGGTGCTCCTCTCCCTGCGGATGCGGCAGGTCCGTCATGGCCGCTCGGTGTTTGATATTCTCGCCCCGCAGACGTTGATCCCCGCCCCGCGCGAGGCGCTGCCCCCCACCGTGACAAACACGCCGGGCAACCAGCTGATTGTGCATGTCTGGACCCCGGAAGGATCGGCAAAACAGCAGACCCTGCCGCGCCCGGTCATTAACCGCTATATCGCCGCCGTGGATGCTAACGGGGTGATATCCACCGGCCATGCGGCGCTGGAGTGCCCTCCCCACCTCTACATCAGCCTCTATCCGGCAGCGGAGATCGACCGTTCCCCGTCCGAGTTTTTTAATCTGCTTAAAGCGGTGGAGGCGAATACCGTGGCGGGAAAATACCAGCCGAACTATCGCTATGAGGCGGGGATCTGGTGCGAGTCTAACCGCAAAATCCACTTCTCCATTTTTAATGCGGCGTCGCTTAACAGTTTCTGGACGCAGTACCGCCAGACCGAAACCTATAACCTCACCTGGCGCAACTGCTCCAGCAGCGTAGCGTATGCCCTTGAAGCGGCTCTGGATGGCGTGTTGAAAGAGCGCTGTACCCGGGGCGGTTTTTTGCGGCTGCTGCTCATTCCGGAGCTGTGGATCGCCGCGCAGCTGCGCAAACGCGCCACCAATATGGCCTGGACGCCCGGGCTGGTGCTTGACTATACCCGGGCGCTGCACGCCATCGTGCATCCCAATGGCGTTTCGCTGATCACCTTTATCAAAAACCGATTTTCTACATCTGCGGATACTGCTCGTCGGTGACTTTCTCCAGCCAGTCCACCGGGCTGCCGTTCACCGCTTCGGCGATGGCGATATGGGTCATCGCGGTCTGCGCGCAGGCACCGTGCCAGTGCTTAACGCCCGGCGGGATCCAGGCGATATCGCCCTGATTCAGGACTTCAGCCTCTTTACCCCACGCCTGTAGCCAGCCGCGACCCTGGGTAACGATCAGCGTCTGCCCCAGCGGATGCGTATGCCACGCGGTGCGCGCCCCGGGTTCAAAAGTGACGGTCGCCCCGCCCACTTTCGCGGGCTCGGTGGCCTGAAAAGGTGCGTCGATACGTACGGTGCCGGTAAACCAGGCCTCTGGTCCCCGGACGGAAGGTAATGAACCGCTGCGGATAATTTTCATGCTGACTCCTCGTTTGCTGTTGCGTTAACAGTAGCGCATGCCGGTGGCGAGGATTAGACTGCATAATCAGAAAGGAATGATGAATCAAATTCATATATGCGGAAATCCTGATGCTGAAAGAGAACTTTAACGACCTGCTGTCATTTATGGTGGTCGCCCGGGAGCGCAGTTTTACCCGCGCTGCGGCCCAGCTTGGCGTCTCCCAGTCTGCCCTCAGCCATGCCATGCGCAACCTTGAAGCCCGGCTGGATATGCGCCTGCTTACCCGAACCACCCGCAGCGTGGCCCCCACCGAAGCGGGCGAGCAGCTCATTATGCGCTTAAGCCCCCACCTGCTGGAGATGGAACAGGCGCTAACCGCGCTGCGCAATATGCGGGATATACCGGCGGGTAATATCCGCATCACCGCAGGGGAGCATGCGATGAGCGCGGTGCTGTGGCCGGTGCTCAAACCCTTTATGGTTCAGTACCCGGACATCAATGTGGAGGTGACGATAGATAACGGCCTGACGGATATCGTCGACGGGCGTTTTGATGCCGGGGTGCGCCTGGGGGAGCAGGTTGCGAAGGATATGATTGCGGTGCGCATCGCGCCGGACATGCGGATGGCAGTGGTCGGCTCTCCGGACTATTTTGCCCGCTACGGAGAACCGCAAACCCCCGAGCAGCTGGCGAATCACCGCTGCATCAACATGCGCCTGCCGACGCGGGGTGGCCTGTATGCCTGGGAGTTTGTCCATATGGGAGAGGAGATCCGCGTCCGGGTAGAGGGACAGCTTATCCTGAATAGCTTGCCCCAGCGTCTGGATGCCGCACAGGCGGGCCTGGGACTGGTCTATGTCCCGGAGGAAACAGCGCAGGAGGCCATCGATCGTGGGCGGCTGGTCCGTACGCTGGAGGCATACTGCCCGGTGTTTGATGGCTACCATCTCTACTACCCCAGCCGCCGCCAGCACACCACCGCCTTTGCCTTACTGGTGGCGGCGTTACGTCGAAACTAGCCTGCTATCCGGCACAAAATATTTACTTCAGCATGCATCACTTTCACGCCGTTATTTTTTGCGTCGTTTATTAATTGCAGGTAGGATGCTTCGCCATGTTTTGCCTTATCCATACGCAGAATGACTGGAAAGGCAGAATATTTCCGCGCGCGAGCAATCGTTTGTATTGTCGACCGCCGGTTATGGACACGATGTTCTTGATTCAGACAGGCAAACAGGTAACTCAATGAAAACAAGCAATAAAAGCGCAGCCGATCATCACGCTGCGAAACGTCGCTGGTTGAACGCCCACGAAGAGGGCTATCACAAGGCGATGGGCAACCGTCAGGTGCAGATGATTGCCATCGGCGGCGCTATCGGTACCGGGCTGTTTTTAGGTGCAGGCGCACGTCTGCAGATGGCTGGCCCGGCTCTGGCACTGGTCTATCTGGTGTGCGGGATCTTCTCCTTCTTTATTCTGCGTGCCCTTGGCGAGCTGGTGTTACACCGCCCCTCCAGCGGCAGCTTCGTCTCTTACGCCCGTGAGTTTCTCGGTGAGAAAGCCGCTTACGTGGCGGGCTGGATGTACTTTGTAAACTGGGCGATGACCGGGATCGTGGATATCACCGCCGTGGCCCTCTATATGCACTACTGGGGCGCGTTTGGCGATGTGCCGCAGTGGGTGTTTGCCCTTGGCGCGCTGGCGATTGTCGGCACCATGAACATGATCGGCGTGAAGTGGTTCGCTGAGATGGAGTTCTGGTTTGCGCTGGTAAAAGTGCTGGCGATCGTCATCTTCCTGGTGGTGGGCACCGTGTTCCTCGGCAGCGGCAAAACGCTGGATGGCAACATGACCGGCTTCCACCTGATCACCGATAACGGCGGCTTCTTCCCGCACGGCCTGCTGCCTGCCCTGGTGCTGGTCCAGGGCGTGGTGTTCGCCTTTGCCTCCATTGAACTGGTGGGCACCGCGGCGGGCGAATGTAAAGAGCCGGAGAAAACCGTACCCAAAGCGATTAACAGCGTGATCTGGCGTATCGGCCTCTTCTATGTCGGCTCCGTGGTGCTGCTGGTTCTGCTCCTGCCGTGGAACGCCTATCAGGCAGGCCAGAGCCCGTTCGTGACCTTCTTCTCGAAGCTCGGCGTGCCGTACGTGGGCAGCATCATGAACATCGTGGTGCTGACCGCGGCGCTCTCCAGCCTGAACTCTGGTCTCTACTCCACGGGCCGTATTCTGCGCTCCATGTCGATGGGCGGCTCCGCACCGCGGTTTATGTCGAAAATGAGCAAGCAGCAGGTGCCCTATGCGGGCATCCTAGCGACGCTGGTGGTCTATGTCTTTGGCGTGTTCCTGAACTATCTGGTGCCGTCCCAGGTCTTTGAGATTGTCTTAAACGTTGCGGCGCTGGGCATTATCGCCTCCTGGGCCTTTATCGTGGTGTGCCAGATGCGTCTGCGCAAGGCGATCAAAGAAGGTACTGCCGCTCCGGTAAGCTTCAGAATGCCGGGCGCGCCGGTCACCTCCTGGCTGACCCTGCTCTTCCTGTTCAGCGTGCTGGTGCTGATGGCGTTCGACTATCCGAACGGGACTTACACCATCGCCACCATCCCGCTGCTGGCGGTCCTGCTGGTGGCAGGCTGGTTTGGTGTGCGCAAGCGCGTGCATGCGGTCCACAGTACCGCGCCAAAGCACCCGGATGAAGAGAAGCTCGACGGTCCGCTGGTGGAAGAGACGTCGCGTTAATCGCTTCAATTAAAAAGGGAAGGCAAATGCCTTCCTTTTTTTTGCCCGGGGCCTACACAACCGGAGCAGGAATACGCGCGATGACCTTAATTTCGAAATCAAATCCGGCAAGCCAGGTGACGCCGACGGCGGTCCAGTTCGGATAAGGGGCCTGCGGGAAAATCGCCTGTTTGACCTGCATGATCGTCGGGAACTGATTTTCAGGATCGGTGTGGAAGGTTGTCACATCAATCAGATCGTCAAAGGTACACCCCGCCGCGGCAAGGGTTGCTTTCAGATTATCAAACGCAAGCTGCACCTGAGTGGCGAAATCGGGCTCGGGGGTGCCATCGGCGCGGCTTCCTACCTGACCCGAAACAAACAGCAAATCGCCGGAACGGATGGCGGCAGAATAACCGTGTTCTTCATAAAGAGCATGACGGTTAGCGGGGAAAACCGGTTCGCGCTGGATCATAAGGTATCCTGTACTGTATCAACGTTGGAAAAGGCAAAGCGCAGCGCGTAAAGATGATTTAATATACGCGGCGTATGTCAAATTAATCACACATACGCCGCGTATGTCAAATGAAGATGGAGAGTTTATGGTTGCCAGACGCCGCAGCGAAACGATGGAAGAGAACCGTGCAAAACTGCTGATGGCTGCACGGAAAGCCTTTGCGGAAAACGGCTTTGCCGCCGCATCCATGGATGAATTAACCGCAAGCGTCGGCCTTACCCGCGGGGCGCTTTACCACAATTTTGGTGATAAAAAGGGGCTACTCGCCGCCGTTGTCGACCAGATAGATCGAGATATGGCACAGCGTGCGAAGGCTGAGGCCGCCGGGGTGCAAGATGACTGGGAAAGACTGCTGGCGGAAGGGATCGCCTATATCAAAATGGCCCTTGACCCGGAGGTGCGACGCATCGTGCTGCTTGATGGCCCCGCTTTTCTCGGCGATCCCGCCCAGTGGCCCGGTCAGTTAAGCTGCCTTGAATCGACGCGCCAGAGCATCCTGAAGATGCTCGAACGCGGCGTGATTAAGCCTGTGGATGCGGGCGCTGCGGCCTATATGTTAAACAGCGCGGCCATGAATGCCGCACTGTGGATCGCCGCCAGCCAGGACCCGCAGAAGGCGCTACCGGACATTATTAAGGTATTTACGCACCTGGCAAGCGGCCTGTACCAGCGCGCGCAATAAAGGCGAAGCCGCACCCGCCTTTTTGCCCGGCGGCGCTGCGCTTGCACGGGCCTACAAAACCCGCATACATTCGTAGGCCGGGTAAGGCGTAGCCGCCACCCGGCACAAAGACCGCACCCGTCCTCATTGCCCGGCGGCGCTGCGCTTGCGCGGGCCTACGGTTTGGCCGTTGGTAGGCCGGGTAAGGCGCAGCCGCCACCCGGCATAAAGACCGCACCCGTCCTCATTGCCCGGCGGCGCTGCGCTTGCACGGGCCTACAAAACCCGCATACATTCGTAGGCCGGATAAGCCGCAGCCGCCACCCGGCACTGAACTTACAGCGCGATACGGATCACGTCATCAGGCTGGGTGGCTTCCTGCTGGCGGGTCGACTTCTGCTTCACCGTCACGTACAGGGTTTTGCCGTCGGCGGAGAGCGCCAGGCTGTTCGGGAAGGTCGGCGTATCGTGCGTTTTGGTCACTTTGTAGGTTTTGGCGTCAATCACGCTCACCTTGCCCACCTCACGGTGGGTGACGTAGGCTTCGTCCCGGGCCGGGTTAAACAGCACCGCCAGGGATTCCGGGGCTGCCACCTTGCTGATGATGCTGCCATCTTTCAGGGAGACAACCAGCACTTCCGGCTGCTTAGAGTCGGTGATGAACGCACGCTGGCCCTTAACATCCAGGCTCAGGTTCAGGTAGAAGTGCTCTTTCCCGTCGTCCTGCAGCTTCTTACGCGCGATGATTGTGTGGGTCGCGGTGTCGATGGTCACCAGTTCGCCGTCACCGTTGGTGGTGTAGAGACGCTTCGCCTGGGCATCCAGCGCCAGGCCGGTGCTGAATTTGCCGGTGCCGGTGATGGTCTCTTTCAGCTTCAGCGTTTCGCCGTCCACCACCCAAATCACGCTCTCTTTGCCGATACCGGTGATATAGACGGTGTTCGTGGTGTCATCCGCCACCAGCTCACGCGGTTGCAGCGGTTTCACAGTCTCGCTGCGCTTACGATCGTCCAGCACCAGACGGCCCTTCACGTCACCGGTTTTCGCGTCAATGGCCGTCACCGCGCTGTTGGTGGTGTTACCAAACCACAGGGTCTGGGTGGCGTTATTGATGGTGGCGCCAAACGGCTTCAGGTCGCTATGAATGGCCTGCGTCACTTCCAGCGTCAGCGGATCGAGGCGGTAGACCACCCCACCTTTATCCATTTTGCGGCTCTGGGTGGTGGCAACCCACAGCGCATTTTCCTGCTGGCTGACGGCCATTTCATATGCGCCTTTGCCCACCGCTTTACGCAGCATCTCTTCTGCGGCATGAACATTAAAAGAACCGGCTACCAGCAAAGACCCCAACAGCAGTGAGCTACGCAGACGCGGCGAGCACAGGTGACGTAAATTCATAACAACTCCCTTTCGAGTAAATGGTACCGCTGACATCGCTTCCGGCTGGCAAAGTCATCGCTTCGCCTGATTATGGATGAGAATAGTAATCATTATTTATCTCAATGTGGAGTAATTCTTGATCGCATCAAGCTTATTCGCTGATTTAACCTACACTTGGGTTAACGCTATGTGCGGTTTTGGTTTTCAAAATATTTACAAAAGATTTACCATACCCGCACATGTTCCATTTGGTTCGTCTTTCTTTTAAGCGGTTTTTTAATTCATGAAAATCTTTTCTGCCCGCAGGGCAACGCTCCCCCTGCTGTTGGTTCCTGTTGTATTAGCCCCTGTCGCAGCGATGGCGGCCGACGAACAGACTATGATCGTCAGCGCGTCCCCACAATCGCTCTCTGAGTTGGATACCCCCGCCGCGGTCAGCGTGGTTAACGGCGAGGATATACGTCATGCGACCCCGCGCATTAACCTCTCTGAATCCCTCGGCAGCGTGCCGGGATTACAGATCCAGAACCGACAGAACTACGCCCAGGATCTCCAGCTCTCAACCCGTGGTTTTGGCGCCCGCTCCACCTTTGGGGTGCGTGGCATTCGCCTCTATGTGGACGGTATCCCGGCGACGATGCCGGATGGTCAGGGGCAAACCTCGAATATCGATCTCAACAGCATTGAGAGCGTGGAAGTACTGCGCGGGCCGTTTTCCGCCCTCTATGGCAACGCCTCCGGCGGTGTGCTTAACATGACCACCGAAACCGGGCGTGAGCCGAACACCGTCGAGGCCAGCAGCTATTACGGCAGCTACGGCAGCTGGCGCTACGGTCTGAAGGCCACCGGCGCGATGGGCGACGGCACCCAGCCGGGGGATGTGGATTACACCGTCTCTACCACCCGCTTCACCACTCACGGCTATCGCGATCACAGCGGCGCGCGTAAAAATCTCGCCAACGCCAAACTGGGCGTGCGCATCGACGACGCCAGCAAGCTGAGCCTGATTTTCAACAGCGTGGATATGAAAGCCAACGATCCCGGCGGGCTGGACTATCAAGAGTGGCGGGATAACCCGCGCCAGTCGCCGCGCGGCGATCAGTACAACACCCGCAAAACCATCAAGCAGACCCAGGCTGGCCTGCGCTATGAGCGCCAGCTCAGCGCCCAGGACGACCTCAGCGTGATGGCCTACGCCGGTGAACGCGAGATGACGCAGTACCAGTCGATTCCCTACCAGCCACAGTTGCGCCCTACTCATGCAGGCGGTGTGATCGACATGCAGCGCCACTATCAGGGGATCGACACCCGCTGGACTCACCGTGGTGAGCTACTGGTGCCGATGACCTTTACCACCGGCCTGAACTACGAAAACCTGAGCGAAGATCGTCGCGGGTATGAAAACTTCGTGATGAACAACGGAGTGCCGGACTACGGCGTCAAAGGGGCGAAACGCCGCGATGAACGTAACCTGATGTGGAACGTTGATCCCTACCTGCAGACCAACTGGCAGCTGACGCAAAAGCTCTCTCTCGACGCGGGCGTGCGCTACAGCTCCGTCTGGTTCGACTCGAACGACCACTATGTACAGGGCGCTAACGGCGACGACAGCGGTGAGGCCAGCTACCACAAATGGCTCCCGGCCGGGGCGCTGAAGTACCGCGTAACCGACGCCTGGAACCTCTATGCCGCCGCGGGCCGCGGGTTTGAGACCCCGACCATCAACGAGCTCTCCTACCGTTCCGATAACCAGAGCGGCCTGAACTTTGGCCTCAAGCCATCCACCAACAACACCTACGAGGTGGGAAGCAAAACGCGCATCGGCAATGGTCTGTTCACCGCGGCGCTGTTCCGTACCGATACCGACGATGAGATCGTCGTTGACGCCAGCGCGGGCGGCCGCACCAGCTATAAAAACGCCGGTAAAACCCGCCGTCAGGGGGTGGAGCTCTCTCTCGATCAGCAGTTTGCTGAAAACTGGAAGCTGAAAATGGCGTGGACCTATCTGGATGCCACCTATCGCACCAACGTCTGTGGCGATAGCGACTGTAACGGCAACCGGATGCCGGGCATTGCCCGCAACATGGGCTATGCCTCCTTTGGCTGGCAGCCGGTCGAGGGGTGGTATGCGGGATCGGATGTGCGTTATATGAGCGACATCGAAGCTGATGACGAAAACAGCGCCAAAGCGCCCTCTTATACCGTTGTGGGTCTGAACACCGGCTATAAGCTGAATATGGGCAACTGGGGCATGGACATCTTTGGTCGCGTGGATAACCTGTTCGATAAAGAGTATGTCGGCTCGGTGATTGTGAACGAATCAAACGGGCGTTACTACGAACCGGCACCGGGGCGTAACTACGGGGTGGGCCTTTCCGTCTCGTACCGCTTCGAGTGATAAAAAAACCGGCAGCCCAGGCTGCCGGTTTTGTTTTATGCCATCTGTGCGCGCTGTTCCAGACGGAACGCCGCCACCAACGACTCCAGCAGACGGGCCTGATCTTCCAGCGCTCCTGCCGCCGTCGACGAGGCGCCTACCAGCGAGGCGTTTTGCTGGGTAGTGGTATCCAGCTCCATCACCGCCCGGGAGATTTGCTCAATACCACGGCTCTGCTCTTCCGAGGCCGAGGAGATCTCGCCCATGATGTCATTTACGCGGGTGACGGAATCCACCACCTGCTCCATGGTCTGCCCGGCTTTCGCCACCAGCTCGCTGCCGGTAGAAATGCGGGAGACCGACTCGCTGATCAGCTGCTCGATATCCTTCGCCGCCTGAGAGCTGCGCTGGGAGAGGCTGCGCACTTCGCTGGCCACCACTGCAAAGCCCCGCCCCTGCTCTCCCGCCCGCGCCGCTTCCACGGCTGCGTTGAGGGCCAGAATATTGGTCTGGAAGGCGATGCTGTTGATAACCGCGGTGATATCGGCGATTTTTTGCGAGCTGGTGTTGATATCGCTTATGGTGCTGACCACGTCGCGCATCACCCGTCCGCCCTGGGTCGCAGTCTGCGAGGCCTCTGCCGCCAGCTGGCTGGCATGACGGGCGTTATCGGCGTTGTTCTTCACCGTGGCGGTGAGCTCTTCCATGCTGGCGGCGGTCTGCACCACCGCCGCAGCCTGCTGCTCGGTACGCGAGGAGAGATCGGTATTCCCTTCGGCAATTTCACTGGCGGCCAGCGACACCTGCGCCACGCTGCTGCGCACCTCGCCAATCATTAAGCGCAGTTTATCGTTCATCCGGCCCATCGCCCCGGTCAGTTTGCCCAGTTCGTCTTCTCCCTGGGGATGGATATCGGAGCTGAGATCGCCGCTGGCGATACGCTCGGCCAGCTGCAGGTTCTGTTTTACCGGACGGGTGATCTGGCGGGTCACCCACCAGGAGACCAGGATACCGAAGAGGATCGCCGCCACGCCAATAATGGCGGTGATGGTACTGGAGCTATAGGCCAGCGAATCATTATGCGTTTTGACCAGAGCAATGATCTCGCGGATTGAGGCGCTGCTGTCGTCGCCAGCGGTTTTGACTTTCTCTTCCGCAGCTTTCAGCGCCGCGGTAGCCGCCGGGTCGTTTTTGTTTGCGTTCCAGGCCGTCATCGCGCTCTGCATTTCCGTCACGCTGCTGCCAAAACGGGCAAGGTGCCCGGCAATCGCCTCAACAATGGCCCTCTCTTTTGCCGTCCACTCCAGCTCACGGGCCTCTTCGGTCAGTTCAACGGCATGTTTGACGTAATTTGCCATCAGCTGGCCGGACTTTTCGTCACCGTTATAGAGGAATTTGAGGCGGTTGATCTTGGCCTGGAAGACCTCGATATTGATGTTGTAGATCAGGTTGGTTTGCTGGTAAACGTCGCGAATTTCTTTAAAGCGCATCACGCTGAGCAAGGTCGATACTGCAACCAGCAGCAGTACCAGACCAAAACCCGCCGCGAGCTTTCTGCTCATTTTTATATTACGTAATCGTTGACTGACACTCATTCCTGGCTCCTTAAAAGGCGAATGTGCCTTTTGAGGTTATCGGCAGAGGTCAGGGTTATTTCATAGTTAAGCTGGTCTTATCAGTAGGCTAATAAATAAACTTTCCGGCAGCAGCTTGTCTGCCGGAAAAAAGAAACAGCTCATATTTAGCGAAATTACCGCTTCGTTTATTTCTGGCCCTGTTAGTTTGCAAACTGCCTGATTAATATCTCATTCGCTTCGTCGATCGCTTTATCAATCGCCGCCCGGCTGGCTTCCTCATCGCCCTTCGCAAGGGCATCAAGCAGCTCATCGTAACGATACGCGCGGCTCGGCAATACAATGTCTGGATCGTAGAGACAGTTAAAACAGGGCCCGATGCGCACCCATAGCTGTTCGATAAGCGATATCAGCGTGGGCATGTCGGCATAGTGATAGAGCGTAAAACGAAAAGCCCGGTTGGAGTGAAGCGCGCGCTCCACCTCGCCATTGCTCATCGCATCGTGAAATTTTTCTGAAAGGTCGCGCAGCGTCTCTAGCTTTTCGTCGGTCATCTGATTGCATGCCGCCGCGACAGCCATGCATTCCAGCGACTTACGAATAGCATTGACTTCGCTATAACGCTCTAAAGTGACTTCCGGCACCAGAAAAGCCTGCGCCGGGGTCGCGTGCAGCGCGCCCGCGGAGACCAACCGCAGCAGCGCTTCACGAACAGGAGTAATACTGGTACCGAGTTTATCCGCAATATCTTTGGTGACGAGCCGTGCGCCTGGCTTTAACGCGCCGGCAATCAGCGCGCTTTTCAGACTCACCTCAACCTGCATCGTCAGGCTCATTCGTTGAGCTTTTTCTAAATTGTCCAAATCCAGCATGTTCTGTTCCTGTTACCCACACTTAACTATATTTCACAGACGGTTAAATAAGGACCGCTGAGTATTTGATATATCCTGTATCGCATGCCTGATTTACGTCAAAAGAAAACCATCAATCATAACTTTGTGTGATTGAAAAAATAAAATACCCCGTTTTGTATACCACGTTTCGTTTATTCTATGCCTGTATAATTAAAGACGTTATTTTGAATTTTGCACAGTTTAGTATGGCGGAATAATCCGCCATACCTGGTACTATTCGTTATTGTTCGCGACACGTATCACGACTTTGCCGAAGTTTTTTCCCTCCAGCAGGCCAATCAGCGCATCGGGCGCATTTTCCAGGCCATCCGTCACCTGTTCGCGATAGTGGATGTTGCCCTCTTTGACCCACTGCCCCATCTGCTGCTGAAACTCTTCGATGCGGTGGCCATAATCCTGGTTGATGATAAAGCCCTGCATACGGATGCGTTTTTTCAGGATGGTGCCCATCAGCAACCCGAGACGATCCGGCCCTGGCGGCAGGTCGGTGGCGTTGTATCCGCTCACCAGCCCACAGACCGGTACGCGCGCCTGGGTATTGAGCAGCGGCAGCACCGCGTCAAACACTTTACCGCCGACATTTTCGTAGTAGATATCAATCCCCTGCGGACACGCCTGTTTAAGCTGTTCGGCAAAGTCATCCGCATGATGATCCAGGCACTGGTCGAAGCCCAGCACCTCGGTGGCGTGACGGCACTTCTCCGCCCCACCGGCAACGCCTACCACCCGGCAACCTTTCAGCTTGCCAATCTGCCCAACGGTGGAACCTACCGGGCCGGTCGCCGCGGCCACTACCAGGGTCTCACCCGCTTTCGGTTGGCCGATATCCAGCAGTCCCATGTAGGCGGTAAAACCTGGCATGCCCAGAATACCTAACGACCAGGAGGGGTGTTCCGGGTTCTCACCCAGTTTCACCAGCCCGTTGCCGTCGGAGAGTTCATACTCCTGCCAGCCGCTGTAGCCGAGCACCCATTCACCAGGCTGATAGTCAGGATGGTTCGAGGCCTCAACGCGGCTGACGGTGCCGCCCACCATTACGGCACCGATCTCTACCGGCGGCGAATAAGATGGCGCATCGCTCATGCGGCCACGCATATAAGGGTCAAGAGAGAGCCACATCGTGCGCAGCAGAAGCTGGCCGTCGGCGGGCTGAGGGATGTCGGTGGTTTCTAAACGAAAGTTATCAGCGGTGGGGGCACCATGGGGACGAGAAGCCAGAACCCATTGACGATTTTGCGTTGAAGATTGACTCATACCTCACTCCTTTTTATAGAAACGTCCTTAGAGCCTAGCCTCATCTTCCCCTGCCCGCTTTAACATTATGAGCCGGACTGGTTAAGCCTGACGACAAGGTAGACGCACGGCTCGCCGCTTTCGTTAATAAACCGGCAGTCGTTCGGCGGGCCTAACTCCAGACAATCTCCGGCCCGCATTTCATGGCGGGTATCCCCCTCCTGAAACACCAGCTCCCCCGACTGAAGCCAGATAAGCTGGCGCGCAAGGGCATAAGAGGAGGCGGGCATCGGTACATCGCTGTTGCCGGGCAATTCAACCTGCACCAGGTCGATAGGCAGATCGGTACGCGGCGAGACGTGTCGACGCAGATAGTGGGTTTGTGGGTCGCGCCAGACAGGCTGGCTTTCAAAGCGCAGCAGCTTGCCCTCCTGCATCTCGGCGCGGGCAATCAGGGTCGACATGCTGATGCCAAACGCGCCAGAGAGACGGGCCAGCAAGGTGGCGGTCGGGCTGCTGTCGCCGCGTTCGATTTTATGGATCATCGCCCGTGACACGCCCGCCCGCTCGGCAAGCTCGCTCAGGGACCATCCACGCGACTCGCGTTCAAGCCGAATGCGCGCGCTGATCCGTTGATTCATATTGTCTGACAGAATATTCATCACGCCATACTATAGAGAAAGTAATGGATTACCACTGGCTTTTTTCATAACGAAAAGATATGTGTTATGCCGTAGCGTTTTCAGCGACTGTTTGTGTAATATCGTGACATCGCGTACTACTATAGTGAACAACACACCCCGAGGTTTCAGATGCTTATTCGTCACGCCACTAAAGAGGATTGCGCCGCTATCGGCGAGATCTATAACCACGCTGTACTGCATACCGCCGCCATCTGGAACGATACCACCGTGGACACCGATAACCGCATCGCCTGGTTCGAGGCACGCCAGCTGATGGGCTATCCGGTGCTGGTCAGCGAGCACGATGGCGTGGTCACGGGATATGCCTCTTTCGGCGACTGGCGCGCCTTTGATGGGTTCCGCCATACGGTTGAGCATTCGGTTTATGTGCATCCTGATCATCAGGGCAAAGGCATCGGGCGGGCGCTGATGGAACAGCTGATTGTTGAGGCCCGAGGCATCGGCAAGCACGTGATGGTGGCCGGGATCGAAGCGCAGAATCATGCCTCTGTACATCTGCATGAAACGTTAGGTTTTGTCACCACTGGCCAGATGCCACAGGTAGGGACCAAGTTTGGCCGCTGGCTGGATCTGACCTTTATGCAGCTTCAGCTCGATGAGCGCAGCGAACCGGATAACATCGGATGAACCAGACCCTGACGCTGGTATTTCTGGTGGCGGCGGGCATTGGGCTGGTGGTGCAGAACACCCTGATGGTGCGCATCACCCAGACCTCAAGCACCATTCTTATCGCCATGCTGCTCAATTCGCTGGTGGGGATTGTGCTCTTTGTATCGATCCTGCTGATTAAAAACGGCGTCGCCGGGTTCAGCGAGCTGGTACATACGGTGCGCTGGTGGACCTTAATCCCCGGCCTGCTGGGCTCATTTTTTGTCTTCGCCAGCATCAGCGGTTATCAGTATGTCGGGGCCGCGACGACCATCGCCGTGCTGGTTGCCAGCCAGTTAATCGGGGGGCTGGTGATGGATGTGGTGCGCAGCCAGGGGGTGCCGCTGAAGGCCCTGATCGGCCCGGTATGCGGCGCGGTGCTGCTGGTGGTTGGCGCCTGGCTGGTCGCCAGACGCCAGTTCTGAATCAGAGGATCACCCCGCCTTTGGTCAGGCTCTCATGGCGGGCCTCCTGGTCCTCTTTGTACTGTTTACCGTGGTGGGCGATGGCGTTACGCAGGCGCTGCTGCTGGGTATAGCGATCTTCACGGGTTAACTCGCTATCCTCGCTAAGTTCGATCAGCAGTTCATTCATATGTGCAATCACGCTTTCGGCAATCGTTGCGTCAACGCGAGCGGTAACATCCTCTAAATGTGACATTGTCACTCCTTCTCAACTTGCCTGGCGGCGCTACGCTGCCGGGCCTACGGGTGCCATATACAGGCCGGGTAAGGCGAAGCCGTCACCCGGCGCTCTGTCAGTTTACTTTCGCCTTCGAGAAATCACTTCCCATCAGGCTCACGCTGTATCCGCTAATGTTGCTGCGGGTAGCAAAGAAGGTTTTGCCGTTCGCCAGCGCAATCCACGGTGCCTGCTTATAGAAGATCTCCTGCGCCTGGCTGTAGAGCTTCGCACGCGCCGCGGGATCGCTGGTGAGCTTCGCCTTCTGCACCAGGTCATCATAGCCCTTGTCGCACCAGCGTGCAGCATTGGAGCCGGTTTTGATGCTGTCGCAGCCCAGCAGCACGTCGGCAAAGTTATCCGGGTCGCCGTTATCCGACATCCAGCCAAACAGGGCGCTGTCGTGCTCGCCTTTACGCATGCCGGAGAGGTATTCGCCCCACTCATAGGAGACAATTTTCGCTTTAACCCCCACCTTCGCCCAGTCGCTCTGGATCATCTCCGCGATGCGGCGCGAGTTTGGGTTGTAAGGGCGTTGTACCGGCATCGACCAGAGGGTCACTTCCGCGCCCTGCTCCAGCCCCGCCTGTTTCAGCAGCGCTTTCGCTTTTTCCGGATCGTAGCTGTAGTCCTGCACATCTTTATTAAAGCCCATCATATTCGGCGGGATCGGCGATTTTGCCACCGTGCCGGAGCCCATAAACACCGCGTTGATAATGGCCTCTTTATCGGTGGCGTAGTTCAGGGCCTGGCGCACCAGCACGTTATCAAACGGTTTTTTCTCGGTATTAAACGCCAGATAACCGACGTTCAGCGCATCCACCGAGTGCAGGGTCAAATCCTTGTTTTTCTTGATCACATCAAACTGCACCGGCGATGGCGCAGGAATGATCTGGCACTCGTTGGTTTGCAGCTTCGCCAGACGGGTTTCGACGTTCGGGGTGATGGAGAAGATCAGATGTTTAGTCGGCACCGCGCCATCCCAGTAGTTCGGGTTGGCGATATAGCGGATAAGGGAGTCAACCTTATACTGCTGGAGCACGTACGGTCCGGTGCCGATCGGCCAGGTATCGACATTTTCCGGGGTGCCTTTTTTCAGCATCGCGTCGGCATATTCCGCCGACAGGATCGAGGCGAAGTCCATCCCCCAGTCGGCGAGGAAGGCAGCGTTCGGTTCGCTCAGCACAAACTGCACGTGGTTATCGTCGATCTTCTTCACCTCCTGGATCAGCTTATCCAGGCCGACGTCGTTAAAGTACTCGTAGTTGCCCTGAGAGACGTTGTGATATGGATGGTTAGGGTCTTTCTGACGCATCACCGAGAAAATAACGTCATCGGCGTTAAAATCGCGGGTCGGTTTAAAGAATTTGTTGCTGTTGAACTTCACCCCTTTGCGCAGGGTAAAAGTATAGGTTTTGCCATCCGGCGAGATGGTCCAGGATTCTGCCAGCGACGGCACCGGGGTATTTTTGACCGGATCGAAGTTAATCAGGCGGTTATAGAGCACCTGTGAGCTGGCAACAAAGCTCGGGCCGGAGCTGGCGATCTGCGGGTTAAAGGACTCCGGTGACGCTTCAGAGCAGTAGATAATGGTGTCGTTATTGGCCGCCCAAGCGGCACCCGCTGGCAGTAATGCGCTTAACGCCAGCGCAAGGAGAGTTTTCCCTGTAGACATGGTTATTACCTGTTTGGTTTTATTATAGAGAATGGTAATAACAGCACAGCACCTGCCCGCAGGCAAATAACGAAACACTATCAGGTTATTCTAAAGCAGTTATTTCCGCTGATTTTCCCGCCAATCGCCAGACGGTGATTTGCCTTAAGGTACATTCAACGTCAAGCACTTTCGACCGCCGCAATGCTGCAAGAAATCGCCCCTTTTGCCGTCTCTTCTGCCGTTTGTTTGCCGGCAGATTTCGTAAAGTAGACGCGTGAAAAAGTCTATGGGACCAAATCGTGGCAAAAACCCTTTTACGCAGCGGCAATCTGGATGATTTTCAGGCCGTTGGCGGCGGCGGACAGGCCGTTTTTGAATCAGCATTGCAAATCCGTGAGGCGCTGCGTCTGCGCAAACAGCAAGCCATTGTCGATTGCCTTGCCATTCCGCAGGTCAATGATGAGGGCGACCGGGTGGACTGGTACTCACCGGTTGAGGGCGCCGTTAAAAGCTGGAAAGCCGCCGATGAAGATGCGCGTTTTCGGGCGCTGCGCCTGCTGGAAGGCACCCTGTCGAGTGTCGAATCCCTGAGCAAAAAATCGCTTCAGTCGCCAAAAACCGCTCAGCAGCTGTTTGGTTCCCTGCTTTCCAAAGCGTTTCAGTTCCCCGGCGAAAACTTCCTCTTCCTGGTTGATGGCAAGCCGGTGATCACCTTCTGGGGTTTTGTGAACCTCAATGAAAACGCGCGGGATGACATTCTCGACTGCCTGCGCGCCTCCCTGCTGCCGGACCCGATGCCCGCGCCAGTGGCTGAGCCCGAACCCGAGCCTGAAACGGCCCCGGCCATCGTCTTCGAAAAAGCCGATGAACCGCTGGTTGCTGCCCCGGCGACGGTGAAGATCACCGCCAATGACCTCTACGAAGCGCAGCCCGCGCCGGTGATAAGCGCCAGCGAGCCAGAGCCAAAACCGGAGCCTGCCGCGCCGGTGGTGCAGGCGAAAAAACGTCGCGTTCCGCTGTGGCCGCTGCCGGTTGCCGCCGTGGTGGTGGCCGCCGTTGCCGCCCCGCTGCTGTGGCCAAAACAGGCACCTGTCGCCGAGCCGGTCAAAACCGCTGTTGCTGCCCCGGTGGCGATTGAGCCCAAACCCGTTGCCGCAGTTGAGCCTCTGCCACTGAATCTGCCGCTGCATCAGGCTGAAGTGGTGGCCGTTAAAGCCGAAGAGCCAGCCCCTGCGGAACCGGTGGTGATTGCCGCCATCCCGAAAGACGCGCTGGTCATGGACGCGGGCCAGGTGAAAGCCGGTTCAACCCGTTTCCTCAACGGTAGCTGGCGGGTCATGCTGGATGTCACCGATCCGATCACCGGCAAGCCGCCTTCACTGCGCTATCAAATCCAGAACAATAAAGGCTCTGCCCGCGTGGTGCACGGTGACAACGTAGTCTGCCGCGTGGCGGTCTTCTCCGGGCTGCACAGCAACGGTGAGCTGCTGATCAAATCCCGGGGCCACGCCCGCTGCGCTGACGGCTCGCGCTACCCGATGCCGGAAATTACCTGTAAGGCCGGCACCAGTGATGTGGCAGAATGCAGCGCGCGCTACGACGCGAAGACCGTGGTTCCATTGACATTCAGGAAGGCAGGTGCGTGATCCTATGCTGGTAAACCTTTGCGACTACAAACAGAGCGTCACGCTGATTGCGAACAGCGGCGTACAGTTTCTTGATTTTGGCCTGACGCCGCAGGACTCCGCCCAGAGCGGACGGTTTGTGCGTAAAACCGCCAACGGCCCCCTGCTGCGCCTCGATTTCGATCTGGTAAATGGCCGCTATACCCTGCCCGCCACCAACGGCGGACAGCCGGAAGTGGTGAAACCCGAAAGCACCATTCCGCTTCAGCAGTCGCTGGCAGTGCTCGACGGCGTCTGGCTGCCGGTGCCGTTCCTGCGCTTTAACCCGCCGCGCACCTTCGTTGAGGGCCCGGACAACTGGGCCCGCGTGCAGGTGCGTAAGCTGGAGACCCCGGATAACGCCGGGAACAGCCACCGCGTGACCCTGGCGCTGGACAGCCAGATCGCCGCCCACGCCACCAGCGCCCTGTCGCCGGTGGAGAACGACATTCTCAACGGCACCCGTTTCGCGCTGGCCTGGCGCGACGACGAGGTGGCGAACTTCCTCGACCAGACCTGGATTGACGGCTGGCTGCGAGAGGCCTTCACCCAGTACGCCACCGGCGTGGAGAACCGCGCCGAGCGCGAGCTCCAGCTGGCGATGCGTAACTTTGAGTACCAGGCGCACTGGCTGAACGTTCTGGCGATGCTGGGAGAACAGCTCACGGTGCCGGAAGTCAAATTTGTCACCCACACCCTCAGCACTCCGGCGATCCCGGTGGACCTGATTCTGGATGTGGGTAACACCCACACCTGCGGGGTGATCATTGAAGACCACGGCGATGCCAACGACGGCCTGCGCCAGACCGCCGAGCTACAGGTACGCTCCCTGAGCGAACCGCAGTTCCTGAACGAGCCGCTGTTTACCAGCCGTCTGGAGTTTTCCGAAGCCCGCTTCGGCAAGCAGCACTTCTCGGTGGAGAGCGGCCGCGAAGACGCCTTCGTCTGGCCCTCTATCGTGCGCGTGGGCGACGAAGCGCGCAAGCTCGCGACCCAGCGACTGGGCACCGAAGGCAACAGCGGTATCTCCAGCCCGCGCCGCTATCTGTGGGATGAAACCCCGGTGGTACAGGACTGGCGTTTTAGCCAGATGAACAGCAAAACCCAGCGCGAACCGCTGGCGACCGCCTTCCCGCTGATGAACCTGATGAACGATGACGGCCAGCCGCTGTTCACCCTGCCGCAGGATGAACGTCTGCCGGTCTTCTCCCCGCAGTACAGCCGCAGCACCCTGATGACCCACATGCTCTGCGAGCTGCTGGCGCAGGCGCTGGGGCAGATCAACAGCGTCGCCACCCGTCTGCGTCTGGGCTTCCCGGCGTCACCGCGCCAGCTGCGCACCCTGATCCTCACCCTGCCGTCGGCAATGCCGAAGCAGGAGCGCGAGATCTTCCGCCGCCGTATGTTTGAAGCCATCGCCATCGTCTGGAAAGCGATGGGCTGGCACCCGCAGGATGAGGACTTCTCCAGCCGTAAACAGCAGGAGAAGAGCGTGGTGCCGGTGCCGGAGATCCAGATGGAGTGGGATGAGGCCAGCTGCGGCCAGTTAGTGTGGCTCTATAACGAGGCCATCTCCCATTACAACGGTCAGACCGAAGCCTTTTTCGCCGCCCTTGCCCGCCCGGATCGCGAGCCGGAGCCGGGCTGTCAGCCGGGCCGGGCCTTGCGCGTGGCCTCGATTGATATCGGCGGCGGCACCACCGATATGGCCATCACCCATTACCAGCTCGACGATGGCTCAGGCAGTAACGTCAAGATCACCCCGCAGCTGCTGTTCCGCGAAGGCTTTAAGGTGGCGGGCGATGACACCCTGCTGGATGTGATCCAGCGCTACGTGCTGCCCGCCCTGCAAACCCAGCTGCAGAAATCGGGCATTGCCGACGCCTCTCTGCTGATGGCCTCGTTGTTTGGCGACTCCGGACGCATCGACACCCAGGCGGTGCTGCGCCAGCAGACGGCTTTACAGCTGTTTATGCCGATTGGTCATGCGATCCTCGCCGCCTGGGAAGCCAGCGACGTTGACGATCCCCTCGACGGACTGCACGCCACCTTTGGCGATCTGCTGACTCGCAAGCCGACGCGCAACGTGATGAACTACCTGCAACAGGCCATCGAGCACGCCCTGCCAGCCGGGTCTGCACCGTTCGACCTGTTTGCCGTCCCGCTGCACGTTAATTTCCGCGAAATGCAGGACGCGATGCTGGCCGGACACTTCACTCTGGCGGCACCGCTGCATGCGGTGGCCGAGGCGATCTCCCACTACGCCTGCGATATTCTGCTGATCACCGGGCGTCCGGGCTGTCTGCCTGGCGTTCAGGCGCTGATCCGCCATCTGCAGCCGGTGCCGGTCAGCCGGATGGTGTGGCTCGACAAATACCGGGTGCATGAGTGGTATCCGTTCAGCCAGCAGGGGCGCATTGGCAATCCGAAATCCACCGCGGCGGTCGGGGCGATGCTCTGTAGTCTGGCGCTGGATCTGCGCCTGCCGCGCTTTAACTTTAAGGCGGCGGATATCGGCGCTTACTCCACGGTGCGCTACCTCGGGGTGCTGGATAACACGGTAAATACCCTGCGCGAGGAGAACGTCTGGTATCAGGATATCGACCTCGACAAGCCGGGGGCGAAGCTGGATACCCGCCTGCACTTCCCGCTGCGCGGCAACGTGACGCTGGGCTTCCGTCAGCTGGCGAACGCCCGTTGGCCTGCCACCCCGCTCTATACCCTGAGCATTAACTCGGCGGAACTGGCGAAATCCATTGCCGGAGACGGGGTACTTAACGTGCGCCTGAAGCTCTGCGGCGGCAATAAACAGGATGGTCCGGAAGCCTTTGAGCTGAGCGATGCCTGGCTGCAGGACGGTACGCCTGTCCCGGCCGATGCCCTGACCTTTAAACTGAATACTCTGGCCGATCGCCGACACAGCGGCAGCCATTACTGGATCGACAGCGGGAGCGTATACCTGAAATGAGAGCCACGACGACCACGACTCAGGCATTAATCGGGTGGATCAACGCAACGCGTCAGCACGCCCCGCTCCTCGACAATGACGCCGATGCCCTGCTGGCGAGACTGGCGGTGGCCGACGCGCGGGAAAAGGCCATTCAACGGGCGCTGAGCGCCGGGAGCACCATCGGGTTATATGGTCACTCCCAGGCGGCGAAAGCCCATATGCTCGCCACCCTGTGCGGCAGCGACAATCAGCGAATGAACGTGATTGTCGGCCAGCGAACCTTTGACTACTTTTCGCACATCAATCCCGGCCACGCCCTGACCAACATGGCGTTGCGCTTTACCCCCACCGCAACGGAGGTGGCCGATGACGCGTTTCCGCTGCGCCTGAGCCTGCTCACCGAAGCTGAACTGGTGCAGGTGTTTCTGGCCCGCGCCACGCTCCCGGCGGTGGATAAATCCGTTATCGAGGTGCGTCTGGAGAAATGGCGTGCCCTGCGCCAGCCTCAGAGCGTACCGGGTATCACCTCCGCCGACGTCGGCACCATCGCCCGCTACTGGCGCGACACGGTGCCCGCCGCAGCCCAGCAAATGGACGATGCCCTGTGGCATCAGTTTGCCCTGCTGCTGCCGTCGCTGGATCTGAGTACCCGCGCAAGCGTCTGGTCCTTACTGTGGGGCGAACAGCAGGAGCTGACCCAGCAGTGGCTCAAGCTGGCGCAAATTCTGCACCAGACCAGCCACGCCCAGGCGCTGGCGGCACCGCTGAGCCTGCTGGTGGATAATTTTGGCCTGCCGACCGAAGGGTTCCTCACCCGGGGTGATATCGCCCTGCCGGAGGTCCAGCAGGCGGTACTGCACCCGCTACACAACGGCGAGCTGCTTAACGCCATCAGCATCCCGCTGGATGTGCTGGCCCTGCTCACCCGGGAGCTGATCCTGCCGGTAGAAAACAGCGCGCTGGCCGGAGTGGATATTATTGATATTCCGGCCCCGTCAGCGCAGCCCGATTCACCGCTGGCCCAGGCGAAACTGCAGTGGCTGCTGGAGCACTATCGCCAGCAGCTGCAGCCGGATGTCCTGGTGATCTGCAATGCCACTGCCCATCACGGCCAGACCGCCCGCACCGCGAAAATGTTACTTAACTGGGTGAAAGCGACCCAGCCGGGCGACGATGCCGCCCTGCCAGGGCTGGTATGGGCGATTACGCCCCAGGATGCGCGCTTTACCCGCCGTTCCAATCTCGACGAAGCGGTGCAGCAGCTACTCGGCAAACCCGGCCAGCACTGGGGAACGTTGCAGGCGCTGGACAGCAGCAGTATGCAGCGGGTGATTGAGTGGTTATCCCAGGCGACGCTGCCTGCCCAGCGCGAGACGCGTTTGCAGGGGTTACGCCAGCAGCACCAGCGGGAACTGCATCAGCTGATGCGGGGGTATCTGGCCCCGCTGACTCAGGATCCTGACGCCCAGCGCGGCACCGCCGAAGCGATGGTGCGTACCCTGCAGGGGAGCGCCGCCCGTCACGGCGAGCTGCTGGAGGGGTTACTCCCGCCGCTGCGCGCCTTTGAGACGCTGCTCGCCGTGCAGCAGCCGCGCGAAGAGCAGGTTAACGGCCTGTTTACCGATGCCATTGACCTGTTTGCCGACAGCACCCAGGATAGCGATGAGATGTTGCAGCCGACGGACAAAGCCCGTCTGGCCCATCAGGTGTGGATCAACCATCTGCGCCAGTGGAGCCGGGATGAAGCTGTCGCCAGCCGTCTGGGGCTGGATACCGCGATCCTGCAGCAGATTGGCGATGTGCTGGTGATTGCCAGCTATCGTCTGAACCTGCTGGCGCAGCTGAAAAAGATTGTTGATACCGATAAAAGCAGCGCTGCACAGCTGCATGCTGCACTCGGCAATTTTGTGGGATGGGTCGGCTACGCTCAGACGCCAGCTTCCGCCCGCCCGGCCAGCCGCATCCGCAAAGGGCAGCCGGTGTTTGTCACGCCTGTGGTTAACAGCACTGCGCCACGCTTGACCCGTCTGGGAGAGCAGCCGGTGCATGCAGCCACGGCCTATGTTTATGACTGGCTGGTAGCGCTTTATACCCAGGCGATTGATAACATCGGGTATCAGCATCCACATGATATTACCCATGACGATCGCAGAGCGTTGCAGGCCTTGCTCGCCTGATACGGTGCAAGCCTTTTATCCGGTAACACAGGGGACAGGAGCGGTCTGTACCCCTCTAATCCATCTTTCTCTCGGTGGGCTGAGGGGAGCATGCGGCAGTAGAGGTGGTTCCGTTCACCATACTTTCCTTGCTGCTCTGTAAACCGCGTCACCCGTGAACGTGTTAAGGGGGCTATCGCCGCCCCCTTAACAATCCCCGCTCCCGGCAAGAAAATCGCCGCTTCGCGGTGCCCTCAGCTTATTCCTCCAGGCTTTCGGGTCGGGCACCAGCCTGCATCCCTGCAGGCTATGCCCTCTCGGCGCGTCCCTGCGCCTCGCCCCGGCCTTCCGGAAACGCTTCGGCGATTTTCAGCCGGACCAGGGAGCCGCTGTAAGCTTTTTATTCTCCTTGAATTTTTTCATCGCTGGCTAAGTAGTTCTGTAGGCCGGGTAAGGCGAAGCCGCCACCCGGCATTGTTGCGCCGGGCGGCACTGCGTTTGCCCGGCCTACAAACAGTGGTTAACAGCACTGCGCCACGCTTAACCCGTCTGGGAGAGCATCCGCATGATATTACCCATGACGATCGCAGAGCGTTGCAGATCTTGTTAGTCTGAAATAGACGTTTGATGGCACTGCCCTGCAACCCTGCGGCTCGTCATAGACGGACCGCTATTCCTGATGCATACAGTCGAACAACGCCTTAGCCAGCGCCGACGGGTTCTCCCACGACATCGAATGTCCAGCATCAGGGATCATTTTGACTGCGACACCCTGCTGGCGCATCTCATCCAGATCGGTATCCGGCAGCGAAAGCTCGCCAAAAATCAGCCATATCGGGCAAGTCAGCTGTAAATAGCGCACGCTCCAGCTGGGCTGTACCCCGTTAACCAGGCTCGTTGCTCCGCGCCACACTGCCCAAGGGGCAGTGCTTTGGAGGCAACCCTTCCAGGGTGAGGTTTCCGCCGACAGCATGGCCTGATAACCGGCACTGACAAACTCCTCCTCCGTTTGAGCGGCGATACCCCGGCTGAACATGCCCCCGCCAGCATGAAAATTGGGTTCAGACACAATCAATCCTGACAGCCGATCCCCGGCCAGTTCAGCCGTTTCTATTGCTATGCTGCCGCCCATGCTGTGGCCATACAACCAGAATGAGGATAGGGCTAAATGGTTGAGCAGTTCGATGACCACCAGCGCCTGCGCTGAGGTCTGATAAGTATAAGCTTCTGGTTTATCACTGTAACCACTACCGGGGAGATCGATAAGAATAGCCCGGCGGGAGCCGAACTGAGGGTCGCAAACTATCCGGGGATATTCGTAGGAAGAGGCGCAGCCGAGACCGTGGATGAAGACCAGCGGTTCCCCCTTGCCGGGCAGTTCCTGCCAACGCACCAGGCAACCGGCCTGTTGCGAATAGAAGCTTTTCATAAGCACTCCTTTTCAGATGACTGTTTATTTATACAGTTCATCAAAGAGGAATGCTATCGCTGTAACGTAAAACGGGGGCCGTTGTCAGAAAAGCGAAATCAGCAGCGCAACCGGAAAACTCATCGGCCAGGTGGAGCCCACCAGAAAGGCGCTCAGGAAGCGGATACGTTTGCGATCTTTAGAGAGAAACCATGTGATAAGCGCGCTGATGACCGCCATGACGGCGTAAAACATTAACATCTTTTGATACAACGTCATTTCAAATACCCAATGTGCTGTTCAATAACCGCGCGCAATATGCGACATATGTTGATATGGATCAAGTATTTTTGTTACACATTATCCACATTTTTTGCGTGGTAATAACAGTTAGGTATATCTTACTACACTTTTTGGCGGGAGCTGGCGAGGCAAATGCTGACCAGGACCGCATTTTGCGGCCCTGGAAGTCCGGTTCTACTTCTTAACCGGTTGAGGCTTTTTGTTACCCGAATCGGGTACTTTGCGGGATTTGTCTTTATCGACTTGTAGCATCAGACTCTCCTTTGTGGCCTTCGGCGTAGATAATTATAGCCTGGAAAAAGGACCGCCTTTAAAGTTGCATTTAAAATGCAATTTATGATACAAAATAGCCATCACCCGAGCTGTAATGACCTCATCCACAGGGAGGACGTTATGCTGCGTATTCCGCAACACTCTATTCACACCCGTTCCACACCGTTCTGGAACAAAGAGACTGCCCCGCCGGCCCTTTTCAGGCGCCATCTGGATACCGGCACCCGTCCCGGCGTCTATCCGCGTCTTAGCGTGATGCAGGGTGCCGTGCGTTATCTGGGTTATGCCGATGAGACGTCACCCGACCCGGACACCACGTTGATTATTGAAAGCGGCCATTTTGCTGTTTTCCCGCCTGAACGCTGGCATCACATCGAGCTGATGAGTGACGATACCCTCTTTAATATTGATTTTTTTGTTGAACCCGAGGTTCTAAAATTCGCCGGGCGTTCTCACGCCTGAGGAGCTAACGATGTTACGTATTCCTGCCAATTTTGTGCATACCCGTGCCACTCCCTTCTGGACTAAAGAGACTGCACCTGCCGCGCTTTTCACCCATCACAACACCAAAGCAGGGGTCTATGGCCGTCTGTCCGTGATGCAGGGCGCCGTAAAATATTTTGGATTTCCGGACGGCGACGCCACCGAACCTGATATGGAGCTGTTGATTGAAGCCGGAAGTTTCGGTATTTCTCCGCCGCAAAAATGGCATCGCATCGAACTCATGACCGAGGACACCGTGTTCAATATCGACTTTTTTGCCGATCCCGAGGTAACGCTGAATGGCGCAGGTCTGGGTAAAGTCGTTAATACCCACAAGGAGTAGCATCATGAGCAAAGCAACGTATACCGTTACCGTCACCAATAACAGCAACGGGGTGTCGGTGGATTACGAGACGGATGCCCCCATGGAGCTGCTCGTCCCGGATGTCGCTGCCGACGTGGTGAAAGAGCTGGTGAACACCGTGCGCGCCTACGACACGGAAAACGAGCACGAGGTGTGCGGCTGGTAGATTACCGCGCCGCTCCCTTCTTACATTTTGAGCAGTTCAAGCACCGTTTGCGGCACCTGATTCGCCATTTTCAGGGCCGCATTCTGGCTCTGCTCCAGGATCTGCGCCCGGGCAAGCTGGCTGGCCTCGGCGGCATAGTCGGCGTCCTGGATACGGCTGCGGGCGGCCTGCATCGCTACGCTCTGCTGTGAGAGCACCGCTTTGCTGGATTCAAACCGGTTCATCATCGCGCCATACTGCCCCCGATAGCTGCTCACTTTCTCCAGCGCGGCATCCAGTAATCCCATACATTTTCTGGCGCCCGCCTCGGATGCCATATCGCTATTTTCCAGCTGTAGCGTCTTTAAATCCGTCGGGGTCGGCAAAATATATTTCTAAGTTAATGTATTCAATAAAAGATATTATTGCGCGCCGGTTGCCGTGCCGCAGCCGGCGCTGGGCACAGATCAGTGCTTAAACATGATATGACGAACCACGGTGTAATCTTCCAGACCATACACCGACATATCCTTGCCGTAACCCGACATTTTCATCCCGCCGTGGGGCATTTCGCTCACCAGCATAAAGTGGGTATTCACCCAGGTGCAGCCGTACTGGAGGTGGGCGCTGACGCGGTGCGCACGGCCCACATCCTGGGTCCACACGGAAGAGGCCAGCCCGTACTGCGAATCGTTGGCCCAGTTCAGTACCTCTACTTCGTCGTCGAATGGAGTTACGCTCACCACCGGACCAAACACCTCCCGCTGGACGATGGCATCTTCCTGCTTCGCCCCTGCCAGCACGGTGGGCTGGAACCAGTAACCTTTACCGTCGTGCTTGCTGCCGCCGGTGATTACCTGTACATGTCCCAGGGCTTTCGCCTCATCCACCGCTTTGCACACCCGGTCGAGATGCGCCTGGGAGCTTAACGGACCCAGTTCGGTGCTCTCGTCATTCGGATCGCCGATCTTCAGGCTGGCGACCGCGGCCCCCAGTTTTTCCACCAGCGCGGCGTATATCCCTTTTTGGGCGTAGATACGACAGGCAGCGGTACAGTCCTGCCCGGCGTTGTAGAAGCCAAAGGTGCGTACCCCTTCCACCACCGCGTCGAGATCGGCATCGTCAAAGACAATCACCGGCGCTTTACCGCCCAGCTCCATATGGGTGCGCTTAATCGTCGAGGCGGTATGGCCGATGATATGTTCGCCGGTGGCGATAGAGCCGGTGAGCGACACCATGCGCACCTTTTCGTGCCCGGTCAGCGGGTCGCCCACGGTTTTACCCCGGCCAAACAGCACGTTAATGACCCCGGCAGGGAAGATATCTTTTGCCAGCTCCGCCAGCTTGAGGGCGGTGAGCGGCGTGATTTCAGACGGTTTGAGCACCACGCAGTTACCGGCCGCCAGCGCGGGCGCCAGCTTCCACGCCGCCATCATTAGGGGATAGTTCCACGGCGCAATCGACGCGACAACGCCAACCGGGTCGCGGCGGATCATGGAGGTGTGCCCTTCCAGATATTCTCCTGCCGCCGAACCGTGCAGAGTACGCGCCGCCCCGGCAAAGAAGCGGAACACGTCGGCAATCGCCGGAATCTCATCCCCCATCACGCAGTGCAGCGGTTTGCCGCAGTTTTGCGACTCCAGCCGGGCTAAGGTGTCGGCCTGCGCTTCGATGGTGTCCGCCAGTTTCAGCAGGCATTCGGCGCGGCTTTTCGGCGTGGTCCGCCCCCAGCTGGCAAACGCGCGGTCCGCGGCCTGCACGGCTGCGTCCACCTGGGCGGGAGAGGCCTCGGCGATCTCCAGCAGCACCTCGCCGGTGGCAGGGTTATAGACCGGCTGCTTTTCCCCTTCGCCGTTGACCAGTTCACCATTAATCAGCAGTTGAGTTTGCATAGCTTTGTCCTGTTTCAGTCGAGGTTATTTCCCGCTTCCGGCTACGTTTTCGCCGTCGCGGGTCAGCCACCAGGCCCCCAGAATGGGAATGGCGGTCACCAGCATAACCAGCAGTGCCACCACGTTTGTTACCGGTACATCGCGCGGACGCCCAAGCTGGTTTAACAGCCACAGCGGTAACGTGCGCTCATGTCCGGCGGTAAAGGTCGTCACGATAATCTCATCGAACGACAGGGCGAACGCCAGCATGCCCCCCGCCAGCAGCGCCGACCCCAGATTGGGTAGCACCACGTAGCGGAAGGTTTGCCAGCCGTTGGCACCTAAATCCATCGAGGCTTCAACCAGGCTCCAGGAGGTGCGCCGGAAACGGGCAATCACATTATTGAACACCACCACCACGCAGAATGTGGCGTGACCGAGAATGATGGTAAAGAAACCGGGCTCCAGATTGATGGTCTTGAACGCCGTCAGCAGCGCCAGACCGGTGATGATCCCCGGCAGGGCGATGGGCAGGATAAGCATCAGCGATACCGCGTTCTTGCCAAAGAACTCCCGCCGCCATAACGCCGCGGCCGCCAGAGTGCCCAGCACCAGCGCTATGGCCGTCGACAAAGCCGCGATTTTAAGTGACAACGTCACAGCTTCAATAATGTCGCTGCGCGTCGCCGCGGCACTGAACCACTTCAGCGTCAGCCCCTGTGGCGGAAAACTGAAGGCCGCGTCCTCGGTATTAAAAGCATAGATGGCAATAATCAGCAGCGGAAAGTGCAGGAAGATCACCCCGCCCCAGGTGGCGATTTTCAGAAACAGCGGTGCGCGTTCAGAGTGCATCAAACGCTCCCAGGCGCTTCACGAACGCCAGATAGAGAGTAATGAGAACAATCGGCACCAGCGTAAAGGCCGCCGCCATAGGCATATTGCCAATCGCCCCCTGCTGGGAGTAAACCATTTGTCCGATAAAGTAGCCCGGCGGCCCCACCAGCTGCGGCACGATGAAGTCGCCCAGCGTCAGGGAGAAGGTGAAGATCGACCCGGCGGCGATGCCCGGTATTGCCAGGGGCAGCACGACATAACGGAAGGTCTGCCGCGGCCGGGCGCCGAGATCGGCAGAGGCCTGCAGCAACGACGGCGGCAGCCGCTCCAGCGCCGCCTGCACCGGCAGGATCATAAACGGCAGCCAGATATAGACGAATACCAGGAAGCGCCCCAACCCGGAGGTGGAGAGCGTGCTGCCCCCCACGCCCGGCACCGTCAACAGCGAGGTGAGCAGCGGCTCCAGCCCCATATGGCTGAGAAACCACTGCGCCACGCCATCTTTTGCCAGCAGCAGCGTCCAGGCATAGGCCTTGACGATATAGCTGGCCCACATCGGCAGCATCACCGCGATATAGAAGAAGGCTTTCCACTTTCCGTGGGTGTAGCGCGCCATATACCAGGCCATCGGGAAGGCCAGAATCGCACTGCCGATGGTGACAGCAATCGCCATCGTCAGGGTACGCAGGATAATGTCGTAGTTGGCGGGATTAAACAGCGCGCGGATGTTGGCGAAGGTCAGATCCGGCGTGACCGCCATGGTGAAGTCATCGAAGGTGTAGAACCCCTGCCACAGCAGGGTGAACAGCGACCCGAGATAGACAATGCCAAACCACATCAGCGGCCCGAGCAGGAGTAAAAACAGCCCCAGCGACGGCCTGCGCCAGAACATCGCCGACAGACGTCCCGGCAGGCCGTGCGAAGCCGGTGGCGGCGAAACGCTCATATCCATTTCACCTCTCCTCATGCAGCGGCACCATAGCATCGCGCGCCCACGACGCGGTCACCTGCTGTCCGGCCTCAACCCCCGGGGCAAGCGCAGAGCCGCTCAGGTTGGCCTGGCTCACCAGCAGTTTCTCCCCCTCGGCAAGTCGCAGCTCGTAACGGGTCGCCGCCCCCTGAAACTGCACCGCCTGCACCTGGCCCTGTACCTGGATTTCACCCTGCCCGTCCAGCCGAATATGCTCCGGGCGCAGGGAGTAGCTACCGGTCATGCCGCAGACGCGCCGGGCGGTGGCATCGGTAAAGACGTTCGAGGTGCCAACGAAGCTGGCGACGAACGGGGTGCGCGGACGCAGATAGAGCTCCCGCGGGGTATCCACCTGCTCGATCCGGCCGTTATTGAATACCGCCACACGATCCGACATCGACAGTGCTTCCCCCTGATCGTGGGTGACGAAGATAAAGGTGATCCCCAGCTCCTGCTGCAGTTTTTTCAGTTCAAACTGCATTTGCTCCCGCAGTTTCAGATCCAGCGCGCCAAGGGGCTCATCCAGCAGCAGCACCCGGGGTTGATTGACCAGCGCCCGGGCAATTGCCACCCGCTGACGCTGGCCGCCGGAGAGCTGGGATGGCTTGCGCGCTTCGGCAAAACTGAGCCCGACCTTCTCCAGCGCCTCGCGGGCCTGGGCCTGGCGGGTGGACTTGTTGATCCCCTTCACCATCAGCCCGTAGGCCACGTTCTCGAGGATCGACATATGGGGAAACAGGGCATAGTCCTGAAAGACGGTATTGACGTCGCGCTCCCACGGAGGGAGTTCACTGGCGTCTTTGCCAAAGATAGATATAGCGCCGCCGCTCAGCTGTTCGAAACCGGCAATCAGGCGCAGGCAGGTGGTTTTGCCGGAGCCCGAAGGCCCCAGCATGGAGAAAAACTCCCCGTCACGGATCCGGATCGTTACTCCATCCACCGCACGCACGTCACCATACAGGCGGGAGACATCGTTAAACTCTACTGCGTAGGTCATAATCCGCTCCCTGCGCTTAACGACCGCCCATGATGGCGATGTAGTCCTGAACCCAGCGGCTGTAAGGGACAAATTTGCCGCCGTTGGCGACAGGGGTTTTCCAGAACAGGATCTTGTCGAAATAGGTGTAGCCGTTGGTTTCACAGCCTTTATCGCCCAGCAGAGTGCTGGCTTTACAGCCTTCTGCCACCACTGGCAGGGAGCCGAACCACGCCGCCAGATCGCCCTGCACTTTTGGCGTCAGGGACCAGTTCATCCACTTATAGGCGCACATCGGGTGTTTGGCATCGGCGTGCAGCATGGTGGTATCCGCCCAACCCGTCACCCCCTCTTTCGGGAAGACGGTGCCTATCGGCTGATTCTCCCCTTTCAGGGCGTTGGCCTGATAGGGCCAGGCGCTGGAGGCCACCACCCCTTCGTTTTTGAAGTCACTCATTTGCACCGTCGTGTCGTGCCAGTAGCGGTGGACCAGCGCATGCTGATCTTTCAACAAATTTAACACCGCCGTGTATTGCGCTTCCGTCAACTGGTAGGGATCGGTGATGCCCAGATCCGGCTGGGTGGCTTTGACGTACAGCGCCGCATCGGCGATGTAGATCGGCCCATCGTAGGCCTGCACGCGCCCTTTGTTGGATTTGCCGTCCGGCAGGGTCTGTTCTTTAAACACCACACCCCAGGTGTCAGGCGGGGTCGGGAAGGTTTTGGTGTTGTACATCAGCAGGTTTGGTCCCCACTGATAGGGAGTACCATAGGCCTTACCGTCAACGTTAAACCACTCCCCTTTGACGATCCTGGGGTCGAGGGTTTTCCAGTTGGGGATCAGGTCCGGGTTGATGGGCTGAACGCGTTTGCCCATGATCAGGCGCAGGGAGGCGTCGCCGGAGGCGGTCACCAGATCGTATCCGCCCTTCGCCATCAGGCTCACCATCTCATCGGATGTCGCGGCGGTTTTGACGTTCACTTTACAGCCGGTCTCTTTTTCAAACTGGGTGACCCAGTCGTAGTTTTTATCGGTCTCGCCCCGTTCGATATAACCCGGCCAGGCAATGATATCCAGACGTCCTTCGCCTTTGCCGATCTCTTTTGGCGGCTCTGCCGCCTGCGCAGTCAAAATAGTCATGCCGAGCGCGCACAGGCTGCTACGGGCAAATGTTTTGCTCATAAGTATTACTCCTGTCGTAATGAAATCAGAAGGCAGCCGTGCCGGTAGAATATCTCCTTAATTAAACGTAGACCGCGCCATTGCAGCGCACCCGGCAGGCCTGAGAAATTTCGCCAGGTTGTGACCGGGGGCGCATTCCCCGGTAACTGGATTATAGACAAGGGGTTAGCAGGCGAAGTGGTTATGCATATTTCCTATGAGCGATAATAAAAAACGCCGCAAATTAATTGCGGCGTGATTAACGGGATAAGAAATGATTATTTAGCGGCTGCGATCAATAGCGAGAAAAACTTATTTTTGCGTTTTTAACATCCCGCTAATTATTTGCCCTAACTGGATCACCGCCTGCTCCTCCCGCTCTCCCCAGGCCCACGAGGTATTAAAGCGGAAAAACGGCGTCCAGGTATCGGAGGTTGAGAACATTTTGCCCGGCGCGATGCTGATGTGGTGCTTCAGCGCCCGGGCGCTGAGCTCCCCGGCATCCAGCGGTGCGGGCAGCTCCAGCCATAAAAAATAGCCGCTGTCGCTGTGGT
Organism: Leclercia sp. W17; assembly: GCF_003336325.1. Taxonomy (NCBI): domain Bacteria; kingdom Pseudomonadati; phylum Pseudomonadota; class Gammaproteobacteria; order Enterobacterales; family Enterobacteriaceae; genus Leclercia; species Leclercia sp. W17. The sequence continues at coordinate 2,356,560 of NZ_CP031101.1, read as the reverse complement.
GAATTTTCACCTCATTGGGCAGATGGCGCAGCAGCGCCTGCCACGCCTGCTGTTTACGCTCTGCCAGCGTGCGGCGTAGGCGTCTGAGATGAGCGTCGTAACGTTTGGTGGCGAGATAATCCACCAGCGCCAGCTGCATGGGCGAACTGGTGGACAAGGTGCTCATCAGTTGAAGCTGCTGGATGCGGCGAGCATGTTTCCCGGCGGCGACCCAGCCAATGCGAAACCCGGCCACCAGACATTTGGAGAAGGAGGAGCAGTGCAGGGTCATTTCGCTGCGATCCCAGGCTTTCGCCGGGAGCGGCTTTTCGCGGCCATAATAGAGCTCGCTGTAAACATCATCTTCAATCAGGGTGACGTTGTGCCGGGCGAGTAATTCGACAAGCTGCGCTTTTTTATCGGCGCTGAGGGTAAAGCCCAGCGGGTTTTGCGCGTTGGTCATCAGCCAGCAGGCTTTTACCGGGTAGTCGTTCAGCGCCTGCGCCAGGGCGTTGAGATCGATACCGTCGCGCACGTCGGTCGCCACCGACAGCGCCTTCAGCTTCAGCCTCTCCAGCGCCTGCAGCGCGCCGTAGAAGCAGGGATTCTCCACAATCACCCAGTCGCCCGGTTCGGTGACCGCCTGCAGGCTGAGGTTCAGGGCTTCCAGCGCGCCCGCGGTAATCACAATTTCATCCGGGGAGATGTTCATCCCCTGTTGCGCATAGCGGCGGGCGATGGCGTGGCGCAGATCGACGTTGCCCGGCGGCAGGTTCTCGATCACGCTCATGGCGGTGGCGGTTTTACTGACGTTCGCCAGGGAGCGGTTCAGCTGCTGTAAGGGAAAGAGACGCGGATCGGGAAAGGCCGAGGCAAAGGGCACCACCGCGGGATCGCGGCTGGCCTGCAGCACATCGAAGATATAGGTATTGATATCCACCGACTCGTCGCGCATCACCTGCGCGGGCGGCATCGGCTGCTCTCCGCTGGGTCGCGCGGCGACGTAATAACCCGACTGCGGGCGCGCCACAATATGCCCCTGGCTCTCCAGCATCTGATACGCATGGCCGACGGTCATAAAGCTCAACCCGCTGCTGGTCACCTGCTCACGCAGGGAGGGCAGCTTATCGCCGGGCTGCCAGACGCCCAGATCGATCTGCGAAATGATTTGCTGCGCCAGGCGCTGGTATTTTTTCATCGGGTTCTCCTTGCTGCGTTACATAGTATATCAGCAGGAGAAAAAAGGCAGAATTAATAAACTGTTATAGGTGTGAGAGGATATCAGCAGGCGTGACGGCGCCTGACTGAATTACTTACGCAGCTCAAACGGGACCTGGCGGGCATGACGGGAGGCCGCTAAATGGTCGAGGGTGATCATGGAAGATTTGCAGAAAATGCACTTTGCACCGTGTGGATTTTTTTCAGACACGTCGAAAATAGAAGTACGGAACTGCGAACCATGACAGCATGGGCAACGAAAATGGATAGTAGAACTCATGTAAATCTCCTGTACGTATACACGTAAAAACTAATGGGCCTTAAAGGCAATAAGGGTCTGAGACAAAACTAATCAGAGCGTAAAGATAAAACCCAGGAGCGACTGTGGAGAGGCACAACGTGATGAGATTGCTTTAGAAACTGCTTCAGATATTTTTTGGATTTCAAACCGAAAGAGCATTAACGCATTAATGATGGAAGGATGCAAGCGGTATTTACGCTAACATTCCATAAAACAGGCAGAGCCGCTGAATTCATTCAAATTTTTTGACCTCATCTGTGAAATAAACGCCATTTCTTCTCGCCGGGTAATCCGTAAAGTAAGGGTTATGTTGTTTCTCAAAAATCAGGAAACCCCGGAATGAAAAAGATCGGTTTTTTATCGTTTGGTCACTGGACGCCGTCACCGCAGTCCGGCACCCGCAGCGCCGCTGATGCGCTGCTGCAGTCTATCGATCTGGCGGTCGCCGCCGAAGAGCTGGGCGCGGATGGCGCTTACTTCCGGGTGCACCATTTTGCCCGCCAGCTCGCCTCCCCCTTCCCGCTGCTGGCCGCCATTGGCGCAAAAACCAGCCGGATTGAGATCGGCACCGGCGTAATCGATATGCGCTATGAAAACCCGCTCTATATGGCGGAAGATGCGGGCTCAGCCGATTTGATCTCTGGTGGACGCTTACAGCTGGGGATCAGCCGCGGCTCGCCGGAACAGGTGATCGATGGCTGGCGTTACTTTGGCTATGTGCCCGCGGAGGGCGAAAACGAGTCGGACATGGCGCGCCATCACACCGAAGTGCTGCTGGACGTGCTGCGCGGCGAAGGGTTTGCTAAACCCAACCCACAGCCGATGTTCCCTAACCCGCCGGGCCTGCTGCGCCTGGAGCCGCACGCCGAAGGGCTGCGGGATCGCATCTGGTGGGGCGCAGGCTCTAACGCCACCGCCGTGTGGGCCGCGAAGCTCGGGATGAACCTGCAAAGCTCTACCCTGAAAGACGACGAAACCGGCGAGCCGTTCCATATCCAACAGGCAAAACAGATCCGCGCCTACCGTGCCGCCTGGGCCGAAGCGGGCCATACCCGCACCCCGCGCGTCTCGGTCAGCCGCAGCATTTTCGCCCTGATGGACGATCGCGACCGGATGTACTTCGGCTCCAGCCGTAACGAAAGCGACAGCGTGGGCTATCTGGATGAGAAAACCCGCGCCATCTTCGGGCGCAGCTATGCCGCCGAGCCGGACAAGCTGATTGCCCAGTTGAAACAGGACGAAGCGATCGCCGAGGCGGATACGCTGTTACTGACCGTGCCGAACCAGCTGGGTGTGGAGTATAACGTGCATGTGATCGAGTCGATTCTTAAGCATGTGGCACCCGCGATGGGGTGGCGGGACGCGTAAAATAATAGAGGTCCCGTGAAATAGATAATACACGGGACGTTTACTCACACCTTTAAATTGATTTAATTTGTATAACTGCAAAATATATTTGCCATAACTATGGCACGATATGCCTGGTCTTTATTAAACATCCGATGTTAAGTAATGGCTGTTTTTAAGCTGGCTGACAAAAGGAGTTTGAGATGGCAATTCCTGCGTATTTGTGGTTAAAGGACGACGGAGGAGCGGATATCTGCGGGTCTGTGGATATCCGCGATCGTGAAGGCAGTATAGAAATACTCGGATTTGGTCACGGTCTGCATTTACCTACGGATAGTAATACTGGAAAGATAACCGGTACACGCGTCCATAGCGCACTTGTGTTTGAGAAAGAGTTCGACTCTTCCAGTCCTTATCTTTATAAAGCTGTTGCCAGAGGGCAAACGCTAAAATCCGCCGAGTTTAAATGGTACCGGATCAATCATGCCGGGCAGGAAGAAGAGTACTTTAATATGTTTCTTGAAGGGGTAAAAGTCGTGTCTGTTTGCCCTCTCATGCATGATATAAAAAACCCTTCGACGGAAAAACATAATCATCTTGAATCAATCTCCCTGCGCTATGAAAAAATCACCTGGAAACATTGCGATGGAAATATTATTTTTTCTGATGCGTGGAATGAGAGATGATTCGTTGTACATTTCATTTAAATGGTGGGCAGATGTCTACTCTAAGTTGTCCTGGCGTTGGTTTCTTTCCGGCTTATTCTGGACACGCCGGTGCCAACCGAAATAATCCAGATTCTATTGCTATGAAAAAGAAAGGGCCATTGCCGCCTGGAAAATATTTCATTGTTACGCGTTCCCGGGGAGGGCTTCGATCCCGCTGGCACGATATGCTTAAAGAACTCGAGAGCGGTTCAAACCGGGACTTTTGGTTTGCATTATACCGGGACGACGGGGCTATCGATGATTCAACTTTTATAGACAACGTAGAGCGCGGAGCTTTTCGCCTGCATCCCGCAGGCAGTTCTGGAATTAGCGAAGGATGCATAACATTGCCAAATCATTCCCACTATCAAATCCTCCATCACGCATTGTTAAGCGCAGGTTCTTTACCCATTACGGCCGAGCTTAAAGCATTTGGCACCATACAGGTATATTAATGAAACCCAGTACTACTGTAATAATATGGTTGATGGAGTTAGCTCTTCTGTGTCTGGTTTATTCGTTAATTTGTATCGTTATGCCCGATATCTGGCTATATGACCTTTATACGGATAAATTTGGTTTTCTGACCGAGGCCGAATGGTACGACCGCTACATTTTCGCGTTGTCTCTGTTAGCGCTGCTTTTAACCACGCTTTTAATCTGGCTGATCTCCCGTCATATGCAAAAACGTAAGGCCCACTAACCGTAAAGGGGCTCTCGCCCCTTTATCGCCTTGCCCGGCCTACAAAAACTCTGCCCGTAGGCCCGCGCAGGCGAAGCGCCGCCGGGCGTGGTGGCAACTGACTATAACACTCCCGGATAACGCCCTGCTTTTTAAAACTGTTATACAAAAATTCCACTTTTCTGTCTCTGATACTGATTTTTGTGCTGATTTACCATAACAGTCACACCGATTGACCTTGAGGTTGTGCATGTTTGGTTTAGATGCGTTTGTTCTTGCGAGGATCCAGTTTGCTTTTACTGTCTCCTTCCACATTATTTTCCCGGCGATCACCATTGGCCTCGCCAGCTATCTGGCGGTGCTGGAGGGGCTATGGCTAAAAAGTAAAAACCCCGTCTGGCGCTCGCTGTACCATTTCTGGTCGAAGATCTTCGCCGTCAACTTTGGCATGGGCGTGGTCTCCGGGCTGGTGATGGCCTACCAGTTTGGCACCAACTGGAGCGGTTTTTCCCAGTTTGCGGGCAGCATTACCGGCCCGCTGCTGACCTATGAAGTGCTCACCGCCTTCTTCCTCGAAGCGGGTTTCCTGGGGGTGATGCTCTTCGGCTGGAACAAAGTGGGGCCGGGGCTGCACTTCTTTGCCACCTGCATGGTGGCGCTGGGCACGATTATCTCCACCTTCTGGATCCTCGCCTCAAACAGCTGGATGCAGACTCCGCAGGGGTATGAGATCGTCAACGGCCAGGTGGTGCCGGTGGACTGGTTGGCGGTGGTGTTCAACCCCTCCTTCCCCTATCGCCTGCTGCATATGTCAATTGCCGCGTTTCTCAGCAGCGCGCTGTTTGTCGCGGCCTCGGCGGCCTGGCATCTGCTGCGCGGGAACAATACCCCCGCCATTCGCCGCATGTTCTCCATGGCGCTCTGGATGACGCTGATCGTCGCCCCCATTCAGGCGCTGGTCGGGGATATGCATGGCCTTAATACCCTGAAGCATCAGCCGGCCAAAATTGCCGCCATTGAGGGCCACTGGGAGAACCCGCCCGGCGAGCCGACGCCGCTGCTGCTCTTTGGCTGGCCGGATATGGAGCAGGAGCGCACCCGCTACGGCCTTGAGATCCCGGCGCTCGGCAGCCTGATCCTCACCCACAGCCTGGATAAGCAGGTTCCGGCGTTGAAAGAGTTCCCGAAAGCGGATCGGCCCAACTCAACCATCGTCTTCTGGTCGTTCCGCATTATGGTCGGGCTGGGCCTGCTGATGCTGCTCCTGGGCGCGATCGCCCTGTGGATGCGCTACAGGCAGCGGCTCTATTACTCCCGGCCATTCCTGTGGTTTGCCCTGCTGATGGGACCGTCGGGCTTAATTGCGATTCTCGCCGGGTGGGTGACCACTGAAGTGGGCCGTCAGCCCTGGGTGGTCTACGGACTCCAGCGCACCAGAGATGCTGTATCGGCCCATGGCGATCTGCACATGAGCGTCAGCCTGCTGGCCTTTATCGTGGTCTACACCTCGGTGTTTGGCGTTGGTTATAGCTACATGGTGCGCCTGATCAAAAAAGGGCCGCAGGAAGAAGAGCGCTTCCCGACCGAAAACGATGGCCGCCCGGCGCGCCCGCTCTCGGCCGCGAGCGCTGAATTCACTCACAAGGAGACACCATAATGGGCATTGATCTCTCCCTGATCTGGTTTGTGATTATTGTCTTTGCCACCCTGATGTACATCGTGATGGACGGCTTCGATCTCGGTATCGGTATTCTGTTTCCCGCCATCAAGGACGCGGATGACCGGGACGTGATGGTCAACAGCGTCGCCCCGGTATGGGACGGGAACGAAACCTGGCTGGTGCTGGGCGGAGCCGCGCTGTTCGGCGCCTTTCCGCTGGCCTATGCGGTGATTATTGATGCCCTGACCATTCCGCTGACCTTAATGCTGATCGGGCTGATTTTCCGCGGAGTGGCGTTCGAGTTCCGCTTTAAGGCGACGCCCGCACACCGTCCCTTCTGGGATAAGGCGTTTATTGGCGGTTCACTGCTCGCCACCTTTACCCAGGGGATGGTCGTGGGAGCGGTGATCACCGGCTTCCCGGTTAGCGGCCGCGCTTTTGCCGGGGGGCCGTTCGACTGGTTTACTCCGTTCAGCCTGTTCTGCGGCTTGGGGCTGGTGGTGGCTTACGCCCTGCTGGGCGCCACCTGGCTGGTGATGAAAAGTGAAAACCCGCTCCAGGGTCGGATGCGTAAGATATCGAAGCGCCTGCTGCTGGCGTTGTTGGTTATCATTGCGGCGATCAGCCTCTGGACACCGCTGGCGCACCCGGCCATAGCCGATCGCTGGTTTAGCCTGCCGAACCTGTTCTTCCTGCTGCCGGTTCCGCTACTGGTGGCGCTGCTGGGCCTGTGGCAATGGCGTAGCCTGAATAACCCGCATAGCCACCATCTGCCGTTCGTGCTGACTCTCGGGTTAATCTTTCTTGGCTTTAGCGGGCTTGGGATCAGCATCTGGCCGCATATCATTCCGCCAGCCATCACCCTCTGGCAGGCCGCTGCGCCTGCGCAGAGCCAGGGCTTTATGCTGGTGGGAGCGTTGTTTATTATCCCGATCATCCTTGTCTACACTTTCTGGAGTTACTACGTATTTCGTGGAAAAGTCCAGCCTGGGGAGGGCTATCATTGATGAATCAACCTGTCTGGAAACGTCTGATGTGGATGGTGATTATCTGGGGCGGCAGCGTGCTGGCGCTGGCGCTGGTGGGGTTTTTCTTCCGGGTGCTGATGACGGCGGCGGGGTTTAAGTCACATTGATGCTGTGAAGGGGAACATGCGACTGAAGAGGTCGTTCCGTTCACTATACGTTCTCAGTTTCTCTTAAAACAACGTCACCTGTGAACGTGTTAAGGGGGCTATCGCCGCCCCCTTAACAATCCCGGCTCCCGGCAAGAAAATCGCCGCTTCGCGGTCCCTTCGGCTTATTCCCTCCGGCTATCGGGTCGGGCACCAGCCTGCATCCATGCAGGCTATGCCCTCTCGGCGCGTCCATGCGCCTCGCCCCGGCCTGCGGTCAACGCCTCAGCGATTTTCAGCCGGACATGGGCGTCGCTGTAAGTAATTTATTACCTTGAACTCTTTTATCGCTATAAAATAAAAAAACGTTGTTGCTACCTCACCCCAACAATTCGTGTCATCATTCCCTACAAATCCCAACAAATCCTTTCCCGACTTTAAAAAACTGAATAATAACATCACGAAACTACCGGCATCATACTCCGCAAACGTAATCAACCGGTGGCAAGATGTTTAAAAAAACGTTATCAGCAATAATGCTCACCTGCGCCCTATTCTCCGGTCAACTGATGGCCAGCCATAAAGGACATGAATTTTTTTGGGTGAAGAACGTCGAGCAGCAGCTGCGCCACGAGGCGGACAGCGATGAGTTACGGGTGGTGGCAGAAGAGTCGGCAGACGGCTTGCGCGAACATCACCACTGGCAGAAGTCGCGCAAACCGGATACACATTTTCGTTAATTAAACGCTTTTACGCTTCGGCAGCGTTTTGAGCAGATCGTCAGGGCTGACGGAAGCCACCACGCTGCCCGGCTGAGGCATTTTAAGGATGTGATTTTTCATCTTGCCGATGACGTGCATCTCGCATGGACGGCAGTCAAATTTCAGAGTTAACACCTCATCACCATTCACCAGCTGCATCGGCGTCGCCTTCCAGCTCTTGATATTGCCTTTGGCCTGTTTCGGACAGAGGTTAAAGGCGAAGCGCAGGCAGTGCTTGGTGATCATCACCGGTACGTCGCCCTTCTCTTCGTGGGCTTCATACGCGGCATCAATCAGCTCCACGCCATAGCGCTGATAGAACGCCCGCGCCTTGTGGTTGTAGACGTTCGCCAGGAATGAGAGATGCGTTTCCGGGTAGACCGGCGGCGGTACAGAGACCGCTTTGCGGCTGCCACGCGGGTAGTTTGCCAGGCGCGCGGCGTCCAGCATCTCGGCCGTTTCACGACGGAACTGGTTCAACAGGCTGTTCGGCACAAAGAGCGCGCCAGGCAGGTTGACCTGAATATCCCGGGCGTAATAGATAGTCTGACCCAGCTTAGCGACGCCATCCTTCAGGTTGTTCAGCGCTTTTTCGGCGTTGTTCGCTACCTCAAACTGCCCGTCCAGGGTATGGGTCACGCTGGTACCGTCTTCGCTGGTCATAGTCAGGATCAGCTGCTCTTCCCAGCCGCCCAGCTCGATGTCCACCGCAACGCGGCGCTCGCTGGAGGTTTTCAACAGCGCCTGCTGCCAGTTATGGTCCAGGTTACGGTTCAGAGGGGTATGCGGCCGCACTTTATGCAGGTCGGCAGGCATTTCGTTTGGCCAGACGCGGTAGCGATTTTCACCGGTTTTCTCCACCGTGTTGGCGCGGAAACCGACCACTTCACGTTTGATCATCACGTTCAGGCCATCACCATTCGCCAGCGGTTCGGTCACTTCCACATCCAGATGCTCTCTGGAGACCTTCAGCACTTCACCCACCGGCAGGCCGATAAATTTCGGCGAATCGAATGCGCCGATATCCCCTTTGCGCGCATTCACAAAGTAGTCGGTACTGCCGCGATGGAAGGTTTTGTCGGTAGACGGAATAAAGAAGTGCTCTGTACGGCCGGCGGAACTGCGGGCCAGATCGCCGCGATCTTCAATAATGGCATCGAGCATCTGGCGGTAATGGGCGGTGATGTTCTTCACATAGCTCATGTCTTTGTAACGCCCTTCAATCTTGAAGGAGCGCACACCCGCATCGATCAGCGCGCCCAGGTTGGCGGTCTGATCGTTATCTTTCATCGACAGGAGGTGCTTTTCAAACGCCACCACCCGGCCCTGATCGTCTTTCAGGGTATAGGGGAGACGACACGCCTGGGAGCAGTCGCCGCGGTTGGCGCTGCGTCCGGTCTGGGCGTGGGAGATATTACACTGCCCGGAATAGGCCACGCACAGCGCGCCGTGGATAAAGAACTCAATGGTGGCGTCGGTCGCCTGGTGGATATCGCGGATCTGATTGAGGTTCAGTTCACGGGCCAGCACGATCTGGGTAAAACCGGCATCCGAGAGAAACTTCGCTTTTTCCACGGTGCGGATATCGCACTGGGTACTGGCGTGCAGCTCGATCGGCGGGATATCCATCTCAAGGACACCCATATCCTGGACGATCAGCGCATCAACGCCGGTCTGATACAGGTCGGTAATCAGACGCTGCGCCGGCTCCAGTTCATCATCATGAAGAATGGTGTTCAGGGTCACGAACACTTTCGCCCCAAAACGGTGGGCGAACGGCACCAGGTCGGCGATATCGCGCAGGCTGTTGCTGGCATTATGGCGGGCGCCAAAACCAGGGCCGCCGATATAGACCGCATCGGCACCATGAAGGATCGCTTCACGGGCAATGGCGGCGTCACGAGCCGGGCTTAAAAGTTCAAGATGATGGGATGGCAGGCGCATACTTCGTCGTTATCCGTTATGGTCAAAATGGCGGCTATTGTAGTCAGAAGTATGGGCCAGTGAAACAGTTTTGCGTGTCTTTATCGGGGATAATGGATGAGTGAGTGAAAGTGCACCGTCTGGCCGCTGCTGTTGCGGTAGGCGTGCGGTTTATCTCCGGCAAAACGCAGGCCGGTATCGGGCAAAAGCGTTTGCCAGACGCCGTCGATCTGCATCTCCAGCTCACCGCTTATCACCACCACATGCTCAATTACACCGGCCTCGTGCGGGGTGGATTCGCTAAGGGCGCCCGGCGCGAGGGTAATCGAGAAATGATCGTATTTCAGCGCCTCATCCCAGGGAAAGAGGGGTTTCACCACCATCGCCTGCTGCTGGGGATCGAATACCGGCGGGTTTTCCGCTTCGGGGGTGATAAAGGTGGAGAACGGCACGTTCAGCCCGGTGGCGATTTTCCACAGCGTCGAAACCGTCGGGCTGGATTCGTTCCGCTCCACCTGGCCGAGCATCGCTTTCGACACTCCGGTCTCTTCAGCCAGCTTCGACAGGCTCCAGCCGCGCGCCTGGCGCAGCGTTTTCAGCGTAATTGCAAGATGTTGCGTAATGTCCATAGCCCCTCCTCTTGCCGCGAGTGTACCACTTGTATGCTATAACGCACAGTGCTACATTCACGGCTGTTATAACGCACAACGGAGCTCTCATGCGCGCATCCTCGCTCACCTTTCCAACCGTCTTATCCGGTTTCGTTGCCGTCCTGGTGGGCTACGCCAGCTCTGCCGCCATTATCTGGCAAGCGGCAGCGGCGGCAGGCGCAACGGCCCCGCAAATTGCAGGCTGGATGACCGCCCTGGGTCTGGGGATGGGGATCAGCACGCTGGGGCTGTCGTGGTGGTATAAAGCACCGGTGCTCACCGCCTGGTCGACTCCGGGTGCCGCTCTGCTGGCGACCAGCCTGCAAGGGGTCACGCTTTCAGAAACCATCGGCATTTTTATTTTTGCCAATGCCCTGATCGTTATCTGTGGCGTGAGCGGCCTGTTTGCCCGGCTGATGAAGATCATCCCCCATTCGCTGGCGGCGGCGATGCTTGCCGGGGTGCTGCTGCGCTTTGGGCTACAAGCCTTCAGCAATCTGGAGGGGCATCTGCTGCTGTGTGGCAGTATGCTGCTGGCCTGGCTGCTGACCAAAGCCTTTGCTCCGCGCTACGCCATCGTCGCCACCCTGCTGGTGGGCGGATTAGTCGCGGCGCTGAAAGGTGACGTTGTCACGGAAAAGCTGACTTTCGCGCTGGTGATGCCGGAGTTTATCGCTCCCACCTTTAATCTCACCACCCTTATCAGCATCGGCCTGCCCTTCTTTTTAGTCACCATGGCGTCACAGAATGCGCCGGGGTTCGCCACGATGAAAGCCTCCGGCTATCCGGTGGCCGTCTCGCCGCTCATCGTTGTCACCGGCGGCATGGCGCTGCTGCTGTCGCCGTTTGGCGTCTACTCCATCTGTATTGCGGCGATCACCGCCGCCATCTGCCAGAGCCCGGATGCGCACCCGGATGCCGGTAAACGCTGGCTGGCTGCGGCTGCGGCGGGAGTTTTTTACTTGCTGGCCGGCATTTTTGGCGGCTCAATAAGCGGGCTGATGGCGGCTCTGCCGCTAAGCTGGATCCAGACGCTGGCAGGCCTGGCGCTGCTGGGCACCATCAGCGGCAGTCTGCATCAGGCGCTGCATAATGAGGCGGAACGCGATGCCGCCATCGTGACATTTCTGCTGACCGCCAGCGGCGCAACCCTTGCGGGGATTGGCTCGGCGTTCTGGGGGCTGGTGGCGGGCGGCGTCTGCTACGCCCTGCTGCTACGCACTCGCCGCACGTAGCTGGGACGGCGTAAGCCCGGTGGCGGCGCGAAAGCGGTTGCTGAAATGGCTGGCGGAGCTGAATCCGCAGGCCAGGGCAATGTTGGTGAGCGGCTGGCGGGTGGTCCGCACCAGGGTTTTGGCCTTCTCCATCCGCCGCTGCATCATGTACTGGTGCGGCGCCATCTGCATCGACTGACGGAACATACGGGCAAAATGAAACTCGCTTAAGCTGGCCTGGGCCGCCAGATCCGCCAGGGTCAGCGGCTGGGCCAGATTCTCTTCGATAAACGCCAGCACATTACGCAGGACGAACGGCGACAGGCCGCCGGTGATGGTCGGCAGCGACCACTGAACGTTGCTGTAGTGCTGCACCAGATGGGTCAGAAGCAAGGTCGAAGCGGTACTCAGCGTGAGCTGATTGGCAGACTGCTGCCAGTCGCAGCCGAGGATAAAATGGCGATACAGGGCGGTAATGCTGGCGTCGTCACCAAACAGATTTTCGTCCAGGGTAAAGCTGTAGGGGCTTTTGTCCCACACCTGCTCTCCCACGTTACGCAGGTGGTCATCGGTACAGTAGAGATGAACAAACGACAGATCGTCGCGAATATCCCAGGTGGACTCGCTCTCTTTCGGCATCAGGCAGAAACGGTCCGGCCCGCCGCCGTTTTTCCAGCCGGCGGTGGTTTTGTGATAGCTCTCGTAGCCGTCGGCAATATAGAGACTGAGCGTATGGTGATCACAATACTGGGTGATGGTGTCGCGCTTGTTTGACCAGGCCGCCAGCTGGATCCCTGAATTCAGCGCCACGGCATTGTGCAATACCGCTTTATGTTTGCGCAGATTTTCAAAGGCACCGTAGGTCTCAGCCATAACCACTCACACCGTTGTTAATAAGAGTTAACAAGTCTAAAAAGAACTGCCCTTCAGTACCACCCCGGGTCAGGAAAAAAGCGCAAGAATATGCAAGTCCGCCGCAAGTCTGTGAAAGAAGGTCGCTCTCCCTGCCGCCATACTGACCCCAGACTTTGCTGATAAGAGAAATAAGATGAACGCATTTTTGTACGCTCTGGTCGTGATTATCTGGGGAACCACCTGGATTGCTATCTATCTACAACAGGGGCCGGTCCCCGCGCCGGTCTCTATTTTCTGGCGCTTTGCCGTCGCCACCGCCACCATCATGGCGGTGCTGCTGATTCTGCGCCGCCTGCGTCCGCTGGCCTTGCGCGACCATCTGTTTTGCGGCCTGCAAGGATGCTGCGTCTTTTGCTTTAATTTCTGGTGTTTTTACACCGCGGCGGCGTATATCAATACCGGGCTGGAGTCGGTAATTTTCTCCATGGCGGTGCTCTATAACGCCCTGAACAGTTTTCTCTTTTTTGGTCAGCGTCCGCCCGCGCGTTTTTATCTGGCGGCGGCGCTGGGGCTGCTCGGCATTATTACGCTCTTCTGGAACGATCTGCTGGCCAGCGGCTGGAGTGCCGGTCTGCTGTTCGGCATTGCCCTCTCGGCGCTGGGCACCTACGGTTTTTCGCTGGGCAATATGATCAGCCTGCGCCACCAACGCAACGGTCTGGAGACCATGACCACCAACGCCTGGGCGATGCTCTACGGTACGCTGGTGATGGGGGCAATTACGCTGATCCGCGGGGATGACTTTACGCCGGTCTGGTCGGTAAGCTACATGGGTGCCCTGCTCTATCTGGCACTCTTTGGCTCGGTGATTGCCTTTGGGGCCTACTTCACGCTGGTAGGAAGAATTGGCGCAGGCAAGGCGGCTTACAGCACCCTGCTGTTCCCCCTGGTCGCGCTCTCATTTTCGACGGTGTACGAAGGCTATGTCTGGCACAGCAACGCCATTGCCGGGCTGCTGCTGATCTTAACGGGGAATCTGGTGATGTTTGCCCGTCCGGAGAACTGGTTCAGACGGTTGCGAACGGCGTAAAAAAACCGGCCTGCACGCGGCAGGCCGGCCTGATATTATTGGGTTTTATGCACATCAAACATGGTGGCATCGGTCGCCATGTCATCCACAACCTGCTTAAGGGTCGCGAAGGTCATTGGCGTATTTTCATTACTCAGCTCTTTACCTTCCCCTTTACGCACGACTTTGATAACCGGCTTGTTGGTCTTCGCGTCAATCAACTCGCCTTCAAAGAAGAGGTGGGTATCCATGGTACGGTGGCCGGTTGCCATCTGTGTACCCGCCACGACCAACGCAACAGGGACAACTTCATAGAACTGCAGACCTTCTTTCTGCGAGCTCACGCCAGTAATGGCACCGCGGAAGATCAGGCTACGTGAACCTGGCGTCGTCACAATCGGCTTACGCTGGCCGATAGCACTCTTCATTTTGGTGTTGGTGTAGTTTAACAGTTCATCCAGCGTACGCTGGCCGATCTGAGTCGTTGGCTTTGGTGCCGGATAATAGGTGATATTGTTCCAGATAATGCTGTCGTAATTCGCTTCGTTATAAGACGGATCAACCCAGCGCAGCGTTGGTTTGCCCGAAGCGGAAGTCGTTTCTTTAAGCCCTGAGTAGTCTTTTAAAAAACCTGAATATTGATCAGGCGCGGCCACTTTTGACGCACAGCCAGCGAGAAGCAACATGCCGGAGAGCGCGGCAACTTTAAATAAAGTGTTAGTACGCATAATGGGTGTATCCCTGTGAAGTGCAAATATGCAATTGAAGTTATAGCAAAAGTTGGCAGGAAAAAAAGTGACAAAAAATGAGGAAGAGAGCACAAATTGAAAAAAATTGCCCGTAACGATAACGGGCAGTGATAAATGATTATTTTACATCCACTTGCCAGAATAAATGTTTACCGAACGGGTCTATTTCATAGCCCGTGACTTCTTTACGGACGGGTTCGAAAATAGTTGAGTGCGCAATCATTACCGCAGGCATTTGTTCATGCATCATTTGCTGCGCCTGTTTATATAACGCCACCCTTTTATCGTGATCGGTAATGGATTTAGCCTCGGCAATAATTTTATCAAATGGCGGATAACACCATTTCGCGGAATTAGAACCGCCGTTGGCCGAGGTACAGGTAAAGAGCGGACCAAAGAAATTATCCGGGTCGCCCGTTGCGGTTGTCCAGCCCATCAGCGCCGCCTGATGCTCGCCGCCCTTCACCCGCTTCAGGTATTCACCCCACTCGTAGGTGACGACTTTGGTCTGCACGCCAACTTTTGCCCAGTCGGCCTGAATCATCTCGGCCATCCGTTTGGCATTCGGGTTGTACGGACGCTGTACCGGCATCGCCCACAGGTCGATGGTCATCCCGTTGGCAAACCCGGCCTCTTTCAGCAGGGCTTTGGCTTTTTCCGGATCGTAATCGTAATCCTTCAGCTCGCTGTCTGCGCTCCAGACGCCCGGCGGCAGCAGGTTTTTGGCAGCAGTGCCGGTACCCTGGAAGACGGCCTCAATAATGGCCGGTTTGTTGATAGCCATCGCCAGCGCCTGACGCACTTTGACATTATCCAGCGGCGGTTTCTGGGTGTTAAACGACAGGAAACCCGTATTCAGCCCGGCCTTGCTCATCAGGTTAAGATCTTTATTGGCCTTCATCCGCGGCAGGTCGGCGGGGTTCGGGAATGGCATCACCTGACATTCGTTTTTCTCCAGCTTGGCGAAGCGCACCGAGGCGTCCGGGACGATGGTGAATACCAGACGATCCAGCTTTGCTTTACCCTGCCAGTACTCCGGGAAGGCGGTGAACAGGATGCGCGAGTCCTTCTGGTATTTCGCCAGCTTAAACGGCCCGGTGCCAATCGGCTCCATATCCACCTTCTCTGGCGTGCCGGCTTTCATCATCGCATCCGCATACTCGGCGGAGAGGATCGAGGCAAAGTACCACGCTAAGTCCGCGACAAAGGGTGCTTCCGGATGAGCGAGGGTGAAGCGCACCGTGTGATCGTCCACTTTATCAATGGCGGTAATCAGCTTGCCAAACTCCAGGCTTTCAAAATTCGAATAGTTACCGTTAGAGACGTTGTGATAGGGATGCTTCGGATCTTTCTGCCGCATAAACGAGAAGATTACATCATCGGCGTTAAAGTCTCGCGTTGGGGTGAACAGCTTGTTGCTCTGGAACTTCACCCCCTTGCGCAGATGGAAGGTGTAGACCTTGCCGTCTTCGCTCACCTCCCAGCTTTCGGCCAGGCTCGGCAGCAGATTGGTAGTGCCAGGCGTAAAATCCACCAGCCGGTTATATACCGGTACCGCGCTGGCATCCACGCTGGTGCCCGAGGTATAGAGTTGCGGGTTAAAGTTTTCAGGCGATCCTTCGGAACAATAGACCAGCGTTTTAGCGGCAACGGTGGAACTGACCGTCAGCGCGGCGACGGTTAGCGCCAGTTTTGTGAGGTTGCTTTTCATCGCGTTTTCCTGTCTTTTAATTTGACGGCTAATGAATTTTTGTCGTGTCAAACCATAAATATCATTAAAGTGATTTTGCAAACACCTGATAACTCAAATAAAGAAGGATCCACCATGGCTTCTGCGCTCGCCAGACAATTAACCCAACGCTTCTTTCGCTACCTGGCCGTCACCAGCCAGAGCGACCCAAAGGTTAAAACCCTGCCCTCCACACCCGGCCAGCATGAGATGGCACGGATGCTGGCCGCAGAGCTGCAAACGCTGGGTTTGTCGGAGATCGTGATCGACGAATTTGCCACCGTCACCGCGGTAAAAAAGGGCAATGTACCCGGCGCGCCGCGAATCGGTTTTATCACTCATATCGATACCGTTGACGTCGGTTTGTCACCGGATATTCATCCACAGATCCTCACCTTTACCGGTGATGATCTCTGCCTGAATGCCGAAAAAGATATCTGGCTGCGGGTCAGCGAACACCCTGAAATCCTCGCTTACCCCAATGAAGAGATCATTTTCAGCGACGGTACCAGCGTACTGGGTGCCGATAACAAATCGGCGGTGACGGTGGTGATGACACTGCTGGAGAACCTCACCGCTGAGCATCAGCATGGCGATATCGTGGTGGCCTTTGTGCCGGACGAAGAAATTGGCCTGTGCGGGGCGAAAGCGCTGGATCTGGCCCGATTTGATGTCGATTTCGCCTGGACCATCGACTGCTGCGAGCTGGGGGAGATTGTTTACGAGAACTTCAACGCGGCGGCGGCGGAGATTCGCTTTACCGGCGTGACGGCGCACCCGATGTCGGCGAAGGGCGTGCTGGTGAACCCGCTGCTAATGGCGACCGACTACATCAGCCATTTCGATCGTCTGCAAACCCCGGAGCATACCGAGGGCCGGGAAGGTTATATCTGGTTTAACGGCATTCAGGCCGGACAGAACGAGGCGCTGCTGAAGGCGAGCATTCGTGATTTCGACCGTGAGAGCTTTGCCGCCCGTAAGGCGCAAATTGGCGAAGTGGCGGAGAAGATTGCCGCTCAACACCCCACCGCGCAGGTGAGCTGGCACATCGAAGATACCTACAGCAACATCAGCAATGCGGTGGGTGACGATCGCCGGGCAATCGACCTGATGTTCGAGGCGATGGAAAGTTTAGGCATCACGCCAAAACCGACCCCGATGCGCGGCGGCACCGACGGTGCAGCGCTTTCGGCGAAGGGACTGTTGACGCCAAACTTCTTCACCGGCGCCCATAACTTCCACTCGAAGTTTGAGTTTTTACCGTTGAAATCGTTCGAGGCGTCGTACAACACGGCGCTGCAGCTCTGTCTGCTGGCGGCGCGTTAAGCGGGTTGGCAAGCACGAATACGCCGGGTGGCGGCTGCGCCTTACCCGGCCTACGGTCTTGCAGGCCCGTGCAAGCGCAGCGCCGTCGGGCAAGCACGGATACGCCGGGTGGCGGCTTCGCCTTACCCGGCCTACGGTCTTGTAGGCCCGTGCAAGCGCAGCGCCGCCGGGCAAGAACGGTTACGCCGGTTTACGCGCCAGCATCGTGGCAAAGCGCAGCTTAATGCGGTTCCCCTGGGCGTCGGTGCGGTGCAGCTCGCCCACATCCTCGTTATATTTCAGCAGTTCCCAGCCTGCATAGTAGTCGCTTAACTCGCCGGTTTTAAACGCGAACGGGAAGCCGACGTTGCACGGATAATCGTCGGTATCCATTGCCGCCACAATCAGGTTATACCCGCCCGGTTTCGTGCAGCGCTGCATGTTGTCGACAAGATTGGGGATGGTTTCCGCCTGCAGGAACATCATCACCACGGTGGAGAGAATAAAATCGTATTCGCCGTCAAAGCGCAGGATGTTGAGATCCTGAACCGCCGTCTGCAGGTTAGTGATGCCCTCTTTCGCCTTGATGCTCTCGATATTCTCGATGCCCATCGGATTTTTATCCCATGCGGTGACGTCAAAGCCGTTCGCCGCAAGGTAGAGGCTGTTTCGCCCGTTGCCGCAGCCGAGATCCAGCGTCTTGCCCGGCTTAACAATTCCGGCGCTGTACAGCACTTCGGAGTGGGTACGGGTCAGGCCATATTTTTCGGTAAAGTAGTTCTCATCAAACACAGTCATTCTTTTTCCTCAGCTTGCATAAGCGTTGCTTTGTCTGCACGAACCAACAGTTTCCCCTGCATCAACAGGATAAACGTACGCACCAGTAATAGCGCAATGATGGCATTGGTAAAAATAAAGAGCGGAATGGCGATGGCGTGAAAGAAACCGGACGGGCTGCTCTGCCCCAGATGCAAACCGGTGGTGGCCAGCGCCGAGACGCCGAACGAAAAGCTCCAGAATGAAGCATTAAAGGGCTGCGACAGATACCAGGGCATCAGCCGCAGGGTAAAGAGTAATTGCAGCAGGCCGTAGCCGAACAGCATTTTGGCAAAGGTATCCGCCTCGCCGCCGTTGACGCTGAGCCACGCGCTGCAGGCCACCAGCGCAGGGGCCAGCTGAATACCGAGAGATGAGCGCATCGGCGCAGGCAGTTCCCCCGCGCTGCGCAACCGTTGCAGGATCACCGGCTCCAGGCTCAGCCAGGAGAAGACTCCCGCGCCGAGAAACACCATCCCGGCATCGTGAAACCCAAGCGCGCCGCAGGCCATGGCGCTGATAAAGTTGTTGGCCACCGTCGGCAGGTAGAGCCCGGGAGTGGTCGCCTCCTCCGGATGTTTGCCGCGCCACAGCCCGGCGGACTGCCACGCCGCATAGCCCAGCTGCACCACCACGCCCACGCTAAACAGAGCCAATGCCAGGGGGCGATACCAGGGCACAAAGCCAATCGCCACCAGCATGGTGGTGGCCGGGAACAGACTCACAAAGCTGCTCATTACCGGATGACGCATCTCCGCCAGTACGCTGCCGGGAAACCGCACCGCGCGAGTGATAAACGCCACGGTCAACAGCAGCCAGATCGCCATCGCCAGCGATACCAGCATCTCTCCCGGCCAGTGCGGCACCGGCCAGATGGTGCTGGCGTAGCGCCAGGCGAAGCCCATACCGATGGTCCCCAGCACTATACCGTAGTAACCAGCTGGCAAATTAAGAACGCGTTCAGTTGCTTGCGTTTTATACATATTTTTTAATCTATAAATTATATTTGAAATGCTAGTTTAAGGAGTTTCATTTACCGATGCCAGTGTTTCGATCAAGCTAAAGTTTGCTACGTTTAGTAAAGAGGACAACTGCGGGCACAGTGATGAAAAAATATCGACTTAGCGAGGAAAGCCGTCTGCACCACTGGCAGGATGGCGAGACCAAAACAGCGGTAAAGGTGCGCCAGATTATCGCCGCGCGTGATTTCAGCGATGTGAAAAGCGGCACCCGGGGCGGCTGGATCGACGACGAATCGGCGCTCTCGCACGAAGATGACTGCTGGATCTACGACGAGAACAGCGTGGTCTTTGCCGGGGCACAAGTGAGCGGTAACGCGCGTATTACCCGGCCCTGCGTAATTAGTCATCAGGCGTCTGTCGGCGATAACGCCTGGGTGGACGGAGCCGAGATCAGCCATGGGGCGCGCCTAAGTGACAACGTCACCGTTCAGTCTTCGGTGGTGCGCGGCGAATGCCATCTTTTTGGAAACGCCCGTATTCTGCACAACAGCATGGTGATCGCCGCCAAAGGGTTAACCCCGGACAATGAGCAGATTCTGCGCATCTTCGGCGAGGCGACCGTCAGCCAGTCGCGGGTGGTGCATCAGGCGCAGATCTACGGCAACGCCATTGTCAGCTACGCCTTTGTTGAGCATCGCGCTGAAATCTTTGACAACGCGCTGCTCGAAGGCAACGAAGAGAATAACGTCTGGGTATGCGACTGCGCCAAAGTCTACGGCAACGCGCGCCTGCTTGCGGGGCTGGAGGAGGATGCCATCCCTACCCTGCGCTATAGCTCCCAGGTGGCGGAAAATGCCCTGGTTGAGGGCAACTGCGTCATCAAACACCATGTACTGATTGGCGGCGAAGCCTGGCTACGCGGCGGGCCGATTCTGATAGATGACAAAGTGGTGATTCAGGGCCGGGCGCGCATTCGCGGGGAAGTGCTGATCGAACATCATATTGAGATTACCGATGACGCGGTGATCGAGGCGGCGGAAGGCGAGATGATCCACCTGCGTGGTGCTAAGGTGATTAACGGCGCGCAGCATATCACCCGCACGCCGCTGCTTGGCGCATTATGAGGTGCAGATCCGGGCGTAGATGTTCTGGTCGTCATAGCGTCCGTTGAGGAATTCCGCCTCTTTCAGACACCCTTCCAGCACAAAGCCGTTGCGCAGCGCCACCTGATTGCTGGCGGCGTTGTCAACGCGGCACTTGATGACGAAACGGCGGATCTCTCCGCGTCCGGCATAGTGGCGGATAAACGCTTCCAGCGCCTGGGACAAAATACCCTGCCCCTGATGGGCTTCATCCAGCCAGTAGCCGATATAGCCAGTTTTATTCAGCGGCTCGATGGCGTTAAACGACAGCACCCCCACCAGCGCGTTATCGTGAAAAATCAGGAACATTTTGGCGTAACCGCGCTGATGCAGCATCTGGTTGCTCTGAATGTTCTGGCGGGTGTCCTCTTCGGTGCCGACATACTGCGGCCAGTTAAGGTAGTCCTGCAACCACGCCCGGTTTTTGATCACCAGATTATGCAGCTCGGTGGTGTAACGCTCGTCGGCGGCACGCAGTTCGATATGCGCATTGACGGGAATGATCTCTTCAGTTGGTGTGGTCATCGTGCTTCCTCTGCAACGCCGGGCGGCGCAGCCGCCACCCGACAAAGGCTTAACGCATTACGCGGTCGTCTACATACTGACGTTTATCCGGCGCGGGCGGGAAATAGTGATACAGCCAGGTTTCGCTGATCGCTTCGCCCTGGCAGCGCAGGAACATCCGTATATCCACCGTATCGGTCGAATCGCTGGTCGGGTACCAGTCAAACTGGATGCGATAGCCATCGAACGGCTCCACGTAGAGGATCTCAATCTGCTTCGCTTCGCCACTGGAGAGGGTGATCACCGGCTCGATCCCTTTTGGCGCGGCCGCTTTCAGATCGCCGCCGACAAAATCGACCGCAAAACGGCGCGCCCACACTTTCGGGTAGTGCTCGCCAGGGGCCCAGCCTTCCGGGAAGCCGCCCATGCCGGTGCGGGTAGCCAGCACGTTTGCCAGCGGAGAACGGACCGGCGGCTTGGCGCTCCAGTAGAGACGGTACTGGAAGTTCAGTTTATCCCCCGCCTTCACCGGTTTTTCCGGCTGCCAGAAGCAGACCACGTTATCCAGGGTTTCGCCGGTGGTCGGGATCTCCATCAGCCCGACGGTGCCTTTGCCCCACTGGTTACGCGGCTCAACCCACAGGCTTGGGCGCTTGTTGTACCAGCCCATGATGTCCTGATAGTGGGAGAAGTCGCGGTCAAGCTGGAGCAGACCAAAACCTTTCGGGTTTTTATCGGTATAGGCGTTGTATTGCAGCTTTTGCGGGTTATTCAGCGGACGGCAAACCCACTCACCGTTGCCGCGCCACATCGCCAGACGATCGGAGTCGTGGATCTGCGGATGGATGGTGTCGCAGACGCGGCGCTCGTTGTTGCCGCAGGCGAACATGCTGGTCATCGGGGCAATACCCAGCTGCTGGATCTCTTTACGGGCATAGAGATGGTTTTCGACATCCATGATCACCTGCGTCTTCTCGCAGTGGATCACAAATTTATAGGCCCCGGTGATGCTCGGGCTGTCGAGCAGGGTGTAGACCGTGAAAGTGGTCGCCCCGGGTTTAACGGTTTCGAACCAGAAGGCGGTGAAGTCCGGGAACTCCTCGGTGCTGTCGGCGTAGGTGTTCAGCGCCAGGCCGCGGGCGGAGAGCCCATACTGATAGGTGTCGTCCACCGCGCGGAAGTAGCTTGCGCCGAGGAAAGAGACGATATCGCGGCGCGCCAGCTCGGGCGATTTAAAGGCGCGGAAACCGGCGAAGCCTAAGTCGCTCTGCCCTTCCAGCTGCTTTGTATCGACCCCTGCGTCGTGGTAGTTGAAGAGTTCCGGGCGGAAGTGGATCTCTCGTGCCTGGGCGGTCTGGTTATCCAGGGAGAACATGCGCACCCGACGGCGGAAGCCCATCCCGACATGGAAGAACTGCACATCAAGCTGGCGGTTTTCGATGTTGTTCCACAGCGACTGCTTTGGATCGTACTGGATGCTGTTGTAAGCCTGCGGCGTCAATGTGGCGAGCGTATCCGGCAGCGGACGCGGCGCACCACCCCACGGTGTTTGCGCCAGGTCGTGAGCCATGGATTGCAGCACAGAAAAGTCGAAACGGCGGCTAGTGCCGTCCGCAATATCCGATTCAGCTGCACTGGCCGCCTGGGAAAAGAGTGCGGCGAAACCGGAAGTCCCGCTCACTGCGGCTACGGCCAGAGATCCTTTTAAAAAACGTCTGCGATTCATGCCTGGAAAAACGTCCTTATGGTCGTGGGGTGGTGGGTTTCGCTTAAGGCGAAACAACGGCAAGAAAGAACATCATTAAAAGGGCACAGCCTAAACAAAAACGGTTAAGAATCCAATTGTTGGCAGGCGAGAATATGAACAAAGCGCGAAAGAATTTTCTGTCGAGGGGAATTGCCTGAAACGGAGGTAAAGTTATGTTTAAAACAGCCCCCGACGGAGAGCATCGTCGGAGGCTAAGGGTAAGATGATTATTTCACGCTGACATCAATGCCCGGGAAGTACTTCTGCGCGAGTTTGTCGATGGTGCCGTCAGCACGGACTTTATCAATAGCGGCATCAAGCTGCTTTTTGGTGGCCTCATCGCCTTTACGCAGGCCATAGCCGATCCCGCTGCCGAGGATGGTGTCATCGGCGACCGGCTTACCGATAAAGCCAAAGCCTTTTCCCTGCGGCTTGCTGAGGAAACCCGCCTGTCCGGCGGCAGACATCACCAGCGAGGCGTCAATACGGCCATTCATCAGATCGCCCCAGGCCATGTTCTGATCTTTATACGACACCACGGTGACACCCTGTTTTTCCCAGTGCTCCTTGGCGTAGGTTTCCTGAATGGAGCCCTGCAACACGCCAACGGTTTTGCCCTTCAGCCCTTCCGGGGTGGCGTCCACCGCGCTACCGGTCTTGCCCACCAGTTGAGACGGAATACGGTAGATCGGCTGGGTAAAGTCGATGCTCTGGCGACGCTGGTCGGTGATGTTCATCGCCGAGTTGATGGCGTCAAATTTCTTCGCCACCAGCCCCGGGATCAGCGCGTCAAACGAGGTTTCAACCCAACTGCACTTCAGGGCCGCCGCCGCGCAAATCGCATTGCCCAGCTCAATATCAAACCCTTCCAAATCACCCGAGGCGTTACGGCTCTCAAAAGGCGGATACTCAGCTTCTACGCCGTAACGTAATTCGGTTGCAGCAAGTGAGGAAAACGAACACAGCAACCCCAGGCCGACAACGAAGGCTTTTACTTTCATGACTGAACTCCTTAGCGTGGTTTTACCTGACACAGGGCCTGCGCACCTGCCCGTAATGTCGCCTCATCTTTGGCAAAAGAGAGACGGATTAATTTGTTATCTGTCCCGTCGGTATAGAACGCCGAGAGCGGGATCGTGGCAACACCGTAATCAACAATCAGCCGTTTCACCATCTCGCTGTCGCGTTCATCGCTGAAGTGGCTGTAATCCGCCAACAGGAAGAAGGAGCCTGCGCTCGGCAGCAGACGGAACGGTGAATCGGCCAGCAGGTTGACCAGCAGATCGCGTTTGCGCTGGTAGAACGCCGCCAGCGACAGCCAGGTTTGCGGATCGGCCATATGTTCAGCAAACGCGTACTGCATAGGGGTATCGGCAGAGAACATCAAAAACTGATGGATTTTGCAGATCTCATCCATCAACTGCGCCGGGGCGACACAGTAGCCGACGCGCCAGCCGGTGACGTGGTAGGTTTTGCCAAACGACGAGACGATCACGCTGCGCTCCGCCAGCCCCGGATGAGTGGCCATGCCGTGATGCGGCACGTCGTCAAAGACCACGTGCTCGTACACTTCGTCAGAGAGAATAATAATGTCGGTGTTGCGGGTGATCGCCGCAAGCTGCGCCAGATCCTCCGCCGAGAAGACCTGCCCGCTCGGGTTATGCGGCGTGTTGACGATAATCATCCGGGTGCGCGAAGTAATGGCGGCACGCACTTCATCCCAGTTAACGGCAAAATCCGGCACCGTCAGCTTAATCGCCACCGGCGTAGCGCCCTGCAGACGGACAATCGGCGCGTAGCTGTCGAACGACGGCTCAAAGTAGATCACCTCATCACCAGCATGCACCAGCCCGCTGATGGCCGAGTAGAGCCCTTCGCTGGCGCTGGCGGTAACTAACACTTCGCTGGCGGGATCGTACTGCGTGCCGTAGAGGTAGGCGATCTTATCGGCGATGCGTTCCTTGAGCGACGCCAGCCCGGTCATGGAGGCGTACTGGTTGTGGCCCGCCTGCATGGCGCGGTGAACGCCCGCCACCAGGGCGGGATCGCAGTCGAAATTCGGCGCACCCTGAGAAAGGTTGATGGCATTGTGTTCAGCGGAGAGCTGACCGATAACGGTAAAAATCGTGGTGCCAACGTCCGGCAGTTTGGAACGGGGTTGTATCGGAGTACGCAGCGTCATCGGAATTTCCTCTGGTGAATAATGCATAACTATTCAACCTGAACGCTATTGTGGCGACAATCGAATTGTTGTCATAATAGCCATGATAAAAAATCATACCTGGAGGTTCTGTGTCGCATCGCGCATTCCCGCTCACTGCCGTTGAGGCATTTATTATTACCGCCCGACACCTGAATCTGACCCATGCGGCAAAAGAGCTCTGCCTGACCCAGGGGGCGGTGAGCCGTAAGATCGCCGCCCTTGAAAGCTGGTTTGGTTTTCCGCTGTTTGAGCGCCACGCCCGCGGGCTGCGTCTCTCCTCTCAGGGCAGCGCCCTGCTGCCGGATCTGCGCGCGTCGTATGAACATTTTCTCACGGTGGCGGACCAGGCCCGGGCGCAACAAACCGTGGTGCGCCTGAAGGTGCCCACCTGCGCCATGCGCTGGCTGGTGCCGCGGCTCTTGCAGGTGGAGCGCGAGCAGCCTGAATTGCAGATTGCCCTGACCACCACCAACGATCACAGCGTCAATTTCAAAACCGAATCCTATGATGCCGCCATTGTTTTTGGCACCCATCTGAGCGCGGGTGATCTGCTGTTTGAAGAGGCATTAACGCCGGTATTAAGCCCCCTGCGCCAGGGCACAGCGGTGGAGTCGCTTACCTATCTGCACCCGACGCGGGATAAAACCGACTGGTCGCTGTGGCTGGAGAAACAGGCCGTACAGCCGCCTGCCATGCACAAAAATCAACACTTCGACACCATGGATCTGGCGATCACTGCCGCCATTCAGGGGCTGGGTGTCGCCATTGCCGACGAGACGCTGGTGGCGGAGGATATCCGCGCCGGGCGGCTGGTGCGGCCCTATGCCAGCAGCGTAAGAACCGGCGCCAGCTACCGGCTGGTGCTGCGGGAGTCGCGCGGCAAAGCGGCGGGGCTGGCCGCCTTTCGCGCGTGTCTGCTTAATCCAGGCTGACGTGGTGCTTCATCACCCGTTTAAACAGCACCATGCGGGCGCGCATAAATCGGTTTTCAAGCTTAAAACCCGCATGTTTATTCACTCCGATACGTAGCAAAACGTCCCGCCTGCGGTGACACGCAGGCCAGCGCGTCGGGCCATTCAGCGTGTCGCACTCCCGGCTGGCATGGCGGGCAAAGTTGACCCAGTAGTCGGCAACCTGGGCGGCAAAGGCCAGGTCGTTGGCATTAACATACTGTCGGGCAGGCTCGGCGAGGGTGAGCGTATCAAACACATACGGCACCTCGTTGCCATGCCAGGCCCCGTTGATGTAGGTGGCATGTTCGGCTTCTGCAACATAATCGAACCAGTAGCGCCAGCACGGCTCCCCTACCCGCTGCTGGGCCTGCATCACCACAAACCCCAGGGTGGTGAAGGCCATATCGCGGCATACCTGACGCCCCAGTTCGGTATCGTCTTTGACGCCGGGATAGAGCAGCTTGATAAGCCCCAGTCCCAGCCGCCGCTCCCGGCGCAGCTTCTGGATCTGCCCGGCGAGATCGATGCCAAACACCCCCATCACGCTGGCTTCATCGCTGTTGGAGCCGACCATGATCGGCACCGGATGGTGGCGGGCGGCAAAAAAGACCTCCAGCATCGGCTCCGGCAACACACAATCCCCATGGATCGGCGCGGGGGCTATGTTGAGTGGTGCCGTCAGCGGCCAGAACGCCTCAGGCGGGATCGCCCGCAGCTGCTCTGCGGTGGCGTTTTCCAGCCCAAAATGGGCCGCCAACGCCTCGCCTTTTTTAAGCGCCTGCTCCCGGGGCGTGTCCGGCAGGGTGTAACCGCTCTGGATTATCGCCTTATGAAACAGCCCCTTTGCCAGCGGCGAGGCGAGCAATGACAGCACGCTGCGCGCCCCGGCAGATTCACCAAACAGGGTGATGTTCGCCGGATCACCGCCAAAGGCAGCAATGTTGTCGCGCACCCACTCCAGGGCCGCGATCTGATCGAGCAGGGCAAAGTTATGTACCACCCGCTCCTCTTCTTCCGCCAGCGCCGGATGGGCAAAAAAGCCCAGATGGCCGAGCCGGTAGTTGAGCGTTACCACCACGACCCCGCGCTGGGCCAGCGCTTTACCGTCGTAGGGCGGCAGCCCGCCTGCGCCAATGGTAAAGCCGCCGCCGTGTAGCCAGACCATTACCGGCAGCGGCGAGGCACGTTCCATCGGCGACCAGACGTTCAGATAGAGGCAATCCTCCGAGAAACGGCCCGGATCGCCCCCACCCAACTGCTGGCAGTACTCACTGCTTTGCCAGCTTGACGGCGAAAAGGCGGTAGCCTGACGCACGCCCTGCCAGCTTGCCACCGGCTGCGGCGAACGCCAGCGTAATGCGCCCACCGGCGGCGCGGCATAGGGAACGGCGCGCCAGACCTGTACATCGCCATCGGTTATGCCGCAGATATCGCCCTGGCACGTGGTCACTATCGGGGAAGAGACGTTTTCCATATCGACCTTCAGTTGCTATCACATCCCCGCAGAGTACCGTTTTTAAAGCAAACCGCAACGTCGCTTGCTGCGCTCTTCCGCTTCCTGATAGAGGGTGAACTCGTCCAGCACCGGGCAGCCCAGCGCCTCTTCAAAGGCATCACGGCTGGCATTGCCGCGGGTGCGGGCCTGAGTCTCGTTACCAAGGTTGGACTGGAAAATCCCGGCGGCACTCACCGGCAGGAAATCTTCATAGGTGATGGGCTGGGCGACCACCCAGCCGCGCTCAATGAGCGGCTGCGGATCGTCGCCGGGGCCAAAGGCGTGGCGGTGCGCCTCTCCTGCCGGGGTCAGGCGATAGCGGAACCACGCCAGCCCCTGGCGGCGCAGGAAGATATCGCTGTCGGGAAAGGCCTGGAAAACCTCCTGCAGATGCAGCTGGTGAGTCAGATTATCCTTGCCGGTCCCGGCCTCCGCCAGCAGGCGATCGTAGAGCTCGCGCCCTTTCGGGGTTAACGCCACGCCGCGCTGTTCAATTTCGCCAAAACGCGCGGTATGGGTTCCACGCTCTTCTCCGGCAAACAGTACCGGCTCCTCCAGCGCCTTAAAGCTGGTCTGGCGCAGCAGAAGCGGCATCTCCCGGCGCGGCGGCCCCTCGATGAGCATCTTCGGCTCGATGCCATATTCCGGCATTAACGCCTGCACCCGGTCGATATCCAGCGTGCGCGGCGTCAGGTGGTTGATATGGCAGCCCGGGAAGCAGACCACGTCGGCAATCAGCCGGTGTTCGTTGTGCAGCGCCAGGTATGTCTCATGATCGACCGTGGCGTGACGATGCCAGCGGAAGGTCTCCAGCGCCTCCTGGACAAATTCGTCGGCCTGCGCCGGGGTGAACGCCCCTTCCGCCTCGTGCAGTTCAATCAGCGCCAGGCAGCGGGGAGTAAAGATGTTGCGACGGGCGAGGATCTTTGCCGCTTTCTCGCGCAGGGCAAGATTGTCGATCAGTTCAAGGCGCAGCAGCGAGGTAAAGATACGAAACGGGTTACGGCATAGCGCGGCATCGTCTACCGGGCGAAAGGCGGTGGAGTGGACCGGCACCCCGGCCTGGGAGAGATCGTAATAGCTGACCGGGAACATCCCCATAATGGCGAACATACGTCGCAGGGTCGCCAGCTCCAGGGCCGTACCAACACGGATCGCCCCGTGGCGTTCGAGGTTGAGGCGGGCGAGTTCATCCGCGTTGGCCAGTTGTTCGTGCAGCTTCGGGTTGTTTTCCAGTACCGCCAGATTCACATCCGCTACCAGCTCCAGCAAGGTGCCGTACTGCGGAACTTCCTGCTGGTACATCGCCGACATAGCCTGCGAAAAGTTTTCCCGAATATCATCAGCCGTGATGGTGTTCGCCATGATGTCATGCCTCCAGTGAATATTACCTGGAGTGTAGAGAAGGCCGTTGCTGCTGTTTGGAAGAATTTACGAATTGTGATCTGAGTGGTTAGCTGCCTGTTTTTCATGCTTCGCTGTTCAAGGAGGATAAAACACCCGGTCTTAAGTGAAACGAAAATATCCCCTAACAAACATTTATATCCTGCATTATTAACAGGGGCAGCACTGTAC
The DNA here is from genome assembly GCF_003336325.1 of Leclercia sp. W17. Taxonomy (NCBI): domain Bacteria; kingdom Pseudomonadati; phylum Pseudomonadota; class Gammaproteobacteria; order Enterobacterales; family Enterobacteriaceae; genus Leclercia; species Leclercia sp. W17. The sequence continues at coordinate 2,327,900 of NZ_CP031101.1, read as the reverse complement.
ATATTTTAACTTTTATTATTCTGATTATTTATTGATATTCTCGTTGCCGTTAACTCTATGGCCGATTTATTTGTTCAATTTCCGCACTAAGAATAAATGATAATTATTATCGCAATAGTCTGAATTTTCCGCCGTTAATCCTGGTTAATTACCCTCTTTGATAAATATCAACTACCCCTTTTAAAGCATCAGGGAAAATAAGGCTATTTTTTATGAGGGAATAATATGTCTGTACCTGAAAACAATGAAGATGACTTCCCATCCGGGGTGTCGCGCAGAAGTTTCCTGAAGGCGGGTTCCGCCGCCATCGCTTTGCCTTTTTTGACCTCCGGGCGTGCAAGCGCCTCCACGCCTGGCGCAGAGGCCCCTGCGGTGGGTACGACGCCTGCCGCACGGGTGGTGCAAACCTGCAGTACCTTTGACTGCGGCGGTAAGTGCGATATTCGTGCGCATATTGCCGATGGCGTGGTTACCCAGATTACGACCCGGCCGGATGCCGCACTCGATCCCGATATGCCGGTGATGCGAGCCTGCGTGCGCGGTCGTAGCTATCGTAAATTTGTTTATCATCCCGATCGTCTGAAATATCCAATGAAACGGGTGGGTAAACGTGGCGAAGGTAAATTTGAACGCATATCCTGGGATGAGGCGACAACCCTTATCGCGGATAATATTACCCGCATTACGAATAAATACGGACCTGAATCCCGCTTCGTGCACAATAATACCGCAGTGAGCGGCGGCACTTTTTCCGGCGATAAAATGATGCGCCGCTTATTGAACCTGACCGGCGGGCATCTGGAATATTACCACTCCGTCAGTATGGGCAATACCGCCGCCGCCACACCTTATACCTACGGCACGGTCGCTACCGGCAATTCCCTTGATACGTTGCAGGATACGCGCCTGGTTATCCTCTGGGGGCATAACCCGACGGAAACCATTTTCGGCCATACCAACCACTATTTTCAGCAGATGAAGCAGAACGGCACCCGCTTTATTGTCGTCGACCCGCGCTACTCCGATACCGTGTCGTCGCTGGCCGATGAGTGGGTTCCGCTTTTACCATCAACAGATAACGCGTTGATGGATGCGATGATGTACGTCATCGTCAGCGAAAACCTGCACGATAAAGCCTTTATCGATCGCTATACCCTGGGGTTCGATGAGGAGAACATGCCGGAAGGGGTACCTGCTAACGAGTCGCTGGTGGCCTATCTGATGGGCAAAAAAGATGGTGTGGTGAAAACGCCGGAATGGGCGGAAAAAATCACTCACGTCCCGGCCCAGACCATTCGCCAGCTCGCCCGCGACTACGCTACCACCAAACCTGCGGCGCTGATCCAGGGATGGGGGCCGCAGCGCCATATCTGCGGCGAGCGCACCGCCCGTGGCTCCACGCTGCTGGCGACCATCACCGGTAACGTCGGCGTAAAAGGCGGCTGGGCAGCGGGCTACGGCGGCATCGGCAACCGTAAGTTTGCCACTGGCCCGGAGATGCCTGACAACCCGGTGAAAGAAAAAATCTCGATCATGAACTGGGTGCAAGCCGCCGATGACGCCAGCAAGGTGACGCCGGAAGATGGCCTGACAGGGGCAACGCAGCTGAAGAGCAATATTCGGCTCCTGTTCTCGCTGGCGGGCAACTACCTCGCCAACCAGAACCCGGATATTCATCAGGCGGTAAAAGTCCTGGAAGATGAATCCAAAATTGGGTAATGCTGCCAACTTACTGATTTAGTGTATGATGGTGATTTTAAGGTGCTTGCGTGGCTTCCATTTCCATCAGATGTCCTTCCTGCTCCGCTACTGAAGGCGTGGTGCGTAACGGCAAAAGCACTGCCGGACATCAGCGCTATCTCTGCTCTCATTGCCGTAAAACATGGCAACTACAGTTCACTTACACCGCCTCTCAGCCCGGTACGCACCAGAAAATCATTGATATGGCCATGAATGGCGTCGGATGTCGCGCCAGTGCACGCATTATGGGCATTGGCCTCAACACGGTTTTACGTCACTTAAAAAACTCAGGCCGCAGTCGGTAACCTCGCGCATACAACCGGGCAGTGATGTGATTGTCTGCGCTGAAATGGACGAACAGTGGGGCTACGTCGGTGCTAAATCACGTCAGCGCTGGCTGTTTTACGCGTATGACAGGATACGGAGGACGGTTGTGGCGCACGTCTTCGGTGAACGCACTCTGGCCACACTGGAGCGTCTTCTGAGCCTGCTGTCGGCTTTTGAGGTCGTGGTATGGATGACGGATGGCTGGCCGCTGTACGAATCACGCCTGAAGGGAAAGCTGCACGTTATCAGCAAGCGTTACACTCAGCGCATTGAGCGACATAACCTGAATCTGAGACAACATCTGGCAAGGCTGGGACGGAAGTCACTGTCGTTCTCAAAATCGGTGGAGCTGCATGACAAGGTCATCGGGCATTATCTGAACATAAAACACTATCAGTAAGTTGGAGTCATTACCCAAAATTGAGTTTATTGTCGCAAGCGATCTCTACCTGACGCCTAGCGCCCGCTATGCGGATCTCCTGCTGCCGGAAACCAGCTTTATGGAGCGCTGGAACATCGGCGAGACATGGGGAACAGGCAGCTACCTGATTCTGTCCGAAAAGATCGTTGAGCCTGAGTTCGAACGCCGCTCTGACTATGACTGGCAGCGCGAGGTGGCGGCGAAGCTGGGTATCGAAGCGCAGTTTAGCGAAGGCCGCAGTGAGAAAGAGTGGATTGAACACATCTGGGAGCAGACGCGCCTCTCCATGCCAGATGAACATCTGCCTACCTTTAGCGAGTTACAGCAACAGCGTCAGCATCTGTTCAAAAGCAAACCGCTTATCGCCTTCGAAGCGAACATCCGCGACCCGGAGAATAACCCGTTCCCGACGCCGTCGGGCAAAATTGAGATCTTCTCAAAGCGGCTCTATGACATGCATAACCCGGACATCCCTGCCCTGTCGCACTACGTTCCAGCCCAGGAAGGCCCTGAAGATGAGCTGACGAAACAGTTCCCGCTGCAGCTCATCACCTGGAAGGGAAAAAACCGCGCTAACTCCACCCAGTACGCCAACCCGTGGCTGCAGGAGGTGCAGGTCCAGAAGCTGTGGATCAACCCGCTGGATGCGGAGAAACGCGGCATTCGCCAGGGAGACACGGTCCGTATTCATAACCAGCGCGGCATCTGCCAGGTGCCGGCAGAAGTGACCGTCCGGATCATGCCTGGCGTCGTCGCCATGCAGGCTGGCGCCTGGTGGCAACCGGACGCCAACGGCGTCGATCTCGGCGGTTGTCCAAACGTTCTTAGCTCGGCGCGTATCACTCCGCTTGCTAAAGGTAATGCTCATCAAACCATGCTTGTGGAGGTCGCAAAGTATGACGCAGCAGTTTAATGATTTTCCTCCCGTCAGCGATAAACAGCTGGGGTTCTTTATCGATTCGTCCCGCTGCTCAGGCTGTAAAGCCTGCCAGGTGGCCTGCAAGGATAAACATAATCTCGAGGTGGGGCGTCGCTTCCGCCGCGTTTACGAGGTGAAAGGCGGCGGGTTTATCCCGACCGGCCAGGGCGGCATGGCGCAGAACGTCTTCGCCTATACCCTGTCGATCTCCTGCAACCACTGCGCAGATCCGATCTGCACCAAAAACTGCCCGACAACGGCCATGCACAAGCGGCCCGGCGACGGCATCGTGCGGGTTGATACCCGCAAGTGTGTGGGCTGCGGCTACTGCGCCTGGTCGTGTCCTTATGGCGCGCCGCAGATGAATGAAGAGACGGGCCAGATGTCCAAATGCGATTTTTGCGTCGATCTACAGGCCAAAGGAGAGCAGCCCGTCTGTGTCGCCACCTGCCCGCTGGGTGCTATCAAGTTCGGCCCGATTGACGAGCTGCGCGCCCGCTACGGCAGCATCTGCGATGTGCAGGGACTGCCGGATTCATCCATCACGCATCCTAACCTGGTGATCAAGCCGCACCAGGGGGCAGAGAAAGAGGAGCAACCGCATGCATGAGTTGCCATTACTGATATTTACCCTTCTGGTACAGGGTTCCGTTGGCATCACGCTGTTCCTCACATTCGGCGCAGGGGCGGCAAAACCTGTACCGCAGGCAACGCGTCAGCTGCTGCCGGTATTGCTGATAGCCTGCGTGATGGGCGGCCTGGGGTTAATCGCCTCCACCCTGCACCTGGGCTATCCGCTCAATGCCTTTAACGCGCTGCGCCACGTCGCCAGCTCGTGGTTAAGCCGTGAAATCGTCTTTGCCAGCTTCTATCTGGCTGTGCTGGGGCTGTGTACGCTGATCCTGCTGGTGAAAAAGAGACTCGTCAGCTTCCTGTTACCCGTTGCGGCAGTGCTGGGGCTGATTGACGTCTGGTGCATGAGTGCCATCTACGCCAACAGCACCATCATCACCTGGATGCATTTCAACACCTGGCTGATGTTCTATGGCGCAGTGGGCATCCTCGGCGCGGTGGCGATGGCCTGGCTGCCCGTTCTGAACACCGATGCGGTGATGCAGACGCGTCGCACCCTGATGCGCCTGGCGGTGGTGTTCGTGGTGAGTATTGTCGCGATCCGCCTGCTGGCTCAGCCTGCGTACATGGATTATCTTGCCAACGCGCCGCTGAAAAACGTGGTGACGCTGCCTCATCAGCCGCTGGAGGCATTTGCCCGGCTCGAAGGGCTGCGCCTGGTCAGCTGGATAGCCTCCGTCCTCGGAGCGGTTCTCTTTGCCGTCAGTGGCTGGCGCAACCGCAGAACCGGGCTCCTGGTCGGTGGCGGGCTGCTGGTGCTGGCGGAGATCGCGTTCCGCTTTGTTTTCTTTAACATTCACTGATGGCTATTTTTCGCCTTAACACTAAGCCCCCTGCGCCCCCCGGCGTGGGGGCTTCTTGTTTGCGTAACACCTTCCCTCGCCACCCCTGCCGCGCCTGTGCAGACGCGTGCCCGGTGGCGGCCATTACCCTTTCCGCCGCCGGGCAGACGATCGATGACGCGAGCTGTCTGCGCTGCGGTAACTGCCTGTTTCCGTGCCCCACCGACGCGCCAGAAAATCTGTCACCTGCGCTCAGGAACTATCAGGCCGATCGCTTAGTCGCGCCGTTTTCAGCCTGCATAACCGCCGATGAATTGCTGATGTGGCATTTCCAGTACGCTATCCGGGGCGTGGAACTGGAGAGCGCGGCCCATCCGGTGTGGGTCCGGGCCGTCGCCGAATTAAATCTTACCCTGCGGCAGCTCCGGGAGCCGGAGTGGCAAATCTTTCCGCCGACGCCCCGCGCCGTTAACCCGCTACGTCGCCACTGGTTACGCATCCCCGAGGAGAACGTCCAGTCAGGCCGGGTCCGCGTCGGTCGCCGCGCCCGCAGAGCGCTCTTATCGACCTTCAGCGAGTACCAACTCTCCTTGTCGTTATCCCGGTGTGTGGCCTGCGGCGCCTGCGCCAGAGCCTGCCCTGAAAACGCGCTTCAGCTCACTGAGACGGCGCTGGAGTGGGATCCTGCCCGCTGTACGGGGTGTAACAGTTGTACCGCAGTCTGTTTTTCCGATGCGATCCGCATTGCGCATCAGATACATGCCGCAACGCCACAACGCTATCCGTTTGCGGCAAAAACCTGTCGCAGCTGCCATCACACCTTCTACACCTTCTCCTCTGAGGCGGATCGTTGTCATATTTGCCAGCGCCACGCCTATGCAATGCGGGAAGCATAGCCCGTCTGATGTTGCCATTTTGTTATGCAAAATGGCTTTCTTTCTCATAACTTCCTCCCTGGCCGCCCTTGATAGCGCATGTAAGCGACAGATTTTATTCAATGCTTTACTAAACCTGATGAAATGTTAACGATATTTTGCTATCAAGTTATCAAAATTAAATAACTTTCCTTGTCACGTTGAAGGCTCTGTTTTTAACATCGCTTATGGAAAAAAATGGTTTGTTTTCTCAGCGCATTCGTCTGCGCCATTTGCACACTTTTGTGGCCGTCGCTCAGCAGGGTACGCTTGGGCGCGCGGCTGAAACCCTTAACCTCAGCCAGCCTGCGCTTTCAAAAACGCTGAACGAGCTGGAGCAACTCACCGGCACCCGGCTGTTCGAACGCGGGCGTCTGGGCGCACAACTGACGCTGGTGGGGGAGCAGTTCCTGACCCACGCAGTCAAAGTCCTGGATGCCCTGAATACCGCAGGCCAGTCGCTGACGCGGCGTAACGATGTGGTGCCCGATGTGGTGCGCATTGGTGCCCTGCCCACCGCGGCGTTGGGCATTTTGCCGGCGGTCATCGGCCAGTTCCACAAGCAGCAGCGCAACATCACCCTGCAGGTCGCCACCATGAATAACACCATGCTGCTGGCGGGCCTGAAGTCGGGCGAACTGGATCTGGGGATCGGCAGAATGTCGGACCCGGAGCTGATGAGCGGCCTGAACTATGAGCTGCTCTTCCTGGAATCCCTGAAGCTGGTGGTACGTCCGCGCCATCCGATCCTCAACGATACCGTGACCCTCAGCCGGGTGATGGAGTGGCCGGTGGTGGTGTCGCCGAAAGGCACCGTGCCGCGCCAGAATGCCGAAACCTTGCTGCAAACCCAGGGATGCAAACTGCCACCAGGCTGCATTGAAACCCTGTCGGCCTCGCTGTCGCGTCAGCTGACGGTCGATTATGACTATGTCTGGTTTGTCCCGTCCGGGGCGGTGAAAGAGGATCTGCGTCAGGGCACGCTGGTGGCGTTGCCGGTGACCACACCCGGCCCCGGCGAACCCATTGGGGTATTAACCCGCGTGGATGCCCCGCTCTCCGCCGCCACCCAGACGCTGCTGAGCGCGATACGTAAATCGATGCCCGTCTAATCCCACTTCTCTCCAGCCCGTCGTGATGACGGGCTTTTTGTTTCCATTACTCAAATAATGCGAAATCATTCATTAACAATTGCACTAAACAATTTAACAGATTTATCATACCCGCCGATTTCACCAAATGGTTCATTCAAATAACGCAGCGGTGAGCTCACTGGCGCTTTAACGGCGTCAGGCTAGACTTTTTCATCATGGATTTTCTCTTCTGTTATCCATTTGGTTCAGGGCTGAGTCTGCCCTGTCCAGTGAAGAGAAGATTATTTCAGGAGACAGAAATGGCTATAGGTAATTCGCTACGTGGGTTCCCCCGGTTCCTGCAGTGGCTACTGGTTGGTCTGATGGCGATCATCGGACTGGCCGTCGGTGGTCTGGGCTTTAAGCTCGCCACCGTAGGGGGAAGCTGGTACTTCCTGATCATGGGCGTGGTGATGCTGATCGCCGCATTCCTGATCGCGCGCGGGCGCACCAGCGGTATTCTCCTTTACGCGGTGGCGTTTATCGCCTCGCTGATCTGGGCCGTGAGCGACGCAGGCTGGGATTTCTGGTCGCTCTTCTCGCGCCTGTTCACCTTTGCGGTGCTGGCGTTCCTCGCCGCCATCGTCTGGCCGTTCCTGCGCGGCACGGATCGACCGGTTAACAAAGCTCCGGCATTCGGCGTTGCTGCCGTGCTGGCCGTCGCCATGCTGGTGAGCTTCGGCTGGATGTTTAAGCCGCAAACCCTGGTCGCGGCTAACGAACCTGTACCGGTAAAACCGGTGCCCGCGGGGCAGCAGCAGAAAAACTGGGAACACTGGGGTAACACCACCCACGGCGACCGTTTCGCCGCCCTCGATCAGATTAACAAACAGAACGTTAACGATCTGAAAGTAGCCTGGGTTGCCCATACCGGCGACATTCCCCAGAGCAACGGCTCCGGCGCGGAAGATCAGAACACTCCGCTGCAGATTGGCGATACGCTCTACGTCTGTACGCCGTACAGCAAGGTGCTGGCGCTGGACGTGGACTCCGGCAAAGAGAAGTGGCGCTATGATTCCAAAGCCACCGCGCCAAACTGGCAGCGCTGCCGTGGTCTGGGCTTCTTTGAAGAGACTCCAAATGTGACAACGTCACAGACAGAAACCCAGCCTGCCGCCTGTCCGCGTCGTCTGTTCCTGCCGACCACCGATGCCCGTCTTATCGCCATCAACGCCGACAACGGCAAGCTGTGTGAAGACTTCGGCGAGCATGGCGTGGTTGACCTGAGCGTTGGCATGGGTGAAGTGAAGCCGGGCTACTATCAGCAAACCTCCACCCCGCTGGTGGCGGGCAATGTGGTGGTTGTAGGTGGTCGTGTGGCGGATAACTTCTCCACCGATGAGCCGCCGGGCGTGGTGCGCGCCTATGACGTGCACAGCGGTAAGCTGGCCTGGGCCTGGGATCCAGGCAACCCGAACATCACCGGCCTGCCGCCGGAAGGCCAAACCTATACCCGCGGAACACCGAACGTCTGGTCAGCCATGTCCTATGACGCGAAGCTGAACCTGATCTACCTCCCGACCGGTAACGCTACCCCGGACTTCTGGGCTGGTCAGCGTACCGAAATGGATGACAAATACAGCTCCTCCATTGTGGCGGTGGATGCCACAACCGGTCAGGTGCGCTGGCATTTCCAGACCACCCACCACGATCTGTGGGACTTTGACCTGCCATCGCAGCCACTCCTGTACGATCTGCCGGACGGTAAAGGCGGCACCACCCCGGTGCTGGTGCAGACCAGCAAGCAGGGCATGATCTTTATGCTCAACCGTGAAACCGGCGAGCCGGTCGCGAAGGTGGAAGAGCGTCCAGTGCCTGCCGGAAACGTTGAAGGCGAGCGTTACTCCCCGACCCAGCCATACTCCGTCGGCATGCCGATGATCGGCAATCAGACTTTGACCGAATCGGACATGTGGGGTGCCACACCGGTTGACCTGCTGCTGTGCCGCATTCAGTTTAAAGAGATGCGTCATCAGGGCGTCTTTACCCCGCCGGGTCTGGATCGCTCCCTGCAGTTCCCGGGCTCACTGGGTGGGATGAACTGGGGCAGCGTCTCGGTGGATCCGAACAACAGCCTGATGTTCGTCAACGATATGCGTCTGGGGCTGGCGAACTACATGGTGCCACGCGCCAATGTAGCCAAAAACGCCAGCGGTATTGAAATGGGGATTGTACCGATGGACGGTACGCCGTTTGGTGCGATGCGCGAGCGTTTCCTCTCTCCGCTGGGCATTCCATGCCAGAAACCGCCGTTCGGCACCCTGTCTGCCGTGGATCTGAAGTCCGGCAAGCTGGTGTGGCAGGTACCGGTAGGTACCGTGGAAGATACCGGTCCGCTGGGGATCCGTATGCATATGCCAATTCCGATCGGTATGCCGACGCTGGGCGCCTCGCTCTCCACGCAGTCCGGCCTGCTGTTCTTCGCCGGTACGCAGGATTTCTACCTGCGCGCGTTCGATACCGCTAACGGGAAAGAGATCTGGAAGGACCGTCTGCCGGTGGGCAGTCAGTCCGGGCCGATGACCTACGTCTCGCCGAAAACCGGCAAGCAGTACATCATCATCAATGCGGGTGGTGCGCGTCAGTCTCCGGACCGTGGGGATTACATCATCGCCTATGCCCTGCCTGATAAACAGTAATCGCGTTTAACCGTCGAGCCGGCCACCCTTGTGGCCGGCTTTTTTATTTCTACGGCTTAGCGGAGAGGGAATTTTCGATCCAGGTCGCCGTTGTGCCGTTCTGGTAACTGACCACCAGGTTTTGATGGACGCCAGCTGGCCAGCAGCTGCGTAAGACGGCGCGTTTTGTCTCCTCGAAGAAGGGTTTATCCCCTGCGGCCTGGTAATCCGTCGCGCGGCCATTGAGCTTGACGTTAAACGAGACCGTCACCCTGCCGGAATAGTTCTGCGCCGCAGCCTGCTCAGGATAGCGCGGCTGCACCCGGTACACGTCGCCGTCGCAGTCCGCCTGTCCGTTATCGACGGTCGATGTGCTGCCGCCCACCGGGAAGGATAACCCGACACCCACTCCGCTGCTCCCCCCGCCGCCGCCGATCCCGATGCCGCCAACCCCCACGCTGCCGCCAGAGGCACACCCGGCCAGTAACCACGCTGTGCAAACCACCTGCGTAAATCGTTTCATCGTCCTGTTCCTCTTGAGCCCTTACATCCATCATAGCGGGGAATAAAAAAAGGGTTCATGTCGAAACATGAACCCTTTTTTGCCGGGTGGCAATGGTGCACCGTTATTGCCGGGTGGCGCTACGCTTACCCGGCCTACATGTCGTGCCGAACCCGTAGGCCCGGTAAGGCGCAGCCGCCACCGGGCAAATTGCGCACGGGGGTTAGAACGTCTCCCAGTTATCGCCATCGACGGTTGCCGGACGCAGCGGTGCGGCTGGCGCGACTGGCGCCGCTTTACTGCTGCTGCGGGCCTGGCCAATACCCTGCAGGCGGAAAGCGCCTACCGCTTCAGTCAGACGGGCAGCCTGATCTTCCAGCGAGGCCGCGGCGGCAGAGGCTTCCTCCACCAGCGAGGCGTTCTGCTGGGTCACTTTATCCATCTCCGAGATCGCCTGGCTGACCTGTACAATGCCCCGGCTCTGCTCGTCGGAAGCGGCTGCGATCTCCAGCATAATATCGGTGACGCGTTTAACCGCTTCCACGATTTCGCTCATGGTGTTGCCTGCGGCAACCACTTCCCCGGAGCCCTGATCGATGAGCGAAACCGACTCGCTGATCAGCCCTTCAATCTCTTTAGCAGCGTTGGCGCTGCGGCTGGCCAGGGTGCGGACTTCGCTGGCGACCACCGCAAATCCACGGCCCTGCTCACCGGCACGGGCGGCTTCCACCGCGGCGTTCAGCGCCAGGATGTTGGTCTGGAAGGCGATGCTGTTGATCACCGCGGTGATTTCAGAGATTTTCTTCGAGCTACTGGAGATGTTGCCCATGGTTTTCACCACCCCGGAGACCATCTGGCCGCCGCGGCTGGCTTTACCGGAGGCATCTTCCGCCAGTTTACTGGCGTGGTGCGCGTTATCGGCGTTCTGCTTCACGGTCGCGGTCAGCTGTTCCATGCTGGCTGCGGTCTGCTCGATAGCGGCGGCCTGCTGTTCGGTACGGGATGAGAGATCGGTGTTGCCGGCGGAGATTTCGCTGGTGCCGCGATAGATCTCTTCCGCACCCTGACGCACGGTGCCCACGGTACCCACCAGCGAGCGCTGCATGGTTTGCAGGTCGTGGGTCAGACGGCCAATTTCGCTGCGCCCGGTCTGCTCTTCTGGCAGCGTCAGATCGCCCTTGGCGATATGTTCAATGCGGTTAGCTGCACGTTGCAGCGGGTTGATCACCGTGCGACGCAGCACGATAAAGGTGATCACCGTCAGCACCAGGGCCAGACCAAAGGCGCCGACCATAAACATCAGCCCCAACTGGGTGCGGGTATGCGCCTGTTCAGTGAGCATATTCGCGCGCTCGGTACGGATCTTGATCGCCTTCAGCAGCACCGCGTTATAGGCATCATCCAGCGGACGCGCCGTCTCGTTTTCGTGGTTGATAATGGCTTCAAACATGCCGTTTTTGGCATACTTCAGCATCGGCTGCATGCCATCAATGTAGGCCTGGTAGTTGGTCTTCAGATCGCCATCCAGCGCTTCGTCCGCAGGGGTACGAACGCCACGGCTCATGTAGGCGGCAAAACCGTCCTGCGACTGTTTGAGCCGCTGTTCCGCTTCCGCGATGTTCTTTTTCATCTCATCCATTTCGGCGATACGGCTGGCAGCGCCCGCATGGATCATGTTGATACGCGCTGTGCGCAGATGGTTTGAACTGTTTGATAACCCGGTACGCACCTGAATTTCAGCGGTCACATCTCGCAGATCCTTATCGGCCTGCAATAAAAAATAACCTGCCAGCCCGGCGCTCAGGGCAAACAGCAAAATAATGCCACCCAAAATCGAGGAGAAAAGCGGAAGCAGCCTGATGTGATGCAGGAAGCCCAGCTTATGTTGCGCCCGAACTGTTGTTGTTGTGTCCATAGCCGTTGACTCTCTCATAGGTAAGATGCGTGGAAACACGCCTGTAAAATAGTCATCGGCACTACCGAGAATTTGATTACGGCTAAAATCGCAACACTGGTCACACTTTCGCAATGATTTTTAAAGAGATGTCGTCCCGCTGCCCATAAAGGCGCAGCGGGAGAGAGAAGGTTTATCAGTTATCGCCGAAATGGATAACGGTACGGATGGATTTCCCTTCGTGCATGAGGTCGAATGCCTCGTTGATCTGATCCAGCGGCAGGCGGTGGGTAATGAACGGATCGAGCTGAATTTTGCCCGCCATCGCGTCCTCTACCATACCCGGCAGCTGGGTACGCCCTTTCACGCCGCCAAAGGCGGAGCCACGCCATACGCGGCCAGTCACCAGCTGGAACGGACGGGTTTTGATCTCCTGACCGGCACCGGCCACGCCGATAATCACGCTTTCGCCCCAGCCCTTGTGGCAGCACTCCAGCGCCGCGCGCATGACGTTGACGTTACCAATGCACTCAAAGCTAAAGTCGACGCCGCCGTCGGTGAGTTCAACGATGACGTCCTGAACGGGCTTGTCGTAGTCGTTCGGGTTGATGAAGTCGGTCGCGCCCATCTCACCGGCCAGCTTGAATTTTTCCGGGTTGGTGTCCACCGCCAGAATGCGTCCGGCTTTCGCCTGTACCGCGCCCTGGATCACCGCCAGACCGATGCCGCCCAGACCGAATACCGCAACGGTATCGCCCTCTTTCACTTTGGCGGTGTTGTGGACGGCACCAATACCGGTGGTGACGCCGCAGCCCAGCAGACAGACCTTATCCAGCGGCGCCTGCGGGTTCACTTTTGCCAGCGAGATTTCGGCGCAGACGGTGTATTCGCTGAAGGTGCTGGTGCCCATGTAGTGATAGATCGGCTCACCGTTGTATGAGAAACGGGTGGTGCCGTCCGGCATCAGCCCTTTACCCTGGGTGGCGCGCACCGCCTGGCAGAGGTTGGTTTTGCCGGATTTACAGAACTTACACTCGCGACACTCTGCGGTGTACAGCGGGATGACATGATCGCCCGGTTGCAGGCTGGTGACGCCCTCGCCGACTTCCACCACCACGCCGCCGCCCTCATGGCCGAGCACCGCCGGGAAAACGCCTTCCGGATCGTCACCCGACAGGGTAAACGCGTCGGTGTGGCACACGCCGGTGTGGGTGATTTTGACCAGCACTTCACCCTTCTTGGGTGGCGCCACATCAATTTCAACGATTTTCAACGGCTGGCCAGGGCCAAATGCAACAGCAGCACGTGATTTCATCTTGCTTTCCTTTTAGTGATGTCAGGTGTTTATTTTAGATAAGAGCGCAGCAAATGGCCGACTTCCGCCATTCTTACAGCCCGCTGATCGGCGGTGGTATCGCCCGTCACCAGCTCATCTTTGAGGTGAATTTCGACCATCTCGCCCATCAACCCGTTTGCGGCGCCGCGCACCGCGGCGATTTGCTGCAGGATAGCAAGGCAAGGTTCGCCGGACTCAAGCGCCCGCTCCAGGGCATCGACCTGTCCGCGTATGCGGCGCACGCGCGTCAGGACACGTTTTTTGTCTTCAGGTGAATGTGGCATGAGAGAGGCTCCTGGATACTGTAGGGGGGTATACTATTTTATTTTACAGAGTGCTGTAAACGGGAATGTGCAGAGAGGTGTCGCGGTGGGACGGGGAAATCAGGCTGGGACAGGTGTGATGATAGTTCAGGATATATTCCTGCCCTGGTTAAGGGCAGTTGGCGTCGGCTATTTTACACGACCTTTAGTACGCGGGTTCCGCAGGCGTAAGGGATGCTTAAATATCATCCTGCGTGAAACCCACAACAATTTCGAGCGTATTGCGTATGACATCGGCAGCCTCTTCATCCGATGTTTGTTCAAGCGCGTAAATTAACTGAAGAATAATTTGCTTATTGGTGAGGTTATCACCACTGAGAATAATACATCTTATCGCTGAACCTAATATGGCTGACTCAACGGACAAGGCACCTCCGGCTGAACGGAAGTAGGATGCCAGCGCCTGATCCTGAAGGGCATTGAAATGCGGTGTGTGCTGAGAAATATTAGGTTCCATATTATCCACTCAAGGTTAATGTTTTTTATCGTATTTATGCTGAGTATCAGTCACCATAAAATGGTGCATTCTGTTGACATAACAATGACTTCTGACTTCTGTCTGTACGCCACTACTGGATTTAACCTTTTGCTCAACCTCTAATGCTGCCGCCGACAGCGCACTTCGTCTTTCAACATCACGCTCTATGCTGGCCATAATTTTCAGTTTAACGGCCAGCGTCTTAAAATTTATAGGACCGTTGTCTTTTAAAATTAACAACACAGCTTCGCCAATAAGATCGTCCCTCAGTTTTTCAGATTTCGTTCTATGCATAACTGTTCTCACGCGACTGAACGTAGCCGGGCTACCTCTCATCGCACTATCAATATACTATTTTGCGTAAGGTGCTTTACCCTCTTTGCGCAAACTCCTATATCGACTGCTTTAAGCCACAGAAGCGCTAACACTCTCTATCGTTCAAAAAACAGTGCGATAAGCTCATTATAGTGGGCAATTTCTGCTTCATCTTCCGTCTCTTCTACCCGTCGTAATAGCCTGGTACAGATAGCCAGACGGCTCAGATTACGTCCCTCATTCAGAATTTCACCGACAATGAGCCCCAGCGTCTCCTGCTGGCTACGCAGACTGGCTTTATTAAAATAGGCGGTGATTGCCTCAGCTGAACTTTGGCGCGAACTGTTACCTCGCATAGGTACTCCGGATTGACATTTAGGTTAGGGGTTAAAGTGATGTTAAAAATATACCAAACCGCCATAGTTGTACATACTAACTGTACAACTTTTTGAGATTTTAAATAGCAGCGTAGGTTATTTTCAAAAATAACAACGCCTTAAAAAGCACTAAAAATTATCTCGGGTTCAAAATTCACAAAAACTATTCCCCATAAGTGATTAATTAACAAGACTTAACTATCCCCCATCAATTATGGAACCCTACCTGAAAACAGAGCTGCCAGCGCATCATAAACTGCCCTACTGACCTCTCAGTTCCACACCCAGGCTGTACAACTTTGGCCACGTCAATGACACATTAATGATTAACATGATTCCGGTGGCGTGGAGGGTCAAAAGGCTGAACGTAACCTGGCGCTTTTCAGCATAACCTTAAGGCAATATTCTCAATTCCCTACCATGCTTAGGCTTTTTGTCTATAAGGAGCCCACGCTATGAGACGCCTGCTTACCTCCATTTTCTCCAGCCCTGAGTCGCTTTTACAGGTGATGAGTCAGCAGGAGATTATTGAGGCCGTGGAGGACGGAGACCGCATTATTATCGATCAGGATGGTAACGCCTCGGTCAACTATAAAAGCAAAGAGGTGCGACAGGACTTCCTGCGCCATGTTAACGCGCTGAAGAGGGCCTGATATGGGAACAGCGATATTTATGGTGCTGATGGTGAGCGGATACTGGTACACCAGCCGTGACCTCTCCACCCGGTTTAAAATTAAGCGCTCCTTTGGCTGGGATGTCTATTTTCTGGTCGCGCTGTACGGCTGTATCTTCGTTTTGCAGGGCGTGATCGCCACCGGCCTGCTTTGGCTGTTGTTGCTCGGGCTCTCTTACACTGCCAATACCTTCCACTTAACCGCGCAGGACAACGCTAACTGGCAAGTGGATTTTATGAACTGGAGCTTTCTGGGCATCCAGGCGCCGGTGGTGGTGATGCTGGCTTTTGCCATTCTGTTTTGTCTCTATCGCTCGAACTGGGCGGGCAGCGCCAGGCTGGACGGCGAAGGCCGCAAGCAGCTTTACAAGCGTCTGTCGCAAGCCAGCGGCATTGAGCAGTTGCTTTATCAGTGCATGGAGGAAGGCGAACTGGCGCTGGTGACGCTGAAATCGCGGCGGATTTATATCGGGATGATCCATACCGCAACCCTGGAATATGAAAAGACCGCCAACATCGTGCTGATCCCGATGCTGAGCGGCTACCGCGACGGCGAGACGCTGAGCCTGCGCATTGAGCATAACTACAGTAAATGGTATGCCGACCACGATATTACGCTCGATTCACAGCCCAAAAGCGCCATGGCGTTTCGCAAGGTCATCATGCTGGATCAAATTGAAAGTCTTTCACTTTTCGACCCCGCCAGCGCCAGTGCGCTGGATCTGGAACGGCATACGGAGAGTGCAGAGTGAAATTTTTTCACCATCATGAAGATGACTCATGTTGCAATGAAATTTAGTCGCTTTCACTCCCTCCCCGGCTCTGGCATAACTTAAGCCATATTAACGTATTAGCAACATACAGACTGACTTCTGTAACCGCGAGGGGATTTCAGTCTTTATGTCAGAGCCGGGAAACATCACCATGAATAACGCTTTCACCTTCACGATTACCCACAGTCGTTTCGATGAAAATTACAACCCATCCGAAAACACGCGGATCACCACCAACTTTGCCAACCTCGCCCGCGGGGAAAGCCGTCAGCAGAACCTGCGCAATACGTTAGTGATGATTGACAATCGCTTCAATGCGTTAGCGCACTGGGACAACCCGAACGGCGATCGTTATTCCGTAGAGCTGGACATCATCTCCGTAGAGATGAATATCGCGGGAGAAAACAATCACGCCACCTTCCCGGCGATTGAGATCTTAAAAACCAACATCATTGATAAAAAAACCAACGAGCGCATTGAAGGGATCGTCGGGAATAACTTCTCCTCTTATGTCCGGGATTACGATTTTAGCGTTCTTCTGCCGGATCATAATAAACAGCAGACGACCTTCACTATTCCGGCTAATTTTGGCGAACTGCACGGCAATATCTTTAAG
Organism: Leclercia sp. W17; assembly: GCF_003336325.1. Lineage (NCBI taxonomy): Bacteria > Pseudomonadati > Pseudomonadota > Gammaproteobacteria > Enterobacterales > Enterobacteriaceae > Leclercia > Leclercia sp. W17. The sequence goes on along the minus strand of NZ_CP031101.1, from coordinate 2,311,126 downwards.
CACTTCGTTAATTCCGATGAATATAAGGCCAATTTCAGCAAGCCGCCGGTTATCTGCCTCAGCGTCTCCAATAAAAATGTCTATCACCGCATCGGTAATGCCCATCCTGTTTTAGGCATTGAGTACCAGCAACAGGGCTCTTCGTTAACAGAAGCGTACTTCAAAAAGATGGGCCTGCAGGTGCGCTACTTTATGCCGCCACACAGCGCCGCGCCGCTGGCGTTTTTCTTCACCGGCGATTTGCTGAGCGATTACACCTTCCTGGAGCTTATCGGCACCATCAGTACGATGGAGACATTCCAGAAGATTTATCGCCCTGAGATTTACAACGCGAATTCGGTCGCCGGGCACTGTTACCAGCCCAGCCTGACTAACGAGGATCACTCCCTGACCAAAATTGTTTACGACCGCGAAGAGCGTAGCCAGCTGGCCATTGAGCAGGGAAAATTTACCGAGAAACACTTTATCAAACCGTACAAAACTCTTCTTGAGCAATGGTCTGCTCAGTACGCGCGTTGATTCAATTAAAACAATAAGGTCACCTGTTATGAAAACATTGCTCCCCACCTCCACTGCCGGCAGCCTGCCGAAACCCTCCTGGCTGGCGCAGCCGGAGACCCTCTGGTCGCCGTGGAAATTGCAGAACGAAGAACTGCTCGCCGGTAAACAAGATGCGCTGCGTTTGTCCCTCGACGATCAGCTGCGGGCTGGCATTGACATCGTCAGCGACGGTGAGCAAACGCGCCAGCACTTTGTCACCACCTTTATCGAGCACCTCAGCGGCGTCGATTTTGAGAAACGCGAAGTGGTTAAAATCCGTAACCGCTATGATGCGAGCGTGCCGACCGTGGTCGGCGCCGTGGCCCGTCAGAAGCCGGTGTTCGTTGATGATGCGAAATATTTACGCCAGCTCACCACCCAGCCGATCAAATGGGCGCTGCCGGGCCCGATGACCATGATCGACACGCTCTATGACAACCACTACAAAAGCCGGGAAAAACTGGCCTGGGAGTTTGCAAAAATTCTCAACCAGGAGGCCAAAGAGCTGGAAGCGGCCGGGGTTGATATTATCCAGTTCGACGAACCCGCCTTTAACGTCTTTTTTGATGAGGTGAATGACTGGGGGATCGCCGCTCTGGAGCGCGCCATTGAAGGGCTGAAGTGCGAAACCGCTGTCCACATCTGCTACGGCTATGGCATCAAAGCCAACACCGACTGGAAGAAAACGCTGGGTTCAGAGTGGCGCCAGTACGAAGAGGCGTTCCCCAAACTGCAGACCTCGAATATCGATATCATCTCGCTGGAGTGCCACAACTCGCGCGTGCCGATGGATCTGCTGGAGCTAATCCGCGGTAAAAAGGTGATGGTCGGCGCCATTGATGTGGCAACCAACACCATCGAGACGCCAGAGGAAGTGGCCGCTACGCTGCGCAAAGCGCTGCAGTTTGTGGATGCCGACAAGCTCTACCCGTCGACCAACTGCGGAATGGCCCCGCTGTCCCGTCAGGTGGCTAACGGCAAGCTCAATGCGTTAAGCGCAGGAGCAGAGATTATCCGCCGGGAGCTGGCGGCGCGATAAGTCTTCAGGCCGGGCAAGCGCAGCGCGCCCGGCTTTTCCCCTCTCATCTCTCTGGTTCGCCTGCATTAATCAGCGTTCAAGTGCAGCGACGATAGCGGCTTCCATTTTCTCCGGAGTGGTCATCGGTGCAAAACGTTTGAGCGGTTTGCCGTCGCGTCCGATAAGGAACTTGGTGAAATTCCACTTGATTCGTCCCCCCAGTACGCCGGGCAACGCCTCTTTCAGATAACGAAACAGAGGATGCGCTGTTGCGCCATTGACCTCCACTTTCCCGAACATCGGGAAGCTGACGCCGTAATTGACGTGACAGGTCTGGGCAATGTCGTCCGCGCCGCCAGGCTCCTGCTTACCGAACTGATTGCAGGGGAAACCCAGCACTATCAGCCCCTGGTCGGCATACTTTTTGTAGAGTTTTTCAAGACCAGCGTACTGGGGTGTAAAGCCACACTGGCTGGCAGTGTTCACCACCAGCACAACCTTCCCCGCATAGTCGGCCATAGAAATGGGCTGACCGCGCAGGCTGGTGGCCGTAAGTTGATAAAAGGTCGTCATCTGGGATCCTCAGAGCAGAAGGTTTTCAGGCGTGGAGGATTATAGGGCCTCATCCTGGATATGTCCGCCTCTGACCGGCATCGAATCTGCCAGCAATAAGAAAAATACCCGGAAGATAATGACAAATGAAAAATGCGATCTAAGATTTTTACCAAACAAAACTGAGAACATGGAGTCGAGGATGACGATTGTTTTATTCACCGCGCTGGCCTTTCTGCTGATTTTGGCCGGGCTTATTTGCCTTCTGAAGCAGTTAGTCGATGGATTTTGTCATCCGGAGGGGTCTTAAACCCGCCTGAGATGCCCGATGCTTGACGCAGCATCATCCCGGTAGATATTCCCATCAATACGCCTGATTCTGGTGTTATTCCATCTACCCGTTTTTCGGTTACCGGCCAGCACGCTGCGCATCGGCTATCACGCCGACGGGCAACCAAAACGCTTTACCTTTACCGATGTGGTGGTGACGCGTTAATCGCTTTTAGCACAACCGTCCGCCGCTGAGGTTACAGTTCCGGGAAATTCACCCTCTATACTTAAGAAAAACCACCGGAGGTAACTATGTGCGGACGTTTCGCCCAGGCCCAGACCCGGGAAGAGTATCTTGCTTTTCTGGCGGATGAAGCAGACTGCGACATCCCCTACGACCCGGAACCCATCGGGCGCTATAACGTTGCGCCCGGCACCAAAGTGCTGCTGCTCAGCGAGCGCGACGACCTGTTACATCTCGACCCGGTATTCTGGGGTTACGCCCCTGGCTGGTGGGATAAAGCCCCGCTGATCAATGCCCGGCACGAAACCGCCGCCACCAGCCGGATGTTTAAACCGCTATGGAACCATGGCCGGGCGATTGTCTTTGCCGACGGCTGGTTCGAGTGGAAAAAAGAGGGAGAGAAAAAACAGCCCTACTTCATCTACCGTGCCGATGGACAGCCCCTCTTTATGGCCGCGATCGGCAGTACGCCGTTCGCACGCGGGGATGAAGCGGAAGGATTCCTGATTGTGACCGCGGCAGCGGATAAAGGGCTGGTGGATATTCACGATCGACGACCGCTGGTACTGACGCCGCAGGCGGCACGTGAATGGCTCCGCGAGACGGTAAGCGGTAAAGAAGCAGAAGAGATTGCGCAGAGCGGCGCCGTTCCCGCAGATGATTTCCACTGGCATCCTGTCACCCGGGCGGTGGGAAACGTAAAAAACCAGGGGCCAGAATTAATTAATAAAATAAGCGAGCCGTAAAAATAAAGCTGGCTATTTTTCAGGAATAACGAAACGGCAGTTAATATAAAATGTCGTCAGCGTAGCGGCAAAATCATTTATCGGGAGGGCCAGCATTAGCCCCCCCTTTTAACACCTAAACCACCTGTTTTGGCCAGCGTCTTCGTTTTGGCATTGGCACGCATGAATGTGCGGTGAGTCGGGTTCCGCAGACGGAACATACAGCACCATGAGGTTGGGTTTGCGTAGGGCTAAAAGAGGTAAAACGAAACCGCTTGCTCTTGCAAACCGGGCACTCAAATTTTATGTTGGGAATAGCCCCTCCGGGCAGGTGTGTAGAACCACCACCATAGCGCAATTATTGATCGTCCAGGGATATATCTTTCCTTTTCGACAAATATTTACTTTCAGGCTTTGCACTATTTTAGTGAAAGCCATTTATTTGACGCGCAGTAAATCCGAAAAACGTGTGGTATATCGCGGAGACAACATCTCCCTTTTCATTTGCCACTGCTGCTCTATTCCCTGCCCCGCAAACCAGATTGTTCCGCGCCCTTGCTCATTTAATTTGTCGACGAGAGCCATCAGCTTTTCGCTATTGCGGCGCGGCGGATTTTCATCAAATAAATTAAGCTGCGCGACGCCAGAGCTGAAAAAATCCCCCAGCATGACGCCCGCTTTTTGATAGCGTAGCCCCTCTCGCCAGATGAGATCCAGACAGCGCGTCGCCGCGTTAATGATGTCCCGGCTGTCTTCGGTTGGCGTCAGCAGTTTGACGGAGGCGCTATTGCCGTAGTAAGGCTCGTTCAGCGCAAACGGCGAGGTCTTCACGAAAGCCGAAATAAACCGGCAGTACTGGTGCTCGGCCCGCAGCTTCTCGGCGGCGCGGGCAGCATAGCTACAGATGGCCTGGCGCATCGCCTCATAGTCTGAGATCCGCTCGCCGAACGAGCGGGAGCAGATGATCTCCTGCTTGTGCGGGGCAAACTCTTCAAACCCCAGGCAGGACTCGCCGCGCAGCTCGCGGACGGTACGCTCCAGCACCACGCTGAAATGCTTGCGAATCAGGTCGGTGGGAGTGTTCGCCAGATCCAGCACGGTATGAATGCCCATCGCATTGAGCTTTTTACTCAACCGTCGCCCGACGCCCCATACCTCTTCGACGGGCAGCGCCGCCATCAGCTTGCGCTGACGCTCAACGCCGGATAAATCGACCACGCCGCCGGTCTGCCGCTGCCATTTTTTTGCCGCAAAGTTCGCCAGTTTGGCGAGGGTTTTGGTGGGCGCAATCCCTACCCCGACGGTGAGGTGTGTATGTTGTAGTACCGTTCGGCGGATTTCGCGGCCAAAGGCGTCCAGATTGTAACAGTTGCTGACCCCGGTAAGATCGCAAAACGCCTCATCAATTTAAAGGAAAGATGATCGATTATGGACATGAAATTTTTTCAGTTAAGTGAGCTAGTTACCTTCAAACAAAATGTCCATAGAAAAATACCTTTTTAGTGTTTTTTGGCCCTAATATGTCCATGGGTTCAGTATTTTGCAGCTCGAGTCGATCAATTCACTTATGGGCGCTCCGCTGCCTTTAACCAATCCGCAACGCCTTCAACTCCCATAGAAAGCAACATGTCTTGTATTGCCACCACGCGTTTTAACATTTCTCCAGAGTCAAACTCTTCTCTTTCTTCGGCCTCCGCAAATAGGCGAGTCATTAACTGAGAAAGACTGTCATTATGGTCATATAGATAGTGCTTACTATAGTAAATATAGTCCAAATAAATTTCTACCAAAGCCAAAGCTTGTGCCGGGTCCTGTTGCGAAATGGCATTTAGCCATTCATGAACCCTGAAAAATAGATGATATTTATTCTCATCACGATTATATTTTTTCAAGACTGAAAAGCAGCAAGAAAAAAGCTCGATTGATAAAAAAACTAATTTGTTATTATCGTCAAAAATAAGTGCTAACTGCCCTGCCACTTCAAGCGCATTCTTATTTTGCGTTTTTAAACCTGCGTCGATTCCTGCCAGACACTTATCCCGATGTTGTTGAAGATTCTCAATATTTGTCCAGACAGTAGCTGCACCAAGCCAAGCTTCGGTTGAATTCAGAATCCTCAAATCTGCGATAAATTCGTTAAAGTCTATATATCCAGTAATGTTAGCTAAAGCTGAAATGCGCCCCCATGTTTCAAGATCTTTATCAATACCCTCACTACGAAGACGAAGCAATAGAGGTTTTACTTTTTCATAATGATTGTGGTAAGCATAATAAAGACATTGCTCGGCAAGGTAATGACTCCAACTTACTGATAGTGTTTTATGTTCAGATAATGCCCGATGACCTTGTCATGCAGCTCCACCGATTTTGAGAACGACAGTGACTTCCGTCCCAGCCTTGCCAGATGTTGTCTCAGATTCAGGTTATGTCGCTCAATGCGCTGAGTGTAACGCTTGCTGATAACGTGCAGCTTTCCCTTCAGGCGTGATTCGTACAGCGGCCAGCCATCCGTCATCCATACCACGACCTCAAAAGCCGACAGCAGGCTCAGAAGACGCTCCAGTGTGGCCAGAGTGCGTTCACCGAAGACGTGCGCCACAACCGTCCTCCGTATCCTGTCATACGCGTAAAACAGCCAGCGCTGACGTGATTTAGCACCGACGTAGCCCCACTGTTCGTCCATTTCAGCGCAGACAATCACATCACTGCCCGGTTGTATGCGCGAGGTTACCGACTGCGGCCTGAGTTTTTTAAGTGACGTAAAACCGTGTTGAGGCCAATGCCCATAATGCGTGCACTGGCGCGACATCCGACGCCATTCATGGCCATATCAATGATTTTCTGGTGCGTACCGGGCTGAGAGGCGGTGTAAGTGAACTGTAGTTGCCATGTTTTACGGCAATGAGAGCAGAGATAGCGCTGATGTCCGGCAGTGCTTTTGCCGTTACGCACCACGCCTTCAGTAGCGGAGCAGGAAGGACATCTGATGGAAATGGAAGCCACGCAAGCACCTTAAAATCACCATCATACACTAAATCAGTAAGTTGGCAGCATTACCGCTCGGCAATAGTCCAAAGCCCTGCGCTCTCTTTTATAGCAATCTCAAATAAATTCCAACCCAAATCAAAAACCTTGCTTTGCAAGAATGGCAAACGTTGTAATATTAATGCACGAATAGCTGGATGCTCATCGTTAGCAAAGCGTCGCAACGTAGGTGGTAGCAAAGCGGGAAGTTGCTCATCTCGTTCCAAAATACGATTAGTTAGAATCATCAGGGCATCTGCAACATCACCTTTTGCCATATTGATACCTCTATTAATTAAATCAATATTGTCACCTTCGATGGAGTCCTCCTCAATAAGACCTGCGAAATCTATAGCCAAAAAAATCAAGCGTTCTACAACTTTTAGATCTTGTATAACATTGGCACAAGCTTCAATAGCTTTGGCTGATATACGTTTACGCCGCCATTGCGTAGGGTGTCTTTCCAATTCATCAAGGATCTGTTCTGCCAGAAAGTTTGCATCAGGCTCTTCGATTGCTTCCCATGTACCGTTAGTGCTTAAATTTCCATAACGATGGGCAAGATAAGTAATGACGCCATCCAAAACATCATCACGGAACTTTGACGGTATATCTAACCAGTAATCATGCAAAAACATAATAAATCTTGATGGTTGTCGAGAGGCTGCTTCGCTTAACTGCCTACCAACCTGTTCCTCTCCTCCAACAAGAAAATCATTCCAATCCCAACGATTGTATCCTTCATAATGAGATAATAGCTTCAATACTCCACTATTGGTGATATTTAGAAAAACATCATAAGAGAAAGGAGCGCTAACCCAGCCACTTTGGGAATAAGTATGAGGCCGCAAGATGATTGTACCAGCTATTCTTTCATATTCATCGAAGACTGTTTGCAAGTGAGCGGAACGCAGATGGCAAGGGATCGATGCGATATACTCTGCTTGTGCTTTCAATCTCCATAGATTGCTATCATCTGAAGTATATTCACTTCGCACAGACAAAATACACGCCATTACCGCATCTTGTATTTGCCAGGAAAGCAAACTAAATGCTGATTGTATCAATTTTCCCAATTCATACGAAAGCTCAAACTCCAACATATTCCGGTCATTCAGCATGCGGCCTATTATATCAATATTGGAACCAGGTGACGCAGCACACGCCAGTATTCCAAAATAAACAAAAGCCCCTTCCTGATTGAAGCAAATACGCTCGCAATTTATTTGCCACCAATTTGAATGTATTTCTGCTTGATGGAAAATAGCAGCCTCAACTGCATCAAAAAGAATTTCAACACCATATTTATGGTGTACACCCCGTTTACTATGAGTGACCGCGAAAGACGTTTCACTCAGAAAACCATGCCCATAACCTAAACAAATGTTACCATAACGTGATGAACGTTTTTTGCTCCAACATTCGATTGCATTTAAAGCCAAGTCTAATAAATCATTTGATTTCTCCATATGGTGATGCAGAAATCTTTCATTATCAAACTCATGTGATTGGCAACGTAAACTGTGATTAAATCGATAACCTAATATATCTTCCTCTCTAATTTCTTCTGTTATATACTGCCAGAGTAAATCATCACCTATTGCTCCTGCAGTTACACAGATAGCCACGATCTTGCCTAAGGAACTATGCTCAGATCGTGGCATTTTAAGCAGGCGTTTAACCAAAGGTACGATTAAGGCTACGTTATCTGGTTTTATTCTGGATAGATGCATTGCCAATTGATCTGCAATTTCATTACCATCAAACCAATTCAAGTCTAGCACTTCCATCCAGAAAGTTATTGCTCCAGACGTATCAGTATTACCCCATTGAGCAATACGATGAACATGCATTCTTATTCCTTCGTTATCTTGAATTATTTTGAAATAGGGAACCAGATATCTGAGCCAGAAATGATGCCACTCAACCGTTCTACCAGCAGTATAAATCACCTGAAAAACATCACGTAAATGTTCGCGTAAATCACGTATTAAAGGCCAGTCGTCATTCTGTGGTGTTTGCTCAGCGAAAGATTCTGCTGCGAGGCGTCGGATATGAAAGGCCGTATCGCCCGTTAATACCGTCCTGAGTTGTTTTCTGAACTCACGGCGCTCACCTATCGCCAACTGAGCGATAAAACTTCGGATGCTTGGTCGTACAAAAGGAACCGGTGGTAAGTCTTTTATGAATTCATTTAATGTGAATCGCCACGGGTTTAACAGACACCTCAGAGTCATTTAAGATGACTTAAAGAGAGGTGCCCATGAGCGGTAAGCGTTATCCCGAAGAGTTTAAAATTGAAGCGGTAAAACAGGTTGTTGATCGCGGCCATTCTGTTTCCAGCGTGGCAACACGTCTCGGTATCACCACCCACAGTCTTTATGCCTGGATAAAGGCATATGGCCCGGATTCCTCAACCAATAAAGTCCAGTCAGACGCTCAGGCCGAGATCCGACGCCTCCAGAAAGAGCTGAAGCGGGTTACCGACGAACGGGACATATTAAAAAAAGCCGCGGCGTACTTCGCAAAGCTGTCCGACTGAGGTACGCCTTTATCCGTGACAACACCCATTGCTGGCCTGTCCGACTGCTTTGTCGGGTGCTGGATGTGCATCCGAGTGGTTTTTACGCCTGGCTTCAGCAGCCGGATTCACGGCGGCATCATGCTGACCTGAGGCTGACGGGGCTGATAAAGCAGTTCTGGCTGGAGTCGGGTTGCGTTTATGGTTATCGCAAGATCCACCTCGACCTGCGGGATACCGGACAACAGTGCGGAGTTAACCGTGTCTGGCGACTGATGAAGCGAGCCGGGATAAGGGCTCAGGTCGGGTACCGTAGCCCACGGGCACGTAAGGGTGAAACCAGCATCGTGACGCCCAACAGGCTCCAGCGGCAGTTCAACCCGGAAGCACCGGATGAGCGTTGGGTAACGGACATCACTTACATCCGGACTCACGAAGGCTGGCTGTATCTGGCTGTGGTTGTTGACCTGTTCTCGCGCAAAGTTATTGGCTGGTCAATGCAGCCCCGGATGACAAAGGATATTGTCCTGAATGCACTTCTGATGGCCGTGTGGCGACGTAATCCTCAAAAGCAGGTGCTGGTTCATTCTGATCAAGGCAGTCAGTACACAAGCTATGAGTGGCAGTCGTTCCTGAAATCATACGGGCTGGAGGGCAGTATGAGCCGTCGCGGTAACTGTCATGACAACGCAGTCGCAGAAAGTTTTTTCCAGCTACTGAAACGTGAACGGATAAAGAAAAAGATCTACGGAACGCGAGAAGAAGCCCGCGGTGATATTTTTGATTACATCGAAATGTTTTATAACAGTAAGCGTCGGCATGGTTCGAGTGATCATATGCCACCAACTGAATACGAAAACCAATATTATCAGCGGCTCGGAAGTGTCTAGATTATCTGTGGCGATTCAGTGTCCAGAAGGTTCCCATCCCTTGATCTTTGCTACCGACATACAATACTGTATATAAACACAGTAAATTTAGCGATAATCATAATGCTGCTTTTCACATCTACCAGGTTACACCAGATCGTGGCATTCCCTATGCTCAGTGCTTTTATTCCCTGTGCTTTACCAGGCCCCGCACAGAACATTGTCGTGAAATTCGGGAGCTGATCATGTTTGCACTCTGCGATGTGAACTCTTTTTATGCTTCCTGCGAAACCGTTTTTCGCCCCGACCTGAAGGGCCAGCCAGTCGTCGTTTTATCAAATAACGACGGGTGTGTTATCGCACGTTCTGCGGAAGCAAAACCCTTTGTGAAAATGGGTGAGCCGTACTTCAAACAAAAAGATCTTTTTAGGCAGCATGGGGTGGTTTGCTTCAGTAGCAATTATGAACTCTATGCAGATATGTCCAACCGGGTGATGGCGACGCTTGAAGAGATGTCTCCCCGCTGCGAAAGATACTCCATTGACGAGCTTTTTTGTGACCTTACCGGCGTGCGTAACTGTCGCGATCTTTCGGAGTTTGGACGCGAAATCAGAGCCACTGTTTTACAGCGCACGCATCTGACCGTTGGGGTAGGAATTGCACAGACTAAAACCCTGGCAAAGCTGGCAAATCATGCGGCAAAACGATGGCAGCGGCAGACCGGAGGCGTGGTTGACTTGTCTGATGTGGATCGCCAGAGAAAACTGATGGCCGCTCTACCCGTCGAAGAAGTGTGGGGTGTGGGTCGACGTCTGACAAAAAAGCTTGAAAGTATGGGCATCAAAACAGTATTACAGCTGGCAGATACCGATATAGGGTTCATCAGAAAACACTTCAGCGTCGTGCTTGAGAGAACGGTCCGCGAATTACGCGGTCAACCCTGCCTTGAGCTGGAAGAGTTCCCATCCGTAAAGCAGGAGATTATCTGTTCTCGTTCATTCGGTAGCCGCATTTCTGAATATGAAGAGATGCGTCAGGCCATCTGTAGCTATGCCGTACGCGCCGCCGAGAAATTGCGCGCCGAACACCAGTACTGCCGTTTTATTTCGGTCTTTGTGAAAACCTCACCGTTTACGCTGAACGAGCCTTACTACAGTAATAATGCATCAGTCACGTTGCTCACTCCGACTCAGGACAGTAGAGATATCATCGGCGCGGCTATCCGCTGTTTAGACGCAATCTGGAAAAATGGACATCGGTATCAGAAAGCAGGCGTCATGCTGGGAGATTTTTATAGCCAGGGCGTCGCACAACTTAATCTGTTTGACGAGAATCCACCCCGGAAAAATAGCCAAAAGCTGATGAATATCTTGGATCACCTGAATGCTGAAAACGGTCATGGGACGCTTTATTTTGCCGGACAAGGGATCCAGCAACAATGGCAGATGAAGCGAGAAATGCTATCCCCGCGATACACCACCCGATATGCTGACCTTCCCATTGCTAAATGATAAGGGCAGCTCTGTATCAAAGCTGCCCCGCCGCGTTAACAATCAAACACAGATAAAAAACAGCAGCCGTTGCGGCACGAACACGGCTGCTGTTGAACAAGTATTCCCTGTACCAGTATCACACGCCAGCGTCTCTCCGCGACCTTTTGCAGGACGCGGAGAGGGTTAAAGCAGGCGTCGCTTATTTACAGGCCACCAGATCGGCCATCTGCTTAGCATCCGGCAAGCCGACGATCTGCTGCAGGGTGCGATCTTTATTCAGGTAATAGATGGCAGGCGTACCGCTGGCGCCGAGCTGCGTCATCAACTGCTGGTTATGCTCTATCTGCTTAAACACCGCAGGTGGGGTATTACTCGTCAGCGCCGGTTTGGTTTTGCCGTTGCTGCTCTCCATGTCATACCAGACTTTAGCCGGATCCTTCGCGGAGAGGATGGCCGCCGCATACTGTGCGCTGTCCGGGCGGATCACGCCCACCAGCAGGGTTGTGGTGCTGATGCTTTTATCCTTGATAAAGGGCTGCGCCTGATGCCAGAACTTATTGCAGTAGGGGCAGAAAGGATCGGCGAACACCACCACCTGACATTTCGCGTCCGCGCTGCCCTCTTTGATCCCCGGCGCGGCGGTGAGCTGTTTCCACATTTCGCGCCCGGCGGGAATATAGATCTCCTCGTTGATGAGCTTCTCGCTCAGGTTATTGCCCTGGGCATCATACATATAGCCTGAAACAACATGTTTTTTATCCGGTGTGAGATAGAGCGTGACGCCCATGTCCTGATATTTGCCCAGCCAGCCTTCTACGCCGCCGGGCGCGCTGAACGGCTTGATGATTTCGATGCCCTGCTTCTGGATTTGCTTAACAGGTTCGGGTAAATCAGCGGGCTGCGCCTGCGTGGCGGCGCTGAACGTCAGAATCAACAGGGACAGGATCTTCTTCATTATTTTTCCTCAGTAAAATCAGATGGTGTAGCCGCCTCGGCCTTCGCCAGCGCGGTCAGTAAGGCCTCTTTGCTCAGCAGGGAGGGCAGAACATGTCCCTGCGGACGTGAAGGACCAAAAATGGCGTTAAACGGGATACCGCTGGCGCCGTAGCGGCGCAGGAACTGCTCGATTTCCGCCGAGGGCTGGCTCCAGTTACCTTGCAGCAGGACCACGTCGTCGCGGTTTAAAGCCGCCACCACTTCAGGGCGATGAAGCACCATAACCTCATTAACCCGGCAGTTCAGACACCAGTCAGCGGTGATATCCACCAGCACGCGCTTTCTGGCAGCCAGCGCCTCGCTGAGCGCGGCCTCACTCAGCGGCTGCCAGTTGAGGGGAGAATCCTCCTTCCCCTGGGGTTGCGGGGCCAGAAACGCATACAGCCCGGCGCCAAAAAGCACGCCAAACGCCAGGCTGCGCAGATTCTCTCTGTGATGCGGCATGGCCTTTGCGCAGCGGTAGAGGAACAACGCCACCATCAGGCCGCCGCCAATCAACACATATCGCGCGCCCCACTCTTTGACCAGCAGTGTCATCAGCCAGATGCAGGAGCCCAGCATCAGGAGCACCAGCACCAGACGCAGTTTGCCCATCCAGGGGCCGGGCTTCGGCAGCCAGCGCGCCACGCCGGGGGCCATGGCGATCGCCAGCCAGGGAAGGCTCATCCCGATACCCAGCACCAAAAAGACCAGCCACAGTTGATGGACAGGCGCCGCTAACGCGAAGGTCACGGCAGTACCGAGGAAAGGTGCCGTACAGGGCGTGGCGAGCAGGGTTGCAAACGCGCCTTCCAGGAAACTCCCGCCGATGCCGTTCCCGCCGGCGGTAGCCAGCCGGGTGGTAAGCGTGGAAGGCAGGCGGATTTCCAGCAGGCCCGCAAGGCTGAAACAAAAGATCCACGTCACCAGCACCATCGCGCCAATAAACCACGGATTCTGGAACTGAAAGCCCCAGCCAATCCAGGCCCCGGATAGCCGCAGGCCGGTAACGACCGCCGCCAGCACCAGAAACGAGAAGATGATCCCGGCCGCCGTCGCCAGAAAACGCAGCCGTGTCTGGCGTCGCGTGCTCTCTGCCAGGGTCATCAGCGAAGCGAGTTTGATTCCGAGTACCGGCAGCACACAGGGCATCAGGTTGAGGATCAGACCACCCGCCAGCGCCACGGCCAGGATCTGCCAGAGCGTGGTGGAGGGACCGGGGCTGAGCTCAACCGTAAGCTGCTGGCTCTGCGCGCCGTCGCTGACCAGCAGCGCGATCTGTTGCAAACCGTTGGCCGCCAGCGGCTCTCCCTGGCTGTTGCTGACGCTAAACCGTGCGGTCAGGGTGTCACCCTGAACCGCTGTCTGAAGCGGGGCAAGCGTCGCCTCCGTCGGGTTATCGGTGAAGAGCTCGGGCCGGGACCAGCCTTGCGGCGAGGTCAGTTTCACCGTCAGGGTGTCGCGATCCGTGGCGACGGATTTAACCGCTATCGCGCCGTGTGTCGCAGGAACCGCCCGCATCGCCTCATCCCAGGCGCTGGCAAAGTCCGCCGACGGACCGGCGGCAAGATTGATATCCAGCGGGAATGTGTTAACCACGCAGAGGTTACTGCACAGCGAAAGCGTCAGTTTCCCGCGCAAACGCTGCACCTCGTCGGTGGTGATTTCCAGCGGAAACACCACCCGACGGTCGTAGCCGACCGAGCTAAAGCCAGCGGAAGTAAAGCGCACGGGACGCGGCCAGTGCCACTGGGTAGTGGCCTGCGACGCCCACTCTATTACCGGCCGAAAGCCGCCGTCGCCGGGGGTTCGCCAGTAGGTTTTCCACCCTTCATCAGGGGTAACATCCAGCAGCAGGCGAATTTTGCCGTCTGCTGGCGCATCGTGCCAGACATGCACCTGAGCATGGGCTTTGTCAGGCGTCATCGGCCAGCCCGGTACCGCAGCGCAGGCCGCGGACAGGCTGAACAACAGGAACCACAGGCTCCTGAAAAGCGTTTTCATAGTTTTCTCCGTGAAAAATTGACTAAACAGGTACAGCCATGTCAGTCATTCACGGAAAACGCAGTTTTTGAGATGTATTCGAAGGAGCGGAGGACGGAACAGGATCACTGGCCTCGGCAGGACGCTGATTTTGATCAGCACCGCTAAAACGAGAACCAGCAGACCGGGTAACAGCAGAAGGTTATCAAAATGAAGGGGTTGAGCGGAGAGCAGCGAGTGGGCGCTCAATTCGCAGGGTGACAACCCTGGGGAGGAAAGTTCCTGCGAGCTATGTTCAGCACTCAACGAGAGCGTGGCGGCTTTGACCTGCATGTGATGCAGGATAGCGGCCCGCTGGGTCAGACAGATCAGCATGACAACGCAGGCAACGAAAAGCAGCGCGATGGCTCTCAGTTGCCTTTTTTTATGTTGAGTCGGACCGGTCAAGATAGTCATGGGCAATGAGGATAGTGAGCGAGCCGCCAGCGGGCAAGCGGCAATTTGTAAAGTAATGCCAGCCCGAGCGTTTCGGCAAGGGCCAGCCTGACCGCAACTTGCAAAAATAAAGTGTATCCCGCGATACACCCTTTTCAATCTTAAGCCACCTGGCATTTCCGGGCTGCCTTTTTTGCGCTAATACAACTTAACTTCGTCAGCGAGCCGCAGGCAATCCATAAAAACCTGCCAGTAAACATCCAGAATGACCGGCAGGTTTTGCGTTACTCGCTCCGCACGTCAGCGAGGATTTTCGCCATCCACACGCGGTCAATTGCCCCCGTATCATAATGGGCGAGAGTAAAAACCTGGGCCTGATTCATCATTAGCGCCAGTTCGGGGGTGATATTGAAACTTGCCGCCACTTCATGACGCTCAAGTCCAGGCCGACGCTTACGGCGTTCGACACGAAAGCGCAGCTGGTTGTATTTTGCCCAACCGATCAGCGCCAGATCGATAAGACAGGCCACCAGCAGGTAGATACTCAACGTGCTGAGCGTGGTGTAGAACGGCCTCGTCCCCAGAAAGGGATCATGTTCAATCGCGCTTATCAGACCTCTGTAAATGAGCCAGCTAAACCCCAGCCAGGCAACGATAGTTAACAGCAGATCCAGCGCGCGTGGAAACAGCCGTTGTTCAGTAAAAATTAATGGTTGGATCATGGTTTTAATCTCCCAATACCGCGATCGGGACTCACCCAACGAGCTCTGCTGCGTTTGCGGCGCAGCATGACTTTCGGGAAAGCCACAAGCGTAGTGAACAGGCTCAACATCCAGTACACCACCGGAAACCAGATAACCCAGAACAGTGACGCCGCAATACCTTTCTCGTAGCGTCTCTCAATAAACAGACTGACCGCGAACTGCAACAGACAGACCACGCCCAGCATCAGGCCAGTAAAAGCCGGTGGGAAAAGGTGCTGAACATATAAAGACTCGGGCATCGGAATAAGCAGCCCGATGAGAAACAGCAGAATGCTGACGGCATAGGCAAAGGCCCATGCGGTTGACATACAAAACTCAAGAAACAGCGGCCACATGCGCCGGTACTCCCAGCTCCACAAGCGACGCATGTTGACAATAAACACCTCCGCGCCCCCTTGCGCCCAGCGCAGACGCTGCTTCCAGAGCCCTTTCAGCGTCTCGGGCATCAAAATCCAACACAGCGCACGAGGTTCGAAGAAAATTGACCAATGGCGCAGTTGTAACTTCCAGCTGATATCAATATCTTCCGTGATCATATCCGGGCTCCAGTACCCCACCTCTGCCAGGGCGCGACGGCGAAAAGCGGCAATGACACCGGAAACGGTAAAGACCTGACCATAGACGCGCTGGGTACGCTTGATGAGGCCGATGATAGATGAAAATTCCCCCACCTGGACTCGCCCAATCAGCGTTGAACGGGTACGGATACGCGGATTACCGGTCACGGCCCCCACGCGAGGGTGATTAAGCAGCGGTGCGACCATATACACCGCCGCATCTCTGTCCAGCAGCGCATCCCCATCAATACACACCAGAAAGTCGCTGCGCGCCGCCGCGGCACCTGCCTGCAGGGCGACCGCTTTGCCCTGATTTTCCGCCAGATGAATCACCCGCAGCCGCGAATATTTACTCGCTAACTGGTCCAGTACGGTTGCAGTGTTGTCTATAGAACCGTCATTGATAGCAATCACTTCTATATTTTCATAACGTTGCGCCAGCGCCGCTTCGATAGTCTCACGTGCATTCAGCCCTTCGTTAAAGCACGGCACAAGAATGGAAATCAGCGGATTGCCTGCAAGCGTAGGTGGCGGTGTGCCCGGCCCCCATGGCCAGTGGCGCTCGCGGTGAAGCCAGAAATAAAGCCCACCGCTTATCCAGAGAGCCGACATAAACAGCGGCCAGAAAAAGACGAAATTAAGGATCACTTCACCGGTAAAAATCACCGCCACGCCGAGCGGAAAACTGAACATCAGGCAAAGGATCAGGAAGGCGATGAGGCGATCGGTCATTTTTGCGGATACCAGTAGGAGGAAAAAGCAGAACGGATCTCTGCCATCCGGGGTTGATCGTTAATGAAATCGTCCGGGTAGTAGCCATAGTTTCCGGCACCGCTCAGCTTGAGCTGCCGCATCCACCCGTTAAGCATTTCACCGCTAATAGCGTCCTGCCCTGCCCCCTTACGCCAGTCCCGGGCCTGAAGTTCAAAAACCGTTTTATCCAGTGCGCCAGGGAAACGGGCGACCCGCCCGACGAGTCTGTCCAGCCAGGCATTGCCCTCGTTGACCGGGACATTTTCCATCAGCGGCATCGCCATCGGCGCTGTCCAGTCGTAGGTGCTGAGAAAATCATTCAGATTCTGCGCAAACCAGGTTTCGCTCTGCGGATCCAGTACCGGCATGGCGTAAATGTTGCGGGCAGTTTTGATCTGCGGGCCGCGCACGGCACGCACGGTTTGCGTGAGCTGTCGGGTAAAATCAATCAGGGTGCGACTTTTAAAGCGCGTCCAGCGCGCCAGCAGTTGCGGATTGGCGCGTATCTCCGCGAGGTTGTCCGGGAAGCCTGCTGCACGATAGGCTTTGAGTGCATCCGGGGAGGCATCCTCAAAGTCGGTCAGAAAAGCGTCATCATGGAAAAGAATGCCGCTGAAGTTGGCATGGCGCGCCAGGTCCTCGTAGATGTCGTTGATTCTCTGCCGGGCAACCGCATTCCAGGGTGATAAGCGCAAATAATGGCGGTTATCTGGCGCAATCCGTCCGTTGTCTGGCGACCACGCCGCCACGCGAGGCACCGAGGGGTCTAACCCAAACGCCAGTACCGGCATCCAGGCGTAAACCTTCACCCCGGCACGGGTCTGCAACTGCCAGGAAACGAAGTTAAACAGATCCGCCCGCATCGGTAGCCAGCGACTGCGGAAATAGAGCGCATTGACGTTGCCGTCCCCTTTCGGATCGGCATAGGCCTGTAAGAAGACATGGGTGATCTTCATATCGAAAACACGCTGGATCAGCAGATCGATATTTTTACGTTGTTGAGCCTGATTTTTGTCGTAGACATAGTCGAGATCGATATGCATAACCCGCATGTTTTCAGGTTCTCTGACCTGAGCTATCTGGCTGGCGAAGCTACGCAGCGAAGGGTTATTGGAAATCAGCACCCGGGGAATATCTTCCAGATTAGCGGTATTCGCCAGCCCCTGGTTCAGGGTGAAAGCCATCTGGTAGCCCTGTTGATGCGTGAGCTTCAGCGTTGTCCCGCTCGCCGCACCGTAGGGCCAGACCCAGGCTCGCGGTGCTTTCCCGGTGACCTCTTTGATTTTGCCTGAAATGCGCGCCAGGTCGGCATTTATACGCTTTTCAAACTGCGCATCCGTTTCGTACTGCCCGCTGGTTTTATCGTAGAAACGGTTAGCGGCTGCGGGCTCCTGACTGCCTTGTGGATTGGCCTGATGACCGTAATGGGATGCCCAGGTGTGCGCACCCACTTCCACGAGCCCCGACTCGCTGGCCTCGCGTACCATCTTCCAGGTGGCAAATTTTTCCCGCGGCGTCTTTAGTCCGCCAAAATCCACCAGCGAATGTTCCGGTGCATCCACCCAACTGCCGACAGGCGCCCACAAAGCAGGCCATTTGAACAACCGAAGCAGCGGCAGAACGCGCGTCGAGAAGCTACTGTATCCATCATCAAAGGTCAGCATCACCGCCTTTTCGGGCAAGGTGCTTTTTCCTGCATGGGCATCCAGCACCTGCTGTACGCTAATCGGCTGGTAGCCGTTATCATGCAGCCAGGCAAACTGGTCGTTCAGGGCGCTGGTGCGCACGGAGAGATAGCGCTGATCGGCGGCGCCGTCCTCCACGTCGTGCCAGGCCAGCACAAGAAAGCTGTTTTTGGGCCAGGGCTGGTCCGCATAGAGCGCCGGCCGTTCGGCAGGAGGAAGATAACGTGGTGCCGCGGCCAGTGCACACATGCTCATCATCATCCACCCGACGATTACCCTCGCGGCGAGAAGCCATCGTTTCATCATGATGCGCCCTTAAAACCTGACATTCAGATCAAATGCGAGGGCAATATTGCGCTCCCGCTTCCCGTCGTAAGGACGCTTATCCCAGGTCAGTTTCACCCCGGCATCCACTACGTTATTCCATTGAATACGTTGCCCGTAACCAAACTGATTGATGGCCCCAGCGCTGTGCCCTTTTTGCCAGTAACCACCCGCTCCCGCTTCAAACTGCTGCTTCCAGACCGTGTCGTAATGGCGATACAGCACCTGTTCGGCGCGCAGCCCTGCCACCGCCGAAAGATCACGTTTGGGGTTGTAATAAGGCACATCTTCTTTGCTGTTATGGCTACCGCCGATGCCAGGGATAAAATCCAGCGTAAAACGTGGCGACGTCCAGAGGCGCTCTTTACCGCTGATGCCGTACTCCAGTCGATCGTTGCCGTCGGTGAAATGGGCGCCGGAAAGTGAAAGTTGATATTCGCGTCGTTCGTTCTGATACCAGCGTAACCACAGATCGCCACCGTTAGCGTTTACCCCATTGCGCAGGGCACGCAGCGGCGTGTTACGGGATAACCGCTCCGCCGAGCCTCCGACCCGCCAGTTGTCGCTGAAATCGTACCAACCGGAGAGGCGTCCGCCGATTTTCTGATCGGTGTTATCGTTGCGCCCGGAGATCTCCATTTCGGCCCAGAGATCCCGTGACGTCCATTCCGCCCCCGCCAGCAGGTCCCGGCTTATTCCCTTCCCCTCCTCAAACTCGCCGCGGGCAAAGTTGTATCCGGTAAACAGTCGCCAGTTCTGGTTAACAGGCGGGCTATAAAGCGCAGTGTTGAGGGTGAAATCATCTTTGCCACTGACCGGGTTGTCGGATGAGATGCCCTGAGATCCGGCTATCCGCAGTTCCGCTTTGTTATGCACCGCCATCAGCCGCTCAAGCTGCAACGTGGCGGCATCATCCGGGCTGCGGCTGACCACATCTTTTGTGAGTTCCTCGGCCTGTTGCCACTCCTGTAGCTCCATGACCGTCCATGCCTGTTGCCTTTCCAGGGTCAGGTTGCTGGGTTCAATGACTTCGGCAAGCTTAAGTTCGCGCTCTGCGGCACGCGGTAATCCTCTCGCCAGCAGCACTGAGGCATAGGCAATACGCAGTGCCTGGTTACCCGATCCTGTGCGCGCCAACCGCTCCGCATGCTTCTCGGCTGCGGGCAAATCATTCACGGCCACCAGATATTCGGTTTGTAAGGTTCTGGCCAGCAGCCAGTTGTCATTGGGCTGCGGTGTGGGAGAACCATATATCTTTCGCAGATAAGGGCTCTCTTTGCTGTAGTCATCCAGTTGCTGCTTCGCTTCGTCGAAATGGTTGTTATCGAGACGGGCATAGAGCAGTTCCTGTTGATCGTCCATGGTCAGCGGCGTGGATGCCAGGGTCGAGCCACGCGGAAAATAGATGCTTTCAAGCAGCGACTCGGCTTTGTCCGGCTGCTTCTGCGCAAGATAGGCAGATGCGACCCATCTTCTGGCGTAGTCAGGTACGGGCGTTCCGTTCGCCTCAAGCGATTCAAATTCGGCGATTGCTTCAGCCATGCGTTTACGGATAACCAGCGCCCCCAGCCGGTCAATTCTGGCGCGTCGCACATCAGCTTGCGCCTCGGGATGTTGTTCCCATGCGGCAATCAGCGCGTCATAGCGAGCCAGTGCTTTATCTGCCACCAAGAAACGTTCATCTTCATTGCGGGTGGGCGTGAACGCAGCGCGGACGGTTTGCGCCGCCGCATCCAGTTCAAGTTGACGTGTAATGGCATCAGGCTGCGGGAAGCGCTCTGAAAGGGTCAGCGCAGGGCCGGCAATGCGGCTGGCCGACATGGCAGCCAACAGCGTGGGCACCACATTTTTGTTGCGGTCTGAATCGGTATCGAGGTGGCTGGCTGCCAGTACTGAATCCCAGTTTTTCCCCTGAGCATGATAAACATAAGCCAGCAGGGCCTCTCTCTCTGGCCCCGGCTCCTCGTCTGCCCAGCGCCGGGCTTCGGTGACGGCCTGCTCGTTGCGATGGGCATCTGCGAGCGTCATTATCCAGCCGGTGCGGGCGTCGCTATTGCCGGGTTCATCTTGCAGAACGCTTTCCCAGACGGCCAGCGAGGCATTCCACTGCTTTTGGTTACGCAGCGCGCGGGCGGCAGCGACCTGCCCTCTGGCAGGGATGGCCATGTGTTGGCGATAACGCTCCCATACCGCCAGCGTCTCAGCGTCATTATTGGCCCATGAGGAAACCTGAAGCCAGTCAGCAATCTCTCCCGCCGTTAACTGTGTCTGCTTTTCCCGGACAGCAAGGTATTGCAATAAAGGCTGGCGGTCGCCCTCCCGTGCCTGAATTATAAGTTCGTCGTAGGTCGACATCCCGGCGTATACCCATGTCGGGAATAACATGCTCACCATTAATAAATATCGTCCCGAACGCAAGGGATTAATAACGCAAGAGGGGCAGGAAACTCTGAGCATAGCTATCCCTTTATCTCTGTTTTAACGTGAGCTTTGCATTTATCCGTGGCTAAAAGATGACGAAAATGCGATAGCTAAAAAATAAACAAAAAAGTATAGACAAATTTAAAATCTCATACTTCCTTCTTATTTATCATTATTCAATCAAAGACTACTTGTTTTAAAAAAACACCTGAATGCCGCTCAAAAAAGTTAGCATCCACGGTGAACTTTTACCAACCTATAAAATAAAAAACACGCCGAAGCGTGCTTTTCATGTTAATTTCACCCTTTCGTATCAGACGTGTTCTGCATACTCAGTAAAATGGCCTGGCAAACGTCTGTTAAAAATTCTTATCCAGAGAAAGCGTGACATTCCTCTGTCGATAATCATAAAAATCAATATTGCTATCGACCTGCTTATAAGTGAAATTCAGTTTCGGCATAACCCCAAAGAAATAGAGGTCGCGATGCCAGAGCGAGAAGTTATAGATCTGTTCGTTATCTTTCCGTCGCGTCGAGAAGATATCACTGTCGGCCTGGTAATTGCGTCTGGCAATGGCCGTGGTGGCGGCAAAAGAGAGCTGCCAGGGCATATCTACCTGCACCCCGCTGCGCAAACCTACCCGATGGTTAGATTCACTGCGCGTGAAGGTCTGCTGATCGAGCAGATCGAAGCCGGCAAATCCTGACACCCGGTTACTGAAGGCATGGGAAAGGGTTGTGGAAGAGTAACGATTTTGCCCGCGCAGGAATCGATAATCTTCATTATCATAATCCAGTTTCTGATATTCCAGCGCCTGACTCACCTGCCAGGTGGGCGTAAGTAAATAACTGTATTCGGCGCGGACGCCAGGCCCAGAAGAATAGGCCTCGGTGCCATACCATCTTTTTTCATAAAAAGGTAACAGCGCGAATTGTTGCCGGAAATTACGCCATTGATAGCCAGCATAAGCACGGGTGGTAATATCATCAAAATCATGATTATTCCAGTAGCTCTTACCGTTTACCGTACCCAGAAATCGCAAGCCATGCTGATCGTAGAGTTGAACATCTTTTTGTAATGCCCCATTGAACCAGAAACCTTCCCCGCGCTGAGGGAAACTATCTTTATTACGAATAAACAGACGATCGCCAACCCGAATGGTTTTACCTGATGACGCATTATTCACATTGCTGTCATTCAGATAGCTTACGCTGAATGAACCCGTTAATGCGCTGCCTTTCTGAATGCGCTCAAGATATTGTGCAATGACCTGTTGAATATTCTCAGGCGGATTGCTTTGTAACACACGTCGAAACTGATAATCAGCCGCGTCAAACTGCCGATTTTCAAACATGGCACGCGCTAAATCCAGACGCACCGCAGCATAGTCAGGATGCTGACTCAGAATAGCGCGATAGTGTTCGATCGCCTCTGCATAATGCCCCTGACTGCGCGCCAGACCGGCTTTTGCAAAATGAATCAGGGTTGAATCCGGATTGGGTGACGCCGCATAGACAGGTAAAATGGCACGAACCATCGGCCACTTTTCTTCTTGAATGGCCTGATCGAGCAGCGCCATCGCCAGCTCTGGCTGTTCCGCCAGTTGCGCATTAGTAACATGCAGCGTCTTATCGCCAGGCCCGGTGCGCTTTTCCGGCGTGGTCAGTCGTTCAAAGTGGGTAGCTGCAGGAATTGAGTCAGTTTCCGGCGGCGCAGCAAACGCAACGCTGAGCGGGCAGAGCAAACTCAGTGCGCCAGTACGCAAAATATTCATAGAAAGGCTTACCATCTGAAGGTCCGGTCAGCTGGGCTGACCGGAAAACGATTTATTGACGTGTCGCGCCAAAGGATGCGTTTTTAGTCGTGTCTGCAAACTGCGCCAGACCACCTAACTCTTCAGCCGTGGGACCATTGAAATGTCCGGTGAAGGTCCCCGCCTGCCCGCCGGATTGCGCATTACCGGTGAAACCACCGTTGGCAATGTTGCCCTGCATCGCAATTTCGCTACCAAAGGTATCATTTCCAGCAATGGTGCCGTTGATGGTTTTCGCCGCGAAATCAATGTTAAAGCTGGCATCGCTCAGGATATTTTCACGCATACCGTGACCCACATAGGTCGCCGTTCCCTGGGTTGGCACGTTAGCTGCGAGCGTGGCATCCCCGGTGTAGAAGACCTCATGCTGACCTTTTTCATACTGTGTCCAGGTACCGAACGTGGTGTAACTCATACGGCCACAGCACCATGAGGTTGAGGAGACCGGGGAATGGTCGTCACGGGTGAGCCGTTGGGTTTGCACCAGGCCCGCAGAGATCCCGGTGCCGCGCATCATATATTCACGGCCCTCAGGGGTGGTGTAAGTCCAACCAGAAAGGGTACCGCCGGTAGTCAGGCTGACCGGTGCCGTGGCAGGGGTTTCCGGTGTGGTGGCAGGCGTTTC
The DNA here is from genome assembly GCF_003336325.1 of Leclercia sp. W17. NCBI lineage: Bacteria > Pseudomonadati > Pseudomonadota > Gammaproteobacteria > Enterobacterales > Enterobacteriaceae > Leclercia > Leclercia sp. W17. The sequence goes on along the minus strand of NZ_CP031101.1, from coordinate 2,287,534 downwards.
CGGGGTGGTACCCGTGTTGCCGTTATCCGTTTCCACAGGCGCAGTGGTTACCGGGGGCGTACTGTCACCGCCACCACCACCGCCTCCGCCTCCGCCGCCACATGCAGTCAGTACAAAAGCGGTCAGTAATAAACCAGGTTTTAAGATCCCCATAAGCTAAACGTCCTTGGTTGTGAATAAATTCGCATGATTTGTAACATAATTTTTGCGAATGAATTTACGTCAAAACATTTAGCTTCTCTAATGATTAGTTCTTATTGCCGCTCATTCTAAGATTAATCTTAACAACCACTTACACAACGTTGCGCCTGGGGATCTGTTAACCGGCGTTAATTTGACTTAAGGCGATTAATTAGCGCCTTTTTCACGCTTTTTCTATTAGGCGCCCTTATTCATCCTCTCTCCTGCTTATTACAGATTATGTTCGGGTTATAGCTGAAAGTAATATTGCGCATAGTAGTTACCCATGGGTTTATTTAGCCCTTGACGGCTAAAGCAGAGGATACGTATCTGGACTAAATCTTAACTCAGTAAGGGTCCGCTTTGTGCCAGAAGCGGACGTTGTCCAGATAAGTATGTTAAATCCTCTAATGGACTTGAAAGGGAATTTTAAACGGATGCGTTCACTTCTAAATTTCTTAACCACTCATTCACTGATATCGAATACAGAAGGCTTGGAGGTGCATCTTTAACATCATGAATCTCTTTGACATATCTTAACCCCGACTTCTGAAGCACTTTCTGTGACGCCAGATGATTCTCTCGAACAACAGCTGAAATTTCGGTTAACTTAATATCATCAAATCCAAATTTTATCGCGTATATGGCAAATTCTGTGGCCAGGCCTTTCCCCCATGCCTCTGTAGATAAGCGATATCCAAGATTATTGATAACGATATCATCATAATTACGAATTCCCAGCCCGCCAAAACCGATGATTTTTTCAGGGTTAGTAAGAAGCGAAATTGCCCAGTTTCCAAACCCATGAGTTTGCCAATGGTCGAGCCAGCGATTCATAACCATTTTTGCATGATCAATGTCCGGATATGGTCCCGCAGGATTAAAAGTGTTCGTAGCGGGATCACCGTAAATTTTGAATAGATCGTTTACGTCTGATGAGATTACAGGCCGAAGGTACAATCGATTTGTTTGAACTCGCAACTTTATCCCCTAATGTATCATGCCTTCACTATACTTTATTAAGATGGATCCTTTTGATTTAAGCACACTTTACGTGGGAGTAGCTGGCGAATACATTGTCCGCTATGTCCGCTTCTCGCTCATAGCAGAAGCCTTGCCCTTGGGCATCTGTCGCTTCGTGTTACAGGATATTTTCTGAGCAATTCAACTCAATCGTGAGGACTATGTGTAACTGCGGCAAGCTACTATCATCAGTGGCTGAATCCGGATATCAATATCAGGGATTTCGGTTTAAGAGGGATTTATCGGAGTGAAGATGAAACCGGGGTGCTGCGTCTGCACTTTGTTGATGGCGGCGTTAATGCCTTCTGTTCCTGTAAATAAACCATCGTGATCGGCAACAAAAAAGTCTGCGCAAAACACCTCAGCGAGCCGGTACCGTTAAGGATGAGCACTAAGCCAGGTTCCGGGCGTGCAGGGTTGAGCTCTTTTAACCCACAGATACCTCGACACGCCTGCCTAATCGCCGGGCTAAACCCTTTGCGCCGTCGCGCATCACCCTGTCATGGTTCCAGCGAAAAATGGGACCCGCCAGCGGCGCAAGCACGTTCATCCAGCGGGCGTTAGTGCGGATATCCCAGTCATACCTGACGATCGTCTCCCTCCCCCGTTCGGTCAAAGACCACACGCCACGCCCTTCCACCTCGCCGCTGGCTTCCCCTTCCAACAGGCATAAAGGTTGAATCGTTAATACATGGATATCAAAGGTGAGGCGATACGGGAGCGCCCCCTTCCAGGTATAGCGATGCAGGGCGCCAATTCCCCGGACATCTCCTTTCTTTAACTCGATAATCTGTTCCAGACTTTCCCACCATTCCGGCCACAAATCTGGATGGCAGAGGATCTCCCAGACCTCCTGTACAGAAGCCTCAACCCGCCAGACGGTGGAAAACTGATAGTCAGCCATAGCGCACGACTCCCGTCAGGGTGCGAAGAAATCTGGAGGGAAACGCACGTTGATGGTCATGGCCTCCATCATCACGGTTTCCAGTAACTTACCCCCCAGCCCGTAGCTGACCACTTTGATGGGCAATCCGGAGTGCTTATCAAACCACACCTCATAGCGATGAACCGCAGCGCCGGTCTTTCCTTCGGGGCCGACCACCGAGAGATGCACCGCCGCTTTCCCGGCAACGGTCTCTTCACCGGAGAGAGTGGTTGTGCCGCCTTGTTGCAGACGGCGAATATTATTCAGCAACACGCCAATGTCGGATTGATCCACCCGGTGACCATTTTCATCCGTTATCAATGAATCCGTAGGCGACAGGTTCAGCACCGGAAATGTCCTCGCGCCGAAGGGCCACAGCTTGACGTTGCCCCTGGCTGGGTTATAGATGATCACCGCCCCGGCATGAGGCGTGGAAAAATCCATCCGCACATAACCCGGTTTACGGTAGCTATAACGGATGACTTTGGTTTCGTCCTGCGAGGAGACGGAGCGCACCATCACCTGGTAAGAGGCGATTTGGGTAAAACGTTGCAGGGCGCGCGCAACGGGATCGGAGGGAGCAGAGCCCTGCAAAAAGGCCGCGGCCACCACCAGCCTGTCCGCGGCGTGCGCAGGCTCGTGAACGCTAAAGAGCAGTAATGTCGTCAGCATTACCGCCACAGAGAGGAAGCCGCCGATAATGGTCTCCTGCAATAAAATGGCCGGGAACAGGTATCAGTATGTCGGATAACCGCTGAACCTGCTGAGTGGGTTTTGCAGGAAACTTACATCAATTGAGCGGCCATCTCCCGAGCATCCTCTCCGGCTGGCAAACGGACAGGCGTATCTGGATCGTTTGCCATCTGCCAGATGGCGTGTGCCACATCCTCGGGACGGGTCACTTTTGCACGCGCATCCTGCATGCCCTGAAAGAGTTGCTGGCTCCATGCGGCATACTCCGCGGGGATTTCGCCCATGATCCGTTGCGCATTTTCGCCGAACCGGGTTGCGGGTGAACGTCCGGGCAGGACCAGACCCACGCGGATATTAAACGGCGCAAGCTCAATTGCCAGAGATTCGGTGAACGCATTAACCGCCGCCTTACTGGCGGTGTAGACCGCAAGCAGCGGTAGCGGTTTAAGGGTGACCGCAGAAGTGACATTCACAATCACGCCTGAACGACGTTGTCTGAACTGTGGGAGTACGGCCCGGGTCATGGCGAGCGTGCCAAGCGTGTTGGTTTCAAAAATCTCCCTCACCGCCTCCGGGGAGACGCCTTCAAGCGCGTTTAACATCCCTACCCCGGCATTGTTTACCAGAACATCGATATCGCCAGCGTCTGAGACAGCCTGCTCGATGCTCTGCTGTGAGGTGACATCGAGGCTTAAGAGGCGCAAACGATCGCTATGAGGAAGAAGCCCCTCCTGCGGTGTGCGCATCGTCGCAATCACGTTCCAGCCCTGCGCAAGAAAATACCGTGCGGTTTCCAGACCAAAACCGGATGAACAGCCAGTAATCATAACCGTTTTCATATTGACTCCTGCTTGTGTTGTGTCTGAGCAAATAATAGACACCCCTGACCGGACGATATATAGTCAAAAGTCCATCATTCTTTAGCAGGAGTCCGGAAATGAGCGATCCGTTAGCCGAAGCCATCGCTATGTTAAAGCTCAAAGCGGTGCTGACAAAAACGGTGACCGCTGCGGGCGCCTGGCGGGTTCGCCGCTCGGATGAGGGGTTGTCCTTCTACTGCGCTGTGCTTGAAGGGGCGTGCCGCCTTGAGCGCGAAGGCGATGAGCCCCTCACACTGCATGCGGGTGATTTTGTTTTAATACCCGCAGCCTACAACTTTGGGTTGACGAGCCTCGTCCCCCCAGCCTCGCCAAGCGTCAACACTACTCCCATCGAAGTGGCAGAAAGACATTTCAGGCTTGGCGATCCCCATGCTGACCCTGAAATGCTGGCGTTGGTCGGTCACTGCATATCTGAATCACCCGATGCGAGCTTGTTGGTTTCACTGTTGCCCGGGCTTGTGTTTGTGCGTAATGAAAAGCGTCTTTCGCTGCTGGTCGGATTGTTAAAGGATGAAGCCCAGGCGCAGCGTTCCGGAAAAGCGTTCATGCTGGCGCGCATGCTGGAACTGCTCTTTATCGAGGCTATCCGCTCTGGCACATCCCTCGCCACGCCCGGATTAGTGCGTGGTCTGGCCGATCCCCGTATCGCCCAGGCGATACGGCTGATACATGAGGAGCCTGCCAGAAAATGGACGGTGCAGGCGCTGGCCAGTCGCTGCGCCCTCTCCCGCTCGATGCTGTTTGAGCGCTTTACGGAGATGACGGGCGTCACGCCGATGGGATACCTGCTCTCCTGGCGCATGACCCTCGCCATGCAACTGCTGTGCGATACCGGCGTCACGGTCGCCGAAGTGGCAGAGCGCACGGGTTACGGCTCCGCCAGTGCCTTCAGCATGGCGTTTATCCGCTATGTCGGTATGCCGCCGGGGAAATATGCGCAGCATCGCGCGGCGGTTAAACATGTCGGACTCGCCGACATCGGTTAACCACAGAGCGGGGATTGTCTGAGCTGGGCATCAATTTTCAGGCGGCTCTCCTCGGTCGCCGGGTTAAACACCAGCATCGCCAGATCCGGCCGCCCCTCCACCGCAAAGGTTGAGAATTCAAGCTCTATCGCGCCGGCCTGGGGATGATAGATACGCTTCACCCCCTCACCGTGACTGGCGACATCGTTGCTCTGCCACCAGGCAGCAAATTCAGGGCTCTGACGGGAAAGTTCGGCAATCAGGCTGGCGGTTTCCGGCGATGTTCCCGCGCGCGCCACGTCAGCACGAAACGCGTAAACCACCAACCGCGCCACCGCCTGCCAGTCATCCTGCGCCCGGCGTACTGCCGGATCGGTGAACAGGCGGCGCAGAACGTTACGCTCTGTCGCGGGCAGCCGCGCATAATCGGTTAAAACGCATGCGGCGGCGCGATTCCAGGCAATGACGTCCCAGGTGACGGTTTTGACGATCGCAGGGATGCTCAATGCATCCAGAACCCGCTGTAATCGTGGCGTGATATCGGCAGAAACAGTGAATTGCCTGTCGGGTGGATGGCCGCAAGCCAGAATAAACAGGTGCTCGCGCTCGGGTGAGGTCAGGCGTAGCCCGCTGGCGATACGGTTAAGTACCTCCCGCGACGGCGCACCGCCGCGTCCCTGTTCAAGCCAGGTGTACCAGACCGGGCTGATACTGGCGAGCTGAGCAACCTCTTCACGGCGCAATCCAGGCGTGCGTCGCCTGCCCGGGCTAAAGCCAAAGGTAGCCGGATCGAGGCGCAAACGTCGCGCCCGCAGAAAATCGCCCAGTGACTGCATAGCAGTGTGCATCGTCGTCATCCTGTTAAGGTTTATACCCTGATAATGTCTCTACTTTTCTCGTCTGACTATAGCGCTACTCTGTTCCGGAACCCTACTCTGGAGGTGTGTTATGCGAGTTTTTCTTACCGGCGCAAGTGGCTTTATTGGCTCCCGGATCCTGACTGAACTGCTGATGGCCGGACATCAGGTTACCGGTCTCGCCCGCTCGGAGAGCAGCGCCCAGGCACTCATCGCTGCGGGTGCAGAGGTGCATCGCGGGACGCTGGACGATCCCGATACCTTAGCCGCAGGCGCACACGGCGCTGATGCGGTGATCCATACGGCTTTTGACCATCATTTTCACCGTTTCGCCGAGAACTGCGAAAAGGACCGGCGGGTGATCCACGCGATGGGCCAGGCACTGAAAGGCAGCGATCGTCCGTTGATCGTTACCTCAGGCACCGGCATCGGCGATGACGGTGCCACGACCATTGCCCAGGAAAATCAGTTTAAAGCCAGCAATCATAATCCCCGGGTGGCAACCGAAATTGAGGGCAACACGCTGCTCGCGGAAGGGGTTAATCTCCAGGTCGTGCGGCTGCCACAGGTGCATGACACCCGGCGTCAGGGCCTCATCACCTGGTACATTCAGCACGCGGTTGAGAAAGGCGTTGTGGCCTGCATCGGTGAGGCCGAGAACCGCTGGTCGGCAGTGCACGTCAGCGATGCCGCTGCGCTCTACCGCCGGGTGCTGGAGCATGGTGAACGCGGGAAGCGCTACCATGCCGTTGCCGAAGAAGGGATCCTCCTCCGCCAGATCGCGGAAACCCTTGCCCGTAAGCTCAGTCTGCCGCTGATATCCCTTCCGCCTTCAGAGGCTGAAGCGCATTTTGGCTGGTTCGCCATTTTTGCCGCCATGAACCTGCGCGCATCATCGGCCTGGACGCGTCAGCAGTTGGGCTGGCATCCCACCGGCCCCGGCCTGCTCGAGGATCTGGAGAACATGGATTACGCGCCGCTGTTATCGTCCCGATAGTTCCTTAACCCGGCTCCCTTTGCCGGAGCCGGGTTAAGGGGTTTAGCGGTTGTACGCCCAATCGGCGGAGCTTGCCAGCGCCCTCTCGAAAGCAGCCCGCCCGCTCCCCGCCAGCCAGGACTCAAAGGATTGCAGCTGCGGATTCAGCTGTCGCATCGCCTGCAGATCGGCATGCCCTGCCAGCCGTCCGTCATCCACCAGCGCCGCCAACTTTTGCAGGAAAGGGTTCGCGGCCAGTACCTCGTCGGGAAAACGGGAATAGGGAACCGGCCGCCCCGCCGCGCTGGAGAAGAGCGCCTGAAGCCGCAGGCCGGTTATGGCATCGCTGGCGATCTCAAAGGTTTTGCCTGCAAACCGCTCCGGCCCGGCGAAGATCGCGGCGACGATTTTGCCGATGTCTTCCACCGCGATCACCTGCATGGAACCTTCGGGCGGCATGAAGAAGTGAAAGTGTCCCTCATCCAGCCCGAATCCGGGCATCACCAGCAGCTCCATAAATGCGGCTGGCCGCACGATGGTCGCAACGAGAGGCAATAACCGGATATGCCGTTCGATTTCCGCCTTGGTGTCAAAGTGCGCCACGCCTGTAGGTTTACTGCCTGCCGCGTTGCCTGAAGAATAGACCAGGTGCTGGACGCCGCACTCAACGGCAAGGCTGGCGACGGTTTTGCCATAGCGGACCTCATCGTCGTCGGTCACCGTCCCGCCGGGCGAACTGGGTTGCACGCTGAACACGCCGTATGCCCCTGTCATCGCCCTTCTCATGGCATCTAAATCATCGAAGGTACCGGTCACGATTTCAGCCCCGGCGTCCCGCAGGGCGAGTGAGGCCACTGAAGACGGGTTGCGCACCATGACGCGCACAGACCAGCCGTTGTTAAGCAGCGCATTCGCGACCGAGCCGCCCTGCTGGCCCGTTGCGCCAAAAACCAGAATCACAGAAGCGTTGTTCATTGTTGCGTACTCCCGAAAACGGTTGGCGTGTCACTCGCCTCAGTCCAGCGATAGTGCTCATGTTAATCAACGCTCAGCCAGCCGCAGGAGGAGCCAGCGAAATGGGCGCTACACCACAGGGCGTTATGTTCCGCACACCACGCCATCGCCCGGCGCCGTGACTTTTCCGCCTCGTGATGATCGCCGCAAAACACCGAATTCCATTCCGGGTGGCTAAACTGCCACGGTGAATGTGCAATATCCCCGGCAAAGAAGGCATATTCACCGCCCGCGGAGAGGATCAATGCCGCATGATCGGGGCTGTGTCCGGGCATGGGGGTATAAGAAATCCCGCCGCTAAATACCGGCTGCGCGGCCACATCAACGGTTTCCAGCAGGCCCGCGTCAATCACCGGCAACAGGCTGTCGAGCCATAAATTCCGGTAGCGGTCACTGTTTTGTACCCGAATAAGCTCTTTCTCAGAGCAGATATAACGCGCGTTGGGAAACATCGGCACCCAGCGGTTATCCCGCCATAGGGTATTCCAGCCAACATGATCGGTGTGCAGGTGAGTCAGTAATACCAGGGTCACCTCTTCCGGCTTAATACCCGAGGCCAGAAAATTCTCCAGGTAGCCGGTGTGCAATTGATGGTAGAACGGATTACCACCGCGTTCGCGACCATTACCGGTGCCGGTATCAATCACAATAATATCGTCGGGGGTACGTATGACCCAGCTGTGGATCGACAGCGGCACGCTCTGACGGGCCCATTCTGCGTCTGCGGGCCGGAGATAATCAGGATATAAATCCGCTGTTGGTATTTTAATTTCTCGCTCCAGGATCTTAAAAATAACCGTGTCGCCTATCCGGTAAGATTGCATAACGCCCTCCGCCTGTTCTCGGCATAGTTGATTTACCAGGTTGAGATTCACTATGCTGCTGGGATAAATAACATTCAAATTGATTAATATGATGAAGAAAATCATTGAAAATGATTTTAGCCGGATAGATTTGAATCTCCTGACGGTGTTTCTGGTGTTATACCGGGAAGCGAGCGTCACCCGTACCGCAGAGGTGCTGCACCTTGGGCAACCGGCCATCAGCGGGGCGTTGAAAAGACTGCGGGAGATGTTTGATGATCCGCTGTTCGTTCGCGCGGCCAGGGGGATGCTGCCGACACCGCGCGCCGAAGCCCTGATGGTTCATATGCAGCCGCTGATGGAAAATCTGCATTCCGTCATCTTTGGCGCTCAGGACTTCTCTCCCGCCACGGCAAAGCAGACCTTTCGCCTGGGCATAAGCGACTGGAGCGAGCACTGGCTAATGCCGGATCTCCTGCCCGCCATCGCCCATCAGGCACCTGGCGTGGCGCTGCATAGTCTCCCCGCCGATCCCTTTCAGGTGCGTCGATTGCTGGAGGAGGATGCCATTGATATTGCCGTTTCGCTGAACAAACAGAGCACGGGAGAGATCGTGAGCGAGCCCGTCATGACAATGGGCGTTTCGACGCTCTGGTCAGCAGAGCTGATCCCCTGTGAAGGGCCCTTGTCGGTAAACGACTTTATCGCTTATGAGCATGTTATGGTGTCGTATCGCGAATCAAGCCACAGTGAAATTGACCGGCAACTTGCCAGCCAGGGGTTACAGCGGCGCGTGCGTTACGTGACGGCCAATTTTTCCACCTTTCCTCTGCTGTTAACCACGATGCCCGTTTTCGCCACGGTTCCCGACGGACTGGCCCGACGATGGCAGCAGCATTTTGCTTTACGCACCAGCGCCACGCCCGTGAATTATCCCTCGTTTACGTTGTGCCTGTTGCGCCACAAGCGCCGGGCGCAGGATCCGGCGCTGAACTGGCTGGTGGAGCAGTTAAAAAGAGCCATACAGCGCGTTTAAGCCCCCTCACAGGGCGCGGCTCCAGTCATAAAAGGCGCGCACCGAAGGCGGTAAATACCTGTTTTGCGGACAGACCAGCGTCTGCGGCATCTCCTGTGCTGCGCTATCGTGTCGCCTTTGCCCGGCGAGAGGGAGTGTGGTGGCCGATGAGTGAAACCAGGAATGCGCGGAACAATCTGCCCACGCAGGATATTGCCTCCTGGCTCAAAACGGCCATTTAACGTTTGTCCTCCGGCCTTAAGCGCTGGCTTTAGCCAGCCGCCGGTCACGCCCTGGCGGCACGCCATACATCCGGGCATATTCCCGCGTGAACTGCGACACGCTGGCATAGCCTACCGCAAAGGCCGCCTGGGCGATGCCTGTCCCCTCTGCCAGCATCAGACGACGGGCGTGGATCAGGCGCAGCTGCTTCTGAAACTGTAAAGGCGATGTGGTGGTAATCGCCCGGAAATGCTGATGAAACACCGAAACGCTCATTCCTGCCACGCCGGCAAGCTCTTCAACGCTTATAGTGCGCTTAAAATCCTTACGCAAAACCGCGACCGCCCGGCTGATTCGTCCGGAATAACTCTTCACCGCGCCAAGGGCCCGGATAGCCGCCCCATGCACGCTGCGCAGCAGCCAGTAATGCAGTTCCCTGCGTAATCCCTCCCCCAGGACGGTCAGGGCGTGCGGATGCTCAAACAGTCTTGCCAGACGACAAGCCGTGTCCGTCACATCCGCATTCATCGGTTCAATACCGACGCAGGGCCCGTCCCCCTGGTCTGCCGGCACCGCATCCTGAAGCTCACGCAGGATGGCGGTATCCAGCTCAAACACCAGGGAATAGTAGGGATGGCGAAGGCTGGCCTGGGTAATCTGGCTGGTTGTCGGTACATCTGCGGCGATCACCATCGCCTCACCCGGTCCATATTCAAAGCGTTCAGTACCGGTGGTGACGCATTTGCGCCCCTGCAACAGCATCGCAATCAGCGGTCTGTTGATGGCCGCCTGCAGGTCGCCGGGATGCAAAGCCCGGATAACCGTTAATCCCGGAACCGGCGTAACGGCCACCCCGCTACGGTCGGCGTGAGTATCGGCATAACGGCGACAAAACTCGAACAGTGCAGTATGCATGGGATCCTTTCAGGCAAGTTTTTAAGCGATAGTATGCGTTAACTGGCGACAAAACATACCCCTGAAAGAGAAATGAGCAAAAAATAACAAGGATCGGGCAATACCGGCGGATGGGCATCTCCTATTGTAAGGGCTCCCCCAACAGAAAGGATCCATCATGAGTAAAATCGCACTCGTCACCGGTGCCAACCGTGGCCTCGGTCGTCATACCGCGCTCTCTATTGCGCAACAGGGAGGCGATGTCATTGTCGCTTACAGAGAGAACACCGATCAGGCTGAAGCGGTTGTGGCGGAGATCCGCACGCTTGGACGTAAGGCTGTTGCCCTCCAGCTTGATATGGCCCGGACGGCGAGCTTCCCGACATTTGCCGAAACAATGCGCGCGCAACTGGCCGAGGTCTGGGCGCGCGACACCTTCGATCACCTGGCAAACAACGCCGGTCACGGCGAATTTGCCACCGTTGCCGGGACGACCGAAGCGCAGTTCGACGGGCTGTTCAATGTCCATGTCAAGGGCGTGTTTTTCCTGGTACAGGCGCTTTTGCCGGTACTGGCTGACGGCGGACGGATCATCAACTTCTCATCCGGCTTGACCCGGGTTTCCTACCCGGGATTCTCGGCCTATGCCGCAGCAAAAGCGGCGGTTGAGATGCTGAGCGTCTATATGGCCCGTGAGCTGGGCGGGCGCGGTATCACCGTCAATACCGTCGCGCCTGGCGCCATTGAGACCGATTTCGGCGGCGGGCTGGTACGCGACAACGCCGACGTTAACGCACAGTTCGCCGCCATGACCGCGCTCGGACGGGTGGGCGTGCCCGATGATATCGGGCCGATGATCGCCAGCCTGCTGCGAGACGATAACCGGTGGGTGACCGCACAGCGTATCGAAGTGTCGGGCGGTCAGACTATCTGATCCCAACGCAATAAGAACAGGGTCTGGCCTCAGCGAGGCAGTAACGGCTGCAGTGCCAGACCCGCCAGCCGCACGGTCTCCTGAAGACGCGCCAGGCTATCCCCCGCCCGGGCTTTCGCCGACAGGCCCGCCATTAATGTACTGATAAAGTCAGTCAGCCGAACAGCTTCGTGCGGATAGTATTGGGCAATATAGGCCCGGATGCTCTCTTCCGCGGCGGTGTGCAGTTCGCTTGCCGCCTCGCGCGCGGGCCGATCGTTGCAATGGATCCCTTCCAGCACCATGCAGCCGGCCGCCGTCGGATCGGCAACATAGCGTCTTGCCGCTTCATTCAGGACATCCATCAGGCACTGCGCCACCGGCCGATCGTGACGCAATAGTTCTGCAAAGGGGATTGCGCCCGTATGGCTATAGCGATCCAGCATGCGGGTATAAAGTCCAAGCTTACTGCCAAATGCGGCATAGAAGCTGGGTGGATTGATGCCGAATGCCTGCGTCCCTGGCGCGTGACGTTGGCCCACGCGGAATAACGGTCAATGTCGTACAGCCTGGCCCCATCGACACCGATGCGAATCCGGAAAGTGGTCCCATGAAGGAGCTGATGCACAGCTTTATGGCGATCAAACGACACGGGCGTCCAGAGGAAGTGGCCGGCATGGTCGCCTGGCTGGCGGGCCCGGAGGCGTCCTTCGTGACAGGGGCCATGCACACCATTGACGGCGCGTTTGGGGCATAACCAGCACACATGCAGGGCGGATAGCGACGGGCGGACAAGGGAGCGTTATGCCGCTAAGCATCATCATGGAAAAACAAAAAAGGCAGATCGCTCTCTGCCTTTTTTATCTGTCTCGCAGGCTGAGGCAGCCGTAACGCCCCGCTTCGTTAAATTCAAATAAATAGCTATAAACACTCATTTTTCAAAATCAACTATGCTTTCTAAGAATATCCGGCCTTTTTTTCAGCAGCACGCCATCACCGATCGTATGTAAACCATTCATGTCGTTTTTTATACTCTCATCGGGATATTGCTATGAAACTTAGAATAGTCACCTCCGCCATTTTGCTTTCTCTTATCTTAGCTCCGCCCATATTTGCCGCCGACGCCCCTCTCTCCCCTTTAATGAAGCAGCTGAATAACGGTAACTGACGTGATGAAAAAACGATATCTTGCGCTGTTTACAGCACTGGTGCTTAGCCCGGGTGCATTCGCCCAAACCGAACCGCTGACCATTGCGCAGGCGGCGCACTTCGATCAGCTCACTCAGCCTTCCGCCGATGTCACCATGCCAGAGAGCTACGTTAAAGCTATCGCACAGCAGGCCTATATCTGGGGCTGGCCAATGGTGAATCAATTTAACCGTCGGGAAACCATCACTAAAGCGCCCTACCCGGCACTGAACGGCGGCATGGTGCCGGTCGCGCCAATGGGGCAGCTCAGTATGCTGACGGATTACATCAAACCGGAGGAGACCTTCGTCACCTGTCCAAACCAGGATGTGGCATACGGGTTGGGCTTTTTTGAGCTGGATAAAGAGCCTGTCGTGCTCCAGGTTCCCGATTTCGGCGAACGATTCTGGGTCTACGCTATTTATGACGCCCGTACCAATCAGATTGGCAATGTTGGTAAACCCTACGCCACCAAACCCGGTTTTTATCTGCTGGTCGGGCCTAACTGGAAAGGGGAAACACCGCAAGGCTTCAACGGTGTGATTCAGTCCTCTACCGAAATGGCAAACGTCATCCCGCGCATCCAGATGGATGACACTCCGGAAGATCGGGCGGCGATTCAGGCTCCGATCAAAGAGGTGATGACCTATCCGTTGAGCCAGTTTGACGGCAAAATGAAATCTTTTGAATACTCAAAAATTCCGGCCATCGGCGATAAACCAGATGCCAGCGCAGGCGAGACGCGCTGGGTCGTCCCGGAAAAATTCTTCGATCAGTTCGCCAATGTTCTGGAAAAAGTCCCGCCGCTGCCTGGCGAAGAGGCGATGTATGCCCAGTACCGTCATCTGGTAGAGGCCGGGAAGAAAAACCCGGAAATTCGCAAATGGATGGATGCCGCTGCCATAGAGACGGATCAAACCGTCATCGCGGATTTCTTTAAATGGAAACACAACGGCGTACCGGCAGGTAACGGCTGGAACCGCTCGAAAAATAATGCCGAATTTGGGGTGGATTACTACAACCGTACCGGCACGTCTAAATCGAATATGTTCGATAATAAACCGAACGAAACCCAGTACTTCTACACCGATAATGATGCTGCGGGTAACCAACTTTCCGGCGACCACGACTACACGGTGACCTTTGCGAAGGGTGAACTGCCACCGGTGAAAGGGTTCTGGTCGTTAACGCTCTATAACAGCAAGCATCTGTTCAGCCCCAATGAACTGAATCGCTTCTCACTGGGCACCAAAAATAAAGACCTGAAGTACAACGATGACGGCTCCCTGACCCTCTACGTCAGCAAAACTCGCCCTGCCGACGATAAAATGAATAACTGGCTGCCAGCCCCTGATGGCAACCTGTCGCTCTATATTCGTGCTTACTGGGGTGAACAATCGATTCTGGACGGCACCTGGCAGCCGCCTAAAATTGAAACCGTGAAGTAACCGCGAGGCGCCGCACGCCGTTATCCCCGTGCGGCGCCAGGCACTTTAATTCAGGGCGACAACGCCTGGACCGCCCGTCCGGGCGCTTTTTCGTTTACAGAGCACAAGTTTACGTGTAGAAATAAAAGGCCTGATAAAATCTTTTTCCTGTCAGCTAATTGCAACATCTACCCGCTACTCTGATTAATGTACCGGGGTGCCTTCGTTTGCAACAAGAGGACATGACGAGAAAAAAGATTGGTGAGACAGACAGCGGGATCATAGTAGTTAACCCCTATCCAGTGCCAGGTGCTGACGTGCCGGGAGAAGAAAACCAAATACTATGAATGGATGTCACTTTAATGTTAATACCAAAAAAAATACACCAATGCCATACAAAGGGTGAGAGGCATTTAACAGAAGAAGAAATCCGTGCCATCACCGTAACGCGGAAGAACAATCCAGCCTGGGAGTATTATTTTTACGATCTAAATAAAATGAAAGAATTTATTTATGAGCACTATGAAAAAAGATACATGGATGCCTTTAATAAAATAAACCCTGTGTATGGCGCTGCTCAGGCTGATTACTTCAGATATTTATTGATCAATAAGATCGGCGGAGTATACCTCGATACAAAAAGTATTATTACAAAACCGCTTGAGCACATTATTAGCCCTAATGATAAATTTGTTGTGTTCTCATGGGAAGACAATCCCAGAGGCCTCTATAATGGCTATGGGATCCATAATGACATTACAGATAACAGATGCGAGTACCAGCAATGGAATATCGTTTCAGCACCCAACAATATACATCTTGAGCAGGTTATCGAGACGGTCACCAGGAACATCGAAGACTACTCACTTATCAAACATAGTGTAGGCCGCATGGGCGTATTGAGAACCACCGGGCCCATCCCCTTTACCAACTCAATCCTGGCTGACGACAATGTCAGAATGGCTGGTAACAATGAAACCAATGGTATTTTATACCGGGATGACATCAACTTCCCGCAACGCGTAACTAAACGTCACTATTCAAAACTGCATGAGCCCATCGTAAAAACAAAATTTCACTACAGGGTAATAATTAAGTATTCCTTCTTCGTCGCAGACACGTTTAAACGAATAAAAAACAAGCTCGTTAAAGGAATGCCCGGGGTCCATTAATCTGTGTCGTATACCGCTTTTGCACCCGGTAATAAGCGTTCAGGCCGGTAAATAATAACATCTATGATCTCTGGGGCATATTACTGCCCCTTCAGTATATTGTGGACGTCAGATTATCTTTTGCTGATGGCTTGTGCCAGGATTTAGCTACTTCGCCGACTTAATGATATAGGTCACCACGCCAAAGATATCGAGCGAATCTTCACGGCCCACCAGGATCGGAGAATAGGCGCTGTTCATCGGATTAAGCTGCACCCGGGGCCTGAGCTGGAGGCGTTTTACCGTAAATTCTCCCTCCACCGCGGCGATAACAATATCCCCATGCTGCGCCGTTCTGGCGCTGTCGACAATCAGCAGATCGCCGTCGCCGATGCCGGCGTCAATCATCGAATCCCCGGCCGCCTTCACGAAATAGGTCGAGTTAGGATGCTGAACGAACAGTTTATTGAGATCGATACGCTGTTCAACGTAGTCCTGGGCCGGACTGGGAAAGCCGCACTGCACCATATCGCTGAAAAGGGGTAGCGCAATCACCTCGCGCAATGCTGAAAGTTGATAAAACACCATGATCCGTTCCTCGAATACTGTTTTTATATACAGTAGTCGTAGCAAAGAACAGAGGCAAGTGGCGGGCCGTTAACGGCTGTTTACTGCTTAACCGCTTCGCTTATAAGTGATTATTGTTGCTAGATATATTTGTTTTGTAAATGTTTTCTGGCATAGCGCGCGCCGTTATCCTTTTTCGCCCGGCCGCAGCCGGACCTGCATTAACCGGGCATCTTCCAGGGCCGCTGACTTTGCCTCTCTGCATCAGGTAAAACAAAATCCAGCTTGATGTTGATCAAAAACGACAGTTTTAACTTAATGAAAAGAATAATAATTCTTGATTGTTGATACGACAATGGATAGTAATGTTGATTATTAGACGATCGGTCAATATTATTTAAACATTATTCAATAACTGAACGGCATACCACCAGACAAACGAGGCAAACATGTTTAAATCATTATTAATCAATAGGATAGACGAGCATTACGATACGCAACTTGCTGAAATCTCAGAAAGTGAGTTGCCGCAGGGGGATGTGGAGATCAACGTCGAATATTCATCCATTAATTACAAAGACGCACTGGCCATTACCGGTCGGGGTCCTGTCGTCCGGCATTTCCCCATGGTGCCAGGCATTGATTTTGCCGGTACGGTGTCCGCCAGTTCACATCCGGAATATCAGGCCGGTGATAAGGTCCTTCTGACCGGCTGGGGGGCAGGAGAAAAACACTGGGGCGGGTTGTCCGAAAAAGCACGGGTAAAAGGGGACTGGCTGACGCCGCTCCCGGCTGGCGCAAGCAGCAAACACGTAATGGCAATCGGAACTGCTGGCTTTACCGCGATGCTGTGTGTCGACGCGCTATTAAACCATGGTGTTAAACCTGAAGATGGTCCGGTACTTGTTACCGGTGCCAGCGGAGGCGTAGGGAGTATTGCGGCCATGATCCTTGCGTCAATGGGTTACCGTGTGACCGCGTCTACTGGTCGTCCGGAAGAAGCCGCGTGGCTATATAAAATTATCGGGGTGGACGACATTATTAATCGTTCCGAGCTTTCCTGCCCGGGCAAACCGTTACAGAAAGAACGCTGGGCTGCCGCCATTGATACAGTTGGCAGCCACACGCTCTGCAATGCCTGCGCCGGAGTGCGTTATGGCAGCATTGTTGCGGCCTGCGGTATGGCACAGGGTATGGAGTTGATGGGTAATGTGGCTCCGTTTATCCTTCGTGGCGTCACGCTGAAAGGGATTGACAGTGTCATGTTCGCGAAAGAGAAAAGAGAGGCGATCTGGCAGCAGGCGTTACAGCATTTACCCGAGTCCAGACTGGATAGCCTGACCACCGTTTATCCGCTCAGTGAAGCCATCAATGCAGCCGAAAAACTTCTGAGTGGCGGCATTCGCGGCCGGGCAGTCATTCAATGTAGCTAATTAGATTAAGGGGCCAGTACTGGCCCCTCTTCTACTGTTCAGCCCCCGCTTCCTGCGAGGGCTGATAACGCACTGAAGTTTTGAAATAATTCCAGAAATCGTAAACCGGCTGGGTTGAACAATAAAGTTTGGCACGCATTACGGCACCTTCCCAGCCACTCCAGAAAATGGCCGCCAGTTGCGTATCATTCATATCTGAGCATATTTCGCCTGACGATAACGCGTCGGACAGGCAGGCTGCTACAAGCGCCTGCCAGCGCTCAAGAATATCCTGTAGCTGTTTAATAAAGGATGGCGGAAGTCCGGGGCTCTCCTGCATCATATTTCCAACCAGGCAGCCCCGGGTGAAATTGTACTTTTTAATCCCTTCGCAGGCATCATCGATGAAATTTTCCAGACGTACCATGGGTGCACAGGATGATTCATGCAGATGTTTTTTAAGTTTGTGCTCGAAGAAGCTGTCATAGGCATTCAGAACGGTCTGAGCATATTCTTCTTTACTCTTGAAGTAATAATAAAATGAGCCTTTAGGGACACTGGCATTTTTGACAATGGCATCGACTCCCGTCGAAAGAAAACCATTCTGCGTCAGCAGTTCAAGTCCGCTGCGGATCAGGTCATTACGAGTATCTGCATAGGTACTTACTGTTTTTCGTGGCCTTCCCCGTCCGCGAGTTTCACCGCTCATGACTCATCTCCTGCATTTTTTGACGGAAAAGAATAAGTGATTTCGCGTCAGAGCTTCAATCAGTTTATCCCCGGCGGTGATGAAGAGTTCGCTTCTGCCAACAGTGGCATTCCCTGCCCTGATATCCGCGATGGCGAAACGTGTTTAATGTTCGGCGCCAGCCTGTTGCTTTATCTTGGGTTGCATGCAATCCTGTTATGAGAATCATATATAAATATCATTCTCTTTTTGAGATTTATTGATATTTCTTTATGCAATCAGGAGACAACATGATTTCAGCGTGGCGTCACCGGCCGGAAGCGAAAGCATTCTTACTTTCTGCGGCCGCGTGTGTGGTTCTGGTTATCGGTATGGGATTCGGCAGGTTTGCCTTTACGGGGATCTTTCCTGTCATGCTGCAGGAGCATCTGCTCAGTCTGAACGAGGGGAATATTGCCGCCTCCGCCAATTATGCAGGCTACCTGGCCGGGGCGCTGATGCTTGCAAAAGCGCGCCCATCTGACCCCAGGTATCTTTGTGCAGGATCGGTACTGATGACGCTTGTCTGTTTTGCCGCGCTGGCATGGCTGCGCTCACCCACCGGCATTATCGTGGTGAGAGGATTGGCCGGCACAGGCAGTGCCGTGAGCCTGATATCTGCGTCACTCTGGTTACTGCAGCACATGAAGCATCCTGACGGTGCACCGCTAATGTATGCCGGCGTCGGGCTGGGAATTTTTATTTCTGCCGAATGCATTGCCCTGGGCAAGTATCTTAGCCTTTCCAGCCAGACAATATGGATGGTCTGTACCCTCAGCGCCGGACTGCTGTACACGATCGTGTTTCGCCTTCTCAACAGTTCGCCTGATACCCTGATCGATTACCATAAGCCCGCCGCGGTCGCGGTGAGCGGCGGAGCGAGCACACGGACTGCCGCCCTGACTTTACTCGCAGTATATGGCCTGGCGGGATTCGGCTATATCATCACAGCCACCTACCTGCCGTTATTTCTCACCAGTTCACATGCAGGACTCGATCCAATGCAGGTCTGGGCCGTATTTGGGCTCGCCGCTGTACCTTCATGCTTTTTCTGGCATCAACGGGCGCAGCGTTACGGCTACCGCCGCAGCTTCTGGCTGAACCTTGTACTGCAGGCCATCGGGGTTCTGCTGCCCGTTATCAGCCACGGTCTGGCCTTCTGCCTCGCCAGCGCGCTGCTGGTCGGTTTTACCTTTATGGGAACCGTCACTATTGCCCTGCCCGAAGCCAGACGTCTGGCCGGTGCCGTCAGCTTTAACATAATCGCTGCCATGACAGCCGTATATGGCGTCGGGCAGATAGCAGGCCCGCTGATTGCCGGAGAGCTTTATTCCCTGACCGGCTCGTTTAACCCCTCCCTTATCGCCGCGGCAGTGTGCCTGCTTGCCGCCGGTCTGCTGGTTTTATTTCCTGCCGGACCCCGCGCCCTGTCTGAGGAGAGCGTCTGATGGTGACGAATCTGCTTATCGTTGATATCAGTCATGACAGCGTGGTCATTGCTGAATTTGACCGGGAAGACTGCCGTCCCGTCTATACTGAACACTATCCCATAATGGAGTACAGGGGCACGGGCGCGATACTGGCCGAACATTCTGGACGTCCGCGGCATGATACTGTCGATACCTGCTGTGTTATCTGCGATGCGCTCAGGTAGAGGAGCGGGTAATCCCCTTTCATAATCCGCGGATGCGGTTCCCGGAAAATACCCAGAAGATCCTGTCCGGAAGCAAACAGCTCTTCGGCCGAGTTTGAAAAATGTTACCGACAGCATGCGCCTCATGCTTCCGCGTTCTCCGTTTACCTCATCCGCAATGCCACTCCCCGGCTCTACGGGGCCGCAGCCTGGTACCGTCAGACGCTGACGCGCTGAGGCCACGGTGACTCCCGGTCCGCCGGGAGCCTTCCTAAGGGGTGATATCTGATGCGCCCTGCAGAACAGAGAGCAGCTTATCGAAGCCTGGCGAGCTGAAGTCCTGACGCCATACAAGCTGTGTAAGCGCCGTTCCGGCTGGCAGGATGGTCAGCCCCTCCGGCAACGGCAGTAGATCCAGGACACTCTGCGGAAGTACGCACATGGCCGTACCGGATGCCACACAGGCAAACATGGCATGATAGGAATTCACTTCCTGAATCTGAATGCTTTCCCCGCTGCCGGACGTCTGGCTTAACAGCCCGATCGCTATCTCCCGGTAAGTGCAGCCTTTTGCAAACGTAGCCAGATGGCCTTCCTGGATATCCCCGATCGTTTTTACCCCTGCCATAGCTACCGGCAGGATCAGGCGCAGATTTTCGACATAAAGCGGATGATAGTTGAGGTTCTCAGGACAGAGTATTTCTCCGTTTTCACCGCGGGGCAACGAGACCAGTGCGCAGTCCAGCTCAGACATTAATACTTTATCAGTCAACTGCCGGGTCGGGCCTGTAGTGAGCCTGAGCCGGACCCCGGGACAGGCCCGGCTGAACGCGGCAAGCGGTTCAGGAAGCCGGCTGGCCGCCGTAGACTCCATCGAGCCCAGCGTTAGTACGCCGCTCGGTTCGCCGGGGTGGAGGCTCTGACGGGCCTCCTCAGCAAGACTGAGGATTTTTTTCGCGTAGACCAGGAATTTTTTTCCCTGAGGTGAGAGCCTTATTTTTTTGTTTTCCCGGATGAACAACTGCGCATTGAGCTCCTCCTCAAGCTGCTGGATCCGGGTCGTAACATTTGACTGTACCCGCCCCAGACGCCTGGCCGCTTTCACGACGCTCATCTCCTCTGCGACAACCTGAAAAATCTCGAGCGAAGTATGGTTCATTGTGTATTCTCATTTTGAAAACGATATTGACTTATCTGTCTCGTATAGAGATTTTATGTCTTCCTTCTGTACCACTTCAAGCAGGTAATTAAGATGAATAACTTACTGTGCGAAAAGCTGAACATTGCTTACCCCATCATCCAGGCTCCCATGGCAGGGGTATCAACCCCCGAAATGGCAGCCGCCGTCACGAATGCCGGTGCGCTGGGCTCCATCAGCGTGGGCGCATCCACGCCTGCGCAGGCTGAAGAGATGATAAAAAAAACCCGTAATTTGACCGCCGGGCCGTTCAACGTAAACGTGTTCTGTCACGCCCGGGCTGAGCGTAATGAAGCGCAGGAAAAAGCCTGGATCGAACGCTTCCGGGATGTGTTTGAACGTTACGACGCCGTACTCCCGGCCGCGCTCCAGGAGATATACACGACCTTTCATCAAAATGAGACGATGGCGGAGATGCTCCTGGATAGCGCTCCTGCCGTTGTCAGCTTCCATTTTGGCGTACCGCCGGAACGGCTTGTCCGCGAGTTTAAAAGCCGGGGGATAATCACCATCGCCACCGCGACAAGCGTAGGTGAAGCGAGGCAGATTGAATCTGCCGGGATAGATTTTGTGGTGGCGCAGGGCGCGGAAGCCGGTGGGCACAGGGGTATTTTTGAACCCTGGGCAGAAGATGAACAGCTCAGCACTTTCACCCTCGTTCAGGCCCTGAGAAAGAGATGCGCGTTACCGGTGATCGGTGCCGGGGGTATTATGGATGGTGCCGGCATAGCGGCCATGATGAAACTGGGTGCCATCGGCGTGCAGATGGGAACGGCTTTTGTCCTGTGTCCGGAATCGGCGGCCAATGAGGCTTACCGTCAGGCGCTGAAAAATGAACAGGCGGTCGGTACCGTGATGACGTCCGCGATTTCCGGTCGGCCGGCAAGGTGTATCAGCAATGATTTTTGCAAACTCACCCGGGAACTCCCGAAAGAGTCTATTCCTCCCTATCCCCTGACCTATGCTCTTGGCAAAATACTTGCAGCTGCTGCGGCCGCAAAGGGTGCCCACGGTTTTGGCGCTCAATGGGCAGGCCAGGGCATGACCCTGGCCCGGGAGCTGCCCGCCGGGAAACTGATACAAACTCTCGTGACGGAGTGGCAGGAGGCGTGATTTACTTCTGCGCCTTTTATACCGTAATTCAGTCAGAACGGATAAGGGCCGGTTGTCCAGAAATGAGCCTGCCCCCGGCATGCCTGGTGGCCGGCTTGATGCCCCTTTTCTTGCGAGACAGAATGTACGTTTAGCGCACTATGCAATCATGCTTAGCCGGTAAGTAATTGATTTAACGCCAGTGGCTATTGCGTTTAAATTATCATCTTAGCCGTATCACATTTAGTTTATCCGGTTACACAACGAGCAGGGAAAACGGCGTGTAAACGCTGGTGATAGAGATAAATCTGTTCAAAAAAGGCGTAGAGAACAAAAAGTCCGTTCACCCGACTACTCCCTGTCAGGTGCAGCTATTTGGCATTTACTTCCATTTTTGCCGGTGCTCCATAAGGAAATCGATGAAAACTCTGACACGAAGTGGAAGATGGCGATTAAGTGGGTATAAAAGAGTATATGGCCGAGAGCGTCCCCGGTATTGGGTCAGGACTTCTGTGAGGCTGCCGTCGGCTAAATAGCGTTCCGCAACAAAGGCATAGGTCTGGAATAGCCCTGCCCCATTTATTGCAAGCGTTACCCCACCCAGGACATCATCTGAGCAACAATAGCTACCCGCCGTCATTATTTCGCGCTCCTTACGTTCATCATAAAAGAGCCACGAAATTTTACGGCCGCTACTGGGTAGTTCAAATTGAATACATTCATGCTCAGAAAGTTCTTCGAGTGTTTGCGGCGCATGTTTGTTTGCCAGATAAGCTGGCGAGGCCTGAATCGCCACAGATAATCTAGACACTTCCGAGCCGCTGATAATATTGGTTTTCGTATTCAGTTGGTGGCATATGATCACTCGAACCATGCCGACGCTTACTGTTATAAAACATTTCGATGTAATCAAAAATATCACCGCGGGCTTCTTCTCGCGTTCCGTAGATCTTTTTCTTTATCCGTTCACGTTTCAGTAGCTGGAAAAAACTTTCTGCGACTGCGTTGTCATGACAGTTACCGCGACGGCTCATACTGCCCTCCAGCCCGTATGATTTCAGGAACGACTGCCACTCATAGCTTGTGTACTGACTGCCTTGATCAGAATGAACCAGCACCTGCTTTTGAGGATTACGTCGCCACACGGCCATCAGAAGTGCATTCAGGACAATATCCTTTGTCATCCGGGGCTGCATTGACCAGCCAATAACTTTGCGCGAGAACAGGTCAACAACCACAGCCAGATACAGCCAGCCTTCGTGAGTCCGGATGTAAGTGATGTCCGTTACCCAACGCTCATCCGGTGCTTCCGGGTTGAACTGCCGCTGGAGCCTGTTGGGCGTCACGATGCTGGTTTCACCCTTACGTGCCCGTGGGCTACGGTACCCGACCTGAGCCCTTATCCCGGCTCGCTTCATCAGTCGCCAGACACGGTTAACTCCGCACTGTTGTCCGGTATCCCGCAGGTCGAGGTGGATCTTGCGATAACCATAAACGCAACCCGACTCCAGCCAGAACTGCTTTATCAGCCCCGTCAGCCTCAGGTCAGCATGATGCCGCCGTGAATCCGGCTGCTGAAGCCAGGCGTAAAAACCACTCGGATGCACATCCAGCACCCGACAAAGCAGTCGGACAGGCCAGCAATGGGTGTTGTCACGGATAAAGGCGTACCTCAGTCGGACAGCTTTGCGAAGTACGCCGCGGCTTTTTTTAATATGTCCCGTTCGTCGGTAACCCGCTTCAGCTCTTTCTGGAGGCGTCGGATCTCGGCCTGAGCGTCTGACTGGACTTTATTGGTTGAGGAATCCGGGCCATATGCCTTTATCCAGGCATAAAGACTGTGGGTGGTGATACCGAGACGTGTTGCCACGCTGGAAACAGAATGGCCGCGATCAACAACCTGTTTTACCGCTTCAATTTTAAACTCTTCGGGATAACGCTTACCGCTCATGGGCACCTCTCTTTAAGTCATCTTAAATGACTCTGAGGTGTCTGTTAAACCCGTGGCGATTCAGCCACCACGACTAAATGTGCATCTTCAAGCGTACGGGCAATGAGGGTTGAATCGGGTTGTGACCTGACGCGAATTGCGATGTCATACCCTTCACTAACAAAATCAACATTTCGGTTGCTCAGATGGATATCAACCTTAACCTTAGGATACTGTGCCCGAAACTGGGGTAAAAGAGGAAGTATACGGTAATGACCATATGTAGTAGGCACACTGATTCTTAACGTGCCCGAAGGATCATTTTGTTTCCCCATCACATCCCGCTCTGCTTCTTTTAACTGGAGGAGAGCTTGATTACTCTGCTGAAAATAATTTTTTCCAGCTTCAGTCAGATTGATGTTCCGCGTTGTCCTTGTAAACAACCTCACTCCTAAACGTTCCTCAAGGCGGGATACTGAGCGGCTCACAGCAGCGGGCGTGATACCTGCTTCCTGCGCGGCCAGAGTAAAGCTTCCACATTCTGCTGCCAGACAAAAAAGTTCGATGCTCCCCAGCAAAATGTCATCAAATTGTCTTTTCATATCGATTGATTACACCATGTATAAATTCATTTTCAAATAAGCCTATTTTTCAGTAGACATTAATAAAATATAGTCTGTTTCAGATTACTACCAACCGTTTTGTACACAAACAAACGCGCCGTCGTACTGGCGTTACACTTACAATTGAAAAGAGATTTAAATTATGAACAATTCCACTAAAGTTGCAATCATCACAGGCGCATCACAAGGAATGGGTGCCGATCTCGTAAAAGCTTACCGCGAAGCGGGATATAAAATTATAGCAACATCTCGCTCCATTAAACCGTCTATTGATGAAAATATTCTGACAGTAAACGGTGATATTTCTGAGCTAGGTACAGCTGACCGTATACCGGTTTACCGTTCATCACAATCAACCTTCCCTGCTGGTTATAGCGCGTGACCGGCACGATGTTGAGCGGCTCCCGCACGTCCGCCTCGGTAAAGTTGCGCAGCGTATTACGGATACGCAACACGCGCTCTTCGGGCGTGGTCAGGCCGAATTTCGCCTGCAGCATGACAATGGGCTGATGAAAAACATAGAGGGTGCGGGCGCGCTCCTGCTCGGTAGGGGCCTGGCGGGGCTCCGCGGCCTGTGAGATAAAAACAAAACCAGAGAGAAAACACGTTAAGAAGACGAGCAGGATCCTGTTCATTTCCACCACCCGAAACGCGCAATTATCGTTATTGTTAACGACCCACTACACCGCTGGTCTGTGCCTTCTTGAGCTTAGACCAGCGTTTCGTATCTGCCATCAGTTCGGTGATATCGCCAGGCCGCCCGCGCATTGCCCGGCGGCGCTTCGCTTGCACGGGCCTACAAAACCCGCTCTGCCACCTCCTGCAACGCATCCCGCTCCGCCCCCGCCAGCGTCTGCAACGGAAAAGGCAAACACGGCGCCGCAACTCTCCCACGCAACTCCGCCACTGTCGCAATCACCCGCAAGCTCCCGTATCGACGGAAGAATTCCCATAACGGCTCCAGTGCGCCGTTAAGCCGCCGGGTCTCCTCCACATCCCCCCGCAGCGCCGCCTGCGTCAACCGCAGGCAATAATCCGGGAAAAGGCCGCCCAGCACCGAGTACCAGACGTCACACCCCGCCAGCAGCCCCTTCGCAGACTGCGCATCACCGCTGATGCCAATCGTGACACCCTTTGCCACCTGGCTTTTCAGCGCCGCCACACGGGCTGCCGCGCCAGCCAGATCGGCTGGCAGATCGCCGAGCTTGATGGAGCCCATGTTGGGTAAAAACGACAGCGCCACCAGCAGTTCATCATTAAATTCAAAGCCGCTGGTCGCCGGATTGTCGTAGATACAGAGCGGAACGGAAATTTCACCGCAGACGCGCTCGTAGAGGCGGAACACCTCTTCCGCCGTCAGTTTCTGGTAACAGAGCGGGGCCAGCAGCAGACCGCTCACCCCGGCCTTTTGCGCATCCTCTGCCAGTCTCACGATCTCTTCTGCGTTGACGCTGCCGATACTGGTCATCACCGGCACGCCCGCGGCGGCGCTCACCGCCAGCCTTGTGGCGGCGAAACGCTGCTCCCGGGTTAAGTAGGCGTAACTCCCCGTAGAGCCCAGCGCGCCGATGGAATTCACCTCTGCCGCTGCAAGCGCCTCAATCAGCGCAACAAAGGCGTTTTCATCAATCTCACCCTTCACCAACGGCGTGAGAGGAAATGCGCTCAGACCTGTAAACATCCTGAATCCCTTATAAAATTAGCGGCAAAATTTTCGTGATCCCACGACACAAAGAATCACGCCAAAGATGATAAACACCATCAACGGGCTCACCCTCTCATGTAACAGCGTGGCGGGAGCCCCAGCCCGAAAAGCCTGCCCCATGCAATGATGCAGGCATTGTCAGCAGAGCGGCAACCACCATGAAAGGTAGTGCGATAATCAGCGCCCAGCTGATCACCTGCCAGCCACCCGATTTACGGGTCAGCGCGGCCATTGAGCTTGAGCAGAGCCGTTAAGACTTATCTCAAATTTCCTCAGAGTGGGAATTATTTTATGAATCTGTAAACACCTTTCATCAACCGAAAATTATTCGGCAGATATATAAGGGAGGCTAACTTATTTATTAGCGAGGATATATTTCCTGGAGCCGGTAAAAAATTAAAATTTGTTAGCCATGAGCAAGCAAAAAACGCATCGGGAGGCTTATTGACGTTTGTTCCGTTCTGTCTACATTTATTTGTGCACGCATTTGAGGAAGTTAGTTTTCCTTAAAGTATTCTCAACGAAAACTGGAGACAAGTTATGGCTAATCATCGAGGCGGTTCCGGCAATTTCGCAGAAGACCGGGAGCGTGCATACCAGGCGGGCCGTAAAGGCGGACAGAGTAGCGGCGGTAACTTCAAGAACGACCCGCAGCGGGCATCCGAAGCGGGGAAAAAAGGCGGACAAAATAGTCGTGGTGGCGGACGCAAACCCGCAGCGTAATCCGCTGCGATATATTTTCCGCTAACCGCGATATGTCAGACAATATATTCATGGACGTACCGAGCGGCAATTTTGCCACACTATGCAAACGCAGCCCGATAAATTATACGGAGGTTAGAGTATGCATTTAAGACGCAGAGTTCGTAACGCACGCAATAATCATCGCACCCGTGATGATGTCGGCTGGATAATTCCGGAGGATGCGGAGTGTACCCGTTCACCGGATAGCGGCGGCCCGGCGCTCAATATCATCAGGGGTCGTGACGCTGACAGTGAAGTGAGGCTCAGTCAGCGTCAGTCGTACCTGGTCAACGCCATGGCGCACCGCGATCTGAAGTAATCAGCTGTTAAGTGATGCAACATTTGTTGTGCTTTGTTATTTGCCCGGCCTTCCCCGCCGGGTTTTTTTATGCCGTACGCAGCGGCAGACCGGCGGTCTCTTTCGCCCGTAATACTGTCAGGAAGGTGATCAAGGCGGCCGCCATGACAAACAGCGCGGGTGAGAGCGGATTGCCGCTCTTTATAACCAGCCAGGTCGAAAACCACGGCGTGATGCCGCCAAAGAACGCCACCGCCAGGTTATAGGCGATGGCGATACTGCCAAAACGAATGCGGGTAGGAAACAGCTCCGCGATAGCCGCGCAACTGGCCCCGTCAAAGGCGGCAATGCAGATCCCCAGCAGCAGCATCGCCAGTAGCGCGTAGACGATATCGCCCTGCGCCATCAATCCCATGGCAGGCCAGCTCAGGAAGATAAACCCCACGCAACCCGCCAGCATCAGCGGCCTGCGGCCAAACCTGTCCGACAGATATCCCATAAAGGGCACCATCACCGCGACAGCCAGGAGCCCGAACGTGGTAATAATGTACGCCTGCGTCGTCTGAAAGCGCAGCTCCGTCGTCAGGTAGGCGGGAATAAAAGCCTGTAACATCCAGTGTCCCACCGCCTTGATCACCACAAAACCGATGCAGAAGCCCAGCGCGCGTCGCTCGGTGGTGACCGCCGTGTACAGCGGGGCGGCCTCCGTATTATTGCTTCTCTTTAAGGCCAGGAACTCGGGGGGGTCTTGAAGTTGGGTGCGCAGGTAGAGGCCAATCCAGCCCAGCGGCCCGGCGAGCAAAAACGGAATGCGCCAGCCCCACTCATTCATCACCGCCTCTCCCAGCACCGTGGTGAGCAGCAACACCAGGCCAGAGGCGGCAACAAAGGCCAGAAAGCCGAAGTTATCGATCCAGCAGGTAAAATAGCCCCGGCGATGGGCGGGGGCATACTCGGCCAGAAAGGTGGTGGCCCCTGCGCTTTCGCCCCCGGCGGCAAATCCCTGAATCAGCCGCACCAGCACCAGCAGCACCGTGGCGAGAAGCCCCACCTGCGAATAGGTGGGCAGCAGTCCGATCAGAAAGGTGGCGCCCGAGGTCAAAATGATCACGGTCGTCAGTACCTTGCGGCGTCCGATGCGATCCCCGAGGGAGCCAAACCACAGCCCGCCCAGCGGACGCATCACAAACCCGGCGCCAAACACCGCGAACGACGACAGTAAAGCCAGCGCCGGATCTTCAGCCTGGAAAAAATGCAGGCCAATAAACGCGGCCAGCGTGCCGTAAAGCCCGAAATCAAACCATTCGACAAAATGGCCGATGCCGGTAGCAAACAGCACTTTGCGCAGCTTACGGGACACAGGATCCCCTTAGCGTTTTTTCGGCATCATGCGCAGGAGGGTGTTGTCTTTCCAGTAGTAGTGGTGAAGCAGCGCGGCAAAGGCGTGGATCCCGATAACGAAATAGCCCAGCTTCGCCAGGGTGACGTGCCAGGCTTTCAGCGTGTCCACGAGGTCAAAATTGGACTCGGCAGCGTGCGGCATCCCCAGCCCGAACGCAAACCAGGTATTACCCCGGTTATACATCATCACCAACCCAATCAGCGGCAGGGCAATAAACAGCAGATAGATGGCGAGGTGCCCCAGATGGGATAAGCGGGTATACATCGGTTTTGGCTTAGGCACGATTGGCGGTGCGGGATACTTAAGACGCACCAGCAGACGCGCGACCATCAGCACCAGAACAGAGATCCCGCAGGAGACGTGGATCATGTTGATTAGCGGGCGGTCGCTGCGCGGGAAAAAGCCGCGAAACTCCATGGCACAGTAGGCCACGATCACCAGCAGAAAAACCAGCCAGTGGATCGTGATTTGCAGGCCGGTGTATTTATTGCGCATAGTCTTTCCTGAACAGAAGGCTAAAAAACGTAAAATAACCCAGCTTCAGCTAAAAATTCATTAATTATTGTCCCCTATTTTTCAAAAACTTCCGTGCAGATGAGCCATCTTCAATTGCCTCGCTGGGCTTCATGGTCTAATCCTGGATGAGTTCATCGTCCCGTACATCACACAGGAGAAGATCATGAGTAAAATTGGCATTAACGGTTTTGGTCGTATTGGCCGACTGGTTCTCCGTCGGTTGCTGGAAACGCAGGACAGTAATAGCGTGGTGGCGATTAATGATTTGACGTCGCCGAAAGTGCTGGCCTACCTGTTAAAACATGACTCTAACTATGGCCCCTTCCCCTGGAGCGTCGACTTCACAGAAGACTCGCTGATCGTCGACGGCAAGTCCATTTCGGTGTATGCCGAAAAAGAGGCGAAACACATTCCGTGGAAAGCCGCGGGCGTGGAGCTGGTGGTGGAGTGCACCGGGTTCTACACCTCGCAGGAGAAATCCCAGGCCCACCTGGACGCGGGCGCCAAAAAAGTGCTGATCTCCGCCCCAGCCGGTGAGATGAAAACCATCGTCTTTAACGTTAACGACGACACGATCGAGGCCAGCGACACCATTATCTCTGTCGCCTCCTGCACCACCAACTGCCTGGCCCCGCTGGCAAAAGTGCTGCAGGATTCCTTTGGCATCAAGGCGGGCACCATGACCACCATCCACGCCTATACCGGCACCCAGGCGCTGGTGGATGGGCCGCGCGGCAAGGATCTGCGCGCCTCTCGTGCCGCAGCAGAAAACATCATCCCGCACACCACCGGCGCGGCGAAGGCGATTGGGCTGGTGATCCCCGCCCTGAGCGGCAAGCTGAAGGGCCATGCCCAGCGCGTGCCGGTCAAAACCGGCTCCGTGACCGAGCTGGTCTCGATTCTGGAGAAAAAAGTGAGCGTCGATGAGATCCATCAGGCGCTGAAAAAGGCCACCGAGGGCAACGAATCCTTCGGCTATACCGACGAGGAGATTGTCTCGTCCGATGTGATCGGCACCCACTTTGGGTCGATATTCGATGCCACCCAGACGGAAGTCACCGAGGCGGGCGATGTCCAGCTGGTGAAAACCGTCGCCTGGTACGACAACGAATACGGCTTTGTCACCCAGCTGGTGCGAACCCTGGATAAGTTCGCTGCGCTGTAATTCCCCTGCGGACAGCCCAGCTGTCCGCAACCTGTGAAACTGTTCAGGTTTTCATTCCGTTAACCCTGCTATAACAAACGCTTTCCAGAGAGGGAGCGTTAACATGGAAGCACTCAGCCGCGAGACACTCGAACAGAATATGGCCCACGCCGTCAGCCGTTCGGTCACCTTTACCATTTGGCCCGATAATGAAGCCCCGGGCGCACGTACCAGCGATGCCGTCTTTACCCCGGAACCCCACCATACCGGTACCTCCCACTTTGATCGCGCCGTCACCGGCATCCGCGCCCCGGAGATAACCGTCTATGCCCCGAGCAAACCTAACGGGGTGGGCATCCTGGTGACGCCGGGCGGCTCATACCGCCGCGTGGTGCTGGATAAAGAGGGCAGCGCGCTGGCCTCCTTCTTTAATGCCCGCGGCTATACCCTGTTTGTGATGACCTACCGCATGCCGGGGGATGGTCATGAGGAGGGTGCCGACGCGCCGCTGGCGGACGTTCAGCGGGCGATGCGGGTGATTCGCGCCAGTGCCGGGGAGTGGAAGCTGGATCCGGCCCGTATTGGGATACTGGGCTTCTCGGCAGGCGGGCACGTGGCGGCGAGCCTCGGCACACGCCATGACGAAACGGTATACGCCCCGCTGGACGCCGTCGACGAGTACCCTGCCCGTCCGGCCTTTATGGCGCTGGTGTATCCGGTGATCACCATGCGTGACGAGCACCATCATTCGGGCTCGCGCCATGAGTTGATGGGCGACAACCCTGGCGAGGATTTGATCCATCGCTACTCGCTGGAAGAGCGCGTCACCCGCGACGCCCCGCCGACCTTCCTGCTGCATGCCGCCGACGACCCGGCGGTGAAGGTTGAGAACAGCCTGGCGATGTTCAGCGCCCTGCGCCGTGTTGGGGTGCCGGTTGAGATGCATCTGTTCGAGCGCGGGAAGCATGGATTTGGCATCCGCGATGCCCAGGGGCTGCCGGTGGCCCTCTGGCCGGAACTGATGATGAACTGGATTGCGACGAAGGTGTAAGCCTGGGGTGCCGGGTGGCGGCTTCGCCTTACCCGGCCTACGTGTATGATGCTGTTTGCCGGTTTTGTAGGCCGGGTAAGCGCAGCGCCACCCGGCGTGTTTATCACGACTGCAAATAGACTACCTGGGTCTGCAAATACTCGTGCAGGCCGTGTTTACCATCCGCTCCGCCGATCCCCGATTTACGCCAGCCCGCATGGAAGCCCTGCATCGCTTCAAAGTTCTCGCGGTTGATGTAGGTTTCGCCGAACTTCAGCCCTTTAATGGCCTTCATCGCCACGTTCAGATCCCGGGTATAAATCGAGGATGTCAGGCCATAGTCGCTGTCGTTGGCCATCTTCAGCGCCTCTTCTAAGGTGTCAAACACCACCACCGGCAGCACCGGCCCGAAGGTCTCTTCGTGCATGATGCTCATCTCCTGACGCACGTCCAGCAGCAGCGTCGGCGGATAGAAGTAGCCCTTGCCTTCCACCGCTTTGCCGCCCAGCACCACTTTCGCCCCCTGCTCTACCGCCAGCGCCACCTTCTGCTCAACACGCTCCAGCGCCGCGGCGTTGATCAGCGGGCCCATGGCGATGTCGTTACGCTCGGCCGGGTTGCCAAACTGCACCGCTTTCATCGCCTCGCCCAGACGGTTTGCAAAGCGGTCGTAGATGCCCTTCTGCACATAGACGCGCTCGGCGCAGTTACAGACCTGTCCGGTGTTGATCACCCGCGAGTCGACAATCGCCTTCACCGCCAGCTCAAGATCTGCGTCGTCCATCACGATAGCCGGGGCTTTACCGCCCAGCTCCAGGCATACTTTGGTGATGTTCTTCGCGGCGGCGGCCATGATTTTCTCACCTGCGGCCACGCTGCCGGTCATGCTGACCATCGCCACTTTCGGATTGCCCGCCAGCTCCTGGCCCACGGTTTCCCCGCGTCCCAGCACCAGGTTAAAGACCCCTTTCGGCAGGCCGATCTCGTCGACGATTTTGGCGAAGGCGATGGCGTTATTTGGGGTGAACTCGCTCGGCTTAATCACGATGGTGTTGCCGGTCACCAGCGCAGGTGCCAGCTTGCGGGCAATCAGGAAGAACGGGAAGTTCCACGGCAGGATACCAGTGGTGACGCCCAGGGCACGTTTGAACAGCAGAATGTTTTCGCCCGGACGATCGCTCTGGATAATTTCGCCCTCGTAGCGGCGGGCCCACTCCGCCATGTAGTCGAGATAGTCGGCGGTGAAGGAGACCTCAACCTCCGCGAGCTGCTGGATCTTGCCGCCTTCGGCCACAATCAGGGCGCTAATTTCACTGGCGCGCTCGCGAATGCCTGCCGCGATTTTACGTAGCCAACCTGCGCGCTGGATGGCAGGCAGTGCCTCCCAGGCCTCCTGGGCGCGTTCGGCGGCGTCAATCGCCTTGCGGGCATCTTCGGCGCTGCCGTCGGGAATACGGGAAATGACCTCTTCGGTGGCTGGATTGATGACATCAATCCAGGCATCACCCTGCCAGGCTACAAACTGTCCATCGATATACATAGGATGTTGTACGGGTACTGTCATGACTCGCTCCTGTAATTACACTGTTTTTAACAAGTAAAATTATTGTTAAAAACTACAGTTCCCGATCCGCAATCCCAGCCTATCGCGCTGTTTTTGTGAGATATCTCATAAAAGAAACGGGTCAGCAGGCGTAAATCATTTCATCCCGACAACATCAGGTTGCCCGTTTGCGATGAGTTTCACGCAAACGGGCAAGGTTACAGCAGGGAGCGGCTCGCCAGCGCCTCGGTGAGAACGGCGTCATGACGCAGGATCTGCCAGGCCGCCTCCACCTCGGCCGGAATATCCACATGCATGATAAAATCGCGCCCAAGCGGACCGTAGCCATTGATGTCATCCCGCAGGCGCGGCAGCTCGCCCAGCACCAGCGACAGATAGCGCTCGACGGGCCACAGCCCCTCGCCGCCGCCGCGGAACACCAGGCCCTCATCACTGTTTTGCAGCTGCGGCACAATGCCAGGATGGCTGGTCCACGACGGGGCATCTGGCTTATCGCGCCAGACGCGGGCAAAGGTCGCCATGGTCCGCCGCTGCATGGTCGGGTCTTGGACCACTATCCCGCGCGTCACCCTTAGCTGATGATGGAGGATCGTCGCGGCGCTGAAGCGGGCATTTTCACCGCAGTTGGTGGATTGATCTTCCACCAGCAGACGCGCCGGCGGAATATGCCAGAACTCCCGGGCGATCTCCGCCAGAATGGCGGCCTCGGCTTTGCCGGTGGTGCGCACCTTGTTATAACGCGGATGCTGCGCGATGGCGGCGTATAAGAAGGTGGTGGAATGGCCTATCCCGCCGCTGATCAGCAGCGGCACGGCAAGCTCCGACGCCAGACGGCAGGCTGCGTCGATGGAGGGGATCACCGCATTACCGGCCAGCACCACCAGATCCGGCTGTAGCGCGGGCGGATTGTAAGGCAGATTGTCTTCAGCGAGCCAGGCCCCGACGGTATTGACCGCGGCCAGCGTTTTATCCGGCAGAGACGGGAAGATTGTGAGACTCATCGTTACCTCCTTCCAGCAAGTAAGTTAAGGGTAACGCGCGGGCCGTCGGTTAACAGAGGATCCCTCTGAAAGCGAAATCGGCAGTTACCTTATAAGAATAGTCATTAAACTGAAATAACCAGAAACGTCCAAAAATCAGGCGGTTGCACCTGCATTATATGCTGTAACTTAGGCCATTAAAAAAATTAAGCGCCAGAAATATCGCCATTAAAAGCAGTGATTGCTGCTTATTTCAGCGTGATCTGACCAGTTTTCACCTCGCCCTGCTTGCCAAAAGTAACAGCTCTCCCTAAGTTGCTTAACAATTCGACAACCTTTTACTTTCTGGGTTGCACCCGAAGCGCGCCGGGTGTCACCCGCTTCATCATCCACTGGGCGGGATCACGGTATGACACAACAACACGAAAGCAGTACCGCAGTTTTACGCAAAAATAAAAAGGTGCTGGTCGCCAGCCTCACCGGCAGCGCCATTGAATGGTTTGATTATTTTCTTTACGGCACAGCCGCGGCGCTGGTGTTCAACAAGATCTTCTTCCCGATGGTCGACCCGGTCATCGGCCTGATTTTGTCCTATCTCTCGTTCTCGTTAACTTTCTTTATCCGCCCCATCGGTGGCGTGATATTCGCCCACATCGGGGATCGTATCGGGCGTAAAAAAACGCTGGTGTTAACCCTGTCGTTGATGGGGGGTGCAACCGTGATGATTGGGCTGTTACCTACCTATGAGCAGATTGGCCTCTGGGCCCCGGCCCTGCTGATCCTGATGCGCATTATTCAGGGAATGGGAATTGGCGGCGAATGGGGCGGCGCCCTGCTGCTGGCCTATGAGTACGCGCCGGAGAAGCGTAAAGGTTTCTTCGGCAGTATTCCGCAGGCGGGGGTGACCATCGGCATGCTGATGGCGACCTTTATCGTCTCGCTGATGACGCTATTCAGCGAAGAGGATTTCCTCTCCTGGGGCTGGCGTATTCCGTTCCTGCTGAGTTCGGTGCTGGTGCTGCTCGGCCTGTGGATCCGTAAGGATATCGACGAAACGCCGGAGTTTAAAAAGGTGAAATCCTCCGGCAAGGTGGCCAAAGCCCCGCTGCGCGATACGCTGAAATACCACTGGCGCGAAGTGCTGATCGCCGCCGGGCTGAAAGTGGTTGAGACCGCGCCCTTCTACATCTTCTCCACCTTTGTGGTCAGCTACGCCACCACCACGCTCAGCTATCAGAAATCGCAGGCGCTGGAGGCCGTGACCCTCGGGGCGCTGGTCGCCACCATCATGATCCCGCTGATGGGGTTGCTGTCGGATAAGGTCGGTCGCCAGCGAATGTATGCCGTCAGCGTCTTTGTCCTCGGCCTGTTTATCGTGCCGTGGTTTATGCTGCTCAACACCGGCACCACCTGGGGCATCGTGCTGGCTACCGTCATCGCTTTCGGCGTGCTGTGGGCACCGGTCACCGCGGTACTCGGCACCCTCTGTTCAGAAATTTTCACCGCCAACGTGCGCTACACCGGCATCACCCTCGGCTATCAGTTGGGCGCAGCCCTGGCGGGCGGCACCGCGCCGCTGATTGCCACCGGCCTGCTGGCGAAATATAACGGCGACTGGGTGCCGGTGGCCTGGTATCTGGCGGTCACGGTGACCATCTCCCTGATTGCGATCTTCTGTGCCAGCCGGGTTAAACGCGCCCCGGTCATCAACGCACAAACCCACGAACTCTGATCCCCGGGCGGCCAGCACTTGCTGGCCGCTGTCATACTTACCGCTCACATTTGATTAACCCGCTATTATCATATTCACTTGAAACAGACTTTGCGTCAGACGTAGAATCATTAGCCCACTAACTATCATCAATGCGACAGGTAATAAACGCTATGCGACTGCCCCAACGCGACCCTTATGCTCCTCGCGAGTGGCAGCCTCAC
This sequence comes from Leclercia sp. W17, assembly GCF_003336325.1. Classification (NCBI taxonomy): domain Bacteria; kingdom Pseudomonadati; phylum Pseudomonadota; class Gammaproteobacteria; order Enterobacterales; family Enterobacteriaceae; genus Leclercia; species Leclercia sp. W17. The sequence continues at coordinate 2,251,907 of NZ_CP031101.1, read as the reverse complement.
GAAAAGCCAATGCTGTTAGGCTCCCCCTCCACTCCGATCCACAGCACGCCCAAACGGGTAGCTTACGGTGTGGTAGGACTGCTGGTATGCCTTACCGGCGCGCTGGGCAATGCCATGGTTTCGGCCAACCTGCAAAATCTGCAGGGCACCTTTGCCGCCTGGTCCACCGAGATCGCCTGGCTGCCCGCAGTGTACGTAATGACCAACGTGTCGATTAACCTGCTGCTGGTGAAGTTTCGCCAGCAGTTTGGCCTGCGCGCCTTCACCGAAGGGTTTCTGGTGCTCTATGTGCTGGTGACCTTCTTTCACCTCTTCGTCAACGATCTCAGCTCGGCTCTGATGGTGCGCGCCGCCCACGGTATGGTGGCCGCGGCGCTCAGCTCGCTCGGGATCTACTATCAGATCCAGGCCTGGCCGGCAAAACATCGCCTGAAGGCTCTGACTATCGGCATCACCGGTTCGTCGCTGGCGATCCCCATTGCGCGGCTCTTCTCCACTGAACTGCTGCAACTGGACGAGTGGCGCGGGCTCTATCTCTTTGAGCTGGGTCTGGCGCTGATCTCGCTGGGCTGCGTCATCGCCCTCAAGCTGCCCCCGGGGGATCGGCGCAAGGTGTTCGAGAAGAAAGATTTCATCACCTTTATCCTGCTGGCTCCGGGGATGGCGCTGCTCTGCGCGGTGCTCTCCCTTGGGCGGCTGGAGTGGTGGTTTGAAACGCCGTGGATCGGCTGGGCGCTGGCAGGTTCGCTGGTGCTGATTGTCTCAGCTATTGTCTTTGAGCATAACCGCAGCAACCCGCTGCTGAATACCCGCTGGCTCTCCAGCGGCAGCATCCTGCGCCTGGGGCTGATTATGCTGCTGATCCGCATCGTGCTGGCGGAGCAGAACACCGGGGTGATCGGCTGGTTGCAGTATGTCGGGTTGCAGAACGAGCAGATGACCCACCTGGCCTGGGCGATTTTTGCCGGCATCCTCTGCGGCATCGCCGCCAGCTGCCTGACCATCAAACCGACAAAGCTCGCCTGGCCGATTGTCACCTCGCTGGTGCTGATGATTATCGCCTCGCTGCTCGACAGCCAGTCCAGCAGCCTCACCCGCCCGGATCAGCTAATGCTGAGCCAGTTCCTGCTTGGCTTCGGCAGCGCCTTCTTCCTTGCCCCGGCGATGCTGGCCGGGATTGGCGGGGTGATTGCCGATCCGCGAAACCTGGTCAGTTTTTCGGTGCTGTTCGGCATGAGCCAGAACATCGGCGGGCTGTTGGGTTCCGCCATTCTCGGCACCTTTCAGACCTGGCGTGAGAAGTACCACTCCAGCCTGCTGGCGGAACAGCTCACCAGCCTTAATCCGCTGGTGAACGAGCGCCTGCAGATCTACAGCCAGATGTACCGGAGCCTGATTGGCGACAGCGCCCTGCTGAGCACCCAGTCGGCGTTGCAACTACAGAACGCCAGCACGCTGCAGGCAAATATTCTCGCTTACAACGATACTTATCTTCTGACGGCTGGCATTGCCACCGCCACGCTGGTCTGGATCTTATGGCGCTTGTTGCGCCTGCGTATCACTGCCCGTCTGGCGCTGAGAAAGGCCACCGGCAGTAAATAATGGTTTATACAATAATGATGATTGTGCGTTCCCAGGAGTGGTTATGAGTCAGCAGGATGCCGCTAAAGAGCAGGCCAGTACCCGTAATAATCTGCGCGTGGTGTCAGTGTTCGCCGCTGCCGCCATCGGCATCGTTGGCGTGTTGGTGATCCTCTACGCCTGGCAGTTACCGCCGTTTACCCGCCATACCCAGTTTACCGATAACGCCTACGTGCGCGGCCAGACCACCTTTATCAGCCCGCAGGTGAACGGCTACATCACCGAGGTCAGGGTGCAGGATTTTGAGCAGGTAAAGAAAGGCGACCTGCTGCTGCAGATTGACGATCGTATCTACCGCCAGCGGGTACACCAGGCTGAAGCCCAGCTGGCGATGAAAATAGCCGCGCTGAACAACAACCTGCAACAGCGTAAAAGCGCCGAAGCGGTGATCCAGCGTAACGAGGCGGCACTGAAAAACGCCCGCGCGCAGAGCCAGAAAACCCAGGCTGACCTCAAGCGCGTAAAAGATCTCACCGCCGATGGCTCGCTGTCGATCCGTGAGCGGGATGCGGCGCTGGCGAGTGCCGCCCAGGGCAGCGCCAACATCGACCAGGCAAAAGCCACGCTGGAGATGTCGCGCCAGGATCTGCAAACCGCCATCGTTAACCGCGCCGCGCTGGAGGCTGACGTCGAAAACGCGAAGGCGGCCCTCGAGCTGGCGCAGATCGACCTGCAAAACACCCGCATCGTGGCGCCGCGCGACGGTCAGCTCGGGCAGATTGCCGTCCGCCTGGGCGCCTATGTGACCGCCGGAACCCACCTCACGACCCTGGTGCCGCCGCAGCACTGGGTGATCGCCAATATCAAAGAGACCCAACTGGCGAACCTGCGCGTCGGCCAGCCGGTGAAATTCACCGTCGACGCCCTGAACGACAAAGCCTATGAGGGCCGGGTGCAGAGCATCTCCCCCGCCACCGGGGTGGAGTTCAGCGCCATTACGCCGGATAACGCCACGGGCAACTTCGTCAAGATCGCCCAGCGTATTCCGGTACGCATTGAGGTGCTGGGTAAGGCAGAAGACGCCGCGCGGCTGCGCCCGGGCATGTCGGTGCAGGTGACTATTGATACCCGGGAGGCAGAATGAACCGCCGCCCGCTTGTTGCCCTGATGGTGGCCGCCGTGCTGAGCGGCTGTCAGTCGGTGGATGTTGAGCCAGCGAAGCCAACGCTACAAATCCCCGCCCAGTGGCGCGCCGCTACCGGCCCCACCAGCCCGGCGGAACAGGTGTGGTGGCGCAATTTTCACGACAGCCAGCTCAACGCTTACGTTGACCAGGCCCTGCGCAACAACAGTGATGTGCTGATTGCCCGGGAGCGAATCAACGAGTATCAGGCCCGGGTCTACGCCAGCGAAGGCAGTCTGTTTCCGACCCTGGATGCCGATCTGAATGCGGGTCGCGCCCGTTCCCAGTCGGCGGCGACCGGTTTGCCCACCTACGGGGCGCTCTACAAAGGCAGCCTGACTGCCAGCTATGACGTGGACATCTGGGGGGCGAACCGCCGCACCACCGACGCCGCCCGGGCGAGCCTCGAGGCGCAAAAAGCCGCCGCCGCCGCGGCAGATCTGACGGTGGCCTCCTCGGTGGCCTCGGGTTACGTCACCCTGCTGGCGCTGGATGAGCAGCTTAAGGTCACGCAGTCGACCCTGAAAGCGCGGGAAGAGGCCTTTAATCTGGCACAGCGGCAGTATCAGACCGGCTACAGTTCGCGCCTGGAGCTGATGCAGTCCGACTCCGAGCTGCGCTCGACGCGGGCGCAGATCCCGCAGGTGCAGAACCAGATTGCCCGTCAGGAGAATGCGCTCAGCCTGCTGCTGGGCAGCAACCCGGGGAGTATCGCCCGCAGCGCGGATTTCGATGCCCTGACGCCGCTGCGTATCCCGTCGCAGCTCCCTTCGTCGCTGCTCAATCGTCGCCCGGATATTGTGCAGGCGGAACGCCAGCTTATTGCCGCCGATGCCTCGCTTGCGGCCTCGCGCGCCAGCCTGCTGCCGTCGATCAACCTGACCGCGAGCGGATCGATCCAAGATCGTACCCTGCCCGGCCTGCTGGACAACCCGCTGGAGCTGTGGAGCATCGGCGGCAGTATTCTGGCCCCGCTGCTGAACCGTCAGGCGCTGAATGCCCAGGTGGATATCGGCCAGTCGCAGCGCAACCAGGCGCTCTATAGCTATGAAAAAACCGTGCGTAACGCCTTTAAAGAGGTGAACGACAGCCTGGATGCCATCGCCCGCTATGGCGAGCAGCTGACCGAACTGGTGGCGCAGCAGGCGGTCGCCCAGGAGACGCTGCGGATCGCCCAGAACCGCTATCGCAACGGCTATTCATCCTATCTGGACGTGCTGGACGCCCAGCGCACGCTGTTCTCGGTGCAGACCAGCGTGGTGCAGGCGAAAAATAACCTGCTGCTGGCGCAGATCGATCTGTATAAGGCGCTGGGCGGCGGCTGGTCGGCATCGTAAACGCCGGGCGGCGCTACGCTTGCCCGGCCTACAGGTTTCGTAGGCCCGTGCAAGCGTAGCGCCGCCGGGCAATATACGCACTAAGGAGTCAATCTATGCAACAGCTGTGGTCTGACGTAGATAATTACATGATTTCCGAGCTTATTCCTCAGGATGAGGTGCTGCAAAAGGTCCTTGATAATAACCAGCGCGCTGGGTTACCGGCGTACGACGTCGCCGCCAATCAGGGGCAGTTACTGGCGCTGTTTGTCCGCATGACCCAGGCGAGGCGCATTCTGGAGATTGGCACCCTCGGGGCTTACAGCAGTATCTGGATGGCGCGCGCCCTGCCGCCGGACGGGAAGCTGATCACCCTCGAGGCCGACCCGGTTCACGCTAAGGTCGCACGGCAGAACATTCATCTGGCGGGACTGGAGCAGCGTATTGAGCTTATCGAAGGCCCGGCTCTGCTCTCCCTTGAGCGCTTCGATACTATCCCGCCCTTCGATCTGATCTTTATTGATGCCGATAAACCCAATAACCCGGGCTATCTGGAGTGGGCGCTGCACTACTCCCGGCCGGGAACGGTGATTATCGGCGATAACGTGGTGCGGGACGGAGAAGTAGTTAACGGCCAAAGCGATGACGCCCGGGTGCATGGCGTGCGGCGGTTTATCGAGATGATCGGCGATAACCCGCGCCTGACCGCCACCGCGTTACAGACGGTGGGTGTGAAGGGATGGGATGGGTTTACGCTGGCGATGGTGAACGGGTAAACACCGCTTACCGGCCCTGCGGGAGGGGTGCTGTTACATGCGGCACCGGTGGTGGTTCCGTTCACCTCACGTTCCTTGCTTCTCTGATACATCCGAACCGGTGAACGTGCCAGGGCGGCTCAATCGCCACCGCCCTGGCGACCCGGGCTCCCGGCAAGAAAATCGCCGCTTCGCGGTCCCCTCAGCTTATTCCTTCAGGCTTTCGGGTCGGGCACCAGCCTGCATCCATGCAGGCTATGCCCTCTCGGCGCGTCCATGCGCCTCGCCCCGGCCTTCCGGAAACGCTTCGGCGATTTTCAGCCGGACCAGGGAGCCGCTGTTAGCCTTTTATTAACCGAAACGACTCCATTGCTTCCATGCAATATTGTAGGCCGGGCAAGCGCATGCGCCGCCCGGCGATTTTAAGCCGAGATCTGCTCCATCGCCTGCAAAATCCGCTTATCGGAGATGGGGTATGGCGTCCCCAGCTGCTGGGCAAAGAAGCTCACACGCAGCTCTTCAATCATCCAGCGGATCTCCTGTACATCTTCGTCATCGCGGCGGGCCGGTGGCAGCTTGTTCAGCCACTGCTGCCAGCGCTGCTGCACCGCTTCCACCTTCAACATCTGCGCCCGGTCGCGGTGCGGATCGATCGCCATCTTCTCCAGACGTTTTTCAATCGCCTGCAGATAGCGCAGCGTATCGCCTAAACGCTTGTACCCGTTGCCGGTCACAAACCCGCGATAGACCAGCCCCGCCATCTGGGCCTTCACGTCCGACAGCCCCAGCGCCATGGTCATATCCACCCGCCCTTTCAGGCGCTTGTTGATATTGAACACCGCGGTCAGGATCTGCTCGACCTGCTTCGCAATGTTGACCACCGTCTCGTTGAGCTCAGCGCGCACTTTTTCGTGCAGTTGCGCAAACCCCTCTTCGGTCCAGACCGGGCCGCCCGCAGCGTTGATCAACTGGTCCACGCCGCAGGAGATGCAGTCGTCGATCAGATCCAGCACCTTGCCGTACGGGTTAAAGTAGAGCCCCAGCTTGGCCTTGTTCGGCAGCTTCTCGTGCAGATATTTGATCGGCGACGGGATGTTCAACAGCAACAGACGGCGCAGCCCGCGCCACATCGCCTGCTGCTGCTCCTGCGGATTATCGAACAGCTTGATCGCCACGCTGTCGCGCTCGTCCACCAGCGCGGGCCAGGCTTTGACCTTGTAGTTGCCGCGCTTCTGCTCGTAGCTTTCCGGTAGCTGACCAAAGCTCCAGATATGCAGCCCGCTCTGTTCGATACCGTCGTCGGCCACGGCAGAGAGAGTCTCCTGCACCTTGCCTTTTAAGGCCTCTTTCAGCTCGGTCAGGGAACGGCCTTCCTGCAGCTTTCTGTTTTTATCATCCACCACCCGGAAGCTGATTTTCAGGTGATCGGGCACCTGATCCCAGTGCCAGTCTTCGCGGTCGATGGTGACGCCCGTCATGCGACGCAGCTCGCGCTCCAGCGAATCCAGCAGCGGCAGCTCCAGCGGCGTGGCGCGGCCTAAAAACGCCTCGGCGTAGTTCGGCGCAGGCACAAAGTTGCGGCGCACCGGTTTAGGCAGCGATTTAATCAGGGCGATAACCAACTCGCGGCGCAGGCCGGGGATCTGCCACTCAAACCCGCTCTCCTCCACCTGGTTGAGCAGCGGCAGCGGGATATGCACGGTCACGCCGTCGGCATCGGTGCCCGGTTCAAATTGGTAGCTCAGGCGCAGCTTGAGGTTGCCCTGGTGCCAGAAGTTCGGGTAGTCGAGCTTGCTGACCTGCTCCGCCCCCTCTTTGATCAACATGCTCTTTTCAAAGTTGAGCAGGTCCGGGGTCTCGCGGCTGACCTTTTTCCACCAGCTGTCAAAGTGGCGGGCAGAAATCACGTCGTGGCTGATGCGCTGGTCGTAAAACTCAAACAGCGTCTCGTCATCCACCAGGATGTCGCGGCGACGGGTTTTGTGCTCCAGCTCTTCCACTTCGCTGCGCAGCTTGAGATTTTCCCGGAAGAAGGCGTGGCGCGTCTGCCAGTCCCCCTCCACCAGCGCGTGGCGGATAAACAGTTCGCGGCTGAGCGCCGGGTCGATCTGGCTGTAGTTGACCTTACGCGCCGCCACCACCGGCAGACCGTAGACGGTGACCTTCTCGGTGGCCATTACCGCCCCCTGCGCCCGCTCCCAGTGCGGCTCACTGTATGAGCGCTTCAGCAGATGCTGCGCCACCGGTTCGACCCACTCCGGATCGATGCGCGCGGCAATGCGGCCCCACAGGCGGCTGGTCTCCACCAGCTCGGCGACCATCGTCCACTTCGGCGGCTTCTTGAACAAGCCAGAACCGGGGAAGATGGCGAAGCGGGCGTTACGCGCCCCGGTAAACTCCTGTTTATCGGCATCCTTCATGCCGATATGCGACAGCAGACCGGTCAGCAGCGCGATGTGAATTTCGCGGTACTCCGCCGGTTCGCTGTTCACCGGGATGCCCAACTCTTTTACCACCTGGCGCAACTGGGTATAGATATCCTGCCACTCGCGCACCCGCAGGTAGTTAAGGAAATCGACCCGGCACTGGCGGCGGAACTGGTTTGAGGACAGCGCTTTCTGCTGCTCGCCGATGTAGTTCCACAGGTTCACAAAGGCGAGGAAGTCGGACTCTTTATCGTGGAAGCGACGATGCTTCTCGTCGGAGGCCTGCTGTTTGTCCATCGGACGCTCGCGCGGATCCTGGATGGAGAGCGCCGAAGTGATGATCATCGCCTCGCGCACGCAGCCATGTTTTTGCGCCTCCAGCACCATCCGCGCCAGGCGCGGGTCAACAGGCAGCTGGCTGAGCTGGCGGCCCATGGGGGTCAGCTTGTAGACAGTGGCCTGCTCGTCGGTGGTGATTGCCCCCAGTTCCTCCAGCAGGCGCACGCCGTCCTGGATGTTGCGCTTGTCCGGCGCTTCCACAAACGGGAAGGCGGCGATATCGCCCAGCCCGAGGGCAGTCATTTGCAGAATAACCGACGCCAGGTTGGTACGCAGAATTTCCGGGTCGGTAAACTCCGGGCGTGAGAGGAAATCGTCTTCCGAATAGAGACGGATACAGATCCCTTCGGATACACGTCCGCAGCGGCCCTTACGCTGGTTGGCGGAGGCCTGAGAAATCGGCTCGATCGGCAGTCGCTGCACCTTGGTGCGGTAGCTGTAGCGGCTGATACGCGCCGTGCCGGGGTCAATCACATATTTAATGCCCGGCACGGTAAGGGACGTTTCCGCCACGTTGGTCGCCAGCACGATCCGGCGACCGCTGTGGGCCTGGAAGACGCGGTTCTGCTCGCTGTTAGAGAGACGCGCATACAGCGGCAGGATCTCGGTATGGCGCAGGTCGCGTTTGCTCAGCGCGTCGGCGGTGTCGCGGATTTCGCGCTCGCCGCTCATAAAGATCAGGATATCGCCCGGGCTTTCATTCCCCAGCTCATCCACCGCATCGAAAATGGCCTGGAGCTGGTCGCGCTCGGTGTCGTCGGCGTCTTCCACCATCGGACGATAGCGGACCTCAACCGGATAGGTGCGCCCCGAGACTTCGATAATCGGCGCATTGTTGAAATGACGCGAAAAACGTTCCGGGTCGATGGTCGCCGAGGTGATGATGACTTTCAGATCCGGGCGACGCGGCAGCAACTCCCGCAGGTAGCCCAGCAGGAAGTCGATGTTCAGGCTGCGCTCGTGCGCTTCATCGATGATGATGGTGTCATACTGCATCAGCAGCCGGTCCTGCTGGATCTCCGCCAGCAGAATGCCGTCGGTCATCAGCTTGACCATGGTGTTGTCGCTGACGTGATCGCTGAAGCGCACCTTATAGCCGATACAGCCGCCCGGCTCGGTTTGCAGCTCTTCGGCAATACGGTTCGCCACCGTTCGCGCCGCCAGACGCCGCGGCTGGGTGTGGCCGATCAGGCCCTTGATCCCGCGCCCCAGCTCCATACAAATTTTTGGCAGCTGGGTGGTTTTGCCCGAACCGGTCTCCCCCGCCACAATCACCACCTGGTGATCGCGCACGGCTTCGAGGATCGCCTGTTTTTTCTGGCTGACGGGCAGGTTTTCCGGATAGGTAATGGCCGGGCGCGCGGCTTCGCGCAGCACAACCTTGCCCGCCGCCTGTTCAATCTCTTTCGCCATCTCCTGGAAAATGGCCTGTTGTGCATCAGGATTTTTAACCTTCTTTACCCCATGCAGGCGGCGGGCAAAGCGCTGTTTGTCACGCAACATCAGCGGATCCAGCTGTTGCATAAGCATCGGGAAGGTTAATTTCTGTTGTTCTGTCATAGCGTTAACGGGCAGTGCACTGCCGGATAAAATCTCTTTGTAATGATTGCTACAGAGTACCACATCGCGGGTTTTTGCGCCTTATTCAAAAAATTCGAACATAGACTTCGATATATTGCGCTATCCCTGCGACAGGATTGTGAATAGAGTGTCAGCAAGCAACGGGGCAACCCCCTCATCAAATACAACAAAGGAATCACCCATGAGCAAAGTATTAGTTCTTAAATCCAGTATTCTGGCAGGGTACTCTCAGTCTGGTCAGCTGTCTGATTATTTCGTTGAACAGTGGCGTGAACAGCACAGCGGTGACGAAATCACCGTCCGCGATCTGGCCGCTCAGCCAATCCCGGTACTGGATGGTGAGCTGGTGGGTGCCCTGCGTCCGAGCGATGCGCCGCTGACGCCACGTCAGCAGGAAGCGCTGGCGCTCTCCGATGAGCTGATTGCCGAGCTGAAAGCCCACGACGTGATCGTGATTAACGCGCCGATGTATAACTTCAACATCCCGACCCAGCTGAAGAACTACTTCGACCTGGTAGCGCGTGCGGGCGTCACCTTCCGCTACACCGAGAAAGGGCCAGAAGGTCTGGTCACCGGTAAACGTGCGATTGTGCTTTCAAGCCGTGGCGGTATTCACAAAGATACCCCAACTGACCTGGTAGCGCCGTATCTGACCCTGTTCCTGGGCTTCATCGGCATCACCGACGTGAACTTCGTCTTTGCTGAAGGTATCGCTTACGGTCCGGAAGTGGCGGCCAAAGCGCAGAACGACGCGAAAGCGGCTATCGACAGCCTGGTCGCGGCGTAAGATCCAACGCTGAAAATCTCGCCGGGGAGTGGTGCACGCATCACTCCCCGGCGCTTTTATGTCTCCTGCAAACGTGCCAGCATCCGTGCCCTGCTGAGACAAATAATCGCGCACAGCAGTAGACTGAGCAAGGCCGTGCAGATAAATACCCCCGCCCCGGTCATGGCGAGCATCACCCCGCCGATTAACGGCCCGACCGCAACCCCCAGCGTCGATAACGTTGAAGCCCCAAGATAGGCACCCCGGTGCTCCGCCGGCGCCAGCTGATCGAGCAAAATATTCAGGTTTGGCATCAGAATCGCCTCCCCCATACTGAAGACGGCGGTAAAGATCAGCCAGATCCACACCTCCGTTGAACGGGTGGCAAAAAAGCAGAGCTGCGATAAGGCGAAAATGGCGCCGCCCAGAAGTATCCGTTTCGGCAGGTTAATCTGCGCCATAAACCGCACAATCAGGCTTTGAAACACCAGCACGGTGCAGGCATTGGTAACCAGAATCAGGGTGATGAGCTTCACCGCCCCGTTGCCATCAAGTAGTATCAGATACTGCGGCAGGACGGCTTCATAATGGATAAAAACGATACTGCACAAGATGCTACACAGCAGCGCCGCAACATAGATTCGGTCTTTGGCGATAATCCCCATCATCTGATGCAGCCTGATGGCTGGCGCGCTGCCGGACTGTGGCTCACCCACCAGTTTCCCCGCCGGGATAAACAGCAGTACATAGACGAAAAATGGCAGATAGGTTAAGCCCGTGATCAGGAAAGTCCCCTTCTGGGATGTCAGGCCAAAGACCAGCCCCACCAGCGGGCCAAACACCGCCGCGACGTTGATCAGGTAGTAGCGCATTTGCAGGGCCAGCGCCCGGCGACGACGGTCACCCAGCAGATCGCTCATCAGCGCGCGCACCGGGGGATCGACCCAGGCAAAGCACACCCCGATGATCATCAGGCCGGTGATAAACAGCCCCATCCCGCTCGCCTGCGCCAGCGTGATATAACCCACGGCAGAGAACCCGCACCCCAACAGAAGGATTACCCGCCGCCCCATGCGGTCCGAAATCTGCCCGCCGTACATGCCGAGCACCACCGAGATCAGGGCGCTGCTGGTCATCGCTACGCCAATGGCGATGGGAGACATATGGTAATTCTGGGTCATGATCACGGCGATAAAGGGCCATGCCATAAAATAGCTAAACCGTATGACGAAGGTAAAAAAGAGCAGCGCGTGTACGGTTGCAGGAAATGTTTTTAGCGTCTGAAAAAGCCCCGGTGCCGCGCAGATTTCAGCGGCGGGTTTGGTTGTCATAGGTTGTCCTGTTGGTTATTTTAAATTGTTCTGTTGGTCACGAAATATACCTGGCTAACTAGTAATAAATTTAATTACCCGCAGGTGCAATAAAAAATTTAACAAAAATTTAATAGGTTTTTTTATCTTGAAATTGTGAATTTTTCTTTTGCAGGATTTTTTTCAGCGGTGCTTGACTCGCGTTCAGCGTGCAGTATTATCTCTCATTAGAGAATTTTGTCTCACATACGGGAAGCGGGTATGAACAATCAGGACTACAGGGAAAAGCTGGCGGCACGTCTGGCCGCGCTACGCCTGCAGCATAACCGTTCGCTGGAGGATCTTTCCGCGGCGTCGGGAATAAGCAGAGCCTCACTGTCACGCATTGAACGGGGTGAAGTCAGCCCCACCGCGGAAGTGCTCAACCAGCTCTGCAGCGTATACGGCATGACCATGTCCCGGCTGATCAGCGAGGTTGAGCAGGTCGCTGATAACCTGTTCCGGGCCGGGGAGCAGAGCCTGTGGCATGATGAGCACAGCGGGTTTGAGCGGCGTCTGTTAATACCGCCGTCTAACGCTTTCCGCTGCGAAATGATTGACGGGAAATTACGTCCGGGTGCTTTTATTGAATATCTTCAGCCACCGGTTCAGGGGCTTGAGCAATATATCTGGTTACATGCAGGGGAGTTGATTATTACCATGAATGCGGAAACCTGGCATCTGAAAAAAGGTGACAGTTTACGTTTTCATTTATCGGGAACCTCATCATTCAGGGCACATGAAAATCTTGGCGCCCACTATATTCTGGTGGTATGTAAATCATGATTGAATATAAATGTCTTACTGCTGAAGAGGCACGTCAACGCTTCTCTGAATTAGGTGATGTTTTGCAGGCGTGCGTAAAAGATGGCGCGAGTGTCGGTTTTATTGATCCCACCGACCGTCCTGCCATCGATCGTTTCTGGCAGGAAAAAATAGATAGCCTTGCGCGCCGCGATTGCGATCTTTTCATCGCCCTGGATAACGGCACGGCAGCCGGTACCGTCATGGTTAACTATTGCGCCACGCCTAATGGCCGCCACCGGGCAGAAATTACCAAGCTGCTTGTTCACCCTCAATCACGTCGCCAGGGTATTGCAAGCGCGCTGATGATGCAGGCAGAACAGTTGGCTTGGGAAAAGGGACTCGTTTTGCTGGTGCTGGATACACGCAGTGGCGACGTGGCCAGCAATCTCTACCGCTCGCTTGGCTGGCAGACCGCGGGGTCGATTCCGTTTTATGCGCAGTCGGTTGAAAACACGCTGGATTCGACCACATACATGTACAAAGTTAACGAAAATGCAAAAGCCGCTATCGCCAGCCCGGCGATCGCGTAAGTTTGCCCCTCTCACCGCCCGGTGGGAGGTTTTGCTTTTCAGCCCTCACCACCCTTTTTCCAGCACCGCAATATTCTTTCCGTCCCGGCGTTCGAGGTCAAAACTGTCTACCGACAGCAGGATCAGTCTGAGCCCCCGGCCACTTTCTGCGAGCAGCGTGTCGTCATCAAACGCCTTACGCGCCTCGGCCAGGCGTTCAGCGGGAAAAGGCGTCCCTGCATCGGTAAAGCGCAGGGTCACGCCAGCGTCGGCGGCGATAAAGGTCACGTTAAAAAGCTGGCGTTGATCCTCGTGCAGCGCATAGCGGATGATATTGGTCGCCGTCTCGCAGGCGGCGAGATCCAGCGCAAAGCGCCAGGTTTCGTCCACGGGCAGCGAGGCCATCTGCTGCGCCAGCCACTCCGCCAGCGGCGAGAGCGAGCTTAACGCGGCCGGAAGCGCAATCTCGTGAGCCACGGCCATATTATTGATTCAGCTGCGCCAGCGCCGCGGCGCGGTCCGGGCAGATGCGGAAAATGCGATCCATCCGGGTCAGGGTAAACATGTTGCGGATGCCGGGGTTCAGCGCGCAGAGCACCATATCGCCTTTACCGTTCATCATTTTCAGCAGGGAAACCAGGGTTCCCAGACCGCTACTGTCGATAAAATCGATTTTGCTGAAGTCGACGATCAGGGCTTTGCGATCTTCACCGATCTCGCGGGTAATCGCCTCCTTAAACGCCGCCGCCACCGAGGCATCCAGCCGACGCACCGCCGGGATCATAATGTTCACATCGGGCTGCCGCTCTGTATCAATATTCATTGCTCTTCTCCTTTACGCTCAATCACTAAGAGTGAAACATCATCGGCCATCGATGATTGCTCCTGGTTTTCCCCGCTACGCCAGTGAATAAGGTGCCGGGCAAACTGCGCCAGGAGATCGTTCAGTCCGAGGGCGGCCCCTTGCCGCAGCGCCTCCTGCAGCCGCTGCGGGCCAAACTGTTCCCCGGCGAGGTTTTCACATTCGGTAATGCCGTCGCTGAACAGGCAGAGCCGCTCGCCTGCCGCCAGCGTGAAGTCGACATCCGTCCAGCTGAGATCGGGCATCAATCCTACCGGCGCTCCGCCGCTGCCGACGGCTCTGACCTCTCCGTCCGGGTTGACGATAAAGGGGGTCGGGTGACCGGCCTGGCACAGTTTCCCCTCGCCGGTATCAAGATCGATGACGCCGTAAATCATGGTGAAATAGCTGACTATCTCTACCTCATCGCTGCAAAAACGGCCGTTGAGGATGCGCACCACCTCGGCGGGCGACGCCACCTCGTCGTCGTCGGTAAAGAGAAAGCGCTCTACCGCCCTACCGTGCAAAAACTGGCGGGCCACTGCGAGGGACATCATTGCCGCCCCTACGCCGTGGCCGGAGACGTCCACACAGTAAAAGCCCAGATGGTTATCCAGCGGGAAGACGTTAAAGATATCCCCGGAAACCCAGGCCGAGGGCAGAAAGAGCCAGTCGGAAAAGTAGTCCCGGTAGCATTGCTGGTGCGCGGGCAGCACCGACTGTTGGATACGTGCCGCCACCTCGAGATCTTGTTCAATCTGGCGCAGAGCCTCACTAAGGCGGGCGTTGCGGGCGGCGAGGGTCGCCTCCAGGGAGAGAATACGCGCCCCCGCATGCAGCCGCGCCCGCAGTTCGCTCTGCTCGACAGGCTTGCTGAGAAAGTCATCCGCGCCAGCGTCAAACCCCAGCGTCAGATCGTCTGGATTTTCACGGCCGGTAAGGAGAATGACATAGATATAGTGACCAATCTGGCGGCTGCGGATCTCCCGGCACAGCGTCAGGCCATCCATCTCCGGCATTTCCCAGTCGCTGATGACCAGACTGACCGGCTGGCTTTCGAGGATCTGCAGCGCGGCGAGGCCGTTTTCCGCCTCGCTGACCTTATAGCCCCACTGCGCCAGCATCCGGCTCAGCAGCCGACGATAGACCAGCGAATCTTCCACAATCAGTACATGCTGCGCCACTCTCGCCCCCTAAAGCGGTAAGAACCAGATAAGGCTAACCGTTCCTTCACGAAACTTACCGTTGCCGCTCTGGTGGCCGGGATAACGGGTGCCGGAATAGTTGGCATACTGAACGGAGAATGAGCCTGGCGTATAGCCTGCATAGCCGAAGCTGTAGCTGTAATCGCCGTTCCAGGGCTGTTGCTGGCTGCTGTCCGGGAACCAGAACGCCGTGGCGCGCACAAAGAAATGTTGTCTGAAGGTGTAACCGCATCCGCCCAGCATCACGTTTTTGTTTTTGCGGATATCGTTGCTCTCCAGATCGTAGTAGCGCGGTACCCAGCTGTAGCCCACCTGGCAGATAATGGCGTCGCCTTTGTTGATCAACAGCGTATTCTCCACCGGTTTCGGCAGCGAGAATTTGTAGGCCAGGGTTACTGCCCCCTGCTCGAAGTAAGTGTGACGACCGCTGCCCGAGGTCCAGAAGCGGTTATCCCCGTAATTGCTGTACACCAGGCTAAGGGTATTGGCGTGCCAGTCGTCGTAGCCGAAGCTGTAGCGAAAGTCAGCGGTATAGCGGCTGGTGTCGGTGACCGGTAGACGCGACGTGACGTTGGCAAACCAGTAGCTGTAAGGGGAATATTGCAGACTCAGGTTCAGCGTCTGGTTATATTTTCGCTTCTGCTCCGCGCTGTCTGAGCTGTTGGGGATAGTCATCCACTGCTCTTTCAGGCCCGAGCTAAAGCTCAGCGCGCCGGAAAAAACATCCTCATTGCCTGAGAAAAGCCGCCCCCAGCGGCTGGTAAATACCCCCGCCTGCACCGGCTCGCCGTTGTTGTCGCGCAGTGTCCCGGCATCCTCCTTCGGCGCCGCCTCTGCGCCGATGGCAATGCACAAGAGTGCGCAGGCCAGCAAATATCTCTCCCGCATCTCCCCTTCCTTAGTTAGGTATCCAGCGTGCGGCGACGTTATATTTCGCCAGTAGCCACAGCACACCAAGCGCCGCTGCATGTACAACGGTGTTTACTACCCAGTCCTGACGCCACAGATCGAAGGTCACAAACTGGCTTACCGCGAGCACGACGTAGACGTGCAAAATAAAGGTATAAAGCGAGCGCTGGCCGAGCGGGATAAGAAACCAGCCTGCCAGCCGGTAAAGAGGTTGCCAGCACCAGGTCAGGAGGAGATAGACCGTCACCATCAGGCAGATATCGTTCAGCACCCTCACCGGGCCCAGCCCGTTTTTTGCCGCCCAGGTATGGTAAAACGCGTTGAAGTCCGCCGCAGGGATGGTATGCATCAGGAGCGCGGGCGGCATAAAGGGGTTGGTATGATTCTGGGCGACAAAGCCGAGGGCCAGTGCAATCACCACCAGCGCCGCGACCACCACTTTGCCAGCGGGAGTGCGAGCGAAAGAGAGCAGCTCCTCTTTATACCAGCCGCAACTCATTCCCAGCACAAAAATAAACTGCCACGCCAGCAGCGGAAAGGCGAACTCAAACTGCGACGGGGTTATCCGTACCGGCCAGCGCTGCCAGCAGCAGTAAACCAGCAGCGAAAGGCCCAGCAGCCAGTACACTTTATCCCTTTGCAACATGCCTAAAAACAAAGGGCTTAACAGCAGGAGAAAGATATAGAGCCCTAAAATTTGCGTCTGGTGAGGACCAATTTGCAGATAGAGAACAATGTTAAACCAGGTCTCTTTTATCTGCGGCGTCACCGGATAAAGGGACCAGGTGGTTCCCGAAAAACGGTCGGTAAAATGGGTCACTTCAAAAACGTTTATAAAAGGCAAATACCCCAGCAACAGAAAGGATAAAATGATAATAATATTTACCCGGTATATTTTCCACGCCCTGAGGTAAAGCCCCCAGGAAATAGTGAGCAAGACAACTTTTTGTAATCTGGCACGATTTAACATCCCCAGCATAAATCCGGAAAGAATGACAAATCCTTCCGCACCGGTCGTCAGACCAAAACGCTCCCAGGTAAATATATTAAATATCGACATCACCTCTGTATGCGCCACCACCATCATTACCAGTGCAATTCCGCGCATAAAATCAATACGCAGCTCGCGATTCCCGGCAAGAGAATAGCGCCATGCCCTTGATTTTATGTTTTCTTCTTGCGGTATTGCAGGCGCAATCTGGCTCATAGGGAGTCCTGTTAATGATCCTGAAAAAGCATCGTGCTAATAATTTAGATAGCGTAAATGCCTTCATCTGGCAATTATTGCGGTACGCAGGAAAAAACCTTATTAATAATTAACTTTTATTTAAGCGCCCCTAAACTGTTGCAATTTAACCTGCTGGATTATTTTTATCCGCGTTCTACACTTACCTTAAATTATGTTTTTGTGAGCGTTATTTCCATGGCGTTCTCCCTGTCGGTAACAGGCTATTAATTTATTGTCATCGTGGAATCAGGATATCCTTCGCTATGGATTTTTATTTTTCCCGTTTTGAACATCGTCGTCCGCCTGAACCGCTTAAAACGCCGCGCTGGGTCATGATGACCTGGCAGGTATTAGCGGTGGCCGCGCTTATTCTTGGTGCCAACTATATTTACTGGCGCTGGACGGCCTCTTTAAATACCGACGCGCTCTGGTACGCCATTCCGCTGGTGCTGGCGGAAACCCTGGCCTGGATCGGCACGGTGCTGTTCACCATTAACTTGTGGAAGGAAGAGGATCCGCCGCAAACGCCCCCGCCGTCTGAGATCAACGACTGCCTGCGGCCGGAAGATGCCGAGGAGTCCAGGCCGATAAAGGTCGATCTCTTTATCGCCACCTACTCCGAAGATGTGGAGCTGGTGCGGCTCTCCATCCGCGACGCCATGAAAATGGCCTACCCTGTCCCGCTGGATTACAAGGTTCATGTGCTGGATGATGGTCGGCGTCCGGAGATGAAAGCCGTATGCGAAGAGGAAGGCGCCAACTACATTACCCGCCAGACCAATATCGGCTTTAAGGCGGGCAACCTGCGCAACGGACTTGAGCAGACCGACGGCGATTTCCTGATCATCTGCGACGCCGATACCCGCGTTTTCCCCACGCTGCTCAGCCATACGCTGGGCTATTTCCGCGATCCGGACGTCGCCTGGGTGCAAACACCCCAGTGGTTCTTCGACCTGCCGGAAGGGGAAAATCTGGCGCACTGGCTCGGGCGCAGGGCGGGTAAAGCGGGATACGGTCTCGGCTGGCTCGCCCAGAAATTTATCGGCCCGGTGACCCTTGGCCGGGATCCCTTTTTCAACGATCCGCGCATGTTCTACGACGTGATTTTACGCCGCCGCAACTGGGCTAATGCCGCCTTCTGCTGCGGCGCGGCCTCGGTGCATCGACGCGAGGCGGTGATGCAGGCGGCGCTGCGCAGCTACGTCTGGACCGTCGAAGAGGAGATCGACCGCCATACCCGGGACATACGCGATCCGGCGATGCGCGAAACCCTGCAGGAGGCAATGCGTCCCCACGTGGCCTTCGATACGGAGCTGACCCCATATAAATTCCACGTTTCCGAGGATATTTACACCTCTATCCTGCTGCACGGCGATGCCGCGCGCCGCTGGCGCTCGGTCATGCACCCGCGCATTGAATCCAAGATGCTCTCCCCGCAGGATATGCTGACCTGGATGATCCAGCGTTTTAAATATGCCGCCGGCTCGCTGGATATTCTGTTTCACGACAATATCTTCAGCCGCCGCCGCTTTAAGCTCTCTCTGCCGCAAACGCTGATGTATGCCACCACCTTCTGGTCCTACATGGCCTGCGTATGGAATACCATTTTCCTGGTCTCGCCGATTATCTATCTCTTTACCGGTATTCCCCCTGTGTCGGCCTGGTCTGAGCCCTTTTATCTCCACTTTTTGCCCTTTTTCATCGTCTCCGAACTGGCGTTTATGTTCGGCACCTGGGGAATATCAGCCTGGGATGGCAGGGCATCGTATCTCTCGTTTTTCTCCATGAATCTGCGGGCGCTCGATACGGTGCTGCGCGGCGAGCAGATAAAATTTCACGTCACCCCCAAAGAGCGGCAGACAGGGCGTTTTCTCTACCTGGTGAAGCCGCAGATCGCTATCGTCGTGCTCACCCTGGCGGGCCTCATCTGGGGCGGAATACAGGTAGCCCGCGGCCAGGTTGACGACCCTTCCGGCTACGTCATCAATATTTTCTGGGGTGCGGTGAATATTGCCGCCATGCTGCCGCTGATTCTGGCCGCCGTCTGGACCCCGGCCGAAGAGGAGGCGAGCCAATGAGAAAACGCGATGCGCTGCTGTCGGCCCGCAGCTACCTCACTATTCTGATCGGTTTCCTCCTGGGCTTCGCCATCGTCGTTTGGGTGGAGAAACAGATGCCTTCGCGCGTGGAGAGCAGCGCGGGCATGACCCTGAGTAAGGATTTCCCACCCCTGCCCGCCTCGCGCGAGCTAACCTTCGACGAGGCGATCTGGGCGCGGGTGGCCTGGCAATATTATGTCAATAATACCCAGCCGAACGGCCTGGCCAACGCCCACGATGGCGAGCCCTGGCTCAGCCTGTGGAGCACCGGCAGCTATCTCTTTGCGCTGGTGGCCGCCAAACAGCTCAATATCCTGACGACAGACGAATTTGATGAGCGCATCACCGCGGCGCTGTTTACGCTGGGGCAGCTCCCGCTGAATCCCGAAGGGCTACCCGCCGCTTATTATCATGCGGACACGCTGCAAATGCTGGGCAAGCCAGACTCCTCCGCTATTGGCATGGGCCGCCTGCTCAATGCCCTTCAAACCCTGCTGTGGCGCTATCCCCAGCATGCCGCCGCCGTGCGCGACCTCTTTAACCAGTGGAAGGTTGGGGCCCTGATCGCAAGTAACCCCGCAACCCAGGCCGCAGCGCCGCTCCACCACTGGGCACTGGCGGCGGACGAGCCCAGAAACAGCTTCGGTTATCGTCTGTATGCCAGCCATACGCTTCGGCTGATCGACAGCGCGGCGGGGCTGGCGGTGACCAACCCGCCGGAGGGGCAGCAGATGATCGATATCGACGGTATTATGGTGCCCGACGAGGGGCTACGTACCCCTTGGGGCCGACAGCCATCGCTTATCAGTCTCCCCTACCTGTTAACCGGCCTGGAGCTGGGCTTCGACGCCCAGAGCGCGGAGATCGCCTGGCGCATTATGCAGATCCAGCAGCGCCGTCACGGGCTGCGGGTGAGCAAGCCGCCCATCAGCACCGACTATGCCGAGCCCGCGCCGGATTACGTAAACGATCTGCCCGATCGCCAGCCGCTACAAACCAGCGCCCTGCGCGATGCCACCCCGGAACAGACTGCGATCACCTCCACCCGCTCCGCCTTCGCCTGGTACGCCCTGTTCCGCAACGGCTGGAGCGAAGCGCTGCGCCAGCAGGTTCAGACGCTGCAGGTGCCCGGCAAGGGGTGGCAGCGCGGACTTAACCTGAACAGCAGCGTGAATGATGTGATTGACGCTGATACCAATGCCATCGTGCTCGAAAGCCTGGCCTATATTGCCCACGGCCAGATGCTCTGTCTGGCCTGTCTGAGCCTGACGACTTCCCCTACTTCTTCAGCAGGAGCTACGCCATGAAGCTGAAATTTCTCCTCTTTTTTCCTCTTCTGGCCGGGCTTCTGGCGTGCTGGCTCACGCTTTCCGCTGCACAGGCCGCCACCGTGCTGCCGGCCTCGGAGTACGAACCGCGCAGCGGCGAGCTTACCCCCAGGGAGATGGCTATCGCCAAAAACGCCTGGCAATATTTTGTCGCCAACTTCCAACCCACCACCGGGCTGGTCAATGCGGTAAACAAATACCCCTCCACCACCATGTGGGACAGCGCCTCCTATATGGCCGCCATGACGGCGGCGCGGGAGCTGGGGATCATTGATAAAGCCGAGTTTGACCGCCGGATGCTGAAATTGCTCGCCACCCTGAACAAGCTGGATCTGTTCCGCAACGAGCTGCCCAACAAAGCCTACAACACCATTACCGGCCAGAAGGTGAACTACCAGAATAAACCGGGGGAGATTGGCTTCTCGGCGCTGGATATCGGCAGGATGCTGATCTGGCTAAAAGTGATCAAAGAGCGTTACCCGGAGTATGCCAACAGCATCGATAACGTGGTGCTGGGGTGGGACTTCAGCCACGTTATCGATCCCTGCGGCATGATGTACGGCGCCTACCTGGAGAACGGCCAGCCGAAATATGTGCAGGAAGGACGGCTGGGCTATGAAGAGTATGGCGCGGCAGGTTTCCAGCTCTGGGGATTTAGCACCTGTCAGGCCAGCCGCCCGCAGCCTTACGAGCTGGCAGAGATCTACTGCGTGCTGGTGCCCTACGACTCGCGCGATCCGCGTCAAACCAGCCAGCATAACTATGTAGTGACCGAATCCTACGTGCTGTACGGCATGGAGTTCGGGTATGACAATCCGCTCGACCGGAATAACAGCCCGCGCGACTACTCCCACCCGTGGATGAAAAACTTTGCCGACCGGGTCTATCAGGCTCAGGAGAACCGCTACGCCATTACCGGGATATTGTCCGCCCGCTCCGAGCACCAGCTGGATAAGTCGCCCTACTTTGTGTATGACACCGTCTTTAGCGACGGCTTTAACTGGAACACCATCACCGACAAAGGCCAGTATGTCCCCAACACCGCCGCCGTATCCCTGAAGGCGGCACTGGGGATGTGGGTACTGTGGAACTCGCCCTACACCGACCGCCTGCTGGACACCATTGAAAACGCCAACGAAGAGGGCAAAGGCTACTACGAGGGGCTTTACGAAAACGGCGACGGCCCGATTAAAGAGTTCACTGCCAATAACAACGGCATCATGCTGGAGGCGCTGCTGTTCAAGAAAGAGGGCAAGCTGCTGCGGTTTAATACCGACAACCCGAAAAACCGCGATCTCGCCCCTTCGCTCTGGGACAAAAAGCTGGTGGATCTGTTCGAGCCCAATAACACCCCGCGCAACCGCCCCTTCCTGAGTAGCACCCCGGCGGTTAAGAGCTGGTGTGAACAGACCGGGACCACCCAGCGCACGAAACCCGCCTGCCAGGCATGCCAGTGCGCCGCCTGTAGTGCAGACGAGCCTGTTAAACTGCCGCCGGTGACCGCGCAATGCTTAAAACCGTAGCCCGCTGGCTGGCGGTCGCCCTCCTCCTGCTGCTTATTGCCCTCGCCCTCTTCAGCCGGGAGGGCGCAGGGTGGCGCTGGCTGACGAAGGGCGGCTGGCACACCACCGCGCGCATCGACAGCCTGACGCCGCAGGAGCAGGCGTGGGCCCGCATCGCCTGGCGCTATTTCGAAAATAACACCCAGCCGCAGACCGGGCTGGTGAACGGCAGCGACAAACAGCCGCGGGTAACCCTCTGGCAAATGGGCGACACCCTCATCGCCCTGCTCGCCGCCCGGGATCTGGGGCTGGTGCAGGAGCCTGAGTTTGACGCCCGCCTGACGCGCCTGCTCGGCACGCTTAACCGGCTGACCCTGACCGAAACCCGCACGCCGGGCAGGCTTTACTCCAGCCGGACGGCGACCCCCATCGACTTTACCGGTAAACCGGCAAAGAGCGGCTGGTCGGCAAAGGATATGGCCCGACTGATGCTGGCCCTGCGGCTTACTGCCGAACGCGCCCCCCAGTATCGCGAGTATCTGGATAAGATCATTCTGCGCTGGAACTTCTGCCGGGTGATGGATAACGAGGGGGAACTGTGGTCCGCCTCCGTTCAGAACGGCCAGCCGGTGCTGCGCGAGGAGCTGCGTCTGGGTGAGAGTGAGTACGCCGCCAGCGCGTTTCGCCTGTGGGGATTCCCGGCAGGAAAGGCGTTCACTCCCCCTTCGCGTAATGTGATCCTCTATCAGCGCAGCCTCAACGTAGATGCCCGGGATCCGCGCACCACATGGCAACCCTCTCTGCTGACCACCCTCCCCGCGATGCTGCCCGGAGTGGAGTTCGGCTGGCAGCCGCCCGGCGTACCGTCCAATGTGCAAAAAGCGCTGCGCGCCAGGGCAGAAGGGATATGGCTCACTCAGAAATCACGTTGGGAGCAGGACAAAGTGCTCACCGCGCGGGCCGATTTTTATCTCTCCCAGGCGCCCTGGCACGTTGAGGACACCGTCTGGGGAAACGGCTATGCCTGGAACACCCTGGGGGACGATGGCAAATACTACCCCCGGCTGGCGCAGGTCTCTACCAAAGCGGTCTTCCTACTCTGGGCGCTGTGGAAAACCGACTATACCGATGCCCTGATGGCGGTCACCCGCCATCTTAACAACCCGCAGCAGGGCTGGTTTGAGGGACGCGTTGAGGCGACCGGCGATATCAACCCGACCCTGACCCTCTCCACCAACGCCATGGTGCTGGAAGCCCTCTATTACAAACACAACGCCGGGCCGCTGTTTGAAAACGGCCTTGCGGATGAGAACAGCTATTTCTCCCGCCGCACGACGGATGAATTTAACCCGCCCGGCCTCTGTCTGCCCGGCGAACGGGCCACGAGGGGTGCACCATGAAGTTTTATCGCGATCTCTTTGAGGCAAGCCTGAACCGCGTCTTGCCGGAGAACGACAAAAAGCGCTTTTTTGAGGCCTTCCGGGAGACATTTATCCATATGTCTCCTGAAACGGAGCAGCACTTCGCCCGGCATCCGGAGGCGGAGGGCCAGCAGATGCTCTTTAAGAGCTTTTTCGCCATGCTGGCCGTCGATGGTGCGCTCTTCGTGCCGGACTTTCTGGAGCGGCTGGCGCGGGAGCAGAGCCATGAAGGGCTGCGCCTGCCGCCGCGGTTTTTCGCCCTCTGGCGGGAAGCGATGCTCAGAACCGTTCGCGCCTGCGATCCCCTCTGCGACGAGGAGATCCTCACCGCCTGGGCAATGGCGATCGCGCCCGGGCTGGAGTACCTGCGCCGCCAGGCGGAGCTGCACTATCAGGCGGGAGGCGAATAACCATGCAAGAGCGATCCTATTTCGATCTTAACGCGCTGCCCATGGGGGTAATGATCTACGATCCGGCGGAGCGCCTGCTGGCCTGGAACGACCCGGTGACGCGCTTTTACCCGGTCATCACCCCCTGGCTGGCCGTCGGCGCCACCCTGGAGAGCCTGGCGGAAAAATTTATCGATGCGGGCTATAACATCGATCCTGGCCGCCGCCAGACCCTGCGCGAAGCGATTATCCGCAACTGCCGTCAGCCGAGCCATCGCGAAGTGCGGCAGTCTGGTCAGCGGCGGCTCTACGTTCAGCATCAGCGGCTGGCCGACGGCGGCATTATCAGCCTGCATACGGACATCACCGAGCTGGACGAGGCCCAGCGCTCGCGCCACCAGCTGCACGACGATTTTTTACTTACCGCGGAGTCGATCCAGATCGGCATCTGGGACTGGCAGGTCTCCCACGACAGCCTGCAGGTGAACGATACTCTGCTGGCGATGGTGGGCGAGTCACGCACGCAGTTGCTCTATCCGCTGCGCTTTTTGCTTAACCTGGTGCACGAGGAGGATCGCGCCACCCTGCGCCAGGCGATGATCGCCTCGCGCCAGGCGCATATGCCGGTATTCGAATGCGAAATTCGCGTCCAGCACGCCGCCCGGGGCTGGCGCTGGATGTTGATTTCGGGCCAGGTTGTGACTCTCAACATGCAGCAGCAGGCCGAACGGGTGATCGGCACCCTGCAGGATATTACCCGTCGTAAAGAGGCGGAACTGCTGGCCATAGAGGCGGCGAAGGTGGCCCGGGAGGCCAACGAGGCGAAAAGCGCCTTCCTCGCCAACATGAGCCACGAAATTCGCACCCCGATGAACGGCATTCTGGGCATGACCCAGCTCTGTCTGGACACCCCTCTTAACCCGGAGCAACGGGAGTATCTTTCGCTGGTCATGAGTTCGGCCCAGTCGCTACTGCATATTATCAATGACATTCTCGACTTCTCCCGCATCGAGTCGGGCAAGATGTCGGTGGATGTGGAGCCGCTGGAGATCCGCCCCTTTATTCAGTCGCTGATCCGCCCCCACATGCCCGCCGCCAGCGAAAAAGGCATTGAGCTGCTGGTGGATATTGCCCCCGAGCTGCCGGAGGTGCTGGTAGCGGACGGTCCCCGGCTGCGCCAGATCCTTACCAACCTGCTGGGCAACGCCCTGAAGTTTACCCACCAGGGCGAAGTGCTGCTGGCGATAGCGCCCGCTGACGATGAAGGTCGGTGGCGTTTTCGCATCCGCGACAGCGGCATCGGCATTCCGGCGGATAAGCAAAAAGCGATCTTCGAGGCCTTCAGCCAGGCCGACAGCTCCACCACCCGCCGTTACGGCGGCACCGGACTGGGGCTGACCATCTCGGCCCGGCTGGTGAGCCTGATGGGTGGCGAGCTGACGGTTGAGAGCCACCCCGGCGTGGGGAGCGAATTTGCCTTCACCCTGCCGCTGGAGAGCCAGCAGGCCGCCGCGCCTGTAGGGCGCTTCAATGGCGAACAGGTGCTGGTGGTGGATGACAACAGCACCAACCTGCGCCTGCTTGATACCATGCTTCACCAGATGGGGCTGGCGCCAACCTGCGTTAACAACGCCGCCGAGGCGCTGCGACGCGCAGCCGAAGAGAGGCGATGGGCGCTGATCCTGCTGGACGCGCAAATGCCGGATATGGACGGCGTTTCGCTGGCGCTCGAACTCTCCGTGCTGCCCCAGACCGAGCAAAGCCATATCATTATGCTCAGCTCCATGAGCCGCCATTTTGACGCCAACATGCTTAAGCGCATCGGCATCGCCCACTATCTGCATAAACCCATTGCCCAGCGCGAGCTGCATCAGGTGATTGCCAGCGTGCTTGAACCCACCCCAGTCCTGACTCCGGCCCCCGCGACGGCGCCCGCCGTGCCGCAGGCCGGGCTACGCATTCTGCTGGCCGAGGATAATCTGGTGAACCAGAAAGTCGCCCGCCGCCTGCTGGAGCGGCTCGGCCACCGGTGCGAAGTGGTCAATAACGGGCGCGAGGCGCTGGAGCGCTGGCGGGAACACGCCTAGGACATTCTGTTGATCGACCTGCAAATGCCGGAGATGGACGGCGAAACCGCTATCCGCCTGCTGCGGGAAGAGACGCAGGCCAGGGGGGGCACCCACCAGCCCGCCATCGCCATGACCGCCCACGCCATGCAGGGAGATAAAGAACGCTGCCTGGCGATGGGGTTCGACGGCTATATTGCCAAGCCGGTGAGCCAGGAGGCATTGCAGCAAGAGATTGCGCGCGTCGGCCCGGAGAGTCATAACCCGCAGAGTGATAAAGGGCTGCCGGACGAAGCCCGGCTATTAAAACAGTGCGCGGACGATCCCGCTCTGGTACAGGAGCTGCTGGATCTGTTCGGCGAGGGGCTCGACGAGGCGGTAGCAACAATCGCCCGGGCGATCGACCGCGACGACCGCGAGGCTCTGGGCCGGGCGGCGCACCGGCTTCGCGGCGAAGCCGCCACCCTCGGCTTTACCGGATTGGCAGAACGGCTCCAGCAGTTAGAGAGCCAGGCGACAACGCTGGACCCGGCCGGGCTTAAGGCGCTGCGCGGCGAGCTCCTCAACGAGGCCGGACGCGGTGCCGCCTGGCTGCACCACCGGGCGCAGGAGATGAATCATGATCCCTAAACTTATTCTGCCGCTGGTCGTCTGGCTTCCGCTGGCGCAAGCGGCGCCTGTGCCGGTCACCTGGTCGCTGGCCGGGCAGTGGCGCGTGCATGATGCCAACGATGACACTTTTAACGGGGCCAGCGCTCCTGACAGCGGCTGGCGCACGCTCCGGGTGCCCGCCAACTGGTACAGCGCCGGATACGATCATCAGGGCGCGCTCTGGTACCGTCATGAATTTACCCTGCCGGAGCGCACGCCGGATACCATGGCCACCCTGGTGTTTGACGGCGTGGATTATTTCGCCGACGTGACGCTCAACGGCAAGGCGCTTGCCCGCCACGAGGGCTATTTCCAGCGCTTCCCGGTGGACGTAAGCGACGCCCTGCGCCGCCATAACCGGCTCGCCGTTCGGGTGGAGAGCCCGTACGAAGATCCGAAAACCATCTGGCCGCTGCACAAAACCCTGGTCAAAGGGGTGCTTAACCAGCACGACACCCGCCCCGGTGGCGCCTGGTCCGAGCATGGCCAGGATGCCAACTCCGGTGGCATCTGGGCGCCGGTGAAGCTGCACATGAGCCGCGGCGTGACGATTGACGAGGTGATCCTGCGCCCGGACTGGCGCGAGGGGCTGCAAAACCCCCTCTTGCGCGCCGAGATTCGCTACCGGGCGCTGGCGGATGGGCCCGCCACCCTGCGCCTCTCTGCCGCGCCGGACAATTTCAGCGGCCCGGACTTTCAGCAGGACTTCCCGGTCACGCTCAAGAGCGCCGCCGGCACCCTGAACGTCTCGCTACCAATGCGCTCCGCCAGGCTCTGGTGGCCGGTGGGCGTCGGCAAGCCGAACCTCTACCGGGTGCGAGCCTCGCTGCGGGATGACCAGGGGCTGATGGATACCGCCCTCACCCGAACCGGGTTACGCAAGCTGGAGGAGCAGCCGGACAATAAAGGCTGGCTCATCAACGACCGTCGGCTGTTCATCAAGGGCAGTAACTATATTGGCTCCCCCTGGCTCGGCACCATGACGCGGGCAAAATACCGCCGGGATTTCGAACTGGTGGAGTCGATGAACGCCAACGCCATTCGCGTCCACGGGCATGTGGCAGGCCGCGCGCTCTATGATGTAGCGGATGAGATGGGGCTGATGATCTGGCAGGATGTGCCCCTCCAGTGGGGCTATGATGACAGCGTCGCCTTTGCCGATAACGCGGTTCGCCAGACCCGCCAGATGGTTGAGCAGTTCGGTAACTCGCCGGCCATCATCGTTTGGGGCGGGCACAACGAGCCGCCCTGGAACTCACC
The DNA here is from genome assembly GCF_003336325.1 of Leclercia sp. W17. Taxonomy (NCBI): domain Bacteria; kingdom Pseudomonadati; phylum Pseudomonadota; class Gammaproteobacteria; order Enterobacterales; family Enterobacteriaceae; genus Leclercia; species Leclercia sp. W17. The sequence goes on along the minus strand of NZ_CP031101.1, from coordinate 2,224,396 downwards.
GTGGATGGAAAAACGCTTCCCGGACTGGAACAAAAGCTTAAACCAGTCCCTGACGAAACGGGTGGGCGACACGCTCGCGGAAGATAGCTCCCGCATCGTGCACCGTTTTTCCGCCGTGGAGGAGCACTACTGGGCGGGCTGGTACTTCGGCACGATACGCGATCTGCTGGCGCCCGCCAAAACCGGGATTATCACCGAGTTTGGCGCCCAGGCGCTGCCGCGGCTCTCCACCCTGAAAACCTTCATCCCTGAGAGCCTGATGTGGCCGAAGAGCACGGCGGCGGACGATCCCGGCTGGACGCACTGGAAGTACCATAACTTCCAGCCCTTCCAGACCTTTAAGTTCGCCAATATTCCCCGGGGCAATACTATCCAGGAGATGATTGCCAATACCCAGGCGTATCAGGCGCAGCTGGTGGCGACGGCGGCGGAGAGCTATCGCCGACAGCGCTATCAGCCGGTGACGGCCCTCTTCCACTTTATGTTTGTCGAAACCTGGCCCTCGATTAACTGGGGGGTGGTGGATTACCTGCGCAAACCGAAGGCGGGTTACTACGCCCTGAAGCGCGCCTACCAGCCGATCCTCCCCTCCATCGAACCCGTAACCGACGTCTGGCGTCAGGGACGCGAAGCGACGGTGCGCCTGTGGGCGATTAACGACACCTGGTCAGCCTGCGAAGATTGCCGCCTGACGTGGCAGGTGAAGCAGAGCGGAAAATGGCTTGCTAAAGGCGAGACGATCATGACCCTGCCGCCCGACTCGGGTACCAGGGTAAAGGAGATTACCGTCACGCCGACCAGCGTTGAGCGAGTGACCATTGAGTATCGCATTGAGAATAACGCGCGAGAAACGGTGGGCAAAAACCGACGGGAAGAGTCTGTCGAGGCGTCGTCCGCCGGGAAGTAAAGCATAAATTTCCTGATAACCCTCTCCTCTGAGAGGGTTTATCTTCTGATATACCCTGCAATTTTACGAGACGCCTCGTAGCGTCAGCACGCTGTTCAGCACACTCTCGCCATGCTCCTTACAATGCCGACCAGTGCCAGCGCGCATTTCAGTTCATGCGTTCTCTGGCAGCAAAATAATTCTGGATCTGTACTATGTACACCTGAAGGTGTACATGGTACCTTACATGGAGAGAGAATCGTGTGCCATGCGATAGAATTTATCGAGACGTCACTGTTTACGCGGCAAATCAAACAGATCGCGACTGATGATGAACTCCTGACGTTACAAAGAGAGCTCATTGCCTTTCCGGACAAAGGTGATGTTATTCAGAATACCGGCGGGCTGCGAAAAGTCCGGATGGCAACGGGGACTCAGGGTAAAAGCGGTAGCGCCAGGGTGATTTACCTTCTGGCAACACGGGAGATTATCTGGCTGTTGCTCGCTTATCCGAAAAGCGCCAAAGAGAATCTCACTGATGCGGAAAAGGCTGAACTAAAAAAACTGACAACCTTACTGAAAAACGAGGTGTGAAATGCATTTTTTTGACGAACTCAAAACGTCCCTGGAAGAGGCGGTCGACATCAAAAACGGGAACAAAGCCCCTTCCCGCGTTACCCGCTATGAGATTGCCGATGTCAAAGCGATCAGAGAGCAGCTCAACGTCTCCCAGTCAGAAATGGCAAAAGCGCTGGGCACCAGCGTGGATACCATCAAAAGCTGGGAATCCAGAAGACGTAACCCCACCGGCCTGGCAGCCAAAGTGCTGGCCACGATCCAGGCGAACCCGGCATTCTTTTACGAACTGGCTGCGCATTAATAGGTCGTATTGGGGATGCCAATAGCGACAGGTAAAATAAAAACGCAGAAACAAAGCCCCAGCGACAGCGTGCCGGGGCTTTTAGGGTGCCACTAAATTAATCCTTAACATCCTTCAATCTACACAAAGATGGCCTCACGCAGGATTAAGGGGTTTGCCGCTCAGCGGGCCGACTTCGGCCGCAGGTTCTCGTCAAACACCAGCCGCTTGCGATCCGGTTCCACCTCGTGCAACGGCTCCACTTGATGCATCGTCTGTTTGCAGCGCTCCACCAGCGTCTGGTACTCGCGGGTGCCCTGCTTTTTCCACGCCATCTCCTGCTCGCTCAACACGCGGATCGCTTTGGCCGGGCTGCCGATAATCAGATGGTCGGCAGGCATTTCCGCTTTCGCTTTCACAAATGCCGCCGCGCCGACGATGCTGTTCTCGCCAATCACAGCGCCATCCATGATCACCGCATTCATCCCCACCAGCGCATTACGGCGGATCACGCAGCCGTGCAGAATGGCGCCGTGCCCGATATGTCCCTCTTCTTCCACCACCGTGTCCTGCTCGGGGAAGCCGTGCATGATGCAGTTATCCTGAATATTGGCCCCGTCTTTCACCACGATACGGCCAAAATCTCCGCGCAGGCTGGCGTTGGGGCCCACGTAGACGCCCTTACCGAGGATCACGTCGCCAATCAGGACCGCTGTCGGGTGGACATAACTCTCCTGTGGAACAACCGGTGTCAGACCATCAATTTGATATACAGGCACATAACCTCCGTTACGCGGGCGTCAGGCCGCCGAAGCGCTGCCAGTAGGAGGAGCCGGGCGACGGCAGTTCGCCGACCGAGGTCTCCCCTTTCTCACTGACAAACGCCAGCGCACCCGGCGCGACGCGCTGATAAATGTTAATGCACAGCTGGCGGGCCGTCTGGCCTGCCCAGTGCGACGGGAGTAACTCTTCCGGCAGGAGCGGATCCTTAAGCACCACCCGGCGATAAAAATGGATCAGCAAGAGCTGGATATGGAAACAGCGCGCCGGCGTCAGCTCCTCCGGCGTGGCCTCCCGCAGCAGGGGCAGCAGGGGCCGGAACGAGTCGATAAAGGTTTCATACATCAGGTTCTGCTCGCTGAGCTGCCAGCACTCCTCCACCCGGGCGCGCAGCGCGGCGCGGGAGAGTGCCAGCGGCGAATGCGCCTCAAAGCAGATGACGTTTTCCGCCACGCCCGCTTCATGCAACAGGGTCTGTACGTCTGCCAGCTGTTGCGACGGCGAGGCCATCAGGCTCGGTGCCAGGGTGCCGAAGCCCTGCCAGATCAGCTGCTTTTTCACATCCGCCAGCGTGGTTTTGTCCATCCCTTCAGAGAGCAGCAGCAGCCATTTGCCGTCCCAGGCCGGTAGCTCTGCGCGATAAATTTTGGTTTCGGCCCGGCGGGTTAAACGCAGCCCTTTATCGCTCAGGCGGTAGAAGCTGCGCCTGCCGATGCGAACCACATCCAGCCAGCCCTCTTTATTAAGACGGAACAGCGCGGTACGCACGAAGCGCTCGCCAAATCCCATCCCCTCCAGCAGGGCCGCCAGGCTTCCCAGCCAGACTTCACCACCGCGATGGGACAGGGCATCACCGTACAGGGAGGAGATCAGCGAGGTGCCGCTGACGGGAACGGAGCTGACAGCGTGCTGGATAAAGGCGTCGAGTTTACTCATGTGATTCATTCTGTTGTGATTATTTTCGCGGATGAATCATAGCATAGCGCTAAAAGCGCGACCCTCCCTAATACGCAGAGGGTCGCGGACGGCCTTAGCTGTTGGCTGCGGCCTTACGCAGATCGAAGACGCGACAGGCTTTGCCTTCGGAACGCGGAATGCTGCCGCAGTTGACGATCGTCACGTCGGTAGAGATCCCCACCATCGACTTAATGCGGTGGCGCAGCTGGTGGCAGACGTTGCAGCGCTGCTCGTGGGTCAGCGACAGGCTGCTCTCTTTCAGCTCCACCTTCACCGAAAGTGAATCAAGATGACCACGGCGGTTCACCTCCAGCTGATAGTGCGGTGACAGATGCTCAAACTTGACGATCTCCTCTTCCAGCTGGGACGGGAAGACGTTGACGCCGCGGATAATCAGCATATCGTCGCTGCGGCCGCTGATCCTGTCCATGCGGCGCATAGTGCGGGCGGTGCCCGGCAGCAGGCGGGTCAGGTCGCGGGTGCGGTAGCGGATCACCGGCAGCGCCTCTTTGGTGAGGGTAGTGAAGAGCAGTTCCCCCTGCTCGCCATCGGCCAGCGGCGTGCCGTCGTTCGGGTTGACGATCTCCGGGTAGAAGTGATCTTCCCAGATGGTCGGGCCGTCGGCGGTTTCGATGCACTCCATCGCCACACCCGGGCCCATCACTTCGGAGAGGCCATAGATATCCAGGGCGGTAATACCGAGGCGTTTTTCAATTTCGCGACGCATCGCCAGGGTCCAGGGCTCGGCGCCAAAAACGCCCACGCGCAGGGAGCACTGGCTGGCATCGCCACCCATCTGGCGCTCAAGCTCTTCGATCAGGTTGAGGCAGTAAGAAGGCGTCACCATGATCATGTCCGGCTGGAAATCGCGGATCAGCTGGGCCTGTTTCTCGGTCTGGCCGCCGGACATCGGAATCACCGTGGCGCCTAAACGCTCGGCGCCGTAGTGGGCGCCCAGCCCGCCGGTAAACAGGCCATAGCCGTAGGCGACATGAATTTTGTCCCTGGCACTGCCCCCCGCGGCGCGCAGCGAGCGGGCCACGATGTTGGCCCAGTTATCAATGTCGTTCTGCGTGTAGCCGACCACGGTGGGTTTACCGGTGGTGCCAGAGGAGGCATGAATACGCACCACCTGCTCCATCGGCACCGCAAAGGTGTCGAACGGATAGTTATCGCGCAGATCCTGCTTGGTGGTGCAGGGGAACTTGCGGATATCCGCTAACTCTTTGAAATCGTCAGGATGTACGCCTGCATCATCAAACTTGCGTTTGTACATCGGCACATTTTCATAGGCGTGTTTTAAGGTCCACTTCATGCGCTCGGTTTGCAGGGCCTGCAGCTCATCAAGGGAGGCGGTTTCGATGGGGTCAAGATGCGTTGCCGTCGAGGTTGCAGTTGACGTTGCGGTTGTCGCTGTATTTGTCATTGTGATTGTCATTGTAGGGTACCCACTTTTTATAATTGTTCAGACACGCTCAAGGATCATGGCAATGCCCTGACCGACACCAATGCACATCGTACAAAGCGCATAACGCCCTTTACGACGATGCAGCTCGTTGCTGGCGGCCAGCGCCAGGCGGGCCCCGCTCATACCCAGCGGATGGCCTAAGGCAATTGCCCCGCCGTTGGGGTTAACGTGCGGCGCATCATCCGGCAGCCCCAGCTCGCGCAGCACGCCCAGCGCCTGCGAAGCAAAGGCTTCATTCAGTTCGATCACGTCCATGTCGTTGATGCTCAGGCCCGCACGCTCCAGCACACGACGGGTGGCAGGCACCGGGCCCAGCCCCATCAGACGCGGCTCAACGCCAGCGGTCGCCATCGCCACGATGCGGGTACGCGGGGTCAGGCCCTGGGCTGCCGCCATCTTCTCGCTGGCGACAATCAGCGCCGCAGCGCCATCGTTCACGCCGGAAGCGTTGCCGGCGGTGACCACGCCGCCCGCCCGGAAAGGCGCTTTCAGCCCGGCCAGCATTTCGAGGGTGGTGTCCGGGCGCAGATGCTCGTCATGCACCACTTCGGTGACCGCCCCTTTTTTGCCTTTAATGACGACCGGCACGATCTCCTGGGCCAGAATGCAGCTGGCCTGGGCCTTAGCGGTACGCTGCTGGCTGCGCAGGGCGAAGGCATCCTGATCCTCACGGGAAATCTTTAACAATTCCGCTACATTCTCTGCCGTTTCCGGCATGCTGTCAGAACCAAATTGCTGCGCCATGAGCGGGTTCACAAAACGCCAGCCGATAGTGGTATCGAAAATTTCATTCTGGCGCTGGAAGGCGCTGGTGGCTTTGCCCATTACGAACGGCGCGCGAGACATCGACTCCACACCCCCGGCAATCATCAGGTCGCCATCACCGGCGCGGATGGCGCGGGCGGCAAAGCCCAGCGCATCCAGACCGGAACCACAAAGGCGGTTCAGGGTGGTGCCGGATACCGTCTGCGGCAGCCCGGCCAGCAGCAGGGACATGCGCGCCACGTTACGGTTGTCTTCCCCCGCCTGGTTGGCGCAGCCAAAGATCACATCGTCGATGCGCTCCGCATCCAGACCCGGGTTACGCGCCAGCAGCTCGCGCAGCGGGATGGCGCCCAGGTCGTCCGCGCGCACACCGGACAGCGCACCGGCATAGCGACCGATTGGGGTTCTGATCCCGTCACAGATAAAGGCGTCACGCATCATGCTTCTCCTGTCACAGTGCCGCCGATGCGGTGGGATTTCCCACGGAACAGGGCAACCGTTTTCTGTTGTTGATTAACGATTTCAATGTCATATACGCCGGTCAGGTTCCCCTGATGACGCACCTGCGCCGTGGCGGTAAGCTTATCGTGGGCAAACGCCGGACGGACAAAATCGATGGTGCAGCCCGAGGCCACCGCCGCCAGCCCCTGACTGTTGCAGGCGTAGGCGAAAGCGGTATCGGCGAGGGTAAACAGCTGTCCGCCGTGGCAGCTCTTGTGACCATTAAGCATCTGCGGCGTGACGGTCATGGTCAGTACTGCCATGCCCTCATCCATCTCAATAATGTCGATGCCATAGGCCTGGGCGCAGGCATCGTTTTCATACATGGCGCGGGCGTTGCGCCAGGCGTTATGACTCATAGCTACTCTCCAGAAGCGCGCGCTGGCGCAGCAGGGATGAAGGACGGTAACGCTCTTCGCCGTAATGGCGTTGCAGGTTTTCCAGAAGGCACAGCAGACGCTGCCAGCCAAGCTGTTCTCCCCAGGCCAGCGGGCCGCGCGGATAGTTCACCCCGAGGCGCATGGCGGTATCGATATCCTGTTCGCTGGCGACCCCTTTTTGCAGGGCGTCGAGGGCTTCGTTGATAATCATCGCCACCGTGCGCCAGATGAGCAGGCCGGGATAATCCGCCACCTGCAATACGCGCTTGCCCTGCTGCTGGAAGTGGCGCACCACTTTCAGTGTCGCGGCTGTCGGGTTGCTGGCCGCTGCGGCAATCACCGCCACGTCGCTCTCCTGTCTGTCGAACACCACCACTGGCTGGCCGTAACGGTTCGCCAGCGCCTGGGCGGTCTCGCCCTGGGTTTCAATCAGCAGTACGCCGTCGATTTCAGTGACACCGTCACTTTTTTTCTGCTGATGCGTGACACTGTAACTATCACTTACCTCTGCCAGCCAGCTCACCGCTGGCTTTTCGTTACGCCAGTTGTAGACCCCCTGCCCGCTCTTCTTGCCGAGACGCCCACCCAGCACCAGCTCCTGCTGCACTAGCGACGGCAGGAAACGGCGCTCCTGCCAGAAGGCGTTGAATACCGAACAGGTCACGGCGAAGTTGACGTCCTGGCCGATCATGTCGGTCAGCTCCAGCGGCCCCATCGGGAAGCCCGCGCCTTCACGCAGCGCCGCGTCGATGACTTCCGGGGCGGCCACCTGCTCTTCCAGCGCCCGCCAGGCTTCGGCATAGTACGGACGCGCCACGCGGTTAACGATAAAGCCCGGCGTGGACTGGCAGCGCACCGGCTGTTTCCCCCAGCGCGTCGCCAGCTCGCTCAGCTGTTCGACCACTTCCCCGGAAGTCGCCAGCCCGCTCACCACTTCCACCAGCTTCATCACCGGGGCCGGGTTAAAGAAGTGCAGCCCCGCCACGCGCTCGGGATGACGCAGGTCGGCGGCAATCGCGGTAATAGAAATTGAGGATGTGTTGCTGGTCAACAGCGTATTAGCCGGGCAAATCTCCGCCAGTTGGGCGAAGAGCGCCTTTTTAACGGCCATTTGCTCAGAGGCAGCTTCAATCACCAGGTCGGCCTTCGCCAGCGCGTGGATTTCGGTAACGGGCACCAGGCGCTGGAGCGTCTGTTCGGCGTCATGCGGGGCGAGCTTGCCGCGCGCCACGCGGGATTCGAGACGGCTGCGAATGGCGTCAATGGCGCGGGAGATGGCGTCGGCATTGATGTCATACACCAGCACCGGATGGCCGTGGCTCGCCGCCACTTCGGCGATCCCGGCTCCCATGATGCCGCTGCCGATCACCGCCACGGTATGAATTGTCGTCATCTTATTTCCCCGTAAACTGCGGCGCGCGTTTGTTAAGGAAGGCGCTGACCCCTTCCCGGTAGTCGGCGCTGCGCCCGGCCAGGCGCTGATAGTCGCGCTCCAGATCCAGCTGGGCATCAAGGGTGTTGGTTTCGGCGGCGTTGATCGCCTGCTTGATCAGCCCCAGGCCAAAGGTCGGCTGGGAGGCGAGATGCACGGCCAGCTGGCGGGCGGTATCGGTCAGTTCGGCGTCATCCACGACCTGCCAGATCATCCCCCAGGCATAGGCCTGCTCAGCGCTGATCTTCTCCCCCAGCAGCGCCAGGCCCATCGCCCGGGCGCGCCCGGTCAGACGCGGCAGCAGCCAGGTGCCGCCGGAATCCGGCACCAGACCGAGCTTGCTGAAGGCCATGACAAAGTTCACCGAACGGGCGGCGATAACGATGTCGCAGCCCAGCGCCAGGGTCGCCCCCGCTCCGGCGGCCACGCCGTTCACCGCGCAGATCACCGGCTTGGGCAGTTTTGCCAGACGGCGTACCAGCGGGTTGTAAAATTTCTCCACCGACATGCCGAGATCCGGCGCCGGGCTGTTCGGGTCGACGTTACGGTCGTTGAGATCCTGCCCGGCACAAAAACCGCGTCCGGCACCGGTAATCAGCAGACAACGCACGCTGTCGTCGCGCTCCGCCTGGGTCAGACATGCCGCCAGCTGCTGATGCATCTCCTCATTGAAGCTGTTGAGCCGATCCGGGCGGTTCAGGGTAAGGGTCATGACCCCCTGCTCAACGTGACTCAGAATAAAATCCATGGTTAGCGTCCTTTAAATTCAGGGGTGCGTTTTTGCAGGAAGGCGTCGATCCCTTCCCGGCGATCCTCGGTGGCGGCCAGCAGGGTGAAGAGCTGACGCTCCTGGGCCAGCCCGGCGGTGAGGGCCACCTCCTGGGACTGGCGTAGCGCCTGCTTCGCCGCCTGCAACGCCAGCGGGGAGTGACGCGCCATCAGTGTCGCCTGCTTGAGAGCATATTCCAGGGTCAGGGCCTCGGGATGTACATCGCTCACCAGCCCGGCCGCCAGCGCCTGACGGGCGGTAATGCTTTCCCCGGTCAGCACCATTTTGCTGGCGAGGGATTTGCCGACGCTGCGGATCAGCCGTTGTGTGCCGCCCGCGCCCGGCATAATGCCTAAGGTGATTTCCGGCAGGCCGAAGCGGGCGTTTTCCCCGGCGATCGCCACATCGCAGAGCAGCGCCAGCTCACACCCTGCGCCCAGCGCATAGCCATTGACGGCGGCAATCAGCGGTTTGCTGAAGGCATTGATCCGCGCCCACAGCTGCGGGCGTATGTCGTTAAGGGTGGCGGCCAGATCTTTTTCCGCCATCTCGTTCAGATCGGCTCCGGCGGCAAAGAAACGTTCGTTGCCGGTAATCACGCACACCGAAATCTCGCTGTCTGCGGCGGCAGCTTCCAGGGTGGACGCCAGTTCGCTCAGCAGGCCATTGTTCAGGGCGTTGCGGGCCGCCGGGCGGTTAAGGGTCAGGAGCAATACCCGACCGTGACGGGTGACAATCAGGTCGCTCATGCCATCCCCTTCGCATCAAAGTCCACCACCACGTCGCTGGTCAGCGGCAGGGCCTGGCAGCTCAGCACGTAGCCTGCCGCCAGTTCATCCGGCTCCAGGCTGTAGTTGGTAACCATATCCACCTTGCCGCGCACCACTTTGCATTTGCAGGTGGCGCAGACCCCGCCTTTACAGGCGTAAGGCAGGTCCGCCCCCTGGCGCAGCGCGGCATCGAGAATGCTTTCGTCTTCAGCGGTGAGGGTGATCTCGCGGTCGCGCCCATCCTGGCGCACCGTCACTTTTTGCCCCCCGGTCTGTACCGTATGGGTGCGTTTGATGGTTGTGCCCGGCGTGTTGAAGCGTTCAAGATGCAGCGATTTTTCCGGCATCCCCAGCGCCTTAAGGGTCTGTTCGGCCTGGTCCATCATCGCCGCCGGGCCGCAGATAAAGGCTTCATCAAACTGGCTGAAGTCGATGAGGTGTTTGGCCAGCGCCTGCAGTTTTTCGCCGTCGATGCGCCCGTGCAGCAGCTCGCTGTCCAGGGTCTCCTGGCTGAAGATGTTGACCACCTGCAGGCGGGTCGGATAGCTGTCTTTCAGATCGGCCAGCGCCTGGCGGAACATCATGCTCTGGCTGCTGCGGTTACCGTAAATCAGGGTGAACTGGCTGTTCGGTTCGGTTTTCAGGGTGCTGGAGATGATCGCCAGCATCGGGGTGATGCCGGAACCGGCGGCAATCGCCAGGTAGCAGCCTTCCCGTTCGGCCAGCGGCTGATAGCCAAAATGCCCCTGCGGCACCATCACCTCCAGCGCCATCCCCTGCTTGATTTCATCCCGGGCATAGCGCGAGAAGCGCCCGCCGTCGATGGCTTTTACCGCCACGCTGATTTCGCCCGGCTGAACGCTGCGGCAGATGGAGTAGCAGCGGCGCAACTCTTCGCCCGCTAAATGGGCTTTCAGGGTCAGATGCTGTCCCGGACGGAAGCGATAGGCCTCCTGCAAAGGCTGGGGAACCGCGAAGGTGATGGTCACCGCATCGCGGGTTTCAGGTTCCACCTTTGCCACCGTTAAGGAATGAAACGTTGTCATGGCGACCTCAGATACATTTGAAATAATCGAAGGGTTCGCGGCAGCTGTCGCAGCGCCAGAGCGCTTTACAGGCCGTGGAACCAAATTCACTGATAAGCGTAGTGCGGGTGCTGGCGCAGCGCGGACAGGTCACTTCAGCCGGCAGATGCGCATGGCAGCTGTGCCCGGCCGGTGGGCTAATGCCGTACTGGCGCAGGCGCTCCCGGGCGTCCGGGGTCATCCAGTCGGTGGTCCATGCCGGGTCGAGCTGGATCGCAATCTGCACCGGGCCATAGCCGTGGGCGGTCAGCGTGTCGCGGATCGCCCCCATCAGATGGTCGGTAGCCGGACAGCCGGAATAGGTCGGCGTGAAGCCGATAGCCCAGCCCTCATCCTGCGGGGTCACGCTGCGCACCATCCCTAAGTCGGTAATGGTCAACACCGGGATCTCCGGGTCCGGGATCTGGCTTAACAGAGACCAGATCTGCGGGACGGCGGCGGGGGTGAGTTCGACGGCGTGTTGCATGGCGCTCTCCTGGGTTACCACTGCTGGCCGGGATAGACGCGCTGCAGATATTGCATCTCTGCCAGCATCGGTCCCAGATGTTCGGTGTGCAGCCCTTTACGGCCACCGGTGCGGTAGGCGGACTCGCCCGGCACGCTCAGCGTCGCCTCGTTCAGCCCGGCGAAGACTTCCGCTTCCCACGCGTCGCGCAGGCTGCGCGGATCGACGGCGATACCTTCGGCAGCCAACGTCAGGTCAATCTCGTCGGCCTCGAACAGCTCGGCGGTGAAACGCCACAGGTCATTGACCGCCTGCTGCATTTTTTGCGCAGAGATCTCCGTGCCGTTGCCCAGGCGTTCCAGCCAGCCGCGGCTGAAGCGCAGGTGGTAGCGGGCTTCTTTGATGGATTTGGCGGCGATGGCGGCAAGCTGCCCGTCGCGGCTCTGGGTCAGACGGGTAAAGAGCGCCAAATGCCAGGCGTCGATAAAGTACTGACGGGCAATGGTGTCGGCGAAGTTGCCGTTGGGCTGCTCCACCAGCAGCAGGTTGCTGAACTGGCGCTCGTCGCGCTGGAAGGCCAGCGTGTCTTCGTCGCCCTCGCCTTCCAGCTCGGCGGCGTAGGTTAAGAAGTTGCGCGCCTGGCCCAGCAGGTCGAGACCGATATTGGCCAGCGCGAGGTCAATCTCCAGCTCCGGGGCGTGACCACACCACGCTCCCAGACGCTGGGAGAGCACCAGCCCGTTATCACCCAGGCGCAGAACATATTGCGTTAACGTTTTCATCCCTTGCCTCACATGTGCTCAATGCCATCAGGGATGGTGTAGAAGGTCGGATGGCGGTAGACCTTGCTCTCCGCCGGGTCGAAAAACTCACCGCGCTCTTCGGGTTGCGAGGCGACAATTTCGCTCGCCTTCACCACCCAGATGGAGCAGCCTTCATTACGGCGGGTGTAGGCGTCGCGCGCGTTTTCCAGCGCCATACGGTCATCGGCGGCATGCAGGCTGCCCACGTGACGGTGGGATAACCCCTGCTTGCTGCGGACAAAAACTTCGTATAGCGGCCAGTATGTTTTGCTCATGGTGATTCCCCTTATGCGACCTTGCGGGCGTGTTGTTTTTCGGCATGCGCCAGTGCGGCTTCGCGCACCCACGCCCCCTCTTCCCAAGCTCTGTTTTTTGCAGCCAGACGTTCGTGATTGCAGATGCCGCGGCCGTTAATCACCTCGTCAAACTCCTGCCAGTCGATCTCGCCAAAACGGTAGTGACCGCTTTCGGCATCGAACTGCAGATCCGCATCCGGGACGGTCATGCCCAGCATCTCCACCTGCGGCACGGTGTTGTCGACAAAGCGCTGGCGCAGCTCGTCATTGCCAAAACGTTTGATCTTCCAGGCCAGGCTGCGGGCACTGTTCGGCGAGTTGTCGTCGTTCGGGCCAAACATCATCAGCGCTGGCCACCAGAAGCGGTTGATGGCGTCCTGCAACATCTGGCGCTGGGCTTCGCTACCCTGGGCCAGGGCCATGCAGGCCTCAAAGCCCTGACGCTGGTGGAAGCTCTCTTCTTTACAGATTTTCACCATCGCCCGGGCATAGGGGCCGTAAGAGGTCCGGCACAGCGCCACCTGGTTAACGATGGCCGCGCCATCCACCAGCCAGCCGATCACGCCGATATCCGCCCAGCTCAGGGTCGGATAGTTGAAGATGGAGGAGTATTTCATCTTGCCGTCGAGCATCTTCTGGTAGATGTCTTCCCGGGCGCAGCCCAGCGTTTCCGCCGCGCTATAGAGGTAGAGCCCGTGCCCGGCTTCGTCCTGCACTTTCGCCAGCAGGATGGCCTTACGGCGCAGCGTCGGGGCACGGGTGATCCAGTTCCCTTCCGGCAGCATGCCGACAATTTCGGAGTGCGCATGCTGACCAATCTGGCGGATCAGCGTTTTACGGTACGCGTCAGGCATCCAGTCCTGCGGCTCGATGGCCGTCTCTTGCGCGATGCGCTGCTCAAAGCGTTGTTCTTCCGTCACGTCATCACCTTTTTGATTCGTTTAACCGCTAAATATCATTCAATGATGAATCACTTTGTTTTATAAAAGTTACACAAAGGTTAATGAATAACCCAAGAATCGTTTATTCGTTTTGTGATGAGGCTCGCAAGAGATTTCCACACCCCAGATACGACGCGGTCTGCGGGAGTTAAGAAGATTAAGCGAGATCACAATGTTAATAAAACATTAACAAGCCGCTTGCTTTTTATGATTCACAAACGAACTATTTATAGTGAAATCACGAACCATCTGGAGAGAAAGATGCAGCAGTTAGCCAGCTTCTTGTCCGGTACCTGGCAGTCTGGCCGGGGCCGTGAGCGCACCATTCAACACGCCATCAGCGGTGAAACCCTCTGGTCCGTTACCAGCGAAGGGCTGGATATGGCCGCCGCACGTCGCTACGCCATTGAGAAAGGCGGTGAAGCGCTTCATGCCATGACCTTTATCGAACGTGCCGCCATGCTGAAAGCGGTGGCGAAACATCTGCTGAGCCAGAAAGAGACCTTTTATGCGCTGTCGGCACAGACCGGGGCGACCCGCGCCGACAGCTGGGTGGATATCGAGGGCGGGATCGGCACCCTCTTTACCTTCGCCAGCCTGGGCAGCCGCGAACTGCCGGACGATACCCTGTGGCCGGAAGATGAGCTGATCCCGCTCTCAAAAGAGGGCGGATTTGCCGCACGTCACGTCCTAACCTCGAAGTCCGGCGTGGCCGTGCACATCAATGCGTTCAACTTCCCCTGCTGGGGAATGCTGGAAAAGCTGGCCCCGACCTGGCTGGCTGGGATGCCTGCTATTATTAAACCGGCCACCGCCACCGCCCAGGTGACTCAGGCGATGGTAAAAGCGATCGTCGACAGCGGCCTGGTGCCGGAGGGCGCCATCAGCCTGATCTGCGGCGGCGCGGGGGATCTGCTCGACCAGCTCGACAGCCAGGACGTGGTGACCTTTACCGGCTCCGCCGACACTGGCCAGAAGCTGCGCGTCCATCCGAACATCGTGGCAAAATCGATTCCCTTCACCATGGAAGCGGACTCCCTGAACTGCTGCGTGCTGGGGGATGACGTCACCCCGGAGCAGCCGGAGTTTGCGCTGTTTATCCGCGAAGTGGTGCTGGAGATGACCGCGAAAGCCGGGCAGAAATGTACCGCGATCCGCCGCATCATCGTTCCGCAGGCGCAGGTGGAAGCTGTCAGCCAGGCACTGATCGCCCGGCTGGAAAAAGTGGCTGTCGGCGACCCGGCTCAGGAAGGGATCAAAATGGGCTCGCTGGTCAACGCCGATCAGCGCGCTGACGTGCAGGAGAAAGTGGATGCTTTAGTCACGGCAGGCTGCCAGATTCGTCTGGGCGGGAAAGCCGACCTGAACGCTGCCGGGGCCTTCTTCCCACCGACGCTGCTGTTCTGCCCGCAGCCGGATGAAACCCCTGCCGTACACGCCACCGAAGCCTTTGGCCCGGTCGCCACCCTGATGCCGTATCAGGATCGCGAGCACGCCATGGCCCTTGCCCGCGCCGGGGAAGGCAGTCTCGCCGGGACGCTGGTCACTGCCGATCTGCGCCTTGCGCGTCAGTTTATCGCCGGCGCCGCCCGCGCCCACGGCCGTATCCAGATCCTCAACGAAGAGTCGGCCAAAGAGTCCACCGGCCACGGCTCCCCGCTGCCGCAGCTGGTGCACGGCGGCCCGGGCCGCGCCGGGGGTGGTGAGGAGCTGGGCGGCCTGCGGGCGGTGAAACACTACCTGCAACGCACCGCCATCCAGGGCAGCCCGAGCATGCTGGCCGCCATCAGCCAGCAGTGGGTGCGCGGCGCGCAGGTGCAGGAGGATCGCATTCATCCGTTCCGCAAATACTTCGAGGAGTTACAGCCTGGCGACAGCCTGCTGACCCCACGCCGCACCCTGACCGAGACCGACATCGTTAACTTTGCCTGCCTGAGCGGGGATCATTTCTACGCCCACATGGACAAGATTGGTGCGGCGGAGTCGATTTTTGGCGAACGCGTGGTGCATGGCTACTTCCTGATCTCCGCGGCGGCGGGTCTGTTCGTCGATGCGGGCGTCGGGCCGGTGATTGCCAACTACGGTATGGAGAACCTGCGCTTTATCGAGCCGGTGAAGCCGGGCGACACCATCCAGGTGCGGCTGACCTGTAAGCGCAAGACGCTGAAGAAACAGCGCACGGCGGAAGAGAAACCGACCGGCGTGGTGGAATGGGCGGTTGAGATTTTCAACCAGCACCAGCAGCCGGTGGCGCTCTACTCGATCCTGACCCTCGTCTCCCGTCAGCGCGGAGATTTTGACGCCTGATCCCCCTCCATCCGGGTAACGTCGCGCACGTTACCCGGCTTCTGGCACATCTGACAAAACATCTGGCAAATGCAGGCAAACGGTACTTAACGCGTTATTGCTATGTTGGCAATGAATAAACCGCGCGCAGAACAGCGGTCCCGAGTGGATAACAACACAAACAACAGAGGTTAATCATGGGAAGCTCCTCCATTTTTTCTCCACGTAAAACGGCGCTGGCGTTGGCCGTTGCCTGTCTCTTTTCCGGCCAGGTGCTGGCGCACGGTGGTGCAGCACATATGGTCGAAATGGATAAAACCCTGACCGAGTTTGGCGCTGATGTGAAATGGGACGACTACGCCCAGATGTTCACCATCAGCAAAGACGGGGCCTTCATCAAAGTGAAGCCGGGCGCCACAACCGCTATGGTCAACGGCAAACCGCTGACCCTACAGGCGCCGGTGGTGATGAAAGACAATAAGGCCTGGATCGCCGATACCTTTGTTAACGATGTGTTCCAGTCCGGCCTTGACCAGACCTTCCAGGTCGAGAAGACCCCGCACCCACTGAATGCCCTCTCCGCGGATGAGATCAAAGAGGCCGTCGAGATTGTGAAAACCTCGCCGGACTTTAAACCGAATACCCGCTTCACGCAGATCGCGCTGGCCGAGCCGGACAAAGCCAAAGTGTGGGATTTCGTGCTGAATAGCACGGCGGTGGATGCGCCGCGTCAGGCCAATATCACCCTGCTGGACGGCAAATTTATCGTTGAAGCGCTGGTAGATCTGCAGGACAAAAAAATCCTGCACTGGGAGCCGATCAAAGACGCCCACGGCATGGTGCTGCTGGATGACTTTATGTCGGTGCAGAAGATCGTCACCGGCAGCCCGGAGTATGCCGAGGCGCTGAAAAAACGCGGCATCAACGACCCGGCAAAGGTGATGACCACCCCGCTGACGGTCGGCTACTTTGACGGTAAGGATGGTCTGAAGCAGGAAGATCGCCTGCTGAAAGTGGTGAGCTACCTGGATACCGGCGACGGCAACTACTGGGCTCACCCGATTGAAAACCTGGTGGCAGTGGTCGACCTGATCGAGAAGAAGATCGTCAAAATTGAAGAAGGCGCCGTCGTGCCAGTACCGATGCAGTCCCGCCCCTATGATGGCCGCGACCGCGAACCGGTGGTGCACAAACCGCTGGAGATTGTGGAGCCGGAAGGCAAGAACTACACCATTACCGGCAATATGATCCACTGGCAGAACTGGGATTTCCACCTGAGCCTCGACTCCCGCGTCGGGCCGATCATCTCCACCGTCACCTTTAACGACAACGGCAAAAAACGCCAGGTGATGTACGAGGGATCGCTGGGCGGGATGATCGTTCCTTACGGCGACCCGGACGTGGGCTGGTACTTCAAAGCCTATCTGGATTCCGGCGACTACGGCATGGGCACCCTCACCTCGCCGCTGGTGCGCGGTAAAGATGTGCCCTCCAACGCTGTGCTGCTGAATCAGACCATCCCGGACTACACCGGTGCGCCAATGGAGATCCCGCGGGCGATGGCGATTTTTGAACGCTACGCCGGGCCGGAGTATAAGCACCAGGAGATGAATCAGCCGAACGTCAGCACCGAACGCCGCGAGCTGGTGGTGCGCTGGATCAGCACCGTGGGCAACTATGACTACATCTTCGACTGGATCTTCCACGAAAACGGCACCATCGGCATCGATGCCGGGGCGACCGGTATCGAAGCGGTAAAAGGGGTGATGGCGAAAACCATGCATGACCCGAGCGCGAAAGAGGATACGAAGTACGGCACCCTGATTGACCACAACATTGTCGGCACCACCCACCAGCACATCTATAACTTCCGCCTGGATCTGGATGTGGATGGCACCAACAACAGCCTGGTGGCGATGGATCCGGAGGTGAAGCCGAACACCGCAGGCGGCCCGCGCACCAGTACCATGCAGGTTAATCAGTACAACATCGACAGCGAGCAGCAGGCGGCACAGAAATTTGACCCGGGCACCATTCGTCTGCTGAGCAACACCAGCAAAGAGAACCGCATGGGCAACCCGGTCTCTTACCAGATCATCCCTTATGCGGGCGGTACGCACCCGGTGGCGACCGGCGCGAAATTTGCTCCGGATGAGTGGATCTATCACCGCCTGAGCTTTATGGATAAACAGCTGTGGGTGACCCGCTACCATCCGAACGAGATGTACCCGGAGGGCAAATTCCCGAACCGTTCCTCCCATGACCAGGGGCTGGGCCAGTTCAGCAAGGATAACGAGTCGCTGAATAACCAGGATAACGTGGTGTGGATCACCACCGGTACCACCCACGTGGCCCGCGCCGAAGAGTGGCCGATCATGCCAACCGAGTGGGTGCATGCCCTGCTCAAACCGTGGAACTTCTTCGACGAGACGCCGTCGCTGGGCAAGAAGAAAGAGGGGCAGTAATAAACAGCCGGGCATATTGCCCGGCTTTTTCTTGTCGGTGCGGTTTGATGTCGGGTGGCGCTGCGCTTACCCGACCTACACCGCCATTGAATTTAGTTTAAGTAGTTTATTTTCTGAACAGCTTTCCTTGCTTATAGTTAATCATACCCATGCCGTCCGGGTTGCCTTTCTTAAAATGTTTTTTATGGACATCACGCGAAGTTCTCCCTTACGTCGTTGTATGAACATTGAGAGGTTTTTAGGATGAGATTCAACTTGATAGCAAGAAGTCTTGCGCTTGCAGGCGTTTTTATTTCTGCTGGCACCCCTGCATTTGCCGCAGAAGCGCCAAAAGAGGCCGCCGCCGCCACTCAGCAAGCCAATAATGCCCTCTTCAGCCAGCTGCCCTTCTCCGACAATGCCGATTTCACCGATGCCCATAGAGGCTTTATCGCCGCGCTTCCCACCGAGGTGATCAGAGGCGAACAGGGCAATGTGGTCTGGGATCCGCAGCAGTACGCCTTTATTAAAGAGGGCGATAAAGCGCCGGATACCGTCAACCCCAGCCTGTGGCGTCAGGCGCAGCTGATTAATATTAGCGGCCTGTTTGAGGTCACAGATGGGGTCTATCAAATCCGTAACCTCGATCTGTCGAACATGACCATTATCGAAGGAGCGACCGGTATCACCGTGGTCGACCCGCTGGTCTCTGCTGAAACGGCAAAAGTCGGGATGGATCTCTACTACAAAAACCGCGGTCAGAAACCGGTGGTGGCGGTGATCTACACCCACAGCCACGTTGACCACTACGGCGGCGTGCGCGGCGTGGTGGATGAGGCTGATGTCAAAGCCGGGAAAGTCAAAATCTACGCCCCGGCCGGCTTTATGGAAGCCGCCGTGGCAGAAAATATTATGGCCGGGAACGTGATGAGTCGCCGCGCCAGCTATATGTACGGCAACCTGCTGAAACCGGATCCTAAAGGCCAGGTGGGCGCCGGGCTCGGCACCACGACCTCCGCCGGGACCGTAACCCTGCTTGCGCCGACCAATATAATCGAAAAAGATGGACAGAAGGAGACCATCGACGGCCTGACCTATGACTTTATGCTGGCGCCGGGCTCAGAAGCGCCGTCAGAAATGCTCTGGTACATCGAAGAGAAAAAACTGATCGAATCCGCCGAGGATGTCACCCACACCCTGCATAACACCTACTCCCTGCGCGGGGCGAAGATCCGCGAGCCGCTGCCGTGGTCAAAATATATCAACGAAGCCATTGTGCGCTGGGGTGATAAAGCCGAAGTGCTGATGGCTCAGCACCACTGGCCGACCTGGGGTAATGAAAACGTCAATAAACTGCTGAAAAGTCAGCGAGACCTGTATCGCTACATCAATGACCAGACCCTGCGCATGGCGAACCAGGGCATGACCCGGGATGAAATTGCGGCGAACTTCAAGCTGCCGGATTCGCTGGCGCACACCTGGGCCAACCGGGGCTACTACGGGTCGGTAAGTCACGACGTGAAGGCCACCTACGTGCTCTATCTCGGCTGGTTCGACGGCAACCCGGCGACCCTGGATGAGCTGCCGCCGGAAGAGGCTGCGAAGAAATATGTAGACTACATGGGCGGTGCCGACGCCATTCTACAGAAGGCCAAAACTGACTTCGACCAGGGTAACTATCGCTGGGTGGCGCAGGTGGTGAGCAAGGTGGTGTTTGCCGATCCGAACAACCAGGCGGCCCGTAATCTGGAAGCGGACGCGCTTGAGCAGTTAGGCTATCAGGCGGAATCGGGCCCATGGCGTAACTTCTATCTTACCGGCGCGCAGGAGCTGCGTAACGGCGTGGTGAAAGGGCCGACCCCGAACACCGCCAGTCCGGATACGGTGCGGGCGATGACCCCGGAAATGTTCTTCGACTATCTGGCGGTGCACATCAACGGTGAAAAAGCCGGGACCGCGAAATCGGTGTTTAACATCGACCTCGGCAGCGATGGCGGCAAGTACAAGCTCGAGCTGGAAAACGGGGTGCTGAACCACACCGCCAATGCCGAAGCGACCGACGCCGACGCCACTATCACCCTGAGCCGCGACACGCTGAATAAAATCATCCTCAAGGAGACCACCCTGAAACAGGCTGAGGAGAGCGGCGCGGTGAAGGTTACCGGTGACGGAGCAAAACTTGATACCATGCTGAGCTATATGGATAAATTTGAGTTCTGGTTCAACATTGTTACACCGTAAACCCACCAGCCTGCGGGCGGAGCCTTTCGCCCGCAGGGATATGGTCACCCGCGGGCTGACTCTCAGCATGCCGTGGCTGGCGCTCGTCAACATCGGCTTTGCGCTGATGGTGTTATTGCGTAACGGGCTGTTCGACGGCATTGACGCGCTGTATCAGGTGAACGCCTTCAGCGCCAGGATGATCGATTGGCTGATGCTGGCGGTCATCGTTCTGTTCAGCCTCTCCCTGCTGCTGGTCTGGCAAAAAAAACGCGGCCTGAGCCTGCTGTTGCTGCTGGCAGGCCTGATCTGGTCCTGCTGTGCCGTCGGGTTTATCGCCCACCTGAAACTGCCCTTCGCCTGGCCGCTCTGTACCACCCTGCTCCTGACGGCGCTGGCAGGGCTCTATTTTTTCCCGGTTGGGCTGATGAGCTATGCGCTGCCGCTGTGGGCGGCGATGCCGGTTGCCAGCCTGGCGCTGAACCAGGGTGTCAGCCTGCGTTTCGTCGTGGTATGGCTTATCTTTACGGTGGTGCTGGTTTACGGGCGGTTTATTTTAGTGCGTTGGTTTGATGAGGCCTGGCTGCGTCAGCAACAGAATCAGGCGCTGATTGCCCGGCTGGATGCCCTTGCGCACAAGGATCCGCTCACCGACACCGCTAATCGCCGGGCGATGGAGACAGTGCTGGAAAACGCGGTCAAACAGGGGAACGATTTTGCGCTGATTATGCTCGATGTCGATGAGTTCAAACGCTACAACGATCGTTACGGACACCAGGCCGGGGATGAGTGTCTGGCGGCGGTGGCGCAGGCGCTGAAACAGGTGGTGCGCAGCCCGGACGATTTGGTCTCACGCTACGGTGGCGAGGAGTTTCTGCTGATCCTGTTTGATGCGACGGAAAAAGTGGCGGAACAGGTGGCGGCGCGCATTCAGGAGCGCCTGCGCGCTGCGGCCATTCCGCATGTTGCCTCAACGGTCAGCGACAGCGTCACGGTCAGCATGGGGATCGCCTTAATGACCGTCGGTCAAACGGCCAGCGAGGTGATTGCCCAGGCCGACGCCGCGCTCTACCGGGCAAAAAATGCAGGACGAAATCGCTGGTCCTGCTAAGGGTGCGGTTTTGTTGGCACGGTGCGGTCTGATGTCGGGTGGCGGCTGCGCCTTACCCGACCTACGGTACGGTGCGGCCTGTGTCGGGTGGCGGCTCTGCCTTACCCGACCTACGGTACGGTGCGGTAAACCGACCAGACCGTAGGCCCGTGCAAGCGCAGCGCCGCCGGGCGTCAGTAGCGCACGCACACCGATTTGGTTTCACACCAGCCATCCAGCCAGTCCGGACCGAAATCGCGGCCTGTGCCGGACTGCTTCATCCCCCCAAAGGGCAGGTTGGCGTCGATCAGGGTATGGCTGTTCACCCACACGGTGCCCGCCTGCAGGCGGTCGGTGTACTCCAGCGCTTTACTGATGTTTTGCGTCCAGACGCTGGCGGTCAGGCCATATTCGGTATCGTTCGCCAGGCGCAGCGCCTCTTCGCCGTCAGCGACGCGCACCAGGTTTACCACCGGACCAAACACCTCTTCGCGGGTCAGGCGCAGGCTGGCGTCCGGATTCACCACCAGCGTCGGCGACACGTAGTAACCCTGATCGTTCGGGCCGCGGTTGCCGGTGATTAGCTCCGACTGGCACGACTGCGCTTCGTCGAGGAAGGTCTGCACTTTGTCGCAGTGGGCGCGGGAAACCAGCGGGTTGATGTGCGCCTCCTGGGACATCCCCGGCCCGACGCTCAGGGATTTCACCGCCTGCTCAAAACCGCTCACCACGGTATCAAACAGCGGCGCTTCAATGTAAATACGCGAGCTGGCGGCGCACACCTGGCCCTGGTTCAGGAAGCTGCCGGTCATGAGGCCTTCGATCACCCATGCCGGATCGGCATCTTTCAGAACAATTGCCGGGTTTTTACCGCCCAGCTCCAGCGTCACCCCCATCAGGCGATCGGCGGCGGCGCGCGCAATCTGTTTCCCGGTGGCGGTAGAACCGGTAAAGCTCACCTTGGCGATATGCGGATGGTTGGTGAGCGCAGCGCCACACACCGCCCCACTGCCGGTCACTACGTTAAAGACGCCGTCCGGGACCCCGGCCTCGGTTGCCAGTTCCGCCACGCGTAGCAGGGTCAGGGGCGTGGTTTCGGACGGTTTGATCACGATAGAGCAGCCGGCCGCCAGGGCGGGCATCACTTTCCACATGCCAATTAGCAGCGGGAAGTTCCACGGCACAATCCCGGCCACCACGCCAATCGGCTCTTTGCGCGTCCACGCCTGGTAGCGCGCTCCCTGCGGCATCGGAATGGAGAGATCCAGCGTCTTACCGGCGATTTTG
Organism: Leclercia sp. W17; assembly: GCF_003336325.1. Classification (NCBI taxonomy): domain Bacteria; kingdom Pseudomonadati; phylum Pseudomonadota; class Gammaproteobacteria; order Enterobacterales; family Enterobacteriaceae; genus Leclercia; species Leclercia sp. W17. Next base: position 2,201,932 of record NZ_CP031101.1, on the reverse strand, counting down.
GTGGTCAGCCCCGCGGTGTAGCGCATCCAGTTCAGGGTGCAGCCCACTTCAAAGGCGCGGGAGATGTTAATGGATTTACCCTGCTCCAGAGTTTCGAGCTGGGCCAGCTCCTCGGTGTGCTGCTCCACCAGATCGGCGAAGCGCAGCAGAATACGTTCGCGCTCCGCCGGCAGTTTGCCGGACCAGCTGCGGGCGACAAAGGCGCGCCAGCCGGACATCACCGCGCGTTCGACATCCTGCGCGCTGGCATCGGCGGTCGAGGCAATCACCTGCCCGGTTGCCGGGTTAAAGATATCCAGACGCTTTTCGCTGTCGGAGGCGGACGGTTGTCCCTCGATCCAGAGGCCATGTTGGCGATCCAGAAATTGCTGCACGCTGTGCAGTACTGCGACCTGTGTATCAGACATAGCGATTCCTTATTATTCGCAGGGTGTCATCGCAGTCTAAGATGGGTTTGCGCAGTGCGCTTTTATCTCTGTGACATTCGCTTTGTCGGCTGTGACAGGCTCCGCAAAACGCGACAATAACGCCGTTTCGCTCTGTTCCACCGCGAGGTTCTTGCCTATATTTCGCCCCATGTCACGGGTAATTAGAAACATAAATGCAACAATGTTTAAACATTCACGACGTAGCAGGTCAGACGATGGCGAGTGCAAAGGAAACGGACAATTATCAGCAGTGGCTGGCGCAGATTAATCAGGCTTGCGGAAGTTTTGCGGCCCGGCCCATGAGCGGCGAGTTTTACGGCGAGCTGGACTCCACCTGGACCGGCAATCTGAAGCTCAGCACCGTCACCGCTGGCGGCGTGAACCTGTTTCGTACCCGCCAGGAGATTAAGACCAGCAACGATGCCTGGTTCTACACTGTCTTTCAGCTGGAAGGGGAAGCGGGACTGGAGCAGGACGACCGGCAAATTATGCTCAACGCGGGAGATATCACCCTGATCGACGCCTCCCGCCCCTGCTCGATCTACTGGCCGGAAAAATCCCGGCAGATCTCATTGCTGCTCCCGCGCCAGATCCTTGAGCAGCACTTTCGTTTTCAGGAAGTGAGCTGCGCGCAAAAACTCTCCCACAGCCTGCCTACCGTCCAGCTCAGCTATCGTCTGCTGCAGGAGAGCATGAACAATCCGCGATTGAGTGAAACCGAGAGCGAAGCCGCGCTGGAGGCGATGGTCTGTCTGCTGCGCCCGGTATTGCAGCAGCGGGAAAGCGTTCAGCCGCGCAAGGCGCGCCAGTTCAACCACGTTCTGACGCTCATCGACGATCATATTCAGGCGGAACATTTGCGACCGGAGTGGATTGCCGCGGAGTGCGGGATGTCGGTGCGTAGCCTCTACCGGATGTTTGCCGAGAAAGGGCTGGTGGTGGCGCAGTACATCAAGAACCGTCGGCTGGATCTCTGTGCGCAGATGCTGCGCGGCGCCCGGGACGACGAGAAGCTGGCGGGCATTGGCTACAGCTGGGGCTTTACCGACCATAGCCACTTCTCCACGGCGTTTAAGCAGCGCTTTGGGATCTCCCCTGGCGAATACCGCAAACGCCACCGCTAATCACTTCTGTAACCATCTCCCGTTAACGCCCTGGACATACTCGCCGGGGCGGGCGCGGGCAACCAGTTTGTTTCCCGCCATTTTCGCCACCTCATCGACCGGAAGGTTATTGCTGTCGGCAAGCCGCTGATAACTCTCAGCGCGGGCCTTGTTGATCTGCTCCACCAGCGCCAGGGTTTCGCGATCCTGACTGCGCGGGGCGATATACCCGCTCAGCGTTTCCCCCACGCGCCCCTCGGTGCGGGCTTCGTTGAGGGTCAGGGCGAACGCGGGCGCACAGAGCCCCAGCGTCAGCAGAATGAGCGTGAAGTATTTTCTCATGGCGGCCTCAGAAGAGATCGCTGCGCGATTTCAGCAGCGATTCCACATCTTTATCCACTTTGATGTGGATTTCATGTTCAATTTTGACGTTCATGTTGATGGTGATGGGCTCCTTCGACGCCGCCACTTCTATCCTCGGCGTGCAGCCTGTCAGCGTCAGTATCACAATCGCGGTGAAGCCACCGGCCAGCTTTTTCATGGTTGTTCCTTACATTCCTTGCCTGTCGGACAGCGGTTATCCGGTAGTGCCGCGTGCTCCTCCAGCCACGTCTGCAGATTGTCGCCAAAACGCAGGCTGCGCCAGAGGGTAAACACGTTCTCCTGATGGGTATAGTTGAGGTTGACGGCCTGTGTCTGGCCCTCCACGCGGCTGGCGCCACGCAAGGTCGACGCCAGGGTTAATTCACCCAGGTTATCTAAATTGAGTTTCGTCCACGACTGCGAAATTTCCATATAGCGAAGCCAGTTAATCGCGCCGCCTGCCGCCCCGTTCTCTTTCACCAGCGCATCGGCAGTCTCTTTATCGAGACGCAACGTCATCGGACCCGCGTTGGTCAGCCAGCCATCTTTGATGATCCACTTGTCGTTGTCCAGCCACAAGGGCAGCGCCCCGCTGAACGGCCCGGACAGGGCAAACTGTTTGGGATTTATCGCACTGATAAGCTCGCTGGCGGAGAGATTCTGCACCCGCAGCAGGGCCGCATCGTGCTGGGGCATGCGCAGCTGCTGCAGGGTCACTTTGCCGCCCAACAGATCCACACTGACGTCGCTCAGCAGCAGCGGATTGGCTTCGCTCCAGGGGTAATCGCCCTGGAGATCGGCGGTGATGTTGCGCGCCGTGACCTGGTTTTTCACCTCGCCAATGCGCAGCGTCACCGGGCCGCGGGTCCCTAGCGACCAGGTGCCCTGGCTGAAGCGGAACGGCAGGACAAAGTCGACCCCGTTGATTTTGTTGTCCGGCATCCAGACGCTACCGCTCTTCAGCACCCCGTGGCCCCCGGCCTCAAAGCCCTGATCCGCCGCTGCGGAATAAGCCACCTGGGCATAAAGCTCCCCCTCTCTGAGGGTCATCTTCCAGTCCGGTGGGATCAGCGGCTGAAAGACGGTCAGGGATTGCTTCGGCCACCAGGCCTGGCCGCGCAGACGCTCCCCGTCCCAGCGCCCGTTCAGCTGCACCGGGCCGATGGCTCTGGCGTTAAGGGTGCCTTTGTACTGGAAAAATGTCGGATCGCGACCTTCCACACTGAATTTGATCGTTGAGGGGGGTAACACGCTACCACCGGTAAAGGTGGTCTTTCCGGCATCGAAGGAGAGCGCGCCGCTGAAGTGCGGATCGGCAGGGTCGCGCTGCCAGCGGATTGGGCGCTCAAGCACCATGCGCGGTGCGCTGGCATGCAGGGTGCCATATTTCAGCCGATCGAAGCCGGTGGAAAGCTCGCTCAGCTCAATCACGCTGTCACGCCACTCTCCCCTGCCCGCCACGTCCCAGCGGGCCTGCATCGGGGTAAAGTTGCCCTCGCCCCAGTAGCGCCATTGCCACAATCCGTTGTCCGGCAGGAAATTGCTCGCCCGGCCATCCAGGCGCAGGGTGAAATCCCCCATCTCCTGTTCATGGGCGCGTAAGATGGCCTGCAGGCGACCGTCGATGCCGTTAAGGGTGAGCGCTACGCCAGCCAGCGGCCAGCGCACCTCGTCGATATTCAGGGAGTCGATGATCCGCCCCCGGGAGCGCAGCAGCGCCCCCGGCGCAAATGCCAGCCGGGGATCGGCAAGGCTGCCGGTCAGCGTGGCGGGCAGCTTCGCATACAGCGTCAGGTCGTTCTGTTTGGCAATGCCGGTGAGCTGCATCGGCATGGCGCTGTTGTCCATGCTCAGCTTGCCGGGGCCAAAGGTGAGCACCGCGTTGCCCTTCCCGGCATCGCCCTGGGTCAGCACGTTCATTCGCCCGCTGACGATAGCCTTCTCTGTGCCCTGCTGCCAGTTGTCGATCTTAAGCCCCAGTCGTCCGCTCAGGGGAATACCAGCCTGAACCCAGCGCCAGCGTCCGTCGCTGATGGTGAACTGTTGCGGGGTGATCTGCCAGGGGAGATCCAGCAGCGGCTCGCCGCTCTCCCGATCAATCATCACCAGTTGGCCCTGATTGTCCTGCCACTCAAGCTCGGCATCCACAAGAGTTGAGATCTGCGGCAAGGTAAAGGTTGCCACCGTGTGCCCCTGCACCGGCAGGCCATCCGGCACCAGCGGCAGGGTAAATTCCCCCACCAGTTCTACCGGCTGGGGATTATCAGGAAGGTGAAGCGTGACATCGGTTACGGTCAGCGAGCGCCCGCGTAGTTTTCCCCGCAGGCTAAACTTATCCCCGTGGTAGACAATTTCTTGCAGAGTCGGTGTTAACGAGGCGGTTAATTTCCCCTCCCACCCCTGCCAGGGGGAGAGCGTCAGGCGGTCGATGTTAAGCCACGTGTTGGGTAGCAGGGCTTGCCATTCGGCCAGGGTGCGCGGCGCGGCGGGCGTGGGCTCGCTGGCGGGGATTTTGCTCAGGCAGGCGCTGTTGAGATCCAGCGCGCCGATGTTGATTTTCCAGCGGCTTGGGTGGCTGAGAGTGGCGTCTTTGACGCGGGCGATTTCGCACTCCTCCACCAGATAGCGCAGATCGGGGATGACCAGAGCGCTGCGGGTCAGGCGTGGGCTTTCTTCAAAGGCGATGCGGGTCCCGGCGGGGAGCCAGATCCCGGCAAGCGTAGGCACCCACTGCGCCAGCGTCAGTAGTAGCGTCAGCGGCAAAAGAACGATCAGAAGCAGTAGCGCGATCGCGGCTTTGTATGTACCCCTCATGGGCAGTTAATATCCTGATTTAGCAAAAAAATTAGCCGACAGTATCGAATATTGTGGCATGTTTAGCCGATCAGTTGAAGCGAACGCCACTTTTAAGGATAGTTGCTACATAATTATCCATAGAACTTATTGAATTCAATAAAATTTTATAAATTGTAAGATTATTTTAATCATGCTACCGTAATTGAAAACACACTGGAGAAAGTCTTATGAAACTCGCGGTATACAGTACAAAGCAATACGACAAAAAGTATCTGCAGCACGTTAACGAGGAGTATGGCTTCGAACTTGAATTTTTCGACTTTCTGCTTAATGAAAAAACAGCCAAAACCGCCCATGGGTGTGACGCGGTCTGTATTTTCGTTAACGATGACGGCAGTCGTCCGGTGCTGGAAGAGCTGAAAAAACAGGGTGTGAAGTACATCGCCCTGCGCTGCGCGGGCTTTAATAACGTGGATCTGGATGCGGCAAAAGAGCTGGGTCTGCAGGTGGTGCGCGTTCCGGCCTACTCCCCGGAAGCGGTAGCTGAACACGCCATCGGCATGATGATGTCCTTAAACCGCCGTATTCACCGTGCTTATCAACGCACCCGTGATGCGAACTTCTCCCTGGAAGGGCTGACCGGGTTTACCATGTACGGCAAAACCGCCGGGGTGCTCGGCACCGGTAAAATTGGCGTAGCGGCCCTGCGGATCCTGAAAGGATTTGGTATGCGCCTGCTGGCGTTTGACCCGTACCCAAGCGCCGCCGCGCTGGATCTGGGGGTGGAGTATGTCGACCTGTCAACTTTGTACGCAGAGTCCGACGTGATCTCCCTGCACTGCCCGTTAACCGCTGACAACTACCATCTGCTGAACCAGAGCGCCTTCGACCAGATGAAAGATGGCGTGATGATTATCAACACCAGTCGCGGTGGGCTGATTGACTCTCAGGCCGCCATCGAAGCCCTGAAAACGCAAAAAATCGGCGCGCTGGGGATGGACGTCTACGAGAACGAACGCGATCTCTTCTTTGAAGACAAATCCAACGATGTGATTCAGGATGATGTCTTCCGCCGCCTTTCCGCCTGCCACAACGTGCTATTTACCGGCCACCAGGCGTTCCTGACCGCCGAGGCGCTGATCAGTATTTCGGAGACGACGCTGGGTAACCTGAGTCAGCTGGAGAAAGGCGAAAAGAGCCCCAACGCGCTCTTTTAATTCTTAAAGCAATAAAGATGCTTAAGGAAAGAGAAATCTGACAGCTGCTCCCTGGTCCGGCTGAAAATCGCTGAGGCGTTGACCGCAGGCCGGGGCGAGGCGCAGGGATGCGCCGAGAGGGCGTGACCTACAGGGATGTAGGATCGCGCCCGACCCGATAGCCGGAGGGAATAAGCCGAAGGGACCGCGAAGCGGCGATTTTCTTGCCGGGAGCCGGGATTGTTAAGGGGGCGGCGATAGCCCCCTTAACACGTTCACCGGTGACGTGGTTTACAGAGAAGCAGCGAACGCAAGGTGAACGGAACCATCTCCACCGCAACATGTTATTCCCTGCATTGCCCGGCGGCGCTTCGCTTGCACAGGCCTACAAAAACCAAACCCCAAACCCCAAACCCCAAACCCCAAACCCCAAACCCCAAACCCATCTCCCCACATTTCAGATTAACCCGCAAGACAATCCCATCCCCCGCAATACACTATCCATTAGCTATTTACGAAGTGAATATATTGAGAAGAAACATGAAAACGCTCGTCGCAGTAACACTCCTCAGCATGGCGCTGACAGGCTGTGTTAACCCAGGGAAAGCCTCTGTCCAGGAAGAACAGCTCCAGCAGCACCGCTTTGTGCTGCAAAGCATCAACGGCGCCGCCGTCGCCCCGGTCACCACGCCGCCGGAAATCACCTTTGGCGAAAAAATGGCGGTCTCAGGGGTGATGTGCAACCGCTTCAGCGGCCAGGGCAAACTCTCCGATGGCGAGCTGAAGGTCAACGATCTCGCCATGACGCGTAAGCTCTGCACCGAACCCCAGCTCAATGAACTGGATCACGCCATCGGAACGATGCTGCGCAGCGGCACAGAGGTGGATCTGACGGAAGATGTATTAACCCTGGCGACGGCCGAGACGACGCTGGTCTTCAAACGCGCAGAATAATCAGTAACTGCCGCACGATCCCACGGCAAGCGACTGTTCACTGCAGCGTTTGCCGTTAGGCAGCGCACACATGCCGATGGCGGAGCCATCCAGCTGACGCGCAACGGACAGCGAACCGCCAATCATGGCGCAATTCGCCTGGCCGGAACTGGACATCGCCGCCTTCATCCCCGGCGCGACGTGCGCGGCGGTTGCCTGCTGAACAGGTTCATTGCTGCAGGCCGACAGTAACAAAGCGGCACACCCAACCCAAAATGCTGCGCGCATAATCTCTCCCCTCGTTGAATTGCAAAACCTATGCATAATAGGCACCCCGTCCGCGTCCGTCGAGAGCGAAACCACGATTTTCCGTGTTGTAAAACGTTTTGTTCGCTATTTTTACGCAAAAGTTTGATCGAGCCATTGGTAGCGTCAATAAGCAGGACACAAAAGCGAAAATCGTTTCAGCGCCCCTTTGCTAAACTCACAAGATAATTACAGGACCCGCCGATGCGTTACGGGTCCCTCTTTCTTTGCGCAATGTAAGGGTGTCATATGCAAACTATTGACGGCAATGGCGCAGTCGCGTCCGTCGCGTTTCGCACCAGTGAAGTGATCGCCATCTACCCCATTACACCCAGCTCGACCATGGCGGAACAGGCTGATGCCTGGGCCGGTAACGGGCTGAAAAACGTCTGGGGTGATACCCCTCGCGTGGTTGAGATGCAGTCGGAGGCCGGGGCGATTGCCACCGTTCACGGCGCACTGCAGACCGGCGCGCTCTCCACCTCGTTTACGTCGTCGCAGGGTCTGCTGCTGATGATCCCGACGCTCTACAAGCTGGCGGGACAACTCACGCCGTTCGTGCTGCATGTCGCGGCGCGCACTATCGCCACCCATGCCCTGTCGATTTTTGGCGATCACTCCGACGTCATGGCCGTTCGCCAGACCGGTTGCGCCCTGCTCTGCTCCGGCAGCGTGCAGGAGGCGCAGGATCTGGCGCTGATTTCACACATGGCGACCCTGAAAAGCCGCGTGCCGTTTATCCACTTTTTCGACGGCTTCCGCACCTCCCACGAGATCAATAAAATTGTCTCGCTTTCGGATGAGACGATCCGCACCCTCCTTCCGCAGGCGGAGATCGATGCCCACCGCGCCCGGGCGCTGAACCCGGAGCACCCGGTGATCCGCGGCACCTCCGCTAACCCGGATACTTACTTCCAGTCCCGCGAGGCGACCAACCCGTGGTATGACGCGGTGTATGACCATGTGGACCAGGCGATGGCCGACTTCGCCGCCGCCACCGGGCGCGAGTACAAGCCGTTTGAGTATTACGGCCACCCGCAGGCAGAGCGCGTCATCGTTATCATGGGTTCTGCCATCGGCACCTGTGAAGAGGTGGTGGATGAACTGCTTCGCCGCGGTGAAAAAGTGGGCGTGCTGAAGGTGCGTCTCTACCGTCCGTTCTCTGCGAAACAGCTGCTGGCGGTGCTGCCGGAAAGCGCGCGATCTGTGGCGGTGCTGGACCGCACCAAAGAGCCAGGCGCGCAGGCCGAACCGCTCTATCTGGACGTGATGACCGCCCTGGCGGAAGCCTTTAATGGCGGCGAGCGCGAGACGTTGCCGCGGGTAATTGGCGGACGCTACGGGCTGTCGTCGAAAGAGTTTGGCCCGGATTGCGTGCTGGCCATTTTTAACGAGCTGAGCGCCGCGAAGCCGAAGCCGCGCTTTACCGTTGGCATCTATGACGATGTGACCAATCTGTCGCTGTCGTTACCGGAAAATACCCTGCCGTCAACCGCGAAGCTGGAAGCCCTCTTTTACGGTCTGGGCAGCGACGGCAGCGTGTCGGCGACCAAGAACAACATCAAGATCATCGGTAACTCCACACCGTGGTATGCCCAGGGCTATTTCGTCTATGACTCGAAAAAAGCCGGGGGGCTGACGGTATCCCACCTGCGCGTCAGCGAACAGCCGATCCGTTCGGCGTATCTGGTGTCGCAGGCCGATTTCGTCGGGTGCCACCAGCTGCAGTTTATCGACAAATACCAGATGGCCGAGCGCCTCAAACCGGGCGGGATTTTCCTGCTCAATACCCCGTACAGCGCCGATGAGGTCTGGGCGCGCCTGCCGCAGGAAGTGCAGGCGGTGCTGAACCAGAAAAAAGCGAAGTTCTGGATCGTTAACGCGGCGAAAATCGCCCGCGAATGCGGCCTGGCCGCACGTATCAACACCGTGATGCAGATGGCCTTTTTCCATCTGACCCACATCCTGCCCGGCGACAGCGCCCTGATAGAGCTGCAGGGGGCCATCGCCAAAAGCTACAGCAGTAAAGGTCAGGAGCTGGTGGAGCGCAACTGGCAGGCGCTGGCGCTGGCGCGGGAGTCGCTGGCGGAAGTGCCACTGCAGCCGGTCAACGCCCACAGCCCGAACCGTCCGCCGGTGGTGTCGGACGCCGCACCAGACTTTGTGAAAACCGTCACCGCCGCGATGCTGGCCGGTCTGGGCGATGCCCTCCCCGTCTCCGCCCTGCCGCCGGACGGCACCTGGCCGATGGGAACCACCCGCTGGGAAAAACGCAATATCGCGGAAGCGATCCCAATCTGGAAAGAGGAGCTGTGCACTCAGTGTAACCACTGCGTGGCGGCCTGCCCGCACTCCGCCATCCGCGCCAAAGTGGTCTCCCCTGAAGCCATGGAAGCTGCCCCGGCCAGCCTGCACTCGCTGGATGTAAAATCCCGCGATATGCGCGGCCAGAAATATGTTCTGCAGGTGGCCCCGGAAGACTGCACCGGCTGTAACCTCTGCGTGGAGGTCTGCCCGGCGAAAGACAGGCAGAACCCGGAGATCAAGGCCATCAACATGATGTCGCGCCTTGAACATGTGGAAGAGGAGAAAGTGAATTACGACTACTTCCTCGACCTGCCGGAGATCGATCGCAACAGCCTCGAGCGCATCGATATTCGTACCTCGCAGCTGATCACCCCGCTCTTCGAGTACTCCGGCGCCTGCTCCGGCTGCGGCGAGACACCGTACATCAAGCTGCTGACCCAGCTGTATGGCGACCGGATGCTGATCGCCAACGCCACCGGTTGTTCATCGATCTATGGCGGCAACCTGCCGTCAACGCCGTACACCACCGATGCCAACGGGCGCGGCCCGGCGTGGGCGAACTCGCTGTTCGAAGATAACGCCGAGTTTGGCCTCGGCTTCCGCCTGACGGTGGATCAACACCGTGTGCGGGTGATGCGTCTGCTGGAACAGTTCGCCGATGCGATCCCGGCGGAGCTGAACAGCGCCCTGCACAGCGAGGCAACGCCTGATGTACGTCGTCAGCAGGTGGCCGAGCTGCGTCAGGCGCTGGCGGGCGTGGAAGGTGCAGAAGAGCTGTTAACCGATGCCGATGCGCTGGTCGAGAAATCGATCTGGCTGATTGGCGGTGACGGCTGGGCCTATGACATTGGTTTTGGCGGCCTCGATCACGTTCTCAGCCTGACCGAAAACGTGAACATACTGGTGCTGGATACCCAGTGTTACTCCAATACCGGCGGCCAGGCGTCGAAGGCGACGCCTCTGGGGGCAGTGACCAAGTTTGGCGAGCATGGCAAACGCAAGGCGCGTAAAGACCTGGGCGTCAGCATGATGATGTACGGTCATGTTTATGTGGCGCAGATCTCGCTGGGGGCGCAGCTGAACCAGACGGTGAAAGCGATCCAGGAGGCGGAGGCCTATCCTGGCCCGTCGCTGATTATTGCCTACAGCCCTTGCGAAGAGCACGGATACGATCTGGCGCTGAGCCACGATCAGATGCGCCAGTTGACCGCGACCGGCTTCTGGCCGCTCTACCGCTTTGATCCGCGTCGTGCCGACGAGGGCAAACTGCCGCTGGCGCTGGACTCCCGCCCACCGTCAGACGCGCTGGCAGAGACGCTGAGGCAGGAACAGCGGTTCCGTCGCCTCAACGCTCAGCAGCCCGAGGTGGCTGAGCAGCTGTGGAAAGATGCCGCCGCCGATCTGCAAAAACGCTATGACTTCCTGGCGCAACTTGCCGGGAAAGCCGAAAAGTCGGCCAGCGAATAACCCGAAGCCCGGCATGTCCGGGCTTTTCTTTACCTATAAAAAAAGCCCGCCAGAAAGTGTCTGGCGGGCGGCTCCTGTTCAGCAATAAATAACAGTTTAAATATTAAAAAGTTATTTATGCTATAAACGGAAAAATAACTACAGGCATATAACGCCGCCGAGTGTACTGATTTTAGGGAAGAAAGAGTAATTTTACTTTTATATGGGTTAATTAAATACATTCACCATATTTATCATCATTTCTCTGGCAGTAATTCCTTTAGATTTTACTTACCTGGTAACAATTATGTTTTATCGCTAAAAGAGAGAGTGATTTAGCATGAGACATCTTTCCAGCGTAGGAAGTTCAGCGGAAAGTTAAAAACATTCAAATAAAAACACAGCGTAAGGATTAGGCACAATGCAAAGAAAAGTACTGGCTCTGATAATCCCAGCTCTTTTGATGGCTGGCGCAGCAAATGCAGCAGAGATTTATAATAAAGACGGCAATAAATTAGATCTGTACGGTAAAGTGGACGGCCTGCATTATTTCTCTGACGACAGCAGTGCGGACGGCGACCAGACCTATGTCCGTCTGGGCTTTAAAGGCGAAACGCAGATTAACGATATGCTCACCGGCTACGGCCAGTGGGAATATAATATCCAGGCCAATAATACCGAAGGCTCTGAAAATCAGTCCTGGACCCGTCTGGCGTTTGCCGGTCTGAAATTCGGTGATTACGGTTCATTTGACTATGGTCGTAACTACGGCGTGCTGTACGACGTGGAAGGCTGGACCGATATGCTGCCAGAGTTCGGCGGCGACTCCTACTCTAAAGCCGACAACTTCATGACCGGCCGTGCGAACGGCGTGGCGACCTACCGTAATAACGATTTCTTCGGCATGGTTGAAGGTCTGGACTTCGCCCTGCAGTACCAGGGCAACAACGAAGATGCCGGTAACGGTAACGAAGGCACCAACAACGGTCGTGACGTGCGTTATGAGAACGGTGACGGCTTCGGTATCTCTACCTCTTACGACTTCGGCATGGGATTCAGCGCAGCAGCGGCCTACGCCTCTTCTGACCGTACCAACGACCAGGTTAGCAATACCACTGCGCACGGCGACAAAGCGGATGCCTGGACTACCGGCCTGAAATATGACGCCAACAACATCTACCTGGCGGCAATGTATTCTGAAACCCGCAACATGACGCCTTATGGTGACGGTAAAAAAGCAAACACTGTAGCCGACAAAACCCAGAACTTTGAAGTTACCGCTCAGTACCAGTTCGATTCTGGCCTGCGTCCGGTAGTCTCTTACCTGCAGTCTAAAGGTAAAGATCTTGATAACGGTCAGGGCGATCAGGATCTGGTTAAATATGCTGAAGTGGGTGCGACTTACTACTTCAACAAAAATATGTCTACCTACGTTGATTATAAAATTAACCTGTTGGACGAAGACGATCAGTTCTACAAAGACAATGGCATCGGCACCGATGACATCGTAGCATTAGGTCTGGTTTATCAGTTCTGATGAAATTAGCCCGCGTTACAACGCGGGCTAACTATTTATATTGGCAAAACTCCCAGCCTTTTTATTATTCCTGTCTGGCGTTCCAATATTCTGATTTGCTATGACGTCTTTACCTGCTTTGTTGCACTGCTCAGACAAGTGAGACAAGAATAGTTGTGTATGCCCTTCTGAACCTGGCAGCGATTACTTTTCTGCTGTACCCCTTTCGCGATAGCTCAGCACGCCGGCAACGCCTCCTCCACCATCGTTAGGGTGAACGCGCCCCTCCATTACCAACACTTCCGGGAAATCAAACGGCGAGACGCCTTCAATGCAGGCTACGTTGACGCCATACTGATTTGGATTTGAGCGCCGCTGGTGGAAGGTGTAAATCCCACAGACCGAACAGAAATAGTGCGCCGCCGTCTGGGTGTTAAACCGGTACTCGGTCAGCAGCGACTCGCCCTGAATAATAGTGATGCCAGATAATGGCGCGGAAACCGCAATCGCCCCACGCATCCGGCAGTATGAGCAGTTGCAGCGCCGGATGGTGTTGAACCCGTCAGCGAGCTCGACGGTGAACCGGACCGCGCCGCAGTGACACTGAGCAGAAACTCTATTCGCCATTACAGGCTCCTTGCGTTAACCATGCCTCACAGGCGGCGTGACGGCACGCCGCGTACTGGCTAAGTGTACGCCAGGCTCCCCGTCAGCGCCGGATATATTCCTCCGCGCTTTTTTTCAGATATGCCTCCTGAAAAATCTGTTCTGAATAGGTGAGCTTCATGACGGATGATAAATAGGGGGCGTCGAGTTCGATTAAATCTTCATCATTCTGGTATTTGGCGTATTTATCACCGGCGAAGGAGATCTGTTTTTTCACCACCACATACTTATGCGCCAGCATACTCTCGATTTCATCAAAACGGCTCTTATCCAGCTCAAGCATAATGGCGGTAATTTTGCCGCCCTTATTGAAGATCACCGCGTTGTTTTTCACTCCCTCCAGACCCAGCTCCCGGTTCGGAATAGAGAATATGTCGCCGTCGCTCCACTTACTGCGCCCTTCATGCAGGGACGAGGGATAGGCTTTAATGAATTGCTGTAGCGTGGTTTTGCCTAACGTCAGCCCCATTGCGGTGGTGTTCGCCCGGGCGAATGAAGACACTGCGATCAAAATGAATATACCCACGATCAGTTGCCACTGTTTGCCCATCGTTATCACCTCATCGTATTAGTCTGTTTTTACTCACCATCGTCTCTGTTACCTGCCACTTCTCAATCGTACAGGGACAATTATTAATGGCCTATGCGTCTTTATGGTGAGTGAGCGGTACAGATACAGTACGAGTTACTGAGCTACACAGAGACAACGTCGTGGAGGTATGTGGCGGGGAGAAGCGATAAAAAAGCCACCAGTTAATACTGGTGGCGCGGGTACAACTCACGGTCAGCTATTTTTTGACGGGTTGAGGTTTTTTATCACCTGATTCCGGCGCCTCGCGCGGGTCATCTTTTTCAACATACTGCATGAGTACCTCCCGTTGTTGTGGATGGACTACTACTATAGCGTTGATTATCAAAATAGAGCCAAGCGGCAAACGGCAAAAAACCCAACCGTGTGGAACAGCGTGATTACGCGCTGTAAAACGTGCTGACATTCATCGCCGTAATCCGTACCATACACGCCATACTTTTTCATGTTGACCTGCTGCCCCCCTTCTTAATGGGTGAGCCGCCTGAGCTGCTTTAGCCACAAACGAATTGAGCCACTATTAAATGTCGCAAAATCAAGATATTACCAAGAAAGAACAGTATAACCTCAACAAACTTCAGAAGCGTCTTCGCCGCAATGTGGGTGAAGCCATTGCCGATTACAACATGATTGAAGAAGGCGACCGCATCATGGTCTGCCTGTCTGGCGGCAAAGACAGCTACACCTTGCTCGAAATTTTGCGCAATCTTCAGCAAAGCGCGCCGGTCAATTTCTCGTTAGTGGCCGTCAACCTGGATCAGAAGCAGCCGGGCTTCCCGGAGCATATCCTGCCGGAGTATCTGGAGAAGCTGGGCGTCGAGTACAAGATTGTCGAAGAGAATACCTACGGCATCGTTAAAGAGAAGATCCCGGAAGGGAAAACCACCTGCTCGCTCTGCTCCCGCCTGCGCCGCGGCATTCTTTACCGTACCGCGACCGAGCTGGGTGCAACCAAGATTGCCCTGGGTCACCACCGCGATGACATTTTACAGACGCTGTTCCTGAACATGTTCTACGGCGGCAAAATGAAGGGTATGCCACCGAAGCTGATGAGCGACGACGGGAAGCACATTGTGATCCGCCCGCTCGCCTACTGCCGCGAAAAAGATATCGAACGTTTTGCCGAGGCCAAAGCCTTCCCGATCATTCCATGCAACCTGTGCGGCTCACAGCCAAACCTGCAGCGTCAGGTGATTGCCAACATGCTGCGTGACTGGGATAAGCGCTATCCAGGCCGGATCGAAACCATGTTCAGCGCGATGCAGAACGTGGTGCCTTCGCACCTCTGCGATATCAACCTGTTTGATTTCAAAGGAATTCAGCACGGTTCTGAAGTGGTAAACGGCGGCGATCTGGCGTTTGACCGCGAAGAGATCCCGATGAAACCGGCGGGATGGCAGCCAGAAGAGGATGATACCCAGCTCGATGAGATGCGTCTGAACGTTATCGAAGTGAAATGATTTTTAAGCGTCTCAGCATGCGTGCTGAGACGCTCCCGCCCGCTTATTTCAGCAGACGAACCCGGCAGCTTTTGCCTTTGATCTTGCCGTTTTGCAGCTGTTTCCACGCTTTCTGCGCGACAGACTGACGCACCGCCACATACACATGCGCCGGGTGCACCACGATTTTACCAATGTCTGCTCCGTCCAGGCCGATATCTCCGGTCAGCGCCCCCAGTACATCGCCGGGACGCATTTTGGCTTTTTTACCGCCGTCGATACAGAGCGTTGCCATCTCTGCCGCCAGCGGCGTAATGGTGACGTTTGCCGGGGCATCAACCCAGTTCAGTTTGATTTGCAGCATCTCAGCCAGGATGTTGGCACGCTGTGCCTCCTCTGGCGCGCAGAAGCTGATCGCCAGGCCACTATTACCGGCTCGCGCGGTACGGCCAATACGGTGAACATGCACCTCCGGATCCCAGGCCAGCTCAAAGTTCACCACCAGCTCCAGGGATTTAATGTCCAGGCCGCGGGCGGCGACGTCGGTGGCGACCAGCACGCGGGCGCTACCGTTGGCAAAACGTACCAGGGTCTGGTCACGATCGCGCTGCTCCAGATCGCCATGCAGCGCCAGGGCGCTCTGTCCGGCCTCGGCCAGCGCATCGCAGACTGCCTGGCAATCCTTTTTGGTGTTACAGAACACCACGCAGGAAGCAGGCTGGTGGATGCTGAGCAGTTTTTGCAGCAGCGGGATTTTGCCCCGCTGGGTGGTATCGAAGAACTGCTGTTCGATGGCGGGCAGCGCGTCAACGGTGTCGATTTCGATGGCGAGCGGGTTTTGCTGCACGCGTCCGCTGATGGCGGCGATCGCCTCCGGCCAGGTGGCGGAGAAGAGCAGCGTCTGGCGCGTTGGCGGCGCAAAGCGGGTTACTTCATCAATGGCGTCGCTAAAGCCCATGTCCAGCATCCGGTCGGCTTCATCCAGCACCAGGGTTTGCAGCGCCTCAAGCGAGACGGTGCCTTTCTGCAGATGGTCGAGCAAACGGCCCGGCGTAGCGACGATGATATGCGGGGCATGCTGCAAAGAGTCACGCTGGGCGCCGAAGGGCTGTCCGCCGCAGAGGGTCAAAATTTTGGTGTTTGGCAGAAAACGCGCCAGACGACGTAACTCTCCTGCGACCTGATCCGCCAGCTCGCGCGTCGGGCAAAGAACCAGAGACTGCGTTTGAAACAGTATGGCATCAATCTGCTGTAACAGCCCAAGACCGAAGGCAGCCGTTTTACCACTGCCGGTTTTGGCCTGCACACGGACGTCGCGTCCTTCCAGGATCGCTGGCAGCGCCGCAGCTTGTACAGGGGTCATGGTCAGATAACCCAACTCGTTCAGGTTATCGAGTTGGGCGGCAGGCAGTACGTTCAGCGTTGAAAAAGCAGTCACAGTTATTCTCGCGGTAAAAGACTCACAGTCAGCAGGCGCGTATCCTCGCAGATCTCCGCCTCTGATGCGACATTTTAATCGGCACTTCATCCGGTGGCGGATCCGGCATCGGCTGTGGGCGTGGAATCGGATCGGGAACCGGCACCGGATCAGTAGGCACCGGGTCCGATTGCCGCAGGGGTTGCAGCAGCAGTGATAAAAGCATGGCCATATAACCCTCCAGAAGAACGGGAATCTCTCTTTTAGGGTAGACGCTGCTGAGTTGTAGGCAAAAAAAAGCCGACTTATTTAAGTCGGCGTCGTACGAATCAATTTTGCTATGCAGTAATTCAAAAAAGGAAGTAAGACAATATGGAGCGCAACGCCCATCGCTTGACGTTGCATTCACCTGCGGGAGAGATATTGCACCTTATGGGTAAATCGTTTTTTGACTTCGCTCAATTAAAATGGCGTTTTAAGAAATTCATGGCGACGAAAAAATGTAAATTTACAACCATTTACTACGATGCAACCACCATGCAACACCACCAATCAAAACGACTAACATGATGCAAAACAGTGAGAAGCCGAAGCGGAAATCGCCGCCGGGGATCCCTCCCAGGTTGACGCCAAACAGACCTGTCAGGAAGGTGCTGGGCAAAAAGACCATCGCCATCAGTGACATGGTGTAGGTTCTGCGGGAGAGCGACTCCTGCATCACCTGGGAAATTTCATCGGTCATGACCCCCGTTCGTGCGATGCAGGCATCAATTTCATCCAGCCCGCGTCCCAGGCGCTCGGCGATATCCTGCATTCTGCGGCGATGATCGTCACTCATCCAGGGGAACCGTTCGCTCGCCAGCCGGGCATAGACATCCCGCTGAGGCGCCATATAGCGGCGCATCACAATCAGCTGCTTTCTTAGTAACGCCAGAAAACCGCGGGGTGGGATTTGCTGGTCGATGAGATTATCTTCCAGATCGATAATCTTATCGTGCAACTCTTCGATAAACTCGCTGGCGTGATCGGTCAGCGCGTCGCAGACGTCCACCAGCCAGCCCCCGCAATCTTGCGGACCGCTGCCCTCTTTTAAATCGCCGACGACATCATCCAGCGCCAGGACTTTGCGCTGCCGGGTCGAGACAATAAGCCGCTCGTCCATGTATAGGCGCATCGCCACCAGCTGGTCCGGGCGTTCATCGGTGCTGCCGTTAATGCAGCGCAGCGTAATCAGCGTCCCCTCGCCCATGCGGGTGACGCGAGGGCGCAGGCTCTCACCGGCCAGGGCGTCACGCACGTTATTGGGTAATAAGGGCGTCGAGGCCAGCCAGTGGGCGCTCTCCGGGTGGGTATAGTTCAGGTGCAGCCAACAGGGATGCTGCTGATCGATAGTATCGTCGTCGGTGAGGGGCCGTGCCCCGCCTTTACCATCCAGTAACCACGCAAATACTGCGTCAGGAACGTTAACTTCCGATCCTTTTATGCCTTCCACAGCGCCTCCGCCAGTAGCTGTTCTTTGCTGTCAGTCTAGCCACCCTGCCAGCTTAAGCAACATTTTCTCCCGGCATCGCGCTGAATTTATTCATAAAAGAGATTAATCCGGTACCGTTTGCTCCCATGATAAAGCCTGGCGAGCCAGGCTTAATTATCAGGCACGTGCGGGTAAGGTTACACCGTCGTACAGAGGCGCAGTGGATGCCGGCTCCAGACGGAAGTTACGGGTACGGGTTTGCAGTTCAACGACCTGATTTTTCAGTACCGCTGATGAACCTGACAGCTCTTCAACCATCACCACGTTACTCTGGGTCACCTGCTCCAGGTCACTCAACGCCTGGGTGATCTGGGCGATCCCCCTCTCCTGCTCGTCGGTAGAGGTGGAGATCTCATCCATCAGCTTACTGACCTGCCCGGAACCGCTGACGATGTCGTGCATATTCTTTTCAGCCTCTGCGACGACCATCGCCCCCTGACTGACATTGCTGCTGGTGACATCGATGAGTGACTTGATATTTTTCGCTGCTTCGGCGCTGCGATGGGCCAGGCTACGAACCTCACCCGCCACGACGGAGAAGCCTTTACCATGATCGCCCGCGCGGGCGGCTTCAACCGCAGCATTCAGCGCCAGAATATTGGTCTGGAAGGCGATGCCATCAATCAGCGAGATGATCTCCGTCATCTGCTGGGCACACTCAGTAATGGAGCGCATGTTGTTGGCAACCTGCCCCATCAGCTCGCCGCCTTTTGTTGCCTGAAGCGTGGCGGCACTGGCCTTCTCAATGGCCAGACGGGTGTTATCCGCTGTATTTTTGGTGGTGACGGCCATCTGTTCCATGCTGGCGGAGGTTTGAATCAGGGACGCCGACTGTAGCTCGGTTTTAGAGGCCAGCGCCGTGCTGCGGGCGGCGAGCTGTTCCGACAGGGTCATTGCGGTATGAGAAGAAGAGCGGATCTCGCGCACCAGCGTAGCGAGATTGCTGGACAACGTATTGATTCCCGGGATTAACCGGCCTGCACAATTATTACCAAATTCAGGGATGCTCACCCCCAGATTGCCCGAAATAACCTCTTCGATACTCCTCTTGACGGTATTGATTGGCGCGACCAGATATTGCGTCATGTAAACCCACAGAAATACCCACGCGACGAGAAACAGAGAGTTTAGCAATATTAACAACGATGTTTGCGGTGCTAAAAATATAACCAAGCCATCAATGACAAGAAACACAACTAGCAGATAACTCAGAATAAAAGTCCTCACACTTATATTTCTAAGCATAATAGATCCTACAACGGTATTTTCAGAAGGTAACCACTATATAGCATTCAGTTTTTATTTTTTCACTCTGATTTCGTAGAGATAAACTTTTAATATTTAACATTTCGTAATTTGCGTTAGGGAAGATATTAATTCCATGTGTTTTAACATGAAACAAATACTCTTTCAAAATCAGCGAGCTACCTTGACCACTGACGCTATAAATGATTGGCATAGCTATTTCAATCCTTAAATTTAAGCCACAAACCAGTTTCATTGGCGCATATTTAGCCATGCTTCAATTAAGCAGTGTAGGAAACGAAAATAGGATTAATGTTTTCACAGCAGCGATCCGATACTGAATTAAATAGTTAGTTTCAGGCGACAGCGACGAATAAAAACTTACCAGTTGGTAAAATTAATACGAAATTCATACGCATATCACAAAAAAATCCTGTCCGATCGGATGAACTAGAGTATGTTTCAGATAAGCCCACGCGTACTGCGCCGTCGTGGCCCTCCGGTATTTGACGCGCAATAAATGAGACTGACCTATGTCGCCCTCAGGGTTTGATGCACTGGATATGCTTAGAACGCCCGTATGGTTGGTATCCCCGGTAACGGAGGATGTGCTGTTCGCCAATACGGCAGCCAAAATGCTCATGCAGGATGCAACGCTGGACATTCTGCGCAAAGGCATCTGCTCGGCCCATGCCCAGGCGACGCTTGCGATGTATGTCCCCGATTTAAAAGCCCGTCAGGAGATCGTGGAAGTCTGGAGCGTGCGGGTCGATGATCAGCAGACCAGCCTCACCTGTCGCCTCTCGCTGGCCGTTTTTGACACGATCGGTGAAGTGATTGTCTTTGAAGGCATCGCCCGACAGGCAGTAATGGGTCTTAAAGCCACCCGTTCAGGCACCTATCAGCGCAAGAAACAGGGCTTCTACGCCCGCTTTTTTCAGACCAACAGCGCCCCGATGCTGTTAATCGACCCTGCCCGCGACGGCCTGATTGTGGATGCCAATCTGGCGGCTCTGAATTTTTATGGCTATAGCCACGAGGAGATGTGCAGCAAGCACACCTGGGAGATCAACACGCTGGGACGCAATATTATGCCGGTGATGATGGAGATCGCGCGCCTGCCCGGCGGCCATAAACCGCTTAACTTTATCCATCGTCTTGCCGACGGCACGACCCGGCACGTACAAACCTATGCCGGCCCCATTGAGATCTACGGTGATAAACTGATGCTCTGCATTATTCATGATATCACCGAGCAAAAACGGCTTGAGCAGGAGCTTGAACACGCCGCGCTGCGCGACTCGCTTACCGGGCTGCTCAACCGCCGCCAGTTTTATCACCTCACCGATCAAACCTCACCCAACCATCTTCCGGCACAGCAGGAGTTCAGTCTGTTGCTGGTGGATACCGACCATTTTAAGCGTATCAACGATCTGTTTGGGCATCAGAAAGGCGATGAGGTGTTGATTGCCCTCGCGCGGATGCTGGAAAGCGGTAGCCGTAAAGATGATTACGTGTTCCGTTGGGGCGGCGAGGAGTTTGTCCTGCTGCTGCCCCGCACGTCACTGGATGCGGCCATGCAGATCGCAGAGACCCTGCGCACGGCAATCGCCCGCATTGCCATTCCCGGTCTACCCCGCTTTACTGTAAGTATTGGCGTTGCGCGGCATAACCCGGATGAGAGTATCGACGATCTGTTTAAGCGCGTGGACGATGCGCTGTATCGCGCCAAAAATGATGGTCGTAACAAAGTGCTGGCAGCGTAGCTGCGCCTGCTGGCGTCCTCTGTTTTTCACTTTATTTTTGAGGAGTGGTGATGATGAGCAAGAAGATCCTGATGCTGGTCGGCGATTACGCGGAAGATTATGAAACCATGGTCCCCTTTCAGGCTTTGCAGATGATTGGCCATCAGGTTGATGCGGTCTGCCCTGACAAAGCTAAAGGTGATTTTATCATGACGGCGATCCATGATTTTGACGGTGCCCAGACCTATAGCGAAAAGCCTGGCCACCGCTTTGTTCTCAACGCCGATTTTACTGCGGCGAAAGAGGCGGATTACGATGCCCTGTTAATTCCCGGCGGGCGTGCGCCGGAATATCTGCGCCTGAATGAGCAAGTACTCGAACTGGTGCGGGCCTTTGACAAGGCAGGTAAGCCGATTGCCGCCGTTTGCCACGGCCCACAGCTGCTGGCCGCCGCTGGCGTCCTGAAAGGACGAACCTGTAGCGCCTACCCGGCTTGCGCGCCGGAGGTCCGCCTCAGCGGTGGCGAGTATGCCGATATTGGCATCGACCAGGCGCACGTCGACGGCAATCTGGTTACCGCGCCCGCCTGGCCTGCCCATCCGCAGTGGCTGGCGAAATTTGCTGAGGTATTGCAGCAGTAAGCGGTTAAAGAAAGACGGGACAGGCTCGGTGGTTTCAGGCCAGCCTGTCAACCGCTTCAAAAAAGCGCTCTTCGGTCATTAGCACGTTATCTTTCGCGCTCTGATATTCACGTCGGATTAACCAGCCCGTTTCCGGCGCCATGCTCAGATAAAACACCTCCCGGAACCCAGGCGCCTCCACATGCAGGGCCACAATGCCCGTCTCAGCGCCATTCCAGAGCTGCTCGGGAAGAATAGAGACGCTACGATCACCATTCTGCAACCGGATGGCGGTGATGTCATAACGGTATATGCCGCTGTTCAGGCTGTAGCCCACCGTGCTCAGGTCGTGGATATGTTTGGTGGTTAACGTCACCTCAATACCGGAACCTGCAAA
The DNA here is from genome assembly GCF_003336325.1 of Leclercia sp. W17. Classification (NCBI taxonomy): domain Bacteria; kingdom Pseudomonadati; phylum Pseudomonadota; class Gammaproteobacteria; order Enterobacterales; family Enterobacteriaceae; genus Leclercia; species Leclercia sp. W17. The sequence goes on along the minus strand of NZ_CP031101.1, from coordinate 2,179,889 downwards.
CCACTGGCTTATTTGCTGCGCAAGGAGATCCATTCGTGAGCAGAATGCCCTGACCTCAGCGTCAGCGGATTTTATATCGGATGATTGTCTGTCGTTTTTGAGCTGCACTTTCCTGAAAAAACGTTCTCTGGCTGACACGTTGTGGTTCCTGTTATCTTTTTACGCGCGGTTTGCTGCCCGGTTTATTCAGCCGGGGTTTGTTTCAGCGCCGCATAAGAGGCAATCAACTGCTGCAGATGCTGTTCCACCTGACGCTGCCGGACGGCATTACTGCTTTGCTCTGCGGGGGTAACGGAGAGCTGGCGCAACTGCTCCTCAACCGGAACGGTACGATTAAGCGACTGCGTGATTGCGAAAATCGCCGATTTCAGTTCGCTGACCGTCATATACTTACCCTTCTGCTCATCCAGGGCGTTAAGCCGCTTCGCCAGTTGCTCAAGCTGCGTCACGCCTTGATGCCAGCCGGTCAGGCTTTCTGGCGCCAGGGCAGAAGCATCCTTCTGCTGTTGCCATTGATGCGCCAGAGCTTTGCCCTCTTCGGGCGATAGCCTGAGTGCCTGCTGCACCAGGCTATCGCCATAGCTGAGAGTCCAGTCTGGCTTTAACTGCAATAACTGCTCTAACTGCTGCTGTGTCTGGCGAATATCTGTTTCAGATGTTGGGTGGAGCCGCCGATCGACAGAATGCGTTGCTGGCAAGGGAGAAAGAGTTACAGCAACCGGCTCCTGCGCCGGGTCAGATTGGTGCATCGCCAGCCATCCCCCTGCCAGGATCCCGGCCAGCAGCAACATGGTCGCCATACCGCCGGCGAAAGGCTTCCAGGGATTCAAGGGCGGTGGGGAGCCCTTCACTGTCTCCAGAAGCGGCTCAGGCTCATGCGCCCTTTTTACGCCCCCGGCTGCCTCACTGGGATTGCCGCTTGCAGGGGTTTCCGCTTCAGCTGTTGCGGTAACCGGCTTCTCACCAATTTTATCGCTATTACCCAGCCGCACCGTCGCGCTATTGATATGGCTGCGCAACGTGTCGAGTTGGCTGACAGGCGTTAATTCCAGACGTCTTAACGTCTCGTCCAGAACGAGCAGGTGTTCCCGGGCCTGGTTCAGTTGGCTGAGATCGGCAGACGTCAGGGGCCAGGATCGTAGAGCCTGTTTCAGCCGTTTGCTGAGCGTAGCGAGGATTTCCATCCGGACAGGCACCTGTTGCGGCCACAGATTGCCCCAGTGCCGGGTGACCAGCGAGTTCATGAGCGACAGTCCCTCGTTCAGGCCCGTCAGCCCGGACAGATGTGTGCGAGCAAGAGTGTACCAGGCGGCAGTCTGGAGTTCCGTGCCGTTTTGTTCAAAAAGCGACAGGCAAAATTTTTCCGCCTGTTGCCATTTCACATCCGGACGTGCCGGATGAATGAGTTTGTTCATTTCATTACGCAGAGCGACATAATCTGCGAGCGTGCGCGGGTCGCCGCCGGTTTTATGGTGGCATTCAGAGAGTATTGTCATGAGGGTTCAGCCAGAATTAAAACTAAATCGCGGAACGGGCGTCCAGGTACTGCTGCTGTTTCAGGTGACGGATAAACACCCGACCTTCGGGCATAAATTCAGTGCCGTAGCGCACAAGGCCGATGCCTTTAAGTTCCGCATCGATGGCGTAACGCAGTTCGCCAGGCTGCGTCTGCGCCAGCATCACCACCGTAATTCTGCTCAGGCGCGGTTCATACTTCAGCAGTACCGCCGACAGCGTTGTGATCAGCTGATGCGCCGAACCCGGCATCCCCTGGAGGATTTTCGTCATGTCTGGCAGGCCATAGTCCGGCAGATGCGCCAGCGTACCGGCGCGACAGTTGAGAATACGCTGCATATTATCGAGTACCGACAGAATGACCTGGTTCTGCTCACTGACCTGGTGCAGGCTCAGGCCACCGGAGAAATTGCCGTATAACAATTCGTACAGGGAGGAACGGGGCATATTAGTCCTCCTTAATCGGTTGCAGCGTCAGCCGGTTATTGCTGGCTTCGATGATGCGGGGCTTGTCTGGGTCGAGGTCATCGCGGGTGAGGACCAAACGCCAGGTATTTTTCGCTTGATCTGGCGCCATAAACATCCCAGCTACCGCCACAAATTGAGTAACCTCCTCCAGCGGCACATCGAGCGTTACCGACTCTCCAGGACGCAGCCAGATATCTTTTTCTGCCACCAGATCAGCTTTTATGGCCTGGCTATCGTTTGCAAACAGGGATGGGTAATCGGTGTTGTCGAATGCCTTACGATCCTTAAGCTGGTAAATACGCACCACTGTTGCCAGAGATGCGCCTTTCGCATTGTTATTGACCCCTTCCCGTCCCTGAATATCCAGATGAAGTATTTTCACCTGCTTATAAAAAATGGATTTTGTAACTGATACAGCTCCGTCTTTCACTGTCTGCGTCAGACCACAGCCGGTTAAGATCGTGGTTAGCATCAATGCCAGCAGCGTGGCGGTGGTTTTACCAGCGGTAGTCGCCATCTTCATCGCTCTCCCTTCGGTGAATATTTTCCCGGACGCGCTGATAACGCCCCAGATGAATAGTGATAATGTCATTTTTTTTCTGTTGGGTAGTAAGTGGCCGCAGTACCGCTGTGCGCCCGAGTTGAACAGCATGATTTCCACTGCACACCAGCTGCGCATCAGGCAGCAGATGTCTCGCCACGCACAACTGCAACCGCACATCCAGGTGAGAGCCCAGATAAACGTGCAGTAGCGCCATCAGATCGGAGTACAGCTCCCCGCCCGGCAGCCAGCCGTGGGTCTCATTGGGATTGTCGGTCGTCAGTTGAAGCAAGGCCTGACCATTAACATCCGTCCCGTAGGTCCCCATGACAGGACGGTGTTTCAGGCTGACCGGGTGCCGTGAGCTCAAGACAACCGGGTTTTTCAGGGGGATACGACAGCGGTCATGGTGATATAAATCGGCGCGAGTATCTGGCGCAAGGAGCTGAACCAGTGCCGCTGCCCCCTCCGCCGTGCGACCAGGCAGCAGCATCACTGGCAGCAGAGCCAGAAAACGTGACAGTGGCGTACCAGCCGTAGCCGCACACCCAGGAATACCCAGCCCTGCCAGACCCAGAAGATATTGCGAGGTATTATCCGCCCCACCAGGGGCGAAGGTCGCCGGGTAAGAATATTTGCGCCAGATACGGTAATACTGGCTAATTATTCGGTGGTTAAAGATATCAAGGAAATCTCGAGTGGCCTCCCAGCCTTCTCGTTTTTGCGCAATATCATCGACAAAGTGCGTAGGCAACGGCGATTCGACGCCGTATAGTCCAAAAAAAGTGATATCAACCGACGGACGTAGGTGAGCATATTCCGGCTCCGGATCCGTCACCCCCCGTATTTCACCGGCCGGAAAGCCCATCCCCGCATGCGGACGAAAGCGCACCGGTTCAAGACCGACCTGCCAGTCGCTACCGGGTACCGGCGCATCGGGCTGACTCTGCTCAAGCAATCGGCAAAAACGGTAAAAATTCATGTACGGCAACTGGTGTCGTACTGTTTCTATCATCCTGGCAGGCGCGGACTGTGATTCTCTTTCCACCGGATACACTTCCCTTCTGGCTGAACAATCAGCGTAAGCTGGTTAAACTGATTCATGTCGGCATACAGTGCAAAAAAGCGGTTTAGCATTTCACCAAAAAGATGAATGTCTCCTTCACCCGTAAAACCATTACTGTCGAGTGTCACTTCCACATCCAGACCGCGCAGTAAAAACCCCTCTTCAAAACGCTGAATACGGTGATGTCTGACGTCCAGAATGGCGCCAAGGCGACGGTTGTTCAGCTCATCGTCCCGCCAGTTATAGAGCGACAGCGTACCGCGCAACACGTCTGCGCTGCTCATCATATTCAGGAAACGGGTGCCCAGATGGCTCATCACCCGCCAGTGGAAACGATCCTCCACTGGTGGGTACACCGGAAGCGTCGGCTTACATAGATTGCGCACGGTAAGCGGCGTTCCGGAGACCTGCTCACAGCGATCCAACAGTGTGCTTTGCAACGCCCGGCGTGGTAACTGACCATTGGTGCCGGTGATACGCAGCGAGACGGTTTCTCGCGCAATCTCCCGATCAGCCTCCCACTGCCCGCCGCCCAGTATTAGCCAGGTGTCGTGCATACCGGTGACGCCCCGCTTCACACGGGTGTGGAAGTAGCGCTCAGGCGCGTTGCGGCGCATCATTCCGCCCTGATGGCGGAAGCTGGTGAACGGCACATAGGGCGCGTTCCCGGTACGCCCGGAGCCGGTGACGCTATCGACAGAGTAAATCTCAGTGTGCCCGTCCTGCAGGCGCTTTGGCCGCAGCAGATATTCACTTTCCAGCCCGCTAATGGTCAGTGGGTCAGCTTCAAGGGTAAAAAGGTTAATAACTGGCACACAGTGGAGACGCAGGGAACTATCCGTTAAGGGTAAATCGCTCTGCCATACATGGCTGAACACGACCTCAATATCAAAATTCACTGTTCCTGCCGGGAGCGTGATGGTTTCCAGACCATTTAACTGCACAAACATGAATTTTTCACGAAAGGTGAAATACTCCAGCAACAGTTGATAACCGCTGAAGGCGCTTTCTCCCTTTGGCCACAAAAGGTCATCTTCAGAAAATCCGCCTGGAGAAAAGTAACCGTTAAGCCTTATCCGGTCTGTTTGCCCAGGCAGACGCAAGTAGAGTGCCGCCTGTCGTTTGGTCAGCCACAAGTGCAATTCACTCCCCGTCACGATTTCTTCTCCCAGGTACAACGGAAGACGGCTCAGGTTCACTTGCGACCAATCAGCCTGACCGCTGCAGGTAAACCTTATCCGTAGGCTAGAGCGTCCATCCGGCTCTGTCGTCATGACCACATTTGATATCAACAATGGGCTCAATGTCACATCACGGGTAGTGCGGTAGCGGCAAACGGTATTTTTCGGTCCAACAGGACGGGAAGAGACCTCCAGCCCTGCAGGCACTACCTCGCCCATTTTCATCGACGAAACGTCAGGGGTGAACGCCACTACCGACAGCGACGGAATGGTACGCATGTAATGCGGCCACGACATGCTAACCAGCCCTTCGGTCAGTTCTGGCAGGTCGTCATCAATTTTTTCACGCAAGCGGCCAACGCAAAAGGCAAAGCCTTCAAACAGACGCTCAACGTACGGGTCTGGCGTACCGGCTTTGTCCAAATCCAGCATCGCTGCCCGATCTGGGTGGGTCTGTGCAAACTCCTTTGCCGCCTCGCGCAGATAGCGCATCTCGGCATCAAAATAACGCAGGGTTAAATCTTCCATTATGTTCTCAGTGTTCAAACAAGGTCAGCCACAAAGCACTGCGGCTTTTACCGGGTCAATCACAACCAGCCCGGCCAATAACTGTTCCATTTTCGGATGCAGCCGCATTTTGTCAGTTTCGCTGCGCCCGGCCTTCATGCGCAGCAGTTTTAGTTGGCGAGCTTTAACTTCAAAAATTAGGCCGGGTTCCCATTGAGGGAGCGTAATGCCAGCAGCACTGCCGTCCAGCTCATCCAGCAGGTGCAGTGCCAGTTCATTTTTTCCCGTTTGCTCAGCTATTCGCGCCATCAGCAGGCGCAGCAGCCAGTGGTACCGGATCGATGTGATGCCAGGGCGATTTTGTAACCACGTCAGCGCAACCTCTGTCCCTTCGCTGTCAGCAAGTGCCAATGCTTCCGGCTCCAGTTGCAGAATTTCGTCATTGCCCGCTGCGCCCGAAGAACAAAGAGAATGCTCGACTTCCCAGCCCACCGGGCTCTCCAGCACCTGCTGCTGGATCCAGTTCAGCGTCACTTCATCGGCAAATGGGGTGCCATCGTTGAAAGCCAACGTCTCCAGGCCTTTCAGACGTGCGAGTAGTCCTTTCAGATCGGACTGAATAATGGCCGCCTCATTTTCATAACCAGATTTCATCAGCGCCTGATGCAGATACCACTGCACATCCAGCCAAAGATGGTTAGCACCCCGCGAGAGCAGGCTGTCTGCTTCCTCCATCAATTCGCGCCAGCTTTGTTGCAGGTAAAGTCTTTTTAACAGTGCCCGTTGGTCCGCTTTCGGTGGCTCGATGCGGGTCTTGCCATCTGTCTGGAGCGAGGGTAGCTGGTGCAGTGTGTCGTGACGGAGATTTTTTATCAGCCGGTGGGCAGACAGCCAGCCGTCCGGCTGGTTCCTCAGATAATCGGCTAACACCCGCGCCTGTGCCAGAAGCTCCTGACCTGAAGCAATGCCACCGAGAGACGGTATGCTGGGGTCCTGAGCAGTTGCTTGCCCGATATCGCTAACATTCTGTGGCACCACCGCGTCCGGGCCGCCAGATTTTTGCAGTCGCATTTCCAGCGCGCTATAAAGGGCAGCCGGTAAAACGGTTTCAGCATCCTGCTCAATCATCAACAAGGCACCAGCAATACGCACGGTATCGGCATTGTTGACTTCCGGATACCGTGACAAGCTGTCAAGCATCCTGGAACTGGCAAGCCACTCCAGCGCCCCCTGGCGACTGCGCTCCCGTTGCGGATGCAGTTGCGTATTAAAACGAAGCATTAATCCTGCCATCAGCTCGAGACCATCCGCCAGTCCCGCCTCTCCATCCCGATGCAGGCGTGCCCAGACGTAATACGATGCCACGCGGATATCTTTCGTTACGGTGGTCAAGAGCTTTTCGGCAAGCTGACATACCAGATCTGTATCTGCGCCGGAGAGTTTGTTCACCTCCTCACGCATTTGCTGAAAATCGTCATTGTAACCGGGGTCTTCACCCGTCGGATAATTGGCTGACAACGGTTGCAACCAGTTTTCCCATAACGCCAAACGCAGTTTTGTCCGTGTAGCCACTTCATCTGGATTAATCTGACATACGCTAATCAACGTTTGTACAGTGGCCATCAGTACATCTCCTCTGTGTTGTCACCATCCTTTGCCTGAAGATCAATTGCAGATGCTCTGATGCTGAATATAGTTTTCGGAAGAATAAAATTACGTAACTTCAGCAGCGCCAACGGCCCTTCGCCAGCCTCAGTTCGCAGGGTATAGTTCAAAGGCCTGCCGTCGTGTGCTCGCCAGCTCAGATTCCAACTGCTACCCGATCCGGCATAACGACTTACGGTGGCCTGATCAAGCAGGCGAATCCAACCCCAGACGCCGGACATGTCAGCGTACTGCCGTGTTCCGGCCTGGGTGCTTACCCAGCTGAGGGCCGCTCCTGGAGCCTCTGTATCTGCTGGCCAGTTAATCCGTTTCCAGGTGGGCATCTGGTTCATATAGGTGAGCTTCTGGCTGTCGATCACCAGCGTGGTTTGCATAATGCCATCGGCCGTACCGGGGCGAAGCTCAAACGACAGCCCGGCCTCTCCTCGAGTAAACACCACATCAGAAATGTGGCTCAGGGTATCCACTGCCTGTAAGAATTCAGGATTAAAGGTCAGGCCCTGAGCGTTGATGCTGTCGGGTACCCAGTGACTCCCCTCTTTATGGAGCACGCCATTAAGTCGGGTCTGCAAAAAGCGGGTAATACGCCCGGAATCGGCATTAAGGTATTTCGCCAACAGGGGCAGCGACACCTCGCTACTCGCATCTTTAAACGGATATCGCCCCTCAAAAGCTGTATTCCAGTCATTTACCACCGCACTTTGCCACTGCGAGTTAAGGCTTTCTGCTGCAGGCGTCAGTACCTGTTGCCAGGCTTGCTCCATTGGACGCACAAATACCGTCTGCCCGAAACCGCTCCACTCCTGGCCGAGCCCCGCCGCCACCAGACTGCCATAATCGCGGGTTTCGGTTAAATCAACCGCCTTACCCTGAAACACCGTCTGCGCTAGTGCCTGGGTCATCGCCTGCGGGTCAGCAGCATTGGTCACCTGCTGAAGACGCAGGCGAACCTGGGTAACGCGGGTGAGGAAAGTCTGTAGATTCAGGTTACTGGTTTGCGTTCCACCATCCCGGCTAACCATCAATGCCAGCACGGGGCCGAAAGTTGCATCCAGCGGGCCGTGTATACCCCCGCTCTGATCAATAGCAGGTCGTTTTTCACTACCCAAAAGGTTTTTAGCGGATTTCACAAGTGAATCCGCTATCGCTTCACCGGTCTCGCCGGCGCGTCCCTGAACGTTAAGAGTGTTCATCAGCGCCACCAGTGGAGACTGACGGACATCTGCCATCAGGGTGAGTTGATCAATAGCATCTGACAGGGTGGCTGCTTTTCGAAGCCGCAGGCTGTTGAGAAAATCTAGCCATGCACCGCTATAATCTGCAAAATAGCGTGCCGTCAGTCGCTGTTTCAACGCCTCCGGCGAGACCTGCTGCGGGGTGCGTTGCTGGCTATCACTCAGCACCCAGTCCATTTCTTCCCGGCGCTCCTTCACCACCTTATCGATGGCGGCCTGTACCGTTTCGTCCCAGGCCTGCCGAGTGAACATCCCCGGTACCACCTCATCGGTGGTGAACAGACGCTCAGCGTCTGTGTCACCGGTCATGTCCGCCAGACGCATATCGGCATACTGGTTCGCCACCTGCGCGAGCATCTTCTGGTAGAGCGTGGACTCGCTGTTGCGCCTCCCCATCTGGCCTATTAACAGAGTGCGAGCCTGGCTCACTAGCATATCGTCGGCATGCAAACGCCACTGAGGATGTGACGCAAGGCTGGCACCGTAAAATTCCAGCAACGATGGCCCACTGCCCTGCCAGATACTGCTGGTTGAGCCTGCAGGCTGCGGCCAGTTACGCATCAGCGTGGCGGAGAACCACGCGGCGTCCATTTTTTCCGGACGTGCGAGCATCAGGTACAGCTTTAACTGATCGTAAGCGGATTTTGCCAGCCTTTCACGCAGGGGGCTTTCTGGCGGGAGTTGCACGAATGCATACAGCTCCTGGCGAAGATGCTTTGCAGCCGCATCGCGCAATAGCGGCTGCGCCACTTCCCCGTAGCGCGGATAAAGTGCTGACAGCAGGGCATTGTTCTGGCTTAGGCCGCCACGGGTGTACCAGGGTACGCCGTGCCGTGAGCGGTATTCCAGCCGGGCAAGAGTTTTCTGCAGTTCAGTCAGGGCCTGCAAACGTGCTACCTGTGGCTGCTTTTCTGCCGACGCCTTCTGCAGTTGCTCATGCGCAGTTGCCACCAGACTGCGGTTGGCAATAAACGAGACAGCCATCGACGCCCCCCAAAGGACGAGCAGAACAGCAGCGGTGAGGGCACATGCCTTTGTCCAGGAAAACCCCGTTTTCTGCGCCTTTAGTCCGGCGGGTAAAGAAAGAATAGAATCCTGAATGATATCCCAGCGGTTATCACGTCCCCAGTGATGTTTCACGCTGCGTTCACCGCCGAGAGTCGCCGGGCTGAAGACCACGCCGGCCAGCGGTAGCGGACGGTACGGATTAACCAGCACTGATAACGGCTCCGCTACCGTTTCCGGTTTACGGGTAAGCTGGTCGGCCAGGCTGAGCAGGAAATGATATTGTGGGTCAGCGCATGCCTGCTGTATCCCCTGCCCGGTCAGGTGCGGTATCAATACGGCCAGTTGTCCGGCGAGCGTCTGCGGAGAGCATTTTGCGGGCAACAGGCAGCCCACTGGCTGAGTGATGCGTCCCGGCTGGTCACCGGAACAGGAGTGCAGCGACCAGACATACAGGGGCAGTTTCCAGCCCAGGACTACATAGCGGCGGCTCAGGGCATGGGATAGTAAATCTATGGTGTCCAGTGAGAGTGCGGGTCTCGCGCTGCCCTCTATATCTGGCAGTCTGTCCAGACCTGACGTCACCCAAACCATACCGTCCGCGGGGCGACGGCGCAGTTTACTTAGAGCAATCAGCCAGTCGGAATCCAGATGGGTCGCCGGATCGCCACCCCACAGCAACAGTGTGCCCTGATCTTCCTGCCAGAGTTCCTGAGTGAGTTTTGGGGTGAGCCGCTCAACATCAGCCACGCTTCCGGTAACGAGCAAAATACGAATTTTACGTGGCCAAGAGCGACCGTAAATATGACGAAGATACAGACGAATACTCTTGAGCTCCTCATTGTATTTGTCCACGTGAGCAGACAATAACTCGTCCCGATGAGGTCTTTTGCCTGACAATTTCCGAAGTTGCTGGATAAAGCTCTGTAAGATGAACCACTGCCACAGCCGGGCAAATACATCGTCAAAGAACAGAATAAATAAACAAGCACCAGCTACAGCCAGCGATAAAGCCAGTTTTTCCTCTGTAGTAATAAGATGAACGAGAGGGTTTTCAATCCAGATAAGAAAGCCACCGACGACCACAATCAGCAGGATAATTAACCATGAACTGAGGCGCTTTTTCTTTTTCACATCGCTTTCCTTTGCGTAAGATTAAGCGGGACGGACAATCACCATTTGTGTGGTTTTATCGTCAGCTATCAGCCATTGAGCCAACCCTGAAACAGTAGCGTGCTCACAAGCGCAAATTAACATGATGTTGCCTACAGCCGTCCCCGGTTTGCCAAAAACATCATCCAAAATCATTTCTCCTTTCTTTCCTTTCAAATAGCCCTGCTTATCCATTGATTGAAGAAGGTTAACCAGCACATCGCCTTTTACCCGCGAGCGCCAGAAATACCAGGGTGAATCGGGGGTCATCTTTCCCCAGCAAGCCACATCGGTAACAGATTCGTCAGTTCTCTCAACAACAACCGGACGATGTATCCAAATTTGCGGCTTTGTGTGCTGCCGCTCCAGCCATGAGGGAGATGCCAGCAACAGGGCAGATACTGATTCCGCTTGTTGATTGCGGGGCTGGAGAAACAAATTGATCTCAATGGAAAGAACAAGCGATGCATCTTTCCTGTCAAGCCATTCATCTATCCACATCACTCCATCGTTATGCTTAACAATATTGACTCCATGTACAGTAACTGATGCCGGAAATATCTTTTGCCAGATATCGAGAATATGTTCATTGTCCAGCGTGCCATCATGAAGAAGGCGGACAGAAAGATTACCGGTAAACTGAAGCAACTCAGTATTCAGTTGGCTGACAACATGTTTAAGTACCGACTCAAGCCGTGACTGATATCCTGTTTCACTGAATATTGTTAATGGAGGAGAAAGTGAGGCCGTAGTCAGCACAGACTGGTGGGTCAGAGAATACTGTGTCTGAAGGGCTGTCCCACCTCGTAAAAGCGCTACAACAAGTTTGTTACTGGCAATCGGTGTAACATAGCTCATCCCCAGTACGCCAACAGCTCGTTGACCCAGAATAATTTGCTCGTCATACTGGTTCTGATGTAAATGATTCCACCAAAGTATGCGATCGCGGGTAATGACTCCAACTTACTGATAGTGTTTTATGTTCAGATAATGCCCGATGACCTTGTCATGAAGCTCCACCGATTTTGAGAACGACAGTGACTTCCGTCCCAGCCTTGCCAGATGTTGTCTCAGATTCAGGTTATGTCGCTCAATGCGCTGAGTGTAACGCTTGCTGATAACGTGCAGCTTTCCCTTCAGGCGTGATTCGTACAGCGGCCAGCCATCCGTCATCCATACCACGACCTCAAAGGCCGACAGCAGGCTCAGAAGACGCTCCAGTGTGGCCAGAGTGCGTTCACCGAAGACGTGCGCCACAACCGTCCTCCGTATCCTGTCATACGCGTAAAACAGCCAGCGCTGACGTGATTTAGCACCGACGTAGCCCCACTGTTCGTCCATTTCAGCGCAGACAATCACATCACTGCCCGGTTGTATGCGCGAGGTTACCGACTGCGGCCTGAGTTTTTTAAGTGACGTAAAACCGTGTTGAGGCCAACGCCCATAATGCGTGCACTGGCGCGACATCCGACGCCATTCATGGCCATATCAATGATTTTCTGGTGCGTACCGGGCTGAGAGGCGGTGTAAGTGAACTGTAGTTGCCATGTTTTACGGCAATGAGAGCAGAGATAGCGCTGATGTCCGGCAGTGCTTTTGCCGTTACGCACCACGCCTTCAGTAGCGGAGCAGGAAGGACATCTGATGGAAATGGAAGCCACGCAAGCACCTTAAAATCACCATCATACACTAAATCAGTAAGTTGGCAGCATTACCTTATCCTTCATATCAGAAATCAGCATGACACATATTTTGCTATACGCTTTAAATGCATCCTCGACAATCAATTCAAAGAAATGATAATCCAGCCCATATAGCTGATAGGCCAGCCAGGCACCGAAATCTGCCAGCTTTTCGTAACCCACCTCGCATAAAAAAGCCCCTTTGGCTCCAAGACCACAACACAAGCTGGCTGCGATTTTAAAGCAAAACTTACCGTTCAAGAATGTACAATAAAAGGTTGCTCCAGCCCCCAGTCCAGCCATACCCGTAATGCTGGTACCTATCGTACAAAAATCTACGAATTCAGCAGCAGCTTCCGCTTCATCTCCTGTTTTTCCCTGATATTTTGTCGCGGCAACCGGCTGCAGCCACTGAATCCCGCCCTTCAGGCCTGCTTCAGCTTTTGCACCAGCAAACAGTTCGGCGCTGCTGGTGATACCTTCATCCCCAGATTCCATCTCTTTATGGAATGTCTTGCCGGAAACACGACGCTCATTGAAACGGGGAAGTGTATTTTCATTATCCCGTTTACCCATCAGTACCTGTTTAGCTCCAATGGTGGTAACCTGTAACTGGCATTCTATCTTGGCAGACGCCCCCGCAAATCCTGCCAGCTGAGTTTCTAAATATACCCATAGCATTCCCATATTAAGCGGAGGAGCCCCTTCCGGGGTATATGCTAATGGCCAACCCACCCGATCAGGAAGGTAAAAAGTAGCGCTGGCGTAACCCTGTGCAAGAGAGAGAGCTGCGGAGACTTCTCCTTTTAAAGATATTTTTCCATCTCTGGCATCCCATTCTCCGCTGGCACCGGCGTTGGCGGTAAAACGCATGAATTGTGCCCCGGCGGATATATCAATATTATTACCAATTTCTTTCCCGTCCATAATCAGGCTGTTATTCCAGCTGGCAGCCCATCCCGTCAGAGTTTTATTAATTTCACCAATATCATCTTTATCCAGACTGAATAATTCGACACTGGTATCAGGTTTTGGGAATTCGGCCTTCGTGAGTTGCTCTTTTAACTTTTTGGTATCAATTCCTTTCCTGTTACCGTTTTTGTCATAGATAAAAATACTTTCAGCAGAATTTTCATTGTCTTTTGCTTTGAGTGAAACTGTATGTTTCTTTCCTGCCCCCAACTGGTCATAGTATCCCTTTTTGACGTACACATACTTACTGCCGGGTCCAGAACGACGTCCATGCTTCTTGTTTGTAACAACGGGTATTAACTCAATAACTGATTCATAACCATCCGGAGTGAAATCGCCCAGTTTATCCTGCAGTAACTTTTTTTTCTCATCAAGTGTTTTCTGTAACGTGGTTGCCTTGTTCTCAAGCTCTGCTTCGCTGGTATTTTCGGAAGGAGTACTGAATATGTTGCCATAACTTTCAACTGCTGAAGAATATGCCTCGCCGGCCTCATGCACATCATTAACCGCTGCCAGCAACTCCCCCCAGTGACGGTCAAAATCATCGCAGACATCTTCAGCAAGTATAATTAACTCTTCAGTGTCCGGTCTGAAATATACAATGGCAGAGGTGTGGTATACATCCACTGCATTGCCGTCTTTCTTGCTCAGTGTATTTTGTGCAACTGGCATATTTTGCATGTTCATTTCTGTCAGTCCCTTTACTCAAAAAACAAATTAATTTCATCCGAATCAAGTCCATAATGAGATTGTGTTAAACCATTTTCATCCGTAACTCCCCGGATAATTTTTCCGTCTGCGGTTTCAATGCGATAAGGTACATAAGGCTTTGGCTGTTTAGTGGATGCACCCAGAATCCTGAACCCCCCATTCATCGGATTATGAAATTCAGGATCGCTAACCGATACTGGAGAAAGTGCCTGTTCTAATGAAGCACTACCTCCCCATAAAATATTTGCACTTTTTAGATCTATTTTTCCTGGTGCACCAATTTCTACCGAGCCATCTTTGATTTTGATATACGCCCCACCTTTACTGGTCAGCGTAATACCCTGAGCAGCGTTCAGTATAATTTCACTACTGACACTATTAATGTTCATTGTCTTATTAGATTGAAGACGCAGAGCACCGGTCTGTGCCTGAATATCCACCTTACCTTTGGCGGCAAATAACTTCATTCCCATTTTCTGGGCAAACAAACTGATAGCTTCACCTGCCGCAACTGTAAACTTCTTTATTATACTTATATCCGCATTCCTACCCGCTGTCGCGGTCAGAGTATGGCCTGCGGAAAGCTGAATAGTTTTCGGTGTAACCAGACCAATACCCGCCGGAGCGGAAGCCAGTAGCCCCGCATCTTTTAACTGTGCAAGCATATTGCCAAGCTGCTGTTGAGAAGCTGTATCGGCTTCCAGCGCACCTGATACACTCGCACTCTGCGCTAGCGCTGTCACCAGTTGCAACGCACCCTGTAACTGAGCGATCGCAGCGTTCATATCCAGCATCTGTCCCTGTGCTTTCGGCTGAGCATCGGCACTGAGAAAGATCCCTTTCCCCCCTCTTATTGTCACCCAGTCATCGGTGCGCAGCTCAGCGCCTTCTCCTCGTAATCCCCTCGACGCATCCACATTATGCCCCAGGTTCAGTTGAGTCTTGCCGCCGTACTCCGTGCTGAGCTTGATATGCTCCTCCCCGCGCTTGTCCTCCATCCGCAACTTGTTATTCGTCGGCGTGCGGATCACATTGCGCGTGCTGTTCCTCTCCGTCACATGATCAACATGGCGTGAATCATGCAACGCATGGGCGATATACGGCCTGTCAGGGTCGCCCTCATGGAATGCGATCGCCACCTCCGTTCCTTGGATCAGAGGGAAGTGGAAGCCGTACACATCCCCGCCGTAAGGTTTGGCGAGACGCACCGGCATACTTTCCTGCCCCTGCGCCTTACCGTCCCGGTCAGCATCAAACCTCACGCGATACATGCCGGATGCATCCTGCCATGCGTAGATATCATTGGCTTTGGCGCTCGTAACGCGTGCCGTCATAGTGCCCGTCACTTTCGGGCGCGGCAGCAGCGGCGGACGCCAGCACACCGTTTCGCTGTACGGTACGGCCTGAATGCTCACCCTCAGGGCAGCCTGACGGCTGGCGGTAAAATTCAGTCCGGTAATCAAGACCGGAGCCTGCAGTGGCGCAGGCAGCGTCGGCGGCAGGCTGTCGGTGATGGCCAGCACCTGTGCAGCTGCAAGAGTCGCATCGTTGCTGACACCCGTAATCCGCGTCTGGTCTGCCAGAAAGCGCTCGTGGTCAAGGCGGGCATAAAAGTTGGCGGTCTCTGCCTGCGGGTCGATTTTTTCTCCGCGCTCCAGATGGCGCAGCTTATAGTGATACACCTCACCATAGGTATTGCCTTCGCCATCCCCCCGGGTCATATCAGCCGGAGCAGACTGCAGTACGCTCTGCGCGTCACGGTGGTTGTAATCCCGGGCGGTGACGTTTGCTTCCACCACATTGTGCGTGACGTTAAGCCCCCATATGGAATCAGCCCCGCTGTCACTCATCCCGGACGGACTGTTCACCGGCAGGGTTTTGCCAAACATCAGCGACCGCTGCGCATCGGCAAAATGCACCACTTCGCTCTGTGCGTCTTCCTGCAAAGTGAAGAAATAAAAAATTCCCACCTCAGCCAGCAGACGCTGGATGAAAGCCAGATCGCTCTCCTGGTACTGGTTTATCTGCTCACGCTTCGGGTAGTTTTGTTTAAGATTAAATTCATATTCCCAGCCGTGCAGACCGTGCTCCTGCAGTATCAGCTCCACCACGTCCGGCACTGATTTATTGACAAAGAAACGGTGAGAGCGGAACTGCCTGTCCAGCAAGGATATAAAAGGTTTCAGGGTGATGCGGTACAGCGTCTGGTCGGCAGAGCCGGATATCCGCCTGAAATCAGTGACAATCCCGTGTACCTTTTTCTGCTCAGGCAACGCCTCCGGCAGTCCGGCCCCCATCGTCAGGGTTGCGGGTTTGCGTAAGAACTCGCTGGCGTCAAGCTGCCTGTTGGTGCTGGTAAATATGATGTCATAGGCGTATATCCGGCTCATCCCTTCCATACCACTGAACTCTTCAACATCCAGCGACCAGGGACAGGAGGGAATATCAAGGCGATAACGGTTCAGGGTTCCCGGCGTCGCAAGAGCGTTTTGCAGAGAGTCTTTTAAAGTCATTATTTTCATTCCATGAATTTAATTAAGAGGATCTGAGGTATAGGGGTATTCACAGGATCCAGCATGGTTGCCCTGAACAGGCGTAATATCTATATTTTTCATTTCGCTATAGGGGCGCACTATTTCCATATCCGTCAGAGGAATATTGAAAATGCACCCCCGGCTAATTTCTACTCCAGAAACCATTCTTCGTGGTGTGTCTTTATGGCTTTTTGATTGCAGTACATAAGAAATGATGAATTGCCCTTTATCCGGAAAATGATAGAAAGAGGGAGAAAGGCATAACAGCCCCTTTTCTACCCTGATGGGAGGGAAAAAGATAATTTTCTCCTCCCCTGGTAGCGTCCCGCGCGGATTAATAGCAATATTTACCGGTTGATAATCCTCCGCATCCGGTATAGCAAAACAGATATTATCTCCTCTTGTACTGGCTGTTGCCTCTTCGTCGAATCGCCATCGGTCCCCAGGACAACCAGTAAGCACAGGGAGGCAGAATAATAAAAGAAAGGCTGAAAAATAATGTTGCCGGATCATGTTTACCATGGAAACCCTCGCAACGCATTTGCATACTGTTTCTCAATAACCGGCTCACTGATATTCCCATCAAGTGTAATAACATTAAGATCCCGGAGCCCGCACCATTTTATGTACCCCTCAGCAAGCAGAATAAAATGGTCAGAGATAATCTGTGCCTGCTGTTCCATAGGATATTCACTTAACAGTCGTCCATCCAGAACATAACGGTAACTCACCGCCCAGCTCACTAGTCCCCGACAGATGACATTCATTCCCTTTTCCCGTTGCCAGACATGAACCATTTCATGAATGAACATATGTTTATAGAAAGGAACACTGAGCGAATAATCTTCCCGGTAATGCTCACGGAAATAAATTTCCCCATTTGGTGCCATAGCCGTATTTTTATTCTGAAGGCCAAAGGGAAGATAGCTGTCATGGTGGATCCAGACCTTATGGTATGGGATCGTCGATCTGAATACCGACTTCGCCAGCGCAATCTCACCTGAAGTCAGTAACCGCAGCGTTCCTTCTTTCTCTTCTTTTTGCTCAGCTTTCTTTTTTTTATCATGGATAGTCATCACTCACCCTCCTGCCGCAGCTCAATCACAACCCCCTCATCTTCATCCCAACCCAGAGTGAGATGCTGTGGATTCTGCCCCGCCGCCATATGGTTGAGCAACTGCTGGCTCAGTACTGGCAAAATCTGCTGGTTCAGCAGGCTGTCGATATTGCGCGCCCCGGTATCCGGCAGCAGGCAGGCGGCGGTGAGTGTATCGTACAAAGATTCATCAATGGTGGTCGTCATACCGTAGTGACGCGCCAGACGCCAGCTCACCTGGCCGAGTTTCATCCCGACGATCCTGCGCATGGCCTCCTGTGCCAGCGGACGGTAAATCACGGTCTGGATACGCGCCAGCAATGCGGGCTGGAAGTGGTCGCGCAGCAACGGGCGCAGCAGTTCGTGCAGGTCACCTTCGGTGGCTTCCGGCTGTTCGTCCAGCATCTGCATGATATGGTCGCTGCCGAGGTTGGAAGTCATCAAAATCACCGTGTTACGGAAGTCGATTTCCCGCCCCTCTCCGTCGCGCATAAAGCCGCGGTCGAACACCTGGTAGAACAGGTTCATCACATCCCGGTGCGCCTTTTCCACTTCATCCAGCAACACCACGCTGTATGGGCGCTTGCGTACCGCTTCGGTGAGGATGCCGCCCTGGCCGTAGCCGACGTAGCCCGGAGGCGATCCCTTGAGCTGGGAGACAGTGTGCGGCTCCTGGTACTCTGAGAGATTAATGGTGATAAGGGATTTCTCGCCGCCGAACAGTTCATCGGCAAGTGCTAAAGCGGTTTCGGTCTTGCCGGTGCCGCTCGGGCCAGTCAGCAGGAATACGCCCTGCGGGCCGTTCTCCGGCGCAAGGCCTGTTTTTGAGGCACGCAGGCGCTGCGCAATAGCGTTCAGCGCCGCATCCTGGCCCACCACACGTTTGCTCAAACTGGTTTCCAGACTCAGCAGTTCCGTCTGCTCATCCTTCATTAATGATGAGAGCGGCACGCCGGTCCAGTCGGCAATCACCGTGGCGACAGTACGCGTGTCCACGTCCAGCCCCAGCAACGGGTTATTCTGCTGCACGGCGCCAAGCTGTTTCTGCAGGTCTGCAATCTCCGCCTGACGGGAGATATCCGCGCGGCAGGCGAGCAGTTCTTCTGTAAGTTTCAGCTCCTGGCCGTACTGCGTTTCCAGCGCGTCGAGCTGCAGGATAATATTGATTTCGTCCTGTTCTATGGCGGCCAGGCGCTCTCCGTGGGTGGCGTTACCCACCGCCATATCCTCCAGCAGCGCCTGCTTTTCCATCGCCAGGGCCGTGAGCTGCGCCTTCATCCAGGTTAGCGGTTCCGGCACGGTGTCAAGACTCATGCGAATACGCGCCGAGGCGGTGTCCAGCAGGTCCACCGCCTTGTCCGGCAGTTGACGGCCGGTGAGGTAACGACTGGAGAGAGTGACGGCAGCCTTCACCGCCTCATCCGTAATGTGCACCCCGTGGTGCTGTGCATAGCGGGATTTTAGCCCCCGGAGCATCAGGCAGGCGGTGTCGTCGTCCGGCTCGTCAACCTTAACCATCTGGAAGCGGCGCTCCAGTGCAGCGTCGCGCTCGAAGTACTGCTTGTACTCGCTCCAGGTGGTGGCGGCGATGGTGCGCAGTTCACCGCGGGCCATCGCCGGTTTCAGTAGGTTGGCTGCATCCGCCCCGCCCGCCTGATTGCCTGCGCCGATAATGGTGTGGGCCTCGTCAATGAAAAGGAGAACCGGCAGTGGCGACTGCTGCACCGCGTCTATGATGTTTTTCAGACGCTGTTCGAACTCACCCTTCCCACCTGCCCCCGCCTGCAGCAGGCCAAGGTCAAGGGTGCGCACGCTCACCGGCTTCAGGCTGTCCGGCACGTTGCCTTCCGCAATGCGCAGCGCCAGCCCCTCCACCAGCGCGGTCTTCCCGACACCCGGCTCGCCCACCAGAATCGGGTTGTTCTTGCGGCGTCTTGAGAGAATGTCCACCATCTGGCGGATTTCATTATCCCGGCCAAATACCGGGTCGATTTTACCCTCGCGAGCGCGGGCGGTGACGTCGAGGGTGAACTTATCCAGCGCGTTCTGCAGGGCCGGATTCAGTTCCCCTTCTTTTACACCGGCATCAACCGGCCGGCCGACAAATTTCACCTCACCGCCCTGCGTCATCTCAGCCTCCTGCTGCACCTCTGGACGCTCGTCCGACTGCGCATCCAGCAACGGACGTAAACGCTCCAGCTGGCTCTGGGCCAGCGTTAACAGCGGCCACAGACCATCGCAGCGGGCCAGGCTCTGTTTTTCCACCAGCGCCATCAGCAGGTGAATGCTGCGTATGTGCTCTTCCCCTGCCAGCGAGGCGCGCAGCCAGGCATCCTGCATTAACGACTGCACCGCGTCCGAAAGCTGCGGACGGCTGCGCACTGAGCGCGGCAGTGAATCCATGAACCCCAGCAAATCCTGCCAGATGGCGTCCATATCCCATTCATAGCGCCGCGCCAGTACCGTCAGGTCGCCCTCGCCCTGCTCCAGCAGTTTCAGCAGCCAGTGCTCCGGCAGGATTTCTGCGTGCGCGCGCGTCTGGCACAGGGAGGCAGCGCCCTCCATCGCACGGGCACAATAAGGATTAAGACGGCGTAACAGGATGGCTGGATTTTCCATGAGATTCTCTCTTTATCAGTTCCGGACACGCTACCGCCCGTCGCTTTTCCTCATTTAAGGAACCCAAAGCGCATAAGGTCAGGCAGGCAGATTGTGTTTTTTTGCTGAATACCCGGAGGGCCAGGTATTCAGCAAAAAAAGCAGACGGATAACCGTCTGCTCAGGGAATCAGGCGGTAGCGCGTTCATTCCAGGAATCGGAATGAATGATGTTGCCGTCTTTATAGGTCCAGGTGATTTTTTCGTAGCGCAGCTCAATCTGTTCCAGATGGTTGTGCTTCTCTTTGGAGGGATCCTTGATGTCATGCATCAGCGGGTTGACCTTCACCACCTTCACGTTCTCAAGTTTCGTGTTGAAGTACTCCACTTCCTGACCCGCATCGTTGATTTTGTACCACTTGAATTCCGCAGACTTCAGGGTCTGACCGGTGGTCACCGCCTTGTACAGGTACGGGCTGGAGGAGTCGATTTCCTTGGTGAACAGGAACGGGGTGTGGATACGCGTGCCGGTCAGCTTGCCGGTGTTGTTATCGGTCGGGATGTACAGGTTGTGCTCCTGAGCAACAACTTCGATGCTGCCTTCACGATCCTGAACGTCCACAGAACCTTTAATGTCCGCGCCGCCGTCATCCTTCAGCCACAGATAAACAGGAATTGCCATGTTAATTACTCCATTTCATTTTTTGATACGTCATCATCCTGAGATGACGCGGGGGTATTGCCCGGTAACTGACAGGCATTCGCCTGCGGCACCAGACTGATTTCGACACGGCGGTTAAGCGCGCGGCCTTCCGTAGTGTCGTTGGTGGCGACGGGTCGGCTTTCGCCGTAGCCCTGCACCGCAAAACAGCTTTCCGGCACGTCGCCGGTGTCGCGCATCCAGTCGCGAACAGATTCGGCGCGTTTCATTGAAAGCGCCTGATTGGATTTTTCATCGCCCACGCTGTCGGTATGGCCAGCCACCACGATCAGCCAGCCGGGCTTCGCCTTAATACCGACCAGCGAGTTCACTAGTAGCCTGGTAGAGCCGGGTTTCAGCGCCCATTTGCCAGTGTCAAACAGAGACATGCTGTCGAGGCGGACAGTCTGTGGACCCTGGACGATTTTGTTAATCACAGCACGAGGTGGCGACGGTGGTGCCCAGTCGTTGATAGCTGCTTCTACAGGGGGAATCAGACGCATCCCCTGATACAGTCCTACCCCATAACGCAGTGGCTCTCCCTTTTGCAACCAGTCATCAAGCTGGCGGCTATCAGCTCGAAGTCGCTGCTGTGCTTGCATTTTTGGCGCCGGCGGCGTACCGCTTAGACGGTGATACACCGCAAGATGGTCACCGACGCTGCGAATCAGGCGCTGGTTGTTAATAAAAGAAGCCAGCATCGCCAGCACAAGGAAGAGAAAACAAACGCCACCAGCCAGACGCGCATCTTTCATCCGCTGGCTAACACCGTGGCAACGCGGCAGATACGGAAGCAGAATATCCGGAAGGGGCAGCATCTCGGACGCGAGAATAGCGTCGGGGCGAAGCGTGGTCACACTGGCTATTTGCTGCTGCCAGAGATTCCCTTCAACTGCAGCGACCGGCGTCAGACATATACCCGTTGCACAAAGTTTCAGTGGGAGAAGCTCTCCTTGACGGGAACTGAGTGGCCGTGAAAGACACCTTTCTGTCAGAGCCAGAGCGCTGTCCAACCAGAGCGCATGGTACAGACGTGAGGCATGGCTGCCGATCTCCTTCTGCCAGTCGGTAACCAGCAGGGCAACATGGCCATTCTGCCTTATTCTGACACCTTGCAAATCGGGCGTGAGAGTAAACCAACAGGCACCCTCTTCATGTTGATGCCCGTAATCAGGAGGGGTAACCCAAGCCACGTTCCAGACTGGCGGCAGGCCATTGAGCCAGGTTCGACACTGCATAATGCTGCATCGCCATCCGCGAAGCGACTGTGCCAAAGCTTCCTCGCTCGTTTGCTGTTCCGGAAGTACAGAAAGCATTACAGAAATCTGTGACACCAGCGCCGGACGCACGGTAGCCAGCTGCTGCGCCAGCAATGACAGTTGTTCGGCATTCTCTGCCCTCAGATACCAACCCTGACGGGATTCACGGTGCCCTGTATCAGCAGAAAATAGCTGTGCGGTATCGCCGCAGACCAGCACTATTGCGCCCTGAAAATCCTCTGGTGGCAGGCTATTTTCTTTTATTTGTCCAACGGACGACTGACGAAAGCGGAACTGCCGACGTTGACGCCAGAGTAGCGCGCCGCAAATAAGCAAGACGCATAAGCTGAGAATAAAACGATTCCCGGCAGATACAGACCAGAAACTCAATACCAGCCACAGGGCAAGAACTGTGGCAAGTATCGTGAGAAAACAACGTGTGTAATCACGCATCTCTTATCCCCGCCCTGCTATCTGCTCGACCATCTGCGATAATAAAGAGGAGAAGGTGAACCACAGTGCCGTCAGCACTACAAAACCAGCCACCCAGCCCAGCCAGTACATCCGACGTCCGTTACTCAGGCGAGATGCTCTGACTACCACCGGTGCGTCCTGAGCCAAGGTGAATGGCGGTACCCGCTCACTGAGGGCGCGTACCACATCCTCACGACGTTCATCGTCCTGAGCACGGTACTGGCCAACAAAGCCAAGTTGTAGGGTCCGGTACAGGCAAGTCAGGACCGCCACATCCGGCGCAGGCTCGCGCAAAATTGTACGAATTTGCTCCCATAGCTCTTCCCCGGCATTCAGAGTACTGAAAAAACGGGCCTGCAACGGGTCCTTCCGCCATTTGCGATAGCCATCATCCTGACTGTCCCGGTTCAGAACGCTTTCATCCAGTAGAGCACAATACGCATACAGCATCCGATCACAGCTCAACTCGCTGAAACCGGCCTGAACAAGCGACTCACGCGCAACATTTACCCACCGGCAAGCGCGGCGGTAAAGCGCCTCCCCGTCCTTGATTTCCTGCCCATTGCGCAACTGGCTGACCATCAGCCAGCCCGGATAAAAAGTTTTGTTTATCAGGTCAGTATCAGAGGTATTCATGAACGCAGCACCGCAAACAGTTCTAGTTTCACTTCCCCAAGCGATTCCGGGGTGTAGAAGGTGCAGTTCCCGGCCTCTAGCATGGCGCGGGCTGCATTTGTGGACAGGTCTAGTGCAAAATACTGGTTCTCCAGACGAAGCGGTATTGCAGCAGGGACATGACTCAACGGTTTAATCACCATCCCGCTAAGGGCGATGTTTACCACCTCGGAAACATCATCATGGCTACCAGCTTTACAAAGCTGCGGAAAACGTGTTTGCAATTCGTGGTTTGGCATGGAAGAGCGCACGGAGAGATAGAAATCCGCCCCTTCGCGTAGCCGCCCATCGTGCAGTCTTCCGCGCCAAATTTCCCGGTCTTCGCCTTGCTCCAGGGCAATGGCGATAACCCGCGAAGGTAGGCTGGCTTCCAGAAGCTGATCCAGCAGGGTAAATAGAGGTGGAAACACCTGTTCCGGCCTGTCATGCTGATAAGCAGGAATATCGTCGGCATTGTGTTCAAGGGAGAAAGTCAAAAGACTGCCAGTAAGCCTTGCCAGTTCACGGTAAAGCAGTTCAGGATGACGTGACGGTGTCTGATGTAGTTCTGCCAGCACAGGTTCGGCACTGTTCAGTGCATTGAGCAGCCAGAACAAGGAAACATCCGCCACAGCAAAATCCGCCATCCGCTCATTGCTTTCACGTCTCATCGACATTAACCGCTTACGCCGTGCCGCCAGGCGGTGCAAAAGATCCTTTAATTCACCGATCAGCACAGGACTTGCAGCCAGCGACAGCAGCGGTGGAATAAAGCTTGTTTCCCGAACCCACTGTCCTTGAGGGTTACGGTTCAACCTTGCAACCGGGCAGGTCAGGTAAGCACTGTTTTCCTGAGTGGACAGACGCAGCGTCAGCGAATGGCGTAGTACAGCCAAATCGCTACGCTCATGGCCAGCCAGTTCCTGAACCGTCACCCGCTCCGCCTGCCAGCGGCGCGGACGGGCGCTGTCGCTCCCGTCATCCAGATTACCGCCGTTAGCGTTGAGCAATGGCAGGCATAAAAACACCTCAACACTCTCATGGCCCAACACGGATAAATCACAAACCGGCGGAAGATTATCCGCCAGATCAGTATCTACCAATGTTCCATCGGCAAAGCGTACTGCCAGACGGGTAGCATTGAGCCGGGAAAGCGCCAGTGCGCTGTCGTCAAACTCAGCGCACAGCACACCCCAAGGGTGCGCCAGCGCCATCCGTGCAACAGTATCAGCAACGTGCGCATCCCAACGGGCCTGCTGCTGAAACTGTTGAGGGGCCAGAAAAGCCCCGTCGCTCCATAACGGACGATAAATTTTCATCCCTGCTCCCGCCTTATGCTTTCGCTTTCGGCATCTGGCTCACCAGCGACAGATTCACGTCCATGCCTTCCACCTGGAAGTGTGGCACGGCGTACAACCGCTCGCGGAAGAAGCCCGGGTTGTCCTCGATGTCTTCCACCACTACCTTCGCGTCGCGCAGCGGATGCGATGCCTGAAGCTCGTCGCCAGGATCGGTCATTTCTGTTACCAGACCGCGTACCCAGGTGTTGAGTTCCAGCTCAAGCAGACGGCGATCTTTCGTCGTACCGATGTTTTCGCGCTGAATCAGCTTCAGGTAGTGAGCAATGCGTGACAACAGGAAGATATAGGGCAGCCGTGCGTTGATGCGGCTGTTGGCGGTCGCATCGGCGGTGTCGTACAGGGCTGGTTTCTGGGTGGAGTTCGCCGAGAAGAAGCAGGCGTAGTCGCGGTTTTTGTAATACGACAGTGGGATGAAACCGAGATTCGCAAACTCAAATTCGCGGGTCTCCGGGATCATCACCTCAGACGGGATTTTCACCTGGTTGCCGGTGCCGAGATCGTACAGGTGGATCGGCAGATCTTTCACCGCCCCGCCCGCCTGTGGGCCACGGATCTGTACGCACCAGCCGTTGTTGATGAAGCTTTTCACCATATTGGAGGCGAAGGAGAATGACGCGCTGGTCCAGAGGTATTTCTCGTGATCCGGGCCTTTCACCTGCTCAACATAGTTGAAACTGCGCACCGGCACGGTGTCCGGACCATACGGCAGACGCCCCAGCACCCGCGGCATTACCAGGCCGATATAGCGGGCATCGTCGGTGTCGCGGAACGATTTCCACTTGATGTACTCGGCGCGGTCGAAGTAGTTGCCGATATCTTTGATCGCAGCAACCTCTTCCATCGACTCTTTCAGGAAGAACTTCGGGCCGACGGAGCCGATAAACGGCATATGCGCCGCGGCAGACACTTTGGAGATGTTGCGTAACAGCGCCACGTCCTGCGGGCTGGCGTCAAACTCATAAGCCGATATCACCGAGCCAATCGGTTCACCGCCCGGGGTGTCGTATTCGGCGGTATAGGTGTGCCAGTAAAGCCCGCTCTGAATGAGCTCCGGCGCGTCTTCAAAGTCCTGGCGCAGAGCGTCTTTTGAAACATCCAGAATTTCGGTTTTCACATTCTGGCGATAGTCTGTGTTATCCACCAGCTGTTTCAGGCCACGCCACAGGGATTCCACTTTCTGGAACTCTTTATGGTGCATCACCGCATCGAGCTGGCGGCTGATCTGAAAATCGAGTTCAGCGATATGGTGGTCAATCAGCGTTTTGTCGAGCTTTTCCACCTGTTGTCCGGAACGGCGGATGCAGTCCATAAACACCTGCATCGCCGCAGTCAGACGTTCACCTGCTGACGCATCAGCCAGCGCGGCATCATCCAGAAACGCATTAATATCGCCCAGGCTGGAAGCCGGAGTCAGATTGATTTTTTCAAACAGAGAGGCATACACACCCTCTTTTTCCAGTACAGTAGTTTGCCCCTGAGCAGAGCCATTTTCAGTATTTAAAGACATCAGCATATTCCCGGTTAATCCATTAAAAGAGACATCCACACATTATTTCGGGGCAAGCGCACTCATTTCGTTACGTAATTCCTGAGTCAGCGCCGGATCCTTAAGAATTTTCTCGAGTTCTTTTCTGAAAGTGGCGTTATCCAGCAGATTGGATTTGAGATCGCGTAATAAATTACGCATGGCCAGCATAGCGCGGAGTTGAGGGATCTGACGGGCAACCTGTTCAGGTTCGAAGTCTTTCATGCAGGAAAACTGCAGGCGGATATTTTCTTCTTCACCGTCGACAGTGAGCGTATTTTGTACGGAGAGATTAATCTCCGGGTTAAATTCCGAAAGTACGCTGTCAAAGTTGCTTTTATTGACGTTAATTTTTTCACGTTCAGATAACACACGGGTTTCTTTACCGTTACTGAAATCCCCAACCGTCAGAATCTTAAGGGGTAATTCAACTTTCTTCTGTGCGCCACCGGTGTGGAGAGCCAATTTTAAATTTATTCGTGCCTTCGGCACTTCATTCTGGAAAGAATCAGCCATAGCGGTCCCTTTTCCTTAAGGAATAGTTATAGAGTTAAATCATGTTTATTCGCGAGTGAGATAGTAGAACAAATAATTACAATGGATCAACTAACTATTACTCCAAAATTAGCGTTTATCTACAGAATTACAGGTACCGCTAATTGCAAGTACCATTATCTGACCACGGTATATTAAAAACAAGACTTGCCGCCAGCCAATAAATAAAAACCATCCCCTAAGAGGATTGTATATTATATTTATATTCCATTATTCTTTTTTAGCAAATCAACGAGAATTATGAATCCCGCCGTTTTATAAGAATAGCAGGCAGTCATTTCTATATGGCTTTATATATCCATCAATATCAGAAATAATCATAATGAATAAAACTGAGACAGAGGCAGGCAGAATATGAAATTGCGGGCAAAAAAAATGGCGCCTGATGTCGCGCCATTTACTGAGAGAGCACTATCGTACGGTACCGCTTAGTGCTTCACGATATACATCGTGCGGCTGTACGCCACATCTTCCGGGTTGTTAATCGGATAGCCTTTCACCCACGGCTTGATTAACCGCCCGTTGGTGTACTGGTAGATCGGCGCAATCGGGGCTTTTTCCGCAATGATTTTTTCAGCGGTATTGTAATCCGCATTGCGGGCCTGCTCGGTGGTCTCCAGGGATGCCTGGTTAATCACCTTGTCATACGCCGGATCGTTGAAACGCGAGATGTTGCCAGTATGCGTTGAGGTCAGCAGGGAGAGGAAGGTTGACGGCTCATTGTAGTCACCTACCCACGAGGCGCGGATCACATCGAAATTACCGGTGTTTCGGCTGTCGATATAGGTTTTCCACTCCTGGTTCTGCAGCTTCACATCCACTCCCAGGTTCTTTTTCCACATAGACGCCACCGCGATAGCAATCTTCTGGTGGTTCTCTGAGGTGTTATACAGCAGCGTCAGCTTCAGCGGTTTCTGCGCATTGTAGCCTGCCGCCTGCAACAGCGTTTTGGCCTGCGCATTCATCTCTTCCTGGCTCATCTGCTCAAACGGCGATGGCTCAGGGGTAAAACCTGCGGTCACGTCCGGCGTGAAGTGCCATGCGGGTTTTTCGCCGGTACCCAGTACTTTTTCAGCCATGATGCGCCGGTCGATGGTCATGCTGAGCGCCAGACGCACTCTCGCATCCGCGGTCGGGCCTTTCTGGGTGTTAAAGGCGTAATAATAAGTACCCAGCTGCGGCGGAGTATAGACCTGCCCCGGAATGTCCTTCATCAGTTTCTGATAAAGATTTTTCGGGAATGACTCGGTGATGTCGATATCGTTCGCCAGATAGCGCTTGGTGGCAGACGACTCCTGGTTGATCGGGATAAAAGTCACTTTCTGCAGAACGGTTTTGTCGTTATCCCAGTAATGGCTGTTTCGCTCAACCACCAGCTTCTCGTTGACCACCCGGTCTTTCAGGATATACGCACCGTTACCTACCAGCGCCCCAGGACGAGTCCACTCCGGGCTGCTCTCCACATTCGCTTTTTGTACCGGATAGAAGGCGAAGCTCGCCGTCAGATTGGCAAACCACGGCAGGGGTTTATCGAGCTGCACGCGCAGGGTTCGGCTATCCACTGCCGTTACGCCCAGTTTATCCGGCGTTGCCTTACCGTCGATGATCGCCTGCGCGTTAACGATTCCGGCGAGGGCCGCAAACCAGGCGAAAGGCGAGGTCGTTTTGGGATCCACCAGACGCTGCCAGCTGTAGACAAAATCCTGGGCAGTGACGGGGGTGCCGTCAGACCATTGCGCGTTTTCGCGCAGGGTGAAAGTCCAGACGCGGTTATCATTACTCTGCCAACGGGTCGCTACGCCTGGCACCAGTTCGCCCTTTTCGTTTTGATTCACGAGCCCCTCGAACAGATCGCGTATCACCTGAATTTCAGGCAAGCCAACCGCTTTAGCGGGATCAAGCGAGGCAGGTTCATCTTTGATATGACGCACCAGCTCCTGTTTGGATGCCAGGGTTGTCCCGGGGGGAACATCCGCCGCGAAGGCGTAAGAAGAGAGGCCACACAACAATAAGGCAGAACAGATCAACGAAACCGGATGCTTCATGAGATCCCCTTTGAAATGATGGGTACGAGCAGATGGGTAATTATTTGTTTCAGAACAGTGAAATGCAAACAACTTCCATTGGAAAGTTGATATCTGCCGGTTTTATCCCCTGTGTGAAACTATTTGATTAACCGTGTTTTTTGCACAACACTGCCAGTAATACAATCTGATTCAGGAACGTCTATGTCACTTACCCGCCCAAGAACGGAACGTGGCGCTTTCCCGCCCGGGACCGAACATTATGGCCGCTCATACCTCGGCGCCCCCTTAATCTGGTTCCCTGCCCCGCAGGCCGATCGCAACAGCGGCCTGATCATTGCCGGAACCCACGGAGATGAAAATTCTTCGATTGTGACCCTATCATGCGCCCTGCGTACCCTGTCCCCGGCGCTGCGCCGCCACCATGTGGTATTAACCGTTAACCCGGACGGCTGCCAGTTGGGATTACGCGCCAATGCCCGTGGCGTGGATTTAAACCGTAACTTCCCGGCGGCCAACTGGCGGGAAGGGGAGACGGTCTACCGCTGGAACAGCTCCGCCGAAGATCGGGACGTGGTGTTGCTGACGGGGGACAAGCCCGGTTCAGAGCCGGAAACCCAGGCACTGTGTCATCTGATCCACAAACTGCATCCGGCCTGGGTTGTCTCGTTTCACGATCCGCTGGCCTGCATTGAAGATCCCGCCCACACGGCCCTTGGGCGCTGGCTGGCAGATGCCTTTTCACTGCCGCTGGTCACCAGCGTCGGCTATGAGACGCCAGGCTCATTCGGCAGCTGGTGTGCCGATTTGAGCCTGCACTGCATCACCGCTGAATTCCCGCCGATCTCCTCCGACGAGGCCAGCGAGAAATACCTGAAAGCGATGACCGATCTGTTGCGCTGGGAACCTCAGAGATGAACCACGCCGGTGCTGTATTGCAGCGCCGGAGAGACATCCACGGCGAGCCAGGTAGGACCATCGAGATCGGCAAACTTCACCTCATTTGCCAGCGGCAGTGCGGCACCGATCGCTCGCGAGGTGCAGAGCATACAGCCGAGCATCAGTGAAAAACCACTTTGACGCGCCTCGGCGGCAAGGGAGAGCGCTTCGGTGATGCCGCCGGTTTTATCCAGCTTAATATTGACCATATCGTAACGCCCTTGCAGATCCGCCAGGCTCTCCCGGGTGTGGCAGCTCTCATCGGCGCAGATGGGCAGCGGATGAATAAAGTTCGCCAGTGCGGCGTCCTCACCCGCGGGCAAAGGTTGTTCGAGCATGGCGACATCCAGATCCGCCAGCAGCTGGCAGCGGGCAGCCAGTCCTTCGCTGTGCCAGGATTCGTTGGCGTCGACGATAAGCGTCGCCTGCGGCACGGCCCCGCGAATGGCGACCATCCGCTCGCTGATCAGACGATCATCCAGCTTCACCTTCAGCAGGCGCGCCCCGGCGTCATAGAGCGCTTTGGCACTGGCGGCCATCTGCGCGGGCTCACCGATGACCACCGTTTGCGCGGTGACCAGCGTCTGCGGCAGCGTCACGCCCGCCAGCGCCGCCAGAGAGATCCCCTGTTGACGGGCGGCTAAATCCCACAGGGCGCTGTCCACCGCGTTGCGTGCGGCACCGGCAGGCAATAACGTCTGTAGCGCTTCCCGGGTAAGGCCGCGCTCCAGTTCAGGCGCCAGCGCCGTGATCTGCGCCATTACCGAGGCGATGCTTTCGCCATACCGGGGATAAGGCGTGCACTCCCCCACCCCTTTGACACCCTCTTCCTCTATCTCAACCACCACTACACAGGCCTCGCTCCGGGTTCCGCGGGAGATCACAAACGGCGTATGCAGTGGCCAGGCTTCTTCGTAAACCTTGAGGGTTCTCATCACTCACTCCTGTATAGCGGCTTCGCGCAAATAGGGTTTGCTGTGCTATCGGCTGATGACATACACTAACGGCGACGTTAACTATATGTAAACAGGAAGATAACTATGTCACAACTCGTTCATTTCCAGGGCAACCCGGTTTCTGTTGCAGGATCCATTCCTCAGAAAGGCAGCAAAGCGCAGGCGTTTACGCTCGTGGCAAAAGATCTGTCTGACGTCGTGCTGAGCCAGTTTGCCGGCAAGCGTAAAGTGCTAAACATTTTCCCAAGCATTGATACCGGCGTGTGCGCCGCGTCTGTACGTAAATTCAACCAGCTGGCGACCGAAGTGGACAACACCGTTGTGCTGTGCATCTCTGCCGACCTGCCGTTCGCTCAGTCCCGTTTCTGCGGTGCTGAAGGTCTGAGCAACGTTATCACTCTGTCTACCCTGCGCAACCCGGAATTCCTGGAGCAGTATGGCGTGGGCATCTCTGAAGGCGCACTGAAAGGCCTGGCTGCACGTGCAGTTGTGGTGATCGACGAAAATGACACCGTCGTATTCAGCCACCTGGTGAATGAAATCACCACCGAGCCAGACTATGCTGCTGCGCTGGAATCGCTGAAGGCGTAACGGCAAAAATGACATGAGCCTGTACAGCATCGGCTCATGTCATTCATTTGACAAGTTCTCATATACCTCGTCACCTTCCTTTCGATACTCTACCGGCGTACACCCCATCTCCCGACGATAGACAGAATACATATACTGAAGTGACGTAAATCCGCTCTGCATAGCCACATCGGCATAACTCAGTTGCGTCTCCCGCAGCAAATTTTTTGAGCGCTCGAGTCTGAAGCTCAGTAATTCGTCATGCAACGTCTTTCCGAGGGTACGCATAAAGTGCATGTCCAGGGTCGCGCGGGAACAGCCTACGTGCTCTGCAACCTGGGCGGCCTTGATCCCCTGGGTTCCGAACTGGCGGATGAAGTAGCGGGCGCGCAAAATATAGGTATTCATTATAACGCTGTGTCGGGTAGACGCCTGGGCATTCACGCCTTCAGGCCCGACCATGACATGTTTTTCACGCAGCGGTGTACCCGTCAGCTGCCGGTGCAGCATCTCCGCGGCGGTGCGTCCCATCTGATGAGTACCCTGCGCAACCGAACTGATTGCGATGCGACTGAGGCTGCGCAACAACGGATCATCATCTATGCCGATAATAGCGATCTCTTCCGGCACGGCATAACCCGCAATGGAACACGCCTGCAGCACTTGTCTGGCGCGAGAATCCGTTACTGCGATGATACCAACAGGCTTAGGAAGCGTACCCAACCACCGGGCCAGATCCTCAAGGATGTTATGCCACACCAAAGCGTGTGTCGGAATGCCTTCAAAGATCTCGGCCTGATGCCCGTCCGCCTCTACAAACTGGCGAAAGGCGTTTGCCCGTTCCACCGCCCAGGGGTTCATAATTGTCGGCTCAATGGAGTAACAGGCAAAGCGCGGAAGGCCCATGTCGATGAGATGTTGATACGCCTGCCTCACCAGCTCAACGTTATCCGACGCCACGTAAGGAAGAGAGCGGATCGTTGGGCTGCTCAACTGCCAGGAGCCGCCAATTCCCACCACCGGCATCTCTACCTTCGTCAGTAGCGATGTCAACAGAGGATCGTCGAAATCCGCAATGACGCCATCCCCTTTCCATTCGAGCAGGCTGGCCGGGGATGAGCGGAAATCCTCTTCCAGCAGGAAATCCCAGTGGATGCGGGTCGATTTCATGTACTCGCATATTCCTTCAATGATGCTCCTGCCATAGCGCCCTTTGGCCTTCAGCATCAGTGCCACCCGAAACATGTCATGCTTTCGCGACGCCATATCGTGATCCCTGAATATAGAGAGGAAATATCACCCTATCATAAGCCGAACGATGGCTGTAAAGATATTACTGCCCTTAACTTAATGTTATTAAAGAGTAATTTAACCATTTAGAAAAATCATAAACCGATTTTGCAGCAGAGTTATGCCAGGCTGTTTTCCGTTCCTGAAGTGCAAAAAAATAAAAACCTCTGGAGGAAATGTCTCTGCTATGAAATTGCAAATAAACGGAAAAACTCTTTTCCTGTCGCTGACGTTGCTCTTACTGGTTGTCGCGCATGAATCGTTCAACCAGGTCCGCGCAGCAGTCAGCCCGGAAAATAACATTGTGGCCGCTAAACCGCGGGTGATTGTCTCAACGGACATCGGCGGGACCGATTTTGACGATTACCAGTCGCTGGTCCACCTGCTGCTGTACGCAGATGCGATGCAGCTCGAAGGCCTGCTCTCCTCGCCGTGGGGGCCGGTACGAAACCGTGCGACGGAAATTCTGAAGACTATCGATCGGTATGAACAGGATTATCCGAATCTGAAAAGCTGGTCCAGTGATTACCCGACCCCGGATTACCTGCGTTCCATTACCCGACAAGGCGGGATGGATTCCGCGCCGCCCGAAGGCTTTAGTCAGCCCACTGATGCCTCAAAACTGATCATTGAAGCGGCAAAACGCCCCGATCCCCGGCCGCTGTGGATCCTGATCTGGGGAGGGATTGACGACCTGGCGCAGGCGCTTCATGACGACCCAACCATCAAGCAAAAAATCCGCGTCTACTATATCGGTGGCCCGAACAAGAAGTGGTCGACGTCCGCATACAATTATATTGTTCGCCATCACCCGGATCTGCACATCATTGAAAACAATTCCACCTATCGGGGCTGGTTCACGGGAGGTGATCAAACCAACGGTCTCGACGGCGCGACCTTTGTGGCTACGCATTTAAAAGGCCACGGCGCGCTGGGCGATTTCTTTAATTCTTACGGAGAGGGTCAATTAAAGATGGGCGATACGCCGTCGGTGGCTTATATCCTTGGGCCCAATCCCGACGATCCTCAACAAGAAAGCAAAGGCGGTGGACGGTTTGTGCGGGCATGGGATCGCCCTCTGTACACCTTCAAAGGCAGGCCAACCGCCTCCGACGTGGTGGAAACCTATGGCCTGGTTGAGCTGATCGTTCATCCCAAAGGGCAGGCGCCGGCGGGGACTACCGCAAATCTGGTCGTGCCAGCCTCCGGGAACAAAAGCGATCGTTTCCCGGGCTTCGCAGCAGCTGACGGGACGTGGCACTTCCGTTTCGTCCCGAAAGCATCCCAGACGTGGAAGTACACCATTGAATCTAACTGGGCCGGTCTGCAAGACCCGGTTGGCGGCAGCTTTACCTCAGCGTCCCCTGCGGCTTTACGGGCCACGCAGCCCTCTGGCCGCTATCCAAACTGGTGGACCGACAATCCTGATCCCGCGTTAAGCGAGGACGTACCGCCTTTTGGCCCGCAGCAGGGTATCAAAACCATCAATCAGTGGCGGGCGATCTATCTGGCTGACTTTGCGTCTCGTATCGAACGGCTGAAGCCATCAACACCTGATGTAAAAGAGAGCAAACAACGTCTGTTCGTGTTAACCGATATCGGTGACGATCCCGATGACCAGATGTCAATGGTGCGTCTGATGACCTACGCTAACCAGGTGAACATTGAAGGCCTTGTCGCCACCTCTACCGGCAAAAATAAAGACCAGGTAGAACCACAACGCATCATCGATATCATCAAAGGTTACGGATTAGTTCGCGACAACCTTGAAAAACATGAGCCCGGTTTTCCGCTTGCGGACGATCTGCTTAAGGTGGTGGCTCAGGGCTTGCCAGTCCACAATATGGCCGCAGTGGGTGAAGGCAAAGACTCGACAGGATCGGAACTGCTCATTAAGGCCGTAGACCGTCAGGACGATCGGCCACTATGGGTGACGGTCTGGGGTGGCCCGAATGTGCTTGCGCAGGCGCTATGGAAAGTACGTCATACCCGTACGCCTGAAGAGCTTGAAAAGTTTGTTTCCAGACTTCGCGTCTACGCCATCTCCGATCAGGACGACAGCGGTCCCTGGATCCGCAAAATGTTCCCGTCACTGTTTTGCATCGTCTCCCCAGGGCAAAACGCCGGGGGCGGTTTTCACCACGCCACCTGGATTGGCATCGGCGGTGACTATTTCCATGGCCGTTTCGCCGGGGCGGATTATCAGCTGGTAACCAACGAATGGCTGGATAAAAATGTGCGCAGCAAAGGCCCCTTAGGGGCAGAGTACCCGCGCTGGAAGTTTATGATGGAGGGGGACACGCCATCATTTTTGAATCTCATTCATAATGGCTTGTCCGATCCTGAACATCCTGACTGGGGTGGCTGGGGCGGTCGTTACGAGCTCTATACGCCGCATAAAGAGCGTTGGTTTATGGCCCAGGAGACGCGACCGATTTGGACCAATGCGCAGGATGAAGTGCTGGGCTTTGATAATCGCTGGCACACCACTAACCATGCGACAATCTGGCGCTGGCGTGGGGCTTATCAAAATGACTTTGCCGCCCGAATGGACTGGACCATCAAGCCCTACAGTGAGGCCAATCATCCCCCGGTACCAAAACTCGATCACCCTGCCACCCTGACGGTGAAAAAAGGGCAGCGGGTGGAGCTCAGCGCAATGGGCTCCTCCGATCCCGACGGTGATGCCCTCTCCTATGAATGGTTTGTCTATGCAGAGGCGGGAACGCGCGTATTATCAAATGCGGCCACCGGGGTCATGTTAGACATTAAAAACGCTACCAGCCAAAGGCCTGGTTCGATGTCACCGATGCCCGGGTGATGCCACCGGGAACAGGTACGATGCATATCATTCTGGCCGTGACCGATCATGGCACGCCGCGCTTAACCCGCTACAAGCGCGTGATTGTCAACGTGGTGCCATAACCCCTCAAGCGGCGGGCCGAATGCCTGCCGCTTCACTTATGTACTGACAGGCGCTACTCGTCACCTTTCTTCTGGCTCAGACCATATTCGCGCAGCTTGTTGGCGATAGCGGTGTGAGACACGCCTAACCGTTTCGCCAGCTTGCGGGTGCTGGGATAGTTACGATACAGCTGTGTCAGCACCGAGCGTTCAAAGCGGCTGGTAATGTCATCCAGCGATCCTTCCATCGCCTCTTCCCCTACCGCCACCGTTCCGGCGTCGTAGTCCGGCAATAAGATATCCTGCGGCCGCAGCTCATAGCCTTCAAGCTGGGTCAGGGCACGATAGATCGCATTTTTCAGCTGACGAATATTCCCCGGCCAGCCGTAACGGGTAAGAACCGTATTCAGATCGGCTGAGAACTTCGGTCTTGGGATACCCTGCTCATCGGCAAAGCGCGCCACAAACAGCTCGGTCAACGGCATGATGTCCTGGGGGCAATCGCGCAGCGGCGGAATATTGAGGGTCAGCACGTTGAGACGATAATAGAGATCTTCCCGGAACATCCCCTTCTGCACCAGCTCCACCAGGTTCTTCTGGGTGGCGCAGATGACGCGCACGTCCACATGCACCTCATGATCTTCCCCTACCCGGCGGAAGGTGCCGTCATTGAGGAAACGCAGCAGTTTGGCCTGCATCCGCGGTGACATTTCGCCAATCTCATCCAGCAGCACCGAGCCGCCGTTGGCCTGCTCAAAGAAGCCTTTTTTGCCTTCCGGCGCGTGGCCAAACAGCTCGCTTTCGACGGCATCTTCAGGGATAGAGGCGCAGTTCAACGCCAGGTAAGGTTTGCTCGCCCGCGGCCCCGCCTGATGTACCGCATGGGCCAGCAGATCTTTGCCGGTGCCGGTGTCGCCGGTGATCAGCAGCGGCGCGGCAAGGTTCGCCAGCTTACGCGCCTGCTCCACCACGTGACGCATTTTCGGGCTGACGGCAATAATCTGGCTGAAGGCGCCCGTATCCTGGCTCGACAGGTTTTGCAGTTGACGCCCCATACGGACCGTTGAGCGCAGCATGATCACTGAACCGGTCAGGGTTCTGTCGTCGTTGTCACCCTGCAGATAGACCGGGGTGAGCTCCATCAGGAAGTTTTGCCCGTTAATAATCACATGCTCGCTGTGGGTCGAGCGCGGATTGCTCTCCAGCCAGCGCTGGAAATTGAAGCCGGGGATCAGCTGGGCGGCGTTGTGGTTACTCAGTTTCTCCGGCTCCAGCGCAAACAGCTGGCAGCTCGCCTGATTAGCCCGATCGATTTTGCCTTTCAGATCCAGGGATAAAAAGGGTTCGGGCATCGCTTCGAGTAGCGCGCTAAGGGCCAGGTGCTCGCGCTCGGAGGGCATCCACGGCACGGTACGCACATCCGTAACGCCAGCGATACGGCGGATTTCAGCCATTAAGCTGCTGAATGTTTCAAAGGCAATTTCAGCAAAATTCAGGTAAATCTTCCCGATTGGGTCAATCTCAATTCCGCGCAGGTCAATACTCCGCAAAACAAGGAGATCGAGCAGCTCGCGAGTCAGGCCGAGACGGTCCTTACAAAACACTTCCAGACGCATGGGAAAATCACTCTATAAGCCATTAACTCTGAAATGATAAGCCAGATATCTGCAATCGGGAAGATGGCTGTCAACAAATATTGACAGCCTGTGAGCATAGTGACGGAATTTTGTGCGAGGAAGCGAGCTTACTGCGGTTTTTTATTGAGGGTATCTTTCAACTGGCCGATTAATTCCCGACGGAAATCCCCCAGCCGGGGTTTATCATCCGCTGTCCACGGCAGTGGACGGCACAATTCCATCGCTTTGATCCCCAGCCGCGCGGTGAGCAATCCTGCACCAATTCCCTGCGCCGCACGGGCCGAAAGGCGAGCGGCCAGATCCTGCGACATCCAGTCCATCCCCACCTCGCGCACCAGCTCACTGGCCCCGGCGAAAGCTATGTTCAGCAGCACCAGGCGGAACAGGCGCAAGCGGCTGTAATAGCCCAGTTCAATGCCGTACAGGGTGGCGATGCGGTTAATCAGTCGCAGGTTTCGCCAGGCTATAAAAGCCATATCAACCAGCGCCAGCGGGCTGACGGCAATCATCAGCGTTGATTCGGCTGCCGAGCGGCTGATCTCCCTCCGGGCCTGGCTGTCCAGCACCGGCTGAACGAGGTGGGCATACAGCGACACTACTTCGCGGTCGTTTTGCGTTTCGTGAATGGCGGCGTACCAGCGCTGCAGCGCCGGATGAGACTGATCGAGCCCGGCCTGTTTCGCCAGTTTTTCACAAAACGCCCGTCCGTTACCGGTGCCGTGGCTGTGCAGCAGATCCCGGGCTTCATCACGCTCGTGAGCACGCTGGCGCAGTCGCCATAAACGGCGCCATTCGGTGGCAACAGAGCCCACGCCCGCGCCAACGATAAGCGCACCTGCCGCGCATCCCCCCAGCGCCACCCAGTCCTGGGTTTGCCAGGCGTTG
The DNA here is from genome assembly GCF_003336325.1 of Leclercia sp. W17. Lineage (NCBI taxonomy): Bacteria > Pseudomonadati > Pseudomonadota > Gammaproteobacteria > Enterobacterales > Enterobacteriaceae > Leclercia > Leclercia sp. W17. The sequence goes on along the minus strand of NZ_CP031101.1, from coordinate 2,142,229 downwards.
ATTGCCCACTGCACGCCTTGCCCTACTACCGCAGCGCCCGCCAGCATCAGGCCCGCGCTGACCATTTTGCGCCACAGGCTACGTTTAGGTCGCAAAGCGGCCTCGACGACGGCTTCGGCTTGTCCTTCTTCGGCGGGGAGCATATCGGTCATCACCGGCGCGAAGTTTCCGGCCTGAGCGTCATCAAACGTTTGTGCCGCTTTGAAGGCCTCGCGATCCTCCTCTTCCAGAGTGCCGGTAAAATCCATTCGCGGTTTTAAGGGTTCGGTCATCGCAATTTATCTCCGATTAAAAACTCCAGCGCGGCATCCAGGCGAATATGCGGCAGCGGCTGGTCTACATTCATCGTCTGCGGGCGGAAGGCTTCAAACTGAAACCCCTGCTTTTGCCAGAATGCCTGGCCCGGCAGCCGGGCGGGAACCTCGCCAGGGTAGACCGTCAGCGGGGTGCCATCGCTCAGACGGTGGCCGCGCAGCGCCGGGATCTTCTCGCCATTAACGTCAATCAGGCCGCTCTGGGTAGCCTGTACCGAGGCCAGCCCCAGGCAGTCCATGCTAATCCCCTCGAAGGCGGCGTTCTGCCAGGCATCTTGCACCAGCTGCTGGAGGAGCGACACCATATTGGCATGCTGATCCACCGTCACGTGATCCGCCTTGGTGGCGGCAAACAACAGTTTGTCGATCACCGGGGAGAAGAGACGCCGGAACAGCGTGCGCTGCCCGTAGTGGAAGCTCTGCATCAGTTGGGTGAGCGCGAGGCGCATGTCGTTGAAAGCCTGAGGGCCGCTGTTGAGCGGCTGGAGGCAATCCACCAGCACAATCTGGCGGTCGAAGCGTAAAAAGTGGTTGGTGTAAAACCCCTTCACCACTTTTTCGCAGTAGTAGTTGAAACGCTCGCGCAACATCCCGGCGTTGGTATGTTTGTCCGCCTGGGCAAGCTTCGATTCACCAAAAGCCTCCACGTCCGGCCACGGGAAAAATTGCAGCGCCGGGGCACCCGCCATATCTCCCGGCAGCACAAAGCGACCCGGCTGGATAAAGTGCAGCCCCTCTTTCTTACATTGATGCAGATAATCGGTCCAGGCTTCTGAAATGGCCGCCAGCCGGTTTTCATCGGCGGGTGCCAGTGGATCCAGCCCCTCACACAGGGAGCGCCAGCGGGCGGACCACGCCGCGCGGGGCCCCTGTAACAGGCCCGTCATCTGCCGCGACCAGCTGAGATAGTCCTGGGTCAGCATCGGCAGGTCGAGCAGCCATTCGCCGGGATAGTCGACAATCTCCAGATAGAGGGTGGAGGTCTCTTTAAAGTGACGAAGCAGCGAGTCGTTGGAGCGGTACCGTAACGCCAGGCGGATTTCACTCACCCCGCGGGTGGGCGTTGGCCAGGTTGGCGGCGTGCCGTAAAGCTGGGCCAGCCCTTCGTCGTAGGTGAAACGGGGAATACCAAAATCACGCTGAGGAACGCGCTTTACGCCAAGCAGGCGCTCTTCGCGCACCGCGCTCAACAGCGGCAAGCGCGCCCCGGCATGCAGGTTAAGGAGTTGATTCACCATCGCCGTGATAAAGGCGGTTTTGCCGCTGCGGCTCAGTCCGGTGACCGCCAGGCGCAGATGACGGTCAACCCCACGATTCACCAGAGAATTAAGTTCATTTTTAAGTCGCTTCATCGCCGTCCTTTTCTGCCTGAAGGAATTATTGTTATGAGAAATATGACATGGGGATAAGGAGAAAGGAATAAAAGCGCCGCAACGGCACGTCCAGCGCTGTGCCGTTGCGGTCTATTTCAATTTACCGGAAAGCCGGGTGGCGAGCTTTTTCAGCATCGGCTCCAGCGCCACCGCCAGCAGCATCCGCATGGGTTTACGGGCGACCGATTTAATCGCCCAACCCGCCACGCCTGCCGGGCCGTAACGCAGTGCAGTCAGTAATACCAGCTTCCCTGCGATTTTCAGGCCCGGCTTGACGCGATGTCCGGCCTGTTGCCAGCGTTGATTCATATCAATTCTCTCAGTTAAAGCTGACGAAAACGGCTTCGCAGCGTGAAGGTATCCGAGGTGACATACCGCTCCATTTCGCGCAGACGTTTTTCGCCTGCCGACAGCTCAGCATCCACCGCATCCAGTAATTCACTGCTGGTGGGTGCATTCTCATCGCCCATCGCACCGTCCGGCATCGGATCCAGCACGAAGGACAAAATGATATAGGCCACCAGGGTAATAAACGCCAGACCAAAGAAAATGGAGAGTACCGTTACCACACGCACCAGTTTCACCGGCACGTCGAGGTAGTGCGCCAGTCCGGCGCAGACGCCGCGCAACATCCCCTGCTGAGGGATACGCCACAATTTTTTATTCAGATTCAGTGCCATTAGCGATCCCTCCAGTTAGGATGTTCCGCATCCAGGATCGCCTCCAGCGCCTGGATACGTTCGCGCATTTTATTTGCGTCCTGAGTTAATTGCGCCAGGCGCTGTTGTTCGCTTTGCGACAGCTCTCCCCTTGAAGAACGGTTACTGTAGTGCAGCCACAACCAGATCGGCAGAACAAACAGCACGAAAATGGTCAGCGGAATGGCAAGAAAAAGCGCGCTCATGTCTACTCCTTGTCTTATGAGTGGCGGCGCCGACGGGCGCCGCAGTCGTTATTATTGATTGTCTTGTTTCATTTTGGCCTTCAGCGCGGCCAGTTGCTCGCTGATTTCATCATCCGCTTTCAGATCGGCAAACTGCTGATCCAGCGTTTTCTGTTTGCCAAAGCTGTGGCTTTCCGCTTCCGCTTCCATCTGATCGATACGACGCTCAAACGACTCGAAACGGGCCATGGCTTCGTCAATCTTGCCGCTGTCGAGCTGACGGCGCACGTCACGGGACGAGCTTGCTGCCTGGTGACGCAGTGTCAGAGCCTGTTGGCGGGCGCGGGTTTCGCTCAGCTTGTTCTCCAGCTCCGCAATCTCTTTTTTCATGCGGGCAAGGGTTTCATCCACCAGGGTGACTTCCTGCTCCAGGGTAGCGACAATATCGGTCAGTTTCTGCTTTTCAATCAGCGCAGAACGGGCGAGGTCCTCTTTATCTTTGCGCAGCGCCAGCTCCGCTTTTTCCTGCCATTCGGCCTGCTGGGCGGTCGCCTGTTCAATACGGCGGGAAAGCTGCTTTTTCTCAGCCAGCGCACGGGCGGAGTTAGAGCGCACTTCCACCAGCGTATCTTCCATCTCCTGAATCATCAGACGAACCAGCTTCTGTGGATCCTCTGCTTTCTCCAGCAGTGAGTTGATGTTGGCGTTCACGATGTCGGCAAAACGAGAAAAAATACCCATAATTGAATCCTCATATTTTCTGTTATCGGGCTGAGCCCTGCTGCATAGTTAATACAATTCCCGTGCCAGTTTTATATCTCATTGATTTAACACATGGTGATTGCTTTTTTGCCCGCTACGCCCTACTCTCACTTAGTGAATTACACCAATAAGTGGTCAATTACATCATGGCTGAATTTAAAGATACGTTACTCGGGGAGGCTAACAGCTTTCTCGAAGTGCTGGAGCAGGTATCCAGGCTGGCACCGCTGAATAAACCGGTGCTGATTATCGGCGAGCGCGGCACCGGCAAGGAGCTGATTGCCAACCGGCTACACTACCTCTCCGGTCGCTGGGATGGACCGTTTATCTCCCTGAACTGCGCCGCGCTGAACGAAAATCTGCTGGATACGGAACTGTTTGGTCATGAGGCGGGCGCCTTTACCGGGGCGCAGCGTCGCCATCCCGGTCGCTTCGAGCGCGCCGATGGCGGCACGTTGTTTCTTGATGAGCTGGCGACCGCGCCGATGCTGGTGCAGGAAAAACTGCTGCGCGTCATTGAGTATGGCGAGCTGGAGCGCGTGGGCGGCAGCCAGCCTTTACAGGTCAACGTGCGGCTGGTGTGCGCCACTAACGCCAATCTGCCGGAGATGGTCGAGCAGGAGAAGTTTCGCGCCGACCTGCTGGATCGGCTGGCGTTTGATGTCGTTAACCTGCCGCCGTTGCGCGAGCGACGCAGCGATATCATGCTGCTGGCGGAGCAGTTTGCCATTCAGATGTGTCGTGAGCTTGGGCTGCCCCTTTTTCCCGGCTTCAGTCAGCACGCTCGCGAAACGCTGCTGGATTACCGCTGGCCGGGCAATGTCCGCGAACTGAAAAACGTGGTGGAGCGCTCCGTCTACCGCCACGGTAGCAGCGAGACAGAGCTGGATGAAATTGTGATCGATCCCTTTCAGCGTCCCGCACAGCCCTCTGTCAGCAAACCGCTTACCACGGGTATACCTACCCTGCCCCTCGATTTGCGTCTGTTCCAGCTGGAGCAGGAGAAGCTGTTGCTGGAGCAGAGCCTGCGCGAGGCACAATTTAATCAGAAACGCGCGGCTGAACTGCTGGGGCTGACCTACCATCAGTTAAGGGCATTGCTCAAAAAGCATCAGATGCGCTGATCGTAAATCACTTGCAGTTAATGACTCGTAGTTTTGCTGTTTACACTACGAGTAAAGATTATTTAGGCTTGTTTAATCTTAATCTTTTTTAAAGATTTTTATTTCTTGCTTGAAGCAGCATTAAGGATGCCAAAGTAAAATTATCCTTTATTTTATCTTCTTTTATAAGCGAAATAATTTCGTCGTAAGTGTAAAAACAACATCCCCGGATACCTTCACTTGACTGTAAAGATAGTTGAAAAGGCTCCTCCACTTTGCAGACAATTGCTTGAATATTATCTGCTATTAATCCTGAGTCAGTAACTAATTCACCTAATACATAGCTGTTAAGTGAGTTAAGACTTAGCTCTTCTTTTAACTCGCGCTCTCCACCTTCTACATGAGATTCGCCTTTTTCAATAAATCCTCTAGGAAACTCAATGAGAACATTTCCATTCCTTGAATGCTGAATTAAAGCGTATTTCCCACTGCATTCGGGGATGACAACAACCCCACCATGCTTTTGGGAGATTCTCAGGTGCCCCAACTCGTCAAGAAAAACCTTTAAGTAACTATTTTCAAAGATATTACTATTCAAAATTCACAATCCAGGTCGTTTGGTCCGCCGAGCGCTTTAAGATTAGCATAGTATTATATAAGTAATATGCAACGTAGCCCAGGTAAAATAATATCTCACAAAAAATGATTAAATCCTTATCATTGATTTTTAATACAGAAAACACTTCCTTTACCAACATGACTATCGGAAAACCCGAAATCAGCACCATGCCAAAAATAACCCTATTCTCAACACCAGAAAACATTTCGACAATTCTCATTTTATTATATTTTTTCTTTCTAGCCTCAAAAAAAGATTTAATCTCAGCATTAACGCCATTCAATTCAAAGATATCTTTAGCGATAACCTTATTTAACGCGAGAGCAGCGTTAGCATATTGCATATGCCAGGAACGTAGCCCAGATAAAGTTCTGATAGTCATTCCGCTGATCAGGCATATCACCACATTAAAAAACACCGGAGAATATGCACTCACCATTAATTTGCTAATTGCCGAGTACGATCCAAAATAAAATGATATAACAACCAGATAAAAAGCTATTGTCTGATCCCGCTTTGTCGATTGCTCTCTTAAGTGCTCATTGCATCGTTCATACACCGAAAGTAAAAAATCTTTTGAGACTGACATTAAAACCTCTATGTTCAAAGAATTACGTTGATACTAATCCATTCTATAACAGCAAGGCTCGAGGCTGCATAAAATGTTAACGTCCATTTTACAAATTGATTTGTCTATTCTCCATTCATCAATCCTTGATATGTCGCCATGCTGGTGGCAACCCTCGGAAGAGAATCCCTTGTTTTATATGAGTCAAGCGGGCCCTTAAAATGCTAAGATGAATGATGAGATTTAGTCGAAGCAGGTGGCAGGTTCACGTTTTGAGCAGGTACGAGAACGCAACAATGATCGTCAAGCATGCCACCTCATCCTACCTCAAAACGCAAACGTTCATGGCAAATGTCATTTACTATTAGTAAGATAACGTAATTATACTCAATTCCTTAAAAATTATGCGACTGGTTTTCTCGTCCCTGATTGCGTTCGGTCTGTTAAGCAGCCAGGCGTTTGCCGCGCCTGAGCTGGCAGAGCGCGCGGATATTCGCGACAGCGGCTTTGTCTACTGTGTAAGTGGGCAGGTCAACACCTTCAACCCGCAAAAGGCCAGCAGCGGCCTGATCGTCGATACCCTCGCCGCTCAGCTCTATGACCGCCTGCTGGATGTGGATCCCTATACCTATCGCCTGGTGCCTGAACTGGCCGAGAGCTGGCAAGTGCTGGACAACGGGGCCACCTACCGTTTTCGCCTGCGCGACGATGTGAACTTCCAGAGCACGCCGTGGTTTAAACCTACCCGTAAACTCAATGCGGATGACGTGGTCTTTACCTTCCAGCGCATTTTTAACCGCAACCATCCGTGGCACTACATCAACGGCGGTAATTTCCCCTACTTCGACAGTCTGCAATTTGCCGATACGGTGAAGAATGTCCGCAAGCTGGATAGCCGTACGGTAGAGTTCACCCTGGCGCGGCCGGATGCCTCCTTCCTGTGGCATCTGGCGACGCACTATGCCTCGGTGATGTCCGCGGAATATGCCACACAGCTCACCCTGAAGGACAAAATGGAGTTGATGGACCGCCAGCCCGTAGGAACCGGACCGTTTCAGGTTGAAGAGTACCGGGCCGGGCAGTACGTGCGCCTGCAGCGCCATGAGAAATTCTGGCGCGGCACGCCGCTGATGCCGCAGGTAGTGGTCGATTTAGGTTCCGGCGGTACCGGGCGGCTGTCGAAACTGCTCACCGGCGAATGTGATGTTCTGGCATGGCCCGCCGCCAGCCAGCTGACCATCCTGCGTGACGACCCGCGTCTGCGCCTGACCCTGCGCCCGGGCATGAATATCGCTTATCTGGCCTTTAACACCAACAAGCCGCCGCTGGACAACCCGGCGGTACGCCATGCCCTGGCGCTGGCGATCAATAACCAGCGTCTGATGCAGTCCATTTATTACGGTACTGCGGAAACGGCCGCCTCAATCTTGCCCCGCGCCTCGTGGGCCTACGATAGCGAGGCTAAAATTACCGAATACAACCCGGAAAAATCACGCGAACAGCTCAAAGCGCTGGGGGCAGAAAACCTCACCCTGCAACTGTGGGTGCCCACCAGCTCCCAAGCCTGGAACCCTAGCCCGTTAAAAACCGCAGAGCTGCTCCAGGCTGACCTGGCCCAGGTGGGGGTCAAGGTGGTGATTGTTCCGGTAGAAGGTCGTTTTCAGGAGGCGCGCCTGATGGACATGAACCACGATCTCACCCTGTCAGGCTGGGCGACAGACAGTAACGACCCGGACAGCTTCTTCCGTCCGCTCCTGAGCTGTGCGGCCATTGATTCGCAGACCAACTATGCCCACTGGTGCAACCGCGAGTTTGACAGCATTCTGCGCAAGGCGCTGTCGACCCAGCAGCTGGCGGCACGTATCGATGCCTATGATGAAGCGCAGATTATTCTGGCCAAAGAGCTGCCGGTGCTGCCCCTGGCCTCCTCCCTGCGTCTGCAGGCGTACCGTTACGATATCAAAGGCCTGGTGCTCAGCCCGTTTGGAAATGCGTCGTTTGCGGGCGTCTCCCGCGAGAAACAAGAAGAGGTGAAAAAACCGTGATTATTTTTACCTTACGTCGGTTGCTGTTGCTGCTGATCACCCTCTTCTTTCTGACCTTAGTGGGTTTTAGCCTGAGCTATTTTACCCCGCACGCGCCGCTACAGGGTGCGTCGCTGTGGAATGCGTGGTGGTTCTGGTTTGAAGGCGTGCTGCACTGGGACTTTGGCGTCTCCAGCATTAACGGCCAGCCCATCGCCGAGCAACTGAAAGAGGTCTTCCCCGCCACCATGGAGCTCTGCATCCTGGCGTTCGGTTTTGCGCTGATGGTGGGAATCCCGGTCGGGATGCTCGCCGGGATAACCCGCAGTAAATGGCAGGACAAGCTGATCAGCGCGATCGCCCTGCTCGGGTTTTCGGTTCCCGTCTTCTGGCTGGCGCTGTTGTTGACGCTCTTTTTCTCGCTGACGCTCGGCTGGCTGCCGGTCTCCGGACGTTTTGACCTGCTCTATGCGGTAAAAACCGTCACCGGATTCGCCATTATTGACGCCTGGCTCTCAGATTCGGTCTGGCGGCATGAGATGATCATCAGCGCCGTGCGCCACATGGTGTTGCCGGTGCTGGCCCTGGCCGTGGCACCGACCACGGAGGTGATTCGCCTGATGCGCATCAGCACCAGCGAGGTGTTTGACCAGAACTATGTTAAAGCGGCCGCCACACGCGGGTTGTCACGGCTGACGATTTTACGTCGCCATGTGCTGCATAATGCGCTACCGCCGGTGATCCCGCGTCTCGGACTGCAGTTCTCAACCATGCTGACGCTGGCCATGATCACCGAAATGGTCTTTAGCTGGCCAGGCCTCGGGCGCTGGCTGATTAACGCCATTCGCCAGCAGGATTACGCCGCTATCTCTGCAGGCGTGATGGTGATTGGCGCGCTGGTGATTATTGTGAACGTGTTATCTGATATTTTGGGCGCTATGGCTAACCCACTGAAACATAAGGAATGGTATGCCTTACGATAGCGTATACAGTGAAAAGCGCACGCCCGGTGCGTTACGCACCGTGTGGCGAAATTTCTACGGCGACGCCATGGCGATGATCGGCCTGTACGGCTGCGGCGGCCTGGTGCTGCTGTGTATCCTGGGCTCCTGGTTTGCGCCGTATGGCATCGATCAGCAGTTTCTCGGCTATCAGCTGTTACCGCCATCCTGGTCCCGCTACGGTGAAGTCTCCTTCTTCCTGGGCACCGACGACCTCGGGCGCGATGTGTTAAGCCGTCTGTTGAGCGGCGCCGCGCCGACGGTAGGCGGCGCCTTTGTGGTCACCCTGGCCGCCACGTTGTGCGGTCTGGTACTGGGTATTGTCGCCGGGGCTACTCACGGCCTGCGCTCGGCGGTGATGAACCATATTCTCGATACGCTGCTATCGATCCCGTCGCTGCTGCTGGCGATTATTGTGGTGGCCTTCGCCGGTCCGCACCTGACGCATGCCATGTTTGCTGTCTGGCTGGCGCTACTGCCGCGCATGGTACGTTCGGTCTACAGCCTGGTGCATGATGAGCTGGAAAAAGAGTATGTGGTGGCCGCCCGTCTCGATGGCGCCACCACCATGAATATTCTGTGGTTTGCGGTCCTGCCCAATATCGCCTCGGGCATGGTTACGGAAATTACCCGTGCCCTGTCGATGGCGATCCTGGATATCGCCGCGCTCGGTTTTCTCGATCTGGGCGCTCAACTGCCCTCCCCGGAATGGGGCGCGATGCTGGGCGACGCGCTTGAACTGATCTATGTGGCCCCCTGGACAGTGATGCTGCCAGGTGCTGCAATTATGGTTAGCGTATTACTGGTGAACCTGCTTGGCGACGGGATCCGTCGCGCCATTGTGGCGGGGGTGGAATAATGCCGTTACTGGATATTCGCAATCTGACGATTGAACTTAAAACCAGCGAAGGCTGGGTCAAAGCGGTCGATCGCGTCAGTATTACCCTGAGCGAAGGCGAAATTCGCGGACTGGTAGGGGAATCGGGCTCAGGCAAAAGCCTGATTGCCAAAGCGATTTGCGGTGTGGCGAAGGATAACTGGCGCGTCACCGCTGACCGTATGCGCTTTGATGATATCGACCTGCTGCGCCTCTCCGTCCGCGAACGACGCAAGCTGGTGGGCCACAACGTGTCGATGATCTTTCAGGAGCCGCAATCCTGTCTCGATCCCTCGGAGCGGGTAGGCAAACAGCTGATGCAAAACATTCCAGCCTGGACCTATAAAGGCCGCTGGTGGCAGCGTTTTGGCTGGCGTAAACGCCGGGCCATTGAGCTGCTGCACCGGGTTGGGATCAAAGATCATAAAGACGCCATGCGCAGCTTCCCCTATGAGCTGACGGACGGTGAGTGTCAGAAAGTGATGATTGCCATCGCGCTGGCTAACCAGCCACGCCTGTTGATTGCGGATGAACCGACCAACGCGATGGAGCCGACCACCCAGGCGCAAATCTTCCGCCTGCTGACCCGGCTTAATCAGAACAACAACACCACTATTTTGCTGATCAGCCATGACCTGCAGATGCTGAGTAAATGGGCGGATAAGATTGATGTGATGTACTGCGGTCAGACCGTGGAGACCGCTGGCAGCGAGGATCTGATCACCACGCCGCATCATCCGTACACCCAGGCGCTGATCCGTGCGATACCGGATTTTGGCAGCCCTATGCCGCATAAAAGTCGCCTGAATACCCTGCCGGGGGCTATCCCGCTGCTGGAGCACCTGCCGATTGGCTGTCGCTTGGGGCCACGCTGTCCTTATGCCCAGCGTAAGTGCATTGAAACGCCGCGCCTGGCCGGGCCGAAGAACCATCTGTTTGCCTGCCATTTCCCGCTGAACATGGAGAAAGAGTGACATGGTCGAAACCCTGCTGGAAGTGCGCAACCTGAGTAAGACCTTTCGCTACCGCACCGGCTTATTTCGCCGTCAAACCGTTGAAGCGGTAAAACCGCTGAGTTTCACCCTGCGTGAAAAGCAGACCCTGGCGATCATCGGTGAGAACGGTTCGGGCAAATCGACGCTGGCGAAGATGCTGGCCGGGATGATTGAACCCTCGGACGGAGAAGTCCTGATTGACGACCATCTGCTGAAATTTGGCGATTACTCGTTCCGCAGCCAGCGGATCAGGATGATTTTTCAGGATCCCTCCACCTCGCTGAACCCGCGCCAGCGTATCTCACAGATCCTCGATTTCCCGCTGCGGCTCAATACCGATCTGGAACCTGAAGCGCGACGTAAGCAGATCATCGATACCCTGCGCATGGTCGGACTGCTGCCGGATCACGTCAGCTATTATCCGCACATGCTGGCGCCGGGGCAGAAGCAGCGTCTGGGTCTTGCCCGCGCGCTGATCCTGCGCCCGAAAGTGATCATCGCTGACGAAGCGCTGGCCTCGCTGGATATGTCGATGCGTTCACAACTTATCAACCTGATGCTGGAGTTGCAGGAGAAACAGGGTATCTCGTATATCTACGTCACCCAGCATCTGGGGATGATGAAGCACATCAGCGATCAGGTGCTGGTGATGCACGAAGGCTCAGTGGTGGAGCGCGGCAGTACCGCCTCGGTGCTGGCCGCCCCGCTCCACGATCTGACTAAACGTTTAATTGCCGGGCATTTTGGCGAAGCCTTAACCGCCGATGCCTGGCGAAAAGATCGCTGACCTGCCCCGTATGGAGTGGTCGGATTAACACTGTACGCGACACATGCTATTATCGCCGCGTTTTAACGACGGTTGTCCAAAAATGACAGCCGCCACAACAATGAATATAAGGATTAAGAGCTATGGGTTTTCTTTCCGGTAAGCGTATTCTGGTCACTGGCGTTGCCAGCAAACTGTCCATCGCATACGGCATCGCACAGGCTATGCATCGCGAAGGCGCTGAGCTGGCATTCACCTACCAGAACGACAAGCTGAAAGGCCGCGTAGAAGAGTTTGCCGCGCAGCTGGATTCCAGCATTGTTCTGGAATGCGACGTTGCTAAAGATGAAAGCATCGATGGCATGTTCGCCGAGCTGGCAAAAACCTGGTCGAAATTTGACGGTTTCGTTCACTCCATCGGTTTTGCACCGGGCGACCAGCTGGATGGCGACTATGTAAACGCGGTCACCCGTGAAGGCTTCAAAATCGCACACGACATCAGCTCCTACAGCTTTGTGGCGATGGCGAAATCCTGCCGCTCCATGCTTAACCCGGGCGCAGCGCTGCTGACCCTCTCCTACCTGGGCGCTGAGCGCGCTATCCCGAACTACAATGTAATGGGTCTGGCAAAAGCCTCTCTGGAAGCCAACGTGCGCTACATGGCGAACGCAATGGGTCCGGAAGGCGTGCGCGTAAACGGCATCTCTGCCGGTCCAATCCGTACTCTGGCGGCTTCCGGCATCAAAGACTTCCGTAAAATGCTGGCGCATTGCGAAGCGGTTACCCCGATCCGTCGCACCGTGACCATCGAAGATGTGGGTAACTCCGCAGCCTTCCTCTGCTCTGACCTCTCTGCTGGCATCTCCGGCGAAGTGGTTCACGTTGACGGCGGTTTCAGCATCGCTGCAATGAACGAGCTGGAACTCAAATAAGTTCGTTACCTTCCCGCTCCGGCGGGAAGGTTTGCCCACCGTTCAGCCTTCTCTCCCCCCGTTATTCCGTTCCGCTATTTGTTATCACTTAACAATATTTTTCCGCTTATCCGCCTTCCGCCAGGATATTGATCGCCATTTTGAGATCAAGGAACGCACATGGAACAACGCCGTATTTCTGGCAAAGGCCACTGGTATCATGAGACCCAGTCCAGTAGCAGCCCGACGGAAGTCCTGCCTTTGGTTCCCGAAGCCGCGCATGTCGCCGATCGCTTTTTGCTGAATATCGCGCTACCGGCAACGTTGCTGGCAGCCTGTGAACGCTGGTTAACCCCGGCCCGGGCGCTATGCGACCTTTTTTTCCCGCGGACCGTCGCGGTTACCCGGCTGCGTACGCTGAGCGCCTACGATCGTTTCAGTACTGCTCTGACTGTCGCCCAGGTGTGCGGCGTGCAGCGCCTGTGTAATCACTACGCCGCCCTTCTCGCCCCGCTCCCCGGCCCCGACTCCTCCCGTGAAAGCAATCGCCGTCTCGCCCAGATCACCCAGTATGCCCGCCAGCTTGCCAGCTCGCCGGATGTGATCGACAGCAAAGCGCAGCAGGGGCTCGATGAGGTGGGCCTGACGGTGTATGACATCGTGACCATCAATCAGATTATCGGCTTTGTGGGCTTTCAGGCGCGTGTGGTGGCGGTGTTTCAGGCCCTGCTCGGCCACCCGGTGCGCTGGCTGCCGGGGCACCATATCCCGCCTCACGCCCTGCCGGACGATAACGACCTGAATATGTGGCAGCCTGCCATCCCTGGTGTTGAGCGTTGTCAGGCCAGCCCGCAACAGCTGGCCTCGCTTGAACGCTGGCAGGAGGAGCCGTTATTGCAGCCTCTTGCGCCGGTGCTCTGTCATGAACCGTTGATCCTCGATCAAACGGGTGAAATTCTTATCAGTGGCATTAACACGGTGTATAAAGAGGATGAGGCGGTAAGGCGTGCGGTAGAACAGCTGGCGCGATCGCCGGATCAGTTCAGCGCCGCGCAGTTTACCCCGCTGACAGATGATGGCCAGTCGCCCGTACAGGCCATCAACCTGCTCACCTGGAGCGCTTTTTGCGGCTGGCTGAACCGTCTGAAAATCGCCATTGGCAGAAGCGAATAACCACACTAACGACCGAAAGAGCGCTTGCTGTAGCAGTGAGATTCGCGTAAAACTGTCAGCCGCTCAATGGCTACGAAAATAGATCACTATGCTCCAGGACAACCCGCTGCTAGCGCAGCTTAAACAGCAACTGCATTCCCAGACGCCACGTGCTGAAGGGGTCGTAAAAGCCACGGAAAAAGGCTTTGGCTTCCTTGAAGTCGATGCGCAGAAAAGTTACTTCATTCCGCCTCCGCAGATGAAGAAAGTGATGCACGGCGATCGCATTACGGCCGTGATCCATAGCGAAAAGGATCGTGAATCAGCCGAGCCTGAAGAATTAATTGAACCGTTCCTGACCCGTTTTGTGGGTAAGGTGCTGAGAAAAGATGACCGTCTGTCCATCATTCCGGACCATCCTCTGCTGAAAGACGCCATCCCCTGCCGCGCTGAGCGTGGCGTGACGCATGATTTTAAAGAAGGTGACTGGGCCGTAGCAGAAATGCGCCGTCACCCTCTGAAGGGCGATCGCGGTTTTTATGCCGAACTGACCCAGTTTATCACCTTCGGCGAAGACCATTTCGTACCGTGGTGGGTCACCCTTGCCCGCCATAATCTGGAAAAAGAGGCGCCAGAAGGCGCAGCGACTGACATGCTGGACGAAGGTCTTGAGCGTCGCGACCTGACTGCCCTGAATTTTGTCACCATCGACAGCGCCAGCACCGAAGATATGGACGATGCGCTGTATGTTGAAGAGCAGGCTGACGGTAAACTGCTGCTAACCGTAGCGATTGCCGATCCTACGGCCTGGATCGCAGAAGGCACCCCGCTGGATGACGCGGCGAAAATCCGTGCCTTTACCAACTATCTGCCGGGCTTCAACATCCCGATGCTGCCGCGTGAACTGTCGGATAATCTCTGCTCCCTGCGCGCCAACGAAGTGCGCCCGGTACTGGCCTGCCGCATGTCCATCGCTGCCGATGGCACTATCGAAGAGAACATTGAGTTCTTCGCTGCGCTGATTGAGTCTAAAGCCAAGCTGGTGTACGACGAGGTCTCTGACTGGCTGGAAAACAGCGGTAGCTGGCAGCCAGAGAATGAGGCCATTGCCGATCAGATCCGCCTGCTGCATCGCGTCTGCCTGAGCCGTAGCGAATGGCGTAAGACCCATGCGCTGGTCTTTAAAGATCGCCCTGACTACCGTTTCATTCTCGGTGAAAAAGGCGAAGTGCTGGATATCGTGGCGGAGCCGCGTCGCATTGCTAACCGCATCGTTGAAGAGTCGATGATTGCGGCGAACATCTGCGCAGCCCGCGTACTGCGCGACAAACTCGGTTTCGGTATCTATAACGTGCATACCGGGTTTGATCCGGCTAACAGCGAAGCGCTGGCTGCCCTGCTGAAGACCCATGACGTGCATGTGGATCCGCAGGAAGTTCTGACCCTGAATGGCTTCTGCAAGCTGCGCCGTGAACTGGATGCCCAGCCATCTGGTTTCCTGGACAGCCGCATTCGTCGCTTCCAGTCTTTCGCTGAGATCAGCACCGAACCTGGCCCGCACTTTGGCCTGGGGCTGGAAGCCTACGCCACCTGGACTTCACCGATTCGTAAGTATGGCGATATGATTAACCACCGCCTGCTGAAAGCGATCGTTAAAGGCGAAACCATTGCCCGTCCACAGGACGAAGCCACGGTGCAGATGGCCGAGCGCCGTCGCCTTAACCGCATGGCGGAACGCGACGTTGGTGACTGGCTCTACGCCAGGTTCCTGAAAGACAAAGCCGGAACGGATACCCGTTTCGCGGCGGAGATCATCGATGTCAGCCGTGGCGGCATGCGTGTCCGTCTGGTGGATAATGGCGCCGTGGCCTTTATTCCTGCGCCATTCCTGCACGCCGTACGTGACGAGCTGGTCTGCAGCCAGGAAAATGGCACCGTGCAAATCAAAGGCGAAGTGGCCTATAAAGTGACTGAAGTTATCGATGTCACTATTGCTGAAGTGCGCATGGAAACACGCAGCATTATTGCCCGCCCTGCCGTCTGATTGTTGATTGCCTAAAAGTCGGTTCACCTCATTTGAGGGAACCGGCTTTTTTTTTGCGTTAACGTCAAATTCATCATTTTTACTTATCTTTTTCTCCCCTAAATTGCGAAAAGCGATCACACTTATTCATGACAGTCTGGTGAATGCTTTAACGTGTCACCAGAATATTCATTCGCCTGTATCCTTTTTTGCTAATCTCGTTCTAATATAAGAATACTGGGAAAAAACAATAAGTTTAGTTCGGGTTTACCGCTATTTAAGTACGGTAAAACCGACTGAAAATGCACAGTGTGTGCAATTGAGTGCGCCTGGGAGAGAGCATGATTGACGATCTGGAGCAAAATTTGCTGTTTCGTTACATGGGCACCCACAGTCCCTGGTGGCGGCTGACGGCGGACAGTAACGCGCTCCATCTTGCGGCCAGCGAAAGCGCCGATACCACACAGGTTGTGGCGCTGAATGACGAGCAGGCCAACAGCATTCGCCAGATGACGGTTATTACCTCCAGCATTACCATGACGCTCTCCCTCTACGGAACCGAGGTGCCAGTGCACCTGGTGGGACGTAAGATCAATAAAAAAGAGTGGACCGGTACCGCCTCCGCCTGGAACGACACCCCTTCCGTCGCCCGCGATCTGGCGCAGGGGTTATCCTTTGCCGAGCAGGTGGTTTCAGAGGCCAACTCGGTCATCGTTATTCTCGACCGGCACGGCAATATTCAACGCTTCAACCGCCTGAGCGAAGAATATACCGGGATGAAAGAGCACGAGGTTATCGGTCAGAACGTCTTTAAACTGTTTATGAGCCGCAGCGAGGCAGCGGCTTCCCGGCGTAATATCAGCGTTTTTTTTCGGGACGGCAGCTCCTATGAAGTGGAACGCTGGATTAAAACCCGTAAAGGGCAGCGTTTGTTTTTATTCCGGAATAAATTCGTGCACAGCGGCAGCGGAAAAAATGAAATATTCCTTATCTGTTCCGGTACGGATATTACTGAAGAACGCCGTGCCCAGGAACGTCTTCGTGTACTTGCCAATACCGACACCATTACTGGCCTGCCAAACCGCAACGCTATCCACGATCTGATCAGCGAAGCGATAGAAACCCGTGGCGATGGTCAGGTGGGCGTGGTCTATCTTGACCTCGATAATTTCAAAAAAGTGAATGATGCCTACGGGCATATGTTTGGCGATCAGCTGCTGCAGGCGGTGGCGCTGGCTATCCTCAGTTGTCTGGAGGACGGGCAGGTCCTTGCGCGTCTGGGTGGCGACGAGTTTATCGTGCTGGCAACCGGTACGTCACAGGGTGCGCTCGAAGCTATGGCTTCGCGGATCCTCACCCGCCTGCGTCAGCCTTTCCGGATTGGTTTAATTGAAGTCTACACCGGCTGTTCGCTGGGGATCTCCCTCGCCCCCCAGCACGGCACCGATCGGGAAAGCGTGATACGCAACGCCGATACCGCCATGTATACCGCGAAAGAGAATGGCCGCGGCAAGTTCTGCGTTTTCTCGCCGGAAATGAATCAGCGCGTTTTTGAATATCTGTGGCTGGACACCAACCTGCGCAAGGCGCTGGACAATGACCAGCTGGTGATCCACTACCAGCCCAAAATTACCTGGCGTGGCGAGGTGAGAACCCTCGAAGCGCTGGTGCGTTGGCAGTCTCCGGAGCGCGGACTGATCCCACCGCTGGAGTTTATCTCCTACGCCGAAGAGTCCGGACTGATTGTTCCGCTCGGGCGTTGGGTAATGCTGGATGTAGTACGCCAGGTGGCCAAATGGCGCGATAAAGGCATCAATTTACGCGTGGCGGTCAACGTTTCGGCCCGCCAGCTGGCAGACCAGACGATTTTCAGCGATCTGAAACAGGCGCTGAAGGATCTCAATTTTGAATACTGCCCTATTGATGTCGAGCTGACCGAAAGCTGTCTGATTGAAAACGAAGAGCTGGCGCTGTCGGTGATCCAGCAGTTCAGCCAGCTGGGGGCGCAGATCCACCTTGATGATTTCGGAACCGGTTATTCCTCGCTGTCGCAACTGGCGCGTTTTCCCATCGATGCCATTAAGCTCGACCAGGCATTTGTCCGGGATATTCACAAGCAGTCGGTGTCGCAATCGCTGGTGCGCGCAATCGTTGCAGTCGCTCAGGCGCTGAATTTACAGGTGATTGCCGAAGGGGTCGAGAGTGCGAAAGAAGACGCCTTTCTGACGAAGAACGGCGTCAATGAACGACAGGGATTTCTGTTTGCTAAACCCATGCCCGCTGTCGCTTTCGAGCGATGGTTTAAACGTTATCAGTCACGGAATGCGCGCTAGCTGGCTTTACGCAGCCCCGATGCCGTGTGGCGGTCCTGCAACAGCACCAGCCGCTGCATATAGGCCACGTCCTTAGGTTGCAGGCAGAATGCGGCGTCTACCCAATCTTCCGTGATGTCCATCAGCTCACTGCGCGGCAGCTGCAATACCCGCTGGCGGGCGCGCAGCATCGCTCTGACGCTATTCATCTTGGGTTGTAACGTGTCGATGAAGGTCCGCGTCGCCACGTAGCCCTGACCGGGTTCGAACAGCACATCCACCAGACCCTGCTGCTCATACCATTCCGCAGTGTGCGACTCCCCTTTATAGATCAGCTCTTCTGCCAGTTTCATACCAGAGCGGCGGGCGACAAGCGAGTAGCCTCCCATCCCGGGGAACAGGTTAAAGGCGATTTCAGGAAACCCTAAGCGGGCATCCCGTTGCGCCAGTAAAAAGTGGTGCGCGAGCGCCGCTTCAAAGCCACCCCCAAGGGCACTGCCCTCTACCATCGACAGGGTGATCGCCCCGGTATCAAATCCCCGCGATGCGGCGTGGACACAGTCCACGCAGGCGCGGGCATAGGCCCGAAGCGCTTCCCGACGACCGTTCTCAATGCACTCGACAAAGAAGCGTAAATCGCCACCCGTATTATACATATCGGGCACTAGCGAACCGGTCACCCAGAAATCAACCTCAAACCCGGACTGCCGTACCAGCCACGACAGGTTCATAATCTCCTCTATAAGCGCATGATTGAAGCAGGGACGCGGCTGGGCCCGTAACATCATCCACACGGTACGTCTCTCCTCCTCGTAATAGCCGGCGAGCTGGGTGAATCGTGCAGAATCAGTGAACAGTTTACAGGTAGCCTGATTGATAATTGTCATAGTCTAATTCCTCATAGAAAAAAGCGCCTTGCGCGCAGAGTTAGACTAATCCACTACAAAATTCCTACGTATAAAGAAGCATCAAAATATCACTACCATTAATGGGCTTTCGTTAGCTCACTTTTTCCCTTCTCTTTTGCCTTCAATTTCTGCATCATTGAATTTATTCACTTTTCATTTAGGGATGAGATTATGTCTGATATCGATGCACTGAAAGTGGCGCAACGTATTGATACTGTGCTGGATATTCTGGTCGCAGGCGATGTGAACTCTGCTCTTCGTAATCTCGAGATATTAAAATCAGAATTACTGACCCTGGCGGGCGAGCAGAAAAACCCGGGTGCAGTGTCGCCTAAATCCCCATGGGAAGTTTAAGGCTCGATCCACCTCTCGTGTTTAAGTCAGTTTTCAACTAACGGCCATGCCGTTTTAATATGGATGCTATGAACTCCCGACAACAAATAATATTACAGATGGTGATCGACACAGGGCGAGTGAGTGTCGTTGATCTGGCAAAAGCAACCGGCGTGTCAGAAGTCACCATCCGCCAGGATCTCAATCTTCTGGAAAAAATGAGCTACCTCCGTCGCGCGCACGGTTACGCCGTCCCGCTGGACAGCGAAGATGTTGAAACGCGCATGATGAACAACTATGCGCTGAAACGCGAGCTGGCGGAGTTTGCGGCATCGCTGGTGAATAATGGCGAAACGGTGTTTATCGAGAACGGTAGCTGCAATGCCCTGCTCGCACGCACGCTGGCCGACCAGAAAGAAGAGGTTACCATCGTGACGGTGAGCAGCTATATAGCGCATCTTCTGAAGGAGACGCGCAGCGAAGTGATTTTGCTCGGCGGCATTTACCAGAAAAAAAGCGAAAGCATGGTTGGCCCGCTTACGCGTCAGTATGTGCAGCAGGTCCATTTCAACAAGGCATTTATCGGCATTGATGGCTGGTTGCCTGATACCGGCTTTACCGGACGGGACATGATGCGCTCGGATGTGGTAAACGCGGTGCTGGAGAAAGGCGGCGAAACCATTGTGCTCACCGACAGCTCTAAATTCGGCGCGGTTCACCCTTATACAATGGGCCCGGTCTCCCGCTTTAGCCGGGTGATTACCGACGAGGGCATTAAACAAGCCCATGTCGCCACTCTGCAGCAAGACGGCTTAACCGTCGATATCGTTAAAAAACCCGCCTGACCCTACTCTAACGCCCGAATATCGGGCGTCATTTTTCTGCCCCTTCGCTCTGAGACTTTTCTGACCCCCCGTTTAAGACTATTTACCTGTCGGATCAGTAATAAAGACGTAAAATTATTGTTAGCGATATAACAGGAAGTAACTATCACCTGCGTGATCTTGTAACGCCTGCGCAATCAAGTTTCATGGAATAACGCGCTTGAGGGGATTCATAGCCATTTAAGCGAAATGATTTCCGTGGATCAATACTTCAGGAGAATGAATTATGACCTTTAACAGCAAAAAATTATCCGCTGCTATGCTGGCCGTTACGCTGGCATTATCCCTGAGCGCGTGCTCCGGCATGAGCAGACAAGACCGTAATACCGCGATTGGTGCGGGTGCTGGCGCAATCGGTGGTTCCGTCTTAACTGACGGTAGCACGCTGGGTACCCTGGGTGGTGCTGCAGTGGGTGGGATCATCGGTCACCAGGTTAAATAACCTACCGATTGCCACCGCAGTCATTTGATAACGCTCTGTTGTTTCTGGCGCTATCTCAAAATAAAAACAGTAAGCCACGGTTTCGACCGTGGCTTATTTGTTTTGACGGTGCGTTAACCGCCCGCTAATTTCACTTTCATCCCTTTGGCCTCCAGCAGGGATTTAATAAGATCCCGTTTGTCGCCCTGAATCTCAATAATGCCATCTTTAACTGACCCGCCGCATCCGCACTTTTTCTTCAATTCTGCGGCAATCTGCGCCAGAGTGGCATCGTCGGCATCAATTCCGGTGATCAGCGATACGCCCTTCCCTTTACGTCCGCTGGTCTGGCGTTGAATCCGTACAATGCCATCACCTTTTGGTCGCTCAGCGATCTCTTTTGGCTCATCAATGCGCCCGGTTTCTGTCGAATAGACCAGGCGGCTGTTAGTGTCGCGCATTACGCCCCCTTCTGAAGTGATGCGTTAATAGCTTTCAGGGTTTGTGCCGGATCGGCTGACTGGGTGACCGGCCGACCAATAACCATATAGTCCACGCCCGCCGCCAGCGCCTGTTCCGGGGTCATAATGCGGCGCTGATCGCCTGCATCGCTCCCCTGGGGACGGATGCCCGGCGTGACCAGCTTGAAATCCTGTCCGATAACACTTTTGAAGCGAACGGCTTCCTGAGCAGAGCAGACGACGCCATCAAGGCCGCAGGAGTGCGTCAGGCGAGCCAGACGTTCGGCATGCTCTGCCGGTGACAACGTCACGCCAAGGTCCAGCAGATCGCTGGCTTCCATGCTGGTCAGCACGGTAACGGCAATCAGCAATGGGGCATCTTTACCAAAGGGTAACAGCGCTTCGCGAGCGGCGGTCATCATACGCGCCCCGCCGGAGGCGTGAACGTTCACCATCCAGACTCCAAGCTCAGCCGCTGCGGCTACCGCATGGGCCGTGGTGTTAGGAATATCGTGGAATTTCAGATCCAGAAAAACATCAAATCCGCGCTGCTGCATATCCCGAACAATTTGTGGTCCAAAAAGCGTGAACATCTCTTTACCGATTTTCAGGCGGCAGTCTTGCGGATCAATACGATCAACGAACGCCAGGGCATTGTCGCGATTGTTGTAATCCAGAGCGACAACAACAGGAGATGCAGTAACTACGCGGGAGGAAGATGAAGCTACAGACGTCATGACCGGACCTTCTCGTCGATGGGCGCCGCATCGGCGCGGGAATGTTAAACGGCGAGCATTCTACCTGCGCACCACAAAAATTAACAGGTTACATTTTTATTCCTGCCAGACCACAGCGCGCACGGACCCATTGTGTCAAACCTTAATTAGTATGTTGTAACTAAAATAAGGCTTTTTAAAAATTACTGCCCATCGAGGCCGCGAATTGGCTTAATGGTGGACCAGGCGCGGCATGACGGACAGTGCCAGTACAGGGTATAGGCCGTAAAACCACACTTCTGGCAGCGGTAGCGCGGCTTGCTGCGCACCTGTTCGCCTACCATGTCCCGCAGCACCATCAGGCTCTCTTTGGCGCGCCCCTCTTCCGCATCGTTCAGGTGATAATCCATCAGCTTATGGAAGACACGCATGGTGGGATGGCGCTGCAGCTGACGGGTAATGTAGACCTGCGCCGTATCACTGCCTTCGTGTTCCTGAACCACATCCGCCAGCATCAGCTCCGCTGTCGCCCCGGTGTTCTCTTCCACGCAACGGCGCAGGAAAGCCACCCACTCTGAGGTCATGTCCAGCTGCTGATAGCAGGTTTGCAACATCTCCAGGGTTTCGCTGACCAGCTCTTTATCCTGATCGATAACCCGGAGCAGGCTCTCCACCGCCTTCTGGTAATCCCCTTTCGCCATATAGACGCGCCCCATCATGATGGAGACGCGCGCGCTGCTGCGATCCGCGGCGGCGCCCTTGCGAAGAAGCGCCATGGCTTTGTCCATATCTTCGCTGCCCATCTGCTGCAGGGCGAGTTCGCAGTAGAAGTGGCCAATTTCAACGCGCTGTTTATCTTTACCAAGCTTCACCAGACGTTCAGCAACGTCGATCGCTTTCTGCCATTCACTGGTGGCCTGATAAATCTGCAGCAACTGCTGCAGGGCGCTGATGCGAAAATCGGTTTCATCCACCAGCTGCTTGAACATCTCTTCGGCGCGATCGTAGAGACCGGCCGCCATATAGTCACGGCCCAGCTGTTGTACCGCCAGCAAACGCTGCTCATAGGTTAATGAGGCGCTCTCCATTAAGGTCTGGTGGATGCGGATGGCGCGGTCGACTTCACCGCGGGAGCGGAACAAATTACCGAGCGTAAGGTGGGCTTCAACGGTCCCGGTATCCTCTTTTAACATCTCAAGGAACAGATCGACCGCTTTATCCTGTTGGTTGCTCAGAAGGAAGTTAACCCCGGCGACGTAGTCGCGTGAAAGACGGTTCGCCTCATCCTGCTTTGTTTGTTGCGCACTTCTGCGGCCCATATACCAGCCATAGGCTGCGGCTACAGGCAAAAGCAGAAACAACAACTCCAGCATCTTAGATTATTCCTTCGCTACCGGCACACCTGAACTTACCGGAAAGTCGGCCGGAGGCGCAATTTGGTTTTCAAGACGTTTAATTTTTCGTTCCGCCCGGGCGAGTGATACCCGAACTTTAAGCCAGAACAGACCGCAAATCAGCCAGCCGATAACAAACCCTGCAGCAAACAGAACCGCCAGGAGGCTGGATATCCGATATTCGCCTTGCGCCAGCAGATAATTAAACGTTACCTGTTGATCGTTTTGCGCACCCAATGTGACGGAAATGACAAAAATCGCCAACACCAGTAAGAAAATGAGTAAATATTTCACATTACTTCCCGTTATGTGGTTTAAGCGAATAAAGAGCGTTCACCATAGCGTAACCAGCCTTATAAACTACCATTTTCAGGACGGGCGCGAAACGGAAAAAGCGTCGCGCCACGTTCTGATCTGCGGCTTAATATAATAATTTCAACCTCAGTCAGCTTTCTTGCTCTCTGTCGGCAATTTCCCGCTTCTCTTCTACCGGCGGCGTGAGCGGACCGCAGACGCGCTGGGCAAGCCAGGTGGCACAGGTAATCAGCAGCCACGACATCAGGGTGGCTACCACCAGGTCCCGCGGCCAGTGCATACCGAGCAGCAGGCGGCTTCCCATCACGCCCGTCGCCCAGACCAGCAGAACGGCGATGGTCAACGTGCGTCGACGCGGCCACAGCAGCCCTACCCCCAGCAACGCCCAACTTGCGGCGAACATGGTGTGTCCGGACGGAAAGGCAAATCCGGTCTCTTTTTGCCAGTGCTTGCGTAAGAATGTCGGGACAGACTGTTGTTCACTAAGCTGTTCTTTCACCAACTCACCGCGTTCCTTACGCTTTAAATTGTAGAAGTCGTCGACCGGAACATGGTGAGTTTTTTCCAGCCAGACGACAAATGGACGCGGCTCCTGAACCCGATCTTTCACCCAGGATTTGAGCCCCTGGCCGATCAGGATCACGCCGGCGAGAATGGCAAACAGCATAATGGCGGCCCGCAAACGAAAACGCAGGCACCACAAAAACCAGCCGCACAATAGCGTATGCGTAATAATGCCCCAGGGTTGAGTAACCGTCTCGGTTACCCAGAACAGCGCCTTCAACCATGCGCTGTTCGTACCAGGCTGCCACTCCCAGCCTGATATCCACACCGCCACAGGCATTACAAGCAATATCCCTGCACCAACCGCCGTACGGCGGGCTATTGAAAGCATGTCGTCTCCTTTTTTCGATAAGCCTCACAATCATAACCGAAAAATCAGAGCTGCGTAAAAATGTCGGATTGTGCGTTTAACGTTCGTTAAGCCGGCAGTGATTAGGTGAACCCGTGCAGCTTGTGGCAAAATAAGAACATACCGACAGCCAAACAGGCAACAGACACAAGGCGTGTCAGCATTTTCTGGAGAATCACATGCAGCTTAAACGTGTGGCAGAAGCCAATCTGCCAACCCCATGGGGCGATTTCCTGATGGTGGGCTTTGAAGAACTGGCAACCGGGCAGGATCATGTCGCGTTAGTCTTCGGCGATACGTCCGGGCAGACGCCGGTTCTGGCTCGCGTTCATTCCGAGTGTCTCACGGGTGATGCCCTGTTTAGCCTGCGCTGCGATTGTGGTTTTCAACTTGAAGCTGCCCTGTCGCGCATCGCCGAAGAGGGCCGCGGCATTCTGCTGTATCACCGTCAGGAGGGCCGCAACATCGGTCTGCTGAATAAGATCCGCGCCTATGCGTTGCAGGATCAAGGCTACGATACCGTTGAAGCTAATCACCAGTTGGGCTTTGCTGCCGATGAACGTGATTTCACCCTGTGCGCGGATATGTTCAAGCTGCTGGGCGTCGATGAAGTACGTCTGCTAACCAATAACCCGCGTAAGGTGGAGATCCTGACCGAAGCCGGGATCAATATCGTTGAACGTGTGCCGCTGATTGTGGGGCGTAACCCGAAAAACGAACACTATCTGGATACCAAAGCGGCCAAGCTAGGTCATCTGCTTAACAAGTAAAAACAACAGCCCGGCAATTTATGCCGGGCTGATTTTCTTTTAGTTCAGCATATTACGAATGACATAGTGCAATATGCCGTCGTTCTGGTAGTAGGTGAGCTCCGTCGCAGTATCAATACGACAGCGGCAGTTCACCACCTCGGTTTGCCCATCGGCACGCGTCAGTTTGACCGGCACGGTGGCGCCAGGCGTCAGGTTCTGCAGATCCGCAATGTCAATGCGCTCCTCACCCGTCAGCCCCAGCGTTTTACGCGATACCCCCTGCGGGAACTCCAGGGGTAAAATCCCCATCCCGATCAGGTTTGAACGGTGGATACGCTCAAACGATTCGGCGATAACGACGCGAACACCAAGCAATCTGGGTCCTTTTGCTGCCCAGTCGCGGCTTGAGCCGGAGCCGTACTCTTTCCCGGCTATCACCGCCAGAGGCGTGCCCTCCTGCTGATATTTCATCGCCGCATCATAGATTGAGATCACTTCGGTTCCGGGCAGATGGCGCGTCATTCCGCCTTCCACGCCAGGCACCATCTCGTTGCGGATACGAATATTGGCGAAGGTGCCACGCATCATCACTTCATGGTTGCCGCGACGCGAACCGTAGGAGTTGAAGTCACGCCGCTCTACGCCACGACTCTGGAGATAACGCCCTGCCGGGCTATCCGCCTTGATACTGCCTGCCGGGGAGATATGGTCGGTGGTCACCGAATCACCGAGGATGGCCAGTACGCGCGCACCGTGGATATCTTCCAGCGGTTTGGGTTCCGCCAGCATCTCGTCAAAGAAAGGCGACAGACGGATGTAGGTGGAGTCATCCTGCCAGCTGTAGGTATCTGAACGCGCCACCTCAATGGTTTTCCACTCAGGCGTGCCTTCAAACACTTCGGCGTACTCTTTGCGGAACATGTCGGTGGACACTTTTTCAACCGCAAGAGCAATTTCCTGTGCCGACGGCCAGATATCTTTCAGATAAACCGGATCCCCTTTGCGATCGTATCCCAGCGGATCGGTTGCCAGATTGATATTCATATTGCCCGCCAGGGCATAAGCCACCACCAGCGGCGGAGAGGCCAGCCAGTTGGTTTTAATCAGCGGATGGATACGACCTTCAAAGTTACGGTTGCCCGAGAGCACCGCCCCTACCGTCAAATCGCCCTGCTTGATTGCTGTCTCGATAGGTTCCGGCAGCGGCCCGGAGTTACCGATACAGGTGGTACACCCGTACCCTACCAGGTTAAAGCCCAGCTCATCGAGATATGGCGTCAGGCGGGCCTGCGCCAGGTAATCGGAGACCACTTTCGAGCCAGGTGCCAGCGAGGCTTTGACCCACGGCTGGCGTTTCAGGCCGAGGGTAACGGCTTTTTTCGCCAGCAGTCCCGCCGCCATCAGCACGCTGGGGTTCGAGGTGTTGGTGCAGGAGGTGATAGCCGCGATCGCAACCGCGCCGTCCGGAAGCTGGTACTGCTGGCCGTTCATGACGTAATCAATAGGACGGCGATCCTTCTGTGCGGTGTTGACCTCCAGTTCAGTGCTGGCGGCAAACGCCTTAGGCACATCCGGCAAAGCCACCCGGTCCTGGGGACGTTTCGGCCCGGCGACGCTGGCTTCAACCTCGCCCATATCCAGCGCCAGGGTGCTAGTGAACACCGGTTCATCGCCCGGATTACGCCACATCCCCTGTGCTTTAGCGTAGGCTTCCACCAGCGCGACCTGCTCGCTGCTGCGCCCGCTGAGGCGCATATACTCCAGCGTCACGCCGTCAATGGGGAAGAAACCGCAGGTCGCGCCATATTCAGGCGCCATATTGGCGATAGTGGCCCGGTCTGCCAGCGGCAGAGAGTCGAGGCCGTCACCATAGAATTCTACAAATTTACCCACCACACCGTGCTTACGCAGCATCTGGGTGACGGTGAGCACCAGGTCGGTGGCGGTGATGCCCTCGCGCAACTTGCCGGTCAGCTTAAAACCGACCACATCCGGGATCAGCATCGAGACCGGCTGGCCGAGCATGGCGGCCTCGGCTTCGATCCCCCCTACCCCCCAGCCCAGCACGCCGAGGCCGTTGATCATGGTGGTGTGGGAGTCCGTGCCGACCAGCGTATCCGGGTAGGCCACCCACTCCTTATCCTGCAGTTCACTCCACACCGCTTTGCCGAGATACTCCAGATTGACCTGGTGGCAGATACCGGTGCCAGGTGGGACGACGCTGAAGCGACTGAACGCCTGCTGGCCCCACTTCAGAAACACATAACGTTCGTGGTTACGCTCCATCTCCAGACGCACGTTCTCTTCAAACGCATCATCATCGCCAAAATGGTCCACGGTCACCGAGTGGTCAATAACCAGGTCAACCGGGGAGAGCGGGTTCACTTTTGCGGTATCGCCCCCCAGGCGTTTTACCGCTTCACGCATTGCCGCCAGATCAACCACCGCCGGGACGCCGGTGAAATCCTGCATCAGCACCCTGGCCGGACGATAGGCGATCTCCCGGTCGGCGTGGGCGTTCTGCAACCATCCGGCCAGGGCGTGAATATCCTCAGCCGTAACGGAGAGGTCATCCTGCCAGCGCAGGAGGTTTTCCAGTAACACTTTAAGTGACTTGGGTAAGCGCGCAATATCCCCAAGTTCCTTTGCGGCCAGTGGCAGGCTGTAGTAGTGATAGGTTTTGTTCTCAGCCTGCAATGTGTCCTTACTGGCTTCGCGTAGGGTTAACGACATAAGCTCCTCCTTAATTACCGGGATTGCGATGCCCTGACTTTTATCAGGGCCGTAATTAAAGATAACACATCATCATCGTAACGATTTGATAACAACTCAAATGGACAAATTCAGTGTGTAAAGAAGGCATAAAAAAGCCCCGCGGGCGCGAGGCTTTCATCGTTCAGTGTAGGGTGAGCCAGATTAGCTGGCACCAGAAGAGGATCGAGAGGGAAAAGGCGGCCATCCACGACCAGTATTTAGCTCCGGATATATTATTCATCATTGCGGCACCACGCTTTATTAATTTATTGCTCGCTGAGTTTGTCTCAGTTCGGTATTGCTGATGTGTATTTATTAAAGAGTACAAAAGCGCATCGGATTATTATCGCTCAGCGCTGATAATAAGAATTATTGTTTTTTGTCTTCGTCTTCTGCGAAGAGATCAATGAAGGCTTGTTGTACAGGCGACAGCTTCCAGGATGCCGGGACGTTATCTGCAGATCCATTACGGACTTTGCGACGCGTGTCACGCTGCTGACATACAGTCTTCACTGCTTCACTACGCCCCTGAACCGCCATGCTTAACCCCAGAATTTCCAGATAAGTAAAGCCACCACTACCCAAAACAGGGTGGAACCGAGAAACACCGCCAGCCAGGCTTTGCGCTTAAGTCCTGGGTCCCTTTGCGGCTCGTGACGTCCTGACGGCATTGCTAACCCCATACAATCGATTTCGCTTATCATTTGAATACCAAACAATTGCTATAAGTAATCGTAGTTGAGATAAATCCTAAAGAAACTTTAGTCGAAGATCCAGTGAATTTACGAATCGTCTGGTGTGAAATAGTTAATCTTTTGAGCGGAAATATATAAATGAAACGTGGGATTTGCATAGCGGCAAAATATTTTCTATTTTTGTCACATTTTTACAACTGACTCATTAAAAAACGCCGTAACGTTATGGTTATTGTGAGAAATGAAAGCAGATCGGAGGGATTTAATTCAGGTCTTAAGAGAAATAACGGTATCTCTCCCGAAGGAAAGATACCGGAGGTTATTATTTTTCTGGCAGCTTGATATCTTTGAACATCGCTTCGATATCTTCGTTAGAGCGCAGCGCCACCGCCGTATCCACCACGTCACGGGTCAGATGTGGCGCAAATCGTTGAATAAAATCATACATATAACTACGCAGGAAGGTGCTACGGCGGAAACCAATTTTGGTCGTGCTGTGGCCGAATACGCCCTGGGTATCCAGACGCACTAAATCCGGATCGGCAACAGGATCCACCGCCATGCTGGCAATAACCCCGACGCCAAGACCCAGCCGCACGTAGGTTTTGATGACATCGGCATCGGTGGCGGTAAAGACGATCCGCGGCGTAAGCCCCGCGCGATTAAAGGCGGTATCGAGTTCCGAGCGGCCCGTAAAGCCGAAGGTGTATGTCACCAGCGGGTACTGCGCCAGCTCTTCAATGGACACCGACGTTTTTGCCGCCAGCGGATGTTCCGGCGTCACCACAATCGAACGGTTCCAGTGATAGCACGGCAGCATCACCAGATCGTCATACAGGTGCAGCGCTTCGGTGGCGATGGCAAAGTCCGCATTACCCTTGGAGACCGCTTCGGCAATTTGCGTCGGCGAGCCCTGATGCATATGCAACGAGACGCGAGGATAGCGCTCGATAAAGCCTTTGATCACCCCTGGCAACGCGTAGCGCGCCTGTGTGTGGGTGGTGGCGATATATAACGAGCCTTTATCCGGCCAGGTGTGCTCTCCGGCAACGGATTTAATGGCATCGACCTTCGACAGCACTTCGCGGGCGATGCGGATAATCTCCTGACCTGCTGGCGTCACCTGGGTAAGGTGCTTGCCACTGCGGGCGAAAATCTGGATCCCCAGCTCATCTTCGAGCATGCGTACCTGCTTACTGATGCCGGGTTGCGAAGTGTAAAGACCTTCTGCGGTGGAGGAGACGTTAAGGTTGTGGTTGACCACCTCAACGATATAGCGGAGCTGCTGTAGTTTCATGCCAGACCATCCGATTTAGCGCACACGGGCAATCGCTTAAGACGATTTGATAATAAAGAAAGGGTTAACTATAACCACTATATCACTTATATCTTTGCTGTATAGCCCGGAACAAAAAATAATAACCCGGCAATAAAAAAGGGCCGGAATACCGGCCCTTTTGAGGTAACTTAGCGTAAATTAAGGCTATTTCTTGCCTTCAACCCATTTGCCGTCAACATAAAATGCTGACCAGCCGGTGGCTTTACCCTCTTTCTCAGCAGCGACATATTGCTGCTTGGTTTTACGGCTAAAACGCACAACGGTCTTATTACCTTCTGCATCCTGCTGCGGTGCATCGGCCAGATAACGCAGTTTTTCTGGCAGGCGATCGCGGAAGCGGTAAAGCTCTTCAACCAGCGGCGCACGCGTTTCACGCGATTTCGGGAAGGTGTTCGCCGCCAGGAAGACGCCCGCAGCACCGTCACGCAGTACAAAGTACGCATCGGATTTTTCACACGGCAGCTCCGGCAACGGCACCGGATCTTCCTTCGGCGGTGCCACTTCACCGTTACGCAGGATCTTACGCGTGTTTTTGCAGTCGTCATTGGTGCAGGCCATGTACTTACCAAAACGCCCCATTTTCAGGTGCATTTCAGAACCACACTTCTCGCATTCCACAATCGGACCGTCATAACCCTTGATGCGGAACTCACCCTCTTCAATCTCGTAACCGTCGCAGGTCGGGTTGTTACCACAGACATGCAGCTTACGTTTCGGATCGATGAGGTAGCTGTCCATCGCTGTGCCGCACTTATTGCAGCGGCGTTTGGCGCGTAATGCGTTGGTTTCCGCATCGTCGCCTTCCAGCACGTTCAGCACTTCGTTTTCCGGCACCAGGTTGATGGTGGTTTTGCAGCGCTCCTTCGGGGACAACGCATAGCCTGAGCAGCCGAGGAAGACACCGGTCGTGGCGGTACGAATCCCCATCTTACGGCCGCAGGTCGGACAGTCGATGCTGGTCAGCACCATCTGGTTCGGCTGCATACCGCCTTCTTCCGGGTCTTTTTCCGCTTTATCCAGCTGCTTGGTGAAGTCGCTGAAGAAGCTGTCCAGCACCTTCTTCCACTCGGCTTCATGGTTAGCCACCTGGTCCAGGCTATTTTCCATCTGCGCGGTAAAATCGTAGTTCATCAGCTCGCGGAAGTTATCTTCCAGGCGATCGGTGACAATTTCACCCATTTTCTCCGCATAGAAACGGCGGTTTTCCGCGCGCACATAGCCACGATCCTGAATGGTCGAGATGATCGACGCATAGGTCGACGGACGACCGATACCACGTTTTTCCAGCTCTTTCACCAGCGAGGCTTCGCTGAAGCGTGCCGGCGGCTTGGTAAAGTGCTGGGCCGGGGTCAGTTCAACCAGGGTAAGTTCATCCCCGGCGTTGACCGCTGGCAGGGTTTTATCTTCATCACCCTTACGCAGCGCAGGCATCACTTTGGTCCAGCCATCGAAACGCAGGATACGGCCACGCGCCTTGAGGCGGAAATCGCCCGCGCCGACGGTCAGCGTGGTGGAGTCATACTGCGCAGGGGTCATCTGACAGGCAACAAACTGGCGCCAGATCAGCTGATACAGTTTTTGCGCATCGGCTTCCATATCCTTAAGGGATTCCGCCAGCACAGAGACGTCAGAAGGACGAATCGCTTCGTGCGCTTCCTGGGAGTTCTCTTTGCTGTTGTACTGATTGGCGCTTTCCGGCAGGTATTTCTTACCAAAATTGTCGCCAATGTAATCACGCACCATGTTGACGGCGTCCTGGCTCAGGTTGGTAGAGTCAGTACGCATATAGGTGATGTGACCCGCTTCATACAGACGCTGCGCCATCATCATGGTTTTTTTCACGCCATAGCCCAGACGGGTGCTGGCCGCCTGCTGCAATGTGGAGGTGATAAACGGTGCGCCAGGTTTGCTGCTGGTCGGTTTGTCTTCACGATCCAGTACCTGATAGCGCGCTTTTTCCAGCAGCGCTACCGCGGCCATGGTCTGTTCGCGATTTTCAGGACGGAACGGCTTATCGTTCTGGTGCGAAACTTCCAGCGGCAAGGTGTCGCCGCCCGGCGTGGTCACGCTGGCGTCAACTTCCCAGAACTCTTCTGGCACGAACGCTTTGATTTCGCGTTCCCGTTCAACCACCAGACGCACGGCAACAGACTGTACGCGGCCTGCGGAAAGTCCACGCGCAATCTTTTTCCACAGCAGTGGAGAAACCATGTAACCCACGACGCGGTCCATAAAGCGGCGTGCCTGCTGAGCGTTGACGCGGTCGATATTCAGCTCACCCGGCTTTTCAAACGCCTGGCGGATCGCGTTTTTTGTAATTTCGTTAAACACTACGCGGCTATAGCGTGTGTCATCGCCCCCGATCACCTCCCGCAGATGCCATGCAATGGCCTCCCCTTCGCGGTCAAGGTCGGTTGCGAGATAGATGTGGTCGGCTTTTTCCGCCAGCTGTTTCAGCTCGGAGACGACTTTCTCTTTACCCGGCAGTACTTCGTACTGTGCCTGCCAGTTATCCCATGGGTTAACTCCCATGCGATTTACGAGCGCGCTACGTTCATCCTTTTTAGGCTTTTTGGCCCCTTTGGTGGAGGTAGAGTCGGCGCTCTTCTTGGCTGAGCCACTGGTCGGCAGATCGCGGATATGACCGACGCTGGACTTAACCACGTAGTCACTACCCAAATACTTATTGATCGTTTTGGCTTTTGCCGGGGACTCAACGATAACGAGAGCTTTACCCATATTCACCTTTACCTAATTTGTTTCTTCCAGGAATACGTCGCGTGAGTTCACCTTCCACTGGCGACGAGACATTTATATAACGACGCCACGAGTGGATATCAACCCCGTTTGCCGTTCAGTCATAAAATCGACATCACATAAGCAGTTGAGTTGACGCGATTTTTCTCGCTCCAGTATAACCACACGACGAGATTTAGGTCGAATGTCAAGCAAATCTGTTGCCAGAATGACGAAAGCGCACACTCTACCTGATAAAATCCGTTACGCAACTTTATTAGCATGCAAAAGCAAATCACGCCAGCGCTGTACCTCTTGCCCTGGAGGGGGCAAAACGGGGAAAATTTGCTCCCGGGACCGCGGCGGCGTAGACTAATATCACTGTTTAAGGAGTGGATAATGCAGCAAAATACCCAACCTATTGACCGTGAAACGTTGCTTGCTGAAGCAAATAAACTCATTCGTGAACATGACGACACCATGGCAGGGATCGAAGCCACTGGCGTTGAACAGCGCAATGGTGTGCTGGTGTTCAGCGGAGAGTACTTTCTTGATGAGCAGGGATTACCGACCCCGCGCAGCACGGCGGTATTTAATATGTTTAAATACCTCGCCCATGTCTTATCTGAGAAGTACCACCTGGTCGATTGATGCAAAAACGCGAGGCAAATGCCTCGCGTTTTTATTCACAGCAGCGGTTTCTGCCCTCGCTGTAGCCAGCGCAGCAGCAGACGATCCGCGCTCTCTGCGGCGCTGTTAGTAAAGCGGTCCATCAGCTTTTTACGGCGCGTATAGCGCACGCCCACCAGCTCGCGGCCCTCCATCAGCGACAGCAGCAGATCGTCGCTGGTTCCCACCTCATCGACCAGCCCCTTTTCCAGCGCCTGAGTACCGTACCAGTGCTCGCCGGTGGCGACCTCGTCGATATTCAGCGTGGGTCGCATCTGCTTCACAAACCCTTTGAAGAGCTGATGGGTGTCATTGAGATCTTCAAGGAATTTCTGTCGCCCCTCTTCGGTGTTTTCACCCAGCAGGGTCAGCGTGCGCTTGTACTGGCCCGCCGTGTGAAGCTCGACATCGATGTCTTTATTTTTCAGGAAACGATTGAAGTTAGGGATCTGCGCCACCACGCCAATCGAACCAATAATAGAGAAAGGCGCCGCGACAATTTTGTCGGCCACGCAAGCCATCATATAACCGCCGCTGGCAGCGACCTTATCCACCGCCACCGTCAGCGGGATATGTTTGTCACGCAAACGTTGCAGCTGTGAAGAGGCCAGCCCGTAACCATGCACCACCCCACCCGGGCTTTCGAGACGCAGCACCACCTGATCTTCGGCCCTTGCCACCGCCAGCACCGCGGTGATCTCCTCGCGCAGGGAGGAGACTTCATGGGCGTCCATGCTGCCTTTAAAGTCCAGCACATAGACCCGCGGCTTTGCCACCTCCGGATGGAGTTCCTGTTTTGCTTTCTGCTTTGCCGCTTTCGCGTCAAGTTTGTGCTTTTTCTTCTGCGCTTTGTGCCACTGCTTTTGCTGATGCGCATCAAGCAGCGCCACTGACATCTCTTCCTTCATCTCAGTGTACTGCTCGCTTAAGCGGGTAATGCGCAACTCACCGCGCTGACGTTTGCGCTGCGTCAGGTTAACAATCAGAACGGCGATCACCGCAATGGCAATCACCACCGTCGCAATTTTGGCCAGAAATAAACCGTACTCAGAAAGTAATTCCACGCGTCCACCTTGGTTTAACCACTTGTTTTCACACCCAGTGTACAACAGCCTTCACCAGGCGTCTCTTACCTGACGATACCCTTGCGAGCCCTCTTCAGAAATGTTTATTTATGGATGAAATATTTGCAAATTGTTAATTTTACAGCGAACTCTCCGGTAGACTGATTGTAATCAGCCACGCTTTCGGGCATAAAGCCGAAAAGAGACCGCACAGCATGGGCCGCGCCAACGCGCGCCAGAGGAGTGACCTTGCACTATCAACCGAAAAAAGATCTACTGCAAAACCGTATTATTCTGGTCACGGGAGCCAGCGACGGCATTGGCCGCGAAGCGGCGCTGACCTACGCCCGCCACGGTGCGCGCCTGATTCTGCTGGGACGTAATGAAGATAAATTGCGCGACGTCGCGCAGGCGATCGCCAGTGAAGGCTGCGCGCCGACCCGCGAATATGTTCTCGACCTGTTAACCTGTACCCCACAGAGCTGCCGGGAACTTGCTGAGCACATTGCCGCTGAGTATCCACGTCTGGACGGGGTGCTGCATAATGCGGGCTTCCTTGGCGAAGTGCGGCCCATGGAGGAGCAAACCCCAGAGATTTGGCAGCAGGTGATGCAGGTCAACGTTAACGGCACCTTCTTCCTTACCCAGGCACTGCTTCCTTTATTACTGAAGTCCGATTCCGGCTCGCTGGTGTTTACCTCATCCAGCGTCGGGCGTCAGGGTCGGGCTAACTGGGGCGCCTATGCCGCCTCGAAATTTGCCACCGAAGGGATGATGCAGGTCCTGGCCGAGGAATATCAGAGCCGCCATCTGCGCGTAAACTGTATCAACCCCGGCGGGACACGCACCAGCATGCGCGCCAGCGCGTTCCCGACAGAAGATCCGCTGAAACTGAAAACCCCTGCCGATATCATGCCGCTCTATCTATGGCTGATGGGCGACGACAGCCGCCGGAAAACCGGCATGACCTTTGATGCCCAACCCGGCCGTAAACCAGGAATATCGCAATGAGTGATGAACGTCATCAGCAGCGCCAGCAGCGCCTGAAAGAGCAGGTCGATGCCCGCGTTGCCGCAGCGACGGATGAGCGCGGAATTATTATTGTCTTTACCGGCAACGGCAAAGGTAAAACCACTGCCGCTTTTGGTACCGCCACTCGTGCCGTCGGGCATGGACAAAAGGTGGGTGTGATCCAGTTCATTAAAGGCGAGTGGCCTAACGGCGAGCGTAATCTGCTGGAGCCGCAGGGTGTAGAGTTTCAGGTTATGGCGACCGGCTTTACCTGGGACACGCAAAACCGCGACACTGACACCGCGGCCTGCCTGGCGGTCTGGGAGCATGCAAAGCGCATGCTGGCGGATACCACGTTGAATATGGTTCTGCTCGATGAGATCACCTATATGGTGGCCTACGACTATTTACCGTTACAGGAAGTGGTTGATGCGCTGAACAACCGACCGGCGCACCAGACGGTGATTATTACCGGGCGCGGCTGTCATCGGGATCTTATGGAGATGGCAGATACGGTCAGCGAGTTACGCCCGGTGAAACACGCCTTTGATGCAGGCGTTAAAGCGCAAATCGGCATCGACTATTAACAAAAAACCCGGCCAGGCCGGGTTTTGTTTTTTTAGCCGTTGTTGTTACGGCGGCCAGAGCGGCGATTATTGCCGCTGACCTGGCTGTGACGTTTGACCGCCCGGCGGATCTGGTTCGCTTTCATACGGCGACGATCTTTTTCTACCGCCACTTTCGAGGAGGTTTCCGGCGCCAGCTGCACCAGCTCACGCAGATAGTTGGTCTGGGTTAAATCCAGCTCGGTATAGCCGCCACGTGGCAGCCCCTTCGGCAGAAGAATGTCACCGTAGCGAACGCGGATCAGGCGGCTAACCTGCACGCCAACGGCTTCCCACAGGCGACGCACCTCGCGGTTACGGCCTTCGGTCAGGGTGACGTTGTACCACTGGTTAATACCTTCACCACCGGTAAACTTGATGGTTTTAAACGCTGCCGGGCCATCTTCGAGCTGCACGCCCCGGGAGAGTTCACGGATCTTATTGTCGTCAACTTCACCAAACACGCGAACCGCGTACTCACGCTCTACTTCACGGCTTGGGTGCATCAGACGGTTTGCCAGTTCACCGTCGGTAGTGAAGAGCAGCAGGCCACAGGTGTTAACATCCAGACGACCTACAGCGATCCAGCGCGCACCGCGCAGCTTTGGCAGGCGGTCGAATACGGTTGGGCGACCTTCTGGATCGTTGCGGGTGCAGAGCTCGCCTTCCGGCTTGTAGTAAGCCAGTACGCGGCAGATTTGCTCGGCAGACTCTTTCACCGAGATCAGGTGACCATCGATACGGATTTTCAGGCCTGGTACGATTTCCACACGGTCGCCCAGCGTGGCGATTTTACCGTCCACACTGACACGTCCTGCTTCGATAATGGTTTCGATTTCACGGCGTGAACCGTGGCCGGCGCGGGCCAGCACTTTCTGTAATTTCTCGCTCATTGAGCTTCCTTCAGGTGTCGCCTTCACAGGCGTCTGGTATACATTCGAAAACAAGGAGTTAAGGGCAATTCGGCCTTAACTCAATGATCTGTAAATCTTTCACAGCACACATAATGGCAGACAATACGTCTCGCCCAGTGATTCATGGCCGCACATACTACATGAATTTTAGACTAAATGATTCAACAAGTTTTGAATGGCGAAGTTCTGGTGCTCATAACCTAAAGGAACATGAATTGAATCCGGCTGTGATGAGCCCTCGTACAGAGCGGACGGTCAGATTGCGCTATGCCGGGTGCACTCATTCCAGGCATATGACAACTTATCTCTCTTTTGAAAGATGCAGCCATACACTTTTAGTTATCCAGGCGTAGGGATAAGCATTCTATTTTTTTGGATTTGTAATTACCTTCATGGTTGAAAGGTAACAAAAAACAACAATGAAAAGTATTATAGATAAATCTATACCGGTATAAGCGTCAAACATGGAGTCAGCGCTTTCATTGCCGTGCATAAACAAAGCAATATCCACTGCCAGATCGTAATTAATATATGATTCTGGCTCTGGCAGCAGATGTCCCGTGAGCACTATCAATATCAGGAAGTAAACAATCTTACTTATCTTAAGCGCCAGCAATTTGATTATTGCCATAACAAGCCTTATCCATTGTGCCCACACCAGCGACAACCGCATGCAGGTGTGCTCTGTCTTTGGGTTGTGTCAGAGTGCGATAAACCTTAACGCCGATAGCGACATAGCCATACCCATACGAATATTCATTTATCCTACATCAACATTTTCAGGCAGGGGTAAGATTCATCCAGCAAGAGACGGATTTTCAGATAATAGCAAGAAGCTTCTTAAAGGAAGGCGTAACG
The DNA here is from genome assembly GCF_003336325.1 of Leclercia sp. W17. Classification (NCBI taxonomy): domain Bacteria; kingdom Pseudomonadati; phylum Pseudomonadota; class Gammaproteobacteria; order Enterobacterales; family Enterobacteriaceae; genus Leclercia; species Leclercia sp. W17. The sequence continues at coordinate 2,104,804 of NZ_CP031101.1, read as the reverse complement.
AAATAGACGGAGCAGAAATATCAGGGCCATTAAAGCAGCAAAAATAATGCGAATTCAATGGCCCCTTCAGAAGGCGATTACAAGAAAGGTTTTACATCCCCCACCCCTTCACGCAACACAACCGGGGCATCTTCCGTTAAATCGATCACCGTGGTCGGCTGTTGGCCGAGATAGCCGCCGTGAATCACCAGCTCAACCTGTTTCTCCAGGCGGTCTTTGATCTCATCGGGATCGGATTCCGTAAAGTCGCTGCCCGGCAGCATCAGCGAGGTGGAGAGCATCGGCTCGCCGAGCGTCTCCAGCAGCGCCTGAGCAATCGGGTTTGACGGCACGCGCATCCCGATGGTTTTGCGTTTTTCCTGCAGCAGGCGACGCGGCACCTCTTTCGTCCCCTTGAGGATAAAGGTGTAATTACCCGGCGTGTTATTTTTGATCAACCGAAACGCCACGTTATCCACGTAGGAGTAGGTCGATAACTCAGAGAGATCGCGACACATCAGGGTGAAGTTATGCCCATTAGGCAGGTTGCGGATCCGGCAGATACGCTCCATCGCGTTTTTGTCTTCGATCTTACAGCCCAGCGCATAGCCTGAGTCAGTTGGATAGACAATAACGCCACCCTTACGCACGATCTCCACGGCCTGATTAATCAAACGCGGCTGCGGATTGTCAGGATGGATATAAAAAAATTGGCTCATACTACCCTCTCTTCAATTGGCGTTGGCTGCTCCCAGAGGTGCCACACCGGCTCGACGCCAGCGGGTAACCAGAGCTTGCGTCCCAGCTCTATCCAGGGACAAGGCTGATGAAAATCAGAGCCCTGGGAGGCAAGGAGTCCATACTGGCGGGCATATTCAGCCAGCTGACTGCGCTCGTTGGGTGCCTGCTGACACTGAGCGACTTCCATCGCCTCTCCGCCGTGTTCGGCAAAGTAAGCCAGCAGACGTTTCAGCCATTTGGCGGAAAGGTTATACCGCCCCGGATGGGCCAGTACCGCCTTACCACCAGAATGATGAATGACATCAATAGCTTGTTCTATTGTACACCACTGGGGAGGAACGTATCCGGTTTTCCCGCGGGCGAGATATTTTTTAAACACATCTGCAATGTTATTTGCTTTCCCGGCTTCAATCAGAAAACGGGCAAAGTGGGCGCGGGTCACCGCCCCGCCATTCGCCAGACGCAGGGCCCCTTCCCACGCGCCGGGAATATGCGCTTTCTCCAGACGTTCGGCGATCATCTCTGCCCGCTGTACACGCCGCATCTTTTGTTCATCCAGGAACGCACAGAGGGTCGGGTTCTCAATATCGATATTTAACCCGACGATATGGATCTCGTGATTTTCCCAGACGGTGGAAATCTCCACGCCGGTGATTAAGGTCAGAGGCAATCCGCTGCGGGCAATTTCCGCCCGCGCGGCCGCAATGGCCTCGGTGGTGTCGTGATCGGTAATGGCCAGCGTACCCACGCGCATCTCATGGGCACGATGGACAAGCTCTTCAGGCGTAAGCAGGCCATCGGAGGCCTGAGTATGGCTGTGTAAATCATAAATCACTGCGTAATTCGTGTCGCTCAAAGCGGCTCCCGTCACTGCTCGTCAATATCTGCGCCGCCATCATAACGGCATGTGGTGAAATTCTGAAATCGGGGGGTTGACAATAAGCCATCGAACTAGTTAACTAGTACGCAAGTTCACTCAACGAGGTATCTGGAAATGACCGCACATTTTTCTCTGCATAGCTGGTGGCGCACCTCCTGAATTGTCGGGCAGTGTCGTACGTCTGCGTCATGCATACAGATACCTGGCCCGCCACTGAGCGGGCTTTTTTATGAACAGAATAAAGAGAACAACATAATGCAAACAGCCAAACCGAACCTTGAACTGCTGACCCGTGAGGCGGCGTATCGCCATAATCCCACAGCCCTGTTCCATCAGGTGTGCGGCGCGCGTCCTGCCACGCTGCTGCTGGAGTCGGCGGATATCGACAGTAAAGACGATCTGAAAAGCCTGCTGCTGGTTGACAGCGCCCTGCGCATCACCGCTCTGGGCAACACCGTCACCCTGAAGGCACTTTCTGAAAACGGTGCGGCCCTGCTGTCGCTGCTGGACGATGTCCTGCCCGCGGGCATTGAGAACGAACATCGCCCGGACCAGCGGATCCTGCACTTCCCGCCGGTGAGCCAACTGCTGGATGAAGATGCCCGCCTCTGTTCTCTGTCAGTGTTTGATGCCTTCCGCCTGCTGCAAAACCTGGTGAACGTGCCGGAAAGCGAGCGCGAAGCGATGTTCTTTGGCGGGCTGTTTGCCTACGATCTGGTGGCCGGTTTCGAAGAGCTGCCCGAGCTGGAGCAGGGCAACCGCTGTCCGGACTACTGCTTCTATCTGGCAGAAACCTTACTGGTGATCGACCACCAGAAAAAATACACCCGCATTCAGGCCAGCCTGTTTACCCCGTTACTGGCGGAGAAGCAGCGCCTGGAACAGCGCATCGCCCAGCTGCAGGAGCAGATGAATGAAGCCCCGCCGGAACTGCCGGTGCAGCACGTAGAGCAGATGCGTTGCGACGTCAGCCAGACGGACGACGAGTACGGCGCGGTGGTGCGCCAGATGCAGAAAGCCATTCGCGCAGGCGAGATCTTCCAGGTGGTGCCGTCCCGCCGTTTCTCCCTGCCCTGCCCGTCGCCGCTGGCGGCCTACGACGTGCTGAAAAAGAGCAACCCCAGCCCGTACATGTTCTTTATGCAGGACAATGATTTCACCCTGTTCGGCGCCTCGCCGGAGAGCTCCCTGAAGTACGACGCCACCAACCGTCAGATTGAAATCTATCCCATTGCCGGTACCCGTCCGCGCGGTCGTCGTGCCGACGGTTCCCTGGATCGCGACCTCGACAGCCGCATTGAACTGGAGATGCGTACCGACCAGAAAGAGATGTCCGAACACCTGATGCTGGTGGACCTGGCCCGTAACGACCTGGCGCGTATCTGCACTCCGGGCAGCCGTTACGTCGCCGACTTAACCAAAGTGGACCGTTACTCTTTCGTGATGCATCTGGTCTCCCGCGTGGTGGGCGAGCTGCGTCAGGATCTGGACGTGCTGCACGCCTACCGCGCCTGCATGAACATGGGCACCCTGAGCGGCGCGCCGAAAGTCCGCGCCATGCAGCTGATTGCCGAGGCCGAAGGCCGTCGTCGCGGCAGCTACGGCGGCGCGGTGGGCTACTTCACCGCTCATGGCGATCTGGATACCTGTATCGTGATCCGCTCCGCCTACGTTGAAGAAGGCATTGCCACCGTCCAGGCGGGCGCGGGCATCGTTCTCGACTCCGTTCCGCAGTCTGAAGCTGACGAAACCCGTAACAAGGCCCGCGCGGTACTGCGCGCCATTGCGACTGCCCATCACGCACAGGAGATTTTCTGATGGCTGACATTCTGCTGCTCGATAATATCGACTCCTTTACCTATAACCTGGCGGATCAGCTGCGTGCTAACGGTCACAACGTGGTGATTTACCGTAACCATGTCCCGGCCCAGACCTTAATCGACCGTCTGGCCACCATGCAAAACCCGGTGCTGATGCTCTCCCCGGGGCCTGGCGCGCCGAGCGAAGCAGGCTGTATGCCGGAGCTGCTGACCCGCCTGCGCGGCAAGCTGCCGATCATCGGTATCTGCCTGGGCCATCAGGCGATTGTAGAGGCTTATGGCGGCTACGTCGGCCAGGCCGGTGAGATCCTGCACGGGAAAGCCTCCAGCATTGAACACGACGGCCAGGCGATGTTTGCCGGGCTGATGAACCCGCTGCCAGTGGCGCGTTATCACTCGCTGGTGGGCAGCAATATCCCGGCGGGCCTGACCATTAACGCCCATTACAACGGGATGGTGATGGCGGTGCGTCACGACGCGGACCGGGTTTGCGGGATGCAGTTCCACCCGGAATCCATTCTGACCTCCCAGGGTGCGCGCCTGCTGGAGCAGACCCTGAACTGGGCGCTGCAGAAACTGGAGCAGACCAACACCCTGCAGCCGATTCTGGAAAAACTCTATCAGGCGCAGACCCTGAGCCAGCAGGAGAGCCACCAGCTCTTCTCCGCCGTGGTACGCGGCGAGCTGAAGCCGGAGCAGCTGGCCGCCGCGCTGGTGAGCATGAAAGTGCGCGGTGAACAGCCGCAGGAGATTGCCGGTGCCGCCACCGCATTGCTGGAAAACGCCGCCCCGTTCCCGCGCCCGGACTACCTCTTCGCTGATATCGTCGGTACCGGCGGTGACGGCAGTAACAGCATCAACATCTCCACCGCCAGCGCCTTTGTCGCTGCTGCCTGTGGGCTGAAGGTGGCGAAGCACGGCAACCGCAGCGTCTCCAGCCGTTCCGGCTCGTCGGATCTGCTGGCCGCCTTCGGTATTAATCTGGACATGAACGCGGAGAAATCCCGCGATGCGCTGGATGAGCTGGGCGTCTGCTTCCTGTTCGCGCCGAAGTATCACACCGGCTTCCGCCATGCCATGCCGGTGCGTCAGCAGCTGAAGACCCGCACCCTGTTTAATGTGCTCGGGCCGCTGATCAACCCGGCGCACCCGCCGCTGGCACTGATTGGCGTCTACAGCCCGGAGCTGGTGCTGCCGATCGCCGAAACCCTGCGGGTGCTCGGTTATCAGCGTGCAGCGGTGGTTCACAGCGGCGGGATGGACGAAGTCTCGCTCCATGCGCCAACGCTGGTGGCCGAACTGCACAACGGTGAAATCAAAAACTATCAGCTTGACGCAGCAGACTTTGGTTTAACCCCGTATCACCAGGAACAACTTGCGGGCGGCACCCCGGAAGAAAACCGTGACATTCTGACCCGCCTGTTACAAGGTAAAGGTGAGCCAGCGCATGAGGCCGCTGTCGCCGCTAACGTCGCCATGCTGATGCGTCTGCACGGCGAAGAGGATTTACAGGTCAACGCGCAAAAAGTGATTGATGTGCTGCGCTCCGGCGCAGCCTATGACCGAGTGACCGCACTTGCGGCAAGAGGGTAAACAATGCAGACCGTATTAGCGAAAATCGTTGCCGATAAGGCCATCTGGGTTGAAGCGCGGAAACAGCAGCAGCCGCTCGCCAGTTTCCAGAATGACGTGGTACCGAGCAGCCGTCGTTTTTATGAGGCCCTGCAGGGCGCGCGCACCGCATTTATCCTGGAGTGCAAAAAGGCCTCCCCGTCGAAAGGGGTGATCCGCGACGATTTCGACCCGGCGAAGATCGCCGCCATCTATAAGCACCACGCTTCGGCTATTTCGGTGCTGACCGATGAGAAATATTTTCAGGGAAGTTTTGATTTTCTGCCCATCGTCAGCGGCATCGCGCCGCAGCCGATTTTGTGCAAAGACTTTATCATCGACCCGTATCAAATCTGGCTGGCGCGTTTTTATCAGGCCGACGCCTGCCTGCTGATGCTCTCGGTCCTGGACGATGAACAGTACCGCCAGCTTGCCGCGGTCGCGCACAGCCTGAACATGGGTGTGCTGACCGAAGTGAGCAACGAAGAGGAGCTGGAGCGCGCTATCGCCCTCGAGGCAAAAGTGGTCGGGATCAATAACCGCGACCTGCGCGATCTCTCCATCGACCTGAACCGCACCCGCCAACTGGCGCCGCGTCTGGGCGCAGGCGTAACGGTGATTAGCGAGTCCGGCATCAACAGTTATGCCCAGGTTCGCGAGCTGAGCCACTTCGCCAACGGCTTCCTGATTGGGTCGGCGATGATGGAGCAGGACGATCTCAGCGCCGCGGTACGTCGCGTGCTGCTGGGGGAGAACAAGGTCTGCGGCCTGACGCGTCCACAGGATGCTGCCGCCGCTTATGAAGCGGGCGCCATTTACGGCGGGCTGATCTTTGTTGACGCCTCCCCGCGTAACGTCAGCGAAACGCAGGCGCGCGAAGTGATCGCCGCCGCCCCGTTACAGTATGTGGGCGTCTTCCGCAATGGTGCCATCGAACAGGTGGCGGCCACGGCAGAGTCGCTTTCCCTCGCCGCCGTTCAGCTGCACGGCAGCGAAGACCAGGCGTATATCGATGTCCTGCGTGAAAGGCTAAAACCGCAGGTGCAAATCTGGAAAGCGCTGAGCGTGGCCGAAAACTTGCCGCCTCGCACACTGCGACATGTTGATAAGTATGTACTGGATAACGGCCAGGGCGGAACCGGGCAGCGTTTTGACTGGTCACTGCTCAACGGCGAGAAGCTGGATAACGTCCTGCTCGCCGGGGGCTTAAGCCCCGATAACTGCGTTGAAGCCGCCAAAGCGGGCTGCGCAGGTCTCGATTTTAATTCAGGCGTTGAGTCGCAGCCGGGCATAAAAGATGCCAGCAAACTGGCTTCGGTGTTCAAAACGCTGCGTGCATATTAAGGAAGAGAAGATGACCACATTATTAAATCCCTATTTTGGTGAGTTTGGCGGCATGTATGTGCCGCAAATCCTGATGCCCGCCCTGCGCCAGCTTGAAGAGGCGTTCGTGAGTGCGCAAAAAGATCCGCTCTTCCAGGCTGAGTTCACCGACCTGCTGAAAAACTACGCCGGACGCCCTACGGCCCTGACCAAATGCCGCAACCTGACAGAGGGGACGAATACCACCCTGTATCTGAAGCGTGAAGATCTGCTCCACGGCGGCGCACATAAAACCAACCAGGTGCTGGGGCAGGCGCTGCTGGCAAAACGGATGGGTAAAACCGAAATCATTGCCGAAACCGGGGCCGGTCAGCACGGCGTGGCGTCGGCGCTGGCCAGCGCCCTGCTCGGCCTGAAATGCCGTATCTACATGGGGGCAAAAGATGTTGAGCGTCAGTCGCCGAACGTCTTCCGTATGCGTCTGATGGGTGCGGAAGTGATCCCGGTGCACAGTGGCTCGGCCACCCTGAAAGATGCCTGTAACGAGGCGCTGCGCGACTGGTCCGGTAACTATGAAAACGCCCACTATATGCTCGGTACCGCCGCGGGCCCACACCCGTTCCCGACCATCGTGCGTGAATTCCAGCGCATGATCGGCGAAGAGACCAAAGCGCAGATCCTCGAAAAAGAGGGTCGCCTGCCGGATGCGGTGATCGCCTGCGTGGGCGGCGGCTCAAACGCCATCGGCATGTTTGCTGACTTCATCGACGATACCCGTGTGGGGCTGATCGGCGTTGAACCTGCTGGTCACGGGATTGAAACCGGTGAACACGGCGCGCCTCTGAAGCATGGCCGCGTAGGCATCTACTTCGGCATGAAAGCGCCGATGATGCAGACCGACGAAGGCCAGATTGAAGAGTCGTACTCCATCTCTGCCGGGCTGGACTTCCCGTCCGTGGGGCCGCAGCACGCACACCTGAACAGCATCGGTCGCGCCGAGTATGTCTCGATTACCGATGACGAAGCGCTGGAGGCGTTCAAGACCCTGTGCCGTAAGGAGGGGATTATCCCGGCACTGGAGTCTTCCCACGCCCTCGCCCATGCCCTGAAAATGATCAAAGAGAACCCGGAAAAAGAGCAGCTGCTGGTGGTCAACCTTTCCGGTCGCGGTGATAAAGACATCTTCACCGTTCACGATATTCTGAAAGCACGAGGGGAAATCTGATGGAACGTTACGATAACGTGTTTGCTGAACTTAAGGCCCGCAAGGAAGGCGCGTTTGTTCCCTTCGTCACGCTGGGCGACCCCTCTCCTGAGCAGTCGCTGAAAATCATCGACGCCCTGGTTGAAGCGGGCGCAGACGCGCTGGAGCTGGGCATCCCCTTCTCCGATCCGTTGGCCGACGGCCCAACCATCCAGGCCGCTACCCTGCGCGCTTTCGCCGCAGGGGTGACCCCGACCCAATGCTTTGAGATGCTGGCGACGGTTCGTCAGAAATACCCGACCATTCCCATCGGGCTGCTGATGTATGCCAACCTGGTCTTTAACCGCGGTATCGATGAGTTCTACGCCGAGTGCGCGCGCGTGGGCGTGGATTCCGTGCTGGTCGCCGATGTCCCGGTCGAGGAGTCGGCTCCGTTCCGCCAGGCGGCGATGCGGCACAACGTTGCGCCGATCTTTATCTGCCCACCGAATGCCGATGATAACCTGCTGCGCCAGATCGCCTCCCACGGTCGCGGCTATACCTACCTGCTGTCCCGCGCCGGGGTGACGGGTGCGGAGAACAAAGCCGCCCTGCCGCTGCACCATCTGGTGGAAAAACTGACGGAGTACAATGCCGCACCGCCACTGCAGGGCTTTGGCATTTCAGCGCCTGAGCAGGTGACCGCGGCGCTGGGCGCCGGGGCGACCGGGGCGATTTCCGGCTCAGCAATCGTCAAAATTATTGAGAACAATGTCGATAAGCCTGAACAGATGTTGAGCGAGCTGAAAGCCTTTGTCAGCGCCATGAAAGCCGCAACCCGTCCGCAGTAAAAGAGTCGCCGTCTGGTTTTTTACCAGGCGGCTTCACGCATAAATTGATCCCTTCGATCTTTAACGCAGTTAATCCTTTTCAATCGCGTTTCCCGGCGTATCATCCTCACGTTTTATAACACTTCCTCCTTAAACCTTCTGAGTTCAGAGGCTTAACTATGTCATGGCAATATTTTAAGCAGACTTATTTAATTAAGTTCTGGTCACCTGTTCCTGCCGTTATCGCTGCCGGGATCCTCTCCACCTACTATTTTGGCATCACCGGCACTTTCTGGGCGGTTACGGGTGAATTTACCCGTTGGGGCGGACAGTTGCTGCAACTGGCAGGTGTTCACACCGAAGCGTGGGGTTACTTCAAACTCATTCACCTTGATGGCTCCCCACTGACACGCATCGACGGCATGATGATCATCGGTATGTTCGGCGGCTGTTTCGCTGCCGCACTCTGGGCCAACAACGTCAAGCTGCGCATGCCGCACAGCCGGATCCGCATCGCCCAGGCGGTGGTTGGCGGTATCATCGCCGGGTTTGGTGCGCGCCTGGCGATGGGCTGTAACCTCGCGGCTTTCTTTACCGGGATCCCGCAGTTCTCCCTCCACGCCTGGTTTTTTGCGCTCGCCACCGCCGTCGGCTCGTACTTTGGCGCGCGCTTTACCTTGCTGCCCCTGTTCCGTATTCCGGTCAAAATGCAAAAAGTGAGCGCGGCCTCGCCGTTAACGCAGAAGCCGGATCAGGCCCGTCGTCGCTTTCGTCTCGGGATGCTGGTCTTCTTCGGCATGCTGGCTTGAGCGCTCTGTACCGCGCTAAACCAGCCGAAGCTCGGGCTGGCGATGCTGTTCGGTGTCGGATTTGGTCTGCTTAACGAGCGGGCGCAGATCTGCTTTACCTCCGCGTTTCGCGATATGTGGATCACCGGACGCACCATGATGGCGAAGGCGATTATCGCCGGGATGGCGGTGAGCGCCATCGGGATCTTCAGCTACGTCCAGCTGGGTGTCGCGCCTAAAATCATGTGGGCCGGGCCGAACGCCGTGATCGGCGGGCTACTGTTTGGCTTTGGGATTGTGCTGGCGGGCGGGTGCGAGACCGGGTGGATGTACCGCGCGGTGGAAGGCCAGGTGCACTACTGGTGGGTTGGTCTGGGTAATGTGATTGGCTCGACCCTGCTGGCTTACTGGTGGGATGATTTATCCCCCGCGCTGGCGACCAACTGGGACAAGGTTAATCTTCTCAACACCTTTGGCCCGCTGGGTGGATTGCTGGTGACCTACATTTTGCTGCTGGTCGCCTTTTTGTTGGTGCTGGCGCAGGAGAAACGCTTCTTCCGCCGCGCTGCCATGAAAACTGACATTCGTGAGGAAGCCGCATGAAAGCGATCGTTCCCGACTACCGCCTCGATATGCTGGGCGAACCTTGCCCCTACCCGGCGGTTGCCACGCTTGAGGCGATGCCGCAACTGAAAAAGGGCGAGATCCTGGAGGTGGTGAGCGACTGCCCTCAATCCATCAACAATATTCCCGTGGACGCCAGAAACCACGGCTATACGGTACTGGATATCCAACAGGATGGGCCCACCATCCGCTATCTCATCCAAAAATAATAAGAGGGTGGCGCCAGGCCACCCTTTCTTAAGTATTAATCCCATTTTCTCCAGGATATCCCTGTTGAGTCTATGCTTTACATTGACTACAAAAGGAGAACGTTATGTCAGACCAAAATCTTGATAATGATGCACAATATGCAGGTGAAAAAGCGAAGAACAAACTGGATGAATTCGCCGGTGCTGCACAGCAGCAGTTTGGCGAGGCCGTTGATTCGCCAAAACATCAGCTGAAGGGTGCCGGGCGCAAATATGCTGCACAGGCAAGCGACGTTGTTACTGATGTGACCGACGCGGTGAAAAATAACCCCCTTACCGGCCTGATTGCCGCGGGTGCGGTGGGTATTGTTCTTGGCCTGCTGTTAGGGCGTAAGTAAATAAAAAAAGGCCCCTCGGGGCCTTCTTATTTGTCAGAAGCGGTATCCCGCCGAGAACATAAACACCCACGGGTCCAGACGGGTATTGATATTTTGCTGCTGATCCCCCGCCTTAAAGCGCACTTCGGTGTCGATATCCATGTACCAGACCGGTAGCATTCTGATATTAAATTATCAGGCTGATAAATAAGAAATTTCCTTGAAATTCATTTCGGAAATTACCGATAAATATCACCTATTTAAGCTATTGATTTTTGGATATTAAAAAATAGTTTTGCAGAACATAATTTATTGGATTTGATGACCTCCAATACTTCAGATGGTGGGTACGTCATCTGTGTCTGTACTATTGATGAAGAAAGTCACCCTGCCCATGACCTCGACTTCTTCCGCTGCGTCGCCTTCTATCGCCTCGCCGTCCTCCGTGATTAACGCTTTTCCCAGAAAACGTGCGAATTGTGTCTGCCCCCCACTGAGGATCAGCAGAATCTGTCCCTGCACCAGTCGGGTAACAGGTTCGATAACAGCAAACCCGGAAGACGTTTCCAAGATGCGAGTATCGTTGCCGACACCGCAGATAATTTCCGGAGATAAACGTGGTGCTACGTAATCAGCAGCTGGTGAAGGGAAGCCCATGTCACAGCCCTCCGTTAGGGTTGTAGAGCATGAAGGTGCGCGCCTGACCCTCGTTAGGCGAAATGTCTTTAAAGGTCGAAACGTGGCTCTCGATCCAGTCGTTCGCCTCTTTAAGCGACCAGTTCCAGTTAGCGCGGGCCAGGTGCTTCACGAAATCCTCAGTAGTCACCGTGCGGCGCCCGCTGGGCTCGTCTTTAATGGCTGTGCGAAAAGCACCCTCAATATCGATTCTGCGTGGCATAAACCCTCCTTTTTATTTTACTGTGTATTTATACAGTAGTTTTAAAGAGGGTGCAGATCAAGATTAAGTGAGCGGTTCTATATCTTAGGAATTACTTAGCTCCATACATCAGTGTTACGCTGATGCGCTGTGAAGTTCCGGATCTGTTCTCGACGTAGATTGCCCCGGCAGTTGAGCTTACGGTAATCTTTCCGTCCGTGCCGGTTGTGCCCGTCAGAACGAGCGTGCTCACATCAACACCAGATGATTTGCTTACTGAGGTGATTTGCGCCACCGAAACAGCTCGCGCGATGGCGATGAGGTATTCTGCCGGGCCTATGCTTACCATCAAAAATCCGGTAAACGCAGAAGCAGGCATGAAAACTGAAAATACTGCATCATCGGCAACGGTTGCATCGTAACTGATAGGGAAATTGGTATCCTTGATTGCGCCAGGAGACAAGGATACGTTGTTCATGGTGCCAATACGCTGGAATGGCGTGGCAACCCCCAGCACATCGACGGTTTGATCTACTATGATGCCATCAAGTGTTCCAGCGACACGCTCGAGCCTTACACCGACGCCGGTACCACCGAGAACCTTAGTATTGCAGACTGATATCCTCCGGGTAGCCCCCGTACCACCCTGCTTGATGCTGATCCCGTTGATAACCTTATCATTAGCCATAACCCCGTCGATCGACACGCCATCTACAGAGCCTGTCCCTGTGGTTTCAATGCTCACGACGGCAGGCGCCTCGAAACCAGATAATCCCCTGCAGTTAATATCATTGACCTTCACGCCGCTGATCTGCTTTGATTTAGCCGTAATGCTGACGGGAATGGACTTGCAGTTGCTGCGAACACCGGTCACGGTTGCTGAGGTAATATTGTTAACCCCCTGACCGCCGACGCTGACAATTGCCGCTGGCCCAAGGCCGTCACCAACCACCATCACATCTTCAACGAGGGCATCAGAGCCTTCAACGCAGATAACGCATGAGTTCGCACCTACATCAACACCTTCATCAAATGTGGCCCGGATCTGTTTGGCAGTGGATTTCCCTCCGGAGAGAAGGATGCTGTTTGAGGCCTTCCCCACCCATACATCATCCAGCTCAACCAGTTGCTGGTTAGAGTTGATAAACCAACCCGAACTGCGGAAGATCGTAGGGAAATTATCGGAAAGCTCAAATTGCATGCCAGAGAAGCGTACGCCATTAGCCTGGGCGGTAAATAAATCATAACCATTACCCAGCGCCTCGAAAATAGTACGACGCGATCCCAGGCAGCGTATCCATGTTGCCCGCGGCACTATCAGTCCGAAACCTATCGGATAACGACCGCTATCGAAATCGACGGAGCCTTCGCGTGAATTGTCCAGCGATGCAAACAGCTTTGCGAGTGCCGGTGCCTGATCTACACCGGCGTCATTAACAGGCACAACACCAAACCAGGAGGCGTGGACATCATGTGAATCTTCACCGCTGTCCTCATCATTACGCAATAAAACAGAGCCATCACCACGAAATATGTATTGCTTGGGCGACTCAATATTTCCGGTGATTGTCAGCGTATTGCCAGCAGGTATAGTGATATAGGCGCCATAATCGAAATACAGAGGCGCATCCAGGGTGCCAGTGGTAAACTCATGCTCACCGTTTGCCAGTCGTACATACCCTACCCCCGCAATCATCGCGGTAGCTCGTTCAAGAGATGATGCCCCTGGATAGTCCAGTATCGTTCTGAACTCCTGGTTTTTATCCTGCTGGGTTCGCCCGTTGTCAATGCCAATCAGAGCCGCCCCGGTCTGCTTTTTTAAATCCGCCCTTAACGAAGCATCTCCAACCCCAACCCATTTTCCCGGCCCGATTCCGCCCGCGCTTTCCGGAGTGGAACCAGGCGGGACAACTTTGGGCTGCGACCAGTCTCCATCCCAGCGGTAGTATTCGCCATTGCTTTCGAGCTGCAGAACAGTGTTAGGAGTGTGGAGGGTATAACCCTGCTCAAAAGATTTCGCCGTGATATAGCCATAATTAAGCATCGATTGCATTGCGAGAGATTCGATACCATACCAAGTCAGGCGATTTTTCCCAAAGCGATCCTGCCATATAGCCGCAGTAATGCTGTTAACTGCTGTGTCAAAGTTCTGCGAATTATCGAAGAGATCGTACGGACTGGAAGAACCCAATGGATTTTTCGTGAAATAGATTGTCATGCTCGCTCCGGGCATAAAAAAACCCGCCGAAGCGGGTTATCAGTTATTTTGATGTTTACGTGGCGTCACCGGGATAACTGGCGTCGTCGTATTGATATTTGCCGGGATGGTACTGAATAGCAGTAACGCTACTGGTGCCGTCGCTGCCCGGGGCAATCTCCCCAAGCAGGGCGTCATATCCCACGCGGGATGTTGAACAGAACAGGAGGCGCGGCGGCTCAATATATGGACTGTCCATCTCCCAATCCTCTGGCGCCAGCGCGGCACTGTACGGAATACGTAGCGTGTAATCATCAATGCGCGTAGGAACCAGCAACGCCGATGCCCGGCCGTCCTGGTGACGGATCACCACGCGTGGATTTGGAAAGCTCCAGTCCGGTGGCTCGCTGAGCGTCAGCGTGATCGCTGTGCTGTCCCAATTCATATCTGTAATTAGGCAGCTTAGGGTCTGACTGCCAGGAATGTCATCAGCAAGGATGATGCGATCCATAAACTGGTAGCATAGCGCATCCATTTCAGTGGTTGTGGTGTGCTGCAGGCGCTGCAGCCGATAACCCAGCAACCGACGCATGCCGATCCGATATGCCCGATCCCTGTCTACTACCCCTTCCAGTTTGTAATCTTCCACCTTGACGGGAGTCGGGTTTCCGGGCAACCGGCACTGAACAGTTTCTTCAGCCCACGTAGTGCCATTGATATAGGTGACATCGACCCCGCCGTAATCATCCTGACTCGGCGCCTTAAACGCGGTCTGCAGTTCTTCGGTAGTTTCCTGCGGGGTGATCATCCCCGTCCAGTTTTTCACCCCTTCACGCCCGGCGGACACCAGGCCATCTGACAGCAGGACGTAGCCCATCCCCGCCCCGGCGATGATCTTCAGCACTTCCAGTGCTGATTTACTATCACCGGTTGCCCAGTCGAACGTCTCACCGCGGGGCGTCCAGTAGTTCTGCTCCAGCGAATCGATCGCTGCATGGTCAATCTGTTCCGGCTTAAAGCCGAGTGATTCGAGAACGTGGTACAGCGCCCCGCTGATCGTGCGTGAGGCATGCCCGTCATAAAGTCGGGTGGGAGTGACGTTTATACGCCGGTCTGACTGCGCAGCCAGGCGGTTACCGGTCCTGACAGTCAGAGCCATTGTCGTGATACCTGGATAGCGACGCGGGCGCGACGACAACCTGGAGCGAAGCGCCTGCCAGAAAACCTGATCGCGCGTACTGCCGCCGGCTACCGGCTCCTTTCTTCTCATGCGGATTTCATACTGTCCTGCAGGAACGGCGAATGCCCGGGTAAACCCTATCTGATTTTCGGTTTTCCTCCTCCAGCTCAACACCTGTTCAGTCCATTCACCAGCAGTAGTCGCATCCCGATACTGGATGATGATCTCAACGGTCTTATTCTTCTTGTTCCCTTTATCGCTGTACTTAACCAGCCCGTTCTGAAAATTGAGGTTCACTTCAAACCGGGTTGTGGTTTCACCATCAGGACAAACGAGGAACGGGCCTACCCAGTCATAGTCATCATTTACCCCGGTAATACTGGCATCCAGTAAAGTACGGTCAGTAAATCCGGGCCATGTGCTGTCAACGGTCACTACTTCAACTGTGGCAGGTGGGATCCCCTGCTGTACCTGGGAAATTAAAACGCGCTCGACAGTAATGGTCTGGCTGTCCACGTCAGTAATCCGGTACTTGTTGTCGGCGTAGCCAATTGAGATGCGCTGTGTACCCGCCGGGATCCCTGTGAACGGCTTGCCGGTAGCGCTGTTGTAGGCGAGCGTAATATGGGCGCGAACTTCAGGTGTTCCGCCAGAAGATTTAACGCCCGGTGTGCTGACTGGCGTATTCCCAAACGCAGATTGTGGCAGGGTACTGTGAGTAATTGTATCGCCTGAGAAGGGACTGGAAGATTCAGTAATTTCGATTCGACCCGAGTTGTCGCGCGCGATCAACCCGGAGCCTGTCAGCTGAGATGTTATTGTTGAAACCAGCCCGCTCATGGTCACATAGTTTGTCAGCAGCGACACCGGCCACGTTGTTCCCTGCCACGTAATATTGAACGTCACCGGCGCTGTGGAGTAATCGTAAACCGAAGGGGCTGCGCTGGCCAGAACACTTGCCGCAGATCCGCCAACGCCTGGAACAGCAGCAACCCCTGGGATGTAACTTGCTATCACGAGATCATAATCAGTATTGTTGAAGCCCAGATTAACTGGCATGCCCACCACCGGGGACAGCTCGTCCATTTCACCGTAAATAACGTTGTAACCGCCCGAGTTCGAGACACTCCATGAGGCAGGGGCCTCAATAGTAATAATTGTGCCTGCAGCCCATGATTCCGGTACGTCCGAATCTTCATCGCTGCTACCCGTTGATATGAGCGTAACGGTGTTGCCACTGACCAGTACCGCGTCCGCGCTAATACCGACAGTTTGTGGTCCGCTCGAGCCCAGATCCAGGCCAGCGGTACCTGATGTGGTGTTGCCAACTTCGCCGGAGTTGTACCAGTTCTCTGTCCGGCTGTCGGAAGAAACGTCCGCGCCGGGGGGATAGAGGGTGTAAGTCACATCATCACCGAAGGCAGAAATTGGTGTGTTACCTATTCTGATATCCGATTTAGGCAAAGAAACATTTCCAACGCCAACAGCGACGAACATGCTGGTAACGAAGCTGGTTTCGCCAACGAAGCGGCTGACCGGCTGCATGACATAGTCAGGCCAGACGCGGTACCGGCCAAAGATTTCCCGAATCGGGTCACCGAGTTTTGCCATGTTGGCTTTCGCCGGGTTGAGATCGAGCTGGTCACCGCTGCCTGGCTGGCTGGCGGCCCCCGTCTGCATAGTACTCATCATGTAAAGTGAGTACGCCGCAGAAGCTACCGCAACAGCAACAGCGGCCCATAGCGCAATTTCCACACCGGTGCCGTAAGGCACCGGATACATCCTGACATCACTGTCAGGGCGAATAGTGCACAGTGGCCACTCAACTGGCGGAACAGGAACACCGGCAATTTCCACCGCTATTGGGTGCTGCTGCTCTGGCGTCCATCCCTTAACGTTCTGTGCCAACCAGGCGCTGATTGTCAGCGTTTCATGAAGGTGGGTTTCCAGTGGCTCGCCAGGCAGCCGGGAAGGAAAGATTCGTATCGTCACTGATAGTACTCCAGGCAGACAAAGCGGCGCGCAAACCGCGCCAGCGGCAGGAAGGTCACGTTAGTGCGGGGATTGCACTCGGCAGCATGCAGCATGCCGTCAATCTCCACGACGATCGCGACATGCGTAACCACAGAGCCGGAGTAACAGGCAATGCCCGCGCCCGGCGCAGGATCGCAACGTTGCAGGTCGGTCATCAGCCCGCGCGCCTCCCGGTCGAGGCCGTTATCGTCTTTTGTGACCCCCGTGAATTCAGGCCAGGGCTTCAGGCCCAGATCGCGCCGAATTTCGTTAACGATGCCAAAGCAGTCGAGCGCAGGGAAAGCGCGCCCGCCTTTCAGCCAGGTAACTGAACGGTATTTGTCAGGATTGAACATAGTGATGTCCTACTGGAGGTAACGAAGGCCCGGGAAGTCCGTCAGTGTGTAACGGTAGCGCGGCCACGATGTATCGAGAATATTCATGTAGCCAGCGGTGATCTGCACCTCTGTTGCAGTCCAAGAACCCTCTTTGATCGCCAGGGTGAACGGCGGTGACGCGGGAGCCGACAAATCAGTGGAAACATACCGTCGAAAGGTCAGTGATGCATTGCTCAAATTGTCGAGCGCATTACGGATCGCCGTTGATACAATGCCGTCGATATTGCTGATGGCGAATTTAAGATCCTGCGTGCCGTCGGCGTTGCGCGCTGGCAGCGCCACATCAATGGCAGAACCGGTGAATGTCGCCTCGCTGCCCGTTTCCAGGGTAACGGTTATGTCGTTCCAACCGCGGGTCAGCCAGTAATCCTGACCACCAACGGTGATTTGCAGCGTGTCCAGAATCACCTCATCGCCGCCGGATGCATAAAGCCGGTTGAGAACTGCGCTGGTCATGCTTCTGGCCACTCCTTATTCAAAGCCAGATCGATAATATCGGATCCCGCCACCAGTTCAGGGAAAAGCCCCCAACCTGGCGGAAGCAAAGGACGTTCCCATAATTCAAGCTGAGCGCTGTAACGCCAATATTTTGGAGAAACCAGCGTTGGCCCCTCATAAATGTCGGTGAAACGGCATTTGTACGTTTGCTGGCAGCCCAGCGGGGTTTGCAGTCTCATCAGAAACCATGCGGCCCCATCTGTTAGCGCATCACGAAACCAGGCTTCAAAAAGCTGTGCCTGATTATGCTTCGTGAAAATCCAGTTCACGTTGGCAATGGTCGGTGTTGACGTATATTTTCGCCGCTGCCGGGCGCGGCCGGATGTGGTTTCAGTTCGCTTTAGGGGGCTGACAGGTTTGAAGCCATATCCATCCTGCAGCGGCATTGGCAGGTAATCATGTGGGTAGACAATATCTGCCATTATCCTCGTCTCCGGTTCGGGTAAACGGACTGCAGCGCCCGGCCAAAGTCCCCGTCAGGTTTGACAACCTGGGAGGCCAGTTCTTTACGGAGCGAAACGGCTAATTGCCGGTTCCGCTGGTCGATAGCCATTAACGTCGCGTCGTCGGGTTTGCCGGTGAATGAATTTTGAATATGGAAGGTGCCGCCTGCAGAAGCCTGCCGTGACTGCTGCACCCTCTCCAGGGTCGCGTCAAGCTTGGCCGACGTGCTGGCCGTGACCACGCGTTCTCCCTTTTGCAGTAACCACGTGCCTGTTTCCGGCACCCGGTCAATCCCGTCGTGCGCCATGCCTGCGAGTGTCTGCCCGGCAATCATGGCCACTGAGGCGTAGCCTACTGCGCGAATCGCGGTTGCCGCCGGGATCCCCATAATCATGCCGCCTTCAGCCATAGCTTTAGTTGCTGCCAGCTCGGTGTTGATCACGGCCTGGGCCATAGCAGCGGCCTTGCTGGCAATGAACAATGTTTTGTAAGCGAGACTGCCTTCCTGACCGATGCTCTGCAGCAGTTGCGCCGACTGGCCAGCGAGATCTGAGAACATGGAAAGGCTGGCTGATGTGTAACCGGCCTGAATATCCTCAAGCCGTGTGGCGTTCGTCTTATTAATTTCAGCAACACGGTCGGCATAGGTTTGCTCGTTGATCTCTTTCTCATCGAGCAATTTTTTCTGCATTTCAAGTTGAGTAGAGTGCCATTTATCCAGTTCTTTTTGCGCCTCCGCAACCCGGATGAGTTCGCCACTCGCGCCGCCGACAGACGCATCGATACCACCGAACTTGGGCGCTTCCTGAACCGACGCCTTGGAGATGCGCTCCATGGTTTTACGGTATTCTTCAGTCGCAGGTGCGGCCTCCCGCAGCAACTTGATACGTTCCTTGGTAGTGTTTAGCAGCGCCTCCTCTGGCTTCAGTAATTCCTCATTCAGAGATTTCAGACGTTCAACTGCATTGAGGTGATCAAGCGCAGCGGAATTACGCAGCAGTTCGGCCTTTTGGCTTTCAGTTAAAGCGGCCAATTCACCTCGGGTAACCTGGTATTTTGTTTTGGCGAGATCAGTGCTTTGACCGGATAGAGCGATCTGCTCCTGTTGCTGACTGATAAGCCGCTTATAGGTTTCTTCCAGCTTCTCTGATGCTTTTTGCTCGTCAGACTTGGGCGTTTTTTTCTCAGGTTTGCTGGCCTCGTTATTGCGCCAGGCTTCCAGACTTGTGCCAATGTAATTCTGTCGGGCAGTCTGGAATTCGGGATCGCTGGTGAGGCCAAGAGCATCAGCAGAAAAACCAAGACGCGCTCGCTCGCGCGCTTCGCCTTTGAGTTTTGACAGCTCAAGGTCCTGCCTTGCCTTCTCTAACGCATCCGCCTGTTTTCCGCTAATTTCAGCTTGTGGAATTCGCATCGGCGTTACGGCCAAACCCTGTCGTGCTGCCAGCAGACTGTTACCAAGACCCAGAAGGCGGTTAAATTCTGTATGCTGACCATTCATCATGATGAGCGATTGATAAACAGCATTTTGCTGCCATGCCTGCTCACGAATTAAGTCATTACGGCGCCGCTCAATTTCTTCCAGAGTTTGTTGTATACCCTGAGATTTCCCGCGCAATTCATTCAGCCGGCCCTCTTCAACGCTTAACTGACTTGTAGCGATGGCAATGGCCTTCAAAATATTCTGCTCGTTCTCGCTGGTTATCCCCGGCTTACCGCGCGCAGAGTTCAAATCATTAATCTGGGACGTTACTGATTTGACTTTTTCGGCCTGCTCGGAGATTAGTCGGTTTTGCTCAACAAGGGCATCCACCGTTTTACTGCGATTTGTGTCCGTCTCGGACAAAGACATCTGTGCGGTCTTGGCCCTGATCTGATCAATTTGACTGGCATATTCCTGAGCAGATCGCCGCGCTTCCTCCTGGTTAAGGTACATTGTGTACCATGCGCCAGCACCCAGCATCACCAGGCCGGGCACTCCACCTATAAGCCCCAGCGCGCCCCCCATTAATCTGGAACCAACGGCTGTCACGTTATTCAGCGCGCTCTGCGCGGCCGTCCTGGCGGCAATGTTGCGGCTCAATGACTGCTGGGTAGCTGAAAGACGTTTTTCTGCCGCCGCCTGAGCGTCTGTACCACGTGCGGCCACCAGCGCCTGCTGGGCGCGATAGACAGCTGCGCGAGAACGCGCCGTGCTTATCTGCGTTCCTCTCACTTGGGCTTCGGCCAGGGCGACCTCGCTTTTAGCGGCATTCAACACGCCAGCGGTCGCTGATGCGGTACCTGATACAATGCCACCAAGATATCTCGCCAGCCCGACGGCAACCAGTGCACCTGCAGCTGTTGCCACTGAATCAATATTTTCGGCGAGGGAGTCGAGTCCGCCGGCCAGGGAACTGGTTGCACCGCTCGCCTCATTGGCACCACCGACCCAGGCCATAAAGGCGTTTTCCACACGCTGCGCGGATGCCGCGACGGTAGCGCCCATCTGGGCACCCTCAGCTCGTACCCTAGACAGCTGGCCAAGCAAAGCCGGCATCACAGTGTTTGCCGTAAGTTGCCCTGCCTCCGCCATTGCGCGCAACTGCCCGACGTTAACGCCAAGGCCATCAGCCAGCGCCTGGGCGAACCGCCCGCCGTTCTCCATAATTGAGTTAAACTCATCCCCGCGCAGCACGCCCGACGCCATCGACTGACCGAACTGGGTGATCACCGCAGAGGCTTCGCTCGCACCGGCACCAGAAAGTCTGAGTGTCGTGGCCACCAGCTCCGTAATCTTTGCTGTATCGGAGGCTGTATAACCCAACTGCTTAAGCGACGACGACATGCGCGAAAACATATTGGTATTTGCCTCAACACTAGTTCCTGTGCGCTGGCTAATATCCATCAGTACACGCTGGTTCTGAGTGAACTCTTCAGCGCTGCCCGAGGCAAGTTTCAGGCGACTATTGAGCTGCGTCCAGGTATCGGCATAGTTGATCAGCTGTTGGGTTGCGAACGCACCAGCAAAAGCCCCACCCAAGCCCATTGCTGCAGATTTTGTTTCATTAAGTTGAGCCGACACTTCAGCCAGGGCTGTGCGGGTTTCGCGTGAAGCGGCCGCAGCCTGCCGTCCACCGTTCTGCATGGTTTTGTAGTAATCAGCCCCCATGCGGGAGGCTCGAGATATTTCCGTCTGGAATGATTGCGAATTGGCGGATATTTTAATAATCAACTCACGTAATGTTGCCATTACTATTCTCCAGGCGAAAAAAAACCTGCTGAGCAGGTTTTTTAAGGTTATAAATTAATCGGAAACTTTGTCTATGAAATCTCTTAGGGCTCGAGACTTATTACATGATTCAAGATTAACGGTCATGCCTGACTCTTTTTGCTTCTGACAAAAAGAGTAATAGTCATCGTTTGTTTTGACGTAACCCATAAATTTAAAAAATGCCCTTTTGCAAAGCTCTGGGTTGGCGTGCTCAGCGCAAATTGTAGAGGCATAGGTCTGCAACTCGCTTGGCTCCAATGGATTCAGAGTTTGTGTGGCGTTTGATGTACAGCTGAAACCCAAAATCATTAAACACAGTACTATCTTCTTCATTTTTCTTACCAAAGCATAAAAAATAGGAGCCGATCCTATTGTTTTATAATTTATTTGTCACTGTGCAGCGACAGTAAATGCGGCTTCCAATCCTGCGAATGGATCCTTTTGGCTGGCCCCTTCCGCATCACCCGCCCACTGAATGACTGCTTCGTCTATAGGCACTTTAAAGCCCTGCGCCCCATAGATTGCCGAAACAAGCTGGGCATTATGAATATCGGCCCGGACATCCCCGACCGGGCTGATACGATCGTATTCAGCCCACATAAGTAATTCACTGGGGGCCATGGTTTGGCGCAGCTCCGCCAGGGTACGCCCCATCCGCAGAGCTAGCGCCATCAGAAACTTCATGCCCGGCGTGGCTACTTTTTTTTGGCGTCGTCGCTGCTGGTTATCAGATCCAGAGCCTGCTTCAGCAGTCGGGAGTGAACCGGGCCGTATACGCCCTGCACCTCTTCGGCATCTTCAGGCGTAAAAACGGGCTCCTGATTTTCGTCACAGACCACATCGATAAACAGCGTCACGTCGGCACGCAGGTTACGCATGGCCTTCTCGGAGACGGAAAGCTCTTCATCGCTCTCTTTAACGATCTCTTGCCAGCGGAGCCAGGCTTCTGCTGATGGCTCGCGCAGGATCACCCTGGCGCCACCCCACTCTTTTACGGATTCAGTTTTGTTCCGGAACCCAGACAGTCTGGCCAGCGCCAGTTCGCGAATATTTTTACCCATAACTTTTTTCGCCGGTTACCCGGCGCTCCGGTTAGCTGATTTCGACGTCACAAACAGTGGAGACAATGGTGGTGCCCACGGAGTCAGTAACGATCACCTGCCGGTGACCGCTTGCTGTCGCCTGTGCATTATCAAAATCAATAGTGGTTGTAGCATTACTCAGGCCGGAATGAGCGCCGTTTTTATACCAGTCATAACGGTATGGCGGTGTACCGCCGGTAACCACTACGCCAAGCGAAAAGTCATCGCCAACCGCAGCAACTTTGGTTGCTGGCAGATCGGTGGTGAATGCCAGGGCAACTGCTGGCGGCGCCACGATGCGGGTTGGCTTACCTTTCAGGCGTAGCGCGAACGTAGCGGCGACAACGCCGTTTGTACCTGATGACCACGTGTGCTGGCGTACTTCAGCAAAAAACTGGAAACCTACACCGGATGGGAAAGTGATGCGGAAGCCGTACACGGTGTCATTGTCGTAAGCATCACGCAGCGCTGCCTGCCCTGGGTTTTCTTTGAAGTTCCCAGAAAGAGACATCTCAGAGGCAGCAGCCAGGCCATTGATATTTTCCTGCTCGTCAGAGCACAGGGTTGTAACGTCAATATCCTGCTTCTGCCCCGCGGTGAACTGCGCCTCTTTAAGTGTGCAATTCAGCGGCAGGAAGGTGGCGGTATCTACCGTAACGGGTGTGGCGGGTACCGAAGTGATCTCTATCTTCGTACCCTGCGATTTCTCATACTGAGAGCTCATTGGCTGTCTCCTGAAAATAAGAAACCCGCCGGAGCGGGTGATTGTAAAGTTGTCGGCTTACCAGGTTACGCTGGCCTCAAATGTGGAGCGATAAAGTTGGGAGTCCGGTTCGTAATCCTGATATTTACGGATCTCGGTGATGCCGAGAGGAGTAAGCGCTTCAATGGCAAGGCGACGGAGTTCTCGCGCGCCGTCCACAGTTAACGCATAAACATCGATCTGAATGGTGGTCATTGACTCTGCGGCGCCACAGAACACATCAGCAGAATTTTCCTGCGGCAGTGAGAAGACCAGCCAGGGAGGTGAGATCGAGACATTCCCATCCGGCGATAAAGGTGCGACGTATGGGTAAACCTGTCCGCCAGCCAGGCTGGAAAGCGGCAGATAAAGATCAGCTTCAGTCATTTGCTCAGCACCTTATCGATCGCCTGATTCATGCGCTGAACCGCAGCTGCATAAGCTTCATCCTCACGGGCATCATAAGCGGGCCTGACGAATGGATGAGGTGCCAGTTTGGACGTGCCGAGTTCCACAAAGCGCCAGTAAAAAGCGTTGCGTGGGTTGGATGCCTTCATCGTATTGTCGCTTCCGCCAGTTCGGGGGTTAACGCCTCTGATATGGACCCCAGACGTGATTTCTCCGCTTCGGCCACGCTGTGTTACCACCACTACATTTCGTCGTAGTTTTCCGGTATCCACCGGAGCCCGGCCAATAACCTCCTCACGCAATATGCCAGCGCCAGCCCGAGTGGCATCACGAAGCACTTTGTTGTTCTCAGCTTTGCTCAGCCGGGTAAGGTCGCGGGCGATATCCTCAAGCCCTGAGAAGTCCAGATTTAGATCGATCACTTTTCAGTACCTCTCTTGCAAAGAATTTCCAGGCGAGCGCCCTTCCTGTCAGGAATTGGTTGGCCAACAACGTTAAGCAGCGCGCCGGCAAGCGGTCCCGTTAGTATCTTTAGCCGTGAAGCGGCCGATATGTCCTTACGAAAACGCATCCATACCCTGACTGTTGCCTCAGGCGACTCAGCGCCGGCGGAAAGCTGCTCGCGGCCACTGACCGCCAGAACTTCACCCCATACCGTTTCACCATCAGACCATTGCTCAACGGGCTGACCGGAGGGGGATCGGATGGTTACATAATTCTGAATGATGACGCGGTGCCGCAGCCTGCCTGCCTGCATATCACCTCCTACAGCGCAATGAATCGGTAAGGTTCAAGAAGAGACTCAAAGCCAAATGGCAGCGTCGACACGATATTGCCGATGTTCACTGGCTCTCTGTTTTCGTACCAGTGCCCCACCAGCAGCATAAGCGCCAGTTTGACGTCATCTTTGATAACCAACCCATCCGGATCATTTGTTGGAAGCGCATCATCATAGAGCTGGCGATTCGTGTAGCTCTCAGCCTTACGACGCGCCGCACCGATGTAGATCTCCAGAAGCTGTTTATCCCCAGGATCGTCGCCATCAATACGGCATTGCACTTTGCACTCGTCAATGGTTAGTGCCATGGCCTTTCTCCAGCCCGCAACCATCAGATTGCGGGCATAAAAAAACCGCTTTCGCGGCATTCGTTATCGCAGTTCTATAAATTACGGCGCTTTACCCACCAGTGCTTTAATGGCTGCGGTATCTTCCAACACACAGTCGAAGCGGTGGAACGCCAGGAACGCGGTCTGATCATATTCGGCGTAACGTTCAACCAGGCGCTTGAGGGTCATATAGGAAACGCGGCGAACGATGAAGCGATTAAAATCACCCAGGAAAATAAATTTCTTACTCGCCGCCGCCGCATCAATTGCCTGATCGATCACATACGGAATACCCAGAACGGTCGCCGGGGAACCGCCAACAACATCCGGCAGCCACAGCGGGCGTTTCTGATCATCAACCATCTCTTCAATGACCTGAAGAGTGCCGTCATTAAATGCCCAACGGAATTTAGGTCCGCTGCGGTATGCCGGATCAATCGCGTGTTTCAGGTTGTTCATTTCCTGCCAGGTGAAGGTTGCTGCCGCCGCTGCAGACACTGTCCCGGTTACTGAAGCCGCGAGTCCCTTTGGCTGCAGCGGTGTGCCTGCACCCGTACCCTGGACCAGGTACTTAGCTTCGCCTCGGCCAATACGCTGTGCAATACGCCCCGCCAGGTATGCTTCAATATCTACGCCGCTGTCCTGCAGCAGTTCGTTAGAGACGCGGATGATTTTGGATGACAGCTTTTTGGCACCCAGGATCGCCGTACCGAAGGTCACATCACCTTCACTGGCCGCAGTGTTTTCAGCGAGCAGCTCGCCTTCTTCAGCGGTCCCGTCAGAAGTGGACCAGGTAATATCCTGACCGTTCGAGGTATTAAGAATCTGGGCAACGCTCGCGATCCCGCCGTAAGCCTTCATCGCATCAATGATGGTGTTACGCATCTGGGTAGGGACGGTATAGCCGCCTTTGTCATCAGGAGACGTACCCTGCGCGCGCAGCTCTTTAACGGCCTGGCGCTCTTCGGCGGTGAGTTCACCGAAGCCATGGCGGAGAAGGCGATCAAATGCCGCGGCGCGGCGCTCGTCTGCCTGCTTCTCCGGGTTAATCTGGCGCTGACGCTGCTCCGGCTCCTGCTCGTCAATGTAGCTCTGATCGTGACGGCGCAGCTCTTCTTCGCGGCCGATTTGTTCATCGAGAGCATCCAGCTCGTGTTTTGCTTTATTCCACTGAGTGCGCTGCTCTTCAGTCCAGGTGGTATTTTCAGGGATCCCCTCATGCAGAGCACGCATCTCGCGGGCAATGGTGTTACGTTTTTGCTTCAGTTCATGCAATTTCATGGTTTTTCCTTACGCGTTAAGAAGAGTCAGCATGCGCTCGCGCGCCGTTCGTTGGTTAATGGCTTGCGCCAGCGCGCCGCTGTCGCGCGCCTCCTGCCAGGCTTTCATGGAGCGAACTCCGGAATCGGCATCCTGATAGGCCGGATAGGTCACCGGGCTTACATCAAAGAGCCGGGAAAAGCGGTTAATCTCGCGAATGACGATGCCCTCATCGTCCTGATACCAGTGCTCGCCATCGTGGGCGATCCTGAATGCGAAAGACGACTGAGTGATATCGCCGCGCATCATCGGTGCCAGCACCAGATCACGGATGGTCTGAGTGTCAGGGGCCGCGATGTCGTAGCGAAGCCCTTTATCATCGACACTGACGCTCAACGTACCGGAAGCGCTGCGCCCGAGAATAAAGTTCGGGTCATGGTTAAACAGCCCGCGGATATCGTCACCCAGCACGTCATCGAAAGCGCCGGGTTTAATAATCTCGCGGAATCCCCAGAGGGGTTCGGAGCGGCTGTTAAACACCGATCCGTAACCGATAATGCGCGTGGGCTGTTCCCCCAGCTGTTCGGCTCGGACCTCACCGCTGTAACAGCGAGTCTCGCGATCACTCATCGGTTTTTTCCTTTTCGGTTTTGGTGGTTTTGAAATCGTCCGCCGGGTTGGCGGCGTTTACGCTGACGAGCATTTCGTCCAGGCCGTCGACCGGGTTCATATCCTCGAAAGCGCGGGCTTCGTTGCGGCTCATCCAGCCATCGGTGATCGCAAAGTGGTAGAACTGCGCGCGTTCCTGCGGGGTGCCGCGTAACAGGCCAGTAAGGTTAAACCGGACGTAATACCCGGCGGCCAGTTCGGCACGGGTAAACAGGCGGCGGTTAAGCTCCTGCTCCCAGTTCGTCACCCAAGGCATCATTGAGTAGCGGACAAACTGAATGGCCTGCTGCGTGATGTTGCTGAATGAGGCTTTTTCCAGGTCGTTGATCATGTGCGCCGGCACGTTAAAGATCCCGGCAATCATCGAGCGGTTGAGCTTTGACATGTCGATGATCTGGGCGTCAATCGGCGACACAGTCAGCGCCTTGTAATCCAGATCCGCAGGCAAGAGCATGGTTTTGTTTTCCTGGCTGCGTAATGCCTGCGACGCCTTCTGCCACTGTTCTTTAAGCCAGCCCCAGCTATCTTTGTTGAGCGCGCTTTTAACGGACACGATCCCGGCCGGGCGGGCATTTCCGCTGAAGAAGCTTTCCGTATACTTCTGCCCGCTCATGCCCATGCCAATTGTTTCGGCGTGCTGCATCACCGGACTGAGGCCCATTTTCTGGTTATTTCCCAGCGCCCGGATGTGGATCATGTCGTCGGGGCTGATGGCAAAAGCCCCCTCTTCGTTGTAGAGCCCGTAGGTGTAGCGCCCGCCGGTATTAATCAGGTTCGTTTCCCACGGCATGCAGCAATCGAGGGAGGTCACTTCACCGCGGCGGCTGCGCTTAACCCAGGTGTACCCATTGCCCCAGCCGAGGATGTGACGTTGCTTCAGTTCGCGCCACTTATAGCTGGTCTGCCAGGTGTTCGGCTCATCGTGAACCAAATAAAACGCCGGATGATCCCGCGCTGGCTCGACCCTGCCGTTGTGCTTTCGCATGACATGCAGCGGCATCTGCGCGAGGTTTGATGACAGAACGTAAATACAGGCATACACCGCCGCCAGCTTCATCGCCGTTTCAGGGCTTACGTATACATCCGCCCTGAATAATCCCTCCATATCAACTGCATCACCGGTTATTGGCGTACCGGGATTTTCGAGCGACTCACTTCTGAACAGAGAATCAAGCAGCACGCTTCCCCCTTCTGGCCATAACCAGTGCCGCCACCAGCAGGAGTCCGCCGGAGAACATCAGTGCCGGAGCCAACCCGAACTGCAGGTAAAATCCGGACGTGAGCAGGCCGTAACCGGCCAGCCCGATTACATCGGTGATAAGTGATTTCATAGAATTAAGAACTCTTCGTCTGAATCGAGAGATGAAAGGAAATCACCAGGCTCTTTGAGCATTGCCCGCCCGATCGCCATAATCAGCGCAACCGCGCCGTCGATTTTGTTTTCGTTCTGCTCTTTGATGGGTTTAACCACATCGTCGTTACCAGGCAGATACTTGCCGACGACGTTACTGATACACCAGCTCATGATCGGGTTGCCGTCGTGATGAAAACGCCCCGACTCAATGGCGGCTTCCAGCTCCTTCATCGGGTCAGACATGTTGGTGTAGTTCTGGATGATGGTTACAGGGTTTAGCCCTTCATCGGCCAGATCGTGTGAAAGGCCGGTTGCGCCAAATGGATCAATCGGTGACTCACTGACCGGGTTCAGCTTATTCGCCGCCTTCGCCTCTTCAAGGATGTAGCGGTAATCCACCTCCGCCCCGTCAGTTACCGTCAGTAACCCCATCTCTACCCATTTTTGAAATCGCTCAGCAGTCCGGCGATCTTCGTTTTTTTCGACGCTGTACACCGTGTCATACGGCACCCAGAACCGCGGCGCCACGCAGTAATAATGTGTTTTCCCGTCAATCTCCCGGGTAAACAGTCGCGGCATGCTGTTCATGTCCAGTTTGCGCGCCAGGTCGAAGGCCAGCACGCAGGGTTGCCCCTCGAACTGTTCCAGCGTCAGCGTCTTGTCTTCGCAGTTCTGCCAGGATACCAGGTTGAAGAACGCGGCCCGGGCAGCGACCCAGATATTGAGGTGCTTCGTTTTGAACACACCCGCCTGGCGGGCATTATTGATAGCGCGCTGTTGCTGGCTCAGCAGGAAGTCGCGGTAGACCGACACCCCCATATTCGGGTTTGCCTTCTCCAGTACCTTCGGGTCGGTCCAGTCGTCACCTTCATCGACTGTATAAACCACGCCGAACAGCTCCTCGTTGGGCACCGAGCCGTTCAGCATTTCAATCACTTCTCGCCGCTTGTCGTAGCAGGGCCCCTCGATGTTGTAGCCCGCCGTGGTGATTGCCCACATTAGCGGCTGCCGACGGGCACCCATACCCGTTAGCATCGTGGTGTAGAGCGCATCGGTCGGGTGCTCGTGATATTCATCGACTATCGCGCAGTGTGGCGAGGCCCCGTCGCCGGGGTTGCCGATCAGCGGCTCGAAGCGGGCGCCGTCCTCCGGCCGGTTCAGGTTTGAAGCGTTGACCTCGATGCCGAACGCCTCCACTAACAGTGGGGTGCGTTTGCACATCAGGCGCGCAGGGCGGAATACTTCCCACGCCTGCTTTTCTGTTGTGGCGCCAGAATAGACCTCAGCACCGAACTCGTTGTCACAGGTGAAGCAGTAGAGCGCCACGCCAGCAGAGATCGCCGACTTGCCATTCTTGCGGGGGATCTCGGTATAAACCTCCCGGAAACGGCGAAGCCTTGTCCCCTTCTGCACCCAGCCAAAGGCACAGCAGATGATAAAGAGCTGCCAGGGTTCCAGGGTGATCGGCATCCGCTTGAATGCCCACTCCCCTTTGGTGTGCGGCAGCAGCTGGATAAACTTCGCGGCCTTCTCCGCAATGTCTTTGTCAAAGCGGTACCGGAATTTTCGGCTTTTCTCCTGAGCCATATCGTCGATATGGCGCTGGCAGGCCTGAATGACATACTGGCACGCCGGGATCTTCCCCCGCACAACGTTGCGGGCATACTGATTCGCGGCGTTAACGTTGGGATACGATTTCCGGCTCATGAGCTGATCATCTTCAGGAATGGGTTGGAGGTTTTCTTCTGACCGGCAAGCCCGACCAGACGCTGGCGACTGCTAGGGTCGAGGCCCAGCATTGAACCGGTAGAACTCATCTCCGATTCCTGTTCTTTCTTCGCAGTCAGCTCAGGGTTCTTTATCTTGCCGCCCATCGCACCGGTTATGGACAGACCTTCCACAGCGATATTCTTTACCGCCCGGCGCCAGAACTCGTACGCGACACACCAGCGCTCGAGCACCGCGAGATCGGTGACACAGATCAGGCCCTGCCCGCATAATTCTTTTGTGGTCAGCTCCCACATGATCGCCGCGAGCGGCAGATTCTCTTCTTCAAACCAGTCCGGCGGCGCCACGCCCTTGATGGGGGTGAACACCGGCTCTTCTTTATTCAGGGCTCGCTTACCGGGGTTTCCGGCCAGCTCCTTGCGCGCCGTTGGCTTTGGGCGGCGCCCGGAACGCCCCGCCGTTCCAGCCATAAGCGACACTCCTGGTTAAATTTGATTTTTCGCGGGTATAAAAAAACGAGGAGGCGGGCAGTCCGGAAGGCGGTCGGCCTCAGGGATTTGACCACCCCCTCCCCCGGCTCGATGCAATCGAGAATCACTCTCACTTAATGCGGTCGCGCGCGGTCTTCTTGGCATGACAGGACCAGCACAGGCTCTGCAGGTTCGCATCGGCGTCAGTGCCGCCGTGCGCCTTAGGTGTGATGTGGTCAACGCATGACGCAGACTTGGCAACCCCCTGCTTCAGATGCTCCTGGCACAGCCCTTTGTCACGCTTCAGGATCCGCGCGCGTATGATCTCCCATTTCGTGCCGTAGCCGCGCTGGTGTCGTGTCTGACCGGGCTTATACTGCTTCCAGCCCTCGCCCTTGTGCCCCTCGCAGAAGCCTGATGGGTCTGTTGTTGTCGAGCGGCAGCCGCGAACGCGACAGGCCTTTGGTGTGCGTGGCGGCATAATGACCCCTCCTTACACCTCGTGATGGGTTTGCACACAGAATCGTCCCACGAATGTTCATGCAGGTATTTGATGTTGATGTGAGCTAGATCTATAGACTTAACGAGCAAAGATGTGCTGATATTATCCTTTTACTTCAGAGGGTTACTTCATGGATTTTAAAGATAAAATCAACACCATCATGTTGTGCGATATTGCCATTCACCTGGGTATCAAAACTGATATTGATCCAGAGATAGTTAAGTATGCTGTTTCGTCAGGCAATACGTGGGTATTGCAAGCCCACCACTCGTGGCTGGACAGCGATGAACCCAGTAAAGAGGACCGTGATTTCGTAACATCCGTTTTGGACATGTATCGTGGCCTTTCTAATGCATTTAGAAAGCTTAATGAAGATGAGCAGATAGCATTGACGAAAGATCATCACCTTAAAATCCATGATGGGGACATCCAGATTCCCGGCTTTGATGGCAATAATGAAAGCGATTACTTCAGCATCATTGAGGCGTATCAGAAATTCAATCGCTACTCTGAGCAACAACAACCAATCGCCGATACACACTCACATACCGAGCATCTATATAGCGCAATGCTCAATGAATATAAAAAAATTGACGCCGTGAACCGTAGCTGGAATTTATCGAAAGACGAAATTTCAGCTGTGCTATCCACCGCTCCTCGCAGCTTTTAACAATTCAGGCGGGAAATGATTCCCGCCTCTATTCATTTGGCATTATCACAGGCACTCAGTGAATGCCTGCTGTAATGCTAAAAAACCGCCCAGAGGCGGTTATGTTTTTCAATCTGATATTGGAAATAAGCATTCAGTTTTTTTCTCGGGCAAAACCGAAGAGCAAGGCTACAAGGGGAATCAGCACCCATGTCGCGTTAGGAAACCAGAACTGTATGAATGATCCTATAGTTATGAGTAAGTAGGCGGATCCCATTTTTTTTCCATACCAAGATATGGGCATGCTCACCTCACTTATAAAAACCCTCGACACGAGCCTTAGAGATGTAGGCGAGATTTGTATTCGCACCATTTCTCATGCTTTGAAGGCGAGGTTTAATTTTTACAAACCCTTCCAGAACCGCAATCACCGCCCCTGCACTTACTGTCTCAAGAATGTGTGGGGAGCTAAAAGCACCCAATATTGTCGCGATTCCAGCTCGAATATTTGATAAATCAAATTCTGGTGATATATCAAGATCAAATTTTATAGGACTTCGCCACCCTTCAGCATTTAGTTTTTCTAAGTCAGAAATTGCCTGCTTAAGCTTTGTGAAAGTCTTTGCAGCCTGAAGAGTAGGATCACCTGAATTAATTATCTCGAAGTACAACTCATCACAATATGCGTGTAGCGCTTGCAGTTCATCTTTTCTTCGATGTTTGAATTCCAATATTTCATGCAGAGGAACACCTGCATCAGGTACAGGTAAAAGATTTTCTAACTCTAATCGTACAGTTTCCTTTGAAACTGAAGCATCAGCCAGTAATAAAGAGTTATCCCCAGTCTGGTGAATGCTCCAAGCCGTTGTCTTATCAGTACCCCTTAAGTGATCTGTAACTTGTACCTGTGATTGTAAGTGCAATCTAGGAAATTCTTCAGCCCCAAAAGAACGCCATTCGATTACAGGCCTGGTAAGTAAACCGCATTCTATAAATTCTTTACCGTCGAAGAGACCATGACCTATGAATCTGTTTTTTGGTACCGCTATTTTATCCCAATACAGCGCAAAATAATTAAGTTGTAATGCAGAAAGTGCTTCACCAATTATAAAGCCATCTTCGCATTGCTGAACCTCAAAAGGCAATGCTACAACACCTCTTCCCATGCCAACCTCAGAATCATTTGTTCAAAGGCTTTGAAATTACCATCACAGCCACAGCTACACAATATTATTTAAGTTTCAAATATTCATTTTATGACAGCGTTGACATTTGTTACTCAACCACAGAGGGAACTATTGCGATATTCTATTTTCATTTTATCGCGACATACCAGGACTGCCAGCGATACATATTGAGGCGCAACTGGCGCAGGCATTCCGCAGTTTCGATATCAGCCTGCAGATCGTCATCGCTATTGGTGCCAGCATTACTTCCTCTGCACGGCTCCTGCATCAAATCCGCTGATGGAGTTGGCAGCGTCGATGGCACGCTGGCGCAGCTGCACAGCATCATCGTCAAACTGGCACACAGTACGATCCGGAGACTGAACATATTTCACCACGTCGCGGGTAATGGTTCGGTAAATCACTTTGCCCTCGGCGGTGGCCGCGGCGGCTTTCTCTTCTACCGGCTGAATGGCTTTCTCGGCGTTCTCTTTCTTCTTTGCCGCTAGCGCGTTGATATGGTCAGCATGTGCGCTCCAGCCAGAACGCCAGGCCATCGCCCCAGTTAACGAGATAGCGACCACCAGCGCCAGCAGAACGTATCGCAGCTTCATGACAGCGCCGCCAGCGCCCGGCTGTAACGCACCTTCCGGTCAGCCACCCCATTCTGCCCACCGTTGATGATCTGGGTGACCCGTACGATATCGCCGGAATACATCAGGCAACCGCGTAATGCGAAGAACCAGGCCGCCGAGCGTGCTGCGTGACGCTCCTGCACCAGCAGTTCCGGCGCGCTTACCAGATCCAGTTTCAGGGCCGCACCGCATTTAGTGTAGTTCTCACGCCCGGTGATCTGCAGCAGGCCACGGCCACGATATTTCCAGCCGTCGCCCTCAGCTGTGTTGCCCATGCGGCCACCGTAAACCAGGTTGGCGATCTGCGGCTGGTGGGCGGTCTGCTTATTGTCGATCCGGCCCAGCATCTCGCACTGATACGGCGTCAGGCGTTTACCGAAGGTTCTCTTCAGGCCGTCTACCGAATAGTTGAAGTTCTCCACCAGCGAGGTAAAGCCTGCCGACTCGTGGCCCAGCTGCGCGATGAACATGGCCTGATCGTTAACTGCGGTGATGCCGAACTCTTTCATTGCTGCGTCGATATGCGGATACCAGCGCGCAGCTAATTCGGCGCTGATACCAGCCGCCTTTTGAAATTGTGCCTGATTCATAGGGTTCCTTACTTGGTGTCGCCACCAAAGCGGACGTTGATAACTCGGTTTGCCACCGAACGGACCTGTTCGACGCCTACAAAGCCCAGCGCCCCGCCGATTGCAATGGAGAGAGTTTGCGGAAGGTTGACGTAATCCAGAGCGGATACAGCAGTTAACGTCATGGCACCGCACATCAGTCCTTCCAGCAGCATCTTTTTCCAGCCACCGCCGCCGTAGGCAATTCTCAGCACTGCCATTACAACCGACAGCAGCACAGCGCCAATGGGTGTTTCACCACGCCACCAGCTATGGAGCAGATCAATTAACTCCGTCCAGGAGTGAGGGTCATTATGCATTTTCATTTCTCTCACCTCGCTGGTTCGCGGGTGTTATGTGGGAAAGGATCAGGCTCTCCGGATGAATTAACGACAAGACGAGTGATGGGGGTTCCGGGAGCCTGAATTAGAAAAGGCCACCAAACGGTGACCTCAGAAAAGAAAAAACCCCGCCGAAGCGAGGTTTCAGGATATGTTTGATAAGGGCTTTTCGACGCTGCCATCGTGGCGCAGCTCTGCCAAGCATGAATGGATTATTCATTTTTCTGGCCCGTTTTCAACTCCATTTTAAAATTATTTAACACACATCTCACTTTTGCTCAGTTTGCATCTGCCGGCGGACGGCCAGAAACACCTTCGCGCGAAAGATTTCAAGGCACCAGCGCACACGCTTACGGGCTTCGTCAACGGACAGCCAAGGCGCGACCTGCTGTAAGTCTCGCGTGATGTCGGATATCTTCTTGCGGGAGGTGTAGAACTGCAGGCCAACCAGATACACCGGGTCGTGCAGGTCGAAGGTATTCAGCATAATCTGTTCAATAAAGTCAGCATCATCGCGGCGCTCGCTCTCTTCGATTAACGCTGACAGGGTCACCGGCCACAGAATTGACCGGGCACGCAACGCCGCCTGTACGCCACGGAACCCCTCCTCCCTCGCCTGCCCCAGTGCCTCAGTGATGCGCGACAGCTGAGTGTCCGACCACTCCGATTGCTTTACCTCAGACCAGAACTGGCTGCAATTCTCCAGGCGGTATTGCGCGCGGGTTTTACCGCCGACGCATTCGCCCCAGACCGTCAGCAAGGATTTAATCCAGGCTGACTGAACGCACGTTAAGGGTGTGAACTTGCCGAGCCAGCTTTTGCGCGGTGCAGATGCTGCTTTACCTAAACCTTCGATATGAATGCGGCGTTGACGTGGTGTCATCCTGTACTGCTCCTTAAGCCAGAACGCCGAGCGCAAAGGCCCGGTCCAGCACTCTGATTATCATTTCCGGCTGAGTACCGTGCTTACGCTCGAATTTCACCGGATCGTTATGTAGTTCGGTATGGTGCTGGCGGCACAGGGGGATCACGAGACTGTCGTGCGCCTTCGTTGCCATGCCTCCCTGACCCCAGCCGATGAGATGGTGTGGATCATCTGACGGCCGGCCGCAGCATTCACAGGGCTGCGTCTTAACCCATGCCAGATACTTTGCGTTCTCCCAACGGGTCCGCTTTGGCCGCTTCATCAGGGTCTGCGGTGATTCGGGATCCACAAGCACGCCCACAACTGGCTTAATGGCTGGTGGCGCACCTGCAGGTGTTGCAGGTGCTGCAGGTAGCGCGCGGGCCTTGTCGGCGATGATGCTGCTGGCCGGTACCGACGGTACGATCTCGCTCTCGCGGTACGTTTGTTTCTCCGCCGGCAGGCGCAATGCATCGCGGGCAACGGATTCAGGCAGCGCATCGGTGACGCCGGTACGAACAGCCCACCAGCACAATTCAGCCAGAGATAGTTCACGGGTTTTGTCGAGCGCCAGCGCCACCCGGGCAATGTCCAGCACCCAGTCGATGACGTTCTGACGCGCCAGCTCCGCCAGCCGTTCGGTGTACTGCTCGCGCAGCCGGTTGTCGCAGTGGCCGCAAAGAAGGATCGCGCCGGGCTCGTGCCGCATGGTGGTCAGTTCGTGATAGTGGTAATCGCTGAGCTGGTACTGGCAAGCCCCGCCCCCATGGCGCAGGAGCCAGTATTCCAGGCCAGCCAGCCCACCAGCAGCGGTGATCACCTTTTGATGGAGGAAGAACGGCCGCAGCGCCGGGTCAACCGCCAGCGGCTGACGCAGATCAGGCACCCGCCCTGTCTCAAAGCTGCTCATGCTGGCAGGCTGGCTCTCCACCAGCACGCGCCCTGAAATGAACATCGGCATCAGCTCGCTGCCGGGCTTCAACAGCACAACGCCCAGCTCCTTAGCGATAACTGGTTTCAGTAAGGCGCGCATCAGGCGATCTCCCCGATGATGATCTGCCCTACTTCACCCCAGCGCTTCGTCACGCGAGAATCCCAGATATGGGCGTCATCCGCATAGATGGCGTCCATCAGGGCTTTTTCCAGGTTGTCTTTGTCTGGTTTCTGCTGGTGGGGTTTGCCCGCCATTGCCTGGCGCTTCTTCTTGCTCCAGCTCGGTGGCATCGGCAGGATGAACGTAACGTGAGCGCCAGCTTCCGGCAATTCGACACCCAGCAGCCGAACGTGATCGCAGAACGCTCGGTACCGGAGAACCTCCGGGCGCTTTTTCCACTTATCGGCGCGCGTTTGTCGAGGCTTCGCAACAGGAGTAATGTCGTAAATCATTTGCATACGACAGCTCCTTCTAATTTTGCACCTCGACGAATACGAGCATGAACCGTATCAGGCTTAATCCCCACAGCCCTTGCATATTCGGTTGCGGTTATCTTTTCACCTCTATACAGGACAAACACATTATTCCGTTTGTTGTTTTGCTGCTTGATACTGGATACCCATCTAACGTTTCCAGGCTCGTAATTACCTTCACAGTCAATCCTATCGAGACTAAAGCCTTCAGGCCGGCTACCAACATGTTCAAAGAAAGCTAAAAAACTATCGAGCCATTCCTGGCATACAGAAATCCCGCGACCGCCATAATTTGGATAGGAGCTAACATTTGGGTTGCGGCATCTATTTTTCATATCGATCCATGCGCGATATTCCGGAGTGTTTTTCATCCCATGCTTGGGAATAAAACGTCCCCCAACGCCCATGTTTGATAGGGCAAGATCCGATAGAGTGCGTCCTCGCTTGTCGATTTTCACGCATCCCTCCAGAGCTTTTGCTGGAAGGTCTTATCCTGCCGCGGGGCATTATTGGCCTCCGGCAGATAAGCGGTGAGCGTCCAGTGGATAAGATCGACATCAAGGCTTCGCGCAGTGCGCACGTCATTGGCGCGATAGCGGGCCTCGAGTTCGTCCACTTCTTTCAAGGTGAGTTGCGTGTGAATGAAGCTGGTTTTCTTCATGCCGCCACCTGGTAGCGCGCAGGCAAAAAGAAATCGCTGGCCCCGGAAGAGGTCAGTTTAAGTGTTTGCTTAAGTGTCTGTTTGATTGGTTTTTGCGCCATGGTCTCTCTCCAGTGGCGCAGCAGGTATAGGTTGTTCAGGCCTATGACGGGAGTGTAACAGAATTCTGCGAAACGCGATAACCAGCCCGCTCCAGCATCAGCGTGAAGAGTGTCGGCGTTCCTACAATTTCATCGGGCTGGAGCGGCATAAACGATACTTCGTTACCACGTCTGTACATTAACGCTCGCTCGCATTCCGGAAATGTGTGCAGTCGTGCAACGATAACCCCATCGTGACATCTGATGACCGCATAGCCCTTTTTTGGTAATTCTTCTGTTTCTTTCACCGCACCCCTCCACCCGGGAAACTAATTGCATGCTGTATTAATAAAACCAGTCGTCTGCGCTTTCCCAGGTCTGCTGAAGGATTTCTTCAACCGTCTTTTTAACCTCTTTCTCACTACCATAAACACTTAACCCATCCGAGCCTGCGCGACGTATCACCAGACTGCAATCATCGAACTGGTTCTGGAGTCGTTTTAATAGTTCTTTTTCCAGTGCCGGAACCGCGCCCTTAGGAAGTTCTTTAGTACGATCAATGGTTAACTCAACTTTCATAATTGCCTCCGCTGCATCAACTGTATATTCATACAGTATACCTGTGAGCTAATTTGATCAATGTTTTAAGCGCACAAAATGCCTGTCGAATTTGAAAAAAAAGAAAGTACAGCGTCACAGTGCGCTCATGAAAAAGGCCTCCAAAGAGGCCCTGGCTGTCGATATGGGGATTCCCATATCGCTTGTATGGTAGGTTATGTGGCCTGTTCCCGCTCTCCGCACATCTCCGGCAGGTTTGCACGTACCAGCGCCTCAGCAGACTGCGGGACGGCATTGTGGCTTATGGATGTATTTCAGAACGAAAAAAACCTCCCTGTTGGGGAGGCTTTTAATTATTGCGAGGCGTACCATGACTGAGTTGCTTGATCAAAACCTTCATCAAATTAATCAGTGCAATAATTACGCCTCCTAGTGTACTTATAGCAATGTCACTCATGTCAATTTTCTCCATCCCGAGCATAATGCATATGACAAAGAAGGTGAAAATGCTTAAGCAAAATGTATAAGTTACTGATTTAGCAAGATAATGCATGGCCTAGAAGTCCCCTCCCAGGCGCGAGGTCACCAGAGTTGTTCAGGCTCTGGTGAAGTAATTATGGCTGGTTGTTCATGGAAAATCAAAAACAACTATTCTCCCGTGAACATTTTTTTTGCAATGAACGAGCAATCATTTGTTGTTGAGGCGACATCTTTACCAAAGTCGAAAGACTTTCCGATCTTTCCCACTTTCTCTGGTTGCACACGATATTTACTGACCATCTTTGCATATTTATCGGCAAGATAGGTTTCCCAATTCCCTGTATGCTTTCCCATATATCCGTAGAAACAAGCGTTATGCAAATCTGTATAAAATTCAGCGATAGGGACAGGTGTTATCCATTTTAGCTTCCCTGACTCGTTGAGTTTTTCAGCCTCATCTACCGCCTTTTTATCCCAGCATATCCCTGTACCCTCATTCGCAGTGTTCTCACTCTGCAGGTATCCGTTGTCGTCTTTAGTCCAGATACACCTTATGTCGTAATCCTTGTTTACGGTTACAGCATATGGGCGATCTAAGTTCTCAATAATACGACCGAAGCTATCTGCTTGCGCCACGCCTGCCGCACCCATGAGAGCTAGTAACAGATAATTATTTTTGAATTTCATATGGCCCCAATAGCATGAATATCATCAGGTTTCCTTAAGAATAAGTGCACAGGCCACGACACTACAAGGTCAATGAAATAACGCCCTGCACAAAAATAATAAATTTATACAGGGCATTGGTAATTATCAGATCACCATACAATTACGCTTATGGATTTACCTCCTGCTGCGCTGCTGCTGCGAGCAGCCTACTCCAGGCATCTTTTGAGTCTTCTGCCCCATGGTCGATAATTGAATCGAACTCGTCCAACACTGCCATTGTCGGCTCAATCGGCACCAGTGCATAACCATCAGGCACTACCGGTTCAACCGGGGCCATCAGTCTTTCCAGCGCAATTTCTGCCAGGCATTTATCCATTTGCGCCAGCTGGCTCTCTGGAAACCCGGCAACCATTGCAAGGCGCATTTTGGCGCGAGTGATCAGCTGCTTTTTGGTTAATTCAGTCATTCCACGCCTCCAGCTCGTTCTGAATCTCTTCGTCGATTTCGTCATTGGTGGCGGTCTTGTCGAGGCAGCGCCGCGCTTCTTTCAGGTAGGCTTCACGGCGTTCGTCGTACCAGGCGGGAAACTCTGGCGACCATCCGCCTCTGTTACACTGATAATCAACAAACGCGTTATCTTCGGCCATACGCTCAACCATGCAGTCGGCAGTAATCAGGCCGCACTCTCGGATGTATCCGCGCAGATGGTGCTTGCGCCACCATGGGCTATATTTCGAGTCGCAACGGATTTTGAACTCAACTTCCCAGCGGCGCATACATCGTGCGTTTAATGATTTGCTCATTTGGCGTCTCCCTGGCGAAGTTGGGCGGCGACAAATTCGGCAACCCTCTGCGCTTCTTTGTGGTCTTTCGCGAAAAATACGTTTATTGGCTTGAGTTCTTCATATTTTCTCCTGTGCTGGTCAGCAACGGCATCAGCACCCTGCGCCCGAACTTCTGCCAGATAGGCGTCGGTGGCCGGGGTTTCTGGCGCGGGCGGGATTTTATCTTCTGCATCTGCCCATGAATTCCAATGTTCTACTGCGTGCGCATGATTAACGGTGCACTCTTTCAGCCCCGCATTCTCAGCAGCCATCGCGTCCCGCAGTGCCAGGGTGGCGCAGTCCAGCCGTTCGGCCAGACGGGAAACAATCTTCGCGATGTCCATGATCGCCGTGTCGCTGCTCATAGCCTTCGCAAATTGATGACCAACGGCCACCAGCTCTTTGTTGTTCAGTGAATCACTCATGTGATGCTCCTCGGTGCGTGTAACGTTCCATGTCAAAATCGATAACTGCCCGCTGGTCGCGGAAGACGCCGCAGCGCCCGTGACGTATAAGTTTCCCCTGCTCCACGGCAGCCCGGATGTATTTCTCGGCGGTGGTGCGGTACAGGCCGAACATGGCGGCGACATCTCTGGTCGTTGCGCGGCCATGCTTTTTCACCAGCTCAATAATCCAGGCGATGAACAGGGTGCGCTCGCTATGCGTTTTTGGTCTCGGCATCAGTCAAGCCCTCCCCGCCTGGCGCAGGCACTCTTTACGCCGTTTGGCGATCCGGGCAACTTCGACAGCACTGCAGGCGATCCCGAACATATCCGAATACACCGCTGCGGCGCGGCGCCACAGTCCCTTTTCTTCCAGCGCCTTCGCTTTCTGCTCAGCCGCCTGCATCTTCACCGGGTCGCTTTTCTCCTCCATGCACGGAAGGATCACATCCGGAATATTGGCGTGTGGTAACGCCGTATAGGTGTACTGGACACTGTTACGGGATCGGGTTATCACTCCATCGTCGCTCAGCTCGCGCAGCAGTTTGCCTGCTGTAGCGCCTGACATATCCAGCGCTTCGGAAACGTCGCCGACGGCGCAGTTCGGCTGGTAGCGCACAAAAATCGCCACCTGGTCTTTCTGGGTTAATTGTTTGGTCATTGGTCAAAACTCGTTTAGTTATTTCACAAGCCGCAAATGGCTAACATTTTTGCGATAACTTCCCCAGGCGAAATTCACCCAGATCCCGTTATCCATGGTCAGGCGGTCCATTACCCGCTCACCCAGGGTTTTCGATAACTCATCAAAATTCAGGTTTGTCAGTACCCCCACTGGTTTCATTGCCGCCAGGCGGCGATCGATAATCTGATTAAGCAGCACCCACTCGTTACGTGTCTCGCGCTGTACCCCGACCTCATCCAGCACCAGCAGACTCACTTTGCAAAGGTCGTCCAGCAACTCAGATTCAGACTGGCCTTCGTCATAGCATTTCCGCGCGCGCAGCATCAGGTCAGGAACGGTCACCACCAGAACAGAGTGCTCACGCTGCAGCAGGAAATTGCCTATTGCCGCCGCGAGATGATTCTTCCCGGTACCGCAGCCGCCACTGAACACAAAGCTTGCAAACCCACTGCCGAAGTTCTGGGCATAGCTCTTTGCCAGGGTCAGCGCGTTCTTTTGCCCCTCGTTGCTCACCTGGTAATTCCCGAAGGTGCAATTGCGGTGCAGATTGCAAATACCGGACCGGCCAAAAATCTTCTCTGAGCGTGCGCGCTGATTTTCTTTTTCCAGCTCCGCAGCTCTCTTTCGCCCCTCCTCCTGTTGCCAGGCCATCAACTCCTTGGCGTTGGTGAACTTTGGCTGAATGCCATCGGGGATCAGTCGCTGAAGGCGGCCCAGAACGTCATTCGTTGTTTTCATCGTTACCCTCTAAATCCCGGTGGTATTTCAGTATCAGGTGTCGATACTGTCAGGGCTGGCTGGCGACGCTGGCCTTTCGCCTGAGCTGCCGCTTTAGCACGAGATGTTTGCAGACTGGATGCAAAGGTCTGCTCCCACTGAATGTGGTGTTTAACTTTCCCTTCGCATTGCCAGTAATCACGAAACTGCTGCAGCTCTACAGCGGTATAACCCGGACGCTCGCCAAGGTTGATGCCCCATAGCGCAGCTTGTCCTACGAAATCAGCTCCTGGGGTCCAGTCGTTGGTGATCGGGAATTTTCCAAACGGTGGCAAAAATTCGTTTTGCTCGCGCTCCTCTCTCTCTGGGTTTTCTTTTAGATCTGTATCTGTATCTGTATCTGTATCTGTATCTGTATCTGTATCTTTATTAGTTGGGTTTCCGTTGTCCTCCTGTTGCAACGGAGCATCAACACCCGTTGAACACCCGTTGTCACTCCGTTGCTCTTTCGTTTCTTTTTTGGCTTTTCTTGCCTGTGCCGATGCTTTACCTGCTGCGGACTTCTGACTGAGTGAGGTTTTTACAGCCTCCAGATCTCGCTCAATTCGCTCTTGCGACCATTCGCTACCGTTATCGTTGAAAAACTCTTTTAACGAAGGCTCAACGGCGTTCCAACGGTCGTTACTCAACCGTGCGATTTTTGCCAGCCGGTTTTTAGGAATGGGTCTTCCTGTCTGCCAGTAATTGAACATCAGCAGCAGGTAAGCGCCGTGCTCTTCAGTAGACAGATGCATGGTGTCCGCCAGGTAATCAGCAATGTAGAGTTGCATATAGGGCAGCGCTGCCATGTTTACTCCTGTTGCCCGGCGCACCGGGACGTGTGGTCATTGGTCAAAACTCGATTACGTAAAAAGTGGTGCTAGTGCCTGGAGATGAGCAATCATCACCCCGGCAAGCTCACCGGGTAAAAGTGCTGCGTTAGCCAGGAGGTTCTCAAATCCCTCCTTCGCTTGCTTCTTGCTCGGGAGACCCAACAATTTTGCCTGGTGGTGCTCGCCGGTCTCTTTAATCGCCTCAGCCACCAACTCGATATCGGTTTTACCCTGACGGAGACCGTGTTTTCTGGCGATCTCAATCGGCATGGCGGTACCGATCGCGGTCGCGAGCTGCATGACATAGGCCGTGTATTTGCCGGAGTTGGTTTCGTTTTTCAGGTAGCGAAAAAGGTTCTGTTTGTTCACAGTGATCCCTCTTCCGCCCTCCTTTGCCCACTGTTCGGCCACCAGCTGTGTAACAACGTCCTGCGCCTGACCCGGGATAGTTGCCTCCCATTCACGTACGGCAGACAGGATCGCGCGATGGCGTGTTGAGTCCCGGCGACGATGCTCAATCTGATTTCGGTTTTTCAGCGGAGCGGCATTATGCTGATTAAGATGTTCATACGTTATTGATTGCATGATTAGGCTTCCTTTTGAGGCAAACCATCAGTGGGATTTGGGTAGAGATCAGGTCGTAACTCATGTGGAGTTACCTGCCAATCCAGAACCCGACAGGCATTAAGAACTTCAGTGCTGGCAACTTGAGTACGAAACCAGACTGATACTGTCTGCGAGTTCTTACCCAAGCGGCGAGCTAATTCAGACTGACTTCCACACAAAGAAATAATTTTTTGTTGAATGGCTTCGTTCATGGTTCCTCCTGATTTACGTACCACATACTTGATAATTTTCTTATCAGTGTCAAGGAATTTAACTAAACACATCTGAAAAGAAACTTTGTATGCTTAACCACTGGTTTGATTTGGATATGAATATGAACTTTGAAGAACGGCTGATGAGGGCCCTTGAAGAGGCTGATATATCTCAATCTGAATTGGGTAGGCGCATTGACGTTAATTCCCAAACGGTGAGTCATTGGTGCAATGCGGGTAGCTTTCCAAGGAAAGAAAAACTGGCTCTGTTGCCCGAGGCGCTTGGTAAGCCGCTTTATTGGTTCTTTATGACGGACGAAGAAGAAGAGCACCTGAATTCAGTAACCGCCAGCAAGACAATTCTCAATCCAAAACAAGCAGCTTTACTGGATATTTTTGATCAGCTCCCTGAGTCAGAACAGGACCGCTTCGTTTCGCTGGCAAAGACACGACTGGAGGAGCTTGATGCTTTTATGGCTGAGTTCCTGCGCAAAAGAAGAATCGATCCCCAGAGTTAACCCCTTTCTCATATTAGAAGCCGCTTAATAGCGGCTTTTTTTGTAGCTATACAACAGCAAGCCCACGTATTAAAAACGCATTGGTATATTTATTATCAGATATTCATTGACTGCTGGTATGTTTATTTGTAGTCTGATTTCACAAATTCAGTCATCCAGGCAGGACGCCCACGAAGTAGCTGCCGGCGGCATACGAAACACCGGATGAGATGACAAAAGCAATCGCGCAGCAGGCTTTACCGTTCCGTCGGCCAGACGTAAATGGCAATAAGGAGATAACCATGATCGACTATGCACGTAACCCCGTAAAACAGCAGGCTATTCGCCTCAACATCGTTGAAGTTCTGATCCGTAAGTTCTGCTACTTCATGGCGCAGAAAGGTAATCCAGAGCTCAACGCATGAACTCGCTCTTCGCCTTAATCGTTACCGTCTGCGCCCTCACCGGGGAATGCTCAGACATCATGCTCGGTCTCTATAAAACCGAAGCGATTTGTGAAGCAGCTGCCGCAGAGCAGCACGTGAAAGGACAGTGTTACCCGTACAAACCGGCTGACGACCAACAGCCAGCGTTACATTTTTAATCGAGTTTTGACCAATGGCCTGACTGGCCCGAAGGGATCCACTATGGAATTTGGAATGAAACGAGTGATGGCATCTGTCCAGGCCGTTGCAGTGCTGGAAAGAATCTACCGCGGAACGCCTGTACCGCTCGCCACACTGAGTAAAGAAATGAAGCTCTCGGTTTCTTATCTGGAGCAAATTTTCAAGCGGTTGCGCAGCGGCAACCTGGTCACCTCGCACAGAGGGCCCGGAGGTGGTTACAGCCTGCGTGAAGGAGATATTTCAGTTTCAGCAGTAATCCGCGCAGTAAGCAAGATCCCGTCGAACACCACGTTCGACCCTGTGCTGGATGCGCTTGATGGCGTACTTGTCTCCCAGCTGGCGAAAAAAACCAGCGTCCAATAAGCACAAAACCCGCGCAAGGCGGGTTAAGTACCCGGTCAGCCGACCAAAGCTTTCCGGAATCGAGTTTTGACCAATGACCACTACCCAAGGCGGCGATCATCAGCTGTTGGGTATCTTACACCCAAATGAGGCTCCAAGATGGAATTTTTTTATCATATTAAGGCTACCCAGAAATCTGGAAAACCTGACGGCGTTCTGTGGTTTACAGCCAAA
Organism: Leclercia sp. W17; assembly: GCF_003336325.1. Taxonomy (NCBI): domain Bacteria; kingdom Pseudomonadati; phylum Pseudomonadota; class Gammaproteobacteria; order Enterobacterales; family Enterobacteriaceae; genus Leclercia; species Leclercia sp. W17. The sequence goes on along the minus strand of NZ_CP031101.1, from coordinate 2,060,065 downwards.
ACCGAATCGCGCGCAGCGCTACAACTGGATGTCGAGCTGGAGGACGCTGGCATCGAAACCGGCCGCGGCAAAGAATACCTGAAGCCTGTCCGCACCGATTTCCCGGTTTTCAATGATCTGCCGGAAGAAAGCACCATCGATTACACCTGGTGCGAGCGCTATCAGCTGGCCGATGACCTGCGCACCTGGATAGTGATACCTGGCGCCGCGCCTCAGAGCGAAACCACCATCGTCCCGGACAGCGTCACCAGCGATGAGAATCAGCCGGTCGCGGCGGTAACCGCCACTGATACCGCAGATGTGGGCAGCACCGTCCCGGTTGAAAACCGCTCTGTTGCAGGGCGCTTTGCCGTTCACCTGCTCGGCGATAAATATCAGACCCACATCACTAATGAGCAAATGATTGATGCCATGACCCTGTCGATGGACGACGAAAATAGCTATTTCCAGAACCTGCTGCAGGCCAAAAATGACGTTGCTGATATTGGCGCTCTCAGCCTGCATGCCGAGTGGAAACTGGTCCAGGTCATCAAAGACATTTTCCCGCAAGACAAAGAACACAATCCTGCACTGCTGGCCATCTTCATGTCGAGCTGGATTAAAGCCGAAGCTGACGAGCGCAATCAGCTGGTTGACGACTGGAAGAGTGGAAAGCTTCCAGCCAAAGAAGAACCTGAGGACTTAATTGAGCATGGCCTGAGGATCAGTAAACATGATGACGGGGGCGCTCATTATCCCGTCTGCAAAATGCCATTCCGTAAACAGCTCCTGGCTCAGTTGACAGCTGACCAACTGCGCCATCACATCAGCCGCAAAGAACACGCGGATCTTCACTTAATGGAAATGGACACCGATAACGGATATGTCCAGAACCTGCTTCTGGCCGCAGAGAATTCTTCAGAAGTTAAGGCTTATGACACCAAGGACCTGTGGCGCTATACGAATGCTATTCGAACAGTGTTCAGCATGGATAAGCGCCATGAGCTGGCTCTGCTGCTGCAGTTCACTAAAGCCTGGGTAGTCACCCCATATATCGACCGAGGGATCCTGACGCGTGAATGGGCAGCAGGTAACCGCATCAGTCACGTGCAGCGCACAGATGCAGGCACCAATGCCGACGGCGGGTATGTAACTGACCGCGGCGCAGATGCGCATCACACACTGGACACCCTCGATCTGGAGATCGCCTGCGCCCTGCTGCCGATGGATTTCCACCATTTTGAAATCCCTTCCAGTGTTTTGCGCCGCGCCAAAGAGATTGTCGCGAACAAAGAAGAACCCTGGAAATCATGGAGCAAAATTCTGCGCAATCAGCCTGGTGTTCTGGCAGTGAACCGCACGGCTATTTTTAACCTGGTGCGCATCGCACCAGAGAATATCCACCTGACTCCAGCTGCACACCTCGAGTTCGTTAACCGAACTATGACGACAAATTTCAATGAAGCGACTGAGCTGATGCCTATTCATGCCAACAATGCACAGCCGCAGGAAGCCGTTACCAAAGAAATGGTCGATGAAGCATGGCAGGAGGTTGATGAAACGCTGGAAGAGCTTCATTCCGCATATAACCCAAGCGAACAAAAATGCCCTGAACGTGCACTTTCTATTGTGGATCAGATGCGTCAACGCGCTGCTGATGAAAAGCTCCACGCGGAAAAAAATGAGGCGACCATTGCCGACAGCCAGACGCAGGTCGCGAACCTCGGCGGCGGCGTGTTCTCTATCGATGGCCTAATGGGTACAAATAATGACCCGGTCATCAATACCCTCTCAAACGCAGTCGAAAAAACGGAAACAGTAACGGAGACCACCAGCGATGTGCAGATGGAAGAGACTAACCCGGCGAAAGGAGAAAGTGTTGGCGCGGTTCCACCAGGCGAAAGCGCTGATGCAACTGCTGCGCAAACAGATGCCGTAGCGGGAACCATCTGCGCTAGCTGTGGTACCGAAGGTGGCGGCGGTTGCCCTGACTGTGGCGCCGCGGTTGGCGATGCAACCTATGCGGTGATGGAAGCGGGTCTGAAAGAGGAACTGGAGGCGCTAGGGGCTGATACCTCAAACTCGGAAACCATGTTCACGCACCTGATGGTGGATCTCGAAACCATGGGCAAAAAACCGGGTGCCCCGATCGTTTCAGTGGGGGCCGTATTCTTTGACCCGGCCAGCGGTTTGACCGGTGCTGAATATTATCAGGTGATTAATCTGGAATCGTCGATGTCATTCGGGGCAAGGCCAGACGCCAGCACTATTCTATGGTGGCTGAAACAATCGCCTGAAGCACGATCTGCAATCGTGGTGGATGATACGGTCGGCCTGGTAGAAGCGCTTGAGCAGCTTCTCGACTTCATCGCTGAAAACGCAGCCAACGGTTCTAAGAATGTGCAGCTCTGGGGAAATGGTAGTTCGTTTGATTGCTCTCTTCTGGAAGCAGCATTTGAGCTGGCCGACACGCCCTTCCCGATCCCGCACTGGAATTACCGTGACGTGCGAACCGTCGTTGAGCTGGGTAAAGCGGTTGGGCTAAATGCTCGCTACGACATCCCTTTTGAAGGCGATCAGCATAACGCCCTGGCCGACGCCCGCCACCAGGTCAAATACGTATCGGCTATCTGGCAACGCCTGACAGCAATCTGATTTCTTTTATTCACCTTTTGGCCCTGCAAAGGGCCATTATCTGGAGAAGATAATGTCCAGGTTAGTTCTATTATCTGAATGGGCAAAGCGCGAATTTGGAGAGCCGGTGCCCGGAACATCCACCCTTTGCAAATACGCCAAGAACGGCATGATTTCACCGCCCCCATGCAAAGTGGGAAAAAGCTGGCGCGTCGAGGTCACGGCCCGGTTCGTTGGCTTATCAGCAGAACCAGAGATAAAGAAACAGGATCACCCGCTCCTGAGGAGGATTTTAGAAGATGGCGCGACCTCGGAAACATAACGTATCTATACCAGGCCTTTCCTGTTTTCTGGACTCGCGCACCAAAAAAGTTTACTGGCGGTATAAGCATCCTGTTACTGGGAAATTTCACGGCCTCGGCACCGATGAAAGTACCGCCAAAGAAATTGCCATTGAAGCTAACAGCCGTTTAGCCGAACAAAAAATGAGGCATCTGATCCGCGCTAAAAATGACATCAACAAGCGCCTGGGCGGAGCCGCAACGATCAGCGAGTATTTGGTACGGTACAGAAGGCTTCAGGAAGAGCGGCTGCAACAAGGCGAGATTAAGCTAAATACATTCAAGCAAAAGGCCTCACCGTTAAAGGTTCTTGAGGAATCTTTGGGGCCACGCCAGCTGGATGAAATTACCGTAAAGGATATTGTGTCGATTCTGGAAGATTATAAAGAGAAGGGACATAACAGGATGGGGCAGATTTTCAGGAAGGTTACGATCGATGTGTTTAAGGAAGCGCAGCAAGTCGGAGAAGTCCCGCCTGGATTCAACCCGGCGCTTTCCAGCAAGAAGCCCCACGTAAAGATCAGTCGGCAAAGGCTTACTTTCGAGGAGTGGATGCTTATCTTCAACGCGGCAGAAAAAGATAATTATTTCCTTCAACGCGGTATGCAGCTGGCCATTATCACCGGGCAGCGCCTGTCTGATATATGCAACATGAAGTTTACTGACATCCAGGAAGGTTGTTTGTGTATCGAGCAAAGCAAGACCGGATACAAGCTGGCCATTCCTTTAGAGTTACGCTGTAACGCACTTGGCATCTCGCTCGGTGAGGTGATCTCCTCGTGCCGCGACAAGGTTCTGAGCCCTTACTTGTTGCATCATCACCACGCTAAAGGGAAAGCCAAGCGGGGCGGCATGGTTAAACCGGCAACCTTAACTGTCGCATTTAGCAAAGCGAGAGATAGCGTCGCGTACGAGTGGGAGAAAAACGGCACGGCACCGAGCTTCCACGAACAGCGATCTTTATCGGAGCGGCTTTATCGCGAGCAAGGTATAGATACTCAAGTTTTACTTGGGCACTCCAGTGTAATCATGACGAATAAATATAATGACACTCGAGGAAAAGAGTATAAAAAACTGGTCATTTAACGACCAGTTTTGCAGAAGGGTTTTGCAGGAGTTTTGCAGAAGAGGTTTAGAAGCGGTAGCCGGCCGAGAACATAAACACCCACGGATCCAGACGGGTACTGATATTTTGCTGCTCGCCCGCCGCTTTGAATTTTACTTCGGTATCGATATCCATGTACCAGACCGACATATTAATCAGCCAGTCACGGTTGATGAGGTAATCCAGCCCCACCTGCCCCGCCATACCCCATGAATCTTTCAGGCTCAGATCGGAAAGGCCAGCCGCTTTACCGGTGTCGTTAAACTTCTCATCAAAGAAGGTGGTGTAGTTGACCCCGGCGCCAACGTAGGGGCGAACCTTGCTGCCTGCATCACCGAAATACCACTGGGCCATCAGCGTCGGCGGCAGATGGTGAACCGTGGCGATGTCCCCGGTTGGGCCCGTACCTACTCTGTGGCGAAACGGCGTGGCCGCCAGCAGTTCAACGCCGACGTTGTCGGTCGCCATCCAGGTAAAGGTCATCCCCGCCTGGGTATTGTTACTGACGTTAAAACCGCCCAAACCGAGCACATTGTCCGAGCCTTCCGTAGGACGTACCGTTGCCGTCCCGAGACGGAAAAAGAACTCACCTGCTTCGTGGGCCATTGCGCCGCCGGAAAGCGTACTCAGAATCAGTGCTGCCACCGCTGCTTTTTTCATATCCATTCCCTCGTTATGGTTTTATTGAGGAACGGAATATACCTACAAATGATTAATAAGTGATCTTGCATTAATCACACTAAATTCAGTGATTTAACATTCATTGATCTAAATTAATTTTTTTCACAACTGGCAAAAATTGGTAGGCAGGGTCTGGATCAATTTTGCCGTTTCGGACACAAAACGCCCCGCTTGCCCACAACCGCGCAAAATGGCAGCGACGCATTACGGGCGCTTTACAAAGATATGCTTTTTCATACAAGCCTTGATACTGCCACCGGGCAGTTATCCAGGGTACAATTGCCCGCTAATTAACACCTGCAATACTCAAGGAGAGTGCATGTCTATCACGGCGAAGTCTGTCTACCGTGACACGGGGAATTTTTTCCGCAATCAGTTCGTTACCTTTTTACTGATCGCCTTGTTGTGCGCATTTATCACGGTGGTACTTGGTCATGCTTTTTCGCCGAGTGAGGAGCAAATTGCCAGCCTGAGCGAAGGCGATCAAATCGCCAGCAGCGTTGGTCTGTTTGAGATGGTGCAGAACATGACTCCGGAACAGCAGCAGATCCTGTTGCGGGCTTCTGCGGCCTCGACCTTTTCCGGTCTTATCGGCAATGCCATTCTGGCTGGCGGCGTGCTGCTGATGATCCAGCTGGTCTCTGCCGGGCAACGCGTCAGCGCGCTGCGGGCGATTGGTGCCAGCGCGCCGCTGCTGCCCAAGCTGTTTATTCTGATCTTTTTAACCACCATGCTGGTGCAATTAGGGATTATGCTGGTTGTGGTGCCGGGCGTGCTGTTGGCGATTGTGCTCGCCTTCGCCCCCGTGATGATGGTGCAGGACCGCATGGGCATTTTTGTTGCCATGCGTAGCAGTATCCGGCTGGCATGGTCTAATATGCGTCTGGTCGCGCCAGCGGTAATGAGCTGGTTGCTGGCGAAAACTCTGCTGCTGCTGTTTGCACCCAATCTTGCCGTTCTGACGCCTAACGTCGGTGCTGTTGTGGCAAATACCCTGAGCAACCTCATCTCCGCTGTCTTGCTCGTTTATTTGTTCCGCCTGTACACGTTAATTCGCCAGTAATTTTTCTGACGGCCTGTTCAGAACGTACAGGCCATCGCTGATAGATGGAATCGAAGAATGAAGCAGTTTCTTGATTTTTTACCCCTGGTTGTCTTTTTTGCTTTCTATAAGCTGTATGACATTTACGCCGCGACCACTGCTCTGATCGTCGCCACCGCAGTCGTGCTGATTTACAGCTGGGTGCGCTACCGCAAGGTTGAAAAAATGGCCCTGATCACCTTTGTGCTGGTGGCCTTCTTTGGCGGGCTGACCGTCTTTTTCCACAACGATGAGTTCATCAAGTGGAAAGTGACCGTCATTTACGTGCTGTTTGCCGGTGCCCTGCTGTTCAGCCAGTGGGTGATGAAAAAGCCGCTTATCCAGCGCATGCTGGGTAAAGAGCTGGCGCTGCCGCAGGCGGTCTGGTCGCGCCTGAATATCGCCTGGGCGGTGTTCTTTATTCTTTGTGGTCTGGCGAATATCTATATCGCTTTCTGGCTGCCGCAGAACATCTGGGTCAACTTTAAAGTCTTTGGTCTGACCGCCTTAACGCTGATTTTCACCCTCCTGAGCGGCATCTACATCTATCGCCACATGCCGCAGGACGACAAGCAGTAATCCTTCCGCCAGGCTTAATAAGCCTGGCGTTTTTCTTCTGTTCTCTCCGGCAGCAAATCATAGTAGCATCCCGCCTGAAGTCCTCCGTAATAAGTAGAGTTCATAATGACAACAACGAACGCCCCGCAGGGCGAACTGGTTTTACGCACACTTGCAATGCCCGCCGACACCAATGCGAACGGCGATATTTTTGGCGGCTGGTTAATGTCGCAGATGGATATGGGCGGGGCGATCCTCGCTAAAGAGATTGCCCATGGTCGCGTGGTGACGGTCCGGGTTGATGGTATGACCTTTCTGCGGCCTGTCGCGGTGGGTGATGTGGTCTGCTGTTACGCGCGTTGCGTGAAACGGGGAAATACCTCGGTGTCGATCAATATCGAAGTGTGGGTGAAGAAGGTCTCTTCGGAACCGATCGGCCAGCGCTATAAGGCCACCGAAGCGCTCTTTATTTACGTGGCGGTGGATAGCGAAGGCAAACCGCGCGCATTACCTCAGGCATAAAAAAAGCCTCCCAGTTGGGAGGCTTTTTTTATTATTCCATCTGTGCCCCGCCGTTGAGGCGGAAAACGATATTGACGATGAGCCCACTGCCTGGCTTACCGGCTTCGTAGCGCCACTTACGCATCGCGTTTTTCACATCACGCTCGAACATGTTTGACGGCTGCGCGGAGAGGATCTGGATATTATCCACACGTCCGTCGGCGGTGACGTCAAATTTCACCCGTACACGCCCTTCAATACGCAGAGCCTGAGCGCGCGATGGATATTGCGGCTGGTTACGGCTCAACGCACGTGGACCCGGCGGCGCCGCCGGAACCGGCTTAGCGGTAACTGGCGCGGAGTTCATGACCGGGCGAGCCGGAGCCGCACGCTCAACGGGCTGGGTGGTACGAGGCTCAACCGGGCGCTCTTGACGCTTCGGACGCTCTTCCACCTTTTTCACCGGCTTCGGTTTAGGCTTCGGTTTTGGCTTGGGCTCCGGTTTGTGGATCACCACAGGCGCTTCTTTTGGCGGCTCAGGAACAACTTCAGGTTCTGGTTCCGGCTCGGGTTCGGGCTCTGCAACAGGCTCCGGTGGAGGCGCGACCTGCACGGGCTCCAGCTCCGCAGGCGTTACCATGGTCACCGAAATCGGCTGCGCGGGCGCTGGCATTTCAATAACCTGATGTACCGATGTGTAAAGCAGACCCGCCACCACGGCTCCGTGAATTCCGACGGACAACAGTGTCGGCCAGGGAAAGCGGCGAGGTAAATCGAGGGTCATTGAAGTCATAATCGTTTCAGTTAAAAAGCCAGGCCCTGATTTTAAATGCAAATAGCAATCATATTCAATAAGCCAGTTAAACTTCGCCCGATTTTACCGTCCATCTGGCGATAAAAGGCACATCAGGCGCAAGGTTTTAACAATGTTGCCATCTTTACATTGCAGTCACCTGCACTTTCACATAACGTAATTCCCACTTTTATCGGTTAAGGAGCTCCGCTGTGCTTTACGTGATTTTTGCTGCAGATGTCGCTGATTCTCTGGAAAAACGTCTCTCCGTACGCCCTGCCCACCTTGCGCGCTTACAGCTGCTGCATGACGAAGGCAGATTACTGACCGCAGGGCCAATGCCTGCCGTCGACAGCAACGATCCGGGTGCGGCGGGATTTACCGGCTCAACGGTGATTGCCGAATTTGAATCCCTCGAAGCGGCACAGGCCTGGGCGCAGGACGACCCGTATGTGGCGGCAGGCGTGTATGATAACGTCGTGGTGAAGCCGTTTAAAAAAGTTTTCTAAGATAAAAAAAGGCTCCGTACCAGGAGCCTTTTTTATTAGTTCAGGGATGCCAGCCGCGCCGCAAAGCCAACAAACAGTAATCCTATTAAACCATTTCCCAGCTTCGCCAGTTTCTTTTTGGTTTTCAAATAGCGCGTAACAAACGCGCCGGAGAAGATCAGGAAGCTCATATAGATAAAACTGATGATTTCCAGCGTGACCGCGAGGATCATAAAAGCGACGCCGGTGTGCTTCGCGTGAACGTCAATAAACTGCACAAAGAATGAGACATAAAACAAAATCGCCTTCGGGTTGGTCATACTCAGCACCAGCGAGCGTTTCATTATGGTTTTAGCCGGTTCGAGACCGCCAGCATCGCCCTGCTGTGTATGCCTTATTACCGACCAGAGCATTTTGCCGCCCAGCCATAACAGATAGAACGCCCCGAGATAGCGCACAATATTAAACAGCATCGGCGTGGTCTGGATCAGCGCCGCAACCCCCGCCCATGCCAGAAACATCAGTACCGCATCGCCAATAAATACGCCACTGGCGGCAAGATAGCCCTTTTTCACACCGTGACCAATACCGGTTTTTAAAACGAATAAGGTATTAGGTCCAGGAACCAGAACAATAAAAATAGCCCCGACAACATAGGTCCAGAAATTCAGTACACCCAAATCCGCAAACACCTCATCCTCCTTTTTGACGTAGCGAATAAAAAACATCGGGCACCTCTGTGGGTGCCCTTGTGTCATTCAGTAATCCTGAATGGCGAACAGCAACGCATTGCGATGACGGTTCATACTGCATTTTCTGATGGCGTGGATACGCATATTACGGCGGGATTGAGCTTCCAGCCAACGCGCTTTGCGACGACTTGTCTGTCGCAACATGCGCCAGCGCCCTACTTCTGTTCTACTGCGCTTCATGTTACCAACTCTTCACAAAACAGAGCGTTCATTATAGTCCCTTGCCTGCGGCAGACCAGCGCTTTTATCTGGCGTTTTTATTTGCCAGAAAAATCCTGACGCGTAAACTCTTAACAATACGCTTTCAAAAGGATTTTTTATTATGACAACCTTCTACACCGTGGTGAGTTGGCTGCTCATTCTGGGATACTGGCTGTTGATCGCAGGGGTGACGTTACGCATCCTGATGAAGCGCAGAGCTGTTCCCTCTGCCATGGCATGGCTGTTGATTATTTATATCCTGCCGCTGGTCGGCATCATTGCGTATTTATCCTTCGGTGAGCTGCACCTCGGTAAACGTCGGGCCGAGCGTGCCCGGGCGATGTGGCCCTCCACGGCGAAATGGCTGAACGATCTGAAATCCTGCAAACATATTTTTGCCGAAGAGAACAGTGACGTCGCCGCGTCGTTATTTAAGCTGTGTGAACGCCGCCAGGGGATTGCCGGGGTGAAAGGCAACCAGCTGCAATTGATGACCACCTCCGATGACGTTATGAATGCGCTGATCCGCGATATTCAGCTGGCGCGGCATAATATCGAGATGGTGTTCTATATCTGGCAGCCCGGTGGCATGGCCGATCAGGTAGCTGAATCCCTGATGGCCGCGGCACGCCGGGGGATCCACTGCCGTCTGATGCTCGACTCCGCCGGTAGCGTGAATTTTTTCCGCAGCAACTGGGCATCCATGATGCGCAATGCCGGTGTGGAAGTGGTCGAAGCGTTAAAGGTTAACCTGATGCGTGTGTTTCTGCGCAGGATGGATCTGCGCCAGCATCGCAAAATGGTGCTCATCGACAACTACATCGCCTATACCGGCAGCATGAACATGGTCGATCCGCGCTTTTTTAAACAGGATGCCGGTGTGGGTCAGTGGATCGATCTGATGGCGCGTATGGAGGGTCCGGTCGCCACCGCGATGGGGATCGTCTACTCCTGTGACTGGGAGATTGAAACCGGCAAACGCATTCTGCCCCCGCCGCCGGATGCCAATATCATGCCGTTTGAACAGGCCAGCGGGCACACTATCCATACTATCGCCTCCGGACCGGGCTTCCCGGAAGATCTGATCCATCAGGCGTTATTGACCGCCGCCTATTCCGCCCGTGAATACCTGATCATGACCACCCCCTATTTCGTGCCGAGTGACGATCTGCTCCACGCTATCTGCACCGCCGCCCAGCGCGGGGTCGATGTCAGTATTATCCTGCCGCGCAAGAACGATTCGATGTTGGTGGGCTGGGCCAGCCGGGCCTTTTTCAGCGAACTGCTGGCAGCCGGGGTGAAGATTTACCAGTTTGAAGGTGGGCTGCTGCACACCAAGAGCGTGCTGGTGGACGGTGAGCTTAGCCTGGTGGGAACAGTGAACCTCGATATGCGCAGTTTGTGGCTCAATTTTGAGATCACGCTGGTGATCGACGATACCGGTTTTGGGGGCGATCTGGCAGCCGTGCAGGATGATTATATCTCGCGCTCCCGCCTGCTGGATGCCCGTTTGTGGATGAAAAGGCCGCTATGGCAGCGAATTGCCGAACGACTGTTTTACTTCTTTAGTCCGTTGCTGTAAAACGTGCCCAACGATGTTAAACAGGTAGTCATCATGGAAATGGATCTGAACAATCGCCTGACCGAAGACGAAACGCTCGAGCAGGCCTACGATATCTTTCTGGAACTGGCCGTCGATAATCTCGACCCGGCTGACGTGATTCTCTTTAATTTGCAATTTGAAGAGCGTGGCGGCGCCGAGCTGTTCGATCCGTCTGAAGACTGGGCTGAACATGTCGATTACGACCTGAACCCGGACTTCTTCGCCGAGGTGGTGATTGGCCTGGCGGATACCGACGGCGGAGAGATCAATGATATCTTTGCCCGCGTTCTGCTGTGTCGTGAGAAAGACCACAAGCTGTGCCACATACTCTGGCGCGAATAAAAAAAGGCTGCGATTGCAGCCTTTTTTATTGCCTTTTACCCGATCAGAGCGGGTCAACCTTCAGGCAGGAGACCGCATGGCGGAAGCTGCCCTCCAGTACCGGACGCGTTTTCGCGCACTCCGGCCCGGCAATCGGGCAGCGGGTACGGAACACGCAGCCAGACGGCGGGTTGATGGGCGACGGCAGTTCCCCTTCCAGCAGCTGAATGGTTTTATTCTGCTCCAGGTCAGGATCCGGCACCGGCACGGCAGACATCAGCGCTCTGGTGTAAGGGTGTAACGGATTATGATACACCTCGTCATAGGTGCCCAACTCCACCGCATGGCCGAGATACATCACCAGTACGCGATCGGAGATGTGCTTCACCACCGCCAGGTCGTGGGCGATAAAGATCAGCGACAGCCCCATCTCACGCTGCAGTTTTTGCAGCAGGTTAACCACCTGCGCCTGAATCGACACGTCCAGCGCCGAGACCGGTTCGTCACAGATAATCAGCTTCGGCTCCAGGATCAGCGCGCGGGCAATACCGATACGCTGACACTGGCCACCCGAGAACTCGTGCGGATAGCGGTTGATAAGGTTCGGCAGCAGACCTACCTTCATCATCATCGCCTTGACGCGGTCGCGCACTTCCGTACGCGGCATCTTCGGATGGTAGGTACGCAGCGGCTCAGCGATGATCTCGCCAATGGTCATACGCGGGTTCAGTGATGCCAGCGGATCCTGGAAAATCATCTGAATGTCGCTTCGGACCTCGCGCCACTCTTCCGGTTTCATCCCCAGCAGATCTTTACCCAGCCAGGCGACCTTGCCGCCAGTGGCTTTCACCAAGCCGATGATCGCACGGGCAAAGGTGGATTTGCCGCAGCCCGACTCCCCCACTACGCCAAGGGTTTCCCCCTCATAGAGACGCAGGGTGACGCCGTCAACCGCTTTCAGGGTTTTCGCCGGCTGCCAGAACCACTGCTTGCCGTCTTTGATGTCGAAGTGCACTTTCAGATCGGCGATTTCAAGCAGAACATTTCTTTTTTCGTCAATTGCTGTCATACCAGCTCCTCGTACGGCTTAAAGCAGGCACGCAGACGGCCTGGTGCAAACTCTTCCAGCGGCGGCGCGCTGTTGCAGATTTCCATCGCGTGCGGACAGCGCGGCTGGAACGGGCAGCCTTTCGGCAGACGCAGCAGGTTGGGCGGGTTGCCAGGAATGGTCAGCAGCGACTCCCCTTCCGCATCAAGACGCGGTACCGCATTCAGCAGGCCAATCGAGTACGGGTGCGCCGGATGGTAGAAGACATCACGCGCTTTACCGTACTCCATGGTACGCCCGGCATACATCACCAGCACCTTGTCGCAAATCCCGGCCACGACGCCCAGATCGTGGGTAATCATGATGATCGCGGTATTAAACTCGCGCTTCAGCTCGTTCAGCAGGGTCATGATCTGCGCCTGAACGGTCACGTCCAGGGCGGTGGTCGGTTCATCGGCAATGAGCAGTTTTGGCCGACAAAGCAGCGCCATCGCGATCATCACGCGCTGGCGCATCCCGCCGGAAAACTCGTGCGGGAACATGCGCATACGCTTGCGCGCTTCCGGCATTTTTACCGCATCCAGCATCTTAACCGACTCTTCAAACGCTTCGGCTTTGCCCATCCCTTTGTGCAGCATCAGCACTTCCATCAGCTGCTCGCCCACACGCATGTACGGGTTCAGGGAGGTCATCGGATCTTGGAAAATCATGGATATCTGCTCGGCACGCAGCTTGTTAAGCTCGTTCTCCGGCAGGTTAAGGATCTGCTTACCGTTAAAGGTGGCAGAGCCGCCGATAACGCCGTTTTGTGCCAGCAGCCCCATCAGCGCGAACGCCGTCTGGGATTTACCGGAACCGGATTCACCCACGATACCCAGCGTTTCGCCAGCACGCAGGCTGAAGTTAAGATCGTTTACCGCGGTCACATCGCCATCAGGCGTTTTAAAGGTGACGCGCAGATCTTTCACATCCAGCAGGAGATTACCCTGCTGATGCGCTTGTGGGGCCGATGCCGTTTCAATAATAGTCATGGCGGCACTCCTTAACGGTCTTTCGGATCGAGGGCATCACGCAGGCCATCGCCGATAAAGTTGAAACAAAACAGTGTCACCACCAGGAAACCCGCCGGGAACAGCAGCAGCCACGGTGAAACTTCCATAGAGTTGGCGCCATCGCTCAGCAGCGCACCCCAGCTGCTCAGCGGCTCCTGGGTACCCAGGCCGAGGAAGCTCAGGAAAGATTCAAACAGGATCATGCTCGGAACCAGCAGGGAGGCATACACCACCACCACACCCAGCACGTTTGGCACGATATGACGGACCACGATATTACCGGTTGAAACCCCGCCCACCTGCGCCGCTTCGATAAACTCTTTGCGCTTCAGGCTCAGGGTCTGGCCGCGCACGATACGCGCCATATCGAGCCAGGAGACCATGCCGATAGCCACGAAGATCAGCAAAATGTTCTGGCCAAAGAAGGTCACCAGCAGGATGACGAAGAACATGAACGGGAAGGAATTGAGGATCTCCAGAATACGCATCATCACCGAATCGACCTTGCCGCCGAGATAGCCGGAGAGCGATCCGTAGAGGGTCCCCAGAATCACCGCAACAAAGGCTGCTGCGATCCCTACCATCAACGAAATGCGTCCACCGATGGCCACACGGACCAGCAGGTCACGCCCGGAAGAGTCGGTACCAAAGTAGTGGCCCGATTCGGTATCTGGCGCGCTGGACATCATGCCCCAGTCGGTATCGAAGTAGGTGAACTGCGACAGCATCGGCGCCAGCGTCACAAACAGGGCGATAAGGACCAGGACAATCAGGCTGGCAACCGCAGCACGGTTATGCATGAAGCGACGGCGTGCATCCTGCCAGAGGCTGCGCCCCTCCACTTCCAGTTTTTCACTGAAGTTTTCCAGCGCCTCGCTGTTTTTCTTACTTAACATCATGGCGAGCTCCAGTGTCAGTAGCGGATTTTCGGATCGATAACGGCATAGAGCACGTCGACGATCGCGTTAAAGAAGATGGTGAGCGCGCCAACGAGAATGGTCAGACTCAGTACCAGTGAATAGTCGCGGTTAAGGGCGCCGTTAACGAACAGCTGGCCGATACCCGGCAGACCATAGATGGTTTCGATAACCATTGACCCGGTGATAATCCCGACGAACGCAGGGCCCAGATAAGAGAGCACCGGCAGCAGCGCAGGTTTTAACGCATGACGGAAGATGATGCGGCGCATCGGCAGCCCTTTGGCCCGGGCAGTACGGATGAAGTTCGAGTGCAGCACTTCAATCATTGAACCACGGGTGATACGCGAAATACTGGCGATATAGGCGAGAGACAACGCGACCATCGGCAGGATCATAAATTTCAGCGCCCCGCCATTCCAGCCGCCGCCGGGCAGCCATTTCAGGGTGATGGCAAATATCATGACCAGCAAGGGGGCCACGACAAAACTCGGTATGACGACACCGGTCATTGCCACCCCCATAACGGTGTAATCCCATTTCGTGTTCTGATTAAGCGCAGCAATAACGCCCGCCGTGACGCCAAGAATAACGGCCAGTAAAAAGGCCGCGGCGCCTAATTTCGCCGAAACGGGGAAGCTGGACGCCACCAGATCGTTTACGGAATAATCTTTATATTTAAACGACGGACCAAAATCACCGTGGGCCAGCTGTTTCAGATAGTTGAAATACTGGGTGGAGATAGGATCGTTTAAATGATATTTCGCTTCGATATTCGCCATAACTTCTGGCGGCAGCGTACGTTCACCGGTAAATGGACTTCCCGGCGCGAGACGCATCATAAAGAAGGAGATCGTGATAAGAATAAATAGCGTTGGGATCGCTTCAAGACAGCGACGTAGGATAAATTTCAACATTGCCCGTACCTTCTGGCGTGTGCCTATATAATATTACGATGAGTAGACACCGTGGGGCAGACAGCGCCCGCCCCACTCATTGCCATTAATGCTTGATAATATACAAGTTTTTAACGTAGATATTATCCATCGGGTCTTTCCCGGTATATCCACCTACCCACGGTTTCACCAGACGGGCGTTCACGTAGTAGTAAACCGGTACGATCGCAGAATCTTTGTCGAGCTGCTGTTCCGCTTTCGCGTACAGATCGGCGCGCTGCGCTTCGTCAGTCACTTTCAGGGTATCGCCGATCAGCTTATCGAACTCTGCGCTCTTATAGTGCGCGGTGTTGTTCGAACTGTCGCTCAGCATGGTGTTCAGGAAAGAGGTCGGCTCGTTATAGTCCGCACACCAGCCGGCACGGGCCACATCAAAGGTGCCCTGATGGCGGCTATCCAGGAAGGTTTTCCACTCCTGGTTTTCCAGCTTCACGTTCACACCCAGGTTTTTCTTCCAGATGGAAGAGACTGCGATAGCCAGTTTCTTATGCAGATCGGAGGTGTTATACAGCAGGCTGAAGGTCAGCGGCTTGTCTGCGGTATAACCCGCTTCGGCCAGCAGTTTCTTCGCTTCTGCATTACGCTGTTCCTGGGTCATTTTGAACCATTCTGGCTCGGTCAGCTTCGCACCATCGGTGTACGGTGGCGTGTAGCTGTACGCTGGCAGGTCGCCCTGGTTTTTCACCTTGTTGACGATGATATCGCGATCCAGCGCCAGCTTCAGGGCGGTACGAACGCGAACGTCAGTGAATGGCGCTTTCTGGTTGTTGATTTCGTAATAATAGGTGCAGAGGTACGGGTCAACGTGTACTTCAGCAGGGATCTCTTTCTTCAGCTTCTGGAAGAGTTCAATCGGCATGTTGTTATAGGTCATGTCGATTTCGCCGCTGCGGTAGCGGTTAACGTCAGTCACTTCAGAAGAGATTGGCAGGTAGGTGACCTGATTAATGACGGTTTTCGCGTTATCCCAGTAGTTGGTATTACGCTCCAGGTCGATACGTTCGTTAACGACCCAGGCTTTCAGCTTGTAGGCGCCGTTGGTCACGATATTGGCGGGCTGAGTCCACTTATCGCCAAATTTTTCAACCGCGGCTTTTGGAACCGGGGAGACGGACGGGTGAACCAGCAGCTTATAGAAATAAGGAACCGGCTCGCTCAGGGTAACTTCGAACGTATTGTCATCGATCGCTTTTACGCCGAGATCGGTAATCGGTTTTTTACCGGTGATGATGTCATCGATATTGGCGATGTGGCCATACTGCAGATAGCTCGCATACGGAGAGGCAGTATTAGGATCTGCCAGACGCTGCCAGCTATAAACGAAATCGTGGGCGGTAACCGGGGAACCATCGGACCATTTCGCGTCTTTACGCAGGTGGAAGGTCCAGACTTTAAAGTCTTTGTTTTCCCATTTTTCAGCTACACCCGCAACCGGGTGGCCGTTTACGTCAGTGACCAGCAGACCTTCGAACAGATCGCGGTTAACGTTAGACTCCGGTACACCTTCAATTTTGTGCGGATCCAGTGACTGAACCTCAGCACCATTGTTACGTACCAGCGTTTGCTTCTCCGCCAGTTGTACTCCAGCAGGGACGTCAGCAGCCATTGCAACGTTGCCTGCGATTAGCGCAGTTAAAATCCCCGCAGCTACCAGACTTTTTTTTGTGATGATGGACATTGTGTTGATACTCCACTCTTTATAATTACTGGTTTTTACCAGCCTGTTTAATTCCCCTTTTCAGGGGTTCCCTGACAACGTAGGAGTTTATGCTGCCGTCAGGCGTTTTTTACTTCTCGCTATCACCGACTTTACTATTACTGGCGGCTCGTCTGGCCACCTTGCGTCGATTTGTGACATGCCTCCCCTGCCGAGGCATGTATTAATTCTTATAGGTCAGAATCGTTAATGAAAAAGATTCTCATCTATAAGAAGTACGCTCAAATGGAATGGCCGGAAAGTACCAAATGAGTTACTTAGGCGCCAATACATTTTGCAAATTTGTTAACCAATTCTCTTTTACGGAAGAGACCGTTACGCCGTGGGCTGCCATGCCGCGCATCGAATGCGAAAAAAGTGCCTGCTATTCAATGAGATGAAGAAAGTGTTGTCGATGAGCGTACCGCGATGCCAGAAGCGATCTGTTTTTGTACAAAAAATTAACAACTGTCTATTATTTAGCACATTCATCTAAATCATTCAGCAAATTACTAATATCATCTCAGTAATCTTGCAGCAAGCCCCAGAGTATTGTGTGAGTAAAATAACAGACGCTTTGCGCGGTTTATGACCAGATGAACGGTATGTCGAAAGGCAACTTATTGAAAGTTAACAAAACAAAATTATTAATAAAATTTATTATAGTTAAAGCGATTTTCAACTTTCATTATATGATTTGCTGATAATGACAAAAAAAGCGGAGCCCAGTGCTCCGCTTTTTCATTTGAAGGATTACCCTAATAACCCCGGAAAAATTGATTTCAGACCGGTAACAATAAATTCAATCCCCAGCGCCATCAGCAGCAGACCCATAATACGGGTGATAACGTTAATGCCTGTCTGGCCCAGCAGGCGTACCAGCCACGGCGCAATACGGAATACCCCCCAGCAACAGAAGGCAAACAGGGCAATAGCTATCGAGAAGCCAATCAGATGCATCAGGTTATGGTAACGCGTTCCCCATACAATGGTAGAACTGATCGCCCCTGGCCCTGCCATCAAGGGCAATGCCAGCGGCACCACGCCGATGCTCTCTCGGATGGCGGTTTCTGATTTCTCCTGCTTGTTCTGTTTGTCCTCACCCAGCTTGCCGCTGATCATTGACATGGCAATGGTGACCACAAGGATCCCGCCGGCTATTCTGAACGAATCGATCGAGATGCCAAAAATCTGCAATATTGAATCGCCAAGATAGAGCGACGTCAGCAGGATGATCGCCACGGACAAATTTGCCGTCAGGTTGGTTTTATTCCTGGCAAGGGCGGTTTGATAGCTGGTCATACTGATGAAGACGGGAATAATGCCCACCGGGTTCACCAGCGCGAACAGACCAATAAAGAACTTAAAATACGTTGGGAAATCAAAGAGCGATAGGCTCACTGTTAGCTCCGCTGATTAGCAAGTCTTAATATAAAATGTGGCATCCACAATAACCCGGCAGACGATACGCCTTTTATGCCTCTACTTCATCACAATAATGCTAAATATGGTGATGTTACGCTGTAAAATATTTGTGTACTTTATGCGTTGTTATGGTTCAATTAGTTTTGCAATTATTTAACAATCGATGAAATGCCCTAAAATACCCCTGCTGAAAGGTATCAGCTTATGGATAAATTGATACAGATCATGTTTTCGGTACTCAGAAGTGAGTAATCTTGATTACGCCACCAGGGAGACTCAGAGTCTGAACGTAGGCTACTGATGGAAGGCTCTTTTAGTAAATCAGGGGAACGATAAAGACGTTAACATCTTGTTTTTACGTAAGTTAAGCAAGTGGCAATGACGCTGACTATACTGTTTTCGTGTCGAGCAGCTGATTTACTAAAAGAGTTTAACATTATCAGGAGAGCATTATGGCTGTTACTAATGTCGCTGAACTTAACGCACTTGTAGAGCGCGTAAAAAAAGCCCAGCGTGAATATGCCAATTTCACCCAAGAACAGGTTGATAAAATCTTCCGCGCCGCCGCTCTGGCTGCTGCAGATGCTCGAATCCCTCTCGCTAAAATGGCCGTTGCCGAATCCGGTATGGGTATCGTTGAAGATAAAGTGATTAAAAACCACTTTGCTTCTGAGTATATCTACAACGCCTATAAAGATGAGAAGACTTGTGGCGTTCTGTCTGAAGATGACACGTTCGGTACCATCACCATTGCTGAGCCAATCGGCATCATCTGCGGTATCGTTCCAACCACCAACCCAACTTCTACTGCTATCTTCAAATCGCTGATCAGCCTGAAGACACGTAACGCAATCATTTTCTCTCCACACCCACGTGCTAAAGATGCAACCAACAAAGCTGCAGATATCGTTCTGCAAGCGGCGATCGCTGCGGGTGCACCGAAAGATCTGATCGGCTGGATCGATCAGCCTTCCGTGGAACTGTCTAACGCTCTGATGCACCACCCGGACATCAACCTGATTCTGGCAACTGGTGGCCCAGGCATGGTTAAAGCGGCCTATAGCTCCGGTAAACCAGCTATCGGCGTAGGTGCGGGTAACACCCCAGTTGTTATCGACGAAACTGCCGATATTAAACGTGCTGTTGCTTCTGTATTGATGTCTAAAACCTTCGATAACGGCGTAATCTGTGCTTCCGAGCAGTCCGTTGTTGTTGTTGATTCCGTATACGATGCCGTTCGCGAACGTTTCGCCAGCCACGGCGGCTACCTGCTGCAGGGCAAAGAGCTGAAAGCGGTTCAGGACATCATCCTGAAAAATGGCGCACTGAACGCCGCCATCGTAGGTCAGCCAGCGTATAAAATTGCTGAACTGGCAGGTTTCACCGTCCCAGCCAGCACCAAGATCCTGATTGGCGAAGTGAATATCGTTGACGAAAGCGAGCCGTTTGCACACGAAAAACTCTCTCCGACGCTGGCAATGTACCGCGCGAAAGATTTCGAAGATGCGGTTGATAAAGCAGAGAAACTGGTAGCGATGGGCGGTATCGGCCATACCTCCTGTCTCTACACTGACCAGGATAACCAGCCTGAACGTGTGGCCTACTTCGGTCAGATGATGAAAACTGCACGTATCCTGATCAACACCCCTGCTTCTCAGGGTGGTATCGGTGACCTGTATAACTTCAAACTCGCGCCTTCCCTGACTCTGGGTTGTGGTTCATGGGGTGGTAACTCCATCTCTGAGAACGTTGGTCCTAAGCACCTGATCAACAAGAAAACCGTTGCTAAGCGAGCTGAAAACATGTTGTGGCATAAACTTCCGAAATCTATCTACTTCCGCCGTGGCTCCCTGCCAATCGCGCTGGATGAAGTGATTACTGATGGCCACAAACGTGCGCTCATCGTGACTGACCGTTTCCTGTTCAACAATGGCTACGCAGACCAGATCACCTCTGTTCTGAAAGCGGCTGGCGTGGAAACTGAAGTGTTCTTCGAAGTTGAAGCTGACCCAACCCTGTCTGTTGTTCGCAAAGGCGCAGAGCTGGCAAACTCCTTCAAACCAGACGTGATCATCGCGCTGGGCGGCGGCTCCCCAATGGACGCAGCCAAAATTATGTGGGTAATGTACGAGCACCCAGAAACGCACTTCGAAGAGCTGGCGCTGCGCTTTATGGATATCCGTAAACGTATCTACAAGTTCCCGAAAATGGGCGTGAAAGCGAAAATGATCGCCGTCACCACCACTTCCGGTACCGGTTCTGAAGTGACGCCGTTTGCTGTTGTTACCGACGATGCAACAGGTCAGAAATACCCACTGGCAGACTACGCTCTGACCCCGGACATGGCGATTGTTGACGCCAACCTGGTCATGGACATGCCGAAATCACTCTGTGCATTCGGTGGTCTGGATGCGGTAACTCACGCCCTGGAAGCTTATGTTTCTGTACTGGCGTCTGAGTTCTCTGACGGTCAGGCTCTGCAGGCACTGAAACTGTTGAAAGAGAACCTGCCAGCCTCTTATAACGAAGGCTCTAAAAACCCGGTTGCCCGTGAGCGTGTGCACAGTGCTGCCACCATCGCCGGTATCGCGTTTGCTAACGCCTTCCTGGGTGTGTGTCACTCCATGGCGCACAAGCTGGGCTCTCAGTTCCACATTCCTCACGGTCTGGCGAACGCCCTGCTGATCTCTAACGTTATCCGTTACAACGCTAACGACAACCCGACCAAGCAGACTGCATTCAGCCAGTACGACCGTCCGCAGGCTCGTCGTCGCTACGCAGAAATCGCTGACCACCTGGGCCTGAGCGCTCCTGGTGACCGCACTGCTGCGAAGATCGAGAAACTGCTGGCATGGCTGGAAAGCCTGAAAGCAGAGCTGGGTATTCCTAAGTCTATCCGTGAAGCTGGCGTTCAGGAAGCTGACTTCCTGGCACACGTAGACAAGCTGTCTGAAGATGCCTTTGATGACCAGTGTACTGGTGCGAACCCGCGCTACCCACTGATCGCAGAGCTGAAACAGATCCTGCTGGATACCTACTATGGCCGCGAATACACTGAAGGTGTGGTTGCTGCACCTGCAGCTGTAGAAACCCTGGTAAAAGCGGATAAGAAAGCGAAGAAAAGCGCTTAATTAATCGCTCAATAAAAAACCCGCTTCGGCGGGTTTTTTTATGTCTCTTTTCTAGCGTAAATAGCAACAGACCCTACTGGACCGTTAACGACGACTGGCTTCCTGAATCGCTGTCAGAGAGCCTACCAGCAGCGCCTCTTTATAATGCTTACGACATACGGATACATAGCGCTCATTGCCGCCAATCACCACCTGTTCGCCTTCTGCATAGGGTTTTCCTGCCTGATCAAGACGCAGCACCATACTCGCTTTACGCCCGCAGAAGCAGATGGTTTTTAATTCCACCAGTTTGTCTGACCAGGCCAGCAAATACTGGCTGCCGACAAACAGCTCGCCGCGAAAATCCGTTCGCAGCCCATAGCAAAGTACCGGAATATCCAGCTCATCAACCACTTCAGAAAGCTCATGAACCTGCTGACGCGTTAAAAACTGGCTCTCATCCACCAGTACGCAATGGACTGCCTGGTCAGCGGCCTCTGCACGAATTTCATCCAGCAGATTGGTTTGTGGGTTAAATAACCTGGCCGGAGAAGAGAGGCCAATTCGGGAGCTCACTTTTCCGGCACCAAAACGGTCATCGATTTCAGCGGTATAAACCACCGTACGCATCCCACGCTCCTGGTAATTGTAGGAGGATTGCAGTAACGCGGTCGACTTACCTGCGTTCATTGCTGAATAGTAGAAATACAGTTGTGCCATTGGCCGTTAAACCCTAATCAATGTGTATTATTACCGATACGGGATTGTACCATATTTTGTCGGGTCTTCCGTGCTGCAGCGCGGAAGACCCGCGTTACGAGAGATTTCATCCTTCGCCAGGATATAGGACAACTTACGAGGGAGCAGATGAAAAGGACGTAAAAACTCATGGTTTTATAAACGCTAAGTTCTGGAAAAATCTGTTATTTTAATGTCGATACGTGGCTTGAAATGATTCAGATGTAATTAAAAATCCCCTTGGGCAACCGTGTTTTGAGTACTAATACGAAAGGTTGATATTTATCCGGAAAAACAAAAACCCCTATGAAAATTGTCTGCAAAAAAAGAGTTCACCGTCAGGTTTACAACGCATCTTTTGATAACGCCGCCCCCCTTTCACCTCACCAAATTTAAGTTCTGATAATTAATAATAGTCCCGAATATTAGGTATTTTTGAATTCCTTACATTCTGGCCTATTGCACATATCAATTTATGCCTCTATTATTACCTCAACAAACCCCCACATTATAAGTTTGAGATTACTACAATGAGCGAAGCACTTAAAATTCTGAACAACATCCGCACTCTCCGTGCCCAGGCGAGAGAATGTACTCTGGAAACGCTTGAAGAAATGCTGGAGAAATTAGAAGTCGTTGTTAATGAGCGTCGTGAAGAAGAAAACGCCGCTGCTGCTGAAATCGAAGAACGTACACGTAAACTGCAGCAATATCGTGAAATGCTGATCGCTGATGGTATTGATCCTAACGAATTGCTGAACAGCATGGCTGCCGCTAAAACCGGTACTAAAGCTAAACGTGCTGCGCGTCCGGCTAAATATAGCTACATCGATGAGAACGGCGAATCTAAAACCTGGACCGGCCAGGGTCGTACTCCAGCTGTTATCAAAAAAGCAATGGATGAGCAAGGTAAACAACTGGACGACTTCCTGATTCAGGAATAAGTCAGTAAATATCCGAAAAATCCCGCTTAATGCGGGATTTTTTATGCCTTTATTTTATCTCGTGTGACATTCTGTTACACGTGCTCATATAACGATTACATCACACTATTACCCTACCCTACGTGAGTGACACCCTTAAAAGGTTATAAAAAAACCGGTGTAGCATGGCTATCACCGGTTTTGCTTAGGGCGTTAACGCCGTATTAGTTTTTAATGCCCAGCGTCTCTTTCAGCCAGCCCTTAAATTCTTCGCCCAGGGACTGGTGACGGACACCATATTCAACGAAGGCCTGCATGTAACCGAGTTTATTACCGCAGTCGTGGCTCTTCCCTTTCATGTGGTAAGCCTCTACGGTCTCTTTTTCGATCAGCATGTCGATGGCGTCGGTCAGCTGGATTTCATCTCCGGCACCTGGAGGCGTTTTCGCCAGCAGCGGCCAAATCTCTGCGCTCAGAACATAACGCCCTACTACAGCGAGGTTAGACGGCGCTACGTCAGCTTTTGGCTTCTCAACCACGCCAACCATTGGCACGCTGTCGCCCGGGTTCATCGCCACGCCTTTGCAGTCCACAACGCCGTATGCGGTCACGTCTTCAACCGGCTCAACCATGATCTGGCTGCTGCCCGTTTCGTCGAAACGTTTAATCATTTCAGCCAGGTTATCCTGGGAAAGATCGGATTCAAACTCGTCGAGAATAACGTCTGGTAAAATAACCGCTACCGGCTCGTTACCGACTACCGGATGAGCACACAGGACTGCATGACCCAGACCTTTTGCCAGCCCCTGACGGACCTGCATAATAGTCACGTGCGGCGGGCAAATAGACTGCACTTCCTGAAGAAGCTGACGCTTCACGCGTTTTTCCAGCATGGCTTCAAGTTCAAAACTGGTATCGAAATGGTTTTCGATAGAGTTTTTGGATGAATGTGTTACCAGCACAATTTCAGTAATGCCTGCAGCAATACATTCGTTAACCACATACTGGATTAATGGCTTATCAACGAGTGGCAGCATCTCTTTTGGAATTGCCTTCGTTGCTGGCAGCATCCTGGTTCCCAACCCGGCAACCGGGATAACGGCCTTTCTCACTTTCGAATTTACGGCAGCCATTGAAACTCTCCTGAACTGTTCATGTTTTGAACTTTAGTCTGCATTAATAACGCGTTTAGTATATCAGCCTGTGGAGGATGTCCGGGTCTGAAAAGGACGCGCTACCGCTTAATTAGGATAAATACGAATAAAAACAGGCACCGATAGTAGCATTGCCCGTAAAACGACGGTAAAGCTATCTACCGTTTAAATTCCAACTGACTATTCTGTGGACAACATTAAGCGCAACCGCCCCCCTGTACCCCAAATTTGGCATTGCCATGAGGTGCAGCGATGGCTTATTTGATTCAGATAAGTATTTCCTAAGGTTCCTAACGGAACGCCGTTGCTGACCTGAATATGATGCTCACCCGTATTAAGCGTGGCATTAAGTCCGGCGGAGACTAAAATCAAATTTTTCAGGCCGCTATGGTAATAACCGACCAGTAATGGGAATTGTCCTGGCAAACTGGCCTGGCGCAGCAACTGGTTAACCTGTTTCAGCAGGCTGCCTAACTCAGGCAGGCGCTGACCCTGATGAGAAAGTTGTTCCTGAAGCAAACCATTAAATAATGCCCGCAATAATAATGCCGCCAGCACGCCATTATCGCCCGCCCGGGTAACATCCAGACAATAAAACGCCAGATCGTTATCGGATAATGGTGCGATATCCAGCACCAGACCCGGTTGATCGGCAGCCATCAGCTGGCGGTAATTAACTTTGCACCCGGAAAATGTCTGCTGAACCGGCGGCTGAAGCTCCTGTAACAGTTTCGCCGCCGCAGAGGGGTTATTCACCAGCGCATCCCAGTCCTGAAAAAGCCGCTCTTCCTCTTCAACACGCGAATTAAACATATTGGGATAGAGGCAGGCGAGAACGGTTTCACGCAAGCGATTCAGATCTTTAACTGGCTTAAGCAATACGTCCTGGACACCCAGGCGTAACGCTTTTGCGATATTGGCCATATTTTCGGTCGCAGAAATGACCAGAATGGGGATCTGGTCACCGGCATTACGTAAATGCTCCACCAGCTTCAGGCCATTCATCCGCGGCATGGCGATGTCGCAAATCATCAAATCGGGCTTAATGCCCACCATTTTTTCCAGGGCGTCGATCCCATCACCTGCAAGTGCAGTCGTCGCCCCCAGCGATGATAGCCATGAATCCAGTAAGGAGCGGAAAACAGGCTCGTCTTCAACTATCAGAATTTGTTTCCCGGCTAATGGCTGTGTCATGGTCTCTCCCGGCGCTGACAATAGATAAATAGTGGCATGCTATCGGCACTATCGCCTGTCAGATTTTGCTGAAGTAATCAAAAAAAGGGTGCTCAGGCTGTTGCCCGCACTAAAGGTAATAATTCGTCCATTTTCTTTTCGACTGCCTGCGCGCCTGCGGTAATGGCCGCTTCAGCACGATGGAAATCGAGCGTTGAAATTTGTGGACAAAAAGGTTGAATCAATATATCCGGCGGGTCACCCGCCATTCGATTACGCTTCAGGCGATTTTCCAACACCTGAATCGACGTCGTCATGATTTCCATGGCGGTTGGCGCAGCCACCAGCTTGCGGGTGGTTCGCGTGAAACGTCCTCGCAGGCGTTTATGCCACGCGAGATCCTCCAGAGCGGACTCATCCGACTGGGTGTTGACCGGCATCAGATCCTGCTGCATCAGGTGGGCATCATGTTGGAGATCGACGGCAATCACGATATCGGCCCCCATCGCACGGGTCAGTGAAATGGGGACAGGATTCACAACGCCGCCGTCAACCAGCCAGTAACCGTTGTGCGGAACCGGCGCCATAAGACCCGGCATACTGCAGGAGGCACGGACGGCAAGATGAATATCGCCTTCGGTAAACCAGATCTCTCTGCCGGTGCTGAGGTTGGTTGCAACCGCACCGAAAGGCATCTGACAGCTGGAGAATTCGGTCAGGGGCATCACCTGGCGAAAACGGTTAAAGACGCGCTCTCCGCGTAATAACCCGCCACGTTGCCAGGAGAGATCCATCAGGCGCAGGACGTCCCAGTAGCTAAACGATCGTACCCAGGTTTCCAGCTCGGGAAGCTTGCCACACGAGTAAGCGGCTCCCACCAGTGAACCTATTGAACAGCCTGCAACAATATCAATTTCGATACCCAAACGTTGTAAGGCGTTGATCACACCAATATGCGACCAGCCCCGGGCTGCACCTGAGCCCAATGCCAGTCCAATTTTTACTTTTCTCATTAGCCCTGTTTAGCGTCCCCTGGATTCCTGCATAGCGTCATTGCGACCGCTCAGTTAACATAGTGCCACCCTGGCGTTATACGCCATTCATTTTTTAATTTCAGGAAGAGAATCGTGTCTCAACTCTGTCCCTGCGGTAGCGCACTCGAGTATAGCCTATGTTGCCAACGATATCTTAACGGTGAGCAGGTTGCACCGGACCCGGCATCACTTATGCGCTCCCGATATGCCGCTTTTGTGACGCGGGACGCAGCCTACCTGATCAAGACCTGGCATCCATCCTGCCATGCTACTGATTTTCGTCAGGAGATCGAGGCCGGATTTGCAAATACGCAGTGGCTCGGCCTCACTCAGTACGAAACGGCAGCAGGCCGGGATGAAAACGAGGGGTTCGTCAGTTTTGTTGCGCGCTTTACCGAGCAAGGAAGAGCGGGCGCGATCATCGAACGCTCGCGTTTCTTAAAGGAGGGCGGAGAGTGGTACTATATTGACGGCACGCGTCCACAGTTTGGTCGTAATGACCCCTGCCCTTGTGGTTCAGGCAAAAAATTTAAAAAGTGTTGCGGGCAATAAGGCCTGACAACACGGTTCAAGCAAACACGTAAGGATTTTCCGGCAATGCAATCAACACAACGTAAAGTGCTGCGCACCATTTGTCCCGACCAGAAAGGGCTGATCGCCCGTATCACCAATATTTGCTACAAACATGAACTGAATATCGTGCAGAACAACGAGTTTGTTGATCACCGTACCGGCCGCTTCTTTATGCG
Source organism: Leclercia sp. W17 (assembly GCF_003336325.1). Taxonomy (NCBI): domain Bacteria; kingdom Pseudomonadati; phylum Pseudomonadota; class Gammaproteobacteria; order Enterobacterales; family Enterobacteriaceae; genus Leclercia; species Leclercia sp. W17. The sequence goes on along the minus strand of NZ_CP031101.1, from coordinate 2,033,052 downwards.
TACCGAGCTGGAAGGGATCTTCAATGACGCGACGTTGCTTGCCGATCTGGACGGCGCGCTCCCGGAAGGTTCCGTGCGTGAACTGAACCCTGCCGGTCGCCGCCGGGTGGTGATCCTGGTTACCAAAGAGGCTCACTGCCTTGGCGACCTGCTGATGAAAGCCAACTATGGCGGGCTGGATGTTGAGATCGCCGCGGTCATTGGTAACCACGAGACGCTGCGTACGCTGGTTGAGCGTTTTGATATTCCGTTTGAGCTGGTCAGCCATGAAGGCCATACTCGCGAAGAGCATGACAATTTAATGGCGCAGGCCATCGAAGCGCATAACCCGGATTATGTGGTGCTGGCGAAATATATGCGCGTCCTGACGCCGTCATTTGTTGCCCGCTTCCCGAATAAGATTATCAACATTCACCACTCGTTCCTGCCGGCCTTTATCGGCGCGCGTCCTTATCACCAGGCGTACGAACGCGGCGTGAAAATCATCGGCGCAACGGCACACTACGTGAATGACAATCTGGATGAAGGTCCAATCATCATGCAGGACGTGATTCATGTCGATCACACCTACACGGCGGAAGATATGATGCGTGCCGGCCGCGACGTTGAAAAAAATGTCTTAAGCCGTGCGCTGTATCAGGTGCTGGCGCAGCGCGTCTTTGTCTACGGTAACAGAACGATTATTCTTTAATCCTTTATAAAATGAATTGATTAGCTTTGCGTCTTTATGTGTAAAAATCAGGCAAACGATTCATTTATGCAAAGGAAGTCTTTACAGGGGCGCGTCATTTGATATGATGCGCCCCGCTTCCCACAAGGAAGCAGGCCAGTAAAAGCATTACCCCGTGGTGGGGTTCCCGAGCGGCCAAAGGGAGCAGACTGTAAATCTGCCGTCATCGACTTCGAAGGTTCGAATCCTTCCCCCACCACCATTATTCACCACAGCGATGTGGTAATACCGATGAGATGTAGCGATGTTTGCACTTATCGGGAAGGGTGAGAACCTTCGATGAAGGTTCGAGTCGAGCGAAAGCGAGACAACGTTGCCAAAGGCAACGGCCCGAAGGGTGAGGAGCGAAGCGACGAATAATCCTTCCCCCACCACCATCTTCAAGTTTCACCTCAAAATCTGAATTACCCCTGGTGGGGTTCCCGAGCGGCCAAAGGGAGCAGACTGTAAATCTGCCGTCATCGACTTCGAAGGTTCGAATCCTTCCCCACCACCATCACTTCCAGATAGTTTCAAACCTCTTACTCCGCACGATGTTCTATATTCTTCCAATGCAGGGAAGGATGAGAAGCTTCGACCAAGGTTCGATTCGAGCGTAGCGAGAAAGCGTTGCCGCAGGCAACGACCCGAAGGGCGAGGCGTAGCCGAGTTATCCTTCCCCCACCACCATCACTTCTCCGAAAAAATCGATTCAAAATAAAAACACATTCTTCGGATTCCGTGCACCTTTTCCCCGGTGGCGCTGCGCTTACCGGGGCTACAAAACCGCACCATACCCGTAGGCTGGGTAAGGCGCAGCCGCCACCCGGCAAGATATCCGCACCATACCCGTAGGCCGGGTAAGGCGCAGCCACCACCCGGCAAGATAACCGCACCATACCCGTAGGCCGGGTAAGGCGTAGCCGCCACCCGGCAAGATAACCGCACCATACCCGTAGGCCGGGTAAGGCGTAGCCGCCACCCGGCGAAATCCCTTACAACGGGGGCAGCCGACGGGTCACCGGTGAACTCTTCACAATCGACGTATTGCACTGCGCATGTTCTGCCAGTCCATCCAGCAACGTATCCAGTTGCTCGATGGAGCGCACCACCAGCCGGATAACGAAACAGTCTTCGCCGGTCACTTTGTCGCTTTCAATACACTCCGGCATCTGCTGGATGTATTTATCTACTTTATGCAATAACCCCGGTAGCGGTCGCACGCGCACCAGCGCCTGCAGCGTGTAACCCAGTGCGGCCAGGTTTACCCGCGCGCCATACCCCTGAATGATGCCCCGCTCTTCCAGCCTTTTTAAACGCTCTGCCGTACTCGGTGACGTGAGCCCAACCCGGGCGCTTAACACCTTCAGCGACATACGCGCATCCTCTACCAGACAGCGCAGAATATGGCGGTCGATCTCATCGATAAGGTACTCCATAACATTCACCTAATTTATAAAAGCAAATCTCTCCTTTTACCTTAATTCAGCGCTGTTAAACCGGACACAGTTTTTTAACAATAGAGGCAATAATCAGGAGGTGTACGATGCGCGACATTCAACAAGGCGTCTGGCAGATGAGCCTGGCGATGCTGATATCCGGCTCTATTGGTGCTTTTGTTTTGCTTTCCGGCTTGCCGGTTACTGACGTGGTTTTCTGGCGCTGTCTGATCGGCGCCATTGCGCTGTTTCTTTTTATTCGTTTGAGTAAACGCCCTTTTAGCCCGTTAACCAAAGTAACCCTTGGCCTGGCCATTCTTGGCGGCATTGCGCTGGTCATTAACTGGCTGCTGCTCTTTGCCGCGTTCGAACGTATCTCCATCGGACTTTCGACGGTGGTCTATAACACCCAGCCCTTTATGCTGGTGTTGATGGGCATGCTGATGGGCGAGCGGGTGAGTCTGGTGAAATGGGGCTGGCTGTTCCTCGCCTTTGGCGGGGTGGTGATTTTGCTCTCCAGCGAGCTGACCGGCGGACACAGCGCACAATGGCTTTCGGGAATCGGCCTCGCGCTGGGTGCCGCTTTCTTTTATGCCCTCACTGCCATTATCACACGCAAATTACAGACCATTGCACCGCAGCACATCGCCTTTATCCAGGTGTTAACCGGCGTGATGATGCTACTGCCGCTGGCGCATATGCCGGCTTTATCCAGCGATTTTCCTTGGGCGATTCTGCTGACGCTGGGCATCGTGCACACGGGGGTAATGTATCAACTGTTATACAGCGCCATTCAGAAGCTCCCTACCCCCATCATCGGCTCGCTGTCATTTATCTATCCGGTCGTCGCGCTGATTGTCGACAACCTGGTGTTCGGGCACGCGCTCAGCCTCACCCAGCTGGCTGGCGGAGCGCTGATTCTGTTTGCCGCGGCGGGTAATAACCTCGGCTGGGGCGAAAAAAAACCCCGCCAGAGCGGGGTTGAGATGAAAACGGCGGATTAGCGACGGGCGCGCACAATCTGGTATTTGCGCGTCATGTACTCCACCGGCGCGCTCCAGATATGCACCAGACGGGAGAACGGAAACAGCAGGAACAGCGTCATGCCCAGCACCAGGTGCACGCGGAAGATAAACGCCACGCCGTCAAGATGCTCAGACGCACCGCCATGGAAGGTCACTACCGACTGTGCCCACCCCACCAGCTTCAGCATTTCGCTGCCGTCCATATGCTGAGCCGAGAACGGAATGGTCAGCAGACCCAGCGCGCACTGCACCATCAGCAGGGTGAGGATCAGGATATCCGCCCCGGTGGTGGTAGCACGTACGCGCGGGCTGAACAGACGACGCTTCAACAGCATCAGGCCGCCCACCAGGGTCATCAGGCCGCAGGCACCGCCGGCAATCATCGCCATCTTCTGCTTCACGTCCATCGGCAGGAAGGATTCATACATCCAGTGCGGGGTCAGCATTCCGAGGAAGTGACCGGCAAAAATCCCCAGGATCCCGAAGTGGAACAGGTTGGATGCCATGTTCATCCCTTTGCGATCCAGCATCTGGCTGGAGGCGGCGCGCCAGGTGTACTGGCCGTAGTCGTAACGCAGCCAGCTACCAATCAGAAATACCGAACCCGCAATGTACGGATAGATATCGAAGAAGAACATATTCAGGAAGTGCATTATTGCTGTCCTCCGTTAGAGATATTCAAATATTGCGGGGCAACGGCACCGGCAAAACGACGCTGGTGAGCAGAGATTTCCGACTCGCCGCAGCTCTGGTCAGCAAAGAACTTCACCTGTTCCTCTTCCCAGACCGCATCCAGCGCCTGTGGGGTGTCGTCGCGCGCTTCATCGGCGATTTTCTCCGCCACTTTTTCACTGTCGACCGAGGCGTTAGCCAGCTTCACCAGCAGTTCGAACAGCACCGCATAGCGGCTTTCACGCTGTTGCAGACGCGCGCTCAGCAAGGCCAGAATCGGGGCGATATCCTGCAGGCCGCCCAGCGCCTCTTCTTTTGGCAGCTGCGCCAGATACTCCAGGTAGAGCGGCAGATGATCCGGCAGCTCGCGGCTGTCGAGATGCAGGCCGTGCTGCTCATACTGGGCCATTAAGTCCACCATCGCCTGACCGCGATCGCGGGACTCGCCGTGAACGTGTTCAAACAGCAGCAGCGAGGTGGCGCGGCCCCGATCGAACAGCTGGCTGTAGTCAGACTGCGCATCCAGCAGATCGCGCGCTAACAGATCGCGGAGGAAAACGCCCAGTTTCTGGGCATCCTCTTTATCCAGGTTTTCCGATGACGCGAGTGCATCGAAGAGTTCCTGTTGATGCTGCGCCAGCGCAGCATCCGGGTACTCGAGCAGACGCGAAACAATGACGAGTTCAATCATTGGTGCGGCTCCGTTTTGCTGGTCACATCCATCGCATCGATGCGGCGGCTGTTGAACAGGTTGAATTTGTTGTCTGACCCGTGGCAACCGTCGCCGAAGGTAAAGCCACACCCGCTTTTCTCCGGGAAGGCTTCACGGGCCAGCTCACGGTGGCTGCTCGGCACCACGAAACGGTCTTCGTAGTTGGCAATCGCCAGATAACGGTACATCTCCTGGGCCTGGGCTTCACTTAAGCCCACCTCTTCCAGCGCGCGGGTATCGATGACGCCGTCAACGGTTTCCGCGCGTTTGAAGTGGCGCATCGCCAGCATACGTTTCAGGGCCAGCAGCACCGGCTGGGTATCCCCTGCGGTGAGCAGGTTCGCCAGGTACTGAACCGGGATACGCAGGCTTTCGACGTCCGGCAGGATACCGTTGCTGCCCAGCTCGCCGGCATCCGCTGCGGACTGAATTGGCGACAGAGGCGGCACGTACCAGACCATCGGCAATGTACGGTATTCCGGATGCAGCGGCAGAGCCAGCTTCCAGTCCATCGCCATTTTGTAGACCGGCGACTGCTGCGCGGCGTCGATCACGCTCTGCGGAATACCGTCCTTCAGCGCCTGGGCGATCACCTTCGGATCGTTCGGATCGAGGAATACATCCAGCTGACGCTGATAGAGATCTTTCTCGTTTTCGGTGCTCGCGGCATTTTCAATCGCGTCCGCGTCATAGAGCAATACGCCGAGGTAGCGAATACGGCCTACGCAGCTTTCGGAGCAGACGGTTGGCATCCCGGCTTCGATGCGCGGGTAGCAGAAAATGCACTTCTCAGACTTACCGCTCTTCCAGTTGAAGTAGATCTTTTTGTACGGGCAACCGGTGATGCACATACGCCAGCCGCGGCACTTGTCCTGGTCGATCAGCACGATGCCATCTTCTTCACGCTTGTAGATAGCACCGCTCGGGCAGGTGGCGACACACGCCGGGTTGAGGCAGTGTTCGCACAGGCGCGGCAGGTACATCATGAAGGTGTTTTCGAACTGGCCGTACATCGCCTTCTGCATGTTCTCGAAGTTCTGGTCTTTGGCGCGTTTTTCGAACTCGCCGCCCAGAATCTCTTCCCAGTTTGGCCCGCTGGTGATCTTGTCCATGCGCTGACCGGTGATCAGCGAGCGTGGACGGGCGATCGGCTGATGTTTGCTCTCCGGCGCGTTGTGCAGGTTCTGGTAGTCAAAATCAAACGGCTCGTAGTAATCATCGATGCCCGGCAGATGCGGGTTAGCGAAGATTTTACCCAGCAGCAGCGCGCGGTTACCCATGCGCGGCTGCAGCTTGCCGTTGATTTTACGGATCCAGCCGCCCTTCCACTTCTCCTGGTTTTCCCAGTCGGTCGGGAAGCCGGTGCCCGGCTTGCTTTCAACGTTGTTGAACCAGGCGTACTCCATCCCTTCCCGGCTGGTCCAGACATTTTTACAGGTGACCGAGCAGGTGTGACAGCCGATGCATTTATCCAGATTCAGCACCATGCCGACTTGTGAACGAATTTTCATTTTACGCTCTCCTGTACCTGGTCATTACCTTCGCCGTCTAACCAGTTAATATTCTTCATCTTACGTACCACCACGAACTCATCGCGGTTCGATCCTACGGTGCCGTAGTAGTTAAAGCCGTAGGCCAGCTGCGCATAGCCACCGATCATGTGGGTCGGCTTCGGCGTAATACGGGTCACGGAGTTGTGGATCCCGCCGCGCTGCTCGGTGATCTCGGACCCCGGCAGGTTCACGATGCGTTCCTGCGCGTGGTACATCATGGTCATCCCGGCCGGTACGCGCTGGCTCACCACCGCACGCGCCGTCAGGGCACCGTTGCTGTTGAACACTTCGATCCAGTCGTTATCTTCGATACCCAGATCTTTGGCGTCCGCTTCGCTCATCCAGACAATCGGGCCACCGCGTGACAGAGTCAGCATCAGCAGGTTGTCGCTGTAGGTGGAGTGGATACCCCACTTCTGGTGCGGCGTCAGGAAGTTCAGCGCCTTTTCCGGGTTGCCGTTCGATTTCGCGCCCATCACGGCCTTCACCGAGCGGGTGTCGATTGGCGGACGGTACACCAGCAGGCTTTCACCGAAGTCGCGCATCCACTGGTGATCCTGATACAGCGACTGACGACCGGACAGGGTACGCCATGGGATCAGCTCGTGAACGTTGGTGTAGCCGGCGTTGTAAGAGACATGCTCATCTTCGAGGCCAGACCAGGTCGGGCTGGAGATAATCTTGCGCGGCTGCGCCTGGATATCGCGGAAGCGAATTTTCTCGTCTTCTTTGTTCAGCGCCAGATGGGTATGGTCGCGACCGGTGAATTCACTCAGCGCTTCCCAGGCCTTCACGGCAACCTGGCCGTTGGTTTCCGGCGCCAGGGTCAGAATCATTTCTGCCGCATCAATCGCCGTATTCAGCATTGGCTGGCCTTTCGCCGGGCCGTCCGCTTTGGTGTAGTTGAGCTTGCGCAGCAGATCCATTTCGCTCTGGGTGTTCCAGGCGATCCCTTTCCCGCCGTTACCGATTTTCTCCATCAGCGGGCCGATAGAGGTGAAGCGCTCATAGGTCGCCGGGTAGTCACGTTCAACCGGAATGATGTGCGGCGCGGTCACGCCCGGGATCAGGTCGCATTCGCCTTTTTTCCAGTCCTTCACGTCCAGCGGCTGCGCCAGTTCGGCAGCGGAATCGTGCTGGATTGGCAGCGTCACCACGTCGGTCTCTTTGCCGAGGTGCCCCACGCAGACTTCAGAGAATTTCTTCGCAATGTCCTTGTAGATATCCCAGTCGCTTTTCGATTCCCACGCCGGGTCAACGGCCGCAGAGAGCGGATGAATAAACGGATGCATATCCGAGGTATTCATGTCGTCTTTTTCGTACCAGGTGGCGGTTGGCAGCACGATGTCGGAGTAGAGACAGGTGCTGGAGAGACGGAAGTCGAGGGTCACCACCAGATCCAGCTTGCCGTCGAGACCGTTGTCTTTCCACTCCACCTCTTCCGGCTTCACGCCGCCCTGCTTGCCGAGATCTTTGCCCTGAATGCCGTTTTCGGTACCGAGCAGGTATTTCAGCATGTACTCGTGCCCTTTACCGGACGAGCCCAGCAGGTTGGAGCGCCAGATGAACAGGTTACGCGGATGGTTTTTACCGTTTTCCGGCTGTTCTGCCGCGAAACGGATGGAACCCTCTTTCAGGGATTTGACGGTGTAATCCACCGGGGTCATGCCCGCTTTCTTCGCCGCTTCTGCAATGCGCAGCGGGTTGGTTCCCAGCTGTGGCGCAGAGGGCAGCCAGCCCATGCGTTCAGCGCGGACGTTGAAGTCGATCAGGTGACCGCTGTAGCGGGATTTATCCGCCATCGGCGACAGCAGCTCCTGCGCGGTAACCGTCTCGTAACGCCACTGGCTGGAGTGGTTATAGAAGTAGGAGGTGCTGTTCATGTGACGCGCCGGACGCTGCCAGTCAAGGGCAAACGCCAGCGGCTGCCAGCCGGTTTGCGGACGCAGTTTTTCCTGGCCCACATAGTGTGCCCAGCCGCCGCCGCTCTGACCCACGCAGCCGCAGAAGATCAGCATGTTGATCAAACCGCGATAGTTCATATCGAGGTGATACCAGTGGTTCAGACCGGCACCGACGATGATCATTGAACGACCGTGGGTCTTATCGGCGTTATCGGCAAACTCACGTGCGGTACGGATAATCTGCGCCCGTGGAACGCCGGTGATCTGCTCCGCCCAAGCCGGGGTGTAGGCTTTTACGTCGTCATAGCTGGTGGCGCAGTTTTCATCACCGAGACCGCGCTCCAGACCGTAGTTGGCCAGAGTCAGGTCGTAAACGGTGGTCACCAGTGCGGTTGAGCCGTCGGCGAGCTGCAGGCGTTTCACCGGCAGTTTGTGCATCAGGACGTTCTGCAGCTCCACCTTGTTGAAGTGCTCGGAGCCTTCGCCGCCGAAGTACGGGAAGCCAACATCGGCGATCTCGTCTTGGCTGCCCAGCATGCTGAGGCGCAGTTCGGTCTCTTCGCCCGTCGTGCCGTTACGCTGCTCGAGGTTCCATTTGCCCTTCTCGCCCCAGCGGAAACCAATTGAACCGTTCGGTGCAACCAGCTCGCCATTGCTGTTACAGGCAACGGTTTTCCACTCCGGATTGTTTTCCTGGCCCAGCGCATCCACCAGATCGGCGGCACGCAGCATGCGGCCTGCGGCATAGTAGCCGTCACGCTCTTCGAGCATGACCAGCATCGGCATGTCGGTGTAACGACGCACGTAGTCGGTAAAGTACTGGCTTGGCTTGTCGACGTGGAACTCACGCAGCATGACGTGGCCCATTGCCAGCGCCATGGCCGCATCGGTACCCTGCTTCGGCGCCAGCCACAGATCGCAGAGCTTGGCAATTTCGGCATAGTCCGGGGTCACGGCTACGGTTTTGGTGCCTTTGTAACGCACTTCGGTAAAGAAGTGGGCGTCCGGGGTACGGGTCTGCGGCACGTTAGAGCCCCAGGCGATGATGTAGCTGGAGTTGTACCAGTCGGCGGATTCCGGAACGTCGGTCTGCTCACCCCAGGTCTGCGGAGAGGCAGGCGGCAGGTCGCAGTACCAGTCGTAGAAGCTCAGGCAGGTGCCGCCGATCAGCGACAGATAACGCGCGCCAGAGGCGTAGGAGACCATCGACATCGCCGGGATTGGCGAGAAGCCTGCCACGCGGTCCGGGCCGTAGGTTTTCACGGTATAGACGTTGGAAGCGGCAATCAGCTCATTCACTTCCTGCCAGGAGGAACGTACAAAGCCGCCGCGACCGCGAGCCTGTTTGAAGCTCTTCGCTTTGTCGGCATCTTCGATAATAGAGGTCCAGGCCAGAACCGGATCGCTGTGCTGCGCTTTCGCTTCACGCCACATTTTCATCAGGCGTTTACGCATCAGCGGGTATTTCAGGCGGTTAGCGCTGTAGAGATACCAGGAGTAGCTGGCACCACGCGGGCAGCCGCGCGGTTCGTGGTTTGGCATATCCGGGCGGGTGCGCGGGTAGTCGGTCTGCTGCATTTCCCAGGTCACCAGACCATTTTTGACGAAAATCTTCCAGCTACAGGAGCCGGTGCAGTTTACGCCGTGGGTCGAACGTACGACTTTGTCATGTTGCCAGCGCTGACGGTAACCGTCTTCCCAGTCCCGGTTAGTCTCCAGAACCTGGCCGTGCCCATCGGCAAAAGTTTCACCCTTCTGTTTGAAGTAGCGAAACCGGTCCAAAAATTTGCTCATCGGGTATCTCCTGTATGGAGCCTGTGGCTCTCTAAATCGACATTGCTGATTTGCAGCGAAGGTAACGCTCTGAAAGAGGAGGAGAATTGATAACGATCAAGGGGAGTTGGGGATGTTCAGAAGGGGAAATTTTCGACTACCACCAAAGCGGTACAGAATACAATAATGTAACTTACTGTTTTATATGGTCATTATTTATTTATCCTACAAAAGCGCGCGTAACATTTAACCCCAGCGGTATTAAGGGGTAGGTAAGCCTGATTAGCGATGGCGATCACAGTGGCCGCATGCTAACAGCGGCTTACGCTTTTAGTATGTTGTAACTAATTGCAGGGCAAAAAAAGCGCGGCACCAGGCCGCGCAAACGGATAATCAAACTTACTTTTTATTAGAATTCCGTCCGTATACCAGCCAGGTGACAAACACGCAGACGATATAGAAAATCAGGAACACCTTCATCGCACCCGCCGGCGAGCCGGTCAGATCCAGCGAGATACCAAAGGCTTTAGGAATAAAGAACCCGCCAATCGCGCCGATTGCAGAGATAAAGCCCAGCGCGGCTGCGGTGTCGGTAGCCGCCTCACGCATCGCCTGCTGCTCACTGCCGCCCTGCGCTTTAACGCGATCCATCGTCAGTTTACGGAAGATCACCGAGATCATCTGGAAGGTGGAAGCACTCCCCAGCCCGGCGGTCAGGAACAGCACCATAAAGACCGCGAAGAAGGCGCCGAAGTTGCCGCCCACACCGTTCACCGGCAGGGTCATAAACAGCAGGGCACAGAAGAGAGCCATCACCACAAAGTTCACCAGCGTCACGCGGGTACCGCCCAGACGGTCAGAGATCATCCCGCCGGTAGAGCGTGCCAGGGCACCAATAAACGGCCCGAAGAAGGCGTAGTGCAGGATCTGCACATCCGGGAACTGGGTTTTGGACAACATAGCAAACCCGGCAGAGAAGCCGATAAACGAGCCGAACGTTGCCAGATAGAGCAGCGCCATGATCCACAGGTGAGCGCGCTTCAGCACCGGCAGCTGTTCGCTGAGCGACGCTTTCGATGCCGCCAGGTCGTTCATGCCAAACCATGCCGCCAGGGTAAAGACCACCAGGAACGGCACCCAGATCCACGCGGCGTTCTGCAGGAACAGCAGCGAGCCGTCGGCCTGTTCAACGCCAGCGCCACCAAACGCGGCGAAAATAGAGACCGAGATCGCCAGCGGCGCAATCAGCTGCATTACGCTGACGCCCATGTTGCCCAGGCCGCCGTTGATCCCCAGCGCCCCGCCCTGCTTCTGTTTCGGGAAGAAGAAGCTGATGTTCGCCATGCTGGAGGCAAAGTTTGCCCCTGCAAAGCCGCACAGCAGAGAGATGATTACGAAGGTGCTAAACGGTGTAGAGGTATCCTGTACCGCAAAGCCCAGCCAGACGCACGGGATGATCATGATGCCGGTACTGAACGCGGTCCAGCGGCGTCCGCCGAACACCGGTACCATAAAGGCATAAGGGACACGCAGCAGTGCGCCGGAGAGCGCAGGTAGCGCGGTTAACATAAACAGCTGGTCGGTGGTAAACTTGAAGCCCACTTTCGGCAGGTTAACAGCGACGGCGCTGAACAACATCCAGACGCAGAACGCCAGCAGCAGACAGGGAACGGAAATCCACAGATTACGACTTGCTACACGTTGGCCGCGCTGTTGCCAGAACGCCGGATCTTCCGGACGCCACTCGGTAATGACTGCGCCAGAATCCCTTTCGGGGGTAGTAGAGTGACTCATAGACACCTCTGATTCTTAAAAGTTGCCACAAAGATCAGGGTTTTAAGCCGACAGGAAGTTGATATAAATCAATGGGAAGGTGGGCAATTTTATGGCCTGAAAATCGCTATCCCCCAAAGTGAGTAGCGCTTATCAGTGAAAAAGGTGTGGTTTTTCACGGTACTGCTTCCCCCGCTTACCCCTCTCCTCCCATTCACCTCTCCAATGGCAATTAGTAGGTAATCCTTTTGAGGTATGGGTATACTCCAGGGGTTGCCTGAGAATAGAGCCCTTGCCGAGTCCAGGCATTGTCAGGAGCCAGACTGCCCTATGTTTAAACGCTGTTTTTCACCACTCACGCTGGTTAACCAACTGGTGCTGATTGTCATGCTGTCTACCGGGATCGGGGTGACAGGGATGGCGATCTCCGGCTGGCTGGTTCAGGGCGTTCAAGGCAGCGCACACGCCATTAATAAGGCCGGTTCACTGCGTATGCAGAGCTACCGCCTGCTGGCGGCCATCCCCCTGGAAGCCAAAGACCAGGCGTTACTCGATGAAATGGAAGCGACGGCGTTCAGCCCCGAACTGGAAATCGCTGCCCGCCGCGATCGTCAGCAGGCGCAGCTGAAGGCCCTGCAGACATACTGGCATACCCAGTTAATGCCCGGGCTGCGACAGGCGCGTAATCCGGATGCGGTAGCCCAGGATGTCTCCGGCTTTGTCAGCCGTCTGGATACTCTGGTTTCGGCGTTCGATCACAGCACCGAGCTGCGTATCGGCAGGGTGGTACTGCTGCAGCAGGTGATGGCGGTCTTTATGGGGCTGCTGCTGGTCTTCACCATCCTCTGGCTGCGCGCCCGGCTTCTGCACCCCTGGCGCCAGCTGCTGGCGATGGCCCGCGCCGTGACCCAGCGTGATTTTACCCAGCGCGCCCACATCAACGGACGCAATGAGATGGCGATGCTCGGCGAGGCGCTGAACACCATGTCCGGCGAGCTGGCTGAGAGTTATGCGGTGCTGGAACAGCGCGTGCGCGAAAAAACTGCCGGGCTGGAGCAGAAAAACGAGATCCTCTCCTTCCTCTGGCAGGCCAACCGCCGCCTGCACTCCCAGGTGCCGCTGTGCGAGCGCCTCTCGCCGGTGCTTAACGGCCTGCAGAATCTGACCCAGTTGCACGACATCGAATTGCGCGTATACGATCTGGAAGATGAAGAGAATCATCAGGAATTTACCTGCCAGTCGGATGCCAGCTGCGATGAAATTGGCTGTCGCCTCTGCCCGCGCGGCCTGCCGCCGCTGACCACCAGCGGGACCACCCTGAAGTGGCGCCTGGCGGATAACCTGACGCAGTACGGCATTTTACTGGCGACGCTGCCCGCCGGACGTCATCTCAGCCACGATCAGCAGCAGCTGGTCGATACGCTGGTGGAGCAGCTGACCGCGACCCTGGCCCTCGACCGTCATCAGGAAAAACAGCAGCAGCTGATTGTGATGGAAGAGCGCGCCACCATTGCCCGCGAATTGCATGATTCCATCGCCCAGTCGCTCTCCTGCATGAAGATGCAGGTCAGCTGTCTGCAGATGCAGGACACGGATCTGCCGGAGAGCAGCAAGCAGCTGCTGAGCCAGATCCGCAACGAGCTGAACACCTCCTGGATACAATTGCGTGAACTGCTGACCACCTTCCGCCTGCAATTGACGGAGCCCGGCCTGCGGCCTGCGCTGGAGGCCAGCTGTCAGGAGTTTAGCGCCCGGCTCGGCTTTACCGTCTCGCTGGACTATCAGCTGCCGCCCCGTTTCGTACCCTCTCATCAGGCCATTCATTTGCTGCAGATCGCCCGGGAGGCGTTAAGCAACGCGCTGAAACACGCCGGGGCGACGGCGGTCTCGCTCACCGTGAGCCAGCACGAAAACCAGGTCAGACTGGTGGTGCGTGACAACGGCTGCGGGATCCCGGAAAACGCCGAACGCAGTAACCACTATGGTCTGATTATTATGCGAGACCGCGCACAAAGCCTGCGTGGAGATTGTCAGGTCCGCCGGAGCGAATCGGGCGGAACTGACGTTATCGTCACCTTTATTCCCGAAAAGCCTCTTTTCACTGCTCAAGGAGAACACCATGTCTAATCAGGAGCCCGCTACAATCCTGTTGATCGACGACCATCCGATGCTGCGCACCGGTGTTAAACAACTTATCAGCATGGCGTCGGATATCACCGTCGTGGGCGAAGCCAGCAACGGGGAACAGGGTATTGAACTGGCCGAAGCGCTCGATCCTGATTTGATCCTGCTCGACCTGAATATGCCCGGCATGAACGGCCTCGAAACCCTCGATAAGCTGCGCGAGAAAACGCTCTCCGGTCGCGTGGTGGTCTTCAGCGTCTCCAACCATGAAGAGGATGTGGTCACCGCCCTGAAACGCGGCGCCGATGGCTACCTGCTGAAAGACATGGAGCCGGAAGATCTGCTGAAATCGCTGCAACAGGCGGCGGCTGGCGACATGGTGTTAAGCGAAGCGTTAACCCCGGTACTGGCGGCCAGCCTGCGCGCCAACCGTGCGACTTCCGATCGCGACGTCAGCCAGTTGACCCCGCGCGAGCGCGATATCCTCAAGCTGATTGCCCAGGGGTTGCCAAACAAGATGATCGCCCGCCGTCTGGACATCACCGAAAGCACGGTCAAAGTCCATGTGAAGCATATGCTGAAGAAGATGAAGCTGAAGTCACGGGTGGAAGCGGCGGTCTGGGTACACCAGGAGCGCATTTTCTGAGTTTACTCGTCCGGCAGCAGCGTCCAGCGCGGATCTTCCTCTGGCATCGCCAGTAGCGGCTCCGTCAGGGCAAGCGTGATCTCATTGGAAGAGACACGCTGCCCCGCTTCATCTTCCACCACCACCGACAGCCGCCAGCGGTTGCTTGCCCCCTCACTGCTATCCCACGCCGGCAGGATAATGCTCCAGCCTTCGCTGTCACTGGCCTTCGCCGGTGAGGTCAGACTCAGCGCCTGCGTATCGCCCTGCCAGTGCAGGGAACGCACCCCGTTACGGCTGCGAATATCCAGCTTCAGCATGACCGTTTCGCCCGGCTTGAGATCCCACGGCGGCGTCGCCAGCCATACCGAGAGCGTTTTACGCTGGCGGAACTCCAGCACCGGCAGGTTCTGACGCTCAGGCGGATCGTAGCGGCTTCCCCGCAGGGAGCGGCTTTCGGCCACTTCGCTGGCGGAGAGCTGTTTTTTCAGCGGCACCCCGAAGCGGTAGTTGAGTTTCAGGCCGAGGTTGTTCTGGCTCACTCCGCTCTCCCCCTGCTTATGCCCGGCGGAAAGGGTCACCAGCGGCACCGGGGTGTAGTTCAGCCCGAGGTTGACCGCCAGCGGATTGTGATACCCGGTGCCGGTGTGAAACAGATCCACGCTGTCGCCAAAATATTGTTCAAAGCTGATGCTGGTGTTGAGGTGATGATAAAAGGGCAGCCTGGCGTTGGCGCTGATATCGTACCCGCGCGCCATGCGCTGCTCCTGCACCTCCGAGCTGTCACGCCAGCTGGCAAACGGCTGATAGTAGTTGGCCGACAGGCGCAGGTATTCGCCCCAGGCTTCCGCTCCCAGCCCGGCGCGTTGCAGGTTCTCATCGAGCAGATTGTCATAAAAGGTGTTGTAACCGAGCAGCCACTTGCCCGCCACCCAGCGCTGGCCGATGCCCGCATTGCTCACCAGGCCGTCCTCCTGCTGGGTCAGGCCGAGCTGACTCCAGGTGAGGTAGTGGTTGTTATCCTGCCAGGGTATAAACCAGCTCCCCTTGCTGCCGGTGAAGCGCCCCTCTTCATTGACCAGCAGATCGACGCTGGCATTGCCCCACGGCGAAAGCCAGGACTCAATGTGCTGGTTCACCTCCTGGCTGACGGCGTCCCGCACCTTGCCCAGGGCAAACTGCCGGGCCTGCTCCTCGGTGGTCAGGCCGTTGTCGGTCATGCTGGCTTCGCCGAACGCTTTTGCCATCTCCGCCAGATGCTTTTCACCCTCCCCCGTCGGGGTCGCCATGCCTAAGTCCGGCAGGCTGTCGCCATTATTATCGAACGGATTTTGCGCCTGATGGATAAACGAATTCGGGGCAGCGTGAACGGCTCCGGCATAACAGAGGAGAAGAAACAGCGAACGAATACGGGGGGAAACAACCATCACCGTCGTGTAAGGGTGCCTGTGTTGAGAGAAAACGGAGTTAACACCTTAGCGCGCCTGAGAAAAAATTTCAGCCCTAAGGTAAATTTCAGGAATATCCTGAAGATTGCCGGGTGGCGCTGCGCTTACCCGGCCTACGCTTCCTGTAGGCCTGATAAGCCGTTTACCCCCGCACAGAAACCGTAGGCCTGATAAGCGCAGCGCCATCAGGCGTTTACACCCTCACAGAAAGCATCGCCTTCAGCTCCGGCACACAGGAGCCGCAGTTGGTGCCGCAGCGAAGTTTTACCCCCAGCGCTGCCGCCGAGTCGCATCCCCCCGCAATGGCCTCGCGGATAGCGTTTTCGCCAATGCTGAAACAGCTACAGATAATGCGCCCGGGCTCAACGCGCTCGCCGGGGTGCTGCCCGTTCAGCAGGGCGTGACGCTCCGCCAGCGCGACCGGCGCGGCGTGAAACGCGGCTTCGATAACGTTGTGCGCCAGCGCCGGTACGCCGGTGCCTTGCCAGAATCCCAGCATCAATGCCCCGTCATGCCAGGCCAGGAGGCTGCTTCGCTCGCCCGTCTGCGCGATTTGCAGCTGCCAGCCCTGTCCGGCGCAGTGTGTCAGCAGCCACTCCAGCAGTGGCTTGTCTCCCGCCAGAGTCAGGCGCGACACCCCCTTTGCCGCTTTGCGCCACCAGTGGACGTGCGTCGGCAGGGCCAGTTCCTCCCGGTTGTAAAGCTCCCCCTGCCAGGCGGGCTGCCACGGCATCAGCCGCACTGCGGTCTGTTTGCTCTCCGGCTGGCCGGAGTGGGGATCGCAGCGCCCTTCAACCAAGGCATTTACTTTGCCCTGGCGCGAAAAACAGCTGTTCCAGTGCATCGGGACAAACAGCTCCCCGGGGCGCTGCCCGTCGTTTATCCGCGCCCGGGCCACCATCAGCCCGCGCGGGGCGCTGATGCGTGCCAGTTGTCCATCCTGCATCCCCAGCCGGGCGGCATCCTGCGGCGAGATCTCCACCGTCGGTTCATCGCGGTGCTGCATCAGGCGCGGCACGTAGCCGGTGCGGGTCATGGTGTGCCACTGGTCGCGGAGTCGTCCGCTGTTGAGGGTAAAGGGATAAAGCAGATTCGGCGTAGCGCCATGCGGCCGCGGGTTGACTGGCACCTGCTGCGCACGGGTGAGTGCTTCCCGGTTGATCGGCCACTGCCAGGGCGTCAGCCCATCCCACTCTTCCCGGGTCAGCGGTGCCAGCGCCGCGAGATTGAGCATCCGTTCGCCATCGTTTTCAAAGGCCGTCAGGGCGGCGTGTTCGGCAAAGATGGCGTGAGGATGATCCCAGGCGAAGGCCGCGCCATGGCCCAGTTTCTCAGCAATACGGGCGATGATCCACCAGTCGGGCTTCGCCTCGCCGGGCGCGGACAGAAAGGCGCGCTGGCGGGAGATGCGCCGTTCGGAGTTGGTCACCGTCCCCTCTTTCTCTCCCCAGCCGAGCGCCGGAAAACGGATATGGGCGAAGCGGCTGGTGTCGGTGTTGCGCATCACTTCGGAGACCATCACCAGCGGACAGACCGCCAGCGCCTGGCAGACCGCATGGCTGTCCGGAAGTGATACTGCCGGGTTAGTACCCATGATCCACACCGCCTTCACTTCACCGCGGGCGATGGCCTCAAACAGCTCCACCGCCATCAGTCCCGGCGTCTGCGCCAGCCGCTCCGTCCCCCAGAAGCGCGCCACGCGGCTTAAATCGTCCGGCGTGAAATTCATGTGCGCCGCCAGCTGATTGGCCAGCCCGCCCACCTCGCGCCCGCCCATCGCATTGGGCTGACCGGTCAGCGAAAAGGGTCCGCAGCCTTCACGCCCAATTTTTCCGCTCGCCAGATGGACGTTGATAATGGCATTGCACTTGTCGCTGCCGCTGGTGGACTGGTTGATCCCCATGGTGTAGAGCGTCACCGCACGCGGAGCCGCATTAAACCAGGCGTAAAAAGTGGCAACATCGTCGGGCGGCAGGCCGCAAAATTCGGCCACCCGCTCAGGCGGCCAGTCGTTGGCCTGGCCGGGGTCGACCGCGTTGAGCAGCCCCACGAACAGCCCGGCGTCGCTGCCCGGCGTCAGGGCCAGATGCAGATCGGCAATATCACAGGTCGCGGTGCGTCGCGGATCGATCACCACCACCTTCATCGCCGGATTGTCGATTTTCGCCTGCACCAGGCGCTGATAGAGCACCGG
Organism: Leclercia sp. W17; assembly: GCF_003336325.1. NCBI lineage: Bacteria > Pseudomonadati > Pseudomonadota > Gammaproteobacteria > Enterobacterales > Enterobacteriaceae > Leclercia > Leclercia sp. W17. The sequence goes on along the minus strand of NZ_CP031101.1, from coordinate 2,015,101 downwards.
GTGCGTCCAGGCGGCGTTAGATCCCACCAGCACCACCAGGTCGGTTTGCTCAATGTCTTCGTAGCTGCACGGGACAACGTCTTCGCCAAAGGCGCGCTTGTAGCCCACCACCGCCGAGGACATGCAGAGCCGGGAGTTGGTGTCGATATTGGCCGCACCAATAAAGCCCTTCATCAGCTTGTTGGCGGCGTAGTAATCCTCGGTCAGCAGCTGGCCGGAGGCATAAAAGGCCACCGCCTGCGGCCCATGTTTTTCAATAATCTCCCGCAGCCGCGCACCCGCGATATCCAGCGCCTGCTCCCAGCTCACCGGCTGGTTGTCCACCTCCGGGTGCAGCAGGCGACCCGCTAAACCGATGGTCTCCCCCAACGCCGAGCCTTTGACGCACAGCCGACCGAAGTTGGCCGGATGGCTGTCGTCGCCGCGCACGCTCACCTCGCCGTTTTCGACGCGGGCGATCACGCCGCAGCCCACGCCGCAGTAAGGACAGGTCGTTTGGGTTTCCGTCATGAGGCCTCCGCGCGCATCACCAGCTCTTCACTGCCCACCTGCACCCGGTCGCCATCGACTCTGACTGGCCAGGCGCGTACCGCCACTTCCCCGGTTTCAACATGGCGCCCGTCGCGCAGGCGGATCCGGGTTTTATACAGAGGCGAGATCACCACCGGCTCGCCCCCGGCATCGCCGAGAATCCCGCGCGACAGCACGCTGGCGCTGCCGCCCGGCTCGCGATCCTCAAGGGCATAAATCGCCTTGCCAAAGCGGAACAGCGCAATGGGCTGCGTACCCAGACGGGCACCAATGCCCGCCTGTTCCGGGATCTCGTCCAGAGTACAGATATCCTGCCAGCGTTTTGCGGATGTTGGCGCGGCGTCGAGGGTGCGGAACTGCGCCAGACGGCCCGGGTCCTGCAAAGTGGTCTGCCATTCGCACTGATAGGTATCCACCACCCGCTGCATCTCCTGCTCCAGCTCGGCGGCAATGCCCAGGCTGTCGTCGATGATCACCTCGCGCAGGTATTCCAGCCCGCCCTCGAGGTTATCCCGCCAGGTGCTGGTGCGCTGCAGGCGGTCGGCGGTGCGGATATAGAACATCAGGAAGCGGTCGACGTAGCGCAGGAGCGTCGCCTCATCGAGATCGCTGGCAAACAGATCCGCGTGGCGCGGCTTCATCCCGCCGTTGCCGCAGAGATAGAGGTTCCACCCCTTGTCAGTGGCGATCACCCCCACATCCTTGCTCTGGGCTTCGGCGCACTCGCGGGTGCAGCCGGAAACGGCCATCTTGATTTTGTGCGGGGCGCGCAGCCCCTTGTAACGGTTCTCCAGCGTCACCGCCAGCCCGGTCGAGTCCTGCACCCCGTAGCGGCACCAGGTAGATCCGACGCAGGATTTCACCGTGCGCAGGGATTTGCCGTAGGCATGCCCGGTTTCAAACCCGGCGTCGATCAGCTGCTGCCAGATCTCCGGCAACTGCTCCAGCCGGGCACCAAACAGGTCGATACGCTGCCCGCCGGTAATTTTGCTGTAGAGTTGGTAGCGTTTGGCGATCTGGCCGATGGCGATCAGCCCGTCGGCAGTGACCTCCCCAGCGGCCATGCGCGGCACAATGGAGTAGGTACCATCTTTCTGGATGTTGGCAAAGTAGCGGTCGTTGGTGTCCTGCAGCGGCAGATGGGCCGGTTTCAGCAGATATTCGTTCCAGCAGGAGGCCAGCACCGAGCCCACCAGCGGCTTACAGATCTCACACCCATGCCCCTGGCCGTAGCGGCTGATAAGCTGATCAAAGGTGTGGATGCGGTTGACGCGCACCAGGTGGTAGATCTCCTGACGCGAGTACGCGAAGTGCTCGCAGATGTCCTTTTTCACCTCCACGCCCTGAGCTGCCAGCTGGAACTCCATCACCTGTTTCACCAGGGCGCTGCAGCCGCCGCAGCCGGTGGCCGCTTTGGTGCACTGTTTTACCGCCCCGATGTCGGTGGCACCGTTGCTCACCGCCTGGCAGATATCGCCTTTGCTGACGTTGTGGCAGGAGCAGATCTGCGCGCTCTCCGGCAGAGCCGCCACGCCCAGCGCTTTCGGGGCGCTGCCCGCCACCGCAGGCAGGATCAGCGTTTCCGGATCGTTGGGCAGGCGGATGTCGTTAAGCATCATCTGCACCAGGGTGGCATATTCGCTGGCATCCCCCACCAGCACCCCGCCAAGCAGGGTTTTATTGTCGGCACTGACCACGATCTTCTTGTAGATCTGCTGCGGGCCGTGGGTCCACTGGTAGCTCTGCGCCCCTGCGGTGCGGCCATGGGCATCGCCGAACGACGCGACATCTACGCCTAACAGTTTCAGCTTGGTGCTCATATCCGCACCCATAAACGCGTTCTCTTCTCCCGCCAGCGCGGCGGAGGCCACCCGCGCCATCTGGTAGCCGGGCGCCACCAGACCGTAGATTTTGCCCTCCCAGAGGGCGCATTCGCCGATAGCAAAAACATCGCTGTCCGAGGTGCGGCACTGGTTGTCGATGGCAATCCCCCCGCGTTCGCCCAGCACCAGGCCGCAGCTCCGGGCCAGCGCATCCTGCGGGCGGATCCCGGCGGAGAAGACCACCATATCGGTCGCCAGCTCGCTGCCGTCGGCAAAGCGCAGTACCATCCCGCTGTCGGTTTCTGCGATTTCGGTGGTGGCCTTACTGGTATGCACCCCCACGCCGAGGGCTTCAATTTTACGGCGCAACATCGCGGCGCCGTCGTTATCGAGCTGCACCGCCATCAGGTTCGGGGCAAACTCCACCACGTGCGTATCCAGCCCAAGCTGTTTCAGGGCGTTGGCGGCCTCCAGCCCCAGCAGGCCGCCGCCAATCACCACCCCGGTGCGCGAATTTTTTGCATGGGCGGCGATGTTATCCAGGTCGTCGAGAGTACGGTAGACAAAACAGCCCGGCAGATCCCGGCCTGGCACCGGCGGCACAAACGGGTACGAACCGGTCGCCAGCACCAGCTTGTCCCAGTGGGTTTCATGCCCTGCTCCCGTGCGAATCACCCGGGCGTCGCGATCGATGGCGACCACCGGCTGGGAGAGGCGCAGCTCAATGCCGTTATCGGCAAAGAAATCTCCGGCCACCATCGACAGCGAGTCGGCGCTGCGTCCGGCAAAATATTCCGACAGATGGACGCGATCGTAGGCGGCATAGCGCTCTTCACCGAAGACCACAATCTGATACTGCTGATGCAAACCGCGATTGACGCAGTCTTCAAGAAAATGGTGGCCGACCATACCGTGCCCAACCACAACCAGAGTAGGTTTTGTCATAGCGTTCTGTCCTGCAACCTGCGGCTGCGTAGTGAATCGATCGAACAGCCAGTCCGCCTGAGCGGGTTCTGACGTTGCCAGTAAATCGGTGAGGGTGGCCGCGCTGCGACACTCCCCCATCAGCAGCACGCCTGCCAGCGTGCCGTTGCGAACCAGTAGACGGCGATAGTGGCGGGTCAGCGGGTCCCAGCTGGTCCACACCGCATCTTTTTCCTGCGCGATAACCTCGCCCGCGCTGAACAGCTCAATACCGGTCACCTTCAGGCGCATGCCGTTTTGCGTGGGGATAAAGGGGGCGACGCACTCCCCGGCGAGACGGGCGGCGAGGATCTCCGCCTGGGCGAGGCACGGCGCCACCAGCCCCCAGGTCTCGCCGTTTAATTCACAGCACTCGCCGATGGCGCTGATGCCCGTAATGTCAGTGTGCATCTGGTTATCCACCAGGATCCCCCGTCCGCACGGCACGCGGCTTGCCTGCGCCAGGGCGATATTGGGCAACACGCCCGTCGCCAGTACCACCCGGGTAGCGGCCAGGATGCGTCCGTCGCTGAGGGTGACGCTGTCGGGGGCGATCTGCGTCAACCCGGCGTTCAGCTCACAGCCGATACCCCGCTCGCAAAGCGCCTGCTCCAGCAGCAGACCCGCCTGCTGATCGAGCTGCTGCTCCATCAGCCACGGACCGCGATGGACTAACGTGACGTTGTCACCATGCTGTCTTAACGCTGCGGCGGCTTCCACGCCGAGTACGCCGCCCCCCAGCACCACCGCCGGGCCGGGCGTCGCCAGAATAGCGGCCACATCCTCCAGAGTGCGAAAGGTAAAGACGTGGGGCAGATGGCTGCCAGGGATGGGCGGCACGAACGGCTGGGAACCGGTGGCAAAGACCAGTTCATCCCATACGAGCTGTCGGCTGTCGGTACGCAGCGTTCGGGTGCTGATATCCACTGCCCGCACCCGCTCGCCGCACACCACGGTGATGCCGCGCGTCCGATACCAGTTCTCATCGTGAAGCTGTGTCGCCGCCGCCTCTTTCTCGCCCCCCAGCACCGGCGAAAGCTGTATGCGGTTGTAGGCGTGTACGCGCTCCTCGCCGATGAGGGTGATCTCAAAGCGGCCAGGCGCGCGCTCGGTCAATGACTCAACCAGCCGCGTTGCCGCCAGTCCGTTTCCAATGATGACCAGGCGCATGGTTATGCTCCTCAGGCCGCTTTCGGCTGTTTTTCATAGAGGAAGTGCAGGATCTGCTGGCGCATATGGTGATAGCGGCTATCCTCTGCCAGCAGCACCCGGTTGCGCGGGCGCGGCAGGTCGACGCGCAAAATCTCCCCTACCGTTGCCGCCGGGCCGTTGGTCATCATCAGCACCCGATCCGAGAGCAGCACCGCTTCGTCCACATCGTGGGTGATCAGCACGATGGTGGTGTTCAGCTCCTGCTGAATGTGCATCACCGAGTCCTGGAGATGGGCGCGGGTCAGCGCATCCAGCGCGCCGAACGGCTCATCCATCAGCAGCACTTTTGGCTTCATCGCCAGGGCGCGGGCAATGCCCACCCGCTGCTTCATACCGCCGGAGATCTCCCCCGGACGTTTGTGGATGGCGTGCCCCATCTGCACCCGCTCGAGGTTGTGTTCGATCCACTCCCGCCGCTCGGCTTTGCTCATGCTGCGGCGGAACACCTGATCCACCGCCAGCGCCACGTTGTCGAAGCAGGTGAGCCACGGCAGCAGGGAGTGGTTCTGGAACACCACCGCCCGCTCCGGCCCTGGCCCGGCGATCTCGCGGTTATCGCAGAGAAGCCCGCCTTCTGTCGGCAACGTGATGCCGGCGATGAGATTCAGCAGCGTCGATTTGCCGCAGCCGGAGTGACCGATCAGGCTGATGGTCTCCCCTTCGTGAATATCAAAAGAGACGTTCTGCAACGCCAGAAACTCGCCGCTGGCGGTGGAAAAACGCTGGCTGACGGCCTGGACCTGAATGAGAGGTTTCATCATGTGCTCCTTATTTTTCCTGCCAGCTGAAACGGCGGGCGATCAGCATCAGCCCCTGCTCCAGCAGCAAACCCACCACGCCGATAATGACGATGGCGATGAGAATGTTTTCAACGTTGAGGTTGTTCCACTCGTTCCAGATCCAGAAGCCGATCCCTAAGCCCCCGGTGAGCATCTCGGCGGCGACAATCACCAGCCAGGCGATGCCAATGGAGAGCCGCACCCCGGTCAGGACAGCGGGCAGCACGGCCGGGAAGAGAATTCGGCGCATCACCGTCCACTCAGAGAGCTGCAGCACCCGCGCCACGTTGAGGTAATCTTCCGGAATGCGGCGCACCCCTTCGGCGGTGTTGATGACCATCGGCCAGATCGAGCAGATAAAAATGGTCCAGCTGGAGGCAGGTTCCGCCTTCTGGAACAGCAGCAGGCCGATGGGCAGCCAGGCCAGCGGGCTGACCGGACGCAGCAGCGCAATCAGCGGGGTGAACATGCGGGACATAAAGGTAAACCGGCCAATCATAAAGCCCAGCGGAATGCCGACGATGGCTGCCAGGCCAAAGCCGATAGCGACACGCTGCAACGAGGCCAGCACGTTCCAGCCCACCCCCATGTCATTGGGGCCATCGCGGTAGAACGGATCGGCAAACAGCGTGATGGCCGAGTCCAGGGTGCTGAGCGGCGTCGGGAACCCTTTGCTGTTGATTGCCGCCAGCTGCCAGGCGATCACCAGTAACCCCAGACCAAGCAGCGCCGGAATGATGCGCTGGAGCAGATCGTTGGTCCGGCGGGCAAATCCCGGAGTGCGGCGGCGAACCTGCACCGGCGGCAGGGTAATCACTTCTCCGCTGACCGGCTCGGCGGGTACGGCGGGTGCGGCTTTAATGTTGACGTTTTTCATATCAGGCCCCTGTACGGTGAATGGCGAAACGGTTGGCGTAACCCTTCGGATCGGTGCCGTCCCAGACGGTGCCGTCCATTAAGGTGCTGGTGCGCAGCGGCGATGAAGGTGCGCGAATCCCGCCCACGGCAGTGGCGGCATCCTGCCAGATGTCGGTGCGGTTGATGCGCTGGGCGATAGCGGCGTAATCCGGGTCGGTTTTCAGTAGTCCCCAGCGGCGGAACTGGGTCAGGAACCACATTCCGTCGGAGTGCCACGGGTAGCTCACCGCCCCCTCCTCAAAGAAGCGGATCGGGTTGGCATCCTGCCAGCGGTTGCCGGTTCCGCTGTCGTATTCGCCCAGCATCCGGCCCGTGAGGTACTGCTCTTTGGTGTTGAGCCAGGCGCGCCGGGCCAGCAGCTGCGCGGTCTCCTCTTTGTTCTGCGGTGAGGCGTCGATCCAGCGCTGGGCCTCCAGTAGCGCGCTGACCAGCGCCCGGGCAGTGTTCGGGTATTGCTCTACCCACTCGTGGCGGGTGCCGAGCACTTTTTCCGGGTGTTCCGGCCAGATGGACTGGGAGGTGGCAGCGGTAAAGCCGATGCGATCGTTAATGGCGCGGGCGTTCCACGGCTCGCCGACGCAGAAGCCGACCATATTGCCGATGCGCATGTTCATCACCATCTGCGGCGGCGGCACCACCACGGTGCGCACGTCGTCGAAGGGATTGATTCCCGCGCTCGCCAGCCAGTAGTAGAGCCACATGGCATGGGTGCCGGTGGGAAAGGTGTGGGCGAAGGTGTAGGTGCCCGGTGCCTCCCGGGCGATGAGCTTCTTCAGCCCCTCGACGTCACGCACGCCCTGCTGAGCCAGATCGCTCGACAGGGTGATCGCCTGCCCGTTCCGGTTGAGGGTCATCAGGTTGGCCATCGGTTTGGCTTTACCGGCGATCCCCAGCTCCAGGCCGTACAGCAGGCCATAGAGAATATGCGCCGCGTCCAGCTCCCCAGCCACCAGCTTGTCGCGTACCGCCGCCCAGCTCGCCTCTTTGCTCGGCACCAGGGTGAAGCCATATTTCTTATCGAACCCTTTCCAGGCCGCGATCGCCAGCGGCGCGCAGTCGGTCAGGGGGATAAAGCCGACGCGCACCGTGTCCAGCTCCGGTTTATCGGAGCCCGCGGCCCATGCGCCCTGCATCAATCCCGGCAACATCAGCGCCCCGCCCGCCAGCGCACTGGCCTGTAAAAAACGCCGTCTTGTCCATTCCACCATGCTCACTCCTGAAAAAATGGCAAAAAAAAGCGCCCGGCAGTGCCGAAGCACCGCAGGACGCCTTTATCCTCAAGAACGACACACCGCCGTTGGCGCGTCGTTAAAATTGTTATGTTGATTAATGCAAGGGTGATGCCAGGTTTTAAGTGCTTAAAGGACGGGGCTTTTCTGCATTCCGACAGCGAGAACGCACCTCAACCATGCAGGCGTTGCCCATCCGGGGTGCATTTACGGCTGCCACAGGGCTTTGACCGTCAGCAACGCGCGGGCGATATCTACCATCCGTTGATTTTTATCCATCGCCATCTTGCGCAGCTGGCACCAGGCCTGCTCCTCACTCATCTGCTGATGGGTCATTAACACGCTTTTGGCCTTGTCGATCACCTTGCGCTCCTCCAGCGTGTCGCGCATCGAGGCCAGCTGGCGGGAGAGCTGCTCAATCTCCTGCGCCTGCTGGCGCACCAGCGGCAGCAGCGGTTTTTGTGGATAGAGGGCCAGCGGCTCTTCCGTCTGCGGCTCTGCACGCGGCTCGTCGTCAGCCCGGCTAATCAGCGCCTCCACCGCCAGCATCAGATCGGCAATCTGCATCTCTTCCAGGGTGCGCAGATGTTCGAGGCGTTCGGTTTGCAGCGAGAACCAGTGCAGCGCCAGCACTCCCTGATCCGCGGCGGGTTGCCGGGTGCAGGCCAGCCGCCGCAACTGTTCGACCTCCGCCCCCGGTACGCTGAGATTGAAAGGATCGTGCAGGCTGGGAGGGGTCAGGGAGAGAAAGACCTCGAAACAGGTTTGCTGGCCGTCGATTCTGTCTACCAGCGTCTGGCGCATCTCATCGCTGAAAAAGCCCTGGGTAAAGCCTATCGCCCCCAGCGCCCGCTCCTGCCCCACCAGCTCTTTGCCCTGCATCAGGCTGTAGAGCGCGACAAATCTGCCCGCGATTTGCGGGTCATCAATGCTGTCATTGAGTTGCGGCACAATACTGAGCAGGTTTCGCAGCATACGGCTATAACGCTCCATCGCCGCCGTAGCGGGCAGCGCGCAAGCCGTAATCGTCTCACGCAGCGCGGGAAGCTGCTCCAGACTTTGCAGGGCGTTGGCCACCCGCTCGCACAGAGCACCACTGGCCATCATCGGCGAGCCGAGCGTCTGGTGCAGCGCCTGCACATGCTCGTCGACCAGCGCGCGGCTGGCTTTACACTCCAGGGCATAGAGCGCCCCTTCGGAACAGAGCCAGATGTTGGAGGCGCCCCGCTCGCACTGTAGCATGTGCGCAAGATGGCTGATCCGGCTCACCAGCGTACCCAGCTGTGCCAGCTTGCACAGCTGCTGTTTACGCAGCAACCTGGCCTGCTGGAACCATTCCGTGGCGCCGGGTGGACGGCCTGTGTTTATCGTCATGCTTACTCTCCCGGGTCAGTGTCTGCCGAAGAGAGAAGCAATTTTCATGCCTTTTCATTATTCAGGAGTCAACATGCAGAAGATTGTGATTGTCGCTAACGGTGCGGCCTATGGCAGCGAATCGCTGTTCAACAGCCTGCGACTGGCGATTGCCTTACGCGAGCAGGAGAGTGACCTGGATCTGCGCCTGTTTTTGATGTCCGACGCGGTGACTGCCGGACTGCGTGGGCAAAAACCGGCGGAGGGCTATAACATCCAGCAGATGCTGGAGATCCTGACGGCGCAAAACGTGCCGGTGAAGCTGTGCAAAACCTGCGCCGATGGCCGCGGTATCAGCGCCCTGCCGCTGATCGACGGGGTGGAGATTGGTACCCTGGTGGAGCTGGCGCAGTGGACGCTATCCGCGGATAAACTATTAACTTTCTAATAATCCATTAGAAAAAATATTTTTTTCTTATGAGCGCGGTTCCAGCTTCAAGTTTGCCTGCCCGATGCCGATAGGCTTTTTACAACAACACAGCAGGTATAACTATTATGTTCAGGTCAATTCGCGCTCGTATTATTGCGGCGACGGTCGGATGTCTGATCGCCGCGCTTTTACTGAATACCGTGATTAATTTCCAGGTCACGCGTCAGGATAATCAACAGTCCCAACGTTCGATACTGGCCAGCACCAGCGCCAGCCACAGCATGGCGATTGCCGACTGGGTCAGCAGCAAGACGCTGGTGATCAACTCCCTGCAGAACGTCGTCCTGAGCGACGATCCGGTACCAATGTTTAAACAGCTGGCGCAGGCGGGCGGGTTTATCAACGTCTATGCCGGCTACGCCAGCAAAACCGCGAAGTTTTCCAATCCTGAAGGGGTACCTGCCGACTACGATCCAACGGTGCGTCCGTGGTATCAGCAGGCGGTGAGAGAGGATCGCGCCGTCGTCACCGCCCCGTATGTGGATACCGGCACCAAAAAGCTGGTGGTCACTTTCGCCGTGCCGGTGAAAGAGAACGGCGAACTGAAAGCGGTGCTGGCGGGCGATGTGGCGATGGACAGCGTGATCGCCAACGTGCGCGGCATCCATCCGACACCAGCCAGCAGCGGGCTGCTGGTTGACAGCGAGGGTTCGGTCATCGCCGCCAGCGATCCCGAGCTGACCTTAAAGCCTTTTAAAGCGGTCATCAGCGGCGTCGATCTGGCTGCGCTGAAGAATGGCAACAGCGCCGAGGGGGAGTACAACGGCGTGGCGAAAACCTTCTCCGCAACCCCGATTGCCGGTACCCAGTGGCAGCTGATTGTCGCGCTTGACAGCGATGATGCGACGACAGGTATGCGCACCCTGCTGAAAGCCTCCTCCCTGTCGCTGGTTGTGCTGGTGCTGCTCAGCGCGGTGGTTGTGCATTTCGTGATAGCCCGCCTGCTGAAGCGCCTGTCGGATATTCGCGATGCGATGCACGCCATTGCCAACGGCACCAACGATCTCTCCCAGCGTCTGCCGGAGAAAGGTGACGATGAAGTGGCGCAGATCGCCCATGCTTTTAACGCCTTCAGCGATAAACTCGCGGTGGTGATGGTGCAGTTGCGCGACGCCAGCGCCTCGGTGAAGAACGCCGCCCAGGAGATTGCCGCCGGGAACCAGGATCTCTCTGGCCGCACCGAGCGGGCCGCCTCCAGCCTGCGTGAAACCGCCAGCGCCGTGGAGCAGATCACCGCCTCCGTGGCGCAGTCCACCGAATCTGCCGCCGTGGCGAACGCGCAGGCGGGCAAAGCTGCCGAGGCCGCGACGCGGGGCGGCAACGTGGTGTCGCAGGCGATCACCACCATGCAATCCATCGAAGCCGCCTCGACCAAAATTGGCGACATCACCAGCGTGATTGACGGCATTGCTTTCCAGACCAATATTCTGGCGCTGAACGCCTCAGTTGAAGCGGCGCGTGCCGGTGAGCAAGGGCGCGGCTTTGCCGTGGTGGCGGGCGAAGTGCGCAATCTCGCCAGCCGCAGCGCCCAGGCGGCAAAAGAGATCAAAAGCCTGATCGACTCCACCACCGACAGCGTGGCGACCGGGTCGCGCTATGTGCATCTTGCCGGGCAGAGCATGAATGAGATCGTCACCAGCATTGGCAGCATGTCGGGGATTATGCGGGAGATCACCGTGGCAACCAGCGAGCAGATGAAAGGCATTCAGGAGATTAACCGCGCGGTGCTCAATCTGGACAGCATGGTGCAGCAGAACGCCGAACTGGTGGTGCAGTCGGCTGCCGCCGCCAGCGCCCTGCAGGGTCAGGCAGGCGACCTCGCTGAAACCGCCGGTCATTTCCGCATTTAATGTTAATCCGCTGCCTGAAAGCCGCGTAAAGCGATGTCCGCTGCGTGCTTTCAGGCATTTTGTCATTTTTGTTTAAGGCTTATGCCATTTTTTGATCAAAATCAGCACTCCGACCCCTTCCCTTTGGTGTTATGCCATGAGTGAATTGTGAACAACATCACGCTCAGGATTAGCCGCAAGGAGAGCGTTGTTTCCGGATACGGGGTAAAAAAATGGCACTGGTAAAAGCAAGTCTGAAGTTGTTTGGCGGGGATACGGTAGTGGTGCGCTGCTCAGAGCGTTGTCATATTCATCTGATGAGTAACAAAGCGCCACGTAAAACGCAGGCAGATATTTTAAGCGTACAGAACAGGGACAGCGCCTGGCTCACGGTGCCTTATACCGGAACCTGGGAGGTGCTCATCGACAGCCACAGCCAGTCGCTTGAGCACTCCATCAGCTACGTCGCAGCCTGATCATTCTTCGCCCGGTGGCGCACTGTCACCGGGCTTTTTTTCAGGCAAAGCCGGGGCGCAGCTGGCTTTCCGGCGATTCGTTATCCAGCAGTGCCCGCACCCGCGACACCAGCTCGTTAAGACAATCATCCTGCATGCCGAGACGCGTCAGCTCCTGATCGAGCGAGAAGAGATATTGTGCGTTGGTGCCAAGCGGGCCGCTGGCGGCGGCGATCAGCGGGGCGATGACCTGCGCGCGCGTGTCGGCCTCAAACAGCGGATGGCGCGGATCCATAATAAAGACCAGGGCGTTAACGGTGCGTCCATCATCCAGCTCCAGCCGACACCAGCTCGGCATATAGCAGCCCGTGATCATCTCACGCTTCCACAGCAGCGCCAGTTCCTCTTCCAGGGTCGCATCCGGCAGACGGTAGGCCACGCCGGTGGTGCGTCCGCCCTCTTTTAGTGCAAGCATACGGCCTGGCTGGCAGGCGCTGCCGCGTCCGGCGGTCAGGCGCAAACAGAAGGCACGATGCCAGCCCGGAAGCGTCCCGGTTGCCGATTCAACATACTCCAGCGCCGGGTTCCACATCAGGGAACCATAGCCGAAGAGCCATACCGGACCGTTGTCCGGACGGCAGGCCAGGGTCGCAGCCAGCGACGCTGCGCGCTGCTCGGCTGACCACAGAAGCGATTCTTCGATCGCACCAAAGGCCGTTCTGCAGTCGGCCTTCATAAGAAAATCACGCGTTAACATATTGCACCTCCGCCACTGCCTGCATCCCTGCCCTCACTTTATGAACCTTCCGGGTCCTTTTACTGCTCAATTAGAAAGCAGTACGGTGACGATATGCAATAATCTCGCCGGGTGCAACAGAGCGCGAGGCCGACCGCCTTAAAAGTCAAAGCCGACGGTGCAAACTATTAAGCACAGCTAACTAAGCAATGACTATTTCTTCTTATGCCACTTATCATCGTCTCCCTTTTCGTAGTCCTGCTTCACCGCCGCCCAGGCCACCTTGTGAGCGGTCTCCTCACGACTGTCATCGCCCCGGCGGTCCTCTTTATCTTTGTACTGATCCCAGGCACTGTTAAAGGCTTCTTTGTAGATATCCTGCGCGTGGGCAGGCAGTACGTTCTTAACGTTATCCGGTAAATCAGTTTTCGATTTGTATGGCATAGCAACCCCCTCTTTTTATTCACTTAATAAGTGTGGTCGACAATGCCGCAGGCTTCCAGTCGAATCTATAATTCTGAGTTTCATTTTCTTAATGCACTGTTATTAAGACCCTATTTAACAAAAATATATTATTATGACGCTCTCGTGGAATAATTCACCTGTACCGTAAAATTAAGTAAAAGATACTCAGAAATTAAAAGGGATCTGTTAATTTAACCTCCTCTTTTTCTATCTATAATTACAAGCACCTGCCAAAACGGAGAAATACATGACAACCGCACACGAGACGGTGAAAACCCGTCATAAGGAGACGTCTCTCATTTTCCCGGTGCTGGCCCTGGCCGTGCTGCTCTTCTGGGGAAGCGCGCAGTCACTGCCAGTGGTCATCGGGATTAATATTCTGGCCCTCGTGGGTATTCTGAGCAGTGCTTTTAGTGTTGTACGCCATGCCGACGTGCTGGCCCACCGCCTGGGCGAACCCTACGGTTCCCTGATTTTAAGTCTTTCCGTCGTTATTCTCGAAGTGAGCCTTATTTCCGCCCTGATGGCGACCGGTGATGCGGCGCCTACCCTGATGCGCGATACGCTCTACTCCATCATTATGATTGTCACCGGCGGGCTGGTCGGCTTCTCGCTGCTGCTGGGCGGGCGCAAATTCGCGACGCAATATCTGAACCTGTTTGGTATTAAGCAGTACCTGATCGCCCTCTTCCCGCTGGCGATTATCGTGCTGGTATTCCCGATGGCGTTGCCGGGGGCCAATTTCACTACCGGTCAGGCCCTGCTTGTGGCACTGATTTCTGCGGCGATGTACGGCGTGTTTCTGCTGATCCAGACCAAAACACACCAGAGTCTGTTCGTGTATGAGCATGAAGATGAGAGCGACGACGATGACCCGCACCACGGCAAGCCGTCCGCGCACAGCAGCCTGTGGCATACGGTCTGGCTGGTGGTGCATCTGATTGCGGTCATTGCGGTTACCAAGATGAATGCCGCACCGCTGGAGACGCTGTTGACGACGATGAACGCGCCGGTGGCCTTTACCGGCTTCCTGGTGGCGCTGCTGATCCTCTCCCCGGAAGGGCTGGGAGCATTACGTGCCGTGCTGAACAACCAGGTGCAGCGTGCCATGAACCTCTTCTTTGGCTCGGTGCTGGCGACCATCTCCCTGACCGTGCCGGTGGTGACGCTGATCGCCTTCCTCACCGGTAACGAGCTGCAGTTCAGCCTGGGGGCACCAGAGATGATTGTGATGGTGGCGTCGCTGCTGCTGTGCCAGATTTCGTTTTCCACCGGGCGCACCAATGTGCTCAACGGTGCGGCGCACATGGCATTGTTTGCGGCCTATCTGATGACGATATTTGCGTGACGCAGTATTACCACCGAACCCGGAGGCCCGCGCAAGCGCAGCGCCGCCGGGCATAAAAAAACCCGCCTCGGCGGGTTTTTTCTTTCATCAAATTAGTTGGACGTATCCAGCTCTTCAAAGCTCTTGACCAGATCGTCAATCGCCTTGATCTGCTTCAGGAACGGCTCCAGCTTATCCAGCGGCAGCGCGGATGGGCCGTCGCATTTCGCGTTGGCTGGATCCGGGTGGGCTTCAATAAACAGACCCGCCAGACCGGTCGCCATACCGGCGCGCGCCAGTTCGGTAACCTGTGCACGACGGCCGCCTGAGGCTGCGCCAAACGGGTCGCGGCACTGCAGGGAGTGGGTCACGTCGAAGATGATCGGCGACTGGTTAGAGACATTTTTCATCACGCTGAAGCCCAGCATGTCGACCACCAGGTTGTCATAACCGAAGTTGGAACCACGGTCGCACAGGATCACCTGGTCGTTACCGCCTTCGATAAACTTATCGACGATGTTCCCCATCTGGCCTGGGCTGACGAACTGCGGTTTTTTCACGTTGATAACAGCGCCGGTTTTCGCCATCGCTTCGACCAGATCGGTCTGACGGGCAAGGAACGCGGGCAGCTGGATCACGTCAACCACGTCTGCCACAGGCTGCGCCTGGCTTGCTTCATGGACGTCGGTGATCACTTTTACGCCAAAGGTCTGCTTCAGCTCCTGGAAAATTTTCATCCCCTCTTCCAGGCCCGGGCCACGGTAAGAGCGAATAGAGGAGCGGTTGGCTTTGTCAAAAGAGGCCTTAAACACATACGGGATACCCAGCTTCTGGGTCACGGTGACGTAGTGTTCGCAGATACGCATCGCGAGGTCGCGGGATTCCAGTACGTTCATGCCGCCGAACAGCACGAACGGCAGGTCGTTCGCCACGTTGATATCGCCAATGCTAACCACTTTTTGTTTCATAGGATCGCCTTATTCAGGTGTGAATCGGAATTAAGATTAATGCAGTGTAATCTGTTTGTGCGCGATGGAATTAATCTGCGCGCGGATCATTTCGCTGATCGGATCTTCCGGACACTGCTCAACAAAATAACTCAAATCATTCAGTGCAACGTGGTCACACTCAAGCTGCACGTAGATAAGGCCGCGGTCGCGGATCTCGTACGGATCTTCCGGGTTAAACTGCAGCAGCACCTCACTGGCACGCAAGGCCAGCTCCATCTGCCGCTCTTCCATCAGCGCTGACTTCAGCGTATCCAGCAGCTTGCGGACCACCTCGGCGTTATCCGCTTCGTCCAGATCTTCGTTGTAGAGCTCCGCCATCGGGCTGATGTTGCCCTTCAGCCAGACATCAAGCGTATGATCGTCGAGCGTGTCGCCATTGAAGGGATTGATTAACCACATCTCGCCGTCCAGCCACTCGGCGCGCAGCAGCATCTGCGTTGGGAAGATGACCGGCACCAGCGGAATATCAAGACGGTGCGCTACCCATAATAAAATCGCCCCCAGGGAGACAGCGCTGCCCTGACGGTTTTTCAGTACCTGATCGAGCCACAGCGCGTCGGAGAGCCGATACACGCCACGCGTATCGCAAAAGCCCCACTCGCCATAAAAAAGCTCAATCAGTTTCTCCAGTTGCCAGTCCTGAGGGCGCGCCTGATTAATCTCTTCACGCGCCAGACTCACCAGTTTCTCCAGTTCATCGTAGACGTATTGTGAAATGAAATCATCGCGGATCATCTCTGATACCTTAATCATTCCATCGCACAGCGGCACTTTGTTAAATTCGAAATCGGCCAAGGACTCCATGACTTACCCCAGTATCGGTATTCTTGTGGTGGCGAGTTTAATGATGATGTACAGCACCACCAGCCCCAGCAGAAAGGCAACAAACCCCGCCTGCTGGCTGCGCGGACGGTGACGTCCCAGCGCAATAAAACCCAAAACGATGTAGATGATAACGCCAAACAGCTTTTCAGTCAGCCATGACCCTTCATCTGTAAACGGCAGATAACCGGTCACCCACATCAACCCCGCCCCGGAAAGAAACAGCACGGTGTCGATGCAGTGCGGCAGCACCCGCACCCAGCGCGCGTTGATAAGGGCGTTATTGCTGTAACGCCACCAGTAACGCAGCGCAAAAAAACTGACGGTCAGGACGACTGCCGTCAGGTGCAGGGCGATCAGTACAGAGAAGCTATTCATGCCATTTGCCCACGGTCAGGCGCTCGTTGCCGCCATAGTCACGACAGGTTTCGACCTGGGCAAAACCGGCCTGCAGGAAGAGATTGCGCACCGCTTCGCCCTGCGTCCAGCCATGCTCCAGCAGCAGCCAGCCATTGCTGACCAGGTGTTGGCGAGACTGGATAATAATATGGCTGAGATCTGCCAGTCCGTGATCCGCCGCAACCAGCGCGCTGCGCGGTTCAAAGCGCACATCCCCTTCGCCGAGATGCGGATCGCACTCATCGATATAGGGCGGGTTACTGACGATCATCTCGAACTGCTGGTCAGCAAGGGCGGTAAACCAGCTGCTCTGCTGCACCGTCACGTTCTCTAACGCCAGGCGCTCAAGGTTACGCTGAGCCAGCGCCACCGCATCGGGCATGAGATCTACCGCCGTCACCTGACAGTCCGGACGCTCGCTGGCCAGCGCCAGGGCGATGGCCCCGGTGCCGGTGCCGAGATCCAGAATGCGCGCGGGGGTGGCGGGCAATCTCGCCAGCGCCTGCTCCACCAGGCATTCGGTATCGGGACGGGGAATTAACGTTGCCGCAGAGACATAGAGCGGCAGCGACCAGAACTCACGCTCGCCCACCAGGTGCGCCACCGGCTCGCCGGTTTTGCGCCGCGCCAGAAGTGCATCAAGCTGAGCCTGCTGGTCAGCAGTCAGCTGCGTTTCGCCAAAGGCGAGAAGATAAGTGCGTGCTTTACCCGTCACATGCTCCAGCAGGATCTCCGCATCGCGACGGGGGCTTTCGCCCCCCGCCAGCGTGCTTATCGCCTGCTGTAGCCAGTGCTGAAAATCCATTAATCCTGCTCTGCCAGCGCTGCCAGCTGGTCGGCCTGGTATTCCTGCACGATAGGTTCGATCAGCAGATCCAGTTTGCCTTCCATCGTCTCATCCAGACGATAGAGGGTCAGGTTGATGCGGTGATCGGTCACACGACCCTGCGGGAAGTTATAGGTGCGGTTGCGATCGCTGCGATCGCCGCTGCCCAGCAGGTTACGACGGGTTGAGGCTTCCGCCTGCTGGCGTTTCGCCATCTCTGCGGCGTGAATACGCGCGCCGAGCACCGAGAGCGCTTTGGCTTTGTTTTTGTGCTGGGAACGTTCGTCCTGACATTCCACCACGATGCCGGTTGGCAGGTGGGTAATACGGATCGCGGAATCGGTGGTGTTAACGTGCTGACCGCCAGCGCCAGAGGAGCGGAAGGTATCGATACGCAGATCCGCCGGGTTGATATCCGGCAGCTCAGCTTCCGGCAGCTCAGGCATGACCGCCACGGTGCAGGCGGAGGTATGGATACGCCCCTGGGATTCGGTGGCCGGGACGCGCTGGACGCGATGGCCGCCGGACTCAAACTTCAGGCGACCGTATACGCCCTCGCCGCTGATTTTGGCGATCACTTCTTTATAGCCACCATGTTCGCCTTCGTTGGCGCTCATGATCTCCACACGCCAGCGACGCGACTCGGCGTAGCGGCTGTACATGCGGAACAGATCCCCGGCAAACAGGGCCGCCTCATCCCCGCCGGTTCCGGCGCGCACTTCTACAAAGGCGTTGCGCTCATCGTCCGGATCTTTTGGCAGCAGAAGCACCTGCAGCTGCTGTTCCATCTCTTCGGAGCGGACTTTCGCTTCCTGCAACTCTTCCTGCGCCATCTCGCGCATTTCCGGGTCGTCGAGCATCATCTGCGCGGTTTCAATATCTTCCTGAACCTGTTGCCAGGCGGTAAAGCAGCGCGCAACGTCACTTAATTGTGCATATTCGCGCGACAGGGCGCGGAAACGTTCCTGGTCGGCAATGGTCGCGGCATCGCCGAGCAGCGCCTGAACTTCTTCATGGCGCTCGTGCAGCGCTTCCAGTTTGGCGACAATAGAGGGCTTCATAGGCGTAAGTGCACCTTTTAATTATAAAATGGGTATGGCGCGCTATTCCAGCCCGAGGCTGTCGCGCAGAATATTCAGGCGTTCGTCGTCCCCGTCACGGGCAGCCTGTTGAAGTGATTTGGTTGGGGCATGGATCAAACGGTTGGTCAGTTTCCATGCCAGTTCCTGCATGATGACCTGCGGATCGCCGCCCTGCTCCAGGGCCGCCATCGCTTTGGCAGTCAGTTCATTACGTACCTGTTCCGCCTGACCGCGGTATTCGCGAATCGTCTCGCTGACGCTTTGCGCGCGCAGCCAGGCCATAAATTCGCTGGTTTCCTGCTCGACAATCGTTTCGGCCTGCACCGCCGCCGCTTTACGCTGGGCGAGGTTGTGGGAAATGATGCTTTGCAGATCGTCCACGCTGTAGAGATAGGCGTTCGCCAGCTTGCCCACTTCCGGTTCGACATCACGCGGAACGGCAATGTCCACCAGCAGCATCGGCTGATTGCGGCGGGACTTAAGGGCGCGCTCTACCATGCCTTTGCCGATAATCGGCAGCGGGCTGGCGGTGGAGCTGATGATGATATCCGCCTCGTTCAGACGGGCGTCGATGTCGCTGAGGGCAATCACTTCCGCGCCGACCTCATCCGCCAGCGCCTGGGCGCGCTCACGGGTGCGGTTGGCGATAATCATCTTCTTCACTTTGTGCTCGCGCAGATGACGCGCGACCAGCTCAATGGTTTCGCCTGCGCCGACCAGCAGCACAGAGACCGTCGAGAGGGATTCAAAGATCTGGCGCGCCAGCGTACAGGCGGCAAACGCAACGGAAACGGCACTGGCGCCAATGTCGGTTTCGGTTCGCACTCGCTTGGCGACAGAGAAGGATTTCTGGAACATACGCTCCAGCTCGCTGGCCTTAAGGTGGCCTTTTTGCGAATCGGCAAAGGCTTTTTTCACCTGCCCGAGAATTTGCGGCTCGCCGAGTACCAGCGAATCAAGGCCGCTGGCCACGCGCATCAGATGGCTGACCGCATCGTTATCCTGATGCCAGTAAAGACTGTTGCGCAGCTCTTCTTCGTTCAGGTTGTGGTATTCGCATAACCAGCGGACAAGCGCTTCATGCAGGTTATCCTGCTCTTCCACGCTGAGATAGAGCTCAGTACGGTTGCACGTAGACAACACCACGCCCCCCTGCACCATCGGCTGGGCAAGCAGACTTTCCAGCGCCTGGTCGAGCGTGTCTGGCGAAAACGTCACACGTTCTCGCAGTGATACCGGGGCTGTTTTGTGGTTAATACCGAGTGCTAAAAGGGTCATATGAGCGGGAGTAGTACCAGCGTTAATAAGGTTAGCAGGGCGCATCATACAGGATGCGCGAGATCAATAAAAGAGACTGCCCCCTTTCGGAGTAATAGGTTACCAGTTCATATTAACCAAAAAAGTTCGCGATGCAGCCAACGCCTCTGAACCTGAAGTAGCATGGTTAATTCTATGATTTAGGATAACTTGAGCGTAGACGCTGCCGCATACGGGCGCTAGCATTAAGAACTATAACCGCCACGTATCTCAAGGATTTGTCATTATTATGACCAGACTGATTCGCCTCCTGCCCCTCGCCGCGCTGGTACTTACCGCATGTTCCATTACGCCGCCCAAAGGGCCAGGCAAAAGCCCTGACTCACCGCAGTGGCGTCAGCACCAGCAGGAGGTGCGTGGTTTAAGCCAGTACCAGACCCGCGGTGCCTTTGCGTATCTGTCGGATCAGCAGAAAGTGTATGCCCGCTTCTTCTGGCAGCAGACCGGCCAGGATCGCTATCGCCTGCTGTTGCTCAACCCGGTGGGGAGCACCGAGATGGAGCTGATTGCCCAGCCAGGCAGCGCGCAAATCACCGATAACAAAGGGCAGAAATATACCGGCACCGATGCCGAAGAGATGATCGGCAAGCTGACCGGAATGCCAATTCCGATTACCAGCCTGCGCCAGTGGATCCTTGGTCTGCCGGGCGACGCCACCGACTACAAACTCGACGATCAGTACCGTCTGAGTGAAGTGAACTACAGCCAGAACGGTAAAAACTGGCACGTGGTCTACGGCGGCTACGACAGCAACACCAAACCGGTCCTGCCAACCAGCCTGGAACTGACCGAAGGCGGCCAGCGCATCAAGCTGAAGATGGATAACTGGATTGTCAAATGATGACCCACTGGCCTTCACCCGCAAAACTTAACCTGTTTTTATACATCACCGGCCAGCGTGCGGACGGCTATCACACCCTGCAGACGCTGTTTCAATTTATCGACTACGGCGACACCATTTCGATTGAGCCGCGTCAGGATGGGCAGCTTCGTCTGCTCACTCCGGTGGAGGGTGTGGCCGATGAAGATAACCTGATCGTGCGGGCTGCCCGGCTGCTGATGGCGGCGGCGCAGCAAAGCGGACGTCTGCCAGCGGGCAGCGGCGCGGATATCCGCGTGGAGAAACGGCTGCCGATGGGCGGCGGGCTCGGCGGTGGCTCGTCAAATGCCGCCACCGTGCTGGTGGTACTCAATCACCTGTGGGGCTGCGATCTCACGGTGGATGAACTGGCCGCGCTCGGGTTAACGCTCGGGGCCGACGTGCCGGTCTTTGTCCGCGGGCATGCGGCCTTTGCCGAAGGGGTGGGCGAGATCCTCTCCCCGGCCGAACCCGCGGAAAAATGGTACCTGGTCGCCCACCCGGGCGTCAGCATTCCCACCCCGGTTATCTTTAAAGATCCGGACCTTCCACGCGATACGCCCGTCCGGTCAATAGAAACGTTATTAAAATGTGAATTCAGCAACGATTGCGAGGATATCGCAAGAAAACGTTTTCGCGAGGTTGATGAAGCGCTTTCCTGGCTGTTAGAATACGCGCCGTCGCGCCTGACTGGCACAGGAGCCTGTGTCTTTGCTGAATTTGATACGGAATCCGCTGCACGTCAGGTGCTCGAGCTGGCTCCAGAATGGCTGCATGGTTTCGTGGCGCGCGGTATGAATATCTCCCCGCTACAGCAGGCCATTCTGGCGCAATCTGAGTTTCGGTGACAACGTCACCTTGTTCCAGACGTTGCATCGCGCTCTTTAATACACCGCCTGGATAGCATTCGCCTGGCCCGCACAGTTTACGGCGAACTATCCACCACTGGACGCATGCCTGAGGTTCTTCTCGTGCCTGATATGAAGCTTTTTGCTGGTAACGCCACCCCGGAACTAGCACAACGTATTGCCAACCGCCTGTACACTTCTCTTGGCGACGCCGCCGTAGGTCGCTTTAGCGATGGCGAAGTCAGCGTACAAATTAACGAAAATGTACGCGGTGGTGATATTTTCATCATCCAGTCCACCTGTGCTCCAACTAACGACAACCTGATGGAACTGGTTGTTATGGTCGATGCCCTGCGCCGTGCTTCCGCTGGCCGTATCACTGCTGTCATCCCTTACTTTGGCTATGCCCGTCAGGACCGTCGCGTCCGTTCCGCACGTGTGCCAATTACCGCAAAAGTTGTTGCTGACTTCCTCTCCAGTGTTGGCGTTGACCGTGTTCTGACGGTTGACCTGCATGCCGAGCAGATCCAGGGCTTCTTTGATGTTCCGGTTGATAACGTATTCGGCAGCCCAATCCTGCTGGAAGATATGCTGCAGCTGAACCTGGACAACCCGATTGTGGTTTCTCCAGACATCGGCGGCGTGGTTCGCGCTCGCGCTATCGCCAAGCTGCTGAATGACACCGACATGGCGATCATCGACAAACGTCGTCCGCGCGCTAATGTTTCTCAGGTGATGCACATCATCGGTGACGTTGCTGGCCGTGACTGCGTGCTGGTTGACGACATGATCGACACCGGCGGCACTCTGTGCAAAGCCGCCGAAGCGCTGAAAGAGCGTGGTGCTAAACGCGTATTCGCTTACGCGACTCACCCGATCTTCTCCGGCAATGCCGTGAACAACCTGCGCAACTCCGTCATTGATGAAGTTGTGGTGTGCGACACCATCCCACTGAGCGACGAGATCAAAGCGCTGCCAAACGTGCGTACTTTGACCCTGTCCGGGATGCTGGCAGAAGCGATTCGTCGTATCAGCAACGAAGAATCTATCTCTGCAATGTTCGAACACTAATCGGACGCAGTCAGAAAACCCGCTACGGCGGGTTTTTTTGTCTGTAGTATTTATTTGTATGATTAATGCCTCCTTCACCTGCCATTGATATGACAGATGATGCGCACATGGATGATGATTGTGAAAAACGCTTCCTCTCATGTTCTTCCCTTCCGCGCCCTCATCGACGCCTGCTGGAAAGAGAAATATACCCTGTCACGCTTCACTCGTGACCTGATCGCCGGGATCACCGTCGGTATCATTGCCATTCCGCTGGCGATGGCGCTGGCCATTGGCAGCGGCGTAGCGCCGCAGTATGGCCTCTACACTGCCGCCGTCGCCGGGATTGTGATTGCCCTGACCGGTGGGTCGCGCTTCAGCGTCTCCGGGCCGACCGCGGCCTTTGTGGTGATCCTCTATCCGGTTTCTCAGCAGTTTGGTCTGGGCGGATTGCTGGTGGCGACCCTGATGTCCGGGGTATTTTTGATTTTGTTCGGTCTGGCGCGCTTTGGCAGGCTGATTGAGTACATTCCACTTTCCGTGACCCTGGGCTTTACCTCCGGGATCGGCATCACCATCGGCACCATGCAGATTAAGGATTTCCTTGGCTTACAGATGGCCCACGTGCCGGAGCATTACCTGCAAAAAGTGGGGGCGCTGGCGATGGCGCTGCCGACGACAAACCTGGGCGATGCGGCGATTGGCGTGGTGACCCTGGGCACGCTGATCCTCTGGCCACGGCTGGGCATCCGCCTGCCAGGACACCTGCCCGCCCTGCTGCTGGGCTGCGCGGTGATGGGGATAGTCAATCTGCTGGGCGGCCACGTCGCCACTATCGGCTCGCAGTTCCACTATGTGTTGGCGGATGGCTCCCAGGGTAACGGTATTCCGCAGCTTCTGCCCCAGCTGGTGCTGCCGTGGGATCTGCCCGGCTCCAGCTTTACCTTAAGCTGGGACTCCCTGCGCGCCCTGCTGCCAGCCGCATTTTCGATGGCGATGTTGGGGGCGATTGAGTCGCTGCTCTGCGCCGTGGTGCTGGACGGCATGACCGGCACCAAACATAAAGCCAACAGCGAGCTGGTCGGCCAGGGACTGGGGAATATTATCGCCCCGTTCTTCGGCGGCATTACCGCCACAGCGGCCATCGCCCGTTCCGCGGCCAACGTGCGCGCGGGCGCCACGTCCCCGGTCTCGGCGGTGGTCCATTCGGTGCTGGTGATCCTCGCCCTGCTGGTGCTGGCGCCCTTGCTCTCCTGGCTGCCGCTCTCGGCCATGGCCGCCCTGCTGCTGATGGTGGCATGGAACATGAGCGAGGCACATAAAGTCATCAACCTGCTGCGCCGCGCCCCCAAAGACGACATCATCGTAATGCTGATCTGCATGTCGCTGACGGTGCTGTTTGACATGGTCATTGCGATAAGCGTCGGGATTGTGCTGGCATCATTACTGTTTATGCGTCGCATTGCCCGTATGACCCGCCTGGCCAGCGTCAATGTCTCCACGCCGGAAGACGTGCTGGTGCTGCGAGTCATCGGCCCGCTGTTTTTTGCCGCCGCGGAAGGATTGTTCAGCGAACTGGAGTCGCGCATTGTCGGGAAACGTGTCGTGGTGCTGAAATGGGATGCGGTCCCGGTGCTGGATGCCGGCGGGCTGGACGCCTTCCAGCGTTTTGTACAACGTCTGCCGGAAGGCTGTGAACTGCGGGTGACCAATCTCGAATTCCAGCCCCTGCGCACGATGGCGCGCGCAGGGGTTCAGCCCATTTCGGGCCGTCTGGCGTTCTATCCTGACCGTGAGGCGGCGTTAGCGGATCTGTGACATCCGCCGCTGCATCATGATGCCGATCGCCTGCTGAAGCCACTCGAGCACAGCAGGCGTCATCCAGGTCCCTTTCATCAGATGCGGCTCCTGCTGCATCGCCTCGCGGAATTTTTGCTGAGTTGCAGGATTATCCCCTGCGTAAGACTGGAACAGCGCCAGCCAGTTTTCCGCCAGCCGCTGTGCTTCCGGGCTATCTGCCTGCACCCCTTCCCGGCTTGCCTGATGCAGTTTTGCCACCAGTGCAGGCCACTCCATCATGCGATCAAAATAGTGCGCACGGGTAAACGCCATCTCCTCGGGGGTCAGGTAGCGCTGCCAGATAGCCAGCTTGCTCTCGGCGAAGGCACGCGTGATGAAATCGAGGATGTCAGCGTCGATTCCTGTCTGCTCACGCATTTGCGGCTCCACGCTGTGCATCTCATTCAGGCGGGTCAGGAAGTCGGGGTTGCCCGCGGTATCCTGCTCAAGTTGCGTCATCCAGCGCGTAGCCAGCCCGGTAGCGCGTGGGTCGGCAACATCCACCTTCTCCGCCAGCATGCGCCGGGCTTCAGCCACCAGCCCTGCCCAGATCTCTGCCAGGGTGTCACTCTGCTGCGCAAACGGTAATGCCTGTAACTCTTCTTTACTGAACCAGCGATCGTACATCGTCATTAACTCCAGCGTCTGTAACCAGGATTCCAGATCGGGCTCGGTGCCTGCGGCCAGCGCGCTATGCAAACTCACGAGCTGCTCGCGCAGCGTCTGAATGCTGCGCATCTGTTTATCCAGCAGCGCGATTTGCGCGTCCAGGAGATCCACCATGGAGCGCGGATCCCGATCGAGAACCTCTTTAATTTCGGCAAGCTCCAGCCCCGCTTTGGCTAACACCTGGATACGGTGTAGCCGCTGTACATCCGCGAGGGTATAAAGACGGTAACCTGCCGCACTTCTGGCAGAGGGCAGCAGCAAGCCGGTTTGCTCATAATGGTGTAATGTCCGAACGGTGATCCCCGCTCGCTTCGCCAACAGGCCAACCTGAATTAACATCGCTGCTCCTTTTATCTTGCCATCGCGGTCACTCTGGTGCCTTACGTTACGTGAGGGTCAAGAAAAAAGGCAAAAAAAACGGCTTCCGAAGAAACCGTTTTTCGCGCTGTCACTGGTTAGCTGTGCTTATGCTGTTCGCGACGGCAGCGTTTATCGTAATGGCGCACCCACCAGTAGCGGTCACAGACCTGTTCGTGGCCACTGACGCGAGCCCCGGCCAGCCAAAGTACCGCACCCAGGAAGATGCTCAGCACTGCGCCATGGGCGAAGTATTGTGGCAGGTCAAGTTGCGGAAGCTGGTTTAAAATGGAATAACCGACGCCGACAACCATGACGACTAATCCCAACCCCATCAACACGTTACCGAGTAGCGAAGCGTTTTTGCGTTTCATATAGCACCTCCGGAACTTTGGGTTGTAAGGGAATAATCTCCCTATTCCTTGTGTGTAAAGTATAGACACCACCCGTTTTGCGGATTGCGTCAACGATCACAAATACGTACTTCGGTGCAACAAAACTTTACAAATAAGCCTTTGAGTAGCATGAAATTCTAATGGTTCAGCTCCGGGATTATTCAGTTTCTACGTGTCGCTTAGCAGAATTTTGTCAACCGACGCGGCAGACAGTACACTACGCGCCAGACTTAGCACTTTCAGGAACAAAAACGTGACGATTAAACTGATTGTCGGCCTGGCTAACCCTGGCGCGGAATATGCTGCCACCCGCCATAATGCTGGCGCCTGGTATATTGATCTGCTGGCCGAGCGGTTACGCTCCCCTCTGCGTGAAGAGCCTAAATTCTACGGGTTTACCTCTCGCGTTAACCTGGCTGGCGCCGATGTGCGTCTGCTGGTGCCTACGACGTTTATGAATTTAAGCGGTAAAGCGGTGGCCGCGATGGCGACCTTTTATCGCATCAATCCGGATGAGATCCTGGTGGCGCACGACGAACTGGATCTGCCGCCGGGCGTGGCGAAATTCAAACTCGGTGGCGGTCACGGCGGGCACAACGGCTTAAAAGACATCATCAGCAAACTGGGCAATAACCCTAACTTCCATCGCTTACGCGTGGGGATTGGCCATCCGGGCGATAAAAACAAAGTTGTTGGTTTTGTTCTCGGTAAGCCACCGGTTTCCGAGCAGAAACTGATCGACGAGGCGGTAGACGAAGCGGCGCGTTGCACCGAAATCTGGTTGCAGGATGGTTTAACTAAAGCCACCAACCGTCTTCACGCTTTCAAAGCGCAATAAGCGGCGCGAAACGGCTTTTTTGCCCCGCAGGCTGCGGGTTACGTGTATAATAGGCGTAGTTATTTACTTTTCTTCGACTCGTTAATGTTAACGTGTTGAATATCAAGACATTAAGGTGATTCAGAAATGGGATTCAAATGCGGTATCGTTGGTCTGCCTAACGTTGGCAAATCCACCCTGTTTAACGCGCTGACTAAAGCGGGCATCGAAGCGGCTAACTTCCCGTTCTGTACCATCGAGCCAAACACCGGTGTCGTACCCATGCCCGATCCGCGTCTCGATCAGCTTGCGGAGATCGTAAAGCCGCAGCGCATTCTGCCAACCACTATGGAGTTCGTGGATATCGCAGGCCTGGTAAAAGGCGCATCGAAAGGTGAAGGCCTGGGTAACCAGTTCCTGACCAACATCCGTGAAACCGAAGCGATCGGCCACGTTGTGCGTTGCTTTGAGAACGACAACATCATCCACGTGAACAACAAAGTGGACCCGGCGGATGATATCGAGGTCATCAACACCGAGCTGGCACTGGCGGACCTGGATACCTGCGAGCGCGCCCTGCAGCGCGTGCAGAAGAAAGCCAAAGGCGGCGACAAAGACGCGAAAGCGGAACAGGCTGCGCTGGAAAAATGTCTGCCACAGCTCGAAAACGCGGGCATGCTGCGCGCGCTGAAAAACCTGACTGACGAAGACAAAGCGGCGATCAAATACCTGAGCTTCCTGACCCTGAAGCCGACCATGTACATTGCCAACGTCAATGAAGACGGTTTTGAAAACAACCCATACCTGGACAAAGTGCGTGAAATCGCAGCGGCGGAAGGTTCTGTGGTCGTGGCCGTGTGTGCGGCTGTCGAGTCTGATATCGCCGAGCTGGACGATGCCGACCGTGAAGAGTTCATGGCTGAGATGGGTCTGGAAGAGCCAGGTCTGAACCGCGTGATCCGCGCCGGTTACCAGCTGCTGAACCTGCAGACCTACTTCACCGCTGGCGTGAAAGAAGTACGCGCCTGGACTATCCCTGTCGGCGCGACGGCACCACAGGCGGCGGGTAAAATCCACACCGACTTCGAGAAAGGCTTTATCCGTGCCCAGACCATCGCCTTTGAAGACTTTATCACCTACAAGGGTGAGCAAGGCGCGAAAGAAGCCGGTAAGATGCGTGCAGAAGGGAAAGACTACATCGTTAAAGATGGCGATGTGATGAACTTCCTGTTTAACGTTTAAAGGTCATGCATCTGCGGATGCGTTAACTGATCTGAAAAAAATCCACGCTATGGCGTGGATTTTTTTTATCAAAGGCTCGCTGTCTCGCCTGTAGAATCATTAAACAACATCGTCCATTATTACTCTGCTGAAGAATAAAACCCTCTCCTGTATGCCGCAGGCGTCGTCGACAGCTGATTTTTGAAATGATGACGCATCGTCGCCACGCTGCCAAACCCCACCTCCTCCGCGATACGCTCAATCGACAGCTGGCTGTTCTCCAGCAGATCCTGGCTGCGGCTCAGGCGGGCATGGAGCAACCACTGGGCGGGCGTCTTGCCGGTGGTGGCGGTGAAACGGCGCAAAAAGGTACGCGGGCTCATCCCGACAAATTTTGCCAGCGACTCGACGGTATGTGGCTCGGCAAGCCTGGCATGCAGGTAGTCGAAGAGTGCCCCAAGGCGATGGCCTTCATAAGCGACAGGCACCGCCTGCTGAATAAACTGGGCCTGGCCGCCGTCGCGATGCGGCGACACCACCAGCCGACGCGCGACGCGGTTGGCCGCCACGCTGCCATAATCCCGGCGCACCAGGTGCAGACAAAGATCGATACCCGCCGCGCTGCCTGCGGAGGTCAACACATCACCGTTATCGATATAGAGCACGTCAGGCGTGACCTGAATGGCGGGATAACGCTGTTGCAGCAGGTCGGTATAACGCCAGTGGGTGGTCGCCTGCCGGTTGTCGAGTAACCCTGCGGCGGCCAGCACAAAGACTCCGGAACAGATAGAGAGGATCCTCGCCCCGCGTCGATGTGCCGCGACAAGCTGCTCGCACAGCGCGGCGGGCACCGGAACATCCGCCCCTCGCCAGCCGGGCACGATGATCGTTCCGGCCTCACTCAGCAGCTCCAGCCCGCCATCCACCACCAGTCTGAAGCCACCCGTTGCGCGTAACTCACCCGGATCAACACCCGCCACCGCAAAGCGATACCACTCCTGGCCCATCTCGGGGCGGGGCAGCGCGAAAATTTCGACAGCAATACCGAATTCAAAGGTACAGAGTCCGTCATAGGCCAGCACAACCACCAGAGGATTATTCATCACCGCGCTCAATGCGTTTTGTCATGATCTTGATGTTATCTGGCATTTCTGCCAGCTGTCAAAGCCGCGACTCCACCGTAGAGTAAAGACTCATTCCTGGAGGTGTTTATGAGCTATGTAACTGATTATCCTGCTGCGTCGCCAGATGTCGCAGCAAACCATTTTTTACAGCGACTGAGCGTGGAAACAGACTGCGACGATGTGCATACCGCGTTTAAAGAGGGGGATGTCGATTTTGTGTTGCTGCATGTGGTCGGCAGTCCGGAGGCATTCGCCCGCCGTCATATTCCTGGGGCGCTGCACCTGCGACATCGCGATATGACCGAGCAAAGAATGGCGGAGTGGCCCTCCGATACAGTGTTTGTGGTCTATTGCGCCGGGCCGCACTGCAACGGTGCGGATCGCGCCGCGCTGAAGCTGGCGCAGATGGGCCGCCCGGTGAAAATTATGATAGGTGGAATGACCGGCTGGGCCGACGAAGGTTTTGCTTTTAACTCCCGGTAAAAGAGCCGCGATCCCGTTTGACCTGCGGGATCGCTGACACCTCTTTCACCTGCCCGAGGCCGGATAGATCGTCTTTGTCGGCAGCACCCGCCGATCAAAACGCCGCAAGCCATAATAGAGCGCTGCGGTGCAGAACCAGCCAATCACCCACGAGACATCGTTGTCGGCAAACAGCCAGGTCAGTGAGCCGTGGTAGAGCGGGTTTTCAATAAACGGTAGCTGGATCAACACGCCAACAACATAGACGCTGATGGCAAACATGTTCCAGTGCCCGTAGCGACCACGGGAATCGAACAGCGCCGGAATATCTACCGCTTTACGGGAGATAATAAAGTAATCGGTCAGGCTGATGGCGCTCCACGGTACGAAAAAGGCTAACAGGAACAGCAGGAAATGGGTGAAATGCTTCAGGAATGCCGGTTCGCTCAGCAGCGCAATCACGCAGGAGAGGGTCACCATCAGGACCACAAAGGTGACGCGGCTTTTCTGGCTCAGCGTCGTTTGTTGACGAAAACCCGAGACAATGGTGGTCAACGACATAAAACTGCCGTAGGCGTTGAGGGTGGTAAAGGTGATTTTGCCAAAACAGATCGCAAAGTAGATCACCATCGCCATCGCCTCGCTTTTACCCAGCCCGACAATGTAACTCACCTCATGCCCCTTGAAGGCGCTGCCGGCGATTGCCGCGGTAATCACCCCGAGCGTCATGGACGCCTGGGTGCCCAGCACCGTACCGCTGAAGACGGAGAGGAAGGTCTTCACCCCTGAGACGTCGCGCGGCAGGTAGCGGGAATAGTCGGAGACGTAGGGACAAAAGGCGATCTGCCATGAGGAGGAGAGCGACACCGCCAGCAGGAACATCGGCATCGAGAAGTGGTTATTCTGCATCACAGCGCCCATATCGCTGGCGATCAGCAGAGCGATAAACAGATAGACAAACGCCAGCACCCCCACCACGCTCGCTACCTTGCCGAGCTTGTGGATCACCTTATATCCCAGCACCGCAATCACGATAATGATCGCGCTGAACAGGATCATACCGGCCACGTTCGAGACCGACAGCAGCCTGGCCATCGCCTGTCCTGCCAGCACTGTCCCGCTGGCGGAGAAGCCGACATACATCACGCATACCAGCGCCAGCGGGATCACCGCGCCCAGCACACCAAACTGGGCGCGACTGATGATCATCTGCGGCAGCCCGAGGCGCGGACCCTGCAGGGCATGAAATGACATCACCACCGCGCCCAGCACCTGCCCCACCAGCAGGCCAATAATGGACCACACCACATCCCCGCCCAGCACCACTGCCAGCGCCCCGGTCACGATGGCGGTGATCTGCAGATTGCCGCCAAACCACAGCGTAAACTGGCTGAAGGGGTGGCCGTGCCGTTCATTATCCGGGATGTAATCGATGGATCGTGTTTCCGAAATTCGCGTCCCGCCGCGCTTTGACTGCGCTTCTGAAGATGAAAAAGACGACATAGTTTCCTCTCTGAGTGGATGATTAATGCCCGTCAGAGACCCTGCTATACCCATGCAACGCCATATGACAGAACATGTATATACAACCATTGACATCCACCCACACGCATCTGATGATGGATTTGTGAACTGAACTGTGAATAATTTGTAATTAAGATGAAAACTATATGTGATTGAGATGGGTTTCGATCGACAGTCAAATCAGGCATCGCCATCATAAATACCCGCTTAAAACAGGAGTGCAGATGAGCAACAACAGACGAGCGGTACCCGGCATTCGCCATTACGCCGGTCCTGCGGGCGGCTGGGGCGCCTTAAAAGCCACGGCGATTGCCGTGCGTACGCAGATGGACACCTTCGACGCCCCCGCCACGCTGCTGCGCACCAACCAGCCCGATGGCTTCGACTGCCCGGGCTGCGCCTGGCCCGACAAAGAACACAAATCCACCTTTCAGTTTTGCGAGAACGGCGCCAAGGCGGTGACCTGGGAAGCGACCACAAAGCGTGTCACCCCGGAATTTTTCGCTGAGCACACCGTCAGTACCCTGTGGTCAAAAAGCGATTTTGAGCTGGAAGGCTATGGACGCCTGACCCATCCCATGAAATACGATCCACAGAGCGACACCTTTCGCCCGGTGGCGTGGGACGAAGCCTTTGCCCGTATCGGCGAAGTGCTGCGCGGGCTGGCCCCTGATGAGGTGGAGTTTTACACCTCCGGGCGCGCGTCAAACGAAGCCGCGTTCCTGTATCAGCTGTTTGCCCGTCAGTTGGGCACCAATAATTTTCCCGACTGCTCTAACATGTGCCACCAGGCCACCAGCGTCGGCCTGCCCCGCTCCATCGGGATTGGCAAAGGCACCGTGTCGCTGGAAGATTTCGACCATACTGAGCTGGTGATCTCCATCGGCCATAACCCGGGCACCAACCATCCACGGATGATGGGCACCCTGCACGAGCTCTCCCGCCGGGGCGTACCGATTATCGTTTTTAACCCGCTGCGCGAAACGGCGCTGGAGCGCTTCGCCGATCCGCAAAATGTCAAAGAGATGGCGACATACAGCGCCACCAATATCGCCTCGACGTACTATCAGGTGAAAGCCGGGGGCGATGCCGCGGCGTTAAAAGGTATCGCAAAACATCTGCTGGTTCTGGATGCGCTGGATCACGACTTTATCACCACCCACACGCAGGGGTTTGCCGACTTTGCCGCCGATATCGCCGCCACGAAATGGGAGGCCATCGAGCGCGAGTCTGGCCTGAAGCGCGCCGATCTGGAGAACGTGGCGCGCCTCTACGCTAAGTCCAGCGCCACCATCATCACCTACGGGATGGGAATCACCCAGCACAACAAGGGTACCGCCAATGTGCGTTTGATCGCCGATCTCCTGCTGCTGCGCGGCAATTTTGGCAAACCCGGCGCGGGCATCTGTCCGTTACGCGGCCACTCCAACGTGCAGGGCAACCGCACCGTGGGGATCACCGAAAAACCGACCGCGGCCTTTCTGGACCGGCTGGGCACGGTGTTCGGCTTTACCCCACCAGCCACCCACGGCCACGATGCGGTACAGGCGGCGCAGGCGATGATCAACGGCGAGGCCAAAGCGCTCCTCTGCCTCGGGGGAAATTTTGCGGTGGCGATGCCCGATCACGACAGGGCGTTTGCGGCGCTGAAACGTCTCGATCTCAGCGTACATGTCGCCACCAAGCTGAACCGCACCCATCTGCTGGTTGGGAAAGAGACATATCTTCTCCCCTGCCTGGGGCGCACCGAACTGGATATGCAGCAGAGCGGCCAGCAGTCGATCACCGTGGAAGACTCGATGTCGATGGTGCATGCCTCCCGCGGCAAGCTCAAACCGGCCTCTCCCTGGCTACGCTCGGAGCCCGCCATTGTCGCCGGGATCGCCCACGCCACCCTGCCCCACAGCAAAACCGACTGGCTGGGCCTGGTGGAGGATTACGACCGCATTCGCGACTGTATCGAACAGACGCTGCCGGGCTTTGAGAAATTCAACGCCCGCATCCGGGTGCCGGGCGGATTCCGTATGCCGCTGCCGCCCACGGAGCGCGTCTGGCCCACTGCCAGCGGCAAGGCGATGTTTTCGCTGTTTGAGGGCGTGAGTGAGAACAGCCCGGGCGAAGGCGAGCGCGTGCTGCGTCTGGTTACATTGCGTAGTCACGACCAGTACAACACTACCATCTATGCCATGGATGACCGCTATCGCGGGGTGTTCGGTCGGCGCGACGTGCTGTTCATGAACGAAGAGGATATGCAGCAGTTGGGGCTGGAGCATGGCGATCGGGTAGATATTCATACCGCCCTGCCCGGCTCACACCAGCGTCTGGACGACATCACCGTGGTGGCTTACAGCATTGCCCCTGGCACGGTTGCTGGCTACTACCCGGAAGCAAACGTGCTGGTTCCGCTGGATTATCTCGATAAAGAGAGCGGTACGCCGTCGTACAAATCGGTGCCCGTCCGCCTGAGTCTGCGCTCAAAAGAGATCCGCGCCCTCTAATCTCTTCTCGCGCCGTCACCGATCCAGTGTGTTGCCCGGATCGGTGATGCTCTCTCTGTTCAATTTGACGCCGGTCAGCAAATAAAAAGGTCAGGTGGGTTCAGCATCTAACACTGACGTTCCGTAGGAATTGTCGATGGTGCACAGCCAGCGGTCATTTTCCAGACGGAATACATAGGTTGCACGCCGGGTTATCTCTGTTGTAACGCCCTGGTCATCCGGGTAAAAAAGCTGGGATTCCATGATCACCAGCGCATCGCCTCCGCCTTCAATGATCTGGATATCGCCCTGCTTCACGACGAGCTGATCCTGAAAATAATCAGAGATGGAAATAAAGGCGCTGCGGATATTGTCTTTACCTTTAACGATCATACCGGGCTTAATCACCAGCGCGGCGTCGTCGGCGTAGTGCTCCATCAGCGAGTCGAAATCTTTGGCTGAGATAGCCCTGTCACACGCCTTAATGATATTGCGAAGCGGGTGTTCGTACATATGCATATTCCCTGTTCAGTGATTGCCTCTATTCACTGTATCACCAGCCGGCGCAATGTGTAGGCCGGGCAAGCGAAAGTGCCCGGCAGGCCTTTCTGGAAGAGGTCTCGCAAAGCCAAAAGTAAATCCATGTAATACCCGATTGTGGGTTTTCATACTTCAATCACGGTCATAAAGTGACCGCATTGCGGCACATTTGCCATTGTGCCAGGGAACTATCAGGCGTTGTATGCAGGGAGCAATAAGCGCGTATAGAAGAAGAGGTTTTTCTTGACGATTATGGTATGAGGAGAAAAAGATTCGTCTACGATCATCGGGTTCATCACAGCTACGTCTTTGTTGCTGGTCACGAGGTATATACCGTGATTGTGGGCAGTCTGTTAGTTGAAGCGACATTTACTCGGATCGGATATGAAATGCCGTCAGCCATTCCATTCCCGATCAATGGAACGGCAGAAGTCTGTTTTGATACTTTCGACGGTATGGGGGGCTTGGCTGATTTTCGTCATATTAAATTCAAAGGATTAGGCAGCGCTGTTGTTTTGTAATCAGTTTCCCTGGCCCTAATCGCTCACGCAGAGAAACTTCACATCGGGGGATTTGTTTTTCAGGCGGCTTCTGGAGGCGTGGTGGATAAGGGGCGCCGCACTTCTCTGGAAGAGATCTATGACGTTCTGCTTGGGTTAAAAAATGTACCGCGCTACAATCCGCACACAGAGTTGCCAAAAAGAACGCCGCGACCGCTGATATAGGGAGATTTCCATGCCTACAAGAGAGTTACAGAAGGGAGAGCCTGCTATGTCGTATTGCAATAAGCATGAACATTCCGCGCTTCTTGCCCTTGGTGACAGGGAAAAGAGAGTATTTCAGGCATTAGCATCTGCGGAGTTGCAAACTCACGGCATCAGTGCAGAGGCATATATTCACGATCTTAAAGCCGAACTGGCTGCAGTTAAAAAACGATCTTCTGCCACCCTGCTTCGCAAAAAACTAAATGCATCATCTGGGCGAGAATAACCCGACATCTGAGCGTAGCTTCCAACAACAGGCCCAACAATCGGGCCTTATTTTTGCAGATTAAGCGCCTAAAAAGTATCCCGCCGCGCAAAACGCCACCACTCCCGCGATCACCGTGGCAAATAATCCGCGGGTAAGAATGCCCACCAGAGTGGCAAACGCCGCCGCCAGCAGCGAGATGCTGATCCCCGAATCGGTCATTGCGGGTTTACTCATCAGTTCGGCGGCAACCAGGGCGGCCATGATGGCGGTGGGGATAAAGCTCAGCCACTGCAGCAACATCTCCGGCAGCCGAAAGCGGGATAACAGCAAGACCGGCACGGTGCGCATCAGGGCGGTGACGAGCGCCGAGGCGAGGATCGCCAGCAGAATATTTCTTTCCATCTTATTTTCCTTTCCGGGCGCGTAACAGCAGCGTCGCCAGCGTGGCGGCCAGGGATGCAGCCAAAATGACCACCAGACTGAGCGAGCTACTCCCGGCAGTCAGCAGTGTGATCGCCACCGCGACGACAATATTGATGGTTTCGAGGATCTTCCTGCGGCTGGCAAACCACATCATCAGGATCAGGCCGATAAACATCGACACCAGGCTAAAGCCCAGCCCCTCCATCAGCGAGGCGGGCAGCGTGGTTGCCAGCCATGCTCCGGCCACACAGGCGATGATCCAGTTCAGCCAGGCGGTAATATTCAGCCCCAGCATCCAGGGGTAGCTGATTTTGCCCTGCGGGCTGGCGCGCTGAACCGCCACGCCAAAGGTTTCGTCCGTCAGCAACAGCCCGCTCACCACTTTCTGCAGGGTGGTGTAGTCACGAAAAAAAACGCTCATGGAGGAGCTCATCAGCAGGTAGCGCAGGTTGACCAGCAACACGCTTAGCACCACGGAGGCCATTTCCGCCCCTGCGGCCCAGAGTGAGTAAAACAGGAACTGCGCCGAACCGGCGTAGAGGGCGCTCGCCAACAGCGCGATTTGCCCGGTGGTAAACCCGGAGAGTGTGCCGATCGCCCCCGCCGCAAAGCCAATGCTCCAGTAGCCTGCAATGGTGGGGAGACAGGCAGCAATACCGGCCCGAAATTCGTCCGTGGCGGACGCGGGGTGTCCGGTATTTATCTTCGTCAACATCGTTTCTTCCCTTATATTACTTAGCTCAATAACTATCTTAAGAATCAACAGCAAACGCTATAGTAAAATCCCGCTTAGCCGTGAAATTTCTTCAGGTTGTGGGAGACGCGAAGGTGGCACGACAAAACGGCATTGCTGCCGCAGCTCGGTGATGATTATTGCTCCCGGTGAAGCCCGCACCGGTTGGTGCATTACGGCGAGCGCACCGTGAAAGGCTCGCATCAACTCTTTTTGCGGGCCGATATCTCTCAGGCAATAGATTTTTTACACTGCCACTTTGCCCAAGCCCTGACCATAAAGGAGATTGCGCAGGTGAATTCTATTCTATGCGCACCTTTACTTCAGATTATCGACGCGTCCTCTGACGCGTCTCTCCTTGGGTTCAAACCCGATAACGCGGCTTCAGAATGAAGGTTCTCTTTCTGAACTTTTTAACATTACAACCAGTGCTATGCTGCCCAGGATAACAACCGCAGCCAGTAACACCATCTCCTGAAGACCAACCCTTGCCGATACCTGCCCACCGGCAAGTGCCCCCGTACCGATGGCTGCATTGAAAATGGCAACATAGATGGCTGATGCAGGCTGGGCGGCCTCTTTCGCGCAACGGAGCAGCCAGGTCTGCAACCCAACGAACACAATTGCCATAGCGGCGCCCCAGATGGCCAGGAGCATGCCTGTAAGCCAGAGCGAAGGTGCGGCAACACTCTTCATACCAAGCATCCCCAACGCACCTGCACTGAGGAGCAAAGCGATCAAAATCAGCAATTTAATGTGTCGATCGATAAGTTTACCGGCAACAACATTCCCCAGCAGTCCGGAGAGGCCTGAAATCAGTAACAGTCCAGAAACGGAAGCCATCGGGACATTCCGGGTTTGGGTCAGCAGAGGCTCAAGATAGGTGAATGCCGCAAAGTGCGCCGAAATAATAGAGGCAGTCGCGCCATAGAGAGTGAGAAGTACCGGATTTTTAACCAGCCCATGATACACATCCAGCCTCAGTGGTTGGGGCGCCTTTATTGTCGGGAGCGTCCAGAATAAGAGAGAGGCGGCAGCCAATGACAGCACGGAAATTACCGTAAATGCATGGCGCCAACCGGTCATGTTTGCAACAAAACTGGCCAATGGTACGCCCATCACGCTGGCCGCCGAAACGCCGCCAAATATCACGGAGGTAGCCAGACCAAGCCTCTCTTGCGGAACAAGCTGTACAGCCACTGCGCCGATCAACGCCCAGAAAACACCGTGGGCCAGCGCCCCCGCCATACGTGCCGTCATAAACAGACTCATCGTGTGAACCTGGGTCACGGCCAGGCAAGAGAGCGCCAGAAATAGCATCAGTCCTACGAGCAGAGCCTTACGCGATATGCGTGACGGCATCGCGCCGGACAACAAGGCGGCCAGTGCGGCAACCCAGCCATAAGCCGTCACCGCAAGCCCCGCCCCGGATTCAGGCTGATTAAAATCCTCCGCCAGCGCGCTGAGCATCCCTACTGGTGCAAGTTCACTGGTGACAATCGAAAACGCGCTGATCCCGAGCGCAGCAACTGCTAACCAGGTGCGCGCTGGCACCGGATTTACCTGTAATACGGTATCGTTCATCTCATAAATACTCTTCAAAGAAAGCGGGGAAATATTTGAAGCGGTGCGGGGAGGGACAGAATCAGGCTCCTACACCTTTCATCCCTTCTGGCGTGTAGCGTTCTCCGGCAACCGGGAGAGTGGATAGCGCGATCCGCAACGCGTACAGCTCGTCACCGCTGAGCTGGAGATCAAGCGCTGCGGCGTTTTCGCTAAGATGGTGGAGATTGCAGGTGCCCGGGATGGGCACAATGTTGTCTCCCTGCGCAAGTAACCAGGCCAGCGCAATCTGTGAGGGTGTGCAGCCTTTACTGACGGCAAGGGCTGTTATCACCTCCACCAGGGAGTGATTTTTTGCCAGGTTCTCTGCCTGGAAGCGAGGAAGCGTACTGCGAAAATCGCCATTCTGAGGTACCGGCTCATGCTGAAATCTGCCCGTCAGAAAGCCTCGTCCAAGGGGCGAATAGGCCACAAATCCTATCCCAAGCGTTTTACACAGTGGAATGACACTGGCCTCGGCCTCACGACTCCAGAGGGAATACTCTGTCTGAACCGCCGCGACAGGATGAACCGCGTGAGCGCGCCGGAGCGTCTCAGCACTGACCTCACATAATCCGATGTGGCCAATTTTCCCCTCCTTAACCAGCTCCGCCAGCCCGGCCATCGTCTCTTCAATCGCGGTTTTGCTGTCAATACGGTGCACGTAGTAGAGATCAATATGCTCCACCCCAAGGCGTTTAAGCGACGCTTCGCAGCTTTTGCGCGCGTAGTCAGGTCTGTTGCAGAGCTCTCTTTTGTATTCGCCGGGCTGTCGCACAATGCCAAATTTTGTTGCCAGCTTCAGGGCGGGCTGACGTGTTTTAATGAATTTTCCCAGTAATTCCTCGTTATGCCAGGGGCCGTAGGTATCAGACGTGTCGAGAAAATTCATCCCCAAATCCAGTGCCTTATCCAGTACTGCCAAGGATGCCTCGTCGTCACGTGGCCCGTAGAACTCGCTCATACCCATACAACCCAGACCAAGCGCAGAGACCGTGAGGGAGGAAGTCAGATTACGTTTTTGCATGTTTATCTCCTTGTGAGGATTGCAGTATCATCCTGCGATAAGTGATAAAACAGAGCTGAAAACGGAGAGCCGTTTTCCATAATCGGAAAATATGAAAGCTGATTTTAACTGGGACGATACGCGGGTATTTCTGGCCATTGCCCGCGCGGGGACGCTGAGTGGCGCAGCGGAGGCCATGAATATGGGTATTGCCACGCTCTCAAGAAGACTGGATCGGCTTGAAAGCTCGCTGGCAGTACCGCTATTCAGCAGACATCAGAGCGGCTATCGGTTAACGGATGACGGGGAGGCGCTTCTGGAGCGGGCGGAGGCGCTTGAAAGTGCAGGGCTTGCCTTCAGGGAGTCTGCAAAATTACAGGTTAACGTCGCCGGGCTTGTTCGGCTGGCAACATCCGACAACCTGGCCACGCATTTTATTCTTCCTTCGCTGACAGGGTTGCTGGATAGCTACCCCGATCTGCGGGTTGAAGTACTCAGCGGCGTGTCGTCGGTCAATCTGCATCGCAGGGATGCCGATTTAGCGATACGTATGGTTAAACCTGACAGCGGAAATCTGACGCTGAAGCGGCTTGGCACCGTGGGATTCGGGCTTTACGCCGACCGGACATACTTAAAAAAATGGCAAGGTAAGGCCACTGAGTTACTGCTCAGTCATGGGCAGTATATTGGCTGGTCGGAATCTCATCAGCACCTGCCCGCTGCGCGGTGGATAACACGGATGCTGCGGGGCAGGCCCTGTCGGGTAGAAGCGAATACGCTGGCAGCACAATTATCGGCCGTTTCAGCGGGTCTGGGGCTTGGGATTTTGCCGCACTTTATGGCGAGGGAAAACGCGCTGCACTGCGTTAATTCAGATATTGGTGTGGATCAGACATTATGGTTAGTTATGCACTCAGATCTGGCACACTCCCGGCGAGTCAGAGTCGTTGCAGATCACTTGATAGCGTTATTTGAAGAGATGAACGATCGTCTCGCGATGCCCTGACCTTGTGCACTGTATATCTCAGGAAGAGCGCAAGTCTTTTCCCTGAACATATACAGAAACCGGGCCCGCTTAGTGCGGCCCGGCCCTCTAACCTTTCGAACCTACTCCATCACCCGCGCCCGCTTTCCTCTCTCCTCTTCCCCACTCTCCGCCGCTTCCACCAGCGTAAAGCTAAAGTTCACCTCCGTATGCTCCCCTGCGAGATCGCGCGCCTGCGCCACAGCCGCGTCCGTCACCTTCACCGGGTCCGCAATCAGCTCCGCGCGGGTCGCGAAGGCAAAATCATCCCAGAGATACTCATCCCCGTTGAGGTTGATCTGGGTGGTCAGGTGCTTGTACCCCGGCGCGGATACAAAGAAGTGCACGTGGGCCGGGCGGTTGCCGTGGCGGCCAAGCGCAGTCAGCAGCTTCTGGGTCGGGCCATCCGGTGGGCAGCCGTAGCCGCACGGCACGATGCTGCGCACGGCGTAGCGGCCATCTTCCCCGGTGCGCACGCGGCGGCGCAGGTTGTATTCGCTCTGGGACTGGTCGAAGAACGAATAGCCGCCGAGGGTGTTGGCATGCCAGATATCCACAATCGCGCCCGCCACCAGCTTACCGTTCAGATCGGTCACCTGGCCCTGCAACCACATGACTTCGCCCTGCTCTTTCCCGTCGTCCATACGGGCAAAGCCTTCGCTCAGCGGGGCGTTGGCGACATATAGCGGCCCTTCAATGGTGCGCGGAGTGCCCACGTCATTGCCGGATGCGGCTTCCTTCTCGTCGGCACGCATATCCAGATAGTGCTCCAGACCCAGTCCCGCCGCCAGCAGCGCCGCTTCCTGGCGTCCGCCCAGCTCGTTAAGGTAGTTCACCGCAATCCAGAACTCTTCATCCGTGACGTCGAACTGCTTGATAGTCTTGCACAGGTCGCTCAGCAGCTGGTGCATGATGTTCTTTAAACGATCGTTACCGCCGGTGGAATTTAAGCCGCTGCTGATCGCGAGTAAGGATTCCAGTTCGGTTTGATGCGCAGGATTCACAGACATTGCATATTCCTCTTTGTAGGGTACGTTTGTTGTTATTGCGAGTGATGAATGGATGAGGGATGCGTACACAGAGGCTGCACGCTGATCTCCATCCACGGGTAGAGCGGCAGCGCGGTCAGGATGTCGTGCAGCTCCTGGTTGTCCGCCACGTCAAAAATGCTGACGTTGGCGTACTGCCCGACCACGCGCCAGATGTGCGGCCACTTGCCTTCGCGCTGTAAGCGTTGGGAGTAGGCTTTCTCTTTCGCCTTGATCGCTTCAACTTCTGCCGCAGGCAGCGACGACGGGATGTTGACGGTCATTTCCACTTTAAAAAGCATCGCGTTTTCCTTTTATTGACGTGTGTAATGGCGCAGCTTGTCTTCATCGATTTCAACGCCTAACCCCGGCCCCTGCGGTAACGTCACCTCTCCCTGGCTGAATTCCAGCGGTCGTACCACGATGTCATCCTTCAGCAACAGCGGGCCGAACATCTCGGTGCCCCACTGCATCTTCACCGTCGACCAGGCGTGCAGCGAGGCGACGGTGCCGAGCGTCCCTTCCAGCATGGTGCCGCCGTACAGCGCCACGCCCGCCGCCTGGGCCACATGCGCCAGCTTCAGGGCCTGCGCCGGGCCGCCCGCTTTGGCGATCTTCAGGGCATACGCCCCGGTAAAGCCGCCGCTCGCCAGGGCGTAGCCGTCGTGGCTGGTCGCCACCGCTTCGTCGGCGAGGATCGGCACCGCAAAGCGCTGGCTGAGGGCGATAAGCCCTTGCCGATCCCACAGCGGGATCGGCTGTTCCACCAGGTCGATCCCGCCCGCCTGTAGTTGCGTCATCCCTTTAATGGCGGTGATCAGATCCCAGGCCTGGTTGACATCCACCCGCACGCTCACCTCGTCGCCCAGCGCGGCCTTGATCGCCAGGGCGTGACGAACGTCCTCCTCCAGCCTGCGAGCGCCGATTTTCAGCTTGAAGGTGTTGTGACGGCCTTCCGCCAGCAGGCGTTTGCCCTCTTCAATGTCTTTCTGCGTGTCGCCGCTCGCCAGGGTCCAGAGTACCGGCAGGCGCTGAGTCAACGCCCCGCCCAGGAGTGAACTCACCGGCAGCCCCAGCGCCTTGCCCTGGGCATCGAGGAACGCGGTTTCGAGGGCGGATTTGGCAAAGGTGTTGCCCTTCACGCTGGCGTTCATCTTGTCGGCCAGCGCCGCCACGCCAGTAAACGACTGTCCGCACAGCAGCGGGGCGAGATAGGTTTCAATGGCGGATTTGATCGCCTCCGGGCTTTCCGGGCCGTAGCTCATGCCGCCGATGGTGGTGGCTTCGCCCCAGCCGATAATGCCGTTTGCGCATTGCATCCGGACGATGGTGAGCGTCTGGCAACCCATGGTCGCCATCGACAGCTTGTGCGGGCGGATGGTCGGGATATCCACCAGCCAGCAGGCCAGGGATTCTATAGTGAGGGTCATGTCATGCTCCTGCGGGTTAAAAAGGCCAGCACCTGCTGATTAAAGGCTTCCGGGCAGGCGACGTTCGACAGGTGCGAGGCGGGTAACGCCACATACTCTGTCTGCTTCGCCTGAGCCGCGATCCACTTGGCGTCCGACACGGTGGTGACCGGATCTTCCTCCCCTGCGATAGCCAGCATTGGGCGCAGCATGGCAGCCACCTCATCGCGGAGATCCGCCGTTGCCAGCGCTTCGCAGCAGGCGGCGTAACCTTCGGCTGGGGTGTCGGCCAGACCGTCAACCAGCAGCTTCACCATCCCGGGATTGCTTTGGCGATATGCCGGAGTGAACCAGCGCGCCGCCGCGGTGCTGGCGACCGGGGCCATCCCCTGCTGACGCACCGTTGCGGCGCGCTGCAGCCAGCCTTTCGCTTCGCCGATTTTTGCCGCGGTGTTTGCCACCACGATGCGATCAAAACGCGACGGGGCGTGGCGGTTGAGCCACATCCCGGTCATGCCGCCCAGCGAGATGCCGCAGAAAAAGGCGCGTTCAATATCCAGATGATCGAGCAGGGCAATCACGTCCTGCCCCAGCGAGTCGAGAGTGATTCCCCCAGCCGAAACCGGGGAGCGGCCATGCCCGCGCGTGTTGTAGCGCAGCACGCGAAAATGGCGGGTAAAGTCGGTCATCTGTCCCTGCCACATCTCCCAGGTGGTGCCGAGCGAGTTGGAGAGCACCAGCAGCGGGGCCGCTTCCGGGCCGTCGAGGCGATATTCGAGATCCATTCACGCCTCCTCGGTTTCGGCGTTAAGGGCAAAAGTCAGCGCCACCGGGGTGACGGACTGGAGATATTCCGCCGTCACGTCGCCGAACAGCTCGCGCACCACAATGCCTTCGGCTGTGATGTCCATCACCGCCATGTCGGTGTAGATCCGGTCGATGCAGGCCATGCCGGTCAGCGGATAGGTGCAGGCTTTGACGATTTTGCAGTCGCCCTGGCGGGTCAGATGTTCGGTCATCACATAGACGCGCTTCGCGCCAATCGCCAGGTCCATCGCCCCGCCGACAGCGGGAATCGAAGCGGGCTCGCCGGTGCTCCAGTTCGCCAGATCGCCGCGCTCGGAGACCTGATAAGCCCCCAGCACGCAGATATCCAGGTGGCCGCCGCGCATCATGGTGAACGAGTCGCCGTGATGGAAATAGCAGCCGCCCGCCAGCAGCGTCACCGGCTGTTTTCCGGCGTTAATCAGCTCCGGATCTTCACAGCCCGGTTCCGGCGCTGGCCCCATACCGAGAATGCCGTTTTCGCTGTGCAGGAAGATCTCGCGATCGGCGGGGAGATAGTTGGCAATCCGGGTCGGCAGGCCGATGCCAAGGTTGACGTAGGCCCCCTCGGGGATGTCCCGGGCAATGCGTTCGGCCAGCTGTTGATGGGTCAGTTTATTCACGGGCTCTCCTTATGCGCTCTGCGGCAGACATTGCGGCGCGATCGTCACCACGCGCTGGACAAAAATCCCCGGCGTCACCACCGCTTCCGCGTCAAGCTCGCCGAGGGCGACAATCTCGCTCACCTGGGCAATGGTGCAGCTGGCGGCGGCAGCCATGATCGGTCCGAAATTACGCCCGGTTTTGTCGTAGACCAGGTTGCCCCAGCGGTCGGCCTTCAGGGCTTTGATCAGGGCGAAATCGGCTTTTAACGGGTACTCAAGGACATAATCTTTGCCGTCGATATGGCGGGTCTCTTTGCCCGCCGCCAGCTCGGTGCCAAACCCGGTGGGGGTGAAGATCGCCCCCAGCCCGGAGCCGCCCGCCTGAATACGTGCCGCGAGATTGCCCTGCGGGACCAGCTCCAGCTCGACTTCGCCGCGGCGGTAGAGATCGTCAAAGACCCAGGAGTCGGTCTGGCGTGGGAAGGAGCAGATCACCTTCTTCACGCAGCCAGCTTTCAGCAACGCCGCCAGACCGTAGTCACCGTTGCCGGCGTTGTTGCTGATCAGGGTCAGATCCCGCGGCTGACGGCGGATCAGGGCATCGAGCAGTTCGGCGGGCTGTCCGGCGGCGCCAAATCCGCCCACCATCACCACCGCGCCGTCAAAAATGTCCGCCACGGCACCGTCGGTGGCGGCAATCCGTTTATCAATCATTCGCTTACCTCGTTATTTTTATGGGAGGACGGCAGGCTGCGCAGAGCGATCCACGCCAGCAGCGCATAGGCCATCAGCAGCAGGGAGATCGGCCAGGAGGCGTCGAAATGCATCAGCAGCGCCACCGCCAGCATCGGCCCTAGGCCGCCGGAGAAGATCGAGCCCACCTCATGCCCCAGCGCCAGGCCGGAGTAGCGCACACGCACCGGGAACAGGTCGCTCATGATGCAGGGCTGGGTGCCGATCATCGCCCCGTGGCAGAACGGCAGGCCGAGCAGCATCGCCAGCATGATCCAGCCGTAGTCGCCGGTAGAGAGCAGCCAGAAGAACGGAAAAGCCATCACCAGCAGGCCGATGACGCCGATGTAGTAGACCGGCTTCAGGCCGATGCGATCCGAGAGCGCGCCCCAGAAGAGAATGGAG
This sequence comes from Leclercia sp. W17, assembly GCF_003336325.1. Taxonomy (NCBI): domain Bacteria; kingdom Pseudomonadati; phylum Pseudomonadota; class Gammaproteobacteria; order Enterobacterales; family Enterobacteriaceae; genus Leclercia; species Leclercia sp. W17. Next base: position 1,970,589 of record NZ_CP031101.1, on the reverse strand, counting down.
AAGAACTCCACCAGCATCGCCAGAGTCACGGCGCTGATGATCTCCCCGGTGCCGATGCCGATGTGTTTGGCGTAGACCACCGAGAAGGTGAAGAAGATATAAGATGCGCCGTTCTCCGGCAGGCGCAGGGCGATGGCCTGCATCAGCGCTTTCGGGTGCTCGCGCACCAGCACCATCAGCGGGATCTTCTCGTGTTTTTCTTCCGGTTTGGCCTGGGTAAAGGCTTTGCTCTCGCGGATGTTTTTGCGGATATAGACCCCGACCAGGAAGATGACGATGCTCAGCAGAAAGGGCACGCGCCAGCCCCAGCTCATCAGCTCCGCTTCCGGCAGCTTCTGCACCAGGTAAAAGGCGAAGGCAGAGAGGACAAACCCACCGGAGACCCCCATCTGGCTCCAGGCGGTAAAGTAGCCGCGACGGGACGCGGGGGCGTTCTCGCTCAGCATCAGCACCCCACCGCCCCACTCGCCGCCCGATGCCACGCCTTGTAAAAAGCGCAGCGTGATCAGAGAGAGCGGCGCCCAGATGCCGATCTGCGCGTAGGTCGGCAGTAGGCCGATGACAAAGGTGGTGGCCCCCATCAGGGTCAGGGTCATGATCAGCGTCATCTTACGACTGTAGCGATCCCCGAGATGACCAAAGACGATCCCGCCCAGCGGACGGGCGAGGAAGCCCACCGCAAAGCCCGAGAAGGCCAACAGCGTGCCCTGCATCGGGTCGCCGCCCACCGGGAAGAAGAGCGGGCCAAACACCAGCGCCGCGGCGGTGCCGTAGAGGAAGAAGTCATACCATTCCAGGGCATTACCCAGTACCGAGGCGAACACCAGCTTGCGCATTTGCCCGGCATCGTGTGGAACAGCAGCCGCAGCGTTGCGGTTTTCAGTCACGACATTGCTCATCAGCGTTACCCTTATAGTTGGTTTTACGCTTCCACATCATGCCCGATGGCATGGTAGCGACGGTTAAAGTAAACCAGCCCGCGCGGCGCTTCGCTGATGCGTATCGCCTGCACCTGGCAGTAGAAAACGGTGTGGCTACCCACTTCATGACAGGTGTCGATCAGGCAGTCGAAGCTGGCGACCGACGAACTGAGCACCGGCGCGCCACTGGCCATCACCTGCCAGGAGTCATACGCAAAACGCTGCTCGGAACGCAGGCTGGCGTTGGCGAACACCCCGGAGAGATCCTGGTGGTCGCTGGAGAGGACGTTGACGCACAGCGCCCCGTTCTGCTTGAAGTGCGCGTTGGCATAGGAGTTGCGGTTCATACAGACCAGCAGCGTCGGCGGCGAGTCCGTGACGCTGCACACGGCAGAGGCGGTAAAGCCAAATTTACCCGCCGGGCCGTCGGTGGTGATCACCGAGACCGCACTCCCCAGCTGTGCCATCGCGTTACGAAATTCGGTTTGCAGTGTCATAAGGGTTTCCTCACAGATCGATGACTAAACGGGCGCTTTTCGCCCGGGAGCAGCACAACAACATCTGGTCGCCGTCGGCTTTCTCTTCGTCGGTCAGGTAGCTGTCGCGATGGTCCGGCTCCCCTTCAAGCACGTCGGTCAGGCAGCTGCCGCAGATCCCCTGTTTGCAGGAGACGCACACCTTCAGCCCGGCCTGGGCCAGCGCCTCGACGATGGTCTGGTTCTCCAGCACCTGGACGGTAATGCCGCTTGCGGCGGCGACCACCTCAAAGGCCGCACCACCGGTGACAACTTCGGCGCTGAAGCACTCCTGATGCACCTGCTCCGGGCGATAACCGAGGCGGCTCGCCTCGTCGGTGACCGCATCCATCAGGCGGGTCGGGCCGCAGGTGTAGACGTGGGTATTGGCCGGGACGTCGCTCAGCACCGCCTTCAGATTCAGGCGTTGCGTATCGCTGAAGTGCAGATGCACGCGGTCGGCCCAGGCCGCCTGCTCGAGCCGGGCAATAAACGCCGCCCCGGTCCGGGTGCGGGCGCAGTAGTGCAGGCTGAAGGAGCGGCCGCTGGCATGCAGTTCGGCGGCCATCGCCAGCATCGGAGTGATACCGATCCCGCCGCCAATCAGCAGGCAATGGCTGGCGGTCTCCTCCAGCGCAAAGAGGTTGCGCGGATCGCTGACCTGGATGAAATCCCCAACATTCAGCGCATGAGCGGCAAGAGAGCCCCCCTGAGACTTTTTGTCTTTCAGAATGCCGAGCTGGTAGTGGCGGCGATCCTGCGGGTCGCCGCAGAGGGAGTACGGACGCACCAGGCCGTCTGCCAGATGCAGATCGATATGTGCCCCCGCGTTGAAGACCGGGAGGTCGATACCGTCAGCATGGGCCAGCGTCAGCAGGAGCACATCGCCCTGCAACTCCCGTCTGATAACCTGTAATGTCAGCATGTTGACTCCTTAACGCATAAACAGACCGCCGTTGATGTCCCAGGTCGCCCCGGTGACAAACGACGCCTGCTCTGATGCCAGCAAAGCCACCGCCTGGGCGACAAACCCGGCTTCGCCTAACTGGCCGACCGGGATCATCTGCAACAGCCCGGCCATCTTCTCTTCCGGCACCAGGGCGTGAACCATCGGCAGATCCAGCGGGCCCGGGGCGATGGCGTTTACCGTCACGCCGGATTTGCCGAGCTCGCGGGCAAAGATTTTGGTCAGGGTCAGGATCCCGCCCTTCGAGGCCGCATAGTGGGCGCCGGAGGCGGTGCCGCCGTTCTGCCCGGCTAACGAGGCCAGGTTGATGATGCGGCCGTAGCCTGTACTTGCGAAGTACCGCCCCAGGGTCTGGCAGCCGACGAAGGTGCCGCGCAGGTTGGTGGCGATCACCCGGTCAAACTCCTCCACCGTAATTTCCATCACCGGGGTGGCGAGGGTCAGGGCGGCGTTGTTGACCAGCACCTCCAGGCTGCCGAAGCGTTCAATGGTTGCGTCCAGTGCCTGCACAAAATCCTGCGGCTGGCAGATATCCAGCCCCAGCGCCAGCACCCTGCCCTGGCCGTCATCGAGACGATCCGCGGCTTCCCGGGCGCGGGCCACATCAACGTCGGTCAGCACCACCTGATACCCCTGCGCCAGCAGGTGAGTGGCAATCACGTTGCCCAGACCGGCGGCCGCGCCGGTCACTAATACGGTTTGCGTCATGGGGGGGTCCTCAGAGGATGTAGCCGATGCTGTGCAGCACATCGTCGCTGTTGACCAGGCGGATCACCTTCCGGGTAATCAGCAATCTGCCCTCCTGCGGTTTCAGGTGCCAGGTGATGTCCGCGGCGTAGTGGCGGCTGTGGCCTTTGCGGTGCTCCCACAGTGATTGCGCCCCGCGCACCACAATCAGATCCTCACTGGACTCCAGCAGGCGGAAGCGCGACAGGGTGCGCAGCGTTCTGGCGCGCGGCGTGGTGGAGATGGACTCCCCGCTGTAGAGGCGCTTCACCCTCTTCTCCCGCATGTGGTGATCGTCGCAGGCGTAATTAAGGGTGTTTTTAAAATCGGTTTCGTTCGGGTCGATGGGCACCACGTACAGGCCGTCGCGCTGCCAGAGATCCAGCCAGGCGTTGAACTCGCCCTGGTCCAGCAGATCGCCTTCGAGGTTGATTACGGACATCGCCGCAAACAGCACAGAATCTGGCGTCATCATTTTTCGCTCTCCGTCATCAATTTTTTCCACTGCTGATAGGCCGCGCGCATCCCGGTTTCGGCGCTGACGTCGCTGCGCAGGCCGTCGTCGGTGCGATACTCCCCGGCCAGGCCGCGGTTGAGCATGATCCACAGCTCATCCCCCGCGGTGGCCCCGCGCTGGACGCGCTCCCAGGCCTCGGAGTCGTCCGGCGTGCCAAAGCCCATCGGCCCCTGGAAGTGCTCGTGCAGACGCAGGCGCGCCTGGTTCGCGATCTCCGGTCCGCCGTGCATGGTGATCACCGCGTGATGAATTTCGGTTTCCATCACTGAGATGGGTTGCAGGACGCGGAAGAAGGCCATTGAACAGGCGATGTTCGGGAACAGGTTGAGGTTGAAGCCGGAGCCGCCCACCGCGCGCACGATGCGCCTGACCTGCTCTTCGTCATGCTCTTTACGCAGTGCGTCCGCCAGCTCGACAAAGCGCTCCGGGATTGGCGCATCAAGGTTGGCTTCCAGATCCACCAGTTCAGGGATCATCACCATGACGCTGTGGCCGTTGCCGAGATCTTCGACATAGCCGCTGCCGTCCACGAAGTTGAGCATCTCTTCGGTCTGCTTATCGACCGAACTCAGGAAGGAGCGGTGCACCACCGGGAAGTGATAGCCGTCGGTGGTGTTCTCCAGCTGGATCTTCCAGTTGCCCGGGAAACGGAAGCGGTGCGCAGGCCCGGTTTTGATCGGGTAGCCCGCCCCCTGCTTCATAAAGAGATCCATCCACTTCTTCGCCGCGCCGAGGAAATCCTCCAGCGGTTCGATCTGCTCGTTAAAGGTGGCAAACACCATGCCCGCATACTGCTCGGTACGCAGCGACACCAGCCCCAGTTCGTTCTTCTCCAGTTGGTCGGCATAGCTTTCCGGGTGCGGCACGCCGCGCAGGCTGCCGTCCAGGGCGTAGCCCCAGCCGTGGTAGGGGCAGACGAAGCTGTTGGTTTTGCCGCTGCGGTGTTCGCAGACGGTGGCCGCGCGATGGCGGCAGCGGTTCAGCAGGGTGTGGATGGCGCCCTTGCGGTCACGCACCACGATCACCGGCTGAGTGCCGATCTCGGTGGTTTTGAAGCTGCCGGTCTCCGGGATCTCGCTGACATGTGCCACCCAGACCCAGGTTTTGCTGAAAATACGCTCCAGCTCCAGCTGGAACAGCTCGTCAGAGGTGTAGAGCGAGGTGTGAACGCGGTCCGCCTTCACCAGAGCCGCAATCGCTTCCCGGCTCGGGGCCGTCGGCGTCGTGGTATCGATATTCTTAACGTTGATGATCTGGTCACACTGCATAATCTGTCTCCTGCTCGTCGTCGAGGTTCTAATTGTTGTCAGGTACCGGTAGCGCATCCGCCGCATGCCAGTGGCTTACCGGCCTGCTGAACAGGTTGCGGGTGGTAAAATGGTGCATGGTCATCTCCCCGGCTTCGCGACGGAAAATAATCTGCAGCTCGGCAGCATTCAGGTGCGCGCCACCGGCGGTAAAGGTGGAGGTTTGCAGCATCTGCCAGCGGCCATGCAGCTCGCCGTCGGCATCTTGCCAGAGCGCCTCGGAACATAAAAAGTGGCCATTCAGGGCGAAGTGCGCGGGCGTGCGGACGTAGCCCGCCATCATCGCTTCAATCGCCTCGCGCCCCTGATGCCTGCCCAGCCGGGTGGCGTAGGGTTCACCCAGCCCTTCCCAGCAGGCGTCTGCGCTGAACAGCGCGCCGATGGCCTGTACCGTCTCCATGCTGTCGAGGCGATCGCACAGCCGCATGTAGGTGCTGATACAGACCCGGGCGGCCTGCTGATCCTCAAGCTGCTTTAAACGCAGCGCATCCTGTGGGCTCATGGTGTGCTCCGTTACTGAATGATCAGTTCGCGACCGACGCGGGCTTCGATCTTGCAGTACTTCCACAGCTTGTACTCGCCGTCGCCCACCGGGGTGGTACGGAACAGGTTGCAGGCAGCCACCACGCTGTCGAGGCTGTCGGCATCGGCCAGCACGTAGGTGGTCCAGGGCGAGGTGGTGGACGGCCCGACCATCAGGCGGTCATCGTCCATATTGCCGATGACGCGGATGCCCTGGGTTTCGTCGATACCTTTCATCATCACGCCGAACGCGCCCCACACCTGTTTGGCTTCTGCCGGGGTGGCATCAAAAAAGTTCTGGTTCACGCCGATGCAAAACAGCACGCGTAAGGTTGTTGTCTGGCTCATCTGTTGCTCCTTTGGTGAAAATTACAAATAACCCGGCAGAGGCTGGCCACCGAAATAGACCGTACCGGCGTTGAGATAAGAGAGGTCGCCCATAAAGGCGTGCTGGGTGATCACCAGGGTGTCGCGGACATAGCGTTGCAGCGGACTTTTCAGGGTGATGCCGCCCATGCCGTTCAGCGCCAGCGCCTGGCGGGTAACTTCAGCGGCCACGCGGGTGGCGTGGGTGGAGGAGAGCCGCAGGGCGTTGATCTGCGCGCAGGCAGGATCATCCCCGGCAAGGATGCACTGCCACACCTCGTCGATGGCCTCATAGAACCAGGCCCGGGCGGAGCGCAGTTCCGCTTCGCAGCGGGCTATCTGCATCTGCGCCTGCGGACGGTCGGCCAGGCGCGGCGCGCCGGTCACCGACTGCTGGCGATGGGCAATGGCATAGATTTCATTCAGGGCGGCGCGGGCGACGCCGAGCGCCACCACCGAGAGCACCTGGGTGGCAAGGGAGAGCACCGGATAGCGATAGAGCGCCCCCTCCAGGTTAAGCGCGCCGCCGCGCACAAAGGTCCACTCCTGCGGCACAAAGGCATCGTTGACCACCAGATCGTGGCTGCCGGTTCCGGCCAGGCCGACGGTGTTCCAGACCGGATCGATCTGCACGCTGTCGCGGGGCAGCACCGCCATGCGCGGCAGCGCTTCGCCGCTCTCCGGCAGGATGCCGACGCCAAAGACCGAGGCGCCCATGCTGCCGCTGGCAAAGCCCCAACGGCCCGAGACGCGGTAACCGCCATCCGCCAGCACCGCTTTTTGCGGCGGGAAGATGCCGCCGGCGAAGACCACGTCCGGGCCGTCACGGTAGAGTTCTTTTAAGGTGTCCGGCGGCAGCGCCCCAAGATAGAACGGGCTCATGCCGAAGCTGGCGACCCAGCCTGCGGAGCCATCGGCGGTGGCAATCTGCTCGATCAGCTCACAGAACTGTGCCGGGGAGCACTCCTCGCCGCCGTAGATTTTGGGGACTAACGCACGGTAGACGCCCACCTGCTTAAAGCGGGCGATGATGTCGTCTGAGATATGACGCTGTTGCTCAAAATCGGCGCTGCGGGTGGCGACTTCATTCAGCAGTGGAACGAGCTCCTCACGAACATGAACGGCAGACATAGCTTCCTCCCAAAAGAGTGTGCGGCCCGCAGAGAGACGAGTGCTGCCGCAATGAGTGGTACTCACTGAGTTAGTGTTGAAACTGTCGGTAAAGCGGGATGGTTAGCGGCGTCGTCGCTCAGAGAGCCATTCTGCCGCCTGCACCAGCAGCCCCTCGTGCCCTTTGGCGGCAACGAGTTGCAGCGCCACCGGACGCCCATCAAGCGTGCCCGCGGGCAGGGTCAGCGCCGGGTGGCCGCTGAGGTTGAACGGGCGCACCAGTCGGGTGAGGTTCACCACGCTGAGCGGATCTTGTGCCTCTTCCAGCGTGGGCGGCAGCTCCGGCAGGGTTGCCAGCGCCAGCAGCGGGGTTTTCGCCAGCTGGTCATCCACCTGGGCGGTAAATGTGCGGCGGATCGCTTCTGCGGCCTCAAGAGCACGGGCATCGATCCCGGCTCCGGCACGGATGCGGGTGGCGACGTCGGCAGAGACCCTGTCGTCACTCAGTAGCGTTTTAAAAGCCTGCCAGTTTTCATGGCTGATGAGGGTCAACCCGGCGCGATGGGCATCCCCCAGCAGCGGCAATTCAGCCTGACGCGGTTGCAGGTCAGCCTGGGCGAGGAAGTTCAACAGCAGGGAGTCGATGCTGATGAGCGCCGACGGGATAAAGCCGATGGCGGGCATTCTGTGCAGCGGCGCATCAACCGGCAGCGCCAGACGGGTCAGCACGTTACGCAGAACGTCCGGCTCGCGGGCGAAGATCCCCACGCAGTCCAGGGAGCTTTGCGCGGGCATCACCCCTGCCCGGCTCAAGGCACCGTAAGTGGGTTTTAAGCCGAGGATGCCGCAGCAGGCGGCGGGCATACGCACCGATCCACCGGTATCGGTGCCGAGCGCAAAATCCACCTCACCAGCAGCCACCACTGCGGCAGAGCCGCTGGAGGAGCCGCCGGGGATCAGGTCAGGAAACAGCGGGTTAACCGGCGTGCCGCCCCAGGGGTTGATCCCGGTGACGCCAAACGCCAGCTCGTGCAGGGTGGTTTTACCGGTCAGGATGCACTTCTGCCCGAGAAGGGTTGCGACCACGTCGGCATGCTGTTCCACCGCCGGGTTTGCGGCCAGCGCCGGGCAGCCTGCACGGGTGGGAAAGCCTGCGATGTCGAGGGTGTCTTTTACCGCGAAGCGGAGATCGCCTTCGCCGAGGGTACATCGGGTGACAAAACCATTGCTCTCAGTAACAGGCTGCATAATTTGCACCTTAACCATAAAAAACGAATCATATTTGGGTGACGCACTCTTCGCTGCGGTTCGACCCACGTTTGTTCTGGTCAATCATGGAAGATTTAGATGAATATTCAAGTAATATTTCACGTTATTTTTACGAAAAAATAACACTGATACATTTTTATAACAATTCATCGAGAGAGGCTTAGGATGATGATAAATAACAATAAACGTGGCGCAGAAATGAAAAAAGAGCCGCTCTGGTCATCAGAACGGCTCTTTTATAATGTTATACTTTACAGTGACTTATCTTGAATTTTTAAGGCTGTCACAAATCCGTAATTCTCTGCGGGAACTATTCAAAGCTCGTTGAGGTTGTCGAGTACTTTCGACAGCGAGAGGTTCATTTTTTCCCGCTGGGCCGCGGTCATACCCTTAAAACCCTTCTCGAAAACCTTGCTGGTAAGACGGTGTGCCTCGGCTACTTTTTCGCGTCCGGCATCGGTGAGCATCACTTCGGTCACCCTGGCATCCTGCACGCTGCTGGCGGTGGTCACCAGGCCATCGTCCCGCAGGCGGCCAACGATTTTGGTGACGGTGGGCATTTTGGCCATGGCGTATTCGGCGATCTGCGAAATGCTGGCCTTACCGTACTGCTCGGTAATCATCAGCACCCGAAAGCGGGACACATCAAGCTGCACCTTTTTCAGTGTGATTTCCATCACTTGCGTATAACGCGCGTAGACGTTAACTATCCAGTAGAACGGGAACTCTTCGCGGTGAAAAGTGGGGCCGCTGTCTGACGATGTGTTCGTATGACTCATGAAATGACGTTCCAGAAGTAATGCATTGACCGCAATTATACCCGCTATTTATCCCCCGCTATAGCCCGATCGCACCCTGCCTCCTGCTGTTAACAATTCGCTGCGCCGCAAAAGCCGATCGACATCGCATTATGATTCGAAAACGCTACGAGATTAACAATTACGTATCATTTTTTAAACAGAACATTGACGTCCATGCCTGCGGTTTCCTATACGTTAGCGCACGTGTTTGCATCGCGTGCACCGGGTAATCCTCTTGCCCGCTAGCTATCGGCTTTTTTTTAAAAATTTACCTGCTTATCAATTAATTATAAAAACACCCCCGACTAAAACGGGGATTACATTACCTCTAACCGTTATGTGGAGCATTTCATGAACGACAGCCCATCGATGGAGCAAACACGTGCTAGCGTGCTGGCTCCGCCTGCGTCTGCTGACGACACGCTCGATCCGCGTCAACAGCGGGTGATCAAGAAACTATTCCGGCGATTGATCACTTTTTTGTTCATTTTGTTCGTCTTTTCGTATCTGGATCGCATCAACATCGGCTTTGCCGGCCTGACGATGGGCAAAGATCTGGGCCTCACCAGCACCATGTTCGGACTGGCGACCACGCTGTTTTACGTGATGTATGTCATCTGTGGGATTCCCAGCAACGTGATGCTGAGCATCGTGGGTGCCCGTCGCTGGATCGCGATTCTGATGGTGGTGTGGGGGATCGCCTCCACCGCCACGATGTTCGCTACCGGCCCTAACAGCCTGTACGTGCTGCGAATGCTGGTGGGAATTGCCGAAGCGGGCTTCCTGCCAGGGCTGTTATTGTATTTAACGTTCTGGTTCCCGGCGCACTACCGCGCTCGCGCCAATGCGCTGTTTATGATTGCCATGCCGGTGACCATGGCGCTGGGTTCGCTGGCATCCGGGTATATTCTGAACCTCGATGGGGTGATGAACCTGAAGGGCTGGCAGTGGCTGTTCCTGCTGGAAGGCTTCCCGTCGGTCATTCTGGGCTTTGTGGTTTGGTTCTGGCTGGATGACAGTCCGGATAAAGCGCGCTGGCTGACCCAGGATGACAAGGCCTGCCTGAAGGAGATGCTGGAAGCGGATCGTCTCAACGCCCAGAGTAACCAGCTGCGGGAGCAGGCCGCGCTGGCGCCACAGCAGCGTAGCCTGGTGCGCGAGCTGTTCACGCCCACCATCATGCTCTACACCCTAGCCTATTTCTGCCTGACCAACACCCTGAGCGCCCTGAGCGTCTGGACGCCGCTGATCCTGCGCAGCATCAGCGAGGAGAGCAGTAACGTAACCATCGGTATCCTGAGCGCCATTCCGCAGGTCTGTACCATTGTGGCAATGGTCTGGTGGAGTAAACGTTCCGACAAGCGCAACGAGCGTAAAGTCCACACCCTGCTGCCGTACCTGTTTGCCGCTGCAGGCTGGATCCTCACCGCCACCAGCACCGATCCGGTGCTGCAGTTCACCGGTATCGTGATGGCCTCGGCCGGTGCCTTTGCCGCCATGGTGATCTTCTGGACCACCCCGGATCGTTCCATCTCCCTGCGTGCCCGTGCGTTGGGTATTGCGGTGATCAACGCCACCGGGATGACCGGCGCCGCGCTGGGGCCGCTGCTGATGGGCTGGATGAAGGATGTCACCGGTAATTTCAACGCCGGGATCTTTATGGTGGCCGGTTTCCTGGTGCTGGGTGCGGTGGTGATTGCATTGATTCCAATGAAACAGGCTGAACCACAGCGATAGTTCTTCCCCTTACCAGCCCGGCGCAGCAGCCCTGTGCCGGGCTTTTTTGTCGATATCCTCGCCCTGCCTCGCATAAGCCCTGCCTGAAAAAGATCATTCTGAGTGATACATTGCCACTTTATTATTGATAAAAACTATTAAAAACGGATTATTGATCACTTTTAATTATATAAAAGCCAGAATAATGATATTCATCACGTTTTCTTTCTTTAATTAAGTGCATATTTAGCACCATAAGAATTTGCTTAAAAAAATATAATTCACTGCAAAAGTGAACGTTATTCGCGCGTATTGTTATTTTTGTAGATTTTATTAAGAGGGTTAGTTTATGAGCGCTGAACTGATTAAGGAATCGGTTCTGAATACAATGGTTGATGCGGGGAGAATGTTCTTAGAGCAATATAAATTTATCTCGCCTGAGTTGGAAGAAAAACATCAGGGCCTGATGGCGTTAGACAAGGCGGATGATACTGAAAAAGATGCGCTGTTCTGGATGAATCAAACAGGAAACATGTTCTATGTCTCGACATCTCCTGAATTGACCATACGAACCAAAAAATTATTTGCTAGCGTGGCGATGTTGTTCGCAGCGATGACCAGCGCAATGGATCAGGCGGGTAAATCACTTTTTGACTATGAGGCCTGGTTGTCACTGGTGGACAAGTCTGGTTTTTTTATTGAAGTGGAGAAAACCAGCAGCATGCTGCTGATTAAAAAGAGTGACGTCGCCGTTAATATCCAAATCATTCAACAGCTCATCCCAGGCCTGAGTACTGACAGCGCAATGGCGATAGCCAAAGGGGTGTTAAGTACGATCCATGGCGAATTACAGGCAACTGAACGCGATGAAGAGGCTAATGTGGGTCACCTTCTTTTCATCTGTGAAGAGCTCTACGGGGTACCGAGCATAACGATTCGTCTGTTCTATGCATCCCCAAAATCTCACCGCGCCATCATTCAGGCACCTTGCCACACGTCGGCTACCTCTACGTTTGAGCAATTACAGAACGCGCATACTTTTCTGTTTGCTTCACCCGATACGATATCTGAATATGCGAATCTCTTTACAGATCAACCTGAGGAGTATAGGAATCTGATTGAGCATCTTAACGAGTTAATTACAGCCAAAGACTAATCCCGTTCTCCTGCTGAATTAAGCCAGCCTCATTTTGTCCACTATTATACGAAAGTGCTGAAGCGGCACGGCTATCTTAAAACAGGTGTCCATTAACATTAATCTGGCTAACCCAGATACCCTCTGCGGCTAGCCATTTTGTTTTTCGATTATGCCTCCGCGGCCACTGGCACCAAACCAAAGGCAAAACCCCACAGCAGAGCCAGCACGCCGGCAAACTCTCTGAGCGAACTGCGGATGCGGCTGGCGATCCAGTATATCGGGCAGGAAAAACAGGCGATTGAAACCGTGGCGTTGCGTCTCGGCTACAGTTCGCTGGCAGCATGCAGCCAGGCGTTTAAGCGTGTTGTCGGCCAGTCTCGGGGCATTGCGTGAAGCCAGTCAGACCCCAGAGGAGATCTGACCGGTTCGCTTTACAGGAGAGATTAAAGCCAGCTCTGCTGGACAGGTGCACCTTCTGTGCGCTCCGTGCGAGGCATTTCAATTGCCAGCGTTGACAGGTGTTTAGCCCACAGGTCAGCCACCCATTTCACGCCGCGGGCAGTAAAGCGTGCCTGAGACCAGGTGCGCTCGTTTTCGCCCACCCCGCTGTGCAGAGTAAAATAGCCCGCATCGATGTGGTGCTGCGGCGGAACCAGGTTCCCGCCGACGCGCTGCATGATATTCCGCTCAAGCAGGAACTCCCGGAACTGGGGCTCTTTCGCTTTGAGGATCTTACAGAGCTGACGGAAGCCCAGCGACTCCTTGACCTGAACAAACTGATCAAAGAACGCCGCCTTTGGTGCCCAGAGGGCTAGCTGCTCCTCAGCACGCTGGCGTTTTTCATACTGCTCGGCCCAGGCGCGCGCCGCCGCCGCCGGGTTGGTGAAGTCCGGGATATTGACGTTTCTCTCCTGCTCCTGCCAGCGATCGAGCATGGCGGCAGTAAAGCCCGGGGAGATACGTGAAACCGTCAGCAGGGAGTCCCGTTTGTTCAGCAAAAACTCCTGCCGCATTTCACCTTCGCGCTCATACAGGCTGGCCGTTACCGGCTGCGAAAGACGCTGCGCCGTTTCCAGGCTTTTTACCATGCGCTTCACCTCGGTATGAGCAATACCGGTCAGCTTCGCGATTTCGCGGCTGCTGATGGTGGCAAGCTGGCCACTGGACTGGAAAGTTTCAACAGGAATTACCATAGGTTTCACCCCTCACTCATACATTACTCGGGTAATTTGCTCTAATAGTATACAAATACCTGTTCAAATATCCAGTATAATTTTTAAACGATCTTCTCCCAAAGCAGGCCACGCCTAAGTTGTGGTAATTAGAGCTGTTTTGACTCTGTCGCCAGGCTCTCCAGTTCCCGTGCGTCATGGCTACAGAAAAAAGTGATGTCGTGCGAGTGCGCGCAGGAGAGCTCCCGTAGCCGCTGTTGGTTGTGTCGCCGGGTACCGTTATCCATCGCCATCATCCACTGGTAAAACCGCAGCCCCGGTGTGCAATGACGCTGCGGCTGGCGCATCTCATCCCGATAGAACCAGGCGTCGCCACCGTGCAGCAACCACCCCGACGGCTGGCTGATGGCGATCCCTGCATGCCCCGGCGTGTGCCCGGCCAGCGGCACCAGCAAAATTTCCGGCGGCAATCCGTTCAGCGCCGTCACCGCGTCGAAGCCAAACCAGCGCTCGCCCTGCACCTGATAGCCCTGCCAGCCAGAGGTGCCGCTCCACTGCCCGGGACGATAACGCTCCCGTTGCAGCCAGCTATGGCGCCGTTGCGCCGTGTCGATCTCCTGCTGCATCAAATGGATGCGTGCGTGAGGGAAATCGCTCAGCCCACCCGCGTGGTCGAAATCCAGGTGTGTAAGCACGATATGGCGGACATCCGCCGCGCTAAAGCCCAGCGCCTCGACGCGAGCGCGCGCCGTAAGCGACTCCCGACGCTGGATATTGTTCAGCGCCCGGAAAAAGCCCGACAGCCTGGAGGGTTCACGTACATCCCCTTGCCCAAAACCGGTATCCACCAGCACCAGCCCGTCGCGGTCGGTTTCGATAAGCAGGCAGTGGCAGACCAGGTGCGCATGTAACCCCTTGCTGAAACCGTCGAACAACGCGCCGCCCAGCGGGCACATACAACCACAGTTAAGATGATGAATCTTCATATCGTCTCCTCATCAGGGTGTGTGTTTCTGCTGACTCTGCTCGGACGTGCCGAAATGGGTGGTGTCCCCATGCCCGTGTTCACCGCTACCCTGCACACGTTTAAGCTGAATGACCTCGCCGCGCTGCCAGGCATTTGCCCCTTCCGCTACCGGATGGGCCACAATGTCGGTACGCTGGGCTTTGATCTGCTGCGTATCGATCCCCAGACGACGATCGCGATCCGCCAGCAGCCGGGGATCGAGCTGTCCCTCGCCGGTAAAGCCCATCATCAGCGCAGGTATGCCGAGCGGCAGGGTCTTGTCCCTGTCCGTATGCCAGGTATGCCAGGTTTTGCCGTAGGTGTTGACGATTTTATTCATCAGCGCTTTGTCAGCGACCGCAGGCAAGCCGGGCGCCACCAGGCTGCCCGATTTCACTTCATACTGGTGGCTGTGCCAGAGCTTTTTCTCCTCCGGCGGCAGGCTGTTAAACAGGCGTTCGCTGATGATGTACTCCACCCCCATCAGCCGGGCATCCTTTGTATTGCCGTCATAAATGACCGCCTGCATGACCTCTTCATTGAGTACAGTCACGTAGTGATGCGCCTCCATCTGCCCGTTTTTATCTCCACTGTAAAAATGAAAACCGTCAAGATAGGCGCTGATGGCATCTATCGGCGGACGGGACTGGATCACCTGGGCGCCCGTCTCCAGGGTGCTCAGGGTGGCGGAGGTACTTTTACCGGGAACAGGTGCCTGAGGCGGGGTGTTATTCGCCCCGCAGCCGACAAGCAGCACAATGGCTGGCAGGATCTGAGGTAATGATTTCATTGGCACTCCCTTTCATTATAACCCGTTATGAAGGTAGTGCAGATGTGGCAAGCCAGCCAGACCGTGCCGGAGGTCTGGCTGGCATTCGATCAGAAGTAGTATTTAAAGCGGAGGCGGCCACCGTAGCGGGCGTCGGTGTCGCTGTTACCCTCTTTCGGCTGGGCATCTATCCACGACGCATAAGCCCCGAGATAAACGTTGAAATTTTTCATTTTCATTACGTTAGGGAACAGATACGACGCGTGAAGCGTGTGGATGTCGTAATCGCCCGGATGGGTGATCCAGCAGTCGCCGTCGCAGTCATCATTCAGCCCGGCAGCGTTAAATCTGTCAATCTCGTTATGGGCGTAGATATAGCCCAGCTCAATGTTCTTCCACAGACCATTCACCCCGGCGGTGAAATCAGTTTCGTCGCTGGCGTCCATGTAGGCGGTGTTGAGGTTGACCACTACGCCGTTATCCGGGTCGGTTTTTTGCCCGTTCCAGTTCATCGTCAGGCCATAGCCGGTGCGATCGGACTGATCGATCCAGTGGCCTTCTGCATCCCGATAACCGTAAGCGTTGTTCACCAGGTTGCTCTCCATGGCCAGCGCCGTGGTGAAGCGCCCCTCTGACCAGGCGATAACCGGGCGCACATAGGCCACGTTTTTATCGTTATCCAGATCCATGCCATGGTACTGCTTATCGACAAAGAGCGAGCTGCCGTTTTCCAGCAGGGTGTTGACCTCAAAATACCAATTACCGAGGTTTTTACTCAGCAGGAAGTTACCGCCGCTGTCGCTGCGCCCGCGCCCCTCTTTCATCATGTAGATGTAGCCATAACCGTCACTGTAGAGATCGTTCGCCGTGTTGCCGGAGTACTCGATAAAGGTGTCCTGGTTAAGAGGAAACATGTCGTAGGCTTCGAAGCGCCCGACTTTGATTTTCCAGTCGTTCTCCTGGCCGAAGAAGAAGACCGCGTCATCCAGATTCATCTTGCCGGTAAGATCCGCCAGCGGCTGCACCGAGAAACCGGCAAACTGGCCGTTGTCCATTCGCCGATAGCCGTCAAACCCCAGCAGGAGACGGCCATTGATATCCCAGCGCTCGTTATTTGACGGCGCCCAGTCCTTATTGGCGCTGGTGCGCATGGATGTCAGGCTGCCGCTGCGGCTGGCGGCGTCCATATTAAACTCCACATCGCCATAGAAGCGCAGATCGCCATAGCCTGACAGGGTTAACTTCGGCGCTGGCGACGTCTGGGGTTCAGCTGAGACCACATTTACCGCCGGAGCCTGTTGCGCCTGCTCTAAGCGCGCAATCTGGGCTTCGGCTTTTGCCAGACTGGCTTCCAGCCGGGCAATTTTCTCCTCCATGCTGTTCGTTTGGGTGGCCGCCAGCGTGGTCGCCGGAATACAGGCGCCGACCAGCAGCGCAATATAATGAATACGCATAGATTCCATCCTGTGAGTTTATTGTTGATTCCACTGTTACGTTAGGGTTTTGCAAATTTTCCGTTATTTAGATCAGTCACCACGGTATTCATTACCTGTTCATCGAGGCGGTAGAATTTAATTGCCAGCGCGGTCAACAGATAAAAGAGCGAGGGGATAAGGGTAAATAACCAGACAACCCCCTGCACCGCCTGAGGGGATTGCACCGCTGCGCTGGCTTGATATTCAAACCCGGCCAGAACCCAGCCCAGAATAGCGCCGCCGACAGCCACGCCTAATTTAATGACAAAAATATTGGCCGCGACATTCATGCCGGTAATTCGCCGCTGGGTTTTCCACTCGCCGTAATTATTGGCGTCGGTGATCATGGACCACTGCAGCGCGCCGTTTCCGCCCTGCACCGTCTGGATAAGAAAATGGGCCACCAGCGGAATCAGCCAGTATTGCACCGGCAACCAGAAGCAGACGATGCCCAGCCCGGCGTTGAGCAGGTTTATCCAGAATGAGAGTTTGATTTTGCAGAACCGGGAACCCAGCGGCTGCGCCAGCGCCGAGCCCAGCATTGAGGCGATCATCCCGCCCAGCATAAACAGCGAGATAATAGTGGAGCCCTGACGCAGCACGGTATTGACGTAATAGACCACCGCGCCGCCGCGGATCACCACCGCCACCAGCATCATGAAGTTGTAAATGGACAGAATGCGCCACTGCTCATTGCGAAACAGAATTTTGACGTCACGGACGACATTCAGATTTTCTTCTTTGATGGGCTGGACGCGCTCTTTGGTGGTGGCGAAACAGATGATAAACATCAGGCAGCCAATCACCCCGAAAATGGCCATCGCCATCTGAATGCCGCTCGCGCGATCCTGAGGATAGAGATAATCCGCCAGCGGCAGAATGCAGGCGGTGCCCAGCGCGCCGCCCAAGGGGGTGATGGCAAAACGCCAGGATTGCAAAGAGAGGTTTTCCCGCGGATCGGAAGTAAGTGCCGCGCCCAGCGAGCAGTAAGGAATATTGATGGCGGTATACATCAGGGTCATAAAGATATAGGCCGCCACGGCATAGACCACTTTACCGCTGTCAGAAAAGGACGGGATGGTATAGACCAGTACGCAGCTGACCGCGAACGGGCCGCAGATCGCCAGCAGCCACGGACGAAAGCGTCCCCAGCGTGAGGAGGTAGCATCTGCAATCGCCCCCATTATCGGGTCGGTGATGGCATCCAGCAGCCTGACCAGTAAAAACATTGTCCCCATCACTGCGGGCGGCAGCCCGTAGATATCCGTATAGAAATAGGCGAGGATCGCCACGGAGGAGTCAAAGACGATATGGCTGGCCGCATCGCCGAGGCTGTAGCCTATTTTCTCTTTTACCGTTAATTTTTCCGTTGCCGACATTTCAGGTCTCTCCCTGTATTTTTCAGTCAGTTTGATGTTGCTGCCGACATAATTTCCATATCCCTTCCAAAGCAATCTATTATGTTTTCTCGCTAAGAAGTTATGATTTTCGCTTTATGTGATCCGCGTGTTTAATGGTTATTTACGCGATAAATAGATCGCACCGCTTATATATTTTTCGCGTGAATTCCGCCTCCTGAATACGCAACGGTAAATAGTCTGGTTTTGTGCAAAGTGTTACCTCCGACACGCGAAGTGACAAATATTCGACTAAGGTTTTCAGGTGATTGATGGCAGCGGTCGCGCTGCCCAAAGAACCCAGGAGAACAACCATGATGAGACCTCAGCAGCAAACAGCATTGCGGCTGGCGATTGGCGGCATCCTGCTTGGGATAACTGCCTTTAGCTATGCGGAAGAACCGTCCGGCGCCCGGAAACAACCACCAGACATTCTGTTTGGCCCGCTGTTTAACGATGTGCAAACCGCCAAACTCTTCCCGGATCAAAAGACCTTCGCCGATGCGGTACCGAAAAACGATCCCCAGACGATCCTTGCCGACTACCATATGCAGCGCAAACAGTCCGGCTTTGATCTGCGCCACTTTGTAGAGGTGAACTTCACCCTGCCGACCGAGAAAGAAAAATATGTGCCACCTGCCGGGCAGAGCCTGCGGGCGCACATTGACGGTCTGTGGCCGGTGCTGACGCGCACTACCTCCAGCGCCGGAAAGTGGGATTCCCTGCTGCCGCTGCCGAAGCCTTACGTTGTGCCGGGCGGACGTTTTCGCGAGATCTACTACTGGGACAGCTACTTCACCATGCTGGGGTTGGCGGAGAGCGGCCACTGGGACAAAGTCTCCAGTATGGTGGACAACTTCGCCTACGAACTGGACAGCTGGGGTCATATCCCCAACGGTAACCGCAGCTACTACCTGAGCCGCTCCCAGCCGCCGTTCTTTGCCCTGATGGTGGAACTGCTGGCGACGCACGATAAAGAGGCGCTGAAAAAATACCGTCCGCAGATGGAAAAAGAGTACGCCTACTGGATGGAGGGGGTAGATGCCCTTCAGCCGGGCCAGGCCAGCCAGCGGGTGGTGAAGCTCGACGATGGCGCCGTGCTTAACCGTTACTGGGACGATCGCGATACGCCGCGCCCGGAATCGTGGCTGGATGACATCAACACCGCGAAAAAATACCCCAGCCGTCCGGCAACCGAGATCTACCGGGATCTGCGCTCCGCCGCCGCCTCCGGCTGGGACTTCAGCTCACGCTGGATGGACGATCCGCAGCAGCTGGGGACGATCCGCACCACCAGTATCGTGCCGGTGGATCTGAACGCCCTGATGTTCAAGATGGAAAAACTGCTGGCGAAGGCCAGCCAGGACGGCGGTGACAGCGCCGCAGCCAGCCGTTACGAGGGCCTGGCCTCCGATCGTCAGAAAGCGATGGAGCGCTATCTGTGGAACGACAAAGAGGGCTGGTACGCCGATTACGATCTGAAAACCAAACAGGTACGTAATCAGCTGACCGCCGCGGCGCTGTTCCCGCTCTACGTCAAGGCCGCCTCGCAGGAACGTGCGGACAAAACCGCCTCTGCTGCCGAAGCCCAGTTGCTGAAAGCAGGGGGCATTTCGACCACCACCGTTAACAGCGGCCAACAGTGGGATGCCCCTAACGGCTGGGCGCCGTTGCAGTGGGTCGCCACCGAAGGATTGCAGAACTACGGGCAGGATAAAGTGGCGATGGACGTGACGTGGCGCTTCCTCACCAACGTACAGCACACCTACGATCGCGAGCAGAAGCTGGTGGAGAAATATGATGTCTCCACCACCGGCACTGGCGGCGGCGGCGGTGAATATCCGCTGCAGGACGGCTTCGGCTGGACCAACGGCGTGACGCTGAAAATGTTGGATCTGGTCTGTCCGCAGGCGAACCCATGCGACAAAGTACCCGCCACGCGACCCGCGGCCAATGAGGGTTCGGTAACCACCACCCCATCGACTACCGGCGCACAACCTGCGGCGAATGGCACATCCACCACCAGCGACCAGCCAGCGGCGACAAGCACCCCGTCGACAACTAACCCGTCAACGACCACAACGCCACCGGCTTCTAATGACACGTCGACAACCACGACGCCACCGGCTTCCAATGACACGTCGACCACCACAACGCCACCGGCCTCCAATGGTACGTCGACCACCACGACGCCACCGGCCTCAAATAACTCGTCGACCACCACTACGCCACCGGCAACCACCGACCAGCCAGCGGCTAACGATGATCCGACAGAAACGCAGAAAAGTGTCAGCCAGCAGTAACCTCCAGGCCGGGTAAGGCGTATCCGCCACCCGGCATACTGTCCAGGCTCTGCCCATAAAAAAACGGCTCTTGTAAAAGAGCCGTTTTATCGGTTTCAGGCGCGTCGTACCATCCTGTAGATAAGTAGTACCAGAATGGCACCCACCACAGCCACCAGAAAACTTTGCAGGTTAAATCCGGATACACTGCCGCCGATGCCAAACATGGTTGCCAGCCAGCCGCCGACAACCGCACCGATGATCCCAAGGATACAGGTCACAATAAAGCCGCCGCCATCACGTCCCGGCATGATGAACTTTGCGATAACGCCAGCAATCAGACCAAATACAATCCAGGCGATGATACCCATAGTGTTGCCCTCTTGCAGAGTTAAGCTTGCGCAGGACACCCGCCCGCGCAGGTAATAGTAAGTATAGGCAATCGCCGGAAATCAGTTTTACTACACCG
Source organism: Leclercia sp. W17 (assembly GCF_003336325.1). Classification (NCBI taxonomy): domain Bacteria; kingdom Pseudomonadati; phylum Pseudomonadota; class Gammaproteobacteria; order Enterobacterales; family Enterobacteriaceae; genus Leclercia; species Leclercia sp. W17. The sequence continues at coordinate 1,950,146 of NZ_CP031101.1, read as the reverse complement.
ACTTAATTGCGATTCAGGCGAAAAAATAATTGCCGGTTTGTATTAAGTTCCGCGGCCCGCTGCCGATAACGCATCCACAGACTGTCATCTATCGAGGAGCCCTGGGGCGTGAGTAATTACAGTGAGCAGTTCCTGAAAACTAATCCGCTGGCTGTATTGGGTGTATTACGCGATCTGCAAAAAAATGACGTTCCCGTCCGTATCAGCTGGGGGAACAACCAGTTCATCAGCAAAATCCTGGATGCTACCCCGGAACGGCTGATCATGGATTTTGGCAGTCAGGAGTTTGAAAACCGCTCGGTGTTACGCGCGGAGAATATCACCGTGGCCGCCGATACCCAGGGGGCCAAAGTCGAGTTCGACCTGCCGAAGGTGGAACAGGGTGACTACCAGACGCTGCCTGCTTTTATCTCGCCGCTGCCGGCCTCCGTATGGTGCATTCAGCGCCGGGAATATTTCCGCATCAATGCCCCGCTGCATCCGGCCTACTTCTGCAAAGCCAGAATGCCTGATAAGAGCGTCATTCGTTTCCGTCTGCACGATCTGTCGCTGGGCGGCATGGGCGCGCTGATGGATACCGCCAAACCCGAAGGCCTGGTGGAGGGGATGCGTTTTTCGCAGATCGAGCTGGATATGGGCGGCTGGGGCCGCTTCTTTTTCGATGCGCAGCTGATAACCGTGAGCGAACGTAAAGTGGTAGACAGCAAAAACGAAACCATCACCACGCCGCGTCTGAGCTTCCGTTTTCTCAACGTCGGGCCGGGTCCTGAACGTGAACTGCAGAAAATTATCTACTCGCTGGAGCGTGAAGCGCGGGAACGTGCCAACAAAGTGCGTTAATCGCCACCGGGCAGCACGTGGCTGCCCGGCAACAGATTACATAGCGTCCATCGCTTTCTGTACTTTCCAGATATAGCGCGGAGCCTGCGGGGCGGGATGGTTATTGACGACATGATCAAAGAATTCGTCTTTATCCATGTCATTGATTTCGGCGATCGCTTTTTTGCGATCCGACGAGAAGGTGCGCAACAGCGCGCCCGCGCCGTTCACGTATGAAACCACCAGCGCATACTGCATCACCTCCGGATCCTCAATGCCGTTCAGGATCCCGTGTTCCAGAATGCTCAGGTAGGCGGTACCCATCGAGATGTTGCGTTCCGGATTCTTCAGCTCGCTGGTAGAGGGTTGCCCGCTCCAGCCCATGTGTCGGTAGACCTCACGCCCGGCGGTGGAGGCTTTCAGCTGCATCAGACCCACCGCGTTCGATTTACTCACCAGGTTCGGGTTCCCGCCCGACTCCACCGCAATGATGGCGGTGATGAGCCGCGGGCTGACTCCCCAAGCCTCACCGGCTTTTTCACTGATCGGCATCCACTGCATCGCCCGTTTAACCGGGACTTCCGGGTTCCATTCCGGTTTCTGGTAATCCTGCTTTGAACTACAGCCTGCAAGTAACACAATCAAAAAAGCAAACCATCTCAATTTCACGTCATCTGTCCTTATGGTCATTCATCGCTGTTACTCTATCCTCCGCTTGATGAAGGACGCGCTCAGGCGGCATGATATATATATTTAAGTTTATAAGTCAGCAAGGAAATGCCATGTCTCAGTTTCATCTCATTGCACCATCAGGGTACTGCATTAATCAGGAAGCGGCGCAGCGGGGCGTGGCGCGGTTACTGGACGACGGCCATCAGGTAAAAAATCAGACGATTATACCCCGCCGCCAGCAGCGATTTGCCGGCACCGAGGCAGAGCGCCTGAATGATATCAACGCTCTTGCCCACCTGCCGGGCGCCGACCAGATAGTGCTGCCGGTGCGCGGCGGATACGGCGCCAGCCGCCTGCTGGAACAGATTGACTGGCAGGGACTGGCGAAACGCCAGCAGCAGGATCCGTTGCTGATTTGCGGCCACAGTGATTTCACCGTGATCCAGCTCGGCCTGCTGGCGCTGCACAACGTCATCACCTTTAGCGGCCCGATGCTGGCGGGCAATTTTGGCGCCCCGGAGCTGAACGCCTTTACGGTAGACCATTTCTGGCGGGCGCTCGGCAACAGTACCTACTCCGTTGAGTGGCAGGGCGATGGCCCGTCGTGCGTGTGCGAAGGCCAGCTGTGGGGTGGCAATCTGGCGATGGTCGTGTCACTCATCGGCACCCGCTGGCTGCCCGCCATTGAGAAAGGCATCCTGGTGCTGGAGGATATCAATGAGCATCCGTTCCGCGTCGAACGTATGCTCCTCCAGTTGCATCACGCGGGCATTCTCGACCGTCAGCAGGCGATTGTGCTCGGTAGCTTCAGCGGCGCGACCCCTAACGATTACGATGCCGGATACGATCTGGCGACCATGGTCGATTACCTGCGTTCCCGGGTATCGGTGCCGGTTATCAGCGGGCTCGACTTCGGCCATGAGCAACGAACCGTTACCCTGCCGCTCGGTGCGCAGGCGACGCTGGTTCATGCGGCGGGCAGCAGTCGTTTAACCCTGAGCGGGCATCCGGTGCTTCGGGCGTAAAAAAAGCCCCGGAAGTACCGGATTTCCGCCCTGCAAGGGGCGTTAATATGGTAGGGTTTTACTAACAGTCATCGCGTCAGGCAGGGAGTACGCACACATTGGATGCCGCAGCAATAATCAGTCTTTTTATCCTGGGTTCAGTTCTTGTAACCTGTAGTATTTTATTGAGTTCGTTTTCGTCACGTCTCGGCATCCCCATTCTGGTTATTTTCCTCGCCATCGGCATGCTGGCGGGGGTTGATGGCGTCGGGGGTATTCCCTTCGACAACTACCCGTTTGCGTACATGATCAGTAACCTCGCCCTGGCGGTGATCCTGCTGGATGGCGGCATGCGCACCCAGGCCAGTTCGTTTCGCGTGGCGCTGGGCCCGGCCCTGTCGCTGGCGACGGTCGGGGTGCTGATCACCTCCGGCCTCACCGGGATGATGGCGGCGTGGCTGTTCCACCTTGATCTGATGGAAGGGTTACTGATTGGCGCGATTGTCGGCTCTACCGATGCCGCGGCGGTCTTCTCCCTGCTGGGCGGCAAAGGGCTGAACGAACGTGTCGGCTCGACGCTGGAGATTGAATCCGGCAGTAACGATCCGATGGCAGTGTTTCTCACCATCACCCTGATTGAGATGATCCAGCAGCATGAAACCGGCCTGAGCTGGATGTTCGCCTGGCACATCATTCAACAGTTTGGTCTGGGTATCCTCTTTGGCCTAGGCGGCGGCTATCTGCTGCAACAGATGATCAACCGCATCTCGCTCCCAGGCGGGCTCTATCCGCTGCTGGCGCTGAGTGGCGGGATTTTGATTTTCGCCCTCACCACGGCGCTGGACGGCAGCGGTATTCTGGCGGTCTATCTCTGCGGTTTCCTGCTCGGCAACCGTCCAATCCGCAACCGCTTTGGCATTCTGCAAAACTTCGATGGCCTGGCCTGGCTGGCACAGATTGGCATGTTCCTGGTGCTGGGGCTGCTGGTGACGCCGTCGGATCTGCTGCCGATTGCCGTTCCGGCGCTGATGCTGTCACTGTGGATGATCTTCTTTGCCCGTCCGCTGTCGGTCTTCGCCGGGCTGCTGCCTTTCAGAGGTTTTAACCTGCGCGAGCGGGTGTTTATCAGCTGGGTGGGGCTGCGCGGTGCGGTGCCGATCATCCTCGCAGTATTCCCGATGATGGCCGGGCTGGATAACTCCCGTCTCTTCTTCAACGTGGCGTTCTTCGTGGTGCTGGTGTCGCTGCTGTTCCAGGGTACGTCGCTGTCGTGGGCGGCGAAAAAGGCGAAGGTGGTGATCCCACCGGTGGGCTGGCCGGTCTCCCGCGTGGGGCTGGATCTTCACCCTGAGAATCCCTGGGAGCAGTTTGTTTACCAGCTCAGCGCCGATAAGTGGTGCGTGGGCGCCTCGCTGCGGGATCTGCATATGCCCGCCGAAACGCGCATTGCCGCCCTCTTCCGGGATAATGCCCTCTTGCACCCGACCGGCAGCACCCGGCTGCGCGAGGGGGATATCCTCTGCGTAATTGGCCGCGAGCATGACCTCCCTGCCCTCGGCAAACTCTTCAGCCAGTCGCCGCCGGTGGCGCTGGATCAGCGCTTCTTCGGCGACTTTATTCTGGAAGCCAGCGCCAAATTTGCCGACGTGGCGATGATCTACGGTCTGGACGTTGGGCTGGAGTATCGCGATAACCAGCAGACTCTGGGCGAGATCGTGCAGAAGCAGCTCGGCGCCGCGCCGGTCGTGGGTGACCAGGTGGAGTTTGCCGGTATGATCTGGACGGTGGCAGAGAAAGAGGATAACGCGGTGCTGAGGGTGGGCGTGCGCGTGGCGGAGGATGCCGAAGAGTAGGCCGGTTTGCCGGGTGGCGGCTACGCCTTACCCGGCCTACGGGTTTTGTAGGCCCGGCAAGCGTAGCGCCACCGGGCGATGTTACACAACGACGATCGGTACCCGTGGCGCTAACGCCGTTAACAACTCATATCCGACGGTGCCCGCGGCGGCGGCGACATCGTCCACTTTCACCTCGTTGCCCCACAGCTCAACCGGCGTACCGATCCCCGCATGCGGACACGGCGTCAGGTCAATCGCCAGCATATCCATTGACACCGTGCCGACCGTGCCGGTGCGCACGCCGTCCACCCATACCGGGGTACCGGAAGGGGCAACGCGCGGATAGCCGTCGGCATATCCTCCGGCGACGATGCCGATCCGCTGTTCCCCCGACGCACGATAGCGGCTGCCGTAACCCACGGTATCCCCCGCTTTCAGCGTCTGGACGCCAATGATCTCACTGCGCAGGGTCATCACCGGCTTCAGGCCGCTGTTGGCGATATCCTGCCACTGACCCGACGGCGAGGCGCCGTAGAGGATGATCCCCGGACGCACCCAGTCAAAATGCGCCTCCGGATGCCAGAGCGTCGCCGCCGAGTTGGAAAGCGAACGCGGACAGGCCAGACCTTCCGCTGCCTGCTCGATGCGCTTCATCGGTTCGACAATGCCCTCCGTCTTTTCCGCATCGGCAAAATGGGCCATCAGGGTCATTTCGCCGACGTTCTTCAGCGCCCGCAGCTGTTGCCAGACGCTGTGCACGCGCTCCGGCTGGAAACCGAGCCGGTTCATCCCGCTGTTCATTTTCAGGTAGATATCGAGCGGAGCATGCAGCTTCGCATTCTGTAGCGCCTTGACCTGCCAGTTGCTGTGCACGCTGGTGGTCAGGCGGTACTTATCAAACAGCGGCAGTTCATCGCTGTGGAAGAAGCCTTCGAGCATCAAAATCGGCCCTTTCCAGCCGCGCTCGCGCAGCAGGATCGCCTCTTCAAGGTTGAGCAGCGCAAAACCATCCGTTGCGCTTAACGCGCTCCAGATGCGGTCCAGACCGTGGCCGTAAGCGTTAGCTTTGACCACGGTCCAGACGCGTGAAGCGGGCGCAGCGCGACGGACAATTTGCAGATTATCCTTCAGGGCCTGCAGGTCCATCTGAGCCAGAACAGGACGGGACATGACGACTCCTTGTTAGTTATGCGCGCCGTGTAAATGTTGTGGACGTGACGGCGTGAAACCCGGACGGTAGCGCGCGACGCTTAAATCATCAAACGGAATAGCGGGTGTGCGCCCGGAGATCAAATCACTGAGTAGCTGCCCTGAACCGCAGGCCATTGTCCAGCCCAGCGTACCGTGTCCGGTGTTTAGCCACAGGTTTTTAAACGGTGTCCGCCCGACCACCGGGGTGCCGTCCGGCGTCATTGGACGCAGCCCGGTCCAGAAGGTCGCCTGTTCGATAAAGCCGCCGCGGGGGAAGAGATCGCCAACGACCATCTCCAGCGTTTCCCGACGCGGTTTCAGCAGTTCAGTGTTAAAGCCGACGATTTCCGCCATTCCTCCCACGCGGATCCGGTTGTCAAAACGGGTGATCGCGATTTTGTAGGTTTCATCAAGGATAGTTGAAACCGGGGCACCACTCTCCTCTTTTACCGGGATGGTGAGCGAATAACCTTTCAGCGGGTAGACCGGAATGTCCACAATGCCCTTCAGCATGGCGGTGGAGTAAGAGCCAAAGGCCATCACGTAGGCGTCGGCTTTCACCACCTCATCGCCGCAGAGTACGCCGTAGATATTCTCCCCTTCGTACAGAAGCTTATCCACTGAAGTGTTGTAGCGGAATTTTACCCCCGCCTGTTCCGCCATCTGCGCCAGATTCTGCGTGAAGAGCTGGCAATCGCCGGTCTCGTCATTAGGCAGACGCAGACCGCCGGTCAGCTTATGCGCGACCTCAGCGAGGGCCGGTTCCACCTGCGCCAGCTGGCTCGCTTCCAGCAACTGATACGGGACGCCCGCGTCCTCGAGTACAGCGATATCACGGGTGGCGTTTTCGTACTGCTGAGCGGTACGGAACAGCTGCAGGGTTCCTCCCTGACGGCCTTCATACTGGATACCGGTGGCGGCACGCAGCGCTTTCAGGCAGTCGCGGCTGTACTCCGCCAGACGTACCATACGCCCTTTGTTTTCCATGTAGTGCGAGGTGTCGCAGTTGCGCAGCATCTGCCACATCCACTTCAGCTGGAACTGGGTGCCGTCGAGACTGATCGCCAGCGGCGCATGGCGCTGGAACATCCACTTAATCGCCTTCAGCGGTACGCCCGGTGCCGCCCACGGCGCCGCGTAGCCCGGAGAGATTTGTCCGGCGTTCGCCGCGCTGGTCTCCAACGCCGGACCCGGTTCCCGATCAATGACGGTTACATCATGCCCGGCCTGACTTAAATACCAGGCGCTGGTAACACCAACGACGCCACTTCCCAGTATGACAACACGCATAGCCACTCCATTTATAAGCAAAAGAACAATCTTCTGGTTACATATTGATAACCCAGATGAAAATATTATTCAACATAGGCATTTTTTATGGTGACTTACCTCACACCTTCCCCCTATGACGGGGCTGTGGCGTATTTGGCATCTCCTGCTGCGCGGCATTTTTAACCAGCAGATTATGCTGCTACCCACCCCCTTTTCGTCATGCCCGCGACGGGAAATCGCAAAGAAAAAAATAGCGCACCAGCACGCTTTTGAATGGCGTGTTCTATGCTTGAAAAGAGGTTCTCCAGACAGAGAGAGCTACCAACAACGAGGGCGCGCTAATGGCTACTATTGATTCCATGAATAAGGACACCACTCGTCTGAGCGATGGACCCGACTGGACATTCGAGCTGCTGGACACCTATCTGGCGGAAATTGACCGGGTGGCAAAACTCTACCGTCTGGACGCCTATCCCCATCAAATCGAAGTGATCACCTCCGAACAGATGATGGACGCTTACTCCAGCGTCGGGATGCCCATTAACTATACCCACTGGTCGTTTGGTAAAAAATTCATTGAGACCGAACGGCTCTACAAACACGGTCAGCAGGGGCTGGCCTATGAGATCGTCATTAACTCTAACCCCTGTATCGCTTACCTGATGGAAGAGAACACCATCACCATGCAGGCGTTGGTGATGGCGCACGCCTGCTACGGGCACAACTCATTTTTCAAAAATAACTACCTGTTCCGCAGCTGGACCGATGCCAGTTCAATTGTCGACTACCTGATCTTCGCCCGAAACTACATCACCGAATGCGAAGAGCGCTACGGGGTGGAAGAGGTCGAGAAGCTACTGGACTCCTGCCACGCGCTGATGAACTACGGCGTGGATCGCTACAAACGTCCGCAGAAGATCTCCTTACAGGAGGAGAAAGCCCGGCAGAAAAGCCGCGAAGAGTATCTGCAAAGCCAGGTGAATACGCTGTGGCGCACCCTGCCGAAGCGCGAAGAGGAAAAAGCGGTCCCCGAAGCACGCCGTTATCCTTCTGAGCCGCAGGAGAACCTGCTTTACTTCATGGAGAAGAACGCCCCGCTGCTGGAGCCGTGGCAGCGTGAGATCCTGCGCATCGTGCGCAAGGTGAGCCAGTACTTCTACCCGCAAAAACAGACTCAGGTGATGAACGAAGGTTGGGCCACCTTCTGGCACTACACCATCCTCAATCACCTCTATGACGAAGGCAAAGTGACCGAACGCTTTATGCTGGAGTTCCTGCACAGCCACACCAACGTGGTGTTCCAGCCGCCTTACAACAGCCCGTGGTACAGCGGCATTAACCCCTATGCGCTGGGCTTTGCCATGTTCCAGGACATCAAGCGTATCTGCCAGAACCCGACGGACGAGGATAAATACTGGTTCCCGGATATCGCCGGTTCCGACTGGCTGGAGACGCTCCATTTCGCGATGCGCGACTTCAAGGATGAAAGCTTTATCAGCCAGTTCCTGTCGCCGAAGGTGATGCGAGATTTCCGCCTGTTTACGGTGCTGGATGACGATCACAATAACTATCTGGAGATTTCGGCGATCCACAATGAGGAGGGGTACCGTGAGATCCGCTCCCGCCTTTCGGCCCAGTACAACTTAAGCAATCTGGAGCCGAATATTCAGGTCTGGAATGTGGATCTGCGCGGGGATCGCTCCCTGACGCTGCGCTATATCCCGCATAACCGCGCACCGCTGGATAAAGGGCGCAAAGAGGTGCTGAAGCACGTACACCGTCTGTGGGGCTTTGACATTCTGCTTGAACAGCAAAACGAAGATGGCAGCGTGGAATTGCTGGAGCGCTGCCCACCTAAGGGCAATATCCTGTAGGTCGGTATCGCCTGTTTGCCGGGTGGCGCTTCGCTTACCCGGCCTACATATAAAAAAACCTCTCAAGCGAGAGGTTTTTTATTTTATCGACCGTGGATGGAGAGATCGCCCGGCAGAGTCTTCTGCATCCGGTGCCAGATCTCGCCGCTGTCGCGACCGTAGCGACGCACGGTGTCATACACCTGATCGTGCTGACCTTCGGCGCAGAGTTCACTCAGCTTGTGATAGAAGCCGAGCGCGAGGCTGCGGGCTTCCGGATTGGCGAAGTAGTGACGACCGATGCGGGTATAGAGCCCTTTCATGCCGTTAAGGATCAGGCCATAGATTGGGTTGCCGGAGGCAAACGCCAGCCCGCGGAAGACGTTGTAATCCAGCAGCGCAAAGGCGTCGGCATGATCTTCAACCGCCGTGGCGCGGGCGAGCACCTCCTGCGCCTTATCCGGGTGCTGGCGAAACGCCGTACGGATAAAGATGGTGGCGATGTTGGTGCGCACGGAGAGCAGATTGTCGATCAGCTGCGGCACGCTCTCGTGATCGAGGCGCGCGAGTGTTTCAAGAATATTCAGACCCGACGTTTCCCAGAAGTTATTCACTTTGGTCGGTTTGCCGTGTTGGATCGTCAGCCAGCCGTCGCGTGCCAGTCGCTGCAACACTTCACGTAAGGTGGTACGTGTGACGCCAATCAGTTCAGAGAGTTCGCGTTCTGCGGGAAGAATCGAGCCTGGGGGGAAACGATTGTTCCAGATGCTTTCGATAATGTACTCTTCCGCGAAACCCGCCGGGCTTTGCGCCTTTATGACCATAGTGAATTTTCCATTAACTGCTTTTTACAAAATTCACTCATCATACCAGAGGCAGACAGAGGCAGATAGCGCAGCGACGCGAGAAAAAAGGGATCGCCGTTTTATTTTTATCATTTAAAAAAACGCGGCCTGCACTCCTTCCCCGGCGCCATTTGCGTATACTTAGTGCGTAATTATGTGACGGGCAAGGAAATCTGTTGTGGAAATGTCGTATCGTCGCGCCCTGTGGCGCAATTTTTTAGGTCAGTCCCCCGACTGGTACAAACTGGCTCTGGTTATCTTTCTGGTAATTAACCCGCTTATCTTTATGGTGAGTCCTTTTGCCGCAGGCTGGTTGCTGGTGGCAGAGTTCATCTTTACCCTGGCCATGGCGCTGAAGTGTTATCCCCTGCTGCCGGGCGGCCTGCTGGCTTTCGAGGCAGTAGCAATAGGGATGACCAGTGCGGAGCACGTGAGAGAAGAGCTGGCGTCCAACCTGGAAGTGCTCCTGCTGCTGATGTTTATGGTGGCCGGGATCTACTTTATGAAGCAGCTGCTGCTGTTCATTTTTACCCGCCTGCTGTTGAGCATCCCCTCGAAAACGCTGCTGTCGCTGGCCTTCTGTCTGGCGGCCGCTTTTTTATCCGCCTTCCTCGATGCCCTGACCGTGGTGGCGGTGGTGATCAGCGTCGCCGTCGGCTTTTACGGGATTTATCACCGGGTGGCCTCTTCCCAGCCGGCATCGGGCATGCAGGATGACAGCCAGGTTGATGCCCACCAGCGCGACGTGCTGGAGCAGTTCCGCGCGTTTCTCCGCAGCCTGATGATGCACGCGGGCGTGGGTACTGCGCTGGGCGGGGTCATGACCATGGTCGGCGAGCCGCAAAACCTGATTATCGCCAAAGCCGCGGACTGGAACTTCGTCGAATTTTTCCTGCGCGTTGCCCCGGTCAGCGTGCCGGTGCTGGTGTGCGGCCTGCTTACCTGCTGGCTGGTGGAGAAGTTCAGGTGGTTTGGTTACGGCACCCTGCTGCCGAAGCAGGTGCGTGATGTGCTGCAACGCTTCGACGAAGAGAGCCGCAGCCAGCGTACCCGTCAGCAGCGGCTGGCGCTGATTTCCCAGGGCATCATTGGCGTCTGGCTGATTATCGCCCTGGCGTTTCATCTGGCGGAAGTAGGGCTGATTGGTCTGTCGGTCATTATCCTGGCGACCACCTTCTCCGGCGTGACGGATGAACATGCCATCGGCAAAGCCTTTACCGAAGCGCTGCCGTTTACCGCACTGCTGGCGGTCTTTTTCGCGGTAGTGGCGGTGATTGTCGATCAGCACCTGTTTGGGCCGATCATTAACTTCGTGCTGCAGGCCGCGCCGGATGCCCAACTGACGCTGTTTTATCTGTTTAACGGCCTGCTGTCGGCCATCTCCGATAACGTGTTTGTCGGCTCGGTCTATATCAACGAAGCGAAAGCGGCGATGGAGAGTGGTATCATCGACCGGAAGCAGTTTGAACTGCTGGCGGTGGCGATCAACACCGGCACCAACCTCCCTTCCGTGGCCACGCCAAACGGTCAGGCGGCCTTCCTGTTCTTACTGACCTCCACCCTCGCCCCACTTATCCGCCTCTCTTATGGCCGGATGGTATGGATGGCGCTGCCTTATAGCCTGGTGTTAACCGCAGTGGGTTTGCTGTGCGTCAAAATTACCCTCATTCCTTTTACCCAATGGATGCTGCAGGCAGGTATACTGGCGACGCATTAAATGAGTCGGCCGGGCGGTAAAACGCCCGGCTGCACTTATGGATGATAAATGTCCGATTACGTTATATTTGCGCGCTGAGGCTGGTGCGCAAAGTGATTTCGTTTACACTGCGCTTTCTATACCTGCTCCAGGGAAATGATTATGTTGAAATTTTTGAACCAGTGCTCGCGCGGTCGCGGGGCGTGGTTGTTGTTGGCCCTGACCGCCTTCGTGTTAGAAATGGTGGCATTATGGTTCCAGCACGTGATGATGCTGAAACCGTGCGTACTCTGTATCTATGAACGCTGCGCGCTGTTTGGCGTAATGGGCGCGGGTCTGGTGGGCGCCATCGCGCCGAAAAGCCCGCTGCGCTATGGTGCCATTGCCATCTGGCTTTACAGCGCCGGTAAAGGCCTGCAACTGGCCTGGGAGCACACCATGATCCAGCTGCACCCGTCGCCGTTCCAGACCTGTGACTTTGCCGCCAGCTTCCCGAGCTGGTTACCGCTGGACAAGTGGCTGCCACAGGTCTTTGTGGCTACCGGTGACTGCGCCGTGCGTCAGTGGGAATTCCTGACCCTGGAGATGCCGCAGTGGTTGGTGGGCATTTTTGCCGCTTACCTGATCGTGGCGCTGCTGGTGCTGATTGCCCAGCCATTTAAAGCGAAAAAACGCGATCTGTTTGGCCGTTAATGCCCGGCAGCGCTTCGCTTGCACGGGCCTACGGGTAAGCGCAGCGCCACCCGGCAAAAAAGCCGCACATTAAAAAACCCGCCTCGGCGGGTTTTTTATTATCAGCGGTTGGGATGATTCAGAATATGGTCTTCCCAGTCGCGCACCTCGGACTCTTTCACCGCGATATGACGCACGGAGATCCGCTCGCCATGCATCGCCGCTTTGGAACCGGTCAGCAGCGGGTGCCACGTCGGCAGATCCTTGCCTTCCGCCAGCAGGCGGTAGGCGCAGGTCGGCGGCAGCCATTCGAAGGTCGGCAGGTTATCCCGGGTCAACTTGATGCAGTCCGGCTCCAGCTCGAAACGCCGCTCGTAGTTGCGGCACTGGCAGGTTTTGATATTCAGCTGATTACAGGCGACATTGGTGAAATAGATTTCGTCCGAGTCTTCATCCATCAGCTTATGCAGGCAGCACTGCCCGCAGCCATCGCACAGCGATTCCCACTCGGCGTCTGTCATGTTGTCGAGAGTTTTGCTTTGCCAGAAAGGGATTTCGCTCATAAGGATGTCCACACGTCAAAATAAAGCGCACCTTATAACCAGTCTGGCACCTCGATGCAAGTTTTGCCGCCCGAAAAGGGCGGCAAGAGAGGGTTACAGCACGCGGGTTTTCAGTGACAGGCCGTTGACGGCCAGCTCCAGCTCATCGCCGCTGTTCAGCGGCCCCACCCCTTCCGGGGTGCCGGTGAGGATCACATCGCCCGGTTTCAGGGTGAAGTAACGGCTCATATAGGCAATCAGCGGCACAATTTTATGGATCATGTCAGAGGTAGAACCCTGCTGACGCACGTCGCCGTTAATTTTCAGGCTCAGGGTCGTGTTCTGCGGATCGTCCTGGAACTCCGCCGCCGGTACGAACCCGGAGATAGGACAAGAATTATCAAAGCCTTTGGCTTTCTCCCACGGCTGGCCCGCTTTTTTCATTTTGCCCTGCACCTCGCGCAGGGTCAGATCCAGCGCTACACCATAACCGGCAATCGCCTTCTGCACATGATCTTCAGAGGCCTGGCGCAGCGTGGCGCCAATCAGCACCACCAGTTCCACTTCGTGGTGCACCGATCCCAGCCCCTGCGGGATCACCAGCGGCTGGCGGATATCGCAGAGTGCGGTTTCGGGTTTAATAAACAGCACCGGCTCGTCCGGAACCGCACTGCCCATTTCCTGAATATGCTTTGCGTAATTACTGCCCACACAGACGACTTTACTGACCGGATAATCCAGCAAGGCGCCTTGCCAGTTATGATGCTGATACATAATGAGCCCCTAAAGGTTAATGTAACCCTGACAGATTAATCTCAAACTATTTTTTTCCCAGCGCCTCAAGATGCTGTTTGAGTAAATTCTCTTGCGGCGGAGGGAGTTGTAAATAATAGCCCTGTTCGGCTAACGCGCTTTTTACTTTTTCCAGATCGGCGTTCTTCAGCTGCTTACGCCCGTCAAGCGGCATGAGCATCACCATCTGCGGCTTACCGAAGCTCTTCATCAGCGCCTCAGGCACACGGGAAAAATCGTCCTTTTTTTCGACATAAAGATAGGTCTGGTCGCGCTGGGTACTTCTGTAGATCACACAAAACATATATTTACTCAGAATTAACGGGGAGGGTGACTTGCCTCAATATAATTGTGACTATAACATGCCTGATACTCTTCGGAATATCACGACGCACACGCCGTGGTAAAAAGCAAATTGAGTAAGGCCAGGATGTCAAACACGCCAATCGAGCTTAAAGGCAGTAGCTTCACCTTATCAGTGGTTCATTTGCATGAAGCAAAACCCGAGGTTATTCGTCAGGCGTTAGAAGACAAAATCGCGCAGGCGCCCGCATTCCTGAAACATGCGCCCGTCGTCATTAATGTCAGCGATCTTGAAGCGCCGATTAACTGGCAGCTGCTGCAGCAGGCGGTCTTAGCCACCGGGCTGCGGATTGTCGGCATCAGCGGCTGTAAAGATCCTGAACTGAAAGCCGAAATCGACGAGGCGGGTCTTCCGCTGCTCACCGAAGGCAAAGATAAAGCCCCGCGCGCAGAGCCCCCTGCCCCGCCTGAACTCCCTGTTACACCCGCCACAAAAACGCGCTTGATCGACCTGCCGGTGCGTTCCGGACAGCGTATTTATGCGCCAAATTGTGACCTTATTGTAACAAACCACGTCAGCGCAGGTGCGGAGCTGATCGCCGATGGCAATATTCATATCTATGGCTCAATGCGAGGCCGCGCGCTGGCAGGTGCCAGTGGCGATCGCGATGCGCAAATTTTTTGTACCCACCTGGAGGCGGAGCTGGTTTCCATCGCAGGTGTTTACTGGCTGAGCGATAACATCCCGGCCGAATTTTCTGGCAAAGCAGCGCGTTTGCGTCTGGCAGACAACGCTTTGACCGTTCAACCGTTGAATTGATCCCTTTTTAACAAGGAATTTCTATGGCACGCATTATTGTTGTTACTTCGGGTAAAGGAGGCGTTGGCAAGACCACCTCCAGCGCGGCCATCGCTACTGGTTTGGCCCAGAAGGGAAAGAAAACTGTCGTTATCGACTTTGATATCGGCCTGCGTAACCTTGACCTGATTATGGGTTGTGAACGCCGCGTGGTTTACGACTTTGTGAACGTGATTCAGGGTGATGCCACGCTGAATCAGGCAATGATTAAAGATAAGCGTACCGACAATCTCTATATTCTTCCCGCTTCCCAGACGCGCGACAAAGATGCGCTGACCCGTGAAGGCGTGGAAAAAGTGCTCGATGAGCTGAACAAGATGGACTTCGATTTCGTGATCTGCGATTCACCTGCGGGCATCGAAACCGGTGCGCTGATGGCGCTCTACTTCGCCGATGAAGCGATCATCACCACCAACCCGGAAGTCTCATCCGTGCGCGACTCGGACCGTATTTTAGGTATTCTTGCCTCAAAATCCCGTCGTGCGGAAAATGGCGAAGAACCGATCAAAGAGCACCTGCTGCTGACCCGCTATAATCCGGGTCGTGTCAGCAAAGGTGATATGCTGAGTATGGAAGACGTGCTGGAGATCCTGCGCATCAAACTGGTTGGCGTTATCCCGGAAGATCAATCCGTGCTGCGCGCCTCTAACCAGGGTGAACCGGTTATCCTCGACACCAACGCAGACGCGGGTAAAGCGTATGCGGACACTGTGGATCGTCTGCTCGGAGAAGAACGTCCTTTCCGCTTCATTGAAGAAGAGAAGAAAGGTTTCCTCAAACGCCTGTTCGGAGGATAAGTTATGGCATTACTGGACTTTTTTCTCTCGCGGAAAAAAAACACCGCCAACATCGCTAAAGAACGACTGCAGATCATCGTGGCGGAACGCCGCCGCAGCGACGCTGAACCGCACTACCTGCCGCAGCTGCGCAAAGACATCCTGGAAGTGATCTGTAAATACGTGCAGATCGACCCGGAAATGGTCACCGTGCAGCTGGAGCAAAAGGATGGGGATATCTCGATTCTGGAGCTCAACGTCACTCTGCCGGAAGCGGAAGAGTCGCGTTCATAAACGTGCGTTTTGCCGGGCGGCACTGCGTTTGCCCGGCCTACGGTTTGTCGTTTTGTAGCCCCGGCAAGCGTAGCGCCGCCGGGGGTTACAGATCGCGCTTACTGCGGATACGCTTCCAGTAACGCATTCAGGCGATCGGCCATCAGTTCCCCGCGCCATCCGGCAATCAGTTCCGGCGTGCCGTTTTGCGGTTTCAGCTTCCAGTGCGCGTTCAGCAGCTGGTTGATCTGACGGCGTGAGGCCAGCAGCTCGGCGCTGACTTTACTCTCTGCCGCCACCTCCTGCACCAGGGCCTTGATGGCCTTAAATGCTTTGCGATACCCCGGCATATCCATCAGATTCAGCAGCGGCTCCGGCAGCGCCTCATCCGGCAGTTGCTGAGCTTTCGCCACCAGCGCCAGCAGCGTTTTCCCGTGGAAACGGATCTCCGAACCCGAAAGCCCGATGCTGTCCAGCTCGCCCAGGCTGCCCGGCATGTACCGCGCCACGGCCCAGAGATGCTCCTCACGCACCACAAAGTTCACCGCCAGGTCACGCTCGCGCGCCTTACGCAGACGCCAGTCGGCCAGCAGTTGCAGACAGGCCAGCTGACGGGTGCGCAGTTGCCAGGCGTTGGTGATGTCGCGCCACGCCTCTTTCGGGTCGGCGATCTCCTGACGACGCTGCTGCGTCATCTGGCACTCATTCAGCGCCGCAGGCAGCCAGCCGGAGGCTTCGGCCTCTTTCATCAACTGACCGGCGATGGGGAGAAGATAGAACACATCCGCCGCCGCGTAGTCGAGCTGGCGTTCGGTCAGCGGACGCGCCAGCCAGTCGGTGCGGGATTCGCTCTTGTCGATGACAAGGCCGGTGTACTCTTCCACCATGGCGGCAAAGCCCCATGACAGTGGACGACCCGCAAACGCGGCGAGGATCTGGGTATCAATCAGCGGCTGCGGCATGATGCCGAAAGTGTTGAGGAAAACTTCCAGATCTTCACTGCCGGCATGCAGATATTTGGTGATGGCGGTGTCCAGCAGCAGCTCACGCATCGGCGTCCAGTCGGTGATCCCCAGCGGATCGATAAGCGATACCCGTTTGCCGTCATACAGTTGGATCAGACCCAGTTGCGGGTAGTAAGTGCGGGTACGAACAAACTCGGTGTCCAGCGCAATGGCGGAAGCATCGCGGGTGAGATCGCACAGCGAAGCCAGTTCGTCGTTGGTGGTGATCATCTGGTAATTCAAATCATTTTCTCTATGGTTTGCGCCCATAAAAAAACGCTGGCCAGGCCAGCGTTTCTGGGCGACTAACACGAAGCTCAGCCTTTATTGTCTACTTTGGCGCGCGCTTCGTCACGTAATTCTCGTCGTAATATCTTCCCGACGTTCGATTTTGGCAGTTCGTCGCGGAACTCCACCAGCTTCGGCACTTTGTAGCCGGTAAGATGGCGACGGCAGAAGGTGATCAGCGCGTCTTCGCTCAGGGCAGGATCTTTTTTCACCACAAAGATTTTTACCGTTTCGCCGCTGCTGCCTCCTGGTACCCCTACTGCGGCCACTTCCAGCACGCCGTTGTGCTGCATCACTACCTCTTCGATCTCGTTGGGATAGACGTTGAACCCGGAGACCAGGATCATATCTTTCTTACGATCGACGATACGTAAGAAACCTTCATCATCCATCACCGCGATGTCGCCGGTGTGCAACCAGCCATCCTTGATGATTTCGTCGGTGGCGTCCGGGCGTTGCCAGTACCCCAGCATCACCTGCGGCCCTCTTACGCACAGCTCGCCAGGCTCGCCATGCGGCACTTCGTTATCGTCGTCATCCACCAGTTTGGCTTCGGTGGAGGGCACCGGCAGACCAATGCTGCCGCTGTGATAGTCGATATCGTGCGGGTTAACGCTCACCAGCGGGGCGCACTCGGTCAGGCCATAGCCTTCAAGCAGGTACTGCCCGGTGAGCTTGACCCAGCGCTCGGCCACCGCCTGCTGTACCGGCATCCCGCCGCCCGCCGACAGATGCAGGGTGGAGAAATCGAGCTGCTGGAACTCTTTATTATTGAGCAGCGCGTTAAACAGGGTGTTTACCCCGGTCATGGCGGTAAACGGATATTTCGCCAGCTCTTTCACCAGCCCCGGAATGTCACGCGGGTTGGTGATCAGCACGTTCTGTCCGCCGAGTTCGATAAACAGCAGGCAGTTCATGGTCAGAGCAAAAATGTGATACAGCGGCAGCGCGGTAATGACCAACTCTTTGCCGCGATGCAGCAGCGGCCCGTAGGTGGCATTGACCTGTTCGAGGTTCGCCAGCATGTTGCGGTGGGTGAGCATCGCCCCTTTCGCCACGCCGGTTGTACCGCCGGTATATTGCAGGAAGGCCAGATCCTGCGAGGCGATCTCAGGCTTAACGTACTGCATCCGGTAGCCGGTGTGCAGCGCCTGGCGAAAAGAGATGGCATCCGGCAGGTGATATTTCGGCACCAGACGTTTGACATATTTGACGACGAAGTTAACCAGCGTCCCTTTGGCGGTGGAGAGCTGGTCGCCCATCCGCGTCAGGATGACGTGTTTGACCTGGGTCTTATCAACCACTTTTTCCAGCGTATGGGCGAAGTTGGAGACAATCACAATCGCCGCGGCACCGCTGTCATTCAACTGATGTTCCAGCTCACGTGGAGTATAGAGCGGGTTGACGTTAACCACGATCATCCCGGCGCGCAGAATGCCGAACAGCGCCACCGGATACTGCAGCAGGTTGGGCATCATCAGCGCCACGCGATCGCCCTTCTGCAGGCCTAAGCCCTGTTGCAGATAGGCGGCAAAGGCCCGGCTGCGCTCTTCCAGTTTACGGAAGGTCATCACCTCGCCCATGTTCACAAACGCAGGCTGATCGGCGTAACGCGTTACGGAGTTTTCAAACAGTTCAACCAGGGATTGATAACGGTCAGGATTTATCTCTGCGGGAACATCCGCAGGATATCGGTTAAGCCAAACCTTCTTCACTACATCACCTCTGAAATGCGTGTTCGTCGTCATCACAACCCCGGTTAATAAACAAGTCGTTAACATAATATTAACTCAGCGTACCAGTTTATTTATTGTCCGGATTTAAGGTTGCGAAGCGCGTCACTATTTATTTTTCTTATTACCGTGGAAAAAACAAAACAGCGGACGGGCCGCTGTTTCTTAATTAAGAATAACAGTGACTTACTCTGTTACTATCGTTCGGACCTGAGCCGGACCGGGGCCATAGCCTGGCCATCCGCCGTAGCCGTAACCATAGCCATAACGCCATGGATGCGGTCCCCAGTACCAGGGATCGGGTGGCGGCATCATCACCTGCTGCTGCACCCGCCAGCGTTTATAGCCGTTGGCCTGCATAGTCATGAATTTATAAGGCGTGTTGCCGACTTTACCCTGCTCTGCGCCGGTGATCGGTCCCACTACGGTGATCAGTTGCCCGCGGAAATCCACCGGATCGAGGAAGCCGTTAACATCGGCGTAGATACGGCCTCGTGAGGCTTCACCCAGCACCGGACGCGCGCCGCTGTCGAGGGGTACGGTGGCAATCTCCAGACGGGTTTTCCCCTGCTGGTTGAGCACCTCCACGACTTTGCCGCCGAAACGCGCTTCCTGACCTACGTAGAGTTCCGGGGCGTTCATCACCCGGACCAGATCCTGCTGCGGCGTCGGGCTGTTGCCCTGTATGGCATCAGGCACGGAGACACATCCCGTTAACGCCAGGGCCAGCGCCCCGACGGTCAGCAGACGAACGACATATTTTTGAACCGCCATGATGCGACTCCTTTTTCTCAGGCTCTTATACTGAGATTCACTCCCGGCCCGGAAGTTTCTTCCACGCTACGGTGTTTCGCAAATAAACCGGCTCGGCTTTCTCCACCGGCACGGTTTGCCCTGCCTTCAGCATCTGACAAGCGATGGGCAGCATATCTTCTGCGGCAGGCAGCAGCACTTTGCCATCCACCAGCGTCAGACCGCTCTCCTTTGCCATGTCAGGCCAGGCTGGCCAGCCGGTCCCGACGGTTGCCCACTCACCAGAAAGCTGCTTCATGCGCTCACCTGCCGCTTCCGGCGTGAGCACCGCTTCACTCTCTTCCCCATGCCAGACGCCCTGCTCGTCACGGGTATATTCCGCCCAGTAGACTTCGCCCATGCGGGCATCGATAGCCGCCAGTACGCGGGTCGCACCGGTGCTGCGCCATGCCCCCTGCGCCATGGTGGCCAGGGTCGAGACGCCAATCATTGGCAGTTCGGCGCCCAGCGCCAGTCCCTGGGCAATGCCGATACCGATGCGAACGCCGGTAAAGCTGCCTGGACCACGGCCATAGGCCAGCGCATCGAGGTCGATGAGAGAGGTATTGCCCTCGGTGAGGATCATCTTCACCAGAGGCAGGATACGTTGGGTGTGTTCCCGGGGGCACTCTTCGAAATGAGCAAAGGAAGTACCGTCATTCCACAGGGCAACGGAGCAGGCCTCTGTGGCGGTATCGATAGCCAGAATTCGCATGTATTGTCGCGCTCTCGCAGTGGTCAGTCACAAAAAGGGGCGCATTTTAGCACACCCGTCAGCAAATTACTGCGCCTGCGACGCGGCAAGGAAACGCACGGCGCGATCGATATCCCGGGTACGTGGCGCCGGCGGCAGGCTGGCGATAAAGGTGGCACCGTAAGGACGCATTACCAGGCGGTTATCGCAGATCACCAGCACCCCGCGATCGTCCACGTCACGGATCAGGCGCCCCACCCCCTGCTTAAGGGTAATGACCGCATCCGGAAGCTGCACCTCATCAAACGGATCGCCTCCCCGCAGGCGGCAATCTTCCATCCGCGCCTTCAGCAACGGATCGTCCGGCGAGGTAAAGGGCAATTTGTCGATGATCACCAGCGACAGGGTATCGCCGCGCACGTCGACCCCTTCCCAGAAGCTGCTCGTGGCCACCAGCAGGGCATTGCCGTGGCTGACAAACTGCTGCAGCAGCTGGCCTTTGCTGGTTTCACCCTGCAACAGCACCGGCAGCGTCATGGTGGCGCGGAACTGCTCGGCCAGGTCGCGCATCATCGCGTGGGAGGTGCAGAGCATAAAGCAGCGGCCATTGTTGGCCTCAATCATCGGCTTAAGCATCGCCGCCAGATGGCGGGCGGCGCCGGGCTGATTGGGCAACGGCAGGTTGCGCGGCACGCAGAGCAGCGCCTGGGTGGCGTAATCAAACGGGCTCGGCAGCAGCAGGGATTTGGCCTCTGCGATGCCGAGACGTTCGGTGAAATGGTGCAGGTCGTCGTTAACCGACAGGGTGGCGGAGGTAAAGATCCAGCTGCCCGGCTTCTGCGCCATCACATCCTGGAACTTATCGGCCACGGTGAGCGGCGTCAGCGCGAGAGTGAAATGGCGGGAGTTGCATTCGTACCAGTAGCTGTAGCCGGGCTGGTTAAATTCTTTCAACCGTTTCAGGCGGGCGCGATAGAGCGTGGCGCGTTCAAAGGCGGCATCCAGCAGCGCCGAGCGGCCGAGGGAAAGCTTCGCCACGTCGTAGCAGAGCTCCAGGGCGTCATCGAGCAGCAGCAACGCGCGCTGAATATGCTGATCGGCCAGCAGTTCGCGCAGGTTGCCACGAAAACCCGGATCGCCAAGCTGCATGCGAAAATCCTGCGTACTCTGTGCCAGGCGGTCGGCGCACTTCTGCAGCTGCTGGGTGTCTTTCAGTTCGGTGCGGTAGGCGATGGTAAAATCTTTCGCCAGATCCAGCAGCTGGCGGCTGGAGAGCGACTGGCCGAAATACTGGCTGGCGATATCGGGGAGCTGGTGGGCTTCGTCGAAGATCAGCACTTCGGCTTCGGGGATCAGCTCGCCAAAACCGCTCTCTTTCACCACCATATCCGCCAGGAAGAGGTGGTGGTTCACCACCACCACGTCGGCTTCCATCGCCGTTTTACGCGCTTTGACCACAAAACAGTCTTTATAGAGCGGGCAGTCGCTGCCCAGACAGTTGTCGTTGGTGCTGGTGACCAGCGGCCAGGCGGGTGAGTCTTCGGCGACGCTGGCGCAGGTACTGATATCGCCATCCTGGGTCTGGTTAGCCCAGCTGCGCAGGATGATCACATCGCTGAGGGTCTGTACCGGCAGATCGCCCCCCGCCAGCGCCTGCTGTTCGAGCCGCTCAATGCAGAGATAGTTGGAGCGCCCTTTCAGCAGAGCCAGACGCCCTTTGTATTTCAGGGCTTTGGCGACGGTGGGCAGATCGCGGCTGTAGAGCTGATCCTGCAATGCTTTCGAACCGGTGGAGATGATCACCTTCTTCTTCGTGCGCAGCGCCGGCGCCAGATAGGCGTACGTTTTACCGGTGCCGGTACCCGCCTCTACCACCAGCGGCTGGGCGCTGTCGATCGCCTCGGCTACCGCGTGCGCCATCTGACGCTGCGGTTCGCGCGGCTTGAAGCCGGGAATTGCCTTTGCTAACTGTCCGTCTGCTGCGAAATCGTCTGCCACTCTGCCCCCTGTAATTTTGCACAGGGATTATGTCAGGCCGATCGTCCTGGCGCCAGTCGAGAGTGACGCAGGCAAAACAATATGGCAGTCTTGCCCGCAGAAAGTCACCATAACGAGGAAACGTGTATGACAATTGTGCGCATTGATGCCGAAGCCCGCTGGTCAGATGTAGTGATCCACAACCAGACCCTCTACTACACCGGCGTACCGGAAAATCTGGATGCTGACGCCTATGAACAGACCGCCAATACCCTGGCGCAGATTGACGCAGTGCTGGAAAAACAGGGCAGCGACAAATCCCGCATTCTGGATGCGACCATTTTCCTTGCCAGTAAAGAGGATTTTGCGGCGATGAACAAAGCCTGGGATGAGTGGGTAGTGGCGGGTCACGCGCCTGTACGCTGCACGGTACAGGCGACGCTGATGAAGCCGCAGTATAAGGTTGAGATTAAGATTATCGCTGCGGTGTAAGGGCGTTACTCCTCTTCATCATCCTCAAAACGCGCCACGATCCGCTCGCCGGTATGGGTGGCGCGAAGCTCTTCTGCCACCTGAGAAATTGCCTGCCCGCTGCTCATCCCCTGGGACATCAGCTCCTGTATGCGCTCGACGGCCTTTTGCTGCTGCTCGTGGCTCAGTGAAGGTAAACCTGCAAACATCGTCAACTCCTGCTAAATTATTGGCGCTAATTATTTCACGCTGCCCGGTTGTTTACCACCCATGAACTCGTTATCCCCCGCTGTTATGACATTGCCGTGGCGTCCTGACGCCGCAGAATTCTGGTTTGCTCCGCTCAGCCATCTGCCGTGGGCCATGCTGCTGCACTCGGGCCATGCGGATCACCCCTACAGTCGCTTTGATATTCTGGTGGCCGACCCGCGCACCACGCTGGTGACCCACGGGGCGGATACGCTGATCGACGGGGTTCATTCTGACGCCTGCCCGCTGAGTTTGTTGCAGCAGGCCCTTGATGAAATGGGCCTGCCCTGCACGCCTGACCGGGATCTCCCCTTCCAGGGCGGTGCGCTGGGGCTGTTCGGCTATGACCTTGGCCGCCGCTTCGAAAAGCTGCCGGAACGGGCCTTGCGTGATATCACCCTGGCGGATATGGCGGTGGGCCTGTATGACTGGGCGATAATCGTTGATCACCACAAACAGCGGGTGTCGCTGGTCTGTCATGGCGATGCACAGGCGCGGCTGGCCTGGCTTGAAGCACAGCGCTCCCCTGAGAATGTACCTGCATTCCGGCTGACCTCCGGCTGGCAGGCCAATATGACCGCGGCGGAGTACCAGGAAAAATTCGATCAAGTGCAGGCCTTCCTGCACAGCGGCGACTGCTATCAGGTGAATCTGGCCCAGCGTTTCCAGGCTCGCTACGAGGGCGACGAATGGCAGGCGTTTACCCGGCTGAACGCCAACAACCGCGCCCCCTTCAGCGCCTTTTTACGTCTTGAAGAGGGGGCGATCCTGAGCCTCTCCCCGGAGCGTTTTATCCACCTAGCGGAAGGCACCATCCAGACCCGTCCCATTAAAGGCACCCTGCCGCGGCTGGCGGATGCCGAGGCGGATCGCCAGCAGGCTGAGAAGCTCGCCGCCTCGCCGAAAGACCGGGCGGAAAACCTGATGATCGTCGATCTGATGCGCAATGACATTGGCCGGGTGGCGGAGCCGGGAAGCGTGCGGGTGCCGGAACTGTTCGTGGTGGAGCCCTTCCCCGCCGTGCATCATCTGGTGAGCACCATCACCGCCCGCCTGCCGCAAACGCAGACCGCGTGCGATCTGCTGCGCGCCGCCTTCCCCGGCGGGTCGATCACCGGCGCGCCCAAAGTGCGGGCGATGGAGATCATCGACGAGCTGGAGCCGCATCGACGCAACGCCTGGTGCGGCAGCATCGGCTATATCAGCCTCTGCGGCGGCATGGATACCAGCATCACCATTCGCACCCTGACGGCGGTGGAGGGGCAGATCTACTGTTCCGCAGGCGGTGGCATTGTGGCTGACAGCCAGGCCGGGGCGGAATATCAGGAAACCTTTGATAAAGTAAATCGTATTCTGCAACAACTGGAGTGCTAACTGGTGAATACCCACGACCTGACCCTCGACCATTTTTTATCGCGTTTTCAGCTGTTGCGCCCGCAGGTGAACAGCACGTCGCTGAACCAGCGTCAGGCGGCGGTGTTGATCCCGGTGGTGCGCCGGGAGCAGCCGGGCCTGCTGTTGACCCGGCGCTCGGCGAAGCTGCGTAAACATGCCGGTCAGGTGGCCTTTCCCGGCGGCGCGGTGGACAGCACCGATGCCTCGTTAATTGCCGCTGCCCTGCGTGAAGCCGAGGAAGAGGTGGCGATCCCGCCGCACAAGGTCGAGGTGATTGGCGTCCTGCCGCCGGTGGACAGCGTCACCGGTTTTCAGGTTACGCCGGTGGTGGGGATTATTCCGCCGGATCTGCACTATCACGCCAGCGAGGACGAAGTGGAGTCGGTGTTCGAAATGCCGCTGGCCGAAGCCCTGCGTCTGGGCCGTTATCATCCGCTCAATATTCATCGCCGTGGCCACGATCATCGGGTGTGGCTCTCCTGGTATGAGCATTATTTTGTCTGGGGCATGACGGCGGGAATAATTCGTGAGCTGGCGCTGCAGATCGGCCTGAAACCTTGACTATACTTTACATTCGCCTCTTTTTTGCGCCTTTGCGATCCGCCTCCCGCTATTAGTTTATCAGGCGTTAATCATTAGTTTAATTCATGTGAATAGTTGAGCTGACGACAGGGTTCCCTCTTACACTATGCGAAGTTATTACATCGTTACTGGAAACCCGGTAACCCTGTCAGGAGTGTTAAAGTGATTAGTATATTCGACATGTTCAAAGTGGGGATTGGTCCCTCTTCTTCCCACACTGTCGGGCCGATGAAGGCCGGTAAACAGTTCGTCGATGACCTGGTCGAAAAAGGATTACTGGATAGCGTTACCCGCGTGGCTGTAGACGTTTACGGTTCACTGTCGCTTACGGGTAAAGGCCACCACACCGATATCGCCATTATTATGGGTCTGGCCGGAAATATGCCGGACACCGTAGATATTGACGCCATTCCGGCGTTTATTCGCGACGTGGAAACGCGCGGTCGTCTGCTGCTGGCGAATGGCCAGCATGAAGTGGACTTCCCGCAGGACGACGGCATGCGTTTTCGCAGCGACAACCTCTCCCTGCATGAAAACGGGATGCAGATCCACGCCTTCAACGGCGAGAAAGTGGTCTACAGCAAGACCTACTACTCCATCGGCGGCGGCTTTATCGTCGATGAAGAGCATTTCGGCCAGGACGTCACGGGCGACGTAAAGGTGCCTTACCCGTTCAAATCGGCGACAGAGATGCTGAATTACTGCAAGGAGACTGGCTTGTCCCTCTCCGGCATGGTGATGCAGAACGAGCTGGCGCTGCACAGCAAGAAAGAGATTGAAGACTATTTCGCCAACGTCTGGCAGACCATGCGCGCCTGTATCGATCGCGGTATGAATACCGAAGGGGTACTGCCTGGCCCGCTGCGCGTGCCGCGTCGTGCCTCTGCCCTGCGCCGGATGCTGGTCACGACGGATAAGTACTCCAACGATCCGATGAACGTGGTGGACTGGGTCAACATGTTTGCCCTCGCGGTGAACGAAGAGAACGCCGCCGGTGGCCGTGTGGTGACCGCACCGACGAACGGTGCCTGCGGGATCGTTCCGGCAGTGCTGGCCTACTACGATCACTTTATCGAATCGGTCAGCCCGGATATCTATATTCGCTACTTCCTCGCCGCGGGCGCGGTAGGCGCGCTGTATAAGATGAACGCTTCCATTTCCGGCGCTGAGGTTGGCTGTCAGGGTGAAGTGGGCGTGGCCTGTTCCATGGCGGCAGCCGGTCTGGCTGAGTTGCTGGGCGCCAGCCCGGAGCAGGTATGCGTGGCCGCCGAGATCGGTATGGAACATAACCTCGGTCTGACCTGCGATCCGGTGGCCGGTCAGGTGCAGGTGCCGTGTATTGAGCGTAACGCGATTGCCTCTGTGAAAGCGATCAACGCCTCCCGTATGGCGATGCGCCGTACCAGCGAACCACGCGTTTCGCTGGATAAGGTGATCGAAACCATGTACGAAACCGGCAAAGACATGAACGCCAAATACCGCGAAACGTCCCGCGGCGGTCTGGCCATCAAGGTACAGTGCGACTAAGACGCTGAAAGCGCTTCTGCGACTTTCGTCTTTCATGCTCTAAACGCCCATCTGATAAGGATGGGCGAATTTCATCCACTTTCCTCGTTACCTGAAATAATGCCGACTACACTAGCCAGGTTGCCATGGGCATCTGCGCCAGTGGCTCTTCGGGTGACCGTGGCATGCAAACAACGCACAGGATAATTAAAAATTATCGCCGCAAACGGGTAATCGTCTGCCTCGTGCTGTCCCTTTCCACTCTCGTTTGCACGCTAATTATCGGCTTTATTTCACAGCGCAATTTAAATCAGCAGACCGCCGTGGCCTTTGTCTCTCATGCTGTCGATACGCTGGATAAGATCCTGCAACCGCTGGAGACGGGACGCGAGGTGGTACAACCGCTTATCGGCCTGCCCTGCGTGGAGGTCAACTTTTTACTGCGCAAGCACGCCGCCTCCCTGCAAACCGTGCGCTCAATCGGCCTGATTAAAAACGGCATTCTCTATTGCTCAAGCATGTTCGGTAACCGCGATATCCCCATCAGCCAGTTTGAGCCCCAGCTACCCGCCGCGCAGCCCTTACTGCTCCTGACCACAGACCAGCCGCTGATGAAAGGCAGCCCGGTGCTGATCCAGTGGTATCCGGCGCCCGGCCAGAGTGAGGATGGCATCATGGAGATTGTGAATATCGACCTTATCGCCCGGATGCTGCTGGAGCCCCAGTTGCCGATCATCAGCGACGTTAACCTCAGCGTTGGCGGTAAGTACCTGAACCATGAGCGCCAGCTTTCGGACAGGCTGATAGCAGACGCTGGCGACAACGTTTACCAGCAGGCTTCCCTCAACTTTCCTTTCATCATCACCGTCAACGGCCCGGGGCTGACCGCGCTGGCGCTGAAAAGTCTGCCGTCGCAGCTGCCGCTGGCGGTGATATTCAGCATGCTGGTGGGGTATATCGCCTGGCTTGCCACCGCCAGTCGCATGAGCTTTACCCGGGAGATCAACTTTGGCCTGGCCTCCGGCGAGTTTGAGCTCTTTTGCCAGCCGCTGATCGATGCCAAAAAACAGGATTGCGTCGGCGTGGAAATTCTTCTGCGCTGGAACAATCCGCGGCAGGGGTGGATCGCCCCGGATATTTTTATTCCGCTGGCGGAGGAGCATAACCTGATTGTCCCCCTCACCCGCTACGTGCTTATCGAAACCGTCCGCCATCTGGCCATATTTCCGCCCGCGCCGGGCTTTCATATTGGGATCAACGTCGCGGCCAGCCATTTCCGTGACGGTACTCTGCTTCACGATCTGAATCGCGTCTGGTTCAGTGCCGAGCCCGCGCAGCAGCTGGTGATTGAATTAACCGAGCGCGATACCCTGCTGGAGATGGATTACAACATGGTAGAGGCGTTACATCAGAAAGGGGTGAAGCTGGCGATTGACGATTTTGGTACCGGGAGCAGTTCGCTTTCGTGGCTGGAGAAACTCAATCCGGAAGTGCTGAAAATTGATAAATCCTTTACCGCCGCCATCGGCACGGATGCCGTCAACTCAACGGTGACAGACATTATCATCGCCCTGGCCCAGCGTCTGAATATTGAACTGGTGGCTGAAGGGGTGGAAACCAGCGACCAGGCGAGCCATCTGCGCCTGCACGGTGTGGATATCCTTCAGGGATTTTTGTATGCGCGGCCAATGCCACTGCGGGATTTCCCGCAGTGGCTGGCGGAGAGTTCACCTCCGCCAGCCTCTCATAACGGCGATATGATGCCGTCGACTCCGTAATTACTCTTCTTCGTCGTGGGCGGACTGTTCTTTAACAATGCGCACCAGATCAACGCGGTAATCGTTGGCGGTCACGATGGTTATCTTCAGCGGCGGCAGCTCAAGCACATCACCGGCTCGCGGAATTTGACCATTCACGGCAATCACCAGACCGGCCACCGTTGCGATATCTTCATCGTGGTTGGTCAGGTGTTCCAGCCCCAGCGTATGTTGCAGGGCGTGCAGATCCGTGGTGCCTTTGACCAGCCAGCCATCATTATCGTTAACGATTTCCGGCGTTTCGTCGGCATCCGGGAACTCACCGGCAATCGCTTCCAGAACATCCAGCGGCGTTACCAGGCCCTGCACCACGCCAAACTCGTTAGTCACGATGACAAAGCTACCCCGGGCACGGCGCAGCACGCCAAGCAGGTTGATCGGGTCGAGCGTTTCCGGCACCACGATAGCAGGCGACGCGGCGGCGATAGCCTCAACGTCCACGCCCTCTTCCAGCGCCACCAGCATCTCTTTGGCACGAACCACGCCGATGATCTCATCCAGCTCGCCGCGACACACCGGGAACAGGCTGTGCGGGGAGGAGAGCAACTGCTGGCGGATTTCCGTCACGCTCAGTCTGGCATCGACCCAGCTGATTTCACCGCGTGGGGTCATGATGCCACGCAGGGAACGCGAGGCCAGCGACAGCACGCCGTTGATCATATAGCGCTCTTCTTCGACAAAGGCGCCTTCCGGAACCGGCACCGGGACATGGTTATCGCTGTCCTGCTGTGCTTTGGCTTCGCGGCGGCCGCCCATCAGACGCAGAATCGCATCAGCGGTACGGGCTCGCAGCGGCTGGTTCGACTGCTGACGAATAAAGTTGCGACGGGCAATCTGGTTAAACAGCTCTATAATGATGGAGAAACCAATGGCGGCGTACAGATAGCCTTTCGGAATATGGAAGCCGAAACCTTCTGCCACCAGGCTCAGACCGATCATCAGCAGGAAGCTCAGACAGAGCACCACCACGGTCGGATGCTGGTTAACGAATCGCGTCAACGGCTTCGAAGCGAGTAGCATCACCGCCATCGCGATGATCACGGCCGCCATCATCACCGGCAGGTGGTTAACCATACCGACAGCGGTAATGACCGCGTCGAGGGAGAAGACCGCGTCCAGTACCACGATTTGCAGTACCACTACCCAGAAGCTGGCATAGCCTTTACCGTGTCCGTCGTCGTGCTGGCGGTTTTCCAGCCGTTCATGGAGCTCGGTTGTGGCTTTGAAGAGCAGGAATATCCCCCCCAGCAGCATGATCAGGTCGCGCCCTGAGAAGGTGAAGTTGAAGGCGGTGAACAGCGGTTGCGTAAGCGTAACCATCCATGAGATCACCGACAGCAGCGCAAGACGCATAATCAGCGCCAGCGACAGACCGATTAAACGTGCTTTATCACGTTGTTTAGGTGGAAGTTTATCCGCAAGGATCGCGATAAACACGAGGTTATCGATACCGAGAACAATCTCAAGTACCACCAGCGTGAGCAATCCTACCCAGATTTGCGGGTCCATTAAGAATTCCATGACAAGCTCCTGCTAAAGGAATGGCAAAACGGCGCCGCGAAAAGGTCGGGCGAAGCGGTAAAGAACGTAAACAGTGAGTGGCGCGAATCGCCGATAAGGCTGGCCAGAGCTGGCCGGGTGTGTGACTGGCGTCGGTGACGGTCCATACAGTGGGCTACTGCCCCATACTCCTGACAATTAAACGGATGGTAAACATATCAGAGACCTGAGCTTTTTGGCAAAGATTTACTTTCCTTTGCAAAAAGATGTTTCCGTGCTTTTTTTGATCACAGAAATATCTCATTGGCTTAGGCTAAATTACGGATCTTCATCACATAAATTATTTTTTCGATGTCTAAAATAAATCGCGTAAGTCTTAGTTAATTGAACTCTAACCCTTATCTGAATCGATTCGTTCTTTCGAAGATGATCTCTAATGCTCCTCTCACCCGGGGGCATTAACGATAATAAAAGGAGGTAGCAAGTGACTATTGCTATTGTTATAGGCACACATGGTTGGGCTGCAGAGCAGTTACTTAAAACCGCAGAAATGCTTTTAGGCGAACAGGAAAACGTCGGTTGGATCGATTTCGTTCCCGGTGAAAATGCTGAGACGCTGATAGAAAAATATACCGCTCAACTGGCAAATCTGGATACCAGCAGCGGCGTGCTGTTTCTTGTTGATACCTGGGGCGGCAGTCCGTTTAACGCAGCAAGCCGCATTGTGGTTGATAAAGAGCAGCATGAAGTGGTTGCCGGGGTTAACATCCCCATGCTGGTCGAGACGCTGATGGCCCGTGATGACAACCCGAGCTTTGACGAGCTGGTTGCCCTGGCTGTCGAAACCGGTCGTGAAGGCGTGAAAGCGCTGAAAGCGAAACCTAGAGAAAACGTCGCTCCGGCGGCTGCCCCTGCCCCGGCTGCGGCCCCGAAAGCCGCCGCCCCGCTTAAGCCGATGGGCCCGAACGATTACATGCAGATTGGCCTGGCGCGTATCGACGACCGTCTGATTCACGGCCAGGTGGCTACCCGCTGGACCAAAGAGACCAACGTCCAGCGCATCATTGTGGTCAGCGATGAAGTCGCCGCTGATACGGTTCGTAAAACCCTCCTTACCCAAGTGGCTCCGCCGGGCGTCACCGCGCACGTGGTGGATGTCGCCAAGATGATCCGCGTTTATAACAACCCGAAATATGCGGGTGAGCGCGTGATGCTGCTGTTTACCAACCCAACAGACGTCGAACGTATTGTTGAGGAAGGGGTAAAAATCACCTCCGTGAACATCGGTGGTATGGCTTACCGTCAGGGCAAAACGCAGGTGAACAATGCGGTGTCGGTGGACGAAAAAGATATCGAAGCGTTCAGGAAACTCAACGATCGCGGAATCGAGCTTGAAGTCCGTAAAGTCTCTACCGACCCGAAACTGAAAATGATGGATCTGATCAGCAAAGTGGCGAAATAAGCCGGCGCTGGTTGACAAATTTCACACTTAAGTCTGTTAAAGCTATAGGAGAAGTACAATGGAGATTACCACTCTTCAGATTGTGCTGGTGTTCATCGTCGCGTGTATAGCGGGTATGGAATCCGTACTAGATGAATTTCAGTTTCACCGTCCGCTGGTCGCCTGTACGTTAATTGGCGCCGTTCTCGGGGATATGAAAACCGGTATCATCATCGGTGGTACCCTGGAAATGATCGCCCTGGGCTGGATGAACATCGGTGCGGCCGTTGCGCCGGATGCGGCTCTCGCCTCCATCATCTCTACCGTGCTGGTCATTGCCGGCCATCAAAATATCGGCGCCGGTATCGCGCTGGCTATCCCACTGGCTGCAGCAGGCCAGGTACTGACCATCATCGTGCGTACTATCACCGTTGCATTCCAGCATGCGGCAGATAAGGCGGCGGAGAATGGCAACCTGACGGCGCTGTCGTGGATCCACGTCTCGTCCCTGTTCCTGCAAGCCATGCGTATCGCTATCCCGGCGGTGATCGTGGCAATCTCCGTCGGTACCAGCGAAGTCCAGGGCATGCTGAACGCCATTCCTGAAGTGGTCACCAGCGGTCTGAACATTGCAGGCGGCATGATCGTGGTAGTCGGTTATGCGATGGTCATCAACATGATGCGCGCAGGCTATCTGATGCCGTTCTTCTATCTTGGCTTCGTTACCGCGGCATTTACCAACTTCAACCTGGTGGCACTGGGTGTGATTGGTGCGGTAATGGCTATCCTCTACATCCAGCTCAGCCCGAAATATAACCGCGTAGCCGGTAGCGCACAGGTTGCTGGTAATAACGATCTCGATAACGAACTGGACTAGCAGGTGAGCGAAATGGTTGATATGACTAAAAATACCCCTCAGAAAAAACTGACTTCGGGTGATATTCGTGGCGTGTTCATCCGTTCAAACCTGTTCCAGGGTTCATGGAACTTCGAACGTATGCAGGCGCTGGGCTTCTGCTTCTCAATGGTACCGGCGATCAAACGCCTGTACCCGGAAAACAACGAAGCGCGTCGTCAGGCGATTAAGCGTCACCTGGAATTCTTCAACACCCATCCATACGTTGCGGCGCCGGTTCTGGGCGTAACGCTGGCGATGGAAGAGCAGCGTGCTAACGGCGCAGAGATTGACGATGGTGCCATCAACGGTATCAAAGTGGGTCTGATGGGGCCGCTGGCGGGCGTAGGTGACCCGATCTTCTGGGGTACCGTGCGTCCGGTCTTCGCCGCGCTCGGTGCGGGTATCGCCATGAGCGGTAGCCTGCTGGGTCCTCTACTCTTCTTTATCCTGTTTAACGTGGTACGTCTGGCAACCCGTTACTACGGTGTGGCCTATGGCTACCGTAAGGGCGTGGATATCGTCCAAGATATGGGCGGCGGCTTCCTGCAGAAACTGACTGAGGGGGCGTCAATCCTCGGCCTGTTTGTCATGGGGGCGCTGGTTAACAAGTGGACGCACGTTAACATCCCGCTGGTGGTGTCAACCATCACCGGTCAGGATGGTCAGACCCGTGTGACCACCGTGCAAACCATTCTTGACCAGCTGATGCCGGGCCTGGTGCCGCTGCTGCTGACCTTCGCCTGTATGTGGCTGCTGCGTAAAAAGGTCAATGCGCTGTGGATCATCGTCGGCTTCTTCGTTATCGGTATCGTCGGTTACGCTATCGGTCTGCTGGGTCTGTAATTTTTTAGTGAATACACCGGGGGCATGAACGCCCCCGTTTTTTTATCCGGAGGATGAATGACGGTCACGGACATCGTACTGGTTGTCTTTATTGTTGCCCTTCTGGCGTATGCCCTCTACGACGAATTGATCATGCCCCGCCGCAACGGCGCGACGTTGCTCTCAATCCCCCTTCTGCGCCGCGGTCGCGTTGATGCCATCATCTTTACCGGTCTGCTGCTGATCCTTATCTATAACAACGTGATGAGCCAGGGGGCATTACTGACCACATGGTTATTATCTGCCCTGGCATTAATGGGGTTTTACCTGTTCTGGATCCGGGCGCCGAAAATAATCTTCAAATCTACTGGATTCTTTTTCGCCAATGTCTGGATAGAATATAACCGCATTAAAGAGATGAATTTATCAGAAGACGGCGTGCTGGTGATGCAATTAGAGCAGCGACGTTTGCTTATCCGGGTAAGAAATATTGACGATCTGGAGAAGATATACAAATTACTGATTAAAACTCAATAAGATACAAAAATAGCACTGGCTATATTTCGCTATGCTTTTCACAGTGTTATATAGCCAAAGCTATATTATTTCGCGACATTTACGGGCTATTATTAACGTTATTTTCACATCAACCTCTAAATGAAAATCGTTATCAAAAACTAATCTGAATAATACTTCCCTGTAGTTGTTTTATATTCTCAAAATATGTTAAGGTTGCGCCCGTCGTTGGGGAGTAGCCGATTTCCGGTTTACCGGAAATGTACGTGTCAACATACTCGTTGCAAAACGTGGCACGTACGGATTTTTCTGCACAGCAAAAGGATCAGGCGAGACCATAGACGCATCGACTGCTGTTTACTGGGGGCAGTGATGTGTCATATGGATATCCCCGGTCTGGACGCGCTGATGAACCTCTCTGCAACACTTCTTCTGGCCTTTGGCATGTCGATGGATGCATTCGCCGCTTCCATGGGCAAAGGCGCCACGCTGCATAAACCTAAGTTCTCTGAAGCCCTGCGTACCGGTCTTATTTTTGGTGCTATCGAAACCCTGACCCCGCTGATTGGCTGGGGGCTGGGGATGCTCGCCAGCCAGTTCGTGCTGGAGTGGAACCACTGGATCGCCTTTATTCTTCTGACCTTCCTCGGCGGACGTATGGTTATCGAAGGTATTCGGAATGATGTCGAGGACGATGAGCCGATTCAGCGTCACGGCTTCTGGCTACTGGTGACAACCGCTATTGCTACCAGTCTGGATGCGATGGCCGTCGGCGTCGGCCTGGCTTTCCTGCAGGTCAACATCATTGCCACCGCGCTGGCGATCGGCTGCGCGACCTTTATTATGTCTACCCTGGGCATGATGATTGGCCGTTTTATTGGCCCGCTGTTAGGGAAACGCGCCGAGATCCTCGGCGGTATCGTCTTGATCGGCATTGGCGCACAGATTATGTGGAGCCACTTCGCCGGTTAACTGACTCGCTGCCAGCAGTGGATACTAAAATCTGTCTGGCAGCTGAAATGCGCCTGTTTTGCCAGCGCCTCCCACACCTCCGGCTTTGCCCGCCACGCAAACGGCGTCATCTGCAGCAGCGCTACCGCCTCTTTTCCAGTCAGTGACATGTTATAGGCCAGCGACAGCGCCTCTTTCAGTACAAAGCCCTCCAGCTGCTCCGAATGCGGTGCATGCAGCAGAACTTCACTGTAAATCAGCCCTTTCAGCTCCATCAGGTGACGCGGTCCTGGCGTCACGGTGATCACCCAGCCGCCCTCTTTTACCACGCGCGCCAGCTCCTCGCCTTTGCAGGGGGCGTAGATGCGAACGACCGCATCCATACTGTTCTCTTCAAAAGGCAGACGATGGCTGGAGGCCACACAGAACGTCACCTCTGAATAGCGTTTAGCCGCTGCGCGGATGGCAGATTTCGAGACATCCAGACCAAAGGTGGCCGCGCCCTTTTCCTGCGCAGTTTGGGCAAAGGCAGCCGTGTAATAGCCTTCGCCACAGCCAATATCGAGAAGTGACGTCGTACCCTCCGGCAGTAAGGCCGCCAGCTTACCGGCTACCGCGTCACGCAGGGGCTGATAGTGCCCGGCATCGAGGAAGGCCCTGCGCGCCTGCATCATCTCTGCACTGTCGCCCGGATCGCGCGACCGCTTGTGCTGGACCGGCAGCAGATTGACATAGCCCTCTTTCGCCATATCGAACCGATGCCCCTGTGGGCAGGCGTAACTTTTATCCGCATGGGCGAGCGGCGCGTGGCAAAGAGGACAGCAGAATGTCATGGGAACTCCGGGCAATCATAAAGGGCGAAAGTGTACCGCTAATCGCCTCGCTATAAAACGCCTTGCTTAACGCATGACGATAAGATGGCTGGAATCGGCCGGGAGTCCATCCGGCTTGATGTTTTCGATGCGCAGCACGTCGCCCATAATCTGGCTGAAGACTGGTGCCGAAACCGCCCCGCCGTAATAGGCACCGTTTTGCGGATCGTTAATCACCACCGCCAGGGCAAATACAGGGCGGCTGGCCGGTGCGACGCCGGCGGTATAGGCCACATATTTGTCGACATAATTACCGCCATCGTCGATTTTCTTCGCGGTGCCGGTTTTCACCGCCACCCGGTAGTCACGCACCGCGGCTTTGATGCCGCCCCCACCCGGCAGGGCTACGCTTTCCATCATATGTTCCACCTCCTTCACAATCGACGCGGGCATCACCTGGGTACCCATAACCGGCGGGTCGATGCGGGTGATAGAGAGTGGACGCTCCAGGCCATAGCTGCCGATAGTGGCGTAGACGTGGGCGAGCTGTAATGGCGTGACCATCAGGCCGTAGCCGAAGGCAAAGGTGGCGCGATCGAGCTGGCTCCAGAATTTACGCTCCGGCAGCAGGCCGCTGCTCTCTCCCGTTAATCCGAGACCGGTGGAACGACCAAAACCAAACCCGTGGTAAGTATCCAGTAGCCGCTGGATCGGCATCGCCAGCGACAGGCGCGACACACCCGTGTCGCTCGATTTTTGCAGTATGCCGGTCAGCGTCAGCTCCGGGTAGTAACCGACGTCGCGAATGCGGTGTCCGGCCAGGGTGTAGGGATGGGTGTCGATCACGCTGTCTGGCTGCACCAGCCCCTGCTGCAGGGCGGTCATCAGCACCAGCGGCTTGACGGTAGAGCCGGGTTCAAAGGTGTCGCTGATGGCGCGATTACGAAAATCGTTCAGCGTGGCACCCTCGCGGTTGTTGGGATTGAAATCCGGGTAGTTGGCCATCGCCAGGATCTCGCCAGTCTGGATGTTGATCAGCACCGCTGCCCCCGACTCCGCTTTATTCCAGGCGACAGCATTGTCCAGCGCATCTTCCGTGATGGTCTGCAGCCGCTCATCAATGCTCAACTGGATGTTATGCGCCGGAACGGGCGGCACTTCGGTAATATTTTCGATTACGCGTCCGAAGCGATCCTCACGCACGCGGCGCAGGCCGGGTTTGCCGGTGAGCTGTGCATTAAAACTTTTCTCGATCCCTTCGATGCCCTGGCCGTCGATATTGGTAAAGCCGATCAGGTTAGCCGCTACGTGTCCGGCCGGGTAAAAACGGCGCGACTCATCACGCAGGCTGATACCAGGCAGCCGGAGTTTAGCGATCCACTGGGCCTGAGCGGGATCCACCTGGCGGGCCAGATAGATAAAACGGCCATGTGGATTGCTGTTGATGCGCGCCGCAAGCGTGGGGAGCGACAGATGTAGCGCACTGGCTAATGCCTGCCAGCGCGCGTCAAAGCCCACTCCCCCTTTTGCCAGCACCGTTTTCGGATCCGCCCACACCGCCCGCACCGGCACACTTACGGCCAGCGGTCTCCCCTCCCTGTCCATGATCATCCCTCTGGGGGCATTGATGGCGACCTCGCGCAGGGAGCGCATATCCTCCTGCTTAACCAGCGGATCGGGTTTAACGATCTGCAACCAGGCGACACGACCAAGAAGAAAGAAAAGACTGCCTAAAATCACCAGACAGAGGAGAGCAAAACGTAACGGGGTGAAGTTTGCTGCGGGATTGACGGGTTTCTTTTTCACCAGGGCTCCAGGGCTGAGTAACAACGCCCTGATTTAACGGCAAATTTGAGCCGCGAGGGTGAAAACAATGCTAATACTCTCGCAGCTTTGAAACAAACTGCTAACAGCGACGCATGTGGTAATACTTTGAAAAATCTCCATTAAAAAGCCCCGCACAGGCGAGGCTTTATATCTCTGCAACTGAAACGTTATGACGCTTCAGATCAGGCAGGGGTTCGATCAGATAGCGGTTACGTTAACAGCAGCCGGACCTTTCTGGCCGTCCTGAATTTCGAACTCAACGTTCTGGCCTTCAGCCAGAGTTTTGAAGCCGTTACCCTGGATTGCAGAGAAATGTACGAATACATCTTTGCTGCCGTCAGCAGGAGTAATGAAACCAAAACCTTTAGACTCGTTGAACCACTTAACTTGACCTTTGATCTTTGCCATTTGCAAAATTCCTTAGAATGTTTTCTTAGCCCGCGGGCATTAACTGAGATAAAACTGAGACATTACTGCATGAGGCACTAATATAAGGTTCGGCAGAGAAGCGGTATTCAACGACAACGTGTTTACTCAGGACTTCTTTACTGAAAATGCCACACATAAACAGAACTGTACCTCGTTTGACCCAAACCGTGTTATCACATACAACTTAAATAATGGCAAGCCATTTTTAAACGTGTCTCGATCAGCCGCACAAATTCCGAGACTGACTTGCCACAATCTGCACAGTAATGCACGTTCAGTGTATACCAGACCAAAATGTTGCCTGCCCAGTCGCTGTCAGGATAAGCGCTGTTATCAAAGACTTTTTTACATTAGCTCAATAACTTCATATCGTCCAGCAAGCGCGCCAGAATTTCTGTAATCGCTATTTCATTTAGAACTTTTCGTGAAAAGTTATGCTGAATTGATCGTAACGACAAGGGATTGTTGCAGGAAAAAAACATTGTATATCGCTTCGCTTGTTTAAGTTATATACACCTAAACCGGTTATTCGCTATGCACCAAAATAATGATATTTTTATGAACCTGCCTCAAAAAAAGGCAATCAAAACGTTTCGATTAAAATAAAATATGACGCCTGTCGGTTTAATAAAGAATATTCGCTAATTGAACCAGTAACAGTTTACAAGGATAAATATTGACCAATGCGCAGAGGATGAAAGTTATCGCTGCGCGGGGATAACTCTGCCAGTGCCTGCGCGAGCTCTCTGACGGGCTCATCCAGTGATTCATCTGCCAGTTCAAAGACACCCCAGTGGATCGGGATCGCCAGCGGCATACCCAGCTGTTGCCAGAGGTTCACCGCCGCCTGCGGATCCATATGATGAATCGACATGAACCAACGTGGTGCATAGGCTCCGACAGGTATGGCGGCGGCATCCAGTTTTCCCAATCGTTCCGGAATGGTTAACAGCTCCGGGGTAAAACCGGTATCGCCGCTAAACCAGAAGCGCTGCTGCTCACTCTCAAAGACCCAGCCACACCATAACGAGCGATCGCGATCCCAGAGGCTACGCATGCTCCAGTGTTGCGCCGGTACGGCGGTAAACACCAGCCCTTCGAAAACGTAGCTCTGCCACCAGTCCAGTTCGATAACCTGTTTCGCCCCACGGCGACGACACCACTCCGCTAGTCCTAAAGGCACAAAAAAGGTCAACTGCGGAAAGCGTCGCAGAAGCTGGCGCACCGTGGCGGAGTCCAGGTGATCAAAATGGTTATGGGAAATGACAACGGCATCAAGTGGCGGAAGCGCCGCGACACTCATCACCGGGGGCGTTTTTCTTATCGGCCCGGCAAACGACACCGGCGAGGCGCGCCGGGAAAAGACCGGATCGGTGAGGATGTACTTTCCGTTCAGACGTAGCAGCAGGCTGGCGTGGCCCAGCCACCAGACGCCATCTTCTTCAAGGGTGTTGAGCGTAACGGGTTGCCACCACTGGCGGATAAAGGCGTCATAGCCTTCTGAAGGCGGTTTGGGCAACCCGGCGGCTTTACGCGCCTTGCGCCAGCGTTCCACATCGCCGGGTTGACGGACAGGGGCATCCAGATTGCGGAAACCCTGCGGGGTATGATGCGCAAGGGAGGGGTTATACCAGGGATTACGCCAGGCCATACTCACCTCCCCTGACCGATTAGCGTTCGGCTACCAGACGAATAAAGTCATCGTCCTGGCTCTTAGCCGTCTCTTCTGGCGCTTTTGGTACCTCTTTCTCTTCCGGTTCATTAGCTTCGCACAGCCGACGCAGCAAGACATTCTGTCGTTTCTGCAGGTCGACTAACTTCTCCAGCAGTTCGATCTGCTCGTTGGTACGGGAGCTCGCGCGATTGACAAAAAACCACAGCACCAGGCCCGCAACCAGCAGTACGACCGAAATCGCCAGAGATGCCACGCTGAACATCCCGGAATTGACTAACTCACCCATTTCACTCCCCCATAAAAGCGCCTATTTTACCACTCGCGTTAAGGAAGGAAATCACTTGCGATAAAAATGACAACTACCAGGGGATAAACTTATTAATAGAACAAATACCGCTAAAGAACTGTACATCCTGGTCGCACATCACATTGATGGTCTGCGTCCAAAGCAAAACACAGGCCACTAACACTAAGACCAGAATAACCCAGCGTATTTTCTTCACTCCACTCTCCGTACCGTAACTGCCTGATGCCAGGTTATCATGCGCAACTTAAACCATGCCTAACTGTAACGCGAAGGCGATGCTTTCGGAATCATAGACTTGTTAAAGTAAGTGTATCGATTACGCTAAGCGGCAGTTATTCAAAAAATGAGGTAATGATGCGCTTTTTTATTCGCACATTGATTGTTATAGCACTGGTCTGGACAGGTGTACTGCTCGCGGGTTACGGCGTCTTGATCGGCAGTAAAGAGAATGCAGGCGGGCTCGGGATCCAGTGCAAGTATCTCACCGCCCGCGGCGTCAGCACGGCGCAGTATATTCATTCAGACAGCGGTATTATCGGACTCTCCCGCTGCCCGCTCCTGCGAAAGAGCGAGACAGTGATCGATAACGGCTGATCCAATGCATAAAAAAACGCCGCCATCTGGCCGCGTTTTTTTATGGCGTTTTCAATCAGAACGGATAGTCGTTGTAACCCATCTGTTCAGAAATCTTACGCGCCGCCGTGTGCAGCATTTCAACGTACTCGTGCAGATGCTCTTCAGAGAAACGCAGCGTCGGGAAGGAGATACTCAGGCCGGCAATAACGACACCGAAACGGTCGAATACCGGAACGCCGATGCAGCGCAGACCCTCTTCCTGCTCCTGGTTATCTTCGCCATAACCCTGCTCACGAACTTTATCCAGCACCTGCAACAGCTCTTCAGTGGTGGTAATGGTACGCTCAGTGCTGCGTTTGTACTCCACGTTCTCAAGGATCTGCTTCACTTCATCGCGGTCGCGCCATGCCAGCAGAACTTTACCTATAGCGGTACTGTAGAGCGGGTTGCGGCGGCCAATGCGTGAGTACATACGCAGGTTATACATGGAGTCAATTTTATGGATATAGACGATACTGTCTTCATCCAGCGCCCCCAGGTGCACCGTCTCTTTCGTCAGACGGGAAAGTTCGCGCATCTGAATATCCGCGCTACGGATCAGATCGACGTTCTGCAGCGCACGCGCGCCCAATTCAAATAACTTCAGGGTCAGGGAGTACTTTTCAGACTCGCCTTCCTGTGCAACATAACCCAGTGATTTCATGGTCTGTAAAAAGCGATAAACGGTGCTTTTTGACATCATCACACGCTGGGACAGCTCAGTAATACCGATTTCGCGCTCTTCACCTAGCGCCTGCAGGATGCCGAACACCTTTAACACGGATGAAACAGAATCTGGCTGTTTATCCAAATCCGCGATTGCCATTAATCACCTCAACGCAAGTGTTTTATAAAATTCAGAACCGGTTTTTATTATAAATTCGCTCATGCATTGCTGCAATCAATCCTGCTTTACCTGGTTACAAATCTGCGACATACAGCCGAAATAACAGTGATAATATCGTTACCCTGTTAATAATAACCTCCACTGCTAATTAATTTTCATGACTACACCCCTAAAAGATGGCCTGCCGCTGCCGCAACGCTATGGCGCTATTGCCACCATTATCATCGGTATTTCAATGGCTGTACTGGATGGCGCTATCGCCAACGTCGCCCTGCCAACCATTGCCAGCGACCTGAATGCCTCCCCGGCCAGCTCAATCTGGATCGTTAACGCCTACCAGATAGCCATTGTTATCTCGCTGCTCTCGTTCTCGTTTCTCGGGGATATGTTTGGCTACCGCCGGGTTTATCAGTGCGGGCTGGCGGTATTTACGCTGACATCCCTCTTCTGCGCCCTTTCAGATACGCTGCACATGCTGACGCTGGCGCGTATCATGCAGGGGTTCGGCGGGGCGGCGCTGATGAGCGTTAATACTGCGCTGATTCGTCTCATCTACCCACAGCGGCATCTGGGCCGGGGGATGGGCATTAACTCCTTTATTGTGGCCGTCTCCTCGGCGGCGGGTCCGACCATCGCCGCAGCGATCCTCTCGGTCGCTTCCTGGCAGTGGCTATTTTTAATCAACGTTCCACTTGGGATCGTGGCGTTGCTGTTCGCCCTGCGCTATTTACCCGCCAACGGACCGAAAAGCAGTATGCCAAAATTCGATCTCCCGAGCGCGGTCATGAACGCCCTCACCTTTGGCCTGCTGATCACCGCCCTGAGCGGCTTCGCCCAGGGACAGTCGCTGACGCTGATTGCGGGCGAGGTCGTGGCGCTGCTGGTGGTAGGCTTCTTCTTCGTGCGGCGTCAGCTGGCACTGCCGGTGCCGTTACTGCCGGTAGATCTGCTGCGTATTCCGCTCTTCTCCCTCTCCATCTGCACCTCCATCTGCTCCTTCTGCGCGCAGATGCTGGCGATGGTCTCTCTGCCCTTCTTCCTGCAGAGCGTGATTGGCCGCTCGGAAGTGGAAACGGGCCTGCTGCTAACCCCCTGGCCGCTGGCAACGATGGTGATGGCGCCGCTGGCGGGCTATCTGATTGAACGGGTGCATGCGGGGTTACTGGGGGCACTGGGTCTGGTGGTGATGGCGACAGGTCTTTTCGCTCTCGCCCTGCTGCCTGCGGCACCTCACGATCTGGATATTATCTGGCGGATGGTGCTATGCGGGGCGGGCTTTGGTCTGTTCCAGTCACCGAATAACCATACCATTATTACCTCAGCCCCCCGCCATCGCAGCGGCGGCGCCAGTGGGATGCTGGGCACCGCCCGCCTGCTGGGACAGAGTACCGGCGCGGCGCTGGTGGCGTTGATGTTCAACCTGGCCGGACAAAGCGGCACGCATCTGGCGCTGCTGACCGCCGGCACGCTGGCTATCGTCGCGGCCATCATCAGCGGATTGCGGGTGAGCCAGCCTCGTTCGCAGGCATAAAAAAAGCGCGTCTTCAGACGCGCTTTTTTATTAGCAAACCCAGCCGTTATTTCAGGTATTCACCGTTACGCAGCGCTGCAATACGCTTATCCAGCGGCGGGTGAGACATGAACAGCTCGCTCAGCGATTTTGATTTACCGTTGATGCAGAATGCCATCATGCTTGAGGCTTCCTGCGGTTCATAGCTGGTTTTCAGACGCTGCAGCGCAGCAATCATCTTCTCGCGCCCCACCAGTTTGGCTGAACCCGCATCCGCGTGGAATTCACGGTGACGGGAGAACCACATGGTGATAATGCTCGCCAGAATACCAAATACCAGTTCCAGCACCATAGAGACCGCGAAGTAGATCAGCGGGTTACCGTTACTCGATTCGCCTTCCTCACGATCGCCACCCATAAAGCCTGCGGCAATCTGGGCAATAATACGCGAGATAAAGATTACGAAGGTGTTCACTACACCCTGAATCAGGGTCATGGTCACCATATCGCCGTTAGCAATGTGGCTGATCTCGTGGGCGATAACCGCTTCGGCTTCATCACGGCTCATGTTCTGCAACAGGCCGGTACTCACTGCAACCAGAGAGGCGTCGCGACGCGCGCCGGTGGCAAAGGCGTTGATATCCGGCGCGTGATAGATCGCCACCTGCGGCATGGCGATACCCGCCTGACGGGACTGGTTGGCAACGGTGGTCATCAACCACTGTTCCATATCGTTACGCGGTTGCTCAATAACCTCACCGCCAACGGACTTCAGTGCCATCCACTTGGACATCAGCAGTGAGATAAAGGAGCCACCAAAACCAAACAGCAGCGCCATAATTAACAAACCCTGAACGCTGCTCGACTGAATTCCTGTCAGGCTGAGCACCAGCCCGAAGACCACCATGACCGCCAGGTTGGTGAGCAGGAAGAGCGCGATTCGCATCATAATATTCTTTTAACCTCAGTTTAACAAAACGCACTATGCGATTACCCACATCGTATGGGTATTCCGTATATTTTCAAGGATTGCAGCGGCGTAAGTCACCAGAAAGACACAACTTTACACAATAAAAGGAATGCCTGACGGCAGGATGCGGTTAACAAAAAAACAGGCACAATTTCTTGTGCCTGTCAGGGGAGATTATTTAGCCGGAGCGGGATTCCCGGCTGGCTTCTCTTTTTCCAGTTTCGCCAGATCGATAGCGATTTTCACCGTCTCATCAAGATAAGGATCCGGCTCCTGATAATCCTTCGGCAGGTCGTCCAGTTTTTTGAGGGCTGGCTTTCCTTCACGTTTGAAGCGGTCGTTGATCCGCGCCAGACGTGTTGCATCATCCTCTTCATTCTCTTTCAGACGCTGCGCGTAATTCAGAGAGACGATATTGCGTTTCGCCTTCAGGGCGTTGAAGCGGGCAATATCTTTGATGATGTACTGGAACTCAGGATCTTTGGCGATGCGATCGTCGTGCTGCTTCAGCAGCGCCGGACCAAACGGAGTCATATCGCCCGATTTCACGAAGGTGGCAGCGTTCACGCTATCCCACGGCAACGCGTTATCTTCAAACTTCTCACCTGTTTCAGTCTCTTCGGTTCCCGTCGGCATGATGATATCCGGGGTCACGCCTTTACGCTGGGTACTGCCGCCATTCACGCGGTAGAACTTCTGAATGGTGTACTGCACCGAGCCCAGCGCTGGCCATTCCGGACGCAGCATCTGATCGTAAATGCGGTTCAGAGAGCGGTACTGCTGTACGGTGCCCTTACCGAAGGTTGGTTCGCCAACAATCAGCGCGCGGCCATAATCCTGCATGGCGGCAGCAAAGATCTCCGATGCCGAAGCACTGAAGCGATCGACCAGCACTACCAGCGGCCCTTTGTAGTAGACGACGCCATCGGTATCGGCGTCTTCACGCACTTTACCGTTATTGTCGCGAACCTGTACCACCGGACCAGACGGGATAAACAGACCCGAAAGCGAAACTGCCTCGGTCAGGGCACCGCCGCCGTTGGTACGCAGATCGATAATAACGCTCTTAACGTTCTGTTTTTCCAGCTTCTGCAGTTGCACTTTGACGTCGTCCGTCAGGCCCACATAGAAACCAGGAATATCCAGCACGCCAACCTTATCTTTACCTACGGTTTTCACCGACATTTTCACCGCGCGATCTTCCAGACGGATGCGCTCGCGGGTCAGGGTAACGATACGGGTCTTGGTGCCTTTGCCCGCTGGCAGAATTTCCAGACGGACTTTACTGCCTTTCGGCCCTTTGATCAGGGCAACCACATCATCCAGACGCCAGCCGATGACATCGACCATGCTCTGACCAACCTGACCGACACCCACAATGCGATCGCCTACGTTTATCGCCTTGCTTTTAGCAGCCGGACCGCCGGCAACCATGGAGTTAATGACGGTGTAATCGTCGTCCATCTGCAGCACCGCGCCGATCCCTTCAAGGGAGAGGCTCATCTCGGTGTTAAACTGCTCGGTGTTGCGCGGAGAGAGATAGTTGGTATGCGGATCGATTTCGTGCGCGAAGGCGGTCATCGCCAGCGAGAAAACATCTTCACTGTTGGTCTGCGCCAGGCGACGAATGGCAAATTTGTAGCGGCGGGTCAGCGTTTCGCGGATCTCTTTCTCATCCTTACCGGTGAGTTTGAGGCTCAGCTCGTCGTACTTAACTTTGCTGTCCCACAGCTGATTCAGCTCGGCTTCATCTTTTGGCCACGGCGATTT
This sequence comes from Leclercia sp. W17, assembly GCF_003336325.1. Classification (NCBI taxonomy): domain Bacteria; kingdom Pseudomonadati; phylum Pseudomonadota; class Gammaproteobacteria; order Enterobacterales; family Enterobacteriaceae; genus Leclercia; species Leclercia sp. W17. Next base: position 1,905,344 of record NZ_CP031101.1, on the reverse strand, counting down.
ACTGCGGTCAAGATTAAAGGTGTCGTTACCCGTGAAGTCCATTGGACGTTCAAGCACCTTAAGCGCGTATTGATAGCGCTCAAAACGGCGTTTCTGCGACAGGTTATACAGGTCGTAGAACAGGTCCAGCTTGCCGCTGCGTAACTCATCCCCGACCTGAGTCTGCTTTTTGGCAAATTGTTCGACATCGCTCGCCAGCAGGACGTTATGGCTGTAGTCCAGCAGGTTCAGATAGCGGTCGAAAATTTTTGTCGAAAAAGCCTCGTCGAGATCGAACTGACGATAGTGCGAACGGGTGAAGCGCGACGTGACGCGCTCACTGACCGTCGCGTGCTGAGTCTCTTCCTTCAGAACCGGAATCTGATCGACACGCGTAATCTCGTCCACAGCGAAAGCGTGGCCTGTTATCGCAAACAGGCCAGCCAGCGCGGTGAGCTTAAAAAATGTGTTCATGCCGGGCTTGGCCTCCGTTTTAGAACAACAAGTGTTCTGCGCGTACAATCATTGACAGACCAGAAGTCAGCTGTACACGAACGCCATCTTTGGTGATTTCCTGTACGGTGGCATCCATAGCATTGTTACCCGCTTTGACCTTCAGAGACTGACCGACGCTCAGAGCGTTAATGTCAGAAACCGGAGTGTGGCGCGGCTCTTCACGAGGCGCACGCGGGGCTTTTGCCGCTGGTTGCTCAGCACGAGGCTTACGCTCGGTATTTTCTTTGCGACGTGGTGCAGGACGTGGCTTGCGCTCACGGCGAGGCGCTTCTTCCTGGCCATTGGCCGCGGCTGCTTCGCGTTTTTTCGCCTGCTGTTCAGCACGCTGAGCCTGAACGCGCGCTTTGGCTTCTTCAAGCTGCTTACGCGCATGCTCTACGTGCTGCTCGTCCAGCACACCGCACGGGTTGCCGTCGAGGTCAACACGCGTTGCGCCCGCTTTGATACCGTAAAGGTAACGCCAGCTCGAAGTATAAAGACGTAAGGCGGAGCGGAGTTGGGTTTTGCTGAGGTTCATCTCACCTTCAACACGCTCTACCAGATCCTGAAAAATACCAATTTTCAGGGGACGAGCTTCGCCCTCGGCACTAAAACATTGAGGAAAACGTTCGGCCAGAAACGCGATAACTTCTTTACTGCTATTCAACTTAGGTTGATTTTCCATGAAATTTCCTGATTACAACGGACGTTGCCGACAAGCCGCAGGCATGAACAGGCGTCATTATAATGACGCCATCCGTAAATGCTACGTTATCCGTTGATTATCCTGCGACGCTCGCAAAGAATTTATGATAATCGGTCGCGGCGAGAACCTGTTCCAGATTCCCTACCAGCTCGCGCAGCCCCTGTTCATCCTCGGGGGTAAAGCGATTAAAGACCGTGCTGTCGATGTCCAGAACACCAATAATCTGATTTTCCACTGTCAGTGGCAGCACGATTTCAGCGTTGCTGGCGCTGTCGCAGGCGATATGCCCGTCGAACGCATGAACGTCATCCACGCGCTGCACCTGGTTTTGCGCCACCGCCGTACCGCAAACACCGCGCCCAACCGGGATACGGACGCAGGCCAGTTTGCCCTGGAACGGCCCCAGCACCAGCGTGTCGCCTTCCAGCAGATAAAAACCGGCCCAGTTCACATCGGACAGACGCTCAAAAAGTAACGCGCTGGTGTTCGCCAGGGTGGCCAGGAAACTGGTTTCACCTGCCATCAATGCCTGGAAATCGCGGTTTAAATCCGCGTAGAATTCTGTTTTGTTCATTATTCAATCACTTGGTTGTCTTACAAAATTACAGCATAGCCTATTAAAATACGCATTATTTGCGTTCATGCTCAAGATGAATCAATTCATGAGTTAAGATAACTATTAACTATCCCTTTTTAGCGCGACCGATGGCTCTTAAATCACCGAAAATAACGCCGACGAAAAAGATCACTGTGCATGCGGTTGGCGATGCGCTGCCTCGTGCACATTATCAGCGTTGTCCGCAATGCGATACGCTTTTTACGTTGCCAAAGATGAAATCATACCAAAGTGCTTTCTGCCCGCGCTGCAACGCAAAAATCCGCGATGGCCGCGACTGGTCACTGACCCGGCTGGCGGCGATGGCCGTGACCATGATGCTGCTGATGCCCTTCGCCTGGAGCGAGCCCCTGCTTCAGTTGCACCTGCTGGGCGTACGCATCGACGCGAACCTGTTGCAGGGGATCTGGCAGATGACCCGCCAGGGCGATCCCCTGACGGCCTCCATGGTGCTCTTCTGTACCGTCGGCGCGCCGGTGGTGCTGGTGGCGGCAATAGCCTATCTGTGGTTCGGTAATATTCTGGGGATGAACCTGCGCCCGGTGCTCCTGATGCTGGAGAAGCTCAAGGAGTGGGTAATGCTGGATATCTACCTGGTGGGGATTGTCGTGGCCTCAATCAAAGTGCAGGACTACGCTTATCTGCAGCCGGGCGGCGGCCTGTTCGCCTTTATCGCGCTGGTGATATTGAGCGTCCTGACCCTGATTCACCTCAACGTGGAGCAGCTTTGGGAGCGTTTTTATCCCCAGCGCCCCGCCACCCGCTACGATCCGGCACTGCGGGTCTGCCTGGGTTGTCACTATACCGGCCTGCCCGACGCGCGGGGCCGCTGTCCGCGCTGCCATATTCCCCTGCGCCTGCGGCGGCATAACAGCCTGCAGAAATGCTGGGCGGCGCTGATCGCCTCGATGATATTTCTGCTGCCAGCTAACCTGCTGCCGATTTCGGTGATTTATGTCAACGGCGCGCGGCAGGAGGACACCATCATGTCGGGTATCGTCTCGCTGGCCCACAGCAACATCGCCGTGGCTGCGATCGTGTTTATCGCCAGTATTCTGGTGCCCTTTACCAAAGTGGTGGTGATGTTTACTCTGCTCGTGAGCATTCATTTCAAATGTGAGCAGGGGCTGCGAACCCGCATACTGTTGTTGCGTTTCGTGACCTGGATTGGCCGCTGGTCAATGCTGGATCTGTTTGTTATTTCGTTGATGATGTCGCTGATCAATCGCGATCAGCTCCTTGCTTTTACTATGGGACCCGCAGCGTTCTATTTCGGCTCTGCGGTGATTTTGACTATTCTTGCAGTGGAATGGCTGGATAGCCGCTTACTTTGGGATGCACATGAGTCAGGAAACGCCAGCTTCGCCGACTGAAGCGCGAGTTAAAACAAAACGTCGTATTTCGCCATTCTGGTTATTGCCGGTTATCGCACTGATGATCGCGGGTTGGTTAATCTGGACCAGCTACGAGGATCGCGGCAATACCATCACCATTGACTTCCAGAGCGCCGACGGCATCGTTGCAGGCCGAACGCCCGTCCGTTTTCAGGGGGTTGAGGTGGGCACCGTCCAGGATGTTTCCCTGGACAAGAACCTGAATAAAATCGAGGTTCGCGCCAGCATCAAATCTGATATGAAAGATGCCCTGCGCGATGAGACCCAGTTCTGGCTGGTGACGCCTAAAGCCTCGCTGGCGGGCGTCTCCGGGCTGGATGCGCTGGTCGGGGGTAACTATATCGGCATGATGCCGGGCAAAGGTGAGCCAAAAGATCACTTTACCGCCCTCGACACGCAGCCGAAATACCGGCTTAACAATGGCGATCTGATGATCCATCTGCATGCGGCGGACCTGGGCTCCTTAAACAGCGGCTCGGTGGTCTATTTCCGTAAGATCCCCGTTGGCCGCGTCTATGACTACGCCATCACCCCCAACAAGCAGGGGGTGGTTATCGATGTGCTGATTGAGCGACGCTTTACCTCGCTGGTGAAAAAAGGCAGCCGGTTCTGGAATGTCTCCGGCGTGGATGCCGACCTGAGCCTGAGCGGGGCCAAAGTGAAGCTCGAGAGCCTGGCGGCGCTGGTGAACGGCGCAATCGCCTTCGATTCACCGGAAGGTTCTGAGCCCGCTACCCAGGAAGATGATTTCGGCCTGTATAAAGATCTGGCCCACAGCCAGCGCGGCGTGATTGTGAAGCTCACCCTCCCCTCCGCGGATGGCCTGAAGGAGGAGTCCACCCCGCTGATGTACCAGGGGTTACAGGTCGGGCAGCTCACCAAAATGACGCTCAACCCTGGCGGCCTGGTGACCGGTGAGATGACCGTTGACCCCAGCGTGGTCGATCTGCTGCGTAAAAACACCCGCATAGAATTGCGTACGCCGAAACTCTCCCTCAGCAACCCCAGCGTCAGCAGCTTGCTGACCGGCAGTACGTTTGAGCTCATTCCCGGCGGCGGCGAACCGGTTAACCAGTTTGTCATTGCCCCGGCCGATAAGGCGCTGCTGCAAAAACCCGGCGTGCTGACCGTGACTCTCAACGCGCCGGAAAGCTACGGCATCGACGCCGGTCAGCCGCTGATTCTGCACGGGGTGCAGATTGGCCAGGTGCTTGAGCGCAACTTAACCAGCAAAGGCGTCACCTTTGCGGTGGCGATTGATCCGCAGTACCGCGAGCTGGTGCATGGCGACAGTAAATTCGTGGTCAACAGCCGGGTAGACGTGAAAGTCGGGCTCGACGGCGTCGAGTTCCTGGCGGCCAGCGCCAGCGAGTGGATCAGCGGCGGGATCCGTATCCTGCCGGGTGAGAAAGGTGCCATGCGCGACAGCTATCCGCTGTATGCCAACCTCGATAAAGCCCTGGAAAACAGCCTGAGCGATCTGCCGACCACCACCCTGACGCTGGTGGCCGACACGCTGCCGGACGTGCAGGCGGGCTCGGTAGTGCTGTATCGTAAATTCGAAGTGGGTGAAGTGATCCTGGTGCGCCCGCGCGCGAATGCCTTTGATATCGAACTGCATATCAAACCGGAATACCGCAAGCTGTTGACCAGCAACAGCGTGTTCTGGGCTGAAGGCGGGGCCAAAGTGCAGCTTAACGGCAGCGGCCTGACGGTGCAGGCCTCTCCGCTCTCCCGTGCCCTGCGTGGGGCCATCAGCTTCGACAACCTGAGCGGGGCCAGCGCCAGCCAGCGTAAAGGCGACAAGCGGATCCTCTACCCGTCTGAGACCGCAGCGCGTGCAGTCGGCAGTCAGATTACCCTGCATGCCTTTGACGCGGGCAAGCTCTCCGAAGGGATGCCGATACGCTATCTGGGGATCGATATCGGGCAGGTCCAGAGCCTGAAGCTGATCACCGCCCGCAATGAAGTACAGGCCACGGCGGTGCTCTACCCGGAATATGTCGACAACTTCGCCCGCTCCGGGACGCGCTTCTCGGTGATCACCCCGCAGATTTCCGCGGCGGGCGTTGAGCATCTCGATACTATTCTCCAGCCTTATATCAACGTCGAGCCTGGACAGGGTAAATCGCGCCGCGACTTCGAGCTGCAGGAGGCGACCATCACCGATTCACGCTATCTCGATGGCCTGAGCATTGTGGTGGAGGTCCCGGATGCAGCGTCCCTTGATATCGGTACGCCGGTGCTGTTCCGCGGTATGGAAGTGGGTACGGTCACCGGCCTGTCGCTGGGGACGCTCTCGGATCGGGTGATGGTAGCCCTGCGCATCAGCGATCGCTACCAGCACCTGGTACGTAACAACTCCGTCTTCTGGCTGGCCTCCGGCTACTCGCTCGACTTCGGCCTGACCGGCGGGGTGGTGAAAACCGGGACCTTTAATCAGTTTATCCGCGGCGGTATCGCCTTTGCGACGCCGCCGGGCACCCCGCTGGCGCCGAAATCTCAGCCTGGCAAGCACTTCCTGCTGCAGGAGAGCGAGCCGAAAGAGTGGCGCACCTGGGGAACGGCCCTGCCACGATAACCCCTACGCTCCGGTGTCAACCCACCGGAGCGTTTGTGGTACACTGCGCGCCTCTTTGACTCCCTGTGGTGCGCTCGTGTCTCAACGTTCCGTCTATCTGCCAGAAGAATTTCTGGCACAAATGCGCCAGGCTCTGCCTGACCCTCTCTCTCTTGATGCGTTTATCGCTGCCTGCCAGCGCCCGCTGCGCCGCAGCCTGCGCGTCAACACCCTGAAAATCAGCGTGGCCGATTTCCTTACGCTTGTCGCCCCCTACGGCTGGCAGCTCACCCCTGTGCCGTGGTGCGAAGAGGGATTCTGGATCGAGCGTGACGACGAAGAGGCGTTGCCGCTGGGCAGTACCGCAGAACATCTGAGCGGGCTCTTTTATATTCAGGAAGCCAGCTCCATGCTGCCGGTTGCTGCGCTGTTTGCCGATGGCAATATGCCCGCCCGGGTGATGGACGTGGCGGCCGCCCCCGGCTCCAAAACCACCCAGATCGCCGCGCGGATGAACAACCAGGGCGCAATCCTCGCCAATGAGTTTTCTGCCAGCCGCGTTAAGGTGCTGCACGCGAACATCAGCCGCTGCGGGATCAGCAACGTGGCGCTCACCCATTTCGATGGCCGCGTGTTTGGCGCCGCCCTGCCGGAAGCCTTTGATGCGATCCTGCTGGACGCCCCCTGCTCCGGCGAAGGGGTGGTGCGAAAAGATCCCGATGCGCTGAAGAACTGGTCCGTTGCCAGCAACCTGGAGATCGCCGCCACCCAGCGCGAGCTTATCGACAGCGCCTTCCACGCCCTGCGTCCGGGCGGCACGCTGGTCTACTCCACCTGCACCCTGAACCGCGATGAAAACGAAGCCGTTTGTCTGTGGCTGAAAGAGCAGTACCCGGATGCCGTTGAATTCCTGCCGCTTAACGACCTGTTCGCCAGTGCCGGGGACTGCGTTACGCCTGAAGGCTTCCTGCACGTCTTCCCGCACATTTACGACTGCGAAGGCTTTTTCGTGGCGCGCCTGCGTAAAAAGGCCGCCGTTGCACCGCTGCCCGCACCCAAATATAAGGTCGGAAACTTCCCGTTCACGCCCCTTAAAACCCGCGAAGCCCAACAGATTACTGCCGCCGCTAACCAGGCGGGCCTGTACTGGGACGACAACCTGCGTCTGTGGCAGCGAGATAAAGAGGTGTGGTTATTCCCGACAGAGATTGAGCCGCTGATCGGCAAAGTGCGCTTCTCCCGTCTTGGCCTGCGCCTGGCGGAAACGCACAACAAAGGCTATCGCTGGCAGCATGAAGCGGTGATCGCACTGGCAGGCCAGCACAACACCTTTGCCTTAACCCAGGCAGAAGCGGAAGAGTGGTATCGCGGACGCGATGTCTGGCCGCAGGAGACCCCGTCCGGGGATGATGCTGTAGTAACCTGGCAGGGCTTCCCGATAGGCATGGCAAAAAAAGTGGGCACGCGATTGAAAAACAGCTATCCGCGCGAGCTGGTTCGCGATGGCCGCTTGTTTACCGGTAACGGTGAAGCGCGCTAAAAAAAGCACTTTTTTACTGGCGCTTTTGCTCTTCATTGACCAGGCTGAAAAGTGGGCGACTATACTGGTCGTACCAGAACACAGCGTGATCATGGAGAGCATTATGACGAAAACCAATGTGCGCATTGGCGCATTCGAAATCGATGATGCCGAGTTAAGCGGCGATACGCAGGGCGAACGAACGTTAACCATCCCCTGCAAGTCCGATCCCGACCTTTGCATGCAGCTCGATGCATGGGATGCAGACACTAGCGTCCCGGCAATCCTCGATGGCGAACACTCAGTCCTTTACCGTGAGCATTACGATCAAAGTTCCGATGCCTGGATCATGCGCCTTGCCTGATTCAAAGAGAACCCGCCCGCAGGCGGGTTATTTATTCTCATAATCTCCTCTTCCCTGAATCATCCCCTACAATATCAATATGGTAGTAAATGCTGAGGGGCATGATGTACGCACTGGTATTATTTATCTGTTATCTGGACGCAGGCTGTGAAGATCTGGTGGTGGATGTGTATCGCACCGAACCGCAGTGTGAGGCCTCGATGGACGATCAGCGTATTCGTCACGGCGGCTGTTATCCGGTTGAAGACTTTATCGACGGATTCTGGCGTCCGGCGCAGGAGTATTCCGACCTGTAATCACTGTAGCTGCGCCAGAGTTAACGCGCCGCCAAACACCGCCCCGGTGTCGATATAGTGCAGGTTCTGACAGTCATAACGCGCTTTGAGCGGCGTATGCCCGAACCAGAAGTGATCCGCCCCGGCGATCCCCGCCTCGTTGCCGTTCATCAGTTCCCGCAGGCGCTCCCTGTCCCAGAGGATACTCTGCTTGTTGACCGGCTTGTCCCGCACATAGTAGGAGGACGGGTAATTGGCATGAGCTATAACATTCACGCCGTTGGTACAGGCAATTTCGATAATCCACGGCAGGGTCTCACTGCGCCTGAGCAATGCCAGCGCCTGCGCCTGCTGTTCACCCTTTAATTGTGCTAACCAATTGCCGCCATTCATCATCCACAGACCAAAATCATTATTCTGCAGCGCGTCCAGCGCCATCTGCTCATGGTTGCCCCGCACGGCATAAAACCACGCTTCATTTAATAACTGCAGGCATTTCACGCTATCCGGTCCGCGATCGATTAAATCGCCGACGCAAATAAGTAAATCCTCATACGGGTTAAAATGCCGCTGCCGCAGATCTGCCATAAGCATTTGATAACAACCGTGAAGATCGCTTACCACCCAGACGTGTCGCCAGTTGTGACCATCAAGATTGAGATACATAGCGCCTCCTCATGATCAGTATAGCCCCTGGGATGCTGACTATAAGATGAGCGGCAAACAGGGGTTCGGAATAACCTCAATCGACATTAAACAAAGCGGAAATAAAGGTTTAGCAATGCTTAAATGATTATCCGATGGCCTTTAAGATAATTGCAGAAATATAAAGAGGTCTTCATCGTGTCAAATACCATCCTGCCTGCTGAGGTGTCTTTAACGCACCGTTCTTCTGTTATCTTCGCACTGGCGAAAGGCGATTTTATGCCCGGCCCGCTGTGGCATAAACGCGACTACCGGCTGAAATTTTTCCTGCGCTCCCTGCTGTTCTGGTCCTCTACCACCCGCATGCTGGAGACGCTCTCCCGTCGCGATGATTTTCCGCTGTTGTTAAAAGCACAAACTACGCTGCCGGTGAAAACCCAGCGTCAGTATCTCACTCGCGGGTTACATGCCGGTGAGCGGGCCAACGCCATCCTGCACCATTACGCCTGGCTTGATGCGCTGCCGGACGCCAGCCTGGCGCGGAGCTTTAGCAGCCCGACTCCGCTTTCGCTGCTGCATTTTGCCACTAAAGACGATGCGAGCTATACCATCGACGCCAGCAGCGCGGTGAAGGCCGAACGCGAGGGCGAAACCACGCTCTGGCTGCGGGCCGGGGATAACACCCTGCTGGCGAGTCTGACCTTCAGCGTCGTTGAGGAAAAGGGCCAAAGTGCGCTGGTGATTGGCGGTCTGCAGGGACCGCGTAAGGACGTAGGGCGGGAGACGATCAAAAATGCCACCCGCGCCTGTTATGGCCTGTTTCCAAAACGTATCCTGCTGGAAGCGATCTTCAATCTGGCGAAGCAGTCGGGTATCAGCGCCATTTACGGTGTGAGCGATGAAGGCCACGTTTTTCGCGCCCTGCGCTATCGCCTGAGTAAAGGTCGTCATTTGCATGCCAGCTATGACGAATTCTGGCAATCGCTAGGCGCTAAGCCGTGCGGCGCATTTCGCTGGGCCCTGCCAGCAGGTATGGAGCGCAAAGCGATCGACAGCATTGCCAGTAAAAAACGCGCGGAATACCGCCGGCGTTTTCAACTGCTTGATGAGATAGAACGCGGCATCAGCGCGCGCTTTTGCCGCTAATATCTGCTTTCATCGGTAACAGTTAAAAATTTAACAAAACCGCTAAAAAGCACTGGACTTCCGCCGGGCGTAGTGTGGTATGGTTTAACGAAGAACAGAAAATGTTGCCCATCTGTTAAAGTCCGCAACGGGAAAAGGCGTTTACTTTCAACAGATAAAAAGAGACCGAATACGATTCCTGTATTCGGTCCAGGGAAATGGCTCTTGGGAGAGAGCCGTGCGCTAAAAGTTGGCATTAATGCAGGCTAAGTCGCCTTGCACTTTAAGAATAGATGACGACGCCAGGTTTTCCAGTCCGCAGCAAAAGTGGCCTGAAAAAAAGCGTGAGTCTGTTCTTAAACATAAAAACCGCAATGCTTCCGAAGAGAAGCCTGCGGTTTTTTTATTGGAAGCGGTAAGCTAGCAGAGCGTATTCGCGCGCTCGATAAACGGCGCCAGGCTCATCTTCTGCCCTGGGTTTGCCGGATCGTCAATCTGAATAACCGAGATGGGCTGGCCGTTGCTTTTACCGCTGTCCACCTGCTGCTGCGCCACGTCGTTCAGGGGATACTGCACCAGGGTGCTGGGGTTAATGGCATAGAGCGCATGGCCCGGACGGCAGGTCAGCATCACCTCTTCACGGTTAAAGGCCCATTTGTCTTTACCCACCTCGAACCGGCTGACGGTGATCACCTGCGGGGCTGCCAGTGCCGCGCCGGAGCAGGCCAGCAATAAGAAAGAAAGTACTGTTTTTTTCATTGTATTCCACCTCGTCAGAAGGGTTCCCAGGTCGCGAACAGGCTGACTGCCGCCAGAACCAGCGCCCCCAGCACAACCTCACTCTGCGTCATCCTGATAAAATAGCGTTGCTCGCGTCCGTCGCCAGAACGAAACCGCGGCACCAGAACATACCGATTCACCAGGGCAATTACCACCATCATTGCCACCAGCGCACATTTCACCAACAGTAATTGCCCCCAGGCCGAGTGCCAGGGCAGTACCCACCCCTGGATCAGCACAATATTTACCATTCCGGTGAGGATCACCCCCGCCACCGCCAGATGTCCGTAGCGCGAGAAGCGCATCATGGTGTGAACGGCGGCTCGCCGCCAGCGTCCATGGGACAGGCGCAGGCAAAACAGCAGCGGCATCAGGCCCCCCAGCCAGCCCGCGGCACATAAAAGATGCAGGCCATGGTTGCTGCGCTGCGCCAGGCCCGTTATCCCATCATGCAGCGCCGCATGCCCGGTTCCTGCCAGCAGGAAAAACTGCGCAGCGGTAAAGAACAGCATTAGCGGCATGGTTTTCCCCGGCTGCATCCAGGCGACCCAGAATGTAATCAGGGCCAGGATCATCTGCCATAACCAGATCCGCCCAAACTGGGTCGTGAGCACCGCCTGCCAGATGGATAGGCTGACCACATCCGGCCAGCCGTTACCCATCATGCCGCCCTGTAGCGCCAGCATCATCAGCGCGGCGAGCAGGCTGATAAACGCGACCTTTTTTTGCTGCCCCCGAAAGCGACGCGCCATTAGCCGCCGCAGCGCAACAGGCGCCAGCCATGCACCGTACAGGGCATTGCCAAACAGCACCATCAGGGCAGCAAAATGCGCGAAGCGCAGCGTAACGTAGCAGAACGCCAGCATCTTACTTCACGCTAAAACGGTAGCTGCCCTCGGTCTTATGACCATCTACGGAAACCACGTGCCACTTCACCTGATAGGTACCCGCCGTCAGCGCAGCGGTCATCGGTACGATCAGCTGGGTCGGGTCCTTCTCGTTGCGTTTTACCGCCCCGAGTGCGACGGGCTGCTGTTTATCATCGGTGAGGGTCACGCCGCTAAAACGGGGTTCGATCCCTTCGGAGAAGTTCAGAGTCAATGCCTGCGGCGCCGCGTCTACGGCAGCGTCTGCGGCGGGATATTGATGCTGTAAATGAGCGTGAGCAAAAACAACCGGTGCTGCGAGCGTTGCCAGCAGCAGCGTCAGGGTGCGGGTAACGAGTTTTGTCATCACATATATTCCTTTTTGTTATGCCTGATTACCAGAGGATAACGCTGTATAATGGTCCAGTCGAGGATCATCCTGCCCGGGCTTGTCAACGCGCCGCCGTTTGGGTAACGTTGGCCCGCAAATGAAGGAGACGGTAATGCATATTAATCTCGCCACCCTCCCCCAGGAGGAGATGGACAAAGTGAATGTTGATTTGGCGGCCGCAGGTGTGGCATTCAAAGAGCGCTATAACATGCCGGTGATCGCCGAAGTGGTGGAGCGTGAGCAACCGTCGCACCTGCGTGACTGGTTTCGCGAGCGCCTGATTGCCCATCGACTCAACTCCGTTAACCTCTCTCGCCTGCCGTGGGAACCGAAAGTTAAATAAACTTACCCGCGGTTACAGTTCCTTACACTGTTTATGCCAGGATTAAAGCCCCTGATACATTCATGGGCTTTATGAATCTCTGCGACTCCGTGTATAAGGAAATCACGATGTCCCAATGGAATATTGCCGCCGCACAGTACCGCGCGAGCCATCACTGCGTTGATGAACACATCACGCATCACCTGCGTTTCATCACCGCCGCTGCCCGCCAGCAGTGCAATGTTGTCCTCTTCCCTGAGCTGTCGTTAACCGGCCCGGCCCTGCCCGATGGTCGGCTTCCCGCTCCCCCCGACCACCAGCAGTTGGCTCCGCTTCTGGATGCGGCAAAATCAGCTGACGTCTCGGTGATTGCCGGGATCACGGTGGAAGAGAGAGGCCAGCGCCAGCCCGGACTGGCCTGGTTTTCCCCGAGCCAGCCCAACGCCATTCTTTATCCACATGGCGCAGGCGCCTGTCTGGAGAACAGACATGGCGGCCTGAGCATTGTTGATCCTCACTCCGATCAGCCCAATATTGCGCCTGATGCTGCTCTGTTTACCCGCGGCATGGCGGTGAGTGAAACGGGCTGGTCTGCCACCTTTTCCCAGCTCCAGCGTTTTGCCCACCGCTATGCCATCGCCGTACTGATGGCGAACCGTGACGGCGGGAGCGCGCTCTGGGATGCCCGTGGGCAATTAATCGTCCGCGCCGATCGGGGTGAACTATTATTGACCGGGCGCTTTGTTGAGCAGGGTTGGCAAGGTGAGATCATTCCATTACGCTAGGCCTTTTACGGCCAGGAGAGAGCCATGCTACGTGTCATCGACACCGAAACCTGTGACCTGCAGGGGGGGATTGTGGAAGTGGCATCTGTCGACGTTGTGAACGGGCAGATCGTCAATCCACGCAGCCATCTGGTACGTCCGGATCGCCCCATCAGCCCGCAGGCGATGGCTATCCACCGCATCACCGAGGCGATGGTCGCCGACAAACCCTGGATTGAAGAGGTGATCCCACATTATCACGGTAGCCCCTGGTATGTGGCGCACAACGCCAGCTTCGATCGCCGTGTACTGCCCGAGATGCCCGGGGAGTGGATCTGCACCATGAAGCTGGCGCGGCGCTTATGGCCGGGCATTAAATACAGCAATATGGCGCTCTATAAATCGCGCAAACTGAGCGTCCGGACGCCGGAAGGGTTGCACCACCACCGGGCCCTGTACGACTGCTACATCACCGCCGCGTTGCTGATCGATATCATGAACACCACCGGCTGGACGCCGGATGAGATGGCCGACATCACCGGACGTCCAGCGCTGCTGACCACCTTTACCTTCGGCAAATACCGCGGCAAAGCGGTGGCGGAAGTGGCAGACAAGGATCCGGGCTATCTCCGTTGGCTGTACAATAACCTCGACAGAATGAGCCCGGAGCTGCGTCTGACGCTGAAGCACTATCTGGGCGGATCCTGATCGATCTCTGCCGCCTGGCTGGTTAACGTCTCCTGAGCCAGGCCAACCAGAAATGCATACTCCAGGGCCACCCCTTCGTAGGATTTGAAGCGCCCGGATTTCCCGCCGTGCCCGGCATCCATATCGGTGCAGAGTAGCAGTAAATTATTGTCGGTCTTCATTTCCCGCAGCTTCGCCACCCACTTCGCGGGCTCCCAGTACTGAACCTGGGAGTCATGTAAACCGGTGGTAACCAACATGTGAGGATAGGCTTTCTCGCCAACGTTATCGTAGGGGCTGTAGGCTTTCATATAGCGATAGTAGGTCTCATCCTGCGGATTGCCCCACTCTTCATATTCGCCAATGGTCAGCGGGATAGACTCGTCCAGCATGGTGGTCAGAACATCCACAAACGGCACCTGCGCTATCACCCCTTTAAAGAGTCCCGGGCGCTCGTTAATCACGGTGCCCATCAGCATGCCGCCCGCGCTGCCGCCCATGGCAAAGCACTGTTTGCGATCGCCATAGCCTAGCCCCAGCAAACCCTCGCAGACATCCAGGTAGTCATTAAAGGTGTTTTTCTTTTTCAGGAATTTGCCATCTTCGTACCATTTTTGCCCCAGCTCGCCGCCGCCGCGGATATGGGCAATGGCGAAGACAAACCCACGGTCGAGCAGGCTCAGGCGGCTGCCGCTGAAATCCGCGTCAATACTGGAGCCATACGAGCCATAGCCGTAGATGAGGATCGGGTTTTTACCTTTGCGAAAATGGTGCTTGTGATAGACCAGCGAGACGGGTACTTCGGTACCGTCGCGGGCGACAATCCATACGTGCTCGCTGCGATAAAGATCGGCGTTAAACCCTTTCACCTCAGCCTGCTTCAGCACCCGGCGCTGTCCGGTGTCCATGTCCAGTTCAAACAGGGTATCCGGGGTGGTCATGGAAGAGTAGCCGTAACGCAGGCGCGATGTTTCCGGCTCGGGGTTATAGCCAATCCAGGTGACATAGGCGGGATCGTCGAAGGCGATACCGATCACTTCGCGGGTTTTACGGTTGATTTGCCGCAGGCTGGTGAGCCCGCGCTGGCGCTCTTCAACCACCAGCCAGTCGGTAAAGAGGGTGAAGCCTTCCAGCATCACCTGATCCCGCGGCGGGATCAGCACTTCCCATTTGCGTTCATCACGTACCTTGGTCTTGTAGAGGCCAAAGTTTTTCCCCTCCCGGTTGGAGCGCAAATAGAAGGTGTGCTGGAAGTGATCGAGGCTGTACTCATGATCCTTGCGACGCGGCATAAAGCACAGCGGCTGAGCATCCGGCAGCTCGGCATCCAGCAGCAACACCTCGGTGGTGGTGGCGCTGGCAAGAAAGATAATCACATAGTGTTTGGAGGTGGTTTTATGCAGGCTGACGTAAAAGGTCTCGTCTTTCTCTTCATAAACCAGTTCATCACTTCTCGATGAAGTGCCGACCGTATGCCGCCAGACCTGATAAGGATGCAGGGTCGTGGCGTGCTTTTTGATGTAGTAGATGGTTTCAGAGTCGTTGGCCCAGATAAAGTCGGGTGAAACGTTATCGAGCATCTCCGGGTACCAGTTCCCGCTCTCCAGATTGCGGAAACGCAAACCATACTGCCGTCGGGAGAGGTAATCTTCGGCCAGCGCCATGATGGCGTTATCCGGCGATACCGCCATGCCGCCCAGGGTATAAAACTCGCTGTGCGCCGCACGCTGGTTGGCATCCAGCAGGGTCTCCCACTCTTCCCACTCGGCGCAAAGAACCGACTGGCGCTGGTAGATGGCATATTCGTTACCGGGCTCATAAACGTGCCGGTAACGATAGCCATTTCGACTCCAGGGGGCCGAGACGTCACGCTGCGGGACGCGCTCAACCATTTCGCTGAGCAGACGATCCTGCAGCGCCTGCTGCGTCGCCATGACCCTTCGGCCATAGTCATTCTCCTCGTGGAGGTAGTCCAGCACCTCCGGCTTTGAGCGGGTATCGTCGCGCAACCAGTAATAGTTGTCGATACGCGTGTCACCGTGCATGGTGAGAGCGTGCGGTATGCGTTGGGCTTTAGGTGGCATGGCGTTATGATTCTTCTACGTTTAACACCCTATAAGGTTGGCAAAACATGCGCACGATGCAAGCGAAACGGCTCCGCGAGGCGTAAAAAACTAGCCGGGGAGCGCTTGTTTTTGCTGGCGAATATCCTGCTCGATCCCTTCCCGTACGTCTGCCGGGATTTTCAGCGCATCGCCCAGCGCATTAAGATAGCTGCGCTCCATAAAGTGATCGATGTCGATTGCCGCACAGCTCAGGAAGTACAGTTCGAGGGCCTCCTCTTCATTCTGGATCCCTTTGGCCAGACGCGCAGGATCGAGCGGTTCCTCAATAGCACGTGCCACCAGCGCCCTGCCCTGTTCTTCCACGCCCGCTTCGCGCAACTGTTGTTCGATGGCAGCCCGCTCTTTATCGTCAATGTGGCCATCACTCTTTGCGGCAAACACCAGCGCCAGGATCAGCCTTTCGCTGCGCTCGTCCAGCGGCGACGCCTGCTGACCAAACTGCGGCTCGCCCTGATGCGCGCTGCGAATTCTCTCTTTGTACTTGTTCCACAGCACAGTACCGGCAACGGCACCGCCCCCGGCAAGCAGCGCGCCGGTGCCATATTTGCTCAGTAATTTACGCGAGGATTTATTCGCTACCAGTAATCCGGCCAGGCCGCCAAGCGCCCCCGGCGTCAGCAGTTTGCTCAGGCCTTCGCCGGATGACGATGACCCTTTCTGCCCGAGCAGAGACTGTAATTGATTCAGCCAGTTTGACATATTTACCCTCACTTAACGGTGGATGAATTTCACAGCGTAAGCGAGGGGATGTCAGGAAATGTCTATGGCGACAAAAGAAGCGAAAATTCACCTCTTCGACGACTGATACTGCGCGCTACCCGCTTTACAGTCGATCTTCACCTGATAATGGATATCGGTGTTTTTGCCTCGTACTGTCAGCGGTACCGTCCAGCGATCATTCTCGCCTTTCACCTGCTTAGGGTTAATCCAGGCTACCGGATCGGCCTGTCCCAGGGTTTTTTGATCGTCCGCCCAGCGCACGATGCGGTTTTGCAGATAATCCCGCTTCACGCTGGCGGCAATACCTTCGGCATTCTGCCCTTCGCAGGTGGGAAATTTCACGGTTTTCTCCTCTGCGGCCTGGGCGGTCAGGCTGGCGGCCAGCAGCGCTATTGCTACCCCTGTTTTGTTCATCATGCTCTCCTGTTTTGGTTCAACAAAAGCATGGTCGAAAAACGCCGCGATGCAAATAACCCTCCGTCAGCCCGACAGATTTTCGCAACACAAGACAGACGCAAACGTTTTCTTTTATACTGCGCGCAACTTTTTCAGGGGAATCATTATGACTCGTTTAGGAACTGCGCTGCGTCCGGCAGCAACGCGTGTGATGCTGCTGGGCTCAGGTGAGCTGGGTAAAGAGGTGGCTATTGAGTGCCAGCGTTTAGGTATCGAAGTGATCGCCGTCGACCGTTATGCCGATGCGCCAGCGATGCACGTTGCGCACCGTGCCCACGTCATTAATATGCTCGACGGTGACGCCCTTCGCGCCCTGATCAATGAAGAAAAACCGCACTTCGTGGTGCCGGAAATTGAAGCCATCGCCACCGATACCCTGCTGGCGCTGGAAGCCGAAGGCCAGCGCGTGGTGCCCTGCGCCCGCGCCGCAAAGCTGACCATGAACCGGGAAGGCATTCGTCGTCTGGCGGCGGAAGAGCTCTCCCTGCCCACCTCACGCTATCGTTTCGCCGACAGCAAAGATGATTTTTTGCAGGCCGTGGCTGAAATTGGCTACCCGTGCATCATTAAACCGGTAATGAGCTCCTCCGGTAAAGGACAGAGCTTTGTGCGCAGCGCCGAACAGCTGGACACGGCCTGGGATTACGCCCAGCAGGGTGGCCGCGCAGGCGCCGGACGCGTAATCGTCGAAGGCGTCGTGCAGTTTGATTTTGAGATCACCCTGCTGACCGTCAGCGCCGTTGATGGGGTCCACTTCTGCGAGCCGATTGGTCATCGCCAGGAAGATGGCGACTACCGTGAATCCTGGCAGCCGCAGCAGATGAGCCCGCTGGCCCGGGCGCGCGCCGAAGAGATCTCCCGTAAAGTGGTGCTGGCGCTGGGCGGCCATGGGCTGTTTGGCGTGGAGCTGTTCGTTTGCGGCGACGAAGTCATCTTCAGCGAGGTCTCCCCTCGCCCGCACGACACCGGTATGGTGACCTTAATTTCGCAGGATCTCTCCGAGTTTGCTCTGCACGTTCGCGCCTTCCTCGGCCTGCCGGTTGGCGGTGTGCGTCAGTACGGCCCGGCGGCCTCGGCGGTGATCCTGCCGCAGCTGACCAGCCAGAACGTCACCTTCGATAATGTCGATGCCGCGGTGGGCGCTGGCCTGCAGCTGCGTCTGTTTGGTAAGCCAGAAATTGACGGCTCGCGTCGCTTAGGTGTGGCGCTGGCGACGGGCGACAGCGTGGAAGAGGCCGTTGAGCGGGCGAAAAACGCGGCCGCCAGCGTGCAGGTAGCAGGATAAAAAAAACGGGCCGATTGGCCCGTTTTTGTATGGCATTTGACGTTTATCGTAGGCCGGGTAAGGCGAAGCCGCCACCCGGCAAAAAACGCGCACAATACCTGGATCTTACTGCTGCGCGCCTTCTACCGCTTCGCGCGCCAGCTTAGTGATGCGATCCCAGTCGCCCGCTTCCATGGCATCCGCCGGCACCAGCCAGGAGCCACCGATGCACAGCACGCTTTTCAGCGCCAGGTAGTCACGGTAGTTCGCCGGAGAGATACCGCCAGTTGGGCAGAAACGGACGTTCGCGAACGGACCTGCGATAGCCTGCAGCGCTTTGGTGCCGCCGTTCGCTTCCGCCGGGAAGAATTTGAACTCTTTCAGACCGTAGTCCATACCCAGCATCAGTTCAGACACGGTGCTGATGCCCGGGATTAGAGGAATGGAGCCTTCGGTTGCAGCTTTCAGCAGAGGCTCGGTCAGGCCCGGGCTGATGGCGAACTGCGCACCGGCTTCGGTAACTTCAGCCAGCTGCTGCGGGTTCAGTACGGTACCCGCACCGATGATCGCTTCCGGCACTTCTTTGGCGATGGCGCGAATAGCATCCATTGCACAGGCAGTACGCAGAGTGACTTCCAGTACGCGTACACCGCCCGCAACCAGCGCTTTCGCCATCGGGACTGCGTGTTCCAGCTTATTAATCACGATAACCGGCACTACCGGGCCAGTTTTCAGGATTGCTTCTGCACTTGTATTCCAGTTTTTCATCAGAGTTTTCTCTCGCCAGATCGATAATTCTTGTCGTCTTAAAACGTAATACAGGTCGCGCCCTGTTCTGCACCCGAGAGGTTCTCGCGTAACGCGCTGAACATTTCGCGTCCCGTTCCCACGCGCGATGCGCTCAGGTCAGGAATATGCGGCTTACGTGCGGCCAGGACCGCCTCATCCACCAGTAAGGTCAATTCGCCAGTCTGACCATTAACGCGGATGATGTCGCCATCGTACACTTTCGCCAGCAGTCCACCGTCGTAGGCTTCCGGGGTGACGTGGATGGCGGAAGGCACTTTACCCGATGCACCGGAGAGGCGTCCATCGGTAACTAATGCAATTTTGAAACGGCGGTCCAATAATACACCAAGTGGCGGCATTAGTTTATGTAATTCTGGCATTCCGTTCGCTTTTGGTCCCTGATGACGGACAACAACGACGCAATCTTTGTCCAGCAGACCAGCTTCAAATGCCGGCAGAACATCATGCTGGCTTTCGAAAACCACTGCCGGGGCTTCAATGATCTGGTTTTCCACCGGCACCGCGGAGGTTTTCATCACCGCACGGCCCAGGTTACCGGTCAGCACTTTGGTGCCGCCGTGGTGGGAGAAAGGCTTGTCGAAGGTGGCGATCACGCTGTCATCCAGCGAGGCCTGGGCCCCTTCACGCCAGTCCAGCTCACCCTCGTTCAGCCACGGCTCCAGGGTGTAACGCTGCAGGCCGAAACCGGCCACAGTGTTGACATCTTCATGCAGCAGGCCGCCCTTCAGCAGCTCGCGCATCAGCACCGGTACACCGCCCGCCGCCTGGAAGTGGTTGATATCGGCCGGACCATTCGGGTAAAGACGGGTCAACAGCGGAACCACTTCAGACAGATCGGAGAAATCATCCCAGTTGATCTGGATCCCGGCGGCACGCGCCATCGCCACCATATGCATGGTGTGGTTAGTGGAACCGCCCGTCGCCAGCAGGGCCACGATACCGTTCACCACCACTTTTTCATCCACCATTTTACCGAGCGGCATCCACTCGTTGCCGTTACCGGTCAGGCGGGTCACCTGACGGGCAGCGGCCGCGGTCAGCGCTTCGCGCAGCGGGGCATCCGGATGGACAAACGACGAGCCCGGCAGCTGCATCCCCATAAACTCCACCACCATCTGGTTAGTGTTGGCGGTGCCGTAGAAGGTACAGGTGCCCGGTGCATGGTAGGAGGCAGCCTCGGATTCCAGCAGCGCCATGCGGTCAACTTTGCCTTCGGCATAAAGCTGACGAATACGCACCTTCTCTTTATTGGCGAGGCCACTGGCCATTGGGCCTGACGGCACAAACAGCGCAGGCAGATGACCAAACGACAGCGCCGCCATGGTCAGGCCCGGAACAATCTTGTCGCACACGCCGAGGTAGAGCGCGCCGTCAAACATGTTATGCGACAGACCGACCGCCGTGGACATGGCGATCACTTCGCGGCTCAGCAGCGACAGCTCCATGCCATCCTGCCCCTGGGTCACGCCATCGCACATGGCGGGCACCCCGCCCGCCACCTGGCCTACCGCATTGGCCTGGTGCAACGCCTTGCGGATGATATCCGGGTAGGTCTCATAAGGCTGGTGCGCCGAGAGCATGTCGTTATAGGAGGTGATGATCGCGATATTGTTACGCAGCATACTTTTCAGCGAGGCTTTATCTTCTGGCTTACAGGCGGCAAAACCGTGCGCCAGGTTGCCGCAAGCCAGCTGCGATCGATGGACCGTGTCGGACTTCGCCTGCTGGATGCGCGCGAGGTAGGCAGAACGGGTCTGTTTCGAACGCTCAATAATGCGCTGTGTTACCCGTAACAAAATCGAATTCATAGAAGCTCCTGTCATTTATCTGTCCGCGCTCTGGAATTAACAAAGTGTTTAGCAGGCGATAACATCGCTGAAACGCTTGATTGCCGGAGCTCTGGGGCAAAATCGCTGCTGGCAGTGTAATAAAAAAAGCCCCGGGTGGAAATCCACCCGGGGCTTAAATGATTAAATATTGCACGCTGGCCTGAGCCAGATCATGTTACCGGTAAAATACCCCGTAGGGATTAGCGGTCAGCCTTACTCAAACTCGTTCCAGGAACGGCCATCACGGGTGATCATCGCCACCGAGGCAACCGGTCCCCAGGTGCCCGCCTGATAAGGTTTCGGTGCATCCTGATCCGCTGCCCACGCTTCGGTGATGGAGTCGACCCACTTCCACGCCTCTTCCACTTCGTCACGACGGACGAACAGCGCCTGGATACCGCGCATGGTTTCCAGCAGCAGACGTTCGTACGCATCCGCCAGATGGGTCTGGTTGAAGGTTTCGGAGTAGCTCAGATCCAGCTTGGTGGTCTGCAGGTTGTGTTTGTGGTCCAGGCCCGGCACTTTGTTCAGCACCTGAATGTCCACGCCCTCGTCCGGCTGCAGACGGATGGTCAGTTTGTTCTGCGGCAGCTCCTGCCAGGACTCTTTGAACAGGTTCAGCTCCGGATTTTTGAAATAGACAACCACTTCAGAGCATTTAGCGGGCAGACGTTTACCGGTACGCAGGTAGAACGGAACCCCCGCCCAGCGCCAGTCATCAATATCCACGCGGATCGCCACAAACGTCTCGGTGTTGCTGGATTTGTTCGCGCCCTCTTCTTCCAGGTAGCCTGGCACTTTTTTGCCCTGCGCAAATCCGGCGGTGTACTGGCCGCGTACCGTCTTCTCACGCACGTTGGAGCGGTCGATACGGCGCAGTGACTTCAATACTTTCACTTTCGCGTCGCGGATGCTGTCCGCGGTGAGATCCGACGGCGGAGACATGGCGATCATACAGAGCACCTGCAGGAGGTGGTTCTGGATCATGTCGCGCATCTGCCCGGCCTGGTCGAAGTAACCCCAGCGCCCTTCAATCCCGACCTCTTCTGCCACGGTGATCTCAACGTGATCGATGGTGCGGTTGTCCCAGTTATTCACAAACAGGGAGTTCGCAAAGCGCAGCGCCAGCAGGTTCAGCACCGTCTCTTTACCGAGGTAGTGGTCGATACGGTAAACCTGGCACTCTTCAAAGTATTCGCCGACCTGGTCGTTGATTTCGCGAGAGGTGGCAAGAGAGGTGCCCAGCGGTTTTTCCATCACCACGCGCGCAGGTTTGGCGTTGAGGTTCGCTTCACCCAGCCCTTTGCAGATGGCGCCGAAGGTGCTTGGCGGCATGGCAAAGTAGTTAATGGTGACGCGATTTTTTTGATCGAGCATTGCGCTCAGATTGGCAAATGCCGACGTGTCGTTAACGTCGAGGTTGCAGAAATCGAGACGTCCGCTCAGCTTGTCCCACAAACTTTCATCGATTTTCTCTTTCATGAAAGTTTCCAGGGCTTCGCGCACGACTTTGGTATACGCGTCTTTATCCCAGTCCGCACGGCCCACGCCCAGGATGCGGGTCTCCGGGTGGATTTGACCCGCTTTTTCCAGTTGATACAGGGAAGGCAGCAATTTACGGCGTGCAAGATCGCCTTTCGCGCCGAAAATGACCAGGTCACATGCCTGGGCTGTTTGCGTTACCGCCATGTCATTCTCCTCAGTTGGATATCCTGGTGCTTTTGCCAGAATATCGTTGTAATTTTATTACAATGCACTCTACTGCTTTTACGTCATTCCCGAAACCATTTGCGCTTATCCTCCCGTGCGATACGGCGATATTTCGCCCGGAGCGCGCAGCAGCGAAGGTAATGGCGATGAAACTGGTGAAACTTTGCTCAGTCAGGCTGTTGCTAAAATCCGACAGCGATCAAGTAATGAAAAAAAACAACAACATTTTTTCCATGGTTTGTCCTTTTCGGACTATCACAGGCGTATATTCTTGCTAATTCGAATCGCGATTTCACCCATTTATGAAATCGCTTCCACCGATGAGCGCTGTGTTAATAATGAACATGCTGGAAAAAATCCAGTTTCAACTGGAACACCTTAGCAAATCCGAGCGAAAAGTGGCTGAAGTAATTCTCGCCGCGCCCGCTCAGGCCATTCATTCCAGCATTGCCGCCCTGGCACAGGAGTCCGGGGTCAGTGAACCGACCGTCAATCGGTTCTGCCGCAGCATGGAGACGCGTGGATTCCCCGATTTTAAACTGCATCTGGCGCAAAGTCTGGCGAACGGTACCCCCTATGTGAACCGCAATGTCGATGAAGATGACAGCGTGGAAGCCTATACGGGCAAGATTTTCGAGTCGGCCATGGCGACGCTGGATCAGGTTCGCCAGTCGCTGGATATGACCTCGGTTAACCGCGCTGTCGATCTGCTGACCCAGGCGAAGAAAATTGCTTTCTTTGGCCTCGGTTCCTCCGCCGCTGTCGCTCACGATGCGATGAATAAATTTTTTCGCTTTAACGTCCCGGTTATCTATTCCGACGACATCGTGCTGCAACGCATGAGCTGTATGAATTGTAACGAAGATGACGTGGTGGTGCTGATATCGCATACTGGCCGCACCAAAAGTCTGGTCGAACTGGCCCAGCTGGCGCGTGAAAACGATGCCATGGTCATCGCCCTTACCTCCACCGGGACGCCGCTGGCGCGTGAAGCGACGCTGGCGATCACGCTCGACGTGCCGGAAGACACCGATATCTACATGCCGATGGTGTCCCGTCTGGCGCAGCTCACCGTCATCGATGTCCTGGCGACCGGTTTTACCCTGCGCCGCGGGGCGAAATTCAGAGATAACTTGAAGCGTGTCAAAGAAGCACTCAAGGAATCGCGTTTTGATAAAGAATTGTTCATCAAGGGTGACATTCCCTGATTTCAATTACAAAGTTGTTACTTTTTTCGGCATTCGGTAAGTTTGCTGTTGCTATTAAAGACGGACAACGTGCCGAATCATCGTTCACGCAACACCAGCTTGTTTTAGACAACGGAGTATTACATGTCCAGAAGGCTTCGCAGAACCAAGATCGTTACCACCTTAGGCCCGGCTACTGACCGCGATAATAACCTTGAGAAAATTATCGCCGCAGGTGCCAACGTCGTGCGTATGAACTTCTCTCACGGTACGCCAGAAGATCATAAATTACGTGCAGACAAGGTCCGTGAGATCGCGGCAAAACTGGGACGTCATGTCGCTATCCTCGGTGATCTGCAGGGTCCAAAAATCCGTGTCTCCACCTTCAAAGAAGGCAAAGTTTTCCTCAATATCGGGGATAAGTTCCTGCTGGATGCCAACCTGAGCAAAGGCGAAGGCGATAAAGAGAAAGTGGGCATCGACTACAAAGGCCTGCCTGCTGACGTGGTACCGGGCGATATCCTGCTGCTCGACGATGGTCGCGTTCAGCTGAAGGTGCTCGACGTTCAGGGCATGAAAGTCTTTACCGAAGTGACCGTTGGTGGCCCGCTCTCCAACAACAAAGGCATCAACAAGCTGGGCGGCGGTCTCTCTGCTGAAGCTCTGACCGAAAAAGACAAAGCCGACATCATCACCGCCGCGGATATCGGCGTGGATTATCTGGCCGTCTCCTTCCCGCGCTGTGGCGAAGATCTAAACTATGCCCGCCGTCTGGCGCGCGAGGCAGGCTGCGATGCCAAAATCGTGGCGAAAGTAGAACGTGCTGAAGCGGTCTGCAGCCAGGATGCGATGGACGATATCATCCTGGCGTCTGATGTGGTGATGGTTGCCCGCGGTGACCTGGGCGTTGAGATTGGCGACCCGGAACTGGTGGGGATCCAGAAAGCGCTGATCCGCCGTGCGCGTCAGCTTAACCGCTCCGTGATCACCGCAACCCAGATGATGGAGTCGATGATCACCAACCCGATGCCGACCCGTGCGGAAGTGATGGACGTGGCGAACGCCGTCCTCGACGGCACCGATGCGGTGATGCTTTCTGCGGAAACCGCTGCCGGTCAGTACCCGGCGGAGACCGTGGCCGCAATGGCGCGTGTCTGCCTGGGTGCAGAGAAGATCCCAAGCATCAACGTCTCTAAACACCGTCTGGACATTCAGTTCGACAACGTGGAAGAGGCGATTGCGATGTCCGCCATGTACGCGGCAAACCACCTGAAAGGCGTGACGGCGATCATCACCATGACCGAATCGGGCCGTACCGCGCTGATGACCTCCCGTATCAGCTCCGGTCTGCCGATCTTCGCCATGTCCCGTCATGAGCGCACCCTCAACCTGACCGCGCTCTATCGCGGCGTGACGCCGGTGTTCTTCGACAGCAATAACGACGGTGTGGCCGCGGCGAACGACGCCGTGAACCTGCTGCGCGACAAAGGCTATCTCGTCTCCGGGGATATCGTTATCGTCACCCAGGGCGATGTGATGAGCACCATCGGCTCGACCAACACCACCCGCGTGATGACCGTCGAATAATCCGACGGTTTCGCCGGGTGGCGCTGCGCTTACCCGGCCTACAGGTCCGTAGGCCCGTGCAAGCGCAGCGTCGCCGGGCAATAAAAAAATCCCCCGTTTCCGGGGGATTTTTTATTTCTTCGGATAGAGCTCTTTGCGCTTGTACGGCTCTTTCTCGCCCGGCTTGCGCGTCTTCAGCAGCTTCAGGATCCAGGTGTACTGCTCCGCGTGGGGCCCCACCAGAATTTCCACCTCTTCGTTCATCCGGCGTGCAATGGTGTTGTCGTCCGCCGTCAGCAGGTCATCCATCGGCGGGCGCACTTCAATCGTCAGTCGATGGGTTTTGCCGTCATAAATGGGGAAGAGCGGGATCACCCGTGCCCGGCATACCTTCATCAAGCGGCCAATGGCGGGTAACGTCGCTTTATAGGTGGCAAAGAAATCAACAAACTCGCTGTGTTCCGCACCGTGATCCTGATCCGGGAGATAGTATCCCCAGTAGCCCTGACGTACGGACTGAATAAACGGCTTAATCCCGTCGTTACGGGCATGCAGGCGTCCGCCGAAGCGACGACGCACGGTATTCCAGACATAATCAAAGACCTTATTTCCCTGATTGTGGAACATGGCCGCCATTTTTTGCCCCTGCGAGGCCATCAACATCGCCGGAATATCCACGCCCCAGCCGTGCGGCACCAGGAAGATCACCTTTTCGTCGTTGCGACGCATCTCTTCGATGATCTCCAGCCCTTTCCAGTCGACCCGGCTGGTCATTTTTTCCGGCCCGCGTAAGGCCAGCTCAGCCATCATCGCCATCGCCTGCGGCGCGGTCGTGAACATCTCATCAATGATGGCTTCGCGTTCTGCCTCGCTCTTCTCCGGGAAGCAGTAAAAAAGGTTTATCTGGGCGCGACGTCGGGCGCTTTTGCCCAGTTTGCCCGCCAGGCGCCCCACTTTGCCGAGCAGCGGATCGCGCATGGAGGGAGGCAGCATCGCAATACCTGCAAACGCATAGACACCCAGCCAGGCGCCCCAGAAGCGCGGATGACGAAATGATTTCTCAAATTCAGGAATGTATTCACTATTGTTCTTTTTGGTTTCCATGCTTTTTCCAGGGCGGGTGATGCTTTAAATAATGATGAGATAGTTTAGCGAGGCCATCTGCAACGCACAAAAGAAAAAGCCGGTGCAGGAGTGCACCGGCTTTTATCGCTGCTGAATTAATTCAGGGTCAGCTGCGGAATAACTTCTTTGACCTGTGCCAGATAATCGCTGCGGTCTTTACCGGTCAGCCCTTCGGTGCGCGGCAGCTTCGCCGTTAACGGGTTGACCGCCTGCTGGTTGATCCATACTTCATAGTGCAGATGCGGGCCGGTAGAACGTCCGGTATTGCCCGACAGCGCAATACGGTCGCCACGTTTGACTTTCTGGCCGGGCTTCACCAACAGCTTACGCAGGTGCATATAACGCGTGGTGTAGGTGCGCCCGTGACGTATGGCGACATAATAACCCGCCGCGCCACTGCGTTTTGCCATGACCACTTCGCCGTCACCGACTGCCAGAACAGGCGTACCCTGCGGCATGGCGAAATCCACCCCACGGTGCGGCGCAACACGGCCAGTGACCGGGTTCAGACGACGCGGGTTAAAGTTCGAAGAGACGCGGAACTGTTTCGAGGTCGGGAAGCGTAAAAAGCCTTTCGCCAGACCCGTACCGTTACGATCGTAGAATTTACCGTCTTCGGCGCGGATGGCGTAATAGTCTTTACCATCCGTGCGTAGACGGACGCCCAGCAGCTGGCTCTGTTCGCGCTTGCCGTCCAGCATTTCGCGGGACATCAGCACCGAAAACGAATCGCCTTTTTTCAGCTTACGGAAGTCCATCTGCCACTGCATGGCTTTGATCACCGAGCTGATTTCACCGCTGGTCAGCCCCGCATCACGGGCGCTGGCAACAAAACTACCGCCGCTTAAGGTGCCTTTGATGGCGCTGTTGACCCAGTCACCCTGCTGCATTTCGCTGCTCATCTTGAAACCGTTTTCAGTACGATCGTAAGTACGGGTTTCACGACGGGAGACTTCCCAGGTCAGGCGCTGCAAGTCACCGTTGTCGGTGAGGGTCCAGGAGAGCTGTTGACCGATTTTCAGGTTTCGCAGATCTTTATCAGACGCAGCAAGCTGGCTGATTTCACCCATTTCAATGCCGTACTGGTTCAGAACGCTGCTTAATGTATCGCCCGTTGACACGACATATTCGTGTACGCCCACTTCGGCTTCGGTTTTTTCATCAAGCTCATCCTGCGGAATAGCTTCTTCTTCCTGCGGGGCCTGGTCGATAGGTTCACTGGCTTCCGGCAGCAGGGAGCGAATTTCACTCTTTTCCAGCTCAATGGTTCTGATAACTGGCGCGGAATTTGGGTGGTAAATATAGGGCCGCCAGACGGCGACCGCTAAGGTGAGAACTGTAAGCGACCCCAGCATGACGCGGTGGGGCCGGGGCAGATTGTTAAATGCCAGGGCGACAGAGCGGGCTATCTGTTGCACGTAATCACTTCCTCGTTAATCTCCTTTCAGGCAGCTCGCATACTGGTTCGCCAGTTGGCTGAGGAACTGCGAATAGCTCGCTTTGCTCAACTGGATAGAGGTTCCCAGTGGATCAAGGGTGCCCATACGTACGGACGTTCCCCTTGCCACGGCTTCAACGACCGCTGGCCTGAACTGTGGCTCAGCAAAAACGCAGGTCGCTTTTTGCTCAACCAACTGTGTTCTGATTTCATGTAAACGCTGCGCACCAGGTTGAATTTCTGGATTCACGGTGAAGTGGCCAAGCGGCGTAAGACCGTAGTGTTTTTCGTAGTAGCCATAGGCATCATGAAAAACGAAATATCCCTTACCTTTCAATGGTGCGAGCTCGGTACCCACCTGCTTGTCGGTTGCGGCAAGTTGTGCCTCAAAATCCTTCAGGTTGGCGTCTAGTTTGGCTCGACTTTGCGGCATAAGTTCCACTAATTTTTCATGGATTGCAACCGCTGACAGCCGCGCTATTTCTGGTGAAAGCCAAAGGTGCATATTGTAGTCACCGTGATGGTGATGCTCGTCACCTTTTTCCTCTGCACCATGGCCATGATCATGGTCGTGATCGTCATCATCCGCCCCTTTCATGAGAAGCGGTTTCACACCTGCAAGGCCAGAGATGTTAACCTGTTTAGCGTCAGGCAACTGACTCGCTGACTTTTGCATGAAGGCTTCCATCTCCGGGCCAATCCATACAACTAAGTCCGCGTTTTGTAAACGTTTTACGTCCGATGGGCGCAGGGAGTAATCATGCTCTGACGCACCATCAGGCAATAAAACCTGGGTTTCTGTGACGCCATCTGCGATAGCGGAAGCGATAAAACCGAGCGGTTTAAGCGAAGCGACAACGGCGGCGTTAACATCTTGTACTGCGGTACCCCAAAGGGCGGCGGATAATCCAGCGAAAAGAAGCGTATTTTTCTGTAACATAATGCGACTAATCATCGTAATGAACATGTGGAATGTGATATTATAACATTCGATGACTTCTGCAAGCATAAATTGATATGACGACTTTGGTTTCTCTCGAAAATATTTCGGTTTCATTTGGTCAGCGCCGCGTCCTCTCTGACGTTTCGCTGGATCTGAAGCCTGGCAAAATTCTGACATTGCTCGGCCCCAACGGCGCGGGTAAATCAACGCTGGTGCGGGTTGTACTCGGCCTGGTAGCACCCGATGCAGGCCTGATCAAGCGTGACCGGCAGCTACGTATTGGCTATGTCCCTCAGAAACTGCATCTGGACGCCACGCTGCCGCTGACGGTCAGCCGTTTCTTGCGTCTGCGTCCCGATACGCGTAAAGAGGATATTCTTCCGGCGCTCAAGCGGGTGCAGGCCGGGCATCTTATCGACGCACCTCTGCAAAAGCTCTCCGGCGGCGAAACCCAGCGTGTGCTGCTGGCCCGCGCCCTGCTGAATAAGCCGCAGCTGCTGGTGCTCGACGAGCCGACTCAGGGTGTGGATGTCAACGGTCAGGTTGCCCTGTATGACCTCATCGATCAACTGCGTAAAGAGCTGGACTGCGCCGTGCTGATGGTGTCGCACGACCTGCATCTGGTTATGGCGAAAACGGACGAAGTGCTCTGTCTGAACCATCACATCTGTTGCTCCGGCACGCCGGAAGTGGTCTCCATGCATCCGGAGTTTATCTCGATGTTTGGTCCTCGCGGTGCCGAACAGCTGGGCATTTATCGCCACCATCACAACCACCGCCATGATTTGCAGGGACGCATTGTCCTTCGCCGGGGAAACGGTAACTCATGATTGAACTCTTACTGCCCGGCTGGCTGGCCGGGATGATGCTCGCCTGCGCGGCGGGTCCACTGGGCTCGTTTGTTGTCTGGCGCCGGATGTCCTACTTTGGCGATACGCTGGCGCATGCTTCCCTGCTGGGGGTGGCGTTTGGTTTGCTGCTGGATGTGAATCCATTCTACGCGGTGATTGTGGTGACGCTGCTGCTGGCCGCCGGTCTGGTCTGGCTGGAGAAGCGCCCGCATCTGGCGGTGGATACGCTGCTTGGGATCATGGCCCACAGCGCCCTGTCTCTGGGTCTGGTGGTGGTCAGCCTGATGTCCAATATTCGCGTGGATCTGATGGCCTATCTGTTTGGCGATCTGCTGGCGGTGACGCCTGACGATCTGATCGCCATTGCCATCGGGGTGGTAATTGTCCTCGCAATCCTGCTGTGGCAGTGGCGTAACCTGCTGGCGATGACCATCAGCCCGGATTTAGCCTTTGTAGATGGCGTGAAACTCCAGCGCGTGAAACTGCTGCTGATGCTGGTCACTGCCCTGACCATTGGCGTGGCGATGAAGTTTGTCGGGGCGCTGATCATCACTTCGCTGCTGATTATCCCAGCCGCCACCGCACGTCGTTTTGCCCGTACGCCGGAACAGATGGCCGGTGTGGCCGTGGGGGTGGGGATGATTGCCGTGACCGGCGGACTGACCTTCTCGGCGTTTTACGACACCCCTGCCGGACCGTCGGTGGTGCTGTGCGCGGCAATGCTGTTTATCTTCAGCATGATGAAGAAACCGGCCAGCTAAGGTCATTAATTGCCCGGTGGCGCTACGCTTACCGGGCCTACTTAAAACCAACCGCCAGTTACGGCATCTCCGGCGGCGTAATGCCAAAGTGATCCCAGGCCCGCACCGTCGCCATGCGCCCGCGCGGCGTACGCTGCAAAAAGCCCTGCTGGATCAGATAGGGCTCCAGCACATCTTCAATCGTCTCACGCTCTTCGCCAATCGCTGCCGCCAGGTTATCCAGCCCGACCGGCCCGCCAAAGAATTTATCCAGCACCGCCAGCAGCAGCTTGCGGTCCATATAGTCAAATCCTTCGGCATCGACATTAAGCATATCCAGCGCCTGGGCGGCGATCTCATGCGAAATAGTGCCGTCGTGCTTCACCTCGGCAAAATCACGCACCCTGCGCAGCAGCCGGTTGGCAATACGTGGCGTCCCGCGGGAACGCTTCGCCACTTCAAAGGCCCCCTCTTCGCTCATATCCAACCCCATAAAGCGCGCGCTGCGGCTGACGATATGCTGGAGATCGGGCACCTGATAAAACTCAAGACGCTGCACAATGCCGAAACGATCGCGCAGCGGTGAGGTTAACGACCCCGCGCGGGTGGTGGCGCCAATCAGCGTGAAAGGCGGCAGATCAATTTTAATCGAACGCGCTGCCGGACCTTCGCCAATCATGATATCCAGCTGGTAATCTTCCATCGCCGGATAGAGCACCTCTTCCACCACCGGTGACAGGCGGTGGATCTCATCGATAAACAGCACGTCGTGGGGTTCAAGGTTGGTCAGCATCGCCGCCAGATCCCCTGCCTTTTCCAGCACCGGGCCGGAGGTGGTGCGCAGGTTCACGCCCATCTCATTGGCGACGATATTTGCGAGGGTCGTTTTCCCGAGCCCCGGCGGGCCGAAAATCAACAGGTGATCGAGGGCATCGCCACGAAGTTTCGCCGCCTGGATAAAGATCTCCATCTGCGAACGCACCTGCGGCTGGCCAATATACTCATCAAGCAGTTTCGGGCGGATCGCCCTGTCCACCAGATCTTCTGTCTGAACACTGCCTGCCGAGACCAGACGGTCTGCTTCAATCATCCTTTACCTCACAATGCGGCGCGCAGCGCTTCACGAATCAGGGTTTCACTGGTGGCGTCCGGTTTAGCCACTTTGCTAATCATCCGGCTCGCTTCCTGAGGTTTATAGCCCAGCGCCACCAGCGCGGCAACCGCTTCCTGTTCCGCATCGTCTGTTGCCGGGCCAGCCGGTGAGGTCAGCACCAGGTCGGCGGCAGGGGTAAACAGATCGCCATGCAGACCTTTAAAGCGATCTTTCATCTCGACAATCAGGCGCTCGGCCGTTTTCTTACCGATGCCAGGGAGCTTAACCAGGGCAGCGGGATCTTCACGCTCTACGGCGTTAACAAACTGCGGAGCCGACATCCCGGAGAGGATCGCCAGCGCCAGTTTTGGCCCCACGCCGTTGGTTTTAATCAGCTCTTTAAACAGGGTGCGTTCCTGCTTGTTGTTAAAGCCATACAGCAGCTGGGCATCTTCACGCACCACAAAGTGGGTAAAGACAATCGCTTCCTTGCCCGCGTCCGGCAATTCATAGAAACAGGTCATCGGCATATGGACTTCGTAGCCCACGCCTCCGGTCTCAAGCAGCACTATCGGGGGTTGTTTTTCTAGAATGATGCCTCTGAGTCTGCCTATCACGTGACGCTCCTGCGTTAAGGGCTAAAAGTTACCGCTGCCATAATAAAAAAAGGCTGGATAAACATCCAGCCTGATTTTTACATTTAGCGCAATCGACCGCGCGCCAGATTGAGCCGCGATTCGCTCATCTGCACCGCATTCTGGCTGATGTGGCAATGGGTAATGGCGATCGCCAGGGCATCGGCAGCATCCGCCTGCGGATTGGCGGGCAGTTTAAGCAGGGTACGCACCATGTGCTGCACCTGGCTTTTTTCCGCACTGCCAATTCCCACCACGGTCTGCTTAACCTGCCGTGCGGCGTATTCAAACACCGGCAGATCCTGATTCACCGCCGCGACAATCGCCACGCCGCGCGCCTGGCCAAGCTTCAGCGCCGAGTCGGCGTTTTTCGCCATAAATACCTGTTCAATGGCGAAATAGTCCGGCTGAAACTGGGTGATGATCTCCGTCACGCCCGCATAGATCAGCTTCAGGCGCGACGGCAGATCGTCCACTTTGGTACGGATACACCCACTGCCCAGGTAGGTCAACTGTCGCCCGACCTGACGGATAACGCCATAACCGGTGATGCGTGAGCCCGGGTCAATACCGAGAATAATTGCCATCACGCCGCTCCGGTTATTGGTTTACGTTGGGCCATTACAGCGTAGCCGCAACCTCGTCGGAGATTTCACCGTTGTGGTAGACTTCCTGCACATCGTCGCAATCTTCGAGCATATCGATCAGACGCAGCAGTTTTGGTGCGGTTTCCGCATCCATATCCGCTTTGGTGGACGGGATCATGGAGACTTCAGCCGCGTCGGCTTTCAGGCCCGCCGCTTCCAGTGCATCACGCACCGCGCCCATCTCTTCCCATGCGGTATAGACGTCAATCG
Source organism: Leclercia sp. W17 (assembly GCF_003336325.1). NCBI lineage: Bacteria > Pseudomonadati > Pseudomonadota > Gammaproteobacteria > Enterobacterales > Enterobacteriaceae > Leclercia > Leclercia sp. W17. Next base: position 1,872,506 of record NZ_CP031101.1, on the reverse strand, counting down.
CGCCGTCGTCATAGGTCACCACATCTTCAGCACCGGCTTCCAGCGCCGCTTCCATGATCACATCTTCGTCGCCTTTCTCGAAGGAGATGACGCCTTTTTTGCTGAACAGGTAGGCAACGGAACCGTCGGTACCCAGGTTGCCACCGGTTTTGCTGAAGGCATGACGCACTTCCGCCACGGTACGGTTACGGTTGTCGGACAGACATTCAACCATGACCGCTGTACCGCCAGGACCGTAACCTTCATAAATAATGGTTTCCATGTTCGCGTCTTCATCGCCGCCTACGCCACGGGCGATAGCACGGTTCAGGGTGTCGCGGGTCATGTTGTTGCTCAGCGCTTTATCGATCGCTGCGCGCAGACGCGGGTTGGAACCGGCATCGCCGCCACCCAGACGGGCTGCGGTGACCAGCTCGCGAATGATTTTGGTAAAGATCTTACCGCGTTTGGCATCCTGTGCCGCTTTGCGGTGTTTGGTGTTGGCCCACTTACTATGACCTGCCATAAAAATATCCTCAAAGAGCGCGCCCTTTCAGGCGGCGTTAATTACAAATTCTTCAATCGCCTGCCGGTTGCTCCACGACTTGGTTAACGCCGCAGCTTCGGTCGCATTAACCCAGCGGTAGGTCAAATGTTCGGTGAACACGATCTCCCGTTCGTGGGGAAGCGCAAGGCAGAACCATGATTCTGTATTGCGTTCAGTCCCCGGCGCATAGCGATGACGTAAATGACTAAAAATTTCAAACTCCACCGTGCGCTGACAGTCCTTCAGGGTCAGTTGCTCGCGAGCAACATCAATGGTGACCTCTTCCTTTACTTCACGCGCGGCGGCCTGCAACGCGGTTTCTCCCTCCTCCAGGCTGCCGGTTACCGACTGCCAGAAGGCGGGATCGTCGCGTCGCTGCAACATCAGCACCCGCTTCGTGTCTTCTGCATAAATGATCACTAACACGGAAACGGGAAGCTTATATGCCATATCAGTTTTTCTCTTCCTTTTTCACCACTTCGATACCCAGCTCGCTCAGGGCGGTTGGGTTAGCAAAGCTTGGCGCTTCGGTCATCAGACAGGCCGCGGCGGTGGTTTTCGGGAAGGCGATAACATCACGAATGTTGTCGGTACCGGTCAGCAGCATGGTCAGGCGATCCAGACCAAAGGCCAGGCCCGCGTGCGGAGGCGTGCCGTACTTCAGGGCATCCAGCAGGAAGCCAAACTTCTCGCGCTGCTCTTGTTCGTTAATGCCCAGAATACCAAACACGGTCTGCTGCATTTCACCGCTGTGAATACGCACGGAACCGCCACCCACTTCGTAGCCGTTGATGACCATATCGTAGGCATTCGCCACGGCATCTTCCGGCGCCGCTTTCAGCTCTGCCGCGCTCATATCTTTCGGCGAGGTGAACGGGTGGTGCATAGCGGTCAGGCCGCCTTCGCCGTCGTCTTCAAACATTGGGAAGTCGATAACCCACAGCGGTGCCCATTTGGCTTCGTCGGTCAGGTTCAGATCTTTACCCAACTTCAGACGCAGTGCGCCCATTGAATCGGCAACCACTTTCTTGTTGTCTGCCCCGAAGAAGATCATGTCGCCGTCCTGGGCTTCGGTGCGCGCCAGGATGGATTCGACGATCTCAGCATTCAGGAATTTCGCCACCGGGCTGGTGATGCCTTCGATGCCTTTCGCGCGCTCGGTGACTTTGATGTAAGCCAGGCCTTTCGCGCCATAAATCTTGATGAAGTTACCGTAGTCGTCGATCTGCTTACGGCTCAGGCTCGCACCGCCCGGTACGCGCAGGGCAGCCACGCGGCCTTTCGGATCGTTAGCCGGGCCGGAGAAGACCGCAAACTCTACGCCTTTCACCAGGTCGGCAACGTCCACCAGCTCCATCGGGTTACGCAGGTCTGGCTTGTCGGAGCCGTAACGGCGTTCTGCTTCGGCGAAGGTCATGATCGGGAATTCGCCCAGATCCACACCCTTCACGTCCAGCCACAGGCTGCGCACCAGCGCTTCCATCACTTCACGCACCTGCTCGGCAGTCATGAAGGAGGTCTCGACGTCGATCTGGGTAAATTCTGGCTGACGGTCAGCGCGCAGGTCTTCGTCACGGAAGCATTTGACGATCTGATAGTAGCGGTCGAAACCGGACATCATCAGCAGCTGTTTGAACAGCTGAGGAGACTGTGGCAGCGCGTAGAATTTGCCTTTATGGACGCGGGATGGCACGAGGTAGTCGCGTGCGCCTTCCGGGGTCGCTTTGGTCAGCATCGGGGTTTCGATATCGAGGAAACCGTGATCGTCCATAAAGCGGCGCACCAGGCTGGTGATTTTCGCGCGGGTTTTCAGGCGTTCGGCCATTTCCGGGCGACGCAGATCGAGGTAGCGATATTTCAGACGCGCTTCTTCGGTATTGACGTGGTTGAAATCCAGCGGCAGCGATTCTGAACGGTTGATGATGGTCAGATCGGTCGCCAGCACTTCGATTTCGCCGGTCGCCATGTCGCTGTTGATGTTTTTCTCGTCACGCGCACGCACGGTACCGGTCACCTGGATGCAGAACTCGTTACGCAGTTCAGCTGCCAGCTTTAACGCATCGGCGCGGTCTGGATCGAAAAACACCTGCACGATGCCTTCACGGTCGCGCATATCGATAAAGATAAGGCTGCCAAGATCACGACGACGGTTGACCCAACCACACAAGGTCACCTGCTGTCCGACGTGGGACTGACGCAGCTGCCCGCAATATTCTGTACGCATGAGATATCCCTTAACTTAGCCGCAGGCTACTATGTCGCAGCTTTTTGTATGTCAAACTGGATGAAAAAAGGCGGCTATTATACTGGAAATTCCGCCAGACGATAAGAGAGAAGCGCGCCATGCGCGCGTTTGCTGCTCGCATCTTGCATATTCTCACAAAATTTAACAAAAATATCAGACCTGGGACAGGCTGGCTCAGCGTAAGGTATTAGCATGGCTCACTATTTAACAGGAAAAACCATGTTCACACTCGACGCTGCCCGTACCGCCCTTGTGGTGATTGATTTACAGGAAGGGATCCTGCCCTTTGCCGGTGGCCCGCATACCGCTCAGGATGTGGTCAGCCGCAGCGCACGTCTGGCGGAAAAATGCCGCACCAGCGGCTCGCCGGTGGTGATGGTCCGCGTGGGCTGGTCCGCTGATTTCGCCGAGGCGCTGAAGCAGCCGGTAGATGCACAAGCCCCTGCCCATGCTCTGCCGGAAAATTGGTGGGACTACCCGCTGTCACTGGGTAAGCAAGAGAGCGATATCGAAGTGACCAAGCGCCAGTGGGGCGCGTTTTACGGCACCGATCTTGAGTTACAGCTGCGTCGTCGCGGCATCGATACGATCATTCTGTGTGGGATCTCCACCAATATTGGCGTCGAATCCACCGCCCGCAACGCCTGGGAGCTGGGCTTTAACCTGGTGATCGCCGAAGATGCCTGCAGCGCAGCCTCGGCCGAGCAGCACCTCGGCAGTATGACGAATATCTTCCCGCGTATTGGCCGGGTACGCAGCACCGAAGAGATAATCAACGCACTATGATCTATCTGGGGTTACCCCAATGGTCGCACCCGAAATGGGTGCGGCTGGGCATAACGGGTCTTGAAGAGTACGCCCGCCACTTTAATTGTGTGGAGGGTAACACCACGCTCTATGCCCTGCCTAAACCTGAAGTGGTGGCGCGCTGGCGAGAGCAGACCAGCGACGACTTTCGTTTCTGCTTTAAATTCCCGGCCACCATCTCCCATCAGGCTGCGCTGCGTAACTGTGACGATTTAACCGCAGAATTTTTTACCCGCCTGTCGCCGCTGGCCAACCGCATCGGCCAGTACTGGGTGCAGCTCCCCGCCACCTTTGGCCCACGCGATCTGCCCGCGCTATGGCAGTTTCTTGATGCCCTGCCCCGGGAGTTCACTTATGGCGTTGAGGTTCGTCATCCTGAGTTCTTCATGAAAGGCGAGGCGGAGAAAGCGCTTAACCGCGGTCTGCATGAGCGGGGCATCAATCGCACCATTCTCGACAGCCGCCCGGTTCACGCCGCCGTGCCGCACAACGAGGCCATCATCGATGCCCAGCGTAAAAAACCGAAGGTACCGGTTCATGCGGTAATGACCGCCAGCAATCCAATGGTGCGTTTTATCGGCAGCGACAACATGCCGCAAAACCAGGCGCTGTTTGCTGTCTGGTTACAGACCCTGGCGAAGTGGGAACAGACCGCCACGCCGTATCTTTTTTTGCATACCCCTGATATCGCCCAGGTGCCGCAACTGGTCGATGCTCTCTGGCACGCCTTGCAGGCCGTGGCGCCGTCCATTGGCGACGCTCCCACGATCCCGCAACAATCTTCTCTTTTCTGAGCTCACCCCCTATCATAGAAGTGCCATCTGCCAAAAAACAGGGAGTTTGTATGGTTTGCGCGCTGTATGCGGTACTGGGTGCGTTACTGTTAATCAAGTTTTCGTTCGATATTGCGCGCCTGCGGATGTTGTACCGCGTCTCTTATGGCGACGGAGGTTTCTCTGAGTTGCAAACCGCAATCCGCATTCATGGCAATGCGGTGGAGTATCTCCCGACAGCACTGATCTTGCTGTTATTTATGGAAATGAATGGCGCGGAGACCTGGATGGTGCATGTCTGCGGCCTGCTGCTGATCCTTGGGCGCCTGATGCACTACTATGGTCTCCATCAGCGCCTGTTCCGCTGGCGCCGCTCCGGCATGAGCGCGACCTGGTGTTCGCTTGTGCTAATGGTGCTGGCTAACCTGTGGTATATGCCCTGGGAGTTGGTTTTCTCCCTGCATTAGCGCACAATACGCCCCTTTATTTATCCCGGATTTTTACGTTATGTCAGATCGCGACACGCTTTTTTCTGCGCCTATCGCCAGTCTGGGCGACTGGACCTTTGATGAACGGGTGGCTGAAGTCTTCCCGGATATGATCCAGCGCTCGGTCCCCGGCTACTCTAATATCATCTCCATGATTGGCATGCTGGCGGAACGTTTTGTTCAGCCGGACACGCAGGTCTACGATCTGGGATGTTCGCTGGGCGCAGCCACGCTGTCGGTTCGTCGTAATATTAAGCACGACGGTTGCAAAATTATCGCTGTGGACAACTCACCGGCCATGGTTGAACGCTGCCGCCGCCATATCGACGCCTGGAAAGCCCCGACGCCGGTAGAAGTGGTCGAAGGCGATATCCGCCATATCGAGATTAAAAACGCCTCGATGGTGGTGCTGAATTTTACCCTGCAATTCCTGGTGCCCGAAGACCGTCAGCTGTTGCTGGACAAAATTTATCAGGGGCTTAACCCTGGCGGCGCCCTGGTGCTGTCGGAAAAATTCAGTTTCGAAGATGCCACCGTCGGCGAACTGCTGTTCAACATGCACCACGATTTCAAACGTGCCAACGGCTACAGCGAGCTGGAGATTAGCCAGAAGCGCAGCATGCTGGAAAATGTGATGCTGACCGATTCGGTTGAGACCCACAAAGCCCGACTGCACAAGGCCGGATTCGCGCACAGCGAGCTGTGGTTCCAGTGCTTCAACTTTGGCTCACTGGTGGCGCTGAAAGGCGGTAACGCATGATTGATTTCGGTAACTTTTATCAGCTGATTGCCAAAAACCACCTCTCCCACTGGCTGGAAACCCTGCCCGCTCAGATTGCCGCCTGGCAGCGTGAATCCCTGCACGGCCAGTTTAAGCAGTGGAAAAATGCGGTGGAATTTCTGCCGGAGATGACGCCCTATAAGCTCGACCTGCTGCACAGCGTTACCGCCGAGAGCGAACAGCCGCTGAGCGAAGGCCAGATGCTGCGTCTCGAAAACCTGATGCGCAACCTGATGCCATGGCGCAAAGGGCCGTTTTCCCTCTACGGCATGCAGATCGACACCGAATGGCGTTCAGACTGGAAGTGGGAGCGCGTGCTGCCGCACCTCTCTGATTTAACCGGACGCACCATTCTGGATGTCGGCTGCGGCAGCGGCTATCACATGTGGCGTATGATTGGCGCAGGCGCCCATCTGGCGGTAGGCATCGACCCGACCCAGCTCTTCCTCTGCCAGTTCGAAGCGGTGCGCAAACTGCTGGGCAACGACCAGCGTGCGCACCTGCTGCCGCTGGGGATTGAGCAACTCCCGGCGCTGGCGGCGTTCGACACCGTCTTCTCCATGGGCGTGCTCTACCATCGCCGCTCCCCGCTGGAACACCTCTGGCAGCTGAAAGATCAGCTGGTCAACGGCGGTGAGCTGGTGCTGGAGACGCTGGTGGTTGAAGGGGATGAGAACACCGTGCTGGTGCCTGGGGATCGCTATGCCCAGATGCGTAACGTCTACTTTATTCCGTCGGCGCTGGCGCTGAAAAACTGGCTGGCGAAGTGCGGTTTTGTCGATATCCGCATCGCGGATGTCTGCCCTACCACTACCGACGAACAGCGCCGCACCGAGTGGATGACCACCGAATCTCTGGCCGAGTTCCTCGATCCGAATGACAGCAGCAAAACGATTGAGGGTTATCCAGCCCCGGTCCGCGCGGTGTTGATTGCCACTAAGCCCTGATTTTCCTTCCCAGCCCTACATGATTTGCTCCCTCTCCCTTGAAGGAGAGGGCTGGAGTAAGGGGAAACATGCGACTGAGGTGGTGGTTCCGTTCACCTTACGTTCTGCGCTTCTCTGTCAACAGCGTCACCCGTGAACGTGTGAAGGGGGCTCGCCGCCGCCCCCTTCACAATCCCGGCTCCCGGCAAAGAAAATCGCCGCTTCGCGGTGACCCTCAGCTTATTCCTTCAGGCTTTCGGGTCGGGCACCAGCCTGCATCCCTGCAGGCTATGCCCTCTCGGCGCATCCCTGCGCCTCGCCCCGGCCTTCCGGAAACGCTTCGGCGATTTTCAGCCGGATCGGGTAGCCGCTGTAAGCCCTTTATTCTATTATTTTTCTTCATAGCTTTAAGAACATAAATAGTATCAGGAACGGTTCTGCGTTCTCAAAAATGAGACAAAAAAAGACCCCTGTTGAAATTGCAGGGGCCTGGTACAAACAAGCATCATATTGGGCGACATGATGCGCGGTAAAAACTGGTTTAGCGACAATACTTTTCAATTATCGCCTTCATCTCTGCAACCGACTCTCCCTCGACGCCGTAGCGGGAATATTCATCCGCATCGGCATCCGTGGACATCGACAAGCCTGTGTTGCGATAGCGCATGGGTGACGGCAACCACTTGCCTGCCGAGCTGTGTAACTCTTCCACCCCTGCCTGTAAAAACGTCTCCAGATTGGCGGCGCGAACGCCAGCACCCGCCATTATTATTGGAACACCTGATTGCGCTTTTAGTTCCTTAATTAATGAAATACCTTTTTCGGCGGAGGCGTGTTGACCCGAAGTCAGCACACGCGCAACCCCCAGTTCCGCGAGGTTTTCAAAGGCTTGCCGCGGATTTACACACATATCGAAGGCGCGATTAAAAGTTACCGCCATCCCCTCTGCGGCGGCCATAATCTGGCGCATGCGCGGCATATCGATATGGCCATCCTCATCGAGCAGGCCGGTCACCAGCCCCGGATACCCCAGCTCACGCACCAGGGCGATATCTTCAAGCATGGCGTTAAATTCACCGCTGCTGTAGCAAAAGTCCCCGCCACGGGGTCGAATAATCGGGTGAACCGGAATGCTCACCGCCTGACGCACCGATTTCAGCACCCCATAAGAGGGGGTCAGCCCGCCCTCTTTCGGGGCGGCACAGAGTTCAATGCGATCGGCGCCATGCGCCTGCGCGGTCACGGCGCACTCCATGCTGTAACAACAGATCTCCAGCAATGCCACGAAGCCTCCTTATAGCCTGTTGGGTTTTGCATCATGCCATGCCGCCTTCCCCGCGACACAGCGTCACCTCACAACTCTTTCGCTTTATTGTTCACTGGCGACAATCTCTTCGATTGTCCAGGGGTGAAACTTCACCGTCACGCTGCCGTCGGTAACCGCCAGGGTCGGATTTGGCAGGCGCTCGCGCTCCCCTTTTGGCGAGCTGGTTTTCACAAAAATGCCCGGCTGACTTAAGCCCTCATCAGAGAGCAGCGCCAGGGCGCGGGCATTCAGGGTTTCCGGGTCGCCGGGCAGGACAATCTCGATATGCTCCCAGCCTTCGTGGGGGTAGCGTTTTTCACCCGGCCACGGCAGTTCAACCACCGTAAAGCGCCAGTGGGCGACGCAGACGGGTTCATGCAGCTTAAAGAGACAGATAGGACGACCATTGATGATGTTTTCCGAGAGCAGTTCGCCGCACTGCTCAAACCCGCGCCGCCAGCGCTCCGCCGTGGCATTCTGATGGCAGCGCAGGGAGATGTGGTCCGCCGCGAGCGGTGCGATATCCAGACCCAGGCGAGCGGAAAGCGCCGCAAAGGCGTCAGTAAAACGCGGTAAATCGGCTGCAATATCCTGCAGGTCGTCAATAGATTGCCAGTTCGCCATCATCAGTACTCTTATCGTCATGCAAAAGCGTTAATTTACTCTGTTGCTGGCCTGCGACCAACCGCTGTTTTGAGCCAGTGCTGACGGCAACGGGCAATTGCAGTATACTCCCGGCCTAAATTCGTTAACGGGCGCGGCAACGTGATGCGCGCGTCAAAAATGTAAGGTATCCCGGTGAATATTCAGGCTCTTCTCTCAGAAAAAGTCAGTCAGGCACTGATTGCTGCAGGCGCACCTGCAGACTGTGAACCGCAGGTTCGTCAGTCCGCGAAAGTACAGTTTGGCGACTATCAGGCCAATGGCGTGATGGCCGTAGCGAAAAAACTGGGCATGGCGCCACGACAACTCGCAGAGCAGGTTCTGTCCCATCTGGATCTCAGCGGTATTGCCAGCAAAACCGAAATCGCCGGACCGGGCTTTATCAACATTTTCCTCGATCCTGCCTTCCTGGCGCAGAACGTTGATGCCGCGTTGCAGTCCGATCGTCTGGGTGTGGCGCAGCCGCAGCCTCAGACCATCGTCGTTGACTACTCTGCCCCGAACGTGGCGAAAGAGATGCACGTCGGCCATCTGCGCTCCACCATCATCGGTGATGCCGCGGTGCGCACCCTGGAGTTTCTTGGCCACAACGTGATCCGCGCGAACCACGTCGGCGACTGGGGCACCCAGTTCGGGATGCTGATCGCCTGGCTGGAAAAGCAGCAGCAGGAAAATGCCGGTGAAATGGCCCTGGCGGACCTCGAAGGCTTCTACCGCGATGCGAAAAAGCACTACGACGAAGATGAAGCCTTTGCCGAGCGCGCCCGTAGCTACGTAGTGAAACTGCAGGGCGGCGATGCCTACTTCCTTGAGATGTGGCGCAAGCTGGTGGACATCACCATGTCCCAGAACCAGATCACCTATGACCGCCTGAACGTCACCCTGACCCGTAAGGACGTGATGGGTGAAAGCCTCTATAACCCAATGCTGGCCGGTATCGTGGCCGATCTGAAGGCCAAAGGCCTGGCGGTCGAAAGCGAAGGCGCGACGGTGGTGTTCCTTGACGAGTACAAAAACAAGGAAGGCGAACCGATGGGCGTCATCATCCAGAAAAAGGATGGCGGCTTCCTCTACACCACCACCGATATCGCCTGCGCGAAATACCGCTATGAAACCCTGCATGCGGATCGCGTCCTCTATTACATCGACTCCCGTCAGCACCAGCACCTGATGCAGGCGTGGACCATCGTGCGTAAAGCGGGCTATGTACCGGATTCCGTACCGCTGGAGCACCACATGTTCGGCATGATGCTGGGTAAAGATGGCAAGCCGTTCAAAACCCGTGCGGGCGGTACCGTGAAGCTGGCGGATCTGCTGGACGAGGCGCTGGAGCGTGCCCGTCGTCTGGTCGCGGAGAAAAACCCGGATATGCCTGCCGATGAGCTGGAAAAACTGGCCAACGCCGTCGGTATCGGTGCGGTGAAATATGCGGATCTCTCCAAGAACCGGACCACCGACTACGTTTTCGACTGGGATAACATGCTGGCGTTCGAAGGTAACACCGCACCGTACATGCAGTATGCCTACACCCGTGTGCTGTCTGTCTTCCGTAAGGCTGAGATCGATGAAAGCGTGCTGGCCCGGACGCAGGTGACCATCACTGAAGATCGTGAAGCGCAGCTGGCGGCGCGTCTGCTGCAGTTCGAAGAGACGCTCTCCGTGGTCGCCCGCGACGGCACCCCGCACGTGATGTGTGCCTACCTGTACGATCTGGCGGGCCTGTTCTCCGGCTTCTACGAGCACTGCCCTATCCTCTCTGCCGAGAGCGAAGCGGTACGCAACAGCCGCCTGAAGCTGGCGCAGCTGACGGCGAAGACCCTGAAGCTGGGTCTGGATACCCTGGGTATCGAAACCGTAGAACGTATGTAACATCGGTGCCCGGTTAATGCCTGATGACGCTTCGCTTATCAGGCCTACAAAAACCGGTTATCGCAATAACACAAAACCCGGCGCAAGCCGGGTTTTGTGTTTGTAGCCCCGGTAAGCGTAGCGCCACCGGGGAGTGCAGTGGTCAAAAATACTTGCGCAGATACTCCGTCAGACAGAGGATTGCCATCGCCTGACCATACGGCATTGAGGTCAACGGGATCTGGCGATAGAACTCCAGATCGCTGCCCATTCCGGTACCGAACGAGGTTTGCAGCAGTTCGCCTTCCGGGGAGATGTTCTTCACGATCCCGCGAATGGCTCTCTCCGCCACTTCCGCATATTCGGCCCCTACATAGCGCTTGCGTACCGCCTTCAGGATCCCGTAGCTGAACCCGGCGGTGGCCGAGGCCTCCAGATAGGAGTTGGGATCGTCGAGCAACGTATGCCACAGGCCGCTCTCATCCTGACACTTCGCCAGGGCGGCAATCTGCGCGTTCAGCACTTGCACCAGATAGCGGCGCACGGCGTTGTTCTCCGGCAGATCCACCAGCTCAAGGAAATCAGGAATAACGATCGTCAGCCAGCTGTTGCCGCGCGCCCAGCGGGCGTTGGCAAAGTTGTGGTGGCCGTCGTAGTTCCAGCCGTGGAACCAGAGCCCGGTCTCCCGATCCATCAGATTCTGCACGTGCAGCAGGAACTGATAGACCGCCTCCTCCACATATTCGGGTTTATTGAGCAGTTTACCAATCTTCGCCAGCGGCAGGACGGTCATCATCAGGGTGTCGTCCCACATCTGCTGGTGGTTCTCCTCCGCCAGGGTGATGTGCTGCATACCGCCGTGATCGGTGCGCGGCATCTCGTTCATCGCCCACTCCGCCCAGCTCTCCAGCCACGGCAGCCAGGCCGGGTTGCGCGTCTCTTCATAGCGATATGCGAGGGTCAAAAACGGCGACATGGTGTTGACGTTTTTGGTGGTGGCCCCTTCGGCAAAACGCTCGGCAAACCAGCTGTCGATGATATCGCGCATCGCTTCATCCCCGGTCTGGCAGTAATATTGCCAGATACCGTAGAGACCAACGCCGTGGGTCCACTCCCAGCCCGCCCAGCCTTTGGTGTCGATTACCCGCCCGTCGTCCAGCCGCAGTAAAAACTCGCCGGTTTTATCGTGAATGTTCACCAGGTTATGCGTCACGTTTTGGATCAGCGTTTTCAGTTCATCTCTGGCGATAAAACGCTCTGGCTGACGCAGTAACGGGCTATGTTTGACAGGCCAAACCTTCATAATCTTAACCTCTGTTGTATGTCGAATTCAGTGGAGCACGTTCTTTCAGGGACGGTGCAGCGGGTTTATTGCGGTTCAGATAGCCGATGTTGTTGTTTCCCCACAGGCAGTCGTAAGGCATACCGGCCAGCATCTCAACCGTGGCGCGGGCCTGCGGCGTGGCGGCCTCCGGCATCGCGCGGCCAGATTCACGCATTTTGGCCGTCTCTTCACGCAGCGTACTGTGCGTCTGTAAATTCAGCTTAAAGCGCAGCGACACCAGGAAGCCGCAGGTCAGCACCAGAATAGTGCCCACGCTCAGGATCATCAGAATGGTGTGGCTTACCCCTTCCGGCTGCACCTTCTGGCCGCTGACAAAGCCAGACATCTGCATGACGATACCCACCAGCATGATGGCTCCCGCCTGGGACGCTTTACGGGTCAGCGTCATGATCCCGGCGAAGATCCCTTCGCGGCGCTGGCCGGTGATGACTTCATCCACGTCAGCGATATAGGTGTAGGTGTTCCACGGCACATAGTTGATCCCACCGCGACCCAGACCCGCCAGAGCAGAGACCAACAGCAGCAGTGCGTAGATGTCGCTCATACCGGCGTAATACAAACCGGCATAGGAGAGCGACGCCAGACCGAACAGCACCACCACCATGCGGTACGACGGTGCCGGTCCAAAACGGATGCAGAGCGGAATCATCGCGATAACGGCCAGGAACTGGAAGATAGCCATGGTGCCCAGCAGATTCGAGGCCATAGAGGCTTCCTGCATCAGCACAAAGACCACGTAGTAGGTAAAGACGGCGTTGAATACGTCCTGGGCGATGTAGCCCCCAAGGTACATCCCCAGGTGCTGGCGGAAGATTTTGATCCGCAGGGTAGAGCTCAGCTCAACGAACAGACGGTTCAGGCTCTGGCCGAGGGTCAGTTTTTTCTTCTCCTCTTCGGCACGCAGCGCGGCTTCGCTCCACTCTTCACGCGGACGTTCCCAGGTGAAGAACCAGACGAAGGTCAGCATCAGGGCGCACAGCACCGAGAAGACCAGGCTGGCATAGAAGAAGGAGATGGCATTGTCTTTACCGAAGTGGGTTAACAGAATACCCGGCAGGAACGAGGCCAGAATCGCTGACATCTGCGCCATGGAGATACGCGCGCCGGAGAATTTGGTTTTCTGTTTGAAATCGTCGGTCATCTCCGGCACCAGCGTTTCGTACGGGACCAGGATCATGGTGTAGACGATATCGAAGAGCAGATAGGTCAGCAGGTAGTACCAGAAGCCCATATCGCCGACCCACATCAGCGAGTAGCTGAAGACGCAGGGAATGCCGAGCAGAATAAAGAACTTGCGGCGGCCAAAGCGTTTGCCAAGCCAGGTGGTGCCAAAGTTATCGGTCAGGAAGCCCATCAGCGGACTGACGACGGCATCCAGAACCCTTGCCGCCGCAAAGATGAAGGTGGCCTCAATCGGCGTGAGGCCACAGAAGGTGGTGTAGAAATACAATAGCCAGGCAGCGGTCAGCGCTGTGGTCCCTGCCCCGAGAAAATCACCCGATCCGTAAGCAAGATAGTTCGCGAGTCCAATTTTACGTGTTTTCATTACCGTCGACCCTGTAAGTTTTAGATGACTCCCGGTTAACGCGACGCCAACGGGAGTGACTAGACGGTTACAGTAAGAGTATCGCTTACGGGATACCTTTCTGTTTCTGCCACCGCCAGGCGGCAACTGGCAAAAATGCAAAGAGAATTACTACGCGTGTCACTGTTTTATAAAACAGCGTTTCTTTTGCTTCAAAAGGAGGGGTCAGTTTTGCGAGCCAGTCATCAGAATGGCCTGATAACTGGCGAAAAAGCGATCACTAAACGGTCTGTTCAGACGGTTGTGTCGGTAAGCAGCAAAGCCAGAGAATAGAGATAGCCGCTAATACATTTAGCGTAATAGTGATGAACGCTGTCACCAGCTCTGCAGAGTGATTATCTACCGGGATAAGCATAACCTGATGAATACCCGTCAGAATGAGCGACAGGATCAGCAGAATGAAGAGTAGCGCCCCGCCAAACCACCACCCCGATTTTCCTGCATCGTGCATTCGGCGGATACCCAGCGAGACGACTGGTACGAGCAAGATTACCGGGGCAAGCGCCCTGAGCGGAAGCCAGACAAACCAGGCCCACACCAGTATCATTCCCCCGCGACCGGTACGATCGGCAATCAATGCTATGAGAAAGAAATAACTCAGTGCGGCAATAACGAGAACAATCGCTATATTAATGACGATAAATAACCAAAACTCTCTTCTTGTCGCTCGCCCCTTATAGACGAACGCCTTTTTCCAGCCGTCGAAATAACAATCCTTAATACTTTTATGCATACCTTCATCCTTTTAAAACACTATCCCTGAGTGATTAAGGCATTACTTATTTAATTTTCCTGAGATGATTACCGAACTGACCTTTAGCGCCTCTGAAACCAGCAATAAAAATAGCGCCACCGCGACGTTCCCCGGAGTAATCCATTTCATAATCCAGGGTAAAAAGGTAAGAGACGGCACAACCACCAGCAGGCGCAAGGGGGTCTGCGCAGCTACCAGGTAGCCGACCTTATTCCATGCGGTAAGGAGAAACAGGGCAGAAAAAATAATGGACAGGGTTGTTATCATTGACAAAACAAAGAGAATAAGGAGCCAGTAGCTGCCACCCTGTTCTGAATAAAGCGCGCTAAAATTGATAATATCATCAACGAAAGGGATACGCCCCTGGGTACTACTCTTCCAGACATAGGTTGCCAGATATAAAACATCCATAACCCCCCAAAACAGGCATACTTGCCGAAAGCTCAATTTCACACCTGCTCCCTTTTGCATTATTGCGTTCCATCATTGATATGTATATCACATTATCTCAGCGCGTAGAGTATATTCTCCGGTTATTGACTTCCAGAGATATTCTCTTAATGAAAAGAGCGAGGGAAAAATTAACAGGCAAGAACAGCAGGAAAAATAACGAAGCCTGCTGAACGACACCTCCATTCCGTTCGGACGAACGGAATGGAGTCAGAGGGTTAGCGGTAGTTCACAATCACTTCGTTACGCTGGACCTTCAGGGCCGGGATAAGGCGACCACCGCCGGGGACTTCCCAGATAAAGCGCAGCGGCTCAACGGCGGGCACGTTGTTGAACGCATGGGTCGTGCCGCTGGCCCCGTCCAGTTCGGTACAGCGCGTCTGGGAACAGAGCCGCACCCGCAGCCCGGCGGGGATCGGGCCGTTGAGCTCATAGCGCCAGGCCACCAGAGTCATCAGGCCCGATACCGGCTGCTGCGCCGACAGCGGGCGTGACGAAGCCGCCACGCCACGGTGGGTAAGGGTCAGGCCGATACTGCTGGCCTGCCATGCCCCCTCCCCTGCGGCCTGCGCCATCAGCGGCAGGGCCAGTAACCAGAGTAATTTACGCATTATTGGCCTCCGATGGTGGCGGTCATGCGGATATGGCGGTTGTCCGACAGCTCCATATTCGACAGCACGACCAGCTGCGACAGGCTGCGGCGCAGGAAGCGCGAGAGCAGCGGACGCAGGGCATGATTCACCAGCAGCACCGGCGGTGCTCCCAGCATCTCCTGACGCTGCAACGCCTCCTGGGTTTGCGCCAGCAGACGATCCGCCAGCCCCGGCTCCAGCCCGCCGCCGCCCTGGAGCGCCTGCAGCAGCAGACGCTCAAGCGGCGTGTCGAGTCCAATCACCTGCACTTCGCCGGTACCCGGGAACCACTGCTGAGTGATGGCGCGGCCTAACGCCACGCGCACCACCGCCGTCAGCTCGTGCGGATCGTTCTGCAGCGGTGCATGCTCGGCCAGGGTTTCCAGAATGGTACGCATATCGCGGATCGGCACCTTCTCGTCGAGCAAGTTCTGCAGCACCTTGTGCAGCGTGGTCAGGGTCAGGACACCCGGCACCAGATCTTCGGTGAGCTTCGGCATCTCCTGAGTGACGCGATCCAGCAGCTGCTGCGCCTCCTGGCGGCCGAACAGCTCTGCGGAGAACTGACCAATCAGGTGGTTAAGGTGAGTTGCCACGACGGTACTGGCTTCCACCACGGTATAGCCCTGGATCTGCGCCTGCTCTTTCAGGGCACTTTCGATCCAGATAGCGGCCAGGCCAAAGGCTGGGTCGATAGTTTGTTCACCCGGCAGCGTACCCGCCGCGGTGCCAGGGTTAATGGCCAGCCAGCGCCCCGGATAGGCGTCTCCGCTGCCGATCTCCACCCCTTTCATCAGAATGCGATAGCGCGCAGGAGGCAGATCCATGTTGTCGCGGATATGCACCACCGGCGGCAGGAAGCCCATGTCCTGGGCGAATTTTTTACGGATACTGCGGATACGTCCCAGCAGTTCGCCATCCTGCTGGAAATCGACCATCGGGATCAGGCGGTAGCCGACTTCCATCCCCAGCGAATCTTCCAGCTGGACGTCGTTCCAGGTGGCTTCCACTGCCTGGGTGTTTTCCGGCATTTTAACGGGTGCAGGTTCAGCCTTCGGTTTAGATTCACGCCCGCGCAGCCACCAGGCCAGCCCCAGCAGTGCGGCGGTGAACAGCAGGAAGACGAAGTTCGGCATGCCCGGCACCAGGCCCAACAGGCCAAGTACCGCGGCAGAGAGCATCAGCACGTTCGGGTTGTTGAACAGCTGGCCCACCATCTGCTCGCCGACATCCTGATCGGTGGCAACGCGGGTTACGATCACGCCGGCTGCGGTGGAGATCACCAGCGCCGGGATCTGGGCGACCAGACCGTCACCAATGGTCAGCAGCGTGTAGCTCTCTGCTGCCTGGCCCATGGCCATTCCATGTTGCAGCACGCCCACCAGCAGGCCGCCGATCACGTTGATGACCATGATCAGAATACCGGCGATGGCATCGCCGCGAACGAACTTACTCGCACCGTCCATCGAACCGTAGAAGTCAGCCTCCTGGGTCACTTCGGCACGGCGTTTTTTCGCTTCATCTTCGCCAATCAGACCGGCGTTCAGATCGGCGTCAATCGCCATCTGTTTACCCGGCATCCCGTCCAGGACGAAACGCGCGCCCACTTCTGCGATACGCCCCGCACCTTTGGTGATAACCATGAAATTGATGATCACGAGGATGATAAACACCACGATCCCGATGGCGAAGTTGCCACCGACCAGGAAGTGGCCAAAGGCCTCAACCACCTTACCTGCCGCCGCGCCGCCGGTATGCCCTTCCATCAGAATGATACGGGTGGAGGCCACGTTCAGCGCCAGACGCAGCAGCGTGGTGAAGAGCAGGATGGTCGGAAACGCGGCGAACTCCAGGGTGCGCTGGGTGAACATCGCCACCAGCAGCACCATAATGGAGAGCGCAATGTTGAATGTGAAAAGCAGGTCGAGGATGAATGCCGGCAGCGGCAACACCATCATCGACAGGATTAGCAGGATGAGGATCGGCCCGGCAAGGATCTGCCATTGAGTCGATTTCAGGTTGCCGGGGAGGCGCAACATTGCCACCAGATTAGCCATCAGAGTCCTTCTCGTTCATAAAATCCAGCGCGGCAGGCACCGGGAGATTCTCAGGTTTAACAGGCCGTTGACCACCGGCCAGACGCCAGCGTTTCAATTGCCATACCCACGCCAGCACTTCCGCGACTGCGGCATAGAGCTGGCCCGGGATCTGCTGTCCTATTTCCGCATGCCGGTAGAGCGCACGTGCCAGTGGCGGCGCTTCCAGCATCGGGATACGGTTTTCATTACCAATTTCACGGATGCGCAGCGCGATAAGCCCCGCCCCTTTCGCCACCACTTTAGGCGCGCTCATTTTGTCTTCGTCATATTGCAGCGCAACGGAGTAGTGGGTCGGGTTGGTGACAATCACATCCGCTCTCGGCACATCTTCCATCATTCTGCGACGGGCGGCAGCACGCTGCATCTGGCGGATACGCCCTTTAACGTGCGGGTCACCTTCCATCTGCTTATGTTCATCCCGGATATCCTGGCGGGACATGCGCAGTTTTTTAATGTGGCTGTAGATCTGGAAGAAGACGTCAAATCCAACCATCGGGATAATCGAGAGCACCACCAGCAGCGAACAGAGCCCCACCAGATTGAGCGCGTTGCGCATGGCGGTAAACGGCGACTCGCTGATCAGGCGCATCATCTCCGGCCAGTTATGCCAGATAAAAAATCCCGCCACGCTGCCCATCAGCGTCGCTTTCATCAACGCTTTCAGCAGTTCGGCGGCGGTCTGCGCGGAGAACATTCTCGCGATGCCGGGCAAGGGGTTCAGCTTGGAGAATTTGAACTGCAGCGATTTCCCGCTGAACACCAGCCCGCCCAGCATCACCGGCGATACGATAGCCACCAGCACCACGCCGGTGATTAACGGCAGCAGCGCGACCATCGCGCTTTTGATCAGCAGGATAATCTGGCTGAGGATCAGGTTAGGGTCGTTGACCATGCTGTGATCGAAGCGCAGCCCGGCCGAGAGCATACCAGCCAGTCTGCGGGCAAGGGACTCCCCGCCTATCCAGATAATGCACACGCCAACCAATAAAATCAGCAGCGAGGTGAGTTCTCGGGATCGGGGTATTTGCCCGTCCTCACGCGCTTTTTCAAGTCGGTGGGGTGTGGGGGCTTCTGTTTTGTCGTCGCTGTCTTCTGCCACGGCAAGCATCTCGCAGGTAGAGGTCTGGACGATATGATGCCAAAGCCGCGCCTGACCAATGCGTTAATTAGGAGCGTGAAAAGGGCTGATTTAGGGCTTTCGGTTGCGACAGGGAAAACCAGGGAAAAAAACGCCACCTTTACAGGTGGCGTTTTTGCCTGGGGGCGCTTCGCTTGCACAGGCCTACCAGGACCGCACAATATGATGATATTGCAGGTTTTGTAGGCCGGGTAAGCGCAGCGCCACCCGGCAATGCCAGCAAAACGCAGGTTATCAGAACCCTAAGCTGTCCAGCAGGTCGTCCACCTGATCCTGGCTTGCCACGACACCGGCTTTGGTGGTGTCGAGCTGGGGGCCATTCAGCAGGCTTTCATTTTCGCGTTGTGGACGTGCGGAAGGTTCCGGCATGTTCTCCAGCAGCACCATTAACAGCTGACGCTCAATCTCCTGGATCACGTCCATCATGCGCTTGATCACCTGACCGGTAAGGTCCTGGAAATCCTGCGCCATCATGATGTCCAGCAGCTGGGCGTTAGTGAAGCTGGTATGGTCCGGCACCGCTTTCAGGTAGTGACGAGTATCGGTCACCAGTTCGCGGGCGTCGGAGAGTTCGATCGGATTTTCGAACCAGTCGTCCCAGCGTTTGGTCAGCGCTTTTGCGCCCTTTTCCATCTCGTCCTGATGCGGCTGCGACGCTTCAACACTGTTCAGCGCACGCTCTGCCGCCTGGGCAGTCATCTGTACAACATAATCCAGACGGTCGCGGGCATCGGGAATCGCTTCCGCCGCTTCCGCAATCGCCTGATCCAGGCCCAGCTCACGCAGGCTGTCGCGCAGCATACGCGTCAGGCTGCCGATGCGGGCAATTATGTCGCCGGGTGAATGCTCATCCGTAGGTTTAATCGAAGGCTGCATCATCTCCCGTACCTCACATGCCGAGTTTCTCGAAGATCTTACCGAGTTTTTCTTCCAGGGTTGCCGCGGTGAATGGCTTCACCACATATCCGCTTGCGCCAGCCTGTGCCGCAGCAATGATGTTCTCTTTCTTCGCTTCAGCCGTCACCATCAACACAGGCATAGAGGCCATCGCAGCATTCGCACGAATGGTTTTCAGCAGTTCCAGACCATCCATGTTCGGCATGTTCCAGTCAGAAATAACAAAACCAAAGCCGCCGGCATTCAGTTTGTTCAGCGCATCAACGCCGTCTTCCGCTTCTTCTACGTTATTAAAACCCAGCTCTTTCAGCAGGTTGCGCACAATGCGACGCATGGTGGAAAAGTCATCCACAACCAAAAACTTGAGCTCTTTGTCCGCCATAAAACTACACTCCTCGTTAAATACGTATTGCCTGTCCGGCACTGATTTTCGCCAGCATCTGCTGACTAACCTGACTAAGATCGACCACTTCGCTGACGCCACCCATATTGATGGCCTCGCGCGGCATGCCGAACACCACACAACTTGCTTCATTCTGCGCGATGGTCCAGGCGCCAGCCTGGTGCATCGCCAGCATTCCGGCGGCGCCATCGTTGCCCATCCCCGTCAGGATCACCCCAACGGCGTTGCGCCCCGCGTGTTTCGCCACCGAATGAAACAGCACATCCACCGACGGACGGTGCCGGTTAACCGGCGGCCCGTCATGAATTTTGATTTGATAGTTAGCGCCGCTGCGCGCCAGCTCCATATGCTTGTCGCCCGGAGCGATATAGGCATGCCCCGGCAGAACGCGTTCGCCATCTTCCGCCTCTTTCACGCTGATCTGACACAGCTTGTTCAGACGCTCCGCAAACGAGCGGGTAAAGCCTGGCGGCATATGCTGAGTGATCAGAATACCGGGGCTTGAGAGCGGCAATGGCTGGAGTACATGACGAATTGCCTCTGTTCCGCCGGTAGAGGCGCCGATAACCAGCAGCTTTTCCGAGCTCAGCAGCGGACCAGCTTTCAGGGTGGTCGGGGCCGCCAGCGGCTTATGCGTGGCAACCCGCGCCCTGGCCGCGGTACGAATTTTTTCCGCGATCATCTCGCTGTACGCCAGCATCCCCTCGCGAATGCCGAGCTGCGGTTTGGTGACGAAATCCACCGCCCCCAA
This sequence comes from Leclercia sp. W17, assembly GCF_003336325.1. Lineage (NCBI taxonomy): Bacteria > Pseudomonadati > Pseudomonadota > Gammaproteobacteria > Enterobacterales > Enterobacteriaceae > Leclercia > Leclercia sp. W17. The sequence goes on along the minus strand of NZ_CP031101.1, from coordinate 1,852,089 downwards.
CTCCAGCGCCCGCAGGGTGATTTCGGACCCTTTGCCGGTCAGCGAAGAGACCATCACCACCGGCATCGGCCGCAGACGCATTAACTTTTCGAGGAAGTCGATGCCGTCCATGCGCGGCATTTCGACATCCAGCGTCAGCACGTCAGGGTTATATTTTTTAATTAAATCCCGGGCTACCAACGGATCGGGGGCCGTCGCCACCATCTCCATGTCGCTGTGGCTGTTGATAATCTCAGTCATGATCTGGCGCATCAGCGCTGAATCATCAACTGACAAGACCCTGATTTTACTCATGCTTTATCCTTACTCAGCGCATATACCGTCTGGCCACGCAGGCTAAACTCGCGCACAAGATTGCTGAAGTTCTCCGAGTGCCCGGCAAACAGTAAACCGTCAGGTTTGAGCAACGGAACAAAGCGGCGCAGGATCTCCTGCTGCGTCGTTTTGTCGAAATAGATCATCACGTTACGACAGAAAATGGCGTCAAAGGGCCCCGCCACGTTGTACTGCTTCTCCAGCAGGTTGACCATGGAGAACTCCACCGCATTTGCCAGTTCGCTACGCACCCGCACCAGCCCTTCGTGCGGACCGGTGCCGCGCATGAAGTAGCGCTGAAGCTGCTGGGGTGACAGCGTTTTTAGCTCCTCCTGACGATAGATCCCGCTCTGCGCTTTTTGCAGCACCTCGGTATCTATATCGCTGGCGATCACCTTCCAGCGGCCCGGGGCGGTACCCAGCGTGTCGGCCAGGGTGATGGCGAGCGAGTAAGGCTCTTCCCCGGTCGACGCCGCCGCGCTCCAGACGCGATACTCACCGCTGCGGCGGCGGGCATGCTCCGCCAGCACCGGGAAGTGGTGTGCTTCCCGGAAAAAGGCGGTCAGGTTGGTGGTCAGGGAGTTAATAAACGCCTGCCATTCCGCGCTGTTTGGGTTGGCTTCCAGCATCCCCAGATAGCGACCAAAATCATCCAGTCCGAGCGTGCGCAGGCGACGCACAAGGCGGTTGTAGACCATGTCCCGCTTGTGATCGGCCAGCACAATCCCCGCGCGCTGGTAGATTAACTGACATATCCGACGGAAATGCGCATCGGACAGCGCAAGGCGCTGTGTCATCTGTAACAATAATGACGATTGCCCTGAGGGCAGTGGTGATGTCATAGCGCCTTCTTAATCACATTCAGGTTCCGACTGGTACGGTCTGCGACCGCCCGACTTCTGTTACTGCTTCAACACGTTCATTGACATTAAATACAGCCACCAGCGAGGTAAGGTGATCCGCCTGGCCCGCTAACTGATCGGTGGCTGCCGCGGCCTCTTCCACCAGCGCGGCGTTCTGCTGAGTCACCTGATCCATCTGACTTACCGCCTGCGCCACCTGCTCAATACCGCGGCGCTGTTCATCGGATGCGGAGGCGATTTCGCCCATAATGTCGTTAACCCGGGTGACCGAGCTGACGATCTCGGTCATGGTTTTCGCCGCCGTATCCACCAGCTCCGAACCCTGCTGAACGCGGGACACCGACTCTTCAATCAGCACCTTAATCTCTTTCGCCGCGTTGGCGCTGCGGCTCGCCAGGTTACGCACCTCGCCGGCCACCACCGCAAAGCCACGACCCTGCTCGCCCGCGCGGGCGGCTTCGACCGCGGCGTTCAGCGCCAGAATATTGGTCTGGAACGCGATGCCGTCGATCACGCTGATGATGTCGCCAATCTTTTGCGAACTGGCGGCGATCTCATTCATGGTGTTCGCCACGTGGGACGCCTGTTCGCCCCCCTTCTTCGCCGTCTGCGCCGCGCTCTTCGCCAGACCAGAAGCCTGACGGGCGTTGTCGGCGTTCTGCCCGACGGTGGCGGTCAACTGCTCCATGCTGGCGGCCGTTTGCGCCAGCGATGCCGCCTGCTGCTCGGTACGCGAAGAGAGATCGTTATTGCCCTCGGCAATTTCGGCGATCCCGGTGTGCATGGCGTAACTGCCCTGACGCACCTCGGATACCGTTTCACGCAGCGAGCCCTGCATCGCCTTCAGGCTGGCGAAAATGGCCGAAATTTCATTTTTGCCGTATACCGCCACCGGCCGCGCCAGATCGCCTTTGGCAATGCTGTCGAAATGGCTGCTGATAATCGCCAGCGGCTGGACAATCATCTTGCGCGACCAGAACAGCGCGGCGCTGGTCAGTACCACCGCCAGCACAATCATGGTGGCGAAAATCACGCCGGACATGTGGTAGCTGTTGCGGCTGTCATTCCCCGCGGCCTGCACAAAGTTGTTGATCTCCTGCTGCCAGGCGTCGGTGCTGGCGTCAAATGCCGCCTGCGATTCCTGCACCGGCGCGGTCAGAAAATCTGACAGCTGGTTGTTCTCAAGCCACGTCGCCTGATGCTCCAGATCGCCATACCACTGGCTGAACGCACCCTGCATCGCTTTTTTCAGCTCTGCGTCCTTCGCGCTAATCGCCGCCTGGCCGCTAAAGGTTTTGAACAGGCCATCAGCCTGCTTCAGGCTACCGCGCGCGGTCACCATCAGCGCCTTAATGTCATCGGGCGGATAGCTCAGGGCGGTTAAGGTGCCCGCTTTATTCAGCGCCGTGCTGGCCTGCAACAAGACTGCCCGACTCTGGGTAAGCAGCTCGCGCTGCTGATTACTGCCCTGCATCTCCTGTAAATTTTGATAACCATCGCGAAAAGCCCAAAATGACAAGCCATTACTGCCAACCTGCAACACCCCACAGAGAATCAAAATCAAAAACAGGGTGGTCGAGATACGAATACGATTTAACATCCACGCTCCCATTTAGCGGCCAGCAGCCGCGATTTAACGTACAATCAAAATGTTTCCCAGTTCTCATCTTTCCCAGTTGCCACTGCGCGTACATATGCCGGTGCGTTAACCGGCGAGGCCGGTTGCGGGCTGACGCGCGATGAAACCGTGCTTGCAGGTCCAGAGTTAAGACGAAACGCCGAGACGGCCATCTTCAGACGGCTCGCCTGCTCTTCCAGTTGCGCCGCAGCGGCTGCGGACTCCTGAACCAGCGAGGCGTTTTGTTGTGTGACGCGATCCATTTCCGATACCGCCAGAGCGACCTGGTCGATACTACGGCTCTGCTCATCGGAAGCGGAGGCGATTTCCCCCATAATGTCCGTGACGCGGGTAACGGCATTCACGATGTCATTCATGGTTTCGCCCGCGCTCTCCACCAGCACCGAGCCGGTGTCGACGCGTGCGACAGAGTCTTCAATCAGGGCTTTAATCTCTTTGGCCGCGTTGGCGCTGCGGCTGGCGAGGTTACGCACTTCACCGGCGACCACCGCAAAGCCACGCCCCTGCTCACCGGCACGCGCCGCTTCCACCGCGGCGTTCAGCGCCAGGATATTGGTCTGGAAGGCGATACCGTCGATGACGCTGATAATGTCGGCGATCTTCTTCGAGCTTCCGGCGATGTCGTGCATGGTTTTCACCACGCCATCCACCACCTTGCCGCCGCGCTGGGCGGTTTCCGAGGCGCTGTTCGCCAGCTGTGAGGCCTGGCGGGCGTTGTCGGCATTCTGCTTCACGGTGGCGGTGAGCTGCTCCATGCTTGCCGCGGTCTCTTCCAGCGCCGACGCCTGTTGCTCGGTGCGGGAGGAGAGGTCGTTGTTACCCAGCGCGATTTCGCTGGTGCCGGTGTAGATGGCCTCCGAGCCCTGACGCACGTTCGCCACCGTCTCGCTCAGGGAGCGCTGCATGTGGTCAACGCTGATGGCCAGCTGGGTGATTTCACTGCGCCCGGTGATAGTCAGGGAGTGGGTCAGATCGCCGCTGGCAATGTGACGGATATGGTCGATGACACGGTTTAACGGGTTAAGCAGGGTATGGCGAATGCCGTACCAGACCCCCACCAGCACGATCGCCAGGGCGAGCGCCAGGATCGCCATCTGCCATTTGGCGAAGGAGTAATCCTTCACGCTGGCATTAAACGCCGCCTGGTTACGCGCGTCGGATGCGGTAACGTAATCCCGCAGAGCGGTCCCCAGCGCGTTCTGTTTTGACTGGGTTGCCTGGGCGAAATAGGCCTCCATGTTGCCGTTATCAAGGAACTGGATCAGTTCAGTGAGCGCCGCAGCATAGTCCCGGTATGTCTCATTGATGGTCTGGCTCACCTGCTCCATCGACGGCTGTGGAGGGATGGCGCTGTAAGCCTTGAAGTGTTTATCCGCTTCCGCAAGCGTAGTGCGGGCGCTGTTCATCAGTTCCGTTTGCGGCTTAGCGGGATCGGTCACCATACGTGCGGAGGCGCGGCTCAGGTTGATGCGCGTTTGCAGCAGGTAATCCCAGGTGGAGGTGATTTCACTTTGTTGAACCCGGAATTCGTTCGAAACCGCAAAACTGTCCTGGTTGGCTTTAATGGAAGAGAAAAAGAGACTGCCGGAGACGAGCTGCAACAGAGCGAAAACAGCCAGCACCAACATCAGCATTGTCACAACGCGCATACGGTTCAACATACAACACCTTCTCATTGTTTTGTTCTCGGTGTTATCGGCACAACTGAGAGGAACTTTACATTTGCGAAAGGGAAAAGCGCGGTTCAGAACGCGACGTCTACCACGAGGGTATCGCTGTAGTTGCCGGCGGGGGGCGTGGTCTGGTTGGGGAGGATGCGGGCGGTGTAGTTATAGGTGCGCAGCAGGCCGTCGGTACTTACCTGGGATGAGGCTCCGCTCGACCAGCGCTCGGTGCCGCTGACGCCCCAGCGGTTGGCGGTGGCCTCTTTATAGATCTCATAGCTCATGCGGTTGTTACCGCTGGCCATGCGCCGGACATTATTCAGGGCGTTGAGGCCGTTATTGATGCCGATGGTATAGGCGCTGCCCTTGGTGCAGGTGACGGCGATGGACTGAGAGATGGTGGGGAAATTCTGTACCAGCGGCGCGCTGTTAAAGTTGATATTCGGGGTGGTCATGGCGCTGCAGTCATTGGTGACGTTCATATTGAGGGTGATGCTGGTCACCGCCGTACCGGTCTGGGGGGTCAGGCAGAGGCCCACGGCCCCTACCTGGCAGACGTTGTAATTAACGCTGAAGTTAAGCGTCACCTGATAGGGCCCGGCGCTGACGTTCTGCCCGGCAACGGTGCGGAAATAGAGCGGAATATTGTACTGCCTGGAACCCAGCAGCCCCAGCAGCGTGCTACCGCTCCAGGTATAGGAGCGGGCGATCTGCACTTCGCTGGTGCCGGTGCAGCCCGACGCACCGCACAGTCGGGTAGGAATAACATCGGTGATGGTGGCGTTATCGGTGCGTTTCAGGTTGGCGGCGCTGACGGTGGCGCCGGTGTAGTTGAGGGTGATGGAGTCGTTGGTCAACAGGTTAAGCACCGCATCGCAGCTTACCACCAGGGTGCCGGTGGTCTGCACCTCGTTGTTGCCGCTCAGGGCGAAGGAGGTCACGCTGCCAAAGCTGGCATTGACGGTACTGACGGTACAGGCCCCCCAGCCGGTACCGGAGACCAACAGCAGCAGTAACAGCAGCAGGCGCCTCATGGTGCCAGCCTGCAGGTCAGCGGACCGTATGTTTGCAGCTTATGGTCCGGATTAGGGGCAAGAGTCAGGGTCACATGGCAGTATTTGCCCTCCGGGGTGCGTACCTCCAGCGGGTTAACATCGTTCAGGTTCTCCAGCCAGGCGATGCCGTCATAGCCCACGGTGGCCGGGGCGCGGGAGGCGCGGCGCACCTGGCTGCCGAGCGGAATATCCTGGCCCTCGCCGTCGTGCAGGATCACGCTGGCGACCCGCTCCTCCTCCATCGGGAAGTCCACCAGATAGCCACTGTTGCGGCGCAGCGCCACCCGCCGCTCGGTCTCTTTTAGCCGGGTATCGGCGGGCAGGTTCAGGGTGTTGATGCTGTAGCTCGCCGGATAGTAGGCGGATACGCCGCTCACCAGCAGGTAGCCGTTTTGGTTGGTTTTCCCCACCGGCTGGTTTTCGTAGCTCACCGGCACGTCGGGCTTGCCGTCGGTGCTGATGACCACGAAGGCGTCGTTGATCTTATTGGCGGCAAAGAGTTCGCCGTCCATCAGCACCAACGAGCCCAGCGCCTCGCCCCACTAGGTCATCATGTCGCGCTCGCCGTAGGTGCCGCCCTGCACTTCAATATTGTTGTTACGCCAACCCAGCGAGGCCTGCTGGTAGCTGCGGGAGCGGGACTGGTTCGCCAGGGCCATGTTCCAGCTAAAGCCGCCGTCGGTGGGCATGGCGTGGTTGTAGTTGATGCGCTGGGTGCTGCCCGCGTCCGGAGTGTTTTCCAGGGTAACGGCGGCGCTGTCGCGTTCGCCGAGAGGTATTTGCAGCGACAGGGCGACCGTCCAGTCGCCCCGCTGCTGGTCCCGGCTGGCGGCAAGGTAGATACTGCTGCTGCGCCACAGGTTGCGGCTCCAGGAGAGGTTGAGCAGCTCGGTTTTATCACTGTCGAAACTCTCCACCCCAATCCAGGCGGCACCGATATTGCCATAATCGCCAAGATTAAGGCTCAGGGAGTACTGGTCCGTATTGCGGCTAAGGCTGGCGATGGGCTGGTTGAATTCGTCGTATACCGTCGGCTGGTCGTAGAGGGCCAGGTTGCCAAAGCCGCGATCCCGACGGCTGTGCTGGGTAGCAATGCTGAATTCGCTGGTGCTGTACTGGTAGCCCCAGTTCACCTGCCCGCCCTCTTCACCGCGCATCCGGCTGCGGGTATACGCCGTATTGACCACGCCGAAACGCCCCATTTTTACCACCGTGCCCAAACCGCCCAGCGCCAGCTCTTCGGCCCCTTCCCCATGTCCTTCGAGGGTCAGCCAGTCGGTCAGCCCGTAGCGGTAAGAGCCGCTCCCCGCCGCCGGGCCGTAATCAAAACTTTCAATACCGTAGTTGCGGCGCAGGCTGCCGAGGGACACCGCTCCGTCGCTCAGCCCCGCCTTCAGCAGTTCGCTGGTGACATAAAACGGCAGCGTGGTGCTCACCTGGCGACCCAGCGCATCGGTGGTGACCAGGACCGCATCTCCGGCGCCGTTGATATAGGGCAGATTGGTGAGGGTAAACGGTCCCGGCTGCAGGCGGGTGGATCCTGCGCGATAGCCGTTGACGAACAGGTCTACCGAGGTGGGCACCGCCGCCTCGCCGGAAAATTCCGGCAGCGGCCAGGTGACCAGATCCGGGCGGAGCGAAAAGTCGCGGCCATAGCTGATGCCCCCCATACGCACGCTGCTGCTCCAGCTGACGGCATCGCTGATGACATCCCCGGCAGTCCAGGTGGTGGCATTATCTTCATTGGTGACCAGCAGCGTGGTGTCGTAACGCACGTATCCCTCCTGCATGCCGCCGCCGGAGAGGTTTTTGCGCACAAAGCCGGTGGAGGATAGAGACCCCCGCTCGTCAAAATAGCGGAACTCATGCCAGAGCGAGGCCTGCCCGCCCGCATGATCGGTCTTGCTGGTATAGAAGTCATAGTTGAGTAGCGCCCCTCTGCCGTAGTGGGGCGTGCTCTGGGTCAGCTCGCCGCCAAAGGGGGTAACCCGGGCGGCGATCCACTCCCGGGGTACGCTCAACAGCAGGCGCTGCCCGGCGCTGTCATACTCGCTGCGCACATCGGCGAGGGTCGTCAGATTGACCTCCCCCGGCGGGACATTTTCCGGCGGCAGGCCTGCGCGCAGCAGGTCAGCGCTGGAGACCAGATAATCGCCATTGCGCCGGGTGACAGGCACCACCAGCCCGGTATCGTAGTGGTTGACGATCAGCGCCAGCTGAAAGACCGCTTCGTCGTTCAGGGACTGGGGCGCAGCCGGCGGCGGTAGTGCATCGTCGCCGGTGTTGGCCCAGCCTGCCGTGGAGACGCAAAGCAGGATCATCATCGTGGGTTTCAGTTGACGGGAGCCGACTGCCATTCGGTATCCCTGGCATTAATTTGCGCACTCATCTGGCCCGGCTGGGTGATGCCTGAGGGGAGAGGCCAGCTGCGTTCGCTGCCCGGCAAAACATACCCCAGCAGACCGTCCGCCATGCTCCTTTTCTGCCCGCCCTGGGTCAGGGAGACCTGACTGAGCCGAACATGCACATCACCCCGGTTACGTACCTGCAACGCGGGCTGGCCGTTTTCGCGGATAACCCGCCAGCTCAGGTTGCGCGGCTCGGCAAAGGCATGATGTTCCCCCTCTTTGATGGTTTCGATCCCCTGCCCGTAAACAAACAGCGGAATGGAGTAGCGCATCTGCAGCTTAAGGCCGATCTGCGGCGTGGTGTTGTCCTGAGGCTGGGGAATTTCGTCGACGATAATGCGGTAGGCCTGTTCAACCCCCAGCGGCACCCCGCCCTGCTTTATCAGGCGAATAAGCTGCTTGCTGCCTTTGGCAATAGTGACAATCGGCGGGCTGGCGACCACCTCCTGCTGGGCGGTGTAGCGCTCAAGGCCGCCCTCCTGGCGCCAGCGCACAATGCGCACCTGCATGGTGGTGGCGCTGTTGCCCTGGTTTTGCACCCACAGCTCGGTCGCTTTGGTATCGGCCGACAGCCAGGGATCGATGGGCCATAGCAGAATGGATGCCGCGCCCTGGGCGGCGTGCGCCGTTATCCCCAGCGCCACCATCAGCGCCAGCGGGCCGCTTGCAAATGCCTTCATGGTCGTTCTCCCTGTATCACCAGGACAAGGTCACGGTGAGTTGATCTGAATAGTTCCCGGCCGGGCTAAAGCCCGTCAGAAGCGCCACGCCAAACAGCGGCAGGGCGATGTTATTGCTATTGGTATAGGTTACGGGTATGGCCTGGTTAACGCCGATTTCGCTGTTTGCCCCCAGCGAACTGCTGCTGTAGAGCCGATAGGCAACCCGCTGGGTGCCACCGGCGCGCTGCATATTGCGCACCGAAGCGTAATTCTGCCCGCCGTCGATGCTCATGCTCAGCGCCACCCCCGGCGTGCAGGCGATACTTAGCGAACCATTAGGCACAAAGCTGGTGCTGACCTGGCCGCTCTGCACCCCGCTGTAGCTGCCAAAATTGAGCGCCCCCAGGACCCCGCCGGTGCCGGAGGTCACCGAGCAGCCGGGGGTTATGGTGGCATTCACCTGAAACGACTGGCTGGTCACCGCCCGGGCGCCTGTCGACGTCAATATCAGGGCGACCAGGCCAAAAACGGCGTGCAGCCTCCCCTCACTCCGCGGCAGGAGTGATACGGTCACGCGCTTCATCAATCGCGCGGCTAGTAAGTGACGCTGACGTTTATGGTGTCGGTGTAGGTGCCGGGTACCACGGTGACGCTGTTGCCACCACCGGTGATACGGCCATAGAGCGTGTAGCTATTAACCCCGCCTGCGGTAGAGGCCACCGGGATCGGCGCGTTATTGGCGATCACGTTGTTAAAGCTGCTGTCGCTGAACAGGCTGTATGCCACACCCTGAGCGGTATTCGCGGTGTTGACCAGATAGCGCGCTGGCGTGCCGGGCGTACCCACAACCGTTCCCGGCGCGGTGGAGTTGGTATTGCCGGTGATGGCGACCGTGTAGCTGTCGGTGGTGCACTGGATGGTAAAGGTATTGCCGCCGTTGGCCCCGGTGAGCTGGGTGGTGAGCGTCGAGAAGGTTGCCGGATGGGTACCGAAATCCAGGGTACCGAAGTTAATGCCGTTCTGGTTTGGCGAGCCGTTGATCAGGCAACCGTTGGTCAAGGTCAGGGTTGCGCCAATGGTCCCGCTGCTGGTTACCGCCTGTGCCGGAACTGTCGCCATCGCCAGAGCCGATCCCGCCAATAACACCAAAAGTTTTCTGTTCATTTTCCACCCTCCAGAAAATGTCGCCGTCGTTATCCTCTATTTTTGATAACGCTCAAGTTGTTAGCACCTATTACTATTGTTAATAGGTGGTTAAAATTAATTTAGATTAAGGTATCGCGAACAACCACTTTAGCCGGACGGCTAAGACAAATGGCGTATTGACATAAATTATCTTTAAATAACAATTGGATAAATTTTTAAAACGCCTGAATATTGAGACCAGGCGAGATAAAGAATAGGAATAATGTGACATAGATCACAATATATCTTCTTGTTTTCATTGCCAATTTTAATGGCGGTTAAATAACAGTTAAGCCAGAGAAACTATTACCTGAATTTTGGTTATGAATATATTCACAACTTGAATAAATAACGGAAAGAAAATAAGAGCTGGTCGGCGAATAACGGGAGAAATAAATAAGGGGACCAGCATGGTCCCCTTGAAGTGTTGTCCTGGCCGCCGCAGCGGTGATGGCCTCAGGCTACGTGACTTGCCGCCACATCCAGCAGCGCCATCTCATCACTGTTCAGCAGCTTCTCGATATTCACCAGAATCAGCATACGGTCACCGAGCGCCCCCAGACCGGTCAGGTATTCGGTGGACAGCGTAACCGCGAATTCCGGCGCCGGGCGGATCTGCTCGGCGGTCAGGGAGAGGACATCGGAAACCCCATCAACCACAATCCCGACCACGCGCTGGCCCAGATTGAGCACGATCACGACCGTGTTGTCATCATACTCGACGTCGCCCTGGCTGAACTTCACGCGCAGGTCGACGATTGGCACGATAACGCCACGCAGGTTGGTCACGCCTTTGATGAAATCTGGCGTGTTGGCGATGCGGGTCACCTGATCATAGCCACGGATCTCCTGCACCTTCAGAATATCGATACCGTATTCTTCGTCACCTAAGGTGAAAACCAGGAATTCCTGCCCTGATGGCTCGCCGGCCAGCTTAGTTACATTACTCATACCGGTCATTTTTTTACCTTCTTAACTGAATCAGGCGGCTGTGTGCGCCATACGTTGTTCACGATTTAATCCCTGAAGCGCCGAAACATCGACGATCAGCGCCACACTGCCATCGCCGAGGATGGTGGCGGCTGAAATGCCAGGTACTTTGCGATAGTTGCTCTCGAGGTTCTTCACCACCACCTGATGCTGACCAATCAGCTGATCGACCAGCAGGGCGTAACGGCGGCCTGCGCTTTGCAGAATGACCACAATCCCCTGCGTGGCTTCAGTTTTGGCGCCGTCCACGTCGAACACTTTCCACAGTTCCACCAGCGGCAGGTATTCGCCACGCACTTCCAGCACGCGCTCACCGCCTGCCAGCGGGTGCAGATCTTCTTCACGCGGCTGCAGCGATTCCATCACCGCGTTCAGCGGCAGGATGAACACTTCGTCCGCCACTTTGACCGACATGCCGTCGAGGATCGCCAGCGTCAGCGGCAGCAGAATGCGGATAGTGGTACCTGAGCCCTGCTTCGACTTGATCTCAACGTGGCCGCCCATCTCCTGGATGTTACGTTTCACCACGTCCATACCCACGCCGCGCCCGGAGACGTCTGTGACCTGCTCCGCGGTGGAGAAGCCTGGGGCGAAGATCAGCATGCCCACCTCTTCGTCGGTCATGTTTTCGCTGACCGCCATCCCCTGAGACATCGCTTTCGCCAGGATACGCTCGCGATTCAGGCCTGCGCCGTCATCGGTCACTTCGATGCAGATGTTCCCGCCCTGGTGTTCCGCAGACAAAATCAGGTTACCGACCGGGGATTTCCCTGCGGCAACACGGTTTTTCGGCAATTCGATCCCGTGGTCAAGGCTGTTACGCACCAGGTGCGTTAACGGGTCGATAATGCGCTCAATCAGGCTCTTATCCAGCTCGGTGGAGCTGCCCATCAGCGTCAGTTCGATTTGCTTATTGAGCTTGCCCGCCAGGTCGCGCACCAGACGCGGGAAGCGGCTGAAGACATACTCCATCGGCATCATACGGATGGACATCACCGATTCCTGCAGATCGCGGGCGTTACGTTGTAACTGGCCCATGCTGGTGATGAGATCGCCGTGGTTGACCGGGTCCAGCTCGTTGGAGCGCTGGGCCAGCATTGACTGGGTGATCACCAGCTCGCCCACCAGGTTGATCAGCTGATCCACTTTTTCTACAGCGACACGAATACTGGTCGATTCGCTGGAGCGGGCGGCCGGTTTTTCACGCTCGCCGCGATTTGGCGCAGCGGATTCGCCCGGAACGGGTTTCAGCGCAGGTGCGGCAGGGGCCACAGCCGGTACCGCAGGTGCAGCCGCGACTTCAGCTACTTCCGCCGTCTCTGCAACCGGTGCATCGGTCACGGTCTCAAAGTCGATCTGCTCGGGTTCAATGACAAAACAGAGCACGGCGATGACGTCATCTTTGCTAATACCGCCGTCGAGGTTAGCTGCCAGCGTGTCCTTACCCTTCACCACGTTGCTCAGGGTAGCGAGATTGCTCAGCTCTTCTTCCAGAAGGTTAACTTCGCTCTCTTTCAGGCCGGACAGCACCACGCGCAGACGGTCGTCAGCGGCAGGCGCGGCCGCCGGAGCGGGCTCAACAACGCTCAGTTTGGCCGGGCTGACGGCAACGGCTGCCGTCTCGCCTTTGGCTTCCAGCGCTAACTGACGCAGCGCGTTGCAGATATATTCAAAGCTGGCAGCGTCCGGCTCTTGCGAGCTTTTGTAGGCATCGAGCTGTTCCTGCATAATGTCTTTCGTTTCCAAAAACAGGTTAATAATGTCGGTATTGAGCTGCATCTCACCGCGTCGGGCCTCATCGAGCAGGTTCTCCATCAGATGGGTGGTTTCCTGCAAAATGGTAAAGCCAAACGTACCGGCGCCTCCTTTAATGGAGTGAGCTGCGCGAAATATGGCGTTGAGCTGCTCTGAATCCGGCGCCTCGGGCACCAGGTCCAGCAGGTGTTGCTCCATATCCGCCAACAACTCGTCGGCTTCATCAAAAAACGTCTGGTAAAAATCGCTAATATCCATGCTCACGCTATCACCTCGGATTGGCTGGTGGCGATGTTGGAACGGCAGCCGAAGGCGCAGGGCCTGGCTGTTTTAAATCATCCAGTGACTCATTCTGACTTTCGGCGTTTTCGTGCAGGATGGCCTGCTCTGCCTGTTTGTTGAGCACTAAGAGACTAATACGGCGGTTGATGGCGTCGTCCGGGCCGCGGTCGGTCACGCGCATGGTGGCGGCCATGCCGACGACGCGCAGCACTTTGCCATCGTCCAGCCCGCCGATCACTAGCTCACGACGGGATGCGTTTGCACGATCCGCAGAGAGCTCCCAGTTGCTGTACCCTTTTTCGCCACCGGCGTAAGGGAAGTCATCGGTGTGACCGGAAAGACTGATTCGGTTAGGGATCCCATTCAGCACTGGCGCAATGGCGCGCAGGATGTCGCGCATATAGGGCTCCACATCGGCGCTGCCGGTTTTAAACATGGGACGGTTCTGGCTGTCGATAATCTGAATGCGCAGCCCTTCCTGAACAAGATCGATTTTCAGGTGCGGACGCAGGGCGCGCAGCTTCGGATCCGCTTCGATCAGCTGGTCCAGATCGCCGCGCAATTTTTTCAGGCGGCTCTGCTCCATGCGTCTTTTCAGCTCGTCGATGTTCGGCTCGCGCTTCACCTCACCCTGCTTTTGCGTGTAGTCATCTCCACCGCCCGGGATCGGACTGTCGCTGTTGGAGATGCGCGGCCCCCCCGACACCGCCGTCGCCAGTGGGGTACGGAAATACTCTGCGATCTGAATCAGCTCTTTCGGGCTGGAGATTGAGATCAGCCACATCACCAGGAAAAACGCCATCATCGCGGTCATGAAATCGGCGTAGGCGATTTTCCACGAGCCACCATGATGGCCTCCATGCCCTTTATGCTTGCGCTTTTTGACTATGACGATGGGATGGGACTGGTTTTTCATGCGTCCTCAGTGCTCGTCTGCTGGTTTGGGTTCTTTACAGCGCGCACGTGCTCTTCAAGCTCAATAAACGACGGACGCTCGCTGGAGTACAGGGTTTTACGGCCAAACTCTACCGCGATCGGCGGGGCATAACCGTTAAGATTCGAGAGCAGCGTGATTTTGACGCACTGCATCATTTTGGTGGTTTCAGCGCTCTTCTGACGCAATACGGTCGCCAGCGGAGAGATAAATCCGTACGCCAGCAGGATGCCGAGGAAGGTTCCCACCATGGCGTGCGCGATCAAGGCGCCCAGTTCAGCGGCCGGACGATCCGCCGAGGCCAGGGCGTGTACCACCCCCATGACCGCCGCAACGATACCGAATGCAGGCAGGGAGTCACCCACCATCGCCAGGCTGTTAGCCGGGACTTCAGCTTCGCTTTCATGCGTTTCGATCTCTTCGTCCATCAACGCTTCGATTTCGAAGGTGTTCATGTTGCCGCTGATGATGAGACGCAGATAGTCGACAATGAACTCAAGCATCATCTTATCGGCGATAATGCGCGGGTAGCTGGCAAAGATCTCGCTCTCTTTCGGATTCTCAATATCGCGCTCCAGGGAGAACATTCCCTGTTGACGCGACTTGGCCATCAGGCGATAGAGCAGCGCCAGAAGGTCCATATACATACTTTTGGTGTATTTCGAACGACGGAACAGTAACGGCAACGCTTTTAACGTTCCCTTGATCGCCTTGCCGTTGTTGCCAACGATAAACGCCCCCACCCCTGCACCACCGATAATAATCAGTTCGGCCGGTTGATAGAGTGCCCCAAGGTGCCCGCCGGTCATCATGTAACCGCCGAAAACTGTACCGAGAACTACCAGGTAACCTAATACGATAAGCACGACATCATCCTTCCGCTAGTGACTGTAGCCAGGATGCGCAGGTCGGGGTTTATCCTTCTGCGGGGCAAAAAAAAGCAGCGGTAATCTCTTACCGCTGCTGGATCCTTGCCCACACGTTCGGGTTAAACAGCCTGTTCGATCTGTTCATCCAGCAGTTGTGGATTACTATCGGCAGCATCCCGGGAAAGTTTACGTCTTTTTACCGCACGAGACGGTGGTTGGCACAAACTACAGGCGAAGCTGCCTGCGGGCTGATGTGCATGGGTGATAAAGTTGCCGCTACAGCAGTTGCAGCGGGAGAGTTCCAGCAATCCGCTCTCAACAAAACGCACCAATGTCCATGCGCGGGTCAGGGCCAGCAAAGGGCCTTCTTCAGGCTGCGGGCACTGCTCGAGGTAAAGTTTGTACGCTTTAATGACCGCATCAACGCCGCTGCATAAGCCGGTCTTGAGCAGGTACTGCCAGGCATTACAGAACATGGAAGCATGAATATTCTGCTCCCAGGTCATAAACCAGTCGGTAGAGAATGGCAGCATCCCTTTTGGTGGTGGGCTGCCACGTAATTCTTTGTACAGTTTGATAAGACGACCACGGCTCAGCTGGGTTTCGCTTTCAAGCATTTGCAAACGAGCACCTAGCGTAATCAGTTCCATGGCCAGTTGAATATCACGCGCTTCCTGAACAATGCTCTTCTCACTCATTTTTAAGCCCTTTTCTTACGGGCTACGTCATCAGGCTGGCTGATTTCGTTAAGCAAACGGGTAGAAAGCAGAATGCCGGTGTGAACCTGTTGCAGGTCATCCACGCGGGATTCCTGAGTCAGTTGCGTGACGGTCTGGTGATTATCAAAGCGGAACTGGCAAACCAGTTGGTTTGTTTCGGCCAGTTTCACCATCTGCGGCAACGTTAAACCGCCAAGCGTGGTGGCCATTTCTTCCTGAATGCCCAGACGGAACATTGCGGAGGCTTTATCCTGGCTAATCAAACGTTGTGCAAGCAATAAATATGACAGGTTGATGTCATAAATGTGTTTTAGCAATTCGGATGTGTTCATTTATCCCTTCCCGAATAACACTTTAATTTCTTGTGCGGTCGACCCGCACCCCGTGATGTCGCCGGGAAAACCCCGGTAAAAAAAAAGAAAAGGCTAAAACGCATAGTTGAATTAAGTTTTGTATCGATGAATCACGTTAAGAAAAACAAATTTTGTCTCTTACACATTTATCGCTTCTTACAATTAACTAAGACTTTTCCTAATTCGCGGCAACTTTACCCGTCCACTGTAGGACATACAATGCGGCCTCGCCTGAAATTTAAAATAAATGTGATCTACGTCACATAATTTAGGTGAATGTGAACCAAAAACCCATCAGCGTCACTTCTAATTTGTCTGTTTTTTTGAACAAATAAAGCAAAGATATATTCTGTATCGCCGAATATTCATGCAGAAGTATGAAGAAACCAGGCACGTTACTTGCTTGGGGTTGACAAGTAACAAATTTGCAAAACAGCCCACCATATCTAAGATAGAAACAATATAGTAAGCAATTGAAATTAAAGAATTAATGTCAGAGTCAAAACGTAAGTATTTTATTACGTTTATGGCTGAATGGGTGTTGCGAAGAGGTAAATCCCCTTGTTTTTGCAGGGAATATATTTGTATGATTTACGTTAAGATAGCGGCTTTAACCCTCTTATGAGGGTTTAGCGCTATTCATTACATAAGAATATTTAATGAATAATTATGATAAGTATCACATGAATGTCACCTTCACCCCTTGCGAAGGCTAAAAAATCGCGCTAAAGCTGAGGAATAGCTAATGTACAGATACGTCCGGAGGGTACCATGAGTTACTCCCATATCCTTGTTTCTGTTTCAGTTTCCCCCGAAAGCCATCAACTGGTTGCCAAAGCGGTCGCTATCGCCCGACCGACTCAGGCACGCATCACTCTGGTCACCCTTTCCGCCGATCCTGAAATGTACAATCAACTGGCCGCACCGATGCTGGAAGATATTCGTGGCGTTCTTCAGGAGGAAACCCAGCAATTTCTGGATGATCTCATTGCGCGTGCAGAATATCCCATTGCACAAACGCTTTGTGCAACGGGAGAATTAAGCGAGAGGATACTTGATATATGTCACAAACAACGTGTTGACCTGGTGATATGCGGAAATCATAACCACAGCTTTTTTTCACGTGCAGCTTGTTCCGCAAAAACAATCGTTAACAACAGTAAAGTGGATGTGCTGTTAATTCCACTCAGGGCAGTTTAATGCCCTGAGCGGAATATTTATCAGGCAAGTTTAGGGAACGTTGCGACCTTTTTTTGCAGATTGCTCTCCACGCTGCGGGGAGTAATCTGCTTCAGATCCTCAGTGAAGCGCGCCTGCCAGCGGTCAATATCATTTTCGCGGATCACTTTCATCATATCGGCATGGCGTGAAATACGCTCCGTGAGGGGCATATTCAGCGCACGGTGCAGAGCATTGGCAACATCGTCCCGATCGTACGGGTTAACGATCAGCGCCGAGGTAAGCTCGTTAGCGGCACCGGCAAACTGCGACAGTACCAGCACGCCCGGGTCGGCCGGATCCTGCGCGGCGACATACTCTTTCGCCACCAGGTTCATCCCGTCACGCAGCGGCGTGACCAGGCCGACATCGGCATAGCGGAACACCTTCATCAGGATTTTGCGCTCAAAATGCTGGTTGAGATAGAACAGTGGCGTCCAGCCCAACTGGCCGTAGCGGCCGTTAATGCGACCGGCTTCGTTCTCAAGCTGATGTCGGATGTCCTGATAGGCCTGCACCTCGCCGCGCGAGGTCGGTGCGATTTGGGTATAGCGGATCTTACCGTGGTGCTCAGGAAAATTCTCCAACAGAGTCTCATAGGCCTGAAAACGCTCCGGCAGCCCTTTGGAGTAATCGAGACGCTCAACAGAGAAGATGTTTTTTACGTGCTTCAGCTCTTCTTTCAGCTGCGCCAGCTTAGGCGGCAGCGGCCCGGAAGCCTGCTCGATAATCTCGTCCGGCTCAATACCAATCGGATAGACCTCAGTGCGGAAGCGCTTGCCCCAGGCGGAGTGCGTGTCATCGTCATGTGCCGTCAGGCGCGTTTTGCTGGCCACGCTGTCGAGGAAGGCCAGGCGGTCATTTTCGGTCTGGAAGCCCAGCAGATCGTAATCGCAGAGCTGTTCAAGCAGCTCGTCGCTCGGCGGCAGCGCGTTGAAGATCTCCGGGGTCGGGAACGGAATATGCAGGAAGAAGCCAATCCGGTTGTTGACGCCGCGCTTGCGCAGCTCGCTGGCAAACGGCAGCAGATGATAATCGTGTATCCATAGCACGTCGTCCTGCTGGACTAACGGCAGCAGCTTATCGGCCAGCAGACTATTGACCCGCGTGTACCCTTCCCAGGCCTCGCGCTTAAACTTTACCAGGTCGAGGCGATAGTGGAAGGCTGGCCACAGCACGGCATTGGAGAACTGGCTGTAGTACTCATCGTAATTCTGTTCACTGAGATTAAATGAAGCCCAGGTGATATTCCCGCGCGTCACCTTTTTTAGCGGTTTGTCCTCATTACCAATCTCTCCACTCCAGCCAAACCAGAGCCCCCCCGTACTTTTTAACGCCCCCAGCACCCCAACTGCCAGGCCACCTGCGCTGGCTTTTTTATCATCCGGGGGAGCGATGCGATTAGAAACTACGATCAAGCGACCCATAAGGTTTTCTCCTGTTAATTTGCGCTATTTCTTGTTCTTGTTGATGGTTAGCGGCTTTTATTACCCATTGCCAGACATCAGGTACCGTAGCCAGCCGCCAGCTAGCTTTGGTCTCACCTGCGCCGACTTTCACTGATACCCCTTTGAGCTGATTCACCACTTCAAAGCCATGCTCATCGGTGAGGTCATCACCAAAGAAAACCGGCGTTCTCCCGAGGAAAGGCGCTTCATGCATAAAGGCTGAGATAGCCTCGCCTTTATGGATCCCTCTCGGTTTGATTTCAACTACACATTTACCTGGCTGGAGTGACAGCTGCGGATTGTCGTGCACGATCTGTTCCGCCAGGGCGAAAATATTCTTCTCATATTCCTGAGCCTGACGGTAGTGGATTGCAAATGCCATCCCTTTGGCTTCAAGTTCGGTGCCAGGCAGATATAAAAGCGCCGTTGTAAGCTGCGCATGCAGCGTCTGGATCAGATCCGGGGGAAGGGAAACGGATTGCGAATGACCATGGATGTCGCGGCGCTCCGCCCCGTGTACACCGGCAAGCGGGAAACGGTAGGGTCTGGCGAGCTGGTCCAGCTCGGCCATTGAACGCCCTGATATCAATGCCAGTGCCCCCTCATTCAGCTGTGCCAGCTGATTCAGTGCCTGTAATACTTCTGCGGGAACAACTACCTCATCGGGGTGTGGCTTGATGGTAGCAAGGGTCCCGTCGAGGTCGAAAAAGTACGCAAAGTTTTCTGATAGTAAAGGCGGTGAAGTTAACGTATCGGCCACCCTGATCCTCCTTACAGTTGGCGAGATGAAAAACGGCAAACATCTCAGTAGCCATGTAAGTATAGACAGTGTGACGGGGCTCGCCATTTGACATCCCCCTTCCCGCTGCGGCTGGGAAGGGGGGCTACACTTAAAAGTTAAGTCGGGAGGGGGTGGAAAAAAGGGTTAAACGGTGCGCTTTGCTTTTTGCTTGTAACGGTCGAAAATCACCGCCGCAAGCAGGATCAGGCCACGTACCACATACTGCGAGAACGGGGAGATGTTCAGCAGATTCATGGCGTTCTCAACCGTCCCGAGAATCAGTATCCCGGCCACCACATATGAGATTTTTCCGATGCCGCCCTTCAGCGATACGCCACCTAAAACGCAGGCTGAGATGACGATCAGCTCATAGCCGATAGAGGTCATTGGCTGGCCGCTGGTCATACGTGAAGCCAGAATAATCCCCGCCGCCGCCGACACCAGACCGGAAAGCACGAAGATGATGATCTTGGTCCGTACTACCGGTACACCCGCCAGACGCGCCGCCTCTTCATTACCACCAATCGCCAGGGTATTACGGCCAAAGGTGGTTCTGTTCAGCAGGAAACCAAAAATGATCAGGCAGCCGACCGTCAGCCAGATAGGGGCTGGCAGACCGAGCCAGTTGGCGTAGCCGAGGGTAAAGAAGCGCTCATCTTCAATCCCCACCGCTTTACCGTCAGAGATGATGTAGGCCAGCCCACGCACAATCTGCATGGTGGCGAGCGTGGTGATCAGGGCGTTGATTTTCAGGCGCGCAATCACGAAGCCGTTTACCAGCCCGCTGAGCACCCCGAGCAGCAGCCCAGCCGCCACACCAATCCACAGGCTTTCGGTCATGTTAATGACCACTGCGGTGGTTACCCCCGCGCAGGCGATAACCGAGGCGACCGACAGGTCGAAGTCGCCGGATGCCAGACAGAACAGCATCCCGCAGGCCACCATGCCCGACATGGAGATGGCAAGGCCCAGCCCTTTCATGTTAATGAAGGTGGCGAAGTTAGGCACAAAGATGGCGCAGCCGAGGAACAGTACGGCAAACACGACCAGCATGCCGTATTGATCCCAGATCCGCCCAAAGCTGAAGGCCGATTTCGGCGCTCCGGATGTAGTGACAGAGGACATCTTATTCTCCTTACTCAGGCGACAGCCTGACTGACTTTAGGCATGGCGAGGCTTAACGCCTGCTGTTCATTCGCCTGTTCATGTAGCAATTCACCGGCAATGGCCCCTTCACGCATCACCACGATACGGTCGGCCACGCCCAGTACTTCCGGCAGATCGCTGGAGGCGAAGAGCACCGCCACGCCACGTTTTGCCAGGGTATAAATGACGTTATAGATTTCGTGCTTGGCGCCCACGTCGATACCGCGCGTCGGTTCATCCAGCAGGATCACCTTCATCTCTTCCGACAGCCAGCGGCCCAGAATGGCCTTTTGCTGGTTGCCACCGGAGAGATTCATAATCAGCTGTTCCGCGCCCGGGGTTTTGATGTTGAGCGATCGAATGTGGTGATCGGCGTTGCTGACTTCCCACGTGTCGTTAATCAGGCATCCGGCACGAATGGTTTTCCGGCGGGCCGAGATATTGATGTTGTCCCGCACCGAGTGCACCGGGATGATCCCTTCGGCTTTACGGTCTTCCGGGCAGAGCATCATCCCTGCGCGAATGGCATGGGCCGGTTTCTGAATATCGACAGGCTGGCCGTCGATAAACACCTGCCCGCCAGTGATGCGGGTGCCGCCAAACAGTCCTTTCATCAGCTCGCTGCGCCCTGCCCCTACCAGTCCGAACAAGCCAACAATTTCACCGCTGCGCACCGTCAGGCTTACCGGGGTGCGTACGCCCGGGGCTTTTACCTCTTCGAGGCGCAGCAGTTCGCCGCCGTACTGGCGCGGTTCCCAGTGATAGATATCACCCAGTTCGCGCCCTACCATCGCCTGCACCAGCAGGTCGTGGTTGACCTGCTGCATGTCGCTGAAGGTGCGGACATAGCGACCATCTTTAAACACGGTAATAGCGTCGCTGAGGGCAAAGATCTCTTCCATACGGTGCGACACGTAGAGAATGATGCGCCCCTCTTTGCGCAGCTCGCGGATCACCCGGAACAGGTTCTCGATTTCACGCGCTGACAGCGAGCTGGTGGGTTCGTCAAAGGCGATAATTTTGGCATTGCGCGCCAGCGCCTTGGCAATCTCCACCATCTGCCACTGGCCGATGGAGAGATATTTAAGCGGGGTCTGGGGATCAATATCCAGCCCAAGGTGCTTAAGCTGTAATCCGGCCTCATAGTTGAGCAGCGAACGGTTAACGAAACCGCCCTTATGCGGAAGCTGCCCAAGATAGATGTTCTCCGCCACGGTCATCTCCGGCACCAGATGCAGTTCCTGGTAGATGATGGCGACACCGGCATTCAGCGCGGCGGTGGTGTCCGCGAAGGCGACCTCTTTGCCCTGGATGGCGAGCGTGCCTGTCGTGGGGGTGTAGTTACCGCTGAGGATCTTCAACAGCGTGGATTTTCCGGCGCCGTTCTCACCCATCAGGGCATGAACCTGACCCGCATAGCAGTCAAAGCTGATGTCGGTCAGCGCGTTGACACCGGGAAAGGTTTTGCCGATGCCGCGAAAAGAGAGATACGGTTCAGACTGTTGCATAACGTCTCCGAGGATCGAGTAGTGAACGTCTGGCCCCCCGATGGTACGGGGGGCGCAATCACAGTGAATTACTTACCGCCCAGTCCCTTTTTCTCCAGCTCTGCTTTGAAGTTGTCACGGGTGATCAGCACCACGTCGGTAACTTCAGTGAATTTCGCTGGCTCGGCACCTTTGGTGACCCAGTTGTAGAGCATTTCGCTGGATTTATAGCCATGTACGTCCGGGCTTGGCAGCAGAGAACCGTAGAAGCCGGTGGCCTGCGCTTTAGAGAGCTCGCTCACCGCATCAACGCCGTTGATGCCGATGCCGATAACATCTGCCGCTTTGAAGCCCTGGCCTTCGGTGGCGCGCACGCCGCCCAGTACGGTGTTGTCGTTCATCCCCACTACCAGCCAGTGTTTCACTTCAGGGTGTTGCACCAGCATGGAGTTGGCCGCATCGAAGGCGCCCGGGATATCGTTAGATTTGGTTGGCACTTTGTAGATCTGTTTTTCCGGGAAGCCGGCCGCTTTCAGGGCTTCCATAGAGCCGGTGGTGCGACGGCGTGCGGTATCCAGTTCATCGGCAGTGATCGCCATAACCGCGGTATCCTTCACATCCCAGCCGCGTTTTTGCATCTCTTTATAGAGCTCCTGGCCCTGACGCTCACCGATTTTGGTCGCCGCCATCATCACCAGCGGCACGGTATCCATCGGCTTGCCTTTGGCGTTCACGAACTGGTCGTCCACGGCGATAACTTTCATGTCGTAGCCACGCGCTTTCGCCACGATAGCCGAGCCCAGTTTGGGATCCGGAGTACAGATGACAAACCCTTTCGCGCCGCTGGCTGCCAGGCTGTCGATAGCGTTCAGCGTTTTTTCACCATCCGGCACAGCAATTTTAATGACTTCAAAACCCAAATCTTTCCCGGCTTTATCGGCAAATTTCCACTCTGTCTGGAACCATGGCTCTTCCGGTTGCTTCACCAGGAAACCGAGCTTCAGGTTCTCCGCCATAGCGGATTGTGACATAACGGCAGCCAGACCGATGGCCGCCAGCGCTTTAGTAAATTTGTGCATGGTTAACTCCAGCTTTAGCGTTTTAATTTGTAGGGGAATAACAACTAAAATGTTTTTAATCGGACTTAAAACAAGGCATTAGCGCCAGGGGTGTATTAAGCGCATTTGCTTGAGATAGTTTTAGCGGGAAATTAATCATCCATAAGAGAGCGCCATCACACCGCAGAATTACAGTAATTGCGTACATAGATTCAGCGGAAAAAGACATAAATATGCAGGTATTTGTCTGACAAATAGAAAGGGGGGAAAGCAGATTAGTCCATAAGATTAGCTAAGAAATCCTTGTGATCCGGGCGCGCTGGCGCCCGGCATCGTATTACCAGGGATAATAGATATGCTCGGCGTGATCGCGTACCGGTGCTTCATCACCCAGCAGACGTGCTGAGAGCGTCAGCGCAAAGTCAAAGGCATGGCCCAGCCCCTTGCCGCTGATGAGGTTGCCATCTTCCACCACTGGCGCATCGACATATTCGCCGTCCTGAATTGCCTGCCAGAGTTCTCCCGAGCAGACATAGCGACGCCCTTTTAACAGGCCATTGCCGCCCAGCACGCGTGCCGCAGCCGAACAAATTGGGGCAATAAATTTGCCCGCTTCGTCATGCGCGGCGACAAAACGCACCACATCGGCACTGGCCGCCAGATTCACGCTGCCCTGTGGGCCGCCGGGTAAAACGACCGCGTCGTAGTAACTGTCGAGTTTTTCGCTGAGGGTGCTGTCCGCCACCATCGGGATATTATGGTAGCTCACCACCGCGCGCGACTCGGCGCAGGCCAGGGTTTCTACCTCAATGTGGAGACGGCGCAAGATATCAATAGTGATAATCGCTTCCGCCTCTTCAAATCCGGGTGCCAGCAGCACCGCTACTTTTGCCATAATGAACTCCGTTAGTGAAACATAAAACAATGTTTCATTTTCACCGCGTACAGGGCGGAAAACTTCCAGCGGGATCACATATCGCACTATTTTCAGCAAAAATGATCTGGCGCAATTTTCACCAACTGTAAAAATCTATTAAAAACCAGAATTTTCTGTATTCCACCTGGCAGGAATAATTATCATTTTTTTTGCTAAGCGCCTATTTCACCGCGACGGAGAAAGACATAAAGTAATTTCATTGTTCGAGCAGTATTAAATTCATACAAATTTATATATTACAATAAGTTATTGACGAAAATCCTCACCCTTTTCTTCTCGAAATTCTTCATTTTTTTTAATTCCTGATGGTGGGTAAGGTTTAGTAAGAATATATTTATAAGGATTTTCTTATAAAGGATTCGCTGTTATTATGAATTCTACCTGATGCCTGAAATGAATTTGGGATCACATACAGGGAAAACAGAATGCTTTTATTCTGTAGTGAACTATCGTTAATGATGATTATTTTTTTGGTTACATAAACGAAGAAAAGGGAATGGATATGGCTGTCTCGGATATGATCACCAGGCTCAACACGCAGATGAACCTCGAGTTTCATGCGTCAAATCTCTCTTTGCACCTCAGCGAGTGGTGTTCAGAACATCAGCTAACCGGTTCCGCGACCTTCCTGCGCCTCCAGGCGCAGAGCAACGTCACGCAAATGATGCGCGTTTTCGATTTTTTAAAAGCATCAGGCGCAATGCCGGTTCTGAAACCCGTGGATATGACTGACGAAGAGTGCAATTGCCTGGAAGCGGTTTTCCAGCGCACACTGGAAGAGTATGAGCAGCGCTGTCAGACGCTGAATCAATTAACGGATGAAGCGCGGAAAATGAAAGATATTTCTACGCTCAACTTCCTGCATGATATTGAAAAAGAACAGCAGCAGGATGGGGTATTACTCAAAACCATCCTTGATGAAGTTCGCCAGGCGCGTCGCACCGGCATGGGTCTGGAACAGACCGATCGCCAGTTGCTTAACGTCGTCAGCCGTCAGCATCACTGATTCTGCGCGTTAACTAAATTACCCGGCCTGTGCCGGGTAATTTTTTGCAAAAGCGTTACCACCCTACTGGTGCAGACCTTCATGTAATTCTCGTTCCGGGCGACCCAGGGTCGCCCGTTCACATTATTCTCACAAAACCGTTTGTAAATTCAAAACACCGGTTTATTTTAGTGAGACTCGCCCTGCGGCGTGAACTTCAGTTCGATCAGCGCAATGGCTTTCTGTACGGCGCGCAGCGTAACAGGGTCGGCCGACGCAGGATTGCTGGCGAAATCGATGTTTTTCAGCTGACTGGACATTTTCTCGCGGACTTCTGCGGGCGCAATGATTTCAATCACATCAAGGATTTGTTTGATGACCAGCTGGCATGCAACGACGTCAGAGATCAGTTCCTGATCGGCACTCAGGTTTTGAGACATAGGCTTCTCCTGTTTGAAAGGCCGTCATAGTAGCAAAACGTCAGCCCTGATGCGGCGTACAGGCACAAAAAAACCTGCCGGAGCAGGTTTTTCTTATCAGAACATCGCGCCTGGCGGTACGTCCTTAAAGGTCTTGCAGTAGGATTCGAACATGCTTTTCAGGATCTTGCGCAATTTCATCGGTATGCTCCGGCTAAGTGTTATGCAGGTGTTATTGTTGATGCGGCTATAATATGACCTCCATCACAAAAATCAATGTTTTTGTGATATTCATCACGGCAGTTTATTTAAAACAAAACGATGTTCCGATTAAAAATGAATATAATTCAGTGTATTAACGCACAACGTGTTCCCGTAAATTTTTAAAAAAATTTTTAAGTGGCAGAGAAAAATGACCGAAAATCACTCCGGCAAAGCGGCCAGCGGGATCTCTCCCGCCGCGCTGCTGGTAGCCGGCGCGTTCTTTATGGAGTTTCTTGACGGCACGGTGATCGCCACGGCGTTACCCGATATGGCGAAAAGCTTTGGCGTGCAGGCGGTCGATCTTAATCTCGGGATCAGCGCCTACCTCATCACCCTGGCGGTGCTTATTCCGGCCAGCGGCTGGATCGCCGATCGCTTTGGCGCGCGTAAGGTGTTCACCCTTGCCCTGGCGATCTTCACTCTCGCCTCGGTGCTGTGCGGTCTCGCCACCAGCGTGGATCAGTTCATCGCCATGCGCATACTGCAGGGAATGGGCGGTGCATTAATGGTGCCGGTAGGCCGCCTTGCCGTATTGCGCACCACGCCTAAGCACCTGTTGATTACCGCCATCGCCACCCTCACCTGGCCCGCGCTGGTGGCACCCATCATCGGCCCGCCGCTGGGAGGCTTTATTACCAGCTATGCCAACTGGCGCTGGATCTTCTTTATTAACGTGCCGTTAGGGCTGATAGCTATCGTGCTGGCGCTGCGCATTATTCCCGATATCTATGAAGAGGCCCGTCGCCCGTTCGATACGCCGGGCTTTATCGCCACCTCGGTGGCGATGGTGAGTCTGGTCTATGCCATGGAGATGATGGGGGCGCAGGAGATGAATACAGGCATGACCCTTGCGCTGCTGGCAACAGGGATGGTGACCATGATTTATGCCCTGCGCCATTTCCGGCGCGCCGAGTGGCCGATGATCCGCCTCGACGCCTTGCAGGTACCCACCTTTCGGGTGACGATGTACGGCGGGTCGCTGTTTCGCGCCTCCATCAGCGCCGTGCCGTTTTTGCTGCCGCTGCTCTTTCAGGTAGGATTCGGCATGGATGCGTTCCACTCCGGTTTGCTGGTGCTGGCCGTCTTTGTCGGCAACCTGACCATCAAACCGGCAACCACGCCACTGATTCGCGGGCTGGGGTTTAAGAAGCTACTTCTAATCAACGGCGCGCTGAACGTGCTGGCTCTGCTGGCCTGCGCTTTCCTGACTCCACAAACCCCGGTGTGGCTCATTATGCTGATCCTTTATCTGGGCGGCGTGTTCCGTTCCATTCAGTTTACCGCCATCAGTACCCTTGCTTTTGCGGATGTGCCTTCGCCGCAGATGAGCTATGCCAACACCCTATTTTCCACCGCCACCCAGCTGGCAGTGGGGCTGGGGATCACCCTCGGCGCCATCGGGATCCGCATCGGCGAAGTGTGTAGCGAATGGCTGGGGATGGCGTCGCTACCGGGCATCAGCTTCCGGCTGGCGTTTGTAGCCATTGCGCTGGTCTGTCTGCTGGGGATGGTCGATACCCTGCGGCTGGTAAAAGATGCCGGCAGTGCGGTATCCAGAAAACAGGCATAAAAAAAGCCAGCGCAAGCTGGCTTTTTATCAGTGTTAGCAACTTAGCCGATAATACCGCGGACAAAGGCTTCGATCTCTTTATCCTGGCAGTTCTCGAAGAAGCACTGCTGGAAACGCTGACCGGTAACCGCAGTTTTAACCAGCTCTGGATCGATGGCGCGCAGGGTGTCGAGATAGTTCTCTTTCACCACAGCCGCTTTCACCTGGTTCAGGATGCCCGCGTTGCGAACCTGAGGCTCTTTACGCTCTGGCGGATAACCTTCGCCTTTACGGCCAGTGAAGGCTTTTTCAAAGATAAAGCGCACGTTCAGCTCTGCGCCCCAGCCGAAGCCTTTGGCAAATGGCAGGGCGAGTGCGTTACCATTGTTGATCTGTGCAAACAGGAAGGCGTCAGCAGGATCGATGCAGTAGCCACACACCACGCCCGGGTGGATGTTCAGGGACATCAGCGCACCCTGGCCGGTACCGCAACCGGTCACCACGAAATCAACCGCTTTAGAGTTCAGCAGAATGCTCGCCATGATCCCCAGGTGAATATAGGTCAGGTGGTGATCGTTTTCGTCGCTCATCCCAACGTTATAAACCGGGAAACCTTTCTCTTCAGCAACGGCGTTCAATTCCTTGAGGATGATGGCGTTTTTTTGCGCCTGGCTGTTTTCCATCATCAGTGCAATTTTCATACTTCGTCTCCTGAATGCGATGCGGGGCACCCGCTGTGAATAGCTTACCTGACTCACCTTACTACTAAGCAAACGTACTTTCAAATTAAGTGAAAAATAGTTTCAAAAAACAAAGATGCGCTCACAATTTCGATGAAGAGAGATGTGAACACCGGTTCGCAAAAGGATGGCTTATGATTGAAGGAGCCGGATGGTCGTGGCGAAGAGAAAAGAGAGAACAGGTGGTTATTCCTGGCATTGCGCTTTACGTCTGGCGTTAGTATAGGTTATTTCAACGCATTCAGAGTGTTCTATGAAGAGATTATGCACGGTCGGTCTGGTGCTGTTACTGGCAGGTTGCGGCATCACCCGCAAGGCTGAAGTGAGCAGCGTCGATGTCACCTCGGGGGTCGTCAGGCTTGATTATGGTCAGCCACTATTCCAGACCTCTTATGATGATGCCTATGTAACAAGTGGCACTGCCACCCGCGAATGTCAGGCCATGGGATACAGCACGGCCCAGGCCTACGGTCAGCCGATCGAAACCTGCAGCGTGATCAGCGGCTCGCTGTGTCTGAACAAAACCGTCACTATCCAGTATCAGTGCCACGGTTACGCCCCCGCCCCTGCCGTTACAACATCGGCTTATTACTAATTTCGTTGCCAGCGCTTCTGCTGGCAATAATATTCTGAACACGAAACAGAATAATTCTCATTAATATATTTAAGCTACGCGCAATGCGTTTTATTCCCATTCGCATTATGATCGCTTAAATATTTATTTTACTTTTTGCAAATAAATAAATAACAAATTATAGTGACGCTCACGTTGACCAGTTAATAATAAAACGGAGCCACACCATGCTTAAAAGTGAAATGATCGACAAGCTCAATGAGCAAATGAATCTGGAGCTTTACTCCTCCCTGCTCTATCAACAGATGAGTGCCTGGTGTAGCTATCACAGTTTTGAAGGCGCGGCGGCGTTTATGCGTCGTCACGCCCAGGAAGAGATGACACACATGCAGCGTCTCTTTGATTATCTTACGGATACTGGCAGCCTGCCGCGCATCAACCCGGTGGCATCGCCGTTTGCAGAATATGCCTCATTAGATGAACTGTTCCGCGCTACCTACGAGCATGAACAGCTGATCACGCAAAAAATTAATGAACTGGTACACGCAGCAATGACCAGCCAGGATTATCCTACCTTTAATTTCCTGCAATGGTATGTGGCAGAACAGCATGAAGAAGAGAAGCTGTTTAAATCGGTTCTCGATAAACTTTCACTGGCCGGAAAATCGGGTGAAGGGTTGTACTTTATTGATAAAGAGCTGTCGACGCTCGATGCCCAAAATTAATATTCATGCGGCGCCATCTGGCGCCGCAAATTTTTAATGGCGGCAGATTTTACTTTCATGAGTTGAAAAACCCGACGCCTGCGGAATGAATTTACCGCGCGCCGCCAGAAATGTCACCAGCTCCGCCGCCGTCATGTCCGCGGCTGAACAGGTATGAAAACGCGCCTCGTCACCAAAACGCGCCGTAATCGCAGCAATCAGACTCTCTTCGCTGTATTGCTCACCGGACTCGATCATCATCGTCAGCACTTCGTGCCCATGAATGGATGCCATAAACCCTCCAGAAGAAAAGGCGCAGCCTAACCCTTTCCTCCCCGCAACGTTTTGCGCTGGCGCAGGTTTACATGCAACCCGCACAGCTGGTGCAGCGCCAGTCCTGTTTATTGACCGCCTGATAAAACTGGCGATAGCTGGCGGTCTCCAGCGGAATGCCGTGGTCGAAAAAGAGATCGGTCAAC
This sequence comes from Leclercia sp. W17, assembly GCF_003336325.1. NCBI lineage: Bacteria > Pseudomonadati > Pseudomonadota > Gammaproteobacteria > Enterobacterales > Enterobacteriaceae > Leclercia > Leclercia sp. W17. The sequence goes on along the minus strand of NZ_CP031101.1, from coordinate 1,822,607 downwards.
CATTCGACGTTTTCAATAATCCACTCATCTTCCTGCAACCCCTGGGCAAAGGTCTCATCTTCGGGATCGATGATCGAATAGATGGCCCAGGTCCCCATATCCTTTTCCTGCCTCGCCTCCGGTAAGGTTAGCGCATGGCCCTGCCAGCTGATTATCCAGTGCCCGTGACACAATAAATTGCCTGAACGACTCCATTTCGCACAGAAGGGATTACTGACCGCCATCGCCGTCTCACTTTTTTTGAATATTTATAAGAAACGTTTACGTTACGCCTGATTATCGAGCGAAAACATTGCTCTTATGAAGTAGGCAAACCTCCTCATTTTTACGGGCATATGACCAGAGCGACGCTTAAGTTAGATAGCGTAAATATTCCATTACAGCGGTTGTAACGCCGGTTTGACGAGCCCGTCCTTTTCCCTTACTCTGCGCCGCAGATTTTGTCGTTGTGCCGTAAGGTTTTAGAGGAAAACGTGAAGAACAGAACGCTGGGTAGTATTTTTATCGTCGCCGGAACGACGATTGGCGCCGGGATGCTGGCGATGCCGCTGGCGGCGGCAGGTGTCGGTTTTGGCGTTACGCTGGTGTTACTGGGCGTACTGTGGGCACTGATGTGTTACACCGCCCTGTTGCTGCTCGAAGTGTATCAACACGTTCCTGCCGATACCGGGCTGGGATCGCTGGCCGGGCGTTATCTGGGGCGATTTGGCCAGTGGATCACAGGCTTTAGCATGATGTTCCTGATGTATGCCCTGACGGCAGCCTACATCAGCGGCGCCGGGGAGTTGATCGCCTCCAGCGTCAATGACGGGTTCAACGCTGATATCTCCCCCGCCACCGGGGTGCTCTTATTTACCCTGATTGGTGGGGGCGTGGTCTGCGTGGGCACGTCGCTGGTGGATCTGTTCAACCGCCTCCTGTTCTCGGCAAAAATAGTCTTCCTGGTGGTGATGCTGGCCCTGCTGGCCCCGCACATTCATAAGATCAACTTACTGACGCTGCCGCTGGAGAAAGGGCTGGCACTTTCGGCTATCCCGGTCATTTTTACCTCGTTTGGTTTCCACGGCAGCGTGCCGAGCATTGTCAGCTATATGAATGGCAACGTGCGCAAGCTGCGCTGGATCTTTATCACCGGCAGCGCCATTCCGCTGGTGGCATACATCTTCTGGCAGCTGGTCACCCTCGGCAGTATCAACTCGTCGAGCTTCATGGGGATGCTGGCAAACCATAGTGGGCTGAACGGGCTGTTGCAGGCCGTACGCGAAGTGGTTGCGTCGCCGCACGTTGAGCTGGCGGTGCATCTGTTTGCCGATCTCGCCCTGGCGACCTCGTTCCTGGGGGTGGCGCTGGGCCTGTTCGACTACCTCGCCGACCTGTTCCAGCGCAGCCGCACGGTCAGCGGACGTATCCAGACCGGGGCGATCACCTTTCTGCCGCCGCTGGCCTTCGCGCTGTTCTACCCACGGGGTTTTGTGATGGCGCTGGGTTACGCGGGCGTGGCGCTGGCGGTGCTGGCGCTGCTGCTGCCCTCGCTGCTGGTCTGGCAAAGCCGTAAGCATCATCCAGAAGGGAACTACCGGGTACCAGGCGGTAAGCCTGCGCTCTGTCTGGTCTTTGCCTGCGGGATCGCGATAATCCTGGTGCAGTTCGGGATTACGGCGGGGTTGCTGCCAGAGGTGGGATAACGTGCAATGATGCCGGGTGGCGCTGCGCTTACCCGGCCTACGGATATTAAGGCCCGCGCAAGCGAAGCGCCGCCGGGCGCTGTTAATGCAGACAGCAGTTCTTGAATTTCTTGCCGCTGCCGCACGGACAGGGATCGTTGCGCCCCACTTTGGTGCCGTTGATCACCGGCTGCTGAGTAACCGGCTCTTGCGGGTTGGCAATCCAGTAGTTATACAGACGCAGCGCTGCCGGACGAATGCCCTCGATGCTCTGCTGGAACGCCTCTTCACTGAAGGAATCCAGACGCTCAAAGTTCTCTTCAGAACCGTGCAGGGCAATTAAATCCAGATCGGCACGCAGTGACTCCGGCAGGGATGACCAGTCGGTCAGCGCCACGCCGCGCATATAGCCGAAGCACCACTCTTCCACCACGGTATAGGTTTGACCGTCGACGTCGTTCATGCCGAACATCGGTTCAAACTGATCCGGGTAGTCGCTCAGGCGTTCGGCGATATCGTTCATATGCTTGAAGCAGAGATCGATGAAGCGGTTCATCTCACGCTCGTTCTTCCAGCGCGGAATGTTCTTTTCGCCGCCCCACACCGCCACCAGCCAGCGATCTGGTTCCACCACCACGGGGCCGGACAGCACCGCGGTCAGCATACCGTCGAGTTCTGAGACATCCATAACGGACTCGTCATCATGACCGTAGGTCATTAAGGTCTCTTCCAGCCACTCCATTTCGGTTTCGTTTAACGGGCCTTCAGTCATGGGTAGATCTCCTGCAGAATAGAATGGTGTGCAGGGTAACACAGAAACGGTTCTCTTCCCTGTTGATCCACGGTCTTTGCTGGTGCAAAAACGCTTAAATCGTGACCGCTGCACAACTTATGTGCTTCGTTGTTAATGAGATGTGATCCCCGCTGTAATTTCACTTCGTGCCGCCGGGCGGCGTAAAACGGCGCTCTATACTGAAAATTGTCGAAACAAGGCCCTACGCTGCCCGTTCTGGCAACCATTTTGCTTAATGTTGTTCTGTCGAGGAAATGCGTCAGACACCCTCGCCTGTTTCTGCAGTTTGTCGTCCGTTTAGTGCAATGCATTTTGGATTGGGTACGCCTTCAGGCGTTCGACTACACACGGTTGTGCAAAAATCACTCAGAAAAGGTAGATCATAATGTCGCTGAAATTCATCAGAAGTCCTCTTTCTCTTGTTCTGGCAGGCTGCCTGGTCACGGCGTTTTCCGCCCAGGCTGATATCGTGATTGGTGTGGCGGGTCCCTTTACCGGGCCGAACGCCACGTACGGGGATCAGTACTGGCATGGCGCAACGCAGGCTGCGGAAGATATCAACGCCGCGGGCGGCATTAATGGTGAAAAGATCAAACTGGTGCAGGGCGATGACGCCTGCGAACCGAAGCAGGCCGTATCGGTAGCTAACCGTCTGGTGGATCAGGATAAAGTCAAAGCCGTGGTCGGCCACTTCTGCTCCTCTTCCACCATGCCTGCCTCTGAGGTCTATAACGACGCCGGCGTGCTGGCCATTACCCCCGGCTCTACCAACCCGCAGATCACCGAGCGCGGCATGAGCGACATGTTCCGCATGTGCGGGCGCGATGATCAGCAGGGCCAGATCGCCAGCGATTTCATTATCGACAAGCTGAAAGCCAAACGGGTGGCGATTATTCACGACAAGGACACCTACGGACAGGGTCTGGCGGATGCTACCAAAGCGGCGCTGGCGAAACGTGGCGTGCAGAACGTGATGTATGAAGGGCTGTCCCGCGGCGAGAAAGACTTTAACGCGCTGGTGACCAAAATCGGCGCCCAGAAGCCAGACGTGGTCTTCTTTGGCGGCTGCCATCCGGAAGCGGGCCCGCTGGTGCGCCAGATGCGTGAGCAGGGCGTGCAGGCGAAATTCTTCTCCGGGGACTGCATCGTCAACGAAGAGATGGTCACCGCTGCCGGGGGGGCGCAGTACACCAACGGCATCTACATGACCTTCGGTAAAGATCCGCGCCTGATCACGGAAGGCAAAGCGGTAATCGACAAATTCCGCGCCAGTAAATTCGAGCCGGAAGGCTATACCCTCTACGCCTACGCCTCTGTGCAGGCCATTGCTGCGGCATTTAAAGCTGCGGGCGGGGCCGATCCGGCCAAAGCCAGCGAATGGCTGAAAGCCAATTCGGTGGATACCGTGATGGGCAAAAAATCCTGGGACAGCAAAGGCGACCTGAAAATCTCCGACTACGTGGTGTACGAGTGGGACGACAAGGGCAAATATAAGGAAGTGCAGTAACCGCTCAACGTCGGTATGGCGACATACCGACGCACTATAACCATCGGGCCGCAGCGCAACCTGCGGCCTGTAACACGAGCGCGCGATGATGGAAACTTTCTTTCTGCAGCAGCTAATCAATGGCTTAACACTGGGGTCGGTCTACGGATTGATCGCCATCGGCTACACCATGGTCTACGGCATTATCGGCATGATTAACTTCGCCCACGGCGAAGTCTATATGATCTCCGCCTATCTCTGCGCCATCGGCCTGGCGCTCCTCTCCTTCTTCGGGCTGGAATCTTTTCCGCTGCTGATCCTCGGCACGCTGGTCTTTACCATCGTGGTAACGGGCGTCTATGGCTGGACCATCGAGCGGATCGCCTATAAACCGCTGCGTAACTCCACCCGTTTAGCCCCGCTGATTTCCGCCATCGGCATGTCGTTGATCCTGCAAAACTACGCTCAGCTTAGTCAGGGCCCACGCCAGCAAGGGGTGCCCACCATGCTCGATGGTGTGCTTCGCTTTCACATTGGCGAAGGCTTTGTGCAGATCACCTACACCAAAGTCTTCATTCTGATCGCCTCGTTCACCGGGATGCTGGTGCTGACCTGGATCATCAGCAACACCCGTCTAGGGCGGATGTGTCGCGCCGTGCAGCAGGATCGCAAGATGGCGTCGATTCTCGGCATCAATACCGACCGGATTATCTCCCTGGTGTTCGTGATTGGCGCGGCGATGGCCGGGCTGGCGGGCGTGCTGATCACCATGAACTACGGCACCTTTGATTTTTACGCCGGGTTTATCATCGGGATTAAAGCCTTTACCGCCGCCGTGCTCGGGGGGATCGGCTCTCTGCCTGGCGCCATGTTAGGCGGGTTAATCCTCGGCATCGCCGAGGCGCAGTTCTCGGGCATGGTCAACACCGATTATAAAGATGTCTTCTCCTTTGGGTTGCTGGTGGTGATCCTTATTTTCCGTCCTCAGGGACTGCTTGGCCGTCCCGTCGTGGCCAAAGTGTGAGAGAAACAACATGACGTCTCAGATCGTTTCACAGCCCGTTGCTCACGACGGCTTTTCACTCAAACGCTGCCTCCTCGACGCCATTTTTGCGGGCATGGTCGCGCTGATTATTTTCGGTCCGGTGGCGGGTGTGGTGCTGGATGGCTACAGCTTTAACTTCGAAGGGCGGCGCCTGGCGTGGATCATCGCCACGGTAATGACAGGACGTTTTTTACTTAGCGCCTTTTTAATGACCGCGCCGGGCAGGCGTCTCTCCGCGCGTTTCGAGAGCGACAGCGCCGGGGTTTACGTGCGCCCGCCGGAGTACAAAAGCCGGATGCGCTGGATCCTGCCGCTGATAATCGCTCTGGCGGTCTGTTTTCCTTTCGTCGCCACCAAATACGTGCTGACGGTGGCGATCCTCGGCCTGATCTACGTCCTGCTCGGCCTCGGGCTGAACATCGTGGTGGGGCTCGCGGGGCTGCTGGATCTTGGCTATGTCGCCTTTTACGCTATCGGTGCCTACGGCCTGGCGCTGGGCTATCAGTATCTGGGGCTCGGCTTCTGGACCATGCTCCCCCTGGCGGCACTCATGGCCGCTGCCGCAGGCGCCCTGCTCGGCTTCCCGGTGCTGCGGATGCACGGTGACTATCTGGCGATTGTGACTCTCGGCTTCGGGGAGATCATCCGTCTGGTGCTCAACAACTGGCTGACCTTTACCGGCGGGCCGAACGGCGTCTCCGCCCCGCCTCCGACCTTTTTCGGTCTGGAGTTTGGTCGGCGGGCCAAAGATGGCGGCGTCCCGTTCCACGAGTTTTTTAACCTGACCTTTAACCCCAATCTGAAGTTCATTTTCATCTACGCCGTGCTGCTGCTGGTGGTGTTGCTGGTGCTCTACATTAAGCATCGCCTGACGCGAATGCCCATTGGCCGCGCCTGGGAAGCGCTGCGCGAAGACGAAATTGCCTGCCGCTCTATGGGCCTCAACCATGTGCTGGTGAAACTATCGGCCTTTACCCTGGGGGCGTCGACCGCGGGGATCGCCGGGGTGTTCTTCGCCACCTATCAGGGGTTCGTTAACCCCACCTCGTTCACCTTTTTTGAGTCGGCGCTGATCCTCGCCATCGTGGTATTAGGTGGCATGGGCTCAACCCTCGGGGTGGTGCTGGCGGCCTTCGTGCTCACCGTGACACCGGAGCTGTTGCGCACCTTCGCGGAGTACCGGGTGCTGCTGTTTGGCATCCTGATGGTGGTAATGATGATCTGGCGACCGCGCGGACTTATCCGCATCAACCGTACCGGCTTCGCGGTGCGTAAGGGAGTGGCGCCATGAACGGGACTATCCTGAGCGTGGAGCATCTGATGATGCATTTTGGCGGCATCAAGGCGCTAAACGACGTCAATCTGGAGGTGCAGCGCGGCTCTATCACCGCCCTGATCGGGCCGAACGGCGCGGGGAAAACCACGGTCTTCAACTGTCTGACCGGGTTTTATAAAGCCTCCGGCGGCAATATTCTGTTCAATACCCGCAGCAAAACCACCAACGTGATCCAGGTCCTGGGGCAGAAATTCCAGCCGGGAGACTGGATCAACCCGGCGCAGTTCGGCCAGCGTCTCTACTACAAGATGTTTGGCGGCACCCATATGGTCAACCGCGCCGGGCTGGCGCGCACCTTCCAGAATATCCGCCTGTTCCGCGAGATGTCGGTAGTGGAGAACCTGCTGGTGGCCCAGCACATGCAGGTGAACCGCAACCTGCTGGCCGGGGTGCTTAACACCCCCGCCTACCGGCGAGCGGAAAGCGACGCCCTGGATCGGGCCTTCTACTGGCTGGAGGTGGTGAACCTGGTGGATTGCGCCAACCGTCTGGCGGGCGAGATCTCCTACGGCCAGCAGCGGCGGCTCGAAATTGCCCGCGCCATGTGTACCGGGCCGGAGATGATCTGTCTTGATGAACCGGCCGCCGGGCTTAACCCGGTGGAGACCCACACGCTGAGTAACATCATCCGCTTCCTGCGCGATCGCCATGACATCACCGTCCTGCTGATCGAGCACGATATGGGCATGGTGATGGAGATTTCCGATCACATCATCGTCCTCGACCACGGAGATGTGATCGCCCAGGGTAAACCCGAACAGATCCAGCACGATGAAAAAGTCATTGCCGCCTATCTGGGCACCGATGAGAGCGAGGTCAGCGTATGAGTGAGGCGATGCTGGAGTTTCGTCAGGTGGATGTCTATTACGGGGTGATCCAGGCGCTGAAGCAGGTTTCATTGCAGGTGAATCCCGGCGAAACCGTGGCGCTGATCGGCGCTAACGGGGCGGGAAAATCGACCCTGCTGATGTCGATTTTCGGCCAGCCCCGGGTGCGCGACGGGCAAATTCTGTTTTGCGGAGAAGATATTAGCCATAAATCGACCCACTATGTCGCATCGGGCGGCATCGCCCAGGCCCCGGAAGGACGGCGTATCTTCCCGGATATGACGGTAGAAGAGAACCTGCTGATGGGGACCATCCCCATTGGCAACCAGTATGCGGCCGGCGATCTGCAGAGCATGTTTGACCTCTTTCCGCGCCTGAAGGAGCGGCGCAAACAGCGGGCGATGACCATGTCCGGCGGCGAACAGCAGATGCTGGCCATCGCCCGCGCCCTGATGAGCCGCCCTAAACTGTTACTGCTGGATGAGCCGAGCCTGGGTTTAGCGCCGATTGTGGTGAAGCAGATCTTCCAGACCCTGCGGGAGCTGGCGCGCAACGGGATGACCATTTTCCTGGTAGAGCAGAACGCGCACCACGCGCTGAAGCTCTCCGACCGGGGGTATGTGATGGTCAACGGACAGATCCGCCTGAGCGGCAGCGGCGAAGAGCTGCTCGGCAATCAGGAGGTCAGAAAGGCTTATCTGGGCGGTGTCTGAGCGGAAGCCCGCCAGTCAGGTCTCCCTGACTGGCGTTATCAATGAAGATCGTCAGGCAGCTGCGCGTAATTCACTTTCTGCTGCTTAAAGTTGGTCACCGTGGGAGAGCCCACATCCTGCTCCGAGACAAAGGCGTATTTCGGGCTTAACTCTTTCGCCTCGATCCCGGTCCAGACGGAGAAGAAATCGAGAAAATCATTGGCAGAGCGGCGGGCTTTAATCAGGCGATGCTCTTTGTCGTCGCTCGACATGATCATAAAGGGCACCTGATAGTTTTGCTGGAAGGCATCACCATGCCCCATATACTGCCCCCCGGTCAGACGGGATTTATAGGTCAGACCGTGATCGGAGAAATAGACCATCGAGAAGCTGTCGCCGCTATTTTGTAGCTGCTGATAAAGCTGTTTTAACAGGTTGTCGGTCTGGGTGATGCTGTAGATGTAGCAGGAGGTCTCTTTCGACTGCACAAATTCACCATATTTTCCCTGGGTGCGCTCACAGGCCTGGGGGTGTGATCCCATTAAATGCAGGACGATCAGCTGCGTTTGGCTGTGGCGGGTAGAAAGCACCTGCTGCGTCATCTGTAATAAGGTTTCATCCCGGGGATTATTTTCATCTTCATAATAGCCTTTGCGTAAAAACTTCACGTTATTCGCACGCTTCGCAATACTGGCGACAGCGGTATCGTTTTCACCAATTTGTCCCTGATTGGAGAACCACCAGGTCTGGAATCCGGCGCGGTTTGCCAGCGTGACGAAGTTATTCTGATACTCCGGATTTCCCCCGCTCACCCGGGTCATGGAGAGGCCCAGCGAGGTTTGGGTGGAGGCACTGGAGGAGACATAATCCGTAAACAACGTGCCCTTAACCGTGCTGGCAAAGGGGGTGTTATTCCACTGCCCGCCAAAAGCGCCTAAGGCATCCCGACGCGCACTTTCACCGATCACCACCACGTAGTTGTGGTAGCGGGGCTTCACCGCCAGCACGGTCCAGTTGTCCTTCAGTTTAGCCAGCTCCAGCATGTGCGCTTTTTCCTGCACCACTTCGTGGTTGTTGATCACCACGTCTTTCACGAAGCGGAACACCGGATAGCCCACATCCAGCAGGGTGAAGTTTCCCCAGTGGACCAGATTTTTCATCGGCGTCATAAAGAAACAGGCGACGCTGAAGGCCAGACAGAGCATATCCACGCGGCGCCACGGCAGTTTTGGCGTACTTTTACGCCGGAGCGCCACCCCGCCCAGCGCCAGAATGATCAATGAGACCAGATAGCTGTGCCACGGGAATATTGTCAGGATCTCGACGGACTCACTGAAGTTGGTGGAGTGCAGCGCCAGCAGGGTATTAAAGTTCGGTGCGCCATAGGCCTGCTCAAACGGGAAGTAGATGGCCGCCAGCAGGCTACACAGGGCAATAAACCCTTTCTGCACGCGAGGCGCGATCCGCCACAGGACAAAAAGCACGCAGCTAAATGCCACTGAATAGAGCAGGCTGAATGAATATCCAAACGAATAATTAATCAGTACGGATTGCAGGAAATAAAAAGCGGCCCACGGATTAAGGGAAACATCGCGCATCCAGAGGGTATATTTACTCGCGGTTATATTCATATTGACCGTAATCCACAATAAGCCGCAGCGAGGGAATAACCCATCGCCATAAAAAGCGATACAGGGATAAAAATGGAGCAATTTATGGAGAAACTTCTCCTAAGATAGAGCGCGCGGGCAGGAAGATCAACGTTTTGTAACGTAATATTTATCAAACTGAAGTAATATCATCATAATTCATCAATATTTGTGTGATAGGGCGCCTTTCCTGATATTTCAGAAAGGCGCCAGTACGACAACAATAATTAAGCCATAATGCGTAATTATTATATTTACGGTTTTTCAATACGGTTCACGGTTGCCGTATATCCCGTTTTCGCCACCGCTTGTAATAATGTCTCCGTCGGGAAACCTTCCGGGACGATGACGTCAGTTTGGCGCGTCTTCAACGACGCTTTCGCTTTCACTACCCCTTCCGTTTCACGCAGGGCCTGGTTAACCGAAATCACGCACAGCGAACAGGTCATGCCCTGCACATCCAGCACCACTTTTTCATTCGCGGCCTGGGCAAACAGCGGAAGCAGCAGACAGGCGCTTATTAACAGTCGTTTCATTCCATCACCTCATAAACCCAGGCCACCACCGTGGGGTAGAACAGCACCAGCAGCAGTACCGGCAGCGTAAGCCAGAACAGTAAACGCATCTGCCCCAGGGTTAAACGCCCGGTACACCACAGCCTTTTAGAAAAATAGAGCCGCCAGAACACCCGCAGCATCAGCCCGAGGGAGAGCGCAATCATCGGCAGGCGCAGAAATTCAAACTGGCTGAGCCCGGCAAACCCCGCCGCTGAGATGCCAAAAAGCAGGTAGAGCAGCGGTCCGACGCAGCAGAGCCCGGCGGTAACGGCAGCCGCGGCTGCCGTCAGCAGGGTAAGGCCTGCCCCCTTAGCGTTGTTCAGTTGAGACATAGTGGTAAGTGAACACCTTTGGATCGTAAAAATTGATCGGATCGCCGTCCACCTCGGCATAGGGATAGCCAAAGTTATTTACTGCCCCCTGCTCCGCCGCCGGGTACAGCTCGAAATCGCGCCCGTAGTTGAAGCCCACCCAGTTCATCTCCCAGTTGCCAAACAGGTAAGCATTCACCGCCTGCACATCGGGATCCTGATGGGCTTTTTTCTCCGCCAGACGCATTTTGGTGACGTCCGCCGGGTCACACGGCAGCCAGCCGTAGCCCGCCAGATAAAACTCCGCCCGGCAGTGCTGTCCGCCGCTGACGTCCGCCACCCCCGCGCTATCGGCCTTGCCGAAGGCGCTGGCGGAGTAGCGCTCCAGCTTGTTGGCTCTGCCCAGACGGATACCGAACAGTTCCCGCGCCGGGATGCCGCTGGCGCGCGCCAGGGCAACAAACACCGAGCTGATGTCGGTGCATTTGCCGCTGAGCTTGCCGCTTTGCAGAATGGTCGCCACGTCGCCGGTGCCACAGCCAATCACGTCGTTATCGCGCTCCATATGGCTGCTGACCCATTCGTAAATGAGGCGCGCTTTCTTCAGTGGATCGGTTTCGCCGCCGATAATTTTTTGCGCCGTTTCGCGCACCAGGCCATCAACCGGTGTGTGCGTTGTTGGCTGCAGGTATGGCTTCACCGCCAGCGGATAAACAATCTGTTCCGGTGCCTGCCAGTTTTTCAGCGCGTCGTGTTTCAGCGGCTCCCAGTCTGCCGTTTCGATCTCAAGATCGAGCTGAAGCAGCAGATCGCCTTCACTTTTTGGCCAGGTTGCGAACAGGGTTTTCGCGCCATAAGCGTTGTTGGTGGTGACATAGGCCTGCTGATAGTTGCCGGTAAACGCCATGCCGGTCATCTGCTGAAAGGCAGTATCCACCGGGAGCGGGATCCACAGCTTAACGACGCCGCTGGAGCCCTGCGGTGGCGCCAGTTTATAGGTTTGCGACAAGACAAAGCGGCGGCGCATCACCGGAGCGGCAAGCGGAGCGTTGTTTTGCACTACCGTCTTGCTGGCAACGGCCGGGCCCACCAGGCCTGCGGCAGAAAGAAGAACGCTATTTTTAAGAAATTGTCGACGCTGCATGGCTATCTGTCCCTTGAAAATGAGTCTGGCGACGGCAAAACGGGCCGACAGCACAGAGGATCATCACAGCAGACAGGCGCTGGCGCGAAGCGATGGGATTTATTCATCAATAACAGACCTGTTAACTGTGAATGATAGAAATTTTGGAGACGGTATTAGGCGCTTTTCAGCGTCGGTTGTACAGGCTTGAGGTCAAAAAAAGCGGCAGTTTCCCTGAAACGCGCCATACCGTTGCTTCGCCCGGCGGATGGCGCAGGAAGCCTGATAAGTGACGGAAATCCCAAAACAGAGTATTGGCATAATAGTCCATGCGATGAGCCAGTAGTTCCATAACATTATAAATATGAAAACCCTACTGTTAATTCTTTAATCCTGCGGAGCTAACTCGCTATTTCCCCTGACTTTATCCGGGATAAAGTCTGCGAGGGAAGGATTATTATCACCTAATATTAAAAATGAACACGGGTAGGTCAAACAGCGAAACAACGTTATCACTATCATTTATTTTCACCACCATTCAGAGGTATGAGATGAGTAAAATGTGCTTAACAAAATTACTGTCGGCTGGTTTGCTCGGATTGATGGTATTTTCCACTTCCGCAATGGCGAAAGAAATTGAAGTGGTAAATATTTCAAAAATAGATGGCATGCCCTGGTTTAATCGTATGGGGGAAGGTGTCACCAAAGCTGGCAGTGACCTCGGTATTAAAGCCTCCCAGGTAGGCCCTTCCAGCACCGATGCCCCGCAGCAGGTGAAAATTATTGAGGACTTAATCGCGAAAAAAGTATCGGCGATCGGGATTGTCCCCAACGATGCCGATGTGCTCGAGCCGGTATTTAAAAAGGCGCGGGATGCTGGCATCGTGGTATTAACCAACGAATCCCCGGGGCAACCGAGCGCCAACTGGGACGTTGAAATTATTGATAACGAAAAATTTGCCGCCGATAACGTCGAAGAGATGGCCAAAGCCATGGGCGGTAAAGGAGGTTATGTTATTTATGTCGGCAGTCTGACCGTGCCGCAACATAACCTGTGGGCGGATTTGTTCGTTAAATATCAGAAAGAGCACTACCCGGATATGCATGAAGTCACCAGCCGTATGCCGGTGGCCGAGAATATTGACGATGCCCGCCGGACCACCATCGACCTGATGAAAGCTCACCCCGACCTGAAAGGGATTGTCTCCTTTGGCTCTCAAGGGCCAATTGGTGCGGGCCGCGCGGTGAAAGAGAAACGGGCGAAAGGCAAAGTGTTTGTTTACGGCATGATGATCCCCTCTCAGGCCGCTTCCCTGATTAAGAGCGGTGATATCGCCATGGGCATCACCTACGACCCGGCCTCTGCGGGTTACGCCATTACCGCCGTGGCCGACAAGGTTCTGAAGGGAGAAGAGATTACCCAGGGTCTTGAGATCCCTAACCTCGGTAAAGCGGATGTGGATACTGAAAAACGCATCATCAGATTCCACAAAGTCCTGCGCGTGACGAAAGAAAATATCGACAGCCTGTATTAATCCATTGGTTCTGCACGCCCTGCTGCGATGATCGCAATAAGGGCGTGCTGTGTGAGCCCCTGAGAGGTAATAATGGAGCCGTTTATTTCACTGGGTCATATCAGCAAAACGTTCTATGGTGTGAAGGCGCTGGATAACATCGACCTGACGCTATTTCCCGGGGAGGTCCACTGTCTGGCCGGGCAGAACGGCTGCGGCAAATCGACGCTGATTAAAATTATTTCTGGCGTCTATAAACCCGATCCCGGCTTTCAGATCGTCATTGACGGCAAGCCCCGCTCCCACCTCTCCCCCATCGACTCGGTGAAAGCCGGGATTCAGGTTATTTATCAGGATCTCTCTCTGTTCCCGAACCTCACCGTGGCGGAAAACATCGCTATCCACCAGCATCACCATAACCTGCTGGTGAATAAGGGGGAGATCCATCGCATCGCCGCGCGCACCGTGAAAAGCATTGAGGCGGAGCTGGATCTGGATGCCAATGTGGAGTCTCTGCCCATTGCCCAGCGCCAGATTGTGGCGATCTGCCGGGCGCTGGCCCAGGAAGCCAGGCTGATTATTATGGATGAGCCCACCGCCTCCCTCACCATGCAGGAGGTAAAAGGACTGCTGCGGGTGATTGGCGATTTAAAGAAAAGGAACATTTGCGTCGTGTTTGTCAGCCACCGTCTGGATGAAGTGATCTCTATTTCCGACCGTATCAGCGTGCTCAAAAATGGCGCCCTGGTTGGCACCTGGCCTGCCAGCGACATCAATAATAAAAAACTCGCTTTTCTGATGACCGGTAAAGAGTTTTCGTATGCGCTATTACCCCCGGTAGAAAAACTTGGCGACGTAGCGCTGAGCGTTAAGAACCTCACTAAGCATCATCAATACACGAACATCTCATTTCAGGTGCATCAGGGTGAGATCCTCGCCATTACCGGATTACTCGGTGCGGGAAGAACAGAGCTTTGCCTGAGCCTGTTTGGGCTCACACAGCCTGATTCCGGGGAGATCGTGCTGGCAGGCAAAGCGGTACGCTTCGCCAGCAACCGGGATGCGATCAATGCCGGGATTGGCTATGTCTCCGAAGACCGGATGAGTACCGGCCTGGTGATGGAACAGTCCATCAACGACAACATTATCTCTACCGTGCTTCGACGGCTTAAAACGCCCTTTAAATTGTTAGACAGAGTCAAAGCGGACCGCGTCGTCGCCGATTTAGTCGAGCAGCTGAGCATTAAAATTGGCAGCGTCAACCTGCCGGTCAATACCCTCTCCGGGGGCAATGCCCAGCGTGTAGCGATAGCCAAATGGCTGGCGATCAATCCCAGGGTGCTGATCCTCGACTCCCCCACCGTCGGGGTGGACATTGCCAATAAAGCGGGGATCTATCAAATCATCTCCGCCCTGTCGCGCCAGGGGATCGCGGTGCTGATGATCACCGATGAGATCGATGAAGCCTACTTCAATAGCCATCGTATTTTAGTCATGCGCAAGGGTGAGATCGTCGCGGAACTCCTCCCGGAAAAGACCTCGGAAGCCGCGCTGGCGGAGGTGGTCAATGGTTAATAAATTCGGGATCAAAACCCACGAGCTGTTTTTAGGTCTGACCATACTGGTGATTGGCGGCTACCTGTCGTTTGCCAGCAGCGACTTTCTGACGCTCGGCAATATCTATGATCTGATCAATAACTACGCCATGCTCACCATTCTGGCCTGCGGCTTGTTTATTGTGCTGATTTCCGGCGGGATCGATATCTCCTTTCCGGCCATGACCATCATTTCACAGTACGTGATGGTGACGCTGATTCAGGGTACCACCGGAAACTTTGCTCTCGCGTTTGCGCTGGCCGGGGGGCTGGGATTGCTGCTCGGGTTGATCAACGCCACGCTGGTCAACCGTCTCAACGTGCCTTCCATCATTATCACCATCTCAACCCTGAATATTTTTTACGGCCTGCTGCTCTACCTGACCAAAGGCGTCTGGCTCTACAGCTATCCTGAGTGGTTTGAAGAAGGGGTGATGCTATTCAAATTCACCGCCGCAGATGGCTACGATTATGGCTTAAGCCTGCCGATCCTCACCCTGCTGGCGGTGGTGGCGTTAACCGGCTTCATCATGAATAAAACCAGCGTCGGGCGAATGATTTATGCCATGGGCGGCAACCGGGAGGCGGCCTCCCGCATGGGATTTGGCATCTTTAAAATGCAGCTGTTTGTCTATGGCTACATGGGGCTGATGTCCGGGGTGGCAGGCGTGGTGCAATCCGCGACCGTCTTAACCGTCGCGCCCGACTCTCTGCTGGGCTACGAACTGACGGTGCTCGCTGCCGTGGTGTTAGGCGGAACCAGTATCGTCGGTGGGCGCGGCACCTTACTCGGCACCCTGTTAGGGGTGATTTTACTCGCCGTGTTGCAGAACGGTCTTAACCTGTTAGGGATCTCTTCGTACTGGCATACGGTCGTTACCGGGGTGGTGATTGTCACCAGTATCAGCATGACGGCATGGAGTCAGCGTAAAGGTCAGGGAGTCATAGTATGAGCGCCAATAAAACCCGGGATCGCGTCGAGATTTACCTGAGCGTGTTAATCGCGGTGGTGGTGATCGCGTTCAGCTTCCTGATACCCTCGGTCTTCTGGTCAGCCGCTAACTTCCAGTCCATTGCCTCGCAAATGCCGATCCTCGGCGTGCTGGCCCTCGCGATGGCGGTGACGATCCTCACCGGGGGGATCAACCTGTCTATCATCGCCACCATGAACGCCTGCGGTCTGGTGATGGCCTGGGTCGCTACCCATTATCCCCCAACCTTCAGCAGCATGCTGCTGGTGATTGCCGCCGGGTTAGTCATGGCTCTGGCGATCGGTTCGGTGATTGGATTTTTGGTCGCCGTGGTGCGGGTCTCGCCGATTTTAGCCACCCTTGGGATCATGACCCTGCTGAAAGGCATTAATATCCTCATTTCCAAAGGTTCGGCGATCTCTAACTTCCCGGACTATATTCTGGTGATTAACAGCACCAATATTTTCGGCATCCCGCTGCCGCTGCTGGTTTTTCTGGCGGTGGTGGTCGTACTGTGGGTGATCCTCGAAAAATCCGCCTTCGGGCGCACCCTCTACCTGATCGGCTCTAACGAGCAGGCGACCCACTACTCCGGGATTAATACCCGTAAAACCCTTATCTGGGTTTATGTGCTCTCCTCAGTACTGTGCGTGATTGCCGCCCTGCTGATGATGTCGAAACTCAATTCAGCCAAGGCCTCTTACGGTGAATCTTATCTGCTGGTGTCGATTCTGGCGGCTGTGCTGGGCGGGGTAAATCCGGACGGAGGCTTCGGTAAAGTCTTTGGCATGGTGATGGCGCTGATCCTGCTCCAGATGCTGGAGAGCGGCCTCAATATTCTGGGCGTGAGCAGCTACGTCACCATGGCTCTGTGGGGCGGCTTGCTGTTAGCGTTTATTTTCCTGAAAGGGGCGCAGCTTTCGCGTCTGTTTGGTAAACCCTGATCGCCGCTAATTCTGCTCGCTGCGCCGGTTGGTGTGTCGTCACTGCGCTGTTGGCTGCCTGGATCATCATCCTGCCTATCATGACGGATGGGATGGCCCTGGCTGTCATAGATGATATCGTCATCGCCCGCAGCCCAGGCGCATGATGCAGCGAATGTCACTAACGCGGTAATCAAGGTCAGTTTGTTCATTTTGAACCCCTCGCGAAGTTGTCGTTATTAGCGAGTCCTACCTTTTTACAGAATAGTTATCCGTAACGCGAAGCTGGTCGTAAAGAAAGGTGATTAATTCCGGTGAATACGAGGAAAGTTTGAGAGGGCGATGAATTTCAGGCACAAAAAAACCACCTTTCGGTGGTTTCACAACACTGCTTATTGCTTTGATTATTCTTGTCTTTCCCATGGTAGCCGGAGTGGGACTTGAACCCACACAGCGCGAACGCCGAGGGATTTTAAATTCTACGCAGGATCAATGTGTTACATAGCAGTGCATTGCGAAACTTTGCTGCAATTGTTCCACTACTTTACTGTAATTAGCAGTAAATAGATAGACTTGGATAACGCTGAGCACAGAATCAGCACATAGCTGAAACTCACCGTGTGTCACGTTGTATCTGACCACACGGTGGTTTCGGGTTACTGCATGTATTCACATACAGCAACCTCACTTAATGCTATGACAATTGCTCGCGGGCTAGATCTCTTAGCCAAGTGCAAAGGTCAGATATTATGGCTAATGCGCGATCAGGCTCTTCACAGTAGTACACATAATTATCATCACTACATTGCCAGTCTTCAGGATTGTAATCCTTCGAATCAGCTAGAACAATAAATCCACAAGATTCCATAGCACTCTGCAGTTCATCTGAGAATGGTACTGTCTCATCATTTCGGTAGAACAAGATGTTATATTGGTTGTCTCTGAAGAATATTTCCAACTCAACCTGTTGACCATGAAGGGAAAAACCACTTAAATGTAGAAATGATATATCTTCCCCGCTACGTACACTATTGTAAAACTTGTGCTTGAAAGGTTCTGTATTCAGTTTTCTATCTTTTAATTCCAACTCTAAGTACTTGGAATAAAGTTCACTTTGATAGTGATTTCGCTGAGACTCATGTAACAATACGCTCTCGTGAGTATTCAATACAATAAACCCCTGATTAGAAAGGTTAAATAACTCTGACTTCTTAATCAAGATAGTACGCCAGTTAAATGGCTGCTCACTTAATGCCTTAGCACAAATCCTCTCTAATCCACCCCTTAAATCAGCCATATCAAAATCAGGATCATCTAACACGGCTTTAACATGTTGTTGCCGTGCATTCCAAAGAATATTTGAGTCTTGCCGCAATAGACGACGCCAGGAATGATCGCGGTCGACGTTATTCTTATTTGTACGTGAACTGAGAAGGTTGAATCTATCCGCTGTTGTCGAGGTAAGATAGTCACCTTTTGAAAGCACAGCACGCTCCCATGCAAAATCTAATACTTCCGAGCTTTCACCTATTGCACTAAATACTGCCGAACTAGTATCTGCATAGTGTTTGAATCGTGTAAAATAGTTTTCCTTCACATCATCCCAATCAACGTTTCCGTGACTGTTAAAGTAGTCAACAATACCGCTGAACTTCAATGCGAAACCTATTTGCCCCCTGAAATATTCGTGGTTTTCAAGTGCAAGAATAGCCTCCTTCCACTCAGAAGATTTTATCAAAAGATGAGCTTTCATTTTTTCTTCAGATACTTGAACCGCGAGAAAACCTTTTATCATTACATCCTGGATGAGTAAATTCAGCACAGTGTCATCACGTTGGGACAATTCATTGATAGACAGCAATGCTTTATGATAATCATCTATAGTATTGAAAATAGTGTTTTCCGTGAGGTTGAATACAACTCGCATCCAGGATGCTAACTCCTCCCCTATCTTGCCATTCGCTACACCAGCGTAAAAAGCATGAAACCTCACCTTTTCCGAAAAACTTGAGTTATTGGTAATGATTTTTTTGAAAATAGATTCTTCATCATAATATCTGTTATTGTCCAGATATATGGACAAACCCGAGCATGAACTAGCATGACCACGTAACAGATCCAGTTGCATAATCAATTCAGCTATTAGCGGTTGTGATAAATATCCATACTGTTCATACTCCATAAAGGATAATGAGTTAACTTTACCACCCGAACCAAACAGTTGCTTTTGTAAGCTATAACTATCCTCTGCTTCTTGCAGTAACAGAAAGTTGGCTGCACATATGGCAATATAGTTCATTAACTCATCATCAAAAGAATTATCTTTGGTTACAACATTTCGATAGCACCAGAACAGATCAGCCCAATCCGTATCAATTTTATGAATGAAATATTCATAGCCAGACACAGGCGTATCTTTGAAACTTAGTCTATATTCCGGCCAATCTCCGGTGAATGATTTTATGTTTTTTTCCAGCCTTGCCTTAAAATTTTCAAATTCTGTCAGCGGCTTGCCTCGGGCATTCATTTTGATATACAAATCATCCGTGAGGTTGAATTCAGCAAGGTTAAGAAATCTAAATGTAATTACCGGTTTGTCTTTGTCGGTAAGCTTATCAAAGTAATCTACATTTCCAGAAAATTGGAGATGAATCGCATCCAGCATCGTCAGCATTGAACTAATAGTAGAATCACTCTCCCACGATAAATAGAACCATGACCTGTCTTTAATCGTCTTACTCAGACACTCAGTACCAGACTCCAGCAACAAAGCACAAAAATTTATATCATTGGCAACCAATGCATTGCAAAACTCTCTCGAACTGCTGCGAGTTTCATAGGTAAAATGGGAATTCCCGTCCGTACTTAATACCCGTCGAAAGGATTCTTGCTGATCTGCAATTTGAGCAAGATACCAGTGTAGTAAGAACAAGGTGGTCAATCGTTGCTGACCATCCAATGGGATGAACCGATGCCGTCCAGTATCATTGCTAATCACGCTACCATAAACGAAGTCCAAATCCTGAAAAGGCAGACCTTTTTCCAAATAGCCATGTAATGCCTGTAAAAAGGTATCTCTAACCTCTGCAACTTCTATCCGGCCTTGGGCATAATCCCGTTGAATTATAGGGATTTCCACCTGCATATATCTTTGTTCAAACAACTGAAAAAAACTGAGTCGTTCACCCGAACGCGAATCGATTTTTATATTACTCACTCTTCTCTCCTTGGTCAGGCAAATAGTCTTTCAACGTTTGACCTATTGCTTCCTGATAATATTTAGCATCAGATTCTGACCAATGAACAAGTTCAGTTACAGACTGGCTATAATATTTTAAAAAGACGTTCTTGGTACAAATGGGGACAAAAACTCCGCGCTTATCATTGTCTATAATCCGGGCGCGTTTAATTGGAAACAAGGCATTTTTGTAACTGCGGTTGGTTGAAGAGTCCAGTAGTGCCAAGTTTCCTAGCTCATCTCCCCATGACACTTCATCTTGGCCAAAGTAACTAACTACCTCATTATAAAACCTGTCAAATTCATTATCGATATGTTCCAAGATCAAGAGTTCAGTGGCTCTGGCAGCAAATTCTTGTTCTCTTTCTAAAGAATCCCCTTTAAACCGACTACCACTGAAGTAAACCTCAATGTCCTTTAACCACACCCTGCGGGCACCCCCAACAGGGGCAGAATCTGTCTGGGACCGAATGTGCTCAATATCCCATTTTTCTTGCTTATAGCGGTCAAAAGGAAAACGTATATCAGCTTCCCTCGTTGACAATAAAGTTTGGATATTGAACAGCAGAAGCAATTTTTTAATGACAGGCTCATCATAGTAAAGCTCATCTAACTGGCACCTGACCTGGAGACGAATACGATCTTTCAAATATTTTTTGAACTCTGTTTTCGTTGAATTCTCTCGCTCCGACTCAGCTTTTAACTCCGCAACTTTCTCACCGCAATCAACCAAAAAGCCTATCAAATGGTATAGTTCTCTGTCCTGGAACCATTCATCAAAGCTCAGGAAATAACGCTTTATCCCTTGCCACAGATGCTCAATATTAGCCGTACCAGACTTGAAATCTTCATGAAACTTATGGAAAGTGAAAAATGTCTCGTCATTAGACTTTTTCCCTTTCATTAAATCGAAGATGTATTCAATTCGTGTTGAGTAGTGTTTACTTGAATTACTTATGAAATACCAGAATGCTGGTTCCTGCAACCGCTTTTCAATAATATCCCATTCCGTCGCAATCTGTAACTGCTTCAATCTTGCTTGATCATTGTGAAAATGACTTCGCTGTAAAAACAAAGCCTTAACCAACTCAGCATTGGTCAGAGGTATTTTACCAATATTGATACGGGAAAAAACATCAATAGCATAATCGTTGTTAAGGCATTCGTCACTTAAATCATACCAAATAACCTTTACAGAGCGTTCTTCAGTAGACTTAGCCAGTAACGTCGCCAAGAGTTTATTATTATCATTATAATCTTTATCGGAGAACCAATTTCTAATAGCGTTATACGCTTGGACCATATGAAAGAAGTCAATATTGTCAGTGTTGGATTCTTTATGAATCCCCTGCAAAAATGCTTCACATCCCGGCCGGGTTTCATACTTCAACATATACACGCTTTTTTTGTATGCCTCCTCTAAGGGTCTCTGCAGGTGCTCTTGCTCCAAAAAGTGCAGGATAAGACGTAACGTGGTTAGCCTTTGCTGCCCATCCACGACCTGCCAACAATCTTCCCCTCGAACCACAACAACAGGCTGAAGACAGTAAAATGAAGAATCATTACCACCATGCGGTTGACTGAACTCCCAGATATCATCCAGTAGTTCTTTTACTTGGATCGCCCCCCAGCGATATCCCCGCTGATAAGCAGGTATGTAAAAATTTTCTCCCAAAAGTTCATAGATATTTCTAAGATAAAGCTTTTCTATTGAATGAGCTGTATTCATCGTTGTTCAACTTCCCGTGTTGTCACTATCGAAGGATTTGATGCTATCAAATTTGTATTTTAGACTTGAACTTGGAAAATCTAATTAACTCGTTCCTGATTCCCCTAGACAAATGAGCCCATTGGAATAAGTTAGAAACTACATATCTGCCAACAACATCCCAGCCATACCATCCAGTCGCTTCTTAACCTTTTCCCAGCCCGGCATAACCTGCCCCATCAGACGGTAAAACTCTTCGCTGTGGTTGTGCTCAGCCACATGGCATAGCTCATGCAATAAGACATAGTCGATACATTCTGAGGATGCCTTAACCAGCCATGGATTCAGGGTCAGACAGCCTTTCGCAGAACAGTTTCCCCATTGCGTTTGCATCGCCCGCAGACGTATCGGCGGACGTTCACTAACCCAAAGGGTCTGCGGTATCAATAAATCAAGCCTGCGTTGAAAGACATCTCTGGCGCGTTCCCGATACCATTCGGCCAGCAACGCTTTTACCTTTTCTGCCGATTTATGTCTGACAGTCACTTCCAGACGCCCACGCAACATTTTCACTCGTTGCGGCACAATAGCGTCTTCTGTCACTTTCAACTGATATTGCTTGCCAAGATAGTAATGGCTTTCTCCGCTGACATACTGACGCGGAACAATGTGTGTCTGCTGCTCCCTGAAATCACGCAGTTGCTGATAGATCCAGCGCCCTCGTTTTTTCAGCGCAGACAATACCTCGTGTTCAGGTGTTTCTGGTGGTACAGAGGCCACTACCCGGCAGTCCGGATGCACCTTGATGAGTACCCTGCCCTTTACGACCTGACGCGTAACACACTGTACAACGATGACCTCATCACCATAAACAATGCGTAACGCTTTCATTGCTGGCGACTCTTTTTCTCTCATGATTTCATCAAACCAACGCGCAGGATCTGGATGATAGTTTCCACGATACGGTTTACCTGATTCATTCCGGCACCAATCTCCCGGCAGGCCGTAAACAGCAGCGGTAACAGATTAGTCTTAACGGCTTTCTCAATATCCTGAGGGTTCAGGGAGTTTTCTTCCACCGCTCTAACGATAATGCTGTCCACTTCAAAGGCCAGCTTTGTCCACTTCTCCTGCACCTGAACATCGTTTACCGCAAAAACCTCAGGTAGCTCTTTTTTAAAGACACCGTAATACGCCTGAGCATGCTTGTTTACCGCCAGCGCATCCGGGATATCACTGAGCTTACGGGCTTCAACTTTTTCTTCAAACTCTCGGAATAAGAGATACTGTTTCAGTGGGTGATCGAACAGTTTTTCTGCTTCTTCGATAGCCATGCGCAGGAGTTTGGAAAAGGCCTCCTGAGCATACGGATCATCAAGCAGCTCCTGCTCAATCATCTTCGTCACACGGGTTTTAATAATGTCGGTTTCATTGCGGGTTTTATTGTTGTCCCACTCTTCGGGCTTTTCGCTCTTGCCCATTTTACCGACTTCATACACGCCATCCGGTTCACGAACCTCAACGCCAGTGACATGCTTATCCAGCAGTTTTTTCACCTGCTCGGCGTAGTCGTCATAATTGACCTGCTCTCCACTTACCTGCATTGCCCACTGGCGAAGGCTGGACATCTGTTTTACGGTTTCTTTATAGAGATTTCGGTCTTGTTCCGTAAAGCTCTTGTCGGTGAAGAAGGTAGCGGACTGCAGTGCCACTTTCAGGCATCCGGCAAAGGCCGTTAACGCCTCGAAGAAATCATCACGGGTTTTCTGATGGATATCGACCATCTCTCCATCACGTTCTTCCATTTTAGGCACCAGTACTGCACGTAATTGCTCAGTATCATTCTTGTTTTTGACACCGGCAAATATGGCCCACAGCTGGTTATACAGATGCGGCAGACGTTTATATTCAGAGCTCATGGCGCTGTACAACCCGTCAATATCCTTGATGTCGTATCCTCCCTGGGTTCGGGAGGCGAGATCCTGATATTTACCGATAGTGGTGTCCAGTTCAGCCAGAATGCCGCGATAATCAATCAGCAGGCCAAACTTTTTCAGTGGATGCAGACGGTTTACCCGGGCAATCGCCTGGATAAGGTTGTGGGACTTAAGCGGCTTGTCGATATACAGCACGGTATTTTTCGGTTCATCAAACCCGGTGAGCAGTTTATCAACGACTATCAGCAATTTAAGCTTCTCATCGGTATCGAAACGACTGATGACATTACGGGTATACACAGACTCATCCTGCGTGCCGACATTATCCTTCCACCATTTCGTCACTTCCGGCAGTTTGCTTTCATCCACCTCGGTATTCCCTTCCCGGGTATCCGGCGGGCTGATAACTACAGCTGACTCAAACAACCCTGCTTCATCAAGGTACTTTTTATATTTGATGGCGGAAATCTTGCTGTCGCAGGCAAGTTGCCCTTTCAGCCCCTCATCAATGTTTTTCGAGAAGTGAGTGGCAATATCGAGCGCGATCAGGCGGATGCGGTCATCTGCACTGTAAACCTCACCTTTACGGGCATATTTACGCTTAAGGTCGGCTTTTTGCGCTTCGCTTAACCCATCGGTAATACGATCAAACCAGGCATCTATTGCCCGATCGTTAACCTCAAGGTCGGGAATACGTTCTTCATACAGCAAAGGTGTAACGGCTTTATCTTCTACCGCTCGCTGCATGGTATAAGCGTGGACAATCGGTCCGAATTTATTGGTGGTCTTATCTTCTTTCAGCAATGGCGTACCGGTAAATGCCACAAAGGCGGCATTCGGCAGCGCCAGTTTCATTCGCACATGGTTCTCGCCACCCTGGCTGCGGTGTCCTTCATCAATCAGAACGATGATGTCGGGGCTGGTATTGACGCATTCAGGAAGTTTTGTCGCTGAGTTAAATTTCTGGATAAGGGTAAAGATTATACGTTCTTTACCAGAGCCAATCTGCTGCGCCAGTTTCTGACCTGAGGTCGCCATCGCTTTGGCCTTATCATCCTTTCCTGCCAGTTCGCCACCTGAGGCAAAAGTGCCGCTGAGCTGCCCTTCAAGGTCCACACGGTCCGTCACCACCACAATACGACACAGCTTCAGGCTGTCATGAAGAATCAGCGCTTTGCTGAGGAACACCATGGTGTATGATTTACCAGAACCCGTGGTATGCCAGATCACCCCACCTTCCCTACCCCCATCGGGTCTGCGGGTACTGATGCGTTCCATCAGTCTTTTTATCCCGAACACCTGCTGATAGCGGGCAACAATTTTTCCGGTCTTTTTATCAAACAGGGTGAAGAAGCGGGTCATCTCCAGCAGACGTTCCGGCGAAAGTAGACTGATAAGCAGCTTATCCTGCCCGCTGACAGCCAGTTCCCCCCCGGCGATTAACTGCTGATACCAGTTGAGATCGCCAGCAGGACGATGCTCAAATAACGCATCAATTTGTTCAGTCGATAACGGATGGTTGCGCAGGGCATACATCTGCGCATCGGTAATATCCTCTTCGCGCCATGCCGCCCAGAATTTCATTGGTGTATGACAGGTACCATAGCGTCCGTCATGCCCGTTAATTGAAAGTAATAACTGGCTATAGGTAAAGAGCTGCGGGATTTCATCGTTGAACTGGTTGCGGATACTCTGGGATATCCCTTCGTCAATGGTTGGCCCTTTCTTGCCATGACCAGCCGGGCTTTTAGCCTCAATAACAGCCAGTGGGATACCATTAACAAAACAGACAATATCCGGTCTGCGGGTTTCAACACCGCCTGACCGCAATACCGTAAATTCTTCAGTAAAGTGGAACTGGTTATTTTCCGGATGTTCCCAGTCAATCAGCGCAATGGTGGGGTTCACCTTTTTGCCATCGACAAACTCCGTAACGGCGATCCCGTAAAGCAGATGGTTATACATCCGCTCATTGGCTTTCAGCAGCCCTTCATTCAGCGCCGGAGAACAGACCTGTGATATCAGGTTATCCAGTGCTTTTTCCGATAACTGGCAGGTTTTGCCACCCCCCATAAAGGAACGCTTCGACAGCTCTTCACGCAGAACCGGACGCAGCACCACCTCATCCTGTTTATAGCCCCGGTAATCCATAATCTGTTTCGGAGATAAAAACGTCCAGCCGAGGCTGGTCAGTAACGTCAGTGCCGGAATTTTGGCGCTGTATTCTTCCTGGAATTTAGGTTGGTAGTGCTTATCCACCCGGTAATCCTTCTTGGCTAAGAGGTGAAACTGTATGTCCTTACGGACATACTCAAAATGAACGAAGACTTATGATGAAAAGAACGGCGAGTCCCGATAAAGGCGATTGTACTTGACCTGTTCTGTTTCGCCCTTGTTTACATTACCAAATTTCTCCTGATGCGTCGTACAGCAGGAACCACAGGATGCACAAATAAATCGTCCTTCTGAACATTTTTCATGTAAATCTCTGCCGTCAATTATTTCGCTGCATTTGTAACCAATACAGTGATTAATGTAATGCCCGATACCAAACTGTTCGCAGGAATGACTGGCACATTTAAAAACGGTCAGGCGATACGCGGCCTGGAAAGGTTTTTTCACAAATCCTTTCGACTTCGCATCCCAGACACTGGCCTCGATACGAGCATATTTCATATCCGGAACCATCAGCACCCCACAACTGCGGCAATGCAAGCGGGAATGTAATTCTCTGATACGGTTGAAATACCCAGCCAGTTTAATTGGGAAATCCCGCTTAGAAGGTTCGCCTGCAATCAGATAGGTCATACCGTAGTGGGCAAGCCAGTCATAAATAGTGAAGTCGATGTAATCCCGACTGAGGTCGGGTAGCACCTGCGGATCATGGCAGACTTTCGAACGACAAAGGAATTTTTTCTCTATCGTTCCGTCAGGTTGTTTTGCATTCCAGTGAAACGCCTCACAGGATAATTCTAAACTTGGGAAACGAATTTGTAATGAACTACATTGTGGGAACAATTTGAAAACAGAAGGATGATTTACCGGAATTTTACCCGACAAGACTCCGTGCCATATCTCATGCAGAATAATACTCAGAACGGACTGTTCATCGTTGCGCCCAAGCAACGGTAACAATTTACTCAGAATGAAGTATTCAGGATCAGAAGCAATTTCAGTATTCGACTCGACATCATTAACAAAACTGAAATCTTTTCTGAACATCTTCTGTTTAATCAAATACGTATTGATAAAAGGACTAATCACGGAATGTTTATAAAATTGCTCTCTCGATGAGAATTTCTGCTGATAGGCATCACGGACAAATGGTTGTATATCCATTTTATTTTTCGTGAAACTACGTCGAACAAAATTCTCTATATCATCATGCCGATGCTCAAGAATCCGCTCGCTACTTATACAATCGTAAAAAGCCAGGTAGAGAATAGCACTTATAGATATATGGCTGAGTAATTCATTGATGATGTCCGATGTTGAAGCCCCCTGGCAATCCGTAGCCGCAGAACATCTTTTCACCCAAACAGCGAATTGATCAATGTTATTATCGATAAATGACGAAGGCATGACCGCAGGAGATATTTGTTGTGCGGTCAAATCATCAAAATTCTTATCAGAGGCGAAAAGTGCAAACTGGTTATCGTAGTTACGTGATTTTAAAAATAGCGGTAAGACTTTTGTAACAGCTATATCACTGGTAACTAACCGAATTATAGCCCTTTCGCCAAAGGACTGAGTGAGGAAATTAATAACGCAGTCACGATAACGCCAACGAGCGAAATCAACGCCCTCCTCAATAATAGCCCGGAGATATTCAATGAGGAGCTCAGCCGTCTCCTCATCTGTTTTATCAAGAATGTGAACGTTAAAAGCCGTAGGCTTACCATTTTTACCTATACCTTCCCTGAACAGCACCGGTGTATTGTCAGCGGGTGTATAGTTTCGGCTTATCTCATTCTTATGAAAAAACAGCTCATTACCATTCTCTGATAAGAGAAAGCCAAAGTTATTCTCCCGATCCGTTTTGCTGTTGTAGCCTCCGAACCAGAGAACATTTCCCATGTACCACCGGGAACGATCCAGATTGTTCACTGCCATGAGCAAGCCCCCTTCCGCTTTGTCAGTGCAGGCAGCACTTTTTAAATTTTTTACCACTGCCACACTGACACGGGTCATTACGACCGGGCAGTTTTTCTGCCCCCTTCACGGGAACAGGCCGGGATGATGCCTCTGACATTCTCACCGACAACCAGTGCTGGTAAAGCGCCAGTGCCGCAGGCTGAATGAGAGTAATACTCTGTTCAAATTGAACAGGTGACATTTTCTCAACCACTGGGAAGTTCTTTTCGATACCATGAAGGGCTATCGCCTCCAGCGAGGGACGTAAGGCCTCTGGCAAGGCTGACCAGTCATCCAGAGACCGGCCTTTCATATACCCGAAACACCACTCTTCGACGATGGTATATGTCTTCCCCTTCACCTCACGTCCATTGAAAATCGGTTCAAACTGTTCAGGGGCCTCATACAAGCAGCCCGCAATATCGTTCATATGCTGAAAACACAGCCCCACAAAACGCGTCATCTCTTTTTCGGTGGTCCAGTGAGGGTGGTAGTCACCACGACCCCAGAGGGCGCTGAGCCAGGTATTAGCGGGGATCATATTCGGGCCAGAGACAACCGCCGTCAGGAAGCCATCCAGCTCAGAGAAACAGAGCACAGAGTCATCATTGCCGTATTTCAGCAACATCTCTTCCAGCCAGTCGATTTCACGGTCAGTCACTGGACCACTTTTCGTCAGTTTCATGCAGCAACAGCCTCATCGATTTTCACCCGACGTTTTCCGGTCAGTAACTGCTGCATCAGGGCTTTTTTCTCATCTCTCAGGCAGGCGAGTTTTTTCTCAAGTGTGTAGATTTCGGCGTCGGCTGCGGACAGCACGGTGGCGATCTTTTGTTGCTCTTCGATACAGGGCAAATTAATGATATGCGTTTTAATGTTTCCGGTTATTTGTGGTTGACCGGAACCGGATATTAAATACTTCAGATCACTGCCATTCAGAGTATAGAATAGAAATTTTTTACTCACGTAGGAATAGTTATCCGTATTGATAACCATTGCATTTCCGGTAATCCACGATTTTGCTTGAGTCCAATTGACTATGCCGCATGTGCTACCCCGGCAAGTTACGGCTATTTGTTCAGTTTCGTGGTTAAACTCTTGATAAAATCCAATAACTCCATTTGCGCCATAAACTGGATACCCCGAATCAGACATCATAGACTGGGATATTGTTTTTGGTTGATAAACATCAGCTACATCTGAAAGAAGTTTTTTCTCCCATTTACCACTAAAACTCACCCCATTCTCATCCAGCAAGCGTTTTTCCCCGGTAAGCAATTGCTGCATCAGAGCTTTTTTCTGTTGCTGACTATTAATAATAAGCTTTTCTGTCCACGCTATAGCCTTATCCCAAGCAAATAAAACTTGAGCAATTTTCTTTTGTTCCTTAATCGGAGGTACGACAATTGGAGTCTTCTCAAGAATGCCTTTGTTGATCTTTACCATTGTGCTACTACTACCAGCGGCACAATTTTTGAAATATGCCCGTACTGTAGAGCTTTTTAATTGTTGTTCAATAAACTCCTTATCGGCTTTAGTATCATCTATACGAAAGCGCATCATCAAATCAGGGTAAGAACAATTCTCAATTTCATTTTTAAAGCGAATCGAACGCCCTACCTTGTCTGGTGTGTTAGATCTACTTACTAAAAAATCATCTTTTTTGAGAAGATTTTGCAAAACTTTTTCTTCTGGTAAAACGGGTTTTATTCCCGAAGAATTAATACCTTCGTCCGCTAATGCTCCCAAACTTAATACCCAATAGCCAGTTTCCGAATCGGTTGCATTAGGCGAATAACCGTTTTTAATCTGTCCATCAAGTAAGTCTTTTAAGGTAACAGTTTTCCAACCCTTAGGCACCATAACCCAACTCCTCCAGATAACCCGCCATCTGCGTTTCCAATTTCGCCAGTTCCTCTTTCAGTTGCTCACGCTCAGCACGCACGGCCAGCAAATCAATCTCGTCTTCTTCCTCGAAGGTATCGACATAGCGCGGGATATTGAGGTTATAGTCGTTGTCCTGAATCTCCCTCAGGCTGGCGAGATAGGCGTATTTCTCGACGTTATCGCCTTCACGATAGGTGTTAACGATCTTCTCAATGTTTTCTGCGCTGAGCTGGTTCTGGTTTTTGCCCGCCTTATATTCACGGCTGGCATCGATGAACAGAACCTTGTCATCAACTTTCTGCTTCTTAAAAATCAGAATCGCAGCCGGAATCCCCGTACCATAGAACAGTTTTTCAGGCAGACCAATCACCGCATCCAGCAGATTTTCATCAATCAGTTTCTGGCGAATTTTGCCTTCGCTGGAGCCACGGAACAGCACACCGTGTGGTACCACCACGCCCATCCGACCCGTTCCCGGTTTCAGGGTTTCTATCATATGCGAGATAAAGGCGTAATCTCCTTTAGTCTTCGGCGGTACACCGCGACGGAAACGACCAAACTTATCGTTTTCAGCCTCATCATGGCCCCACTTGTCCAGGCTGAACGGTGGGTTTGCGGTCACGATATCAAACAGCATCAGGTCGCCATTTTTATCGAGCAGCTTCGGGTTACGAATGGTATCGCCCCACTCGATTTTGTGGTTATCTTCGCCGTGAAGGAACATATTCATTTTCGCTAGCGACCATGTAGATCCAATCGCTTCCTGACCGAACAAGGCATAGTTACGGCTGTCATGCCCGGAGACAATTTTACGTCCGCACTTCATCAACAACGAACCGGAACCACAGGCCGGATCGCAGATGGTATCTCCGGGCTGCGGATCGAGCAGTTCAGCAATCAGGTCTGAGACTTCCGGCGGGGTATAGAATTCCCCCGCTTTCTGCCCACCGCTGGCGGCAAAGTTTTTAATCAGATATTCGTAAGCATTACCGATGACATCCAGCGTACCTACACGACTCGGCTTCAAGTCAAGATCTTCACCCGCAAAGTCTTCCAGCAGCTGGCGCAGGATGGTGTTCTTCTGTTTTTCTTCACCTAGGCGATCGGTGTTAAACGAAATATCCTGGAACACGCTTTTCCCGGCGTCTTTCAGTTTGGTGCCATTAACTTCTTCAATCGCATGCAGAGCCTGGTCGATGCGCTCACCATTGCCCGGTTCATGACGACGTTCATACAGCGCATAGAAACTGGCGCTTTTCGGCAATACGAAACGTTCATTCGCCATCATGGCTTCAATGAGTTCTGGTGCATCACCATACTGTTTTTTATATTCATCGTAATGATCCTGCCAGACATCCGAAATGTACTTGAGGAACAGCATAGTAAGGAGAAAATCCTGGTACGTACCAGCATTGATGGTGCCACGGAAGGTATCACACGCGGCCCACAGGGCTCTGTTGATTGTATCCTGACTGATTTTGTCGTTCATGAGTCATCCTGGTATGAAGAAAAGCTAGCGATGCAGGGCTTTGCATCGTAAAAAATTGTGGTAAATGATACCTCAAGAAACACCCCTGGACACACCTGAATCACAGTATCTTTACGGGAATTGTCAACCTGATACCGACAGATGACTTACGGATGCCCTTATACTTACAAGCTTGTAAATTCTAATGATATTAGCAGGATAGACTCAATGTAAGCTATGGTGTAAAACTGCCGTTGGGGTAAATACCCTACTCATGCTCTTGTAATCAAAGCATTACCTTGCAAACCTCCATCAGTAAAGGGTATCAGCCCTAAATAAACGAGGCACATTATGTTTGAAAACTATCTTGAACACCCTAAACGAGAACAAAAAAACGCTAACCTTCTCGCTAAATATCAGAATGACATTGATAAATTATCCGATATTTTCACTGAGGATGATTTACTACACCTGATGACACAAGAACAACCGGATGGAACGCGTAAGATGCGCCCGTCATTATCCTCTATCGAGATATTCTCGCCATCCGCATTAATGTCCAATCAGATTAATTTTTTTCAGCATACCGATTACCTTGAGAAATGGTGTGCGCTACAACGCAAGGAGTTCGAGACATTGGCTATTAATATCTATGGCCGTAAATCGATTAAACAAAATAAAATCCCAGCTAAAACCCTAAAGGAAATTGACGAATTCCTGGAGGTATTTATTGATAAGGCATCCAAAGACCCGACACATCCGATTCTCACATTACTAAATATTCTTGATACACTTGCGGATGAAAATACATATCAAAATAACAAACCCTACATCCGGAATGGTAAGTTTTCAATATCCATTCATAATACAGCACTCAAAATTGCCCACAGAAGAATCATAACCTATATCAAATCATCGGATTTCACTAATTCACTCCCGAAAGTTTCAAATCTGGAAGCCCAGGACACCGCCCTCCTTTTCTTTGCAAGATTTTGTGATGAATTTTATTTTCACTTTTTATTGCAAATATTAGACAAGATGAAAAACTCCGGGCTTATCAAAGATAATTACCTCAACCACCCCGCCATGTTTCAATTGATTACTCTTGCAATGTTACCCCATGAGGTCATGCAACACTTTATTAATGAAAAAGACGATGCAATTACATTAACCAGCCCCGACCGATTTGTTATTGATGAAACCATTCCCCGCAACAAAGAAAACATGACAGGAATACAAAAAAACATAAACCAGATTTTACACAAGACCTATATTTACATTGCACTACTTTTATTTCCCAAATGGAAACCCACAGCCAAAGAAATCATCCTTTTCCTTGAAGGTAAGAGTAAAACTGTTAAGGGATTGTTAGATCTAAAATCGACAGCACTGGGACTAAGTTCACAGATTAACGATGTAGGCCGTCTCAGCAAAGAGGAATATGTCATCCGATTACTATCACTTGCTCAGACTAAATGAACCCATAGCGTCACAATCCACAGAGAATAGCCTCTG
This sequence comes from Leclercia sp. W17, assembly GCF_003336325.1. NCBI lineage: Bacteria > Pseudomonadati > Pseudomonadota > Gammaproteobacteria > Enterobacterales > Enterobacteriaceae > Leclercia > Leclercia sp. W17. The sequence goes on along the minus strand of NZ_CP031101.1, from coordinate 1,790,234 downwards.
TAGATAAAAAGCTCAGTTTTAAATTGAAATGATGAACTGTGAAAACGTCAACTCGTAATTAGCTCACCTGACATCGTATTTTTCCTGGCACACATTCACAGGAGAACTACGATGTCCATTATTGATCTGCGTTTCAGCACTAAATCACTTCAGCAACTGCCGCATCCGACGACTGGTTGTCAGGAATACCGTGATATTCACTGCCCCCATCTGAGGGCGCTGGTCTATCCCAATCAAATCACGCTTGCGTTTCGGGCGACCATCAACAATCAGCGCATTTATGAAACACTGGGCTCTTTTCCACTTCTCGGTGTGGAAGATGCCCGCCTGCACACCATGATTCTTCTTGGCAATAAAAAACGCCTTGCCATACAATCCCGCCGATATACCGTCGAACAGGCTATCAACGACTTGTGGCTACCTGACATGCGGTTATATAAAAAAAGCCCACAGTCTGAGCTCTCAAAACTCAATCGCTATATCCGCCCCTTCTGGGGACAGCGTCACCTGCGCGATATTACTGCCGGTGAAATCGAAAAATTCGCGGCTGACCTGCGTTCAACATTACGCCCGGCAACCATAAACCGCCTTCTGGCACTGCTCTCAAAGATATGCTCTCTGGCTGTACGTGCTGAATGGATAAATCATTCTCCGATGACCCACGTTCGTTATCTGAAAGAGAGTAACGTCCGGTATCGCACACTTTCTGCCACTGAAATTCCATTATTTATTGCTGCCGCTGAAGCCCTGAATACGCCCGCTGCTGATGCCATATTGCTCGCACTCTATACCGGTATGCGTATTGGTGAAGTTTGTACGCTGAAATGGGATTACTGGCATCCCGATGTACAGCAGTTACTTCTCCCGGATACGAAATCAGGGCACCCATTCACCTGTCCGCTTGCAAATCCCGCAGTGACCATTATTCAGCGACAGGCACAACTGGCACTCAGCACGACCTGGATTTTTCCTCGCCTGACCGACACCACTCGTCAGTTGAGCTATCCGCGTGGAACCTTTGCCCGTATCTGTCGGGACGCTCATATAGAAAACCTGCGCATGCATGACCTTCGCCGGACGTTTGCCACCCGTGTGCTACAGGCAACCAGCGATATCGCCATGGCTTCCCGTTTACTGAATCACCATTCACTCACTGCGACCCGCCGCTATGCATTTCATAATGCAGCGGACTCTCAGGCGGTCGTATCACAAGTTGTTGATGCATATAAATAAAAAAACTGACGGAATGAGCTGTGAGTTTTTTGGCGTGTCATCAAACTGCGCGGCTCGTATGGTTAGAGCACACCACTGCAGGGCCCGGCAGTGACTGATAAAACCCTAACGACTTTTAGCTCAGAGGAGCCCTGATATGTACATAAATAGCAAACAGATTGCTCTCCGCTGGGGCGTTTCACCCAGCACCATTGCCAGCGATATCACCCGTAACCCGGCCAAGCTCCCTCCGTTCATCCGGCTGGGACGTGCGATCCGTTTTCCAGTGGCTGAGGTGGAAGCCTGGGAAAAGCAGCAACTCACGAACATCCAAATTCCACGTTAATCACATTAATTTCTGATAAGGCGAAGAAATCATGACAACCGCAACAACACTCAGCTCTGATTACCTGGTGAACTCAAGCGATAAGATCATCCCGGTCTCTGATGTCATCAGCATCAGTCTCGTTGAAAACCGCCTGAATTTTATTAGTCGGGCGTGCCGCCTGCTGCACACCGAGTCTTTTGATACGGATGACACAGCGAAAACTGCTTTTAACACCTATGCCCGCATCTTCGAAAGTAACCTGTCTGAAGAGGCTGTCTACCGGGGTAATAACTGTATTGCCCGACTCAAGTTCGTCTACGGCATCAGCCTGTTCCAGAACGACGAGCAGGCTATCCTCATGCTCACTAACCGTTATGGCGGAACACTCATCAGTGAATCAGCGAAACCTGACACTCTTGATGAAGCATTTCAGGAACTGGCTACCACTCTTGGTGGTCGCGAATTTGAAGTGATGCACTTTCGCTGGTTACATGCCAATTGCCTGCTTTCATCGCGACTCCTCCCAATGGTTGAAAAAACCCCCAACGGCGTCGTCATTAAAGTCAACGATAAGTTCGTATCTTTCCTGGCAACGAAAGACGATGCTCTAAAAGAGCAACTGTTTGCTGAGATTCGTGCAGCCCTTGCCTGATTTCCCCTTAATTAGCGGTGTCGATATTGACACCGCTCACCAGAATAAGAAAACACTTATGTTTGACATGAATGCACTGCTCGCAGATGCGGCGGGAGTGACGCAACCTGTCGCCCGCTCTGCTAAAACACTTGATAACTTTCCGTTAATACCGCAAAAATCAAAAAATCGACTGGACGTCAGCAGCGAGCTACATCTTGATATCGGCTTTGATACTGAATATGTCTATAACCCACATACAAAGCAAAACGACATTCTGTCTTATCAGAGCTATGTCGTGCTGCCTGATGGAACGGGTGTTCCCGGAATCCTGTACCCCGCCAGCGCCCACAAAAAAGATCGCCTGTCGCTGAAAAACTTTCTCGCGCAAACTCTGACGCCGCTATTGAAGAATGAGCAGATTACCGAATGGCCGGGTTCGATGACGCTGTATGCTCATTTCCTGCGGGCTGATGTTGCCTCGTTTTCCGATTTCTGGAGCGATCACAAAATATTGCTGAAAGGAATTCGCAGTACAGTTAGCAGTTTTAAAAACCGCTACGGTATTGATTTTGATGAAGTCGAAAATCGTCGTGAAAAAAATAGCCTCATCACGTTTGATAAACGGACCAGCCCGCCCCGTTGTAGCAATGTGACGTTCACCGATACGTTGTTGATCACTCCGGGTGGGATGGGGCTGGCGGAATGTGGCCAATTACTTGGTCTGCCGAAACTAACCATTCCAGCCCCTTATTCAATCAGCGATATGCGCCAGTATTTAAAAGGCGATCGACGCGGTTTCGAAGCTTATGCAGTTCGTGATGCCGAAATTGCCGTGCGCTATGCCTTACAGGTGAAATCGTTCTGCACTGAAAGTCTGATGATTGAGCGTGTCCCCACCACGATTGGTGCGATGGCTGTTTCCCGGTTTCTCAAAACCATTGATGAAAGCGGCATATCTTCTGAAATTTGCATGGGCACCCGAACGGTATCGAAACAGTGCTGGAATCCCGAAACCCAGGGGTTCAGAACGGTGAAGACAAGGCAGAGCATACCAGCTAGAGAACTCTACGAAACCTTCCCCATAAACTGTTATCACGGCGGTCGTAACGAATGCTACATGATGGGCATTACCCCGGAAAGGGAATGGTATGACTACGATTTAGCAGGTGCTTACACGACTGGGCTGTTGGATATTTTGCAGCCTGATTACGATAATATTTTCCATAGCCGCAATCCTGAAGATTATTGCGGTCATGTCATGGGATTTGCGCTGGTCAGTTTTCGATTCCCCGACACGGTACGCTATCCCTGTCTGCCCGTCCGAACAGACCAGTATGGTTTGTTTTTTCCCCTAATGGGTGAGTCGTGGGCAACAGCGCCTGAAATTGCCCTCGCGCTGTTCCTGGGTGCGGAAATCGAGATTCAGAATGGCATTATCGTACCGTGGCGAAAATCCGAACCGAACGATACTGAAGCCGCATACCCTCAAGCACAACAACCTTCTTTATTTTTACCTTTTGTTCAGCAAGTCCGTGAAAACCGTAACCGCCATGATAAAGGGTCTCTGGAGGAGAAGTTCTGGAAAGAGATCGGAAATTCACTGTACGGAAAACTCGCTCAGGGTCTTCACGCAAAGACTGCATTTGATACCGCCCGTGGGCTGAACAGCCCTCTGCCGCCTTCGTCAGTCACCCAGCCATTCTTTGCTGCACATGTCACGGGATTTGTCCGCGCGGTGGTGGGCGAGTTGATGAATGCACTTCCCCCGAATACAACCGTGGTCAGTGTGACTACAGATGGTTTTCTGACGGATGCCTCTACCGAGAATATCGATATGTCTGGTCCGTTATCGTCACGTTTTCAGGCGTTATGTGACATTGCGGATCCGGGCTCGTCTATGCTGACCTGTAAACATCAGGTCCGACAACTTGTCGCCATGAAAACCCGGGGGCAGTTGACCTATAAGGAATCAGAAGGCTTCCCAATCGTCCATGCTCGCGCAGGTGTTAAACCCCCTGCTGATATTCCCCGCGACGACTATAACCACTATATGCTAGGCCTCTATATGAACAGGGCTCCGGGTCAGAAACTTCGCAGGGGGTCTCTCATTTCAACCCGTGATATGTGGTTGAATGAAAGCGACCTTGTCGCCGTTGAATCGGATATCCGGTTAAATCTGGAGTTCGACTTTAAGCGCCAACTGATCGCCCCCACCATGAATGATGGACATTTGTTGATGTATTCCCTTCCGTGGAATGATATAGCGCAGGCACTTAAGCAACGCCAACTCTTCGATGACTGGCGGCAGGCACACTGCCTGAAAGATGAAGCCGACTGGGAAGACTGGTGTGATTTTCTCTATTGCAGAAACGTTTTTACCCCACTGAAACTAAAAGTAGGACAAAATCGAAGCGATGATGTCCTTGTTCGCCTTTTCCTGCGGGCCCTGGCTCAACATCAATGGGGGCTCACGCCGGACGACAGAAAGCGACAAACCAGTGTTGAGATAGCTGCATGGCTGGTCGAAGCAGGCTACTCTGTGACATCCAGTGATGTTAAAAATGCAGGTCGGGCTAAGCTCCCACCCATTATCTTTGGTTCTCTGACTTCCCGAATGACTCGCCTGATGGACCATATAATGCTGAAATATCCTGGCTTCGCATTGCCCTCGGTAATTTTGTAAATCCTTCACGCTGAATACCTGTTTGCTAAGCCCACGCTCCCAGTCGTGGGCTTTACTGTTTGGTAGATAATGAAGCTCCGGTAATAAAGCTGCTTCCCGCAACCACCACAACATGGACAGGTTGAGTCCACAAAAACCATGATGAAAATATATAACTGAATTTTATGGTTTTTATTTTTTAGAAATCCTGCTTCAGCCTGGACTCATCTTGTCCAGCACCCTGCTGAAAATATCCTTCCAGCTTCAATTGATTGGATGCCTGAATGGATAAGCATGACAAACTTGGGTATCGCCTTGGATTGATACTGACTCGCCTTAACAACGGTGAATCGGTCACGGTGAGTGGGCTCGCTGAAGAATTTAATGTCTGTGATAAGACCATCCGGCGTGACCTAACGCAGCGACTGGCTTATCTCAACCTTCTTCGCAGTGGTAAGAAATATTACCTTCCCGTTGGCGTTCTGGGACAGCGCAGCAATACTGACTTACGCCGTTTTACGCGGATTCTGGGTATTGACGGGTTATTTCCACGCTGGGATGACAGACTGTTAGGCATATTGCTGGGCAATGCTGAAAATAATCCTTTTCTGATCAAACAACGTCCACACGAAGATTGTGGGATTTTTATGTCTACGTTGAATACATTGTCAGATGCAATTCGCGGCAGTAAAAAAATAAGCTTCATATATAAAGCGAAAAGCTACGGCGCCATTGAGCCCTACCGTCTCGTCAGTGACAGAGGGATCTGGTATCTCGCTGCGATTGAGGGAGGAGTGCTGAAGAGTTTCGTCATTTCAGAGATGAAAAAGGTTCTCCCCAGTAACGTGTCGTTTACCATGTCGACGGAGATTCATCTGCAAATCGAGAATGCGGAAAGTATCTGGTATGGCGCAGAGCTTACTGAAGTACTGATGTCAGTTTCTGCACGTATAGCCCCGTGGTTCTTGCGCCGCGCTCTGTTGCCCGGTCAGGAAATTATTCACACTTCCGCAAGCGGTGATTTGCTCGTAATTTCACGGGTGGCTCACTTCGGCCAAATTATCCCACTCATCAAATACTGGATGCCCGAGGTTGAAGTTCTAAAACCAGCATCGATTCGTAATCAGGTTACGCAAGACATACGCCTTGCTCTGGAACTATACGAACAGAATGAAAGTACGGAATCAACCGGAGATACCTCTAATGAATAAAGATGAAAAAGCGCTCGAGAATTTTTTCGAAACCATAGCAACGGATTTACTCAGCGGCCTTCTTGACGCCAATGATAATGAAGAGAATGCGCATCTCAAAGCCTGGCTTGACGCGCCATTCAATGTGGTTCCCGAACGCCTTCTCCAGCATGCCGAGATGATTTGCAATCACTTCAGTGCCGGTGAAAACGGTCATTTGTTAATGCACGGTATTGATGATCAACTGGCCGCAATGAATCTTTCCCGCAAGGAGCGCTTCAGCCCTATGAAAAAAGGGATCGTCGGTTACGCGGCACCCCGTGATCTGGAAAAAGTGAATGCCTTGCTAAAAGTAATTATTTCTTATTACGAGTGTGCGTTAATTAAAGCGAAAATGGAGAATGGTGCTCATGATGAATAATACAGAAACTAAAAATCGAAATCCTGTGAAGGATGCTCTTGAAATATTACCTGAAAATATCAGGGAAAGTATTGCCCGACGCATCAATGACGTTATCAGTTATGAGCCGGTCATTGGCATTATGGGAAAGACCGGAGCCGGGAAGTCCAGCTTATGTAATGCGATTTTTAAGGGTGATATTTGTGCAGTCAGCGATGTCGCCGCCTGTACCCGTGAAACGCAGGAAATGCGCATCCAGTTTGGCAAACGCTCAGTGCGGTTGATTGATATTCCGGGTGTGGGAGAAAATGCTGAGCGTGACGCTGAATATGAACAACTTTATCGTGACCTGTTACCACAACTGGATCTGGTTCTCTGGGTGATTAAAGGCGATGACCGCGCCTTTTCTGCGGATGAACATTTCTACAAAAATGTGCTGGCCCCTGCTGGCGGTGAGGCTAAAACACTGTTTGTGCTTAATCAGGTCGACAAAATTGAGCCATTCCGTGAATGGGATGTTGTCAACGCCCGGCCTTCTCCATCCCAGATGCAAAATATCCTCGATAAAAAAGCATATATCACACAGCGATTTGGGTTTACTGACCATCCGGTGATCGCTGTCGCCGCCAGTGAGGGATACAATGTGACCCATTTGGTGGAGGCAATGGTCCGTGCGCTCCCAAAGCACGCTCAAAGCGGCGTTGCTTCTCAGGTGAGAGACGAGCACAAAACCCGTACAGTTACAGAAGAGGCAACGGAAGGATTTGGTGATACCGTTGATCGCGTTCTTGATGATATTATTGATAATACCCTGCCAGCACCTTTGCGCGTGGTGGTGAAAGCTGCCAAAAAAGCTGTAGTCAATGGGCTGAAAAAAGCCTGGAACTGGATCTTTGGATAAAAAAATAACGGGAGCAACTGCTCCCGTAATATTCATATCCCATTAATCATTATAATTTCACCAGCCCTGATTTAATTGCCAGACGGACACATTTATTGGCCTCCTGCATAATGACGTCCTGGGGATATCTGTTCATTTCCCGATAACCATCAGATTTAGCCATGCGGCCTTCCATTCCGGCATTATCCAGAATGGCCTTCCAGGCATCCCGAATTTTCTTTGAGTCCTTTTCGCCGACGCCACCGGAGAGTGTGCCAAATAGTTCTTTGGCATTACTGTTAAGATTTTTGTATTCTGCTGCGTTTGGATCCAGTAACATCGCCATTTGAGTCGACTGACGAGTTGCTTCATAACATCGTCCTGCTGTATCAAGCGAAACAGAAGCGGCTATTGAGGTGACAGGCACGATGGCCACGATACATGCAGTAATTATCTTTTTCATATCATTATTATCCAATTGGGTGAGAAAGATTATCTGTTCTTACTACTGTCTGTTCGATGATTTGCGGTAAAATGTCACACACTTATCTGCAAATGCTGCCTGCTGGTATGCCCGAGGAAGTTCATTATCCAGGGCGGTGGTGTTTTCATTAATCGATTCTTCGTCAACGCCATAACGTTGTAGTTCTCCCTCCAGATATTTGTAAATTTCAGCAGTGACCTTTTTATCTGTCTCCATGAGTTGCCTGTTTATACTGTCCATCGCAAGGTAACAGGCTACACGGTTATTTACCTGAACAAGCCCGGCATGCGCCTGTGACAAAAAACCCGTGAATAACAGAGCTGCTATTATCATTCTTTTCATCTTACATCCTTCATTAAGGTGATTTTTTTGGTTCATTGCAGAGCCTAATGCAATGCGAGGACAGGTTATGTCCATGTAGAGAAAATTATTTGAATATTCCTTGCCTGACTCGCTCTCTTATCAGAGGAGCCAACCGCACTTTCCCGGGAGAAATAACCTCCGTTACTGTTTCCACCCTCAATAAGTCCCGTCGTCCTGTCCGACGGGAAACAGAAAACTGCTGGCAAATATCATTAACCGACAGAGAATTGCCAGTATAGAGCTGGAGCAATATCCACCCCAGTCTTTCAGCGATCTTCTCGCCTCGTGACTGACGCATCATGGGTACCTGTCTAGTTTTGTTTTAACAGTCCATCGGCCAAAATTGGCTCTAACACACTGTAATATCGATGTTATTTATGCGGTGTAAAACAGCCGTTGGGGTAATGAACTCTTCGTTATCACCCTGTCACTGAGGAATGCGCCATTTGGGCCTGAACCACGAGGGATCTGAGATCCCCCGTGTCTGCACATGTTTATGCGAACAGCCAGGAAAAAGAGACATCATCACCATGCTGTGTTGCACGCCGCATGCGGAAGATTACAAAGCCGCCCGCTTTCTTCCGGTTCATAAAGGGTCAACAACTTTCCTCAGTTACCGTTACCCGGTAAACCCCCATTGCCAGATATTCAATAAAATTACCCTCCCACAAAGACCAGAGCTCATTCATCTCTGCTGTCAGTGCAATATCTCCCGCCAGATAATGGAAGACGTAATGACCCGACCAGCAAAAGTCTATTTCCTTTTCCAGTTCCGGGTAAACTCGCCCCATATAACTAAAGTCTGTGACATAATCGAAATACCATTCGTTATCCTGACGGATGAAACGCATTTCAACCGGATGAAATCCCCCGGATTCTGCACTGTAGTCCGGGTCACGAAAATTAATGACCACTGCCCTGACCGATGTTTGCTGAGATTGTTCTGCCAGAAGCGTAGCGATGTGCTGCTGAAATAATTTGGTAACAGGCAGCGTTAATCCTGCCTGTTTTAAGACATACTGGGTTTGCATAATGAATTTTCCTGAAGAAGATGAGTAGTGGTGAGTAGCCGTTTCTGGTTGTATGAACGTACTGGTAAAGAATTAATCGTCCGCGTTGTTTTCTCAATCCCCAACTTTGCTGAGTGTTTTCAGGCGCACCCGCCAGTCGGCATATAAAACATGCGTAAATAATTTCTCCGGATGCGCCTCCAGCAGGCATATATCTGGCGAGCGCAGAACAGCAGCCAGAAAACCAGCATTATTGGCACTAGCCCCTTTAAATAATGGTCTGAATACGCCAGATGTGAAGCCCGTTGTCGGTTGCACTTCGAGTACACTTTCAATCTTAGAAAGTGCGATCCAGTCTTTAGAGAACAATCCTCCGCTACCATTTGCCATGAGACGCAGGTAAAGTTCATTATCCGTTTCAGACATTGCCAGTTGCCATGTCAGCATACCACTGGATTTAGGACTAATTTTTTCCGCCTGTCCTGATTCAATGAGCAGCTTATAACTCTCTTCAGGTAATATTCGCTCATCTTCAGTGATACCTTTTTCAACATCACTTAAATCATTATTTAACGCCAGCTCATCGTGTTCATTATTGTTTTTCACTGCCTTTGATTTTCTCATTTTCTTCTCCTGATTTTAATCTGATTTACAGACGCAAATGCGCCATAGACATTAATGTATCAATCCCAACAAGAGAACAATTGGGGTGAAATAACAAATAAATACCATTCCCGTTATCTTCTGTAATGGATAGCATCAAATAATATTCATCTGTCAGACGGACCACGAACTCAGGGTTTGCAATTAAATGATGAATTACATCTAATACGTGCCGTTTAAAATCTTCGCGAACATCATGAGGTTCAATGTACATTAATGTTACGCCAACCTCACCCCAGAAATTCCTTGCGGAGAATTCATCATCAAATGGAAGTATCAGTTCTTTTCTCAGGACAGTCATAACCGAATCGGGAAGAAGGAGCGATGGCAGGTCTTTCCAGCTCGAGACAAATTTCATTGAATAATCCTCATAAACAAAAACCCCGATACGTCTTAAGTATCGGGGTTATATAGACAGGGTTAAGAATCTTAAATTTCCTTCCGAGGTCATCTATATTCTTTCATAATATCCACACGATTTACAGATCAGCACTGGTGCATTATTTCTTTCTCGTTGCTCCAGAAATCCAAAGAGGCGTTTTATTGCCGTGATGATGTTTTTGAGCAATTCACATAATTGCTCCGGGCTGATATAACCAGCAGACGTTGTCAGGAACCGATCATCGCGAGTCAACTCAGCTATCTTTCCGGCTGTTTCTGTCACTGTGTTTCGGCTACCGCACTTAGGACATTTTAACGACATAATCATTCTCCACGTTTTAGGGATGCTAAAATCAATGTTCTTTACCGGTTGTAACGGTGTTCAAAAGAAGGTCGGTAACGCCCTGCCCGGTCTGACGCATACGCTCTGGTGTCAATTTTGCGTAGCGTTCAGTACTCTGAATGCTGGCATGGGCCAGTTGGGCTTTAACGTCATACAAACTGTACTGACCACTGGAGACAAGTAATGATGCGACGGAATGGCGCGTAGTGTGGAAACAGACTTCACTTTTATCTATCCCGCACTCTGTCAGTATTTTTTCATAGGCCCACCGGGGTTCTGATATCGGTTTTCCATTATCTTTTACGGCAAACAGATAGGGGTTGCTGCCAGCCCGTGGGATCGAATCAATAATGGATAATGCAACATCACTGAGATACACAGTTCTGCTGCGACCATTCTTAGTATAAGGAATGAATAACGACCTGTTATCCCGATCAATATGTTTGTGCATGACGTTCAGCATTTCTGATTTGCGTGTACCGGTTAACAGCAGCATGGCTATCAGTCCCCCGGCTGCCTTATTGGGGTATCGTACCGCAGCGTCGAGGATCCTTCTGATCTCATCGGCGTCAAAAAAGCGCGTCCGCTGATTATTCTCCTTCAGCAAAGGGATCTTATCGGCTTCATTCTTCTCCAGGACATCCTGTCGTAGCGCATAACGCCCCATAGTTTTCAGAATAGCCAGTGCCCTGTTACAGGTAGACGGTGCATACTGCTGGCCGTGAATACGACCTTCAAGCATGTCGAAAAGCACCTGCTGGATTTCCCGGGCCCGAAGGTCACAGTAACGAATCTTCCCCAGACGAGGTTCAATGTATTGCGTGAAACGCTGAACATCCTTATGCCAGGACTTTTTATGGCGCTTGATGAACGGAACATAGGTCTGGTGAAAAAACTCACTAAGCGTTGGCATCGCACGATAATTATCGCGCTCTGCCTTGGGGTCATTTCCCAGTGCAATCGCCTCCTTATGACGGCGAGCTATCTGGCGAGCTGTCCCCACATCAATTTCAGGGAATCTGCCAATACTGATACTTTTTTTGGTACCGTGGAATGTGTAGCGCAGGAGGAAACGTTTGTTACCTGTTCGGCCTGAGAGACACTTAAGGCCGATGACTTCGGTATCAGATACCTCAAGCTCTGTAGATCGGGTATCTGTGTTTGCCGGAAGGGCTTTGATGGATGAATTGGTGAATCGGAAGGATTTCTGCATGATTATCCTCATGTATCTTACTGATATCATGAAAATAATATATATCTGAAGGTGTATTTATTACGGGGCGTGATTGGAGAATGGAAAAGCTATTAGACGCGTACAAACGAATATTACAGGAGGTTGACGCCCGGTAATTTAACCTGAGTGAGGATAAATACTCAGGCGTCTTTTTACCTGTACCCTTTGAAGAATACTTGCATTCACCGGTAAAAATCATGCTGGTTGGACGTGAAACCGCAGGCTGGAATACGCTGAATGGTAAGAATACGATATCACGGGTGTTGGGACTTATACCTGACGTCACCATCGGGCAGGTGGTTGAAGAAGCTGTAGATCGTTACAGGAAACATCTTCTGATACAAAATTATGGCACCACCAACCTCAAATCACGTAGCCGCTTCACGCAATATCATTTCAGGCTGGCCCGGGAGCTTAATATTCCTCCCCAGGCAATCGTGTATGCCAATCTACTGGCGTGGGATTACGACGGACTGCCCCCTCTCAATCGCCCTCAAAATGAAGTGCAGGAAGTCATATTAGCCTCGCTGAAGCTGCTGGCGGTACAAATTAAACACCTTGAGCCTAATTTCATCATCTTTGCATCCGGAGCCCGGAGAACAGACTACATCATAAAACAGGTGCTTACTGAGCCAGGCGGCTATGAGACTTCTTCAGTTATTCCGGGGAAGCTGTGGGAGTTCAAAACAGGTAATACAATCTGTTTCAGAATTGCCCATCCAAGGGCTATGCGCGGACACCAGAAGTACAGAGATGAGGTGATTGCACGAATTAAGCAACTCTGTACCAAGGGCGGCTAGAGCATTACAGCTTGCTCAGCAGGCCCCCCTTCCCGGAAGAGTACCGGAAAACAGGCAAAGCGGCCTGGTTCTCTATGCTGTAGGCGACACGTTCGATTCGGCATTGCCAGGCTGGAGATTGCAGCTCATTGCACCCCGTGAGCACAGGATATGCACAGGGCGTGAATTTCAGGCACAAAAAAACCACCCGTAGGTGGTTTCACGACACTGCTTATTGCTTTGATTATTCTGCTTTTTCCCATGGTAGCCGGAGTGGGACTTGAACCCACACAGCGCGAACGCCGAGGGATTTTAAATCATGCGTATTAATTATGATTATCAATGACATACCTAATTTTTTCGCCATTGGGTGAATATTTTTAGACTTGCATAATCAATACGTTACGTCTTTCAAACAATTACAATGGCGAAAGTTTATAAAGGATTAATCATCCCATTGGCGCGTTATGACGTTGATGGTTATTTAACATTTAACTCTTACTATCATCCTCTGGAGATTCAAGATTTAACTCTTTGGTAGTAAAGGAAAATGATGGCACTGGCACGAATTTATGTTGAGAATGGATAAAAGATGCTATCTGATGCACATTGCCGCACTTTTTACATGTAAATCCGATTTGAGCATCAATATCGCATAAGTAAAGACTATGTTTTTCACCGCAAGAAATGCATGGCACATTAGCTTTCTGAAATAATTTATTTACACCATCTTCTGCTTTTCGGATTATCACATAATTTTTACAACCTGGGTTTTGACACTCTAACTTCTCATTGTTATTGAGGTATTGTTCAGTGAATAGAATGTCTTTCAAACATTTTTCACATTGTATTTTTGAATATCCTCTATTAAAGGTAATAAGATTTCCTTGCAACAACCGCTGAAGTCTCTCAATAACCTCCCCTAATTTATCTGAGTCCATTTTAAAATCATCAATTTTCTTTATAGTTGGCTGATGCAGGTAACTTCCCAATGTGTTATACCATTTCTGCAAATCTTTATATTTAATATTATTGTAATTTACATTTATTGCCTCCATATCCTCACCTGATATAGTGACGTATAAGTCCATATCCGATACTTCATCAAACATGCATAGCATACGAATTGCTTGTGGAGGTTGCCAAGTGTTTACGACTTTTTCTGGAATACTACCTAAACTAGCTTTTAATTGATTATATACATGAGCTTCAATGGCTAACCTTAATTCTAACGCGCAGTATCTTAGAGACGATAATTCTTTCGTTGCGTATAATTCAGTAGCTTTATCTAAATGATGCTTAAAGTTATAACTCATATATCCCTCTTAAAACCATAAATAGATATCTGAAAATATTTTATACCTCTTTCCAATATGACTTCTACTGTAAATATTGGGTATTAGCATGGGGTGTCAGAGTTCGGAGGTTCAAATCCTCTCGAACCAACCAAGAATCCCAAAGAAAACCAGCCTGTTACGGCTGGTTTTATGCATTCGATTAAGCGATGGTAAATAGATGGCAAAACGCCTGTCGGTTATTAGCTTTAATGGACGCCCGAAAGGATCAGCAACACCCGTCCCTGCGCCAACCCTTTGGCCGGTTCGATCACCGTTTATCCTGACGAGGTTTCGAGGACGCGGGTTCAACTCCCGCCAGCTCCACCAATCATGATTGGACGGTGATAGGACATCACTAGCAATAACAGGAAGTTAGCAGTCTCAGCAGTACACCGACCAGACGGTGAGGGGACAAAAAAGGATACGCAAAGGAGCCGCGGCTCCCGAGTGATAAGAAGCCCGCTAATGCGGGCTTTTTTTATGGGCTCCTTTTACACCGACCTATCATCCGCGTCTGCGCTGCTGATTAAGAAAGTACCACAGGTCACTCTCTTTCAGCGCACAACCAGCAGATCAGAAAATCTGGTCGTGTAGCGAGGTGACAACATTTCACGCTTCATCTGCCACTGCTGCTGTATTCCCTGCCCGGCAAAAAACAGAGTCCCCTTTCCGTCCTTCGCGTTGAGACGATCAAGAATCTCCATCAGTTTCTCGCTGTTATGCCGTGGTGCAGCGTCGTCGAACAGATTCAGCTGCGCAACACCCTGGCTGAAAAAGTCTCCGAGCATTACGCCCGCTTTCTGATACCGGTGGCCTTCACGCCAGATGTTATCCAGGCAGCGTACTGCGGCCTTGATGATGTCGCGAGTGTCCTGTGTTGGCGTCAGCAGTTTCACGGACACGCTATTCCCGTAGTACGGTTCAGTGAGCGCAAATGGTGAGGTTTTCACGAAAGCGGAAATATACCTGCAGTACTGGTGCTCACCGCGCAGTTTCTCCGCGGCGCGCGCTGCATGGCTGCAGATCGCCTGGTGCATTTGCTCGTATTCCATTACTCGTTCCCCGAACGATCGCGAGCAGACGATTTCCTGCTTGGCCGGTGCGAACTCTTCCATTTCGAGGCAGGGTTCTCCGCGTAGCTCGCGCACGGTTCGCTCAAGTACCACATTGAAGTGCTTCCGGATAACCCAAGTGCTTTGTTCTGAGAGATCGAGAGCAGTATTGATACCCATGGCATTGAGTTTTTTGCTGATACGGCGTCCTACGCCCCAGACGTCCTCGACAGGAACGAGAGACATTAACCGGCGCTGGCGATCGATATTTGATAAATCGACCACGCCACCCGTCTGCCGCTGCCACTTCTTCGCAGCATGGTTCGCCAGCTTCGCCAGGGTTTTGGTCTGAGCAATGCCGACACCGACGGTGAGATGCGTATTCTGCAAAACCGTGGCGCGGATCTCCCGACCAAAATCCTCCAGGTTCCGGCAGTTCCTTACGCCTGTCAGGTCACAAAATGCCTCGTCGATACTGTAAATTTCCACGCGGGGGCACATGAGCTCAAGCGTAGTCATCACCCGGTTCGACATATCAGCGTACAGCTCATAATTGCTGGAAAAGGTGGCAACGTTATAACGCCGGAACAAATCCCTCTGCTTAAAGAACGGTTCGCCCATTTTTATCCCAATCTGCTTGGCCTCAGCACTGCGTGCAATAACGCACCCGTCATTATTCGAAAGGGCGACAACAGGCCTTCCCTTTAAGTCGGGTCTGAACACCGTTTCGCACGAAGCATAAAAGCTGTTCACATCCACCAGGGCAAACATATCAGCTTGTTGATTTAACGATGTACGTCACCACCCCGAAGACATCCAGGGTTTCCTCGCTGCCCACTATGATCGGTGAGTAGGCAATATTCATGGGATTCAGCTGCACCGTGGGGCGCAGTTGCAGGACTTTAACGGTAAATTCGCCCCCTACCGCTGCAATGACAATATCGCCGTGTTCAGCCGTTCTGGAACTGTCAACTACCAGCAGATCACCGTCACTAATGCCCGCCTCGATCATGGAGTCACCCGCTGCTTTAACGAAATATGTTGCACTGGGATGCTGGATCATCAGTTCGTTTAAATCGATGCGCTGCTCAACATAATCCGCCGCTGGGGATGGAAACCCACACTGAACAAGGCTCGCGTAAAGGGGGAGCGCGACAATGCCGCGCAATTCTGCTGGCGTGTAAAATTCCATAAACAACCACTCCTGATTTATACTGTTTTTATATACAGTAGTTTTAAAGGGGTTGCAGATCAATGCGGCGGCGCCTATCAATAATTACGGCTGAACATCTGGCTGTTCTGCTGGATCATCCGGCTCCTCTTCCTCTGCTTTCAGCCTTTCGGCCTCAGCTTCTGCCTCCGCCTTCAATTTTGCTTCCAGCACTGCCTGGGCCAGCGCCTCCTCGCTGCGAATCCTTGCTTTCTCCTGCTGCTGGTTCCAGATGCTGTCCATCGGCATCTCAACACGAACAGAGATAAACTGGCCCGCCGGGATATCTACAGGATCGCCATCTGCCACACCCTCAATAATGTTCCGTGCAAATTTAGGCGCGCCGGCATGCTCCCGGTGATAGGTTTTAACCATCACCGATCCGTCAGGGTTAACCTCATAATCAAGCCATACCTTCGGCTGCTTATTGCGATCCAGCGGTATCTCAAATCCACCATCGATACCTCCCCAGGCCGCATCTGAATTGAGGCCAAGACACCCTTCAATCAGGTACTGCCCGACAGCAATGCGGGTCACTGTGCAGCCTTCTGACTCATCATTTGTAACGACCGAACCATCACCATAAACATTCACAATTGGCGATGCTGTTTTTATAAACCCGTTACCGTCAACAGCGGTGTTTGCTTCCGTCCTGAAGGCATATGCTCTGGAAAAGAAGTCATTTGTGTCCGTGCCCGTGAACCATACTTTATTGCCGCGCGCGGAAATCTTGAATGCGCCGTTGTTACCTGAAGCATCTACCCACGGAACGCAGACAAGCTGTCCGACAAGATCCGAAGCTCCAAGCCCGGATTGCGGCAGATGCCCGCCAAGCGAGACACCGCCGCTGAGGCCCTGAGGAAAATTAAGAATGCCAGCATAGGCGGTTATTCCGCGATAATCGCTGATCGCCTGCATCGCTACCTTGCGCTCACTCTGGAAAACCATGTTGCTGTCGTAAACATCATAGATCGCAGCTGATTTGAGGCCGAGGCCAGTGCGGGCTGTGGCCTGCGTATTCCCGCCTGTACCGCCATTAGCCACCGGAATTACGCTGGCGGATGTGAAGTTTTCATAAACAGCAAATGTGCGGCTACCTGCTACGCCGGACATAACAATGAAATAACTTTTTCCTGATGCCGATTGCGTGAATTGAGTAACCAGCATCACCAGCGCTGTAGTGCCGGCACGACCGCCAAGAACATTGATATTGGTAGGCGATGATGTGCCAGCATAAGCCAGGCCTGATGGAATATTGGTTTGGTTAGATGGCAGGCAAACATGTTGAGCGCCAGGAACAAAGTTAAACGTCTGCCAGTCCAGAGCGGGAAGCATGGCTATTGGCGAACCGATACCCACATCAGCCAGCGCCCCTTTGCCTTGCAGATCCCAGTTCGACCATGTAGTGCCTGAGAGGGTGCGCGTCCACGTCCGGTTAATAAAGGCTGCATTGGTGACAACTGATTTGAATGTCTGAACCACTGAGTTTGTGCTTGACCGTAGTTCAACGGTGCAAATTCCAGTAGGCGTTGCTGTTTGCCCGTCAGGGATCGGCCCATTGGTGACAGCGGATGTAATCGACCAGATCCCAGGAGTTACCAGCACATTCATATCGCCAGTGAAATAGCCTGGCATCGAACTGAACCCCACTGGCAACCATGCGCCCCATGGCCCATCTGTGCCGTTCCATGATCCAGTAAGCGACCGGATGTAAATATTTCCAGATCTAACAGTGTAGCGCTGAGTGCAGCCAAACTGACCACCTTGAATTACTTCCAGCACCCCGACAGCACTATCTTCTGGGAATCCATTGGCAATTGTTGCGCCTGTTGATGAACCCTGACCCCATGAGCCAGAATAAGCTGATGTAGGACCATAATTGTTGAGGTTTGCTCCTGATGGTAACGCCCCACGCCACTGCACCGCCGCATTAACGACTGATGACATCTTCGGCCATGACGGGCCGGTGGCTGTAGTACCGTCTGCCCGCGTAAGGGTCACATCGCCCGGGCCCACCAGTAATTTATCCTGATTGGATATATCGATTTGCGCCTGGCGCAATGCTTCCGTAACGGCTTTTGCTAAATTGTCATCAATCGTGGCCATTCGTGATGTCCTTAAAATGAAAAACCCCGGCTCGGCGGGGTATGAGGATTTGAGTTAGAAAGAGAAGGAACCGGTACCGCGGGTTATGGTTAATGTCGGAGCGGAAATACGCTTACTTACCGTGCCAGTGCCAATCACCGTAATAGTTGCCACAACGACATTGTCAGTAATGCCTCGCACAGCGTGGCGCACAGGCATCCATAGCCCTCCCGTCCCGGAAGGAACGCTGACAGAGCCAAAATCACGGACATTATTGTTGATGTTGAGAGCAATATTTACAGTGGTGGCGGTGGAGGAGGAAATATAAATAAGCGCCTCAAGCAGTGCCGACTTAGTCAGTGCCGAAGATGAGGAATCAGTAAAGGCAATCGCACTATATGCGTTGGCGGCGCCTGATGCAGTAACATCAGCAGCAACCCCCAGATTGGCAACGTCTCCGACGAATGACGTAGCTTCCACCGCCCCTTTGAAGCTCCCGCTTGTCGCCTCAACTCTTCCTTTAAAACTTCCATCGGTTGCATAAACCGTCCCTCGCACGGTCACGTTGTTAAACACTGCATACCCGGATTTGTTGATATGCCATCCGACATTGCCGGTTCCATCCCACGTACTGGACTGGATGTAATTGCCGATTTTGGTGTTATCAATCGAGCCATCTTGGATAAACACCGATCGCAAAAACATCTGCCCGCCGGTCGCCGCAAACACCAGTTCCTGCCCGGTCGTCGTCGGGTTATAAACTGCGAACGTATCAGCGCTGACGAGGAAGTTAGAGGAGCCAGTGGCATCAATGCCCAGCTGAATACCCGCGATGCGTTTGATGCCGTTCGCCTCCACCTGGACTTTAACACCCCACTGCGCACTCAACTTGCCGTTGATATCAGCAACAGCCTGGCTGGTAGTCTGGACATTGGCGTTGGTTTGCCCAATCGACGCCGTCACCTGCTGAATGCTGGTCGCTGTGGCGCTCTCCAGATCCGCAACCGTCCGATCGATGCGGGTGATCGCAGCCGCGTTGGTCTGGCCATTGGTTTCAACAGTCGCTTTAAGCGTGGTGACCTGCTCCGCCAGGGCACTGGTGGCATCCGCTGATGTTTTCCGCACGTCGGTTATCTCGGCCATTGCTTTCGTATCGGCAACGGCAAACGTGACGCGCTGATCCGAGAATGCCATGAAGTTGGCGAGCGCATTGGTGACGTTGCCGACAATACCGGCATCCCTGCTGGCCGTGTTGCCGTCAACATCAACTTTCAGACTGTCGATGCGGCGGCCAAGCGCGCTGTCACCATCCGTGCGGGCCGTGGTTTCAGTGCTGATGTCTGCTGTGTTCTGGTCAGTCGTAGCCTTAACCGCCGCCAGCGCGGTGGTCTGCGCCTTGTCGTTATCAGCAACGGCTTTATCGATGCGCGTAATAGCGCCGGAGTTTTTGCCGACGGTAGTCTGCAGGCCCGAAAGCGTGGTGGCCTGAGCCTCCTGCTCAGTTGTCAGCGTTGCCAGTTCCTGGGTCACAGCGGCATGGTTGTCGTTTACGGTCGATTCCAGCTTCTTCCGCTCTGTCACCTCCGCTTCCTGCGCCGTAATGCGCGCCTGGCGTTCGGTGTACAGCAGGCCCGATGCCAGTTTTGACGGGTCGTCACCGGTATAGCCGCCCCGGATCTGCGTCGCCAGCGTCTCGCGCGCCGTGGCTTCCGCCTGGTCACCTGATACCCGCGCCGCCGTTTCCTGCTGCAGCGCCGCCATACCGGCGCCGGGTGTCGGCCGCCCTATAGCTACCCAGTCAATCAGGAGGTAGTTTGTTGCGTCCTGTTTGCTGGACAGGTCCAGACGAATCTGGTTAATCGTGGTATCAGCCAGCCACGGGATATTGTCGCATTCAAGAGTGGCGATGCCGTCGGAGTTATAAGCAGGTTCGGCCACCGCAAACTTATTGGTGTCGCTGAATGCAGTAGCATTGCGCCAGCGAATTTCTCCCGCCCATGCAGGCGATCCCACTTTTTTGATACGCAGCTTCAGGAAACGATATGCACTCGCTGTAATGGCCAGCGCCCCTGGAGACGTTACGTACGGGTCAGACGCATGGTTTGCCGGACGCAGCCAGCCGTCAACGATTGTCGGCGTGCCGTTACCGGTCCAGCCTTCTGCCGTCGAATCGAAGTACCAGATTTTGGCCGGGTCGAACTGGGATCCAGTACCTGCAGACACCTGTGCAATCTGCTGCGCCAGCGATTCGGTGCTGGTCTGAATCGTCTGGTTGACGTTGCTGATATCCGCCAGACGCTCGTTCTTCTCGGTCAGCAGCGCCTGCCCGCGCGCGGCGGCCTCGTCGGAGATGGCTTTCTTACGGTCCATGACCTCCTGAGCCAGGCCCGCTTTCGTCGTCGCCGATTCCGTCGTAACCGTTTTGATGTCGTCATGCGCAGACTTGAGATCGTCACCTAGATCCGTGATTTCCGAAACCAGGTTCTTATAGGCGTCGGTCTGTTTGATCTGGTTATCGATATCCACCAGGTAATCGGCGGCAACCGAGCTGCTGCTGCCCTGAATGAAGTCAGTCCATGCCGACTGATTCCCGGTGCGATCAACAAGCCGCGCCCGGTACCAGAACCCCACCCCGGCTTTCAGGCCCAGCTGCTGATACATGTGCTGCGGATAAGGCACATCCGTAAGCAACATCGCATTCGTGCCAGCTGCATCCGTGGAATACTGAATCTCCGTCTGCAGGGTATCCGCTGTATTTGCAGGAAAATCCCAGTCCAGCTGTACACCCCAGAGTAATGGCGTGGTCCGAAAGTTAACGGGTACCGGTGGCGCTCCTGTTTTACCTGTTAATGTGACTTCCAGCGATGTGGCCCAGCTCGAGGAAATCTCAGCTGCATTGATGGCCCGGACGCGCACCAGATAGCGACCGGCATAAATGGCAGCCACCTCAAACGAGGTGGTGGAACTGCGCGGTACGTTTACCCAGTTTCCGTCATTGCGGCGCCACTGAGCCTCATAGGCAATGGCGTTCGGTGCCGGGTCCCAGCTGGCGCGCATGGTTTCGATGCTGATCCCCTGATTCACCATCGAGTAGGAGCTGATGACAATGTTTCCCGGAGCGAACTGGTTACCGGGAGGGATCATGCTTACCGGACGCTGGTCAATGATGGCGCCAGTATCAATGCGTGCATACTTGTCTGGATCATGCCATGTTCCGGCAATCGAGAATGTGCCATCGTTATTATCTTTGACGCTTATAACCCGGTACTGCTGGGCGTAGAGTTCGTCAGATTCCACTACCCAGACGCTTTCGGCCTGCGGCGTTTCGCTGTATGCCGTGCTGACCGTTACGGCCTTGCCGTTTACCGCCTGAATGGTACGGCTCTGGGATGCCCCGGAAGGCAGGTTCAGAATCAGGCGATTCCCTGCAGTGGCATCCGGTGCACGGTCCAGTGTGATAACCCGGCCATTCACCGCGCTGATTCGCCCGCCGGTGACCTTGCCTGACAGCATTTCATCAGCGACGGCGATGATGTACCCGGGCTGAGGTATGTTTCCATCCAGACCAACGTCAAACGATACGATGCGATCCTTGTTGTTGGTGAGAATGCCCCAGCGGCCTTTACGGTTCGCCTCTGACTGCCGGGTGCAGCCGATGGCCGTCATTTCCAGCTGATTAAATCCGTAGCGCGCCACCAGCGCCTGCTCAAACACAGGTTCCATCGCGTCAGCGTAGGCGTTAGCGGGATCGGACCAGGACACCAGCGCTGTGGTATAGCGCGTTTTCGTGGTGCTGCTGGCGTAGGTAAAGCGGCCTTCAATGACGTTGGCGCGGGTGTAGCTGTAATCCACATCCCGGGGCATATCTGCCAGGGCCACGATCTGATCGCCGCCCCAGTACGTCATGCCCCGGAATATGGCCGCAAAGTCACGAAGAACGGTATAGGCGTCGTTCCGGTCCTGAATGTATACGTTGCAGATGTACCGCGGCTCGGTACCTCTACCGCCCTTACCGTCCGGTACCGGCTGATCGCAATACTGGGCCACCTGGTACAGCATCCATTTGTCGATATTCGCCGCCGTGAGCCGGTGGCCCAGGCCGAACCGATCGGAAACAACAAGGTCGTAAAAAATCCACGCCGGGTTATCGGTCCACGCCCACTTAAACAAACCGGTCCAGGTGCCGGTGTAGGTGCGGGTTTCCGGGTTGTAGGTGTCAGGTACGCGGATCACGCGCCCGCGCGGCTCGCAGGAGATCTGCGGGATAGAGCCGTTAAACTGGCTTGAATCGAATTCGATATACAGCAGGGCTGTGTTCGGGTAGCGCAGTTTGGCGTCGATCACTTCAGTGAAGCTCTGAAGGGTCATTGTGTCGCCGATCTTCGCGCTGTTTGCATCAGCGGTCAGCTTGCGCAGGCGAATAGTCCAGGTGCTGCCCGCCTGAGGCAGATCGATACGGTGGCTGCGCTCATAGCCGGATGTGGTTTTACCGGTCACGCTGGTATTCAGCACCGTCTGCCAGGCTCCGCCGTCGGTCTGCAGGTCAATCGCATAGTTAACAGAGTTACCGACCAGATCGCCGTCGTTCTCCTGTTTGAACAGCGAGGGCCATTTCAGGCGAAGACGAACAGCCGAGAGCTGGGCATTGGTAAACGTGCGCGTCCAGGCTGTGGCACTTGATACTTCGGTACCGACGGTGATTTCGTTTTCTGTACCCGGTATCCCCTGGATATAGCTCTGTGCCTGGTTACCCGGGCGAAACTCCCACACCACCCCGCTAAAGTTTGGCGATCCGTCTGCGTTCTCCAGCGCGGTACCATCCAGATAAATATTTTTACCGGTGAGCTGGCCAAAGAACTCTCCCTCTCCCAGAGCTATCAGAATTTTGGCCTTCGCTACAGACTGGAGATCATCGGGTTGTTCGGTGGGTGTGCGTGATTTAGAGCCACCGCCTTTGCGGCCCCTGATAGCGGTTGCGTTTACCATATTGCGCCCATAAAAAAAGCCACCCTGAGGTGGCCTGAATGAAAGGATTATTTTTACTGCTGATCTTCGACGTAAATGCCTGCGGAGATGATCGCGCCGCCGATGCGCCGACGTCCGTAAAGCAGAGGAACCGGATAACCCTGCGCTGCGGTGTTCGTTACGCCGCCGAACGCATATGAGGCCCGGTTATCGGCATCCTGCTTACTGGCCAACCCTGTAGGCTGAGGAGATAGCATCTGTACCACGCCGCCTACCATCATTGCACCTCCGGCCATCATTAAGTTTACACCCCAGGTTTGGGCGAACCCGAAAGTTGCAATAGCCCCGACTGCCACAATAACAGCGCCTAATATTGTTTGAAGCAGCCCAGCTTTTTTACTTCCAATGATTACAGGTACAATTCTGATCACTTCGCCGGTGACAGGAAATCCTAAATCATCTACGCCAATGTTTTTCTTCCCTTTAAAAACAGCAAAAGTTAACCCACGGCGCTGACTATTTATCATATAACTTTCAAACCCGGGAATCGTTTTCGCTAGGGCCGTCCCTGCTTCCGATACTTTACTGATTAGCCGTCGGTGAGTTTTTCCAAATATTTTCCCCGGCGCACCACCAAGCTCAATTTGCGTCATTACTTCAGCCATTTTAACCTCTCAAAAATAAAAAACCCCGCCGGAGCGAGGTAGTAAAAACATTTCTTTCAATCAAAAAGCTGTGGGGTAAATACCAAAATCACCATTAGTTCCGTACCCAACCCTAAACATCAATACATCGCCTTCTGTCACCCTACCTGACTGCTCGCTCATGCCTCCGCCACACATACCTTTGGGCCAAGCGCTAAAGATATGATCTCCAATTTTTGGATAGACCGTTACCTTTTGAGCCGTGTCTAAGTCGGCGACCTCCTTTCCATCAACATACACTCGGGTCATGCATGCGCTGCCCATAAAACCAGAGTCCCGTTTGATTATTACCTTTCCAGACCCTTCTTTTTTAACTAACAGTGTATTGTTGATAACCTGTTTTGCTGGAACATCTTGTGCTTGCTCATTTGTTACCGGCTTAGTCGCACACCCAGCAACCATTAATATGGAGGCTACAACTAATATTCTTTTCATATCCCTATCCCCTTTCGTTTTCCGAAAGACTAGCATAGAGATTTGTAGCGTAGAACCTTCATCGTTCTGTCCTGCCAGTATCCACCATACGGTACTCGCTGGCTCAGGTGTCCATACAAATGGTGCAATAGCATATTACCTTCCAGCAGAATCCCCGCGTGATTCCACTTATTCGACTGTACCTGCATGATCACCATATCGCCAGGCTGCGGCGCGCCGTCGAACTCACGGAACCCGCATTCGTACCAGCATTCCTGATAGAAATTATCCGGGTACTCATCCTCCCACCAGGGATAATCCACCCGGTAGTCATGCAGCTCGATCCCGTGCGTCTGCCGGAAGTAACTCATTACCAGCCCCCAGCAATCGTACACGCCCAGTACGAAAGGCCGCTCGATGAGGGGGATCTCTCCCCGCGGTAAGATGGTACGTAAGTCACCTTCCGGCCAGCTGACGATGTGCCAGGGTAGCCCGTTGAGATCACACTGTGCCTTATCCATTTCGCTAGGCTGGGTGGTTGCATCGGGGTGGCTGTGAACGATGGCGGTCACCGCTCCCCATTCTTCGGCGGCGGCGTAGTCTTCCGGGCAAAGGACAAAATTGTCCTCCGGGTTCGTGGCCAGATTACGGCAGGGAAAATATCGCTCTACCCGGCTCTTCTGCGCTACCACGCCGCAGCACTCGCGCGGATACTCTTCCGCAGCGTGGGCCATGATGGCCGTGACAGTCTTTTTACGCATGTTAACTCCTGATCAATGAGGTGCCCGGGAAACCGCCGAATGAGAGTTCGTTATTTTCACCGAACCGAAGTTTGCAGGCAGACAGAGTGCCGTTGCATTCGTCCAGAGAAGGATCACTGACCGGATTGTTGTTTTTATCGAAATAGCGGGACCCGGCGTAATCGCAACCATCACCAGTACGGTATTTATTACGAATGCACCAGGTGCAAAGAGAATGGAGCTGGCGCGTCGGTATCATCAGGCCCTGCAGATCCATCGGGCTGGATAACGCGAACTCCACCACATCGTTTGTTTCAGACGTTTTTGCGTCGATATACCAGACCTGCAGCTTTTCCTGCGTGGCGTCTGCCGCCGGGTTTCCTCCGGCGAAATTACGTGCATCAAGGTACTGGGCCAGTGTGTCGTGAATCGTCACTTTAGCCTGAAGCAGGTCGTCATACGCCAGGCATAGTGCGGTGACAGAGCCGTCCAGGTTAGCGACCGATAATTTCGGTTGTGCGCTGCTGCCGCTGGTTGACGCTTCGACCCCTTCAATCTGGCACGGCCATGCTTTATATTCCTGACCCTGCCACCAGATGCTTTTGGCGGGTAGTTTCGATTCATCACCACCAGCGGTCACAATCTCTGCTTCTGTATGCGGAACGTTGTAGCTGTGGAAACGCAGCACTTCTCCGGTACCGAACGCCGTGCCATCTACAGAAAAAAGCCGGACCTCATTGCCCGGCTCAAGTTTCTGGTAATCACTGTTTAAGCTCATGGTTTATAAGCCTGCTCAAAAGTTGCAGAAAGGTTGAAGAGTCCGGCGCCCAGCGAAGTCGGAGTGTAGGTGTCGCAACGATATAACCCCACTGGCTCAAGTGGCGGGTGCCACTGAAATGCCTTCACACCCTGATGGCGATCGAGAAAGGCTTTAATCGCCGCGATGTACGCTTCGGTACCGGTGAACTGAAGATTCCACTTTTGCGACCGGGGATTAATCCCGTCCCCAGACACCTGCTGGTATCCGTCACCAAACTGCGCGGTACGACGGCGAAAATTTACCTCCTGTTCCGCATTGATTCGTGGACACCAGCTGAACGTTTCAAGAGCCATCAGCGACCTCCTTTTGCCAGATTCCAGAGCGCGCCACCCGGGGACATATCACGGCCAATCAGCTCGCGGTAACGCCGATCGACAAAGTTGCCCACTTCACGCCCGAACTGCTCATAACCCCCGCTCGCCTGCGTCTGGGTGTTGCCGTTGCCATCAATACGGATATTGACCTGCGGCGCGCCACCGCCGCCCGGCGTAATGCCGCCATTTCCGACAGCGCGTACACCCAGGGAGCCATCGGCAGCGCGGGTAAGCGGCATGATGGCTTCCGGCCCTGCCTCCCCCATCAGTCCGGCACCTTTGGCAAACGCAAACATTGTGGGGGAACTCACGACAGAATTACTGTACTGGCTCAGATCTGCTGAAGAGTAAACACCACCTTTGGCGTTGAACTGCAGATTTGCCCCGTATGACTGAAGCGCGGTGCCGCTGCCTGCGGAAGACGAGGCAGCGCCGCCAAACAGCGAACCGATGGAGCTGGCCGCGTTGGCGATCATCATGTTCACCATTACCTGTTCAATGACTTTCATGACGCTGATGCCCCAGTCTTTCCAGCTCGCTTTGTTGCCGTTGAGCATATCAACGATGTTGCTGCTGATACCTGATAGCGCGCTTTGCATCGCATCAGCCGCCAGCGTTGCATAGTTAGTGGAATCATCCACCCAGTCAGCAAGCCCGTCCCGCGCACCGGTTACCCAGTCAGCCTGCAACGCATCAATCTGGCTGTAATAATCCTCCTGAATTTCCAGCCTTTGAGCCTGGGCATCTTTTAAAGCCTGGGTTTCACGGTCATAAACTGTCTGGCTGATATCACCGGCCTGATACTGCTTTTGCAGATCACGTTGCTGGTCGAGGTATTCACGCTCAATACCCAGCCGTTCCCTCAGCCGCTCACGCTGCTTATTGCCGAGCCCGGCTCCCTGAATATCCACACTCAGATCCCCGCGGGCGTTATCATTCTGCGCCTGCAGGCCAGCAACAAACGCTGCTACCTTCGCGTTTTCTTCGTTGGCTTTTTTCAGCAGGTTCAGACGGTCCACTTCCTGAGCCAGCTGCTGCAGCCGGACTTTTTGCGCATCGTTAATATCGGTGAGCTTTCCCTCCGCCAGATCAAACTGAAGTTTCTGCTGCTCGGTCACCTCTGCTGTTTTCCGGCCGGTGGTGTCGATCAGTGCAATCTGACGCAGATAACCCAGCTCCATAGATTTAAAGGCGCTTTCCAGCTTTTTGGCACTGGTGTCAGGGGTCACTTTTCCGTTGGATTCGCCTGGTGCGAGGGTGTAATCACCTGAGGCGGTAACAGAAGATGTTGCGGAGGAAATAACAGGCGCGGCTGCAGCAATCGACTTAAGGCGCGTACGCTGTGCCAGTAGTTCGTTCAGTTCCTTCTGCTTTCCTTCCGTATCCATGCCGAGGCGGTTAACACCCGCCAGGAAACCTTCGTCGTTCAGATCAGCTTCAAGATTTCTGATCCTCCGCTCAACCTCAAACAATGAGGCGTTAGCTGATAATTTTTGCCCGCCCTGGTAATTATCAATAAGGCTACCCAGCGATGACGCTGCTTTTCCCAGCCAGCCGACAAGGGAAGCGATTCCTCCTACCATATCCGCCAGTCCCTGCAGGACTTTTGGATCGGTGAATACTGCCCGTAGATCACCCAGTCCGGCCTGTAACGGTGAAAGGTCCACGCGCGCCAGACCTGTGGCTATTTCGAGTTTTAACCCCTGCGCCTGCGTCTCCATATCCTCAAAAAGGGAGTTTACTTTGACCAGATCATCAATGGACTGCGGATCAGGCGCAACGCCGTAATCGCGCGAAAGCTTCAGGAACTGCTGGAGCTTCTGGCTGTTGTTATCAAAAAGCGGCAGCAGTTTTGAAAGGTCATTACCCAGGCTTTCGAGTATCGTGATCTTTTCGGCGTTGGTGCCCACCTTTTCAAGCGCCCCGGCGATTGCCAGTAGTTGTCTGTCGGGCGTTTCCGTGGACAACTTCTTCGCTGACAGGCCGAGAGCATTCAGCGCATCGACGGCCTCACCCGACTGGTTAAGTACCGCATCACCAATCTTATCGCCGATATCCTTGAAGATATCGGCCATCTGCTCGCCTGACACGCCAGCTTTTTGCGAGGCGTACTGCCAGCCCAGTAAGTCCTGTGTGGACATACGCAGGGATTTGGCGAGCCTGTCAGTTTCAGCGATCTGCTTTGATGTGGTTTTTAACAGGTTGATCCCTGCCACGCCTGCAGATACCGCTGCCGCTGCCGCGATAGTTGCCATCGACCCCAGTGCAGCGCCGGCAAGACGGACATCTTCCTGTACCTGCCGGCGCCATTTTTGAGACTGCCGCTCAGCCCGGTTAAGGCCCGCCGCAAAGCCACCGATATTGGCAATCAGGTCAATGGTCAGGGTTCCAAGCGATCTGGCTGCCATACCGTCTCCGTGAGTGTTTACGACCAGGTACGCTTAGCCTCATCAAGCGTGACGGGGTCTGTGGTGGTCGTTGTTTTGGTGAAGTGAAGGGTAAAATCAGTGACGCTGAAAGGGGCTGTGTCTTTGCCACGGTTCACGTTGGCGATAGTGCTGGAGATCATCCCGGCGGCCCACTCAGTGCGCAACAACGGATTCAGGCTCCCGTAACGCTCGCGATATTTCACCCAGATCTGAAACTCCCTGAAGCTCAGGGTTTCCTGAGCCTCCGCTATGGTTTTTCCACCGATCCCATTGAGGACGAGTTCGCACCAGAATTCATCGTTGGCGCTGAGCTCATCTTTCCCAGATCGTTAACCTCCTGGATCGCCACCAGCAGGGCGATGGTCAGCGCGCCGTCCAGCGCGCCGCGCTCCGGATCAGCCTCACCGGTAATGTCCGCAGGCGTGAACACGGGCTTGCCATTCTCGTCGCAGACAGACGCAGCGATCCGGCCCGCCACACCATCCACACGGCCATTCGCGGCCATCACATCCGTCATGGCCGAGTGGTAGCCCAGCGGGCGGATAAAGACTGTGGCTTTAAATTCCTCCTCACCCTGGCGCCAGGTGATTGGCTTTTCAACCGGGCGCCCCGTGAATGCCCCTGCCTGTTTCAGTGCATCGAGTGTCAGTTTCATCAGTCACCCGCCTTAGGTACCCAGACCGACCCGCCAGAACGCTGGATAGTTGCTGAAGTGGTCACCACCGTGTTGGCGGAGAAATCAAAGGGGAAGTCAGAGACATAACCGCGAAAAATAAACCAGGTGCGGCTGTCCGGTAGCGTCAGGCCATCAACAGAGCCGGCCGCGCCCTGCGCTGCTGCCGTCGGCTTCGCAGTACCGTCAGACCAGCCCACCGCAAACGTCAGCTCTTCGTGATCGTCGGAGTTTGCCAGATTGTGCAGCATCACGTGACTGGCGTTTTCCGGGTCAGCGTTCAGGCCCACCGTCGCCTGGCCGGGCGTGCGCAGACCAACCTTATATGTGCGACTGTTTCGCTCAGAAAGACAGGTATCTTCAATCTGATCTGCCGGGTTGCCACCGGGTGAAAAACTGGTGATACATTCGATTTCACTTACCGCGCCCTGGGCGAGCACAAAAAACTGAGTACCTTGCGTCAGTACAGACATGGTTTTCTCCGTGCATAAAAAAACCGGCGCCGGGCCGGTGTATTGTGGGGTTATCGCTTCACTATCCAGTTAACATCGAAGGAATAGCGATAGCGCTTTGTTTCGGGGTTCCGTTCCTGTCCGCCCCAGCGGGTTATATGTGCGTGGGGCTCAATGGCATCGCGCAGCGCGGCGGCCACCGCGATCACCTCATCCGGACTATCCGCCCAGGCGTCAACCTGTAGGGACCAGGTATCTGCATCCGGACGCTGTCCGAGATAGTTCTCAGGTGCGCCGTTCACGTTCTGCCAGACGACATAGGGGTAAATCACGTTATCGTCCTGTTGCCCGAACGGGTAAAGCCGCACGGGCGAATCGCCAATCAGCGCCCGCACTGCGGGACTGGCCGCGCAGACGGAAAACAGGGGGGCAATCACGTTCCGCCTCCTTTTCGTTGTGCACGCCGCAGCGCCCGGTCGATGCTTTTTTCATACTCGATGGTGAACGTGGCGATCACCTCCTGAACGCGGGAGGTTGCCGCTGCGCGCACAAGAGGTTTCGGCGCCATTTTTTCCGTACCAAACTCGAGCAGTCGCCAGTGCGGGGTGGGCGCATCCGCGGCAAGGCTGGGATCTTTTTTAAGCTTCGCCCCCTGCAGAATGCCGATCCGGAAGCCGAGATTACCGGTTTGCTTAAACAGCCTTCCGTTCCAGCGCTGCGCCGCATTATCAGCAATACTGCGGGCCGTCTGCGGATCGTCCAGACGCAGGGCATTGGCCTTAATCTGGTTCACAATGACGTTACCTGCTTTGCGCAGCGCCGCACGGCCGCCTTTTCGCTTCAGATCGTCGTTCACCTCGTTGAGCTTCTGCTTCAGTGACTCAATGCCGGTGATCTGAACATTGATACCATCAGCCATCGTTTACCCCCCGGGCACATGGCAAAGTGAGATATTCCCGGCCGCTTTTATCGTCTTCGAGTACGCCCTGAATATCGTAAATGCGTCCACGGTAACGAATACGGTGCTTATCCGTGACAT
Source organism: Leclercia sp. W17 (assembly GCF_003336325.1). NCBI lineage: Bacteria > Pseudomonadati > Pseudomonadota > Gammaproteobacteria > Enterobacterales > Enterobacteriaceae > Leclercia > Leclercia sp. W17. Next base: position 1,759,437 of record NZ_CP031101.1, on the reverse strand, counting down.
CATCACGCCAGCGGATAGTGATCCGTGTGGTTACCTCGCTCTGTCCCGCCTGCGCGGTCACAAAGTCGCGCGCAGATAAATCGGTAACGTTAGCCCACAGCTCGACCTGGTCAGCCCACCCATTAACCACCGCGCCGGTAACCGGACTCTGCGTTTTAACAGGCTTCTGAAGCGTGATTCGTTTATTGAGCTTCCCCGCCTGCATGATCACCCCCTGGGATTGCCGCTGAGGTAAGTGTGCTGTGGAAGTTCAGCATCACTCTCTTCCACTACCATTGACTGGTAGATCACCGCCGTCAGAGCCTCGTTTGACTCCGCCAGTCGGTTCATCGCTGCTGTCTGGGCTGCCATTGCTGCCAGCAGCTGGCTTACCTGTTGCTCGTTCATAGGCGATTTTCATCCAGTTTTTTAGCCACTCGCGCCGGGCGGCGCATCCACTGCAGGCCATAAATTCCCCTCAGACACCATAAATACGGTACGGTTGAAGCAACGATTCTACGGCCAGATCAACGGTTGAAGAGGTACCGCTGGTGATTACTGCTTCCCGGTTTGCGTACCAGTGAGCAATAAGCATCAGCATGGCCATCTCGATATCTTCACCATAAAGCAGTGCTTCAGGGTCAAGCAGGTACAGTGGATCCGCTGCATTTTCGTAAAGCCGGCGGCGGGTCCAGTTCTGAACGTACCGGGCCGCCCCTTTGATGCTGATTTCGATCCAGGCATCTTCTTCAGTGCTGTCGGCATCGATCCGGCAGTGTGTTTTAACCTGCTCTATGGTCAGCATGCCCGCTCCTTATTTGGCCTTGCCATTCCCTTTCGGCTTTTGCTCTTTATCAGGATCCGGCTTCTTCTCGCCAGGCTCCTTAGCGTAACCGCTGGCTAGAAGGTCGCGACCGTGTTGTTCCAGCGTCTCAAACTCGGTACCTTCAGTAAGCACGTTGCCTTTAAAGTAGATGGGCTTGATAGCGATCAGCTTCATGGCTGTCTCCTTTAAGGAAAAAGAAAAGCGGCCCTCAGGCCGCCATTAAGATTTACGCGCCGCCACCAGCAGCAGGTGCGGTAAAGGAGCCGTAGATAAACGCTTCCGGACGTTTCACGGCCAGCGCCAGGCGCTCTTCGCAACGAATTGAGATCATGTTCTTCTCGAAGTCGTCGGCGTTCTCGGTGGAGATCACAACGTTGGCATCTTCACGATCGAACAGCTGCGCCGCGGCGTTAAACGCACCGGTCAGGAACTTGCCCTGGAATGCTGCGGCCTCAGTGGCCACAACCGGCAGGCCCCAGAGAGTAGGACCGGTCAGCGCCGCCGGGTTCGCCAGAATGTAGCGACCCAGCGTGTCCTTGGTGAGCTCAATCTTTGCCCAGTCAATGAAGTGCAGGACGTGGCCGGAAGCCGGGAAGCGCGCCAACTGTGCCTGCAGCATTGCGAGACGCAGATCATCGATGCCGTTCTGCTGTTCAACGGTGAACGCAGCGTCGTACGCCGAAGCCTGCGGGACGATGCCTTTCAGATGCGCGCCGGTACCATCGCCAAAGAGAATTTCCTGCTCTTCCACATACTTCAGGCCGTAACGCATCTCGGCATCGATAGTGGACTGCAGCTGCGCGAAATCGTCCAGGATCTGTTTGGACGCCTTGAACATGTGCGCGATGGTAGTGACCGGCGTGATCTGCGTGGCGAACTGAATATCGCTGTACGGCTTGGCGGTACCTTCAGGCACAACCTTCGCGGCATTAGTGAAGCCAGTCTGCTGCACCCAGAAGATGGCCGGCGCAGAGGTGCGGCCTGGCGCAATCAGATCACGAATGAAGAGACGCTGCTTCGGCGCGGTATCAATACCCGGCAGGCGCTGAGGTTCAACCACACCGGTTGCCACATCTGTGGAGATCAGCGCGGCATTCACCGGAACGCTGACGCGCTTCCCGCCCTCAACGCTTGCCGCGAACGCTTTCAGCGCGTCACTGCTGATAACGGTCTGGCCAACAGTCTCGATCACCTTTGCAGCATTCGCCAGCGGCATCTGAGCAACCTGCTGCTCAAGTTCGCCGAGCGCCGCCTTAAGCGTTTTCTCAGCATCTTTCAGGGCATTAAATTCCACTGCCATTTTGTCGACAGTATCTTTGGTTTCCGCTGACAGCTCGCCGTTTTTCTTTGCTTCTTTCAGGGCTTCTTCTGCCTTGGCATTGAATTTGCCGGTCGCCTCTTCAATGCTGGCGCTAACTTTTTTCAGGATTTCATTTACATCAGACATAACATCTCCGTTTTACTGGGCAGCCGCTTTCAGGCCGCTGAGTGCGGCTTCCAGTCGGTCAATAGTTTCGTTTTCGATAGTGGTAGCGCTCGGCGTACCTTCAGGGGTGGCAGCAGCGCCTGGCTTGCTGCCGGATAAGGCTTTAAGAAGTTTTCGACGCTCAGATCGCGGCGTATTTGTTTTGGCCAGCAGGGCATCAAGCTTGCGCAGCGCAGCTGCCGGGCTGTCGTCGTCGTCGGCAATTTCATCAGCTGAAAGAAGGCTGTCAGCAAAGCCCTTCTCCACTGCTTCACTGCCGCCGATATAGGTTTCGCCGTCCATCATCGCATCGACGGTATCGGCATCGAGACCGCTACGCGCCTGGTAGATATCGCTCATCGCTTTATCAAACGGCTCCATATCCGCGGCGATCTGCGCCAGGTCGTGACGGTTACCCATCGCATATACCCAGCAGTTATGGATCATCAGGAACGCGCCGCGGCCGATCTGCACATCGTCACCGGCCATCGCGATAACCGACGCAGCAGACGCTGCCAGGCCGAGAACCTTAACGGTGACTCTGCCTTCGTACTCACGCAGCAGGTTGTAAATCGCTAGGCCTTCGAACATGTCTCCGCCTGGGCTGTTGATGTTAACCGTAACGTCAGCGCCGCCGAGCGAGCGAAGCACGCCAGCTATGCGGCTGGCCGTCACCCCCTCCCCCCAGTAATCAGCGCCGATCACGTCGAAGATAGAAATGCTGTTGTCACCGTCCCGGGCGGCGCGGATGCCTCCGTTCCAGCGCTCCATTGCCGCAGCCGGCAGATCAGGTTTTTCTCGCGCAAAAGGTCGCCCCTCCGGCGCAGCCGGAAGGCTTTTAATCGTCATGGATGCTCCTAAGCCGCCTGTTTCAGCGGTGACTGTTCGAAGGGAATATCGGGGAATACGTGGTTATGGACCTGCCGCAGCGCGAATGCCTGTGCGGCTTGGCTGTTCTGCTTAAGATCATCGAGCGGCGTCAGGTTGAGCTGCACTGTGTAAATATCGCCCCCCTCGATAGGCGGCATATTCTCCAGTCGGCGTACGTCATTGCGGGACATCCAGCCGTTCTGCAGCGCACTGGTGTAGTACGCCGCCCGGCCAGCGCTGTCTGCGCGCAGCAGCCCTTCTACTGAGAACTCGGCAAAGAGGTCCTCTTCACCGTTCAGCAGACAGCGGGAGATCTCCTGCTCAATATTCACCAGCAGCGGGCGCAGCGTATGCGTCAGGAACTGGAGGTTCATACCCTCGAGGCTCGACGCCCAGCTGCTTTGCTTTGAGGTATGCCCGACCATAAACGGCGGCACGCGGAACCAGCGGCAGATTTCCTCAATACTGAAGGAGCGGGACTCAAGCATCTGCGCAGCCTCGGGGTTCATTGTGACGTTCTGGTATTTCAGCCCGCCCTCAAGGACCATAATTTTCCCGGCATTCCGGGAGCCAGCAAAAGCCTGCATATAACCGCGAAGCCGCTCGCGCTGTTCGTCATTTAGCGCTTCATCAGCTGAAAGAAATCCTGAGCTTTGCAGTCCATTCTCAAAAATCTTTGCCGCTGACTCTTCAACTGCCATCGCCGCGCCGATCACATCCCGGCCCGCCATCATGGGCATCATGCCGCAGACACCATCAAGGCCGAACCCGCGAATATGCATCAGGTTTTTTTCCGGGATACTGCGCTTTTTGCCGTCTTCGGTGTAGGTGTACTCAAGTCGGCCGGTCTCCAGCCGCTTCACCACCATATTCTGGGGAAGAAGCGGCACCAGAGACACCAGCTTGCTGCCGATAAAAAGCTTTTCAACGAATGCGTTGCCGCGCAGGCAGATGCTCGCCACAACCATCAACATAAATCGGGATGGCGTCATTTCGAGGTTCGGACGGCGGCATAGAACCTGATACACAGGATGATCCTGCGCCAGCTTGCGCGAGCCGTCAGCCTGTCGGGTGTAGATCTTGACTGGCAATGTAGAAACCGACTCGCTCAGGAGCCGGACGCAGGACCAGACCGCTGAAAGCCGTATCGCTTTATCTGCTGTAACCGCTTTGCCGCTGCTGCTCATGCCGTACCATTCCTGCCAGAACGTCCCGGTAGTCAGGCTGATGGGCACGCCCAGCCAGTTGAGCAAGGCGCTTTTCACCTTGCCCGGCTGCTTATTTTTATTCATCAGAAACCTACCATGATGGGGTTTTCAAAGAAGCCTTTCAGACTCTGCCGCGTCTCCGGCAGCATGGCCCGGCCGATATCCATGATCAGGGCGGTGGCCCCGTCAATTTTGTTCTCGCTGTGCTCTTTGATGGGTCGCACAACGTCATCGTTACCGGGCAGGTGCTTGCCCACCACGTTAGAAATACACCACGTCAGTATGGGATGGCCGTCATGGTGGAACCGCCCGGCTTCTATCGCCGCCTCAAGCTCCTTCATCGGGTCCGACATGTTGGTGTAGTTCTGGACGATGGTTATCGGGCTGAGCCCCTCATCGGCCAGATGGTGGGACAGGTTAGTGGCTCCGTGGGGGTCAATGGCCGATTCCTCTACCGGGTTCTGCCGGTTGACCGCCTTCGCTTCCTCCAGGATGACGCGGTAGTCGATCTCTGCACCTTCGGTTACCTCCAGATGGCCGGAGTTCACCCACTTCTGGAAGCGTTCAGCAGTACGCTGATGATCGGTGTCGGTGCTGTATACCGTGTCATAGGGCACCCAGAACTTAGGCGCTATACAGTAATAGTGCCGCCTGCCATCAATATCACGGGTGAAGATCCGCACCATGCTGTTCATATCGAGCTTTCGCGCCAGGTCGAACGAGAGGTAGCAAGGCTGACCCTCGAACTGCTCGATTGTCAGCGTCTCATCCTCGCAGTTGCGCCAGCTGACCAAGTTGAAGTAAGCCGCCCGGGCTGATACCCAGATGTTCAGATGCTTGGTTTTGAAGACGTTGGCCTGGCGGGCATTGTTCATGGCCCGTTTCTGCTGGCTCAGCAGGAAATCGCTGTAGACCGAAATACCCATGTTGGGGTTCGCCTTGCGCAGCACCGCCGGATCGGTCCAGTCGTCACCCTCGTCAACCGTGTAAATCACACCGAAGAGCTCATCGTTAGGCACCGTGCCGTTCAGCATTTCAATAACTTCCCGGCGCTTGTCGTAGCACGGCCCCTCAATGTTGTAGCCAGCGGTGGTGATGGCCCACATTAGCGGCTGACGCCGGGCGCCCATACCTGTCAGCATGGTGGTGTAGAGCGCGTCGGTATCGTGTTCGTGGTATTCATCCACTATCGCGCAGCTCGGAGACGCGCCATCGCCGGGGTTGCCGATCAGGGGTTCAAGACGCGCGCCGTCTTCCGGCCGGTTCATGTTGGAGGCGTTCACCTCCACGCCAAAGGCATCACATAGCGCAGGGGTACGCTTACACATCAGGCGCGCCGGGCGGAACACCTCCCAGGCCTGCTTTTCCGTCGTGGCGCCGGAGTAAACTTCCGCGCCAAACTCGTCGTCACAGGTGAAGCAGAAGAGCGCCACCCCGGCAGAGATTGCCGACTTTCCATTCTTACGGGGGATCTCGGTATAGACCTCACGGAAGCGCCGCAGCTTTGTCCCCTTCCGCACCCAGCCGAACGCCGAGCAGACGATAAAAAGCTGCCAGGGCTCCAGGGTGATGGGCATGCGTTTGAAGGCCCACTCACCTTTGGTATGCGGCAGGAGCTGAATGAACTTAGCCGCCTTTTCCGCCAGGTCTTTATCAAACCGGTACTGAAACTTTTTCGTTTTCTCTTTCGCCAGATCATCCAGGTGCCGCTGGCACGCATCAATGACGTAGCGGCACGCCACAGTCTTTCCCCGGACGATGTCGCGGGCATACTGATTTGCGGCGTTCACGTTGGGGTAAGCTTTGCGTGTCATAGATTTTTAAAGGGATTGTCCGACTGTTTTTTGTTCCCACCAATCAGGCGCTGCCTGCTGCTGGGGTCCAGCCCGAGCATGCCTCCGAAGGAGGCCATCTGCCGCATTGCTTCGTTCAGCACGGTCAGCGCCGGGTTTTTGATCACCCCGCCCATTGCGCCGGTTACGGTGATTCCATTTTTAGCAACGTCCACCTGCGCAGCACGGGCGTTGGCATAGGCCACACAAAACATTTCGAGGTTGTGTAAATCCGTGGCGCACAAAACCTCCTGCGCACACAGCTCTTTTGAAACCATTCTCCACATTGTTGCAGCGGATTCGCTGAGCCACTCGGGCGGGTCAACGCCAGTTATGGGCGTGAAGGAAGGCTCTTCTTTATTGAGGGCGCGCTTACCCGGATTACCTGCCAGCAACTTCCGGGCGGTCGGCTTGGCGCGGCGTCCGGATCGGCCCGTCGCTCCAGCCATAGACGCTCCAGTTAAATTTTATATTTCGCGGGTGTAAAAATCTGACTGAGGCGGCGGTCCTTTAGGGCCAAGCCCCTGAACTTTTGACCCGCCCTCCCCTCCGATGAGAATCGATATCATTCACGTTAAAATGATTGCATTTGAAATCATTTCTTTTTCCATCAGTCGAGATGGAAGTCATCACTGAGGTTGCGGCGCCGCGCGCTGCTGGCATTGTGCGGACAGGCGCTGGAGTTATGGCCTGACTGACCGCAGTAACCGCAGCGCAGGTACGCACGGCGGGCTGAGCCTCCCCATGTCTTTGGGCAGTTCGCTACGGTGTGCAGCGTCGAGCCGCAGTAGGTGCAGCGCGTATAGCTCATCGGGTTCTCTCCGTTGCAGTCTTGCGCTTATGGCATGGCCAGCACAGCGATTCGAGATTGCTGTCGTCGTCTGTGCCGCCGTGAGCTTTGGGTTTGATATGGTCCACTGTCGATGCCGGAACGGGCTTTCCATTCCTCAGGCACTCCTGACATAGATGTCGATCACGCGTCAGGATGCGGGGGCGGATGATATCCCACTTACTGCCGTAGCCACGCTGGTGGCGGCTCAGTCCTCGCTGATGCTGCTGCCACCCTTCGTTACGGTGCGCATCGCAGTAGCCGGAACGATCTGTGGTGGTGCCGGAGCACCCGCGTTTACGGCAGGCGCGCGGGATAGCTGCTGGCATATTGTTGGCTCCAATAAAAAAGCCCCGTGTGAGCGAGGTTGTGTTTTACACCCTGTAGGGGATATATGCGATTTATCCTCTACAGCCATTACGATGTGTCTACCCATGCTGATGGCAAAAAAAACCGCCCGAAGGCGGTTCGTTTTATTTCTTTGTGATTGTATATCTGATAGCCGTAGTCGTTTTACGGCTTGCTGTAATAAATATCTTGTATTTAATTTTTTTCTCGATGAAGAAGTCACTAAGCATTTTATAATAACGCTTTGTTATTTGTGCTCCTCTGGCTTTAATATCTTCTTGAGTAAGCACCTCACCTTCGTACGTGATCTCAGCGGCTCTGGTTCCAAAGTACACGTTTTCAGGAAGTTCATTTCCATCAAAATCTTTAGTAAGACCGTTCGTTTCTAGTAAGTCTGAAACCTCACCATAGATGTTCGATTTATCACCAACTGTGATATCGAAAGTGACCATCACATAATATGAGATTGTGGCTTTTTTTGACATTCACTATTTCTCCATTGGAATGAAGAGTTAGTATCGGCAATTTGGAAAATAAACTTATTAATCTGGATCAGGGGCGCACGCAAATGCGGCGTACCCAGTCAGGTAATCCTCTCATGCAAGCTCTGAGAGGCATTTGATTTGCCCTGCGGTCCTAACCAAAGGTGTTATGATTTTAATTTTGTAACCATTTAAAAGCCCTCTATTACCAGAATCCGTCCTCATTTCACAGCATTGTACCAGGCCTGCCATCGATACGTATTGAGCCGCAGCTGGCGAAGGCATTGGGCGGTTTCAACATCAGCTTGCAGATCTTCATCGCTGTTGGCGCCAGCATCACTTCCCTTGCACGGGTCCTGCATCAAATCCGCTGATGGAGTTGGCAGCGTCGATAGCCTGTTGCCGCAGCCGGACAGACTCATCATCAAAAGCACAAACGGTACGATTCGGCTTCTGGACATATTTCACCACGTCGCGGGTTATGGTTCGGTAGATGATCCGGCCTTCGTCGCTGGCCTGCGCGGCCTTCTGCTCAATAGGCTGAATTGCCTTCTCTGCTTTGGCGCGATTATCGGCGGCCAGGGCGTTGATATGGTCAGCGTGGGCGTACCAGCCATTCAGGTAACGTAGCTCGCCATAGCCAACTGCCAGCAGGACAGCCACGAGAGCGATCAGTAGAATCGTTCGAAGGCTAAATGTCATGTTTGCTCTCCGCCAGGCACATCGAGCGCTCCATCTCTCGCCGGTTCTGTAAGCCTTTCCATTTCATGCCACCAGCGTAAACCCAGCGCCGCATCTCTTCACACGCGCCGTCGTGATCACCTTTGTTCAGCTTACGCAGCAAAGTGGACTTCGAGAACGCATCAGAACCAACGTTAAAGACAAAGCTGTAAAGCGCGGCGCGCTGATATTCGCCCAGCGGCACTTTTACCAGACTGTCTACCGTTCGCTTTGCTGGCTGGAGGTCTTTCCACAGCAACTGGTCACATTCGCGATCGGTATACTTCTTCCCTCTCACGATATCCCGGCCCGTATGGCCGTCGCAGACAGTCCACACCCCGGCGACGTCTTTATATGCTTCGTATTTCCGCCCTTCTACGCCATCCTGCCCACCAAGAAATAGTGAGGCAATCAGCATTGCACCACCACCAGCAGCGGCGATGAGTTTGTTACGCAGGCTACTGGTCATTGGCATTTATTCATCTCCGACTTTGACTGCTGGGCCATACTTCTCAAGCGCCTTTACCTGTGCATTGGCGACCTTGCGTTTGAAATACCAGTTAATGAGCCCGGTAACGATTATCCCGGCAATGCCAGCCAGCACACCGACGGCGCTCCACTCATCAGGACTTAGTTTTGTCAGAACACCGTTCAAGATGGTGCCGCCGGAAGTGCCTAACGCGACACCGGTTACGAGTTTGCTCATAAGAGACATGTACCTCACCTCCGATTATGTCGGGGCGCTTTGTGAAGTGATTGAAGAAAAGGTTGTTACAGAAACTGATAGCAAAAACTTTAACCACACTGCGGGTCATCGTTGCTCTGGCTTCAAACTTTTGCAGTGAATGCTAAATGCAAAAAAGCCCTGGCAGATGCCAAGGCTTGAAGATCAGTATTTGAGATTTATATTCAGCTAAGCTGCAGAGGAAACAGTTGGAACGCAGTACTTTTGGTAATAATTTTTTATTACTGGCCTAACATGAGGTGAAAGATTGAACCCACCCAGGATGCGTTGAAACGTTCCTTCGCTGCAAGGATCATGAATTCGTATGTCCCCAGCACTGACTCGCTGGATAACCGAATCAGCACCAAAAATTTCTGCTCGCCTATAAAAGACATAACTTGGATGCCGAACAAAAGGATGATCACCAACATTCAACAGACAAGAAGAGTCGGGTTCGATTCCGTCAGCTATAGAGGTTAAATTAACGGCAAGGAAAGATTCTTTTGCAAGTTTGGGATAAAATACGGGGTCGTTACAAATGAAGAACAAATGCTCCTTCGAACCAGAAAGGAGCATAATCGTGCCTTTTTGTACTGGGCTGAAGTCCGCTGTCATTTCAATCCGTAAGCAATTGAATCTAGTTCGGAGAATTCTCTCATCCTGTCAGATAAATGTCTAACAAGTTCTTCAGGTTTTCCAAGCGCCCGGAACACATTTTCAGGATTGATTGTAAACGCACCGCCACGTGGATCGGTCCATTCAGGACATTTTGAATGGGTATAATCCCTGATCTCCCATTTACTCATCTTACCGAAGCTTGCATAGACGGCATCTAGAATTGAAATCTCAGCCTCACTGAGTTCATCTAAATCATCACGACTTAAGCTGTCACATAAAAGCTTAAGCTCATAATTGTCAGCATCAGAAATCCAATTTTTCCAACCTTCTTCGCCCGTTTCTGTACCATTCATGAGGTCTAAAGAACGAGATAAGACTGGACCATGCGGCATGGCCACCATGCGGTCACCTGTGATAGGCTCACCGAAACGGTCCATTGATTCTCTATCAGAGAGGTACATCAATTTCATGAGCTTAAGGTATGGCATGCGTCCACCGCCTTTCGACAGTAGATAGGCGGCCATCTGAGCCACTCTTTCTTCGCAAAACATATTAGCCCCCCTACTCATAAACGATCACTACTACTATCAGCAGTATAGTCTTCAACTTAATTTTCTGTTTTCCAAATTACGCCGAATGCAAAATTTCTCTTGACTCTCTCCAAGCTCTTGTCTGGCCTAGCTTTGACGATTGTCAATACACGTTGCATTACTAACGAGCGTCTTTGTACCACAATCATACACGTTTAATCCACAGGCCTCTGTGGATAACCATTTGAACAAGCGTCGATCCTTATCCACAGAAACTCGAGATATCCACAGAGGGCAGCACTAAAAACAAAACCACCAACAACTCAAGGGGAAAAGCTGTGCATAAACACACCTTACTTATACACATATGCACAATTTTGGGCTAAAAGAATTTTTGTTCGGTTTTGCCTATTGATAAATGTTGCAAAAATTTAGCTCACAATTTCTTAAATCCTTTGCGTTCTAATAATTCATAAGCGAGGAAAAGTAACTTTTCTCTAAAAATCAGAGGAAGGGATTTTTAAGATGTACTGTTATTTACCAAATAAAAAAACCCGCTCAGGGCGGGCTTTTTAACTGTGAACATACAATGCCCATCGTTAACGTTAAATTTACACAAAAACGGCAACATTGCAAGTAACGTGAACCGAAAATATGAGATTTAGAGCAAAATTTGCACGCTAGTTACTTTCTTGAGTTCGGTATCTGCGTTGCTCTCCTCCTGAAAGCATTTCGTCACCAGACTTTCATAAAACGGCTTCCAGCTGTATCGCCAGGTACGATCAGGAAGGCTGTCCAGTTCGGCCAGAACGCCGCGATACGCTACTGATGATTTCGGCCTGCTGTATCCTCGCCCCTCACAGCGTTTGCACTCCTTATAAACCGGCGCGCCCTGCAACTCAGTTTGCTTTCGGTCGAGGGTTTGACCAGATCCGCCACACTGGCAGCGCTTACTGAGCTGACCGGTTCCGTTGCACTTGCCACACAGCTGGTGGTCCACATCCTTTACCTCGCGGAAGACTTCAAAATCAGATGGAGACTGGCCCTGATCCTTGGCGAATTGAGGTAGGCGCATCGTGTAATGGCTTTTGGTGATCACGCTGGTCCTGGTAATGAAGCCCTTGCCCCGGCATTTCTGGCAATCGGTACTGTCAGCAGCTGATGAGGCGTAATCCTTGAATGCGAATCTGGCGAGGATCCGCATACAGAGAGGAAACTTTTTACCAGCTGCTTTGCGTACCGCCATTGGTGCGTGCTGCTTGGCGTACTCCGTCAGCCAGTTGATAGCGGCTTCTTTATCCTGTGGACTGATGCCAGCCTTCCCCAGATACATGGCAAGACCGATCCCGGCGTCGGCCTGAGTCATGCCCAGCGCAGCCATGATGTCGGTTACCGTTAACTGATCGCCCGCGGTTGCGCGCACGCTATCAGAGATGTGCATCCCTTTCGGTGCAAAAAACTTTAAAACTCCGTCCAGATTCATAGCGTTCTCCACTCCGTCTACGCCAGTGCGCCGATGGCTAGCGCCCGGTCTAATGTTTTCAACAGCAGCTCCGGCTGCGTGCCGTATTTCGCTTCAAATGCCACAGCGTCAGCGTGCAATTCGTCGTGATGCGCCCTGCACAGCGGTATCACGAACAAATCATGCGCTTTGGTTCCCATGCCACCCATGCCGTGGCCGATCAGGTGGTGGGGGTCGTCTGCCGGGTTCTGGCAACATGCGCACTGCTGCGCCTTTACCCAGCGGGTGTATTTCTCGTTTTGCCAGCGTCGGCGCTTTGGCCTCAACATGAAGGATTCGGGCGTCTCCGGATCCACCTGCAGCGCCAGCACCTTTTTAGCCGCCTCCTCTACAATGCTGGTGGGCGGTACCGACGGCACAATGTCAGCCTCACGCGTCACCGATAGCGCTTTCTCTGCCGGAATACGCAGGACCTTGCGCGCCACCGTCTCAGGGATGGCGTGCGCCAGCTTGTTGAGCGTCAGCCACCAGCACAGTTCTGGCAGGGTCACGACGTGCGAATCATCGAAACCCAGCCCGGCGCGAACAACCGACAGTAGCCAGGCTACCAGGTTCTCCCGCGCAATGCCCGCCAGTTCGTTAGTAAATTGCTCCCGCACCAGGATATCGCAGGCCCAGCACAGCCGCAGCACGCCGGGGGCATGCCGCATGGTGACCATTTCATGGTGGTGATAGTCGCTGTGCTGGTACTGGCAGCCGGATTCCCGCATCAGCCAGGCTTCCAGACATGAGAGGCCACCAGCCCGCTTAATCACATCGGCATGCTCAAACACGGGTACCATTGCCGGGTCCTCCGCCAGCGGCTGCCGCGCCGCCGGGATCTCCCCGGTTGGAACACCCGCCAGGCGCTCCGGCTCGTTCTCCAGAAGAATGCGGCCACGTTGGAAATGCGGCATAAGCTCAGGACCAGGCCGGAAAGCCACGATCCCGAACTCTTTTACGACGACAGGAGTTAATAACGCTCTCACGCAGCCTTCCCTTTAGCGATATGCTCTGCCCACAATCCGCCGATCCACCTCACTCCTTTAGCCGTAAAGCGCGCCTGGCTGAAAGCGTGGTTTGAAGTGGTCGAAGTCCCCGTTTTAACCTCAAAGCGCCCTGCATCGATATGCTGGTGCCGCGGCGTCAGCGCCCCGCCGAGCCGATACATGATGTCGTTCTCGATCAGGAAAAGGCGGAACTCAGTTTCTTTGGCTTTAAGCAGTTTTGCCACCTGGCGGAATGAGAGTGAGCCGCTGGCGCTGCAGTAGCGATCGACAAATTCAACCTTCGGCGCAGCTGCTGCGAGCTGGAGCGTCAGCTGCTCTTTTTGCTCGGCCAAATCTGCCGCCAGGCGCAGCGCCTCAGGTAAAGATCGGGGCACGCTGATACTCCGTCCCTCCTCCAGTTCCTGCCAGCGATCGACAACCGCGGCGGTAAATTCCGGCGACAGCCGGGCGACCACGACCAGCGAGTCACGTTTGTTGAACCGGTACTCCTGATAAATGTTGCCATTGTGCTCGAAATCGAACTGCGCCAATGGCGCGGTTAAAACGCCACCAGCAACGAGGCGCTCCGCTGAGCGTTTAACGTCACTATGTTTGCTCTGTACCAGCTCCGCAATTTCCCGGCTGGACATTGTCACTGCACCATTAACGATTAACTGATTCATGCGATTCTCCACTTATCAAGCGGCTGCACCCGCCGGTTCGTACTTACTGATCGTGATTTCGACCTTTCCTTTCTGCGTTACTGGTCCCCACTCCACCAGCATTCGCTTAATCTGACTGTCGTCCTCCCAGATACCCGCGTGAGTCAGCGCGTCGAACAGCGCTTTGTTGTAGTTGTCGATGTCGCGACGGCGGGCGTCCGGCGGGAAAAGAACGATCTCCACCGCCGCCGGCGCACTGCTGGGCTTCGGTAATCGGCGCAACTGCTCGATGATCGCCGCGCATGCCTCACTCTGGAATGCCCGCCCCTTTGCGCTAACGAGAGTGCGACCTTTCAACGGGCCGCTGTTTGGGGATCGCCAGTAGGCATTGACGCTCGGCGGGAATGGCAGGGTTAGCTTCATAGCTCGACCCCGCGGATCTCCAGAAATGTGAGCGCCTGCTCCCGCGCACTTTCATCGCCGAGCAGCAGCGCACGAATTATCGCAATGGCTTCATCTTCGGATTGCTGCCCTGTAATAGAGATCCCGCGGGAAACGTCCGGGGTGATCGTGATGGCCCCTTTTCGCTGGAGGATGAGCAAAGCGTCCCGCGCCGAGTTATGCGAGCGGCAGCCCATTAACCCGGCCAGTTCAGCAACGGTTGGAGGGAACCCGTGTTCTTTCTGGTAATCGACCAGCAGGTCTAAGACCTCCTGCTGGCGCATGCTCAGTGTTTTCACGCGGCCTTCTCCTCTTTGCTCGTGCACATATCAGGCAAGTTTGCGCGCACCAACGCCTCGGCGAACGGCGGCGGCACAGCGTTACCGCAGCGAGCTACCTGCTTATCCTTCGCGTACTTCACGCCTCGGTAGTCCTGGTCGATGATGTACCACTCCGGGAAACCCTGGGCGCGGTACAGTTCGGCAGGTTGCAGCATGCGCATGCCGATATCCACGATGCGATAGACCACGCCATCAACAGTCACCATCCCGTCAGAATCCGCACCGCAATACTGCTGCAGGAACGTCAGCGCCTGCGCCGCGCGCTGCCCGTCATAACCTTCGGTCGCCAGGCTGGTCTCTACGTTCCCGACATGCAAGCCGCCCGCAGTTAACCCCGGCGCTGGCGCTTCAACCACCCGACCATCCCGGCAGGTGCCACGTAGCATCACCAGATGCGATGTGACCAGGCCATGGTGATCGGTGGTGGTGACCGTGTGTGCCGGTTCGTCCAGCGCTACGCCAGCGCCCTGGTAGTTCCCGCCGAAGTGCTTAACCAGATTCGCCGCCACCAGCCCGAACTTACCACCGCCAGCAACGACAGTGCCCAGAGGCTTATGCAGGCCCGGCACGCGCGGCTCCTGCCCCGGGCGTTCGCCGTAACCCATCTGAATCAGTGTCGTGGACACCAGCTGCGATTTACCGCCACCACCAGCAGTAATCGTGGCGCTCGGCTCATCGGCCCGGTGCCCGATGCTGGCGCCGAACTGCCGGGCGATCACCGGCGCGACAACACAAGCCCTGGACTCTTTCAGGATCGTGTGCATTGGCTTATCCAGTGGGCGCGGCTTCGCCTGGTACTCACTGCCGCCATTACCGGCCAGGAATGGCGTTACCGTCGGTACCGCGATCGCATAGCCATGTGTTTTGGTGATGGTCTGCAGCGGCTCCGCCAGCGCCTGCCCACGAAAGCAGTCGTATTTCCCTTTCGTCGTAGTGTGGTTGCACTTCACGATAAACGGCGAGGCGCTATCAATCACGAAGCGCTGGATACCGCGAGCGATGCGCTTGAGCGTGTTCTCCGCCAGCGGCTTTTTGCGGTCGAAGATGGACTGCGCCGGAATTGACCAGTCGATACATTCCGCCGCGGTACGCCATGGCGCCAGCTTGCCACCCTGCACTGCTGGCGTTTTCGGGTCGCCGTGGGTCGGCGCTGGCCAGGTCACCGGCACGCCGTCGCAACGCATCACCATGAAAAACCGCTTCCGAATGGTCGGCGCGCCAAAGTCGCACGCGCGCAGTTCTCGGTGGTCAACGGCATAACCCAGCCCGGCTACCAGCTGTTGCGCCTGCACACCGTCGGCGTCAATACCCAGAAATTCGCAGCACTCCACCAGCGCCGGATGCCCGGCAGATATCCCGCCGGACAGCATGCCGCAGAATGCCTCGAAAGTTTCTCCAGCACGGGCCGGATCCGGGCGCTGCCCGCCATCATCGGATGCAATTAGCGGTCCCCACGTTTTGAACTCCTCCACGTTCTCCAGCATCATCACGCGCGGACGAACCGCCAGCGCCCAACGAATGACGATCCACGCCAGACCGCGAATCTCTTTCTCCACCGGCTTTGAGCCTTTGGCCTTCGAGAAGTGGCGGCAGTCCGGGGAGAACCACGCCAGCCCCACCTGGCGGCCAGCGGTCGCAGCGACAGGATCGACATCAAAAACGGATTCGCAGTAGTGCAGCGTATCCGGGTGGTTGGTGGTATGCATTGCCACGGCGTTCTCGTCGTGGTTGATGGCAATGTCCACGCTGCGGCCGATCGCCAGCTCAATTCCCGTACTCGCCCCGCCGCCGCCGGCAAAGTTATCAACGATAATTTCTCTCACGCATATTCCTCCATGGCGACGGCCAGCGACCGGGCCGCGGTGACGATTGCCGGTACCGGCATTTTCTCCAGCCACATGCGGTTGATGTGATGCTTAACCTTGCGCTGTTCGTTTTCTTTTAGCCCAGAGATCTCCTCTACCTGCTTGCAAATTAGAGCCACCTCGGCAGGCCAGATATCAGGTAAGTGCTCGGGCGTGACAGAATCTTGATTATGCTGCTGCGGATGATCCTGCTTAATCAGGCGCTCAGCTTCGCGGCGGATCTGCGCCATGAATGCATCCCCTCGCGCCTCCAGATCCTTGCGGCTGATATAGCTCATCGCCTGGCCGCGCCAGGTCTTGTCGAATACGACTACTGCACCAGCGAAGAACGCTCCGGACGGCACCTGCTTTTCGTCTTTTGGCACAAACCACATCGGCAGATCGAAACCAATTCTGCCGCGGATAAACGCAACGTGATCGGCATCTTCAGGCCACCACACCTCGCTGGTTGCAGCCTTGATCAGGAAGACAAAGCGACCGCCCTTGTCACGCATCGCGCTGGCGTGCTGCATGATGTAACGCATACCGGTGATGTAATCATCTTCATGCATGCTGGCGCGGCTGTATGGCGGGTTCCCGAACGCGGCGCCGTTGAGTTCTGACACCCGGGCGGACCAGTCCTGCACCAGCGCGTTGTGCTCAGCGGTGTAATACGCTTCGCATTTGCTGTTCTCGCCGTCGGTAAACAAGTCCAGAACGAACGGGCCAAACATGGAGTTGATACCCCAGAAAATGTTATCCGGCGTGCGCCACTGGTCGCCGACTTCCTTCAGTTCGTGCAGCGGCTGGCTGCGCAGTTCGGCCAGGTCCCGGCAGTATTTATTGGTCATTGGTCTTCTCCGATGTAATGGCCTGCCAGCAAGCACGCGTCTGTTACGCTGCGTTTCTTGGCCTGTTTGAGGCATGACGCACGTCGTTTGACGTAACGCTCCCGATCCTTATTCACAGATGTCAGGTCGAAAGCCTGAAGCCATACCGTCGCAGCGCGCAGGTAAAGCCCCCTTTCCTCCAGTTCTACGGCGTATTTTTCTAAATCAGTCAGGGTCTTCACTGTTTCTGCGTAGGAAGCAGCAGCTGCTGCGGCTTCTGTTTTGACGAAGCCTTCGCAGGGGTAATACACAATCGTCGTGTCGTTATGAATCTCGCGCTTGAGCTTCCCCTCGTTGTGAAAACGGAACAGGCAGCGGCTGATCGTGCGAAACGAGCTATGGGTCAGAACATTGGCAACCTGACGGGTGCTGCAGCCAGGGTTATCCAGCGCGAACTGCAAAACTTCGGATTCGATGCTCATGATGTTGCCCCCCTGAATCCCTCAGGAATTTTTTTATCAACAGGACCGAACTTCATCGGATCCGCTTTACGCTGGCCCCATGTTTCGCGTGCCGGGCGCCCGGCGGAGTCCCACTTATTCGCCGATTGCAGGTAGCCAGGGAACTTGGAGGGCAGGAACAGGGTTGTCGGGCGCAGATACTCTGCCATTTTCAGATCGTCGCCCCACTTCTCGACGCTGTAATCAACCACCAGCATCAGCTCATCAAGCGTAAATCCTTCGGTCAGGCGGCCGCGAATGTTCTCCAGAGACGACTTGCAGACCTGGTACCGTGATCCGGTTGTCTGGTTCAGGTGAGATAAAACCTGTTTTGCCTGATCAGTAATCACCACGGCAGGGTCGGGTTGCGACGCAACCGGACAAGAAGGGGTTTTATTCTCTGTAGTACTCTCTGTTGTATTCTCTGTTGTATTCTCTGTAAGAACATCAGTGCAATTTGACCTGATGACAGCGGTTCGTTTTGACCCGATGGAGCGTTTCACAATGACCTGTTCCATCGGTTCATTTTGACCTGATGGACGAGCGCAATTTGAACTCCTGGATTTAGTCACTTTGACTTCATCTAAAAGCTCGCTTTCGTAGTTGATCGTGTAGTAGTTCGTCATGTCGCGCTGGGACTTGTTCAGCTGCTCAATTTTGAGCACGCCGAGAGTCTTCAGGCGGGTGAAGGTGCGCTTCAGGGTTGACTCAGACCAGAACGGGAACTGCTCCAGCCACTGCTCGTTGGTGTTATAGATCCAGCGCACGCCGTCGCGCTCCAGGCCGGAGTTTGTCTCTTTCAGCCAGTAGTTCACCTGCTGCAACGCAATCGCCTCATTGAGACCAATGCTGTACGCAAGGTCAGGGTTTATCACTATTGGCCGGGATGGCATTAACAGGCTCATGGCAGTCCTTTAACTCTGTAAATTTGCGCTGGAATTGCTCAAGAGGGCTGAAGCACTCATGACCGTACCCTTCGCGAAGGTATATAACGCGTCGTGTATCTGGCTCCCATCGGATAACCCGAACAAGGATGCCTCGGTGGTCTCGGAACCTCCGGTCAACTTCAGCCATTCTTCGCGCCCCTTCTCGTTCATCAGAGCAAATGCGGCTACCATTTCTGCACATGGCTGGTAGTTGTTGTCTCCGCTATCGCCGGATACTATTCCCACATAGCCGAACGGGGATTCTTTCCCAACCAGCGGCAGGCATCTGAATTGCTTCGCTGGCCTGAATCGGTTTAAACTGTTCATGCGTTAGTTTCTCCACTAAAGAACCGGCGCGCCCGACGCCTCGAGCTGCACACTCGGGGCGTCACCTTTTCTGCCGGTTGAAATAAAAACATCTACTGCCTGATCCGATACGCCCACTCCATAAAGCGCCATGAAGCCCAGAAACCCGTGAATCTGGTGACGAAGCTTGTTGTTGAATAAATCCGAAAGGGTCTTACGTTCCTTACGGTCAATCACACCATCTGCTGCTGCAGCCATCTTTGCTGATGCCAGTTCGCCAGCTGCAGCCGTCACTTTCATATCGAGTTCATAGAGATCAACGTTGTCCAGGCTACCCGGAGCCGGAATATCCACCAGCAGTTTTCCGCATTGCGCTGCAAAGTACTCAGCCAGGTGAGCGGTATTAGAAATTGACTGCATCTTTTCCAGTTCAGCCAGGGTGAAAAACCGGCTGCTGCACTTCTGGTACATATGGTTGTGAAACTGATCGATGGTCATACCAAGTTCGGCTGCCATACCGACACGACCATTTTTATGTGCCTTACACATCAGACGAATCGCTGTGTTTATGCTGTCTACCATTTTGTTTTTCCTTTGGTAGTTATTTTTAGGCCGCTGATTCGGTAGATTGCAGCGGTGGGAAAACATCATCGATACTTACATTTGCGCCAAAATGATTGAGGGCAGAAACGATGGCGCGGCACTGATCGATGTTCATTTTTCTCTTGCTGTTTTCGTAATGACAAACAGCGCCTTTGGTCACTCCAAGGACATTTGCTAAGTGCCCTTGAGTGATGCCTAGCTTGGTTCTAATTGCTCGAAGGTTATTCATTTCACTCTCCTGTTCACAATAAGAAATATACATTTTGTATCTTTAATTCGCAAGTAAGATATACGTTTTGTGCCTCGATTAAAAGTATACAAGTTGTATTATTTGGGTATGACTATGAAATGGTACGACTTGGCTAAAACCCTGATGAAAACTCAGGGGATAACTCAAGAGCAGCTTGCTGAACACCTTGGTATCACCAAAGGTGCAGTAAGCCATTGGCTAAACGCCCGGCGTGAGCCCAGCCTGGGGGAGATCGCACGAATCCTTGAGTTTCTAGGTAAGAAAAATTTTTCCGTTGGAGCGGGTGGCTTAATCATGGACGAGAACCTTAAAGGGGATGTTGAGTATGTGGGACGCTATAAACCTGGCAAGAAATATCCCGTATTAAGTAGCGTCAAGGCAGGAGCCTGGGGTGAAGCCGTCGAAGCTTATACCCTGAAAGATATTGACCAATGGCTTGAGTCAGATGCTCATATTCAGGGAGATGCCTTTTGGCTAGAAGTGGAAGGTGATTCTATGACCGCGCCAGCCGGGCTGAGCGTTCCTGAGGGTACGTTTGTTTTGTTTGACACGGGAAGAGAACCAGTAAACGGAAGTTTGGTTGTTGCAAAACTATCAGATACAAACGAAGCCACCTTCAAAAAATTAATCATTGATGGTGGTCAAAAATATTTGAAGGGACTTAACCCTCAGTGGCCTCTTGTGCCAATCAACGGCAACTGTAGAATTATAGGCGTTGGTGTTGAAACCAAGCTACGTCTCATCTAAAGACTCCTTACAACCCAACTTTCTGGTTGGGTTCAGAAAATCGTATTCGAAAACCTGCCCGAATATCTGAATGCCGAAATGACATTACCCCTCTCTTTTACCCATAAAGATACATAACGTTGCCTCTCATTTTTTGTATACAAATCGTATTGACTAACATGGATACGTTTTGTATATTCAATTCATCAACAACATTCCTGTGAGCAAAAAGAATGAGCACAAGCGCAAACAGAAAGATGATTACTCTCCCAGATGGGATGAAGTTCAGTCCTGTTTATAGCAAGTGCCCTAAGTGCGGTTGTGATTTAGAGAAGTGGCATGATTCCTTTGTAGATCAGGTAAGCGCCAATCAAGCAAAGAATCGTACCGGTGATACTGAATGCGCGCTTGAAGCCAGTGCCAAGAAATCTCTGGCCCATAGCCTCTTCAACAACTGTGTATCGTGGATGGTTTTTCCATTCTCCACAGCAAAAAAATACGCCGCCAAGAGAAATAAGAAGCGCGGAGTTGGTAGGAAGTTTTGGTAGTAGTCCGCCAGCAGTAGAGAGGAATACGACCGTGCAAATGACGATCAACACCTTGTACCAAACATCCAACTGAAGATTGGATAACGGATTGTTCATGTTTTTCAATTTCTTGGTTGTGTGAGAACTCCAAGAATACCACCGAGCCTGACGTGGTGAAAAGACAGGCACTTTTGCAGTACGGCATATGGCACATGTGTCGCAGCGGTCCGGCAGGGTTCCTCTATGCTACTTTCCATGCCGGGTAGCCGGAATGTGCAAGCCAGGCACGAACGACAGTCAGAGACGTTTCACCAGCGTGGCGGTTAGGTGTGACACCTCGGAAGAGACGAGGGTGCAACGATGAGAGCATTGGCGATGAGCGGGCCATCATACAAGCCGCAAGACGATCCGGAGGCATCAGCCAACCGTATCAGTGCTCTCAGCGTTGTGGAAGTAGATTTTCAGCTTGGTACCTGAAGCGAAGAAGAAGCTGGAAATCTCCGGCTGGTTACCGGCCACAACCAAATCACGTAGCCAGCGTGGTAACCCGTAGTAACGAAAGCTGTGTGTAGTCTTGGCGGTCGGTAGTTGTGAATGTCCTTAATGCCGACCGCCCATTTTCACAGCTGAAAGCGCATTCCTTAATCCATCAGTTATGGGTGACAGGTGTGAAACGTTGGAGTGCGCTTCCAGTTGTGTGGAGAACTAACCGGCGATGGCAGTCGCCCGCTTCATTAAGCGCCCTACCCTGGGTGCTTATTAAAGCGAACCAAAATCATTTTCTCTCGCCGTAAGGCGCGGGATTCGTGCAACCAAAATTCAGCGTCGTGCAGGACGCTTATATAACGGAGAAACTAACCATGACGAACGCACAGACCGTCACCGATTTACAACCACGCATGACCAGAGAGCAGTTGATCGACGCTGCCCGTAAAGCGGCCGCACTCCTTCCCCCGGCTTATCGCGGGATCATGACCGAACTGGCTAACCGCCTTGATATCACTAGCGTGGCGCTTTGCGAGGCCATGCAACAGCGCTCCGTTCTCGCTATCGAGAACACTGTACTTCGTGATGATGTTACCTGCTGGGCTAAAGAGTGTGATCGTATTGTCGAGCGTCACACCAAGAAGCGCACCAATATGCATCTGCTGGAAGCCCAGAAAGAACTTCGTGAATTAGCACCGGCAACGGACGTTGTTCTTGCTGAAATTAGGCAAAGCACTATTCCTGATGGATGGAAGCTCGTTCCGGAGAAAATGTATCTGGACGCGTCTGACATTGAGTCTATTTGTGACAGCTGCGGCAACGGTGATGAGCGATACGGGGATTTCACTGATGGCATTCTCTGGGTAGGCGAGCTGAGCAACGATGGTGTAATCAAATACGGTCTCAATATCGCGAACGCTGATTACCCGGATGAAGGGTCAGTAACTATCCATGAGTTCAAAGATATCGTCGGTAAGGGATCATTCTGATGGCTAACTCATTCAAGCAGATGTCCCGCGACGGGACTATCAAGCGCACTGATACCGGCATGTTCATCAGCCTCGACGATATCCATGTTCGCGCAGGATTCAACAAGCGTCATGACGACGATGAACGCACCATCCAGGCAGACGATGAGCTGTTTACCTATCTGATGAACGGTGGTTCGGTTCCTCCACTGGAAGTTATCGCGCGTGATGAAGGTGGTGTCTGGGTCGTTGAAGGCCACCGCCGTCGCCGCTGCTATGAGCGCTGCCGTGCAGCCGGTAAGCCAGTAGACCGCATTCACATCATGCCGTTTAACGGTAACGATGTGCAGCGCCTGGCGCGGATCATGACCAGCAATAACCAGTTGCCCCTTTCCGATATTGAGCAGGCTGCGGTTATTCAGGAGTTGCACAACGCATTTAACCAGACCACCAGCGAGATTGCGAAGCTGGTCAATAAGTCAGTCGGTACCGTTGAAAAGTTACTGACACTCAGCACCGCGAATTATGACGTTCAGCAGGAAGTTAAATCCGGGGCCGTATCCGTTGATGTTGCTGTTGATCGCGTAAAAGAGTACGGCGAAAAGGCTGGCGAGGTGCTGCAGCACGATAAAGCAGTTGCGGCTGCCCAGGGTAAAACGAAAGTTACCCGCAGCGCTATCGCTCCAGAACTCAGCATCAAGAATGCGCGTCGTTTCGTGGAACTGATGGCCCAGGCTGAGATCAGTGACGAAGGGGTGTTCACCATCCAGGGTGCTGCGCTGGCTGAAGCTCTGTCCATCATCGACGAACACAAAGCGATTGCTGAAGCGCGTGAAACCTATCGCCTGTCTCAGCCAATCCCTTCGGCTGAGGTGCGCGGGAAAATCCTTTACGTGTCACTCGATGGCGAAGAGATCGGGTCGGCCCCTATCTATCGCGGCAAGAACGTGAGCCTCAATGGTGTCGTTACCAGCCAGTCAAAGGCTGTGGCCCACTTCGTTAAGCAGCACAAACTTCAGCAGGAAGCGAATCATGACAACCAATAAACCAATGACCGGCGAGCAATTGGATGAACTGATGGCCGTTGCAGTTCGTATGCAACGCGATGCTGAAGTTGCTCGTGACTTCCCTTCTGCCAACTTCGCTTATGCAGTTCAGGTTGCTGTTCATGAACTTGGTAAGGTTCAAACTGATTTTGTGGCGCTGACTGCGGAGAATGCAGTGCTTAAACACGCAATGACCTCTAACCCTTGGGCATGAATAGTTTTGGAAAAATCAACTGGATGTTTACAACGCAATCTAAAAGAAAAAAATAGTAGATAAACTCCGTAAGAGAGATCGTTTATAATATTGCACTCTATAAATTACAACTTTTCAAGTGAGAGAATATGAACCAGAACCCATTTTCAATATATGATTTCCTCGGTTACCTTATACCAGGAGGATTGTTTCTATATCTTCTATACTTTTGCGGAATCACTCTTGACTGGGACGTAATTATCCAGCTAAAGAAAGCAGCAATTGAACAGGAGTCTTCTCTCAGTTTGCTAGGATATTCTTCAATTGTAATACTCGCATATATCATTGGCCATGCGATAGCAATTTGCTCTGCTTTTTTAGTGGAAAAGTACATGAATGATACATTACAGTACCCTTCAATTTATCTTTTCTGGGAGTTAAATAATCATTTCAAAGATGTAGTAAAGAAAAATTGGGGGAGAAGATTTAAGTATATAATTATTAAAACAATTCTATGCCCAATCTGGTTCCTTGACTTAATTACTTTTAATAAACTTTACTCTAGAGAGCTTACTAAGGAATTAGCCACTCCTCTATGGAAAATGCTAGCCAAATCCTATCAATATTTTTTCTCAGTTGATTTAAACCAATTGAAAAATAATTTTGCTTTGCAAGGGGATCTATTTAGACTTGCCTATCATTATTCTTATGACCACTCCTCCAACCACCAACCAAAAATACAAAATTACGTGGCTTTATATGGATTTTGCAGGAACGTTTGCTTGGTCTTTTTAATCTTTTTTTGGGTGGCTCTTTTTACCCTTTCGATTAATATATGGTCAGGAAACAACTCCCATTTCAATCTTATATCAACATTAGCTATGCTTTTGATGACATATATTTTTTATTGTGGGTTCGTCAAATTTTATAGAAGGTTCACTCTTGAAGTATTCATGGCATTTAGCGTTTTGAAAACCAATTGATATGTTGCCGGGTGCAGCCGGTTTAGTGGAGAAAATACTATGAACGGACAAAGCCAACGTTTTCTAACTCCAGATGATCTATATCAGCTTACTGGTTATCGCCGCCCTTCCCTTCAGTGCAAGGCGCTGAAAGAGAGCGGTGTATTTTTTGTTCCACGTAAGGATGGAAGACCCGGGACTACCTGGGATCATGTTTCCAACCCTGCTGGACTTAAGCTGGTAGTAAGCAATCCTGAGGAAGAAGAACCAAACTTCAAGGACATGTGCTAATGCCCAGAGCTCGTAAAAATCCAGAAGATAACTGGATGCCGCCCCGCGTTCGCCGGGGCAAGTCTGCCTATGAATTTCGTACGCCAGAAGGCGGAACAGTCAGGCTGTGCAATGCCGATTTCACCAAAGCACAGGTCTGGTCGGCTTATGAGAATTTTATAAATGACACCAAGGTGCGCACTAATTTTAATGCTCTGTGTGAGGAGTTCTTTAATTCCGGGGATTTCCACGAGCTGGCTACCGAAACTCGTAAGGACTACAGAAAATACGGCGCAAAGGTGACTGTTGTGTTTGGCAAGATGAAACCAGACAACATCAAGCCAGAGCATATCCGTAAGTATATGGACAAGCGAGGCGTAAAAAGCCGTGTCCAGGCGAACCGGGAAAAAGCTTTTATTTCTCGTGTATTCAGGTGGGCATATGAACGAGGCAAAGTGAAGATGAATCCTTGCCAGGGGGTGAAGCAGTTTAAGGAAAAAGCCAGAACTCGCTATGTCACTGACAGGGAGTACGAGGCTCTATTAAGCGTTGCTCACACCCCAGTGAAAGTGGCTATGGAACTTGCTTATTTATGCTGCGCCAGGCAGGGGGATATCCTGGACCTGAAGAAAAGCCAGATCCTCCGTGAAGGCATCATGATCCAGCAGAGCAAAACCGCAGTCCACCAAATTAAAGCATGGACAGAACGCCTTGATAAAGCAGTGAGGCTTGCTGAATCTCTCCCCCTAAATCCCGGCATGGTGAGTATTTTCCTGCTCCACCAGCCGTCTGGCTTAAGGTATACCAGAGATGCGTTCAATGCTCAGTGGACTAAAGCTAAAGCACTTGCAGCTGAAAAATTCCCGGAGCTTGATTTCAAATTTACTTTCCACGATTTGAAAGCGAAAGGGATATCGGATCTTGAAGGAACGCTGAATGATAAACAGGGAATAGCTGGCCATAAAAATGCGTCACAGACTGCACGCTATGACAGAAAAATACCTATCGTTCCGGTAGTCGGGGGGCAGTAATGCCCTCTTCATATGGCGAAAGCGAATGGCGAAACAATGGCGAATGGCGAAATTTAGGTAATAAAAAACCACCTTTCGGTGGTTTATACGACACTGCTTATCATTGATTTTATTCTTCTTTTCCCATGGTAGCCGGAGTGGGACTTGAACCCACACAGCGCGAACGCCGAGGGATTTTAAATCCCTTGTGTCTACCGATTCCACCATCCGGCCTCGGGAAGAAAGTGGAGGCGCGTTCCGGAGTCGAACCGGACTAGACGGATTTGCAATCCGCTACATAACCGCTTTGCTAACGCGCCTTAAATCTTTTGTCTTGCGACTGACACCCGCTATTGCGCATGTCTTAAATTTGGAGCGGGAAACGAGACTCGAACTCGCGACCCCGACCTTGGCAAGGTCGTGCTCTACCAACTGAGCTATTCCCGCATTCATCAAGTCATTATGCTAATCACTTGATTTTGCTATCGACTAACGGGCCGTGCCGTCGTTCGATGCGTTGCATTCTACTTACCTGACGTTTTGAGTCAACGTTAATTTTCGCAAGGATAGATCGTTTGCTGAAAATTGCGCCGAAACGATCACTGATCAAGCAAATCGCCGCGCGCGGCGTTCAAATATTGCAACATTGACCACAGGGTCAGCACCGCCGCGACCATAAACAGGCCAATACCTGCCCACTCTACCCACTCGTTTGGACGCCACAGCATCCATACCAGTGCCGCCATCTGCGCGGTGGTTTTCACCTTACCGATCCAGGAGACCGCCACGCTGCTGCGTTTACCCAGTTCCGCCATCCACTCGCGCAGGGCAGAGATAATAATTTCACGGGCAATCATGGTCGCCGCAGGCAGTGTGACCCACCAGCTGTGATAGTGCTCAACCACCAGTACCATGGCGATGGCCACCATCACCTTGTCAGCCACCGGATCGAGGAACGCGCCGAAACGGGTGCTTTGATTCCAGCGACGCGCCAGGTAGCCGTCGAACCAGTCAGTGACTGCCGCAACAAAAAAGATAAGTGCACATGCGAAAGGCGCCCAGACAAATGGCAGATAAAACGCCAGTACGAAGAAAGGAATGAGAACGACGCGGAAAAGCGTCAGCAATGTAGGGATATTTAATCGCATAGTGACGGTAACTGTTTGTTGTCAGTAATTATTAGCCCTATGTTGCTACAGAGCCCTCAATGTTTCAACGAGTAGTAGATCTTTTCTGCCAGCCCTTGCGAAATACCTGGCACTTTTGCAATTTCCTCTACGCTGGCGTTGAGTAATCCTTGCAAACCGCCCATATATTTCAGCAACATCTGGCGACGTTTTGGCCCGACCCCTTCGATCGTTTCCAGGGTGCTGGTATTTTTTACCTTTGCCCGTTTTTTACGGTGACCGCTAATGGCATGAGCGTGCGACTCATCGCGAATATGCTGGATCACATGGAGCGCAGGTGAGTCCGGCGGCAGGCTAAAGCCCTCCCCTTCCGGCTCAAGGAACAGCGTCTCCAGCCCGGCTTTACGATCGGTGCCTTTCGCCACGCCCAGCAGCAGCGGATGATGCTTATCCCAGCTTACGTCCAGCTCAGCAAAAACGGATTTTGCCTGTGCAAGTTGGCCTTTACCACCGTCAATCAGGATAACGTCCGGGATCTTACTCTCTTCAATAGCTTTGCCATAGCGACGGCACAGCACCTGGTTCATGGCCGCGTAATCGTCACCGGGAGTGATATCCGTAATGTTGTAGCGCCGGTACTCCGCCCGTAGCGGTCCGTTAGCATCAAATACCACGCAGGAGGCCACCGTCTGCTCCCCCATCGTATGACTGATGTCGAAACACTCCATCCGTTTCACTTCCGGCAGCTTAAGCACGGTTGCCAGCGCGATAAGACGCTGATGAACGGTCGACTGCTGCGACAGTTTGGTGGTCAACGCCGTTGCCGCATTGGTGCGCGCCAGCTTGAGGTAGCGGGCACGATCGCCGCGCGGTTTGGTCTGGACGTTAACCCGGCGTCCCGCCAGCTCCGACAGCGAATCTGACAGCAGCGTTTTATCGCTGAGATTAAAATCGAGCAAAATTTCCGACGGCAGGGTTCGCATCTGGCTGCCCTGCAAATAGAACTGGCCAACAAAGGTCTCGACCACTTCACCCAGTTCGGTACCGCCCGGCACTTTCGGGAAATAGCTGCGGCTGCCCAGCACCTTACCCTGGCGGATAAAGAGTACATGTACGCAGGCCATGCCCGCATCGAACGACACGCCAATCACGTCCAGGTCATCGCCGGTATTAGAGACAAACTGTTTTTCCGTGACTCGTCGTACCGCCTGGATCTGATCGCGGATCCGCGCCGCCTCTTCAAAGTTCAGCGCCTGGCTGGCCTTCTCCATGCGGGCAATAAGCTGGTTCAGCACCTGATCGTCTTTACCGGCCAGGAACAGGCGCACATATTCCACCTGCTGGGCATACTCCTCTTCGCTGACCAACCCTTCCACGCAGGGTCCAAGGCAACGGCCTATCTGGTACTGCAGACAGGGACGGGAGCGGTTGCGATAGACGCTGTTTTCGCACTGCCGAATCGGGAAAATCTTTTGCAGCAGGGCCAGCGTCTCCCGCACGGCATAGCCGTTGGGGAACGGGCCGAAATATTCGCCTTTCGCATGTTTGGCACCGCGATGGGTAGCCAGACGCGGATGGGTATCGCTGCTGAGAAAAATAAACGGGTAGGATTTGTCGTCACGCAGCAGCACGTTATAACGCGGCTGGTAGAGCTTGATGTAGTTATGCTCCAGCAACAGCGCTTCGGTCTCTGTGTGGGTCACAGTGACGTCAATCTGCTGGATCTGAGCGACCAGCGCTTCAGTTTTGCGGGAGGCAAGATTGCTGCGGAAATAGCTGGAAAGACGCTTCTTAAGATCTTTCGCTTTACCGACGTAAATAACCGTCCCGCCTGCGTCATACATCCGGTAGACGCCTGGCTGGCTGGTGACGGTTTTCAGGAAAGCACTGGAATCAAACACTTCACTCACTGACTAATTAGGGTCTCGGCATTGCACAGACCATGACGGATGGCCAGGTGAGTGAGTTCGACATCGCCATGAATGTTCAGCTTACTGAACATACGGTAGCGGTAGCTGTTCACCGTTTTCGGGCTGAGATTAAGCTGCTCAGAGATCTCATTCACCTTCTGGCCTTTGGTAATCATCAGCATAATCTGCAATTCGCGCTCAGACAAACTGGCAAACGGTGATTCGGTCTTTTCTGGTTCAATCTGGCTGAGCGCCATTTGTTGCGCGATATCAGAAGCGATATAGCGCTGCCCGGAATAGACAGAACGGATAGCGTTAACAACTTCCTGAGGGGCTGCGCCCTTGCTCAGGTAGCCCGCGGCGCCCGCCTGCATCACTTTTGCAGGAAGAGGATTTTCAGTGTGAACCGTCAGCATGATCACTTTGGTATCAACCCAGGCGCGCGCGATTTTACGCGTTGCTTCCAGGCCGCCAATACCGGGCATGTTCATGTCCATCAGGACAACATCTGCACTATTCGTCCGGCACCATTTTACGGCATCTTCACCGCAGCAGGCCTCGCCAGCAACTTTTATACCTTTAATATCTTCAAGAATGCGTCGTATCCCTGCGCGCACCAGTTCGTGGTCATCAACAAGAAGGACGTTGATCAAAGGAAATTCTCCAGAATAGGGATAACGCTACAGACAGTTAATTCGGCTCATATTAACGTTTTTTATCGCAAACTGAAAACGTTAAAAAATGCAGGCCTTCGTTATAACTCTCTTTTTTGGAAATTAACTTGTACATCAACTGGAAACGGAAGCCTTGCGCCATGCGGCTCAGGCGCCTTTTTTCAGGTTGATGTTTTCAAAAATTTACAAATTTTAGGGGCTATTTTTTTATTGTTAAAATACCTCACGTAATTTAGTAACAATAATTAACCTGCTAACTACCTTAGCTAAACAATACCCTCCGCTTAACGTCTTAAAAGTGTAGGGTGAATGGTCGTTCAATTAAATAAACAAAACGGCTGAAAGTACAAAAAACAAGCACTGCGTTTTTTTTTAAGGCTTGTGGTATACTCCGCCGCCTTGAACTTTGAACTATGCGCTCAAGCGCCGTTTTTATCATGAGGAAAATAAATGAGCACACCTGATTTTGCCACTGCTGAGAATAATCAAGAACTGGCACAGGAAGTCTCCTGTCTGAAATCTCTGTTGACCCTGATGCTGCAGGCGATGGGCCAGGCGGATGCCGGTCGTGTGATCATTAAGATGGAACGCCAGATTGCCCAGATGGAAGACCAGGCTCAGGCTGAGGTATTTTCCAGCACCGTTAAGCAAATCAAACAAGCTTACCGTCAATAAAACAAAAACGGCTGAAAGCAATGCATTCAGCCGTTTACTCGCCTGCCACGCAGAACTGAAGTGTAGTCAGATAATTCCCGTCGCTGCCGCATAGCAGCCTATTTGCGTTTTATTCGGCGCATTGAATTTCTTCTGCATATTCTTCTGGTGGAAGTTCACCGTATTCTCAGAGATAGAGAGAATAATTGCTATTTCTGCCGAGGTTTTGCCTTCCGCTGTCCATTTCAGGATCTCCTTCTCGCGCTTACTGAACTTCATCTCGGGTGGCATCACCATTTCATGCTCCAGGCGTAGCAGCGTGGTCAAGGCCATTTGCACCAGCATTTGCAGACGCAACTCAACCACTTCATTCGCCATCATATTGACCGACAGGCTGGTGCTGGAGACCGACAGGAACCCCATCGCATGATTAGGCAGCATCAGACACTGAGTGATCCCTTTGCGCAGACCGTGGTCGCGCGCGCCGTCCCATAAGGACTGCGCATCGGCAAATAAGGCGTCGTTCCAGGGTAAGTGCCCGTGGACGAAATTCTCGGGTTTCAGCACAGGATCGATGATGAAATAATTTTCCGCCTGATAGTGCGCCATCCACTGTTGCGGATAGGTTGAGTGCACCGAGACTTTCGGTCGGGTAAACGGTACCGGATGACGGACGCAGAGAGCGAAATACTCATAACCCAGGTTCTGAGTTTGACGCTGAAGTTCGGGATATACCTCGCTGGCGGATGTCATCCCCTGAAAACGGAGATAGCACTCCCGTCGCCATGTAAAAAAGTCTAAATCCTTCATACCAAGTGAATGAAGCCCCTGTAAAGATAATCATTATTATGATTTCTTAAATTAACACATAAATCTTATTTATATGTATAAAATATCGACCCTGAGGTAATTATCTACAGATTTTATGCACTTAGGGGTTTGTGGCGGGATAAAATCGCGGGACCATTCATTTCAGGGATGAATATTTTGCTCCGGAGATTAATTCCGGAGCAATTAAAAGCAAATATGCTACTGCATCAGGAATTTCTCAAGGAATTGCCGGGTACGGGGCTGCTGAGGATCGGCAAACAGCGCTTTCGCCGGCCCCTGCTCCACAATACGCCCCTGATCCATAAAAATCGCCCTGTCTGCCACGTCGCGGGCAAAGCTCATCTCATGGGTGACAATGACCATAGTACGTTTCTCCTGTGCCAGCTGGCGAATGGCATTCAGCACCTCCCCCACCAGCTCCGGATCCAGCGCAGAGGTAGGTTCATCAAACAGGATCACGTCAGGTCGCATCGCCAGGGCGCGGGCAATTGCCACACGCTGCTGCTGTCCACCGGAGAGACGGCGCGGGTAACTGCCCTCTTTCCCGGAAAGCCCCACTTTTGCCAGTAACTCCCGGGCGCGGGCTGTCGCCTCCTCTTTGGGTTCGCCTTTGACAATTACCGGGCCTTCAATGATGTTTTCCAGCACCGTGCGGTGAGGAAACAGATTAAAGCTCTGGAAGACAAAGCCGACATGCTGACGCAGACGACGAATCAGCCCTTTTTGCTGACCCAGCGACTTACCGGTATCAATGGTGATGTCACCCACGCGAATGGTGCCAGCTTCCGGATGCTCCAGCAGGTTGATACTGCGCAGTAGCGTGGTTTTACCGGACCCGCTGGGCCCGATAATCGCCACCACTTCGCCCTCCTGCACCTCCAGGTCGATGCCGTGCAGCACCGTCTGGCCGTGAAATTTCTTCACCAGGTTTTTAACGTCGATAGCACTCATTTCGGATCACGCTCCTGGCGGTTAAGCTGGTTTTCAAAATAGTTTTGCAGCGCGGACAGCACGGTTGCCATGATCCAGTAGATCAGCGAGGCGGCCAGATACATGGTAAAGACCTCCAGCGTGCGCGAGGTGATCAACTGCGCCTGACGGAACAGCTCCGGCACCTGAATGGTGGCCGCCAGCGAGGTGTCTTTTACCAGGCTAATGAAGCTATTGCTGAGCGGTGGCAGCGCCACGCGCGCAGCCTGAGGCAGGATGGCCCGGCGCAGGGTCTGCCACGGCGTCATCCCGATACTGGCTGCGGCTTCCCACTGGCCTTTGTCGATGGAGGAGATAGCTGCGCGCAGGGTTTCCGCCGCATAGGCAGCAGTATTAAGCGACAGACCGATCATTGCCGCCGGGATGGGATCCAGCTCAATACCAAACTGCGGCAGGCCGTAGTAAATCATGAACAGCTGGGCAATCAGCGGCGTGCCGCGGAAGATGGAAATATAAAAACGCGCCAGCCAGCGCACGGGCAGCAGAGGCGACATGCGCATCAACGCTAGCACAAAACCCAGCACCAGACCGAAAAACATCCCGCCAATACTCAGCTGCAGCGTAAATACTGCGCCTTTCAGCAGGTAGGGCAACGAATCAATCACCAGTTGAATACTTTCTTGCATTATGATTTTTCTGCCTGTGATTTAAACGTGAGGATGGTAGGCAAAGAGAGCCGGCGCCCCGCCAGTATGAATAAACAGAATCGGCCCTTCATCTTTGAAGCGTTTCTGTTCGATCCCGTCAATAAGTCCGGCCATGGCTTTGCCGGTATAGACCGGATCCAGCAAAATCCCTTCGAGACGTGCCAACAGTTTCACCGCCTCGGTGCCTTCGTCATTTGGCGTGCCGTAGCCCGGCGCGAAATAGTCATCCCACAGCACGATATCCGCCTTTGCGCTCACCTCCAGCTGCTGTGCCACCGCCTGTTGCAGCGACACTACCTTCGGTTTTTGATCGGCTACGCTGCGTGATACGGTAACGCCAATCAGCTCAACCTCCGGCATCAGCTGCTCCAGCCCGACCGCCAGCCCGGCATGGGTGCCTGCGCTACCGGAGGCGACCACCACCGAGGAGAGGCCGATCGTGCCTTCGCACTGCTGGGCAATTTCCAGGGCGCTTTCGACGTAGCCCAACGCACCCAGCGCATTCGAACCGCCAACCGGGATCACATACGGGCGAAAACCCTGGGCTTCAACGCGGGTCGCCAGCTCATTCAGCTGCGCCACGGGATCGGTCAGCGCATCGCACATCTCTATCTGCACGTTGAACAGATCCAGCAGCAGGCGGTTACCGTTGCTGAGGTAGTTTTCTGCCTTTGTGCCAATCGGGTTTTCCAGCAGGGCGATGCAGTGCAGGCCCAGCTTAGCCGCCACGGCCGCGGTCTGACGAACATGGTTGGACTGGATGGCGCCTGCGGTGATCAGCGTGTCGGCGCCTTCACGCAGGGCATCTGCCGCGAGGAACTCCAGCTTGCGCAGTTTGTTGCCCCCCATTGCTATGGGCGTCACGTCATCACGTTTGATAAGGATGTCGCGCCCCAGGTAATCCGATAAGCGCGGCAAATACTCCAGCGGCGTCGGCGCGCCGATAAATTCCAGGCGCGGAAAACGCGTCAGGTTCTGTAATGACATGAAAACCTCCATAACCCTGTCTAAGTCTAATTTTTTATTATGCACGTTGATGGCGAGGAAATAAAAAAGGCGCTTATCAAAGCGCCTTTTTTTTCAGTCAACTGCTTACTTTGTGACGTCTGCCCCGAACCATTTTTCGGAGAGCGCCTTCAGGCTGCCGTCTTTCTGCATCTCGGCAATGGCGCCGTCAACTGCTTTGACCAGATCCTCGTTGCCTTTGCGGATCGCAACGCCCGCTTCCTGACGGGAGAAGGCATCACCGGCAACGGCCAGGGTGTTGTTGGTTTTCTTCACCAGATCCAGCGCCGCCAGGCGGTCAACCAGAATGGCATCAATACGGCCTACGCGCAGATCCTGGTATTTGGTCGGGTCGTCATCATAGGTGCGGATATCAACACCCTGCACGTTCTGGCGCAGCCACTCTTCGTAGTTGGTCCCCAGACCGACGCCCACTTTTTTATCTTTCAGGTCGGCAGCAGATTTAATGGAGCCTTCGTTACCTTTTTTCACCAGCGCCTGGATACCGGAGACGGTATACGGGGTGGAGAAGTCATACTTTTTCTTACGTTCGTCAGAGATGGTGACCTGGTTAATCACCACATCAATACGTTTTGAGTCCAGCGACGCCAGCATGCCGTCCCATTTGGTCGGCTTCAGCGAGGCTTTCACACCGAGGTGTTTTGCCAGCTCTTCGGCAAACTCCACCTCAAAACCGGTCAGTTTACCGTCGTCACCCTGGAAGCTGAACGGAGGGTAGGTCCCTTCCAGCCCAACCAGCAGCGTGCCGCGCTCTTTAACTTTGTTTAAAAGACCCTCTGCGGCGAAGGTCTTGACGCTCATACCCGCAACCAGCGCAACGGCCATTACACCCATCAGCGCCTGACGACCCAGAAGTGCAAATTTCATACATACCCCGATATGATTGGAATTTTGGTTGTAGTGTAGGGCGTTCAACCACAAGGTCAAACACGACTGCGCTACATGTTATTCATTTTTAATATATATCAGAAGTTGTTTCACGGTGGACTTTCTGCTTCACCGCCATCGGCATTTGCGACCTGTATTGCGCATATTTGCGCAGCGCGATCCGGTAGTTGTTGGTGCTGGTCGCAGGCAGCCACGGCTCCAGATTTTCATCCAGATAACCGTCGGTCAGAAGCTCACGGGAAATATTCAGCGAGGTCAGATGCTGGCCAAGACGACGCAGACGCACAACGTACTCGCGCACCGTTCCGTGACTCATCTCTGTCTGTTCAAACAGGAACTGCTTGAAGCCAATAATATCGAAAAAGTCGCTCTGCTCTTTGCAGTGCAGGTCGCCACAAAAACGACATAACGCCACCCACTCCTGCTGCTCTTGCTGCCAGCCGGCTTCATCCAGCAGGGTATCGAGACGGGAGATCGCGATTTTATTGACGATCTCTCCACGACGGACCAGCGTGATGCGGTCAAGCAGTTTATGGCAATGGGCGCAATGCGTCTGGCTGTGTTTAAAGTCTTTCAGGTAGCGGCTTAATGGCCGTCTTTTAGATTGCTGCACCGTCATGATAACTCCTGGTTGTCAATACGTTGTGCGGCACTTAACGGGTGACAAGGATCACCTATAACTTACCCAGCTTGGTACGTAAGCGTTTAATGGCCTGGCTGTGCAGCTGGCTAACCCGCGACTCCCCTACTTCCAGCACGGCGCCAATCTCCTTGAGATTGAGCTCTTCCTGGTAATAAAGGGTCAGCACCAGTTGTTCGCGTTCCGGTAAAGCTTCAATAGCTTCCATTACGCGCTGGCGTACGTTGCCTTCCATTAACTGGTGCAACGGGTTTTCCTGCTGATGATCGTCCGTCACCAGTTCAATGCTATCGCCATGCTCTTCGCGCCACTCGTCATAAGAGAAGAGCTGGCTGTTGTTGGTATCGAGCAACATCTGACGGTAGTCGGCAGTAGTGATCCCCAGACGATCCGCAACTTCGGTTTCCGTCGCGTTACGTCCAAGCTCCTGTTCCAGCTGCCCCATCGCTTGCGCTACTTCGCGTGCATTGCGGCGGACGCTGCGCGGCACCCAATCCCGGCTGCGCAGTTCATCCAGCATCGCACCACGAATACGCTGTACTGCGTAAGTCGTAAATGCCGTTCCTTGCAGAGCGTCGTATCGGTCAACTGCATTCAGTAACCCGATCCCGCCCGCTTGTAGCAGATCGTCCAGTTCCACACTCGCCGGCAGACGTACCTGAAGCCGCAATGCTTCATGACGCACCAGCGGAACATAACGCTGCCACAGCGAGTGTTTATCCATTACACCTTCAGCGGTATAGAGTGAATTCACGATAAACAGCCCTGCGTTAGTTGAGTTATCGGCATGATTATCCGATTCTGGAGGGGTTTTAATCGTGTGAATAGGGGGGGGAATGGGGGGTTATTTGGGGATTATTGCATTTATGGAAAGTAAAAACCCCGCCGGAGCGGGGTTTGAGCATCGTCAGGT
This sequence comes from Leclercia sp. W17, assembly GCF_003336325.1. Classification (NCBI taxonomy): domain Bacteria; kingdom Pseudomonadati; phylum Pseudomonadota; class Gammaproteobacteria; order Enterobacterales; family Enterobacteriaceae; genus Leclercia; species Leclercia sp. W17. Next base: position 1,723,325 of record NZ_CP031101.1, on the reverse strand, counting down.
GATTAGCCCTGCAGCAGAGACAGAACCTGCTGAGGAACCTGGTTAGCTTTCGCCAACACGGAGTTACCCGCCTGCTGGATAATCTGCGCTTTAGACATATTTGACACTTCGGTCGCATAGTCAGCGTCCTGAATACGGGACTGCGCTTCAGACAGGTTGGTGGTGGTGTTGCTCAGGTTAGTGATAGCGGAATCCAGACGGTTCTGAATAGCACCAAGAGAAGAACGGAAGGTATCTACAGTAGAGATAGCGTCGTCGATAGAAGCCAGCGGATCTTCAGTAACCTGATCACCCTGAGTCACTTTACCCGTGGTAGTGTCCAGAGTAGCTTTGTACATTACTTCTTTGCCGTCAGCGTTTGCGCCTTTAACAACGTAGCCGCTACCGTCTTTCAGAGCAAACAGTTGTGCATTGGTAACGTTGCTTACGCCAGACAAGTCAACGTTTACCGCTGCGCCTGGTTTGCCGATTTCAGTCAGTGCGCTACCTACGTTAACGCCTGCACCCAGAGCAGCTGCGGTGCTGGAATCGAAGGATACTTTACCAGTCGCGGCATCAACGGTAGCAGTAGCGTAGTTAGTACCATCAGAAGAAACCAGATAGTTACCATTCTGATCCAAGAACATTTCCGGTTTAGCTGCAACGTTAGAATCAGTACGACCGGTGATGTCGTCAGCCTTCATCATCTGGCCGTTGCCGACGTTGATATCTTTACCAGCTGCTGCAGTAGCAGTAGTAATCGAAGATGCAGATGAGCTGTCGAACTTCAGAGAGTTGGTATCTTTGTCGTAGGTCGCGTCGTAGAAGGTTGTACCATCGCTGGACACCAGCAGTTTGTCTGGATGAATCGCCACGGGTTTAACAGACACCTCAGAGTCATTTAAGATGACTTAAAGAGAGGTGCCCATGAGCGGTAAGCGTTATCCCGAAGAGTTTAAAATTGAAGCGGTAAAACAGGTTGTTGATCGCGGCCATTCTGTTTCCAGCGTGGCAACACGTCTCGGTATCACCACCCACAGTCTTTATGCCTGGATAAAGGCATATGGCCCGGATTCCTCAACCAATAAAGTCCAGTCAGACGCTCAGGCCGAGATCCGACGCCTCCAGAAAGAGCTGAAGCGGGTTACCGACGAACGGGACATATTAAAAAAAGCCGCGGCGTACTTCGCAAAGCTGTCCGACTGAGGTACGCCTTTATCCGTGACAACACCCATTGCTGGCCTGTCCGACTGCTTTGTCGGGTGCTGGATGTGCATCCGAGTGGTTTTTACGCCTGGCTTCAGCAGCCGGATTCACGGCGGCATCATGCTGACCTGAGGCTGACGGGGCTGATAAAGCAGTTCTGGCTGGAGTCGGGTTGCGTTTATGGTTATCGCAAGATCCACCTCGACCTGCGGGATACCGGACAACAGTGCGGAGTTAACCGTGTCTGGCGACTGATGAAGCGAGCCGGGATAAGGGCTCAGGTCGGGTACCGTAGCCCACGGGCACGTAAGGGTGAAACCAGCATCGTGACGCCCAACAGGCTCCAGCGGCAGTTCAACCCGGAAGCACCGGATGAGCGTTGGGTAACGGACATCACTTACATCCGGACTCACGAAGGCTGGCTGTATCTGGCTGTGGTTGTTGACCTGTTCTCGCGCAAAGTTATTGGCTGGTCAATGCAGCCCGGATGACAAAGGATATTGTCCTGAATGCACTTCTGATGGCCGTGTGGCGACGTAATCCTCAAAAGCAGGTGCTGGTTCATTCTGATCAAGGCAGTCAGTACACAAGCTATGAGTGGCAGTCGTTCCTGAAATCATACGGGCTGGAGGGCAGTATGAGCCGTCGCGGTAACTGTCATGACAACGCAGTCGCAGAAAGTTTTTTCCAGCTACTGAAACGTGAACGGATAAAGAAAAAGATCTACGGAACGCGAGAAGAAGCCCGCGGTGATATTTTTGATTACATCGAAATGTTTTATAACAGTAAGCGTCGGCATGGTTCGAGTGATCATATGCCACCAACTGAATACGAAAACCAATATTATCAGCGGCTCGGAAGTGTCTAGATTATCTGTGGCGATTCACATTGAAGACTGGTTCTTGTTGATGTTGTTCTGAGTGATCAGCGAGAGGCTGTTGGTATTAATGACTTGTGCCATGATTTCGTTTCCTGTTGTTCATCAAATCTTGAGTTAGATTTGGGTTTCCACCCTTCGGCTTCTTCGCCGTCATGAGTGTTATCGTCTGGTCCAAAACAACCTTTAGAATTTTTTTACGGATCTCATGATTTTTTTTAGCCACAGAAATACTCCTCTCTACTCCCGCTTTTCTTGCCATTAAAAAAAGAAATTAATCGTAAACTTTGTCCTATAAAGGCCGATAACCCATTTATTCGTTTTACGTGTCGTTACTTTAAGGAACTAAAATGGCAAGTATTTCTACGTTGGGAGTCGGTTCAGGTCTGCAGTTAGGGGATATTCTGGACAGTCTTACCGCCGCACAAAAAGCGCAGTTGACGCCGATCTCTAATCAGCAATCTTCCTATACGGCAAAACTGAGCGCTTACGGCACGCTGAAAAGCGCCTTGGAATCTTTCCAGACCGCCAATACCGCATTAGGTAAAGCCGACCTGTTTACGGCCACCACGACGACCAGCAGTACCACCGCATTCAGCGCGACCACTACAGGCAGTGCGCTGGCCGGGAAATACACCATTGAAGTCACGCAGCTTGCCAAGGCACAAACCCTGACAAGCGGCGTACAGAAAGACAATAAAGCGGCCATCGCCACCAGCGACAGTAAGATCACGATTCAGCAAGGCGGCGATAAAAAACCGGTCACCATTGATATCAGCGCGGCAAACTCCTCGCTGACCGGGATCCGCGACGCGATCAACAAAGCCGATGCGGGTGTCAGCGCCAGTATCATCAACGTTGGGAACGGTGAATATCGCCTGTCTATCACCTCGAAAGAGACCGGTGAAGACAATGCGATGACGATTAGCGTAAGTGGCGACACCGCGCTGCAATCCTTCATGGGCTACAACGGCACCAAAGGCGACAGCAGTAACGGTATGGAAGAGAGCGTGACCGCTCTGAACGCCCTGCTGAAGGTCAATAACGTTGATATCGAAAACAGCAGCAACACTATCAGCGATGCGCTGGAAGATATCACCCTGAACCTGAGCGACGTCACCACCGGTAACCAGACTTTAACCATAACTACTGACAACACCAAAGCCACGAAGGCGATTAAAGACTGGGTGACGGCCTATAACGCACTACAGGATACGTTCAGCAGCCTGACCAAATATACCGCTGTGGATGCGGGGGCCGATGCCCAGAGCAGCAGCAATGGCGCCCTGCTGGGTGATACCACGTTACGAACCATCCAGACTCAGTTAAAGAGCCTGCTGAGCAGCTCTGTGGGCGGCTCCACCATTAAAACGCTGTCGCAGGTGGGGATCACAACCGATCCGGATAGCGGCAAACTTGAAGTAAATGACGACAAACTGAATGCGGCGATGAAAACCAGCGCTTCAGGGATTAAAGATCTGCTGATTGGTGATGGTAAAACAACCGGTATTACCACCACTATTGGCAAAAGCACCACCAGCTGGATCTCCAGTACCGGCATTATTCAGGCCGCGAAGGATGGCGTCAGCAAGACGCTGAATAACTTAACGACTCAGTATAACGCGGCCAGTGCGCGAATTGATTCGATGGTCGCACGCTACAAAGAGCAGTTTACTCAGCTTGACGTGATGATGAACTCGCTGAACTCCACCAGTAGCTATCTGACTCAGCAGTTCGAAAATACCAGCAGTAAAAATTAATCTGAACCAAGGGGATTAACATGTACGGCGCAAAAGGCACGCAGGCCTACGCAAAAATTGAGGTTGAAAGCGCGGTGATGAGTGCCAGCCAGCAGCAGCTGATTATCATGCTATTTGATGGTGCTCTCAGCGCGCTGGTCCGTGCGCGTCTGTTCCTGCAGGACGGTAACATCCCTGCAAAAGGCCAAGCGCTTTCAAAAGCCATTAATATTATCGAAAATGGGCTGAAATTGGGCCTGGATGAAGATAATGGTGATGAGTTAACACAAAACCTGATCGGCCTTTATGCCTATATGGTCCGCCGTCTTCTGCAGGCGAACGTGCGCAATGATGTCAACGCCATCGAAGAGGTGGAAAATCTGCTGCGTAATATCGCTGACGGCTGGAAGGAAGCGGCTGGCTCGCCACATTTGATTCAGGACGCCGTCTAATGACCACTGCACCGCAAATCTACACCCTTTATCAGCAGTTACTTGATCACAGCAAGTTGATGCTGCGGCTCGCCAGTAATGGTTTATGGGATGAACTGATCGCCTGTGAAACAGATTATGTTAATGCGGTGCATACGCTGGCACGTGTCACTCAGGAATCTGAACTTCCTCTGCCGTTACAGGAGCAGCTAAAACCTACTCTGCGTAGGATTCTGGACAACGAAAGCCAGGTCAAAGTGCTGTTGCAGAGCCGGATGGATGAACTGTCGAAAATGGTGGGGCAAACATCCATTCAAAAATCGGTGCTCTCCGCTTACGGCAAACAGGGTGGGCATGTTCTGGTCCCCCAGGCGCATCAGGAATAGCGATTACCCTGACGTGCGAAAAGGTTTCGCTTCGTACGTCAGGCATTTCTGCAAACCGTATTCCATACTAGAGATCCTTGATCTCCTGGAGCACGGAAGATGAAAAACCCCACCCTCTTGCAGTTCTTCCACTGGTATTACCCTGAAGGCAGTCAACTCTGGCCGGAAGTGGCCGAGCGCGCCGATGGCTTAAATGATATCGGTATCAACATGGTCTGGCTGCCCCCAGCGTATAAAGGCGCGACCGGCGGCTACTCTGTCGGCTATGACTGCTACGATCTTTTCGATCTCGGCGAGTTCGATCAAAAAGGATCTATTCCCACCAAATATGGTGACAAAACCCAGCTGCTTGCCGCTATCGACGCGCTGAAACGCAACAATATCGCGGTTCTGATGGACGTAGTCGTGAACCACAAGATGGGCGCCGATGAGAAAGAGGCTATCCGCGTTCAGCGGGTTAACGCCGACGATCGCAATCAGATCGATGACGAGATTATCGAGTGTGAAGCCTGGACCCGCTACACCTTCCCGGTTCGCGCCGGAAAGTATTCAAATTTCATCTGGGATTACAAATGCTTCAGCGGCATCGACCATATCGAAAACCCTGATGAAAATGGCATCTTCAAGATCGTCAATGATTACACCGGTGATGGCTGGAACGATCAGGTCGATAACGAGATGGGGAACTTTGACTACCTGATGGGCGAAAACATCGATTTTCGTAACCGTGCGGTAACCGAGGAGATCAAATACTGGGCGCGCTGGCTGATGGAGCAAACCCATTGCGACGGCTTCCGTCTGGATGCGGTAAAACATATTCCGGCCTGGTTCTATAAAGAGTGGATCGAACATGTCCAGGAAGTGGCGCCGAAACCGCTGTTTATCGTGGCGGAATACTGGTCGCCAGATGTTGATAAACTGCGACAATATATCGATCAGGTGGAGGGGAAAACCATGCTATTTGACGCCCCGCTGCACATGAAGTTTCACGAAGCCTCGCTACAGGGGCGTGATTATGACATGAGCCAGATCTTTACCGGCACCCTGGTGGAGGCCGCTCCGTTCCATGCGGTGACCCTGGTCGCTAACCACGACACCCAGCCGCTACAGGCGCTTGAAGCCCCGGTCGAAGCCTGGTTTAAGCCGTTGGCCTATGCCCTGATTTTACTGCGCGAAAATGGCGTTCCCAGCGTCTTCTACCCCGACCTGTACGGCGCCAGCTATGACGATACCGGTGGTGACGGCGAGATGTACCACATCGATATGCCGGTGATTGAGCAGCTCGATCAGCTGATCCTCGCCCGACAGCGCTTTGCTCACGGCATTCAGACCCTGTGGTTCGATCACCCTAACTGCATCGCCTTCAGCCGCAGCGGCACTGACGATAATCCCGGCTGCGTGGTGGTGCTCTCTAACGGTGACGAAGGTGAAAAAACCATTACGCTTGGGGAAAACTACGGCAATAAAAGCTGGAAAGATTTTCTCGGTAACCGCGAGGAAGTGGTAATGACCGACGAAACCGGTACCGGCGTCTTTACCTGCAACGGCGGCAGCGTCAGCGTGTGGGTTATAGAAGCGGAATAGTCGTGCGTTGATAGCCGGGCGGCGTTGCCCCTGCCCGGCCTGCAAATCCCTTAAGGCAGCTTGCTCTCAAGCGGATTTTTACTCAGGTAATTTGCACACTCGACGGTAGGTTTGTCGACGCGCTGCAGGATCATGCCATCGTACTCAATAGCGGAGCCTTCCCGCTCCAGCGGGTAGATATCCAGCTTGCGGGTGACGTTGTAATAATCGTCAGAACGCAGCATGATTTTCCCCGGCACGGCCACCACGCGCTGCCACTGTCGGCAATCGAGGGTATCCCCCTCTTGTGTCACGACCAGCGTCGCGATCGCTTCCGGGCTGACCATGCTGCTCTGCGGCCCTTTCGACTGCCAGTAACCCGCCAGTTCAGCCGGGACAGGATGTTTGATCACATCCTGATATCTGTCGACCTGCACACAGCCGGTTAAGGCCAGCAGCCCCGCTATAATTGCTATTTTTTTCATCATGATTCCGTCTATGTCGAAAAAAATAGTGTGGCATTAAAGCGGTCACGTCGCCAGCACTACGAGGACTAAAGCTGCAACGGCACAATATGACTGTGCAATTTTTATAAACTACGAAGATCGCCTAAGAGCGGGCTAAACAACAGTGGGTTAAATACTTTGTAAACACCAGTCTTCTAAGTTCGGCTAGAGCGATTGGTGTTTCCTGTACCATACATGCCCCACAGACAAATTTGAGTAACCTCTTTCTCAAATCAACTCTACTTGTTTAAAGGTTTAAGCGTCTGCAGCACTATCTCAGCCAATCCGTTTGTAAGACTTCAAGTATGAACCGCTTCTTACACCAGCAGATCATCATTCAGCGTTCGTTGGATAAAGGACTACTCCCGCCCCATCCCTTCGTCCCCTTCCAGGGCCTCGCTTTTTATTGCTTCACCGTCATTCATATCAGAGACTTGCCCTGAAGCCTAGCGAACTGAGTTTGCCCGTCAAAAAGTATAAGCAGCACTTCGCCTGCGGTTAATTTCAGTTCTGGCTCTATAACGGCATAACCGTCGGCCTTCTTGATGATGAGCCAGTCTGAAGTGGTAAGCATGTTATGAAGATTGAGCAGGCTGGCTATTTATGTAGTCGGTGGCTGGAGATGCAAATACCTGTCAGAGCCCTCTGTTCGGGTTATAGATGATCAACAGGCGATTGTGGGCACATGTCAACCACTGTATACATACGCAGCACCTCCAGTTATGACTGTCGATCATGTCGCCGATGAATGCTAAACTCCCGCATCTCTCAGAATTTACTGATTTATATATGCTAAAGCTATTCGCCAAGTACACATCGATAGGTGTTATCAATACGCTAATACATTGGGTAGTATTCGCCATATGTATCTATATGTTCCGTTCCAATCAGGCCCTGGCAAATTTTGCAGGTTTCGTAGTTGCTGTCAGTTTCAGCTTCTTTGCGAATGCCAGATTCACATTCGAAGCCAAGACAACCGCCCTGCGTTATATGCTTTATGTTGGCTTCATGGGTACGTTGAGCGCAGCTATTGGCTGGGCTGCAGATAGATGCGGGATGGCGCCAATTGTTACCCTGATCGCATTCTCCGCCATCAGTCTAGTGTGCGGTTTCATCTACTCGAAATTCATTGTCTTTAGGGATGCGAAATGAAAATTTCTCTAATCGTGCCGGTCTTCAATGAAGAAGACGCCATACCTCTTTTCTACAAAGCGGTTCGTGAGCTTGAAGAACTAAAACAACATGAAGTTGAAATAGTTTTCATTAATGACGGAAGTAAAGATGCGACAGAATCAATAATTAATGCGCTTGCGGTTTCCGATCCGCTAGTTAAGCCTCTGTCATTCACCCGTAACTTCGGGAAAGAGCCTGCATTATTTGCTGGACTAGATAACGCCACGGGCGACGCGGTTATCCCGATAGACGTTGACCTGCAGGACCCGATTGAGGTAATTCCTCACCTTATTGAGAGATGGCAATCGGGTGCAGACATGGTTCTCGCTAAACGCTCAGACCGTTCCACCGATGGCAGACTGAAACGCAAGACTGCTGAGTGGTTCTATAAGCTACACAATAAAATAAGCTACCCACAGATTGAAGAAAACGTTGGTGATTTCCGCCTGATGTCCCGTGAGGTTGTGGAAAATATCAAATTAATGCCAGAGCGCAATCTATTCATGAAAGGCGTACTGAGCTGGGTTGGCGGCCGTACTGATGTTGTTGAATACGTCCGCGCAGAGCGCGTAGCTGGTAGTACTAAATTCAATGGATGGAAGTTGTGGAACCTGGCGCTGGAGGGGATAACAAGTTTCTCTACCTTCCCTCTTCGTGTGTGGTCTTATATAGGGTTAGGTGTTGCAAGTGTGTCATTCATATATGGCGCATGGATGATCATAGACACGCTGGCATTTGGGAACCCGGTTCGAGGCTATCCATCTTTATTAGTGTCTATACTTTTCCTTGGTGGAGTACAGCTTATTGGAATAGGTGTGCTTGGAGAGTATATAGGAAGAATCTATGTGGAAACCAAGCAAAGACCTAAGTATCTAATTAAGGGTAAAAAATAATGAAAAAAAGTTACCAGTTGTATTTCCTTAGTACTTTGGTGCTAGTACTCCCAATTATAATTGCTAACGTTTACTATAGCGATGATATAAACAGATCAATTAATGGCTATACTATGTGGGGTATAGATGGACGACCTTTATCAGATAATTTAATGACAATACTCAATTTTAATAGTCATTTATCTGATACGGCACCGCTTCCCCTGTTACTTGCCGTAACTATTCTCGCCCTTGCGCTTAGTATCTTTTTTAAAAACACACTTAACGCCGATAAAAGATATATATTTTTACCTATCTCTTTTCTGATTAGCCCATTCATTATTGAACCGCTTTCTTATAGATTTGACAGTCTAACAATCTCGGCATCAATATTCTTTGCGTTTGCCTTTATTAGCATTGAAACAAAAAACAAGATAGTTTCCTTCTTGTTGAAAACAGGCTTTATTGTATCCGTTTTTTCATTCTATCAGCCGTCTATTAATATTGTACTCACCTTAATATCCGTGGAACTTTTCATTAACATGAAGTTCCAGAAACATGCGAGTTACATATTAAAATCATTGGTAGTGAAATTATTTTCTCTTATTATTGGCTCTGTAATATATATGAAAGTAGTCCTACCCTTAACTCATTCAGGAGATAACACAAGTAATCATCCGGGCATTTCAGATAATATCTTTGCACGCACACTGAGTAATGCCTCGGCATACTACCAATTCTTTTGTGATAATGTTGTCCTGAATTATGGAAAAACATTATTGTTAAGCTCACTGATAGTTTCAATCGCACTATCCATGGTAATATGCATAACGTATTATAGGGTTAACAAAGGCAAGATGGATATCATCGTATCCATAATCGGCATAATCGCCACTCCATTGACTTTTATCGCCTCGATGATAACATTATTGCTTCTTGAAAATCCGTTAGTCACTTTCGCCAGAGTATATATTGGAATTAATGGCTTAGTTCTATTTATATTTACATTAATTTTTTTGACTTTAAAATCAACTCGCTTATCAAATTATATTCTTTTTATTCCAGCAATGTACATAGCTTCATTTTCTTTCTCTTACGGTAATGCATTACGCATGCAAAATGTTACCAACATGCATGTGGTAGAGGTAATAAAGCAAGCCCTTAAAGAAACACCTGACAATAGTGTGAAGATATTGTTCAACGGAGACGCTCCCAAATCGCCAGTTTTAATAAACTCAGAAAAAAACTATCCCTTGCTAAAAACAATAGTTCTTAATTACTTTTATAATTGGTTTGGCGCATATACTTATATGAAATTGAATGGAGTGAAACAAGATTATCCTGATTTTTCTAGCGAAAGCACCACTGCTTTCATCTCAGGTTACTGTAATTCAGAGGTAATTTACTCATCTTCGAGTATCAAAATCTACAAGGACGCAGATAATGTGATGGTAGATTTTCAAAAAAACACTTGCAATTAGTATTTTCCGCCCGCAATGTGGGCGGAAATCTATTAAAAACCTTACATCACCATACCGTAAATAATTGAAGCCTCTCTAGAATATGCAATGAGTCTAATATTTATTGGCACACCAGACTCACCCTTTACATACCCAACAACTTGGTTAAGTGATGCATTAACATCTCCTCTAAAGCTACATTCAGCAGAGTTAATATTTATCGATCAATTATTTTCTGCCTCCCTTCATTACCTCCCAACAACTCCAGGTCAGAATCTGACAATTCTCGTCTCCGAACCTAGATGCGCGGCCGTTAATAAATTTATTGGGGAGCCGTTTGAGTGCCCTTGGCCATTGGGTAATGACTCCAACTTACTGATAGTGTTTTATGTTCAGATAATGCCCGATGACCTTGTCATGAAGCTCCACCGATTTTGAGAACGACAGTGACTTCCGTCCCAGCCTTGCCAGATGTTGTCTCAGATTCAGGTTATGTCGCTCAATGCGCTGAGTGTAACGCTTGCTGATAACGTGCAGCTTTCCCTTCAGGCGTGATTCGTACAGCGGCCAGCCATCCGTCATCCATACCACGACCTCAAAGGCCGACAGCAGGCTCAGAAGACGCTCCAGTGTGGCCAGAGTGCGTTCACCGAAGACGTGCGCCACAACCGTCCTCCGTATCCTGTCATACGCGTAAAACAGCCAGCGCTGACGTGATTTAGCACCGACGTAGCCCCACTGTTCGTCCATTTCAGCGCAGACAATCACATCACTGCCCGGTTGTATGCGCGAGGTTACCGACTGCGGCCTGAGTTTTTTAAGTGACGTAAAACCGTGTTGAGGCCAACGCCCATAATGCGTGCACTGGCGCGACATCCGACGCCATTCATGGCCATATCAATGATTTTCTGGTGCGTACCGGGCTGAGAGGCGGTGTAAGTGAACTGTAGTTGCCATGTTTTACGGCAATGAGAGCAGAGATAGCGCTGATGTCCGGCAGTGCTTTTGCCGTTACGCACCACGCCTTCAGTAGCGGAGCAGGAAGGACATCTGATGGAAATGGAAGCCACGCAAGCACCTTAAAATCACCATCATACACTAAATCAGTAAGTTGGCAGCATTACCTGGCCATTGCTAATTATATTGCCTCAGCTTTATCTGATGCGCAACTTTCTCTTTGCGCAGGATATTCGGCCCAAACATCACCATTAATGACTCAACACCAAATCACATTGCCAGAAGTAGGCAGAATAGTTTAATCGCCATCGTCAGAAAAGCCCCGCGCGTTTTCTATCAATTGTTAGATTGCTTCTCCATAGTTTTTTACCGATGCCGTAGCGCTGGCTGTTAATGCAACTTACACGGTCTGGCCTGCGGAAGAAGGAAAATGTGAGCGCAAGTCGCTAAGGTTCAGAAGACACCCAACTTTATCGAAGTCGGTAAATTCTGTATTACCCTAATTAAATGAATCAAGTGCATCCTGCGTGTAATAGATATTATCAGTTGTCTTAAACGGCACCCCATCTGGATCCGAAACGGTTGCGCCAGTTGTAAAATAACTCCAGGCAAGGTACATATTTAAACGACTGCTTCACTTGCTGTGTAAGATAGTTAACCCCATCGACAATATAGTACCTTACCCGTATACGAACTGACACTTCGCAACGGTGGGAAAAAATGAATTGTTGGCTTTCGAGGCGAAGTTTCTCGCTCGAAGAGAGGCGCATGAAACTACCCAGTCGAATCAGCTGGTCGCTATCGAGGCCTTTTTTATTGATGGCGTTCAGCTTTAAATTAATTAATCGACAGTTCAGGGAGCAGTATCAATGGCACACTACAAGTTCACAAACCACAGAGCTCGAATGTAAAGCTGTTCAGCAAATTGGCTATGGAGCAACTTATTCATATAAGGCTAAGATGGATTAACCGTGAGGATTTCATCCTATAGTATAGGGATTTGACGGTCGTCACGGGACGATTTATCACGACGAATGTCCCCTTTGGGATTCATCAGATTATTGGACCGGGAAGAGTGATAGTTACGATGCATTTTTCACTCTTCACGACCATTTGATTATGCTGCTGCACAGCCATATAAGCGAGATGGAAGCTGGCAATACGTTGGACGGGATACTAAAATAAACGTCACTCTGTACTACTCTCCCTGGCGACTTGGCAATGTCAACCGAGCTAAATCATCAGGCTCTGACGGAACCTTGTGTCGGCTGGAACGCATATAATGGCTGACATTATTACCACCGCTGTAGAGATTAAAAAGCTTCAGCCTAACGCTGTCCTTTTCGCTCACCGCCTCAAACATAACACCTTATCAGTAACGCATGGCCGATCATCGCGCAAAACAAAATAAACATTATCAATCTAGACGCTGATGAATGGGGTACCCGTAGTGTAGTTGACCGTAGCTCTAAAAGCGTCAGGGCAAGGAAAAGTCTTGGCGTTCCGATTACTGCAAAGAACAGGAAAATAGCTGGTCAATTGTACGCATCAGTCTGCTTTTCAATAAAAATGGGGAGTTTTAATTATGCTGCTCAGTTCATAAAATCATCTAACTTCAGGAGGTTTGGTGTTTAAAGTAAGGAAATAACTGTCACTGAGTTGGCGCGGAAATGATTTGGGTTCAAGAAAATGGAGATCAGCACAAACGCGCTTGGTCGTTACCATTCCATCATTCGCAACATGTGGCCGCGAAGAGGTGAGATAGCCTGGCATGGTCGATATTCCGGGAAGACCTGCTATTTATTAGAAAAGATTTGCTGATCGCGAATCAGGTTTTTAAAAGGGACCCAAGGCTACGGAAAAAGGACGAGCTATACCTACAGTGAATAACTATATGAGTATAACTACAGTTATGTACCTGATCGCAACGGACAGCGGCTATATTAAATTTAACCCATTTTCATGGTATATCTCCGCTTAAAACATCACGCACCGAATCTGAGCGTTAATCCGGGATAGGTTCATCAGACTGATTGATGCGTGCAGGCATAAGCAGCTAAAAAACATATGGCCCCTTGCGGTTTACTCTGAGATTCTTTACGGTGAACTCGTTTCGTTAGTCTGGAAAGATATCGATTCTATTGCGAGCATCATGACAAGCCGCCTGAACTATGCTCTGACAGAAAAGTTTATGTTTACTAAAATTGAGTCCAAAACGAACGGAGTGATTAATCTGCTCCAACCTGCGATAGCTATACTAAAAAATCAGGCGGATATGACCCGCCTCGAAAAGCAGTATGAAATCGAGATACAGTTGCGCGAATATGGAAGGTCAGAAAAGCATCCATACACTTTCGTGTTCAACCCACAAATTGCCATGCGTAATGATCGGACAGGGCCTCATTATCCGGTAGGCTCCGTAAACTAGATCTGGGAAGGCGCAATGCGTCGCGCCGGGATTCGCTACCGCAACCATATCAATCCTGCCACACTTACGCATGCTGGTTATGGACTGCAGGGCCCCCCAATTTTATAACCAAGCAAATAAGTCACTCGGATGCCCAGATGGTTTATCGCGTATATGGATCCTGGATGGCCGAAAACAACCAGGACCAAGTGATCATTCTGAACCTGAAATTATCTGACTTTGTCTATCAGTGCCCCACGCAATAGGATCTGATGTATAAAGCGGATAAATTACATTATGTTAGGAAACCTAAACCTGCATAGACATGACGTCCTGATACGCCTGCATCAGTTTATTACGCACCTGAATACCCATCTGCATCGACACCGATGCTTTTTGCATATCGGCCATCACATCGTTCAGACCAATGCCCGGTACGCCGAGGGTGAATTTTTCGCCCTGCACGCGCGCCGCGGTTTGCGTGTCGCTGATCCGGTCCAGCGCCGCATGCAGCTGGCCCGCGAAGCTGACCGTCGACTGCACATCAGCCACGTTCTGATTACGCGCAGACATCGCCGTTGCCTGCAGCTGGCTGATGACGCTTTCAATGCCCTGTATTGCCATGACTTTCCCCTGATGGTTTTCTACGCGCTCAAGAGTAGCAGTCTGTCAATGAGATAAAGGCGCTAAATAGCGTTAAAAAACCAGGTTATTTGACGCATAGAAATTCCCGTTTCAACAAATAATGGCACAGCCATGATTATGGAATTTTTTGTGTGTTTGCCGACCCGGGAGTCTGTTTTGTTTCTCCACACTAATAATGAAATCCACGATGAGTCGCGAGGTGCGCTATGAGTGCGTCAGCAACAACAAGCCCTCAAACTAAATCTCTCGAATGGATGAGCCGCTTGCGCGCGAACCCTAAAGTGCCGTTGATCGTGGCAGGCGCTGCCGCCATCGCGATTGTTGTCGCTATGGTCTTATGGGCCAAACAACCAGACTACCGCACGCTCTTCAGCAACCTTTCCGATCAGGATGGCGGCGCTATCGTCACCCAGCTCACCCAGATGAACGTCCCTTACCGCTTCGCGGATAACGGCGGCGCGCTGGAAGTCCCCGCCGATAAAGTTCATGAACTCCGCTTACGTCTTGCCCAGCAAGGTCTGCCGAAAGGCGGGGCAGTAGGCTTTGAACTGCTGGATCAGGAAAAATTTGGCATCAGCCAGTTCAGCGAACAGGTGAACTATCAGCGCGCGCTGGAAGGCGAACTGGCCCGTACCATCGAAACGCTGGGTCCGCTGAAAAGCGCCCGTGTTCACCTGGCCATGCCGAAACCGACCCTGTTTGTCCGGGAGCAAAAAGCCCCTTCGGCATCCGTCACCGTTAATCTGCAGCCAGGCCGCGCGCTGGACGAAGGGCAGATCAGCGCGGTGGTGCATCTGGTCTCCAGCGCCGTGGCGGGTTTACCGCCGGGTAATGTGACCCTGGTGGACCAGACGGGTCGCCTGTTAACCAAATCCAATACCGGCGATCGCGATCTCAATGACGCGCAGCTGAAATATGCCACTGATGTGGAAAATCGCATTCAGAGCCGCATCGAAGCCATTCTCGGGCCGATTGTAGGAACAACCAACGTTCATGCCCAGGTCACCGCGCAGATCGATTTCTCCGATAAAGAGCAGACCGAAGAGCAGTATCGTCCGAACGGCGATGCCGCCCAGGCGGTGATGCGTTCGCGTCAGGTAAACGAAAACCTGCAGGTGGGCGGCCCCTTCCCAGGCGGCGTACCGGGTGCGCTCTCTAACCAACCTGCCCCGGCCAACACGGCGCCGATTAATGCGCCAGCGCAGAATCAGCAGAACGGTCAGCAGGCGAATCAGCAGCAAACGACGGCTGCGGCCAATTCCGGCCCGCGCACCAGCAGCCGCAACGAAACCACTAACTACGAAGTCGATCGCACTATTCGCCACACCAAAATGAACACCGGTGATGTGCAGCGCCTCTCCGTAGCGGTGGTTGTCAACTACAAAACCCTGCCGGACGGTAAGCCGCTACCGCTGACCGCCGAGCAGATGAAACAGATCGAAAACCTGACCCGTGAAGCGATGGGTTACTCAGAGAAGCGTGGCGATACCTTAAACGTCGTGAACTCGCCGTTCAGCGCGGTTGACGATAACAGCGGTGAGCTGCCGTTCTGGAAAACCCAGTCCTTTATCGCGCAGATGATGGATGCCGGTCGCTGGCTGCTGGTGGTGATTGTCGCCTGGCTGCTGTGGCGTAAAGCGGTACGTCCGCAGCTGGTACGCCGCGCCGAAGAGGCGAAAGCGCTGAAGGAGCAGACCACGCTGCGTCAGGAAACAGAAGAAGCGGTGGAAGTCCGTCTCAGCAAAGACGAGCAGCTGCAGCAGCGCCGTGCTAACCAGCGCATGGGCGCTGAAGTGATGAGCCAGCGTATTCGCGAAATGTCAGATAACGATCCGCGCGTCGTGGCGCTGGTCATTCGCCAGTGGATGAGTAACGAAAATGAGTAACCTTACCGGAACGGATAAAAGCGTCATTCTGCTGATGACCATTGGCGAGGACCGGGCGGCAGAGGTGTTCAAACACCTCTCCCGGCGCGAAGTGCAGGTTCTCAGTGCGGCAATGGCCAACGTGCGTCAGATCTCCAACAAACAGCTGACTGACGTGCTGTCGGAGTTTGAGCAGGAAGCGGAACAGTTTGCGGCGCTCAACGTCAATGCCAACGAATACCTGCGTTCGGTGCTGGTCAAAGCTCTCGGCGAAGAGCGCGCGGCCAGCCTGCTGGAAGATATTCTCGAGACCCGCGATACCGCCAGCGGCATCGAAACGCTCAACTTTATGGAGCCGCAGACCGCAGCCGATCTTATTCGCGACGAGCATCCGCAGATCATCGCCACCATCCTGGTCCACCTCAAGCGTGGTCAGGCGGCGGATATTCTGGCGCTGTTCGACGAGCGCCTGCGTCACGATGTAATGCTGCGTATCGCCACCTTCGGCGGCGTCCAGCCGGCGGCGCTGGCGGAACTGACCGAGGTGCTGAATGGCCTGCTCGACGGCCAGAACCTCAAGCGCAGCAAAATGGGCGGCGTGAGAACGGCGGCCGAAATTATCAACCTGATGAAAACGCAGCAGGAAGAGGCGGTTATTACTGCAGTGCGCGAATTCGACGGCGAACTGGCGCAGAAAATTATCGACGAGATGTTCCTGTTCGAAAACCTGGTCGACGTGGACGACCGCAGTATCCAGCGCCTGCTGCAGGAAGTGGACTCCGAATCGCTGCTTATCGCCCTCAAAGGCGCCGAACAGCCGCTGCGCGAGAAGTTCCTGCGCAACATGTCCCAGCGTGCGGCGGATATCCTGCGCGACGACCTTGCCAACCGTGGTCCGGTGCGTCTGTCTCAGGTGGAAAACGAACAGAAAGCGATCCTGCTTATTGTGCGTCGTCTGGCAGAAACCGGCGAGATGGTCGTAGGCAGCGGCGAGGATACCTATGTCTGATGAACTGCCGTGGAAGGTCTGGACCCCGGACGACCTCTCCCCTCCCCGCGCGGAATTTGTCCCTGCGACGGTCGACACTGCCGGGCTGGGTGAGGAGGAGGACGAGCCAGAGCTGAGCGAAGAGGAGCAGCGCGCGCAGCAGCTGGCGCAGATCCAGATGCAGGCGCACGATCAAGGCTACGCGGCCGGGCTGAACGAAGGTCGGCAGAAGGGCCAGGAGCAGGGCTATCAGGAAGGTCTGGCTCAGGGGCTGGCCCAGGGTTTAGAGCAGGCGCGTACCCAGCAGGCGCCGATCCATGCCCGGATGCAACAGCTGGTGAGCGAGTTCCAGAATACGCTGGACGCGCTGGACAGCGTTATCGCTTCGCGCCTGATGCAGATGGCGCTCGAGGCGGCACGCCAGGTCATCGGCCACACCCCGCCGGTGGATAATTCATCGCTGATCAAACAGATCCAGAGTCTGCTACAGCAGAAGCCCTTATTCAGCGGCAAACCTCAGCTGCGCGTCCACCCGGACGATCTGCAGCGCGTGGAAGAGATGCTCGGCGCGACCCTGAGCCTGCACGGCTGGCGTCTGCGCGGCGATCCGACCCTGCATCACGGCGGCTGCAAAGTCTCTGCCGATGAAGGGGATCTGGATGCCAGCGTGGCAACCCGCTGGCAGGAACTGTGCCGCCTGGCGGCACCGGGAGTCATCTGATGACCGCTCGCCTCACCCGCTGGCTCACCACCCTCGACAACTTTGAAGCGAAGATGGCGCAGCTGCCCCCCGTTCGTCGTTATGGCCGTTTAACCCGCGCCACCGGTCTGGTACTGGAGGCGACGGGTCTGCAACTGCCGCTAGGGGCCACCTGCATTATCGAACGGCAAGACGGCAACGAGATCCACGAAGTCGAGAGTGAAGTGGTCGGCTTTAACGGCCAGCGTCTGTTCTTAATGCCGCTGGAAGAGGTCGAAGGCGTGCTGCCCGGCGCGCGGGTCTATGCCAAAAATTTCTCCAGCGACGGACTGCACAGCGGCAAGCAACTGCCGCTCGGCCCGGCGCTGCTCGGACGGGTGCTGGACGGCGCCGGTAAGCCGCTGGATGGCCTGCCCGCCCCCGACACCACCGAAACCGGGGCGCTGGTTACGCCGCCTTTCAACCCCTTACAACGCACGCCGATCGAGCACGTGCTGGATACCGGCGTTCGCCCGATCAACGCCCTGCTGACCGTCGGTCGCGGCCAGCGCATGGGCCTCTTTGCTGGCTCCGGCGTCGGGAAATCGGTGCTGCTCGGCATGATGGCCCGCTACACCCAAGCCGACGTTATCGTGGTGGGGCTGATTGGCGAGCGTGGCCGTGAAGTTAAAGATTTTATCGAGAACATCCTCGGTGCGGAGGGGCGTGCCCGCTCGGTGGTGATTGCCGCCCCGGCAGACGTCTCTCCCCTGCTGCGTATGCAGGGGGCCGCCTATGCCACCCGTATCGCCGAAGATTTTCGCGACCGCGGTCAGCACGTGCTGCTGATCATGGACTCCCTGACCCGTTATGCGATGGCCCAGCGTGAGATCGCCCTGGCGATTGGCGAGCCACCCGCCACCAAAGGCTACCCGCCTTCGGTGTTTGCCAAACTCCCGGCGCTGGTTGAGCGCGCCGGGAACGGCATCAACGGTGGGGGCTCCATTACCGCCTTTTACACGGTGCTGACCGAAGGCGACGACCAGCAGGATCCGATTGCCGACTCGGCACGTGCGATCCTCGACGGCCATATCGTCCTGTCGCGCCGTCTGGCTGAGGCGGGCCACTATCCGGCCATCGATATCGAAGCCTCCATCAGCCGTGCAATGACGGCACTGATTACCGAGAAGCATTACGCCCGGGTGCGTAACTTCAAACAGCTGCTCTCCAGCTTCCAGCGCAACCGCGATCTGGTCAGCGTAGGGGCGTATGCCAAAGGCAGCGATCCGATGCTCGACAAGGCGATTGCCCTGTGGCCGCATCTGGAGGCGTATCTGCAGCAGGGTATTTTTGAGAAGGCCGACTGGGAAAGCTCAATCCAGGCTCTGGAGATGATCTTCCCGCAGGTGTAACAGGGTAGAGGGCGAATGTCATGGCACAACACGGCGCATTAACCACGCTGAAAGATCTGGCCGAGAAAGACGTTGATCATGCCGCGCAGCACCTTGGGGTGATGCGTCGCGGACAACAACAGGCGGAAGAGCAGCTGAAGATGTTGATTGACTACCAGCATGAGTATCGCACCAACCTCAATACCGATATGACACAGGGCATCGGCAGCCAGCGCTGGATCAACTATCAACAGTTCATCCAGACCCTGGAGAAAGCGATCGAACAGCATCGTCAGCAGGTGGTTCAGTGGAGCAATAAAGTCGACCTTGCGCTGACGGCCTGGCGAGAGAAAAAACAGCGTTTACAGGCCTGGCAGACGCTGCAGGATCGCCAGATTGCCGCCGCAACCCTGGCGGAAAGCCGTCTCGATCAGAAAAAAATGGATGAATTTGCCCAGCGGGCAACAATGAGGACCCCGGAATGATCACCCTTCAACAATTGCTTTCGAGCGACAGCGATCTTACGGCTGGCACGCGGGGCGGAAAAGCGGCCGACGGCGCGCAGGATTTTCTTGCCCTGCTGGCGGGCGCGTTAAGCGATGCTAAAGGTCAGGGCAAAGATGTCGGCCTGACGCTAAACGATCTCCAGACATCGGGCGGCAAGTTCGCCAAAACGGCGCTGCAAACCGGCGCCGCTGATAGCGACGTTGACGCCGATGCCGGCAAGCTTGCCGAGCTGCTGGCGCGTCAGGATCTGACGCTATCCGATGAAGATGCCAGCCAGCCGGGGCTGGCGCACGGCCTGCTGCCGGTCGCCAAAAGCGAGGTGCTGAAATCGCTGACCCAGGCCGCTAAAGAGGCTGACAGCAAAACGGAGCTCAGCGAGGAAGAGCTGGCGGGATTAAGCGCCTTAATGGCGATGCTGCCCCACCAGCAGACCGCAACTGCGGCTACGCCTCAGTCAGTGAGCGCCGGGAGTCTGGATGTGAAGGCGTCGCTGAACGGCGATCGTGGTCGTCAGCCAGCGCTGGATACCGATGCGCTGCGCACCGCAAAAACCGTGGCCCAGGATAAAGGTGCGGAGCTTGCTTCCGATAACCAACTGACGCCAGCCGTCGCCGCGGCAACGACCAAACAGGGCGCAGAGAACACGCCATCCCCGACCGGGCCAACCGCCACGATGGGGCCGATTGTCAGCAATCTTACCTCTGCTCAGCCGACGATGGCCGCCGCACCGGTGGTCAGCGCCCAACTGGGCAGCAATGAATGGCAGCAGACCATCAGCCAGCACATCACGCTGTTCACCCGTCAGGGTCAGCAGAGCGCCGAGCTGCGTCTGCACCCGGAAGATCTGGGCCAGGTGCAAATCACGCTTAAGCTGGATGATAACCAGGCGCAGCTGCAGATGGTGTCTGGCCACAGCCACGTTCGCGCGGCGCTGGAAGCGGCGCTGCCGGTGCTGCGTACTCAGCTGGCGGAAAACGGTATTCAGCTTACGCAAAGCAGCATTAGCAGTGAAAACTTTAACGGCCAACAGCAATCCTCTTCTCAGCATCAGCAGCAGGCATCCCGCGCCGGCAATGCTGGCGGATTTGATGAAGAGAGCGATGAGCTGCTGGCGGCACCGGCCTCCCTGCAGTCTGCAGCACGTGGAAATAGTGCTGTCGATATCTTCGCCTAAACCTAAACGCCAGAGGTAGCGTGATTATCCCCGTCTTTTCGACCCTTTGACGGCGACAGGACACGGGATAATCACCACATTAGCAGTCCCGAAACAGGAAGCACGCAACAGATGACTGACTCCGCCATCACCAAAAAAAGTAAGCGTTCCATCTGGATCCCGCTGTTGGTGTTAATTACGCTCGCCGCCTGCGCCACCGCAGGTTACAGCTACTGGCGTATGAATAAAGCCCCTTCAGCCGAAGCCAAAGTGGAGCCACCACCACCGGCGGCACCTGTCTTTTTCGCGCTGGATACCTTCACCGTTAACCTGGGCGACGCCGATCATGTCTTTTACGTGGGCATTACGCTGCGTCTGAAAGACGAAGCCACGCGCGCGCGTCTGAGTGAATACCTGCCGGAAGTGCGTAGCCGTCTGCTACTGCTGTTTTCTCGTCAGGATGCCACCCAGCTCTCTACCGATGAAGGTAAGCAGAAGCTGGTGGAAGCCATTAAGCAAACGCTGGCCGCGCCTCTGATCAGCGGTCAACCTAAGCAGGAAGTCACCGACGTTCTGTATACAGCTTTCATTCTGCGGTAACGACATGGGCGACAGTATTCTTTCTCAGGCGGAAATCGATGCGCTGCTCAACGGCGACAGCGATAAAGCCGACGAACCAAAAGCGGGCCTGGCGGGCGAAAGTGATATTCGCCCCTACGATCCCAATACCCAGCGTCGCGTGGTGCGCGAGCGTCTGCAGGCGCTGGAGATCATCAACGAACGTTTTGCCCGTCAGTTCCGTATGGGGCTCTTTAACCTGCTGCGTCGTAGCCCGGATATTACCGTCGGCGCGATCCGCATTCAGCCGTATCATGAGTTCGCCCGTAACCTGCCGGTGCCGACGAACCTCAACCTGATCCATCTGAAACCGCTGCGCGGCACGGGTCTGTTCGTCTTCTCGCCAAGCCTGGTGTTTATCGCCGTGGATAACCTCTTCGGCGGCGACGGACGGTTCCCGACGAAAGTGGAAGGGCGTGAGTTCACCCACACCGAACAGCGCGTCATCAACCGCATGCTGAAGCTGGCCCTTGAGGGTTACAGCGACGCATGGAAGGCGATCCACCCGCTGGACGTGGAGTATGTCCGTTCCGAGATGCAGGTGAAGTTCACCAACATCACCACCTCGCCAAACGACATCGTGGTTAACACCCCGTTCCACGTGGAGATCGGCAACCTGACCGGCGAATTCAACATCTGCCTGCCGTTCAGCATGATTGAGCCGCTGCGCGAAGTGCTGGTGAACCCGCCGCTGGAAAACTCCCGCCATGAAGATCAGAACTGGCGTGAGAACCTGGTGCGCCAGGTTCAGCACTCCCAGTTAGAGCTGGTGGCCAATTTTGCCGACGTGCCGCTGCGTTTGTCGCAGATCTTAAAATTAAAACCCGGCGATGTTCTGCCGATAGAAAAACCCGACCGCATCATTGCGCATGTGGATGGCGTGCCCGTGCTGACCAGCCAGTATGGCACCGTGAATAATCAGTACGCGTTACGCGTTGAGCACCTGATCAACCCGATTTTGAATTCTCTGAATGAGGAACAGCCCAAATGAGTGATATGAACAATCCGTCCGATGACAACACCGGAGCACTGGACGATCTGTGGGCTGAGGCGTTAAACGAACAAAAAGCACCGGCCAGCAAAAGCGTTGCCGACTCGGTATTCCAGCAGCTGGGTGGCGGCGACGTCAGCGGTACGCTGCAGGATATCGATCTGATTATGGATATCCCGGTCAAGCTGACCGTGGAGCTGGGCCGTACCCGCATGACCATCAAAGAGCTGCTGCGCCTGACGCAGGGTTCCGTCGTGGCGCTGGATGGCCTGGCCGGTGAGCCGCTGGATATTCTGATCAACGGCTACCTGATCGCCCAGGGTGAAGTTGTGGTTGTCGCCGATAAGTACGGCGTGCGTATCACCGACATCATTACCCCGTCTGAACGTATGCGTCGTCTGAGCCGTTAAGCATGAAGACCCAGGCAGTCGTCTCTCAGCCCTCTGCGGTGCCAGGTTCGCCGCTGCTTCAGGTCAGCGGCGCGCTGCTGGGTATTATTGCCTTTATTCTCGTTGCAGCCTGGCTGGCTAAACGCGTGGGACTGGCGGGCAAAACCGCCGGTGCCCGCGGGCTGAAGCTGGCTGCCAGCACCTCGCTGGGCCCGCGTGAGCGCGTGGTGATCGTTGAAGTGGAAGACGCCCGGCTGGTGTTGGGTGTGACCGCCTCAAACATTAATATTCTGCATAAATTGCCGCCTGCGCCGGTCTCTGAGGAGAGTCGCACAGAGGTTCCACAGGATTTTCAGTCCGTGATGAAGAGTTTGCTTAAGCGTTCCGGGAGATCGTGATGCGCCGTTTGTTATCCCTTACGCTTGCCGGGGTTGGCCTGTTCGCTCCCGCCGTGTATGCCCAGCTGCCTGGCCTGATCTCCACGCCAATGGCCAATGGCGGTCAGAGCTGGTCTCTGCCGGTTCAGACGCTGGTGTTTATCACCTCGCTGACCTTTATCCCGGCGATTCTGCTGATGATGACCAGCTTCACCCGCATCATCATCGTCTTCGGTCTGCTGCGAAACGCCCTGGGTACCCCCTCCGCGCCGCCTAACCAGGTGCTGCTCGGTCTCTCCCTGTTTTTGACCTTTTTCATTATGTCGCCGGTGATCGACAAGATTTATACCGACGCCTATCAGCCATTCAGCGAAGAGAAGATCTCCATGCAGGAGGCGCTGGAAAAAGGGGCGCAACCGCTGCGGGAATTTATGCTGCGTCAGACCCGCGAAGCTGACCTGGCGCTGTTTGCCCGTCTGGCGAACGCCGGGCCGATCCAGGGGCCGGAGGCGGTGCCGATGCGCATTCTGCTGCCCGCTTACGTTACCAGCGAGCTGAAAACCGCCTTCCAGATTGGTTTTACGATCTTCATTCCGTTTTTGATTATCGATCTGGTGATCGCCAGCGTCCTGATGGCGCTGGGGATGATGATGGTGCCGCCTGCAACCATCGCCCTGCCCTTCAAGCTGATGCTCTTTGTCCTGGTGGACGGCTGGCAGCTGCTGGTGGGGTCGCTGGCACAAAGTTTCTACAGTTAAGGAGCGCCCGGTGACGCCAGAATCGGTCATGATGATGGGCACGGAAGCGATGAAAGTCGCCATTTCCGTTGCCGCTCCCCTGCTGCTGGTGGCGCTGGTCACCGGTCTGATTATCAGTATCCTGCAGGCCGCCACGCAGATTAACGAGATGACGCTGTCATTTATCCCGAAAATCATCGCCGTGTTTGTGGCGATCATCATCGCCGGGCCGTGGATGCTGAACCTGCTGCTGGATTACATGCGCAATCTGTTCACCAACCTGCCCTATATCATCGGCTAGGCATGCTGCAGGTTACCAGCATCCAATGGCTTGAGTGGCTCGGCCTCTACTTCTGGCCGCTCCTGCGCATCCTGGCGCTGATCTCTACCGCGCCGATCCTGAGCGAGCGGGCGATCCCCAAGCGGGTCAAGATTGGCCTGGCTATTCTTATCACTATCATCGTGGCCCCGACGCTGCCGCCGGTAAATGTCCCGATTTTCTCCGCGCCGGCGCTGTGGGTCGCGCTCCAGCAGATCCTGATTGGCGTTGCCATTGGCTTTACGATGCAGTTTGCCTTTGCCGCCGTGCGTACCGCCGGGGAGCTGATTGGCCTGCAGATGGGTCTCTCCTTCGCCACCTTCTTTGACCCGGGCAGCCGGCTGAACATGCCGATCATCGCCCGTATCATCGACCTGCTGGCGATGCTGCTGTTTATGGCCTTCGACGGGCATCTGTGGCTGATTTCGATGCTGGTGGATACTTTCCACACCCTGCCGATTGGCGGTGAACCGGTAAACAGTAACGCCTTTATGGCCCTGACCCGCGCGGCCGGGCTGATTTTCCTCAACGGGCTGATGCTGGCGCTGCCGCTGATTACCCTGCTCCTGATCGTCAACCTGGCGTTGGGTTTACTCAATCGTATGGCGCCGCAGTTGTCGGTGTTTGTCATTGGTTTCCCAATCACCCTTACCATTGGCCTTCTGCTTATCGGCCTCTTAATGCCGCTTATTGCGCCATTCTGCGAACATTTATTCAGTGAAATATTTAATCTGCTGGCCAATATTGTGCGCGAATTTTCGGTAATGACTCCAACTTACTGATAGTGTTTTATGTTCAGATAATGCCCGATGACCTTGTCATGAAGCTCCACCGATTTTGAGAACGACAGTGACTTCCGTCCCAGCCTTGCCAGATGTTGTCTCAGATTCAGGTTATGTCGCTCAATGCGCTGAGTGTAACGCTTGCTGATAACGTGCAGCTTTCCCTTCAGGCGTGATTCGTACAGCGGCCAGCCATCCGTCATCCATACCACGACCTCAAAGGCCGACAGCAGGCTCAGAAGACGCTCCAGTGTGGCCAGAGTGCGTTCACCGAAGACGTGCGCCACAACCGTCCTCCGTATCCTGTCATACGCGTAAAACAGCCAGCGCTGACGTGATTTAGCACCGACGTAGCCCCACTGTTCGTCCATTTCAGCGCAGACAATCACATCACTGCCCGGTTGTATGCGCGAGGTTACCGACTGCGGCCTGAGTTTTTTAAGTGACGTAAAACCGTGTTGAGGCCAACGCCCATAATGCGTGCACTGGCGCGACATCCGACGCCATTCATGGCCATATCAATGATTTTCTGGTGCGTACCGGGCTGAGAGGCGGTGTAAGTGAACTGTAGTTGCCATGTTTTACGGCAATGAGAGCAGAGATAGCGCTGATGTCCGGCAGTGCTTTTGCCGTTACGCACCACGCCTTCAGTAGCGGAGCAGGAAGGACATCTGATGGAAATGGAAGCCACGCAAGCACCTTAAAATCACCATCATACACTAAATCAGTAAGTTGGCAGCATTACCCGAATTTTCTGTGAAGTAATAACCCCTGTTTTTTATATTGTCTTTCTGAGGATATTCCTAAAAAAGAAAACGAGAAACATCTGCCAGGATATATCTGGAGCGGGTTTAATGCTTTTATACTCCTCACATTATTCAACATTTACTTTACTTTAAGATGTTTCCTGGCAAATTATACGTAACTTTACGGGATAGTGAGTTTGCCTGAAAGTCCATGTAATGCTCACAGGTAATTTATTTTTCCATCCCGTTTGGCTGTTATAGAGCTCTCAGGCAGGTGGTTAATTATCGTTATGCATTGAGTGAGGGTATGCCATGTCAACGATCATTATGGATTTATGCAGTTACACCCGGCTAGGGTTAACCGGGTATCTGGCCAGCAGAGGAGTAAAGAAAAAAGAGATCAACGACGTACATACGGTAGACGAGCTTGCCGCCGCATGTGACACCTTTACGCCAGGTGTGGTGTTTATTAATGAGGACTGTTTCATTCACGATCCCGCCAACAGTCAGCAAATAAAGCAGATCATTAATCAGCATCCCGGCACCCTGTTTATTGTTTTTATGGCTATAGCCAATATCCATTTCGATGAATATTTGCGGGTGCGTCAG
Source organism: Leclercia sp. W17 (assembly GCF_003336325.1). NCBI lineage: Bacteria > Pseudomonadati > Pseudomonadota > Gammaproteobacteria > Enterobacterales > Enterobacteriaceae > Leclercia > Leclercia sp. W17. The sequence goes on along the minus strand of NZ_CP031101.1, from coordinate 1,696,973 downwards.
AATCTTCTGATTAGTTCGAAATCTATTAAACCGGAATCGCTGGATGAACTGATCGGGGATTATTTAAACAAAGAGATAAAGAGTGTAGCCGAATTTAATTTTCCCACTTTATCATTAAGCCGAACTGAATCCAGCATGCTACGAATGTGGATGGCCGGACAAGGAACGATCCAGATTTCAGACCAGATGAATATCAAGGCGAAAACCGTATCGTCACATAAAGGAAATATTAAAAGGAAGATAAAAACGCATAATAAGCAAGTGATCTATCATGTCGTTCGTCTGACCGACAATGTGACCAACGGAATTTACGTTAATCTGCGTTAACCCCTTCCCTTTTTTGCTACGCAATCCGATCTCTGGCTATGCCAGAGATTTTTCATTTTGGCCGCGCCAGCTCACGCCAGCCGACACGCATGTTACTCGACGCTCTCAACGAAAATGCCGTCAGGGTGGCCGTACTCGTTAAAGAACCAGATCCCGAGCGGGTAGTCTTCCAGCGAGACCAGATACATCGTGCCTTCATTAAACTGCTCAACTGCCAGTACCACCCCCGGGCGACGCGGCCCGCCGTCGGTTTTCACTGTAACCCGATCGTTGACGTTCATAAAATCCTCCTCTGGTTTTGAGCCAGTGTAGAACAAAACGTGAAAACTGGCAGCGTGCTGCTGCGCGATTGCCGCTTTTATCGGCGGTCTATACTTAAAGCTGTTAAGGGTAAACGAGGAGTACGCAATGAAGACCGAAAAAGAGTACAGCGAAACGGCTAAACGGGAAGTGAATGTTGATGTGGATGCCTTGCTCGCCGCGATCAATGAAATCAGCGAGAGCGAAGTACAGCGCATAGAGGATGACCCCACAAGGGTGAGAGTGAACGACCGGGATTACCACACCTGGCGCGAACTGGCAGAAGCCTTTGAGCTGGATATCCATGATTTCAGCGTAACGGAAGTAAATCGCTGAGGCGAAAAAAATCCCGGTCATGGGGTGACCGGGATGAAGCTTGCGTATGCAAGAAGCACTTGTAAATTCGTTACACCAGGAAATCTGATGTCGGGTAAACATTATCTGCAAATTTTTTGTAAGACAAGGAAATATTCTTCACATTTATAGTCGCCAGCTGAAATTAAAATATTGGTTATGGTTCCCCAACTGGCGTGGGCCGCGGGGTGCGCGGGATCGGTTCCATAAGAACATCGTTTTACAGGTCTGGCTTTTAAGAAAAATCCTATCAAGGACCTTTATCTGTTACGGGAGATGCTATGCCTTCACTTGATGATCCGTTGCTCATCTATAGCGATCTGGACGGCACATTGCTGGATATTCACACCTATGACTGGCAGCCCGCACTTGGCTGGCTGGAGACCTTACAGGACCATCAGATCCCGGTGATTCTTTGCAGCAGCAAAACCGCGGCGGAGATGCTGGAGATCCAGAGCGATCTGGGGCTGGAGGGGTTGCCCTTTATTGCCGAAAACGGCGCGGTGATCCAGCTGGATGTCCGCTGGGATAACCATCCCAACGCCCCACGGTTAATCAATGGCGCTTCCCATGCCGATATCGTTAACATCCTCAATCAGCTCCGCACCCGGGAAGGTTATAAATTCACCACTTTTGATGATGTGGACGAGCGGGTCATTGGCGAATGGACCGGGCTTAATAATGCGCGCGCGGGGCTGGCGAAACTGCATGAAGCCTCGGTAACGCTCATCTGGCGCGACAGCGATGAAAGAATGGTCGCGTTTGAGGAGGCGCTGGCCGGGCTGGGGCTGAAATTTGTTCAGGGCGCGCGGTTCTGGCACGTCCTGGATGAGCGCGGCGGCAAAGATCAGGCGATTAACTGGCTCAACGAGCAGTACCTGGATCGCGAAGGCGCGCTTCCCACTACCCTCGGCTTGGGTGACGGGCCAAACGACGCCCCGCTGCTGGATAGCGTCGATTTTGCGGTGGTAGTTAAAGGCATTAATCGCCAGGGTATCACGCTCAAAAACGACAACCCGGCACGGGTCTACCATACTCACCAGCCTGGCCCTGCAGGCTGGCGTGAAGCGCTGGATCACTTCTTCTCATCCTGACCCACAACCTGATTGCGTCCTCGCTGCTTCGCCTGGTAAAGCCGGGCGTCGGCGATGGACTGCAGCTGTTCAAAATCGTAATGGCCGTTTTCCTGCGCACTGCTGACGCCAATCGACACGCTAACCCGCGTCGTCTGGCTCTTTTTCACCAGGATCTCCCGGCGATTGATGCGCTCGCGGATCCGCTCGGCAATCGCCATCGCCTGCTCCGGCCCGGTGTCCGGTAACACAACGCAGAACTCTTCTCCCCCGGGCCGCCCGGCAACGTCTGTCTCCCGTATCGTACGGGTGATCAATCCGGCCGTATGCGTCAGCACTTTATCCCCCGCCTGGTGACCAAATCTGTCGTTAATCCGTTTGAAATGGTCAAGGTCCATCTGCATTACCGAGTAAGGCTGCTTTTGCTGTTCACACCGCTTCGCCAGCACTTTAGCCCGCTCAAAGAGCGCGCCACGGTTATTTATGCGGGTCAGCGGATCGTGCCAGGCCTGCCACTGCAGCGAGTGTTGCAGGCGGTACATATTGCTGACCATCCGGCGGATGACAAACCACGAGCCAACCAGCATGGCGGTGAAAAGCAGCCACAGCAGCGCCAGCGCGATAGTAATGCTGCCGAAATCGCCATTCGCCCCTTCTCTCAGGGTGTGGATGCGCAGCACAAGACCATTAAAATGATCCAGATGATGCCAGTTGACGTAGCGGCTCCCCAGACGGATATCCCCTTCGGTATCCTTTTCCAGAGCAGCGGCAATTTGCGCCCGCTCGCGCTCGTCGAAATGGTTCACGTTGTCAGCAACACTCTCCGACGTGGCAAGCAGGTTAAAGCCTTTATCATAGAGCTGGAACTCTCCTTCACCGTTGCCGTCTACCGCATCCTGCAGCAGTTTATTCAGCCCGGGGAGGGTAAAGTCTAACGCCAGCGCGCCGTACCAGTAGTGTTGATAATCAACCGGCACGCTGACGGTAACGGTGCGTTCGTCCGCATCATGGGTAAACCAGCGCACGCTGCGGGTCCGGTTCTCACGCTCCGATTGCCCGGTGTACCAGGGGCTGGTCACCAGCTGATAGTAGCGGGATACCACATCCGCGGCCCAGTCGGCGGGATCGGTCGAGACGTAAAACCCGGCGCGGGAGACATAGACCACGCGCTTCGCGTGTGCCGCTGGAGAATTAATACGCAGCAAATAGCCCATTTCAAAGGTGGCGCTCAGCTCCTTTGCGAGCCGCTCCTCGTCGCGTCTCAGGCTGGTGGTTTGCTCCACAAAGGCATCAGACACGCCGTTTATGGGTAAGGTGCGCCGCGCGTCGAAGGTCAGCTGCCAGAACGTTTGTTCCTGCAGATCTTTAAAATGGGCGACGGAATTACGCAACAGCGTCGAGGCGAGAGGGGCTTCCAGAGCATCGTCCATGCCGTTGCGAAAGAACAACAGCTTTTCCACGCTGAACTCAAGCTGGCGATCCAGTGAATTGGCCACCGTCTCCAGATGGTTTTTCTGGCTGGCGGCGTACGCATCCTCCAGCACCACGGCTTCACGCCAAGTCAACAGCGTGGAGAAGATGAGGACGACAATAAAGCAGATGTTAACAACCCGGCCCGGATGAAAGCGATGTTGTGCCGTAAAAGCCTCTTTTCCTGAAACGATGTCGTGCTTCACACACACTCCGCGAAAGCTACCTTTGCCATCCGTATGACGTCAAAGCCTGACTGATTTTGCTATGTTACTGCTGTTGGCGCGATTATAACCTACAAAAACGCCCGGCAGTGCCGGGCGTAGCGTGACTTAAGCCTTGTCCTGTCGCCGGGTGCCATCACCATGCTGAAGCTCATCTTCACGAAACGCTTCCTGCTTGATGCCGTAACCGTCGTACCAGCGACACTCTACCATTCCGCTTGCATAGCCGGTGACGACCATACTTGGACCGCCATTTTTAGGCTTAACTTCATCGCTGACCAGAAAGACCATAACCGCCTCCTTTATCAGTGTGAAACTGTATCAATTTAGACGAGGAATAGCAGTTACGCCTGGTATAGCTGCAATTTATTAATGCGAGCGACCTCGCATTTTTTCCACAACTTTTACCACTCCGACGACGATGAGGCCAATGATAAAGCCGAGAACCAGATTGAGTAATGTCGGTAAAATGGCTGCGATAACAGCTCCTTGCGCCTCAGCAAAGTGTTCAATGGCATGATGCAGCGGCGCAATACCGTGCACCACAATCCCGCCGCCGACCAGGAACATCGCCAGGGTGCCAATCACCGACAATGACTTCATCAGCCAGGGCGCTATCACCAGCAGCGCTTTGCCGGTCGTCTTCGCCAGCGCATTACCCTTTTCGTTCAGCCAGTAGCCGATATCGTCCAGTTTGACGATAAGCCCTACCAGACCGTAAACCCCAATGGTCACCAGAACGGCGATCCCGGAGAGCACCAGCACCTGATTCAGCAGCGGCGCATCCGCCACGATACCCAGGGTGATGGCGACAATTTCCGCCGACAGAATAAAGTCAGTACGAATAGCCCCCTTCACCTTATCGCGCTCAAACGCAACGGGATCCTTTGCAGCCAGCGCTTCCAGGCGCTGCTGCCGCGCGGCCGGGGACTCCTTCTCCTTATCTTTACGCGATTCGATAGAGTGAAGGATTTTCTCTGCCCCTTCAAAACAGAGAAACGCCCCGCCGATCATCAGCAGCGGCGTAATGGCCCACGGGATAAAGGCGCTGATCAGCAGCGCCAGCGGCACGAGGATCACTTTATTGAGTAACGATCCCTTCGCCACGGCCCAGACCACGGGCAGCTCCCGGTTGGCACGCACGCCCGTCACCTGCTGAGCGTTTAACGACAAATCGTCACCCAGCACGCCTGCGGTTTTTTTCGCCGCCAGTTTTCCCATCAGTGAAATATCGTCCAGCAGCGTGGCGATATCATCCAGCAGTGTTAATAAGCTACTTCCCGCCAAAATAAGGTTCCTTCTTTTTGTTAATTACCACAACAGTATGGAGTAAAACCGCCAACCTCGAAACCACCCCGTATATGTCAACAAATTCTTCACATCATCGACACAATTAAAGGACTCGCCAGCGTGATAGTTTTCACGTTAACTATATGCCACCTTTTTAATACGCCGTGAGGGAGTATGCGTTTCAGGCAAGTCTTACCATTAGCGGGCGCCCTGTTTGCGCTCTATATCATCTGGGGCTCCACCTATTTCGTCATCCGCATTGGGGTGGAAAGCTGGCCGCCCCTGTTGATGGCGGGGGTGCGTTTCCTCTCTGCGGGAGCGCTGCTGCTGGCGTTTCTTCTCCTGCGCGGCCATAAACTGCCGCCGCTGCGTCCGTTGCTCAATGCCGCCCTGATTGGCATCCTGTTGTTGGCGGTGGGTAATGGCTTTGTCACCGTCGCCGAGCATCAGAATGTGCCATCCGGTATCGCCGCGGTGGTGGTGGCCACCGTTCCGCTGTTCACCCTCTGCTTCAGCCGTCTTTTTGGCATCAAAACGCGCAAGCTGGAGTGGCTGGGGATCGCCATCGGGATGGCGGGCATTATTCTGCTCAACAGCGGCGGTAATCTCAGCGGCAATCCCTGGGGAGCGGTGTTGATCCTGATTGGCTCGATGAGCTGGGCGTTTGGTTCGGTCTACGGCTCGCGTATTGAACTGCCCTCCGGGATGATGGCCGGCGCCATTGAGATGGTTACCGCCGGGCTCGTGCTGCTGGCGGCATCCCTGCTGTCGGGGGAGAAAGTGACCGCCCTGCCCGACCTCTCAGGGTGGCTGGCGGTGGGCTATCTGGCGATTTTCGGCTCGGTGATCGCGATTAACGCCTATATGTTCCTGATCCGCAATGTCTCACCGGCGGTCGCCACCAGCTATGCCTATGTGAATCCGGTGGTGGCCGTCCTGTTGGGCACGGGTCTTGGCGGGGAATCGCTCTCGGCAATAGAGTGGCTGGCGCTGGGGATTATTATTATGGCGGTGGTGCTGGTGACGCTCGGCAAGTACCTGCTGCCAGCAAAACCGGTGGTTACCTCTTGTCAGGCGGAGAAACCGTAAGCGGGCGAATGCCCTGCGTGTCGATCTGCGCGGTGTTACCGCCGCTGCAGATCCACTCTTCCAGCCGCTCCGTGAGCGCCCTGTCATCGAGCTTCATTCTGCCGCGCAGCGCGCACTCCCACACCACCAGTACCCGCCAGCCCTGCTCCTGCAACAGGGTGATATCCCGCGCGTCGCGCACGACGTTTTTACCAATTTTGTCCAGCCAGAAATCGGTGCGGGTCGCCGGGACTTTAAACAGATAGCAGTCGTGACGATGCCAGAAACAGCCGTGGGTAAAGATCACACACTTATGGCTGTCGATGACAAAATCAGGCCGTCCGGCAAGGGCGGCATCCTGCACGCGAAACTCAAAACCGACCTCCGTAAGCAGGCCGGCCAGCCGTTTTTCGATAGCCGTATCCCGCGTGCCGATGGCGCGCATATTTTTACTGCGGGTGGCCTTATTGTGAACGTCCGCCATTCGCGGCCTCAGCCTTGCGTTTCTCAACTGCCTGCAAAATGCGTGACTCCAGCAACCGGGCAACGGCTGCAAAAGCTGGCACGACCACCGAATTACCAAACTGGCGATAGGCCTGAGTATCCGATACCGGAATGCGGAAGCCGTAGCCCTGCGGGGTTTCAAATCCCATCAGTCGCGCGCACTCCCGCGGCGTCAAACGGCGCGGACGGTGGCGCTGGTTTTCGGCATCATCGAAATCGCGCTCGCCAAGGGCCTTATCCCAGCCACGGTCAATCAGGATCTCGGCGCCATCTTTGTAATAGCGTGCCGACAGCGTGCGGGCGACGCTGTGCGGGTTGGTGGGATCGACCATGCCAAAACCAAAACCGTTGCCCTTCGCCTGATGCTTTTTGGCATAGCGATATAGATACTTCCACAGCACCGGGGTGAGAATGAATTTGGCGTCCACCACGGGCTCAAGCAGATCGGCAATGGTCGGGCGGCGGGTCGGCCACAGCCCCGGGAGATCCCGCAGCGTAAAATTACCGCGCAGGTTGAGATCGCGACGAAAGCCCACCAGCACTATGCGCTCGCGGTGCTGCGGCAGAAAATGTTTACCGTCAACGATCTTAGGATCGTCCGGACCGCTGTCAGCGGCATCTGCCACGTCATACCCCAGCTCATCCAGGGTCTGCATAATGATGCGGAACGTTTTGCCCCCGTCGTGGCTCTTCAGGTTTTTGACATTTTCCAGCACGAAGATGGCCGGGCGGCGGGCATCGATAATGCGCGCCACATCGAAGAAGAGCGTTCCCTGGGTATCGCAGGCAAAACCGTGCGCACGGCCCAGCGCGTTCTTTTTCGACACCCCCGCCAGAGAAAACGGCTGGCACGGGAAGCCCGCGAGCAGGACGTCATGGGCGGGAATGTTGTCACGAATGTGCTGCGCCGCCTCTTCGTCCGTCACACCGCTCTGGTTGCTAAGCGTTACTTCGCGAATATCTTCGTTGAACTGATGCGCGTCAGGATCGCAATACCAGTTGGCTTTATAGGTACGCACCGCGTGTTTGTTCCATTCGCTGGTAAACACGCACTGTCCGCCAATCGCCTCAAAGCCGTGGCGAATACCGCCGATACCGGCGAAGAGATCGACAAAGCGGAAAGCATAGTGAGGATGACAGGCTGGCGGACGAGGCAGCAGGTTTCGCAATACGCTATATTCGCCGTCGCTGAAACGCCGCCCTGCCCGCTCACTGGTCACCAGCCGTTTAATGATTGCCGGGCTCCAGTGACTCTCGCCCTGAGCATTCAGCAGATGTGCCAGCGTTCTGGCATCGTAAATTTCCAGCAGCTGGCACAATAACGCCTGAACTGACGCCGTTGATTTTTCTGCCAGCAAAAGCGCGGACTCCATCACTGATACATTTTCCTGCATACATTTAACCGGACCAAAAGGGGTTAACAGAGAGTAACACAGAAAGACTTTACAGACTTTCCCGGAAACGCTGTAACACCGCACCGTCGGTGCCTTCGTAATCACCGCGTAGTTCGGCACTCAGCCGGGCCATAAACTGGATTAAAAAGTCAGCGCTCTGCCGCGCCAGCGCACGCCCTGCGGCGGTTTGCATCGTCTGCGGCAGACGAAGCAATTTGGTCTGAAAATGGTCAAGCGCAAAGGCGCGGTCGTTCAGCTCGCGCTCATCGGCAAAGGGATCTTCCGGGTCGAAAAGAGGCACACCCAGCGCGCCAGAGACGGCAAACACACGTGCCAGGCCAATCGCACCCAGGGCTTCCAGCCTGTCAGCATCCTGCACGATTTTCGCTTCCAGCGTGCGCGGCGCAATGCCGGCACTGAAGCTGTGCGCTTCGATAGCATGTTGAACGGCGGCGTAACGCGCGGCAGGAAAATCGGCAAAGTCTTCATGCAGGATGGCGATCGTTTTGTCCGCTGCCAGCTGCGACGAGCGGCCTCGCTGCGGATGATTTTTCGGCAGGCTGACAATATCGTGAAAATAACAGGCGGCCAGGATCGCCAGCGCATCGACCGGCTGGTCTGCCATCAGCCGTTTTGCGGTGTTCCAGACACGACGGAAATGGGAGATATCATGGGCAGTATCATCGCTGGCGTGATGCGCCGTCAGCCAGTTTTCAAAGCGTTGCTGCCACTGCACAAGTTCCATAGCGCTTTCCATAAAGTGAAAAGCTGTACAATAGCAATTCTTTACCGATCTGACATTTCACGCGGCCGGGTATACCAGGCAATGCTACCGAGGATCGCCCCCACAACACTCAGCACCAGAAAGCCGCACAGGCCTCCCAGCCACTTGCCGGCTGTTGAGCCGGGATCGCATTGAATCATCGAACCTGATACTGAACTGACTTTACTGACGACCCACACATAGCGCGCCATCGCCCAGAGGAAGTAGCCGCAAAAGGCATAAAAGACCCACAGTGCAAGTTTGCCTCCCAGGCTGCGAACGTTTTTCTTTGCCATGTTGTCCTCTCAGCGCAGCAACACCACTACATTCACACCAATAATATAAAATGTGAAATAAATCACATTTTTCTATGTAATGCACTCTTCTGCACAGATTTTATGCTGTTAATTTGCGTTAAGTTGATCTTACGCAATTTTTAAGCGTGCCTGTTTATTGCGCTGCTTCGCTTATGCGCGAATGAGAGGAAGCAGGAAAGCAATTATATTGCGCTATTTTTTCACTCTCTTTATCCAGATAAACCTGTTTTCTCACGCTTATAATTGTGCAATCATAACGACGTTATGAGCTTTTTTGTCGTTTCATGATTAAACACCCTTAAATTACCCTTATCTTAGCCCGATAATATTATCGGGCTTTTTTTATCCCCTTCTCTCCTCCGCGCAAACATAAATCAACCCAATAAGTTTATACAACCAATAACTCACTGATATAAATATCAATAATCATCGCCTATATTTATTTAAAATTAATAAAATAAACATATAAAGACATTCATATTAATATTTTGAAATAATCTAAATAATTTAATTACATTTATTTTTAAACGGCAAAAACCCGCCCTGAAATAGTATTACCCCTGTAACCCGGAGGGGGTTACGTATATTCATGAAGAAAATACATACAAAGGAATATATAATGAAAAGAAAAGTTCTGGCAGTTCTTGTCCCTGTTTTATTATGCGCTGGCGCGGCTAATGCGGCAGAGATCTACAACAAGGACGGCAATAAATTCGACCTGTACGGAAAAATGGTCGGCGAGCGTATCTGGGACAAGACCGATGATAGCAACAGCGAGAATGCCGATACCTCCTATGCCCGTTTTGGTATCAAAGGCGAAACGCAGATTAGCAACCAGCTGACCGGTTACGGACAGTTTGAATACAACCTGAACGCCAGCACCCCGGAAGGCGAGCAGGATGAGAGCACCCGTCTGGCGTTCGCAGGCCTGAAATTCGGTGACTATGGTTCGTTCGACTATGGCCGTAACTACGGCGTAGCGTACGATGCAGGTGCGTACACCGATATGCTGGTGGAATGGGGCGGTGACTCCTGGGTTCACACCGATAACTTTATGACTCAGCGTACCACCGGCGTGGCGACCTATCGCAACACCGACTTCTTCGGCGCCGTTGAGGGTCTGGATTTTGCCCTGCAGTACCAGGGTAAAAACAACGATCGTGATATGAAAAAATCCAACGGTGACGGCTACAGCACTTCGCTGGCCTACAACTTCGATGGCTTCGGCTTCGTAGGTGTATACGGTAAGTCTGACCGTACCAACAGGCAGGCTGCTGACGGCTACGGCGATACCGCAGAAATCTGGTCACTGGCAGCGAAGTATGATGCTAACAACCTCTATGCTGCGGTGATGTACGGTGAAACCCGTAACATGACCTGGGCGGGAGATGCCGGTTTCGCTAACAAAACCCGCAACGTCGAAGCCGTGGTGCAGTACCAGTTCGATTTCGGCCTGCGTCCTTCTCTGGGCTACGTCTACTCCCAGGGTAAAGACCTGTATGCACGTAACGGCCATGGCGGCGTAGATGCCGATCTGGTGAACTATGTTGAACTGGGTACCTGGTACTACTTCAACAAAAACATGAACGTTTATACTGCATACAAATTCAACCTGCTGGATGAAGATGAAGCAGGCATTACTGGCGCACATGCTGACGACCAGTTCGCACTGGGTATCGTTTACCAGTTCTGATTGAGATCGCCAAACGCTCTTAAGCCCGCTGCAAAGCGGGCTTTTTGCTTTCTGTCGCCGCCAGATTTACATCGCTTTTACAAATCCCGCCCATCAGCGATAATGCCCCCCTTTCTCTCTTTGCCGGAGTTTCAATGCGCGATTTGCCGCCCCTTCCCCTCACGCACAAGCGCCCAATGAAACTGAACACGCTGGTCACGCTGATGGTGTACGGTGTAACGGGTGCAATATTACTGGTGATTTTTGTTCTCTATTTTGCACAAATCACCCGCGCCACCCGTGATGGCGTGCGGGATACCGCCCTCGCCGTCGCCAGAACCCTGGCCGACAGCCCGGAGGTGATCCGCGGCTTATCCCTCCCGCCGGAGAGCAACATTATTCAGCCTGTCGCCATGGCAGTGATGCAGCGTAATAATCTGCTGTTTGCCGTCGTCACCAATATGCAGGGGATCCGCTATTCTCATCCCAACAGTGCCCTGCTCGGTAAAGCCTTTATTGGGGCCGATCTGCGGCCTGCGCTGAAGGATAAAGAGAATGTCGCCATCAATCATGGCGTGCTCGACGAGGCGCTGCGCGTATTTACGCCTGTTTATAACGCACATCATCAGCAAATTGGTGTCGTTGCCGTGGGGATCTCACTGAATAAAGTGGAGCAGCAGATCGCCCGCAATCGCTGGGATGCCATCTGGCTGGTGCTGTTCAGCGCGCTGCTGGGGGCGCTCGGCGCCTGGGGGCTGGTGCGGATGCTTAAGCGCATTCTGTTTGGGCTGGAGCCCTATCAAATCTCAGCCCTGCTGGAGCAACGTCAGGCGATGCTGCACTCCCTGCGCGAAGGGGTGATCGCCGTAGATCAGCAGGGGCGTGTAACAATGGTCAACCATGCCGCCCGGCAGATCCTGAATATCAGCGCCAGCAGCAAAGCCCTGCACGAGGAACCGCTGCTGGCAAACCTGCGCGAGGTGTTGCGTAGCGGCATGGCTCGCCAGGACCAGGAGCTCAACTGCCACGGCAGGTTATTGCTCTGCAATACCTTGCCCGTCAGGAGCGATAATCAGCTGATGGGTGCCATCACCACGTTTCGTGATAAGACGGAGATTAGCCAGCTCCTGCAACGGCTGGACGGTATGGTGAACTATCTGGATGCGCTGCGCAGCCACTCCCATGAGTTTATGAACAAGCTGCATGTGATACTTGGGCTGCTGCATATGAAGCACTATGCCAGACTGGAAGAGTATGTCCTGTCGACCGCCAACGCCTGGCAGACCGATGTCGGCACGCTACAGCGCAACATCAAATCGCCGGTGGTGGCAGGATTTTTGCTGGGTAAAATCAATCGTGCCAGAGAGCTGGGGTTTCGCCTGACGCTCTCCGATGCCAGTCAGGTACCGGATAATCCCAATGCGCAGCAGGTCGCTGGGCTGATTACCGTGCTGGGTAATCTGATTGAAAATGCGCTTGATGCTATGACTGGCCAGCCCGAGGGCGAAATCGGTCTGCTGCTGCACTATCAGCAGGGCTGGCTTAGCGCCGAGGTGAGCGACGATGGTCCGGGTATCGCCCCGGAACATCTGCACGCCATTTTTAGCAAAGGGTTTTCGACTAAAGGGGAAAACCGAGGGGTGGGGTTATACCTGGCCCGTCAGCAGATCGAGAATCTGGGCGGAGAGATCGCCGTTGAATCGGAACCGGGCGTATTTACCCAGTTTTTTGTGCAACTCCCCTGGGAGAGTGAAAGGAATAGCGCGTGATACATGTTTTAATTGTTGATGACGATGCCATGGTGGCCGATCTTAACCGCCAGTACGTCAACCGGGTTGAGGGTTTTTGCTGCTGCGGCGTAGCCACTTCCCTGGCAGAAGCCGGGGCCATACTTCACTCCCCTGCCCGGCAGATTGACCTGATCCTGCTGGATGTTTACATGCAGCACGACAATGGCCTGAGCCTGCTGCCGGTTATCCGGGCATCCGGGCGCAAAACCGACGTCATTATGATCACCTCGGCCTCTGATGGTGCCACCATTCAGATGGCCATGCACTATGGCGTGGTGGACTACCTGATCAAACCGTTTCAGTTCCCGCGTTTCGAAGAGGCACTAAAGGGCTGGCGTGAAAAAAAGCAGCTGATGGAAGCGCATCAGTATTATGACCAGGCTGATGTTGACCGGCTTCTGCGTGGCGGTGCACCGGCGCTGGCAGACAGCCGTCGCCTGCCGAAAGGGTTAACTCCGCAGACGCTGCGTACGCTTTGCCTCTGGATTGATGCGCATCCGGAAACGGAGTTCTCCACCGACGAACTGGCTGGCGCAGTTAATATCTCGCGGGTATCCTGCCGCAAATACCTGATTTGGCTGGCGCAGGTCAATATTTTGCATACCAGCATTCACTACGGCGCGACCGGTCGGCCGGTCTATCGCTATCGCTTGCGGCCCGAGCAGATTGCCCTGCTCAGACAGTATTGCCACCAGGAGTAATACATGCACTTCAACCTCTTCGGATAAACATCCTGATTTAGCTCACATATATTGTCTTGAGGCAGTAAAGGGCTATTACTCCACATAAGTGGAATGATAAGGTAGCCAGCGTAAAAGATCTCTGACGAGAAAACGTGCGGAAAATGTGACGGAAGAGGCTGCGTGGCGGAGAGAGGGGGATTTGAACCCCCGGTAGAGTTACCCCTACTCCGGTTTTCGAGACCGGTCCGTTCAGCCGCTCCGGCATCTCTCCGTTTTGATGTTGCCATCATGCCGGGTAATTTGGCATTTTAACAGACCATAACCGTTCAATTTTGTTCAAGTGACGAGTTTGCGAGCAAAGCGATGATTAAGTGGCCCTGGAAATCGAATGAATCCGCCCGAAGCGCGGCGCTGCCGTGGGAAGAGGCCCTGGCGATCCCCGTCCTGTCTACTTTATCAGATGAGGATAAATCGCGTCTGGTACAGCTTGCCATACGGTTCTTACAGCAAAAACGCCTGGTTCCCTTGCAGGGTTTTGAGCTCGACGATCGCAAGAGCACCCGCATTGCCCTGCTCTTTTGCCTGCCGGTACTGCAGCTGGGTATCGAGTGGCTGGACGGTTTTCATGAAGTTCTGATCTATCCGGCACCTTTTGTAGTGGATGACGAATGGGAGGATGAGATCGGGCTGGTGCACAATCAGCGGATGGTGCAGTCCGGTCAAAGCTGGCAGCAAGGGCCGATTATCCTCAACTGGCTGGATATTCAGGACTCGTTCGATGCGTCCGGTTTCAACCTCATCATTCATGAAGTGGCCCACAAACTGGATACCCGTAACGGCGATCGCGCCAGCGGCGTTCCCTTTATTCCCCTGCGTGAAGTGGCAGGCTGGGAGCACGACCTGCACGCCGCCATGAACAATATTCAGGATGAGATCGATCTGGTGGGCGAAAGCGCGGCCAGTATCGACGCCTATGCTGCCACCGATCCCGCCGAGTGCTTTGCGGTATTGTCGGAATATTTCTTCAGCGCACCCGAACTTTTCGCTCCACGCTTCCCGGCCCTGTGGCAGCGTTTTTGCCACTTTTACCAGCAGGACCCGCTACAGCGTTTACGTGAAAATGAAGGACCTGGCGAAGATTCCGCCGTGCAAGTACACTAAAACAGCAGGTTGTGTCATAATTAATCAATTGAATCAGTGCGTTGAATTTAGTGTTGACACAAAATAGCGAGGCCATTAATATGCGCCTCGTTCAAACGATTCCTCTGTAGTTCAGTCGGTAGAACGGCGGACTGTTAATCCGTATGTCACTGGTTCGAGTCCAGTCAGAGGAGCCAAATTTAAGAAGCCCGCTTAAGGAAACTTAAGCGGGCTTTTTGCTATTTCTCACCGTTAAAACCCCGCATCGCAGGGTTAATCTGGCTATATCTGGTAGTCAATCGCCACCTCTTCCGGCTCCATGACCTGACGTTTGATCTCCTCTACCGACAGCCCGGCGTTGCAGAGTTCGATAAAGCGCCAGACATAGTTGCGCTGCAACTGCCCTCGCTTAAGCCCGAGCCACACGGTGTTGGCATCGAAAAGATGACGGGTATCAAGACGCACCAGGCTCCCCTGTTCGTGCTCGCCGCCGGACTGTTCCGCCACCAGCCCGATACCCAGCCCGAGCTCGACGTAGGTCTTAATCACGTCGGAGTCCTGGGCGCTGAGCACCACATCCGGCGTCAGCCCTTTACGGTTGAATGCCTCATCAATGCGTGACCGCCCGGTGATACCCTGGCGATAGGTGATTAAGGGCCATTTTGCGATAGCCTCAAGTGTCAACGGAGAGACCTGCGTCAGCGGATGATCGGGCGGCAGCAGCAGGCTGTGATGCCAGCGAAACCACGGGAACGCCGCCAGCAGCGGATCGTTGCTTAAGCGTTCGCTGGCGATGCCAATATCCGCCCCGCCGTTTTGCAACAGCACCTCAATCTCCTGGGGCGTACCCTGAATCAGCTCCAGGCGCACATCCGGGAACAGCTCCCGAAACGCCTTGATCACCGGCGGCAGGCTGTAGCGGGCCTGAGTGTGGGTGGTCGCGATAGTCAACACGCCGGTGGCGTCATTGGTAAAGAGATCTGCCAGACGGCGCACGTTGCTGGCTTCATTGAGAATACGTTCGGCGATGGTCAACAGCGCTTTGCCGGGCTCGGTCATTCCCAGCAGACGTTTGCCGCGACGAATGAAGATCTCAATGCCCAGCTCCTCTTCCAGCTCGCGGATATGGCGACTGACGCCCGACTGAGAGGTATAGAGCATGTTGGCGACCTCGGTCAGGTTGTAATCCCGACGGGCCGCCTCACGGATAATTTTAAGCTGCTGGAAATTCACGGTTCACTCCGGCGAAACTGACATGACGCTATTGTTAAAGTGCGTCCGCCGTGTAAACAAATAATAAAAATCCGCAACTTATGCTTTTATGGAATATTAGCTGACCAGCTGCAGCTCGCGATTCTCCAGCGACGGGCGGCTCACCAGCGACATCAGGATCTCTTTCACCGCCTGCGCCTGCGGTGACAGCGAGCCGCGGGCCGAGACGTTAAGCGATAACGGCAGGCTCATGGACGGCGAGCTGATTCTCGCCATCCAGCCGTTAGCGGCACTGGAGAGCGATCGCGCAGCCGATTCCGGCAATACCGTCACCCCCATTCCGCTGGCAATGGCCGCGGTCAGGGTTGAGATGGAGTCGATCTCGCCAATGATTTTCGCCGTCAGACGGCGCAGCGAGAAGGCTTCATCGACGCGCAAACGCACGGCGCTATAATCACGCGGTAAGAACAGATTCATCTCGGCCACCGCCGTTAAATCGACGCTCTGACCCGGGCAATCCCGCGTCCCTACCAGATAGAGATCTTCTTTCAGCACCGGCTGGCTGGTGATCCCCGCCACAGGAGAACGATCGTAGAGCACCGCCATATCCAGCTGTCCGCTGAGTAATTTGTCGTTCAGCGCCGCGCCGCTGTTTTCATGCAGGTAGACCAGTACTTCCGGCAGCTCTGCGCGCACCGCCTGTAATAACGGCATGGTTACAGACGAGGCCGCCGTACCCGGTGCCAGGCCAATCGAAACCTGGCCGGTCAACGTCTGCCCGACATTGCCCACCGCCAGCTGCGCCTGTTCACACTGGCGCAAAATAGTGCGTGCATGGGTATAAAGGATCTTGCCTGCTTCGGTAGGAGTCACGCCGCGTTTCGTGCGGATCAACAGTTGCTGATCGAGTTCACCTTCCAGAGTGGCCACCTGCTGGCTCAGTGCCGGCTGTGCGATGTGTAACACTTCAGCGGCCTGGGTCAGGCTGCCGATATCGACGATTTTTACGAAGTATTTCAGTCGTCTTAAGTTCATGTTGCCCCCTGTACGAAATGCGTTGCCGGTTCCGGCGCGAATGTACAGAGGGTTTTGCAAGATGCTTGCCAGTTTTGAAAAGAGGTCCGATATGTCCGCTAAGCGGCTGAAAATAAGGAAATCCAATTGCTGCCGTCGCTTTTTAAAGTGAAACAGCGGTTTATGATCTGCCCCATTCGGGGTATATCCGCACCAAAAACGTGCAATCCGCTGGGGAAAACATCACTTTGCTGATTTTGTCAGCAAACGAGTCAAAGAGAGAAGATCACCCTTTGACAACGGTGACCCACGTCGATAATATGCGCCCCGTTCACACGATTCCTCTGTAGTTCAGTCGGTAGAACGGCGGACTGTTAATCCGTATGTCACTGGTTCGAGTCCAGTCAGAGGAGCCAAATTTAAAAAGCCTGCTTTAAAAGCAGGCTTTTTGCTTTTCTGAGTCGTTACTGAGAAATAGTCACCAGCGGCGTATGCACCGCTCCGCTCACGTTCACCGGCATCCCCGACCGACGCTCCAGCGCCCCGTCAACCTTCACGGCATCCACATCCGCACCGTTGAGCTGCGCGCGCAGTCCTGCCGTCATGGGCAGCGGGACTCTGTTGGTAGACTCAAATTCCGCGCGATTACGCGACAGCGGCTCATGCACTTCGACCCAACGACTGCCGTCCGGCTCGGTGGTGACTTTAACCGGCTGATCGATAAGCTGCACGCGCGTTCCGACCGGGACATTGTCGAAGAGGTATTTGATATCGTCGTTGCGCAGACGAATGCAGCCCTGGCTCACGCGCAGCCCGATACCAAAGTTTGAATTGGTGCCATGAATTGCGTACAGCCTGCCGATATAGAGCGCATACAGCCCCATCGGGTTGTCCGGCCCGGCGGGCACAAACGCGGGCAGAGTCTTGCCTTCTTTGGCGTAGGCCCGACGGGTGTTTGGGGTTGGCGTCCAGGTGGGCCCGTCCTGCTTGCGCTCGACGGCGGTTACCCAGTTACGCGGCGTCTCGCGCCCGGCTTCGCCGATACCGATGGGGAAGATCTCAACGGTGCTGCCCCCTGGCGGGTAATAATAGAGGCGCATCTCCGCCACGTTAACCACAATCCCCTCACGCACGGTTGCGGGGAGGATCAGCTGTTGCGGCACTACCAGCTGTGTTCCGGGTTGAGGCAAAAACGGATCAACGCCCGGATTCGCCTCCAGCATATTACTGAGCCCCTGCCCGTACTGGGCCGCAAACGCCTCCAGCGGCAGTTTGTTGTCATGTGGAACGGTGATCACCTGCGAGGCCCCCACCAGACGACTCCCTTCAGGCGGCAACGGATAACTCACCGCCAGCGCACTCTGACTGACCAATAAAGCAGCAATAAAGCCTAACTTCATCATACGACGCATTATTCCCTTCCTCTGTCGCTCCGCGTATCTGACAAGCATAGCCTTGTTGCTGCGTTTATAGCCAGTTAACAAACCATCATTTCTATGAATATCAACCGTTTACCTCACGCGGGGATAAAATCGTTTTCACCCGTCCGCTGTCGCGGTAGTCTCATATCCGTCGCCGTTTTCAGGGCGACCGCAACGTGAGCGATATTCTTTCTAATACCTATAAAAAAATAACGTCAGACAGGATCACTATGGATACCACCCTCGCCTCCTCGTCCCCCGACGGGGCTATACCATCGCTGCATCGCGCGCGCCGCGCGGCCCTCGGCAGTTTTGCCGGTGCGGTAGTCGACTGGTACGATTTTTTGCTCTACGGCATTACCGCCGCGCTGGTTTTTAACCGTGAATTTTTCCCGCAGATTAGTCCGGCGATGGGCACGCTCGCCGCCTTTGCCACCTTTGGCGTCGGTTTTTTATTCCGTCCTTTGGGCGGGGTGATCTTCGGTCATTTCGGCGACAAGCTGGGCCGTAAGCGAATGCTGATGCTGACGGTCTGGATGATGGGCATCGCCACGGCGCTGATTGGTCTCCTCCCCTCTTTTGCCGTTATTGGCTGGTGGGCGCCGGTTCTGCTGGTGACCCTGCGCGCTGTGCAGGGCTTTGCCGTCGGCGGCGAATGGGGCGGCGCGGCGCTGCTGTCTGTTGAAAATGCCCCGGCGCGGAAAAAAGCCTTCTATAGCAGCGGCGTACAGGTGGGTTATGGCGTAGGTCTGTTGCTCTCTACCGGGCTGGTATCGCTGATCAGCACGCTGACCACCGACGAACAGTTCCTGAGCTGGGGCTGGCGTATCCCGTTCCTGTTCAGCATTGTGCTGGTGCTGGGGGCACTGTGGGTGCGTAACAGGATGGATGAGTCTGCCGAGTTCGAGCAGCAGCGGCAACAACCTGCAGAGAAGCGTCGCCTGCCGGTGATGGACGCGCTGATCCGTCATCCGGGGGCGTTTTTGAAAATTATCGCCCTGCGCCTGTGCGAGCTGCTGACCATGTATATCGTCACGGCTTTTGCGCTGAGTTACTCCACCCAAAACCTCGGCCTGCCCCGGGAGCTGTTTTTAAATATCGGCCTGCTGGTGGGCGGCATCAGTTGTCTCACTATTCCCTGCTTCGCCTGGCTGGCGGATCGGTTTGGCCGCCGTCGGGTCTATATCACCGGGGCGTTAACGGGCGCATTGAGCACCTTCCCGTTCTTTATGGCCCTCGAAGCCCAGTCCGTTTTCTGGATTGTGGTGTTCGCCATTTTGCTGGCGAATATCGCCCATGACATGGTGGTGTGTGTCCAGCAGCCGATGTTTACTGAGATGTTTGGCGCGAGTTACCGCTACAGTGGCGCTGGGGTTGGCTATCAGGTGGCGAGCGTGGTAGGGGGCGGTTTTACGCCGTTTATTGCCGCCGCGCTGGTAACTTTCTCCGGCGGTGACTGGCACAGCGTGGCGATCTACCTGCTGGCCGGGTGCCTGCTCTCCGCCGCCACCTGCCTGGTGATGAAACCGGCCGCTACCTGATCTCACTTTTGTTTCACATACAGGTGACATACTATCGGGTAACGCCGTACACCTGTGGAACAAGGAGACAGAGATGAATAATAAGGACTCCAGCCTGACCCCGGCTCAGGCACTGGACATGCTGGATGCGCTGTACGACCAGGCGGTTAACGCCCTGCGCAGCGCCATCAGCGACTATATCAAAGACGGAACGCTCCCCGATGCAGAGGCCAGAATGAATGGCCTCTTTGTTTATCCGTCACTTTCCGTGACCTGGGATGGCAGCGCCACCAATACGCCGAAGACCCGCGCCTATGCGCGATTCACCCACGCTGGCTGCTACTCCACCACTGTTACCCGTCCAACGCTGTTCCGCCCTTACCTGGAGGAGCAGCTGACGCTGCTGTATCAGGATTACGGCGCCCACATCACCGTGGAGCCCTCGCGCCATGAGATCCCCTACCCGTACGTTATCGATGGCTCAGAGCTGACCCTGGACCGCTCCATGAGCGCGGGCTTAACGCGCCATTTCCCGACCACCGAGCTTTCGCAGATCGGCGATGAGACCGCCGACGGGATCTACCACCCGGCAGAGTTTTCCCCACTGTCGCACTTTGATGCCCGCCGGGTCGATTTTTCGCTGGCGCGTCTGCGTCACTACACCGGTACCCCGGCAGAACATTTCCAGCCGTTTGTCCTGTTCACCAACTACACCCGCTATGTGGATGAGTTTGTCCGCTGGGGCTGCAGCCAGATCCTCGATCCCGACAGCCCGTACATTGCCCTCTCCTGCGCGGGCGGGATCTGGATCACCGCCGAAACCGAAGCCCCGGAGCAGGCCATTTCTGACCTGGCGTGGAAAAAACACCAGATGCCCGCCTGGCACCTGGTCACCGCCGAGGGTCAGGGCATCACTCTGATTAACATTGGGGTGGGCCCGTCGAACGCCAAAACCATCTGCGACCACCTCGCGGTGCTGCGCCCGGACGTCTGGCTGATGATTGGTCACTGTGGCGGCCTGCGTGAAAGCCAGCTGATTGGCGATTATGTGCTGGCCCACGCCTACCTGCGTGACGACCATGTGCTGGATGCGGTGTTGCCGCCGGATATTCCGATCCCAAGCATCGCCGAAGTGCAGCGGGCGCTGTACGACGCCACCAAAGAGGTGAGCGGTATGCCGGGAGAAGAAGTTAAGCAGCGGTTGCGCACCGGCACGGTCGTTACTACCGACGACCGGAACTGGGAGCTGCGCTACTCGGCCTCGGCCCTGCGCTTTAACCTGAGCCGCGCGGTGGCGATTGATATGGAGAGTGCCACCATCGCCGCCCAGGGTTACCGCTTCCGTGTGCCTTACGGCACCCTGCTGTGCGTTTCCGATAAGCCGCTGCATGGGGAAATTAAACTTCCTGGCCAGGCAAACCGTTTTTACGAGGGGGCGATCTCCGAGCATCTGCAGATTGGCATTCGCGCTATCGACCTGCTGCGCGCCGAAGGGGATAAATTGCACTCGCGTAAACTGCGTACCTTTAACGAGCCGCCGTTCCGCTGATCATAAAAAAGGAAAGTTATGCAAACCACCTCACCGCTATTCACCCTGCGCCAGTGGCTGGAAACCCAGGCGCTGGATGGCATTATCGTCCCCCGCGCCGATGCCTTTCAGAGCGAATATTGCCATCCTCATGACGATATTCTCGCCTGGCTGACCGGCTTTGATGGCTCAGCGGGGCATGCCCTGATCCTGCGCGATCGCGCCCTGCTGTTTGTCGATGGGCGTTATCAGGTTCAGGCTCGTGAACAGGTTAATCTGGCTGAGATTGAGATCCTGCATCTGCACAACGATCCGCTGGCAGACTGGTTGCAGCAGAACATGAAACCCGGGGCGCGTATCGCCTTTGAAGCGATGCTGATGACCCAAACCCAGTATGAAGCACTCAATGCCAGTCACTGTGAGCTTGCCGCCCTGAATGCATCGCCGTTTGATACCCTCTGGCAGGATCGTCCGGCCCCGCCTGTCGGGGCCATCCGCGAAATGCCGGTGGAGATCAGCGGTGAAAGCAGTGCCGACAAGCGCCAGCGCGTGGCCGCCATTCTGGCAGAACAGCACGCCGATTATCTGGCCATCACCCAGCCGGATAACATCGCCTGGCTGTTGAACGTACGCGGCAGCGATATCCCGACGAGCCCGGTACCGAACTCGTTTGCCCTGCTGAGCCGCGACGGTGCGGTGACGTGGTTTGTCACGCCTGAAAAAACCCGCGCGCTTTCGGCCCTGCTGCTGGAGAGCCTGACGCTGGCGCCTGAATCTGATTTTCTATCGCAAAGCCAGCAGCTGTGCGTCGGTAAGCGCGTGATGGTGGATGCCGATTCCGCCCCTGTCGCCCTGCGCTTTGCCGTTGAGCCGCAGGGAGAGATCGTCTGGCACGCTGACCCGATCACCGCAATGAAAGCGCACAAAAACCCGATTGAGCTGGCGGGCTACCGCGACAGCCACCATCAGGACGGGGTGGCATGGGTCAACTTTCTTGCCTGGCTGGCGCACGAAGTGCCCCGTCGCGAAGCCTCTGGTCAACCTATTACCGAGCTGGAAGCCCAGGCGCAGCAGCTTCTCTTCCGTGAGCAGCGGCCAGGCTTTATCGAGCAGAGTTTTGCCACTATCTCCGCCTCTGGTAGCAATGCGGCGATGTGCCATTACCACTCCAGCGAACAGACGAATGCGGCCATTACCCGCGACCACTTTTATCTGAACGATTCCGGCGGGCAGTATCACAACGGCACTACCGACGCCACGCGCACGCTCGCTTTCGGTCCACTGAGCGCTCAGTGTCGTCTGCACTATACCGCCGTGCTGAAAGGCTTTTTATCGCTTATTTCCCTGCAATTCCCGTCCGGAACCTGCGGGCATCAGATCGATGCCTTTGCGCGGCGTGAGCTGTGGGAGCTGGGGCTCGATTTTGATCACGGCACCGGGCACGGCGTGGGGCATCAGCTGCTGATCCATGAAAATCCGCAGCGTATTGCGAAGAAGGTTAACTCCTGGCCGCTGGTGGCGGGAAATATCATCACCATCGAGCCGGGCTACTATATGGCGGATGCGTATGGTATTCGTATCGAAAACCAGGTGGAGGTGGTGGAGAGCGTACCGGGCTTCTGCCGCTTTGCGTCGCTGACTCTGGTCCCTATCGACCTGAGTCAGGTGGATCTGCATCTGCTGAGCGAAAAAGAGATTAAATGGCTGGATGAGTACCACCAGCAGGTGCGTGAGGCGCTCTCGCCGCACGTTAACAGTGAGGCGCGTCCATGGCTGATCTCGGCCACGGCGCCGGTGCGCGTACACCGCCAAGGGCTCATTAAGTAATGACGGCAGCCTTCGGGTTGCCATTTTTTGGACTGTCCCGGAAAAGCAAAAAGCCTGCTTTAAAAGCAGGCTTTTTAAATTTGGCTCCTCTGACTGGACTCGAACCAGTGACATACGGATTAACAGTCCGCCGTTCTACCGACTGAACTACAGAGGAATCGTGTGAACGGGGCGAATATTAGCGATGCCACCTGGCGTTGTCAAAGGCAGATTGCAGATTTTGCATCGTTTGCCGATTTATTCCCCACTTTGCGCATTCACTATCCGTTCTGCGGGGATCGCCGCCACATTTTCACGCACAGGCCGCGGATATTTCCACAGCCAGCGTCCGCTGACCATTCGCCAGTAGAACAGTGCGCCACGTACTGTCCAGTCGAGGAACATCCCCAGCCAGACACCTACCACGCCCATTCCCAGCATGATCCCCAGGGTATAACCCGCTACCACGCGGCAGCCCCACATCCCGAGCATAGAAACCCACATGGCGAAGCGGGCATCCCGTGCCCCTTTCAGCCCGGCAGGCAGCACCCACGACGCCGCCCAGATCGGCATAAAGGCGGC
Source organism: Leclercia sp. W17 (assembly GCF_003336325.1). NCBI lineage: Bacteria > Pseudomonadati > Pseudomonadota > Gammaproteobacteria > Enterobacterales > Enterobacteriaceae > Leclercia > Leclercia sp. W17. Next base: position 1,673,521 of record NZ_CP031101.1, on the reverse strand, counting down.
GTTCAGCCAGATGAGGATCACCACCACATCTTTTACATCCTGTTCATGGGTATAGAACGACGCCATCAGGCTGGCGAACGGCGCCGTGCCCCAGGCAATGGCCGTGAGCCCGATTGTCGAGAGCCAGAAAACATGGCGCAGCTGGCGCTCCGCCTGACCTATCTGCCCTTTCCCGAGCCGTTTACCGGTGATGATGGTGGAGGCAGAGCCCAGCGCGTTACCCGGCAGGTTGATCAATGCGGCAATGGAGAAGGCGATAAAGTTACCGGCGATCACGTCGGTACCCATTCCGGCCACGAACATCTGGGTCAACAGCTTACCGCCGTTGAACAACACCGATTCAATGCTGGCGGGTACGCCGATCCCCATCACTTCCCAGATAATGGCGAAGTTAAGCGGTTTGAAATAACTTTTGAGGCTGATGCGCAACGACGGGTTAAAACCAACCGCCAGCACCACAATAATGGCGATGGCGCCAATGTAGCGGGAGATGGTCAGACCCAGACCGGCTCCGATAAAACCGAGCCCGTCCCAGGAAAAAAGCCCGTAAATCAGCACGCTGCTGATTAAAATGTTGAGAATGTTCATTCCGCCGTTTATCAGCAGCGGAATTTTGGTATTCCCTGCCCCACGCAGCGCCCCGCTACCAATCAGCGCAATCGCCGCGGCCGGGTAGCTGAGCACCGTCATTTCGAGATACGACAGCGCCAGGGCTTTCACCTCTCCGGTGGCATCGCCGGCCACCACATCGATAATCTCTTCGCCGAAATAGTGGATCACCGCTGCCAGCACAATGGAGAACAGGGTCATGATCACCAGCGACTGCCTGGCGGCAGCCCTGGCCCGGCGCGGATCGCGCTTACCCAGGCTAAAGGCCACCACCACCGTGGTACCCAGGTCTATCGCCGCGAAGAAAGAGATAATGACCATATTGAAGCTGTCGGCCAGCCCCACGCCCGCCATCGCCTCTTTACCGAGCCAGCTGACCAGGAAGGTGCTAAGCACGCCCATCAGCAGTACACAGGTATTTTCCAGAAAGATAGGCACGGCAAGGGGGGTGATTTCGCGCCAGAAGAGAACTTTGTAGCTCTTACGTTTGCTATACCAGCGCGTGCGCATCACGGCCTGGCGTAAAGCGGAGGTGACGTTCAAAATGGACCTTAGAGAGAAAGTTGAAACTACATTTCAAATAATGAGGGAGAAATGCAGATCCTGCAAAGTATTTCCCACAAAAATATGTAGGTAATTACGACAAACTGGTGACAGAATCAGCAGTTGATCGAATCGGACTAAGATCAGGTTTGACAAAAGTTTTTTCGCCGCTAAGATAACGCTCCACAACGATTCCTCTGTAGTTCAGTCGGTAGAACGGCGGACTGTTAATCCGTATGTCACTGGTTCGAGTCCAGTCAGAGGAGCCAGATTTAAAAAGCCTGCTTTCGAGCAGGCTTTTTGCTTTTCTGATGCCGGTAAAAACCGGAGCCAAAAAAAAGCCCCCCGACTAGTCGGAGGGCTTAGCTGTTAGGCGGTGATTACTCGCCTTTGGCTTCCGCGTGCTTCATCTCGCCCATCACTTTCAGTTTTTTGGAGATTTCGCGACGCTCTTTAGAGATCTCGGCATTTTTGATGATGTAGTCGTCTACGCGGTCTTCGTAGTCGCTTTTCATGCTGGCAATGATGCCCTGGATAGCTTCAACGCTCATGCCTGGCTTGATGTAATCGCTCAGGTTGTCCAGCAGCAGAACGCGCTTCTGGTTGTCACGGATCTTCTTCTCAACGTCCTGGATTTCACGTTGCAGTTTGTTCTTGCGGCGGAACAGGCGGACGAACTCCAGAACATCCTGGAACGAAGGCTTAGTTGTTTCCATTTTTACACCCCTGATAATGTGAGATTCGGATTCGTTTAAACAACCGCGATAGCATTAACCTTACTGACAGCGATTGCTGATGACAATAATTTTTCCTTTGTCCCTATCATAACCTCAATTTCTGCTGAATCGAAGCAGCAGACAACAGAACCCTGCATAGCCGCTTTTTATTTGCGCAATGCCCGGCAGATAAGATGCGACAATAATTCCAGCTGGCGAGCAAGTTCCATGCTCAACCATACATAGCCGTGTATGGGCGTTTCCGCCACGTTTTCATTGTGATGATCGTTGATCAGCTGACGCAGCTCGGCAACGATTTCGTTCAGCCGCTCGGTGTTCGCCAGGATGGGCTGCGGATTGCCTTCATAAAGCGCATGGGCAATGGTGAGCAGCGTTTGCTGCGTCATCTGCTGCGTCTCTTTTAAGGTCCGGGCATTCAGCATCACAAAATGGCTGGCCCGGGAGGACCAGTGGGCGTTGATCTGTAGCTCGAGCATGCAGACCAGGTTGCGGCTCACGGTCTGGATCGCTTCAAAAATCGCTTTCTGAATGTGGGTCTCTTTGCTGGCCGGGGTGATCAGACCGCGCATTTTTACCACGTCATTGAGGATGGTTTGCAGGTGTTTTTCCAGCCGTGGTCGTTCCACCAGGTTGGGGGAAAAGCCCGCCTGATAGACCCGGTTAAAGGCGGTAACGTAGTTCGCCATCTGGATACGCCAGTGCAAAAAGGCCCGCTGCGGCCAGATGCCGGTAAAGAGCATCGCCAGCAGCGAGCCCAGGATCACATCACCGCTTCGCCACAGGGCAGTCTGCATGTCCCCGGTCGGCGCGCCAATTACCACCGCGAGGGTGATGCCGATCAGCAGCGCCTGATAGGGGCGTTTGCCCAGTGCCAGCCAGCCGCAGAGAAACATGGCCGCCGCGCACCACACCAGCATCAGCGGCAGAGAGATTAGCTCCAGCTTCAGGGCAATTAACCCCAGCGCCGAGCCCAGAATGGTGCCGCCAATGCGCTCATACGCGCGCGGAACGACGTTCCCCCAGAAGGAGATCGGCCCCATGATGACCACTAGGGTGATCAGCGGCCATGTCCCTTCCGGCACGGCCAGCAGACGCACCAGTAAAAAAGTGAGGATAAACGCCAGCGCGATACGGCATCCATGTACGATGCGGTAATGACGATACAGTCGAATTTCAAAAGGCGTTAGAGATTTGTCGGGGCGCACACGCTCTCCAGCTTTACGGCAAACCCTGATTGTACTGCGTTTTCTGCCGGAGTAGTGCTCCCCGGCAGAAAAACCCTGTTAAAAGTGGGCATTAGTGGACCGTTACGCAATACGGCTCTGTACCGGAATAAACATCTCGATATCCCAGTAACCGTCGGCGTTACCGTCATTCAGATAACGTTCAAAGCAGGCTTTTGGCGCGATCTGGTAATCGACATCCTCAAGCAGACTGTCGAAAAACAGGTTCCAGGGCGTGGCGAAATCATGGTTTTCTACGCGGGCCGTCGCCACCGCGTAGTCGCCTGCAGCCACTTCGGTGAGGATCACCCCTTCACTGTTGGGAGGAATAACAAAATCGTCCGGCACGGTGATGACCGTGTCGCAGCGTAATTTTTCGGCAGGCACTTCGTCAGGGTTATCATAATAGACCGCCACCCACTCCAGCGGCTGGATCTGACGCCCCTGCACCCACATCATCAGTTGTTCAAAACCCTGCTTAACGGTTTGCTCCCACGGGCCAACCATATGAAAACCGGCAATTTTGCGTTTGTTCTGGTGCGTGATGCTGTAGTCCATGCTGCCTCCGATTGTTTACTGTATATACATACACTGTAATGCAGAAAAAAGCGGTTTAACAATAATGACCTGTCTATTATGCGAGCAGGCTCGCACAGTCGCCAGCCTGCTCCTCCATGCGCTACGCCTTATGGTGCAGATAGTCGCTTAGCCGCGAGAACATCCCGCCTTTACCGACGCTCTCCAGCGTCACCAGCGGCCAATGGGCTACCACTCTATCGCGATCGTACAGTTCGATCTCCCCGACCCGCTGATGGGCGGCAATCGGTGCTTCGAGCTCTTTCTTATCCAGGACATACTTCGCCTTGATGTTCGGCAGCTCAGCCTTAGGCAGCGCCAGCCAGAAGTCCTGATCGGTGCCTAACGAAATACGCTCCTTATCACCGTACCAGATGCGCTCGTTGCCCACCTGCTTACCGTTACGCAGGATCTGCACGGTATCGAAATTCTGTTGGCCCCACTGGAGCAGTTTGCGCGCCTGATCCTCGCGACCTTTTGGACTTTCAGCTCCCATGACGACGGCAATCAGACGGCGCTCGCCGTCGACAGCAGAGGCGATCAGGTTAAAACCGGCGCCGGAGGTGTGTCCGGTTTTCAGACCATCCACATTGAGCGACTTATCCCACAGCAGACCGTTACGGTTCTTTTGAGTGATACCGTTCCAGGTCAGGCTCTTTTCACTGTACATATGATAAAACGCCGGCTCACCGTGGATGATGGCGCGGGAGAGCACCGCCAGATCGTAAGCGGAGCTGTGCTGGCCCGGCGCATCAAGACCGTGTACCGTTTCAAAATGGGTGTCGCGCAAATTCAGCTTTTTGACGTAATTATTCATCATATTGACGAACTGTGGCTGCCCACCCGCCACGTAATCAGCCAGCGCCACGCAGGCGTCGTTCCCGGAATCGACAATCAGGCCACGGCTGAGGTGGCGCACGGAGACTCGTTCACCCGCTTTCAGGAACATCAGCGAGGAGCCGTCAAAAACCGGATTGCCCTTGGCCCAGGCATCCTGACCGACCGTGACCATATCGTCCGGGGTGATGCGATGGCTGTCGATCGCGCGATCGACCACATAGCCGGTCATCAGCTTGGTCAGGCTGGCCGGATTACGCTGCTGATGTTCGTTGCCCGCCGTTAAAATTTGCCCCGTCGTATAGTCCATCAGCACCCAGGAACCCGCCTGGATAGCTGGCGGCTGCGGCGCATAATTAATCGGGTCGGCAGCCAGCGCGGATGAAATGCTCAAAGTGAGTAAAGAAACAGCAATAAACAGACGGCGTTTCAACGGTATATCCTCAGGTCATTTAAAATCGTTGCCCTTTTTACGGAAGTTTCCCGCTGGATACCTGGAATAATTGCAAAAAAATGTGACAGCACGCAGGTTTTTCCCGGATGCCAGGTCGCAAATTTGCAGGTGGACAGCGCTTTTTCTTCGGCGTGCCTGGCCGGATGGTTTACCATAGCAGTGTCACTCATAAACAGGATGGTATTACTGGTGTCTGACTCCGCCGCGCGCCCTACATTTTTATTCCACGATTACGAAACCTTCGGCACCAGCCCGTCGCTGGATCGCCCCGCTCAGTTTGCTGCCATCCGCACCGATGCAGATTTCAACGTTATCGGCGAGCCGGAGGTGTTTTATTGCAAACCGGCCGATGACTATTTACCCCAGCCCGGCGCAGTGATGGTCACCGGCATTACCCCGCAGGAAGCCCGGGAGAAAGGGGTAAATGAGGCAGAGTTTGCCCGTCGCATTCACGACCTGTTCACCGTGCCCAACACCTGCGTGGTGGGCTACAACAACGTGCGCTTCGATGACGAAGTGACCCGCCATATTTTTTACCGTAACTTCTACGATCCTTACGCCTGGAGCTGGCAAAACCGTAATTCGCGCTGGGATCTGCTCGACGTGATGCGCGCCTGCTACGCCCTGCGTCCGGAGGGGATTAACTGGCCGGAAAACGACGACGGGCTGCCCAGCTTCCGCCTGGAACATCTGACCCGCGCGAACGGCATTGAACACAGTAACGCCCATGATGCCATGGCGGATGTGTACGCTACCATTGCGATGGCGAAGCTGGTTAAGACCCGACAGCCGAAGCTGTTTGAGTACCTGCTCAGCCATCGCAGTAAGCAAAAGCTCACCACTCTGATTGATGTGCCGCAGATGAAACCACTGATGCACATCTCCGGGATGTTTGGCGCCTGGCGAGGGAACACCAGTTGGGTCGCCCCGCTGGCCTGGCATCCGGAAAACCGCAACGCGGTGATTATGGTGGACCTGGCAGGCGATATTACCCCGCTGCTGACGCTTGACAGCGATCAGCTTCGCGAGCGGCTGTACACGCCGAAAGAGGCGCTGGGCGACGATGCCGCCGTACCGCTGAAGCTGGTGCATATCAATAAGTGTCCGGTGCTGGCGCCTGCCAACACCCTGCGCCCGATCGATGCCGAGCGGCTGGGAATCGATCGTCAACACTGCCTGGCTAACCTGAAGCTGCTGCGGGAAAACCCGCAGGTGCGCGAAAAAGCGGTGGCGATTTTCGCCGAAGCGGAGCCGTTTATTCCTTCTGAGAACGTCGATGCCCAGCTCTATAACGGCTTTTTCAGCGATGCGGACCGCAATGCCATGAATATCGTTTTGCAGACCGATCCCCGCAACCTGCCCGCACTGGATATTACCTTTGTGGATGAGCGCATCCGGAAGCTGATGTTTAACTATCGCGCGCGTAACTTCCCCGGCACGCTGGATGAGGCCGAGCAGGAGCGCTGGTTGCAGCATCGCCGCAACGTCTTTACGCCGGAATATTTACAGGCTTATGCCCAGGAGCTGGAGATGCTCTACGGTGAGTACGAAGGCAATGCGGAGAAGCAGGCACTGTTGAAAGCGCTGTACCAGTATGCGCAGGAGATTGTGTAAGTTCAGGGCATAAAAAAACCGGAGGCGATGTACTCCGGTTTTTTTTGCTTTGCCCGGCAGCGTTACGCTTGCCGGGCCTGGAAGTTGTTACGCGACGTCTTCGTACTGCGGTACAGGGTTGCGGAAGCTTTTAGTCACGCATGCCAGGTAAACCAGGCCGATACCACCCCAGATCAGACCCAGAATCATGGAGCTCTCTTCCAGGTTGATCCACAGCGCACCCACGGTCAGCGCGCCACATACCGGCAGCAGCAGGTAGTTGAAGTGGTCTTTCAGCGTTTTGTTGCGCTTCTCACGGATCCAAAACTGCGAGATCACGGAGAGGTTAACAAAGGTAAAGGCCACCAACGCACCGAAGTTAATCAGGGCAGTCGCGGTAACCAGGTCGAAGTTAATCGCCAGCAGCGCAATCGCACCGACCAGCAGCACGTTCCATGCCGGGGTACGCCATTTCGGATGAACATAACCGAAGAAGCGCGTCGGGAATACGCCGTCGCGGCCCATGACATACATCAGACGAGAAACGCCTGCGTGCGCCGCCATGCCGGATGCCAGTACGGTAACGCTGGAGAAGATCAGCACGCCCCACTGGAAGGTTTTACCCGCAACATACAGCATGATTTCTGGCTGTGACGCATCCGGATCTTTGAAGCGAGAGATATCCGGGAAGTACAGCTGCAGGAAGTAAGACGCACCGATAAAGATGATGCCGCCCAGCAGCGCTGTCAGGAAGATAGCACGCGGGATGACACGCTCTGCGTCTTTTGTCTCTTCAGACAGAGAAGAGATACCGTCGAAGCCCAGGAACGAGAAGCAGAGGATCGTCGCACCGGTGATCATTGGCACAACGTGCGCGCCTTCAGACCAGAACGGACGTGAGCTTACCAGCGTACCCGCACCTTCACCGTGAGAAACACCGTAGATGATCAGACCGACGATTACCGCAACAATACCCATCTGCAGGATAACGATCAGGGTGTTGAAGTTAGCCACGGTCTTGATGCTGCGCAGGTTAGAGATGGTCATGAAGGCCACCAGCGCCACAACGAAGATCCACGACGGCACGGAAGGCACCAGCGCTTCGAAGTAAATTTTTGCCAGCAGAATGTTGATCATCGGCATGAACAGGTAGTCCAGCAGAGATGACCAGCCCACCATAAAGCCAACAGCAGGGCTAATGGATTTCTGAGCATAGGTGTACGCAGAGCCTGCAGACGGGAAGCGGCGAACCAGCTTACCGTAGCTCAGCGCGGTAAAGAGGATTGCGACCAGCGCAAAGGCATACGCCGTTGCAACGTGACCGTCAGTGAGGCCTGATACGATACCGAATGTATCAAACAGCGTCATCGGCTGCATATAGGCAAGGCCCATCATAACAACCGGAATCAACGTAAGCGTTTTACGTAATTCCACGCGAGAGGTTTTTGGAGTTGCATTATGCGACATAGTTATTCTCCTTTACGGTGAATACCGCCACGTAAGCGAATGATTGCCCCATTTCTTTCTTCCTCAGCGACAACAACTGTCGGATTTTAGTAAGTATCTATCCGGTACGAAGCCCGGCCTCTTGGATTTAAATGATTTTCTTACATGCAAAAAAAAATAACCGACGCCTTTTATATCGTCGATTATTTATATGTTTGCAGCGGCGCATTTTGCCCTGGTTTGGGACGAAAAGGCAAGAGTGCAAAGGCTATCTGACACAAAAAATTCACACTAATCGCTTGATTTCTAGGCTTCGCTTTGGGCGTAAACGGCAGCAATAGCACTATTTGCTAAAATTTCCTGGCGCCACCAGGCGCTGGCGAGGCCGGCAGTCTGTTCATTCCAGCCTATCCACACGGAATCATAACTGGATTGCGCCATCACCTGCTTCTCAATTAACGCCCCGCTTTCGATAAAACGCTGAGCTAAATAACGCGGAAGGTACCCGCAGCCTAAGCCGCTAATTTGCAGTTCCAGTTTGGTTTTAAAATCGAAAACGGTAATGGCTTCCTGATCGTCGAGCAGTTGCGATGACGCGGTGCAGCCAAGCAGAGCGCTATCGCCCACTACAATGGCACGGTAGCTTTTAATGACCCGACGGTTAATCGGCTCGGGCTCCTGGGCTAAAGGATGGTGCGGGGCAATAACGAAGACCTGTTCGAGCTGTCCCAGGCAGGCAAAACCAAATTCGCTGAGCTGGGGCGGCTCATGTAATGCGCCGACGACAATATCCGCCCGCCCCTGCACCAGCGCCTCCCATGAGCCCGCAAGGACGCCGTTGATAAACTTAAGCCGGGTGACGCTGTGTCGCTGATAGAAGGCTTCAATCAGCGGCGACAGCAGTGAAAAGGGAAACGTATCGTCTACGCTGATTATCAGCTCATTTTCCCAACCCTGATGCAGTTTGACGGCCTGCTTTTCCAGCTCGCGTACTGAATGCAGTACTTCCCGCCCCTTTTCCAGCAGCATTTTTCCGGTGCGGGTAAAGCGCGCCCGGTGGCCGGTACGGTCAAGGATTTGAATATTAAGGTCGCTTTCCAGCTTGTGAACGGTATAGCTGAGGGCGGAGGGCGTTTTAAAGAGCTTCGCCGACGCCGCAGCAAAGCTCCCCTCTTTTTCCAGTGCATCAAGGATTATAAGGACATCCAGCAGCGGTTTCATGCTCACCCCCTTGTGGTGCGCTTACGCTCCGCCAGCGGCGTTACTCCATTGGCATAACCAGCGGATCGGGAAAGAGATACTCAAATCCCAGTTCATGACAGATGCGGTTCCCATCAATCAATTTGCCCTTCCCCTCTCCGGGGGCATCGTGAAAGTGCGGTGGCGCCAGGCCAAGCTGACGGGCCATCGCCGGATAGAATGTACTGCGTGTTGGATGAGAGGGCGCACATATATTATAGATGTGCCCGCCCTTCGGGGCCTGTAATAACAGGGTAATTGCACCGATCACGTCTTCAAGATGCACCAGATTGACGCCATGTTGCCCGTCCGGCGCTGATTTACCGGCAAAAAAACGCCCCGGATGACGGCCAGGCCCGACTAACCCTGCAAGGCGTAATATATCCACCTGAGTGCCGGGTAAATTATGCAGCCAGTCCTCCAGCTCTTTTAAAACACGCCCGCTGGAGGTTACCGGCTGGCGCGGCATATTTTCTTTGACGGCGCCTTCGACATCGCCATATACCGAGGTTGAGCTGGTGAAAATAATACGCGAAATATGGTGTGCCAGCGCGCTGTCGACAATTTCCTGCACCGCTTGCAGATAATAGGTTTCACCCGGACCGGTGCGACGTGCCGGCAGCGTTAATACCAGCGCATCCACATTCATCAGAGCGTCCAGGTCATCGGCGTCGCATACCAGTTCCGGCTCAAGGCGCAACTCAACGCTCTCAATACCGCACATCCGCGCCGCCTCGACGCCATCTGCGGTGGTTTTGCTGCCAGTGACGTGCCAGCCCCGCGCCTGTAACGACATAGCCAGCGGCATTCCAAGCCATCCCAGACCGACAATTGCGACCTTTTTCATGCGTTTTCTCCTGACTATTACGCCTCTGCTGTAAGGCTACGCCAGCCACGCTGAACTGACAATTGATAGCGCTAATATGAAATCATTTAATGATTAAAAAAAGCCCTTGCTTTATATAGCGCAAGTGGTTTAGGTTAAACGACATCACATGAATAAGCATTCATCGAGAATTTTATGACACGCGTTCAATTTAAACACCACCATCATCACCATCATCCTGACTAGTCTTTCAGGCGATGTGTGCTGGAAGACAGTTAGATCTTCCAGTGGTGCATGAACGCAAGAAAAAGCCCCCGGAAGATCATCTTCCGGGGGCTTTTTTTTGGACCGTATTCAGGCAAGTTACAACAGGATCATGAGGAACCGACAATGTTAGATAATTCACGTTTACGCATAGCTATGCAGAAATCAGGTCGTCTTAGCGACGATTCACGCGAACTGCTGGCGCGCTGCGGCATTAAAATTAACCTGCACACGCAGCGTTTGATTGCGCTGGCAGAGAATATGCCGATTGATATTCTGCGCGTGCGTGACGATGACATTCCGGGCCTGGTGATGGACGGCGTGGTAGATCTGGGCATTATTGGCGAAAACGTGCTGGAAGAAGAACTCCTGACTCGCCGCGCGCAGGGCGAAGACCCGCGCTACTTCACCCTGCGTCGTCTGGACTTTGGCGGCTGCCGCCTGTCGCTGGCGACCGCGGCTGACGAACCCTGGGACGGCCCGGCTTCCCTGAACGGCAAGCGTATCGCCACCTCTTACCCGCACCTGCTGAAGCGTTACCTCGATCAGAAGGGCGTGCAGTTTAAATCCTGCCTGCTGAACGGCTCTGTCGAAGTAGCACCGCGTGCCGGTCTGGCTGACGCGATTTGCGACCTGGTCTCTACCGGCGCCACCCTGGAAGCGAACGGCCTGCGCGAAGTTGAAGTGATCTACCGCTCCAAAGCCTGTCTTATCCAGCGCGACGGCGAAATGCCTGAAGCCAAGCAGCAACTGATTGACCGCCTGCTGACCCGTATTCAGGGGGTGATCCAGGCCCGTGAATCCAAGTACATCATGATGCATGCACCTACTGAACGCCTGGATGAAGTGATTGCCCTGCTGCCAGGCGCTGAACGTCCAACCATTCTGCCGCTGGCAGGGGATCAGCAGCGCGTGGCGATGCATATGGTCAGCAGCGAAACCCTGTTCTGGGAAACCATGGAAAAACTGAAAGCGCTGGGCGCCAGTTCAATCCTGGTGTTGCCGATTGAGAAGATGATGGAGTAACAACCATGAGCTTTAACACCGTGATCGACTGGAACACCTGTAGCGCAGAACAGCAGCGCGACCTGCTGATGCGCCCGGCCATCTCCGCGTCAGAGAGCATTACCCGCACCGTGGCGGAGATTCTGGACAATGTGAAAACCCGTGGCGACGATGCCCTGCGGGAGTACAGCGCGAAATTCGATAAAACCGAGGTGAGCGCGCTGAAGGTCAGCGAGCAGGAGATTACCGAGGCCGCAGCGCGTCTGAGCGATGAGTTAAAGCAGGCGATGGCTGTCGCAGTGCAGAACATTGATACCTTCCACGCGGCGCAAAAGCTGCAAACTGTCGATGTGGAAACCTTACCCGGCGTGCGCTGCCAGCAGGTGACCCGTCCGGTCGACTCGGTGGGCTTGTATATTCCGGGTGGCTCTGCCCCGCTCTTTTCTACCGTGTTGATGCTGGCGACCCCTGCCCGTATCGCCGGTTGTCGTAAAGTGGTGCTCTGCTCTCCGCCACCGATTGCCGATGAAATTCTTTATGCCGCGCAGCTGTGCGGCGTGCAGGAGATTTTCAACGTCGGCGGGGCGCAAGCTATCGCGGCGCTGGCGCTGGGGACGGAGTCCGTTCCGCGCGTGGATAAAATCTTCGGGCCGGGCAACGCCTTTGTCACCGAAGCCAAGCGTCAGGTCAGCCAGCGGCTGGACGGCGCAGCCATCGACATGCCGGCCGGTCCGTCGGAGGTATTGGTGATTGCCGACAGCGGCGCGACCCCGGATTTTGTCGCTTCCGATCTGCTCTCCCAGGCCGAGCACGGCCCGGATTCGCAGGTGATCCTGCTGACGCCGGATGCAGATATGGCAAAACGCGTGGGTGAAGCCGTTGAACGTCAGCTTGCGGATCTGCCCCGGGCAGAGACTGCCCGCCAGGCGCTCTCCGCCAGCCGTCTGATTGTCGCCCGGGATCTGGACCAGTGCATCGCCATTTCTAATCTCTATGGCCCGGAGCACCTGATCATTCAGACCCGCAACGCCCGTGAGCTGGTCGACAGCATCACCAGCGCCGGTTCGGTATTTCTTGGCGACTGGTCCCCGGAATCCGCAGGGGATTACGCTTCCGGAACGAACCACGTGCTGCCGACATACGGTTATACCGCTACCTGCTCCAGCCTGGGGCTGGCGGATTTCCAGAAGCGCATGACTGTACAGGAACTCTCCCGCGAGGGCTTTGCCTCCCTCGCCGCGACCATCGAAACGCTGGCCGCCGCTGAACGCCTGACCGCCCACAAAAATGCCGTGACGCTGCGCGTTGCCGCCCTGAAGGAGCAAGCATGAGTATTGAAGAGTTAGCCCGCGACAACGTTCGCGCCCTGACCCCGTATCAGTCTGCCCGCCGCCTGGGGGGCAATGGCGATGTCTGGTTGAATGCCAATGAATTTCCGACGCCTGTCGCCTTTGAGCTGACCCAGCAGACGCTAAACCGCTACCCGGAGTGTCAGCCGAAAGCGGTGATTGAAAACTATGCGGCCTACGCTGGTGTAAAACCGGAGCAGGTGCTGGTGAGCCGCGGTGCGGATGAAGGCATCGAACTGCTGATCCGCGCCTTCTGCGAGCCGGGTAAAGACGCAGTGCTCTACTGCCCGCCGACCTACGGCATGTACAGCGTCAGCGCAGAAACCTTCAACGTTGAGCTGCGTAAAGTGCCAACACTGGAAAACTGGCAGCTTGATTTGCAGGGCATTGCCGATAATCTCGACGGCGTGAAGGTGGTGTTTGTCTGCAGCCCGAATAACCCCACCGGCCAGCTGATTAACCCGCAGGATATCCGTGCGCTGCTGGAGATGACCCGCGGCAAAGCCCTGGTGGTCGCCGATGAAGCCTATATCGAGTTTTGCCCACAGGCGACGCTCGCCGGCTGGCTGGCAGAGTATCCGCACCTGGTGATCCTGCGAACCCTCTCAAAAGCGTTTGCTCTGGCCGGGCTGCGCTGCGGCTTTACGCTGGCAAATAAAGAGGTGATCGATCTGCTGATGAAGGTGATTGCGCCTTATCCGCTCTCGACCCCGGTGGCCGATATCGCCGCCCAGGCGCTTACCCCGGCGGGTATTACCGCTATGCGTGGTCGCGTGGCGCAGATTATTGCCGAGCGCGAGTATCTTGTCAGCGCCCTGAAAAAGATCCCCTGCGTTGAACAGGTTTTCGATTCGGAAACCAACTATATTCTGGCGCGCTTCACCGCCTCAAGTGCAGTATTTAAATCTTTGTGGGATCAGGGCATTATCCTTAGAGACCAGAACAAACAACCCTCTTTGAGTGGCTGCTTACGCATTACCGTGGGTACCCGTGAAGAGAGCCAGCGCGTTATCGACGCCCTGAATGCGGAGAAAGTATGAGCCAGAAGTACCTCTTTATCGATCGTGACGGCACCATTATTTCAGAACCACCCTCGGATTTTCAGGTCGATCGTTTCGACAAGTTGGCGTTTGAAGCCGATGTCATTCCGGTGCTGCTTAAGCTGCAAAAAGCCGGTTTTAAGCTGGTAATGATCACCAACCAGGACGGTCTGGGCACCGACAGCTTCCCGCAGGCCGATTTTGACGGCCCGCACGATCTGATGATGCAGATCCTGACCTCACAGGGCGTCGCCTTTGATGAAGTGCTGATTTGCCCGCATTTACCCGCTGATAATTGCGACTGCCGTAAGCCGAAAGTGAAGCTGGTCGAGCAGTATCTGGCCGAAGCGGCGCTGGATAAAGCCAACAGCTACGTGATTGGCGATCGCGCTACCGACATCGAACTGGCTGCTAACATGGGCATTACGGGCCTGCGCTATCACCGTGACACCCTGAGCTGGGCGACGATTGGCGAGCAGCTGACCAAACGCGACCGCTTCTCTCACGTTGAGCGTAATACCAAAGAGACGCAGATCGACGTGAAGGTGTGGCTGGATCGCGAAGGCGGCAGCAAGATCCACACCGGTGTGGGCTTTTTCGATCATATGCTGGATCAGATCGCTACCCACGGCGGATTCCGTATGGAGATCGGCGTGAAAGGCGATCTCTATATTGACGATCACCACACTGTGGAAGATACCGGACTGGCGCTGGGCGAAGCGCTAAAGCTGGCGCTGGGTGACAAGCGCGGGATTAACCGTTTCGGCTTTGTGCTGCCAATGGATGAGTGCCTGGCGCGCTGCGCGCTGGATATCTCTGGCCGTCCGCACCTGGAATATAAAGCTGACTTTACCTACCAGCGTGTAGGCGACCTGAGCACCGAGATGGTTGAGCACTTCTTCCGCTCCCTCTCCTATGCCATGGGCCTGACGCTGCATCTGAAAACCAAAGGTAAGAACGATCACCACCGCGTGGAGAGCCTCTTTAAGGCCTTTGGCCGCACCCTCCGCCAGGCCATTCGCGTGGAAGGCGATACCCTGCCGTCGTCGAAAGGAGTGCTGTAATGAATGTGGTGATCCTCGATACCGGTTGCGCCAACCTTAACTCCGTAAAATCAGCCATTGCCCGCCACGGCTACGAGCCGCTGGTCAGCCGTGATCCGGATGTGGTGCTGCGCGCAAGCAAACTTTTTTTACCGGGCGTCGGTACGGCACAGGCGGCGATGGATCAGATCCACCAGCGTGAACTGGTTGAACTGATCAAAGCCTGTACCCAGCCGGTGCTGGGTATCTGTCTGGGCATGCAGCTGCTGGGCCGCCGCAGCGAAGAGTCTAATGGCGTGGATCTGCTCGGCATCATCGACGAAGATGTGCCGAAAATGACCGATCATGGTTTACCTCTGCCGCACATGGGCTGGAACCGCGTCTATCCGAAAGCGGGCGATCGTCTGTTCCGTGGTATTGAGGACGGGGCGTACTTCTATTTCGTGCACAGCTACGCAATGCCGGTGAACACACACACTATCGCTCAGTGTCATTACGGTGAGCCTTTCACCGCCGCGGTGCAGAAAGATAATTTCTACGGCGTGCAATTCCACCCGGAGCGTTCCGGGGCCGCAGGCGCGCAGTTGCTGAAAAACTTCCTGGAGATGTGATGATTATTCCTGCTTTAGATTTGATTGACGGCACGGTTGTCCGTCTTCACCAGGGCGATTACGGCCAGCAGCGCGACTACGGTAAAGATCCGTTGCCACGCCTTCAGGACTATGCCGCGCAGGGCGCTGAGGTTCTGCACCTGGTTGACCTCACCGGGGCGAAAGATCCGGCCAAACGGCAGATCCCCCTGCTGAAAAAACTGGTCGCGGGCGTTAACGTCCCGGTGCAGGTTGGCGGCGGTGTGCGTACAGAAGAAGACGTGGCGGCGCTGCTTGACGCGGGCGTGGCGCGCGTGGTGGTAGGCTCCACCGCGGTGAAAGATTCCGAGACGGTAAAAGGCTGGTTCAGACGCTTTGGCGCCGACGCGCTGGTGCTGGCGCTGGATGTGCGTATTGATGAACAGGGTCAGAAACAGGTTGCGGTCAGCGGCTGGCAGGAGAACTCTGGCGTGACGCTGGAAGCGCTGGTCGATCTTTATCTGCCGGTGGGCCTGAAGCATGTTCTTTGCACCGATATCTCCCGCGACGGCACCCTGGCGGGCTCTAACGTGTCGCTGTATGAAGAGGTCTGCGCCCGTTATCCGCAGGTGGCGTTCCAGTCTTCGGGCGGCATTGGTGATTTGAATGATATCGCGGCTCTGCGCGGTACGGGTGTTCGTGGGGTTATCGTTGGTCGCGCCCTGCTGGAAGAAAAATTTACTGTGACGGAGGCGATTCAATGCTGGCAAAACGGATAATTCCTTGTCTCGACGTGCGTGATGGTCAGGTCGTGAAAGGCGTGCAGTTCCGCAACCACGAGATCATCGGTGATATCGTCCCCCTGGCAAAACGCTATGCGGAAGAAGGGGCTGACGAGCTGGTCTTTTACGATATTACCGCCTCCAGTGATGGCCGCGTGGTGGATAAAAGCTGGGTGGCGCGCGTGGCAGAAGTGATCGACATTCCTTTCTGCGTGGCAGGTGGGATTAAATCGGCGGACGATGCGGCCAAAATTCTCTCCTTTGGCGCCGATAAGATCTCCATTAACTCCCCTGCCCTGGCCGATCCCGAACTGATTACCCGTCTGGCGGATCGTTTTGGCGTGCAGTGCATCGTAGTCGGCATCGACACCTGGTTTGATGAAGCCACCGGCAAATACCACGTTAACCAGTACACCGGTGATGAGAGCCGTACCCGCATTACCCAGTGGGAGACTTTGGACTGGGTGCAGGAAGTGCAGAAGCGCGGCGCGGGGGAGATCGTACTGAACATGATGAACCAGGACGGCGTGCGCAACGGCTACGACCTGGCGCAACTGAAAAAAGTACGCGAGGTATGCCATGTCCCGCTGATTGCCTCGGGTGGCGCAGGCACGATGGAGCACTTCCTGGAAGCCTTCCGCGATGCCGACGTTGACGGCGCGCTGGCGGCCTCGGTGTTCCACAAGCAGATTATCAATATTGGTGAGTTAAAAACGTTCCTGGCGAATCAGGGCGTGGAGATTAGGGTATGTTAACAGAGCAACAACGTGCGCAGCTAGACTGGGAAAAAACCGACGGCCTGATGCCGGTGGTGGTGCAGCACGCGGTGTCCGGTGAAGTACTGATGCTGGGCTATATGAATCAGGACGCCCTGGCGAAGACCCTCGACAGCGGCAAAGTGACTTTCTTCTCACGCACCAAACAGCGCCTGTGGACCAAAGGCGAAACGTCCGGTCATTTCCTGAATGTGGTCAGTATCACCCCAGACTGCGATAACGATACCCTGCTGGTGCTGGTTAACCCTATCGGGCCTACGTGCCACCTGGGCACCAGCAGCTGCTTTGGCGACGCCAGCCACCAGTGGCTATTCCTCTATCAGCTGGAACAGCTATTGGCTGCACGCAAAACGGCCGACCCGCAAAGCTCCTATACCGCGAAGCTCTATGCCAGCGGCACCAAGCGCATCGCGCAGAAAGTGGGTGAAGAAGGCGTTGAAACGGCCCTGGCCGCCACCGTGAACGACCGGGCTGAGCTGACCAATGAAGCCTCTGATCTGATGTATCACCTGCTGGTGCTGCTCCAGGATCAGGATCTGGACTTAACGACAGTGATTGAAAATCTGCGCCAGCGACACAAATAAAAAAAACCGGGGAAACCCGGTTTTTTTAGCTGTTGAATCTGTATCAGGCTCTGGCGTTATAGTTACGCAGCGCGTTGCGGCCTAAGACAACGCCGGAGCCAATAATCCCGCCCAGCAGCACCGCAAGAACCAGTACGATTGAACGTTTCGGGCTATCGCGATAAACAGGCAAGTCTGGCTTCATCACGTAGCGATAAGCATGGATAGACGTCGGATCGATTTTCAGCTTCTGAATATCCAGCAATTTTTGCTTGTTCTGGTAGTAGCTGTCGGATAGCGTAAGTGGACGCGAAGATTCATGCGCAATCATGGATTGTAGCGCTTCGGTACCTAGCAAGAACATGGTTTCCTGCGTGACATCCTGAGTCTGCTGAATTTTTGGGGTGGTAATGTTCGCAGCCTCGGCGTATTTCAGCGCTTCATTAATCTGTCGGATTCGCAGGTCTTTTTGCTCCTGAGCAATCGTCTCTTGGTTACTCAGCACATCCTTAAGGGTGACAATCTGCTGTTTGATGTTGTCGTTTAGGTCAACTTCGATCTCTTTTTGAATCTGCTCATCAATCTGTTGGATATACTGTGCCACCTGCTTTTGCGCAGTTTCTGCTGAACCATTTACGTAGCTGATGCTTAAGGGCAGAGGCTGCCCTTTTACTGTCTGTTCAATTGTCAATTTTTCAGGAACGAGCTTGTTTTTCAAGGTCTGAGACAATGCTGAAAACGAGGCGTTATAGCGGCTGATAACGCTTTCCTGGATATCGGTTAATTTAGGGGCATTTACACCATACAGGATATTCAATGCATTGCTGTAGCTGCCAATTTGAGCCGCATCCGGCTGGGTAATAATCGCAGTAGAGGTCCACTTCTCTTTAGCAAAAACCAGATAGATACCAGCAATAACAATTGCGATGGCGATAAAAACAGCAATGATCCATTTTCCCCGCCATAACTGAACGAACAGATCAATCAAATCAATCTGCTCTGAGTCACTGCTTCGTGTGACCACGTTATTGTTGTTGTTAGTCATATAGTCCTTAGAATGCAAATAAGCGCAAAGTATAAAGTCTGGGATATAGTTTATCGATTGTTTTCGGATTATCTATAGGAATCCGATGAGGCATATCGAAAATATGATGTTTGGTAACCCTGCGCATCGCGTTATCATACCTCAAATCCGGTACTTAACGCACCGGGCACGATAAGTAACAGATGAGGACAGTTATGAAATTTCTGGTCACTGGCGCAGCAGGCTTTATCGGCGCACATGTCAGCAAGCGGCTTCTGGATGCCGGGCATCAGGTTGTAGGTATCGACAACCTCAATGACTATTACGATGTGAACCTGAAGCAGGCGCGTCTTGATCTTCTCACGTCCGCGAACTTCACCTTCCATAAGCTCGATTTGGCTGACCGCGAAGGTATGGCTACCCTGTTCGCCGATGAAAAATTTGATCGAGTGATCCATCTGGCCGCCCAGGCGGGTGTTCGTTACTCCCTGGAGAACCCCCATGCTTATGCCGAAGCCAATCTGGTAGGCCACCTCAACGTGCTTGAAGGCTGCCGTCACAATAAAGTACAGCACTTACTTTACGCATCTTCCAGCTCCGTTTACGGACTGAATCGTAAGATGCCGTTCTCTACCGACGACTCCGTAGATCACCCGGTTTCGCTGTATGCCGCGACCAAAAAAGCCAACGAATTGATGTCGCACACCTACTCCCATCTTTACGGGTTGCCGACTACCGGTCTGCGCTTCTTCACCGTTTATGGGCCATGGGGTCGTCCGGACATGGCGCTGTTTAAGTTCACCAAAGCCATGGTGGAAGGCAAGAGTATCGACGTGTACAACTTCGGTAAGATGAAGCGTGACTTTACCTACATTGACGATATCGCCGAGGCGATTGTTCGCCTGCAGGATGTGATCCCTCAGGCAGACAGTGAATGGACGGTTGAGTCTGGTTCTCCGGCAACCAGTTCGGCGCCGTATCGCGTTTATAACATCGGTAACAGCTCGCCCGTTGAGCTGATGGATTACATTACAGCGCTGGAAGAGGCCTTAGGCATTGAAGCTGACAAAAACATGATGCCGATACAGCCGGGCGACGTGCTGGAAACCAGTGCGGATACCACCGCCCTGTACGAGGTGATCGGCTTCAAACCGCAAACGTCGGTGAAAGATGGCGTGAAAAACTTCGTTGATTGGTACCGCGAGTTTTACAAGGTGTAATAAAAAGCCCGGCGATAATGCCGGGCTTTTTCTTTAACCGCAGTATCAGTCGCTACCAAACAGATCGCGGGTATAGACCTTATCCGCCACGTCAGAGAGCTCTTCAGCCATCCGGTTAGAGATGATCACATCCGCTTCTTTCTTGAAAGCATCCAGGTCACGAACCACACGTGAATGGAAGAATTCATCCTCTTTCATCACTGGTTCATAAATAATAACCTGTACGCCCTTAGCCTTAATACGCTTCATGATCCCCTGGATGGAGGAGGCACGGAAGTTATCCGAGCCGCTTTTCATGATCAGACGGTACACGCCCACCACTTTCGGGTGACGCGCCAGAATGGAGTCGGCGATAAAGTCTTTACGCGTCCGGTTGGCATCCACAATGGCAGAGATTAGATTGTTCGGCACGGATTGATAGTTAGCCAGCAGCTGCTTGGTATCTTTCGGCAGGCAATAGCCGCCATAACCAAAGGACGGGTTGTTATAATGGTTGCCGATACGCGGGTCGAGGCACACACCTTCGATGATCTGACGGGTGTTCAGCCCGAGGCTCTCTGCGTAGCTGTCCAGCTCGTTAAAATAGGCAACACGCATTGCCAGATAGGTATTAGCAAAGAGTTTAATGGCTTCCGCTTCTGTCGCGTCCGTGAACAGAACGTCAATGTTCTTTTTAATTGCGCCTTCCTGCAGCAGCGCAGCAAAACGTTCCGCACGCTCTGAGCGCTCACCAATGACGATACGGGACGGGTGCAGGTTATCGTACAATGCCCTGCCCTCACGCAGAAACTCTGGTGAGAAAATGACATTATCGATACCCAGCTCTTCTTTGATCGACTGAGTGAAACCAACAGGAATAGTCGATTTGATGATCATCACGGCATTCGGATTGATTGCCGTCACATCCTTGATCACCGCCTCAACACTTGAAGTATTAAAGTAGTTCGTCTTCGGATCGTAGTCGGTTGGCGTGGCAATGATGACAAAATCGGCCCCGCTGTAGGCATCAACTTTGTCCGTAGTGGCCCGGAAGTTTAACGGCTTGTTGGTCAGGTACTCCTGGATCTCTTTATCTACGATTGGGGAGATCTTCTGGTTCAGCATATCAACTTTGGCCTGCACGATATCCAGTGCGACCACTTCATGGTGTTGCGCGATCAGGATCCCGTTTGAGAGACCCACATAACCTGTTCCGGAGATTGTTATTTTCATCGAGTTAACTTCTTTAGATTAAGTGTCCGGGAGCGACTACCGCCCCACCGCAATAAGCAACTTTTGGGGTTTTTACCGCGTATGTCGAGTTGATGTCAAGGCGAATGGCTGGCTACAGAAAGGCATAAATACAGTGGTTTATGCTGCAGTCTGGCATGTCGGTTGAATCAGACGAGGCAATGCAGGGTATTACGCATAAAAAAAGCCCGGTAATGTTCACCGGGCTTCGCTACATGATTGAGTTAAATCAGATTAATCCAGCCACTCGGTGTGGAATACACCTTCTTTATCAGTGCGTTTATAGGTGTGTGCACCGAAGTAGTCACGTTGCGCCTGAATCAGGTTGGCAGGCAGCACGGCGGCACGATAGCTATCGTAATAAGCAACGGCTGCAGAGAAAGTTGGAACCGGAATACCGTTCTGTACCGCATAAGCGACGACATCACGCAGCGCCTGCTGGTAATCATCGGCGATCTGCTTGAAATATGGTGCCAACAGCAGGTTAGCGATGTTCGCGTTTTCAGCGTAAGCATCGGTAATTTTCTGCAGGAACTGAGCACGGATGATGCAACCGGCACGGAAGATCTTCGCGATTTCGCCGTAGTTCAGATCCCAGTTGTTCTCGTCAGACGCAGCGCGCAGCTGAGAGAAGCCCTGAGCGTAAGAGACAATTTTACCCAGGTACAGCGCACGGCGGACTTTCTCAATAAATTCCGCTTTATCACCAGCAAGTTTCGGCTGCGGACCGGTCAGCACTTTAGATGCCGCTACACGCTGCTCTTTCAGAGAAGAGATATAACGTGCGAAGACCGATTCAGTGATCAGGGACAGCGGCTCGCCCAGATCCAGGGAGCTCTGGCTGGTCCATTTACCGGTACCTTTGTTTGCCGCTTCATCAAGGATCACATCGACGAGGTATTTACCGTCTTCATCTTTCTTGGTGAAAATGTCTTTGGTGATGTCGATCAGGTAGCTGCTCAGTTCACCGTTGTTCCAGTCGGTGAAGGTTTGCGCCAGCTCGTCGTTAGTGAGATTCAGACCGCCTTTCAGCAGAGAATAGGCTTCAGCAATCAGCTGCATATCGCCGTATTCGATACCATTGTGAACCATTTTTACGTAATGACCCGCGCCATCCGGACCGATGTATGTCACACACGGCTCACCATCTTCGGCAACGGCAGCAATCTTAGTCAGGATTGGTGCAACCAGCTCGTAAGCATCTTTCTGACCGCCAGGCATGATAGATGGGCCCTTCAACGCGCCCTCTTCACCGCCGGATACACCGGTACCGATGAAGTTGAAGCCTTCAGCAGAGAGCTCACGGTTACGACGAATAGTGTCGTGGAAGAAGGTGTTGCCGCCATCAATGATGATGTCGCCTTTTTCCAGATACGGTTTCAGGGAGTCGATGGCAGCATCAGTGCCAGCGCCAGCTTTCACCATTAACAGGATACGACGAGGCGTTTCCAGGGATTCAACAAACTCCTGAACCGTATAGAACGGAACGAGTTTTTTGCCTGGGTTCTCGGCAATCACTTCTTCAGTTTTATCACGGGAGCGGTTGAAAACGGAGACGGTATAACCACGGCTTTCGATGTTCAGCGCCAGGTTGCGCCCCATCACTGCCATACCGACGACGCCGATCTGTTGTTTGGACATTACATACTCCTGTCAGGTGTGGTATCTGCGAATCATAACGCAGTTCAATGTTGGACTTATGTTAACTCAGGATGCAGAAATCCAATAATATTTACTGGTGTCGTAAGATGCTCTTTTATTATCAGTTGCTTTTGAAACCGTTCGGATTCTTCTTCTGCCAGTTCCACGCGTCTCTCATCATTTCAGGCAGATCCCGCTTCGCTTCCCAGCCAAGCTCCACTCGCGCTTTTGAGGGATCTGACCAACATTCAGCAATGTCACCCGGACGCCTGTCACTCAACACATAGGGTACTGATACGGAGGTGGCATGCCTGAAGGCTTCCAGGAGTTCGAGTACAGAATATCCTTTTCCTGTTCCAAGATTATAAACATTGAAATTAGGCGCTCCGGGACGGCGTTTTAATGCAGCAACATGTCCTTCAGCAAGATCCATAACATGGATAAAGTCACGTACACCGGTACCGTCTTTTGTCGGATAATCACTTCCGTAAACAGAAAGATGATCACGTTTACCTATCGCGACCTGGCAAATATAAGGCATCAGGTTATTGGGAATGCCATTAGGATCTTCACCCATTTCCCCTGAAGGATGTGCACCAACAGGATTGAAATAGCGCAGCACGGTAATATTTAAACCCGCACATGCAAAAGATAAATCAGAAAGTATTTTTTCGACCATTAATTTGGACGTACCGTAAGGATTTGTTGTTCCTCCGGTTCGGCAAGATTCGGTTAAAGGGATAGTCTCTGGCTCTCCGTAAACCGTTGCGGATGAACTGAAAATTAAATGGTTAACGCCAGCATTTATCATTTCATCAAATAAGCATAAGCTGCCTGCAATATTGACCTGATAATATTTAAGTGGTTTTGAGACAGATTCACCAACTGATTTTAAACCAGCAAAATGGATCACGTCAGTGATGTCATTCTCGGAAAATATCTTTTGCAGCAATGCTCTATCTAATATATCACCTTGATAAAATAAAGGTTCAATACCAGTGATTAATTTTATTCTTTTTAATGATTCAGGAGAAGAGTTTGATAAATCATCAATAATGATAACCTCTTCTCCTTTTTCAAGGAGAGCAACAACTGTGTGCGACCCTATGTAACCCAGTCCACCTGTAACAAGAATAGCCATATAATTCTTAACCTTATCTCATGATGGTATAATTATCAGTTGAAATAATTTCATATGCGCGATATTTCATATACAGTAGTAATCTAGTGAAGCAACATCAATTATTACTCAATAAAATACTTATCAACTTATCGGTTGCTACGTTTTCATCAAATTTTTCTTCAGCCATACGTCGGCTTTCTTTACCCATCGATATGACCTGTTGCGGATTCACGATGAAATTTATCATTGCTTCTGCCAGCAATTCAACGTTCCAGGGTGGAATCATAAAACCATTTAAGCCATGATTTATAGTTTCCCGGCAGCCCGGGACATCAGTAGTAATAATAGGCCGACCAATAGACATTGCTTCCTGCGTACTACGAGGAATACCTTCACGATAAGAAGGCAGAACAAAAACACTTAATTCATTCAAATACCCTTTCACATCAGATATTTGTCCTAAAAAATCAACATGACCTTCTTTTTTCCAGATGTTAAGTTGTTCCCGGGTAATGCCTCCCGGGTTATCATCGATTGCACCAGCGATGCTGAATTTAACTTCTGGATATTTTTCTTTAACGATTTTTGCTGCCTCAACAAACTCTCGCACGCCCTTTTCAACTAAAAGACGTGATACCATTCCAAAATGAAGGGAAGTTTTATCAGGCAAGCTGTAAGAGTACTCGTTGAGATTGACACCAATACCACCAATAATTTCGAAATCCGATATTGCAATCTTATTATGTATGATTAAGTCACGATAATCGTCAGGATTAAGAAAAAGTACCTTTTTGGATCGAGGTAAAGTCAATTTATAGAGAAACGTCTGGATATGTTTTAAGATTCGCTTTTTAAAAGAATCTTTTTTCTTATGAGCAGTATAACAAAAACCTAGGCCTTCTAGCAAATTATAAACATACTTAACACCAGCCAATTTGGCTGCAAGCGTACCAAAAATCACTGGCTTTGGGAAAAAACAAAAAACAACGTCAGGATTGATTTCCTTTATTTTTTTGGATAGTGAGACGGTATTAACCATATCAGACAGGGGATTCATGCCTGAACGTGAAAAAATATATTGCTCTGGTGTAGCGCCGAGCTGGGAAATTTGTAAGAACTTTTCTCTGTCATTATCCATGGTAAGAATATGAACACTGATATCCTTTGATACTAGTTGTTCTATCAATTTTTTTCGGAAAAGAATAATGGTGCTAGCTTGGTTGCCAATGAGCAATATTTTCATTTAACTACCTGTATTGATTTGTAAATGCTCAACCAGCGATCCACTACCGAAGTGATAGAGAAATTTTTGATGATATGGTCGCGGTTTTGATTTCCGATAATATTCTTTTGCGCTTCGCTTAACGCGCTCATTTCAAGTATTTTAGTTGCTAAAGCTTGAGAATCAGAAATCGGTACAACATACTTAGCGTCGCCAACAACTTCTTTAACTCCACCGGCATCTGTACATACAGCAATAGATTTACAGGCCATAGCTTCTGCAACAACTAATCCAAAACCTTCCCACCGTGAAGATAATACAAACAGGTCGCACGCTGAATAATAATCACTGACAGAATTAATACTTCCCAAGAGCGTTACGCGCGAACTTAAATTTAGACTAGTTATAAGTTTTTCAATATTATTACGCTGATCACCTTCACCGATAATAACCATTTTGAAATAATCAGGCAATTGATGAAATGCAGTAATGAGATTGGGGTAATCTTTAGCTTCGGTTAATCGGCCAACTGCAAGAATTACTTTTTCATTTTCTTTAATATTAAGCTGATGTCTGAAAGTAACTCTATTCTCGCTGTTAAAATTAAATTTGTCAATATCAATACCGTTATAGACTACATCTGAATTAAGTTTTGAAAAGGCTTTTTTTTGAATGAAAGCTTCAAGTGCTTCTTTGCTAACATTCGTACTAATATCGGATAATTTATCAGTAAGGCGGTATATTAGCATGCGTAATGCTCCGCCTTCATTTTTACTGTGCGCAGTGCAAATGAGTTTATAATTTTTTTTGAACAGTAACCCAACCATTCTCATTAAAATATTTGCATGAAACATATGGCTATGCACTATTGATGGCTGATAATCCTTGATTATATTACGGCATTTAAAAAGTGTTTTAAAAAAAGAAAGAGGCGTTTTATTCAAGTTCAGATTAATAACTTTGATATTTTTCTCTTCGGGCCGTACTACGATTTCCCCGCTAAGAGTTAAGATCATAACTTCGTAGCCGCGTTGATAAAATTTATCAGCAAGAATGCATAATTGTCTTTCAGCACCACCGAGCCCCAATCCAGTGATTACAAAGAGCAACCTTTTATTGAACATTGTTTGATTCTCCGCCTAGCGCCTTATCCAGTACCACATTCGCTATTCTCCCTATTTCTCGCTCATCAAAAACTGCCGCAGTATAATAATTTAGATTAATAAATGAAACCGGAGCTGAGGTATTGCGGAAATAGGAGAAGAAACAGAACACTAAAAAGGTAAAGAAATATAAATTAAGAAATAAAGTGTTGTAACTTTTGACTTCAAATATACGCCTGTAGGATTCTTTGGCATAAAGAGTAAAAACAAAAATAGCGATAAAGATGAAGTAAAATGTTACCCTTGCCAGGAAAGTTATAGCTCCGCTATACAAATAAATCACGGCTCCAACAAAAATAATGCGGTTGAGCAATAGTAGCTCTTGCTTTTTTTCAATCTGGTAAGAATAGTAAATATAAAAAACAACATATAAAAAAGTCAAAATATTTAGCCAACCAAATTGGATGGAAATAGGGTTTTGCTCGATATAGAAGAGAATTTTTTTAAAGGCAAAATTGAACTGAGCAAGAAAAGCAACTAAACCGGCTCCAAAAATCAATAAGAAAGCGAACAATGATATTGATGAAACAGTAACAGCGATAAATATTTTCCTATTCTTGATTTTACATAATAATATGGCAGGTATAATTATGAGCGCTGATACGTGCATTGAGGCCGCGATTATTGTACCAATAATAAGCCGTGGCAAGGAATGTGACTTGCAATAGTTTATTATTATTGCGAATATTATTACGCAGGCAATAAATTGACGCAGTTGCTCTAATATTAATGTGTAACCGAATACCATTAATAAGGCAGAAATAAAAAGTGGTTCGTTAATTTTAACCTTCGTCAGGTTATAACCCAACATGGTAAATACGAACATATAAAATAACAATATCGCAATACCAAAGTTATTCCCTGAAAGAAACAACAATAATTTAAAGAAGATCACAAACCCAGGTTCAAAGGCTAAATATAAATCATCATCATTCAAAAACCTGCTGTAATAAATACTCCAGTCCACTCCATTGATGTAAAAAGCTGTAAAAGAAATTATCAGCACGCCCCAAATGGTTGACCTGATGACTTGTTTTGATCCTGTGTTAAATCGTCCCCAGATCAATGAAAACAATAATAATGGGATAACGTTAATAAGTATAAACATTATCTACGAACCCTCTCATAGAGAGCAATGATGACATTCATCGGATTTAATACTTTTAGATATTTAAAATAACGAATATTATTAAATGATAAATATAAATTCAATTTATTATGTAAATATGCAACATAGTGTTTATCGCTTAGCCTCATTTCATTCAGGAAAACTAAATCCTTATACAAATACACGTTTATGTTGGAATTTCGTGAGGTAGCTTGCGCATTGTGTACTCGATAAAGAACACTTGTAAAATCTAAAAAATCAGTTTTGATATTATTATCAATAAGTTTTAACCAATGTGGAAGATCTTCAAGCAAACGATAACGCTCATCAAATTCAGTAAAATATTTACGATTAATAAAAGCTCCGGGGGCCATATTATTGAAATGGATATTCGCTAAACCCTGTTTGAATTTAGATGGGCGCATTTTGCTAATATCTCTAGTCCACGACAATGGGTATTTACTGGATAATACGATATCGTTTCCAAAAGTTTCAAAATAGGTAAAGAACGCACCATAATTCTGACCCGACGGAATGCCATTTAATTCTTGAATGAATTTTTCCACAGCATCATTTAATAATATATCGTCAGAACCAATACATTTAATCCATTTGCCTTTAGCATGCTTAAGTCCATTATTAAAATTAGCAGGTATTCCTCTATTCTCTTGGCTCCTCACGAAAACACACTCAATATCTGGGTGAGTTTCTTTTTTATCATTAAGCCAGCTTTCGATTATTTCAACGCTATTATCTTTTGAACAATCATCAGCAATTATTATTTGGATAAATTTATAACTTTGATTAATACACGACTCTAAAGTTTCTTCAATATATTTTTCTGCGTTGTAACTCGCAACGATAATAGTAACTAAAATATTATCCATATTAGAACATAATACTCAATAAAGTTAATTGTAATTTGCTTTTCTTTGAGAGCAGGACAGTTCTGCTTTTTTTATCTTTAGACAAGCGACTTATCGACTTATGAAGCAAGGAATGCCATTGCCCACGGTCTCTATCAGATAACAACTTACGCCATTTAAAATAGCGAACTGAGACGCCCCACATGGTACTGATAATCAAAGCATACGCATCATTTATTAATAAATTATAATTAGGGGCATCCTTATTCTTCTCAATATAGTCCAATATATAGAAGGCATTATGCAAAACTTTATAATAATTGTGATTTATTCTTCGTGTTGTAGAATTTACGTTATTTACGAAGTAATAGTTCCCATCAGAAAGATATATTTTATCAGCTAAATCAAAGGAGATACGTGAAATAACCTCATCATTGTTAAGATAATTCATGCCATCTTTATTGATATCGTTGTAAGTTTCGTAAGCCCGTAAAAACATTTCTCTGTTATAAATACCAAAAGCATGTACTCCCCATGCTCTAATGCAATTTGCAAAAACATCTTTTCCCTTTAACTTTTTGTTCGCTGTATAACAGACAAAACTCCCAGTAATTTCATTATCATCCGGATTGACATAGTTCAAATGAAATAAGGAAATATCAATAGTAGGGTCATTAATGATTGGAGTAAAGGCATTTTCCAGGGAATCATTGGCCAATCTGTCATCGCTATCGATTACGGCAATAAATTTCGATCGACTAACACGGATAGCATTTTCACGAGCCCGAGCCGCCCCTTTGTTCTCTTGCCTAAGCAAATGTAATATGAATTGCTTTGGCTTGTATGAGGCAACTAGCGCTGCTGTATTATCGACTGAACCATCATCTACTACTATTACACGAAAACCGTTAAGCGACTGTTCATCGAGCTTATTTAAAATGGTAAGGATATTTTTTTCTTCATTATACGCCGGTATAATGACGCTCAAATCTTCACTATCTATCCTCATTATTGAAATCCACTTTATATTTCACATGCCAAAAATAGATGGCAGCAGTTGCAACAAGATAAATTAAATATGTTGAACAATAAGCCATACTTACTCCTTCAAAACCATTATTTATAATAAATAGCTTGGTCAAGAGAGGATAGAGAATTGAGAAAGATATTTCTAAAGTTGCGTTGATTGCAAAGTAACCTTTCGCTAGTAAAATTGTTGCAAATAACCAACTACAGATTCTGAAAAAGTCCCCTATGTTTTGATAGAAAAAAAGCCCACTCGCACGCTGGAAATCCTTTGTAAATAGGAAACTGATAATAAAATCTTTTAAATAAAAAATTGTCAATGCCATTATAAGCGATAAAGGCACGACTAATCGAGCACCCGTTTTTAAAATACTTAAATGCTCAGAAACTGTTTTAGCTGCTGCTGTTTTGGGAAAATAGTAAACCGTCATCGCAGTAGTTAACACTGCAAGGTAGGCTTCCGATATTTTACTAACTGCCTGCCAGTACCCTGAGTATTCCAGAGAGAAATCATTTGTTAATATAGTTCGCACAATAATTAGAGAAATAGGCCCTGTTAAAGCGCCGATAATTCCCATAGCGAAATATTTACTCATTTCACTGACTTGCTGTTTTGGCGCTGTGCCATACCAGTATTTAAACTGAAACCACGGTTTTTTTAGTATAATTATGATAAGCCAAAACCCGGCAATGGCATTATTTAAAGCAGCAGCAATCAAAGCACCTTTTAGTCCTAAAAAATATACCAGACCTGTCATAGAGATCACAGATGAGGCAATTGCCAAAATATTCGCCAGAAAAAAACGATTATAATCACTTAACCCGTTCAATACTCCTAAGAATATACTATTAATAATATTTAGTGGCAAAACCATTAACGCCAATATTATCAGCCAGTAGAATTCTCTATTATGAAAAAGGTATTCAGCCAAAAAGCCTGAAGAGAGGATCCCCAGGCACATAATGAAACAGCAAGCAACTGTTGATAGCTTTATAGCGGCTCGCCAGTATGGCTGAGCCTTCTCATAATTATCTTTGTGCTCAGCTGAGTAGCGGTTAACTCCCTGTGAAACTTGTGATGAGATAAAACCATTAATAAAGGTTACAAAATTCTGTAATTGCCCCAAGTTAGATATTCCCGCAGGGCCCGTATAAATTGCAACAACTTTAGAAATAAGAAGCCCACATGCTAGTCTAAAACAGGTAATAATCCCACTCAGTATTGTTACTTTTGCAAAACTCAAAGTACCCATCCATTAATTATACTAATAACATGATCAACATCGGAATCGGTCATGGTTGGATCCATAGGGATGGATAGTACACTGCTATGCAGTGTTTCAGAAATTGGCAAAGTTAAATGCTTCATTTCTTCATATGCCATTTGCAGATGTGGTGGAATAGGATAATGAATAAGGGTTTGAACCTGATTTTTATCTAGATAGTCTTTCAAAGCTTGTCTCTGGCTCGTTTTGATAACAAAAAGGTGCCACACATGTTCTAGATTCTGTTCTTCACTAATTTCTGGAAGAGTTATAAGCGAATTATTGATAGTTGTCAGGTACTTACGTGCAATTTCACGGCGCCGTGATGTTTCTTTATCCAAGTACTTTAACTTCACAGAGAGCATAGCAGCCTGAATTTCGTCAAGACGGCTATTAATCCCTTTATATTTATTCTGATATTTAACGTGTGAACCATAATTTCTGAGCGCTAACAGCACCTGAGCTAACTCGTCGTCATTTGTTGTTATCGCACCCGCATCGCCAAGAGCACCCAGATTCTTGCCGGGATAGAAACTAAAACCAGCAGCATCCCCCCATGAGCCACATTTTTTACTATCAATTTCCGCGCCATGAGACTGAGCGCAATCTTCAAGCACCAACAAATCATTTGCTGAGGCAATCTTCATAACCTCTTTCATTGGTGTGATTCGCCCATACAAATGTACAGGTAAAATAGCTTTGGTTTTAGAGGTGATCGCTTTTTTAATTCCCTCAACACTCAAATTGAATGTCGCAGGATCAGGCTCAACTAGTACAGGGGTTAAATCATTCTGGGTGATTGCTAAAATTGATGCAATATAAGTATTCGCAGGAACGATAACCTCATCACCAGCCTTTAGTTTACCCATCTCTTTCCAGGCGCGAAGCACTAATATCAGCGCATCCAAGCCATTTGCTACGCCAATCGCATGTTTTACTCCACACCATTTTGCATATTCTTTTTCAAAATTTTGAAGTTCAGAACCCATGATGTACCAACCGGAGTCGATAACTCGCGCACATGCTTCTTTTAGCTCTCTTTCATAACAATTATTAATTTTTTTTAAATTCAGAAAGTCAACCATTATTACTTCTCCCCTAAAATTCTTGCTGGATTGCCTACGACTGTTGTATTTGCTGGCACATCCTTAGTTACTACAGCGCCTGCACCTACCATTGCCCCTTCCCCAATAACTACACCAGGAAGAATTGTTGCATTTGCGCCAATTGAAGCACCTTTTTTCACAACGATTCGCGAAAATTGCTCTGGATAAACTTTCGACCTTGGTTTTTTATCATTTGTAAACGCAACACATGGACCGATAAACACATCATCTTCAAGCGTAACTCCATCCCAGATATATACACCAGATTTTACTGTTACGCGATTTCCTATTAGCACATCATTCTCAATAAAAGTATGTGCACAAATATTACAATCATCGCCAATAACAGCGCCTGGCAGTATTACCGAAAATTGCCAGACATTAGTATTTTCGCCAATGTTGCTAGATTGTACATCACTCAGTTTATGCAGATTCATGCTTTAATGACTCCAGAAATGCGTCATAGTTTCTGATATAGTCGCTTTCATCATATACATCGCTGGCGAGAACCAGAAGGATGCAGTCGTCAGAGTAGTTGTACATTTCGTGCCAAATTGCGGGCTCAATAAGTAATCCTTGCGCAGGATCATTTAAAAGAACATCAACTTTCTCAACACCATCATCTAAATGAAAATAGCAAGAGCCTCTGACCACTATCGCAAGCTGTCTTAGTTCTTTATGTGCATGAAAACCTCTTCGCACATTTTCTTTAGTTCCAAACATGTAATAGACCCGTTTAATTTCAAACGGTACGTTTTTGATCTGTTCAAGGGCAACAAGCATACCACGCTCATCACCATGCTTCTGGAACGGTAAAATTTCAATTTTCATATTTTTTCACTAAATTAATAAGGTATTGCCCGTAACTGTTTTTTTCTATTTTTTTTCCGAGAGAAAACACATCATTATTTGTTAACCAACCATTCCTCCAGGCAATTTCTTCAGGGCAAGCAACCATCATTCCCTGTCGCTTTTGCACTGTTTCTACAAAGCTGCCAGCTTCAATTAAACTGTCGTGCGTGCCCGTATCAAGCCATGCAAATCCTCGACCTAATAATTCAACGGTTAACAAGTTGCTTCTGAGGTAGACTTCATTGACCGACGTAATTTCAATTTCCCCCCGGGCGGAAGGTTTTATCGTTTTCGCAATATCTACAACGCTATTATCATAGAAATATAAACCTGTCACAGCCCAGTTGGATTTAGGGTGAACTGGTTTTTCTTCAATACTTAACGCTTTAAAGTTACAGTCAAACTCAACCACACCAAAGCGTTCAGGATCCATGACCTGGTACCCAAAAACGGTTGCCCCCGAGGTCCGCTCAGCAGCACTTCGTAATTTCGGTGTAAAACCTTGACCAAAGAAGATGTTATCTCCTAACACCAGGCAGACTGAATCATTGCCAATGAATTTCTCCCCAATAATAAAAGCTTGTGCCAGCCCATCAGGAGATGGTTGAACGGCAAAAGATAAGTTAATGCCGAACTGGCTGCCATCTCCTAGTAGTCTGACAAATCCTTGCTGATCTTCGGGGGTGGTAATAATTAAAATATCTCTTATGCCCGCAAGCATCAGAACTGATAACGGGTAGTAAATCATCGGTTTGTCATAAACAGGTAGTAACTGTTTAGATATTCCCATCGTGATAGGATAAAGTCTTGTACCTGACCCACCTGCAAGAATGATACCTTTCATCTTATTCCAGTCCTAAACGTTCACGTTGATAGCTACCGTCCTGCACACGACGACACCATTCAGTATTATTTAAATACCACTCTACCGTTTTACGGATCCCGCTCTCAAAGGTCTCTTGCGGCTTCCAGCCCAACGTCTGGCTAATCTTATCGGCATCGATGGCATAACGACGGTCATGACCCGGACGGTCAGCGACATATGTAATCTGGTGACGATACGAGCCCTCTTTCGGCACAATCTCGTCCAGCAGATCGCAGATGGTATGCACCACATCCAGGTTCTGCTTCTCGTTGTGACCGCCGATATTGTACGTTTCGCCCGGTTTACCCTGGGTCACCACGGTGTAAAGCGCGCGAGCGTGATCTTCAACATAGAGCCAGTCGCGGATCTGATCGCCCTTGCCATATATCGGCAGCGCTTTCCCCTCCAGCGCGTTGAGGATCACTAGCGGGATCAGTTTTTCCGGGAAGTGATAAGGACCGTAATTATTGGAGCAGTTGGTCACAATAGTCGGGAAACCGTAGGTACGTAACCATGCGCGAACGAGGTGATCGCTGGATGCCTTAGAAGCCGAATAAGGGCTGCTCGGTGCGTATGCCGTCGTTTCAGTGAATAGCGGCAGTGCTGTCGAGGCTGGATGCTCGTCCGGGTGCGGCAGATCGCCGTAAACTTCATCTGTGGAGATGTGATGGAAGCGGAAGGCTTTTTTCGCCTCTTCGCCAAGCGTAGACCAGTATGCACGGCCCGCCTCCAGCAGCACGTAGGTACCGACAATATTGGTCTCGATAAACGCAGCCGGTCCGGTAATGGAGCGATCAACGTGGCTTTCTGCCGCCAGATGCATCACCGCATCAGGCTTATGCTCGGCAAAAATACGATCCATCGCCGTTTTATCGCAAATGTCCGCATGCTCAAAAGCGTAACGTGGGTTGTTGCTCACGTCAGCAAGAGATTCCAGGTTACCGGCGTAGGTCAATTTATCGACATTAACCACTGAATCCTGGGTATTTTGAATAATATGTCGTACAACCGCAGAGCCGATAAAACCCGCACCGCCAGTAACAAGAATTTTCACGCGTTCTTTTCCGTTAATTGATATCAGGATGGTCACATTCTGTAGCTGCTATTACAGCCTGAATAGAAATCAGACACGCTACCGCCCCTGGCTTAACAGCTACCAGTGCACTGAACGTGGTCATTAAGAGGTATTTTGCCGCCAGACCCCAGCATAATGGCAACAGGGTAGCGCACAAATCAATTAATAATTGTCGTCTTAAATGCAGGCAGAAACAAGGGAAAAATAGGGCTAATGAAACAAAAATCCAGCAGTTAACTCACTGAAAATTAGGAGTTTATTTAAAAAAAGAAACGGCAGTGTCATTCACATGGCCTATGAAAGCCCGGAATGATCCACTGCCGTTCAGACAACGACAAACAACGGTTAATTGTTATTTAAGAGCTTCGTCATGCTTTCGCGGAACTTTTGTCCTTCTTTCAGGTTGCGCAGGCCATACTGAACAAAGGCTTGCATGTATCCCAGTTTCTTACCGCAGTCGTAGCTGTCGCCGGTCATCAGCATAGCGTCCACAGACTGCTTTTTCGCCAGCTCAGCGATAGCATCCGTCAGCTGAATACGATCCCAAGCGCCTGGCTCGGTACGCTCCAGTTCAGCCCAGATTTCTGCGTTGAGCACATAGCGACCCACGGCCATCAGATCGGAATCAAGCGTCTGCGGTTGATCCGGCTTCTCGATAAATTCAACGATACGGCTGACTTTACCCTCAGTATCCAATGGCTCTTTGGTCTGAATAACCGAGTATTCAGACAGGTCGCCTTTCATGCGCTTCGCCAGCACCTGGCTACGGCCCGTCTCGTTGAAACGCGCCACCATTGCCGCCAGGTTGTAGCGCAGCGGATCGGCAGAGGCGTTGTCCAGAATGATGTCTGGCAGTACGACCACGAACGGGTTATCTCCCACTACAGGACGCGCGCACAGAATAGAGTGGCCCAGCCCCAGCGGCTGCGCCTGGCGAACGTTCATAATGGTCACGCCCGGTGGGCAGATGGACTGCACTTCCGCCAGCAGCTGACGCTTAACGCGCTGCTCCAGAAGGGCTTCAAGTTCGTAGGAGGTGTCGAAGTGGTTTTCTACCGCATTCTTGGAGGAGTGCGTAACCAGAACGATTTCTTTGATCCCTGCAGCAACAATCTCGTCGACGATATACTGAATCATCGGCTTGTCAACGATCGGCAGCATCTCTTTAGGAATGGCTTTTGTGGCCGGGAGCATATGCATGCCCAGACCGGCTACCGGAATGACTGCTTTCAAATTAATCATATTTCTTCCACCTTAAAATGGTTGCCGAATTATAGCCCTTTAGCTTGGTTTCGCCAGCACGAATTGCTACAAATCTGGAGATGATGTTACGCAATTACAGCGTAAATTCCAGCAGATGCAATCCGAATACTCGCCCTTTAATTCCAGGAATCCTCGCAAAATGCCGTCTGGTTAATATTTAGCGCTTCGGCAGGTTAAAATTCAGCCGTTCCGTATTGATCGTATGATGGTCAATTCGGTCGATATCGACCGAACTTTGTCCTTTTTCATTAACCGCGTTAATGTTCGCCAGCGAAAGCAGCGTCTCGTCTCGCGCCATAAACTTCCCGCGCACATCTTTACGCAGATCGAAATTCAGCTTCAGGGCTGGGCCCCTGTCTGCATCCTGCATCACGTTGATATTGCGCATAAAAAGATGCTGAGGTTTATTATGGAACTCCAGAGAGGCGCGCTTCATTTCAAGGTTGGTGAGGGCCACGAACGAGGTTTTATTGCCGGAGGAGATCTGTATTCCGCGCAACTTTCGTGCAAGTTTCTGGTTATCCAGATGAATATTGTTGAGGCGAAAATTCTGCGGTATCGATAAATAGTCGCCTTTAATCACGCCGTAGCCAATTAACATCCCGGCGCTATCGGTCATCTCAACATTATCGATGACAAAATTATCGCAGCCATATATCGCAACCGTTGCGTTATCAATACCCGCTTTCTTACTGAAGTCCGGGGTGATATTGCGGGTCTTAACATTACGAATGATAAAGTGTTTGCCGTTTTCAACGTGCACCAGCTGGCGACAATTGCTCCCGGTAATATTGGCCACCACGAAGTTCTTTACCGTCTGGTCTTCAGGGTAGTTGTTGTCGTAGGTACTACCCGCCAGACCGATGCCGATACCCCAGTTAATTTTCCCGTTGGTGCAGTCGATATGGTCGATCACGTGGTCTGAGATGAGGATGTTTTTGTCATTAATCGCCACGTTCCACTCGATGGCGTCACCCTGCAGGTAGCTGAAATGACAGTTGGTAATCTTTACGCCATCCATCTGGTTATGAAACCCCTGGCGCAGGATCGCATAGTTGGCTTTAGTGACCCGCAGGTTGTCGATCAGCAGATTACGCATCACCCGCTTTTGTTTACCGCCAATGTAAATCTGGGTCACCGGGCCATAGCCGCTCATCGTCAGGCCCTGGATCACGCAGTCAGAACCGCGCACGTCGAGGGTGATGTTTTCGCTACGCCCCTTCCCTTCCCCGATTACCTTGCTGCCATCCTGCAATACCAGCCGCCCGCGGCCATTGCCGGTCATCGAACCGAGAATGCGCAGGGTTTTGCCCTCGGGAATAAAAATGGCGGCGTTGATGTTCTCGCAGGTGACGTCCGCAGGCACCACGACGGTATCACCCTCGGTAAAGGCCTTCTTAAATGCGGCAATGCCGTCACGAAGGTCATACTGGCTGATCTCTACCGTGACAGCGTTTTTGGCGGCCCGAACGCCGACCAGCGGCGCGGCCGCCAGCACGGAACAGGCGGTGACAAACGCGCGTCGCGTTATCTCTTTCGGCATATCGCCTCCCTTTTTAAAGCGTCTGTAGCAGAGTGGCTAACTGTCGATTGATAAGGTGTTGATTGAAATCGGTCTCCACCTTTTTGCGCGCATTGTGCAGCACAGGCGAAAGCTCCTGATGGGCAATCGCGGCAAACTGCTCCAGCTGATTAGCCAGTGCCTCCGGGTTATTCTCCTCCACCAGCCAGCCGGAATGGCCTGGTTCGATCAGTTCCGGAATACCGCTATGCACCGTGGAAACGACCGGTATGCCTACTGCCATAGCTTCCATCAGCGCCACCGGGATCCCCTCCATATCGCCATCCGTGCCGGTGACTGACGGGAGCAAAAAGAGGTCGGCAGCATCCAGCATGGCTTTAACCTCATGGCTGGGCTTGAACCCCGGCATTTCGACATACGCCTCCAGCTCATACTGTTCGATCAGGGTACGCAGACGACGTTCCCAGGGGCCAATACCGAGAATGCGATAGTGAAAATCCACCCCGCGCGCTTTCAGCTGGCGGCAGGCTTCGATCGCCACGTGCAGCCCTTTTTTCTCGGTCAGACGTGCAACAGAGATGATTTGCAGTGGGCTTCCCGGCGTTTTAACCGGCCGTTGGGTAAAGCGCTGCATATCCACGCCCATGCGTGAGACGGTAATTTTCTCGGGCGGGCAGCCCATATTTTTAAGGCGTCCGGCCCACAGGTCGCTTATCGGCAGCATCATATCGCCGCGCTGAAACAGGCGTTGATACTCAGGGGTATAGTGCGCCAATACCTCCCGGCTGGAGATGTCGATCCCGTGAAAGACGGTAGCGATTTTCCCCTCGATAACCCCCAACTCGCGCAGCTTGGCCGCCGTGACGCCTGCCGGGCCGAAGTGGGCGATAAACACATCTGCACGCCAGGGCCGCACCGTCTGGCCGCAAATGGCGGAGAGGATCAGGTTGCGCGACTCGGCACCATAGCGGGAGACGTTCAACGCCTTCCATGTGCCGGGACGGTGCAGCCCGCGCAGGGTCTGGCGGGCGCGGTAGCGCAGTTTCGCAAGCCGGCCCTGGGGCTCATCCTGTAACCAGCGGGTTTTGCTGGCCAGGTCGTACTGCGTCCATGCGGCGTGGGTATTTTGCGTGTCGCCCTTTTGCAGGGCGACGATCTCCACGTCATAACCCATATCAATAAACGCGGTGATCTGGTTCAGCACAAAGGTTTCGGACGAGAGCGGGAATTTCAGTAAGAAGAAACCAACCTTCATTTGCCCTCCCCGACCCGATCCAGCACCGATTTCACCATTTTGATGCCGTTTTCACGTTCGGCTTTCACCGCTACCGCCAGGCGTTCGTTGATGGCTGGCAGCTGGCCGAGAGTATCGCCGACCATTGCCCCCAGGGAGCCGTCCAGCAGATGACGAATATCCACCGCCATCTCCGGCATGCCCAGCTGCTGCATGATCCCGGCAGACTTGTGTTCGTAGTTAATCGCGATGGCCGGGGTGCCGAAGTTCATAGAGATAATGGCCGAATGCAGACGTGTGCCTACAGTCAGATCGCAGGCACCCAGCAGCTTGCCCATCTCCAGATCGTTAAGTTCGTCCATCACTACGTGGTAGCGGGACGGATCGCTGACGTGCTGGCGCAGATTGAGCGCCACCATACGATCATCTTTGTTGTAGCTGTCGATCCCGGTACAGGTGGAGAGCGCCAGCACCTGATAGCCGCTATCCAGCACCCGGTTAACCACCTCGGCAAAGGCCTTTTCATAGGCCGCCTGGGTGGTACCCAGACGCTTATCAAACGGCGCCAGCTCACGCAGAGTGATGGCGACAGTCTTCTGCTGCGCCGCCACATTCAGCCAGTGCTGCACGGCATAGCTGGGGGTAAAATTCGCCTCCTGATGATCCACCAGCCAGGCGGTATCCACTCCCTGCTCTACCTTGCTTGTGTCGATCTCGCTGCGCTGCATCAGATTCAGGCTCACCGACTCGCGCAGGATCAGCGCGTCACAGTGACCAAATACGTAGTTCGCCAGCTGGTTGAACTGGGGATCCTGGAACGGGCCGACGCTGTGCCCGACCATAAACAGCGGCTTTTTCGCCATAAAGGTGCAGAGCGCATGCTCGAACTGCGGCACGCCGTAGAGGTCAACGAAGAAGGAGCCCCCCACCTGGATGATGGCATCGTAGCCGGAGAGCAGACGGACAAAATCGGTAAAGCCCTGGGCAATGGCAATATTACGCAGCTTGCCGGTGTCGGTCACCCGTGACAGCAGGACCTGGTGCTGATAGCGGCGGCGCAGCACCTTTTTCACGCGGCCCATCATGCCCGCGGCGCTGTTATGCTGCTTCATCTGGCTGTAGAGCGGATCGCCCATCACCGGGCGGTTCAGCAGCCAGGAGGAGCTGACCGGGTAACGGCTCATCACATCCACTTCTGTCTCCGGAGACAGGGCATAAATCGCATCAAGCAGGCCGCGCAGAATGGCGCTGTCACCACGGTTGCCACAGGTATGGTTGCCCAGAATCAATAATTTCATAATAACCTCTTAAAAAATTCCCCTCCCAGCGGAGAGGGGGAGGAAATAATTAACCTGCGCGAAGCAGCGTTTTCATCTTTTCGTTGCGGCAGAACTGGCGCTTGATCTCCACCACCAGCGCGTTCCGCGACAGCACAATCATCACCGCGAAGGCCAGTGCGCCCGCGGCGACCTGCACTGCCAGCAGCGCCGCCAGCGGCAGATGGCCTTTCAGGGCCAGCCCTAAGCCATAGCTCACCGCCAGCGTCGGCAGCGACAGGTAAAACGGCAGCCACAGGCTCAGGATGTACTGACGATAGCTGGAGCCCAGCACCGGCTTAATCATCACGAAGTAGCTCAGGATGGTGTTGACGATCTGCACCAGCAGGAAGCCCAGCGTGACCCCCATCGCGCCGGCCAGATGGCCGCCAATGACAATCGCCGGAATAAACAGGAATGTCTTGAAGACGTTAAATTTGAAGCTGATATCGACGCGGGCTTTGGCCATCAGCAGCGAACCGATCGGGTTGCCAACGGAGCGCAACAGCCCCACCACACACAGCAGTTGCAGGATCGGTACAATGCTCAGCCACTTCTCACCGAATATCAGGGGCACCAGATTGCCGGAGACCACCATCAGCCCCAGCAGGGTCGGGAAGTTAATGATCCCCACCACCGACAGCAGCTTGTAGAAGTTGAGCCTGAGCTTGTCGGTATCGTCCTGAATTTTGGCGAATGCCGGGAACAGCACGCGGGTGATAATCGGGTTGAGCTTCATCGGCGGAACGACCGCCACGTTGTACGCCAGGTTATAGCCACCCGCCACGCTGGCGCCGAGAATGCGCGCCAGTACCAGAGTGGAGAGGTTGGTATTGACGTAGTTGATGATGCTGTCGGCAGTCAGCCACGCGCCGAAGCGCAGGTTGGATGACACCGATGCGAGTGAGAAGTGGAAGCCCGGACGGTAGATTTTGCGCCCGAAGTAGCCAAACAGCAGCGTGCGCACGGCAGAGTTAACCAGATACCCGAGGATGGCGGTTAACGCCCACGGCCAGAAATGGGCGCTGATCACGGTAAAGGTAAATCCGGCCAGCACCGAGCTGGTCTCGATCATGCCGATCTTGCTGAATTCGAGCTCCTTTTGCATCAGCGCGCGGAACTGCTGCCCGTGGGGGATCACCACAAACGCGAACGACAGCGTACGCATCAGCGGCGCCAGCTCCGGGTTGTTCAGCGCCAGGGCAATGGCATCGCTCAGCAGGAACAGCGCCACGAACACCAGGATGCCGAGGCCGACGTTCAGCCAGTAGAGGGTGGTCAGCTCCAGCTGGCTAATCTCTTTACGCTGGATAATGGAGTTGGCGATGCCGAAATCTGACAGCGTATCGGCGAGGGCAATGATCACCAGCGAGACGGTCAACAGGCCAAACTGGTGGTTATCGATAATGCGCGCCAGCACCGTCATCTGCACCAGCCCAAGGCCGATGATGATCACCGTGGCGATAGCCGACCACTTTGCCCCGCTGAGGGTTTTTTCACGTAAGCTCATGTCAGTACGCCGCTTTGTTCACAAAGCCCTTGAAGATGGTCAGAAAGACGATCTTGATATCGAACCAGAGGCTCCACTCGCGGATGTACTCGAGGTCGAACTCAATGCGTTTTTCCATTTTCTCCAGGGTGTCAGTTTCGCCGCGCCAGCCGTTGATCTGCGCCCAGCCGGTGATCCCCGGCTTCACCTTGTGGCGCAGCATGTAACCTTCGATAAGCTGACGATACTGCTCGTTATGCGCTACCGCATGCGGGCGTGGGCCGACAATGGACATCCCACCGGTAAACACATTGATAAACTGCGGCAGTTCATCAAGCGAGGTGCGGCGCAGGAAGTTACCCACGCGGGTGACGCGCGGGTCGTTTTGCGTCGCCTGGGTCACCACGTTGTCGTTTTCCATCACCTTCATGGAGCGGAATTTCCACACCATGATCGGCTTACCGTCCATACCGTAGCGGGTCTGGCGGAAGATCACCGGCCCCTTTGAGGTGAGCTTCACCGCCAGCGCAATGGCGCACAGCACCGGGGAGATCAGCAGCAGGATCAGGGATGACAGCACGATGTCCTCCACGCGCTTCAGCACCCGGTTGAGGCCAGAGAGCGGCGTGTCATACAGGGGCACTACCGGCACGCCGTTCACCTCTTCGATACGGGAATGCAGGATGTTAAAGGTGAACACGTCCGGGATGAGGATCACCGAACAGGTGGTGTCTGCCAGCTTACGCATCAGGGTTTTGATGCGGGCCTCGTCGCTCATCGGCATGGCGATATAGACGTTATGAATTTTGCCCGCTTTGGCATCGTCAATCAGTTGAGAATAGTTCCCGGCCCAGTCAGCGGATACGCCGCCAGGCTGCGCGTCGTGATAAACGCCCACCACGTCAAAGCCCAGCCATGGCTCTTTACGAAAACCGTCAAGCAGTGCCAGCCCGGCCGGCAGGCTCCCGGCCACCGCCACCCGGCGGGTGTTGTAACCCCGGTTACGCAGCCAGCCCGCACCAAAACGGATAAGCGAGCGGCAGACTACCATCCCCACGCTGGTTAACAGATACCAGGCGAAATAGGTGGCAAAGCGATTATCAAAGTCATTATTGAAAGCCACCAGCCCGAAGCTGAAGACCAGGCTTAAGGTCCAGTTCTGCAACAGCAGCAGTAGCTCGGTGGCGATCTTGACGCCCCGCCATGAGCGGTAGAAATCGGTCATCCCGCCGATCATCTGGAAGACTACCAGCGCGATCAGCGCCATCAGCAGGTGCATGTAGAGGAACGGCAGCCCGCTGATTTTACACACCATCCACAACCCACCGAACATGATGGTGATATCAGAAAAACGCTGCACCATAGAGATTAACGATGCATTCGTTTTGGCTCGCTCGCGCTTTTTTAGATTTGTCATCGTTGTTCCTGTTTCAGGGCCCCCTCCCCCAGCGAGAGAGGGGGAAAGGTTACTGATTCAACAGCGCCATAATGTCCTGTGTTCGCGCCGCCATCAGCGCCGCATCGGCACGGGATTCCACGTTCAGGCGCACCACCGGCTCGGTGTTGGATGAGCGCAGGTTGAAGCGCCACTGCGGGAATGTCATGCTGATGCCGTCGGTACGGTCGATCTCCAGCGCGTGCAGGGCAAAGTGGTGCTCCACGCGGGCAATCGCCTCGGCAGGTGCCTCCAGCGTGCTGTTGATCTCCCCGCTCGCCGGGAAGGCCGCCATGCGGTCGCGCACCAGTTCCCCCAGCGACTGGCCCTTCAGGCACAGCAGCTCGGTCACCAGCAGCCACGGGATCATCCCGCTGTCGCAGTAGGCAAAATCGCGGAAGTAGTGGTGGGCACTCATCTCGCCGCCATAAATCGCGTCTTCTTCGCGCATCCGCTCTTTGATAAAGGCATGACCGGTTTTGGACATTACCGGCGTGCCGCCTGCCGCGGAGACCACATCCACCGTATTCCAGGAGAGGCGCGGATCATGAATGATGCGTGAGCCGGGATTTTTCTCGAGGAAGGCTTCCGCCAGCAGGCCGACAATGTAGTAGCCCTCGATAAACTGCCCTTTTTCGTCGAACAGGAAGCAGCGGTCGAAGTCGCCGTCAAAGGCGATGCCCATATCGGCACCGTGTTCGATCACCGCGTTGCGGGTATCGTCGCGGCACTCCGGCAGCAGCGGGTTAGGAATACCGTTCGGGAAGGTGCCGTCCGGGGTGTTGTGCACTTTGACGAAAGTAACCGGCACGTTCAGTTCTTTAAAGCGCGCTTCCAGGGCATCCACCACCGGGCCTGCGGCGCCGTTGCCGGAGTTGATGACCAGCTTCAGCGGTTTGAGGTTCGCCACATTGATGTAGCCCAGCAGGTGATCGATGTAGGCATCACGCAGATCGATTTTCTTATAGCTACCGCGCGTTGACTCGTTTACCGGCGGGAAGTCGTTGGCTTCCGCCAGACGCTGTACGTCGCGCAGGCCGGTATCGCCGCTGATCGGGCGCGCACCCTCGCGCACCAGCTTCATGCCGTTGTAGTCCATCGGGTTATGGCTGGCGGTCACTTCGATCCCGCCGTCGACGCCTAAATGGAAGGTGGCAAAATAGATCTCTTCGGTACCGGAAAGGCCGATATCCAGCACATCCACGCCCGCGTCCTGCAACCCTTTTGCCAGCGCCAGCTTTAACGCTTCGC
This sequence comes from Leclercia sp. W17, assembly GCF_003336325.1. Taxonomy (NCBI): domain Bacteria; kingdom Pseudomonadati; phylum Pseudomonadota; class Gammaproteobacteria; order Enterobacterales; family Enterobacteriaceae; genus Leclercia; species Leclercia sp. W17. The sequence continues at coordinate 1,629,751 of NZ_CP031101.1, read as the reverse complement.
TGGTCAAACGCACGTCGCCGCCCAGCACGATGGTTTTCGGCTTTAAATATTCGCCGTACGCGCGGCCAATGCGCCACGCAATGTCCTCATTCAGCTCTTCACCCAGCTTGCCGCGAATGTCGTAGGCTTTAAAACAAGTTAACTTTTGCATCATTACCCCTTTTTCAGGCAACAGTTGGCCCGACCCGGAGAGGGCCAATTTAATTTTTTATTTCGTCTATTTCGTAGGCCGGGTAAGCGAAGCGCCATCCGGCATTTCAGGCCGCGCTATACGCGCCCGTAACGGTCTTCAAATCGGACGATATCGTCCTCTTCCAGATACGATCCGGAGCGCACTTCAATCAGATCGAGAGGGATTTTCCCTGGGTTTTCCAGGCAGTGCGTCGCCCCCAGCGGGATATAAATCGATTCGTTCTCACCGAGCAGGGTCTCAACATTGTCGATAGTGACTTTGGCGGTACCTGCCACCACTACCCAGTGTTCCGCCCGGTGGTGATGCATCTGCACCGACAGCCCCTCGCCCGGTTTAACGGTGATACGTTTCACCTGATAACGGTCGCCTTCGTCGATGGAGTCATATTTGCCCCATGGACGATAGACTTCGCGGTGAATGTGGTGCTCATGGCGGCCATCGGCCTTGATCTGCTCCACCACTTTTTTGACGTCCTGCACCGCATTGCGATCGGCAATCAGCACCGCGTCTTTGGTCTGTACCACAACCAGATCTTTAACGCCGACGGTGGTCACCAGGCCCGATTCGGCATAGACATAGCTGTTCTCGGTTTTATGGCTGATCACATCCCCGTGATGGACGTTACCTTCCGGCGTGTGGGCGCTGATCTCCCACAGGGATGACCAGGAGCCGACGTCGCTCCAGCCCGCATCCATTGGCACCACCACCGCATCGGCGGTACGTTCCATTACCGCGTAATCCACCGACTCCTCCGGGCAGGCCAGGAACGCGGCTTCGTCCACGCGGATAAAGTCCAGATCCGGGTCGACGGTCGCCATTGCGCGTTCGCAGGCTTCCAGGATGTCCGGGCGATACTTTTGCAGCTCTTCCAGATAGCGTCCGGCGCGGAACAGGAACATACCGCTGTTCCAGTAGTACTCGCCGCTGGCGACGTAGGCCTGAGCGGTTTCCAGATTCGGCTTCTCAACGAACTGCGCGACGTCAAAGGCCAGGCTGTCGCCCTCCCCCGGCGTGACGTTGCCGCGACGGATATAGCCATAGCCGGTCTCCGGCAGGTCCGGCACGATGCCGAAAGTCACCAGCTTGCCGCTTTCGGCATAAGGGATGGCGGCACGCACCGCATCGCGGAACGCCTCTTCCTGCTGGATGACGTGATCCGCTGCCAGCACCAGCATCAGCGGATCGCAATCCGGGCTGCTGCGCTTCGCCGCCAGCGCGGCGAGGGCGATGGCCGGGGCGGTATTGCGTCCGGCCGGTTCAAGAATGATGTTTTCGGTCAGCTTGTTCAGCTGTCGCAGCTGCTCGGCGACGATAAAGCGGTGCTGTTCATTACAGATCACCACCGGGCTTTCGCAATCTACGCCATTAAGGCGGTTTACCGTGGTCTGCAGCATGGTGAGCTCCCCTTTCAGGCAGAGGAACTGTTTTGGATAGAGCACGCGGGAGAGTGGCCATAACCGGCTACCTGAGCCACCCGCCATCACAACCGGGTACAACGTATTCTTATTCATGATTTATCCCCGAATATCTGCAATAAACTGGTTCAGCACGTTCTCTTTCTCGAGCGTGCGTTCGGCATAGTCACGCGCGATCGCGTTCTCTTTGGGCATATTCAGCGCCTGTTCGATCCCGACCACAAGGGCGGGTACCGACTCCGGCTCGACGCACACCGCGATCCCTGGCTGGGTGTCGCACAGCTGGCCCAGCTCGGTATGGGCTTCGGCGGTGATCACCGCATTTCCGCCCACCGCCAGAATGTTGGTCAGCTTGGAGGGCAGAACGGCATCCGCCGCGCCGCGCTTTTGCACGACCAGATGGCAATCGGCCATCTTCAGCAGCGCCGGTAAGGCCTCGTAGGGCTGCAGCGGCAGGAAAGTGATGTTCTGCAGGCCGCGCTCCTGGGCCAACTTTTGCAGCCTCGCTTTGCCACCGCCCTGGCCGACAATCATAAACTGCCAGGGCTGGTCGCGGAGCTTTTCAGCGGCATCAATAACGTTCTCAAGCCCCTGCTTCTCACCGATGTTGCCCGAATAAAGAATGATTTTTTTGGCGTCTGGCAGACCCAGCTGCTCGCGCAGGGCCGCGGCCTCAACAGCAGTCACGTCGCGAAAACGGGCCACTTCCGACCAGTTTGGAAAGAAGATCACCTTTTCCGCTGCTACTCCCTTCTCCTGCGCTTTGTTCATCATCGAGCGGGAGATGGTCGAGACGTAATCGACGTTATGCAGGCTACTGCGCTCGAAGGCGCTGGCCAGTTTCGCCACTTTGCCGCCCTTGCCTTTCCCGGCCATTCCCAGGCCCAGCATGGCGTCCACTTCGTAATCCTGAATGTGCAGCAGGGTGCGGGCGCCTGAGAGCTTGCCCAGCAGGCGCATACCTGGGGTGCAAAACAGGGTCGGCACCACGCCGATAATGCGATCCGGCTTCCAGCGACGTTGCGCCATCAGCGGGAAGAAACTGCTCAGGGCAAAGCTGCCCAGATGAATCAACCGCTTTAAGGTCGAGGGCTGCTTTGGCACGTAAAGCGGACAGCGCCAGACGGTCGCGGCCCCCTCTTCGCGGCGGTAGCGCCAGCTGGAATAGTCCTCGTCCACCTGCCACTCCGGATAATAAGGCGGTGCGGTAATGACCCGCACCTCATGGCCCTGACGGGCCATCCACTCCACCATCTCGCCGGTGTACTTACCGATGCCGGTCAGCTCCGGCGAGTAGTTAATGCCGTATACGAGAATTTTCATAAGCCCGGCACTCCGGCCTGCTTCAGAAAATAGGCCCGGCTGTTGTCATGGACGTTATCGCTTGCCAGCAGCGCGTCGGGCGTCAGCCAGCGATAGTCGTCATGCTGCGCATCAGGCAGATGCAGCTCTGCCTGGTTCACCTTCAGGCGGAAACCGAGCACCACATAGTGGGTGGTGAAATCGGTGCCGGAAAAGTTGTCGTCATAGAAGTGCTGCCAGACCCCGTAGAACTGCCCTGCCGTCATCAGCAGACGGAGCCCCAGCTCCGCCTGCGTCAGACGCGCAAAGGCATTTTCCAGCGTCTCATCTTTCTGCACCCGCCCACCTGGCACGAACCAGTAGCCCTGTGCCGGACGATTGGTGCGCTGTCCGAGCAGGAACTCGCCACGCTCGTTCTCCACAATCAGATCGATGGAGATAAGCGGCGTGGAACGCACTACCGTGGCAAAATCTTCCTGACTTAAAAACATAGTTACCCCCGGGAGCGGTGCTGATTTTCCAGGAACCACTGGTAGGTGCTGGCCAGCCCCTGAGCCAGCGTCACCTCGTGGAACCAGCCCAGCTGGTGCAGACGGGTTACGTCCAGCAGCTTGCGTGGGGTGCCGTCGGGTTTAGTGGCATCGAAGGCCACGCGGCCTTTGTACCCCACCACCTCAGCGATGGTTTCAGCCAGTTCGCGGATGGTGCAGTCCACCCCGGTGCCGACGTTGATGTGCGACAGCATCGGCTCGGTGTTCTCCTGCCACACCTCACGGGCCAGCTCCATCACATGAATGCTGGCAGCAGCCATATCATCCACGTGGAGGAATTCGCGCATCGGCGTGCCGCTGCCCCACACCACCACTTCCGGTGCGTTGCTGACGGTGGCTTCATGGAACCGGCGCAGCAGCGCCGGGATCACATGGGAGTTGCTCGGGTGGAAGTTATCGTTCGGGCCGTACAGGTTGGTCGGCATCACCGAACGATAGTCGCGACCGTACTGGCGGTTGTAGGACTCGCACAGCTTGATCCCGGCAATCTTGGCAATCGCGTAGGGCTCGTTAGTTGCCTCGAGCGTACCCTGCAGCAGCTCGCTCTCGGCAATAGGCTGCTTCGCCATCTTCGGGTAGATACAGGATGAGCCGAGGAACAGCAGCTTGTTCACGTTGTGCAGGTGCGCCGCGTGAATGATGTTGCTCTCGATCATCATGTTCTCGTAGATGAAATCCGCCGGGTAGGTATTGTTGGCGACAATCCCCCCCACTTTCGCCGCCGCTAGATAGACCTGGTCGATGCGCTGTTCAGCAAAGAAAGCCTCGACTGCTTGCGCATCCAGCAGATTAAGCTCGTCGCGGGTGCGCAGCACCAGCTCGACGTTGCCGCGCTGCTCCAGCTGGCGAACAATCGCCGAACCCACCATCCCGCGATGTCCGGCAACAAAAATACGTTGTTTGGTCATTCTCAGGACTCCAGCGCGATGGCAACCTCGTAGCCGTGGGATTTAAGCAAGGAGTGTTTTTTCGCCGCTTCGAGATCTTTTGCCACCATCTCGGAGACCATCTCCTGCAGCGTGGTTTCTGGTTTCCAGCCCAGTTTTTCGTGCGCTTTGGTCGGGTCGCCCAGCAGGGTTTCTACCTCGGCAGGACGGAAGTAGCGCGGGTCAACTTCCACAATCACGTCGCCCGGCTGTACGCCCGGTGCGTCGTGGCCGGTTACGGAGACCACAATCCCTTTCTCGTCCACGCCGGTGCCTTCGAAGCGCAGCTTGATGCCCAGCTGGGCAGCAGCCATCTCAACGAACTGACGCACGGAGTACTGCACGCCGGTGGCGATAACGAAGTCTTCCGGTTTTTCCTGCTGCAGCATCATCCACTGCATTTTTACGTAGTCTTTGGCATGGCCCCAGTCGCGCAGGGAGTCCATGTTGCCGAGGTGCAGCTTCTTCTCCAGACCCTGAGCGATGTTAGCAATCGCGCGGGTGATCTTACGGGTCACGAAGGTCTCGCCACGGCGCGGAGACTCGTGGTTGAACAGGATGCCGTTGCAGGCGTACATGCCGTAGGATTCACGGTAGTTAACGGTGATCCAGTAGGCGTACATTTTTGCCACTGCATACGGGGAGCGCGGGTAGAACGGCGTCGTCTCTTTCTGCGGGATCTCCTGCACCAGGCCGTAGAGCTCGGAGGTGGAGGCCTGATAGAAACGGGTCTTCTTCTCAAGACCGAGGAAACGAATCGCTTCCAGCAGACGCAAGGTGCCGATGGCATCCACGTCAGCGGTATATTCCGGGGATTCGAAGGAGACGGCCACGTGGCTCATCGCGCCCAGGTTATAGACTTCATCCGGCTGGACTTCCTGCAAAATACGGGTCAGGTTGGAGGTATCGGTCAGATCGCCGTAGTGCAGATGGAATTTCGGGTTCGCCGCGTGTGGATCCTGATAGATATGATCCACGCGCTCGGTGTTAAAAGAGGAGGCACGACGTTTGATTCCGTGCACTTCGTAGCCTTTTTCCAGCAGGAGTTCCGCCAGATAAGAACCATCCTGTCCGGTTACGCCGGTGATGAGAGCGACTTTAGACATGTTTATTTTCTCCAGACTTATCAGAAGTTATTCAGTTTCAACGCGTTCGCGTATCACCACTGCGGGATTGCCACGGCAAAGCCTGTTTGCCGGTAGCGACTTAAAAACACTGCTGCGCGCACCAATAACGGTGCCATTGCCAATGGAGACGCCGGGGGCGACAAATACGTCGGTCGCCAGCCAGCATTTCTCGCCAATGGTGATTGGCTGCGCATTAATATCAAAATGTTGACTCATATAATCGTGGCTGCCGGTACAGAGGTAGCATTTCTGAGATACCACTGCATTCGCGCCAATCGAAATTTCACCCAGCGTATATAACACCGCGTCGTCACCAACCCAGGCGTTATCCCCAAGGGTTAATTTCCATGGGTAAGTAATTTTTACCGACGGGCGAATCACTACGTTTTTTCCGATTTTTGCACCGAAGCTGCGTAATAAAAATGCGCGCCAGCGATACATAATTTGTGGGGACCAGGCAAATAATGTCGCCTGTACCGCCCACCATAACTGCACTTTAATCCCCCCTGCGCCACGAGATCCTTTTGGCACAGAGAAGCCGCTTAATTCCTGCATACTTTTTCCTTATATTCAGACTTTGTTATATAAGGCTTTGGTTTTACCCGTGGTTTTAAGACGTAATAAATAAGATAATTCCGCCCATACGCCCGGTACGCGTAATATGTCGCGTTGCACCTTGCGGGCATCCTGGCATAATTCCAGATTATTCGACGTTGACACGCCGCCCATCGAAAATTCAGAAACCAGACCTGGCAGACGTTTAAAAGGATATCCGGCTTTATACAGCCGAGCGGCCAGAGCGTAATCCGACGAAACGCGGTACTGCAGATCGTACGGGTACGTTTTTAACCCGCTCAGCGGAAAGAAAATCGCCTGATGGCTGGCCGGCAGGCTGTGGTAAATATACCAGCCCGGTTTCGCCGTACGGCGCACTTTATTTCCATCACCGAAATCAAGTAACGCATCGCCCATATACATAGCGTTATCCTGGACTCGAACGAGTTGACGGACAAACTGCGCTACGTCGTTATGAAAAATATCGCCGGAATTAAGGAAGATGGCATAGCGCCCCTGCGCCATATCGATACCTTTATTCATGGCATCGTAGATACCGCGATCTTTCTCGCTGATGTAGCGTAAGTTATACTCACCATTCAGTTTTTCGAGGAATTCTGCGGTGCCGTCGTTCGAACCACCATCCACCACAATCCATTCAAAGTTGAGGCTGGGATCGCCTGCCAGATTGCGCAGCGACCGCCAGGTTTTTACCACGCCCTCGTAGTTACGAAAGGCGACAGTAATAACGCTTAGTAACATGAACCACCTCGTTATGAATGCGTAATATTAAGCGCTTTGCGCAAAATAAACGGGCATACAATCAAAAATGCATACTCTGGGCTAAATATTGACCCGGTAAAAAACAGCGATACTGGCGTAAAGAGATAAAGCTGTACGCGAAAATTCTGATTATCACCAAAGGCGCTGATCATCATTTTGAAAACTTTAAACAGATACCACGCCGTTAATAATACTGCGAACCATGAAAAATAAATAATCAGCAGATACAAGCCATTGTCTATTGTTTTTCCGACGTCCGCACCGTTAAAGATTCCGAATGATGCGACATATTCATAAAGTGAGCCAAATCTGACTACACCGTCAATATGGGTTAAAGAGTACCCCACCATCACCAGCGGACCGATAATACGGTAATAAGAGGATGACCCTTCGGTGCCCAAATCACCCAGACGTTCGGAAATATACGGGAAGGCAAATACCACCCCGACTAAAAAGACGGACAATGAAATGATCGCTAAAGGTAACTTTTTCTTGATCGCCTCTTTATTCAGATACTGGAACGCCCACTCCAGAAGGTAAAACAGAATAAATGTCATCACCCCGGAGAACGATCCTGACAGAACAATTCCTGCAAGAATCATAGCATCGCTCTTGGGCGTTTTGATACCAAACTGTTTGATGCTGAGCCAAATTGAGATTAACGCCAGAGCGAAGAATGCCGGTTCAAAATAGAGCGCTGTGGTACGCTTGCCGCCAAATTTAATGAAATTCAGTACATAGCTATTACTGTAAATAAGATATTTCGAAATTATTTCCATCAGGCTACTGCCGCCGGTCAGAATAATTTGCGCCATCTCCAGTGCGGCGAGGGTGACAATGATTCCAATGACCAGATAAAAGAACCTGAGGATCTTCCGATAATTGTGCGGCGAGACCGTTTTAAAGCGAATACTCCACACCATGCCAATAATGATGACGATATAGACAAACAGCATGGTGGAGGTGACGTATTTACTGGCATCCAGCGACTGACCAAAAATGTAGTTGAAGGCCGTCAGCCCCGCCCCCAGCCCCAGCGCTATCATCAGCTTTTTCACGCTGATTTTGTCGACAAACAGCAACAGCAGTAGCGGTAAAAAGGTCACGATGGTAATGGGGAAGCTCTCTCCCAGCTGGGCAATTTTGACGTTGACCAGCAGGTAGATGAGCGGCAGCAGCAGATAGCTACAGATTCTGATAGAACGAGACATACTCCTCCAGCATCTGTTGTCCACTGTAGGCCTGGCGGCTGCGGGTGCGGAATGCCTCAAGGCTGGTACCAAATACCGCCTGGGCGATATCCGCTTTCGCCAGCTGCACCAGAGGCAGCACTTCCTCTTCGCTGAAGGTTTTGCCCCCCGATTTTTCCAGCACTTCCCGCGCGGCGTCGCTGTGGGTGGCGATCACTGGCACCCCGATGGAGAGCGCTTCGCACAGGATCAGCGGGTAGTTATCCACCCGGGAGCTGAACACCAGCGCATCCATCCCGTTCAGGGCGCTCATAAGTTTGCGTTTGTCGGTTTCGAAGCCGTGATTCACCACGTTCGGCCCTTCAAACGGCGAGAATTTGCCGAAGGTGTGCAGCTCGATCTTGTCGCCGAGCGCCATCATGTTGCGCACCAGCTGCTGGTTGGTTTTGCCGTCGTAGCGCAGATCGTGCGCGACCACGGCAATTTTCGGCTTGCCGGCGGTAACGGCGACCGGGGTCAACTCTGCCAGAATGGCCTCTGTCGCCACGTCGATACCGTTATTGATGATCCGGCAGCGCCCTGCCCCGTACAGGCTGTTAAAGGCATCGGCCACATGCTGGCTGGGAGAGATGAACTGACAGCCGAGCGCCAGCATGTCACGGAACAGCTGACGCTTGCCATCCACCAGCTTATGGGCGCGATCCACCTTCACCGGCGGATAGTTGCTGAGCGTCGGGCATTTCTGGCAGTTTGTTTTCCACCCTTCGCAGCCGTCGGTAAAGGCGCAGCGGCCAGTAACGCTCCAGTGATCGTGCAGGGTCCAGACGAACGTGGTGTCGGGTTTGTGCGCCTGCACCTTCTGGCAAAACGCCACGACCTCTTCCAGTTTCAGCCAATAGCTGTGCAGGACGTGAAAATGGAGCACTACCGGGCCCGGCGTGCGGGTCACGGTGCGATACAGGCTGTTGAGGTTGCCGAACAGATCGCGGTTAAACAGACGGAACAGGGCAATATTGGCCACTGAGGTCAGGCGCGGGGTGTGTTTCACCACCTGTGGATAGCGATCGTGGCTGACGCTTTTCTTACCGCCCTTGCCGTAGCCGTAGATAAAGCGCGACTGAAGTCCTTTTTGCATCGCGCGCTGGTGCAGATCCAGCGCCACCCCTGCCGCCCCGCCTTCGGCGAGACGAACGTTAAATTGCAGAATGTTCATTTGATCACCTTCACGCGGGCCTTCTCGCCCACCACCAGCGCGTTGTCGGGGATGCTGTCCAGCACTACGCTTCCCGCCCCCACGGTGACGTTATTACCGACGGTGATATCACCGATCATCACCACGTTGGCGCCCAGCTCAACGTTATTGCCGATGACCGGACAGGCCAGGCTGTCCGGGCCGCGGTTACCGAGGGTCACCCCATGGCGGATGGTAAAATCATCCCCGGCGACCACGAATTTATTGATCACCACGGCATAGCCGTGGTGAATGGTGAAGCGGCGGCCGATGGTGGCCGCAGCCTGGATCTCGTAGCCGAAGATGCACTCGGTGATGAGGCGGTAAAGCACCAGAACCGGCGCCGCCCACAGATTGTTGAGGACGTTTTTTTTGCGCCACACCGAGCAAAAATGAGCCACCCGATAAGCCAGCACCATGCAGCAGGGGCGCAGGCTCCAGCTGTTTGCGCGACAATCTTCCAGCACCATTATTTCCCCCGCAGTCCGTCGGCCAGACGCTTACCGTTACGGACCGAAATCAGCGTCAACAGGGTGCGCCAGTTCATCCGCTTATTGCGGATCTGATACAGCGTAAAGAGCTGATACTTCCGGCTGGCGCGGTCGAACTTGTCCCGGTGCTTGCGGTAGAAGTGGAAGTAGCCGGAGAATTTTTTCGGCGACGAGGTGATCTGCATTTCACCATGATTGATGTGCAGGATCTGGGTGGCTTCTTCTACCTTCCACGGCTCGCCATACTCCACCACCATCCGCAGGAAGATGTCGTAATCCTGGGCGGCGGCAAGCGACGTATCGAACAGGCACTCCTTAAAGCGCCACGCCCAGGTAAAGACCTGATTGCCGATGATGTTGCGCTTGTAGAACAGCTGGCGGGAGTACGGCGATTTTGGGTACAACGGCAGGCTGGCGGGCTGAGAGTAGACCTCCCCCTCACAAACGTAGTCGTTGGCGTACAAAAAGGCGTGGGTCACCAGGTGGTGCTGATGCGCCAGGAAGGTCGACAGCCGGTTTGGCGTCCACTCGTCGTCATCGTCAATACCGGTCAGATACTGACCGGAGGCCTGCAGAATAGCCTGATTGCGGACCGCGCAGGCGCCGGAGTTAATAGGGTTATGGGTGTAGATCACCCGCGGGTCGTCCAGGTCAGCGACAAACTTCTGGAGCTGCTCGTACGAGGAGGAGCAGTCATCAACGATGATCAATTCCCAGTGGTCATAATCCTGGCGCAATACCGATTTTATCGCACGGATCGCCAGCTGCTGACGGTTCCATGTCGGCATATAAATGGAAATCAAAGGACGTGGTGTCATGGTGTTCCCCGAATGGCTCATTACTTGCTGTCCGACTTATATTCGTACTCGTAATACCCGTAATCCTGATACCCGGTGGCGCGGCGGAAGATGGAGTTGAGGATCACCCCTTTCACCGGAATGCCGTTCTGCTCGAAGCGGCTGAGGCTGGTTTCCACCTCTTTCAGGGTATTCACCGCGTAGCGCGCTACCATCAGCGTGGTGCCCGCATGGCGACCAACAATTGCCGCATCCGTTACTGCGAGGATTGGCGGGGTGTCGATCAGCACCAGGTCATAGTTTTCACTCGCCCACTTCACCAGCTGGGTAAAGCGTTCGCTCATCAGCAGTTCCGACGGGTTCGGCGGCACCTGTCCGCGCGTGACCAGGTCAAAGTTAGGGATGGAGGTCGGCTTCGCGCACTGGCTGATATCGCCCTTGCCCAGCAGAATGTCCGACAGACCGTTAACGTTGTTTGTGCCGAGCAGCTCGTGGGTGTAGCCCTTACGCATATCGCAGTCGATCAGCAGCACGCGCTTGTTGGTCTGGCTGACTACCGCCGCCAGGTTGGCGCAGACAAAGGTTTTACCGATAGACGGGCTGACCCCGGTAAGCATCAGTACGTTGTTGCTGGCCTGCATCATGGCGAAGTGCAAACTGGTGCGCAGGCTGCGGATAGCTTCGATAGCCAGATCCGTCGGGTTACCGACTGCCAGCAGCTGGCTCTGTTTGTAGCGTTTGACGCCATTGGTGGTTTTGACGCTGTCGCGCGACTTCTGCCACTCCGACAGCGGGATGCTGGCGTAGACGTTGATGCCGTGCTCCTCCAGCACCTGCGGGCTTTCGATCCCACGGTTAAACAGGGAGCGCAGCAGCACGCCGACGATGGAGAGCATCAGGCCGAGAATAATGCTGCCGAGAATAATCAGCGCCTTCTTCGGCTTCAGCACGCCCGGCTGGGTGATGGCCGGGTCGACAATCCGCACATCGCCAACGGTGCTCGCCTCGGTGATCTTCAGCTCCTGCTGTTTGTTCAGCAGCTGCATATAGACCTGCTGGCCAGACTCCACGTCGCGGGTCAGACGCAGGATCTCCTGCTGAGTCTTTGGCATCGCGGTGACGCGGTTATTGAGCTTGGCTTTTTCCTCTTCCAGCGTCTGGCGTTTTTCCAGCAGCGTGCGGTAGGCCGGATGGCGTTTGGTGTAGAGTTTGGAAATTTCCGCCTCTTTAAAGGTCAGCTCGTTGAGCTGGGCGTCGATATTGACCATCGAATCCAGCACCGACTTCGCTTCGAGCGGCAGGTCGACGGAGTCTTTATCCTGACGGAAAGCGTTGAGCTTGTTCTCGGCCTGATCCAGATGGGCGCGCACTTCCGGGAGCTGTTTCGCGAGGAAGTCGAGGCTTTTTGACGCCTCTTCCGACTTACGCTTCACGTTCTGCGCCTGGTAGTTGCGGGTAATGCTGTTGAGAATGTCGCGGATCTTGTCCTTATCCTCGCCGGTAAAGGTCAGTCTCAGCACCCCGGTATCCTTTCCGGTTTCGGTGACCGACAGGTTGCCCTGCAGGTTATTGATCATCCCGAGCATTGAGAATTTGCTGACGGTGAACTCGCTGCCGCTCTGGGCATGAATGTCGCTGACCATCATGCTGACGCCATCTTTATTCAGCATCTCCCCCACCTTGCCGCGGGCGCTAAACCCGGCGTCACTGGTGAGCTGATACTGGTCTTTCCCCAGTACCTCAAGGGTAAACTCCTGGCTGGCGCCGCCGGCAGGAAGCTGGAAGGTGGTCACTTTAACCGTATCATTCTGACGGCCCATTAACCGGTCCCAGCCCGCACCAAACACCGGGAAGGTGTTTTTAGTGACGCCGATATCGAGGTCCAGATCGTCCACGGTTTTTCCCAGCACAAGGCGGGACTGGATCAACTCAATTTCCGCCTGCGAGGCGGGCGGCTTATTTGCCAGCGCCGATCCAATGTCCTGCACCAGGGAATTGCCGGTGTTTTGCTCTATTTGTACCAGCGCGTCGGCGCTGTAAATCGGGGTGGCAAAAAAGGTGTAAATCACCGCCGCAACGGCAAAGAGCGCGGTGATGCCAATCACCCACCAGCGCGCCTCGACCACGGTCCCGATCAGACGACCAATATCAATTTCATCACTGCCCGCGCTCGGGGCGGCAGAAGGTTTTACGTTTGCTGTCATTATTATCCCTGCTGAACGTTCAGTGCCTCTGCCCACTGGCGGGCAGACTGGTCGAGTAAGGTGTAAACCGCCTCAAACGCTTCATGGCTTTTGCGGTACGGATCGGGGATCTCACGCTCGTTGTCCCAGTGACCAAACAGCATCACTTTGCCGCGCATCTCCGGTGCGATATCGCACAGGGCATGAATGTGGCGTTTTTCCATCGCGAGGATCAGGTCGTAGTCACGGCAGAGGCTGGCCGTCACCTGACGGGCGCAATGCCCGTCGAGTGAAAGCTGATGCTCCGCCGCAACCTGACTTGCACGCTCATCGGCCCCTTTGCCCACCAGCGCACCCAACCCGGCTGACGCCACGGTGAGCTGCGGTTGGTACTGCTTAAGTAGCCGCTCAGCGGTAGGGGAACGGCAGATATTCCCCACACAAACCACCAGAATTTTGTTAAACATCGTTATCACCAGTTGTGGTACTGATGTACCGTGTCGGTCATGGTATGGATATTGTTGATGGTCGGCATCAGCTGGTTCATCACACGGTTCCAGCGCGTTATCGGCGCGGTGGTGACATAGACCACGTCATACGGCTGGAGGCGGAAGCCGGTCGCCATCACCAGTGAGGTGGCATCAGACATATCCAGCTGGTAAACGTTGGCAATCTTGCCGTTCGCATTGTTTCCTGTAATCGGACGGATCACGAAGATACCGCTGGCATCGGAGGTGCTCATATCCAGCCCTTCCGCGTTGCCCAGCGCTTCGGTCAGGGTCATACCGCTCAGGTCCATCTTGAGGGTGCTCTGTTTCTTCACTTCACCCATCACGAACACTTTCAGGTCGTCATTGCGCGGCACAAACAGGATGTCGCCCGGATAGAGCAGACGGTTCTGGCTCAGATCGCCGTTCTGCATCAGCGCCTGCAGGGAGATACGCTCCTCTTTGCCTTTATGGGTCAGCACCACATTGCGCCAGTCGGCGCCATCAGTAAGCCCGCCCGCGGAGTTGATGGCGTCAAGCACCGTCAGCGGCACGTTGGTGATCGGCTGTTGGCCGGATTTATTCACCTGGCCGGAGACATAGACTTTCTGCGAACGGAATGCGGCGATATTAACGTCCACCTGCGGGTCAGCGATGTACTGCGCTAAACGGCCGGTAATATCACTACGGATTTGTGCGAGCGTTTTGCCCGCCACGCGAAGTTTGCCGACATAGGGATAGAACATGGTGCCATCCGCCTGGACCCAGTTGCCGGTATCGCTGGAGCTACGATACTGCCCCGCCGGGGTGGTCAGCTCCGGGTGATCCCAGACGGTGACGTTAATCACGTCCCCGGGCCCGACGCGGTACTGGTAGTTGGCGATCTCCTGGTCGAGATCGACATTCGGCCGTGCGACAATCGGGCGAGGGCGTAATTGTTCAACCAGCTGCGGGGTCATGGGATAAACGTTAACCATGCGGTTGATGTCAAAATCAGCATCCTGCTGTTTAATCACATCCTTACCGGAAGTTGAGATATTGCTGCCGGGGAAGATCGTACAACCACTCATCAAGGTCACAGAGACCAATAATGGCATCAATTTCATTTTGGATTTCATCATTGATTATTTATCACTATGGCAGAGTAATTATCCTGTGCATTTAAATAAGTGCGAAGGCGTATTACTTTTAGCATGCAGTCAATAAAAGAGAAATATAACTGGCATCAGTCCTAAAAGAAGCTTATTCGCTCTCAGGCTATTGACAGAATAATCGAGGCTGATTAACACGCTTTCAGGCACGCTACCGCCCTTGGCTTTCAGTTACCAATCTACTGTTTAAACAGCTAGTTAGGGGCAAGCACCCTCTTTGACAGGGTTTAATGAAAAAATATAACGGGCAGGATTAATCCGAACACGATATACATTTATCAGGTCATTAAACCGACACAGAAATAGCACCAAAAACGACCGCTACTTGATGCTGAAAGAATTGTTGCAGCTATCCGAAAAGCAGGCAAGGAATCATCAACGAAGGCGTGGCTTTTAAGAATAATATTAACGGTCGCATTTCCGTGTTTTTAGGAATAGCTTTATATTGACATTATTAAATAACGCCAGAGAACCTGCGATATTTCTTATTTTAATTTATTCGGAATTATTCCGATATTAACGTACAGAGTGCAGGGTTTATTACCGGCCAGATAAGGAAAATCTATGCAGATAAATGCCAGGTCGGCATTGCATTTTTCTGGCGCAGTATCCATGATCGAAATGTGACAATTGTCATATAACGAAAGGTATTACTCTCACTATGGAATGGATAGCAGATCCATCAATATGGGCCGGTCTGGTCACCCTGGTGGTGCTGGAACTTGTGCTCGGTATCGATAACCTGGTCTTTATCGCCATTCTCGCCGAAAAACTGCCCCCTGCTCAGCGCGACCGCGCCCGCATCACCGGTCTGTTAATGGCGATGGTTATGCGCCTGCTGCTGTTGGCCTCTATCTCCTGGCTGGTGACCCTCACCCGCCCGCTGTTTACCGTCCACGGCTTTGGCTTCAGCGCCCGCGATCTGATCATGCTGTTTGGTGGTTTTTTCCTGATCTTCAAAGCCACTGTCGAACTCAACGAAAGGCTTGAAGGTAAGGACAGCGAGAACCCCACCCAGCGCCGCGGGGCGAAGTTCTGGGCGGTGGTGGCACAAATCGTGGTGCTGGACGCCGTCTTCTCGCTGGATTCCGTCATCACCGCCGTGGGGATGGTCGATCATCTGCCCGTTATGATGGCCGCCGTCATTATTGCCATTGCACTGATGGTGATGGCCAGCAAGGCGCTGACGCGCTTTGTTAACGACCACCCGACCATTGTCATTCTCTGCCTGAGCTTCCTGCTGATGATCGGCTTCAGCCTCGTGGCGGACGGTTTTGGTTTCCATATACCGAAGGGGTATCTCTACGCCGCAATCGGCTTCTCGGTGATTATCGAGGCGCTGAACCAGCTGGCGATCTTCAACCGCCGTCGCTTTCTCTCTGCCAATCAGACGCTGCGCCAGCGCACCGCCGAGACGGTGATACGCCTGCTGAGCGGTAAAAAAGAGGATGCCGAGCTGGATGCCCAGTCCGCCTCCCTGCTTGCCGACCATGACAACAGCCCGATCTTCGCCCCTCAGGAGCGGCGGATGATTGAACGGGTGCTCCACCTGAACCAGCGCTCGGTCAGCAGCATCATGACCTCGCGCCATGATATCGAGCACATCGACCTCAATGCCCCGGAGGCGACGATCCGTGCGCTGCTGGATAAAAACCAGCACACCCGCATTGTGGTCACCGGTAGCGACCGGGAAGAGGAGTTGCTGGGTGTGGTTCACGTGATTGACTTGCTCAATCAGCAACTGCGTGGCGAGCCGTTAAACCTGCGGGTGCTGATCCGCCAGCCGCTGGTCTTCCCGGAAGTGCTGCCGCTGCTGCAGGCCCTGGAGCAGTTCCGTAACGCGCGCACCCACTTTGCTTTTGTGGTGGATGAGTTTGGTTCCGTGGAGGGGATTGTCACCCTCAGCGACGTGATGGAGACCATCGCGGGTAACCTGCCGAACGAAGTGGAAGAGATTGACGCCCGGCATGATATCCAGAAAAATGCCGACGGCAGCTGGACCGCTAACGGCCATATGCCGCTGGAAGACCTGGTGCAGTATGTGCCGCTGCCGCTGGATGATAAGCGCGAATATCACACCATCGCCGGGCTGCTGATGGAGAACCTGCAGCGAATCCCCCAGCCGGGCGAAGAGGTGCAGGTGGGTGATTACGCGCTGAAAACGCTGGAGGTGGAGAACCACCGGGTGCAGAAGGTGCAGCTGATCCCGCTGATCACGGAGGATGATGTGGATTACGAGGTGTGATGCGGTTCCCCTCACCCTCTCGGGTGAGGGGAAATAGCGCTACTGAAGCTTATCCAGCAACTTCTTCACATCTTTCCCGTTCTTCGACTCTTTATTCTTCTCCGCCCAGTCGCTCAGACGACGTTTCGCTTCATCCTGGAGATGCTTACGCAGCAGCTGGTCCACCTGCAGGCTGTAGTTCAGCGCCTGCCATTTGCCGTATACGTTCAGCGGGATCGGCGTCGTTTTCAGGAAATCGACCAGCTTGCCTTCGCCAAGCCAGCCCTCCAGCACGCGAACTTTGAAGCGGGTGTCGGCGGTCTCCTTAACCAGATCCAACGTGCCATTGCCTTCGAGCATCAGCATTGGTGATTCGCCCTGCATCCCCTCAAGCGTCACCTGCCCCTTATTGAGGGTCAGATCGGTGACAAAGCTGTCCAGACGGGTCGCATTGTCAAAGTTGTCTTTGACCTTCACGTTACTGCTGCGCTCCACCGCCTGCTGCACCAGCTGCTGGAAGTTAAGCCCTTCCATGCGGGTATTGTGCATTTCCAGATGCGCCTTACCCTGCCAGTTGTGGCGGAAGGCTTCCGCGTCAATCTTGCTGCCGGAGAAATCCCCGGCCAGGTTCAGGCTGCCGGTCAGCGCAATCGGATAATTAAAGGCCTTCAGGATGGTGCCGATCTCAATGTTATCGAGACGCGGCTGGAAGGTGGTCTGGGCGGTGGCTTTACGCACATCGAGCGTACCAGGCAAGGAGAGCTGCCCTTCCCCCAATTTACCGCTCAGTTCCGCAATGGTCAGAAGCCCGTTCTTGTTGCTCATCTGGCTGCTGACCTGGGTGAAGTCCATCCCGCGCCAGCGAATGTTGTTGGCTTTGAGCTGGATATCGGCACTGAAGCCGCGCAGGCCATTGTAATCGGGATCGTCCAGACTGGAGGCGATGACCGGACGCTGGGCTCTGGCCTGATTTTGCCCCTGCTGTACCGCCTGGTTATTTGCCGCTGCGGTCGCCTGCGCCGGGAGCAGATTTTCCAGATTGAGCCTGTCGAACTGCAGGTTCATGTTCCACTGCGGGTCGGTACCCAGGATCACGCTGGCCTGCCCGGTGAGGGCACTGTCATTGGCCTGCAAATTGAGTTGATTGAGCGCGAGCTGTTTCTGCTCCTCGCGCCACTGAACCTGTAACGTGCCCTGCCCGCTGATGCCCTGCGCCGGCAGATCGACGCCGGTCAGTTGCCAGGTGAGCTGCTGAATGTCAGCGCTCAGCAGATGCGGATAGTCAGAAGCGTTGACGTTAGCGCTAAACGCGAGGTTCAGATCGCGCTGATTGCGGTTCACACGGGCGCTAAAATCGATTTTGCCTTTGTGATGTTCATCCTGCTCCATCTGCAGGTTGAGATTGCGAACCGTGACCTGCTCATCACCCTCGTGCTGGAATACCAGTACACTGTCGGCCACCTTCAGACGGCCAATGTCAAATGACCAGCCTGCATCTTCCGCTTTATCGGGAAGGGTATTTTCCCGCGGTGCCACCGGGGCATCGGCATTACGAACCGCTTCGGTCTGCGGGGTCAGCTGGATCACCGCCCCTTTAAGCATCACCTGGTTGACCTGTAGCTGATGCGACAGCAGCGGCATTAACGCCACGTCAAGGCGCATATTGTCGGCAGTCACCAGCGGCTCGGTGGCCCCTGGCGCGGTGAGCGACATGCGCCCGGACAGGATGCTAAGCTGCGGCCAGACGTGCCAGCGCAGCGGGCCATCCAGCTTCAGGACATAGCCGCTGCGCGCCTCCACCTGACGCACCATGTAGGCGCGAAAGTCATTGGGATTGACCAGCAGAACCAACGCTGACAGGCCTGCAATCAGCACCACCAGCAAAATCATCAGCGTTGTCAGAACTCTTCTCATGGCTTCCTCAATGGACCGGATTTAAGCTCAATCTTTATCAATACGGCTGGCGACAGCACCCTGCTGATCGCGATATTTAGCATCCTGGCGGCGGTTGTACGGACGTGCCGCCGGGCCGGTTAACGGCTCGAAACTCAACGCGCCAATCATCATGCCCGGACGCAGCGCCAGGGGCAGTTTACCGGCGTTGAAAAACTCCAGCACAATACGCCCTGACCAGCCCGGATCGATACGGTGCGCGGTCACGTGTACCATCAGCCCCAGACGCGCCAGCGACGAACGCCCGTCGAGCCAGCCGACCAGATCCGCAGGCAGGGTGATAGATTCAAAGGTGACAGCCAGCGCCAGTTCACCCGGATGTAAATAGAACGCGTCGCCGTCGTCCAGCACGATTTCGTCGCTCATCACCCGATCGAGTGCGGCGCTGACTTCATCTTTCGGCCCGCTGAGGTCGATAAAGGGCGCGGTATGGCCGCTAAAGGTACGAAACTTATTCCCCAGACGGACATCGACAGTCACGCCGTTAATGCGCTCGACCGGCGGGCGCGGGGTAATGCTCAGACGTCCTTCGTCCAGCCAGGCTTCAATATCTCGATCACAAAGACGCATCACTTTCTCCTTTCGTGCAGCGCGCCCTCAGGCCACCAGAGCCGGAGGGCGAGCCCGGTTATCTTTGAACGGTACACAATTCGCGCGTGTTATTCAAAAAACTGGCTGATTTTCGCTTTCAGAATATCAATAGCGATGCGGTTTTTACCTCCGCGCGGCACGATGATATCGGCGTACTGTTTGGACGGTTCAATAAACTGCAGGAACATTGGGCGAACCGTTTTCTGGTATTGCGCCATCACCGAATCCATGGAGCGGCCGCGTTCGTTCACGTCGCGTTTGATACGGCGCATCAGGCAGATATCGAGCGGGGTGTCGACAAAAATCGAGAAGTTCATGGATTCGCGCAGACGGGCGTCGGTGAGCAGCAGGATCCCTTCGAGGATAATGACCTTTTTCGGCGCAATGCGCACCGTTTCCTGCAGACGGGTATGTTCAACATAGCTATAGACGGGCAGCTCGATGGCGGTGCCATTCTTCAGAGCCTGAAGATGCTGGAATAACAAGCTGTGATCCATCGCGCTGGGATGGTCATAGTTGGTCTTGACACGCTCTTCCATCGACAGATGGCTTTGATCTTTGTAATAGCTGTCTTCTGGAATAACGCCGATGTGCTCATCACCGACCTGTTCACGTAATTCACGGTAAAGCGTACTGGCAATGAGACTTTTACCTGAAGCCGATGCGCCGGCGATGCCTATAATGACGCACTGATGAGACTTATCAGTCATAAATTTTGCGACCTGAGTAACCTGGATGTAAGGAAGGACGACGCCTGAGCGTCAAACGCGGCAATTATAGGGATTTCATCGGCCTGATACCAGCCGAATAGAAATGTTATGCGAGACGCGTTCAAAGACAGTGCAGATTATTCCTGATACAAATTTTTTCGGCTACTTTTCCAGCGCCAAAGATGAATTTTTTGCAGGATAAGTATTTAATAATGCTGTGATGTCAATTTATGAGCGCATACCATATAAATTGTAAATTGTTTGTACTAGCATGAAGAAAATTAAAAAATGAACTCGTCCGGAGCAGACTCCTGGCGGCATGGCGTCTTCGGATAAAGCGGTAATGAATAAAAAATACCAGCGCGTTTTGGTCACTACGCCACATCCTCTACTACGGCTTGTCAGTCTTGGACTGGTTACCTTTATATTCACACTTTTCTCGCTCGAATTAACGCGTTTCGGCACTTTTTTAGCGCCTTTATGGTTCCCCACCTCTATTATGATGGTGGCGTTCTACCGCCATGCCGGAAAGATGTGGCCCGGCATCGCCCTCGCCTGTAGCGTCGGTAATATCTTCGCCACCTGGCTTATCTTCTCCTGGGATGCCATCAACCTGTGGTACACGGGCATCAACATTGTAGAGGCATTTGTCGGCGCGTTATTGCTGCGCAAACTGCTCCCCGGCTACAACCCTTTGCAGAATCTCGGGGACTGGATCCGTCTGGCGATCGGCAGCGCGCTGATCCCGCCCCTGCTGGGTGGCGTGCTGGTCTGGCTGCTGGTCCCGAGCGACGAGCCGCTGCGCAGCTTTATGGTCTGGGTGCTGTCAGAATCTGTCGGCGCGCTGGCGCTGGTGCCATTAGGGCTGCTGTTTAAGCCGCACTATCTGCTGCGCCATCGCAACCCCCGCCTGCTGTTTGAAACCCTGCTGACTATGGTGGTGACGCTGCTGCTCAGCTGGATCGCCTTGCATTTTTTGCCCTGGCCCTTTACGGCCATCATTGTCCTGCTGATGTGGAGCGCCGTGCGTCTGCCGCGTCTTGAAGCCTTCCTGGTCTTCCTGGTGACGGTAATGATGGTGTCGTTGATGATTGCCAAAAATCCGGTCCCGCTGACCACGCAAAATGTTGGTGCGATGACTAACGCTCCGTGGCTGCCCTTCCTGATGATGCTGCTCCCCGCCAACGTAATGACCATGGTGATGTATGCGTTTCGCGCCGAGCGTAAGCACATTACCGAAAGCGAAGAGCGTTTTCGCAACGCGATGGAGTATTCCGTTATCGGTATGGCGCTGGTCAGCACCGACGGACAGTGGTTGCAGGCGAACAAAGCGCTGTGCCAGTTCCTCGGTTACTCCCAGGCCGAGCTACGTTCCCTTAGCTTCCAGCAACTCACCTGGCCGGAAGATTTAGAGAGCGATCTGGAGCAACTGGACCAACTGCTGCAAGGCAAAATCAACAGCTACTCGCTGGAAAAGCGCTACTACACCCGCAGCGGCGAGGTGGTCTGGGCGCTGCTGGCGGTCTCCCTGGTGCGTCACGCCGATGGTACCCCGCTCTACTTTATTGCCCAGGTTGAAGATATTAACGACCTCAAGCATACCGAATGGGTGAATAAGCGCCTGATGGAGCGTATTACGCTTGCCAACGAGGCAGGCGGGATTGGCATCTGGGAGTGGGATGTCAAACCCAACGTCATCAGCTGGGATAAGCGCATGTTCGAGCTGTATGAAGTGCCTCCCCACGTTAAGCCCACCTGGCAGCTCTGGCATGAGTGCATGCTGCCGGAAGATCGCGCCATGGCGGAACAGGTGGTACGGGATTCGCTGGCGGCCCGCGTTCCATTCAAGCTGGAGTTCCGTATCCGGGTGAAAGACGGTATCCGGCACATTCGCGCTCTGGCGAACCGGGTGCTGAATAAACAGGGCGAAGTGGAACGCCTGCTTGGTATCAATATGGATATGACCGAAGTCAAAGAGCTGAACGAGGCGCTGTTCCAGGAAAAAGAGCGCCTGCATATTACTCTCGACTCCATCGGCGAAGCGGTGCTCTGTACCGACGTGAATATGAACGTCACCTTTATGAACCCGGTGGCGGAGAAGATGAGCGGCTGGCTGCAGGAAGAGGCGCTGTCCCAGCCGATCCTCTCGGTCCTGCATATCACCTTCGGCGATAACGGCCCGCTGATGGAGAACATCCACAGCGGAGATATGTCCCGCAGCGACATCGAACAGGATGTGGTACTGCACAGCCGCAACGGCGGCAGCTACGATATTCACTACAGCATTACCCCGCTAAGCACCCTCGACGGGCAGAATATCGGCTCGGTGCTGGTTATCCAGGACGTTACCGAATCGCGCAAAATGCTGCGCGAGCTGAGCTATAACGCCTCTCATGATGCCCTCACCCACCTGGCGAACCGCGTCAGTTTTGAGGCTTCCCTTAAGCGGATGTTGCACACCGTGCAGGAGACGCGCCAGCGTCATGCGCTGGTGTTTATCGATCTGGACCGTTTCAAAGCGGTCAACGACACCGCAGGCCACGCGGCGGGGGATGCGCTGCTGCGGGAGCTCTCCTCCCTGATGCTGAGCATGCTGCGTTCCACCGATATGCTGGCCCGTCTGGGCGGGGATGAGTTTGGCCTGCTGCTGCCGGACTGCAATACGGAAAGCGCGCGTTATATTGCCGGTCGCATCATCGACGCCATCAACGGGTATCACTTTATGTGGGAGGGCCGCCTGCACCGCATCGGCGCCAGCGCCGGGATCACCCAGATCGACGAGAGCAATAACCAGGCCTCAGAGGTGATGTCGCAGGCTGATATCGCCTGCTACTCGTCGAAGAACAGTGGCCGTGGCGTGGTGACGGTGTATGAACCGCAGCAGGAGCGGATGCTGAACGCGCCGGGCGCTATCTCGCTGGACGAGCAGTGGCACATGATCAAAGACAATCATCTGCTGATGATCGCCCGCAGCGTCGCCTCGCCGCGCATCCCTGAAAGCAGTACCTTCTGGATGCTTGCCCTGCGCCTGTGGACCAACGACGGCGAGATGCTCGAAGAGCAGGCTTTCCGGGCGGGGCTGGCGGAGCCGGAGTTAATCCACGCCCTGGACAGACGTATTTTGCAGGAGTTTTTCCGCAACTTCGCCACCCCATTGACCAACAAAGGCACCGGGGTCGCCCTGCCGCTCTCCATGGCCGGTCTTGCCAGCGCCACGCTGGTGGATGAACTGCTGGAGATGCTGCGCGCCTGTCCGCTGCAGCCGCGCCTGCTGCATCTGATCGTTAACGTCAGCGTCCTGACGCAGGAGGATGACAATACCCACTACAATCTGCAGAAGCTGCGTGAAGCCGGATGCCGTATCATCCTGAGCCATGTAGGCCGCGATATGGAGGTGTTCAACCACCTGAGCGCGCAGATGGCCGATTATCTGCTCCTCGACCCCGAGCTGGTGGCGAACGTTCACGGAAATCTGATGGATGAGATGCTGGTGACCATTATCCAGGGCCACGCCCAGCGGCTGGGCATCAAAACAATCGCTGGGCCGAGCAACCAACCGATTATGATGGATACCCTCTCCGGCATTGGCATCGACTATATCTACGGCAATACCATTGACGAGCCGCAGCCGCTGGAGCTGCTACTGAATACCAGCTACTTCGGCATCAACTGACGGCGTCCAGCCGTCGGTGTACCAGATGTGCAGCAGGGCGTACGAGCGCCACGGCTGCCAGCGTTCCGCATAGCGGCGGATTTGCGCCGGGGTCATCCCGGCAAAGCGCTGCTTAATCAGATAATCATCCGCCAGAAAGACATCTTTTGCCTGCCAGCCGCGCAGGGCGAAGTAGTTCGCCGTCCAGCGGCCAATTCCGGGCCGGGTCTGTAGCGCTTTAATCGCGCTCTCAATATCGGCCGGGGCCTCTGTCGGGAAATCCCCCGCCATGACTGACCGGGCCAGATGAATCAACGACTCTGCGCGTTTCAGCGGCATGCCCAGCGCTTTCAGCGCCAGCGGATCGGTTTGTGCTACCGCGGCAGGCGTCGGGAAACAGCGATAGCCCGGCGCCTCCGGCAGGGGTTCACCACAGAGCGCCACCAGCTTTGCGGTGAGCTTCGCGGCCATCGCCACGCTGACCAGTTGGCCGAGGATGGCGCGCACGCCCTGCTCCCAGGTATCCATCGAGCCCGGCAGGCGCAGGCCAGGCCGCGCGGCGCCGAGCGAGCCCAGCGCCTGGGCGATCTGCTGCGGATCGCAGTGCAGATCGAACAGGCGGGTGATGCGTGCCAGGCAGAGATCGGCCACCGGCAACAGCCCGTCGCTGAGTACCACCTCCAGCGTGCCCCCGGACTGCGGGGTGACGTGGATCAGCCCCTGATGTCCCTGGCAGGCAAAGCTGCGGGTATAGTCGGTGGGGGTCACGATTTCAATCCCGGCGACCGCACGATCGCCAAGAAATTTCAACATCCATTGCCAGTCATAGGGCGGCTGCCAGGTGAGGGTAAACATCGTCGCTCCTTTTTTTGTTCTGTCACAGCATAAACGGAGATCGCCACCTGCGCCTTGCTTTCATATTCCAGTTGTCGCCAGCCTGACATTTCGCTACAGTCTCGCCCCTTCTCAATGGCATGGGGACGCTGACGTGTTTATCGGATTTGACTATGGAACCGCCAACTGTTCAGTTGCGGTGATGCAAAACGGGCAGCCGCAGCTGCTGAAAATGGAAAACAACAGCACGCTGCTGCCGTCGATGCTCTGCGCGCCGACCCGCGAGGCGGTGAGCGAGTGGCTGTACCGCCATCATCAGGTGCCGGCTACCGGCACGGAAACCCAGGCGCTGCTGCGTCGTGCGGTGAGCTTTAACCGCGAAGAAGATATCGACGTCACCCCGGCCAGTGTACAGTTTGGCCTCTCTTCCCTGGGTCACTACATTGAGGATCCGGAAGAGGTCTACTTCGTGAAGTCACCAAAATCCTTCCTCGGTGCCAGCGGCCTGAAGCCGCAGCAGGTAGCGCTGTTTGAAGATCTGGTCTGCGCCATGATGCTGCATATTCGCCAGCAGGCCCAGACTCAGCTGACGGATACGATCACCCAGGCGGTGATTGGTCGGCCGATTAACTTCCAGGGGCTGGGGGGCGATGAAGCGAACCAGCAGGCGCAGGGGATTCTGGAACGCGCTGCGCAGCGTGCCGGGTTCCGCGACGTGGTGTTCCAGTATGAGCCGGTTGCCGCCGGTCTCGATTTTGAAGCGACCCTGAACAGTGAAAAACGGGTACTAGTCGTGGATATCGGCGGCGGGACCACCGACTGCTCTCTGCTGCTGATGGGCCCGCAGTGGCACCAGCGCCAGGATCGCGAGAGCAGCCTGCTGGGGCACAGCGGCTGTCGTATCGGCGGTAACGACCTCGACATCGCCCTGGCCTTTAAGAGCCTGATGCCGCTGCTCGGCATGGGCGGCCAGACCGAAAAAGGCACCGCCCTGCCGATTCTGCCGTGGTGGAACGCGGTAGCGATTAACGATGTGCCAGCGCAAAGCGATTTCTACAGCGTCGCCAATGGCCGTTTCCTTAACGATCTGATCCGTGACGCGCAGGATGGCGACAAAGTGGCGCTGCTGCATAAAGTGTGGCGTCAGCGTCTGAGCTACCGGGTGGTACGTAGCGCGGAAGAGAGCAAAATTGCCCTCTCCGAGGCCGCAGAACACGCCGTAACGCTGCCGTTCATCAGCGATGAGCTGGCGACAGCCATCAGCCAGCAGGGGCTGGAGGCGGCGCTGGCGCAGCCGTTACAGCGCATCCTCGAGCAGGTGCAGCTGGCGCTGGATAACGGCAATGAAAAGCCGGACGTGATCTATCTCACCGGGGGTAGTGCCCGTTCGCCGCTGATCAAAAAAGCGCTGGCGCAGCAATTGCCGGGCATCCCGATTGCCGGGGGCGATGATTTCGGCTCCGTCACCGCCGGGCTGGCGCGCTGGGCGCAGGTGGTCTTCAGCTAGGGTGGGAATGCCGGGTGTCGTTTGTGTAGGCCGGGTAAGGCGCAGCCGCCACCCGGCACGCAGACCGCACCGGCCTTGCCCCGCGCCATTCGGACAATTCCAGACTGTCTTTCATATTTCCTCCATTTTTCCGCTCAATTGCCTCACTAAACTAGTATTATTTTCCGCACTGTTTCAGGACGAGAACATATAACGATGAAAGGCCGCAATAAATCCCGCTGGGTAATCGCCGCTGGCATCATTGTGGTGGCCCTTGCCGCCGCGTGGTACTGGCATCAACACGCTTCGGCTCCTGCCGGTGCATCCAGCCAGGCGCAGCGCCCGGCGGGCGGTGGACGCCACGGGATGCGCGGCGGCGCGCTGGCCCCGGTTCAGGCCGCCACAGCGGTCAGTAAATCCGTGCCGCGTTATCTTTCCGGGCTCGGCACCATTACCGCCGCCAACACCGTCACCGTGCGCAGCCGCGTCGACGGGCAGCTTATCGCCCTGCACTTCCAGGAAGGTCAACAGGTGAAGGCTGGCGATCTGCTGGCCGAAGTCGATCCCAGCCAGTTCAAAGTTGCGCTGGCCCAGGCCCAGGGACAGCTGGCTAAAGATCAGGCCACTCTCGCTAATGCCCGCCGGGATCTGGCCCGTTATCAGCAGCTGGTGAAAACCAACCTCGTCTCCCGCCAGGAGCTCGACGCCCAGCAGGCGCTGGTGAGCGAAAGCATGGGGACCATTAAGGCAGACCAGGCCGCCGTCGCCAGCGCGCAGCTCCAGCTCGACTGGAGCCGCATCACCGCCCCTATCGACGGGCGGGTGGGGTTAAAACAGGTGGATATCGGCAACCAGATCTCCAGCGGCGATACCACCGGGATCGTGGTGCTGACTCAGACCCACCCTATCGATCTGGTCTTCACCCTGCCGGAGAGCGATATCGCCACCGTGATCCAGGCGCAGAAAGCGGGTAAAAGCTTAACCGTGGAGGCCTGGGATCGCGCCAACAAGCAGAAGCTCAGCGACGGCACCCTGCTGAGCCTCGATAACCAGATCGACACCACCACCGGCACCATCAAGCTGAAAGCGCGGTTTAACAACGAGGACGACGCTCTGTTCCCAAACCAGTTTGTTAACGCCCGTATGCTGGTCGCGACAGAAGAGAACGCGGTGGTGATCCCGACGGCAGCGTTGCAGATGGGTAACGAAGGTAACTTCGTCTGGGTGCTGAACAGCGACAATAAGGTCAGCAAGCACCTGGTGAAACCGGGCATTCAGGACAGCCAGAACGTAGTGATTGCCGCCGGACTGTCGGCAGGCGACCGCGTGGTGACCGACGGCATCGACCGTCTGACCGAAGGGGCCAAAGTGGAAGTGGTTGAAGCCCACGCCGACACCCCTGCCCAGCCAGCCAAACACGAACATAAAAAACAGGGAGAGAACGCCTGATGCAGGTGATGCCCCCGAGCTCTACAGGCGGGCCGTCGCGTCTGTTTATTCTGCGCCCTGTCGCCACCACCCTGCTGATGGTGGCGATCCTGCTGGCGGGGATCATTGGCTACCGCTTCCTGCCGGTCTCCGCCCTGCCGGAAGTGGATTACCCCACCATTCAGGTGGTGACGCTCTACCCTGGTGCCAGCCCGGATGTCGTGACCTCGGCCATTACCGCCCCGCTGGAGCGCCAGTTTGGGCAGATGTCGGGCCTGAAGCAGATGTCCTCCCAAAGCTCCGGCGGCGCGTCGGTGGTGACGTTACAGTTCCAGCTCAGCCTGTCGCTGGATGTCGCCGAGCAGGAGGTGCAGGCCGCGATCAACGCCGCCACCAACCTGCTGCCGTCCGACCTGCCTAACCCGCCGGTCTACAGCAAGGTGAATCCGGCGGATCCGCCGATCATGACCCTCGCCGTCACCTCCTCCGCCATGCCGATGACCCAGGTGGAAGATATGGTGGAAACCCGCGTGGCGCAGAAGATCTCCCAGGTCTCCGGCGTCGGGCTGGTGACCCTCTCCGGTGGCCAGCGCCCGGCAGTTCGCGTGAAGCTCAACGCCCAGGCGATCGCCTCCCTCGGGCTGACCAGCGAAACCATCCGCACCGCCATCAGCAACGCCAACGTCAACTCGGCGAAAGGCTCCCTCGATGGCCCGACCCGGGCGGTGACCCTCTCCGCCAACGACCAGATGCAGTCCGCGGATGAGTATCGCCAGCTGATTGTCGCCTACCAGAACGGGGCGGCGATCCGGCTTGGCGACGTGGCGACCGTCGAGCAGGGGGCAGAAAACAGCTGGCTCGGGGCGTGGGCCAACAAACAGCAGGCGATTGTGATGAACGTCCAGCGCCAGCCGGGGGCGAATATTATTGATACCGCGGACAGCATTCGCGCCATGCTGCCCACCCTTATCGACAGCCTGCCAAAATCGGTGAGCGTTAAGGTGCTGTCTGATCGCACCACCAACATTCGCGCCTCGGTGAGTGATACCCAGTTTGAGCTGATGCTGGCGATTGCGCTGGTGGTGATGATCATCTACCTGTTCCTGCGCAAAGTTCCGGCGACCATCATTCCCGCCGTGGCAGTGCCGCTGTCGCTGGTGGGTACTTTCGCCGTCATGGTGTTCCTCGACTTCTCGATCAACAACCTGACGCTGATGGCCCTGACCATCGCTACCGGCTTTGTGGTGGACGACGCTATCGTGGTGATCGAGAACATCTCCCGCTACATCGAAAAGGGCGAAAAACCGCTGGCGGCGGCGCTGAAAGGGGCCGGTGAGATCGGCTTCACCATTATCTCCCTCACCTTCTCGCTGATTGCGGTGCTGATCCCGCTGCTGTTTATGGGCGATATCGTCGGACGCCTGTTCCGCGAGTTTGCGGTGACCCTGGCGGTGGCGATTTTAATCTCGGCGGTGGTGTCGCTCACCCTGACGCCGATGATGTGCGCCCGCATGCTGAGCCATGAATCTCTGCGCAAGCAGAACCGTTTCTCCCGCGCCTCGGAGCGGATGTTCGAGCGCGTTATTGCCGCGTACGGACGCCTGCTGGCCAAAGTGCTGAACCATCCGTGGGCGACCCTCGGCGTGGCGCTGGGTACTCTGGCCCTGAGCGTACTGCTGTGGGTGATGATCCCGAAAGGCTTCTTCCCAATCCAGGATAACGGCATCATTCAGGGTACATTGCAGGCCCCGCAGTCGGTGTCGTTCGCCAGCATGGCCCAGCGCCAGCAGGCGGTTTCCGACGTGATCATGAAAGATCCGGCGGTAGAGAGCCTGACCGCATTTGTCGGCGTCGATGGCACCAACCCATCCCTCAACAGCGCCCGCCTGCAGATCAACCTCAAGCCGCTGGACGATCGTGACGACCGGGTCAATACGGTGATTGAGCGATTGCAGCGCGCGGTGGCGAAAGTGCCGGGCGTGGAGCTCTACCTGCAGCCGACGCAGGATCTGACCATCGACACCACGGTAAGCCGCACCCAGTATCAGTTCACTCTACAGGCCACCAGCCTCGATGCCCTCAGCACCTGGGTGCCGCAGCTGGTGGATGAGCTCCAGCAGCTGCCGCAGCTCTCGGATGTGAGCAGCGACTGGCAGGACAAAGGCCTGGCGGCATATATCAACGTCGATCGCGACAGCGCCAGCCGGCTGGGCATTAGCATGGCGGATGTGGATAACGCCCTGTACAACGCCTTCGGCCAGCGCCTGATCTCCACCATCTATACCCAGGCTAACCAGTACCGGGTGGTGCTGGAGCACGATAGCCAGCAGACGCCGGGTCTGGCAGGGCTGGATTCGGTGCGCCTGACCAGTAAAGATGGCGGGATTGTGCCCCTGAATGCAATTGCCAAAGTGGAAGAGCGCTTTACGCCGCTGGCGGTGAACCATCTGGATCAGTTCCCCTCCACCACCATCTCGTTTAACGTGCCGGACGATTACTCGCTGGGCGAAGCAATTCAGGCCATTACCGATACGGAAAAACGTCTCAGCTTCCCGACCGATATCCAGACCCACTTCCAGGGCAGTACGCTGGCGTTCCAGGCGGCACTCGGGAGTACCATCTGGCTGATCGTGGCCGCGGTGGTGGCGATGTACATCGTGCTGGGGGTGCTGTATGAGAGCTTTATTCACCCCATCACCATCCTCTCGACCCTGCCCACCGCGGGCGTGGGTGCGTTGCTGGCGCTGATGCTGGCGGGCAGCGAGCTGGATGTGATTGCCATTATCGGCATCATCCTGCTGATCGGCATCGTCAAGAAGAACGCCATCATGATGATCGACTTTGCCCTCGCCGCCGAGCGCGAGCAGGGCATGCCGCCGCGGGAGGCGATCTATCAGGCCTGTCTGCTGCGTTTCCGTCCGATCCTGATGACCACCCTCGCCGCGCTGCTTGGTGCCCTGCCGCTGATGCTCAGCACCGGGGTCGGGGCCGAACTGCGCCGTCCGTTAGGGATTGGCATGGTGGGCGGTCTGCTGGTGAGCCAGGTGTTAACCCTGTTTACCACGCCGGTGATCTACCTGCTCTTTGACCGCCTGGCGCTGTGGAGCAAAAGCCGCTTCCCGAAACGTGAAGAAGAGGAGGCGTAAGTGAAGTTTTTCGCCCTCTTCATTTACCGCCCGGTGGCGACGATTTTAATCTCTCTCGCCATCACCCTCTGCGGCGTGCTCGGCTTCCGGCTGCTGCCGGTGGCCCCGCTGCCGCAGGTGGATTTCCCGGTGATCATGGTCAGCGCCTCGCTCCCCGGTGCCTCCCCGGAAACGATGGCCTCGTCGGTGGCAACGCCGCTGGAGCGCTCGCTCGGGCGCATCGCCGGGGTCAACGAGATGACCTCCAGCAGCTCCCTCGGCAGTACGCGCATCATTCTGGAGTTTAACTTTAACCGCGACATCAACGGCGCGGCGCGTGACGTGCAGGCAGCGATCAACGCCGCGCAAAGCCTGCTCCCGAGCGGCATGCCGAGCCGTCCGACCTACCGCAAAGCCAACCCGTCCGATGCGCCGATCATGATCCTTACGCTCACCTCGGACACCTACTCCCAGGGGCAGCTGTACGACTTCGCCTCCACCCAGCTGGCGCAGACCATCGCCCAGATTGAGGGCGTGGGCGATGTGGACGTCGGCGGCAGCTCCCTGCCCGCGGTGCGCGTAGGGCTGAACCCGCAGGCGCTGTTTAACCAGGGCGTCTCGCTGGACGACGTGCGCAGCGCCATCAGCAACGCCAACGTGCGCAGGCCGCAAGGGTCGGTGGAGGATGGCAGCCGCCGCTGGCAGATCCAGACCAACGACGAACTGAAGACCGCGGCGGAATATCAGCCCTTAATCATCCACTACAACAACGGCGCGGCGGTGCGCTTAAGCGACGTGGCGAGCATCACCGACTCGGTGCAGGACGTGCGCAACGCCGGGATGACCAACGCTAAGCCCGCCATTTTGCTGATGATCCGCAAGCTGCCGGAAGCCAACATCATCGAGACGGTGAACAGCATTCGCGCCCGTCTGCCGGAGCTGCAGGAGACCATTCCGGCGGCCATCGATCTGCAGATTGCCCAGGATCGCTCCCCTACCATTCGCGCCTCGCTCGAAGAGGTGGAGCAAACGCTGATTATCTCGGTGGCTCTGGTGATCCTGGTGGTATTTCTCTTCCTGCGCTCCGGGCGCGCCACGCTGATCCCGGCGGTGGCGGTCCCGGTGTCGCTGATTGGCACCTTCGCCGCCATGTACCTGTGCGGCTTTAGCCTCAACAATTTGTCTCTGATGGCCCTGACCATCGCCACCGGCTTTGTGGTGGATGACGCCATCGTGGTGCTGGAGAACATCTCCCGCCACCTCGAAGCGGGGATGAAGCCGCTGCAGGCGGCGTTGCAGGGCTCGCGTGAGGTGGGCTTTACGGTGCTCTCCATGAGCCTCTCCCTGGTGGCGGTATTCCTGCCCCTGCTGCTGATGGACGGGCTGCCGGGGCGTCTGTTACGGGAGTTCGCGGTCACGCTGTCGGTGGCGATCGGTATATCGCTGCTGGTGTCGCTGACGCTCACGCCGATGATGTGCGGCTGGATGCTGAAACGCAGCCCACCGACGTCGCAGCCGCGCAAACGGGGCTTTGGCCGGATGCTGATGGCATTGCAGTCGGGCTACGGTAAATCGCTGCAGTGGGTGCTGAACCACACCCGGATCGTCGGGCTGGTGCTGATCGGCACTATCGCGCTGAACGTATGGATGTATATCACCATTCCAAAAACTTTCTTCCCGGAGCAGGATACCGGGGTGCTGATGGGGGGCATCCAGGCCGACCAGAGCATCTCCTTCCAGGCGATACGCGGCAAGTTACAGGATTTCATGAAGATCATCCGCGAAGACAAAGCCGTGGATAACGTCACCGGCTTTACCGGCGGCTCGCGGGTCAACAGCGGGATGATGTTTATTACCCTCAAGCCCCGTGACGAACGTAATGAAACCGCGCAGCAGGTGATCGACCGCCTCAGGGGCGCGCTTTCGAAAGAGCCGGGAGCGAATATGTTCCTGGTGGCGGTGCAGGATATCCGCGTGGGCGGTCGTCAGTCGAATGCCAGCTATCAGTACACCCTGCTGTCGGACGATCTCGCGGCCCTCAGAGAGTGGGAGCCGAAGATCCGCAAGGCGCTGGCAGCGCTGCCGGAGCTGGCGGACGTTAACTCCGACCAGCAGGACAACGGCGCGGAGATGGCTCTGATCTACGATCGCGAAACCATTTCCCGGCTGGGGATTGACGTCAGCGCCGCCAACAGCCTGCTGAACAACGCCTTCGGCCAGCGGCAGATCTCCACCATCTATCAGCCGATGAACCAGTACAAGGTGGTGATGGAGGTCGATCCCCGCTATACCCAGGATATCAGCGCCCTGGATAAGATGTTTGTGATTAATAACGACGGCAAGGCGATCCCGCTCTCCTACTTTGCCCGCTGGCAGCCTTCGAACGCGCCGCTGTCGGTCAACCATCAGGGGCTGTCGGCGGCCTCTACCGTGTCGTTTAACCTGCCGACCGGGAAATCCCTCTCGGAAGCCAGCGACGCCATCAACCGCGCCATGACCCAGCTTGGCGTGCCGTCCACCGTGCGCGGCAGCTTTGCCGGCACCGCCCAGGTGTTCCAGGAGACCATGAACTCGCAGGTGATCCTGATTCTGGCGGCGATCGCCACGGTCTATATCGTGCTTGGGGTGCTCTATGAGAGCTACGTCCATCCGCTGACCATTCTCTCCACCCTCCCCTCGGCGGGCGTGGGCGCGTTGCTGGCGCTGGAGCTGTTCGGCGCCCCGTTCAGCCTGATTGCGTTGATCGGTATTATGCTGTTAATCGGCATCGTGAAGAAAAACGCCATCATGATGGTCGACTTTGCCCTGGAGGCGCAGCGCAACGGCAACATGACGCCGCAGGAGGCGATCTTCCAGGCCTGTCTGCTGCGTTTTCGCCCGATTATGATGACCACCCTGGCGGCGCTGTTCGGCGCTCTGCCGCTGGTGATCTCCAGCGGGGATGGCGCGGAGCTGCGCCAGCCGCTGGGGATCACCATTGTCGGCGGGCTGGTGATGAGCCAGCTGCTGACGCTCTACACCACCCCGGTGGTCTATCTGTTCTTTGATCGCTTACGGGTGCGTTTTTCACGTAAACAGAAAGAGACGGTAAACGGCTAATGACGGATCTCCCCGCTAACGTTCGCTGGCAGCTATGGATTGTCGCCTTCGGCTTCTTTATGCAGTCGCTGGATACGACGATCGTCAACACTGCCCTCCCCTCAATGGCGAAAAGCCTGGGGGAGAGCCCGCTGCATATGCATATGGTGATTGTCGCCTACGTGCTGACGGTGGCCGTGATGCTGCCCGCCAGCGGCTGGCTGGCGGACAAAGTGGGGGTGCGCAATATCTTCTTTACCGCCATCGTGCTCTTTACCGCAGGCTCCCTGTTCTGCGCCCGGGCGGAGACGCTCAACGAGCTGGTGATGGCCCGGGTGCTACAGGGCGTCGGCGGCGCGATGATGGTGCCGGTGGGCAGGCTGACGGTGATGAAGATCGTCCCGCGCGAGCAGTACATGGCGGCGATGACCTTCGTCACCCTCCCCGGCCAGGTCGGGCCGCTGCTGGGCCCGGCCCTTGGCGGGGTGCTGGTGGAGTACGCCTCCTGGCACTGGATCTTTCTCATCAACCTGCCGGTGGGCATTATCGGGGCGATTGCCACCCTGATGTTAATGCCGAACTACAAAATGCAGACCCGGCGTTTCGATCTGGGGGGCTTTTTCCTGCTGGCGGCGGGGATGGCGACCCTGACCCTGGCGCTGGACGGGCAAAAGGGGCTTGGGATCTCCTCCCTGGCCCTCGCCGGGCTGGTGACCATCGGGGTGGTGTCGATTCTCTGGTATCTGTGGCACGCCCGGGGTAACGACCGGGCGTTATTCAGCCTGACGCTGTTTCAGAACACCACCTACCGGTTGGGGCTGCTCGGCAGCCTGGCCGGACGCATCGGCAGCGGCATGCTGCCGTTTATGACCCCGGTCTTTTTACAGATTGGCCTCGGCTTTTCGCCGTTCCACGCCGGGCTGATGATGATCCCGATGGTGCTCGGCAGCATGGGGATGAAGCGCATTGTCGTGCAGGTGGTGAACTACTTCGGTTATCGCCGGGTGCTGGTCGCCTCCACCCTGGGACTGGCGCTGGTGAGCCTGCTGTTTATGGGCGTTGCGCTGCTGGGCTGGTACTACGTTCTGCCGCTGGTGCTGTTCTGCCAGGGGATGATCAACTCCATCCGCTTCTCCTCCATGAACACCCTGACCCTGAAAGATCTGCCCGATGAGCAGGCGAGCAGCGGCAACAGCCTGCTGTCGATGATCATGCAGCTGTCGATGAGCGTAGGCGTGACGATTGCCGGGCTGCTGCTGGGCATGTACGGGCAGCATCAGCTCACCGCCGACAGCGCCGTCGTCCATCAGGTGTTCCTCTATACCTACCTGAGCATGGCGTTGATTATCGCCCTGCCGGCCTTTATTTTCGCCCGGGTTCCGGATGATACCAGCAAAAATGTCGTCATCAGGCGGCGCAAAAGGAGTGAACGATGAAGTTCTGGCGACCGGGTATCACCGGCAAGCTATTTCTGGCTATTTTCGCCACCTGTATGGTCCTGCTGATCACCATGCACTGGGCGGTGCGGGTCAGCTTTGAGCGCGGCTTTATTGACTACATCAAACACGGTAACGAGCAGCGTCTGCAGGGTTTGAGCGATGCCCTGGCCGAGCAGTACGCCCTGCACGGCAACTGGCGTTTTTTACGCAACAATGACCGCTTTGTCTTTCAGATCCTGCGCTCGCTGGAGCACGACACTGACGACGATCGTCCCGGTCCCGGCATGCCGCCCCACGGCTGGCGTACCCAGTTCTGGGTGATCGACCAGGAGATGCGGGTGCTGGTCGGCCCGCGGGCTCCGGTGCCGCCGGACGGCACGAAGCGGGCCATCACCGTCAACGGCGCGGCTGTTGGCTGGGTGATCGCCTCCCCGGTCGAGCGGCTGACGCGCAATACCGACATCAATTTTGATCGACAGCAGCGCCAGACCAGCTGGCTGATAGTGGCGCTTTCCACCCTGCTGGCGGCGCTGGCGACCTTCCCGCTGGCGCGCGGCCTGCTGGCCCCGGTTAAACGGCTGGTGGACGGTACCCACCAGCTGGCTGCGGGGAATTTTTCCACCCGCGTCGATACCCGCAGCCAGGACGAGCTGGGCAAGCTGGCGCAGGACTTTAACCAGCTCGCCAGTACGCTTGAGAAGAACCAGCAGATGCGCCGGGATTTTATGGCTGATATCTCCCACGAGCTACGCACCCCGCTGGCGGTGCTGCGCGGCGAACTTGAGGCGATTCAGGATGGCGTACGCAAGTTCACGCCTGAGTCCGTCGCCTCTTTACAGGCGGAAGTGGGCACCCTCACTAAACTGGTAGAGGATCTGCATCAGCTGTCGATGTCCGACGAAGGGGCGCTGGCCTACCAGAAAGCGCCGGTGGATGTGATCAACATTCTGGAAGTCGCCAGCGGCGCCTTCCGGGAACGCTTTGCCAGCCGCGACCTGCGCATTGAGCTGTCGCTGCCGGAGAACGCGGTGGTGTTTGGCGATCGCGACCGGCTGATGCAACTGTTCAACAACCTGCTGGAAAACAGCCTGCGCTATACCGATGCGGGCGGCGCGCTGCGTATTTCCGGCAAATGTGAAGATCACCGCTTTGCGCTGACCTTCGCCGACACCGCGCCCGGCGTCTCTGACGACCAGCTCAACAAGCTGTTTGAACGCTTTTATCGCACCGAAGGTTCCCGCAACCGCGCCAGCGGCGGATCCGGGCTGGGGCTGGCGATCTGCGTGAACATTGTTGAAGCCCACGGCGGCACCCTCCGCGCCGCCCATTCGCCTTTTGGCGGGGTTAGCATTACAGTAGAGCTACCGCTGGAACGCGATTTATCGAGAGAAGTATGACTGAATTACCCATTGACGAAAACACACCCCGCATCCTGATTGTGGAGGATGAGCCTAAACTTGGGCAGTTATTAATCGACTATCTGCGGGCGGCGAGCTATGCCCCGTCGCTTATCAGCCACGGCGATCAGGTCCTGCCGTATGTACGCCAGACCCCGCCGGATCTGATCCTGCTCGACCTGATGCTGCCAGGCACCGACGGCCTGACCCTGTGCCGCGAAATCCGCCGCTTCTCTGAAGTGCCGATTGTGATGGTGACCGCCAAAATCGAAGAGATTGACCGCCTGCTGGGGCTGGAGATTGGCGCGGATGATTACATCTGCAAGCCCTACAGCCCGCGCGAAGTGGTGGCCCGGGTGAAAACCATTCTGCGCCGCTGCAAACCGCAGCGCGAGCTGCAGGCGCTGGATGCCGAAAGCCCGTTAATCATCGACGAAGGCCGTTTCCAGGCCAGCTGGCGCAGCAAGATGCTGGATCTGACGCCCGCCGAGTTTCGTCTGCTGAAAACCCTGTCGCACGAGCCGGGCAAAGTGTTCTCCCGCGAGCAGCTGCTGAACCACCTGTATGATGATTACCGGGTAGTGACGGACCGCACTATCGACAGCCATATCAAAAATCTGCGCCGCAAGCTCGAAGCGCTGGATGCCGACCAGCCATTTATTCGCGCAGTGTATGGCGTGGGTTATCGCTGGGAAGCGGATGCGTGCCGGATTGGCGGATGAAGGGGAAAAATGTTACCCGCTGCGGCGGGTAATGGCATCAGACAGCCTCAGCTGCCCCATGTGCCGTAATGATATAACCCTGCTTTTGCCAGTGTTCCAGCTGCTGGCGCTGTGCGTCCGATAAGGTTTTACCCGCCCAGACGAGGATATGTTGTCCGGGGAAGAACTCCGGGTGAGGTAACTCAAGAGGTTCAGCAAAGACGTTGATGCGCCAACCCCGTTGCGAAAGGCGCCACGCCTCCAGCCACAAACGGGTACGATCCTCCACACCCCAGCCAATCAGTAACGCATCCCTGCCCGCTTTGGTGCGCGATTCGGTCAGGCTGCTCACCGCCTGCTCAATCAGGATACCGTCCAACAGGCTGCCCATGGCGCGCGCGGTGGCGTGATCAAGACTGAGCGTTTCCCGCACGGGGATAAACACATGATCGACCAATGCATCTACTGAGTGGTGCTGACAAAATACCGCGATCTGCGCGCGTGATTTTGCCGGGCTGACCTGGCGCAGCGTGCCAATCATCTCTTCCTGCAGAACACGCCAGTCTCCCGGCTCGGCGGGTTTATCCCCATCAAGGAGGGCTTTGACCTTACCAACCGGTACGCCACGTTCAATCCAGCGCTTGATCTCCTCAATGCGCTGTAGATCGTCGTCATCAAATTGACGATGTCCGCCTTCACTGCGCTGCGGTTTGAGCAGGCCATACCGGCGCTGCCATGCCCGCAGGGTGACGGGGTTGATGCCGCAGCGTTCTGCGACATCGCCTATACTGTAAAAGGCCATCGCTTCCTCATACATGATCGATATATTCATTGTTCAAGGTAACGAATCTCACCGGGCTGTACAACTCGTTATATTGTACAACAGAATTGTATCATTGCCCGGTGAAGGCTAGCGCTAAATCTCCTCGCGCGGCTCAGGCCACGAAACTGGCGGGATGCCGGCCAGTTCAGGGTGAGCAAACAGATGCCCCTGGAACTGCGAAACGCCGGCAGATTCGAGCCACATCCACTCTTCTGGCAGCTCCACACCCACCGCGGAGATCAATATTTCCAAAGCTGTACAACATTTGATAATCGCGAGCACGATCGCCTGCCGTGGACCACTCTTGTGCACGTCGCGGATCAGGTCCCGGTTGATCTTAATCCGGTCTGGCTGGAACTGCGCCAGCAGCAACAGGCCGGCAAACCCTCCACCGAAGTGGTCGATCGCCACGCCGATGCCCGCCGCTTTTAACTCCCGCACCGCACCGGTAAACGCATCCAGACGGGAGATGACTTCATGCTCGGTAAACTCCACCACAATCTGCTCGGGCACCAGCTCATGAGCCTCTATCTCCTGAATGAGATAGCTGACGGCGTTGGGGATATTGACCAGCGTCATCGGTAAAAGGTTCACTGACAGGCTCTGTTCCCCCAGCCCGAGTGCGCTTGCCATCGCAAAGGCGACGCTTTTGCTTTTAAGATCAGCTTCGTAGATGGCATCTTCCTCCAGCCCCGCAAACCAGTGCTGGGTAGAGCCCCCTTCCGGGGTGCGGACCAGAGCTTCAAGGGAGACAATTTCACGAGCCAGCGGATCGATAATCGGCTGGAACGCGAAGTTGCATGAGTCACTGTAACGCCCCGACAGAGCACGTACGCTGGGCGCCTCAGTGTCCGGGACAAAGACCCAGTGATCCCCTGAGGGTAGCTCAAAGTAGTTCTCTTTCTCACTCTCTTCGACGAAGGTTCTGAAGAAGTGCAGTGCCCTGTCGTTATAGGTCATCTGGTACTTTGTGGTGCCCTTATCCAGGACATTTTGCAGCACCTCGTGGCGGTCATAGTGCCTTAAATCAAACAGTTCCATGCCGTATTTACCGAAACGTCGGGCGGGGGAGTAATCGCACAACAGTTCCACCACGTTGTGGTGACGCGGATCCTCACAAATCGCGCCGTAAATGGCTCTTACATTCTCCTCAGGTCCTTCGAGCAGCTGAAAAAAGAGCTTGCCAGTAAACAGAAGAATCCCGCTAACGCCGGCTTCTCTGTTTTTTACATTTGCTGCAACAACCATGTCTTCCAGCATAGTAACCGGTACGTCGTCACGAAGGTGACTACGGTAAATGATGGTAGTGAGCATAGGGTTTCCAATAAGAGGAGGTGAATGAATGTCCACAGTATCAGATGGTTGGCTTTACGTCTTATAATCCTGCCCGGACGGAGCGGTACCCGTCACCTGTACTCGCAATAACGCCGTTAATGGTCGGCAATGTACAACGTTTTAAGCTTATTTTACAAAATAAATTCTATGCAACGCATTGAATATTAATACTTAGCACATAATGATCAAAATATATTTGTTAACTTGTACAATTAGTATGTACAGTATTTACAGCTTAACAAGATATTAACCTCTTTAATGCAGCGGATTTCAGGAGTGACATATGCGCGAGAACGGGTACACACCGAACACAGCCAATGCCATTGCCCATTATTTTAACAAAGCAAATCAACCTTCCCAGCAGGAGACGCTCGGACAGATTGTGGTGGAAATTTTACGGGAAGGAAAAATCCTTAATCGAAAAGCGATTTGCACCCGCCTGCTTTATCGAATGGAACAAGCATCGGATCGCGAAGAGGAGAGTCGCTATCAGACTCTGGTTGGCCTGCTGTTTGATCGTTAAGCGATACGTTACAGCGGCTAATTACCCTGTTTTTTGAGTCAGTTTTTTCTTTGAGACAGATTTTTTATACTG
The DNA here is from genome assembly GCF_003336325.1 of Leclercia sp. W17. Taxonomy (NCBI): domain Bacteria; kingdom Pseudomonadati; phylum Pseudomonadota; class Gammaproteobacteria; order Enterobacterales; family Enterobacteriaceae; genus Leclercia; species Leclercia sp. W17. The sequence continues at coordinate 1,589,997 of NZ_CP031101.1, read as the reverse complement.
TCGCTACAGACTGACTTTATGCCGCATCTCTTCCTGCAGGAAGATGCGGCGACAGAGACGTAGTTATGAACAGAAGTGACCATGAACGACTGACTGATGAACTTATTGGTGAAGCCACCTTTTCTCTACTGAAAGATAACGGCCCCATCAGCATGAAGCTATTGCTGGAGAGGCTACAGCAGATGTTATCGGTAGAGCAGGACGGGCAGCGTCGGCACGTTCTTTCCCAAATCATTTTGGAAATTTCCAACGATGGGAAGGATAGTACCCGGCGTAATACCAAAAGTGAACGGCAGGATTGGGATACGGATGGTCGACACAGCAGCAGCAATGTGTATCCCCTGTTTGGCAATAGCCCGCAAGCCAACAGGAATAAGCATTAACTGCACCACTTACTTATTAACTGAACCGGTGTGACACTATGAGCCAGGCTATGCTCCAGACAACTGACTTTTATGAAGAACTGCCCAATGCTGCATTGTCTAACTATTTTCGCAGCGCTGGCGCTACGCTGGCCGAAGAGTGGGCGTTGCTTCAGACTGTGACAGGCGCCATTCTGGATGCGAAGGAACCGCTGACTAACAAAGCGATTATTTTACGTTTGATTCGCGAAATCGAATCTACGCGCGACGTTGTCCGCGCCGATATCATTCGTAAGACCCTGGAAATTATTGTCGATCACACCCAGGACGACCTCTGATTACCCACGCCTGAGCCAAACACCGACGGTACTGTCCTGCCGTCGGCGTTTACTCACTCAATGGTTTACCTCCCCTTCCCGCAGCGCTACAATGCCCGCCCTTAATGTATGGGATCTCCTCCCGGCGCCCACCTGGTGTGCGCATCTGACCTGTCATCAGAACGAGAACTAACATGTTTAAACCGGAACTCCTCTCCCCGGCGGGAACGCTGAAAAATATGCGTTACGCCTTCGCCTACGGCGCCGATGCCGTTTATGCGGGCCAGCCGCGCTACTCCCTGCGCGTGCGTAATAATGAATTCAACCACGAGAACCTGCAGCTCGGCATCAACGAAGCCCACGCGCAGGGTAAAAAATTCTACGTGGTGGTCAATATCGCGCCGCATAACGCCAAGCTGAAAACCTTTATCCGTGACCTGAAGCCGGTGGTGGAGATGGGGCCAGACGCGCTGATTATGTCGGACCCGGGTTTAATCATGCTGGTGCGGGAGCACTTCCCTGAGATGGACATTCATCTCTCTGTACAGGCCAACGCCGTGAACTGGGCGACGGTGAAATTCTGGAAGCAGATGGGGCTGACCCGCGTGATTTTGTCCCGCGAGCTGTCGCTGGAAGAGATTGAAGAGATCCGCACTCAGGTGCCGGACATGGAGCTGGAAATTTTCGTGCATGGCGCCCTGTGCATGGCCTACTCTGGCCGCTGCCTGCTCTCTGGTTATATCAACAAGCGCGACCCGAACCAGGGCACCTGCACTAACGCCTGCCGCTGGGAATATAAGGTCCAGGAAGGTAAGCAGGATGAGGTAGGCAATATTGTGCATAAGCATGAGCCTATTCCGGTACAGAATATTGAGCCGACACTGGGTATCGGGGCGCCAACCGACAGCGTGTTTATGATCGAAGAGGCCCAGCGCCCGGGTGAATATATGACCGCGTTCGAAGACGAGCACGGTACTTACATCATGAACTCTAAAGATCTGCGTGCCATCGCCCACGTTGAGCGCCTGACCCAGATGGGGGTGCACTCCCTGAAAATCGAAGGCCGCACCAAGTCCTATTACTACTGTGCGCGTACCGCTCAGGTCTATCGCCAGGCGATCGACGACGCGGCTGCAGGCAAACCGTTCGACAGCACCCTGCTGCAAACGCTGGAAGGGCTGGCGCACCGTGGCTATACCGAAGGTTTTCTGCGTCGCCATACCCATGACGACTACCAGAACTATGAATATGGCCACTCGGTTTCCGAACGCCAGCAGTTTGTCGGCGAGTTCACCGGTGAGCGCAAGGGCAACCTCGCGGCGGTGGCGGTCAAAAATAAGTTTCTGGTGGGCAACAGCCTGGAGTTGATGACCCCGCAGGGCAATATTAACTTCACCCTGGAACATATGGTGAATGGCAAAGGCGAGTCGGTCTCCGTAGCGCCAGGAGACGGTCATACCGTCTGGCTGCCTGTTCCGGAAGAGATTGGCCTGGATTACGCGTTGCTGATGCGTAATTTTGACGGCGAGAATACTCAGGCGCCGCACGCGAAATAATGAAAGCGGGTTATTTTTTGGTATGAGATGATTCTTAGAATTCGATCACATACCGCTGCGTTTGATGAGGGTATTATTATCAACGCTGAAAAACATAACCCATAAATGCTAGCTGTACCAGGAACCACCTCCTTAGCCTGAGTAATCTCCCTTACGCAGGCTAATTTTTTTGTCTGAAATCCTCCTTCCCCCTTTCCTGACGCCTCTTCGCCCTGCAAAAAACACTAATGTAAATTTATTTCAGCCTATAACCAAAAGTACGTGAATTTATAAATATATTAAAGTTAGGTTATATATTCACGCAACCAATGCTATTCTTTTTTCGAATGAAATTTCACTTAAGGAGCAAGGAGGCAGTATATGTACTGGGTGGTTGAAAACAGGATGGTTTGCCCTCGTACTGGAACAATTTTTATACACGTACTCACCGTTAAAAACCTCAGGCTGATAATTTGGTATAAAGGAGATTATTTTATCAGCATCGGATCCGTTCTTGTCACAAGTCCCTTCGGTATCGCCGTTGACGGCAAACTCAGAACACTACACATCCTTCGAACATTTCCCTATACACCTTCGTTCTGGTCATCATTTCTTGAGAATTCAGGCTGCCCTGGCAATGAAGAGGGGCTGATTACCCGCTGTGCACATCGTCAGAAATGTGTTTTCGCTTTATGCCCGTATGGGGCGATAACCGCCTGACCAGGCCTGCACGAGTGGCGTTCACTTTGGCTCGCCACTCATTTAATTTTCGCCTTTCGTCCTCTTCTTACCCGCTTTTCCCCGCGCTGCGATACACTTCTGGAAGATCAGCACAGGAGCAACGTGGATGGCGACCTATCCAGCAAGTTTATTAATTCTGAACGGCAAAGGGACAGGCAACGATCTGTTGCGTGAAGCCGTGACGCTTCTTCGTGAAGAAGGGGTGGTGATCCATGTTCGCGTAACATGGGAGAAAGGTGATGCAGCTCGTTATATCAAGGAAGCCTGCGACCTCGGTGTGGAGACCGTCATTGCAGGCGGCGGCGACGGCACCATAAACGAAGTGGCGACGGCGCTGATTGACCTGCCCGCCGCGCAGCGTCCGGCGCTGGGCATTTTACCCCTCGGCACCGCCAACGATTTTGCCACCAGCGCCGGGATCCCGGAGGCGCTCGATAAGGCCCTGCAGTTGGCTATCGCCGGAAAAGCCACGGCGGTGGATATCGCCCGAGTGAATGACGAAACCTGCTTTATCAATATGGCGACGGGCGGTTTTGGCACTCGCATTACCAGCGAAACCCCGGAAAAACTTAAAGCTGCGCTGGGTGGCGTTTCGTACCTGCTCCACGGTCTGGCGCGGTTAGATACTCTGAAACCCGATCAATGTGAAATCCGCGGCGAAAACTTTCACTGGCAGGGTAACGCCCTGGTGATTGGCATCGGCAATGGCCGTCAGGCGGGCGGCGGCCAGCAGCTTTGCCCGGAGGCGCTAATCAACGACGGACTGCTCGGGGTGCGTATCATTACCGGGGATGAGCTGCTGCCTGCCCTGCTCACTACTCTGACCAAAGCGGAAGACAGCCCGCATCTGGTGGATGGCGAGTCGGCGTGGTTCGAAATCCAGGCGCCGCACGGCATGACCTTTAACCTGGATGGCGAACCGCTGAGCGGCGACCATTTCCACATCGCCCTTTTGCCTGGGGCGATCCAGTGCCGGTTGCCGCCGGATTGTCCGCTTCTGCGCTGATTTGCCCGGCGGCGCTGCGCTTGCGCGGGCCTACGGGTTTTGTAGGCCGGGTAAGGCGAAGCCGCCACCCGGCAACAGCCCGCACTATACACACTAATAGACCGCCACCTCCCGGGCCATCTCGCGGGAGTACTGCTGGCTGGCGTTAACCAGCATCCGGGTGTAATCAGTTTTGGCCTGCCCCGCCACCAGGTCGTCCACCGTCAACGTTTCCAGGATTTTCCCGTACTGCATCACCGCCACCTTCTGGCACAGATGGGCGATCACCCCCAGGTCGTGGGTAACCATCAGGTAGGTGAGCTTCGACTCGCGCTGCAGCTCCGCCAGCAGGTTTAATATCTCCGCCTGCACCGAGACATCCAGCGCAGAGGTGGGCTCATCCAGCAACAGCACCTGCGGTTCCAGGATCAGCGCCCGGGCGATGGCCACACGCTGACGCTGGCCGCCGGAGAGCTGATGCGGGTAGCGGTCACGGAAGGCGCGGTTGAGGCCAACTTTATCCAGCAAGCCGTGAATACGCCGGTCCCGGTCGTTGATACCGTGGATTTGCAGCGGCTCCTCCAGAATATCGCCGATGGTATGCCGGGGGTGCAGCGAACCGTACGGGTCCTGAAACACCATCTGTACCAGCCGGCAGCGCTGGGGGCTGATGCGCCGCTCCAGCGCCTGGCCGTTAATCGCCAGCGCCCCCTCCCAGTGGGTGAATAACCCGGCCAAGCACTTCAGCACCGTGGTTTTGCCGGAGCCCGACTCCCCCACCAGGCCGTAAATCTCCCCTGGCTGCACGTTAATATTGACGTCATACAATACCTGGTTGCGTTTCTCGCCTTCGCCGAACGCCAGATTCAGGTTTTTTACCTCGATCATCTTCGCTCCTTATTCGGTCAGCCAGCTGGCCTGGCGCTGCAACACCGGCAGCACCGGACGGCGGTGATTCATCTCCGGCAGGGCGTTGATTAACCCCTGCGTATAAGGGTGCTGCGCGTTGTGCAGATCGCAGGCGGCGATGGACTCCACCACCCGCCCGGCATACATCACCAGCACCCGGTCGCAGAAGCTGCGCACCAGGTTGATGTCGTGACTGATAAAGATCAGCCCCAGCCCGCGGGACTGGACTAAATCGTCCAGCAGGCCCAGCACCTGCAGCCGCACCGAGACGTCCAGCGCCGAGGTCGGTTCATCGGCGATCACCAGCTCCGGGTCGGTGATCAGCATCATGGCGATCATGATGCGCTGCCCCTGCCCGCCGGAAATCTCATGCGGATAGAGCTGATAGACCCGCTCCGGCTGGCGAATGCGCACCACGTCGAGCATCTCCAGCACTTTGGCTTTCGCCTCGGCCTTGCGTCCCGGATGGTGGGTCAGCCAGGCCTCGGCAATCTGATCCCCGACGCAGACAACCGGGTTCAGGGAGTACTTCGGATCCTGCATGATCATCGAAATACGCTTGCCGCGAATACCGCGCATCTGCGCCTCGCTGACGCTGCGTAAATCGACATCGCCAAACTGCATCCGGGTGGCGGTGATCCGCGCCTTTGCCGGGTGCAGACGCAGCAGCGCCCGTCCGACGGTGGATTTCCCGGAGCCCGACTCACCGACAATCGCCAGCTTCTCGCGCCCGAGCTGAAAGGAGACGCCGCGCACCGCGTTGGTGACCGCGCGTCCGTTGATAAAGTCGACGTGCAGATCGCGCACATCGAGCAGCGGCACATCAGTTGCTGCGAGGATCGAGGATGTCACGTAAGCCATCTCCTAAGAAGTTGAACGCCAGGCTGTTAATCAGGATCGCCAGCCCCGGAATAGTCACTACCCACCAGCACTCCATCATGTAGGTACGGCCACTGGAGATCATCGCCCCCCACTCCGGCTCCGGCGGCTGTGCGCCAAGGCCGAGGAAGCCCAGCCCGGCGGCGGTCAGGATGATCCCGGCCATATTCATGGTGATACGGATAATCACCGACGGCAGGCACAGCGGCACTATGTGACGCCACAGCACCCGCACCGGGGAGGCCCCCTGTAAACGCACGGCGGAGATAAAGTCGGCCTGGCGTAACGACAGGGTTTCAGCGCGGGCCAGACGGGCAATCGGCGGCCAGGCGGTGAGCGTAATGGCGATCACGACATGTTCCAGCCCCGGGCCGAGCGCTGCGACAAACGCCAGCGCCAGCACCAGGCTCGGGAAAGAGATAAAGATATCGGTGACGCGCATCAGCACTGCATCCACCTTGCCGCCAAAGTAACCGGCGGTAACCCCCAACAGCAGCCCCAGCGGGCCGACGGTGACCGACACCAGCAGTACGATATAGAGCGTGATCCGCGAGCCGTAGACCAGGCGGCTGAAGATATCCCGGCCAAACTCGTCGGTGCCGAACCAGTGCTGCGCGTTCGGCGCCACCAGGGCGTTATTGAGATCCTGCACCAGCGGGTTGTACGGCGCGATCCAGGGCGCGAAGGCCGCCACGATCAACAGCAGCAGAATGATGCCGCCGCCAATGGCCGTCAGCGGGTTACGCGCCATCTGCCCGGCAAAGCCAAAGGTACGGCGGGCCATCCGCGCCAGGCGCTGGCGTCCTTCGCTGCGGGAAGCGCGCAGCGGTGTATCCAGAGAAACGGTCATGATTTCGTCCTCGGGTCAAAGAGTTGATACAGCATGTCGGAGAGTAGATTGAGCATCACGAAGATCATCCCCACCAGCAGCACGCAGCCCATCACCGCATTCATATCCCCCAGCAGCAGGCTGCCGGTGAGATAGGAGCCAAAGCCCGGCCAGGAGAAGACGGTTTCAATCAGCACCGCCCCTTCCAGCAGCGAGCCGTAGGCCAGCGCCACTACCGTCAGCAGCTGCACCAGGATATTGCGAAACGCGTGGTTCCAGATCACCTGGCGCTCGGTCAGGCCCTTCACCCGGGCGGTGATGATGAACTCCTGCGACAGCTGGGCCAGCATAAAGCTGCGGGTCATGCGGCTAATGTAAGCCAGGGAGTGGAAGCCCAGCAGCGAGGCGGGCAGCACCAGGTGGTTAATGGCGTTCCAGAAGACTGCGCTGTTACCCGCCAGCAGGGCATCGACGGTCATCAGCCCGGTGCGGCGTGGCACCAGGCCATCCAGCCCTAAATCCAGCCGTCCGGCACCGCCTACCCAGCCAAGCCAGGCGTAGAACAGCAGCAGCCCCATCATCCCCACCCAGAAGATTGGCGTGGAGTACCCGGCCAGGCTGATGATGCGTACCACATAATCCGAAACGCTGTTACGGCGCGCGGCGGCCAGCACCCCCAGCGGGATGCCTAAACCGGCACCGACAATAATCGCCATCGTCGCCAGCTCCAGGGTGGCCGGGAAGACGCGCAGAATGTCATCCAGCACCGGTTTGCCAGTCAGCAGGGCATTGCCAAAATCGCCGTGCAGCAGGTTGTTCAGGTAGATACCGAACTGGGTCAGCAGGGATTTATCAAACCCCAGCTGCTGATAGACCTGCTGATAGGTGCTGTGGTCGGCATCCGGGCCGACAATCGCCAGCACCGGATCCACCGGCATCACGCGTCCAATGAAAAAGGTCAGCACCAGCAGGCCGAACAGGGTCACCAGCACCTGGGTCAAGCGTTTTGAAAAACGCCGGGTGCGGGAGCCTGGAGCGAGGATCGCAACACTCATTTTTCACCTCCGGTTTTGTAGACTTCCCGCAGGAAGGTGGTGGCGGAGGGATGCGACTGGAAGTTTTTCACCTCGTTACGCACCACCACCGAATCGACCATCTGGGAGAGCGGGATCAGGGCCGGGATCAGCTGGTCGTAACGCACCTGAATCTGCTGATAGTCGACGATCTGTTTTTGCGGATCGCGCTCCAGCAGCGCTTTATCGATCATCTCATTCAGCTTTTTGTCGTAAAAACTGGTGCGCCAGCCCTGGAAGTTGGTTAACCGGGCTGCATCGCTGTTGTCCGGGTTATAGACCAGCGCGCGCAGGCTGGAGTGCGGATGCGGTTCCACGCCGCTGCCGCCGCGCCCCACCAGCATGTCGAACTTACGCTCGCGCATCGCGCCGTAGATCTGATTCCCGGTGCCGGTAATGATTTTGGCGTTGATGCCCGCCTGCATCAGGGTGGACTGTACGGCGATGGCGATATTGAGGAACGGCTGATCCGCCAGCACCCGCAGGGTGGTGTCAAAACCTTCCGGGTAGCCCGCCTCCGCCAGCAGCTTTTTGGCGCGCGGAATATCGAGTTTGTAGCCCGGATCCGGCAGCGTCGACGGCATGCCCGCTTTGATGGGCCGCTGGTGCAGTACGCCGTAGCCCGGCATCAGCGCCTTGTTAATACCTTGATAGTCAATGAGATAGCGCACCGCCTCGCGCACTTTCGGGTTAGCGAAGTGTTTCTCCTTCATGCTCATCGCCACGTAGTAGACCGTGCCCTTCTGCACGGCTTCGACGGTAAGCTGCGGATCCTTGCGCAGGGCGTTGATGTCAGCCACCGCCATGTTGCTGGCGATATCCAGATCGCCTTTCTCCACCATCAGGCGCAGGGTCTGCGACTCCTGGAAGTGGCGCAGCACCACGCGGTTCATCTTCGGCTCTTCACGCCAGTATTTCGGGTTGCGCTGCATGCGCAGCACGTCTTTCGCCTGCCAGGTCTCCAGCATAAACGGCCCGGAACCGGCTTCGTTGGTGGTGAGCCAGCGGTTGCCCCAGTCGTTGTTCACCTCGTGGCTAAGCACCGTTTTACGATCCAGCACGCCAAGGTTGCCCAGCGCGCCGAGGGAGTAGATCACCAGCTGTGGGTCGTTGGCCTTCGGCAGGGTAAGCTGCACGGTGTAGTCATCCAGGGCCTTAATCTGCTGATCGATATTCTTCTTGCTGAAACCGTAAGATTTCCATACCGAGGCCTGAGCGAGGTTGAGATGCAGCAGGCGGCGCATGGACCACACCACGTCTTCGGCGGTCAGCGGGTTACCGGAATGGAAAGTGACGTTATCGCGCAGGTGGAAGGTCAGGGTTTTGCCGTCCGGCGAGATATCCCAGGATTTCGCCAGCGCCGGTTTGACGTTAGTGAGAGTGTTGGGGTCCAGTTCCACCAGCGAATCGTAGAGGTTGACCACAATGCTCACCACCTCGTTACCGGTCATCGCGGCCGGATCGAGAGTCAGCAGGTTGTTCATGTTCATACCGATGATGAGCTGATCGGGCGGCGTTTTCGCGTACGCCGCACCGCTCCCCATCATCAGCGAGAGCGCGAGTAAACACGCCCTCGTGAGGGAGTTTTTGTTCATCTGTGTATACCGTTTGTAGGGTAGAAGTTTTATTTATCAGTCGTGGCTGACGGTATTGGCTTCGATATACGCAAAATTAATCTCTTCGCCCAGTCCCGGGCGCGTCGGCAGGCTGACCATGCCGTTTTCATCCATTGGGTCGATCAGGCTGTGCAGGTACGCAGCTGGCTCATCGTAATCGAGGAACGGGTGCAGCAGTCCGCGCTCATACCAGCGGCAGTTCTTGATCGCGCCAATTACCGCCAGGCTCGCCGCGCCGTTGCCGTGTACTTCGCAGTCCATACCAAACGATTCGGCCAGGTTGGCCACTTTCAGGGTTGGCGAAATACCGCCCACGCCATTGGCACCGGCGCGCAGGATGTCGCAGGCCCCCGCCTTCACCCAGTCGGCGCGGCTGTGATGCTTACCGCCCAGGCTTTCCGGCCCGATAATCGGAATGGAGAGGTTTTCGGCCAGCCAGGCATAAGAGGCCATGCTCTCCTCTTCCATCGGCTCTTCAAACCAGGCGAAATTGAGTTTTTCCAGCTCCTTACCGATCCACAGCGCTTCCGCGCGGCTGTACCAGTGGTAGCCGTCGATCATCAGGTCGATATCCGGCCCGACCGCTTCACGCACCGCGGCGCAGGCTTTGATATCCATTTTTGGGTTAGGAGCGAAAGAGACTGGCGGCATCCAGGTGTGGAGCTTGATCGCCTTATAGCCGCGGGCGACCAGCTTTTCGGCAAAGCTGGCGTACTCTTCCGGGGTAGAGAGGCCGCCCGGCAGGTCATCGCCGCACATGGTGCTGCCGTAGGCAGGGACTTTGTCGCGGTAGCCGCCGAGGAGTTTCCACACCGGCATATTGAGTTTGCGGCCAATCAGATCCCACAGCGCCTGCTCAACAAAGCCCAGCGCGCGCTCGGTCAGCTGATGAGCGCTGCCGCGCTGCCAGTGAGCCAGCTCCTGCCAAATTTTTTCGCGATTAAACGCATCCTGGCCGACCAGCACTTTACGAAAGAAGGTGTTGACCACAAAGGGGCGCACCACTTCCGGCGGTGCAAAGGCGTACCCTTTGGTGCCATCGTCTGCGGTAATGGTCAGCATCGCCATTTTTGCCAGGCTTTCCGGTCCCGGATGGGAATGTCCGGCGCTGTCAGAGACCCGGCGGGTGGGATACTGAAAGACGGTGACGTTTACAGATTCGATTTTCATTTTTTATCCTTAAAACGGCGTAGGTTCAGCGTGTTCTTTCATTTTGAAAAGCTGTTTCGAAACTAACTTTAAGCGCAAAATTCATCCACTTCCTTAGACAAATTCCGCTAAGCGCTGACCATTTTTTGTGCATTTGCACGGGCAGAAGTGACACTTTTCACAAAAGAGAGGGGAAATGTGAAGTGGATCGGAAGGGTGATTTGAATGAAATGAAACAAGGTTTCGTTAGTAGTTCTCGTCGCTGTAGGCCGGGCAAACGAAGTGTTGCCCGGCATCTGCCCCGCTTCCAACGGAAGAGGGGCAGAATGGCTAGGCGATAGTGACTTTTTTATCGAGATAGACGTCCTGCACGGCGTTAATCAGCTTCACGCCGTCGGCCATCGATTTTTTAAACGCCTTACGGCCCAGGATCAGCCCCATGCCGCCCGCGCGTTTATTGATCACCGCCGTGCGCACCGCATCGGTGAGATCGGTCTCGCCGCCTGCAGCGCCACCGGAGTTGATCAGCCCCGCGCGGCCCATATAGCAGTTCGCCAGCTGGTAGCGTACCAGGTCGATGGGGTTATCGCTGGTCAGTTTGCTGTAGACCCGATCGTCGGTATAGCCAAACTTGACCGCCGTATAGCCGCCGTTGTTCTCGGCCATTTTCTGCTTAACGATATCCGCCCCGATGGTGGCTGCCAGATGGTTGGCCTGCCCGGTTAAATCGGCAGAGACGTGGTAATCCGTACCGTCTTTATTGAAGGCCGGGTTACGCAGATAGGCCCACAGCACCGTCACCATGCCCAGCTCATGGGCACGCTCAAAGGCGGCGGAGATCTCTTCTATCTGGCGGCGCGACTGCTCCGAGCCGAAATAGATGGTCGCCCCTACCGCTACCGCACCCATGTTGAACGCCTGCTCGACGCTGGCATACAGGGTCTGGTCATATTCGGTAGGGTAGCTCAGGGTTTCGTTGTGGTTAAGCTTGACGAGGAACGGGATGCGGTGGGCATAACGTCGCGAGACCGAGGCCAGCACGCCATAGGTGGAGGCCACGCAGTTACAGCCGGCCTCGATTGCCAGCTCGACAATATTCTTCGGATCGAAATAGAGCGGGTTAGCGGCAAACGACGCCCCGGCCGAGTGTTCTACCCCCTGGTCCACCGGCAGGATCGACAGATAGCCGGTTCCCCCCAGACGCCCGGTGTTATACAGGGTCTGCATGTTTCGCAGTACCGCTGGCGGGCGGTTATTATCGACCATCACGCGGTCGACGTAGTCGTGGCCAGGCAGATAGAGCTGGTCGGCTGGAATGGTCATACAACGATGCTGTAACAGGCTTTCGGCATCTTTGCCAAGCAACTGCGCAATATCAGTCATAGGTTTGCTCCCCTTAGTGCCGACGGGCTGTCGGCATGTTTTCTCCAGGCTCACAGGATTGCGAGCTCCCTAAGCCTGGTCCGTGGGTGGCGATTTTTCCAGCGATAAGCGCTAACCTTCACCACCACGCATGGAAATGATGGACTGGACCAATGCCCTGCCCCACTTCCAGCGTGTCCGCCTCTGCCAGCGCGCAGGAGAGCCAGGCTTTGGCTTCGCGCACCGTATCCGCCCAGCTATCATGCCGCGGGCGCAGCGCCGCCAGCGCGGCCGAGAGCGTACAGCCGGTGCCGTGGGTGTTTTTGGTATTGATGCGCGGGGCGGTAAAACGCAGGGTTCCATCCTGGGTGAACAGCCAGTCGGGGCTTTCAGGATCGTCCAGATGCCCGCCTTTCATCAGCACCGCTTCACACCCCATCGCCAGCAGGGCATAGCCCTGGGCTTTCATCTCCTGCTCATTGCGGGCATGGGGCGCATCCAGCAACGCCGCCGCCTCGGGTAAATTAGGGGTAATGAGCGCCACCTGCGGCAGCAGTTTCTTACGCAGCGTATCGACGGCGGAAGGTGAAAGGAGCGGATCGCCACTTTTCGCCAGCATCACCGTATCCAGCACTACGTTTTTAACCTGATGACGCAGGAGCTGTTCCGCGACGGCCTCGACAATATCGGCCTCCGCCAGCATGCCAATTTTGGTGGTGTCGATGCGCACATCGCTGAACACCGACTCCAGCTGCGCCGCCACGAAATCAGGCTCAATGCGATAGACCGACTGCACCCCGCGGGTGTTCTGGGCTACCAGGGCGGTGATCACCGAGCAGCCGTATGCGCCGAGCGCGGAGAAGGTTTTCAGGTCGGCCTGGATCCCGGCCCCGCCGCTGGGGTCTGTGCCGGCAATGGTCAGGGCATTAATGCGTTTCATCGTTGTGCCTCCAGTGTCCACAGGGCATCAAGAAACGCTGCCGCAAAACTGCCCGGCCCGCGGCTTTGGGCAGCCGCAAGGGTACCGGCCCGTTTCATCCAGCCGCAGGCCGCCGCGATGTTATCCAGCCGGTCGCCCGGCAGCGAACAGCTGGACGCCACCACCGCCGACAGCGCGCAGCCGGTGCCCACCACCCGGGTCATCATCGGGTCGCCCCCCGTCAGGGTCTGGGTGCGCAGCCCGTCAGTGACGTAATCCACCTCCCCCGTTACCACCACAATCGCATTGGTTTGCCGCGCCAGCGCCTGGGCGGCGGGCAGCGCGCTGGCTGCCGTATCGGTGGTGTCCACGCCGCGTCCGCCCGCGCTCATTCCGGCGAGCGCGAGAATTTCCGAGGCATTGCCGCGAATGGCCGCCGGTTTCAGGGTGAGAATTTGCTGGCAAAAACGGGTCCGGTAGGCCAGCGCGCCAACGGCTACCGGATCGAGCGTCCAGGGCTTGTCCGCCGCCACCGCGCTTTCAATCGCCCGGCGCATCGCCTGGGCGCGCGGTGCGGTCAGGGTGCCGACGTTGATCAGCAGCGCATCGGCCAGCGCGGAGAATTGTTCGGCCTCTTCGGCTTCAATCACCATCGCCGGTGATGCACCAAGGGCCAGCAGAACATTGGCGGTAAAGGTCTGCACCACGTCGTTGGTCATGCAGTGGGTCAGCGGAGAACGGGTTCGGAAATGGTGTAAGGCGTGTAGATTAAGCAGGTCAGGCTGCATGGTATCGCTCCTGCCTTGCGCGAAGAAGCGATAGCCCGGAGGGCATCTGACTTCCCTACGCTGGCATTATCCAGATCAGGTGGTACGGGTATTTCTCAGCCTTCACAAAGAAAGGCACCCCGAGTCAAATTACATACTGTAATGGAGGCAGCGTAGAGGATGCGTCTGGCAATAGCAAGATCCTTTCTGGCACGCCCCCTTTATCACATTCACGTCACCACCCGGCTTACATCTGCAAAACCATTTTCTGACCTCTGGATAACCGTCAGCCAGGATAACTCTCAAGTTTTTAGCTATTCGTGCTAAATGTGATCTTCATCAACCTGATAACGCACCTCTTCCGCGATAGTCACCGCGAGCCATCGCTGCGTTTCTACTATAGACGCACGCATAGAATGGCCAGACCAACAATAATGAGCTTATCAACCCCGAGGAATATCGGTTCCTCAACCTATTTAAGGTTAATGTATGAAAAAGATTCTGTTAGTAGGGATGGTGGCTACGCTTCTTGCGGGCTGCGTCTCAGAAGAGCAGCGCTTAGCGCAGTGTCAGGCCAAAGGCGTAAGCCGCGACGCCTGCTACGTTGCCGATCAGAACCGTCAGGCCGCCATCAATGCCGCGGCGGAAAAACAGGCCCTTGAGAATGCGCACGAAGCCGTACAACACAGTCAGGCGGCACACGTTGCCGACCCGCTGCGTGAAGCGTCATTTAGCGCCAACGGTATCAAAGCCAGCGTCAATAATGGCTTTACCCAGGCGACCATTAACGGCAAAAAAGCCACGGTGAAACGCTTTAATGCTAACTTCTACGAAGTCAGAGGCGCAGGCTACGTCCTGTCGATCTCGCTGGATGCGAACGGCGTGACCGATGCCTCGTGGAATAAAACCCATGGCCGCGACAACGGCATTCTGAGCGTCGTTCAAAAGTAGTCCAAAAGTATTCTAAAACGCCCCTCTTTTTTACACGAAGCGCCCCCCACAAAACCTCAGCTACCATGCGGGGTTACGCCTTACGCGCGTTGATTCAATGCGCGTTACAAAACGATAAACAATTAACCATTGAGCCCCGGGCAAAAAGGCTCTATATTGGCCGCGTTTTTTGAGGCCCTTCTCATTTTTTTCATTAATTATTCAATCGGAGCCACGTGCTGAGCTGCGGTTGTAGGAGTGATATGATGACGGATAAAGTCCGTATTGATACTTTGAATGCTTCTTCTTTCAAAACCAACGAAACCTATCTGGCCCGTCAGGCCGAAATGGAATCCAATGTCAGGAGTTATCCGCGCAAACTGCCTTTAGCTATTACTAAGGCGGAAGGGGTGTGGATCACCGATGCGGATAATAAAGAGTATCTTGATTGCCTGGCCGGTGCGGGAACGCTGGCGCTGGGTCATAACCATCCTGATGTGCTGAAAAGCATTCAAAGTGTCATTACCAGCGGCTTGCCGTTACATACCCTGGATCTGACGACGCCGTTAAAAGATGCGTTCTCAGAATACCTGCTCTCCTTGCTGCCAGGTCAGGGTAAAGAGTACTGCCTGCAGTTTACCGGCCCATCCGGTGCAGACGCCGTTGAAGCCGCGCTGAAGCTGGCGAAAAAAGTGACTGGCCGTAGCGGCATTATCAGCTTCTCCGGTGCTTATCACGGCATGACCCACGGCGCACTGTCCGTGACCGGCAACCTCTCTCCGAAAGAAGCGGTTGACGGCATGATGCCTGAAGTCCAGTTCATGCCTTACCCACACCAGTACCGCTGCCCGCTGGGTATCGGTGGTGAAGCGGGCGTGAAAGCGCTGGCTTACTACTTCGAAAACCTGATCAACGACGTGGAAAGCGGCGTGCGTAAACCTGCTGCCGTGATCCTGGAAGCTGTCCAGGGCGAAGGCGGTGTGAACCCGGCGCCGGTTGAATGGCTGCAGCGCATCCGTAAAGTGACCGAAGAGCACGGCATTCTGCTGATCCTCGACGAAGTTCAGGCTGGTTTTGCCCGTACCGGTAAATTCTTCGCCTTCGAACACGCAGGTATTCAGCCAGACATCGTGGTGATGTCCAAAGCTGTAGGCGGCGGTCTGCCGCTGGCCGTTCTGGGTATCAAAAAGCAGTTCGATGCCTGGTCTCCGGGTCACCATACCGGTACTTTCCGTGGCAACCAGCTGGCGATGGCTACCGGCCTCACCACCCTGCAGATCCTCAAAGAGCAGAACATCGCCGATAAAGTTGCCGCCCAGGGCGAGTGGCTGAAAGCGAAGCTGGTTGAGCTGCAGAAACGCTATCCGGTTATCGGTCATGTGCGCGGTCTGGGCATGATGATCGGTATTGAGATCGTCAAACCGCACGAAGCTGCCGACCATATGGGCTGCTTCCCGGGCGACGGCGAGCTCTCTGCGCTGATCCAGAAGAAGTGCTTCGAAGCGGGCCTGATTCTGGAGCGTGGCGGCCGTAACGGTAACGTTGTGCGTCTGCTGCCTTCCCTGCTGATCAGCGATCAGGAGCTGAATGTGTTCCTGGACAAATTTGAGCAGGCGCTGCTTGCTGCGGGCGTTCGCCCAGTTTAACCGGAGACAATGGATAGAATGTCAGATTTAAACCCGATTTTGTCGTCCTCGGCGCAAAGCATCGAAGCCTACCAGCAGGCGATCGAGCAGAGCACCCAGGCGGTCATGCAGTGGCTGAAACAGCCGGAAATGTACCAGGGTAAAACGGTCGCCGAACTGCGCGAGCGTATCAACCTGGAATTCAGTCCGGAAGGGCTGGGCAACGAAACCGCTATTGAGCGTGCCGTTGAATATTTCCTGAAAGACAGCCTGGCGGTGCATCATCCGCAGTGTGTGGCGCATCTCCACTGCCCGAGCCTAGTGGTAAGCCAGGCGGCGGAAGTGATGATCAACGCCACTAACCAGAGCATGGACTCCTGGGATCAGAGCCCGTCCGCGACCATTATCGAGATAAAACTGATCGAGTGGCTGCGTACCCGCCTGGGTTATCAGGCGGGCGACGCTGGGGTCTTCACCAGCGGCGGCACCCAGAGCAACATGATGGGTCTGATGCTGGCGCGCGATGCCTTCTTTGCGCGTCAGGGCCACTCCGTCCAGCAGGATGGTCTGGTGGGCGATCTGCGTAAGATCCGGGTGCTGTGCTCCGAGAGCGCGCACTTCTCCGTGCAGAAGAACATGGCGCTGATGGGCCTCGGCTACCAGTCCGTTATTCAGGTTAAAACTGACGAATGTTCGCGCATGGATCTGACCGATCTGGCGGCGAAAATCGAGCAGTGCAATGCCAACGGCGAACAGATTCTGGCGATCGTTGCCACCGCAGGCACCACCGATGCGGGCGCTATCGATCCGCTGCGTGCCATTGCAGAGCTGGCGGCGAAGCAGAATATCTGGGTTCACGTCGATGCGGCATGGGGCGGCGCGCTGCTGATGTCCGAGAAGTATCGCGATTACCTCGACGGCATCGAGCTGGTGGATTCCGTTACTCTGGACTTCCACAAGCAATTCTTCCAGACCATCAGCTGCGGCGCGTTCCTGCTGAAAGAGGCGCGTCACTATGAGCTGATGCGCTATCAGGCGGCGTACCTGAACTCTGAGTTCGACGAAGAGGCTGGCGTACCAAACCTGGTGTCCAAATCCCTGCAGACCACCCGTCGTTTTGACGCGCTGAAGCTGTGGATGAGCCTGGAAGCGTTGGGCGAGAAGAAATACGCTGAGATCATCGATCACGGTGTCACCATGGCCCAACAGGTTGCGGCGTATGTCACTGACCAGCCGCGACTGGAACTGGTCATGCCGCCGCAGCTGGCGAGCGTTCTGTTCCGTTTCCGTCCGGAGCATCAGCTGGATGACGCGGCCATCGCGCTGCTCAACCAGAAGATTGGCGATGCCCTGCTGGAATCAGGCCGCGCTAACGTAGGTGTTACCGAGCATAACGGTGTCACCTGCCTGAAGCTGACCCTGCTGAACCCAATTGTGACCCTGGAGGATGTTAAAGTCCTGCTGTCACTGGTGGAACGCACGGCGAACGAGCTGCTGGCTAAGTAAGTTGTCCCCGGCAGCGCTCGCTGCCGGGTCTCTCCCTTTTGTTATCTCGCTTTACTCTTCTCGTTTCCGTGCTGCCCGGCAGAATAGCCATAAGCATCATAACCGGAAGCATAATAGCTGGCTGCCGATTTCACGACGTCGTTCAGAATCGCCCCTTTGATGTTGACCCCCATCTGCTGTAAACGATGCTGGCTAACCTCCATCTCGCGAACGCTGGTCACGTTAAACCGGGCCACCAGCAGGGTAGAGGCGGCGATCTGACCTACCAACGCAGCATCGGTGACCGCCAGTACCGGCGGCGCGTCGACAATCACTATGTCGTACCGTTCGCTGGCCCAGGCCATAAATTCACGAAGACGATCGTGCGATAGCAGCTCAGCGGGATTAGGCGGATACTGCCCGCAGGTCACAACATCAAACTGTCCGCTGGTGTAAGTCTGAATCGCCGCCTGGAAGGTCACTTTGCCTGACAGCACATCCGATAAACCGGCGTCATTGCGCAACCCAAAGATGTTATGCACGTAGCCTTTACGCATATCAGCATCGATAAACAGCACCCGTTTATCGACCTGCGTCACCAGCGCCGCCAGTGAGGTACTGACCAGTGTTTTACCGCAGTCCTGAGTCGGGCCGCTGAACATGAGAATATTATTTGCGGCATCCATCATCGCAAAGTGCAGGCTGGTGCGTAACCCGCGCACTGCTTCGACAAAATTATCCAGCGGCCTGTCGACGGGTAAGAATGGCACATCTTTGATTTTATGCCGCCTGGAGTAGTTGAAGAAGTAGCGGCCGCCCGCCCGGGTTTTATTATGCAGCCAGACCGAATGGGGCAAGGTGGCATAAACGTTAATGCCCTCTTTTTCAAGCTGTTCCGGAGCGTTTATGCCGCGTCGTAGCGCCGCTTTCGCCAGCACGCACCCTGACGAGAGGAAGAATCCGAACAGGGTCATGAAAGCCACAATTGTCGCCTTGCGCGGCTTGATAGGCTCAGGGTGCGTGGCTGCCGAGTCGATAATGCGCGCATTGCCAATCGTGCTGGAACGGGAGATATTGAGCTCCTGCTGACGCGTCAGAAGCTGAAGATAAACCGCCCGATTGGTATCCACGTCGCGGCTCAGGCGCAAAACCTGCTGCTGCGTAGACGGCATCGTTTCCACGCGTTTGTTCAGTCGTTCACGTTCGCTTTCTAAAGTCTGCCGCTTTTCACGCAGCGCCCGATAGGTTGGATGGTCCTTTTTAAAGTGCTGAGAGACCTCCGCCTCGCGGAAAGTGAGCTCGTTGAGCTGATTGTCAACGTTAACAATCTGTTCCAGCACTGACTTGGCTTCCAGGGTTAAATCCACCGAGTCACGCTGTTTACGATAGACATTGAGACGCTCCTCGGCCTGCTCCAGCTCTTGCTGCACCAGCGGTAGCTGGCGTTGCAGAAAGTCGAGGCTCTGCGAATCCTGGGCGGCCTGGCGGGCAATATTCTGCTGCAGATAGTTGTGCATAATATGATTGAGCGTGCTTTTGATCTGCACAGGATCGTGGCCAGTCAGACTCAGCATCAGGATCCCGCTCTCTTTACCCTGCTCGGTCACGCTAAACTGACGGCTCAGGGCATTGATCACCTCCAGTTGCCCACGTTGCCGAACCTTGAATTGTGTGCCGGGCGGCGCCGACAATTCGCGAACGGTAATGCTCACCCCGGCATGTTGCACGGGGGGACCTACCGTGCCGTGCGCGCTGATGCCCTCTCCTTCCAGCAGAAAACGTCCGTTATCTTCGGCGGTCAGGGTCAGTATCATCGGCTTGCCTGGAATTTCAGGGATCGTCAAATTATCCAGAATCAGCGTAGCGGCGGGCTGACCGATAAGCTTCGCCCATGCTTTGCCTATCAGCGGCAGGCGAACCTGGGTTATTTCATCGCGTAAGCGCAGCGCCTCCACCGTTTTACCCAGGATCATTCGCGATTTCAGTATCTGAATTTCGGCGCTGGAATCTGATGAAAGCGTCGGTGTCAGCTGATCCAGGGTTTTAAGAATGCTGTTCTGCTGCTTATCTTCTATTTGCACCATCGCATCGGCGAGATAGACCGGTGATGCAAAGAGTGCATAAAACGTTCCCAGAAGCACAAAAATTAGCGTAATGCCGAGAATAGCAACGCGATGATCGATTAACTCTCCCAGAAGACGCGCCAGATCAAGTTCATGATGACTGTCAGCATGACCCTGGGTATTTACAATGTTCGACGGCATGTACGTAATCCCTTAACGGTAAGTCGGTTGGCCCATTCCTGGCTTGCTTCGCCAAGCAGGCGAAAAACATATTCAAAAGCTTCCATGCTTTTGCCGTACGGATCGGGGATCTCTTGTTCCCTCAGCCATTGCCCAAACAGCAAGGCTTTGCCACGCGCCTCAGGCGCGATAAGCGAGATCCGGTTTATTTGCTGTGACTCCATGGCAAGGAGCAGATCGTATTCACGCATCATCGCTGCCGTCAGCGGGCGGGCCACATGATCCGCCAGGGACAGGCCATGCATGGCAGCGACTTTTTGCGCATAACGATCCGCCGGGTACCCGGCAAGACCGCGAATACCTGCTGATGCGATGGTTAACGAGGGTAACTGTTGCTGTAACAGACGCTCTCCAATCGGGGAGCGGCAAACATTTCCCGTACAAATCACCAGAATGGATCGGATCATTATTCAGGCCACGATTTAATAAAGCGCACAGTTTCGGTCAGATCATGCACACCGCTGATCGTCGGCACCAGCTGCGTCAATACTCTGTTCCAGCGTGAAACAGGCGCGGTGGTGACATAGACAATATCGTAGGGCTGAAGCTGAAATTCAGTGCCGAGCACCATCGCAGACGCGTCGCGGGCATTGAGTTGATAGATACGCGCGATTTTGCCGTCCTGGCTGTTCTTGCCGTTGGAGCGTATGACGAAGATGCCGGTGGCATCGGCCATGCTCTGGTTCAGGCCACCCGCGTTCGCCAGGGCTTCTGCCAGCGTCATGCCGCTGCGATCCATCTTGAGGGTGCTCTGTTTCACCACTTCACCCATGACAAAAACTTTCAGGGCATCATTGCGTGGTACGAACAGAATATCGCCCGGCCACAGCAGCCTGTTTTGCGTCAGGTCTCCGTGCTGCATCAGGGCATAGAGAGAAATCCGGGTATCCTTACCCTTATGCGTCAACACGACATTTCGCCAGTCTGCATCCGTCGAGAGGCCACCCGCCGCGTTGATCGCATCCATAATGGTCAGCGGGATATTGGTAATTGGCTGCTGCCCTGATTTCACCACTTCGCCAGTGACATAGGCTTTTTGCGAACGAAACGCCGCGATACTGACATCGACCTGCGGGCTTTCAATCACCCTGTCCAGTCGGGCGGTGATCTCTTCGCGCACCTGGGCGAGCGTTTTTCCGGCAACGTGTAGCTTGCCGACGTAGGGATAAAAGAGCGTTCCGTCTGCGCCGACCCAGTTTCCGGTGTCGCTTGCGCTACGGTATTGCCCGGCAGGGGTAGTGAGCTCGGGGTGATCCCAGACGGTGATCATCAACACATCTCCGGGGCCTATACGGTACTCCCAGCGCTTTAATTGTTCATCCAGACTCGGATTTGCCTGAGATTTCACCTGGCTTGTTCGAAGCTGTTCAATCACTGAAGGCGTTAATGGCCAGACATCCATTTTCTTATTTAAATCATATGGATTGTCGCTAACTGCAATATTATTTTTCCCAGAAGTGTTTATATGTTGACCGGGCGTAATGGTGCAGCCTGTTAATAATAATGCGCAAAAAATACTTACACTGGAGCGGAGTGGTGTTGTCATTAATAAGAGATACTCTAATATATTCCGTTAAATGCCCATCAATTTCCCTGTAGCTCCCATTAAATTTGCCACATCACTTAACTTAAAATTTTACTTGCGATCAAAGAGTTACAAGGAAACAACCTAATAAAAAAACACTAGCTGTACTGGAGATTGTCTGGTGATATCTTTGAAAAGAGGAAAACCAAAACAACACAAATTAATTAAAAAGCATCATAAACACTTCACAAAAAAATTAACATAGTACATTAACGGCTATTATGTCCGAACGCGTCATTTTCGGAATTTATAAATACAAAAATAAATAATATAAATTTAAATTAGGAAATAAATTCACTATATAAATAATTGAGTCTGGCCAGAGCAACTTAAGGATGTGTTGATTTGTTACATTTTTAACGCACTTAGCCAACCGGCAAAACATAAAATAGACTATCTGTTGCTCAGCCACGAAACGGCAGAACAAGAGTAATGGCCACGGTAAATCTGGAGATAAAATGACTAAAGGTAAAATTCTACTTCTGGGCGTATTGATGTCACTGGCGAGCACGGCATTTGCTGCGCCACAAGCCACAGCGGCCCCCTCTGGCATCCAGGCCTATGAGGAACAGGAATTTGTAGCCGATTTTACGAAATACAAGATTGGTGATTTCGCCCCGGCGCAGTACCTGACACCTGAGTACACCATCAAGCAGTATAAGCTGCGTAACCTGCCTGAACCGGATGCGGGAACCCACTGGACTTACATGGGCGAGAACTACGTGCTGGTAGGCGATACTGACGGTAAGATCTACAAAGCGTATAACGGCGATATCTTCTACCACCGTTAATCGCTTATTGCGCCGGGTGACGCTTCGCTTACCCGGCCTACCCTAACTTGTAGGCCCGCGCAAGCAAAGCGCCCCCGACAAAGCCTTACACCGCGCGGAACGCGATATCGCCCGGGATCACCTCACCCTGCCAGTAAAGCTGTGCGGCAACGCGGTTTGCCAGCTGACGATACATCTCAGCAAACTCACTTTCAGGACGGTTGACGACGGTCGGCTTGCCGCTATCCAGATCTTCACGCAGCGTAATGTGCAGCGGCATCTGCCCCAGCAGCTGGGTGTGATACTGCGCAGCCAGTTTTTCTGCCCCGCCGGTACCGAAGATGGCTTCATGGTGACCGCAGTTGCTGCAGATATGCATGCTCATGTTTTCAACGATACCCAGCACCGGCACCTCTACCTTCTCGAACATCACAATGCCTTTTTTGGCATCAATCAGCGCGATGTCCTGCGGGGTGGTGACAACCACCGCACCGGTAACCGGGATGTTCTGCGCCAGGGTCAGCTGAATGTCACCGGTGCCCGGCGGCATATCGAGTACCAGATAATCGAGATCCGGCCACATGGTCTCCTGCAACATCTGCATCAGCGCTTTGCTGGCCATCGGCCCGCGCCACACCATGGCGTTATCGTCGGTGACCAGATAGCCAATGGAGTTGGTCGCCAGACCGTAAGCCATAATTGGCGCCATGTGGGTGCCATCCGGGGAGGTCGGACGCTGATTTTCCGCGCCCAGCATGTTAGGAATTGACGGACCATAGATATCAGCATCCAGGATACCGACCTTCGCCCCTTCGGCGGCCAGCGCCAGCGCCAGGTTCACGGCAGTAGAGGATTTACCCACCCCGCCCTTGCCGGAGCTGATCGCGATGATGTTTTTCACACCATTGATGCCCGGATGGTTCTTCACCCGTTTCAGCGTGGCGATGGTATGGGTCAATTTCCAGTCGATGGCCTTCGCCCCGGTGATGCGCAGCAGTTCGGCGCTGGTTTGCTCCTTCAGCGTCTCGAACGCATGGCTCCAGACGAACGGCATATGCAGTTCGACATACAGGGTATCATCCAGCCACGCCACGTGATGTAACGCTTTCAGCGTGGTGAGATTGTGCTTCAGGGTGGGGTGCTGAAAATTAGCCAGCGTCCCGGCAACCATTGCGCGCAAGGCTTCCGGTGATTTGGCCTGGGATTGAGAACTCATCCCGACTCCTTTGTAGTTGTTCTGAAAAAGAGATGTAATTACCAAGTTTACCCCAGAGGTAACAATTATTCATTTATGGATTAATGCCCTTATCACTTGGCGTAGTTATTCCCTTTCGGGTAACATCAAAAACCCTTTTCACAGCTAAAAGAAGTAATACCTACTATGACTCAAGTCGCGAAAAAAATTCTGGTAACGTGCGCTCTGCCGTACGCTAACGGCTCCATCCACCTCGGCCACATGCTGGAGCATATCCAGGCTGATGTCTGGGTCCGTTACCAGCGAATGCGCGGCCACGAGGTAAACTTCATCTGTGCAGACGACGCGCACGGCACGCCAATCATGCTGAAAGCGCAGCAGCTGGGTATCTCCCCGGAGCAGATGATTGCCGAAATGAGTCAGGAGCATCAGACCGATTTTGCTGGCTTCGACATCAGCTATGACAACTATCATTCCACGCACAGCGACGAAAACCGTGAGCTGTCGGAGCTGATCTATACCCGTCTGAAAGAGAATGGTTTTATCAAAAACCGCACCATCTCTCAGCTCTACGATCCAGAAAAAGGCATGTTCCTGCCGGACCGTTTCGTGAAAGGCACCTGCCCGAAATGTAAATCTCCGGACCAGTATGGCGATAACTGCGAAGTGTGCGGCGCAACCTACAGCCCAACCGAGCTGATTGAGCCAAAGTCCGTGGTTTCCGGCGCGACGCCAGAGATGCGTGATTCCGAACACTTCTTCTTCGACCTGCCGTCGTTCAGCGAAATGCTGCAGGCGTGGACCCGCAGCGGCGCGCTGCAGGAACAGGTGGCGAACAAGATGCAGGAGTGGTTTGAATCCGGCCTGCAGCAGTGGGATATCTCCCGCGATGCGCCATACTTCGGCTTCGAAATCCCGAACGCACCGGGCAAATACTTCTACGTCTGGCTGGATGCGCCTATCGGCTACATGGGCTCCTTCAAGAACCTGTGCGACAAGCGCGGCGATACCACCAGCTTCGACGAATACTGGAAGAAAGATTCCACCGCCGAGCTGTATCACTTCATCGGCAAAGACATCGTTTACTTCCACAGCCTGTTCTGGCCTGCCATGCT
Organism: Leclercia sp. W17; assembly: GCF_003336325.1. Taxonomy (NCBI): domain Bacteria; kingdom Pseudomonadati; phylum Pseudomonadota; class Gammaproteobacteria; order Enterobacterales; family Enterobacteriaceae; genus Leclercia; species Leclercia sp. W17. The sequence goes on along the minus strand of NZ_CP031101.1, from coordinate 1,565,546 downwards.
GGAAGGCAGCGGTTTCCGCAAGCCAACCAACCTGTTTGTCCACGGCTATGTAACCGTGAACGGCGCGAAGATGTCCAAATCGCGCGGCACCTTCATTAAGGCCAGCACCTGGCTGAACCACTTTGATGCCGACAGCCTGCGCTACTACTACGCAGCGAAGCTCTCTTCCCGTATCGACGATATCGACCTGAACCTGGAAGATTTCGTCCAGCGCGTTAATGCTGACATCGTGAACAAAGTGGTCAACCTGGCTTCCCGTAACGCCGGCTTTATCGCCAAGCGTTTCGACGGCGTGATGGCGGCGGAACTGGCGGATCCTGAGCTGTACAAAACCTTCACCGACGCGGCTGCCGTAATTGGCGAAGCGTGGGAGAGCCGCGAGTTTGGTAAAGCGGTGCGTGAAATCATGGCCCTGGCCGACCTCGCTAACCGCTACGTTGACGAGCAGGCACCGTGGGTAGTTGCCAAACAGGAAGGCCGCGACGCTGACCTGCAGGCGATCTGCTCCATGGGGATCAACCTGTTCCGCGTGCTGATGTCTTACCTCAAGCCGGTTCTGCCGCAGCTGGCCGCGCGTACTGAAGCGTTCCTGAACACCGAACTGAGCTGGGACAGCATCAATCAACCGCTGCTCGGCCATAAGCTGAACGCCTTCAAGGCGCTCTACAACCGCATCGAGATGAAGCAGGTTGAAGCCCTGGTTGAAGCCTCGAAAGAAGAGGTGAAAGCCGCCGCCGCGCCGGTTACCGGCCCGCTGGCGGACGATCCGATTCAGGAGACCATCAGTTTCGATGATTTCGCCAAAGTCGATATGCGCGTGGCGCTGATTGAAAACGCGGAATTTGTGGAAGGCTCCGATAAGTTGCTGCGCCTGACCCTCGATCTGGGCGGCGAGAAGCGCAACGTCTTCTCCGGTATTCGTTCCGCCTATCCAGATCCGCAGGTGCTGATTGGCCGCCACACGGTGATGGTGGCGAACCTCGCACCGCGCAAAATGCGCTTCGGCATCTCTGAGGGGATGGTGATGGCCGCAGGTCCTGGCGGGAAAGATATCTTCCTGTTAAGCCCGGACAGCGGTGCGCTGCCTGGTCATCAGGTGAAATAAATAAAAAAGCCGGAGTTAATCTCCGGCTTTTTTTATGCCCTTTTGCCGGGTGGCGGCTTCGCCTTACCCGGCCTATATAACCCGTAGGCCCGCGCAAGCGCAGCGCCGCCGGGCAACATTACGGCTTCGCGGCATGCACCCGGTTGGTGAGCCCACGCAGGAAATAGCGCAGGAACTGATCCCCACACTCGCGGTAATTTTTATGGTCCGGCGCGCGCATCATGGCGGTGATTTCCGGCATTGAGACGCGGAACTTCTGTTCGGTCATAATGGCCAGAATATCGTCGGTTTTCAGCGAAAAGGCGATGCGCAGTTTCTTCAGCACCGTGTTGTTATTCACCCGACGCTCCAGCGAGAGCTCAGGCGCAGATTCATCTTTGCCACGCTTGTGGTAGATAAGGCCGTTCAGAAAACCGGAGAGGATGATGTCCGGGCAGCGAACAAAACCCTCCTCGTCCTCTTTGGTCATCCAGGTGTCGAACCCGGCGGAGGTGGATTCCATGTCGGCAAGCGCAAGAATGCGCACCATGTCGTTGTTATTGGCTTTCAGGGTGTAGCGCAGGCTACGAAGAATATCATTACTGAGCATAGAGCCTTCGAGTGTCGATGATGCAATGGCGCGCAGTGTAGCAGTTTTACAGCCCTATCGCCTCTTTCAAACTTTTCAGGTAACGACGGCTGACCGGCACCGTCTGTCCAGCGCGCAGCACCAGTTCCGCCTGGCCGTTCTCTTCAAGGCGGATCTCTTTCAGATGGGCCATATTCACCAGGTACTGGCGATGACAGCGCAGCAGCGGCGTACGGCTCTCCAGGGTGCGCAGCGTCAGCTCGGTAAAGCCCTCTTTGCCTTCGTGGCTGGTGACAAACACCCCGCTCATCCGGCTACTGACAAAGGCCACATCCTCCATCTGCAGCAGATAGATCCGGCTGTGGCCGGTACAGGGGATAAACTTCAGCGGCTGCTGGTGTTCCGCCAGCAGCGATACGTCCTGCACGTTGCGCTCCTGGCGCAGACGGTTGAGGGTTTTTTCCAGCCGCGGCTCTTCGATGGGTTTCAGCAGATAGTCAAAGGCGTGCTCTTCGAACGCTTTTACCGCGTACTCATCAAAGGCGGTGAGAAAGACAATGTAGGGACGATGTTCCGGGTCGAGCATGCCCACCATCTCCAGGCCGCTGATGCGCGGCATCTGGATATCCAGAAACAGCACATCGGGACGCAGCTTGTGCACGGCACTAATGGCTTCAATGGCGTTAGCGCACTCGCCGACAATCTCAATATCGCTGTGCTCCTGCAGCAAAAATCGCAGGTTTTCTCGCGCTAAAGGCTCGTCATCGACAATCAGCACATTCAACATGCGTGTTCCTCCAGAGGCAGTCGTAAGGTTATACGGGTAAAGCTATCGGGCTCACAGGTAACGGTAATGCCGCAGTTCTCGCCAAAATGGGCGCGCAGGCGTTTGTCCACCAACCCCATTCCCAGGCCTCCCCCCTCTTTTGCACCGCTGTAGAGCCCGGCGTTGTCTTCTATATTCAGCACCAGATAGCGGTTAAAGCGGCTGGCAGTGATGGTTATCTCACCGATACCCAGCAGCTGGGAGGTGCCATGCTTGATAGCGTTTTCCACAATCGGCTGCAGGGTAAAGGCTGGCAGCTGCTGCCAGGCCAGCTCATCCGGCACCGACAGGGTCACCTGCAGACGCGACTGGAACCGGGCCTGCTCGATTTGCAGATAGGCATTCACATGCTCTATTTCATCCGCGAGGGTGACAATTTCCGACGGCCGCTTCAGATTCTTACGGAAAAAGGTCGAGAGAAATTGCACCAGCTGCGTTGCCTGCTCGCTGTCCCGACGGATCACTGCCTTCAGGGTGTTGAGGGCATTAAACAGAAAATGCGGGTTCACCTGCGCATGCAGGAGCTTGATCTCCGACTGGGTCAGTAACGCCTTCTGCCTCTCATACTGCCCGGCGAGGATCTGCGCCGAGAGCAGTTGGGCGATCCCCTCCCCCAATGTACGGTTGATGGAGCTGAACAGGCGGTTTTTCGCTTCATACAGTTTAATGGTGCCCATCACCCGCTGGTTTTCGCCGCGCAGCGGGATCACCAGCGTCGAGCCCAGCTTGCACTGCGGATGCAGCGAGCAGCGATACGGCACTTCGTTTCCGTCGGCGTAGACTACCTCACCGGTCTCGATGGCGCGAAGCGTATATGCGGACGAAATCGGTCTGCCTGGCAGGTGGTGGTCGTCCCCGGTGCCGGTAAAGGCCAGCAGCTTTTCGCGATCGGTAATGGCGACCGCGCTGATATCCAGCGCCTGATGGAGCACCTGCGCCACCTTCATGCTGTTCTCTTCGTTAAAGCCCTGACGCAGGATCCCCTCCGTCGAGGCCGCGACATTGAGCGCCGTTGCCGAAAAGGCCGAGGTGTACTTTTCAAACATGGCCCGCTTATCGAGCAGAATGCGCATAAACAGTGCAGCGCCTACGGTGTTGGTGACCATCATCGGCGCGGCAATGCTGCCCACCAGATGCAGGGCATCTTCGAAGGGACGGGCAATCAGCAAAATGATCAGCATCTGCACCAGCTCGGCCACCAGGGTTATCGCGCCTGCAGTAAGGGGGCTGAAGACTTTATCCGGGCGACCGCGGCGGATCATCACGCTGTGGACGAGGCCGCCAAGCAGCCCTTCGACAATGGTCGAAATCATACAGCTCAGCGCCGTCATGCCGCCCATTGAGTAGCGGTGCAGCCCCCCGGTCAGCCCCACCAGTCCGCCGACAACCGGGCCGCCGAGCAGGCCGCCCATCACCGCGCCAATCGCACGGGTGTTGGCAATAGAGTCTTCGATATGCAGGCCCAGATAGGTGCCGAGAATGCAGAAGATAGAGAAGGTAACGTAGCAGAGCAGCTTGTGCGGCAGACGAACGGTGACCTGCATCAGGGGGATGAACAGGCGTGTTTTACTCATCAACCACGCGATGACCAGAAACACACACATCTGCTGAAGCAGCAGCAACACCAGATTAAATTCGTACATACCCACAAACCGCAAATTCTGAAAGCGCGTAACATACACCGAAGCGCAATAACTTTCTTTGCAGTCAAAGGACGAAAATGTGTTTTCGTGTTAGCCATCACACCTTTAGCCGAACATAATCTGATATTCGCATTATTTGTGCAAAAAAAGAGCGAAACTTCCTGGTTCGGGATTCTCCGTCTACAGTTAATCTGGGCATCCGCAAGCCGGGGGAAAACATGGCGCTCTACACGATAGGAGAAGTGGCACTCCTGTGTGATATCAATCCTGTGACGTTACGGGCATGGCAACGACGATATGGATTACTGAAACCGCAGCGAACCGACGGCGGCCACCGGCTGTTTACGGATGCGGATATCGACCGCATCCGTGAGATCAAAGGCTGGATCGATAACGGCGTGCAGGTCGGGAAGGTCAAAACGCTATTGAGCCCGGAAGGTCAGGAGGTGCAGGATATCTGGCGCGAACAGCAGGAGGTGCTGCTGCGTTATCTGCAGTGCGGCCATTTGCACCGCCTGCGTATATGGATCAAGGAGCAAGGCAGTGAATACCCTGCGCAAACCTTAATTAACCAACTGTTCATCCCGTTACGCAGGCGTCTGCAATCCCAGCAGCCTACGCTCCAGGCGCTGCTGAGCGCGCTGGACGGGGTGCTTATCAACTACATCTGCATTTGTCTGGCTACGGCGCGAAAGAAGAACAGCAAGGATGCGCTGGTAGTAGGCTGGAACGTGCACGATACCACACGCCTGTGGCTGGAGGCGTGGATTGCGGCGCAGCAGGGCTGGCGCGTCGATGTGCTGGCGCATTCGCTGCCACAGCTTCGCCCGGAGCTGTTTGACGGACAGACCCTGCTGGTCTGGTGCGGAGAGTCACCGACGGCGGCACAGGAGCAGCAGCTGACCCAGTGGCAGGCGCACGGCTATCCCGTCTTCCCGCTGAAAGGCAATTAATGGTTCATTAACACCCGCGCTTCACCGTATAATCGCCCTGTTAACATCAGGAGCACATTATGAAGGCAACCAAAGTCGCGGTTATCACCCTCTTCTTTCTCATGGCCGTCAGCGGTATTGGGGGCGTGATGCTGGCAGGTTATTCGTTTATTGTCCGTGGTGGTGTCGGCTGAGGCTTCGCGCCAGCCGTTCAAAGGCGCGATCGACCACAATCGCCGCCAGCGCCACCAGCAGCGCACCCTGGATAATATAGGCGGTGTTAAAGCCGCTTAAGCCGATAATAATCGGCGTCCCCAGCGTATTTGCCCCCACCGTTGAGGCGATGGCCGCGGTACCGATATTCACAATCACCGAGGTGCGGATCCCCGCCAGCATTACCGGCGCGGCCAGCGGCAGCTCGACGTTGCGCAGGCGCTGCCAGCCACTCATCCCCATTCCTTCGGCTACGCTGATGGCCGCCGCGGGCACTGCCGCCAGCCCCGCCAGCGTCGCCTGTAAAATCGGCAGCACCCCATAAAGGATCAGCGCGATAATCGCCGGCTGCTGGCCAAAGCCCATCACCGGTACCGCAATAGCCAGCACCGCCACGGGCGGGAAGGTCTGCCCGACGGCGGCGATGGTCTCCACCAGCGGGCGAAACTCCCGGCCCGCCGGTCGCGTTACGGCAATCCCGGCGCCTGCACCCACCACGATGGCAAAAATACTGGAGATGCCGACCAGCCAGAAGTGGGCGAGCGTCAGGCTAACGAAGCTCTCCTGCTGGTAGACCGGGCGCGGCAGCTCCGGGAACAGCGCGCTGAAGAGCGGCGCGCTGTAGGGCATCAGGAACAGGAGCGCCACAAACAGCGCCACCAGCCACAGAAGTGGATCGCGTAATAGCCTCACGACGCCTCCCGGGCCAGCAGATCGCGAAACCAGAGCGTACCGCACGGCCTTTCCTGGTCGTCCACCACCGGCAGACGTTCACAACCCTGACTGACAAACGCCGAGAGCGCATCCCGCAGGCTCATGGAGGCCCGCAGCGGGCTGGACTCGCCCGAGGTGATTTCCGGGCGCATCGACTCGCCGACCGTGCGCAGCGACAGCAGGCGTACGCCCAGTTCGCTGCGGCCAAAAAACTCGCGCACAAAACCATTCGCCGGTCGGGTCAGCAGCGCTAGCGGCGTCCCCTGCTGCACTACCCTACCGCTGTCCATCAGCACCAGATGGTCTGCCAGCCGGAGCGCCTCGTCGATATCGTGCGTTACCAGAACAATGGTCCGCCCCAGAATGCGATGGATGCGGGTCATCTCCAGCTGCAACGCGCTACGGGTGACCGGGTCGAGAGCACCAAAAGGTTCATCCATCAGCAGCACCTCCGGGTTAGCGGCCAGGGCCCGCGCCACACCGACCCGCTGCTGCTGCCCGCCGGAGAGCTGGTGCGGATAGCGTTCACGCAGGGCGGGATCCAGCCCCAGCAGCGCCATCAGTTCATCCACCCGATCGTCAATCTGTTGCCGCGGCCATTTTTGCAGCTGCGGCACGGTGGCGATATTGCGCGCCACCGTCCAGTGCGGGAAGAGACCGATGGACTGAATGGCATACCCCATCCGCCGACGCAGCTCCAGCACCGGCAGGCTGCGGATCTCCTGCCCGGCAAAGCGGATCAGACCGCTGTCGTGCTCCACCAGACGGTTGATCATCTTCAGGGTGGTCGATTTGCCCGAGCCCGAGGTGCCCACCAGCACCGTGAAGGCCCCTTCGGCAAAGGTCAGATCCAGATTGCTGACCGCGGGCTCGCCGGCAAAGGTTTTACTTACATCATCAAATTCAATCATCGGTTCTCCTTTGCAGCAGGGCGATCCACAGCGCAAACAGCGCATCCACCACCACCGCCAGCACGATGGTGGGTATAACGCCCAGCAGCACCAGATCCAGGGCGCTGCTCAGCAGCCCCTGGAACACCAGCGCGCCGAATCCTCCGGCGCCAATTAAGGCCGCTATCACCGCCATCCCCACGGTCTGCACCGCCACTACGCGGAGGCCGCGCAGCAGCACCGGCAGGGCCAGCGGGAGCTGGATCTGCCAGAAGCGCTGGCGGCTGTTCATCCCCATCGCGTCGGCGCTCTCCAGCACCTCGGCGGGCACCTGGCTGAGCCCCGCCAGCACCCCGCGCGCCAGCGGCAACAGGGCATAGAGCACCAGGGCGATCAGCGCGGGCGTCATGCCGGTTCCGGCAATGCCCAGCGACGACAGCCACGGCCAGGCGCGGGTCAGCCCGGCAAGGGGGGCAATCAGCAGGCCGAACAATGCGACTGAGGGGATGGTCTGAATGATATTGAGCACCGCAAACACCGGCCCCTGGGAGGCCGGACGGCGATAACAAAGCAGCCCCAGCGGCACGCCAATGAGCAGGGCCGGGATGAGAGTACCCAGCAGCAGCGTGAGGTGCTGCTGCCCGGCATCGTTAAAGACATCCTGCCGGTTGGCGTACTCTTTCATCAGCGAGAGGGCGTTGAGTTCGCCGCTGAACAGCAGCAGCAACGGCAGGATCCAGATTTGCGCCTGTAGCAGCCAGCGCCAGAGCGGCGACAGACTAAGCCGACGAATGGCATCGCTGCAGGCGAGCAGGCAGAGCGCCAGCCAGAGCCACAGGCCGCTGCCCACGGCAGTGCGCGCCAGCGGACTTTCGCTGCTGGCAAGATGCGTGGCGGCAAGCCCCGCGCTCCAGACCAGCGCGGCGAACAGCAGCTCGCACACCACCAGCGTCGCCACCACTGCCCAGCGCCCACGCATCAGCGAGAGTCCCAGCAACAGGCCCGGCACAATAAGCAGCAGCGCAGGCGAGAACGCCCATACCTGCCAGACGGCGCGCCCTTCCCCGGACACCAGCCGGTTCGGGGCGAAATTCACAAAGGGTAGCGCTCCTGCTGCGAGGGCAATGAGAGCCATCAGCAGCAGCACGCGGTTATGACATCTTATCGGCACAGCACAGTCCTGCGGCGGGTTATTTCACCAGCCCTTTTTGCTTCAGGTAATCTGCCGCCACTTTTTTGGCATCCAGCCCTTCGACTGCAATGCTGGCGTTCAGCTGTTGCAGGGTTTTCTCATCCAGCGTTTCAAATACCGGCTTCAGCCAGGCGTCCAGCTCCGGGTAGGCCTTCAGCACCGCTTCACGCACCACCGGCGTCGGGGCATAGATCGGCTGAACACCTTTCGGATCGGTCAGGGTTTGCAGGCCCAGCGCCGCTACCGGGCCGTCGGTACCGTAGGCCATCGCCGCATTCACGCCCGAGGTTTGCTGGGCAGCCGCTTTGATGGTGACGGCAGTATCACCCCCCGCCAGCGACAGCAGCTGGCTCTGATCGAGCTTGAAGTCATAGGCTTTTTCAAAGGCAGGCAGGGCATCCGGGCGTTCGATAAACTCGGCTGAGGCGGCGAGTTTAAAATCACCCTTCTCTTTCAGATAGCGGCTGAGATCCTCAAGGGAAGTGAGTTTGCCTTTCTCCGCCACATCCTTGCGTACCGCGATGGTCCAGGTGTTATTCGCCGGAGCCGGGGTCAGCCAGATTAGCTTGTTCTGTTCGGCATCGAGTTTTTTCACTTTCTCGTAGCCATCCTTTGCATTTTTCCACGCCGGGTCGTTTTCGTCTTTAAAGAAGAAGGCCCCGTTGCCGGTGTATTCCGGGTAGATATCCAGTTCGCCGGAGGTGATGGCGCCACGCACTACCGGGGTAGTGCCAAGCTGCACTTTATTGACGGTTTTGACGCCGTGGCTCTCCAGCACCTGCAAAATAATGTTGCCCAGCAGCGCCCCTTCCGTATCAATTTTCGACCCGACCTTTACCGGCTCCGCCGCCTGTAATGGCAGGCTCAACGCCGCCAGCAGCGCCGTTGAGCTAACAATCCCCTTTAAAATAGTCATTCCGCTTTCCTCATGATTTTGCCGCCTTTTTCAGAGGCTTGAGAGAAAAGCGTAGTCGATAAGTGGCGTTTTAGCGCGTCTCAGGCAGTTTTAACGGCAGGGTAAGCACGCTGGCGGCAAAGTAGAGTATGGCGATCACCCACAGCGTCCCCTCCACGCCGAGCGGGGCCACGCAGAGGGTGACAATCAACGGCCCGACAAAGTTACTCAGGCCGGAACCCAGATTGAGGCAGGAGATCGCCGCGCCTTTGTTATCAGGAAGCAGGGAGGGGATCAGCGCGCTGAGCGGCCCAAATGCCCCGAGCCCAATGGCATAGAGCGCTAAGGCGCAGAACAGCGCGGGCTCGCTGTCACCAAACAGCACCGGCGCGTAGCATACCGCCACCATCGCCAGCCCGCACAGAGTGCCGGAGAACCAGACCACCGTGTTGCGCCATCCGATGGTGTCCCCCAGCCAGCCAAAGAAGTAGCTGGCAAAAATATTAACCACGTTCACCAGCCCCCAGATGGTGAGCCACGCCGCGATGCTGAAGCCAAAGCGCGGCAGGTAGACCGGCATCAGGATCACCAGCGAAAATTTACCGATGTCGTTGATGGTTTTGACGATCACCGCGAAACGCATTTTTGGCTCCCGCACCAGCACCATGATCCCTTCAGTGAGTGCCGCCCCCAGGCTGCCGCCCTGAGCCGTCTGCAGCCGATCGCGGTTGAGCACCAGCGCGCAGAACGCCCCCAGCACCACAAAGATAAAGCCGCTCAGCAGGGTCGCGGTTTCGCCGATCCGCGGCAGCATCAGGCTGGCGTACCACGGCCCGACGATCGTCATCCCCACGCCAAAGGCGATCCAGAACCAGGAAACCGCCCGCCCCAGGATACGCGGCTCGCAGCGCTGGTTGATCCAGACCAGAAACGAGTAGGCAAACAGCGGGTAAGCCATGCCGCGCAGGGCGTAGCTGGCGACCATCAGGGGATAATTCCCCTGCGGCAGGGCATAGCCGATAAAGGGGATCGAACCGAGAAAATAGACCGCCGTGGCACCCCACATCAGGCGACGCAGGCCCAGTACCCCCGCGCCAATCCCCGAGAACCAGGAGATCACCGCCACGCACAGGCCGAACACCGATGAGAGCAGGCTGATGTGAAACGCGTCATAGCCGCGGTTTTGCAGCATCGAGGCCAGCCAGCTTTGCTCGATGGTGGCGCCGGTAATAAACAGGAAAAGGCCGATAAAGCCCCAGCTCAGTTCCCGGGGCAGACCCAGTCTGGCCCAGATCCCTTGCTGAATATATACGCTATGTTCTGTCATGTGCTTCGTCCTGAAAGACCAGGCGCACAGGCCCGGTCAGAATAGGAAGATCAGGCGTTATTAAATTGCGGGGAGGTCTGTCGCGCCATCATTCGTTTGCGATTGAGATAGCCAACACTATTCTCGCCCCAGCAGTGCTCATACGGCATACCGGTCAGGCTTTCGATAACCGCACGGTTTTCCGCGCTGACGGTCGCCTTGCTACCCCCCTGCTTCAGGCGTGCCACCTCTTCGTTCAGAATGGCGTGCGTGCGGCTGTTAACGCGGAACTGGAAGGCCGACCAGATCCCCCACACGGTGAGGATCACCGGCAGGACAATCATGATCACCATGATCATATGGATGGCCGACTGCGGCTGCGCGGACTGCCCGGAGACAAAGCCCGACATCTGCAATGCCACACCGACGAGGAAAATTGACATCGCCTGAGAGGCCTTACGCAGCAGGCTCATAAAGCCGGCAAAGATCCCCTCCCGACGCTGACAGGTGAGGATCTCGTCCACATCCGCCACGAAGGTGTAGTTATTCCATGGAATGGCGTAGATCCCGCCGCGCGCCAGGCCAGCAATCGCCGCCCCGGCATACAGCAGCACCATCCCGCCGGTCTGGTGGAAGTATGCTGACACCAGCAGGGCAAAGGCCACCAGCGCCATTGAGGCTTGGGTGGCAAAGGCCCGGGACGGGGAGTAACGCAGGGTCAGCCAGGTGGCGATCCCGACGCCAAAGAACTGCAGAGCGTTGATCACGCCGAGCAGGTTAGAGGCCATCACCGACGAGGTCATCAGGGCGAAGACCACGAAGTAGGTAAAGACGGAGTTGAAGATATCCTGCGCCACTGAACCGCCCAGATACATCCCAAGGTGCGATCTGAACGTCTTGATTTTCAGCGTAGAGACAAAATCGTAATAGATTTGGTACGCCCGGGTCGCCAGCGGTGCTTTCTCCTCCTCGTCGGCGTGGGCTTCGCTCTGCTGGATCTCCTCCAGCGAACGTTCCCAGGTGCCGAAGTAGACAAAGAAGAGCACTATCATAAAGGAGACGGTAAAGATGGCACCGGTGTAGAAAAACGACGCCGAGGTTTCCGGGCCGAAGTATGCCACCAGCCGTCCCGGCAGGAAGGCGGCGGCAAAACCGGCCAGCTGGGCGATGTACATTCGGGCGCTGGTGAGTTTAGAGCGCTTTTTGAAGTCGGAGGTCATCTCTGCCGACAGGGTGTCATAAGGGATGATGATCATGGTGTAGACAATCTCAAACAGGATGTAGAACAGCAGGTACATCCAGTAGTTAAAGCCCTCCACCCACAGCAGGCTGTAGACCGACACCAGCGGAATGCTGGCCAGCAGGAAGAAGCGGCGACGGCCAAAGCGGCGGCCCAGCGCCGTCTTGTGGAAGTTATCGGAAATGTAGCCGATGACCGGACACATGATCACATCGACAATACGCGCCACCGCAAACAGCGAGCCCGCCTGAATCGGTGTCAATCCGCAGAAGGTGGTTAAGAAAAACAGCAGCCAGGCGCTGACCAGGGTGAAGGCACCGGAGCCAATCACATCTGCCAGCCCGTAACAGACATAGTTACGCAGTTTTATTTCTCGCACTTTTTTTATCATTTTCTATTCCCTGTATTCGCCGGGTAAGTTCGGATGCTCTCTTCATCCCAGCCCGCAGGTAACGGCAGCGGACGGGTAATCTGGATGGCGTGCAGCTGTAATCCCTCAACACCTGCGGCATAGAGCGCGGGCAGTCCCTGCGGATAACGTTCTACGCCATGGGCGCGCCCCGTTTGCGGGTTGACGAGATAGGCGTTATCCAGCCCCATCCCTGTCGGGCGCGCGGGGTTGCAGGGAGGGCGCACGTCATAGCAGCCCTGCTCGTCGCTGGCGCTCAGGCGCTGAGAGAAGCTCAGCCCGTTAAAGGTGATGTCGTGAATGGCGCCCGGCACGTCGCTGTGCAGGTTGATGGCCCCTTCCCCGCTTCCGTTGAGGCTTAAGAAAGTGACCTGGCTTATTTCGCCCGGCGTGACGTCGGGCGCGCGGTGGCGGACGGAGACAAAGACCGGATCGGCTTTTCCCCAGTGGCAGGGATCGCCGTGCCGGCAATCAAAGACGATATTGCTGAACAGCATCTGGCTGAACCGTCCGCCGTCGCGGGAGACCAGGCCGATGGCGCGGTTGGATTCGAAAATGACGCAGTTGCTGACCACCAGGTTGCGGATATCGGCAAAGGTCTCGGTACCCACTTTGATGGCGCAACTTTTTGAGCGAATGATGCAGTTATTGACCGTGACGTTCTCCATCGGCTGCTGCAACGCTGCGCTTTTGGCGGTGGTCTTCAGGCAGATGCCGTCGTCGGCGGCGCTGAAATAGCTGTCGCTGAGGTGAACGTGCTGGCAGCTGTCGAGATCCAGCGCATCGGTATTGGAGAGCGCCAGATCGTTATCGATGGTGATCTGTTTGATGAAAACATGTCTGCAACTGACCAGGTGCGCGGTCCACATGGGCGCGTCATACAGCGTGATATCGGCGATCCGCACCTGCTCGCACCCTTCCAGCACCAGCAGGCGTGGACGATGGGTTTTCGGCTGACGGTAGCCCTGGGCGTCTGGCGTGGGCGCAAACCAGGCGCTGGCATTACCGTCGATACAGCCTGGACCGCTCAGGGTCAGGTGATGGGCATCACGCGCATAGAGGAGCGCCATCCTTGAAAGCTCGGCCATGCTTTGGGTTTCGCAGGCCTGGTAGTCCGCCTCATGGGGGCTCGCCAGCAGACGCGCACCGGCTTCCAGATGCAGGGTGAAGTTTGACGGTAATACCAGCGTGCCCGTCAGGTAGGTACCCGGCGTGATCACCAGCGTACCGCCACCAGCCTGAGCGAGGGTCGTAATCAGCCCCTGGAGGAGATCGGTGACGGGAGTCAGGCCGCTGCGGTCGAGAACGACATTTTCTAACGAGAGCTTCATGTTGATACCTGTCAGCTGTTAAGTGACAGGCATTTAACGCCGTTTTATCCCCCCGCTCGCGGGCCGTATTTGGGGATTTTGAGCGAAGAGTGAAGATCGTCACGCCAGAATAAGGCGGTAGAAAGCGCTTTTGATGGGGTTCACGTTTTCTCAGGGGCGGCAAAAATGAAGTGTGAAAATCATCACAAATCACCTGCCAGGAAGGGATAAAAAAGAGGGATTCAGGTCGGTTTCAGGCGGGACGGGAAAAAAATTGCGGGGCCGATCACGAATCAGGTGAGGCGGCCCCGTCTGGATATTGCCCGGCACCGCCGGGCTTTTTTTACAGCAGCTCGAACTCACCCTTGTTTACGCGGGCAGAATCCGTACCGATGAAGACGTTGAATTTGCCTGGCTCAGCGTCATATTTCATCTGCTGATTCCAGAACTTCAGCGCATCCACGTCGATTGGGAAGCTGATGGTCTTCGTTTCACCCGGTTTCAGGTTGACCTTCTCAAAGCCACGCAGCTGTTTCACCGGGCGGCTCATGGAGGCAGTAATATCCTGAACGTACATCTGAACTACCGTCTCCCCTTCACGTTTACCGGTGTTGGTGACATCCACGCTGGCGGTCACCGTGCCATCCGCCTTCATGGTCGGGGCCGACATTTTCACCTCAGAAACCTTAAAGGTGGTGTAGCTCAGGCCATAACCAAACGGATAGAGCGGACCATTGGCTTCGTCAAAGTAGCGCGAGGTGTACTTGTTCGGCTTGTCGGCGTTGTAAGGTCGGCCAGTATTCAGGTGGCTGTAATAGACCGGGATCTGCCCCACCGAGCGCGGGAAGGACATCGGCAGTTTACCCGACGGGTTGTAGTCCCCAAACAGCACGTCGGCAATGGCGTTACCGCCCTCGGTACCGGCGAACCAGGTTTCCAGAATCGCGTCAGCCTGCTGATCTTCTTTCACCAGCGCCAGCGGACGGCCATTCATCAACACCAGCACCAATGGCTTGCCGGTGGCTTTCAGCGCGGTAATCAGATCGCGCTGGCTTTGCGGCAGGGTGATATCGGTACGGCTCGAGGCTTCATGCGCCATCCCCTGGGCTTCACCCACCACGGCCACTACCACATCAGACTGCTTGGCGGCATTCACCGCTTCGTCAATCATCTCCTGGGCGGAGCGCGGATCGACTTTCACCGCCTCTTCATACTGGTTGAGGAAGGTGACGATATCTTTATCGTTGGTGACGTTGGCCCCTTTGGCGTAAATCACTTTGCCCTTGTCGCCCAGCGCGTCTTTAATGCCCGTCAGCACCGTGACGGACTGATCCGCCACGCCTGCCGCAGACCAGCTGCCCATCACGTCGCGTTTGCTGTCGGCCAGCGGGCCCACCACCGCCACGGTGCCGGATTTCGCCAGCGGCAGGGTCTCGAGACGGTTTTTCAGCAGCACCAGGCTCTCACGCGCCACTTCACGCGCCTCTTTACGATGCAGGCGGCTTTCGGCGTTGGTGTCTACCGGGTCAGACTCTTTTGGCCCCAGGTGGCTGTACGGATCGTTAAACAGCCCCATATCATATTTGACGTTCAGAACGTGGCGCGTGGCGTCGTCCAGCTCCGCCATGGTGACCTTACCGCTCTTCACCAGACCCGGCAGGTACTTGCTGTAATACTCGTCGCTCATGCTCATGTTGATGCCGGACTTCAGCGCTACCCGCACCGCATCTTCCGGATCGGCGGCCGTGCCGTGTTTGATCAGCTCCTTGATCGCCCCGTGATCGGAGACGGTGATGCCTTTGAAGCCCCACTGGTCGCGCAGGACCTCTTTCAGCAGCCAGCTGTCGGAGGTGGCTGGCGTGCCGTTCAGGGAGTTCAGGGCCACCATCACCGCGCCGCTGCCAGCATCCAGACCCGCTTTGTACGGCGGCATATAGTCGTTGAACAGGCGCTGCGGGCTCATGTCGACGGTGTTGTACTCTTTACCGCCCTCCACTGCGCCATAGGCGGCGAAGTGTTTGACGCTGGTCATCACCGAGTAGCGATCCGCCGGGCTTTTGCCCTGCATCGCTTCGACCATGGTTTTACCCATCGTCGCGGTGAGATAAGTATCCTCCCCGAAGCCTTCCGAGGCGCGGCCCCAGCGCGGATCGCGGGAGACGTCCACCATCGGCGCCCAGGTCATGTTGAGGCCGTCATCCGCTGCTTCGTATGCCGACACGCGGCCCACGGTTTTCACCGCCTCAAGGTTAAAGGAGGAGGCCAGGCCGAGGGTAATCGGGAAGACGGTACGCTGGCCGTGAAGCACGTCAAAGGCGAAGAAAAGTGGGATTTTCAGGTGGCTGAGCTCCATCACCTGATCCTGCATTTTGCGGATATCCTGGCGGGTGACGGTGTTGAAAATCGCCCCTACCTGCCCGTTTTTAATCATTTCGCGAATGGCTTCTTTCGGATTATCCGGTCCGACGCTGATGAGGCGCAGCTGGCCGATTTTCTCATCAACCGACATCTTCGCGAGCAGGTCGGTTACAAATGCGTCCCGGGCTTCCGGCGTTAGCGGATGATTGCCAAACAGGTCGTCAGCCAGCGCGGGTTGCAGCGCCAGACTTACAGCCACACCTACAGAACAGAGCCATTTCATCTCGTTTACTCTCTCATCAATAACCGCCGGATAGTCGCGGCCAGACCGTACGAAAAGCGCAGTGTGCCATAAACCCTCTGAACCTTGCAGGGTTTATTCTCTGATTTTTCTGGTGAATACTGGTTCGCTTAAACATTAATCGCGCTATGATTTTGGACGACGCATTTGAATAACCACAAGGGGTGGACGATGTCTTCTGAACGACTGCACGATAACACCAGTTTCATTAACGAGCTATCACGCCTGGTAGGCCAGGCGCACCTGCTTACTGACGCCGCGAAAACCGCCCGCTACCGCAAGGGCTTTCGCTCCGGACAAGGGGACGCGCTGGCGGTGGTGTTCCCGGGCACGCTGCTGGAGCTGTGGCGGGTGCTCAATGCCTGCGTCGCAGCAGACAAAATTATTCTGATGCAGGCGGCCAATACCGGCCTGACCGAAGGCTCCACGCCGAACGGCAATGATTACGATCGCGACATTGTGATTATCAGCACCCTGCGCCTCGACAAGCTGCATCTGCTGGATAAAGGCGAGCAGGTGCTGGCCTATCCGGGCACCACGCTCTACTCCCTGGAAAAGGCGCTCAAGCCGCTGGGCCGTGAGCCGCACTCGGTGATTGGTTCCTCCTGTATCGGCGCCTCGGTGATCGGCGGGATCTGCAATAACTCTGGCGGATCGCTGGTACAGCGCGGCCCGGCCTATACCGAAATGTCACTCTTTGCCCGCATCGATGAGCAGGGCAAGCTGACACTGGTGAACCATCTGGGTATCGATTTAGGGGTCACGCCGGAGCAGATCCTCAGCAAGCTGGATGACGACCGCGTGAAAGACAGCGATGTACTGCATGACGGACGCCACGCTCACGACCATGATTACATCAGCCGGGTGCGTGAAATTGATGCCGACACCCCGGCGCGCTATAACGCCGACCCGGATCGTCTGTTTGAATCCTCTGGCTGTGCCGGCAAGCTGGCGGTCTTTGCCGTACGCCTGGACACCTTCCCGGCCGAGAAACGCCAGCAGGTGTTCTATATCGGCACCAACCAGCCGGAGGTGCTGACCACTATCCGTCGCCACATTCTCGGGGAATTTACCCATCTGCCGGTCGCCGGCGAGTATATGCACCGGGATATTTACGATATCGCCGAACGCTACGGCAAAGACACCTTCCTGATGATCGACAAGCTCGGCACCGACAAGATGCCCTTCTTCTTCACCATGAAGGGGCGCACCGATGCGATGCTGGAGAAGGTATCGCTGTTTAAGCCCAACTTTACCGACCGCTTTATGCAAAAGCTGGGCAACGCCTTCCCGGCGCACCTGCCGCCGCGGATGAAAAGCTGGCGTGATAAGTACGAACATCACCTGCTGCTGAAGATGGCGGGCGACGGCATTGCCGAAGCGCAGAGCTGGCTGAGCGAATTCTTCAAAACCGCGGAGGGGGATTTCTTTGCCTGCACCCCTGAAGAGGGCAGCAAGGCCTTTTTACACCGCTTTGCCGCCGCTGGCGCCGCGATCCGCTATCAAGCGGTTCACGCAGACGAGGTGGAGGATATTCTGGCGCTGGATATCGCCCTGCGCCGCAACGATACCGAATGGTTCGAAAAACTGCCGCCGGAGATCGACAGCCAGCTGGTGCATAAGCTCTATTACGGCCACTTTATGTGTTACGTCTTCCACCAGGATTACATCGTTAAAAAAGGGGTCGATGCCCACGCCCTGAAGGCGCAAATGCTGGCTCTGCTGAAGGCGCGCGGCGCGCAATATCCGGCGGAACACAATGTCGGTCACATTTACGAAGCACCGGACTCATTAAAACAGTTTTATCGGGCTAATGACCCAACTAACAGTATGAATCCGGGGATTGGTAAAACAACCAAGCATAAAAACTGGCAAGAGCAGCCTGAAACAGCAATTCATAGCCCGCAAGCCACTGATCAAACCAGTTAGCCAGAATGGGCCCGCTGTTAAGCCTGTACAAATCGTACTAGAGTAGCCTCGGGTCGCCAGAGAAACGTTTCTCTGGCTTTTTTTGATGAGGAGCGGACATATTATGTCGGCTGTTGAAACTTTCTCCGAAACTGACGTTCAGGTTCGCGATGCAGAGGCGGAGGACGCTCATGCCATCGCCGCCATCTATGCCTGGCACGTCCTTAACGGGCGTGCATCTTTTGAAGAAGTTCCCCCTACCGTTGACGAGATGCGCGAGCGTATACACGCGGTGACCAGCCAGGGGCTGCCGTGGCTGGTGGCGCTCTATCGTGGGATTGTGGTGGGCTTCTGTTACGCCACCCATTATCGCGCGCGCCCCGCCTACCGTTACACCCTTGAAGAGTCGATTTACGTCGAGGCCAGCACCCCCGGACGCGGCTTTGGCAGCGCGCTGCTGAGCGCCCTGATTGCCCGCAGCGAAGAGGGTCCGTGGCGCCAGATGATCGCCGTGGTGGGCGATGGGCCGAACAACGCCGGGTCGTTACGCCTGCATAAAAAGCACGGTTTTGAAGTGGCAGGACAGCTGAGAAGCGTGGGATACAAGAAAGGCGACTGGCGCGATACGCTGATTTTGCAGCGCCCCCTCAACGACGGTGACTGGACGCTGCCGGAGTAATCTATTTCAACGCGGTATTGCCGGGTGGCGCTGCGCTTACCCGGCGATTACAGACGGCTCAATCGTTCTGCGCCGTCGCCATCTGGGCGGCTTTTTGCTTTTTGTAGCTCAGAGCTGCGGCGGGAACCGGGGTGACTTTTCCGGTTTCAATCCAGGTCCGCAGACGGCTGGCGTCGGCAAAGTGGGTATATTTGCCAAAGGCGTCCATCACCACCAGCGCCACCGGCTTGCCATTAAAGACCGTACGCATCACCAGACAGTGGCCCGCGGCGTTGGTAAAGCCGGTTTTGGTCAACTGAATATTCCAGTTATCGCGGTAAACCAGATGGTTGGTGTTACGAAACGGCAGGGTATAGGCCGGATGCGAGAAGGTCGCCATCTCTTCCCGGGTGGTGCTGAGCTGGCCGAGCAGCGGATACTGCTTAGTGGCGATCAGTAACCTCGTCAGATCCTGCGCCGTCGAGACGTTATGAATCGACAGACCGGTTGGCTCAACAAAGCGCGTCTGAACCATCCCCAGCGCCTTCGCTTTGGCATTCATCGCCCGGATAAAGGCGTCGTAGCCGCCCGGATAGTGGTGTGCCAGGCTTGCCGCGGCGCGGTTTTCCGAGGACATCAGCGCCAGCAGCAGCATATTTTTACGGCTGATTTCGCTGTTCAGACGCACGCGGGAGTAAATCCCTTTCATCTCTGGCGTATGGCTGATGTCGACGCGCAGTTTTTCATCCAACGGCAGTCGTGCATCCAGCACCACCATCGCGGTCATTAATTTGGTAATCGACGCGATCGGGCGCACCAGATTCGGGTGGCTGGAATAGATCACTTTGTTGGTATTCAGATCGACGATCATAGCGCTGCCGGAAGCAATCTCCGGCTGTGTCGCCGTAGCCACAGCGGCAGTTTTGGCGATTGCGGGGGTCGCCACTGGCACGGCCAGCAACAGTGCAAGACTCAGTAAAGAAACGCGGAATTTCAGCATGGTGAGATTTCGGATAATTATTCACGCACGTAATAACGTACGCCGCCCGGGCCGAAGCGAGAACACGGGCTGGCTAAGGCATCATAGCCGTCCGGATGCCTTGCTACCAGTAGTTAATCGTGAACAGATGCTGCATTGCTGGCAATTACGCCAGCAATGCAGTGTCGTCAGAAGAGACGATATCCATAACCCCAAAGAATAACCGTCAGCGCCAGTAGCACTTCCAGCAACAGCACGCCGATGGCGAGGGTCGAACCGGAAAAGCTGCGGCCCTCTTCTTTGTTGATATTCAGGAAGGTAGGAATACCGATATAGAGCAAATAGCCGGTATAAAAGAGCGCCAGCGTCCCCACCAGCGCGCACAGCCAGACTATCGGGTAGAGTGCCACAATCCCGCTCAGGAACAGCGGCGTCGCCACATAACCGGCAAACACCATACAGCGCGTCAGGGAAGGACGCTGCGGATAGCGGCGCGCCATCCAGTAAATCACCCGCCCCATCACTGCCACCCCGGCCAGCATCAGGGCGTAAAAGACCACTGCCAGCGCCAGGCCGGTTGTCCACGAAAGTTTTACAATGTTGCCGTCGTCAAAATCCCAGCCAATTTGCGTGGTACCGATGAACGCGCAAATCACCGGTACGGCGGCCATCAGCAACACATGGTGGGTATAGTGATGACTGACCGTTTCGTTTTCGCCTCTGATCACGTGCATTTCACGATCGGGATGGGAAAAGAGTCCCCAGACATGGTTCATAACGCCCCCTTGTTGTCGGCCCGCTAGCGATAACTCAAGTATAATGCAGGCCTGAGATTATTTTTTGTACAGTATAAAAATGCAGCGGCAGGTTTGGGCGTCTGGTATATTACTCCCTGCTAAACAGCAGCTTACGGGAGAGAATCGCTGATGGCAGAATTCATTTTTTTCCAGAAAGGAAAGCAAATCGCTGCGCTGGATAAGTCCGACCTGCAGGGTGCAAAAATGCTGGTTGAACAGGGGTATAAAAAGCAGTTTGAAGAGGTGACTGCCCCTGACGGCCAGCAGGCGCTGGCACGCTTTGCCGATATCAAAAAAGAAGAAGAGGTAGCGCCGTTTGCCTGGGCGACAGGTGCCCTGTTTTTTGGTCTGATCGTTCCTGTTTTAGGTTTCATCAGCTGGTTGTTCATGCGTTAACGTTTCCTGCGCTACGCTTAGCGTATGGATATTAATACTTTGATTGCACATTATGGCTATGCCGCGCTGGTCGTTGGCAGCATAGCGGAAGGGGAAACTATCACTCTGCTGGGGGGTGTGGCGGCGCATCAGGGGCTGCTGCGTTTTCCGCTGGTCGTGGCCGCGGTAGCGCTGGGGGGCATGATCGGCGATCAGCTGCTCTATCTGCTTGGCGTCCGGTTTGGTCCGGCGATCCTGCGGCGTTTTTCCCGTCATCAGAAGAAAATCAACCGCGCCCAGCAGCTGATTCAGCGCCACCCTTACCTTTTCGTGATCGGCACCCGCTTTATGTACGGTTTTCGTATCATCGGCCCACTGCTGATAGGTGCCAGTCGCCTGCCGCCAAAAATTTTCCTGCCGCTGAACATTGTGGGCGCCATCATTTGGGCGCTGATTTTCACTACCTTAGGCTATGTGGGCGGTGAAGTGCTGGAGCCCTGGCTGCACGCGCTGGACCAGCACCTGCGCCACTGGATCTGGCTGATAGTGGTGCTGGTGCTGGTTTTCGTGGTGCGCTGGTGGCTGAAACGCCGGGATCGCAGCTAAGGGTTACTGCTCCGGTTTAAACTGCGGATTGCCCAGCATAAAGCCGCCGTCGACGATAAAGGATTGTCCGGTGGCGTAGCTGGCGTCGGTGTCACATAGCCAGGCGACCAGGCTGGCGATCTCTTTGGTATGCCCCGGCCTTGCCAGTGGAATGTTGGGCATGGAGCCGGGCTTCACTTCGCTGTCATCCATGTCATTCATCGGCGTGGCGATGGCACCGGGTGCGACGGCATTGACCAGAATATTGTGATGCACCAGCTCCATCGCCATCGACTTGGTCAGGCCGCCGAGGGCGTGTTTGGCTGAGGTGTAAGCGCTGGCCTCCGGCAGCGGCGTATGTTCATGCACCGAGGTGATATTGACGATACGTCCCCCCTCCCCCTGCTTTACCATCTGCCGGGCGGCGATCTGCGAACAGAGAAATGCCCCATCCACATCGACGCTAAAAATGGATCGCCACTGGTCATATTCCATCTCAAGAAACGGCGCTTTGGTCATCGCCCCGGCGTTATTGACCAGCACGTCAAGTCGGCCAAAACGTTCAATCAGCGTCTCGATGGCTTTCGCACCTTCGGGCAACTGGCTGAGATCCAGATGGATGGCCTCTGCCCGCTGTCCGCGCGCCTCGATCTCGCGACAGGTTTTCATCGCCCCTTCTTCATCCGAGTGCCAGGTCACGCCAATATCAAACCCACGCTCCGCCAGCATCAGCGCTGTAGTTTTGCCGATCCCCGAATCTGATGCCGTTACAATAGCCACACGATTGGTTGAACCCATACTCACCTCCAGAAAAGAAGACAAAGAAGTAAGTATAGTGACTTCTCACTTTTCACCCGTGCTTATAGCCGCCACCCAGCGCGGAGGTGAGTTGCAGGGTGGCATCGATGTACTGTCCCTGCAGCGTCAGCCCGGCCAGTTGTTCCTGCAGAGCGGGGATCCGAGCCTCGCTGACCCGTGAGCCTGCGACAATCCCGGCATTAAAGCGCGCCTGTGCCAGCGCGACTACCCGTGCGGCATCGGCTTCAACGCGTTGCTGATGCTTATTTTTCGTCATTAACGTTTCGACTTCGCTTGCCGTCCGGGCGACCTGGTTGACAGCCTCCACTACCGCTTTGTTGTAGTTCGCGATCGACAGATTATTTTGCGCCTGGGCGATATCAAGGTTGGCATTCAGGCGCCCACTGTCGAAAATCGGCAGGGTCAGCCCGGCGGTAACGCCCATCTGCTGCGCCGAGGAGCGGAATAGATCGCTTAAGTGCAGTGCATCCTGTTGCAGGAAGGCCATCAGGTTCACGTCAGGATAGAAGGCCGCTTTCGCCGCATCCACCTCATGCAGGGAGGCTTCGATATACCAGTGCGCCTCCTGCAAATCAGGGCGGCGGGCGAGTAATTCATAGCCCAGAGTGGAAGGCATTTTACTCTCGACAGCGGGCAAGGCGTGCGGGGTCAGCGTCACCGTTGGGGAGTTGGTAAGCGCCGCCAGACGCGCCTCAATGGCTTTCATTTTTCCCTTCACCTCCGCCAGGTGCTCATCGGTTTTACTGGCGTTAATGTCGGTTTCCACCCCTTCCACAGAAGAAGTGATGCCATGCTGGTACAGCTCCCGGTCGGTACCGATAATATTGAGCTGCTCCTGTTTGATGGCGGCTAAGAGATGCCCAATGGCCGCCTGGGTTTGCCAGTCCCAGTAAAGACGCGCCACGCTGCTGGCAAGCAGTTGACGGGTCTGCTGCAGCTCCGCCTGTTGTGCGTTGACCTTCCCGATGCGGGCTTCAACCTGGGCGCGGTTTTTACCCCACAAATCCAGATCCCAGCCGGCGGTCAGGCCAAAAGTGCCGTTAGTGTACCAGGGGCCGGTGGTTCCGGCCGCCGGATCGGTTATCGCGAAGGGGCCCATCAGCCCTTCGGCTGACATTTTCTGCCGCTCTGCGTCGGCAGAGAAATTAACCTCCGGGCCATCGGCAGCCATTGCCATTTTGGCCTGCGCTTCGGCAAGGGCGATGCGCTGACGGGCAAGGGTCATATCCGGCGCATCGGCCAGGGCTTTGGTAATCAGCGTATTTAATTCTGGATCGTGAAAATCTTCCCACCAGCTCTCTTTTGGCCACTCTCCGGCAGCCAGGCCGGTATCGATTTTCGCGGCGGGGATCTGTTGATTCAGCGAGGTTGCGGTATCGTGGCCCGGGGCGCAGGCAACAAGAAGCAGGGAGAGAGGCAAGCAGCAGAAATAAAAAATCGAACGATTCATGACGTTATTCACCAAAAAAAGAAGGGGGGAAAAATACGCCCGCTTCGCCTCCTTTGTTTAGGAATCGGTGGCAATCCACAATTTGTCATACCTTTACATATCCAGTAAAAACCCGGATACGCATCCCGTTTGCACACGTTGACCGTGTCGTTCAGCGCCACAATGCGCGCCGCAAAAACGTGATGCTGACCGTACTGCTATTTCGCCTGAATCACCCGGGCGATATCCGCCGAGGTTTGCAGAGTACGGATCTCCTGAAACAGCGCCAGGGCTTCGTCATACTCTTTGCGCAGATAGCTTAGCCACTGCTTGATACGCGCCACGTGATACAGGCCGGTGTCGCCCTGCTTTTCGAGGCGGGAATATTTCTTCAGCAGCGTGACGACATCCGCCCACGGCATGCGCGGCTCGTCATATTTAATCACCCGGCTGAGATTAGGGACGTTGAGCGCCCCGCGCCCAATCATGATGGCATCGCAGCCGGTTGCGGCCATGCAGGCCAGCGCGCTCTCGCGATCCCAGATTTCACCGTTAGCGACCACCGGGATGGTCAGCCGTTTACGGATCTCGCCGATGGCCTGCCAGTTAATGCGTTCGGCTTTGTAACCATCTTCTTTGGTGCGTCCGTGAACCACCAGCTCGGTCGCCCCCGCCTGCTGTACGGCGTCGGCAATTTCAAACTGCCTGTCGCCGCTGTCCCAGCCGAGGCGTACCTTCACCGTCACCGGCAGATGCGAAGGCACTGCCTCGCGCATCGCTTTTGCGCCACGGTAGATAAGCTCGGGATCCTTCAGGAGTGTGGCACCGCCGCCGCTGCCGTTGACCATTTTCGAGGGACAGCCGCAGTTCAGATCCACCCCCCAGGAGCCCAGCTCGACGGCACGCGCGGCGTTTTCTGCTAGCCACTCGGGGTATTGTCCCAGTAGCTGGACGCGCACCAGCGTACCGGAGGGGGTGCGGCTCTGGCGATGCAGCTCCGGACAGAGTCTGTAAAACGATTTTACCGGCAACAACATATCCACCACCCGCAGGAATTCGGTGATGCAGAGATCATAATCGTTAACGTCAGTCAGCAGCTCGCGCACCAGCGAATCGAGCACGCCTTCCATCGGTGCCAGTAATACACGCATATCAGTATCCGTAAAAAAAGAGGCGCTATAGTAGCCGCTCCCGCCAAAGGTGGGAAGCGTCACTCGTGGGGTGCGGTCTTAATCCGGGATTGTCTCTTCAGGACGCAGCGTCAGCACTTCAAAACCGTCCGCGGTCACGGCGATGGTGTGTTCCCATTGCGCAGAGAGCTTTTTGTCACGGGTGACCACCGTCCAGCCGTCTTTCTTCGTTTTGATCCGGCTGTCACCCTGATTGATCATCGGTTCGATGGTAAAGACCATCCCCTCCTGCAACACCGGGCCTTCGCCAGGTTTGCCGTAGTGGAGGATCTGCGGCTCTTCATGCATCTCTTTACCAATGCCGTGCCCGCAATACTCACGCACCACGCTGTAGCCCTGGCCTTCAACGTATGACTGAATAGCGTGACCGATATCCCCAAGCGTAGCGCCCGGTTTGACGGCCTTAATTCCTCTCCACATTCCCTCATAGGTGGCTTTCACCAGCCTGCGTGCCAGGGGCGAAACGTCGCCAATGAGATACATTTTACTGGAGTCGGCGATCATGCCCGCGTTTTCGAGAGTGATGTCGACATTCACGATGGCACCCGATTTAAGGTGTTCTGACTCTTTCGGGATCCCGTGGCAGACCACTTCGTTCACCGAGGTATTCAGCACGTAGGGGTAACCATACTGTCCTTTGCTGGCCGGGCGGGACTGAAGTTGTTCGACGATAAACGCCTCCGCGCGATTGTTGATCTCCATAGTGGATACGCCAGGCTTAATAAACTCGTCCAGCATGGTAAACACCGAGGCCAGCAGTTCGCCCGCATGTCGCTGGCGAGCCAGCTCATCAGCGGTTTTAATGAGAATGGATGGCATTGTTTACCTCCAGTAAACGTTCAGGGCCGGATTTCAGCATCATTATCTTTATCTGCCGATCGTATATTGTCTGCGCCGCATTGTCTCCTGTGGTTTGGGGAAATGCCCAACGTTCCAGAAAGTAATGTCTGGTATGCTCAAAAGTCATGATGTGATCCGTAGCACGTTTCCGGTTTTAATTGTATGATGAATGCGTTCCATTAAGGGTTTCCACCATGAATAAAACACTGATCGTTGTCTGGCAATACTTGCGCGCCTTCATCCTTATTTATGCCTGCCTCTATGCAGGTATCTTTCTCGCCTCCCTGCTGCCGATCACCATTCCCGGCAGTATTATTGGCATGCTGATCCTGTTTGTGCTGCTTGCGCTGCAAATCCTTCCGGCAAACTGGGTCAAGCCAGGCTGCTCGGTCCTGATCCGCTATATGGCCCTTCTGTTCGTCCCCATCGGCGTGGGCGTGATGCAGTATTACGATCTGCTGAGCGCGCAGTTTGGCCCGATCTTCGTCTCCTGCACCATCAGTACGCTGGTGGTGTTTTTAGTGGTGAGCTGGAGCACCCATCTGGCGCATGGGGAGCGTAAAGTGATTGGACAGAAAGGACAGAAAAAATGATGGCTAATATCTGGTGGTCGTTGCCGCTCACCGTGGCAGTCTTCTTCGCCGCCCGCAAGCTGGCGGTACGCCTGAAGTTCCCGCTGCTTAACCCTCTGCTGGTGGCGATGGTCGTGATCATCCCTTTCCTGCTGTTAACCGGCATCCCTTACGATCACTATTTCCAGGGCAGCAAAGTCCTCAACGATCTGCTGCAACCTGCGGTGGTCGCGCTGGCGTTTCCGCTGTATGAACAACTGCACCAGATCCGCGCCCGCTGGAAGTCGATCATTACCATCTGCCTGGTGGGTAGCGTGGTGGCGATGATCACCGGCACCTCGGTGGCGTTGCTGATGGGGGCAACACCGGAAATTGCCGCCTCCATTCTGCCTAAATCGGTCACCACCCCGATTGCCATGGCGGTGGGCGGCAGCCTCGGCGGTATCCCGGCGATCAGCGCCGTGTGCGTCATTTATGTCGGTATTCTGGGTGCGGTATTAGGCCATACGCTGCTGAACGCCATGCGCATTCGCACCAAATCTGCCCGTGGTCTGGCGATGGGCACCGCCTCACACGCCCTCGGCACCGCCCGCTGTGCGGAGCTGGATTACCAGGAAGGTGCCTTCAGTTCGCTGGCGCTGGTGATCTGCGGGATTTTGACCTCGCTCATCGCCCCTTTCCTGTTCCCGATCATTCTGGCGGTGGTGGGCTAAAATTTGCGACGCGTCGCGCATTTTTAATCTGAGCTTCATAAGTTGCACACATAATGAGATCTAAGTCACATATAAAGCCCCAGCGGCTCCGTACACTACCGATCCATTAACCTTTATGAGGCAACGCCATGCATCCACGTTTTCAATCAGCTTTTGCCGAGCTAGCAGAGAATTTGCAGTCAGCCCTGGCCCCGGTTCTGGCGGATGCACACTTCCCCGCCCTGCTGACGGCTGAACAGGTCGCCGCACTGAAACATGCCACGGATCTTGATGATGACGCGCTGGCCTTTGCGCTTCTGCCGCTGGCGGCGGCCTGCGCCCGCGCCGACCTGTCACATTTCAACGTCGGTGCCATTGCCCGCGGCGTGAGCGGCACCTGGTACTTCGGTGGCAATATGGAGTTTCTCGGGGCGACCATGCAGCAGACCGTGCATGCGGAACAGAGCGCCATCAGCCACGCCTGGCTGCGTGGTGAAAAATCCCTGCAGGCGATTACCGTCAACTACACCCCGTGCGGCCACTGCCGTCAGTTTATGAACGAGCTTAACAGTGGTTTACAGCTGCGCATCAACCTGCCGGGCCGCGCCCAGCATACGCTGGGGGATTACCTGCCGGATGCGTTCGGACCGAAAGATCTTGAGATCAAATCGCTGCTGATGGACGAGCAGGACCACGGTTATGCCGTGAGCGGCGATGAACTAACCCAGGCTGCTATTCTTGCCGCCAATAAAGCACATGCGCCATACAGCAACGCGCCAAGCGGCGTGGCGCTGGAGTGTCGTGACGGGCGAATCTTTACCGGCAGCTATGCTGAAAACGCTGCCTTTAACCCGACGCTGCCGCCGTTACAGGGTGCGCTGAACCTGCTCAGCCTTAACGGTTACGACTACCCGGATATCCAGCGCGCCATTCTGGCGGAAAAGGCCGATGCGCCGCTGATCCAGTGGGATGCCACTGCGGCCACGCTGCGTGCGCTGGGTTGTAGCAACATTGATCGTGTCCTGCTGGGCTAAGCGTATGATGCGGGCAGCCATGCCCGCACAACTGATGAAAATCCCCTCAATTAAATCGCCCTTTCTTGCGCTTACCAGACGGGTAAAGTAGCCTGAGTGAAATTTCACCTTTGGTAAGAGTCATCTATATGTTAAAGCGCGTGTTTTACAGCCTGGTTGTCCTGATCGGCATCGTGCTGTTGACTGCGCTGGGCCTCGACCGCTGGATGAGCTGGAAAACGGCTCCTTATATCTTTGATGACCTTCAGGATCTGCCCTACCGGCAGGTCGGCGTGGTGCTGGGCACCGCCAAGTATTACCGCACCGGGGTGATCAACCAGTATTACCGTTACCGCATTCAGGGAGCGCTCAACGCCTATAACAGTGGCAAGGTCAACTACCTGCTGCTGAGTGGTGACAATGCGCTGCAGAGCTATAACGAGCCGGTCACCATGCGTAAGGATTTGATTGCCGCAGGGGTTGATCCGGCCGATATCGTGCTTGATTATGCCGGTTTCAGAACCCTCGATTCGATAGTTCGCACCCGTAAGGTGTTTGATACCAACGATTTCATCATCATTACCCAGCGCTTCCACTGCGAGCGCGCGCTGTTTATCGCCCTGCATATGGGCATTCAGGCCCAGTGTTATGCCGTCCCGTCACCAAAAGATATGCTCACCGTGCGGGTACGCGAGTTTGGCGCACGTCTGGGGGCGCTGGCGGATCTTTACATCTTTAAACGCGAACCACGCTTCTTAGGCCCGCTGGTGCCAATCCCGACAATGACGGAAGTCCCGGCCGATGCCCAGGGTTATCCGGCGGTCACGCCAGAACAGCTGCTTGAGATGCAGAAGAAGAAGTAACCCCCCGCCCGGTGGCGGCTTCGCCTTACCCGGCCTACAAAACAAAAAAACAGCGATGAAGAAATAACAAAAAAGCAAAGGCCTTACAGCGGCTGCCTGGTCCGGCTGAAAATCGCCGAAGCGTTTCCGGAAGGCCGGGGCGAGGCGCATGGACGCGCCGAGAGGGCATAGCCTGCAGGGATGCAGGCTGGTGCCCGACCCGAAAGCCTGAAGGAATAAGCTGAGGGCACCGCGAAGCGGCGATTTTCTTGCCGGGAGCCGGGATTGTTAAGGGGGCGGCGATAGCCCCCTTAACACGTTCACCGGTGACGCGTTGAACAGAGAAGCAGCGAACGCAAGGTGAACGGAATACCCATAGCCGCCGCATGTTCTCCTTACCTCTCTCCCTCAGTGAGAGGGACATAAAAAAACCCGCACAAGGCGGGTTTTTTATTAGCAGCTATCTTACTTCTTACGCGCGTACTTCAGGGAGTCCAGCGCAACGGCGAAGATAATGATCGCACCCTTGATAATGTACTGCCAGTACGGGTTGACGCCGATATAGGTCAGACCGTAGTTGATAACGGTGAAGATGATCACACCGGTGACCACACCCAGCACGGTACCCACACCACCACTAAACGACACGCCACCCACAACGCACGCGGCAATCGCATCCAGCTCATACATAAAGCCGAGGTTGTTGGTGGCAGAGCCGATACGGCCCGCTTCCAGCAAACCACCGAACGCATAGAACACGCCGGACAGGGCATAGATAACCAACAGGTTCAGCGCCACGTTAACACCAGAGACTTTCGCCGCTTCCGGGTTACCCCCGATAGCAAAGATGTTCTTACCGAAGCGGGTTTTGTTCCACAGCACCCAGACGAACGCCACGGCAATCAGCGCGTAGAAGGTGATGTAGGAGAGGCGGAAACTGCCCATCGCGATAAAGCCCTGCGTAAAGGTCGAGAATCCACTGTCGAAACCGGAAATCGGTGATGCGCCCACAAAGTCGTAGTACAGGGAGTTGATACCGTAAACGATGATCATTGTACCCAGGGTGGTGATAAACGGCGTTACGTTCAGGTACGCAATGATGATGCCGTTAATCAGACCGATGACCGCGCCAATAGCACAGACAATCAGGATCACCAGGAAAATGGGCATGGTTGCCATTTCCGGGAAGACCTTGTTGGCGTTTTCCATCGACTGCAGAAGCGTTGCCGCAACAACCGCCGCCAGACCAACCTGACGGCCAGCTGACAGGTCAGTACCCTGGGTGACAATAAGACCAGCCACGCCGAGGGCGATAATAATACGCACCGAAGACTGGGTCAGAATGTTACTTAAGTTCAGCAGACTTAAGAAAGTCGGATCCTGGAAAATAATAATGGCCAGTAAGACTAAAAGAACAACGTAAATACCGCCTTCTTTCAGATAAGTAAGAAAACTTTTCTTATTTAACGCACTCATGAGGAGCCCCTGATCTTAAAGGTGCAAAGACGCAAGACGCAAAATTTCGTTTTGCGTTGTCGTTTTGGTGTCAACAATTCCGGCAACGAGACCATTGCTCATAACCAGAATACGATCTGTGATCCCTAACAATTCCGGCATTTCGGAAGAAATAATAATAATCCCTTTATCTTTCTTAGCTAATTCAGCAATCAGCTGATAAATTTCAAATTTTGCACCAACGTCGATACCGCGGGTTGGTTCATCCAGCATCAGAATTTCTGGCTGGGTTAACAACCAGCGTCCAATAATAACCTTTTGCTGGTTACCACCGGAAAGCGAGCCAATTTGCGTGCGGTGTCCTGGGGTTTTTACGCGCATGGAGTCAATAACCCACTGGGTATCGCTCTTCATGCGGGAATTATCCAACAAACCGATTTTATTTTTATAATTATGAATATTTGAAATTAAGGAGTTAAAGTTAATATCCAGATAGGCGTAAATACCGGTCGAGCGACGCTCTTCGGTCACCAGCGCAAAACCGTGGTTAATGGCTTCGTTGGCGTTATGGTTATTAATCTTTTTACCGTGGAGAGTGATGGTGCCGCCAGATTTCTCGCGGATGCCAAACAGCGTTTCGACGATATCGGTACGCTTGGCCCCCACCAGACCGGCAATACCGAGGATCTCCCCTTTATGCAGATCGAAGGAGACATCGCGAATGGAAGGCTGACGCAGTGAAGTCAGGTTGCGCACTTCCAGAATCACTTCGCCCGGCTTGTTCTCTTTGTTCGGGAAGCGCTGGTTCAGGGAACGGCCAACCATCATGGCGATGATCTTATCCATGTCCAGCCCTTCCAGCGACTGGGTGGCGATCCACTGCCCGTCGCGAAGCACGGTGATTTCATCACACAGCTGGAAGATCTCTTCCATTTTGTGAGAGATATAAACGATGCCGCAACCGCGCTCTTTCAGTTTACGGATAATGGTGAACAGATGGTTCACCTCTTTCTCCGTTAATGAAGAGGTAGGCTCGTCCATAATCACGATTTTAGCGTTATAGGAGAAGGCCTTGGCGATTTCAATCATCTGCATTTGTGAAACAGACAACGTACCGACGCGCGCACGCGGATCGATATCAATATCCAGTTCATCAAAAATAGCTTTGGTGTCGCGATACATTTTGTCCTGATCGACAAATACGCCTTTGGTCGGATAACGACCCAGCCACATATTGTCCATAACAGAACGCTGAAGTACCAGGTTTAGTTCCTGGTGAACCATCGAAATACCGTTTTCCAGTGCCTCTTTGGCGGAATGGAAATCGATCTCTTTTCCCTGAAAAAGAATGCTGCCAGAATCTTTTTGATAGATCCCAAATAAGCATTTCAATAATGTTGATTTACCCGCACCGT
This sequence comes from Leclercia sp. W17, assembly GCF_003336325.1. Classification (NCBI taxonomy): domain Bacteria; kingdom Pseudomonadati; phylum Pseudomonadota; class Gammaproteobacteria; order Enterobacterales; family Enterobacteriaceae; genus Leclercia; species Leclercia sp. W17. The sequence goes on along the minus strand of NZ_CP031101.1, from coordinate 1,534,075 downwards.
TTTCACCCATTAAGGCGTGAATGGAGTGAGGCCGTACTTTTAAATTAACATTATCCAGTGCTTTAACACCGGGAAAAGACTTGTTGATACCGCTCATTTCCAACAAGTATTCACCGGACGACTGAGTCGTTGTGCTGACCATAATTATACCTTCTCGGCCTCGCGTCGCGTGATAAAAGGGCGCAGAAACTGCGCCCAGTGGAATGCTATAACTTATTTACCGGTGAACTGCGCCAGGTTTTCCTGATCTACACCAACATACGGTACACGAACAACTTTGTTGTCAATTTTCCAGTTAGTACCGTCAGCAGCGCCTTTACCTTCTGCCAGGTTTTTCGCCAGATCGAAGGTGGCTTTCGCCTGGTTGTTGGCATCGTTCAGCACGGTACCGGCCATTGCGCCAGATTTAACCAGTGCCAGCGCTTCTGGCAGGGCATCAACACCAAATACCGGGATAGAGGATTTGTTGTGTGCTTTCAGAGCTTCTACCGCACCCATTGCCATCGCGTCGTTGTTCGCGATAACCACTTCAATTTTGTTCGCGTTCGGGCCGGACAGCCATGCGTCCATCTTGTCTTTCGCCTGAGCGGTATCCCACATTGCGGTATCTAAAGCCAGCTGCTGGGTTTTCAGACCCTTGTCGTTCAGCTCTTTGATAACGTAGGTGGTACGTGCTTCAGCGTCCGGGTGGCCTGGCTCGCCTTTCAGCAGTACGAACTGTACCTGACCATCTTTGTTCAGATCCCAGTTCGGGTTAGCGGCCCAGTGTTTGGCAATCAGGTCGCCCTGAATAATGCCGGATTCTTTGGAGTCGGTACCGACGTAGAAGGCTTTGTCGTAGCTATCCAGCGCTTTGCGGGAAGGTTCTTTGTTGAAGAACACAATCGGCACGTTCTGACCGCGTGCTTTTTCAATAACGGTGCCTGCTGCTGCCGGGTCAACCAGGTTGATTGCCAGAGCTTTTACGCCTTTCGCCAGCAGAACGTCGATCTGGTCGTTCTGTTTGGACTGGTCATTCTGGGAGTCGTTCATCAGCAGCTGTACGTCTGGTGCGCCAGTACCCTCTTTCTCGATTGCCTTACGCACAACGGACATGAAGTTGTCGTCATACTTATAGATAGTCACACCAATACGGCTATCTGCAGCGTGCGCGGCGGCACCGAAAAGCATGCTTGCCATAACAGCAGACAGAGTCAACACCTTCTTATTCATGATATCTCCGATTTTTATGCAGGGTAGTTCGTGTGAATAAGGCTCGGCGGGCACATGTTAAAGAAACGTTACTGCCGGCCGAAGTCCACTTATAAAATTTCTATCTTCCTTGGTCGGTAACGCTCCAGAATGCGTTTTTTTGGATGTTTAACGAACCTTAGCTATAGCCAAAGTGATTAATCACCGTTACATAGCGTTTCAGTTGCTAAAACGCTGACATCATAGACAGCGCATTGTTAAGTTACTGTGAATTTACTCACAAATTGAAAACGGTTACATCACGGCGAATTATTAGTTAGTGATCGGCACCACAGTTTGCCGAATGGCAACGGAGTGGCGGCGCACTAAAGTTGGCATGAAACAGTGTGTTGCATTCATATCCAGCTTCCCGGCGGCCCCCTGTAACGCCAGCTCCGTGGCCAGCCGGGCCATGGAGGCGATGGGGTAGCGGACTGTGGTCAGCTGCGGGTCCGTGTAACGGGCAATCGGGATATCATCAAAACCAATCAATGACAGATGCTGTGGCACCGCAATGCCATTGTCTTTCAGCGCCGTGAGTGCGCCCGCCGCCATACTGTCGTTGTAGGCAAAGACCGCGGTCAGCTGCAGGTTGCGCCCGAGCAGCTCCACCATGGCCGCTTCCCCACCCTGCATGTCCGGCGCACCGGTGCCGATCCAGCTGTCTGATCCGGTAATACCCTGTTCAAGCAACGCTTTCTGCCAGCCTTCCCGGCGCATATCATCGTCCTCAATGCGGTGGCTGGAGGCCAGATAGCCGATGCGCTGATGCCCGTTGTTCATCAGCATCCGCGTCGCCATCATCGCTCCGCTGACGTTATCGAGGCAGACGCAGCGGTGGGCGTAGCCGGGAACGATGCGGTTAATGAGCACCATGCCGGGGATCTGCTCCATCAGGGCAGAAAGCTCCTCGTCGCTCAGGGCTTTTGAATGCACGATCAGGGCGTTACAGCGCTGGCGAATCAACACCTCAATGGCGTTACGCTCTTTTTCCGCCTCGTGATAGCTGTTGCCGATCAGCACGTTTTTCTGGTGCTCCTGGGCCACCATATCGACGGCTTTTACCAGGGCACCGAAGAAGGCATCTGACACGTCCATCACCACCACGCCGATGGTATCGCTGACCTGGGTCGCCAGCGCCTGGGCGTTCGCATTAGGCCGGTAGCCCAGCGCCGTGACGGCTTTCATCACGCACTCCCGCGTCTCCGGGCTGACCAATGCGCTATTGTTGAGAACCCGGGAAACGGTGGCGACAGAAACGCCCGCCTGACGCGCGACGTCACGAATGGTGATCATATTCACCACCCTTATTTAGATTGCAGCGACTCACAGACACCCCCTGTGTTTAGCAAGGTGTCTATTCTGGCAGCGACAAGGCGAGGACTACGTGAAGAAGGTCACAAGGATGAAAACGGTTACATCCGTTTTGTTAATGATTGTGATCCAGATCGTTATCCGGATGTATGGCTTGATGAAACGCCTGACGCACGTATGGTCAATTGTCGCCATACCCATTCCAGCGGTCCCTGACGGAAATGGCGCATCCAGAGGACAGAGAAAAGAATATTAACCAGCCACACCGGCAGGACAATGCCCAGCAGCTGTAGCCGGTCGAACTTCATAAATAAGCCAAGCTGATAGAACAGGGTGGTACAGAGCAGCGTCTGTAAAATATAGTTGCTGAGCGCCATGCGTCCCACGCAGGCCACCGCCGTCACCAGCCTGAAACGGCAGAGCTGCGGCCAGTAACCGTAGATGAGCGCGGCATAGCCAATCGTCTGAAACGGCGCGCTCAGCTCGCGCGGCGCCTGCAACAGGAATGCACACCAGCGATAATCCCAGTGCAGATACCACTGGGCGATCACCGCCGGAAGATTAACCGCCAGCCCCACCAGCACCAGCCACATCCCGGTACGGCGATAGTGGCGCGGGCTGAACTCGCCCTTCAGCCAGCCGGTACGCATCAGCGCGGCGCCGATCAGCATCATCCCCGCCAGCTGCCAGCCATACTGTGCGCCCAGCGCCAGTAAACTGTTGCCAATCATATCCGCCCGGTTGCTGATGGCTTCTAGTCCGCCGCCCAACTTCCAGTACTGCTCATATTGCAGGTTCGCCGCATCCGGTACCCAGGAGCGGTTGGTCGAGCCGCCGGAGATAACCCCCAGCAGCAGCAATATAGCCACGCCGATAAGAAACAGCACCACGCCGGTATTGAAGAGATTTTTGACATCATGTGCATCGCGAATGATGCGCCAGCAGATCAGCCCTACCAGCCCATAGGCCAGCAGAATATCGCCATCCCAGAACAGCAGCCCATGAATAAATCCGAACAGCACCAGCAGAGAGAGCCGGGCCTGAATCCAGCGTTTACCGCGTTTCAGTAACAGCTGAAGACCTGCGCCAAACAGCAGCGCAAACAGGGTAAGGAATTTGACCTGGGCAAAGAGATCCAGCACCGCCCATGTCCAGGCGTCGCGGAGAGTGATATCGCCATACCAGGCGGGATTGAGGTAAGCGGCCTTCGGCAAACCGAAGGCGCTTATATTCAGAAGCAGAATACCCAGAATAGCGACGCCACGAACGAAATCCAGCGTGACATTTCTTTCCATGTACCCTGCCCTGACGATTAGCTAACGTGACGGACGGCGCGCAGGAACTCCTGGCGGGTATTCTGGCTCGATTTGAACAGGCCGCCCAGCGAGGTGGTGGTGGTGGCGCTGGTCGCATCACGAATGCCGCGCGCTTTCACGCAGTAGTGTACCGCATCAATTGATACCGCCACGTTGTTGGTGCCAAGCAGCGTTTGCAGCGCGATGAGGATCTGCTGGGTTAAACGCTCCTGCACCTGCGGACGCTGGGCAAAGAACTGCACGATACGGTTGATTTTGGACAGGCCAATCACCGCATCTTTCGGGATATAAGCCACGGTCGCTTTACCGTCGATGGTCACAAAGTGATGTTCGCAGGTGCTGGTCAGGGTGATATCGCGCACCGTCACCATCTCATCGACCTTCATTTTGTTTTCAATGACGGTAATTTTCGGGAAATTAGCGTAATCAAGCCCGGAGAAAATCTCATCGACATACATTTTGGCGATGCGACGCGGTGTCTCCATCAGACTGTCATCACTCAAATCGAGATTGAGCAGCTGCATGATTTCGGTCATGTGCCCGGAAATAAGACTTTTACGTGTTTCGTTGTCCATCTCCTGAACCGGTGGGCGCAGCGGCGTTTCAAGGCCGTGTGCTACCAGCGCTTCATGGACGAGGGCAGCTTCTTTACTCATTGATGACATTCTTTTCTCCTGCAGGTGTGGCGCTCTTCTGCCCTCCGTGGGGCAAAATGTGCACTCATTGTGCGCGAGGCGGCGAGCATAATCCAGTATTCACCGCGATAATTATTCTAATTGTCGTTACCTTTCAACCTGACGCTGCCAGACCAGTCCGCCCGCAACAAACAATGCGATACCGGCAAGGCCCAGCGCAGGCTCAAGCTGATGGGTAAGCCAGCTCGACAGTGCCGAGGTCATCGGGCCAATTAGCTGCCCGATGGCATAGCCGGTCGTCAGTAACCCGGCCATGTAACGCGTATGATTCGGTGCCAGTTCACGCCCATAGAGCAACGAGAGCTGCACCGCACATAAAAATCCGCCACCGACCAGCAGCGCACCGGTCACCAGACCGGCCATCCCCGGCATCAGCCAGGCGGCAATCACCCCTACCGCCTGCAACCAGAGCACGATCGCCAGCCGACGATGGGTCGACGCGACGTGGCGCAGGGCGATACTGAGGGCAATCCCCACCATCGAGGCGACACCAAAAACCGGCCAGACAAACTGGGCAAAGGCGCTGCCGGGAAAGCGCAGCGCCGCCATCTGCGACAGAAACGTCGCCGGGAGGATGTAGCCAAACCCGGCGAGGCTGTAGCTCCAGACCAGACGACGCAGATCGCGGGTTAGCGTCAGCGGCTCCGGCGTGGTGCCCGGACGATGCAACTGCCCGGCACGGGGCAGGTAGCGGGCCACCAGCGCGACGAGCACCAGCGCCAGCAGGCCGTAGATTTGCCAGGCGGCGCTGGCGGAGAGCGCCTGCGCCTGGATCCAGACCGCCAGCAGGCCGCTTAAGGCGATCCCGGCCCCCGGCCCGGCAAACACCGCGGCACTCAGGCCCGGCTTGCCAAAATGGGCCAGCCGTTCGTTGGTCCAGGCGGCAATCAGCACCATCGACCAGCCGCTCATGCAACCAATCACAAAGCGCAGCAGCCCGTGGATCACCGCATTATCCGCCACGGCGGAGAGCAGGGTGAGCGCCACCGCGCCAACGATCCCCAGCCACAGACGGCCCTCGACAAACCGGTGCGCGCGCATGGCATCCCACGCTCCCGCCAGATAGCCGAGATAGTTCATCGCCGCCACCAGCCCGGCGCTGGTCAGGGTGAGCTCGCCCGCCGAAATCATCAGCGGCACCTGAGGAGTAAAGGCAAAGCGCCCTATTCCCATCGCCACCACCAGAACCACAAATCCGCTGAGCGCGATACGCAGCGCCATGACCACCCCGATTGTTAAAGTTTCGTAAATTCATGATGCAGGATATGAAGCAAATGCGGAAGTGAAAGTTGCTCACACGTTACTGAATAATCTGTATTATGGCTTTCAATCCCGATCTCACCTTCCTGAAGGAGCCCTGCATGGAACTGCTCGAAGAGCACCACTGTTTTGAAGGTCGACAGCAGCGCTGGCGTCACGACTCCACGGTGCTGAACTGCGCGATGACGTTCAGCATTTTTCTTCCTCCGGCAACCGGCGGGGCGAAACCGCCGGTGCTCTACTGGCTCTCCGGCCTGACCTGCAATGATGAGAACTTCACCACCAAAGCGGGCGCCCAGCGCGTAGCGGCCGAACTGGGGATCGCCCTGGTGATGCCGGATACCAGCCCGCGCGGCGACGACGTGGCGGACGATGCCGGGTACGACCTGGGCAAAGGCGCCGGGTTCTACCTGAACGCCACTCAGGAGCCGTGGGCGCGTCATTACCGGATGTATGATTATCTGCGCGACGAGCTGCCGGCGCTGATCCAGGCGGAGTTTGCAGTAGCCGATCGCTGTGCCATCAGCGGCCATTCGATGGGCGGTCACGGTGCGCTGGTGATGGCGCTGAAAAACCCCGGTAAATATGTCAGCGTCTCGGCGTTTGCGCCTATCGTCAATCCGACGCAGGTGCCGTGGGGGCAGAAAGCCTTTAGCCACTATCTGGGTGAAGATGCTGCAAACTGGCAGGCGTGGGACAGCTGCGCCCTGATGCTGAACAGCCAGCCGGAACAGGCGATCCCGACGCTTATCGATCAGGGCGATGCCGATCAGTTCCTGGCAAGCCAGCTACAACCGGCGGTGCTGGCGGAAGCCGCGCGTCAGAAGGCCTGGCCGCTGACGTTACGTATCCAGCCGGGGTACGATCACAGCTATTATTTCATTGCGTCGTTTATTGAAGATCATCTGCGCTTCCATGCGCAGCAGCTGTTGAAGTAAGTGCCAGCCTCATGCCCGGTGGCGCTTCGCTTACCGGGCCTACAAAACCCACATCAGCCCGTAGGCCGGGCAAGCGCAGCGCCGCCCGGCAAACAGACCGCACCGCTCCGGCGATCCCTCGATCAGAACTGGTAATCCACCGCCATAAAGTAACGGCGTCCTTCTTCGGTATAGGTGTAGTCGTCGCGGCTGAGATCTTTATCCAGCAGGTTCATGACGCCCGCACGCAGCTTAACGTTTTTGGTTGCCTGCCATGCACCACCGGTGTTCCACACCACATAGCCACCCGGCGTTGCCGCGCCATCGGTAATCGCGCGTTTCTCACCCGTGTAATTCCCCTGCACGTAGAAAGACCACGCCTGGGTCGCCTGCCAGTCCAGCGTACCGTTTGCGGTATGGAACGGCAGCTCGGAGAGCGGCTTGTTGCCGCCGTTGCTGATATCACGCCCGTCGTTATAGGTGTAATTCAGCGTCATTCGCCACTCTTCGGCAATCGGGAACTTAATCTCCGTCTCCAGGCCACGGATACGCGCCTTATTGACGTTGTAATAGCGGAACACCGGCTCGCCGTCGGCATTCAGCCCGACATAGTTAGGGTAGCTCTGCGCCTGGCCGACGTTGGCGGTACGGCTGATGCTGATCCGGTCATCAACGTCATTCTGGAAAGCGGTGATGCTCCCCTGAACGCCTTCTAACCAACCCTCTTCCCCGCTGTAGTACAGCCCCAGCTCAAAACTTTCACTGGTTTCTGGTTTCAGGTCCGGGCTACCGACGATTTCACATGCACCGCGGCAGGATCCGGTGGTCCAGTCCGGACTCAGCTGCAACAGTGACGGCGCCTTGAATGCCGTTGCCCAGCCGCCTTTCACCGTTAGAGTATCGGTGGCGTTATAAACCAGGTAAGCACGCGGGCTCCAGTGGTCGCCGTAGGTTTCATGGTCATCCATGCGCACGCCGGTGGTGAGCGCCAGCGGCTCAAAGATCCGCCATTCATCTTCCAGGAACAGCGCATACTGGCTGGCCGATGTATTACTGCTGTTGCCGCCGGTAAGGTTGACCGGATCTTTCAGCTTATCGTGACGCCACTCTCCGCCAAAGGTCACCAGCTGGTTAATCTCCCCCAACGGCAGGACATATTTACCGTCGATGGAGTTGCTTTCGGAGGTGATCGCGCTGCTGTTGCCCGGATTTTTGTTGTCCACCTTCTCGCCGTAGAATTTCAGCTCGCTGTTGCCCAGCCCCCAGCGGCCATTGTGGCTCAGGGAGTAGTTCTGGCGCTCCAGACGGTTTTTGTCCAGCGAGTCGGAATCCCGATCCTGACGGTCAAAACCATACCCGGCGGTGAAATCGTGGTTTTCGTTCGGGGTCCAGGCAAATTCCACGTTGGCATCACGGCTGGTGAAGCCTTCGATACGCGGGGTTTCGCCTGTAGCGCTGGTGGAAGAGGACTGCGGATCGTCTTTATCACGCTGGGAGACGCTGCCGAAGGCTTTCAGGCCGAGAACGCCATCCACCAGCGGGCCGCTGGTATAGAACTGGCCGCCGTAGGTGTCACCGCGATCGCGATGTTCCTGAATGGTGGTGTCGGCAGTGAGGGTGCCGGTCCATTTCTGGCCGATCTTTTTGGTGATGATATTGACCACGCCGCCCAGAGCATCGGAGCCGTAGAGGGAGGACATTGGCCCGCGCACCACTTCGATGCGCTCGATGGCGTCCACCGGCACCCAGTTGAGATCGAAGTCGTTATGGCGGAACACGGCGTTGCGCGAGTTGACGCGTTTGCCGTCGATCAGGATCAGCGTATAGCTGCTGTCCAGCCCGCGGATACTGACGCCCTTGCGGTTGTCCCCTTCGTTAGTTAACTGCACGCCCGGCACGTCCTGTAACACATCTTTCAGGTTCTGCCCCGGCTTACGCTGCAGATCCTGCTGGGTGATGACGCTGATACTGGCGGGGGCATCTTTCAGGTTTTGCTCGTTGGCCGAGGCGGTAACGACCATCGTGTCGCCAGATTCCACCGCCGCAACCGGCAGGGCCAAGGAAAGAGCAGACGCGCACAGCCCTCCCCGAACGAAGGGATTCAACCTAAACATTCCATTTCTCCATGAGGTAAACACAGCAAAATCAAATATGTACTGCTCACATTGCATTGCATGCCGCCCGCTTCTTTGGGCGGGTCGGTCTGGTAATTCTTTGCAGGTGTGGCCGCAACCCCTCCCCTGACCAGGGCGAGAAAGTTGACTCCTTCATCCTTTTGATTACTTTGCTAATGATAAAGCAAACGATAACCATTATCAATTCAATTGTTAAAAGTTATGTCAAGAGAGCATACTGTGGAGAAATAAAAAACCCGCTCGGCTGAGCGGGTTAGAGAGAGGTGGTGCGCTTATTTTTTAAAGCTATTCGGGAATTCCATTTCGCTGTAACGCACAAACTTCGTTCCCTTCGCCAGCTTGTAACCAAACCAGATGATCAGGAACAGCGGAATACCGATATAGGTGGCCGCTACGCCGCCCCAGTCGATGGTGTCGGCCAGGAAGGCTTCGTAGTTCTGGCCGAGGGTGATGATCAGACAGAGCACAAAGGCGAAGATCGGACCCAGCGGGAAGAAGCCGGAGCGGTATGGCAGGTTGTTAATATCGTAACCCTGCTTCACGTAGCCGCGACGGAAACGGTAATGGCTGATGGCGATGCCCAGCCAGGCGATGAAGCCCGTCATCCCGGAGGTATTCAGCAGCCACAGGTAGACGGTCTGGTTGCCGAACATCGAGGTCAGGAAGCACAGGCAGGCAATCACGGTGGTGGCGTAGAGCGCGTTACGCGGCACGCCGCCCCGGGAGAGCTTCGCGAAAATACGCGGCGCTTTGCCATCGCAGGCCAGGGAGTAGAGCATACGGGTAGAGGCGTACATCCCGGAGTTACCTGCCGACAGCACCGCCGTCAGGATCACCGCGTTCATTACCGCCGCCGCAGAGAGCAGACCAGCATGCTGGAACACCAGGGTGAACGGGCTGACGCTGATGTCTTTCACATCGTTACGCAGCAGGCTCGGATCGGTGTACGGAATGATCAGGCTGATAATCAGGATGGCGAACACATAGAACAGCAGGATACGCCAGAAGACCTGACGCACCGCGCGCGGGATGTTCTTCTCCGGGTTTTCGGATTCACCCGCCGCGATACCGATCAGTTCGGTCCCCTGGAAGGAGAAGCCGACAATCATCGCCACGCCAATCATCGCCGATAAACCACCCGCAAAAGGTGCATCGCCAACCGTCCAGTTGCTCCAGCCCGCAGGCTCGCTGCCCTGGAAGATACCGACGATCATCGCCAGGCCGACGATAATAAAGATGATCACGGTCGCCACTTTGATCAGGGAGAACCAGTATTCGGCCTCACCAAAGCCGCGCACGGAGATGTAGTTGAGCAGGAAGATCACCGCCAGGAAGAGCGCGCTCCAGATCCAGCCCGGCGTGTCCGGGAACCACCAGGTCATGACCAGCTGTGCCGCCACCAGGTCCACGGCGATGGTCACCGCCCAGTTGTACCAGTAGTTCCAGCCCAGCGCGAAGCCAAAGCCTTCTTCAACGTATTTCTGACCGTAGGTAGAAAAAGAACCGGATACCGGCATGTACGCCGCCAGTTCACCCAGGCTGGTCATCAGGAAGTAGACCATCAGACCGATCAGGATATAGGAAAAGAGCGCGCCGCCAGGACCCGCTGCTGAAATCGTCGCGCCAGAGGCGACAAAGAGGCCTGTACCGATAGAGCCGCCAATGGCGATCATCGTCAGGTGACGCGCCTTGAGTTCGCGACGTAGCGCGGGCGCTTCTGTGGTTTTAGTTTCGGAAACCATGTGAAAATGCTGTCCATTCAAAAAATGAGGCGCGATTGTAGCAGACGATCGCCGGCTCTTCCGGCACAAATGCCCTGTTATAAGAGAGCTTCATGACCGGTCCAGGATTATAAGTAAAGCAGAGAATAGTATTGATGCGAGTAATGACTACCGGCGGACAAAACGCCGCCGGGCAGGATTACATTTCGCAGTAACGCAGAAAACGCTGGAGGGAATTAGAGAGGTGCTTCTGACGGTGATGGATGCGCCACAGGGTGCGCACCAGCTTATTGGGCAACGGCACGGGGATCTCCACCAGCGTTCCACTCTCCAGCTGTTCGGCAATCACCCGCCGCGACAGGCAGCTGATGCCAAGACCGTGGCGCACCGCATGTTTGATGGCCTCTGAATTGCCGAGCTCCATGCCCATATGGAACTGCGGCAGATGGGAGAGCAGCAGATAATCGACGATCTCACGCGTACCTGAGCCCTGCTCGCGTAAAATCCACGGCGCCTGCGCCAGCCGCTCCAGGGTCACCTCCTGCTGTAATAAAGAAGAGGCCGGCGAGGCGAAGACCACCAGCTCATCCTCCAGCCAGGGCTCAGCAATAATGTCGGCGTTGTGGCATGGCCCTTCGATGAGGCCGATATCCACCCGAAAATCGATCACCGCGGTGATGACATCCTGGCTGTTACCGACGCTCATCTCCAGCGGCAGGGTCGGGAAATCCCGGCGATAGCGGGCAATCACTTCAGGCAGGATATAGTTGCCAATGGTGCTGCTGGCGTAGACACGAATGGCGCCGTTATCCTCGCGAAAGAGCTGTTCGATTTCGACGGTCTGCTCCAGCAACGCCAGCGCGCGCGGGTAGAGCAAACGTCCATGCTCGTTCACCACCAGCCGCTTCCCTACCCGGTCAAAGAGCTGAACCCCCAGTTGACCTTCGAGATCGGTGAGCGCAGCGCTGACGGCAGACTGAGAGAGCGCCAGCATCTGAGAGGCCTGGGTGGTCGATCCGCTTTTCAGTACTTCGGCGAAGACTTCAAGCTGGCGTAAGGTAATGTGCATAGTCGCTATCCGGTAGGGTAAGCACCCTGCTTACCACTTATAAAGATTAATTATAAATATATAATCAATTTTATTTTTAAGCCAGCGCGCCGTAACCTTTTAGCCATAGAAAAGGAGACGGTTATGACAACACTCACCCTACAGCATCATCGTACCGTGTGGCATTACATTCCGGGCCTGGCGCTGAGCGCGCTGGTCACCGGTGTCGCATTATGGGGCGGCAGCATCCCGGCAGTTGCAGGCGCCGGATTCAGCGCCCTGACCCTGGCTATCCTGCTGGGGATGGTCGTCGGAAATACGGTTTATCCGCAGATCTACAAGCCGTGCGACGGCGGCGTTATCTTCGCCAAGCAGCACCTACTGCGACTCGGGATCATCTTGTATGGCTTTCGTCTGACCTTCGCGCAAATTGCCGACGTCGGGGTAAGCGGTATTGCGATTGATATTTTAACCCTCTCGAGCACCTTTTTACTGGCCTGCTTTATCGGTCAGAAGGTGTTCGGGCTCGACAAACAGACCAGCTGGCTGATTGGTGCGGGCAGCAGCATCTGCGGCGCCGCGGCGGTGCTGGCCACCGAGCCGGTGGTAAAGGCCGAGTCCAGCAAGGTGACCGTGGCGGTGGCGACGGTGGTGATTTTCGGTACGCTGGCGATCTTCCTCTATCCGGCCATGTATCCGCTGGTAGCCCACTGGTTTAGCCCGGAAAACTACGGCATCTATATTGGCTCGACGATGCATGAAGTGGCCCAGGTCGTGGCGGCCGGTCACGCCATCAGCCCGGATGCGGAGAACGCCGCGGTGATCGCCAAAATGCTGCGGGTGATGATGCTGGCGCCGTTCCTGCTGATTCTGGCCGCAAGGGTGAAACAGCTTGCGCCAGCGGGCAACGGCGAGAAGAGCAAAATCACCATCCCGTGGTTTGCGATCCTGTTTATTGTGGTCGCGGTGTTTAACTCGTTCCATCTGCTGCCCAAAGCGGTCGTGGATATGCTGGTGACGCTGGATACCATCCTGCTGGCGATGGCGATGGCGGCGCTGGGCTTAACCACCCACGTCAGCGCTCTGAAAAAAGCCGGGGCGAAACCGCTGCTGATGGCGCTGCTGCTCTTTGTCTGGCTGATTGTCGGCGGGGGCGCCATTAACCTGGCGGTGCATAGCCTGATGGCATAAACCGCTGTAGCCTTATCCTGTTAACCCGCTATCATATGCGTTTGCGGGTTAACAGGAGTCCCTTTATGAAATATGTTGGAGCGCACGTCAGCGCTGCTGGCGGTCTGGCAAATGCCGCTATTCGCGCCGCCGAAATCGAGGCGACCGCTTTCGCCCTGTTCACCAAAAATCAGCGCCAGTGGCGCGCCGCGCCGTTAACCGCTCAGGTGATTGATGAGTTCAAAGCGGCCTGCGAAAAATACCATTTCTCCCCCGGCCAGATCCTGCCCCACGACAGCTTCCTGATTAACCTCGGTCACCCGGTACAGGAGGCGCTGGACAAATCCCGCGCAGCCTTCCTTGATGAGGTACAGCGCTGCGAGCAGCTCGGCCTGACGTTGCTGAACTTCCATCCCGGCAGCCATCTGGCACAAATCGACGAAGATGAATGCCTGGCGCGGATCGCCGAGTCGATCAATATCGTGCTGGCACAGACCCAGGGAGTGACGGCGGTGATTGAAAATACCGCCGGACAGGGCAGCAACCTCGGTTTTCGCTTTGAGCATCTGGCGGCCATCATCGACGCCGTAGAAGATAAATCCCGCATCGGCGTCTGCATTGATACCTGCCACGCCTTTGCCGCCGGTTACGACCTGCGCAGCGCGGAAGCGTGTGCGAAAACCTTCGCCGAGTTCGAGCGCGTCGTGGGCTTTGAGTACCTGCGCGGTATGCACCTTAACGATGCGAAAAGCACCTTCGGCAGCCGCGTTGACCGTCACCACAGCCTGGGGGAAGGCAACATCGGCCATGATGCGTTCCGCTTTATCATGCAGGATCCGCGTTTCGACAACATTCCGCTGGTGCTGGAAACCATCAACCCGGATATCTGGGCGGAGGAGATCGCCTGGCTGAAAGCGCAACAGCATGCCGAGGCCACCGCAGAATGATGAACGAAAGGGAAAAGCAGATCCTGAAGATCCTGCGGCGCAACCCCCTTATTCAGCAGCATGAAATCGCCCAGATCCTCGATATCAGCCGCTCCCGCGTCGCTGCGCACATTATGGATTTGATGCGCAAGGGGGCGATCAAGGGCAAAGGCTATATCCTCACCGAACAGGATTATTGCGTGGCACTCGGCGCCATCAATATGGATATTCGCGGGGTGGCCGATATTCGTTTTCCTGAACCCTCCTCCCATCCGGGGGCCATTCAGTGCGCGGCGGGCGGCGTGGCGCGTAACATCGCGCATAACCTCGCGCTGCTGGGGCGCGAGGTGCACCTGATCTCTGCCGTGGGCAGCGATTTTTATGGCGAAACCCTGCTGGAGCAGACCCGCCAGGCGGGGGTTAACGTGCAGAGCACCATCCGCCTGCACGGGCAAAGCACCGCAACCTATCTGTCGATTGCCAGTCCGCAGGACGACACTGTGCTGGCGATCAATGACACCCATATCCTGCAGGGGCTGACGCCGCAGCTACTGAACCAGTCGCGCGAGCTGCTGGCCCATGCGGGCGTGGTGCTGGCCGACTGTAACCTTACCGCAGAAGCGCTGGAGTGGGTCTTTACCCTCGCCGGGGATGTGCCGGTGTTTGTCGACACGGTTTCAGAATTTAAAGCCGAGAGGATCAAACCCTGGCTGTCGCGCATCCATACCCTGAAGCCGACGCTGAAGGAGTTGCAGATCCTGGCGGAGTGCGAGGATCGCAAGAGCGCCCTCGCCGCCCTGCATGAGAAAGGGGTGCAGCGGATTGTGGTCTGTCTGGAAGATGATTCGGTGCTGTGCAGCGAACAGGGTGCGGAGCCGCTTCTGCTGACGCCCCCCACCCACCCGGTGGTTGACCGCTTTGGGGCCGATGACGCCTTTATGGCGGGGTTGATTTATGCCTTCCTCGACGGAAGCGATTTTACGGAGAGTGCCCGATTCGCGGGTGCCTGCGCGGCGCTCTCCCGCGCCAGTGAAAGTATCAATAACCCGACGCTGTCGGTAGATAACGTCCTGTCGCTGCTGGACAGCCAGCGGTAAACAGGCCGGGTAGTTGCCCTACCCGGCCTGCGTCACTAGCCTGCTAAACCAATAAAGAAGCCCGCAATGGTGGCGCTCATCAGGTTAGAGAGCGTGGCCGCCACCAGCGCCCGTACGCCCAGCTGGGCAATCTCCGGGGCGCGCTGGGGCGATACCGCAGAAAAGGCCCCTACCACCACCCCAATTGAGCCGAAGTTAGCAAAACCGCACAAGGCAAACGAGATAATGGCGATGGTTTTCACATCCAGCTGCCCGGCGGTTTGCAGATATGGCGAGAAGTTGAGATAGGCAACGAATTCATTAATCGCCAGCTTCTGTCCAATCAGGCTGCCTGCGAGCGTCGCATCCTGCCATTCGACCCCCATGATCCACGCCAGCGGCGCCAGCGCGTAACCAAATAGCCCCTCCAGGCTCAGGCTTTCAATACCCAACCAGCCGCCAATGCCGCCCAGCATACCGTTCAGCAGGGCGATGATCGCCACAAAGGCCATTACCACCGTCGCAACCCCGGCGGCGATTTTCAACCCGGTCATCGCCCCGGTCGCCGCGGCTTCGATAATGCTTTTCGGCGGCGTGTCGCTGAACGACAGGTTATCGAAGGTGACCTGTGACGCCTCCGTGGCCGGGCTAAGCAGACGGGCAAACAAAATCCCGCCTGGAATGGCCATTAACGAGGCGGCGAGCAGGTAATCAATCGGCACCCCCATCCCGGCGTAGCCAATCAGCATCGAACCGGCAATTGACGCCATCCCGCTGCAGATAGCGGTAAAAAGCTCGTTGCGGTTCAGCTTATCGACGAAGGGTTTCACGATCGCCGGGATCTCGTTCTGGCCGAGGAAGATGGTGGTCACCGCCACGAAGGATTCAATTTTACTGATACGCAACGCTTTCTGGAAAATGCCACCCAGCACGCGGATCAGCAACCCCATCACCCCGATGTAGTAGAGCAGGCTGATCAACGCGGTGACAAAGATGATCGCGGGCAGCACCCGGAAGGCAAAGACGAACCCGGCGCCGTCAAACAGGGTGTCCATTTTGGGCCCCACCAGCGCGCCAAAGATAAAGGCGCTGCCGGCATCGCTGTAGGACATGACTTTACTGACCCCGATGGCGGCCTGCTCCACCAGCCATTTGCCGGGTGGGAAATAGAGCATGATGCCGCCAATTGCCACCTGCAAAATGAAAGCGGCGCCAACGGTACGCAGGCTGATACGGCGTTTATTGACCGACAGGAGGAAGGCTATCGCCAACAGAACCGCCATACCCAGCAGACTTCTCATTACGTCCATAATGATTTCCTTACCTGAAAACCCGGCGACTGGCCGGGTATCCGTTATTCCACTGTGAAGACAGGCGACGGCAAACTGCCTGTGAAAAGGTTACGCGATGCGCTGGTACGCCTTCGCGATATCGCAGGCCAGGCGGGCGTTGTTAAAGACCAGCTGAATATTGGATTTCAGGCTGTCGCCGCCGGTCAGTTCCGCCACGCGGGCCAGCAGGAACGGCGTGCTGGCCTTGCCGATCACGCCCTGCTCTTCCGCTTCTTTCACCGCCTGGTCGATAGCGGCGTTGATGGTCTCTTCAGGCATCGCAAACTGTTCCGGGATGGGATTCGCCACCACCAGGCCACCGTTCAGGCCGGTCTGCCATTTCACCGCCATTGCGCGCGCGATGGCTTCAGCGCTGTCGAGACGGATGCTGACCTCAAACGGACTGGTGCGACAGAAAAAGGCAGGCAGGGACTGGGTCTGATAGCCAATCAACGGTACGCCGTTGGTTTCCAGATATTCGGTGGTTAACCCGAGGTCGAGAATAGATTTTGCCCCGGCGCATACCACAGCAACATTGGTTTTCGCCAGCTCCTGTAAATCGGCAGAAATATCAAACGTGTGTTCCGCACCGCGGTGTACGCCGCCAATTCCGCCGGTAGCAAAAACCTTAATCCCGGCCATCGCCGCAATAATCATGGTTGAGGCAACCGTCGTCGCGCCATTTATTCCGGCGGCAACCACAAAAGGTAAATCCCGGCGGCTGACTTTGGTCACGGCGTGGCCTTCACGGCCTAACAGTTCAATTTCTTCTTTGCTGAGCCCCACTTTCATTACGCCACGAATAATCGCAATGGTGGCCGGAATAACCCCCTGCTGGCGGATCGCATCTTCAACTTCCAGCGCCGTCTGGGCATTTTGCGGGAAAGGCATGCCGTGAGAAATAATGGTAGATTCAAGCGCTACAATCGGTTTGTTATTATTTAAAGCGTCCTGAACCTCAGGAGAAATTTGCAGGAACTCAGCAGATAATTTTAATTCAGACATGTTCTCTCTCCATTAATGCGTTAACGTTTTCAGACGATAAATCCGGGTTATTGGTATATACGGAAGCCAGCGCCAGCGACGAGCAGCCTTGGGCAAAACGAACGGAATCTTTAAATGCGGCCCCTTCCAGCCAGCAGAAAGCGAGCCCCGCCATCATCGCATCGCCCGCGCCGGTGACGTTGACCACCTGGGTTTTAAACGGGGCTGACCAGCCGCTTTCGCCCCCTTTCTCGCTGTAATAAACGCCGTCGCCGCCCATGCTCAATACCAGCCGGAACAGGCCATGCTGGTGAAACCAGGCCGCAACTTTCGGGGCATCCGCCGCGCAGGAGAGCGGGATGCCACTCAGGGTTTCGGCTTCAATCCGGTTGGGCTTCAGCGTGTGGATATGGCCCAGCCAGTCGCGCACTTTGTTGCATTTCCAGGCCGAGACGGGGTCAACGAACACCGGTGCCTGGCCTGCATTTTCAAATATCCAGCCCAGCGCAGATTCACTGAGATTGCAGTCGACCACCACCGCGTTTGCCGCACGCAGAAAGGCCAGGTGGTGGGCCAGATAGTCCGGATTGATGTAGTCAGAAATAGCCATATCATTAATGGCTACCAGCATTTCGCCGGTATTATCCAGCAAGGATAAATAACTGGAGGTGCCTTCGCCCGCGATCACCTGGCATTTTTCCACCTGTACGCCAGCGGCCTGGGTTTGTGATAGCAGCGACTGACCGTAAAAATCATCGCCGACAGCAGAAAGTAGCCAGACATTTTTTCCCAGCAATGCAAGGTTTTGCGCAATATTCCGCCCAACACCGCCGGGGGTAAATTTAATTTTCCCTGGGTTAGAGTCCGCATAATTAAGCGAGGCGTTTGAATACCCCGCAACATCCATATTCGCAGAACCAATAACAGCAATATAATCCTTTTCACGCATAGAACATCCTCTGGCACGCAGGCCATCGCAATGATAATTAAGCGAGGGAGTGATTTTAATTTCTATTAGAGCATATGTTTATATGTGAACACGTGTTCATAGTATGCGTAAGAAGGGGAAAGTAAAGCGGTGGGAAAGAGGGTGTAAAAGGGTTATGAACATAATCACAATTTTTTGTAGATAACTTTTTCTTGTCTCCAAAAAACTGCGAGCAGCAGCACGATTAAAAGCAAAAAAAAGGCAGAGTCGCCTCTGCCCTTTTCGGATGGTGAGAGATTATGCTGCTTTCGCGGCAACCGCTTCAGCTTCCGGGCGTTTCAGCACCGCGTAAGAGAGGCCTGCCACCAGGGTACCGGCGATAATCGCAAACAGGTAACCCAGCACTGGCGTAATAGCGCCTGGGATTAACAGAACAAACAGACCGCCGTGCGGCGCCATCAGTTTCGCGCCAATCGCCATAGAGATAGCACCGGTTACCGCGCCACCGACGATACAGCATGGCAGCACGCGCATCGGGTCACGGGCAGCGAACGGAATCGCCCCTTCGGTGATAAAGCACAGGCCCAGTACCAGCGCCGCTTTACCGCCTTCCTGCTGCGCCTTGTCGAACTTACGACGGGCAACAATAGTTGCCAGGCCCAGCGCCAGCGGTGGCACCATACCCGCCGCCATAATGGCCGCCATTGGCGCATAGGTCTGGGTACTCAGCAGGCCGACACCGAAGGCGTAAGATGCTTTGTTCACCGGACCCCCCATATCGGTACACATCATCGCACCGAGGATTGCACCCAGCAGGACCGCATTGGCGGTGCCCATGGTTTGCAGCCAGTGGGTCAGGCCTTCGAGGATACTCGCAACCGGCTTACCGATCAGGTAGATCATCGCCAGGCCAACCACCAGGCTGGAGATCAGCGGAATGATCAGGATCGGTTTCAGCGCTTCCATGCTCTGCGGCAGTTTCAGCTTCGAGCTAATCAGCTTCGCCATGTAGCCTGCGAGGAAGCCTGCGATGATCCCGCCGATAAAGCCAGAGCCGGTGCTCACGGCCAGCATACCGCCGATCAGACCCGGAGTCAGGCCCGGACGGTCAGCAATAGAGAACGCAATGTAACCCGCCAGGACCGGCACCATCAGCGCGAACGCCGAGCCGCCGCCAATCTGCATCAGCGCCGCCGCCAGAGTACCCGGCTCTTTAAAGGCTTCGATACCAAAGGCGAAGGAGAGCGCGATACAGAGACCGCCCGCCACCACCATCGGCAGCATATAGGAGACGCCCGTCAGCAGGTGACGATACGCGCCAGCAGACTCTTTTTTGCCTTCAGAAGCCGCAGCCGCGGTGTTGCCCGCAGGCTGGAACGGTTTCGCTTCAGCCTGGGCTTTGTCCAGCTCTTGCGCGGTTTTCTTCAGCGCCAGACCGGTGGAGGTGCGGTACATCGGTTTACCGGCAAACTTCGCCAGATCCACTTCGATATCTGCCGCCACAATCACCAGATCCGCAGCCGCCACCTCTTCCGGGGTGATCGCATTACCTGCGCCCACGGAACCGCGGGTTTCAACTTTTACCCACCAGCCGCGTTTTTTGGCTTCGGTTTCAATGGCTTCCGCCGCCATAAAGGTGTGCGCTACGCCGGTCGGGCAGGCGGTAACCGCCACCACGCGTTTCGGCCCCGCAGCAACAGCCGTTTCCGCCGCCGCGACAGGTGCGGTATAGAGTGCCGCATGACCTTTCGCTTCGCTCAGGAACAGTTCCGGGTGTGCAACGGCGCGGTTGATATCGCCCAGCCACACTTTTTTACCGTTCAGCGAGCTGTCCGCCGGGATTTTGTCGCCCAGGACGATAACCAGTTCGGCATCGCCCGGGTTGTCGATGAAATCAAGGTGTGCTTTATGTCCCGCCGAACTCAGCAGGGTTTTCGCCATATAGGCGCGCGCCTGTCCGAGTGCAGAGTCAATAATCAGCAGCGTTTTCATTATGCCTCTCCTGCTGTCAGTTAAAGGGTTTTAAGTCAACGCGCGCCATCATCGCGGCCAACTGGGTACGATCGGTAATACCGACATTGCTCTGGCTGACAGCCAGGGCTGCAACGGCGGTGGCAAGACGTAAAGTATGTTCACTGGATTCGCGCATCAGCAGGCCATAAATCAGCCCGCCCACCATCGAGTCGCCGGCACCGACGGTGCTGACCACTTCCATCGACGGTGGTTTGGCGATCCATTCGCCGGAGGCGTTAACCCACAGCGCACCCTCTGCCCCCAGAGAGATGACCACATGAGCGATACCCTGCTCACGCAGCGCATGGGCGGCTTCAATCACATCCTTTAATTCTGGCAGCTTACGGCCTGCCCAGATCTCAAGTTCGCGACGATTAGGTTTCACCAGCCACGGTGCGGCTTTCAGACCCGCCACCAGCGCATCGCGGCTGCTGTCAAAGATGATGCATGGGCACTGGCTTCGCAGACGCGTCATCCAGTCGGTAAAGGCTTCCGGGCTGACGCCGGACGGCAGACTGCCGCTGACGCAGACCATGTCGAACTGACCCAGCCAGGTCAGGGAGTCATTCACAAAACGCTCCCAGTCGGCCTGGGTCACTTCAAAACCGGAGAAGTTCAGGTCGGTAACTTCGCCATCTTTCTCGGTCAGCTTCACGTTGATGCGGGTACGCCCCTGCACCACCTGGAAACGGTTGGCGATCCCCAGCTCGCTGAACAGCTGCTGGAAACCATCCTGGTTGTCTTTGCCGAGGAAACCGCCGACGGTGACGTCGATGCCCAGATCCTTCAGCACTTTGGCAACGTTAATCCCTTTACCTGCCGCGTGCAGGCCAGTGGTACGCACGAGGTTGACTTCGCCGCGTTCAATTTCCGGGCAAAAGCCCACGAGGTCGTAAGCCGGGTTCAGCGTAATAGTGGCAACACGTCTGCTCATTATGCGCCCTCCCCCAGACCCGCCGCGATGGCTTCGCCAATCGCTTTCAGCGCCTGTTCAGCATCCGCACCCTGCGCGGTGAAGCGCAGGCGATGCCCTTTCTTCACGCCCAGCGCCACGACTTTCATCAGGCTGCGGCCGTTGGCCGGTTTACCGCTGCCGTCGAGGTTGGTCACGGTCACGTCGCTGTTGAACTGTTTAATGGTATTGACCAGCATGGTGCCAGGACGGGCATGCAAGCCATGTTCGTTGCGCACCACAAACTCGGCGCTCAGCAGTTCATCGGTGTTCACATCATCGCTGGTCAGTAGCGCCAGCAGGGTTGCGGCATCCGCTTTCAGCAGTTGTTCAGCTTTTTTGTTCAGCAGCAGATCGCCAAGGCGCTTCAGCACCTCAACCGGCTGTTCATCGGCCATGGCGACGGTCACCAGCATCGCCGTGTTTTCACCGGCGGTATCGAATGCGGTTGCCGCACGGCTGACGGCGATCGCGCTGCGCAGGTTGCCTTCAGCACAGTCGTTCAGCCAGACGCCCTGACCGAGATTCAGCGGTTTGTCGTTAATGGCATGAGCTACAAAGGCGGTATCCACTGCACCAGCCTCTTTCAGGCGACCGGCGTTCAGCGCCTGTAAGGTCACCAGATCGGAGGCGGCTACGTCGAGCGTCAGTGTCTCGTTATCCAGCTTCAGGGCTTCGCTCTGCTTTTCACCCATCAGCAGGGCGCGCAGCTCTTCGGCGGTGGTGGCGGATTTCAGCTGTTCAGCCACGGCGTCGTCGCTCAGGACGTACGTCAGCTGACGCAGCAGACCGAGGTGTTCATCGCTGCTGGCGGCAATGCCGATGGCAACATAGGCCACCTGCCCTTCACCCCAGAGCACGCCCTGCGGGAACTGATAGACCTGAACGCCGGTTTTCAGCACCTGATCGCGGGTATCGGTGGTGCCATGCGGAATGGCGATGCCATTGCCAAGGAAAGTAGAGGTCTGCTGCTCACGCGCCAGCATGCCGTCAACGTAGCCGTTGGCGACGTTGCCCGCCTGCACCAGCGCGGCGGCGATCTGCCGAATAGCCTCTTCTTTAGTACCGGCCTGTTCGCCGGGATGAATGTCCTGCACGGATAACTGGAACATGGTTCTCCACTCCTGCTGAAATTGAATCGTTTCAGCTTAAATGTGAAAAAAGGCGCCAATCCGTTTGAGTTAGGTAAACCAATTAGCGCTGAAACGTTTCAAGAAGTCTTGCGCTTTACAGGCTTCCTTGCAAGTAAAGCCGCATTTCAGCATGCAGAATTTAGAGTTACAGCACATTTTTGCTGCAGGCCGCTGCCTTCCGGGGGCGTACAGCCGCTCGGCTTCAGCAACTTCAGCAAGCGCAGCGGCGGAATAAAAAGCTGTTTTGATTTTTTGTGGGGTAATTGGCGAGGGTATCTGTTTATTTTATGACAAGCGGCGTAAACTCCGCGTCTCTTCATATCACTGATACAGAAACATGCACACCACGCCCGCAGCCGCCTCACCGAAGTCATTTGATTTGACCTCATCGGCGTTTTTAATTGTTGCTTTCCTTACCGGCATTGCCGGCGCGCTACAAACCCCGACGCTGAGCCTGTTCCTTACCAACGAGGTGCATGCCCGCCCGGCCATGGTCGGCTTCTTCTTTACCGGTAGCGCCATTATCGGCATCCTGGTCAGCCAGTTCCTGGCCGGTCGTTCAGACAAGCGGGGCGATCGCAAATCCTTAATCGTCTTCTGCTGTCTGCTGGGTGTCCTGGCCTGCCTGCTCTTCGCATGGAACCGTAACTACTTTGTGTTGCTGTTTGTCGGCGTATTCCTTAGCAGCTTTGGCTCTACCGCCAACCCGCAGCTGTTTGCCCTCGCCCGCGAACATGCCGACCATACCGGTCGCGAGGCGGTGATGTTCAGCTCGATCCTGCGTGCCCAGGTGTCGCTGGCCTGGGTCGTGGGGCCGCCGGTAGCCTATGCGCTGGCGATGGGCTTTGGCTTCCCAGTGATGTATATCAGCGCCGCCGTGGCGTTTGTTGTCTGTGGCGCGATGGTCTGGTTTTTCCTGCCGACGATGCGCAAGGAGCCGAAGCTGGCAACCGGGGTGCTGGAGTCGCCGCGCCGCAACCGTCGCGACGCCCTGCTGCTGTTTACCATCTGCACCTTAATGTGGGGCACCAACAGCCTCTATATCATCAATATGCCGCTGTTTATCATTAATGAGCTGCATCTCTCCGAGAAGCTGGCGGGAGTAATGATGGGAACCGCTGCCGGGCTGGAGATCCCGACGATGCTGATTGCGGGCTACTACGCAAAACGCTTCGGTAAGCGCTTCCTGATGCGCGTTGCCGCCGTTGCCGGTTTGCTGTTTTACGTCGGGATGCTCACCGCGCACACGCCGGTAGTGTTGCTCGGGTTACAGCTGCTGAACGCCATCTATATTGGCATTCTCGCCGGGATCGGCATGCTCTATTTCCAGGATCTGATGCCAGGTCAGGCGGGCGCGGCCACCACGCTTTATACCAACACTACTCGCGTCGGCTGGATCATCGCAGGCTCCGTGGCGGGCGTCGTGGCCGAGATCTGGAGCTATCACGCGGTATTCTGGATTGCGCTGGGGATGTGCATCGCTACGACGATCTGTCTGACGCGTATAAAGGACATTTAAGGCGCGGTAAGCGCCTCGAGTTCGAGCAGCCAGGTCATGGCCTGGCCGCGCGTATCGCCGCACATCTCCCGCGACGGCTGCAGGCCAGCACACACTTTGGGCCGCGAGCTCAAGCCGAAAATTTTGCAGCGCTGTTGCGCGTCCAACTGCACGCAGGGGGTATTGGCAGGCTTGCCGTTGGGCATCCCGGGAATGGGGCTGGTGATGGAGGGGGCGGTGCAACATGCTCCGCAGTCCGGACGGCAATCCATATTCGTACTTTACCTGAAAGAAAGCCGCTCCCGCGGGCGTGACGGGCACAGTAACACCTTTTGCGTATTGATAGCAAAAGCCGCGAAATCCGCTTGCCTGAAATGCCGCGCGCGAGTACTTTGACGCGATATTTTTGACCTTCCCGTTAACAGGATTACTACAATGCCAAGAGCGAACGAAATTAAGAAAGGTATGGTGCTGAATTACAACGGCAAACTGCTGATTGTAAAAGACATCGATATTCAGGCACCCAGCGCCCGTGGCGCAGCAACGCTGTACAAAATGCGTTTCGCCGATGTACGTACCGGTCTGAAAGTTGAAGAACGTTTCAAAGGCGACGATATCGTGGATACCGTTACCCTGACCCGTCGCTATGTCGATTTCTCATATGTTGACGGCAACGAATATGTCTTTATGGATAAAGAAGACTACACGCCATACATCTTCACCAAAGATCAGATCGAAGAAGAGCTGCTGTTTATTCCTGAAGGCGGCATGCCGGATATGCAGGTTCTGACCTGGGATGGCGTTCTGCTGGCGCTGGAGCTGCCGCAGACCGTTGATCTGGAGATCGTGGATACGGCGCCGGGCATTAAAGGCGCATCCGCGTCTGCACGTAACAAACCTGCAACCCTGACCACCGGTCTGGTCGTGCAGGTGCCGGAATACCTCTCCGCAGGCGAGAAAATCCGCATCCATATCGAAGAAAAACGCTATATGGGTCGTGCTGACTAAGTGCGGGCTGTTTTGCCGGGTGGCGACTTCGCCTTACCCGGCCTACAAAAGCACACATAAAAAAACCGGCTCATTGGCCGGTTTTTTTGTCGGCCCGGTAAGCGCAGCGCCACCGGGCATCAAGGCTTAAAGAAGCTCAGGATATTTGGTCATCTTCAGCGCCAGCTCCACGCCGCGCACTTCCGCCATCCCTTTCAGACGGCCAATGGCCGAATAACCTGGGTTGGTTTTCTTACGCAGATCGTCCAGCATCTGGTGCCCGTGATCCGGACGGAACGGAATAGGACGCAGATCCCCCGCCTGCTTACGGCGTTTCTCTTCACGCAGAATGGCATCCACGACCGCCACCATATTCACGTCGCCGCCGAGGTGCGCCGCTTCGTGGAAGGTCTTCGGATTCTCTTCCCGGCAGGTTGCCCGCAGGTGGGTAAAGTGAATGCGGTCGCCGAAGGTTTCAATCATCTGCACCAGGTCGTTGTCGGCCCGCACGCCGTAGGAGCCGGTACACATGGTGAAGCCGTTGCTGATGCTGTCGACCGTCTCTTTCAGCCACTGCATATCCTCAATGGTGGAGACGATACGCGGCAGGCCCAGGATAGGACGCGGTGGATCGTCCGGGTGAACCGCCAGACGCACGCCCACCTCTTCCGCCACCGGCACGATAGCGCGCAGGAAGACGGCCATATTTTCCCGCAGCTGGGCTTTGTCGATGTTGCCATACTCCGCCAGGCGCGCGCGGAACTGGTCGAGGGTGTAGCCCTCTTCCGCCCCCGGCAGGCCGGCGATGATATTGCGGGTCAGCTTTTCGATATCCGCTTCGCTTGCCGCATCGAACCACGCCTGCGCCTGCTGCTGCTCTTCTGCAGTATAGTCAGCCGCTGCGCCTTCACGCTTCAGGATGTGCAGCTCGAACGCGGCAAAGGCGATCTGGTCAAAACGCAGCGCCTTTGAACCATCCGGCAGCTGATATTCGAGGTCGGTACGCGTCCAGTCGAGGATCGGCATAAAGTTGTAGCATACGGTGTCAATGCCGCAGGCCGCGAGGTTGCGAATGCTCTGCTGGTAGTTGGCGATCCAGGTCTGATAGTCGCCGGAGTGGGTTTTAATCTCCTCGTGAACCGGAATACTCTCCACCACCGACCAGGTGAGTCCTTTTTCGGCCAGCAGCGCCTGACGCGCTTTGATCTCTTCTACCGGCCACACCTGACCGTTAGGAATATGGTGTAGCGCGGTGACAACGCCCGTTGCGCCAGCCTGACGCACGTCATCAAGATAAACAGGATCTTTGGGTCCGTACCAACGCCAGGTTTGTTCCATCGATTCACCCTCAAAAGTTGTTATACCAATATTTCGTCATGTGATGACGACTACCATACATGCATGCGGAAACAGGTCAACTCGCCTCGCAATATTGATTGATCCATCTCACAGATCCCGGATATTTACGGCTTACCAATTCAATTTGTTGTCATATAACTTTACACTCACCTTGTTAATTAATGGTTAATCAGGTGTTTATTTCATGAAGACAATTGCCTCCACCGCGCTCCCCGCTCACGTGTTGCAGCCGCAGTACGATCGTCAGGCGTTACGCTCCCGTATCGTCCATTTCGGCTTTGGCGCCTTTCATCGCGCCCATCAGGCGCTCCTGACCGACCGGGTGCTGAATGCCAAAGGCGGCGACTGGGGGATCTGTGAGATTAGCCTGTTTAGCGGCGATACGCTGATGAGCCAGCTGCGCGCGCAGGATCATCTCTTTACGGTGCTGGAAAAAGGCGCCGACGGAAATCAGCCGATTATCGTCGGGGCGGTACATGAATGCCTGAACGCTAAACTCGATTCGCTGGCGGCCATTATTGAGAAGTTTTGCGAGCCGCAGGTGGCGATCGTCTCTCTGACCATCACGGAAAAGGGTTACTGTATCGATCCGGCCACCGGCAAGCTGGATACCCGCAACGAACGTATTATTCACGATCTGGAGTACCCTGAAATGCCGCACTCGGCGCCGGGTATCCTGGTCGAAGCTCTGCATCGCCGCCGCGAGCGCGGCCTGGCACCGTTCAGCGTGCTCTCCTGCGATAACATTCCGGACAACGGCCACGTGGTGAAAAATGCGGTGCTGGGGATGGCCCACAAGCGCTCGCCAGAGCTGGCGGAGTGGATCGGCGCCAACGTCAGCTTCCCGGGCACGATGGTGGACAGGATCGTTCCCGCCGCCACCGACGACTCCCTTGCGGAAATCGCCCGCGAAGTGGGGGTTGAGGATCCGTGCGCCATTAGCTGCGAGCCGTTTATTCAGTGGGTGATCGAAGATAACTTTGTTGCCGGTCGCCCGGAGTGGGAAGTGGCCGGAGTACAGATGGTGCAGGATGTCCTCCCCTGGGAGCAGATGAAGCTACGCATGCTCAACGGCAGCCACTCTTTCCTCGCCTATCTCGGCTATCTGGCCGGTTTCGCCCATATTAACGACTGCATGGCCGACAGCGCGCTGCGTGACGCCGCCCGTCGTCTGATGCTTAACGAACAGGCGACGACGCTGCGCATCACCGGGGTGGATCTGATCACCTACGCCGACAGCCTGATTGACCGCTTCGCCAACCCGGCACTGCAACACCGCACCTGGCAGATTGCGATGGACGGCAGCCAGAAACTGCCGCAGCGAATGCTGGAGAGTATCCGCCTCCACCTGCAGCGCGACACCGCCTGGCCACTGCTGGCGCTGGGAGTCGCCGGATGGATGCGCTACGTCAGCGGCGTGGATGATGCGGGCAATGCCATTGACGTGCGCGATCCGCTGAGCGATAAAATTCGCGCCATCATTGAGACCAGCAGCGAGGAGGAGCGCGTGACCGCCCTGCTGGCGCTGAATGAAATTTTTGGCCACGACCTGCCTCAGGATCCTCAGTTCGTGGAGGCCATCACCCAGGCTTACCAGCGTATCAGCCAGTCGGGCGCGCGCCAGGCGATTATCGACACGCTGTCGCTTTAACCTTTATTGCGCTTAAGGCGAGCGGGGAGTCTCCCGTTCGCCCTTCCCCTTTCCAATGCTGTTCTTTTCCGCCAGGATTATTGATAATTGTTATAGCATTACATTTATCACCCTGGAGCACCTGTGACTAAAACCAACCTCATTACCGGTTTTCTCGGCAGCGGGAAAACCACGTCGATACTGCACCTGCTGGCCAATAAAGATCCTGACGAAAAATGGGCCGTGCTGGTCAATGAATTTGGCGAGATCGGCATTGATGGCGCGTTGATGGCCGATAACGGGGCGCTGATAAAGGAGATCCCAGGGGGATGCATGTGCTGCGTGAACGGCCTGCCGATGCAGGTGGGGCTGAATACTCTGCTGCGACAGGGCAAGCCCGACCGGCTCTTGATTGAACCTACCGGGCTCGGTCATCCGAAGCAGATCCTCGACCTGCTGACCGCTCCGGTCTATGAGCCGTGGATCGATTTACGCGCCACCCTGTGCCTGCTTGATCCCCGTCAGCTGCTGGACGAAAAGTTTGTCCAGAACGAGAATTTCCGCGACCAGCTGGCGGCCGCCGACATCATCATTGCCAATAAAGAGGACCGCGCCACCCCGGAAAGCCGCGCCGCGCTGGAACTCTGGTGGCAGCACTTCGGCGGCGAGCGTCAGCTTGCGCATACCACCCAGGGGAATGTGGATAATGCCCTGCTCGACCTGCCGCGGCGTAATCTTGCTGAACTGCCCGCCAGCGCAGCCCATTCCCACAGCCACGGCGAAAAACAGGGTCTGGCGGCACTGAGTCTGCCTGCGCACCAGCGCTGGCGTCGCAGCCTGAACAGCGGCCAGGGGCATCAGGCCTGTGGTTGGGTCTTCGACGCCGACACCTGCTTCGATACCATCGGTTTACTGGAGTGGGCGCGGCTTGCGCCGGTTGAACGGGTGAAAGGGGTAATGCGTACCCCCGATGGGCTGGTACGGATTAATCGTCAGGGGGAAGATTTCTTCATCGAAACGCAGGGTGTAGCGCCGCCAGACAGCCGAATAGAGTTAATTAGTGCGGTTAACACCGACTGGAATGCCTTACAGTCGAGCTTGTTGAAGCTTCGTTTAAGTTCGGGGAACTAACGTTGCCCTGATTGAACTACTTACGGCGTAATGATGAAAACCCGACTTTTCCCCATTTTATTGCTTAATGTCGCCGGTGTGGCGCTCTTTTTATCCTGGTATCTGCCGGTCAACCACGGTTTCTGGTTCCCGCTGGATAGCGGGATATTCCACTTCTTTAACCGGCAACTGGGAGAGAGTCGCGCCTTCCTGTGGCTGGTAGCAATTACCAATAACCGTGCCTTTGACGGCTGCTCGCTGCTGGCGATGGGTTATCTGATGCTGACGTTCTGGCGAAAAGAGAGTCCCGCCGGGCGTCGACGTATTCTGATGATTGGCCTGGTGATGCTACTGACCGCGGTGGTGCTGAACCAGCTGGCGCAGGCCTTAATACCGGTGAAACGCTCAAGTCCGACGCTATTTTTCCCGGATATTTACCGCGTCAGTGAATTGCTGCATATTTCGACAAAAGATGCCTCTAAAGACAGTTTCCCAGGCGATCACGGAATGATGCTGCTTATTTTCAGCGCTTTTATGTGGCGTTATTTCGGCCATAAGACTTTCGTAT
The DNA here is from genome assembly GCF_003336325.1 of Leclercia sp. W17. NCBI lineage: Bacteria > Pseudomonadati > Pseudomonadota > Gammaproteobacteria > Enterobacterales > Enterobacteriaceae > Leclercia > Leclercia sp. W17. The sequence goes on along the minus strand of NZ_CP031101.1, from coordinate 1,504,774 downwards.
TAGCCCTGATTATTTTTGTGGTTTTCGCATTCCCTCGAGTAATGATCGGTGCGCATTGGCTCACTGATATTGCCGTTGGATCCCTTTCTGTGGCGTTGATTGGGCTTCCGTGGTGCCTGATGACGCCATTGAGTGAGCGTTTAATCGCCTTCTTTAATCGTTACCTGCCCGGCAATACAACAAAATCGAAACAAGTTACTAACCGAAATTAACAATAACCATCAGGGATCATAACCGATCCCTGATAGATTTTTCCCTCGATTTCAGCGTCTTTGTCATCTTCCTGTCACATTAATAACGTTAGAAATTAACGCGTTGTACATTACTTAACCTAAATCACCCTGTCTGACCACGTTCCCGTCAAGTTACTTTTACTATCATATTTCCTTATAAAAAAATTGAGTATTTTTACTCGCAATACCTGTCTCAATCAGGTAATCTCAGACTCGTTTTACCTCAGCGCCACAATTATTATCGTTGTAAATAAATTTGTGCGATTCGCCACAGATTTGACCATAAAGAATTGTCTGATAGTGCGCAGGTATTTAGTCTCGTCTCGCTTGGCATTTTTTATAACGATATTTGTCGTTAAGGACTTCAAGGGAAAATAAACAACATGGTCAAATCTCAACCGATCTTGAGATACTTCTCACGGGTAATCCCGGCGATTGCAGTCGCGGTTCTGCTTTCAGCTTGTAGCGCATCGAACACCGCAAAGAATATGCATCCTGAGACGCGTGTTGTGGGGTCAGAAGACGCCTCTTCACTGCAAGCTTCTCAGGATGAATTTGAAAAAATGGTCAGCAATCTGGATATCAAATCCCGATTAATGGACCAGTATGCCAGCTGGAAGGGCGTGCGCTATCGCCTGGGCGGCGAAACACGTAAAGGCATTGATTGTTCCGGTTTCGTACAGCGTACCTTCCGCGAACAGTTTGGTTTAGAACTTCCGCGTTCAACCTATGAACAACAGGAAATGGGCAAATCGATTTCACGTAATAGCTTACGTACCGGCGATTTAGTTCTGTTCCGTGCGGGTTCAACCGGCCGTCATGTCGGCATCTATATTGGTAACGACCAGTTTGTTCACGCGTCCACCAGCAGTGGTGTGACGATCTCCAGTATGAACGAGCCATACTGGAAGAAGCGCTACAATGAAGCGCGTCGTGTACTGACTCGCAGTTAACCGCCTGTGCTGTCCGTTTCCCTTGACTGACAGCATGGAAAAAAGCACTGCTATGGCAGTGCTTTTTTTTTATCGCAGGACGCGATAAGTCTGGACGGCTCGTTCCAGGCTATAGTTTTGTTGTTGCGTGAGTTTAGCCGTCATGATAATGCGGGCGGCAAATCAGGATCCCATAACATTTATGTTTACCCGCCATTTATCTTCCCGCCGAAAGGTGCTGATGCTCAGCGTACTTTCAGCTCTTATCGTCGCCCTGCTCTGCGGCGGTATGCAGTTTTTTTTCAGCTACCATAAACGCGAAGTAAAATACGATAACCTGATTAAAGACCTCCATGACTACATGGAAAGTTATTTTAAAGAGCTGCGCGTTTCTGTTGATGAATTACAACCGCTGACGCTCAGCGAGTGCCAGGATGTACGCTCTGAACTCACCTCCCGCGCGTCATTCAGCCTGAACGTCCGCGCCTTTCTGCTGGTGAAAGATAAAATGGCCTTCTGCTCATCAGCAACCGGGCCGATGCATGTCGCGCTCAGCGAACTGGTGCCGGAAATTGACGCAACTAAAGCGGTAGATATGGCCCTGCTGCCGGGTACGCCAATGATGCCGAAAAAACCGGCCATTGTGTTGTGGCATCGTAATCTGCTGATGAAAGATGGCGGGATATTTACCTCTATTAACCTCAACCTGACCCCTTATTTGCTTTATACCGCTCGCCAGGATGAGTTTGCCGGTATTTCCCTGATCATTGGCAATACGGTTTTTTCCACCTATTCAAACCGCATCACCCACGTTTCGGAGCTGAAAGAGCGCCCTGCGCGCTCAAGCAAAATTGAAGGACTGCCGCTCACCGTTAATCTCTACGCCGAAAGCTGGACGATGGAAGATCTGGTCTTCGCGCTGCTGTTTGGTCTGTTGTGCGGCTCCAGCGTCGGGGTGCTCTGCTTCTACTGGCTAATGATGCGCGCCAACCCGCGGAAAGAGATCCTCACCGGCATTAAGCAGAATCAGTTTCATGTGGTCTACCAGCCAGTGGTAGGTGCCAGCGATTTGCAGATGCGGGGCGTGGAGGTGTTGATGCGCTGGCAGCATCCCGGCGCGGGGGCGATCCCGCCGGATGCCTTTATTAACTTTGCAGAGGCCCAGCAACTGATTGTGCCGCTGACGCTGCACCTTTTCGACCTGATCCTGCGCGATGCACCGGCGTTAGCGAAACGGCTGCCACCAGGCTCCAAGCTGGGCATTAATATTTCGCCAGGCCACCTGCACGCCGAGAGCTTTAAAGATGACATGCGCAAGTTTGCCGCCTCGCTGCCACCGGATCATTTCCAGATTGTGCTCGAAATTACCGAGCGCGACATGCTCAATCAACGGGAAGCGACAAAGCTGTTTGAGTGGCTGCATCTGGAAGGTTTTGAAATCGCCGTGGATGATTTTGGCACCGGACATAGCGCCCTGATCTACCTTGAGCGTTTTACCATGGACTACCTCAAAATCGACCGGGGTTTCGTGAATGCTATCGGGATGGAAACTGTCACCTCCCCGGTACTGGATGCGGTGCTGACCCTGGCCCGGCGGCTGAATATGGTGACCGTCGCCGAAGGTGTCGAAACTCCCGAGCAGGCGAAATGGCTGCGCGATCACGACGTCAATCTGCTGCAGGGCTACTGGATAAGCCGGCCCCTGCCCCTGGAGCAGTTCCTGAACTGGCAACCTGATATTCACCTTGATAGCGAATAATTGCCCAACCACCGCTACGTCACTTATTATTCTGGTATCTTGCCCGGGCAGAACAGATAAGGAAAACGTAGCGTAATGATAGTGCGCATTGTGATGCTGATGGTGGCGTTAATGAGCGGGTTCAGTCAGGCGCAAACCATTAAAGAGAGCTACGCCTTCGCGGTTATTGGCGAGCCAAAATATGCCAGCAATTTCGATCACTACGATTACGTCAATCCCGCCGCGCCAAAAGGGGGCGCTGTGACCCTGGCGGCAAATGGCACCTTCGATAATTTCAACCGCTATGCCCTGCGCGGCGTGGCGGCAGAAAGAACCGACGCCCTCTACGACACCCTCTTTACCACGTCAGACGACGAGCCCGGCAGCTATTATCCGCTGGTGGCTGAAACCGCCCGCTATGGAGATGATTTCTCCTGGATGGAGCTGACCATCAACCCGCTGGCGCGGTTTCATGACGGTACGCCGGTCAAAGCCAGCGATGTCGCCTTCACCTTCCATAAATTTATGACCGAGGGCGTTCCTCAGTTCCGGCTGGTCTACAAAGGGGCGACGGTGACCGCCATCGCGCCGCTGACGGTGCGCATTACCCTTGCCAGTCCTAATAAAGAGGACATGCTGAGCCTGCTCACCTTGCCGGTAATGCCGGAAAAGTTCTGGAAAGATCATAAGCTCAGCGACCCGCTCTCCACCCCACCGCTGGCTGGCGGGCCGTATCGCATCACCAGCTGGCGGATGGGGCAATATGTGATTTATTCCCGGGTAAAAGATTACTGGGCGGCAAACCTGCCGGTAAACCGGGGCCGCTGGAATTTCGACACCCTGCGCTACGACTACTATCTGGATGACAACGTGGCCTTCGAAGCCTTTAAAGCGGGTGCCTTTGATATGCGGGTCGAGAGCAGCGCCAAAAACTGGGCCACACGCTACAGCGGAAAAAACTTTGATCGCGGCTTTATCGTGAAAGAGGCGCTGAAAAATGATTCCGCGCAGGACACGCGCTGGCTGGCATTTAATATTCAGCGCCCGGTATTTACCGATCGCCGCGTGCGCCAGGCCATTACCCTCGCCTTCGATTTTGAGTGGATGAACAAGGCGCTCTTTTATGGTGCCTACAGCCGTGCCAACAGCTATTTCCAGAATACCGAGTATGCCGCCCAGGGCTACCCGGATGCCGAGGAGCTGACGCTCCTCGGCCCGTTAAAAAATGCAGTTCCCCCGGAAGTGTTTACGACTCGCTTTCAGCCCCCCGTCTCGAAAGGCGACGGCTTTGATCGTAACAATCTCCTGAAAGCCAGCCAGCTGCTGGACGAGGCGGGTTGGGTCATCCGAAATAAGCAGCGGGTCAATAAGCAAACCGGCAAACCGCTCAGTTTTGAACTGCTGTTGGCCTCCGGCGGCAACAATCAGTGGGTACTGCCGTTCCAGCACAACCTGGCGCGGCTGGGCATTACCCTGAATATCCGTCAGGTGGATAATTCACAGCTCACCAACCGGATGCGCAACCGCGATTACGATATGATGCCTCGCCTGTGGCGGGCCATGCCGTGGCCGAGCAGCGATCTGCAAATCTCCTGGGCCTCTCAGTACATTGATTCCACCTACAATTCACCGGGGGTGAAAAATCCGGCGGTGGACAACCTGATTGCGCAAATCGTCGCCGCGCAGGGGGATAAAGCCAGACTGGTACCGCTTGGCCGGGCGCTGGATCGGGTACTGACCTGGAACTATTACATGCTGCCAATGTGGTTTATGGGGGAAGACAGGGTCGCCCGCTGGGATAAGTTCGCCCTTCCCGCCCAGCGCCCGGTTTATTCTCTCGGGTTTGATACCTGGTGGTATGACGTTAACAAAGCGGCGAAATTACCCGCCGAACGGCGTTAAGGGATCGCAATGGGCGCATATTTACTTCGTCGTTTACTGCTGGTGATCCCCACTCTGTGGGCGATCATCACCATCAACTTTTTTATCGTGCAGATTGCTCCGGGCGGCCCGGTGGATCAGGCGATTGCCGCCATCGAGTTCGGTAACAGCGGGACGATTCCTGGCGGAGGCGATGCGGGCATGCGTGCCAGCCATGCCCGCACCGGGGTCGGCAATATCAATGAGAGCCACTATCGCGGCGGGCGCGGGCTCGATCCGGAGGTGATCGCCGAGATCACCCAGCGATACGGCTTCGACAAACCGATCCATGAACGCTACTTCAAAATGCTGGGCGACTATCTGCGCTTCGATTTTGGCGACAGCCTGTTTCGCAGCGCCTCGGTGCTGCATCTGATTAAAGAGAGCCTGCCGGTCTCCATTACTCTGGGGCTATGGGGGACGCTGATCATCTATCTGGTCTCCATTCCGTTAGGTATTCGTAAGGCGATGGATAACGGCAGCCGGTTCGATATCTGGAGCAGCACCTTCATTATTATTGGCTATGCCATCCCGGCGTTCCTGTTTGCCGTCCTGCTGATTGTCTTTTTCGCCGGTGGAAGCTACTTCGATCTCTTCCCGCTGCGCGGGCTGGTCTCGACCGATTTCAGCAGCCTGCCGTGGTACAAAAAGATAACCGACTACCTGTGGCACATTACCCTGCCGGTGCTGGCGACGGTGATAGGCGGCTTTGCGGCCCTGACTATGCTGACCAAAAACGCCTTTCTCGATGAGATCCGCAAGCAGTACGTGGTCACCGCCCGCGCGAAGGGGGTGAGTGAGCGACGCATCCTGTGGAAACATATTTTTCGTAATGCCATGCTGCTGGTGATCGCCGGTTTTCCGGCCACCTTTATCAGCATGTTCTTTACCGGCTCCCTGTTAATTGAGGTGATGTTCTCCCTCAACGGCCTGGGTCTGCTGGGCTACGAGGCCACCGTTTCGCGGGATTATCCGGTGATGTTTGGCACGCTCTATATTTTCACCCTGATTGGCCTGCTGCTGAATATCCTGAGTGATATCTGCTATACGCTGGTCGATCCGCGTATTGATTTTGAGGGTCGCTGATGCCGCGCTTAAGCCCCGTCAACCAGGCCCGCTGGGCTCGCTTTCGTCACAACCGCCGCGGCTACTGGTCGCTGTGGATCTTCGCCCTCTTTTTTGCGCTGAGCCTCTGTTCGGAGATCATTGCCAATGACAAACCTCTGCTGGTGCACTTTAACGATCGCTGGTACGTGCCGGTTTTCAAGGATTACAGCGAGAGCGACTTTGGCGGCCCCTTTGCTACCGCGGCGGATTATCAGGATCCGTGGCTACAGGCGCAATTAAATGAGCACGGCTGGGTGCTCTGGACGCCGGTCCGCTTTGGCGCTAACAGCATTAACTTTGCCACTACCACACCGTTCCCGTCGCCACCCTCGGCACAAAACTGGCTGGGTACCGATGCCAACGGCGGCGATGTGCTGGCGCGTATTCTGTACGGTACCCGCATCTCCATACTGTTTGGCCTGCTGCTGACCCTGTTTTCCAGCGTCATGGGGGTGCTGGCCGGGGCGATCCAGGGCTATTACGGCGGCAAAATTGATCTCTGGGGACAGCGGTTTATCGAAGTCTGGTCCGGCATGCCAACACTGTTTTTAATTATTTTGCTCTCAAGCGTGGTGCAGCCTAACTTCTGGTGGCTGCTGGCTATCACAGTGCTGTTTGGCTGGATGGCCCTGGTAGGCGTGGTGCGGGCGGAGTTCCTGCGTACCCGCAACTTCGACTACATTCGCGCCGCCCAGGCGCTGGGGGTGAGCGATCGCGGGATCATTCTCCGCCACATGTTGCCTAATGCGATGGTCGCCACCCTCACCTTCCTGCCGTTTATTCTGTGCAGCTCTATTACTACCCTCACCTCGCTCGATTTTCTCGGCTTCGGCCTGCCGCTGGGCTCGCCTTCCTTGGGGGAGTTGCTGTTGCAGGGTAAAAATAACCTGCAGGCGCCGTGGCTTGGGATCACCGCTTTCCTCTCCGTTGCTGTACTGCTCTCCTTGCTGATTTTTATTGGCGAAGCGGTACGCGATGCCTTTGATCCAAATAAGGCGGTTTAAGATGACGCAGCCTTTACTTCACATCGACGCGCTCTCCGTTGCTTTTCGCCAGCAGGACGAGCTACGCACCGTGGTGAATGATATCTCCCTGAAAATTGACGCCGGCGAGACGCTGGCGCTGGTTGGCGAGTCGGGTTCCGGGAAGAGCGTCACCGCCCTGTCGATCCTGCGTCTGCTCCCCGCCCCGCCGGTGGTCTATCCCCAGGGCGATATCCTGTTTCACGGCCAGTCTTTGCTGCATGCTGACGAGCGCACACTGCGCGGGGTGCGCGGCAATAAGATCGCCATGATCTTTCAGGAGCCGATGGTGTCGCTGAATCCGCTCCATACTCTTGAAAAACAGCTCTACGAGGTGCTCTCCCTGCATCGCGGGATGCGTAAAGAGGCGGCTCGCGGAGAGATGCTGGACTGCCTCGAACGCACCGGGATCCGCAACGCCGCAAAACGGCTAGCCGATTACCCGCACCAGCTTTCGGGCGGTGAGCGCCAGCGGGTGATGATTGCCATGGCGCTGCTGACCCGTCCGGAGCTGCTCATCGCCGATGAGCCCACCACCGCGCTGGATGTTACGGTGCAGGCGCAGATCCTGCAGCTGCTACGCGAGCTGCGCGACGAGCTGAACATGAGCCTGCTGTTTATTACCCACAATCTCAGCATTGTGAGAAAGCTGGCCGACCAGGTGGCGGTGATGCAGAACGGTCGCTGCGTGGAGCAGAACCGCGCCGCGCCGCTGCTTGCCGCACCGCAGCACTCCTACACCCAACGCCTGCTCAACAGCGAGCCCGCAGGGGATCCCATCCCACTGCCGCAAGATGTTCAGCCGCTGCTGCGGGTGAAGGATCTCTCGGTGGCGTTTCCGCTACGTAAAGGCATCCTGCGCCGGGTGGTGGATAACAAGCAGGTGCTGAACAACGTCAGCTTTACCCTGCGCCCGGGTGAGACCCTGGGGCTGGTGGGTGAGTCCGGCTCCGGCAAGAGCACCACCGGGCTGGCGCTGTTACGCCTGATCGCATCAAAGGGGGAGATCCTGTTTGACGACAAGCCCCTGCATGAGTGGGATCGCCGCCAGATGTTGCCCGTCCGCCACCGGATGCAGGTGGTTTTTCAGGATCCTAACTCGTCTCTTAACCCGCGCCTCAACGTGCAGCAGATCATTGAGGAGGGGCTGCGGGTGCATCAGCCCAATCTTAGCCTGCAGGCGCGTGAAGAGGAGGTCATTCGGGTAATGGGCGAAGTGGGACTCGACCCACAGACCCGGCATCGTTACCCCGCCGCCTTTTCCGGCGGCCAGCGGCAGCGGATCGCCATTGCCCGCGCGCTGATTTTGCGCCCGGAGCTGATAATTCTGGATGAGCCGACCTCATCCCTCGATAAAACCGTTCAGGCGCAGATCCTGGCGCTGTTGAAAGATTTACAGCGAAAACACCGTCTGGCCTATATTTTCATCAGCCACGATTTGCAGGTGGTACGTGCGCTATGTCACCAGGTGATTGTGTTACGTCAGGGAGAGGTGGTCGAGCAGGGAGACTGTCAGCGCGTCTTTGCCGCGCCGACGCAGGAGTATACGCGTCAGCTGTTAGCGTTACGCTGACGCTCAGAAAGGATTCTGGCCAGAGAAAGGCTCGGCGATAGCCACGCCGACGTTTTTCAGGCGACAGGTTGCCGCAAACTCATCCTGGCTTTTCACGAACAGGCACGGCTCGCCTTCGCACTCCAGTACCGAGCTGTAAAGCTCAATGTCCGTCAGCGCCTGGCTCAGCTTTTCCATCAGCGGCCATGCGTTGCCCTCTTCCGGGCTCAGCAGTTTGAGCGCCACCAGACAATTATCAGGGGTTGTTCCGCTTTGCGGAATCGGTTCAACTTTCGAGCCTGCAAAACCCGCCGACCAGCGATAGCTCTGCGGCAAGCGATGCACAATTGAGAGCTGTAATGTATTCACGTTTATTCCCCGGAAGCAAATTTACTTCACAATCTATTTACATTTATAGTAACACAACATTAACCGCCTGCTCTGTTTTTAGTGAGAAAACGCTTACATCCAGGATTTATGGGTTCAGACGTCTTGTTTTTCAGGGCTTTCTGGCGGTGTTTCAGGGTTGTAGCGGCGCTATATGTACCCGTTTCTGTGATCTAACACAACCTTTTTAACTACAAAGCTGTGACTATTTACACAAATAGATTTTACATAAAAGAAACAAACATGAGGTGAGTGAACCGCATCCTGGTTGACCTGTATCAAAAAAGGGCTCCGTCAGAGCCCTTTTTTGTGCATCAGTTCACCGATTTTCTTGGCCGACTCGCGTAAAGGCAGAAAAGAATTGAGCCAGTGGCGCACAGCGCAATTGACCAGAGCATCGGCCAGGCGCTGTTAAACGTCGCGAGTGAAAGCAGCGCGCCGACAATGGCGCCAATACCAAAGCGGAAAGTCCCCGCCAGTGAAGAGGCGGTACCGGCCATATGTGGAAATTCGTCGAGGATGACCGCCATTGCGTTGGACGAGACCATCGATATACAGCCAACAAACGCCGCAATACCGATCACCAGCGCCCAGAATCCGACATCAAAGTAAGCGGTCACCACCATCCACACCGCCATCACGAACTGGATCCACAGCCCGATGCGGAACATATTCAGTGCCCCTACCCGGCGCACGAAGCGGCTGTTGATCATCGTCAGCACGAAGATGAATACCACGTTCAGCGCGAAATAGTAGCCAAATTGCTGCGGTGAGACATGGTTAAGCTCAATGTAGACAAACGGCCCGGCGCTGAGGAATGAGAACATCCCGGCAAAGCTGAAACCGCTGGCCAGCATGTAGCTCAGCACGCGCTTATGGCGAAACAGCGAGGCAAAGTTGCCAAGCGTGGTGCGAATATGAAACTTCTGCCGGTGTTGTGCAGGCAGGGTCTCTTTAATAAAGAAGAAGATCATTGCCGAGGCCAGCAGGGCCGCCAGCGCCAGGATCCAGAAAATAGCGTGCCAGCTAAACCAGACCAGCACCGCCCCCCCGACCATTGGCGCCACCAGCGGCGCGACGGTGGTCACCAGCATGACGAATGACATCATGCGGGAGAACTCCTCCTTCGGGTAGATATCGCGCATCAGGGCATTGATGACCACGCTTGCCGCCGCAGCCGCCAGGCCGTGGAAGAAACGCATCACAATAAGGTGATCGACGGACTGCGCCATCGCACAGGCCATCGCCGCGCCGGCGAACACCAGCGTGCCCCCCAGCACCACCGGTTTGCGCCCCAGGCTGTCGGCCATTGGCCCGTAAAGCAGCTGACCGAGGGCAAAACCGAGAATATAGCTGCTGAGGGTCATTTGTACGCTGCCTGCCGGCACGCCAAACTGCTCGGCGATCACCGGCAGTGCAGGCAGATACATGTCGATGGACAGCGGCATCAGCATGGCCAGCAGGCCAAGAATAAAGACAATGCTGAACGACGAGTGTGGCCTGGTGGTCACAATTAACTCCTGAAATTAGCGTGAAGAGAGGCCAACGCTGGCAATTTCTTCTTCCGTTAACGGGCGGTATTCGCCTGGCTCAAGGTCCGGGTCGAGAGCGATAGCCCCGATCCGTTCGCGATGCAGACCGACCACGTGATTTCCCACGGCAGCAAACATGCGCTTCACCTGATGATAACGCCCTTCGCTGATGGTCAGACGCACCTCGGTTGGGGTAATGACTTCCAGCACGGCAGGTTTGGTCAGATCTTTTTCATTATGCAGCTGAACGCCGTGGGCGAACTGCTCTGCCGTACTGTCGCTCACCGGATTTTCCAGCGTCACCAGATAGGTCTTTTCACAATGGTGGCGCGGCGAGGTGATCCGGTGTGACCACTGACCGTCGTCGGTCATCAGCACCAGGCCGGTGGTATCGATATCCAGACGCCCGGCGGCGTGCAGTTTGTGGGCGACCGGCTCATCGAGAAAATAGAGCACGGTGGGATGGTCGGGATCGTCGGTAGAGCAGACATAGCCTTGCGGTTTATTGAGCATGAAGTAGCGCGGGCCATTCTGCTGCGTCAGCGAATTGCCTTCGTACTCAACCTGATGGTCAGGCTGGAGTTTGAACGCGCTGTCTCGCACAATATCACCCTCCACGGTAACGTGGTTGGCGCGGATCAGACGCCCGGCAATAGCGCGGCTTACGCCGAGTTGCTGAGCGATAAACTTATCAAGTCGCATGAAATATTTTAAGCCTTAAAGGTGCCAGGAGCCGGACAACGCGTCCGGAAAAGAAGCAGTCAGGAACAGCCAAGTATAACGGGCTCTGTGCGCCACTCAAGGGAAAAAGTTTCGTGGCATAATATGAGCGAGATAACCAAACCGAGACCCCATGACCTTTACACTTCGCCCTTACCAGCAAGAAGCCGTGGACGCTACCCTCGCCCACTTTCGTCAGCATAAAGAACCGGCGGCCATTGTCCTGCCCACCGGCGCGGGCAAAAGCCTGGTGATCGCCGAGCTGGCGCGCCTGGCCCGGGGCCGCGTGTTGGTGCTGGCGCACGTCAAAGAGCTGGTGGCGCAGAACCATGCCAAATATCTGGCGCTGGGTCTGGAGGCTGATATTTTTGCCGCCGGTCTACAGCGTAAAGAGAGCCACGGCAAAGTGGTCTTCGGCAGCGTGCAGTCGGTGGCGCGCAACCTGGACAAGTTTCAGAGCGAATTCTCGCTGCTGATCGTGGACGAATGCCACCGTATCAGCGATGACGACGACAGCCAGTATCAGCAGATTTTAACTCACCTGAAGAGCGTAAATCCGCAGATCCGCCTGCTGGGGCTCACCGCCACGCCGTTCCGCCTCGGCAAAGGCTGGATTTACCGCTTCCATTACCACGGCATGGTGCGCGGCAATGAAAAGGCGCTGTTCCGCGACTGCATTTACGAGCTGCCGCTGCGCTACATGATCAAACACGGCTACCTGACCCCACCGGAGCGGCTGGATATGCCGGTGGTGCAGTATGATTTCAGCCGGTTGCGGGTGCAGAGCAACGGCCTGTTCAGCGAGGCGGATCTCAACCGCGAGCTGAAAAAGCAGGATCGTATCACTCCCCATATCATCAGCCAGATCATGGAGTTTGCCGCCGAACGTAAAGGGGTGATGATTTTTGCCGCCACCGTGGAGCACGCCCGGGAGATCACCGGCCTGCTCCCCGCCAGCGAGGCCAGGCTTATCACCGGCGAAACGCCGGGCAGCGAGCGCGACCGGCTGATTGAGGATTTCAAGGCGCAGCAGTTCCGCTATCTGGTCAATGTGTCAGTGCTTACTACCGGCTTTGATGCCCCGCACGTGGATCTGATCGCCATTCTGCGTCCGACCGAATCCGTCAGCCTTTATCAACAGATCGTGGGCCGCGGCCTGCGCCTGGCCCCCGGTAAAACCGACTGCCTGATCCTGGATTATGCCGGGAATCCCCATGACCTGTATGCCCCGGAAGTGGGTGCGCCAAAAGGCAAAAGTGACAACGTGCCGGTACAGGTGTTTTGCCCCGCCTGCGGCTTTGCCAATACCTTCTGGGGTAAAACCACCGCCGACGGCACGCTAATCGAACACTTTGGCCGTAGCTGCCAGGGCTGGTTTGAAGATGACGAGGGCCATCGCGAACAGTGTGACTATCGCTTCCGCTTTAAAAACTGCCCCCAGTGCAACGCCGAGAACGATATCGCCGCCCGTCGCTGCCGCACATGCGATGCGGTGCTGGTCGATCCCGACGATATGCTGAAAGCGGCCCTGAAGCTGAAGGACGCCCTGGTGCTCCGCTGCAGTGGAATGGCGCTGGCACACGGTGCCGATGATAAAGGCGAATGGCTGAAAATCACCTATTACGATGAAGATGGTGCCGATGTAAGTGAGCGCTTCCGTCTGCACACGCCCGCCCAGCGCACCGCCTTTGAACAACTGTTTATCCGCCCGCATACCCGTACGCCCGGTGTACCGCTGCGCTGGATCACCGCGGCGGATATCGTTCATCAACAGCCGCTACTGCGTCACCCGGATTTTGTGGTGGCGCGGAAAAAAGGGCAGTTCTGGCAGGTGCGAGAAAAAGTGTTTGATTATGAGGGCCGCTTCCGCCGTGCCAATGAATTGCGGGGATAGCGGGACTTTTCATTGATGTGAAAGCCATTTGAGTATAAAATGCCGCCCGCTTCACATCCGTGAGGCAGAACACTCACCTGTTGCTGGGTCGCCTGTAACAGGATTTTTTATACAGAGAGAAATCAATGTTCACTATCAATGCAGAAGTACGTAAAGAGCAGGGTAAGGGTGCGAGCCGCCGCCTGCGCGCAGCTAACAAATTCCCGGCCATCATCTATGGCGGCGAAGCTGCTCCTGTCGCAATCGAACTGGACCACGACAAAGTGTGGAACATGCAGAACAACGCTGAATTCTACAGCGAAGTGCTGACTCTGGTTGTTGACGGTAAAGAAGAGAAAGTTAAAGCTCAGGCAGTACAGCGTCACGCTTTCAAGCCAAAACTGACTCACATCGACTTCGTTCGCGCGTAATCGCAAACTTGTCGAAAAAAAACCCCGCATTGCGGGGTTTTTTTATGGCCGTTATTTGCCGCCAGAGGTGCGACGCTGCAGCTGATCCCGCAGATTTGGCGGCGTGCCTTTAATGGTCAGCGTGTCGGTCGCCGGATCCCAGAAAATGCGCTCGCCGAGCAACATGGCATCAAAGTTGATGGTTAATCCGCCGCCGCTACCGGCAAATTTGGTGAGCTGACGCAGGGTACTGCGATCTGCCGGGAAGCTCTCTTCCAGCTCGTAGCCTTTCTCTGCCGTGAATTCCTGGAAGCTCACTTCGCTGACGCCCGCCAGCTCTTTGGAGAGCGATTCCAGTTCAATCTCTTCGCCCGCCTGCAGTTGTTCGTTGCAGTAGGCATAAACCTGCTGGCGCACGTTCTGGCGTTCCGCTTTGTCCAGCTCGGCTTCTGCGGTGAAGTCATCTACCGCCTGCAGCAGGCCTTTATTCTGCGCTTTGGCATTCAGCCCTTCGCTGGCGCCGAGGAAATCCATAAAGAAGTCGGCCACCTTACGCCCTACCCGGCCTTTCAGGAAGGTCAGATAGCGGGTGGATTCAGGATTGGTTTCCCATTCGGTCAAATCGATACGCGCCACAATATCCGCGTGGTTGATGTCCAGATAGTGGGTCGAGCTGATATCCAGCTGCTCGTTGACGCGCATGCTGCTTAAGTTGTTCAGCACCGCCACCAGCAGGTACTCGACAGCCAGGTAACGATAGTGGCAGAACAGGACGATGCCACCATCGGCAAAGGGGTATTTTGCCAGCTCATCGCGCAGGCGGCCGGTGGCGGCCCGGCTGAACGCGAGAAAATCGTCTTCACCCTGACGCTGCTGGCGCAGCGCCTGCGCCAGTTCGCTCTCTTCGCTGAACAGGCCGTAGGCTTTGTTTTTGGCACTGTAAACCCGATGCAGCTCCGCCATCATGTCAACAACGGTAGGCGACGGTTCCAGTAAAGAATCGCGCAGCACCAGCTCAAGGGTTTGCTCATCACGCTTGATAAGCTGGTGCAGAGCAATCTGGTTGATATCCAGACTCATGTTAAACTCTCCTTTTAGACCGGGCCGTATTCAACCACCCCCCAGTCATGTATGCAACCGAAGATAAAAAAGGGGAAAAAAAGCTGTTGCTACGGTAATATGTTGCCCTTTCCTCCACAAACAGATTTAGATTTATGCCACAACTCTCCCGCTACAGTGATGAACACGTTGAACAAATGCTCAGTGAGCTGCTCAACGTACTGGAAAAACATAAGGCACCGACAGACCTTTCCCTGATGGTTCTGGGAAATATGGTGACTAACCTTATCAATACCAGCGTTGCGCCGGCCCAGCGCCAGGCGATCGCGAAATCTTTCGCTCAGGCCTTACAGTCCTCGGTTAACGACGACCAGGCGCACTAAGGGAAACGAACGACAGTTTATGGTGACGAATCGTCAGCGCTACCGTGAAAAAGTCTCCCAGATGGTTAGCTGGGGGCACTGGTTTGCCCTGTTTAACATTCTGCTGGCGATGGTGCTTGGCAGTCGTTATCTGTTTGTCGCCGACTGGCCGACGACGCTTGCCGGAAGGGTCTTCTCCTGGATAAGCGTCATTGGCCATTTCAGCTTTCTGGTCTTCTCCACCTATTTACTGATCCTCTTCCCGCTGACGTTCATCGTCATGTCGCAGCGGCTGATGCGGTTTATCTCCGCTATCCTCGCCACCGCAGGCATGACGCTGCTGCTGATCGACAGCGAAGTCTTTACCCGTTTTCACCTGCATCTTAATCCCGTCGTCTGGGAACTGGTGATCAATCCCGACCAGAACGAAACGGCGCGCGACTGGCAGCTGATGTTCATCAGCGTGCCGATTATCCTGCTGATTGAGATGCTGTTTGCCACCTGGAGCTGGCAAAAACTGCGCAGCCTGACGCGGCGCCGTCGCTACGCCAAACCGGTGGCCGCCCTCTTTTTTGTGGCCTTTATTGGCTCGCACTTTATGTATATCTGGGCAGACGCCAACTTCTACCGCCCCATCACCATGCAGCGCGCGAACCTGCCGCTCTCCTATCCGATGACCGCCCGTCGCTTCCTGGAGAAACACGGTCTGCTGGATGCCCAGGAGTATCAGCGCCGCCTGATTGAACAAGGGGATCCTGAAGCGGTATCGGTGCAGTATCCGCTCAGCGATCTGCGCTACCGTGACATGGGTCAGGGACAAAACGTTCTGCTGATCACCGTCGACGGTCTGAACTACTCCCGCTTTGAGAAACAGATGCCGACGCTGGCAGAGTTCGCCGAGAAGAACATCAGCTTTACCCAGCATATGAGCTCCGGTAACTCGACCGATGCCGGGATCTTTGGCCTGTTCTACGGCATTTCACCAGGTTATATGGACGGCGTGCTGTCATCGCGTATCCCTGCCGCGCTCATTACCGGGCTCAACCAGCAGGGCTATCAGCTGGGGCTGTTCTCTTCAGATGGTTTCAGCAGTCCGCTCTATCGCCAGGCGCTGCTGTCCGACTTCTCACTGCCGACCACGCAGAGCCAGTCCGACGAACAGACCGCAGGGCAGTGGATCAGCTGGCTGCACCGTTATGCGCAGGACGACAACCGCTGGTTCTCCTGGGTTGCCCTGAACGGCACGACGCTGGATGACAGTAACCAGAAAACCTTCAACCGCCGCTACGCGCAGGCCGCAGGCAATGTCGATACCCAGATTGCCCGGGTGCTGGACGCGCTGCGTGAATCCGGCAAGCTGGAGAATACCGTGGTGGTGATCACCGCTGGTCATGGCGTACCGCTGGGCAGCGAGCGCAACGATGTCGACTGGGCGCGCCCTCGCCTGCATGTTCCGCTGGTGATCCACTGGCCTGGTACGCCGTCGCAGCGCATTAACATGCTGACCGATCATAAAGATGTGATGACCACCCTGATGCAGCGTCTGCTCCACGTCAGCACGCCAGCTAATGAGTATTCCCAGGGTCAAGACCTGTTCAGCGCAACGCGTCGTCATAACTGGGTGACGGCTGCCAGCAACAACACGCTGGCCGTCACAACGCCAACCCTGACGCTGGTGCTGAACAGCAACGGTAATTACAAAACCTATAATCCGCAGGGTGAGAAACTCAACGACCAGACGCCGCAGTTAAGCCTGCTGCTACAGGTGCTGACGGATGAGAAACGGTTTATTGCTAACTGATTTAATATTAATCAGTTAGCCTGCACCACCCTTGCAATAAATGCGGAAATAGGTAGTATGAATTTCACGTGTCGGCACGTAGCGCAGCCTGGTAGCGCACTGTCATGGGGTGTCAGGGGTCGGAGGTTCAAATCCTCTCGTGCCGACCAAAAATTCCTCAAAAAAACCAACCTTCGCGGTTGGTTTTTTTTTGTGTCGCACACCCGGGAGCATCCTGCCAGGCAGGTGCGTCATACCTGACTTGCCTGTTTTTTAACCACCTTCGGTTGAATTTGAGAGCTAAAAGTGTCTAATCAACAAAAAAATGCAGGCGAGTGGCAGTAAATCTACTTAAATCACAAAAAACAATTATAACCCGAGCCGATTAAAGCACGCCTTTTAAGCCAGAAAAAATAAACAGTTAAGAAAATCTGTAATAAAAGTCCGTAATCAACACCCTTTTTACTTAAACACTTACGATATACCTTCCTGTGATAGATAATAATAAAATATGTATTGGATAAATTCATTCATGGAATTTATTAAGCGAACCTATAATACATTCGCTGTGCTAATGGTTTAATAAACACTGGTATGGCAGTCATTTTAATTTAAAATTGAATTCAATTAATCGCCTGTACAAACAAATACCTACTCATTAAACTAGCCTCACATTCGAAACATGAGACGTTTGAATGTAATTCACTAAACGGAAACTCCCGGCAATATAATATTCCCAGTTCACTGCGAATATTCACTTAATATATAAGATTGCTGACGACTTATTACGCCAGGTGAATAAGACTGCTCCACCATAACGGATTAATACACTAAAGGAATAAAAGATGAAAAAATTAATGTTAGCTGGTTGCATCGCTGCCGCTTTTGTTTGCTCTAACGCTATGGCAGATGTGACTGCTTCCGCTACCGCTACCTGGGATGCAAGCGCAACTAAAGATACTACCAGCGCACTGGTTGTGACCCCACTCAAATCTCTCTCTTTCCAGTATGAAGAAGGCATTCAGGCGTTTAACACCCAGAATGGCGCTTTCGACATCACTATTAAAGGCCAGTCTGGTGCTACCGACTTCCTGCTGACCTCTCAGATCGTGACCAACACCCTGAGCCGCGCTACTGATACCTCTACGCTGGACGTAGGTATTAAATGGAATGGCCAGGCTCTGAGCAAAACCGAAGCTTTAAAACTGATCGATACTGCTAATAACGTCTCTGCAGGTCTGGACGCACTGGCTGTAAGCACTGCTTACGCAGGTAAAGATCGTACTTCTACTCAGGGTAACTTCACCTTTGGTATCGACTCTGCAACCAGCGACGGCACCAGCAAAGTTGAGTTCGCCGATCTGAACGACGGCTACTGGAGCGGCGACGTTAAGGTACAGTTCAACGCAGTGTGGACTACCGCTTAATTATTACCCCCGCAGTACCCCTCTAATGGAAAGAGACAAGGAGACTATTAGTCTCCTTTTAATGTAAGGATACCCCATGAAATTAAGTTATCTTTGCGCGGCTGCGTTATCTCTGGCAATTGTGTTTCCTGCCCAGGCAATTAACGTTGGGGATGTCACCTCAATAATTACCTCAAAAAATAATAGCCTGGCAAAAGAAATTGAGAATAACACCGAGGCTGCGCGATTCGTTACCGTTAAAGTTGAAAGACTATCCTCCCCGATGGCTGATGGCAAAATCATTCCAATGGCAGACCGGTCCGAATTACTTTCAACACCAGCAAGTTTAATATTACCCGGCTATGCCAAAGAAAACTTCCGTTTCATTTATAACGGACCAGCCGATGATAAAGAGCGCTATTATCGCCTGTCATGGACTGATGAACCCATCTCAGAATTTGACGGCACCAAAGAAAGCAAGCTCGGTCAGGCGACCACCTCAGCAGTCATTGGTACCATTCTGGTTGTTGCACCACGTAAAGAGCACTTCGACTATAAGCGCCAGGGTGGCGAGATAACTAACACAGGCAACGTTTCTTTCCGTGTTATTTCCTATGGCCCTTGTAAAGATAAAAAGAAGGATGACGGAAAGGGCTGCCGTGAAAGATATAATTTAATGCCTGGGCTCAGCGTAAAAATAAAACATACCGATCTCAACAATAAAATGACCCGTATTGGCATCTGGCATGGTGAGCAGTTAATTCACGCAAAATAGAGACTATTATGGATAAGTCGGATTTAAATAAGGGATCTGTATTCTGCGGGCTCATGTTGACCGCTGTTGTTGCTTTACCAGCAAATTCTGCCGTACCTCTTCAGGTTAATAATCAAGTCATCCCTGCTGCTTTCGCCTATGCTCTTCAGCAGGGCATGACGATCCCCGTTTTTATACGATATGATGGTGAAAAGGCAGTAGCCCCCAGTCGTCAAAAAATCGCTGATGCAATCATCTCAGTTAGCGATGGTGTTTTTGTTATCAATCAGATCACGCTTTCTGACCTGCCAAACAGAACGGAGCTGGCTTCTCAGCTTAAAACCGTTATCAGTGAGTTGAAGGACGCCAAATTTAACGATGGGAATCGAATCCAGCTCAATAATGACGCCTCTATCATTCTGGATACCCGTTCGTTTTATCTTGAACTGCTGGTCAGCAGAGAGGCGATGGACGCGGCAATAATACCGCGCACCAATATACTGGGCGAATCATCTTCAGATCAGCTTTCTAACATCCTTAACTACACGGTTGGGAGCTATTACAGTCAGTACGACGAGGATAACAACGGCAGCAGTTATATCACTCTGGATAACTCTACCTCGCTGCGCGAGCACCATGTAAATCTTAATGGTTCTGTTTATGGTGTTGGTACCAAAGATAATAAAAGCGAGCTGTATCGCGCAATGTATGAGCGCGACTATCAGGGGATGCGTGTTGCCGCAGGGATGGTGGATACGTGGAACCTGCAGTCGATAGCCAGCATGAGCGCGCTGAATTCCAGCCGCATTTACGGGGTTAGCCTTGGCAATAAAAGCAGCACCCGAATTGAAGATAATACCTTAACGCTGGTCCCTATTACCGTATTTTTACCTGCCGCAGGCGAGGTACATATTACGCGTAATGGTAAGCTGCTCAGCATTCAACAATTTTCAATGGGCAGCTATGAGGTTGACACCTCTAAGCTACCGTTTGGTGTCTACAATGTTGACGTGTCTGTGATAGTGAACGGCAAAGAGGTTAGCTACCGAACCACGCAAATCAACAAGACGTTTGCGCGCGAATCAAGCGTTACGGGTCTTATCGACTGGCAGCTGTTTTCTGGCATGCTTAAATACAATAAGATGGATTATCGTGACCATGACAACATCGATTATGGTGAAAAAGATACCTGGGTCGCCGGCGCAGCGTTGGGAACTCGGCTACCTATATTATCCGGCGTAAATATTAAATCCACCCTTTATGGTTTTGACAACAATGGCGTCAATGAGTCGGAAATTAACGTCGAATTTAACGATCTCTTCAGCGCCAACCAGCAACTGCTGCTGGCAACAGACAGCAGCTGGCAGAGTGTCAGTACGCTGAACTTTGCTCTTCCGGGCGGTTACGGCAATATCTGGGCATCGCGCCAGTTCAGCCATATAGGCGATAAACTGCCGATGTACAAAAGTGACTATACAACTATTGGCGCCAGCACCAATCTGAACACATTTATTCCGGGGTTAGGGAGTCTCTCCGTTAGCTACTCAAAGGATAAATACAACAACAATGATTACACTAACGTAGATTACAGCCAGTCGCTTTATAATAACCGTTGGGCCACGCTAACGATGCGCACCGGTATCCAGCGCTATTCATATCGTGATAACGGTAACGTCAGCGATAAATACATTAACCTGGATTTAAGCTTACCGCTTTCAACCTGGTTAAGTACCGGCATGTCGAGTGAAAATGGCGCTACGCTGGCGAACGCAACGCTCCGTAAAAGTTTTGACAACAGCCCAATTACTCAGGTTGGGGCATCAGTGTCGAAGCGTATTAGCGGCGGTGACGAGAGTGATAGCAATAGCTATCAGTCTGACGATTTCGCCATCAACGGTTATGCCTCTTATGATACGAAATACAATACCGGAACCGTTTCGGCAACGCGCTCTTCAGATAATAACACCAACCTGACCCTCAACTCTCAGGGTAGCGTTGCGTGGACGAAAGAGGGTGTTAACCTCGGTAAAGGTACGGATAATTCCGGTATTATTATCAACACTAACTTCGCGGAAGAAGGTCAGATGACGGCGCAAATTAATGGCCACAATTACCCTCTCACCGGTAAAAGTAATTACATCAGCCTCCCCGCTTACGCTGAATATAAAGTTGAGCTAATGAACGACAAAAACTCTATGGATAGCGTAGAGATCGTCCGCGGGCGTCGCAGTAATGTCGTGCTGTATCCAGGTAACGTCAGCGTAATTACGCCTGAAGTCAAGCAGCTGGTCACCGTATTTGGCCGTATGAAAAACCTTAACGGCAAAGCTTTTTCCAACGTCAATATTCGTAACCACATTGGCAAAACGAAAACCAACGATCAGGGCGAGTTTGCTATGGATGTAGACAAGCGCTACCCGGTCATCACGTTAATTGACCAGCAGGGCGGCGTTTGTGAAGCCGACCTGGAACTGACCAAAGCGCGTGGCGCCGTATGGATGGGTGATATTCCGTGCCATCCACAGGTTCAGTCAGCATCTAATAAAGGAGCGCAGCCTAATGTTTAACAGACAGACGTTAGCACTTATTATTTTCAGCCTTGCTATTACCTTTTTAAATTCCAGGGCCGCGTACGCAGTACATATGTATAATGAGGCAGCTGTCTCTAACTCCTATTTGTTTATTGAAAACAACGTCGATAATGAATATTTTCTGACTTCATCGTCCCTCGATCCCCGCTTTACGGGCGCAAATACCTGGACCCGGTATAAAACCAACCAGGATAGTATGGGATACATGGGCGTCGTTGGCTGGCATAAAACCAATACCTGGGTGGATATGTGGATTGATAATTCCCCCATTAATGGTCCCTTAATGGGGCTCCGCTGCCGTCTCCAGAACGGAGGGACATGTCCCTCTACAGGCTATCTCGAGGCGGGCGCCAGGGACAACAGCGGCTTTTATCACGCCCGTGCCGGTAATAGCTTATATAACGGCTCGTATGGTTTTGCCTCATTTAGCCCAGCAGCGTATAATTACTTTAAGGATCAGCCGGTTGGAACGCAGGATAGCTTTGACCTGAACTACTGCTACAGTGACACGGACTACGACTACGCTGCCGGCGAGCGTTGTAATACCCTCAGCACCGGCTACTGGCACAAGCGTATATTTAACGTCACAAAGCTAGGCCATCTCAGGCTCCAGAGCACGGGCGCCCTGGCGGAAGTCTGGATCGCCAGCGACGGCACACCGAGCGTAAACATTGGTTCTGAATATTGCCAGGTGGGGGTGGTCAGCAACGTCAGAGGGCTGATTTGTAAGATGGCCGCTTACTCCCTGCAAGAAACTCAAAAGATCAATTCACTTAACTTTAAGATGATCATTGATAACTCGAAGCTCGGTTTTAGCCCATACGCGTCAGACGTAAAATATAGTGGCGACGCCAGCAAATGGTATAACTTCAGTAACACTACCGCTTACAGCAACGTTTTCACCACTGGTGGTGATTACGTCTATGCCTTTATCTCGGATAGCTTTTTCCAAAAAATGGTTAAGGCGGGGACAAGTATTAGTGCCAATGACAATATTTTTACTCTGAATTTTAATAACACCAACACACCCGAGTCGGGTTACTATCAATTCACGACCTCGACGACGCTGAATATCGTTCCCAAAGAGTATGGTATTAGCATTGTTTCAGCAGATGAAAAGGCGAATCCTAAACAGTCTGGCAAAATTGACAGTGATAAGCCCATTGAGTTTGAGTACCGTATTACCACATCGGCCCCGCGTCAGGCCGACAGCATTACCGTCCAGGTCGTCGGCGAGAGCGCGACCATTCAACGCATCCCGTACTGCGTGTTTACCTCTGCCGATGAAACGTTGAAGGTGCCGGTTCCGGCCTATATCTCGTTCACCAGTAATACGGGAGCCACCATTACGAAGCGAAACAGCTGCTCGGACGCGCCGATCAATATTACTCGTGCCAATTGGGTACAAACGGCGTGGAACGCCAATCTCGATGATTCATTTTATTACAGAGCAAATATTAAGCTGATCTTCCCTATGAATGACTCTCGCTCGCAATTTACGCTTTCTGGTCAGGACTGGATGGGCACCGTGAGCGCCAGCGGGGAGATCAAGGCGACGGCAACCTGGGTGGGCGTCGATCGTTCATCTTAAGCCTGGTGCGCAAAGGTCTATGTTTATGAGAAAAGCGGGTTTCACAATCCCGACGTTATTGGCAGCGCTGCTATCCATTAACACGGCACATGCCGTCTGGTTTAGCGCGCTTATCTACGATATGCCGGCAGACAAAGATTTCGTCTCCCGGCCAATCTATAACGATACCGACCGAACAAATCTGTATAACATCAGCGCCTGGAAAATTGACAGGCCTGGCAATGGCGGTGAAAACAAAATAAGCGACCAGGACCTGGAGATCCTCTGGGCACCGCTGAAGTTTTCGCTCGCGCCCCTGCAAACAGACTATTTTAAACTCTATTATCGCGGCCCAAAGGATGATAAAGAACGTTATTTCCGGGTCGTGTTTAAGGAGATCCCGCTTCGTCTCTACCCGCTGCAGAAAACCGGCAGTAATTTAAACGTACTGCCGGTGACCTCGATGAGTACCATACTCGTCGTTCGTCCGCGTAAAATTAAACTGGCTTATAAAGTCGATGAGCAAAAAGGCATTATCGAAAATACCGGCAATACCTTTTTCAGGGTGATTATCCAGAAAGGTTGCGAGGGCGATGATGAAAGTTCAACGCAGTTTTATATGTTGCCGGGGGAAAAGTATCAGGATAAAAGCGTCAGCGTGACGAATAGAAAATTTATCGTGGCGCAGGAGAAATACATTAAATTAGGTAATGGATGCTTCCATAATTAGCGATTGGTAAACCATAAGTCCCTCTGAACAGAAGCCGGTTAACTAACCGGCTTCTGTCTTTTGTAAATCCACTCTACCTTATGTCTCCGGGGTGTGTTTATACCCCGTCAGCATCAGTATCAGGCTCTCTTTAGAAGAGGCGGGGCTGAACTGGTAGTGGTTGCCCTGACGGTCGCCACCAATGTACCAGGAGATTTCCGTCTTGCCCGCCGCCAGCGCTTTGCGCACCGCCTTATCAACATCGACCATGCGATATTCACGCTTGTTGTTGAGATACAGCAGCGCATCTGACGAGTAATTGCAGGCCGGACGATTTTTCCAGGTGACGGTGGCGGGATCCCAGTCGTTGCTTGCCGGATAGAAGAAGATCTGATCCGCGCCGTTGGCCTCGACTTTTCCACCATAGATCCGCACCCGGTATTTGAACAGGGACGGATCCTGGCCCTCAGGCAGCGCAGGGATCTTAAACTTAACCAGACTCATCGTTTCGCTGTTACGGGTGCGACCGCCGTTTTTCCAGTTATCCTGAACCAGCAAGGTCTGCGCCCCAGGTACCGGGGTGGTTGGGGTCTCGCTACTCACCCAGACGTTTGCCAGCGCCTTTGAATAGCCGTAGGGGACGTTAGTGCCGCAGTCCATGCCCTGATTCATGCACATCTCGGTCATAAAGCGCGCGCCGTCTTCAGTCCAGCCATTCATAAAGTCGGCGTGGGCGGTATAGAGGCTGCCCCAGTGTTCTTCACGCACATCGCCATTCATGGTGGGATCGAGCGACAGCTGGGCTTTCGCGGTATCCAGGGAAGTGATCCCGTGCAGCACATAGGCCACGTTCATATTTACCGTCGGGATTTTCACCGGATAACCGGACGGGCACTGCCCTTTCACATCGTAGGTCGCATTCGCCATGCCATGGTGCGGCTGCAGATGGATACCATCCCAGCAGTTAGGGAACTGGATCCCGATATTAAACTGCACCGCATCTTTGGCTTTTCTCAGCCCACACACTTCACCGACTTTATTGCTGTAACCTTTGCCGTTAGCGCATAAGAAGGTAATGCGGGAGTTAGGCTTGGTGCCGTGGTGATCGCCCGCCAGCAGCGCCAGCCCGGCCGGGAACGGACTGAGCGGGAACTGTTCGACGTTAGACGCCTGGTAATAGGTCTTTTGGTAGGCGGGTTGAACCACCGTCCCGTCCGGCAGGCGCAGCGACGGCGCCCAGTAAGCTGAGCTGTCGGCTTTGTTATCGCAGGTGGTTTCTGACTGCTTACGCAGTGATTGATAGGTCGAATGGGCGTCCGTATGGGTGTTGCCGAAAAAGTCGTGCCACATCGCCTGGTTGGTTTTGCCAAACATCATTATGGCGTCATCGCCCAGGGTATGGTTATAAGCGCAGACGACGTGCGCCTGCGGGCCTGCATGGGCATAAAGTGACGGCAGCAGCAGAGCTGACGCCATCGCGGTATAAAGTGCGGTCCTTTTCATAAGTATCTCCTGATAGAAAGGACCACATTGGTAACAAAACGGCACTCACGCTTCGAATTATTTGCGCAATATTTTTCTACTCTTACGCGCTTTACAACGCCGCCGGGCGTTTGCGCAGATACCCCAGCGTCAGCAGGCAGATCATCGCCCCGGCATAAAAGGTATATTCCGCCCCCCACATTTCCCAGATGATGCCTGCCCCCAGGCTGGCAATCAGCAGCGCTACGCCGCTTACCATACTGAACAGGCCAAACGCTGTACCCCGCAGGTCGGGGGGTGCCGTCTTCGCAATCATCGCGGTCAGCAGCCCCTGAGTCATCCCCATATGGATACCCCACAGCGCCACGCCGACAATAATCGCCATCCAGTGGGTGCTCAGCGCCAGCACGATATCGGCGGCGATCAACACCGCCAGCCCCCACTGCAGCAGACGGGTATGGCTCATGGCATCGGAGAGTTTGCCAAACGGATAGGCCGAAAACGCGTAAAGCAGATTCATGGCGACCATCACCAGCGGGATCAGCGCCAGCGGAATGTCCGCCTGCTGGGCTCGCAACACCAGAAATGCCTCACTAAAACGGGCGAGAGTAAAGACGGCGCCGAGGCCAATCACCCACCAGCAGCTGGCGCCGAGGCGTTTCAGGTTCTCTTTTTTGATGGGATTGGACCGTTTATGGGCAACAGGCGTGGCGGGCTCATGCAGGCCCACAAAGAGCAGTAAGACGGCCAGCACGCCGGGGATGACGGCGATCCAGAAGATGGTGCGGAAATCATCGTTCCACAGCAGCATCATGCCGACCGCCAGCAGCGGGCCGAGAAAGGCGCCAATGGTATCCATCGACTGACGCAGCCCGTATGCCGCCCCGCGCAGTTCCGGCGGCGTGACGTCAGCCACCAGCGCGTCGCGGGGGGCACCACGGATCCCCTTCCCTACGCGATCAATCAGACGTGCCCCGAGGATCATCCCCGACGACGAGGCGATCGCAAATAGCGGCTTACTGGCGGCCCCCAGCCCGTAGCCCAGCAGCGCCAGCCCTTTGCGTTTCCCCAGATAGTCGCTGATGACGCCGGAGAAGACCTTGATGATCAGCGCCGTGGCTTCCGCCAGCCCTTCAATCAGGCCAATAAAAATGACGCTGGCGCCCAGGGTGGTCACCATAAAGAGCGGTAATAAGCTATGGATGATCTCCGAGGAGATATCCATCAACATGCTGACGCCGCCAACGACCCAGACCCCTTTTGGGATCCGGCTCAGCGTGGAAAACCGGGAGACCATGCTCCACTCCTGTTAACGGGGAAAAAACCATTTAACCCGAAACGGCACAGGAGTGAAACAGGCATTCATCGCGTTGGCGACTCAGTGTTTATCGCTCCCGCCGAGGAAAAATATACCCAGCGGGATAGCCAGCAGCACGGTAAAGACCGTGCTGTAGACCAGCACCATCGCCGATTGCAGCACATACATGCTGGTGGTCCACTCCGTCAGCGGAATGTTGTACTGCTCAACCACGCCAATGATAGTCACACGGCCTACCCCCATCACCGCGATCAGAAAAACCGTCAGTAGCGCCAGCAGAAATTTCTTCCCCGCCGGGGTGCTGAGTTTATTACGTACCATGCGTGTTTCCTTCACAGATAGATAACAATGATTGCAGCTCACCCTACCACGATCGTCCCTCCGGGGCCAATGCAGAATTTAAAACCAAATCACAAGGCCCTTACTAGTTATATAAACCAGTTAGAAATAAAATTAAGGTAAAAAACACCATTCATGGTAGTGTATGGCCACCGTTTGACATAAAAAGGAATCACTGTGAAAAACGCCGCTAAAAGTCTCATCACTCTGCTGGCTCTGACCTGCGCCAGCGCATACGCCACCCCTGCTGACCAGCCGCTCAGTAAAACGGCCCCCTACCCGCAGGCGGAACAGGGGATGAAGCGCCAGGTTATCGACCTGCCAGAGCAGAAGGATGAAGCGAATTACAAGGTGGAACTGCTGATCGGCCAGACGCTGGAGGTGGACTGCAACGTGCACCGCCTCGGCGGTAAGTTAACCAGCAAGACGCTGGAAGGCTGGGGATATGACTATTATATCTTTGATAAGGTCACTTCGCCGGTTTCCACCATGATGGCCTGTCCGGACGGGAAAAAGACAACAAAATTTGTGACCGCGAATCTCGGCGAGCATAGCCTGCTGCGCTACAACAGCAAGCTGCCGATTGTGGTTTATACGCCTGCGAATATCGAGGTGAGATACCGTATCTGGCAGGCTGATGAGAAGGTAGAAAGCGCCGTCACGCGTTAATAAAAAAAGCCGGGTAAATCACCCGGCTTTTTTATATCAGAGTGCGATATCCGCAACCGGTTTGCTTTCCGGCTGGGAGGTCGCCTGCGCCTCAGGCTGAGGCGCCGCATCCGGTGCCTGCGGTTTTTCATACTTCAGCTGCAGCACGCGGCTGGTGTACTCCAGCTCCTGCTCGGTGGCCTCAACGTTGCCGTTCAGCGCCGTACCGTATGAAGGAATAATGGTCTTCAGCTTCGCCTGCCACTCCGGGCTGGCGACTTTGTCTTTGAACACTTTTTCCATCAGGTGCAGCATAATCGGTGCCGCGGTGGAGGCGCCCGGGGATGCTCCCAGCAGCGCGGCGACAGTACCTTCTTTATCGCTGACCACTTCAGTGCCCAGACGCAGCACGCCGCCTTTTTCCTCATCACGCTTGATGATCTGCACGCGCTGGCCCGCCTGCCATAGACGCCAGTCCGCTTTCTTCGCTTCCGGATAGTACTCTTTCAGCGCCTCAAAACGATCGTCATCGGAGAGCATCACCTGGCTAATCAGGTATTTCACCAGATCGAAGTTATCCAGACCAACATCAACCATCGGTCCCACGTTTGAAGTGGTGGTGGAGCTGAGCAGATCCCACAGCGAACCGTTCTTCAGGAATTTGGTTGAGAAAGTCGCGAACGGCCCGAACAGCACCACGCGCTTACCGTCGAGAACACGAGTGTCGATATGCGGCACCGACATCGGCGGTGCGCCCACGGACGCCTGGCCATAGACCTTCGCCAGATGGCGATTTACCACTTCCGGGTTTTCCGACACCAGGAACTGGCCGCCAACCGGGAAGCCCGCGTAATTCTCGGCTTCAGGAATACCGGTCTCCTGCAGCAGCTTCAGCGCCGCGCCGCCCGCACCGATAAAGACAAACTTCGCCTTAATAACGTGCTCTTCTTCATTGTGCTTCAAATCGGCGACGGTCACGCTCCAGGAGTTGTCCGCGTTACGCTTAAAGCCACGCACTTCGGTATTCAGCGACAGGTTGAAGTTCTCTTTTTTCTGCAGAGAGCCCACCAGCTGACGGGTGATTTCACCGTAGTTAACGTCGGTACCGATTTCCGTGCGGGTGGCCGCCACCTTCTGGTTCGGGTCGCGCCCTTCCATCACCAGCGGCGCCCACGCTTTGATCTGGGCGTGATCTTCGGAGTACTTCATGCCGCGGAACAGCGAGCTTTGCTGCAGAGCAGCATAACGTCCGCGCAGGAAGTTCACATTGTCGTCCCCCCAGACAAAGCTCATGTGCGGGACAGTGTTAATGAAACTGTGTGGATCGTGCAGCACACCGCTGTTCACCTGGTGAGACCAGAACTGACGGGAGATCTGAAACGCTTCGTTGATCTCCACCGCTTTCTCAATGCTGATAGAGCCATCTTTCTTCTGTGGGGTGTAGTTCAGCTCCATTAACGCGGAGTGGCCGGTCCCGGCGTTGTTCCAGCCGTTAGAGCTCTCCTGCGCTACGCCGTCCAGGCGTTCAACCATGGTCATGGACCAGTCCGGCTGAAGCTCCTGCAAATAGGTTCCCAGCGTGGCGCTCATGATCCCGCCACCAATTAACAGAACGTCCGTTTCCTGCTCTTGCGATGCCTGAGCCTTCGCCGCCATGGAGACAGCACTAAGGCTTGCCGCCGCAGCCAGCAGCAGGGCAGTCATTTTTTTCATAATTAATGCCTTCGTAATACGCGTTTGTTCGCTATTTATGCAGATGAAGTCGAGTGCGGCGCCACGGTAGCAATAATTAAATATTGTTTAAAGGTTAAATAATTATTGTAATTATGATAATAAATGTCGCTGCATTTGTAGGGGTATGGCTAATCCGGTGCTGGAAAAGTGCGCCATTTCCCGCTACTATGCAGCGCTTTGTGATCGCGCGCACAGATGCCTCTGGGCTGCACTCATTCTCCTGACCTGCGAAAAACTATGTCTTCAGTACACGCTTCTCCTTCTGCGCTCTCTATCCTGCGCTCTCCATCGCTGTTTATGCGTGAAACCCTTGCCGGTGTTATCACCGCCCTGGCGTTGATTCCGGAAGTGATCTCGTTCTCCGTCGTCGCGGGGGTTGATCCGAAGGTGAGCCTGTTTGCCTCGGTGGTCCTCTGCCTGGGGCTGTCGGTGATGGGCGGTCGCCCGGCGATGGTGACGGCCGCCGCGGGCTCCGTGGCGCTGGTGATCGGGCCGATGGTCCATCAGCATGGCGCGCAATACATCCTGCCGGCAGTGCTGCTGGCTGGCGTGATCCAGATCCTGTTCGGCGCGCTGGGAATGGCGCGTCTGATGCGTTTTATTCCCCAGGCAGTAATGACCGGGTTTGTTAACGCCCTGGGGATCCTGATTTTCTTTGCCCAGGTACCGCATTTCTGGAGCAGAAGCCCGCTGATCGTCGGCCTGTTTGTGCTCACCCTGCTGATTGTGCTCTGGGCGCCCCGCTACATTAAAAGCGTGCCCTCCCCGTTGATTGCCATCGTGGTGCTGACACTCTATACCGTCACCAGCGGCCAGCTGCTGCCGACCGTGGGGGATGAAGGATCAATTGGCGGCGGACTGCCGGGGCTCACCCAGATGCTGGTGCCGTTGAATCTGCAAACCCTGAGTATTATCTGGCCCTGCGCCCTGAGTATCGCCTTTGTCGGCCTGATGGAGTCGCTCCTGACCGCGAAGCTGGTGGATGAGCTGACGGCGACCCCGTCCAGCAAGCGCCGCGAAAGCATGGGGCTGGGCGTGGCCAATATCATGGCGGGCTTCTTTGGCGGGATCGCCGGTTGCGCGATGATCGGTCAGACCATTGTTAACGTCGAAATGGGTAAAGGCCGCAGCCGCGTCTCCACCTTTGCCGCCGGGCTGGTACTGCTGGTGCTGGTCACTGCCCTGAGCGAAGTGATGGCAAAAATTCCGATGGCGGTGCTGGCGGGGATCATGGCGATTGTCGCCATTAAAACCTTCAACTGGCAGAGCATTCGCCCTGCCACGGTGAAAGGGGCGCCGGTTGCGGAAACGCTGGTGATGCTGGTGACCGTCGGGGCCACCGTTTCAACCGGCAACCTGGCAATTGGTGTGGTAGGCGGGATTATCATGATGGCGATCCTCCCTGCCCGCCTGCGACGCAAACACGCCGTTACAGCAGAAACAGCGTCGCCAGCCCAAGAAAAATAAAGAAGCCGCCAGTATCGGTAATGGCGGTGATCATCACGCTCGACCCCACTGCGGGGTCGCGCCCGAGGCGGGTCATGATCATCGGGATAAGGACGCCCATCGTCGCCGCCACCAGCAGGTTCAGCACCATCGCCAGAGTCATTACCCCACCCAGCGCCATATCGCCGTACAGCCACCAGGTCACGCCCCCCATGATGCCGCCCCACACCAGGCCATTAATCAGCGCCACGCCGAGCTCACGCAGGATCAGGAAGGTAAAGTTGCCCGGCTGAATATGCTGAAGCGCCAGGGCGCGCACGATCATGGTGATGGTCTGATTACCGGTATTGCCGCCAATGCCGGCCACGATGGGCATCAGCGAGGCCAGCGCCACCAGCTGGGAGATCGTGTGTTCAAATCCGTCAATGACACGTGAGGCGATGAAGGCGGTGCAGAGGTTGATCGCCAGCCATGCCCAGCGGGTTTTCACCGCCTTACTCACCGGGGCATAGACATCCTCTTCGGCACTTAACCCGCCGAGGGCGCGCATATCGTTGTCGGTCTCTTTGTAGACCACGTCGACGATCTCATCGATGGTCAGGCGCCCCAATAGTTTGCCCTCCGGGTCTACTACGCCCGCGCTGAGCAGGTTGTCACGTTCAAAGGTGCGGGCGGCTTTTTCGGCGTCATCTTCCGGGGAAAAGAGCATCGGCTGCGTTTCCATCACCTCGCTGACGAGGGTCTGGGTGCTGTTAAGCAGAATGGTCTGTAGATCAAGCTCGCCGAGCAGGGTTTTATCCCGGGAGGTCACAAACAGCTTATCGGTGTTCTTTGGCATTTTGCCCAGACGTCGCAGGTAGCGCTGGACCGCACCCAGCGTGACGTCAGGGCGCACCGTAATGACGCTGAACTCGAGGATCGCACCGACGCGGTCCTGCTCATAGTGCATCACCTGTTGGACCCGGGCACGATCCTGAGGCGGCAGCGACGCCAGCAACTGTCCGGTCAGGTTACGCGGCAGGTGCTGGACCATGTAGAGCTGGTCGTCGATATCCAGGGTGCGTACCGCGTCGAGAATGGCCTGGTCGCTCATCTCGTCGATCAGATCGTCCCAGACGTTTTCGGAGGCTTCCAGCAGTACCTGACCGCGCTCGTGATCCTCTACCAGCCGCCACAAAGCGTGGCGCTCTTCCGAGGGCAGCGCTTCGAGGGTGTCGGCGAGATCCGGCGGCGGTAAATGGGCTACCAGCGCCCCTACCTCAGCAATATCGTCGGCTAACGTCCCGACATCATATTGCTCAGCCAGGGTCAGTTTACCCAGCAGGGTGGAGGTGAGCGCTTTGTCGGTGGTCATCAGCCAGATCAGGCGCGCACGCTCTTCATCGCGCAGCCGTGCGCTGTTTTTGCTTAATACAGACATTAAATATCAATCCATTAAATAAGTTGGCATTAAGCATAGCGTGGGGTTGTGTAAATTTTAATAAACGGATGAGAGGAGAGGTCAAAAAAGCAGCAGACGGGAAAAACAAAATCGCAGGCCGGGTGAGGCGAAGCCGCCACCCGGCACAGTTACGCTCAGGCGGTACGGGCTACCGCATCACGCGACGCGGCATCGCGCTCCGCGCCGGTCAGTTCCATCAGCTGGCCGCTGCGCATCTCAAGCAGACGGTCAGCATGGATAAAGTAATGGTCGTCATGGCTGATGGCGAAGATGGTTTTGCCCATCTGCTGCATCAGCGGCAGCAGGACCTGGTAAAACTCGCGACGGAAATGCGGGTCCTGATCGGCAGCCCACTCATCCAGCAGAATAATGTCACGCTCTTCCGCCAGCGCCAGCAGCAGCGCCACGCGCTTCTTCTGCCCTTTTGACAGCTTGAGGTTGAGGATTTTGCCATCCTGCAGCTCCAGCTTGTGGGACATTTGCAGATGCGTCAGCCACTTCTCCACCAGCGCCGGATCGGCCTGCTTGCCTTCCGGCCCCAGCAGCTGATCGAACAGCCAGACGTCGGTAAACACCGCCGAGAAGAGCTTGCGGTAGTCTTCCGGTTTTTCAGCACTGAGCGGTTTACCGTCCAGCAGGATCTCACCTGACTGGGGCTGATACAGGCCGGTCAGCAGCATCGCCAGCGTCGATTTGCCGCTGCCGTTACCGCCAATCAGGAACAGCAGCTCGCCGCGGTTAAGGGTTAAATTCACCGGCCCGACGGAAAATGCATTGTCCTGGTACTGGAAGGTGACGTTACGCAGCTCCAGCGTCTGCCAGTTCGGGAAGGCCTCAGGACGCGGGAAATCAGGTTTGTACGGCGCGAGGGCAAACTTACGCAGCTTGTTAAAGGCGACCTGGGCGCTGAGCAGGGTCGGTAGCGCCCCGACAGCCGAGAGCAGCGGCGTGCGCAGGAACAGCAGCGTCAGCGAGTAGGTGGCGGCGACGTTAGTATCCGCCCAGCCGAGGCTGTTCGCCATCCAGAAGACCAGGCCAATCGCCCCCAGCATCATGATATTCGACCAGTTGACCGCGCTCAGGTGGAAGGTATCGGCCCGCACGATGTGATGGCGATATTCGCGGGCATCCGGAATATAGAGGTTGTTAAAGATATGCTCGGCACGCTCGCGGTTCAGGGTCAGCTCTTTGCGCCCTTCCAGCACCGTCTGATAGTCGTTATAGAGCTTATCTTCGGTTTCGCGCAGCACCGCCATGTGTTTGTAGACCCGCGACACCAGCAGGTAGCCGCCCCAGATGGTGATCGCAATCCACAGGGCGGTGATCGCCAGCATTTTGGTGGAGAGCCAGGCCAGATAGGCCGCCGATCCGAAGGTCAGGATGATCCCCTGTACCAGCTCCGGCAGACGCACAAAGGCGATGGTGATTGAGCGCACATCACTGGTCAGCCCGGCCAGCAGCGAGGCGCTGCCCAGTTGCTCGACGCGTTCAACCTGGGTATCCAGAATCCGCTTGATGAACTCGCTGCGCAGGCGGTAGACAAAGTGGTGACCGAGCGTCGTGAGCGCCAGCTGCGAGCCGAGCGTGACGGCCATCAGCAGGACCAACAGACCGAGAAATTCCGGCAGCACCATCAGGGTGGTATCAACAGTTTCAATCAAACGCAGGTTGATAAAGGCGATCAGCCCAATACCCAGCGCGGCGCTGAGCAGGCTCAATGCCATCACCGCGATAAACGGCCAGCGGTATTGGCGCCAGACCAGTAACAGGAGTTCCATGCAGAGCAATCCAGACAAGAAAAAACAGCCAGCAGTGTAAACTGCTCGCCGTTTACATCAAGAATAATTCTTATTTTTATTCGCTGTACGCCGCCTGACGGAAGGTCAGGTTGTAGCGATAATCGCCGGTAAGAGGATGCGTACCAGGCTTAAGGGGCTGAATGCCATGGTAAAACAGGCGGGATGGCCCGCCCCAGACCACTACGTCGCCATGCTCCAGCAGCAGGCGTTTCAGCGGATCGTTACGGCGTAAACCGCCGAACTGGAATACCGCCGGCAGGCCGAGGGAGACCGAGACAATCGGCGCCCGCAGGTCCGCTTCATCTTTATCCTGATGCAATGAGAGCTTAGCCCCAATCGCGTAACGGTTGATGAGACAGGCGTCCGGCTGGAACTCAGGGTAGCCCGCCGCGCAGGCAGCATCGTGGCACAGGGTGGCAAACGCCTCCGGCATCGGTGGCCAGAGGGCGTCGGTAAGCGGGTCTTTCGGGGAGTAGAGATAGCCCCGCTGATTGGTGGTCCAGCCCAGCCCGCCGCAGTTGGTCATTGCCACCGACATGGTGTAACCCCCGGGGGTGACCATCTGGCGGAACGGCGAGACGGTAGCCACCTGTTCGATTGCCTGCATTAATGCAGGCGCCCCAGCCCGGGCGAAGCGGCGCAGGATCACCGCACCGGGCGCCAGCGGCTCCTGCCAGGGTTGTTCATCTGCAAAGAGATCGAGCATCACACCTCCCCTTTTTTCGCTTCCCGACGCAGCAGCGCCGCTTTACGGGCCGTGCCCCAGCGGTAGCCCGAGATCCCGCCGTCGCTTCGCACCACCCGGTGACAAGGGATGATAACCGCCAGTTTGTTGGCGGCACAGGCCCGGGCCACCGCCCGCACCGCGCCAGGATGTCCAATGGCGTTTGCCACCTGTTGATAGCTTGCCGTTTCGCCGCCGGGAATGGCGCGCAAGGCCTGCCAGACCTGGCGCTGAAAAGCGGTGCCGCGAATATCCAGCGGCAGGGCGAGCGCCACGGCGTGGTTATCCACGCTGGCGATCACCCGGGCGACGCGGGCGGCAAAGGCGGCATCTGCCTGTTCCCGCCGGGCGTGCGGAAAAAGGGTCGCCAGCTCGGCAACCAGCGTGCTGTCGTCATCGCCGGGTAAAATGGCGCAGATCCCCCGCGCGCTTTCCGCCACCAGGCAGCGCCCCAGCGTACAGTCGCTCAGGGCGTAGCGCACGGTGGTCTCTTCCCCGCCGTTGCGGTACTGCTTCGCGGTCATCCCCAGCGTAGCATCGGCGTTGCGATAGTAGCTGCTGCTGTCGGGGAAACCTGCCGCCAGCACGGAGTCAGTAATTTTATCCCCCTGCGCCAGAGCGTGTCGCAGCCGTTTCGCCCGGGCCGCCTGCTGCCAGGCTTTCGGGGTCATCCCGGTGGCGGTTTTGAACAGACGATGAAGATGGTACGGGCTCATCGCCACCGCTTCCGCCAGCTGCTCAAGGGTTAAAGGCTGCTCCTGCTCAAGTAGCCGGCAGGCTTTTTCGATGGTGGCGACGCGCTGCGCCTGCGGGTCCTGTTGATCCGGGCGGCAGCGTTTGCAGGGACGAAAACCCGCCTGCGCCGCCTGGCGGGCATCGGGGTAAAAGCGAACGTTTTCACGTAGGGCATGACGCGCCCGGCAGGAGGGGCGGCAAAAGATGCCGGTGGTCTGTACGGCAAAAACAAACTGACCATCGGCACTCTCATCGCGGGCCAGCACCGCCAGCCAGCGTTCATCATCATTATTCAGGTTCGGCTTTTTCATGATCGGCTCCTTCTGTAAGCATACTCATAGCCTGCCTGAGCGCCAGCCGAGAAAAACCCGCAACCTTGCTTTTTAATTCTTCCCGTTAACGAGGAAACTGGCGAACTGCGGGGACATCCAGGTTTTGAAGCCCTCCCCCTCGCGGGTGATCATATAGACAGCCAGCCCTTGCTGACGCACAACCTCTTTGGCTTTTTCCGTCCCCAGCACCATCAGGCCGGTATCCCAGGCATCGGCCTCCAGGGCCGTCGGGGAGATCACCGTCACCGACACCAGGTTGTGGGTAATCGGACGACCGGTCTGTGGATCGATTACGTGCGAAATGCGTTTTCCGTCCAGCTCATAATAGTTGCGGTAGCTGCCGGAGGTGCTGATACCGTGGCCATTGATATCGAGAATGGCCTGCACGGCGTTTTGCTCATCGGTCGGCTTCTGGATCGCCACGCGCCAGGGCTTATCGCTGGCGTTCATGCCCCGGCTGACCAGCGCCCCGCCTACCG
The DNA here is from genome assembly GCF_003336325.1 of Leclercia sp. W17. NCBI lineage: Bacteria > Pseudomonadati > Pseudomonadota > Gammaproteobacteria > Enterobacterales > Enterobacteriaceae > Leclercia > Leclercia sp. W17. The sequence continues at coordinate 1,468,640 of NZ_CP031101.1, read as the reverse complement.
ATACCAGATAGCGCGAGATCCCCTCTTCGGCCATTAGCCGGGCCAGGTGATCGGCGGCGTAACCTTCGCCCACCGTTGAGAGATCGACAAACAGATCGGGAATATCTTTTTGCAGATACTGCTGGCCGGACTGATTAATCACGGACAGATGCTGCAGCCCCGTTTTCGCCCGGGCATCGTCAATTTGCGCCTGATCGGGGGTTTTCACCGGCTGCTTATTCGGGCCAAAGCCCCACAGGTTAACCAGTGGGCCGACGGTAATGTCCATCGCGCCGTTCGTTTTGTAGCCCACCCGCAGCGATTCGGTGACAATGTCAGCCATCGCTTCGCTCACCGGCCAGGGTGAGGTACTCTTCGACTGATTAAAGCGCATCAGCGCGGAGTCGTTTTTATAAGTAGACATTAGCTGGTCATCGCCGTCCAGCTGAGCCTGGATCTTCCCGCGCAGCTCTTCAGCCCGGGCAGCGGAGAGATCGATGGCGCTGACGCGCCAGAAGGTACCCATCGTTTTCCCTTCCAGCACCGTCGCGGCGGCGGTTTCGCTCTTTGCAGAGGGAGCAGGTGCGTCACACGCAGCCAGCATAAACAGTGTCGCCAACAAGCCGACACGCAAAAAAGTAATTTCCATTCGTTATTATCCTCAAGCCTGAGACCGGCAAGAGTACACCAAAAAACAGGCTTTGTAAGGGCCTGATGGTAAAACAAAAAAAGGGGCCTTTTGGCCCCTTTCGCAATAGTACGTAAGACTTAGAACTGGTAAACCAGACCCAGTGCTACGATGTCATCGGTGCTGATGCCAGCCTGACGGGTGAAGGAGTTATTATCCAGCAGGTTGATTTTGTAATCCACGTAGGTGGACATGTTTTTGTTGAAGTAGTAAGTCGTGCCAACATCAACATATTTCAGCAGATCCTGGTCGCCGTAGTTATCAATGTCCTTACCTTTAGACTGCAGGTAAGCCACGGATGGACGCAGACCGAAGTCGAACTGGTACTGTGCAACCACTTCGAAGTTCTGTGCTTTGTTAGCGAAGCCGTAAATGTCGCTGCCGTTCTGAGAGTTGCCGAAACGGGTGGCGTTGTAGGTCTGGGAGTACTGCGCTGCCAGGTACAGGTTGTTCGCGTCATATTTCAGGCCGCCGCTGTACACTTCAGCACGGTCGCCGTCGCCGTAAACGCCTGCAGCGTTCTGGTCTGCGGTACGTTTAGAAGAGGCTGCTGCCGCACCTACGCTGAAGCCTTCGCCCAGATCGTAAGTCAGAGAGCCGCCGAAGCCGTCGCCGTTCTGTTTCAGCAGGCTACGACCGGTGTCGTTTTCGCCGCTGACGCTGCCGTTTTTACCCTGGTACTGCAGAGCAAAGTTCAGGCCGTCAACCAGACCGAAGAAGTCCTGGTTACGGTAGGTTGCAACGCCGTTAGCACGGGATTGCAGGAAGTTGTCGGAACCGTAGGTGTCGCCGCCGAATTCTGGCAGAACGTCGGTCCAGGAGGTGACGTCGTAGATTACGCCGTAGTTACGACCGTAGTCGAAAGAACCTGCTTCAGCGAACTTCAGACCTGCGAAGGCCACACGCGTCCAGGACTGGTTGTCGCTCTCGGTGGTGTTGCCCTGAATCTGGTATTCCCACTGACCGTAGCCAGTGATCTGATCGTTAACCTGAGTTTCGCCTTTGAAGCCGAGACGCATGTAAGTCTGATCGCCATCAGCGCCGTCGTCATCAGAGAAATAGTGCAGACCGTCTACTTTACCGTAGAGATCTAATTTGTTGCCGTCTTTGTTATAAATTTCAGCCGCATTCGCTGCGCCTGCTACCAGCAGTGCTGGCACCAGGAGGGACAGTACTTTAACTTTCATTATTTTAACCCTCTGTTATATGTCTTTTATTACCACTGCTTACTGATTAACCCTCTTAACCAGTCGGCAAGTTCATTCTCCTCAAAAATACAGAATAATCCAATAAGAATATGATACGAAAACTTTTAAGATATTTCATATTGCCGTATAGATGTTTCAAATTGTAAATTTCAGGGAACTTTTTGTCCGCACATTTAGTTAAAAAATAGCGCACTAAAAATCAAATTTTAAAAACTTATCATAAATATCAACAACTTACACAAAAATAAATTATAGCACTGATTGACAAAACAAAAACCGCAGCGGCTACTAAAATATCTCTCGCTATCATCATTAACTTTATTTATTACCGTCATTCAAATTTGAATGTCTGTTTATCCAGAATTGAACCGAATGCAATGCATTCGGTTTTTTTTTACTCATCTTTACGCAATTTTATATAATTTGTGCTACCCACCTGTAACTATAACGACTATTAATTAAATCTTCGCTTGCTATTTTTAGGCTCATAAATTGCGTGATGAATTTAATTTCTTGTTTATTCGTGCTATTTTTTCCAACTATTGTGAGTTATTTGTACAATTTTTACCTGGGCGTACAGATTTAAGACAATTCTTTTTCGTCCTGCAACGACGTGAAAAAGTCAGCCTCACCCGTGGCGTGAGGCTGGAAATTCGATTATTACGCTTTATACTGCCCTACTCGCCTGAAGCGCAGCCATAACGGGTTAAACACATCAATGAGTCAGTCTGAAACCACAGCCGCGAACAAGTTCTCCCTGCTTCCGGGCAGCATTACTCGTTTCTTTCTTCTATTGATCGTTGTGCTGTTAGTGACCATGGGCGTAATGGTGCAAAGCGCCGTGAACACCTGGCTCAAAGACCGCAGCTATCAGATTGTCGATATCAGCCACGCGCTGCATAAGCGCATCGATACCTGGCGCTACGCCACCTGGCAGATTTACGACAATATCGCGGCAACCCCTACCACTTCCTCTGCTGAAGGTTTGCAGGAGACGCGCCTGAAGCAGGACGTTTACTATCTTGAGAAAACGCGACGCAAAACCGAAGCCCTGATTTTTGGTTCCCACGACAGCGCTACGCTGGAGATGACCCAGCGCATGTCGACCTATCTGGATACGCTGTGGGGCGCGGAGACCGTTCCCTGGTCGATGTACTATCTCAACGGTCAGGACAACAGCATGATCCTGATCTCCACCCTGCCACTTAAAGATCTCTCCTCCGGGTTCAAAGAGTCTACGGTGGGTAATATTGTCGATTCCCGTCGCGCGGAGATGCTGCAGCAGGCTAACGCCCTGGATGAGCGCGAAAGTTTCTCCTCCCTGCGCCGACTGGCCTGGCAAAATGGCCACTACTTCACCCTGCGTACAACATTCAATCAGCCAGGCCATCTGGCCACGGTGGTAGCCTTCGATCTGCCCATCAACGATCTGATCCCGCCGGATATGCCGCTGGAAAGCTTCCGCCTGGAGCAGGACAACGGAGTGCAAAACCTGCGCGCGCCGACGGATAAAGAGAGCCCTGACAGCGTCTCTATCACCTTTAATGGTTCGAAAATCGAAATTGCTTCCACCCTGAACACCACCGGCATGCGTCTGGTCTGGCAGGTGCCTTTCGGTACGCTGCTGCTGGATACGCTGCAAAACATCCTGTTGCCGCTGCTGCTTAATATTGGTCTGCTGGCGCTGGCGCTGTTCGGTTACAGTACTTTCCGTTCGCAGCCAGGTCGCCAGAGCGATGTTCCTGTGGCAGCCGGTACCAACAACGAGCTGCGTGTCCTGCGCGCGCTGAATGAAGAGATTGTCTCTGTGCTGCCGCTCGGCCTGCTGGTCCACGACCAGGAGGCTAACCGTACGGTGATCAGCAACAAAATTGCCGACCATCTGCTGCCCCACCTGAATCTGCAAAACATCACCAGCATGGCGGATCAGCACCAGGGGGTGATTCAGGCCACGATTAATAATGAGCTGTACGAGATCCGCCAGTTCCGCAGCCAGGTGGCATCGCGCACGCAGATTTTCATTATTCGCGATCAGGATCGCGAGGTGCTGGTCAATAAAAAGCTCAAGCAGGCGCAAAGGCTGTATGAGAAAAACCAGCAGGGCCGCGCGGCGTTTATGCAAAATATCGGCGAAGCGTTCAAGCTGCCGCTGAAGGCGCTTGCCAGCGAAGCTGCCCATTTATCCACCCCGGAGAGCATGCAGCTTTCCGCTCATGCCGATACGCTGGTACGGCTGGTGGATGAGATCCAGCTTGCCAACATGCTGGAAAATGACACCTGGAAGAGCACGGCCTCGCTGTTTTCCATTCAGGATCTGATTGATGAAGTGGTGCCGGAAGTGCTGCCGGTCATCAAACGTAAAGGGCTGCAGCTGCTGATTAACAACCCGCTGCGCGCGAACGATGAGCGTCATGGCGACCGTGACGCCCTGCGCCGCATTCTGTTGATGCTGATCCAGTACGCAGTCACCACTACCCAGATCGGCAAAATTACCCTTGAAGTGAGCAGCGATGAATCGGCTGAAGACCGTCTCACCTTCCGCATTCTGGATACCGGCGAAGGGGTTACCGCCAGCGAAATTGATAATCTGCACTTCCCGTTCCTCAACGAGACCCAGGGCGACAACTATGGCAAAGCCAATGCCCTCACCTTCTGGCTCTGCGATCAGCTGGCGCGTAAGCTTGGCGGCCATCTGAATATCAAAGCGCGTGAATCGCTGGGCACCCGCTACTCTCTGCACGTCAAAATGGCGGCAAGTCCGCAGGATGCGGAGGAGGATGAACGCCTGCTGGATGATGTGGTAATAATGGTGGACGTGACCTCAAACGAGATCCGCAATATTGTGGTTCGTCAGCTGGAAAACTGGGGTGCAACCTGTATATCCCCTGACGAACGGCTGGCAAGTCAAGAATATGATCTCTTTTTAACAGATAATCCGTCTAATCTTACTGCCTCGGGCTTGCTTTTAAGCGATGATGAGCCAGGCGTGCGGAAAATTGGCCCCGGCCAGGTGCGCGTCAACTTTAATATGAGCAATGCTATGCAGGAAGCTGTACTACAACTAATAGAAGAGCAACTGGCGCAGGAAACGATCCCGGAATCCCCACTGGGCGGCAATGAAAATGCTGAACTTCATGCCAGCGGATATTATTCGCTCTTTGTAGACACAGTTCCAGATGATGTTAAGAGGTTGTATACTGAATCGGCCGTGAATGACTTCGCGGCGCTGGCTCAGACAGCACACCGGCTCAAAGGGGTGTTTGCCATGCTTAATCTGGTTCCAGGCAAGCAATTATGTGAAACGCTGGAACATCTTATTCGTGAGAAAGATGCCGCCAGCATAGAAAAATACATCAGCGACATTGACGCCTACGTCAAAAGCTTGCTGTAGCAAGGTAGCCCTATACATGAACAATATGAACGTAATTATTGCCGATGACCATCCGATTGTACTGTTCGGTATTCGCAAATCACTTGAACAGATCGAGTGGGTGAATGTAGTCGGTGAATTTGAAGATTCCACAGCACTGATTAATAACCTGCCAAAGCTTGATGCGCACGTGCTCATCACCGACCTTTCCATGCCTGGAGATAAGTACGGTGACGGGATTACGCTGATCAAATACATCAAGCGCCATTTCCCAAGCATTTCGATCATCGTGCTGACCATGAACAATAACCCAGCGATTTTGAGCGCGGTTCTGGATCTCGATATCGAAGGCATCGTCCTGAAACAGGGCGCGCCGACCGATCTGCCGAAAGCGCTGGCCGCGCTGCAGAAAGGGAAAAAATTCACGCCGGAAAGCGTCTCTCGCCTGCTGGAAAAAATCAGCGCTGGCGGTTACGGTGACAAACGCCTGTCGCCAAAAGAGAGTGAAGTCCTGCGTCTGTTTGCCGAAGGTTTCCTGGTGACCGAAATTGCCAAGAAGCTGAACCGCAGCATCAAGACCATCAGTAGCCAGAAAAAATCGGCGATGATGAAGCTGGGCGTGGAGAACGACATCGCCCTGCTGAACTATCTCTCTTCCGTGACCCTGAGTCCGGCGGATAAAGAGTAATGAGCTACATGCCCGGCGGCGCTTCGCTTGCACGGGCCTACAGGTAGCGTAGGCCGGGTAAGCGTCAGCGCCACCCGGCAATAATAAAAAAGCCCATTTCTGGGCTTTTTTTTATCCCAGCGCTCTTCTCACCCGCTCCGCATATACCGACAGCGTCTGTTTCAGGACATCCAGTGTTACCGGCTTGGAAAGACAGCTATCCATCCCCGATTCCAGACAACGCTGCTTCTCCTCTGCCAGCGCGTTAGCGGTGACGCCCACCACCGGCAGCGTCAGACCGAGCTGACGGATGCGCTGAGTCAGACGATAGCCATCCATATTCGGCATGTTCACATCACTCAGGACAATGTCGATATGGTTTTTGCTCAGCACATTGAGGGCATCCACACCGTCATTCGCCGTTTTACACTGATAGCCCAGCGAGCCGAGCTGATCGGCCAGCAGGCGGCGGTTAATCGGATGGTCGTCCACCACGAGGATCATCATGTCCTCATTCAATGACTGCTCGGATTCCGGCGACGGCAGCGACGTTGTCCCGTCCGCGCTGTCCATTTCCACACGATAGATACGCGCCAGCAGCGTAATCAGCTCGTGCGGCGAGGCCACGCTGTTCACCCACTCACCGTGCGCACGCTCCAGGGCGATACCGATATGGCGTCGACAGAAGATCACCGCCGCTTTACCCTGCCACGGCTTCGTCAGCTCATCGTCGGTGAGAAGCATATCTTCCGCGTCCGGGGTTTGTCCGGCGTAGCGCGCCACCCGGATGCCGTATGAGGTCAGCAGGGATTCCAGGTAGGCATACAGCGAGGCATTATTGACCGCCAGCCAGCAGCGTTTATCGCTTAATCCCTCAATCAGCATGTTAGCCGGAGACTGCGCGGCATAAAGAGGAATACGGATAGTAAACTGACTGCCCATGCCCGGTTCGGTATCCACCGAGATATCGCCGTCCATCATGCTGATCAGTTTTTCACAGATCGCCAGCCCCAGCCCGGTGCCCTGGAAGTTACGCTGAACGCCCGTTCCCACCTGGAAGAACGGGTCGAAGAGTTTGACTACCTCTTTGGCCGGAATTCCCACCCCGGTGTCGCGCACGCGAATGCTCAGGTAGTCCCCTGCTTTGGCGACATGCATCACAATGCAGCCCATGTCAGTGAACTTAATGGCGTTGCTGAGCAGGTTGGAGATCACCTGCTGCAGGCGCATCGGATCGCCCTGCAGCGTTAGCGGCACGTCCGGCTCAATAAAGCAGTACAGCCCCAGCTGCTTACGCACCACCAGCGGCAGGTAGTTGGCGCTGATATGGTTCATCACCTCGCGCGGCGAGAATTCGCGCGGTTCAATTTTCAGCTGCTCGGACTCGATTTTAGAGAAGTCGAGAATGTCGCTGATGATTTTCAGCAGCAGGCTGGAGGAGTTGTTCATCGCCGTCACCAGACGGTCAACGCCGCGCGGCAGCTCTTTGGTCTGCAGCAGATCGAGGTTACCGATAATCCCGTAGAGCGGAGTACGCAGTTCGTGACTGACGGTGGCAAGGAACATCGATTTCGACTGGCTGGCCTGTTCGGCGGACTGGGCCATGTCCTGCAAAGACTCTTCCATTTTGACGCGGGCGGAGACATCCACCAGCACGCAGATCGCCACGTTCTCATTGCGATAGCGCGAATGGACAAAGCTTATCTGCAGGTTGGTATTGTTACTGGTCAGGACATCGACGAAGTTGACCTGCTGCCCACAGATAATCTGCGTCAGCCGCTGTCGGTCCTCATGGGTGAGCATATTGAGATAGTTATGCGCCAGCTCGTTACTGAGGATGTTGGTCCCGTCAAGGGTGCGTAAAATACAGATCCCCACCGGCGCAGAGGCAACAATCTTGCGGTTAAACTGCTCATGCTCTTCAAGACGCTGGGCATCGTTCTCCGCCGGAATAAAGATTTTACGCTCGTACATCCGCGCGAGGGTAAACAGCGCAATCCCCACCAGCACGTTTAGCAGTACCGAGTTGAGGATCAGTATCCGAATACGCTCCAGCACCATATCCACTGGTACGGAGTAAACAATGCTCAGCGACGAAGGCGGCAGGCTTTTTTTCAACACCAGGTCACGAAAACCGGCGCTGTAGCCAAACCATGAGCGCTCCTGCATCCAGCGAGGATCAACCTTCAGCCGCGATTCCGGCCCGGCCAGTGAAATGAGAGAGTGACCGTTTTCATCGAGAATGGTCACACCCATCGGCAGATTCCCTGGGGTGAAAAAGTTCTCCATGCGGATAGTCTGCTCAATACCGAGCATCGCCTGCAGACGGTTGCCCAGATAGACCGGCGTTAGGGCATAGAAGTACCCTACTCCTGAACGCGGACCCTGGCTTATCCAGAACAGATTATTACCGCGCTCATCCTGCGGCGCGTTACGGTATTTGATGATCCGCTCGTGCAGGCTTTTCAGCGCGCTGTCGCGGTCCACCGGCACATCGCGCAGGCCAAAATCGGCCATACAGAGATTTTCGCTGCCAATCAGGAAGACGCGGTTCAGGTCATAGGCTGCCGAGAAGTTATCGCGCCAGTAGCGCATAAACCAGGCCAGCGACTCCAGCGATCCCCGCCACGCTGAGCCCATCGCCGAGCAGTCAGAGTCGGGGAAAAGCGGTTCAAAGTTGGGGACATCTGCCTTACTGTCGCGCCCGCGGATAGCCAGCACACCATTCTCCGCCGTCAGACGGTTTTCGGCGATATATTTGAGCTCCTTCATGACGTCCGCGGTGCGCTGAATATAGCGCTGGGACTGATCGAAGCTGAGGCTAAACTCCTGACGGATCTCCGCCTCCTTCTGGTGCAGCGCATTGACGATGTAAAACACCGAAAATAGCGCGATAAGCACCCAAATCAGGAGCGCCAGCGCCCGAAAAAGATAGCGAGAAACTTTCAGCGTGGTTCGAAAGGAGACGAGGTATTTCAAGGGGGCGAGGCTCCGCCGTCAGGTTCACAAGGAATGGGTTAAGGTAGCGGTAAATCGCCGCCGTCGCAACGTTCGGTTGTCTGCAATTCAGCGCCGCGACAAAAGAAAAGGGCCGGAAACCGGCCCTTTGTCATCAGAAGAGATTACTCTTCGGCATCATCTGCCGCATCATCGTCGATTTCCGCTTCCGGCGCGATTTCATCGTCACCTTCTGCCACGCTACCGTCGATAGAGTCGAGCTCTTCGTCATCCACTGGCTCAGCAACACGCTGCAGACCCACCACGTTTTCATCTTCCGCGGTACGGATGAGGATCACGCCCTGGGTGTTACGGCCCACCACGCTGATTTCCGACACGCGGGTACGCACCAGCGTACCGGCATCGGTGATCATCATGATCTGGTCGGCATCATCGACCTGTACCGCGCCAACAACGGAACCGTTGCGCTCGGTGACTTTGATCGAGATAACGCCCTGGGTGCCACGGGACTTGGTTGGATATTCGTCCTGGGCAGTACGCTTACCGTAACCATTCTGGGTGACGGTGAGGATTGCGCCTTCGCCACGTGGAACAATCAGGGAGACCACGCTGTCTTCGCCCGCCAGTTTGATCCCGCGGACACCGGTCGCCGTACGGCCCATGGCGCGCACCGCGTTCTCTTTGAAGCGCACCACTTTACCGGCGGCAGAGAAGAGCATCACTTCATCGGAGCCGGAAGTCAGATCCACGCCAATCAGTTCATCGCCTTCGTTCAGGTTGACGGCGATAATGCCGGCAGAACGTGGGCGGCTGAACTCGGTCAGAGCGGTTTTCTTCACCGTGCCGCTGGCGGTCGCCATAAAGACGTTCACCCCTTCAGCGTATTCGCGAACCGGCAGGATCGCCGTAATACGTTCGTTTTGTTCCAGCGGCAGCAGGTTGACGATTGGACGTCCACGGGCGCCACGGCTCGCTTCTGGCAGCTGATAAACCTTCATCCAGTACAGACGGCCCCGGCTGGAGAAGCAGAGGATGGTGTCGTGGGTGTTAGCCACCAGCAGGCGGTCGATAAAGTCTTCTTCTTTAATACGTGCCGCTGACTTGCCTTTGCCGCCACGACGCTGTGCTTCGTAGTCGGTTAACGGCTGGTACTTCACGTAGCCCTGGTGAGACAGGGTAACAACAACGTCTTCCTGGTTGATCAGGTCTTCGATGTTGATATCCGCGGAGTTGGCGGTGATTTCCGTGCGACGCTCGTCACCGAACTGATCCCGGACCAGCTCCAGCTCCTCGCGGATTACTTCCATCAGACGATCGGCGCTGCCCAGAATGTGCAGCAGCTCAGCGATCTGTTCCAGCAGCTCTTTGTACTCGTCGAGCAGTTTTTCATGCTCAAGGCCGGTCAGTTTCTGCAGACGCAGATCCAGAATCGCCTGGGCCTGCTGTTCGGTCAGCCAGTATTTGCCCTCGCGAATACCGTACTGCGGCTCCAGCCACTCAGGACGCGCGGCATCGTCACCGGCACGTTCCAGCATCGCAGAGACGTTGCCCAGATCCCACGGCTGCGCGATCAGGCCCGCTTTCGCTTCGGCAGGGGTTGGCGCACGACGGATCAGTTCGATGATCGGATCGATGTTCGCCAGCGCAACCGCCAGCGCTTCAAGGATGTGCGCACGATCGCGGGCTTTACGCAGTTCGAAAATGGTACGACGGGTCACCACTTCGCGGCGGTGACGCACGAACGCGCTCAGAATGTCTTTCAGGTTCATGATCTTCGGCTGACCATGGTGCAGCGCAACCATGTTGATGCCAAAGGAGACCTGAAGCTGCGTCAGGGAGTAGAGGTTGTTAAGCACCACTTCCCCTACCGCGTCACGTTTGATTTCAATCACGATACGCATGCCGTCTTTGTCAGACTCATCACGCAGCGCGCTGATACCTTCAATACGTTTCTCTTTAACCAGCTCGGCAATCTTCTCGATCAGGCGCGCTTTGTTCACCTGATACGGAATTTCGTGGACGATAATGGTCTCACGGCCAGATTTGGCATCCGCTTCCACTTCGGCGCGGGCACGAATATAGATCTTGCCGCGACCGGTACGGTACGCTTCTTCGATACCGCGACGGCCATTAATAATCGCTGCGGTCGGGAAGTCCGGGCCCGGGATGTGTTCCATCAGCCCTTCAATGCTGATCTCTTCATCGTCGATATAGGCCAGGCAGCCGTTAATCACTTCGGTGATGTTGTGCGGTGGAATGTTGGTCGCCATACCTACGGCGATACCGGACGAACCGTTTACCAGCAGGTTAGGGATCTTCGTCGGCATAACGTCAGGAATTTTTTCCGTGCCGTCATAGTTGTCGACAAAATCTACCGTCTCTTTTTCCAGATCGGCCATCAGCTCATGGGCAATCTTCGCCAGGCGGATTTCCGTATAACGCATTGCCGCAGCGGAGTCGCCGTCGATAGAACCGAAGTTACCCTGACCATCAACCAGCATGTAACGCAGCGAGAACGGCTGCGCCATACGGACGATGGTGTCGTACACCGCGGAGTCACCATGAGGATGGTATTTACCGATTACGTCACCAACGACACGGGCAGATTTTTTGTACGCTTTATTCCAGTCATTGCCCAATACGTTCATGGCGTATAGTACGCGACGGTGTACCGGCTTAAGTCCATCGCGGACATCCGGCAGCGCACGGCCAACAATGACCGACATCGCATAATCCAGATAGGAGCTCTTCAGCTCTTCCTCGATGTTAACCGGTGTAATTTCTCTCGCAAGGTCGCTCATCTAACCGCTATCCCTCTACTGTATCCCGGATTCAAAGGTCGGAAATTATAACACACCCGCTTAGGTTTAAACTAATTTGCTTTGTTATCCTGATATACTTCCTCGTCTTTAAATTACGGAGTAAAAGCGTCCATGAATGCGGAAAAATCCCCGATGGCTGACAACGTCGACCACGAAGAGATCGCCAAATTTGAAGCCGTGGCCTCGCGCTGGTGGGATCTTGAAGGTGAGTTCAAACCGCTGCACCGCATTAACCCCCTGCGCCTGGGCTATATCGCGGAGCGTTCCGGCGGTCTGTTTGGTAAAAAGGTGCTCGATGTGGGGTGCGGCGGCGGCATCCTGGCCGAGAGCATGGCGCGCGAAGGCGCCACGGTGACCGGGCTGGATATGGGCTTCGAGCCACTACAGGTGGCGCGTCTGCACGCGCTGGAGAGCGGTATCCAGGTGGAGTACGTGCAGGAAACGGTTGAAGCCCACGCGGCGGAGCACGCCCACCAGTACGACGTTGTCACCTGCATGGAGATGCTGGAGCATGTTCCCGATCCGCAATCGGTGGTGAAAGCCTGTGCCGCGCTGGTGAAGCCGGGCGGTCAGGTGTTCTTCTCTACCATCAACCGCAACGGCAAGGCCTGGCTGATGGCGGTGGTCGGCGCGGAGTATGTGCTGCGGATGGTGCCAAAAGGCACGCACGATGTGAAAAAATTCATCAAGCCGGCGGAATTACTGAGCTGGGTCGACGGCACCAGCCTGAAAGAGCAGCACATGACCGGCCTGCACTACAATCCCCTGACCGACAAATTCAAACTGGCGCCAGGCGTGGATGTTAACTACATGCTCCATACCACCGCCAAAAATGAGCAAGAGTAATTACTCTTTTTCTGACGAATGCGCAGCAGTTTGTTGCGCATTTTTGACCACCCGTTGAAGAAATCAGCAGTCGATCAAATTTTCATTTTTTTTTCTGGAATATTGACATCACGTCCAGGCCTTACGGTACGAGGACTTACGCTTTTTTACTCTTTAACAACCTCAATTTAACCTCAAAATCAACTCTTGTACTCAAAAGAATCCTTACTAGAATACTCACCATCTTGCGTTATCCTTATTGTAAAACCCCTATATGTAGTATTTATCCACAGAAGGCTGTGGATAAGCGGGGGATATTTTCATTTTCACGGACAGGTAAAAACCCACATGAATCAGAGTCTGCTGGTGACAAAGCGCGACGGTACCACCGAGCGTATCAATCTGGACAAAATCCATCGAGTTCTCGACTGGGCAGCAGAAGGGCTGAATAACGTATCGATCTCCCAGGTTGAACTGCGCTCCCATATCCAGTTCTATGACGGCATCAAAACGTCTGATATCCACGAAACCATTATCAAAGCCGCGGCGGATCTCATCTCCCGCGACGCGCCGGATTATCAGTACCTCGCTGCCCGTCTGGCGATTTTCCACCTGCGTAAAAAAGCCTACGGTCAGTTTGAGCCGCCAGCGCTGTTCGATCATGTGGTGAAGATGGTCGAGCTTGGCAAGTACGACACGCATCTGCTGGAAGACTATACGGAAGAAGAGTTCAAGCAGATGGACGGGTTTATCGATCACTGGCGTGATATGAACTTCTCCTACGCCGCGGTGAAACAGCTGGAAGGGAAATACCTGGTCCAGAACCGCGTGACCGGCGAGATCTACGAAAGCGCCCAGTTCCTCTACATTCTGGTGGCGGCCTGCCTGTTCTCGAACTACCCGCGTGAAACCCGTCTGGAATATGTGAAGCGTTTCTACGATGCGGTTTCCACCTTTAAAATTTCTCTGCCAACGCCAATCATGTCCGGCGTTCGCACCCCAACCCGCCAGTTCAGCTCCTGCGTGCTGATCGAGTGCGGCGACAGCCTGGATTCCATCAACGCGACCTCCAGCGCCATTGTGAAATACGTTTCCCAGCGTGCCGGTATCGGCATTAACGCTGGTCGCATTCGTGCGCTGGGCAGCCCGATTCGTGGCGGCGAAGCGTTCCACACCGGCTGTATCCCGTTCTACAAACACTTCCAGACCGCGGTAAAATCCTGCTCTCAGGGCGGCGTGCGTGGCGGTGCAGCCACCCTCTTCTACCCAATGTGGCATCTGGAAGTAGAAAGCCTGCTGGTGCTGAAAAACAACCGTGGCGTGGAAGGCAACCGCGTGCGTCACATGGACTACGGCGTACAGATCAACAAGCTGATGTATACCCGTCTGCTGAAAGGTGAAGATATTACCCTCTTCAGCCCGTCCGACGTCCCGGGTCTGTATGACGCCTTCTTTGCCGATCAGGATGAGTTCGAGCGTCTGTACAGCAAATATGAAAAAGACGACAGCATCCGTAAACAGCGTGTGAAAGCGGTTGAACTGTTCTCCCTGATGATGCAGGAACGCGCCTCTACCGGCCGTATCTACATCCAGAACGTTGACCACTGCAACACCCACAGCCCGTTCGATCCGGTCGTTGCGCCAGTGCGCCAGTCCAACCTGTGTCTGGAGATCGCCCTGCCGACCAAACCACTGGAAGATGTGAACGACGAAAACGGCGAAATCGCCCTGTGTACGCTCTCCGCGTTCAACCTGGGTGCGATCAACAGCCTGGACGAACTGGAAGAGCTGGCAGTGCTGGCGGTTCGCGCCCTGGATGCGCTGCTGGATTACCAGGATTACCCAATCCCGGCGGCAAAACGTGGTGCGATGGGTCGTCGTACCCTGGGCATTGGCGTCATTAACTACGCCTACTGGCTGGCGAAAAACGGCAAGCGTTATTCCGACGGCAGCGCCAACAACCTGACGCACCAGACCTTCGAAGCCATTCAGTACTACCTGCTGAAAGCCTCGAACGAACTGGCTATCGAGCAAGGCGCCTGCCCGTGGTTCAATGAAACCACCTATTCCAAAGGCATTTTGCCGATCGATACCTATAAGAAAGACCTGGATGCGATCGCCAACGAGCCGCTGCACCTTGACTGGGAAGGCCTGCGCGAGTCCATCAAGACCCACGGCCTGCGTAACTCCACGCTCTCTGCCCTGATGCCGTCCGAGACCTCCTCGCAGATCTCCAACGCCACCAACGGTATTGAGCCGCCGCGCGGTCATGTCAGCATCAAAGCGTCGAAAGACGGTATCCTGCGCCAGGTGGTGCCGGATTATGAGCTGCTGAAAAACAACTACGAGCTGCTGTGGGAGATGCCAAATAACGACGGCTACCTGCAACTGGTAGGGATCATGCAGAAGTTTATCGACCAGTCGATCTCTGCCAACACCAACTACGATCCGTCACGCTTCCCGTCCGGGAAAGTGCCGATGCAGCAGCTGCTGAAAGACCTGCTTACCGCCTACAAATTTGGCGTGAAGACCCTGTACTATCAAAACACCCGCGACGGTGCGGAAGATGCGCAGGACGATCTGGCCCCGTCCATTCAGGATGATGGCTGCGAAAGCGGCGCATGTAAGATTTAATGTAAATGCCGGGTGGCGCTACGCTTACCCGGCCTACGATTTTGTTTGCCCGATCTACAAAATCTCTCACAGGACATACTCATGGCATACACCACCTTTTCACAGACGAAAAACGACCAGCTCAAAGAGCCGATGTTCTTCGGCCAGCCGGTCAACGTGGCGCGCTACGATCAGCAAAAATATGACATCTTCGAAAAGCTGATTGAAAAGCAACTCTCTTTCTTCTGGCGTCCGGAAGAAGTTGACGTTTCACGCGACCGCATCGATTTCCAGGCGCTGCCGGAACACGAAAAGCACATCTTCCTCAGCAACCTGAAGTATCAGACGCTGCTGGACTCCATCCAGGGGCGCAGCCCGAACGTGGCGCTGCTGCCGCTGATCTCCATTCCGGAGCTGGAGACCTGGGTCGAGACGTGGGCGTTCTCCGAGACGATCCACTCCCGCTCCTATACACACATCATCCGTAACATCGTCAACGATCCGGCGATTGTCTTCGATGATATCGTCACCAACGATCAGATCCTGAAGCGCGCGGAAGGCATCTCCCACTTCTATGACGACCTGATCGAGATGACCAGCTACTGGCATCTGCTGGGCGAAGGTACGCACACCGTAAACGGTAAAACCGTCACCGTGAACCTGCGTGAACTGAAGAAAAAGCTCTACCTGTGCCTGATGAGCGTGAACGCGCTGGAAGCGATCCGCTTCTACGTCAGCTTCGCCTGCTCCTTCGCCTTCGCGGAACGCGAGCTGATGGAAGGCAATGCCAAAATCATTCGCCTCATCGCCCGCGATGAAGCCCTGCATCTGACCGGCACCCAGCATATGCTGAACCTGCTGCGCAGCGGCGCTGACGATCCGGAGATGGCTGAGATTGCTGAAGAGTGCAAGCAGGAGAGCTATGACCTGTTTGTTCAGGCGGCACAGCAGGAGAAAGAGTGGGCGGAATACCTGTTCCAGGGCGGCTCCATGATCGGCCTGAACAAAGATATTCTCTGCCAGTACGTGGAGTACATCACCAATATCCGCATGCAGGCGGTCGGCCTGGATCTGCCGTTCCAGACCCGCTCCAACCCAATCCCGTGGATTAACACCTGGCTGGTCTCTGACAACGTGCAGGTTGCCCCACAGGAAGTGGAAGTGAGCTCCTACCTGGTCGGTCAGATTGACTCCGAAGTCAACACCGACGATTTGAGCGACTTCCAGCTCTGATGAGCCGCGTAACGCTTCGTCTTTCTGGCACAGAGCTTCTGTGCCAGGAAGAGCATCCCTCCCTGCTTATTGCGCTGGAATCCCACCAGATTGCCGTTGAATACCAGTGCCGCGAAGGCTATTGCGGCTCCTGCCGCTGTCGCCTGGTGACCGGTCAGGTTGACTGGATAACCGAACCGCTGGCCTTCATCAACGACGGTGAAATTTTGCCCTGCTGCTGCCGGGCAAAAGGGGATATAGAGATCGAGATGTGATTGTGCCGGGTGAAGCTTCGCTTACCCGGCCTACAAAACCGCAGTCCGTAGGTCGGGTAAGGCGCAGCCGCCACCCGGCAATTTCAGCGTTAATCCTTCAAAAAGCTCACCGCTTTATCCGGGAAATCCGTAAACAATCCGTCTACGTCCGCCTGCTTATATAATACCTCGTAAAGCTGATTCACATCCGTGGCATACGGCGGCAACTGGTCAGCACGCACCGTATACGGATGCACCTGCATCTTGCTGGCGTGCGCCTCTTTCACCATCGCCGTCAGCTTCACGTGGCCCGGGGTTGAACCTTCCGCCACCAGCATATGGTAATCCGGTCCGATCCCGTCGGCGTACTGCGCGATCTGCTTCATGGCGCCCGGCTTAAACATCCAGTCGTAGTTGTAGTTTACCCACTTGCCGTCTGCCTGCTTCTCCTGGGTTTCATTCCAGTCGGTATAAGCGATCAGCTGGACCAGATTGAGATCCATCCCCATCTTTGGCTCCAGCTCGGTTTTGATGCGCTTCAGTTCCGCGGCGTCAAAACACTGGAGGTAGACTTTATCCTTCTTGCTGGTGTAGCCGTACTGTTTCAGCACCTCCAGCGTTTTCGCGGCGATATCCTTCCCTTCCTGATGGTGGAACCACGGCGCTTTGATTTCCGGGTAGATACCGATATGTTTGCCGGTCGAGTGGTTCAGCCCCTGAACAAACTCAATCTCCTCCTGGAAGGTATGGATGCGGAAGTCCGATTTGCCCATCGGGAAACGTCCAGGGTAAACCTGCACCTTCTTACCGTTTTCAATCTCAAAGCCCTCGGTAAACTTCAGAGAGCGGATTTCATCCAGAGTGAAGTCAATGGCGTAAAAACGGCCATCTTTTCGGGCACGGTACGGGAAACGATCCGCCACATCGGTCACCCGGTCAAGATAGTGGTCATGCAGGACGACCAGCTGGTCGTCCTTCGTCATCACCAGATCCTGCTCCAGATAATCGGCCCCTTGCGCATAGGCCATCGCTTTCGCCGGCAGCGTATGCTCCGGCAGATAGCCGCTTGCGCCGCGATGGGCAATAACGATTTTATCCGCCGCCAGGGCGGAGCCGGACATCAGGCCCGCCAGCAGCAGACCGGTCGCGATTTGCGTTAATTTCATAGCAGTGCTCCTTATTGACGACGCGCCAGCACTTCCGCGTGGTGACGTTTTTCACCGATCATGACCACAATCAGCAGCAGTACCGCCAGCACGCTGCCGCCGATCATCACCATAAAGCCGCCGTCCCAGCCGAAGAAGTCAACGGTATAGCCCACAATGGCGCTCGCCGCCACCGAACCGCCCAGGTAGCCGAACAGACCGGTAAAGCCTGCCGCCGTGCCTGCCGCTTTTTTCGGTGCCAGTTCCAGGGCATGCAGACCAATCAGCATAACAGGGCCATAAATCAGGAAGCCGATGACAATCATACAGGCCATGTCCACGCCCGGATTGCCCGGCGGGTTGAGCCAGTAGACGACGGTGGCAATGGTCACGAGGGTCATAAAGAAGACGCCCGTCGCGCCACGGTTGCCCTTAAACACTTTGTCCGACATCCAGCCGCAAATCAGCGTCCCCGGGATCCCGGCGTATTCGTAGAGGAAGTAGGCCCAGGAGGATTTATCCAGCGCAAAGTGCTTCACCTCTTTCAGGTAGGTCGGTGACCAGTCGAGGATGCCGTAACGCAGCAGGTAGACGAACACGTTCGCCACCGCGATGTACCACAGCAGTTTATTCGGCAACACGTACTTCATGAAGATCTGCTTTGCCGTCAGCTCTTCTTCGTGCTTTTCGCTGTAATCATCCGGATAGTCGTTTTTGTACTCTTCAATCGGCGGCAGACCGCAGGACTGCGGCGTGTCGCGCATCAGCGCAAAGGCGATAATCGCCACCAGGATTGCCCCAAAGGCTGGCATATAAAGCGCGGCGTGCCAGTCGTTGAACCAGGCCATCCCCAGCAGGAACAGCAGCGGTGGAAGCCCGCCGCCCACGTTGTGGGCGCAGTTCCATACCGACACGATACCGCCGCGCTCTTTCTGCGACCACCAGTGCACCATAGTGCGTCCGCACGGTGGCCACCCCATCCCCTGGAACCAGCCGCAGAGGAACAGCAGCACAAACATAATGGCGATACTGGAGGTCGCCCACGGCACAAAGCCCATGAACAGCATGACCGCTGCCGCCAGGATCAGACCGGCGGGCAGGAACACGCGCGGATTCGAGCGATCCGACACTGACCCCATAATGAATTTCGAAAAACCGTAGGCGATAGAGATCCCCGACAGCGCGAAACCGAGATCGCCGCGTGAGAAGCCCTGCTCCACCAGGTACGGCATGGCGAGCGCGAAGTTTTTACGTACCAGATAGTACGCCGCATAGCCAAAGAAAATCCCCATGAAGATTTGCCAACGCAGACGGCGGTAAAGAGGGTCTATCTCTGCCTCTGGCAGTCGCGCCCGATGTGGCGCAGGTTTAAAGATACTGAGCATAACAGCCTCCGTGGCCTTTCAAAAAATGACCGGACAACACGCGCCCGGCCAGAGAGGCGGGGATGTTAAGAAATCACGGTAATTGTTACTGTGAATCAACGCACAGATTGTTACAGAAATATGACAGAATGCGCAAAAAAGCGCATGAAATCACGTTTCACTTTCGAATTTCGCTCGTTTGTGTTCGATATCAAACAAACCACAGTTTTTATGTGGCTAAATGAGATAAAACGAACACAGAGGGTTGGCAATGACAATTCACGATCCACGCTATAGCGATGTGATTATCATTGGCGGGGGCGCGACCGGCGCTGGCATCGCCCGCGACTGTGCGCTCAGGGGGCTGAGCGTCACGCTTCTGGAGCGCCATGATATTGCAACGGGCGCCACCGGGCGCAATCATGGTCTGCTGCACAGCGGCGCCCGCTACGCCGTCACCGACGGCGAATCGGCACGCGAATGTATCGCCGAAAACCAGATCCTCCGGCGCATTGCCCGTCACTGCATTGAGCCCACCGACGGGCTCTTTATTACGCTTCCCGAAGACGATCTTGCCTTTCAGTCAACCTTCATTACCGCCTGCCAGGCCGCGGGCATTCAGGCGCAAGCCATTGACCCGGCCCTAGCACGCCGCATCGAACCTTCGGTTAATCCGGCACTGACGGGTGCAGTAAAAGTCCCGGACGGCACCGTGGATCCGTTTCGCCTGACGGCGGCCAACATGCTGGACGCCCGCGAGCATAGCGCGCGGATCCTGACCGGCCATCAGGTCACCGGGCTTATCCGTGAGGGGCATCGCATCAAAGGCGTGCGGGTCCTGGACACGCAGTACAATGAACAGAGCGAGCTGTATGCCGCCGTGGTAGTCAACGCGGCGGGGATCTGGGGGCAGCGCATCGCGGAATACGCCGATCTCTCTGTGCGCATGTTTCCGGCCAAAGGCTCGCTGCTGATCCTCGACCACCGCATTAACAACCATGTCATCAACCGCTGCCGCAAACCGTCTGATGCCGACATCCTCGTACCGGGCGATACCATTTCGTTAATCGGCACCACCTCCACCCAGGTGGACTACCGCGAGATTGATTACAATCGGGTCACCGCAGAAGAGGTGGACATCCTGCTGCGCGAAGGGGAAAAACTGGCGCCGGTGATGGCCCAGACGCGTATTCTGCGCGCTTACGCAGGCGTGCGTCCGCTTGTCGCCAGCGATGACGACCCGAGCGGACGCAATGTCAGCCGCGGCATTGTGCTGCTTGACCATGCCGCGCGCGACGGGCTGGACGGCTTCATCACCATCACTGGCGGTAAATTAATGACCTACCGTCTGATGGCCGAATGGGCGACGGATGCCGTCTGCCGCAAACTGGGCAATACCGCACCGTGCGTGACCGCAGACCAGCCCCTGCCCGGCTCGCGCCAGTCCACCGAGAAAACGCTGCAAAAAATTATCTCCCTGCCCACCCCCCTGCGCGGTTCGGCCGTCTATCGCCATGGCGACAGAACACCGGTTTGGCTCGGCGAAGGGCGGCTGAGCCGCAGTCTGGTATGCGAGTGTGAGGCCGTTACCGCCGGGGAAGTGCAATACGCGGTGGAGAATCTGACGGTGAATAGCCTGCTCGATCTCCGCCGCCGTACCCGCGTCGGGATGGGTACCTGCCAGGGGGAGCTGTGTGCCTGCCGTGCCGCCGGGCTGTTGCAGCGTTTTCATACCACCACCGCCACCCAGTCGCTCGATCAGCTCAGCGATTTTTTAAACGAGCGCTGGAAAGGCATTCAGCCTGTCGCCTGGGGCGATGCCCTGCGTGAAAGCGAATTTACCCGTTGGGTGTACCAGGGGCTTTGCGGTCTGGAGAAGGAGCAACGCGATGAAATTTGACACCGTGATCGTCGGCGGCGGGCTGGCGGGTCTGCTCTGTGGCATCAAACTCACGAAGCAGGGGCTGCGCTGCGCCATTATCACCCGGGGCCAGAGCGCCCTGCACTTCTCGTCGGGCTCGCTGGATCTGCTGGACGAAACTTACCGTGACAAACTGCCAGCAGAGCATCCTTATCACCTGGCCGGCGCGCAGCACATTGACCGCTTCGCTAAGGAAGCCGAATCGCTGCTGGCTGAGTGTGGCGCCCGGATGCAGGGCAGCGCCAGGCAAAACCATCAGCGCGTCACGCCGCTCGGCACCCTGCGTTCCGCCTGGCTAAGCCCGGAAGAGGTCCCCGTTGCCCCGTTCAATGCCACGCGTGTGCGGGTGGTGGGTATTAGCGGTTTTCTGGATTTTCAGCCCCATCTGGCGGCGGCCTCGCTCAGCCGCCAGGGGATCAACGCTGAAACGGCAGAGATTGACCTTCCTGAGCTGGATGTCCTGCGCGATAACCCCAGCGAGTTTCGCGCGGTAAATATTGCCCGTTTTCTCGATAACGAAGAGAAATGGCCTCAGCTGCTTGAGGCGCTCAAACCGCTTGCAGAGGGATGCGATGCACTCTTTATGCCCGCCTGTTTTGGCTTACAGAACAACCTTCTGTGGCGCTGGCTCTCCGATCGCCTGCCCTGCTCGCTCGGCCTGCTGCCGACGCTTCCTCCGTCCGTGCCCGGCATTCGCCTGCATACCCAGCTTCAGCGCCAGTTTGTGGCCCAGGGTGGCGTGTGGATGGCGGGCGATGAGGTGAAAAAAATCACCCTGACTGACGGCGCGGTGAGCGAAATCTGGACCCGCAACCACGACGACATTCCGCTTCGCACGCGTTACGCGGTGCTGGCAAGCGGCAGTTTCTTCAGCAACGGCCTGCTGAGCAGCCGGGACGGCATTCGCGAGGCGATTATGGGGCTGGATGTCCGCCAGAGCGCCTCTCGCTCGGACTGGTATCAGAGCGATTTCTTTGCCCCGCAGCCGTGGCAGCAGTTCGGCGTAATCATGGATAACCAGCTGCATCCGCAACTTTCAGGAAAGTCAGTTCCAAATCTCTACGCCATCGGCTCGCTTTTGGGTGGATACGATCCTATCACCCAAGGCTGCGGCGGCGGCGTCTGCGCCATAACGGCACTCTCTGTGGCAGAGCAGATTTGCCAGTGCACGGAGGCAAAATCATGAACGACACCCGCTTTGAAAGCTGCATCAAATGCACGGTCTGCACCACCGTCTGCCCGGTCAGCGGCGTTAACCCACGCTATCCGGGACCGAAACAGGCCGGGCCGGACGGCGAGCGCCTGCGTCTGAAGGACGGCGCGCTGTACGATGACGCGCTGAAATACTGCATCAACTGCAAACGCTGTGAAGTCGCCTGCCCGTCTGATGTGAAAATCGGCGATATTATTCAGCGTGCCCGCGCGCGCTACAGTACGCAAAAACCGTCGCTGCGCGATGCCATCCTCAGCCATACCGACCTGATGGGCAGCGTCTCCACGCCGTTTGCCCCGCTGGTGAACGCCGCGACCTCGCTGCAACCGGTGCGCCAGCTGCTGGATGCCACGCTGAAGATAGACCATCACCGCAGTCTGCCTAAATATTCCCACGGCACCTTCCGCCGCTGGTACAAATCCGTAGCGGCAGAACAGGCGCGGTACGCCGATCAGGTGGCGTTCTTCCATGGCTGCTATGTAAATTACAACCACCCGCAGCTGGGTAAAGATCTGCTGAAAGTGCTGAACGCCATGGGTACAGGCGTGCAGTTGCTGAGCAAGGAGAAGTGCTGCGGCGTGCCGCTGATCGCCAACGGGTTTACCGATAAAGCGCGCAAACAGGCCGAAAGCAACGTCTCGTCGCTGCGCGAGGCTATTGTCGATAAAGGCATTCCGGTGCTCGCCACCTCCTCGACCTGCACCTTCACGCTGCGCGATGAGTATCCGCACCTGCTGGACGTGGACAATACCGGCCTGCGCGAACATATTGAGCTGGCAACGCGTTTCCTGTGGCGCAAGCTGGAGAGCGGGCAGACGTTACCCCTGAGAAATTTACCCCTGAAAGTGGTCTACCACACGCCGTGCCATATGGAAAAAATGGGCTGGTCGCTTTACACGCTGGAACTGTTGCGGTTAATTCCGGGGCTGGCGCTGACGGTGCTGGATTCGCGCTGCTGCGGCATTGCGGGGACGTACGGCTTTAAGCGTGAAAACTACGAAACATCACAGGCGATTGGCGCGCCGCTGTTCTGCCAGATTGAGGAGAGCGGCGCGGATATCGTGGTGACCGACTGCGAAACCTGCAAGTGGCAGATAGAGATGTCCACCCGCAAGCGCTGCGAACATCCCATCACGCTGCTGGCGAAGGCGTTGGGTTAGCTATCGCCGGGGCCGCAGCCCCGGCAAACCGGTTACTCAACGAACAGCGATTCCACCACGTTGATCCAGCCGTGCTGGCTGGCCACCTCTTTACCTGCCAGCCAGCGACGCAGCATGTTTAGCGCCATCATGGCGCAGACTTCCTGACGCACCGCCAGGCTGTAGCGCGACGCGCTCATCTTAACGCGCAGGGCATGGGTGCCTTCCGGGGTAGCCAGGGCAAAGTTAAGATGATCCTCTTCCACACCCGACACCGCCAGAGCCAGACCGGCAAAGTGTTTTACGCGCCGCTCGGCAACCCAGTGGGCAGTTTGTGCCAGGGTCTCCTCCTGGGAAGGCACCACTTCGCTTGCCAGCAGCGGAGCGCTGACTCGCGAGAGCTGTAACGCCAGCAGGCCACCGGTGAACTGCTCGCTCAGGGTCAGGCTCAACTGACGGGCCTGCAGATCGCGGGCGATCTGCGCCGGAAGCCCTTCGGTGCCTTCAAAGATCAGGCTTTCGCCCGCCACGCGCTGCACCTCAGGCCAGAGCGCCAGCATCGCGGCTTTTTCCGTGGCCGGGCCGGTTAATTTCAGCTCGATAATCGGCATGGAAGAGCGATACCCCATCGTCACACCTGCCGGTAAGCTCAGGTGATCCAGGCTCTGCGCCAGGTCACTCTCCGAACGGCCAAAGGTGGTGAGACGTAAACAGATCGGGGGTTCAGGCAAGGTAAAACGCTGGCGCAGACGCGGCAGGATCTGTTGTTCGACCATCACCTTAAATTCGGACGGGACGCCGGGGGTAAAAAACATCAGGCAGCGATTAAGTTGAATGGCAAAACCACAGGCGGTGCCGACCGGGTTATCCACCAATTCCGCGCTGGCCGGAATTTCCGCCTGCTTGCGGTTGCTGGGAGCCATCACCCTGCCGCGATCGCTGAAGAAACGCTCCATATGGCTGAGCCACTCGGTGTGCAGCACCAGCTCTTCACCTTTTGCCGTGGCGGCTGCCAGCGCGCTCAGGTCATCGCTGGTTGGGCCAAGCCCGCCATTTACAATCAGGACATCCGCATGTTCGCTGCGCTCGCGCAAAATATTGACCAGTGCGTCCAGCGAATCGCCCACCGTATTACGGCGCGTTAACGGTAATCCCTGCTCAAAGAAAATATCAGCCAGCCAGGCCGCATTGGTATCGGTAATTTGTCCATGCAGCACTTCATCGCCAGTGGACAGCATCTCCACGTTTATCATTGTGTTCTCCCGCTTAGGTGGTGAAAACACTATAACGCAATCGGCGGAGGGAGAAAGAGAAACAGGCGCGGCAGGAGGCCGCGCCGGGGGATCAGAAGCCTGCGCTCACGCCCACGTACGGGCCATCAGCAAGGGCGTTGTCGCGGTTGCCCTCTTTGCCCGCCAGGTTCAGGTAGCGATAACCCGCTTCGATGGTAATCGGACGCATAATGGTCCAGCGCGCACCAGCATTCGCCTCTTCATAGCTGTCGATACCGCTGGAGAGGGAGTCCGGAGAGTAGTAGTACTCGCCGAACAGACCAAAGCTGTCGCCAATTTTCCACTGCAGTCCGCCGCCCACTGCCGCCGCGTAACCTTCGTCACCGTCGTTCGGGTTGGTGTAAATGCCTTTACCGCCGACGGTCGCCAGGAATGGACCAAGCGGAACGTTAAAACCGAGGCCCAGGCTTGCCGCATCGCCATCGTCGTCGTTATGCGTCCAGCCGCCGGTCATCGCCAGGCCTGCGCTATCCGTGCCAAGACCAAAGCCCAGGTGGGTATAATCCTCGCCCGCCGAGCCGTTGAAGGAAATAGCGTTGGCCGCTGCCGATACACACATCAGGCCTAAGCCCATTAATGCCACTTTTTTCATTGTCGTGATCCCGCACAATTTGTTCACAGATATCCAAAACCGCGAGATTTTAACCTGACTGGCTATGGGATCAATGGACTCCGTGTGCGTCGGACAATTAGTTTGTAACGATTTGATAATATCAACATTTACGTCATCAATAAAAAGCGCATTTTGACGCACAGACCGCCCAGATTTTCACTGGCCATCAGTTGAAGATGGCTGCGGTGCAGGCGGGCGATATCGTTGGCCAGCGCCAGCCCAATCCCGGACCCGGCGGCATCTCCTACATTATCCAGCCGATGAAACGGCAGCATGGCCTGGGAAATCTGATCTTCAGCAATTCCCGGTCCGCTGTCCTCCACGCTCAGCTCAACAGCGTCGTTAACCGTGTGCAGAGACACAGTGACGATGCCCTGCTGCGGGGTGTATTTGATCGCATTCTCCAGCAGGTTGGCGCACAGTTCGCCCAGCAGCACCTCATCACCTTCAATCATGACGGATTGCTGAATGCCCTCATAACCTAAATCGATCCCCTTGCTGCGCGCCTGCGCCAGCCGGGAGAAGCAGCAGTTCTGCACCACCTGAACCAGATCCACCGGGGCAAACTGGCGCTCTCCCTGCTCTTTGTGCTTCACCGTGGAGAACTGCAACAGCCGTTCAGTAAGGACGATGGTGTTGTCCAGCGTCACGTTCATGGCGCGTAAACTCTCCTGCCACAGGGCCGGATCGTTTCGCGTCAGGGCAACGGAAACCTGGGTTTTGAGCACCGCCAGCGGCGTTTTGAGCTGATGAGAAGCATCGGCGTTAAAGCGCTCCTGGCGGGAAAGCACGCCGCGTAATCTGTCGATATAGCGGTTAAAGGCCACGATCAGCAGCCGCGTTTCCGACCAGGGCAGCAGCTCCGGCAGCGGGGCCAGCAGCCCTGGCTCACGGCGCACCATCAGCGAGGAGAGCTGACGCATCGGGCGCAGCACGCGGCGCAGCAGCCAGGCGGTTAAGACCAGCGTCAGCAGCACCAGCAGCCCCTGCGAAACGAGCGATGAAAACAGGAGCTGAGTGGCCAGATAGCGCCGCGACTGCAAGGTTTCGGCGACGTAGATCTCCGCCATACCGGAAACATTGTCTTCGTTAATTGGCTGGAGCAGCTTCGCCACGCGGATCGCCTGGCCGCGATACTCAGTATGATAAAACCAGGCCAGCGCGGGATAGTGCGTGGTGCGCGACGTGGAGCGGGGCATGTTCGGTAGATCGTCATAGCCGGAGATCACCCGCCCCTCCGGGTCAACTACCTTGTAATAGAGACGATCGTTCATGTTCAGCTCGAAGCTGTCGAGCACCACCCAGGGAACATCGACCAGCAGCTTGCCGTTGTGCACCTCCAGCCGCTCAGAGACGGTACGCGCCGACGATAACAGCGTGCGGTCGTACGCCTGGGTCGCCGCCTGCAGGGCGCTAACGTAACTGTTAAAGGCCGACAATCCCCACAGCAACAGCAGCGGCAGGCCAAGAAAAAGCAGCAGCTGCAGATAAAGCGACTGAGGTTTAACCCACTTCATCGCCGCACTCCAGCACATAGCCCAGCCCGCGCAGGGTGGTGATCCGCACCCCGCTGCCAGTCAGTTTTTTGCGCAGGCGATGAATGTAGAGATCGAGACTCTCCGGGCTGACGTCGTCATTCAGGCTAAACACCTGATCGAACAACTGCTGGCGGGAGACGGGCCGGGTGCGGCGATGCATCAGCACCTTCAGCAGTGACAGTTCACGCGGGGTGAGCGAGAGCGGCTCATCGCGCAGCAGGAAAAAACCGTCGTCATCATACTCAAGCTCCCCAAGACGCTGGCGTTCCTGGGTTCGCCCCTCGCTTCGGCGCAGCAGGGCGCGAAGCCTGGCGTCCAGCTCCTCCAGCTCAAACGGTTTTGGCAGATAATCATCCGCCCCGGCATTCAGGCCTTTCACCCGATCCGCCACGTTGCTGCGTGCGGTGAGAAACAGCACCGGCAAGGTCTGGCCGCGTTTTCGTAAACGGTGCACCACCTCCAGGCCGTCAAAACCGGGCATACCGATGTCCAGTATCGCCACCGCGTAGTTTTCCCCCTGCAGGAGATGATCGGCCGCGCGCCCGTCAGAAACGCAGTCTACGGCAAAGCCCTCCTGCACCAGCGCTTTCTCCAGCCAGTGAGCCAGCTCACGATTATCTTCCGCCAGTAAGAGACGCATATCACATCCTGTAAAGTTGGTGTCGCGTTGAAAGGGAAATGAAAGGTTATTGTTTTAACAATCACGCAACGGAACCGCTACAAGGTGGTTCACATAATCAGAAAAAAACCCGTACCCGTACCCCCGGATCGCCGGCGTGAGGATAAACGATGAAAAAACAATTACTTTCAACGGTTGCTGCAAGCGTATTAATGTTGAGTGCCTCTGTTGTCCAGGCGCAGGACGCCCCGTCCCGCACCGAATGTATTGCCCCGGCCAAACCGGGCGGCGGTTTCGATCTCACCTGCAAGCTGATTCAGGTCAGCCTGCTGGAAACGAAGGCCATTGAAAAACCGATGCGTGTAACCTACATGCCAGGTGGCGTGGGCGCGGTGGCCTATAACGCGATCGTCGCGCAACGACCGGCGGAAGCCGGCACGGTGGTTGCCTTCTCCGGCGGCTCGCTGCTGAACCTTTCCCAGGGCAAGTTTGGCCGCTACGGCGTGGATGACGTGCGCTGGCTGGCCACCGTCGGTACCGACTACGGCATGATCGCCGTGCGCGCAGATTCCCCGTGGAAATCCCTGAAAGATTTGCTCACCGCCATGGAAAAAGACCCTAACAGCGTGGTGATTGGTGCAGGCGCCTCCATCGGCAGCCAGGACTGGATGAAAGCCGCCCTGCTGGCGCAGCAGGCGAAAGTGGATCCGCACAAAATGCGTTACGTGGCGTTTGAGGGCGGCGGTGAACCAGTGACGGCGCTGATGGGCAACCACGTGCAGGCAGTTTCCGGTGACCTCAGTGAAATGGTGCCCTACCTGAACGGGGATAAAATCCGCGTGCTGGCGGTCTTCTCCGAAAACCGTCTGCCCGGACAGTTGGCAAACGTGCCGACTGCAAAAGAGCAGGGTTATGACCTCGTCTGGCCGATTATCCGCGGCTTCTTTGTCGGGCCAAAAGTGACCGATGCCGAATACCAGTGGTGGGTCGACAACTTTAACAAACTGCAGCAGACAGACGAATTTAAAAAGCAGCGCGATCTGCGCGGGCTGTTTGAGTTCAACCTGAACGGTAAGCAGCTGGACGAGTATGTCAAAAAACAGGTGAATGACTACCGCGAGAAGGCAAAAGCGTTTGGCCTGGCCAAATAACCGGAGGCGCTATGAGCGATCGCATTTTTGCCGGGATCTGGTTGTTGCTCTGCATTGGCGGGATGTTCGTCGCCTGGCAGATCCACAGCGAATACAGCTATGAACCCGTGGGGCCACGCCCCTTTCCAATGGGCATTGTCGGCCTGATGCTGCTTTGCTCGGTGGCTATGCTGTTACGCCATCCGGATACCGTAGAGTGGCCGCCCAGACGCATTTTGCAGCGGCTGTTGGTGATGGTCATTGTGCTGCTGATGTATGCCTGGGGCTTTGAATGGCTCGGCTTCCCGGTGGCGACCGCCATCCTGACGATGGTGATCGGCATGCTGTTTAACGCCAGCCTCCCTGCGGCGGGGATCTCGGGTGTGGTGATGGGCATTTTCCTGTGGTACGCCTTTGACCGCCTGCTGGATGTGACGCTGCCGCTTGGCGCCTGGCTTAATTAACGGAGCACGCTATGGATACCTGGATTTACCTCTCACAGGGGTTCGCCGTGGCGATGACCCCGGAAAACCTGGTGATCGCCCTGATCGGCTGCTTCGTCGGGACGATCGTCGGTCTGCTGCCCGGACTTGGGCCCATCAACGGGGTCGCTATTTTGCTCCCGCTGGCGTTTGCCCTGCATCTGCCTGCGGAATCGGCGCTGATCCTGCTGGCGACAGTCTACATCGGCTGTGAATATGGCGGCCGTATCTCGTCAATACTGCTCAACGTGCCCGGGGATGCGGCGGCCATTATGACCGCGCTGGATGGTTACCCGATGGCGCGGCAGGGACGCGGCGGCGTGGCGCTCTCTATCTCCGCCGTCAGTTCGTTCTTTGGCTCGCTGATTGCCATTGGCGGCATCATTCTGTTTGCGCCTGCGCTGGCCCAGTGGTCGCTGGCGTTTGGTCCGGCAGAGTATTTTGCCCTGATGGTCTTCGCCATTGCCTGTCTCGGCAGCATGATGGCGCAAAACCCACTGAAATCGTTTTTGTCTGCGCTGATCGGCTTAGGGTTAGCCACCGTAGGCGTGGATGCCAACACCGGGGTCTATCGCTTTACCTTCGACAGCGTTCACCTCTCCGACGGCGTACAGTTTATCGTGGTCGTGATTGGTCTGTTCTCTGTCTCTGAGATCTTACTGATGCTGGAACATACCAGCAGCGGGCAGACGCTGGTGCGTAAAACCGGCCGGATGCTCTTTAACGCCAAAGAGGGCGCGCAGTGTATCGGTACTACGCTGCGTTCAGGGGTGATTGGTTTCTTTGTCGGCATTCTGCCGGGCGCCGGAGCAACCATCGCCAGCGCCATCACCTACATGACGGAGAAAAAGCTCAGCGGCAACAGCGACAGCTTTGGCAAAGGCGATATTCGCGGCGTCGCTGCACCTGAGGCGGCCAACAATGCCTCGGCCTGCGGCTCGTTTATTCCCATGCTGACGCTCGGCGTACCCGGCTCCGGCACCACGGCAGTGATGATGGGCGCGCTGACGCTCTACAACATCACCCCAGGACCGGCGATGTTTACCGAACAGCCTGACATCGTCTGGGGTCTGATTGCGGCGCTGCTGATTGCCAACGTCATGCTGCTGGTGATGAACATCCCGCTGATTGGCCTGTTCACCCGTATGTTGACCATTCCGCTGTGGTTCCTGGTCCCCGCGATCGCGGCCGTCTCGGCGGTGGGGGTGTATGCGGTACACAGCACCACCTTCGACCTGATTCTGATGGTGGTGCTGGGGGTGTTCGGCTACATCTTGCGTAAAATGCACTTCCCGATGTCGCCGCTGATTTTAGGGTTTGTGCTGGGTGAGATGCTGGAGCAGAACCTGCGCCGCGCTCTGTCCATTAGCAATGGTAATGTCTCCATCCTGTGGGACAGCAACGTGGCGAAGATCCTGCTGACACTGGCAATTGTGGTGGTGGTCGTACCGCCGGTGCTGCGCCTGCTTCGCCGCCGTCAGCGTAAGCCGCAGCCCGATATCGGCTAATTACCCTGACAGTTGGGCATTCACCCACTGTGTTAACGCCTGGCGGGAGATCTTAATCCCGCCATTTTTTAGTTCTGCTGGCAGCACCAGCCAGTGCACGGGCTGCTCAAATCGCGCCATTTTGCCCTGTACCCACTCCGGGAAGCGGGTGAAATCCGTTCCCGGTTCACACTCCACTACCGCCACCGGACGCTGACCAAATTCGGCGTCATTCAGCGGGACAATAAAGACCTGGCTGATGTGCGGATGGGTCGCGATAATCCGCTCAAGGCTCTCCGGCTGAATGCCCTCTCCTCCGCTGAAAAAGAGGTTATCCATCCGACCGAGGATCGTCAGGCGACCCTCATGCAGCTCCCCGCGATCGCGGGTGGCAAACCAGCCCTCAGAATTCGTGAGCGGCAGCAGCGCGCCGTCGCGCCAGTAGCCTGAGGCCATGCTTTGCGCCTTGATCCACACTTCGCCGTTAACGACCTGCACCTCCCTGCCCGGCAATGCGCAGCCCACGTCCGGCTCACCGTCTGCCTCTTTCGCGCAGACGGTAGAGGCAAACTCCGTCAGGCCGTAGCCACAAAACGTAGAAATACCCTGCGCGCGCGCCTGTTGCGTCAACTCAACGGGGATGGCGGCCCCGCCCAGCAGTACCGCTTTCAGCGCGATGTGCTGGTGTGTATTGAGCAGACGCCAGAGCTGGGTTGGCACCAGCGAGGCATGCGTACACCCCTGCAAGGCCTGCTCCAGCGGCTGCTTCTCGCGCACGGTTAAGCGCGCGCCGGCCTGCAGCCAGCGCCATAAGATCCCCTGCCCGGAGACATGAAACAGTGGCAGCGAAAGCAGCCAGTCGTCATCCTCGCCGTAGGGCATCAGCGCGAGGACACCCTCAGCGCTGGCAAGATGCGCCCCGCAGGTATGAACGGCCGCTTTCGGCAGCCCGGTAGAGCCGGAGGTGAGCGTCATTGAGGCCAGCCGCTCAGGCTGCCATACCACGCGGTATTCGCCGGACGGAGCATGTACGCTAAGCGCGGCGAGTCCGTCATAGTGACCGTCCAGCACCAGCGCAAAACGCAGCGTCATTTGCAGAAGCAATACCTCCAGCAGCGGGCGCGGGAGCTGGGGGTTAACGGGAAGAATACGCGCGCCGCACTGGAGCAGCGCCAGCCATGCGAGCAGGGTCTGCGGATGATTATGGGCAAGCAGCAGCACACCGTCCCCCGCCTTCACACCCTGCTGATGAAACCCTGCAGCCAGATTGTCGATGCGGGTGCAGAGCTGTTGCCAGCTCAGCACCTCGTCGTTGAGACGCAGAGCTGGTTTATCAGCACGCTGCTCGCGCCAGTGCCGCCACGGCCAGTCACTAAAACTCATTGCAACGGCTCCAGCGCCTCAACGCCCGCGCACGGCAGGGCGCTACCCGGCCACGGGCGAATAAGCTGGGTTTGCATCAGGTTTAACGTATCCAGCCCCGGGATGGTGTCGGGCGTTAACCAGGCGGCAATACGCGCCAGCTGCGTCAGCCCAAGGCTGGATTCGATGGAGGAACTGATCACCGCGGTCAGTCCTGCGCTATGCGCTGCCGTCACCTGTTCACGCACCTTCGCCAGACTGCCCGTTAGCGTCGGTTTTATGACCACGGCGCTGACGCCCGGCTCGGCGGTAAAGGCAAAGTCCGCCTCGCGTAGGCTTTCGTCCCAGGCGATGGCTATGCCGGTTTCGTGGGCAAAGGCGCGTGAATCCTCACGGGTTTTGCACGGCTCTTCCAGAAAAGCGATGCGGCTGCGGTACGCCGGATTGACGTACTTCGCGAACTGCTGCGCCTTCAGCGGCGTCCAGGCGCGGTTAGCATCCAGACGCAGACGCAGGTCCGGGATGGCCTCCAGCAGCAGGTTCGCCACCATGCCATCACGCACCGCTTCATACAGACCCACCTTGATTTTCGCCACTTTTTCGCCCGGCATCGCCGCCAGTGCAGCAAACAGCTCATCGGGATCGCCGGTGCAGAGCGGTGCGGCGCGATAGTCCGCCTGTTCCGGCAGGCTGCCGTCCAGTTCCGCCAGCGCACAGCTGATGCCAAAGTCTACCGAAGGCAAACCTGGCAACAGCGGCGCCTCGCCGTTGCGCCACGCGCCAGACCATGCCCGCACTGCCGTTTCGGCTTCCTCCAGCGATTCACGGCTGAAGCCCGGTAAGGGGGCGATCTCTCCCCACCCTTCCCGACCATCCTGCTGCAGATGAATAAACAGACCGTCGCGGGTTTTTAACCGCCGCTCGCGCAGTACCACACCCGCATCCATCGGTATCTGCCAGCGGTAGATCTGCACGCTGCGCATTACGGATTCCGTTTATATTTGCTGAAGTCCGGCTGGCGCTTCTCGTTGAAGGCGTTACGTCCTTCCTGGCCCTCTTCAGTCATGTAGAAGAGCATAGTGGCATTGCCTGCCAGTTCCTGCAGACCCGCCTGGCCGTCGCAGTCGGCGTTCAGCGCCGCTTTCAGGCAGCGCAGCGCCATCGGGCTGTTTTGCAGCATTTCACGGCACCAGCGCACGGTCTCTTTTTCGAGGTCGGCAATCGGCACCACGGTGTTCACCAGGCCCATGTCCAGCGCTTCCTGAGCGTTGTACTGACGGCAGAGGAACCAAATCTCACGGGCTTTTTTCTGTCCGACAATGCGCGCCATATAAGAGGCACCCCAGCCGCCGTCGAAGGAACCGACTTTTGGTCCGGTCTGGCCGAAGATGGCGTTCTCCGCGGCAATGGTCAGGTCACACATCATATGCAGCACGTGACCGCCGCCGATAGAGAAGCCCGCCACCATTGCGACAACCGGTTTCGGGCAGGTGCGGATCTGACGCTGGAAGTCGAGCACGTTCAGGTGGTGAACACCGGAGTCATCCTGATATCCGCCGTAGTCGCCGCGCACTTTCTGGTCGCCCCCGGCGCAGAACGCTTTTTCGCCTTCGCCGGTCAGGACGATAACGCCGATGTTGTCGTCGTAACGGGCATCCGCCAGGGCCTGAATCATCTCTTTAACGGTTAACGGGCGAAACGCGTTACGCACCTCAGGACGGTTAATGGTGATTTTGGCGATGCCGTCAGTGGACTTGTGGTAGCGAATGTCGGTATAGCCTTCGGAGCAGTCCAGCCATTCCACCGGTGCATAGAGCATGTTTTCATCAGGGTAGATCATAGAGTGTCCTTAATTGAAAGACGGAGTATCTGGGCCAGACGCTCAGCCACCGCAGCGGGGTTTTCCCGATGGGCGTTATGTCCGGCGTGGGGAATTTCATGGCGGGTGGCGGTAAGCTGCCGGGCAATATCCCGAAACTTAGGGTCCTGCTCGCCATAGAGATAGAAAAAAGGAAGTGCGCACGAGGCGAGCTCAGGGCGTAAATCGGTTTGTTCGGCAAGCGACGTCGCCTGGAGCATGGCGGCCAGAGCTGGACCATTATTCTGGCTACGCAGGGCGACAAGCTGTTCGCGCTGCGCGGTGGTTAGCGAGGCAAATACCGGCTGCTGATACCAGTCGGCAAACACCGACGCCAGTGGTTCATGGCGCAAGCGTGCCGCCCACTGCGCATCGGAGGCGCGACGGCTCGTCCGCGCGTCTTCATCGCTCAACCCCGGATGCGCCCCCTCCACAATCAGCCCCTGTAGCCCCCCGGGCCGCTGGCAGGCGTGATACATCGCAATGCGGCCGCCGAGGGAGTACCCCACCAGCCAGTAATTTAGTATGTTGTAACTAAGTACAGTGCGATTCAGCAGATGGCTCATCTCACTGAAATTGCTCACCGCAATGTGCGCCGATTCCCCGTGTCCCGGCAGATCGAGATAGAGCCGGGGATAATCGCTCAGGCGCTCCCCTGACACCTGCCATTCGCGGCAATCACCGGAAAAACCGTGCAGGAAAACCAGCCAGGGTTTATCCGGCTGACCTTTACGCTGGGTTCCCGCGAGGATCATAGATGGCTTACCTGCGCCAGCAGGTTTTGCAGCATCTGCGCCCCGTCGCTGTCGTTTACCACCACCTCGATTAGCGTGGCGCCGGGTTTGCTCCACGCCGTGTTAAGCGCACTCTCCAGCTCCGCCCAGTTTTCCGGGCGCTGATACTTGAGGCTGAACATCGCCGCCGCATGTTCAAACTGCACGTTCTGCGGCATCAGATAAAAGCGTTCCCGTTCGCTCTGCGGCGTCGGCAGCAGGGAGAAAATCTGGCCGCCGTTGTTGTTGATCACCAGCAGCACAAAGGGCGCCGAAGCCTGACGAAGCAGCGCCAGCGCGTTCAGATCGTAGAGCGCCGAGAGATCGCCGACGATCGCCAGCGTCGAACGGGCATTCGCGCGCTGAACCCCTGCTGCGGTTGAAATCAGCCCATCGATACCGCTGGCGCCACGGTTACTGTATACCGGGTAGCCCGCTGGCAGACGGGAGAAGGCGTCAATCAGACGCACCACCAGGCTGTTGCCCACAAACAACTGCCCCTGTTCAGGCAGATAGCGATGGATACGGTGGGCCAGCTGCGCTTCACCGAATGCGTCGCTGTGTTGCGCCGTCAGGTCCCAGGCCTGGCGAGAGAGTTCAGGAATGTCGGTTGCCCAGGGGGCGCGTTTTTCCGCCGGATGCAGCTCCAGCCACTCGGCCACGCTGGATACCAGCCGACGGCCACGATGGTGCGCGGGATCCAGCCGCCCTTCCCGCGGGTCCACCAGCCAGTACTCTTCCGGCCTGCAGGTGGCCTGCCACTGCAGAAGACGTTTACCCGTCAGGCTGCCGCCAAGCTGCACCACAATCTGCGCCTGCTCCAGTTCGGTCACGGCTCTGGCGTTGCCGAGCCAGAGATCCGCGCACGGCAGCGGCTGGCCGGTCTGGGAGAGCACGTCGCCAATCAGCGGCCAGCCAAGCCGTTGCGCCCACTGCGCTACCTGCTTACCTTCCTCGGCGCTCATCCTGCCCGCGATAACCACACCGCGTTTCTGCCGCCAGAAGAACCAGTCGCGCTGTTGCGGGCTAGAAAGCGCCGCCGGCGCGCGCAGCCAGGGCTTATCGCTCTGCCACCAGTCGCCCAGCGCCTGCTGCCACTCAAGATCGGTCTCATCCATTTCGCCATACAGCGGCTCGGCAAACGGACAGTTGATGTGCAGCGCCCCGGCACGCAGCCCGCCCAGGGCGTTATCCACCGTCGAAACCAGCCAGCGGGCGGGAATATCGCGGGTCGGACGCGGCAGCGACAGGGTTTCTGTCGGATGGGAGGCAAAAATCCCCGACTGGCGAATGGCCTGATTGGCGCCGCAGTCGATCAGCTCCGGAGGGCGATCCGCCGTCAGCAGCACCAGTTTTTCACCGGTCAGACCGGCTTCGATCAGCGCCGGATAGAGGTTAGCCACCGCCGTGCCGGAGGTCACAATCACCGCCACCGGCTCATGGCTGGCTTTGGCCAGCCCCAGCGCCAGATGGCCGAGACCGCGCTCATCAAAATGGGTGTGATGAATAAAGGCGCGGTTTTCGGCGGCGGCCAGGGTCAACGGCGTCGAGCGCGAGCCGGGCGCGATGCAAACGTGCCTGACGCCATGGCGGGTCAGGGCTTCAAGGATCACCGCCGCCCAGCGCCGGTTAAAGGAACTCACTGACATGGAATTGTCCGGTATCAATATTGCGACGTAGTATAAATAATAGAGAAAGATGTAATTTTGATATGAATCGGGAATGTATGACTCAGTATTAATCCTTTAGGAGCAGAGAGCGCAGCCCGGCAGCTTTATTTTCAATCTCCTGCCACTCCTGATCGGGGTCAGAACCGCTGACGATCCCCGCCCCGGCATACAGGCGAACACAGCTCTCCTCAACGCTTGCCGAACGCAGCGCCACGCAGAACTCGCTTTGTGCTAACGAGAGATACCCGGCAGAACCGGCATACCACTCCCGGTCGAAGGGTTCATTGTGGGCGATGAAATCCCACGCCGCCTGACGCGGCAGACCGGCAACTGCCGCGGTGGGCTGCAGGCGCAGCAGGCACTGTTCATCATCCGGCTGTTGCAGCGCGGTCCAGATGCAGCGGCGTAAATGCTGAACCTTACGCAAACGCACGATTTGCGGCGGGAGGACATCAAGTACCCCATTTTCCCGCTGCAGGCGCTGGCAGATATCCTCAACCACCAGCATATTTTCCCGCTGGTTTTTATCGTCGTTCATCAGCCAGTTACCCAGCCGCGCGGCATGGGCATCGTCCGGGTGGCTGGCAACGGTTCCGGCCAGCGCTTCGGTGCGCAGCAGCAAACCGCGCCGCCGCCACAGCCGTTCCGGCGATGAGCCGAGAAACGCCCGGCTGGCATCAGTGCGCATAAAGAAGTGGTAGCACTGGAAGTTGACCTGGCGGCTGGCCGCCATCAGCGCGGCGGGGTTTACCGCCTCGTTAAACTGCAAATCTGTCGCCCGGGCCAGCACCACTTTATCGAATTCCCCCCGGCTGATAGCCTCTGTCGCCCGGGTAATCAGCTGAAGCCAGCCGGCCCGGTCAGGGAGATGCGTTTCCCTCACCACCGCTTGCGTGACCGGGGCGACAGGCTGGCTCTCCGCCAGGGTCTGCATAAACTCCCGCGCGCGCTGGACCTCCGCTTTCAGAGAGGTGTCGCTCCAGAGCACCAGGCGCAACGATGCGGTCCCGCCGAAGCGCTGCCACAAAAGGCGCGGCAGGAACAGATTGCCCTGCCTTGGATCGAAGGCATTAACGCCTACCACTCTCAGGTCGGGTGCGTGCGAATAACGGTTTAAAAACTGACGGGCGGCGGATAACGAGGGGAAATGCGTTATCGCTCCGAGAGCAGCATACTCTTCGTCGCCATTGCGCTGCTGCCAGTAGAACTGCGGGTAGATGTGCTGGGCATTCAGCCAGCCGAGCGGATCAAACGCGTCGTTGAGGGCAAAGGAGACATCGAGATAATGCAGGCCAGGGGTATCGGGAAAATCGTCGGCTAATTGTTGGCAAAGGCCTTTCAGCGCGGTGGAAATCGAGTGCACGCGAACTTCTCCCAGCTCAAAAACCTCACATTATAAGGGGTACTAATCAGAAAAAGCAGTACCCCCGAGTTGGCAGGGAGAAGCGTTCGTGCTGTGTTGTTAACGGCGGGCGAGTAAAATACCCAACACCAGACCAGCGGCGGCGCCTACGCCAATCCCCTGCCATGGCTTTTCACGGACATAATCATCCGCACGATAGACCGCTTTTTTGGCCTTGTAATAGTATTGATCGGACGCATGACCCACGCGCGTTTTCACATCATGCAGAGCCTGCTCAGCACGCGCTTTTAGCTCAATGTATTTCTGATCGGCCGGATCGCCGGAAGAGCGTAAGACCTCCTCCAGGGTTTCACTCAGCAGGGTCAGATCGTCATCTACATGGTTATCCGATGATTGATAAGACATAGTGTTCTCCATGTGGTTGCATCAGTTCCGTAACTATAGACAATGCTTGACGATTCCGCCTGCTACGCTTGTTGTACCTCTTTCGCCATACCCACGTGCGGAATGCCATCTTCGTCGTAGATATCCGTCACCTGCACAAAGCCAAAACGGGCATAAAAGGCGTGCAGATGCGCCTGCGCCCCGAGGTATAACGCCTTGTCGGGCCAGTTATTTTCGCAGGAACGCAGCGCGTGCTCCATCAGGGCATAGCCCAGCTTCTCGCCTCGCACCTCGCGGCTGATAATCACGCGGCCAATCACAACGGGGGAGAAATCGTCGTCACTTTTCAGAATCCTCGCATACGCCACCAGCCGGTTATCTTTCCAGCCGAGGATATGGCGGTTCTCCCCCACCAGGTCTTCGCCGTCAATGTCCTGATAGGGGCAGGTTTGTTCAACGACAAACACCTCACAGCGCAGTTGAAGTAAGGCGTAAAGTACAGGAACGGTCAGCTCGCTATGGTGCAGATCTTGCCACTGGATCATTGAGGTCTCCTTATCGTGAGGGGAGCCGTTATACTAATGACTTTTCGTCCCCGGTGCAGAGGCTGAGTGCATTATGGAGCTGTTTTTTTTAGGAACATCCGCTGGCGTACCGACCCGTACGCGCAACGTCACCTCAATTTTGCTGGATCTCCAGCACCCCACCCGCAGCGGACTGTGGATGTTTGACTGCGGCGAAGGCACGCAGCACCAGCTGCTGCGCACCGCCGCGCATCCCGGCAAGCTGGATAAAATTTTCATCACTCACCTGCACGGCGACCATCTTTTTGGCCTGCCGGGGCTGCTGTGCAGCCGCTCGATGGCGGGGAATATCCAGCCGCTGACCATTTACGGCCCGCCTGGTATCCGGGAGTTTGTCGAAACCAGCCTGCGGATCAGTGGCTCGTGGACAGATTATCCCCTCGAGATTATTGAGATCAAACCGGGCGTGGTGTTCAAAGATGATGCGTACACGGTAACCGCCGCGGCGCTCAATCACCCCGTGGAGTGTTACGGTTTTCGCATTGAAGAGCGGGATAAACCCGGCGCGCTGGATGGTGCCGCGCTGATCGCCGCAGGAGTGCCCTTCGGCCCGCTGTTTCAGCAGCTAAAACGCGGCGAAAGTGTCACCCTGGAAGATGGCCGGACCATCAACGGCGCGGAATATCTCTCGCCACCCCGTCCAGGTAAGAAGCTGGCCATCTTCGGGGATACCGCCCCCTGCGAGAACGCCCTTGAGCTGGCTCAGGGCGTCGATCTGCTGGTGCATGAGGCCACGCTGGAGGTAGCGATGGAGGAGAAAGCCAATAGCCGCGGCCACAGCTCCACGCATCAGGCGGCCAGGCTTGCCCGCGACGCGCAGGTAAAAAAACTGATCGTCACCCACGTCAGCTCCCGTTACGACGCCGAAGGCTGCGCCATGCTGCTGGCGGAGTGTTGCGCCATCTTTGCTGCCAGCGAGCTGGCAGAAGATTTTGCTACCGTGCGCGTTTAATGCTCTGGTTTTCCCCGAAACTGCCGATAACCCTATCAGGCCGGTATTTTTCACTGAGGGGCAAACATGGATAACTTCCAGAAAGACATTGATGACAGGGCAAATCTTACTCTGTCGAACCGATTTGAGCTGCTGCTGTTTCGTCTTGGCCGCTCAATGAATGAAAACAAATCTGAGCTGTTCGGCATCAACGTCTTTAAGCTTCGCGAGATTGTGCCCATGCCCTCGTTCACCAAACCGGCGGGGATGAAGTCGCCCCTGATGGGTATGGTTAATATTCGCGATCAGGTGATCCCGGTTATCGACCTGGCCGCGGTAGCAGGCTGCAAGCCAACGACGGGGCTGAACATTTTACTGATCACCGAGTATGCCCGTAGCGTCCAGGCCTTTGCCGTGGAGTCGGTCGAAAATATCATGCGCCTGGACTGGAAGCAGGTGCATGCGGCGGAAACCGCCGTCAGCGGACGCTATATCACCAGTATCGCCTGTCTGGATGAGAAGACGGATACCAACGATCTGGCGATGGTGCTGGACGTTGAGCAGATCCTCTATGACATCACTCCGGCTAACCACGACCTGCATGCTACCGATCTGCAGATCACCAAATTCAATATCAAGCCGGGTGCGGTGGCGATTGTGGCAGAAGACTCCAAAGTAGCGCGCTCAATGCTGGAAAAAGGACTGCAGGCGATGCAGATCCCGGCGCAGCTGCATATCACCGGCAAAGAGGCCTGGGAGAAGATCGGCGTGCTGGCCGCGCAGGCCCAGGCGGAAGGGGTGCCCATTACCGATAAGATCTCGCTGGTGCTGACCGACCTTGAGATGCCGGAGATGGACGGCTTTACCCTGACGCGCAAAATCAAAACCGACGCCATCCTGAAGGAGATCCCGGTGGTGATCCACTCTTCCCTTTCCGGCAACGCCAACGAAGATCATATCCGCAAGGTGAAAGCCGATGGCTACGTGGCAAAGTTCGAGCTGAACGAGCTCTCATCGGTGATTGAAGAGGTGCTGGAGCGCGCAAACAAAAAAATTGACGGGCCGCTGATTAGCCGTAAGCAGCTGGCTTAATTTGCACCATTTTGCCGGGTGGCGCTACGCTTACCCGGCCTACAAAACCTGTAGGCCCTGCAAGCGCAGCGCCGCTGGGCAATAAAAAAACCCGCCGAAGCGGGTTTTTTTGTTTCTGGCGTTTTTACATCAGCGGCATCGCATGCTGCACGATGGTGATCAGCGGCTGCGGATAGATACCGAAGATCAGCACCAGCAGCGCGGAGATGAGCACCACAATACCGCCCGCGCTGTACTGCCAGTTGCCTGGCGCATCGCGGTTGAGCTGCTGAGGCGCACTCAGATAGAGGCTCACGGCAACGCGCAGGTAGTAGTAGAGACCAATCGCGGAGCCGATAACGACACCCGCCGTCAGCCACCACAGACCAGCCTGCACACCCACTGCCAGCACGTAGAACTTACCGATAAAGCCGAGCGTCATCGGGATACCCGCCAGCGACAGCATCATCACGGTCATCACCGCAGAGAGGATCG
Organism: Leclercia sp. W17; assembly: GCF_003336325.1. Classification (NCBI taxonomy): domain Bacteria; kingdom Pseudomonadati; phylum Pseudomonadota; class Gammaproteobacteria; order Enterobacterales; family Enterobacteriaceae; genus Leclercia; species Leclercia sp. W17. The sequence continues at coordinate 1,427,610 of NZ_CP031101.1, read as the reverse complement.
GACGATGCCAGAACAGACCACGGTAGGAGAAGAGCGAGTCGGCATCCGGGCCACGGTACGGGCTGGACATCAGGCTCACCACGCCGAAGGCACCGAGGCTGCTGAACAGGTAACCGGCCAGGTAGACACCCACGGTCTCCATGGACATCTGACCGCTCTGCAGGGCAATCAGCGCCACCATCAGATAGCCGAGGTGAGAGATGGAGGAGTAACCGAGCAGACGCTTGATATTGGTCTGGCTCAGCGCCATCAGGTTACCGAAGATGATAGAGACAAAGGCGATCACGCCGAGCACCACGCGAACCGCTTCGCTGTCACCCACCGGGGCGTAGAGGAACAGACGCATCACCACGCCGAAGATAGCGATTTTGCTCGCCGTCGCCAGGAAGGTGGATACCGGCGCTGGCGCACCCTGGTAGACGTCTGGCGTCCACAGGTGGAACGGCACCAGAGAGAGTTTAAAGCCGAGGCCAACAATCATCATGCCCAGACCCGCCAGCAGCAGCGGCTCGTGCAGCATGCCGTCGCCAAGGCTCTTGCCGAGCGCTTCAAACGAGAGGTTACCGGACTGAGCGTAGAGCAGCGCAATACCAAACAGCAGGAAGGAAGAAGCAGCAGCAGACAGGATCGTATACTTGATACTCGCTTCCAGAGAGCGCTTCTGGCGGAAGGCATAACCGATCAGGCCGAACAGCGGCAGAGAGATGAGCTCAATACCGAGGAACAGCGCCGCCAGATGATTAGCATTCGCCAGCAGAATACCGCCCAGGGCAGCAATCAGAACCAGCAGGTAAAACTCTTCTCTGTTGTCGTTGTAGCCTTCCAGCCACGGGTAAGCAAAGGTACAGGTCGCCAGACTGGCTAACAGCACCAGCCCAGTGTAGAGCATGGCGAAGCCATCAACGCGCATCAGCGGCGTGACGTCCATCGCCCCCGCCTGGCCAACAAACCAGAGGGAGACTAACGCAGCGTTCAGACCCAGAACCGCCAGCGTGGCATTCAGGAAGTGATTGCGTCGCCACGCAATGGAGAGCATCACAACCACCACCGTCAATCCGACGATCAGCAGCGGTAGCAGCGCAATCAGTTGTTGTGGAGTTATTGTCATGGCGATTTACGGCCTTGTAGTAGAAGCAGAATTAACAAACCACTGCTGGATGTTACCCATCGCGGAGTGCGAGGTATCCAGAATCGGCTGCGGGAAGAAGCCCAGCAGCACCAGCAGTACGACCAGCAGCAGGATGATGAACAGCTCGCGCAGCGACATCCCCGGCAGTTCTTTGGCAGCGATGTCACTCTTCGCTTTACCGAAGTAAGCGCGGTGCAGCATCGCCAGCGAGTAAACGGAGGCGAACACCAGACCGAAGGTGGAGATCACGGTGATCGTCGGCACCACTTTAAAGCTGCCGAACAGGATCATAAATTCGCCAACGAAGTTACCGGTCCCTGGCATCCCCAGCGTGGCAACCGCGAAGAACATCGACATCGCTGGCAGCCATTTGATTTTGCTCCACAGACCACCCATCTGACGCATGTCACGGGTATGCAGACGTTCGTACAGCTGACCACACAGGATGAAGAGACCGGCTGCGGAGAGACCGTGGGCAATCATCTGGATCACCGCGCCCTGGTAGGCCAGCTGGCTGCCGGTGTAGATAGCAATCAGCACGAAGCCCATGTGGGAAACGGAGGTGTAGGCAATCAGACGCTTGATGTCGTACTGCGTGAAGGCCATCCAGGCACCGTAGAAGATACCGATCACACCGAGCCACATGGCAATCGGCGCAAACTCTGCGGAGGCATTCGGGAACAGCGGCAGCGCGAAACGCAGCAGACCGTAGGCTGCGGTTTTCAGCAGGATGCCCGCCAGGTCAACGGAACCCGCCGTTGGAGCCTGGGAGTGCGCATCCGGTAGCCAGCCGTGCAGAGGCACCACCGGCATTTTCACCGCAAACGCAATGAAGAAGCCCAGCATCAGCAGGTATTCTACGCCGTGAGACATTGGGGTCTTCAGCAGGTCCTGATAGTTGAAGGTCCAGACGCCGGTCGCGTTGTAGTGCACGAACACCAGCGCCAGGATGGCAATCAACATCACCAGACCACTCGCCTGGGTATAGATGAAGAACTTGGTAGCCGCCGTGATACGCGTTTTACCGTCGGATGCCTTATGGCCCCACAGCGCGATCAGGAAGTACATCGGCACCAGCATCATCTCCCAGAAGAAGAAGAAGAGGAACATGTCGATGGCAAGGAACACGCCGATCACGCCGCCCAGGATCCACATCAGGTTCAGGTGGAAGAAGCCCTGGTATTTTTCGATTTCTCGCCAGGAGCACAGTACCGCCAGAACGCCGAGCAGACCGGTCAGCACCACCATCAGCAGCGACAGACCGTCAATCGCCAGGTGAATGGTAATACCGAAACGCGGGATCCACGGCAGAATGAATTCAGACTGCCACTGCGGAATGCCCGCAGACTGGGTCAGTGAATAGCCGCCCTGCAACCAGAGTTGCAGGCCAAGCGCGAGCGTCAATCCCATGGTGATCAGCGCAATCCAGCGCGGCATCTTCACGCCAAAGCGTTCGGTCTGCCAGCACAGGAACCCACCGATAAAGGGAATTAATATTAGCCAGGGTAGTAACATGGCGATTTGCATTCCTTTTTAAGGCCCCCAGAAGGGGCCTGATTTTCAACGAATTCGAATAAAATTCACTTAACGATCAACGCAATACCATCAGCAGCGCCAGCACCACAACCGCGCCGATGCTCATGGACGCTACATACCAGCGCAGATACCCGTTCTCGCTGAACAGCAGGCCTTTACCGGCCAGGCGAGAAAGGAGTGCCGGGATGTTCATTACCGCGTTCAGCGGATCGCGTTTGATAAGCCACGCAATGCCGAGGAACGGTTTCACGAAGATCATGTCGTACAGCCAGTCGAAGCCCCACGCGTTATACCACCAGGTGCCCAGCAGACGGCCCGGCGCACTGTTGGCAACGGCAGTCACCAGCGTGCGTTTACCCAGCCACAGCCATGCCGCAATCAGGATACCCGCGATAGCGACCACACCGGAGGTGATTTCAAGCGTCAGAACGCGACCGTGCTCAAGCTCGGTAGTGTCTGGCAGTACGCCCTGCAGCGGTGGCACAATCATCGCGCCAACGAAGGTGGAGAGTACCAGCAGCACAATCAGCGGCAGGTGGTGGGTGATCCCCTTCCCTGCGTGAGCGTGAATTTGTTCTTTACCGTGGAAGACGATGAAAATCATACGGAAGGTATACAGGGAGGTCATAAACGCACCGACCAGACCCGCAACCATCAGATTGATATGCCCGTTCGCCATGGCGCCCGCCAGGATTTCGTCCTTACTGAAGAAGCCCGCGGTAACAAGCGGCAGTGCCGCCAGCGCCGCGCCGCCCACCAGGAAGCAGACGTAAACCAGCGGGATGGACTTACGCAGTCCGCCCATTTTGAAGATGTTCTGCTCGTGATGGCAGGCGAGGATCACCGAACCAGACGAGAGGAACAGCAGCGCTTTGAAGAACGCGTGCGTCATCAGGTGGAAAATCGCCGCGTCCCACGCCTGTACGCCCAGCGCCAGGAACATGTAACCGATCTGGCTCATGGTGGAGTAAGCGAGAACGCGTTTGATGTCGGTCTGGACCAGCGCGGCAAAGCCTGCCAGCACCAGCGTCACCGCACCAACGATACCTACCAGATGCAGAATTTCCGGGGTCATCAGGAACAGGCCGTGGGTACGCGCAATCAGGTAAACACCGGCGGTCACCATGGTAGCAGCGTGGATCAGCGCAGAGACAGGAGTTGGACCCGCCATCGCGTCGGCAAGCCAGGTCTGCAACGGCAGCTGTGCAGATTTACCCACAGCACCACCCAGCAGCATCAGGGTTGCCCACCACAGCATATTATTGCCGGCTTCGAAGTGCGCCGGTGCCAGTTCCACCATTTCGCGGAAGTTCAGCGTGCCCAGCTCGTTGTAGAGAATGAACAGCGCGAAGGCGAGGAAGACGTCACCCACACGGGTTACGACAAACGCTTTCATGGCCGCTGCGCCATTCTTCGGATCGGTGTAGTAGAACCCGATCAGCAGGTAAGAGCAGAGACCCACCCCTTCCCAGCCGAGATACATCAGCAGCAGGTTATCCGCCAGCACCAGTACCACCATGCTGGCGATAAACAGGTTGGTGTAGGCGAAGAAGCGAGAGTAACCCTCTTCACCGCGCATATACCAGGAGGCGAACATGTGGATCAGGAAGCCCACGCCGGTAACCACGGAGAGCATGGTCAGAGAGAGACCATCCAGCACCAGGTTAAAACCGATGTTGAAATCACCCACCGACATCCAGGTCCAGAGTGGAACGCTGAAAGCCTGACGTCCGTTGTTAAAGAAGTCGATTCCCGCATACGCTGTTACCAGTGCGGCCAGGCCCACAGAGCCCATGCCGATGGTCGCAGAGAGATTTTCAGACCAGCGGCCGCGTGAGGACGACAGCAGCAGGAAGCCAATCAGCGGAAAAATAATGGTTAAGGCAAGCATGTTCATCCACGCAACTCACTTACTGAATCGATGTTCAGGTTCTGGCGGCGACGATGGAGCTGCAGCAACAGCGCCAGGCCAATACTCGCTTCCGCAGCCGCGAGGCTGATGGCGAGAATGTACATCACCTGACCATCGGTCTGGCCCCAGTAGCTACCGGCAACCACAAAGGCCAGCGCGGAAGCGTTGATCATGATCTCCAGGCCAATCAGCATAAACAGCAGATTGCGGCGGATAACCAGACCGGTTAAGCCCAGCACGAATAAAATCGCGGCGAGGATCAGTCCGTGTTGTAAAGGGATCATGCGTGATCCTCCGTTTTTCTTTTCGCGCTGTCGTCCTTACGGTTGCTCAGCACTTCACCCATGCGCTCTTCGCGACCTACGTGGAAAGCCACGACCAGGCCTGCCAGCAGCAGCATCGAGGCCAGTTCCACCGCCAGTACGTATGGCCCAAACAGGGTGACACCCACCGCTTTGGCGCTGATTGGCGTGCCGTCGATACCCTGGTCGTTCACACCCAGAATGGCGTAAACGATCACCGCCAGCATGATGGCCGACAGAATTGCCGGGCCAATCCACACCTGCGGTTGCAGCCACTGACGTTCCTGCTCGATCTCAGAGCCGCCCAGGTTCAGCATCATCACCACGAAGACGAACAGAACCATGATGGCCCCGGCGTAAACGATGATTTCAAGCGCACCGGCAAAGTGTGCGCCCAGCGCAAAGAACACCCCGGAAATAGCCAGCAGCGAAATGATTAAATAGAGCAGCGCATGCACCGGATTGGTGTGCGTAATCACTCGCAGCGTAGCCAGGATGGCGATCAGGCCACAGATATAAAAAGCGAATTCCATTGCCCCTCTCCTTACGGTAACAGGCTCTTGACGTCGATAGGCTTGGCTTCGTTCTCTGCTTCGCCCTTATCTTTGCCGTCGATTGCCATACCCGCCATCCGGTAGAAGTTATATTCCGGGTATTTGCCCGGACCGGAAATCAGCAGATCCTCTTTCTCGTACACCAGATCCTGACGTTTGAATTCACCCAGTTCGAAATCGGGGGTCAACTGAATCGCCGTGGTCGGGCACGCTTCTTCACACAGGCCGCAGAAGATGCAGCGTGAGAAGTTGATGCGGAAGAACTCCGGGTACCAGCGACCGTCCACCGTCTCTGCTTTCTGCAGAGAGATACAGCCAACCGGACAGGCTACCGCACACAGGTTACAGGCAACGCAGCGCTCCGAACCGTCCGGATCGCGCGTTAGCACGATACGGCCACGGTAGCGCGGCGGCAGATATACCGGTTCTTCCGGATACATCCGGGTTTCGCGTTTAGAAAACGCGTGCAGGCCGATCATCCAGATACTGCGTACCTGGGTGCCGAAGCCTACCAATAATTCTTTCAAGGTCATGATCTCAAAGCCCCTTATGGCTGCTGCCAGAGAATGACAGCCGCCGTTACCAACAAGTTGACGAGCGTCAGCGGCAGGCACACTTTCCAGCCGAAGGACATTACCTGGTCATAACGCGGACGCGGTAATGCAGCGCGAATCAAAATGAACATCATCATGAAGAACGCGGTTTTCAGCGCGAACCAGATGAACGGCGGTAAGAACGGGCCATGCCAGCCACCAAAGAACAGCGTGACCATCAGCGCGGAAATGGTGACGATACCGATGTACTCGCCCACGAAGAACAGACCGAACTTCATACCGGAATATTCAATGTGGTAACCGTCGGCCAGTTCCTGCTCGGCTTCTGGCTGGTCAAACGGGTGACGGTGACACACCGCCACGCCCGCGATAGCAAAGGTAACAAAACCAAAGAACTGCGGGATAACGTTCCAGATGTCGGCCTGGTTGTTGACGATGTCGGTCATGTTGAATGAACCGGCCTGCGCCACCACGCCCATCAGGGAGAGACCCAGGAACACTTCGTAGCTGAGCGTCTGCGCGGAAGCACGCATCGCACCCAACAGGGAGTATTTGTTGTTACTGGACCAGCCTGCGAACAGTACCGCGTAAACCGCGAGGCCTGCCATCATCAGGAAGAACAGAATGCCGATGTTCAGGTCAGCGACCACCCAGGTCGGGCTGACCGGAACGATAGCAAACGCCAGCAGCAGCGAGGTAAAGGCGATCATCGGTGCCAGAGTAAAGATCACGCCATCCGAGAAGCGTGGGATCCAGTCCTCTTTAAAGAACATCTTGATCATGTCCGCGACCAGCTGGAGTGAACCACCCCAGCCCACGCGGTTCGGTCCGTAACGGTTCTGGAACAGACCGAGCAGACGACGTTCACCGAAGCTCATGAACGCACCGCAGGTGACCACCACCAGCAGGATAACAACCGCTTTCAGGATGTTCAGCAGGATGTCGATAAGATCAGGCGTTAACCAACTCATGCTTTTGCCTCCTGCAGGTTATCAAGACGCGCGCCGGCCAGCACCGGGGCAATGCCAGGCATACCCATCGGCAGACCCACCTGCCCTGCTGTCAGACCTTCAGAGATAATCAGCGGCAGGCTGATTGTCTGGCCTTCATAGCTAAAGCTGATGTTCGCGCCCGCGTTGACGCCAAGCTTCGCGGCATCCGCCGGGTTGAGCTTGATGTACGGCTGCGGCATACGGGTCTGGAAGACCGGGGAACGCTGGGACAGCTCGTCGCTACCAAACAGATGGTAGTACGGCGCAATACGCCAGTTGCCCTCTTCTGCCTGGAAGCGTGCCGGAACGGTGGAGAAGAACCCCAGACCGGTTTCGGAGGCTTCAATCAGGCGTACGCCCGGATCGCCGTGGCGCAGAGAACCACCCACTTCAGCCTGAAACTTGTTCCATGCCTGCGGGGAGTTCCAGCCTGGCGCCCATGCGAATGGGATCTGCGAACGTGGCGCAGACGGCTGGTTGTTCCCTTCCATCGAGAAGGCGAACATGGTGTCTTTATCCTGCGGCTGACGCGGTTCGTGTACGCTGATGTTGGCGCGCATTGCAGTACGGCCACTGTAGCGATGCGGTTCACGCGCCAGTTTCTGGCCGCGAATACGGAAGCTCGCTTCCGGCGCCGCATCTTTGATGCCTGCCAGTTGCGGCAGCTTTTCAATAACGGCGTCGATCACGTGGTCGAGCTGCGTCCAGTCCACCTCACGGCTCAGCACGGTGCTGTGCAGGGAGTGCAGCCAGCGCCAGCTTTCCAGCATCAGGGTGGTGTTGTCGTAGTAGGCCGGGTCATAAACCTGGAAGAAGCGCTGGGCGCGGCCTTCGTTGTTAATCACCGTCCCGTCGCTTTCCGCGAAGCTTGCCGCAGAGAGCACCAGGTGCGCTTTGTCCATAATGGCGGTGCGCTGATGGTCAATAACCATCACCAGCGGCGCCTTAGAGAGCGCAGCATCTACGCGTGCGGCAGAAGCATGGCGGTGGAGATCGTTTTCAAGTACGACAACGGCATCCGCAGAGCCAGATTCCAGCTCGCTCAGCGCCTCTTCCAGAGAGCCGCCGCCGATCATCCCCAGACCAATGCTGTTTACCGCACGGGCAATCATGGTTACGCCAACGTCGGCGCCACGGCCTTTCAGCGCTTTGGCCACGTTCGCTGCAGCCTGAATGATCTCGCTGCTGCCGGCGTTGGTACCGGAGATAATCAGGGGTTTCTTCGCACCGGCCAGCGCCTGCACGATCACGTCCACTTTGTTCTGCAGATCGCGATCCAGTTCAACGGCCGGGGCACTGCTGTCCAGGCCATTAGCAATAGCAAAGCCGAGACGGGCCTGATCTTCCACCGGCGCACGGTAGGTCCAGGCGGCGATGTCGTCCAGACGGGTGTCATCAACGTTGGTCACGAACAGCGGATGCTTCGCGCGCTGACCGATGTTGAGAATAGCCGCGATCTGCCAGTCAGCCACTTTCTGTGCCGCTGCCATTTCACGCGCTTTCCCTTTCACCGCCTGACGAACCGCCAGGGCTGCGCGCGCGCCGGTCTGGGTTAAATCTTCGCCCAATACCAGTACCGCATCATAGGATTCGATTTCGCGCAGCGCCGGGGTATGGATACCACCTTCGCGCAGCACTTTCAGCACCAGCTGCAGACGTTCCTGCTCGCCCTGGGCGATACCGGTGTAGAAGTTATCCGCACCCACCAGCTCGCGTAGCGCGAAGTTGCTTTCGATGCTGGCGCGCGGGGAGCCGATACCGATCACTTTCTTCGACTGGCGCAGAATATCTGCCGCGCCCTGCATCGCCTGTTCAGCGTTCAGGGTGATCAGGTCGTCGCCACGGCGCTGAACCGGACGACGCGGACGGTCTTTCAGGTTCACATAGCCATAGCCGAAACGACCGCGGTCGCAGAGGAAGTAGTGGTTCACGGTACCGTTGTAACGGTTTTCGATACGACGCAGTTCGCCGTAACGCTCACCCGGGCTGGTGTTACAGCCCAGCGAACACTGCTGGCAGATGCTTGGCGCAAACTGCATGTCCCACTTACGGTTGTAACGCTCGGAGTGGGTTTTGTCGGTGAATACGCCGGTCGGGCAGATCTCTACCAGGTTACCGGAAAATTCGCTCTCAAGCGTACCGTCTTCCGGACGACCGAAGTAGACGTTGTCATGCGCGCCATAGACGCCCAGATCCTGACCATCCGCGTAGTCTTTGTAGTAACGCACGCAGCGGTAGCAGGCGATGCAGCGGTTCATTTCGTGAGAGATGAACGGCCCCAGATCCTGGTTACGATGGGTACGCTTGGTAAAGCGATAGCGACGGAAGCTGTGACCGGTCATGACGGTCATATCCTGAAGGTGGCAGTTACCGCCCTCTTCACAGACCGGACAGTCGTGCGGGTGGTTGGTCATCAACCACTCCACCACGCTTTCGCGGAACTGTTTCGCTTCCAGATCGTCGATAGAAATAAATGTGCCTTCGGCGGCTGGCGTCATACAGGACATTACCAGGCGACCACGCGTGTCTTCCGCGTTTTGATATTGCTTCACCGCACACTGGCGGCAAGCACCGACGCTGCCCAGCGCCGGATGCCAGCAAAAATACGGAATATCAAGGCCGAGAGACAGACAAGCTTCCAGCAGGTTGTCCGCCCCGTTGACCTCATATTCTTTGCCGTCTACATGAATCGTAGCCATTAGCATGCTTCCAGTTGTCTCGGTATAAACCGAGCGTTAATCAAAATTCTGTTTTTACCAGCGCGCTTTCAGCAGGTTCGGCTGAATACCATTGATTGAATGGGTATTGCTGAACGGCTGCTTGATGCCTGCTTCGAATTCGTCGCGGAAATATTTAATCGCGCTTTGCAGCGGCTCGACCGCACCTGGCGCATGCGCACAGAAGGTTTTACCTGGACCCAGGAATCGACACAGTTGCTCAAGTGTCTCGATATCGCCAGGCTGGCCTTCGCCACGCTCAATAGCACGCAGGATCTTCACGCTCCACGGCAGGCCATCACGGCACGGTGTACACCAGCCGCAGGACTCGCGGGCGAAGAACTCTTCCAGGTTACGTACCAGCGACACCATGCCGATCTCGTGGTCGACGGCCATCGCCAGCGCCGTACCCAGACGGCTGCCTGCTTTACCAATGCTTTCGAACTCCATCGGCAGGTCGAGGTGGGCTTCGGTCAGGAAGTCAGTCCCTGCCCCACCCGGCTGCCAGGCTTTGAATTTCAGACCATCGCGCATGCCGCCGGCGTAATCTTCCAGAATCTCACGTGCGGTGGTGCCGAACGGCAGTTCCCAGACGCCAGGATTTTTCACGCGGCCGGAGAAGCCCATCAGCTTGGTACCAGCATCCTTACTTTTAGAGATGCCCTGATACCACTCCACGCCGTTGGCGAGGATCGCCGGGACGTTACACAGGGTTTCGACGTTGTTTACGCAGGTCGGTTTACCCCACACGCCGGAGCTTGCCGGGAATGGCGGCTTAGAACGCGGGTTGGCGCGACGGCCTTCCAGGGAGTTAATCAGCGCGGTCTCTTCCCCGCAGATATAACGCCCTGCCCCGGTGTGCACGAACAGTTCGAAGCCGAAACCGGTGCCAAGAATATTTTTGCCCAGCAGACCCGCTTCAGTGGCTTCGGCAATCGCGCGACGCAGGTTCTCTGCCGCTTCGATGTACTCCCCGCGCAGGAAGATGTAGCCGCGATAGGCTTTCAGGGCGAAGGCGGAGATCAGCATACCTTCCACCAGCAGGTGCGGCAGCTGCTCCATCAGCAGGCGGTCTTTATAGGTGCCCGGCTCCATCTCATCGGCGTTACACAGCAGGTAACGAATGTTCATGGATTCGTCTTTTGGCATCAGGCTCCACTTCAGACCGGTGGAAAAGCCTGCGCCGCCGCGCCCTTTCAGGCCAGCATCTTTAACCGCGTTAACGATCTCATCCGGCGCCATGCCGGAGAGGGCTTTACGCGCCCCGGCATAGCCGTTTTTGCTCTGGTACTCTTCGAGCCATACCGGCTGTTTGTCATCACGCAGACGCCAGGTCAGCGGATGCGTCTCAGCAGTACGAATTACAGTTTTCATTTGTACTGCTCCAGCAGGTCAGGAATGGCTTCCGGCGTCAGATAACTGTGAGTGTCCTCATCAATCATCATGGTCGGCCCCTTGTCGCAGTTACCCAGGCAGCAGGTTGGCAGCAGGGTAAAACGACCGTCAAAGGTGGTCTGGCCCGGCTTGATATTGAGCTTCTTCTCAATCGCAGCCTGAATGCCCTGATAACCAGTGATATGGCATACCACGCTGTCGCAGTAGCGGATCACGTGACGGCCTACCGGCTGACGGAAGATCTGGCTGTAGAACGTAGCCACGCCTTCGACGTCACTCGCCGGAATACCCAGCACTTTTGCAATCTCATAGATCGCGCCATCCGGCACCCAACCACGCTGTTTCTGTACGATTTTCAGCGCTTCAATGGACGCCGCACGCGGGTCTTCGTAGTGGTGCATCTCGTGCTCAATGGCGGCACGCTCTGCTTCACTCAGCTCAAAAGCCTCGGTTTGTGGTTGTTGATTCTCGTGCATAATTAGCGGTCCACATCTGACATAACAAAATCGATACTACCCAGATACACAATCAGGTCAGAGACCAGACTGCCGCGAATGGCAGACGGGATCTGCTGCAGGTGCGGGAAGCTTGGCGTACGTACACGGGTACGGTAGCTCATGGTGCTGCCGTCGCTGGTCAGGTAGTAACTGTTGATACCCTTGGTCGCTTCGATCATCTGGAAGGATTCTTGCGCCGGCATAACCGGACCCCAGGAAACCTGCAGGAAGTGCGTGATCAGGGTTTCGATATGCTGCAGCGTGCGCTCTTTCGGTGGCGGCGTGGTCAGCGGGTGATCCGCCTTGAACGGGCCTTCCGGCATGTTGTTGAGGCACTGCTCAAGGATACGCAGGCTCTGGCGCAGCTCTTCCACTTTCAGCATCACGCGGGTGTAGCAGTCGGAAACACCGCCGCCCAGCGGCACTTCAAAGTCGAAGTTTTCATAGCCGGAGTAAGGACGCGCTTTACGCACGTCGAAATCGATACCGGTGGCGCGCAGGCCAGCGCCGGTGGTGCCCCACTCCAGCGCCTCTTTCGCACCGTAGGCAGCAACGCCCTGGGAACGGCCCTTCAGGATGGAGTTGCGCAGCGCGGCTTTCTCGTAAGAGGCCAGACGCTTCGGCATCCAGTCGAGGAACTCACGCAGCAGACGATCCCAGCCGCGCGGCAGGTCATGCGCGACGCCGCCAATACGGAACCAGGCCGGGTGCATACGGAAACCGGTGATCGCTTCCACCAGATCGTAAATCTTCTGACGGTCGGTAAAGGCGAAGAAGACCGGGGTCATCGCGCCGACGTCCTGAATGAAGGTGGAGATGTAGAGCAGGTGGCTGTTGATACGGAACAGTTCAGACAGCATAACGCGAATCACGTTAACGCGATCCGGCACGGTGATGCCTGCCAGTTTCTCAACGGCCAGCACGTATGGCATTTCGTTCACGCAGCCGCCGAGGTACTCGATACGGTCGGTGTACGGAATGTAGCTGTGCCAGGATTGACGCTCACCCATCTTCTCGGCGCCACGGTGGTGGTAGCCGATATCTGGCACGCAGTCGACGATCTCTTCACCATCAAGCTGCAGAATGATACGGAAAGCACCGTGCGCAGACGGGTGGTTTGGACCGAGGTTGAGGAACATGAAGTCCTCGTTGTCGGTGCTGCGCTTCATGCCCCAGTCTTCCGGCTTGAAGGTCAGCGCTTCCATCTCCAGATCCTGCTTGGCTTTGGTCAGCTCAAACGGATCGAATTCGGTGGCGCGCGCCGGGTAGTCTTTACGCAGCGGGTGGCCGGTCCAGGTCTGTGGCATCATAATGCGCGTCAGATGCGGGTGGCCATCGAAGGTCATGCCAAACATTTCCCAGGTTTCACGCTCATACCAGTTAGCGTTCGGGAAGAGTTTGGTGATCGTCGGCAGATGCATGTCGTTTTCGGACAATGCCACCTTGAGCATGATATCCGTGTTGCGGTCTATTGAGATCAGGTGGTAGAAAACGGAAAAATCCGCCGCGGGTAAACCCTGGCGGTGAGTACGCAGACGTTCGTCCATGCCGTGTAAGTCAAACAGCATGACGTAAGGTTTAGGCAGTTTCTTGAGGAAATCAACCACTTCCAGTAACTGCTCACGCTTCACCCAAACAACGGGTACCCCGGTGCGGGTGGCCTGAACAGTAAAGGCATCCGGCCCAAAACGGTTGCGCAGTTCGCCGATGACCGGGTCATCCAGATGATCCCGTGTTTGCCAGGCGGCGTCTTGCGCGGTTAAGTCGGTCATAGTGTTCACCATTGCAAAAGGTCCGTGGTGACTGTCGGGCGTGGCTTCGCGCTATTTGAATAGTGATATGCGAAGGTTATCTCCATGCCCACAGGCGCAAATTAAATTTCGTCTGGTGTCCGCAGATTGGTCACTGCGATACGTTCACCGCGTTTACGCTCGCGCTCAGACTGCATGTTAGCGCGGTACACGCCCTGGTCACCCACAACCCAGGAGAGCGGGCGGCGTTCTTTGCCAATCGACTCCTGCAACAGCATCAGCGCCTGCATGTAGGCTTCCGGACGCGGTGGGCAGCCCGGGATATAAACGTCAACCGGGATAAACTTATCTACACCTTGTACGACGGAATAGATGTCGTACATGCCGCCAGAGTTGGCACAAGCGCCCATGGAGATAACCCATTTCGGCTCGAGCATCTGGTCGTACAGACGCTGAATGACCGGCGCCATTTTGGTAAAGCAGGTGCCCGCTACCACCATCAGGTCAGCCTGACGCGGAGATGCACGCAGTACTTCTGCACCAAAACGCGCAACGTCATGCACCGCAGTGAATGACGTCACCATTTCAACGTAGCAGCAAGAAAGGCCAAAGTTGTATGGCCAGATGGAGTTCTTACGACCCCAGTTGACCATATCGTGCATGGCATGCTCGAGCTTGCCCATGTACACGCTTTTGTTGACTTCTTGCTCCAGGGGGTCGGTTACGATCTCCTGCTTTTGCAGGGGGTAACGGTCATTCTCACCGTTAGGATCTATGCGGGTGAGCGTGTAATCCATCTTATTGCCTCGCTGTTACTGCTGACGATTAGGGATACTGTTTTCCGGGTTGATACGTTCACGGCGTGAACGTGCAGGTGTCCAGTCCAGCGCGCCAATACGCACCAGATAAACCAGACCGGCCAGTAACACTAAAATGAAAATTGCGGCCTCGACAAAGCCTACCCAGCCACTCTCACGAATGGAGGTCGACCATGCGAACAGGTAAAGCGCTTCCACGTCGAAAATGACGAAGAACATGGCTACCAGATAGAACTTGGCAGACAGGCGTAAACGCGCGGTACCTACCGAATCGATACCCGATTCGAATGGCGTGTTTTTGTGCCTTGCGCGGGCGCGACCGCCCAGGAACCAGCCGCCGACTAGCATCAGGCAGCACAGGCCAATGGCAACGATAAGAAAGATTGCGAATGCCCAGTGATGAGCGATGACTTCTGTGGATGTTGACATACTCATTGCTTACTCATCAAAAGTGATACCTGGAACACTGCTCTTACTGGCAGATGGGCATCACATCGATTCATGGGGAGGAACAAATAACCGTACACTAACTGTCGAAAATGAGACATAGACAGCAAAATGATGTGGTTTTTTACTCCTTTCTATAACCTTTTGTCAACTTTAACAAAAGTTTCTTCACATTAAATTACATTGATCGAACTTCATTAACATTTAATGCCCTTTACCCTCATTAAATGTGAGGCGCGTACCTGCGTGGAGGTGTTGAATCGTGTCCGTAATGTACTAATACAAAGATTACCCGCCTATTTTGACAGGAATTGCCGTCGATTCCTCCCCCCAAAGAGGAGTATTTTCTTGATCTGTGACACGCTTTTGTTAATTCAATCAAAAAAACGGCAACATCTTTGCTGCTTTTTTAACATGCCCATTGACATTAGAAAGAACAAGTATAGCGGGATTTTGAAGAAAGGCAGGATATCTATCAGATTGATAAAACAGAAAATTGGCAATGACTTAAGTCAAACCCCTCTGGTGCCCATGCAAAAAAAGAACCACTGTGCGCAGAGGCAGCGGCAGTGGTTCGTCATCGTCTGAGCGAATTGTTATCAGATTATTAGGGATTCGTTTACTCGAAATCGCTTTCAATGATTACCGAGTCATCCCCTCCTTGTTGAGTAACAGTATTGTACTGCCAGGGGTTATGGTAATCATCCATGGCGCTAAAGATGGTCTGCGCAAGCTCGTTGTTACTGGCCGGATTATGACACAACAGATATTCCGTATCCGGCAGCGCGGGCAATCCATCCGCTTTGCCTAACACACGCAAATCGGGGCTCATCATCTCAACCGGACGAGCCGTTACGCCGAGCCCTGCTTTTACCGCGGCGCGGATCGCAGGCAGCGTGGAGGCAACATAGGCCAGGCGCCATGGCACATTGGCGGCGTTGAGCGTAGCCAGCACAACGTCGCGGAACGGGCTGGGATCGTCCAGCAGGACTAACGGCACCGGCTCGCCGCGCTGCAACGTGAACTCGGCGGCGCAGTACCAGTGTGTCGGCGAGGTGCGTAGCGTCAGACATTCGAACTGGCTGGTACGATGGGTGGTGACCACCAGATCGACCTCCTGCTCCTGCAACATATCAACCATAAAGGCGTTGCGTTTCACTCTGACATCAAGAGCAAGTTTCGGGTAAACCGAACTGATGCGGTTGAGCAGGAACGGCAGAATGGTATCGGCCGACTCATCAGAGGCGCCTAATGTTAAGACACCCTGCAGGTTGCTAAACATTAATGATGAACATGCTTCATCATTGAAGCGCAGAATTTTTCTGGCGTAACCCAGGAGCTGAATACCATGCTCCGTTAACAGCTTATTGCGACCATGACGGGCAAAAAGCTCTTTACCGACCAGTTGCTCCAGTCGTTGCATTTGTTGGCTCACTGCGGACTGGGTACGGCAAACTGCCGCCGCCGCAGCAGCAAAGGTGTTCAGATCGGCGACCGCCACAAAGGTTCTCAGCAGATCGAGGTCGAGATTCAGTATCGGACGATTTGCATTAATCATATCTTTTCACTTACAGGTTGCTCGTACGGAGCTGCCCCGGGTTTAAGCTGTGTGCGTAAAAGTAATACAGTTCCTTCTGAACGAAATCCGCTGACGTCCCGGTCTGGCAGGGGCCTGCATAATGTAATTTTGCTGGTTATATCAGTGGTCAGAAACAACTTATCTGACGTTATTTTTATTCTCAAAATCGTTCGAGATATATAGGTATTTGCCGGATGATGTAAATTCGATTAAAGAAGATGCATATCCAACGTCAACTTTATCGCAGTACAGGTTGAGCGGCAATGGTATCGCTTAACTTCTCAAGGCAGAGATAATTCTAGCAATTACAATAAACTATTAAAGGTCCAGGCATCAAGGCATGCTGTGACCTGTTATCTTTCATCGCTAAACCCGGCATACATCTTACCCTAAAACCTTTTTCTTTATAAGCCTTATTGCAAGTCCTTTGATTTAACCTGAATGGTAACTAGCTAAACTAATTTTATTTATATTAACGAAAGTTGCGATTTCGTCTTTATTTAGAAATAAACAATAATTGAAACCGGACTTAATGATTAATAATACTTAACATTAATTTCACATGAGCAACGTTAATATAAAAAGGCAGGAGGTAATGACTCCAACTTACTGATAGTGTTTTATGTTCAGATAATGCCCGATGACCTTGTCATGCAGCTCCACCGATTTTGAGAACGACAGTGACTTCCGTCCCAGCCTTGCCAGATGTTGTCTCAGATTCAGGTTATGTCGCTCAATGCGCTGAGTGTAACGCTTGCTGATAACGTGCAGCTTTCCCTTCAGGCGTGATTCGTACAGCGACCAGCCATCCGTCATCCATACCACGACCTCAAAAGCCGACAGCAGGCTCAGAAGACGCTCCAGTGTGGCCAGAGTGCGTTCACCGAAGACGTGCGCCACAACCGTCCTCCGTATCCTGTCATACGCGTAAAACAGCCAGCGCTGACGTGATTTAGCACCGACGTAGCCCCACTGTTCGTCCATTTCAGCGCAGACAATCACATCACTGCCCGGTTGTATGCGCGAGGTTACCGACTGCGGCCTGAGTTTTTTAAGTGACGTAAAACCGTGTTGAGGCCAATGCCCATAATGCGTGCACTGGCGCGACATCCGACGCCATTCATGGCCATATCAATGATTTTCTGGTGCGTACCGGGCTGAGAGGCGGTGTAAGTGAACTGTAGTTGCCATGTTTTACGGCAATGAGAGCAGAGATAGCGCTGATGTCCGGCAGTGCTTTTGCCGTTACGCACCACGCCTTCAGTAGCGGAGCAGGAAGGACATCTGATGGAAATGGAAGCCACGCAAGCACCTTAAAATCACCATCATACACTAAATCAGTAAGTTGGCAGCATTACCAAGGCAGGAAAGCGAATAGCAGTGAGTTTCATTCAGCTTTTACGAAAAATCACTACAGTAAACTGTAGCACCGCCAGCGTAAGCCGCTCAATTCACGCCTTTTTTACAGCGTAAAATCCATATAAAAACACCTGTAATAGGACAAAACACTAGCAATCCCCCAAAATACACACAATAAAGTGATTAACCCCTTTAAAAATAGTTAAAAGATTCAGAGCAAACCGTCAGCAATGCACAAAATCTTCTTCTGCCAACGCTTCAAAATCGGGCGTTCGAGGAGTACATTGTTTCGTGCTGACTCCACGGCAGGACGTCGCAATAACAGTGAAAAGGTCAAAGATTCATGTCACCCATCGAAAAATCCAGCAAGTTAGATAACGTTTGTTATGACATTCGTGGCCCGGTTCTTAAAGAGGCAAAGCGCCTCGAAGAAGAAGGTAATAAAGTATTTAAGCTCAATATCGGCAACCCGGCGCCATTTGGTTTTGATGCACCGGATGAAATTCTGGTTGATGTGATTCGCAACCTGCCGACGGCGCAAGGCTACAGCGACTCCAAAGGTCTCTACTCTGCGCGTAAAGCCATCATGCAGCACTATCAGGCGCAGGGTATGCGCGATGTGACTGTAGAAGATATCTATATTGGTAACGGTGTTTCCGAGCTGATTGTCCAGGCGATGCAGGCCCTGCTGAACAGCGGTGACGAAATGCTGGTTCCGGCTCCGGACTACCCGCTCTGGACCGCAGCGGTCTCTCTCTCCAGCGGTAAAGCGGTGCACTACCTGTGTGACGAATCGGCTGACTGGTTCCCGGATCTGGATGATATTCGTGCCAAAATTACGCCGCGCACCCGCGGCATCGTCATCATCAACCCGAACAACCCCACCGGCGCCGTCTATTCCAAAGAGCTGCTGCTGGAGATCGTCGAGCTGGCCCGCCAGCATAACCTGATCATTTTCGCGGATGAGATCTACGACAAAATTCTGTATGACGCAGCGCAGCACCACTCTATTGCCGCGCTGGCGCCGGATCTGCTGACCGTTACCTTTAACGGCCTGTCAAAGACCTATCGTGTTGCGGGCTTCCGCCAGGGCTGGATGGTGCTGAACGGGCCGAAGAAACACGCCAGAGGCTATATCGAAGGGCTGGAGATGCTGGCCTCCATGCGTCTGTGTGCCAACGTCCCTGCGCAGCATGCGATCCAGACCGCGCTGGGTGGCTATCAGAGCATCAGCGAATTTATCGTGCCGGGCGGGCGTCTGTATGAGCAGCGTCAACGCGCGTGGGAGCTGATCAACGATATTCCGGGCGTCTCCTGCGTGAAGCCAAACGGCGCCCTCTATATGTTCCCGAAAATCGATATCAAACGCTTCAACATCTTTGACGATCAGAAGATGGTGCTCGACTTCCTGCTGCAGGAAAAAGTGTTGCTGGTACAGGGAACGGCATTTAACTGGCCGTGGCCGGACCATGTGCGTATCGTAACGCTGCCGCGTGAAGATGAGCTGGAAATGGCCATCACCCGGTTTGGACGCTTCCTCGGCGGATACCATCAGTAAACAACTCTCGGGCTGCCACTGGCAGCCCGATTTGCATCTCACCGCCCCTCCCCTCACAATGAAACCTGTCGCTGTGCAGATTTAAGGTAACTTATGAGTCAGAGTCATTTCTTCGCCCATCTTTCCCGACTGAAACTGATCAACCGCTGGCCGCTGATGCGCAATGTGCGCACCGAGAACGTTTCCGAACACAGCCTGCAGGTGGCGATGGTCGCTCACGCGCTGGCCGCCATCAAAAACCGTAAGTTCAATGGTCAGCTAAACGCCGAACGTATCGCACTGCTGGCGATGTACCACGATGCTTCAGAAGTGCTGACGGGCGATCTGCCCACGCCAGTGAAATACTTCAACTCGCAAATCGCCCAGGAGTACAAGGCGATTGAAAAAATCGCCCAGCAGAAGCTGGTCGACATGGTGCCGGACGAGCTTCGCGATATCTTTGCCCCGTTAATAGACGAGCAGAGCTACAGCGAAGAGGAGCATTTCATTGTGAAGCAGGCCGATGCGCTCTGCGCCTACCTGAAGTGTCTGGAAGAGCTCTCTGCCGGTAATCACGAGTTTTTACTGGCGAAAACGCGTCTGGAGAAGACGCTCGAAGCGCGCCGTAGCGAGGAGATGGACTACTTCATGGAGGTGTTTGTCCCGAGCTTCCAGCTCTCGCTGGATGAGATCAGTCAGGATTCACCGTTGTGAGTTATGCCCGGCGGCGCTTCGCTTACCGTGCCTACGGTTTCCAGGCAGCAAGCGTAGCGCCGCCGGGCAAAACTGTCAGAACGGGAACAACACCGGGATCATCACTACGCACACCACCATCACCAGGATCGTGAAGGGCACGCCGAGCTTCACGAAGTCGCTGAAGCTGTATCTTCCCGGCCCCAGCACCAGGGTGTTAACCGGTGACGACACCGGCGTCATAAACGCCGCGGAAGCGGCCATCGCCACCATCATGGCAAACGGATAAGGCGAGACTCCCATCGATTTCGCCATCGCCAGCGCAATAGGCGCCATCAGCACGGCAGTTGCGGTGTTTGAGATAAACAGCCCGATCGTGGCGCACATAACAAACAGGCACATCAGCATCATGTAAGGGCCATAGCCGCCACCCAACTCCATCAGACCTTTAACCACTAAATCGACCCCGCCGGTTTTTTGCAGCGCCAGCGCAAAGGGCATCATGCCGACGATCAAAATGATGCTCGGCCAGTGAATCGCTTTGTAAGCGCTTTCAGCGTCGATACAGCGGAATTTCCCCATCAGCAGACAGGCGATGATCGCCGCCACCGGATTAGGGATTTCGTCGGTCAGCATCAGAGCGACCATCAACACCAGACAAAAAATGGCGTGCGGTGCCTGGCTGTGGGCCGGGGAAGCATCGCTGACCTCAACAGGCAGGTTAAGCACCACAAAGTCTCGCCCTCTCTGCCCCAGCTGGGTAATCAGCTTCCAGTTACCCACGACCAGGAAGATGTCCCCCAGCTCCAGAGGCTCATCCACCACCGAGCCATCTATCGCCTCGCCGTCGCGCTTTAACCCCACCACGTTCAGACCGTACCGGGTACGAAAGCCGATTTCACGAATGGTTTTGCCGAGCAGCTCCGACTCAGGGATCAGCGAGACCTCGGCCATCCCCACATCCAGCGCCTGATCGGAGAAGTACTCCCCGCGCAGGACCATCGGCTCCAGCAGCTGCTCGCTGCAAAATTCGCGCAGATCGACCTCTGCCGAAGACATATCAATGAGTAACACATCCCGGGCGCGAAACTCCGATACACCATTTACGTTAACGATAACCCGACGAAAACGGCGCCAGCGCTCCACACCGATGACGTTGGCCCCGTAGCGTTCGCGGAGTTTCAAATCATCCAGACGTTGCCCAATCAGCGGTGAACCGGGGCGGATCGCCAGACGGCGCGCCCGCCCGGTAAGACGATACTCTTTGATCAGATCGCGAAACGTGCGGCGCTTCCAGCCGTCGCGGGTTTTATCCTGCTTTTCGCTTTTCAGGGCAAAGCGGGTTAACAGCATATAGACAATGCCTATCACCAGGACAACCAGCCCCAGCGGCGTCACGCTGAAGAAGTCGAAACCGTCCAGGCCTTCACGCAGCAGTTCACTATTCACCACCAGGTTCGGCGGAGTCGCCACCAGCGTCATCATGCCGCTGATAAGCCCGGCAAAACTCAGCGGCATCATCAGGCGCGACGGCGAAATCTGCATGCGCATGGAGACGCTCAACACCACCGGTATGAAGATAGCCACCACCCCGGTGGAGCTCATAAAGGCCCCGAGTCCAGCCACGGTGAGCATCAAAAAGACCAGCATTTTGGTCTCGCTGTTGCCCGCCACGCTCACCAGCCACGAGCCCATACTGGTTGCCACGCCGGTCCGCACCAGGCCGTCGCCGATAATAAACAGGGCGGCAATCAGAATCACGTTGGGATCGCTAAAGCCGGAAAAGGCTTCCGGGAGGGTTAAGGTGCCGCTCAGCACAAAAGCGACGATCACCAGCAGCGCCACGGCATCCATGCGGATTTTGCCGGTTGCAAAAAGAATAATGGCGATAAGAAGCAGGCTTAACACCCAGATAAGTTCACCGTTCACAACAGATCCTTGTCAGAAAAGAGTGCATCAGATAGTGCCATAAAAAAGCCCCAACAATGTGGGGCTAAATCATGTGATTACATTTTCCGGGTGACTGTTACATTCCCGTCGGGCTCACGGCTGACGGCGAGTGCCTCCAGCGTGGTGAGCACAAAATCCGCCTCATCCAGACGCGGCGAGTTAGCGGGGACATTGACGGCAATGACGTGGCTTCCGGCATTGAGGCCCGCCAGCACGCCGGCTGCGGCATCTTCTACCACCACACACTCTTCAGGCGCCAGCCCAAGCAGCTCCGCGCCCAGTAAGAAGGCATCGGGCTCTGGCTTGCCGCGCTTGACCCGCTCCGCGGTGATAAAGACTTCCGGCAGCGGCAGGCCTGCCGCTTTATGGCGGGCATGGGCCACAGGAACCGAACCGGAGGTGACGATAGCCCAGGGGATTGCCGCTTCATTCAGATGGGTGAGCAGCGCCTGTGCCCCCGGCAGCGCGGTGATACCGTCGGTATCGGTAGCCTCGACCTGCTCAAGCCAGGTGAACTCCGCCTGAATTTCCGCTTCACTTTTTCCCTGGAGAAAGTGCCGTAAAGAGGTTATGGCCTGTTTGCCATGGATAAAATTCAGTACGTCCTGATGGTCAATGCCATGCCTGTCGGCCCAACGGCACCAGGAGCGTTCTACAACCGGTAGCGAATCGACCAGCGTACCGTCCAGATCAAACAGAAAACCTTTACACTGCACATCTACCTCCGTCAGGCATTAATAATTTGTTGGATCTCGTTGCTGCTCAGGTGGTACTGGCGCGGGCAAGCGTGCCACACGCTGAGCATGCGCTGATATTTTTCCCACATCGGGGTCTGGGCATTAAAGCCATGGGTACCGGCATCGAAATGGGTATAGCGACCTTCGACATTGACCATAAAGCGGACATAGCTCAGGTAACGGGATTCGGTGGCCGCATCAAAACCCAGGAAGGTGACACGACGTTCATCGATGGTCTGGGCATCTTTCAGGTTGGTCCAGGAGACATGCAGGGCGTGGTACATCTCCATGATGTCGATGACCTGGCGGCAGGTCTCTTCTTTCAGTTCGCCAAAGTCGCGATCCAGCTCGCGCATTTGTAAACCAAAGCCACGTTCGACGATAGTCTGCAAGCGGCGATAGCGCTCTGCGTTGTCGGGATCAAGCATCGTCATCATTTTGTACTGATTGGACAAAATCAGACGTTGAGCGTGGGTCATTTCCATCTTTCGACTCCTGTTGCGCATGGCAGCTTTAAAAAAAGACACGGTAACGGTGGGTTACTGTGCCTTCTTTTGATCATCGTTTCGATGATCAATCACAAGTCATCAAGGAATGTTTTATCAAGTTGCTTAAATGCCCGCTTCAGCGTATCCGCCAGCGCCTGATAATCGGGTTTTCCCTCTACCGGCGCGAGCGCCTGACCGGCATCCTGCAATTTGCCGCGTACTTCATAGAACCAGGACAACACGGATGGCGGCAGCGGTGTGACCGAGCGTTTACCAAGCCACCACAGCCCCTGCATCGGCAGGCTCAGGGCAAACAGCGCGGTAGCAACGGCAGGGCCAAGCTGCCCGCCCAGCGCAATCTGCCAGCACAGGGTAAAGACCGCGAGAGGCGGCATCAGGCGAATAGCGTGACGAGTGGCGCGGATCACGCGGTTTTCAATAAAGACGGGCGCCAGACGCTTTTCCAGAGGCCACGTCTTTGCATAGTGCTGCCCCCGGCGAAAAAGGCTAAAAAAGCTCACGGATGGATGCTCGGGTGTCGACATGGCTTACCTCAACTTCACATATAAAGATTAAAAAAATCGTGCAAAACCACAACTGGTCATGACAACGTTCAAAAACTTTTGTCAGCGCTACCCAGTATCAGGTATCCTGTGCCGGCCTGCAAAGGCCTTAGACGAGGAACGTTCACTCGTCAAATTATCGCATATTATGCCATTGCCGGAAAAATGCGCAAAATGGCATAAAATCATATGTATTCTTTTCATGATGCCAGAATGTCCTTCCGGCATGATGTTAATCATAAATGTCAGCGATATCTTGCGCTACGATCCTGGACTCACTGACGTTTTTTTAGCCACGTATCAATAATAGGTACTTCCATGTCGAGTAAGTTAGTACTGGTTCTGAACTGCGGTAGCTCTTCCCTCAAATTCGCCATCATCGATGCGCTTAACGGTGAAGAGTACCTTTCTGGTTTGGCCGAATGTTTCCATCTTCCTGAAGCACGTCTGAAGTGGAAAATGGACGGCAGCAAACAGGAAGCGGCTTTAGGTGCAGGCGCCGCTCACAGCGAAGCGCTGAACTTTATCGTTAACACTATCCTGGCACAAAAACCGGAACTGTCCGCTCAGCTGACCGCAATCGGTCACCGTATTGTTCATGGTGGCGAGAAGTACACCAAATCTGTGGTCATCGATGACAGCGTTATTCAGGGCATCAAAGACTCAGCCTCTTTTGCACCGCTGCATAACCCGGCTCACCTGATCGGTATCGCTGAAGCACTGAAAGCCTTCCCGCAGCTGAAAGACAAGAACGTGGCCGTATTTGATACCGCGTTCCATCAGACCATGCCGGAAGAGTCTTACCTCTATGCCCTGCCGTACAAACTGTACAAAGAGCACGGCGTTCGTCGCTATGGCGCACACGGCACCAGCCACTTCTACGTCACGCAAGAAGCAGCAAAAATGCTGAACAAGCCGGTAGAAGAAGTGAACATCATCACTTGCCACCTGGGCAACGGCGGTTCTGTTTCTGCTATCCGTAACGGCAAATGTGTTGATACCTCTATGGGTCTGACCCCGCTGGAAGGCCTGGTCATGGGTACTCGCTCCGGTGATATCGACCCGGCGATCATCTTCCACCTGCACGATACCCTGGGTATGAGCGTAGAAGATATCAACAAGATGCTGACCAAAGAGTCTGGCCTGCTGGGTCTGACCGAAGTGACCAGCGACTGCCGTTACGTTGAAGACAACTACGCAGAGAAAGAAGACGCTAAACGTGCAATGGACGTTTACTGCCACCGTCTGGCCAAGTACATCGGTTCTTACACTGCACTGATGGACGGTCGTCTGGATGGCGTAGTCTTCACTGGTGGTATCGGTGAGAACGCGGCAATGGTGCGCGAGCTCTCCCTGGGCAAACTGGGCGTGCTGGGCTTTGATGTTGACCATGAACGTAACCTGGCCGCGCGCTTCGGTAAGTCTGGCTTCATCAACAAAGAAGGCACCACGCTTGCAATGGTTATCCCAACCAACGAAGAGCTGGTTATCGCGCAAGACGCGAGCCGTCTGACTGCCTGATTCCACACCGCCAGCAATGCTGGCGGTGCTGTTTTGAAGCCCGCCCGTTTTCGGCGGTAACGAAAGAGGATAAATCGTGTCCCGTACTATTATGCTGATCCCGACCGGAACCAGCGTAGGCCTGACCAGCGTCAGCCTCGGTGTGATCCGTGCGATGGAACGCAAAGGCGTTCGTCTGAGCGTGTTTAAGCCAATCGCTCAACCACGTGCTGGTGGCGACGCACCAGACCAGACCACCACAATTGTTCGTGCAAACTCTAACCTGCCAGCCGCTGAACCGCTGAAGATGAGCCACGTTGAGTCTCTGCTCTCCAGCAACCAGAAAGATGTGCTGATGGAAGAGATCATCGCTAACTACCACGCTAACGCCCAGGATGCGGAAGTGGTGCTGGTAGAAGGCCTGGTTCCGACGCGCAAGCATCAGTTTGCCCAGTCTCTGAACTTCGAAATCGCCAAGACGCTGAACGCGGAAATCGTGTTTGTGATGTCCCAGGGTACCGATACCCCGGAACAGCTGAAAGAGCGTATTGAGCTGACCCGCAGCAGCTTCGGCGGCGCAAAAAACAGCAACATCACCGGCGTGATTGTGAACAAACTGAACGCCCCGGTTGATGAGCAAGGCCGTACCCGCCCTGACCTGTCCGAAATTTTCGACGACTCCTCCAAAGCGAAAATCGTGAAAATCGATCCGGCTAAGCTGCAGGAATTCAGCCCGCTGCCAGTGCTGGGCGCGGTGCAGTGGAGCTTCGATCTGATTGCCACTCGTGCGATCGACATGGCGCGTCACCTGAACGCCACCATCGTGAACGAAGGCGATATCAATACCCGTCGCGTGAAGTCCGTCACCTTCTGTGCGCGTAGCATCCCGCACATGCTGGAGCACTTCCGTGCAGGTTCCCTGCTGGTGACCTCCGCTGACCGTCCTGACGTGCTGGTTGCAGCCTGTCTGGCCGCGATGAACGGCGTGGAAATCGGTGCGATCCTGCTGACCGGTGCCTATGAAATGGACCCACGCGTCAGCAAACTGTGCGAACGCGCATTTGCTACCGGCCTGCCGGTCTTCATGGTGAACACCAACACCTGGCAGACCTCCCTGAGCCTGCAGAGCTTCAACCTGGAAGTGCCGGCTGATGACCACCAGCGTATCGAGAAAGTGCAGGAATACGTTGCCGGTTGCATCAATCCTGACTGGATTGAATCCCTGACCGCGACCTCCGAGCGCAGCCGTCGTCTCTCTCCACCAGCCTTCCGTTACCAGCTGACCGAGCTGGCGCGTAAAGCGGGCAAACGCGTTGTTCTGCCTGAAGGCGACGAACCACGTACCGTTAAAGCCGCAGCTATCTGTGCCGAGCGTGGCATCGCGACCTGTGTGCTGCTGGGTAATCCGGATGAGATCACCCGCGTCGCGGCGTCCCAGGGCGTTGAGCTGGGTGCGGGTATCGAAATCGTGGATCCAGAAGTGGTGCGCGAAAGCTATGTTGCCCGTCTGGTTGAGCTGCGTAAGAGCAAGGGCATGACCGAAGCCGTTGCCCGCGAACAGCTGGAAGATAACGTGGTTCTCGGTACCCTGATGCTGGAGCAGGACGAAGTTGACGGTCTGGTTTCCGGGGCTGTTCACACCACTGCGAACACCATTCGTCCGCCGCTGCAGCTGATCAAAACTGCACCAGGCAGCTCTCTGGTCTCTTCCGTGTTCTTCATGCTGCTGCCGGAACAGGTTTACGTTTACGGTGACTGTGCGATCAACCCGGATCCAACCGCTGAACAGCTGGCAGAGATCGCGATTCAGTCCGCTGACTCCGCGATTGCCTTCGGTATCGAGCCGCGCGTTGCGATGCTCTCCTACTCCACCGGAAACTCTGGTGCAGGTAGCGACGTAGAGAAAGTACGTGAAGCCACCCGTCTGGCGCAGGAAAAACGCCCGGATCTGGTTATCGATGGCCCGCTGCAGTATGACGCCGCAGTAATGGCTGACGTTGCCAAATCCAAAGCGCCTAACTCGCCGGTTGCCGGTCGTGCTACCGTGTTCATCTTCCCGGATCTGAACACCGGTAACACCACTTACAAAGCGGTACAGCGTTCTGCCGACCTGATCTCCATCGGACCGATGCTGCAGGGTATGCGCAAGCCAGTGAACGACCTGTCTCGTGGCGCGCTGGTAGACGATATCGTCTACACCATCGCACTGACCGCGATCCAGGCTTCACAGCAGTAAGCTGCTGCCAAACGTAAAAAGGCGACCCCAGGGTCGCCTTTTTTATTATCGCATTTACGCTTCTTCTTGCTTAGCCGGT
Organism: Leclercia sp. W17; assembly: GCF_003336325.1. Lineage (NCBI taxonomy): Bacteria > Pseudomonadati > Pseudomonadota > Gammaproteobacteria > Enterobacterales > Enterobacteriaceae > Leclercia > Leclercia sp. W17. The sequence continues at coordinate 1,400,285 of NZ_CP031101.1, read as the reverse complement.
TCGTTGTTGGCGTTACGGCTCATCCACAGCGCCAGGGCTTTTAACGAATCAGGCGTGAAGTCATCGCAACGGGCAGTGATTTCCGCCGGGGTCATCCAGAACACTTCGCTGACCTCTTCTTCCTGCAGCGCAAACGGACCGTGGGAGACGCAGCTGAAGAGGCCTCCCCAGACGCGGCAGTGGCTGTCTTCAAAATAGAACTGACCGTGTTCGGCAAACGGCACACCGGCAATCCCCAGCTCCTCTTCCGCTTCACGGCGGGCGGAGTCAAGTAACAGCTCATCGGCCTGCACCACGCCGCCAGCCGTTGCATCGAGCATGCCGGGCATGAAATCTTTCGTTTCGGTACGGCGCTGCACCAGAATGTTGCCCATACCATCATGCACCACGATATAGGTTGCGCGATGGCGCAGGCGCTGCGCCCGCATCTGCTCGCGGCTCGCCTGGGCGATGACTTCATTGTCTTCGCTGACTATATCTACCCACTCAGTACTTGCCAAATGACTCTGCTCCACCATCGGGAAACCTTCTCTTTAAAGCGCTCTCACGGCGCGTTTACTGTTGAGGAGTAAGTTACGGATTAATCCTGGACTCTGCAATAACCTGGCTGTCATTCAGCGTCATAACGCACAAATGGCCCTCTTCCAGCATCCCATAGCTGGGTGGAAACCCGCCTTTAGGCAGGCTGACGGAGCCAGGGTTGAAATGAATAATGTCGCCCTTCTTCCCGGCTACCGGAATATGAGTATGACCATAAACCAGTACATCGCCAGCATTCAGCGCGGGCAGATTATCCGGACCAAACAGATGGCCGTGGGTGATAAAGAGACGGCAGTCCTCCAGCAAGATCTGCTGCCACGGGGCGGTGATGGGAAAGTCCAGTAACATCTGGTCGACTTCGCTGTCGCAGTTGCCCCGTACGGCGATAATGCGCGAGGCAAAAGCGTTAAGCCGCTCTGCAACCTCAGCAGGCGCATAGCCTTCAGGAAGCGGGTTGCGCGGGCCGTGATTCAGCACATCGCCGAGGATCACCAGCCATTGCGCCCCGCTCTGGTTAAACAGCGAAAGCACTTTTTCGGTCGCCGGTAGCGAGCCGTGAATGTCCGATGCAAACATCAGCTTCATCAGTGACTCCTTGTAGTGAAAAGCCGCCCCATCATACCTGAATCAGCAGGCCTTATCAGCCAGCCCGCTTCGCTGAAAGCGCCACATAACGCTGCACTGAGGCGCGCTGCCACTGGAAGCTGGCGTAATCCACCAGCTGCTGCGGCACGTCGTCACCATTGAGCACCAGGCGGTTAAGCATCAGCGCCAGATCGCTATCCGCAATGCACCACTCCCCGAATAAATTCTGGTTGCCGTGGGCCAGCAGCGAGGTGGCGGTATCAATCAGCTGGCTTGCCGTGCGCTGGGCAGTTTCGCTCAGGGCCGGTTTTTTCACCCCGGCAAACACTACATCGGTAGAACGTTCTTCACGGATGGGCATCAGATCGCTGCGCAGCCACGCCTGAATCTGGCGCGCGCGGGCGCGTTTTTGCAGATCGAGCGGATAGATCCGCTCCCATTCCGGCGGCGCAAAACACTCTTCCAGATATTCGGTAATCGCAGAGGATTCACTGAGTTCAAACCCATCCACCTCAAGCATCGGTACGCGACGGGTCAGCCCGTAGCCCTGCCACTGCGGCTGCCGGTTCTCCCCCCGGCTGAGGTCGATGGTCTTCAGGGCGAAGGGCAATCCCTTTTCGGCCAACGCGATGTACACGCTCATCACGTAGGGTGAGAAATAGTCGGCATCTGACCACAGGGTAATCGCAGGTTGGCTCATAACGTCCTCATAAGGTTTCAGGTGATGGAGAGATATCCAAAATATAACCTCCTGTCCCGGCTGTCACTTGATGAAAACTCACGATTTATCATCACCACCTATACTCAATTCTATGCAGAAAAAAGCGCTATGAAAGGAGTTGCGATGATTGACCTTTATTACGCCCCTACTCCCAACGGGCATAAGATCACTCTTTTTCTGGAAGAGGCCCAGCTGGACTACCGCATCCTGCCGGTCAATATCAGTAAAGGCGAACAGTTCCGCCCCGAGTTTCTCGCCATTTCCCCCAACAATAAAATTCCGGCGATTGTCGATCACGATCCGGAGGATGGCGGTACCCCGCTGAGCCTGTTTGAGTCCGGCGAAATATTGCTCTATCTGGCTGAAAAAACCGGCAAGCTGCTGAGTGGGGAATTACGCGAACGCCACGTCACGCTGCAGTGGCTCTTCTGGCAGGTTGGCGGCCTGGGGCCGATGATTGGTCAGAACTATCACTTTAACCATGCTGCGCCGCAGCCTATTGCCTATGCCATCGAACGTTTTCAGGTCGAAACGCAGCGTCTTTATAATGTGTTGAATAAGCGGCTGGAAAAATCGCCGTGGCTGGGGGGCGAACACTACAGCATCGCAGATATCGCCTGCTGGCCGTGGGTCAACACCCATGAAAACCATCGCGTCGATCTGGCGTTATGGCCTGCGGTGAACAACTGGTTTGAGCGTATCCGCACCCGCCCGGCAACCGAGCGTGCAATGCAAAAAGTGCAGCAGATATAAACGCTTTCCTCATGTATTATGGTGTCGATAATGACACGGAGGAAGCCTGCAATGTCCCAGCAAGACGCAATTATTCGTATTAAAAATTTACGCCTGCGCACCTTTATTGGAATCAAAGAAGAGGAGCGTGCTAATCGCCAGGATATCGTTATTAACGTGACGATCCACTATCCGGCAGACAAAGCCCGCGCCAGTGAAGACATTAATGATGCGCTGAACTATCGCACCATTACCAAGAGCATTATTCATCTGGTTGAGAATAACCGCTTCTCTTTGCTGGAAAAATTAACTCAGGATGTGCTGGATATCGCACGCGAACATCACTGGGTCACCTATGCTGAAGTCGAGATCGATAAACTTCACGCGCTGCGTTACGCCGACTCCGTCTCTATGACGTTAAGCTGGCAACGCTAAGCGCAACCCTGGAGGTTGTATGAAGATCCTGGTAACCGGCGGCACCGGCCTGATTGGCCGGCATTTGATCCCACGTTTGCAGGTATTGGGCCATGAGCTGACTGTGGTCACGCGTAGCCCTGAGAAGGCGCGCCAGCTACTCGGCTCCGGCATCGATATCTGGAAAGGGCTGACGGAGCACCAGGATCTTAACGGCTTTGATGCCATCATCAATCTTGCAGGCGAGCCCATCGCCGACAAGCGCTGGACAAAAGAGCATAAACAGCGTCTGTGCAACAGTCGCTGGAATATCACCCAGCGGCTGGTCGATATGGTTAAGGCCAGCGACACGCCGCCCTCGGTGTTTATCTCCGGTTCGGCTTCAGGTTATTACGGCGATTTAGGCGAAGTGGTGGTGACCGAAGAGGAGCCGCCGCACAATGAATTTACCCATAAACTGTGCGCCCGCTGGGAGCAGATTGCCTGCGGCGCGCAGAGCGAAAAGACCCGCGTGTGCCTGTTGCGCACCGGCGTGGTGCTGGCCCCCAAAGGGGGGATTCTCGGCAAGATGCTGCCGGTATTTAAGCTGGGTCTTGGCGGCCCGGTCGGTAATGGGCGTCAGTACCTGGCGTGGATCCATATCGACGATATGGTCAACGGCATTCTCTGGCTGCTGGATAACGATCTGCGCGGCCCGTTCAATATGGTCTCCCCCTACCCGGTGCGTAACGAGCAGTTTGCCCATGCGCTGGGCCATGCGGTGCATCGCCCTGCCGTAGTTCGCGCGCCCGCCACCGCTATCCGCCTGCTGATGGGGGAATCCTCCGTGCTGGTGCTGGGCGGCCAGCGTGCGCTGCCGAAGCGCCTGGAAGCCTCCGGCTTTGCTTTCAGGTGGTACGACTTAGAAGAGGCCCTGGGAGATGTGGTAGGTTAAATTTACGCTGTCAGCCGTGTTAATTTGTTACGTCCGCTCCCTGTTCAAGGCGCTTCGATGGCAACAATTACTACTTCCCGGCTGACGCTCTCCCCTTTTGAGCCCGCTGACTGGCCCTTTTTCCATACCCTGCGTGAATCCCCGGAGATTATGCGCTATATGGCCACGATCGCTCCGGAAAAAGAGACCCGACGCCTGTTTGCCGCCCGTCTTACCGCCCCGCACACCTTTGTGATCCGCGCCCATGATGATGCCACCCCGCTGGGGGATATTGGTCTGCAGATCAGCGCCCGCTACCCTGAAGAGGCCGATATTGGCTACACCGTGATTGCCGCCGCCCAGGGCCGGGGAATTGCCAGCGAGGCGCTGCGCGCCGTGTGTGAATACGCATTTATCCGGGTGGGCGTCAGGGCGGTTAATGCCTGGGTACTGGCGGATAATGGCGGGTCGGTGCGGGTGTTAGAGAAAGCGGGTTTTGTGCGCACCCAGGTACTGGAAAAAGCGTATGAGATTAATGGGGCGCGGTATGACGACTGGGTGTACCGACTGGAGGTGAGTGCGGCCTGAATGCCGGGCGGCACTGTGTTTGCCCGGCCTACACACTCTGTTGGCCGGGCAAAAAACTACTTTAAAGACCCTTTCAGGAACTGCTGCAGACGCGGGCTCTTCGGGTTACCTAATACCTCATCCGGATGCCCCTGCTCTTCGATTACGCCCTGATGGAGGAAAATCACGTGGTTGGAGACGTTACGGGCAAAGCCCATCTCGTGGGTCACCACCACCATGGTTTTCCCCTCTTCGGCGAGCTGCTGCATGATGCGCAGCACTTCGCCCACCAGCTCGGGATCGAGCGCGGAGGTGGGTTCGTCAAACAGCAATACTTCAGGCTCCATCGCCAGCGCACGGGCGATAGAGACACGCTGCTGCTGACCGCCGGAGAGATGCACCGGGTATTTCATCTGCTGACGTTCGTCGATACCCACTTTCGCCAGGTATTTCTCCGCGCGGGTACGGGCTTCCTGCTTGCTTAAGCCCAGCACCTGCACCGGCGCTTCCATGACGTTCTCCAGCACCGTCATGTGGCTCCAGAGGTTAAAGTGCTGGAACACCATCGTCAGACGAGTACGCAACATCCGCAGCTGATGTTTATCCGCCACCTTCAGCTGACCGTCTTTGTCCTGCACCAGGTTGATGTTCTCACCGCTGACCACAATCGAGCCGGCACTCGGCTTTTCAAGAAAGTTAATGCAGCTCAGGAAGGTACTTTTACCCGATCCTGAGGAGCCGATAATACTGATCACATCGCCCGCATTCGCCTGCAGCGACACCCCTTTCAGCACTTCATGTTCGCCGTAGCGTTTGTGCAAATCGATAACGTTTAATTTGTTCTCAGCCATCTTCATTCTCAGTGCGTCGAAGGTTTGACATGCTGCAACCAGCGTTTTTCCGCTTTGCGGAACAGGCTAATCAGGACATAAGAGATGATTAAATAGAGCACTGCTGCGATCCCGAAGGCGGTAAACGGCTGATAGGTCGCCGAGTTAATATCACGGGCAATCTTCAGCAGATCCGGCACGGTAGCGGTAAAGGCCAGCGCGGTGGAGTGCAGCATTAAAATCACTTCGTTGCTGTAGGCAGGCAGCGCAATACGCAGCGCCGACGGCAGAATAATGCAGCGATAGAGCTTCACGGAGGAGAAGCCATACGCCCGCGCCGCCTCAATTTCACCGTGCGGCACAGAGCGGATCGCGCCGGCAAAGATCTCGGTGGTGTAGGCGCAGGTGTTCAGCGTTAACGCCAGCACAGTACAGTTCAGCCCGCTACGGAAGAACGCGTTCAGCATCTCGGTGCCTTTGACGATTTCCAGCGTGTACATTCCGGAGTAGAAGACCAGCAGCTGCACATAGAGCGGCGTACCGCGGAACACGTAGGTAAACAGCCAGATAGGGAAGCGGATGTAGTTATTGCTGGAGACGCGGCCAATGGCGAGGAAAATCGCCAGGATCCCGCCCATCACCACAGAAGAAATCAGCAGCCAGAGGGTGATCGCCACACCGGTAAAGCGGTATCCGTCGGTCCACAGCAGGGATTTCCAGTATTCCTGAATAATTTCGATCACAGGTCAGCCCTCTTCACACCCACGGAATAGCGACGTTCGAGCAGCAGCAGCACGCCATTGGAGACGGTGGTAAACACCAGATAAATCACCCCGCAGACAATCGCGAAGTAGAACGGCTCCCAGGTGCTTTTGCCTGCCAGCTGCGTGGCTTTTACCACATCTTCCAGCCCCAGTAAGGAGACCAGCGCTGTCGCTTTGAGGATAACCTGCCAGTTGTTGCCAATCCCCGGCAGCGCAAAGCGCATCATGGCCGGAAACATAATGCGGCGAAACGTCTGTGAGGAGGTAAACCCGAAGGCCGTAGCGGCTTCGATATGCCCTTTCGGCACCGCGAGATAGGCCCCGCGGAAGGTTTCGGTAAAATAGGCACCGTAGATAAAGCCCAGGGTGATGATACCGGCCACCATCGGATCGATATCAATCTGCGCCATGCCGATGGCATCCGTAATGCCGTTAAGGGCGATTTGCAGACCGTAGAAGATCAGCAGCATCAGCACCAGGTCAGGCACCCCGCGGATCAGGGTGGTATAGCCCTCAAACAGCAGCGCCATCGCCCGATTTGCAGAGAGCTTCGCGCCCGCGCCTGCAAGGCCTATTAACACGGCCAGCACCACCGAACTGAGGGCCAGTTCAAGGGTGACCAATGCGCCTTGTAAAATTACGCCAGAAAATCCGTACAGCATACCGCCTGCCCTGTCGTGAGTGGTGTAGCCGTGTCTTTTCCCCTCCCGGGACGGGAGGGGCCGCACGTTATTAAGTGGAGGGATTAACCACCGTAGACATCAAAGTCGAAGTATTTCTTCGCCAGTTTTTCGTAAGTGCCGTCGGCGCGCATCTCGGCAAAGGCTTTGTTCAGCGCTTCACGCAGTTCGTTATCCTCTTTACGCAGCCCCATACCGGTGCCTACGCCGAAGAGTTTCTCGTCCTTGATGGACGGCCCGCCGAACTTGTAATCTTTACCAACCGGCTGTTTCAGGAAGCCTTCGCTGGCAGCCACTTCATCCTGGAAGGCGGCGTCAATACGGCCCGCAGTCAGGTCAGCGTAGATATTCTCCTGGCCCTGGTAAGAGACGATTTCAATCCCTTTTGGTGCCCAGTGCTCGTTGCCGAAGGTCTCCTGAGTGGTGCCCTGCAGCACGCCCACACGTTTACCTTTCAGTGATTCGAGAGTTGGCTGAATATCGGAAGATTTCGCTACCACCAGACGCGAGTCCGCTGCATAAAGCTTGTCGGTGAAGGCAATCTCCTGCTGGCGTTTTTCGGTGATAGAGAGGGAAGACATAATGGCGTCGATTTTTTTCGCTTTCAGCGAAGGGATCAGCGCATCCAGTGGGTTTTCAACGAAGGTACACTCTGTTTTGATACGTTTGCACAGCTCTTTAGCCAAATCGATATCAAATCCTACCAGTTCACCCTGCGCATTCTTCGATTCGAAGGGAGCATAAGTCGGGTCAGTACCAATACGAACTTTTTGCGGAATTGCTGCAAATGCCGCGGTAGCGCTGGAAAAGGCCAGAGCCAGAGAAAGTGACAAAACCAGTTTTTTCATATCTATCCTCAACAGACTGTCTTCTTACGGGATTTTAACGTCGACAGGGTGCCTTTAATGTGCCACTAATCGCCGCGGCAAGGCAAAAGATTATGCCCGGCAGGCGCGAAAAAGTGCATTGCGAGTGCTTAACTATTCACTTTATAACCAACGCGGCGCACGATTTGCACCATCCTGGTTCGCAAAGGCCATTGTCGCACCATAACGGGGAGCCATTATGGTGCGCACCCGTCAGTTCCGGTTAATCGCCGTAAACATTGAAGTCGAAGTATTTCTTCGCCAGTTTGTCGTAGGTACCGTCTTTACGCAGTTCATTAAAAGCTTTGTCAAAGGCCGCTTTCAGCTCGGCATCGTCTTTACGCAGGCCGATCCCGGTGCCGTCGCCGAAATATTTTTTGTCTTTAACGGACGGGCCAGCAAAGGCAAACTCTTTACCTGCCGGTTGTTTCAGGAAGCCTTCGCTCGCGGCGACTTCATCCTGGAAAGCTGCATCCAGACGCCCTGCCGCCAGATCGGAATAGATCAGATCCTGGTTCTGGTACGCCACCACGTCCACGCCCTTCTCACGCCAGTTGGCGTTCGCATAGCCTTCCTGCGTTGAGCCCTGCAGCACGCCAACATGCTTGCCTTTCAGCGAGTCAATGGTTGGCTGGACTGGGGAGCCTTTCGCCGCAATCAGACGTGAATCTGCCGCGTAGAGCTTCTCAGAGAAGGCGATCTCCTGCTGACGTTTTTCGGTAATCGAGAGCGAGGAGATGATCGCGTCAATCTTCTTGGCTTTCAGAGACGGGATCAGCGCGTCAAAGTCGCTGCCCACCCAGGTACATTTCACGGACATGCGTTTGCACATCTCATTTCCCAGGTCGATATCAAACCCAACGAAATCCCCCTTCGCATCTTTCGATGAGAACGGGGCATAGGTTGCGTCTGTACCGATACGTACGTTCTGTGGGAGCGCCGCAAAGCTGCTTGCCGCAGCGCTTAATCCCACCAGCAAAGACAGAGCCAGAACCGTCTTCTTCATACATTACCCTCAAGTGTCGTGATTTTCTTATGTAATAGATTGTGTTGTGTGTTGTTGCAGGCAATCTCTTGCAGGTCTTATGCCACATTGCACATAACGCAAAATTACGGCGTTAAATATGTTAATGAAAGGTTGCAGGATTGCCTTAATGGTGAAAGATAGCAGGTCTGCCAAACGAACCGCAGTGCCTGGAAAGGAAAAAAGGAATTAAATGTTGAGGATATGATCGCTGTTGCAGAATTGCCCTGAAACAGGGCACGTTGCGGTGAGCTGCACTCTGGCAGAACAGCTTGACCGTCAGGCGCCCTGCCAGCGGGTAAAGAGATCGTCCGGCAGGTCAATGTCGAACTGATCGAGCACCCGGTTCACGGTCTGATTAATCACATCATCCAGGCTTTGCGGACGGTGATAAAACGCCGGCACCGGCGGCATGATCACCGCCCCCAGTTCAGCGGCCTGGGTCATCAGGCGCAGATGGCCCAGATGCAGCGGGGTTTCGCGCACGCACAATACCAGCGGACGACGCTCTTTTAATATCACATCGGCCGCGCGGGTCACCAGCGTATCGGTATAGCTGTTGACGATGCCGGAAAGGGTTTTGATGGAACAGGGCAGGATCACCATGCCCGCCGTTTTAAACGACCCGGAGGAGATGCTGGCGGCGATATCGCGGGCATCATGCACCACATCGGCCAATGCCTGAACGTCGCGCAGGGAGTAATCGGTTTCGAGAGAGAGGGTCTGACGCGCAGCCTGGCTCATTACCAGATGGGTTTCAACCTCGGCGACGTCGCGCAATACCTGCAACAAACGGACACCGTAAATCGCGCCGCTGGCCCCTGAGATCCCTACAATTAATCGTTTCATGATGTTCGCCCTTGCTGTTACAGGGCTGACTGTGCAGGATTTTGGCGGGAGTTGCAAGCGAGGGCAGATGCCCTCGCCTGCGATAGTGCTTAACCTTCGTTATGCATCTCTAAACTTTCGAGATCGTTCGCCAGCTGGACGGCTTTCGCGTCGTCGTTGCGCAGCGAATCGAGGTAGTCCAGGTAGCCCTGATCCACATCTTTGGTTACGTAGATACCGTTAAACACCGAGCACTCGAACTGCTGAATATCCGGGTTCTCGGCGCGCACCGCGTCGATCAGATCGTTCAGATCCTGGAAAATCAGGCCGTCGGCACCGATGATCTGGCGGATCTCATCCACTTCACGACCGTGGGCAATCAGCTCGTTGGCGGTAGGCATATCGATGCCATACACGTTCGGGAAGCGAATCTCCGGTGCCGCAGAGGCCAGATAGACCTTCTTCGCACCCGCTTCACGGGCCATCTCGATAATCTGCTCTGAGGTGGTGCCACGCACGATGGAGTCATCCACCAGCAGCACGTTCTTGTCGCGGAACTCAGCGCGGTTGGCGTTCAGCTTGCGGCGCACCGATTTACGGCGCAGCTGCTGGCCCGGCATGATAAAGGTACGGCCAACGTAGCGGTTCTTCACGAATCCCTGGCGGTAAGGTTTACCCAGAATACGCGCCATCTCCAGGGCGATATCGCAGGAGGTTTCCGGGATAGGGATCACCACGTCGATATCCAGGTCTTCCCACTCACGGGCAATCTTTTCGCCGAGCTTGGTTCCCATATTCACACGGGCGCTGTAGACGGAGATCTTGTCGATGAAGGAGTCCGGACGGGCGAAGTAGACATATTCGAACAGGCACGGATTGCTGACCGGGTTTTCCGCACACTGACGAGTAAACAGCTGGCCTTTCTCGGTGATGTAAACCGCTTCGCCAGGTGCGACGTCACGCAGGAACTCAAAGCCCAGGGTATCCAGCGCCACGCTTTCGGAGGCCACCATATACTCGGTGCGGCCGTCGCCAATATCGCGCTTGCCCAGCACCAGCGGGCGGATGCCGTTAGGATCGCGGAAGGCAACCATACCGTGGCCGATAATCATCGCGACGCAGGCATAAGCGCCACGGATCAGACGGTTAGTGGCGGCTACCGCGGCAAAAATGTTGTCAGCTTCCAGCGGATAGTGACGGAAGTTATCCAGCTCGCTGGCAAAGACGTTGAGCAGGATTTCAGAATCAGAAGTGGTGTTAATGTGACGACGCTTCTCTTCAAACAGCTTCTTACGCAGCTCGTGAGCATTGGTCAGGTTGCCGTTGTGGGCAAGCGTAATGCCATACGGCGAGTTAACGTAGAACGGCTGAGCTTCAGAGGCGCTGGAACTGCCAGCAGTCGGGTAACGAACGTGACCAATACCCATGTTGCCTTGAAGACGCTGCATATGGCGGGCTTCGAACACATCGTTTACCAGGCCGTTGGCCTTACGTAAACGGAAGCAGTTGTGTGCATCAATGGTGATGATACCCGCAGCATCCTGCCCACGGTGCTGAAGCACCGATAATGCGTCATAAATAGACTGGTTTACCGGCATGAAACCGGCGATACCGACAATACCGCACATTCGTCATTTCCTCGTTAAGCCACATCTCAGGGTTTATGCCCTGGGCAAAAAACTCGACGAGCTTTGCAGATAGTCAAAGAACCATCTGATGATGAAGCTGAACTGCGGGATAAGCTGCGATTTCTGCCAGTCTTCACTTTTTGAGAACCCGGTAAAGGTATCAAGGAAGAACAGTATCGCGGCAACAATCAGCGCGCCTCGCAATGCCCCGAAACAGATCCCCAGCACCCTGTCCGTTCCTGACAACCCGGTTTTCTCAACCAGCTGACCAATCACGTAGTTAACAATGGCGCCGACAATCAGCGTCGCGATAAACAGCACCGCGATGGCAATCCCATTTCGAACCAGTTCATCTTCAAAGCCCGTGAACCAGACAGACAGGTAAGTGTAGTAATGACTGGCAACAAAGAAGGCACAGCCCCAGGTTACCAGCGATAACGCTTCACGAACAAAGCCACGGATCAGGCTAACCAGACAGGAAAAACCTATCACCGCAATGATGGCGTAATCAATCCAGACCATATGTGTCCCACGATCAAACGCCCTGTCATCCAGTTCGGGGCGAATTCTAACAGAAAAAGAAAACGTTTGCGTAGGGATTTCCTTCCCGCGCTTAAATAAAAAAAGCGCTGAAAAAATATTCAGCGCCCCAGGCGGGTTACCTTCTCAGGCAATCTGCTGCGCCTGTTTTTGCCTTATCCCGTAAGTGAGGGAAACCCTCAATTCACGCTGTAGTTCATCACCACGCCGCTCAAACCCGAGAGTTTATTCAGCTCTCCAAGCGATCCCTTCAGCTTGTCTCTCGACGCATCCGGCCCTACGAGAATACGGGTGATTTTACCCTGTACCGGTGTGGTAGGTGAAGTGTAAACGCGATACCCCGCGCCACGGAGTTTAGCCACCACCTCGTTGACCTTATCGGCGTTTTTCAGGGCACCGAGCTGCACAACGTAGGCTTTGCCGGTCGGGGCCGGTTTTTCTTCTGCCGCCGGTTTGGCCGGTGGGGTTTCTGTCGCCGCTGCCAGCTGCTGGCTGGTGTTATCGCGCTGCGGCTTCTCAACCGGTTTCGGTTTTTGCACCGGTTTTGGCGCGTACTGCTCTACCGGCGCCGGAACGGGATCCAGCTCGTTGTTGTTTCCGGCTGCCAGACGCGCCGGATCTAAGGATGGCGCCGCGGCATCGCCTGCGCGTACCTCTTCAGCTGCCCCTTCTGGTGGCTGTGCAGGCAGAGCCTGTGTTGCCGCCGGAAGCATGTCCGGCTCATCCCGATCGCCCGGTTTCGGCACCAGCGGGATCGCCGCAAACTCATCCTGATAATGTTTTTTCTGTCCATCAAGCAGCCCAGGGAGAATAATCACCCCCAGCGCCACCAGCACAATGGTGCCTGCTAAACGGTTCTGAAACTTACTTGCCACCGGTTCTCCCCGTATCCATTACGTCCATGACATGTGCCACCGTGTGGAACGAACCACACACCAGCACGGTATCTTCTGGTCTGGCATCGGCCATCGCCGCCCGCCAGGCCTGCGCCACGCTATCAAAGCGCTGCCCTGCGCCGAGATGCGCCATCAACTGTTCGGCAGTCGCCCCGCGTGGGCCTTCCAGAGGGGCACAATACCAGCTATCGACCACACTCTCCATGCAGGCCAGCGTGCCGCCAATATCTTTATCATGAAGCATACCGATAACCGCCAGCACACGCCCGGTTTTTGGCAACGATTTGAGACGTCCTGCGAGATACGCCGCGGCATGGGGGTTATGCGCCACATCCAGAATCAGACGCGGTGATTCGCTGACTATCTGGAAACGCCCCGGCAGAATCGCATGCTGAATGCCGTCGCGCATCGCCTGCTCCTCTACCGCCAGACCACTGGCGCGCAGTGCGGCCAGCGCCGTGGCGGCATTTGGCTGCGGTACCTGGGGCAGCGGCAGGTTATCCAGCGCGCCCGCTGCATCTTCAAAGCGCCAGCCGCTTTCCGTCACGCTGTAGCGCCAGTCGACATCACGGCGCTGCAACAGCGCCCCTTTCTCCTGCGCCACGTCAGCAATGGTGTGCGGCATATCGGGTTCGCCGACGATAGCCGGTTTGCCCGGGCGGAAAATACCGGCTTTTTCACGGCCAATGCTCTCGCGATCGGGCCCCAGCCAGTCAGTATGATCCAGCGCGATGCTGGTGATTACCGCCACATCCGGGTCGACAATATTCGTGGCATCCAGACGCCCGCCTAACCCGACCTCAAGGATCACCACGTCCAGCTGCGCCTGCTTAAAGAGCCACAGCGCTGACAAAGTGCCATATTCAAAATAGGTCAGCGAAATATCGCCGCGCGCGGCTTCGATCTCTGCAAACGAGGCGGTGTGCGCGGATTCGGCTAATTCTGTATTCTGCACCCGCACGCGCTCGGTATAGCGCACCAGATGGGGCGAGCTGTAGACCCCTACTTTGTAGCCCGCCGCCATCAGCATCGCTTCCAGGGTGCGGCAGGTGGTGCCTTTGCCGTTGGTACCCGCCACGGTGAAGACAAAGGGAGCCGGTTTCAGAACATCAAGGCGCGCCGCGACCTGGCTGACGCGCTCAAGTCCCATGTCGATGGCTTTACTGTGCAGGTTTTCCAGATAAGAAAGCCACGCGGCCAGAGGCGACGTGGCTTGGGGAAGAGTAGTATTTTCCATGTTGCGCGCTTTTCAGTTACGGTTAGAAAGCAAAAGGGCAGCGCCACTGGCCCTGCCCTTTTCAGTTATCAGGCCTCGGGTTCCTGATCCGGTACCACCACGCCTTCGCGCGGCTCATCCGGGCTCGGCGATGGCAGATTCATCAGCTTCGCCAGAATGCTGGCCAGTTTCAGGCGCATCTCCGGACGGCGAACGATCATGTCGATAGCGCCTTTCTCGATAAGGAACTCACTGCGCTGGAAGCCCGGCGGCAGCTTTTCACGTACCGTTTGTTCGATAACGCGCGGGCCGGCAAAGCCGATCAGCGCTTTCGGTTCAGCGATATTCAGATCGCCCAGCATCGCAAAACTTGCCGATACGCCGCCCATGGTTGGGTCGGTCAGCACGGAGATGTACGGCAGACCGCGCTCCTGCATTTTCGCCAGCGCTGCGGAGGTTTTTGCCATCTGCATCAGCGACATCAGCGCTTCCTGCATACGGGCACCACCGGAGGCGGAGAAGCAGATCAGCGGACAGTTGTCTTCCAGCGCCTGCTCAACGGCACGCACGAAGCGCGCGCCCACTACGGAGCCCATTGAGCCGCCCATAAAGGAGAACTCAAACGCCGCCGCGACAACCGGCATCTCGTGCAGGGTGCCTTTCATCACCACCAGGGCATCTTTCTCGCCGGTCTCTTTTTGCGCAGAGGCCAGACGATCTTTGTATTTCTTGGAGTCACGGAACTTCAGCACATCTTTTGGCTCAAGCTCGCTACCCAGTTCAACCAGAGAACCTTCATCCAGCAGGCTATGCAGGCGGTTACGCGCCGACATACGCATGTGGTGATCGCACTTCGGACAAACTTCGAGATTACGCTCCAGTTCGGCGCGGTACAGGACCTGGCCACAGCTGTCACATTTAGTCCACACCCCTTCAGGAATACTCGCTTTGCGGGTTGGGGTGATATTGCTTTTAATTCGTTCAATCCAGCTCATTGATAACCTTTCTGCCTGAACCAGGTTTGCTGCAAGGGGCGCATAATGCCATTTTTGCCCCCGACCGACCATGAATGTTGCACATTAAAACATAACAGCCCGAAACTTTGGATAAAAAAGTGGTCGAACCGCAGTCGTGCCTTTATTTTGCTTGTTTTGCCGCCGCGCGACGGTGACGAATCACTTCGATGACGCCCGGCAGAATGGAAACCACAATAATCCCTACGATCAGCAACTTAAGGTTTTCCTGGATCATAGGAATGGTCCCGAAGAAATAACCCGCGTAGGTAAAGCTCAGCACCCACAGCAGCGCACCGGTGACGTTATAGAGCGCGAACTGACGGTACGACATATGACCCATACCCGCAACAAATGGGGCGAAGGTTCTGACGATGGGCACAAAGCGCGCGAGAATGATGGTTTTACCGCCATGTTTCTCATAAAACGCATGGGTTTTATCGAGATAGCTGCGACGGAAAATCTTCGAGTCCGGGTTACTGAATAACCGCTCGCCGAACAGCCGCCCTATAGTGTAGTTCACCGCATCGCCAAGGATGGCGGCAATCAGCATTAACACCACCATCAGGTGAACGTTAAGGTCGTTGGTCTCCAGCGACGCCAGCGCGCCCGCCACGAACAGCAGCGAATCGCCCGGTAAGAAGGGCGTCACCACCAGCCCGGTTTCGCAAAACAGGATCAGGAACAGAATGGCATACACCCAGACGCCATAATCAGCGACCAGCTCTGCCAGGTGAACATCGATATGCAGAATGAAATCGATCAGAAAGCGAATTAAATCCATATTGTCTAAACCTTTATTGCCACGGCTATCAGTCCGCTAAGAACAGCGGGCCCATTGGCGGTTTTGGAAGGTCAAAACGATCCGGGTAATCGACCGAGACCAGATAGAGCCCTTCCGCTTTCGCCGTTGCTGCCGCCAGCGTTCTGTCCTTCGCCGCCAGCAACTCTGCAATCCAGCTCTCCGGCTGGTGTCCGGCGCCTACTTCCATCAGGCTGCCTGTAATATTCCTGACCATATGATGAACAAAGGCATTCGCTTTGATGTCCACCACCACATACGCGCCATGCCGGCTGACGTTAATGTGCATCACGTTGCGCCACGGTGTGCGAGACTGGCACTGTACGGCACGGAACGAAGTAAAGTCGTTTTCGCCAATCAGCGCCTGCGCCGCGCGATGCATGCGATCGGCATCCAGCGGCTCGTAAAAATGGGTGACGCCCTGGCCCAACACTGCCGGACGAAGACGCTGGTTATAGATGATGTAGCGGTAGCGGCGCGCGGTGGCGCTGAACCGCGCATGAAAATCATCCGGCACATTTTTGACCCAGCGTACCGCGATGTCACCAGGCAAATTCGCATTTACCCCCAGCGTCCAGGCCGCGTCTTTTCGCACTGCGGTGGTTTCAAAATGCACCACCTGCCCCGTACCATGGACACCGGCGTCGGTACGCCCCGCGCACAGGACATTGATGGGCTCATTCGCCACCTGAGAGAGCGCTTTTTCCAGCTTTTCCTGGACGCTGCGCACCTCATTCTGACGCTGCCAGCCATAATATTTACTGCCATCGTACTCAATACCGAGGGCAATCTTATGAACGGGCTTTTGCTCCACTTCAGACATTAGTACAGATACTCCTGCACCAGTTTTTCAGCGATTTTCACCGCCATCAGCGCGCCGCCGAAACGCACGTTATCGGCGACCGACCAGAACTGGATCTGCTCCGGCATACCGTAATCGTTACGTACACAGCCAATGGAGAGGTGCGCGTTGCCCGTTGCGTCGCCCACTTGTGTCGGGAATTCGCTCTCTTCAGACAGCTCAATATCTTCACCACGGCCAAAGGCGTCGCGCGCCTCTTCCGCTGCCAGCGGACGCATGGCTTCAAAGCTCACCATCTGGGCATGGCCGTAGAACACCGGGGACTGCACGCAGTTGGCGGAGATCATCAGCCCGTCATCCTGCAGGATCTTACGCACTTCATCGATGATACGGCGCTCTTCGCGCACGCTGCCTTCACGATCCGGCAGCAAAGGCAGCATGTTGAACGCCAGCTGACGACCAAAGAAATCCTCTTCGTCCACCGGAATACCGTTCAGGAGCTTCGCGCTCTGCCCCGCCAGAGCATCCACCGCTTTTTTACCGCGGGCAGAGACTGACATCAGGCTGGTTACGGCGATACGGGACAAGCCACCTTCGTCGATGAGCGGTTTCAGGGCGCTAAGCAGCTGGCTGGTCAGGCTGTCCGGGACGGCGATGATGTTACGGTTGCGGTAGTCGGCCAGCACGAAGGGGTTCACCTCCGGCACCACCAGCGGTACGTCCGGCTCAAGGGCAAACAGGCCGCTCAAATCAATGACCAGACAGCCCGCGTTGGTGGCCTCTTCAATATATGCTGCGGAGGCGTCGACCCCGGCCGCGAAAAAGGCCAGCTGCGCCTGGGTCCAGTCGAACTCAGCCGCATCCTGAACCATGACGGATTTACCCGCAAAACGCAGGTGCTCGCCCGCGCTCTCATTACGCGCCAGGGCATAGATGTCGCCCACCGGGAACTGACGCTCAGCAAGGGTTTCGAGCAGGGCTTCGCCCACGGCGCCCGTTGCGCCCAGTATGGCAATGTTCCAGCCTTCAGACATGGTGGTTTACTCCAGAAATAAAAAAGCGTCCCTGGCGGGGTATCCGCCAGGGAGCATTAAGAAGACATTAACGAACCGGGTGATGAACGGCGTTGAAACCCAGCTTATGCAGCAGCGACGCCGCAGCAGGATCATCACACATCACATACAGAGAGGACCATTCGCGGCGCTCAACGTAATGCTTACGCAGCTTGTCAAACTCACCCGGTATACCCGCTACTTTTCGCAGCAGCGCGTCATCGCGGCGCACATCATACACTAAATGCACCAGCCTTTTCAGCGTTCCCTGATCCAGCGGGCCGTGCAGGGTAATGCGGCCAAAATCCGGGGTTGGCAGCAGGGTATCCAGCGCCACCTGCTGGGATTTACCGATAAAGGCACTGTACGCCTCAAACACTTGGGTGGTGCCGCGGGCTTTACCTTCGAGGGTGTAACCCGCGATATGCGCGGTACCGATATCCACTTTGTCCAGCAGGGCCACGTTGAGATCCGGCTCCGGCTCCCACACGTCCAGCACCACGCTCAGATCCTGACCAGCATCCAGGCGCTGCAGCAGGGCCGCGTTGTCCACCACCGGGCCACGGCAGGCATTAATCAGGATGGTGCCCGGCTTCAGGCGGCTAATCAGAGCGTCGTCTGCCAGATGGCGCGTTTTATACGGCCCGTCTTTAAACAGCGGCGTATGGAAGGTGAGCACGTCACACTCGGCCACCAGCTCATCCAGGCTGCGGAAATCCCCTTCATCGCCACGGTCAGCGCGGGGCGGATCGCACAGCAACGTGCGGATACCTAACGCCTCAAGGCGCTTTTGCAGGCGACCGCCGACGTTACCGACCCCGACAATGCCTACGGTGCGATCGGCCAGGCTAAACCCGTCACGCTCGGCCAGCATCAGCAGAGAGGAAAAAACATACTCCACGACGGCAATAGCGTTACAGCCCGGTGCGGCGGAAAAGCCAATCCCGGCCTGCTTCAGCCACGCGTCATCCACATGATCGGTTCCTGCGGTTGCCGTGCCGACAAATTTGATCCCTTTGCCAGACAGCAGCGCCTCATTCACTTTGGTCACTGAGCGCACCATCAGCGCGTCGGCATCATCCAGCTCAGCGAGCGGAATGGGACGTCCAGGAACGGCCTTAACCTCACCCAGGCGGCTGAACAGCTCGCGGGCGTAAGGCATATTTTCATCAACGAGGATTTTCACGTCTGAGTACCTGTTTGAGAGGAAGAAAACCTGTCAAGTGTGCCATAATCTGGCCGCCAGGCATATACGTAAACCTGGTTAACGATGAGTAACGACTTTAAGGATTTTTTGCCGATGCAGCCCATTTCAGGTACGCCGCCACAACCTCCGGGTGATGGCCCGCGTCCATCCCACGTCGCGGGCGAACAGCCCCTCTCCACACAACAACGCACTGTACTGGAACGTCTGATCACCCGGTTAATCGCCCTGACGTCGCAGCAGAATGCGGAGGTGTGGGCCGGAGTGAAACACGATCTGGGATTAAAGAGTGATGCGCCCATGCTGTCGCGCCACTTCCCTGCTGCGGAGCAAAACCTCAACCAGCGCTTGAACACCGCCCAGCAAAACCATACCACCCGGCAGATGGTCTCCCGGTTGACGGAGCTGCTGACCCAGGGCAATAACCGCCAGGCGGCCAGCGATTTTATTCGCCAGCAGTATGGCCAGACCGCTTTGAACCAGCTGACGCCCGAGCAGCTCAAAACGGTGCTGACGCTGCTGCAAAATAATCAGCTCAATATTCCGCAGCCGCAGCAGCGCCCGGCCACGGAGCGCCCGCTGCTGCCTGCCGAACACAATACGCTGAAGCAGATGGTGACCAAACTTGCCGCCGCCACGGGCGAGCCGACCAAGCTCATCTGGCAGTCGATGCTGGAACTGTCGGGGGTGAAAGCGGGAGAGTTAATCCCGGCAAGGCAGTTTACCCACCTTGCCACCTGGCTACAGGCACGCCAGACGCTGAGCACGCAAAGCGCGCCAACCCTGCACACCCTGCAGGCTGCGCTGAAGCAGCCGCTGGAGGCCCAGGAGTGGGACAGCATTCAGGACTATGCCCGACAGAACTGGCAGGCGACGCCGCAGACGGTGCTGACCACCGCCCAGGTACAGGATCTGCTCAACGAGATCTTCGTCCGCCGCACCGAGCGTGAAGCTGGCGTGACGGAAGTGCGCAATATCCAGCCGATCTACAGCCCGCTCTTTGCCCCGGTAGTGGAAACCTTCAAAACGCTTTCTGCCCGTCCAGGCCTGATGTTGGTTGCTTTAATCATTGCGCTGGCGATTTTCTGGCTGGTTGCCTGATGTTTTGCCCGGTGGCGCTACGCTTACCGGGCCTACAAAAACACAACCTGCAGGCCGGTTAAGGCGTAGCCGCCACCCGGCAACAAACCGCTAAGATTTCCGAAACGCCACCAGCGTCACCACAATCCCAACCACCGCTGAAACCGCCCCCGCCAGGAAGACCGACGGATAGCCAAACGAGGTGGCTAATAGCCCCGCCAGCGGCCCGGTCACGCCGTATGAGATATCCTGAAAGGCGGCATAGCCACCCAGCGCCGTGCCCCGCACCTGTGGGGCAACGCGTTTAACCACCTCAACACCCAGCGCCGGGAAGATCAGCGAACAGCCGCAGCCGGTCAGGGCTGCCCCCAGCAGTGCTACCGGCGCGGTTGGCGCCTGCCAGAGCAACACCAGACCCACGGTTTCAATCACCAGCGACGCCACCGCTACCTTCACGCCACCATAACGATCCGGCATCCAGCCGAACAGCACCCGCATCAGAACAAACGCGCCGCCAAAAGCGGTGAGCGTAAAACCGGCCATCGCCCAGCCGCGGCTCATAAAGTAGAGCGAGACGAAGGTACCAATCACCGCAAAGCCAACGCCCTGCAGCGCAAGGCCCAGGCCTGGCTGCCAGATCTGCCCCACCACGCTCCACAGGGAGGGACGTTCGCCTTTATGAGCCGGAACTTTACGCACCGTGCCGTTAAACGCCCATGCCAGCAGCGGCAGTGCCATGGTGGTGGCGGCCAGCGCCGCAAAGCCAAACTGACTGTTGATCAAAAGACCCAGCGGTGCACCCGCAGCCAGCGCACCATAGATAGCCATCCCGTTCCACGACATCACTTTGCCGGAGCGCGCGGGCCCGACCAGCCCCATCCCCCAGGTGAGTGTGCCGGTCAGGAGCTGACTTTCACCAAAACCGAGTATTAAGCGCCCTACCACCAGCAGCGCGAATTTATAGGCCGCCTCCACTGGCAGCAACGCGGCCAGTAACCATGCGCCACCCGCCAGTGCGCAGGCGAACATGCCCTGCAATGCCGAGCGTTTTGCGCCGTGCTGATCCGCCAGCCGTCCGGCATAGCCGCGGGTTAACACCGTGGCTAAAAACTGAATACCCACGGCGATGCCGACCATGGTGTTGCCATAGCCCAGCTCCTGATGCACAAACAGCGGGATCACCGGCAATGGCAGGCCGACGGTCATATAGGTGAGGAATACCGCAAAGGCGATACGGAACAGCGAGACGTTGCCGGAAGCGGCGTTTTTATCTTTGGTAACGGCCGTCATGCATAACTCCATGTTCAGGCATAAAAAAAGGGAGCCATCAGGCTCCCTTCTACTATACATTCAAACGCTTATGCTTTCAGCTTACGCATCACCAGCGTGGCGTTGGTGCCGCCGAAACCGAAGCTGTTGGACATGACGGTAGTCAGTTCACGCTCGGTTGTCGCAGTGACGATGTTCAGACCTGCGGCCTGCTCGTCCATCTCTTCAATGTTGATGCTCGGCGCGATAAAGCCGTTTTCCAGCATCAGCAGAGAGTAGATCGCTTCCTGCACGCCAGCCGCACCCAGGGAGTGACCGGTCATGGCTTTGGTGGCGGAGATAGCCGGGCTGTTGTCGCCGAACACTTCACGGATAGCACCCAGCTCTTTCACGTCGCCTACCGGAGTAGAGGTACCGTGGGAGTTCAGGTAGTCGATTGGGGTATCAACGCCGTGCATCGCCATCTTCATGCAGCGCACTGCGCCTTCGCCTGATGGAGCCACCATGTCTGCACCGTCGGAGGTTGCGCCGTAGCCAACAATCTCAGCATAGATGTGCGCACCGCGGGCCAGAGCGTGTTCCAGCTCTTCCACCACGACCATACCGCCGCCGCCTGCGATAACAAAGCCGTCACGGCTTGCATCATAGGTACGGGAGGCTTTTTCCGGGCATTCGTTGTATTTGGTGGACAGAGCACCCATCGCATCGAATTCACAGGCCATTTCCCAGCCCAGCTCTTCGCCGCCGCCAGCAAATACGATGTCCTGTTTACCCAGCTGGATCTGCTCAACCGCGTTACCGATACAGTGTGCGGAGGTCGCGCAAGCGGAGCTGATGGAGTAGTTTACGCCGTGGATTTTGAACGGGGTCGCCAGGCAAGCGGAAACCGCTGAACCCATCGCTTTGGTCACCACGTATGGACCCACCGCTTTCAGGCCGCGCGGGCTACGCATCGCGTCCGCACCAAACACCTGCGCTTTAGAGGAGCCGCCGGAGCCAGCAATCAGACCCACTCGCGGGTTGTTTTGATAAACCTCTTCGCTCAGGCCAGCGTCAGCAATCGCTTCCTGCATAGAGAGATAGGCGTAGATGGAGGCATCGTTCATGAAACGGACCACTTTGCGATCGATCATGCCCGTGGTGTCCAGTTTTACATTACCCCATACGTGGCTACGCATGCCGGAATCTTTAAACTCTTCAGAGAAGGTGATCCCGGAGCGTCCTTCACGCAGAGATGCCAGGACTTCCTGCTGGTTATTACCGATGCTGGAAACGATGCCCAAGCCAGTAATCACTGCACGTTTCATTCAATACCTCTGTAAGTCGCACTATTTAAGTTTCGAGTCGCACAATAGCGTACACTTGTACGCCGAACAAGTCCGATCAGCCATTTTCTGCGGAAATTTGCACCATCAGACGCACATCGTTAAGATCGCGGCACAGCCTGTCAGACGAGTAACTTACGTGAAACAAAACGCTATACAACCCGCCAACCTCGAATTCAACGCTGAGGGTACACCTGTTTCCCGAGATTTTGACGATGTCTACTTCTCTAATGATAACGGACTGGAAGAGACACGTTATGTTTTCCTCGAAGGAAATCAGCTGAATTCCCGTTTTCCGCTGCATCCCCGCGATCTCTTTGTGGTGGCGGAGAGCGGATTTGGCACCGGGTTGAATTTCCTCACCCTCTGGCAAGCGTTCGATCGCTTTCGTGCGGCACACCCTGACGCTACGCTGCAAAGGTTACATTTCATCAGTTTTGAGAAATACCCGCTGGCCGCCGACGATCTCCGTCTGGCGCATCAGCACTGGCCGGAATTAGCCCCCTGGGCGGAACAGCTCCAGGCCCAGTGGCCGCTGCCTATCGCAGGCTGTCATCGCCTGCTGCTGGACGGCGGGCGCGTCACGCTCGATATCTGGCTTGGGGATATTAACGAACTCACCGACAAGCTGGATGACTCCCTGAACCAGCAGGTTGACGCCTGGTTCCTCGACGGTTTTGCCCCGGCCAAAAACCCGGATATGTGGACCCCAGAGTTGTTTGCCGCCATGGCGCGTCTGGCGCGGCCCGGTGGCACGCTCGCCACCTTTACCTGCGCCGGGTTTGTCCGTCGCGGCCTGCAGGAAGCAGGCTTCACCATGAAAAAAACCAAGGGCTTTGGCCGCAAGCGCGAAATGCTCGTCGGGGTGATGGAACAGGATCGCCCCTCCCCTGCCCGCACCCCGTGGTTTGCCCGTCCGGCCAGCGACGGGCGCGAAACCGCCGTGGTGGGCGGCGGGATTGCCAGCGCGCTGCTGTCGCTGGCGCTGCTGCGCCGTGGCTGGCAGGTGACGCTCTACTGCGCCGACGATGCCCCGGCAGCGGGTGCCTCCGGCAATCGTCAGGGGGCGCTCTATCCCCTGCTTAGCGCCCACGATGCGGCGCTGAGCCAGTTTTTCCCGGCGGCGTTCACCTTTGCCCGCCGCCTGTACGACACCCTGCCGGTGGCCTTTGATCATGCCTGGTGCGGCGTCACCCAGCTTGGCTGGGATGAGAAGAGTCAGCAGAAAATTGACCATATGCTCGCTCTGGGCCTGCCCGAGCAGATTGCGATGGCGGTAAATGCCCAACAGGTGGCGGAGAGCATTGGGGTACCGACCGGCTGCGGCGGGATCCAGTATCCGCTCGGCGGCTGGCTGTGCCCGGCGCAGCTTACCGCGGCGGCGATCGCGCTGGCGCAAACTCTGGGCCTGCAGGTGCACTATGGCCGCAAGGTAACGTCGCTGGCGCAGACCGACGCCCGGTGGATGTTGCAGTTTGCCGACGGTGAGCAGGCGCAGCATGGCAGCGTGGTGCTGGCGAACGGACACGGCATCAGCCAGTTCAGCCAGACCGCACCACTGCCGGTCTACCCGGTGGGTGGCCAGGTGAGCCATATCCCGGCGGCCCCGCAGCTGAGCCAGCTGCGCCAGGTGCTCTGCTACGACGGGTATCTGACCCCGCAAAATCCGGCCAACGGCCAGCACTGCATCGGCGCAAGCTATCATCGCGGCCAGACCGAACCGCAGTACAGCGATGAGGACCAGCAGCATAACCGCCAGCGTCTGCTCGACTGTTTGCCGCAGGCGGCATGGGCGCGTGAGGTGGATGTCAGCGCAGGCGAGGCGCGCAACGGTATTCGCTGCGCCACCCGCGATCATCTGCCGATGACGGGTGCGGTACCGGACTATGAAGCCACGCTGAAGGCTTATCAGGATCTCGCCAGCAACACATCCCAGGCGGTCAGCGCCCCGGCGTTCCGTAATCTGTTTATGCTGGGCGGGCTGGGCTCCCGCGGACTCTGTACGGCGCCGCTGACGGCGGAGGTTCTTGCCGCCCAGATGAGTAACGAGCCGATCCCACTGGACAGCCACACGCTGGCCGCGCTCAATCCGAACCGGTTATGGGTGAGGAAGTTGTTGAAGGGGAAGAGGGTGAAAGCGTAGGCCCGGTAAGCGTAGCGCCACCGGGCGTCTGGCAAAGGAGCCGTTTTAACGCCGGGCGGCGCATTCGCTTGCCCGGCCTACATGTCCAGGCGCTAACTTATGACGTCAGGCTGGCTTTGTGAAACAAGGTTTCCCACATGCCCAGCACTAATGACTGGTCGCGCGGAGAGAGTTCGCCGGCCAGAATCGCTTTTTCCAGGCTGCGGGAGACTTCAGCATGCACCGCGTCCGCAGAGTGGTCATCACCGGCTTCCAGTTCGGCGACGGCCAGCGTCAGGTGACCACGCAGATAACCGCTGGCAAACAGTTCATCGTCACTGGCGTGCTCCACCATGTCATCAATTAACGCCAGAATGCGTGATTCAAATTCTGCGATCATCTTCTTTCCTCAGTTAAGATCTTCCGGCCACGGGAAGTGTTCCGCCGTGATGTCCGGCGTGTGGTAATAATTCTGTAAAGCCTTGATCAAGCGCGCCGGACGTTCCGGGATGCCTTTCTCAAGGTACTCCATCACCTGCGCGTGCACGCGGCGCTGGAAGGCAATACGGTCTGGCTCGAAGTCGCCCTCGAGATTGTCGCAGCTGACGTTGAACGGAAATCCTGCCGCCACGCAGAAGAGCCATTCCAGCGCCTGGGGTTTCACTTCCACATCTTCAAATTGCCCCTGGGTCGCAGCGTCACGCCCGTCCGGGCAGTACCAGTAGCCAAAGTCCATCAACTCGCGGCGCGCTTTACCGGCAATGCACCAGTGGGATATTTCGTGCAGCGCACTGGCATAAAAGCCGTGGGCAAAGACGATCCGGTTGTACGGTAGCTCTGCATCTGCAGGAAGATAGATCGGTTCGTCGTCGCCTTTAATCAGACGGGTATTAAAATCTTGTGCGAAGCAGCCGTCGAAAATCTCAATCAGCTGTTCGTATTTATGCGTACTGTTCATTAGTTCATCCCCAACCAGTGGAGGATCTCCTGTCCGTGGCTGTCATAAAGAAGTTTGGCACTCATCACAGCCGAGACAATGACAATCATCGGACGGATAAGCTGTTGCCCTTTGCTTAACACCAGACGCGAACCTGCCCGTGCGCCCAGAAATTGTCCGGCCATCATTACGAAGCCGGTCGCCCAAATCACCTTCCCGCCGATGATAAAGAGCAGCAGACCACCGACATTAGAGGTGGCGTTCAGCACTTTCGCATGGGCGGTGGATTTGGCGAGGTTGAAACCAGCCAGCGTGACAAACGCCAGGGCGTAAAACGACCCGGCTCCGGGCCCGAAGAAGCCGTCGTAAAAGCCGACGCAGCCGCCCGCAATCAGGGCAAACGGCAGACCGTGCAGGCGGCGCTGGCGATCTTCTTCCCCTAGCTTCGGCATCAGTAAAAAGTAGAGGCCAATGCAGATGACGAGAATCGGCAAAATCTGGCGCAAAATATCGGACTGCACATGCTGAACCAGCAGCGCCCCGCTGGTCGATCCAATAAAGGTCATCAGGATGTTGAGCTTCTGATCGGCCAGGCTCACCACTTTGCGGCGGATAAAATAGAGCGAGGCGGATAACGATCCGCCACACGCCTGCAATTTGTTGGTCGCCAGCGCCTGGGCCGGGTTCATGCCCGCCGCCAGCAGGGCCGGAACCGTCAGTAACCCGCCGCCACCGGCCAGGGCATCAATAAACCCGGCCAGCATGGCGATGAAAAACAGCGCCACCAGCATCAGCGGCGATACCATAAACAACTCAGCAAAATGGTCCATCACAGGGCATGCTCATCCAGTAGCGCCTGGCAGGAAGGCGGCAACGGAGGCGGTGTCTTCTTCTCAGGCTTGGTGGTTCCAGGTTTCGCTGGCTCAAACCAGCTTTGTAATTCCGCGCCGCAGCCATCGCCTGGCGGCGGTAACGGTTGATCTTCACACTCGAGGCTGTTCGCCGGGCATCGCAGGCGCACGTGCATGTGCGCGCGGTGCTGGAACCACGGCCGCACTTTACGCAGCCAGTCGCGGTCGGTGCCAGCATCCTGGCAGAGCTGCTGCTTGATGGCCGGGTTGACGAAGATGCGCGTGACGTCGTTATCTTCCGCCGCCAGCTTGATCATGCTGGAGACCTCCGGTGACCAGCGCGACGGCACCACCCGCTTGCCATCGCTGGAGACCAGATCGAGCGCCTGCGGCTTCAGCAGTTGCGAAGATGACCAGCGCGTTTTCGGCAGCTGGAGGAAGATATCGACATCCAGCCCGGTCTGGTGGCTGGCGTGGCCGCCGTTAAAGCGTCCGCCTGCCGGCATCCCCATATCGCCCACCAGCACCGTGCCGAGTCCCAGGTTATGCACCTGGTTACCCAGCCGCTGAATAAACAGCACCAGGTCCGGGTGGCCGAAGTAGCGGCGCTGGTCGGTACGCATCACCTGATACGTATCCGACTGCAGAGGAAGTTCCTGCGCACCAACGATACAGCCATTAGAGAAGGCCCCAATTGACTGGGCGCTGCCCGCCACCGGATGGGTGATTTTTTGCCACGGCGTTGCCGCCAGAGCGGCTCCACTGGCAAGCAGCGCCAGCAGAGCAATTGCGGTTTTTTTCATGGTTACCAGCGTGGAATGGTGGTCGTCACATCCGCATTCTGCGCGCGCTGGCGCAGGAAGTGATCCATCAGCACGATCGCCAGCATTGCTTCGGCGATCGGCACTGCGCGGATCCCGACGCAGGGATCGTGACGTCCTTTGGTGATCATCTCAACTTCTTCACCAGAGCGGTTAATGGTGTGGCCCGGCACGGTAATGCTGGAGGTCGGTTTCAGCGCGATGTTGGCGATAATCTGCTGCCCGCTGCTGATGCCGCCTAAAATGCCGCCCGCGTGATTGCTCTGGAAGCCCTGGGTTGTGATCTCGTCCCGGTTCTGGCTGCCACGAAGCTGAACCACGTCAAAGCCGTCGCCAATCTCCACCCCTTTAACCGCGTTGATGCTCATCATCGCATGGGCGATATCAGCATCGAGGCGGTCAAAGACCGGCTCGCCCCAGCCCGGCGGTACGCCGTCAGCCACCACGGTGACTTTGGCGCCAATAGAGTCGCCCTCTTTCTTCAGGGCGCGCATCAGTTCATCGAGCGCTTCCAGCTTCGAGGCGTCAGCGCAGAAGAACGGGTTCTGTTCAACCTGCTCCCAGTCGGCGATCGCCAGCGGGATATCGCCCATCTGAGTCAGGCAGCCGCGGATGGTGATGCCAAACTTTTGCGCGAGGTATTTTTTGGCAATGGCCCCTGCCGCGACGCGCATGGCGGTTTCACGGGCGGAGGAGCGTCCGCCGCCGCGATAATCGCGAAAACCATATTTCTGCTCGTAGGTGTAATCGGCGTGACCCGGACGGAACACATCCTTAATGGCGCCGTAGTCCTGGGAACGCTGATCGGTATTCTCAATCAACAGGCCGATGCTGGTACCGGTGGTGCGTCCTTCAAAGACGCCTGACAGAATTTTGACTTGATCCGGCTCGCGGCGCTGGGTGGTGTAGCGTGACGTGCCTGGACGGCGTCGGTCGAGATCGTGCTGTAAATCGGCTTCAGTCAGTTCGATGCCTGGCGGTACGCCATCAACGATACAGCCCAGCGCCAGCCCGTGGGACTCACCAAACGTCGTCACACGGAATAATTGTCCAATACTGTTTCCTGCCATCACGGCTCCGTTTTCGTTGTTCTGTATTTGAGCTTTCTGTGTTTGCGCAATGTGAAACGGGCCGAAGCCCGTTGGATTAATCTTTGTAGATGCTGAAATGTTCGCGCGCGGCGAGAAGCTGCGCTTTGGTCAGCATGAAGACGCCGTCCCCACCGTTGTCGAACTCGAGCCAGGTGAACGGCACATCCGGATATTGCTCCATCAGATGTACCATGCTGTTACCGACTTCACAAATCAGAATGCCGTTGTCGGTGAGATAATCTGGCGCACAGGCCAGAATACGGCGGGTCAGCTTCAGGCCGTCGGAGCCGGAAGCCAGTCCCAGCTCTGGCTCGTGACGGTATTCGTTTGGCAGGTCTGACATATCTTCTGCGTCAACGTACGGCGGATTGGTCACAATCAGGTCGTACTGCACTTTTGGCAGGTCACGGAACAGATCGGAACGGATCGGCGTGACGTGATGGATCAGACCGTGCTCTTCAATATTGTGTTCCGCTACCGCCAGCGCATCAGGAGAGATATCGACAGCATCCACTTCCGCTTCCGGGAAGGCGTACGCGCAGGCAATGGCGATGCAGCCGCTGCCGGTACACATATCCAGGATATGCTCAGGCTGATGGTCAATCAGGCCGGCGAACTGGTTGTTGATCAGTTCACCAATCGGCGAGCGCGGCACCAGCACGCGTTCATCGACAAAAAACTCATGGCCGCAGAACCAGGCTTTGTTGGTGAGGTACGCTACCGGAATGCGCTCGTTAACGCGACGGATCACGCGCTCAACGATGCGGTGTTTTTCGCTGGAGGTAAGGCGCGCGGAGCGCATATCTTCAGGAATATCCAGCGGCAGATAGAGGGATGGCAGAACCAGCTGTACCGCCTCGTCCCACGGGTTGTCGGTACCATGGCCGTACCAGATATTGGCCGCGCTGAAACGGCTGACCGCCCAACGCAACATGTCCTGAATGGTTTGCAGCTCATTTACCGCTTCATCGACAAAAATTTTATCCACTATGTTCTCCAGGGCATGCTCGCTAAATTTTCGGCGGCTAGTGTGCCATGAAGACGGCGATAAATCAGCACTGTCGCTAACGGCTTGCGGGTAAAAAATGCGTTTTGCCGCGCAGTGAGTCAGGTACACTGTCGGAAATAAGAGATGAGACGACCCCATGAAAAAGAAAATATCGCTCAGCGAGGAGGATCAAACGCTGTTTCGTCAGCTAATGACCGGCACGCGTCAAATCAAGCAGGACACCATTGTCCACCGCCCGCAGCGCAAAAAAGTGAGTGAAGTTCCCGTAAAACGGCTGATTCAGGAGCAGGCCGACGCCAGCCACTACTTTTCCGACGAGTTTCAGCCGCTGCTGAACACGGAAGGTGCGGTGAAATATGTGCGCGCGGACGTCAGCCATTTCGAGCTGAAAAAACTGCGTCGGGGAGATTATTCGCCGGAGCTGTTCCTCGATCTGCACGGGCTGACCCAGATGCAGGCGAAACAGGAGCTGGGCGCGCTGATTGCCGCCTGCCGTCGCGAACATGTTTTTTGCGCCTGCGTGATGCACGGCCACGGCAAACATATTCTCAAGCAGCAAACCCCACTGTGGCTGGCTCAGCATCCACACGTGATGGCATTTCATCAGGCACCGAAAGAGTATGGCGGTGATGCCGCCTTGCTGGTGTTGATTGAAGTGGAAGAGTGGCAACCGCCTGAGCTGCCCTGAGAGGCAGGCGGGTGGCTCATGCTACCCGCCTGGGTCCGATTTACATCAGATAGCTTTCGCCATCTTCAGATTGCAGGGGCTCATCTGCCAGTTGAAGACGCCAGCACCCGTTTCAGAGAGGGTAACGTTGGCAATGGCAGAGGTGCTGAACATCGGCGGCGTTTCGCCCGGGCAGAGTTCAGCCACCAGATAGCCGACTAACGGCAGATGGGAAATTACCAACGCAGAGGCGACACCTTCATTGCACAGCGCCTGAAGATAGGCACTGACAAGACCCACGTCGCCACACGGGGTAAGCTCTGGCAGAACATCGACATTGGCTGGCAGGTTCATACACTCCCCTACCACATCCAGCGTCTGTTCAGCGCGTAAGAACGGGCTGACGAGGACACGTTCAATATCCACTTTTTGCCCTTTCAACCAGGTAGCCATTTGACGGGACTCGTCACAGCCGCAAGGCGTCAGAGGACGTACAGAGTCACTGGCAGCATCAAGTGCCGCGTCACCGTGACGCATGATAAAAACTTGCATATTGCACCGCTTTTGTTGACCAGGATCACCGGTGTTATTACCCCGTGTGAACACATAACGAGGTAGAAAACCCGATGGCCGGGCATTGTGCCTGATCCATCCGTTGAATGAAACGCTGTTTTTTACCTCAACGGCGTAAGTATAGTCAATGTCTGTTTACAAATTAGACAGGACCAGACCCTTCAACGGCGGATTTACTCTTATTTGACCTTAATTTACAAGGTCAGTTTCCTTTGCTGGCCAAAATCGCAGCCCCTGATCCGCCATCTGCAATAATGTGTCACACGGTGTAAACCGCGGCCCATATTGCACAGCCAGTCGTTGTAAAATCGCAACAACTTCACCCGCACCTACGCTATCCATATAGCGGAACGGGCCACCCAGGAAAGGTGGGAAACCAATGCCAAAGACGGCGCCAATGTCGCCATCGCGGGCATTTTTAATGACCTTCTCATCAAAGCAGCGTGCCGCTTCGTTGAGCATCATCATCACGCAGCGTTCCGCGCACTGGGTCGCAGAGAGTTTGCCCTCGCCGCCAGACTTAATAAGCCCATAAACCGCCGGGTCGACCCGCTTCTTGCTTTTACGCCCTTTTGGGTCGTAAAGATAGAAACCGCGGCCATTTTTTCTGCCTTTGCGATCGTCATTCAAAATTGCAGAAACAATGTTTGCGGGCGCGCTAAACCGTTCACCATAAGCGCTTTCCAGCACAGGTATAATTTTAGTGCCGGTATCGATTCCCACCTCATCCAAAAGTTGGATTGGGCCAACGGGGAAACCAAACTTCACCAGCGCATTATCGATATGCTCGACCTTTTCGCCTTCGGTCAGCAGGCGCATGGCCTCGTTGATATAGGGGGCCAGAATGCGGTTGACATAGAACCCGGCTTTATCAGCCACCACCACCGGCGTTTTGCCCTGCATTTTTGCCAGCTTAACGACGGTGGCGATGGTCTGCGGGCTGGTTCCGGCATGGGGGATAACCTCCACCAGAGGCATTTTTTCTACCGGACTAAAGAAATGCAGCCCGATCACCTGCTCAGGGCGCGCGGCCTGGGCCGCAATATCGCCGATAGGCAGCGACGAGGTGTTAGAGGCAAAGATAGTGTGCGGCGCACAGTTCGCTTCGACCTCGGCCACCATCTGCTGTTTCAGCGCCAGATCTTCAAATACTGCCTCAATCACCACATCGCGATGACGGAATCCGCTGTAGTCAGTGGTGCCGGAGATCAGCGCCAGCTGGCGATCGCGCTCGCTGGCTTTGATATGGCGGCGTTTGACCTTTTTATCAAGCAGCTGCCAGCTGTACTGCAGGGCGTGGTTGATCCCTTTCGGGTTGATGTCTTTGATCCGCACCGGTAATTTGCCTTTGCTGGCGCTGACGAAGGCGATCCCGCCCCCCATCAGGCCACCGCCCAGCACGCCAATTGACGCCAGCGGCGCAGGCTCGGCTTCGCTGCCGGGATCTTTTTTCACGTCGGTGCTGGCAAAAAAGATGCTGCGCAGCGCCTGAGACTGCGGCGTCATCGCCAGCTCGCCAAAGGCTTTCGCTTCTGCGGCATAGCCGCTGCTGCTGCCCTGGGTCAGACCGGTATGAATAACCTCAAGAATGCGTTTTGTCGCCGGGTAGTTGCCCTGGGTTTTTTGCTCGGTTTTGTTCGCCACCATTTTAAACAGCAGCGCACGGCCCAGCGGCCCTGCCAGCACGCGCTCGCGCACCGGTAAGCGACGGCTGTCGGGTTTGCCTTTCAGCGCGCGCGCCACGGCGGCCTCCAGCAGAATGGAATGCGGAACCACCTCATCCACCAGCCCGACTTTCAGGGCCTGGCGTGGGCGCAGCTGTTTGCCGGCGAGGATCATCTCCAGCGCCGTGCTGACACCCACCAGTCGCGGCAGGCGCTGGGTGCCGCCTGAGCCCGGCAGTAAGCCAAGCTGTACCTCCGGCAGGCCCAGCACCGTTTTGGCGTCGTCGGTACAAATTCGTCCGTGGCAGGCCAGCGCCAGCTCCAGGCCGCCGCCGAGACAGGCGCCGTTGATCGCCGCAATCACCGGAATGGTCAGGGCATGAATTTCGGCCATGATCTGCTGCCCCTGACGGGCCAGATCTTCCGCTGCCTGGGCGCTTTCAGCGCGGGCAATCATGTTGATGTCCGCCCCGGCAATAAAGTTATCCGGCTTGGCCGAGATAAATACCAGCCCGCGCAAGGCTTTGTTTTCTCGCACCTGTTTGAGGATAGCGCGAACCTGACCGCCAAACTCCGCTTTCAGGGTATTCATCTTTTCGCCTGGGGCGTCAATGGTGACTACCGCCACGTTGTCCGGACGTACGTCCAGGGTGAATGCCGTTGTCATCTCCATTACTCTGCCTCCAGAACCATTGCGGCACCCAGGCCACCCGCAGCACAGGCGGTGACCAGTCCAAACCCACCGCCGCGACGGCGCAACTCATGCAGCGTCTGGGTGATCATCCTCGCCCCGGTCGCCGCAAAGGGGTGACCGTAGGCAATGGAGCCCCCCAGCACGTTAAATTTGCTTTCGTCCACTTCGCCGGTGGCGTGGGCGCGGCCCAGCACATCCCGGGCAAAACGATCGCTTGCCAGCAGTTGCAGGTTGGCCAGAGTTTGCGCGGCAAAGGCTTCATGCATGTCGATGAGCGTCAGATCGCCCATCGTCAGTCCGGCGCGCTCCAGCGCCAGCGGCGTGGACCAGGCTGGCCCCAGCAGCATGTCCTGCCAGACATCAATGGCGGTAAAGGCATAGCTGCGCAGATAGCCGAGCGGCTTCAGGCCCAGCTCTCTGGCGCGGGATTCGGTCATCAGGATCACCGCTGCCGCGCCATCGGTTAACGGTGTGCTGTTCGCCGCCGTGACGGTGCCATGTTTGCGGTCGAATGCCGGACGCAGCTTCGCATAATCCGCCAGCGTAGAGGTGCCGCGAATATTGTTATCCTGGCTTAGCGGTTCGCGGAATGGTGGGGTGTAGGCGGTCATCACCTCCTCCGCCAGCTTGCCTTCGGCCCAGGCTTCTGCGGCGCGCTGATGCGAGCGGTGCGCCAGGGCATCCTGCTGCTCACGGGTGATGCCATAGGTTTTCGCCATCTGCTCGGCGGTATCCCCCATTCGCAGCCCGGTGGAGTATTCCGCCACGGCGGGCGGAACAGGAAGGAGATCGCGCAGACGCAGGCGTGAGAACAGTGACAGCCGCTGCCCGGTGGTGCGGGCCTTGTTGACGTCTACCAGCACGCGCGCGAGCTTTTTGCTGACGCCAATCGGTAACACGGACGAGGAGTCTGCGCCCCCGGCTATCCCGGCGCGAATGGTGCCGGTAATCAGGCTTTCTGCCACGTTCGCCACTGCCTGAAAGCTGGTGGCGCAGGCGCGGCTGACGCTGTAGGCATCGGTGTGGACATTCATTCCGGTGCCCAGCACGATTTCACGGGCGATATTCGGCGCTTCCGGCATTTGCACCACCTGGCCAAAGACCAGCTGTTCAATCACCTCGGGCGGGATTTCGCTGCGAGCCAGCAGCTCCCCTACAACCATTTTTCCCAGATCGACGGCAGGTACGCCATGATACGCCGTCGCCTGACGGGCAAATGGCGTGCGTAATCCACTGACAATGGCAATGCGATCCCCCTGACGGGTGATTAGCGGTAATGCCTGACTCATAACGCTCCCCTGTGAATAACAAATGCGCAAAGTGGTCTGACCTGATAACAGTCTTAACTAAATTTTTACATTAGCCAATCGGGGAGAGGAAAAATTGCGAGCGAACACACAGAGAGGAGACGAAACGCCTCCCGGAAGGGAGGCGCGGGAAGGAATTAACGCAGACCGAGTTGAAAAATCAGGGATTCTGCTTCGCAGCTGAACACGAAGTCGATGTCCAGACGAACGCCGCCTTCCACTTCGGTGAAGTTGGCGTTGATTGCGCACGGTTCGGACTCCACGCTGCGGGCTTTTTCGGTCAGCGCGGCCAGCGTCTCTTCGGCGTCGGCACGGCGGGTAAACTCACGGCTGTAAGAGGCGGTGCAATCCGTGTTGTCCACAATGGTGCCCACATCCATACAGCAGCAAACAGGGGTTTCATCAGCACTGCATTTACTCATAGTAGATTTCCTCTTCATTCGCGCATGGCGCGAGATAAACACGATGCTGATATTTTACGCGCCGGGCGGGAGCGGCTCCAGTTGTTAATGACTTTAAACCGGGTAAGTGAGCAATATCACAAGTAAAAATGATCTAAAACAAAAATCACCCATTAGGAGGACGCGAACTGGTCACAATTTTGCCAACCAGATCCCGTTTCGAAAAACATATCGGTAAATATTCATAAACACCCTTGCAACATTCTATCTGGTCAGACCTATACTCTCGCCACTGGTCTGATTTCTAAGTGTTACCACAGACCCTACACTTCGCGCTCCTGTTACGGTATGTAACAAAAATTGAATAAAAATAACTCAATGAGGTTATGGTCATGAGCCAGAAAACCCTGTTCAAAAAAACTGCGCTGGCAGTCGCAGTGGCAATCGTCTCCACCTCCGCCTGGTCAGCGGGCTTTCAGTTGAATGAGTTCTCTTCCTCAGGCCTGGGCCGCGCCTATTCCGGGGAAGGTGCTATCGCTGATGACGCAGGGAACGCGAGCCGTAACCCTGCCCTGATCATGATGTTTGATCGTCCTACCTTCTCCGCAGGCGCCATCTTTGTTGACCCTGATGTGGATATCTCCGGACGCTCGCCAACGGGCGCAAGCCTGAATGCGGATAACATCGCGCCAACAGCATGGGTGCCAAACCTGCA
This sequence comes from Leclercia sp. W17, assembly GCF_003336325.1. Taxonomy (NCBI): domain Bacteria; kingdom Pseudomonadati; phylum Pseudomonadota; class Gammaproteobacteria; order Enterobacterales; family Enterobacteriaceae; genus Leclercia; species Leclercia sp. W17. Next base: position 1,365,142 of record NZ_CP031101.1, on the reverse strand, counting down.
CTTTGTCGCACCAATCAACGATCAATTCGGCTGGGGCGCATCCGTCACCTCTAACTACGGACTGGCGACCGAGTTCAATAACAACTACGCAGCAGGGGCATACGGCGGTACCACCGACCTGGAGACCCTCAACCTGAACCTGAGCGGTGCTTATCGCCTGGATAATCACTGGAGTTTCGGTGTCGGCTTTGATGCGGTCTATGCGAAAGCGAAAATTGAGCGCTACGCGGGTGACCTGGGTCGCATCGTTGCAGGCTCCGGCGCATTACCTCCGACTCTGGCACGACAGGTCGCGGGGATCCCGGGAGATACCCAGATTGCCTACCTGAAAGGTGATGAGTGGGGCTTTGGCTGGAACGCCGGTATTCTGTATGAAATCGATAAGAACAACCGGTATGGCTTGACCTACCGTTCTGAAGTGAAAATCGATTTCGATGGCGACTATAAGAGCAGCCTGCCTTCAGCCTATAACCAGATCCTCGGCAACTTTGGTCTGCCAATGGGGACGGATGGCCGCACCACTGGCGGTTCTCTGACCCTGAATTTACCTGAGATGTGGGAACTGTCCGGTTATAACAGAGTCGCGCCGCAATGGGCCATCCACTATAGCCTGACCTACACGAGCTGGAGCCAGTTCCAGGAGCTGAAAGCGACTAACAGTGGCGGTGATACGCTGTTCTATAAAGACGAAAGTTTCCGTGACGCTTACCGTATCGCTCTGGGTACCACCTACTATATGGACGATAACTGGACATTCCGTACCGGTATCGCCTTCGATGACAGCCCGGTTCCGGCAGACAAACGCTCTATCTCCATTCCGGATCAGGATCGCTTCTGGCTGAGCGCCGGTGCGACCTATGCATTCAACAAAGATGCCTCAATTGATGCGGGTGTCTCTTATATGCATGGTCAGAAAGTGTCGTTCCAGGAAGGTCCGTATGAGTTCTCTTCTGAAGGTAAAGCCTGGCTCTATGGCATGAACTTCAACTACGCGTTCTAATCACGCAGGGATAAAAAAGGTGAGCCTCGCGCTCACCTTTTCTTTTTTATTCCGCATCAATCTCGGAGAGTTCATTCTCGATCGCTTTCGCGTTCGGGTTCTCTTCCGGTTTCAGCTTACCGCCGTTAGCAATGAAGTCGTGATTCTGGAAGTACGCTTCACGCACCATGAGATACGGATCGGAAGACTGACGCAGCAGACCGTCTGAATCCAGCAGTTGCGCGCGCGTCTCCACCCCTTCCAGTGTCCATTTACCCACCGACAGCGGCCAGGTCAGCCACGACAGCACCGGATAGAGCGTATCGACCATATCACCGCCGTCATCACGCAACGTGAAGCTACCGTAGAACGGCAGATGCACGTACGGGCCGTAACCCACATTGTAGTGACCCAGCGTACTACCGAAACGGTGCGGCTGTTCGCGCTGCAGCTTCGGATTCGCCATCCCGGCAACGTCAATAAAGCCACCCATACCTAACAGGGTGTTCAGGAAGAAGCGGGTAAAGTGGACCATCCCCTGATAGGGATCGCCCTGCAGGAAGTAGTTCGCCATCACCGCTGGCTCTTCGAGGTTGCTGGTGAAGTTGCTCAGCCCGTTACGGGCAGGTTGTGGAACATAATCCCGCCATGCCACCGCAACCGGACGCACCACATACGGATCCAGCACGTTGTAGTTGAAGTTGTACATGGTGCGGTTAAATCCTTCCAGAGGATCGGAGCGCCCCTGCTGCTCGCCAGAGCTGGCGCAGCCCATCAGCAACGTGGTGCTCAACGCAACCACCGACAGCCGAAGTTTCATATCTTTCTCCCTGTTAAGTATGGCTATCAGCAAAAGCCATCCGTCATGGCGCTTTCGCGCTCTGTCTGTAAACGTGTAAGTGATTGTATCAGCGCGTTTACTGATGTCTACGACCACAAATCGGGGCAATAAACACTCTCTGGTATGATCTCAGAATAGCCTGGCTTTAGGTTTTCGTTTGGCTGGCAATTTTATACGGCCTTTGCTGGCGATGTATCGCCTTTATTGCCATTACAGGAATTTAAGAGCTTCCCCACGGGCGGCGGGAGAAAAAGCGCTACGCTTAAAGGTATCTGCAACCTATGGAGCATTGCGATGGACGAGCTAAAAGAAGAAAAAATTGATAACCATACCGAAGAACTGGAAGTTGAAAGCGAGGAGAATCGCCGGGGAAAGAAGATTGAGGTTGACGAGGATCGCCTGCCCTCACGTGCAATGGCAATCCACGAACATATTCGCCAGGATGGTGAAAAGGAGCTGGAGCGCGACGCCATGGCGCTGTTCTGGTCGGCCATTGCCGCCGGATTATCGATGGGCGCCTCCCTGCTGGCGAAAGGGATTTTTCATGTCGAGCTTGAAGGGGTACCCGGCGGCATAATCATCGAAAACCTCGGATACACCTTTGGCTTTATTATCGTGATTATGGCGCGCCAGCAGCTTTTTACCGAGAACACCGTCACCGCCGTACTGCCGGTGATGCAAAGCCCAACCTGGGGTAATTTCGGCCTGCTGATGCGCCTGTGGAGCGTGGTACTGCTCGGTAATATCATCGGCACCGGTGTCGCCGCCTGGGCGTTCGAGTTTATGCCGATATTTGATGAGCCCACCCGCGACGCCTTTGTGAAAATCGGGATGGGGGTGATGGAAAACAGCCCCTCAGAGATGTTCGCCAACGCGATCATCTCCGGCTGGATTGTCGCCACCATGGTCTGGATGTTCCCGGCTGCCGGTTCAGCGAAAATCGTGGTCATTATCCTGATGACCTGGCTTATCGCCCTGGCCGATACCACCCACATTGTGGTGGGGACGGTGGAGATCCTGTACCTGGTATTTAACGGCACCATTCACTGGACCGAGTTTTTCTGGCCCTTCGCGCTCCCTACCCTTGCCGGTAACATCTGCGGCGGTACCTTTATTTTTGCCCTGCTCAGCCATGCGCAAATCCGCAACGATATGTCGAATAAGCGTAAAGCTGAACTAAAAGCGAAAGAACAAGCCCAGCAGGAAAAAGAGGAAGAACGCAAAAAAGCGGTGTGAGTGGCGACACTTTAAGCAGTCAGGCGGTCACGCGCTTAACGCATTGTATAAATGACGTTATACTCGTGCCGCTTTGTCCCCTTAGTTAAATGGATATAACGAGCCCCTCCTAAGGGCTAGTTGCAGGTTCGATTCCTGCAGGGGACACCAGATATAACTCTCCTGATGTCTACCGAATTCAATAAAAACCTTTTATAATCAGCCATAACCCCTCTTCTCAGGCTATGCGACGTCAACTGAAGTCTACCCATATCTACGTGAATCAATAAACGTTTGGGGGCCTAAGTGGGGGCTTATCCTGTTCAACGGAAAATGAGGCCCCCAAATGCCACTGAATGCTCGTCAGGTCGAGACTGCAAAGCCCAGAGATAAAGCCTATAAACTCGCTGATGGCGGAGGGCTCTATCTCATGGTCAATACTAACGGTTCAAAGTACTGGCGAATGAAGTATCGATTTGCCGGTAAAGAGAAAAAACTCTCGTTCGGAACCTATCCTGACATCTCACTTGCGGAAGCCCGCACTAAGCGCGATGAAGCGAGAAAAACATTGGCAAATGATAAAGATCCCGGTGAAGTTAAAAAAGCCGAACTACTTGCCCAAAAACTATCGGTTACGAATACTTTTGAAGCGATAGCGGTTGAGTGGTACAACGCAAAAGTTTCTGGCTGGTCAAAAAACTACGCTGACTATGTTAACCGGGCCTTCAAAAACAATGTATTTCCCTTTGTTGGATCGCAGCCGGTTAATGAGATAAAGCCACTGGAGCTTCTGTCTGTATTGCAGCGTATGGAAAAGCGAGGTGCGCCGGAGCTTGCCAGTAAAGTGCGCCAACGTTGTAGCGAAGTGTTCCGTTACGCTATTGTTACTGGCCGAGCCGAGTACAACCCTGCGGCTGATCTTGGTAGTGCTTTACAGGGGTACGAGAAACAACATTATCCCTTTCTTACTGCTGCTGAGCTACCCGAGTTTTTACAAAAGCTTTCACAATACACCGGCAGTCTAGTAACGCTTCTGGCGACCCGACTACTCATGCTTACGGGCTTACGAACCGTCGAATTACGTATGGCAGAATGGAGTGAAATCGACTTCGAAAACCATATCTGGGAAATACCGAAAAGTAGAATGAAGATGAGGCGACCCCACATAGTGCCCCTTTCTGCTCAATCCTTAGCAGCACTTCGGCAACTAAAGCAATTGACCGGTACTTACCAGTTTATCTTTGCAGGTCGAAACGATGTTAATAAACCAATGAGCGAAGCCAGCATCAATATGGTTATTAAAAGGATTGGTTACGATAAGAGAGCAACCGGACATGGTTTTCGTCACACCATGAGCACAATCTTGCATGAGGAAGGATTCAACACTGCTTGGATTGAGACCCAGCTCGCGCATGTGGACAAGAACGCGATTCGCGGGACCTATAACCATGCGCAGTATCTTGAAGGGAGGAAAGAGATGATGCAGTGGTATGGGGACTATTTGGATGGATTGCGATTGGATGGAAACGTTGCCAGAGTTAGTTAATGAAGAGCCGATTCGAGTTCGGCCTTCGGCACCATCGGAACATCAATAGACGTCAACGGACGTCTTTTTTTGTGCCTGAAATCCAGTATCCGCAAGGCTTTCCGCGATTTCCCTTTCAACAGAAGTCAATCTGAGTCAACCCACATCAAGTCGCTTGTGAGTATAGAACCGAGTATATATGCTGGTTCGATAATGGTTGTATACTCACAGTGGCGCATGGAAGGAGAACTTTTATGGCTCTGACAGATATCAAAGTGCGTTCCGCAAAACCGCAGGAAAAGGAGTACACCCTTGTCGATGGGGATGGCATGTTTTTGCTTATTCATCCCAATGGCTCAAAGTACTGGCGGTTCCGCTTTCGCTTTGGTGGGAAGCAGCATCTGATGGCTTTTGGTGTTTACCCTGAAACTTCACTGGCTGATGCCCGTCAAAAAAGAGAAGAGGCTAGGAGGCTCGTTGCTGCTGGAATCGATCCTCGCGAACACAAACGTGCTGTGAAAGAAGAACAGACGAAAGAAGCTATTACCTTTGAGTCAGTTGCTAGAGAGTGGCACGCAGCAAATAAAAAATGGACAGAAGAACATAGTCGGCGGGTGCTGAAGAGCCTGGAAGATAATTTGTTCCCAGCGATTGGGAAGCGAAGTATTGATAGTTTTAGTACGCGCGATCTCCTTGTGCCTATCAAAGTAGTTGAGGCTACAGGGCGTCTTGAAGTGGCTTCGCGTCTTCAGCAGCGTACCAATGCAATTATGCGTTATGCAGTGCAAAGCGGTTTGATCGATTACAATCCTGCTCAGGAGATGGCTGGGGCAGTTGCTTCCAGTAATCGTGTCCATCGACCAGCACTTGAACTGAAACGCTTACCTGAACTACTCCACCGAATTGATAACTACACCGGACGGCCTTTAACCCGTCTGGCTGTTGAGTTAACGTTATTAATCTTTATTCGTTCCAGTGAGTTGCGCTTTGCCCGTTGGTCCGAGATCGATTTTGAAAGGGCAATGTGGACAATCCCGGCGGAACGAGAAGCTATAGAAGGTGTTAAGCATTCGCAACGTGGTTCTAAAATGCGAACACCTCACTTAGTGCCTCTGTCTCGTCAGGCATTGGCAATCCTTAAACAGGTTCACAAGCTTAGTGGCGAGCGCGATTTTGTTTTCATTGGCGATCATAATCCGCGTAAACCGATGAGTGAAAACACTGTGAACAAGGCGCTGCGTGTTATGGGTTATGACACAAAGGTCGATGTTTGTGGTCATGGTTTCAGGACTATGGCATGTAGCTCGTTGATTGAATCGGGGTTGTGGTCGAGGGATGCGGTAGAGCGACAGATGAGTCATATGGAACGTAACTCTGTTCGAGCGGCATACATTCATAAGGCTGAACATTTGGATGAGAGACGATTGATGCTGCAGTGGTGGGCGGATTTTCTGGATGCAAATCGCGAGAAAGGGATTAGCCCGTTTGACTATGCGAAAGCGTAGCCAAATTGGAAGACTTATCGCAAAGAAGCACACTCTTGTTGGAATTTAAAATACACTGTATATAATCACAGTTATTTTGTTTCTTAATCAATGCTTGGATACCAAGGAAGTGGCCTTAGTTAGAAAAAAAGGTGGCCATCGCGACTGGTTTCCGTTAGGATCTTCGGATCAAAAAGTGATGAAAAAGTCGATATGAAAAAGAAACCACTGAAGCAGTACAAGGTATCCTCGTTTTTCGCAGGGATTGGTGGATTCGATCTTGGTCTTGAGAAAGCGGGGATGGAAGTTGTTTTCCAATGCGAAATCAATAAGTTTTGCCAGAAAGTACTTAGAAAGAATTGGCCAAATGTACCATTACATACTGATATTACACAACTGAATGCTGATGAGATCCCTGAAAGCAGTGTTTGGTGTGGTGGTTTTCCTTGCCAGGATGTGTCGTCAGCTAACCAAGGAAAACGGAAAGGTTTAGAGGGAGCCCGAAGCGGCTTATTTTATACATATGCAAAACTCATCGAAGAAAGAAAACCTGAATGGCTTGTTATTGAAAATGTTCCCGGACTGCTCAACAGCCACAATGGACAAGACTTCAAAGTTGTCATCGATACGTTGGTCGAACTCGGGTATGGCGTTTCGTGGAGAGTATTGGATGCAAAATACTTTGGAACACCCCAGCGTAGAAGAAGAGTGTACATTGTCGCAAGTCTTGGAGACATGCGCTCCGCTCGAGTCCTTTTTGAACCCGGAGCAACTAGAATCGTTGATAAACAGGGCCAAGGAGAGAGGGCAAATGCTTCCGGAGCCTCTGATACAGGCCTATCAAAAGCAGATATCTATTCTATCCAGCATGCAAGTATCGGACGAAAAGCAACCGCAGGACCTCAAGCAAAAGGATACCGGAACGACGGAGAAACCTACACTCTTGACTCAAGAGGAAGTTCAGATGCTGTATGTGCGCCGGATGCTGCCTTCCGAGTACGAGCGTCTGCAGGGATTTCCAGAGAACTGGACTCTAATCGATTCAGAGCAGTAGGGAACGCTGTCGCGGTCCCTATTGTTGAATGGATAGGAAAAAGAATTGTCCTTGTAGATCAGCAGATGCTTAACGAGGCATTATCGTAACAGTACTATTATCTAAACGTAAAAATGATCCTTCGAATAGTTCAGGGCGCGGTGCGCCCTGATCTGTTAGAAATCTTACAAATGTTGAATAGTTAGTAAATAATGTCTTTGAATCATCAATGATCAACGGAATCGGGCCAGGTCGTGGTTCATCCGATGTATCTTCCTTGAAAGCTAAAATGCATAATGTCCAGTTATGGGCTTTTAGATCCCTGAGATTGGCATTCCTAAAACGTCTATGTAAATAGTCATAGAGTAAGCTACCTACAGCAAAAACGATTTTCCCACCAGTTTGATCAACAACATTCCCTTTCACAAGAAATTGTTCTTGTTGTCGTCTCCATGCGTTGGTTTCGATAGTATTTGCTGCCACTGGCCTTCTTAGAATTTCATTTGTTGGGATTTCGAGATCAGCCCAAGCGGCAATATGGCGAGTAATGGCACCTGTGCTGCTCGTTTCTCCGCCACCTTGCATTTCGAGGAGGACTTCATCAACTCTTCCTCTACCGGAAAAGTTTCTCATTACGTAGTCTGCGTGGTAGCTATTATCTGAATCTGGTAAAGGAATATTGACTTCTCTTTTTACGCCAATCTCTGAGTCTTGCAGTTCAGGATCCTGATAGATCAGTTTTGCTACTTTCCTTAGAATGTCTCTTTGATGTTCAACCAAGACATTGTCGACAAGTTGTGTACGCTCACCTGAGATGATCGTCTTTTTTTGGCGGGTAGAACAAAGTCTATGTTCACAGACGATCCAAATAGTGCTGTCTGGTTTGCGGACGGAGCAGACTGGATGATTATTTTTACTTACTTTGTCACAGGTACGGTCCATAAAAGGGCATTGCGCCAGCGTGCCCTTTGAAACGGGAACAATCTGTTGTTCCACGTCTGTTCTTTGGCCTAAATATTCCGCGATACTCACTGCCATTGCTCATTCCTCATTCAGGAGCGGTTTGCTATATGATCTCAGCGGGTAGCAATTTATGTCAATGAATTCATGGTGTTTTTGTATCATGGGTGTCAGTTTTCATTGGAATTGAATGAGGTTTTGATTCGACGCCGCTCATCTCATGACAGTACTCAACATTTTCAATGTGATAGTGAACACATATGCTACGTAAGGCGTGTTAGGGGGATGGATTCCGTCACAGGATGAGTATCATTTTGCATGAGCAGGGATTTAAATCGGTTTGCATCGAGCTACAACTGGATCACGTCGATAAGAACTCAATTCGTGGAACGTATGACAATGCTCAATATCTGGAGGCGAGGCGGGAGATGATGCAGTGGTATGGTGATTTTACTAGTAATTTAGGCAAGGAAGGAATTATTACAAGCTGATAGGTTGAAAGGCAGTCTCGAAAAGCAATAGCATCCGTCTAGGTGTCTGGACGGATGTAATTCAATATATGCTGCTAACTGCAATAGTTGGAAACCAGAGAAGTAGTGACTATTGCTACAAATTTTTTGCCTAAGTCAAAACTTGGTCTGACTATACACTGATGCTATTTTCGACAAAAGTAAATAAGTGATGTAGCCCCCTGAAACTCCAGACAGTAGCTGTATCTCCAGATAAGAGATAGGCTTGAATATATGTCTAACACTAACGCCAATTTTGAGATGACCGGGATCCTGTTAGGGCAAGAAGTCCGTAAACGTAAAACTCCTCAGGAGAAGATCGCCATTATCCAGCAGACGATGGAGCCGGGCATGAATGTCTCCCATGTCGCCCGCCTGCATGGCATCCAGCCCAGCCTGCTGTTTAAGTGGAAGAAGCAATATCAGGAAGGCAGCCTCACCGCCGTTGCGGCCGGAGAAGAAGTTGTTCCAGCTTCTGAGCTTACTGCTGCTCTGAAGCAGGTCCGGGAGCTTCAGCGCCTGCTGGGTAAGAAGACGATGGAAGTTGAGATCCTGAAAGAAGCCGTGGAGTACGCTTAGTCGCGAAAATGGATAGCGCACGCGCCCTTGTTGCCAAAGGACGGGGAATAGCCCTGGTCAGCCGCACCATGGGCGTGTCGCGTGCGCAGCTGTCACTGCGAATTAACCGTTCTGCCGACTGGCAGGACAGGCGCTGTAACCGGCGTGATGACGAAGCAGACGCTGAAATACTGTCAGAGATCCTCGATATCATCAGCGATATGCCCAGTTACGGCTATCGCCGTGTGTGGGGCATCCTGCGTACGCAACGTCGTACAGAGGGACTGCCCCCGTGAACGCCAAACGGCTTTACCGGCTTATGAGCGAGCATAATCTGCTGTTACTGCATGACAAACCAGAGCGGTCGAAGCGTGAACATAAGGGCAAAATCGCGGTGGCAGAAAGCGATATGCGCTGGTGTTCAGATGGCTTCGAGTTCGGCTGCGACAACGGTGAGAAGCTGCGGGTCACGTTCGCGCTGGACTGCTGCGACAGAGAAGCCATAGACTGGGCAGCGAGCACAGGAGGCTACGACAGTTCGACGGTGCAGGATGTGATGCTGAGGTCGGTGGAAAAGCGCTTCGGCGACGGGCTGCCGACCACACCGGTTCAATGGCTGACGGATAACGGTTCAGCATATACCGCGCATGAAACGCGGAGGTTCGCCAGAGAGCTGAATCTGGAGCCGTGTACAACAGCGGTGAGCAGCCCGCAGAGCAATGGCATGGCCGAACGGTTCGTGAAGACGATGAAGGAAGACTATATCGCGTTCATGCCAAAACCAGATGTGAGAACAGCCCTGCGAAACCTTGCAGCAGCGTTCACACATTACAATGAAAACCACCCGCACAGCGCGCTGGGATATCACTCCCCGAGGGAATATCGGCGGCAGCGGACATCGTTAACTTAAGATACAAAAGCTGTCCGGAGATGGCGGGTCAAGATCAGCATCCGCATCTGCATCTGCATCAGCATCCGCATCTGCATCTGCATCTGCATCTGCATCTGCATCTGCATCTGCATCAGAATCTGCATCGGCATCTGCATCGGAATCTGCATCCGCATCCGCGTCAGAATCCGCATCGGCATCAGCGTCTGCATCGGAATCAGAATCAGCGTCCGCATCGGCGTCGGCATCAGCATCAGCATCCGCATCAGCATCGGCATCGGCGTCCGCATCCGCATCAGCGTCAGAATCCGCATCCGCATCAGCGTCCGCATCGGCATCGGCGTCAGAATCCGCATCGGCGTCTGCATCTGCATCGGCATCCGCGTCGGCATCGGCATCGGCATCCGCGTCGGCATCGGCATCGGCATCGGAATCTGCATCCGCATCCGCGTCGGCATCAGAATCGGAATCCGCATCTGCGTCCGCGTCGGAGTCAGAATCCGCATCAGCATCGGCGTCAGCGTCCGAATCTGCATCCGCGTCCGCATCAGCATCTGCATCGGCATCAGAATCGGCATCCGCATCCGCGTCGGCATCAGAATCGGAATCCGCATCTGCGTCCGCATCTGCGTCAGCGTCGGCATCGGCATCCGCATCAGCGTCGGAATCTGCATCCGCATCCGCATCAGCGTCGGCATCAGAATCGGAATCCGCATCTGCGTCCGCATCTGCATCAGAATCGGCATCTGCGTCAGAATCCGCATCTGCGTCGGCGTCAGAGTCCGCATCAGCGTCCGCATCGGCATCGGCGTCCGCGTCGGAGTCAGAATCCGCATCAGCATCGGAATCAGAATCCGCATCAGCATCGGCGTCAGCGTCCGCATCGGCATCAGCGTCCGCATCGGCATCCGCATCAGCATCAGCATCAGCATCTGCGTCGGCATCCGCATCCGCATCCGCATCCGCATCGGCATCGGCATCGGCATCGGCATCGGCATCAGCGTCCGCATCGGCATCCGCATCAGCGTCAGAATCCGCATCAGCGTCAGAATCCGCATTGGCGTCTGCATCAGCATCGGCATCCGCATCGGCATCAGCATCGGCATCCGCGTCGGCATCAGCGTCCGCATCGGCATCGGCATCGGCATCGGCATCAGCATCAGCATCAGCATCAGCATCTGCGTCGGCATCCGCATCCGCATCGGCATCCGCATCGGCATCGGCATCGGCGTCCGCATCGGCATCGGAATCAGAATCCGCATCAGCATCGGCATCAGAATCCGCATCGGCATCCGCGTCTGCATCCGAATCCGCATCTGCATCAGAATCTGCGTCTGCGTCTGCATCCGCATCAGAATCGGCGTCCGCATCAGCATCAGCGTCAGCATCTGCATCCGCATCCGCGTCAGCATCAGAATCCGCGTCAGCGTCAGAATCGGCATCCGCATCAGAATCCGCATCGGCGTCCGCATCTGCATCAGCGTCAGCATCTGCATCCGCATCCGCGTCAGCATCAGAATCCGCGTCAGCGTCAGAATCGGCATCCGCATCAGAATCCGCATCGGCGTCCGCATCTGCATCCGCATCCGCATCTGAATCATCAATATCGAGCAGCGTTAATTCTTCCGGGGGCTCCTCATCGGGGAAATCCAGACCGATCGTTGGGTAACCCGCAGTAGGATCAACAATTTCGCCGGTAAGATCGAGCACGACGTGGGTATGTGACCCGCCGCCGCTACCGCCTGGCTCGCCGCCAGAATTACCGGATTGCGGACCAGCTGCTGTCGCTTCCAGGGTTTGCGTCGGGTCCTGCCCGTCGGCAATAGCCTGCTGGATGGCTGCCACGTCCTGCTGCTGGGTCGCTGTGGCCTCTGCCACTATGTGCCCTGAGCTGTCCCACTGACTGTCACGCCCCAGATCCAGTTGTTTGCCATCCGGCAAAGATAAGGTAATTGCGCCAGCCGCTCCCGTCTGGACTTGTTCTCCTTCGAGAACGCGGTCGCCTTCGGTCAGCAAACGCTTACTGCCGTCAGGGCTGACGGCAAATACCTGCCCGATTACTGCTTTGACAATCCCGGATACGCCACTCATATATTGTCTCCCTCAATCTTTTTCTTGCCCAATTCATCCATTTCTCAGGCTTAGAATGCTAAAAGAGTATTTAATCTGTATTAGTAATATGCTGTGCAACTATGACTACAATACGCCTTTATGCACCAGATTTATTGATGCAGATACGGATCAGGGCGCTATATTAATAGATGCCATGAATAAACAGGAAACTAAAAAGATCTGTACTATCAAAATAGGGAGCCAGGGAAATATCCCCCTATTAACTGTTGATGAATCCCGGTACGCAAAAGAGGCTAAATAAGCCCCTCGTCCTCATCCGCGATTAACCCTTCCAGACCACTTAGCGAGCGACGCGCCTGCGCACGGCTGGTGAGTTTGGCCTGTGCGGCAGGCGGCAGGTCAGTAATGGTGATAACCCCTTTACTCATCAGAACCTCGATCAGATCCTCAAGCACACGCACCATCTCAAGGTCGCTTTGCCGCAGCTGATACAGCGTGGCTTCGCGGATCTCACGCTGGCGCAGCCACTCGTCAATCTCGGGCGTACAGAGATCGTGCTGTTCTGTCATTGCGGAAAAAGGTGTCAATTCCACCCGAATTATTCGTCTTTCCGTATCGCGTTCTACGTAATACATATTCAGCCTCTGTATAACCTGTGAGGTTAATTTCCACCCAGCGTACTGGCATCAGCAAAATAGCGCCCCATTGCGCCATACAGCCCCATTTTTTCGAGGATCGCCAGTTCACCTGCCGTTTCCACTCGCTCGGCAATTAAAGGAAGATTTATCTGACGGGCGGCCCAGTAAATAGCCTCAATAAACAGTTTTTTATCGTCCTCGCTGTCTATATCGCGAATATAACTGCCATCAACCTTAATCCAGGCCAGGCCCCATTGCGGCAAATTGCCGATAAGGTGGAAGCGTCCGCCAAAGTGCTGGATCCCCAGACGACACCCCAACGCCTTCAGGCGGCTGACCAGAACGTTCACCCGCTCGACATCGGGCAGCTCATTCTCATCCAGCTCAAACGTCAGCCACGTTGCCAGCTGCGGCGCGCTTTTCAGCGGCTGCAGCAGAGCATTCAGGCTCTGGTCATCCGCGACGCTGGCCCCGCTGATGCTTAGCGCCAGCGGACGCGGTGATTTTGCCAGCTCACTTAGGGTCTGCTGGAGCATCACAATGTCCATGCGGCGGCTGAGATTGAGCCGGTGGATCCACGGCATAAAGCGCCCCGCAGGCACCAGCTCGCCCTCCGGGGTTTTAATCCGCGCGAGGATCTTATGATGCAGCACCTCACGCGCGTTGTTGCAGGCGTAGACCGGCTGCGAGAAGAGCGCGAAGGCGCCGCTCGTCAGCACCGCGTCCAGACGGGTGTACCAGCTGTGATGATCGTCTTCGCTCTCGGTGGCCGATGCGGTATCGGGCGTTGCAAAGATGCGCATTTCGGTTTCGGCTCTCGCCAGCGCCTGGTCCGCCTGGGCCAGTACTGCCTGGGGCGTATCGCCTGGGTTAAAGGGCACCATGGCAAAATGCGCCACCGGCGTTACGTCGCTCATGCCCATCTCAGACAGCGCCTTCAGCTGGGTGCTGAGGGTGTTGCGCAGATTATCAAGCTCCTGGCCCAGGAGCTGCGGGGCGATAATGGCAAACTCCCCGCCGCGTACGCGGGCTAAAAAACCCTCGTTGTGGAAATAGTTGCGCTGCAGACCGCTCAGGATATCCGCCACGGCCACCAGCAATTGATCGGATTTCGCCCCACCCAGACGCTGGTTAAGCCCCATCAGATCCTGCACCCGCAGCAGCATCATATGGCCAGCGGCGTTCTCTTCATCACTCAGGCGTGACTGGAGCTGCATATCAAACGCCCGGCGGTTGCTCAGACCGGTCAGGCTGTCGTGATAGGCCTCCTGACGCAGCGCTTCGGTACGCCGGGCCTGCTCGCTGAATAACACCTTGAGCTGGGTCACCATCAAGTTGGTGGCGTCCACCACCCGGCGCAGCTCAGGCGTTTTCGGCAGCGCCTGTATGTTGAGAAACTCGCGGCGGCAGATGGCCATCGCCTGCCCGGCAATATAGTTAAGCGGACGCAGAATGCGGCTCAACATCAGGGTAGCCGCCAGCACAAACAGCAGGCTACAGCCGATCAGCCACAAAAAGCTGGCGACGATACTGTTCCACAGGCGGGCCAGGGCGAACATCGGATGGCTGACCACTTCGACCCGGGCGACCTGCGTCCAGCCCCGCATCACAATGGCATCCCCTTCGCCGGGGCTGAGGTTCACCAGCCGCACAAACCACTGCGGTACACGGGTGCTCTGCGGTACGTCGCTGCGCTCGATAATCGGTTTATTGGTTTTAATGTCGACCACGCGAATGCGATAGAAATAGCCGCTGTCGAAGATGGAGTTCACCATCAGTTCGGTCATGGTCGGATCGTCGATATGGGTGGTCAGCGACACGCCCAGTGCCGTCGCCGCGTCCTGCGCGTGGGCGCTAAGCTGATTGCGGTACTGCTCCCGTGAGCTTTCCAGGGTAACGAAAAAGTTGCCGCAGAAAATGACGAGCGTAAATAAACAGATGCCAATCAGTAGCTGTTTATAAAGAGACATGGCCCTATCCTATTCATTAATTACAAATCCTTCTGCACGCATACGGGTGAGAAGATCCTGCCAGCGGGAGAGCCGTTTGCTGTCGCCCACGCGTTTGTTGCCGCCGGACTGCGGCAGCCATAGCCCTTCGCCGTTAAACGCGTAGACCGGAAGCAGGTCGGTACGCTGTGTAGCAGGCAGGATGGCGGTTTTCAGGTTATCCAGAACCAGTGGGATCGCCGTGGGGGTGGAATACCATGTCACCACCATGTGCGCCTGATTCAGTTCGAGTGCTTTAACATAGGTAATACGTAACTGGTTCGCCGGCACGCCCATTTCGCGCAGGGTGAAATATTTCGCCAGCGCAAAGTCCTCGCAGTCCCCTGCCCCCTGACGTAAAAACTCAATTGGCGTTGCCCAGTAATCCTGCTGCTTCCAGACGACGATATCATCGCGAAACGCCATGCGGGCGTTAAAAAACTGGTTAACCCGGTTTAACGTGTCATGGATCGTGCCCTGCGACGGCTGTTTAAGCAACGCGGCCCATTCATCAATCCGCTGCCGGGCGGCGGGGGTAGCCGGGCCATACAGCCGTTCGGTACGGGTGCTGATGGCGCTGAAATCCCACCCGGCGCCGAGCCCGGGGGAGATAACCAGCAGCAGCACCAGCCAGAGCGATAGCCAGCGTCGGCAGCTCGCCAGAAGAGAAGGAGGAAGCCGCATGGCGTTAACTTACTTCTCGCCTGACCGGGCCAGCCAGCGCTTACGGTACGCGACATAGCCGGAAAGGTAGTGCTCAACGTCGTCGATTCGCACACGATAGCTGTGGTGACGAATAAAAAAGCTGCCGACGATGCGTGGCGGATTTTTAAAGAACATCGCCAGTTCCGGCCAGAAGAAGCCGTTTGCCAGGTAGCGGGCGCGGCTCTCCAGCGCCTGGTTAAACACCGTCATGTCGAAGCCCGCCAGCAGATGTTTATAGGGCGATGCCTCAAGCCGCGCGATCATCCGTGAGGCCGCCATCATTAACTCAAGCAGCGTAGGATAAGTGGTGACGCGGTTCTGAACGAAGTCGAGATGATCGCGCACGTTATCCAGCCCAAACTGGTAATAGCGCTCCAGCGGCCGATAGATCGTCAGCTCGTTGACGCAGTAGCTGAGCCAGTGATCGTGCGCCTGCCAGTGCTTCTGGTCGATAAAATGCTCCATCGCCCGTTCGACCATTGCCAGCCAGCGCGGTGCTTTGGTTAGCCCGTAAAGACGCATCAGCGCAAAGGCGGCTTCCCCGTCGTAATAGATAATGCGGTGCGCCGCCTTCAGGGACAGATCCCCTGCATTCAGCACATGGACAAAGCCGCCCGTCTGCGGATCCTGCATAAAGCCGATCCCGTTCGCCAGCCGCGCCATCGGTTCCAGATATCGCTCATCGCCGGTCAGCTCGCTGTATTTCGCCATCGCCAGAATACACACCGCATTGCCGCCAAGCTTGATCTCATCCCCGGTGTCGACCAGGAAATCGGCGTCGCTGCCGTCCAGCAGCCTGTAAGTACGGATAAAGCTGGCGCAGAGGTCGTTGAGCGCCCGCTCGATTGCCGCGAACTGTTCAGGCTGCTGCGTCACTTCCCAGCCTTCGAGCAGTGCATAGGTGGAGCTGGCGTGGCGCAAGGCGTTATAGGTGGGAATCGCGCGGTCGAAACAGGGGAACCAGCCGTACTGATAGCGCCCGGAAGGGGTAATCTGGCGTGCAAGATAGTCGGTGGCGGAGGCGATCATCGGCTCAAGCGCCGTCGCCTGCCAGTCGGGTAGCTGGCGGTAGCCGCTGTTACGTCCGGTCGATTCGATGGGCAGCGGCTGCTCGCCGTCGCAAAAGAGCGCCCGGGTGGTGAAGCGCCAGAGCGTCTGGTCAGGCTGCTCCGGCCATCTGAGCACGGCGCCGAAGCGGCGGCGGGAAAAATGGGCCAGATTAGTGGCATTGGGCGTGGCAACGCCGTGATCGCCGTGATAGAGCAGCGCGTTGGCCGCGATCTCCTGCTCCAGCATCGCGTAGCGAAACGCCGGATCCAGGCTGATGCCAAAGCGAAAATAGTTGCGTTTGGTTTTTGCTAAGCGGGCTTGCAGGTTATCCCAGCGCAGAGCCTGCACCTGATCCACAAGGTCAACGCGCAGCCAGCAAACTTCCGTCCCACTCTTTTGCTGCCACTGCAGCAGCGCCTGTACACCCTGCTGCCAGGCGAGATCGAAGGTGTCGCCACAGCCCCGCACAACATGCGCACGGCTTTGGCCATCGGAAGCACTAAAAAAGATCGCCCAGGTGGGGCAGATCGGTGGTTTGGGCGCGACGTCCAGCACTTCCATCGCCGGGCGGATTTGCGCCAGTAATTGGCTGAGCGGCATTTTTACTCCTGATAACGCCTGAGGAAACCCTGTCAGAATAATCCTAACTAGATAATACCATTATGTGTGACAAGTTGTGTATTCTGTATGTCTATTGTTTCTTCCGGGGTGGTGGTGTGAGTCGATGTTTCGCGGTATGGATCCTGCTGCTAATCAGCGTTTTCGCTTACGCTGAGACGCCACTGCTGTGGAACCAGCCAGCCTCCCGACAGCACTGCCCGACCGGCGACGATGCCGTGTGGGTACACTACCCTGAAGGCAACGCCTGTATGCGCTATTTCAGCGCAGGCAATCTGCAGGCCGCCCCGCTGGCGGTGGTGATACTGAAAGGCGACCGCGTCTCGCAGATAAAACGCCCACCCGCCACCATCCCGGGAAATACCGCCGCCGACCAACGCCGTCAGGCCCGGGCCATCCTACGCCAGACCGGGTTGCCGACCATCATTCTCGCCCGCCCCGGCACCTACGGTTCCAGCGGTAACCATTACCATCGTCGTCAGGCGGAAGAGTTCCAGGCTATCGATGCCGCCCTCAATGCTATCAAGGCCCGCTATGGTATTCAGCGCTTTATTCTCAGCGGGCACAGCGGAGGCGCCACCGCCGCCTCGGCGCTGTTGACTACCGGCCGCCGGGACATCGCCTGCGCGGTGCTTACTTCCGGCGCCTGGGGAATACTCGAGCGGGCGCAGCGCCTGCGCCTGCAAAACGGTAACGCTCTGGCACCGGCACTGGATACCACCGGGCTGCCGCATCCGTGGGATCCCCTTGACCACATCAGCGGGATCGCCGCCGATCCCTTCCGACTGATCCTGGTGATCGGCAACCCGCAGGATCGCAATACACCGTTCGATCTGCAGGCGCGATTCGCGGATGCGCTGCGGGAACATGGCCACCGGGTAGAACTGCTCGAACGCCCCGCCAAACCACCGGAATATCATGATTTGACGGGTAATGCGGCAATCAACGCCATTCGCCTTTGTCCGCTACGCGGATAAGCCCCAAAAAAGCAGGAATAAAAATATGAGCCAGAAACCGCCCCGCCAGCTACGCGCTGAGACGCAAGCACCGGGATGGACCGCTGCCGAACTCGAAAAACTACCCGGTAGCATCTGGTACAATCGCCCGGATGCAGGCTGGTGCGCCACTGACATTGTCCTTTTTCATGATAAGGCGCAGCCTGGCCATCCCTGCCTCTTTGTCGCCATCGATCCCGACACCTGGCGTAAGGGCTCCGGCAACACCGGTATTTACGCTGGCTGGGATGACACTCATCTTTCGCTTCCCCGCCACGCCTCTCGCTACTGCGGGGCCATCGTCCAGCGCAAGGTTGATGGTCTGCCTCCGGACTTTCCTCAGCTGGTGGTGGGCAACAGCTATCAGGCCCTGCTTTGGCTTGCAGAAGAAGCCCGGCGGCGGCTGGACGGCAAGCTGGTGGCGATTACCGGTACGGTAGGCAAAACCTCGACCAAAGAGATGCTGAACAGCATTCTGGCAAACCACATGTCGGTAGTGGCGAGCCGCGGGAACCACAACACCCGTACAGGTGCCTCCATCACGCTGGCGCGTGCAGTCTGCAATCCGCAGGCGGTGGTAATGGAAGTGGCGATCTCTGCTCTGTGGATGCGCAACGGTGGGATCGGCCCGCGCATTAAGCCGCATATCGTCATTATCACCGAAATCGGCATCACCCAGGTGGGCAGGAGGGTGACCTCTCTCGATGATGTGGCCCGCTTTAAAGCGCGCATCAGTCACGGTCTTATTCCGGGTGGCTACGCCATTTTAAACCGTGATATGACCGGATATAACACTGTAGCTGCCAGCGTTACCCGCGACGGTGCCCGCATCATCAGTTACGGGTTTGATGCCGACGCCGACGTGCGAATCACGGCGTTTACCCAGGATGCCAACGGGAGCCTGATCACACTCAACGTCCACCAGCAGAGCCTGAGTTACCGGCTGGCCGTGCCGGGCAAAGGCGCCGCGCTTAACTCGGTGGCCTCGCTTATCGCCGCCGACCTGCTTGGAGTGAGCCTGACGGAGATCGTTACCAGCCTTGAAGCCTGGCGCAGCGATGGTCAGCACATGGGCATTACCGCGCTGCCGCTGCCGGGCGGCGGAGCTGTCACTCTGATTGATGACAGCTATAACGCCGAATACCTGTCGATGCTCAACGCGTTTGAGGTGGCCGCTCAGCGAGCGCAGGAAGGGGGCGGCCGTGTGATCGCCCTGCTGGGGCGGATCATCAACCTTGGGGATCAGTCCGCCGCCATCCACCGCTCGCTGGCGCAGCCCCTGCTGGCGGCCAGCTGCCAGCAGGCATTTCTGCACGGTGACGAGATGCGTACCCTGCACGACGCCCTGCCGGAAGAGGTTCGCGGCGGCCATTTCAGCACCGCAGAGGCGCTGGTGGAGGCCGCTGCGCCGACGTTGCGCGACGGTGATATCGTGCTGGTCAAAGGGAGCGTGCGTAATTCCGACTTCAGGCGGGTTGTCGGCCTGTTGAAACGCCGTCTCACCGCGTCGCCAGCCCTGGCAAAAGGGCAAACCGCCCGTCTGCTGATGAATCTTACCACCGGCGAAACCCGGCTGTCTGAGCAGGGCGACAGTACCTTTGCTCCCACGTACTTGAGCCAGCTGCTGCTGGCCGTCTGCCTGGCAGAACGTCTGCTGGCGAAAAAAATAACCCTTGAGACGCCTGTTGAGATGCACGGCATCGCCGCCCACGTTCTGCAGGGCAATCCGGCTCTTGGCCTGCAACGGGGGAGCACGGCAACCGTGAAATCGCTGGTGCAGGGGATGCTCATCCACAACGCCTGCGACGCCGCCATTCATCTGGCGGAAACGCTGACAGGCAGCAGCGCGGAGGCGTTGAAGGCGCTGCGCAGCCTTGTTGACCAGCTGGAGATGCGCCACACCCATATCAATAACGTCTCCGGTCGTCCCCGCCCCGCCCAGCGCACCACGCTTTCGGATATCGCAAGGCTGATGCACCATTTCCAGCTGCGCTACCCGCACTGGCTTACGTGGCTGGGTGAGCACGAGGCGGCCATCGGCGAGCGGGTGTACCTTAAAAGCGGCAACCTGCACAGCAACGGCAGCGCATGGGGACAATTCTGCGCCGGACGCTGGGGCGTTGCGCTGCAGTGGATCGCAGGCGAACTCTGGCTGGCCTGCGCTGCCGGGGCGGATGATGCCTTTCATCTCGACTATCTGCTGGATGGGCTCCTGACCGGAGTGGATGGCGCAGAGCCCGCACCGATGCCCGTCGAACGGCACATCGACAAACCTGTGGCGACCCTCACCTTGTTGGGCGATACCTACTTTGGCGAGTGGTATACCCGCAAGCGCCAGGCGCGGGGTTTGGATGATGCCCTGCAACGTTACGGCTACGATCACAGCTTTCTGGGTATCGCCCCCCTGCTGCGCGGTAGCGACTTCACTCTTGCCAACTTTGAGGCGGCCCTCGCCACCGATCTGCGCGCCAGTCTGGAAGGCCGAAAGCCGTTCTGCCTGACCGGGGATCCGGTCGCCTCGGTTACCGCCCTGCGTAAACAGGGTATCGACGCGGTGGCCCTTGGCAATAATCACGCCATGGATGCCGGACTGCCGGGGCTGGAAAGCACCCTGGCGGCGTTTGGCGACGGCGGCATTGCCTGCATCGGCGCCGGACGCAATGCGCAGCAAGCCCACGCTCCGCTGGTGCTGACGGTGGGCGGCAGACAGTACAAGATTTTCAGCGCCTACTGGTACCGGCGCTACATGGAGCAGGATTGCGCCTTTTATGCCCGCTCACGTCGGGCAGGGGTCGCCTGCCTGAGCGGCGGCCTGGCTGAACAGCTGCGTCTGGAGAAAGCACGCCCCCGGCCAGCCACCACTATTGTGCTCGCTCACTGGGGGCTAGATTACCAGTGGACAACGGTGGGACAGCGGGCGCTGGCGCAGCGTCTCTGCGAGGCCGGAGCCGACCTGATTATCGGCTCCGGGCCGCACATGACAGGCGAGGCGGTAAAACTGGGCGAAAGTCTGGTGGTCTACAGCATCGGCAACGGGGTGTTTAACAGTAACGGTGAATACCAGTCGCGCGGCGTGCCGCCGTATGGCTTTGTCGTCCGCCTGCTGCTCGGCGCCCCGCAACCGCAGATCGCGCTTCTGCCGATCCTGACCGACAATAAACAGACCTTCTGGCAGCCCCGCCCGGTGACCGGGGCGGAATTTGCGGATCTGATCGCGCAGCTGACCGCGCAGGGTATGCCTATTACCCGGGAAGAGGCGTCCGATGCGGGCTGGCGCGCCGTCATTGAGGAGGGTGAATGCAGGCTGATCATGCCGCTGGCTCAGTTGGCGGGGAGGTAAGCAGAATTTTTAAGCGATACAACTACCTGAATTAAAATTCCCGATTACATTTAAAAGACGTCACTCCGCTGTGCGACAGAGTCAGGACAAACTGATGAGCGTGCCACTGCAAAAAATGCCCCGCTGCGGGGTGGTGTTGTTAACGCTGCTTCTGAGCGTAAGCGGTTGTGCTAGCCATGATAAGAATCCCAGCCGGGCGCGCGTAGCGCCGAAATATGTTCGCCCTGCGCCTGTGCAGCCCGCGTATAGCGCACCTGAATCGTTCCTGAACGCGCCAGAAGCGCCCCCAGCGCCGCCCGTAAAAGTAAAAAAACGGCCTCAGGTTAAAGCCGCAGAACCGCCCGCGCCCCGGGTCGTGCCGGTGCTGGATAACTCGTTGCCGGAGCAGATCTGGCAACCTGCGATCACCCGTCAGACCAGCCTGGAGCTGAAATCATGACGGAACGCGCTCTCGGTGAACTGGAAAACCGGGCCGATATTAAGCGCCCTACGCTGCCGCTGTGGCAAAACGCGGTGGTTATTCTCCTCACCCTCACCTACCTCATCTGCGAGCTGGCCTTTAACTCGCGCCTGCTCGATCTGGTGGGAAGTCTCTCCACCCCCGACGATATCCACAATATGGAGCGCTATGGTCGGGCCCTAACCGCCATCGCCGCCGCGCTGCTGGTATTCCAGCTGGTGCTGGCGTGCAACGCCTGGCTGAAAAAACGCGACATTGCGTTTCCCGCTCCCTGGGTGGCAGGCATGGTGTTCTCGCTCTGTCTGCTCATCGGCGTGGTGACATGGCAAACGGTGGAGTGGGTTATTGAGCGCCAGGTTGCCCAAAGCACCGGCGAGTTTCGCCAGAAGTCGATGCTGGCGCAGCTCTATCAGCACTCCTTAATTGACGGGCACCAGACGCTGGCGGGGATCCCGCTTGATGACGATGGCAGTCAGCGCGAAACCTGGACCAGTCCATCCGGAAAAGCGTTTCTGGCGATGCTGCCGCTGCTTATGAGCTCGGTCAGCCGCTATCACGAACTGCTTGAGCGAGAGGCGGCACAAAACCTGCGCGACAGCATCAGCGTTCAGGAGGGCGGGCTCCTCGGCTATTACAAACTCTGGCTGGCCGCGCGCGCGGACATTTATCAGGACTATCTCGGCTATAACAGCGATACCCGGAAAAATGGGCTCTATCATGGGGTGGCAATCCCGGCCCGCCTCGACTGGGAGACGTTTTTCATGCTGGAACCGGTACAGAAAAGGCTGCGGGAAAAGCTGGCCCTGCCGCTGCAAACCCGGGTGCAGCCTGAATATCCGAAAGAGGACGCACTGAAACAGTTCGCCCTGGCTCTGCAGGCTCCCCATCTTGACTACGTCCTGCAACAGCAACTCCCCCGCCTGCAGGCTGCGCTCACCAGCTACGGTGCAGGCGGAGCAAATGAAAAACGGGGCGAGGATGCGGCGCGGGCGGTGATTGTGCCTCCCCTTGCGCTGATGTTCTCCCTGCTCGGCGCCCTCACCCACCTGGCAAAACTGATCTATCTGCTGCTTCTCCCGTTAAGTGCCGCCCTGCTCTCTGTCACCCCCTGGCGCCCCGTTCGCCTGCTCAACCGCCATCCGCTGATCTTCCCGGTGTTATTAATCTGCCTGCTGCTCGGCCTGTGCAGCGTGACGAACAACAGCATCACAGCTTCTCCGGCCTATCAGTCGCTGCGGCACGCATTGCAGGGAGCGGAAGTGGCGATCACCGATACCCCCGCATCCCTCAGCGGCGGCACGCTGTTGCGGCTGATCCATACGGTCAGCATCGGGCAGAGTTACAGCTATCCGTTAAATCACGCCTTACGCCAGAACGTGCTGCTCGGCTTTGATTTTGGATATGAAAGACCTCATGAATAGCCTCTTAATGCGGATAAAAATAGCCTCCTTTTTAGCGATTTTAGTGATTATTTTTTGATCGAAAAGTAGTGTTAGCAGTTAAGATATATCAGTGCTACATTACGCCGCCCAACGCCAATTGCCGTTTTTTCAGACTCCGGTCATGTACGGTTTCAGCCATGAACCAATACGATTACCGCGGGTCTTATTAACATTCCGGCGTAGCGCCAGTCTGGGGCTACCAACATACTCTTCACAAAGGTCGTTTTATCTTGTCTCAATGCAAATTCACGCGCACGCTTCTGCATCCGCGTTACTGGTTTACGTGGTTTGGTCTGGGCGTCCTGTGGCTGCTCGTGCAATTACCTTATCCGGCGCTGCGCTGGCTGGGTGCCGGTCTCGGAAGCCTCTCGCGTCGTTTTCTGAAGCGCCGTGAATCTATCGCGCGCAGAAACCTCGAACTCTGTTTTCCGGCGCTCTCCCCTGCAGAGCGCGATCATCTCATTAGTGAAAATTTTAAATCTATCGGCATGGCGTTACTGGAAACGGGAATGGCCTGGTTCTGGCCGGACTCGCGGGTACGTAAATGGTTTGACGTTGAAGGCCTGGAAAATTTGCAGCGCGCGCAGGCGAAAAACTGCGGGGTGATGGTGATCGGCGTTCACTTTACGTCGCTGGAGCTGGGTGGCCGGGTGATGGGGTTGTGCCAGCCCATGATGGCTACTTATCGTCCGCACAATAGCGCCCTGATGGAGTGGGTGCAGACGTGCGGGCGCATGCGTTCAAATAAGGCGATGATCAGCCGCAATAATCTACGTGGGCTGGTTAGCGCCCTGAAAAAAGGCGAAGCGGTCTGGTTTGCTCCGGACCAGGACTATGGCCGCAATGGCAGCAGCTTCGCCCCCTTCTTCGCAGTAAAGGAGGTGGCCACCACAAACGGCACATTTGTGATTCACCGTCTTTCAAAGTCGGTGATGCTGACGGTTACCATGGTCAGAAAAGACGATAAAAGCGGTTATCGCCTGTTTATCATGCCGGAGATGGAGAACTATCCCCAGGAAGAGGCGGCCGCCGCGGCTTACATCAACAGTGTGATCGAGAGCGAGATCATGCGTGCGCCGGAACAGTATTTATGGGTGCATCGCCGTTTTAAAACGCGTCCTGTGGGGCACGCTTCCCTCTATCTTTAACCCCGTCGAAGGTTAGTTTCTTTTAGAAACTAACCTTTTCAATCACCTGTAATCACTTAGGTTTATCGTTAGCAGGCTATCTTTCTGAAGGACAATTTATTACCTGCCGAAATTAAACTGTCGCCGTTCCACGACACTCGTAAGTCGTGGAAATTATTTAGAAAAATGCCTCTTGTCACTCCCGAAATTTAAGCGTACATTAGCGCCGTCTGGCTACCTGAAAGCACAGAATTCTGAGCTGGAGTCGTCGCTGAAACGGGATAATTCTCATTTCCGCTCTGGACTGACTTCACCTCTCTATACTCAGTTGGACTCTGTTTTTTATTGCGTATCACGAAATACGCGGAGCGATGAACGTGAAATATTTCTTTATGGGTTTTTCAGTGATTTTGTTCGCATGGGTCGGTACGTTTGCCCTGATGATGAACTGAGCAAAGAAAATGTAGTCAAAAAAACAGGCGCCCAAGGCGCCTGTTTTTTTGGGGTTACTGACCCGCCTGCTCTGGCGTGGTCTTTGTTACCTGGGGCAACAGTCCGTCGGCGCGGAACATGCTTTTAATGCCCCTCACCGCCTGACGGATACGATCGCTGTTCTCAATCAGCGCGAAACGCACGTGCGTATCGCCGTAGTCGCCAAAGCCAATCCCCGGGGAGACGCACACTTTCGCATCCTGCAGGAGTTTTTTGGCAAACTCCAGCGACCCCATCGCGGCGTAGGCCTCCGGGATCTTCGCCCAGACGTACATCGAAGCTTTCGGCATCTCCACCATCCAGCCCGCCTCATGCAGCCCTTTGACCAGCACATCGCGACGGCGTTTGTACTGGGCGGCAATCTCCTTCACGCACTGCTGATCGCCTTCCAGCGCAGCAATGGCCGCTACCTGCAACGGGGTAAAGGTGCCGTAGTCGTGGTAGCTTTTGATACGTGCCAGCGCGTTTACCAGCGTCTTGTTGCCGACCATAAAGCCGATACGCCAGCCCGCCATGTTGTAGCTTTTCGACAGGGTGAAAAACTCCACCGCAACGTCCCGCGCGCCGGGTACCTGCATGATCGACGGCGCTTTCCAGCCGTCATACACAATGTCGGCGTAGGCCAGGTCATGCACCACCAGCACGTCGTAGCGCTTAGCCAGGGCCACCACTTTCTCAAAGAAGTCGAGTTCCACGCACTGGGCGGTCGGGTTGGAAGGAAAACCGAGGATCATCATCTTCGGCTTCGGATAGCTTTCCCGGATGGCGCGTTCCAGCTCGTTAAAAAAGTCGACGCCTTCAACCAGCGGCACAGAGCGCACCTGCGCACCGGCAATGACCGCACCGTAAATATGGATCGGGTAGCTGGGGTTCGGCACCAGCACCGTGTCGCCATGGTCCAGCGTCGCCAGCATCAGATGCGCCAGCCCCTCTTTTGAACCGATGGTGACAATGGCTTCGCTCTCGGGGTCGATCTCCACCTGATAGCGTTCCTGATACCAGCGCGAAATGGCGCGGCGTAAACGCGGAATCCCTTTAGAGGTTGAGTAGCCATGCGTGTCCGGGCGCTGGGCGACGGTGCAGAGTTTTTCCACGATATGGGGCGGCGTAGCGCCGTCCGGATTACCCATACTGAAATCGATAATGTCTTCGCCGCGCCGACGCGCAGCCATTTTCAATTCAGCAGTAATGTTAAACACATACGGGGGAAGACGATCGATACGCGAAAAACGGCGTTCAGGACTGGAGTCAGCCATAAATTCCTCAGATTACGTTAGCGCCCGGACCGTCCGAGCGACGTCGCCACGGATGTGGCGTGCTTAGAAAATAACCTGAAAAAATTCGCCTTGTCGAGGGGGAAGAAATAAAAAAAAGCGTAGCGCTAAAACGGGAACACTGCTTAAACAAAAACCGGAAGTAAAAATGAAAAGAGGCATCAAGAATGTTATTTTGTTAACATTTTAATATCATTACAGTTACGACTTCCGGGTGGCTTTTTAGCTTTTCTGCTCGCTTATGCGACCTGAGATACAATCCCCTTTGATTAACGTGGTTTATCCCCATTTTATAAAAGAGCGGGATGGCTGGTCATTGAGCGTCAGGTTTTTTATCATGGTTCTTTCCTCTTTTCCCAGGTTTACCCGTGCACGAAATATTCAATATGCTGCTGGCGGTGTTCGATCGCGCGGCGTTAATGCTGATTTGCCTGTTTTTCCTCATTCGCATCCGCCTGTTCCGCGAGCTGCTGCATAAATCTGCCCACTCGCCGCGCGAGCTGCTGGCGGTCACCGTTATCTTCTCGATGTTTGCCCTGTTCAGCACCTGGTCCGGGGTGCCGGTGGAAGGTTCGCTGGTCAACGTGCGTATTATTGCCGTGATGTCAGGGGGGATCCTGTTTGGCCCGTGGGTGGGCATTATCACCGGTGTTATCGCCGGGCTTCACCGCTACCTGATCGATATCGGCGGCGTAACGGCGGTTCCCTGTCTGATCACCTGCGTTATTGCGGGCGTGATGTCGGGCTGGATCAACCGCACCTTCCCCAAAAAGCAGCACTGGCGGGCGGGTATTATCGGTGGGATGATCTGTGAAACGATGACCATGATTCTGGTGGTGGCCTGGGCCCCGACCACCGAACTGGGGCTGGATATTGTGTCTAAAATCGGTATCCCGATGATCCTCGGCACCGTGTGCATCGGCTTTATCGTGCTGCTGGTGCAGAGCGTGGAAAGCGAAAAAGAGGCCAGCGCCGCCCGGCAGGCCAAGCTGGCGCTGGATATTGCCAATAAGACGCTGCCGCTGTTTCGCGATATTAACGCTGAATCGCTGCGCCAGGTGTGCGACATCATCCGCCGCGACATCGACGCTGATGCGGTGGCCATTACCAATATTGACCGGGTGCTGGCTTACGTGGGCGTGGGTGAAACAAACTACCGGGATAATGATGATACCATCAGCCCTACCACCCGCCAGGCAATCAGCGGCGGCAAGATCATCATTAAGAATAACGATGAGGCCCACCGCACCCCGGAGATCCACTCCATGCTTGTCATCCCGCTGTGGGAAAAAGGGGTGGTCACCGGCACGCTAAAAATTTACTACTGCCACGCGCACCAGATCACATCGACCTTACAGGAGATGGCGGTCGGGCTGTCGCAGATTATCTCCACTCAACTGGAGGTCTCCCGTGCCGAGCAGCTGCGGGAGATGGCAAACAAGGCAGAGCTGCGCGCCCTGCAGAGTAAAATTAATCCCCATTTCCTGTTCAATGCGCTGAACGCCATCTCCTCATCGATCCGCCTGAATCCGGACACCGCCCGCCAGCTGATCTTCAATCTGTCGCGCTATCTGCGCTACAACATTGAGTTGAAAGATGACGAGCAGATCGACATCAAAAAAGAGCTTTATCAGATCAAGGATTACATCGCCATCGAGCAGGCGCGGTTTGGCGATAAGCTCACCGTCATCTATGACATTGATGAAGAGGTGAACTGCGTGATCCCAAGCCTGCTGATCCAGCCGCTGGTGGAGAATGCCATTGTCCACGGCATTCAGCCGCGCAAGGGTAAAGGCGTGGTTACCATCAGCGTGGCCGAATGCGGTAACCGCGTGCGGGTGGCGGTGCGCGACACCGGCCACGGGATCGACCCGAAAGTGATTGAACGGGTAGAGGCAAATGAGATGCCCGGCAATAAAATTGGTCTGCTCAATGTCCATTACCGCGTTAAGCTGCTTTATGGCGAAGGACTACATATTCGCCGCCTTGAGCCGGGTACCGAGATCGCGTTTTATGTTCCTAACGAACGCGCCGCCGTTCATGCCCAGACGTTGTTGTTGCCTTAGAGGGAGTGACGCATGAAAGTCATCATTGTGGAAGATGAAATACTCGCTCAACAGGAGCTGAGCTGGCTGATTAAAGAACACAGCCAGATGGAGATCGTCGGCACCTTTGAAGATGGTCTGGACGTGCTGAAATTTCTGCAGCAGAACCGGGTTGACGCCATATTTCTGGATATCAATATTCCCTCTCTGGACGGCGTATTGCTGGCGCAAAACATCAGCCAGTTTGCCAGTAAGCCGTTTATTGTCTTTGTCACCGCGTGGAAAGAGCATGCGGTGGAGGCTTTCGAGCTGGAAGCGTTCGACTATATTCTGAAGCCGTACCAGGAGTCGCGGATTGTCAGCATGCTGCAGAAGCTGGAACACGCCTGGCACCAGCAGTCCGGCGCGGAGCAGGTCGCGGCCTCACCGGTCATGCGTGAAAATGACACCATCAATTTGATCAAGGATGAACGCATCATCGTGACGCCGATGAACGATATCTATTATGCCGAAGCGCATGAGAAGATGACCTTCGTCTACACCCGCCGCGAGTCGTTCGTCATGCCGATGAACATCACCGAATTTTGCAGCAAGCTGCCGGCGAGCCATTTCTTCCGTTGTCATCGCTCGTTTTGCGTCAATCTGAACAAGATCCGCGAGATCGAACCCTGGTTCAACAACACCTACATTTTACGGCTGAAGGATCTCGATTTTCAGGTGCCGGTGAGTCGCAGCAAGGTGAAAGAGTTTCGCCAGCTGATGCACCTGTGAAGGGAATGCCCCGGTGAACAGACGTCACCGGGGAGAAGCCATTACAGTACCTGGCCCAGAGTCTGACGCAGATGCGCGCCAGAGCCCAGCAGACCCGGATTGTCATGTACAATCAGGTACACCGGAATATCCCGGACATAATCGCGGAAGCGCCCCTTGTCTTCAAACCCGCCGCGGAAACCGGACGATTTAAAGAAGTCGAGGAAGCGCGGTACGATCCCGCCCGCGATATAGACCCCACCAAAGGTGCTCAGGTTCAGCGCCAGGTTGCCGCCAAAACGCCCCATGATGACGCAGAAGAGCGAGAGCGCACGACGGCAGTCGGTGCAGCTATCTTCCAGCGCGCGTTCGGTCACATCTTTCGGCTGCAGATTTTCCGGCAGACGGCCATCGGATTTCACAATCGCCCGGTAAAGGTTCACCAGGCCCGGACCTGAGAGCACCCGCTCCGCCGAGACGTGGCCGATCTCCGCGCGCAGCTCTTCGAGGATGATGCCCTCTTCTTCGCTGTTTGGCGCGAAATCGACATGTCCGCCTTCACCCGGCAGGCTGATCCAGCGCTTGTCGACGTGTACCAGATGGGAAACCCCCAGGCCGGTGCCAGCGCCGTAGACGGCAATGGGCTTACCTTCAACCGGCTCGGTGCCGCCGAACTGGATCAGATGCTCCGGCTTTAACATCGGGATCGCCATCGACACCGCGGTAAAGTCGTTAATAATTTCCAGATGGGCAAAGCCGAGGTTGGCCTTCATTTCGGCGACAGAGAATGCCCAGGTGTGGTTGGTCATCGCCACCCAGTCACCGGTAATCGGGCAGGCAATGGCGATACAGCCATCCTCAACGCTGACATCATGCTCCGTCAGATAGACACGAACCACCGCTTCCAGGCTGGGGTAATCCAGCCCGGAATAGGTTTTGGCGCGGGAGATTTCGCCGGTGTTGACGTCACATAACGCCAGACGCGCGTTAGTCCCCCCTACATCACCTACCAAAGCATACTTTGTCATTCTTCTACTGCTCCGCTAAAGTCAAAATAACTGTTTGGCACACTCTAAATTCAAGGCCCGTGAACAACAACGACCTGAATAAAAGCACCCCAGGATTATCGATCTTCATCACAGAATAACTTTACCGTTTCAGCACCATTTGCACTATTGCCATAAGGCTGAACGTGCAAAGTACAGACAGCTATTTTTAACAAGGAAATCATCATGCTCCATCCGCGAGCCAGAACGATGCTGCTGCTGGCCCCTCCTGCGCTGATTATTGGCGTTGCATCCAGCCTGATCCTGATTGTGATCATGAAGGTCGCCTCCGTGCTGCAATCGATTTTGTGGACCTCATTACCGGCTTCCCTCGGCCTTAACGCAAGCTCGCCGGTATGGGTTATTTTAATCCTGACGCTTACCGGTATCGCTGTAGGAGTGGTGATACGCTACAGCCCGGGACATGCCGGGCCAGATCCGGCCGTAGAGCCGTTGATTGGCGCGCCGGTAGATGCCGCTGCCCTGCCCGGGTTGATTATCGCCCTGATTATTGGCCTGGCGGGCGGCGTCAGCCTTGGGCCTGAGCATCCGGTGATGGCGGTGAACATCGCGCTGGCCGTCGCCATAGGAGCGCGGGCGTTCCCCCGGGTGAACGCCCTCGACTGGACCATTCTCGCCTCTGCGGGCACCATCGGGGCGCTGTTCGGCACGCCTGTTGCGGCGGCGCTGATTTTTTCCCAGACCCTGAGCGGCAATCCGGAGATCCCGCTCTGGGATCGTCTGTTCGCCCCGCTCTTATCCGCCGCCGCCGGAGCCCTGACCACCAGCCTCTTTTTTCATCCTCACTTCTCGCTGCCCGTTGCTCACTACAGCCAGATGCAGATGGTCGACATTTTTAGCGGCGCGATTGTCGCCGCCATCGCTATCGCGCTGGGGATGGTGGCGGTCTGGTGTTTGCCACGCCTGCACCGTCTGATGCATCGTCTGAAGCACCCGGTCCTTATTCTTGGCGCTGGCGGATTTATTCTGGGGATCCTTGGGGCAATCGGGGGCAACATCACCCTGTTTAAGGGGCTGGATGAGATGCAGCAGATGGCCTTCAGCCAGATCTTCAGCGTGTCAGATTATCTGCTCTTTGCGCTGATAAAACTGGCGGCGCTGGTAGTGGCTGCGGCGTGCGGTTTTCGCGGCGGGCGCATTTTCCCGGCGGTGTTCGTCGGCGCGGCGCTGGGGTTGATGCTGCATGAACATGTAGAGGCCGTTCCCCTGGCGATCACTATCTCCTGTTCGATTATGGGGCTGGTGCTGGTTGTCACCCGGGATGCGTGGCTAAGCCTGTTTATGGCGGCAGTGGTGGTGCCGGACACCACCCTGCTGCCGCTGCTCTGTATTGTGATGCTGCCCGCCTGGCTGTTGCTGGCGGGCAGACCGATGATGGCTGCCTGGAACGATGAGAAGTAATCAGGCGCTTTTGCGTGCTTCCAGCGCCTGGATAATGCCGCTCAGCAGCGGCGGAACGTCGGCTTTCGGCAACATCACCTCAATTAACGACAGCCGTTGTGGGTGCGCGACTCTCTCCAGCACCTCTTCCAGCTGCACCGTCTCACTCACCCGCCAGCACTCGGCCTGGCAATCCAGGCTGAGCGCCTGCGGGATCTGCGTCCAGTTCCACAGCGCAATGTCGTTATAGCGCTGGTTCGGACCATGTATGGCACGCTCCACCGTATAGCCTTCGTTGTTCAGGACCATGATCACCGGACGCTGTTTGTCCCGCAGCATGGAGCCCAGCTCCTGGATAGTGAGCTGCGCCGCACCGTCGCCGGTAATGGCAATCACGCGGCGATCCGGGCAGGCAGTCTGCGCACCGTAGGCGGCGGCCAGGGTGTAGCCAATCGATCCCCAGATCGGCTGCACGATAAAATTGACCTCATCCGGCAAACGCAGCGCGCCAGCACCAAAGGCCGACGTTCCCTGGTCGGCGAGAATAATGTCCCCCGGGCGAATATAGGTTTGCAGCGTTTTCCAGAAGCTGTCCTGGGTCAGCGAGCCGGGATGAACCGCATGTAACTGCCGCGCCGGGCGGGGCGTATTCCCGGTTTGGGCATACTGATGGCAGAGGCTGGCGAGCACCTCAATGGCCTGGGTCATGGGGATCCCGGTGTACCAGACATCGCCAATGCGCGAGGCGTGGGGCTGAACGTCAATGGTCTGCTGATGGGTAAGTTTGTGGGTGAAGCCCGCGGTAAGCGTATCGGTAAAGCGCGTACCCACGCAGATGACGGTATCGGCGCCCTCAATGGCCTTGTTAACCTCGGCTGCGCTGGCGGAGCCGCTGTAGGTGCCGGCAAAACCGGGTTTGCGCTCGTCAAAAATCCCTTTCCCCATCAGCATGGTGGCGTGGGCGATGGGCGTTTGCTCCACCCAGCGTTGCAGCTGATTTTTCAGGCCATAACGCAGGACCAGGAAGTCGGCCAGCAGCGCGGTGCGATCGCTCGCGGCCAGCCGTTTTTCTGCCGCCTGGCGGAAGGCGTCAAGACGGAAACTGTCGCTCTCATAAAGACGGTCCATGAGCGCGCTGACAGGCGGCGTGGCTGGTTTTTTTGCCACATCGGCAGGCAGCATAATATAGCCTGGACGGCGCTCCCGGAGCATCTGGGTCAGGACCCGGTCGATTTCATAGCAGGCGTTTTGTTCAGTCAGGAGCGCCTGGGCGACGGTAACGGGCTCACTCATCTTATAGAAGTGACGAAACTCGCCGTCACCAAGCGTATGGTGTAGCAGCTCCCCTTTTTTCTGCGAGGCGCTGCCCGGGGCACCCACGATATGCAGAACCGGCACATGCTCGGCGAAACTGCCTGCGATACCGTTCATGGCGCTGAGCTCGCCCACCCCGAACGTTGTCAGCAGCGCAGCAAACCCTTTGCAGCGCGCATATCCATCGGCGGCATAGGCCGCATTTAATTCGTTGGCACAACCTACCCAGCCAATATCCGGGCTGGCGATAACGTGATCGAGAAACTGCAGATTGTAGTCGCCCGGCACGCCAAACAGATGATCGGCACCACAATCTGTAAGACGGTCCAGCAGGTAATCGGCGACGGTGTAGGGGGTTTGCATGACAGTTATCCTTATAATGTTGACTTCAATTTGAGTATTGAAGAAGCGTGATAGCTGTCCAGGAATGGCGATAAACTGCCCATGGAAATAATGCTTTACGTATTTTCGCAAGGTAATCTGCCTGCCAGACGTTTAGTGTAAACGTATACACTGAATGACATTCTGACGCAGAGGGGCAAGTCTCATGGTTTATCAGGCGAATCAAAACCGTTACCAGTCAATGAATTATCAACGATGCGGGCAAAGTGGTCTCAAGCTCCCTGCCATCTCCCTGGGGCTGTGGCATAACTTTGGCGACGCCACGTTGATCGAAAACAGCCGTCAACTTTTACATCGTGCCTTCGATGTGGGGATTACGCACTTCGACCTTGCCAATAACTACGGTCCACCGCCGGGTTCCGCAGAGCGTAACTTTGGACGGATTTTGCAGGAAGATTTCAGCGCCTGGCGCGATGAACTCAGCATCTCAACCAAGGCGGGCTATACCATGTGGGAGGGCCCCTATGGCGACTGGGGCTCGCGTAAGTATCTGATTGCCAGCCTCGATCAGAGCCTGAAGCGGATGGGCCTGGAGTATGTCGATATTTTCTATCATCACCGTCCGGACCCGGAAACGCCGTTGAAAGAGACGATGAAAGCGTTAGACCATGTCGTGCGCCAGGGCAAGGCACTGTACGTTGGGCTATCCAATTATCCGGCAGAGCTGGCTCGCCAGGCCGTTGAGATCCTCGATGATTTAGGCACGCCCTGCCTTATCCATCAGCCGAAATACTCGATGTTTGAACGCACCCCAGAAGCGGGCTTGCTGGACGTACTGAAGGATAAAGGGGTGGGCTGCATTGCCTTCTCACCGCTCGCCGGGGGGCAGTTGACCGAACGCTATCTGAACGGTATTCCGGCAGATTCCCGCGCCGCCAGCGGAAGCCGGTTCCTCAATCCGGATCAGCTTACCGAAGAGAAACTGGCGAAAGTGCGTCAGCTCAACGCCCTGGCGGAACGCCGCAACCAGAAGCTGTCGCAGATGGCGCTGGCCTGGGTGTTACACCAGGAGGCCGTCACCTCGGTGCTGATTGGCGCCAGCAAAACGGCGCAAATTGATGATGCCGTGGGAATGCTGGCGAACCGTCACTTCACGCCTGAGGAGCTGAACGAAATCGACGCGATTCTGAACAGTGTAAATTAAAAGCACTTTTAGCAAAAAGTGCTACGCCTTCTGAATTAGGAGTTAAAGCGATTATCC
This sequence comes from Leclercia sp. W17, assembly GCF_003336325.1. Lineage (NCBI taxonomy): Bacteria > Pseudomonadati > Pseudomonadota > Gammaproteobacteria > Enterobacterales > Enterobacteriaceae > Leclercia > Leclercia sp. W17. Next base: position 1,330,788 of record NZ_CP031101.1, on the reverse strand, counting down.
GGGACTTTACCGCCCCTTAATATTGCTTTAACAAGCCGATTACGGCTCCGATCGTGAAGGAGAATAACCATGTTCAGGTCTCTGATTCTGGCAGCAGTATTACTGGCTTCAGCCCCGCTGGTCGTTAATGCTGGCGAAATCACCCTGTTGCCATCCATAAAATTACAAATTGGCGATCGTGATAATTACGGTAACTACTGGGACGGCGGCGGCTGGCGTGACCGCGACTACTGGCGCCGTCATTATGAATGGCGCGGCAACCGCTGGCACAGACATGATAACGGCTACCACCGTGGCTGGGATAAACGTAAAGCCTATGAGCGCGGCTATCGCGCAGGCTGGAGCGATCGTGACGATCATCGAGGCCCACGAGGCCGCGGTCACGGGCATGGTCACGGCGGACACGGTCACCGTCACTGATACGAAAAAGGCGCCTCCCGGCGCCTTTTTTACAATCCCAATGCGGTCCCGATTAGTAACCACAGATTCAGCGCCACCACCAGCACGACGATCGCCCACCCCGTCCGTTTCACCGTCTTACTGTTAACCAGATCGCCCATCAGCTTCTTGTCGCTGGTAAAGACCAGCAGCGGCACCAGCGCCAGTGCAATACCAAAACTGAGCAGGACCTGGCTCATCACCAGAATGCGGGTCGGATCCAGTCCCATCAGGATCACCACAAACGACGGCAGCATCGTGATCGAACGGCGCACCCATAAAGGAATGTGGAAGCGCACGAATCCCTGCATGACCACCTGCCCTGCCAGCGTGCCGACAACGGTGGAAGAGAGACCCGCCGCCACCAGGCTCAGGCCAAAGATAGTTGCCGCCGCGTGACTCAGCAGCGGTTCCAGCGTCAGGTACGCCTGATCCAGATCGGCAACGCCGGTATGGCCGTTGAAATGGAATGCCGCTGCGGCGGTCGCCATCATCGCCAGGTTAACAAACCCGGCAATGGTCATGGCGATGGCAACGTCCCATTTCGTCGCGGAGTAGCGCTCCTGCCGTGAACCGCCATGCAGATTCTGGGTCAGCGAGGAGTGCAGATAGATCACGTGCGGCATAATGGTCGCGCCCAGTACCCCGGCCGCAAGGAACACCGCTTCGGTGGTCGGCAGGCTCGGGATCGCCATCCCTTTACCCAACTGCACCAGATCGGGCTGAGAGAAGATGAGCTCAACTATGTAGGCTGCCGCCACAAACAGCAGCAGACCACCGATCACTTTCTCCAGCGGTTTCTGCCCGCGTCGTTGCAGCATCAGAATAAGGAAGGTGGCGATACCGGTTAATACCGCGCCCTGCAACAGCGACACGCCGAGGATCAGCTTAAAGCCAATCGCCGCGCCGATGAATTCTGCCAGGTCGGTCGCCATGGCAATAATCTCCGCCTGCACCCAGTAGAACCAGACCAGCGGACGCGGATAATGATCGCGGATCTGCTCCGCGAGGTTTTTGCCGGTGGCAATGCCCAGTTTTGCTGACAGCACCTGGATCATCATCGCCATCAGGTTGGCCCAGACTACCACCCACAAAAGTTTATAGCCGAAGCTGGCTCCGGCCTGGATATTGGTCGCAAAATTACCGGGATCGATATAGCCAATGGCGGCAATAAACGCAGGTCCCATTAATGCAAACCGCATTTTGCGTGCAGCCCTACCACTGCTACTCTCATCAACGCGACTGTTGCTCATTTTTGCCTCAGTAATATAGCCTTTGCTATGTTAAATGCTATCAAAATGCGAATGATTATCAAGTTCATTTAGAAGGATTATCGTGATTGCAGTGATAGCGAAGAACAATTAGCAGGCTGGAATGGTCTATCGATAGCGGGCAGAAGCACGCGCCTTTGTGAAGCGTAGCACACAAACTTAACTTTTAACTCATTTACATAACATAACGAAAATGTATCGTATGTCACTATTTTTGAGACTCGTCACAGGACTCAACGATAGTGTGGCTTTGATCTCGTTTTCTTTACGCTTGTTTCATAGAATGTGCAGCGAAATTAAACCTGCCTCATATTTGGAGCAAATATGGACCGCGTCCTACATTTTGTCCTGGCACTTGTTGTCGTTGCCGTGCTTGCGTTGCTGGTCAGCAGCGATCGCAAAAAGATCCGCATTCGCTATGTCATTCAGTTACTTGTTATTGAAGTATTGCTCGCCTGGTTCTTCCTGAACTCAGACGTGGGGCTGGGCTTTGTAAAAGGCTTCTCCGAGATGTTTGAAAAACTGCTCGGATTCGCCAATGAAGGGACCAACTTCGTGTTCGGTAAAATGAACGACGAAGGTCTGGCGTTCTTCTTCCTGAAAGTGTTGTGCCCAATCGTCTTTATCTCTGCCCTGATCGGTATCCTGCAGCACATCCGCATTCTGCCGATTGTCATCCGCGCTATTGGTACCGTGCTGTCTAAAGTGAACGGCATGGGCAAACTGGAATCTTTCAACGCCGTAAGTTCCCTGATCCTCGGTCAGTCTGAGAACTTTATCGCCTATAAAGATATCCTCAGCAAAATGTCCCGCAACCGCATGTACACCATGGCGGCAACGGCAATGTCTACCGTATCCATGTCTATCGTGGGCGCGTATATGACCATGCTTGAGCCTAAATACGTGGTGGCTGCACTGGTTCTGAACATGTTCAGCACCTTTATCGTTCTGTCACTGATCAACCCGTACCGCGTGGATGAAAGTGAAGAGAACCTACAGATGGCGAATCTGCACGAAGGTCAGAGCTTCTTCGAAATGCTGGGTGAATACATTCTGGCAGGCTTCAAAGTAGCGGTGATTGTTGCTGCGATGCTGATCGGCTTTATCGCCCTGATCTCCGCGCTGAACGCCCTGTTTGCTGCCGTACTGGGTATCTCCTTCCAGGGGATTCTGGGTTACATCTTCTACCCGGTAGCCTGGGTGATGGGTGTGCCAGCCAGCGAAGCGCTGCAGGTGGGCAGTATTATGGCGACCAAACTGGTTTCTAACGAATTCGTCGCGATGATGGATCTGCAGAAAATCGCCGGTAGCCTCTCCCCGCGCGCCGAAGGCATTCTCTCCGTCTTCCTGGTTTCTTTCGCTAACTTCTCTTCCATCGGTATCATCGCCGGTGCGATTAAAGGTCTGAACGAAGAGCAGGGTAACGTGGTTTCCCGCTTCGGTCTGAAACTGGTCTACGGTTCTACGCTGGTCAGCGTCCTGTCTGCGTCCATCGCTGCACTGGTACTGTAATCAGCATAAAAAAACCGGGGATAACGCCCCGGTTTTTTTTCGTCTGTCATTTGTCATTCAGTGAGCGGTTGCGGTTTGCCGACCAGATACCCCTGCAGATAATCCACTCCCGAGGCGAGCAACTTTTCCCGCTGCTCTTCCGTTTCGACAAACTCCGCCACCACACACAGCGATCGGGTCTTCGCCAGATTGCAGATGGATTTCACAATCATCGCATCCATGCTGTCGCTGCAAACATCCTTCACAAAGCAGCCGTCGATCTTGATGACATCCGCCTGCAGCCGCTTGAGCCGCTCGTAATTGGCGTACCCGGTACCAAAGTCGTCGATAGCAATTTTAAACCCGTACTGACGCAGCTGCTGAATGTTAGCGATACTCACTTCCGAATTGGAGAACGCCTGCTCTTCGGTCACCTCAATAATGACCGTTTGCGGCTTCACGCTGTAGCGCTCAAACAGTGCAATGATCTCTGACGCAACCTCTTTTTGCATCAGCGTCAGCGGCATCAGATTCACCGAGAAACGCGCGCAACACTCCTGTGAAGGGTGATTCTGCAACCATACCAGCAGCGCTTCAACCACGCTGATATCGAAGCGTCGGCTCAGGTTAAATTGCGCTACCAGCGGCAGAAACCTGTCGGGCGTAAGGATTTCACCCTCACTCTCCAGGCGCGAGAGAATTTCGTGATACCCCATGCCATCGGCTCTCTGGATGGGTTGTGCATACAGACGCAGTCCCCCCTCATCCAGCGCCCGTTTAATGCGGCTCAGCATCAGCACACGCTCTGTCGTCTGTCCCGAAACTGTCTCAAGGCTGCTGTTCAACGACAGAACCTGATTCGCCGAGCAGGCCTTTTCCGCCAGCCAGCTCAGCTGGCCCAGCGTGTGGTACAGGCTCTCGCCACCGCTAGACTCCACGCCGCCCCAGGCGCCGCCAAACTCAATATCCAGGCCGATATTGTTCCAGTAAATTTTGCGGCTGTTCAGGTGATCAATGATGTGTTGCAGGCGCGCTCCGGTTTCCGGGCCGCTGAGCACCACCACCAGCTCATTACCCGGGATCTGGAAAACCTGCTCATTGGCCATCAGCAATGGCTGTAACTGGCGAATAATGGTCCGTTTGCACTGCACACGCATCATCAGGCCGTAATGACGGCTCAGAAACTCCATGTTGTCCATGCGCAAACAGCACAGGGTGACATCCCTGTTGTCCTTCAGAAAGCATTCCAGCGCGCGCAGGTTACGTAGCCCGGTTAACGGATCGACCAGTGCCCTCTCCCGCCAGTCACGTTTGAGCCACTCACTGCGCTGATAAATGCGGGACATATAAGCCAGACAAATAGCGAAGGAGATGAGCACCGACAGCACAAACGCCAGAGAGTAGCCGTTCTGCACACCCTGCAAAAAATTGCTGTTATAGGTCAGCAGCAGCAAGGCGCTCAGCGCCCAGCCCAGGGCGATAAAGTGATAGCGAAAGCGACTGACGCCTAAGGTGAATAAAATGAAGACAACCGGCACCAGGTAACCCGCAATAATATCGGAGGGAAAAGGAACACAGAGCAGTAAAAGGAAAGCAACAAGGCCGAGAAGTAATGAGGATGTGAATATTTGGTTGCGAAATGAAAACGAATCAGGAATATTCCGTCGCCAAAAAGCATGGGCATAATTCGGATTAATAATCATTCTTAAAGGATAATAGAACAGCATGGTAAAAATCAGAACGGCACAAATCAGGCTCTGAATATCCACTATATGATAGATTACCGAACCCCGGTCAGTGAAGTTCGCAAGGGTAACCGGAAAATCACATAAATAACCAGCCAGATACATCGAGATTTTTATTGATAGCGGAAGGATAAATCCCAGCCAGAAAATACGTGCGCCAATAAAGCGGCTGGGCACCTGGTAACGCCAGCGCGATCCGAGTTGCCATCGCAGTATTCCGCAGACCACTAGTGCACTAAATACCTGACAAAATAATAAGATAGCATCCTGCCCTGGCGTTAAATCTAAATTCCATGCGTTAATGATGGCAAAGCTGAGAACGATCGGAAGAATAGCCTGACGACCAAATAAAAATATCATCGCCAGCATGACGCTCAGCGGCATCCATGCCAGATAAACCTCAAAACCATCGATGACCGATTTCGGGGAAATAAGGCGAGAAAAAGGAATGACAATCAGGCATAACACCAGCGCGAGGGTAATGCTGCCAACTTACTGATTTAGTGTATGATGGTGATTTTAAGGTGCTTGCGTGGCTTCCATTTCCATCAGATGTCCTTCCTGCTCCGCTACTGAAGGCGTGGTGCGTAACGGCAAAAGCACTGCCGGACATCAGCGCTATCTCTGCTCTCATTGCCGTAAAACATGGCAACTACAGTTCACTTACACCGCCTCTCAGCCCGGTACGCACCAGAAAATCATTGATATGGCCATGAATGGCGTCGGATGTCGCGCCAGTGCACGCATTATGGGCATTGGCCTCAACACGGTTTTACGTCACTTAAAAAACTCAGGCCGCAGTCGGTAACCTCGCGCATACAACCGGGCAGTGATGTGATTGTCTGCGCTGAAATGGACGAACAGTGGGGCTACGTCGGTGCTAAATCACGTCAGCGCTGGCTGTTTTACGCGTATGACAGGATACGGAGGACGGTTGTGGCGCACGTCTTCGGTGAACGCACTCTGGCCACACTGGAGCGTCTTCTGAGCCTGCTGTCGGCTTTTGAGGTCGTGGTATGGATGACGGATGGCTGGCCGCTGTACGAATCACGCCTGAAGGGAAAGCTGCACGTTATCAGCAAGCGTTACACTCAGCGCATTGAGCGACATAACCTGAATCTGAGACAACATCTGGCAAGGCTGGGACGGAAGTCACTGTCGTTCTCAAAATCGGTGGAGCTGCATGACAAGGTCATCGGGCATTATCTGAACATAAAACACTATCAGTAAGTTGGAGTCATTACCCAGCGCGAGCAAGAAGCTCTTTATGTTAATATTAAATTTAATATTCATTAATTTTATTAAACAATTTACCTGGCGTTATTAAATTCACAATAATAATAATTTCTTTATGCAGGTGATTCAAGTTAGGGCTCAGGAAATAGCATTTCCTGTTCAGGAATAATCTCAAATAAGATTTATTTACAGAACAACAAGGGAGATAAAACGCTGTATTGCAGGCATAAAAAAACCCCCGCCGTCTGGCGAGGGTTTAAATTTTGGTGGAGCTAAGCGGGATCGAACCGCTGACCTCTTGCATGCCATGCAAGCGCTCTCCCAGCTGAGCTATAGCCCCACAGTATTCTTTACGCACCAGACTCTGTTGGGTTCAGAGTTTGGTGGAGCTAAGCGGGATCGAACCGCTGACCTCTTGCATGCCATGCAAGCGCTCTCCCAGCTGAGCTATAGCCCCATCGCGTAAAGCGTGTCGTGTTGACGGGCGGCATCATATGAATTCCATTGCTGAGTGTCAACGGCAAATTCTCACACTGTGGTTCAATCGCTGAAAATTCATGCAAATGAATCACATTGCGAGAGCGCTCGCAGCCATGAGTTAATCTTGTCACGTTTTCCAGTAAAACGATGTTATAAAATGAACCACTAATTAACCACACTCTTACTCAGGAAATTGCATGATCAAGGAACGAATGACGCCAGAAGAGTTAGCCCGACTCACTGGCTATAGCCGACAGACCATCAATAAGTGGGTACGGAAAGAGGGTTGGTCCACATCGCCAAAACCCGGCGTTCAGGGCGGCAAAGCGCGTCTGGTCCATGTGAATGAGAAAGTTCGGGAGTTTATTCGCAACGCACGTAGAGTCCCGGATATGGCCGTATCGCCGGACATGCACCCCGATAACTCGCTACAGGCCTTGTTAATTACGCTGGCCAACGAAATGACACCATCAGAGCAGAAACAACTCACCTCTTTATTACTCCGGGAAGGGATTGCCGGTTTGTTGCAACGTTTAGGGATCCGCGATCAGAACTGATATGAAAAGATTACGTAGTAAAATGACCACCGAGGAGCTTGCCGAGACGCTGGGGGTCGCCAGGCAAACCATCAACCGCTGGGTGCGCAATAATGGCTGGAAAACGGAAGGCATTAATGGGGTAAAAGGCGGTCGAGCACGCCTGATCTATATTGATGCGCAGGTGCACGAGCACATCATGAACATCCCTGCCATTCGTAAACGACAGGCGCTCTACCAGTTGGCAGAGAACGGGGCAAGCTACGGTGAGGCTAAACCCGCTGCCGTGCTACCTGGGATCATCAATGCGCTGGAGAATATGACTTCAGCGGAACAAAAGCGGCTGGAAACGTTGCTTACCCGGGAAGGGATACAGGGTTTTCTCGTGCGGCTGAACATTCATCAGCCAGAGGAATAAAAAACGGCAGGGAGACCTGCCGTTTTTTTCGTTCTGATTACTGCTGATTTTCGCGCTCAGCAATAAAGTCCAGCGCTCTGTTGATCCGCGCCACGCTACGGGTTTTGCCAATCGCGTGCACCGTAACGTCCAGAGCAGGAGACTGACCGGCACCGGTAACGGCTACGCGCAGCGGCATACCCACTTTACCCATACCGACTTCCAGCTCATCCGCTGTCGCCTGAATGGCATGATGCACATTCTCAGCGCTCCAGTCGGTAATGGCGGCCAGCTTGTCGCGAACCACTTCCAGCGGCTGACGTGCAACCGGACGCAGGTGTTTCTTCGCCGCGTCGGCATCGAACTCGTCATACTCCTCATAGAAGTAACGGCAGTTTTCCGCGATCTCTTTCAGGGTCTTACAACGTTCACCCAGCAGTTTGATCAGGTCGGCAAGCTGTGGACCGTTGCGGGTATCAATATTTGCCTGCTCAATATGCCACTGCAGCTGGGTCGCAACATACTCTGGTGGCAGGGTATTGATGTAGTGATGGTTCAGCCACAGTAATTTATCGGTATTGAACGCACTGGCAGACTTACCTACCGCGCTCAGGGTGAAGAGCTGGATCATCTCTTCGCGGCTAAAGATCTCCTGATCGCCATGGGACCAGCCCAGACGCACCAAGTAGTTCAGCAGCGCTTCCGGCAGGTAGCCGTCGTCACGATACTGCATGACGCTGACTGCGCCGTGGCGTTTAGACAGTTTTTTACCGTCGTCACCGTTGATCATAGAAACGTGGGCGTAAACCGGTACCGGCGCATTCAGCGCTTTAAGGATGTTGATCTGACGTGGGGTGTTGTTGATATGGTCTTCGCCACGCACCACGTGGGTGATCGCCATATCCCAGTCATCCACCACGACGCAGAAGTTATAGGTTGGTGAACCGTCGGTACGGCGGATAATCAGATCGTCCAGCTCCTGGTTGCTGAATTCGATCGGGCCGCGGATCTGATCGTCAAAAATGACTGAACCTTCCTGCGGGTTAGCGAAACGCACTACGCACGGTTCATCCGCCGCATGATGTGAATGATCGTGGCGGCAGCGACCGTCGTAACGAGGCTTTTCGTTATTGGCCATCTGCTCTTCACGCAGCGCTTCCAGGCGCTCTTTCGAGCAGTAGCACTTATATGCAGTGCCCGCTTCAAGCATGTCATCAATGACGGCGTTGTAGCGATCAAAACGTTTAGTCTGGAAATAAGGGCCTTCGTCCCACTCCAGATTGAGCCAGTTCATACCATCCATAATGGCTTCGATTGCTTCCGGCGTGGAGCGTTCGAGATCGGTGTCTTCGATACGCAGCACAAACTCACCGCCCTGGTTGCGAGCAAACAGCCAGGAATAGAGAGCAGTACGCGCACCGCCGACGTGCAGGTAGCCTGTCGGGCTTGGCGCGAAGCGAGTTTTGATTTTCATGAAGTGGCCTTACAGTGATAAAGATGCCGACAACCGGCATATCCTGGAAACTAAAGTGGGCAATATTCTATCACTCCAGCCTGATTCCTCAATCTTGTTACTGTCAGATCGCTCTCTGTAGCCGTTTTTGTTTAGAAATCATGCATCACAGGCGGTTTTGCGATCGTTTTGTTTAATTTTACGACGAACGAACAAAATCTTTAGAAAAGGCGTTGACTCATTTTCAACTCTCCCTATAATGCGACTCCACACAGCGGGGGTGATTAGCTCAGCTGGGAGAGCACCTCCCTTACAAGGAGGGGGTCGGCGGTTCGAACCCGTCATCACCCACCAACTACTTTATGTAGTCTCCGCCGTGTAGCAAGAAATTGAGAAGTGGGTGATTAGCTCAGCTGGGAGAGCACCTCCCTTACAAGGAGGGGGTCGGCGGTTCGATCCCGTCATCACCCACCACTTTCTCGCCAGCTGGATTTCTTGCCGTAGTAAATGAAGTACCGAAGTGGGTGATTAGCTCAGCTGGGAGAGCACCTCCCTTACAAGGAGGGGGTCGGCGGTTCGATCCCGTCATCACCCACCACTTCGGGTCGTTAGCTCAGTTGGTAGAGCAGTTGACTTTTAATCAATTGGTCGCAGGTTCGAATCCTGCACGACCCACCAATGTAAAAAGGCGCCCTAAAGGCGCCTTTTTGCTATCTGCGATTCCTACTACTTCAGGTAGCGCTTCTCAAGCCCTTCAATTTTCTGCCGATATCTCTTTTTTAGGCAAGAGACTATCGTCATGACAACGATTCAAACATCCACCCCATCTGTACAAACCCAAAGCAGCGGCAGCAGCAACGCCGGTGGCAGCGACATTGCGTCACAGATCAGCCGCCTGACCTCACAAATCACCAAACTCACCAAACAGCTGAAAGATGTTGCCAACGGCAGCGGCTCGACGGAAGAGAAAAAAAAGCAGCAGGAGCTGCTGCAGAACCAAATCGAAATGTTGCAGGCCCAGCTCCAGCAGTTACAGCGTCGCCAGGCGGAAGAAGCTCAGCAGAAGCAGGATAAACAGCAGGGTAAAGTGGAAGGCGTTAACTCCCTTTCCGCTGAACACCAGATTGATATCTACGTTTAACGGTTTTCTGGGCTAAAAAGCGGATCACGTATGCGGGCCTGCGTCAGCCGCTTCGCCTGCATGCGTACCACTTCCCACAGCGCCTGAGCAGCACCCGAAAGCGAGCGATTCTTTCGACGAACCAGCATCAGCTTCCGCTCGATGATTGGCGTGAAACGTTTTACCGTCAGCCGACTCCCCTGCGGCAACGGGAGCGCCAGCGCTGGCAGCACGCTAATCCCAATCCCGGCTTCTACCATTGGAAAGAGCGTGGCGGGATGACCAATCTCCTGCACAATCGTCGCCCTGACCTGCTGCTCTGCCAGAGCCGCATCAATCAGTGGCCGACTGCCAGAGGCGTAATCCTGTAACACCAGTTTGGTCCCCTGAAGCGACTGCCACGTCACCTCCTCCAGAGCAGCAAGGGGATCGTCGTCACGGCAAAGCAATAAGAAAGGCTCAGAGAGCACCTCTTCACACTCCAGATCGCTAACCGGCCCCGGATCGATAACGATACCGAAATCGACTTCCCCCAGGCGGATGCTCTCCAGAACCCACTGCTGCGGCCGGTCATGGAGCACAAAATTGATATCCGGGTACTGATGATTACTTTGCGCGATACAGTGTGGAATCAAATGCGCCGAAATGGTCTGGCTGGCGGCGACCCTTACTGTTCCGGAGAGCTGTTGCCCTACTCTGCCTGCATCCCGTAGCGTACTGGTAAGTTCATCCAGCAGTCTTTCCAGACGCGCGGCCAGCTGTTGACCCGCCTCTGTCAACACCACCTCACGGGTAGTGCGATCGATAAGCCGCACGCCGGTCTGTAACTCCAGCTCTTTCACGCTATGGCTCACCGCGGACTGGCTCAGGCCGATCATCGTTCCCGCGCGGCTGAAACTTTTCGCCTGCGCGACGGTGACAAATATACGAAGTTGCCGCAGAGAGTAATTCATCTGTTTTACTCATAAATTGATGCAATAAATCAATTTTATTTCTCAAACGGAGTTAAGCACAATAGCGTTATCTGTTTTCAGGAGTGTTTATGAAACTTTTGCGCATTCTCGATCCGTTCACCCTTATTCTTATCGTCGTGGTTCTGCTCGCCTCCTTCTTCCCGGCTCGCGGCGGCTTTGTCCCTTTCTTTGAAGGTTTAACCACTGCCGCCATCGCGCTGCTGTTCTTTATGCATGGGGCAAAACTCTCCCGTGAGGCAATTATCGCGGGCGGCAGTCACTGGCGACTGCACCTGTGGGTAATGTGCAGCACCTTTGTCGTTTTCCCTGTGCTGGGCGTGCTGTTTGCCTGGTGGGCGCCAGTCGACGTCGACCCGGCACTTTATACCGGCTTCCTCTATCTCTGCATTTTGCCAGCTACGGTGCAGTCGGCCATCGCCTTTACCTCCATGGCCGGCGGTAACGTGGCGGCTGCGGTCTGTTCAGCCTCCGCCTCAAGCCTGTTGGGGATTTTCCTTTCGCCGCTTCTGGTGGGGCTGGTGATGGACATGCACGGCGCAGAGGGCAGTCTGGAGCAGGTGGGCAAAATCATGCTGCAACTGCTGCTGCCGTTTGTCCTGGGGCATCTTTCCCGCCCGTGGACCGAGGCATTTGTGGCGAAACATAAAAAGTGGATCGCCAAAACCGATCAGTCATCGATTTTGCTGGTGGTCTACTCCGCGTTCAGCGAAGCCGTGGTGCATGGCATCTGGCATAAGGTTGGGGTCGGATCGCTGCTGTTTATCGTGGTGGTCAGCCTGGTGCTACTGGCGATTATCATTGCCATCAACATCTTTGCCGCGCGCCGCTTCGGGTTTAACAAAGCTGACGAAATCACCATTGTCTTCTGTGGCTCGAAAAAGAGTCTGGCTAACGGCATCCCGATGGCCAACATTCTGTTTCCAGCCTCGGTGGTTGGGATAATGGTGCTGCCGCTGATGATCTTCCACCAGCTGCAGCTGATGATTTGCGCGGTGCTGGCGCGTCGCTACCGTCGCCAGACCGATGAGTTGCAGGCGCGGGAGCAGGCCCGCGCGGCAAAAGTTTAAGGACGTCTCAGGGGCTGAACCAGCTGGGTCAGCCCTTCGGTTTTAATCAGCAACGTTAAGGCCATCAGCTCACCCAGATGCCCGGCAGGAAATTCATCCTTACGGGCAAACCACAGCAAATACTCTTCCGGCAAGTCAATCAGCCGACGGCCTTTGTACTTGCCGAACGGCATTTCGGTATTGGCTATCTCAATAAGCTGCGCTTTATCCACGTTACTCTCCCAACAGACGCAGCATTTCGTCTTCGTCGATGACCGTAATGCCCAGCTCCTGCGCTTTGGCAAGTTTAGAGCCCGCCGCTTCACCGGCAATCACCAGGTCGGTTTTCTTCGACACGCTGCCAGCCACTTTCGCCCCCAGCGCCGTCAGACGCGCTTTAGCATCATCGCGTGAAAGCTGGCTCAGGCTACCGGTCAGCACCACGGTTTTGCCGGCAAAGGGGCTATCAATCTCGTCGGCGTTGATCGCCACCGGCGCAGACCAGCGGATCCCTTCATTAAGCAACTGACCGATAACGTCGCGGTTGCTCTCTTCCGAGAAGAAGTTAAAGACGTGGGTAGCAACCACGATGCCAACGTCCGGCACCTTTTGCAGTTCGTCGATCGTCGCCTTTTCGAGCGCCTCCAGCGTACCGAAATATGCCGCCAGCCCTGCCGCCGTCGCTTCACCTACTTCGCGGATACCCAGTGCGTAGAGGAAACGGGCAAAGGTGGTCTCTTTGGCCTTTTCCAGCGCATCGGCCACGTTCTGGGCAGATTTAGGCCCCATGCGATCCAGCCCGGTCAGCTTACCGGGCGTCAGGCGGAACAGATCGGCTGGCGTATGGACATACTCTTTTTCCACCAGCTGGTCGATGATCTTATCGCCCATACCGTCTACATCCATTGCCCGGCGGGAGACGAAATGTTTCAGGGACTCTTTGCGCTGGGCGCCGCAGACCAAACCGCCGGTACAGCGGGCTACGGCCTCCCCTTCGACGCGCTCAACATCTGAGCCGCACACCGGACAGTGGGTCGGGAACTCAACGGGGCGCGTATCGTCAGGACGCTCTGATTCCACCACGTTCACCACCTGCGGGATCACGTCCCCGGCACGGCGGATCACCACCTTATCGCCAATACGCAGCCCAAGCCGATCGATCTCATCGGCGTTGTGCAGGGTTGCATTGCTGACCAGTACCCCGGCCACCTGAACCGGCTTCAGACGCGCGACAGGCGTTATCGCCCCGGTTCGCCCCACCTGGAACTCTACGTCACGCACAAAGGTCATCTGTTCCTGCGCCGGGAACTTAAAGGCTACCGCCCAGCGCGGCGCACGGGCGACAAAGCCAAGCTGCTCCTGCAGTGCGAGGGAGTTGACTTTGATCACCACCCCGTCGATATCGAAGCCCAGCGTCGGACGATCGGCTTCAACCTGACGATAAAACGCCAGCACGGCCTCCGGCGAGTCGCACAGCTGCACCCGGTTACTGACCGGCAGCCCCCAGGCTTTAAACTGCAGCAAACGGCCCAGATGGGTATCAGGCAGCTCGCCCCCTTCCAGGATGCCGACGCCATAGCAGAAGAACGTTAGCGGGCGCTTCGCGGTAATACGCGGGTCAAGCTGGCGCAGCGATCCGGCGGCGGCATTGCGGGGGTTAGCGAAGATTTTGCCGCCGGTACGACGCGCCTCTTCGTTAATTTTTTCAAATCCCGCCTGGGGCAGGAAAACTTCGCCGCGCACTTCGAGACGTGCCGGAATGTTCTCGCCATGTAATTTGAGCGGAATGGCGCGGATGGTACGCACATTGGCGGTAATGTCCTCGCCAGTGGTGCCATCGCCGCGGGTGGCCGCGCGGATCATCACGCCATTTTCGTACAGAATGCTGACGGCCAGCCCATCCAGCTTCAGCTCGCAGCACCAGCTCAGGGCATCGGTATGCTTCAGGCGATCCTGGACGCGTTTGTTGAAGGCGAGGAAGCTCTCTTCATCAAAGACGTTATCCAGCGACAGCATCGGCACTTCATGACGGACCTGGCTGAAAAAGGCCAGCGGTGCCGCCCCGACGCGCTGGGTTGGCGAGTCCGGCGTGATTAATTCGGGGTGCTGCGCTTCAAGCTCGCGCAGCTCACGCATCAGACGGTCATACTCCGCGTCCGGCACTTCCGGCGCATCCATCACATGATAGAGATATTCATGGTGGCGAAGCGTGGTTCGCAGTTCGGTGAGTTGTTGTTCGATTGAGTCCATGTCGCACCATTAATGAGAAAAACCCCCGACAGGCGGGGGTTGAGGAGGTGTGAAACAAACGCGAAAGTTTACGCGTTAGCTTCTTTCACTTCGCGGATGCGGTCCTGATATTCGCGCAGTTTCTGCGGCGTCATCATTCGACGCTGATCGTCGAGCACCATACCGCCGACTTCATCGGCAATATGCTGAGCGGACTGCAGCATCAGCTTAAAGTTTTGCAGTTCATCGCCATACGAGGGCACCTGCATAAAGATCGTAATGCCCGGCGTCGTGAAATCACCGGTCATCTCAGGATCAAAGGTTCCCGGATTAACCATATTCGCCAAGCTGAACAGCGAAGGACCGCTGCCGTCAGGGCTGAGGTGGCGATGGAAGATATTCATATCGCCAAATTTAAAGCCCGCCTGATGAATGCTGTTAAGCAGCACGTCGCCATTCAGGGTGGTGCCCTGGTGAGCCGCAACGCTCATCACAATCACCGTCTCTTTACGCTGTGGTTTTTCAGCCACTGGCGCGGCCTCGACAACCGGCTCCGGCTCTGAAACCGGTGCTGGCGCAGGGGCGGGTTGCGGCGCTGGTGCAACAGGCTGTGGCGCCTGCTGTACGACAGGTTGTGGCTGCGGCTGTGGTTCAGGCTGAGCGGCATATTGCGGCTGCGGCACCGGCTGCTGACGCACAGGTTCATGCTGCGGCGGCACGGGCTGCTGTCGCACAGGTTCATGCTGCTGCGGCTGCGGCTGGCGTACCGGTTCGGCCACGGGCTGCGGCGCAGCGGGACGTGGCTGTGCAGAGGCGTAAGGCGGCTGGTACTGATGCTGCGGAGGCTGACGAGGCGCTTCATGCTCCCCATGGCCTGCGCCGGGCACACTATTGGCCCGATGAACGCGTACTTCACCTACACCCTCGTCTTCCATGTCGTCGATATCCTCATCGCTATCGTCGTCACGGGTAGACTTCATGCGCTTCAGTGGGCGATCGCGAAACATAGAAGAGCGCTCTTTACGGCTGGTCCAGAACCCATGGACCAGTAAAGCGATTATGGCGATCGCGCCAACAATGATTAATATCAGACGCAAATCCTGCATCATTATATTCTCTGTTGTTCTAACACCTTGCCACCACGGCAAACATTTACTCACTAAGAGTATTTGCCGATTACGTCAAGTGCAAGTGCGTGCAGAGCATTCGCAGCATAAAGATGAGTTAAATCGTGCTTTTTGCTGTTTTTTCGAACATTTCCGAACTGGTCAACGTGCCGCAACTGGCTAATATAGGCAGGCAATTTCACTGGTTGTGATAAAAGGAGCTCAACCTGGTTATGGTTTCATCGACATCTTCCCCTTCACGCAGCGGCGTCTGGTACTTTTCGCAGGGCTGGAAACTGGTTTCCCTGCCCGGCATCAGACGCTTTGTGATCCTGCCTCTGCTGATCAACGTTCTGCTGATGGGGGGCGCCTTCTGGTGGCTGTTTACCCGTCTGGACACCTGGATCCCGGCGCTCATGAGCCATGTTCCCGACTGGCTGCAATGGCTGAGCTATCTGCTGTGGCCGATTGCGATCGTTTCGGTTCTGCTGGTGTTTGGCTACTTTTTCTCGACGCTCGCCAACTGGATCGCTGCCCCCTTTAACGGTCTGCTCGCCGAACAGCTGGAAGCGCGGCTGACGGGCGCCACGCCGCCGGACACCGGCGTGCTGGGGATTATGAAAGATCTGCCGCGGATTATGAAACGCGAATGGCAAAAGCTGGCATGGTATCTGCCCCGCGCCATCGTGCTGCTGCTCCTCTATTTTATTCCCGGTATCGGCCAGACCGTAGCGCCAGTGCTCTGGTTCCTGTTCAGCGCGTGGATGCTGGCCATCCAGTATTGCGACTATCCTTTTGATAACCATAAAGTGCCTTTCGAAGAGATGCGCACCGCTCTGCGCAGCCGCAAAGTTGCCAATATGCAGTTTGGTGCGTTGACCAGCCTGTTCACTATGATCCCGTTCCTTAACCTTTTCATCATGCCGGTGGCGGTGTGCGGGGCCACGGCGATGTGGGTGGATTGTTATCGCGACAAACACGCTTTGTGGAAATAAGTTAAAAAGAGGGGTGGCTTATGCCGCCCCTTATTCCATACTGATCCCCATTATTTCTATGCAGCATATAGATATGCGATTTCCTTACTTCCCCCTACCTATGCAACAGGTATGCTGGGACGGTATCCCAATTTCAAACAGTTAAGGACAGGCCATGAGTAAGATTTTTGAAGATAACTCGCTGACTATCGGTCACACGCCCCTGGTTCGACTGAACCGTATCGGTAATGGACGCATCCTGGCGAAGGTAGAATCTCGTAACCCAAGCTTCAGCGTAAAATGCCGTATCGGTGCCAACATGATTTGGGATGCGGAAAAGCGTGGCGTGCTGAAACCGGGCGTTGAGCTCGTTGAGCCGACCAGCGGTAACACCGGTATCGCGCTGGCCTACGTTGCCGCCGCGCGCGGTTATAAGCTGACGCTGACTATGCCAGAAACCATGAGTATCGAACGTCGTAAACTGCTGAAGGCCCTGGGCGCAAATCTGGTCTTAACCGAAGGCGCAAAAGGCATGAAAGGCGCTATTCAGAAAGCAGAAGAAATTGTGGCCAGCGATCCGGCTAAATATCTGCTGTTGCAGCAGTTCAGCAACCCGGCTAACCCGGAAATCCACGAGAAGACCACCGGTCCGGAAATCTGGGAAGATACCGACGGTCAGGTTGATGTCTTTATCTCTGGTGTCGGTACCGGCGGTACGCTGACAGGCGTGAGCCGTTATATTAAAGGCACAAAAGGTAAAAAAGATCTTATTACCGTTGCCGTTGAGCCAACCGACTCTCCAGTCATTGCCCAGGCGCTGGCCGGAGAAGAGCTGAAGCCGGGCCCGCATAAAATTCAGGGTATCGGCGCGGGCTTTATTCCAGGCAACCTGGATCTGAAACTGATTGATAAAGTTGTGGCTATTACTAACGATGAAGCCATTTCTACCGCGCGCCGCCTGATGGAAGAAGAGGGTATTCTGGCGGGTATCTCCTCCGGTGCTGCTGTAGCCGCCGCGCTAAAATTACTTGAGGATGAAACCTTTACCAATAAGAATATCGTGGTTATTCTTCCATCGTCGGGTGAGCGTTATTTAAGTACTGCCCTGTTTGCCGATCTCTTCACCGAGAAAGAACTGCAACAGTAGTGCCAGAATGTAAATATCGCGTAAAAAAGCACCCATTCGGGTGCTTTTTTGTGGCCTGCTTCAAACTTTTATCTCTTCCGGCATTGCTCAACCCCGTTGGCTCTGGTATTTAAGCTGACAATTATTTTGAAGCACGAAATTAATCGATCCAGGAATTCGCGCTGCTGAATCGATTTTATGATTTGGTTCAAGTCTTGCTTTCGCGGCATAATGTTTAATGTCGAGCGAGACGTCAGCAGCCTGACATGCCAGTGCCGGAATACGTTTGACACATTTGTGCCTCGTGCCGTTAAGCCGGTGCTAACAATACAGGCTAAAGTCCTGCCGCCAGGCTAGACTTTAGTTCCACAACACTAAACCAATAAGTTGGGGAAATACAATGTTCCAGCAAGAAGTTACCATTACCGCTCCGAACGGTCTGCACACCCGCCCTGCTGCTCAGTTTGTTAAAGAAGCAAAAGGCTTCACTTCTGAGATCACTGTGACTTCCAACGGCAAAAGCGCAAGCGCAAAAAGCCTGTTCAAACTGCAGACTCTGGGTCTGACTCAGGGCACCGTTGTGACCATCTCCGCGGAAGGCGAAGACGAGCAGAAAGCAGTTGAGCATCTGGTAAAACTGATGGCTGAGCTCGAGTAAGTATCCGGGTTCTTTTAAATATCAGTCACAAGTAAGGTAGGGTTATGATTTCAGGCATTTTAGCATCCCCGGGTATCGCTTTCGGCAAAGCACTTCTGTTGAAAGAAGACGAGATCGTCATCGACCGGAAAAAAATTTCTGCTGATAAGGTAAATCAGGAAGTTGAACGTTTTCTGAGTGGCCGTGCAAAAGCATCTGCGCAACTGGAAGCGATCAAAACTAAAGCTGGCGAAACTTTCGGTGAAGAAAAAGAAGCCATCTTCGAAGGGCACATCATGTTGCTCGAAGATGAGGAGCTTGAGCAGGAAATCATAGCCCTGATTAAAGATAAAGGCATGACAGCGGATGCCGCTGCGCATGAAGTTATCGAAGGTCAGGCATCTGCCCTGGAAGAGCTGGATGATGAATATCTGAAAGAACGCGCGGCTGACGTGCGTGATATCGGTAAGCGCCTGCTGCGCAACATCCTTGGCCTTGCCATTATCGATCTGAGCGCGATTCAGGATGAAGTCATCCTGGTTGCTGCCGACCTGACCCCGTCAGAAACCGCACAGCTGAACCTGAACAAGGTGCTGGGTTTCATCACCGACGCGGGTGGCCGTACCTCCCACACCTCTATCATGGCGCGTTCTCTGGAGCTGCCAGCCATCGTGGGTACCGGTAGCGTGACCGCACAGGTGAAAAACGACGATTATCTGATTCTGGATGCCGTAAACAACGTGGTTTACGTCAACCCAACTAACGAAGAGATCGAAAAACTGCGTACCGTTCAGGAGCAGGTTGCGACTGAAAAAGCGGAACTCGCTAAGCTGAAAGATCTGCCTGCTATTACGCTGGATGGTCATCAGGTAGAAGTGTGCGCAAACATCGGTACCGTACGCGACGTCGATGGCGCTGAGCGCAACGGCGCG
Organism: Leclercia sp. W17; assembly: GCF_003336325.1. Lineage (NCBI taxonomy): Bacteria > Pseudomonadati > Pseudomonadota > Gammaproteobacteria > Enterobacterales > Enterobacteriaceae > Leclercia > Leclercia sp. W17. The sequence goes on along the minus strand of NZ_CP031101.1, from coordinate 1,311,597 downwards.
GAAGGTGTCGGTCTCTATCGTACTGAATTCCTGTTCATGGACCGTGACGCCCTGCCAACCGAAGAAGAGCAGTTTGCTGCCTATAAAGCGGTTGCAGAAGCCTGTGGCTCTCAGGCCGTTATCGTCCGTACCATGGACATCGGCGGCGACAAAGAGCTGCCGTACATGAACTTCCCGAAAGAAGAGAACCCGTTCCTGGGCTGGCGTGCCGTGCGTATCGCCATGGATCGCAAAGAGATCCTGCGCGACCAGGTCCGCGCTATCCTGCGCGCCTCCGCTTTCGGTAAACTGCGCATCATGTTCCCGATGATCATCTCTGTTGAAGAGGTGCGTTCACTGAAGAAAGAGATCGAAATCTTCAAACAGGAACTGCGCGACGAAGGTAAAGCATTCGACGAAGCAATCGAAGTTGGCGTGATGGTAGAAACCCCAGCTGCCGCGACGATTGCCCGTCATTTAGCCAAAGAAGTGGACTTCTTTAGTATTGGTACCAACGATTTAACCCAGTACACCCTGGCAGTTGACCGTGGTAATGATATGATTTCACATCTTTACCAACCAATGTCACCGTCCGTACTGAACTTGATCAAGCAAGTTATTGATGCTTCTCATGCAGAAGGTAAGTGGACAGGCATGTGTGGTGAGCTTGCAGGCGATGAACGTGCTACACTTCTGTTGCTGGGTATGGGTCTGGACGAATTCTCTATGAGCGCCATTTCCATCCCGCGCATCAAGAAGATTATCCGTAACACGAACTTCGAAGATGCGAAGGTGTTAGCAGAGCAGGCTCTTGCTCAACCGACAACGGACGAGTTAATGACGCTGGTTAACAAGTTCATTGAAGAAAAAACAATCTGCTAATCCACGAGATGCGGCCCAAATTACTGCTTAGGAGAGAAGTCTAATGGGTTTATTTAGTAAACTATTCGGTGACAAAGGCAATAACGACACCGGAACTATTGAGATTGTTGCTCCGCTGTCTGGTGAGATCGTCAACATCGAAGACGTGCCAGATGTCGTATTTGCTGAGAAAATCGTTGGTGATGGCATTGCTATCAAACCAACCGGTAACAAAATGGTTGCACCGGTTGACGGCACGATTGGTAAGATTTTTGAAACCAACCATGCATTCTCTATCGAATCCGATAGCGGTATTGAGCTGTTCGTTCACTTCGGTATCGACACTGTTGAACTGAAAGGCGAAGGCTTCAAGCGTATCGCTGAAGAAGGCCAGCGCGTTAAAGTTGGCGATCCGGTGATTGAATTCGATCTGCCACTGCTGGAAGAGAAAGCCAAGTCTACCCTGACGCCGGTTGTTATCTCCAACATGGACGAAATCAAAGAGCTGATTAAACTGTCCGGCAGCGTCACCGTGGGTGAAACCCCGGTTATCCGCATCAAAAAGTAATTTTTGACCGCACAGAAAAATGGCGCCTTCGGGCGCCATTTTTGTTTGTCAGAGGGGTAAAACCAGTTCGTCGTACCCTTTTTCCTGAGTGTACTGCATGACCTGCGTCACCCTCTCCCCTGCCCGATTTATCGCCGCCGCCACACTCTCATTCTGCACCAGCGCGCTGACAAGCTCTGAACAAAACAGATCGCCAGTACCTTTAAGATCGACGTTGACGCGGGGATGGGTGCTGATTGTCACCTCGTCATGGGATACCAACACCACATGAATAGCGTCAGCGCCACCGGCCACCGGGGCGCTGGTAATCGCCACCCACTGCAGCGTATCGGAAAGGAGCCCTTTTGCCGCCGCAATGGCGCTGGCGTTATCCCGACACGTTTTGCCACTGAGCACTTCCAGCTCGTAAACATTGGGCGTAATCCCCTGCGCCAGCGGCAGCAGATGCTGACGATAGGCCTCCGGAATGTCGGGTTTAACGTAGGTTCCGCTGTCGGTGTCGCCAATGACCGGGTCCACCAGAATAAAGATATCCGGATGCTGCGCCTTAATCGTGCGCAGCCAGTTCGCCAGCAGGATAATCTGGCTGGCGCTGCCCATGTAGCCGGTGGTAACCGCTTTCAGCTCCCGCAAAATGTCCCGCTCGTCCAACGCTTGCAGGTAGCCGCTGAACCACTCGTCGGGGATCACCCCACCGTAAAAGGTGTCGTAGTGAGGGGTATTACTGAACAGCACGGTCGGTATCGCCGTCACGTTGAGGCGATGCTGTCGAATATTGGGCACCGCAATGCTGTTGCCCACGCTGCCATACACCACCTGCGACTGCACAGCCACAATATCGCTCTGCTGCGCCCGGGTTTTATCCCGGAATAAAATCATCTCCATCGCTTTTAGATCCCTGCCCCCTGCGTATAGCTCTCCTCACCAAACACGCCGGTAGAGAGATAGCGATCGCCGCGATCGCAGATGATCGCCACCACTACCGCGCCCGGCACCGCCTGTGCAATGCGCAGGGCACCTGCTACCGCGCCACCTGAACTGACGCCGCAAAAAACGCCTTCGCGCACGGCCAGTTCACGCATGGTATTTTCCGCCTCGCGCTGGTGAATATCCAGCACCTGGTCCACAAGCTGAGCATTAAAAATGCCCGGCATGTACTCCGCAGGCCAGCGGCGAATACCCGGGATGCTGCTCCCCTCTTCCGGTTGCAGGCCAACAATGGTGACCGCTTTTTCCTGCTCACGCAGAAAACGAGAGACGCCGGTGATGGTGCCCGTGGTTCCCATGCTGGAGACAAAATGGGTGATGCGGCCTTCGGTCTGCTGCCAGATCTCCGGGCCGGTGGTGGTGTAATGGGCATAGGGGTTATCGGGGTTGTTGAATTGATCCAGCAGCTTACCTTCACCGCGCTCAGCCATCTCAAGGGCCAGATCGCGCGCCCCTTCCATCCCCTGCTCTTTGGTCACAAGAATCAGCTCGGCACCGTAAGCCCGCATCGCGGCACGGCGCTCCTGGCTCATGTTGTCCGGCATCAGCAGCTTCATGCGATAGCCCTTGAGGGCGGCGATCATCGCCAGCGCAATGCCGGTGTTCCCGCTGGTCGCCTCGATCAGCACATCGCCGGGTTTGATTTCACCGCGCTTTTCCGCCTGGACAATCATCGACAGCGCGGCACGATCCTTCACCGAACCCGCCGGGTTGTTGCCTTCCAGTTTGATCCAGATTTCGCTGCCGTTATCCGGCCCCATCCGTTGCAGCTTGATCAGAGGGGTATTGCCGATGGTTTGTTCTAATGTGTTCATGACCGCTGTCCAATAAAAAGCCCGGTGGCGCTGACGCTTACCGGGCCTACACAAAGCATATCGTAGACCGGGTAAGCGCAGCGCCACCCGGCAAAACTACGTGGCGTTAACCTATCAGGCAGATTCCGCCAGAGCAAGATTTCCGCGCGTCTCGATACGATCCTTGTCGTGGTAAATACGCGCATGTTGCAGGCCGACAAACAGGCGTTCACCACGGTGCGGCGGCTCCTCGTCGCGCATCACCACCGTTAACGGTTCGTTGTACCAGCCCAGCGGCTGTACCACCAGTTGGGTGTAGTGACCTTTTGGGCTGGCTTCCAGCACCTGGACTGGCAGCGGCGAGTCGAGACTGGTGCGACGGCTGACATCCACTTCCCACGGACGCAGGAAGAGATCGACCGGCCCCTGATAGCCTGGGGTATAACCCAGCGGCCAGCGGTGGGCGCCAACGTGGAACTGGCCGCCGCGGATGTTGCCATGCAGTCGGTTCACTTCCCCCATAAACTCCAGCACGAAGCGGGTCGCCGGTTCACGCCAGAGCTGCTCAGGCTCATCAACCTGCTCGATATTCCCCTGGCTCATTACCACCACCCGGTCGGCTACTTCCATCGCCTCTTCCTGATCGTGGGTGACGAAGACGCTGGTGAATTTCAGCTCTTCATGCAGTTGGCGCAGCCAGCGACGCAACTCTTTACGCACCTGGGCATCGAGCGCGCCGAAGGGTTCATCCAGCAGCAGGATCTGCGGCTCCACCGCCAGGGCGCGGGCCAGCGCCACGCGCTGTTTCTGGCCGCCGGAAAGCTGGGCCGGATAACGGTCAGCCAGGTGCGCCAGCTGCACCATCTCCAGCAGTTTGGTCACTTTCGCTTTGATGGTGGCGGCGTTTGGACGTTCACGGCGCGGCAGCACCGTCAGGCCAAAGGCGATGTTATCGAACACCGTCATGTGGCGGAACAGGGCGTAATGCTGGAACACAAAGCCCACCTTACGGTCGCGCGCATGCAGGCGGCTGACGTCGGTGCCGTGGAAGCGGATGTGCCCACTGGTCTGATGCTCCAGACCGGCGATAATACGCAGCAGCGTGGTTTTCCCGGAGCCAGACGGCCCCAGCAGCGCCACCATTTGTCCGGAAGGGATATCCAGCGAGATATCGTTCAGCACCTGGGTGCGACCAAAGGACTTCTTAATATTGGCAATCTCAATGCTCATGATTTCCCTCCTGATGCTGGCGTTTGGCCTGATTCTCTAAACGCCACTGCACCATACTCTTTAAAAACAGGGTCAAAATAGCCATCAGCGTCAGCAGGGCTGCGGCGGTAAAGGAACCGACGGTGTTATAGTCCTGCTCCAGCAATTCAATTTGTAACGGCAGCGACAGCGTTTCGCCGCGGATAGATCCGGATACCACCGACACCGCACCGAATTCGCCAATCGCACGGGCGTTGGTCAACACTACGCCATAGAGCAGCGCCCAGCGGATATTCGGCAGGGTGACGCGGCGGAACATCTGCCAGCCGGATGCGCCCAACAGCACCGCCGCTTCGTCTTCGTTGCTGCCCTGGCTTAACATCACCGGCACCAGCTCACGTACCACAAACGGACAGGTAACAAATATCGTGACCAGCACCATGCCCGGCCAGGCGAACATGATCTGCAGGTTATGCTCATCCAGCCAGCCGCCCAGCGGGCCGTTGGAGCCGTAGAAGAGCAGATAGACCAGACCGGCCACCACCGGTGAGACCGCAAACGGAATGTCCAGCAGGGTCAGCAGCAGCTGGCGGCCCGGGAAATTAAAGCGGGTGACCAGCCAGGCCAGCAGAATGCCGAACACCAGGTTTACCGGCACGGTGATAAGCGCAATCATCACCGTCAGCCAGATGGCATGCAGCATGTCCGGGTCGGCCAGATTTTGCAGCGCGGGCATAATCCCTTTGCTGAACGCCTGGACAAAGATATAGACCATCGGCACGACCAGAATGAAGGCCGATACCAGCACGCCGGTGCCAATCAGCACCCATTTTCCCCAGTTAATACGGGGAGCGTCGTAGCGTTTCAATTGAGTGATTTCCGCCATCAGTGACCTACCACGCGTCGACCAAAGCGACTTTGCAGAGTGTTAATCGAGAACAGCAGCAGCAGCGATGCCGCCAGGATCACCGAGGCAATGGCGCTCGCCGCCGGGTAATCAAACTCCTGCAGGCGAACAAAAATCATCAGCGAGGTCACTTCGGTTTTCCACGCGATGTTACCGGCGATAAAAATCACCGCGCCAAACTCACCGAGGCTGCGGGTGAACGACAGCGCCACGCCTGCCAGCAGGGCCGGAGAGAGCTCAGGCAGTACCACCTTGCGGAAGCTCTGCCAGCGCGTTGCGCCCAGCGTTTCTGCCGCCTCTTCATATTCGGGGCCTAACTCTTCCAGCACCGGCTGTACGGTTCGCACCACAAACGGGATGCTGGTAAAGGCCATCGCCACCGCAATACCGAGCCAGGTATAGGTCACTTTGATATCAAACTTCGCCAGCCACTCGCCGTAAAAACCGTTGACGGAAAACAGCGAGGCCAGAGTCAGGCCCGCCACCGCGGTGGGCAGCGCGAAGGGTAAATCCATCAGCGCATCCAGCAACGTGCGGCCCGGGAAACGGTAGCGGGTTAAGATCCACGCCATCAGCAGGCCGAACACGCCATTAAACAGGGAGGCGACAAACGCCGACAGCAGCGTCACCTTATAGGCCGCCACTACCTGCGGATTGCTGATCACCTCCCAGTACTGGGACCAGCTCATCTCAGAGAGCTGGACCACCAGCGCGCTGAGCGGTAACAACAAAATCAGACAGACGAACAGCAGGCTGGTCCCGAGGCTTAAGGTAAAGCCCGGCAGCACACGTCTGGAGGAAACTGCAAACATTACTTACGCCCCGCCGCCAACAGTTTGTCTAACTCACCGCCGCTGGCGAAATGGGTTTTCATCACCTCAGGCCATGAGCCAAAGTGATCTTCCACGCGGAACAGCTCGGTCTGCGGGAATTTGTCTTTCAGCTTGTTCATTACGTCCGGGTTATTCACGCGATAGTAGAAATCGGTGATCACCGTCTGCGCCTGCGGGCTGTAGAGATAGTTGAGATAGGCTTTCGCCGCCTTCTCCGTGCCGTTGGCTTCGATATTTTTATCCACCCACGCTACCGGGAACTCCGCCAGCACGTTGGTTTTCGGGATAACCACTTCAAAGCCCTGGGCTTCGTACTGCTTACGGATGTTGTTCACTTCCGATTCAAAGCTGATCAGCACATCGCCCAGACCACGTTCCGCGAAGGTGGTGGTAGCACCGCGACCGCCGGTATCGAACACCTCAACGTTTTTCAGGAACTGAGTCATGAACTGTTCGGTTTTGGCTTTATCGTTGCCGTCCGCTTTGTCTGCGGCACCCCAGGCGGCCAGGTAGGTATAACGCGCGTTGCCGGAAGTTTTCGGGTTCGGGAAGATCAGCTTCACGTCAGAACGCACGAGGTCGTTCCAGTCGTGGATGTTCTTTGGGTTGCCCTTACGCACCAGGAAGCCCATGGTGGAGTAGAACGGCGAGCTGTTGTTTGGCAGACGGCTCTGCCAGTTGGCCGGGATCAGCTTGCCTTTGTCGTGCAGGATCTGCACATCGGTGACCTGGTTATAGGTGACCACATCGGCCTTCAGCCCCTGCAGAATCGCCAGCGCCTGTTTCGACGAACCGGCATGAGACTGCTTAATGGTCAGCTTATCGCCGTTATTCTCTTTCGCCCACTGCTGTTCAAATGGCGGATTCAGGGCGGCAAACAGCTCGCGCGAGACATCATAGGAGCTGTTCAGCAGCTCGGTTGCCTGCGCCTGCGCGACCAGCAACACTGAAGCTGCCAGCACCAGAGATCCTTTTTTCAGTACAGTAATGGCCATTGCGCACCCTTAAAATGTGATGTTTTTCTCAGGGCCATAATATTTATAACGCGTACTAAAGGAGTAACGGTTTTATATACCGTTTAGTGATTTGGAAGCAGAAAAGGGAATAAGGGTGCGGGTAAAGTGCCGGGTGGCGCTTACGCTTACCCGGCCTGTGAAAGGAGTGCCGTTTTATAACGCCAGCAGACGCTCGATAGATGGCGCAAAGTAGTAGCCGCCGGTCACCGGTTTGGTGAAGCGCAGCATCGCGTCGCGCTTACCGTCGGTGTCGCCAAACATGCTCAGCAGCTGCTGTTCAATGTTATACAGACGCGCGCAATAGGCGCAGAAGTAGAGACCGTGTGTGCCGCTGGCGGTACCATACGGCAGGCTCTGGCGGACAATCTTCAGCCCTTTGCCATCCTCTTTCAGATCCACGCGACTCAGGTGTGAAGTCACCGGGCGCTCGTCGCCGTCGATCTCTTCATTGGCCTCTTTGGTGCGGCCAATCATCATCTCCTGGTCGTGCACGCTCATGCGGTTAAGCTGTTTGAGGTTGTGCTCCCAGCGCTGGACGAAGACGTAACTGCCGCCCGCGTCCACGCCCTCTTTGATCACCGCGACTTCACGACGGGTCTCATCCCCAGCCGGGTTTTCGGTGCCGTCAACAAAGCCGCTCAGATCGCGATCTTCCACCCAGCGGAAACCGTGGATCTCTTCTTTTACTTCAACGCAGTCGCCAAAGGCAACCATCGCAGCCTGGGCAATGGAGAAGTTCACGTCATGACGCAGAGAGAGAATATGGATCAGCACGTCGTACTGGGTGGCCGGAGCCAGACCTTTACCATAAGGCACAAAGTCTTTCAGCTCTTCGGCCCCTTCTCCGCCGCTCAGCTGACGCCAGACGTTGTGGCCAAACGCCACCACTGCGCCGCAGTGGGCATCCGGGAATTTGGCCTGGAAGGTGGCCACGTTATCAATAAAGACTTTGCTGGCCGCACGCAGGGCATCAACATCCCCTTTGACATTGGCTTCGATCCAAATCGCCGCGCGGCAATGTTCTGGCAAAATGCCACTCTGAACCTGAGACATCGCTCCTCCTGAAAAAAAGATGCCACGAAGTCGTGGCATGGTTGGCGGCGATTATACCCGCTTTTTCAGCGAGGCGGCTTGTCCAGGCGCAATTTACTGCTGCCAGATAATTTTGCTGACTTTCCAGTTTTTCAGGGTGTCGTCAGAGGGCATTAACCCCTGCGGGCCATTCCAGGTTCCGCTGAACTGGTAGCTGATATGCTGGCTGCCTTCCGCCTTACACTCTACCGCCACACCCTCTTCGGCAGGTGCGCTCGCGCAGTTGCCGTAGGCCTTCTGATAGAGGTCGCTAAATGGGGTACCGATCTTCACCCCACTGTCGGTTTCGATGTCGCTATCCAGCACCTCGATGCGCGTCACCGTCTCTTTATTACCGTTAATCACCAGGGCCAGTTGGTCATCTTTCAGCGCTTCGTAATAGTGCACAATGTTGCCGTTCTGCGTTCTCATGCCGCTGCGCAGCCGGTAATCACCGCCTAATGCCGATTCGATGGCGCTCTGTTCCAGCGGCGTGGCGGCGGTGAGGTTGCCCACCCCCTGCTCAGTCACGTCGGTGGATGAGCCGAACCAGTTCCAGGGATAAGCCGCAGACCAGTTAACGGCGGAAAGCGTTGAACAGCCCGTCAGGACAACGGGGAGCGCACATAACAGTAAACGCAGCGATTTCATCGGGAGTTCCTTTCTGGTTATTTGAACGCTTGTTGGAGTACAGCATCGCTAAAAAGTGCCGTTTAATCTTTCTCGAGGGTGAAACAGGCGCGCAGACGGGGATGGGTCAGCAGCCACAGCAGCGCCACAATATCGGCCACCACCAGCGCAATGCCCACGCCACTCAGGGCTTCACCGTTCAGCCAGAGGAGCGGCTGCCAGCACAGCAGTACGCCCTGGGCGAGGATAAGCAACCCGTGCAGCGTACGCCACAGGCGCGGCCAGAGGTGACGCCGCCCGCTCAGTAAAAAGGCCAGCACCGCCGGGATCCCCGGCAGCAGCCCGAGCCAGAAGTTATTGCGATCGGGATAAAACAGGCTCAGCAGCGTGTTGCCCTGATCGCGGGAGGCGCCAGCCAGTACGAACAGCACCCAGGTGCGCGCCTGGAGGAGCAGTACGCACCAGAACAGAAACGGCAGACGCACCCGGCCATAGCTGTCGTAGTCGCCCGGGTGAAAATCAATACTCTTCATCTTCTATCAGGCGCTTGCCCAGCGTCAGCACGTCGGCATGTTCATAGTTAAGACGCTCGTACATGCCCAGTACCATGTCGTTATCTTCCCGCACCATGATCTGAATTTTTGGACAGCCACGGGCGATCAGTTTCTTTTCCAGACGATTGAGCAGCGCGTTGGCAATGCCGCGCCCGCGAAACTCCGGGTGCACGCCCAGATAGTACGCCGAGCCGCGATGCCCGTCATAGCCGCCCATCACGGTGCCTACCACTTCGCCGTTCACCTCCGCCACAAGAAACAGGCTGACGTCATGATTGAGCTTGCGCTCGATGTCCATCTCCGGATCGTTCCACGGTCGCAGGAGCTCGCAGCGCTCCCAGAGAGTGATCACCTCTTCGAAGTCTGCCTGGCGAAAAACACGTATCTCCATGGTATTAACCGCCTTTTTGGGTTCAAAAACAGTGATTATGACGCGAACGCCCGCTTTCGCCAATATCCCGCGAAAAACACCTGAAAATTTGGCATAATGGCACTTTGTCACGTATTGAAATGAAAAGTAAAACAATTCGCCACATGGACTGTCGTAACGGAAAAGACGATACGATATAACACCAGGACCCCAATTTTTACAATTCAGGCCGCATGAGCACATTCAAACCATTAAAAGCACTCACATCGCGTCGTCAGGTTCTCAAAGCGGGGCTGGCGGCCTTAACGTTAACGGGCATCGCAAAGCAGGCTCAGGCAAAAGACGAGAGCACACTCAAAACCAGTAACGGACACAGTAAACCCAAAACCAAAAAACCCGGCGCGAAGCGTCTGGTCATGCTCGATCCCGGTCACGGCGGCATTGATACCGGCGCCATTGGCAGAAACGGTTCCAAAGAAAAACACGTTGTGCTGGCGATTGCAAAAAATGTCCGGTCGATTTTACGCAGCAACGGCATTGACGCCCGCCTGACGCGCACCGGCGATACCTTCATTCCGCTGTACGACCGCGTGGAGATCGCCCACAAGCACGGCGCGGATCTGTTTATGTCGATACACGCCGACGGCTTTACTAACCCGTCGGCGGCGGGGGCATCGGTATTTGCCCTCTCCAACCGCGGCGCCAGTAGCGCCATGGCAAAATACCTCTCCGACCGGGAAAACCGCGCGGATGAAGTGGCCGGAAAGAAAACCACCGATAAAGATCATCTCCTGCAGCAGGTGCTGTTTGACCTTGTTCAGACGGATACCATCAAAAACAGCCTGACGCTCGGCTCGCATATTCTGAAGAAGATTAAGCCGGTACACCGTCTGCACAGTAAAGGCACCGAGCAGGCGGCGTTTGTGGTGCTGAAATCGCCGTCAATTCCGTCAGTGCTGGTGGAAACCTCTTTTATTACCAACCCGGAAGAGGAGCGTCTGCTCGGCACGGCGGCGTTTCGCCAGAAGATTGCCAACGCGATTGCCTCCGGCATTATCAGTTACTTTAACTGGTTCGATAACCAGAAAGCGCACTCCAGGAAACGTTGATGAAACCCAATGCACAGCTGGTTAAAACCTTTCTGCTGCAACTGCAGGATGACATTTGCCAGAAACTGAGCGCCGTCGATGGCGGTGAATTCCAGCAGGACGAGTGGCAGCGCGAGGCCGGTGGCGGCGGACGCAGCCGCGTACTGCGCAACGGCGGCGTGTTCGAGCAGGCCGGGGTTAACTTCTCCCACGTCCACGGCGACGCCATGCCCGCCTCGGCTACCGCGCACCGCCCGGAGCTGGCAGGCCGCAGCTTTGAGGCAATGGGCGTCTCGCTGGTGGTGCACCCGCATAACCCGTTCGTGCCGACCAGCCACGCTAACGTGCGCTTTTTTATTGCCGAAAAACCGGGTGCTGAGCCGGTGTGGTGGTTCGGTGGCGGCTTCGACTTAACGCCTTATTACGGCTTTGAAGAGGACGCGGTGCACTGGCACCAGACCGCCCGCGATCTGTGTCAGCCCTTTGGCGACGAGGTCTATCCGAAATACAAGAAGTGGTGTGACGACTATTTTTACCTGAAGCACCGCGACGAGCAGCGCGGCATTGGCGGGCTGTTCTTTGACGATCTCAACACCCCCGATTTTGATACCGCATTCCGCTTTATGCAGGCTGTGGGCAACGGCTATACCGAGGCGTACCTGCCGATTGTCGAACGGCGTAAAAACCACAATTACGGCGTGCGCGAGCGCGAGTTCCAGCTCTATCGCCGCGGGCGCTACGTGGAGTTTAACCTGGTGTGGGACCGCGGGACGCTGTTCGGCCTGCAAACCGGTGGGCGCACAGAGTCGATTCTGATGTCGATGCCGCCGCTGGTGCGCTGGGAGTACAGTTATGAGCCAAAAGAAGGCAGCCCGGAGGCTGCCCTGAAGGATTTTATTAAGGTTCGCGACTGGGTTTAACCCCAGGCGGCGCTGTGCTTGCCCGACCCACAGGTCGGGTAAGCGAAAGTGCCACCCGACAATTACCCACTACAGCGGCTGCGTTTGCGCCTCTACCACCGCCAGCGCCACCATGTTCACGATACGGCGCACCGAGGCAATCGGGGTTAATACATGCACCGGTTTCGCCACCCCCATCAGTACCGGCCCGACGGTCACCCCTTCTGAACTGGAGACGCGCAGCAGGTTGTAGCTGATACGCGCCGCTTCCACGTTCGGCATGATCAGCACGTTGGCAGAGCCTTTCAGCGGGCTGTCCGGCATCCGCTCGTTACGGATACTCTCCACCAGCGCGGCATCGCCATGCATCTCCCCGTCGATCATCAGCTCCGGCGCGCGCTCGCGCACCAGCGCCAGAGTCTGGCGCATTTTGCAGGCGGCAGCCGATTTGGATGAGCCAAAGTTGGAGTGCGACAGCAGCGCCACCTTCGGTTCGATACCGAAGCGACGCACCGTTTCCGCGGCCATCACCGTGATCTCCGCCAGCTGTTCCGGGGTCGGATCGTCGTTGACGTAGGTATCGGCAATAAAGGTGTTACCGCTTGGCAGCAGCAGCGCGTTCATCGCCCCGGCAGTATGCACGTTGTCGCGATAGCCGAAGATCTCCTGCACCACGCTGAAGTGCTCATGGTACTCACCGATGGTGCCGCAGATTAGCGCGTCGGCTTCGCCACGGTGGACCATGATCGCCCCGATCACCGTGGTGTTGCCGATCACCGCCCGCTGCGCCTGCTCTTGGGTGATCCCCCGACGTTTCATGATCGCGTAATATTCGCTCCAGTACTCCTTGAAGCGTGGATCGGATTCATTGTTGACGATCTCGAAATCGACGCCCGGCTTGATCTGCAGACCCAGCTTCTGGATACGCATCTCGATCACGCTCGGACGACCAATCAGGATCGGCTTCGCCAGCCCCAGGCTTACCAGCTCCTGGGTGGCGTGCAGGACGCGCGCCTCCTCCCCTTCCGCCAGCACCACGCGTTTTGCGTCCGCGCGCGCCTGGGAGAAGATCGGCTTCATGAACAGGTTGGTTTTGTAAACGAACTCGGTGAGTTTATCGATGTAAGCATCAAAGTCGGCGATCGGGCGCGTTGCCACGCCGGAGTCCATCGCCGCTTTTGCTACTGCCGGAGCAATTTTGACAATCAGGCGCGGATCGAACGGCTTCGGAATAATGTAATCCGGGCCAAAGCTCAGATCCTGATCGCCATAGGCGGAGGCCACCACTTCGCTCTGCTCCGCGTGGGCCAGCTCGGCAATGGCGTGAACCGCTGCCAGCTTCATCTCTTCGTTGATGGCGGTCGCGCCGACGTCCAGCGCCCCGCGGAAGATGAATGGGAAGCAGAGAACGTTGTTCACCTGGTTCGGGTAGTCTGAGCGACCGGTGCAGATGATCGCATCCGGGCGTACCGCTTTCGCCAGCGGGGGCAGGATCTCCGGCTCCGGGTTGGCCAGGGCAAGGATTAACGGCGCGCGCGCCATCTTCATCACCATCTCTTCGCTGAGCACTTTCGGGCCCGAGCAGCCAAGGAAGATATCCGCGCCGTCCACCACCTCTGCCAGAGTGCGCCTGCCGTCATCTTCCACAGCGTAGGCAGCTTTGGTCTCCGCCATGTTGGCTTCGCGGCCTTTATAAATAACGCCTTTGGAGTCGCAGACCACGATGTTGTGCTTCTGCATCCCCAGCGCCACCAGCAGGTTCATACAGGCGATAGCTGCCGCGCCTGCCCCGGAGACCACCATGCGTACGTCAGAGAGGTTTTTTTCCACCACCCGCAGGCCATTGAGGATAGCGGCGGTGCTGATGATGGCGGTTCCGTGCTGGTCGTCGTGGAACACCGGAATGTTCATCCGCTCACGCAGTTTCTGCTCGATGTAGAAACATTCCGGCGCTTTGATGTCCTCAAGGTTGATGCCGCCAAAGGTCGGCTCCAGCGCGGCCACCACGTTGATAAATTTGTCCGGGTCGAGCTCGTCCACTTCAATATCGAACACGTCGATACCGGCAAATTTCTTAAACAGTACGCCCTTGCCTTCCATTACCGGTTTACCGGCCAGCGCCCCGATATTCCCCAGCCCCAGCACCGCGGTGCCGTTGGAGATCACCGCCACCAGGTTGCCGCGGGCGGTGTATTTGTAGGCCGCCAGCGGATCTTTTTCGATTTCAAGGCATGGCGCGGCCACGCCCGGCGAGTAGGCTAACGCCAGGTCGCGCTGGGTGGCGAGAGGCTTGGTGGGGGAGACCTGAATTTTACCGGGTACAGGGAATTCATGAAAATCGAGGGCACTCTGTTTCAACTGATCGTCCATTGTAAGGTTCCTTTCACGTGTCGTTCAAAATGGGTGATGTTGTTATGGTCTGAGTTCACCCAGGGTGGCGGATAGTATCGCTGCTGACCGCGGTTCAAACTTTGAAGGGTGCCAAAGTCTCACTATCCAAAAACAAAAATTGTTATCAATTTATAACAATCATGTTACCTGCCCAGCGAAGCAAGACCATGTCCGTCTGCTATGCTTTTTTGTTAAGTCCATCGCGAATTTCGCAGAAGTGTGATCTAACACACTCCACCAACTCTTTTATTTTCAAGGAGTCATCATTTATGAACCAACTAGACGGCATCAAACAATTCACCACAGTCGTGGCTGACAGCGGTGATATCGAGTCTATTCGCCATTATCAACCCCAGGATGCGACCACCAACCCGTCGCTGCTGCTGAAAGCCGCCGGGCTTGAGCACTTCTCGCACCTGATTGACGACGCTATTACGTTTGGTAAAGCCCGCGGGAAGACCAAAGAGCAACAGGTCGCCGAGGCCAGCGACAAACTGGCGGTGAATATCGGTAGCGAAATTCTGAAAAGTATTCCGGGGCGCGTCTCCACCGAAGTGGACGCCCGGCTGTCGTTTGACCAGGAGAAGAGCATCGCCAAAGCGCGGCAGATTGTGCAGCTCTATGAGGAGCAGGATGTGGAGAAATCGCGCATTCTGATCAAGCTGGCCTCCACCTGGGAGGGGATCCGCGCCGCCGAAGTGCTTGAGAAAGAGGGGATCAACTGTAACCTGACCCTGCTCTTCTCCTTCGCTCAGGCGCGTGCCTGCGCCGAGGCCGGGGTGCATCTGGTTTCACCGTTCGTCGGGCGAATCTACGACTGGTATCAGGCCCGCCAGCCGATGGACCCTTATGTGGTGGACGAAGATCCCGGCGTGAAATCCGTTCGCAATATCTACGATTACTATAAGCAACACCGCTATGAAACCATCGTGATGGGTGCCAGCTTCCGTCGGACCGAACAGATCCTGGCCCTCACCGGCTGCGACCGTTTGACCATCTCCCCTAACCTGCTGAAAGAGTTGCAGGAGAAAGATGAGCCGGTTATCCGCCGTCTGGTGCCTTCCTCCACGGTGCTGCCAAAACCCAAACCCATGACCGAAGCCGAATTCCGCTGGGAGCATAATCAGGACGCCATGGCGGTCGAGAAGCTGTCAGAAGGGATCCGTCTTTTCGCGGTCGACCAGCGCAAACTCGAAGATCTGCTTGCCGCCAAACTGTAACCTTGCCATGGAGTGAACTATGTCCCGTAAAGAGTTAGCCAATGCCATTCGCGCCCTCAGCATGGATGCCGTGCAAAAAGCCAATTCCGGTCACCCAGGCGCGCCGATGGGCATGGCCGATATTGCCGAAGTGTTGTGGAACGACTTCCTGAAACATAACCCTAACGATCCGACGTGGTATGACCGCGACCGCTTTATTCTCTCTAACGGTCACGCCTCGATGCTGCTTTATAGCCTGCTGCACCTCTCCGGCTATAACCTGCCGCTGGAGGAGTTGAAAAACTTCCGTCAGCTGCACTCAAAAACGCCGGGGCACCCGGAACTGGGTTATACGCCAGGGGTCGAAACCACCACCGGGCCGCTCGGTCAGGGGCTGGCGAATGCGGTCGGTCTGGCGATTGCCGAGCGCACGCTGGCGGCGCAGTTTAACCAGCCGGGACATGAGATTGTCGATCACCACACCTATGTCTTTATGGGCGATGGCTGCCTGATGGAGGGGATCTCGCACGAGGTCTGTTCCCTGGCGGGCACGCTGGGCCTGGGCAAGCTGATCGGCTTCTACGATCACAACGGCATCTCCATCGACGGCGAAACCGAGGGCTGGTTCACTGACGACACGGCCAAACGCTTTGAGGCCTATAACTGGCACGTGGTTCATGAGATTGACGGTCACGATCCAGAGGCGCTGAAAGCGGCCATTCAGGAAGCGCAAAGCGTAACTGATAAACCGTCGCTGATAATCTGTCGCACGGTCATCGGATTTGGTTCCCCGAACAAGGCCGGCAAGGAAGAGTCCCATGGCGCGGCGCTGGGGGAAGAGGAAGTGGCCCTGACCCGCCAGAAGCTGGGCTGGAAATATCCTGCCTTTGAGATCCCGAAAGAGATCTATAAAGCCTGGGATGCCCGTGAAGAGGGCGAAAAAGCGCAGGCGGCCTGGAACGACAAATTTGCTGCCTATCAGAAAGCCCATCCGGAGCTGGCGGCAGAGTTCAGCCGTCGCATGGGCGGTGGCCTGCCTGAAAACTGGCAAGAGACTACCCAGGCGCTGATTGAAAATTTACAGGCTAATCCGGCGAAAATCGCCACCCGTAAGGCCTCGCAAAACGTCCTTAACGCCATTGGCCCAATCCTGCCGGAACTGCTCGGCGGTTCGGCGGACCTGGCACCGAGTAACCTGACCATCTGGTCGGGCTCGACCTCGCTCAAGGAAGATATCGCCGGGAACTACATCCACTACGGGGTGCGCGAGTTCGGCATGACCGCCATTGCCAACGGTATCGCCCACCACGGCGGGTTTGTGCCTTATACCGCCACCTTCCTGATGTTTGTGGAGTATGCGCGTAACGCCGCGCGTATGGCGGCCCTGATGAAGGCCCGGCAGATCATGGTTTACACCCACGACTCCATCGGTCTGGGGGAAGATGGCCCAACCCACCAGGCGGTGGAACAGCTGGCCAGCCTGCGTCTGACGCCGAACTTCAGCACCTGGCGACCGTGCGATCAGGTTGAAGCCGCTGTCGGCTGGAAACTGGCGATAGAGCGCCACAACGGTCCGACGGCGCTGATCCTCTCCCGCCAGAACCTGGCGCAGATCGAGCGTACCCCGGAGCAAGTGAAAAATATTGCCCGCGGGGGGTATATTCTGAAAGACAGCGGCGGCAAGCCGGATCTGATTCTGATTGCTACCGGTTCGGAGATGGAGATCACCGTCAAGGCGGCGGAGAAGCTCACCGCCGAAGGCCATGCAGTACGGGTGGTGTCGCTGCCTTCAACGGATATCTTTGATGCGCAGGATGAAGAGTACCGCGAGTCGGTGCTGCCGTCAGACGTCACGGCCCGCGTGGCGGTGGAAGCGGGTATCGCGGACTACTGGTACAAGTATGTCGGGCTAAAAGGGAAGATTGTCGGCATGACCGGCTACGGTGAATCCGCCCCGGCCGAGAAGCTGTTCCCGTTCTTCGGCTTTACGGTGGAGAATGTGGTCGAGAAGGCGCAGGCCTTATTGTAAGTGCTTTGCCCGGCGGCGCCGTGCTTGCCGGGCCTACTAGTTTAATGTCATTCGTAGGCCGGGTAAGCGCAGCGCCATCCGGCATTTTAACGCGTTATCCACAATGTCGGCCATGCATCTGGCCCATGCCAGTTATCACAGCTTGGCTCTTCCGCATACCGCACCAGACGGAAACGCTGGCCGGTAAAACGCCAGCGTGTCTGGATACCGCAGTCGGCAATCCCACGCCCCAGCGCCAGGGTCGTCAGCTCGCGGCTCTTCTCATCAAAACTGGCGTTCATTAACTCCATCTCGCTGCTGTCGCTGGCGGGAACAAACGGCAGGCGCAGACGTACCGCATGGGAAGCAAACGGCTTTTTGCGTGAGACCAGCCAGGCCAGATCGACGGTGTTGTATGCCCCCGCCTCGCAGCCAACCATCAGCAGCGCTTTGTCATCCGTTAGGGCGGTGACCCGCACTTCACGACGGGCCGGGTCGAGCGAACACTGGCTGTTGTTGATACGCCAGGTGCCATAGTCGAGCAGATCGCTACGCTCCTCGCGGGTGAGCGGCGTCGGCGTCGGGTTCACCACGGCCACCTCTTTCAGCGCCGGTGCGGGCGGTACGCTCAGCGGGGGTTGTGCCCCTTTGTTGATCCACGCGGTTTCGCTCCCGCCACGCTTTTGCTGAGCATCAATAAACTGTAGCGCCTCTTTCATCCCATCCAGGGAGATGACCTGCTTGCCACCGGCGAGCGTGATGACCCTTTTTTGCTGAAGTGTGGTCAGCAAGGCGGTAATGGTGGCGGCATGGTCGGTCGTCAGACGCCACGGGGTAATCTGCCAGTGCGGGGGGCTAAGCTGCAACGGCTCGCCGTCGAGCAGCAAGCGGGGGGCAATGGCGGGCTGTTTGGGATCGGGTGTTGCCAGCCCACCGAGATCGATGCGCAGCAACGCGTCAGTTTTTGCACCCGCGCTGCGGCTTAAGGTCATCACCAGCCCGTGATGCTCGCCAGCATTACGGGCGATGCAAAAGTTCTGGTTGTTGCAGGTCACCTGCCAGTCAATAAACGACCGCTGTGCAGGTGCCGCCCGGGCTAACATCGCGGGCAGCACGCTGAGCATGAAAACAAATAAAAGGCAGTGACGCATGAATAGCAGGATCCCGAAAGCAATAGCTGAACAGACAGAGCGTATCTTCCTGCTCAGAACGGGGTTGCTCAATCAGATTTATCGGATAGATTTATTTTGAATACATCTTATTAACGGCAATAAGATCAAGCCATTAACCCGGAACTTTGCAAATACTGTAATAATATCACCGTTTTGCCGTCCCGTATTTCACCTGATTGCATCATCGATAATGCCTGAGCAAAGGGTAGTTCCAGTACCTCGATCTCCTCATCTTCGATGCCACCACCCGCTCCGGCACGCCGGGTGTCGCTATATTCCGCCACGAAGAAATGGACGATTTCCGTTACGCCACCCGGAGACATATAGAGCTCAAACACTTTGCGTGCCTCGCCGACGACAAAGCCGGTCTCTTCAATCGCCTCTTTGCGAATGCACACTTCCGGCTCATCGTTATCCAGCAGCCCGGCACAGGTTTCAATCAGGCGCCCGTCGGGGTTGCCATTCACCCAGGTGGCAATGCGGAACTGGCGGATCAACACCACGCTCTGCTTCTCACGGTTGTAAAGCAGGACCGTGGCGCCGTTGCCCCGATCGTACACTTCGCGTTTGTGGCGCACCACCTCACCATTACGCCGCGTCAGATCGTAGGTCAGGTTGCGCAGGATGAAATAGTTATCCGAAAGGCACTTGTCTTTAATTAATTCAATTTTCACGGTAATACGGGCTCCGTTGCGCTCAATACAGGTCATACTACGCTGCGAAGCCCGCGTTGTCGCCCGTCGGGTTAATGTTCGGTAGGAGAAGCGACCCCAAGCCAGTCGGCGATCCCCTGGGCGGCGTGTCGCCCTTCCGCCATCGCCGTTACCACCAGATCGGCTCCCCGCACCGCGTCGCCACCGGCAAAGATCTGCGGGTTGCTGGTCTGGTAGCGATAGCGCGATTCCACGCTTGCCGCAATCCTGCCCCAGTCATCCACCTCAACCCCCTGCGCCTGTAGCCAGGGCATCGCATGCGGGTTAAAACCAAAGGCCATAATCACCGCCTCGGCAGGCATCACAAACTCGCTGCCCTCGATGGGCTCCGGACGACGGCGTCCCTGGGCATCCGGCTCACCCAGCCGGGTGCGCAGCAGGCGGATGCCATTGACCCGCCCGGTGTCATCGAGGGTGAGCTCCACCGGCTGGACGTTAAACTCAAAGGTCGCTCCCTCTTCTCTGGCGTTTTTAACCTCTTTTTTCGAGCCCGGCATATTGGCCTCATCCCGGCGATAGGCGCAGGTGACATTCGCCGCCCCGTGGCGCAGGGCAGTGCGCACACAGTCCATCGCCGTATCGCCACCGCCCAGCACCACGACGTTGAGTCCGGCGGTATCGACAAAGGGCTCTTCCACCGACGGCGGCAGCCCCATCAGCTGACGGGTATTGCCCACCAGGAACGGCAGGGCATCGTAAACGCCCGGCGCATCTTCATTGGGAATACCCGCTTTCATTGAACGATAGGTCCCCACCCCGACAAAGAGGGCATCGTACTCGCTGAGCAGCTGCGCCAGCGGGATATCTTTACCCACCTCGCAGTTCAGTTCGAAGCGGATGCCCATGGCGGTGAAGATCTCCCGACGGCGGGCCAGCAGGGATTTATCCAGCTTAAAGGCCGGAATACCGAAGGTGAGCAGGCCGCCGATTTCCGGATGGCGGTCAAAGACCGTGACGCTGACGCCGCGACGGATCAACGCGTCAGCACACGCCAGCCCGGCGGGTCCGGCGCCGATGATGGCGACCTGCTTATTAACCGGCGTAACGTGGCTCAGATCCGGTCGCCAGCCTTTCGCCAGCGCCTGGTCGGAGATATAGCGCTCGATGTTGCCAATGGTCACCGACCCGGCCACGTCGCGCACCGTGCAGGCGCCCTCGCACAGTTTGTCCTGAGGGCAGACCCGGCCTGTCACTTCCGGCAGGCAGTTGGTCTGGTGAGAGAGCTCGACTGCCCCAGCGATATCCCCCGCTTTCACCCGTTCGATCCACTGGGGGATATGATTGTGCAGCGGACAGGTCCATTCGCATATTGAATGCTCGCCACAGGTAAGGCAGCGGTCGGCCTCCCGCTTCGCCTGCGCCGGACGGAACGGCAGATAGATTTCGTTGAAATTACCCGCCCGCGCGTCAGGGGTGAGCTTGTCCGGCTCGCCGCGCGCAGGCGTAGCCTCCAGCTGCTCGCGTTTGCTACCTGTTCTGGTCACGCTCACCGCCCGGGTCTGCCACGGATGGGCCTCATGGCGCGCCGTGCGCAGTTGCCGGGCGCGAGCCAGCTGGTTCAGGTTATCGGGGGTCACCAGTGACAGGGCATCCGCCGGGCAGTTCGCCACACAGGCGAGCCCCTGCGGACGCTCAAGGCAGAGATCGCACTTCTGAGCGGTAGCCGCCAGCGGTGTGGTGACAATCTCGATGGTGCCAAACGGGCAGGCAACCACACAGGCTTTACAGCCGATACATTTGCGCTGATCCACCTGTACACTGTCATGCATGCGGCTGATGGCCCCGTTCGGGCAGCTCTGGGCGCAGGGGGCGTTTTCACAGTGGTGGCAGGTTACGGCGCTCTGTTTATTGCCCTCTTTGACCACGGTGATGCGCGGGGTAAAATGGCGCTGGCTGAGGGCATGTTGCTCATTATTATGTGCCATGACGCAAGCGACCTCGCAGGCATAGCATCCAATACATTGCTGGCTATTTGCCATAATAAAACGGTTCATGACGGTTCCCTTGCTGGCCCTGATAACCTTATTCTTTTAACGGAATAGTGTATTTACCCACCGCAACGGTAACAGGCAATGTTCATTTGCCCAGGAACGGAAAATATTTCGCCTGAACCTGTATCAGATCAATTTATTTCAGCGCGGGTGAAATTACGTTTCATTCCCCAGCATAAACCCTTATCAGGACGCGACCGGTGAGAGTTAAACAACCTGTTTCACGCAGCCTTGCCCGGGCCTTTTTCTCCATCATTGCCCTGTCGCTGCTGACCAGCGCGATTGCGCTGTTTACTCTCGCCAGCGGCCAGCGTGATGCTGAAGCCATCAACCTGGCCGGATCGTTACGGATGCAGAGCTATCGCCTGGGTTACAACATCCAGCGGGGCAGCGTCGACCTGGTGCCCCATCGCCGGATCTGGCAACAAACCCTGGATGCCCCTGCCCTGCAAACCCTGAACAGCTGGTATGTCCCGGACGAGGTTAAGCAGCACTATCGCCAGCTGCAGATCCGGTGGCAGGCGGTGGATAAGAAACTCGCTCAGGGTGATTACGCCTGGTATCAGGCGCAGATGGACGAGTATGTGGCGCGTATCGACGCCTTTGTCCTCTCCCTGCAGCACTATGCCGAACGTAAGATCACTCTGGTTTTTGCCATCTCCTTTGCCGGTGGGGCCAGTATTTTTCTGCTGGTGTTTGTCACCCTCCGCCGTATCCGCCAGCAGGTTGTCGCCCCGCTCAATCACCTGGTCACCTCCAGCCTGCGCATTGAACAAGGTCATTTTGATACCCCGGTGCCGAATACCGATCTCTCCAATGAGCTTGGCCTGCTCTCCCGTACCTTCAACCATATGTCGGCGGAGCTGCACACCCTGTACCGCTCGCTGGAGATTTCGGTTGAAGAGAAGACGCATCACCTGCACGAAGCCCACCAGCAGCTGGAGATGCTGTTTACCTGCTCCCAGGCGTTGAATACCGGCAAGATTGACAGTCACTGCTTCCGCCACATCCTGCACATTGTTTGCGAATACACCGGGATCACTTACTTGGCCCTGCACACCAGCGACGGCTGGCAGATGCAGGAGGGTGAAGCCGCACTGCATATCGACACCCAGGTGCTGCCGGTAGTGATGATGGAGACCCGCTTCGGTGAGCTGCGCTGGCAAAGCGCGCAGCGCCCCGTCCCGATGCCGCTGATGAAAAGCGTGGCGACGATGCTTGGCCGCGGCCTCTTTTCCAACCAGGCGCAGAAGCACTATCACCAGCTGCTGTTGATGGAGGAGCGCGCCACTATTGCCCGTGAACTGCATGATTCGCTGGCGCAGGTGCTCTCTTATCTGCGCATCCAGTTAACGCTACTCAAACATGCGGTGCCGGAAGAAAACGAAACGGCGCAGGGGATCATTACCGATTTTTCCCAGGCGCTGAATGCCGCCTACCGCCAGCTGCGCGAGCTGCTTACCACCTTCCGCCTGACGCTGAACCAGGCCAATCTGCCGGCGGCGTTGCAGGAGATGCTGGATGATTTACAAAAACAGACCGCTGCCCGGCTGACTCTCGACTGCCAGCTTTCGTCTCTGGCGCTGGATGCACAGATGCAGGTCCACCTGTTGCAGATTGTCCGGGAGGCGGTACTGAACGCCATCAAGCATGCGCAGGCCAGCGACATCACGGTCTGCTGCATCACCGCCCCGGATGGCAAGCACACGGTGACAATTTCCGACAACGGCATCGGCATTGGTGATGCCAGCGAACCTCCGGGTCACTACGGTCTGAACATCATGCGTGAACGCGCCGACCGGCTGGGGGGAACCCTGAGCTTCTCACAGCCGCCAGAGGGCGGTACCCAGGTGAGCGTGCGCTTTTGTTCTTCGAACGCAACCGAGGGTAAATAACGGTAAAAACAGGCGGGGGATCGCCTGGCAGCCACGCAGATGAACAATACTCACCGCTGCACCAGGGCGATGGCGCGGAAAAAGCGCATGATAATTTACATTATCTCCTTTATTTCTCCACGTTTGACATCTCCCTTGCCGCTAGAGTGAAGCGGGCTATCTACAATTACGACGCGCAGCAAAACGAGGTCCTATTTTAATGGCGAATTTTTTCATCGATCGCCCCATTTTTGCCTGGGTGCTGGCAATTTTATTGTGCCTGACCGGCACGCTGGCTATTTTTTCTCTCCCTGTTGAGCAGTACCCGGATCTTGCCCCGCCTAACGTGCGGATCACGGCTAACTATCCGGGGGCATCCGCACAAACCCTGGAGAACACCGTTACCCAGGTGATTGAACAGAACATGACGGGCCTCGACAACCTGATGTACATGTCGTCCCAGAGCAGCGCCACCGGCCAGGCATCGATAACGCTCAGCTTTACCGCGGGCGCTGACCCGGATGAAGCGGTGCAGCAGGTGCAGAACCAGCTCCAGTCAGCCTTGCGTAAGCTGCCGCAGGCGGTGCAAAACCAGGGCGTGACGGTGCGCAAAACCGGCGATACCAACATCCTGACCATCGCCTTTGTCTCCACTGACGGTTCAATGGATAAGCAGGATATCGCCGACTATGTCGCCAGTAATATTCAGGATCCGCTGAGCCGTATCAACGGCGTGGGGGATATCGACGCCTACGGGTCGCAGTACTCCATGCGCATCTGGCTCGACCCGGCGAAGCTCAACAGCTTCCAGATGACCGCGAAAGATGTCACCGACGCCATTGAATCGCAGAACGCCCAGATTGCGGTGGGTCAGTTGGGGGGCACGCCGTCCGTGGATAAGCAGGCCCTGAATGCCACCATTAACTCCCAGTCGCTGTTGCAAACGCCCCAGCAGTTCCGCGACATCACCCTGCGTGTCAATCAGGATGGCTCCGAGGTGCGCCTGGGGGATGTCGCCACCGTGGAGATGGGGGCCGAGAAGTATGATTACCTGAGCCGCTTTAACGGCAAGGCGGCCTCCGGGCTGGGGGTCAAGCTGGCTTCCGGCGCCAACGAGATGGCCACCGCAGAACGGGTTATCGACCGTCTCGACGAGCTGTCGCACTACTTCCCGCACGGGTTGGAGTACAAAATCGCCTACGAGACCACCTCGTTCGTGAAGGCCTCTATTGAGGATGTGGTGAAAACCCTGCTCGAAGCCATCGCGCTGGTGTTCCTGGTCATGTACCTGTTCCTGCAAAACTTCCGCGCAACATTAATCCCCACCATCGCCGTCCCGGTAGTGTTGATGGGCACCTTCACGGTGCTCTACGCCTTTGGCTACAGCATCAACACCCTCACCATGTTTGCGATGGTGCTGGCGATAGGCCTGCTGGTGGATGATGCCATCGTGGTGGTGGAGAACGTTGAACGTATCATGAGCGAAGAGGGACTCTCCCCGCGCGAAGCGACGCGAAAATCGATGAAGCAGATCCAGGGCGCGCTGGTGGGTATCGCCATGGTGTTGTCGGCAGTATTTGTGCCAATGGCCTTCTTTGGCGGCACCACGGGCGCGATCTACCGTCAGTTCTCAATCACCATCGTGGCGGCGATGGTGCTGTCGGTGCTGGTGGCGATGATCCTCACTCCGGCGCTGTGCGCCACCCTGCTTAAACCCCTGCATAAAGGTGAACACCACGGTCAGAAAGGCTTCTTTGGCTGGTTCAACCGCATGTTTAACCGCAACGCGGCGCGCTATGAGGCGGGCGTGGGGCGGGTTCTGCATCGCAGCCTGCGCTGGATGCTGATCTACCTTCTGCTGCTGGGGGGCATGGTTTTCATGTTCCTGCGCCTGCCCACCTCCTTCCTGCCGCTGGAAGACCGGGGCATGTTTATCACCTCCGTGCAGTTACCGAGCGGCTCGACCCAGCAGCAGACCCTGAAGGTGGTGCAGCAGGTGGAGTCGTACTTCTTTAACCAGGAGAAAGACAACGTGCTGTCAGTCTTTGCCACCGTCGGCTCCGGCCCGGGCGGGAACGGACAGAACGTGGCGCGTATGTTTGTCCGTTTGAAAGACTGGGATGAGCGCGATGCCACAACCGGCAGCTCGTTTGCCATTATCGAGCGCGCCACCAAAGCCTTCAGCCGCATTAAAGAGGCGCGGGTCTTTGCCAGCAGCCCACCCGCGATCAGCGGGCTCGGCAGTTCGGCGGGCTTTGATATGGAGTTGCAGGATCACGCCGGGGCCGGACATGATGCATTGATGGCCGCCCGCGACCGTCTGCTGGAGCTGGCCGGAGAAGAACCTTCCCTGACCCGCGTGCGTCACAACGGTCTGGACGACAGCCCACAGCTGCAGATCGATATCGATCAGCGTAAAGCCCAGGCGCTGGGCGTCTCCATCGATGATATCAATGACACCCTGCAAACCGCGTGGGGTTCGAGCTACGTGAACGACTTTATGGATCGTGGACGCGTGAAAAAGGTCTATGTGCAGGCGGCGGCCAAATACCGCATGCTGCCGGACGATATCAACCTGTGGTACGTGCGTAATAAAGAGGGCGGCATGGTCCCCTTCTCGGCCTTTGCCACCTCGCGCTGGGAGACAGGCTCACCGCGCCTGGAGCGCTACAACGGCTACGCCGCGGTGGAAATTGTCGGTGAAGCCGCGCCGGGCGTCAGTACCGGTACCGCGATGGATGTGATGGAAAATCTGGTGCGACAGCTGCCTGCCGGATTTGGTCTCGAGTGGACCGCCATGTCCTATCAGGAGCGCCTCTCGGGTGCTCAGGCTCCGGCACTGTATGCCCTGTCGCTGCTGGTGGTCTTCCTCTGTCTGGCCGCGCTGTATGAGAGCTGGTCGGTGCCGTTCTCGGTGATGCTGGTGGTGCCGCTGGGGGTTATCGGCGCCCTGCTCGCCACCTGGATGCGCGGCCTGGAAAATGATGTCTATTTCCAGGTAGGGCTGTTAACGGTCATCGGTCTGTCGGCGAAGAACGCCATTTTGATTGTCGAGTTCGCCAACGAGATGAATGAAAAAGGTCAGGAGCTGATGGCCGCCACCCTGGAAGCCTGTCGCCAGCGCCTGCGCCCCATCCTGATGACCTCGCTGGCGTTTGTGTTTGGCGTTCTGCCGATGGCGACCAGCTCTGGTGCGGGCTCAAGTAGTCAGCATGCGGTGGGTACCGGGGTGATGGGCGGGATGATTTCGGCCACTGTTCTCGCCATTTACTTTGTTCCGCTGTTCTTTGTTCTGGTACGGCGACGTTTCCCGTTAAAGGAAAAACAAAAATAAGATCTTGATAATAAAAAAGGCGTCCTTACCGGCCGCCTTTTTTGTGTGTTAATTTTCACACTTTTATTATTTAGAAAATTAAGTGCTCTTGCGTTTCTTGCTGAATGTCATTTACGAAGCATGCCTTCGATAAAATCTTTCCAGTTCCCCAGTTCACGTTCAATCATAACTACCTCTCTTATTATTATCGGCCATTCTACGAGAATATATCATCATTGTGAAGAGTTTTTAATCAGTGATACTGCTCTACCCCCGTTGGTACGACTGGCTTGTAGATACTATGGGCCCTTCGCGTTAAATTTTATGTGACCAACTGCAATATTTTGAAATAACCTTGATCAGAGCCGGGAAAATAACTTTGTAGTTGTTCTTAAATGCATTTTTTGCCGTCAGCGCTCTATGCAATAAAGATGAAATAATATTCACGACTTAAGTACAATTTGTCCCGCTGCTGAATATTCAATAAGGTAATAAAACAAATGTGTTATATTTCCACAAACGTTTAACCATCGAAATTACTGAGCAACTGACCATTTTTAAGACAAAAGGATTCACCATGATCACCCTCTATGGCATTAAAAATTGCGACACTATCAAAAAAGCCCGCCGCTGGCTGGAGCAAAACAACGTTGAGTACCGTTTTCACGACTATCGCGCCGATGGTATTGATGCTGATTTGATGCAGAAATTTATTGCGGAGCTCGGCTGGGAAGCGCTGCTCAACACGCGCGGCACCACCTGGCGCAAACTGGATGAAAGTGTGCGGGCCAGCATCAACAATGCCGACAGCGCAGCCGCATTAATGGTGGAAATGCCCGCAATCATCAAACGCCCATTGCTCTGGGCGCCCGGTAAGCCTATGCTGCTGGGTTTCAACGAAAATCAATACCAAACCTATTTTATTGAGGTGTAGTCTATGTCATGCCCGGTCATTGAGCTGACTCAGCAGCTTATTCGCCGCCCCTCCCTGAGCCCTGATGATGCGGGTTGTCAGGCTTTGATGATCGAACGCCTGCGGGCGATTGGTTTTACCGTCGAACCGATGGATTTTGGCGATACGCAAAATTTCTGGGCCTGGCGCGGCCAGGGTGAAACGCTGGCATTTGCCGGACATACTGATGTGGTGCCAGCCGGTGATGCCGATCGCTGGATCAACCCTCCTTTCGAACCGACCATCCGCGACGGCATGCTCTTTGGTCGTGGCGCGGCAGATATGAAAGGATCGCTGGCAGCGATGGTGGTTGCCGCCGAACGTTTCGTGGCGCAGTACCCGAACCATAAAGGCCGCCTGGCGTTTTTAATCACCTCTGATGAAGAGGCCAGCGCTAAAAACGGCACCGTGAAGGTGGTTGAAACGCTGATGGCCCGTAATGAACGTCTGGATTACTGCCTGGTGGGCGAGCCGTCCAGCACCGAAATGGTGGGCGACGTGGTGAAAAATGGCCGTCGCGGCTCTATCACCTGCAACCTGACCATTCACGGCGTCCAGGGCCACGTGGCTTATCCGCATCTGGCTGATAACCCGGTGCACCGCGCCGCGCCGATGCTCGACGAGCTGGTTGGTATTGAGTGGGATAAAGGCAACGAGTATTTCCCGCCGACCAGCATGCAGATCGCCAACATTCAGGCCGGTACCGGCAGCAATAACGTGATCCCTGGCGATCTCTTTGTGCAGTTCAACTTCCGCTTCAGCACCGAGCTGACGGACGAGATGATCAAAGCCCGCGTCGTGGCCCTGCTGGAGAAACACCAGCTGCGCTACAGCATCGACTGGTGGCTTTCCGGCCAGCCGTTCCTGACCGGGCGCGGCAAACTGGTGGATGCGGTGGTTAACGCCATCGCGCACTATAATGAAATTAAACCGCAACTGCTGACCACAGGCGGTACCTCTGACGGACGTTTTATTGCCCGCATGGGTGCACAGGTGGTCGAACTTGGGCCGGTGAATGCCACGATTCATAAAATCAATGAATGCGTGAATGCCGCTGATTTGCAACTGCTGGCCCGTATGTATCAACGTATCATGGAGCAACTCGTCGCCTGACGATTGCCCCAAAGAAGGATAAGCGAATGGACTGGCTGGCTAAATACTGGTGGATCCTGGTACTGGTTTTTCTGGTAGGCGTACTGCTGAATGTGATCAAGGATCTCAAGCGCGTTGACCATAAGAAATTCCTCGCCAACAAACCCGAACTCCCCCCACATCGTGACTTTAACGACAAGTGGGATGATGAAGACGACTGGCCGAAGAAAGACCAGAAGAAGTAATGCCTTTCCCTCTCCCCTGGCGGGGAGAGGGTTATCCGCTAAAAGAACTCCACGATGTCGTCATCATTGGGCTTGCCGCCGCTGAGCGCTTCATCGAAGTAACGTTTCGGCACGGTAAAACGCAGATGATCCAGCGCAAACTGCATGCTGCGATCGTCAATGGCGTGTCCCAGATCGTCGACAATATCCAGCGTCACATCACCGCCCGCGCGGATCAGCGCCTCCTGAGCAGCAACCGCATGGGAGAGCTCAATCACGCGATCTTCCCCGCCGTGGATCAGGTGAATAGTGGTTCTGGTGGTCGCCTGTCCGGGCAAGGTCGCATAGCGGCCATTGAAAGCAATTACCCGCGAGACCAGGCCTGGCTCCGCTTTTATGCTCTCCAGCGCCATAATCGCCCCCTGGGAAAAACCGATCAACGCTGTGGCATCGGCCTTCACACCGCTTTTCTGCTGCCAGTAACGCACCGTTTCGACAAAGGTGGGCATGATGGCATCCACGCGCCCCTGACGGCTCTCTTCGGTCACGTCCTGCACTGAAAACCACTGGCGGCCGTTTGGGCCGCAAGGCTCCGGACCGCCCACGCTCACCACAAGCGCGTCAGGAAACAGGGGTGCAAACCAGCGGCCAATCTCCCCCATATTGACCGGGTTGTCGCCAACGCCATGAAACAGCAGCAAAAGCTGTTTGGCCGGCATAGCGGGGCTCTGGACAACAAAATGGTCATGTTTCATGGCAGTCTCCTTAATAGGTAAGCGGGATTCTACGCCTGACAGGCAGAATGAACATGCCAGTTTACTGATGAAGTTATTGAAAAAATTGCCATTGCAAAACGGTGTGCTTCACGCCCTGACAGCGTTCGCTGTCCAGCTGCGCCAGCGCCTGACCCGCCTCGCTGCGCAGATAATTCAGTAACGCCTTGCGCCCGTTCAGCCCCAGACTCTGGCTCAGAGCGCCGTCGTCCCGGTCCTGCTCGATTTTGCCCCGCAAGCCTGCCAGGGGCAGAACCGTTGACCGCAGCAGGCGCGTCAGACTGGCAAACGACGCCGTGAGGGGGCGATGCGCAAAAGCAAATCCGGCCAGCTCCAGCCAGTCATCATCATTAAGGGTAGACTCACCCGCGGGCTCTACCGGGATCTTTTCTCCGTTCATGCGTTCAATCACCGCGGCATCACGACAGAGCCGCTGATGCTCGCGCTGACACAGCGCCTGCCCCGCCGGGCTAAGCGGCAGGAGTGCCATCGCCGTGAAGCAGCCGCTGCTGGCCTCCCGGTGGCTCCCCATCCGCACCAGCACAAAACCGCAGCGCTGCCAGAAACGCCAGAGCGCGTCGGTGTAACCAAAGCTCACAGAAAGGTAGTCGAGGCTCGTCTGCTGGCAGGCCGCGACCACCAGCGCCCGGCCAATGCCTTCGCGCTGGCGGGCAGGATGAACGGCTACGCGGGTCACCCGTCTCGCGCTCAGCGTTGCCGCCAGGGGCGAGCCCCCGTGTGCCGCCAAAGATTGCGCCACCAGATTGCCGCGCGGACGCCGGTAGCCCGCCCATACCGCCTGGCTGAGCGCCGGGCTTAAGCCTCCCTCCTCCACCAGCCACAGCGCGCCGCAGACGCTCTCTCCTGCCCGGGCTACGGCAAAATGCTGTCCGGGGGCATCCATCATGCGTCGCAGATCGAGGGGGGATGTCCGGTAGTGGGCCGCGCAAAGCAGTTTATAGACCGCCGCCGGGAGCGCAGGGGCGCGGTTCCAGGCCTCCTGCTCCAGGGTTGCGTAGCTGATCTCCCCCAGCGGGATGCTCTCGTCGGGCTCATCATCAAACAGCAGCACCTGCGCGATAAAGCGCTCCAGCGGGCACTCTGCCGCCCAGCGCACCGGGGTGGAGAGGGTGAAGTAACGCAGCCCGGCAAAACGGGCGCAGAACTTCAGCAGGAACCCCCTGCCGGTGCCCTCATAGCCCTGCACCGTGGTGGTAAGCAGGACCCGGGGGAAGCGCGTCACCAGCCGCTCCAGCAGCGGGCCGGGAATGGCCGCCGCCTCATCAACAATCAACCAGTCGGCATGTTCGTCCGAGGCCAGCAGGGCGTCAGGGGCCATAAAGCGATAGCGCTCACCGCCGAAACGGGCAATGACGTCGGTCGCCGCCCTGGCGGGAGCGGTGACAATGGCGTTGCCCGTAATGCGATGCAGCAGCATGCCCGCCAGCGCCGACTTGCCGCGCCCGCGCGGAGCGGTGACGGCGGCGACGCCTTCAGGCATGGTAATGAGCTGGTCGAGTATCGCAGCCTGCTCGCTCTGGGGCTCGCCGCTGGCCGGATGCCAGTCGGGTGCGGGTGGCGTTGGCGTAAGCATAAAAGGCTCGCCCTGCTGCCAGCGTAACACCTGCGGATCGCCCAGGATGTGGCGGCAGAAGCGGTCAATAAAGCGCGGCGTAGGGATGGGCTCTGGCCTGTCGCTCCAGCGCAGGGAATCCTGGTCGGGAATTTTTGGCCACTGCGTCAGGGCGGGGGTGAGTAGAACCAGTAGACTGCCGGCGTGCAGGGTGCCCGCCACGGCAGCAAAGGCCGAGACGTCGAAGCCGTGCCGGGCGTCGAAGATAGCGTGAAGAAACTCGCGGCCCAGCAGCTGATGCAGCGCCTGAGGCGCGCAGGATGGCGGCTGCGGGGCATCAACGCCAATCCACAGCCACTCCCCGGGATAGTCCTCTTTCAACAGCCGCGCCTGCTGCTGCGTCCATGTTTCATCCCCGCTCAGCACCAGCAACCGCCGGTGCCCTTCCCGCGCCAGTTGTTCAGGTAAACCTGCTAAATTCATCCCTGACATTGAAGATTACAACGCCTTGCCGAAGGTATTGCATTGTGCCGGATCGCCGCCGTCAAAGCCCTTTTTGAACCAGTTATAGCGCTGTTCTGACGTGCCGTGTGTAAAGCTGTCTGGCACGACATGGCCCTGGCTTTGCTGTTGCAGGCGGTCATCGCCAATGGCATGGGCCGCGTTGAGGGCCTCTTCCAGATCGCCCGCCTCCAGCACGCCCTCCTGCTGCATCTTGTGACCCCAGACGCCGGCGAAGCAGTCGGCCTGCAGCTCCATGCGTACCGACAGGGCATTCACCTCTCTCTCGCTGGCATTCTGCTGGAGCTGACGCACTTTAGGTTCAATCCCGAGCAGTTTTTGCACGTGATGGCCGACTTCATGGGCGATAACATAGCCCTGGGCAAAGTCGCCGTCGGCGCCCAGCTTATGTTTCATGTCATCGTAGAAGGAGAGATCGATATAGACGGTAGAGTCAGCAGGACAGTAGAACGGACCCATGACCGATTGTCCGGTGCCGCAGCCTGTGCGGGTGGCGCCGCGGTACATCACCAGCTTCGGTTGCTGGTAAGTACGGCCCATTTTTTCGAACAGCTGGCCCCAGGTATCTTCCGTGGTGGCGAGAATGACCGACGTAAATTTCGCCGCCTCGTCTTCGCTCGGGCTGATGGAGCGCGTTGCCTGCTGCTGTTGTTGAATCGGTTGCCCGGTTAACAGCCCGCTCAGGTCGACCCCGTAGTAGCCCGCCACTACGACCACCAGCAAAATAATAATGCCGCCCTTGCCTCCCGGCAGGCGAAATCCCGGGCCGCCCATCGACGGGCCCCCACTGCTGCGTCTGTCATCCACATTGTCACTTTCACGACGCCCTTGCCAGCGCATAATCCCACCTCGAAAAATATCATCTTGATAATAAGTATGATCGTAGGCGCTTCGAAGCAAGATTACCACAGGAAACAGGAGTGAGATGCCAGAGGAGGCTGTGCTCCT
This sequence comes from Leclercia sp. W17, assembly GCF_003336325.1. Lineage (NCBI taxonomy): Bacteria > Pseudomonadati > Pseudomonadota > Gammaproteobacteria > Enterobacterales > Enterobacteriaceae > Leclercia > Leclercia sp. W17. Next base: position 1,279,086 of record NZ_CP031101.1, on the reverse strand, counting down.
CTGGCAGGTAAGGCAGGATTAATCGAGTTTAACACCCAGACGGTGAGCAACGGCTTCGTACGCTTCAATCAGGCCACCCAGGCTTTGGCGGAAGCGGTCTTTGTCCATTTTATCCAGGGTCTCTTTGTCCCACAGGCGGCTGCCGTCCGGGGAGAATTCATCACCCAGCACCACCTCACCTTTATACAATCCGAATTCCAGTTTGAAGTCGACCAGGATGAGGCCCGCGTCGTCAAACAGCTTCTTCAGCACGTCGTTGGCTTTGAAGGTCAGCTCCTGCATACGCGCCAGATTCTCTTTGCTCACCCAGCCAAAGGTTTCGCAGTAAGATTCGTTGACCATCGGATCGTGCATGGCGTCGTTTTTCAGGAACAGGTCGAACAGCGGTGGGTTCAGCTCCATGCCCTCTTCGATGCCCAGACGCTTCACCAGGGAGCCCGCGGCGCGGTTACGGACGACACATTCAACCGGCACCATGTCCAGCTTCTTCACCAGACACTCTGTATCGGACAGTAACGCTTCCATCTGCGTCGGGATACCCGCCTCTTCGAGCTTGCTCATAATGAAATGGTTGAACTTGTTGTTCACCATGCCTTTACGGTCAAACTGCTCAATGCGCGCGCCATCTCCTGCTGACGTATCATTGCGGAACTCGAGCACCAACAGATCCGGGTTTTCGGTGCTGTATACGGTTTTCGCTTTGCCACGATACAACTCAGCTTGCTTCTGCATCTTCATTACTCCTGGTGTGATGATTTGTGTTCAAAACTGGAGATATTATGCCACGCACACGTTTGCGTAGCACGAAAATTAAAAGGGCTGGATTAACCAGCCCCTTTTTTTACTTGTTGAATGCCGCCTGAAGGACAGCGACCAGCGCATCATTCTGCGACTGGGTCAGCGTATGGCCTTTCGGATCGATAAACTGCAGGCTGCTACGGTTATCCAGATCGCCGACCTGAAGTTTGTAATCGCCTGAAGCCAGACCCGGATCGCGTACGCCCAGCTCTTCCCAGTTGCTGTCAGAGAGCGGTTTGTAGGTGAGCGTCATGCTGCCGGTTGAGCGGGTGCTGTCGGTGACTTTCATGCCGACACGCTCAAGGGTGGAAGGCAGACGCTGCCAGACCTGGTTGAACGGACCACGCACCACCAGCATTGGCAGACCGGTATCGTCGGCAGCGCTCTGCACGTCGAAGGTGGCACCATTACGGTTCTGAGCAGCATTCGCCGCGTCGGTGGCGCTCTTATCAAGACCCGCAGCAATCACGTTAAGCAGCTCGGTACTGTAACGCTGCATGGATGCCGCGTCGGCAACCGGTTTGCCCGCCTGCTCCAGGTTGATGAGCTTAACCACCACCGCCTGCTGATAACCCTGAGGTTTAACAGAGACTTGATAGCGCCCACGGTACTGTTGATCTTCATCCAGACGGCTCCATTCGATCCAGTCTGTCGTCAGCGTCTGGCTGGCATCGTCGCGCTGGGTGATTGCGTAATTCTTCGACTGAAGTACGCTCACCACCTGCGGCCACAGCCCGGCATTGCGCGCGCTCTCAACCTGCAGCGTCGCGGTATCGCCGGTGAACTGAGTACGCGCCCCGCTTACCAGCGCCAGAGGCTGTGCTGGCGGACGAATATCAAGCGCTTTGCCTACCGCGCCGCTACCGTTGGCAACCGGAATGTTGTAGTCGCCATTCTGAATGGGCAGGATCATGCCAGCAGGTGCATGAAGTTCAGCAAGCGGCGCAGCATCCAGATAGGATTCGTCACCGCTCACCTGGCGCTTGTAGCGTGAATCTGAGCTACAGGCCGCGAGCAGCATAACAAGCGAAACACCCGCAACCTTCGCCAGGCGCGACTTCTGTACTGAGTAAGCCATCAAATCTCCCTAAACTTTACAGCAGACCGGCATGCTTCAGCGCCGCAGTGACCGTTTCACGACCGTGGTCGGTAATCGGGGTCATTGGCAGACGCAGCGTATCGGTCGCTACAAGTCCCAACTCCTTACATGCCCATTTCACTGGGATTGGATTGGGTTCGACAAATAATTTGTTGTGCAGCGGCATCAGACGCTGGTTAATCACACGCGCTTCCTGGAAATGACCAGCCGCAGCCAGTTTACACATTTCAGCCATATCGCGGGCTGCAACGTTAGAGGTCACGGAAATCACGCCGTGGCCGCCGAGCTGCATAAAGTCCAGCGAGGTCGCATCATCGCCACTCAGCAGAATAAAGTCGTCTGAAACCAGCTCTTTGATCTGATGAACGCGGCTTAAGTTCCCGGTCGCCTCTTTAATACCGATAATATTTTTTACTTTCGCGAGGCGGCCTACCGTTTCTGGCAGCATATCGCAGCCAGTGCGCGACGGCACATTATACAGAATTTGTGGCAAGTCAGTATGTTCAGCGATGGCTTTGAAATGCTGGAACAGACCTTCCTGGGTTGGGCGGTTGTAGTATGGGGTTACCGTCAGGCAACCTACTACGCCGCTATCGTTGAAGCGCTGGGTCAGGCTGATGGCTTCAGCCGTGGCGTTGGCGCCCGTACCAGCGATAACCGGGATACGCCCGTCAGCCAGTTCAAGGGTCATCAACACCACTTCGCCATGCTCTTCGTGGCTCAACGTAGCAGATTCACCGGTAGTCCCTACCGAAACAATCGCCGAGGTTCCGCTGGCGACATGATAATCAATCAGTTTCTTCAGGCTTGACCGGCAGACATTACCTTTCTCATCCATCGGTGTTACAAGCGCGACAATACTTCCCGTGAACATGGGCCATCCTCTGTGCGTACAAGAGCCTCAATGGTACGTTTGGTGCTGTAATAAAAGCAAGCGACGTGAGACCTCCAGGTTATTGTATGCCGGTTTTTTTTATGCTTTCCTTAGAAAGACTAAACCACGCAAAGGAAGAACAGGTTTGACAACCTCATCACAACATTACCTGGTTATTACTGCGCTGGGTGCCGACAGGCCGGGGATCGTGAACACCATCACCCGCCACGTCAGTAGCTGCGGCTGCAATATCGAAGACAGCCGCCTGGCGATGCTGGGTGAAGAGTTCACTTTCATCATGCTGCTTTCCGGGTCGTGGAATGCGATCACCCTGATTGAATCGACCCTGCCGTTAAAAGGCGCAGAGCTGGATCTGCTGATCGTGATGAAGCGCACCACCGCGCGCCCGCAGCCGGCTCTGCCCGCTACCGTCTGGGTCCAGGTGGAAGTGACTGACTCCCCGCATTTAATCGAACGCTTTACCGCCCTGTTTGACAGCCACCAGATGAATATCGCCGAGCTGGTCTCGCGGACGCAACCGGGCAAAGATGACACCGTGCCGAAACTGTTTATTCAGATCACCGCCCACAGCCCGGCGTCGCGGGATGCCTCAAATATCGAGCAAGCGTTCAAAGCCCTCTGTACAGAACTGAATGCGCAAGGCAGTATTAACGTCGTCAATTATTCCCAGCATGAACAGGATGGAGTTGAGTAATGAATCCACTGAAAGCCGGTGACATCGCACCGAAATTTAGCTTGCCCGATCAAGACGGTGAGCAAGTAAATTTGACCGACTTCCAGGGACAGCGTGTACTGGTCTATTTCTACCCGAAAGCCATGACCCCAGGCTGTACCGTACAAGCCTGCGGCTTACGCGATAACATGGACGAGTTGAAAACCGCCGGCGTCGAAGTGCTGGGTATCAGCACCGACAAGCCGGAAAAACTGTCTCGTTTCGCCGAAAAAGAGCTGCTTAACTTCACGCTGCTTTCTGACGAAGATCACCAGGTTTGCAACGCGTTTGGCGTCTGGGGTGAGAAAACCTTTATGGGTAAAACCTATGACGGTATCCACCGCATCAGCTTCCTGATCGACGCTGACGGCAAAGTTGAACACGTGTTTGATGACTTCAAAACCAGCAATCACCACGATGTGGTGCTGGAGTGGGTGAAAGCGAACGCCTGATTCGGCTCTTCGCTTGTTTCGCCGGGTGACGCTACGCTTACCCGGCCTACAAAACCCGTAGGCCCGTGCAAGCATTAGCGCCGCCGGGCAACAGCCTACTCCTCCACTGCCGGCACATCCGGCCAGGCATGCACCACCGCTTTGACTAGCGTGGCCAGCGGGATCGCGAAGAAGACTCCCCAGAATCCCCATAATCCGCCAAAAATCACCACCGACAGAATAATGACGAGCGGATGAAGGTTTACCGCTTCCGAGAACAGCACCGGCACCAGCAGGTTTCCGTCCAGCCCCTGAATGATCAGATAGACGACGAAACAGCTCCAGAACTCGGTACCCAGACCAAACTGGAAGAGCGCCACGCCCACCACCGGAATGGTGACCACAAACGCGCCGATATAGGGAATCAGCACCGAGAAGCCCACCAGCACCGCCAGCAGCAGCGAGTAGTTCAGGCCGAAGATTAAGAAGCCAATCCAGGTGGCAACCCCAACGACAATCATCTCCAGCACTTTGCCACGAATGTAGTTGGTGATCTGCTGGTTCATCTCCTTCCACACCTGCCCTGCCAGCCCACGGTTACGCGGCAGGACGCGGCGCACCGCGTTAAGCATCTGATCTTTGTCCTTGACCAGGAAGAAGACCATCAGCGGCACCAGCACCAGATAGACCGCCAGCGTCAGCAGCCCCACCAGCGACGCGAGGGAGAATTTCACCACCGTATCCCCCATCGTCATGATGCGGGTGCGCATGTTCTCGGCCATGGCATCGATAATGCCCGCATCCATCAGGGCCGGATAGCGGCGCGGCAGGGTGGCGGCAAAATCAGAGAGTTTGCTGAGCATCCCCGGCATATCGCGGATGAGATTGATCCCCTGCTGCCAGGCGATCGGCAATACTACAAAGGACATCACCATCAGGATGCCGACAAAAAAGACCAGCACGATGATGCTGGCCCAGCGGCGGGAACAGCCAATATTTTCCAGCTGGACGGTAGGCCACTCCAGTAAATAGGCGAGCACGATCGCCACCAGTAGCGGCGCCAGCAGCCCGCTAAAGAAGAAGAGGATGCCAAAACCGGCAACCAGAATAACCAGCAAAGCAATGGCCTCGGGGTCGCTAAAGCGACGGCGGTACCACTGCATTAATAACTCGAGCATTCAACCCTTCCCTGAAGATATTGGCGGAACGTAAAGGGTGAATTGTATCGAAGAGTTAATGAAAAGACTTTCGCTTTTTCTTGCTCTGTCACAAAACGCAAAAGCCTGAAAAGAGGGATTTTCTTATCGCCCTGAGGCGCATACACTTGCAGAGCAGCCGCAGATGAACGATATGCGGGTTCTTCGGTCAAATTAGCACACCCACCAGACAGGACAGAGGTTATGTTCAGGCAGTTGAAAAAAACGTTGGTTGCGACGCTCATCGCTGCGCTGACCGCTGGCCAGATGATGCCAGCCTTCGCTGACTCTGCAGACGCATTGCCGGATATGGGCACCTCGGCAGGAAGCACGCTCTCCATTGGTCAGGAGATGCAAATGGGCGATTTCTACGTGCGCCAACTGCGCGGCAGTGCGCCGCTGATCAACGATCCATTGCTGGTGCAGTACATCAATTCGCTGGGGATGCGCCTTGTCTCCCACGCGGATTCGGTAAAGACCCCTTTCCATTTCTATTTGATCAATAACGACGAGATCAACGCCTTCGCCTTCTTCGGCGGCAACGTGGTACTGCACTCGGCGTTATTCCGCTATGCCGACAACGAAAGCCAGCTGGCCTCGGTAATGGCGCACGAAATTTCTCACGTCACCCAGCGTCACCTGGCGCGCGCGATGGAAGATCAGAAGCGCAGCGCCCCGCTCACCTGGGTGGGCGCACTGGGCTCTATCCTGCTGGCGATGGCGAGCCCGCAAGCGGGTATGGCCGCGCTGACCGGTACCCTGGCGGGAACCCGTCAGGGGATGATCAGCTTTACCCAGCAGAATGAACAGGAAGCGGACCGCATCGGTATTCAGGTATTGCAACGCTCCGGGTTCGACCCGCAGGCGATGCCGAACTTCCTCGAAAAGTTACTCGACCGGGCGCGCTACTCTTCGCGTCCGCCGGAAATTCTGCTGACTCACCCCCTGCCGGAAAGCCGTCTCTCGGATGCCCGCAACCGTGCCAACCAGATGCGTCCGGTGGTGGTGCAGTCCTCAGAAGATTTCTATATGGCGAAGGTCAGAACCCTCGGCATGTACAACTCGGGGCGCAACCAGTTGACCAACGATCTGCTGGATGCCCTGAACAAAGGCAACGTGCGTGAACAGCGCGCTGCCCGGTATGGCCGTGCCTTACAGGCGATGGAGGCCAGCAATTATGACGAGGCCCGCAAGAACCTGCAGCCGCTGCTGACCGCAGAGGCCAACAATGCCTGGTATCTTGATCTGGCCACCGACATCGACTTAGGGCAGAAAAAAGCCCAGGATGCGATCAACCGTCTGAAAGGCGCCCGTGACCTGCGCAATAACCCGGTCCTGCAGCTCAACCTGGCGAATGCTTACTTACAGGGTGGACAGCCGCAGGAAGCCGCGCCCATTCTCAACCGCTACACCTTCAATAATAAAGATGATCCTAACGGCTGGGATCTGCTGGCCCAGGCGGAAGCCGCGCTCGGCCATCGCGATCAGGAGCTGGCAGCCCGCGCCGAAGGTTATGCCCTGGCCGGACGTCTGGATCAGGCCATCTCCCTGCTGAGCAGCGCCAGCTCGCAGGTGAAACTCGGCAGCCTGCAACAGGCCCGTTACGATGCCCGTATCGATCAGTTGCGCCAGCTGCAGCAGCGCTATCGCGCGTATGAAAAGATGTAAAAGGAGAAAAGATGTCTGACGCGGTTACGATCTACCATAACCCTCGCTGCTCAAAGAGCCGCGAAACCCTGACCCTGTTGAAAGCCAACGGCGTTGAGCCGCAGGTGGTGCTCTATCTGGATACGCCGCCGGATGCCGACACCCTCCGCACGCTGCTTGCCCAACTGGGAATGACCAGCGCCAGAGCATTAATGCGCCAGAAAGAGGAGCTTTACAGAGAGTTGGGTCTGGCAGACAGCGCGCTGAGTGAAGAGGCGTTAATTCAGGCGATGGTAGAGCATCCGAAGCTGATTGAGCGCCCGATTGTGGTGGCCAACGGCCAGGCCCGGATTGGACGCCCGCCTGAGCAGGTGCTTGAGATTGTGAAGTAAGCAGGATTGGCCCGGTAGCGCGTGCGCCGGGCCTATAGATTGAGAATGTCTTTCACAAAAGGAATGGTAAGTTTCCGCTGGGCAGTGATGGATGCCTTATCCAGCTGATCGAGGGTCATAAACAGCGTACGCATCTCGCGATCTAAACGTTTTAGCAGAAAACGTCCCACATCTTCCGGCAGTTCAAATCCCCGTAACCGCGCTCGCAGCTGCAAAGCCTGCAGTTTATCTTCATCGGAAAGCGGCTGTAATTTGTAGATTTGTCCCCAGTCGAGACGCGAGGCCAGATCGGCCAGCCCGAGATTTAACTGACGCGGCGGTCGATCGCCGGTGATCAGCAGCCGGGTCTTTCCGGACTCCAGAATGCGGTTATAGAGATTGAAAATCGCCATTTCCCACAGCTCATCCCCCGCCACGCATTCGATATTGTCGATGCAAACCAGCGACAGCTGTTCCATCCCATCGAGCACCTCCGGCACAAACCAGGTGCGTTTATCCAGCGGCACATAGCCGACCGCATCCCCGCGCTGAGAAAGTTCAGCACAGGCGGCGTGAAGCAGATGGCTGCGCCCTGCACCTTCGCGTGACCAGATATAGATGTAACCGCTGTGCTCCTGGCGCAACACGTTTTGCAGTGCAGCCAGTAAAGAGGGGTTATCACCCGGCCAGAAACTCGCGAAAGTTTCGTCGTCGGGAAGATAGAGTGGCAAAGAGAGCTGTGCCGGTGCGTTCAGAAATACCTCAACCAGGTCTTACTCGGAATCGGCCCAGAGTTTAACACGGAACAAGCGGGGAGAGAACCGGGCGGATCGGCCGCCCGGTTGCAGGATCAATGCGAGAATTTTTCGCTCTCTTCGGCGTCCAGCACCACCTCTTCCGGGCGCAGAACGGAGATCAGCTTGAAGATGAGGGCCAGACCGATACCGACGATGGTCGCCAGCGCCATGCCTTTCAGCTCGGCTGCGCCAATGTGCACCTTGGCACCGCTGACGCCGATAATCAGGATCACCGAGGTCAGGATCAGGTTTTGCGCTTTGCTGTAGTCAACTTTTGAGTCGATCAGAACGCGAATACCGGAGGCGCCGATTACCCCGTACAGCAGCAGCGAAACACCGCCCATGACCGGAACCGGAATGATCTGGATAGCCGCCGCCAGCTTACCGACGCAGGAGAGCAGGATAGCGAAAATCGCCGCGCCGCCGATAACCCAGGTGCTGTACACACGAGTAATGGCCATCACGCCGATATTCTCACCGTAGGTGGTGTTTGGCGTGGAGCCGAAGAAACCGGAGATAATGGTTGAGAAGCCGTTGGCAAACATCGAGCGGTGCAGACCCGGGTCGCGGATCAGGTCGCGCTTGACGATATTGGCCGTGACCACCAGGTGACCGACGTGCTCGGCAATCACCACCAGCGCGGCAGGCAGAATGGTGAAGATGGCAAACCACTCAAAGCGCGGGGTGTAGAAGGTTGGCAGCGCGAACCAGTGGGCCTGCGCAATCGGGGTGGTATCCACAACGCCCATCGCGAAGGAGAGCGCATAGCCTGCCAGTACGCCGATCAGGATCGGGATAATTGCCATAAAACCACGGAACAACACGGAGCCAAAGACCGTCACGCCCAGGGTTACCAGCGAGATAGTAATGGTTTTAGTATCCGGGGATTGCCCGTCTGCAGGCAGCAGACCCGCCATGTTCGCCGCCACACCGGCCAGCTCAAGACCGATGACGGCAACGATTGCGCCCATCGCCGCAGGGGGGAACATCACATCCAGCCAGCCGGTCCCCGCTTTCTTCACAATGAAAGCCACCAGACAGAACAGCACGCCGCACATAATGAAACCACCCAGCGCCACTTCATAGCCTAACGGCAGCAACAGCAAGACCGGGGAGATAAAGGCAAAGCTGGAGCCCAGGTAGGCCGGGATCTTACCTTTACAAATAAAGAGATAAAGCAGCGTACCGATGCCGTTAAACAGCAGCACGGTGGCCGGGTTAATGTGGAACAGAATGGGCACCAGCACGGTTGCACCAAACATCGCAAACAGGTGCTGCAAACTAAGCGGGATTGTCTGTAAAAGTGGCGGTCTTTCACTCACCCCGATAGCACGGCGCGTCATAGAATCTTCCTCAAGTGTTGTTTGTTTTAAGCGGTTGGGTTTTTTATTCAAAAAAAAGCCGACTATCAAAGTCGGCTTCTTTTTCGTTATTCACTTATTTAGTACCAAAAATCTTATCGCCGGCATCGCCGAGGCCCGGGATGATGTATCCGTGCTCGTTCAGGCCCTGATCGACAGAGGCGGTGTACAGCTCAACGTCCGGGTGCGCTTTTTCCAGCGCGGCGATGCCTTCCGGCGCGGCAACCAGTACCAGCACCTTGATGCTGCTGCAGCCGGCGTTTTTCAGCAGATCGATCGTGGCGATCATCGAACCACCGGTAGCCAGCATCGGGTCAACGACCAGCGCCATACGCTCGTCGATGTTGGAGACCAGCTTCTGGAAATAAGGCACCGGCTCCAGCGTCTCTTCGTTACGGTAGATGCCAACCACGCTGATACGCGCGCTAGGGACGTGCTCCAGCACGCCTTCCATCATGCCCAGACCTGCGCGCAGGATTGGCACAACGGTAATTTTTTTGCCTTTGATCTGCTCAACCTGTACCGGGCCGTTCCAGCCTTCAATGGTGACAGTTTCGGTTTCCAGATCGGAGGTTGCTTCATAGGTCAGTAAGCTGCCAACTTCAGAGGCCAGTTCACGAAAGCGCTTAGTGCTGATGTCATGCTCACGCATCAGGCCCAGCTTGTGTTTAACGAGTGGGTGTTTCACTTCCACAATCTTCATTCTCTTTCTCCTTCGGGTGGCAGCCACAAAAAAAATCGCCGGATTATACCGCTTTTTTTGGATAGCGCCATACCCATCTTGCTTGACCGGGATCAACCAAAATGAATTAGAGGCTGTCAGAGAGTATAAAAGAGACAAAAAAAACCGGCGGGGGATCGCCGGCTTTTGTGCGGGTTTTCGCCCGGCGACGCTGCGCTTGCACGGGCCTGCGGTTTTGTAGGCCGGGTAAGGCGAAGCCGCCACCCGGCCGTGGACATTTAAAGCGATTCGCCGTTGCTGGCGATCACCTTCTGATACCAGGCGAACGACTTCTTCTTGCTGCGATTCAGCGTGCCGTTGCCTTCGTTGTCTTTATCAACATAGATAAAGCCATAGCGTTTTTTCATCTCGCCCGTTCCGGCAGAGACCAGATCGATACAGCCCCACGGGGTATAGCCCATCAGATCCACGCCATCTTCTACCACCGCTTTTTTCATCTCACGGATATGGGCGCTGAGATAGTCAATGCGGTACTGGTCGTTCACCGTGCCGTCACTCTCCAGCACGTCGATGGCGCCAAACCCGTTCTCGACAATAAACAGCGGCAGCTGGTAGTGATCCCAGAACCAGTTCAGGGAGTAGCGCAGCCCCACCGGATCAATCTGCCAGCCCCAGTCCGATTTCTGTACATAGGGGTTGGAGACCAGGCTTTTGCTTTCGTCGTAGTCGAGCTGCGGGTTGTCCTCTGTGGCTTTGGTGGCAAACGACATGTAATAGCTGAAGCCGATGTAATCCACGCAGCCCTGCTTCAACGCCGCTTTATCCTCTTCGGTGATATCCAGCGCAAAACCGCGACGGGCAAAGTAGTTCAGCAGATGCTGCGGATAGGCACCGCGCACGTGTACATCGGTGAACCAGTAGCGGCGGTGCATGGCGTTCATCGCCATCATTATGTCGTTCGGGGCGCAGGTCAGGGGATAGATCGGACACATGGCGATCATGCAGCCGATACGCAGGGACGGGTTGATGTCGCGTCCGGCTTTTACCGCCAGGGCGCTGGCCACCAGCTCATAGTGCGCCGCCTGGAACATCACCGGCTCACGATCCTCACCAGGCTGGTACTTCAGCCCGGAGTTGGTAAACGGGGCAAAATCTTCGTGGAAGTTGGCCTGGTTGTTGATCTCGTTAAAGGTCATCCAGTACTTCACTTTGTGCTGATAGCGCTCGAACACCACGCTGGCAAAGCGCACGAAGAAGTCGATCAGTTTGCGGTTACGCCAGCCGCCGTACTCTTTCACCAGGTGATAAGGCATTTCGAAGTGCGAGAGGGTGATCACCGGCTCGATGCCATGCTTCAGGCACTCATCAAACAGATCGTCGTAAAACTGGAGCCCCGCCTCGTTAGGCTGCTGTTCATCGCCTTTCGGGAAAATACGCGTCCAGGCAATCGAGGTACGGAAGCATTTAAAGCCCATTTCTGCGAACAGCTGGATGTCGTCTTTGTACCGGTGATAGAAATCGATGGCTTCATGGTTGGGGTAGTTTTTGCCCGGCAGTACGCCGTCGGTAATTTCGCGGGGGACGCCGTGGGCGCCAGCGGTCATCACGTCTGCCACGCTCGTGCCCTTCCCGCCCTCCTGCCAGCCGCCTTCAAGTTGATGCGCCGCCACCGCGCCGCCCCACAGAAAACCCTCTTTAAATCCTGACATGCGATATCCCTCATTCAGCGTTAATTATCGGCAAAAAAGAGTACAGAAACCGGTTTCAGTGAAATGATGTGCATTCACTGGTAGGGTTGCAAGAATAAGAATGTACCCGGTTTCATTTTCGTGAACGGGTTCAAGTTTGTATGCTAAGGGGCGATTTTTACTCGATTTTCAAGCGCACAATTTTCTGTTGCAGAATGGGCTCGCAAACGTTTGCCTGGACTGTTAGAATTGCGCCGATTTTTCTTATATCGCAATGCAATCGCGTGGGGACTTGAGCCGTGACCAACAAAACTTCTCTCAGCTACAAAGATGCCGGTGTAGATATTGACGCAGGTAATGCGCTGGTTGACCGTATCAAAGGGGTAGTTAAAAAAACCCGCCGCCCGGAAGTGATGGGTGGGCTGGGAGGATTCGGCGCCCTGTGCGCGCTGCCACAAAAATATCGTGAACCGGTTCTGGTCTCAGGCACCGACGGCGTGGGCACCAAGCTGCGTCTGGCGATGGATCTGAAACGCCACGACACCATCGGTGTTGACCTGGTCGCCATGTGCGTGAACGACCTGGTGGTTCAGGGCGCTGAGCCGCTGTTCTTCCTCGACTACTACGCGACCGGCAAGCTGGACGTCGACACCGCAGCCAGCGTCATCAGCGGTATCGCCGAAGGCTGTCTGCAGTCTGGTTGTGCGCTGGTGGGCGGTGAAACCGCTGAAATGCCGGGCATGTATCACGGCGACGATTACGACGTGGCTGGCTTCTGCGTGGGCGTTGTCGAAAAATCAGAGATCATTGACGGCAGCAAAGTGACCGACGGCGACGTGCTGATTGCGCTGGGCTCCAGTGGCCCGCACTCTAACGGCTACTCCCTGGTGCGTAAAATTGTTGAAGTGAGCGGCTGCGACCCGCTGACCACCGAGCTGGAAGGCAAACCGCTTGCCGATCACCTGCTCGAACCGACCCGTATCTACGTGAAATCCATTCTGGAGCTGATTGAGAATGTGGACGTTCACGCGATTGCCCACCTGACCGGCGGCGGCTTCTGGGAAAATATTCCGCGCGTACTGCCGGATAACACCCAGGCGGTGATCGACGAATCCTCCTGGCAGTGGCCAGCAGTATTCAACTGGTTGCAGGATGCCGGTAACGTCAGCGATCACGAGATGTATCGCACCTTCAACTGCGGCGTGGGGATGGTTATCGCCCTGCCGGCAAGCGAAGTGGACAATGCCCTGGCGCTGCTGCAGGCGAAAGGTGAAAACGCGTGGAAAATCGGTATCATCAAAGCGTCTGATTCCGAACAGCGTGTGGTCATTGAATGAAAAATATAGTGGTGCTCATTTCCGGTAACGGAAGTAATTTGCAGGCTATCATCGATGCCTGCAAACAGAAGAAGATCAACGGCACCCTCCGCGCAGTATTCAGTAACAAGGCCGATGCATACGGCCTTGAGCGTGCCCGCGACGCGGGCATTGCCGCGCATGCGCTCAGCGCCGCCCAGTTTGCCAGCCGCGAGGCTTTTGACCGCGAATTGGTGCAGGAGATTGACGCCTACGCCCCGGACGTGGTGGTGCTGGCTGGCTACATGCGGATCTTAAGCCCGGCGTTTGTCGCGCACTATGCCGGACGTCTGCTCAATATCCACCCTTCCCTGCTGCCAAAATATCCCGGCCTGAATACCCACCGTCAGGTGCTGGGCAATGGCGACCAGGAGCACGGCACCTCGGTCCATTTCGTTACCGACGAACTGGACGGTGGCCCGGTGATCCTGCAGGCGAAAGTGCCGGTGTTTGAAGGTGACAGCGAAGAGGATGTGACCGCCCGGGTGCAGACCCAGGAGCACGCTATCTACCCGCTGGTGGTAAGCTGGTTTGTTGATGGCCGTCTTGAAATGCGCGACGGCGCCGCCTGGCTGGATGGCGCGCCGTTACCCCCGCAAGGCCATGCGGCGGAAGAGTAAACTTTTGCCGGGTGGCGCTATCGCTTACCCGGCCTACAGCACCTTTTGCCCCGCCAACGCTCTATTATTCCTCAAGAAAAAATTTAACTGTCATACTTTTCTGACACAGTTGGACATATTGTGGAAATGCTCGCCATAATAAAGGCGAGACGGATTTACCACGTCCTGTGATTGAACTGGAGTGTGAGTAGTAATGGGTCAGGAAAAGTTATACATCGAGAAAGAGCTAAGCTGGTTAGCATTCAACGAGCGCGTGCTTCAGGAAGCGGCCGACAAAAGTAACCCGCTGATTGAGCGCATGCGTTTTCTGGGGATTTACTCCAATAACCTGGACGAGTTCTATAAAGTTCGCTTTGCTGAACTGAAGCGTCGAATCATCATTAGCGAAGAGCAGGGTTTAAACTCGAATTCGCGTCATCTGCTGGGCAAGATCCAGTCCAGGGTCCTGAAAGCCGATCAGGAATTTGACAGCCTGTATAACGAACTGCTGCTGGAGATGGCGCGTAATCAAATCTTCCTGATTAACGAGCGGCAACTCTCGGTTAACCAGCAGAGCTGGCTGCGCCACTATTTCAAACAGTATCTGCGCCAGCACATCACCCCGATTCTGATTAACCGCGAAACCGATCTGGTGCAGTTCCTGAAAGATGACTACACCTATCTGGCGGTGGAGATTATCCGCGGCGACAGCATCCGCTATGCGCTGCTGGAGATCCCGTCAGACAAAGTGCCGCGCTTCGTCAACCTGCCGCCGGAGACGCCGCGCCGCCGCAAGCCGATGATCCTGCTGGATAACATCCTGCGCTACTGCCTGGACGACATCTTCAAAGGCTTCTTCGATTACGACGCCCTGAACGCCTATTCCATGAAGATGACCCGCGATGCCGAGTACGACCTGGTGCACGAGATGGAGGCCAGCCTGATGGAGCTGATGTCCTCCAGCCTCAAGCAGCGTCTGACGGCGGAGCCGGTGCGCTTTGTGTATCAGCGCGATATGCCCGATGCCATGGTCGATATGCTGCGCGAAAAGCTGACCATCTCCCGCTACGACTCCATCGTGCCGGGCGGTCGCTATCACAACTTCAAAGACTTTATCGGCTTCCCGAACGTCGGCAAAGCCAACCTGGTGAACAAACCGCTGCCGCGCCTGCGCCATATCTGGTTTGATAAGTTCCGCAACGGCTTCGACGCCATTCGCGAGCGCGATGTCCTGCTCTACTATCCGTACCATACCTTTGAGCATGTGCTGGAGCTGATGCGCCAGGCGTCGTTCGACCCCAACGTGCTGGCGATTAAAATCAACATCTACCGCGTGGCGAAAGATTCCCGCATCATCGATGCGATGATCCACGCTGCCCACAACGGCAAAAAAGTGACCGTGGTGGTGGAGCTGCAGGCACGTTTCGATGAAGAGGCCAACATCCACTGGGCCCGTCGTCTGACCGAAGCGGGCGTGCACGTGATCTTCTCAGCCCCAGGGCTGAAGATCCACGCCAAGCTGTTCCTCATCTCCCGTAAAGAGGGCGATGACGTGGTGCGTTATGCTCATATCGGCACCGGTAACTTCAATGAGAAGACCGCGCGCATCTATACCGACTACTCGCTGCTCACTGCCGATGCGCGGATCACCAACGAGGTGCGTCGGGTATTTAACTTTATCGAAAACCCGTATCGCCCGGTCAGCTTCGACTATCTGCTGGTCTCCCCGCAGAACTCCCGTCGCCTGCTGTATGACATGATCGACCGCGAGATCGCCAACGCGCAAAACGGCCAGCCAGCCGGCATTACGCTTAAGCTGAATAACCTGGTCGATAAAGGGCTGGTGGATCGCCTGTATGCCGCCTCCAGTTCGGGAGTTCAGGTTAATCTGCTGATCCGCGGCATGTGCTCGCTGATCCCCGATCTTGAGGGCATCAGTGAAAATATTCGCGTCATCAGCATCGTCGATCGCTATCTTGAGCACGATCGGATCTATATTTTTGAGAACGGCGGCGATAAACGCGTCTACCTCTCTTCCGCCGACTGGATGACGCGAAACATCGATTACCGAATTGAAGTAGCGGCCCCGCTGCTCGATCCGCGGCTGAAGCAACAAATTCTTGATATTATCGACCTGTTGTTAAGTGATACTGTAAAAGCACGTTATGTCGATAAAGAACTGAGTAACCGCTATGTGCCGCGCGGCAATCGCCGTAAAGTACGGGCACAGCTGGCGATTTACGACTATATCAAATCACTCGAGCAACCCGATTAACCTATGCCGATAAACGATAAGACCCCACGACCGCAGGAGTTTGCTGCAGTCGACCTTGGTTCTAACAGCTTCCACATGGTCATCGCCCGTGAGGTGGATGGCGCAATGCAGATCATCGGTCGTCTGAAGCAGCGCGTCCACCTGGCTGACGGCCTGGGTGCGGACAATATGCTCAGCGAAGAGGCGATGGAGCGCGGGCTGAACTGCCTGTCGCTGTTTGCTGAACGCCTGCAGGGTTTCACCCCGTCGAGCGTCTGCATTGTCGGAACGCATACCCTGCGCCAGGCCGCGAACGCGACGGAATTTTTAAAGCGCGCGGAAAAGGTGATCCCCTACCCTATCGAAATCATTTCGGGTAACGAAGAAGCCCGTCTGATTTTTATGGGTGTGG
Organism: Leclercia sp. W17; assembly: GCF_003336325.1. Lineage (NCBI taxonomy): Bacteria > Pseudomonadati > Pseudomonadota > Gammaproteobacteria > Enterobacterales > Enterobacteriaceae > Leclercia > Leclercia sp. W17. The sequence continues at coordinate 1,262,789 of NZ_CP031101.1, read as the reverse complement.
AGCATACGCAACCCGAAAAAGGCCGCAAGCTGGTGATTGATATTGGCGGCGGCTCGACGGAGCTGGTGATCGGCGAAAACTTTGAACCGCACCTGGTTGAAAGCCGCCGGATGGGCTGTGTCAGCTTTGCCCAACTCTATTTCCCGGGCGGGACAATCAGCCGGGAGAACTTCCAGCGCGCGCGCATGGCCGCAGTACAGAAGCTGGAGTCCCTCGCCTGGCAATACCGTCTGCAGGGCTGGAACGTGGCGCTTGGCGCCTCGGGTACGATCAAAGCGGCACACGAAGTGCTGGTGGAGATGGGCGAAAAAGATGGCTTTATTACCCCTGAGCGCCTGACCAGGCTGATGGAAGAGGTGCTCAAGCATAAAAGCTTTAACGCCCTGAGCCTGCCGGGTCTCTCCGAAGAGCGCAAAGCGGTGTTTGTGCCGGGTCTGGCGATCCTGTGCGGCGTGTTCGATGCGCTGGCCATTCGTGAGCTGCGTCTTTCCGACGGCGCGCTGCGCGAAGGCGTGCTGTATGAGATGGAAGGCCGTTTCCGTCATCAGGATATTCGCAGCCGCACCGCGCAAAGCCTCGCCAACCAGTACAATATTGACCGCGAACAGGCCAGACGCGTGCTGGAAACCACGACCCAAATGTATGATCAGTGGGAAGCCCAGAACCCGAAACTGGCGCATCCGCAGCTGGCGGCTCTGCTTAAATGGGCGGCGATGCTGCATGAGGTGGGGCTCAATATCAACCACAGCGGGATGCACCGTCATTCGGCTTACATTCTGCAACACAGCGACCTGCCAGGCTTCAACCAGGAGCAGCAGACCATGATGGCCTCGCTGGTGCGCTATCATCGTAAAGCCGTTAAGCTGGACGAGTTGCCGCGCTTTACGCTGTTCAAGAAAAAACAGTTCCTGCCGCTGATCCAGCTGTTACGTCTGGGCGTGTTGCTCAACAACCAGCGCCAGGCGACCACGACGCCACCAACGCTGACGCTCACCACGGACGATAACCACTGGACGCTAAGTTTCCCGCATGACTGGTTTAGCCAGAACGCGCTGGTACTGCTGGATCTGGAAAAAGAGCAACAGTACTGGAGCGCCGTCACCGGTTGGTGCCTGAAAATTGAAGAAGAGCACTCCCCGCACGTCGCCGCGTAATCCTCCCGTCAGGCGCTCATACCGAGCGCCTCAACCCTAAGCAGACTCTCCAGCGGCACGGGTTTGCCAATCAAATAGCCCTGAAAATAGTCAATGCCCAGTTCTTCAGCGGCGTGGCGGATCTCTTCGCTTTCGACATACTCCGCCACCACCAGCATCTTTTTCATCCGCGCAAGATGACAAATTGAGGCGACAATCTGGTAATCCAGGCTATTGCTGACGATGTTACGAATAAAGCTGCCGTCGATTTTCAGGATATCGGCATTCACGTTTTTCAGCCGCGCATAGCTGGCGTAGCCGGTACCAAAATCATCAATGGCAATCCGGCACCCCATCTGCTGCAGATGATTCACGGTCTGCATCGCCAGCCCGGCGTTGCCAAAACTGCTGCTTTCGGTGATCTCGAAGATCAGTTGCCAGCTCTCAATAGCATATTTTTGCAACATCCGGCTGACCTCAAGCGGCAGCTGGGCCCGGCAGATAGAGGTTGGCGAAAGGTTGATGGCAAACCGCTGCCCCGGAAACGCTTCGCGGTTCTCCGCCATAAACTTGAGCGTCTTCTCCAGCACCAGCAGATCAATTCGCGACGAAAGGCCAAACTCCTGGGCAACAGGCAGAAAAATATCGGGCGAGATCAGCCCGGCATCACCATTTTGCAGACGGAGCAGTATCTCGTGATAGCTATCGCCGCGGATGCCCTGTACGGGCTGCGCCAGTAGGGTAAACTCATCTTTTTCCAGCGCCCGCTGCACGCGATTCATCATCGCGACTTTGTCTTTCAAACCGCGTTGCAGGTTGATTGCGCCCCGCTGCTGCAGGTTTTCCGGGTGGTTGGTCGCCAGAGAGAGATCGGCAATGGTACCCAGTTCACCCAACAGCAGATAGAGATGTACCACCGGGGAGCGCACATAACAGTAGCTAACCCCTACCTGCGGCTGAAGCGGCATGCCGTCCCAGAGGAAGCGGAAACGTTTGATCTGCAGATCCAGCTCTTCAATGCGGGACTGATGTGACTCGGTATCCAGCCGCAACACCAGATCGTGACCCGACATCTGATATACGCACTCGTCCGGCTGCAGAGAGTCGCTCAGCCAGGCGGCCAGCTTCTGTTTGTACTGAATACGCAGCAATACCCCATAGTTACGCCCCAGCACTTCCAGCTCAGGGATGCGCAAGAAACAGAGCACCGACCAGGGCTTTTTGCCCAGCGCGCGGTTAAGCGCCCGCAGGTTAGGCATATGCACCACCGGGTCGAGAAACGCCAGCCGTCTGGCGCGGATATTGATGGCCCGCTGTCGGGTCGCCAGCACCGCCATATAGACCACCACGAAGGTAAAGACCAGATAACTGGAGGAGGTAATGGTGAGCTGGATATCGTATCCCTGTGACCAGGGGATGTAGCGGTAAAAATAGTGAATAGAGACGATCAGCACTGGCGTCCAGATCAGGGACATCAGCTTATAACCGAAGCGCATCGATCCCCACAGCATGACCGGCATCAGCAGCGACAGCGTGTAGTTGGTACTGAAGATGCTGCTGTTTTCGTTGATCGGCCATAACAGCAAGGCCAGTAATGCGCTGTTGATCAGCACCCAGATGACGACTTCTGTCAGCGATACTTTGCGGTCTATCTGGCCCCTCATCTGCGATATCAGGCTGCGCAGATAGCGGGGATGACGGAGGATACGGATGATCACATAGCAGAACGGCACCCCCGTCAGGCAGCCAACCATTAACCCCTGATAGTTAATCAGCGAGCGGATCCGGGGGGTACTGATACCGGCCAGGTCAAACCGCGTCTGGTAAACGCCGAGGTAAACCGCGAACTGAAACAGCAGCAGGAAAAGCGAGGCCGGGCAGAACATCTGCCAGAACATCCGCTGCGCGATAAGCCGTGGGTCGCCATAGGCGGTCATATTACGTCGGGGAGTAAAGACCCGATATCCACCCCAACTGAGGGAGATTGGGATCAGGAAATGCGCAATGGCAATGGCCGTTTCGTAGCCGCCAATCGAGGGATAATAGTGCAGGAAGAGCGCAACCATAATGCCAGGCACTGCCGCCAACCCATAAAACAGCATGAAGGCAAGTAACAACGCCAGCGGCATATAATAGAGCACCACCAGACTCCCCTGAACCTGGGTGTAGGTAGTGGCTAAGCGCGCAATGGGCAGCAGCACGATCGGCAGAAGCAACGGCAGCGCCCACCAGTGATCTTTGTATTTTTTGTATAACGAGAAAATAGTCATAGATGCCATAGTAAACCCGCTCGTCCAGGGGTAGTTCAGACAGGCATCCAACCTGACGCTGTTGCCGTGCAGACGAAATAACGATTACACGAAAAGGAATAAAGATTTTAGTTACCAACGGCGAGTGACATTTGACTTAAATCAAAAATAGTAATTTCGATAAATAAGATTCACATTTTTTAACCCTACTTTTGTGCTAATTATCAATGGCGTAAATAAACTAATTATTATACATAACATTGAGTAAGTGAGTTGTTGACGGAATTTTACATTACAATTAATTGACCCCTGCCCCCCCGTATGCCTTAATGGCGTACCGCCCGCAGGGTATTATCAGGAAAACAACAGTGAGTCAGGCCACACGTATGCGAAGACGACATCGGTTTAACACTCGGATGACGCGTATCATACTGCTAATCAGCTTCTTCTTTTTCCTTGGCCGTTTCGTCTATTCCTCTATAGGTGCCTGGTATCACCATCAGGAGAAAAAACAGGCCCAGCAATCCAGCCTCTCTGTCGATTACGCCGGGCGTTCCACATCGACAATTAATTAATCGTTTGGTTTTTATTGGTTAATTTAATTATTCTGCGGTTTGTAATAAACGAATAATTTCGCTCATTCCTCTGCTCAGTATTTTGTCCTGACGCATAACGATAGCCAGCTGGCGCTGTAATACCGGCGTAAGCGACTGTACGCATAATCCCTGCCTGTCCTGCGCGCAGGCGACCGCCATTCGGGGAATAATGCTGTACCCCAGCCCGACACGAACCATACGCTTGATCGCTTCGATGCTGCCGGACTGCATCACCGGCTGCACCTCCACGCCGCTTGCCTGGAACCAGGCGTCGATAACCGTACGCGTGCTGCTTCCCGCACTAAACGCGATAAAGGGCTGATCCTGCAGATGCTCTGCGGTCAGCATGCCGAACTCTTCCTGCTCTCCCCCGGCGGCGATAAAGACAAATTCCTCATCCATTACCGGCGCGATCGCCAGCGCAGAACCGGCAGCCGGGAGTGTCACCAGCCCCAGATCGAGACGGTTCTCCTCGATAGCGCGAACAATCTCCAGGGTATTACCGGTGGTGACGCCAACCCGCAGCAGCGGATGTTCCTGACGCAGCTGCTGCAACAGAGGCGGCAAAAGATGAATACAGGCCGTAGCCCCCATTCCGATGGTTACCGTTCCACTCACCTCATGGCTGAACGCGGCCACTGCCCGGATTGTCTCGTCCACCGCTTGCTCGATCCGCTCGCCGTGAGTCAACAGCGCCAGCCCGGCCGCCGTGGCTTTAATCCCCCGCCCGGTACGCTCAATTAATCGCGCCTGCAGAAACTGCTCCAGCTGGCGGATCTGCAGACTGACGGCCGGTTGTGAAAGTCCCAGCAGATCCGCCGCGGCAGAAAAACTGCCCCGCTGCACCACCAGGCGAAAGGTCGCCAGCTGTCCCAGATTCAGCGTCGTCATCACAAAGTTTCCCTTATAGGAGCCATAAACGCACCGGCCTGCCAGGGTCCTGATGCAACCGATATGCTCAGCATAACGCCCTGATGGAATGAAAGATAATGAAAAACCCTGCCCTGCCCCGCGCCCTCTCCCTCACTACCGGCTGTAACCAGCTTATCAATTGGGGGATCTCTTTTTATATGCCGGGCACCTTTGCCCGGGCGATATCAGCGGATACCGGCTGGTCATCAGCGCAAATCTACTCGGGCCTGACGCTCGCCATGCTGGTGATGGCTGCCCTCTCGCCGTTTGTCGCCCGCTTACTGGCGCGGATCGGCGGCCAGCGCGTGGTGATGACCGGCTCCCTGCTGATCGCCTTGAGTTGTCTGCTCATGGCTTACACGCACTCGCTTATTACCTGGTACAGCGCCTGGGTGTTAACTGGCATCGGTATGCGCCTGTCGCTGTACGACGCACTGTTTGCGGCGCTGGTTAATCTTTACGGTCAACAGGCGCGGCGAACGATCTCCCGCGTGACGCTGGCCGGCGGGCTGGCCTCGGTGGTGTTCTGGCCGCTGGGAGAGGCACTGCTCATGGTCATGAGCTGGCGTGAAGCGCTGCTGATCTATGCTCTGTTCGGCCTGCTGAGCGCCGCGTTAACCCTGTCGCTACCCAATCATACTCACCCTCTAGCCAACAAACCCGCCACCCGTGCCGTGGGAGAGGATCGGCGCAACAGCTGGCTGTACGCCGCGTTTATCGCGCTCATCACCTTTGTCTCTAACGGCACCTCGACCCATCTGCCGGAATTTATCGCCAGCGTCGGCCTGCCGGTGACCATCGGCATGTTATGGGGAATTGGGCAGACCGGGGCGCGGTTCCTGGAGGTGGTGGCCGGAGCGGGACTTACCCCGCTGCGCCTGACGCTACTCACCGCGCTTGCCATGCCGGTCTGCTTTATGCTCGGCCTGAGCAGTACGCTTTTCCTCTGGTCTGCCGCCGGTTTTGTGCTGGGCTACGGGGCGATTAATGGGCTGGTGACCATCGTCAAAGCTACGCTGCCGTTGCAGCTGTTTGCCCCTGAAGAGTACGCCAGACGCACCGGCGTGCTGCTGATCCCGGCCCAGCTGATGGCGGCGGCTTCCCCGCTGGCCTATGCGTGGCTGAATCGCGCTTTAGGGACGATTGGGGCGATGTGGCTGTCGTGGGGGCTGACGCTGGTGATTGCCGGGCTGGCGGTGGCTATCGTTAAGGGTCAGGCATCGCGCCATGCTGAGGGCATCCCTGACCTTAGCGACTAGAGCACAAAGCCACCGTCGATGGTCAGGCTTGCCCCGGTCATGTAGCCGGATGACGTCCCGGCAAGCCAGGCCGCCAGCGAGGCGATTTCGTCCGGCTCGCCCATTCTTTGCAACGGAATGCTACCGACGATCTGCTCCGCCATCCCGGCGGTCATATCGGTGGCGATGGGCCCCGGCTGGATGTTGTTAATGGTGATTCGCCGTGGCGCCAGATCCAGCGCGAGGTTCTGCACCATCGAGGCGACTGCCGCTTTGCTCATGGCATACACGCTACTGCCCGCATGGCCGGTACGCACCGCCGTATTACTGCCGATGGTGATAATCCTCCCCCCTTCTGCCATCGGCTTCACCGCTGCCTGAATGGCAAGGAAGACACCGCGTACGTTGACCGCCAGGGTGGTATCCAGATCAGCAATGGCATACTCCTCAATCGTACCGAGGCGAAGCACACCCGCGTTCACCACCGCGACATCCAGCCTGCCGTACTGTCGTAATGTCTTATCCACCGCGGCCTGGATAGCCTTCGCGTCTGCGCTGTCGGCTTCAATGGCTATCGCCTGACCGCCCTGTTGCTCAATCGTTGAGACCAGCGCCTGCGCCCGGTCCGGGCGTGATACCCAGGTAATGGCAACCCGATAACCCTCGTGCGCCAGTCGCGCCGCAATGGCCGCTCCGATCCCGCGCGCCCCGCCGAAAACCAACGCTACTTTTTCGTGATTCATGATGGTCGTTCTCCTGTTTGCTTTAGCACCCACCCGGGTGCCTCTGCAGACACCATGCCAGCAGAAACAGCCCTGCGCATGCGCGGAATGTATCGCACTGTATCCACGCCGCCCTGCTTACGCAGCCATACAAAAAAGCCGCCCACAGCAAACAGACCCGATACATAAAAATGGTTTTCTGTACCTGTCGTCACTGATTACCTGAAGAGGAGATACCCGGATGATGCATCGAAATATCCTGCTCACGCTGTTCGCCTTGTCATCAGGCTGTACCTGGGCTGCGCCGTTAAGCGGGCTTAGTGCCGCGGATGTGAATGGCCCTGCTGCCGTCGCACCGCTCGAACAGCCCCAGCCTCCGGCGAAGCTGATTGTGGATCCGCCGCTGGCGGGTCCGCTGAGTAAAGGCGCGGTCTTTATTCAATACCGCGCAGAGAACATGCGCATTGAACCGGTGTTCGGACCCGAGGCGTTGAAAGTGACGCCGCGCATCGGCCATATCCACGTCATCGTGGATGACAACCCCTGGCACTGGGCCGACGCCAGCGGCGAGCCGGTCATTCTGGTGGGACTGCCCGCAGGCCATCACAAGGTGACCCTTATTCTCGCCGACCCAACCCATAAACCTGTTGATCGTAAAACCATTGAATTTACCGTGCCGCCGCATGCCGCGGTTATGCACTGAACGCAACCCCTGACCTATTTTTGAGGATTTAAACCATGAAAACATTACTGATTGCTGTCCTGACCTTCACTGCCGCAATGGCCTCTTCCGCTTTCGCCGCCCAGGAAATTAACCAGCCTCAGGGAGAGCAAAAGATCGGCACCGTTTCCGACAGCAGCGGGGCGACGTCGCTGGCGGATCTGGAGGCAAAACTGCAGGCTAAAGCCGATAAAGCGGGCGCCAGCGCGTTTCGTATTACCTCCGCCGGGGGGAATAATACCCTGTCCGGTACCGCCGATATTTATCGCTGAGGCGTAACCATGAAAAAAGTGTCTATCCATACCGTTGCGGTGGGCCTGCTGCTGGCCGCCACCAGCGGCTCCGCGCTGGCGAATAATAAAACCGTCGTTCTGGTGCACGGCGCGTTTGCCGACGGCAGCAGCTGGAACCACGTGATCGACAAGCTGCAACACCAACATACCGAGGTCATTGCCGTTCAGCTGCCGCTCACCTCACTGAAAGATGATGTCGCCGCAACCCAACGCGCTGTTGCCCGGGCCCACGGGGATGTGGTGCTGGTAGGCCACTCATGGGGCGGGACGGTGATTAGCGAGGCGGGTAACGATGCGCGAGTCAAAGCGCTGGTTTACGTGGCGGCGTTTGCCCCGGACTCGGGCAAGTCGACGGCGGATCTGGTGGGGAGCTACCCCGCCCCGCCGGGCAGCGCAGGCATCGCCAAAACCGCGGACGGTTTTCTCTATTTGCCGGCCAAATCGGTACGCCAGGATTTTGCGCCGGACATTAAGGCTAATGAGCAAAACAGGCTGACCGCCACTCAGGGCCCGATCCGTGCGGATGCCTTTGCAGAAAAGGTCACGCATGCAGCCTGGCACGATAAACCGAGCTGGTATGTCGTCAGCAAGAGTGACCGGATGATCAACCCGGATCTGGAGCGGGCAATGGCGAAAGCGATTGATGCCAAAACCAGCGAGGTGGCGGCAAGCCATGTGTCGATGGTGAGTCAGCCGGAGAAGATTGCCCGGGTGATTGAGCAAGCGGTGAAATGAGACAGGCAATAAAAAGCCCGCGCGATGCGGGCTTGATTTATCAGCGCTTAACAGGCGGGAATTATTCCCACTCAATCGTCGCTGGTGGCTTACCGCTGATGTCATACACCACGCGGGAAATACCGTTCACTTCGTTGATAATACGGTTGGATACGCGACCCAGGAAGTCATACGGCAGGTGCGCCCAGTGGGCAGTCATAAAGTCGATGGTTTCCACCGCACGCAGGGAGACAACCCAGTCGTACTTACGGCCATCGCCCATTACGCCTACAGAGCGAACCGGCAGGAAGACGGTGAACGCCTGGCTTACCTTGTTGTACAGGTCGGCTTTGTGCAGCTCTTCGATGAAGATCGCATCGGCACGACGCAGCAGGTCGCAGTACTCTTTCTTCACTTCGCCCAGCACGCGAACGCCCAGACCTGGCCCCGGGAACGGGTGACGGTAGAGCATGTCGTACGGCAGGCCAAGCTCTAGGCCGATCTTACGCACTTCGTCTTTGAACAGCTCACGCAGCGGTTCAACCAGACCCATCTTCATCTCTTTCGGCAGGCCGCCCACGTTGTGGTGAGATTTGATGACGTGTGCTTTACCGGTGGCGGATGCCGCGGATTCGATCACGTCAGGGTAGATGGTGCCCTGCGCCAGCCACTTCACCTCTTCCAGCTTCAGCGCTTCTTCGTCGAACACTTCAACGAAGACGCGGCCAATGATTTTACGTTTGGCTTCCGGATCGTTTTCACCCGCCAGCGCGTCCAGGAAGCGCTGTTCGCCTTCCACGTGAACGATGTTCAGACCGAAGTGGTCGCCGAACATGTCCATCACCTGCTGGGCTTCGTTCAGGCGCAGCAGTCCATTGTCGACGAAGACACAGGTCAGGTTTTTGCCGATAGCGCGGTGCAGCAGCATCGCGGTCACGGAGGAGTCAACGCCGCCGGACAGACCGAGGATCACTTTGTCGTCACCCACCTGCTGGCGGATACGTTCCACGGCGTCGTCGATGATTTTTGCTGGCGTCCACAGCGCTTCACACTGGCAGATGTCGATGACAAAACGCTCCAGCATGCGCAGGCCCTGACGGGTATGGGTCACTTCCGGGTGGAACTGTACGCCGTAGAAGCGCTTCTCTTCGTTCGCCATGATGGCAAACGGGCAGCTTTCGGTGCTGGCAACGGTCACGAAGTCGGACGGGATAGCGGTGACTTTATCGCCGTGGCTCATCCAGACATCCAGCAGCGCTTTGCCGTCGGCGGTCAGGGAGTCTTCGATACCGCGGATCAGGGCGCTGTCGGTCTGTACTTCAACCTGTGCATAGCCGAACTCACGTTCGTTGGAACCTTCTACATGGCCACCCAACTGCATCGCCATGGTCTGCATGCCGTAGCAGACGCCGAACACCGGCACACCGGCTTCGAACACATACTGCGGCGCGCGCGGGCTGTTATCTTCGGTGGTGCTTTCCGGGCCGCCAGAGAGAATGATACCGCTTGGGTTGAATTCGCGAATCTGTGCTTCCGTGACATCCCACGCCCACAGTTCACAGTAAACGCCCAGCTCACGTACGCGACGTGCCACCAGCTGAGTGTACTGCGAACCGAAATCCAGAATGAGAATGCGATGTTTATGAATATTTTCCGTCATTGACGCTAATTCCGAGGCAAGTGAAACAAAATCGCCCGGCTTATAGCCGGGCGTGGAAATTTATCAGGAGCCCATGCGGTAGTTCGGGGACTCTTTGGTGATGGTCACGTCGTGAACGTGGCTTTCCTGGATACCCGCACCGCTGATACGTACAAACTCCGCTTTGGTACGTAACAGGTCGATAGTACCACAGCCGGTCAGGCCCATACAGGAGCGCAGGCCGCCCATCTGCTGATGGATGATCTCTTTCAGGTAGCCTTTATAGGCCACGCGGCCTTCGATACCTTCCGGCACCAGTTTGTCAGCAGCGTTGTCGGTCTGGAAGTAGCGGTCGGAGGAGCCTTTGGACATCGCGCCCAGAGAACCCATCCCACGGTAAGATTTGTAAGAACGGCCCTGGAACAGTTCGATTTCGCCCGGAGACTCTTCGGTACCGGCCAGCATGGAGCCCACCATTACCGCTGCCGCACCGGCCGCGATCGCTTTCGCGATATCGCCAGAGAAACGGATACCGCCGTCAGCGATAACCGGAATACCGGTGCCTTCCAGCGCTTCTACCGCGTCGGATACCGCAGTGATCTGCGGAACGCCCACGCCGGTCACAATACGGGTGGTACAGATGGAGCCTGGGCCGATACCCACTTTCACTGCGCTACAGCCCGCTTCAGCCAGGGCACGCGCGCCCGCGCCGGTTGCCACGTTACCGCCGATGATCTGCAGGTCAGGGTATTTAGCACGGGTCTCACGAATACGCTGGAGCACGCCCTCGGAGTGGCCGTGAGAAGAGTCGATCAGCAGCACGTCAACGCCCGCCGCAACCAGCGCATCAACACGCTCTTCGTTGCCCGCACCAGCGCCCACCGCCGCGCCAACGCGCAGACGGCCATGCTCATCTTTACAGGCGTTCGGTTTACGTTCTGCTTTCTGGAAGTCTTTAACGGTGATCATGCCGCGCAGGTGGAAGCTGTCGTCCACAACCAGCGCTTTTTCAACACGTTTTTCGTGCATTTTGGCGAAGACCACGTCGCGGGATTCACCTTCACGTACGGTGACCAGACGCTCTTTAGGGGTCATATAAACGCTGACTGGCTGGTTCAGGTCGGTGACGAAACGCACGTCACGGTCAGTGATGATGCCCACCAGTTCGTTATCGGAGGTGACAACCGGATAGCCAGCAAAACCGTTACGCTCGGTCAGCTCTTTCACTTCGCGCAGGGTGGTGGTTGGCAGAACGGTTTGTGGGTCGGTAACGATGCCAGATTCATGCTTCTTCACGCGGCGAACTTCTTCCGCCTGACGCTCGATAGACATGTTTTTATGAATAAAGCCAATGCCGCCTTCCTGAGCCAGGGCGATAGCCAGGCGCGCTTCAGTCACGGTGTCCATTGCCGCGGAGAGCATAGGAATGTTCAGGCGAATGGTTTTGGTTAACTGCGTGCTGAGGTCGGCAGTATTCGGCAGAACGGTGGAATGAGCGGGAACGAGGAGGACGTCGTCAAACGTCAGTGCTTCTTTAGCGATACGTAGCATGGGCAATATCTCTGACCTGGGTGGTTAAATATTGCCGTGGCATTATACAGAGCGTAACCGATTGCATCCACACTTTTTTATAAATAATGCTTGCGATTGCCTCTTATCAGGTTACTATCGACTGAATAACCTGCTGATTTAGAATTTGATCCCGCTCACATGTTATCCTCCCAATCCCCCTCAATTTATACTGTCAGCCGCCTGAATCAGACGGTCCGCTTGCTGCTTGAGCAGGAAATAGGCCAGGTGTGGATCAGCGGAGAGATCTCCAATTTCACCCAGCCGGCGTCCGGTCACTGGTACTTCACCCTGAAGGACAATACCGCCCAGGTGCGCTGCGCGATGTTCCGCAACAGCAACCGCCGGGTGACCTTCCGTCCGCAGCACGGGCAGCAGGTGCTGGTTCGCGCCAGTATCACGCTGTACGAGCCGCGCGGTGATTATCAGATTATCGTTGAGAGCATGCAGCCTGCGGGTGAAGGGCTTCTTCAGCAAAAATATGAGCAGCTGAAAGCCGCGCTTTCCGCTGAGGGTCTGTTCGATCAGCAGTACAAACAACCGCTCCCCTCCCCCGCCCACTGCGTGGGGGTGATCACCTCGAAAACCGGCGCCGCGCTGCATGACATTCTGCACGTGCTGAAACGCCGCGACCCCTCCCTGCCGGTCGTTATCTATCCGACCGCGGTGCAGGGCGATGATGCGCCGGGGCAGATTGTCCGCGCCATTGAGCTTGCTAACGCCCGTCAGGAGTGTGATGTGCTGATTGTCGGGCGCGGCGGCGGCTCGCTGGAAGATCTCTGGAGCTTTAACGACGAGCGGGTGGCGCGGGCAATTTTTGCCAGCCGGATCCCGATAGTGAGCGCCGTCGGGCACGAAACTGACGTCACTATCGCCGATTTTGTTGCTGACCTGCGGGCACCGACGCCGTCCGCTGCGGCAGAGATGGTGAGCCGTAATCAGCTTGAGCTGCTGCGCCAGCTGCAAAACGGCCAGCAGCGCCTGGAGATGGCGATGGACTATTTCCTCGCCAACCGCACCCGCCGCTTTACCCAGCTTCATCATCGTCTGCAGCAGCAGCACCCGCAGCTGCGTCTGGCGCGCCAGCAAACGGTGCTGGAACGTCTGCGCCAGCGGATGAACGTGGCGGTGGATAGCCAGCTTAAACGGGCGGTGCAGCGCCAGCAGCGCGTTACCCAGCGCCTGAACCAGCACAACCCGCAGCCGCGTATTTACCGCGCACAAACCCGCATTCAGCAGCTGGAATATCGCCTTGCAGAGAATCTGCGTGCCCGCCTGAGCAGCACCCGCGAACGTTTTGGTAACGCGGTCACCCACCTGGAAGCCGTCAGTCCGCTCTCAACCCTGGCGCGCGGCTACAGCGTGACCACGGCTACCGACGGCAAAGTGCTGAAGCAGACGAAACAGGTTAAAGCGGGTGATGTGCTTACTACCCGGCTGTCAGATGGCTGGGTGGAAAGCGAAGTGAAAGGCGTGACGCCAGCCAGAAAAACCCGCGCCCGCAAAAAGGCCTGACGCGATTAATTCCGGGCGTCGGGCATCACCGCCAGCATCGCCAGCGATAGCGCGGAGAAGGCCAGCAGCGCCCACGCCGCGCCGACAAATCCATACAGCTGGCCAAAGAGCACCGAGCCGATAATCTGCCCGACCGCCAGCATCAGGAAGGCGACGCTGACCCCGGCCGCAGGCGAAGGCTCCGCGACCCGCGCCCCCTGAACCAGCAGCACGCCAGATAAAATCACATACCCCGCTCCGCTCATCGCCACCACCGGCACCAGCCACAAGGCAAAGCCCTTGCTGAAGGCCAGGGCAATCAGCGACCCCGCCATAAAGATCTGCGATCCGCGATAAACCCCGCGCATGCCGATGCGTTTCGCCAGGCTGCCGGTAAACACGGCGGCCACCCCTGCCCCGCCGCTCACCAGCCACAGGATGTTGGTGGCGGCGTCATCCAGCCCGGTATGGCGCTGCAAAAGCTCAGGGCCGAAGCTCCACCAGGCGGCGCTGGCGATACCGCTGACCAGCGCAATAGCGGAGAGCCGAATCATCCCCGGTTTATGCATCAGGCTGCGCCAGCCCGGTACCGCTTCACCCGCCCTTCCCGCGCGGGGCAGATAGCGCCAGACGGGAATAAGAGAGACTAACGCCATAAGGGCAAAGATGGCGCAGGCAATCCGCCAGCCTCCCGGCACAAAAAACAGCACTGGCACCGACAGAATGATGCCGCCGCTGGTCCCGGCATTGATAATGGTGTTCACCTGAGTTTGCCGCTCGGGGTTAACCCCGAGGCTTACGGCCCCTGCCAGGGCGGGAGACGCCAGCCCCGAACTCAGGCCAGCAATGAACAGGCCCGCGGCCAGCACCGGCGGCGAAGGAGCGAACGCCAGAATCAGCAGCCCGGCCGCCGCCGTTAAGGCCGCCAGAGCCGCCGGCAAGCGCGGCCCGAAGCGCTCAGTCAGAGATGAGGCGAAAAAAACCGACAGGCAATAGGCCCCGTAGCTGCAGGCGGCAATCAGGCCCGCGGCCTGCGGCGAGAAAGGGATAGCCTGCCGGATATCCGGCAGCATGATGCCCCATGAAAAGCGCGCCATCCCATAGGTGATAGCGATCAAGGTAAATCCTGTGATGGCCAGAGCCAGGTTTTTCTTCATGCCGTTCCTCGCGTTGGGTCGTTAAAACCTAAACCCTGCACGCCGGGTGCGCCACTTTTTCGCCCCGCGATTTGTCCGACTTGCCTGCCGTTTTGCTGCGATGGCATACACTTAAGCTGTTGCTTTTTTCGGCATTGCCATAACAGGAGAGACGCATGACCCGAACCTATAGCGTGATCCCGCCCTATATCCTTCGCCGTATTATCGAGAGCGGCTCTGAGCCGCAGCAGCGCTGCGCCCGTCAGACCCTGACCCATGTCCAGACGCTGATGGCCCACATGCCGGGTAAACCCGTCGCGCCGCACGTGAACAGACCCGGGCAGCTGGAGCGGGACATTTACGACGCCAGGCAGACCCAGGAGCTGCCGGGCACCCAGGTGCGCTATGAGGGGCAGCGCTCTAACGGCGACGTGGCGGTGGACGAAGCCTACGATTATCTGGGCATCACCCATGATTTTTTCTGGAAAAACTATCAGCGTGACTCCCTCGATAACAAAGGGCTAATCCTCACCGGTACCGTGCATTATGGCCGGGAGTATCAGAACGCCTTCTGGAACGGGCAGCAGATGGTGTTTGGCGACGGGGACGGCGAGATTTTTAACCGCTTTACCATCGCCATCGACGTGGTCGCCCACGAGCTGAGCCACGGCGTCACCGAGACCGAAGCCGGGCTTATCTACTTTGAACAGTCCGGGGCGCTGAACGAGTCGTTATCAGACGTGTTTGGTGCGCTGGTGAAGCAATATCACCTTAAGCAAACCGCCGATAAGGCCGACTGGCTGATTGGCGAAGGCCTGCTGGCAGAGGGCGTTAACGGCAAGGCTCTGCGTTCCATGTCCGAGCCGGGCAGCGCCTACGACGATCCGTTGCTGGGCAAAGATCCGCAGCCGGGGCATATGGATGATTTCATTAAAACCCGTGAGGACAACGGCGGCGTTCATCTGAACTCCGGCATCCCTAACCGGGCCTTTTACCTGGCGGCCACCGCCATTGGGGGCTATGCCTGGGAAAAGGCTGGCTACGCCTGGTACGATACGGTGTGCGATCGCAACCTGGCGCAGGACGCAGATTTTGCTGCCTTTGCACGGCTGACCATCTATCACGGAGAGAAACGCGCCGGCGGCGACGTGGCGGCAGCCATTGAACAGGCCTGGAAGAGCACAGGAGTACTGTAAATGCAGATCCCGGAACTGACGGATGACGCCGTGGTTGAGCTGGCCCGCGAGGGCGGCGTTGCTTTTATTCCTAAGCTGAGCGGCCTGCGGCGTATTGCCCTCTCGGAACTGAACGAGCAGCAGCGCCAGCGGGTGGTAGCGATCCTCGACCAGGCGCTGAACCTCGGCCAGCCGCCAGGCCAGGCGTCATCGCCGGGGCGCGGGGATCAGCGCTATTTTCGCATCCAGATCATCTGGACCCGGCACAACCAGGCGCAGTATACCGACGTGATCCTGCTGGTGCCGGAACAGGAAGCCCCGCCCTCGCTGGTGGATTTATGGCGTAAGGGCGAAGACTGCGTCTGCGATTAAGCGCCGGGCAGGACGAACTCAACGCGCTTTTTCGAGATCAGGCCATGGCCGTTCTGACAGAAATAGTCCACCGCACCGCAGGCTTTTAATACCTCAAGCGGCTTATGGCACTCGGGACAGCGCGCTTCCAGGGCAATATCTTTATTGCAGTGTTCACAATGCGCCACGCCGTTTTGCGGTTCAATCTCCGCATGGCAATCCGGGCAGGTAATCGACATGATGACTCCTTTGAAGGATATTCAGTTCTGCACCGATGTTAACACGATGCGCTCAGTGGGGGCCACGTAGCTGTTGCTGTAATGCCAGCAGGCATGTCACTTCCTCCAGCCGACGTTGCGTTGTGCGGCTCACCTCCTGCGGGTCACGTACAAACAGGCTCTGCTCCCCCAGGATATGCTCCGCCAGACAGTGGGCGTAAATCGTGCCGTCAAAACGCCAGCACTGAACAACCTGCCCCTTATCAATCAGCTCCAGCACATCTTCCGCTCCGCGCCGGTCGTGGCTGAGGATACGGCCGTCACGCAGATAGAGCCGCAGCCCTTTCTGCCCGCCGGACGGCCCGGCATACTTATTGAGCCAGATATCCACCGGCACGCCGCTAATCTGACCCTGCAGATGCGCCTCGCCTTCTGCGGTGGTCAGGTCGCCTTTAGCGATATCGCGCCCCAGCCGATCTCTGGCGGTCACCACCTGCAAGGCCAGATCGCCACTACCGCCCAGATAGCGCACCGTTTCGCGCATCATCGCCAGCACGTGCGTGCCAATATCGAGGATCACCCCATCCGGGTGGCGAAGCGTCCGGGTATCCGGCTCGCCGGTGGCAAAGTTAAGCGCGACAGGTTCCCCCGCCGCGTTAAACCCGCTCGGCTCCTGCAAAAAGCCCTCGATCCTGACGATGTCAGAGAAGGAGCCGATCAGCCCCAGACGTACCAGATGAATGCGCGCCATCCAGTGATCGAGCGCCAGCACGCGGGAGGCCGCCTCCGGCCTCGCCAGCAGCGATGTCAGTTTTTCGGCTTGGGCAAGCGTGGCGACAATTGGTTTTTCGACCACAATCCTCGATATGGAGGAGGCCAGCGCCTGCTCAAGCACGTCCAGATGGTGTAGTGATGAGGTCGTGATAAAAAGTGTATCGAGGGGGCGGGCAAGGAGGTTGTCGAGCGCAGGAGATCGCGTGATGCCAGCAAGGGTCTTTGCGGGCTGGATATCAAACCCCAGAGAGTGGAGTGAATCACCAAAGGTATTTTGTAGTGCGGGCAGGTAGGCGGTTTCAACCACCGCGCCAAGCCCAACAAATCCAATCTGCATCTGCTACCTCTTTCGTTGCATTGCCGGGGCGAAACCCCGCCCCGGCCAGGAAAGGTCAGATTCAGGCGTTGGTTACGGGTTTCGGCTCACTTTTCGTTTGCGCATTTTCCAGCATACGACGCACCGGAACAATGAGCACCGTCAGAACGGCAGCACAAATCAGCAGGGCGATGGAGCAGCGCGCGAAGAGGTCCGGCAGCATATCCAGCTGGTCGGCCTTCACGTGCCCGCCAATCAGGCCCGCCGCCAGGTTACCCAGCGCACTGGCGCAGAACCACAGCCCCATCATCTGACCGCGCATTCTTTCTGGGGCCAGCAGGGTCATGGTCGCCAGACCAATCGGGCTCAGGCACAGTTCACCGAGGGTCAGCATCAGAATACTGCCCACTAGCCAGAACGGGGAGACACCCGCCCCACCGTTACTGAGGACATTCTGCGCCGCCAGCATCATCAGGCCAAAGCCCCCTGCCGCGCACAGAATACCGATCACGAACTTGGTGATGCTGCTCGGGCGAATGTTGTTTTTCGCAAGTTTAGGCCACGCCCAGCTAAAGACCGGCGCCAGCAGAATAATAAACAGGGCGTTAATCGACTGGAACCATACGGCCGGGATTTCAAAATCGCCGATCATGCGATTGGTGTAGTCATTGGCAAACAGGTTGAACGAGGTCGGCTTTTGCTCGAACGCAGACCAGAAGAAGGCCGCAGAGACCAGCAGGATGAAGCAGACCAGTAGTCTGGCGCGCTCTTTCCGGTTCAGGCCGGCAAAGGCAAACAGCCAGATGAAGTAGAGCGCCACGGAGGCAGCAATCACATACACCAGCACGCTGGCCACGGCGACCGGGTTAATGACAATCACGCCCTGGGCAATCAGGGTGACAATAATTGCAATACCCGCCGCCAGCGCCAGCAACCAGCCGCCGACACCCTTTTTCTTCGCTACCGGGCTGTTCCAGGTGGAGTCCAGCCCCACTTCGCTGTCGTAGCGCTTCATCGACGGCACGGCAAAGAGGCGGAAGATGACCAGCGCCACCAGCATCCCGATGCCGCCGATACCAAAGCCCCAGTGCCAGCCGTGGGATTTAATCAACCAGCCGGAGATCAGCGGCGCGATAAACGACCCCATGTTGATGCCCATATAGAACAGCGAGAAGCCGCCGTCACGACGCGCATCGCCTTTCTTATACAGGGTGCCGACCATTACCGAGATACAGGTTTTGAACAGGCCAGAGCCAAGGACAATAAACATCAGGCCGATAAAGAACAGGTTGTTACCCATCACCGCCGACAGCGCAATCGACAGGTGGCCGAGCGCAATCAGGATCGAGCCGTACCAGACCGCTCTCTGCTGGCCGAGCCAGTTATCCGCCAGCCAGCCGCCCGGCAGCGCGGCCAGGTACATGGTTCCGGCGAAGATACCGACGATAGCGGAGGCATTCTCACGCGCCAGCCCCATGCCGCCGTCATAGACGGTGGCCGCCATAAACAGAATTAGCAGCGGACGAATACCGTAAAACGAGAAGCGCTCCCACATCTCCGTGAAGAACAGCGCGCCGAGCGGATAAGGATGGCCGAAGAAAGTTCGGCTTTCGTTTTTATTAACAGAGGATTGCATAATTCTCCCGAGATGATGTGTCGTCGTACTTGTTAGCACCGGAAGTCAGCCGCCCCATCAGCATTCGGGTGGCTTTTTTACATCCGGCGAAATGTTATTTAACCATTTGATAACCTGAAGCAACTTTTGTCCAGCCCCCACCCCACCCTCAAAAGATGAAAGTTCGACAATTGTCTTATTTCTTAGATTTTATGTTGGATAAACATGAATAGTGATTGACATCACATCAATATTTATTCGTCCCTGTCAGGCATAAAAAAACCCGCGACGGGCGCGGGTTTTTTGGCAGAGCAGCAAGGATTATTTGCTTTTCTTGATGTGTTTAATCAAACGCTTACGTTTACGCATCTGGTTCGGCGTCAGGGTGTTGCGTTTGTTAGCAAACGGGTTATCCCCTTCCTTGAACTGGATACGGATCGGCGTACCCATTACGTCCAGCGATTTGCGGAAGTAGTTCATCAGGTAACGTTTGTAGGAGTCCGGCAGATCCTTCACCTGGTTACCGTGGATAACCACGATCGGTGGGTTATAACCACCGGCGTGCGCATACTTCAGCTTCACGCGACGACCACGCACCAGCGGTGGCTGGTGGTCTTCTGCCGCCATGGTCATGATGCGGGTCAGCATCGCGGTACCGACACGGCGGGTGGAGCTGTCGTAGGCTTCGCGTACGGATTCAAACAGGTTGCCGACGCCGCTACCGTGCAGGGCAGAGATGAAATGCACACGAGCAAAGTCGATAAAGCCCAGACGGAAGTCGAGGGTCTCTTTCACCTGCTCACGCACTTCATTGCTCAGGCCATCCCACTTGTTGACGACGATAACCAGTGAGCGCCCACTGTTGAGAATAAAGCCGAGCAGGGAGAGATCCTGATCGGAGATACCTTCGCGGGCATCGATAACCAGCATCACCACGTTGGCGTCTTCAATCGCCTGCAAGGTTTTGATTACCGAGAATTTTTCCACCACATCGGTGATTTTGCCGCGCTTACGCACGCCCGCGGTGTCGATCAGCACATATTCACGCTCGTCGCGCTGCATCGGGATGTAGATGCTGTCACGGGTCGTGCCCGGCATGTCGTACACCACCACGCGGTCTTCACCGAGAATACGGTTAGTAAGCGTTGACTTACCGACGTTTGGGCGGCCCACAATCGCCAGCTTGATCGGCAGATCCTGCGGGTTGAAGTCATCTTCAGGCTCTTCTTCTTCGCCCTCTTCGCCTTCTTCAAACTGTGCCCAGTATTCGGCGTCTTCGTCGACCTCTTCCGGCGGGTTGATCTCGTCAACGAACGGCAGCAGCGCGGTTTCCAGCAGGCTGGTCACGCCACGACCGTGAGAGGCAGCAATCGGGTAGATATCGCCCAAGCCTAATGACCAGAAATCGGCCATCGCCTGATCGGGATCGATACCGTCAGTTTTGTTCGCCACCAGGAAAGTTGCTTTTTCACGCGAGCGCAGGTGCTTGGCGATGGCAGAGTCGGCAGGCATCAGGCCCGCGCGCGCATCAACCATAAACAGCACGATATCGGCCTCTTCGATCGCCAGCAGGGATTGCTCCGCCATGCGGGTTTCCACGCCGTCCTCTGTACCGTCGATACCACCGGTATCGATACAGATAAACTCACGACCTTCCACTTCTGCACGACCGTACTTACGGTCACGCGTGAGCCCCGGGAAATCCGCAACCAGCGCATCACGGGTGCGTGTTAAACGGTTAAAAAGAGTGGATTTTCCAACGTTCGGGCGCCCGACAAGCGCGACCACAGGTACCATGTTTAAAGCCTCATAAAATTCGATATCACGTCGCGTTTGCGGCGTTTTTTAAAAAATCAAAACGGCCCCTGAAGCAACAGGAGCCGTTGAGTATACTACAACCGCGGTGATTAACGCGTGATCGCGTACAGCGTACCGTCTTTTGCCTGGATCAGCAGTTTACCGTCAACCGATACCGGCTCGGTCAGGAATCCGGAACTGTCGACCTTCGCCTGCGCGACAAAACGACCGTTGCTCGGATCAATCCAGTGCATATAGCCTTCGCTATCACCCACCACCAGGCTGCCGTTATAGAGTGCTGGCGCGGTCAGCAGACGGTGCAGCAGATCGCTTTGCGTCCACAGCGTCACGCCGCCTTCGGTGCTCAGGGCCAGCACGCGATCGTTCTGATCGACCAGATAGATGCGGTTGCCGTCAACGATGAAATCGTTCACCGAGCCCAGCTCACGTTTCCACATGATCTGACCACTACGCAGATCCATCGCGGTCAGGTTGCCGTTATAGGCCAGCGCATACACAACGCCATTCACGATAACCGGCGTGGTATCGACGTCGCTCAGACGGTCGATTTCGGTCGGACCGGTAGCCTGAGAGATACGCTGCTGCCAGATCAGCTGACCTTGCTGCATCAGTACGGCGCTAACGCGACCGTTATCGCCGCCGACAATGGCAGCACCAAACGCGGTAGCCGGAGCCGATTCGCCGCGCAGGGAGAGCGCAGGCATATCCAGGTTCACGGTCCATTTCACCGCGCCGTCAGTTTCATTCAGCGCCTGCAGTTGACCGTTTGCGGTATGCACCAGCACCATCCCGTCGCTGACGACCGGACGAGAGAGCGTTTCGCCCGCCACACGGGTCTGCCAGGCAATGGAACCATCGCTGGCGTTAAGAGCATAGACCTGCGCCTTCTCGCTGCCGATATAGACATGGCCACCGGCAACCGTTACACCACCGGAGAGCAGCGCAGGCGTGCGTGACAGCCAGCCGCTTTTTTCTGCGAGGTTGACCGACCACACTTCTTTGCCGTCGTCGGCATTCAGGGCTTTAACCGTGCCTTTGCGGTCAGCCGCATAGACAATGCCATCCGCAGAAGCCGGATGCAGGTTAGAGTAGAAATCACCAATCCCGTCGCCCACGGAGGTGCTCCAGGCGGTAGAAGGTTCAAACTGGTTTTCAACCGTCGGCAGTGGCGACATGGTCACGACATCTTCTTCACCGCTGAACAGTGAACAGCCGCTCAATAACGTAACGGAAAGCAGTCCTGGCAGAAGTAATTTACGCAATTGCATCGGGTCCCTCTCAGACGGACAAATTATTTATTTTCATCTGCATCATTTCGCTCAGCGCTGGCGAGGCGTTGCTTTTCACACCCGCTTCCCACGCGCTGCGCGCGCCCTGTTTGTCACCTTTGCTCAGCAATGCTTCGCCACGCAGGTCGGCAACAATGGCGGCGTAACCTTCACCTTTAACGCTGTCCAGCGTTTTCAGCGCGTCGTCAGTTTTCTTCTGCTGAACCTGAATACGGGCGAGACGCAGGTTGATAACCGCTTTCAGATTATCGTCGCTTGCTGATGCCAGACCCTGCTGCAGCTGGGCTGCCGCTTTGTCCAGTTCATTTTTATCAACAAACTGCTGAGCCACTTCCAGGGAAGCCAGCGCACCGTAGGTGTTTTTGTTGTCTGCGGCAAATTTCTCTGCCGCTGCCAGCGTTTGTGGCTGATCGGCGCGGATTGCGCTCACGGTATTTTCATACTGTAAGGAAGAACCACGGGCAGAGTCGACCTGATGATTGTTCCAGTAACGCCAGCCCACCAGCGCGCCTATACCTAAAATAACCCCAACAGCCAGGGCTTTGCCGTTTTCAGCAAAGAAGCGTTTAAGTGCATCAACCTGGTCGTTTTCGTTCTCGTAAATTTCCACGCAGTCCTTCTCCTTAGCCCAGTAGAGTGCGCAAGTGCGCCGCAACGCCGTCCTGCGTTACCGTTGTTTGTTCACCAGAGCGCAGATCTTTCACTACCACTTCGCCGTTAGCCACTTCTGACTCGCCAAGTACCAGTGCGATACGCGCGCCCCACTTATCGGCACGGGCGAACTGTTTTTTAAAGTTGCCGCCGCCGTGGTTGGTCATCAGCTTAGCCTCCGGGAGCGCATCGCGCACGCGTTCGGCAAGCTGCATTGCCGCAGACTGCGTTTCCGCACCTGAGGCTACCAGGTATATATCGACAACAGGATCGGCTTTAAATTCCGGATTAACTGCCTGAACTAACAAAACAAGTCGCTCAAGGCCCATGGCGAAGCCAACGGCAGGTGCTGGGCGACCGCCTAACTGCTCAACCAGACCGTCATAACGACCGCCGGCACAGACAGTCCCCTGGGAACCCAGGCTGGTGGTGACCCACTCAAAGACGGTGCGGTTATAGTAGTCCAGACCGCGTACCAGGCGCTGGTTTACGGTGTAAGCAATACCAGCAGCTTCCAGCAGTTTGCACAGACCGGCAAAGTGTTCGCGGGAGTCGTCATCCAGGTAATCACCCAGCGCAGGCGCATCGTTCAGCAGCGCCTGTACGTCCGGGTTCTTGGAGTCCAGCACGCGCAGCGGGTTGCTGTACATACGACGCTTGCAGTCTTCGTCCAGCTTCTCTTTGTGCAGTTCCAGGAACGCCACCAGCGCATCGCGGTAGTTGGCGCGCGCTTCAAGAGAACCGATAGAGTTCAGCTCCAGCGTAACGTGTTCAGCGATGCCCAGCGCACGCCACCAGCGCGCGGTAAGCATGATCAGCTCAGCGTCGATATCCGGCCCCTGCAGGCCAAAGGCTTCGACACCCAGCTGGTTAAACTGGCGGTAGCGGCCCTTCTGCGGACGTTCGTGGCGGAACATTGGGCCGATATACCACAGGCGTTGCTCCTGATTGTACAGGAGACCATGCTCGATGCCGGCGCGAACACAGCCCGCCGTACCTTCCGGACGTAAAGTCAGGCTGTCGCCGTTACGATCCTCAAAGGTGTACATCTCTTTTTCAACCACATCGGTCACTTCGCCGATAGCGCGTTTGAATAACGGGGTCTGCTCTACAATCGGCAAACGGATTTCGCTGTAACCGTAGCTGCCGAGCACCTGCTTCAGGGTGCCTTCAATGCGCTGCCAGATGGCGGTCTCGGCAGGCAGATAATCGTTCATGCCGCGAATGGCTTGAATATTCTTTGCCACGTTTGTTCTCTTTCTATAGACAAAAATGAACCCTGGGGTTCATAACCGAAGGGTTCAATCATACACAGGAAGCATACCGCTTCCCATCACGTTATTTTTCGACCTGGTGCACGCTGATGCGCTGCGCTTCATCAAGCATGGTCGCTTTGGCGCGGATTCGGGCTTCAAGCTGATCGATCATGTCGCTATTATCCAGACGATCTTTGCGAACGCCATCTTCATAGAGACCACTTTTCTTGTTGCCGCCCGTTACGCCAAGCGTTGACACCAGCGCTTCACCCGGACCGTTTACCACACAGCCGATAATCGAGACGTCCATTGGGGTGATGATATCTTCCAGACGCTGCTCAAGGGCATTCACGGTACCGATGACATCGAACTCCTGACGCGAACAGGTCGGGCAGGCGATAAAGTTGATGCCACGGGAACGGATACGCAGGGATTTCAAAATATCGAAACCGACTTTGATCTCTTCAACCGGATCGGCGGCCAGCGAGACGCGCAGGGTATCGCCAATGCCTTCGTTCAGCAGCAGGCCGAGGCCAATGGCTGACTTCACCGCCCCACTGCGCGCGCCACCGGCTTCGGTGATCCCCAGGTGCAGCGGCTGATCGATCTGCTTCGCCAGCAGACGATAGGATTCAACGGCAAGGAAAACGTCAGAGGCTTTCACGCTGACTTTGAACTGATCGAAGTTCAGGCGATCGAGATGATCCACATGACGCATGGCCGATTCCAGCAGCGCCTGCGGCGTCGGTTCGCCATACTTTTCCTGCAAATCTTTTTCCAGAGAACCGGCGTTCACGCCGATACGGATGGGGATGTTTTTATCGCGGGCGCAGTCCACCACCGCACGAATACGCTCTTCGCTGCCGATATTGCCAGGGTTGATACGCAGACAATCGACACCGTATTCCGCCACTTTCAGCGCGATGCGGTAATCGAAGTGAATATCGGCAACCAGCGGAACAGAGACCTGCTGCTTGATGAGTTTGAATGCTTCTGCCGCATCCATCGTTGGCACGGAAACGCGAACAATGTCCGCGCCTACGCGTTCTAACGCTTTGATCTGATTGACCGTCGCTTCCACATCCGTGGTGCGGGTGTTGGTCATCGACTGAACGGCGATGGGCGCACCATCGCCGATTGGCACATTCCCGACGTAAATACGTTTCGATTTTCTACGTGGAATAGGAGCCTGGTTATGCATGAAAAATCTCCCGCGTTGCCTGTCCGTTACTTACTGTGCTGCTGATTGTTCGGCATTTACGGTCAGACGCGCAACCTGGTTAGTTCTGATAAAACGGCTCAGATCGACAGGTTTACCCTGGAACTGGATCTGGACCGCAGCCGGAGCACCAATCTTGAGTTTGTACGGCGCCTGGCCTGTCAGGTTTAAATTACCGTCTTTACGCTGCAGACCGCTGAACAGCTTTTTGCCCGTCGCATCGGTCACTTCCAGCCAGCAGTCGGCGGTGAAGTTCATCACCAGCGCGTTCGGGTCAACAGGTGCTGCCGACACGCCTGCCGGATCGGCAGGTAAGGTCTGAGTGGCATCCGCCGTCGCTGCAGGTGCGGTTGCAGGCGCAGTCTCGACGTTAGCCTGAGAAGGCGACACCACCGCATTGTCTGCCGGTGCCTGCGCCGTCTGATCCGCGGCTGGCGCAGCAGTTTGCGCCGTTGCCATCTCCTGGGTGCCGGTCGCTGGCGTCTGTGAATCGCTGGCGCTTGCAGAGGCATCGGTATTCAGAGGGATGCTCTGGGCACCGTCGCCCGCTGAGTTATTGAGTTCGGCGGAAGTTTGATCGGCCATGGTGGTGATCTCTTCCTGCTGCGCTTTGTGGTTCTGCCACCACCACGCGCCTGTCAGGCCAATGACCACAAACAGCACCAGCCAGGTGAAACTCATCAGCCAGCCATCACGTTTTTTACGGCGTTTGCCCAGCGAAAAACTCTGCATCGGCGCGACTTTCGCCGCTCTGACCGGTGCCTGTTTTTCCATCATTGGCAGCAGTTCGTTTTCAGGGATATGAACCAGTTTCGCATAGGAGCGGATATAACCACGCAGAAACGTTGAAGCAAGATCGGCAGGAGCCTTATCTTCTTCAATATCGCGGACCGTGGAAACCTTCAGA
Source organism: Leclercia sp. W17 (assembly GCF_003336325.1). Classification (NCBI taxonomy): domain Bacteria; kingdom Pseudomonadati; phylum Pseudomonadota; class Gammaproteobacteria; order Enterobacterales; family Enterobacteriaceae; genus Leclercia; species Leclercia sp. W17. The sequence continues at coordinate 1,236,784 of NZ_CP031101.1, read as the reverse complement.
CATAAGCGCTCCGCAACAGCTTGCTGGCTTAGTCCGAGTTGTTCACGGGCGTTACGAAGACGTACGCCAGTGGAAAGTGCTGCATTTTGGTCGTGAGTGGCTTCAGTATTCATTCGCTACAACTACTGGTACGTGAAAAGTGAGGATCCTGGCGCCGGTGAGTCACAATGCCACCCGCACCGCGAAACTTCTGGTCAGTTAACCTAATGACCCCGCCCAACGCTGTCAGGTTATCGTTGACAGAGGCGGCCTGGCAGTGAGGCTAAACTGTTGTTGCGTCGTTACATACTGCCTCAAAGTCATATAAAACGCACCGTAATTATTACCCATATGCCGGCGCAATGACTGTTTATTCGCATCCGTAGCCGCCACGGCGCAATTCCTGCGCCGTGACTGCATAATAATTACACGGACTTGATCGCGATGGCGTCGCCCTGCATGCGTTTACGCAGCGTACGCTTGGTGCGGTCGATAACGTCGCCAGCCAGCTGGCCACAGGCGGCATCAATATCATCACCGCGGGTTTTACGCACAATAGTGGTAAAGCCATACTCCATCAGAACCTTGGAGAAGCGGTCGATACGGCTGTTTGAGCTACGGCCATACGGCGCGCCCGGGAACGGGTTCCATGGGATCAGGTTGATCTTGCACGGCGTGTCTTTCAACAGTGCCGCCAGCTCGTGGGCGTGCTCAGTACCGTCGTTGACATGATCCAGCATGACGTACTCAATGGTGACGCGACCCTGGTTGGCGTTGGACTTCGAAATGTAGCCACGAACCGAGTTCAGGAAGGTCTCAATGTTGTACTTCTTGTTGATGGGCACGATCTCATCGCGGATGGTATCGTTTGGCGCGTGCAGCGAAATCGCCAGCGCCACGTCAATCATATCGCCGAGCTTATCCAGCGCGGGAACAACGCCTGAGGTAGAGAGCGTAACGCGACGTTTGGACAGGCCAAAACCGAAGTCGTCGAGCATGATTTCCATCGCCGGAACCACGTTGGTCAGGTTCAGCAGCGGCTCGCCCATCCCCATCATCACCACGTTGGTGATTGGACGGGTGCCGGTGATTTTTGCCGCACCGACGATTTTCGCCGCACGCCACACCTGGCCGATAATTTCTGACACGCGCAGGTTACGGTTAAAGCCCTGCTGCGCCGTGGAGCAGAATTTACACTCCAGCGCACAACCCACCTGGGAGGAGACGCAGAGGGTAGCGCGATCGTCTTCCGGGATGTAAACCGTTTCAACACGCTGATCGCCAACCGCAATGGCCCATTTGATGGTGCCGTCAGCGGAACGCTGTTCTTCCACCACTTCCGGCGCGCGGATTTCAGCCACTTCTTTGAGTTTATTGCGCAGGACTTTGTTGATGTCTGTCATGTCATCAAAGTTGTCGCTGCAATAGTGATACATCCACTTCATGACCTGGTCGGCACGAAACGGTTTCTCGCCCATCTCTTTGAAGAACTCGCGCATCTGCTGACGGTTCAAATCCAGCAGGTTGATTTTTCCATTTTTATTCGGAACCGCAGGAATGGCGACTTCGGAGGTGTTAACTAATTCAGACATAATATATTCCGGCCTCGTTGTTACACGTTATGGCCCGTGGAGGGTTGAAAAGAAACGCCCCGGAAAGCGGTGTGCTCATCCGGGGCGTTACATTGTACAAAGTCTGGTGCAGGGATGCCACGTTTGCACGCGGCATTTACGAAAATAATGTGTAAACGAAACCGTTATATTAACGGGTACGTGGACACACTTCGCCTTCAGCGAAGAAGTAGGCGATTTCGCGTTTAGCAGATTCTACGGAGTCGGAACCGTGGGTGCCGTTCTCGGTGAAGCTGTCAGCGTAGTCTGCACGCAGCGTACCTGCCAGCGCGTTGTCCGGGTTAGTCGCACCCAGCAGATCGCGGTGACGCTGAACGGCATTTTCGCCTTCCAGAACGGAAACCACGATTGGGCCAGAGGTCATAAATTCAACCAGGCCGTCGAAGAATGGGCGACCTTCGTGCTCAGCATAGAAACCGCGAGCCTGCTCAACGGTCAGATGCAGCATTTTGGTACCAACAATTTTGAACCCTGCCGCTTCAAAGCGCGCAAAGATGCTGCCAATAACGTTTTTTGCCACCGCGTTTGGTTTGATGATGGAAAAAGTACGTTCAATAGCCATGATTACCTCTGTGATTTGTTCTGTTGTTATGCATTCATGCGTAATATGTGGCGCGGATTATAATGAGCATTAGCGCCATTGCCTATGGATGCATGTAACATTTTTTTAAAATAAGACGAGTATTAACAACAGATCCTCTTCAAAATGCCTTTTATCTATTGCAGCGTAAAATCTACGGTCGCCACCTGCCCCGCCTCATCCAATACCAGTAGCTGATAATCTCCTGCATTTTCAAGCTGCAACGTATACATTCGCCCCTGGACGTTCAGCGGTTCGCCATTCAGAAACCACCAGCGCGGTCCGTCACTGCCGCTGACCTGCAGAGGTAACGAGACGCGCGACTCGCCCGGCAGACGCTTAATCACAGCCCCCTGACGAATACCGGAGAGCAGCAGCGGCGCCGGGAAGGTCTGATCGAGCGGTGGACAGGTTGCAGACGCGGGCGGGATGCGGGCAGATCGCCGCTCTGCCTGAGGCAGCCACGGCTCCAGCGGCAGCGGCCAGACGTCGACGCTTTTTTCCTGCGCCTGCGGGCAGTCTGCCGCCACCCGCTTACCGCTGTTATCCAGCCAGATCGGAAAATGAATGCCGCGGATGCCCTCCTGCTCCGGCAGTAACAGCGTCGGCGGCTGGCTCCCTTCGAGCAGCCACGTCGCGAGTCGACGGCGGCAGTTGCTGTCCCCGTCTGGCAGCGACTGCCCGCCCGGCCAGCAAATCACCCCGCGGCTAACGGAGGCCGGGCGCGGATCGCGCGGCAGACGCGCCTCATCCAGCGCCGATCGCGACTGCAGCAGGTTATTAACCTGATTTAACACCGGCACGGCGCTGGCAAAACCAAACTGCCCGGCGACCGGGGTACCGTCCGGCCTGCCGGTCCAGACCCCGATAACGTAGCGCGCATTCAGCCCAATCGCCCACGCATCGCGATAGCCATAGCTGGTGCCGGTTTTTATTGCCAGCGGTACCACCTGAGCAAGCGCGCTGTCGGGTAACGGCTGCGCCTCATTGGCAAGAATGCGTCGGATGATCCACGCGGACCCGGGCGAGAGTAAAGGCCGTTCCAGCAGCGGGTCGTCGGGTTTCAGGCGCAGCTTCCCTGCCCGACCCTGACGGGCAAACGCGCTGTATGCCGCGGCGATATCCGCCAGACGTGCCCCGGCGCCTCCGAGAATCAGGGGCAGGTTCGGCTGAGCCCCCGCAGGCAGGAGAAGCGGTAAACCGGCGTTACGCAGCATTCCGGCAAACTTCTTCGGCCCGTAGGCCTCCAGCACCTGGACAGCGGGCAGGTTCAGGGATCGCACCAGCGCTTCGCTCATGCTGATCGGGCCGTGAAAACCGCTATCAAAGTTACCCGGACGGTAATCGCCGGTGCGTCGCGGAACATCCTGCAACAGCGAGGCGGGATGGATCAGCCCCTCATCCATCGCCAGGCCATAGACAAACGGCTTCAGCACCGATCCCGGGGATCGGATCGCGCTGATCATGTCCACATGACTGAAGCGGCTGTCGTCGTTGATGTCGACCGACCCCACCCAGCCGCGCACCTTCATATCGGTATGATCCAGGACGATCATCGCCAGTGAGCTGCGGGGCGGCAGGCGGGATTTCCAGTTCAGGGCCAGATCCTCTAGCTGACGCTGCAACGTAGCATCCAGCGTCGTCACCACTTTGCTGTCGCGGCTTTTGCCCAGCATCATGCGTGAGAACAGCGGCGCCAGCTGCGGCATCTGGCGTGGCGCCAGCCAGACGGGCTCTTCCTGCGACTCTTTGACCTGGCGGGGGGACCAGACGCCCTGGGATGCCATGCGTTTGAGGACTTTATTACGTGCCGCCTCTGCCCGCTGCGGCCAGCGATCCGGTCGCAAACGGCTCGGCGCCTGCGGCAGAACGGCAAGCAGGGCGGCTTCGGAGTAGCTCAGTTGCGCAGGGGATTTTCCCAGATAGGCCCAGCTGGCGGCCCCCACACCCTGTAGCGTGCCGCCAAACGGGGCGCGGTTCAGATAGAGCGTCAGGATCTCAGCTTTGGAGAGGTGCCACTCCAGCTGGAGCGCCCGCCAGAGCTGGCGCACTTTACCCCCCAGCGTACGGGAATGCGGATCCAGCAGTCGCGCCACCTGCATGGTCAGCGTGCTGCCGCCCGAGATCACCTTTCCGGCCAGCAGATCCTGCCAGGCGGCGCGCAGCACAGAGAACGGGTTAACGCCGGGATGATCCCAGAACCAGCGATCTTCATACTGGATCAGCGCCTCAAGATAGCGGGGTGAAACCTCTTCAATGGTGACCGGATAGCGCCAGATCCCGTCGCGATCGGCAAATCGCCACAACGGAATGCCCTTTTCATCCACCACCACGCGGGCAGGGTTGACCTCGTGTAACGGCAGCGGCCACAGGCGATCGGCGGCCACGACGGCGCCCCATAGCAGAAGAAGCGCTCCCGCCAGCCACAGCCAGCGGGAGCGTAACAGAGAGCGGCACTGCACGTTACGGAACGACTGTTAGCGGGCCGCTGGCCGCACCCGTTGCCCGCCACTGCGGTACGTACATGGATTCCACCATCGGCACCGGCACCGCGTAGGTTCCCGGGGTGACGGCACGGGCCAGATAGACCAGCGTCACTGGCTCATAATTTTTCACCGACACGGCGGCGACAAAGCGATCGTCACGGAACTCCATATGCTGGATATCCGCCTGCTGCATCTGGTTGAGCAGGTTTTGTACCTCGCTGCCGCTCTCCTGCAGGCTGGCGCTACTGCTGGCGAGGTTCTGGTTTTCCAGCTCCAGCCCCGCAGGCAGCAGATCCACCACCAGCGCATCCGGCACGTTCTTGCTGGCGCGCACGGTCAGCCAGACCAGAACCAGCTCCCCGCTCTTCAGGGAAGAGAGCGACTTGCTGCTGCCGTCGGTGACCAGAATCTGTCGTTCAATTTTCAGCACATTCGAGGCGGGCTGCGGCGCATATTGCGGATAGCCGCTGCTGTCCAGACGCACCCACAGCGGTGCAGTGCCGGTATTGGTCACCTGCAGGGCGGCCAGTTGATCGGCATTAAGATTTTGCACCTGCGGTTTGTCTCCCCGCATATTGCCTTCTTTAAACGACGTGGTGGCCAGCCACTCTCCGGTGTGTTTCTGTACGGAACGCCCCGCCAGGAACAGAGCGTTACTCTCCTGCGTTGAGAGCCAGCGCTGGCTGTACGCCTGCTCAGAAAGCACATTCAGCAGCGTATTCTGAGCGTTCGGCAGCAGTTTGTACTCTTCCAGCAGGCTGAGCATCATGGCGTTATCGCGAAGCGGGCTGCCGTAATCGGCCAGCCAGCTTTGCGTTTCGCTACGCGGCGTTTTGATGGCCAGATCCAGCGCCTGCTGGCTGCGCGGCGCATCCCCCATCAGCTTCAGCGCCAGGCCAAGCTGCATCAGCGGCAGGCCCGATTTGGCCTGACCATGACGATCCCAGATTTCACGCAGCGCCCCCAGCGGCGCTTTTTGCTGACGAGCCAGCACCAGCGCGGCATAGGCCTGGATGGCAAATTTGCTGGCGGTGGTGTTCTCGCTGTAGCGGACAGACATCATGCCCGGGTCCTGCAGATAGCGCAGCAGGCGGTTGTTAGCGTTGGTAATGGCCTCAGCCGGGACGCTGTAACCCTGCTCGCCTGCCCGCACCAGGAAATCAGTAACGTAGGCAGTAAGCCAGTACTCTTCCTCGCCGTTTTTATCCCACAGGGCAAAGCCACCGTTGTCACGCTGCATCTGCAGCAGGCGGGAGATACCGATCTCAATGGCCGTGCGACGTTTCTCGTCGCTGTCACCCTTGATCCCTAACGCGCTCAGCTGGGCGGCATTGGTATACAGAGACGGGAAGAGACCGCTGGTGGTCTGTTCCAGACAACCATACGGATAGGCCTGCAGCTCACGAATGTAGCGGGCCAGGTTGAGCGGCGGCTTGCCGCTGAGCAGAAGCTGCCCCTGTAAGGTCACCGGGGAGAAATTTGCCAGATGCTGTTCCGGCGCATGCCAGCTTTCACCCGGATTGAGCATGGTACCGGTGTTCACCGTCTGCGCCGGGAACGCCGGACGCACGCCGATTTTCCAGCTCTTCTGCTGCGGGGCAAAGGTTTCGCCGGGCAGCGTCAGGCCGTTTACCTGCGCGACGATTTCGCCCTCGCCGTAACCCTCCAACGCCCGCACCGGAATAAACAGCGTCGAGCGTTCACCCGGGGCCAGTGTAACCGGCTGTGGCTGGGCCCCTTCCAGCGCCAGATTACCGCCAGCGGTCAGGCCGACGTTCAGGGTCTGCGGACGATCGGTGAGGTTAGTCAGATCCAGCGTCAGCCTGGCGCTATCGCCGCTGGCCAGGAAGCGCGGCGTGTTCAGCTCGGTGATCACCGGTGCGGCAACGATGATTTTGCTCTCGCTGCTGCCAAAATCATCATCGGTCCAGGCCTGGGCCATCAGACGCAGCTCGCCGTTAAAATCGCCAATCGGCAACGAAACAGTGCCCTCCCCGTTGGCGTCCAGCTCTACCGGCTGCGCCTGCTGGGCGATAATGGTGACGTGGTTAACCGGCGGTTTGCCACCACGCTTGAGCTCATCGCCGTCGCCGCCAAAGCGCAGCGACGTCAGACGCCCCTGGCCTTCAATGACCTGCCCGTAGATATCGTAGATGTCCGCGCCATAGCGCTTCTGACCAAAGAACGCCTGCCACGGATCCGGGGTGACGTAATCGGTAATGTTGAGTACGCCGCTGTCCACCGCCGAAACCAGCACGTTAACTTTCTGCGGGGTCGTCCCCTCTTTCACGCTGGCTTTCACCTTCACCGTCAGCGTCTGGTCAGGGCGCATTTTGGGCGGATTTTCCAGGGCGATGCTCAGGCGACGGTTCTCATCGCCCATCGGCAGATGCAGTAAGCCTACAGCCCGTTTTGGCGTAGCCGATTTGGATTTATCGCCAGGGCGAACCACCAGCGTGGAGAGGTAAAGATCGTGGCGTTTCCAGGCTTTATCTACCGGGATCGTCATATCCAGCCCTTCAGCCGGGACGTCGATCTCTTTCCACCACAGCGGCCCTTCGCTGGATTCAATCATCGCATAGCCTTTACCTGCCGCCGGGGCGGCAATGTGCAGCTTGATGGTATCCCCTGGCTGATAGGCCGGTTTGTCCAGCTTCAGGGTGACGCGATCCGGTCGCGCTGCGCCGGAGCCGTCGCTGTTATCCTGCCAGCTGTAGCCCGCCCAGAAGCGCACGCTGCTCACCGCATCATCCGGGGCTTTCACCTCCAGACGGTAGGAGCCCCACTCCACCGGGAAGCTCACTTTCCCCGTTTCGTCCGCGGCCAGATCCAGCGCCTGCTCGCCCTCGATCAGATCTTTTTGATCAAACTGCGACTGCCAGCCGTCACTTTCCGACCAGGTCCAGGCGTAGTCCCGACGTTCGCGGATCAGGCGAACCTGCAGGCCAGAAACGGCTTTTTTCGCTCCGCTGGCATCAGCGTAGACAATGTCGAACCCGGCCTGGCTGTTCTCCTCCACAATCGGCTGGTTGACGGTGGTATCGGTGCGGTAGTCATAGACCGATTTGCTGGCGAACTGCGGACGGATGCCCGGCAGGGTGGCCGCAGGCCAGATAGCCTGTTCCGCCCGGCGGGTCACCGGACGTCCGCCGGACTCCAGCAGGCTGGCCTGCAAAATAACCTGCAGCGGAGAGTGCGTCTCTTTCCACTGGCTTTCGCTGGTCACCTGACCCCGTCCTTGTTCGTCCAGGGTCAGCTGCACTTCGTCGAGGCTGCGGCTCAGGTTCTCTTCGGCGATATCGCCAAACTGGAAGCCCGGCAGTGCGGCCACGGCGTCACGCAGCGGGCGTAAAAAGAGCTGCCCTTGCAGGCTGTTGCCGTTGGCGGGAGCACCGTACAGGTAATACCCCGTTACGTCGAACGCGACATCATCCTGCGGCGCAACCGGCGCTTTTTGCCCGGTAAGATTCAGCGCCATGCGCTCTGGCATAAAGTCTTCGACATGGAAATCCCACATCCGCTGCTGGTTATCGCCGGTACTGGCGCGCACATGCCACATGCCGGTCTGCGCCCCGCTATCAAGGGGATAGTTAAAACGATAGAGACCGTTTTCCGGCTGGCTGACCACGGTACGTGCCACCTGGCCGTCCGGGCGTAATACCTCCAGCTTCACCGGCTGGTCGGGCAGCGGTTTGCCGTCGCTGTCGCGCAGCAGGCCGTTGAGGATCAGCGTTTCGCCCGGGCGGTAGAGATCGCGCGGACCAAACATAAAGAACTGCTTGTTCAGACCTGGCGCGCCGGAGATGGCAAACTCCGCCAGATCCAGCGCCGGAAGGGTGAGATCCAAAAGCGTGGTCTGCCCATCTTTACGGGCGAGAAGCAGCACGGCCGCTTTATCTGTCTGCAACATCGCGTGACCGTCGGCATCGCTGGACGCCTGGGCCAGCGTTTGCCCTTTATCGTTAAGCAGCAGCACCTCAATGCCCGACTGCGCCGCGCCGTTCTCCAGACTCTGGGTAAAGATATCCAGCCGGTTATGGTAGCGGTGGGCGGAGAGACCAATATCGCTGAGGGTAAAGAGCGTGGCGGCGTTGCTGTAGTTATAGTGCCCGGCCTGATTCATCACCGCGATGTAGACCCCCGCCTGCTGTAACGGCTTGATGTCCGCCAGCGGCAGCAGCAGTTTCTCGCGGGTATTGCGCGCCGGGTTAAGGTCGAAGCGGCCGGTATAGACCAGATCGGCCATCTTCAGCAGATTGTCAGATTCCCAGTTGGTGAGCGAACTGCGGTACTCCCACTGGCTGACGAACGCGGCCAGGGACTCGGGTTTGACCCGGTAGAAATTCACATCGACATTGTTTACGTTCAGCGCCATTACCGGCAACCCTTCCACCACCTTGCCCGGCAGCAGCGAGCCGCGGCTGGCGAAGCCCACGGTCGGCTCAATATCGCGGGTGGTGATGGTTTTTTCGATATCGCTGCCCAGCGTAGCTTTATTCAGCCCAAGCAGCGCGCCCTCGACGGTGACCACCAGATTCCGGTTTGGCTCCAGATGGCGCAGGCGCAGCTCCTTCAGATTAGGCGCCAGCTCCCATGCCCCATCGACCTTGCCGCTTTTTTTGTCCACCACGTGCACGGTACGGGCAAAATCCTGGGCGGGATCGAGGGGAACCGAGAAGGTCAGCACCAGGGCTGCCGCGCCGTCGAGCTGGAGCTCTGAAGCATCCAGAAGGGTCAGCGCCTTGCCCTGGCTCTGCGCTGCCAGTTTTTCCAGCGTGGCGCCGTCAGGCTTCGCCGGGACAGTCGGCTGTGTGGTGGATGCAGCCGCCGCAGCGGGCGCCTGGGGTTTGGGCTTATCGTCACTGTTGTCACAGCCGATAAGCGCCAGTGAAGTGAGCAGCGCTAATGAAAGTGCGGCGAAGCGAAACGGTTTCATCCTTTATCCCTGGCCTCTCGGGCCTGTTGGTCGTCGTCGGGGTAAGTATTATCCGCAAGTTTCATTAATACAAAAGCACTCAATCCAATTACGGACAGCGCCTCGCAAAATAATTATCAGCATTAAAAATTCCGCTGCTACGGCGATCACAGCGCATAAGGTTACATGTAACCTTTAACGTCATTTGTTTTTAAAACAAGAAGATATATGGATAAACAGGCGTTCCCACTGCTAGTTTTACTCTCAGACGCACCTTGAGTGCGCGGTTCAATAAGAGAGAACATGATGAAACGAGCCGTGAACGCCCTACAAAATTTCGGAAAATCATTATACGGACCGGTACTTATCCTGCCGATTGTCGGTCTGTTTATTGCCTTTGGAAACGTGCTGGGTAACGGTGGTCTTGCTGGCTACCTGCCGTTCCTTGGTCATCCACTGATCCAGAGCATCGGCCAGCTGATTTCAAAATCCGCCGTCTCGGTGCTGGTTAACCTCGCGCTGGTGTTCGCCGTGGGGATCCCCATCGGCCTTGCGACGCGTGACAAAGGTTACGCGGCGCTGATTGGTCTGGTCACCTTTGTGGTGTTTATCAACGCCATGAACGTCACGCTGCAGCTGCAGGGGGCGCTGGCGCCAGCGGAGCAGATGAAAGCCGCCGGACAGAGCATGGTGCTCGGCGTACAGGTGCTGGAGATGGGCGTATTTGCCGGGATCCTCACCGGGGCGCTGTCGGGCTACCTGTATAACAAATACTCCGGGGTGCAGTTTAACGGCGCGATGGCGATCTACTCCGGGCACTGCTTTGTCGCCATCATTATGCTGCCGGTCTCGATGTTACTGGGGGTGGTGATGAGCGAGCTGTGGCCGTTTGCCCAGCACGGGATCAGCACGATGGCCTTAGCCATTAAAGGTTCCGGACCTTTTGGGGTGGCGATTTACGGCTTCCTTGAGCGCATCCTGGTGCCGACCGGCCTGCACCATCTGGTTTATACCCCCTTCCTCTATACCGAACTGGGCGGTACGCAGGAGGTCTGCGGCGCTACCTACCAGGGCGCGCGTAATATCTACTTCGCCGAGATGGCCTGCCCGGACGTGAAACAGCTCAGCAGCACCGTGGTCTGGGATGCTCGCGGCATCAGCAAAATGTTTGGCCTGCCTGCCGCCGCGCTGGCGATGTATGTCACCGCGAAACCGGAGCGTAAAGCCGCGGCGAAAGCGATTCTGATCCCGGCGGCGCTCACTTCGTTGCTGGTAGGCGTTACCGAGCCAATCGAGTTCTCCTTCCTGTTTGTCGCCCCGCTGCTGTTTGTGGTGCATGCGGTGCTGACCGGGATCGGCATGATGCTCTTCTCCCTGTTCGGCGTTCACGCCATCGGCGCCAACGGCATCATCGATTTCATTCTCTATAACCTGCCGCTGGGCACGGAGAAGTCTAACTGGCCGATGTACATCGTGGTCGGGCTGATCATGTTCACCGTCTACTTCGTTGTCTTCCGCTTTCTGATCCTGCATTTCCGCATGAAAACGCCAGGACGCGAGGAGGAAGATCAGGAGACCCGTCTGTACAGCAAGCAGGAGTATCAGGCGAAGGGCAGCAATGATGGCCTGGGCGAGGCGATTGTGGTCGGCCTCGGCGGACGTGAAAACATCGAGGTAGTGGATAACTGCTACACCCGCCTGCGCGTCACGGTGAAAGATGTCGCCGTCATCGACGAGCCGCGGCTCAAGGCAACGGGCGCGAAAGGCATTATCAAACAAGGTAACAACGTTCAGGTGGTCTACGGGCTGCATGTCAAAAAAATGCGAGAAGCGGTCGAGACGGTTCTCTGAAGGAGATAAACATGATTACACCCCCATTCATTCTCTCTATCGCCGGTGGCGGCAGCACCTATACGCCCGGGATTGTGAAAAGCCTGATGGTGCAGCTGGACAAATTCCCGCTGGCGGAAATTCGCCTCTACGACATCGATGAAGCGCGGCAGGATACCATCGCGCCGGTGGTGGAGAAGGTGATTCGCGATCACAGTCAGAGCATCAAATTCACCGTCACCAGCGACCCGGAAGTGGCCTTCAGCGGCGCCCATTTTGTCTTCGCCCAGATGCGCGTGGGTCAGTACAAAATGCGCGAACAGGATGAGAAGATCCCGCTGCGTCACGGCGTGGTCGGCCAGGAGACCTGCGGCCCGGGCGGGCTGGCGTACGGCTTACGCACGATCCTGCCGATGGTTGAACTGATCGACATGGTCGAGCGCTATGCGCATGAAAAAGCGTGGATCGTTAACTACTCCAACCCGGCGGCTATCGTTGCGGAAGGGGTGCGCCGCCTGCGTCCTGACGCCCGGGTGCTGAACATCTGCGATATGCCGGTCGCGGCGATGCGCAATATGGGAGCCATTCTGGGCGTGGATCGCCACAAGCTGGAGGTGGATTACTTCGGTCTGAACCACTTCGGCTGGTTTACCCGCGTGCTGGTGGATGGCGAGGACAAACTGCCGGAGCTGCGTCGCCATGTCGCCAGATTTGGCCTGCTGACGGAAGATGCGGCTAAAACCGACCCGCAGCACTCCGATCCATCCTGGGTGAAAACCTGGCGCAACATCAAGCCGATCATGGATAACTTCCCGGAGTATCTGCCGAACCCCTATCTGCAGTACTACCTGATGCCAAACCAGATTGTGGAGCACCAGAACCCGGACTATACCCGCGCCAACGAAGTGATGAACGGTCGCGAGAAAAAGCTGTTTGCGGCTGCGGAAGAGTATAAACAGACCGGGATCCTGCCGGATGCGTTCCACGTGGGGGTGCATGGCGAATTTATCGTGGATGTGGCCCGCTCACTGGCGTTTAACCTGCGTCAGCGCCATCTGGTGATGGTGGAAAACCGCGGGGCGATTACTAACCTGCCGTATGACGCCATGGTTGAAGTGCCGGCCTATATCACAAGCGAAGGGCCAGAGCCGATCCGCATCGGCCAGGTACCGCTGTTCCACCAGACCCTGCTGCAACAGCAGCTGGCCTCGGAGCAGCTGCTGGTAGAGGCCACCATCGAAGGCAGCTACGAGAAAGCGTTGCAGGCGTTCACCCTGAACCGCACCGTGCCGACCATGGAGCATGCCAAAGCGATTCTGGACGAGATGATCGAAGCTAACCGTGAATACTGGCCTGCATTACAGAAAGCGTGGCAGGACGGAGAAGCGGTGAAAAAATAAGGGCTTGCTCGCGAGTTGAACGTGGTTCCCTTGTCGGTGTCAGAAAAAACACCGACAATCCATTATTGGATTCATTTATGGAGGCAACCATGTCCACCTCATATTTTGTCGCAGCCGACTGGCTGATTGAGCACAGTGACGATCCTGAAGTCCAGATCCTCGACGCGCGCATGGCGCCGCCAGGGCAGGAGCATCGTGACGTTCCCGCGGAATACCGCGCCGGGCATCTGCCGGGGGCGGTATTTTTTGATATCGAAGCCCTCTCCGATCACACCTCTCCCCTGCCGCACATGATGCCGCGCCCGGAAGCCTTTGCGGTAGCCATGCGCGAGCTGGGCGTCAGCCACGACAAGCATCTGGTGATTTACGACGAAGGCAATCTTTTCTCCGCCCCACGGGCGTGGTGGATGCTGAAAACCTTCGGCGTGGAAAAAGTGTCGATTCTGGCGGGCGGGCTTACCGGGTGGCAGCGGGCTGAGTTACCGCTTCAGCAGGGGGATGTCTCCCTGCCGGACAGCGACTTTGAAGCCACCTTCGACGCCGGGGCGATCAAGCGCGTCACCGACGTGCTGCTGGCCAGCCACGAACAGACCGCGCAGATTGTCGATGCCCGCCCTGCCCCGCGCTTTAAAGCCGAGGCCGACGAGCCGCGTCCTGGCCTTAAGCGCGGCCATATCCCTGGCGCACGTAACGTGCCCTGGGGCGATCTGGTGTTTGAAGGCGAGCTGAAAACCACCGATGAGCTGCGTGAGATTTTTGCCCGTCAGGGTGTGGATCTGCATCAGCCAGTCGTCGCCAGCTGCGGCTCGGGCGTCACCGCCTGTGTGGTGATCCTGGCGCTGGCTACCCTCGGCAAAACCGACGTGACGCTCTACGACGGGGCGTGGAGTGAATGGGGTGCCCGGGACGATCTGCCGGTTGAACCGGCGCAATAATGGATAATCGCCTGGCGACATTGTTATCGCGCGGGGAGACCCTGACCCGCGCGGAATATCGCGTGCTGGCCCATCTGACCGGGCATCCACTGCTGGTGGGCCAGATCACGGTGCGGGAGCTGGCGCAGGCGACCTTTGTCTCGACCGCCACCATTATGCGTCTCTGCCGCAAGCTGGGGTTTAGCGGCTTCAGCGAGTTCATCTGGCACTGCAAGCAGCTGTTGAGCGACACGCCGCACATTGCCGCCGAAAGCCGTCAGCCTGCGGAGCTGCCCGCGCTATTCAATCAGTTTATCGCCAACTATCAGCAGACCTTTCAGTGGGCGACGGTGGAAAAACGCCGCCGTTTCGCTGAACTGCTACGCGACAAGGAGAGCTTCTTTCTCTACGGGGCAGGCTTTTCCTATCTTTTTGCCGAGTACCTGACCAAAAAATTGCAGGTGCTGGGCAAGACGGCCTTTATCTCAGGCCCGGGCGACAGCCGTAATATCTTTCTCAGCAACGCCTCGCGCTATCAGGTCTTCATCGCGGTCTCGCGCAGCGGGGAAACGGAACAGGTGCTGGATAAGGCGCGCATTGCACAGAACGTGGGGATGACGGTGGTGGCTTTTACCCGTGCGTCGGCGAACAGCCTGGCGGGGATGGCGGATCTGCATTTTGCTTTGTACGACGAAGCGGTGCATTTCGCCGCCGAAGCCGCAGGGGTGACCTCGTTTGAATCAAACCTGGTGCTGCTGATGGATTTACTGCTGCTGGAAGCAACGGGGTGAGAACTCACCCCGTACGGGCTCAGATAATACGGTTGTTTTTGAAATCGCGCAGGAAGCCACCCCAGCGGCGCTCATAGAATGGCGTGATGTGCTCGGTGATAAAGTGGCTGATGCCCTTCTCCCCCGCCACTACCCGGCAGATATCGATCGGCTCGTCGCCCGGCAGGGTGTCGGTCGCCACGCTGCCCGCGGCCTGAATGATGTCGTCGATCTCGCCATCCGCCTCGATGCCAATCAGCAACACCGGCTGTTCATCAGCCTGCTCTTTGATGGAGCAGAGAAACGCGCGCTTGACCGGCTTGATAGTCTGGAAAAGGGTGGTCAGGGAGTCGATCATCTGCGCCGGTGGCTCGGCCACTTCCGACAGCAGCAGCGACTCGCCGCCCTCCAGCACCTCCTGGGTGCTAAGCGGGTTGCCCTCTTCGCCAATCAGATGGCTGATCTCTCGCGGGGTGAACTCTTTTCCGGTCGGCAGTTTGGCGTTCAGAAACAGGGTTTCGCCCAGCGTCATCTCAAACAGGGTGCGCACCGGCATCACCACGAACGCCTGCTCATCTTCAACGGCTTGCTGTAAGGCCTCAAGGGAGGAGAAGAACGGGATCACCGAGGTGCCGTCGTCTTTTTCCCAGTGCAGCAGATCCAGGGCGCTGTCCTCAACAACCTGCTCGCCTTCCGCCGCCGTACCGGGCACCCAGACGGTGGACTCCAGCAGCGTGCGGAAGAATGCCGGACGATGGGCGGGCTCGGTGGCCGCTTTCTCCAGCAGGGTTTCTAATTCGTTTTTGGTTTCTGACATAGTTTCACTACTTCAAAAAACGCCGGGTGGCGCTTTGCTTACCCGGCCTACAACACCCGTAGGCCCGTGCAAGCGCAGCGCCGCCGGGCAAGCTAATTACTCAGCCGTCAGCAGGTTGGCGATGGTACGCACGCCCAGACCGGTCGCACCCGCGGACCACTGCTCAACCGCCGCTTTACGGTAGGTCGCGGAGCAGTCGATGTGCAGCCAGCCTTCGCGATAGTTCTCGACAAAGTGCGACAGGAAACCGGCGGCGGTGCTTGCCCCAGCCGGATAGGCCGCGCTGGCGGTGTTGTTCAGCTCGGCAAAGTTCGACGGCAGCTGGCTGCGGTGGAACTCGGCCAGCGGCAGACGCCAGAACGGCTCGTTCTCGGCGGCGGCGCTCGCCAGCAGGCGGTTTGCCAGCTTGTCGTCGAAGCTGAACAGCGCGTGGTAGTCGTTGCCCAGCGCGGTTTTCGCCGCCCCGGTCAGGGTCGCCATGTCGATAATCAGCTCTGGTTTTTGCGCCGAGGCATCGATCAGCCCATCCGCCAGCACCAGACGGCCTTCGGCGTCGGTGTTCATCACTTCAACGTTTTTGCCGTTGCGGTAGCGAATGATGTCGCCGAGCTTGAAGGCGTTACCGCTGACCATGTTGTCGGCGCAGCAGAGGTAGAGCTTCACGCGTTTGTTCAGGCCGCGGGTGATGGCAAAGGCCAGCGCACCGGTGATGGTCGCCGCGCCGCCCATGTCGGACTTCATGGAGTCCATGAACGCGCTCTGCTTCAGGCTGTAGCCGCCGGTATCAAAGGTAATGCCCTTCCCGACCAGGCAGGCGAATACCGGGGCCGCTTTATCGCCGGTTGGGTTGTAGTCCAGCGCCAGCAGCACCGGCGGGCGCTCAGAGCCACGACCCACGGTGTGGATGCCCATGTAGTTCTGCTCGCGCAGATCTTCGCCTTTGGTGATGCGGTAAGAGACGTTGTCGCCCGCCACCTTGCTCAGCAGATCGACGGCGCGCTGCGCCAGCTGCTCCGGACCCAGCTCTTCCGCCGGGGCGTTGATGGTGTCGCGTACCCAGTCGATGATGGTCAGACGGCTTTCCAGCTCGCGCTTGCCGGCTTCGTCAAGGCTTGCCCACTCAATTTTACGGCTACCTTTTGGCCCTTTATAACCGGCCCAGAATGCCCAGCTGCGATCGGTGTTCCAGCCTTCGCCGTCGAGTAACACATGTTTAATGCCCAGGCCGTCAATTTTACGCGCCGCGCGCTGGATCAGGCCTAAATCGTCGCTGCCGTTCAGGTGCAGGGTAATACCGTCGTTGTTGATGCTGTAAGTGGCTTTTTCACCCCAGCGCGCATCGGCAGGCTGAGTAGAGAGCGTAATCTTCATCGCTTCGGTCATTTTATTTTTCCTTATTAGCAACAAGCAAACGGGCCGCCTGAAGGCAGCCCGTTACGTTTTTATTCTGCTTCGTCCAGCCAGACTAACAGAATCGCCTCCAGAATTTTTTCATTGGATGCGTTGGGATCGTCGTCAAACTCTTCCAGATCGCAAATCCACTGATGCATATCGGTGAAGCGTACGGTCTTCGGATCGAGATCCGGGTTGGCGTCGTACAGCGCCTCGCCGATTTCACGGCTGTCTGTCCACTTCAGTCCCATATTAATGCTCGCGTGCGTGGTTAAGCGTATAACGCGGAAGTTCGACCACCAGATCTTCATCGGTGACGCGCGCCTGACAGCTCAGGCGGCTTTCCGGCTCCAGACCCCATGCTTTATCGAGCATGTCGTCTTCATCCTCTGTGCTCTCCGCCAGGGAGTCAAACCCCTCGCGGACGATGCAGTGGCAGGTTGTGCAGGCACAGGATTTTTCACAGGCGTGTTCCACTTCAATACCGTTACGCAGGGCAACGTTAAGGATGGTTTCGCCGGTCTCAGCTTCCAGAACTGCGCCATCCGGACAGAGGTCCGCATGTGGCAGAAAAACAATCTTTGGCATATTAAACCTCGTCCACGGAGTGGCCTTTCAGCGCAGTACGGACAGACTGGTCCATACGACGAGCGGCAAACTCCTGGGTTTGTTTATCAACGTTTTTAATCGCTTGTTCTATGGCGTCAGCGTCATTGCCTTCCGCCACCGCAATCAACTGTGCGACAGCATCGTCAATGGCCTGACGTTCAGCGGCGCTTAGCAGCGCGGCATCAGCAGTGAGTGCGCTGTTCAGGCTTTCCAGCACGCGTGCGGCTTCGACTTTCTGTTCAGCCAGCATACGCGCCTTCACATCCTGCTCAGCGAAACTCATTGAGTCCTGAATCATGGTGGCGATCTCATTATCGGTCAGACCGTAGGACGGTTTCACCTGAATGGAGGATTCGACACCGGTCGATTTTTCCATCGCCGTGACGCTCAGCAGGCCATCCGCATCCACCTGGAAGGTGACACGGATATGCGCCCCGCCTGCAGGCAGCGCCGGAATGCCGCGCAGGGCGAAACGCGCCAGCGAACGGCAGTTCTGAACCAGCTCGCGCTCGCCCTGCAGCACGTGGATGGACATTGCAGTCTGGCCATCTTTAAAGGTGGTGAACTCCTGCGCGCGGGCCACCGGAATGGTGGTGTTACGCGGGATCACTTTCTCCACCAGGCCGCCCATGGTTTCTAACCCGAGGGAGAGCGGGATGACGTCCAGCAGCAGCATTTCGCTGTCCGGCTTGTTGCCAACCAGAATATCGGCCTGGATTGCGGCACCGATAGCGACCACTTTATCCGGATCGATAGAGGTTAATGGCGTGCGGCCAAAGAACTCGCCCACGCGCTCACGCACCAGCGGCACACGGGTTGAACCGCCAACCATCACCACTTCCAGCACCTCTTCGGCTTCCACGCCCGCATCTTTCAGCGCGCGGCGACAGGCCAGCAGGGTGCGTTTCACCAGCGGGGCAATCAGTTCATTGAACTGCTCGCGGCTGATGTCGCCTTTCCAGCCCGCCACTTCAACGGTCACGGAGGAGGCATCGCTGAGGGCGATTTTGGCGGCGATGGCCGCATCCAGCAGCTCGCGCTGGACGCGCAGGTCGCTGCGGTCGGCAATCCCCGCCTGCTCACGGATATGATCCGCCAGCAGATGGTCGAAGTCGTCGCCGCCGAGGGCAGAGTCGCCGCCGGTCGCCAGCACTTCAAACACCCCGCGGCTCAGGCGCAGAATGGAGATATCAAAAGTCCCGCCGCCGAGATCGAATACCGCGATCACCCCTTCCTGGCCGGAGTCCAGACCATAGGCAATGGCGGCCGCGGTCGGCTCGTTGAGCAGGCGCAGCACATGCAGGCCCGCCAGACGCGCGGCATCTTTGGTGCCCTGACGCTGGGCGTCATCGAAATAGGCCGGCACGGTGATCACCACGCCATCCAGCTCGCCTGAAAGGGTCGCGGTAGCGCGGGCGGCCAGCGCCTTGAGGATATCGGCAGAGACGCGGATCGGGTTCAGTAACCCTGCGGCAGTGGCGATCATCGGCAGGCCATTTTCACTTGCTTGCAGCTGATACGGCAGATGGGGATAACGGTTCTGGATGTCCGCCAGCGAGCGGCCCATCATGCGTTTTACCGAGCTGATGGTGTTGGCAGGATCCTGCGCGGCATTGGCGCGGGCATCGAAGCCCACGCTGTGGCCCTGAGGCTGATAGTGGACCACAGAAGGCAACAGATGTTGACCCTGCGCATCCGCCAGCGTCTCAGCCTGGCCGCTGCGCACGGTCGCCACCAGCGAGTTTGTGGTGCCTAAGTCGATGCCCACCGCCAGACGACGCTGGTGCGGTGCGGCACTTAAACCTGGCTCACTAATTTGTAATAAGGCCATAATCGCTTCCGAAATTAAAAATCGAGCAGCTTTTCTTCGAGTTGTTCAGCACTGCTTCGCAGTTTATCGAGAAAACGCAGCTTGCGAACGCTGTCCGCCGCCACGTCCCACGTCTCGTTATTCAATTGGTCAACCATCTGCTGATGGCGGGTATCGAACATCCCTTTTACGCGCTTGATAAAGCGCTCCAGACGGGCTTCATCTTTGGCCTGTTCAATCTCATCCAGCTCTTCACGCAGCTCCAGCTGTTCCATCAGGAACGCGGTGTCGCGGACGGTGTGTTGCTCACTGGAGAGATCAAACCCGTGGCGCGAAAGCAGATATTCTGCCCGGCTCAGCGGATTGCGCAGGGTTTGCCACGCCTGATTGATGGTCGCAGAGTGCTGCACCGCCGCCAGTTGTTCCGCCTGCGTGCCGCTGGCGAATTTATCCGGGTGATACTGACGTTGCAGATCCTGGAAACGGGCCGCCAGCGCCTGAGTATCAATTTCATACCCGGCTGGTAACCCAAAGAGGGTGAAGTAATCCATAACAATCTCAGGGTTAGCTGATTAAAGCAAACCCCACACACAGCCTGGCTGCGGTGGGGTTAACAGGTGATGCGCAATTATACGTGGAAGCTTTCGCCGCAGCCGCACTCGTCTTTCACGTTCGGGTTGGTGAACTTAAACCCTTCGTTAAGACCTTCTTTAACAAAGTCTAGCTGAGTGCCGTTCAGGAACTGCAGGCTTTTACCATCGACCACCACCTTCACGCCTTTGTCTTCGAACACGGTGTCTTCCGCCGCAGGTTCGTCAACAAATTCCAGTACATATGCCATACCGGAACAACCGGAGGTGCGTACACCCAGTCGCAGGCCAAAGCCTTTGCCACGGTTTGCCAGGAAGGCGCTTACTCGCGCGGCAGCGCTGTCGCTAAGGGTAATCGACATAACAACCTCAACTAATTATTTTGCTTCACGTTTGCTTTTGTAATCCGCAATTGCGGCTTTGATCGCATCTTCCGCCAGGATAGAGCAGTGGATTTTCACCGGCGGCAGTTCGAGTTCGTCAGCAATATCGGTATTTTTAATCGCCTGCGCTTCGTCCAGAGACTTGCCCTTCACCCACTCGGTGACCAAGGAGCTGGACGCGATTGCGGAACCGCAACCGTAGGTCTTGAAGCGCGCGTCTTCAATGATACCTTCATTGTTGACTTTAATCTGCAACTTCATCACGTCGCCACACGCTGGTGCACCCACCATGCCGCTGCCCACGCTGTCGTCGCTGTTGTCGAAGGAGCCCACGTTACGTGGATTCTCGTAATGATCGATAACTTTTTCGCTGTATGCCATGCTGAATTCTCCTTACAAACCGATTAGTGATGTGACCATTCAATGCTGTTCAGATCCACGCCTTCTTTGTACATTTCCCACAGTGGAGAAAGGTCACGCAGACGGCCAATGGAGTTGCGAACCAGTTGGATGGTGTAGTCAATCTCTTCATCGGTAGTAAAACGACCTAAAGAGAAGCGGATAGAGCTGTGTGCCAGTTCATCGGTCATGCCCAGCGCACGCAGTACGTAGGACGGCTCCAGGCTTGCGGAAGTACACGCAGAACCGGAAGAGACGGCCAGGTCTTTCAGGGCCATGATCAGCGACTCGCCTTCAACATAGTTGAAGCTGACGTTGAGAATGTTTGGTGCGCCCTGCTCGAGATCGCCGTTCAGGTAGACCTCTTCCATATCCTTCACGCCTTCCCACAGACGGTTGCGCAGCGTACGCAGGCGCGCCATCTCGGTTTCCATCTCTTCTTTGGCGATACGGTAAGCTTCACCCATACCCACGATCTGGTGAACAGGCAGCGTACCGGAACGCATGCCGCGCTCGTGACCACCGCCGTGCATCTGGGATTCGATGCGGATACGTGGCTTACGACGCACGTACAGCGCGCCGATACCTTTCGGGCCATAGATTTTGTGGCCGGAGAAGGACATCAGATCCACTTTCAGCTGGCTCAGATCGATAGGCAGTTTGCCCACGCTCTGGGTCGCATCCACGTGATAGATAATGCCGCGCGCACGGCACAGCTCGCCGATTGTCGCGATATCCTGCACCACGCCGATTTCGTTGTTAACGTGCATGATGGAGACCATAATGGTGTCGTCACGCATTGCCGCTTCGAGCTCTTTCAGGTCGATGATACCGTTGCGCTGCGGGGCGAGGTAGGTTACTTCAAACCCTTCACGCTCCAGCTGACGGCAGGTATCCAGCACGGCTTTGTGTTCAGTTTTGCTGGTGATGATGTGCTTGCCTTTTTTCTGGTAGAAATTAGCCGCACCTTTAATCGCCAGGTTATCGGATTCGGTTGCGCCAGAGGTGAAAACAATTTCACGCGGGTCGGCACCAACCAGCTCGGCAATCTGATTACGGGCGATATCTACCGCCTCTTCAGCATGCCAGCCAAAACGGTGTGAACGGGAAGCTGGGTTACCAAAGTTTCCGTCCAGGGTTAGACACTGCATCATTTTCTCGGCAACACGCGGGTCCACCGGCGTGGTTGCGGAGTAGTCGAGATAAATCGGTAATTTCATTGCTCTATAAACTCCGTACATCGCTTCAATGCAAGGAATCAGGCAACCGGCTGGATGTACGACCGAGTACACGGGGCGTTACGCCCCGGCCTGATTCTGAAATACTTATCTTTTTATTACGCGCGTAATTTGACGTCGATAGCGTCCTGCGCGCGGGTATTACGATGGGAATCGTGGCTGTGCTGACGGCCTGATACGTCCAGAACTTCCTGGTTATTTACCAGCTCACCGAGGGTGATATTGTTCAGGAAACCGGTCAGACGGTCGCTCAGATCGCGCCACAGCGCGTGCGTCAGGCATTTGTCGCCGCCCTGACAGCCGCCTTTACCCTGGCAACGGGTCGCGTCGACGGATTCGTCAACTGCGCTAATCACTTCACCAACCGCAATACTGCCCGCGTCTTTACCTAACAGATAACCACCGCCAGGACCGCGAACGCTGGAAACCAGGCCATTTTTACGCAGTCGGGAAAAAAGCTGTTCCAGATAAGAGAGGGAGATTCCCTGACGTTCAGAAATATCAGCCAATGGAACCGGGCCCGCTTCGGAGTTGAGCGCAACGTCCAGCATCGCGGTCACGGCATAACGCCCTTTAGATGTCAGTCTCATGTCTTACTTAACCTCAAACTCGCCCCTGCCCGGGGTTTTTTATTGTAAAGTGGGGGTATTGCATAGCAGGGCCAAGTCTGACATTCCTGACTAAAATGGTCAACTATTTACTTGACTGATTTAGTCAGGTATTTAACCTTCTGTGCGTTCATCTGTTTTTGCCGGGTGGCGCTTCGCTTACCCGGCCTACAGGTCTGTAGGCCCGTGCAAGCGCTACTCTTTATTCTTCTGCTCAATCGACGCCAGAATACCGCGCAGGATGTTCAGCTCCTGGCTCTCCGGACGGGCGCGAGTAAAGAGGCGGCGCAGACGGTTCATCACCTGACCCGGATGACCGGCGCGGATAAAGCCAGTAGCGAGCAGGGTCTGCTCCAGATGGCCGTAGAACCGCTCCAGATCGTCCACCAGCGGATAAGGCGTCTCTTCCTGCGTAGCCGGAACATCTTTTTCCTGGGTTGCCAGCCAGGCCATACGCACCTCATAGGCGATAACCTGCACAGCCATCGCCAGGTTCAGCGAGCTGTACTCCGGGTTGGCGGCAATGGCAACGTGATAGTGGCACTTCTGCAGCTCATCGTTGGTCAGCCCCACGCGCTCGCGACCAAACACCAGCGCCACCGGCGCATGCTGGCCTTCGCTGATGCTTTTCAGCCCGCATTCACGCGGGTCGAGCATCGGCCACGGCAGGGTGCGGGAACGCGCGCTGGTGCCCACCACCAGGCTACACCCCGCTAAGGCTTCATCCAGGGTGTCGACGATCTGGGCATTGCCAATTACGTCGCTGGCGCCTGCCGCGAGGGCAATGGCCTGGGAGTCGGGTTTGACCAGCGGGTTAACCAGCCAGAGATTGGTTAAGCCCATGGTTTTCATAGCGCGGGCCACGGAGCCCATGTTGCCGGTATGCGATGTTTCGACCAGCACGATTCGGATATTTTGCAGCATAATTTTTCTGAGTATGGAGAATATTCGATGATGTTATCATAAACGGAAGACATATGCCGATCCCGCTGCTATACTCTGCGCCGTTTTCGTTTCCCCGTTCTTTAACATCCAGTGAGAGTAACCGATGCAACATCCAATGTTGACCATCGCCGTGCGCGCAGCGCGCAAGGCGGGTAATGTAATTGCCAAACACTACGAAACACCTGATTCCGTAGAAACCAGCCAGAAAGGCAGCAATGACTTTGTGACCAACGTTGATAAAGCGGCAGAAGCTGTAATTATCGACACCATTCGCAAATCTTACCCGCAGCACACCATCATCACCGAAGAAAGCGGTGAGCATGCAGGCGAAGATCAGGATGTTCAATGGGTTATCGATCCACTGGATGGCACCACCAACTTCGTTAAACGTCTCCCACACTTCGCTGTTTCTATCGCCGTACGCATCAAAGGCCGTACCGAAGTGGCCGTGGTTTACGATCCAATGCGTAACGAACTCTTCACCGCCACCCGCGGTCAGGGTGCACAGCTGAACGGCTACCGTCTGCGCGGCACCAACGCTCGCGACCTCGACGGCACCATCCTGGCGACCGGCTTCCCGTTCAAAGCCAAACAGCACGCCCCTGCCTACATGAAAATTCTGGGCAAACTGTTCACCGAGTGCGCCGACTTCCGCCGCACCGGCTCCGCTGCGCTGGATCTGGCCTACGTTGCCGCTGGCCGCGTTGATGGTTACTTCGAGATTGGCCTCAAGCCGTGGGACTTCGCCGCTGGCGAACTGATCGCGCGTGAAGCGGGCGCGCTGGTGTGCGATTTCACCGGTGGCCACAACTACATGCTGTCCGGCAACATCGTTGCGGGTAACCCACGCGTTGTGAAAGCGATGCTGGCGAACATGCGTGACGAACTGAGCGAAGCGCTGAAGCGTTAATCTCAGCGGGCGGGTGAAGCTCCTTCACCCGCCTCTTTTCCTGCCCCGCCCCGCCCTCAGGCCATTAACGATTACTTCAGCAGTGGCAGCAGAATACGAATGAAGGTATTGGTGACCATCACCAGCACCACCATGCCGTTAAACAGCGCAAAATACCGCCACCCTTTTTGACACCGCACCTCCCCCAGCCACTGATGCAGCAAACAGGCGATACCGCCTGTCGCCAGTCTGGCTAACAGCACGCCAATCATGACGGGCACAAACAATAGCCATCCTGTCAGGATCAAATCATACTCCCGCGCGCCCAGCAGTAGCCATACGATCTGTGACGGCATATAGAAGCTCAGCGCGAAAATAAGCGGCAGGCGAATATTGCTTCGCGGACTTTCAGCGCTTTTCCGCCAGCACAGGGCATCGCGCACCAGTAACACGCCCAGTACCAGCGTGGCGAAATAGCATACATAGTTGAACGCTGCGCCAAAGCGCAGCAATGCCTCGTGGGAGAGATTCTGCGTAAATCCGATGCGCCAGAAAACGATGACAAAAAAACCGCACTGCAGGATCCAGCTGCGCACTATCCAGTCAAAAAATTGCCTGGCCGAAGGCTGGTTATGCAGCATCCAGGCGACGAGTGGTATTTTGCTGTAGCCGGGATGCAGAAACGCCAGCACAAAACCGGCCACCAGCAGCTTGCCGTACATCGCGAGCGGAAGCGTGTCGATGCTGGTTTGCCCCATACCGATAAGAAAATAGAAAATGGAATAGATGCGGGGAAGATCTTCAGGCCACCAGCTTGCCAGTTCGGGCCAGAAGAAGACGATAACCAGACCGAGCAGCAGGCCGGACCCAGCGGCGAACCAGAGATAGCGCGTTGAAACAGTAACATTATGATCGGTCATCGTGACTCCTTGTCATGACCCCAAAGCAAAGCTGCAAACTAAAACATCCCTGTCGAAGCGACAATCATGTCCCGCCATTTTGGGATTTTTGCCCGGCAGGGACGACTAAAACGGCCTTAGCCCCCTTCCCACCGGCACCGCGCTCAGCCACATGATGACCGCCGCCACCAGCAACACCACACCGCCCGCTAATGCCAGCGTCGTCCATCCGACCTGTCGCCACAGCACCGGCGTTTTATTGCCGCTGAGCCTGACCGCCAGATGACGAAAGCCGTGCACCAGCAGTGCCAGTGAAGAGATGGTTAACCCCGTTCCTGCCGCCATCGCCAGCGCCGAGGCCACACCCCAGCTGAATACGCCGATCACCTTACTGAACAGCAGCACCATAATGGCCCCGGAGCAGGGCCGCATCCCCATCGACAGGATAATCATCAGCCGCGCCCGCCAGTCATCCGCGCCCTGCATCTGCCCCGGCGTAGGCAAATGTTGATGGCCGCAGCCGCAGTTTGCGTCATGAACGTGGTGCGGGGTAAAGGCTTTGAAGGTCGGTTTGCGCAGCAAGGCGCGTAGTTTTTTCAGCGCCCGCCAGCAGAGCATCATCCCCAGCACGCCCACCAGGGCGTAGCTGCCCTTCTCCAGCCAGAAGCTGCTCATGTGCAGATCCCGCGCCGGGAGCCGCAGCAGCATTAATACCCCCACCACCAGGGCGATCGCCACGCCCCCCTGTAATAAGGAGGAGGCCAGGGTTAAGCCGATACTCGATTTCAGTTTTGAAGGATGAGTGGCAAGCCAGGTGGTGATAACAATTTTGCCATGCCCCGGCCCCAGCGCGTGCAGCACGCCATAGAGGAAGCTGAAGATCAGCAGCGACCCGCCTGCTGCCGTCGGGTTGTCGGCCACCGCTTTCAGCAAACCGCTCATCTGCTGGTTGACCTCCCGCTGCCAGAGAATGCTCTGACGCATCACCTGCGGCCACGCCTGCCATAACCACACGGCCCCCGCCGCTGCCACAACGAGGAACAGCGCCAGCGGCCAGAGATCCCATCCACGTCGCGCGCGCATTACTGACATTGTAAGGTCACCGTCTGGGCAAACTGTTTGCCGAGATTCATATCTTCCGGCGGGGCATCGTCTTTATCCAGCGAGCTGGCAAAGTTGAGCGTCTCGTCGCTGGGCTCCGGGGTATCGATAGTCAGGGCGCATTGACTTTTCAGGCCGTCAGGCAGCGTCACGTCATTATCCTCGGCATAGCTCATGTCGACGTAATAAGAGGGATCGAAGGTCGAGAAGGTGTACTTTTGTCCGGCCAGCGGCTGGGGCTCCGCCAGCGGCAGAATAAAGGTCAGCACCGCCTGGTGATCCACGCGGCTCATACCGTACTGGGTGGGGCGGTTAAGAAATTTCACCTTCTCCCCGTTATGCCAGAACTCGGTAAAGTAGTGCTGGCCGAGCACGTTGGCCATGACCTCCGCCGCCAGTTTTTTCCAGATTTTATCCCCGGGCTTTGCGTTCCCGGCATCATAAAGCAGATCGGCGGATGTTAGCTCGTCCATCACCCAGCGCATTTTCAGGCCGGTTACCTGCTCATCCTTCACCATGATTTGCGTTTTCAGGGTGATAAAGCTGTGAGGGTGCGCGACGGCGGAAAAAGACAAAACCGCCAAAAAAAGCGCAGTTGCGCTGCGTTTAACTATTTGCATCTCATCCTCACGTCAAAAATTCTGTGATGTTCACCCGCATTCCTGAAGGAAAGCCCGGCATCCCGTGCTATGGCGTACATCCTTTAGCTATTCTTATCAAACACACTCACTGGAACCCGACAGATGATGACGACTCTCGAAATGCCATCTGCACTTTCCAGTTCGCAGCGCCGTTGCCAGGTTCTGTTGATGCTCTATGTGCCAGGCTTTCGCGCCACCCTGCAAAGCATCGGTGAAATCAATGGCGTCGATGATGCCCTCTGCCGGCAGGATATCGACGAGATGCGCATGGAGATCCAGCGCTATCACCAGCTCGACATTGCGACACAGCATGATGGCTGCTACCTGCTGGAAGGTAGCCACCTTAATCAACGCTTATGCCTGCTGCACTGGTTGCGCCGGGCGTTACGCCTCTGCCCCCACTTCATCGCGCAGCAGTTTACCCCATCTCTGAAGATCGCGCTAAAGCAGCTCGGCATTGCCCGCACGTTATATGACGACACTAACCTGCAGGCGCTGGTCAATTTCTGTTCCCGCCGCCTGCAACGGCAGTTTGAATGCCGTGACGCGCAGTTTTTACAGCTCTACCTGCAATACTGCCTGCTCCAGCACCATCTGGGCCAGACGCCGCAGTTTACTATGGTTCAGCGTAACTGGACCCAGTCGCGTAACGAATATCTGATGGCGCAGGAGATTGTACGCCACTGGCAGCGCCGCGTGGTGCAGGTTCCCCACGCGGATGAACAGCTGTTTCTGGCTCTGCTGTTTATGATGTTGCGTACCCCCGATCCGCTGCGCGATGCGCACCAGGAAGATGAGCGCCTGCGCCGCGCCATTACCCGGATGATCGACCGCTTCCGCGGGCAAACGGGAATGCATTTCAGTGACGAGCAGGGACTGACCGCTCAGCTCTATATCCACCTTGCCCAGGCGCTGGACCGCTCTCTGTTTGGCATTGGCATCGACAACAGCCTGCCGGAGGAGATCCACCGCCTCTATCCGCGCCTGATGCGTACCACCCGGGAGGTGCTGTTTGAGCTGGAGTCCGAATTCGGCCTGCGTTTCTCCGAGGAAGAGGCGAGCCTGGTGGCGGTGATCTTTGGCGCCTGGCTGATGCAGGAGACCGATCTGCATGAAAAGCAGGTGGTGTTACTGACCGGTGAGGATAAAGCGTGCGAGGAGCTGATTGAACAGCAGCTCCGGGAACTGACCCTGCTGCCGCTGAACATTCGCTATGTGACGTTACAGTCTTTTCAAAAGGATGGTGCCCCGCGCGAAGCGGCCCTGGTAGTCACACCTTATACCACCGCCCTGCCGCTGTTCTCGCCGCCGCTCATCCATGCCGTCGAGGCGTTGAATGCGCAGCAGCAGGAACATATTCGCGCCATGCTGGAAACTTAGTGCGCTGCCACGCGCGGACGCAGGAGAACCGCGGGCAGCGCCACCAGCGCCATCACCCAGAAGACCCCGTGACCCAGATGCTGGTAAAGGAAACCGGCAAACACGGTCATGATGGCAATACTGCCCCCCATCGCCACGGCGGAGTAGACCGCCTGCAGGCGGATCACGTCGCTGCCTTCGCGCGCCGCGATATAGCGCATCGCCGCCAGGTGGCACACCGTAAAGGTGCCGCAGTGCAGGATCTGCGCCAAAATCAGCCACGGCAGCGCCGTGGTCCAGCCCATCAGACCCCAGCGTACAATCCCGCAGACAGCCGATAACAGCAGCAGGTCCCGGGCGCTAAAGCGGCGAAACAGTTTGTTGCTGAGGGCGAAGATGATCACTTCCGCCACCACGCCCAGCGACCAGAGATAGCCGACAGCGGAGGCCGAATACCCAGCTCCCTGCCAGTAGATAGCGCTGAAGCCATAGTAGGCGGCGTGCGCCCCCTGCAGCAGACAGACGCAGGCCAGAAAACGCCAGCTCTGGGTGACAAGCGATCGCCAGGCGGGCCAGCCTGCGCTCTCCTGCTGACGGCTCTCCCCCTGCGGCATCACCGACGGGCGTAACAGCATGCCGAGCAGCATCGACAGGATCCCCACGCTCAGCAGCGCCAGAATCGCGCGATAGTCGTAAAGGCTCACCAGTTTGCCCACCAGCGCCGAGCCAATCACAAAGGCAATCGAGCCCCACAGCCGAACCCGGCCATAGTCCATAGTGATCTGCTTTTGCCAGGTATTGGCGAGAGCGTCGGTCAGCGGAACCAGCGGCGAGAAGAAGAGGTTAAAGCCCACCATCACCACCATCAGCCAGGCAAACTGCTGGCTGACCCAGAAACCGGCCATAAACACCAGGGTGAGCAGCGCCAGCACGCGTACGGCTTTGATTAACAGGGAGGGATCGCTGACGCGCGGCGCAATAAGCAGGCTACCGAGAAAACGAGCCACCAGGCCCGAGCCCAGCAGAAGGCCAATCATCTCCGGCGTAAGGCCAATCCCCTTGAGCCAGACGCTCCAGAAAGGCAGAAAAATACCGTAGCTAAAAAAGTAGGTGAAGTAGCTGAGCGCCAGCCAGCGTGTGGAATGCAAAACCATGAATCCCTCCCGTTTTGGAGGCGATAGTCTGGCGGCAAAAACGGGCTGGCGCAAGGGAGTATTAACCGCGGTTTAACAGTTTCAGAGCGCCTTTTCGACGGCAATTTCCATCGCAAAATGGCTGCTTTCTCTCCGGCCTAACGCCACCAGGCCAGGCTGCCCGGCCATATGGTGGGCATTGACCGGATGGCTCTGGGGCTCAAGGCATAAGAACGATTGCCCCGACATTCTGAACAGCATCAGCCACGGAGTTTGCGCTGTAATTGTGATATTCATCACATCATGTTCCAGCGTCGCCACCCCCTTCCAGCCGGAATAGCCGACATTCAGCCAGCGATTGCCGCCATGGCGTGGCGTGCTGAAATCGATATCCGCCGGGATATCGCTCTGCCAGGCTTGCGGTAAATGGTGTTCACCTTCCGGCCAGTAGCCGCTGGCGGAGAAGCGCAGGCGGCTTTGCGCATCAAAACAGAACCACGGGTGAAAGCCCAGGCCGTACAGCATTGGCGCCTGACCAAGATGGGTGAGCGTCAGCTCCGCCCGCAGAACGTTCCCGCGCAGCTGGTAGCGCAGCCAGGCCTGATAATCAAAACCGCACTGATGCTGGCTGCGCAAGGTGAGGACACACGCCGTGTCGGAATGGGAAGCTATCTGCCAACGCGACTGCCAGCCGTCACCGTGCAGGAAGAAGCGCTCATCAACCGGACTATGCGGCAGCACCACCTCCCGCCCCTGAAACCGGAAGCGATTCCCCGCCACCCGGTTTGCCAGCGGCACCATCGGAAACAGCGCGCTGTCGCCCCCATCCCATAACACCGGCTGCCCGCAGGTCAGGGAAAAGAGTTCCTGTAACCCGCCGCCCTGCGGGTTGACGCGCATCCGTAGATGCGCGTTTTCAATCAACAGCGTTTCCATTAGTGCACGCGCTCAGCATGATTTGCGGAGGCAACCTTGCCGTGCTGTTTTTCCAGCTGCGCCTCCAGCGCCTCCAGCGTCACGCCTTTGGTTTCCGGCACTTTACGCAGGATGTAGAGATAGCCCGCCGCGCAGATCACACCGTAGAGCAGGAAGCTCCCGGCCGCACCCAGCCCGGCATTGAGCAGCGGGAAGGTGTAGGTTAGCAGGAAGCAGGCGATCCACAGCGCCAGCGTGCCCACGGACATCGCCAGGCCGCGCACGCGGTTGGGGAAGATCTCCGACAGTAGTACCCAGGTGACCGGCGCCAGCGTCACGGCGTAGATGGCAATCGCCGCCAGCACCAGCAGCAGCACCGGCCAGCCCATGATGTTCATGGCGTAGGCGCTGGCAATCAGCACGTAGATAATGGTTAAGCCTGAGGCGCCGAGCAGCATCAGCTTGCGGCGGCCAATCTTATCCACCAGCGGCAGCGCGGCGAGGGTAAAGACCAGATTAATGATGCCGGTCGCCACGATCGATTTCAGGGTGTCGTTGATATCAAACCCGGCGGAGGCGAAGATCTCCTGGGCATAGTTGAAGATCACGTTGATCCCGCACCACTGCTGGAACATCGCCAGCACGATGCCGATGATGACAATCGGTTTGACCTGCGGTTGCAGGAGCGTGGAGAACGCCACCTTCTGGGTGTCTTTCTCCAGGGTGTGGGCGATCTCTTTTAAGGTTTGACTGGCGTACGCCGGGGTGCCAATACGCTCCAGCATGGCGCGGGCACGCTCTGGCTTGCCCGCCTTCATCAGCCAGCGCGGCGATTCCGGGACAAAGAACATCAGCACCAGGAATGCCAGGGCCGGCACCAGCTCAGCGCCAAACATCCAGCGCCAGCCGGTCTGCCCGTTCCAGGTCTGAACGATGGCCTCCTGGGTGGCACCTGCCGCTACCGGCTCGGCAATCATCAGGTTAATCAGCTGTGCGGCCAGCACGCCCACCACGATGGTCAGTTGGTTAATGGCTACGAAGCGACCGCGCTTTTCCGCCGGGCTGACTTCAGCGATATAGAGTGGACTGAGGGCGGAGGCCAGGCCAATGCCGAGGCCGCCGACGATGCGCCAGACCACAAACATATCAAAACTTCCCGCCACCGCCGTGCCCCACGCTGAGGCGCTGAACAGCACCGCCGAGAGGATAAGCGGACGCTTGCGGCCAAATTTATCGGCACACCAGCCGGAGATCAACGCCCCGAAGATACAGCCCACCAGGGCGGAACTCATCGCCCAGCCAGACTGCGACGGGTCGGTAATGGAGAACCAGGCTTCATAGAAGGGTTTGGCCCCGCCAATCACCACCCAGTCGTAGCCAAACAGGAGGCCGCCGCAGGCGGCGACCAGACAGATAGTCCAGACGTAGCCCATTTTCAGTTGTGTCTGCGCGCTATTATTCATGTTGATTCCTCTTTAAGGGAAACGCAGGGTACAGAGGGTTAACAGGTGGGTTTCCCCACCTGCGAGGTCAGTTAATGGAAAATGCCCGTGGCCTGCGCATGCTGAATCAGATGCGCTTTGTCGTGGGCCGGGTTCAGCGCCAGTAAGTTCCCCAACAGGCGTTTGCAGGCCGCGAGATCGCCCAGCCCTGCATAGCCCAGCGCCTCAATGAACAGGCAATGCTGCTGGTGCTGATGACCCGCTGGCGTATCCAGTACCACCAGATCCGGGAGCGAAACTGCAAAGAAATCCGCTTCGGGCAGGTCGTCGCGATGGGCCTGCACCCACGCCAGGAATCCCTGGAAGTGGCGCTCCGCCGCGGCGGGATCGCCCAACTGGCGCAGCGCCATTCCCTGCCAGAACAGATAGTCCGCCGGCTGATCGTTGTAGTAGCGTCCGGCATCGAGAGTGGAGCCGCCCTGTGCCGCCCGGGCAAAACAGCGTTGCGCGTCGGCATGTGCGCCACTTTGCGCATGGCAGTACCCCAGCAGATACCAGATATCGTTATCGGTTTGCCCCGGCAGACGCCCCTCCCCCAGATTGTGCGGATAGTGCAATGCCGCCTGCAGCAGAGCCATCGCCTCCTGGAATTCCCCGCGGCTTATGTGCTGCAGGGCACGATGCTGCTGGTTCAGCAGATACTGCCCGGTCACTTTGCCTTCACCCCCTTCCCACGGATGTGATCTTGACCCGCCATCTCCGGACAGCTTTTGTATCTTAAGTTAACGATGTCCGCTGCCGCCGATATTCCCTCGGGGAGTGATATCCCAGCGCGCTGTGCGGGTGGTTTTCATTGTAATGTGTGAACGCTGCTGCAAGGTTTCGCAGGGCTGTTCTCACATCTGGTTTTGGCATGAACGCGATATAGTCTTCCTTCATCGTCTTCACGAACCGTTCGGCCATGCCATTGCTCTGCGGGCTGCTCACCGCTGTTGTACACGGCTCCAGATTCAGCTCTCTGGCGAACCTCCGCGTTTCATGCGCGGTATATGCTGAACCGTTATCCGTCAGCCATTGAACCGGTGTGGTCGGCAGCCCGTCGCCGAAGCGCTTTTCCACCGACCTCAGCATCACATCCTGCACCGTCGAACTGTCGTAGCCTCCTGTGCTCGCTGCCCAGTCTATGGCTTCTCTGTCGCAGCAGTCCAGCGCGAACGTGACCCGCAGCTTCTCACCGTTGTCGCAGCCGAACTCGAAGCCATCTGAACACCAGCGCATATCGCTTTCTGCCACCGCGATTTTGCCCTTATGTTCACGCTTCGACCGCTCTGGTTTGTCATGCAGTAACAGCAGATTATGCTCGCTCATAAGCCGGTAAAGCCGTTTGGCGTTCACGGGGGCAGTCCCTCTGTACGACGTTGCGTACGCAGGATGCCCCACACACGGCGATAGCCGTAACTGGGCATATCGCTGATGATATCGAGGATCTCTGACAGTATTTCAGCGTCTGCTTCGTCATCACGCCGGTTACAGCGCCTGTCCTGCCAGTCGGCAGAACGGTTAATTCGCAGTGACAGCTGCGCACGCGACACGCCCATGGTGCGGCTGACCAGGGCTATTCCCCGTCCTTTGGCAACAAGGGCGCGTGCGCTATCCATTTTCGCGACTGAGCGTACTCCACGGCTTCTTTCAGGATCTCAACTTCCATCGTCTTCTTGCCCAGCAGGCGCTGAAGCTCCCGGACCTGCTTCAGAGCAGCAGTAAGCTCAGAAGCTGGAACAACTTCTTCCCCGGCCGCAACGGCGGTGAGGCTGCCTTCCTGATATTGCTTCTTCCACTTAAACAGCAGGCTGGGCTGGATGCCATGCAGGCGGGCGACATGGGAGACATTCATGCCCGGCTCCATCGTCTGCTGGATAATGGCGATCTTCTCCTGAGGAGTTTTACGTTTACGGACTTCTTGCCCTAACAGGATCCCGGTCATCTCAAAATTGGCGTTAGTGTTAGACATATATTCAAGCCTATCTCTTATCTGGAGATACAGCTACTGTCTGGAGTTTCAGGGGGCTACATCACCCCCTTCCCACGGATGGAACTGCCGCTCCTGAAGTACCTGCGCCGCAGCATCGTAGCGCCCGGAACCGTTCCACAGACTCAGGAGTTCTGCGGTGAGGTCATCGCGCTTCAGCGCCACGCGCTCCCGCTCGGTGAGCATGGCGAGGCGTTTCGCCACCGGCTGCCCGGTGAGCTTATTGAGATAATCAAGCTCAAACAGGAAACGCGGGTTGTCCGGCTCCAGGGTCACGGCGCGCTGCAGATACTGCTCCGCCAGCGCCAGGTTGTGCTGTTTATTCCAGGCGTAGATACCCAGCAGGCGGTGGGCAGGGGCAAACTCCGGCTCTTGTGCCAGCGTGGTCTGCCAGCATTTCACCGCATCGTCATAGCGGCGTTTGCTGTACCAGAAGCAGCCCAGCAGATAGCAGGCATACGGGTCGTCATGCAGGGTTTGCAGCATCTGCACTTCATCAAGAGCATTCGGGAAACGCACCCGGTTGGCCTCGCAGCGCCGCGCCGCGGCAATATAGCGGGCACGGGTAGCAGGATCGTCGCTTAAGGCGGCCCGCCACAGCTGAGGCAACGTCTCCTGGCTATCGAGCAGATCCAGCATCTCCCGGGCGGCGTCACGCATGCCCATCGAGATTAACCAGCCCGCCAGCAGGCAGGCATTGGCCCCGCGACAACCGGTTACCTGCAGCAGTTGATCACGGGCAGCATCGTCCCGGCTGATTGCCCAGCGGGCATAGTGCAGGGCGTAGCTCAGAGGATGGGTTTGCAGGCAGCGCTGAATGTAGTCCAGCGCTGCGCCTTCGCCCTTAACCTCTGCCAGCGCGAGGGCTTTCAGCCCCATCGCCAGGTTGTTGCTGGCGTTGACGCTAAGGCTGATATCAACTTTTTCCAGCGCATCAACCGCGTTGCCGCGCTTCATCGCCAGCCGCGCCAGGGATAAGAAAGCCGCATCACGGCAGTTTCCGCTCCACGAGGCTTTGTAGTAGTGATCCCATGCGGCGTCGTCCTGCCCCTGCCGCTCCAAGGCCGTCGCCAGCAGCTGGCTGGCTTCGCCGTCGCGGGGGTTTTTATTCAGACGATGGGCGCGAACCAGCGCGGCTTCGGCGCAGCGTTGCGCCAGCGTCCAGTCGGCACGGTTGAGCGCCAGCGTGCCCAGCGCGACGTTATTACGATAGTCGTTAGCATCCAGCGCCAGCGCCCGGCGATAGTAATCTTCCGCATAGCGGCTGGCATGGTTGTACTGCTCCAGATGCTGCCCGATAAAATAGAGCTCGTCGCTGTTGCTGATCTCTTCCGGCATGGCGGGCGCGGTGGCCGGATCCGGCAGCGGCGTCTCCTGCGGGATATGCTCCAGATAGTGGAGCAGCGTGCGGCCCGAGGCCTCTTTCACCCTCAGCGTTAAGCGCTGCGGCCAGGTATCCGGCAGCGCCTGCTGCCAGCTTTCGCCCGGCATCAGGGTCAGCTGCGTCTCCCAGACCGGTTTTTCGTCGGCGGTCAGCTCGAGCCGCACATCATGCAGCGGTGCGATGGCGTAGAGGCCGAGGTGAAGCTGCTGCTCACACCGTTCCAGCTTAAGCGCCAGCTGCGTGTTGGCGTTCTGCACCTGTCCCAGTTCGCTATAGGGCAGGAAGTTCTGCACGAAGATTTTCTCTTCATAGGGTGCAAGCCAGGTGAAATCGGGCTGGTTATCGGTAAACACCCCGGTCATCAGCTCGATATAGGGGCCGTTTTCATCGGTCAGATTGCGATCCCAGGCACGGCCAAAATCGTCATGACCCCAGGTCCACTGCTTTTTCCCCGGCGACACGTGGTGGTCGGCCACGTGCAGCAAGCCGCCGCGCTCGCCGTGATGGTATGCCCCGACGAAATCGTAGTCCGATTTTTCCGCCATGTAGGAGGTTGGCACCGGCACGTTTTTGTAGCGGGAGATATCCACGCCCGCCGAGTAATCGACTTTATAGTAGGTGCCGGTGGCAATCGGGAAGGCAGAGACGGCGCGCTTGCCATGGTCAAATACCGCCGTGACGTCCGGCGGGAAGACGCTCTGGTGATCGTCCCCGCCCTTCACCGCCGGATTTGCCCACCACAGGAAGTGGCGCGGCGTGGCGTTGCCGTTGAAGACTTTACCGGTGATCTCAATCAATGCCCGGTCAGGGTAAAGGGTAAACCCGGTCATCACCTGCAGGCCGCGCATCGGCTCGGCCTCGCCCAGCCAGACGGTTTGCGCCCCGTTAGCCTGCTCCTGAATGGTGACGTCGACAGGCATAAAGGTGGTTGGGCGATGGTGCTGCGGCCAGTTAAATTCGATGCCGCCAGAGATCCACGGCCCCAGCAGCCCCACCAGCGCCGGTTTCACCACTTCGTTGTAGTAGACGAAATCACGCTGCTGGACTTTGTCATACGCGCGATGAATACGTCCCCCCAGCTCCGGCAGCAGCATAATGCGGATGAAGTCGTTTTCCATCCAGACGGCCTGGTAATCGCGGGTTTCGCGAACGCCGGTCAGGGTATCGGTCACGCCGTAGGGATAGACCGCGCCAGAGGAGCCCTGATAGACGCGCTTTTCCAGGAACATCGGGTTGGTATCTTCTGCGCCGGTGGTCCACGTCGGTAATGCTACGGTCTCCCGCCAGACCTTCACTGCTCCAGACATATTCACTCTCCAGTAAACAAATAACAGTAAAAAGCGATAAGATGGCAGTGTAGAGAGGAATTCAGCGCGCTGATTGCGTAATGCTCACGCAATATAATTAACGGAGTTTAGTGAATGCAGCTATCCGGTCTGAACAATCACAGGGTAAGACAGCATAACCGTCGCACGATCATGTCCCTGGTCTGGCGCTACAAGCGCCTGAGCAAATCCCAGCTGGCCCAACACACCGGGCTCTCTATTCCGGCAGTAAGCAAGATCCTGGATGAGCTGGTGGCGGACAAAAAGCTGGGGCATTCCAGTGAAAACCTCAGCACCCGGGGAATGAACAGCGGCCATTATCAGATCCCCGATGAGGGGCCATTAATACTCTGCATGAATGTCAGCCCCACCAGCATTGAGAGCCAGCTGATCGACGCCCGCATGTCGCCGTTAGGCGAGTTTCGCTGGACTGACGTGAACGCACAGACGCCCGAAGCGTTGTTGCAGGCCATTGAGAACCTGTGGCAGCAGCAGCGCAAACAGTGGCCGGGGCAGCGCATCAATCTGGCGCTGGGGATCCACGGCCAGGTCGATACGGCCACTGGGGTGTCGCAGATGATGCCCCAGGCGCCGTGGAAAAAACCGGTTGAGATTAAGTATCTGCTGGAAGAAAAACTGGGCATTACGGTGAAGGTGGATAACGACTGCGTGATGCTGGCGCTGGCGGAGAAGTGGCAAAACCCGGCCAACCGCGACGATTTTTGCGTGATTAATGTCGATTACGGTATCGGCTCCTCGTTCGTGATTAACGGCCAGGTCTATCGCGGGACGCTTAACGGCAGCGGGCAGGTCGGCCACACCATTTTCGATCGCGACGGCGTGGCCTGCGCCTGCGGACGTTACGGCTGCCTGGAGACGGTCGCCTCCCTGTCGGCCCTTAAAAAACAGGCGCGTTTATGGCTGAAATCCCAGCCCGGCACCCTCGGGCTTGACCCGGATAGCCTCACCAGCCTGCAGCTGATTGAGGCCTGGCGTCAGGGGAACGCGCCAATTCAGCGCTGGGCTGACGAGGCCGCCAACGCCATCGGGCTGACGCTCTACAACCTGCTCAACATCCTTAATATCAACCAAATCTGGTTCTATGGCCGCAGCTGCGCCTTTGGCGAACGCTGGCTGCAGACCATCAATCGCCAGATTGGATTTACCCCCTTCGATCATGGCGATGCGGTGCGTAACCGGCAAACGGAAATCGCCTTTGGCGGCTTAACCCGGCAGCAGCAGATTATCGGCATTGGCTTTCTGTTCGTTGAGGACGCGCTGGCGGAAGGCTAGCGGAGAACATGCTGAAATGGGGGGAATTTAAATCATCCTGATGGCTGATTTATGGCGAAAAGCGGAATGGCGGGGCGGCAATTTGTGTATTAGCTTTAAGATAAATCCCACCCCAAACGAGCCTGCCATGAACACACTACGGTATTTCGATTTTGGTCAGTCCCGGGCGCTGATCCTGTTGATTGCCCGTCTCGCCCTTATCCTTCTGTTCATTATTTTCGGCGTGCCTAAAATGTTCGGTTTTGACGGCACGGTGCAGTATATGGTGAAGCTGGGCGCTCCAATGCCAATGCTGGCGGCCATTGTGGCGGTGATCATGGAAGTGCCCGCCGCCATTCTTATCGTGCTCGGCTTTTTTACCCGTCCACTGGCGGTGCTGTTTGTCTTTTATACGCTGGGAACGGCGTTGATTGGGCACCACTACTGGGATATGAGTGGCGATGCGGTGATGCCGAACATGATTAACTTCTTCAAGAACATCAGCATCGCTGGCGGATTCCTGCTGCTGGCGGTGGCAGGGCCGGGCGCTATCTCCATCGACCGGCGTTAGCCATAAAAAAAGGCCGCTTGCGCGGCCTTTTTGTTCTGCGAGGTAGACTTATGCGTAAACCGGGAAGCGAGCGCAGATTTCCAGCACTTTCGCTTTCACGCGTTCGATAACCGCTTCGTCGTTGATGTTGTCCAGCACGTCGCACATCCAGCCCGCCAGCTCTTTCACTTCCGCTTCTTTAAAGCCACGGCGAGTGACAGCCGGAGAACCGATACGGATACCGGAGGTCACAAACGGGCTCTTCGGATCGTTTGGTACGCTGTTTTTGTTCACGGTGATGTTGGCACGGCCCAGGGCAGCGTCAGCTTCTTTACCGGTCAGGTTTTTATCAACCAGATCCAGCAGGAACAGGTGGTTTTCAGTCCCGCCGGAAACCACTTTGTAACCGCGGTTCAGGAAGACTTCCACCATCGCTTTGGCGTTCTTAGCAACCTGCTGCTGGTAAACCTTGAACTCTGGCTCCATCGCCTCTTTCAGCGCCACGGCTTTCGCCGCGATCACGTGCATCAGCGGGCCGCCCTGTGCGCTTGGGAAGACGGCAGAGTTCAGCTTTTTGTACAGCTCTTCGTCGCCACCTTTCGCCAGGATCAAGCCACCGCGTGGACCGGCCAGGGTTTTGTGGGTGGTGGTGGTGACAACGTGAGCGTGTGGAACCGGGTTCGGGTAGACGCCTGCGGCGATCAGACCGGCAACGTGTGCCATATCGACGAACAGGTATGCGCCGATGCTGTCTGCGATTTCACGCATTTTTGCCCAGTCAACGACACCGGAGTAGGCAGAGAAGCCACCGATGATCATCTTCGGTTTGTGCTCTTTGGCCTGCTTCTCCATGTCGGCGTAGTCAATTTTACCGGACTCATCGATACCGTAAGGGATGATGTTGTACAGTTTGCCGGAGAAGTTAACCGGGGAGCCGTGAGTCAGGTGGCCGCCCTGCGCCAGGTTCATACCCAGAACGGTATCGCCCGGCTGCAGCAGTGCGGTATAGACCGCGAAGTTAGCCTGAGAGCCAGAGTGCGGCTGCACGTTAGCGTAATCAGCGCCAAACAGTTCTTTTGCGCGATCGATTGCCAGCTGTTCAACCACATCGACATATTCGCAACCGCCGTAGTAGCGCTTGCCCGGGTAACCTTCAGCGTATTTGTTGGTCAGCTGAGAGCCCTGCGCCTGCATCACGCGCGGGCTGGTGTAGTTTTCGGAGGCGATCAGTTCGATGTGCTCTTCCTGACGTACTTTTTCCTGCTCCATAGCCTGCCACAGTTCGGCATCATAATCGGCAATGTTCATTTCACGCTTTAACATCCGCATCTCCTGACTCAGCTAACAAGTAAATTTTGGCCTGAAAAGGCAGTCCTGATGGACGACGGGCAACAGTATAACTGATTAGCAGAGTGATAACAGGTCTTGACAAAGGATTTTACGCAAACGTTTACCTACCCGCCACGCAAGGGTTTGAGGAATAGCGTCCTCGCCCTGCAAAAGGGAATTCTTTTCAGGTTTGTGATGCAGTTAATTCATGTTGCAAAGAACCATTTACAAAGCAGGGTTATTTTTTATAAGATGCATTCAAAATACACTATTAAAGTAACATTTGAAGGAAGCTGCTATGTTAGATGCCCAAACCATCGCTACCGTAAAAGCCACGATTCCCCTGCTGGTCGAAACGGGTCCTAAACTTACCGCCCATTTTTACGATCGTATGTTCGCGCACAACCCGGAGCTCAAAGAGATTTTTAACATGAGCAACCAGCGTAACGGCGATCAGCGCGAAGCGTTATTCAACGCCATTGCCGCCTACGCCAGTAACATCGAGAACCTGCCGGCCCTGCTGCCAGCAGTGGAAAAAATCGCTCAGAAACATACCAGCTTCCAGATCAAACCTGAGCAGTACAACATTGTTGGCACCCACCTGCTGGCGACCCTGGACGAAATGTTCAGCCCGGGCCAGGAAGTGCTGGACGCCTGGGGCAAAGCCTACGGCGTGCTGGCGAACGTCTTTATCAACCGTGAAGCGCAGATCTACAGCGAAAACGCCAGTAAGACCGGCGGCTGGGAAGGTACCCGCGCCTTCCGTATCGTGGAAAAAACCCCGCGCAGCCAGCTTATCACCAGCTTTGAATTTGAACCCGTCGACGGCCAGCCGGTTGCCGATTACCAGCCGGGCCAGTACTTGGGCGTGTGGCTGAAGCCTGAAGGCTTCCCGCATCAGGAGATCCGCCAGTACTCCCTGACCCGTAAGCCAAACGGCAAAAGCTATCGCATTGCGGTAAAACGCGAGGAAGGCGGCCAGGTTTCAACATGGCTGCATAACGAAGCCCGCGTGGGTGATGTGGTGCATCTGGCCGCGCCTGCAGGCGATTTCTTTATGGCCGTTGAGAGCAATACCCCGGTGACGCTGATCTCCGCCGGTGTCGGCCAGACTCCGATGCTGGCGATGCTGGATACCCTGGCGAAGGCGCAGCATAAGGCACAGGTGAACTGGTTCCACGCTGCAGAGAATGGCGAAGTGCATGCGTTTTCTGATGAAGTGAAAAGCTTGGCTGCCGGCCTGCCGCACTTCACTGCCCATACCTGGTATCGCCTGCCGTCGGATGACGACCGTGCCGCTGCCCGCTTCGACAGCGAAGGCCTGATGGCGTTAAGCGAGCATAAAGAGCAGTTCCACGCCCCGGAGATGCAGTTCTACGTGTGTGGCCCGGTGGCGTTTATGCAGTATGCCGCGGCGCAGCTCGTTGAGCTGGGTGTGAATAAAGAGAACATTCACTACGAGTGCTTCGGCCCGCATAAGGTGTTGTAATGCAAAAAGCCCCTCAGTAGAGGGGCTTTTTTTTGCCCGGCGGCGCTCCGCTTGCACGGGCCTACGGGATGTCAAACAACGGGTAATTAAATCGCTGCGTCGTCTTCTTCGCCGGTACGGATACGGATCACGCGCGCCACGTCAAAGACGAAGATTTTGCCATCACCAATTTTGCCGGTCTGCGCGGTGCGGATAATGGTATCGACGCAGGTATCCACGATGTCATCCGACACCACGATTTCAATCTTCACCTTTGGCAGGAAATCGACCATGTATTCTGCGCCACGGTAGAGTTCGGTGTGGCCCTTCTGACGACCAAAGCCTTTCACCTCTGTCACCGTCATGCCGGTAATGCCGACTTCTGCC
Source organism: Leclercia sp. W17 (assembly GCF_003336325.1). Lineage (NCBI taxonomy): Bacteria > Pseudomonadati > Pseudomonadota > Gammaproteobacteria > Enterobacterales > Enterobacteriaceae > Leclercia > Leclercia sp. W17. Next base: position 1,195,365 of record NZ_CP031101.1, on the reverse strand, counting down.
AGCGCTTCGCGCACATCATCCAGTTTGAAAGGTTTAATAATCGCATCAATCTTTTTCATGGTGGTCCTTAAACTTATGCCTGTCAGCTGCCTCGTAATCGGTTGCTCACAGTATCATATTCAGGCGGAATTTAGCGCATCACTCTTTAAAATCGTTTGCTTCCAGCTCATGGCGCGAGAGCAGCTTATAAAACTCGGTGCGGTTACGCCCCGCCATGCGCGCCGCATGGGTGACGTTGCCTTTGGTGATCTGCAATAACTTACGCAGATAGTTAAGTTCAAACTGGTTGCGGGCTTCAACGAAGGTCGGCAGGGCGGTGTTTTCGCCCTCCAGCGCCTGCTCCACCAGCGCATCGCTGATCACCGGCGAGGAGGTGAGCGCCACACACTGCTCAATCACGTTCACCAGCTGACGCACGTTACCGGGCCAGCTGGCGGTCATCAGCCGCTTCATGGCATCGGTGGAAAATGCACGGACAAACGGCTTGTGCCGCTCGGCGGCCTGGCGCAGCAGCTGGGTGGCGAGCAGCGGAATATCTTCTGCCCGCTCCGCCAGCGCCGGGATCTTCAGGTTAACGACGTTGAGACGGTAGAAGAGATCTTCACGGAACTCGTTGCGGGCCATCGCCTTGGGCAGATCCCGGTGGGTGGCGGAGATGATGCGCACGTTGATGTCGATATCGCGGTTGCTGCCGAGCGGTCTCACTTTGCGCTCCTGCAACACGCGCAGCAGTTTGACCTGCAAAGGCGCAGGCATATCGCCAATTTCATCGAGGAATAGCGTGCCGCCTTCCGCGGCCTGGAAGAGCCCTTCCCGGCTGCTGACCGCGCCGGTAAAGGCGCCGCGCGCATGTCCAAAGAGCTCGGACTCCAGCAGCTGTTCGGGCAGCGCCCCGCAGTTGATGGCGATAAAAGCGTTGTTGCCGCGCGGGCTGGCGTTGTGAATGGCCTGGGCGAGGATCTCTTTCCCGGTGCCGCTCTGGCCGTTAATCAGCACGCTGACATCGGACTGCGCTACCATCCGCGCCTGCTCCAGCAGACGCAGCATAATTGGGCTGCGGGTGACGATCGCCTCCCGCCAGGTGTCGTCGCCCGAAGGGGCGGCGTGCTCAAGCGCATCATCAATCGCTTTGTAGAGCGCGTCTTTGTCCACCGGCTTGGTGAGGAAGCTAAAGACCCCCTGCTGGGTGGCGGCCACCGCATCCGGGATGGAGCCGTGGGCGGTAAGAATAATCACCGGCATGCCGGGCTGGAGCTTCTGGATCTCGGTGAAGAGCTGCATGCCGTCCATTTCGTCCATCCGCAGATCGCTTATCACCAGATCGATCTTCTCGCGGCCCAACACTTTCAGCCCCTCCTGACCACTTTCGGCGGTCACGACGCTGTAACCCTCGCTCACCAGACGCATCCCCAGCAGCTTCAGCAAACCGGGATCGTCATCCACCAGCAAAAGATGCGCAGGTTTTCGGCTTGTCATGGCTTTACCTCCTCCTGTTTCGGGGCATCGCTTTTCGGCTCTGTCGCATCACCCTCGGTGCCGGCGGGCGACGCGGCACTCTTCGGCGCGTCCGGCAGATAGTTACTGACCGGCTTACGGGTGGAGAGCTGCCGTTCAATATCGGTCAGGTTTTCCAGCTTGCGGGTTGTGGTGTCCAACTGCGCCCGCAGGTATTGCTGCTGCTGGCGCAGGGTATCCAGTTCACCGTCGGTGGTCTGCTGCAGCTTACCGTAGCGGAAACGCTCCTCCGCCAGCTGCAGTTGCAGCACCTGACCGTGTCGCCACAACTGATACAGCGGGCGTACCTGGGCCGGGATCTGCGGGCTCAGCGCATCCAGACGGGTGGTCAACTGGCGCCGCTCTACCGGGTTAATTTTTGCATTGGCCAGCAGGATCCCGCGTTTAAAACTCTCCTGCCAGGTATCATCGTCCCATCCCCTCGCCTCTGCACGCGCGGCGGCGGGTGAGAGGCGATCTGCGCAGTCCATGCCGCGCAGCCAGTAAAGCGGGTTGCTGTCGGTCTCCTGACCGTGCAGCTGCCAGATATTATTGCAGTCGGTAGACAGGAAGTCCGCCAGCTGATGCTCAGGCAATTTTTCACCCTGCTTGTCGCTGATGGCACTGGTCGGCGTACTGGTAACGCACCCGGCCAGCAGCAGGCAGGGAAGGCTCAGAAAGAGAGAGTGACCGGAAAATACCGCGTTAATGGCGCGGGAAAAGATGTGTGACATACTCACCAGATTTAGATTCATTTTAGTGGTTTTTCCGACTCAAGCGGCAGTTCGATGCGAAAGCACACATCGGTATGGTCGTCAGTGACAAGGTTAAGCTCTCCATGCATACGACGAATACAGTCGCGGGCGATACTCAGCCCCAGGCCGCTTCCCTTCACCGCCCCTTTTCGTTGATGACTCCCCTGATAAAAGGGTTCAAAGATCATCGCTTTTTCATCGTCGGGGATCGGGCTTCCGGTGTTGGCGACATCGATACAGACTCGCGAGCCGCGCGTAAAACTGCGAACATAAATGGTACCGGATTCAATACCATAGTGCACCGCATTGGAATAAAGATTATCCAGCACGCTCATCAGCAGCATCGGCTCGGCTAAACAGGCGGGTGTCGCCAGCGCCAGTTCAGTATGCATCATTTTAGCCCGTGCAGGCAGGCTGTGAGCAGACAGCACCATATCCACCAGCGGCGCGAGCTCTACGCGCTCCAGTTCCGGTATCCCGTCGGCCAGTTTACGGTTGTAGTCGAGCAGCTGTTCAATCAGCTTTTGCAGGTTGCGGCTGCTGGCATCGAGGATCTCGACAATCTCTCTCTGCTCCGGGGTCAGCGGCCCGGCAACCTCATCGGCCAGCAGTTCGGTACCCTCACGCATGCTGGCGAGGGGCGTTTTCAGTTCGTGGGAAATATGGCGTAAAAACTGGTGGCGTTGGGATTCGAGCCACGACAGCCGCTCCGACAGCCAGATGATACGTTGCCCGACCGAACGCAGTTCGCGCGGGCCGGTAAAGGCTACGGTATTGCCCAGCGAGCGCCCCTCCCCCAGCCGGTTGATCATCCGCTCAATGCCCTTAACCGGGCCGATGATCATCCGGGTGAAGAGCAGCACTAACAGCAGGCTGAGCAGAAAAAGCACCAGCGCCTGCCAGCCAAAGAACTGGCCGCGCTCGGCAATCTCCTGCTGGAGCTGTTGCCCGCGGGAGAAGATCACCGACCGGGTCGCCTGAACCATCTCGGTATTGGCATTCGCAAAGGCCTCCAGCCGCATAGCGGCCTGGGCATCAGGCCCGCTGTTAATGCACTGCAGCTGGGACAGCGCGTTAAGATCCTGGCGCAACGTCTGATAGAGCTTATCGTCGGGCAGTACACCGGCATGGGCGTCGAGCATATCGCTGTAGCGCTTACGCTGATCCTGGTAGACCCGCGCCAGCGTTCTGTCATCGAGCACGCAATACTGCCGGTAGCTGCGCTCCATCTCCAGGGCAGCATTGGTCATCGCCTCGCTGCGGCGGGCATCAATCAGGGTGGTTCTGTTGGTGAGCGCCGCCTGTGCGCTAAGCGCGTTCAGGCTCTGCCACGCCTGCCAAGCCAGCACCAGCAAAGGCAGCAGGATCAGCAGGAAGGCCATCATGACTAACTGTCGTAAGGAGCGAGGGAAAACTGGCCAGCGTTTCAACGCATTACTCTCTGTCGCGAGGGGGTAAGGGGATGCTAGCCGGACATGCGTTCAGATACAACAAAGCCGGGTTAAAAACCCGGCTTTGTTGTGGAATGAGGCGGTGCCTAACTCGACGTTTCGCCCTGGGTCTGATAAAGCAACGCTATGATCAGTAGTTGGACGGCAGGCACCTTTTTGTGCGTCATTCGAAGTTTATGTAGCACGTCCCGAAGGGGCTGACATAAGAAGGTGAATGAGCCACTGGTTACTATTATGCAACAGATGTGCCAAAATGCAAATAAAAATATTAATATGTTGAAAAGTATGAACTTATAGGGTTTCAGCGATTCATTCAGCCCGTGATGATTTTCAGGCTATCTGTCGCTAATCGGCAACACCCTGAGAGGATTCTTGCTACCCCTATAAAAATCAAAAACTTAAGTGTCTCCTTTTGGAGACACCGCAGAATGTGAGTTGTCGCACATTTGCGACACTGGGGAATTGCCGGGCGGCACTGCGTTTGCCCGGCCTACAAAATTTATCCGGCCTTTGGAGGCCCGGTAAGCGAAGCGCCACCGGGCACAACAACGATCTCTTAACCTAACTGCTTACGCGCGTTGCGGAAGATACGCATCCACGGGCTGTCCTCGCCCCAGTTTTCCGGGTGCCAGGAGTTGCTGACGGTGCGGAACACGCGCTCAGGGTGCGGCATCATCACCGTGACACGACCGCTTTCGCTGGTCACCGCGGTGATCCCGTTGGCAGAGCCGTTCGGGTTTGCCGGGTAGTTTTGCGTTACCTTGCCGAAGTTATCGACAAAGCGCAGCGCCACCAGACCTTTGCTCTCCAGCTCCGCCAGATGCGCGGCATCACGCAGTTCAACCTGCCCTTCACCGTGGGAGACAGCGATTGGCATCTGCGATCCTACCATTCCCTGCAGCAGCAGAGACGGGCTCTGGGTCACTTCCACCAAGCTGAAACGCGCTTCGAAGCGATCGGACTGGTTACGCACAAAGCGCGGCCAGGCTTCGCTGCCCGGAATCAGCTCACGCAGGTTCGACATCATCTGGCAGCCGTTACAGACGCCCAACGCCAGGGTCTGTGGACGATGGAAGAAGGTTTCGAACTCATCGCGGACGCGTTCGTTGAAGAGGATGGATTTTGCCCAGCCCTCGCCCGCGCCCAGCACGTCACCGTAGGAGAAGCCGCCGCAAGCCACCAGCGCCTGGAAATCAGCCAGACCGGTACGCCCTGCCAGCAGGTCGCTCATGTGAACGTCGATGGCATCGAAGCCTGCACGGTGGAAGGCGGCCGCCATCTCAACGTGGGAGTTGACGCCCTGCTCACGCAGGACAGCCACTTTTGGACGCGCACCCTTCGCAATGTACGGCGCGGCAATATCTTCATTGATGTCGAACGACAGCTTCACGTTCAGGCCCGGATCGTTGTCGTTGGCTTTCGCCTCGTGCTCCTGATCGGCGCACGCCGGGTTATCGCGCAGACGCTGCATCTGCCAGGTGGTTTCCGCCCACCACATACGCAGCGTGGAGCGGCTTTCGGCAAAGACCGTCTGGCCATTCGCGTCGATAACAAAACGATCGCCGCTCACCGCTTTACCCAGATAATGTACGCAGTCGCCGAGACCGTACTGTGCCAGCAGCGCTTCCACTGCCTCGCGATCGGCCGCACGCACCTGAATCACGGCGCCCAGCTCTTCGTTGAACAGCGCAGCCAGATTATCGTTACCCAGAGAGGCAATATTCACTTCCACGCCGCAGTGGCCGGTGAAGGCCATTTCCGCCAGGGTGACCAGCAGGCCGCCGTCGGAACGGTCGTGGTAGGCCAGCAGTTTACGCTGCGCCACCAGCGCCTGAATGGCGTCGTAGAAGCCTTTTAGCTGCGCCACATCGCGCACGTCTGCCGCTTTGTCGCCCAACTGGCGATAAACCTGCGCCAGTGCGGTGGCCCCCAGTGCGTTGTGACCTTTACCCAGGTCAATCAGCAGCAGGGCGTTGTCTTCGGTAGAGAGCTGCGGGGTAATGGTGTGACGCACATCTTCCACGCGGGCAAAGGCGGTGATCACCAGCGACAGCGGCGAAGTCATCTCGCGCTGTTCGTTGCCTTCCTGCCAGCGGGTTTTCATCGACATGGAGTCTTTACCCACCGGAATGGTCAGGCCCAGCGCCGGGCAGAGCTCTTCACTCACCGCTTTCACCGCTTCGTACAGCCCGGCGTCTTCACCCGGGTGACCTGCTGCGGCCATCCAGTTGGCGGAGAGCTTGATACGTTTGATGTCGCCAATCTGGGTGGCGGCAATGTTAGTCAGCGCTTCACCCACCGCCAGGCGGGCAGAAGCGGCAAAGTCCAGCAGCGCCACCGGGGAACGTTCGCCCAGCGCCATCGCTTCGCCATAGTAGCTGTCGAGGCTGGCGGTAGTGACCGCGCAGTTCGCCACCGGCACCTGCCACGGGCCCACCATCTGATCGCGGGCGACCATGCCGGTCACGGTACGGTCACCGATGGTGACAAGGAAGGTTTTCTCCGCCACTGCCGGCAGATGCAGAACGCGGTTTACCGCCTCGGCAACCGTCACACCCTGCAGGTCGAGGGCTTTACCGCTGGCTTTGCGGGATTCAACGTCGCGGGTCATCTTCGGCGTTTTACCCAGCAACACGTCCAGCGGCAGATCGATCGGCTGGTTGTCGAAATGGGTATCGCTTAAGGAGAGGTGCATCTCTTCGGTGGCCTCACCGATCACCGCATACGGGGCGCGCTCGCGACGGCAGAGCTCGTCAAACAGCGGCAGCTGATCCGGGGCAACGGCCAGCACGTAGCGCTCCTGGGATTCGTTACACCAGATCTCCAGCGGGCTCATGCCAGGTTCATCACTCAGGATGTCGCGCAGGTTGAAGCGGCCTCCGCGGTTGCCGTCGCTCACCAGCTCCGGCATGGCGTTGGAGAGACCGCCCGCGCCCACGTCGTGAATAAAGAGGATCGGGTTGGCGTCGCCCAGCTGCCAGCAGCGGTCGATCACCTCCTGGCAACGGCGCTCCATCTCCGGGTTGTCGCGCTGTACGGAGGCGAAATCGAGATCCGCATCAGACTGGCCGGATGCCATAGAGGAGGCTGCCCCGCCGCCCAGACCGATATTCATCGCCGGGCCGCCCAGCACGATCAGTTTGGCACCTACGACGATCTCGCCCTTCTGCACGTGATCGGCGCGAATGTTGCCGATCCCGCCTGCCAGCATGATCGGCTTATGGTAGCCGCGCAGCTCTTCGCCGTTGTGGCTGTCCACTTTCTCTTCGTAGGTACGGAAGTAACCGTTCAAAGCCGGACGACCAAATTCGTTGTTAAACGCCGCGCCGCCCAGCGGGCCGTCGGTCATGATATCCAGCGCGGTAACAATACGCTCTGGTTTGCCAAAATCTTCTTCCCACGGCTGTTCAAAGCCCGGGATACGCAGGTTGGAGACGGAGAAACCGACCAGACCCGCTTTTGGCTTAGCGCCACGACCGGTTGCGCCTTCGTCACGGATTTCACCGCCGGAGCCGGTGGCGGCACCTGGCCACGGTGAGATCGCCGTTGGGTGGTTGTGGGTTTCGACCTTCATCAGGATATGCGCTGGCTCCTGATGGAAATCATAGCGCCCCGCTTCGCGATCGGCGAAGAAGCGGCCCACCTCGGAACCTTCCATGACTGCGGCGTTGTCTTTATAGGCCGACAGCACATGATCTGGGGTTTGCTCGAAGGTGTTTTTGATCATTTTGAACAGCGACTTTGGCTGTTGCTCACCGTCGATAATCCAGTCGGCGTTGAAAATCTTGTGGCGGCAGTGCTCTGAGTTGGCCTGCGCGAACATATAGAGTTCGATGTCGTTCGGGTTGCGGTTCAGCTTAATGAACGCGTCCTGCAGGTAGTCGATTTCATCTTCGGCCAGCGCCAGGCCTAAACGCAGGTTGGCGTCAATCAGCGCCTGACGGCCTTCACCCAGCAGGTCCACGCTCTGCACGGGCGCAGGCTGATGGTGAGAGAAAAGCTGCTGCGCGTCGTCGAGAGAGGCGAACACGCTCTCCATCATGCGGTCGTGCAGTTCTGTTGCCACGACTGACCACTGTTCGTGAGTCAGGCTTGCGGCTTCAACGTAATAGGCTACGCCCCGCTCCAGACGGTTAATCTGGCTCAGACCACAGTTATGGGCGATGTCGGTTGCTTTAGAAGACCAGGGGGAGATGGTACCAGGGCGAGGCGTGACCAGCAGAAGTTTACCGTTCGGGGTATGGCTGCTCAGGCTTGGCCCGTACTTCAGCAGGCGTTCCAGTCGGCCCCGCTCGTCTGCCGATAAGGGCGCATTCAGGTCAGCAAAATGGACATACTCAGCGTAAATATTGCTTACCGGAAGGTCGGCCGCCTGAAAACGTGCCAGCAATTTATTGATACGGAAGGCAGACAGTGCAGGCGAACCACGCAGAATTTCCATCATAAGTCTCTCGTCTTCGAAGCGCCGGAGGCGCTTACAGTGTGCGCAAGGGGGGAAAACGGGCGCCATTATAGTGGATCCTGCGCGCCGACGAAACCGTTTGCGTCGTAATAAAATCGTCGTCGTCATTTAACCATTGGTGTTGCCTTTCCCGCTAATAAGTTGCCAAGTGGCGTAACTTTACGCAAAATGCCGCGAAATCTTTGGTAATACTTGTTTTTACTGTGACGACTACAAACCAAAATAATACACAGCTCATAGAATCAACTTATTGAAAAAATTAAAGATTAATTATCTGTTCATCGGCATCGTGACCCTGCTGCTGGCAGCGGCCCTGTGGCCTTCAATCCCCTGGTTCGGTAAAGCCGAAAATCGCATCGCCGCCATTCAGGCGCGGGGGGAGCTGCACGTCAGTACCGTGGCCTCTCCCCTCACCTACAGTGCGATCAACGATAAAGTCATTGGGCTGGATTACGAACTGGCACAGCATTTTGCTGACTATCTGGGCGTAAAGCTCAAGATTACGGTACGCCAGAACATCAGCCAGCTGTTTGACGACCTGGACAATGACAAGGCTGACATGCTGGCTGCTGGCCTGGTCTATAACAGCGAGCGCAGCAAAAACTATCAGCCAGGCCCAACCTACTACTCTGTCTCACAGCAGCTGGTCTATCGCGTAGGCAGCCTGCGACCACGCACGCTTGCCGGACTCACCGCTGAGCAGCTCACCGTTGCCCCGGGCCATGTCGTCATTGACGACCTTCGGGCGCTGAAAGAAAAAAAGTACCCTGAACTTAGCTGGAAGGTTGATAAGAAGCTCGGCACCACGGCGCTGCTGGAACAGGTGACGGACGGGAAACTGCCCTACACCATCGCCGACTCGGTTGCCATTAGCCTGTTTCAGCGCGTTCACCCGGAGCTGGCCGTGGCGCTGGACGTCACTGACGAGCAGCCTGTCACCTGGTTCAGCCCTCTCGACGCCGACCAGACGCTCTCCGCCGCCATGCTCGATTTCTTTAACAGAATGAATGAAGACGGCACGCTGGCGCGTCTGGAGGAGAAGTACCTCGGTCACGGGGATGGCTTCGACTATGTCGATACCCGCAGCTTCCTGCGGGCGGTGGATAATGTCCTGCCGACGCTGAAGCCGCTGTTTGTGAAGTATGCCCAGGAGATTGACTGGCGACTGCTGGCCGCCATCTCGTACCAGGAGTCTCACTGGGACGCGCTGGCCACCTCGCCAACGGGGGTACGCGGCCTGATGATGCTGACCAAAAACACCGCCCAGAGCCTGGGCCTGACCGATCGTACCGATGCTGAGCAGAGTATCAGCGGCGGCGCGCGCTACCTGCAGGCGATGATGGACAGAGTGCCGGAGAGCGTCCCGGAAGAGGAGCGGATCTGGTTTGCGCTGGCGGCCTATAACATGGGCTATGCCCATATGATCGATGCCCGCGCCCTGACCGCGAAAACCAAAGGCAACCCCGACAGCTGGTCAGATGTAAAACAGCGTCTGCCGCTGCTGAGCCAGAAGCCTTATTACAGCAAGTTGACCTATGGCTACGCGCGCGGCCACGAGGCGTACGCCTACGTGGAAAATATCCGCAAATACCAGATAAGCCTGGTGGGGTATCTGATGGAGAAAGAGAAAGAGGCGCAGGCAGCCCAGCAGCTGGCCCAGGCCTATCCGGTGGTGGCACCGGATGAGCTTACTCACCCGATAACTTCGATTCTGCCTTTTGCTGCTTTTTCTGCTGACGCCGCATTCGAAAGAAGTCACTTAGCATCGCCGAACACGCTGGTGCCAGCACCTCTCCAATAACCTTGACCTGATGGTTCATGCCGGGGTGACTGAGCACATCCAGCAGCGAACCTGCCGCACCGGTTTTTTCATCCCGCGCACCATACACCACCGTACCGATCCGGCTGTGGATCATGGCGCCGGAGCACATGACGCAAGGTTCAAGAGTGACATACAGGGTGGTGTCCAGCAGGCGGTAGTTTTGCAGCACCAGCCCGCCCTGGCGCAGGGCCATAATTTCGGCATGGGCGGTGGGGTCGTGGCGACCAATCGGGCGATTCCAGCCTTCGCCGATCACCTGATTATTGTGTACCAGCACGGCACCGACCGGGACTTCGCCTTCATCCCAGGCACGTTGGGCAAGCTGGAGCGCATGGCGCATCCAGTATTCATGATTAAGTTCAGGGTCGGACAACGCAGCATACTCCAGTCTGAAAAGCGGGCGCATTATACACACCCGCTATGCATAATCACAAAATCATTCCAGTTGCTGAAGTTCGCCCAGCGGCGTGACGCGCCAGCGGTGCTGGCAGAAGTAGAGCAGCGGGTTATCCTGTTTGCTGTCGCTGTAGCCGCTGTAGAGCCGCAGCGGGGTGCCAATTTTCTTCTCCAGCTGTGCCACCTTCTCATGCCCAAGACAGCGCATGGTCAGCACCCAGCCGCCGTAGGCGCGGCCAATCTGGGTGGCGATCAGGTTAACGCGCGGCAGCCAGGGGGTATCAAAATAGACCTGTTCCACCAGCGGCTGCGGCGAGCCGGTGATGAGCCAGATGTCGGCATCGTTGGCGTCCAGGTAGTTTGTCAGCCGATCCTGCACCACCGGAAAGGCGGTGACATGCTCGCGAAACCAGCTGACAAACTCTTTCTCCAGCTGTTTAAGCCGGGCTTCGCTGTGGCCGAAGGTGCACCCCCACAGCAGCAGGCTCATCGGCCAGCGGGCGGCGCGGCCTTTAACCAGCAACGCGCCGCCAATGATCGGCAGCAGAGGCAATACGAGCAGGGCATTCAGGGGCTGTCGGCGCAGTAAATAGCGCATAAAGGTGCCGAACATATCCTGCTGATGCAGCGTTCCGTCCAGATCAAAAAAGACTACGCGACGCTCGTTATTTGCCAAACCTTACTCCTCTGGATCGTTAAACCCTAACAGCCAGGTAAACAGGAACCCGGCGATCACCGCTACCAAATAGCCTAACAGATAGAGCATGACTTTTCCGGTCACGATGGTTAATGCCAGCGGTAATCCGGAAATACCAAAGGTGATGACGGTCGCCACTTTCCAGTAACCGATCAGCGCCCCGCCGACCGCGCCGCCCAGACAGGCCCCGATAAACGGCTTGCCGAGCGGGAGGGTGACACCAAAAATCAGCGGCTCGCCGATGCCCAGCAGCCCGACCGGCAGCGCCCCTTTGATCACCTTTTTCAGGCGTGCATTGCGGGTTTTCATCAGCACTGCGATGGCCGCGCCGATCTGTCCGACCCCGGCCATTGCCAGAATAGGCAGCAGGGCGTTGTAGCCGTGCGCCTGCACCAGCTCAACGTGGATCGGCACCAGCCCCTGATGTAAACCGGTCAGTACCAGCGGCAGGAAGGTGCCCGACAGCACCGCCCCCACCAGGAATCCACCGCGATCGATAGCCCAGGAGGCACCGTGGGCGATGGACTCCGAGATCCAGCCTCCCAGCGGCTGCAGGGCGATGATGGCGATACTGCCGGTGATAAGCGTGGTCAGCAGCGGGTTGAGGATCAGCTCCAGGGAGCCTGGCAGGATATTACGCAGCTTTTTCTCAAGCCAGCACATCAGCACCACCACCAGCAGCACGGCGATCACCCCGCCGCGCCCCGGCTGCAGCGCTTCGCCGAACAGGGTGATTTGCGCCAGCTGGGGGCTGGAGAGAATGCCAGCCATCACTCCGCCTAACGCCTGCGAGCCGCCAAACACTTTGGCAGTATTCACCCCCACCAGAATGTGCATGATGGCAAAGACCGCGCTGCCGAAAATGCCGAGGATCCCGAGCAGGTTTGGATATTGGGTCGCAAAATCCCCGACAATATCCGGGCGTTTCAGGATATTGATAATGCCGGTGATGAGCCCTGAAGCAATAAAGGCTGGAATGAGCGGAATAAAGACATTTGCCAGCATGCGTAGCGCATCGCTCATCGGGGCTTTATATTTGGCTTTTGCCTGCGCTTTGGTGCGCTCGGCATCATCAATCACCGCCCCGCCCATCAGGGAGCGCATGGCATCCACCACCTGCGCGGCCTTACCAGGCCCGACGATGAGCTGGTGCTGCTCCCCCTGCTTTACGTACCCGCTGACGCCAGGCAGTTTTTTCAGGGTGGCCGGATCGAGCTTGTCGTCATCCTGAACTTCCACCCTCACCCGCGTCATACAGTTTTCCAGACGCCGTATATTTTTTTCCCCGCCGATCCCCGCAAGAATACCGCTGGCGAGCGCTACTGTTTTTTCCATGTACGCCTCTTTAGTTTTCTAATGCCGCACGTAAGAATCCCTGATGCGCGTCAAGCCTGGCGCGCGCCGCAGCGGCATCCAGCCCGCTTAAAATCATCAGAATGGCCGGTTTGACGTCATACCCGGTCTGCTGCAGTACCTTTTCCGCCTCTTCGCGGGAGGCGCCGGTGGCTTCGACCACCATGCGGCACGCCCGATCAATGAGCTTCACGTTGGTCGCTTTCATGTCCACCATCAGGTTCTGGTAGACCTTACCGAACTTCACCATTGCCCCGGTGGAGATCATATTCAGCACCAGCTTTTGCGCCGTGCCGGATTTCAGGCGGGTGGAGCCGGTCAGCGCTTCCGGGCCGACAACCGGCGAGATGGCGATCGTCGCCACCTGGGCAATGGGTGAGCCTGGATTGCAGGAGATGGCCACGGTAGTGCAGCCGGTCTGGTTCGCATACTCCAGCCCGCCAATCACGTACGGCGTGCGCCCGGAGGCCGCCAGCCCGACCACCAGATCCTGCGCGGTCAGATTAAGTGCTTTGAGATCGTCTTCACCGAGCTGCTTGCTGTCCTCTGCCCCTTCCACCGCTTTCAGCAGTGCCCCCGGCCCACCGGCGATGAGGCCGATGACCAGGCCATGTGGTACGCCGAAGGTGGGTGGGCACTCTGAAGCATCCAGCACCCCCAGCCGTCCGCTGGTGCCTGCCCCCATATAGATAATGCGTCCCCCCGCTTTCAGCGCGTCTGCCGCGGCATCCACCGCTTTAGCTACCTCGGGCAATGTTTCTTTCACTGCCTGCGCGACCAGCGTATCCTGTTGGTTGAAGCGATGAACAAGGTCAAGCGTGGAGAGTGCATCCAGGTCGAGGGTTTGTGGGTTGCGTGATTCTGATACCAGTGAGCCGAGATTCATTTTTTGTGCCTCAAGAATTTTTAATTCATAATAAGCGCATTATCATGGAATATAAAATTCATTCAGGCGAGCAGAATTCGCAATTGCTGCAGTCATCACATTTCGCCAGGAGTCCCTATGAACTGTCTAATTCGCATCCGCCAGCGATACGCGGGTTTTGCCCAGAGCGATAAAAAGCTGGCGGATTTTTTACTCTCGCAGCCCGATCGTGCCCGCCATTTAAGCTCTCAGCAGCTTGCCAGCGAGGCGGGCGTGAGCCAGTCAAGCGTGGTGAAATTCGCGCAAAAGATTGGTTTCAAAGGTTTTCCCGCCCTGAAACTGGCGCTCAGCGAGGCGCTGGCCAGCAACCCGAATCCGCAATCCATGCCGGTTCATAACCAGATCCGCGGCGACGATCCGATGCGCCTGGTGGGTGAAAAGCTGATCAAAGAGAACATCGCTGCGATGCACGCCACGCTGGACGTCAATAGCGAAGAGAAGCTGCTGGAGAGCGTGGCCATGCTGCGGGCGGCAAGACGGGTGATCCTAACCGGCATCGGCGCCTCGGGGCTGGTGGCGCGTAACTTCGGCTGGAAGCTGAATAAAATCGGCGTGATTGCCATTGTCGAACAGGACATGCATGCCCTGCTGGCTACCGTACAGGCGATGGAGCCTGACGATCTGCTGTTGGCCCTCTCCTATTCCGGCGAACGCCGCGAGATTAATCTGGCCGCCGATGAAGTGCTGCGCGTGGGGGGCAAAATTCTGGCGATCACCGGCTTTACCCCCAATGCCCTGCAGCAGCGGGCCACACGCTGTCTGTATACCATTGCCGAAGAGCAGGCCACCCGCAGCGCGGCGATCTCGTCCACCAGCGCGCAGATGATGCTGACCGATCTGCTGTTTATGGCGCTGGTTCAGCAGGATCTGGAGCATGCCCCGGAACGTATTCGCCATAGCGAGGCATTGGTAAAAAAACTGGTTTGAACAGACAATGAGCGTATAATGCCCGCCCTGTTTGTGTTGTTTCTGAGAATTTCCTGATGGCGCTGTTAATCACCAAAAAATGCATCAATTGCGATATGTGCGAACCCGAATGCCCTAACCAGGCAATTTCAATGGGAGAGAGCATTTACGAGATTAACAGCGACCGCTGCACCGAGTGCGTGGGTCATTATGAGACGCCAACCTGCCAGAAGGTGTGCCCGATCCCCAATACTATCCTGAAAGATCCGGCACATCCTGAATCGGAAGAGCAGCTGTGGGACAAGTTCGTTCTGATGCACCACGCCGATAAGATTTAACTTTCGATAATCACCGTGGCGCAAGCGTAATGGCGCTCATCCGCCAGCGTCACGTGCATGTGCGCCACACCCAGCTTTTCCGCCAGCCTTAGCGCCTCGCCCCACAGCCTGAGGCGCGGTTTGCCCAGCTCATCGTTAAAGACTTCGAACTGATTGAACGCCAGACCGTTGCGGATCCCGGTGCCGAAGGCTTTTGCCGCCGCCTCCTTCACCGCAAAACGTTTGGCAAGAAAACGCACCGGTTGCTGGTGCGCTTCCCAGATGGCCCACTCGTTATCGCTGAGCACCCGACGGGCAAGGCGATCGCCGCTGCGGGCAATCACCGCTTCGATGCGGGCGATCTCAACGATATCCGTGCCTAAGCCGAGGATAGCCATTACTTGCGGGCTTCCAGCATCAGACGCTTCATCTCTGACACCGCCTCTTTCAGGCCGCTCATCACCGCGCGCCCGATAATCGCATGGCCGATGTTCAGCTCGTGCATCTCCGGGATCGCCGCAATGGCCTTGACGTTATGGTAGGTCAGACCGTGACCGGCATTGACCTTCAGGCCCAGACCCGCCGCGTATGTTGCCGCTTTGGCGATGCGATCGAGCTCTTTCGCCTGGGTCGCTTCGTCTTCGGCATCGGCGTAGCAGCCGGTGTGGATCTCAATGAACGGCGCGCCAACGTCGGCGGCGGCTTTGATCTGCGCTTCATCGGCATCGATAAACAGGGATACTAGAATCCCGGCATCGGCCAGACGTTTGCAGGCATCACGCATCTTATCCAGCTGACCGGCCACATCCAGCCCGCCTTCGGTGGTCACTTCCTGGCGCTTCTCCGGCACCAGGCAGCAGAAGTGCGGTTTGGTCTCAACGGCAATTGCCAGCATCTCTTCGGTGACGGCCATCTCCAGATTCATGCGGGTGTCCAGGGTCTGGCGCAGGATACGCACATCGCGGTCGGTAATATGGCGACGGTCCTCGCGCAGATGTACGGTAATACCGTCGGCACCCGCCTGCTCGGCGATAAAGGCCGCCTGGACCGGGTCAGGATAGGCGGTTCCGCGCGCATTGCGCAGCGTGGCAATATGGTCAATGTTGACGCCTAACAGTAATTCAGCCATGACAATCCTCGGTTTCTCGTTGTTCATTTACGCTTTGGCATAAACTGCCTGAATAATTCGCGGCTCTTTAAGGGCTTGCCACCAAGATACGGCTTGAGCGCAATACGGGTAAAGCGTTTTGCCGCCCGCAGAGTGCTGGCATCCGGAAATTCGCGTTCCGCCAGCGCCCGCAGATCCCGCCCGGTAAAGGTACTGTTGTCGATAACCACGCTGGCGATAAAGCCCTTCTCCTCACGATAGCGGTAGGTCATGGTGTCCTCTACCGGCTCGCCGCTGCCCGCGCAGTGCAGAAAATCGACCCCATACCCCAGGTGCCCAAGCAACGCCAGCTCAAAGCGGCGCAGCGTCGGTTCCGGCGAACCGGTGGTACCCGCCAGGGCCTGAAGACAGTGCAGATAATCGAAAAAGAGTTCAGAGAAGCGGGTCTCATGTTCAAGCACGCGCGTAATAAGCTCGTTCACATACAGACCGCTGTAGAGCGTAATACCAGAGAGAGGGAGCGCCAGAGAGACGGCTTCAGCACTGCGCAGGGTTTTCACTTCCCCGCGTCCGCCAAAGCGCACCAGCAGCGGTGTGAAGGGCTGCAGAGCGCCTTTCAGGTTAGAACGTTTGGAACGTGCGCCTTTGGCAACAAGGCGCACGCGGCCTGACTCTTCCGTGAAGACGTCCAGCATCAGGCTGGTTTCGCTCCAGGGACGACTATGCAGTACAAAAGCGCGCTGCCAGCCTTCCACGTTTTAGTGGCTTATACGTCGTCGCCGTAACCAAGACTGCGCAGTGCGCGCTCGTCATCGGCCCAGCCAGATTTCACTTTCACCCACAGCTCCAGGTGAACCGGCGCTTCAAACATCTCCTGCATATCCTTACGGGCTTCAATACCGATGGTTTTAATTTTGGCGCCTTTGTTGCCAATCACCATCTTCTTCTGCCCTTCGCGCTCAACGAGGATCAGCCCGTTGATGTCGTATCCGCCGCGCTCGTTAGTCTGGAAACGTTCGATTTCAACGGTGACAGAGTACGGCAGTTCCGCGCCGAGGAAACGCATCAGCTTCTCACGGATGATTTCAGAGGCCATAAAACGCTGAGAACGGTCAGTGATATACTCTTCCGGGAAGTGATGAATCGCTTCCGGCAGGTGCTTACGCACGATGCCCGCGATGGTGTCGACGTTCAGACCGGTCTCGGCAGAGAGCGGGACGATATCGAGGAAGTTCATCTGGCTACCCAGCCACTGCAGATGCGGCAGCAGGTCGGCTTTTTCCTGTACGTTATCCACCTTGTTGACCGCAAGGATAACCGGCGTTTTACCGTCACGCAGTTTGTTCAGCACCATCTCGTCGTCCGGGGTCCAGCGGGTGCCTTCAACAACGAAAATGACCAGCTCAACGTCGCCGATAGAGCTGCTCGCCGCCTTGTTCATCAGACGGTTAATGGCACGCTTCTCTTCCATATGCAGACCGGGGGTATCGACATAAATCGCCTGATACGCCCCTTCGGTATGGATACCGACAATGCGGTGACGCGTGGTCTGCGCCTTGCGGGAGGTAATAGAGATCTTTTGCCCCAGCAGATTATTCAGCAGGGTTGATTTGCCTACGTTCGGACGTCCAACGATGGCAATAAATCCACAATAACTTTTTTCTTCGCTCATTCCAGCTCCAGCATTTTCAGCGCCTGTTCGGCGGCAGCCTGTTCCGCCTTACGACGGCTTGAACCTGTGCCAACCACCGGTTCACTCAGGCCACTGACCTGGCAATGGATGGTAAACTCCTGATCGTGTGCTTCGCCACGAACCTGCACCACCAGATAAGATGGCAGCGGCAGATGGCGACCCTGCAAATACTCCTGCAAACGGGTTTTTGGATCTTTCTGTTTATCACCCGGGCTGATCTCATCCAGACGCGTCTGATACCAGTTCAGGATCAGCTGCTCCACCGTCTGGATATCGCTGTCGAGGAAAACACCACCGATTAACGCTTCGACCGTATCCGCGAGAATAGATTCACGACGGAAGCCGCCGCTTTTCAGTTCGCCAGGCCCGAGTCGCAGGCATTCACCCAGTTCAAATTCACGGGCAATTTCGGCAAGCGTATTGCCACGTACCAGCGTTGCGCGCATGCGGCTCATATCGCCTTCATCCACACGCGGGAAACGGTGATAAAGCGCATTCGCAATAACAAAACTTAAAATGGAGTCGCCCAGAAATTCGAGTCGCTCATTGTGTTTGCTGCTGGCACTGCGATGGGTTAATGCCTGTTGCAACAACTCCTGATGCTGAAAAGTGTAGCCCAGCTTCCGTTGAAGCCGATTAATTACGATGGGGTTCATGCGATACCAATAGAATAAATGCGTCAAAAATGCAGCACACGAAACCGTCCTGAGAAAGCCAACGCGGTTTCGTGTGCCGTGGCGCTGAATCAGCGCCAACCTTAAACTTCGGGGGAATATTCTATACGCAACGACAGGGGTTGTCGTTAGTCAGAAGAGATTTATCAGTGAAATAATTCACGTAGCCTCTGGTTAAAGAGGCTACGTGCTCATTTATCAGGAATTAATGGATGCCGCCAATACGATTTAACCGTACGCCGGTTGGCCATTCGCCTTCCTGTTTCTCGAAGCTCATCCAGATGGTGGTGGCTTTACCCACCAGGTTCGCTTCCGGCACAAAGCCCCAGTAACGGCTGTCCGCGCTGTTATCGCGGTTATCACCCATCATGAAGTAGTGTCCCGGTGGCACGATCCAGGTCGCCAGCTGCTGCCCCTTCTGCTGATAGTACATACCCAGCTGATCCTGCGCGATGGAGACGGTCAGGATACGGTGCGTCACATCGCCCAGGGTCTCTTTACGCTCGTTCAGACGAATACCGTTCTCTTTGGTCTCGCCTTTCGGCAGCTGGAAGAAACCGCTGGTCGCTTCGCCGCCGTTGCGACGGGCAAAGGTCTGCACAAAGTCGCTTGGCTCAACGCCGGAATAGGTCACCGGTAATGCGCTACCGCAAGCGGTGCCGGAACTGCAGCCAGGCTGAACCGTCACCTCTTTGGAAACCGGATTATAGGTTACCTTATCACCCGGTACGCCAACGGTACGTTTGATGTAATCCAGACGCGGATCGTCCGGATATTTGAACACCACGATATCGCCGCGTTTTGGATGGCCGGTTTCGATCAGCGTTTTCTGGTAGATCGGATCTTTAATGCCATAAGCAAACTTCTCGACCAGAATAAAATCACCGATCAGCAGCGTTGGCATCATCGAACCGGATGGGATCTGGAAAGGTTCATAGATAAACGAACGTACCACCAGCACAATGGCCAGCACCGGAAAGACCGAAGCGCCCGTTTCCAGCCAGCCCGGCTTAGGGCTGACTTTCTTCAGGGTATTCGGATCCAACTGGTCGCCCGTGGCAGCCTGCGCGACGGCCTGACGTTCGCGACGTTTCGGAGCAAAGATAAACTTATCCAGACACCACAACAGCCCCGTCACCAGTGTGGCAATCACCAGGATCAGGGCAAACATGTTCGCCATGCCAACTCCTTAAGGGTTATTTTCCGTCTTTACCAACGTGCAGAATGGCGAGGAACGCTTCCTGCGGCAGCTCAACGTTACCGACCTGCTTCATACGCTTCTTACCTTCTTTC
The DNA here is from genome assembly GCF_003336325.1 of Leclercia sp. W17. Lineage (NCBI taxonomy): Bacteria > Pseudomonadati > Pseudomonadota > Gammaproteobacteria > Enterobacterales > Enterobacteriaceae > Leclercia > Leclercia sp. W17. The sequence continues at coordinate 1,176,019 of NZ_CP031101.1, read as the reverse complement.
TGCTTCTGGAGCAGCTTCTTCTTACGGCTGACGTCACCGCCATAGCATTTTGCCAGAACGTTTTTACGCAGCTGTTTAACCGTAGAACGGGCGATAATATGGTTGCCAATGGCCGCCTGAATCGCAATGTCGAACTGCTGGCGTGGGATGAGATCTTTCATCTTCTCGACCAGTTCGCGACCGCGATACGGGGCGTTGTCGTTATGGGTGATCAGCGCCAGCGCATCGACGCGCTCGCCGTTGATCAGCACGTCCACACGCACCATGTTGGAGGCCTGGAAGCGTTTGAAGTTGTAATCCAGCGACGCATAACCGCGTGAAGTTGACTTCAGACGATCGAAGAAGTCGAGCACCACTTCCGCCATCGGGATTTCATAGGTCAGCGCCACCTGGTTACCATGGTAAACCATGTTGGTCTGTACACCACGTTTTTCGATACACAGCGTGATGACGTTACCGAGGAACTCCTGCGGCAGCAGCATGTGACACTCGGCGATCGGCTCGCGCAGCTCATGAATATTATTCAGCGGCGGCAGCTTGGATGGGCTGTCAACGTAAATGACCTCTTTCGAGGTGGTCTCGACTTCGTACACTACCGTTGGTGCGGTGGTGATCAGATCCAGATCGTATTCACGCTCCAGACGCTCCTGAATGATCTCCATGTGCAGCAGGCCGAGGAAGCCGCAGCGGAAGCCGAAGCCCAGCGCCGTCGAGCTTTCTGGCTCATAGAACAGGGAAGCATCGTTCAGGCTCAGCTTGCCGAGCGCGTCACGGAAGTTCTCATAATCGTCAGAGCTTACCGGGAACAGACCCGCATAAACCTGCGGTTTTACCTTTTTAAAGCCTGGCAGCGCTTTTTCTGCCGGGTTACGGGCGCCCGTCAGGGTATCGCCCACCGGCGCGCCGAGGATGTCTTTGATCGCACAAACCAGCCAGCCTACTTCGCCGCACTTCAGCTCGGTACGGTCGACCTGTTTTGGCGTGAAGATACCCAGACGGTCAGCGTTATAGACCTGTCCGGTGCTCATCACTTTGATCTTGTCGCCTTTACGCATGGTACCGTTTTTAATACGCACCAGCGAGACAACGCCGAGATAGTTATCGAACCAGGAGTCGATGATCAGCGCCTGCAGTGGCCCCTCCGGATCGCCTTCTGGCGCCGGGATGTCACGCACCAGACGTTCCAGCACGTCGGTGACACCCACGCCGGTTTTTGCCGAGCAGCGCACGGCGTCGGTCGCGTCAATGCCGACGATATCTTCGATCTCTTCCGCCACGCGCTCAGGATCGGCGGCTGGCAGGTCGATTTTGTTCAGAACCGGCACCACTTCGAGATCCATTTCCATCGCGGTATAGCAGTTAGCCAGGGTCTGGGCTTCTACGCCCTGCCCCGCATCCACTACCAGCAGCGCGCCTTCACAGGCCGCCAGCGAACGGGAAACTTCATAAGAGAAGTCAACGTGGCCTGGGGTGTCGATAAAGTTAAGTTGGTAGGTTTCACCGTCAGACGCTTTATAGTCGAGCGTAACGCTCTGCGCTTTAATGGTAATACCGCGTTCGCGTTCCAGGTCCATGGAGTCCAGTACCTGGGCTGCCATTTCACGATCAGACAGGCCACCGCAAATCTGGATAATACGGTCAGACAGCGTCGACTTACCGTGGTCAATGTGAGCAATGATCGAAAAGTTACGTATGTTCTTCATATAGTTAAATAATTATGCCTTACGAATTCCTGGAGGCCGCTGTTCTTAGCCTGACGTTTTTCAGTGCGAAAACGCAGCATTCTACACTACATCTCCGTCACCAGGAAATGCTCTTCCAGCAAGCTTAGCGCGAAGATCTGGCGTTTTCTTTTATGAGATGTAAATAAAACAAAGCCCGGTAACATCACCGGGCTTCTGAAGAGAGCGTGTCGACACGCAGCTGATCGGGTGGCAATCCGACGCTGAGAATAACGGGCTGCCACGCTTCACGCTCCGCAAGACGGGAGGAAAAGCCGCGCGCCAGTAAAAAGCCGCCCACGCCGCCCAGCGCTGCGCCGCACATCGCGGCGAGATCGGTCCCAAACAGCACCTGGAACAGACCGCCAAGGGCAAACAGCCCCACCAGCGGGGAGAGATAGACCAGCATGGCCGAGCCAAGCAGGCTACCTTCAGCGATCCCTAACTCAACTTTTTGCCCCTCCACCAGCGGCTCTGCGCTGGGCACGCTGATCGTGTGTGAGGTCTGCGGTCCAAGTTTGTTCAGCACCCGGCTGCCGCAACCGGCGCGGGAGGCGCAGCTGTTGCAGGATGCTTTGACATCGCAGCTGACCAGCGCGACGCCCTTATGCCATGAAACGACCGTTGCCCACTCTTTGATCATTGTGCAGCCCTGAATTTAATGCTGTCGGCGATACGTTTAGCGGTTTGCGGCGGCAGTTCACCGACAACAGTGATCTCTGCGTTATCCCGTATCGTGGTGCTGACGGTGCGACGCCCGGTACGCAACATCTGATCGGCACTGACCGGTGTTGCCCGGTTAATGTTCACCGAGAAGCTGAACAAGCCGTCGGAGTAAAGACGGGATTCAACCGGGGTATCGATGGTGGGCAACTGGCGTCGACTGCTGGAGACTTCACTGAAGCCCTGCGGGATCCAGTTAGGCGCCCAGTTAAAGTTAACGTTATCCCCCGCCGGGACGGAGAGCAGCGGCGGCAGGTTCGCTTTTGCCAGATTCTGCATGCTGTTACCGACCTGATCGTCGATGGTAAAGGAGATCACCCGGAACTGCTCCAGCGTCTCACCATCCCTATCCAGCAGATCGACCCGCATTGGCAGCTTGGTCTCTGCATCCATCCAGACGATATAGCTGTAACGTGTTCCGTCTCTGGCGACCACCCGCAGCACCTCGCAGAGCCGATCGGCGATACGGGTACGTCCTACGGAGATGAAGTCGTAGTAAGGGGACAACCGTTTAAAATCGGTATAGATGAGCGAAGGCAGCGAATCAACAATGTAGTCGCCATTCAGCGTAAAAGGTTCGAGACCCGGCTCGAAATAGCTGATTTCATTGCCACGCTGCACAACTTCGCGGCGCGGACCATCCATCTGCAAAAGCTGGGCAAGAGGCTGTTTATCAAGACGGGCATGGCGATAGCGTAACGACTCTACACCTTGCTTATTGATACTGATAAAAGACAGCTCGTAGTTGAGTGACTGGCTGGCCTGGTTCATTTGCTGCAACAACGCCCCGGACGATACATCAGCCGAGGCGTTGACAGTGAACAACAGGCTACCCGCCATCAGAGACATGGCGCACCAAAGTTGCTTCATTACTGCGATTGCGTTCCTAAAGTTTGGTTTCCTGGCACTTGCACAGCAGCCTGCTGCGTTTGCGCCTGTTCAAACTGAAGCTGTTCAGAATGCAGACGACGCTGCAATTCATAATCCTGCAACATCGCATTGATACGACGGCGCTGCTCTTGTACCTGCTGCTGCTGACCGGCACCGGCCGAGGCATCAGAAGGAATACCCAGACTTACCGGGCTGGCTTTGCCCATCATCGGCAGTGTATTAAACACTGGCGCTTCTGGTTGCTGGCTCACTTCAGATTGAGTGTTATAGTGCTGGACGCCCACAATAACTGCAAGCGATACGCAAGCAGCCACACCCATTTGAGTCAGTTGACTCGCCCAGGGGCGCACTTTGTTCCAGAAAGGCATCTTCTGCCACAGGTGCGGTGCAGGTTGAGCTTCGGGGATGAGCGGGGTGGCCTGAGAAACAGGTTCGTTCTCTATGGCCGCCATTACGCGAGCTGAGATATCAAAATGGAGGACATCGCTGGTATCGCCGCGCAGAGTATCGCGAATGAGATGATAACTCTCCCAGGTTTTTTGCATCTCAGGAGAGCGAGAGAGCTCGTTGAGCATCTCACTGTCCAGCGTTTCACCATCCATCAAAGCGGAAAGTTGTTCTTTCTGCATGCCTAATACCTTTTCCAGTATCCCGCTATCGTCAACGCCTGATTAGCGGTTGAACTTTATTATCAATAGCTTCTCGCGCACGAAAGATCCGTGAGCGAACCGTACCGACCGGGCAATCCATGATAGCGGCTATCTCTTCATAGCTCAGGCCATCTAACTCCCGCAACGTAATTGCCATGCGTAAATCTTCCGGGAGCGACTCGATGGTGCGAAAAACTATTTGTCTCAGTTCTTCTGACAACATTAAGTTCTCAGGGTTCGAAATTTCTTTCAACGCACCGCCGCTTTCATAATTTTCAGCGTCGATAGCATCGACATCGCTTGAAGGCGGACGTCGGCCCTGAGCGACGAGGTAGTTCTTAGCCGTATTGACGGCAATACGATACAGCCAGGTATAAAAAGCACTATCTCCCCGGAAAGATTCCAGCGCACGATAGGCCTTAATGAAAGACTCTTGTACCACATCAGGAACATCCCCTGACGGTACATAGCGGGACACCAGACTCGCCACCTTATGCTGGTAGCGCACCACCAGTAGGTTAAAGGCTTTCTGATCTCCCTTCTGGACCCGTTCAACCAGAATCTGGTCCGTTAACTGCTCGCTCATCCGAGGTAAAGTCTCCCCAAACCTAAATTCCACGCGTTATCGAAACGCCACTCCAAACACTGCACTGTGAGCAAGCAGTTGCTTTGAGGGTCTTTATTTCAATTAGTTCCGTCACGCCTTTGTTTTTGTTAATCACGTCGCAGACTGTTCATTTTCTATCATTATAAGTCTGATACCGATACGTACCCAGTTTCTGCTAAGAAATGGTTTTTTACCGTTTGCAGGGTAACGCAAGACGGGCTTTATTTCACCACAAAATCTGTAGCTAACAATCTGCTACGCAAAATAATTTCGCCCTTTTTGTTCCTTATCTCTGTCTAGCCTCTGTTTAGCCATTGCAACTACTCTTAAAAAAAACGTGCGATTCATCGCATTCAGGTGCTATGCTGGCCAAACACTGTTTAGTAAATTAAACACACATCATGAACGCAATTTCTGAACTCTCCTGTGACGTACTGATTATCGGCAGCGGCGCCGCCGGCCTTTCACTGGCGCTGCGACTCGCCCCACACCAGAAAGTGATTGTCCTCAGCAAAGGTCCTGTTAGCGAAGGTTCTACCTTCTATGCCCAGGGCGGAATTGCCGCGGTGTTTGATGAAACTGACAGTATCGACTCCCATGTCGAAGATACCCTGATTGCCGGTGGCGGCATCGTGGACCGACACGCGGCTGAATTTGTCGCCAGTAATGCCCGCCACTGCGTGCAATGGCTGATCGATCAGGGCGTGCTGTTTGATACCCAAGTGCAGGCCAACGGAGAAGAGAGTTACCACCTGACGCGTGAAGGCGGACACAGCCATCGCCGGATCCTGCATGCCGCAGATGCCACCGGTAAAGCAGTCGAAACGACCCTGGTCAGCCAGGCGTTAAGCCATCCCAACATCCGGGTGCTGGAACGCAGCAACGCGGTGGATTTGATCATCTCCGATAAAATTGGTCTGCCGGGCACGCGGCGCGTTGTGGGAGCCTGGGTCTGGAACCGTAATAAAGAGAAGGTGGAAACCTGTCGGGCAAAATCGGTTGTACTGGCAACCGGCGGTGCCTCTAAGGTTTATCAGTACACCACCAACCCGGATATTTCCTCAGGTGACGGTATTGCCATGGCCTGGCGCGCGGGCTGTCGCGTGGCCAATCTGGAATTTAACCAGTTCCACCCCACTGCGCTATTCCACCCGCAGGCACGCAACTTCCTGCTGACAGAAGCGCTACGCGGTGAAGGCGCGCATTTAAAACGCCCGGATGGCACTCGCTTTATGCAGGACTTTGACGAGCGGGGCGAGCTGGCGCCGCGTGATGTTGTGGCCCGCGCAATCGATCATGAGATGAAACGCCTGGGCGTGGACTGCATGTATCTGGATATCAGCCACAAACCCGAAGCCTTTATTCGCCAGCACTTCCCGACCATCTATGAAAAACTGTTGGGGCTCGGCATCGACATCACCAAAGAGCCAATGCCGGTGGTGCCCGCGGCGCACTATACCTGCGGCGGTGTGATGGTCGACGATCATGGCCGGACCGACGTTGACGGTTTGTACGCCATTGGCGAGGTGAGCTACACCGGCCTGCATGGCGCGAACCGAATGGCATCAAACTCGCTTCTGGAGTGCCTTGTGTATGGCTGGTCAGCGGCGGAAGATATCACGAAGCGCATGCCTTACGCCCGCCAGGCGGAAAACCTGCCGGACTGGGACGAAAGCCGCGTGGAGAACCCGGATGAACTGGTTGTGATCCAGCATAACTGGCACGAGCTGCGCCTCTTTATGTGGGATTACGTCGGCATTGTGCGCACCACCAAACGTCTGGAACGCGCCCTGCGCCGTATTACCATGCTGCAGCAGGAAATTGATGAGTATTACGCCCATTTCCGCGTATCCAATAATTTACTGGAACTGCGTAATCTGGTTCAGGTGGCGGAGCTGATTGTGCGCTGCGCTATGATGCGCAAAGAGAGCCGCGGTTTGCACTACACGCTCGACTACCCGGAGCAGCTTGAGCATTCCGGCCCGTCGGTGCTTTCACCGCTGGCTCACATAAATAAATAGAAGGGGTGGGTCAGCGCCGTGTAGTCATCGGAATAACGCTGATCTGGCCCACGTATCACCAGCCTGTCGCTGAAGCACTCTCCCTCTTTCGGCGACAGCGCCAGCAGCACCCGGTGCGGCAGCCTGCCGTCGGTTTCCGCAATATCGGTGCGCAGGCGTAAAAACCAGCCCATCTCCAGCGCGCTGGCAATAAATGCACTGCCTGCGCTCTCCGGTAACACCACGCAGAAAAATCCCTCTTCGGAGATCAACCCGGCGGCGCAGGCTAACAGCGCGCCATGATCGAGCGTGTCGGTATACCGGGCCTGCTCTCGCTGGGGTGTAGCACAGGCTACGCCCGGTTCAAAATAGGGAGGATTGCTGACAATCAGGTCATAGCGAGCCGTTTGCTCTGGCGCCCAGGCAAGAACATCCGCACAATGGAGAGATACGCGCGAAGCCCAGGGGGATTCCGCTACGTTTTCCGCTGCCTGCTCAGCCGCCTGGGGATCCAGTTCAACCGCGTCAAGCGTGACGGAGTGTTCGGTACGCTGCGCCAGCATCAGGGCTAATAATCCGCTGCCGCTGCCAATGTCGAGGATACGTTTAACGCCTGCTACCGGTGCCCATGCCCCCAGTAAAATGCCATCAGTGCCGACTTTCATTGCACAGCGATCGTGGGCGACAAAGAACTGCTTAAAAGTAAAACCATCGCGGCGCAGCTGCGCTTTGAGTTGAGACATGTCAGAGCAACCTTCAAAGTGAAACGGGAGTAGCATAGGTGAAAGCGTAACGACGGAAAAGGGATATCCACACAAACAGATGAAGATTGCAGCCGTAACGTCTATAATCAGCGCCCCACACAGAGGTAGAACATGACTGTAACGACTTTTTCCGAACTTGAACTCGATGAAAGCCTTCTGGACGCGCTCCAGGAAAAAGGCTTCACACGCCCGACCGCTATTCAGGAAGCGGCAATTCCGCCTGCACTGGAGGGCCGTGACGTGCTCGGTTCTGCGCCAACCGGCACGGGTAAAACGGCAGCCTATTTGCTGCCTGCGTTGCAGCATCTGCTGGATTTTCCGCGTAAGAAATCAGGTCCGCCGCGTATTCTGATCCTCACCCCGACCCGTGAACTGGCGATGCAGGTTGCCGATCATGCGCGTGAGCTGGCGAAGAATACCCACCTGGATATCGCAACCATTACCGGCGGTGTGGCCTATATGAACCACGCCGAAGTATTCAGTGAGAACCAGGATATCGTCGTTGCGACGACCGGGCGTCTGCTGCAATACATCAAAGAAGAGAACTTCGACTGCCGTGCGGTTGAAACCTTAATTCTTGACGAAGCTGACCGTATGCTGGATATGGGCTTTGCGCAGGATATCGAACACATTGCCGGTGAGACCCGCTGGCGTAAGCAGACCATGCTCTTCTCCGCGACGCTGGAAGGCGATGCGATTAAAGATTTTGCCGAGCGTCTGCTGGAAGATCCGGTCGAGGTGTCTGCCAATCCGTCCACGCGTGAACGCAAGAAGATCCATCAGTGGTACTACCGCGCCGATGATATTCAGCATAAAACCGCGCTGCTGATCCACCTGCTGAAACAGCCTGAAGCCACCCGCTCTATCGTCTTTGTACGGAAACGTGAGCGTGTGCACGAGCTGGCGACCTGGCTGCGTGAAGCGGGTATCAATAACTGCTATCTCGAAGGCGAGATGGTGCAGATTAAACGTAACGAAGCGATCAAACGTCTGACCGATGGCCGCGTGAACGTGCTGGTGGCGACCGACGTTGCTGCGCGCGGTATTGATATTCCTGATGTCAGCCACGTGTTTAACTTCGATCTGCCGCGCACTGCGGATACCTATCTGCACCGCATTGGCCGTACCGGTCGTGCCGGGCGTAAAGGGACAGCCATTTCGCTGGTCGAAGCGCATGACCATCTGCTGCTGCAAAAAATTGGTCGCTACGTTGAAGAGCCGCTGAAGGCCCGCGTGATCGACGAACTGCGTCCGAGCACCCGTGCGCCGAGCGAAAAAATGACGGGCAAACCGTCCAAGAAAGTGCTCGCTAAACGTGCCGAGAAAAAGGCGAAAGAGAAAGAGAAACCGCGCGTGAAGCAACGCCACCGTGATACCAAAAACGTGGGCAAGCGTCGTAAGCCTAGCGGCAGCGCGCCGGTGACACAGAAAGAAGAGTAATAAAAAAGCCGGGTTAAAACCCGGCTTTTTTTATCTGTACGCGGGTAACGATTACAGGCTGGCAGTAAAGGTACGGGCGATAACGTCGCGCTGCTGTTCGGCAGTCAGTGAGTTAAAGCGTACCGCGTAGCCAGAAACACGGATGGTCAGCTGCGGATATTTTTCCGGATGCTTAACGGCATCTTCCAGCGTTTCACGACGCAGCACGTTAACGTTCAGATGCTGACCGCCTTCAACACGGACTTCAGGTTTGATTTCCATTGGGATTTCGCGGTATTCGAACTCGCCCAGCGCGTTAACCTGAACAACTTCATCTTCAGCAAAGCCTGCTTTTGCGCATACGCAGCGCGCTTCGCCTTTCTCGTTGTCCAGCAGCCAGAAAGAGTTCAGCAGGTCGTCGTTTGCAGCTTTAGTAATCTGGATACCAGTAATCATGTGATGTCTCCCTTACACTACAATATTGGGTGTCGCCCGTTCGTTCGGGCAATTGGTAAAACCATTGTTGCTTGAGTGTATATATATCAGTCAAACACTCGTCATTCCTTGACTTAAATCAACAAAAACCACACCAGCAAAAGGGTGATAACTGAAGATTATTGTTTTATATCAATTTTACCCTCACACCACCTTCAAAATTCTGTGTAAATTTTCAATATTTTTCAATGTAATGACATTTTTGGCTCGCCAGTTTTGTTCCCTCGTCATATGCAGTTAAGCTAAAGACAGTGAAAATTCGCAGGAGAGCGAGATGACAGCACCTTTGACCTGGCACGACGTACTGGCCGATGAAAAAAAACAGCCTTACTTCGTTAATACTCTGAATACCGTTGCCGCGGAACGTCAGGACGGCATCACCATTTATCCGCCCCAGAAAGATGTGTTCAACGCCTTTCGTTTTACCGAGCTGGCAGATGTCAAAGTGGTGATCCTGGGACAGGATCCCTACCACGGACCGGGTCAGGCGCACGGCCTGGCGTTTTCTGTACGTCCGGGCGTTGCCATTCCCCCTTCCCTGCTGAATATGTATAAGGAGCTGGAAGCCTCGGTGCCGGGGTTTACCCGCCCTTCACATGGTTACCTGGAAAGCTGGGCGCGTCAGGGTGTTCTGTTGCTCAACACCGTACTGACGGTTCGTGCCGGGCAGGCCCATTCTCATGCCAGCCTCGGGTGGGAGACATTTACCGACAAGGTCATCAGCCTGATTAACCAGCACCGGGAAGGGGTGGTCTTTTTGCTCTGGGGATCGCATGCGCAGAAGAAAGGGTCGATCATTGATACTCAGCGCCATCATGTGCTGAAAGCGCCGCACCCGTCACCGCTGTCAGCCCATCGCGGCTTTTTTGGCTGCAATCATTTTGTGCTGGCGAATGAGTGGCTGGAGAAACAGGGCGAAACGCCGATTGACTGGATGCCGGAGTTACCGGCTGAAAGTGAGTAAGTTGTTGTAGGCCGGGTAAGGCGAAGCCGCCACCCGGCACATTGCCCGGCGGCGCTACGCTTGCCGGGCCTACGAACGACGAACAAAGCGGGATTATGCTTTGTTCTGACGCCACCATTCCGCCAGCAGAACGCCAGTCGCAACGGATACGTTGAGGCTTTCTACATTGCCGGTGCCATCGATAGAGACGCTCAGATCGGCGCTGGAGAGTGCCGCATCGGAGAGACCATCGCGCTCCTGACCCAACACCAGCACCATCTTACGTGGCAGTGTCGCTTTAAACAGCGGCGTGGTGCCTTTGTGGCTGGAGGTGGTCACGATGGCATAGCCCGCCTGACGGAACTGCTCAATCGCTTCCAGCACGCTGTCGCCGGTGATTGGCTGAACGTGCTCCGCGCCGCCTTCCGCCGTACGGATTGCTGCGCCGGATTCCAGCAGTGCCGCATCCTGCAATAGAACCCCTTTCACGCCGAAGTGGGCGCAGCTGCGCATCATGGCGCCGAGGTTGTGCGGGTTACCCACGTCTTCCAGGGCCAGGACGCAGTCATCTTCGCCAGCCTGGCTGACCCACTGCTTAACGGTGGTACCGTTACGTTTCTTAATCAGGAAACAGACGCCACCATGGTGTTCGGTGCCAGACGCTTTGGTGATCTCAGCATCGTCTACCACATGGTAGGCTTTGCGGTTGGCCGCCATCCAGCGCAGCGCTTCTTTGAATCGTGGCGTGACGCTCTGGATGAACCAGGCGCGCACGATGCAATCAGGACGGCTCTGGAACAGGGCCTGACAGGCGTTTTCGCCATAGACGCGCGTCTCTTCCGCACGCTGACGGCGGATCACTTCCGGATCGATAACCGTTTTACCGGCCATACTGCCGTGATCGACGGGCGCAGTGGACTCGTCTCCCGGCGCGCGGGAGACGGTACGCCACGGTGAGGCGTCGCGGCTAAAATCGTCGCGTTTGAAATCATCACGCTTACGGTCGTCACGTTTGCGGTCATCACCGCGGCTGCTTCTCTCATCGCGGGCGGGGCGACGGCCACCGTCTGCACGAGATGGCCCTGGACGCCCGCCACCTTTTCCGGTACGCGGATTTTGGGTGCGTTTATCAGAGTCATCGTCACTGCGGACATACATCACTTTGACCTTGCCGCTTTTGTTTTTCAGTTCGTCGTTCATGCTTTTCTCCACCAGCGCTGCGCGAAGCGCGCAGATTACCCGATGTCCCGGCGCATAGCCATTACTTCGTATAAAAGCCTGTGACTATTGTTCTCATTGAACAAAACGCATTGTTGTTTCAAACAGGGTCGTTGATAATATGTAACATATTGGAAACATAACCGGCATGTTGCCGATTTGTCCCCCTGCTCTACCTGAGGTTAGTTATGAATACCGTATGTGCCAACTGCCAGGCTCTTAACCGCATTCCGGAAGATCGCATTGATGACGGAGCAAAATGCGGACGCTGCGGTCATGAATTGTTCGATGGTGACGTGATTAATGCTACCGGCGAAACTCTGGATAAACTGCTGAAGGATGATCTGCCGGTTGTTGTCGACTTCTGGGCACCGTGGTGCGGCCCGTGCCGTAACTTTGCGCCGATCTTTGAAGATGTCGCCGAAGAGCGTAGCGGTAAAATGCGTTTTGTGAAAGTGAACACCGAAGCTGAGCGCGAACTGAGCTCCCGCTTCCGCATTCGTAGTATCCCGACCATTATGATTTTCAAAAATGGTGAAGTCGTCGATATGCTCAATGGTGCCGTTCCGAAAGCACCTTTTGATAGCTGGCTGAACGAATCCCTCTGACATTCCGGGGCACGTAACTTGTGCCCCGCCCTCGCCTCTGCGAGAATGGCGTTTTTTCTGCGCTCCTTCCCATGACTGATAACGCCGTACTGCAACTGCGCGCCGAACGCCTGGCGCGTGCGACTCGCCCTTTTCTTGCCCGTGGTAACCGCATTCGTCGCTGTCAGCGCTGCCTGCTGCCGCTCAGGCAGTGTCTCTGCGCGACGCTGGCGCCCAGCCATGCTCAAAGCCGTTTCTGTCTGGTGATGTTCGATACCGAACCGATGAAGCCCAGCAATACCGGACGGCTGATCGCCGATATTCTACCGGATACCGCGGCCTTCCAGTGGTCACGCACTGAGCCACCTCAGGCGCTGCTCGATCTGGTCGCCAGCCCCGACTATCAACCGATGGTAGTGTTTCCGGCCTCCTACGCCGGTGAAACGCGTCAGGTGATTACCGCGCCCCCCGCCGGTAAACCGCCGCTGTTTATCATGCTGGATGGCACCTGGACTGAAGCGCGTAAAATGTTTCGCAAAAGCCCCTATCTGGATACGCTGCCGGTGATCTCCGTCGATTTGTCGCGCGTCTCGGCTTACCGGCTGCGTGAAGCCCACGCAGAAGGCCAGTATTGTACTGCCGAAGTGGCCATTGCCCTGCTGGATCTGGCGGGGGATGTTCAGGCGGCAGGCGCCCTGGGCGACCATTTCACGCGTTTTCGCGAACGTTATCTGGCCGGAAAAACCATTCATAAGGGAAGCATCACAGCGGCGGAGCCGGAAAGCGTTTAAAATCATCAGGTCACTCGCCTTTTCAGGAGATCTGTATGAGCCAGCGCGGGCTAGAAGCCTTACTCCGCCCTAAATCCATTGCCGTGATTGGCGCGTCGATGAAGCCCGAACGCGCTGGTTATCTGATGATGCGTAACCTGCTTGCTGGCGGCTTTAATGGCCCGATACTGCCGGTCACCCCTGCGTATAAAGCGGTGCTGGGCGTTCTGGCCTGGCCAGAGGTGGAGAGCCTGCCCTTCATTCCCGATCTCGCGGTGCTCTGTACCCACGCCCGACGTAACATCGCCCTGCTCGACGCGCTGGGGAAGAAGGGCTGCAAAACCTGCATTATTCTCTCTTCGCCCCCTGAACAGCAGGCGGAGCTGCTGGCCTGTGCGACGCGCTACCAGATGCGACTGCTGGGGCCAAACAGCCTGGGTCTTCTGGCACCGTGGCAGGGGCTGAATGCCAGCTTTTCTCCCGTTCCGATACGTAAAGGCAAGCTGGCCTTTATCTCCCAGTCGGCGGCGGTATCCAACACGATCCTCGACTGGGCCCAGCAGCGCGAAATGGGCTTTTCCTATTTCATCGCGCTGGGCGACGGTCTGGACATTGACGTTGACGAGCTGCTGGATTTTCTGGCGCGCGATAGCAAAACCAGCGCCATCCTGCTCTATCTTGAGCATCTCAGCGACGCGCGTCGCTTCGTCTCGGCAGCCCGTAGCGCTTCACGCAACAAACCAATTCTGGTGATCAAAAGCGGGCGTAGCCCGGCCGCCCAGCGTCTTTTGCATTCACATTCAGGCATGGATCCGGCATGGGATGCCGCTATCCAGCGTGCCGGCTTGCTGCGTGTTCAGGACACCCACGAACTCTTTTCCGCTGTCGAAACGCTCAGCCATATGCGCCCGCTACGGGGGGAACGGCTGATGATCATCAGTAACGGCGCCGCCCCTGCCGCGCTGGCGCTGGACGAACTCTGGCTGCGTAACGGTAAGCTGGCCACCCTCAGCGAAGAGACAATACAGCGTCTGCGGGAGGCGCTGCCGCCCGGCGTGGAGCCGGGTAATCCGCTCGACTTACGCGACGATGCCAGCAGCGAGCACTATCTCAGCGCACTCAATATCCTGCTGGACAGCCAGGACTTTGATGCCCTGATGGTCATTCACTCCCCTAGTGCCGTAGCCCCGGGCAGCGAAAGCGCTCGTGCGCTGATTGATATTGTGAAGAAGCATCCGCGCGGAAAGTATGTGTCGCTTCTGACTAACTGGTGCGGTGAATTTTCATCTCAGGAGGCGCGACGTCTCTTCAGCGAGGCTGGCCTCCCCACTTACCGTACCCCGGAAGGCACCATCACCGCTTTTATGCATATGGTGGAGTATCGGCGCAATCAGAAACAGCTGCGGGAGACGCCTGCCCTGCCGGGAAACCTGACCGCCAATACGGGTCATGCTCACGACCTGTTGCAGCGTGCCATTGATGACGGCGCGCGTTCGCTGGATACGCACGAGGTACAGCCGATCCTGACCGCCTATGGTCTGCATACGCTGCCCACCTGGATCGCCAGCGACAGCGCGGAAGCGGTACATATCGCCGAGCAGATCGGTTATCCGGTGGCACTAAAACTGCGTTCGCCAGATATCCCGCATAAATCTGAAGTTCAGGGGGTGATGTTGTATCTGCGTACCGCGGCGGAAGTCCAGCAGGCGGCGGATGCTATTATCGATCGCGTTAAAATGGCCTGGCCCCAGGCGCGGATCCACGGCCTGCTGGTGCAGAGCATGGCTAATCGTGCCGGCGCGCAGGAGCTACGGGTGGTAGTGGAACACGATCCGGTCTTCGGTCCGCTGATTATGCTGGGCGAAGGGGGCGTAGAGTGGCGCCCTGAAGAGCAGGCGGTGGTGGCCCTGCCGCCTCTGAACATGAACCTGGCGCGTTATCTGGTGATCCAGGCGATCAAGAGCAAAAAGATCCGCGGACGCAGTGCCTTAAGACCGCTGGATATCGCCGCCCTGAGCCAGTTCCTGGTGCAGGTATCGAACCTGATTGTTGATAGCCCGGAAATCCAGCGTCTGGATATTCATCCTTTACTGGTATCCGGCAGCGAACTGACGGCGCTGGATGTGACGATGGATGTGGCGGCCTATACCGGCGATCGCGAAAGCCGGCTTGCTATCCGCCCTTACCCCCATCAGCTTGAAGAGTGGGTAGAGATGAAAAATGGCGAACTCTCGCTGTTCCGCCCTATCCTTCCTGAAGATGAACCCCAGCTTCAGCGCTTTATCGCTCAGGTCACAAAAGAAGATTTGTACTACCGCTACTTTAGCGAAATCAACGAATTTACCCACGAAGATTTAGCCAATATGACGCAGATCGACTACGATCGGGAAATGGCTTTTGTTGCCGTCCGACGCACTGAAGAGGGCGATGAAATCCTTGGCGTCACACGTGCCATCTCCGATCCTGATAACGTCGATGCGGAGTTTGCGGTGCTTGTCCGCTCCGATCTGAAAGGTCTGGGGCTGGGAAGACGATTACTCGAAAAGCTAATCAGTTATACGCGCGATCACGGACTGATCCGCCTCAATGGCATTACTATGCCTAACAACCGTGGCATGGTCGCCCTGGCGCGAAAGCTAGGCTTTACCGTTGATATCCAGCTTGAAGATGGGATCGTCGGATTGACTCTGCAGCTGATGCCATCAGGTAAACAAGAGTAAGGTACTGGAAATGTTGACCACTTTAAACGGCACTGGTGGTATGATTGCCCGCTTCTGTTGGCTGCATAGTCCATATAATCCTTCAATGAACAGAGAAGAAACGCACTGTGATGTTGTCCAAATTTAAGCGTAATAAACATCAACAACACCTTGCTCAACTACCGAAGCTTTCTCAGTCAGTTGATGATGTAGAGTTTTTTTATGCTCCCGCCGATTTTCGGGAGACGCTACTGGAAAAAATTGCCAGCGCAACGCATCGTATCTGCATTATCGCGCTTTATCTTGAACAGGATGAGGGCGGCAGCGCCATTTTACGCGCCGTGTACGAAGCCAAACGCCAGCGCCCTGAGCTGGATGTCCGTATCCTGGTCGACTGGCATCGCGCCCAGCGCGGTCGTATTGGCGCGGCTGCGTCCAACACCAATGCCGACTGGTATTGCCGCATGGCGCAGGAAAACCCCGGCGTAGATGTCCCCGTTTATGGTGTTCCGGTTAACACTCGCGAAGCTCTGGGCGTCCTCCATTTCAAAGGCTTTATCATTGATGACAGCGTGCTCTATAGCGGCGCGAGTCTGAACGACGTCTATCTGCATCAGCTGGATAAGTACCGTTACGATCGTTATCACCTGGTGCGTAATGCCCGCATGGCTGACGTCATGTTTGAGTGGGTGGACCAACATCTGGTGCATGGCCGCGGCGTAAATCGCCTTGACGATCCACAGCGACCAAAAAGCCCGGAGATCAAAAATGACATCCGCCTTTTCCGTCAGGAACTGCGCGATGCCATGTTCCATTTCCAGGGCGACGCCGATAATGAACAGCTTGCAGTGACCCCACTGGTCGGGCTGGGTAAATCCAGCCTGCTCAACAAGACCATCTTCCATCTGATGCCGTGTACAGAGCATAAGCTGACCATCTGTACACCGTACTTCAACCTGCCGGCGGTGCTGGTGCGTAACATCATTCAGCTGTTGCGCGACGGTAAAAAGGTGGAAATTATCGTTGGCGATAAAACCGCGAACGATTTCTTCATTCCTGAAGATCAGCCGTTTAAGATCATCGGCGCCCTGCCTTATCTCTATGAGATCAACCTGCGCCGCTTCCTGAGCCGCCTGCAGTACTATGTGAATACCGATCAGCTGGTTGTGCGTCTGTGGAAAGATGAAGATAACAGCTATCACCTGAAAGGCATGTGGGTTGATGATGAATGGATGCTGCTGACGGGCAATAACCTCAATCCACGGGCGTGGCGATTGGATCTTGAAAATGCGATTTTGATCCACGATCCCCGCCATGAGCTGGCTGCTCCGCGCGACCGTGAACTGGATCTGATCCGCACGCACACCACTGTGGTTAACCATTATCGCGATCTGCAAAGTATCGCTGATTATCCGGTGAAAGTGCGTAAGCTCATTCGCCGTTTACGTCGCATCCGAATCGACCGGTTGATTAGCCGCATCCTGTAATCTTCAGCCCTGTCATTGACGGGGCTTTTTTATGGAGGTCGTTGTGCGTTATTTGCTGTTAATGGGCTGTCTGGTTTTGGGTGGATGCAGCCATATGGCTCAGGATAGCTGGTCTGGTCAGGATAAGGCGCAACACTTTTTAGCCTCGGCGATGCTCTCGGCTGCGGGTAATGAATATGCCCAGCGCCAGGGCTACAGCCGCGACCGCAGCGCTGCATACGGCCTGATGTTTTCGGTTAGTCTGGGGGCATCGAAAGAGCTCTGGGACAGCCGCCCGGCAGGGAGCGGCTGGAGCTGGAAAGATTTTGCCTGGGACATAGCCGGTGCGACTACCGGCTATGCCGTCTGGCAGATGGCGGATCATTAAAGACGCACGCCTTTCCCTTTGCGATGCAGCATTAAAGAGACAATAAATGCCAGCGCTCCCATCAGCGTGACGTACCAGAAAAAGATTGTCTCACTCCCCACCGATTTTAATGACAGGGCAACATATTCCGCTGAGCCGCCAAACAGCGCGTTAGCCACCGCATAAGACAACCCAACGCCCAGTGCACGCACCTGAGCCGGGAACATCTCTGCCTTAAGAATGCCGCTGATCGAGGTGTAAAAACTGGCAATGACCAACGCGACCATCACCAGTGCAAAAGCGGCATAAGGGGATGTGACATGCTGGAGTGCAGTGAGAATGGGCACAGTACATATTGCCGACAACCCACCGAAAATCAGCATCGAGCTACGACGACCGATTCTATCCGACAGTGCACCGATAATGGGCTGGATGAGCATAAAGACAAAGAGCGCCACCGTCATGACCATGCTCGCCACGTTAGCGTGCATACCCGTGGTGTTAACCAGATACTTCTGCATATAGGTGGTGAAGGTATAGAAGGTGAGCGAACCGCCAGCCGTAAAGCCGAGCACCATTAAAAAGGCTTTCCGGTTACGCCATAAGCCTTTAAATGAACCTGCCTCTTTTAACGTCCTTACCTCTTTACGCGACGTTTCGTCCAGCTGACGGCGCAGCCACAGCGCCACAATGGCAAGGATGGCGCCAAGCGCAAAAGGAATACGCCATCCCCAGGCACGGAGATCTTCATCACTCAGAACCTGTTGCAGGATCACGACGGCCAGAATAGCCAGGAGCTGTCCCCCTATCAGGGTGACGTACTGAAATGAGGCATAAAAGCCTTTACGCCCTTCCACGGCAACTTCACTCATATATGTCGCGCTTGTGCCATATTCCCCCCCAACGGAAAGTCCCTGGAACAAACGTGCCAACAGCAGTAAGGCTGGAGCCCAAGTGCCGATAGTGTCATAGCCCGGCAGACAGGCGATAACCAGGGAGCCGAAACACATCATGCAGACGGAGATCAGCATGGACGTTTTTCGCCCCTTTCGATCGGCAATACGCCCAAAGAGCCAGCCGCCGATTGGACGCATCAAAAAGCCTGCGGCGAAAACGCCTGCAGTTTGCAGAAGCTGGGTCGTGGTATTGCCGGATGGGAAGAAGATATGGGCAAAATAGAGCGAGCAAAACGAGTAAACGTAAAAGTCGAACCATTCAACCAGATTGCCTGAAGATGCACCGACGATTGCCCAAATCCTGCGGCGAGTATCGTCCTCTGCCAGTTTTTTACTATCCGTATCTGTACTTGCTACGGTTTCTGTCATTTTAAATCCCCTGTCTTACAATGCGGGCCAAAGCACCCACTCCAGTAAAACCAGATTTAAAATTTAACGTTAGGTAAAATAATTGTTTCTATTATGTTTCATTTGGTTTTGTTATCTGGATCACAAAACGAATCCTGCCATGGGTAACATTGTTACCCCCACTTTTTTTGATGCGCTTGTTTTCGTTGTAAATAATCCTCATCGGCGCGAATTTTATCCCACCATCCTTTGAAAACTTTTGCGGCTTCGGCTTTGACGGGATCGTGATCCAGCGGGCGCACGTTACGTTCATCATCGTACTTTTTTCCGCCTTTGTGGTTGGCGTAGCGTCTGGCGCGGGTATATCCCATCTGGATAAATTTTCTGGCCATATCCATGCCCACAAAATCGTCTTGCTGACGGTATTGCTCAAAGAGTGCGTATATTTCCTGCGCAGATTTTGTCGCAACCTCAGCATTTTTGTATCGCCAGTAGGGCAGAATTTCGCTTTTGTAAGGTTCAACCAGCAGAACGCCTTGCTCTCCCCGCCCTACCTGATAAAGCTCAGGATGGTCGCGAAAATTTATGTTGGCGAAATCTTGTTGGTAGTTAAAAGGGGGATTAGGCAAAATAACCTCGTTGACGATGCGTATCTTGTTATTTTAGCCAGAGATTGTTGATTGTGCCCGCCAGGGTGGAAAAGCAAAAAACCCCGTACCTTGCGGTACGGGGTTTCTTTAATTGATGCCTGGCAGTTCCCTACTCTCGCATGGGGAGACCCCACACTACCATCGGCGCTACGGCGTTTCACTTCTGAGTTCGGCATGGGGTCAGGTGGGACCACCGCGCTACAGCCGCCAGGCAAATTCTGTAATCTGTATCAGCTGAAAATCTCTCAAATCCACCGAAACAGCTTCGGCGTTGTAAGGTTAAGCCTCACGGTTCATTAGTACCGGTTAGCTCAACGCATCGCTGCGCTTACACACCCGGCCTATCAACGTCGTCGTCTTCAACGTTCCTTCAGGACCCTTAAAGGGTCAGGGAGAACTCATCTCGGGGCAAGTTTCGTGCTTAGATGCTTTCAGCACTTATCTCTTCCGCATTTAGCTACCGGGCAGTGCCATTGGCATGACAACCCGAACACCAGTGATGCGTCCACTCCGGTCCTCTCGTACTAGGAGCAGCCCCCCTCAATTCTCCAGCGCCCACGGCAGATAGGGACCGAACTGTCTCACGACGTTCTAAACCCAGCTCGCGTACCACTTTAAATGGCGAACAGCCATACCCTTGGGACCTACTTCAGCCCCAGGATGTGATGAGCCGACATCGAGGTGCCAAACACCGCCGTCGATATGAACTCTTGGGCGGTATCAGCCTGTTATCCCCGGAGTACCTTTTATCCGTTGAGCGATGGCCCTTCCATTCAGAACCACCGGATCACTATGACCTGCTTTCGCACCTGCTCGAGCCGTCACTCTCGCAGTCAAGCCAGCTTATGCCATTGCACTAACCTCCTGATGTCCGACCAGGATTAGCTGACCTTCGTGCTCCTCCGTTACTCTTTAGGAGGAGACCGCCCCAGTCAAACTACCCACCAGACACTGTCCGCAACCCGGATTACGGGTCCACGTTAGAACACCAGCCATTAAAGGGTGGTATTTCAAGGACGGCTCCATGCAGACTGGCGTCCACACTTCAAAGCCTCCCACCTATCCTACACATCAAGGACCAGTGTTCAGTGTCAAGCTATAGTAAAGGTTCACGGGGTCTTTCCGTCTTGCCGCGGGTACACTGCATCTTCACAGCGATTTCAATTTCACTGAGTCTCGGGTGGAGACAGCCTGGCCATCATTACGCCATTCGTGCAGGTCGGAACTTACCCGACAAGGAATTTCGCTACCTTAGGACCGTTATAGTTACGGCCGCCGTTTACCGGGGCTTCGATCAAGAGCTTCGCGTTGCCGCTAACCCCATCAATTAACCTTCCGGCACCGGGCAGGCGTCACACCGTATACGTCCACTTTCGTGTTTGCACAGTGCTGTGTTTTTAATAAACAGTTGCAGCCAGCTGGTATCTTCGACTGATTTCAGCTCCACCCGCAGGGGCTTCACCTACATATCAGCGTGCCTTCTCCCGAAGTTACGGCACCATTTTGCCTAGTTCCTTCACCCGAGTTCTCTCAAGCGCCTTGGTATTCTCTACCTGACCACCTGTGTCGGTTTGGGGTACGATTTGATGTTACCTGATGCTTAGAGGCTTTTCCTGGAAGCAGGGCATTTGTTGCTTCAGCACCGTAGTGCCTCGTCATCACACCTCAGCGTTAAAAGGTACCGGATTTACCTGGAACCTCCGCCTACATGCTTAAACCGGGACAACCGTCGCCCGGCCAACATAGCCTTCTCCGTCCCCCTTCGCAGTAACACCGAGTACAGGAATATTAACCTGTTTCCCATCGACTACGCCTTTCGGCCTCGCCTTAGGGGTCGACTCACCCTGCCCCGATTAACGTTGGACAGGAACCCTTGGTCTTCCGGCGAGCGGGCTTTTCACCCGCTTTATCGTTACTTATGTCAGCATTCGCACTTCTGATACCTCCAGCATGCCTCACGGCACACCTTCGCAGGCTTACAGAACGCTCCCCTACCCAACAACACATAGTGTCGCTGCCGCAGCTTCGGTGCATGGTTTAGCCCCGTTACATCTTCCGCGCAGGCCGACTCGACCAGTGAGCTATTACGCTTTCTTTAAATGATGGCTGCTTCTAAGCCAACATCCTGGCTGTCTGTGCCTTCCCACATCGTTTCCCACTTAACCATGACTTTGGGACCTTAGCTGGCGGTCTGGGTTGTTTCCCTCTTCACGACGGACGTTAGCACCCGCCGTGTGTCTCCCGTGATAACATTCTCCGGTATTCGCAGTTTGCATCGGGTTGGTAAGCCGGGATGGCCCCCTAGCCGAAACAGTGCTCTACCCCGGAGATGAATTCACGAGGCGCTACCTAAATAGCTTTCGGGGAGAACCAGCTATCTCCCGGTTTGATTGGCCTTTCACCCCCAGCCACAGGTCATCCGCTAATTTTTCAACATTAGTCGGTTCGGTCCTCCAGTTAGTGTTACCCAACCTTCAACCTGCCCATGGCTAGATCACCGGGTTTCGGGTCTATACCCTGCAACTTAACGCCCAGTTAAGACTCGGTTTCCCTTCGGCTCCCCTATACGGTTAACCTTGCTACAGAATATAAGTCGCTGACCCATTATACAAAAGGTACGCAGTCACACCCGAAGGTGCTCCCACTGCTTGTACGTACACGGTTTCAGGTTCTTTTTCACTCCCCTCGCCGGGGTTCTTTTCGCCTTTCCCTCACGGTACTGGTTCACTATCGGTCAGTCAGGAGTATTTAGCCTTGGAGGATGGTCCCCCCATATTCAGACAGGATACCACGTGTCCCGCCCTACTCTTCGAGTTCACAGCAAGTGTGCTTTCGTGTACGGGAGTATCACCCTGTACCCTGCGACTTTCCAGACGCTTCCACTAACACACAAGCTGATTCAGACTCCGGGCTGCTCCCCGTTCGCTCGCCGCTACTGGGGGAATCTCGGTTGATTTCTTTTCCTCGGGGTACTTAGATGTTTCAGTTCCCCGGTTCGCCTCGTTAGCCTATGTATTCAGCTAACGATAGTGTGACGAATCACACTGGGTTTCCCCATTCGGACATCGCCGGGTCAAGGGTTCATATCACCTCGCCGGCGCTTTTCGCAGATTAGCACGTCCTTCATCGCCTCTGACTGCCAGGGCATCCACCGTGTACGCTTAGTCGCTTAACCTCACAACCCGAAGCTGTTTCACTTCGCGTTGTGAAAATTTGAGAGACTCGAACACACTTAACGTGTGTCGTTTCAATTTTCAGCTTGATCCAGATTTTTAAAGAGCAAATATCGCAAACATGACTCGCAAGTCAGTTTTGAGATACTGATTGGTTGTGCCTTTCACTCACACCCAGCAAGTGGCGTCCCCTAGGGGATTCGAACCCCTGTTGCCGCCGTGAAAGGGCGGAGTCCTAACCGCTAGACGAAGGGGACACGAGGTGTCACGACTTCGCAGCCGTCTTGCTTTTCACTTTCTATCAGACAATCTGTGTGAGCACTACAAAGGCAGGTTCTTTAAGGTAAGGAGGTGATCCAACCGCAGGTTCCCCTACGGTTACCTTGTTACGACTTCACCCCAGTCATGAATCACAAAGTGGTAAGCGCCCTCCCGAAGGTTAAGCTACCTACTTCTTTTGCAACCCACTCCCATGGTGTGACGGGCGGTGTGTACAAGGCCCGGGAACGTATTCACCGTAGCATTCTGATCTACGATTACTAGCGATTCCGACTTCATGGAGTCGAGTTGCAGACTCCAATCCGGACTACGACGCACTTTATGAGGTCCGCTTGCTCTCGCGAGGTCGCTTCTCTTTGTATGCGCCATTGTAGCACGTGTGTAGCCCTACTCGTAAGGGCCATGATGACTTGACGTCATCCCCACCTTCCTCCAGTTTATCACTGGCAGTCTCCTTTGAGTTCCCGGCCGGACCGCTGGCAACAAAGGATAAGGGTTGCGCTCGTTGCGGGACTTAACCCAACATTTCACAACACGAGCTGACGACAGCCATGCAGCACCTGTCTCAGAGTTCCCGAAGGCACCAAGCCATCTCTGGCAAGTTCTCTGGATGTCAAGAGTAGGTAAGGTTCTTCGCGTTGCATCGAATTAAACCACATGCTCCACCGCTTGTGCGGGCCCCCGTCAATTCATTTGAGTTTTAACCTTGCGGCCGTACTCCCCAGGCGGTCGACTTAACGCGTTAGCTCCGGAAGCCACGCCTCAAGGGCACAACCTCCAAGTCGACATCGTTTACGGCGTGGACTACCAGGGTATCTAATCCTGTTTGCTCCCCACGCTTTCGCACCTGAGCGTCAGTCTTTGTCCAGGGGGCCGCCTTCGCCACCGGTATTCCTCCAGATCTCTACGCATTTCACCGCTACACCTGGAATTCTACCCCCCTCTACAAGACTCAAGCCTGCCAGTTTCAAATGCAGTTCCCAGGTTGAGCCCGGGGATTTCACATCTGACTTAACAGACCGCCTGCGTGCGCTTTACGCCCAGTAATTCCGATTAACGCTTGCACCCTCCGTATTACCGCGGCTGCTGGCACGGAGTTAGCCGGTGCTTCTTCTGCGAGTAACGTCAATCACTGTGGTTATTAACCACAATGCCTTCCTCCTCGCTGAAAGTACTTTACAACCCGAAGGCCTTCTTCATACACGCGGCATGGCTGCATCAGGCTTGCGCCCATTGTGCAATATTCCCCACTGCTGCCTCCCGTAGGAGTCTGGACCGTGTCTCAGTTCCAGTGTGGCTGGTCATCCTCTCAGACCAGCTAGGGATCGTCGCCTAGGTGAGCCATTACCCCACCTACTAGCTAATCCCATCTGGGCACATCCGATGGCAAGAGGCCCGAAGGTCCCCCTCTTTGGTCTTGCGACGTTATGCGGTATTAGCTACCGTTTCCAGTAGTTATCCCCCTCCATCAGGCAGTTTCCCAGACATTACTCACCCGTCCGCCACTCGTCACCCGAGAGCAAGCTCTCTGTGCTACCGTTCGACTTGCATGTGTTAGGCCTGCCGCCAGCGTTCAATCTGAGCCATGATCAAACTCTTCAATTTAAGTTTGATGCTCGTGAATTAAACTTCGTAATGAATTACGTGTTCACTCAGAGACTTGGTATTCATTTATTGTCCGAGGACATTAAGAATCCATGTCACTTTGAGTGCCCACACAGATTGTCTGATAAATTGTTAAAGAGCAGTGCCGCTTCGCTTTTTCGCTGCGGCGCGGGGTGTGCATATTACGCTTCCCCACCTCAGAGTCAAGCGATTATTTTCGCTTTTCTCCGTGAGGTTCTTACCGAACCCCGCTGACCCGGCGGCGTGTTTGCCGTTGTTCCGTGTCAGTGGTGGCGCATTATAGGCGCTTATTCTGGGCTGGCAAGTATAAAGTGAAAATTATTTATCAACCGTTCATTTTCCAGGCAACCCCGCTTCAGAAAGCCCATTCTTGCCTGGTTTTTAAACAAAAACGAGCCCCTGAGGGCTCGTTTTCATCGTTTTGTGACTTACTGCACTGCCACAATCTGGTCGTCTTGCTTCACCAGCTGGATGGTTTTGCCCGGGAGCAGCTTCCCGGAAAGAATTTGCTGCGCCAGCGGGTTTTCGATCTGCTGCTGGATGGCACGTTTGAGAGGACGTGCACCGTACACCGGATCGTACCCATTTGCGCTCAGCAGTTGCAGCGCGTCATCCGCAATCTGCAGTTCATATCCACGCTCTTCCAGACGTTTATACAAACGCTGCAGCTGAATACGGGCAATAGAAGCAATATGTTTTTCACCCAGTGGATGGAAGACCACGACTTCATCGATACGGTTGATGAACTCAGGACGGAAGCTGTGGCTGACCACGCCCATCACCAGATCCTTCATATGGCTGTAATCCAGTTCACCAAAACGCTCCTGAATCAGATCGGAACCCAGGTTCGAAGTCATGATGACCACCGTATTACGGAAATCGACCGTTCTCCCCTGCCCATCGGTCAGGCGTCCGTCATCCAGAACCTGCAGCAGAATGTTGAACACATCCGGGTGCGCCTTTTCCACTTCATCCAGCAGGATGACGGAGTACGGACGACGGCGAACCGCTTCTGTCAGATAGCCACCCTCTTCATAACCAACATATCCCGGAGGTGCACCCACCAGACGTGAAACGGAGTGTTTCTCCATAAACTCGGACATGTCGATACGTACCATCGCATCGTCACTGTCGAACATGAAGTTTGCCAGCGCCTTACACAGTTCCGTTTTACCGACACCGGTCGGCCCCAGGAACAGGAAGGAGCCAATCGGACGGTTAGGATCGGACAAACCGGCACGGCTACGACGGATCGCATTCGATACCGCCTCAACCGCTTCATCCTGACCGATGACGCGATGATGAAGATCTTCCTCCATGCGCAATAATTTGTCGCGCTCGCTCTCCATCATTCTGGCTACCGGGATACCGGTCCAGCGCGCCAGTACCTCGGCAATTTCTGCATCCGTCACTTTATTACGTAACAGACGCATAGTTTTGCCTTCAGCCTGGGTTGCCGCCGCCAGCTGTTTTTCCAGTTCCGGAATTTTGCCGTACTGCAGCTCAGACATTTGCGCCAGATCGCCCACGCGACGCGCCTGCTCGATGGCGATCTTCGCCTGTTCCAGCTCGGCTTTAATCGTCTGGGTGCCGGAAAGGGATGCTTTTTCTGCTTTCCACTCCTCTTCTAAGCCAGAATATTGCCGTTCTTTATCCTGGAGCTCTTCATTAAGCATATCCAGACGCTTTTTACTCGCTTCATCAGACTCTTTTTTCAGCGCCTGCTGCTCGAGCTTGAGCTGAATAATCCGGCGATCGAGTCGGTCCAGCTCTTCTGGCTTGGAGTCAATCTGCATACGAATACTGGAGGCCGCTTCATCGATAAGGTCGATCGCTTTGTCAGGCAGCTGTCGGTCGGCAATATAGCGATGCGACAAGGTTGCAGCCGCCACGATAGCCGGGTCCGTAATCTGCACATGGTGGTGCAGCTCATAACGCTCTTTCAGGCCACGCAGGATCGCGATGGTATCTTCCACTGACGGTTCAGCCACAAACACTTTCTGGAATCGACGTTCCAAGGCAGCATCTTTTTCAATGTACTGACGATACTCATCAAGGGTGGTGGCGCCCACGCAGTGCAGCTCGCCGCGAGCAAGGGCCGGTTTGAGCATGTTCCCGGCATCCATGGCACCATCGGCTTTACCTGCCCCCACCATCGTGTGCAGTTCGTCGATAAACAGAATGACGTTGCCTTCCTGTTTTGCCAGATCGTTGAGCACGCCTTTTAAGCGTTCTTCAAATTCGCCGCGGTATTTTGCCCCCGCCACCAGCGCGCCCATATCCAGTGCCAGTACGCGACGGCCTTTCAGACCTTCCGGGACTTCACCATTGACGATACGCTGGGCCAGCCCTTCCACAATGGCCGTTTTACCAACACCAGGCTCACCAATCAGTACCGGGTTATTTTTGGTGCGGCGTTGCAGGACCTGAATGGTACGGCGGATCTCTTCGTCACGGCCAATGACCGGGTCAAGCTTGCCTTGTTCCGCACGCTCAGTCAGGTCGACCGTATATTTCTTCAATGCCTGACGCTGATCTTCAGCACCCTGATCGTTCACGCTCTCACCTCCGCGCATTTGTGCAATCGCCTGCGTCACATTGGCGGTAGTTGCGCCAGCTGTTTTCAGCAGGTCGGTCAAGGTGCCACGTGATTCAAGCGCCGCCAGAACAAAGAGTTCTGACGAAATAAAGTTGTCGCCGCGTTTCTGCGCCAGTTTGTCGCACAGGTTTAATACGCGAACCAGATCCTGAGACGGCTGTACATCTCCGCCTGTGCCCTCTACCTGGGGTAAACGGCTCAGCGCCTGATCGATGGCTGTGCGTAACTGGCCCGCATTAATGCCGGCAGATGTCAATAAAGGACGTACCGATCCCCCTTCCTGATTCAGTAAGGCGCTCATTAAATGAAGAGGTTCGATAAACTGATTGTCGTGCCCCAGTGCGAGAGACTGGGCATCGGCGAGAGCAAGCTGGAATTTATTAGTAAGACGATCCAGACGCATAACTCCTCCCATAACAGGTCAAAATTGCTACTGGAGATTAAATGAGGTCATCCCTCAATTATTCAAGGTGAATGACCTGAATTATGCGAAAAGAAAACGACGCGTGCCGGATCGTCTTGATTCTATAGGTTATATCAGCCAAATGAAACTTGCCATACGTCCTGTCGTCTTGTCGCGGCGATAGGAAAAGAAATCACCGTTTTCGGTGAAGGTGCAGCGATCGCCGCCGTAGATCTGGCTGATACCGACGCGGGTCAGGCGCTGGCGGGCAAGCTGATAAATGTCCGCCATGTACTTATCTCCTGCCGGAAGAAAAGCGCTCTGCGCCTGCGCATCGTGCGCCATAAAAGCGTCGCGCACCTCCGGCCCCACTTCAAAAGCCTGTGGGCCAATGGCCGGGCCCAGCCAGGCGATGATGTTATCCGCGCTGTCGGCAAAACAGGCAACGGTCTCTTCCAGTACGCCGGCGCACAATCCTCGCCAACCAGCATGGGCGGCGGCCACTTCCGTGCCTGCACGGTTGCAGAAAAGCACCGGCAGACAGTCAGCGGTCATGACGGCACAAACCGTGCCCGGAGTATTGCTGTAAGACGCATCGGCACGTTTCGAGGCGTACGGCTCACCGGTGAGACGAAGCACAGCGGTACCATGTACCTGTTCAAGCCAGACCGGCTTCGACGGCAACTGGCCTGCCGCAAACAACCGCTTACGATTCTCTTCAACGTGATCGAGGCTATCGCCACAGTGAGCGCCCAGGTTTAATGATTCCCAGGCCCCCTCACTCACGCCGCCGATACGGGTTGAACTGCAGGCCGCTACGCCTTCAGGCGCAGGCCACTCCGGGACAATCAGTTTGGTCATAACCAGTCCACGTCATCCTTATGTTCTTCAAAATCGGCACGCATCGCGTCGATAAGATCCACCATATCCTGTGGAATTGGCGCATGCCATTCCATCTCAATGCCGGTGATCGGATGGTAGAGACGCAGCATGGTGGCGTGCAGGGCCTGACGGTCGAATTTACGCAGCATCGCGATAAATTCTTCAGACGCCCCTTTCGGCGGACGCGGACGACCACCGTACAGCTGATCGCCCACCAGCGGATGAGTGATATGGGACATATGCACACGGATCTGGTGCGTACGGCCCGTTTCCAGACGCAGACGCAGACGCGTATGGATGCGGAAATGCTCCATGATGCGGTAGTGCGTGACGGCCGGTTTACCCATCGGGTGAACGGACATATGGGTACGCTTGGTCGGATGGCGACTGATAGGTTGCTCTACCGTACCGCCGGAGGTCATATGCCCAATAGCAACCGCTTCGTATTCACGGGTGATTTCACGCAGCTGCAGGGACTCAACCAGACGCGTCTGCGCCGGAATGGTCTTGGCAACGACCATCAGGCCGGTGGTGTCTTTATCCAGACGGTGAACGATCCCCGCACGCGGTACGTCCACAATAGGAGGATAGTAGTGCAGCAGGGCGTTCAGTACGGTGCCGTCAGGGTTACCTGCGCCAGGGTGTACAACCAGATCGCGCGGCTTGTTAATGACCAGGATGTCGTCATCTTCATAGACGATATTCAGCGGGATATCCTGAGGCTCAAAACGGACTTCTTCTTCGATGTCAGCATTGATGGCGACCACTTCCCCACCCAACACTTTCTCTTTTGGCTTGTCCCAGATCTTGCCATTTACCAGCACGCGCTGGTCAAGGATCCATGCTTTTATGCGTGAACGCGAATAATCAGGGAACATTTCGGCCAAAGCCTGATCTAAGCGTTGTCCGAGCTGATTTTCGGAGACTGTCGCGGTGAGTTCTACTCGTTGTGCCATAGACTGCTTCTTCGTTTAACGTTGGGTTTTACGGCTTTGCCGTTTAATATAGTGTGCTATTGTAGCTGGTCTTAATCGGGAGCAGGAAAGAGATTCTCCCGGACAAACATTTGAGGAAAGTCAAAACGTCATGACGCGCATGAAATATCTGGTGGCAGCGGCCACGTTGAGCCTGGCTTTGGTAGGCTGCTCCGGTTCGAATGAACAGGTCCCTGACAATCCGCCGAATGAAATCTATGCGACTGCTCAGCAAAAGCTGCAGGACGGTAACTGGAAACAGGCGATAACGCAACTGGAAGCGCTGGATAATCGCTATCCATTTGGCCCGTACTCCCAGCAGGTACAGTTGGATCTGATCTACGCCTACTATAAAAATGCCGATCTGCCACTGGCCCAGGCGACGATCGATCGCTTCATGCGTCTGAATCCGACCCATCCGAATATTGACTACGTGATGTATATGCGCGGCCTGACCAATATGGCGCTGGATGACAGTGCGCTGCAGGGCTTCTTTGGTGTGGATCGCTCCGACCGCGACCCGCAGCACGCCCGCGATGCGTTTAATGACTTCTCTAAACTGGTTCGCGGCTACCCGAACAGCCAGTACGTAACGGATGCCAGCAAACGTCTGGTGTTCCTGAAAGACCGTCTGGCGAAATACGAATACTCTGTGGCGGAATACTATACCCGTCGTGGTGCATACGTTGCCGTCGTGAACCGTGTCGAAGGCATGCTGCGTGATTATCCGGATACCCAGGCAACGCGTGATGGCCTGAAGCTGATGGAAAACGCCTATCGCCAGCTGCAGATGACCTCCCAGGCTGACAAAGTGGCGAAGATCATCGCCGCGAACAGCAGCAGCTCCTGATTGTACAGTAGAATGCAAAACGGCAGCCTCAGGGCTGCCGTTTTTTTATCCATTTTCGCATCAAGCTGAAGCGGTTTAGCCTGCACGAATCCTATCAACTATGGCCGCAATATGTCGCTTCGACAAGGTAAATGTTACATGTTCCTGTCCTGCCTCACAAAAAGAATCCGTTGACAAAAAGTGACATAAAAATGTGATTTACATCACACATTTTGACATTAGGAACGGTATGCTGGACTCACCAAGACGGGAAAGACAAGAGGTAAAATTTATGACAATGAACATTACCAGTAAACAAATGGAAATTACTCCGGCAATCCGCCAGCACGTCGCAGACCGTCTCGCCAAACTGGATAAATGGCAAACACACCTGATTAACCCACATATCATTCTCTCTAAGGAGCCACAGGGTTTCATCGCTGACGCAACTATCAATACTCCAAACGGCCATCTGGTCGCCAGCGCGAAACATGAGGATATGTACACCGCCATCAACGATTTGATTAACAAGCTGGAACGGCAGCTCAATAAAGTGCAACACAAAGGTGAAGCCCGTCGCGCCACAACATCGGTGAAAGACGCCAGCTTCGCAGAAGAAGTTGAAGATGAGTAATCCCTTACATTGAGTCTATCGCCAACGCGCCTTCGGGCGCGTTTTTTATTGACAGGGTGAAAACAGTACGGGTACTTTAAGTCTGTCTTCTGAAGGAATCATCCATGACCGTTAAGCCGTTTTTCTTCGCATTCTTTTTTACCTTCCCCTGATTGGGAGGCGTTTCGTCGTGTGATAAAGAATGCGAAGACGAACAATAAGGCCTCCCACACCGGGGGGCCTTTTTTATTGATAACGATAAATGACAAAGGCAACGCTATGACACCGGAAAACCCGTTACTGGATCTGCGAGATAAGATCAGCGCTCTGGATGAAAAATTGCTTTCACTGTTGGCCGAACGCCGTGCGCTGGCCGTTGAGGTCGGAAAAGCAAAGCTGGCATCACACCGTCCGGTACGCGATATTGATCGGGAGCGCGACCTGTTGGAACGCCTGATTAACCTTGGCAAAACGCACCATCTGGATGCGCACTACATCACCCGCCTGTTCCAGCTGATTATCGAAGATTCCGTCCTCACCCAGCAGGCATTACTGCAACAGCATCTGAACAAGACCAACCCGCACTCGGCGCGTATTGCCTTCCTGGGACCAAAAGGTTCCTATTCCCACCTCGCTGCACGTCAGTATGCTGCCCGTCACTTCGAAGAGTTTATTGAAAGCGGCTGCGCGAAGTTCGCCGATATTTTCAATCAGGTAGAAACAGGCCAGGCGGATTATGCTGTCGTGCCAATCGAGAACACCAGTTCCGGTGCAATCAACGACGTTTACGATTTGCTCCAGCACACCACCCTGTCGCTGGTCGGGGAGATGACAATCCCGATTGACCACTGCGTACTGGTTTCCGGAACGACTGACCTCGACAAAATCGAGACGGTCTATAGCCATCCGCAACCCTTCCAGCAGTGCAGCCAGTTCCTGAACCGCTATCCGGGCTGGAAAATTGAATATACCGAAAGCACGTCAGCCGCGATGGAAAAGGTCGCACAGGCCAACTCCCCCACCGTTGCCGCGCTCGGCAGCGAAGCGGGCGGTGCGCTGTATGGTTTACAGGTGCTGGAGCGCAACCTGGCCAACCAGACGCAAAACATCACTCGTTTCATCGTGCTGGCGCGTAAAGCGATCAACGTCTCCGATCAGGTGCCGGCCAAAACCACCCTGCTGATGGCGACGGGCCAGCAGGCTGGTGCGCTGGTTGAGGCTCTGCTGGTACTGCGCAATCACAATCTGATTATGACCAAACTGGAATCGCGCCCGATTCACGGCAACCCGTGGGAAGAGATGTTCTATCTCGATATCCAGGCCAACCTGGAGTCTGCGTCCCTGCAGAAAGCCCTGCGTGAACTGGGTGAGATCACCCGTTCCATGAAGGTGCTGGGATGCTATCCGAGCGAAAACGTGGTCCCGGTTGATCCGGCTTAACGCGCAATAAATGGGCCTTTTTTTACCCCTGCCACGCTGACGGGCAGGGTGAAAATGGCGCCGGACAGAGGATATGCCGCCACCTCCTGCGCGTCCATGTTCTCACGGGTGGTGGTGATAAACAGCGTCTGCATATCATCGCCACCGAAACAGACCATCGTCGGGCAGCGCACCGGCAACCGGTACTCTTCCAGCTGTTCGCCCTGTGGTGAAAAACGGGCGATCCGCCAGCCGTCAAACAGCGCGCTCCAGTAACAGCCCTCCACATCCACCGCCGCGCCGTCCGGGATCCCCTCCCCCGGCTGGAACCGGCGAAAGACTTCCCGTTTACCCGGTTCGCCCTGCTCATCCAGCGGCGTACGGTAGATCACCGCATTGGGCGTGTCTGAGGTGTACATCCAGCGCCGATCATCGCTAAAGGCCAGCCCGTTATGACCGTGGATATCACACTGGATCACCTCCGGCGTCAGGTCATTATCGATACGCATCAGCAAGGCGCCGTTGTAGTCCCCTGGTGCCCAGAAGGTACCCGCGTAGAAGCGGCCGAAATGATCGGTTCCCCCATCATTAAAGCGTGCCAGCTGCGGGTTCGACGGGTTATCACAAACTTTTCGTTGTAGCAGCCCATGCTTATCCGCCAGCCAGATGCCCGTGCGCATGGCGACAATAAAGCCCCCATCCTGACGCAGCGCGAAGCACCCCACATCTTCATGGAAGGATAAAACGCTGTGTTCACCCGTCGGCAGATGGTAGCGGTGGATCTCGCCTTCCAGAATATCCGCCCAGTAGAGCGCGCTTTCTGCTGCGCTCCAGGTGGGGCACTCTGGTAAGTGCCCCGTATAGTCAAACAAAACGCGTGGTTCAGCCATGACAGTTCCCCAAAATAAAAAAAGCCAGCAGTGCTGGCTTTCAGTATATACATCATCAGATTACTGGCGACTGTCATTCGCCTGTCTGAGCAAGATACGGCTCTCGCTCTGGAAACGCTGGGCGTAATCGCCAAACCAGTGCTCGACCTTGCGGAAGCTGTCGATAAAGGCCTGCTTATTGCCCTGCTCCAGCAGCGTAATCGCCTCACCAAAACGCTGGTAGTAACGTTTGATCAGCGCCAGGTTATTGCCTGAAGACATAATAATATCTGCATAGAGCTGCGGATCCTGGGCAAACAGCCGTCCGACCATCGCCAGTTCGAGGCGATAGATAGGCGATGACAGCGACAGCAGCTGCTCAAGCTGAACGTTCTCTTCCGCCAGATGCAGGCCATACGCAAAGGTTGCGAAGTGGCGCAACGCCTGGATAAAGGCCATGTTCTGGTCATGCTCGACGGCACTGATCCGGTGCAGTCGCGCGCCCCATACCTGAATCTGCTCCAGGAACCACTGGTACGCTTCTGGCTGGCGGCCATCGCAATAGACCACCACCTGTTTCGCCAGGCTGCCGCTGTCCGGGCCGAACATCGGGTGCAGCCCCAGCACCGGGCCACGGTGCGCGGCAAGCATCGCCTGCAATGGACCATTTTTTACCGAGGCCAGATCGACCAGAATACAGTCATCCGGCAGCGGTGGCAGTTGGGCAATAATCTCTTCGGTGATGTGGATCGGTACGCTGACAATGACCATGCCCGCATCGGCCACCATCGCCTGCGCCCGGGCCCAGTCCTCTTTTTCAAGGATGCGCACCTGGTAGCCCGAAAGCGTCAGCATCTTCTCAAACAGACGCCCCATCTGCCCGCCGCCACCGACAATGACCACCGGGCGCAGCGTCGGACAAAGGGTTTTAAACCCCTTGTCGTTTTCGCTGGAGTAAGACTCCCGCATCACCCGGCGCAGCACATCTTCAATCAGGTCCGGCGAGACGCCCAGCGCCTGCGCCTCTTTGCGCCGGGAGGCCAGCATGGAGGCTTCGCGCTCCGGCACGTAAATCGGCAAGCCATATTTACTTTTGACTTCACCTACCTCGGCGACCAGCGCCATGCGGCGCGCCAGCAAATCCAGCAGCGCCTTATCTACCTCATCAATTTGATCGCGCAGGGCGGTCAATTCAGCAACCATAACAAACCTCTTAAGCCAGACGCGTCGCCAGCTGGCCGTTCAAATCTTTGTGGATCTCACGCAGCAGCGCATCGGTGGTTTCCCAGCTGATGCAGGCATCCGTAACAGATACCCCGTATTTCATGGTGCTGCGCGGCTGCTCAGATGACTGATTGCCTTCATGGATGTGGCTTTCAATCATCAGGCCAATAATCGAACGGTTGCCATCTTTGATCTGCGCGACGACGGATTCCGCCACCGCAGGCTGACGACGGTAATCTTTGTTGGAATTACCATGACTGCAATCTACCATCAGCGCCGGGCGCAGTCCTGCCTGTTCCATCTCTTTTTCACACTGCGCCACATCTGCCGGGCTGTAGTTAGGCGCTTTGCCGCCGCGCAGGATAACGTGTCCATCCGGGTTACCCTGGGTCTGCAGCAGGCAAACCTGGCCCGCCTGGTTGATGCCGACAAAACGGTGCGGCATGGCAGCGGCACGCATGGCGTTAATGGCTGTCGCCAGGCTGCCGTCAGTACCATTTTTGAAACCGACCGGCATGGAGAGGCCAGAGGCCATTTCACGGTGTGTCTGAGACTCGGTCGTACGCGCCCCGATTGCCGACCAGCTAAAGAGATCGCCAAGGTATTGCGGGCTGTTCGGATCCAGCGCTTCTGTTGCCAGCGGCAGCCCCATGTTTACCAGCTCCACCAGAAGATTACGCGCAATCTTCAGACCGGCTTCCACATCAAACGAGCCATCCATGTGCGGATCGTTAATCAACCCTTTCCAGCCGACGGTGGTACGAGGTTTTTCAAAATAGACGCGCATGACCAGGTAGAGGCTATCGCTGACCTCCTCGGCCAGAGCTTTAAAACGATGGGCATATTCGATGGCAGCTTCAGGATCATGAATAGAGCACGGACCACATACCACCAGCAGACGCGGATCGCGCCCGGCGATGATGTCGGAAATGGTCTTGCGGGAGTGCGCAATTTGCGCCTCCTGCTCAACGCTCAGCGGGAATTCCGCTTTCAGTTGATCCGGAGTAATCAAAACATGTTCATCAGTAATATGTACGTTATTCAGCGCGTCTTTTTGCATGATTGCGGTCCTGGAAGCTCGTTTGCGATAGTGGTTTCCTCACTGAGGAAGCCCAACGATATCACATCGAGTAAAGATTTCAATCCAAAATACGTAAATAATAGTTTACAATACCCCTTTTAAAGCAAAAAACACCTGATTAAGGTGTAACGTAAAAATTACAGAATAGATTCTTAACGCCAGGCTATGCTCAATGGAAAAAGGAGAATGCCTTATGCGCCTGACCGTGATCCCGCTTTTGGGTCTGCTATTAACCGCTTGTCAGATTGATCCTTACACCCATCAGCCTCACTGGACCGGCACCGACTGGTATGGTGCGGGGAAAGAAGACGCGATAGACGGCGTGG
The DNA here is from genome assembly GCF_003336325.1 of Leclercia sp. W17. Classification (NCBI taxonomy): domain Bacteria; kingdom Pseudomonadati; phylum Pseudomonadota; class Gammaproteobacteria; order Enterobacterales; family Enterobacteriaceae; genus Leclercia; species Leclercia sp. W17. Next base: position 1,140,448 of record NZ_CP031101.1, on the reverse strand, counting down.
CCGTAAAATCCCGTGAAACGCTTGCCGCTAATTTTAATGACCCTAAGGTGGACCGCCCGGCCTATCTCAAAGGATATAAAGAGGGACAAAAGAAAATATGCCAGGAAAATTTTGTGTACGCCTGGGGATTAGCCGGTCGAATATTCCCCGCCAGCTGTGATACCGCTGAAAATGCCACTCAGCTCCGCACCGCCTGGCAGCAGGGTATGGATGAAGGTACAAAAGCCAGCCGTTTGAATTAATAACCTCGATAGTTTCTTTTTAAATTAAGGAGCCAGGATTTTACTTAAGTCCCTGAATATCAGCGCGACGTAATGACGATCCGGGTAAAAAATGGTATTATTGCCGCAAAACTAAAGGGCTAATATTTCCAGAGTGGTATGGCGGATTCTGGTGGGTAACTATTTTCTCATATCCGGATGTCGGGTAGCGCTGCTGCTGATGCTGTTAATATCCTGCGGACACGCTATTGGCGGATCATTATCCAGAACGGACAAATCGGTACGTTCAATTGTCTCCGGGATCGTCAGTTATACCCGCTGGCCCACCCTCTCTGGCCAGCCAACCCTGTGCATTTTCGCCTCTTCCCGCTACGTTGAGGCGCTCAGTACCGATGGCCCGGACACGCTGCCCTATATCCCCGTCATTATCCATAGCGATCAAGAGGCACTGAGTGCAGGATGCCATGCGCTCTATTTTGGCAGTGAGCCTCCCCACGCCCAACTTGAATTAAGCACAGCATTTAATGCCAGACCGTTACTCCTCATTGCGGAGCAAAATTGGCAGTGTCTTACAGGCAGCGCTTTTTGCCTGATAATAGACGATAGACAGGTCAGATTTTCCGTCAATATGAATGTGCTGTCGCGCAGCGGAGTCCGGGTTAGTCCTGATGTGTTAATGCTTGCATGGAATACAAAGCATGAATAAGGAATTTACATCAGCGCCGCGTCCAACTTTCAAAAGAACCCTCAGGCGCATCAGTATAATTAGTGTTCTCATTACCATGACGCTGGTCTGGTTATTATTGTCTATTGCTTCGGTATTCACACTGAAACAGTACGCTCAACGAAACCTTGAATTAACCAGCGCCACGGTAAGTCGCAGCCTGGAGGCGACGCTGGTCTTTAATGATACCGCCGCCGCTCACGAAGCGCTGGCTACACTCGGCAAACAGGGGCAATTCTCGTCAGCAATATTGCTGGACCGCCACGATAACCCTTTTGCGGCGTGGTCAATGGAGCCAGACGTGCAGGCGGATCCCCTGAGTCAACTGGTCAGCCAGTGGTTATTCCCCCAGCCCATCAGACAGCGCGTCTGGCACAACAACCTGCCGATTGGTGAGTTACGCCTTACCGCACGTGACAGCCTGATTAGTCACTTTCTCTGGACGTCTCTGGCCGTGTTAACCGGCTGCATCCTGTTTGCCTCCCTGGTGGCGTTAGCGATCACCCGCACCCTGCACAATGGCGTGGTCACCGCCCTGCAAAACATTACCGAGGTGGTGCATGATGTCCGTACGAACCGGAATTTCTCCCGCCGGGTGCCAGAGGAGCGTATTGATGAATTTCATCGTTTCGGTCAGGACTTCAACAGCCTGCTGGATGAAATGGAGGAGTGGCAGCGCAAGTTACAGGCGAAAAATGCCCAGCTGCTGCGCACTGCCATGCACGACCCGCTCACCGGGCTGGCGAATCGGGCCGCTTTTCGTACCCGCATCTCGGCCCTGATGAGTGACGCCTCCTCGCGGGCTAACACCGCCCTGCTCTTCCTGGATTGCGATGATTTCAAGCTGATTAACGATACCTGGGGGCACGCCGCGGGCGACGATGTGCTGATTGAAGTGGCCCGCCGCATGGTCGAATTCAGCGGCGGGCGTCATCAGCCCTATCGTCTGGGCGGGGATGAATTTGCCATCATTCTGTATGGTGTCCACTCGGAGTACGAGGTTCTGCGCCTTTGTGCTGAACTGACGCAGCAGTTCAGCCCGTCATATGACCTGCAAAACGGACTCAGCACCAGAATGTCGCTCAGCATTGGCTTCGCGCTGAGCTGGCAACACCATTCCGTTGAAGCGTTGCTCGATCAAGCCGACCGGAATATGTATCTGGTGAAGCATCAGCGTCCTAGAAATTCTGCGTAGAAGACAACGCCGCTGATGCCGCGCGCCAGCGCAGCCAGTCAATGACGACGAACAGCGCCAGGCTGCATCCCATTACTGGCATCGCCAGCCCCAGTAAAAAGGCGATAGCGAAAGAGAGTATGCGGCCCCACAGCGGCAACGCCAGCCAGCTCTGACACAGCGTCTGTGCCGGATTGGTTGCCGTCTGGCGGGGTCTTCGCATCCACCACATCCGGTATCCCCAGACAATCATCACACACAGCGCGAGGCCAAAGGCGATCAGCACCAGCTGGTTTGGCAGGCCAAACAGCACCCCCATATGGAAATCCACACCCCAGCGGGTCAGTTTGGCCATCAGCGGGAAATCCGCAAAGCGGGTCCGATCGATTACCGTCAGAGTCGCCGGGTCAACAGCCACCGCGTCCACCTGCGTCGGCCAGCCGCGATCGATCTCCGTTACCGTCCACGCCGTGGTAGCGCTTTTCGCCGGGCGGATCTCCAGCTTCGTGGCATCAATACCTGCTGCATTAGCCGCTTTCATTACGCCGTCATACAATGCCAGGTCGGGCTTCATCTGCGGCATGGGCATCGACATGTGGTGGCCATGATGATCGGCATGCGGATCGGCGACCTCCGCCGGACCGTGCAGCTGCGTGTTCACCTGCGGCGTGAGCCAGTTCATCTGCGCACGCAGTTTATCCACGTTGCCGCCCGCCCACTGGGACCAGGTCAGGCCGGTAGCCGAGAACAACAGCATCCCCAGCAGCAGACACCAGCCGAGGGAGACGTGCAGCCGACGGTGGTTCTGGAAGCGGTTATTGATGCGCCGTTTTGGGCGGGTATAGAACCACAGCGCGATCCCTCCCAGCGCAGCAATCCACATCCATGACGCGGCCAGCTCGCTGTAAATACGCCCCACATCGCCCAGCAGTAAGGACCGATGCAGATAATCAATCTTCTGGCGTAACGGCAGGATACCGCTGGTGCCATAGACGGTCATGTCGCCGCGCACCGCCAGGCTGACCGGGTCGATAAAGATGGCCCGGTTCTCCGAGGCGTTCAGCGCCGGGTCGGCATACATTACACGGGTGGTTTCACCTGCGGCCAGGCCCGGACGTACCGCATGCAGAGGTAGCTCTCCGCCGGTGACCTTTTCTGCGACCGCAATCTGTTCAGCAAGGGGACGCGGTTCTCCCTCGGTTTCACTGAATAGCGCGTGATGATAAAGCGCGTTTTCTAGCTGCGGCGTGGCGACATAGAGCGTACCCGAGAGCGCGGCGATAAAGATAAACGGCCCGACAAACAGACCAATATAGAAGTGAAGACGACGCAGCAGGTTGCCCCAGGCTGCGCGCGATGTGCAGGTAGTCATGCTTTCCCTTTTTCAGGCAATAGATTATCGGTACACCGGGGTGTACGTTTTTTTACATGGAATAAGCAGACAGGCGCGGCGGTGCGCGGGTATCGGGGCAGAGCCAGGGGAAGAAGTGCCAGTGGCGAACAGAGGGGCGCGGCGGCGTGAGGCGCTGTCTGAGTAATACCGCGCACAGCAGCATCACCAGCGCCAGAATCACACCCGGCACGTGAGCCAGCAGCACGCAGTAACCGCAGGCTTCGGCATGGTCGACAGGCATGCTTTCAGGCGGGGCATGGTGCTCCGCCATCATGCTCATGTCATGGTGCATGCCGGGCATCGCGCTCATAGGATCTTTTTGCAACGAGACAGAGACCAGCGGCGCAAAGACGATCATCAGGATCGCAAATAACGCGAGACCTGCCGCGATACGTTGCCATTTTGTCTGATGCTGTTGAGTCGTCACTTACCCTCCGTTAGAGCAGGGGCATTGTAAACGATTTATGAAGAAGAAGTTAATGCGCAAGGCACAGAGAGATAAAAAAAGGGCCGGCCATTCGGCCAGCCCTTTTTACAGGATGTCGCTTAAGCGAATCTTAGTTCAGACGCTCTTTAATACGAGCAGACTTACCAGTACGCTCACGCAGGTAGTACAGTTTAGCTTTACGTACAGCACCACGACGTTTAACAGCAATGCTGTCAACTACCGGAGAGTGAGTCTGGAAGACACGCTCAACGCCTTCGCCGTTGGAAATTTTACGAACAGTGAATGCAGAGTGCAGACCGCGGTTACGGATAGCGATAACCACGCCCTCAAATGCCTGCAGACGTTTTTTGGAACCTTCAACAACCCATACTTTCACTTCCACGGTATCACCCGGACGGAAGGAAGGTACGTCCTGCTTCATCTGCTCTTGTTCAAGTTGCTTAATAATGTTGCTCATAATTTAATCTCTTATCCTGGGTAAACTGATATTTGGGGGCCTCAGGCCATCCCATCATGTTTCTGCTGCTGGTGCGCATGTTCAGTTTTGAACTCGCCCAGCAACTTTGCTTGCTCTTCAGTCAGAGCCAGGTTTTCCAGAAGTTCAGGTCTTCTAAGCCAGGTACGGCCCAGCGACTGCTTCAGGCGCCAGCGACGAATCTCGGCATGGTTTCCCGACAGTAATACTGGCGGTACCTCCATCCCTTCTAACACTTCAGGACGGGTATAGTGTGGACAGTCCAGCAATCCATCAGCAAAAGAGTCTTCTGTTGCTGAAGCTTCATGGCCCAGAACCCCCGGAATAAACCGGGAAACCGAGTCAATCAGCGTCATTGCCGGTAACTCACCACCGCTGAGAACGTAATCGCCGATAGACCATTCTTCGTCAATCTCGGTTTGAATTACGCGCTCATCTATCCCTTCGTAGCGACCACACACCAGAATCAGTTTCTGATTCGTTGCCAGTTCGCTGACGCCCGCTTGATCAAGCTTGCGTCCCTGAGGTGACAGATAAATCACCTTTGCGCCTTCACCTGCCGCGGCTTTTGCTGCTGCGATGGCATCCCGCAAGGGTTGAACCATCATGAGCATCCCCGGTCCGCCGCCGTAAGGACGATCGTCCACGGTACGGTGCCGGTCATGCGTGAAGTCACGTGGACTCCAGCTCTCGATGCTCAGCAGGCCATTTTTTACTGCCCGGCCAGTTACCCCGTAATCAGTAATCGCGCGGAACATTTCAGGAAACAGGCTAATAATGCCAATCCACATAGCGCCGTCTTTTACCGTTTTCAGGAGAATTTAAAAACCAGGATCCCAATCTACTTCGATAGTACGAGTAGCGAGATCGACTTTCTTGATAACCTGCCCATCGAGGAACGGAACCAGCCGCTCCTTGATACCAAACGCATCTTTCAGGTTTGCCTTAATAACGAGAACGTCATTGGATCCGGTTTCCATCATATCGATGACTTTCCCCAGACCGTAACCTTCAGTCGTGACTACCTGGCAACCCATAAGGTCTTTCCAGTAGTAGTCACCCTCTTCCAGCTGTGGCAACTGCGACGAATCGACGACAATTTCACAATTAGTCAGCGCATTCGCGGCATCACGATCGTCAACGCCTTTCAGCTTGATGATGATGTCCTGATTGTGGTGACGCCAGCTTTCCAGCTCGACCTCTTCCCACTTACCGGCCTTCTGGATAAACCAGGGCTGATAGTCAAAAATGCTTTCGGCGTCTTCGGTGGAGGAAAACACTCTGAGCCAACCACGGATACCGTAGCAAGAACCCATTTTGCCCAATACAATCGGTTCAACAGGTGCTTTTTTGCTCATCATGACCACCGTGACAGATTAAGCTGCTTTGTTTGCTGCTTTGATCAGCGTAGCAACGCGATCGGAAACAGTAGCGCCCTGGCCAACCCAGTGAGCGATACGATCCAGATCCAGACGGGTTTCTTCTTCTGCGCCAGCGGCCAGTGGGTTGAAGAAACCAACGCGCTCGATGAAGCGACCGTTGCGTGCATTACGGCTGTCGGTGACAACAACCTGGTAGAACGGACGCTTTTTCGCGCCGTGACGTGCTAAACGAATAGTTACCATAACATCCTCTTGTGTGAATAAAACACCGGGCCCCATCGAGGGAAGGAGCCCGGTGTCATATTAAAAGCCCGAAAATTTTACTGATTTCTGGGGAAAATGCAATCAACAGTTGCTAATCCGCCGTAAAAGGCCGTCGGCGGTGCAGTCAGTTCGGTGCCGGCGTGCGCACAGCCACCGGAGCGTACACGCAGTACGTGAGGATGGCGAGCACACCCCGGTGCCGAAATGGCAAACAAGCCAGGCCTTTTAGCGGCCAGGGAATCCTGGGGGCATCATGCCCTTCATCCCGCGCATCATCTTGGCCATACCGCCCTTCTTCATCTTCTTCATCATGCGCTGCATGTCGTCGAACTGCTTCAGAAGACGGTTAACGTCCTGAACCTGCATCCCACAACCCGCCGCGATACGGCGTTTACGGGAGCCTTTGATGATTTCCGGCTTCGCGCGCTCTTTCAGCGTCATGGAGTTGATAATCGCCTCCATACGCACCAGGACCTTATCGTCCATCTGCGCTTTTACGTTATCCGGAATTTGCCCCATGCCCGGCAGCTTGCCCATCAGGCTCGCCATACCGCCCATGTTTTTCATCTGACGCAGCTGCTCCAGGAAGTCGGTCAGATCGAAGCCGTCGCCTTTTTTCAGCTTGGAGGCCAGCTTCTCGGCCTGGGCACGGTCAACCTTGCTCTCGATATCTTCGATCAGCGACAGCACGTCGCCCATGCCGAGGATACGGGAAGCAATACGGTCCGGGTGGAACGGCTCCAGCGCTTCGGTCTTTTCGCCGACGCCGAGGAACTTGATTGGCTTGCCGGTGATATGACGAATAGAGAGCGCCGCACCGCCGCGGGCGTCGCCGTCCACTTTGGTCAGCACCACGCCGGTTAACGGCAGCGCTTCGTTGAAGGCTTTTGCGGTATTGGCCGCATCCTGACCGGTCATGGCATCGACGACAAACAGGGTTTCTACCGGATTGATCGCGGCATGCACCTGTTTAATCTCGTCCATCATCGCTTCGTCAACGTGCAGACGACCGGCGGTATCCACCAGCAGCACGTCAAAGAACTTCAGCTTCGCCTCTTTCAGCGCCGCGTTAACGATATCGATCGGTTTCTGTCCGACATCGGACGGGAAGAACTCCACGCCAACCTGTTCGGCCAGGGTTTCCAGCTGTTTGATCGCCGCCGGGCGATAAACGTCGGCAGAGACGACCAGCACTTTCTTCTTGTGCTTCTCGCGCAGGAATTTACCCAGCTTACCAACGCTGGTGGTTTTACCCGCACCCTGCAGACCCGCCATCAGCACTACTGCGGGTGGTTGCGCCGCCAGGTTCAGGCTCTGGTTCTCTTCGCCCATCGCCGCAACCAGTTCGTTACGCACGATTTTGACGAACTCCTGACCCGGGGTCAGGCTCTTATTCACTTCATGGCCAACCGCTTTCTCTTTTACGCGGTTGATGAAATCACGGACGACAGGCAGCGCGACGTCTGCTTCGAGCAGCGCCATACGCACTTCGCGCAGCGTCTCTTTAATATTGTCTTCGGTAAGGCGTCCACGGCCGCTGATGTTGCGCAGCGTGCGCGACAAACGATCGGTTAAATTATCAAACATTGTCTCTCGCCTGGGGTAGAAACGTTAGGTCGCTGGCGCGACACGTACACAGAATTTTGCCGGAGTATAACATGAAGGCGCCTTTGTTGTTATGCAACGGTTGGAGCACGCCTCACGTAACGTTATACTGCATCTCTTTCTTATCAGGACAACTGTCGACACCTATATGCCTGTTTTCGCTTTGATCGCCCTCGTCGCGTACTCTGTCAGCCTTGCGCTGATCATTCCTGGCCTGTTACAAAAAAACAGTGGCTGGCGGCGAATGGCTATTTTGTCGGCGGTCATCGCGTTGATAAGCCACGCTTTTGCGCTCGAAGCGCGCATTTTGCCGGGCGACGGTAGCGGGCAGAACCTGAGCCTGCTTAACGTCGGCTCGCTGGTCAGCCTGATGATCTGTACGGTGATGACTATCGTGGCGTCGAAAAATCGCGGCTGGCTGCTGCTGCCCATTGTCTACGCCTTTGCGCTGATCAATCTGGCCTTTGCCACCTTCATGCCGAACGAGTTTATTACTCACCTTGAGACCACCCCGGGCATGATGGTGCATATTGGCCTGTCGCTGTTCTCTTATGCCACGCTGATTATTGCCGCGCTGTACGCGCTGCAGCTGGCCTGGATTGACTACCAGCTCAAAAATAAAAAGCTGGTCTTCAGCAACGAGATGCCGCCGCTGATGACCATTGAGCGTAAGATGTTCCACATCACCCAGGTTGGCGTAGTATTGCTGACGCTCACGCTGAGCACTGGCCTGTTTTATATGCACAATCTTTTCAGCATGGAGAATATCGACAAGGCCGTGCTCTCCATCATCGCGTGGTTTGTCTATATTGTCCTGTTATGGGGCCATTATCATGAAGGCTGGCGCGGTCGCCGCGTGGTCTGGTTCAACGTGGCGGGTGCAGGCCTCCTGACCCTTGCCTATTTTGGTAGCCGCGTCATCCAGCAATTTGCCAGCTAAGTAACAAAGGAGTTCCCCCTGGAACACATCTCCACTACCACGCTGATCGTTACCCTGATCGTCATGGTGGTTATCTCCGCCTATTTCTCCGGCTCGGAGACCGGCATGATGACGCTCAACCGTTACCGGTTACGTCATCGCGCCAAACAGGGTAACCGTGCCGCTCGCCGTGTAGAAAAACTGCTGCGTAAGCCAGATCGCCTGATAAGCCTGGTGCTTATCGGCAATAACCTGGTCAACATTCTCGCCTCCGCGCTGGGCACCATTGTCGGCATGCGTCTCTACGGCAACGCCGGGGTCGCTATCGCCACCGGGGTGCTGACCTTTGTGGTGCTGGTCTTTGCTGAAGTATTACCGAAGACCATCGCAGCCCTCTATCCCGAGAAGGTCGCCTATCCCAGCAGCTTCCTGCTGTCGCCTATGCTCGTTCTGATGATGCCGCTGGTCTGGCTGTTAAATGGTGTGACCCGGATCCTGATGCGCCTGATTGGTATCAAAGCGGATGTGGTGGTTAGCAGCGCGCTGAGCAAGGAAGAACTGCGCACCATCGTGCATGAGTCACGCTCGCAAATCTCCCGCCGTAATCAGGATATGCTGCTGTCGGTGCTGGATCTGGAGAAGGTGAGCGTGGACGACATCATGGTGCCGCGCAATGAGATCGTCGGTATCGACATTAACGACGACTGGAAAGCGATTGTCCGTCAGCTGACCCACTCCCCGCACGGCCGCATCGTGCTATACCGTGATTCGCTGGACGACACCATCAGCATGCTGCGCGTGCGTGAAGCATATCGTCTGATGACCGAGAAAAAAGAGTTCACCAAAGAGGTGATGCTGCGCGCGGCGGATGAGATTTACTACATCCCGGAAGGGACTCCCCTCAGCACCCAGCTGATTAAATTCCAGCGCAATAAAAAGAAAGTGGGTCTGGTGGTCGATGAGTATGGCGACATTCAGGGCCTGGTGACGGTAGAAGATATTCTGGAGGAGATTGTCGGCGACTTCACCACCTCCATGTCCCCTACCCTTGCCGAAGAGGTCACGCCGCAAAATGACGGATCGGTGCTGATTGACGGTAGCGCGAACGTCCGTGAACTCAATAAAGCCTTTAACTGGCAGATGCCGGAAGAGGAAGCCCGAACCATCAACGGTATGATTCTGGAAGCGCTGGAGGAGATCCCTGCAGCGGGCACGCGGGTGCGGATTGGTCAGTACGATATTGATATCCTGGACGTGCAGGACAATATGATTAAGCAGGTCAAGGTCGTGCCGGTTAAACCGCTGAGGGAGAGCGTCGCGGAGTAAGATGTTGTAGGCCGGGTGAGGCGACGCCACCACCCGGCACTACGGGAGGCGCATTACGCCTTTGCTTTCGCCACGGAGACCATCGCCGCGCGAATGGTACGACCGTTCAGGGTATAGCCTTTCTGCATCACCATCAGCACGTTGCCGGCAGCCACGTCCTCAGATTCCACCATCGCAATGGCCTGATGCACGTTCGGATCCATCGGTACGTTGGTATCGGCAACCACTTCCACACCGAACTTCTTCACTACGTCGAGCATGGATTTCAGCGTCAGCTCAATCCCTTCAACCATCGGTGCCATATCCGGGTTCGCTTTATCCGCTACTTCCAGCGCGCGATCCAGGCTGTCGATAACCGGCAGCAGTTCGTTGACAAATTTTTCCAGCGCAAATTTATGCGCTTTTTCAACGTCCAGCTCGGTACGGCGACGCAGGTTTTCCATTTCTGCTTTGATACGCAGGATGCCATCGCGCTCGCGGTTCTGGGCTTCAGCTAACTGCGCTTCCAGATTCGCAATTTTTTCATCGCGCGGATCCACCTGCTCAGCACCAGCCTCAGCCTCTACAGCCTCAACCTCTTCGTGCTGCTCCGTGATAATTTCTTCCGGGGCTTGCCCCTCAGGCGTTTTCTGTTCTTTACTACTCATGAATTTCTCCGCGTTTTTCTGCATTCAACTCGCTAACTTCGCTTATTATGGGGATCAGTTTCCGGGATTCAAGGGAACAAGCCACATTGTCATCATTCATTCGCACAAGGACCTTCAGAAAATGAGCAACCATTTCAAGTGTATTGGAATTGTCGGTCATCCACGTCACCCTACCGCGTTGACGACACATGAAATGCTCTATCGCTGGCTGTGCGCCAAAAATTATGACGTGATTGTGGAACAGCAAATTGCTCAGGAACTGCAGTTAAAAAACGTTAAAACCGGCACGCTGGCGGAAATTGGACAGCAGGCCGACCTGGCCGTGGTGGTCGGTGGCGACGGCAATATGCTGGGCGCCGCCCGTACCCTCGCCCGTTACGATATTAAAGTCATTGGTATCAACCGTGGCAACCTGGGCTTTTTGACCGACCTCGACCCGGATAATGCCCAGCAGCAGCTCGCCGACGTGCTGGAAGGCCACTACATCACAGAAAAACGCTTTTTACTGGAGGCGCAGGTCTGCCAGCAGGATTGCCAGAAGCGAATCAGTACCGCTATCAACGAAGTGGTGCTGCACCCGGGCAAAGTGGCGCATATGATTGAGTTTGAAGTCTATATCGACGAAATCTTTGCCTTCTCGCAGCGCTCCGATGGGCTGATCATATCGACGCCGACCGGCTCGACAGCCTACTCGCTCTCGGCGGGCGGCCCGATCCTGACGCCTTCGCTGGATGCCATCACCCTGGTACCGATGTTCCCGCATACCCTTTCAGCCCGCCCGCTGGTGATTAACAGCAGCAGCACCATCCGTTTGCGCTTTTCCCACCGCCGCAATGATCTGGAGATCAGCTGCGACAGCCAAATCGCGCTGCCTATTCAGGAAGGTGAAGATGTGCTGATCCGCCGCTGCGATTATCACCTGAATCTTATTCACCCTAAAGACTACAGCTATTTCAACACATTAAGCTCCAAGCTCGGCTGGTCGAAAAAATTGTTCTGAAATAGCATCCAGCACTTTACTGTATAAAAAACCAGATTATACTGTACACAAACACAGTTATGGTTTTTCATACAGGAAAACGTTTATGCTGGCACAACTGACCATCAGCAACTTCGCCATCGTTCGTGAGCTCGAAATTGATTTCAACAGCGGTATGACGGCTATCACCGGGGAGACCGGGGCCGGTAAATCTATTGCGATTGACGCGCTGGGGCTCTGCCTTGGTGGTCGTGCTGATGGCAGCATGGTGCGCGCCGGTGCCAGCCGCGCCGATCTGTGCGCCCGTTTTTCCCTCAAAGACACTCCCGCCGCACTGCGCTGGCTTGAAGAAAACCAGCTTGAAGAAGGACGTGAGTGCTTACTTCGCCGTGTTCTCAACAGTGATGGCCGCTCCCGTGGCTTTATCAACGGTACCGCGGTGCCGCTCTCCCAACTGCGCGAGCTCGGCCAGCTATTAATCCAGATCCACGGCCAGCATGCCCATCAGCAGCTTATCAAACCAGAACAGCAGAAATCGCTGCTCGACGGCTACGCCGGTGAGTCTGCGCTGATGCAGCTGATGGCTGCTCACTATCGTCAGTGGCATCAAAGCTGCCGCGAACTGGCGCTGCATCAACAGCAGAGCCAGGAGCGTGCGGCCCGCGCCGAACTGCTGGCCTATCAGCTGAAAGAGTTAAACGAATTCAGCCCGCAGGCGGGCGAGTTTGAGCAGATTGACGAAGAGTACAAGCGCCTGGCCAACAGCGGCCAGCTGCTCTCCACCAGCCAGCAGGCGCTGAATTTGCTGGCCGATGACGAAGATGTGAACCTGCAAAGCCAGCTGTATGCCGTACGCCAGCTTGTGACCGAACTGGCCGGTATGGACAACAAAGTCTCTGGCATGCTCGATATGCTGGAAGAGGCGGCGATTCAGATCTCCGAAGCCAGCGACGAGCTGCGCCACTACTGCGAGCGACTGGATCTGGATCCTAACCGCCTGTTCGAGCTGGAACAGCGTATTTCGCGTCAGATCTCCCTTGCGCGCAAGCACCACGTTTCACCTGAAGAGTTGCCCAATTTTCACCAGTCCCTGCTTGATGAGCAGAATCAGCTCGACGATCAGGCCGACTCGCTGGAGACCCTCTCTCTGGCCGTCAGCGTCCATCATAAGCAGGCTCTGGAAACGGCGACGCAGCTGCACAACGTCCGTCAGCGCTACGCTCAGGAGCTGAGCCAGCACATCACCGAGAGCATGCATCTGCTGTCGATGCCTCACGGCGTCTTTACGATTGATGTTAAGTTTGAAGCCAACCACCTGACGGCTGAAGGCGCAGACCGTATTGAATTCCGGGTCACCACCAACCCGGGGCAACCGCTGCAGCCTATCTCCCGGGTCGCCTCGGGCGGTGAACTGTCGCGTATTGCCCTGGCGATTCAGGTGATCACCGCGAAGAAAATGGAAACCCCGGCGCTGATCTTCGATGAAGTGGACGTTGGTATCAGCGGCCCGACCGCGGCGGTGGTTGGTAAACTGCTGCGTCAGCTTGGCGAGTCCACCCAGGTAATGTGTGTGACCCACCTGCCGCAGGTTGCCGGCTGTGGCCACCATCACTTCTTTGTCAGCAAAGAGACCGATGGCGAGATGACCGAAACGCATATGCAGCCGCTGGACAAGCGCGCCCGTCTGCAGGAGCTGGCGCGTCTGCTGGGCGGCAGCGAAGTCACCCGCAATACGCTGGCGAATGCGAAAGAACTGCTGGCTGCGTAAACTTTTTCGGTATCTCAGGGTCATACAGAACAATAAAAACGCCGACAGACCGGCCGCCAGAGGTTTTAATGTGGTGAAAGGTCTATTATCATCGGCATATTACATATGAGCCGTCGCGTATTGCCCGGGCCCGAAAAGGAATCAAATCACTATGCGCTGTAAAACGCTGACCGCTGCCGCAGCGGTTCTTCTGATGATGACCGCAGGCTGCTCCACGCTGGAAAAAGTGGTTTACCGCCCTGACATCAACCAGGGGAACTATCTCGCACCTAATGATGTGTCTAAAATTCGCGTCGGTATGACGCAACAGCAGGTCGCTTATGCCTTGGGCACACCGATGATGTCCGATCCATTCGGCACGAATACCTGGTTCTACGTCTTCCGTCAGCAACCGGGCCACGAAAACGTGTCGCAGCAGACCCTGACGCTGACTTTCAACAGCAGCGGCGTTCTGACCAATATCGACAACAAACCAGCGCTCACCGACGAGTAAGGTTTCAGAAATGCAAAAGGTGCTCAATGAGCACCTTTTTTGTTTTCTCGCGCTGCCTGTAGCCCCGGTAAACGCAGCGCCACCGGGGAAACCCGCTTATTTAGCCGCTTTCTCCGCACGCTGACGACGCAGCTCTTTAGGATCGGCAATCAGCGGACGGTAAATCTCGACCCGATCGCCATCTTTCAGGGTATCGGTTAGCTTCACCGGACGGCTGTAAATGCCGACTTTGTTTTTCGCCAGATCGATGTCGCTTCGCAAGGTCAGCAGGCCAGAAGCATGGATCGCCTCTTCAACGGTCGCCCCCTCTTCCAGCGTAACGCGCTGCAGATACTGCTTTTCCGGCAACGCGTAAGCCACTTCCACCACGATCTCAGGCTGCACTGTAGACCTCTTTGGCGCGCACGGTGAACGCCTGAACCATATTGGCCGCCAGCTCTTTGAATATGCGGCCAAACGCCAGCTCAATCAGGGCGTTGGTAAACTCGAAGTCGAGATGGAATTCGATCCGGCAGGCATCGGCACTCAGCGGAACGAACTTCCATCCACCCATCAGTTTTTTGAAAGGACCATCCACCAGATGCATCAGAATACTCTGGTTATTGGTCAGCGTGTTACGGGTAGTGAACGTTTTGCTGATCCCGGCCTTGGAGACATCCACTGCCGCCGTCATTTGCGTCGGGCCTGACTCCAGCACGCGGCTCCCGGTGCACCCCGGGATAAACTGCGGATATGACTGTACGTCATTCACTAACTGGTACATCTGTTCCACACTGTAAGGGACAAGCGCAGTACGACTAATCTGAGGCATAACATTTTTCCTGATCAAACAACAAACAAATAATAACATTTATCACCTGTTAAAAAAACGCTGAGCCTTATCTCATGCTAATATAGCGCGTTAGACCTCACAGGACGCAATGAGGTGACTTTTTGACATCAGATTACCTACGGCTTTACGACACTTATGACGAAGAAAAAAGCACATAAACCTGGCTCGGCAACCATTGCGCTCAACAAGCGTGCCCGCCACGAGTATTTCATCGAAGAAGAATTCGAAGCTGGCCTTGCGCTGCAGGGCTGGGAAGTTAAATCGCTGCGCGCGGGTAAAGCCAACATCGGTGACAGCTACGTGATCTTTAAGGATGGCGAAGCCTTTCTGTTTGGCGCGAACTTTCAGCCGCTGACGGTTGCTTCTTCTCACTACGTTTGCGATCCGACCCGCACCCGTAAGCTGCTGCTGAACAAACGTGAGCTGGATTCGCTCTTCGGGCGTATCAACCGCGAAGGTTACACCGTGCTCGCCCTGTCGCTGTACTGGAAGAACGCCTGGTGCAAAGTGAAAATCGGCGTGGCGAAAGGTAAGAAGCAGCACGACAAGCGTAACGATGTGAAAGATCGCGAGTGGCAGGTCGATAAAGCGCGCATCATGAAGCACGCAGGCCGTTAATTATCGGATACTTATTGAGCGATTCAATAAGTTAGCGTTCCGGGGTGGTAACCGGTCTGCAAATTCTGGTATACTTGCAGTAACACTATTGGGGCTGATTCTGGATTCGACGGGATTTGCGAAACCCAAGGTGCATGCCGAGGGGCGGTTTGCCTCGTAAAAAGCCGCAAAAAAATAGTCGCAAACGACGAAAACTACGCTTTAGCAGCTTAATAACCTGCTAAGAGCCCTCTCTCCCTAGCTTCCGCTCTTAAGACGGGGATCAAAGAGAGGTCAAACCCAAAAGAGATCGCGTGGAGGCCCTGCCTGGGGTTGAAGCGTTAAAACTAATCAGGCTAGTTTGTCAGTGGCGTGTCCGTCCGCAGCTGGCCAGCGAATGTAAAGACTGACTAAGCATGTAGTACCGAGGATGTAGAAATTTCGGACGCGGGTTCAACTCCCGCCAGCTCCACCACTTTTGATAGGACTGCAACCGGACAGCGGCAATAAAAACAGCCACTTACGGACACTGACCAGGCAGCAGACAGACCGAGAAAAGACAAAAACATGCACGTGAAATGCACGTGCACTTTAAAAGAACCCCAGATTTCACACTCTGGGGTTTTTCTATTTGTAACTAAGGGTAACAAAAACCTTTACCCATTTTGCACTCTACCCGCCTCGAGGCTGTTTTTTTTCACAGCAAGCGCTGTATATAATCACAGTCATATTTAAGCAGCGTTCGATGACTAATTTAGTAAAGGTGCACAAACTTGTTGCCAAAGTATTGACCAGACGTTGACATTCTCAGCACTAATAACCAAGATTTTTGCTTCATCGGAAGTTGAAATAACCCCCCTCCACAAACTGACACGACATGCCCTGCCGCCAGCAATTCATCTAAGGTCATATAAACAGCTGTATATAACTCTTATTAAAACATTAATAAACTACGCTAATCGCCCAACCGAATTATCTTACCACCCTGACCTGCCCCCACGATTAGATACAACACTCAGTTAGTAACGTCGGAATCTTCATTCTCAGAATGACCCTTTCTCCAGCCCGCTGCAAATTCAGACGGTGTCTGATAATTCAGCGTGGAGTGCGGGCGGCATTCGTTATAATCCTGCCGCCAGTCATTAATAATTTTCCTGGCATGAACGATATCGCTGAACCAGTGCTCATTCAAACATTCATCGCGAAATCGTCCGTTAAAGCTCTCAATAAATCCGTTCTGCGTTGGCTTGCCCGGCTGGATTAAGCGCAACTCAACACCATGCTCAAAGGCCCATTGATCCAGTGCACGGCAAGTGAACTCCGGCCCCTGGTCAGTTCTTATCGTCGCCGGATAGCCTCGAAACAGTGCAATGCTGTCCAGAATACGCGTGACCTGAACGCCTGAAATCCCAAAGGCAACAGTGACCGTCAGGCATTCCTTTGTGAAATCATCGACGCAGGTAAGACACTTGATCCTGCGACCGGTGGAAAGTGCGTCCATGACGAAATCCATCGACCAGGTCAGATTGGGCGCCGCCGGACGGAGCAGCGGCAGACGTTCTGTTGCCAGCCCTTTACGACGTCTTCTGCGTTTTACGCCCAGGCCACTGAGGTGATAAAGCCGGTACACGCGCTTATGATTAACATGAAGCCCTTCACGGCGCAGCAACTGCCAAATACGACGGTAGCCAAAACGCCTGCGCTCCAGTGCCAGCTCAGTGATGCGCCCTGATAAATGCGCATCAGCAGCCGGACGGTGAGCCTCATAGCGGCAGGTCGACAGGGATAAACCTGTAAGCCTGCAGGCACGACGTTGCGACAGACCGGTCGCATCACACATCAACATCACGGCTTCCCGCTTCTGGTCTGTCGTCAGTACTTTCGCCCAAGAGCCACCTGAAGCGCCTCTTTATCCAGCATGGCTTCGGCAAGCAGCTTCTTGAGTCTGGCGTTCTCTTCCTCAAGCGACTTCAGGCGCTTAACTTCAGGCACCTCCATACCGCCATACTTCTTACGCCAGGTGTAAAACGTGGCATCGGAAATGGCATGCTTGCGGCAGAGTTCACGGGCGGGTACCCCAGCTTCGGCTTCGCGGAGAATACTGATGATCTGTTCGTCGGAAAAACGCTTCTTCATGGGATGTCCTCATGTGGCTTATGAAGACATTACTAACATCGGGGTGTACTAATCAACGGGGAGCAGGTCACAGGATATAGCCATTGATAGCAATTATCTCAACGTTAAAAATTACGCCGCAGTCAGTCAGCAATATACTGAATCTTTACGGAAGAAAGACCTGAACAAGATTTGTGTAGATTCAGTAACTAAAAAAATGCGTGGACAACTTTTCCCAGCAACAGCCAGCATGGATAAGCTGTTCTATCCGGGTCTTACAACAGATGATACAGGGGCCAAGTTTAACGAGTACCGAAATCAATTCTATGAACATCTCAGATTCACTCAGCTATTGAACAAAATCGAAGGTTCATACTACTGACACAAGCCCGATGAATGCTACAAAGTAGTGGTGCATTCGGAATCGAAACGTAAAGGTAACTTACTGTTATTCTTTGATTTCATAGTCGTGCCAATGATTCCTTGGTTCGCTTCTATCTCAATAGCCGTCGCTACGAATTCAGCTCCCAGTTAGGGAGTTGAATTCGCGTCCTAATTCCCTCTCTCATCATCACTCACATTTCGAAACAAAGCTCTTACCGATCTATTGCTAACTACATGAATATGATCATAAAATGTCCCCGCTAGTACCTAGGAGAGAATTTCTCGCAAAAGCTTGATGGTCTGCTTGTCAGCCATCGTGGAGGTTTCGGCCTCTGATCTCTCCCCCACACGACGCATGCCACGCTTGCTCAATGTTCCAACGTTACGATGCTACGCATCACCGACGCTCTGGTTCGTACCGGGACAGCTGGGATCGCTGGATTTGTGGCGAGAGGACGTCACGCTGTGACGTCGAAAACTGGGGTTAATTGCTGAACATCTCTTATTCCTGTCAGTTCAGGCGAGACTGGTGGCCATGTCGGTCATCGGGAACTGAAAAGGAGATGTAATTATGAGTCGCAAGACACGTAAGAAGTACCGGACTAGTGTTCAGCAAACGTTTTGTGCGAACGACCGTTCCAAAGGTTTTTTCAAGGGTGTAGCCAAGTATCTGCTCGGTCTACTCATCCGCGAGATCATCTCGGAGGTTTTTCATTCTGAAGGAGTTGCTTCCGTCTGGTCATCCATCAAGGGTTTATTCCAATGGAGGCCGTAAAAGATAGGACCAACAACGATGATAAGCACAAAACGTTCCTCTAGTCTTCATAGTCCTCTCAAACTTTATCCTTTGAACCAATCCCCTCTTTATAAGCTCAAATCAAAAAATAAACTGTTAGAAATCATAAGCTTATCAAAGAAACAAGCAGATAAGCTCATGCTTGACTCTGCGTACAAAGAATTCAAAAACGATGCAGGAAGGACAATCCAAGAGCCGAGTGCTCAACTAAAAGTCGTGCATAAACGGATTGGTGCATTATTGAGCAGAATTGAGTTACCCTCCTACCTGCATTCCGGTCGGAAAAAGCATTCAACTCTGACCAATGCTGAATCTCACAGGCAAGCAACTGAACTTCTGAAGCTCGACATTCACAAGTTTTTCCCCTCGACTAGAGCTGCGAAGGTCTACAAAGCATTTGTTGAAAAATTCGAGATGTCACCTGATGTGGCTTATGTCATGACCAATCTCGCAACCTTTGCAGGAAAAGTGCCCACAGGTAGCCCTATTAGCATGGCTATGGCGTTTTGGGCCCATAAAGACATGTTTGACGAGCTTAGCCATCTTGCAGCATCAAGCAGCTTAGTATTTACGGCATATGTTGACGATGTAGCGTTCTCCGGCTCGAAAATCCCGAAAGGATTTGCTGCCCAAGCTAAAAAATGTATTCGTTCTCATGGTCTCACCTCTAAAGACAAAAAAGAGCGATTTTATACGTCATCAGAAGGAAAGCTGCTTACAGGGATAGTGATTCAGGATGGAGAACTTAAGGTTCGTTGGGCACACAATGATTCGATCGGAAAAGAATTCGCTATTTTGGCTGATGCAACAGACAACACAGCAAAAATAATCCATCTAGAAAAGCTAGCAGGCAAGCTGCATGCGGCCGGTCAAGTTGATTTCAGACAGAAAGACAGAGCTCGTTTCTTCACTAAGCAACTAAGAGCAGCCAAAAAGCAATCAACTCAGGGCAGTTAGGGCTATTGATCGTAGCTAGTTGGGTGTGCCATACTGCTGTGACATTGATTCCCGCTACATTGCTCAAAGAATCAGACAGTTAGTATTTGGTGTCGCTTCAAGCCAGCTCCACCAAAATTCTTTGTTAACGGTCACCAGAGCCTGATACAAAGTCCTGAAAGCCCGCAATGCGGGCTTTTTTGTTACTACTGTCCCTCTATTCCAGTACTCCAACCTTCCCTGCGTCCCTCAACATAATTCTTAAGCCTCTACCGCCGTCAGGTAATCCAGCCGCAGCGGCTCCGCCAGCAACTCATCCATCTGCAGGATAAAGGCCTGGAAATGGGGCAGCGCAATGTGAGCCTCTAGTGCCTCCTGGCCTCGCCAGGCTTCCCGGACGTAAAACATGTCCGGCGTATCGCGCAGCTGAAACAGCTGATACTCAACGTTGCCCGGCTCCTGACGGGTCGGCAGCAGCAGCGCCTGTAAGGCCGTCTTGAGCGCGTCACGTTTGCCGGGCTTCGCCTTCAGAACCGCAATAAGTGTGATGATGTCAGAGGAAGCCATCTCAGAACCCCTCCAGAACAATCTTCCCGACCGCACGCCCGGTCTCGAGCTGCGCATGGGCCTTCTGCACATTCTCCGCTGTAATCGCCCCGTAATGCTCACCCAGCGTCGTGGTAAGCACCTGCTCATCAATAAGATTTGCCACGCGGGTCAGCAGCTGGTGCTGGGCAATCATATCGGCGGTCTCAAACATAGAGCGGGTGAACATAAACTCCCAGTGCAGGGAGATGCTTTTTGCTTTCAGCGGGCGGGCATCCAGCGTCTCGGGATCGTCAATCAGCGCCAGTTTGCCCTGCGGCGCCAGGGCCTTAATAATCTCTTCATAGTGCGCTGCGGTGTGGGTCAGGCTGGCGACATGAGTGACCTCTTTGATGCCCGCGGCGGCTAATTCTTCCGACAGCGGTTTGCTGTGATCGATAACATGATGCGCCCCCGCTTCCCGCACCCACTGCTGGCTTTCCGGGCGTGACGCCGTACCTACCACAGTCATTTTCGTCAGCTTGCGCGCCAGCTGCACCAGGATGGACCCCACCCCGCCCGCCGCGCCGACAACCAGCAGCGTGTCGCCTTCATTACCCTGCTCCTGAATGCCCAGGCGATCGAACAGCATCTCCCACGCGGTGATGGCGGTTAACGGCATCGCGGCAGCGGAGGCGTTATCCAGGGTTTTTGGCTTCAGGGCGACAATGCGCTCGTCCACCAGCTGAAACTCGCTGTTGCTGCCAGGCCGTCCCAGCGCACCGGCATACCAGACTTCATCCCCGGGCGCGAAAAGTGTTACCGCCTCGCCCACCGCTGCCACCACACCAACAGCATCCCAGCCGAGAACGCGCGGCGTATCGCCGGTAAAACCGGCGCGGACCTTGGTATCTACCGGGTTTACGGAGATGGCTTTCACTTCAATCAGCAGATCGTGTCCTGTCGCTTGCGGCTGCGGCAATTCGATATCCTGCAGGAACGCGATGTTGTCAGGGGCAGAACGGGTAATGGCAATGGCTTTCATAATCTCTCCGTCGTTTATCGTGTGTGTCGCAATAATGTGATGGTAAAGCGTAGCTATGACGGGAAAAATAGCCTCGCGACGATAAGACTTGTACTCGGGAGATGAAAATGGCCCGGCTTGAAGATGGGATACTGTCCGCGCGGGGCACGCCTGACAAGTCATGAAGATGACGCGTGATGTGAAGATCAGTCAGCGCGCGATAATGCCGCTTGGGCTCATTCTGACGCCCTCTGTAATGCGTCCCGATACCACTGACAGATATGCTCCAGCCGGGTGATGGCGGAACCGACCGTCACGGCCCATGCCCCATGCTCAATGGCCTGCGCCGCCAGTTCCGGCGAATTGTAACGCCCCTCGGCTACCACCCGGCACCCGGCCTGACTCAGGCTCGATACCAGCGCCAGATCCGGGGCCGTGGGCGTCACCTCTGAGGTGTAGCCCGACAGCGTGGTGCCAATCAGCTCAACCCCAAGCTGGTAGCAATACAGCCCGTCCTCCTGCGAGGAGCAGTCTGCCATTGCCGTCAGCTGATGGTGACGGATGCGGGCAAGCAGAGCGTCAATCGGTACCGGGCGCGGGCGCTGCGTACCGTCAAAAGCAATAATGCTGGCCCCTGCTTCTGCCAGAACATCCACATCCTCCAGCCAGGGCGTAATGCGTACCGGAGAGTCGGGCAGATCGCGTTTCACAATGCCAATTATCGGCACGCTCACCACGGCACGCACCGCCCGCAGGTTTTTAATACCTTCAATGCGCAGCGCTACGGCTCCCGCCTGCTCCGCCGCCAGCGCCATGGCCGCGACAATCTCCGGCTTATCCAGCGGGCTGTGCGGTACCGGCTGACACGAGACGATAAGCCCGCTCTGGGCTTTGACTTTTGCATCCAGTTCTTCAAGGAACGACATAACCCCTCCGTTAAGATATTCAGATTGCCCCGGGTATCTGGCAAGCCGGTTCGCTCTTTTACCCGCGATGCGGGGAAGGATCCTGCTAACCCTTGCTGATGCGCTTCCCTGTTTCTACGCTTATTCTCACGCAGGGCAACACCCCTCTTACACCAAACAAGCCTGCGCGCTGATGCGTTAACTTGCAACCTGTGAAAGGGAGAGCCCCTAATGCTGCGCCGCATTTTTCTGCTGGTCTTCACGCTCGTTTGCCCGTCGCTTTACGCCGCCCCCGTTGTCTATGCCATCGACACCCAGAAGACCGCCATCAAGCTGTCGTGGCGCGCCTTCGGCGGCATACCCTCCTGGGCGCATCTCCAGGGGGTGACGGGGACGGTCACGCTGAACCCGGACAATGAATTTGACGATCGCATCCGGGTGTCGGTGCCGGTCGCTACGCTTCAGGCCTCCAATAATCTGCTCACCTGGCAGTTGAAAAGCGATATGTTCTTTGACGCCGCCCGCTACCCGACGATCACCTTTACCAGCACCCGGGTGGTGAAGGTTAAGGACGATCATTACCGCGCGTTCGGCACTCTCACCGTCCGCGATCTTAGCCGCCCGGTGATCCTCGAAGCCACGCTCGATCGTCTGCCGGACGAGGCGATCGCGCTGCATGCTACCACCGCCATCTCCCGTTCCGCATATAAGATGGATCGCTTTGCGCTGGTGGTGGACGATCGCATCGCCATTGCCATTGAGATCCAGGCGATGCGGCGTCAGTAAATTTTTGACCTGAGGCAATAATATTTATTAATAATTGCCCCGGTAAAAAATCCCGCCTGTTCTATACTGCCTTTCTGAAAATAATACACACGTAAAAAATAGTGCGAATGTCGTAGAGCATTTCCTGAAAGGCGTTATCCGATAGAGAAAAAATCATGCCTTTGTATTATTCAAAAATTCAGCAACGCTTCTATTACCCAGTTGCGGAAATAGCATGCGCAGAGTGTTATCGCGCCCTCACACTTAATAAATAAAAAAGCTACTCCAGCGCTGAAATTTGTGATCTCTCGCATTCTCCGCTTCATTACCTGCACTAATAAAAGACAATAAACCATAATAAAAGCACAATAAAACAAGAATTTAAGTAACACGCTCAACAATTACTTACTTGTTAACTGGGTTTCAGCGCAGTTTAGCGATCGGCTATGTTTTATTTCACCGCTTCGTCATTTGCGCTTTTGGTTCTTTCTGACTATATCCTTTAATGCACTTATAAAAAGCCAGCAATATAAATATCAGGGATGGCAATCATCACGCCTGCGCAAAAACAACAAAGTCGCAGAAAAACTATTACAGCAGGACATTATTTCTGACAAATAGTGTCTCCTTCGGGACGCTTAAAATCTGCTGAAAGAAAAACGATTTTTACACACAGCATTCATTACACTCTGTTGGGAGTCATACAAATGAGTAAATTCACTGTTATCTCCAGACTGACGCATCAACAAACAGTCGCAGAAGGTAACCAGATCATTCTGGGCGAGGATTCCGTTGTTAAGCTCGATGCAGGCAGGGGCGATATTGCCAGTTATTCCCGCAGCAATAACGATTTGCTGGTCAGGATGACCAACGGCGAAACCGTGACGCTAAAGAACTACTACGTCAACGATCATCAGCTGGTACTGAATGAAAACGGCGCGCTGTGGTGGATTGAAGATCCGCTGGCGGTTGAGCGTTACCAGTCGATCCCGTCAACCGACGCGTTGATTGCCGGTAACGTCAGCAGCTCATCGGGCGATACCCCTATCTGGCCGTGGGTGCTGGGTGGCGTGGCCGCAGCGGGGGGCATTGCGCTGGCAGCAGGCGGTGGGGGCGGCGGCGGTGGGGGCGGTGACGATCGCATCGATCCGGGTCCGGTAGCGCAGGATACCACGCCGCCCGACGCGCCCACTAACCTGCATTTCGCCAACGGTAACACCCAGCTGCTCGGCAGCGCCGAAGCCAACAGCATGGTAACCATCACCGATGCCAACGGTAACGTGGTGGGCAAAGCCAAAGCCAACGGCAATGGCGAATTTACCGTCGAGCTGGGGGTGCCCTACACCAACGGCGAGACCCTGACGGCCACAGCCGCCGACAGCTCCGGCAACGTCAGCCCGCCCACCAGCCTTACCGCTGCGGATACCACCCCGCCAGATGCGCCCATGATTATTATCGCTGACGACAACGCCGGCAGCCTGACCGGGGCGCTGAACAGCGATCAGACCACCGACGATCCGCGCCCGGTCTTTAGCGGCAGCGGCGAGGCCGGTTCGACCATCACGGTGTATGATAACGGGAAGAACATCGGCAGCACGGTAGTGAACAGCGACGGTAGCTGGACATTTACCCCAACCGCCGATCTCGCTAACGGCTTGCATCAGATCACCGCCAGCGCTACCGACCCGGCAGGCAATACCAGCCCGGACTCTCCCGCATTTAATCTCACCATTGATACCGTCGCTCCGAATGCGCCGGTGCTGCAGGTGATGGATGAGGTGGGCAACATCCAGGGGTTCATCACCTCCGGGGGGTTTACCGATGACAACCAGCCGGTGCTGAGCGGCACGGGCGATCCCGGCAGCACCATTACCCTCTACCACAACGATCTGCTGGTGGCGGAGATCATCGTTCCGGACAACGGCTCCTGGAGCTACCAGCTTGCCGAGCCGCTGACGGAAGGGCTACAGACCTTTACCCTGACGGAGACGGATGTTGCGGGCAATCTGAGCCCCTCTTCCACGCCGTTTGAATTTACCGTCGACCGCACACCGCCTGCCGCGCCGAGTGGCCTCACCATCAATGCCACTGGCACCATCGTCACCGGTAGCGCCGAGCCCAACTCGACGGTTACGGTCACCAACGACGTGGGTGACAGCCTGGGTGAGGCCATCGCGGACGTCAACGGGGCATTTTCGCTGACCCTGACCACCCCGCAGACCAATGGCGAAACCCTGAGCGCCGTGGCTACTGACCGGGCGGGTAACGAAGGTCCGGCCTCTTCGCTGCCTGTGCCGGACATCACCCCGCCAGCGGCACCGACAGCCCTCACCGTCGCCGCGACGGGTGACAGCGTGAGCGGTGAAGCGGAAGTGGATGCCCGCATCTCGGTACGCGATGCCACGGGCCAGGAGATAGGTACCGGCACCGTGGGTGCCGACGGCAAATTCACCGTCAATATCGCCCCGAACCAGCTCAACGGCGAAGTGCTGACGGTCTACGCCTTCGATACCGCCCAAAACCCGAGCCAGCCGGCGCAGGCCACCGCCCTTGACTCCACGCCACCGGCGCCACCTGCAGAGCTGGATGTCTCCGATAATGGCCTGGCGCTCACCGGCACGGCGGAAGTGGGCAGCACCGTGGTCATCATGGAAGGGACCCCTAAACTCGGCGAGCTGACTGTCGGCGAATCGGGCAGCTTCTCCTTCACGCTGCCCACCGCCAAGCTGAACGGGGAGATCATGAGTCTTACCGCCACCGATAAGGCGGGCAACACCAGCGCCCCCAGTACGGTAGAAGCCGACGACACGACCCCACCGGCCACACCACTCATCACCAACGTGGTGGATAACGTACCGGATACCATCGGCACCATCGAGAGCGGATCGTTAAGCGACGACCGCACGCCGCTCATCTCCGGCACCGGTGAGATCGGCACCAAAATTTATGTCTACAGCGAGCAGATGCAGATCGGCTTTACGGAGGTCGATTCAGCGGGTAACTGGTCGTTCCAGGTGCCCGCCAGTCTGACCGATGGGCTCCACTCCCTGACCGCCGATGCGGTTGACCGCCGCGGCAATCACAGCTTGATCTCTGAAACCTGGACGATTAACGTCGACCCGCTGGCCCCGACCCCACCGACGACATCAGTGGCAACCGCGGCGTTTGCCCAGAGCGAGGAGCCGATGGTGAGCACCCTGAGCGCCAGCACCACGGGCGAGACGCTGATTTACAACGTGCTCAGCGATAATGGCGGAGACCACGTCAGCAACTTCTCGCTGGCGCAGGGCGACAAAATCGACATCAGCCAGCTGCTGGTGGGCTGGAATGGCGATGGCAACACGCTGGGTGATTATCTCCATGTCACCAGCAACAGCGATGGCGGCACGACAATCACGCTCGACCGGGATGGTGCAGGCACCAGCTTTGCCCCGGCCACGCTGGTGACGCTGGATAAAGTGCAGACCACCTACGAGGAGCTGGTGAACCAGAATCATATTATCACCGGTTAACTTAATCCCGCCGGGTGGCGGCTACGCCTGACCCGGCCTACAAAACCCGGCACAAAAATGTTAACGCAATGAAATAATTCCAGAATAATAACAGAATTAAAGCGGCTCCCTGGTCCGGCTGAAAATCGCCGTCTTGCCGGGAGCCCGGGTCGCCAGGGTGGTGGCGATTGAGCCACCCTGGCACGTTCACCGATTCAGGGGTAACAGAGAAGCAGAAAACGTGAGGTGAACGGAACCTCTGCTTCGCCACATATACTCCCTCACCTCCCCCCCAAAAAGAAAATAATGTGACCTCCCCCACCCTAATAACATTTCTACCAAATAACCTGGTTGCCTTAACTTATACGCTCATCTAAATAGCACAACTCTTTATTAATTCAACCCACATCCGGCAATATTAAACATCCCTTCAAATATATCATATTGAATATCACCTTTACTCCCACTTAATTATTTACACAGCCACGCTAAAATACCCATATAAAAAAACACCCCTTCACCAAATACCCCTATCTTATTAAATTAAAAACAAAAACCCGTACTTGCGCCTCGTTTAACCACCGCCCGCAAGCCGCGCCACGCCTGATCCCGATATTTTCACCCCGCAGAAAGCGATATTTTAAATAAAGCTAATCAACTATTAACTCACGCTTAATTTGCACTTCTGGTACTTTCTGGCTATATCAAATTCAGTCAATCACAAATTCTTACCATTATTAAAGACAAGGATTTTACCACCCAGAATATATTCCCAACCGCATTATCTCTTGAGTAACAAAGGCTAAATGTCGCTGCCACCATCGCTATATCGGCAGCTTTTAATCACTTTTAAATAATTACCCAGGGTCATTGTTT
Organism: Leclercia sp. W17; assembly: GCF_003336325.1. NCBI lineage: Bacteria > Pseudomonadati > Pseudomonadota > Gammaproteobacteria > Enterobacterales > Enterobacteriaceae > Leclercia > Leclercia sp. W17. Next base: position 1,113,384 of record NZ_CP031101.1, on the reverse strand, counting down.
GAAATAAACAATTCCCCTTTGGGTGGCGCTTAATCTGCTGAAAAGAAATGGTAAAAACTGCACGCCATTTCTCTGCACTCTGCCGGGAGTAATACACATGAGTAAAATCACTGTCATCTCCAAACTGACGCACGTTGAATCAGTAACAGACGGGTCTCAGGTGACGCTGAATGATTCCTCCATTGTAAAAATCAACGCTGATCGGGCCGACATTCTCGAGTACAACCGCAGCGGGAACGACCTGATCGTTAAGCTGACCGACGGCGAAACCATTACCGTTAAAAACTTCTTCGTCAGCGGCGATAACGGTATCAGCCAACTGGTGCTGGAAGAGGACAACGGTGCGCTGTGGTGGATTGCTGACCCGATGGCAGCAGAGCAATACCAGTCGATAGCCTCCATTGATGCCCTGCTGGCAGGAACCACAACCGCCTCCGCGGGCGAAGCGGCGATCTGGCCGTGGGCACTGGGCGGAGTGGCGGTCGCAGGGGGCATTGCGCTGGCCGCTGGTGGTGGTGGCGGCGGTGGCGGTGGCGGAAGTAATGGCGACGGTGACGGCGGCATTGATAACGGCGGGGGCAGCGATAACGGCGGAGGGAGCGACAATGGCGGGAACCCCACCCTGCCGGGCAGCCCGAACGACACTACCCCGCCGGGCGCACCCGCCAACCTCCGATTCTCAGCAGATGGCACCCAGCTTAGCGGGAGCGCCGAACCCAACAGCACCCTCACCGTTACCGATGCCAACGGCAACGTCATCGGTCGGGGCCAGGCCAACGGCAACGGCGAGTTCACCGTCGATCTCGGCAAGCCTTACACCAACGGGGAAACCCTGACCGTCACGCCAACCGACGGCGCAGGCAACGTCGGCCCGGGCACTCCGGTGACCGCCGCAGATACCACCCCACCCGCAGCGCCAGTTGTCGCCAGCGTGGTCGATGACGTGGGCAACGTAACGGGGTCACTCACCAGCGGCCAGACCACCGATGACGCCCGCCCTACCTTTAACGGCAGCGGTGAACCCGGCACCACCATCACGATTTACGACAACGGCAACGCCATCGGCACCGCGCCGGTCAACAGCGACGGTAGCTGGACCTTCACCCCGGCCAGCGCGCTGGGCGAAGGGGCGCATCAGATCACCCCCCGGGCCACCGACGGCGCGGGCAACACCGGACCGGCCTCCCCGGCCTTCAGCTTTACCGTGGATACCGTCGCGCCGAATGCGCCATCCGGCGTGACGGTGAATGACACCACCGGCACGATACAGGGGGTCATTGCCGCCGGGGAGACCACCGATGCCAACCGCCCTTCCCTGAACGGTAGCGGTGAAGCGGGCAGCACCATCCGGATTTATGATAACGGCCAGCTCGTGGGCGAGACCGTTGTCGGCGCAGACGGCACCTGGAGCTTTACTCCGGAGACACCCCTTGCCGACGGGCCACACTCCCTCACCCTGACGGAAACGGATCTCACGGGCAATACCAGCGCCCCCTCCGAACCGTTTGCTTTTACCATCGACCGCACGCCTCCGGATCAGCCGACCATCAGCCTGATCCCGGGCGGCACCGAGGTCGTCGGTACCGCCGAGCCGGGCAGTAAAATCATCATCACCAACGGTGCCGGGGACGAAATTGGCCGCGGCACTGCCGATGCCAACGGCGACTTCACGATCCCCCTCGACGAGGCGCAAAACGAAGGCGATACCCTCAACGTGGTGGCCTCCGATGCCGCCGGGAACCAGAGCCAGCCCGCCACTGTGGTGGTGGGGGATGTCACCCCGCCTGACGCGCCAACCGATCTGCAGATCTCTGTGAATGGCGCCACTGTTACCGGTAGGGCCGAAGCGGGCAGCACCGTCACCATCCGCGATGGCGACGACGTGATTGGCAGAGGGGTGGCAGACGCTGACGGCAACTTCAATATTCTTCTCAGCACCCCAAGGCTCAACGGTGAAGCGCTGGCGGTTACCGCTACCGATGCCGCGGGCAATACCGGGCCGGAAAGCAGCGTTACCGCCCCGGACGTCACCCCGCCGGAGGCGCCGGTTATCAGCAGCGTGGTTGATGACGTGGATGATGTCACTGGCCTGGTTCTCGAGGGTCAGATCACCAACGACACCCGTCCGGTTATCACCGGCACCGGGGAACCAGGGAGCACCATTTACATCTTAAGCGGCGACGTTGTGGTCGGTTCTGCCGTAGTGAATGCGGACGGCAGCTGGTCAGCGCAAACAGAGCTGGGCGCAGACGGCGGCTACGTCCTGCGGGCAGAAGCAGTGGACAGCGAAGGCAACCGCAGCGTCCCGTCCAACACCTGGAGCATTATTCTCGATGCCACCGCACCGGGTACGCCTGCCATCGTTCAGGTGATCAACGATCTGCCTGACTCTGCTGGCGTGATTAATAACAACAGCGCCACCAACGACAACCGCCCTACCCTCTACGGCACCGGTGAAGCCGGGTCGACCATCACCATTCTGGTGGATGGCGTGGAGGTGGGCACCGCGCTGGTGGGCAGCGGCGGCGAGTGGAACTTCACCCCGGCGACAGCGCTTGAAGATGGGGAGCACGCCATCACGGTGGTGGCGAAAGATGCCGCCGGGAATAACAGCGCCGCCTCCGACGCCTTTACGCTGACCGTTGACACCACCGCGCCCGCCGCCCCGGTCATTACCCGGGTGGCAGATAACACCGGCAGCGTGCAGGGAGATGTGGACAACAACGTGCCCACCGACGAAACCCGTCCGGTGTTCTACGGCACCGGCCCGGCGAACGCGCAGATCGCCCTCTATGAAGGCACCACGCTGCTGGGCACTGCCATCACCAATGCGCAGGGCGAATGGAGCCTGCAAGTGACCGCCCCGCTGGGGAATGGCACTCACACCATTACCGCCACCGTCAGCGATGCGCTGGGCAACACCGCCACCTCTGAGAGCTTTAACCTGGTGGTGGATACCCTCGCGCCGGACACCCCGGCGCTACCGGAGATCACCGTCAATCCTGACGGCGGCGAGGAAGCGATCCTCACCTCCGGCGGCAGCACCCGCGACACCACCCCAACCCTGAGCGGTACCGGTACGGAAGGCGACATCGTCACCATCTACGACGGCACCACCAAAATCGGCGAAACCACCGTCCAGCCAGACGGGAGCTGGAGCTGGACCCCGCCAGAAGCACTGCCTAACGGCACCTACGATCTCAGCCTGACCGTGACCAACAAAGATGGCGCGGGCAACGAGAGCGCCCCGTCGCAGCCGGTGAGCATTACCATCGATACCGACGCGCCGGATCAGCCCGCCGCCCCGGTTATTACCGATAACGTCAGCGAAATTACCGGCCCGGTTGGCAACAACGGCGCCACCAACGATACCCGTCCGGTACTGAGCGGCACGGGCACCCCGGATGACACCATCAGCATCTACGACGAGACCGCCACGGGCAACGTCAAGGTGGGCGAAGTGGTGGTCGACATCAACGGCAACTGGAGCTGGCGACCTGATGACGAGCTGGCCCAGGGGCAGCACAGCTTCACCGTGACCGCCACCGACGAGGCGGGTAACGTCTCGGCGATCTCAAACACCATCACCGTGACCGTCGACAGCGAGGTACCGGCGATCCCGGTTATCAGCAGCGTGGATGATAACCTCCCGGCGGGCGGCAGCAGCAATGACAATACCCCGACCGTCACCGGCACCGGCGAAAACGGCACCACCGTGATCCTTTACAGCAACGGCGTGGAGGTGGGACGCAGCCAGGTCACTGACGGCAGCTGGAGCATCACCACTCCGGAACTGCGAGATGGCCCGACTACCCTGACCGTGGCGGCGGTGGATGCTGCCGGGAACGTCAGCGGCGCGGGCAACGATTTTGCCTTCACCATCGACACCCAACCGCCAGGTAACCCACAGCTGCTTGACATCTCTGACAGCACCTTGGCGGGCGGCCAGCTCTACGCCAACAGCAGCACCCCAACCCTGAGCGGCAGCGGTGAACCGCTCAGCACCATCACCGTGGTTATCGACGGCAACGCCGTGGGCGAGGTGCAGACCGACGCCGGGGGCCAATGGACGCTGCCGCTGCCGGAAGGCACCACGCTGAGCGATGCCAGCCATACCATCACCGTGGTGGCGCGCGACGCGGCGGGTAACACCAGCGAAAGCACGCCGGTTAACCTGATCGTTGATACCCAGGCACCGGGCGTGCCGGTGGTGACCGGGATTGTCTCCGGCGGTACGCCGCTGACCGGTACCGCCGAGGCGGGCGCTACCGTGACGGTACGTGGCCCGGATGAAGTGGTGCTGGGCACCGGCGTCGCCAACGCCCAGGGGCTGTTCTCCATCGCCCTGACCCCGCCGCAAAGCGACGCGGTCACCCTGAGCCTGACCGCCAGCGACGTGGCGGGCAACACCAGCCAGCCGGGCTCGTATGACGTTCCGGCTACGCCAGCGCTGCCGGACGTTCCGGTCATCAACGAGATTGTTGATGACAACGGCACCGGCGGCAACGTTAAAGGCGGCAGCTCTAACGACACCACGCCAACCCTCACCGGCACCGCCATCCCGGGCAGCGAGGTGACAATCTATCTCGACGGCAGCACCACGCCGCTGGGCACCGTCACCGCCGACGTCACCACCGGCGCCTGGTCGTTCCCGATCGAAACCGCCCTGGATGAGGGCAGCCATAGCTTCAGCGTCACCGCCACCGTTGACGGCCAGACCAGTGGCCTGTCGCCGGAGGCGACGGTCAATATCGATATCACCCCGCCGTCCGTCCCGGCGTTCGGTAGCGTGGTGGACGACGTGGGCCCGGTTTCGGGCGCCATCGTCAGCGGCAGACCGACCAACGATGACCTGCCGACCTTTAACGGCACGGCGACGCCGGGCGACGTCATTACCCTCTATGCAGGCGACACCGTGCTCGGTACGGCAACGGTGGGCAACACCGGGGCCTGGAGCATTACCCTTGCCCAGCCGCTGGATGATGACACCTACAGCCTGACCCTTACTGCCACCGATCCGGCGGGCAACGAAAGTCCGCGCTCGGCACCGTTCACGCTGGTGGTGGATACCAGCGCGGGCGAAGTGCTTATCACCGGCGCTAACGACAATGTCGATCCGGTCAGCGGCAACGTAGCTAACGGCGGCAGCACCAACGACAATACTCCTACCCTCTCGGGTACAGCACAGGCGGGCAGCAGCGTGGCGATCTACGATGGCATTACGCTGCTGGGTACCGTCACCGCCAGCGCCACGGGCGCCTGGAGCTTCACCCCCACCCGCGTGCTGGCGGAAGGTCAGCACAGCTTTACCGCAGTCGCTACCGACAGCGCGGGTAACGTCAGCCCGGTATCTGGTACTTACACGCTGTTCGTGGACATGACCCCACCGGCCACCCCGGTGATTGTCAGCATCAATGATAATGTGGAGGGCAGCACCGGCCCGCTGACCAACGGCCAGGTCACCAACGACACCCGCCCGGAACTGACCGGGACCGGCGTGGCGGGCAGCACCGTGCATATTCTGGATAACGGCGTGGAGATCGGCACCGCCTTCGTTAGCGAAAGCGGCAACTGGAGCTTTATCCCTGGAACCGATCTGACGCAGGGCTCGCACGATCTGCGTGTCAGCGCCACCGATGCCGCAGGCAACCTCTCGGGCACCTCGCCAGCCTTTACGCTGAACGTGGATACCACCGCCCCGCTGGCGCCGGTGGTGATCACCGTGGCGGATGCTGTCGGCGCAGAGATCACCACGCTGGAAAGCGGCGATACCACCAACGACACCCGTCCAACCTTTACCGGCAGCGGCGAAGTGGGTGCCACGATCCGTATCCTTGTTGACGATCAGGAGATCGGCACCGCGGTGGTTAACGCCGCAGGCAGCTGGACCTTCTCGCCCGATCAGCCCCTGGAAGAAGGCACCCGCAGCATTCGCTTTACCGCCACTGACGTCGCCGGAAATACCGGGGATGCCAGCGAGCCGTTTGTTCTGACGGTGGACACCCAGGCCCCAACGGCACCGACCCTCACCGCCATCAGCGATAACGTCGGAACGATCCAGAACCCGATCACCACCTCCGGCCAGACCACCGACGACACCACCCCGACCCTGAGCGGCAGGGCTGAAGCCAATGCCACGGTGGATATTTATGACAACGGCGCTCTGATCGATACCGTGCAGGCTAACGAAGCGGGTGACTGGACATACACCCCAGACCAGGCGCTCAACAACGGCAGCCACACCTTTACCACCCGCGCCACCGACGCGGCGGGCAACGTCAGCGAGCTCTCGCCGGGCTTCACCCTGATTGTCGATACCCTTAAACCGGTAGCGCCGGTGATCGCCCTGGCCCAGGATGACGTCGCCCCGGGCACCGGTGCGCTCGCCAGCGGAAGCAGCACCAACGACACTCTCCCGGTGCTCACCGGCACCAGCGAGCCGAATGCCCGGGTGCAGATCTTTGAAGGCGAAACCCTGGTGGGTGAAGGCGTGGCGGATGCGCAAGGAAACTGGACGGCCACGCTCACCGAGCCGCTCAGCGATGCTGAGCACAGCTTCACGGCGGTAGCCATTGATGCCGCGGGCAACGCCAGCGATCCGTCCGCCGCCTTCACCCTGACCGTCGATACCCAGCCGCCAGCAGCGCCGGTGCTGGTTTCGGTCACTGATGATGTCGGCGCCGGAGGCATCCTCGACAACGCCCAGCTGACCAACGATGCGAACCCGACGCTGCGCGGCACCGCAGAGGCGGGTGCCACGGTGAACATTTACGACGGCGCCACCCTGCTGGGCACCGCGCTCGTCGGGGCCGACAACGCCTGGATCTTTACCCCGCAGAGCCCACTGGGCGACGGTCTGCACACCCTGACGGTGACCGCCACCGACGCGGCGGGCAACGTCAGCCCGCCGACCAGCGGATTTGTGATCAACGTGGATACCATCGCGCCGCCAGCGCCTGCCATCGTCTCGGTTGTGGATGACATCGGTTCGGTACAGGGGCCTGTTCTCAACGGCAACCCGACCAACGATACCCGTCCGACCCTCAACGGCACCGCCGAAGCGGGGGCCATCGTGCGTATTTACGACGGCGACACCCTGGTGGGCGAGACGATCGCTAACGCCGAGGGCCAGTGGACCCTGGCGCAGACCACCACCACTCTCAACGACGGGGTGCATAACTTCACCGCCACTGCCACCGACACTGCGGGCAACCTCAGCGCGAGGTCACCGGTCACGTCGATCACCGTTGACACTATCGCCCCGGGCGCGCCGGGCAGCTTCACCGTGCTCAACAACGGCAACACCCTCACCGGCCAGGGCGAAGCGGGCAGCACCATCACCGTGCGCGATGGCGACACGGTGATTGGCACCGGGGTCGTTGACGAGACCGGCAACTTCTCCCTCACCCTCACCACGCCAAAACAGAACGGGGAACTGCTGACGGTGACAGCAACCGACCGGGCCGGGAACACCGGCGCGGAAGGCCAGATCGTCGCCCCGGACACCACGCCGCCTGCCGTTCCGGCGATCACCGACGTGGTGGACAACGTGAGTGCGTATACCGGCACCGTCAACGACGGGCAGACCACCAATGACAACACGCCGCTGGTGCGCGGCACCGGCGTTGCCAACACCACCATCCTGCTCTACAGCGGCACGGATCTGGTTGGCACCACCCAGGTCAGCGCAGAGGGAACCTGGGAGATCCAGCTGACGGCACCGCTGCCTGATGGCGGCCATGTCCTGACCGCGCAGTCGGCGGACGCCGCGGGCAATAACAGCGCGCCGTCCAACAGCTGGAGCATCGTAGTGGATGCCACCGCACCGGACGCGCCGGTTATCACCCAGGCGATCAACGATCTCTCCGGCAGCCCGGTTGCCATCAACAATAACGGCGCCACTAACGACAACCAGCCAACCCTGAGCGGTACCGGGGAGGCGGGCACCACCCTCAGCATTCGGGTGGACGGCGAGGAAGTGGGCACTGTCCAGGTAGGCGCGGGGGGTGAATGGACCTTCACACCGCCGGAGGCGCTCGGCGAAGGACTGCGCGTCATCACCGTGGTGGCGACCGATGCCGCCGGGAACACCGGCGAGTCGTCCGCAGCCTTTAACATCACTATCGATACCGTACCGCCAGCCGCCCCGGTCATCACCCTGGCCGTGGACAACACTGGCAGCGTCACCGGCGACGTGCTCAGCGACCAGCCGACCGATGAAAATCTGCCGCTGATCCGCGGAACGGGCCCGGCGAACGCGCAGATTAACCTCTATGACGGCACCACCCTGCTGGGCACCGCCACCACCAGCGCGACGGGGGCATGGAGCGTACAGCTCACTACGCCGCTGGGGAACGGCACACACGCCCTGACCGCCACGGTGATCGATGCAGCAGGCAACACCGCCACCTCCGACACCTTTAACCTGGTGGTGGATAACGTGCCGCCTGCCACGCCGGAGATTCCGGCTATCACCGTCAACCCGGACGGCAGCGGCGAGACCCCGCTTACCGGTGGGGGCAGCACCCGTGATACCACCCCAACCCTGAGCGGGACCGGGAATGAGGGGGATCTCGTCACCATCTATAACGGTACCACCCCTATCGGTGAAACCACCGTGCAGCCGGACGGGACCTGGACCTGGACGCCGCCTGCGGATCTGCCTAACGGCACCTACGATCTGAGCCTGACCGTGACCAACAGCGACGGCGCGGGCAACGAAAGTGCGCCATCCCAGCCGGTAAGCATCACCATCGATACCGAAGCGCCAGAGACGCCAGCGCTGCCGGTGGTGACGGATAACGTCAGCGATATCACCGGCCCGGTAGCCAACAACGGCGCCACCAACGATACCCGTCCAGTGCTGAGCGGCACAGGCACGCCGGACGACATCATCACCATCTATGACGAGACCCTCAACGGAAACAATCCGGTGGGCGAAGTGGTGGTCGACATCAACGGCAACTGGACGTGGCGTCCGGACCTGCCGCTGACGGAGGGCACCCACAGCTTCACCCTGACCGCCACCGACCCGGCGGGCAACGCATCGCCGGTATCTGGCAGCATGACCGTCACCGTTGACAGCGTCGTGCCAGCGATCCCAACTATCGGCATCGTGGATGACAACGTCGGTCCGGTCATCGGCAACATTGCGGCGGGGGGCAGCAGCAACGACAATACCCCAACCGTCACCGGTACCGGAGAGAACGGCACCACGGTGATTCTCTACAGCAACGGCATTGAGGTGGGACGCGGCCAGGTCACTGACGGCATCTGGACCATCACCACTTCGGAACTGCGAGATGGCCCAACCACCCTGACCGTGGCGGCGGTGGATGCTGCCGGGAACGTCAGCGCGGCGGGGAGCGACTTCGCCTTCACCATTGACACCCTCCCTCCTGCCATCCCGCAGCTGCTGGCGTCTCCGACAGCACCCTGGCGGGCGGCCAGCTCTACGCCAACAGCAGCACCCCGACCCTGAGCGGGACCGGGGAGCCGCTCAGCATCATCACCGTCTCTGTTGACGGACAACCGCTGGGCGAGGTGCAGACCGACGCCCAGGGCCAGTGGACGCTGCCGATCCCCGACGGCACCCCGCTCTCCGATGCCCCGCACACCTTTACCGTGGTGGCGCGGGATGCGGCGGGCAACACCAGCGAAAGCACGCCGGTTAACCTGATCGTTGATACCCAGGCGCCGGGTGCGCCGGTGGTGACCGGGATTGTCTCCGGCGGTACGCCGCTGACCGGTACCGCCGAAGCGGGTTCCATCATCACGGTGACCGGCCCGGGCAACGTGGTGCTGGGCACCGGGGTCACCAACGCCCAGGGGCAGTTCTCCGTCGCCCTGACCCCGCCGCAAAGCGACGCGGTCACCCTGAGCCTGACCGCCAGCGACGTGGCGGGCAACACCAGCCTGCCGGGATCGTATGATGTTCCGGCCACGCCAGCGCTGCCGGACGTGCCGGTTATCGAGGCCATCGTGGATGACAACGGCACCGGCGGCAGCATCAACGTCAAGGGCCTCAGCTCCAACGACGCCACGCCAACCCTTACCGGCACGGCGATCCCGGGCAGCGTGGTGACCGTTTATCTCGACGGCAGCACCACGCCGCTGGGCACCGTCACCGCCGACGCCACCACCGGGGCCTGGTCGTTGCCGGTTGCCACCGCCTTGAGTGAAGGCAGCCACAGCTTCAGCGTCACCGCTACCGTCGACGGCCAGACCAGCGGCCAGTCGCCGGAAGCGACGGTGAATATCGACCTCACCCCGCCTGCGGCACCTGCTCTGGGCACGCTGGTGGATAACGTCGGCACTGTCACCGGTTCAGTAGTTAGCGGTACCCCGACCAACGACAACCAGCCAACCCTGAACGGCACGGCGACTCCGGGGGATGTGATCACCATTTATGCCGGTGATACCGTGCTCGGCACCGTACCGGTGAGCGCAACCGGAGCCTGGAGCTTCACGCCCACCGAGCCGCTGGCGGATGGCACCTATACCCTGCTCCTCACCGCCACCGATCCGGCGGGCAACCAGAGCCAGCCGTCGGCACCGTTCTCGCTGGTGGTGGATACTGTGGTAGCACCACCGGTTATTACCGGAGCGAACGATGACGTCGGGCCGGTGACCGGCAACGTGGTCAGCGGCGGCAGCACCAACGACAACACCCCAACCCTGACGGGCACCGCGGAAGCGGGCAGCAGCGTCGCCCTCGATGAAGGCACCCGCCTGCTCGGCACCGTGGTTGCCAACGGCAGCGGGATCTGGAGCTTCACTCCGACGGTGGTGCTGGCGGAGGGCCAACACAGCTTTACCGCCATCGCCACCGACGTGGCGGGCAACGTCAGCATAGCGTCCGGGGCTTACACTCTGACTGTCGACATGACACCACCGGCGACGCCAGTCCTGGTGAGCGTTAACGATGATGTGGCGGGCAATACCGGCGTGCTGGTCAGCGGCCAGATCACCAACGACGCGCGTCCGGAACTGACCGGGACCGGCGTGGCGGGCAGCACCGTGCGCATTCTGGATAACGGCCAGCAGATCGGCACCGCGCTGGTGGACGACAGCGGCAACTGGCGCTTTACCCCGGACACCGATTTGGCTCAGGGGCCGCACGAGCTGCGCGTCAGCGCCACCGATGCCGCAGGCAACGTCTCGGGTACCTCTCCGGCCTTCTCCCTGAACGTCGACACCGTCGCGCCGCTGGCACCGGTACTGGCAAACGTGGTGGATGACGTCGGGACCCTTACCGGCACGGTAAACAACGGCGGCATCACCAACGATACCCGCCCAACCTTTAACGGCACCGGTGAAGCGGGCTCGATTGTCAGTATCCTTGTGGATGGAGAAGCGGTCGGCACCGCGGTGGTTAACGCCGCGGGGAACTGGACCTTTACCCCTGACACCGACCTCGCCGAGGGGCTGCGCAGCGTCACCTTCACCGCCACCGATCCGGCGGGGAACACCGGTCCTGCAAGCGCAGCCTTTACCCTGACGGTAGACACCACCGCCCCGGCAGCACCGACCATCGTGGCCGCCGCCGATAACGTGGGCAGCATCCAGACGCCGCTCACCGTTTCGGGCCAGGTGACTGACGATCCGACCCCAACCCTGTCCGGCCAGGCGGCCGCCAGCGCCACGGTGACGATCTATGACAACGGCGTGGCCCTTGGCACCGTACAGGCCAGCGCCGCCGGGGAGTGGAGCTTTACCCCGGCCACGGCGCTCGGTAACGGCAGCCACACCTTCACCGCCAGCGCCACCGACGCGGCAGGCAACCTCAGCGAAGCCTCGGCGGGCTTTACGGTGATTGTCGATACCGTCAAACCGCTCGCACCGGTGATCGCCCTGGCCCAGGATGATGTCGGCAGCATAACCGGGGCACTCCCCAGCGGGCAGCGCACCGATGACACCCTGCCGGTGCTCACCGGGACCAGCGAAGCGAACGCCCGGGTGCAGGTGTTTGAAGGCGATATCCTGCTGGGCACCGCCACCGCGGATGCCAGCGGCAACTGGTCGATTGCCCTGACCACGCCGCTCACCAACGACACGCACAACTTCACGGCGGTGGCAACGGATGCGGCGGGTAACGTCAGCGATCCGTCCAACACCTTCAGCCTGACGGTAGATACCCTGCCGCCAGCGGTGCCGGTGCTGGTCTCAGTGGTGGATGATGTCGGCACGGTGACGACCCTTACCAGCGGCCAGCTGACCAACGACGCGAGACCAACCCTCAGCGGCACCGCGGAAGCGGGCGCGACGGTGAGCATCTACGACGGCACCCTGATGCTCGGCAGCGTGGTGGCCGATGCCAACAGCGCCTGGAGCTTTACTCCGACTACCCCGCTGGCGGATGGCCTGCACACCCTGACGGTGACCGCCACCGACGCGGTGGGCAACGTCAGCCTGCCGACCGCGGGCTTTACCGTGAATGTCGATGCCACCGCCCCGGCTGCGCCTGTCATCACCTCGGTGGTGGATGACGTCGGCTCGATCCAGGGCCCGGTGATCAACGGCAATCCGACCAACGACAACCGTCCAACCCTCAACGGCACCGCCGAAGCGGGCGCAATAGTGCGCATCTACGACGGCACCACGCTGGTAGGCGAGGTAACGGCCAACGCCCAGGGCCAGTGGACGCTGGCGCAGACCACCACCGCCCTCACCAACGGGGTGCATAACTTAACCGCCACCGCCACCGATGCGGCGGGCAACCTCAGCGCAGCGTCGCCGGTCACCGCCATCACCGTCGACACCATCGCTCCGGGGGCACCGGGCGGCTTGACTGTACTGGAGAGCGGGGGCCGGATTAACGGCACCGCCGAGGCGGGCAGCACCGTCACCATTCTCGGCACCGACAACGTGACCGTGCTGGGCACCGGCGTCGCCGACGCGTCCGGGCGCTTCAGCATCGCGCTCTCCACGCCGCAGGTGAATGCCGAGCTGCTGCACCTCTTCGCCACCGACCGGGCCGGTAACGTGGGGCAGACGGTGGATCTGCGGGTGCCGTACTCGGTGATCCCGAATCCGCCGGCCATCACCAGCGTCAACGACAACGTGGGCAGCATCATTGGTAATCTGATCAACGGACAGAGCACCGACGATACCACCCCAACGCTGACCGGGACCGCGCAGCCGCTCTCCACCATTACCCTTTATGACAACAATGTGTTGTTAGCCACGGTGACCACCAACAGCGCCGGGGTCTGGACATACACCCCAACCGTGCCGCTGGGTAATGGCCCTCACGCCTTTACCGCCACCGCAGGCAATGCGGCTGGCACCAGCGCGGTAACGCCGCTGAGCTCGATTGTCGTGGATACCGTCGCCCCGGGCACGCCGCAGGGGACCTTTAACGCCGACGGCAGCGTTCTGAGCGGAACCGCCGAAGCGGGGAGCACCATCACCCTGCTGCTGAGCGATAACAGCGTGGTGACCACCACCGCTAATGCCCAGGGCAACTGGAGCTACACCTTCCTCGACAGGCAGTCCGAAGGGGAGCGGATCACGCTTTCCGCCACCGATGCGGCGGGCAACACCTCCGCCACCGGCACGGTGATTGCGCCAAACCTGCCGCTGTCCGCGAGTGACAACGTGGTGGGGCTGGCCCTGACCACCAACGCCACCACCAGCACCGCCCAGTACAGCGACTACGGCGTGCAGCTGGTGGGCGGCGTCGGCAACGTGCTGTCACTGCTGGGAGAGAACTCCGCCCAGGTGACTTTCACCGTACCGACCGGCGGTAGCGCAGATATGGAGATCAACGCCAGCGCCACGGGCATCGTGCTCTCCCTGCTCAACACCCTGGAGATCATTGTGCAGCGCTGGAACGGCAGCTCCTGGACCACCGAAGTGGATACTGGCCTGCCGCAGTTCGCCAACCTGCTGACCCTGGGTGCCAGCGGCGTGACCCTGAACCTGGCCGGTCTGCCGGGCGGGCAGTATCGCGTGCTGAGCTACAACACCAACCTGCTGGCGACCGGGTCGTACACCAGCCTGGACGTGGACGTCACCCAGACCACGGCAGGTACCCTGTCCGGCACGCTGGTGCAAAACGGTAACGTCATCACCGATATCGATCCGGTGAGCGGCAGCGACAGCGCGCCAAACGGCACGGTGGTGACCAGCGTGACCAACGCCAACGGCGTCACCGTCAACGTGGCGGCGGGTGCGGCGGGCACCACCATCAACGGGCTGTACGGCACCCTGACCCTGCACACCGACGGGAGCTACACCTACACCCTGACCAATACCAGCGCCTCGGTGCTGGGCCGGACCGACACCTTCACCTATAACATCGCCGGAAAAGGGGCCACGGACGACGCCCGCCTGGTGATCACCCTGGGTGAGAACACGGTGCGCAACAGCGTGACGGCGGTGGACGACACCGCCTCCCTGACCTTCGGCACGCAGGTACAGGCCATCGACTACGGCCCGTCAAGCCAGGGCGGCTTTACCGTGGTGGGGGTTAACCTCGGCAACGTGCTGAACCTCAACCTGCTGGACGATCGTAGCGAGACCATGAAGTACAGCGTGGCGGAGGGCACCACCCGCACCATGACCATCCAGAGTAGCGTCGGCGGGGTGGCCCTGGCCTCGGTGTTTGACCTCTATATCTATAAGTTCAACCCGGCAACCCAGAGCTACGAGCGGGTACGCACCGAGGCAGGCTGGCTGCGCGCGCCGCTGCTGGGCGGCACCTCGGCACCGCTGACCCTGACCCTGCCGGCAGGGGATTACATCTTCCTGATGAACACCGTCTCGGGGATCACCGCCCTGACCGGCTACCGTCTGAACGTGCTTGAGGACCACGTTTATGCCGTCACCAGCACTACCGCCAGCACCACCGGCGACGTGCTGCAAAGTGACATCGCGCCTGCGGGCACGCTCGTCACCCAGGTGAACGGCGTTAACGTGAACGCCACCGGCACCACCCGCATCGAGGGAGAGTACGGCACGCTGCTGATCGACGCCCAGGGCAAATATACCTACACCCTGCGCGCCGGAGTGGGCGCCGACCAAATCAGCACCCCGGACAGCTTCATCTACACCGTGACGGCACCGAATGGCGATAAGGACACCGCCTCGCTGAACATCACCCCGACACCGGTGGCGCTGGATGCGGTGAACGACGTCAGCCGCGAGCTGGTGGTGGATACTACCCCGCAGGTGGCCGCCTACCGCGATGACACGGTGGGTAACGCGACGTGGAACGCCGCCCTGCTGGCATCCACCACTGGCCGGGGCAGCGGCACGTTTGTGGTGGACGCCAACACCGCCCTGCATGACATCGTGCTCCACTTTAACGTCGCCTCCCTGCTTTCGCTGGGCGGACTGAACGTAAACTGGACCATTACCGGGGGAGGGGTTACCCGAAGCGGTTCATTCAATGGCGGCCTGCTGCTGGGTGGCGTGGCGACCATTAACGTCACCGGTCTGGATCTGGACGCCGGAACCTACACCCTGAGCTATACCGGCTCCATGGGGCCGCTGGGGTTAGGCCAGATCTCCATCACGCCTTATGTCACCGGTACCACCGTCTACCTGAACAATGAGCTCACCACTGCGGGCCACACCGTCACAGGCAATATCTTCGACGGCACGGATTCCGGCGGCGTGCTGGATCAGCTGCACTCGGTGGACAGCCGTCTGAGCATTACCGGCTATAACGGCACCACCACTATCCTTGATCCGTACACCACGGCCAACGCCACCGCCAACATTCAGGGGCATTACGGCGTGCTGAACATCGGAGTGGATGGTCACTACACCTACACCCTGAACAGCGGCGTCTCGCTGGCCTCAATGACCACGAAGGAGACCTTTACCTACAAACTGACCGGCGATAACGGCACGACCGACACCGCCACCCTCACCATCAACATGGCACCGAAGTTCGTCAGCACGGAGCATAACGATACCTTCACCGGTAGCGCCTATGGCGACACGCTGATTTACGAAGTGCTGAACAACACGGCGGGGAACGGGACGGCAGGCAACGGCGGTAACGACCACTGGACCAACTTCTCACTGGCGCAGGGAGACAAGATCGATATCAGCGATCTGCTGGTGGGCTGGAACGGAAGTAGCGCGACGCTCGGTAACTATTTGCACGTCACAAATAGCAATGGCAATACCGTGATCTCCGTCGACCGAGACGGAGCGGCAAATATTTACACGAATACTACACTGGTAACACTGGATAACGTTCAGACAACTTATGAGGAGCTGGTTAACCAGAATCACATCATCACCGGTTAGCGCTAATAACAAGACCCGGGCGCTCGTCGCCCGGGCTTAACATTATAAAGTTGTTCAGTTTTTTTAGGGATAATGCCATGAACAAAGTACCTTGCTGGTGGCTTGGGTGCTGCCTGTTGTCTGCACAGGTCCTTGCCGCCGATTCGCCTGCGGTAATCAGTTTTGGACAATTAAATGAAAATCAGGCGCTGCCCGCTCTGGATGGACGGGTCGCCCTGCCCACCCGTCAGGCCGCCCCCGGTACCTTAACCCTCGGCGATGCGGTGACCCGCGCCGTCAACTGGCATCCCACCATTCGCGAAGCGGTGGGCAAACTTTACGAACAGATCCAGCAGGTCGATGTCGCTAAATCGAAATACTATCCGCAAATCAGCGCCGGGATAGACAACGGCTACAGCAACAACTCCAGCGATACCGGCTTTACCCCCTCGGTGGTGGTCTCCCTCTCCCAGATGCTCTATGACTTTGGCAAGGTGGCAAGCCAGGTGCGCGCCGAAGACGCGGGCGTGGTGCAACAGCAGGCCAACGTGCTGTTGAGCATCGACACTATCGCCCGGGATACCGCCATCGCGCTGGTGCAGGTGCAGATGTGGCAGCAGATGGTGGAGACCGCCGAAGAGCAGCTTGAGGCGCTCGGCGCCATTGGCAAGCTGACGCGCCAGCGTAACGACGAAGGGGCCACCTCGCTCTCGGACGTGGTGCAGACCGACGCCCGTATCGAAGGGGCGCGTTCGCAGCTGATGCAGTATCAGGCCAACCTCGACAGCGCCCGCGCCACGCTGATGAGCAACCTCGGCTGGAGCAATCTGAACGCGGTCAGCAACGCCTTCCCGGAAAAACTCGCCCGCAGCTGCGACATCAACGAGCCGGATGACCGGCTGGTGCCCGCGGTGCTGGCTTCCTGGGCGCAGGCTAACGTGGCGCAGGCGAACCTCGATTACGCCAATGCGCAGATGACCCCTACCGTCTCGCTGGAGCCGCAGGTGCGTCACTACATGAACAACCGCTACCCCGGCCACGATACGCTGGACAAAACCCAGTACAACGTCTCGGTGAACGTCGAGATGCCCATCTACCAGGGCGGCGGGCTGAGCGCCCGGCGCAACGCCGCCAGCCACGCGGTGGAAGCGGCGCAGTCCAATATTCAGCGCACCCGGCTGGACGTGCGGCAAAAGCTGCTGGAGTCCAAAAGCCAGGTAATGAGCCTGATGAGCACCCTGCAGATCCAGTCCCGCCAGGAGACGCTCAGCCAGCGTACCCGCGAACTCTATCAGCAGCAGTATCTGGATCTGGGCTCCCGTCCCCTGCTGGACGTGCTGAACGCCGAGCAGGAGGTCTTTCAGACCCGCTTTACCCAGTGGCAAACCGCCGGGCAGCTTCGCCAGTTGCAAATCAACTGCCTCTATAACACCGGGCGGATGCGCAATGCCTTCGGCCTTGAAAACCACACCATTCAGTCAGTGGAGATCCAACCATGATCCGAGACGATATCCTTTATGAGGAGACACTGACGCAAGAGGCGCTGGAGCACTGGGCGCAGGCGTTTGGCTACGTCGCCACCCGCTACCGGGTGGCCTGCTCCCCCGGCGCGCTGGTGGCGGGCGCACCCTGGCTACAGGGTAAAAGCAAAATTCCGGCGCTGACCGGGCTTGCCCGCGAAGCGGGCCTCTCCTTTCAGCTACTCACCAACGGCCAGGAGTCCATCAACAGCTGGCGCCTGCCGGTGGTGGTGGAGCTTAACGACGGCAAGATTGGGGTGATTGAGCACTTTGACGGCGAGGATCTGCTGGATGTCTGCTTCTTTGACGGCAAGGCGCAGACCAACCGCATCTCGCTGGCGAAGATGCTCCCGGCCATTCGCCAGGTGGTGGCCCTACGCCCGCTGGCGGCGCTGAAAGACAGCCGCGTGGATGCCTATATCTCCAAATACCGCCCGGACTGGCTCTATCGGCTGGTGATGCGCGACCTGCGGCCTTATACCTACGTGATGCTGGCGGCGCTGTTCATCAACCTGCTGTCGCTGGCGGGCATTCTCTTTTCAATGCAGGTCTATGACCGGGTGATCCCCGCCCAGTCCTACCCCACCCTTTATGTGCTGACCATCGGGGTACTGATTGCCACCCTGTTCGGCTTTATCCTGCGTATCGCCCGGTCTCACATTATGGATCTGCTCGGCAAACGGGCCGACATGCGCGTCTCGGACCGAGTGTTTGGCCACGCCCTGCGCCTGCGCAACAGCGCGGTGCCCCGCTCCACCGGCAGCTTTATCTCCCAGCTGCGCGAGCTGGAGCAGATCCGCGAGATGGTCACCTCCTCCACCATCTCTACCATCGTCGACCTGCCCTTCTTCTTCCTGTTTGTGGTGGTGCTGGCGATCATCGCCCCGTCACTCGCCTGGATCGCCCCGGTCGCGGCGGTGGTGATGGTGCTACCGGGCCTGCTGCTGCAGAAAAAGCTGGCGGCGCTGGCGAAGCAGTCGGCCCACGAGGCGACCCTGCGTAACGCCGTGCTGGTGGAGAGCGTGCAGGGGCTGGAGGACATCAAGCTGATGCAGGCGGAGAACCGCTTCCTGCAACAGTGGAACAGCTACATTCAGATCACCGCCGAGTCGGGCCTTAAGACCCGGGAGCTGACCCAGGGCCTGATCAGCTGGGGGATGACCATTCAGAGCCTGGTCTACACCGCGGTGATTGTGGTGGGTGCGCCGATGGTGATCGAAGGCGAAATGACCACCGGTGCGGTGGTGGCCGCCTCGATGCTGGCCTCGCGGATGATCGCCCCGATGGCGACCCTGTGCGGCGTGCTGGCCCGCTGGCAGCAGGTGAAGGCGGCCAAAGAGGGGCTGGACAACATTATGCAACTCCCGACCGAGAACCAGCGTGAAGAGACGCCTATCCGCCAGGATGTGCTGCGTGGACACTACCTCTTCGAGCAGGCGCAGTTCGCCTACGGGGGCGATGCGCAGAACCCGGCGCTGCGCATCAACCGGCTGGAGATTAAACCCGGCGAGCATGTGGCGGTGCTGGGGCGTAACGGCGCGGGCAAATCGACCCTGCTGCAGGCGATGGTGGGCAGCATGGATCTGGTGGGCGGCGAGCTGCGGCTCGACAACCTCAGCCTGCCCCATCTCGACATGGCGGATGTGCGCCGCAACGTCGGCCTGATGAGCCAGAACGCGCGGCTGTTTTACGGCACCCTGCGGGAGAACATCACCCTCGGGATGCCGCGGGCTACCGACGAGGAGATCTTTGCCGTGCTGGAGATGTGCGGCGCGGCCAGCTTTGTGCAGAAGCTGGCGAAGGGGCTGGATCACCCGATTATGGAAAACGGCGTCGGGCTCTCCGGCGGCCAGCGCCAGTCAATTTTGCTGGCGCGTATGTTCCTGCGCGATCCCAACGTCGTCCTGCTGGATGAACCCACCGCCTCGCTGGATGAGCACACCGAGCGCGAATTTATCCAGCGTCTGGGCCAGTGGCTCGGCCACCGCACGCTGATTGTCGCCACCCACCGCGTACCGATGCTGGAGCTGGTGGAGCGCGTGGTGGTGCTGAAAGAGGGCATGCTGGTGATGGACGCGCCGAAAGCGCAGGCGCTGAGCAACAGCCGGATGCAGCAACCGCAGCAGGCAAATGGCCGGGAGTGGAAAAATGAAAATCAATCAGCGTGACGTTGCGGCGATGGATGACCTGGATAACGCCCTCGGCTCCGAGAGCGGCTATACCGGGGCGAGAAGCATTGTGTTATTCAGCCTGCTGCTGTTTGTCGCTGCCGGGGTGTGGGCGTGGTTCAGCATTCTCGATGAGGTCTCCACCGGCACCGGGAAAGTGATCCCCAGCTCCCGGGAGCAGGTGTTGCAGTCTCTCGACGGCGGGATCCTCGCCGAGCTGAAAGTTCACGAAGGGGATCAGGTGCAGGCCGGCCAGGTGCTGGCGCGCCTCGACCCGACCCGTTCTGAATCCAACGTCGGTGAAAGTGCCGCCCGCTACCGCGCGTCGCTGGCCTCCAGCGCCCGTCTGCGTGCAGAGGTGAACGATCTGCCCCTCACCTTTCCGCCGGAGCTGGCGAAATGGACCGACCTGATCGCCGCCGAAACCCGGCTCTACAACTCCCGCCGCGAGCAGCTGGAAGACTCCCGGCGCGAGCTGCGCCAGGCGCTGGATCTGGTGAATAAGGAGCTTGCGATCACCCAGCGGCTGGTGAAAACCGGCGCCGCCAGCCACGTCGAGGCGCTGCGCCTGCAACGCCAGAAGAGCGATCTTGAGCTGAAGCTCACCGACCTGCGCTCGCAGTACTATGTTCAGGCCCGGGAGGCGCTCTCTAAATCGAACGCCGAAGTGGATATGCTCACGGCGGTGCTGAAAGGACGTGAAGACTCGGTGACCCGCCTGACGATGACCTCGCCGGTGCGCGGCATTGTGAAGAACATCAAGGTGACCACCATCGGCGGCGTTATTCCCCCGAACGGCGAAGTGATGGAGATTGTGCCGGTGGACGATCACCTGCTGATTGAAACCCGCCTGTCGCCGCGCGATATCGCCTTTATCCACCCCGGCCAGAAGGCGCTGGTGAAGATCACCGCCTACGATTACGCCATCTACGGCGGGCTGGATGGCGTGGTGGAGACCATCTCCCCGGACACCATTCAGGATGAAGCCAAACCGGAAGTGTTTTACTACCGGGTGTTTATCCGCACCAGCCAGGATTACCTGGTGAACAAAGCGGGCAGGCACTTCTCGATTGTGCCGGGGATGATTGCCACGGTGGATATCAAGACCGGCGAGAAATCGGTGATGGATTATATGATCAAGCCGTTTAACCGGGCGAAAGAGGCGCTAAGGGAGCGATAGCAAGAGCGCCGGGTGGCGGCTGCGCCTTACCCGGCTTAAAACGGCTCTCCAGCAGAGGTTCGGCGAGCCGCTGTAAATTACGGTTCGGCTATGTTCGCCAGGATGGATCTGTCTGCTCGATCAGTCGCGTAAGCGCTTTGAAAACATCTTGTCCTGCGCCAAATCGAGGATCGAACTGTAGCGAATCCTGGGTGCATTTGCGTTGGATATCTTCAGGTATCTCCAGTACCGGCCCCATCGACATTGAGGCGACCTGGATTTCACATGCCCGATTCAGGAGCCATAAATTCGCGAAAGCCTGAGGTAAATTGTGTCCCCAGGCCAGCAGACCGTGGTTTCGCAGGATAATACAGGGACGGTCGCCAATACTTCTGAGCAAGCGGGGCCCTTCGTCAGCATGTACCGTAATGCCTTCAAAATCATGATATGCCACTTTTTCATAAAGCTGTGCCGAGTAAAAGTTGCTCATTGAAAGACCTCCTGCGGAACATGCCACTGCCATGCCTGCGGTGGTATGGGTGTGCATAACGCAGTGAGCTTCCGGGATACTGTCATGTATGGCGCCATGAATGGTAAAGCCGGCTGGATTGATGGGCCAGTCGCTGTGTCCGATGATGTTGCCTTTATTATCAATTTTCACCAACGACGAAGCCGTCACCTCTGAATACATCAGACCAAAGGGGTTAATAAGAAAATGTTTCTCAGGCCCCGGCAAGCGTAAGGTGATGTGGTTGTAAATCAGCTCGTTCCAGCCAAGGTGAGCAAAGATACGATAACAGGCTGCAAGATCGACCCTTGCCGCCCACTCTTCCGGACTGTAGCCAGCGGGAATGTCATTACGGGAATCAGGATAAGAATGGGTTAATGTTATGGTCATGATGACTCTCCTTTTAAGATGAACAGGCAGGGTTTTTGTCTGCAGCGGGCTTCATTGGAATGGCAGCGATAAACAGCGTCCCTAATAACAGAACGACCACCGCGTAAAGCAGGCCAGAGGAAAAGCTGTTGGTCGCATCTCTCAGATAACCCACGACAAAAGCGCTCAGGGCCGATCCGATATTGCCAACCGCATTTATCAGGGCTATACCCACAGGTTTACTACGACTTGAAAGGACTTTATCTGGCGCGGTCCAGAATATCGCCATGGCGCAGAAACCACCGGTAGAGGCCATTGCGATGCCAGCAAGACGAATAATGGGGTTTTCAGCGTAGGCCGTTAGCAACCAGCCGACCGCTGCGAACAGCATGGGGATCGCAATATGCCATTTTCGTTCACGACGGCGATCGGAGCGTGCGCTCCACCAAATCATGCCGATGATGGTGCATATCTGAGGAATAGCAGCGAGTAAACCAATAGTGATGTTGCTGCTGGCAGCATTAAAGCTTTTTACAATCTGAGGGATCCATATCCCAATCAGGCTAAGCGTATTAACAAGGCACAAATAGGCCAGGGCAAATTTTATTATGACCGGCTGACAAAGTTCGCTTATCAGACTTCCCTTTCGCTCTTTCGGTACGTCCGCCTGGCTTTGTTCAGCAGCCAGCATTGCTGTCAGTCGTGCTTTTTCCTCACGGGTCAGCCAGTTTGCTTTCATCGGGTTATCATCGAGATAAAACAGGACGGCGATGCCCAGGACGACCGAAGGGAGGCCTTCAAGGAGAAACAACCATTGCCACCCTTTCAGGCCTAAAAAACCATTCATTTCAAGGATGTAACCGGACACCACTGACCCCAGGGCTGTGGTAACGGGTGTGGCTATCATAAATAAAGCGTTGGTTCGTCCGCGGCAGGCCTGAGGGAACCAGAATGTCAGATAAAGCAATATTCCCGGAATAAAGCCCGCTTCAGCGATCCCCACAAGCGTGCGCAATATATACAGACTTTGCGCGTCGTGGGCAAAAAGCGTCGCCGTAGAAGCAACTCCCCAGACGATCATAATAATCGACAGCCAGCGTCGGGCGCCGAAGCGTCCGAGGGCAATATTGCTGGGAATACTGAAGGCAATATAAGCGATATAAAAGAAGGTTGTTGCGAGGCCAAACATTGTCGCAGTCAATCCAAGATCCTGCGACATGGTAAGGCCCGCAAAACCAATATTAATGCGATCGAGGAAAGCAAACACGTAAAGCAGAAACAGAAACCAGACTAGTCTGCCGGACACTTTTTTAATAAGTTCATTATCCGTTTGCATAGAGCCCACAGAACTGAACTCTGTTTCGCCGCGGGCGGGGCTCACAAAAGAACCAGATTTTTCCAAAGTCATTGCAGGGTAGCTCCTCTGCTGTAGGGTGTGGGTAGAGGTTTTATATTTATTTGAAACCATTAATATGTTAATGACTTGTTGTGTACAATTTAATTAATCTGGTTTATTTGTTAGAAAACATCGTTAATCGGAACTGCCACCATGCCGTTTTTACGCTTTACCCTGCGTCAGCTGGAAACCTTTCTTACGGTCGCTGAAACCCATAGTTTCACGGATGCCGGTGAGCGTCTGGGGCTGACACCCTCTGCGGTCAGCCAGCTTGTACAAGAACTTGAGTCCGTGCTGGGTTTCCGCCTTTTTGATCGCAGTACCCGTCGCGTTTCGTTGTCTGTCACTGGCAAGGAGTTTCTCAATTCTGCGGGGGCGGTACTTAAACGTGCCAGGCAAGCTGAAACCATTGCCACAGCGATTAATGCCCGGGCGACAGGTGTGGTTCGTATTGCGGCACCGATGATTATTGCCAGCGCGATGCTGCCAAAAATCATCAAAGAATACAGAGTGCTTCAGCCAGAGGTAGCTGTTCGGATTATTGATTGCCCGGTGGAACGCCTTATCGATATCGTTATTGACGGTGATGCCGATATGTCGGTAGGTCCTAATGCGTTCTGTGGCGAAGAGATTATTTCCACCGTGTTATTTGAAAGTCCGTGGGTATTGTGGTGCACGCCGGATCACGCGCTGGCGCAGTTTGAGGAGGTAAGCTGGGAAAACCTGAAAATGTATCCGCTGGTCACGGCAGGACGAGATCATGAACAGAATGTCGCTAAAATGGGAAGAGCTTTACCCAGTGCCGAAAGGATAAGTCCTGTCGATGTGGTAGATAATATTTCTACCGCTCTGGGTATAGCCTCTTCTGGCCTGGCCGTAACCCTGTCCCCTGCTTACGTTAAGCTACTGGCTAAACCTTTCGGTTTGGTTATGCGCCGTATTGTTGCGCCGGACGTGGTTCGCCAGGTTTGTTTATACCAGTCTTCAAAATTTTTTAACTCACCGGCCGCTGAAGGTTTTGCAGAACATCTTATTGAATGGATTGCTGAAAATGTTGAGTAATAACTTGCCGGTTTTGCGAAGTCACTCTGTTTCACTGTACACCAGGCATTTCTGTAAAGGGGACTTGTTCATCCCCGCTGTCACTGATGCTGGCGCTAAGCGATATGCAATAACATGAGCGTGACTAATAACATTATGTGTGGACAGATTTAGCGCACAGTGTATTTCCAACAGCTGGCTTGTTGTTTAGAGTCGCAGTAACGCGGCAAGCCGGGTCGTTAACCCTTACGCAGATTCGCCTGTTTGAACGTCTCTGTGTGATGCCCAAGGAACTTCAGCCTTCCCCGGCTCTCTTCTAACGCCGTTTCAAGCTTATCGACCTCATTAGAGAGACGGGAAACCATAACGAAGAGTATGGCAACCGCGATAACGACAGGAACAATTAACCACCATGACACAAACATATGCATTACCTTGGAAGATAATTAACGTAGTTACAGTCTTATGGTTAGCGATTTAAAAACAATAATAACAATTTATGAGTTTGTCTTAGGGCGAGTGCGGTTTG
This sequence comes from Leclercia sp. W17, assembly GCF_003336325.1. Lineage (NCBI taxonomy): Bacteria > Pseudomonadati > Pseudomonadota > Gammaproteobacteria > Enterobacterales > Enterobacteriaceae > Leclercia > Leclercia sp. W17. The sequence goes on along the minus strand of NZ_CP031101.1, from coordinate 1,088,449 downwards.
CTCCCCCTTTTCCTCAAGTTTTGTCGGCCGGGTAAGGCGGAGCCGCTATCCGGCAATGCAGTGCGGCCTGATGCCCTCTCCCTCCGGGAAAGGGCGCATCTTGCATTTACCTAAGCGCCCGGTGCTCTGGGGAAAATCTCCAGATACTTCTCCGAGCCATAAAATGGGATCACCAGAAACGCCATGCCCGCCGTTCCGCTGGCTAACTGCACCGCCATATCGCCGTTGCGGGTAATAAACAGCGTCCGGTCCTGCCAGCGGCAACCGACGCTCATATCCGGGGTGCAATTTTTAAACTTCGTTAACAGCAGGCCCTCTTTGCTCAGGAAAAAATACCGGCTTTCGACATCGGACGGTTTTGCCGCCGACTCATCCAGCAGCGTGAAAGTCTCCTCCCGCAGCGTTCTGTTTTGTGCATCCAGCGATTTCACCTGTAGCGATCGGCCAGGATAGTTGAAGCGTAACTCCACCATCGCCGCATTGTCGGCTCTGACATATAACGTCTCGGCCAGATCGTTTGCGCCGTAGTATTTCCCCCCGCCCGGCTTGAGCGGTTTATTCATAAAGCGGTACACCGTATGGCTGCGAATATCCTGGCGGTTGGGATACTCCGCATTAAATTGCGCTTTCTGTGGCGAGCTGACGACGCAACCGGTGAGTAATAACAGACAGAGCAGGACAGAGAGGTGACGCATTACATTCCCCTTTGGGATTGCCAGTACAGCGGCGTACCAAACGCCTCAACGTAGTAATCAATCACCGCCCGCACGTTCAGCGGCGGGTGGCGCGTATGGGGGTAGATCGCCGCAATGTTGTAGGGCTCGGTATTGATGGAGGTCTCCCAGGCCGGCAGCAGTTTCACCAGCTCCCCGCTCTGGAACCGGTCGCCAATCAGCCAGTCCGGGAACAGTACCATCCCCATCCCGCCCAGCGCGGCGATAAGCAGCGTTTCCGCGTTATTGGAAGAGATCAGCGGCGTGACGGGATAATGAGTCCACTCCTCGCCGGGCCGGCGCAGCAGCCAGCGGTTGGGGCCGGACGAGCCGCGATAGACCAGGCATTTGTGACGCATTATGTCGTCCGACGTTTCCGGCGTGCCGTATTTGCGCAGATAAGCCGGAGAAGCAGCCAGATGATAAAACTGCTGGCCCAGCACCCGGGCGTGAAATGAGGAGTCGGTCAGCGCGCCGATGCGAAAGATCACGTCGGCGGCATCCCGGTGGGGATCGATATAATCATCGGTCAGCGTCAGCTCGATGCTGAGCCGGGGATAGCGTTCCGTCAGGCCGGGAAGCCCCGGTGCGATATGCCGCTGACCGAAAAAGACGGGGGCGTTGATGCGCAGCAGACCGGAAGGCTCCTGCTTGCGCGCATCCAGCTCCCGGCGCGCCTCCTCAAGGTTGCCGAGCATCAGGCGGGCATAGCGGATAAAAAGGTGACCACTTTCCGTGGGAATAATTGCCCGCGTGTTGCGGTAAAAAAGCTGCTGGCCGAGCGCATCCTCAAGCTGATGGATGACCCGCGAAACCTGCGAAGCGGAAATCCCCTCCCGGCGTGCTACCACCGAAAAATTCTGGGATTCATAGACCTCTTTAAAGGTCTGCAGCCAGCGGAGGCTGATGGTGGCGGGGTCGCGCATTAATGCATTTCCTGCACAGGTGTTTCTTACATTATGGCATTTTTCTCACGGATGTTCAGACGTACGCTTCCCCGCCTTGAAAACGGAGAAGAGTAACTATGCAGCTGATATTGATTTTACTGGTTATTGCCGGGGGGATGGGACTGTCCGTCGAGGCAGGGCTACTGGGGCCGCTCGGCGGTGAGGTAGGTGATTTATGGGCCACGTTCAGTGTGTTTGGCGTCGGTGCCGCCCTGACCTTTTTGCTGATGCTCTTTTTCAGCCCACGCAACAGCCCGTCCTTTTTTTCACAGCCTTCATGGCAGCTGCTGGGCGGCGTTCTCGGCCCGGTCTACGTCATTATTCTCACCGTGGTGACGCCCGCCATCGGTATCGCCATGACGATGATTGGCATCCTTGCCGGCCAGGTCTTTAAAAGCCTGATCATCGATCACTACGGCCTGCTGGGCACGCCGCACCGCAAAATTGACACTAAACGCATCATCGCGCTGATGTTTATCATTGCCGCGCTGGTTCTGGTTGCACAGGGGTAAGACGATGACATTGATTATGATTATTCTGGCGGTGATTGGCGGTGCGACGCTGAGCATTCAGGCCGCCATCAACGGCCAGTTGGGCAGCAAGGTGGGCGTATTCAAAAGCGCGTTCCTGACCTTTTCCGTCGGCGCGCTGATCACCGCCCTGCTGATCTTCTTCTTTGAACCGCACCATGCCGTCAGCCTGCTGGATGTGCCTAAATGGCAGCTGCTGGGGGCGATGTTTGGCGTACCGTACATCGTCATTATGGTGCTGGCCGTACAGCGTATCGGTACGGCGGTGGCCACGGTGGCGGTGATTTTCGGCCAGCTGACCATGAGCATGCTGATCGACAATTTTGGCTGGCTGGGGAACGACGCCATACCCTTTTCGATGACGCGCCTGGGCGCTGTCCTCTGTCTCGGGATCGCACTCTGGTTCATCTACTCCAGCAGCACGCAAAAGTCAGATGAGAAGGCGCCTGCAGAAACGCGGAGTTAAGCTGGCTTCGGTGAGGGGAGGCGCAAGCAGGTGTTTTTGCCTTTCAGGTCATTTATAGTACTTCCCCTCATCCCGTAGCCATTAACACCATGAAAACCGATAATAAACGCGTTCGTGCTTATCATTTTTCCCCCTTTCGCCATCTTTTTGCCGCACGTTTTCTCACCGTCCTGGGCAACGGTATCGCCCCCATCGCGCTGGCATTTGCAGTGCTGGATATTGGCGGCTCGGCCTCTGATTTAGGTATCGTCGTGGCCTCCCGCTCGATTTTTAACGTGCTGTTTCTGCTGCTGGGCGGAGTATTAGCGGACCGCTACTCCCGCAGCCGGGTGCTCGTCTCCTCGTCGGTGGTGGCCGCCATCTCGCAGGCTATCGTGGCGTGGTCGGTGCTGGACGGATCCGCCACGGTGCTCAGCCTGACCCTGCTTGGCGCGGTAAACGGTGCCGCCGCGGGCATCACCCTTCCCGCCTCTTCTGCCCTCGTTCCCCAGACGGTCCCCGGTAAAAACCTGCGCGAAGCCAACGCCTTTATTCAGCTGGGGGTGTACAGCGGGACGGTCATCGGCGCGTCGCTGGGCGGCGTTCTGACAGGCGCCGTCGGACCGGGCTGGGGGCTTGCCATTGATGCCCTGGGGTTCGCCGCCGCCGCCCCCCTCTACCTGATGATTCGCGTGACCGCCCTCGAAGCCGGGCCTTCTAAAAGCAACATGCTGCAGGATTTAAAGGCGGGGTGGCAGGAGTTCGCCAGCCGGGCCTGGGTGTGGTCGATCGTCGTGCAGTTCACCATTATTAACGCCGCTTTCAGCGGGGTAATGATGGTGCTCGGGCCGGTGATTGCGGATACCTCTTTTGGCCGGGCGCAGTGGGGGATTATTGTGGCGTGCCAGAGCATTGGCCTCATCGTGGGCTCCTCCCTTGCCCTGCGCTGGCGACCGCGCCGGGATCTCTTTATCGGCGTGATGCTGGTGTCATGCTGCGCCCTGCCCATCTTTATGCTGAGCCTGCTCCCCTCCACGCCCTGGCTGATTGCCGCGTTCTTTATTGCCGGGGTGACCTTTGGCCTCTTTGGGGTGGCCTGGGCCCAGTCCCTGCAAACGCATATCCCGCAGGATAAGCTGGCGCGCGTCTATGCCTACGATGCGGTGGGATCGTTTGTGGCGATCCCCTTCGGCGAGCTTATCGCCGGGCCGCTGGCTAACCAGTATGGCACCCGCAACGTGCTGCTGGTGGCGGCCTGTGCCGTGGTTCTCGCCACGGTAGCCGCCAGCCTGGTGCCAGCCATCAGACGACTCGATAACACATCACAGCTTAAATCGCATACGTAATAGGTTATCATCCGTCTCCCCTGTTTCTGCGGTCAGACTGATGTCAGTGATTATCGATAATTTTATTGCCCCGCCCTGCCATGAGGCGATAGAGACGCTCTGGCAGGACGACCATCTGGTGCTGATCAATAAACCCAGCGGGCTGCTCAGCCTGTCGGGGAAAAATCCGCAAAACCTCGATTCGGTGCATTACCGGCTGGTTCAGACCTTTCCGGGCTGCACGCTGGTGCATCGCCTCAATTTTGGCACCTCCGGGCTGATGGTGATTGCCCGCAATAAGGCGATCAATGCCGCCCTCTGCCTGCAGTTCAGCCAGCGTAGCGTAACCAAGACTTACACCGCCCTGCTCTGCGGGCATCTGGCCGATGATGAAGGGGTGATAGACGCGCCCATTGCTAAAGATCCGGCGCTGTTCCCGCGGATGTCGATTTGCGCTATCAACGGCAAGCCTGCCCGCTCCCGCTATCGGGTGGTGGAGCGCGGATATTATCAGGGAGATGTGCCGGTCACGCGGGTGGAACTGACCCCGGAGACGGGGCGCACCCACCAGCTGCGCATTCACTGCCAGCAGCTGGGCCACCCGATTTTAGGCTGCGACCTGTATGGCGGAGTGCAGATGCCCGGCACCGAACGCACGCCGCGCCTGATGCTGCACGCCAGCGAGCTGCGGTTTGTGCATCCGGTCAGCGGGGAGCCTGTCCATATCCGCCATGCCAGCCCGTTTTGATAGTGTTATTTTGCCACGCGGCATGCTGTCAGTTCAGCCCCACGCCTGGTTCTGAATCACCACCCGGTACCCGTTGTTATCCACGAATGTGCGCCCATTGACCTCCCAGTAGGGGTTAAACGAACTTACCTGGGTAAAACCCGCGCTGCGCATTCGCCCGCAGGCCGCTTCCCATTCCGCTTTGTCGGGATAATAGAGAACGATCAGATCCTCGTTCGTTTGCAGAGGCTGAACGGGATGGTGGTGACACACGGTAAATTCGATGTGCCAGGGTAAATCTTCCCGCCCTAACATGATCCCGCTGAAACCCTGATGATCGCTAAAGTCCGCAATCTTTTTCAGTCCTAACCCCTGGCTGTACATCAGAAAAGCCTTTTCGAGGTCTATGACAGGTCTGGCAATACGCATATGGGTGAACATCCGGGCTCCTGTGGGCTGCTGGTTTATTATGCCGCCTCAGTCTACCTGCCGTTGCGTTTGCCATTTTCCTCTCAGTGCGTTCCGACATAACGGCGGCACGCCTGACGGGCGGTCCGGGTGATTTGCAGCGGAATGGGGATATCCGGGTAATCCAGAACGATGAGCCCTCTCACCCCGCCTGCTGCACCGGTGCCGACAAATAGACCTGCACGTAGCGTACAAACTTGCCGACAAACACCCCGGCGAACAGCCCCCCGGTAATGATGGCGAAGGCGCTTGCACCGGGGCGTTGCAGCGTCTCGGGCGCAATGGCGCTGATCGCTCCCAGCACATATTTCACCGCGAAGGCCAGCATCATAATGGGCAGTGCCGAGTAGTCCGCCGAACGGTAAATGCTGCGCGGGGCAGCAGCCCGGCTTACTATCGCCCCTTTGATCAGGATATAGCCCATTGCTGCACCGCTGAGTAGACCTGCCAGCCACAGGGAGCCGGTAGCGAGCGTGAGCGTGCGAAAGACCAGCAGGTCGTAGATATCCCAGATCAGAAACAGGGCCGGAACGATAGCGAGCTTTTCCAGCGCAACGGTGGCGGGCTTACGCGCCCGGATGCCTCTGCTTATCAGGAACAGCAGAATCAGATAGACCCAGACGGGGGTATGGATCAGGACACCAGAGATGAAATCAAGCATAGGGTTCACCTTCGCCTCCGGGGTGACACCGCGTCACCGTTCCGGTTGAGTATTGCCTGGGGTACGCGATCCACCATCATACTTTGTCAGGTTCTTTTATTTGCCCTTCGCTTACTCTTTTTGAAGTAGTAATTCCCGTGAGTAACTGGAATCCATACATAATATACGTAAACAATTTGTTATATTATTTAACAACCGAAAACAACGTCCATAAATAATATAAAAATCAATTAAGATTAATCCCACGTACAATATTTTTATATGCGCTATAAGCGAGCCACCTTAAGTGTAAACTTACGTAAAGAGCCCCGCCACGCCTGGACTCGCCCGTTTCAGCGAAACACAAAACAAGCGATAAAGCAGAACGCCCGGAAGGTCGTTTGTTTACATTACCTTGGCGAAACTTATTTGTGAAACAAGCGGAGCGATATATTCAGTTAAATCTTAAAACATAAGATAATTTATTTTCAAAACCACATTTGACTCTTCGGAAATAGGGGCTAAATTTAATCCTGAACGACAACGGATACGAATAAAAACGTATCTTACTGACATAAACGATGTAAATGAGGAAACATAATATGGCAGAGCAACGTGGTGGTTCAGGTAATTTCGCACAGGATCGTGAAAAAGCCTCTGAAGCAGGGAAAAAAGGCGGTCAGCAGAGCGGTGGTAATTTCAAAAACGATCCGCAGCGCGCTTCCGAAGCAGGTAAAAAGGGCGGTCAGCATAGCCATGGTGGCGGACGCAAGTCTGACAACTCTTAATTCATCTCATTATTAAAGCCTGTTCTCCACTTTAATGGGTAACCTCTGCGGGTCCGCGGGCTCGCAGAATTTTTATAGCACTGGAGAAAAAGTATGAATATGAAAAGTATAGAGGATGTATTTATTCATTTGTTATCCGATACCTATAGTGCAGAAAAACAGCTTACTCGTGCGCTGGCTAAATTATCCCGCGAAGCCGCCAGCCCTGATCTGAGCGCTGCGTTTAAAGCGCACCTGGAAGAAACCCATGGCCAGATTGAGCGTATCGATCAGCTCATTGAGAAAACGCCAAATATTAAATTGAAAAGAATGAAATGCGTGGCGATGGAAGGGTTAATTGAAGAAGCCAATGAAGTCCTTGAAAGCACAGAAAAAAATGAAGTCCGCGATGCAGCATTAATCGCTGCGGCGCAAAAAGTCGAACACTATGAAATTGCCAGCTACGGCACGCTCGCTACTTTGGCGGAGCAATTAGGGTATACCCAGGCAGTCAAATTATTAGCCGAGACGCTGGAAGAAGAGAAATCCACCGATCTTAAACTGACCGATTTGGCAGTCGGTAATATTAATCAGAAAGCAGAAAAGTAAGCCTGAAATAACCGAACCCGAGGACGAAAATATGAATCACGTAGAACACTACCATGACTGGCTACGCGATGCTCACGCCATGGAAAAGCAAGCGGAATCCATGCTCGAATCAATGGCGAGCCGTATCGATAATTATCCTGATGTCCGCGCCCGTATTGAGCAGCATCTTACTGAAACCAAACAGCAAATAAATGTACTGGAAGAGATCCTCGACCGTAACGATATTTCCCGCTCAATGTTGAAAGACTCCATGAGCAAAATGATGGCGTTCGGCCAGTCTGTCGGCGGCATTATGACCTCGGATGAAATCGTAAAAGGCTCTATTAGCGGCTACGTTTTCGAGCAGTTCGAAATCGCCTGCTATACCTCCCTGCTGGCCGCAGCGCGAAAAGCTGGAGACGTGGCCTCGATTCCTGCGATTGAATCGATCCTCGCGGAAGAGCAGCGCATGGCCGACTGGCTGATCCAGCATATTCCTGACACGACTGAGCAGTTCCTGCTGCGTTCAGATGCCGACGGTGTCGAAGCGAAAAAATAACCAGGGAGTGAGCGTATGTTTCGACACGTAAAACAATTGCAGTATACCGTCCGCGTTGCCGAGCCGAATCCCGGCCTGGCAAACCTGCTGCTTGAACAGTTTGGCGGCCCTCAGGGCGAGCTGGCGGCCGCCTGCCGTTACTTCACCCAGGGGCTGGGCGATGATGATGCAGGCCGCAGAGAGATGCTGATGGATATCGCGACCGAAGAGCTCAGCCACCTTGAGATCATCGGTACGCTGGTAGGCATGCTGAACAAAGGCGCCAAAGGCGAGCTGGCAGAAGGCACCGAAAGCGAAGCGGAACTCTACCGCTCCCTGACGCAAAACGGTAACGACAGCCATATCACCTCCCTGCTGTACGGCGGTGGGCCACCGCTGACCAACTCCGCAGGCGTGCCATGGACTGCGGCGTATATCGACACCATCGGGGAAGCCACCGCCGATTTGCGCTCCAACATCGCGGCGGAAGCGCGTGCCAAGATCATCTATGAACGCCTGATCAACGTCACTGACGATCCGGGAGTAAAAGATGCCCTTGCGTTCCTGATGACCCGTGAAGCCGCACACCAGCTTTCGTTTGAGAAGGCGTTGCAGTCGATTCGCAATAATTTCCCACCAGGGAAACTACCGCCAATCGAACAATACGCAACTACCTACTACAATATGTCTGCAGGTGATGATCTTCGCGGCAGCTGGAACAGCGATGAAAACTTTGAGTACGTTGCCGATCCGCAACCCGCCGTTGATGGCGGCGATGGCAGCGCCGAGGTTACGCTCACGAAAGAGCAGGCCGCACTACTCAAAGCGATGGCGAGCCGCACCGAGTCGGATCCAACAGCCGATCCGCTCACTGGCGCTGAGCTGGGTGCCGGTAAAAATAAACCGTAACCCCGCCCGCAACAACAGCCGTACCACGATGCCCCGTTCTATACGGGGCTTTTCGCTGACAGGGGAAGAGTACGATGTTCGAACTCGATGCGTTTTATCTCGCCAGGCTTCAGTTTGCCTTCACTGTCTCATTTCATATTATCTTCCCGGCGTTAACCATCGGCCTTGCCAGCTATCTGGTGGTACTGGAGGGGATGTGGCTGAGAACGAAAAATGATGTCTGGCGCTCGCTCTATCATTTCTGGTTAAAAATCTTCGCCGTTAACTTCGGCATGGGCGTGGTCTCCGGGCTGGTGATGGCTTACCAGTTTGGCACCAACTGGAGTGGCTTTTCGCAGTTTGCCGGCAGCATCACCGGCCCCCTGCTCACCTATGAAGTGCTCACCGCCTTCTTCCTCGAAGCGGGTTTCCTTGGGGTCATGCTTTTTGGCTGGAACAAGGTTGGGCCTGGCCTGCACTTCTTTGCCACCTGTATGGTGGCGCTGGGGACGCTGATGTCCACCTTCTGGATCCTCGCCTCCAACAGCTGGATGCACACGCCGCAGGGCTTTAGCATCGAGAACGGCCAGGTCATCCCCGAGGACTGGTTCGCCATCATCTTTAACCCCTCTTTCCCCTATCGTCTGATCCACATGTCCATCGCCGCCTTCCTGAGCAGCGCCCTGTTTGTTGGTGCCTCCGGCGCCTGGCATCTGCTGCGCGGTAACGACAGCCCGGCGGTGCGCAAAATGTTCTCAATGGCGCTGTGGATGGCGCTGCTGGTGGCACCGATTCAGGCCTTTGTCGGGGATATGCACGGCCTGAACACCCTCGAACACCAGCCGGCAAAAATTGCCGCCATCGAAGGGCACTGGGAAAATCCCCCTGGCGAAGCGACGCCGCTGCTGCTGTTTGGTGTGCCCGATATGGAAGAGGAGCGCACCAAGTATGGGCTGGAGATCCCGGCGCTTGGCAGCCTGATCCTCACCCACAGCCTGGATAAGCAGGTCCCGGCGCTGAAAGATTTCCCGAAAGATGAGCGCCCTAACTCGCTCATCGTCTTCTGGTCGTTCCGCGTGATGGTGGGCCTGGGGCTGCTGATGATCCTGATGGGGGTTATCAGCCTTTGGTTGCGCCATCGCCGTCGGCTCTATCACTCCCGCCCGTTCCACCGCTTTGCCCTGAGTATGGGGCCAGCGGGTGTAGTCGCGATCCTCGCCGGCTGGGTCACGACCGAGGTGGGCCGCCAGCCGTGGGTCGTATATGGCTATCTGCGCACCATTGATGCGGTGTCGCTGCACAGCACCCTGCAAATGAGCATCAGCCTGCTGGCGTTTATCGTTGTTTACTGCTCGGTATTTGGCGTGGGGTTAGTCTACCTGGTGCGGTTAATTAAGAAGGGACCGCAGCCTACCGACAATCTCTCGATGAAGACCGACGGCAGACCCGCACGCCCGCTCTCGGCGGCAGAACCGGTTCCGGAAGAGGAGAAACTGTAATGGGCGTCGATATCTCAGTTATCTGGTTTGCCATCATCGTTTTCGCCACCCTGATGTACATCATCATGGATGGCTTCGATTTAGGTATCGGCATGCTCTTCTACTTTGAGCGCGACCCGCAGGCGCGCGACGTGATGGTAAACAGCGTCGCCCCGGTATGGGACGGAAACGAAACCTGGCTGGTGCTGGGGGGAGCCGGGCTGTTTGGCGCCTTTCCGCTGGCCTATGCAGTGGTTATTGACGCCCTTACCATCCCGCTCACCGCGATGCTGATCGGACTCATCTTCCGCGGGGTGGCGTTCGAGTTTCGTTTTAAAGCCACGCCGTCGCACCGCGCCTTCTGGGACTACTCCTTCGCCGGGGGCTCGCTGCTGGCGACCTTCAGCCAGGGGATTGTCGTCGGGGCGATGATTAACGGCTTTGACGTTGAAGGCCGCCGCTTCGCCGGTTCGTCGCTGGACTGGCTGACCCCCTTCAACCTCTTCTGCGGACTGGGGCTGATGGTGGCCTATACCCTGCTGGGCACCACCTGGCTGATTATGAAAAGCGAAGGGGCATTACAGCGCCATATGCGGGATTTGACCCGCAAGGTGCTGCTGGCGCTGCTGGCGGTAGTGGCGGTGGTAAGCGTCTGGACCCCGCTCGGCTGGCAATATGTGGCCGACCGCTGGTTCACGTTGCCGAACTTCTTCTACTTCCTGCCGGTGCCGCTGCTGGTGGGGATCTTCGGTCTGTGGATCTGGCGACTCACCCGCGATCCGCACAGCCATACCCGGCCCTTCCTGCTGACCCTCGGGCTGATCTTCCTTGGTTTTAGCGGGCTCGGCATCAGCCTGTGGCCCAACATTATCCCGCCACGCATCACCATCTGGGACGCCGCCGCGCCGCCGTCCAGCCAGCTCTTTATGCTGGTGGGCACGCTGCTGATCATCCCGTTGATTCTGGTCTATACCGCCTGGAGCTACTACGTGTTTCGCGGCAAGGTGACTGACACCGAGGGCTACCACTAAGCGTCGCAGCATTGCCGGGTGGCGCTAACGCTTACCCGGCCTACAAATCGCCCCCAGGCCCGGCAAGCATTGTGCCGCCGGGCGGTGCGCAATAAAAAGCCGGGTGGCGGCTTTGCCTTACCCGGCCTACAAAACGATACTGCTTAACCTATTTCCGCCGGGCGATCAGTTTCCCCACCAGCAGCAATCCCGCCAGCGCAGCGCTACCCAGCAGTACTTTCCCCGGCACGCCGGAGGTGATGGCCGTCGCCCGGGTTCTCGACTCGTCGGAAAAGCGCCCGTGGACCTGATGCATCCCCCTGACCGGCCCGGAAAGATAATCCTGCCGCTCGGGGACGTTGAGTTCGTTGGTCATCTGCCCTTCCCACCCCTTTTTCACCATCATGCGATCCAGCAGGCCGGGGAAGAGAAACTGGCCGATAATCGCCTGCATGGTGCTGCGCCCGACCCACAGCTCCCGCACAGGGCGGCGGGTCACGTTGAAAATCGCCTCGGCGGCCACCTCCGGCTCGTAGACCGGCCCGATGGGGCGCATGGCGAAAGCAAACTTATTGCGCGCCCAGCTAAACTGCGGCGTGTTAAGGCCCGGCATCTGCACCATCGACAGCTGGATATTGATACGCTCGTGGATAAGCTCAGTGCGTACCGCGTCGGTGAAGCCGCGGATCGCCGCTTTCGCGCCGCAGTAGGCGGACTGGAGCGGGATGGAGCGGTAAGCCAGCGCAGATCCCACCTGGATAATCTGTCCCGCATCGCGCGGGGTCATCACGGACAATGCCGCCCGGGTGCCGTTAACGTAGCCCAGATAGGTTACGTCCGTGACCCGGCGAAACTCCTCATCGCTCATGGCGCGAAACGGCGCCAGCACCCCGCACATGGCGTTGTTGATCCATACGTCAATTGCGCCGAGCTGCGTCTCGAACGCGTTAGCCGCCGCCATGATGGCCGACGCGTCCGTCACATCGGCGTTCACCGTGTGACACTTCACGCCGAAGCGTTCAATTTCGGCCCGCGCCGTCTCAAGGCTGGGGTCATCCCGGGCGATAATTCCCACGTGATAGCCCGCCTCTGCAAAACGCAGCGCCGTGGCTTTGCCCACGCCTGCCGTCGCTCCGGTGATCACCACAACGCTCATCATGCTCTCCTTAATGCAGTTGCTTTTTCCAGTGCGGGATCTGCCGCAACAGTTCAGAAAGCGCGTAGCGAACCGATTTCTCAATCACATCTTCGCACTCGCCGGTGAAGTGCTGCACGGCGGTAGTGACCTCGCCGCGAAAAGACCAGCCAAACCAGACGGTGCCTGCCGGGGTGCCATCCTCACCGCCGTCCGGCCCGGCATAACCGCTGATGGCAATGCTGATATCCGCGTCGGCAAGCTCCAGTGCGCCCTGCGCCATCTCGCCCACCGTCTGGCTGCTGACGGCGGTGTACTTTTCCAGGGTGGCATTGTTGACACCCAGTACCTTGTGTTTGGCTTCGTTGTTAAAGGTGACCACGCCGGTACCAAAGAACGAGGCGGTATCTTTCTCGGCGCAGAGCGCAGAGGCTAGGTTGCCGCCGGTGCAGGATTCTGCGGTAGTGAGCAGCCAGCCCAGATCGATCAGGACAGTTGATACCTGGCGGGTGAGTTCTTTGGTGGTTTTGGCCTGGTTCCAGACATTTTCATTTTCTTTCATGATGCACTCTCTTCAGGAATAATCGAAATATGACCATTACGTTCAAGTATGGCGTATTTAATTTCTTCCAGAGTGGTTATGCCGTGATTTTGCCGGGCAGAGACCAGAATGTCGTCGCAGGAGACATCGACTTTCTTTAATTTTTCGTTTTGCAGTTCACCGTGCACCACCAGAATAACCGGGGAGCCATCGATGGCCGATTCCGCACCGGATATATATTTTTTCACCATGCCAAACAGCATATCCACCACCACCAGCGTAATAATGGTGAGCATGGCGCCGGTTACGGAAAAATCATCCCCCAGCAGCGCCTGTTGCGTAGCCTCACTAATAATTAATAACAGGATCAGATCGAAGCTGGTCATTTGCAGCAGCGCCCGCCTGCCGGCGATTTTAAATACCACCAGCAAAATCAGATAAATCGCCACCGCCCTGAGTATCATTTCCATGTTGGTGCCTTAGGGATAGATAAATTGCCAGAAAGAGAGGCCCGGTTGATTATTTACCGTGACAGAGAGGTCGGTTTTGCCGGGGCGTTGTGGGGTGGTATAGAGCCAGACGGTTAAATCTTTGCGCGGTTCCTGATAAACCAACACGAGCTCTCCGCCCTCGCTGTACATTTCATCGGGCTGCGGCCAGATATTATCGGTTTGCATCCGTTCCATATATTCGCCGCCAATGCGCAGCGTCAGCTGCGTAGTACTCTGTTCTGGCACGCTAATTTTCAACTCAATCGGCGTTTGCAAGCGTCCAAAACGTTCATACTCCACCTGCAGGTTGCCCGGAGCGTTAGTTTTTGTCGCTTCGCTAAAATAGCCGCCAGAAAAAAGCCCCAACAGCGCAGCGACGATAATGAGTATTAACAGAACAAAACCGAAGCGGTGCGCATCGTATTCAAACTGCAGGGCAGCATGACTCTGTTTGACACCGGGCAATTCAGGGGGATTTCCTTTGGCTTTAGCCATATATCACCGCACCGTCTCGTTAATTAATATTATGCAGCCAGATGATTTTTATAGATAAATTTGATTAAGACTGTTCTTGTTTGCAAATTAAAAAATAGCAACCAGGCTTAATCTGTCAAGCAGGCTAAACCAAGGAGGTCGTATGAAATTATCCGTCGCACCCTTATTGTGTTGTCTTATAATTCCGGCCGCGTATGCCGATGATAATGGTGGACTGAAGAAAGATACTGCCCCTCCTCCACCGCACGCGCTGGATGATGGTTATCGTGGGGCGGAAGATGCCCGCATCATGACCGTGGAGCAGGCCATAGAGATGCACGATGGGGCTACGATCTCCCTGCGCGGTAATCTCATTGAAGGTTCCGGCGGCGATAAATTTAAATTCCGCGATAAAACCGGCACTATTGATATGGTGATCCCCCAGGCGGTATTTGATGGCCGTACCGTCCAGCCCGATAATATGATCAGCATTAACGGTAGTCTGGATAAAAAATCAAATCCACCGGTGGTCCGTGTCGACCGCATTCAGAAATAACGATAAATTTCACTTAAGTTTCTCGTGGATATTCCCGAATATCCACGAGAACCCTGCGGAATATATTCTCTAAGCCTTAACCTACCAGATTTAAGGAGCCAAAAACTCGGATAATTCCGGGCTTTAGGATTAATCCCCCTTTCCTTCCCCTCGCAATACTTAAACAATTTTACACAAATTCACATTGCCTTCTTTATTGCTTACACAGCACGGATTCGCCGATGAAAGCCCGACATAATATCGCCCTGATAATGGCGACAGCCTCTGGTCTGCCTTTAATGTTCTCTGCCCACGCGGCACCACCCGATAATCAATTTATTATTCAGCAGCAGCGCCAGAGAGCATTAGAGGAGCAATTAACCCCGCCGGTCCCGGATGTGCGCCTTTCAGAACCGTCGTCCGGCTCTGGCAACATTGCTTTCCCGACTGAAACGCCCTGTTTTCCGATTAACCGCGTCGAGCTGAGCGGCGAGGAGGCCCTGCCCCACTGGCTGCCGTTGCAGCGTATCGCGGACCAGGCGCAGGGGCGCTGTCTGGGCGGCAAGGGCATTAACCTGCTGATGAGCACCCTGCAGAACCGCATCGTCGACCACGGCTGGATCACCACCCGCGTGCTAGCCCCGTCGCAGGATCTGAAGAGCGGCACCCTGAAACTTGCCATCGTGCCGGGCACTATCCGCCACGTGAAGCTGACCAAAGAGAGCGACGACTATATCCAGCTCTACAGCGCCTTTCCGGCGCACGAGGGCAACCTACTGGATCTGCGCGATATTGAACAGGGGCTGGAAAACTTACAGCGCCTGCCAACGGTTGAGGCCAGTATGGAGCTGCTGCCGGGGGAAAACCCGGGCGAGAGCGACGTGGTCATCACCCGCAAGCAGAGCAAAATGTGGCGAATCGGCCTGTCGCTGGACGATGCCGGGACCGAAACCACCGGGCGCTACCAGGGCGGCGTGACGCTGTCGCTGGATAACCCCTTCTCGCTGAGCGATCTGCTCTATGTCTCTGCCAGCCACGATCTGAACGACAAGGGCGGCAAAGGGAGTAAAAACGTCACCGCCCACTACTCGGTGCCCTTCGGCTACTGGATGCTGGGCGTCACCGGCAGCGACTACGACTACCACCAGACCGTCGCCGGGCTGAACGAGGATTATCGCTACAGCGGTAAAAGCAAAAACCTCGACATTCAGCTCAGCCGGGTGCTGCACCGCAGCGGCTCGCAAAAAACCACCGTCTCTTACGACGTGCTGGCGCGGGAGACCCGCAACTATATCGACGACACGGAAGTGGGCGTTCAGCGCCGTCAGACCGCGGGCTGGCGCATCGGGCTGGATCATCGCCACTACATCGGCCAGGCGACGCTGGATGCGGGCATCAGCTATCAGCGCGGCACCCGCTGGTTTGGTGCCCAACCTGCGCCGGAAGAGTACTGGGGCGATGCCACTGCGCTCAGCAAAATTACCCTGCTGAGCGCCCAGTTCGACCTGCCATTTGCCATCGGCACGCAAAACTTCCGCTACAACGTGCAATACCTGCGCCAGATCAGCAACACGCCGCTGACGCCGCAGGATCAGTTCGCCATCGGCAACCGCTGGACGGTGCGCGGTTTTGACGGTGAGCGCACCCTCAGCGCCAGCCACGGCTGGTACGTGCGTAACGATGTGGCCTGGCGCACGCCTCTGCCGAACCAGGAGCTCTATCTGGGCGCCGACTACGGCGAAGTGGGCGGTTACAGTTCGGATCTCCAGGTGGGTAAACACCTCGCAGGCGGCGTGGCGGGCCTGCGCGGCAACGCCTTTAACACCGGCTACGACCTGTTCGCCGGGACGCCGTTCTCGAAGCCGGACGGCTTTGAAACCAGCGATCTGACGCTCGGCTTTAACCTCAACTGGAGCTGGTGATGCGCGTCGGAGATCTGGATATCAAAGCGCCGCTGATCCTCGGCGGTGAGGAGAGCGAGGCCGAAGTGCTGGGCGCCACCGTCTGGCTGTGGATGCACTCCCCGATGCACCGGGATGCCCCCCTGCACGCCCTGCCCACCCTGCTGCTGCCGATCATCAAGCGCCGCCAGTACGTGCTGGTGAGCGAAAACGACCGTCCGGTCTTTTTCCTCAGCTGGGCCTGGCTGAACGAGGAGGCGGAAGCCCGTTACCTCACCCGCCCCGCTATTGAGATGCGAGAGGCGGACTGGGACTGCGGGGATCGGATCTGGTTCTGCGACTGGATCGCCCCCTTCGGCCATACCGCTGCGATGTACAACCTGATGCGTCGCGATATCTTCCCCGACCACGTCTGCCGCGCGCTGTATCACCGCGGCGCGGCGCGTGGCAAGTGCGTGATGCTGTTCCACGGCAGCCGCGTCAGCCGTCAACACGCCAGAGAGTGGCAACAGAATCACCCGCTCGCCGTGAGCCTGCCGGAAGCGTTTAAAGGAATGAACCATGAATAAGAACCTGTACCGAATTGTCTTTAACAAAGCGCGCGGCATGCTGATGGTGGTGGCGGATATCGCCCGCTCCGGCCGCGCCGGTTCGTCCCGTTCTTCCGGCATTGGCCATACCCACAGCCAGCTTATCGGCAAGGTGAGCGCCTTAAGCTTTAGCCTGTGGCTGGCGATGGGGGCCGTGCAGACGGCGCAGGCCACTATCGTGGCCGACGCCGGTGCGCCAAAAAACCAGCAGCCAACGGTCATCAACAGCGCCAACGTCACGCCGCAGGTCAATATCCAGACGCCATCTGCTGCGGGGGTATCGCGTAACAACTACACCCAGTTCGACGTGGACCAGAAAGGGGCAATCCTCAACAACTCGCACAAAAACGTGCAGACCAACATCGGCGGCATGGTGGCGGGCAACCCGTGGCTGGCGAAAGGCGAAGCCAAAGTGATCCTCAACGAGGTGAGCTCCCGCGACCCGAGCAAGCTGAACGGCATGATCGAAGTGGCCGGTAAAAAAGCCCAGGTGGTGATCGCCAACCCGTCAGGCATTACCTGTAGCGGCTGCGGCTTTATCAACGCCAACCGCGCCACCCTCACCACCGGCCAGCCGCAGATGAAAGACGGCGCGCTGACCGGGTTTAACGTCGAGCGCGGCGAAGTGGTGGTCGAAGGCGCGGGGATGGACACCTCCGGCGCGGATTACACCGACATCATTGCCCGCTCGGTGAAGGTTAATGCCGGGCTATGGGCCAACGATCTGAAGGTCACCACCGGGCGCAACAAGGTGGATGCCGCCCACGAGACGATCGAAAAAGGCAGCGACGATCCTGCCACACGCCCGCAGCTGGCGGTGGACGTGGCCAGCCTCGGCGGCATGTACGCAGGCAAAATCCGCATGGTCGGCACCGAGAGCGGCGTCGGGGTACGTAACGCCGGGGCCCTTGGTGCCCAGGCGGGCAGCGTGACGATCTCCGCTGACGGACGGATTGAGAACAGCGGTACCCTGCGCGCTGGCGACAGTGCCAGCCTGCAAACCGCAGGGGAAGTGAATAACAGCGGCGTGATGACCGCCGCGAATAACGTCCGGGTGAGCACGGCCAGCTTCACCGGCACTCAGCAGAGCGTGCTGGCCGCCGGGGTGAAAAGCGACGGCACGCTCGCTGACGCGGGCGATCTGGACATTAGCACCCGCGGCCAGCTGAGCGCCCACGGGCAAACCCTGGCGGGCGGCAATCTCAGCGCCCGCGGTCAGGGGGTGGACGTCAGCGGCAGCCAGACCCAGGGCAAACGCGTGCTGCTGGACGGCGGCGCGGAAGGCGTGAGCACCGCCAGCGCGAAGGTTAACGCCAGCGAACTGACTGTGCGTACCGGCAAAATGCTTAATAACAACGGCGGCACGCTGGGGGCGGAGACCATCAGCGTCAGCGCCCACGACCTCAGCAACCAGAAAGGCAACATCGTGCAGCGCGGCGGCAGCACCCTGGCGGTAGACCTGCCGGGCACCCTCAATAACCAGCAGGGGCAGATTGGCGCGGCGAACGGCGTACAGCTTAAGGCCGGGACCCTCGACAACACCGCCGGGCAGATCGTGGCGGTAGCGGGCAACACCCGGCTGGAGGCCGGAAGCGTAAACAATCAGCAAGGGTTGATCTCCGCTAGCGCGGGTGACGGCGAGATTGCCAGCCAGCAGGCGGTGAACAACGCCAAAGGCCGCATTGAGGCGGCGAAAACCCAGCGCATAAGCGCCGGAAGCCTCGACAACCAGCAGGGGGTGATTGTCGCCGACGGCGCGACACTGGCCCTCAACGGCGGCGCCCTGGATAACCGCGACGGCGCCCTGCTCTCTCAGGGCTCCCTTAGCCTCGAGAGCGGCGCGCTGAATAACCAGCGCGGCTTCCTGGCGAGCGAGGGCGATTTTAGCCTGAGCGCGGGGGCTATCGACAACACCGACGGGCAGATTGGCGCGAACCGGACGTTAACCGCCGGGTTCGACACCCTCACCAATAACGGCGGCGCGCTGAAATCGGTCGGGGCTATGACCCTCAGCGGCGGCCTGCTGGATAACAGCCAGGGGACTACCTTCTCCGGCGACAGCCTGAATTTCAACGGCGGCACGCTGAACAATACGTCCGGGCAGCTGGCTGCGACAGGGAGCCTGTCGCTGGGCACCTCGCAGCTCATCAATAAAAAAGGCGTGCTGCAGGGTGACGGCGTGGCTGTCACATCCGGCACGCTGGATAATAGCGCGGGCACCCTGAACAGCCTGGGGGCACTGAACCTCTCGGCGGACAACGTGAATAACCAGGCTGGCACCCTGGCGGCCAGCGGCGCGGCGGAGATCGCCGCCACCAGCCTGGATAACCGCAACAATGGACGCATTATTGGCGAGGCCGATACCGCCCTGCATACCGGTAACCTGCAAAACGGCGGCGGAGAGATCCAGTCGGTGGGCGACCTGCTGCTCGACAGCGCCCAGGGTATGGTGGATAACGTCTCCGGGCTGATCCGCAGCGGCAAAAGCGTGACCCTCACTGCCCTGGACTTTGTTAACACCAATACGCTCGGTGAGAACCAGGGGCTGGAGGGCCAGAGCCTGGCGCTGAACACCGGGAGTCTGGATAACCAGCGCGGCAGTATCCTGGCGAATAACACCCTGAGCATCAATAACAGCGGCGTGCTGAACAACGGCGCGGGGGTGCTGGCCTCGGGCGATACCCTGGATCTCAGCGGTAGCGCCCTGAACCTGCTGAACGCGGGCGGCACCCTGAAAGCGGGTAAAGCGCTGCGCGTGGAGGCTCAGTCTCTGGATGCCAGCGGCCAGCTGCTGTCGCTGGGGGATATGACGCTTCACAGCAACAGCGGCGTGAATAACAGCGGCACCACCCTCGCCAACGGCAACCTGACGTTCACCACCGACGGCGATCTCACCAACAGCGGCCAGCTAATGGCGGGCAGCGTGCTGGACGTGCAGAGCGCGAATCTTAATAACCTCGCCAGCGGTGAAATCAACGCGGGCAGCACCACCCTGACGGCCCGCGGCACGGTACGCAACACCGGCCTGATCGACGGGATCGCCACCCGCATCAACGCCAACACCCTGACCAACATCGGCACCGGGCGGATTTATGGCGACGCGGTGGGCGTCAATACGATCACCTTTAACAACCTCGCTGAAAACGGCACCGCGGCGACGCTGGCCGGTCGCGAGCGCGTCAACCTCGGCGTGCAGACCCTGAATAACGCCGACCACGGTCTGATCTACAGCGCGGGCAGCATGAGCATCGGCGGCGCGCTGGATGACAACGGCGCCGTCACCGGCCGCGCCGGGACCCTCAATAACCACAGCTCGACCATTGAATCCGCCGGGGATATGGCGATTGCCGCCGGGCAGATCAATAACATCAACGACCACTTCTCCACCGAAGTGGTGCGGGTGTCGCAGGAAGAGCTCACCGACTATCAGCACACGGGGTCAACCAACCGCTGGAGTTCGACAGAAAAAGGCGTCTGGGTGGATGACAACTCCTCCGACGGGCTGCGTAACCTGAATACGCCAGAAGACAGCGGCGCAAATAACGACAACTTCAACCAGTACGACTACACCCGCACCATTGACGAAACGCGCATCAAAGAGAGCGACCCGGCGAAGATCCTCGCCGGGGGCAACCTGCTGATGACCGGCGACAAGCTGTTTAACGACAAGAGCCAGGTGATTGCAGGCGGCACCCTGGCAATCGACCAGATGGGCAGCGTGAAGAACGAGGACGTGCCCGGCAAGCGTTACACCACCGATGAGGGCACCGTCACCCACTACTACCGTATTCGCCACAAAGGCGACGATGAACAGGGCCGGGATCGCACGGCATACACCCCGCCCACCACCATTCAGGACATCTCCCTGAAGCCAGGCCAGCTGATCAGCAACGGCAGCGTCGAGGGCAGCAATCTCAGCATCACTCCGCGGGTAGCTCAGGGAACGGACGTGACCATTGGCCATGCCTCCGGGGTAAAACCCGCCCCGCAGCAGACCGTTTCGCCTGGCGAGCCGGTGACCCCGCCTGCCGGACAGCAGTTTGAAGTGACCCCGGCCGACGGTGCGATCCGCATTATCGGCCCCAACACCACCCTGCCGGACAACAGCCTGTTCAAGGTGAACCCGTCGGCGGAGGTGCCGTACCTGGTGGAGACCGATCCGCGCTTCACTAACGAGCGCCAGTGGCTCGGCAGCGACTATATGCAGGACGCCTTTACCACCGACGGCGACAACACGCTGAAACGGCTGGGGGATGGCTACTACGAGCAGCGCCTGATCCGCGAGCAGGTGATTGGCATCACCGGCCAGCGCTACCTGGATGGCTACAACAACGACGAAGAGCAGTACAAGGCGCTGATGGATCGCGGTATCACCTTCGGCAAGCAGTACGACCTGAAGATTGGCGTGGCGCTGACGCCAGAGCAGATGGCGCTGCTGACCGGGGATATCGTCTGGCTGGTCAACACCCGGGTGAAGATGCCGGACGGCTCCACCGAGAACGTGCTGGTGCCGCAGGTCTACGCCAAAGTGAAACCGGGCGATATCGACGGCTCCGGCGCGCTGATTGCCGGGAACAACGTCTCCATCAAGCTTAACGGCGACCTGTTTAACCGCGGCACCCTTGCCGGGCGCAAAGTCCTGCAACTGGACGCCGACAACATCACCAACCAGACCGGCACCATCCAGGGGGCGGACGTCAACCTCAACGCGCGCACCGATATCAACAATATCGGCGGTGCCATCGTGGGCGACAGCAGCCTGCTGGCCAGCGCCGGACGCGACATTAACCTCACCAGCACCACCCTCAGTGCCGACAGTGTGAACGGCGAGAACCGCTTCGCCCGCACCACCATCGACAGCGTCTCCGGCATCTACGTGCAGGGCGACGACGGCAAACTGGCCTTGCAGTCCGGGCGGGATATCACCCTGACCGGGGCGCAGGTGATCGCCAGCGGCGAGAACGGCAAAGCGCAACTGGTGGCCGGGCGGGATATGAAACTCAACGATCTCCAGACCGCCAGCCGCGATAGCCTGGTGTGGGATGGTGACAACAGCCTGAAACAGGGGCAGACCAACAGCATCGGCAGCGAGGTGACCGGCAAAGGCGACGTGACCCTGGCCGCCGGGAATGACCTCAACGCCCGCGCCGCTGCCCTCTCCGCCGGGCAGGCGCTGAACGTCAGCGCCGGGAATAACCTGACCCTGACGGCGGGTGAAAACAGCCAGGATCTGGACGAACGGCATAAAGTGGTGGGCGGTAACGGCTGGCTGTCGAAAACCACCACCACCACCCGCGACCAGATCGCCCGTCAGACGGTGCAGAGCAGCGAGCTGAACGGCGACACGGTAAACCTCACCGCCGGAAACGATCTCACCGTGCGCGGCAGCAACGTGGCGGGCACCGGGGACGTCTCTCTGCTGGCGGGCAACAACCTGAGCGTGGAGACCCAGGCCGAGCGCAACAATGAGCTGCACTTGAAGCAGGAGAAGAAATCGGGGCTGCTGAGCTCGGGCGGGATCGGCTTTAGCATCGGTACACAGAGCATCAAAACCACCGACACCGGCGCGGACGCGACTCAGGCAGGCAGCACCGTCGGCAGCGTCAACGGCGACCTGACCCTGCGGGCGGGGGATCGCCTGACGGTAAGCGGCTCGGATCTGGTGGCGGGTCAGGACATGACGCTCACGGGTAAAAACGTCGACATCACGGCGGTGAACAACCGCAGCCAGCAGACCCACGAGGTGGAGCAGAAAACCTCCGGGCTGACCCTGGCGCTCTCCGGCACCGTCGGCAGCGCGCTGAACAGCGCCGTCGAGGCCTCGCAGCAGGCGAAATCCTCCGGCAGCGGCCGTTTGCAGGCGTTGCAGGGGGTGAAGGCCGCGCTCTCCGGCGTGCAGGCTGCCCAGGCCGCGCGAATGGACCAGGCGCTGGGGGCCGATGCCTCTAACACCAATACGGTGGGCATCAGCCTCTCTTACGGCAGCCAGTCATCGAAATCGACCCAGTACAGCGAGCAGAACACCGCCCAGGGCAGCACCCTTAACGCCGGGCGCGATCTGAGCGTTGTCGCCACCGGCAGCGGCGCACGCGGCACGGACGGGGATCTGACCGTGGAAGGCAGCCAGCTGAAAGCGGGCAACGATCTGACCCTCGCCGCCAACCGCGATCTCTACCTGCGCTCGGCGCAAAACACCCAGCTGCTGGACGGCAAAAACGAGAGCAAGGGCGGCAGCGTCGGGGTGGGCATCGGGTACGGCTCCGGCGGCGCGGGCATCAACATCTCCGCCAGCGTCAACCGCGGCAAGGGTAACGAGAGCGGTAACGGCACCACTCACAGCGAGACCACCGTGGACGCGGGCCGCCAGGTGAATATCCTGACCGGACGTGACGCCACCCTGACCGGGGCGCAGGTGAACGGCGAAACGGTGAGAGCGAACATTGGCCGCAACCTGACCCTCACCTCCGAGCAGGACAGCGATCGCTACGACTCGAAACAGCAGAACGCCAGCGCGGGGGGCAGCTTCAGCATCGGCTCCATGACCGGTTCGGCCAGCGTCAACCTCAGCCGCGACAAGATGCACAGCAACTACGACTCTGTCGTGGAGCAGACCGGGATCTTCGCCGGCAAAGGCGGCTACGACGTCACCGTGGGCGAACATACCCAGCTCAACGGGGCGGTGATTGGCTCTACGGCTACCGCTGATAAAAACCGTCTCGATACCGGCACCATTGGCTTCAGCGATATCGAAAACCGCGCCGACTTCGAGGTGGAACACCAGAGCGTGGGCATGAGCACCGGGGGCAGCATCGGCAGCCAGTTTGCTGGCAACATGGCGAACGGCCTGCTGGTGGGGGCCAACCGCGACGGGCATGACAGCAGCACCACGCACGCCGCGGTATCGGACGGCACCCTGATTGTTCGCGACCAGGATCGTCAGGTCCAGGATGTCAATCAGCTCAGCCGCGACGTGGAGCACGCCAACCAGACCCTCTCCCCTATCTTCGACAAAGAGAAAGAGCAGGAGCGGCTCCAGCAGGCGCAGCTGATCGGCGAGATTGGCAATCAGGTCGCGGATATTGCCCGCACCGAGGGGAGCATCCGCGCCACCAACGCGGCGAAGGAGAAGCTGAAAAACGTCAACGCGCAGGATCTGCAGGAGGCGAAAGCGGCGTGGGAGAAAGCCAACCCGGGCAAGACCGCGACGCTGGAAGACATTAACGGCCAGATCTACCAGACGGCGTACAACGATGCGATGAATGCTTCCGGCTTTGGCACCGGCGGGGAGTATCAGCGGGCGATTCAGGCGGCAACGGCGGCGGTTCAGGGGCTGGCGGGGAGCGATCTCAGCGCGGCCCTCGCGGGCGGTGCCGCACCGTACCTGGCTGATGTCATTGGGCACCGCAGCGGGTTGAGCGACGAGGGCAAAGTTGCCGCCCACGCGGTGGTCAACGCTGCGCTGGCCGCCGCCCAGGGGCAAAACGCGCTGGCGGGGGCCGCCGGGGCCGCCACGGGCGAGCTGGTGGGGATGATCTCCAAAGAGATGTACGGGAAATCTGCCGATGAGCTGGATGAAACGCAGAAGCAGACGGTTTCTGCGCTGGCGACGCTGGCGGCGGGGCTTTCCGGCGGCCTGGTGGGCGACAGCTCTGCGTCTGCTGTGGCGGGGGCGCAGGCGGGTAAGACGACGGTTGAGAATAACTATTTGAGCCAGAAACAACAGGCTCAGAGAGATAAAGAAATTGCCGAATGTCAGACTTTAGCTTGTAAGGCAGGCGCACAGGCTAAATGGACTGCGATTGACCTTGGACAGGATGGCAGCTTTGCAGCAGGGATGATCGCAGGCGTGCCGGCAGGACTGTATGATGCCGTTGACGGTATCGTAAAGGTCGGGGCAAATCCGCAGCAAACTTACGAAGCGCTGAAATCACTGTTTAATAGTGGCGATGTGTTAGGTAACGTTTCAGATGCGATAAAGCAGTCTTATATAGATCGTATTGACCATATGGAAGCAGAGTATAAGAAAGCTGGCGCAAGTGGTTCGTTTAATGCGGGGGTCGAAGGTGGCAAGCTGGTTACCGATATAGCTGGACTGCTTGCTGGTGGTGCAGGGGTGGTGAAAAACGGCGTCGTTCTCACGCAGAAGATTGTTGTGAAAACCACGAGTATGGTGGAAACAGCATTAAAATCTTCGGTTGTTAATAAAATTCTTAAAGCAGACAGAATTGGTAGTGGTTTAAAACCCGATCCCACTCATCGAGGGGCAAGTTATCTGAGCCGGGAGCAATTGATGGAGGGAAAAGTTTTCACGCTCAAAGGGGGTGATGGTGTAGAAAGAAAACTTCTTCAGGCTGAAGGTTCCTTTAATGATAAGAAAGGTATATATGAGTATATCTATGATAAGCAAGGGAACGTAACACACCAAAGATTTATTGAAAATGGTAAGATAACAGGTCTTCCTAATCAACGGCCACCGAAGGATAAGTGACATGACGTTATATCCGGTACCCTATGATTTTATTGTTGAAAATACTCATCTTTCATGGTGTGAGGTGAAGTGGGGTTATGAAAATAATCTCATTGCATCAGACGTGCCCATAAAAATGGCGGAACAAATAGTCTTAACGGGAAGTTATGCTGATTCTGAACTTGAATTATCATTCCTTATGCCTGACAGTTCAAATCAGGTGTCTCTCTTTTTAGAGGAATTGTGTACAGGGTTTGAGCAAGAAAATGACTCGACGATTAGGCAAAAATGGTTGTTTATTGTTCTAAGCTGGCTTTGGAAAAATCGTGATAGTTTTGCAGATCCATTATCTGAAGTTGAAATTATTTATGCAGATTTTGACTACCCCACTGAAATAGAGGGTTTTGTTAAATATATGCCTGCTTCTGATGGATATGATCCATCAACGCATTCTCAGATGGAAAATATGAATCATTTAATGGAGAACTGGATGAATTATTTAGAAGAAAAGTTTGTCGAGTATAAAAAGTAAACATCCTAAAATCTGTGTCGGCACTCCAGAATGTCCCGTTTCAGGTTTTCAGGTAAGGAAGGCCCGATCATTAGCATCGGGCTATCAGGTTTTTCAGACATTTAGTCAAATGAAAAACAGCACTAAATCG
This sequence comes from Leclercia sp. W17, assembly GCF_003336325.1. Taxonomy (NCBI): domain Bacteria; kingdom Pseudomonadati; phylum Pseudomonadota; class Gammaproteobacteria; order Enterobacterales; family Enterobacteriaceae; genus Leclercia; species Leclercia sp. W17. Next base: position 1,062,589 of record NZ_CP031101.1, on the reverse strand, counting down.
TTTATTCACCTTGTTTACCTGTGCTGCGCAATAGGTCTGGCCGTGTTCATCCTGACGCTCCCTGGCCGTTTAGTCGGCGCAGGATTAGCATGGAACGTGAAGGAGGGTTTTCCTTTCTCTTTCAAGGACGTGTGGATATGTCTTGAGTTAACCTGGCTGGGGCTCCCTGCGGGTTTGATCATCTGGTTTTTTTATCACCGGTAAAAGCCAGGGTAGGCGGTATTAAGATAGCTCCAGTTTAACTGAATCTAATCTATCAATGATGGGCCGTCAGTAGAGAAACGATTAACCACAATGAAGACAAGAAACTTTAAATGACAAACAGAACTGTTAGCGAACTACAGGCGGGATTAGAGCGTTATCTGTTAAACGGCTATGTCGAATCCAATTCATTTAACGATCCGAATGAGGATGCTCTGGAATATCTGGGCATGCTGCTCGTGGAAGATCAACCCACGGCGCTAAAGTATTGCCAGGGATTTTTGCAGCAGTCCCAGGCCAATGATGAACTAAAATCAGCCGCACTTGATTTCTTACTACTGTCCAGTGAATGGAGTTTCGCGTATCAGTATCTTTATAGCCAGGCGGAAAGACTTTCTATCCCGGAACTTGAAAAGGCGTTTTTTTATTTTTATTGTGATAAAAACGAAGCCGCACCTTATCCCGTTCCCGAAGGGCTATTCACTAAATTGTTAGCACGATACGAGGTTGTTAAGAATGAGCCCGATGCTTATTTTTATCATCTTCATGAAGCCTATAATGACTTTGTTGAAACACTTTCTGATACGCGGAATTGACTTTAAATTGCCTGGCACTTTGTTAGCGGAATTTTGGCTATAAATTTGTTCTTTAACAAACAAGATATATTATAGTTGAGAAGTACACGCCAGATGGGGTTATAAAATGACAGTGGAATGGGCTAGTTTTATAGATGTTCTTGGTGAAAGGGAAGATTCTATTGGAGTTATCAACCTGTGTCATGCTATCGGTGAATCCCCGGTTATATCAGCTGATGCTGGCGAATATAATGATCCGGATGGAAAAACAAAGTACTATAAATTTTACCACTCGGGTATCGAGATGGGGTTTCGGAAAGACTGCTTAAGTCATATTCATTTTTACTTTGGCAATGAAGATGAATATTCACCGTTTACAGGTAATTTCATCCCTGGAATTGAAGCGGGAATGGACAGAGCATACATTACAAAATTGCTTGGAAAACCCACTTTGCCTGGCGAAGGCAAAGTCGACATGCTCCTTGGATGGATTAATGGATGGTCAAAGTATGATTACGGGAACCACTCAGTACATATTCAGTACACGGAGCATAATCATCTGTGTCACGCAACGTTAATTAAAAATTAAAACACAATGATTTGTAACGATTTTAATCAAATTTTAGCCCGAATCGGTGTATAGCGATTACGGGCACAAATATTGCCCTCTTTGAGCAAATTTATCTGTCAGGAGGAATGATGCGCGAATCCCAGGATATTTATAATGACATTGGTTCAGTACTGCTCTCGATCGCACCTGATACTGCGGAAAAAATCATTCTGTGTGCCACGTTAGATCCGGAAAGTGACTGTGGTGAGTTTACTTATAACTATATAGATAAACAGGGTAACCAGCACTGGATCACTGAAACCGCAGATGCCAGTGCAAGACTTTTAGATCTTTTAGTCGAACTAAGAAATTTCTTTGTTGATAACTTTAAATCACAAGAAAAGCCATTCTGGCATGGGTGTGAAGTAACGGTAAACATTGAAACACTGAAAATAAATATCGACTTCAAGTATGAGAGTTAATAAACAGTCTCTCGCCCCTGCCGGCGGGATGTTGGGTTTACGTTAGTAATAAGGGGAAAGGGTCTATGACTCACTCGCATCATTTGATTAAAATTATCGCTGATATGACCATTTTTCTTGAATTCACTGACGACCATTCGCTCAATCCAGATGCCGCTGTGGAAATGATGGAACGTATTGCCGCCGAGCTTCAGCGACTAACGGACGCTGAGAAAGCGAGAGTTATCGATTCCTTTACAGAGATTGCGAAAGCGTATCGGGGGGATGAGTCCGACTTTATCAAAGATCTGCCCGATACCTTTGGTTTGCGTTGACCAGTCGTTGTCAGTCAGGCGCGACAAGGAGAAAGAGCAGGAATGGCTCCCGCAGGCGCAGTTGATCGGCGAGACTGGTAATCGGGTGGCGGATATTGCCCGTATCGAGGGCAAAGCCGCCGCCCACGCGGTGGTCAACGCTGCGCTGGCGGCAGGCTTATCCGGTGGGTTGGTGGACGATAGCTCTGCTTCTGCACCCTATGCTGCAAAGACAGGATGGGCCTATTGCGGATAGTGACGCAAACTTTCCACAACGATAACAGCATAACTTCTGGTATAAATCGTGCACAACTCAACAGATGGCGCTCTGATTACTGGAAGCAGCGAGCTAACGATTTCAAATAGGTGATGGTATGACTAACAGCCTGAATAATGTTATTGAAGAGTTAAAGGTTGTATCCGGGAACGAGAGAACTAATATTCCTTTGCCGGATGAAGCTCTTATTTCTAAATATGAAGAAGAGACAGGCTTTTCTTTTTCACCTGACTATAAGAAGCTTCTTAAGGAAGCTGGCAATATCTATTATGGAACAATCGAATTGTTGTCTATCACAGAAGACAAAAAATTCTATGGCGAGTTATTAACGGCTATAAATGATGCAAAAGAAGTTGGAGTACCTGAATCGTGGTTACCGATATGTGAAGATAACGGTAGTTATTATTGTTTAGATCAACAAGGTCGTGTCCGATACTGGACTGGCGATGGTGATAGTGAAGAGCAGTGGCCTGATTTAGCCGCCTGGGTGAAAGATGTCTGGATCGATGGCAACTAAGGTAATTATTTTACCTGAAAATCCCTGGCACCATAAAAGATGATTTTTGGAGAACCTGTAGAAGCAGTGCTCCAAAAACGCCAAGGTCATGGCATCGTCCTGATTCCCTGGGCATTGCCTGACAAACGCGTCGACTGAGATGAAATTATGAAGATTAAGACAGTGAAATGGCAATCAATGAAACAACTCTCATCGTAGAAAAAATGAACCGCATGGCTACTTTATTAGAATTAGGTGGTTATGCCAAATGGTCAGTCAGTATTTTTAAGCTGGCTGACCAATATGAGCCTGATCCTGATTACACAAAACACATTTTTCTAAATTTCTATGGCGGCATGGGATCTCTGAATGATCTCGTACTGTACAGAAACGGAAGTGTTTTGATGAGTGAAAACGATTGGGGCAGGACGCACTGGCGGGTGCCGCCGGGGCCGCCACGGGCGAGCTGGTGGGGATGATCTCCAAAGAGATGTAAGGGAAATCTGCCGATGAGCTGGATGAAACGCAGAAGCAGACGGTTTCTGCGCTGGCGACGCTGGCGGCGGGGCTTTCCGGCGGCCTGGTGGGCGACAGCTCTGCGTCTGCTGTGGCGGGGGCGCAGGCGGGTAAGACGACGGTTGAGAATAATTTACTGGGCGGTAGCGAAGATGCTCAGGCCGCATGGATACGCCAGCATGGCGTCGATATGGCGACCTGTTCCGATAATCCTGGTGGGGCCGCATGTCAGAAAGCAATGAAGGAGCGGGATGCGGTAGGGTTGGCGCTTGCTACAGGTGGTGTTGCACTGTTACCTGGCGGTGCTCAGGCTATGTGGGGACTTGGAGCAAGTGCGAATGCTGGTATCAGTTATCTGGCTGATGGCACTATAGACCCGGCAAACTCAGCTATTGCGGGTTGGGTGAATGTTATCAGTATGGGGAATGGAATTTTGGGTACTGTTGGCTGGAATGCAGCAGGAGGAGCTTATGGCAATTGGATTGATGATAAGGATCCACTTTCAGGTGCTATTTCAAATGGAGTTGGTTCTGCTGCTGGGTATGGTATTGGGAAGGGCATTACTTGGGGAACCGAGAAAGTCACTAATGCTGTAGGGCGATGGGTGACAAATGGCTGGGATCCGAAGTACGATCCGACAGGGATAAAATACGCCGAAGTTAATCGTAACGATATCATTCGAGAAGGGATGAAGCCGAGTAATGTTCCGGGGAGTGCGGGAGATATAGGTGGTTCAATAGGATCTGAACTCGGTGGCAAAGCGACAGATAAGGTAACTGAGGAACTCAAGAAATGAAACATTCTTCTCGAGTGGTAATAGGAAAATATATTGTATGTATTTCAATGCTAATTTTTAGTTTTATTGGCATGATCTTAGCTGCGGTGATAATTGAACTAGCATTAATAACTATATCATGGTTTCAATATGGGACTTTCGATATTATGTGGAGTAATATTTTTCATGCAGTTAAGTTGGGTGGTGTAGGAGGAGGGATTTTAGGTTTTGGCTGGATCTTATTTTATCTTTTTAAAGTGAAAGGTTTTTAGTTGGGAAGTACACGCCAGATGGGGTTATAAAATAACAGTGGAATGGGCTAGTTTTATAAATTTTCTTGGTGAAAGGGAAGATTCTATTGGAGTTATCAACCTGTGTCATGCTATCGATGAATCCCCGGTTATATCAGCTGATGCTGGCGAATATAATGATCCGGATGGAAAAACAAAGTACTATAAATTTTACCACTCGGGTATCGAGATGGGGTTTCGGAAAAACTGCTTAAGTCATATTCATTTTTACTTTGGCAATGAAGATGAATATTCACCGTTTACTGGTAATTTCATCCATGGAATTGAAGCGGGAATGGACAGAGCATACATTACAAAATTGCTTGGAAAACCCACTTTGGTTGGCGAAGGCAAAGGAATCGGGAGAGAAAGAATGAGGAATGATCAAGAGATTTATAAAGATATCGGTACTGTTTTATACAGTATTGCTCCCGACCAAGCTAAAAAGATCATTATGCGTGCAGAGTTATCACCGGAAAACGATCATTGTAAGTATGAATATGATTATCTTGATGCTACTGATGAAATTCAATGGTTGACGGCTGGTGGTAGGGTGAATACAGATATCCTTCGTTATCTGGTAGAGCTTCGCAACTACTATATCGAAAACAATCTGACCAATGGCCGCCCTGCATGGCATGGATGTGAAGTTACGCTGGATATTGAAAAAATGAAACTCAATATAGACTTCCGCTACGATGATTAGGCATCAACGCTCCCTCTCCTGGCACCGGGAGCATGCTATCAGACGTGAACCCATTGCCCTCCTGGCAAAATGCGTTGTTCGAGGGGCGTGTTATCGATGGTATCACTTGAACCGATTTAGTATTGATGTTCTATTTTAAGCATCGCTATCGAGCTCATATGAGCTAATTTATCTGTCAGGAGGAATGATGCGCGAATCCCAGGATATTTATAATGACATTGGTGCGGTATTGCTTTCGATCGCGCCTGAGGATGCGGTAGAAATCATTCTGAACGCAAAGTTAGAACCTGAAAGCGACTGCGGTGAGTTTACTTATGACTATGTCGATAAACAGGGAAACCAGCATTGGGTTACTGAAACAGCGGATGCCAGTGCAAGACTTTTAGATCTTTTGGTCGAACTGAGGAATTTCTTCGTTGATAACGTTCAATCACTCGAAAAGCCGTTCTGGCAGGGCTGTGAGGTAACGGTAAACGTTGAAACACTCAGTATTAATATTGACTTTAAATATGAGGACTAAAATGTCTAATTTTTTGAAAAAAGTCTTATCCGGTTGCGGCGGTCAATTTTGTCTAAAAGAAGATGGCATATACACGTTCGATCCAGAGACAGGCGCTTTTGATTACCTTGCTCCAGATATCAATGAATGGTGTAAACATATTCTTGAAGACTATGAGGTATTAACGGGCTACCCACTGGCAAACGCATGGCAGAAGAAGTATGGTTCAATACCAGCGGGCTATCGCCTGGTTCCAAAAATTCCGTTTGTAGTGGGTGGCGAATATGAGCCAGATAATCTTTATTTAGAAAAATCGACAATAGCAATGAAAGCAAGAGCCAATATTGCATTGCAAATAAGAGACGTTCCTGATGGTAGCAATATCCAGTTAACGTTAAAATAGTGTGCAGTGAGGTTCAATAATATGTTAGTCAACATTGATGAAATACAAAAACAAGTTAATGAAATTATTTTACGAGCAGGCTTTCCAAAACATTCAGTTAATCTGTGTTCTGCTCCCTATGTCGATGGCACTCCCTATATTTCATTCGAAAATAGTTCATATAACTATATTTACTCAGAAAGAGGGTATGAGTTCTCCCGAAAAGTCACTCACTCTTTAAACACGCTGCTTTATTGGATAATCTCCGAATTTGCCTATAAGATTGCATACCAGTATGAGTTAGATCACAGGGTTGAAGGCAGAGATGGAAGGCGCATCGCTTTTCCAAAATTTATTGAAATAATGGCAAATATGAACCCAGCCTGGGAGTCAGAAGCACGAAATGAAATTCAAAATATTCTGGTTGAAGCACCCTATGACGATAGCCTCTATACATAGTTGAGGGCAGCATCGCATCAGCACCGACGCAGAAAATGTCTGCTCATTTTGACAAGGTAATGGCTATCAATCACAGGGAGTCGCAAATGAAAATATTCCCCATCCTGTTCTGTTTCATGCTCAGCGGCTGTGTTGTTGGCAATATGGATTCAACCGACTATCAATACGTGCGCTATGCGCAAACGTTTCAGAAGCCGGGTGCAGGCGGTTACACCGATAATGAACAGCGTAAAGCCGATCTCTATAGCTGTGGCGTACCTAAAAATGCCAATCTTGATGATGGTAGCTGGAACGGTGGCAGCGCCCGCCCGGAGCAAACGCTTCAGGAGATCGTTGCCAGGAACGAAAAAATTTCAGGCTGTATGAAAAGTAAAGGCTACAAGGTGTACGGTTACGATGCGTGTGGCCCACTTAAAGCGCCGACCGGCCTTTGCCCTAATTAATACGATTTGTCACCCCAGGATGAAAATATGCGCGAATCCCAGGCTATTTATAATGATATTGGCTCGGTCTTAGTTGCCGCTGCGCCCGATAACGCCGCAACCGTCATCGTGCGTGCTGAGCTGTCGCCCGAAAATGATCACTGCAAATGTGAGTTTGATTATGTGGACAGCACCTCAGGTGAGACAAACTGGTTTACTGCAGGCGCACAGGCCAATGCTGATTTGCTGGACCTTCTGGTTGAGCTGAGGACATTTTTTGTTAATAACATCTCCTCAAAACAGCCTTCGTTCTGGCATGCCTGCGAAATAACGGTCGATGTTGAAACGCTCAGAATCAAGATTGATTTTAAGTATACTGATTAACAGATAATAATCTCGCACTAAATAAAACTTCAGGACAAATAAATGAGCGACTTAGACGATCTGCATAATAAAATTGGTCAATTACTGGTTGATGCCGGTCCTGCTGAGGCGAAGAAAATCATTGCTCGCGCAAAATTAGCCCAAGATGGCGAGTCCTGTGAATATGAATATGATTATGTTGATCAGCAGGATAACCTGGACTGGTTCGTGCCGGATAAGCTCGCCAGTTATCATCTTCGGCTCCTGTTAGTTAACCTGCGGGACTATTATATTCAGAATAATATGATGCAGGCTAAAGCGCCCTGGACAGGTTGCGATATCACCGTTGAAATACCCGCAGAGAAAATAAGCATCAGCTTTAAATATGATGCCCTACCAATATAGGGGAGGCAAATTCCAGGACTATTCCGGGCTTTAAGATTATTCCCTATTTCATCGCCTGCCAAAAAAACCAACAATTTTATCGCCTTAATTTGCAGTGGAATATCTCCAGCCTGACGGATGGGGATATATGGCATTACACATAAAAAATGACAACAAGGATTACGGAAAATGAAAAAACTCTCTCTGGCGGTATGCGTTGCGGCGAGTCTGGCAAGCGGCGCTGCTCTGGCGGATAATCAGACTGTTTCTGTGGGTTATGCGCAGAGTAACGTTGAAGACTTCAAAAATATCCGCGGCGTGAACGTTCAGTATCGCTACGAGTGGGATTCCCCGGTCAGCCTGATGGGTTCATTTACCTATATGAGCGGCGATCAGGACGAGCATTATTATCTCGCTTCCGACTCCATTAAAAACCACGTCGAAGTGAAATATTACTCCCTGATGGCAGGCCCGGCATATCGCCTGAATGATTTCGTTTCCCTGTATGCGCTGGGCGGCGTGGCACGCGTGAAAGCAGACGGCCACACCACCTGGGTGAACGGCGGCGACAACTATACCCAGCGCGACGGCATCAATGAGAAATCCACCTCTTTCGCTTACGGCGCGGGCGTACAGTTCAACCCAACGCCTGAACTGGCGATCCACGTCGGTTACGAAGGCACCACTGCCGACCTGGGCGACGATTATGGGATCGACGGCTGGAATGTGGGCGTAGGTTACCGTTTTTAATTGGTGCGGCCTGATGCCGGGTGGCGGCGATGCCTCACCCGGCCTACGGTCTGAAGGTTTTGTAGGCCCGGCAAGCGCAGCGCCGCCGGGCGTTACAAACCGCACTGTGCCTGCATAATATGCGCAATAAATTGGGTTAACTTCGGCAACGGACGTAGATCCTGACGCCATAACAGGTGCACCGGTCGGGGTTGTGGTGTGTAACCTTCTAAAACACGTATCAGCCGTCCATTCGCCAGCTCATCCGCCACCAGCACCTCCGGTTGCAACAGTAATCCCCCGCCGGCAATCGCCGCCATCCGCAGGCCATACCCGTCGTTACAGCGCAGGATCGCATCGCGCTTCCAGCGCACCTCCCCCTCCATGCCCGGCAGTCGCCACTCGTTGCGCGCGGTCCAGACGGTGTGGGAGAGACAAAGATGCTCCACCAGATCGTCCGGCGTTTGCGGCGTGCCGTGGCGGGCTAAGTAGTCCGGCGCGGCGCAGATCACCATCCGGTACGGGCAAAGGTATTTCGCCACCAGATCCTCGGTGTGGATGTCGCCAATGCGGATCGCCAGATCTACCCCCTCCTCCACCAGATCGACCATCCGGTTAGTGAGATCCAGCTCGACGCGCACCTCAGGGAAACGCTGCAAAAAGGTGGCGGTCAGCGGGGCAATCACGCACCCGCCGAACGAGGTGGGCGCGGTCACCCGCAGCGTGCCCGCGGGCGCGGTACGCAGACGCTCCACCGAACGTTCAGCGATGGCGACCTGCTCGATAACCCGCTTTGCCTCCTCAAACCAGACTCGCCCGGCGTCGGTCAGGCTCTGGCGGCGGGTATTACGCTCCAGCAGCCGGGTGCCAAGCTGCGCCTCCAGCCAGGCGATGTACTTCCCGACCATCACCGCCGACATCTCCAGCCGGGCGGCGGCACCGGTAAAGCTGCCGCTCTCCACCACCGCGATAAAGGTCTCCATGCCGCGAAGCTTATCCATATTGCAAACCTCTGGTTAATAATGATCTAACTTTAGCCCAGTTTATCCGCCCTCTGGTTTGTTAAACAATCAAGGCTCACAACACAGAGGAGTCGGCTATGAAAATCGTCATTATTGGTGCCAGCGGTACGGTCGGTCAGGCCGTTACAGAAGAGCTAAGTCGTCGTCATGAGGTCATTCGCGTGGGTCGTACGAAAGGCGATCATCAGGTGGATATCACCTCCCAGGCCAGCGTGCAGGCGCTGTTCGAGAAGATCGGTCCGGTGGATGCGATTGTCTCTGCCAGCGGCGGGCTGCACTTTGGCCCTCTGTCGACCATGACCGACAGCGAGTTTAACCAGGGATTGCAGGACAAATTGCTGGGCCAGGTGCGGCTGGCGCTCACCGGGCAGCACTACCTGAATGAAGGCGGGTCAATTACGTTAATTAGCGGCATCGTCGCCCACGAGCCTATCGCCCAGGGGGTGAATGCCACCACGGTAAACGCCGCGCTGGAAGGCTTTGTCCGCGCCGCCGCCTGCGAACTGCCGCGCGGGATCCGCATCAACCTGATTAGCCCGACGGTACTCACCGAATCGGCCGAAGCCTACGACGGTTTCTTCCCGGGGTTCGAAAGCGTGCCCGCCGCAACGGTCGCCCAGGCCTATCGCCGCAGCGTGGAAGGGGTGCAGAGCGGACGGGTGTATCAGGTAGGGTATTGATGGTAAACGGGGCGAGTCGGACTCGCCCCGGTCAGGATCAGAGCCTGCGGCGGATTTTTTCCACCATCGCCGCGGTGGAGATCCCGTAGCGGTCGTGCAGGGTTGGCAGCGCCCCGGCGTCGAGGAAGGCGTCCGGCAGCGCGACGGTATCAAAATCGACATGCACCCGGTTGCGCATCAGCAGTGACGCCACCGCCTCGCAGAGGCCACCCACGCTGCTGTGGTTTTCCGCCACCACCACCAGTCTGCCCGGCTTCGCCGCCTGCGCCAGAATGGTCTCCTCGTCCAGCGGCTTGATGGTGGGCGAGTGGAGCACCGCCACGCTGATGTTGTCCTTACGCAGCTGCTTCGCCGCCTCCAGCGCCCGCATGGTCATCAGGCCGGAGGCGATAATCAGCACATCGCTCCCCTCCTCCAGCAGCGCGGCTTTGCCGATTTTGAACTGGTAGTTGTACTGGTCCAGCACTACCGGCACCTTGCCGCGCAGCAGGCGCATATAGACCGGGCCATCGTGCTCTGCCATGGCCGGTACCGCCTGCTCGGTGTCTATCGCGTCACAGGGATCGATAATCGTCATCCCCGGAATGCCGCGCATGATGGCGAGATCTTCCGTCGCCTGATGGCTGGGGCCGTAACCGGTGGTCAGCCCCGGCAGCGCGGCGCAGATCTTCACGTTCAGATGCTCTTCGGCGATCACCTGATGAATAAAGTCATAGGCGCGGCGGGTGGCAAACACCGCGTAGGTAGTGGCGAAGGGAATGAAGCCCTCTTTCGCCATCCCGCCCGCGGCGCCCATCAGCAGCTGCTCCGCCATCCCCATCTGGAAGAAGCGCTCGGGGTGTGCCTGGGCAAAGATATGCAGGTCGGTGTATTTCGACAGATCCGCCGTCATGCCGACGATCTCCGGGCGCTGCTCCGCCAGCTTCACCAGCGCGTGGCCGAAAGGCGCGGCGCGGGTCTCCTGCCCCTCTTCGGCAATAGAGGCGATCATCGCCGAGGTGGTTAAACGCGGTTTTTTCTCGGTGGTCTGGCTCATCACTGCACTCCTTCCGGTTTGTTCGCGTCCAGCACCGCGAGCGCTTTTTGCCACTCGTCAGCATCCACGCGGATAAAATGGTTCTTGTCGCGCTGCTCAAGGAAAGGCACTCCCTTGCCCATCAGGGTGTCGCAGAGAATGACGCGGGGCTGATTCTCCGGATAGCGCTTCGCGTTATCGAACGCCGCCACCAGCGCCGGCACGTCGTTGCCGTTGACCCGCTGCACGTACCAGCCAAACGAGGTCCACTTATCTTCCAGCGGCTCAAAGCCGAGGATTTTTTGGGAGTTGCCGTCGGCCTGCTGGCGGTTGATATCCACCAGCACGATCAGGTTCGACAGGCCGTGGTGGGCGGCGGACATCGCCGCTTCCCAGGTGGAGCCCTCATCCAGCTCGCCGTCGGACATGGAGTTCACCACCCAGGCATCACTCCCCTTGTGCTTCAGCCCCAGGGCCATGCCCACGCCGATGCTCAGGCCCTGTCCCAGCGAGCCGCCGGAGATCTCCATGCCTGGCGTATAGGTGGCCATGCCGGACATCGGCAGGCGGCTGTCGTCGGAGCCGTAGGTCTCCAGCTCCTCTTCGGGAATAATGCCCGCCTCGATCAGCGCCGCGTAGCAGGCGATGGCGTAGTGGCCGTGGGAGAGCAGAAAGCGGTCGCGCCCTTCCCACTCCGGCTCATCGGCTCTGAAGGTCATGCCGTGGGCAAAGGCGGTGGCCAGCACGTCCGCGTAGCCCAGCGCCTGGCCGATATAGCCCTGCCCCTGAACTTCACCCATCCGCAGGGCGTAGCGGCGGATGCGCCATGCTGCGGCGGCGACCTGTTGAATTGTGGTATCAGTCATAATCCTGTCTCCTTAGTGGATCAGCATGCCGCCGTTGACGTCGAGGGTGATGCCGGTGGAGTAAGAGGAGAGATCGCTGCCGAGGAACAGCGCGGCGCGGGCGATATCCTGCGCATCGCCGAGGCGGTTAAGCGGAATGCCTGCCAGAATGGCGGTTTTCATCTCGTCCGAAAGTTTGCCGGCGGTGATATCGGTCTGGATCAGCCCCGGAGTGATGCAGTTTACCCGCACGTTATCCGGCCCCAGCTCGCGGGCCATCGCCTTCGCCAGCCCCAGCACGCCCGCTTTGGCGGCACTGTAGTGCGGCCCGCCGAAGATGCCGCCGCCGCGCTGGGCCGACACCGAGGAGATGCAGACGATGCTGCCGGACTGCTGGCCGCGCATGGTGGGAATAACGGCCTGGGACATCAAGAGCGTGCCGCGCAGGCTGACGTCCAGCACCGCGTCATAGTTTTCCCGCTTAATATCCATCAGCTTGATCGGCTGGGTGATGCCAGCGTTATTCACCAGAATATCGATGCGCCCGTATTTGCCCAGCACCTGCTCGATGGCGGCATTCACCTGCAGCTCGTTGCTGACGTTCGCCGCCAGCCCCAGATGCCCCTCGCCCAGGCTTGCCGCCGCCTGCTTACTGGCCTCTGCATCTAAATCAATAATGACCACTTTCGCGCCCTGTTCGGCATAGAGTTTTGCCGTGGCGAACCCCAAACCGCGTACGGAAGCCGCGCCGGTAATAACGGCGACTTTATCTTTCAGTAGCATATATTTACTCCATAATATTGAGAGGTGTTTAATTTATTATTTCGGCTCTTCCAGCAGGGTGATCATTAATAAGCCAATAGCTGCGCAAATACCGAAATAAATAAAGACGGAATTAAAACTTCCTGTTTTATCCAGCAGATAACCCGCCAGCATTGGCGAAACAAATCCACCGAGATTACCGCCGCTGTTAATAATGGACGCGGCGATGGGATAGGTTTTACTGTCCGCTACCGCCATGCCGTAGGCGGTAAAAGCGGGCCAGCCGATATTCAGACACAGGCCAACAAAGAAGAGCCCCACGCACACCGCCACGGTGCTTTGCGGAATATTGAGCATGATGACCATCATCAATACGGTGCTGATGGCGGTAAACATCATGGTCGGCTTACGTCGGCGCCCCAGCAGCTTGTCTGACACGTAGCCGCCGAAAATCGCCCCGATAAAGCCGCCGATGCAGGGCATGCTGGCGACCAGCCCCATACTCATGAAGGTAAAGCCTTTCTCTTTGACCAGGTAGAGCGGGATCCAGGTCAGCAGGCCGTAAAGCACGCTTACCATCATGAAGTAGGCCACACAATCGCCGAGAATATTCTTCGAGGTGAAGAGCCCTTTCACCGTCTCTATCGGGGCCAGATCGCGCACGCGGATCAGCCGGTCGAGGCGGTTGAAGCGCGGTTCAATCACGATGTTTTCCCGCCGGGTTTCCGCTGCGTTTTGCCCCCCGACGATGGTCTCCAGCTCGGCTTTAGAGACCATCGGGCTCTCTGCGGGACGGGTACGCACCAGCAGATACCAGAGCACGGCAATCACCAGCCCGGGAATGGCGAAGGAGAAAAAGACCCAGCGCCACCCCCAGGTCATGGCGATCCACACCGCCAGCGGCGGCACCAGAATGGGGGCGAACATGGTGGCGGCGATATAGACGCCGGTGGCGGTGGCTTTCTCCTTCGGCGGGAACCAGTTATTGATGGTGGAGGCCAGCCCCACCGGGCAGGGACCTTCCGTCAGGCCGAGCCCGAGGCGGATAAACTTCAGCCCCAGCACCGAGGTGGCGGTACCCATCAGCCAGGTGAAGGCAGAGAAGCCAAATATCGACAAGGCCACCATGCCGCGAATGCCTTTTTTAGCAATAAAAAAGCCCGCCGGGATCTGGCTCAGGGCATAGCCTAAAAAAAACATGCTGGCGATGGCGCCGGCCTCGAAATTATTGATATGAAATTCATCGATGATAAAGGGAAGCACGGCGCCGATATTAGTTCTGTCTGCATAATTAATGGCATACACAATAAATATTAACGCCAGCACCACGAAGCGGTAATTGGTTTTTTTTGTGGCTATGTAGGGGACAGCTTGTTCTATACGAGACATGTTTTACCTCATTATTCGAACAACGTGAGTCGTTTTAATTTCGCGTTCGAATTCAATATATCGGCTTACGTTTGAAACACCATTCAATAAAACTCATTTATTGCTGAGATAAATTTGATTCGCGAAGCGCGTCATAAAAATAACGGCTTCGTTTATGGGGATATAGGTTTTTTAAAAAATGTGGCGGGGATCCTGTTTAATCCATTCAGCCGCAATAATATTGCCGGTGCAGGGCCAGGATGTTATGTTTTTTTACCGCAACATCCTCAAGGAGGACCGGTTATGCCCGCGCAGGATCGCCAGACGCTCCCCATCCCTTCGCTGCGGAACATTCAGTCTTTTATCGCGGTCGCCAACTCCCTGAGCATTCACCTGGCGGCCGAGCAGCTTAACGTCACCCCCTCAGCGGTGAGCCATCAGATCGCCTCCCTGGAGTCCTGGATGGGCAAAAAGCTGTTTATCCGCAGCGGCAAGGGGGTCACCCTTACGCCTACCGGAGAGAAGTACCTGCGGGAGGTTTCGGCGGCCATGAGCGCCATCGGGCGCGCCACCGAGCAGGTGATCAAAGAGAAGGAGAACGCGGTGCTGCGCGTACACTCCTCCCCGACCTTCGGTTTATCCTGGCTGCTGCGCCGCCTGGGCAAGTTCCGCGCCGAATATCCCGATATCATCCTCAACCTCACCTGCTCTTATGAGAACCTGCAGTTCGCCCGGGATAACATCGACATTGATATTCGCCACGGCATCCCGGACTGGGACGCCTATCGGGTGATGACCATTAAGAATGATGCGCTGGTGGTGCTGGCCTCGCCCGATTACCTGCGTGAGCACCCGGTCCAGTCACCGCAGGATCTCTTACAGCAGGCGCTGATTTCATCCACCAGCACCCTGGTGAACTGGGAGAAGTGGTTTGCCTGGCACAATATCGACCGGCCCTGGCTCAACTTCAGCCTGAGCTTCGATCGCTCTTATATGAGCTTTGAGGCGGCGCGCATGGGGCTGGGATTTATTCTTGAAAGCAAAATGATGGCCACCGATCACCTGAACGATGGCTCGCTGGTGCAGGTCCTGCCGGACAGTATGGGTATTGCCATTAACGCCCATCATCTGGTGATGCCGCACATGAACGAGCGCAGCTGGAAGATCCAGCAGTTTGTCGAGTGGATTGACCGGGAGTTGCGGCTGTCGGGGTATCACCTGTAACGCCGGGTGGCGGCTTCGCCTTACCCGGCCTACAGAACGTGCGGCCTGATGCCCTCACCCCAATCCTCTTCCACAAGGCTGAGGAATCCCCACCAAAATATTCGCACGGACCATCCCTTCTCCCTTAAGGGAGAGGGTTAGGGGGAGCATGCGGCTAAGGAGGGGGTTCCGTTCACCTCAAGTTCCTTGCTTCTCTGACAGGCCTGAACCGGTGAACGTGCCAGGGTGGCTCAATCGCCACCACCCTGGCGACCCGGGCTCCCGGCAAGAAAATCGCCGCTTCGCGGTTCCCTCAGCTTATTCCTCCAGGCTTTCGGGTCGGGCACCAGCCTGCATCCATGCAGGCTATGCCCTCTCGGCGCGTCCCTGCGCCTCGCCCCGGCCTTCCGGAAACGCTTCGGCGATTTTCAGCCGGACCAGGGAGTCGCTGTAAGTTATTTAATTTATTGTGATTATTTCATTGCTTTAAAGGCAATAAAATTACCGGGGAGCCCTCAGCCCATAGGGTGAGTACGCAAACACTAAAAACGGTAACTGGCGCTACCGTTTTGCTTTTACCTCGTAGGCCGGGTAAGGCGTAGCCGCCACCCGGCACAACATCACCCCACCGTGCCCCACACCAGATTCCCGTTATGGAAGGTCGCGGTACGCGGGGAAATACGTGCTACCGCTTCGGCGGAGCAGGAGGCGTCCACCAGCACAAAGCTGGCGGCATCCTGCGCCTTCGGCCATACGCGTTCGCCTTTATCGTTCAGCGGCAGCACGTCGCCAGTGGCGATACCCAGCGCGCGGGAGAGCGTCTGCTCGTTCGGGCGGATGTAGAGCTGGGCGTAGAGATTCGCTTTTTCCAGCATGTCCCCCAGGCCATACGGCGACCAGTGGTCGATCACGCTGTCGGTGCCGGTCATGACAAACACGCCTTTGTCACGCAACTGCTTGAGCGGCATGTGGAGCGTGCCAATCGGCACCGTGGAGGCGATAGTCACCTGCTGCGCCGCCATGCGGGTGGCGATCTCATCCACCTGCTGCTCGTTCATCGTCGCCAGCGCAAAGGCGTGGCTGATGGTCAGCTTGCCCTTAAGCTCCGGAGTCTTCTCTACGGTCTGCACCATGTAGTTCACCGCCGCAACCCCCGCCGGGCTGGTTTCGTGCAGGTGGATATCCACCCCTTTGTCGTAATCGAGCGCAATCTGGAACATCAGGTCGAGGGATTTCTCCATCGCGCCGTCCACGCTGGTGGGATCCAGCCCGCCGACGTAATGCGCTCCGGCCTGCATCGCCTCGCGCATCAGCTTTTCAGCGTTTGAGAGCAACAGGCCGTGCTGCGGGAAGGCGACAATCTCACAGTCAAACCCGGGTTTACGCCGGGCCAGTACCGCCTGTAAATTTTCCAGGTTTTTTAGCCCGGAGGTCGGCTCGATATTACAGTGGCTGCGGGCGATGGTGGAGCCCTTCGACTGGATCAGATCGATCAGTTTTTCCGCCCGCTCCTGGGTATAAGGTTGCAGCTCCGGGAGCAGCTTTTGCTCCAGACGGATCATATCCTGAATGGTGGTGCCCGCCGGGCGGTTGAGCGAGCGCCACGGGCCGCCGTAGAAGGTCTTATCCAGATGGATGTGCATGTCGCGCATCGCCGGTAACAGCAGTTTGCCACCCGCATCGTAGTGCGGCAGCGTGGCGTCGGCGTGGCTGTTGTTGTCGCGCAGGGCAGCAATCTTGCCGCCCTTGATCTCCAGCGTTTTCAGCTCGGTGCGGGTGCTGACGGCCACGTCGCCGTCAAAGTTAAACCCGGCCTCCAGCAGCACGTTGTCCAGATAGTAATGTGTCGCGGTGATGTTCATCGGTTTGCCCGTCTCGCAGGTCGCTTTTGCGGTGTCAGCAGCATACGCGACGGAGCCAGCAGTGCCAAACAGGGCGCAGGCGGTTGCAGCGGTGGCGATTTTGCCGCTCTGGCTGAGAAACTCCCGGCGGCTTTTATTCTCACTCATTGTCTTGTCCTTTTACTTACGTATTCACACACAGCGGGCGGGAAGCCCGCCAGGGTTAAGCCACAATATGGGTCCCGGTTTCACCACGCAGGGCTGCGGGCAGGCAGTCCGGCGAGGTGATGATCACCCGCTTGCCGCCGTGGTGCAGAAATTCCAGCGAGGCCACAATTTTCGGCAGCATACTGCCCGCCGGGAAGTGCCCCTCTTCCATATAGCGCGTCATCTGCGCCACGTTGACAGTGTCCAGCGCCTGCTGGTCTGGCTTGCCGAAGTTAATGCACACTCTCTCCACCCCGGTGGTGATCACCAGCACGTCGGCGCGGATCTCACGCGCCAGCAGCGCGGTAGAGAGATCTTTGTCGATCACCGCGTCCACGCTCTGGTAGTCGCCCTGTTCGGTACGCACCACCGGAATGCCGCCACCGCCCGCGCCAATCACCACAAAGCCTTGTTGAGTCAGGGCCTTGATGGCGTCCGCCTCCACGATGCGCACCGGCTGGGGCGAGGCCACCACCCGGCGGTATCCGCGGCCTGAATCCTCGACGAAATGCCAGTCGGGATGGGCGCGTTGCAGCTCATCGCGCTGCGTCTCGCTGAAAAACGCCCCGATGGGCTTGGCAGGATGGGTAAAGCCAGGATCGTTTTTATCCACCTCCACCTGGGTGACCACCGTGACCGCTTTCTGCTCCCCGCGGGCGGCAAGGCGGTTATTCAACGCCTGCTGGATCAGGTAGCCAATGCCGCCCTGGGTATCGGCCACGCAGTTTGCCAGCGGGGTCAGCGGCAACCCTTCCCGCTCGTGGGCGATTTCGGCACGGCGCAGATCCAGCCCCACCTGGGGGCCGTTGCCGTGGGTGAGTACGATGTCGTAGTCGGAAGCCAGCATCTCCAGCACCGACTCGGCCACCGCTTTCACCGCCTGCGCCTGGTGCTCAATCGACTGGCTGGCGTTATCTTTGATAATGCTGTTGCCACCAATGGCAACGACCATAAGCTCTTTCATACGTTGTCCTTTATAACGGTGCCCGACGTCGCGCTTGCCGCTTCGCGGCTATCCAGAACATGCTTCAGCACAAACATGCCGCTCATCATCAGGTAAGCCAGCACAAAGGTCAGCGAGCTGCCCTCGGCGAAGCCCACCACCGGGGCGTGGATGACCCCGAACAGCGCCAGCAGCGCACCGACCGCGGCGGCAACGGCACCGCGTAGCGGCTTGTTGATGATGGCGAAGATGGCGATACAGCCCCACAGCATGCTGGCGAGCGGTGCACCGTTACCCAGGTGCATCAATCCTTCGTAGTAAATGCCTTTGCTGTGCAGCACGTCGGTGCCGATTTTCGCCGCACTGGTGCCCGCCGCCCCCATCACGCTGTTCATCATGGTCAGCGCCCAGTTGGCGATCCACGGGAACAGACAGATAAAGATGACGGGCACCTCCACTTTGGGCGTCTCCCTCACCACCTGGTTGGCGGTGACCACGCCGATAAAGACCAGAATCGGCACGATGGCGGTCATTGGGATGATGGCGAGCATAAAGGCTCCCAGCCCGAACAGCGGCACGATGAACATGGTGACGCCGGAGGCCAGCGTGTAGCCGATGCTGGCCCCCATCGCTTTCCAGCCCGCGTGGCCGACGTAGACCGTCACCGGGAACGGGTTCCCCATCAGGCAGCCGAGCATGGACGAGAGACCGTTGGCCAGCATCACCTTGCGGGTCGGGTATTCGTCCCCCGCCGCGTGGGCGCTTTCGATGTTCTCCAGGTCAAAGATGTAGTTCGCCAGCCCCAGTGGCACGGCAGAGGCCAGATATGGCAGGGCGTGTGGCAGACCCTGCATAAAGCTGTCGATATGCACTTCCGGCGGGTTAAAGCCGAAGGAGGACATCGACGCCTTGATCGCTTCCGGGCTTTGCAGGCCGGAGATCCACGCCAGGGCCGTACCGGCGATCAGCAGCAGGAGACCGGTGGGGATGCGGGCGAAGATCGGCTTTTTGCCAAACCAGTTGATGAAGATCAGTAGCAGGACGATAAAGGAGACCGTCGGCGCTTCGAACGCCTGCAACATCGGGTTCATCGCTAACAGCAGCAGACCCAGACCGGAGAGGCACGAGAGCAGCACGGTACGCGGGATCATCTTGCGGATGGTTTCGCCAAGGAAAGAGCCGCCCGCGAGGATCATCGCCTCCACGAAGCACCACACCAGACCAATCTGGATGGCGAAATCCGCGTCACCGGTCTGCTGGTAGACCGGCATCAGCACCAGAAAGGTGACGGTGAAGATCGAGGGCGCGCTCGGCCCCGACGGCAGCGCAGTCACATCGTTACGCCCGGTCTGGCGCGCCATCTGCAGGCCAAACCACGCGTAGCAGACGCTCGCCACCAGTACCGCCAGCCCGAAGGCTGGCGCAATACGTCCATAAACAATCTCTTTCGGGATGCCGACGACAAAAATGAGCAGCCCCATCATGGTCAGCAGGTTCGTCAGGTTGTTGGTCATCAACCCGAAGTACGCCGCCCAGTCACCTCTTTTCCACTCCAGTTTCATGCTTTTCATGGATGCTTACCTTAAAGGAAATAGCGATCGCGGAAGGCTAACAGCGCCTTTTCAAAACAGCTAAACGGCGGATGAACGATCCCGGCACCAATCATGCCGATGCCCGCATCTTTATGGGCGATGGCGGTGTTGATCACCGGCAGAATACCGCTGCCCGCCACGCGGGTGATGTCGATGGCGGTAGGAACGCCCATAAACGAGAGCAGCGGAATGGTGACGTTCGGGTTTTCGCCCAGCGTGATCTCGCGCATCTGGCGGGAGAAGTCGATGGCTTCTTCCACCGTGCCGCCCACCAGGGCGACAATCGGCGGGGCCGTCGCCATGGCAAAGCCACCGATGCCGTAGGTTTCGGTGATGGCGCTGTCCCCGATATCCAGCCCGGAGTCTTCCGGCTTATAACCCGCGAACATCGGGCCAATCACCTGCTGCGCCGGGCCGGTGAACCACTGCCCCGGCAGGCCGGAAACGCGCAGGCCGAACTCGTAGCCGTTGCGCGCCATGGTGGTGACCACGGTGCTGTACTCGATGCCATGGGCGGCATCCAGCGCGGCTTTACACATTGCCATCCAGGTTGGGCCGGAGAAGTAGTCGCTGCTGGCGACGAACTCAAACACCTCGCGCTGCTGCTCCACCGGATAGCCCGCCTGGATCAGCCCCGGGGTTAAGGCCTGAATCAGCAGCGTGGTGCCTGCATTATTACGGTTGTGGCACTCATCACCCATGTGCAGCGCCTGGGCCAGCATCAGGCGCAGATCGATTTCGCCGATGATCTTCATGGCGTCGCGCAGCATCGGGCCGAGCACGTCGCGCATCCAGTTCAGACGGTCGATCACGCTCTGGTCGTTGGCCCCCATGCGCAGGATCTTCGCCATCTGCTCGCTGAGGTTGGTGAAGGCGCGGTTGCCGTAGGTTTTGTTCTCGACGATATGCATAAACATCGACGCAGAGGTAACACCCGCCATCGAGCCCACGCAGTCGTGCTCGTGGCAGGGCGAGAAGGTGATCTCGCCTGAGGCCGCCAGTTGCGCCGCCTCTTCCAGATCTCTGGCTAAGCCTTCAAATACCAGCGCACCGGTGACCGCCCCTTTCATCGCCCCGCACATGTTTTCCCATGCCACCGGCGGACCGGCGTGCAGGATGGTGGTGCGGGTCATGCCTGGCACGACGTTGATCGCCTGGTCATAACCCACCAGCACCGGGTGGGACTGAATAATGCGCTCAAGGGCAACCTTGTTAGCCGCGGCGATCTTCTCTGCCAGCGATTTTTCAGCCAGTTGATCCAGCGCCTCAACCACCTGCATATTGCCCTGCCCCGGCGGGGTCCAGTCGAGATGAGTGACCGGAACGTGCTGCTTCTTGAGATCGTCGCTGAACAGGGCAATGCCGACGTTAATCACATTCAGCGGCTGGTTAAATAAAGTCGTCATTATGCTTTCTCCCCTTTGCAGACAAATTCACGTGCCAGTAATCCGGTATTGGTACTGCTGCTGGCCCAGATGACGCCCGCATCGGTGAGCAGCTGGCACTGCTGCGCCAGGGACTGGGGATCCTGGTCGGTGCCAAGCACGTAGCCGAGGATGACCAACGGTCGGTTATCGGCTTTCGCGATCGCCTGCGCCTCCTTGATCGCCTCGATCATTACCCCCACAGGATCCTCGTGTGCGCCAAAGCCGAGAACGAAGTCCATCACGATCACGCCCACTTCCGGATCGCGTGCCTCCTGCAACAGGCGGCTGATGCGGTTGGTCGGGTCGATCATCGGGTGCGGTTTGCCGTTGGTGAAATCGTCATCGCCAAAGTCGAGGAAGGTATGGGCCTGGCTGACGTTAATGTCCTTCAGGCGTTTAGCCGGGTCCGGCTGGATGTTGCTGTAGACGTCGTCATATTTCTCCAGCGCAGCGAACATCGCTTCGTCGCACAGGGTGCCGCCGCAGAACAGGCCGCGAATGTACTTCTGCTGCGGGGTCAGGTGGGCACGCACCTCTTCAATCAGCGGCCAGTTAAGCGGGTGCAGATCGAGCGACTCTTTTTTAATGCCGGTGAGCAGTACCGCCTTCAGTGCCGCCTCTTTGGTACCGCGGGCAAAAGCTAATCCCGCTTCATCGGCTGGGGGTTCATTGCGGCCGAGGAAACAGACTACGACCGGTTTGCGGCAGGCGCGGGCGCGGGCCAGCACTTTCTCCGCCACCGCAGGCGCAGGCGGTTTGGAGATCAGGGCGATGACCTGGGTGGCGTCGTCCGCTTCCAGCATGGCGATGGCGTCGAGCATCATCAGCCCGCCGATTTTTTCACTCAAATCGCGACCGCCGGTGCCGATCAGCTGGGAGATGCCACCCCCGAATTCGTGGATGCGCGCGCTCAGCTCCTGGCTGCCGGTGCCGGAGGCGCCGACGATGCCAATCGACCCGCGACGGACCGCGTTGGCAAAGCAGAGCCCGGCCCCGTTAATGATGGCGGTGCCGCAGTCCGGCCCCATCATCAGCAGCCCTTTTTCATGGGCCAGCTGCTTGAGCGCCAGCTCGTCGTCAAGGGAGACGTTATCGGAGAAGAGCATTACGTTGAGGTTGTTCTCCAGCGCCTGGCGCGCCTCGCGGGCGGCAAAGGTGCCGTTGACCGAGATCACCGCCAGGTTGGCGTCCGGGCGGTGGGTTTTGGCACTGGCGAGCGTGGCGTAGCGCGATTCGTGTGAGCCTGCGCTCTCCTTGCGGGTAAACAGGGCTTCGATGGCGGCCAGGGTGTCGTCGTTGGCGGCCTCGCCTTTAATCACGATCATCAGATCGCCGTTTTTGGCGTCTTCTAATTCCGGTGTCAGCAGGCCGAGATTTTTTAATACGCCTTTATTCATTTCGGTGGCCATAGCAACAAAGGCCTGCTCCACGCCGGGCAATTTGTTGGCTTTGGTGGAAACCGACATCAGCGAAACAGAATCAAAATAAGTGTTCTTTTTTATCACGATTTTGGTGGGCATTACGTCCTCCTGAATGCGGGCAAAAGGGGGCCACATCACGCCCAAGGGCATGACGGGAAGAGCTATTTTTATTTCAGGCCAGCGCGAAACGGCTGGCCGGGAGTATTACGCGCCGGCGGCGATCAGCAGGTCGGCAATTTTGCTGAAGCCTTTTTCCCGCGCCAGTTCGAGGGGGGATTTGCCGTATTTATCGGTCATATGCGGGTTGGCGCCGTGGTCGAGCAGTAGCTTCACGATCGCCTGCTGGCGAGGGCCGCCGTCATTTAACACAATGGCTTCGAGCAGCGGGGTCCAGCCGACAAAGTTGGTGTGGTTAACGTTGATGTCGGTGCGGGCCAGCAGTTCCTGCACCACCTCCAGATGCCCTTTCTCGCTGGCCGGGGTGATCCCCACCCCGCCAAAGCGGGTCAGCCTGTCGAGATCCGGGTTGGCCGGCAGGACAAGGCGCAGCAGGGTGAGATCGTTGGTCAGGCAGCTAATCAGGAACGGGTTGAAACAGGTCTGATCCTGCTGGTCGATATTTGCGCCAGCGGCAATCAGCCGCTCCACGCAGGAATAGTGTTTATTCAGGCTGGCGATAATAATGGCGGTTCTTTTCTGCCGGTTGGTGGCATTTATATCCACCCCTTTTTCCAGACAGGCGTTTAATGCCTCGACATTCCCCTGCTCGGCGGCTAACAGAAATTCAGTAACGAGTTCATTGCTGGACATATCCACACTCCGGGTTTTCCTTTCTGATGGAGTGAGCATAGCAATGGCCTGGTCAGAAAAGAATCCGCTTAAAAATGATTCATCGACAGCGAATTCATTGTTGAGTTAAATTTAACAGTCCGGTCAAAACGTGCGTCTGTGCAACCTTTTCCTTATGTTTTACCGCTTTTTAGGCCCTTAAGCTGCATTCTGCTTATGTTTACGCAGGCCTTGCGCTGCGCGACTCGCAGCAAATTAGCAGAACTGTGACCGGCTTCAAATGAGTTGTAACCGCGTTGTTAAAATATGTTCAAAACTGATGGGTGCCGGGAGCCATAATATGAATTCCATCTTTACCGAAGAGAACCTGCTGGCGTTTACTACCGCGGCCCGCTTCAGCAGCTTCAGCAAAGCGGCTACCGAGCTGGGGGTCACCACCTCGGCCATCAGTTACACCATCAAGCGGATGGAGACCGGCCTCGACGTGGTGCTGTTTGTGCGTAACACCCGCAGCATTGAACTCACCGAATCGGGCTTTTACTTTTACCGTAAGGCGGTAGACCTGCTGAATGACTTCCACGCCATCAAGCGCGGGATAGATACCATCTCCCAGGGCATTGAGACCCGGGTGCGGATCTGCATCAACCAGCTGCTCTATACGCCGCGCCACACCGCCCGCCTGTTGCAGGTATTAAAGAAACAGTTCCCCACCTGTCAGATCACCGTCACCACCGAGGTGTATAACGGCGTCTGGGATTCGATCATCAATAATCAGGCGAACATCGCTATTGGCGCGCCGGATACCCTGCTGGACGGCGGGGGGATCGATTACACCGAGATTGGCGCGATCCGCTGGGTGTTTGCCATCGCCCCGGACCACCCGCTGGCCCTGGCTCCGGAGCCGCTGGCCGAGAGCCAGTTGCGCCTGTATCCCAACATTATGGTCGAAGACACGGCCCATACCATTAACAAGAAAGTGGGCTGGCTGCTGCATGGCCAGGAGGCGATCCTGGTGCCGGATTTTAATACTAAATGCCAGTGTCAGATTCTGGGCGAAGGGATCGGTTTTTTACCGGAACATATGGCGAGAGAGGCAGTCGAGGCGGGGCTGCTGGTAACGCGGCGCATTAATAACCCGCGCCAGGACTCGCGCATGCTGCTTGCCACGCAGCATGCGGCAACCGGTCTGGTCACCCGTTGGATCAAACAGCAGTTTGCGCCCCAGGGGGTGCTGACCGGGATCTACAGCGATTTACTGTGGCGGGATTAGCTGCGGCTTTGCACCCAAAACGCATGGATAAGGCCGGGGATGTAGCCCAGCAGCGTCAGGATGACGTTAAGGATAAAGGCCCAGCCAAACCCTTTGCCCAGCAGCACGCCAAGCGGGGGAAGCAGGATGGTAATTACGATACGCCAGAAACCCATAGATTCTCCATACAAGCAGTCAGGTCATTGTTAAAAAAGAGATTTTAACTTTAAGGGTAGCGAGTCTACGCACGGCTGACAGCGTTGGCGTGAAGTTTTACCCTCTTTTACCCTCTTTACACAGGTTTAGGCTGGCGATTAAGGGGTAATCCGCCCGCAGCGCTGTACCGCGGCCTGCGCCTGGGCTAAGCTCGGAATTCATCCATCATAAGGAGGTAACTATGTTTTCTGTCGGCGATCTCGTACAGCCGCGCATGGGCGGACCAAAACTTAAAGTCATCGAAGTGCATGAAGATCAGATTGTGGCGGTGCAGGCAGGTAACGAACAGGGAGATAAATACACCCTGAAAGCAGCGGATGTGGCGCTGTATAAAGAAGATGGCGATTTCGGCGTCTGCTAAGCGCCGGTGCTGCCGGGCGGCGTGAATCCGCCCGGTCTGCGCGCATTAAATCAGGAAATCATCCAGTGATTTACCCTCTGCCAGCGCAAGGGAGATAGGCTTCGGCGTACGGCCCTGGCCGGTCCAGGTTTTTTCAGTGCCATCGAGATCGGTATAGCGATATTTTGCAGCACGCGGCTTGCGCTTTTTCGGCTGCGCGCTGGCGCTCAGCAGCTCGGAACCCAGCAGGTCTTCTGCCGAAATACCGTCAGCTTTCATCATCTCCAGCAGAGCGCTAATTTTTTGCTGCTGCTCGGCACGTTGCTGTTCGATCTCAGCCTGCTCATTACGTTTTTCTTCCGTGACAATGCGCAGCTTTTCGAGCATATCTTCCAGCACGTCCAGAGAGAATTCACGCGCCATCGCGCGAAGTGAACGGATATTATTAAGATTATGTAACATTGAAGTCATGTAATATGAAAACCTTTTCAAAGTCGTCTGAATAATCAATACCGGCTCATGGTAATTCATTTGTTTATAAACATCCAGACGATACCGCACGAAAATATAATTCAGGTCAAACAACAGGGAATTAAGAATATATAATGACGGTTATTTTCACTTTGAATGATTTATTCAGGACCGCTGTTTAATCATTATTTATTACCACTGTGCTATTACCGGCATCATTGATTGAGCCGCTGCAGCGCAAAACGAATATTCATTCATCTGCATCGCATAAAACAAAATCGTCAATCTCAGAGCTTTACGCTGCACAACATCATTTTAACAACATAACCGCCTTGCGACATGGGCGTTTTTCCTTACCTGAACACAGGTCATGCCAGACGCGGAAAAACGTTACATTAAGACGTTGTTTTAAAATATAAAAACAGAGCGTAACAAAGAAAATAACGCAACACTGGCAAAACCGGTTCGTTTAGAGAATTTTACGGACAAAACGCCAGTAAATAAAAATTTATCGCTAATTGAGAGTTTCAATGCAGAGAGATACGCTATACACGAAAAACAAAGCAAACTAAAGCACTACCCCAACCCGCTTTAGCCTCGTTATCGTATCATCTTCAGGAGTCAGAACATGTTCTCACGGCAGTCTCGCCTGCGCCACGCTGTAGCGGACACATTTGCAATGGTGGTCTACTGTTCGGTGGTGAACATGCTGATTGAAATATTCCTCTCCGGAATGACCTTTGAGCAGTCACTTTCTTCACGTCTGGTCGCCGTGCCGGTGAACATCCTTATTGCATGGCCGTACGGTTTCTACCGCGATGCGGTGATGCGTTTTGCCCGCCGCTATTCATCTACCGGCTGGATGAAAAATCTGGCGGACGTGGTGGCCTATGTCACCTTCCAGTCGCCGGTATATGTCGCCATTTTATTAACGGTGGGCGCAGACTGGCACCAGATCGCCGCTGCTGTAAGTTCGAATATCGTGGTGTCGATGATGATGGGCGCCGTCTACGGCTATTTCCTCGACTACTGCCGACGTCTGTTTAAAGTGAGCCAGTACCAGCAGGTCAAGGCCTGAAACACGGCGACTGGCGAAAGCCAGTCGCGTCGTTATTGCGAGTCGCCAAACAGGCCTTTCAGAAAGCGTTCCAGCGCCATGCGGGAACTGAAACCATGCGGAATACCATAATGTTCCTGATTATTGCCCCCTAAATAGAGCGGGAACTGCTGGTAATGGTCGCTGGTTTTCATCTCTGAAGCAGGCTCCGCGAAGGAAAGACTTCTCTCTTTCAACGTCGGATGAATGATCAGCGCAGTGCGCCCCATGCGGGCTTCCCGGTTCACATAAACATAATTATCGCCACGACGATAACCGTATGCTTTTTGTGTTACCACATCCACCGTAAATCCCGCTTTTTCAAGTTCGCGCGCAACCTCATCGGGTCGTAAATACATATTCTTTCCTCGTTATCATTTCCTGCCGGGCAACCTTACCGTATTCAGCATTAGCAGTGCTTTCAGAAAAATCCATAAACGGCCTGATAAGCCGTGACCGGCTTCAGATATTAAAAAGGTGGTCTAAACTGTTTATTACCGCAAATTCAAGGGAGAATTGTATGTTTAGCCGATCAAACCGAAACGATGTTGAGGACGATGCTCAGGATATCCATAACGATGTCAGGAAATTAGCGGATACGCTGGAAAGCGTTTTGAAATCCTGGGGATCGGATGCGAAGGGCGAAGCGGAAGATGCGAGACGTAAGGCGCGGTCGCTACTGCGCGAAACCCGTGCGCGTCTTAATGGATGCTCCACCAGCAAACAGTCTGCCTGCGATGCCATAAACTGTGCGAACACCTTTATTCGCGAAAGACCCATGTGTGCGGTAGGTACCGTCGCCGCCGTCGGGATCTTCATCGGTGCGCTGCTAGCCCTGCGTAAGTAACGCCCGACTCCAAACTGTGCTCTTCTACCCCCAATGCCCTGCGGTGTTGGGGTTTTTCATTTTTATAAGCCATAGCCCCCCTTCCCGTAGCAGTTGTTACCGGCAGCAAATACGCTTGAATTTCCCATATCTTGTGTGGTTGAAAGTTTAGATGACTACATCTAGTATTCCTTTTAGCAAGACAGACTCCTGGTGACGCGTTCAATCGCGTTGGACTCCCATTTTAAATGGAAATACGAATCATGCGCATTATTATTTACACTCGTGACAACTGTGTGCAGTGCCATGCCACCAAACGCGCCATGGAGAGCCGGGGCGTGAGCTTCGAACTGGTGAATGTGGATCAGGTTGCCGACGCGGCAGAGAGGCTTAAAGCCCAGGGGTTCCGCCAGTTGCCGGTGGTGGTCGCCGGGGAGATTAGCTGGTCGGGGTTCCGTCCGGATCTGATTAACCGGCTGCCGCAGGCTGCGCAGGCCGCCCGGGCATGAGCCTGCTCGTCTACTTCTCCAGCAGCTCGGAGAACACGCACCGCTTTATCGTGCGCCTCGGACTGCCCGCCGTGCGGATCCCGCTGAACGAGCGGGAGCGCATCCAGGTGGACGAGCCTTTTATCCTGGTGGTGCCTAGCTACGGCGGCGGTGGAACCGCCGGGGCAGTACCGCGCCAGGCGATCCGCTTTCTTAACGATCCCCATAACCGGGGACTTATCCGCGGGGTGATCGCCGCCGGCAACCGTAATTTCGGCGATGCCTTCTGCCGCGCCGGGGATGTCATCTCACATAAGTGCGGCGTGCCGTACCTCTATCGCTTTGAGCTGATGGGGACACAGCAGGACGTCGACAACGTGCGTAAAGGAGTAAACGAATTTTGGCAACGACAACCGCAGAACGCGTGATGCAGGGATCGCAGGATTTCCATGCCCTGAACGCCATGCTGAACCTGTACGATGGTGACGGGAAGATCCAGTTCAGCAAAGATCATGAGGCGGTGGACGCCTTTTTTAACGTCCATGTCCGCCCCAACAGCGTGACCTTTGCCAGCCCGCAGGCGCGTCTGGACTACCTGCTCAGGGAAGGTTACTACGACCCACGGGTGCTGGCGCGCTATGAGAGCAGCTTTGTGCTGGCGCTCTTTGCCCATGCCCATGCCAGCGGTTTTCGTTTCCAGACCTTCCTCGGCGCCTGGAAGTTTTACACCAGCTATACGTTGAAAACTTTCGACGGAAAGCGCTATCTGGAGAGCTTTGAGGATCGGGTGGTGATGGTCGCCCTGACCCTGGCCCAGGGAGATGAAACGCTGGCCCGCCAGCTGACGGACGAGATCCTTTCCGGGCGTTTTCAGCCCGCCACGCCTACCTTCCTCAACGGCGGCAAGGCGCAGCGCGGGGAGCTGGTCTCCTGTTTCCTGCTGCGTATTGAAGACAACATGGAGTCGATTGGCCGGGCGGTCAATTCGGCACTACAACTTTCCAAACGCGGCGGCGGCGTGGCCTTTTTACTCTCGAACCTGCGGGAAGCGGGGGCGCCCATCAAGCGCATCGAGAACCAGTCCTCCGGGGTGATCCCGGTGATGAAGATGCTGGAGGATGCCTTCTCCTACGCCAACCAGCTCGGCGCGCGCCAGGGGGCCGGGGCGGTCTATCTTCATGCCCATCACCCGGACATCATGCGTTTTCTTGATACCAAACGCGAGAACGCCGACGAAAAAATTCGCATCAAAACCCTCTCCCTGGGGGTGGTGATTCCGGATATCACCTTCCGGCTGGCAAAAGAGAATGCCGATATGGCGCTCTTCTCCCCTTACGACGTGGAGCGCATCTACGGTAAGCCGTTTGGCGATGTGGCGGTGAGCGAGTTGTATGACGAGATGGTGGCAGATACGCGGATCCGCAAAAAAACCCTCAACGCCCGAGAGTTCTTCCAGCGGCTGGCCGAGATCCAGTTTGAGTCCGGTTATCCCTACATCATGTACGAGGACACGGTCAACCGCGCCAGCCCCATTGCCGGGCGCATCAATATGAGCAACCTCTGCTCGGAGATTTTGCAGGTTAACAGCCCTTCAACCTATGACGAGAATCTGGACTACGCCCGTATCGGGCACGATATCTCCTGCAATCTGGGCTCGCTGAATATTGCCCACACCATGGACTCGCCGGACTTTGGCCGCACCGTTGAGACCGCGGTACGCGGCCTGTCGGCAGTGTCGGAGATGAGCCACATCCGCAGCGTACCGTCGGTAGAGGCCGGAAATGCCGCCTCGCACGCCATTGGGCTGGGGCAGATGAATCTGCACGGCTATCTGGCGCGGGAGGGCATTGCCTACGGGAGTCCGGAGGGGCTGGATTTCACCAACCTCTACTTCTACACCATCACCTGGCACGCGCTGAACACCTCAATGATGCTGGCCCGTGAAAAAGGGCAGCGATTCGCCGGTTTTGAGCAGTCGCGTTACGCCAGCGGAGAGTACTTTAACCTGTACCTCAGCGGCGACTGGCAGCCAAAAACGGAAAAAGTGCGGGCGCTGTTTACCCGCGCCGGGGTCCGCCTGCCAACGCGGGCGATGTGGCAACAGCTGCGCGACGACGTGATGCGCTACGGCATCTACAACCAGAATCTGCAGGCGGTACCGCCTACCGGGTCGATCTCATACATCAACCATGCCACCTCAAGCATTCACCCGATTGTGTCGAAAATCGAGATCCGCAAAGAGGGGAAAACCGGGCGCGTCTACTACCCTGCCCCGTTTATGACGAATGAGAATCTGGACCTCTATCAGGATGCCTATGAAATCGGCCCGGAAAAAATTATCGATACCTACGCCGAGGCGACAAAACATGTCGATCAGGGGCTGTCGCTGACGCTCTTCTTCCCGGACACCGCCACCACCCGCGACATCAACAAAGCGCAGATCTATGCGTGGAAGAAAGGGATCAAGACCCTGTACTACATTCGCCTGCGCCAGCTTGCGCTGGAAGGCACCGAAACAGAAGGCTGCGTGTCCTGCGCGCTGTAAGGAGAGAGCATGAAACTGTCCCGGGTTCACGCCATTAACTGGAACAAGATTGAAGATGACAAAGATCTGGAGGTATGGAACCGCCTGACCAGCAACTTCTGGCTACCTGAAAAGGTGCCGCTGTCGAACGACGTTCCGGCGTGGCAGACCTTAAGCCACGAAGAGCAGCAGCTCACTATCCGCGTCTTTACCGGCCTGACGCTGCTCGACACGGTGCAGAATACGGTGGGCGCACCGGCGCTGATTGACGATGCGCTGACCCCGCACGAAGAGGCGGTGATGTCGAATATCAGCTTTATGGAGGCGGTGCATGCCCGCTCCTACAGCTCCATTTTCTCGACGCTTTGTCAGACCAAAGATGTGGATGCCGCGTACCGCTGGAGCGAAGAGAGCGTCACGTTGCAGCGTAAAGCCCAGCGGGTACTGGAGCAGTACCGCGCCGACGAACCGCTGAAGAAGAAGATTGCCAGCGTCTTTCTGGAGTCGTTCCTCTTCTACTCCGGCTTCTGGCTGCCGATGTACTGGTCGAGCCGGGGCAAGCTCACCAATACTGCGGATCTGATTCGGCTGATCATCCGGGATGAGGCCGTACATGGATATTATATTGGCTATAAATATCAGAAAGGGCTGGAGAAAGTTAGCGAGGCCGAACGCGAGGCGTTGAAAGGTTTTGCGCTGGATCTGCTGATGGATCTGTATGATAACGAGCTGAACTATACCGACGAGCTCTATGCCGGAACGGGCTGGGAGGAGGATGTGAAAGCGTTCCTCTGTTACAACGCCAACAAAGCGCTGATGAACCTCGGCTACGAGGCGC
The DNA here is from genome assembly GCF_003336325.1 of Leclercia sp. W17. Lineage (NCBI taxonomy): Bacteria > Pseudomonadati > Pseudomonadota > Gammaproteobacteria > Enterobacterales > Enterobacteriaceae > Leclercia > Leclercia sp. W17. The sequence goes on along the minus strand of NZ_CP031101.1, from coordinate 1,031,027 downwards.
TCTTCCCGCCGGAAATGGCGGAGGTAAACCCGGCGATCCTCGCCGCGCTCTCGCCGAATGGTGACGAAAACCATGATTTTTTCTCTGGGTCGGGATCGTCCTATGTCATGGGAAAAACGGTGGAGACAGAAGACCAGGACTGGGATTTTTAAGTGAAATAAATCGGTTTTCAATGCGAAATATATCACTTAATGTCTGACAAATATCTCTTCGTGATCTACGCTGTAATTCTCCGGTCATATTCGCCTGAATCACATCGATTCAGGCGAAATTTCCCATCCGCACGGTAAAAATCTCAAAAAAATTCATTTCCCGCTCAGCCCTTATCTCATGGGAAATTGAGCGATATTGCCTGCGTGCAAACCACGGCAAAATTCATGCCACAAGCGCCGCAAGGGTTGTCTCAGATTCTGAGTATGTTAGGGTATGGCCTGCTTATTATTTCACTGGTAACGCTATCGATTTAAATAAATAACGGGACATTCTTTATTGCATGGCAATTAAATTAGAAGTTAAAAACCTCTACAAAGTATTTGGCGAGCACCCGCAGAGGGCTTTCAAATATATTGAAAAAGGTCTCTCAAAAGAACAAATTCTGGAAAAAACCGGGCTATCGCTTGGCGTTAAAGACGCCAGTCTGGCCATTGAAGAAGGCGAGATATTTGTCATCATGGGATTATCCGGTTCGGGTAAATCCACTATGGTTCGCCTTCTCAATCGCCTGATTGAACCCACCCGCGGACAGGTGCTGATTGACGGCGTCGATATCGCCAAAATATCGGACGCCGAGCTCCGCGAGGTGCGCAGAAAAAAGATCGCGATGGTGTTTCAGTCGTTCGCCCTGATGCCGCATATGACGGTGTTAAATAACACTGCTTTCGGCATGGAATTAGCCGGCGTACCGGCCAATGAGCGCCAGGAAAAAGCGCTGGATGCGCTGCGTCAGGTGGGGCTGGAAAATTACGCCCACGCATATCCGGATGAACTTTCCGGCGGGATGCGCCAGCGCGTGGGATTAGCCCGCGCATTAGCGATCAACCCCGATATATTATTAATGGACGAAGCCTTCTCGGCCCTCGATCCATTAATTCGCACCGAGATGCAGGACGAGCTGGTAAAACTGCAATCCCGACATCAGCGCACCATTGTCTTTATTTCCCATGACCTCGATGAAGCCATGCGAATTGGCGACCGGATTGCCATTATGCAAAACGGCGAAGTGGTTCAGGTGGGTACTCCGGACGAAATTCTGAATAATCCGGCAAATGATTATGTCCGCACCTTCTTCCGTGGCGTGGATATTAGCCAGGTATTTAGCGCCAAAGATATTGCCCGCCGCACGCCAAACGGCATTATCCGTAAAACGCCAGGGTTTGGCCCGCGCTCGGCGCTGAAGCTGCTGCAGGATGAGGACCGGGAATATGGTTATCTGGTTGAACGCGGCAATAAATTTGTCGGCGTGGTCTCTATCGACTCCCTGAAAACCGCCCTTGGCGAAGGTCAGGGGATCGATGCGGCGTTAATCGACGCGCCACTTGCCGTAGACGCAGAAACGCCGCTCAGCGAGTTGCTCTCCCACGTTGGCCAGGCGCCCTGTGCGGTGCCGGTGGTTGGAGAGGAACAACAGTACGTCGGCATCATTTCAAAACGCATGCTGCTGCAGGCTTTAGATCGCGAGGGGGCAAACAATGGCTGATCAATCTAACCCGTGGGGTACTACAGAGGCGGCGGACAGCGCGGCGCAATCTGCTGACGCGTGGGGTTCTTCTACGCCAGCACCCACCGACGGCGGTGGCGCTGACTGGCTGACCAGCGCTCCGGCGCCGGAACCAGAACACTTCAATATTATGGATCCGTTCCATAAGACCCTGATCCCGCTCGACCGCTGGGTGACGGAGGGAATCGACTGGGTGGTGACCCACTTCCGCCCTGTGTTCCAGGGGATCCGCGTCCCGGTGGACTACATCCTCAACGGCTTCCAGCAGCTGATGCTGGGGATGCCCGCTCCGGTCGCCATCGTGCTCTTCTCGCTGATTGCCTGGCAGTTTGGCAGCGCGGGAATGGGGATCGCCACGCTGATCTCGCTGATCGCCATCGGCGCCATTGGCGCGTGGTCCCAGGCGATGATCACCCTGGCGCTGGTACTGACCGCCCTGCTCTTCTGCGTGGTGATCGGCCTGCCGATGGGGATCTGGCTGGCGCGCAGCCCGAGGGCGGCGAAAATTATTCGCCCGCTGCTGGATGCGATGCAGACCACCCCGGCGTTTGTCTACCTGGTGCCTATCGTGATGCTGTTCGGCATCGGTAACGTGCCGGGCGTGGTGGTGACCATTATCTTCGCCCTGCCGCCGATTGTGCGCCTGACGATACTCGGCATCAACCAGGTGCCGGCCGATCTTATCGAAGCCTCGCGCTCGTTTGGCGCCAGCCCGCGTCAGATGCTGTTTAAAGTCCAGCTACCGCTGGCGATGCCCACCATTATGGCGGGGGTGAACCAGACCCTGATGCTGGCCCTGTCGATGGTGGTGATCGCCTCGATGATCGCCGTGGGCGGTCTGGGCCAGATGGTGCTGCGCGGGATTGGTCGTCTCGATATGGGGCTGGCCACCGTCGGTGGCGTCGGGATCGTGATCCTCGCCATTATCCTTGACCGCCTGACCCAGGCTGTCGGTCGTGATGCACGCAGTCGCGGCAACCGTCGCTGGTATAACACCGGCCCTGTCGGGTTGCTTACCCGCCCATTCACAACGTCTAAATAAGGAACAACGATGCGACATAGCGTACTTTTTGCCACAGCGTTTGCCACCCTTGCCTCCACCAGCGCATTCGCTGCCGACCTGCCGGGCACCGGTATTACCGTGCAACCGGTCCAGAGCACCATCTCCGAAGAGTCATTCCAGACCGGGCTGGTCAGCCGCGCGCTGGAGAAGCTGGGCTATACGGTCAATAAACCCAGCGAAGTGGATTACAACGTCGGCTATACCTCCATTGCCTCGGGTGATGCCACCTTTACCGCCGTCAACTGGCAGCCGCTGCATGACGACATGTACACCGCCGCGGGCGGCGACAAAAAGTTCTACCGTGAAGGGACCTTTGTCTCCGGTGCGGCTCAGGGTTACCTGATCGACAAGAAAACCGCCGACCAGTACCACATTACCAATATTGAACAGCTGAAAGATCCGAAAATTGCGAAGCTGTTCGATACCAACGGGGACGGCAAAGCCGACATGATGGGCTGCTCGCCGGGCTGGGGCTGTGAGGCGGTGATTAACCATCAGAACAAAGCCTTCGACCTGGCGAAAACCGTGGAGGTGAGTCACGGCAACTACTCTGCGATGATGGCGGACACTATCGCCCGCTTTAAAGAGGGTAAGCCGGTCATCTATTACACCTGGACGCCATACTGGGTAAGCGACGTGCTGAAGCCGGGTAAAGATGTGGTCTGGCTGCAGGTGCCGTTCTCCTCCCTGCCGGGCGAGCAGAAGGATATCGACACCAAACTGCCTAACGGCATGAACTACGGTTTCCCGGTGAATACCATGCACATTGTGGCCAACAAAGCCTGGGCTGAGAAAAACCCGGCAGCGGCGAAGCTCTTCTCGGTCATGGAGCTGCCGCTGGCGGACATCAACGCGCAGAACGCGATGATGCATGCCGGCAAGTCATCGGAGGCCGATGTACAGGGCCATATCGATGGCTGGATCAAAGCCCACCAGCAGCAGTTTGATGCATGGGTAAATGAAGCCCTGGCGGCACAGAAGTAACGCTATTCTGCTCCTCTCTCCCGGAGAGGGGAGCAGACCGCACGATCCATCACTCAACAACTCCCCGCCTCCGCGCTTCATCCGTTATTATGGTTTACGAAAAAATAATCACTTAATTAATGATTTTGAAACCAAATGACAAAAACACCTCAAGGGCTTAGCCCCGCACTTATTCTGCTGATGTCAGTGGCAACCGGTCTGGCGGTCGCCAGCAATTACTATGCACAACCCCTGCTGGACACCATCGCCCGCAACTTCTCGCTCTCGGCAAGCTCGGCCGGTTTTATCGTTACCGCCGCCCAACTGGGGTACGCTGTGGGTCTGCTGTTCCTCGTGCCGCTGGGAGATATGTTCGAACGCCGGGCGTTGATTGTCTCCATGACGCTGCTGGCCGCGGGCGGGATGTTGATCACCGCCTCCAGCCAGTCGCTGAGCATGATGATCCTCGGTACCGCCCTGACCGGTCTCTTTTCGGTGGTGGCGCAGATTCTGGTGCCCCTCGCCGCTACTCTCGCCTCGCCGGATAAGCGCGGCAAGGTGGTGGGCACCATTATGAGCGGCCTGCTGCTGGGGATTTTACTGGCGCGAACCGTAGCAGGCTTACTGGCGGGTATCGGCGGCTGGCGCACCGTCTACTGGGTCGCCTCGGTGCTGATGGTGGTGATGGCGCTGGCGCTGTGGCGCGGCCTGCCGAAGGTGAAGTCAGAAACCCATCTCAACTATCCGCAGCTGCTGGGCTCCGTCTTTAGCCTGTTCACAAAGGACAAACTGCTGCGTACCCGGGCGTTGCTTGGCTGTTTCACCTTCGCCAACTTCAGTATTCTCTGGACCTCAATGGCCTTCCTGCTGGCCGCCCCGCCGTTTAACTATTCCGAAGGGGTGATCGGCCTGTTTGGCCTGGCGGGGGCTGCCGGTGCGCTGGGCGCACGTCCTGCGGGTGGCCTGGCGGACAAGGGCAAATCGCACCTCACCACCACCATCGGCCTGGTGATGCTGCTGCTCTCCTGGGCGGCAATCTGGTATGGACATGTCTCGGTGCTGGCGCTGATTGTCGGCATCCTGGTGCTCGACCTGACCGTGCAGGGGGTGCATATCACCAACCAGACCGTGATTTACCGCGTTAAGCCGGATGCCCGTAACCGCCTGACGGCCGGATATATGACCAGCTACTTTATCGGCGGTGCGGCCGGGTCGCTCATTTCGGCCTCGGCGTGGCAGCATGCCGGCTGGACGGGCGTGTGTGCGGTCGGGTCGGTGATGGCGCTGCTTAACCTGCTGGTCTGGTGGCGTGGTTATCACCGTCAGGAGGCTATTCAATAAGGTTTACATAAGTTTGGGGCTCTCAGGGTGTTAAGGAGCCCCTCAGTCTGTTAAGGTACGCAATCATTTATACCGAAAATTTTTATGTGGGTAATATATTAGAATACCGCATGAATAGCTTACGCCTGATGACCCATCCCCGTTTTGCCAGCGTCACCCCCTCTTTTCTGTGCTTACCGGGTCACGGATCAACCCGGCTCTTGATGACAGTGAAATTCGTCTTGCGGATTTTATCCGCACAAATAATTCATTTACATTATTTGTCACTGTCGTTACTATATCGGCTGTAATTAATGAGGTTATGCCCAAATGGATAGTTCGTTTACGCCCATTGAACAAATGCTTAAATTTCGCGCCAGTCGCTATGCAGATTTCCCTTATCAGGAGATCCTGTTAACGCGTCTCTGCATGCACATGCAGGGTAAGCTGCTGGAAAATCGCAATAAAATGCTTAAAGCTCAAGGGATTAACGAGACGTTATTTATGGCGTTGATTACGCTGGAGTCTCAGGAAAATCACAGCATTCAGCCTTCGGAGCTGAGTTGCGCGCTGGGTTCGTCCCGTACCAATGCGACCCGTATTGCCGATGAGCTTGAAAAACGTGGCTGGATTGAGCGCCGCGAAAGTGACAACGACCGCCGTTGTCTGCACCTGCAACTGACCGAGAAAGGTCACGAATTCCTGCGCGAGGTGCTCCCACCTCAGCACAACTGCCTGCATCAACTCTGGTCGTCTTTAAGTAACGCAGAGAAAGATCAGCTCGAGCATATCACCCGTAAGCTGCTCACCCGTCTGGACCAGATGGATGAAGATGGCGCTGTTCTTGAGGCGCTGCGCTAACGCGACGACACGCTCCAAAATCCAGATTAATAAGAAAACCGTCAGGCCAGCATCTCATCGTGCTGGCCTTTCTGATAACAGGTCGGCTCAGCCGATGTGAAATAATAAGATCGTGGAGAACAACATGAGCGCAAATGCGGAGAACACAACCCCGCAGCAACCGGTCAACAAGAAAGGCAAACGCAAGCGCGCCCTTCTGCTGCTGACCTTGCTCTTTATTATCATTGCCGTGGCATATGGGATCTATTGGTTTTTAGTACTGCGTCATAGTGAAGAGACGGATGACGCGTATGTGGCAGGGAACCAGGTTCAGATTATGGCGCAGGTGTCGGGCAGCGTGACGAAAGTCTGGGCTGACAATACCGACTTTGTGCAAAAAGGTGATGTGCTGGTAACGCTCGATCCGACCGATGCCCAGCAGGCGTTTGAAAAAGCGCAGACTGAGCTGGCGTCAAGCGTACGTCAGACCCGCCAGCTGATGATCAACAGCAAACAGCTGCAGGCCAATATTGACGTGCAGAAAACCGCCCTCGCCCAGGCCCAGAGCGACCTCAATCGTCGCGTCCCGCTGGGTTCGGCCAACCTGATTGGCCGCGAAGAGCTGCAACACGCCCGTGACGCGGTCGCCAGTGCGCAGGCCCAGCTGGATGTGGCCCTTCAGCAATATAACGCCAATCAGGCAATCGTGCTGAATACCACGCTCGATCAACAACCGGCGGTAAAACAGGCGGCGACCGAAGTCCGTAATGCCTGGCTGGCACTGCAGCGTACCAAAATCGTCAGCCCGATGACCGGCTACGTTTCCCGTCGTTCCGTGCAGCCTGGCGCGCAGATCACCTCCTCCACCCCGCTGATGGCGGTGGTGCCGGCAACCAACCTGTGGATTGACGCCAACTTCAAAGAGACCCAGCTGGCGCATATGCGTATCGGCCAGACCGCCACGGTCGTCAGCGACATCTACGGCGACGACGTGAAGTACACCGGTAAAGTGGTGGGGCTGGATATGGGGACCGGTAGCGCCTTCTCGCTGCTGCCTGCGCAAAACGCCACCGGGAACTGGATCAAAGTGGTTCAGCGTCTGCCGGTGCGTATCGAGCTGGATGAGAAACAGCTGGCGGACCATCCGCTGCGTATTGGTCTCTCCACGCTGGTGACGGTGGACACTTCCAACCGTGACGGCCAGATGCTGGCAAACCAGGCACGTTCGAACCCGGCCTACGAAAGTAATGCCCGCGAGATCAGCCTTGAGCCGGTGAATAAACTGATCGATGAGATCGTGAAGGCAAACGCCGGTTAATCCGAAGGTGAGCGTTATGCAGCAGCAAAAACCGCAAAAACCGTTGGAAGGGGCGCAGCTGGTCATCATGACCATTGCGCTTTCGCTGGCGACATTCATGCAGGTGCTGGACTCCACCATCGCGAACGTGGCGATCCCGACCATTGCCGGGAACCTTGGCTCATCCCTGAGCCAGGGGACATGGGTGATCACCTCATTCGGGGTGGCGAATGCGATCTCCATCCCGATTACCGGCTGGCTGGCGAAGCGCGTCGGGGAAGTGAAACTGTTCCTCTGGTCAACGATCGCTTTCGTGCTGGCCTCCTGGGCGTGTGGTGTCTCCAGCAGCCTGACCATGCTCATCTTCTTCCGCGTGATCCAGGGGATTGTCGCCGGGCCGCTGATCCCGCTGTCGCAAAGTCTGCTCCTGAACAACTATCCGCCTGCCAAGCGTTCCATTGCGCTGGCGCTGTGGTCAATGACGGTGATTGTCGCCCCAATCTGCGGCCCGATTCTGGGCGGTTATATCAGCGATAACTATCACTGGGGCTGGATCTTCTTTATCAACGTGCCGATTGGCGCCCTGGTGGTACTGCTGACCCTGCAGTCGCTGCGTGGCCGCGAAACCCGTACTGAACAGCGGCGGATTGATGGCGTGGGGCTGGCGCTACTGGTGCTGGGCATCGGTAGCCTGCAGATCATGCTCGACCGCGGGAAAGAGCTGGACTGGTTCGCCTCCCAGGAGATCATCGTTCTGACTGTTGTGGCGGTGGTGGCGCTCAGCTTCCTGATTGTGTGGGAGCTGACGGACGACAACCCGATAGTCGATTTGTCGCTATTTAAATCACGCAACTTCACCATAGGTTGTTTGTGTATCAGCCTTGCCTACATGCTTTACTTCGGCGCCATTGTTCTGCTGCCGCAGCTGTTGCAGGAGGTGTACGGATATACCGCCACCTGGGCAGGACTGGCGTCGGCGCCGGTTGGGGTGATCCCGGTCCTGCTGTCACCAATCATCGGCCGCTTCGCCCATAAGCTGGATATGCGACGCCTGGTGACCTTCAGCTTCATTATGTATGCGGTGTGCTTCTACTGGCGTGCCTATACCTTTGAGCCGGGCATGGACTTTGGCGCCTCCGCGTGGCCGCAGTTTATTCAGGGCTTTGCGGTGGCCTGCTTCTTTATGCCACTGACCACCATCACCCTCTCCGGTCTGCCGCCGGAACGGATGGCGGCGGCATCCAGCCTGTCGAACTTTATGCGTACGCTGGCGGGCTCTATCGGCACCTCGATGACGACAACCATGTGGACCAACCGGGAGTCGTTGCACCATGCGCAGCTGACCGAGTCAGTGAACGTGTTCAATCCGCAGGCGCAGGAGATGTACAGCCAGCTACAGGGTATGGGCATGACCGAGCAGCAGGCATCCGGGTGGATAGCTCAGCAGATCACCGCCCAGGGGCTGATCATCTCGGCCAACGAGATCTTCTGGCTGTCGGCAGGTGTGTTCATTGTGTTACTGGGGCTGATCTGGTTCGCCAAACCGCCGTTTGGGGCGGGTGGCGGAGGGGGCGGCGCCCACTAACGTGTTTGCCTGAAAAGAAAAACGGATCTGCATGCAGATCCGTTTTTTTATGGCCGCGATTACGGCTACTTAATCCCAATAATTTTAATCGTGATGATCGAGACTGTACCTGGCGGTACAAAACCGGGGACACCCGACTCACCATACGCCTGCTTCGCCGGGATATGGATTTTTGCCTCTCCGCCCAGGCCCAGCTTTTTCACTACCGTCTGGAACAGCGGCGGTAAATCTTTCACCCGACTGGCACGAATTTCATTCTTGGACATGACTTTACCGGTACCGAGCACTTCATCGATTTCGGTCATGATTTCATTTTTGTCGTTGATCAGGGGAGCTTCACCTTTTTTAATCACCCTGTAGACAGCGCCATCAGGTAGTCGCTTAGCCCCCTTCTCATTCGCCGCTTTTGTCATGATAGCTTTACTCTGCTTTTCATTTTCACTTTGCGTTGCGACAAACTGTTTTTTCTGTAACTGATCCAGTGCCGTCAGCTCTTTCGAAAGCGTGGCTTCTGCCAGCTGTAGCTTGTTAGTCACCTTATCGTTAAAGCCCTGCATAAAGGCGTTAAGATCGAGTTTTTTACTCAGACCGTCCAGCTTGGCTTTCTCACGCTCTGCCGCATCGCCATACCATGCACCGATTGCGTAGCTGGTCTTCGTATCTTTTGACGCCGTCTTATCAATCTTCACCTGCTGCACAGGTGCAACGTCTTTTCCAGCCTTAGCCTGAGTCTCTTTTAACTTCTGGTTTTCGGCCGTCAGCGCTGTAAGAGAGCTATTTTGCGTTTTATATTTCTCCTCAAGCGAGGCGTTTTGCCTCTGTAGCTCTGCCAGCTGCTTTTTCAGTTCCGCGGCCTCTTTACCTGCGGTCGCCAGCTGCGCGCTGCTCTTCTCTTTCTCAATGTCCGTATTGCTTTTATGTAAAGAGAGCAGGGATTCCTGAGAAGCGATAACTTTTTTAGCATCTTCAAGCTGCTTCAGCACAATATCGGACTTCGTTTTTTCACTGCTGAACTGCTTTTCCTGCTCGGCCAGACGGGTTTCCAGCGTCGCTTTTTGCAGGTTCAGTGCCGATAGCTGCGCTTTTAACGTGTCGAGCTCTTTGACCACACCGGTGCTTTTATCACCGCTCGCTTTAAGGGTAGCCAGCTGCGCATCCAGCACCTGCCGCTGCGCCTGCAGTTCTGCCAGCTGTTTGGTCAGGACGGCATTTTTCTCACGCGTCTCTTTTAACGCAATCAGCTCCGTTTCCAGCGCCTTTTTCTGCGTCTTCAGATCGCTCAACTCTTTGGCCAGCGCGGCGCTCTTTTCATCGGCGCTTTTCAGCGCGGTAAGCTGGGTTTCCAGCGCCTTTTTTTGCGCCTGCAGATCGGTCAGCTCTTTTGTGAGCGTCGCATTTTTATCAATGGCCTGTTTCAGCGTCGCCAGTTGAGTTTCCAGCGCTTTCTTCTGCGTTTGCAGATCGGTCAGCTCTTTAGTGAGCTTCTCTTTCTCGCTCCCGGCATTGCTTTTTTGCATTGCCAACAGTGATTCCTGAGAAGCCAGGACTTTTTTGGTATCTTCAAGCTGGCTCTGCGCGATGGCGGATTTCGCCTTCTCACTGTTGAACTCTTTCTCAAGCTCGGCCAGCCGCTTTTCCAGCGCGGTTTTTTGCTGGTTCTGTGTGGACAGCTGAGTTTTCAGGGTATCGATTTCACCCGTCAGAACAGTGCTCTTTTCAGAGTGAGTTTTAAGAGAGGCCAGCTGGGCATCCAGCGCATTCTTCTGCGCCTGCAGGTCGGCCAGCTGTTTGGTCAGCGCGGCGCTCTTTTCATCGGCGGCCTTCAGCGCGGTAAGTTGGGTTTCCAGCGCCTTTTTTTGCGCCTGCAGATCGGTCAGCTCTTTAGTGAGCTTCTCTTTCTCACTTCCGGTGCTGCTTTTTTGCGTTGCCAGCAGTGACTCCTGAGAGGCGAGGACTTTTTTGGTATCTTCGAGTTGGCTTTGCGTAATGGCGAATTTCGCCTTTTCACTGTTGAACTCTTTCTCAAGCTCGGCCAGCCGCTTTTCCAGCGCGGTTTTTTGCTGGTTCTGTGTGGACAGCTGAGCTTTCAGGGCATCGATCTCCCCCGTCAGGACAGTGCTTTTTTCAGAGTGAGCTTTAAGAGAGGCCAGTTGGGTATCCAGCGCATTCTTCTGCGCCTGCAGGTCGGCCAGCTGTTTGGTCAGCGCCGCATGCTGCGCGTTGGCTTTACGCAGTTGTTCCGCCAGTTCCGCGTTTTTTTGTTTCTCGATGTCAGCAGACTTTGGCAATGCCGCAATGAGGCTTTCGACAGCAAGTTTTTGCGCACTGCCATCCGGTTGCGGTTTAAGCCGGGCGAGCGCCTGCTCCTTTTCCGCAACGCGATCCTTTTCATGGGCAACCGCCTGTTCCAGAGAAGCTTTCTCTCTTTCTAAAACACTTAGCTGCTTATTTAACGCGGTAATGGTGGAGTTGGCCTGGCGAAGCGCGTCGTTCAGACGCGTAATTTTTGCCGGGTCTATCCCGGCAGCCTTGTCACTTTTAACGGCACTGGCACGGGGTACCGGATCAGCAGGCTTACTCGCCTGCGATTGGGGAAGATCCACTGCCGCCTTCTGGGGAGTTGTAGCGGTTTCAGAGGCAATAAAGGGGTTAGTTTTCTCCTGGCCGATAATTTTTTCATCATCCAGACGCTTTAATAAATCCGTGCCAACTGCAAGCGCCTTTCCGCCTGATAATAACAATCCGCAGTACAGTGCTGCGCTAAAGAATTTATTCATAACTTATTCATTTCATTAGCACGGTTCATCATGTTGGTATAGACCGTATTACGAATCCTTACGCATACCAGCGATAATTTTTTATTAATTTCGGTGAGCATAACCTCCGAAGCATTACCATCCACCAGGGATTTATTCGATTCGTAAATTTTATAGTTTTTATTAATATTATCGAATTGCTTACGGTAGGATTCATAGGTAATGACTCCAACTTACTGATAGTGTTTTATGTTCAGATAATGCCCGATGACCTTGTCATGCAGCTCCACCGATTTTGAGAACGACAGTGACTTCCGTCCCAGCCTTGCCAGATGTTGTCTCAGATTCAGGTTATGTCGCTCAATGCGCTGAGTGTAACGCTTGCTGATAACGTGCAGCTTTCCCTTCAGGCGTGATTCGTACAGCGGCCAGCCATCCGTCATCCATACCACGACCTCAAAAGCCGACAGCAGGCTCAGAAGACGCTCCAGTGTGGCCAGAGTGCGTTCACCGAAGACGTGCGCCACAACCGTCCTCCGTATCCTGTCATACGCGTAAAACAGCCAGCGCTGACGTGATTTAGCACCGACGTAGCCCCACTGTTCGTCCATTTCAGCGCAGACAATCACATCACTGCCCGGTTGTATGCGCGAGGTTACCGACTGCGGCCTGAGTTTTTTAAGTGACGTAAAACCGTGTTGAGGCCAATGCCCATAATGCGTGCACTGGCGCGACATCCGACGCCATTCATGGCCATATCAATGATTTTCTGGTGCGTACCGGGCTGAGAGGCGGTGTAAGTGAACTGTAGTTGCCATGTTTTACGGCAATGAGAGCAGAGATAGCGCTGATGTCCGGCAGTGCTTTTGCCGTTACGCACCACGCCTTCAGTAGCGGAGCAGGAAGGACATCTGATGGAAATGGAAGCCACGCAAGCACCTTAAAATCACCATCATACACTAAATCAGTAAGTTGGCAGCATTACCGGATTCATAGGCTACGGGGTCGAGCTTCTGTAACGCGGAAAACTCCTGATAGCATTGCACTTCCTGCTTACGTTCAGCAGGTGCTTTCGCAATAGGCGTCGTAACGCTTCCAGATCCGCATGCAGACAAAAAAAGAGTAGAAAAAAGGATGGCGGCACCTGTCAAATAAACTTTCATAAATCCCTCTGATTTTTATCTATTCCATGAAATATCAACGCACCCATAATTACAATGAATGCGTATTAATACATCATCCATAGATATAATATATAATTAACCATCATGCGTTGGCTGCAATAATAGTCACAAAGAGAGGGATGCACAACGAGAGATAATTTTTTAGGAATTTATAAATAAACAAGGCAGAAGGGAGTAAAATTACCCAGCTCACGCTTTGTTGAGAGCCGGGTAATGAACTAGATGTGCAGTTCCTGCAGCTTCTCTTTTGGCAGCGCCAGTTCGTCGTTGCTGTTAACGCGAACGTCACGCTCAAGAATGTGGCGGGCGATATCCTGTGCTTCTTCCAGAGAGTGCATCTGATATGTGCCGCACTGGTAAACGTTGAGTTCCGGGATCTGGTTCTGCTCTTTCACCTTCAGCACGTCAGCCATCGCCGCTTTCCAGGCCTCAGCAACGCGGGTCTCTTCCGGCACCCCAATCAGGCTCATGTAGAACCCGGTACGACAACCCATAGGCGAAATATCGATGATCTCAACGCCGTTACCGTTCAGGTGATCGCGCATGAAACCGGCAAACAGGTGCTCCAGAGTGTGAATGCCTTTTTCCGGCATCACTTCTTTATTCGGTACGCAGAAACGCAGGTCGAATACCGTGATCGTATCGCCGTGCGGGGTATGCATGGTCTTCGCAACGCGTACAGCAGGTGCTTCCATACGGGTATGGTCGACAGTAAAGCTATCTAATAACGGCATACGTCACCTCCGATAGTGATTTTTTTTTAAAAATAATGAACTCTTCAATTCAACGCGAGTCTGAGTATATGAAAGACGCGCATTTGTTATCATCATCCCTGTTCTTCAGAGATGTTATTTTGGCCACAGCGATGTGGCCTTTTTCTTTTCTGTCAGCCTTGTTTCGCCAGAAACTCAGCAAACGACTCTGTATCCGCCGCCTCAATCTCAGCCTGACGCACCATTGATGCTTCGCGTTCAGCAGCAAACTCGGCTTCGGTAAGCACTTCCAGCGGCTCCTGCAGCAGCATATCGCGATACTCCGCCGCTAGCGCACGACCGGTGCCACCAATACCCCGATCAATCATAGAACGCAGAATGCGTGCCGAGAATGTCAGCTCCGGATTATCAAAACTTTCGACCAGCTGATCGCACACCTGCTGATACTCATCACCACCATAGACGCTATCCAGTGTGTGGGCGACACGTTTGAGATCGCGGAACAGATCTTTCCCCACCTGCTGCAGCGGGAACTGTGCCGTCTGGCAACCGATGCCCAGCGTCAGGCCTGGTTTGCGCCCTTCGAGGATCACTCGATTCCAGTTAGTGCGGGTGCAAAGCAGTTCGTCAGAACTCATTTCCGGCGCATCGGCCAGCACGCACCAGACCATAAACAGATCGAGGAAGCGTACCTGCTGCTCGTCCACACCAATTGGCGAGAACGGGTTGATATCCAGGGAGCGTACTTCGATGTACTCAATCCCACCGCGCTGTAACGCATCCGACGGAGTTTCTCCGCTGCGCGTGACGCGTTTCGGACGTATAGGCGCATACAGTTCGTTTTCAATCTGTAAAACGTTACTGTTGATTTGCAGGCGCTTACCGTCTTTCTCAAGACCGATCTCTTCGTAGGCTTCCGACGGGGTTTTGATCGCCCGCTTCAATCCTGCCACATACTCATGCAGATCGTTAAACGTAATTCCGAGATTGCTTTGCGATTTATTGGTATAACCCAGGTCGCTGAGACGCAGGGAGGTCGCGTACGGCAGGTAGTACATGCCGCATTCGGTTTTCTCAAACGGCAGCGTGGTCGGTTTGCCCTGCAGGAAAGAGGAGCAAATCGCCGGAGAAGCACCAAACAGATACGGGATGACCCAGCCGAAGCGATAGTAGTTACGAATCAGGCGGAAATAGCCTGCGGAGATCGCCTCTTTATCCGTTTCGCCGCACTTCGCCTGCCAGAATGCCATCGGCAAGGAGAAATTATAGTGCACGCCAGAAATCGTCTGCATCAGCGCACCATAGCGATTTTTTAATCCTTCGCGATAGAGCGTTTTCAGTCGACCGATATTGGACGTGCCGTACTGCGCCAGTTCAATATCCTGCCCCTGCGCGATATAGCAAGGCATACTCAGCGGCCACATCCGCTCATCACCCAGATTACGAGCGCTGTAGCGATGAATGTCACGCATGATTTTCAGCATGTGGTCAATTTCGCCGTCGACCGGCGTAATAAACTCAAGCAGTGCTTCGGCGAAATCAGTGGTGATCCATTTATGGGTCAGCGCCGAACCCAACGCCTGTGGATGGCCCGTCGTTGCGAGACTGCCATCTGCGTTAACGCGCAGCGTTTCGCGCTCAAGACCGCGCTGAATACCCTTCAGAGCCTGAGGGTGGTTTTCCAGCCAGGCCAGTGCCTGTGATACGTCCGGGATCAATTCGACCTCCCGCCTGTCAAAATCATTTTATTTAGCATAATTGTAATGGTTTCTGGTCACAAACAGTCCAATTAGTGCCACCACGTCATGCCCTGCAAAGTTGCAACCGCTACAAGAATGTAGCGCAACGCCTTGCCAAGGCATAAAAAAAAGAGCACAGGCCCCCAGGGGATGCGCATCCATCCCGCCAGCAGGCACAGTAAATCACCGATTACCGGCATCCAGCTTAATAAAAGCGTGGCAGCGCCATAGCGTTTTAGCCAGCCGACTGCCTTTTCCTGCCAGCGCGACGTTTTGCGTAGCGGAAAGAATCGCCCAAGAATAACGTTAGTCAGCCCTCCAAGGCTATTACCCATTGTTGCTATTAACACGAGCAACCACGGCTGACTGACGCTGGACAAGAGCATCGCCACCAGCACCACCTCGGAATTTCCGGGAAGGATCGTAGCGCTTAAAAAACTGCTGGCGAATAATGAGGCGAGTGACAGTGCGTCACTCACAGTAAGCGAACATCCACCGCGGCCATACCGGCGTCTCGCGCCGCCTGAATACCGAAATCGGCATCTTCAAACACGACACACTTCGCGGGAGGGACTCCCATCAGCTCTGCGCAAAGCAGAAAGGTGTCAGGTGCAGGTTTATGGTTTTTAACGTGATCGGCCGCGACCACGGCAGAGAAATAGTGGCGCAGGTTAAGATGGTTGAGCAGCGCTTCGGCGATCGCGCTTTCACTGCCCGTCCCGACCGACATCGGGCGACGTCCGTGCCACTCTTTTACCACCTCAATTAATGGCAAAGGACGCACGGTGTCCAGCAGCATGGCTTTTACCGCATCGGTTTTTTCACGCGCGAGCAGGTGTGGGTCGAGATCGGCCTGATTCAGTTCAATCACGGCCTGCGCAATACGCCAGGTAGGAGATCCGTTGAGGGCTATCATCGCCTGTAAGTCGAAACGCATACCGTAACGCCCCAGGACCTCAGTCCAGGCTTTACGATGCGTAGGCTCGGTGTCGAGGATGGTGCCATCCATATCGAAGATCAAACCGTCATACTGTGCGTACATCGTGCTCTCGCTAAACGATTAACAAAGCATTACTTTATCGTAAATGGCGGTTTTTGTCGCTGGTTGCGAAATGATAACAATGAGAGTGATTAAGAACTAAACATCAGAGGGGGTGACAAGAAGAGATGGTGCATCCGGGAGGATTCGAACCTCCGACCGCTCGGTTCGTAGCCGAGTACTCTATCCAGCTGAGCTACGGATGCATCGGGATACTGCTTTGAGATGTAGTAAATGGTGCATCCGGGAGGATTCGAACCTCCGACCGCTCGGTTCGTAGCCGAGTACTCTATCCAGCTGAGCTACGGATGCATCGGGATTTACTACTGTTACTGCTGATACTCGGTATTGCTTCATAAGCAAAACAAAGTAAAAGATGGTGCATCCGGGAGGATTCGAACCTCCGACCGCTCGGTTCGTAGCCGAGTACTCTATCCAGCTGAGCTACGGATGCATCGGGATTTACTACTGTACTGCTCGATATTCATATCACTTCTAAAGCAATATGAAGTAATAGATGGTGCATCCGGGAGGATTCGAACCTCCGACCGCTCGGTTCGTAGCCGAGTACTCTATCCAGCTGAGCTACGGATGCAAAATGGCGGTGAGGCGGGGATTCGAACCCCGGATGCAGCTTTTGACCGCATACTCCCTTAGCAGGGGAGCGCCTTCAGCCTCTCGGCCACCTCACCACACAACGCCTCTTTCGAGTGCTTCGAGTAACTCGCTAAGAGCTTCTCGTCGCTGCGTGGCGCATATATTACTTTCTGGGACTTATAAGTCAAACAATTTTCCACAAGCTTTTATCGTTTGCACAATTCACAGGCAATTCGGACGTAAAACCCGCAAAGAGAGTGTTTTATAAACGTATTTTGCCCCTCTTTCTGCACTCTTCTGCATGAAGAACGGTGGATTTTGGCGAAGCAAAAGAGATAAGAGTGGTCAAAAACAGAGCGAACGAAACAGAACGGTAACTTTAAGGAAGGAGAATGTCAGGAGGGGTGCGTCTCGCCAGAGAGCGAGACGCGATAATATCAGTAACTTGACTGCTGGGATTTTTCAGCCTGGATACGCTGGTAGATCTCTTCACGATGAACAGAGACTTCTTTAGGGGCGTTCACACCAATACGTACCTGGTTACCCTTTACCCCTAAAACTGTCACGGTGACCTCATCCCCAATCATGAGGGTCTCACCAACTCGACGAGTCAGAATCAGCATTCTTTGCTCCTTGAAAGATTAAAAGAGTCGGGTCTCTTGTATCCCGGCATTATCCATCATATAACGCCAAAAAGTAAGCGATGACAAACACGTAATGTGTAGGTAGTCACGGCATCACAATCTGTTAAACGTAAGTTTAGCCGATATACACAAACTCAACCTGACTTTATCATTATCGATAGCGTAGAGCGCAGTACGCCATAACCGTGTCGTTATGGCGTCTGATTACGCTTTGTAATTATTACAGTTTCGAACTTACCCAGCTTTCTACGCTGGCCAGCGCTGCCGGGAGGGCCGCTGCGTCCGTACCACCGGCTTGCGCCATGTCAGGACGACCACCGCCTTTACCGCCCACTTGCTGAGCGACCATACCAATCAGCTCCCCTGCTTTCACACGGTCGATCACGTCCTTAGATACGCCCGCAATCAGAGAAACCTTACCTTCCGCTACCGTAGCCAGAACGATAACCGTTGAACCGAGCTGGTTCTTCAGATCGTCGACCATGGTACGAAGCATTTTCGGCTCAACGCCCGTCAGCTCGCTGACCAGCAGTTTAACGCCTTTAATTTCAACCGCTTTGCTGGAGAGGTTTGCGCTCTCCGCAACCGCAGCCTGCTCTTTCAGCTGCTGGAGTTCTTTTTCCAGTTGGCGGGTACGTTCCATCACGCTGCGCACTTTCTCGCCCAGGTTCTGACTGTCGCCCTTCAGCAGCTGGGCGATGTCGTGCAGCTGATCGCTCTCCGCATGCAGGCTGGCAATCGCGCCTTCACCAGTGACCGCTTCGATACGACGAACGCCTGCCGCGGTACCGGATTCGGACACGATGCGGAACAGACCGATGTCGCCCGTACGGCTGGCGTGCGTACCACCACACAGCTCGGTGGAGAAATCACCCATGCTCAGCACACGCACACGGTCGTCATACTTCTCGCCGAACAGGGCCATTGCACCTTTGTTCTTCGCCGCCTCGAGATCCATGATGTTGGTTTCGATCGGCAGGTTACGACGGATCTGGGCGTTAACCAGATCTTCCACCGCGCGGATTTCTGCCGGTTTCATCGCTTCGAAATGGGAGAAGTCGAAACGCAGCACTTTGTCATTCACCAGGGAGCCTTTCTGCGCAACGTGCGTGCCCAGAACCTGGCGCAGTGCCGCGTGCATCAGGTGCGTCGCAGAGTGGTTCAGACGAATACGTGCGCGGCGCGCTTCGTCAACGATAGCCTGAACGCCCTCGCCCACTTTCAGTTCGCCGGATGCCAGCGTCCCCTGGTGGCCGATTGCCTGACCGTACTTCTGCGTGTCGCTGACGGCAAAGCTGAAACCATTGCCTTTCAGTTCGCCTTTATCTCCAACCTGGCCGCCTGATTCTGCGTAGAACGGCGTTTTGTCCAGAACCACAACGGCAGTCTGGCCCGCGCTGATGCTCTCTACGGCTTTGCCGTCAACAAACAGGGCAGTCACTTTGCCGTTGGTTTCCAGATGCTCGTAACCTTCAAATTCGCTGCTGCCATCAACGCGGATCATGGCGTTGTAATCGGCGCCGAACCCGCTGGATTCACGCGCACGACGGCGCTGCTCTTCCATTGCCGCTTCGAAGCCCGCTTCGTCAACTTTGATGTTGCGCTCGCGGCAAACATCAGCCGTCAGGTCAACCGGGAAACCATAGGTGTCGTACAGACGGAAGGCGGTTTCGCCATCCAGGGTGTCGCCTTTCAGCTTCGACAGCTCGTCGTCCAGCAGGGTCAGGCCACGTTCCAGCGTACGGGCAAACTGCTCTTCTTCGGTCTTCAGAACCTGCTCAACCTGCGCCTGCTGACGTTTCAGCTCTTCGCCCGCGGCGCCCATCACGCCAATCAGTGGCCCCACCAGCTTATAGAAGAAGGTCTCTTTCGCGCCCAGCATGTTGCCGTGGCGGATTGCGCGGCGAATGATACGGCGCAGCACGTAGCCGCGGTTTTCATTCGATGGGATCACGCCGTCAGCAATCAGGAACGCACAGGAGCGGATGTGGTCGGCAATAACGCGCAGGGATTTGTTGCTCAGGTCGGTCGCGCCAGTCACGTCGGCAACGGACTTAATCAGAGTGCTGAACAGATCGATGTCGTAGTTGGAATTAACGTGCTGCAGTACCGCGGCAATACGCTCCAGACCCATACCGGTATCCACGGATGGCTTCGGCAGTGGCTCCATAGTACCGTCGACCTGACGGTTGAACTGCATGAAGACGATGTTCCAGATCTCGATGTAACGGTCGCCGTCTTCTTCTGCGCTACCCGGAGGGCCGCCCCAGATGTGGTCGCCGTGATCGTAGAAGATTTCGGTGCAAGGACCGCACGGACCGGTGTCGCCCATCTGCCAGAAGTTGTCAGACGCGTACGGGGCGCCTTTGTTATCGCCGATGCGAATAATGCGTTCGCGCGGGATACCGACTTCTTTTTCCCAGATTTCATAGGCTTCATCGTCGGTTTCGTAGACGGTAACCCACAGGCGCTCTTTCGGCAGGTTGAACCAGTTTTCACCGGTCAGCAGTTCCCATGCGTATTGGATAGCGTCATGTTTGAAATAGTCGCCGAAGCTGAAGTTACCCAGCATCTCGAAGAAGGTGTGGTGACGTGCGGTATAACCGACGTTTTCCAGATCGTTATGTTTACCACCCGCACGTACGCAACGCTGCGAGGTGGTCGCGCGGGAATAATTACGCTTGTCGAGACCAAGGAAGACATCCTTGAACTGGTTCATCCCGGCGTTGGTAAAGAGTAAAGTTGGATCGTTGTTCGGTACCAGGGAGCTGCTGGCAACAACCTGATGTCCCTTACTATGGAAAAAATCGAGAAACGCCTGTCGGATCTCAGCGGTGCTCTTGCTCATAATTATCCTGAAATCAAGCTAACGAAATGTCACAGCGGGTCACTACGCAACCGTTGTTGGATGGACCAGCTACTGTAAAAAGTGGGAATAAGATAAGTTTTCTTTGGAGGGAAGTAAAATCCCGCATGCGTTCAATCGGTAAAATTACGCCAGATATCCTGTATATCCTCCATCAGGAAACCGCGGTAGAGCAAAAAGCGCTGGATTTTGACTTTTTCTGAAAATTCACGCGGCAGCGGTTCGCCGTATTTTCGCACCGCCTGTTCCCGTGCCAGCGCGCACCAGTCAATCTCGCATTCACGCATCGCGCGTTCTGTGATTTCCCGTGGGATACCTTTCTGATTAAGCTCCTGGCGGATACGCACCGGACCATAACCTTTACGCCCGCGGCTGGCGATAAAGCGAGAGACGAAGCGGCTATCGTCCAGATAGTTATGCTCATAACACCAGGCAATAACGCGGTCATAATCTTCCGCGGTCGCGTCAATTTCTTCCGGGCCGTTTTTGCTCATGACCGGCGCCATGAGTTTGCGGCGCAGCTCCTGTTCGCTATGGTCGCGCACGCTCAGTATGCGTACCGCGCGATCAAGCAGACGGTTCCAGGCGGGGCGTCGGGGGGATGATTCACTCATAAAGCACCTGCTGAAAAACAAATGCAAAAAAGGGCCGCAATCGCAGCCCTTTTATTACATCAAGTGATTAGAAATCTTCGTTGGTTTCTTCTACGTCTGCGTCATCCGCAGTGAAGTCAGGCTTAGCATCCTGATTATTGAGAAGCAGATCGCGTACCTTCTTCTCAATCTCTTTCGCTGCCGCCGGGTTCTCTTTCAGCCAGGAGATAGCATTCGCTTTACCTTGACCGATCTTGTCGCCGTTGTAGCTGTACCAGGCGCCCGCTTTCTCAATCAGCTTCTCTTTCACGCCCAGGTCAACCAGTTCGCCGTAGAAGTTGATGCCTTCGCCGTAGAGGATCTGGAATTCAGCCTGTTTGAACGGTGCAGCAATCTTGTTCTTCACAACCTTCACGCGGGTTTCGCTACCCACCACGTTTTCACCGTCTTTAACGGCACCGATACGGCGGATATCCAGACGCACGGAAGCGTAGAATTTCAGCGCGTTACCACCGGTGGTGGTTTCCGGGTTACCGAACATCACACCAATCTTCATACGGATCTGGTTGATGAAGATCAGCAGCGTGTTGGACTGCTTCAGGTTACCGGCCAGCTTACGCATCGCCTGGCTCATCATACGTGCCGCGAGGCCCATGTGAGAGTCACCGATTTCGCCTTCGATTTCTGCTTTTGGCGTCAGCGCTGCTACGGAGTCAACGATGATTACGTCAACTGCGCCAGAGCGCGCCAGTGCGTCACAGATTTCCAGCGCCTGCTCACCGGTATCCGGCTGGGAGCAGAGCAGGTTGTCGATATCAACACCCAGTTTACGTGCGTAAACCGGATCCAGCGCGTGCTCAGCATCGATAAAGGCACAGGTTTTGCCCTCGCGCTGTGCAGCAGCCACAACCTGTAAGGTCAGGGTGGTTTTACCGGAGGATTCTGGCCCGTAGATCTCTACGATACGACCCATAGGCAGGCCGCCAGCACCCAGTGCAATATCCAGAGAAAGCGAACCGGTGGAGATAGTTTCTACATCCATGGAACGATCTTCACCCAGGCGCATGATGGAACCTTTACCGAATTGCTTTTCGATCTGGCCCAGTGCTGCCGCCAACGCTTTCTGTTTGTTTTCGTCGATAGCCATTTTTTCCTCTCATGCCGGGTGAAACAACTGCGCTTCACCTTGGATTTCTGTTCTGTTGCAGCAATTATACTGTATGCTCATACAGTATCAAGTGTTTTGTAGAAATTGTTGCCAGAGCGTTTTTAACGCATAAACGGTGGCCTGACGACGCACGCTTTCACGGTCGCCGCTGAAGCATTCCCGGCGAGTAATCCCCTCGCCTTGCGCCGTCGCAAAGCCAAACCATACTGTTCCAACAGGCTTTTCTTCGCTGCCACCATCCGGCCCGGCGATACCGCTAATAGAGATAGCATAGTCCGCCCGGGCGGCACGCAGGGCGCCAATCGCCATCTCAATGACCACCGATTCACTGACCGCGCCATGCTCAATAAGCGTGGGTTCACGTACGCCGATCATCTGCGCTTTCGCTTCATTACTGTAGGTGACAAAACCGCGTTCAAACCAGGCGGAACTGCCCGCGATATCGGTGATAGCTTTCGCCACCCAGCCACCGGTACAGGACTCAGCCGTGGTGACCGTGGCACCGCGCTGTTTTAGCGCCTGCCCTACCCTCTCACTGAGCTGCATTAATTCATGGTCAGTCATCTCGTTTTGTCTCCATAAAAACGTGCAGCACAAGATAGCACTTTAGCCGATAGATATGAGGATGAGGGGGAGGTTTTACGAGGGGGATTCAGAAAAAATAAACGTAGCCGTCCGGCCAGGAGTAAAACGTGAGTGGCATAAGCCACCCACGTTTTCAGACGTTAACTGAACGGCGAGGCCGCCCGTGCCTGGGCCACCGCCAGCCCCAGCTGCCAGACCGCCATCGCATAGTGCGTGCTGTGGTTGTAGCGGGTGATGGTGTAGAAGTTCGGCAGGCCGTACCAGTACTGATAACCGGTGCCAATATCCAGACGCAGCAGGCTCACCTGCTGATTGCCGTGCAGCGGCTGCTGCGGCGTGAGTCCGGCAGAGGTCAGCTGTGCCGCGCTATAGCGGGTTTTAAAGCCGTTCTCCAGCCCCGGTGCCTGGCCGTTAGCCATAACCGCGACCGGCTGGCCTGGCGTCCAGCCATGCTCTTTAAAGTAGTTGGCGACGCTGCCAATGGCATCCTCAGGATCCCACAGGTTGATGTGCCCGTCCCCGTTGAAATCGACCGCATACTGCTTATAGGAGGAGGGCATAAACTGGCCGTAGCCCATCGCCCCGGCAAAGGAACCTTTCAGATCCAGCGGGTCGTCCTGCTCGTCGCGGGCCATCAGCAAGAAGGTTTCCAGCTCGGAGGAGAAGTACTCCGCCCGGCGCGGGTAGTTAAAGGAGAGGGTCGCCAGCGCATCGAGAATGCGGGTCTTGCCCATCACCCGGCCCCAGCGGGTCTCCACGCCGATAATCCCGACGATGATCTCCGGCGGCACGCCGTAAACCTGCTGGGCACGGGTCAGCGCATCCTGATACTGATTCCAGAACGCCACGCCATTCTGCACGTTGTCCGGGGTAATAAACTGTTTGCGATAGCGCAGCCATGCACCGTTCGGCCCGGCTGGCGGCTGGGTGGTCGGCGCCTGACGATCCATCAGTCGCAATACATAATCCAGACGTTTCGCCTGGGAGAGGATCTCCTGCAACTGGGCTTTGTTAAAGCCGTGCTTGCTCACCATTTTGTCGATGAACTGTTCCGCCGCAGGGTTATTGGCAAAGTCGCCCCCCATCTGCATCACATTATGCTGAGGCTCCAGCAGGAAGCCGCCGGAAGGGGCACCTGCCGTTTGCTGGACCTCTTCGGTCTTCGGTTTACTACTGCAGGCGGAGAGCAGAATAAGCGCAGGGAGTAGCGCTGCGTAACGACGCTTGAACATGACACATCCATTCAACGAATTCGATAAGTGGCAAGTATGGTAAAGCATCCGGGACACCTCAAGGAAGGGGCGCACACGCACCCGGCAAAATCTTTACGCTGCCTAAAGGTAAATTCGGTCTCTTCTCCACCACGCCGCCGTCACCCTTCTCATCACCTTTCAAAATAATCATTTTTTCTTTCATTGTGAGATCTATTTAACACTTTAAAACCTTTCAAAGTGATTATTATTACTCCGCCAGAGCGAACTTACCCTACAGGAGAAAATAATGATAGAAACCATCACCCACGGCGCCGAGTGGTTTATCGGGCTGTTTCAGAAAGGTGGCGAGGTCTTCACCAGCATGGTCACCGGCATTCTGCCGCTGCTGATCAGCCTGCTGGTGATCATGAATGCGCTGATCAACTTTATTGGCCAGCAGCGGATTGAAAAGCTGGCCCAGCGCTGCGCGGGTAATCCCATCTCCCGCTATCTGCTGCTGCCCTGCATCGGCACTTTTGTGTTTTGTAACCCCATGACCCTGAGCCTCGGGCGCTTTATGCCCGAGCGCTACAAGCCGAGCTACTACGCGGCGGCGTCCTACAGCTGCCACTCCATGAACGGTCTGTTTCCGCACATCAATCCCGGCGAGCTGTTTGTCTATCTGGGGATCGCCAGCGGCCTGACCACGCTCGGCCTGCCGCTCGGCCCGCTGGCGGTGAGCTACCTGCTGGTCGGCCTGGTGACTAACTTCTTCCGCGGCTGGGTGACCGATCTCACTACCGCCATTTTCGAAAAGAAAATGGGCATTCAGCTTGAACAGAACGTCCAGCTTAAGGGAGCTACAGCATGAGCCGGATCCGCATTGAAAAAGGCACGGGTGGCTGGGGCGGCCCGCTGGAGTTCGACGCCACCGAAGGCAAAAAAATCGTCTACATCACCGCGGGCACCCGGCCGGCTATCGTCGACAAGCTGCGCGAACTCACCGGCTGGGAAGCGGTGGACGGCTTTAAAGAGGGCGAGCCGCCGGAAGCGGAGATCGGCGTGGCGGTGATCGACTGCGGCGGCACCCTGCGCTGCGGCATTTACCCAAAACGGCGCATTCCCACCGTCAATATTCATTCGACGGGGAAATCCGGCCCGCTAGCGCAGCATATCGTGGAAGACATTTACGTCTCAGGCGTAAAAGAAGAGAACATCACGCTGGTTGACGGGGCTGCGCCGGTGAAAAAGCACGCGCCGCGCGAATATGACACCAGCAAGAAGATCACCGAGCAGAGCGACGGTCTGCTGGCAAAAGTCGGTATGGGAATGGGCTCTGCGGTTGCCGTCCTGTTCCAGTCCGGGCGCGACACCATCGATACGGTGCTGAAAACCATCCTGCCGTTCATGGCCTTCGTCTCGGCGCTGATCGGCATCATCATGGCCTCCGGTCTGGGGGACTGGATCGCCCACGGCCTGGCTCCGCTGGCCAGCCATCCGCTCGGACTGGTGACCCTGGCGCTGATCTGCTCCTTCCCGCTGCTGTCGCCGTTTCTCGGCCCTGGCGCGGTCATCGCTCAGGTCATTGGCGTGTTGATTGGCGTGCAGATTGGGCTGGGCAATATTCCCCCGCACCTCGCCCTGCCCGCGCTGTTCGCCATTAATGCCCAGGCCGCCTGTGACTTTATTCCGGTGGGGCTGTCGCTGGCTGAAGCGCGCCAGGAGACCGTGCGCGTCGGCGTCCCTTCGGTGCTGGTAAGCCGCTTCCTGACCGGTGCGCCAACGGTGCTGATCGCCTGGTTCGTCTCCGGCTTTATTTATCAATAAGAGGAATTCCTGATGACCGTGATTTACCAGACCACCATTACCCGCATCGGCCAGAGCGCCCCGGATGCGCTGAGCGACCAGATGCTGATCACCTTTCGTGAAGGGGCCCCGGCGGATATCGAAGAGTTCTGTTTTATCCACTGCCACGGCGAGCTCAATGGCGAGCTGAAGGTCGGAAACCAGCTGGAGCTGGGCGAAACGCGCTATGCCGTCACCGCTGTGGGCGACGTGGCCGAACAAAACCTGCGCGAGCTGGGCCACATCACCCTGCGTTTCGACGGTCAGCCCCAGGCGGAGTACCCCGGCACGGTTCACGTGGCGGGCCCGGTTCCACAGGCTGTTACCCCAGGCTGCACATTAAAATTTGTTGCGTAATTAAGGAGAGAAATATGAGTCAGGTTGCCGTTGTCATTGGTGGAGGACAAACCTTAGGGGAGTTCCTCTGCCGTGGGCTTGCCGCAGAGGGTTACCGCGTGGCGGTAGTCGATATCCAGAGTGAAAAGGCCGCCCGCGTGGCGGATGCCATCAACACCGAATTCGGTAACGGGATGGCCTGGGGATTTGGCGCCGACGCCACCAGCGAGCAGAGCGTGCTGGCTCTCGCCCGCGGCGTGGACGAGATTTTTGGCCGCACCGATCTGCTGGTTTATAGCGCCGGGATCGCCAAAGCGGCGTTTATCAGCGACGTGGAGCTGGGGGATTTCGACCGTTCATTGCAGGTGAACCTGGTGGGCTATTTCCTCTGCGCCCGGGAGTTCTCGCGCCTGATGATCCGCGACGGCATTGCCGGGCGCATCATTCAGATCAACTCCAAATCCGGCAAGGTGGGCAGCAAGCACAACTCCGGCTACAGCGCGGCCAAGTTTGGCGGCGTGGGGCTGACGCAGTCCCTGGCGCTGGATCTGGCGGAATACGGCATTACCGTGCATTCCCTGATGCTCGGCAATCTGCTGAAATCGCCGATGTTCCAGTCCCTGCTGCCGCAGTACGCCACCAAACTTGGCATTAACGAGGATCAGGTGGAGCAATACTACATCGATAAAGTGCCGCTGAAGCGCGGCTGCGACTATCAGGACGTACTGAATATGCTGCTGTTTTATGCCAGCCCGAAAGCCTCTTACTGCACCGGGCAGTCGATTAATGTCACCGGTGGACAGGTGATGTTCTGATCGAGCCTAAACGCCCGGTGGCGCTGCGCTTACCGGGCCTACAAACCTCGAACCCCAGGCCGGGCAAGCGTAGCGCTGCCCGGCAATAGCACAGGAGTTAAACATGGTCACCACCCTGATTACCGTCGCCGTTATCGCCTGGCTGTGCCAGCTGGCACTCGGTGGCTGGCAAATCCATCGTTTTAACCGCGCCTTTGACGCCCTTTGCCAGAAAGGTCGCGTGGGCGTGGGCCGCTCCGGCGGTCGCTTTAAGCCGCGGGTGATTGTCGCCATTGCGCTGGATGATAACCACCGGGTCTGTGACTCCTTGATGATGCGTGGGCTGACGGTCTTTGCCCGGCCGGTGAAAATTGCAGCGATTAACGGCACCGCGTTGCAGGAATTAGAGCCCGATGTGATCTTTCCCAATGATTCGCTCTGTCAGGATGCACTATCATTAGCGCTTAAATTGAAACATGGATAATTTCGTTGTGAACGTTATAAGCTTGCGAAATTATCATTTCGCAACCTAAGGAACTCAACGCCTATGAAACCCCGCCAGCGGCAGGCGGCCATACTCGACCATTTGCAAAAACAGGGAAAATGTTCGGTTGAAGATCTGGCCCACTACTTTGATACCACCGGCACCACAATCCGCAAGGATCTGGTGATCCTGGAAAACGCCGGGGCGGTGATCCGCACCTATGGCGGCGTGGTGCTGAATAAAGACGAGGCCGACCCGCCTATCGATCACAAGACGCTCATCAACACCCATCAGAAGGCGTTAATCGCTGACGCCGCGGTAAAATTTATCCATGACGGCGACTCCATTATCCTCGATGCGGGCAGCACGGTTCTGCAGATGGTGCCGATGCTGAGCCGCTTTAATAACATCACGGTGATGACCAACAGCCTGCATATCGTCAACGCCCTGTCCGAATTCGACAACGAACAAACCATCCTGATGCCCGGCGGCACCTTCCGCAAAAAATCGGCCTCGTTTCACGGCCAACTGGCGGAGAACGCCTTCGACCATTTCAGCTTCGACCGCCTGTTTATGGGCACCGACGGCATCGACCTCAACGCGGGCGTCACCACCTTCAACGAAGTGTTCAGCGTCAGTAAAGCGATGTGCAACGCCGCCCGGGAGGTGATCCTGATGGCGGACTCGTCAAAGTTTGGCCGTAAAAGCCCGAATATTGTCTGTAGCCTGGAGAGCGTCGATAAGCTGATTACCGACGCAGGCATCGATCCGGCGTTTAAGAAAGCGCTGGAAGAGAAAGGAATCGACGTGATTGTAACCGGAGAGCGTGATGAGTGATTTTCTGTTAAACGCGGGTCGCCAGACCCTGATGCTGGAACTGCAGGAGGCCAGCCGCCTGCCGGACCGTCTGGGGGAGGATTTTGTTCGCGCAGCCAATACCATTATTCACTGCGACGGGAAGGTGATCGTCTCGGGCATCGGTAAATCCGGGCACATTGGCAAGAAGATTGCCGCGACCCTTGCCAGCACCGGCACCCCGGCCTTTTTTGTCCATCCTGCTGAGGCGCTGCACGGCGATCTGGGGATGATTGAGAGCCGCGATGTGCTGCTCTTTATCTCCTACTCCGGCTCGGCAAAAGAGCTGGATTTGATCCTCCCGCGTTTGCAGGAAAAATCGGTCGCGCTGCTGGCGATGACCGGCAAGTCCCGCTCGCCGCTGGCGCTGGCGGCCAACGCCACGCTGGATATTTCAGTGGAGCGCGAAGCCTGCCCGATGCACCTTGCACCGACCTCCAGCACCGTCAACACCCTGATGATGGGCGATGCGCTGGCGATGGCGGTGATGCAGGCCCGCGGCTTTAATGAAGAAGATTTTGCCCGCTCTCACCCGGCAGGCGCCCTGGGCGCGCGCCTGCTGAATAAGGTGCACCACCTGATGCGCACCGACGAGGCCATCCCGCAGGTGAAACTGAATACCAGCGTGATGGACGCGATGCTGGAGCTGAGCCGTACCGGGCTGGGGCTGGTGGCGGTCTGCGATGATGACCAGCAGGTCAAAGGGGTCTTCACCGACGGCGACCTGCGCCGTTGGCTGGTGAGCGGCGGCAAACTGGAGATTGCCGTCAGCAACGCCATGACCGCCGGTGGCCTGACGCTGAATGCCGACAGCCGCGCCATTGAAGCCAAAGAGCTCTTGATGAAGCGCAAAATCACCGCCGCGCCGGTGGTGGATAGCCATGGCCGCCTCTGCGGCGCCATCAACCTCCAGGATTTCTACCAGGCAGGCATTCTCTAACCCTTAAGACCCAGACGTTTCGCCAGCCGGTGCAGGTTGGCGACGTCGGTCTCCAGCGCCCTCGCGCTCGCCGCCCAGTTGCGGCTGTTCTGCTCCAGCGCCCGGACAATCATCTGGCGCTGAAACGCCTCCGTCGCCTCACGCAAGTTCTGATTCTCAACGCGCGGCGTCTCCGGCGTCACCACCGGTGTGCTCTCATCATGCAGGGCAAAGTGCTGCGCGTGGATCACCACTTCATCCCCTGCCCGCGCCGCCCGGGCCAGTACTACCGCCCGGTGAATGGCATGTTCCAGCTCGCGCACGTTGCCCGGCCAGGCGTAGCTCAGCAGATGCGCCCGGGCGCCGGGGCTTAGCACCACCCGGGATAACCCCATCCGCAACCGGCACTGTTCACAGAAATAGCCTGCCAGCAGCACCACATCTTCGCCACGCTCGCGCAGCGGCGGCACCGAAAGCGGAAACACACTCAGGCGATGATACAGATCGGCGCGGAAATTCCCGGCTAACACCTCTTCGCGCAGATCGCGGTTAGTGGCGGCCAGCACCCGCACGTCGACACGCAGGCTGCGGTCGTCACCCACCCGCTGGATATCGCCATACTGCAACACGCGCAGCAGCTTGGCCTGCAATGCCAGCGACAGTTCCCCAATCTCATCCAGGAACAGCGTGCCGTTATCGGCCATCTCAAACTTGCCGCTGCGGTTGCTGATGGCCCCGGTAAACGCCCCTTTGACGTGACCAAAGAGCTCGCTCTCCGCCACGCTTTCCGGCAGCGCGGCACAGTTGAGATAGACCAGCGGATTCACCGCCCGGGGAGAGGCCTGATGAATGGCTTTTGCCACCAGCTCTTTACCGGTGCCGGTCTCCCCTTCGATCAGTACATTCAGGTCGGAGGCGGCAACAATCTCAATCTCTTTTTTCAGACTCACCATGCCCGGCGAGAGGCCAATCATCTCGGTGCTTTGTACCTGCTCAAATCCCGTCGGGCGGGTGGAGAGGGTGTTCTGGCTCTCGAGCTGCTCAATCAGCAGGGCATTATTCAGCGCCCCGGCGGCCAGGGCGGCAATCAGCCTCAGCTCTTCGTCGCTGAAGGTGTCGAACTGGTCCGGCGACATGCCGTCGAGGGTCAACGCGCCAATCAGGTTCTGCCCGGCAAACAGCGGCAGGCCGATACAGGCGTGTACCTTCAGGCTCTCCTGGCCGGGGATCAACCCGTCGTAGGGATCGGGCAGGTCGCTGTCGGCCGGGAAGCGCACCACATCCCCGGCGCGGGCGATGGTCTCCAGCCGCGGATGGCCCTCCAGGGTAAAGCGCCGCCCCAGCACATCCTGCGCCAGTCCGTCGATAGCCAGCGGGATAAACTGCCGCCCTTCGTAGCGCAGCAGCGCCGACGCATCGCACTCCAGCACGTGACGCAGGGTGGAGATCAGCCGCTGAAAACGATCCTGATGGCCGATGCCGCTCTGCAATTCAATGGCGATTTTCGCCAGCACCTCTACAGAAAAACTCATTCTCGCCTCGTTGTCATTTTGACAATATGCAGTGTCACATTGACTATACCAGACACAGTCAAATTGACTACCATGAAAGTGCCGTTATTTTTAAAACCGTTATGAATTAATAACTTAAAAAGTTGGCACGCACCCTGCAATAGACATGACATCTTTCATTTAATTGCGCTGTATTAAGTTGAGGTTGCTATGTCTATTCTGGTTAAAAACAATATTCATTGGGTTGGTCAACGTGACTGGGAAGTACGTGATTTTCACGGAACGGAGTACAAAACGCTGCGCGGTAGCAGCTATAACAGCTATCTCATCCGGGAAGAGAAAAACGTCCTGATCGATACCGTCGATCATAAGTTCAGCCGCGAGTTCGTGCAGAACCTGCGCAGTGAAATCGACCTGGCCGATATCGACTACATCATCATCAACCATGCGGAAGAGGACCACGCCGGGGCGCTGACCGAGCTGATGTCCTGCATCCCGGACACCCCGATCTACTGCACCGCCAACGCCATCGACTCCATCACCGGCCATCACCACCATCCGGAGTGGAACTTCAACGTGGTGAAAACCGGTGACTCACTGGATATCGGCAACGGTAAACAGCTGATCTTCGTGGAAACCCCGATGCTGCACTGGCCGGACAGCATGATGACCTACATGACCGGCGACGCCGTGCTGTTCAGTAATGACGCCTTCGGCCAGCACTACTGCGACGAACGTCTGTTCAATGACGAAGTGGATCAGGCCGAACTGTTTGAGCAGTGCCAGCGCTACTACGCCAATATCCTCACTCCGTTCAGCCGTCTGGTGACGCCAAAAATTACCGAGATCCTCGGCTTTAACCTGCCGGTGGATATGATTGCCACCTCCCACGGGGTGGTATGGCGTGATAACCCCACCCAGATCGTCGAGCTGTACCTGAAATGGGCGGCGGACTATCAGGAAGACCGCATCACCATTTTCTACGACACCATGTCCAACAACACCCGCATGATGGCCGACGCCATCGCCCAGGGCATCAATGAAGTTGACCCGAACGTGGCGGTGAAGATCTTTAACGTCGCCCGCAGCGATAAAAATGAAATTCTCACGAACGTCTTCCGCTCAAAAGGCGTGCTGGTGGGCACCTCCACCATGAACAACGTGATGATGCCGAAAATTGCCGGCCTGGTGGAAGAGATGACCGGCCTGCGCTTCCGTAACAAACGAGCCAGCGCCTTCGGCTCTCACGGCTGGAGCGGCGGCGCGGTAGACCGTCTCTCCACCCGTTTGCAGGATGCGGGCTTTGAAATGTCGATGAGCCTGAAGGCGAAATGGCGCCCGGATCTCGATGCGCTGGAAGTATGCCGTCAGCATGGCCGCGATATTGCCCGTCAGTGGGCGCTCGCTCCGCTGCCTGAAGCCAGCGTGAAAGCCCCTGAAGAAGCGTCGGAGAGCGCCAACAGCGCAGAGTCCACCGCCGACCTCGGCCCCTGCATGCAGTGCAGCGTCTGCCAGTGGATCTACGATCCGACCCTTGGCGAGCCGCTGCAGGACGTCGCACCAGGTACCCCGTGGAGCGACGTGCCGGACAACTTCCTCTGCCCGGAATGTTCCCTTGGTAAAGATGTATTTGAAGAACTGGCATCGGAGGCAAAATGAGCCACGGTATCGTCATCATCGGCTCGGGCTTCGCCGCCCGCCAGCTGGTGAAAAACATCCGTAAACAGGATGCGAACGTCCCGCTGACGCTTATTGCAGCGGACAGTATGGATGAGTACAACAAGCCAGACCTGAGCCACGTTATCAGCCAGAGTCAGCAGGCCGACGACCTCACCCGCCAGACGGCGGGAGAGTTTGCCGAACAGTTTAACCTGCGCCTGTTTCCTTACACCTGGGTCACCGACATCGACGCCGCCGCCCACGTGGTCAAAGGGAAAGACAAGCAGTGGTCCTATGACAAACTGGTGCTGGCAACCGGAGCCTCAGCCTTTGTGCCGCCGGTTGCAGGCCGCGAGCTGATGCTGACCCTCAACAGCCAGACGGAGTACCGCGCCTGCGAAAGCACGTTGCGTGACGCCCGACGGGTGATGATTGTTGGCGCGGGACTTATCGGCAGCGAACTGGCGATGGATTTTTGCCGGGCCGGGAAAGAGGTGACTCTGGTTGACCATTCCGCCAGCATTCTCTCAGCGCTGATGCCCGCCGAAGTGAGCAGTCGCTTACAACACCGGCTGACCGATATGGGCGTGCATTTGCTGCTGAAATCCCAGCTGCAAAGCCTGACGCAAACCGATACCGGGATCTGCGCCCTGCTGGACCGGGATCGCTGCATTGAAGTCGATGTGGTGATTGCCGCCACCGGCCTGCGCCCGGAGATCGGGCTGGCACAGCGGGCCGGTGCAGAAACAGCTCGCGGCGTGAAGGTCGACAGCTATCTGCAAACCACCCGGCCCGATATTTATGCTCTGGGTGACTGCGCCGAAATTAATGGTCAGGTACTGCCGTTCCTGCAGCCGATCCAGTTAAGCGCCATGTATCTGGCGAAGAATCTGCTCGGGGCCAGTACGCCACTGAAACTGCCTGCGATGCTGGTGAAGGTCAAAACGCCGGAACTGCCGTTGCACCTGGCAGGCGAAACCCAGCGCCAGGATTTGAACTGGCAGATCGCCATCGAAGCCCAGGGGATGGTGGCGAAAGGGGCCGACAACGAGGGCAATCTGCGCGCCTTTGTGGTCAGCGAAGATCGGATGAAGGAGGCCTTCGCCCTGCTGAAAGCATTACCTGTTTAACCCTCAAACTCTTGCTCTACTCGTTATATGCTTGTCAGATTTTGCCTTTCGCAGCCCCGGTGCCCGGGGCTTTTTTAATGCGGAACAGCTGTAAAACCGCGTCCTGTTTTAATCCTGTTTTCCGGCCTACTCTGTTGCGGTGTTCCTTCACCGGAGACGACAAATGGCAAACTTCACCCAAGAAATAAACTGGCTTGCCGCCTGGTTCAGACAGGTCAGGAAGCATGAACGTATTTTATTTCGCTGGCTCTATCTCAGCCCGGAAGCGCGTATTGAGCGGCTACGCGAACTGATGATGCCGGTCAGTAAACGCTGATTGCCCGGCAAATCAAACCGCACCCGATACGTAAGCCGGGTAAGCGAAGCGCCACCCGGCAAAACAGTTATAATCGCGCAAAAAGCCCTACACTCTTCGCAATGCCTTCGTCAGGGATGTCGCCATGCGCCAGCTTCAGAAAATCCGCCAGTATCAACGCCTCTCAGCCCATTACGGCTCAACGCCGCAGCTCACCACCATCACCGAAGTCGCCGAGGTGGCGCTCTGCAGCGAACGCCACGCGCGCACGCTGCTCCGCCAGCTTGCTGAAAGCGGCTGGTTAAGCTGGCGCGCTCAGCCTGGGCGCGGGCATCGCGCTACGCTGCACTGCCTGGTGACCACCAGCGAACTCAGCGCCCCATTGATGCATGCCTGTCTGGAGAAAGGCGATTATCAGAGCGCGCTACAGCTGGCAGACGGCGATCCGGCCAGCCTGCACCACATTATCACCCCCTTTCTCGGCGGTAAATGGCTCAAGCACCAGCCGACGCTGCGCATTCCCTGGTATCGTCCGCTCACGTCCCTGGATCCGGCGCTGCATCGACGGCGCGCCGAACAACATATTATCTGCGCGGTACACGCCGGTTTAACCCGTTATGAACCGGGCAAGGCGCAGCCGGTGGCCGATCTGGCGCACCACTGGGCCTGTTCTGACGACGGCCTGCGCTGGCATTTTTACCTGCGCAGCGGCGCGCACTGGCACAACGGCCAGCCGGTAAGCGATGACGATATTTTGAGCGCGGTGCAGCAGCTACTAAGCGATCCGGCCCGCAACAGCGGGTTACTGCATATCGACGCGGTGACCCTTGCCGCCCCGTGGTGTCTGGCGGTTTATCTGCATGCGCCGGACGCTCTGCTGGCGCATCGTCTCGCCCATCCGGTCTGTCGGCTGCCGCATCCCCGTCAGCCAGACGTGGGCGCCGGGCCTTTCACTATTGCCCGCCACCACTCCCATTTTCTGCGCCTTGAACGCCAGCCGTGGTACTTTGGTGCTCATCCGTTGCTGCATGCTATTGAGTTCTGGCGGACCGGCATGGCGACCGATAAAGCGGCATGGATAACGGTGGGAAAAGGTAACGCCCGGCAGGAAGCGGTCACCTCCACCAGCGGCGGTTTCGCCTGGCTGATGGTGAATGCGACGCTGCCCGCCGCGCTTGCTGCGTATCTGCGCCAGAGCTTGCGCATTCTGAATGAAGAGTGCTTTGCCCGGCGTGAAGATCTGCAGACGCACACCGAAATTCTTTCCGGATTACAGGTTCCCGACCTGCCCGCCCGGCCCGACATCACGCTGCCAACGCGCCTGACGCTGGTGTGCTACAACACGCCGGAACTGCGTGAACTGGCCGGGATGTGGCGGATTCAGCTGCAACAGCGCGGCTGCGAGCTACACACCGACTGGAAAGATCGCGATGGCTGGTATGCCCCCGATACGCTGGCGGGTGCCGATCTGCTGCTGGGGGATCATCTGGCAACCGGGATGACCGGGTTTACGCTGGCGGAGTGGTTTATCTATGAACCGGCCTGGGCTACGGCGCTGGGGGAGGAGCGCTGGCAGCAAGAGAAACGGCAGCTGATGCAGTACAGCGACAGCGAAGCGCGTTTTAACGCGCACCTGACGCCCTTTTTCCAGCGCCTGCTGGCGGAGGGCCGCTGCACGCCGCTGTTCCACTACCGCTACCGGATCAACGCCCTGGAAAACGTGCAGGATATGGTGCTGACCGCGGGCGGCTGGCTCGATTTTACCCGCGCCTGGCTGCCCCCGGCGGCCATATTGTGATCAGCGGTGCGGGCCGGGGATGACGGAATCACGCAGCATCAACTCTCCGGCGAAAGTCTGCCGGAAGGTGAAGTCCCCACCATCGAGCATAAAGATCAGGCGGCTGATGGTCTCTTTTACCATCTCTGTCACCGGGACGCGCACACTGGAGAGGGCCGGCACCACGTAGGGCGCCATCGCAATGTCATCAAAACCCACCACCGACACCGCCTCCGGCACGGCGACCCCGCTATCGTGAAGCTGCTTAATGGCGCCGATCGCCATATCGTCGTTACTGGCCACCAGCGCGGTAAAATGCTCGCCGCGCGCCAGCAGCGTCGCCACCCCTGCAGCCCCGCTGGCCGGATGCCATTTACCCTCGACAATCAGCGACTCGCGCAGCGGAATGCGGTGCGCTGCAAGGGCCTCTTTGTAGCCTGAAAGGCGTTCGATCCCGGTGGGGGAATCGAGCGATCCGGTGATAAATGCGATATCGCGGTGGCCCTGCTCGATAAGGGTCGATACCGCCGCCTGGCTGGAGGCTTTATGATCTGACCAGACGCAGTGGCTGCTGTTTTTACGCAGGCGTCGGTTGAGCACTATCACCGGCTGGGCGTGTTTCTGGATGATCTCGTCCATCTCATCAACGCTGAGAAAACGCGGGTAGATGATGATCGCATCGCAGCGCATATCCAGCAGGTACTGAATCGCCTCGCGCTCCTCATCGGCGCTGTGCTTACCGTCGGCGAGGATCAGCTGACGTCCCTTCTCTTCGGTCATTCTGGCGGCATGGAACAGCAGCTCGCTGAAATAGACCCCGTGGTAGAGGGTGTTGGTCACCACCAGCCCAAGGGTTTGCGTGCTTTTGGTCGCCAGGTTACGCGCCAGTAAATTTGGCCGATACCCGCTCTCTTCAATCGCCTGAAAAACCTTGTCTTTTGTCTCCTGGCTCACGTAGCCATTGCCCGAAAGCACCCGGGAAACCGTCGCCTTCGAGACCCCTGCCCGCTTCGCCACTT
This sequence comes from Leclercia sp. W17, assembly GCF_003336325.1. Classification (NCBI taxonomy): domain Bacteria; kingdom Pseudomonadati; phylum Pseudomonadota; class Gammaproteobacteria; order Enterobacterales; family Enterobacteriaceae; genus Leclercia; species Leclercia sp. W17. The sequence continues at coordinate 994,541 of NZ_CP031101.1, read as the reverse complement.
CCAGCATCGTGGTCATGCATCTGTTCCGTCTTAATCCCGTGAGCGGCAGTGTACTGCACCGCGTGAAAATTGTCGCAGCGTCTGTCACACGCTTTTTAACACGCCAGGTGATCGCCATCACGAATTTAAAAAATGGCTAAAACGTGATCTTGTTAGATTCCAGGAAACTCTTCATGATTTTGTGGAACCGGTTTCCTATATAAGTTTCATCGCTCACCCCGATGAAGACGTACCTTACTGATAAAACAGGATACAACCCGATGGCCAAAAATTATGCTGCGCTGGCGAATGCCGTTGTCAGCGCGCTCGGCGGCAAAGAGAATATCGTCGCGGTCACCCACTGCATGACCCGCCTGCGCTTCGTGGCAAAAGACGAGAGCCTGATCGACAGCGCGACGCTGAAAAGCATCAGCGGCGTGCTGGGCGTCGTGCGCAACGACAACCAGTGCCAGGTGATCATCGGCAATACCGTTTCCCAGGCGTACCGCGAGGTGGTCAACCTGCTGCCCGCCGACATGCAGCCTGCCGCGCCCCAGGGGCCGCAAAAGCTGACCCTGAAACGCATTGGCGCGGGCATCCTTGATGCCCTGATCGGCACCATGTCACCGCTGATCCCGGCGATCATCGGCGGTTCAATGGTCAAGCTGCTGGCGATGATCCTCGAGATGACCGGCGTGCTGACCAAAGGCGATCCGACGCTGACGATCCTGACCGTAATCGGCGACGGCGCGTTCTTCTTCCTGCCGCTGATGGTGGCTGCCTCTGCGGCCGTGAAATTCAAGACCAACATGTCGCTGGCGATCGCCATTGCGGGCGTGCTGGTCCACCCGAGCTTTATTGAGCTGATGGCGAAAGCGGCGCAGGGCGAGCACGTTGAGTTCGCGTTTGTGCCGGTGACGGCGGTGAAATATACCTATACGGTGATCCCGGCCCTGGTGATGACCTGGTGCCTGTCCTATATCGAACGCTGGGTAGACAAAATCACCCCGGCGGTGACGAAAAACTTCCTCAAGCCAATGCTGATCGTGCTGATTGCCGCCCCGCTCGCCATCGTCCTGATTGGGCCGCTGGGGATCTGGATCGGTAGCGGCATCTCCGCGCTGGTTTACACCATTCACGGCTATCTGGGCTGGCTCTCCGTCGCCATCATGGGCGCGCTGTGGCCGCTGCTGGTGATGACCGGGATGCACCGCGTCTTTACGCCTACCATCATTCAGACCATTGCCGAAACGGGCAAAGAGGGGATGGTGATGCCGTCAGAAATCGGCGCCAACCTCTCCCTCGGCGGTTCGTCGCTGGCGGTCGCCTGGAAAACCAAAAACCCGGAACTGCGCCAGACGGCGCTGGCCGCCGCAGCTTCTGCCATCATGGCTGGCATCTCTGAACCGGCGCTTTACGGCGTGGCGGTGCGCCTGAAACGACCGCTCATTGCCAGCCTGATCAGCGGCTTTATCTGCGGCGCCGTGGCCGGAATTGCAGGGCTTGCCAGCCACTCGATGGCGGCGCCGGGCCTGTTTACCAGCGTCCAGTTCTTCGACCCTGCTAACCCGATGTCCATCGTCTGGGTATTTGGGGTAATGGCCCTGGCCGTGGTGCTCTCTTTCGTGCTGACCCTGATTCTGGGCTTTGAAGATATCCCGGTAGAAGACGAAGCAGAAAAAGCGCGCGCGCTGCAATCCGCACCGGTTCAGGCCAAAGAAGCACAAGCATAAATTTATAGCGAGGTAAGAATGTCAGTTTTTCCACAAGGATTTTTATGGGGCGGCGCACTGGCCGCTAACCAGAGCGAAGGCGCATACCGCGAGGGCGGCAAGGGCCTGACCACCGTCGATATGATCCCCCACGGCGCAAATCGCCTGGCGGTGAAAGTCGGCAAGGAAAAACGCTTTTCGCTGCGTGACGACGAGTTCTATCCCAGCCACGACGCGATCGATTTTTACCATCGCTATAAAGAAGATATCGCCTTAATGGCCGAGATGGGCTTCACGGTATTCCGGACCTCCATTGCCTGGAGCCGTCTCTACCCGAACGGCGACGAACCACTGCCTAATAAAGAAGGGATTGCCTTTTACCGGGCGGTGTTCGAGGAGTGCAAAAAGTACAATATCGAACCACTGGTGACCCTCTGCCACTTTGACGTGCCGATGCATCTGGTGACCGAGTACGGCTCCTGGCGCAACCGCAAGATGGTCGATTTCTTTGCCCGCTACGCCCGCACCTGCTTCGAAGAATTTAACGGGCTGGTGAAATACTGGCTCACCTTCAACGAGATCAACATCATGCTGCACAGCCCCTTCTCCGGTGCCGGGCTGGTGTTTGAGGAAGGTGAAAATGAGGATCAGGTGAAGTATCAGGCCGCCCACCATGAGTTGGTTGCCAGCGCGCTGGCAACCAAAATTGCCCACGAGGTGAACCCGCAAAACCAGGTGGGCTGCATGCTGGCGGGCGGTAACTTCTACCCCTACTCCTGCAAGCCAGAAGATGTGTGGACGGCATTAGAAAAAGATCGTGAGAACCTGTTCTTTATAGACGTGCAGGCCCGCGGACGCTACCCGGCCTACTCTGCTCGCGTGTTCCGCGAAAAGGGGGTGGTGATTGTCAAAGATCCGGGCGATGACGCGCTGCTGAAGAACACCGTCGATTTTGTGTCGTTCAGCTATTACGCCTCGCGCTGCGCCTCGGCGGATATGAATGCCAACAACACCAGCGCGGCCAATATCGTGAAATCCCTGCGTAACCCACATATTGAAGTCAGCGAGTGGGGCTGGGGCATTGACCCGCTGGGCCTGCGCATCACCATGAACATGATGTACGACCGCTACCAGAAGCCGCTCTTCCTGGTAGAGAACGGCTTAGGCGCGAAGGATGAGATTGATGCCAACGGTGAGATTAACGACGACTACCGCATCAGCTACCTGCGGGAGCATATCCGCGCGATGGGCGATGCCATAGAAGATGGCATTCCGCTGATCGGCTACACCAGCTGGGGCTGTATCGATCTGGTGGCCGCCTCCACCGGCGAGATGAGCAAGCGCTACGGCTTTATCTATGTCGATCGTGATGATGCGGGCAACGGCACCCTTGAACGCAAACGCAAAAAATCGTTCTGGTGGTACAAGAAAGTGATTGCCAGCAACGGTGCAGATTTAGATTAACCTGCCTTTCTGCCGGGCGGCGCGCTGCTTGCCCGGCCTACTCTCCCGATCAAAATCAATAGTTTCATGGCGTTACTATAGTTCATTGACACCATGAATATATCATTGTATAAAACCCCGCCACAATAAATGATATTCATTCTCAGCCATGCTCCCGGGCTGTCATCAATAAATTAATGAAGGATAGCGTTTCATGAAAAAGATCATCAGTGCATTAGGCTTGCTGATCGCGACAGCCGGTTCTGCTTTTGCAACCACCTACCCTCTGACGATCGAGAACTGCGGCTATAAAGAGACCTTCACCAAAGCGCCGGAGCGCGTGGTCGCACTGGGCCAGAACACCGTAGAAATTCTCCTACTGCTGGGCCTGCAGGATAAGGTCGCCGCCAGCGCCTTCTGGCCGACCAAAGTGTTGCCTGAACTCGCTGAAAAGAATGAAAAAGTGAAATTGCTGACCGTCGAGATCCCGACGCTGGAGTCTATCCTTGCGCAAAATCCGGACTTCGTTCCGGCCCAGCTGCCGCTGCTGCTGGGGCCAGAGAGTAAAGTCGCCAAACGCGAAGATCTGGCTACCGTCGGCGTGAACAGCTACATGTCGCCGGGCATGTGCGCCACCAAAAAAGATATCGGCGATATGTACGGCAGCCGCCAGAAGCTGTGGGATATGACCTTCCTGTATAAAGAGATCGAAGATTTCGCCAAAATCTTTAACGTCGAAGATCGCGGCCAGGCGTTGATTGCCGATTTCAAAAAGCGTGAGGCTGACCTGCGGGCTGAGTTCAGCAAAAACAAAAAAGACCTCTCATTTGTCTTCTGGTTCTCCAGCTCCTCCCCCTCTTCTGATGCCTACGTCGGCGGTAAAAACAGCGCCTCCGGCTTTATCGCTAACGTGCTGGGCGGCCACAACGCCATCACCTCTGAAACGGAATGGCCGACCGTCGGCTGGGAGAGCATTATCGCTGCCAACCCGGACGTGATCGTGGTCTCCAGCCTCGACCGTAACCGCTGGGCGCTGGATAACGCCGAGGAAAAAATCAAATTCCTGAAAAGCGATCCCGCCGTCAGCCAGCTCGACGCGGTGAAAAAAGGCCACATCGTGGTGATGGACGGCCAGGCGATGAACCCGACCATCCGCACCCTCTACGGCGCGGAGCAGATTGGTGAACAGCTCAGAAAAATGGAACTGAATTAATGACCGCAGTGGTACAACAGACCCGCCTGAACTGGCTGTTGCCAGCTTCGGGTTTCCTGGCGGTGGTCGCGCTGCTGCTGGTTATCGCTTTTGGCGTCAGCGTGGGGGAGTTGTCGATCCCCCTGCAGAGCGTGTTCTACGCCATTACCAATAAAATGGGCTTAACCGAGGTGCCGCTCAATCGCATCTATGAGAGCGTGATCTGGGACTTTCGTCTGAGCCGGGCGCTGGTGGCGGCCTGCTGCGGTACGGGTCTGGCTATCTGCGGCGCGGTGCTGCAAAGCCTGCTGAAAAACGCCCTCGCCGAACCTTACGTGCTGGGGGTGTCCGCCGGGGCGTCAACCGGTGCGGTCTCCGTGGTCGTGCTGGGCATTGGCAGCGGTACCGTGACACTTTCCGCCGGGGCCTTCGCTGGCGCGTTTACCGCCTTCGCGTTTGTGGCCCTGCTGACGAACGGTGCCCGCGGCGGCAGCGAACGCACCATCCTTGCCGGGGTGGCCGCCTCGCAGCTGTTTAACGCCATCACCGCCTGGACCGTCAGCACCTCGGCGAGCGCCCAGCAGGCACGCGACGTGATGTTCTGGCTGCTGGGCAGCTTTAGCGGCGTGAGATGGCCCGAGTTCCAGATGGTGCTGGTCGCGGTGCTGGTCGGTCTGGCTGTCTGTCTCTGGTACGCCCGGGCGCTCGACGCCTTCACCTTTGGCGACGATGCCGCCGCATCGCTGGGGATCGCTGTCCCTTGGGTGCGCCTGATCCTGTTTATCGTTACCGCACTGATGACCGCCACCATCGTCAGTATGGCGGGCTCCATCGGCTTTGTCGGCCTGGTGGTACCACACATGATGCGCTTCTTCTTTGGTCCGCTGCACCGCACGCTGCTTATCGCCAGCGCGCTGGCGGGTGCCATCCTGATGGTGCTGGCGGATATCGCCTCGCGCCTGCTGATCGCCCCGCAAAGCCTGCCGGTCGGCGTGGTGACTGCGCTGGTGGGCGTCCCGTTCTTTGCTGTGATTATCTACCGTTCAAGGAATAAGTGATGAGCATCACTGCTGAAAATATCACTTGGAAGGTGGGTAAAAAGGTCATCGTCGACAATGTCTCGCTGGCAGTATCTCAGGGGCAGACCGTCGGCCTGCTGGGGCCAAACGGCTCCGGCAAATCCTCGCTGCTGCGGATCCTGGCCGGTTTACGTCGCCCCCATAGCGGCACCGTCGCGCTGGATGGCAAAAGCATCAGTGGTATCCCGAAAAAGCAGCTCGCCCGGCGGGTAGCCTTTGTGGAACAGCACGGCATGACCGATGCCAACATGCGCGTGCGGGACGTGGTAAAGCTGGGGCGTATTCCGCACCACTCCCCTTTCTCCGGCTGGACGGCGCAGGATGACGAAACGGTAAACCAGGCGCTGAAGACGGTGGATATGCTACATCACAGCGAGCAGGGCTGGCTGAGTCTCTCCGGCGGCGAGCGCCAGCGGGTGCACATCGCCCGGGCGCTGGCGCAAATGCCAACCGAGATCCTGCTGGATGAACCCACTAACCATCTGGATATTCACCATCAGATGCAATTGATGCAGTTGATCAGCCAGCTGCCGGTCACCAGCATTGTCGCCATTCACGATCTTAACCACGCCTCCATGTTCTGTGATGCGTTGATCGTGATGCAGAAAGGGCGCGTTGTCGCCAGCGGTACGCCGCAGGCGATCCTGACCGAAGAGCTACTGTGGGAGATATTCCGGGTGAAAACCCGCATTGAGCTCTCCCCCGATCATGGCAAAAAACATATTCACTTCCTCGTCTGAGGCGAGGTAACAGGTGCTATCCATTCGCCCCGCGACGCAACTCTGGCCGCCCGTCTTACTGGGCAGCCAGTTTGTTTTCAATATCGGTTTTTACGCCGTCGTCCCTTTCCTGGCGATTTTTTTACGCGACGATATGCTGCTCTCCGGCGGCGTTATCGGGCTGGTGCTCGGGCTGCGGACCTTCTCCCAGCAGGGGATGTTTATCGTTGGTGGCGCCCTCTCCGACCGCTACGGCGCGCGCATCATTATTCTTTGCGGCTGCGTTGTGCGGGTGGTGGGCTATCTGCTGCTGGCCTTTGGTTACAGCCTGCCCGTCATTATTGCCGGGGCATGCCTCACCGGGATCGGCGGGGCGCTGTTTTCCCCTTCCATCGAAGCGTTACTGGCCAAAGCCGGAACCCGCAGCGAGGCGCAGGGCAAACGCAGCCGCGCCGAGTGGTTCGCCCTCTTCGCAGTGTGCGGCGAACTGGGGGCAGTCCTGGGCCCGGTCGCAGGCGCCCTGCTCACCGGCCTGGGCTTTCGTCAGGTGGCGCTGGCCGGGGCCGTGGTCTTCGTGGTCGCGCTGATTGTGCTGTTCTTCTGTTTACCTTCAGGCTCAGCAAAAAATCAGCCGCTACATATCACCCCCTGGTGGACCACCTTTCGCCAGCCGCGGTTCGTGGCGTTTATCATCGCCTGGAGCAGCTGGCTGTTGAGCTATAACCAGCTCTATCTGGCGCTCCCGGTGGAGATCCAGCGTGCTGGCGGCAGCGAGAAAGATCTTGGCCCGCTGTTTATGCTGGCCTCGGGGCTGGTGATCCTCTTTCAGCTCCCACTTGCGCGTTTTGCCCGTCGGGTGGGCGCGGTGCGGATCCTGCCGGTGGGCTTTTTGCTTATCGCCGCCGCGTTTCTGAGCGTCGCGCTCTTTGCCTCTTCAACGCCGGGCGCGGGGTTGCTGCGCCTGCTGCCTGCGGCCTGTTTTGTCACCCTGCTGACCACCGGCCAGATGCTGCTGGTGCCGGCGGGCAAAGATGTGGTGCCGTGGTTTGCCAGCGAATCGACTTTAGGCGCGCACTATGGCGCACTGGCTACCGCTGGGGGATGCGCGGTGCTGGCGGGGAATTTATTGCTCGGCGATCTGCTCGATGGGGCGCTGACGCCGTCCGCCGGGGCGATCGTTCCGTGGCTGGTGTTGGCGGTGTTTCCGCTGTGCAGTGCAATTGCTATGGTCGTTATCTGCCGCCCGATGCGCAGGCCGCGAGGCTAATCGGCTGACGCCACAGCATGCGCGGCCCTGACCGGCGCATCACCTGCTCATCTTCTACATAAGACATCCATTCGCCAGATGCCCGAATAAATCGAAGGAAAACAGGGAGTGCTACTCGGTTTAATGAAAACCAGATTCTTGATGCAGTCTCGATTGTATTCACACTATGATTACAACAAAATACAAACCTGAAAAAACTTCGTAATTCAATAAGATAAAAATATATCTGGTGATTATTATCACAGAATTGCATGCTTTTAAAAAAATCAAATACGATTTTTTTGGTATTTATATCCGTTTAAAATTTAAATTTTATGTGAATAAACTATCCAAAAACTCATATTTAAACAAAAACTCTGTTTTACTCTTTGAACAAATAGATGCCCGTTTTTAGTCGCTCCCCTCCCCAGCATTCCATTAACATTATTGGAACACCACCCAAACGAGGCATCATGATGCTATTCGATATTCCTTCAGATGACGTTCTTTATAAGGCATTGATTGAACGGGATCCTTCCTATGAAGGCTTTGCATATGTGGGAGTCAAAAGCACAGGTATCTTCTGCAAGCTGACCTGTCCTGCCAGAAAACCCAAAAAAGAAAATTCAACCTTTTATTCATCTATAGGTTCAGCGCTGGAAGCCGGGTTCAGACCTTGCAAACGCTGTAGGCCGATGGCTATCGGCCTGACTCGTGAGCCTATGATCGACAAGCTACTGGATGAGCTGGAAAGCAACACTGATAAAAAGTGGTCCGAAGGTGCCATTGCAGAAATGGGATTCGATCCGTCGACAGTCAGGCGGGCATTCAGACGTCAGTTTGGCATTACTTTTTTAGAAATTGCCCGGCAGAGAAAGATTGGGAGAAGTGTGGAGTCTTTGACTGACGGATCAAAAGTAATCGATGCACAATTAACAGCCAATTATGATTCAGGAAGCGGATTTCGTAATGCAATATCGCGGCATATCGGTGTTTCTCCCAAAAATGCTCATAATAGATTTTACCTTAAAGCAGACTGGATAGAGACCCCTATCGGAACAATGATCGCCATTGCGGATAAATACTCTCTTTATTTACTGGAATTTCTCGACAGAAAAGCGCTGCCAGGCGAAATGGAAAAACTTAAAAAAATCACCAACGCCGAAATTGTTATGGGCCGCGAAGCCCCCATCGATCTCGTTGAGGAAGAGCTTAACTTATATTTCGAGGGTAGAATTTTCCATTTTAATACACCCTTAGCAGAATTTGGCACAAGATTTACAAGAGGAGTCTGGGATGCGCTGAGAAAAATTCCTATGGGCGAATTAAGAAGTTATTCAGATATTGCTAAAGAGATAGGCAATACCACGGCTTGTCGGGCAGTTGCCCGAGCTAATGGAGCAAATCAAATCTCCATTTTAATCCCATGCCATAGAGTAATTTGCGCAGACGGAACATTAACAGGATATGGTGGTGGACTGTGGCGTAAGAAATGGTTAATCGAACATGAACGCAGAATATCCAATAAGTGAGAGGCACTATGAATAAGCACATCGAATCATTTCATCTATTGCACAAAAAGGATCGCCCTCTTTTTCTCTACAATATCTGGGACGCCGGTACAGCCAAAATTCTTGCCACTAATGGCGCAGAGGCGATTGCGACCAGCAGCTGGTCTGTTGCGGAGGCACAGGGATACACTGACGGGCAATCCATGCCTTTTGATGAGTTACTTGTAGTTGTAAAGAATATTGTTAAAGCGGTAAACCTTCCAGTCACTGTCGACTTCGAAAGCGGATACGCTCAGGAATTAAAAGCGGTTTGTAAAAACTTCTCTGCGTTGATTGATGTCGGAGTTGCAGGCGTTAATTTTGAGGATCAAAATATCTCTGAGGGTAGTATATTCGGAATAGAAGAGCAATCTGAAAGAATAACAGCCCTGAGAAAAACAGCAGATAAAATGGGGGTTAATGTTTTCATTAATGCCAGAACAGATATTTTCTTGCAAGAAGGTGATCAGAACAAACATACCAATTTACTAGAAGCCGTCATCCACAGAGGACGTGCATATCGTGAGGCTGGCGCAAATGGTTTCTTTATTCCTAGTACCACAGACCATTATTTAATAAAACAAGTTTGTTCGGCAGTCGATTTACCAGTAAATATAATGGATTTAAGCAGTAAACCGGACCTTCAGGCTTACAGTAAATCTGGCGTTAGCCGTGTAAGTATCGGTCCAAAATCCTGGATTGAATTTTGTGGGCAACTGAAAGATAAAGCTATAGCAATTTATCGCTAAATTTACCTCACTTATTCATTTAGGAATTATTAATTTCAGTTTTCAGAAAGTACTGTAAATAATATACATTAACTTTCTTCAAGCCTGATACATAGCAAGAAAAATGCATTCGGTTAATTTAATAATGGTCAACTATGAGCTATCTCATCTCGCAGTTAAAATGGCAATCTGCCGCCCGATGCGCAGGCCGCGCACCTGAGAGGTTACTTTTTCGGGCGGTACTTTTCCGGCAGCTCTGGCACCGGGCGGCGATCGTCAATCAGATGGCGAATCGTCAGAATCGGGTGACGCCAGAGCATGCGCGGCCCCGCCCAACGCATGACCTGCTTCATCTCTTCACGCTTAGCGGGCTGGTAGCAGTGGACCGGGCACTGCTTGCAGGCCGGTTTTTCTTCACCAAACACGCATTTATCCAGCCGCTTGTCGGCATACGCATTCAGCGCTGCGTAATGCCCCGCCTCTTTAGATGCCTGCGGGCACTGCTTTTCATAGAGCGCGATCATCTTGCGGATGGTCTCTTTTTCACGCGCGATCCGTTTTCCTGCCATAGTCTGATACCTAATAATAAGTTGTATTTATATTACCCTTTTCAGGCTGGATATTCAGCCCGATTTCATATTTTACATTTCGTTTTCTGAAGACGCTTCGCAGTTCTGCGTTTGTCTCAGGTTCATTTTACTGGCATTTTATACAGGTGTTTATATCGCCTGATCCTTGCCCGAGAAAAAGGAGTTTCTATGTCAGATATCAGCATTTCCAGACCCAGCCGTCAGCTCACCGTGGGTTATTTCAGAAAGCGCCACGAGGATCGCAAGACCAAGATCCCAACACGCTACAGCGTACACGCCGCGCTGAGTTTAAAAGGCGACAGGCTGGAAGAGGCCGGTTTTAAAACCCATTCCCGGGTGCGAGTGCTGGTGGAACAGGGAAAACTGGTGATTGAGCTGGTCGGCGAAGAGCCGGACTAAGGCGGTGACATTTTGCTGCGCCGGGCCATTTTTTCATGCGACAATAGCGGCAATACACGACCCTAACGTCGCCTGAACAGCACTGTTTTCAAAGAAATGGACATCATCACTCCATGACCACTACTGACAATTTCGACGCCCACACCCCCATGATGCAGCAGTACCTGAAGCTGAAAGCTCAGCATCCGGAGATCCTGCTCTTTTACCGGATGGGCGACTTTTACGAGCTGTTTTATGACGATGCGAAACGCGCCTCGCAGCTGCTCGACATCTCCCTGACCAAACGTGGCGCCTCGGCAGGTGAACCCATCCCGATGGCCGGTATTCCACATCATGCGGTAGAGAACTACCTGGCGAAGCTGGTTAACCAGGGTGAATCGGTCGCCATCTGCGAACAGATTGGCGATCCGGCCACCTCGAAAGGCCCGGTTGAGCGCAAAGTGGTACGCATCGTCACGCCTGGCACCATCAGCGATGAAGCGCTGTTACAGGAGCGCCAGGATAACCTGCTCGCCGCCATCTGGCAGGAGAGCAAAGGTTTCGGTTACGCCACGCTGGATATCAGCTCCGGGCGTTTTCGCCTGAGCGAACCGGCCGACCGCGAAACCATGGCGGCCGAACTGCAACGCACTAATCCTGCGGAGCTGCTGTATGCCGAAGATTTCGCCGAGATGGGGCTGCTTGAGGGGCGTCGCGGTCTACGTCGCCGTCCGCTGTGGGAATTTGAAATCGATACGGCGCGCCAGCAGCTCAATCTGCAGTTTGGCACCCGCGATTTGACCGGCTTTGGCGTAGAAAACGCGCCGCGCGGCCTGTGCGCCGCGGGCTGTCTGCTGCAGTACGTAAAAGATACCCAGCGCACCGCCCTGCCACATATCCGCTCCATTACGATTGAACGTCAGCAGGACAGCATCATTATGGATGCCGCCACCCGCCGCAATCTGGAGATCACCCAGAACCTGGCCGGCGGTGTGGAGAATACCCTCGCCTCGGTGCTCGACAGTACCGTCACCCCGATGGGCAGCCGTATGCTGAAACGCTGGCTGCATATGCCGGTACGCGATATTGCCACGCTCACCGCGCGCCAGCAGACCATTGGTGCCCTGCAGGATCGGTACAGCGACATTCAGCCGGTATTGCGTCAGGTCGGCGATCTGGAACGTATTCTGGCACGACTGGCGCTGCGCACCGCACGCCCGCGCGATTTAGCCCGCATGCGCCATGCCTTCCAGCAACTGCCGGAACTGCGCAGCCAGCTGGCGGAGGTTGACTGCGCCCCGGTGCAAAAGCTGCGCGAGGCGATGGGCGAATTTAGCGAACTGCGCGAACTGCTGGAAAAAGCCATCATTGAAGCCCCGCCGGTGCTGGTGCGTGACGGCGGCGTCATCGCTCCAGGCTACAACGAAGAGCTGGACGAGTGGCGATCCCTGGCCGATGGCGCGACGGATTATCTGGATAAGCTGGAGATCCGCGAGCGTGAGCGCCTTGGACTGGACACCCTGAAGGTCGGTTACAACGCGGTACACGGCTACTTTATTCAGATCAGCCGTGGACAGAGCCATCTGGCCCCTATTCACTACGTGCGCCGCCAGACGCTGAAAAACGCCGAGCGTTACATTATTCCGGAGCTGAAAGAGTACGAAGACAAAGTGCTCACCTCCAAAGGCAAAGCCCTGGCGCTGGAAAAACAGCTGTATGATGCCCTGTTCGACATCCTGATGCCGCACCTTGCGGATCTGCAGCAGAGCGCCGCGGCGCTGGCCGAGCTGGATGTACTGGTCAACCTGGCGGAACGTGCCGAGACGCTGAACTACTGCTGCCCAACCTTCACCGATAAGCCAGGCGTGCGCATTACCGAAGGGCGCCACCCGGTGGTGGAACAGGTGCTGAACGAACCGTTTATCGCCAACCCGCTGAACCTGTCGCCGCAGCGCCGGATGCTGATTATTACCGGGCCAAACATGGGCGGTAAAAGTACCTATATGCGCCAGACGGCACTGATTGCGCTGCTGGCCTACATCGGCAGCTACGTTCCGGCGCAAAAGGTGGAGATCGGCCCTATCGACCGTATCTTTACCCGCGTGGGCGCGGCGGACGATCTGGCGAGCGGTCGTTCCACCTTTATGGTCGAGATGACCGAAACGGCGAATATTCTGCACAACGCCACGGAGTACAGCCTGGTGCTGATGGATGAGATTGGCCGTGGCACCTCAACCTATGACGGGCTCTCGCTGGCGTGGGCCTGTGCCGAAAGCCTGGCCAATAAGATCAAAGCCCTGACCCTGTTTGCTACTCACTATTTCGAGCTGACCCAATTGCCGGAGAAGATGGAGGGCGTGGCGAACGTGCATCTGGATGCGCTGGAGCACGGCGATACCATCGCCTTTATGCACAGCGTGCAGGATGGCGCGGCGAGCAAAAGCTACGGTCTGGCCGTGGCGGCGCTGGCCGGGGTGCCGAAGGAGGTGATCAAGCGCGCGCGTCAGAAGCTGCGCGAGCTGGAAAGCCTGGCGCCAAACGCGGCAGCCACCCAGGTAGATGGCACCCAGATGTCGCTGCTGGTCCCTGCCGAAGAGACCTCCCCGGCGCTGGAAGCCCTGGAGAACCTCGACCCGGATTCTCTGACGCCACGTCAGGCGCTGGAGTGGATTTATCGGTTGAAAAATCTGGTGTAGCGCTCTGCGGTCTGTATCGCCCGGTGGCGCTGCGCTTACCGGGCCTACGGGGATTTCGCGCGGGCTTTACGCCCGGTGGCGCTACGCTTACCGGGCCTACAAAAGACACTGGATCCCAGGCCGGGTAAGGCGTAGCCGCCACCCGGCTTTTTTATCCGCGCTTATCTTCCGCCAGTAATGGCGGAATGGTCGGCACCTGCGGGGCATCGTCGATATCTTTCTGCGTCATGCGAAAGGCTTCGGGATAGTGTTCGCGGCTGGTGCGGCGCAGCGGCTCGGTATCACGCCAGGTATAGAGACAGTGCTGGCACTGATACACCGTCCAGACATCTTTAACCGGCGACGTCGCCATCACCTCAATATGTTCATCGGCACAACGTGGACAAATCATTTTCCCCTCCTTATTTACGTGCGGCCAGCATCGCGGTCAGTTTTTCAGCCCAGGCTTTGGTTTCAGGCAGATCCTGTACCGGCTGGCTGTAGTGACCACGCATATCCGGCGCAACCGGTGTGGTGGCGTCGATAATCAATTTGTCGGTGATCCCCGCCGGGCTTGACCCCGGATCCAACTCCAGCACCGACATATTCGGCAACTGCACCAGATCCCCTGCCGGGTTCACTTTCGACGACAGGGCCCACATCACCTGCGGCAGGTTAAACGGATCGACATCCTCATCCACCATGATCACCATCTTCACGTAGCCCAGGCCATGCGGCGTGGTCATTGCCCGCAGCCCCACGGCACGGGCAAAGCCGCCGTAACGTTTTTTGGTGGAGATAATTGCCAGCAGGCCGTGGGTGTACATTGCGTTCACCGCCTGCACTTCCGGGAATTCAGCTTTCAGCTGCTGGTAGAGCGGCACGCAGGTTGCCGGGCCCATCAGGTAGTCGATTTCGGTCCACGGCATCCCGAGATAGAGCGACTCAAAAATCGGTTTTGTGCGGTAAGAGACTTTATCGATGCGCACCACGGTCATGTTACGGCCACCGGAGTAGTGTCCGGTAAACTCCCCGAACGGCCCTTCGATTTCGCGTTTGCGGCCTTCAATCACCCCTTCGAGGATCACTTCCGAACCCCAGGGCACGTCAAAACCGGTGAGCGGCGCGGTGGCGATCGGATACGGGCTTTCGCGCAGCGCTCCCGCCATCTCATATTCTGATTGATCGTACTTGAGCGGCGTCGCCCCCATCAGGGTGATGATCGGGTCATTGCCCAGGGTGATCGCAATCGGCAGATCCTGCCCGCGCTCTTCCGCTTTATGCAGGTGCAGGGCGATGTCATGCATCGGCACCGGCTGCAGACCCAGCTTGCGTTTGCCCTTCACCTCCATGCGGTAGATGCCGTCGTTCTGCTTGCCGAAGTGATCCGGATCGAGCGGATCGCGGGAGACCACACAGGCTTTATCGAGATAGAACCCGCCGTCACCATCGTTCAGGCGGAACAGCGGCAGAATATCGAACAGGTTGATCGCGTCGCCATCCACTGTGTTCTCTGCCCAGGCCGGGTTGGCGCGACGCTCCGGCGCAACCGGGAAGTTATCCCAGCGGCGAATAAACTCGTCGATCTGCTTTTTCACTGGCGTATTCGGCGGCAGCCCCAGCGAGATGGCGTGGTTTTGCCAGGATCCGATGGTGTTCATCGTCACGCGGGCGTCGGTAAAGCCGCGGATGTTGTCAAACCAGAGCGCAGGTGCTCCATCGCCAATGCGCCCGGTGGCGTTGGCTGCCGCGGCCAGATCCGGCTCCGCATCGATCTGTTCCGTGATTTTTAGCAGTTGCCCTTGCTCATCGAGCGCCTGCAGGAAGCTTCTCAAATCATCAAATGCCATGTTTATTCTCCTGGGAAAAATGTCTGGCCGCCTGTAACCCCTCCCAGCGACGGGCTTTGTTATGCGCCAGACCAAACTGATCGAGCACCCGGGTCACAATGTGTTGAGTAATGTCATCGGCGGTTTGCGGGTGGTTGTAATAAGCGGGCATCGGCGGCACCATCGCCACGCCCATGCGGGAAAGCGCCAGCATATTTTCAAGATGGATAGTGCTGAGCGGCGTTTCCCGCGGGACCAACACCAGCTTGCGTCCCTCTTTTAACACCACGTCCGCGGCACGCCCCACCAGCCCTTCGGCGTAGCCCGCGCGGATGCCCGCCAGCGTTTTCATGCTGCAGGGGATGACGATCATGCCGTCGGTGCGAAAGGAGCCGGATGAGATGGTTGCCCCCTGATCCGCCGGGCTGTGAACCACATCCGCCAGCCCGGCAACGTCCTGAGCGGTATACGGCGTTTCCAGTTCAATCGTTGTTTTCGCCCATTTCGACATCACCAGATGGGTTTCTACTTGCGGCATGTCGCGCAGCGCCTGCAGCAATGCCACGCCAAGCGGCGCACCGGTCGCCCCTGTTATCCCAACAATCAATCTCATGCAACACCTCATTCCATTTG
This sequence comes from Leclercia sp. W17, assembly GCF_003336325.1. Lineage (NCBI taxonomy): Bacteria > Pseudomonadati > Pseudomonadota > Gammaproteobacteria > Enterobacterales > Enterobacteriaceae > Leclercia > Leclercia sp. W17. The sequence goes on along the minus strand of NZ_CP031101.1, from coordinate 978,788 downwards.
TTCGTATACGAACTTGTTGCTTACCGTACGCCCGGATCTGGGCGCTGACAAGATCGTTCGTATACGATCACACGAAATGGTAAAACTGACCGCATTAAATTCACCGCTGATCGGGGCTATCATAAAGAGATCATTTTTATGCCGGAGAGTTCATGGAACTAAAACAAGAAGCGTTCCACCTGTTACGTCAGCTTTTTCAGCAGCATACTGCGCGCTGGCAGCAGGCCTTACCCGAGCTGACCAAGCCGCAATACGCGGTAATGCGATCGATCGCTGAACATCCGGGCATTGAGCAGGTGGCGTTAACGGAAGCCGCGGTAAGCACCAAAGCAACGCTGGCTGAAATGCTGAGCCGCATGGAGGCGCGCGGGCTGGTGAAACGCGAGCACGATCCGGCAGATAAGCGCCGCCGGTTTGTCTTCCTGACGCCAGAAGGTGAAGCTCTGCTTGCAGGCTGTAAACCGGTTGGCAACGCGGTGGATGAGGCGTTTTTAGGACGTCTCAACAAGGCCGAGCGGGAGCAATTCTCTGCGCTTATCAAAAAGATGATGCACGGCTAATTCACGCTGGTGCGCATAAAATCAATAAAGATGCGCACTTTCGCTGGCACATGCCGGGCATCAGGATACACCGCATAGATGCCCTGCTGCGCAAAGGTATATCCAGGTAAAACCGGGACCAGTCTTCCCGCATCAAGCGCATCGCGCACCAGCCATTCCGGCAGTAACGCCACCCCACCTCCCGCAATGGCAAAGGCCATCAGCGCCTGAGCGCTGTCGGCAAACAAACGCGGCGCTTTTTTTATCTCCAGCATTTCAGGCGCGCCGCTGGCATCTTTCACCTGCCAACGCAGCGGCGAGGCAACACGCTCGTGAATAATCCAGTCGGCCTGCGCCAGTTGCACCAGCGATTTGATCGGATGATTAACGAGCCATTCGGGTGCCGCGACCGGGAGAATGGAGAAGTGCGAAATCAGCGCGGCGTGGTAGCGAGAATCGGCAAGCGTTCCCAGCCGGATGGCCACGTCAAAGCGCTCCGAGATAAGGTCGGCGTGCAGTGACGACGAAGCATGACGCACGCGAAGATCCGGATGCTGCTGGCTAAACCTGGCCAGCAGCGGCACCACGGCCTGCGAACCATACTCGGGCGTGGTCGTGATCCGCAGTTCCCCCGTGAGCCCCGCATGGTTGGCGCGGACATCATCCTGCAACTGCTCTGCGTCCTTCAGAAGCGCAACGCTGCGTTGATGAAACAGCACGCCCGCCTCGGTTAACGTCAGTCGTCGGGTGGATCGCAGCAGCAGGGTGACGCCCAGTTCAGCTTCGAGCTGGCGAATATTGAAGCTGACCACCGCTTTTGTCAGACCCATCGCATCCGCTGCCGCCGTGAAACTCCCGGTATCGGCCACCGCAACAAACATCTGCGTACGCTGTAAGTTAATCATCATCACCCTTTATACTGTCAAAATAATTTTGACAGTATATCCCGCTTTGTCAGGTTTATCCGTGCTTTTCGGCCCGATACGATACGCCACCTCACCGGAGGATCCACCATGACGTATCGCAGCAAAGTCGCCACAGTCTACCTGCTGGGCTTTTTTCTGGATTTGATCAACATGTTCATTGCAAGCGTCGCCTTTCCGGCGATGGCTCACGATTTTAACGCCACCCCTTCAGCGCTTGCCTGGGTCAGTAACGGATACATTGCCGGTCTGACGCTGGTGATCCCATTCAGCACCGTGCTTACGCGCCGGATCGGGCCAAAGCGCGTCATCCTGCTCTCGCTTTTTCTGTTCAGCGCAGCCTCTGCGGCGGCAGGCTTGTCTGCAACGCTTGAAAACCTGATCGCATGGCGCGTGCTGCAAGGGGTGGGAGGTGGCTTATTGATCCCCGTCGGACAGGCGCTGACCTGGCAACAGTTTAAGCCTCACGAACGTGCCCGGCTCTCCTCTGCGGTCATGCTGGTTGCGTTGCTTGCTCCCGCCTGCTCCCCTGCTGTCGGGGGCCTGCTGGTGCAGACGCTAAGCTGGCGATGGATATTTTTCGTCACGCTCCCGGCTGCCCTCACGACCTTTGTTCTGGCCTGTCTGTGGCTTAGACACGAAATGCCCGCGATGAAAGCGGCCAGGTTGCTAAACCTGTCGTTGCTCGCGGACCCGCTTTTGCGATTTTCCATGCTTGTCTATGTCTGTGTGCCCGGTATGTTTATTGGGGTGAACGTCACGGGGATGTTTTATCTTCAGCACGAGGCGAACCTGAGCCCGGCAGCAACGGGAATGCTCATGCTGCCGTGGTCTGTGGTATCGTTTATCGCTATCACAGCGACGGGCCGCTACTTTAACCGCATCGGCCCTCGCCCCCTTATTGTTACAGGTTGCCTGCTCCAGGCGCTGGGTATTCTGCTTTTACTGGACGTCAGCCCGGACGGCGCGGCGCTGTTACCCACCGTGGCGTTTGTGCTGATGGGGGCCGGGGGAAGCCTGTGCAGCAGCACGGCTCAGAGCAGCGCTTTTCTGACGACGCGCCGGGAAGATATGCCAGACGCCAGCGCCCTGTGGAATCTCAATCGTCAGTTGAGCTTTTTTGCCGGTGCCTTGCTGCTGGCGCAGGCGCTGAGCCTGGCGCAGGTCTGGCTGCCGCCGCTCGCCGCATGGCACGGGGCGTTTATTTTTGCCGCAGGCATGACCTTGCTGCCTGTTCTGTACGTTTTTCGTATTAACAATACGCAGGTCCTCACCCAACTGAGACAGGAGAATTCATGACGCCTTTCGAACACGACATTATCGACCTCCACATTGCGCTTGAAAACTGGTTAGGCAAAGGCGAAGGCGATACCAACGCCCTGCTCGCCCGTTTCAGCCCCGATTTTCTAATGATCCCGCCGGGCGGTGCCCCACTCGACTATCAGGCCCTTGCCAGTTTTTTGGAAAGCCAGCGCGGAAGCCGTCCGGGGCTGAAGATCGTGATTGATGAATTAACGACGTTGCAGACATGGGATAACGGCGCAGTGCTTCACTACCGTGAAACACAAACCCGCCCGGATCAGCCGGTGAACGTGCGCTGGTCCAGCGCCATCCTGAACCAGGAGGGAGACAACCTCACCTGGCGTCTGCTACATGAAACCGCAGCGCCTTAAGCAAAAGAAAAAGGCCAGTCTTTCGACTGGCCTTTTTTGACGAAAAGGTGCTTACTCGCGGAACAGCGCTTCGATATTCAGCCCTTGCCCCTGCAAGATTTCACGCAGGCGACGCAGACCTTCTACCTGAATCTGACGAACACGTTCACGGGTCAGGCCGATTTCACGACCGACATCTTCCAGTGTCGCAGCTTCATACCCCAGCAGACCGAAACGACGTGCCAGCACTTCACGCTGTTTGGCGTTCAGTTCGAACAGCCATTTGACGATGCTCTGTTTCATATCATCGTCCTGCGTGGTGTCTTCCGGGCCGTTGTCTTTTTCATCGGCCAGGATGTCCAGCAGCGCTTTCTCGGAATCGCCACCCAGCGGGGTGTCGACAGAGGTAATACGCTCGTTGAGACGCAGCATACGGCTTACATCATCAACCGGCTTATCAAGCTGCTCGGCAATCTCTTCCGCGCTTGGCTCGTGGTCCAGCTTATGGGACAACTCGCGTGCGGTACGCAGATAGACGTTCAGCTCTTTCACGATGTGAATAGGCAGACGGATCGTACGGGTCTGGTTCATGATTGCCCGTTCGATGGTCTGTCGGATCCACCAGGTCGCATAAGTTGAGAAACGGAACCCACGTTCAGGGTCAAATTTCTCTACCGCGCGGATCAGGCCCAGGTTGCCCTCTTCAATCAGATCCAGCAGAGCCAGACCACGATTGCTGTAACGACGGGCAATCTTGACGACCAGACGCAGGTTACTTTCAATCATACGACGGCGTGAGGCTACATCACCACGTAATGCCCGACGCGCGAAGTAAACTTCCTCTTCTGCTGTTAACAGTGGAGAGTATCCAATCTCTCCAAGGTAAAGCTGAGTCGCGTCCAGCACACGTTGAGTGGCGCCCTGCGATAACAGCTCTTCTTCAGCTAAATCGTTATCACTGGGTTCCTCTTCTACTAAGGCTTTTTCGTCAAAAGCCTCTACTCCGTTCTCATCAAATTCCGCGTCTTCATTTAAATCATGAACTTTCAGCGTATTCTGACTCATAAAGGTGGCTCCTACCCGTGATCCCTGGGCGCAACATACCAAAAGATATGTCCCGCCAAATTATCGCTGCGGTAAATACTGCAGCGGGTTTACGGATTTCCCCTTGTAACGAATTTCAAAATGCAAGCGTGTAGAACTGGTTCCGGTGCTACCCATGGTAGCTATTTTCTGCCCCGCCTTAACTTCTTGTTGTTCCCGGACCAGCATCGTATCGTTATGGGCGTAGGCACTCAGGTAATCATCGTTGTGTTTGATGATAATAAGATTACCGTAACCGCGCAGAGCGTTACCGGCGTATACCACGCGTCCATCAGCGGTCGCGATAATAGCCTGTCCCTTACTCCCTGCGATATCGACCCCTTTATTTCCCCCCTCGGAGGAAGAAAAGTTCTCGATAACCTTGCCTTCAGTCGGCCAGCGCCACGAAGAGATTGGCGAGCTGGACGTCTGACTACTGGCAACGGGTGCGGTAGAGCTAACCACAGGAGCCGTAACGGGTGCTGTAACAACAGTCGCAGTCCCCTTATTGTTCGGCAACATCTTGTTAACACTCTGTTCACCTGAATCTTCAGAATACGTAATTGTCGGTTGCGACGCAACCACTGTGCTTGATTTTTGCGCAGGCGTCACACTGTTATTTTGCGCCGTGACGTCAGCCGCAGAAACGGTATTGCCTGGCGTTAACGGCGCGCCGGTCGCATTGCCTACCTGCAGCGTCTGGCCGACATTCAGGCTATACGGGGCCGGAACGTTGTTTCGCTCTGCTAAATCACGGAAATCGTTCCCGGTGATCCAGGCAATATAGAAGAGGGTATCGCCGCGTTTCACGGTGTAAGTGCTGCCGCCGGTATAGCTGCCTTTCGGAATGTTCCCATACTTGCGGTTATACACAATGCGGCCATTTTCCGTCTGGACAGGTTGTTCCACTGGCTGAATCTGTACTGGCTGGGTAACCGGACGCTGAACAGGCTGGATTTGCGGAGTTTGTTGCGCCGTTGAGGTGCCCATCTTAGGCGGAGGGGTGATCAGCATGCCACCGGATGAATTACCAGAACCGCTATCACCGCCGACCGAACTTACAGGCGCAGGGGCATTATTCGATGTTGAACAACCTGCCAACCAGATTGAAACCAGTGACAATGCCGCAACACGGCTGATGGTGAATTTTGGGCTTCCCGCGCTCATTTATCCCCCAGGATTATTTTTAATTACCAGTGACTTAAAATTACCGTAATGTCACGACGTTTTGCGCCACACCATACGCTGAATTTGCCTGAATAACCCTGGAAAAATCCGAGTCTCAGGCCAGCTCTCCTTTTACCAGAGGCACGAAACGTACGGCTTCTACGGTATCGATAATAAACTCGTTGCCCCGTCGACGAACACGCTTCAACAGCTGGTGTTCATCGCCCACCGGTAAAACGAGGATCCCGCCGTCATCCAGTTGCGCCATCAGCGCAGCCGGGATCTCAGGCGGTGCAGCCGTCACGATAATGGCATCAAACGGGCCGCGAGCCTTCCAGCCCTGCCAGCCATCCCCGTGACGGGTAGAAACATTATGTAAATCGAGCTGCTTCAGGCGGCGGCGCGCCTGCCATTGCAGCCCTTTAATGCGCTCAACCGAGCAGACATGATGCACCAGGTGCGCCAGAATGGCGGTCTGGTAACCAGAACCGGTGCCAATCTCCAGCACCCGCGAGTCCGGGGTCAGCTCCAGCAGCTCGGTCATGCGCGCCACCATATAGGGCTGGGAGATGGTTTGCCCCTGCCCTATCGGCAACGCGACGTTTTCCCACGCCTTGTGCTCAAACGCCTCATCCACGAACTTTTCCCGCGGTACCCGCGAGATGGCGTCCAACACCCGCTCGTCAGCAATGCCCTGACTGCGTAATTGATTCAGAAGAGTTTGTACACGATTGCTTACCATTGCGAGCTCACCCCGGCGCGATCCAGCCAGCCTGAAACCACATCCTGCGCGTTATGCGCGGTCAAATCGACGTGCAGCGGGGTGACGGAGACGTAGCCTTCATCTACGGCGGCGAAATCGGTATCCGGCCCGGCATCATGTTTTTCGCCCGGCGGCCCAATCCAGTACAGCGTGTTGCCGCGCGGATCTTCCTGCGGGATCACTTTATCCGCCGGGTGTCGGCTGCCACAGCGCGTCACGCGGATACCTTTGATTTGATCCAGCGGCAGATCGGGCACGTTGATATTAAGGATGCGGCCAGTACGCAGCGGCTCACGGCTCAGCGCCCGCAGGATGGCGCAGGTGACCGCGGCGGCGGTATCGTAATGCTGATGGCCGTTAAGCGAGACCGCCAGGGCAGGAAAGCCGAGATGGCGTCCTTCCATGGCGGCCGCCACCGTACCGGAGTAGATCACGTCATCGCCCAGGTTGGGTCCGGCATTAATGCCGGAGACCACCACGTCCGGGCGGGGACGCATCAGCGCATTAACCCCCAGAAAGACACAGTCGGTCGGGGTGCCCATCTGCACGGCGATATCACCGTTATCGAAGGTAAAGGTGCGAAGAGACGACTCGAGGGTTAACGAGTTAGAGGCACCGCTGCGGTTACGATCGGGAGCCACGACCTGCACCTCGGCGAACTCACGTAGCGCTTTCGCCAGCGTCTGAATGCCTGGCGCATGGATCCCGTCATCGTTACTCAGCAATATTCGCATAGTCACCCGAAGTGTTGATAAGTTCCCTGACAACACTGGTGGCAAAGCTGCCTGCCGGCAGCCAGAAACGTAGCTCGACGGTTACGTCATCCCACCAGTTCCAGCTCAACTGTTGCGGATAGAGCAGCATCGCCCGGCGTGCCGCTTCGACTTTTTCCCGCACCAGCAGTGAGCATAACTCTGTTTCATCGGCGATGGCAGACTGTTCAAAGCGCAGCGCATCACCCTGCGGACCCCAGTCGCCGGTACCCGGCAGGGCCGCAGTGATCATCAGCGTTTTTGCCTCGACGCGCGCCTGCACATCGCGCAGCTCTTCGTCAGTGGCGACAAACCAGCTGCCGCGTCCCGCTAATTGTAGCGCATCGCCGACAACAACTTGATTCGCGTCTGTTTTTTTCAGTCGCTCGCTGACGATTTGATTAAACAACGCACTGCGGGCTGCCGACAACCAAAAACTGCGTTTATTGCGATCGCGCACCGGAGCATTGCTCTGCGCCCAGCGCAGCGCCCCCTGCAGGTTACTGCCGCCGATGCCAAAACGCTGCGCGCCAAAGTAGTTCGGCACCCCTTGCGCCTGGATGGCGTTAAGACGTTGCTCCACCTCGTCGCGGTGGCTCACCTCGCGCAGCACCAGGGTAAAAGCATTGCCCTTTAACGCGCCGAGGCGCAACTTGCGCTTATGGCGGGCGTATTCCAGTACCTGACAGCCTTCGAGCTGGAACTGGCTTAAGTCAGGCATCCCATTACCCGGCACCCGCGCGCAGAGCCACTGTTCCGTCACGGCGTGTTTGTCTTTCTGCCCGGCGAAGCTCACTTCACGGGCGTGAATTTTCAGGAACTTTGCCAGCGCATCGGCCACAAAACGGGTGTTGCAGCCGTTTTTCAGGATCCGCACCAGAATATGCTCGCCCTCGCCATCCGGCTCGAAACCCAGATCCTCGACGACCCTAAAATCTTCCGGGTTGGCTTTCAGCAGCCCCGTGCCCTGCGGTTTACCGTGCAGGTAGGTCAGGTTGTCGAAGTCCGTCATTTTACCGCCTTCACCAGCAGCGCCACGGCTTCGCAGGCGATGCCTTCACCACGGCCGGTAAAGCCGAGTTTCTCGGTGGTGGTCGCTTTGACGTTGACGTCATCCATATGGCAGCCAAGATCTTCGGCGATAAAGACGCGCATCTGGGGAATATGCGGCAGCATTTTCGGCGCCTGGGCAATAATGGTCACATCCACGTTGCCGAGGGTATAGCCTTTGGCCTGAATACGGCGCCAGGCCTCGCGCAGCAGCTCGCGGCTGTCGGCCCCTTTGAAAGCCGGATCGGTATCCGGGAACAGCTTGCCGATATCACCCAGCGCCGCGGCACCGAGCAGCGCATCGGTTAACGCGTGCAGTGCAACATCGCCATCAGAATGCGCGAGCAGTCCTTTTTCATAAGGGATGCGTACGCCGCCAATGATAATTGGGCCCTCGCCGCCAAAGGCGTGTACGTCAAAACCATGTCCAATTCGCATTATGCCTTCTCCTGATGGGTCGAACGGGTAAGATAAAATTCTGCCAGCTGTAAATCTTCGGGGCGCGTCACCTTTATATTATCTGCGCGCCCTTCAATCAGTTCCGGGTGAAAACCGCAATACTCCAGCGCCGAGGCTTCGTCGGTGATGGTTGCGCCTTCGTTCAGCGCACGGGTTAAGCAGTGGTGCAACAGCTCGCGGGGGAAAAATTGCGGCGTGAGCGCATGCCAGAGGTCAACGCGCTCCACCGTATGGGCGATGGCCGGCAGGCCGGGCTCGCCGCGCTTCATGGTATCGCGGACCGGCGTGGCGAGAATGCCGCCAACGCGGCTGGTTTCGCTGATGGCCAGCAGCCGCGCCAGGTCATCCTGATGCAGGCACGGCCGCGCCGCATCGTGCACCAGTACCCACTGTGCGTCACCGGCGGCTTTCAGTCCCGCCAGCACCGAATCGGCGCGCTCTGCGCCACCGTCCACCACGGTCACCTGCGGGTGGTGGGCAAGCGGCAGCGCGGCAAAGCGGGCGTCGCCCGGGCTGATAGCGATAACGACCCGCGTCACGCGTGGGTTCGCCAGCAGCGCCGCCACGGTGTGCTCAAGGATCGTTTTATCACCAATTGAAAGGTATTGTTTAGGACATTCAGTCTGCATGCGCCGGCCAAACCCGGCGGCTGGCACAACGGCGCATACGTTGGAAAAAGTTACTGCCATGGCGTAATCCTGGGCCTGATTATCGAGTGTTTTGTACTGAGCCCTGGTTGCGTTTAGACGCATCCGGCACCAGACGATAGAAGGTTTCGCCCGGCTTAGTCATGCTGAGTTCGTTGCGCGCGCGCTCTTCAATGGCTTCCTGTCCGCCATTGAGATCGTCAATTTCCGCAAACAGCTGATCGTTTCGCGCTTTTAATTTGCTGTTTGTTGCCTGCTGCGCCGTCACGTCATCGCTGACGCGACTGTAATCGTGAAGGCCGTTCTTACCGAACCACAGCGAATACTGAAGCCAGACCAGCAGAGCCAGCAACAGCAGCGTAAGTTTACCCATCCTGCCCCCTGAAAAACGGCATCATCATCCCATAACTTTCCCCATGACTCTACATCGGGGCTACAGAGATGCCGCAACATTGCGGGCAAATGTACCACATTTTTTTTGCAGATTCGCGCAAGCCAACAATGTCACATAGTTGGTTACGGTTTGAATTATGGCTGAACTTATCCCATGAGCCACAAAAATAACAGTCCGACCATGGCGACGACCGTCATAACCGTTATCAGGGCGCTGTAGAGCAGTTTACCGTTAAGCAGAGAGTGCAGCGCGATCCCTACCACTACGGCAACGGGCATCAGCGCCAGAAAGAAAGGCCAGGTATAAAGGAAGAAAAACAGCGTATTGCTGCCGTAAAACAGGAAAGGGATCCCCAGTGCCATCAGCCATGACGCAAAGCCGACAATCGCCCCAGGAAAAGACCAGGTCGTCTCGTCATGTGCCGATACTGTGTCCGACCCGGTGATGATATAGTTTTCACTGTTCCGCATAGCTGATCCTGTGACCGTGACATATTGATGGAGATTAAGCATCCCCATCAATACCATCTCAGGATCTGATAATATCGCCCTGCCGGAGCAGGTCTAATAATTGACCCACCAAATTTGTTACCAATTGTTGGCCTTCCAGGTGGATATCGGGGTTTTCCGGCGCTTCGTAAACCGCATCAATGCCGGTAAAATTCTTCAGCTCGCCAGCGCGCGCCTTTTTGTACAGTCCCTTCGGATCGCGTTGCTCGCATATTTCCAGCGGGGTATCGACAAATACCTCAATGAAGCGGCTGTTTCCTACCCGCTCACGCACCATCTGCCGCTCGGCGCGGTGCGGTGAGATAAAGGCGGTTAACACCACCAGCCCGGCATCGGCCATCAGGCTGGCCACTTCGCCCACCCGACGGATGTTCTCTTTGCGATCCGCATCGCTAAAGCCCAGATCGCTGCACAGCCCGTGGCGCACGTTGTCGCCATCCAGCAGATAGGTGCTGACGCCCGCTTTGTGCAGCGCCTCTTCCAGCGCACCCGCAACGGTGGACTTACCGGACCCCGAGAGCCCGGTAAACCACAGCACAACCCCACGGTGACCGTGGAGCTGTTCGCGTTCGGCCACCGTGACCGGATGAGGATGCCAGACGACGTTCTCATCATGCTGCGCCATTACTTGCCTCCCAGCAGATCGCGCGCGCCCCAGTGCGGGAAGTGTTTGCGCACCAGCGCGTTGAGCTCCAGCTCAAAGGTGCTGAATTCCGACGGCACCGCGCTCGCCTGCGCTTTAGGTTCGCGCACCATCCCTGCGCCAACGGTGACGTTGGTCAGACGGTCGATAATAATCAGCCCGCCGGTTACCGGGTTCTGCTGATACTCGTCCAGCACCAGCGGCTCGTCGAAGGTGAAATCCACCAGACCGATGCCGTTCAGCGGCAGTTCAGTCACGCTGTGCTGCGCCAGGTTGTTAATGTCGACCTGATACTGAATGCCATCGACGCGGGCGCGGGTTTTCTTCCCGGCAATCTTGATGTCGTAGCTTTGGCCCGGGCTCAGCGGCTGCTCGGCCATCCACACCACATCCACCGCGGCGCTTTGTACCGCAGGCAGCGACTCCTGCGCATCCACCAGCAGATCGCCGCGGCTGATATCGATCTCATCTTTCAGCACCAGGGTGACCGCTTCGCCGGCACCCGCTTCCTGCAGATCGCCATCGAAGGTCACGATACGGGCAATGGCCGATTCCACGCCTGACGGCAGTACCTTCACGCGCTGGTCTACGCGCACGCTGCCGGAGGCAATCGTGCCGGAGAAACCGCGGAAATCGAGGTTCGGGCGGTTAACGTACTGTACCGGGAAGCGCATCGGCTGCGTATCCACGTCGCGCTGGATCTCAACGGTCTCCAGCACTTCCAGCAGCGTCGGGCCGCTGTACCACGGCATGCTCACGCTCTGGGAAGCGACGTTATCCCCTTCCAGCGCCGAAAGCGGCACAAAGCGGATATCGAGGTTGCCCGGCAGCTGCTCGGCAAAGGTGAGATAGCTCTCGCGGATCTCGTTAAACTTCTCTTCGCTGAAGTTGACCAGATCCATCTTGTTAACTGCCACCACCAGATGCTTGATCCCCAGCAGCGTGGAGATAAAGCTGTGACGACGGGTCTGATCCAGGACCCCTTTACGGGCGTCGATCAGCAGGATCGCCAGGTCGCAGGTTGAGGCCCCGGTCGCCATATTGCGGGTGTACTGCTCATGCCCTGGGGTATCGGCGATAATAAATTTGCGCTTCTCGGTAGAGAAATAGCGATAGGCCACGTCGATGGTGATGCCCTGCTCGCGCTCCGCCTGCAGGCCATCCACCAGCAGCGCCAGATCGAGTTTTTCACCCTGGGTACCGTGACGCTTGCTGTCGTTGTGCAGGGAGGAGAGCTGATCTTCATAGATCTGACGGGTATCGTGCAGCAGACGGCCAATCAGGGTGCTTTTTCCGTCGTCCACGCTGCCGCAGGTCAGAAAACGCAGCAGGCTTTTGTGCTGCTGGGCGTGCAGGTAGGCTTCGACGCCGCCTTCATTGGCGATCTGTTGAGCAATAGTGGTATTCATGGCGGCTCCTTAGAAATAACCCTGACGTTTCTTCAGCTCCATCGAGCCTGCCTGGTCGCGGTCAATCACGCGCCCCTGTCGCTCGCTGGTGGTGGACACCAGCATCTCTTCGATGATCTCCGGCAGCGTTTGCGCGTCGGATTCCACCGCGCCGGTCAGCGGCCAGCAGCCGAGAGTACGGAAACGCACCATCCGCTTTTTGATCACTTCGCCAGGCTGCAGGTCGATGCGATCGTCGTCGATCATCATCAGCATGCCGTCGCGCTCCAGCACCGGACGTTCAGCCGCCAGATACAGCGGAACGATCTCGATGTTTTCCAGATAGATGTACTGCCAGATATCCAGCTCGGTCCAGTTGGAGAGCGGGAAGACGCGGATGCTTTCGCCCTTGTTGATCTGGCCGTTGTAGTTGTGCCACAGCTCCGGACGCTGGTTTTTTGGGTCCCAGCGATGGAAGCGGTCGCGGAAGGAGTAGATACGCTCCTTGGCGCGGGATTTCTCTTCATCCCGGCGGGCGCCGCCGAAAGCGGCATCAAAGCCGTATTTGTTCAGCGCCTGCTTCAGCCCTTCGGTCTTCATGATGTCGGTGTGCTTGGCGCTGCCGTGGACAAACGGGTTAATGCCCATCGCCACCCCTTCCGGGTTTTTATGCACCAGCAGTTCACAGCCGTAGGCTTTGGCGGTACGGTCACGGAACTCATACATCTCGCGGAATTTCCAGCCGGTATCCACGTGCAGCAGTGGGAACGGCAGCGTGCCCGGATAAAACGCTTTACGCGCCAGGTGCAGCATTACGCTGGAGTCTTTGCCGATGGAGTACATCATTACCGGATTTGCAAACTCAGCAGCCACTTCGCGGATAATATGAATACTCTCCGCTTCCAGTTGCCGCAGGTGCGTCAGTCGTTTTTGATCCATAACCGTTCCTTAAGCCAAATTGATAACAGAAGAACCAAAGCCTTCTGTGTCGGTTGTATGTTGGAACCAGGCGAGCGTGCTGTGCAGCTGCACCACTTCCCCCACCACAATCAGGGCGGGCATCGGGGCATCTTTCGCCAGGGTTGCAAGGTGTTGTAATGTGCCGGTCACCACGTGTTGATCGACGCGCGTGCCGCGGGATATCACTGCCACAGGCGTATCTGCATCGCGCCCGTGACGAATAAGTTGTTCACTGATCTCCGCCGCTTTCATGGTGCCCATATAGATCGCCAGCGTCTGACGGCTCTGGGCCAGATGGGTCCAGTCAAACGGGGTGCTGTCGGCTTTATAGTGGCCGGTGACAAAGGTGACGCTCTGGGCATAATCCCGGTGCGTCAGTGGAATACCGGCGTAGGCCGTTACCGCGGAGGCTGCGGTGATCCCCGGCACCACCTGGAAGGGCACGCCCGCTTCGGCGGCGGCCTGCAGCTCTTCACCGCCGCGGCCAAAGATGAACGGATCGCCACCTTTGAGACGCACCACGGTTTTGCCTTCTTTCGCGGCGGCGATCAGCATCTGATTGGTTTCATGCTGCGGTGCGGCGTGGCCGCCCGCGCGTTTGCCGACGCAGATTTGCTCGGCGTCGCGACGAATCAGCTCGCGCACCCCGTCGGTCACCAGATGGTCATAGAACACCACATCCGCATCCTGGAGTACCTGAAGGCCGCGAAGCGTCAACAATCCGGCATCACCCGGCCCCGCGCCAACGAGGATGATCTCCCCGCTGGTGCTGCCCGGGTTGTCCAGTTCGTCTTCGAGGATCTTCTGCGCCGCCGTCTCATTACCGGCCTGCATCAGGCTGGCAAAGCGGTCACGAAACACGCGCTCCCAGAAGCGTCGGCGTTCCGCCACGCTGGTCAGGCGGGTTTTCAGATGGTTGCGCCAGAAGCTGGCTTTTTCTGCCATCCGGCCAAGGCTGGTGGGCAGCAGCGCCTCGATTTTTTCCCGCAGGACGCGCGCCAGCACCGGCGCGGTGCCGCCGGAGGAGATCGCCACCAGCAGCGGCGAGCGGTCAACAATCGACGGAAAAATAAAGGAGCAGAGCGGCTGGTCATCCACCACGTTCACCAGACGGTGACGGGCGTGAGCGGCATCGGAGATGCGCTGGTTGAGTGCCCGGTTTTCGGTGGCGGCAATCACCAGCACCACATTGTCGATTTGCGCTTCAGCAAAGTCCGCTTCGGCAACAACCTGCACGCGCGCGCCTGCCCGATGTAAAAAGGCAATTTTGCGTTCAGCGATTTCGCCGCTGCCGACAACCAGCACCGGGCGGTCTTTTACAGCAGCGAATAAAGGAAGGTAATCCACAATGCTACAACTCGCTAACAACAAGGAATAGGGGGACTATAGGGGGCGGCTACGAGCGAATGAAATTACGAATTGGAATGAGTAGTTACTCAATGGAATAACGCGCTGAAAAAGCTCATATCAAAAAGTGCTTAACGCGCGACATTCCGGGCATTTAAGAGCAAATCAAATTGTGTAAGCGCGGTCACAGTTTCATACTAAGCGCGTTAAAATTTTGCGTTATTTTTTTAAGGACTCACTATGTTTTCCGCAATGCGCCACCGATACGCTGCCCTGGCGCTCGGCGTTTGCTTAATCGGAACGGTTCAGGCTAAGACCTCGCCCCTGGGTGAGATGGCCGCGACGCAGGCACGTCATATTGCCACCTTTTTTCCGGGTCGGATGACCGGCACCCCCGCCGAAATGCTCTCCGCTGACTACGTGCGCCAGCAGTTCGCCGGGATGGGCTACCAGAGCGATATCCGCACATTTCAGAGCCGCTACATCTATACCTCACGCAATCTGAACAAGAACTGGCACAACGTCACCGGCAGCACAGTGATTGCGGCCCATGAAGGCAAAGCCGCTCAGCAGATTATTATTCTGGCGCACCTCGACACTTATGCCCCGATGAGCGACAGCGATGCCGACAACAATCTCGGCGGCCTCACGTTACAGGGCATTGATGATAATGCCGCCGGGGTCGGGGTGATGCTGGAGCTGGCCGATCAGTTAAAAGATATTCCCACCCAGTACAGCATCCGCTTTATCGCCACCAGCGGCGAGGAAGAGGGACGGCTGGGCGCCGAGAATGTCCTTAAACGCATGAGCGCGGCCGAGAAGAAAAACACCCTGCTGGTGATCAACCTCGATAATTTGATTGTGGGGGATAAGCTCTATTTCAACAGCGGCAAAACCACCCCAGGTCCGGTACGCAAGTTAACCCGTGACCGCGCGCTGGCGATTGCCCGCGCCCACGGCATCTATGCTGCCACCAACCCGGGCGGCAATGCCGCGTATCCGAAAGGCACCGGCTGCTGCAATGATGGCGAGGTGTTCGATAAAGCCGGGATCCCGGTGCTCTACGTTGAAGCGACCAACTGGTCCCTGGGCAAGAAGGATGGTTATCAGCAACAGGCAAAATCTAAAGCATTTCCAGAGGGAATAAGCTGGCACGACGTCAGGCTGGATAATCTGCAGTATATCGACGAGGCATTGCCGAAGCGGATTGAACACCGCAGCCGGGATGTGGTACGGGTGATGCTGCCGCTGGTGAAGGAGCTGGCGAAAGCGGAGAAAGCCTGAGGCAGCTGCCCGGGGGCGCTGCGCTTACCGGGCCTACAGGATGCTTATTCGTAGGCCCGGTAAGGCGTAGCCGCCACCGGGCAAAAAACATTACCCTTCGTGCAGCCCGCACTCGCGCTTGAGGCCAAAGAAACGGGTCTCTTCTTCTGCCATACCCGGCTCCCATTTACGGGTGGTATGGGTATCCCCCACCGACAGATAGCCTTGATCCCACAGCGGATGGTATTTCAGGCCATGCTGTTGCAGGTACTGGTATACGGTCCGGTTGTCCCAGTCGATAATCGGCAGCACCTTGAACACCCCGCGCTGGATCGCCAGCACCGGTAAAGACGCCCGGCTGCCGGACTGATCCCGGCGCAGGCCGGCAAACCAGGTTTTGGCGTTGAGTTCAGACAGCGCCCGGTTCATCGGCTCGACTTTGTTGATGGCATTATATTTCTCAATGCCCTCGACGCCCTGCTCCCACAGCTTGCCGTAGCGTGCTTCCTGCCAGGCCGCGCTCTGCTCTGCACGGTAGACCTTCAGGTTCAGCTTAAGCTTGTCCGTCAGCTCATCGATAAACTGATAGGTTTCCGGGAACAGGTAGCCGGTATCGGTGAGGATCACCGGGATATCCGGGCGAATCTTATTCACCAGATGCAGGCTAACCGCCGCCTGAATACCGAAGCTCGACGAGAGCACATATTCGCCCGGCAGATTTTCCAGCGCCCAGGCGACACGCCCTTCGGCGTCCAGCTTCTCCAGCTCCGCGTTGGTTTCGGCCAGCGCCAGTATGCGTTCGACTTTTGGCAGATCGTTAAGGGCGTTTAGATCGAGTACGGACATAAGAACCTCGTTTGCCTGTTTTGCCGGGCGGCACTGCGTCTGCCCGGCCTGGAAAATCGGTAAAACCCGTGGGATGTTATTCCCAGAAATCCCTTGCGGGATCGAGCACCGGACGAATGATGCCCGCACGCACCGTAAAGTCGCCGAAGCCTTCACCCGCTTCGCGCTCTTTCGCCCAGCGCCCGATAAGCAGGTCAATGGAATCAAGGATTTCCGGCTCGGTGATGTTTTCCCGGAACATGCGCGGAATACGGGTGCCGATACGGTTACCGCCCAGATGCAGGTTGTAGCGCCCCGGCGCTTTGCCCACCAGCCCCAGCTCGGCCAGCATCGCGCGGCCACAGCCATTCGGGCAGCCGGTCACGCGCATCACGATATGTTCGTTCGGGATGCCATGTTTCTCCAGAATCGCTTCGACCTTGTCGGTAAACGACGGCAGGAAACGTTCGGCCTCAGCCATCGCCAGCGGACAGGTCGGGAACGACACGCAGGCCATGGAGTTTTCGCGCTGCGGTTTAACCGCCTCCATCAGGGCATGATCCCGCGCCAGCTTCTCGATCTTCGCCTTCTGGCTTTCCGGCACGCCGGCAATGATCAGGTTCTGGTTGGCGGTGATACGGAACTCGCCCTGGTGGATCTTCGCGATCTCCAGCAGGCCGGTTTTCAGCGGACGGCCCGGATAATCCAGGATACGGCCATTTTCAATAAACAGCGTCAGGTGCCATTTATCGTCGATACCTTTTACCCAGCCAATACGATCCCCACGCCCGGTGAATTCGTACGGGCGGATCGGCTCAAACTTGATGCCCGCGCGGCGTTCCACTTCGGCTTTAAACGTCTCCACGCCTACGCGCTCAAGGGTATATTTGGTCTTGGCGTTTTTACGATCGGTACGGTTGCCCCAGTCGCGCTGGGTGGTCACTACCGCTTCCGCCACCGCCAGGGTGTGCTCCAGCGGCAGATAGCCAAACTCGCTCGCGGTACGGGCGTAAGTCTTTTTGTTACCGTGTTCAATAGAGAGACCGCCGCCCACCAGCAGGTTAAAGCCCACCAGCTTGCCGTTCTCGGCGATTGCCACGAAGTTCATGTCGTTGGCGTGCAGATCGATATCGTTCTGCGGCGGGATCACCACCGTGGTTTTGAACTTACGCGGCAGATAGGTCTGGCCCAGGATTGGCTCTTCGTCGGTGGTCGCCACTTTCTCCTGATCGAGCCAGATCTCGGCATAAGCGCGGGTACGCGGCAGCAGATGCTCGGAGATCTTCTTCGCCCACTCGTACGCTTCGGCATGCAGCTCGGACTCGTACGGGTTAGAGGTGCAGAGCACGTTACGGTTCATGTCGTTGGCGGTCGCCAGCGCGTCCAGTCCGACGGAGTGCAGCATCTGGTGTACCGGCTTCACGTTCTTCTTCAGAATGCCGTGGAACTGGAAGGTCTGACGGTTGGTCAGACGGATGCTGCCGTAAATTGTATTTTCACCGGCAAACTTGTCGATCGCCTGCCACTGTTTGGTGGTGATGATGCCACCCGGCAGGCGGCAGCGCAGCAGCATCGCATGACGCGGCTCCAGCTTCTGTTCAGCACGCTCGGCGCGGATATCGCGGTCGTCCTGCTGGTACATGCCGTGGAAACGGATCAGCAGGAAGTTGTCGCCTTTGAAACCGCCGGTCAGACCGTCATTTAAATCTTCGGCAATGGTGCCGCGCAGGTAGTTACTCTCAACCTTCATGCGCTCGGCATCAGACAGTTTGCCTTCGACCACCAGTGGGCCAGGATGTTTTTCGCTCATTAGTAGACATCTCGCTGATAACGGCGCTCGACGCGCAGCTCACTTAAATATTCATCCGCCGCTTCGGCATCCATACCGCCGAATTGGGCAATCACTTCCAGTAAAGCCTGCTCAACGTCTTTCGCCATGCGATTGGCGTCGCCGCAGACATAAATGTGGGCACCGTCATTGATCCAGCGCCACAGCTCTGCGCCCTGTTCGCGCAGTTTGTCTTGTACGTAGATTTTTTCTTTCTGATCGCGGGACCAGGCCAGATCGATCCGGCTCAGTACGCCCTCTTTAACGTAGCGCTGCCACTCCACCTGATAGAGGAAATCTTCAGTGAAGTGCGGGTTGCCGAAGAACAACCAGTTTTTACCCGGCGCTTCGTCGGCGGCGCGCTGCTGCATAAAGGCGCGGAACGGTGCAATACCGGTGCCCGGGCCAATCATGATCACCGGGGTTTCCGGGTTGGCAGGCAGACGGAAGTTGTCGTTGTGCTCGATAAAGACCCGCACCTCGCCCTCTTCTTCCACGCGATCCGCAAGGAAACTCGACGCGCCGCCGGCACGGGCGCGGCCTTCGATGTCGTAACGCACCACGCCCACGGTGACGTGGACTTCGTTCTCCACCTCAGCCTGGGCAGAGGCGATAGAGTAGAGGCGCGGCGTCAGCGGACGCAGCAGGCCGATTAACGCCTCGGCTTCGAGCTGGGCTGGCGCGAAACGCACCATATCGACGATTGGCGTGGTGGCGGCGTAGTGTTGCAGTTTGGCTTTGTCGCCCACCAGCGGCAGCAGGGATTCGCTGCGGGTCAGGGTGGCGTAGTTTTCCACAATGTTCGCGGTGTTAACGGTCAGCTCGAAATGCCACTGCAGCGCTTCAGAGAGCGGCAGCGTTTTGCCTTCCACGGTGACCGGCTCGTCACCCTTCAGCCAAAGCAGCTCAACCAGCTCTTTCACCAGCGCCGGATCGTTCTGGTACCAGACGCCAAGAGCATCGCCCGGCTGGTAGCGCAGGCCGGAGTCGCCGAGATCGATTTCGATATGGCGTACATCTTTTTCTGAATCGCGACCGGTAATTTTCTGGTTAACCGAGAGGCTCGCCGTCAGCGGCGCTTCTTTGGTGTAGGGGCTGGTGTGAATGTCGTTGACTGCGCCAGCGGCGGTGGCTGCCGCCTGGGCTGGCGTCTCGGTCGGTACGCGGGCTTTCAGCACCTCGACAATGCGCGCGCGCCATTCGGCCGCCGCAGCCTGGTATTCAACGTCGGTATCGACGCGGTCCAGCAGGCGTTCTGCCCCCAGCTCGGCCAGTTTGCTGTCGAAATCTTTGCCCGACTGGCAGAAGAATTCATAGGAAGAGTCGCCCAGGCCGAAGACCGCAAAGGCGGTGCCCGCCAGTTTTGGCGCCTTTTTCGAGAACAGGAACTTATGCAGCGCAACCGCTTCTTCAGGCGGCTCACCTTCGCCCTGGGTTGAGGTCACAACGATAACCAGCTTCTCTGACGCGATTTGCTTAAATTTATAGTCCCCGGCGTTCACCAGGTTCACGTTCAGTTTGGCTGCAATCAGATCGTCGCGCAGGGCTTCCGCCACGCGACGGGCGTTGCCGGTTTGCGAGGCGGAGATAAGCGTGATTGCCGGGATCTCAACAGCCGTAGCCGGCGCACTCGCCACAGCCCCCGGCTGTTGATTGAGCATTCCCCAGAAATAACCGGATACCCAGGCCAGCTGGGTGGGTGAAAAGTCAGTGGTGGCCGCCTGCAGGCGTGCCAGTTGCTCCGGGTTCAGGGGAAGCAAATTTGAAGGTGGGGCCTGTGTTGTCATGCGTCGTTATGTTCCAGTAGCAAAGCTGAATTTTTATCTGAAAGACAGAACAGAGTGTAAGGTTAACGGCGCGGATCATAACAATTAAAGACAGGATGGAAATAATAAATAACCAAATGGACTAACCTCTTTTAGCTATTGTTCTTAACAATAAAAGTGATTAACTATCCACTTGAAAAATAAAATAAAAAACAGCGCTAATTACGCTGTCTGGTGCCCCTGACCATAATGCCCGTTTTAGTTAATGATAAAAAATGTACTTTCCGGTACTCTACGGCGGTTTTTTCCGCATTTTTGAGAGTCCACGATGTCCACCACACTGTTTAAAGATTTCATCTTCGAAGCCGCCCACCATCTGCCTCACGTCCCGGAAGGGCATAAATGTGGTCGTCTGCACGGACACTCCTTTATGGTGCGTCTGGAGATCACGGGTGAAGTCGATCCGCATACCGGTTGGATCATGGACTTTGCCGAGCTGAAGGCCGCCTTCAAACCGACCTACGATCGCCTCGATCATTACTATCTGAACGATATTCCGGGACTTGAAAACCCGACCAGCGAAGTGCTGGCAAAATGGATCTGGAATGAGATCAAACCGCTGGTGCCGCTGCTGAGTGCGGTAATGATCAAAGAGACCTGCACCGCGGGCTGCGTCTACCGCGGCGAATAATTACGTCTCATGAGAGAGCAACGGCGCGAGCTCAAAGAGCATCAGCGCGTTGCTTTCCAGCGACGCCGTAATCTGCCAGCCGTCATGAAGCCGTTCATCACGCATTGACAACGTTGGACGCGCTTTATGCTCCATCCAGCGCCACATCTCTTCGTCAGGCCCCCTTTCACTGCGTACACCTTCAATCAAGGGGTACAGCGCGCCGTTGTGCTGATCAAACAGATGACACTTAATCCGCCACCTGCCGCTTAGCCCCTTCAGCTGAACGTGGTACTGCTGGCGAAAACGCTGAATGAAAGCCTCTTCGCTGGAGAGTAACGGGTTAAACACCACCGTATTGCGCAGCAGCAGTTGGTATCCTTTGTGGTGGCGCAATAGCAGAAGATTCTTTTCGTTGACCAACACCTCACCGCGCAGGCGTCGCCACAGCCAGACTACCCAATAGATCGGGCGCGGCAGGCCGTGGTTGTACTGCAGCGCCAGGCTCGAGGTATCGATGGTATTGTTGGCCCGCGCTTCCCCCTGTAAGCCCGAGTTGAGCCAGAACCCGGCCAGCCACACCTGTTCCGACAGTCCGAGCAGGTTTTGCATCAGCAGTGCCCCACGAAAAAACCAGCCGTTGGTGGCGCGCGTGTTGCCGGTGAGGGTATTCCACGACAGCAGCCATACCGGAAGCGAGAGCTTTCGCTGACGAAGCGAGGTCAGGATCTGCCGGACCTTCTGCACCGGATAGTTTTCAGAGGAAGAGAGATGAGCCGGATCCAGCTGCGCCAGATCGAGAAGCTCATTGGCATCGGCCGGACAGGCCAAAAAATCGGCCTGGGTGAGGAGAGTCGAGTCCAGCAGAGCCTCATCGTTATGCCCCGTGTGCCCGGGCGCAAAACGGTGCCACACGCCGAACGTCGCCTGCGGCAGATATTCCCGCAGCGTCGCCCGCTGAGCCTGCCAGACTTGCGCTCTTGTCTCCTCGCTCGCCTGCGTTGACCAGTGCATCACAAATTGCCAGCGATCGGTAATCTCAGGCGAAAAGTGATTGACCGACTGCTGTAAGAAACGCGCCAGCAGGTCGGTGCGAGTTGTCAGGCCGGTATGCAGCAGCACCGTCCACTGTTTTTGCGCAAGCCAGCTGAAGACCTGATGAAGGTTGTACCAGCAGGCATAACCTGCCATCAGCGGATCGTCCCAGCCGCTGGCAAACAGGCGGCTACTGAGAAACGGCTCCGCGATATCAATCCCGAAAAGGGGCATCGCCTCCCCCAGCTTTTCCAGCTCCCGGCGCACATCCTCGCGCAGCAGGTCGTCCAGCTCACGCACCGTCACCACCATTCGGGTATGACGCAGCGGCGCAGCGGGCTTGAGAAGATGCAGATCGAGCACCCTCTCCTGCACCGGATGCGGAGTTAATGGCAACGGCTCCCGACCGCGCGTTTCGGCTTCATTTAGCAGGCTGAAGAGCTTGTCCACCGCCACCGGATAACGCTGCTCCCCATTGCCTGGACGTAGACGGGGCATCCCGGCGTGATGACGACGTTGTTTGCGATACGCTCCCGGGGCCATCTGGTGATGACGCCGGAACAGATCGCTCATCATCCGCGTACTGGCGAACCCCTGCTCCAGCGCAATCTGATGCAACGGGCGGTTGGTCAGGCGAAGCGCGTCGGCCGCCTTCTCAAGGCGCAGGGTGGTAATGTACTGCATAAAACTGACGCCCATCTCTTTGCGAAAAAGACGGGAGAGCCAGGCTTCTGAAACAAATTCGCTTCCGGCGATTTCAGCAAGCGTAATGCGTCGGGTGTAGCTGGCGTTGATGCGTTCCACCACCCGGGCGATGCGTTTGCTTACGCCCGGATGATGTTCCCGCAGAAGCAGGCGGGCGGGTTGCTGAAACCGGCTGGTCAGCAGGAGCAGGATCTCGCTCAGCCAGCGGGTCGCCTCCAGCCGGTAGCGATGCTGATCGTTAATCAGGGTGCAGACCAGCAGTTGGCGCAAAAGATGGCGTAGCTCATCACCAGGAGGCCAGCCGCTCCCGGCTTCGGGCGGGATGGCGTAATCATGGGTAAAAAAGTCGCTACAGAGTTGCTGGATCCAGCGCCCGGAAAGCATGACGCACATTGTCGTATTGCCGCTCTCGCTGGTGAGCTGCCAGCGTTGATTACGATTAACGATCGTCAGGCTATCCGCCGTCAGGGTCATCTGCCGCTGGTCGGTGTGCAGGTCGGCGCTCCCTTCCAGCAGCCACAGTAGCGTCAGCGCGTCGTCCTCTTCCTGCTGAAGCTGACGAATATCCTGCACCTTCACCCAAAACTCGCTACCCCGTTGCTCCATGTGTTCCTCCAGGGAAGACAAATTATGACGCGCTGTTTTTTGTCATAACTGAATTGTATGAAAAACAATCAGAAATAATGCGTCGCTTCACAACAAAAAAGTGCATTTTCCGTCGCTGCGATCGGCATAAACTCGAAATTAGCATTGTTTGATAAAAAAAGGATAACAAAAATGACACATCCGATTGTTGAAGCACTGCAGGGCAACGAAGCGCAGTTTATTGAGCTGCGGCGACATTTTCATCAGCATCCTGAGATCGGTTTTGAGGAGCAGCAAACCAGCCAGCGCGTTGCGGAACTGCTTCAGCAATGGGGATATGAGGTACATCGCGGAATGGCAAAAACCGGGGTGGTCGGCACCCTGAAAGTGGGCAACGGCAGCAAACGTCTTGGTCTTCGCGCTGATATGGATGCGTTGCCGATGCAGGAGGAGAGCGGCAAAGCGTGGAGCAGCACCGTTGAAGGCAAATTCCACGGCTGTGGTCACGACGGCCACACCACCACCCTGCTCTATGCCGCCGAGTACCTGGCGCGTACCCGCAACTTTAACGGCACGCTGCACCTGATTTTCCAGCCAGCGGAAGAGCTACTGTATGGCGGACGGGTGATGGTCGAAGATGGCCTGTTTGAGACCTTCCCCTGCGACCATATTTTTGCCCTGCATAATATGCCGGGGCAGAAACTGGGCAAAATTGGCCTGCGCGATGGCGCCATGATGGCCTCCTCGGACACTATACACATTGAAGTTAATGGCGTGGGTGGGCACGGTGCCCTGCCGGAACATACCGTCGATGCTACGCTGGTGGCCTGCCATATTACCCTCGCCCTGCAGTCGATTGTGTCGCGTAATATCACTCCGTTTGAACCCGCCGTGGTGACGGTCGGCAGTATTCAGGCCGGTCATGCGCCCAACATCATCAATGACAAAGTTCTGATGAAACTGACCGTGCGCACCCTGAACGAAAAGGTGCGTCAAACCGTCCTGCAGCGCATCCACGATATCGCCGTTGCGCAGGCAGAGAGCTTCAACGCCACGGCCACCATCCGCCATATCAACGGCAGCCCGGTGCTCATCAATAATCCTGCGGCCAACGAGATGGTGCGTACCGTCGCCCAGGATCTGTTCGGACAGGATGCTGTGGCCGCTATCGGTTCATTCATGGGCAGTGAAGACTTCGCCTTTATGCTTGAAAAGAACCCTGACGGCTGTTACTTCACCATCGGCGCGGGCGATGAAGCGGATCGCTGCATGGTGCATAACCCGGGCTATGACTTTAACGACAAGATCCTGATCACCGGCGCCGCACTCTGGAGCGCCCTGACTGAACACTATCTGCGTTGATCCCATATCCCCAGGAGGGCTGCACAATGAGTACCGTTCCCCTGACAGGCACCCCGGCTTTCGCAGGTAACGATCGACTGCTGGCGGGTATTGTGCTGAGCGTTCTGACATTCTGGTTATTTGCCCAGTCGGTGATTAACGTCGTGCCGGCCATGAAAAATAGCCTCGACATATCCCTGGAGACGCTCACGCTGGCAGTCAGTCTCAGCGCGTTATTCAGCGGCTGCTTTGTGGTCGCCAGCGGTGGCTTTGCCGATAAGTTTGGCCGCGTGCGCCTGACGGTTATCGGCCTGGTGCTGAGTATCATCGGCAGCGGTCTGCTGTTTCTGGCCCGGGAACCGGTGCTTTTCCTGCTGGGACGGGCGATCCAAGGGCTGTCGGCAGCGTGCATTATGCCCGCGACACTGGCGTTGATTAAAACCTGGTACGACGGTAAAGCGCGCCAGCGGGCGATCAGCTTCTGGGTCATTGGCTCATGGGGCGGCAGCGGCCTGAGCTCGTTTGTTGGCGGCGCGATTGCCACCAGCCTGGGCTGGCGCTGGATTTTTGTTTTTTCCATCGCGATGGCCCTGGCTGCACTGCTGTTGATCCGTGGTACGCCGGAAAGCCGAAGCGCCAGTGCTGGTCAGCACAAGCTGGATATTGGCGGGTTGGTGAGTTTTGTCTGTATGCTGGTGCTGCTCAACCTGTTTATCAGCAAAGGGCATAGCTGGGGCTGGGGCAGCGGCCTGTCACTGACGGTGCTGGGGGCAACGATCCTCGCGGCACTGGGCTTTATCGTTACCGGCCTGCGCAAAGGCGATGCGGCGCTGATTGATTTTGCGCTGTTTAAAAACCGGGCCTACAGCGCGGCGGTGCTCTCGAACTTCATGCTCAACGGCTGTATTGGCACCATGATGATCACCAGCATCTGGTTACAGCAGGGCCATCATCTGACGCCTTTGCAAACCGGAATGATGACGCTGGGGTATCTGGTGACGGTGCTCGCCATGATTCGCGTGGGAGAAAAGCTGCTTCAACGCTATGGCGCCCGCCTGCCGATGATGACCGGCCCGGTGTTGACCGCAATCGGCATCACCTTTATCTCCTGCACTTTCCTGAGCAAAGAGATCTATATCGTGACCGTCTTTTTCAGCAACGTCCTCTTTGGCCTCGGGCTGGGCTGTTATGCCACGCCATCCACAGACACGGCGGTGATGAACGCGCCAGAGAGCAAAGTTGGGGTGGCATCAGGGATCTATAAGATGGGCAGTTCGCTGGGCGGAGCAATGGGGATCGCCGTAACGGCTTCACTGTATGCCCTGCTGCTACCGCTGGGCATGGCCAGCGCCGCCCAGTATGCGCTGCTGTTTAACAGTGCGATTTGTCTCGGTTCGGCGGTGGTGGCCTGGGCGTTATTACCCAAATTGCGGGCCCCTTAGTAACAGAGGCCGCAGGGCTATCAGGCGATGTTCAGGTATTTGTGCGTCTGCATCGACAGACGCCAGTTACGCGCAATACAGGTCTCAATACACAGACGGGTGGCATCCTCTTTCTGGCTGATGGGCTGCAGCGCAATAACGCGCTGTTTTTCGTCCGTCAGCGTTGCCAGCAGCTCGTCCAGCGCTTCGATATCGCGCGTGCGCCCGACCGGGTGTTTGATCTCATCGGCACGCTCCAGCGCCTGGGAGAGGATGTCGTAGCCGCCACGCATATTTACTTTTGGCGATACCGTCACCCAGGTGGTGTGGGAGCAGCGCACTTCATGGGTGCCGCTGGTCTCAATCTGGCAGCTAAAGCCGTTCTTCTCCAGCAGCATGGTGAGCGGCATTAAGTCATGAATGCAGGGTTCGCCGCCGGTGATCACCACGTGGCGCGCGGTCCAGCCCTGGCGGCCAATGATCGCCAGCAGATCTTCCGGATTGGCTGCGCCCCATTTGTCGCTCTCTTTGGTTTTGGCCAGGATGCTAAACAGCGACACTTCCCGATCCGCGAGCTTATCCCAGGTATGTTTGGTGTCGCACCAGGCACAGCCAACCGGGCATCCCTGCAGACGAATAAAAATAGCGGGAACGCCGGTGAAGTAACCCTCGCCTTGCAGGGTCTGGAACATCTCGTTAATCGGGTACTGCATAGTTATCTCTGGTCAGATTTACGGGGGGGCATTATTGCAGATCGCACATAATCAGGCAAAACAACCCCGGCCACGATTTTATTCCTGTCAGTTTAAGGATAGCCAGGCTAACACCCTTAGGGTAGAAAGCCGTTGTCAGAAGGCAATGTTAAAAACATTAAAACTTACGCTACGCTTTTAAGATATCGCCCACCCGGCTGTCGACGTTAACCCCCCTTGACTGAGTAGCCATCAGAATACTGGACAAGCAGAATGAGCCATTTTGCGGTAATAACGCTACCGTTATACAGCCATATGCGCGCTATGGAAGCACTGGCAAAACACCTTATCGTGCGCGGCCATCGGGTCACTTTTTTTCAGCAGGAAGAGGCTCGCACGCTGCTCAGGGAACCGCAGGCGCGCTTCATCGCCGTGGGTCACCCGACGCCGTCTGCGATGAATGAGCCAGGTTTTTTCCGCCTGATATCAGATATGGCAAGCGTTACCGATATGCTGTGCCGCGAACTGCCTCTCGCCTTCCGACAGCACAATATTGACGCCGTGATTGTTGATCAGATGGAGCCGGCTGGAGGGCTGGTTGCACAAGCGCTCAACCTGCCCTTTATCTCCATCTGCTGCGCCCTGCCGGTAAACCGGGATAACACTATTCCCTTGCCGGTGATGCCTTTTCGCTATGGCACCAGCAATCGCAGCCGGAAATTATACGCTTCCAGTGCGGATGTGTATGACTGGCTGATGTCGAGACAGGGGCGAGTGATTGCCCGTCATGCCCGGGCGTTTGGTCTGTCCTCGCGCAACAGGCTGGATCAATGCCTGTCGCCGTTGGCGCAAATCAGCCAGACCATCCCAGGCTTTGATTTTCCACGCACCTTGCCCGCCTGCTTCCATGCGGTAGGTCCGCTACGCTACGATCCGCCAACGGTCTCTTCCGGCAATAAGAAGCCGTTTGTTTTTGCGTCATTAGGTACGCTCCAGGGCTACCGCTACGGGCTGTTCCGCACAATTGCCCGCGCCTGCCGACAGGCTGGTGTGCCCTTGCTTATTGCCCACTGTGACAGACTGAATGCAAGTCAAACCGCCCGGCTGGCACGTGCCGGGGCGAAAACCGTAGGATTTACCGATCAGCTGGCGGTATTGCGCGATGCCAGCGCCGTCATCACCCACGCTGGGCTGAATACGGTTATGGATGCCATCGCCACCGCCACGCCGATCCTCGCCGTGCCTCTGGCGTTTGATCAGCCAGGCGTCGCCGCCCGAGTGGTCTTCAGCGGCATTGGCCTTAAGGCCTGCCGTTTTTCGCCGAGCCGCACGCTCAGCCAGCATCTTCTCGACCTGCTGGAAAATAAGCAGTACACGCAGCGCATCACCGCCCTCCAGACTCAGCTGATTAACGCCGGAGGGGCAGCGCGGGCTGCCGAAATTATTGAACAGGCGGTATGCACACGTCATAGCGTACCGACGGTGTGATGATAAAAAAAAACCCGCCGAAGCGGGTTTTTCTAAAGATGAAGGTTCAGCGTGAATTACTGACCTTTGATCTCTTTACGACCGTTGTAAGGTGCTTTTTCGCCCAGCGCTTCTTCGATACGAATCAACTGGTTGTATTTAGCAACACGGTCAGAACGGCTCATAGAACCAGTTTTGATCTGGCCAGCAGCGGTACCAACAGCCAGGTCAGCGATGGTCGCGTCTTCAGTTTCGCCTGAACGGTGAGAGATAACGGCAGTGTAACCAGCGTCTTTCGCCATTTTGATCGCAGCCAGAGTTTCGGTCAGAGAACCGATCTGGTTGAATTTGATCAGGATGGAGTTAGCGATGCCTTTCTCGATACCTTCTTTCAGGATTTTGGTGTTGGTTACGAACAGGTCGTCACCAACCAGCTGGATTTTGTCGCCCAGTACTTTAGTCTGGTATGCGAAACCATCCCAGTCAGACTCGTCCAGACCATCTTCGATGGAGACGATTGGGTACTGTTTGGTCAGCTCTTCCAGGAAGTGAGTGAACTCTTCGGAAGTGAACGCTTTGTTGCCTTCGCCAGCCAGAACGTATTTACCGTCTTTGTAGAATTCAGATGCTGCGCAGTCCATCGCCAGGGTGATGTCGGTGCCCAGCTCGTAGCCTGCTGCTTTAACTGCTTCAGCGATTACGGCCAGTGCTTCGGCGTTAGAACCCAGGTTAGGTGCATAACCACCTTCGTCACCAACAGCGGTGTTCATGCCTTTGGCTTTCAGAACTTTTGCCAGGTGATGGAAAACTTCAGAACCCATACGGATGGCTTCTTTAACAGTTTTCGCGCCAACCGGCTGAATCATGAATTCCTGGATGTCGACGTTGTTGTCAGCGTGCTCACCGCCGTTGATGATGTTCATCATCGGAACTGGCATGGAGTATTTGCCTGGAGTGCCGTTCAGTTCAGCAATGTGTTCGAACAGTGGCTGACCTTTAGAAGCTGCTGCTGCTTTGGCGTTTGCCAGGGAAACAGCCAGGATTGCGTTCGCACCGAAGTTAGATTTGTTTTCAGTACCGTCCAGATCGATCATGATCTTGTCAATGCCAGCCTGATCTTTGGCATCTTTGCCAAGGATTGCCTGAGCAATAGGACCGTTTACTGCGCCAACCGCTTTGGTTACGCCTTTGCCCAGGAAGCGGGATTTGTCGCCATCGCGCAGTTCCAGCGCTTCGCGGGAACCAGTAGAAGCACCTGACGGCGCAGCAGCCATACCTACGAAACCACCTTCCAGGTGTACTTCGGCTTCAACAGTCGGGTTACCACGGGAGTCGATGATTTCACGACCGATGACTTTAACGATTTTGGACATTAGATTTTCCTCAGTACAAGTTAAACTAAAACTCCAGACAAACAGCGCGTACCCTTGGTACGCGCTGCCGTTCTAACTTTTCTTACTTCGCCTGACGCTTCTGGAACTCCGTCGCGGCTTTTACAAAGCCAGCAAACAGCGGATGTCCATCACGCGGCGTAGAAGTAAATTCCGGGTGGAACTGGCAGGCAACGAACCACGGGTGGTTCGGCACTTCGATGATCTCGACCAACTGATCATCCCCGGAGCGGCCCGCAATACGCAGACCCGCAGCTTCAATTTGTTTCAACAGCAGGTTGTTCACTTCATAACGGTGACGATGGCGTTCAGTGATGACTGGCGCACCGTACATCTGGCGTACCAGGCTGTCATCAGAGAGCTGGCAAGCCTGAGAACCCAGACGCATCGTGCCACCCAGATCGCTTTTCTCGGTACGGACTTCGACGTTACCTTCTTCGTCGCGCCATTCGGTAATCAGCGCCACAACAGGGTACTTACAGTCTGGCACAAATTCCGTAGAGTTCGCGTTTTCCATGCCCACCACATTACGGGCAAATTCAATCAGTGCAACCTGCATACCCAGGCAAATGCCGAGGTAAGGAATATTGTTTTCACGCGCATAGCGTGCGGTAGCGATCTTGCCTTCAACGCCACGGTAGCCGAAGCCGCCAGGGATCAGAATAGCATCCAGATCTTTCAGAATTTCTACACCGCGGGTTTCAACATCCTGCGAATCGATCAGCTTGATGTTGACGGTTACGCGGTTTTTCAGGCCACCGTGTTTCAGCGCTTCGATAACGGACTTATAGGCGTCCGGCAGTTCGATGTACTTGCCGACCATACCGATAGTCACTTCGCCTGCCGGGTTCGCTTCTTCGTAAATAACCTGTTCCCATTCAGACAGGTTAGCTTCCGGACAGTTCAAGCTGAATCGTTTACAAATATAATCGTCCAGGCCCTGTGATTTCAACAGGCCCGGAATTTTATAAATGGAATCGACATCTTTCATTGAAATAACGGCTTTTTCTGGCACGTTACAGAACAATGCAATTTTTGCACGTTCGTTGGCCGGAACCGCACGATCGGAGCGGCAGACCAGAATATCTGGCTGAATACCGATGGAGAGCAGCTCTTTAACGGAGTGCTGGGTCGGTTTGGTTTTCACTTCACCTGCGGCAGCCATGTACGGCACCAGAGTCAGGTGCATGAACAGCGCGTGTTCGCGACCAATGTCCACCGCCAGCTGACGGATCGCTTCGAGGAACGGCAGGGATTCGATATCGCCTACGGTACCGCCGATTTCTACCAGCACGACGTCGTGGCCTTCACCACCGGCAATGATGCGCTCTTTAATGGCGTTGGTGATGTGTGGGATAACCTGAACGGTTGCGCCCAGGTAGTCACCGCGACGCTCTTTACGCAGAACGTCGGAGTAGATACGGCCAGTCGTGAAGTTGTTACGGCGGGTCATTTTGGTGCGAATGAAGCGCTCGTAGTGACCCAGGTCCAGGTCGGTTTCAGCGCCGTCTTCAGTAACGAACACTTCCCCGTGTTGGATCGGGCTCATGGTACCTGGATCGACGTTGATGTACGGATCCAGCTTCATCATGGTCACATTGAGGCCACGGGCTTCAAGAATGGCTGCGAGGGAGGCTGCGGCAATGCCTTTACCCAGAGAGGATACAACCCCGCCGGTCACAAAAATATAGTTCGTTGTCATGCTGAACCTGAGAAGTTAGGGTGAAACGATGGAATAACCAGGACGGGAAAGTAGTATACCCGAACACGGCGAGCGCCACAAACTTTCATTCTCCGTCTCCTGTCTCAGGCTTTGACTCATATTGGGAGTGAGAAAATAGCCCCTTTTGAGTAAATGTTTTTGACGCAAATCAAGCGCTTGTCATTTAAAAAATCACACAAATTGCGCTTGATCGCAAAAACCCGTTAGAGATCAGATTCCTGGCGTTTTACTTCCTGCCAGACTTCTTCCATCGCATCGAGGTCCACGCCGGTCATTTCCAGGCCGCGAGCCGCGATAATGCGCTCCACTTCCCGGAAGCGGCGCTCGAATTTGAGGTTCGCTTTCTGCAGCGCCACTTCAGCTTTGACGCCCAGATGACGGGAAAGATTGACGGTGGCAAACAGCAGATCGCCCATCTCCTCTTCAAGCTTCTCCTGATCCACTACCGCCTGCTGCGCTTCGTGCATCACCTCGTCAATCTCTTCATGCACCTTGTCGAGCACCGGGCCTAAGGATGTCCAGTCAAACCCCACCGTCGAACAACGTTTCTGGATCTTGTGCGCGCGCATCAGCGCCGGCAGGCTTAACGGAATATCGTCCAGCGCGGAATGTTGCGATTTTTCAGCCCGTTCCGCGCTTTTAATCTGCTCCCAGCGGGCCAGAACCTCGGTACTGTTTTCGGCGGTAGCATCACCAAAGATGTGCGGGTGGCGGCGCTCCAGCTTGTCGCTGATGGCGGCGCAGATATCGTTGAAATCGAAGCGCCCCTCTTCCTGGGCCATCTGCGCATAGAACACCACCTGGAACAGCAGGTCACCCAGCTCGCCACGCAGATCGTCAAAATCTTCCCGGGAGATAGCGTCCAGCACCTCGTAGGTCTCTTCCAGAGTGTAGGGGGCGATGGTGGCGAAAGTCTGCTCTTTGTCCCACGGACAGCCGTTTTCCGGGTCGCGCAGACGTTGCATAATGCCGAGCAGGCGGTCGATTTGGGTCATAGTTTTGTCCTGATAAAAAAATGCCGGGTGGCGGCTTACGCCTTACCCGGCCTACAAAAGAAGGTGCGATTAGCCGCCGTGCAGACGGCGGGCGTCGATCACATCCGGCACCTGGTTCAGCTTGCCGAGCACGCGGCCCAGCACCTGCAGGTTATAGATTTCGATGGTCATATCAATGGTGGCGAGCTGCTGGCGCGTATCGCTGCGGCTGGCGACGCCCAGCACGTTCACCTTCTCGTTCGCCAGAATGGTGGTGATATCGCGCAGCAGGCCGCTGCGATCGTTGGCTGAGACCCGCACTACCAGTGAATAACCGGCAGAATAGCTCTCGCCCCACACCGCATCCACGATGCGTTCCGGCGCGTGGGACTGTAAATCATCCAGCTGATCGCAGTCCGCACGGTGAATGGAGATCCCGCGCCCCTGGGTGATAAAGCCGACAATCTCGTCCCCCGGGATTGGCTGGCAGCAGCGGGCAATATGGTGCATCAGGTTGCCGACGCCCTCCACCACCACTCTGCCTTTGTCTTTTTCTTTGCCACGGTGCGAGGGAGCGTAGCTTTTCTGCTGAAGCTGCTTCAGCGCCGCCGCATCTTGCTCTTCCGCGCTCGGTTTGTTGAATTGTGCCTGCAGGAAATTCACCATCTGGTTAAGGCGAATATCCCCACCGCCAATGGCGGCCAGCAGCTCATCCAGCTCGTTAAAGTTGTAGCGCGGCAGGAGGAATTTTTCTGCCTCTTTCAGGTGGATGCCTAAATGCTCCAGCTCATCATCAAGGATCTGGCGTCCGGCAAGAATATTCTTGTCGCGATCCTGCTTGCGGAACCAGGCATGAATTTTTGAGCGCCCGCGGCTGGTGGTGACATAGCCGAGGTTCGGGTTCAGCCAGTCGCGGCTCGGGTTCGGCTGTTTCTGGGTAATGATCTCAATCTGGTCGCCCATCTGCAGCTGGTAGGTGAACGGCACGATACGCCCGCCGATTTTAGCGCCGATGCAGCGATGCCCCACATCGCTATGGATATGGTAGGCGAAGTCGAGCGGCGTTGAGCCTGCCGGCAGGTCAACCACGTCGCCTTTCGGCGTAAAGACGTAGACCCGGTCGTCAAAGACCTGGCTGCGCAATTCGTCGAGCATTTCACCGGAGTCGGCCATCTCCTCCTGCCACGCAATCAGCTTACGCAGCCAGGCGATACGATCTTCATGACCGGAGCGCGCCCCGCTTGTGGGTCCCTCTTTATACTTCCAGTGCGCGGCGACGCCCAGCTCGGACTCTTCATGCATCTGCTTGGTACGGATCTGGATTTCGACGGTTTTGCCGCCCGGCCCCAGCACCACGGTATGGATCGACTGGTAGCCGTTCGGTTTCGGATTGGCGACATAGTCGTCAAACTCATCCGGCAGATGGCGGTAATGGGTGTGGACAATCCCCAGAGCGGCGTAGCAGTCCTGCAGCCGCTCGGCGACGATACGCACGGCGCGCACATCAAACAGCTCGTCAAAGGCGAGATGTTTTTTCTGCATTTTGCGCCAGATGCTGTAGATATGCTTCGGACGGCCATAGACTTCGGCCTTCACGCCCTCTTCTTTCATCGACTTACGTAAGCCGCCGACAAACTCATCGATGTAGTGTTCCCGATCGATACGGCGCTCGTGCAGCAGCTTAGCAATGCGTTTGTATTCCGCCGGGTGCAGGTAGCGGAAGCAGTAATCCTCCAGCTCCCATTTCAGCTGGCCGATGCCCAGACGGTTCGCCAGCGGGGCATAGATGTTGGTGCACTCTTTCGCCGCCAGCACGCGTTCGTCTTCCGGCGCGTCTTTGACTTCCCGCAGGTGGGCGACGCGCTCGGCAAGCTTAATCACCACGCAGCGGAAATCATCCACCATCGCCAGCAGCATACGACGAACGTTATCCACCTGTTCAGACGAGACCGAATCGGTGTGGGTGGCTTTCAGCTGACGGATGGCGGCCATATCGCGCACGCCGTGGATCAGCGCCACGATCGATTTCCCGACGCTTTCGCGCAACACCTCTTCTGTGACCACCTCGGCGTCGGCCAGCGGGAAGAGCATAGCCGCACGGAGGGTGTCGATATCCATACTCAGCATGGAGAGGATCTCAACCATCTCTACGCCGCGCCACAGCAGCAGCTCGGCATCGGGATGCCCCTGTGTGGTGCGCAGACAGTAGGCCCATGTTTCGGTTAAGCGTTCACACGACTGCTGGCTGGCGATCCCCAGACTTGCGATCCATTTTTGTGGGTCAAACTCACCAGCTTTATTGAGATGTGCACTTCTTACCGCAACCATTGTCCTCTCCTTTAGGGACCCCTGCCTGTCGAATTCGACAAGCCGAAACTCATCAATTGTGTTCAAACAACGCCATTGATTCCAGATGCCCAGTGTGCGGGAACATATCAAGCATTGCCAGACGCTGAATCTGGTAACCCGCCGCTAATAACGCCTCGCTATCGCGGGCAAGCGTCGCCGGATTACAGGAAACATAGACCACACGTTTGGGGGCCAGTTTAATAATATGCTGCATCACGCCTGGCGCGCCTGCGCGTGCCGGATCAAGCAGAATTTTATCGAAACCGTGCGCCGCCCATGGCTGCTGTGTAACATCCTCTTCCAGATTCTCGTGAAAAAATGTCACGTTTTGCAGCGCATTGTGTACAGCGTTATCGCGCCCCTTTTCCACCAGCGCCGCCACCCCTTCAACGCCGACCACGCTTCGTGCCCGTTTTGCCAGCGGCAGGGTAAAGTTGCCCATCCCGCAAAACAGGTCGAGCACCCGATCCTCCGGCTGAATATCCAGCCACGCCAGCGCAGTCGCGACCATCTGCTGGTTAACGCCGTCATTCACCTGGATGAAGTCGCGCGGGCTGAACGTTAAGCGTAGCCCGTCTGAATCATACCAGGGCGTTTCCCCGCTCAGTTGCTCAAGTATCTCGCTTTGCGGGGCGAGATAAAGGTCAAGCTCATGGGAATGCGAAAAGCGTTCCAGTTTTTCGCGATCTTTGGCCGAAAGCGGTGCAGTATGGCGCAGCACCATCAGCGGGCCGCTGTTCGCCAGCACCAGTTCAACGTGCCCAAGATGACGTACGCCCTGCAGGTCAGAGAGGCATTTGCGCACTTCTGGCAGCAATGCCTCAAGACGGGGCACCAGAATGGGGCACTCTCTGACATCAACGATATCGCTGGAGTTGGCCTTGCGAAAGCCCATCTCCAGACGAGCGGTTTTCGGCTGATAATTGAGGCTCAGACGCGCCCGGCGGCGGTAGCCCCAGGGTTTATCTGCGATCACCTCATCGACGTCGTGCTTCAGCAAACGCGCCAGGGCGTTGCTTTTGCTGCGCTCCTGCAGCGCGACGCTGGCATGCTGCTGTTGGCAGCCGCCGCAGACGCCAAAGTGCGGGCAGCGGGGCGTTTCGCGTTCCGGGCTATCATTAAGACGGCGCTTTACCTGCCCGCGAGCGTACTGACGTTTCTCTTCCGTCAGGGTGATTTCCGCACGCTCCTGGGGCAGCAGGCCGGGAATAAATACGGTCTTGCCCTCGTGGCGCGCCACCCCCTGTCCGAACGGATCGAGGTCTGTCACTTCAACAGTTATGATCTGACGCGTCGTCACGCGTCGCTTTGCAGAGTAGAATTGCGCCATCGCCGGGAATTTTCTCAAATGAACATATTGACTCTAATTGTCCCATAACGGAACTCCATGACCAACTACAGCCTGCGTGCGCGCATGATGATTTTGATCCTCGCCCCTACCGTACTCATTGGTTTACTGCTGAGTACCTTCTTCGTGGTGCACCGTTATAACGACCTGCAACGTCAGCTCGAGGACGCCGGTGCCAGCATTATTGAGCCGCTCGCGGTCTCCAGCGAGTACGGCATGAACCTGCAAAATCGCGAGCCCATCGGCCAGCTCATCAGCATTCTGCACCGTCGGCATTCGGACATTGTGCGGGCGATTTCAGTGTATGACCAAAATAATCACCTGTTCGTGACCTCCAATATTCAGCTTGATCCGGACACCCTGAAGCTGCCGGATGGTACGGCGTTTCCAAAGCGGCTGAGCGTGATCCGCCAGGGTGAAAAAATGATCCTGCGCACCCCCATTATTTCGGAAAGCTATTCACCGGATGAATCTCCCGCGTCGGACGCTAAGCCCAATAACAACTTGCTGGGATATGTGGCGCTGGAGCTGGATCTCAAGTCCGTGCGGCTGCAACAGTATCGGGAGATCTTTATCTCCACGGTGATGATGCTGTTTTGTATTGGCATTGCGCTGATCTTCGGCTGGCGTCTGATGCGGGATGTAACCAGCCCCATCCGCAACATGGTGAATACCGTCGACCGGATCCGCCGGGGCCAGCTCGACAGCCGCGTCGAAGGCTTTATGCTCGGCGAGCTGGATATGCTGAAAAACGGCATCAACTCGATGGCCATGTCGCTGGCGGCATACCATGAGGAGATGCAGCATAACGTCGATCAGGCCACTTCCGACCTGCGCGAAACGCTGGAGCAGATGGAGATCCAGAACGTTGAGCTGGATCTGGCTAAAAAACGCGCCCAGGAGGCGGCACGCATCAAGTCGGAGTTCCTGGCGAATATGTCCCACGAGCTGCGCACCCCGCTCAATGGGGTGATTGGCTTTACCCGCCTGACCCTGAAAACCGAGCTCAACCCGACCCAGCGCGACCACCTGCATACCATTGAACGCTCCGCCAATAACCTGCTGGCGATCATCAATGACGTGCTGGACTTCTCCAAGCTCGAGGCGGGCAAACTGATCCTCGAGAGCATTCCGTTCCCGCTGCGCAACACCCTGGATGAGGTGGTCACCCTGCTGGCGCACTCCTCCCATGACAAGGGGCTGGAGCTTACGCTGAACATTAAAAATGATGTGCCGGACAACGTCATTGGCGATCCGCTGCGCCTGCAACAGGTGATCACCAACCTGGTGGGTAACGCCATTAAGTTCACCGAGAGCGGGAACATCGACGTGCTGGTCGAAAAACGCTCCATCAGCAATACCAAAGTGCAGATTGAGGTGCAGATCCGCGACACGGGGATCGGTATTCCTGAGCGCGATCAGTCCCGGCTGTTCCAGGCCTTCCGCCAGGCCGACGCCAGCATCTCCCGCCGCCACGGCGGTACCGGGCTGGGGCTGGTCATCACGCAAAAACTGGTTAATGAGATGGGGGGCGATATCTCCTTCCACAGCCAGCCTAACCGGGGCTCGACCTTCTGGTTCCATATCAACCTCGACCTGAACCCGAACGTGCTTACCGATCGTCTGGCCATGGATTGTCTGCAGGGTAAACGGCTGGCGTACGTGGAGCCCAATACCGCCGCCGCGCAAAGCACCCTCGATGTGTTAAGCACGACACCGCTGGAGGTGGTCTACAGTCCGAACTTCTCCACGCTGCCGGTTGACCATTACGACATCCTGCTGCTGGGGATCCCGGTGACCTTTACCGGCGATCTGACCATGCAGGAGGAGCGGCTGGCGAAAGCGGCCTCGATGACCGATTACCTGCTGCTGGCCCTGCCCTGCCATGCCCAGATCAACGCCGAGGAGCTAAAACATGACGGGGCGGCCGCCTGCCTGCTGAAACCGCTGACGGCCACGCGCCTGTTGCCAACGCTGACGGAATATTGCCGTCTGAACCATCACATCGCACCGATTATCAGCGATGAGAGCAAACTGCCGATGACCGTGATGGCGGTGGATGACAACCCCGCCAACCTGAAGCTGATCGGGGCGCTGCTGGAGGATCAGGTTCAACATGTCGAACTGTGCGAGAGCGGTTTGCAGGCCGTGGAGCGAGCAAAGGAGAAGCCGTTTGACCTGATCATGATGGATATCCAGATGCCCGGTATGGACGGCATCCGCGCTTGTGAACTGATTCGCCAGCTTCCCCATCAGCAGCAAACCCCGGTGATTGCCGTGACGGCGCATGCGATGGCGGGGCAAAAGGAGAAGCTGCTGAGCGCCGGGATGAACGACTATCTGGCGAAGCCGATTGAAGAAGAGAAACTGCACAGCCTGCTGCTGCGCTACAAACCCGGCCCTACCACAGGTCACTGGCTCCCCGCACCGGAGGTCCCGCCGGTGGTCCCGGAGATCGTAGTTAACGGCAGTGTCACCCTCGACTGGCAGCTGGCGCTGCGTCAGGCGGCGGGCAAAAACGACCTCGCGCGGGAGATGCTGCAGATGCTGGTCGCATTCCTGCCAGAGATCCGCAATAAAGTGGAAGAGCAGCTGGTGGGAGAAAACCCGGAAGATCTGGTCGGGGCGATCCACAAGCTGCACGGCAGCTGCGGGTACAGCGGGGTGCCGCGTCTTAAGAATCTCTGTCAGCTGCTGGAGCAGCAGTTACGTTCCGGCACGCCGGAAAGCGAGCTGGAGCCGGAGTTCCTGGAGTTGCTGGATGAGATGGATAACGTCACGCGGGAAGCGATGAAGGTGCTGGGGTCGTAAGGCCCCTCTCCCGACAGGAAGAGGGGGACCAGAAGGGGTTACAGCCCCCTTCCCACTTTTAATACGGCGGCGATATTGCGGGCCGCCATCCGCACGTTTTCTTCGGCATCTTCCAGCGCCTCTTCCAGCGTGCAGACGGTATAAATCACGCTGAATACCGCGTCGATACCATGGTCGTGCACCACGCCGACATCCGCCGTCAGGCTGCCCGCCAGGCCAATGACCGGTTTATTGTAGCGTTTGGCAATCTTCGCCACCCCTACCGGCACTTTGCCATGAACGGTCTGGCTGTCGATCCGCCCTTCGCCGGTGATCACCAAATCGGCATCGGCCACCAGGCCGTCGAGATTGAGCGCATCGGTGACGATTTCAATACCCTGACGCAGCTGCGCGCCGCAGAACGCGTACAACGCCGCGCCCATACCGCCCGCCGCGCCGCCACCCGCCAGCCCGAGCACGTCAACGTCCAGGTCGCGGGCGATGATTCGGGCATACTGCGTCAGCGCGCGATCGAGGCGCACGATCATCTCTGAGGTCGCCCCCTTCTGTGGACCAAACACGGCGGTAGCGCCGTTGTCGCCGGTCAGCGGGTTAGTGACGTCGCATGCCACCTCAATGCGGCACGACGTCAGCCGTTTATCCAGACCACTGATATCGATACGAGCCAGCCTTTCCAGTTCACCGCCGCCGGGACCGATGGCGTGACCCTGTTCGTCCAGCAGCTTCGCACCCAGCGCCTGCACCATTCCTGCACCGCCATCGTTGGTGGCGCTGCCGCCAATCCCAATGATGATATGTTTTACGCCTGCATCCAGGGCATGGCGGATCAGCTCCCCGGTTCCCCAGGAGGTGGTTTTCAGCGGATTGCGCTGGGCCGGGGGAACCAGCTCCAGACCGCTGGCCGCCGCCATCTCGATGAATGCGCTTTTTCCATCGCCGGAGCGGCCATAAAAACCGTCAACATGCTCGCCGAGCGGCCCCGTTACGCGTACCTGAATAATTTCACCCTGGGTGGCGGCGACCATCGCTTCCACGGTGCCCTCCCCACCATCGGCAACCGGCAGTTTCACGTACTCCGCCGTGGGGAAAATCTCGCAAAATCCTTGCTCTATCGCCGTTGCCACTGCCAGGGCACTCAGGCTCTCTTTGTAAGAGTCCGGTGCGATCACTATTTTCATAAGCCGTCCTTACGCATGTTGACTACCATAAGCATACACCCGTCACGCAAGAGAAAATGCCGACTCCCGCAGGAACCGGCACCGGACTTAACGCACCATGCAAGGGCGTTTGTTGTTGAAGGTCCACTCCGGGATCAGGTACTGCATCGCCATCGCGTCGTCGCGTGCGCCCAGACCGTGCTGCAGATAGAGCTCGTGCGCCTTCATCACTTGATCCATATCCAGTTCCACGCCCAGACCCGGCGTGGTTGGCACCTGCACCATACCGCCCTTGATTTCGTACGGCTGTTTGGTCAGGCGCTGGTTGCCCTCCTGCCAGATCCAGTGGGTGTCGATGGCGGTGATGTTGCCCGGCGCGGCAGCGGCCACGTGGGTAAACATCGCCAGCGAGATATCAAAGTGGTTATTGGAGTGCGAGCCCCAGGTCAGGCCGAACTCGTGACACATCTGCGCCACGCGCACCGAGCCCTGCATGGTCCAGAAGTGCGGGTCCGCCAGCGGGATATCCACCGACTGCAACGACAGGGTATGACCCATCTGACGCCAGTCGGTGGCGATCATATTGGTGGCGGTTGGCAGACCGGTGGCACGGCGGAACTCGGCCATCACTTCACGTCCGGAGAAGCCCTGCTCAGCACCGCACGGATCTTCCGCATAGGCCAGCACACCCTTCAGACGTTTACCGATGCGGATCGCCTCATCCAGCGACCAGGCTCCGTTTGGATCGAGGGTGACGCGCGCCTGTGGGAAGCGTTTCGCCAGCGCAATGATCGATTCGGCTTCTTCTTCACCCGCCAGCACGCCGCCCTTCAGTTTGAAATCGTTAAAACCGTACTTCTCGTAGGCCGCTTCCGCCAGACGGACCACCGCATCAGGGGTCATCGCCTCTTCATGGCGCAGGCGATACCAGTCGCACTGCTCATCCGGCTGGCTCTGGTACGGCAGCGGGGTCAGCTTGCGGTTGCCGACGAAGAACAGGTAGCCCAGCATCTCCACTTCGGTGCGCTGCTGCCCATCACCCAGCAGGGAGGCGACGTTAACGCCCAGATGCTGACCCAGCAGATCGAGCATCGCCGCTTCAATGCCGGTCACGACGTGAATAGTGGTGCGCAGGTCGAAGGTCTGTAAACCGCGGCCACCCGCGTCACGGTCGGCAAATTCGTTACGTACGGCGTTAAGAACGTTTTTATAGGCGCCGAGGGTTTGCCCCACCACCAGCGGGATCGCCTCTTCCAGTGTTTTACGGATCTTCTCGCCACCCGGGATTTCACCTACCCCGGTGTGACCGGAGTTATCTTTGATGATCACAATATTACGGGTGAAGAACGGGGCATGGGCGCCGCTCAGGTTCATCAGCATGCTGTCATGGCCGGCAACCGGGATAACCTGCATGGAGGTCACAACAGGAGTAGTAAACGTGCTCATAATTCCATCCTTTAATCAGTGGCGACCGAACGCCGGGCGTTTACGGTCAAAGGTCCAGCCGGGGATAAGGTACTGCATTGGGCCTGCGTCATTACGCGCGCCGCCTGGCAGTTTCTTATACGCCTCATGCGCTTTGTGGATCTGATCCCAGTCAAGTTCCACGCCAAGCCCCGGTGCATCAGGTACGGCAATCTTGCCGTGTTTAATTTCGAGTGGATTTTTGGTCAGGCGCGCTTCGCCTTCCTGCCAGATCCAGTGGGTGTCGATAGCGGTCGGCGTGCCCGGTGCGGCAGCGCCGACATGGGTAAACATCGCCAGCGAAATATCAAAGTGGTTGTTGGAGTGGCAACCCCAGGTCAGGCCCCAGTCATCGCACAGCTGCGCCACCCGTACCGCGCCGGAAAGGGTCCAGAAGTGCGGGTCCGCCAGCGGAATATCGACCGCGTTGAGCATGACGGCGTGCCCCATCTCGCGCCAGTTGGTGGCGATCATGTTGGTCGCCACCGGCAGGCCCGTGGCGCGGCGGAACTCCGCCATCACCTCACGGCCAGAGAAGCCCTGCTCGGCGCCGCACGGATCTTCGGCGTAGGTCAGGACATCGCCCAGTCCTTTGCACAAGGAGATGGCCTCATCCAGCAGCCAGGCGCCGTTGGGATCCACGGTAATACGGGCATCGGGGAAGCGTTTTTTCAGGGCGCGGGCGCTCTCAATTTCTTGCTCGCCCGGCAGAACGCCGCCTTTCAGTTTGAAATCCTTAAAGCCATAGCGATCCTGCGCCGCTTCCGCCAGACGCACCACCGCCTCACTGGAGAGCGCCTCCTGATGGCGCAGGTGATACCAGTCGTGGCTGCCCGGCGAACGTTCCAGGTAAGGGAGATCGGTTTTGGTGCGATCGCCCAGGTAGAAGAGATAGCCCAGCACGGTGACCGCATCGCGCTGTTTTCCAGGGCCGAGCAGTTCGCACACCGGCACGTTCAGCGCTTTGCAGAGCAGGTCCAGCAGCGCCGCTTCCAGCGCCGCCACCGCATTCACCCGCAGTTCAAAGGTCCATGCGCCTTTGCCGAAGGTATCGAAATCGGCAGACTGGTTGCCTTTATGTACGCGCTGCACCACTTTGTTCAGGCGCGCCACCTCCTGACCCACCACCTGCGGAATGGCATCCACCAGGGTCTGGTAGATCACCTCGCCGCCTGGCGCTTCACCTACGCCGGTATTCCCGGCGTTATCGGTCAGTACCACGATATTGCGGGTAAACCAGGCGTTATGTGCGCCGCCGATGTTCAGCAGCATACTGTCCTGGCCGGCAACCGGGATAACCTTCATTTCAGTGACGACAGGGCTGGATTGCATACTCATCATTAACGCTCCGTAACAGGTTTCAGCTCAATACGTTTGATATCACCCACCAGCACCAGGTAGCTCAGCACCGCCACCAGGGCATGGATACCGACGTAGATCAGCGCCCCGTTAAACGAGCCGGTGGTACCGACGATGTAGCCAATAGCAATCGGAGTCACAATGCCGGAGATGTTGCCGAACATATTGAACAGACCGCCGCTCAGGCCGCTGATCTCTTTCGGCGCGGTATCTGCCATCACCGCCCAGCCCAGCGCACCGATACCTTTACCGAAGAAGGCCATCGCCATAAAGCCGATAATCATCCACTCGGCGTTCACGTAGTTACACATCACCATCGTCATGGAGAGCAGCATACCCAGCACGATTGGCGTTTTACGGGCGATATTCAAAGAGCCAGTACGACGCATCAGCCAGTCGGAAATTACCCCGCCCAGTACGCCGCCGACAAAGCCGCAGATTGCCGGAACGGAGGCGACAAACCCGGCTTTCAGAATCGACATGCCGCGCGCCTGCACCAGATAGACCGGGAACCAGGTAATAAAGAAGTAGGTTAAGGCGTTGATGCAGTACTGGCCGAGATAGATCCCGAGCATCATGCGGGAACCCACCAGTTGTTTGATTTGGCCCAGTTTCTGGCTGAATGGGACTTTCGCTTTGCTGCTCGCCTGATCCATGTTGATCAGCGCGCCGCCTGCGGCGATGTAGTCCAGCTCTTTCTGGTTTACGCCAGGATGCTGGTTCGGTTCGTGGATCACTTTCAGCCAGATAAAGCTGATCACAATACCCAGACCGCCCATAAAGAAGAACACGTGCGACCAGCCCACCTCGTGCGTCAGCCA
This sequence comes from Leclercia sp. W17, assembly GCF_003336325.1. Classification (NCBI taxonomy): domain Bacteria; kingdom Pseudomonadati; phylum Pseudomonadota; class Gammaproteobacteria; order Enterobacterales; family Enterobacteriaceae; genus Leclercia; species Leclercia sp. W17. Next base: position 935,517 of record NZ_CP031101.1, on the reverse strand, counting down.
GCCCATGATAGGGGCGAAGATAACGGTGGCAAAGTATTGTGCGGAGTTGAAAATGGAGACCGCCGTTCCCCTCTCCTGCGCCGGGAACCAGGCAGCCACGATCCGGCTGTTGCCCGGGAAGGATGGGGCTTCTGCCAGCCCGACGAGGAAGCGCAGGGTAAAGAGCGCGACAATGATGCCAAAGCCGTTAAAGATATCCACAAAGCCCTGCAGCAGGGTAAACATGGACCAGATGAAAATGGACCAGAAATAGACGCGTTTTGAACCGAAGCGATCGAGCAGCCAACCGCCTGGAATTTGGCCGATAACATAGGCCCATGAAAATGCGGAGAAAACATACCCCATACCGACCGGATCCAGCCCGATATCTTTTGCCATTTCTGAACCAGCAATCGACAGGGTGGCGCGGTCGCCATAGTTGAAGGATGTGACGATAAACAGCATCACCACTATCCAGTAGCGGGCGTTAGTGCGCTTTTCAGCGCTGCTCGCCGCTTGGCTTAATGAACTCATTCTTGCACTCCTGAATCATAGCGTTTTCGCTACGTTCATTCTGAACAGCTCAACCGTAGGGTAATCAGAATGACGTGTATGTGTTTTTGCAGTTCGAACATGTAGGTCGTTTCGCCTTACTGACTGCATTTTTATTAACTGGCGGAAAAAGTATAAGAAAGGAACCAGGCCCCTCTCACCGTGCAACAACACAACATTGGCAAGGCTCTGTGCGGTTGTTTGTGGCAAAAGCCCAGGACAATGGAAGAGACTTCACGGAAATGAAAACTGCCTGCCCGTAAGGGGGAGGCCAAAGTCAGGGAATAACGGGATTGTGAAACAGGTCGCTTGACGCAGTGAAAATGCCTGCTAATAACCGTGCTTCAGGTGAGGATTTACGGGCGATTGCCCAAAGCTTACTCGATTCAGTTAACTTATACTGGCTGCATGGTCGCTTTGTTAACTGGCAAAGGGTTCTGGCCCTCCGCTCAGGGAGGGCATGAACTTATTTTAGCAATGTGCCCCACTGTTCAACCCAGGGATTGGATTCGCCTTCCGGTTCAGGGTGTTCAGAGGCGTCAATCATCAGCATCTCACCCACGCGCTGCGCGCTTTGCTCCTGTAACAGAGCGTCGAACAGCTTGCCGCCACCGCAGAAATTCGCGTAAGTGCTGTCACCGAGCGCAATAATGCCGTAACGCATTTCCGGCTGATAACCCAGCTTATCTTTAATTCCCTGGTACAACGGAACAATGCTGTACGGGAGATCGCCCTGCCCGGTTGTCGAGGTGACCACCAGCGCATACTGGCCCTGGTATTTTTCCCAGTCGGCCAGATCGGGATCTTCATAGACCGTGGCTTTATGGCCCATACCCGCCAGAATCGCTTCGGCCTCTTCTGCCACCAGCAGCGAGTTACCGTACATCGTGCCGACAAAAATTCCGATTACCGCCATGTTTTACTCCCTGATTGAACGCTCGTTCCGATCATCCTGAACGTTGGTTACGTCAAACTCAACCCTTTCATTTTCGGGGAGTTGTCCGCGCCATCCAAACTGTGACAACGCCTGCATCCACACCTCGTCCAGCCCGGCCCGGATCGTCAGCGGCTCGCCGGTAAACGGATGGATAAGTTGCAGCTGGCTGGCGTGTAACATCAGACGATGACAGCCGAAATGCTCTGCGGCGCTGCGGTTTTGCCGCAAGTCGCCATGCTTGCTGTCGCCGATGATCGGATGGCGGAGATGCGCAAGGTGACGTCGCAGCTGGTGCTTACGCCCGGTTTTCGGCTCCAGTTCAATCAGACTATAGCGCGTGGTGGGAAACTTACTGGTGGCAACCGGCATTTCAGTGGTCGCCATGCCGCGATAGTCGGTTACCGCGGGCTGCGGGCCTTTGTCGTCGCGGGCATACTTATCGGCAATTTTATCCAGCTCTTCCGTCAGGGGATAATCGAGCGTGGCGCACTCTGTCAGCCAGCCCCGGACAATCGCATGGTAGCGTTTCTGGATCTGATGCTGCTCAAACTGTTGCGCCAGACGTCGACCGGCCTCGCTGGAGAGTCCCATCAGCAGAACGCCGGAAGTGGGTCTGTCCAGACGGTGGGCAGTGAAGACATGCTGTCCGATCTGGTCGCGTACCGTCTGCATCACTACCACTTTTTCATCCCGGTCCAGCCAGCTACGGTGTACCAGCCAGCCGGAGGGCTTATTAACGGCGACCAGCCACTCATCCTGATAGAGGATCTCGATCATGCTTCGTCGCCGAAGAGCGTATCCAGCGCCAGCAGCGCGGCCAGCACCGCGTCGCGTGACGGATGGGCAGCGTCCAGCGCCATTTCATAATAGGGCGCTACGGCAAAGCTCTGGGGTAGCGGATGGCCGCTATCGAGCAGGGCATGCATGCGGGGAATGAGGACCCATTGCAGCCACTCAAACGGCTCCAGGGTATCCATACAGAAAGGTTGCGTGCTCTCAAACGCGTCTGGCTGCGGCGCCGTCTCCTGCCACAGCTGATGATCGCGCAGTAAAGCTTCAATGGCGTGCAGTTGCGCGCGCACGTTGTCGTGATGGGTCATGAAAACCTCAACTGAAAATGTGAACGGCGCGCAGCATAGCAAAGACCACGCAGAAATAAAAAAAGGGAGCACTGTAAAAACAGTGCTCCCGGTTCGTTTCGCAGCAATCCAGCTACTTTTAGTGCTCCCTGCTCATCCGTGACAACTTTTCCTCTGACCCTAAGGTCTGGTCTTCCCTTGACCGATGCATCCTGCGCACATCGTCCTGATGTGACTGCTTCTTCCTGAAGCGTCCTGGTCTTCCTGACCCACCGGACATCTGTACCGGCTCTCATTCTCCTTCCTGGAGGTGTCCTTCAACGCGTCCTGCGTGATCCTCTTGCTTCATCCTGAAGCCTTCCTTGTAGCGTCTTCCTGACGTGTCCTTGTTAAGAAACGTCATCATCCTGATGTTCGTTTCTTGTGTCGGCTTCCTGTCGACGGAGATAGAATCCATGATTCCGCTTCGTCTTACAAGGCACTGCGTAAGCCACATTAAAGAGTTTGCGTATCTGTACCAAGCGTTATGAAAGCGCAACAAGATGATAATAAAGTATTTTTTAAATGACCTGATGTTTTAAACATTCAAGTAATAAGGGCGATCTCTCACAAACTCTGTAAGAGATCTCTCACACGCGCAGTAGTATGCAGGATTACACGACGGGATGAAGGTGATTAAGAAAATCCGCAAGGGAAGCGGAGAGGGTCTGACGTTTCTGCGTACCCAGTGTCTCTTTTACCACGTTGCCCGTGAGGTTGCAGACAGAGATAACGTCCATCTCACTGTCGAGCGTGGCGATAAACAACGTTGGCGATAGCTTCAGGCGCTTCTGGGTAATGAGGTGCCCTATCAGGTTCTCCTGCACGCGCAGCAGGTCTTCTTCGCTCCAGGTTTGCAGCAACGTCATCGCTTCATTATCAAAGCGAGCGCACATATCCCCGGCGAACTGTGTGGTATAGAACGCGTGAACCGGAGGTTGTACCACAATGTCCATGGCACGTTCAATGGCATTTACACTCTGCTCAGCGGTAAAGGGCTGCGGCTGCCAGGTCACGGTATCCCCGGAAGAGGTAATAATGCAGGGTGAAGGCACGCCGTACAGCTCTTCGCTTTGCGGCCATGACGCTTTCTGTTCATGCCAGGCGTCACAGTAACGCGTAGTAAATGCGGTTAACGCAGCAGCAGTCTCTTTATCCACCGGTTTCTCTCTTCATATAAGCCAGGATACACTCAGCCCATAGTTTACCTTTAAAGTGACAATGAAACATGTCTTACGAAAATCATGATGCCTTATCGGGCCTGACGCTGGGCAAAAGCACAGCCTACCGCGATATCTACGATGCCAGCCTGCTACAGGGTGTGCCGCGCAGCCTTAATCGCGATCCGCTGGGCCTGAAGGCCGATGCCCTGCCCTTCCACGGCGGCGATATCTGGACGCTCTATGAGCTCTCCTGGCTTAACGCCCGCGGTTTGCCGCAGGTGGCCGTGGGTCATGTTGAGCTGGATTACACCAGCGTCAATCTGGTGGAGTCCAAAAGCTTTAAGCTCTACCTCAACAGCTTTAACCAGACCCGCTTTGAGAGCTGGGAAGCGGTACAGCGCACTCTGGAGAGGGATTTAAGCGCCTGTGCCCAGGGTAAGGTCACGGTGGCGCTCTACCGGATTGATGAGCTTGAAGGCCAGCCCATCGCCCACTTCCACGGCACCTGCATCGACGATCAAGACATTGAGATCGACAACTATCAGTTTGACACCGCGTGGCTGGAAAAGAGTGCCAGCGGCAAAGTGGTGGAAGAGACGCTGGTCAGTCACCTGCTCAAATCCAACTGCCTGATTACCCATCAGCCTGACTGGGGTTCGGTACAGATCCAGTATCGCGGGGCAAAAATCGATCGTGAGAAGCTGCTGCGCTACCTGGTCTCCTTCCGTAACCATAACGAGTTCCACGAACAGTGCGTGGAGCGCATCTTCAACGACATTCTTCGTTTCTGCCAGCCGGAGTCGCTCAGCGTCTATGCCCGCTATACCCGACGCGGCGGACTGGATATCAACCCGTGGCGCAGCAATACCGATTTTGTTCCCGCCATTGGTCGGTTAGTGCGTCAGTAAAATAAATAAATTCGCAATCTGCGCGGTATGTTCCGCGCTTTAGGTTGTGAAAGGTCATAAGCCAGGGCTATTGTAATCAACGGGGAAAGACGATAAACGTCCCGTAAGGAGCTCACTTGATTACACATATTAGCCCGCTTGGCTCAATGGATATGTTGTCGCAGCTGGAAGTGGACATGCTCAAGAGCACGGCCAGCAGCGATCTTTATCAATTGTTTCGCAACTGTTCACTTGCCGTTCTGAACTCCGGTAGCCTCACCGACAACAGCAAAGAGCTGCTGTCCCGCTTTGAAAGCTTTGATATCAACGTCCTGCGCCGCGAACGTGGCGTAAAGCTGGAACTGATTAACCCGCCGGAAGAGGCCTTTGTTGACGGGCGCATCATTCGTGCGCTGCAGGCTAACCTGTTTGCGGTTCTGCGCGACATCCTGTTCGTGAACGGCCAGATCAGTAACGCCGGTCGTTTCCAGCATCTGAACCTGGAAAGCTCCGTTCATATCACCAACCTGGTCTTCTCTATACTGCGTAACGCCCGTGCCCTGCACGTGGGCGAAGCCCCAAGTATGGTGGTGTGCTGGGGTGGTCACTCCATTAACGAAACCGAATATCTCTATGCCCGTCGTGTGGGTACCCAGTTGGGTCTGCGCGAGCTGAACATCTGCACAGGCTGTGGCCCGGGTGCGATGGAAGCGCCGATGAAAGGTGCGGCAGTGGGTCATGCGCAGCAGCGCTACAAAGAGGGGCGCTTCATCGGTATGACCGAGCCGTCGATCATCGCCGCTGAACCACCGAATCCGCTGGTTAACGAACTGATCATCATGCCGGACATTGAAAAACGTCTGGAGGCGTTTGTCCGCATCGCCCACGGGATTATCATCTTCCCGGGCGGCGTGGGTACGGCAGAAGAGTTGCTCTATCTGCTGGGCATTCTGATGCATCCGGCTAACCAGGATCAGGTGCTGCCGCTGATCCTTACCGGCCCGAAAGAGAGCGCCGACTACTTCCGCGTACTGGATGAGTTCATTGTGCATACGCTGGGCGAAACGGTGCGTCGTCACTATCGCATTATTATTGACGATGCCGCAGAAGTGGCACGCCTGATGAAAAAGGCCATGCCGCTGGTGAAAGAGAACCGCCGTGATACCGGAGATGCCTACAGCTTTAACTGGTCGATCCGTATTTCGCCGGATCTACAGATCCCGTTTGAGCCGTCACATGAAAATATGGCTAACCTGAAGCTCTACCCCGATCAGCCGGTTGAAACACTGGCCGCCGACCTGCGTCGCGCCTTCTCGGGCATCGTGGCCGGTAACGTGAAAGAGGTGGGTATCCAGGCCATTGAGGAGTTTGGTCCCTATAAAATCCATGGCGACCGCGAAATGATGCGCCGCATGGACGATCTGCTGCAGGGCTTTGTCGCCCAGCACCGTATGAAACTTCCGGGCAGCGCCTATATCCCCTGCTACGAGATTTGCGCATAACGCCCCTGCCCGGCTGCGTGTCGGGCGCCTTCTCACTCTCTCCCGCCGGGAATGGCCCTCAGCCGCCCGGCTTTTTTATTGCCTTCAGCCACATGGCGTGGCGCCAGATATCACCATAACTTATCTTTTTGCGTTTACCGTAGGGGACGCAAACGATTACGTAAATTTTCTAAGCGTGATTTATTAGGTACAAATGCTTTAAATCACGAAAAAATCCTCTAAAACGCGACTTATACAGCGTATGACACCTATATTGCTGGGTTCTCTATCACGCTACATATCGTTAATGATAGCCTTCGCGCCCAGAAATTCGCTGTGATGTTTTCTTAGCAGATAAATGGTCTAAAGATATCCACCTCAAAAGTAGATTATTGCATTTGAGATCGGGATCACTGATAGATCCATTATGAAAATGTATCTTTCCGCCCGCCGATAGTTACGGAGAAAAATTATATAAAAACCGTCACTGAGCGAATTTCATATTACGATTTGTCCTTTTTGCATCGAATTTGACCAGAAACCTGACATTAGCTACTCCTGGAGACACAGATGGAAACCACTCAAACCAGCACCGTTGCTTCGATTGAAACCCGAAGCGGATGGCGTAAAACCGATACCATGTGGATGCTTGGCCTGTACGGCACAGCAATCGGCGCTGGTGTTCTCTTCCTGCCTATTAACGCGGGTGTTGGCGGCTTAATTCCGCTGATCATCATGGCAATCATTGCGTTCCCGATGACCTACTTCGCACACCGCGGCCTGACCCGTTTTGTGCTCTCCGGTAAAAATCCGGGCGAAGACATCACTGAAGTGGTTGAAGAACACTTCGGTATTGGCGCAGGTAAGCTGATTACCCTGCTCTACTTCTTTGCCATCTACCCAATCCTGCTGGTTTATAGCGTGGCTATCACCAACACCGTTGAGAGCTTTATGACCCACCAGCTGGGCATGACGCCGCCACCGCGCGCCATTCTGTCGCTGATTCTGATTGTCGGTATGATGACTATCGTGCGCTTCGGTGAGCAGATGATTGTAAAAGCGATGAGCGTACTGGTGTTCCCGTTCGTTATCGCCCTGATGGTGCTGGCCTGCTACCTGATCCCTCAGTGGAACGGCGCAGCGCTGGAAACCCTCTCCCTGAGCAGCGCGTCCGCCACCGGTAATGGCCTGTGGATGACCCTGTGGCTGGCAATCCCGGTAATGGTCTTCTCCTTTAACCACTCGCCGATCATCTCCTCCTTCGCCGTGGCGAAGCGTGAAGAGTACGGCCAGGGCGCCGAGAAGAAGTGCTCCAGCATCCTGGCTCGCGCTCACGTGATGATGGTGCTGACCGTTATGTTCTTCGTCTTCAGCTGCGTACTGAGCCTCTCCCCGGCAGATCTGGCGGCAGCGAAAGAGCAGAACATCTCGATTCTCTCTTACCTGGCGAACCACTTTAATGCCCCAGTGATTGCCTGGATGGCGCCAATCATCGCGATTATCGCTATCACTAAATCTTTCCTCGGCCACTACCTGGGCGCGCGTGAAGGCTTTAACGGCATGGTGATTAAATCTCTGCGCGGTAAAGGTAAGAGCATTGAAATCAACAAGCTGAACAAAATCACTGCGCTGTTCATGCTGCTGACCACCTGGGCGGTTGCGACCCTGAACCCGAGCATCCTCGGCATGATCGAAACCCTGGGCGGCCCGGTCATTGCGATGATCCTGTTCCTGATGCCGATGTACGCCATTCAGAAAGTGCCAGCGATGCGTAAATACAGCGGCCAGATCAGCAACGTCTTCGTTGTGGTTATGGGTCTGATTGCTATCTCCGCTATCTTCTATTCGCTGTTCGCGTAATTCCTCCCGCGCCATCTTCGGATGGCGCAATCTACTCCTCTGACGTAAAGCAACGGACGCATCATGATTAGCGTTTTCGATATTTTTAAAATTGGTATTGGTCCTTCCAGCTCGCACACCGTCGGGCCAATGAAAGCAGGTAAACAGTTCACGGACGATCTTATTGCGCGCGGAATACTGCACGACACCACCCGCGTGGTTGTAGATGTCTATGGCTCCCTGTCGCTGACCGGCAAAGGTCACCATACCGATATCGCCATCATTATGGGCCTGGCGGGCAACCTGCCGGATAGTGTTGATATTGACGCCATCCCGGGCTTTATCCAGGACGTTAACACCCATGGCCGACTGCTGCTGGCCAACGGTGAGCATGAAGTTGAATTCCCGGTTGATCGCTGCATGAATTTCCACGCCGACAACCTGTCGCTGCACGAAAATGGTATGCGCATCACCGCGCTGGCAGGCGACAAGGCGATTTACAGCCAAACCTATTACTCTATCGGCGGCGGTTTTATCGTCGACGAAGACCATTTTGGGCAGCCAGAGAGCGCGCCTGTCGCGGTGCCGTATCCGTATAAAACGGCTGCCGACCTTCAGCGTCATTGCCAGGAGAGTGGCCTCTCCCTCTCCGGCCTGATGATGCAAAACGAGCTGGCGCTACACAGTAAAGAAGAACTGGAACAGCACTTTGCTAACGTCTGGGAAGTGATGCGCGGCGGTATTGAGCGCGGCATCACTACCGAGGGCGTGCTGCCGGGTAAACTGCGTGTTCCGCGCCGTGCAGCGGCCCTGCGTCGGATGCTGGTGAGCAGCGATAAAACCACCAGCGATCCGATGGCGGTGGTGGACTGGATCAACATGTTCGCGCTGGCGGTGAACGAAGAGAACGCCGCGGGTGGCCGCGTAGTAACAGCCCCAACGAACGGTGCCTGCGGTATCGTTCCTGCGGTGCTAGCTTATTACGACAAGTTTATCCGCGAAGTAAACGCCAACTCACTAGCCCGCTATCTGCTGGTAACCAGCGCCATTGGCTCGCTGTATAAGATGAACGCCTCGATCTCTGGCGCCGAAGTGGGCTGTCAGGGCGAAGTGGGCGTGGCTTGCTCCATGGCGGCAGCGGGTCTGGCAGAGCTGCTGGGCGGCAGTCCGGCGCAGGTCTGCATTGCGGCAGAAATTGGCATGGAACATAACCTCGGTCTGACCTGCGATCCGGTGGCCGGCCAGGTGCAGGTGCCCTGTATCGAGCGTAACGCGATTGCCTCCGTGAAGGCGGTGAACGCCGCACGTATGGCGCTGCGTCGCACCAGCGAGCCGCGTGTCTGCCTCGATAAAGTGATCGAAACCATGTATGAAACCGGGAAAGATATGAACGCCAAATACCGCGAAACCTCCCGCGGTGGTCTGGCGATGAAGATTGTTACCTGCGACTAAGCCTGAAAAGGAGCCTTGTTTTGCGAGGCTCCTTCCCGTTCTTCCCGCCTCTCGTAGTTTCATGCCGCCGACGGTGTTACCCTTAATCCACTGGATATAAGAGGGATTATCTGTGGCTGTTCATTTGCTTATTGTCGACGCGCTGAATCTTATCCGCCGCATTCATGCGGTACAGGGCACTCCCTGCAAGGATACCTGCCTGCATGCTATGGAGCAGCTTATTCGTCACAGCCAGCCCAGCCATGCGGTTGCCGTTTTTGATGATGAAGCCCGCAACTGCGGCTGGCGTCACCAGCGCCTGCCGGATTACAAAGCCGGCCGCGCGCCGATGCCGGACGATCTGCACGCCGAAATGCCCGCCATCCGCGCCGCCTTTGAGCAGCGCGGAGTCCCCTGCTGGGGCGCCCAGGGCAACGAAGCCGACGATCTCGCGGCTACTCTGGCGGTCAAAGTGGCCAGTGCAGGCCATCAGGCTACCATTGTCTCGACGGACAAAGGCTATTGTCAGCTGCTTTCCCCCACCATTCGCATTCGCGACTATTTCCAGAAACGCTGGCTCGATGCGCCCTTTATCGCCAGTGAGTTTGGCGTATCCCCCCAGCAGCTGCCGGATTACTGGGGACTGGCGGGGATCAGCAGCTCAAGGGTGCCGGGCGTGGCGGGCATTGGCCCGAAAAGTGCCGCCCAACTGCTGGCTGATTTTCAGGATCTGGAAGGGATTTACGCCCGTCTGGATGAGGTGCCGGAGAAGTGGCGCAAAAAGCTGGAGGCGCACAAAGAGATGGCCTTTATCTGGCGGGACGTCGCGCGGTTGCAAACCGATTTACAGCTAGACGGGAATTTGCAGCAGCTCAGGTTAGAGCGAGTGTGACGTCATGCCCGGTGGCGCTGCGCTTACCGGGCGTTGTACAGATTACCGCTCGTCGCGACGACCACCCACGGCAGCCCACCAGCGGCGCACATGCACGGTAACCTCTTCGCGGTCGTGGTACAGCTGACGCGCCTGGATCTCCGCATTGATGCCATGCTCATCAAGCTGGGTCTGGATGTATGCCAGGTTCTGGGAAACCTCTTCGTAGCGCTTTTTCATCGGCAGCTTGAGGTTGAAAATCGCCTCGCGACACCAGCCGTTGACCAGCCAGGTTGCCATCAGCGCGGCCACCTTGGCCGGTTTTTCTACCATATCGCACACCAGCCACGAGATGTTATTGCGGTTCGGACGGTAGCGGAAACCATCCTCGCGCAGCCAGGTCACCTGGCCTGTGTCCATCAGGCTTTGCGCAATCGGGCCATTATCAATGGAGTAGACCCACATGTTGCGTTTCACCAGCTGATAGGTCCAGCCCCCCGGACAGGCCCCCAGATCCACCGCATACATCCCGTTTGCCAGACGCTCATCCCACTCGTCAGCCGGGATAAAGATATGGAACGCCTCTTCCAGCTTGAGGGTGGAACGGCTCGGCGCGTCGGACGGGAACTTAAGACGCGGGATCCCCATGTAAAATGGCGAATTGTTGGTGGTATAGGAATACCCGGCATAACAACAGCCCGGAGCGATAAAGAAGACATGCACCACCGGACGCTTTGGCGTCTCGTAGTTGGTCAGCACGCCGCTGTCACGCAGTGCGGCGCGCAGCGGCACGGTGAATTTGCGGCAGAACTTCATCAGCTCTTTGCTTTCGTTAGTATCGGCCACCTCAACGCGCAGCTCACCGCCCTTCTCCACGACACCCTGCAGCATACCGGCAATAGGGGTAATACGATCCTCTGGCGGCAGATCCTGCAGCAGCTCGCCGGCCACAAACATCTGACGGGCAAAAATCAGCGAGCTGAACGGCAGCTCGCGAACCAGTTTATCGGCATCTTCTGGCTGATAGCATTCGAAAACAACGTAGCCCGCATTCTCTTTCACGCGAGCAAAACCAAAGACTTCACGCTTCGCGGCTTTATCAGTAATTTCCGCGGCACACTCTTTTTCAAAGCCCGGGCGACAATATAAGACAACTTTATTCATGAACAACGCCCTTGCGTTTCAGACGGAACGAACCGATTAACATTAAAACCCACCCGACCAGGAAGCTGACGCCGCCCACCGGGGTAACAAACGCCCACAGGCGTAAATGCGACAGCGCAAGGCAATAGAGGCTACCGCTGAACAACACGGTACCCAGCGCCATAAATACGCTGCTCCAGTAAAACCAGATGCTGATGCGGCGCTGCATCGCCACGGCCAGTCCGAAGATTGCCAGGGTATGAAACGCCTGATATTCCAGACCGGTATGGATCCAGCCCATCTCCACTACACCCAGGGATTTGCGTAATACATGTGCGCCAAAGGCGCCCAGCGCAACAAAAATGAAGCCACTCACCGCGGCAAAAATCAGCATAAAACGGCTGGTCATGTTTCTGTCCTGAAGTTATGCGCGCCCTGCACGCAAAAGAAAAAGTTACTCGTACCGAAAGCGGAATTTTTCTTGCTCGTTGGCCGCCTTTGCCAGGATCCACTGGCGAAACGCGGCTATTTTACCCAGTTCTGCCTGACTGTCATGACAAACCAGATAAAATGCGTTCTTACTGACCAAAACATCATTAAAGGGGCAGACCAGGCGGCCAGCCTCAATTTCGGACTGCGCCATCACGTTGTTAGCCAACGCCACGCCCTGTCCGTGGATGGCAGCCTGTAACACCATCGCACTGTGGCTAAAGATGGGTCCCTGCTGCACATTGATATGGTTAAGACCGAGCTGGCGGGTATAAGTTTGCCAGTCGCGGCGAGAAGCATCATGCAAAAGCGTGTGTTGCGCCAGATTGTCCGGCGTTTTTAACGCTTTTTCGCCCGTTAAGAGTAGTGGCGAGCAGACCGGCAGCAAATATTCCGCGTACAATTTTTCAACACGCAGCCCTGGCCAGTTGCCCCGGCCATAAAAAATCGCTACGTCGACATCGTCTGCCAGCTTCTCTTCCTGACGGTCGACCGCCTGGATTCGAACGTCGATTCCCGGATAAGCTGAGTTAAAGCTTGAGAGTCTCGGCACCAGCCATTGAATGGCAAAACTTGGCAATAAACTGACCGTCAGTGCCCCTTTGGCACTGCGCGCCTGCAGCTTACGGGTGGCCTCGGTGAGCTGGGAAAATATCTCTTTGATATCCTGAAAATAGCTCTGCCCCTCTTCCGTCAGAAGCAGGGAACGGTTGCGGCGGCGGAACAGCTTGAGGCCCAGAAAATCCTCAAGAGACTTGATTTGATGACTGACTGCGGCCTGAGTCACAAAAAGCTCATCGGCCGCGCGCGTGAAGCTCAGATGGCGCGCAGCAGCATCAAATACACGTAATGCATTAAGTGGTGGTAATCGCTTGGACATGGTTATCTGGCTTAGATGTTAACGGCTTTTAACAAACAGGAAACAACGTTTAACCTATTAGTTTTTTTTATCTGAGCCATTATAAATTGTCCGTTGAGGAACTACCAGCAAATACCTATAGTGGCGGCACTTCCTGAGCCGGAACGAAAAGCTTTTTTTGGAATGCGTGTTCTGATGGGCTTTTGGCTTACGGTTGTGATGTTGTGTTGTTGTGTTTGCAATTGGTCTGCGATTCAGACCACGGTAGGAAAACTACCACCTTTTCACTTCCTGTACATTTACCCTGTCTGTCCATAGTGATTAATGTAGCACCGCCCAATTGCGGTGCTTTTTTTTTGTCTGCAATTCCGTTAGTGGTCCAGTTCAACCATCTCTTTCACATCACTGCGGTTGATCTGCTGTTTATTCCCGTTGGCATCCTTATACGAGATCATGCCGGTATCATTATCAGTCTGCGGCTTACCCTCTGAGACGATGGAGCGGCCATCGTTAGTGTGCATAACATAGTTGTTGCCAGAACAGGCGCTCAGGGCAAAGGTAAGCATACAGGCAGAGGCGATTGCGATAGTCTTTTTCATTTTCTTCTCCTTCAGCAATTAATGCTATTTCAAGCGTGTTTATTAACAGGCTAAGACATTCTCCTGACTCTATTTCAGCATAACCTGCTTCGTCTGCTGCGCCAGGATAAACAGACAATTCCGATAGAGATCAACCTTCTTGCCCTGCTGCGGAATTTGCGCGACGATCTCATCATCACGAAGAGGAATTCCATGAACGCATTCAGCCCTGCCCATTTTCGCGCGCAGTTTCCGGCCCTGGCCGATGCCGGTGTCTATCTTGATAGCGCTGCGACAGCCCTTAAGCCTCAGGCAGTGATTGAGGCCACCAACCAGTTTTACAGCCTGAGCGCCGGCAATGTGCATCGCAGCCAGTTTGCCGAAGCCCAGCGCTTAACCGCGCGCTATGAAGCGGCGCGCGATCAGGTTGCCCGCCTGCTTAACGCTGAAAGCGGCAAAAATATTGTCTGGACGCGGGGCACCACCGAAGCCATCAACATGGTGGCGCAATGTTATGCCCGCCCGCGCCTGCAGCCGGGTGATGAGATTATCGTCAGCGAGGCGGAGCACCACGCTAACCTCGTGCCGTGGCTGATGGTAGCCGAACAGACCGGCGCGAAGGTGGTTAAGCTCCCGATTGGCACAGACTGCCTGGCGGATGTGGCTCGCCTGCCTGAGTTGATCACCCCGCGCAGCCGCATTCTCGCGCTGGGGCAGATGTCCAACGTCACCGGCGGCTGCCCGGATCTGGCCCGCGCTATTCAGCTCGCCCATGCCAGCGGGATGGTAGTGATGGTGGATGGCGCCCAGGGCGTGGTCCACTTCCCGGCGGACGTGCAGGCGCTGGATATCGATTTCTATGCCTTCTCCGCACATAAGCTGTACGGCCCTACCGGGATTGGCGCACTGTACGGCAAAGCGGCGCTGCTGGAGGAGATGTCCCCGTGGCTCGGCGGCGGCAAGATGATCACCGAGGTGACTTTCGACGGTTTTAAAACTCAGCAGGTGCCTTATCGTCTGGAAGCCGGGACGCCAAATGTCGCAGGCGTCATTGGCCTGAGCGCGGCGCTGGAGTGGCTGGCGGATATCGATCTGCAACAGGCAGAGAGCTGGAGTCGCGGGCTGGCAACGCTGGCGGAAGAGGCGCTGAAACAACGCCCCGGTTTTCGCTCCTTCCGGGTACAGGATTCGAGCCTGCTGGCATTCGATTTTGCCGGGGTACATCACAGCGACATGGTGACGCTGCTGGCGGAGTATGGCATTGCCCTGCGCGCCGGTCAGCACTGCGCCCAGCCGCTGCTGGCGGCGCTCGGCGTCAACGGCACGCTGCGCGCCTCGTTTGCTCCCTATAACACCCAAAGCGATGTCGACGCGCTGGTTGCCGCCGTCGATCGCGCTCTTGCTTTACTGGTGGATTAATGACAAGCCCAACCCTGGCCGGACATCCGTTCGGCACCGTCATCACTGAAGAGACGTTAAAACAGACCTTTGCCCCGCTGACCCAGTGGGAAGACAAATATCGCCAGTTGATCCTGCTGGGCAAGCAGCTCCCTGCGCTGTCTGATGAACTCAAAGCGCAGGCAAAAGAGATCCCCGGCTGCGAGAACCGCGTCTGGCTTGGGGTTACACAAATTGGGGATAAGCTGCACTTTTATGGCGACAGCGAAGGGCGGATTGTTCGCGGCTTGCTGGCCGTGCTGCTGACCGCCATTGAGGGGAAAAGCGCCGCGCAGATCCTGGAGGAGAATCCGCTGGCGCTGTTTGATGCGCTGGGGCTACGCGGCCAGCTTAGCGCCTCGCGCAGCCAGGGACTGACTGCGCTCAGTGACGCGGTACTGGAAGCGGCACGTCAGGCCTGACGTTCCGCCTTCGCCATCATCTTTTTCAGGGCATGAGAGACGGCGATAAAACCAAAGCTCGCGGTCACCATCGTGGCCGCGCCAAATCCGGAGGCACAGTCCATCCGTTTTGGCCCTTCCGCAGTGCTTTTCATGGCGCAGACTGAACCGTCTGCCTGCGGATAGACCAGCGCTTCCGTTGAAAAGACGCAGTCGATGCCCAGCTTGCCTTTGCTGTTTTTCACCACGCCATAATCGCTTTTCAGACGCTCGCGCAGCTTGGCCGCGAGTGGATCCTGAATGGTTTTCGCCAGGTCGGTCACCTGGATCTGCGTCGGGTCCATCTGCCCGCCCGCACCGCCGGTGGTCACCAGCGGCACTTTATTGCGACGACACCAAGCGATCAGCGCCGCTTTCGGGCGCACGCTGTCGATGGCGTCGATCACGTAGCTGTAACCAGCCCCCATATACTGGGCAACGTTATCGGCGGTCACGAAATCATCAATCACCGTGACGCGACACTCCGGGTTGATCTGGCGAATGCGATCCGCCATCACCTCGGATTTTGCCAGCCCGACGCTGTCGCGCAGGGCGTGGATCTGCCGGTTAGTGTTGGTGACGCAGACATCGTCCATGTCGATAAGCGTAATGGCGCCGATCCCGGTTCGTGCCAGCGCTTCCGCTGCCCATGAGCCGACGCCGCCAATGCCGACCACGCAGATGTGCGCATCGGCAAACAGTTGCAGGGCTTTTTCACCATATAAACGTGCGGTGCCACCAAAACGCTGGCGCCAGGCTTCGCTCATTACCACAGACATAAGACCTCAGATGTAAAAAGGGTGAGAGTTACCCCTCACCCCGGAAAACATAGCGTCAATATTACCACACTCAGCCGCTAAAGACGTTGCCCGTACTTGCGGCGGTTTTCAGCACCCACACGCGGCCGTAATGGTTATACCAGCCCGCGCGGTGGCCGGCATCGGCGCCAATGCCCTGATAGATATCAAAGTGCTGGCCTTTAATCGCGCCACCCACGTCCAGCGCCACCATCAGGCGCAGCTCGTACTGGCCGCTGAATTTGCCTTCGTTATTCAACAGCGGGACTTCGGCTAGCAGCGTGGTGCCCGGCGGGATCACTGTCTTGTCAGAGGCGACCGACGCGCGGCCAATCAGCGGCACCGCGCTGGCACCTTTCACCGGGGCAAAGTTTTGCGGTTTGAAGAAGACAAACGACGGGTTCTGCTCAAGCAGCTCACGCACTTCATATTCGCTGTGCTTCTCGCCCCACTCGCGGATCGCCTGCATCGACATATCTTCGCGTTTCACCTCCCCGCGATCGATCAGCACTTTACCGATACTGCGGTAGGCATGGCCGTTTTTACCCGCATAGCTGAAGAAGTTAAGCGGGCTGCCGTCGCCAAAATCGATATAGCCGCTGCCCTGCACATCCATGATGAAGTTATCCATCAGCGAGTTGCTGTAAGCGAGAACATAGTTGTCGCTCAGCGCGCCCGAGTAGATTTCGGCGCGGGACGGCAGGCGGCCACGTTTTGGCGGCATGCGGTAGATAGGGTATTTGAACTCACCCTGCGCGGTATGGCGGGCCTGTACCACCGGGGTGTAGTAGCCGGTAAACTGGACGTTACCGTAGTTATCGGTGCCCTCCATCTGCCAGGCATCAATGCCGAACTGGCGCATGGTGCGGGTATCGCCCCCGGCGCGTAACCAATCCTGCACGGCGTTATAAACGGCGTTCTGCGAGCTATACAGCCGCGGCGATGCGGTACGGATCTGGCTCACCTGCTCGGCGAAATCCCCGCCATTAATGGGCGCGCCCACGGCGTCCGGCTGGTTTACTAAAGAGAAAGGCTGGGTCAGTTTCCCGTCTTTATATTGCTGACCGCGATCGGTCGGTTTGGAGGAACAGGCGGCGAGGATTGCTACCAGTGCGCCTGTCATCAGATACTTCGCCCAACGTCCTTTCATATATCCCATCTTCAAGTTGCCCCATTCTGCGCAACGAAGATAACAAACCGGCAAAGGTATTGAAATGCGATTGCCTTCCCTTAGGTAAATTTTGCGCAAAAAATATTCAAATCGACGACAGAGCGGACAAATCAACGTCTAATTTGGTGATTTTTACGAAAAAGGGTTGCATCAAAAAGTCAGCAGAGTATAGTGCGCATCCACGGACGCGGGGTGGAGCAGCCTGGTAGCTCGTCGGGCTCATAACCCGAAGGTCGTCGGTTCAAATCCGGCCCCCGCAACCAATTAAAATTTGATGAAGTATCTTCTGCAAAGCAGAAAGACGGACGCGGGGTGGAGCAGCCTGGTAGCTCGTCGGGCTCATAACCCGAAGGTCGTCGGTTCAAATCCGGCCCCCGCAACCAATCAAATTTAAAGAAGTAAGTTTATACAAAGCAGTTCGAATCACAGGAAGGCGGCGACGCAGTGAATCCTTAGGAGCTTACTCCAGTAAGTGACTGAGGTGAACGAGGAAAGCCAACGCACATGTGGTTTGAAATGCGAAGTATAAAGACGGACGCGGGGTGGAGCAGCCTGGTAGCTCGTCGGGCTCATAACCCGAAGGTCGTCGGTTCAAATCCGGCCCCCGCAACCAACACTTCTAAAAACAATAAACACCCTTCCGGGTGTTTTTTTGTTTTTGTCGTCAGCCCACCCGTAGGCCCGCGCAAGCGCAGCGCCGCCGGGCAGTGTTGATCTTATCCGCGTCTCGCCAGCGTCGCCCCGTCAGAGAAATAGGCCTTAATCCCCGCCAGTATCGACTCCGCCACTTCCTGCTGGAACTTAGCCGTTTTAAGTTTGCGCTCCTCTTCCACGTTACTGATAAACGCGGTTTCCACCAGAATCGACGGAATGTCCGGCGCTTTTAACACCGCAAATCCGGCCTGCTCGACGCTGTTCTTATGTAGTTTGTTCACATGCCCAAGCCTGCCCAGCACCGCTTTACCAAACTTCAGGCTGTCGGTGATGGTCAGCGACTGGACCATATCGAACATGGTGTGGTCGACGTAGCGATCGCCGCTCCGCCCTACCCCACCGATAAGGTCGGAGGCATTCTGGGTATCGGCAAGATAGCGTGCTGCGGTACTGGTCGCCCCTTTGGTGGAGAGGGCAAACACTGATGACCCGCTGGGCTGACGGCTGGTAAAGGCGTCCGCATGGATAGAGATGAAGAGATCCGCACGCTGCTTTTGCGCTTTCGCTACCCGCACCTTCAGCGGAATAAAGACATCTTCGTTGCGCGTCATGTAGGCGCGCATGTTGCCTTCTCTGTCGATCATCGCCTTCAGGCGACGGGCGATTTGCAGCACCACATCTTTTTCCCGGGTCCGGTATTTGCCTACCGCGCCGGAGTCCTCGCCGCCGTGCCCCGGATCGAGCATGATCACAATCGGGCGATCGCGTCCCGCTTTGCCGGGCTGCGGGCCGCTTTGCGCAGGCGGTACCTGTTTTTCCAGATCGCCTTTGTTGTAATCCTCCAGCAGGGCCAGCAGCGGATCCTGAATATCGGTCGCGTTGGCAGGATAGAGGTCCATAACCAGACGTTCTTTGAAACCGGCCACCGGCGCGAGAGCAAACAGCTGCGGTTTGACGTTCTGCTTGAGCTCAAACACCATGCGCACGGTTTTTGGATCAAACTGCCCTACCCGCGCGGACTTGATGAAGGGATCGTCGCCGCGGATCTGGGCACTCATTCCTTTCAGCACCGAGTTAAGATTTACGCCTTCGATATCCACCACCACCCGCTCCGGGTTGCTCAACGCGAATTGCTTATAGTTCAGCACCCGGTTTGACTCGACCGTCACGCGCGTATAGGTCGAAGACGGCCAGACGCGCACCGCAACAACCTGACTGACGGCGGCAAACCCGACCTGACTAACGCTAAGCAACCACATTGCCCCAGCCCCTTGTAACAGGCGACGGCGACTTAATGCTTTACTGGATCCCGACATGCTTCTCCCGAGCAAAGATATCGAATAACTTTTCATAACGTCCAAATTGACCGAAAACTTTAACGAATGATGCATAACCTGTCATCCCTAAAAGGGTAAACAATCATGCGTTAACGATAACTTAACTGAATCTTTTCTTTGCTTCGCAGAAAAGTTTGGCTTGCGCACAGCGCGATATTCGAATAAAAATACAAAAATTACGAATAAACATTCATTGAGGGGTTGTGCCGTGGTGAAGGAACGTAGAATCGAACTGGTCCAGGGATTCCGCCATTCTGTTCCCTATATCAACGCCCACCGGGGAAAGACGTTTGTCGTCATGCTGGGTGGCGAAGCCATTGAGCATGAGAATTTCTCCAGCATTGTCAATGACATCGGCCTGCTGCATAGCCTGGGTATTCGCCTGGTCGTCGTGTATGGCGCTCGCCCGCAGATCGAGGCGAATCTGGCCGCGCATCATCACGAGCCGATCTACCACAAACATACCCGCGTCACCGACGCTAAAACGCTGGAGCTGGTTAAGCAGGCCGCCGGTCTGCTGCAGCTGGACATCACCGCGCGTCTGTCGATGAGCCTTAACAACACCCCGCTGCAGGGGGCGCATATTAACGTGGTCAGCGGTAATTTTATTATCGCCCAGCCGCTCGGCGTGGATGATGGCGTGGATTACTGCCACAGCGGACGTATTCGTCGTATTGATGAAGAGGCGATCCACCGTCAGCTCGACGGCGGCGCGATTGTGCTGACCGGCCCGGTTGCCGTCTCTGTCACGGGCGAAAGCTTCAATCTCACCTCCGAAGAGATTGCCACCCAGCTGGCGATCAAGCTGAAAGCAGAAAAAATGATCGGCTTCTGCTCCTCGCAGGGGGTGATGAACGAGCTCGGGAATATTGTCTCTGAGCTGTTCCCTAACGAGGCTCAGGCGCGCGTCGATGCCCTTGAGGCGCAGGGGGACTACTACTCCGGTACCGTGCGTTTTCTGCGGGGCGCAATCAAAGCCTGCCGCAGCGGCGTGCGTCGCAGCCACCTGATCAGCTATCAGGAAGATGGCACCCTGCTGCAGGAGCTCTTCTCCCGCGACGGTATAGGGACGCAGATTGTGATGGAGAGCGCCGAGCAGATCCGTCGCGCCACCATCAACGACATCGGCGGCATTCTGGAACTCATCCGCCCGCTGGAGCAGCAGGGGATCCTGGTGCGCCGCTCCCGCGAACAGCTGGAGATGGAAATCGACAAGTTCACCATTATTCAGCGCGATAACCTCACCATCGCCTGTGCGGCGCTCTACCCCTTCCCGGAAGAGAAGATCGGTGAAATGGCCTGCGTGGCGGTGCATCCGGATTACCGCAGCTCATCGCGCGGCGAAGTGTTGCTGGAGCGGATCGCCCTCCAGGCGCGGCAGATGGGGCTGAGCAAGCTGTTTGTGCTGACGACCCGCAGCATTCACTGGTTCCAGGAGCGGGGTTTCACGCCGGTGGACATTGATTCCCTGCCGGAAACCAAGAAAGAGATGTACAACTACCAGCGCCGTTCAAAAGTGCTGATGGCGGACCTGGGATAACGGTCATCACCCACAGGCCGGGCAAGCGCTGCCCGGCTTTTCACTCGCTTATAAGGCTTCAAAGATCGCGCTCAGCCCGCTGCGCCGCTCCGTACGGATGGTGACAGCCTGGGTCAGCACCCCTTCATCCGCATACAACGACAAACGCCGACGGGCGCGGGTAATGGCGGTATAGACCAGCTCGCGGGTCACGACGGGCGACATCTGGTTAGGTAAAATCAGCGCCGCGTGATCGAACTCAGAGCCCTGGGATTTATGCACCGTCATGGCCCAGGCGGTTTCATGCTCCGGCAGGCGGCTGGGCTGCACGGACTTCACGCTGCCGTCCGGCATCTGGAACCAGACCCGCAGACCCTGACCACGATCCAGCGCAATCCCGATATCGCCGTTAAACAGGCCCAGCGCGCTGTCGTTGCGTGAAATCATCACCGGCCTGCCTTCATACCAGCGCGAATGGGGCTGACGGCCAATACGGCGTTTTTGCGCCAGGACCTGCTCGAGCCTTTCGTTAAGCCCGGCGACGCCGAAGGGGCCATCCCGTAAGGCGCAAAGCAGCTGGTAGCGGCCAAATGCCGCCAGGATCTCCGCTTCGGAGGCCTGCTGCTGCACGCTGTCGAGAAAATGTTGATACCCCTGCAGGGCATCTTCCAGCATCGCCAGATACTCTTCCCCGCTCTGAAGCTGCTTTTTCTCAATATCACTGAATTTGCCATCAAATACCGAGCGGATAGCGTGGCGATCGCCCCGGTTGACCGCGGCCGCCAGTTGCCCGATGCCAGAATCGCTGCCAAAACGGTAGCTTTTTTGCAGCAGGCACAGGCTGTCGCGTAGCGCACCCGCGACCGGGCTGACGTTGCCCTGCATCTCACATCCCGTCATGCTGGCAAGCTCCTGCGCGCGCCGGACCGTAAAGCCGGCGCTGGCCCAGGTACAGATGTCACCCAGTACCGCGCCCGCTTCGACGGAGGCCAGCTGGTCGCGATCGCCGAGGAAAATAACCCGGGCATGGGGCGGCAGGGCGTCAATCAGACGCGACATCATCGTCAGGTCAATCATCGACGCCTCATCCACCACCAGCACATCCAGGTGCAGCGGATTACCTGCATGGTAACGCAGGCGCTGGCTGCCCGGCTGCGCGCCAAGCAAACGGTGCAGCGTGCTCGCTTCCGTCGGGAATCGCGCGCGCTGGGCCTCGGTCAGGGGCAGTTTTTGCAGCGCGCCGCCCAGCGATTCGGTCAGACGAGCGGCCGCTTTACCGGTGGGGGCCGCCAGCCGGATCCGGCATTTCTCCTCTCCCGCCATCTGGATCAGCGCCGCCAGCAGGCGGGCAACGGTGGTCGTTTTGCCGGTCCCCGGTCCGCCGGAAATCACGGAAATACGCCGCGTTAACGCGACTGCCGCAGCCACCTTTTGCCAGTTGACGGCTTCATCAGAGGTAAACAGCGCATTCAGCGTGCGCTGAACGTCGGCGCTGTCATGGGGCAACGGCTGATTGGCTTCGCTAAAGAAGCGGGCCACCGCCCGCTCATAGCGCCACATCCGGTTGAGGTAGAGCCGCTCGCCGGTGAGCACCAGCGGCGTCGGTTCATCCCCTGCACTCACCGCGCGGGAGCGCAGCAGCGTAGCGGTCCAGTCCGGCTCTTCGTCAAACAGCGCAAAACAGGCCTGCAGCGCGGCGCTTTTCGCCTCGGCACGCAGTCGGGACAACGGCAGGCAAACGTGCCCTTCTCCCGCATCACGGCTTAATATCGCCGCCGCCAGCATCACCGCCGGTTCGTCGTTCCCTGCTACCATCATCGCAAACTGTACATCCAGACGACGCAGCACGCGCTCCTCTACGGCTTCCAGCAAGTGTTCCTGCATCGTCATTGTGTTAGCTCCTCGTTGCTGGCGGAAAACAGGCTATCCATTTGTTCGATTAACGCTTCATCCGGACGGGTGGCAAAGCAACCGGCGCCCGGCGAGCTGCCATCCACGCCACGTAAAAACAGGTAGATCACCCCACCGAAATGGTGTTGATAGTCATAGTCGGCAATACGGTGACGTAAATATCGGTGCAGCGCCAGGGTGTAGAGCTGGTACTGCAGATCGTAGCGGTGCGACTGCATCGCCCGGGCCATAGCCTGCGGGGTATAGGCCTCGCTGTTTTCACCCAGCCAGTTGGATTTATAGTCCAGCAGGTAATAGCGGCCATTATGGCGGAAGACCAGGTCGATAAAGCCTTTCAGCATGCCGCGCACCTGACGAAAATCGAGCGGCGGGCAGCCCCGGGAGAGCGGATCGTACTCGCGAATCAACGCATCCAGCGCCCCGGCGGTGAGCGGCCCGGCGATGGGCAGATAAAACTCCATCTCAACCTGCTTATCAGCGGCTGTCAGCTGGCTCAGTGAGATCCCCTCCTCATTGAGCGGAGTCTCCAGCACCTGCGCGATCCAGCGGGTTAACACCGGCTCCCAGCGGGCATCGTACCCCCCTTTTTGCAGCATCTCCAGCACCCACTCCGGGGAGACGGGCTGCGTAAAATCGAGTGCTTCAAACAGGCTGTGTAAAAAGGTGCCCGGCGAGGCGCCGCGCGGAAACTGGTGCGGCGTCAGCTCTGGCTCCTGCGGCACTTCGCCGGTGCCTGCGGCATCAACATCGAGGCGCGGCATCAGATCCTGGGCGATACTGTGCCCGTGCTGCTGAAGCCCGGAATAGCTAGTGACCCGCCAGTCGTCATACAGCATGCGGGCCACCTGCCGCGCCTGCAGATCCGGCAACACCGGATCTGGCATATGCCAGCGGGCGGCGTCTGCCACACCGGCAACCTGCAATGCAATGTGGTCGTTGCACAACGCCTCCAGACACTGGCGCAGACCGGCAGCATCTTTCGGCTCGCCGCGCTGGATCAGGCGTCCAAGCGCGCTCAGGTGGAAGTCGCTGTCACCCGATTTTTCGCCACGCCGACGGAACAGCGGCGCCACGCCTAAGCTGCAGTGCCACACCGAACGGGTCAGTGCCACATAGAGCAGGCGTAAATCTTCCGCCAGCCGTTCCGCCTCGGCCAGCTCCACGCTGTCGTCGGCCTTGCTGAGGTCGAGCACCGCTTCGAAGGTCTTACGATCGTGATAAAAGGCCTGATCCTGAACCCGGTAGTTGGCGATAAAGGGCAGCCAGACCAGCGGATACTCCAGCCCTTTCGATTTGTGAATGGTGACGATTTTAACCAGATGCTTGTCACTTTCGAGACGCATTTGCTGGCTTGAGGCGTTGCTGTTCGGCTCGGCGATGTGCTGCGCCAGCCAGCGCACGAGGGCATATTCACTCTCAAGCTGGGCCCCCGCCTCCTGCAACAGTTCGCTGATGTGCAGAATGTCGGTCAGGCGGCGTTCCCCTCCGGCAGTTGCCAGCATATTTTCGGCGATGTTGCGCTGGGTCATGAGGTCGCGCAGCATCGCCATTACGCCCCGCTTCTGCCAGCGCTCACGGTAGCGGGTAAACTCTTCTACCGCCTCATCCCAGAGTGTCTCATTGTTATTCAGCGTATCGATATCCTGGGCGTTAAGGCCGAGCATGGCGCTTGCCAGGGCGCTGCGCAGGGTGCTTTCACGCTCCGGCGCCAGCACCGCCTGCAACAGCCAGAGCATCTCCTGGGCTTCCAGCGTTTCAAACACGCTGTCGCGGTTGGAGAGATAGACCGAAGGAATGCCAAGCAGGGTCAATGCATCACGGATCAACGCCGCCTCCTGACGGCTGCGCACCAGCACCGTAATGTCTGACGCCTTCACCGGTTGGGCATCGTCACCCCGGTGCAAAATGGCTTCGCCGCGTACGCCAGCGCTCAGCCAGTCGCGGATTTGCGCCGCACAGTGCTGGGCCATAAAGGTCTGGTAATCTCCGACGCCACACCCCTCGCCCTCCATCAGCCAGATGCTCATCGCGGGCTGGAAATTGCCTTTATACTCGAAACGCAGCGTGGCGTTTCTCGGGGCAGATTTGACCGGTAAGAAGGGGATCTCACGGAACATGAAAGCGTCGTTCATCTGTGAAAAGAGCGTGTTCACGCTCTCTACCATGCCGGGGGCCGAGCGCCAGTTGGTATCCAGCGTATAGTGCGCGGCCACTTCGCCACGCGCTTTCATGTAGGTGAAAATATCCGCCCCACGGAAGGCGTAGATCGCCTGTTTCGGGTCGCCAATCAGCAGCAGAGCGGTATCCGGCTGCTGGCGCCAGATGCGGCGGAAAATCCGGTACTGCTGGGGATCGGTATCCTGAAATTCATCGATCATCGCCACCGGAAAACGGGTCCGGATGGCGGCAGCCAGCGCCTCGCCATTGTCGCTGTTGAGGGCATCATCGAGACGGCTGAGCATATCGTCGAAGCCCAGCTCACCGCGACGGCGCTTTTCCCGCGCCACCGCTTCGCGGATCTCTGACAGCGCACGGGTGATCATCAGATCGTTAAGGGTTAACGGCTCTGCCAGCAGGTTATCGATGGCGGAAAAGAGCGGGTGTTCCGGCACCTCGCCCCCCGCTTTCGTGCGCTCGGCAAGGAACGACTGGGAAAATTTTTCCAGCGCGTCAGGCAGCTGATAGCTGTGCTTCTCTTCCTGAGCCCAGGCCGTAACGCGTTCGATATATTTTGCCTGGTTGCCGCGGTTGAATTTACGCCGGTCGATGCCGGAGCGCTCAATCACCGCCTCGATTTCCGCCACGCTGTCAGACCACTGCTGTTTCATGGCGGCGATCAGGCCGACAATCTTCTCATGGCGTGAAGCCAGCGTTTCGTCCGCAGGCGGAGCAGATTTGATGACCGGGGCTTCCCCCCGCAGATAACGATCGATGGTCCGCAGTAGCTCGTCCGGGCCTTTCCAGAGATTATGTACCGCTTCGGCGATATCACGTGGCAGAGGGTAGCAATGGCGACGCCAGAAGTCGGCGCACGCCTGGTAGCGCAGCTGGGATTCATCTTCGATGAGTTGCTGCTCAAAAAGCATGCCTGATTCAAACGCATTCAGGCTGAGCATGCGCTGGCAGAAGCCGTGGATAGTAAACACGGCAGCCTCATCCATCTGCCGTTCCGCCAGCAGCAGCCACTGTGCCGCCTGCTGTTTATCGTCAATCTCATCCAGCAGGCTGGCATACAGCGGGTTATCTGTACTCTGTCGCAGGCAGGCGATGCGCAGCTCATGAATGTTGGCGCGGATACGTCCGCGCAGCTCTTCCGTCGCGGCTTCGGTGAAGGTTACCACCAGTAGCTCTTCCACGTTGAGCGGGCGGCTAAACGCCGCGCTGCCGCCCAGACCCAGCAGCAGTCGCAGATAGAGTGCAGCGATGGTGAAGGTTTTTCCGGTTCCCGCTGAGGCCTCTATCAGTCGCTCCCCCTGTAACGGTAAACGTAAGGGGTTAAGGGACTCAGCGGTATCGGTCATTCGTTCTTACTCCTGGGCAAAGATTGCTGCAATGCGCTCACGCTCTTCCATACCGTCCAGCCTGCCGGCGGGGTGACATCGGCTTTCTTACTCTGGCTACCGGAAACCTGTGACAGGATAGCCATCCCCTGCGGGGCGACCACGGCCTGGTGGAAGAAGTCGGCCACTTTCTGTGGCGTGAGCTGTTTTATCTCGGCCACTACTTTATCATGCGAATCGAAGCGCATATTACCCCGATCAAAATCTTTGCTGACTTTTGACGCTTCTTCAGCCAGCGTCTGCGGCGGCTGCATAATCTGGGCAATGACCGCCTGCTGAATCTGGGCAAACTCTTCCGGCTTCATCGCACGCAGCTTCGCTTCTGCCTGCGGGAAGAAGGCCTGGAAACGCTGCCAGAGATAATCTGGCTGTTTATCACTGCTTTGCAGCAGGAAGCCCATCCCCCACTGGCGACCAACGTTCATCGAAAAGGCAAAGACGGCATAGCCCAGCTGCTCTTCGGTACGTAACTGGGTGTAGAACCAGGGCTGCACGATCTGTCCGAGTACGGCGCTGTATGCTGAACTGGCGTATTCGTCATAGCCGGTCGGGACAAAGACCGCTGCCAGTGCGGAATCCGTACTGCTGCCCGCTTTTTCGAAAATCACGTTCTGCTGTTTTTCGACCAGCACGTCCTGGTTACGACACCATTCGGTCCCCTTCGCACCCAGCTGAGTACGCACATCCTGCGCCAGGGTTTTCGCCTGATCTTCGCTCATGTTGCCCACCACCAGAAACTCCGGTCGGGCATTGGTTTTCAGCGCGGCACGGTAGGCCATTACCTCGTCCAGCGTAATAGACGGCAGCAGTTCCCGGCGCTCCTCACGCTGGAAGTAGGGAACCTGCGAGAGCATCTGCACCGGCATAATAGCCTGATCGAAGGCTTTGCCCTTTTCTGCGGAATCCATCATCTGCGCGTACCAGGACTTAGCCTGCTCCAGCTGCTCCTCGGTGGTGGTGTAGCTGAAATAGCCTTCCAGCAGCGCTTTAAAGAGCTGCGGCAGACGCTGAGTGTAACCGTTGGCGTTGAGCATCAGGCCATTATTGGCGTTGGTCGAGAAACCGATCCCGCCTACCGCGGCCTGGTTGCTGAGCTGATCCAGCGCGATACCGGCCAGATAGTCATTCAGCGCAAACATCACCTGGTTTTTAGCGGTATTCATCGCCGCAGGGTTACGCAGCACCATGCTGACGTTGGCTTTTGGCTCGCTGGCGAAGTAGCGGCTCGGGGTATAGACCACGCGCAGGTCAGGCTCATCCACAATCAGCTGCGGCTGTGGATAATCTTTAGTCGGTTTGATGAGGGTAAAGTCGTCCGGGATGTAAGGGTTCACCTCCGGCAGCTTAAGGGCGATCCCGGCGGCTCGCTTCTGCCAGTCGGCAAAAGTTTGCTCGCTGATTTTGTCCACCTGATATTCGGCGTTCACAAAGTAAGCGGTCTTGTTATGCGGCTCGTTCGGGCTGATATACCAGATACGGGCGTTCTGCGGCGTCATCATCGCCAGTCGGGCTTTGACGGCGTCGGCATCGTATTGATCGGCGATATTGACCGCATCAAGCGTGTGCTCAACCGGCACGCGGATCATGGTGTCAGCCAGCCACTCGACATAGTCCATATCGCGGGTAATGGAAGGATAACGGAAGTCGAGATCCAGCACGTGCGCCAGCTCGTCAAAGTAGCGTTTATCCACCCCTTTTTCACGCAGCAGCGAAAGGTAGCTGAAAATCGCGGCGACAACGTCATCGCGATGGGCCAGACCTTTATCGGTTAAGGTGGCGGAGATCGCCAGCACGCCGCTGTTGCCATTAACGACGGGATCGGAGTCGGCGCGAATACCTTCCACCAGCCCCTGCTTTTGCAGCCAGTCGGAGAGGGTGTCCGGGCTACGGTTGCCAATCAGGTAGTTAACCAGCTCGTCGGTTTTACTGCGAAACTGCGGCGTATTGTTATCAATACGGAACTCCACGCGCAGCACCTTGCGAGGCATCGCGGGAACGTAGTGAATGATCAGGCCTTTCTGCGCGTCGGTGACCACCGGCACGGTGATTTCCGGGCGAGTGATATTTTTATTCGGCACCCGGCCATAGGTCTGGGCAGCCAGTTGCGCCAGTTCCGGCAGCGGCTTATTGCTGTAGACCACGGCCTTCATCAGGTTAGCGGAGTAGTATTTGTCGCGAAACGCGTGCAGCGCATCAAGCACCGGGCTGCCCGGCTTGTCGCTCAGCGTCTCAAGATTTCCGCCGGAGAAGCGCGATCCAGGGTGCGCGGGGTTGATGGTTTCGGCGCTGACCTGCGCCATCCGCATCCCGTCCCGGGTACGCGCCAGCGTCAGCTCCGCATTCACGGCGTTGCGCTCACGATCGGCATATTTTTTATCCAGCAGCGGGGCAGCAATGGCATCCGCCAGACGATCGACGGCACCTTCCAGCGCATCGTTTTCCACTTCAAGATAAAAAGCCGTACGGTACGGCGCGGTGCTGGCGTTATGGCTGCCACCGTGCATTTTCAAGAATTCGGCCAGACTGTCAGGCTGCGGATAGTTCTTTGAGCCCATCAGGGTCATATGTTCAAGATAGTGCGCGAGCCCTGGATGGGATTCAGGATCTTCCAGCGAGCCCACCGGCACCACCAGCGCCGACAGTGACTTTACAGCCTGAGGATCGGAAACCAGCAGCACGACCATCCCGTTATCAAGGCGGATCGCCTGATATTCACGGGTATCTTTATCACTTTTGCGGATCGTTTCCTGAACGGGTTGCCAACCGGTATTTGCCTGACTGAGGGGGGCCCAAAGAGCGACGAACAAAACTAACGTTTTCAACAAGGTGCTGCCTGGCATTCACTACCTCTTCATCACGGACATCATCATTAACAAGCTTCGTGCCGGACACGCCAGCATCTCTTTGTTTTGGTACATCAGTCCATGACAAGTTGCGCATCATAAATGAATGCCCAAATCCGTGCAATTTTTATACAGGCGTCAGGACTGATTAAATTTATACAGCGGTAACAGGTAGCGTCGGGCCTCGTCGGTGATGGCCTCGAAGTACTCAGGTTCAAGGGTTCGCCACAGGCGTTGATACCAGACGTCGTCACCTTCCCCGCGGACGATCATGTTGCCTTCGTAGGCCTGCAAAAATTTGCTGCGCGCTTTTTGCAGGGTCGCCTCATCCGTTAACATGGCATCATTTGTGGCGTCATAACAGGTTTTAATCCATGCCCCCCCACTTTCTGGCAGCAGCAGCAACGGCGTGTTCATCCCCTGCTGGTAACCCTCAACCAGCTGCGACAGATAGTTCATGGCCTGTTCAGCAGACAACGCCGGGAAGCGCCATTCACCCTCTTTGCGGACAAATAACCGGCTCTCACCTTCGCCACCGCTCGCACAGTAGACAAGGTGTTCCAGCCAAAGTTGCAAACCTTGCGAAACGCTGAGCATCGACGGTCGCCAGCGCAGCAGCCCGTCGGGCTGCACGTGCTGTAGCCACCCCGTCAGATTCACACCGTTGCAGTTGAGATCGATCTCCATGCTCGTACCCGGCTGACGGCACTCAATCACCCGACCAGCCAGGGCCTGCATCTCCTGACACTGAGCCTCCCAGACGATCTCGCCGAAGGCGCCATAGGGCAGTTGACCTGCCGCGCGATATTGACGGAACAGCTTCTGCGCATCTTCCTGCTCCACCAGCGCATTCAGCAATTGCTGATTAAGCTGATAGCGGCTTAAGCCATCCAGCGTAAACGGCTCGGCATCCGGGATCTCGCTCTCTTCGGAGCGGAAGTTAACCTGCAACCGCATCTGGAAAAACGCCCGCACCGGGTGCGCCCAGAAACGCTGAAGCTGCTCAAAGGGAACGGTATCAAGCGCTAACGGTTTCAGCGTCTGGATAAAGTCGCCATGGGCTACGCCCTCCCGTTTCGCGGCGGGCAGCCATTCCCGGGCATAGCTCTGCTGCTCGTTAGCCTTGTAGTTCTCCGCATCAAACGGCATACGGCTGTGACAACAGGTAATATGCGCTTTTACGCGCTTTTCGCTCTCATCACAGTTGAGTGCCTCATCGCCCGGCAGGTAGTGGCTTTGCCCAATGTAGTCCACCAGTTCCTGCACCAACACGGAGGGGAACCGTTCGCTGTTGTCCTGGATAGAGCGGCCGATATAGCTGATATAGAGCTGCTGTTGCGCGGAGATCAACGCCTCAAGGAACAGATAGCGGTCATCATCGCGACGACTGCGGTCGCCGCGCTGCGCATTCTGACTCATTAAATCAAAGCCCAGCGGCGCCAGCGCGCGCGGGTAAATGCCGTCGTTCATGCCCAGCAGGCAGACGACCTTAAACGGAATGGATCGCATCGGCATCAGGGTGCAGATGTTTACCGGCCCGGCGAGAAAGCGCTGGCTGATACGCTCCTGGTCGAGACGCAGGGTTAATTCATCCCGCAACAACGACAGGGGGATCACTTCACCATAGTGCGAGGAGATCCCTTCATCGATGATCGCCTGCCACTGCTGCTCGATTAACGCCATCGCCGCTTCGGTTTCCTGATCCGGCAGGAAGAAATCATTGAGCATCTCGCGACATACCGGCATCCACTCATCGAGCGGGCGGGCTTTCATCAGCTCCCGACGCCAGCGGTTAAGCTGCATCAGCAGTGACGCCAGATGCCCGACCAACTCGGCAATTAAGCCGCTGGACTCATCATAAGGCAGCACGGCATTCCATTCCCCCTGGCTACTCTCCATGGCGTACCCGAGCAGCATACGCGTCAGGCCAAACTGCCAGGTGTGCTGGCCGGTGACGGGCAGCTCAAACTCCTGCACGTTGTCATCGTCCATGCCCCAGCGCACGCCCGACTCGTTAACCCACTGGCGCAGGTAGCGCAGCGCCTCCTCGTCGATATCAAAACGAGCCGCCAGGACCGGGACATCCAGCAGGGCCAGCACATCTTCCGGGACGAAGCGGCTGTCCGGCAGGGAGAGCAGGCTGACAAACGCCTGCAGGGCCGGGTGCGATTGACGCGCGCGACGGTCTGATATGGCAAACGGCAGGTAGCGGTCGCCCGTCGCACTCCCAAAAACGGCCTGGATATAGGGGCTGTAGCTGTCGATATCCGCCACCATTACCACGATATCGCGCGGCGTCAGCTGCGGATCCTCCTCCAGCATCGCCAGCAGTTTGTCGTGCAACACCTCCACTTCGCGCTGTGGGCTATGGCACAGGTGAACGGTCACGCTGCGATCGTCAGGATCGAGCCGGCGTTTGCTGTCACTGCGGGCAAACTCCGTAGCGGTGATGCCTGTCACCGCGCGGTTATCCAGCTCCAGAATGTCCCGCTGTATGTTATGCAGCAGGCTATCCGGGGTGATATCCGCAAAGGCGTCGACATCCCCTTCCCCGGAGGCGGTCAGCTCCGAGAGCATATAGATATAGTCGCGCCCCAGCTTGCCCCAGGAGGCGAGCAGCGGGTTCGGCAAGTGCTGGATCCCCTGTTCGTCAAAGAGTTCAGAGGCCGTCTCGCTGTCTTTAAACAGCGGTACCGTGCCGTCGTCAAACAGGCGACGACGCTGGCGCGTCACCATGCGGGCCAGCCAGCGGGCATCCTGAATATCTCCCCAGTAATGGCGGCAGGGGTTGGTGAAGAGAATATGAATGTCGATATGCCTGCCCAGGGCATTCAGCGCTTTCAGGTAGACCGGCGGCAGTGCGGATATTCCGCAGATAAAGATCCGGGACGGCAAACCGGCAGGCGTCTCAGAGGCGGACTCCAGGGTCGCGATAAAACGCTCATATAAATTTGCGCGGTGCCACTGCGGCTGTCCCAGCGCCTCAGTATGGGCGACCAACGCTTTCCACAGCGGCGCCTGCCAGATTTGCGCCTGGTCAAGACCGTCGACAAGCTCGCCCGCCTCCCAGCGCGTTAACCACTCCGGCCGGTAGACCAAATACTGGTCATAGAGATCCGCCGTACGTGACGCCAGCTGGAACAGCTTCCGTTTATCGGTATCGTCGTTCAGGTAGTGGCGCAGCATGACAAACTCATCATGGGTCAGCATCTCAGGCAGCAGTGACATCAGCTTCCAGCTCATGCTCTGTTTGCTGAATGCGCTCTGTTTTGGGATCTCCGGCAGTACGCGGACGAACATATCCCAGATAAAGCTGGCCGGCAGCGGGAAATCAATATTGGCGGCGATACCAAACTTCTGTGAAAGGGACATCTGTAACCACTGCGCCATACCGGTGCTCTGAACCATGATCATCTCTGGTTCAAAGGGATCGTCGAGCCGCTGCTGCTCGACAATAAATTCCATCAGTGCTTCCAGCACATCAAGACTGTTTGAGTGGTAGACCCTTAACATTGCTGCTCCAACTACTGGCTAACCGGGCAGTGCAGGCGTGTCATTTGACCCTGCCGACCCAGAGGAGAAATAAGTTTGACCGAGATGCTGACACATCCAGCCTGTGTTGTCTGCATCCTGTTTACCTGCCAGCCGCCAGGCGCATCCCCAGCGCTCAACTGGGACAGCGTCTGAGCATGACGCCAGAGCTGGCGATACTGCTCAAGCGTGACAAACCGACTGGCTAAAACACGATGGTAACCCGCCAGCGCGGTGACGACCATGACCATCAGCATCATTGCCAGCAGGACCTCCACGATGCTGAACCCTTTCTGTCTGGCTATTGTGGCTGACATAACATCCTCTCCTTCAGGGGACAAAAATCGCTCCAGCCGTGGGGCAAAAAATGTACGCCGTCTGCCTTTACCTCGCCCAGACGCCACAACGTGATGCTGTCGCTGCTGGCGATAAGCAGTGCGCGGCCCCCGGTCAGACGCAAACAGACTCGCCAGGGCTGCAGAGGATGCTGCTGGCACGCGTAGTCCACCTGCGTTTGCCAGTCGAGCGTTCTTCCCCACTCCAGCGCCGACTGGGCGGCAGCCTGATGCTGTATCGCCTGCCGTTCTGCACTGACGATACGCAGCAGCGCGTCAAGCTGCTGGTTAAGTCCGGCCAGCATCAGGCTACCCAGAATTAACAGCAGGAGCACCAGCGCCAGCGATGACATTCCCCGCTCGCGGCTCATAAATTAAACCCGGTAACGATGTGGCGCACCTCAACGCCGTCGTCATGCTCTCCGTTGACGGCGGCCGCCAGCATCAGACTCAGCTCCGGGGCAAAGCCTGCGCGGGCAATGCGCTGCACCTGAAAACGCAGGACCGTGATCCGGTCGGGATCGGTTATTCTCTCCCACCCCTTACCTTCACACTGTGTCGCGCCGCGCACTGTTTCCAGCGCACCGCCGTTCAGGCGAAACCCGGTCTGTTCCGCCGCGGCAGGCGGGGAGGTTTCCCAGCGGCCGCTGCTGTTTTCGTCCCACTGCACAATGACACATTCACCACCCTGCCCCACTTTTAACGCCTCGCCAGTGCACTCGCCCGCGCAATACCCCGCCCGCTGCAGATGTTTACCGATAGTGGTTATGCGTAGCCAAAGCTCTTCTTCAAGCTCCTGCTGTTTCGTGAGCCGCGTGACTGACTGCTGGAGCGCGGGCAAAAACCGCGCTGCGCTTAACAGCAGCACGCTGCTTATCGCCATCGCGATCAGCACTTCCGTGAGGGAAAATCCCCGCTGCTTTACCGGCATGCGAACGCTCCCTTGCCGTTGCACATCCGAATACGTCCCCATGAGGAGATGAGAATAAGCCACTCACCGGCCTGGCTTTGCAGACGCACCCTTCCGGCCCAGGCGGTATCCCGCAAACCGTAAAATCCCAACCCCGGCGTTAACTCGGAAAGGCTGATATCCGCCCACTGCGGGATTAGCACAAAGGCGTTGTCCGCCTCACACGCAGGAATCCCCGTCTTTAACAGGCACCACCGCGTGCCGTCCTGTTTGAGTGTGACGATATGGTCGCGGTTATTTCGCCAGGCATCATTGCGTAGCACCACCAGAAAATCGCGCACCTGGCGCGCCGTCTGCCATAGCTGCTGTTGCTGCTGCCAGGATCGCCAGCCATACAGCCCCGCAGCGCTCAGCGTCATGATGAGCGAGAGGGCGATCAGCATTTCCATGAGGGTAAACCCCTTTTCCTTTTTCATGGCGGCAGTGTGCCGGGGGGAAAGAAACAGGTCGAGGCGACATTAGGCGAATTACGAGGCGCTTTCCGCGCTTTATGGGGGATTGCAGCCCGTTACAATCCTCGCGGAAGCAGGCTCGCAAAAGACAACGACAGGCATAAAAAAACCGGCGCAGAGTGCGCCGGTTGTGTCAGGATTGCAGCATCAGACCGCTACAGGCGCTTTGATCCCCGGGTGCGGGTCGTAGCCTTCGATTTCGAAATCTTCAAAGCGATAGTCGAAAATGGAGTCCGGCTTACGTTTGATAATCAGCTTCGGCAGCGCGCGCGGCTCGCGGGTCAGCTGCAGATGAGTCTGCTCCATATGGTTGCTGTACAGGTGGGTATCCCCCCCGGTCCAGACAAAATCACCCACTTCCAGGTCGCACTGCTGGGCCATCATATGCACCAGCAGCGCATAGCTGGCGATGTTGAACGGCAGGCCGAGGAAGACATCGCAGGAGCGCTGATAGAGCTGACAGGAGAGTTTGCCATCCGCCACGTAGAACTGGAAAAACGCATGGCACGGAGCCAGGGCCATCTTGTCCAGTTCGCCCACGTTCCAAGCCGACACAATGATACGGCGTGAATCGGGATCGTTTTTCAGCTGGTTCATCACGGTGGTGATCTGGTCAATGTGGCGACCATCCGGCGTAGGCCAGGCACGCCATTGCTTGCCGTATACCGGGCCCAGATCGCCGTTTTCATCCGCCCATTCGTCCCAGATAGAGACATTGTTCTCGCGCAGATAAGCGATGTTGGTGTCGCCCTGCAGGAACCAGAGTAGCTCGTGAATGATTGAGCGTAAGTGGCAGCGCTTGGTTGTGACCAGCGGAAAGCCTTCCTGCAGGTTGAAGCGCATCTGGTGCCCAAAAATGGAGAGGGTGCCGGTACCGGTACGATCGTTTTTTGGCGTGCCCTCATCGAGCACTTTTTGCATCAGTTCAAGATACTGTTTCATGATTCCTCAGGAGACCTGTTGCTGTGGACGACGGTACGCCCAGACCATCATTGCGATACCCGCGACGATCATCGGAATGGAGAGGATCTGCCCCATGCTGATGTACTGGACCCATGTCCCGGTAAATTGCGCATCCGGCTGGCGGAAGAATTCCACGATAATGCGGAACGCGCCATAACCAATCAGGAACAGGCCAGAGACGGAGCCCGTCGGGCGCGGTTTACGGATGAACAGGTTCAGAATGATAAACAGCACCACCCCTTCCAGCGCCATTTCATACAGCTGCGACATATGGCGCGGCAGGACGCCGTAGGTGTCGAAAATCGACTGCCATTCCGGGTGCGACGGCAGCAGAGCCATATCTTCGGCACGGGACTGCGGGAACAGCATAGTAAACGGTACGCTCGGGTCGACACGGCCCCACAGCTCGCCGTTGATAAAGTTACCGAGACGGCCTGCGCCCAGACCGAACGGGATCAGGGGCGCAATAAAGTCAGAGACCTGGAAGAAGCTGCGTTTGGTGCGCTTCGCGAAAATGACCATCACCAGAATGACGCCAATCAGGCCACCGTGGAAGGACATGCCGCCGTCCCAGACGCGGAACAGGTAGAGCGGATCGTTCAGGAAGACCGGGAAGTTGTAAAAAAGCACATAGCCGATACGTCCACCGAGGAAAACGCCGAGGAAACCGGCATACAGCAGGTTTTCCACTTCGTCTTTGGCCCAGCCGCTGCCCGGGCGTTTGGCGCGACGGCCAGCCAGCCACATGGCAAAGACGAAACCGACCAGATACATCAATCCGTACCAGTGCAGCGCGACGGGTCCTACTGAGAAAATGACCGGATCAAACTCCGGAAAATGCAGATAGCCACTGTTCATCTGTCACCACAAGATGTTGTTATTCCGCTGAAAGTGGACAGCGGTAGAGAAGCGCGCAGAGGAGTACCCTGCGCTCCAAAGTTGCGAATCATAGCACAAGCGAGCGTGGAGGTTGCGCCAGAGATGTAAAAGATGTGTATAGGGGTTTGTATCCCCCGGCGCAGACGCTGAGGGATACCTGGTGCCTAACGTCCGCCGCGGATCAGCCCGCCCATGCCGCGACGCTCCATAAAGGCCGCCACCTGATGCCGCACCTCCGTTGCCAGCTGGGCTTCAAGGCTGCGTTTCGCCAGCTGCTGAGCCTCTTCAAAGTCGATATGGCGCAGCAGATACTTCACGCGGGCAACGGAACGTCCGTTCATGGACAAGTGGCGGAAGCCGAGACCAATCAGGATCGCTACACACATTGAGTCGCCCGCCATCTCACCGCATAAACGCAGATCAATACCGTTGGCGTCCGCCTCGCGGGCAATCATCGCCAGCGCGCGCAGCATCGCCGGATGCAGGCTGTCGTAAATACTCGCCACCCGGGTGTTATTGCGATCCACCGCCAGCATGTACTGGGTCAGGTCGTTGGTACCCACCGAAACAAAGTCGACTCGCGTGGCCAGCTGCGGGAGCATAAAGACCATCGACGGGACTTCCAGCATCACGCCAATGCGCGGCTTCGGTATTTCGTAGCCGATCATCTCTTCGACTTCGCGTCCGGCACGCTCGATCAGGCGGCGGGCTTCGTCGATTTCGTCAATGCTGGTGACCATTGGCAGCAAAATGCTGAGGTTGCCGGTCGCCGCATTGGCGCGCAGCATGGCGCGCACCTGGATCAGGAAGATCTCCGGCTGATCGAGAGTAATGCGGATCCCGCGCCAGCCCAGGCAAGGGTTCTCTTCGCTGATGGGCATGTACGGCAGTTGCTTATCCGCGCCAATGTCCAGTGTACGTAGCGTCACCGGCTTGTCGTTGAACATCTGCAGCATGCCCTGATACTGCGCCACCTGCTCTTCTTCGGAGGGGAAGCCGCTTTGCAGCATGAACGGGATCTCGGTGCGGTAGAGACCGATACCATCAATACGGCTACCGAGCTTCTCTTCATGTTCCGGGCTTAACCCGGCATTGAGCATTACCTTGATGCGCTCACCGCTTTTCAGCGCCGCAGGTTGGTTGACGTCGTCTTCCGCCAGACGGCTCAGCTCGTTCTCTTCGCTGATAAGGCGCTGATATTCCTGCAACAGTACCGGTTCAGGATCGACCAGCAGCTCGCCGCGATAACCGTCCACCACCAGCGTTCGGCGGTGCAGCGCAGAGGGCTGAATATCGGCCCCCATTACGGTCGGGATCCCGAGCGCCCGCACCATAATGGCGGCATGGGAGTTGGCGGCGCCGTCGCGAACCACGATCCCGGCCAGTCTGTCCTGCGGCAACTCTGCGAGCGTGGTGGCGGAAAGCTCATCCGCCACCAGCACAAAGCGCGGCGGCCAGGTATTGGCAGCCTGAATGGTATCATCGAGATGGAACAGCAGACGCTGACCTAAGGTACGCAGATCCCCGGCACGCTCTTTCAGATAGCCATCGGTCAGGGCGGCAAACTGTTCGGCGAATTTTTCGACGACCTTTTTGACGGCCCACTCCGCCACCGAGCCCCTGTCGACCTCATCAAACAGCTCCCGACGGAGCCGGGCATCAGACAACAGGTGTGAATAAAGATCGAAGATCGCTGCCGTCTCTTTTTGCGCACCTGCGGCATAGCGCTTGCTGTAGCGGCGAAATTCGTTGGCAGCCTCCTCCAGCGCGCCGGTCAGACGTTCGCGCTCAAGGGCGGTGTCCAGCGTAGAGGCTTCGTAAACCTGCTCCATGAGCGGCAGCGTGGCGTCCATCCAGCCTTCGGCGATCGCGACGCCGGGTGAGGCCGGCAAGGCGCGAATACGTGTCTGCCGGTACTGACCAAACAGCGCCGCGAGCTGGGACTGGGAGAGAATAGCCGCCATTTGCGTGGCCAGCGTAACGAGGAATGACTCCTCGCTTTCGTCGTACTGACGCAGTTCGCGCTGCTGCACAACCAGCACGCCCAGCAGCTGACGACGCTGGATGATCGGTACGCCCAGGAAGGCGCGAAAACGCTCCTCTTTTACGGAGGGGATATATTTGAAGCTGGGGTGTTTTTGCGCATCGGCAAGGTTGATGGGTTCGGCCAGACGCCCGACCAGACCCACTACGCCTTCATCAAACGCCAGCGCAACGGTACGACCACGCGGTTTTTTCAATCCGCGCGTGGCCATAAGGTAGTAACACCTGCGGTCGTGGTCGGCCAGATAGACCGAACAGACCTCGGTTTCCATCGCAAGGCAGATATCAGTGACCAGAATATCCAGCGCCTCGTTGAGCCGTGGGGCACTGGCCACCTTCTCGACTATTTCGCGCAGGCGGGTGAGCATAATGTGCGTAGCTTAACCTCTTTTACGTCGCCAGGCAGGTGCGCTCTGGGGCTTAGGAGGAACCTCCTGAAGCATCATTACGGCACTTGCGAACTCTTTCATCACCCTACGGTAAACATCGCGCTTAAACGACACGACCTGCCGAACGGGATACCAGTAGCTGACCCAGCGCCAGCCATCAAACTCAGGCGTGCTGCTGGTTTGCATATTGATATCCGCATCGCTGCTCACCAATTGCAGAAGAAACCATTTCTGTTTCTGGCCGATACATACCGGCTTTGTGTCCCAACGCACCAAACGCTTCGGTAACTTGTAACGCAACCAGTTGCGGGTCGAAGCCAGAATGCGAACATCCTTGCGGCTTAAGCCAACTTCTTCGAACAGCTCCCGATACATCGCTTGCTCTGCGGACTCTCCAGGGTTAATCCCGCCTTGGGGAAATTGCCAGGAGTGCTGACCATATCGCCGGGCCCACATGACCTGCCCCTGGCGATTACAAATTACGATACCTACATTCGGGCGGTAGCCATCGTCATCAATCACCGGACTACCCCAAACTAAACCTTATATATAAATGATTGTTTCACACTCCAGTGAGGCGGTAAACCACTCTCTTTCGGGCCTGGAGCCGAATAACATTTGAATAACTCACAATTATCATCGGAGTTATAAACAGATGACCGCCCGGAAGGGCAATTTTATACACTTTTTCTGTGGATAGAGTTGTGAAGAAGTATGGAATTACCGATGGACAACCCAGATCACTCTGAATATTGCAGAGATTAGCGTTTTTTACAACTCTCTATTTTTCATTAGTTTAAATGAGATTATCTGTGAAATGCACAGCATTGTGTGATGCAGGTCACCTGAAAGATCGTTGTGCTGATGAAAGATCGAGCAACGTCGGTTTTATCCACAGATTGTGCCAATAAGTTAGGCACATTTTGTCTGAATTTTCGATTTTCGTCGCGCGTCAAGGCTGTAAATGGAAACAGTAGTGGGGGTTATTCCCAGTTATCCCATTTTTCTGTGGATAACTGGGTGTAAGATCCTGTTTATTGTCAGTGACCAGATTTGGACAACCTGGATAACCGACCGGCAGCGCAGGGGAAAATGGCCATAAAAATACATATAAATCATTAACCTGGCACATGCAAAAAGAAAAAGATAAACTCTCTCAGTGCGGTGGAAAACTGCTGTTCATTTTTTAACCAAAAGGCAATTATCATGCTTCCCCTCGCTCCTCTCTCTTCGCCTCCTGCTACAGAAGCGGTGTTACTGCAACAAGCGCAGCGTCTGGCGGGCTATTCGCTCGGTGAACTCGCTGCCCTGGCAGGCCTGCCCATTCCGCCCGATCTTAAGCGCGATAAAGGCTGGACAGGCGTTCTGCTGGAGCTGTGGCTGGGTGCCAGCGCGGGCAGTAAGCCTGAACAGGATTTTGCCGCCTTAGGGGTAGAGCTCAAGACCATCCCTATCGACAGTGCAGGCCGGCCCCTGGAGACAACGTTTGTCTGCGTGGCGCCGTTAACTGGCAATACGGGGATCACGTGGGAGAGCAGTCACGTGCGGCATAAGCTGAAACGCGTGCTGTGGATCCCGGTTGAAGGGGATCGCGCGATCCCGCTGGCCGCCCGTCGCGTGGGAGCCCCGCTGATCTGGAGCCCGAACGAAGAAGAGGATCGTCAGCTGCGTCTGGACTGGGAGGAGTTGATGGACATGATCGTCCTGGGTCAGGTTGAGCGCATCACTGCCCGCCACGGCGAGGTGCTCCAGCTACGGCCAAAAGCCGCAAACAGTAAAGCGCTCACCGAAGCCATTGGCGCACGCGGCGAACCGATCCTCACCCTGCCCCGGGGCTTTTATTTGAAAAAAAACTTCACGGGCGCGTTGCTGGCACGTCACTTTCTTCTGAATACCTGACTTTTTAGCCAGAATGTTGCTTTTTATCACACATTTCCCTGTTTTTTCAGAATTGACCACTTTCAGAAAAACAACGGCAGAGTTATTACTACACTGATAACTAACACGAGCCAGGCGGAGGTAACAAGAATGAAGAAATGGGCAGTGATAATCTCGGCAGTTGGTTTAGCGTTTGCCGTTTCTGGTTGTAGCAGCGACTACGTCATGGCGACCAAAGATGGTCGTATGATTCTGACCGACGGCAAACCCGAAGTCGACGATGATACCGGGCTGGTCAGCTACCGCGATCAGCAGGGTAACAATATGCAGATTAACCGCGACGAAGTTTCACAGATTATAGAAAGATAATAGTAAAGGTCAGCGGCTTGCTGGCCTTTTGATTTTTCCCTTCCCCTCTGTCATGTTTATAGTCCTTTGTCGGGAATTTCCTGACGCAGATAACATGTCAAATAAGGAAGCCGGCTATGCATTATCACCGTATCCCCCATAGCGCTCTTGAGATAAGCCAACTGGGGTTGGGCACAATGACATTTGGTGAACAAAATAGCGAAGCCGATGCCCATGCACAACTCGATTACGCCGTCAGCCAGGGCATTAACCTGATTGATGTCGCGGAAATGTACCCGGTGCCGCCGCGTCCGGAAACGCAGGGATTAACTGAAACCTACGTCGGTAACTGGCTGGCAAAGCGCGGTAATCGCGAAAAGCTGATTGTCGCCTCCAAGGTCAGCGGCCCCTCCCGCAATAACGACAGCGGCATTCGCCCGAATCAGGTCCTCGATCGTAAAAACATCCGCGCCGCGCTGGACGCCAGCCTGACGCGTCTGCAGACCGATTATCTCGATCTCTATCAGGTTCACTGGCCGCAGCGCGCAACAAACTGCTTTGGCAAACTGGGCTACAGCTGGAGCGACAGTGCCCCAGTCGTCACGCTGCTGGAAACCCTGGAAGCGTTAACCGAGTGCCAGCGCGCGGGCAAAATCCGCTACATCGGCGTCTCTAACGAAACGGCGTTCGGCGTGATGCGTTATCTGCACCTGGCAGACAAGCACGACCTGCCGCGTATCGTGACCATTCAGAACCCGTACAGCCTGCTGAACCGCAGCTACGAAGTGGGTCTGGCGGAGGTGAGCCAGTATGAAGGCGTTGAGCTGCTGGCGTACTCCTGCCTGGGCTTTGGTACGCTGACCGGTAAGTATCTTAACGGCGCAAAACCGGCGGGAGCGCGTAATACCCTGTTCAGCCGCTTTACCCGGTACAGCGGCGAGCAGACGCAAAAAGCGGTGGCGGCCTATGTCGATATCGCCAGACGTCACGGGCTCGATCCGGCGCAGATGGCGCTGGCCTTTGTGCGCCGTCAGCCGTTTGTCGCCAGCACCCTGCTGGGCGCGACCACCATGGAGCAGTTGAAAACGAATATCGAAAGCTTCCATCTGGAGTTGAGCGAAGAGGTGTTAGCGGAGATTGAGGCGGTGCATCAGGTATATACCTATCCGGCGCCGTAATAAACGCAAAAAGGCAACGACAGTTGCCTTTTTAGTTTCACTGGTCGGGTAAGGCGAAGCCGCCACCCAACAAGTCGCTCTGGCGGCGCTTCGCTTGCCGGGCCTACAAGGTCAAAGGCGGAATTCGTAGCCGCCGCCACATCATCGCCGACGCTGCCACACCCACAGCGCCGCTATCGCCACCGCAAACAATCCGCCAAACCCGACGCCAATGCCCACCACAGGCACGCCCACCTTCACCGCAAGCGAGTAAAGACCGAGCATCAGCAGCATGGCGGCGTTTTCGCCGAGATTTTGCACCGCGATGGCATTTCCCGCGCCGACGGTATGCTTCCCGCGTTCCTGGAGCAGCGCGTTCAGCGGCACCACAAAGAAGCCCCCGCAGATCCCCATCAGGAAGAGCAGCGCATAGGAAGGCAACAGCGCATGTTGCAGGGCGAAGATCAGCACCACCAGGCCGATCAGGACCCCGGCAGGCATGCAGCGGGCAACGGTTTGCAATGTCACCAGCTTCGCCGCGGCCCCCGCGCCCAGCACGATCCCCACCGCCACCATGGCATTGAGATAGGTCGGCGTGGCGTTATCGGTAATGCCCAGCGCCGTCGGCACCCAGAGCACCAGCAGGAAGCGCAGCGTCACCCCTGCACCCCAGAACATGCTGGTGCCCATCAGCGAGAAACGGGTTTCGCCGTTACGCCACAGCACGCGACAGGCGTTAAAGAAGCTGGCGGTCATCGGCGTAAAGCGCCAGGACTGCCCCGGACGCGCCGCCGGCAGTTTCGGGATAAACAGGTTGGCGATCACCGCCCCGCCATACACCACGGCACAAACTCCCAGCGCCGCCAGCACGTGCCAGTCTGCCAGCACGCCGCCGGCTACCGAGCCCAGCAGGATCGCCGCAATGGTGGAGGCCTCCATCAGCCCGTTGGCTTTCACCAGCTTATCGCCGGTGGTGAGTTCACCGAGAATACCATATTTGGCCGGGGAGTAGGCTGCCGCCCCGACGCCCACCAGCGTATAGCCCACAAATGGATTGACGCCAAAGCAGATACTCGCCGCTCCCAGCAGTTTCAGGCTGTTGGCAAACATCATCACGCGCCCTTTGGCGAAGCTGTCCGCCACCTGGCCGACAAAAGGGGCAAAAATGATGTAAGCGCCTACAAACACCATCTGCAGGATCGGCTGGCTCCAGTCCGGGTAAAACTGGGATTTAAGCAGCGCCAGAGTGGCAAACAGCAGCGCGTTATCACCAAAGGCAGAGAGAAACTGGGCGGCGATAACCGCCATCATCCCTTTCGACCAGATGGATGTGTTAGTGGGTACTGACTCACTCATCATGCGTCTCCGCCTGTTCAACCATGCCTTTCAGGGTGACAAAATCCGGCTTACCGCTGCCCAGCACCGGAAGTTGCTTGAGATAACGAATATCACGCGGCACGGCCAGCTCAGGGATGCCATGTGCGCGCGCATGTTGCAGAAGGAGATCGCGTTTCAGCTCGCTGTCGGTAGTAAAGAGCACCAGGGCTTCACCTTTACTGGCGTCGGCCTTCACCGCAGTGGCGTGCATTTTGTCAGGGGATACCGCCAGCGCCAGCTGTTCCACCATCTCCAGCGAGACCATTTCACCGGCGATTTTGGCGAAGCGCTTCGCCCGCCCCTGGATCTGCACGTAGCCCTGATCATCGAAGCGCACGATATCGCCGGTGTCGTACCAGCCGGTCTCCACCTCGCCGTTGGCGTTTTCCGCCGTCGGCGCTTCCAGCACGCCCGGATTTTCCACCCGCAGATAGCCGTTCATGATGTTCGGCCCTTTCAGCTGCAGACGTCCGCCCTCTTCAATGCCCGGCACAGCGAGCAGACGGGCGTCCATTCCCGGCAGAATGCGTCCTACCGTTCCCGGTTTGGCCGCCATCGGCACGTTAATAGAGACCACCGGCGCGCACTCGGTGACGCCGTAGCCCTCCAGAATGCGCAGACCAAATTTGTCCTGCCACAGCTGGCGGGTGCTCTCCTGCAATTTTTCCGCCCCGGCCACCACGTAGCGCACGCGATGGAAATCATACGGATTGGCAAAACGGGCGTAGTTGCCGAGGAAGGTCGAGGTGCCAAAGATCACCGTGCAGTTACGGTCATAGGTCAGCTCCGGCACGATGCGATAGTGCAGCGGGCTCGGATAGAGAAACACCTCGGCACCGGTCAGCAGCGGCGTGAACAGCCCCACCGTCAGGCCAAAGGAGTGGAACAGCGGCAGCGCCGACATAAAGCGATCCCGGGCGGTGAAGTCGGCGATGGTTTTGATCTGCTCGACGTTGGCCAGCAGGCTTTTATGGCTATGGACCACCCCTTTCGGGTTCCCCTCCGAGCCGGAGGTAAAGAGGATCACCGCGGCATCTTCCGGCTGCTGTTTCACCTGCGCCAGATGCGGCATCAGCAGGTGAGCAAAAATCCACAGCTTATCGCCCGCGGTGACTTCCGCTTTCAGATCTTCAAGGAAGACCCAGCGCACCTGGGTGAGCTGCTCCGGCAAATGCCAGAGTTTGCCTTTATCAAGAAACGTGCGTGAGGTGAAGACGGTCTTGATCTGCGCGGCGGTGAAAGCGCTGCTGAGCCCTTTCACCCCTGCGGTGTAGTTGAGCATGGCCGGGACACGACCGCGGGAGACGGCGCCAAAGATCACCGCCGCGCTGATCCCGGCGTTCGGTAGCATCAGGCCAATCTTCTCCCCTTGCTGGCTGTATTTCTCAAGGATACGGCCGACAAACAGCGTCTTGGTCAGCAGCTTGCGATAAGTATCAGGCGC
The DNA here is from genome assembly GCF_003336325.1 of Leclercia sp. W17. Classification (NCBI taxonomy): domain Bacteria; kingdom Pseudomonadati; phylum Pseudomonadota; class Gammaproteobacteria; order Enterobacterales; family Enterobacteriaceae; genus Leclercia; species Leclercia sp. W17. The sequence continues at coordinate 890,755 of NZ_CP031101.1, read as the reverse complement.
AAAATTGATATCATCGATACAGTTTTTCTTCGCGCCATAACGGTACATCGCCGTCAGCAGCGACTCATACAGCGTTTCACGCGGACGCACCGCCATCCGGGCTTCCATCATGATCTGATGCAGCATCTCCCCGGCGATCTTACGTCGGTCGCGGGCACGGGGTGCATCGGGCATCGGCAAGGTGGTTGGCGGCAGCAGATGCAGGGTAATCCGCGGGAACAGGCGCTGCTTCACCAGCCCTTTCAGGCGACTGAAAAAGGTGAGTTCTGCGCCTTCAATGCGCACCGGCACTACCGTCGCGCCCGATTTCGCCGCCACAAAGCCCGCGCCGTCATAAATTTTCATCAGCGAGCCGGTGATGGAGATGCGCCCTTCCGGGAAGATCACCACCGGGCGTCCCTGCCCGATCAGACGCACCAGATGTTTGATCATCATCGGTTTGGTGGGATCGAGCGGAACGAACTCAATCACGCTCGACAGCCAGCGCATGTACCACTGCTGGCTGATGGAGGTGTAGACTGCAAAGACCGGGCGCACGGGTAAAAACAGCGCCAGCAGAATGCCGTCAATAAAAGAGACATGGTTGGGGGTAATAATAACGCGTTCAGCGTGCAGAGCCTGGGTGTCGCCAGTCAGACGGACGCGAAAGAGGATACGAAACAGTGTGCGGAAAAACCCAAATAGCATTTCAACTCCCTTTGCTTTTCAATTAGCCGGGTTACGGTAAATTGTGGCAGATTACACGAGAAGTGCGGTGGGAGCGACAACCGGATAGGGACAAAAAAAAACCTGCGCATCTGCGCAGGTTGGTGCAAGAGATGAGTACGCAGTACGTACTAAGAATTCTCACCAATCAATACCTCTGGGATCTTGATTGTGGCTCCGGGCCCTCGACTTCACCAGCGCAAAAAAGCAAGGGAATGAGCCGAAGTGCAACCAGGTGTGAATTTTCTCCCTGGCTGTTACATGTTGAACAACAAGCAAAAAAAAACCTGCGTAAGAACGCAGGCTGGTGTAAAGCGTGTCGGTTAACCTGGGGTCAACTTCACCTATCAATACCTCTGGGATCTCAAATGTAGCAACGCGGCCCAAACCCCTGCCAGCAGACAATCGCAACAGCCTGAGGCAAAGTGTAACCAAAGATTCAAATTCACCCTCTTCTGTCACGCTTCGCTGTGTAACGATTACACCGTTTCCGCCAGCGTTTCTCACCTTTGTGAATTACCTCACCGCCCTGCGCTTGAACACACCTCACTTTTCCGCAACACTATTGAGTGTGTAAACGCTTACCCTAACAAGAAGGTAGAGAATGGCGACAATAAAGGATGTGGCCCGACTGGCGGGTGTTTCCGTCGCCACGGTTTCACGTGTGATCAACAACTCCCCGAAAGCCAGTGAAACCTCCCGCCAGGCGGTGCTGACCGCCATGGAATCTCTGAACTATCACCCCAACGCCAACGCCCGGGCGCTGGCTCAGCAGTCTACCGATACCGTCGGGCTGGTGGTGGGCGATGTCTCCGATCCCTTTTTCGGCGCGATGGTCAAAGCCGTCGAGCAGGTCGCCTACCAGACCGGTAATTTTCTGCTGATCGGCAATGGCTACCACAACGAGCAGAAAGAGCGTCAGGCGATTGAGCAGCTGATCCGCCATCGCTGCGCGGCGCTGGTGGTACATGCCAAAAAGCTGCCGGATGAGGAGCTGGTGCATCTGATGAAGCAGATCCCCGGCATGGTAATTGTGAACCGCATAATTCCCGGCTATGAGCAGCGCTGCGTGGCGCTGGACGATCGCTACGGCGCCTGGCTTGCCACCCGCCACCTGATCCAGCAGGGGCATACCCGTATCGGCTATCTCTGCTCCAACCACCCCATCTCCGACGCCGAAGATCGGCTGCAGGGCTACTACGATGCGCTGCGTGAGAATGACCTGCCCTGCAACGATCGCCTGGTCACTTATGGAGAACCCGACGAGCGCGGCGGCGAGCAGGCGATGACCGAGCTGCTGGGACGGGGGCGTAACTTTACGGCGATCGCCTGTTACAACGACTCGATGGCCGCCGGGGCGATGGGGGTGCTGAACGATAACGGCATTGACGTGCCGGGGGATATTTCGCTGATTGGCTTCGATGACATTCTCATCTCCCGCTATGTGCGCCCGCGCCTGACCACGGTGCGCTATCCTATCGTCACTATGGCGACCCAGGCGGCGGAGCTGGCGCTGTCACTGGCGGATAAACGCCAGCCGCCGGAGATCACCCACCTATTCAGCCCAACGCTGGTGCGCCGTCACTCCGTTGTGCCGCCGGCAGAGTCCGCCAGCGAATAGCGGTAGAGGTGCACGGTTTTGTCCGGGTACTCCAGACCGTCACCGATGTAATGCCAGCCGTAGCGCTCATAAAAATCGCGGCAGGCAGACCAGAGATGCAGTTCGCTAAAGCCGCTCTCTGCGGCGTAGCGCTGAACGTGCCGCTGTAATTTCCCCGCCAGCCCCTGTCCGCGCGCCGCGTCGTCCACATACAGCGCCGCCAGCCAGGGATGGAGATCCTGGCGGGTAATCAGATCGCAGCGCCATAACCCCACCGTGCCGAGCAGGCGTTTCCCTTCGGTAGCAATAAAGGTGAGCGGCAGCGCGCCGGGGGTCTGGCTATAGGTCACGACGCTGGCAAAAAAGTCACGCGACAGGCCGTCACCAAAGGCCTGCCACAGCCAGTCAATCACCTGCTCCGCGTGATGCGGGGCGGCGTACAGCGGTTGAATAATCACATCAGTTTCCCCTGGAAAAGGGGGACCGACTCAAACAGGTAGCCGTCAAAGTCCGGGGCGTCCTCGTCGGAGAGCTCCAGCAGACTCTTTTTGACATTTTCCAGATGCTGCCACATCGCCTGCCAGGCACCCATCACGTCGCGACGACGCAGGGCGGCGAGGATGGTTTGTCTGTCGCCCAGCCACTTCAGGCGATACGCCCGGCTGGCGATATGGGCGTTGAACTGCTGCCAGAGCGGGCTGCTGTCCATGTGATGCCAGATACTTTCGACGGTGCCCAGCAGCATCTGATTCTGCGTTGCCCCCGCCAGCACCAGATGGAACATTTTATTGTTGTCCTGGCTGTTATCGTTGGCGGCGATCGCCCGCTGCTCTTGCTCGATGATGCGGCGCAGGTTATCGATGTCCGCCCGGGTCGCCATCTTCGCAGCAAAGGCGGCAATGTTACTTTCAAGCAGCTGGCGCGCCTGCAAAATCTCGAACGGGCCAACGTCGCTGTGAAAGAAGCGCTCTTCCTCGTTCTCATGCTCTTCAGGAATGCGCATCACGTAGACGCCGGAACCCTGGCGAATATCCACGGTGCCCTGTAACTCCAGCATCAGCAGCGCCTCACGCACGATGGTACGGCTGACGCCGTAGGTTTCCGCAATGTTGCGCTCCGGCGGCAGACGTGAGCCCACGGGATAGTGCCCCTGGACGATCTGGGCGCGTAAATCCTCGCCAATCTCCTGGTACTGCTTTTTTTCCGCCGGGACGACAGCCTTATCCACGTTATCACCTGTACTGAGAGTTAATGCGCGGGCCGGGCAACTTCCCGGCCAGTTTGTGCCCTATGTTACCAGAAGCGTCGCACTCTTCGCCTACTTCCATTCATCATCAATGGTCAGGGTCAGCACGCGCTTATCGCGCAGTTGCCGGAACCAGCTGGCCGATTTTTTGGGGCGTCGGGCGCGGTTGTCCGCCAGATCGATCTCAATCAGGCCGTAGCGGTTCTTAAAGGCGTTCATCGGCGAGACATTATCGGTGAAGGCCCACAGCATGTAGCCGTGGCAGTTGGCCCCCTCCTCCCGCGCCAGCAGCGTGTAATAGAGGTGTTCGCTGATAAAGTTGATGCGGTAGTTGTCCTCGATGATGCCATCGCGGTTACGGTACTGGCCTTCGTTTTCCACCCCCATCCCGCTTTCGGCTACGAACCAGTCGATATTGCGGTAGTCGTTTTTGATGCGCATCGCCATGTCGTAGATGATGCGCGGGGCGATCTCCCAGCCGCGGGAGGGGTTCATCCTTCGCCCCGGCAGGTCAAACGGCTCGTAGTAGTATGCCGGATGGAACGGCGTCTCGGGATGCCAGGCCCGGGACGGCGCCTTCACCCGGTGCGGGTAATAGAGGTTGATCCCCAGCTCATCGACGGTGTTCTCCGCAATAAGCGCCAGTTCGTCGTCGTTGTACTCCCACCGCACCTGGTGTTTTTCCAGCAGGGTGAAGAGTTCCTGGGGATAACGCCCATGTACCAGCGGATCGAGGAACACCCGGTTGTAGAACAGATCGTAGATCTCCGCGGCCTTGATGTCGTGGGCAGCCCGGGAGCGGGGATAAGTGACTTCCGGATTGAGAATGCAGCCCACGCTGCCGCTGTAGCCCTTCTCGCGGAACAGCTTCACCACCTTCGCCGTCGCCAGCACTTTGTGGTGGTTCCACTGCATCCAGGTATGGGTGTTCTGTTCATAAGGCCAGCGCAGGGCGTCGAGGTATACCCGGGTCTGCACCACTATCGGCTCGTTGAAGGTAAACCAGCGCTTCACCACATGGTGATAGCGGGCAAAGACCTGTTCAGCATAGCGGGTGAACAGCTCGACCACATGCTTCGACGCCCAACCGCCGTAGGTTTCCAGCAGCGTACCCGGCAGCTCGTAGTGTTCAAGGCAGATCATCGGCTCAATGCCCTGACGATGCATCTCAGCGAACAGAGCGTCGTAATAAGCGGCGTACTCCTCGTCCACCGTGGCATTTTCGTAGTCGGTAAGAAAACGCGACCAGTTGATGGAGGTGCGGTAGTGGGTCAGCCCCGCCTGCTTCATCAGCGCCACATCTTCACGGAAGCGGTTGATAAAGTCAGTCGCCACCGCCGGGCCGTAGCCGTTGTGCCACACCTGACGATCGTTTTTGTACCAGAGATCGATCCAGGAATCCTGCCCGGCTTTTTTGCCGCTCCAGCCCTCGGTTTGCCAGGCGGAGGCCGCGGCCCCAAGGATAAACCCCTCGGGGATAGTCATCTGTTTAATACTCATGCGTTATTCGTCGCCTCTTGGTTCGCGGCCTGCATCGCGGCCTGCTCTGCCCGGCGTGAGGCAATCTTCACAAACGGCAGATAGATCAGTACGGCGGTGATAATGCAGACCAGCTGGGTTACGACCGCGCCCATCGACCCGGCGGTAGAGAGCCAGGCGTTGATCAGCGGCGGCGTGGTCCAGGGCACCATCACCACCGCTTTGCCGGCAAAGCCAGTAACAGTGGCAAAGTAGCCGATAGTGCCGGTCACCAGCGGGGTGATGATGAACGGGATCGCCAGAATCGGGTTGAGCATGATTGGCATACCGAAGATCACCGGCTCGTTGATGTTAAAGATCCCCGGGCCGATGGAGAGCTTGGCGATCTCCTTCATCTCTTTGCGTTTGGTGCCGATCATCACCGCGATGAGCAGGCCGATGGTCAGACCCGAGCCGCCGATGCTCATATAGACATCCCAGAACGGCATGGTGATGATGTTCGGGATCTCTTTGCCCTGCTCAAAGGCGCTCATGTTGACGGTGATCGCCCCCAGCAGCAGCGGCTCACGGATCGGCTTGATCATCTGGTTGCCGTGGATCCCTATCACCCAGAAGAGCTGGGCCACGAACATCAGCAGCAGGATCCCCGGCAGGCTTTGCACTACCCGCTCAAGCGGCTGCTGCACCACCTGGTATACCGCATCGTAGAGGTACATGCCGGTGAGCTGATGGAAGACAAAGCCGAAGGTGGCGATGGTGGTGGTGGTGATGATCGCCGGGATCAGGGCCGAGAACGAGGCCGAGACGTTTGGCGGCACGGTGTCCGGCATCCTGATTTTCAATCCCGGACGCCCCTCCAGCCAGCAGTAGATCTCCACCGAAAGGATGGCGATAAACATGCCGAGGAAGAGGCTGCGGGTATCCGAGAACTGGCGCAGGAGCACATCTTTTACCATGTGCATTTCGCCATCGACCATCATCTCAACGGTGGTCGGGGTGACGCAGATAAAGCAGATCACCGCCAGCAGCCCCGGGAACAACGACTTAATGCCGTTGATGCGCCCCAGCTCAATGCCGATCAGGAACACGGCCCCGATATTGAGGAAGTTGAGCGTGGCGTAGTTCAGGGCGCTGGTAATCGGTTTCAGCGCGGCGAGAAACGAAAGCGACTCAAAGCTGGCTAAGCCGTTTTTCGGATCCAGCACCATATTGGAGATCAGCACCGAAAATGCGCCAACAATGATGACCGGCATTAAGGTGATGAAGGCGGACTTTATCGCCATGATATAGCGATAACTGTTGAACTTTGTGGCGAAACTGCCCAGAGAGTTGATCAGTTTTTCCTGTAATGCCATAGGGTAGTACCTCAGTAAAAGGGCCTTTATTGGGATTTAGGTGTTCAGCCGGCTTCTATTGGCATACCAAAAATAGCTTCTGGTGAAGATTTGTTCTGTGATTAAGCTCCCAACGCGGTAAGAGGTATCCCGGAGTATGATTTAACAACACTTTGGTATGCCACTTGTCGTTACTCCTTCATCTGTTGCCAGAAAGCGTGATCCTGATGGGGGTTTCACCCTCCCGCCCGGCTTATGCCTCTGAACGTCTGTGATAAACTTCCGTGCATAACGTGTTAGCAGGAATATCGAATGGCAACAATGCTGGATGTCTCACTGCGTGCGGGCGTGTCGAAAGCCACCGTGTCGCGCGTACTGAACGGCACAGGTCAGGTAAAAGAGAGCACCCGTCAGCAGGTGTTTAACGCGATGGAAGAGCTGGGCTATCGCCCCAATTTCCTGGCGCGATCGCTGGCGAACCGGACCAGCAACAGCATTGGTCTGGTGGTCTCAACCTTTGACGGTTTTTACTTTGGTCGCCTGCTGCAACAGGCCTCCAGGCAGACCGAAACGCACGGCAAGCAGCTGATTGTCACCGACGGTCACGACACCCCGGAGCGGGAAGAGGAAGCGGTGCAGATGCTGGCCGATCGTCAGTGCGATGCCATCGTGCTCTACACCCGCTACATGAGCGAAAAAGCGATCATGAAGCTCATCAACAGCGTGAAGATGCCGCTTATCGTGATCAACCGTGACGTCAGCCAGGCGCGGGAGCGCTGCGTCTTCTTCGAACAGCAGGAGGCGGCCTTCAACGCGGTGGAGTACCTGATAAGCCAGGGGCACCGGGAGATCGCCTGCATAACCGTGCCGATCCACACCCCTACCGGCAAGGCGCGGCTGACGGGCTATCGCAAGGCGCTGGAGAAGCACGGTATTCCCTGGGATGAGAGCCGGGTGAAGTATGGCGATTCGGGGATGACGCGCGGATACGAGCTGTGTCAGGAGCTGCTGAACGAGAAGGTGGGGTTCAGCGCCCTGTTTGCCTGTAACGACGATATGGCGCTGGGCTCGTCGAAGGCGCTGCACCAGGCCGGGCTGCGCATTCCAGAGGATGTGTCGTTGTTCGGCTTCGATGACGCACCGTGTGCGAAGTGGCTGGAGCCGGGGCTTTCTACCGTCTACCTGCCCATCGACAATATGATCACCACCGCGATCGATCAGGCCATCCGGCTGGTCAAAAACGAGCCGATCGAAGCGATCCCGCCCTTCACCGGCACGCTGGTGTTACGCGATTCGGTGGCGACGGGACCCTGGTGGGATCAGAACAGTTCGAGGGCGAGCAGTTCCTGAATGGTCTGGCGGCGGCGGATCAGGCGCGCCGCGCCCTTATCGAACAGCACTTCCGGCAGCAGCGGGCGGCTGTTGTAGTTAGATGACATAGACGCGCCGTATGCGCCGGTATCGTGCAGCACCAGATAATCCCCCGGCACGACCGGCGGCAGCGCGCGGGTTTCCACTTTTCCGCCCTCCAGCTGGGTAAACACATCCCCGGATTCGCACAGCGGCCCGGCCACCACCGTCTCCACGAGATCGGCCTGAGATAAGTCGCGGCCATCGGCAGCCAGCGCTGAAATGTGGTGGTAGCTGCCGTACATGGCCGGGCGCATCAGATCGTTGAAGCCCGCATCGATCAGCACGAAATGGCGGCTGCCCATCGCCTTCACGCTGCGCACCTGAGACACCAGAACGCCCGATTCGGCGACGAGGAAACGCCCCGGCTCGATCTCCAGCTTCACAGGGTGGCCCAGGTGGGCGGCGATTTTGTCGCGCGCGCCATTCCAGAGGCCGTAGTAGTGATCGGTATCGATCGCCTCTTCCCCTTCGCGATAGGGGATCGACAGCCCGCCGCCCGCGGAGATCGCCTCCAGATCCTGACCAAACTCAATCACCTGGCGCACCATGGCGCCGCACACCTGCTCGAGATGGCCGTAATCCACGCCGGAGCCGATATGCATATGAATGCCCACCAGCTTCAGGTTATAGCGTTGCAGTACGGTCAGTGCCGCAGGCAGATCGCTGTACCAGATGCCATGTTTGCTGTTTTCGCCGCCGGTGTTGGTCTTCTGGCTGTGGCCGTGACCAAAGCCCGGGTTAACCCGCAGCCAGACGCGATGGCCCGGCGACACCTGACCGAGCTGCTCCAGCATATCCACCGAACCGGCATTGACCGGGATCTGCAGCTCATGCACCCGCGCCAGGGTGGCGCTGTCAATCAGGTCAGCGGTAAAGACAATCGCATCGCTGTCGATCTGCGGATCGTAGCCCGCCGCCAGCGCACGCTCGATTTCACCCAGCGACACGGAGTCGACCTTGACGCTCTGCTCGCGCATCAGGCGCAGAATATGGATGTTAGAGCAGGCTTTCTGGGCAAAGCGCACCACGTCAAACTGATGCAGGGCGGCAATTTTGTCGCGGATGATCTGCGCGTCGTACACCCATACAGGGCAGCCAAACTCGGCGGGCAGGCGCAGCAGGTTGTCGGCATTGAGATCGGTATCGGTGTTGTTCAGCGGGCGTGGCATGGTGCTCTCCGGAAAATCGATTTTTACTGATTACGCCACAGCGCGAAGAGAATAAAAAATATCGTTTTATCGCCACTCTATGCAAAAATGATATGGATTATGTTCAACCAGGTTGCTGCCATGCCCGCTGTGAATTTACGCCATATTGAGATTTTCCACGCGGTGATGACCGCGGGGAACCTGACCGAAGCCGCACGCCTGCTGCACACCTCACAGCCGACGGTGAGCCGCGAGCTGGCGCGCTTCGAGAAGGTGATCGGCCTGACGCTGTTCGAGCGCACCCGCGGGCGGCTACACCCTACGGTGCAGGGGCTGCGGCTCTTCGAAGAGGTGCAGCGATCCTGGTACGGGCTGGACCGTATCGTCAGCGCCGCCGACAGCCTGCGCGAGTTTCGCCAGGGCGAGCTCTCCGTCGTCTGCCTGCCGGTCTTCTCCCAGTCATTTTTACCCGCCCTGCTACAGCCGTTTCTTGCCCGCTACCCGGACGTGAACCTGACCATCGTGCCCCAGGAGTCGCCCCTGCTGGAGGAGTGGCTCTCGGCCCAGCGTCACGATCTCGGCCTGACCGAAACCCTGGCGACCCCCGCGGGCACCGCGCGTCACGAGCTGCTGTCATTAGATGAGGTGTGCGTCCTGCCCGCCGGCCATCCCCTCGCCGCAAAAGCGGTGCTGACGCCGGGTGATTTTCAGGGCGAGAACTACATCAGCCTGTCGCGCACTGACAGTTATCGCCAGCTGCTGGACCAGCTTTTTGCCGAACATCAGGTGAAGCGACGTATGGTGGTGGAGACGCACAGCGCGGCCTCCATCTGTGCGATGGTGCGCGCGGGGGTGGGGATTTCGGTGGTCAATCCGCTGACGGCGCTGGATTACGCCGACAGCGGGATTGTTATTCGCCGCTTCAGTATTTCGGTGCCGTTTACGGTGAGCCTGATCCGCCCGCTGCACCGCCCGGCCTCGGCGCTGGTGGACGCTTTCAGCGCGCATCTGCAACAGGAGCTGGCGGCGATCACCGACCCGCTGGAACAGCTTTTAGCCTCGCCCGTTACGAAAGGATAAATTCCACCGCATCGGCGGCGTGGATCGCAGCGGTATCAAACACCGGGATCGGGCTTTCATCCGCCGGGATCAGCAGGCCAATCTCGGTGCAGCCAAAGATCACCCCCTGCGCCCCGCGATCGGCGAGCTTGCGGATCACGCTGAGGTAGTAGTGGCGTGACGTCTCGCTAAAGGTGCCGAGACACAGCTCTTCAAAGATAATCTGATTGATCCGGGCCCGGTCCGCCTCGTCCGGGATCAGGCTCTCGATACCGTACTGCGCCGTCAGCCGTCCGCGGTAAAAATCCTGCTCCATGGTATAGCGTGTACCCAGCAGCGCCACGCGGTTCATGCCCGCCGCGGTAATCGCCCGCCCGGTGGCATCGGCGATATGCAGGAACGGCAGGGAACAGCGGGTTTCAATCTGCTCAGCGACTTTGTGCATGGTGTTGGTGCAGAGCAAAATGGCCTGCGCCCCGGCACCCTGCAAGCCCAGTGCTGCCTCCGCCAGGATCTCTCCCGCCTTTTCCCAGTCACCGCTGGACTGGCAGGCTTCGATTTCATGAAAATCGACGCTGTGCAGCAGCAGGCTGGCCGAGTGTAATCCCCCGAGGCGCTGTTTTACCCCTTCGTTGATCAGACGATAATAGGGAATGGTGGACTCCCAGCTCATTCCTCCCAACAGGCCAATCGTTTTCATCTTGCTCTCCTTTCCGGTTTCATCCAGTGAAGCAAACTTGTGATCGAGTTTCCAGTTCTCTGGTTCAACATTTCCTTTTAGCTGGCTCTGGGATAAATTAAATGAAACGATGTTTCACTATATAACAGGACATGAGCATGTTTATTTTCCATAAAGAGACGCAGCTTGAAGATCTGGGTAATGGCGTGACGCGCCGTATTCTGGCGCACGACGGCAAAATGATGGCGGTAGAGGTCAATTTTGAGCAAGGCGCCGTTGGCCCAATGCATAATCATCCCCACGAGCAGCTGACCTATGTTTTGTCCGGTGAGTTTGAATTTACCATCGGCGAAGAAAAGCATGTGGTTACCGCCGGGGATACGCTTTATAAGGAGCCGCATATTATGCACGGCTGCGTTTGCCTGAAACCGGGTACACTGCTGGATACCTTCACCCCGGTTCGTGAAGATTTCCTCAAATAAAAAAATAGGGCGATGCGCGGGCATCGCCTTTTTCTCCTTAAGTGCAATTCACTTTATTTCCGCGAAGAATCATTCAACAAGTTAATTATATCCTCGCTACCTTACTTCTCATGTTACAGTTTTGCTACAAATATTAGTAGTTTGTATCTGCTATCAATAATTCCCAGAATATGTGAGCAAAGTCCCCGTTTAGCTGGCCCTCTTCCCTCATTTTTTCGCGCATACCGATAAAAATGCCACCCATCTCACCTTATTGAAACGCTGTTTCGACCTTGATCACATTTCCACTATTTATCGAATGACGTGGATTTAAATCACAATAAAATAAATTAAAACGTCGTTTTACAAATTGAAAACGGTGGTTCATAAGATTTAAAAAATTGCTTAGCCGGGCAGGATGCGCCCGGCATTACCGGCACTCATAAACAGGTAGAAGGAGATACCGCAGTGAAATTTCGCACCAGACGCATTCCGCTGTTCGCTTGCTGTTAAGCGGGCAGAGCCGGGCAGATTCCGTTTTAAACCATTAATTACCAGGTAGGTATGTATGAATGAAAACAAGATGCTGGGGCTGGCCTGGATATCACCCTACATAATTGGGTTGATACTCTTCACCGCTTTCCCCTTTGTTTCATCTTTCTTCCTCAGTTTTACTGAGTACGATTTGATGAGCCCGCCCGTATTTAACGGCGTAGAAAACTATCGCTACATGTTTACGGAAGATACCCTCTTCTGGAAATCCATGGGCGTGACCTTTGCCTACGTATTTTTAACTATCCCGTTGAAGCTGGCCTTTGCGCTGGGTATTGCGTTTGTTCTGAACTTTAAACTGCGCGGCATCGGCTTCTTCCGTACCGCTTATTATATTCCGTCTATTCTCGGCAGCTCCGTTGCGATTGCCGTTCTGTGGCGTGCGCTGTTCGCGATCGACGGCCTGCTTAACAGCTTCATTGGCGTCTTTGGTTTTGACCCGGTGAACTGGCTGGGCGAGCCGTCTCTGGCGCTGATGTCCGTGACCCTGCTGCGCGTCTGGCAGTTCGGCTCTGCAATGGTGATCTTCCTGGCTGCCCTGCAGAACGTACCGCAGTCGCAGTACGAAGCGGCGATGATTGACGGTGCCTCCAAATGGCAGATGTTCATGAAAGTGACCGTGCCGCTGATCACGCCGGTTATCTTCTTCAACTTCATCATGCAGACCACCCAGGCGTTCCAGGAATTTACCGGTCCGTATGTTATTACCGGCGGTGGACCAACCTACTCCACCTACCTGTTCTCACTCTACATCTACGATACCGCATTTAAGTACTTTGACATGGGTTACGGCGCTGCGCTGGCCTGGATCCTGTTCCTGGTGGTCGCTGTCTTTGCCGCTATCGCCTTTAAGTCTTCGAAATACTGGGTCTTCTACTCCGCCGATAAAGGAGGCAAAAATGGCTGATATTCAACAACTCTCCACGGCGAGAAGCATCGCAGAGCGTGAAGTGGCGCGTACTCAGCGTCGTGAAAAAATTAGCGCCACCATTCGCTATGTGATCCTGCTGTTTGTTGGCCTGCTGATGCTCTATCCGCTGGTGTGGATGTTCTCGGCGTCGTTCAAACCGAACCACGAGATCTTCACCACCCTCAGCCTGTGGCCCGCACACGCCACCTGGGACGGCTTTGTAAACGGCTGGAAAACCGGTACTGAGTACAACTTCGGCCATTACATGCTGAATACCTTTAAGTATGTGATCCCGAAAGTGATCCTGACCATTATCTCCTCCACCATCGTGGCGTACGGCTTTGCCCGCTTCGAGATCCCGTGGAAGAAGTTCTGGTTCGCGACGCTGATTACCACCATGTTGCTGCCAAGCACCGTACTGCTGATCCCGCAGTACCTGATGTTCCGTGAAATGGGCATGCTGAACAGCTATATGCCGCTCTACCTGCCGCTGGCCTTCGCCACGCAAGGGTTCTTCGTCTTCATGCTGATCCAGTTCCTGCGCGGCGTACCGCGTGACATGGAAGAGGCAGCGCAGATTGACGGCTGTAACTCTATTCAGGTGCTGTGGTACGTGGTGGTACCGATCCTGAAGCCAGCCATCATCTCCGTGGCGCTGTTCCAGTTCATGTGGTCAATGAACGACTTTATCGGGCCGCTGATTTATGTCTACAGCGTGGATAAATACCCGATTGCACTGGCTCTGAAAATGTCCATCGACGTCACCGAAGGGGCGCCGTGGAACGAAATTCTGGCAATGGCGAGCATCTCCATCCTGCCATCCATCATTGTCTTCTTCCTGGCACAGCGCTACTTCGTACAGGGCGTAACCAGCAGCGGAATTAAAGGTTAAGAGGGAAATATCATGGCTGAAGTTATTTTCAACAAACTGGAAAAGGTCTACTCCAACGGCTTCAAAGCGGTACATGCTATCGACCTGAAAATCGCTGAAGGTGAGTTCATGGTCATCGTCGGCCCTTCCGGCTGCGCGAAGTCCACTACCCTGCGTATGCTGGCCGGTCTGGAGACCATCAGCGGCGGTGAAGTGCGTATCGGGGACAAGATCGTTAACAACCTCGCGCCAAAAGAGCGCGGGATTGCGATGGTGTTCCAGAACTATGCGCTCTACCCACACATGACCGTGCGGGAAAACCTGGCCTTCGGCCTGAAGCTGAGCAAGCTGCCTAAAGCGCAGATTGAGACCCAGGTTAACGAAGCGGCAAAAATCCTTGAGCTGGAAGAGCTGCTCGACCGCCTGCCGCGCCAGCTTTCAGGTGGTCAGGCGCAGCGTGTGGCCGTCGGCCGCGCGATTGTGAAAAAGCCAGACGTGTTCCTGTTCGACGAACCGCTCTCCAACCTCGACGCCAAACTGCGTGCCTCGATGCGTATCCGTATTTCGGATCTGCACAAGCAGCTGAAGGCCTCCGGCAAACCGGCGACCACCGTCTACGTGACGCACGACCAGACCGAAGCGATGACCATGGGCGACCGCATCTGCGTGATGAAGCTCGGCCACATCATGCAGGTAGATACCCCAGACAACCTGTATCACAAACCGAAAAACATGTTCGTCGCGGGCTTTATCGGCTCACCGGAGATGAACATCCGCGCCAGCAAGCTGGTGCAGCAGGATGGTCAACTCTCCCTGACCATCGGCAACCAGACCATGCCGTTAAGCCCGGAGCTGAAAGAGAAAGTGGCCGGACACGCGGATAAGGAGATTTTCTACGGCATTCGCCCTGATTTTGTCTCTATCTCCGATGAGCCGTTCGCTGAAGGTTGCTGCACCGGTGAGATGGTCCGCGCCGAAAATATGGGCCATGAATTCTTTGTATACCTGAAAGTTGGCGAGTACGAACTGACAGCCCGAATTCCTTCCGATGAAGCTAAACCCATGATCAACAAGGGCCTTCACCGTAAGGTTTACTTTAAGTTTGATATGAATAAGTGTCATATTTTTGACGCAAAAACTGAACAGAACATCTCTCTTTAATGGAGTTATAAAAATGAAAAAAGTGCTTTTAAGCGCCGTTATCTCCGCTACCTTTGGAATGAGTGCCCTACCCACTTTTGCTGCGGACAGCACCGATCTGCGTATGTCCTGGTGGGGCGGCAATGGCCGTCACCAGGTCACACTGAAAGCCCTGGAAGAGTTCCACAAACAGAACCCGGACATTAACGTGAAGTCGGAATACACCGGCTGGGATGGTCACCTGTCGCGTCTGACCACACAGATTGCGGGCGGCACCGAGCCGGACGTGATGCAGACCAACTGGAACTGGCTGCCGATCTTCTCTAAAACCGGCGACGGCTTCTACGATCTGAACAAAATGAAGGATGTGATCGATCTGTCCCAGTTCGATCCAAAAGAGCTGCAGTCGACCACGGTCAACGGCAAGCTGAACGGTATTCCGATCTCCGTGACCGCGCGCGTCTTCTACTTCAACGATGAAACCTGGAAAAAAGCGGGCGTCGAATACCCAAAAACCTGGGATGAGCTGATGGCGGCGGGTAAAGCCTTCGAGAGCAAGCTGGGTAAACAGTACTACCCGGTTATTCTCGAACACCAGGATACCTTAGCGCTGCTGAACTCCTATATGATCCAGAAGTACAACATCCCGGCGGTGGACGAGAAGGCGAAAAAATTCTCCTACACCAAAGAGCAGTGGGTTGAATTCTTCCAGACCTATAAAAAGCTGATCGACAGCCACGTGATGCCGGACACCAAGTACTATGCGTCGTTCGGTAAGAGCAACATGTATGAGATGAAGCCGTGGATCGAAGGTGAATGGGGCGGCACCTATA
The DNA here is from genome assembly GCF_003336325.1 of Leclercia sp. W17. Classification (NCBI taxonomy): domain Bacteria; kingdom Pseudomonadati; phylum Pseudomonadota; class Gammaproteobacteria; order Enterobacterales; family Enterobacteriaceae; genus Leclercia; species Leclercia sp. W17. The sequence continues at coordinate 875,325 of NZ_CP031101.1, read as the reverse complement.
TGTGGAACTCCACCATCAAAAAATATTCCGACAACCTGAAGCCACCAGCGAAGCTGGAGCTGGGCAGCTACCCAATGCTGCCGGGTGCAACCGATGCGGGTCTGTTCTTCAAACCAGCACAGATGCTCTCTATCGGTAAATCGACCAAGAACCCGGAAGCGGCCGCGAAAGTGATCAACTTCCTGCTGAACAGCAAAGAAGGCGTTGAGACGCTGGGCCTGGAGCGTGGCGTACCGCTGAGCAAAGTGGCGGTGAAATACCTGACCGAAAACGGCGCTATCAAAGAGGACGATCCGGCGGTTGCGGGTTTGCGTCTGGCGCAATCTCTGCCAGCAAAACTCTCTGTGTCGCCATACTTCGATGACCCGCAGATCGTGGCCCAGTTCGGTACTTCGCTGCAGTACATCGACTATGGCCAGAAAACCGTTGAAGAGACGGCTGCTGACTTCCAGCGTCAGGCTGAACGTATCCTGAAACGCGCAATGCGCTAATTCCCATACGTTATCAATACCCTGCCGCGACTGCGGTGGGGTATTTTTTTATCTGAAGGAACATATTATGAAAGGAAAAATCATTCCCCTGAGTTTTCGGCCTCGTCAGGACAGTGAAACCGGACGCGAGGTGATCCGCCTGACGCCCCCGCACATCATCTGTCACCGTAACTACTTCTATCAGAAATGCTTTACCCGCGATGGCAGCAAGCTCATCTTTGGTGGTGCCTTCGAGGGCCACTGGAACTACTATCTGCTGGACATTGCGCAGCAACAGGCAACCCAGCTTACCGACGGCGCCGGAGATAACACTTTTGGCGGCTTCCTCTCCACGGACGATCGCTCGCTGTGGTATGTGAAAAACAGCCGCGAACTGCGGCGCGTCGACCTCGAGAGTCTGGAAGAGTATGTGGTCTATGAGGTCGATAACGAGTGGGTGGCCTACGGTACCTGGGTGGCGAACTCGGACTGCACGAAGCTGGTAGGTATCGAGATTAAAAAAAGCGACTGGCAGCCGCTCACCGACTGGAGCAAATTCCGCGCATTTTACTTTACTAACCCGGAATGTCGCCTGATTAATATCGATCTGCAAACTGGAGAACGGCAGGTGATTTTGCAGGAAAAACGCTGGCTCGGACACCCGATCTACCGTCCTTTTGACGACAATACCGTGGCGTTTTGTCACGAAGGGCCACGCGATGCGATCGACGCCCGTATGTGGCTGATTAACGAAGATGGCAGCAATCTGCGCAAGGTGCGCCAGCATGCTGAGGGGGAGAGCTTTACCCACGAATTCTGGGTGCCGGACGGCTCCGCGCTCTATTACGTGGCGCACAAGGAGAACGATCCTAAGCGCTATCTGTTCAGCGCCGATCCCGCCACCCTGGAAAACCGCCAGCTGATGGCGATCCCGCCCTGCTCCCATCTGATGAGTAACCACGACGGGTCGCTGATCGTCGGCGACGGTGCGCCACACAATACCGGCGATATCAGCCTGAACGATCCCTTTATCTGGGTGTTCGATATTGCCAAAGGCACGCAAACCGCCATCTGCCAGCACAACACCAGCTGGAAAGTGCTGGACGGCGACCGCCAGGTGACCCATCCGCATCCGTCGTTTTCACCGGATAATCAGTGGGTGCTGTACACCTCCGACGAAGAGGGGATGCCGGCGCTCTATCTCGCCCGGGTGTAAAAAAGCCGGGTGGCGGCTACGCCTTACCCGGCCTACAAACTGGTGCGATATGGTGCCCTCGCTCTCTCTCACACAGAGCTGAGGGATTCCGCTAATTTTCTTGCTTTTAAAGCAATACACTAACCACATGATGTAAAAGGCTTAAAGCGGCTCCCTGGTCCGGCTGAAAATCGCCGAAGCGTTTCCGGAAGGCCGGGGCGAGGCGCAGGGACGCGCCGAGAGGGCATAGCCTGCAGGGATGCAGGCTGGTGCCCGACCCGAAAGCCTGGAGGAATAAGCTGAAGGTCACCGCGAAGCGGCGATTTTCTTTGCCGGGAGCCGGGGTTGCCAGGGGGGAGGCGGCGAGCCCCCCTGGCACGTTCACTGGTTCAGGTGTATCAGAGAAGCAAGGAACGTAAGGTGAACGGAACTATCACTTCTGTCGCATATTCCCCTAACCCTCTCCCGCAGGGAGAGAGAGAAAACCGTAGGCCCGGCAAGCCAAGCGCCGCCGGGCAATCTGTTATACCCCAATATTCCGTAACTTCTCCCCTGTCATCAGCTTGCGCTCGATGTGCTCCAGGGTGACACCTTTCGTTTCCGGGATCAGCCAGAAGGTGATCCCAATAAAGACCACGTTCAGCACCGTATAAAGCCAGAAGGTTCCCGCCGCGCCGATCGCATCCAGCAGGGTCAGGAAGGTGGCGCCAATGATCATGTTCGACACCCAGTTAGTGGTGGTGGAACAGGTGATCCCAAAGTCGCGACATTTTAACGGCTGAATTTCAGAGCAGAGGATCCACACCACCGGCGCGGCACTCATCGCGTAACCGGCAATGCACATCATCGTCATACCCACGGACAACCAGGATAAGCTGCTGGACGCCGTACCGTTATCAAACTGCATCAGGCAGTAGCCCAGGATCAACGTCCCCAGCGCCATCACGCTGAAACCAATTTTGAGCGCAGGCTTACGGCCCGCTTTATCGACGGTAAATACCGCAATAAAGGTGGCAAACATAAAGGTCAGCCCCACCACCAGTGTGGCGATCATCTGCTGCTCGGTGGTGGTGAAGCCCGCCATTTTAAAAATACGTGGCGCGTAATACATGATGATGTTCATGCCGGTAAACTGCTGCATCGCCTGCAACAGCATGCCGAGGAATACCGCGCGACGCACGTTGCGGTTGACTTTGAACAACGACCAGCCGCCCTGTTTCAGCTTGAGGCTTTCGCGGATCTCGTTCAGCTCTTCACGCGCTTTCTCAGAGGTGTCGCGCAGCATCCGCAATACCTCTTCCGCTTCGACGTGGCGCCCTTTTTGCGCCAGCCAACGTGGGCTGTTGGGCAAAAAAATCACCAGCACAATCAGCACTATTGCCGGTAATGCCAGTACACCCAGCATGGCGCGCCAGTTGCCGCTGTAGCTGAAATACGTATCAGAAAGAAAGGCCAGCACAATTCCGAGGGTCACCATCAGCTGGTACATGCTGATCATTTTGCCGCGCACATCCTCGCTCGCCATCTCTGACAGATAAAGGGGGGCGGTATAGGAGGCAATTCCCACGGCCACGCCCAGCAGGACGCGCGAGAGCAACAGCACCTCCACGTTGGTGGCGAAAGCGGACCCTATCGAGCCGGCGACAAAAAGAATGGCGCCGACCATCAGGCTATATTTCCGCCCCAGCCGGAACGAGAGCCAGCCATTGAACAAGGCTCCCACCGCTGCGCCCAGCATCATACTGCTTACCACCCACTCCTGCAGGCGATTGCTGAGCGTAAAGTGATCGGTGATAAAGGGTAACGCACCGGCAATGACGCCGATATCCAGCCCAAACAGTAAACCGGCCACCGCCGCGGAAACAGAAACAAACATATTCATCCTTCGGGTATCGCGAAGGGCGCGGGGCATAAAGGTAGAGTCATTTATAGATGTCATATTTTCCTGCCTGAACAGCGTAAGACGTTAATCGAAATTACGAGAAACCCTGAAAAAGTGTCAGGTCGTAAAACGTGAAAATATGGATATATCAGCTGGCAGGGTTCGATCTGTGATGGACATTACACTTTAAAAGAAGGGTAAAAATTACTCAATTATTGTTAATCATATGATTTATGGAGGGTAAATGTGTGATCCATGCAATTTTCGTAAAATGCTTATGGATTTTTCTCTTTTTTGAATATGGACAATGGCTTATCCAGGTCAAAAAAAACCTCTGCCCTGGGGCAGAGGTTTTTTGACCTGAGCAGGAATTAACGCGCCAGCCAGCCGCCGTCTACCGCTACGGTGTAGCCGTTGATATAGTCAGATGCGCTGGAGGCCAGGAACACCACCGGCCCCATCAGATCGCTTGGCAGACCCCAACGACCCGCAGGGATACGCTCAAGGATAGCTGCGCTACGCTCTTCGTCAGCACGCAGCTGCTGGGTGTTGTTGGTAGCCATGTAACCCGGCGCAATGGCGTTCACGTTGATGTTGTGCTGCGCCCATTCGTTCGCCAGCAGACGGGTTACGCCCATGACGCCGCTCTTGGAAGCGGTATAAGAAGGCACACGGATGCCACCCTGGAAGGAGAGCATGGAGGCGATGTTGATGATTTTGCCGCCGTTGCCCTGGGCGATGAAGTGCTTCGCCGCCGCCTGAGACATGAAGAACACGCTCTTAATGTTCAGGTTCATGACGTCGTCCCAGTCCTGCTCGCTGAAGTTGATCGCATCTTCACGACGGATCAGACCGGCGTTGTTCACCAGAATGTCGATTTTACCGAATTCCGCAACCGCACGATCCAGCAGCTCAGGGATAGCGTCGATCTTACGCAGGTCAGCGGTCAGGCTCAGGAAACGACGGCCCAGCGCGGTTACACGCTCGATGGTCTCCTGCGGTTCAACGATGTTGATACCCACGATGTCGCAGCCCGCTTCCGCCAGACCCAACGCCATGCCCTGACCGAGGCCAGTGTCACAACCGGTCACGACTGCAACTTTACCTTGCAAAGAAAATGCATCCAGAATCATTTTTTTATCCTTAGTCTTTCAGCGCCTGAACGAACAGGCAAGTTTGTGCTTAACTGTCCGCGACTAGCGCAGATCCTTAACGGCTACGTGGTCCATATCATCGAAGACCTGGTTCTCACCCACCATGCCCCAGATGAAGGTATAGGCACGTGTGCCTACGCCGGAGTGAATAGACCAGCTTGGAGAGATAACCGCCTGCTCGTTATGCATAACGATATGGCGCGTCTCCTGCGGCTGACCCATCATGTGGAATACGCAGGCGTCCTCTTCCATATTGAAGTAGAAGTAGACTTCCATGCGGCGCTCGTGGGTATGGCACGGCATGGTGTTCCACAGGTTGCCCGGCTCAAGCTCGGTCAGACCCATGCTGAGCTGGCAGGTTTCCAGCACATCAGGAACGAAGTATTTGTTGATGGTGCGGCGGTTGCTGGTGAGGTTGTCGCCCAGGGTGACCGGAGCAACGTCTGCCGGGGTCACTTTTTTGGTTGGGTAGGTGGTGTGTGCCGGGGCGCAGTTATAGTAGAACTTCGCCGGTTTGTTGCTATCGACGCTGGCAAAGACCACTTCCTGCGCGCCTTTCCCGACGTACAGCGCATCGCGATGGCCGATCTCATAGCACTGGCCGTCAACGGTGATGGTGCCCGGGCCGCCAATGTTGATCACGCCCAGCTCACGACGCTCCAGGAAGAAGCTGACGCCGAGCTGCTTGCCCACTTCCCCACCCACAGAAACCGTTTTGGCAACCGGCATAATGCCGCCAACGATGATGCGGTCAATGTGGCTGTACACCATGGTGTATTCATCTGCGACAAACACTTTCTCGACTAAAAACTCATCACGCAGACCCTGGGTATCCAGCGTTTTTGCATGCGCGCTGTGGATGCTTTGTCTGACTTCCACATTAACCTCCAGAATTTATCGGCCCCGACGGCCTGGATAATTAACAAAACGGTGTTCCGTTTTCATGATAAGCACATATTATCTGCTGTGAAATAGGTTTTCAATTACATTCAAAACGATGTTTCACTTTTTCTGCAAGTTAATCTCAAAACTGTAGTTTCGATCACGATTGTCAGGGAGTTGACAAGGCTTTCCTTCACCTTTTTTTTAAATACCCCTTCTTATTTTTCATAATAAACAAAAGGTTATGAAAAAATAAAAAATGGGTGCAGCCATCAGAAAAAACTGAACGAATTTAAAGATATTGATGAATCCGCAGGGTTTTCCTTCAGAAGTGCGCCACCAGTCACACATAGTGAAACATTGTTTTGATATTTTAACACCCAGTTTTTAAACTCATATTTTACAGAACGGACCGCAGGCGCGATCCTGCCGTCGAATTCAAGGAGCGCATCATGGCAAAAGGTATGCGGGTCAAACTGAACTATGAGGTCAGCCGCGATCCGGATACAGGCGTGGAAGTGACCCGCCTGACCCCCCCTGAAGTTACCTGTCACCGTAACTACTTCTATCAAAAGTGCTTTTTCAACGATGGCAGCCACCTGCTGTTTGCGGGTGAATTCGATGGCCACTGGAACTACTATCTGCTGGATCTGAAAAAGGCCGAAGCGGTGCAGTTAACCGAAGGCGCTGGCGATAACACCTTTGGCGGCTTCCTCTCACCGGATGATAAATCCCTCTATTACGTTAAGAATGATCGCACCCTGCGGGAAGTCAACCTGACCACTCTCGAAGAACGTGAAGTCTATCGCGTCAGCGACGACTGGGTCGGCTATGGCACCTGGGTAGCCAACAGCGACTGCACCAAACTGGTGGGCATCGAAATTGCGAAGAGCGACTGGACGCCGCTGAACGACTGGAAAATCTTCCACGACTTCTTCCATAAAGGCCCGCACTGCCGCCTGCTGCGGGTCGATCTGCAGACCGGTGAAAGCAGCGTCATCCACGAAGAGAAGAGCTGGCTGGGTCACCCGATTTACCGTCCGTTTGACGACAACACCGTCGCGTTCTGTCATGAAGGCCCGCACGATTTAGTGGATGCCCGTATGTGGATGGTCAACGAAGACGGCAGCAATGTACGCAAGGTGAAAGAGCACGCCGAAGGCGAAAGCTGCACCCATGAGTTCTGGGTACCGAACGGCTCAGCACTGGTCTATGTCTCTTACCTGAAGGGTGAGCAAGGGCGTACCGTATATAGCTTCAACCCGGATACCGGTGAGAACCGCGCGGTAATGAAGATGCCAGCCTGTTCACACCTGATGAGTAACTTTGACGGCACGCTGCTGGTAGGTGATGGTTCCGGTACGCCGGTCGATGTGAAAGATACCAGCGGTTACACCATCGACAACGACCCGTATCTCTACGCATTCGACGTGGCGAAAAAGGCTTATTTCCGCATCGCGCGTCACGATACTTCCTGGGCAACCGTGGCAAACAGCCGCCAGGTGACCCATCCGCATCCATCCTTTACCCCGGATGATAAAGCGGTGCTGTTTAGTTCCGATAAAGATGGCAAACCTGCTCTCTATATTGCGAAGCTTCCTGAGCAACCAGAACTGTTGCGAGAATAATGTTTGTGTTTGTGTTCCTGTAACTGGCCTTGCCCTCCTTTATGGAGGGCTTTTTTTATTGGCTGATTCGGTAGAGACGGCAAAAAATAATAAAGTACAGGCGCAAAAAAACCGGCTCCTGAGAGCCGGTTTATCCCGGAGGTACTGCTTGTTATCAGAATGAATAAGCTACGCCGACACGAAGACGGGTCTGACGCTCATCGGTATCTTTCACACCGACGTTACCCACTTCGCCATACGGAGCCCAGTTCTTATCAATTTTGTACGCCAGCTTGACGTTATATTCCTGGGAGTAATCTTTATTGTTGTTACGAATATTCCCTTCTGTACTTTTCGCGTATACGTAGTTCAGCTCGGTACGCCAGTCGCCCATTACCCAACCAACCCAGGCATCGCCACGGTTAACTTTATCGTCGTCTTTATTCGCGTTTGACGGATAACGGGTGTAGTCATAGCGATAACGGGCTGCCACATAGAAGCCATTATCGAAGCTATATTGCGCGTGCAGATAAGGTTTATAAATAGTGAAGCTGTCTTTACTTTCGAGCGTAAAGCCTGGTGTTAACGCAATGTTCTGGTTCGCTTTCCAGCGCCAGCTAATCTGATCTTCGTGGCCGTTACCCACCACGTCCGCAAATGGCTGGTCAGCTTTATCGCCGCCAGATTTCCATTTTGCTTCTACAGAGAAACCAAAGCCATTTTCGAAACGGTGCGAAACCGAAACACGGTCTGCGTTCGAGCCGCTATCGATATATTCGTGACGCAGATCCACGGTGACAGCCTGAGCTGCGAAAGAAGCGCCAATAAGTGAAGCAAGGACCAGAGATTTCTTAAACATGGAAAAACCCTCGTTTAAAATGATGTTTCGTTTTTATGGAATTCCATTTTATTTTTTAATAAACGTAATTTTAGTGATCGCGATCGTAATTATTTGTTTCATTTTTTTTGGCAAACCCAGCCGTGAGCAATATCAACAAAACAGGCCTTTTAAGCGGAATTTAACGGATCACGATCACAGTAAATCGTTATTACAGATTCAGCGAATACGTTAAATATTTTGCGGGTGCTTAAGATTTTACTTACAGGAGGGTAAAATATGACGGTGCTCACAAACAAATAAGCCTCCGGGGTCGGAGGCTTATTTGGGTTGATATATATCAACGCGAATTATCTTTCTATAGCTAATGCCACGCCCTGCCCGCCGCCGATGCAGAGCGTAGCCAGCCCTTTACGCGCATCGCGTTTCACCATCTCATGCACCAGTGAGACCAGAATACGGCAACCCGATGCGCCAATGGGGTGGCCCAGGGCGATCGCTCCGCCGTTGACATTCACCCGGCGTTCGTCCCACTCCAGCATTTTGCCCACCGACAGCGCCTGGGCAGCAAAGGCTTCGTTCACTTCGATCAGATCAACATCCGCCAGTTGCCACCCTGCCCGCTCAAGACAGCGGCGCGTGGCATGGACCGGGGCGATGCCCATTAAGGCGGGATCGACACCCACGCTGGCAAAAGCTTTGATGCGCGCCAGTACCGGCAGATTCAGCGCTTCGGCTTTGCTCTCGCTCATCATCATCACCGCGGCGGCCCCGTCGTTAATTGAGGAGGCATTCCCGGCGGTGACCGAACCGGTGAGTTCAAAGGCAGGGTTCAGCTGCGCCAGCCCCTCTGCGCTGGCATCGGTGCGCGGCTGTTCATCAGTATCCACCAGCAGGCTCTCCCCACCCTGCTTCCGGGCGACAACCGGTACGATCTCGTCGCGAAAACGACCCGCGTCGATGGCCGCCCGGGCCTTATGCTGGGAACTGAGGGCATAGGCGTCCTGCAGCTTACGGGAGATGCCATATTCACGCGCCAGGTTCTCCGCCGTGACGCCCATATGGTAATCGTTGAAGGCATCCCACAGCCCGTCATGCACCAGGCTGTCGATAAGCTGACTGTTACCCAGCTGGGCGCCGGTACGGCTGTCGGTGAGCACATGCGGGGCACGACTCATGTTCTCCTGGCCGCCAGCGATCACCACTTCGGCTTCGCCGCACTGTATCGCCTGGGTCGCCAGATGCAGCGCCTTCAAACCGGAGCCACACACGTCGTTAATGGTAATGGCAGAGACGGTATTGGGTAATCCGCCCTTCAGCGCGGCCTGACGGGCAGGGTTTTGCCCGGCGCCTGCGGTCAGCACCTGACCGAGGATCACTTCGTCGATCTCGTGTGCCTCAATGCCGCTTCGCTCCACCAGCGCGCGAACCACCACGCTGCCTAACTCAACCGCCGAGTGGCGTGAGAGCGCTCCCTGGAAACAGCCGATTGCGGTACGCAATGCACCGACTATCACGACGTCTTTCATTTCTACCTCTGCGCAAAATGACACCGCTCATAGTAGAGGATTGTTATCAACTAATGATGTAATTGTTTAAAAAAAGTGAGTTTTATCACAAAGGATTCTGGAGGGCCGAGAGAAATGAATGTTCTGCCAATACCGGGAAACTTACCCTGCGCGAGCGCAGGGCAAAGCGGGTCAAGATCTCCAGTACTGGGTTAAGGCGGGCGAGTTTCCATTTACTGGATCCTGCTCAGGAAACGGCAACGCAACGATCCGCGCCAGCATTGCTGGCGTTGCCGCCTGCTTGCAGAGATCGACATCCGTACCTGGCGGATAGGCTCCCACCACCAGAAAATCGTCGGTTGCAGATATCCGGCAGTGCCCGGTTCCGGCAGGCAATAACAGTGCGTCTCCCGCTTCTACTTCGATCTCTTCGCCCCCTGGTCCGCCAACGATGAGGCGCGCCGCGCCCCGGGCAATACCTAAGACTTCATGCCCATTAGAGTGGTAATGGTGATAATCAAAAACCCCATCGCGCCACTGAGGTGGCCAACCGTTATCGGCAAATTGTTGTTCAAACTGGCTTGCGCGATCGCCATCCGTTATCACCCCTTTATAGAGCAGCACCGGCAAATGGGGATTATTCGGCACCCAGTCTCTGGCGGAGAGCATCAGCGTCCGGGGCGTGATTGTCTCTTTAGCAGTCATGGTCTCTTCTCAATCAGTCATTGCACTCCGCTAAGTGTAGTTCGTTTTAATGTCGCCACTGACGGGGGGCAGAGATCACCGCGGATCCGCTTTTTGCTGTAAATAATGGCGCAGCCAGTTGCCTGCCGTCCCCGGCGGGGAGCGTTTATTCCAGACCAGATCGATCGCCACCGAGCGCGGCCAGCCCGGCACATTGAGCTGTACCAGCGCTTTCGCCGGGGCAAACTCCTCCACCAGCGCACAGGGCAGCGCGCACCAGCCGAAGCCCTGAACCGCCATGCTGAGCAGCATCAGGTAGTTGGGCGCCGACCAGACTGGCCCCTGCGCCAGCACCGGTTCGCGCTCCAGATAGGTATTCAGGCGCAGCTCCCGCCAGCTGTGCAGTTCATCGTGCTCCGTTCGCGCCTGCGCGGCTAGCGGATGGCTGGCTGACGTATAAATTGCCATATGGCTCTGCATCGGCAGGCGAACGGCGGCAATGTCGGTGGGATAGCTCTCCCGCGCCTCGGTGAGGCCAATCTGCGCCCGCTCCTTTTGCAGCAGATCGATGACATCTTCCTCTTCACCAATCAGACACTCAAATTCGGTGTGGGGAAAACGCTCATCAAAACGAAACAGCATCTCCTCCAGCACGTCCGGATGCAGGGTATCGGAGAGGACAAAGGTGAGCCGCGCTTCGGTCTCTTCGCTGAGGGATACCGCCAGTTCATCCAGCCGCGCGCTGGCCGCCAGAATCGACTGCACATAGCCCAGCACCTGCTTGCCCTGGGCGGTGAGTACCGGCTGGCGGGCGCTGCGGTCGAACAGGGCAAAACCCAGGTCATCTTCCAGGTGGGCAATGGCGGTGCTGATAGTGGACTGGCTTTTCCGCAGGCGGCGGGCGGCAGCGGAGAACGAGCCCGCGGCAACCGTCTCGACAAACGCGGTTAACGCTTCGGGTGAGTAGCGCATGAAGTATCTACTTTATCGATGGAACCTCACTTTTATATATCAGTTTTAACGATAAAAATAGCTGCATGATTTACCCATCCAGGCTTGTTTTTGAGGTAATAAGTTATGCAGCACAACGATGTTCAGCGCAGAAAACTGCCGGAACGCATTTTCCATGCCGTCTGCTTTGAGGGTATAGCCACGGCGATCCTGGCCCCGACCACCGCGTGGCTGATGCAGCGCCCGATACTGGAGATGGGCGGATTAACTGTTCTCCTCGCCACCACGGCGATGATCTGGAACACCATCTTCAATTACCTGTTCGACAGGCTGTGGCCGCGACATAAGGTGCCCCGCACCGCGAAAGTCCGCGCACTGCACGCACTGGGCTTTGAGGTGGGGTTCATCTTTATCGGCGTCGGGATTGTGTCGCTGGTGCTGGGCGTGAGCCTGCTTCAGGCCTTCACCTTAGAGATTGGCTTCTTTATTTTCTTCCTGCAGTACACCATGGTTTATAACTGGGCGTACAATACCCTGCGCGATCGCATGATTAAGCGACGCCAGCAGCGGCAGGCTGCCACCTCTTAACTCCCCCGGCCGGAAATGCTTTCCGGCCCGCTTAAAACCGTTCCAACCGCCAGGCCAACTGTTGATTATGGTAAAATAGTCTCCTTTTTGTTGGTTTTATAGTTGATACGTTTCTCTCATGTCGAAAATCTGGTCTAAAGAAGAGACCCTCTGGAGCTTTGCCCTGTACGGCACGGCCGTGGGCGCAGGAACCCTGTTTCTGCCCATCCAACTGGGATCTGCGGGCGCTGTCGTCCTGTTCATCACCGCCCTTGTGGCATATCCATTCACCTACTGGCCCCACAAAGCGTTATGCCAGTTCATCCTCTCTGCAAAAACCAAAGGTAGCGAAGGGATCACCGGCGCGGTGACCTACTACTACGGGAAAAAGATCGGCAATCTGATCACCACGCTCTACTTTGTCGCCTTTTTTGTGGTGGTGCAGATCTATGCCGTGGCAATCACTAACTCGCTCACCGAACAGCTGGCGAAGCATATGACGGTGGACACCACCGTGCGGGTGCTGGTCAGCCTGGGCGTAGTGCTGGCGTTAAATCTGATCTTCCTGATGGGGCGGCATGCCACTATTCGGGTGATGGGTTTTCTGGTCTTCCCGCTGATCGCTTACTTCCTGCTGGTGTCGCTCTATCTCACCCAAAGCTGGCAGCCCGCGCTGCTCACCAGCCAGATGAGCGTTGATAAGCATACTCTGCACCAGGTGTGGATCTCCATTCCGGTGATGGTGTTCGCCTTCAGCCATACCCCGATTATTTCAACCTTTGCCGTCGATCGGCAGGAAAAATATGGCGAGGCCGCGATGGGCAAATGTACCCGCATCATGAAGGTGGCCTACCTGGTTATCTGTCTGAGCGTGCTGTTCTTCGTCTTCAGTTGCCTGATGTCGATCCCACCCTCTTACATCGTCGCCGCGAAAGAGGAAGGGGTCACCATCCTCTCGGCGCTCTCGATGATGCCCTCCTCCCCTTCATGGCTTGGGATCTCCGGGATTGTTGTCGCCATCATCGCGATGTCGAAGTCGTTTCTCGGCACCTATTTTGGCGTGATTGAGGGGGCTACAGCGATGGTGAAATCAGGATTAAACCAGGTTGGCGTAAAGAAAAGCCGGGCCTTTAATCGGGCGGTATCGGTGATGGGGGTCTCCCTGTTCACCTTTGCGGTGTGTTGCATTAACCCCAATGCCATCTCGATGATCTACGCCATCAGCGGGCCGCTTATCGCCATGATCCTGTTTATCATGCCGACCCTGTCGACCTTCCTGATCCCTGCCCTGAAGCCTTACCGCTCCATCGGCAATGTGCTGACGCTGATCGTCGGGGTGTTATGCGTGTCGGTGATGTTTATTGCCTGACTAAAAGAGAGCACGCTGTTTTACGACAGCGTGCTGTGCCGCATCAGGCGCGGATATCGTCATACTCGCGGGTGTTATCAAATTCGTGTTTCGCAAACGGGCAGAGGGGAATAATTTTACGGTTTTCGGCACGCATCTTTTCCACCACCCTTGCCACCAGCTGTTTGCCCACGCCCTGCCCTTTCAGGCTAGGATCGACATCGGTATGCTCAATAATGCTGAGATGTTCGCCGGTGGGGACAAAGACGATCTCCGCAACCTGATTGCCTTCGGCATCGTTCACGTAAAACTTGTTATGGCCTTCCTGAATGTCCATGGTTTCTCGCTTATTTGTGGCGGTATTTAAGTGCGCCGCTGGGGCAGGTATCGATCACACGCACGACCGTATCGACATCCACTTCGTCAGGGATGATCCACGGTTTACGTTTCAGGTTGAAGAGCTTAGCGCTTCCGCGCACGCAATTTCCCGCGTGTTGGCAGATGCCGGTATTGAAGTAGACGTCAATTTTCTCACCGGTATAGGCCCGGTATCCCGCCTCCAGCAGTTCATTATCCATGACATTGCCTCTGAATTATTATGGTTGGGATTAAGCATAGCGCGACATCTCTATTCAACCTGCTCGTTTAAAAATAAACAACATTAATCTGCAATCTGGCTACCCACGCTGGATAATTAACGCTGTTTTTCAGTAATACAGGTCAGATAATGAGAAAGATATCCCCGCTCATACTGGTATTTAGTATGGTTTTTATCACCGGCTGTAGCAGCCCGGAACCGGACAAAGTTGAACAGATCAACAGACTGCATATTCCATTAGTTCTGCCCGGCAGCAAAGCCCCACCGGCGCAGACATCCCATATCGCCTCGCTGTACCATTCCAATAAACAGGATATAGATACGCTTACCGACACGCTTAAAAAGCAATATTTACAGGATGTAAAACCCAAAGAGATATTTGAAATGGATAGCGATGTACAGCCCGTCTACGCTTCTCTTTCCCGATTAGAAGCATTAGCCATGATGAATCAGCAATACCTTAAAGATAAGAATGAAATGGGGTTACAGCAGATACATATTGTGCTCAAACCGGTTATTACCGGCTAATCTTCGATAAAAAAACCCGGCAGGTTAATGCCGGGTTTAAGGCGTTTCAGAATTTTATTTATTGCTGATCTCTACCACCACCCGACGATCCGGGGACAGACAACCAATCAGTGCGTTACCACTCTGACCATTACATTGCGCTCCCGTCACGGACTCGCTCGCACCACGGCCTGCTGTGGTGATGTTTTGCGCCGGAATGCCCAGCGCAACCAGTTCATCAGCAACGGCCTGCGCGCGACGTTCAGAGAGTTGCAGATTGTAATCAGGCGTACCGATTCGATCGCTGTAGCCGATAACCACTGTCGACTTGTCGTTGGCAGGCTGTAAACCCGGGCTATTATAGAGCTGGCGAATCGCTGCGTGGCCTTCGCTGGTAAGGGTTGCAGAGTCATAATCAAACATCACATCGGATTTCAGGTTAAAACGCTGTGGCGCGGGGGCCGGTTCAACGGTAGCCGCGGGAGTGACGACAACAGGTGCGCCCTCATGCTGACCAAAACGGTAGCTCAGCCCGGCCGTAACCGAACTGACATCACTGCTTACCCCAATCTGATTGGCGTTGCCAACGTTGCTTACCCACTGATACTCAAGGCGGCCCGCCCAGTTTTTGTTAAAGGCATACTCGGTTCCTACAGCAGCCAGCGGGCGGACTCCGGTTTCAAAGCGATTATGACCGCTTACATCTGATTCAGCCCGGTACCCCATTGCCCCGGCCCGGCCATACAGGTCCCATTTCGGCGTGACGGCATAGCTGGCTTTCAGGGACATCTGAATCCCCTGACTTTTCATCCTGGCGCCGGCGTGATGCCCGTTTAACTGCATATTCCCTAAATAGTCGTAACCACCTTCCACAGCAAGCCAGGAGTTAATCTGGTAACCGGTATAAATACCGCCACTCACATTATCCTGATCTAAGTCAAAATGGTTTGAGCCACTGTTATTATCCAGCGCTTTGCTACCCGTGTTGGTATCGAAATAGTGCGACCAACCCAATTTTCCACCGCTGTACCAGGTTCCGGCATCACCTGCAGCAAAAGCTGCGGTAGCGGTAAAAGCATTTGCGATAATTAACGCAACAATAGTCTTTTTCATAACAATCCCGTTCACACTTACTGTAGATAAATTTCTTTATTAATTTCAGTAGGCAAACGATATAGAAAAAAAGCTGTCAGGTTAATTATCATTCTGTTTAAAATTAAATTTTCAGTTAAAAACTCTCTGGCAAACTCTTTAGTTCCTGAAGATAACCGCCACGTTTAAAGTTGATATATCCCCCTCGTTTCAGGGCAGAAATGACATTTAACACACTGCTGCGGGAAAGCAGCGTTCTGTCCTGAATATAATCGAGGATCGATATACGCATGCGAGTCTGTTCCGGCAGCGTGATCATCTCCAGCAGGTGGTTACGTATCACTGAATAGGTTCGTTGTTGTACCACTAGCGCGTCACGATAAAATAGATAAGCAGTATGGTAGGAGAGCACCGCTGCCACCTCCTCCCATAACCCTTGCCGGGAAATAAGTTCAGCCGCCCGCCCTGCATCAATTCGTAACAGTGTCGACTCAGCTTCAGTGCGCAGAATATGGCCTTTTGTCGGCTGGATCATCTCCGCAATACCAAAAAGATGCGCTTCGTAAACCGTGACAATCAACAGCCCATCAGAGGCACGCAGGATGGATAACTCTCCCTCGATAAAAAAGTAGAGCTGGGGACGTCCTTTGTATGTCCAGGTCATTCGCTTGCGGGGGATGACCTGGAGTTTATCCGCGATCGGCTCAAGCGCCGCAAGCAGACGCTGCATGGCCTCTTCGGGACGAACGGGTGAAATAAGATGCATATTATGACCTGATAACGTTGGATAGCAGCCAGAATAGCTCTGCGATTTGCGCAGGTTGGCCTCTACTTCTCTCTTCAGATATAGCAATGAATAAACGGCGGGTAAAATTTACGTTGTTTATTTTTAAATTTTGCACGACGGGGACGGATGCTGTGTCGCGCTATTGCAGAGATAAAAGCTGGAGCGGGCGAAGGGAATCGAAACTCTGTTTCATTTTTCCATAACGCGACGGTCATAGAATCAACATAGTAACTATTATTGATACTTGATTGCGAGATTTTAGAGGATCAATCTCATGACAATCAAGGGCCAGGAGTATCTTTATCTTTCACCGGACGGTGTTTGGCAGTTTCAAATCTACGTTCCTGCTTACATGCGCCACATGTTCGGCGGGAAGCGCCTCTACCGGAAAAGCACTGGTACAAGAGACATTTACAAGGCTCGACACTTCCGCAATCACATGCTGGTAGAGTGGAACAACCTGAAAGAACAATTCAAGCCAGATACAGAGGACAGGCGCATCCAGCTTGCGATCACTTCCCTGCACTCACAGATCCGCAAGAATAAAAACAAACCCCTGATTGAGGAGCGAGCCAGTTCTATTCCTCACCTGTGCCTATTACGTGACGAATACGCCACTGCTTACCGGGATCGGCGTTCACTGTCCACACTGAGCAAATCGGCGCGAGCCGTGGAGGTTTTTCTCCAGAGTATCGGGAAAGTTGATATCAGTTTGGATCAGATAGGACGGCGGCTGGTTACGGATTTCATCGAAGAACAGCAGAAACGCGACGTAGCAGGGCAGACGCTGCAAAACTGGTTAACGTCACTGGGAAGCCTCTATGAGTTTGCCAAACGTCGCTACGACGCTATAGCGCCGCTTAATCCGTTTCACGGCATGAACCTCGAAGCACGGCGCACTATTGAGAGCTACCAGCCGTTTGAATGGCATCAACTATCTACCCTGCTCAACGAAGCAGACGAAGAACTACGAGCCGTCATTCTGATCGGTTTGTTCTCTGGTGCAAGGCTGGACGAAATCGCCAGCTTGAAAAAATCAGATGTTGTTATAGTGGAAGGGATACAGACTTTCTTCATTAGCAAATCGAAAACGAAAGCAGGGGTTAGGCACATACCGATCCACGCTTTTCTGATCGGTATGGTGGATTATTATCTGAGTTTGAACACTGGAGATTACCTGTTACCACAGGCTAACAAGATTGAACGCAAAGACGGGAAAAAGGGGCCGTTCTATTCCCAGGCATTCACCCGCTTACGGCGTCGCGTAGTGCCTATGGCTACAGATCGCCAATGCTTTCACAGTTTGAGGGGGCATTTTATCACGTGTCTTGACCGTGCCGGAGTACCCGAACAGCGTATAGGCTACATCACGGGGCACTCTTCCCAAGCCGCAGCCACAGAAGCATTCAAGACATACAGCGCGGGGTGTTCCATGAAAGAATTGTCCGACTATGTGGAAATGGTGGATTATCCAGAGATCATCTTCCCTGAAACGGAAAAAGGGGCGTAAGCCCCTTATTTATAAACAAATTGATTAGATTAATAAGCTATTGTTTATGAATAATACACGCTAATTCTTGCTTTACGAACAAAGCAAGATTAAAACAGTAACAAAAAAGCATCAAAGCCATAACACTAAAACCCCAAAAAAAACCCACCAAATTCACTAGGTTACACACCTAAATAACAGAAACCATTATTGATTTTTTGTTACAAAGACCACATTATGAATGAACCTATGTAGAAATTTAAGGTGTTTGTTATGGATACTACATTCATTGCTGAACCTATAGTAAGCATTGACGAAAAGTTGTTGGGCGTTGAGCTTCTCACTCGCTTCATTTCCCCAGATGGACGCCCCCTTCATCCTGAGTTCGTAATTTCATCTTGGGATTTAGATAGGAAACGGGTTTTCCTATACGAACAATGCGGAAACATTGCCAGTATGCAAATGTGGTTCGAACGAAAGAATCTATTTTGTACACTGAACATTGATCAGCAAATGGCTTTTCTGATACGTCATGACTACATACTTAGACAAACTTTCGAATCGATGCCATTCATCAAACTTGAGCTTTCTGAGAATTTCCTAGGTTTAGATAAAGGATTAAAAAACCCCTTGTTAAAGTCGCTGAGCCAGGGTGTGAATGGGCTGTGGCTCGATGACCTTGGGGCAGGTAATTCGAATGTAGTTAGTTTGATAGAAGGTTACTTTGAAGTAGTAAAAATAGATCGCATTTTCTTTAATGAGCAGGTGAAAAAACCAACCTTCTACGAATTAATTGTATTAATTAAAAAATACTGCGATAAAATTATTATTGAAGGCATTGAGGATAGAAAAAGTATGGAAATCTTGCGTGAAGTAGGCATTTGGGGGTTACAGGGTTATCTTTTTAAATCCATCCCATTTGAGAACGTAGTTTCCTTGGTATAGCTCGAATCATCTTCCTTGTAAAAGGGCAAAATGCCCTTGTTTATTTCTTAAATTCCGTAGTAACCGTATCACCTTCGCTTTTCTTAGGTGCATTGTTTACTACCTTCTGTTTTACCGTACCACCAATAGATTTATTCCCCTGCGTCTTAGTTGCAATTACATTAACTGTAGCAGTGCTAACAAGCCTGACTTGTTCAAATTCAAGATCGAATTGCATAGCAAATTCAGATTTATAATCGTAACTGATGCCAGAGAGAATGACATTCTCATACACTTTGTGCTCTGTCACTAATGTAATAGGTTGACGACTATCAAAGATTTTATCAAGATACTGGATAGCCTGAGAAATACGAGTACCATTAACGCCAGTGACCTGCTCCCCGTTGATTAGTACACCCCGATGTTAGTAATGTCTTCATAAGCCACATGAGGACATCCCCATGAAGAAGCGTTTTTCCGACGAACAGATCATCAGTATTCTCCGCGAAGCCGAAGCTGGGGTACCCGCCCGTGAACTCTGCCGCAAGCATGCCATTTCCGATGCCACGTTTTACACCTGGCGTAAGAAGTATGGCGGTATGGAGGTGCCTGAAGTTAAGCGCCTGAAGTCGCTTGAGGAAGAGAACGCCAGACTCAAGAAGCTGCTTGCCGAAGCCATGCTGGATAAAGAGGCGCTTCAGGTGGCTCTTGGGCGAAAGTACTGACGACAGACCAGAAGCGGGAAGCCGTGATGTTGATGTGTGATGCGACCGGTCTGTCGCAACGTCGTGCCTGCAGGCTTACAGGTTTATCCCTGTCGACCTGCCGCTATGAGGCTCACCGTCCGGCTGCTGATGCGCATTTATCAGGGCGCATCACTGAGCTGGCACTGGAGCGCAGGCGTTTTGGCTACCGTCGTATTTGGCAGTTGCTGCGCCGTGAAGGGCTTCATGTTAATCATAAGCGCGTGTACCGGCTTTATCACCTCAGTGGCCTGGGCGTAAAACGCAGAAGACGTCGTAAAGGGCTGGCAACAGAACGTCTGCCGCTGCTCCGTCCGGCGGCGCCCAATCTGACCTGGTCGATGGATTTCGTCATGGACGCACTTTCCACCGGTCGCAGGATCAAGTGTCTTACCTGCGTCGATGATTTCACAAAGGAATGCCTGACGGTCACTGTTGCCTTTGGGATTTCAGGCGTTCAGGTCACGCGTATTCTGGACAGCATTGCACTGTTTCGAGGCTATCCGGCGACGATAAGAACTGACCAGGGGCCGGAGTTCACTTGCCGTGCACTGGATCAATGGGCCTTTGA
Organism: Leclercia sp. W17; assembly: GCF_003336325.1. Lineage (NCBI taxonomy): Bacteria > Pseudomonadati > Pseudomonadota > Gammaproteobacteria > Enterobacterales > Enterobacteriaceae > Leclercia > Leclercia sp. W17. The sequence continues at coordinate 855,528 of NZ_CP031101.1, read as the reverse complement.
GCATGGTGTTGAGTTGCGCTTAATCCAGCCGGGCAAGCCAACGCAGAACGGATTTATTGAGAGCTTTAACGGACGATTTCGCGATGAATGTTTGAATGAGCACTGGTTCAGCGATATCGTTCATGCCAGGAAAATTATTAATGACTGGCGGCAGGATTATAACGAATGCCGCCCGCACTCCACGCTGAATTATCAGACACCGTCTGAATTTGCAGCGGGCTGGAGAAAGGGTCATTCTGAGAATGAAGATTCCGACGTTACTAACTGAGTGTTGTATCTAATCGTGGGGGCAGGTCAGTGGACGGTGGTAGTTTGGTTTTCTTCTCGATCATTCTTGTTCTCCTTCTGGGTTAGCTGGTCACTGGGGTGAAGTTTGGCGTTGCTCGCCATTCATCAAAGCGTCGGATCGCTTCTTCGAACATTTCCACTCTATCTGGCTGTTCTCGCTTACGTGCTCGGACAAGTGAACTGTAAACAAGTGTTCGTGTTGTTCGTCCTGTGATCAAATCCGCGTAGATTTGGTCAACATTGAAGTAACGCATGTTGTTTGCTCCTGTTTGGTTTTCTCCAGACGCAAAAAAGCCCCCGCACCAAAAAACCTGGTGGAGGCTGCAATTCATGCGTATGGAATGTTGTTAGATGAGGTAGATGATAATGATTATCACCATACTTTTAATAATACACTAAAAGCACACTTGTTGTCAAGCTATTTTTCAATAACTTCGAAAAAGTCAAGCGCATTACATGCTTTTCACCAAAAATCTGTGGTTGCTGTCAATCGAAATTTATGATAGAACTTGCCACCAGAGACGACAGCCATAATAAACACACAAAACAGTCTGTAACGCTCTCTGCGGCGTTCTAACGCATTCAGGCTACCAATCCACCAACCACCCTATTAAAATCGCTCTACGGGCTTCCTGTGCGTTCTGGTGACGTATGGCGCACCTCTGGCACTTACTCCCGAAACCAATAGCACAACTACAGAGGGATAACGGTAGTTATCAGGATAGTAGGTGTTGGTATTGGATTGAGGCTGGATGAACTGGAGCCATCAGCGAACAGTGAAGCCTTAGCCACTGACTTACTGAAACCTTGCATGGGTGAACGTTAGTTCATGAATGGATGGTTGAAGTTAGTCAGCTTATCAGATGGACAATCAACGGTAGTTGGTTGGTCAGATGGTAATTCCGCGCACAGCGCAATGGTATTCGCCCACGGCGAAAGCGATCTCTTGCCGATGGCAAATAATCGTTCGTGCCTGACTCTCGTCAGAAACGAAGTTTGCACGAGTCCAGAAGGTAAAGAGTACGCTTGCGCTTGTTCCATGAGCGGTACGGGGCTGACCGAGGAGCCAACCAAAGGCGAAACAGGTCACTTGCCCGGAGAGTACCGAGCAGGGACAACAGCAAAAGTATTAAAAGATAGTCTTATTAATTAGTAGTCTTATTTAATCTTATAGTGTGCCGTTTCGTTACTTTAAAAGTACCAAAACGTTACTTTCAGCCCTTCACCCAACGGTAGACCGTCGCCCTGCTCACTCCGAATCGTCCATGCAACAACCCGCAGTAATTCCAATCAAAATGGACAGTAAAGCCCTACTTAATCCAGGATTAAGCCAATCTAAATAATCCACCTCTCACGCTCTGTAAATCACTTTCTAACTATCGATGTACATTACCTCAATTTTTGTAAAGCCTTGCACCGTGCGGCTCACAGCAATCATTGTCCACTAAGAGCACTTTCATGATAGGTGCAATGTGCTTAATGACTTTTTGTTATAATGTAACAATTCTTTTTTCATGCCAAAACCCCCATTATTGAGAACCATTCTCAAAAACTCAATTCACATCACCACAGATGAGAATAGCTCTCACTTACAGTGCGAATCCCTCACGATTCGATACACTTTCGTAAAGTGTATTCTACAACCCATTGATTTAATTAGATCAGAACACTTTTCCATCACCTCACCGTGCAAACAGGGGTAACACCCCGCCATCGAAAATAAATCTCTTGACAGAATCACCGTTTCATGAACCATTAATGAAATTACATTTATTGTTTTTTTTCAATTAGTTACAGATATTCGAGCGGGACACTGTGAAGAATTGGGTGGCCTTCGAACAGGTCGTTCATTTGCTCTCGCAATGGCGCACACATTTTGATCATTTTGTGCTCTTCTGAAATAAACGTATCGTGCAATCTATTGAAAATGATCAATTTCTGATCAATGATGATTTCAACGAAACGAACATGAGGAGGGGTAAAGATGAAAGGCATTAGCCAGGCGCTAAAGAGTGCTGACGAAATTAGGGCAGTGGCAGCAGAGCTACAGCGCAACACCACCACCAACCTGTTCTATTGCTTGTGGGTGTTCATGTATGAAAGCGGGTTACGTATCTCTGACGTGCTCAAGCTCAAGTATGAAGACGTAGAGGGGCAATCTCACCTCAAGGTGAAGCAGGAGAAAACGGGGAACGTGGTGAGGCCAAAAGTTACAGCGTCCATGCTGTCAGTGGTGGCACAACGCAAGGCAGAACAAGCCACTATGCCAGTGAAAACTGATTTCATCTTTAGCAAGGGCGATCTCCGTAGCAAAGGCCAGGCCGTCACCCGTAACACCGTGTTTGCTGAATTTGGGAAGATGGGAAGGAGAGCGGGATTCTCTAACGTGGGCTGTCATACTCCACGTAAAAGCCGTGGGCGCGTGATGTTCGATGCAGGGGTAGCAATTGAAACTATCGCCCATTTCCTGGGACAGACAGATCCACGGTCAACGATGTATTACATCGGGTATGGTCAGGACGTGCAGGACGATTTAACAGAGGAGTTTTCTTTAGAATGGTGATCAACATGAAGCGCTTACTTTACGTGCTGGTACCGCTGCCGCTGGCGCTATTGCCAGCCCTGGCGAATGCCGGACAAATTACGATGACCAACCCAGAGGAGGAACAGACGGAGAACGGGAAAACGCTATGCACGTATCAGAACAGCATCTACGTGTTCACCTACATAACTAAGGGGAAATGTCCCTATACGAAAACCTTCAATACAGAGGATTCGGAAGAGTGAAAAAGGAAGAAGATCTAATCACCAGCTTTATCTGGTGTGGTGCTACGGTGTGCGTTTATACGCAAGTGGTGAAATTTGCAGGGACGACGATACAGCTTCACCTGTTACCAACAAACCTTAGAAGAGCAGTTGATCAACAAGTGGCAGGGGCAGCCAACCACCAAGAAGCCCGCCCCCGCCGTACTCAACATTCCCAACGGAGAGAAGGAAATGCCGAACAGCAGCATTATGACGTTAGCGCTCGCGATGTGCAACGTAAGCAACGGTAAAACCGTCCGAATCCCTGCCATGACAGGAAGCCAGCTTCATTTGCTTATGATGTGGCTACGGGCTTTGAAATAACCATAACGAACGAGGAGATAAAATGGCGACATACAATTCTTATTCAATCAAGCAAGACATTGAACTCTATCAAGAAGAGTTGCAGGAAAAACACCCACGGCTATCTGAGAAACGGTTAGATGCGATCCTTGAGGTGAAAAGTGCAATAGCGCTACGTTTTAAAGACATTGCCGACAAGGACGAAGCAGCGAAAGAGCACATTGCTGTATGCAACATTATCCGAGCCAACAAAGAACTAAGTAAGGCTGATTTCTCGAAGTTTATGGACTTTGCGCAAATGTACTGGCGACAGTATCAAAGCGAATGTGCTCAAGAAGCCTAACCAATTTCTTGACGGGGGCGCAATGCCCCTTTTTCTTTAGGGTATTACTCCCCGTTGGTTTTATCCCCGTCCTCTTGCCGCATAGATTCGATAAACTCCCGTTGTTCCTGTGTGAGTGCAAGCTCGTCCAGCAAGCGATCCAACTCTTCTTCAGGTGATTCCTCTTGAATCTGTCTGTTCCCGGTAACCATACTCACCCTTGATTTATTCAGATTAATCTTAGGTTAACCAGGGTGCAGAAAATGCCCAACTCACAGATTTTAGAGAATAGAAGCCATAATGCCCGTTGGTGGTAAGACAACGTGCGGAGCCGTTAGGCGACTTCATCAGGGTTATGTCAGACAGTGAAGTTTATCAGGATGACCATGTACCCGAAGGAGCGAGGCCGAACCGCTGGCAGAGCCGGATCTGTAGCTACCGGAGCATCACCACCATAAACCTGTTTATTCCCTGCAACGTCATCACGACGTGTGGCATGGGGGAGCATCGGCAAAAAATGCGCTTCACTGTAAGGTTATGAGAAGTGCGATCCGTCGCTGCCTGGTGTAGGCTTTGCGTTCATTGTTGGGCTATCGCGGTAAGAACTTGAAACCACCGCCGACGATTGGCTACACTCTCATCTCACCGAGTAACCATTCGTGACAAGTCTCAAAGTAGTGAACTATGGTAGAACGCCTCAGCATGTTAGTAAGCACTACTGCGTAACATGCTGAAAGAACCGGAGTTTTTTCGAACGGTTCCACCTGGGGAGATTCTGGAGCGGGCGAAGGGAATCGAACCCTCGTATAGAGCTTGGGAAGCTCTCGTTCTACCATTGAACTACGCCCGCGTTGAGGTGCGTAAAGCATTATAGACCTTACGCCTCTGCTGACAAGAGACCGGCTCGCTAAGTGGCGATTAAATAATCACTTAGCACTTCGGTTTACCACCTGGTGCCGGTAAATAGCGGATCGGATCGATAGCCGTCGCCCGGTAGCGGATCTGGAAATGCAGCGCCACGGTATTGGATCCGGTGCTGCCCATGGTGGCGATCTTCTGCCCTGACTTCACGTTTTGCCCATTATTCACCAGCATCGTGTCGTTATGGGCATAGGCGGTGATGTAGTCCTCGCCGTGCTTAATCATGATCAGGTTGCCATAACCCCGCAGCTGATTGCCGACATAGACCACCTTGCCTGCATCGGAGGCATACACCGGCGCGCCGCGGGTGCCGGCGATATCAATGCCTTTGTTTCCCCCTTCCGCAGTGGAGTACGGAATCACCACTTTGCCGCTGGCCGGCCAGACCCAGCAGCGCTGCCCGACAGGCGGCCAGGAGGATTTAGGTACGGTGTAAGAAGGGGTGACCGCGGCGGTTTTACCGCTGCTTTTTGAGGAGGATTTTCTGGCCGTGCTGCTGCCGTTAATCTTCAGCTTTTGCCCCACTTCGATGGTGTAAGGCGGGGAAATATTGTTCAGGCGCGCCAGATCCTTCACGCTGGTGCCGGTTGCACGTGATATACGGTACAGCGTATCACCGCGTTTAACGGTATACACAGGACCAGAATCCGATGATTTACTGCCCGCACATCCCGCCAGCAACAGGGCCAGGGTCAGGCAAAACAGAGCAGAAACAGGGTTTTTCGTCGGGCTTCCTGCAAACAAAACAGTACCTCGGTCAACGTGAATGGCAGCGCTATCATAACAGTCTCAATCAGGATGCCAATAGCACCCTGAGCGACAACCCGTTTAGCAGCGATTACGATATAATCGCCCAGCCAGGCCGTGCTGAACTTACTGGAATGCTAACAGGTCAGTATCGCCCGGTAATTTCAGCACGGGAGTGACAATGGGAACGCACGAACACGTCATTTTAGTTAACGACCACGGAACGGTTATTGGCACACAGGAAAAGTACGCCGCACACACCTCGCACACTCCTCTTCATCTGGCCTTTTCATGTTGGTTATTCAATGCCAGGGGGGAGACGCTGGTTACGCGTCGCGCCATGAGCAAGAAAGCCTGGCCCGGCGTCTGGACCAACTCCGTTTGCGGACATCCGCAACAGGGGGAATCTCTGGAGCAGGCCATGATCCGCCGCTGCCGCTATGAAGTGGGCGCAGAGATCGCCGGGATCTGCCCGGTCGCACCGGCATTCCGCTACTGCGAAACCGATCCTTCCGGGATTGTCGAAAATGAGATCTGCCCTGTCTTCGCGGCGCTCGCCGTTAACACCGTGATCATCAACCGCGACGAAGTGATGGATTATCAGTGGGTAACGCTGGAGGCAATGCTCGGCGCGCTGGAGGCCACTCCCTGGGCGTTCAGCCCGTGGATGGTGATGGAAGCCCAGGCAGCGAGAGACGCCCTGCTTCGCTTCGCGGCAAACGCCAGGCAATAAAAAAGCCCCGACGCGTTATACGCCGGGGCTTTTTATCAACAATGACTTATTTTACCGGACGCATCGCCGGGAAGAGGATCACGTCGCGGATGGTGTGGCTGTTAGTGAACAGCATTACCATACGGTCGATACCAATACCCAGACCCGCTGTTGGCGGCAGGCCGTGTTCCAGCGCGGTTACGTAATCTTCGTCGAAGAACATCGCTTCGTCGTCACCCGCCGCTTTCGCATCAACCTGATCCTGGAAACGCTGCGCCTGATCTTCTGCATCGTTCAGCTCGCTAAAGCCGTTGCCGATTTCACGGCCACCGATGAAGAACTCAAAGCGGTCAGTGATTTCCGGATTCACATCGTTACGACGTGCCAGCGGAGAAACTTCAGCCGGGTATTCGGTGATGAAGGTTGGCTGAATCAGGTGCGCTTCGGCCACTTCTTCGAAGATCTCGGTCACGATACGGCCCAGACCCCAGCTCTTCTCAACCTTGATACCGATGCTCTCAGCGATCGCTTTTGCGGAGTCGAAGTTATCCAGATCCGCCATCTCGGTTTCCGGACGGTATTTCTTGATCGCTTCACGCATGGTCAGCTTAGCGAACGGCTTACCGAAGTCGAACACCTCTTCGCCGTACGGCACTTCGGTGGTGCCCAGAACGTCCTGCGCCAGGGTGCGGAACAGGGATTCGGTCAGCTCGATCAGATCTTTGTAATCCGCGTAGGCCATATAGAGTTCCATCATGGTGAACTCTGGGTTATGACGCACGGAGATGCCTTCGTTACGGAAGTTACGGTTGATCTCAAATACGCGATCGAAACCACCCACCACAAGACGCTTCAGGTACAGTTCCGGCGCGATACGCAGGTACATGTCCAGGTCCAGGGCGTTGTGATGGGTGATGAATGGACGCGCGGAGGCACCGCCCGGGATCACCTGCATCATTGGGGTTTCCACTTCCATAAAGTCGCGGTTAACCATGAACTGGCGGATACCGGCCATGATCTTAGAGCGAATTTTGAAGGTATTGCGGGATTCATCGTTAGAGATGAGATCCAGGTAGCGCTGGCGATAGCGCGCTTCCTGATCCTGCAGGCCGTGGAACTTGTCCGGCAGCGGGCGCAGGGCTTTGGTCAGCAGACGCAGCTCGGTGCAGTGGATAGAGAGCTCGCCGGTCTTGGTTTTGAACAGCTTGCCTTTGGCGCCCAGGATATCGCCCAGGTCCCACTTTTTGAACTGCTCGTTGTAGATGCCTTCAGGCAGATCGTCGCGAGAAACATACAGCTGAATGCGACCGCCAACGTCCTGCAGCGTAATAAAGGAGGCTTTACCCATGATACGACGGGTCATCATACGGCCAGCAACGGCCACTTCGATGTTCAGCGCTTCCAGCTCTTCGTTCTCTTTAGCGTCGAAGTCAGCATGCAGTTGGTCTGAGGTACGATCGCGACGAAAATCGTTCGGGAACGGCACGCCCTGCTCGCGCAGCGCAGCCAGCTTCTCGCGGCGGGTTTTCAGTTCATTATTAAGATCGGCTACCGCGTCAGCGCCCTGTGCTTGTTGTTCAGACATGTTGGTTCCTCATAACCCTGCTTTCAAACTTGCTTCGATAAATTGGTCCAGGCTGCCATCCAGCACCGCCTGCGTGTTACGGGTTTCGACACCGGTACGCAGGTCTTTGATGCGGGAGTCATCAAGGACGTAAGAACGGATCTGGCTGCCCCAGCCGATATCAGACTTGTTATCTTCCATCGCCTGTTTCTCAGCATTTTTCTTTTGCATCTCCAGCTCATAAAGCTTCGCTTTCATCTGCTTCATGGCCTGGTCTTTGTTTTTATGCTGGGAACGGTCGTTCTGGCACTGTGTCACCAGACCGGTAGGGATGTGGGTAATACGCACCGCAGATTCCGTACGGTTAACGTGCTGACCACCCGCACCGGATGCGCGGTAGACGTCGATACGCAGATCTGCCGGGTTGATTTCGATGTCGATATCTTCGTCCACTTCCGGATAGACAAACGCGGAGCTGAACGAGGTATGACGGCGACCGCCGGAGTCGAACGGGCTCTTACGCACCAGACGGTGTACGCCGGTTTCGGTACGCAGCCAGCCGTAAGCGTAATCGCCAATAATCTTGATAGTGACAGATTTCAGGCCTGCCACTTCGCCTTCAGACTCTTCGATAATCTCAGTCTTGAAGCCGCGGGCTTCAGCCCAACGCAGATACATACGAGTCAGCATGCTGGCCCAGTCCTGCGCTTCTGTACCGCCGGAACCGGCCTGGATATCAAGGTAGCAGTCGGCGCTGTCGTACTCGCCGGAGAACATACGACGGAATTCCAGCTGTGCCAGCTTCTCTTCCAGCCCATCGAGCTCTGCGACAGCTTCGTTGAAGGTCTCTTCGTCGTCGGCCTCAACGGCCAGCTCCAGCAGCCCGGAAACATCATCCAGACCCTGCGCCATTTGATCCAGCGTATCTACGATCGCTTCGAGAGAGGAACGCTCTTTACCCAGCGCCTGTGCGCGTTCAGGTTCGTTCCAGACGTCCGGCTGTTCCAGCTCGGCGTTTACTTCTTCAAGACGCTCTTTCTTGGCATCGTAGTCAAAGATACCCCCTAAGAACGTCGGAGCGCTCGGTGAGGTCCTGAATGCGGTTTTTTACCGGATTAATTTCAAACATGGTCTGTTTTCTTTTATGGACGAGTAAAAATGCGGTGTAAGGGCGGAATTGTACCGGATTCACGCCCTTTTTTATAGCGGAATAGTGATGCTAAAGTGGCCAGATATGGTCGATGATGATTTGCAGGCTGCGGTTGCCGCGAAACTCGTTAATATCCAGTTTATAGGCCAGTTCGACTTCGCGTACGCCGTTATCAGGCCAGATTGTGGTATCCACGTTAAAGGCGATACCGTCCAGCAGCGGGCCGCCGCCAACCGGTTCCACCATCACTTTCAGATGCCGTTCACCCACCAGACGCTGCTGCAGCAGGCGGAAACGCCCGTCAAACAGCGGCTCCGGGAACATCTGTCCCCACGGACCGGCGTCACGCAGCATCTGCGCCACCTCCATGGTCATATCCGCCGGCGCCAGCGGGCCATCGGTGACCACTTCGCCCTGGAGCAGAGCCGGATCCAGCCAGTCGGTCACCAGCTCGCTGAACAGGCGCTGAAACTGGTCAAATTTCGCCTCTTCCAGCGACAGTCCTGCCGCCATGGCGTGGCCGCCAAATTTGATCATCAACCCCGGATGCAGCGTATGCAGGCGCTCCAGCGCGTCGCGCATGTGCAGCCCCTGTATCGAGCGGCCCGATCCTTTCAGGGTGCCGTCGCCTGCAGGGGCAAAGGCGATCACCGGGCGATGAAAACGCTCTTTAATGCGCGAGGCGAGGATACCCACCACCCCCTGATGCCACTCGGGGTGATACATCGCCAGCCCGCCGGGCAGCGAGTCGCCGCTGCGCTCCAGCTTTTCGCAGAGGATCAGGGCTTCGGCCTGCATCCCCTGCTCGATCTCTTTGCGGGTCTGGTTCAGCGCGTCCAGCTCGTTGGCCAGCACGCGCGCCTCGCCGATGTTGTCGCACAACAGCAGCGCCACCCCCACCGACATATCGTCCAGACGTCCGGCAGCGTTGAGACGTGGGCCGAGGGCAAAACCGAGATCGCTGGCCGCCAGCCGCAGCGGGTCCCGGTTGGAGATCTCCAGCAGCGCCTTGATACCCGGACGGCATTTTCCCGCCCGAATACGGTTTAAGCCCTGCCAGGTGAGAATACGGTTATTGGCATCCAGCGGCACCACGTCCGCCACGGTGCCCAGCGCCACCAGATCGAGGAATTCCGCCAGATTAGTCGGCGCAATACCTTTAGCGTCAAACCACCCTTCATCACGCAGCCGTGTACGCAGCGCCAGCATCAGATAGAAGGCCACCCCCACTCCCGCCAGCGATTTCGACGGGAAGTCGCAGTCGCGCAGGTTGGGGTTAACGATCGCTTCTGCCGCCGGTAAGGTATCGCCAGGCAGGTGGTGATCGGTGACCAACACCGGGATGCCAAATTCATGCGCGCGCTCAACCCCGGCATGGGAGGAGATCCCGTTGTCCACCGTCAGGATCATCTGCGCGCCGCGGGCGTGAGCCTGATCCACCACTTCCGGACTCAGGCCATAGCCATCCTCGAAGCGGTTCGGCACCAGATATGAGACGTTGTCGCACCCCATCGCCCGCAGGCTGAGCACGCTCAGCGCGGTACTGGTGGCGCCATCGGCGTCAAAATCCCCCACCACAATGATGCGCGTCCCCTCCCGCAGGGCGTTGTACAGCAGCTCGGTGGCGCGTTCGACGCCGCTAAGCTGCTGCCAGGAGAGCATGCCCTTGACGCTGCGTTCAAGGTCATCTGCATTTCGCACACCACGGCTGGCATAGAGCCGACGCAACAGCGGAGGGAGCGTCGCGGGTAACGCGGCGCTCTCGTCCACCTCACGACGACGAAGTTGTGTCGAAGATTTCACGCGAATTATTTACCACCAAACTGTTTCTGGTGCGCATCAAGGAAGGTTTTCATCTCTTTCGGCCCCTGGTAGCCCGGCACCACGTAGCCGTTGCTCAGCACGATCGCAGGCGTACCGGTCACACCAAACTGCACGCCCAGCGCGTAGTGATTGGCAATGTCGATGTCGCAGGAGGCAGGCTGAACGCCTTTACCGCTCATGGCATCATCAAAGGCTTTGTTGCGATCTTTCGCACACCAGATGGCCTTCATGTCCTGCTCAGGCTGGCTCTGCACGCCCGCACGCGGGAAGGCGAGATAGCGCACGGTGATCCCCAGCGCGTTGTAGTCTTTCATCTCTTCATGCAGCTTGTGGCAGTAGCCGCAGGTGATGTCGGTAAAGACGGTAATGACATGTTTTTCCTGCGCCGCTTTGTAGACGATCATCTCTTTTTCCAGCGCGTTCAGGTTTTTCATCAGCATCTGGTTGGTAACGTTAACCGGCTGCGCGCCGCTCACGTCGTACAGCGGCCCCTGGATAAAGTGCTTACCGTCTTCGGTCACATACAGCACGCCGCTGTTGGTCAGTACCGTTTTCATGCCCGCAACGGGCGCAGGCTGAATTTCGCTACTGGTGACACCGAGCTTCGCCAGAGACTGTTTAATGGCCGCATCGTCAGCATGCGCCAGACCGGATAATGACGCTGCCAGCAGAGAGAACAGCACTAAAGACTTTTTCATATTGGTTCCTGTTACAAGTCATCACGCACGTGGGTGATGCTGTTGGTGTAGCTGCCGCAGGCGTTCCGTCGCGACATGCGTGTAGATTTGCGTCGTTGACAGGTCACTGTGCCCAAGCAGCATCTGGACCACGCGCAGATCGGCGCCGTGGTTCAGAAGATGGGTCGCAAACGCGTGACGCAGAACGTGCGGCGAAAGTTTTTCACTGTCGATACCCGCCAGTGTGGCGTAATGTTTGATGCGATGCCAGAAGGTTTGACGTGTCATTTGCTGCGCGCGCTGGCTGGGAAACAGCACGTCAATGGAGACACCGTTCAGCAACCATGGGCGGCCATGCTGAAGATAGTTCTCCAGCCAGTAAACCGCCTCTTCGCCCAGCGGCACCAGACGCTCTTTATTGCCTTTGCCGATCACCCGTACCACGCCCTGGCGCAGACTGATATCGCTCATCGTCAGCCCGACCAGTTCAGACACGCGCAACCCTGTGGCATAAAGCACTTCGAGCATCGCTTTATCGCGTAACTCCAGCGGTTGGTCAACCACTGGCGACTGTAATAATCTCTCAACTTGTGCTTCGCTGAGATCTTTTGGCAGACGCTGGGGCAATTTTGGCGACGCCAGTGCCGCACTGGGATCATCAGGGCGTATCTTCTCGCGGTAAAGGTGCTGAAACAGACGCCGCATGGCGCTCAGCAGCCGCGCGGAACTGGTGGCTTTATATCCCCCTTCCATCCGCTCGGCAAGCAGCGCCTGCAGATTGTCGCTTTGGGCCGTGGTCAGAGAGAGATCATGATGGTGTAACCATGCCACCAGCATCGCCAGATCGCGTCGGTAGGCGCTGAGGGTGTTCTCGGCAAGATTCTTCTCCAGCCAGAGCGCATCGAGAAACTGTTCGATGAGTGAGAGATCCTTTTCCACGTCCGCCTCTTTCGTTCTGCAATGGGGCATTATGCCTGAATGGGTCTTGTTTCTGGTACACTACTCGCAAAGTCATAGCAAGTATTGAGACATTTTAGCGATGAATATTGGTCTGTTTTATGGTTCCAGCACCTGCTACACCGAGATGGCCGCAGAGAAAATTCGCGACATTATCGGCCCGGAACTGGTCACCCTGCACAATCTCAAAGATGATGCCCCCTCGATGATGGAGCAGTACGACGTGCTGATCCTCGGCATCCCGACCTGGGATTTCGGTGAACTGCAGGAAGACTGGGAAGCCATCTGGGATCAGCTCGACTCCCTGGCGCTTGAAGGCAAAATTATCGCGCTTTACGGTATGGGCGATCAGCTGGGCTACGGCGAGTGGTTCCTCGACGCGCTGGGGATGCTGCATGACAAGCTGGCACCGAAAGGGGTGACGTTCATTGGTTACTGGCCGACAGAAGGCTATGAGTTTACCAGCAAGAAACCGATTATCGCCGACGGAGAACTGTTTGTCGGGCTGGCCCTGGATGAAACCAACCAGTATGACCTCAGTGAAGAGCGCCTGCAGAGCTGGTGCGAGCAAATCCTTGGCGAAATGGCGGAGCAGTTCAGCTAAACCACTACCGCCCCTGCGTCGGCTGGTGCGACATCATCCGACGCAGATCCCGCCACTCCGCTTCATCCATACTGTCTGCCGCCAGCCATAAATGATGGCAGCGCTGACCCGCGCCTTTGCGTAAGCGGAGCATCATGCCGGATTTCAGCATCCACGGCGTGCCGACAATTTCCCACTCGCTGTCTTGCCAGTGCAGACGGGAATCCATAAACAGTTTGATTTCACCCTGACGGGCGTTAATGCGCCGCTGACTGCGTACGCTATCAAACACCACCAGCGACAGTAGCATCAGCCATAATGGGGTGTAGCTCAGCGGCCACGGCATCAAAAGAATAACAGCCGCGACCAGGCCGTGGAGCAGAAGCGACATCCACTGGGCGCGCCATGAGACGCGTAGATCAGATTGCCACAGGACCACGTTCCTGATTCCGTGTCTGAATTAAAAGCACCATCCGTTGCAGCTCGGCGTCGGCAGGTTTGCCGTGATTCATCAACCAGTTAAATAAATCGGGATCGTCGTTCTCCAGCAGGCGGACGAAGAGATGCTTATCCTCATCGCTCAGGCTGTCATATTCATATTCGAAGAACGGCATGATGGAGATATCGAGTTCGCGCATGCCGCGACGGCATGCCCAGTGAATGCGGGCTTTGTTATTAATGTCCATGTCTGATTCCTGCATAACGTTGAGTTCAGGCAGTGTTCCGTTCGTATCGGCAGAGAAACGTGCTCAACCGGGAAGAAACGGCTCTTAGTGTAACGTGTTTTTGCTGTTTCATTACTGGAATATTACGTTCCAGGAGCAGGCTTCCACAAAAAAACACAATAAATAAGCGTGTTCAGCTGTTTTGCGTAGCGTTACGCAGATTAGGCTAAGGGCACGAATAGCCTGTTGAAACCGCTTGCAATGGCTACAGTCTCTTTTACCATTAGGCATTATCAAAGCGTTAAGCAATTCAGGACATCAATATGGCATTTACACCCTTTTCTCCGCGCCAGCCTGTCGCCTCTGCGCGTCTGCCGCTGACGCTTATGACCCTTGATGACTGGGCGCTGGCAACCCTCGTCGGCGTGGACAGCGAAAAGTACCTGCAGGGCCAGGTGACCGCGGATGTCAGTCAGCTGACCGAACACCAGCATCTGCTGGCCGCGCACTGCGATCCGAAAGGCAAGATGTGGAGCAACCTGCGCCTCTTCCGTCGTCAGGATGGTTTTGCCCTGATCGAACGTCGTAGCCTGCGCGACGCCCAGCTCACCGAGCTGAAAAAGTATGCAGTATTCTCGAAAGTGACCATCGCGGCCGATGACGAGCAGGTGCTGCTGGGTGTGGCGGGCTTCCAGGCGCGCGCCGCGCTGAAAAACCTGTTCAGTGAACTGCCTGATGCAGAAAAACAGGTCACTAACGACGAGGCTACTTCGCTGCTGTGGTTTGAACATCCGGCAGAGCGTTTCTTACTGGTAACCGATGTCGCTACCGCCGAGCGCGTGACCCAGGCCCTGCGTGGCGAAGCGCAGTTAAATAACAGCCAGCAGTGGCTGTCGCTGGACATTGAAGCGGGCATCCCGGTTATCGAGGCGGCCAACAGCGGGCAGTTTATTCCGCAGGCGACCAACCTGCAGGCGCTGGGTGGTATAAGCTTTAAAAAAGGCTGCTATACCGGTCAGGAGATGGTGGCACGTGCGAAGTTCCGCGGCGCCAACAAACGCGCGCTGTGGTATCTGGCGGGTAAAGCCAGCCGCGTACCTGAAGCTGGTGAAGATCTGGAGCTAAAAATGGGTGACAACTGGCGTCGTACCGGCACCGTGTTGGCTGCCGTTCAGCTTGACGATGGCCGCCTGCTGGTTCAGGCCGTGATGAATAATGATATGGAGCCAGACAGCGTGTTCCGTGTGCGTGAGGATGTGAATACGTTAAGCATCGAGCCGCTGCCGTATTCGCTGGAAGAGTAATAGCTGTTGCCCGGTGGCGCTGCGCTTACCGGGCCTACAAAACCCGTAGGCCGGGTAAGGCGAAGCCGCCACCCGGCAATTTTTATTAGACCTGCCCGACGTACAGATAAATCGCCAGGAAATGGCACACGCTGCCGCCCAGTACAAACCCGTGCCAGATAGCGTGGTTATAGGGGATGCGCTTGCAGACGTAAAAAATGACCCCCAGCGAATAGACAATTCCGCCCACCGCCAGCAATGTCACGCCGCCCGCCGCCAGTTTTACCGCCAGCTGATAGATCACAATCAGCGACAGCCAGCCCATGGTCAGATAGGTCACCAGTGACAGCACCTTAAAGCGGTGCGCGATGGTCAGCTTAAACAGGATCCCCAGCAGCGCCAGGCTCCAGATAACAATCATCAACCCGCGCGCCAGGGGTGAATCCAGCCCCACCAGCAAAAACGGCGTATAGGTTCCGGCAATCAGCAGATAGATGGCGCAGTGGTCAAATTTCTTCAGCCAGATCTTGGCCCGCTGATGGGGAATGGCGTGGTACAAGGTGGAGGCCAAAAACAGCAGGATCATACTCCCGCCGTAGAGGCTGTAACTGGTGATCGCCAGCGTGCTGGCGTTAGTGTCGATGGCCTGCACCAGCAGCAACACCAGCCCAACGATGCCAAACACCAGGCCAATACCGTGGCTAATGCTGTTGGCTATCTCCTCAGCCAGCGAATATCCCTGTGTGGTTAATGGTTTGCTAACCATAGATAACTCCGGGAAAACAAAAGTGAATAATGTCTCGCTGTCTATGCTAACTGAGAATGATTCCAGTGAACACCTGTTCGCTAAAATAAATATCAGTTTAAAATTTATTTATTACAATCATAAGGTTGAGAAGTTATTTCGGCTAACGACCGTTCACACAAAAACTCAAAGGCATTTAAATTCAATGACATAAAACTGATGCTGGTCCGGGTAAATGTCTGTAATTACCCGCTTCAGTTCGTCCAGGGACATGTTCTCCTGTTGAGCATGTTTTTCACTCAGCGTATCGAGCGTGACCGTCGACGTGCCTGTAACCTCAATGGTGCAGAAGTAGCCGTCATCTTCATAACGCCCCACCCGCAGCACATCGCCCGCTTTGAAATGTGATTCGCTTTCATCGCGGAGAGTAATGGTCTTACGTCCGGCCAGAATGTCATCCTGAAAGCGCTGAAAAAAAGTAATGTCGTTTGGCTGCATGTTATTATTCCCTGAAGATGAAGTCTGATGAGTGAGTTTAGCCCCAGTGAGCATGTTCTCCCATTCCGCCATTGCCAGCCTCAACAACCTGGAGATGATGGTCTACAACACCGTCATTAAAAACCGCGATCGGGTAATGTACATGACCATTCGCGAACTGGCGGATGCGGCGGGGGTCTCCACCACCACCGTGCTGCGCTTTTGCCGCAAGTTAAACTGCGATGGCTATTCGGAGTTCCGCGTGCGGTTTAAATTATATCTTGAGCAAAACGAACCGCAGCAGGCTAATTTTGGTGCCAGTGAGATTATCAGTTTTTTCAAAAGCGTAAACAACGACGAATTTGACGCGCTATTAAATAACGCCGTGGATATTATATTATCCTCGGAACGTATTATATTTGTCGGCGCTGGCACCTCAGGTTCGCTGGCAAAATATGGCGCACGGTTCTTTTCCAATATTGGAAAATTCAGCAACCATATCGACGACCCTTATTTCCCGGTCACCAACGATATGGCGAAAAACGCGCTGGCGATTGTGCTCTCAGTCTCGGGCGAAACCGAAGAGATCCTGCGCTTCGCCAGCCAGTTCAGCCTGCATCACTGCAAGGTACTCTCCATTACCAGCCACGAACATTCGCGACTGGCGAAGCTGGCGGACTTCAATCTCTCCTGGCACGTGCCGCAAACCCGCATTGGTGGCGTCTACGATATTACCACGCAGATTCCGGTGATTTATATTCTTGAATCGCTGGGGCGCAAACTGGCGAATAAATTAACGGAATAAAACACCCTGTTTTTTCGGTGTGACATATTACAACTCTCACGAATTGTTATATCGTGACATTTTATTCCCCTTTGTTAGACTCAAAAACAATAGCAATAAATGAGATTAGCAAAGATGAAAAAACTCACCTTACCAAAAGACTTTTTATGGGGCGGCGCGGTTGCGGCGCATCAGGTTGAAGGCGGCTGGAACAAAGGCGGCAAAGGCCCGAGTATTTGTGACGTGCTGACCGGCGGCGCGCACGGCGTACCGCGTGAAATCACCCAGGAGGTGGTTGAGGGCAAATACTACCCTAACCACGAGGCCATCGACTTCCACGGCCACTATAAAGAAGACATCAAGCTGTTTGCCGAGATGGGCTTCAAATGCTTCCGCACCTCCATCGCCTGGACCCGTATCTTTCCGAAAGGTGACGAAACCCAGCCCAACGAAGAGGGGCTGAAGTTCTACGATGATATGTTCGATGAGCTGCTGAAATACAACATCGAGCCGGTCATCACCCTCTCCCACTTCGAAATGCCGCTGCACCTGGTGCAGGAGTACGGCGGCTGGACCAACCGTAAGGTGGTCGATTTCTTCGTCAACTTCGCTGAAGTGGTCTTTGAGCGCTACAAGAGCAAGGTCAAATACTGGATGACCTTCAACGAAATCAACAACCAGCGTAACTGGCGCGCGCCGCTGTTCGGCTACTGCTGCTCCGGCGTGGTCTATACCGATCATCAAAACCCGGAAGAGACCATGTACCAGGTGCTGCATCACCAGTTCGTGGCCAGCGCCCTGGCGGTGAAAGCTGCCCGACGCATCAACCCGGAGATGAAAGTCGGCTGTATGCTGGCGATGGTGGCGCTCTATCCGTTCTCCTGCAAACCAGAAGATGTGATGTTTGCCCAGGAATCGATGCGTGAACGCTATGTCTTTACCGACGTGCAGCTGCGGGGTTACTACCCGTCCTACGTGCTGAATGAGTGGGAGCGCCGTGGTTTCACCATCAATATGGAAGCGGGCGACGAGCAGATCCTGCGCGAAGGCACCTGTGATTATCTGGGCTTCAGCTACTACATGACCAACGCGGTGAAAGCGGAAGGCGGCACCGGCGATGCGATCTCCGGCTTTGAAGGCAGCGTGCCGAACCCGCACGTGAAAGCGTCCGACTGGGGCTGGCAGATTGACCCGGTGGGCCTGCGTTACTCCCTGTGCGAACTCTATGAGCGCTATCAGAAACCGCTGTTTATCGTGGAAAACGGCTTTGGCGCGTACGACAAAGTGGAAGAGGACGGCAGCATCAATGATGACTACCGCATCGACTACCTGCGCGCGCACGTGGAAGAGATGATGAAAGCGGTCACTTACGATGGTGTGGATCTGATGGGCTACACCCCGTGGGGCTGCATCGACTGCGTGTCGTTCACCACCGGTCAGTACAGCAAACGTTACGGCTTTATCTATGTGAACAAGCACGACGACGGCACCGGCGACATGTCCCGGTCACGCAAGAAGAGCTTTGAGTGGTACAAAAAAGTGATCGCCAGCAACGGCGAGACGCTTTAATCCGGCATTGCCGGGCGGCGCTGCGCTTGCACCGGCCTACAGCGATCGTAGGCCCGGTAAGCGTAGCGCCACCGGGCGTTACCTCCCGCCCGCTAACTCAATAAAACTGCCCGTCACGTACGAGGCTTTCTCGCTCAGCAGCCAGACAATCGCCTGCGCCACCTCTTCCGGCTGGCCGCCGCGCTGCATCGGCAGCATCGACTTCACCCGATCCACCCGCCCCGGTTCACCGCCGGAGGCATGAATGTCGGTGTAAATCAGCCCCGGACGCACGCAGTTCACCCGGATGCCCTGGGCCGCCACTTCCAGCGACAGCCCGGTCGTCAGGGAGTCCACCGCCCCTTTCGATGCCGCGTAATCCACATACTCCCCTGGTGCGCCGAGTCGTGAGGCTGCTGAAGAGACATTCACGATCGCTCCGCCTTTACCGCCATGTTTCAGCGACATGCGTTTCACCGCTTCGCGGCAGCAGAGGAAATACCCGGTCACGTTGGTGGCCAGCACGCGGTTAATCCGCTCGGCGGAGAGGTTCTCAATGGTGCTCTGCTCGAAGAGAATCCCGGCGTTGTTGACCAGCGCGGCGAGGGGCTCCCCTTCGCGATCGAGGCTGTCAAACATCGCCATGACCTGCGCTTCGTCGCTGATATCCGCGCGCAGGGCAAAGGCTCTGCCGCCCTCTTCTATAATCTGATTGATCACGTCGGTGGCGGCGCTGATGTTGTGGTGATAATTCACCGCCACGTTATAACCCACACGCGCCAGTTCAAGCGCCGTCGCTTTGCCAATCCCACGGCTGGCGCCGGTGACTAATGCGATTGCCATCTACAACCTCCGGATAAAAAAAAGCCGGGTGGCGCTGACGCTTACCCGGCCTACAGTATGACAGAAAGATTACTGGTATTCGCTCATCGGCACACAGGAGCAGAACAGGTTACGGTCGCCGTAAACGTCATCAAGACGCTTCACGGTCGGCCAGTACTTGTTGGCTACGCCTGCCGGGAAGACCGCCAGTTCGCGGGTGTAACAGTGGTTCCACTCCGCCACCAGCTCGTTCTGGGTGTGTGGCGCGTTAACCAGCGGGTTATCTTCCAGGGTCCACTCACCGGCCTTCACGCGGTCGATTTCACTGCGGATCGCCAGCATCGCATCGATAAAGCGGTCCAGCTCAACTTTGCTTTCGGACTCAGTTGGTTCAACCATCAGCGTACCCGCAACCGGGAACGACATGGTCGGGGCGTGGAAGCCGTAGTCGATCAGACGCTTGGCGATATCCAGCTCGCTGATACCGGTCTCTTCTTTCAGAGGACGAATATCGAGGATGCACTCGTGCGCCACGCGGCCATCACGACCGGTGTAGAGCACCGGATAGGCATCTTTCAGACGCGTCGCGATGTAGTTGGCATTCAGGATCGCCACCTGGCTGGCCTGCTTCAGCCCTTCCGCGCCCATCATGCGGATATACATCCAGCTGATTGGCAGAATAGAGGCGCTGCCGAACGGTGCCGCAGAGACCGCGCCCTGACGGGTCAGCATACCTTCGATCTGCACCACGCTGTGGCCCGGAACGAACGGCGCCAGGTGCGCTTTCACACCGATTGGGCCCATACCCGGGCCGCCACCGCCGTGCGGAATGCAGAAGGTTTTGTGCAGGTTCAGGTGCGACACCTCCGCGCCGATAAAGCCTGGCGTGGTGATGCCTACCTGGGCGTTCATGTTGGCGCCATCGAGGTAAACCTGGCCGCCATACTGGTGCACAATTTCGCACACTTCGCGGATGGTCTCTTCATACACGCCGTGAGTGGACGGATAGGTGACCATGATGCAGGAGAGCTTATCGCCGGTCTGTTCCGCTTTCGCACGCAGGTCAGCCAGGTCGATGTTGCCGTTTTTATCGCAGGCCACCACCACCACTTCCATCCCTGCCATCTGGGCGGAGGCCGGGTTGGTGCCGTGGGCGGAGCTTGGGATCAGGCAGATATCACGATGCCCTTCGTTACGGCTCTCGTGGTAATGGCGAATCGCCAGCAGGCCCGCGTATTCACCCTGTGCGCCGGAGTTTGGCTGCATGCAGAGGGCGTCGTAGCCGGTCAGTTTCACCAGCCAGTCGGAGAGCTGATTGATCATCTGATGATACCCTTCCGCCTGATCGGCCGGGCAGAATGGGTGCAGTTCAGCGAATTCCGGCCAGGTGATTGGGATCATCTCGGCGGCGGCGTTCAGCTTCATGGTGCAGGAGCCCAGCGGGATCATCGCCTGATTCAGGGCCAGATCTTTGCGCTCCAGAGAGTGCATATAGCGCATCATCTCGGTTTCGCTGTGATAGCGGTTAAAGACCGGATGCGTCAGGATCGCGTCATCGCGCAGCATGCTCGCCTGAATGGAGCGGCTGTCGTGCGCCACCTCTTTATCGAGCGTGTCCACATCCAGACCGTGGTCTTCACCCAGCAGGACGTTAAACAGCACCTGCAGATCGTCACGGGTGGTGGTCTCATCCAGGGTGATGCTGACCGCATTCAGGATATCGCTGCGCAGGTTAATCTCTGCTGCCTCAGCGCGTGCCAGCACGGCAGCTTTGTCAGCCACTTCAACACACAGGGTGTCGAAGAAGTGAGCGTGGCGCAGTTTTTGACCTTTCTGCTGCAGGCCGCAGGCCAGGATATCGGCCAGGCGATGAATGCGGCTGGCGATACGCTTCAGGCCAACCGGGCCGTGGAAGACCGCATACAGGCTGGCGATGTTGGCCAGCAGTACCTGAGAGGTACAGATGTTGGAGTTCGCTTTCTCACGGCGGATGTGCTGCTCGCGAGTCTGCATCGCCATGCGCAGGGCGGTGTTACCGGCGGCATCTTTCGATACGCCAATAATGCGGCCTGGCATGGAGCGTTTGAATTCATCTTTGGCGGCGAAGAAGGCCGCGTGCGGGCCGCCGTAGCCCATCGGTACGCCGAAGCGCTGCGCAGAGCCGAAGACGATGTCTGCGCCCTGTTTGCCCGGGGCGGTTAATAGCACCAGCGCCATAAAATCGGCCGCCACGCTGACGACAATTTTGCGCCCTTTCAGCTCGGCAATCAGTTTGGCGTAATCGTGCACTTCACCGGTGGTGCCAACCTGCTGCAGCAGCACGCCGAACACATCCTGGTGATCCAGCACTTTCTCAGCATCGTCAACAATCACTTCAAAGCCAAAGGTCTCAGCACGGGTACGTACCACGTCGAGGGTTTGCGGGTGAACGTCGGCCGCAACGAAGAAACGGTTTGCGCCTTTCAGTTTGCTGACGCGTTTTGCCATCGCCATCGCTTCTGCGGCGGCAGTGGCTTCATCCAGCAGGGAAGCAGAGGCGATGTCCAGACCGGTCAGATCCAGCGTCACCTGCTGGAAGTTGAGCAGCGCTTCCAGACGTCCCTGAGAGACTTCCGGCTGATAAGGGGTGTAGGCGGTGTACCAACCCGGGTTTTCCAGCATGTTGCGCAGGATCACCGGCGGTAACTGCACGTTGGTGTAGCCCATGCCAATGTAAGACTTAAAGCGCTTGTTCAGGCTGGCAATGCCTTTCAGTTCCGCCAGGGCGGCATATTCAGTGGTCGATTCCCCCACCTGCGGCGGCGTGTCGAGCTGAATATCCTTTGGCACGATCTGGCCGATCAAGGCGTTGAGCGAATCCGCGCCAACCGTCTTCAGCATCTCCTGCTGTTGCTGAGCATCCGGCCCAATGTGACGTTCGATGAAGGCGCCACGGTTTTCAAGCTGGCTTAAAGTCTGTGTCATGAGCGATGGTTCCTGAAACGTGCAGTGAATCGTAGTTGTCTGTAACTCTGTTGCCCGGTGGCGCTAACGCTTACCGGGCCTACGTTGTTCTGGAGGCCGGATAAGCGCAGCGCCATCCGGCACAACATTATTCGTCTTCCAGTAAGGCTTCGTACGCGGTGGCATCCAGCAGGGCGGCAACTTCCGCTTCGTCGCTGGCTTTGATTTTAAAGATCCAGCCTTCGCCGTAAGGCTCGCTGTTGACCAGCTCCGGGGAGTCGCTCAGGGCGTCGTTAACCGCCACGATTTCACCGCCCACTGGCGCATAGATATCAGAAGCGGCTTTAACAGATTCCGCTACGGCACAGTCGTCGCCGGCGGTCACGGTCGCGCCCACTTCCGGCAGATCCACAAAGACCATGTCACCTAACAGCTCCTGAGCATGTTCGGTGATCCCAACGGTATAGGTGCCGTCGGCTTCTTTGCGCAGCCACTCGTGTTCTTTGCTGTATTTCAGTTCTGCTGGCACATTGCTCATTGAATTTCTCCTGATAAAAATAATTAGGCGACCGGTTTACCGGCGCGAACAAAAATCGGTTTGGTCACGCGGACCGGCATTTCGCGGTTGCGGATCTGCACCACGGCCGTCTCGCCAATGCCCGCCGGCACACGCGCCAACGCAATACTGTAACCCAGCGTCGGGGAGAAGGTGCCGCTGGTGATAATGCCTTCGCAGTGGTTGCCATTGGCATCGGTGAAACGTACCGGCAGCTCGCCGCGCAGCACGCCTTTCTCGGTCATTACCAGGCCAACCAGCTGTTCGGTGCCCTTCTCACGCTGCTGTTCCAGCACTTCACGACCGATAAAATCGCGATCGGCCGGTTCCCAGGCAATGGTCCAGCCCATGTTAGCCGCCAGCGGAGAGATCCCTTCGTCCATCTCCTGGCCATACAAATTCATGCCGGCTTCCAGACGCAGCGTATCGCGCGCGCCCAGACCTGCCGGCTTAACGCCCGCTTCCACCAGCGCACGCCAGAAGTCAGCCGCTTTTTCGTTCGGCATCGCAATTTCATAGCCCGCTTCACCGGTGTAGCCGGTGGTCGCCACAAAGAGATCGCCCACCTGCACGCCGAAGAACGGCTTCATGCCTTCGGTGGCTTTGCGCTGTTCGTCGTTAAACAGGGAGTCGGCTTTCGCCTGGGCATTTGGTCCCTGCACCGCGATCAGCGACAGGTCGTCACGCACGGTGATGTCGATGCCGTAAGGTTCAGCGTGTTGGGTGATCCAGGAGAGGTCTTTTTCGCGGGTGGCGGAGTTTACAACGAGGCGGAAGAAATCTTCAGAGAGGTAATAGACAATCAGGTCGTCAATGACGCCGCCGGAGGCATTCAGCATGCCGCTATAGAGCGCTTTACCCGGCGTCTTCAGTTTGGCGACGTCGTTTGCCAGCAGATAACGCAGAAACTCCCGGGTGCGGCTGCCGTGCAGATCGACAATGGTCATATGCGAGACGTCGAACATACCGGCATCGGTGCGCACCGCATGATGCTCATCAATCTGCGAACCATAATGCAGCGGCATCATCCAGCCATGGAAATCGACCATACGTGCACCGCATAAGGTGTGTTGTTCATACAAAGGCGTCTGTTGAGCCATCTTATCCTCGTTGAATGAGCTGGGCTGTCTTGCGTTTCATGGCGAAAAATTCACCACGAAACCCGGCATCGGCATCGCTCCCGGACACCGACGCAAACGTTCTCTTTTACCTGAACTTACCACCGAAAACGGTGGTTAACCATAAGGCAAAATGGGTCATCACATTAGCTTATGGTCAAAAAAGCCAGCAAAGCGTACAGAATTATTCACTGCAAAAATGCGAATCATTCCGCACAAACGCAAAGGCAATAAGAGAGGATTTAGCACGGAGTGATATTTACTGCGGAAAAATGCGCGAAATTTCCGTAACATAAAAATAGTCAGATTAGTTAATCTAATGCGAAAAAGGCGGTGAAATTAGATTATTTCAAACGAGGGAGATCCCCCGGCCTGCAGGCCGGGAGAATAAAGTGTGATGGAGTTCTAAATTAGCGTAGCCAGTCCGGCAGGTCGTTAAGACCCATCGCCTGACGCAGAAGTTGTGGTTTAACGCCCGGGAGGGTGTCAGCCAGTTTCAGGCCGAGATCGCGCAGCAGTTTTTTCGCCGGATTGGCACCAGCAAAGAGTTCGCGGAAGCCCTGCATCCCCGCCAGCATCATTGCCGCGCTGTGCTTACGGCTACGCTCGTACCGGCGCAGGTAAAGATGCTGACCGATATCTTTGCCTTCACGATGGAGGCGGCGCAGTTCATTCACCAGCTCGGCGGCATCCATAAAGCCCAGGTTTACCCCCTGCCCGGCCAGCGGATGAATGGTGTGCGCCGCGTCGCCCACCAGCGCCAGGCGATGCGCCGCGAACTGGCGCGCATAGCGGCCGGTTAACGGGAATACCTGACGCTCGCTTTCGACGGTGCAGAGCCCCAGCCGGTTATCAAAGGCCACGCACAGGGCCTGATTAAATTCTTCGGCTGATGCCTCCTGCATCTGCTGCGCCTTCTCAGGGGAAAGCGACCAGACGATGGAACAGAGATGCGGATCGCTGAGGGGCAGGAAGGCCAGAATGCCGTCGTTATGGAAGATCTGCCGGGCCACCGCCTGGTGCGGTTCCGCCGTCCTGATGGTGGCGACCAGGGCATGATGGCGGTAGTCCCAGTACGTCAGGGGTATGTCGGCTTTGTTGCGCAACCAGGAGTTGGCACCATCGGCCCCGACCACCAGACGCGCGGTCAGCATGTCGCCGCTTTGCAGGGTAATAAAGGCATCGTTTTCACCCCAGGCCACCTGCTGCAGCTGCGCGGGGGCGATCAGCGTAACGTCGCTGCACTGCTGCGCTTTCTGCCACAAGGCATGATGGATCACCGCGTTTTCGATGATATGGCCGAGATGGCTGTAGCCCATGCTCTCATCATCAAAGGCGATATGCCCGAA
Organism: Leclercia sp. W17; assembly: GCF_003336325.1. Lineage (NCBI taxonomy): Bacteria > Pseudomonadati > Pseudomonadota > Gammaproteobacteria > Enterobacterales > Enterobacteriaceae > Leclercia > Leclercia sp. W17. Next base: position 830,385 of record NZ_CP031101.1, on the reverse strand, counting down.
GCTGTCTTTATCCCACACTTCCATGCCATGATAGCAGCTGGCGCGCTGGGCGATAAACTCTGACCAGACGCCAACGCGGGTCAGCAGCTTTTCACTGGCGGCGTTGATCGCCGAAACGCGTAGCTCAGGCGGCGCATCGGGAGCGACAGGCTGCGGCTGTTTCTGTTCCAGCACCGCCACGCGCAGACCGCTCCCCTGCAGACCGCAGGCCAGCGCCAGTCCTACCATTCCGCCACCGACAATGGCGACATCAACATTCTGCACTTTGTTTACTCCTTAGCGAGCGACCCAACCAAGCGTCCTCTGTGCCAGCACATCACGTGCCGGAATAAATAGTTCCATCGCCATTAATCCGGCGTTACGTCCCGCTACCAGCGGCGCCCAGCGATTGGCAAACAGATGCACCAGCCCGTCGGTTACGCCGATCGTCGCCGCTTTATCTGCCTGGCGACGCTTCTGGTAGTGGCATAACACCGTATATGCCCCGCAATCCTGCTGTTGCGCAAATGCCTGGGCCAGGGTTTCGGCAAGGCTCATGACATCGCGCAGCCCGAGGTTAAAGCCCTGTCCGGCGATGGGGTGTAACGTCTGTGCCGCATTGCCCACCAGCGCGACGCGATGGGAGACAGACTGCGACGCCGTGGTTAAGGCCAGGGGATAGACCGAACGCTTGCCCGCATGGGTGATCCGCCCCAGCCGCCAGCCAAAGGCTTTTTGCAGTTCGGTGCAGAAGCGTTCATCAGACCAGCTCTGCACGTCGTCCGCACTCTCCAGCGAATGGCACCAGACCAGCGAGCTGCGCCCCTGCGACATCGGCAGCATGGCCAGCGGGCCATGTTGGGTAAAACGTTCAAAAGCGCGACCACGGTGCGGCTCGGCGGTGGCGACGTTGGCAATCACCGCCAGCTGATGATAGGGCTGCTGTTGCCACTGGATCCCACACTGCTGGCCGAGCGCCGAACGGGAGCCGTCGGCTGCCACCAGCAGTTGTCCGTCAAGGGTCGTGCCGTCATCCAGCGTGACGCTCACCGCCGCTTCGCTGCGGGTAAAATGCTCCACGCGCGCCGGGCAATGCAGCGTCACGCCTGGGGCATCCTTTAGCAGACGGAACAGGCGCAGGCCCACGTCGTGCAGTTCAACCACCTGCCCCAGCGCATCAATGCGGTAATCCTGCGCCTCAAGGGTGACAAACCCGGCATGACCCCGGTCGCTGACATGAACGGTTTCGATGGCCGTGGCGCAATCGGCAATCGCCTGCCAGATGCCGCTGCGCGCGAGCTGCTGGCAGGTGCCCTGCGCCAGGGCGATAGCGCGTCCGTCAAATCCCGGATGGCCCGTCGACTGCGGCGCAACCGCTTCGACCAGATGGATCGGCAGCTTACCCTGGGTCAGGGAAGAGAGGGTCAGCGCCAGCGTCGCTCCCGTCATGCCTCCGCCAACGATGATGATACTCATGCGCGCGCCGCCGCCATCAGCGCCTCGATCTCGTCGGCATTTTTCACCACCGATGCGGTGAGGTTTTCGTTGCCGGTTTCGGTGATAACGATGTCGTCTTCGATACGAATGCCGATACCGCGATACTCCACAGGCACATCGGCATCCGGTGCGATATAGAGTCCCGGCTCAACGGTCAGCACCATGCCAGGCTCCAGCACGCGCGAACGCTCCGGGCCATAGGCACCCACATCATGCACGTCCAGCCCCAGCCAGTGGCTCAGGCCATGCATAAAGAAGGGACGGTGCGCGTTCTCAGTGATCAGCTGGTCGACGTCGCCGTTAAGAATACCCAGCTCCACCAGTCCACTAATCATAATGCGCACCACTTCGCCGGTCACTTCCTGAATGGAGGTGCCGGGGCGGAACAGCATCAGCGCAGTGTCCAGCGAGTGCAGAACGATGTCGTAAATCGCGCGTTGGGCTGGGGTAAATTTACCGTTCACCGGGAAGGTGCGGGTGATATCCCCGGCATAGCCTTTAAATTCACATCCGGCATCAATCAGCACCAGATCGCCATCCCGCAGTTCGGACTCGTTTTCGGTGTAGTGAAGAATGCAGCCATTTTCACCACCGCCCACAATGGTGTTGTAGGCCGGATAGCGCGCGCCGTGGCGGGTAAACTCATGATGAATTTCCCCTTCGAGCTGATATTCGAACATCCCCGGACGGCACTTTTCCATCGCCCTTGTATGGGCCAGCGCGCTGATCTCACCCGCACGACGCATCACCTCCAGCTCTTCAGCCGATTTAAACAGGCGCAGTTCATGCACAACGGGACGCCAGTCGGTGATCGTTGCGGGCGCTTTCAGATTTTGCCGGGAGCCTTTACGCAGCTTATCCAGCGCGGCAAAGAGAATCTCGTCGGCATACGCATATTCGCCCTGGGCGTGGTAAACCACATCCAGGCCATTAAGCAGCTGGTAAAGCTGATCGTTGATTTCGCTGAACGCCAGGGCGCGATCCACGCCCAGCTTTTCCGGCGCGGCCTGCTGTCCCAGCCGACGGCCAAACCAGATCTCGGCGGTGAGATCCCGGACGCGGTTAAACAGCACGCTGTGGTTGTGGGTGTCATCACTTTTAATCAGCACCAGTACCGACTCCGGCTCGTTGAAGCCGGTGAAGTACCAGAAATCACTGCTCTGGCGATACGGATATTCGCTATCGTTACTGCGCGTGGCCTCCGGTGCGGCAAATATCAGCGCGGCGCTTCCCGGCTGCATCGTAGCCAGCAGCGCCTGACGGCGACGAAGGTACTCTTGCTGAGTCATGACACCCTCCAGTAGTTGTTATTAGTGTAAGGTTGGTTTGCGCACTTCCGGCGCAGTGGGCTGAGTCCGCGTAAAGGTATCGTGGCAGAGCAATGACGCGACGCGCACATACTCAATGATCTCTTCGAGGGACATTTCCAGCTCTTCCTGGTCCTCTTCCTCGTCGTAGCCCAGCTGTGCAATGTTGCGCAGATCGTCGATCGCTTCTCCGGCTTCGCCCGTCACCTTTTCAAGTTTAGGCTGCGTTACGCCCAACCCCAACAGGTAATGGTTAACCCACCCGGCCAGCGCATCGGCGCGATCGAACACGCTAACGTCGTCGCCATCAGGCAGATAAAGCTGAAAAAGGAAGCCGTCATCTTCCAGCGCATCGCTGATTGCGCCATGCATACTGCGCAACGCCTGGGCCAGATCGTGACCAAACGCCAGACCTTCGTTCGTCAGGTCGTGAACCAGCGGCAGCCATGAGCTGTCGTTGTTTCCACCACACAGCATCCCGCTGATCAGACCGTGCATTTCAGCAGGTGTTAAACCCACGCCCTGCTGGTTCAGTAACTGGCTAACGTCGTTGTAGCCAGGCATTTCGTTCTGTATAGACATGCGCATTCGTCATCATTGGGAGGAATATTCATGGTATGCTACCACTTTGGACCCTGGTGAACCAGAATAGGGCTTGTATCTGCGCACCAGGGTAGCTATAGTGTCGCCCCTTCGCAGCCCCCGGAATCGGGTGTGAAGGCAGCGCAGTCAAACAGCAGGAAGGTGGCATGTCTGCACAACCCGTCGATATCCAAATTTTTGGCCGTTCGCTGCGAGTGAATTGTCCGCCTGAACAAAGGGATGCTTTGAATCAGGCTGCGGATGATTTGAATCAGCGGTTGCAAGATTTAAAAGAACGCACTAGAGTCACAAATACTGAGCAGCTGGTTTTCATCGCCGCGTTGAACATCAGTTATGAATTGACTCAGGAAAAAGCGAAGACCCGCGAATACGCGGCGAGCATGGAACAACGCATTAAAATGCTCCAGCAGACCATTGAACAGGCATTGCTTGATCAGGGTCGCATTACTGACAGACCGGGGCAAAACTTTGAATAACACTTCATGGTCTACTATGGTAGAGTGACCCTGAAGGAAAAATTTCTCTGAGATGTTCGCATGCGGGCCAGTCCCCTGAGCCGATATTTCATACCACAAGAATGTGGCGCTCCATGGTTGGTGAGCATGCTCGGTTCGTCCGAGAAGCCTTAAAATCATGACGACACATTCACCTTGAACCAAGGGTTCAAGGGTTACAGCCTGCGGCGGCATCTCGGAGATTCCCTCACCTTTCTACCCAGCGACTACCATGACGCAACTTCCTGAAGTTCCTGCCACACGTCAACACATTCGTCAGTTTATTCGTCAGCAACGCAGAGCCCTAACGCCTGAACAGCAAGCCCATTTCGCGCAGCAAGCCGCGGCCCGCATGATGGCGTATCCGCCTATGGTCATGGCGCACACGGTGGCCCTGTTTCTCTCCTTTGACGGCGAACTGGATACCCAGCCGCTGATCGATGAACTCTGGCGCACCGGGAAAAAAGTCTATCTGCCTGTACTCCACCCTTTTAGCCCGGGTCATCTCCTGTTTCTGCACTATCACCCTCACAGCGAACTGGTGGTGAATCGTCTGAAAATCACCGAGCCGAAACTGGACGTGCGCGACGTATTGCCGCTGGATCAGTTGGACGTGCTGGTGACGCCGCTGGTGGCGTTTGATGAGAGCGGCCAGCGTCTGGGTATGGGTGGTGGCTTTTACGATCGCACGTTGCAGAACTGGCAGCAGTACGGTTTACATCCCGTGGGCTATGCGCATGATTGCCAAGGGGTTGAAAAGTTACCGGTGGAGAAGTGGGATATCCCGCTGCCTGCGGTGGTGACGCCTTCCAGGATTTGGCAGTGGTGAAAAAAGCCGGGTGGCGGCGTCGCCTTACCCGGCCTACACAATCCGTAGGCCCGGCAAGCAAAGCGCCGCCGGGCAGCAGACCGCACTAAATCAGTAAAGCAGACGCGCGCGAATCGTGCCCGGAATGGCTTTCATCCCCTGCAGCGCTTTCTCTGCAACGTCTTCATCCGCTTCGATATCGATAACCACATAACCCATCTGCGCGTTAGTTTGCAGATACTGTGCGGCAATGTTGACCCCCTGCTCGGCGAAGATCTGGTTAATGGCCGTCAGCACGCCCGGACGGTTTTCGTGGATGTGCAGCAGACGGCGTCCGCCGTGCAGCGGCAGAGAGACTTCCGGGAAGTTGACCGCAGAGAGGGTGGAACCGTTGTCGGAGTATTTGCTCAGCTTACCGGCCACTTCAAGACCGATATTTTCCTGCGCTTCCTGCGTGGAGCCGCCAATGTGCGGAGTCAGGATCACGTTATCAAACTCGCACAGCGGCGAGCTGAATGGATCGCTGTTGGTCGCCGGCTCGGTCGGGAAGACGTCAATGGCCGCCCCCGCCAGATGTTTGCTTTTCAGGGCGTCACACAGGGCAGGAATATCCACCACCGTACCACGCGCGGCGTTGATCAGCAGCGAGCCCGGCTTCATCAGCGCCAGCTCTTCCGCACCCATCATGTTTTTGGTGGAGGCGTTTTCCGGCACGTGCAGGCTCACCACGTCGCTCATGTTGAGCAGATCGGAGAGATGCTGAACCTGGGTGGCGTTACCCAGCGGCAGTTTGCTTTCAATGTCGTAGAAGAAGACGTGCATCCCGAGCGATTCGGCGAGAATGCCCAGCTGCGTGCCGATGTGGCCGTAACCGATAATCCCCAGCTTTTTACCGCGCGCTTCGAAAGAGCCGGAGGCGAGTTTATTCCAGATCCCGCGGTGCGCTTTGGCGTTGGCTTCAGGAATGCCGCGCAGCAGCAGCAGAAGTTCGCCGATGACCAGCTCCGCCACGGAACGGGTGTTGGAGAATGGCGCGTTGAATACCGGGATACCGCGCTTCGCGGCAGCATCGAGATCGACCTGGTTGGTGCCGATGCAGAAGCAGCCAATCGCCACCAGTTTTTCTGCCGCGGCAATAACCTCTTCTGTCAGGTGGGTACGGGATCGCAGGCCGATGAAGTGGGCATCACGGATCGACTCTTTCAGCTGTTCGGTATCCAGTGCACCTTTGTGAAATTCGATGTTGGTGTAACCCGCCGCACGAAGGCTATCCAGTGCTTTCTGATGCACCCCTTCGACCAGCAGAAATTTAATTTTGTCTTTCTCCAGTGATACCTTTGCCATTTCCCCGACCCTGTCTGATTGTCTGAACTGTTGTTGTGCTGGATTGAAATCCACTCCCGCCAACATATCAAAAAAAACTATTGCAGCAATATGAACGTTTGCGTCGGCACTCTGAAGAAATGTCATACAGCCGCAATTGGCAGTGAATTATTCTGTGGAGCAGGAGGAAAGCGGCAGGATCGTCAGGGGAGGGTTATAAATGTGACACAAGTCACCAAATATCGCTTTTGCAAAAATAATTAGCGGGGGGAAGCTCCCCCCGTCAGATCATTTCATGATGGTTTTCACGCCTTCGGCGGTGCCAATCAGCGCGACATCCGCGCCACGGTTGGCGAATAACCCTACAGTTACTACGCCTGGCAGGCCATTGATAGCGTTTTCCAGCGCCACGGCGTCGAGGATCTCCAGACCGTGAACATCCAGAATCACGTTACCGTTGTCCGTCACCACGCCCTGACGGTATTCCGGGCGTCCGCCCAGCTTGACCAGCTCACGGGCAACCGCGCTGCGCGCCATCGGGATCACTTCAACCGGCAGCGGGAATTTGCCAAGGATATCCACCTGCTTCGAAGCATCGGCGATACAGATGAACTTGTCCGCAACAGAGGCGATGATTTTTTCGCGCGTCAGCGCCGCGCCGCCGCCCTTGATCATCTGCATATGGCCGTTGATTTCATCCGCGCCATCAACGTAGATACCCAGGCGGTCGACTTCATTCAGATCGAAAACGGTAATGCCCAGGCTTTTCAGCTTCTCCGTGGATGCATCGGAGCTGGAAACCGCGCCCTCGATCTGCCCTTTCATCGTGCCGAGCGCATCAATAAAGTGTGCTGCCGTTGATCCTGTGCCCACGCCGACAATGGTACCCGGCTGTACATACTGGAGAGCGGCCCATCCTACTGCTTTTTTCAGTTCATCCTGCGTCATGATCTCTTGCCCGTGGTGATTTTGCGTGACGCGCATTATAGAGCATTCACCTGCGCCATGTGATCTGCAAGGTCACCAATTTCGTCTGTATCAAACATAAATTTATGTCATAGTGCGAAGTATTGAATCATTTGGGAGTCAGCCAGAGCAATGAAACGTCCGGACTACAGAACATTACAGGCCCTTGATGCCGTTATTCGTGAACGCGGATTCGAACGCGCAGCACAGAAGCTGTGCATTACCCAGTCCGCCGTTTCGCAACGGATCAAACAGCTTGAGAATATGTTCGGGCAGCCGCTGCTGGTTCGTACCGTGCCGCCGCGTCCCACCGAACAGGGGCAAAAACTGCTGGCGCTGCTGCGTCAGGTTGAGCTGCTGGAAGATGAGTGGCTGGGTGACGAACAGACCGGCTCCACGCCGCTGCTGCTCTCTCTCGCGGTCAACGCCGACAGCCTGGCAACCTGGCTGCTGCCTGCCCTCGCCCCGGTGCTGGCCGATTCGCCTATCCGGCTGAATTTGCAGGTGGAAGACGAAACCCGGACTCAGGAGCGTCTGCGTCGCGGTGAAGTGGTGGGCGCGGTCAGTATCCAGCCTCAGGCGCTGCCAAGCTGCCTGGTGGATCAGCTGGGGGCGCTGGATTATCTCTTCGTCGCCTCCAAAGCCTTTGCTGAACGTTACTTCCCGAATGGCGTCACCCGCGCGGCGCTGCTGAAAGCGCCCGCCGTGGCGTTTGACCATCTCGATGATATGCATCAGGCGTTTTTACAGCAGAACTTCGACCTGCCGCCCGGCAGCGTACCCTGCCATATCGTTAACTCATCAGAGGCCTTCGTGCAGCTGGCGCGTCAGGGCACAACCTGCTGCATGATCCCGCATCTGCAGATCGAGAAAGAGCTACAGAGCGGCGAACTGATCGACCTGACGCCAGGCCTGCACCAGCGCCGTATGCTCTACTGGCACCGCTTCGCGCCGGAAAGCCGGATGATGCGCAACGTCACCGATGCGCTGCTGGCCCACGGCCATAAGGTCCTGCGCCAGGACTAATAAAAAAGCCGGGTCGCGTTAACGCTCACCCGGCTTTTTATTGCTGCTAAACAACCATTACGGTGCTTTTGTCGCCGTATCCGGCTGCTGCGCTTGCTGCTGCACCTGTGGAGTCTGCTGGCTCTGCTGCTGACCCTGTGCAGGCTCCAGCTGGAACACCACGTCAACCTGATCGTCGAACTGAATCGTTGGCTGCTCGTAGGTATCCTGCGCGGAGACCGGCGCCGCTTCCGCTTTCATCATGCGCACCATCGGGCTCGGTTGGTAGTTAGAGACGTGGTAACGCACGCTGTATACCGGCCCCAGTTTGCTGTTAAAGCCAGAAGCCAGCTGCTGCGCCTGATGCAGGGCGTCATCAATCGCCGCTTTACGCGCTTCGTCTTTATACTTCTCTGGTTGCGCAACGCCCAGGGACACGGAACGGATCTCATTCAGACCCGCTTTCAGCGCGCCATCGAGCAGAGAGTTAAGTTTATCCAGCTGACGCAAGGTCACTTCGACGGTACGTACCGCGCGATAACCTTTCAGGATGCTTTTGCCATTCTGATAGTCGTAATCTGGCTGGGTGCGCAGGTTAGCGGAATTGATATCTTTCTTCGCTATGCCATTCTGCTCAAGGAAAGAGAGATATTGCGCAACGCGATCGTCTGCCTGTTTCTTGGCGGTGGCCGCATCTTTGGCCGCCACGTTAACTTCAATGGCAAGGGTAGCGATATCCGGCACTGCATCCACGCTTGCGGTTCCGGAAGTGACAATATGCGGGCTGTCAGGCAGCTCACTGGCCTGAGCGGATACTGCGCCAAAACCCATTAATGCCGCCAGGGCGATTACATTCAACTTCACTTTAATTCCTCCATGTTGCGAAGAGTGCCCAGGTAACAGGGCGCATGCCAGCAAGCTTAGCGACTGCTGGCCGAATGTCCATAAGACAACGCTTAGTTGAATAGTTCACGAATGTGATGAATCCCCTCTTTCGCCAGCTGGAAGGCAATAAACCACATCACCACGCCGACCAGGCCGTTAATAATGCGCTGGGCTTTGGCGGTGCGCAGGCGGGGTGCCAGCCATGCAGCGAGCAGCACCAGACCAAAGAACCAGAGGAAGGAGGCGCTCACGGTACCCAGCGCGAACCAGCGCCTCGGCTCAGCATCCAGCTGCCCTCCCAGGCTGCCCAGCACCACAAACGTATCGAGATAAACGTGCGGGTTAAGCCAGGTCACCGCCAGCATGGTGACGATAATTTTCCAGCGCCCCTGCTTCATGACTTCAGCGCTGGCCAGCTCAATATTGCTGCCCAACGCCGTTTTCAGGGCGCCAAAGCCATACCAGAGCAGAAAGGCGACGCCGCCCCAGGTGACCAGTGCCAGCAGCCAGGGAGACTGCATCAGCAGCGCGCTACCGCCAAAAATCCCGGCACAAATCAGCAGCATATCGCTTAGTGCGCAGAGCAGCGCGATCATGATGTGATATTGACGTCGAATGCCCTGATTCATGACGAAGGCATTTTGCGGGCCGAGAGGCAGGATCATCGCCGCGCCAATCATAAGCCCCTGAATGTAAAAAGATAACATGGAAACTAATCTCAAAAATGTGTCTTAGGGGCTGACTATACTGCGGGAGAATAATAAGAGGAAATGGATAATATTAATTGGCAATAAGGGAAGCTAATAAAACCCGGTACGCATTGCGCGCACCGGGTTAAGGTAAAACCTTATTCCGATGGTTCTTTCACCCGCTTGAAGTTCACATCCATCTGCGGATACGGGAAGCTAATGCCGTTGGCATCGAAGTCGCGTTTGATGCGCTCCAGTACGTCCCAGTAAACGCTTTGCAGATCGCTACTTTTGCTCCAGACGCGCACCACAAAGTTGATCGATGAAGCGCCCAGTTCGTTCAGACGCACGGTCATGTCGCGATCCTTCAGAATGCGTTCATCAGACTCGATAATATTGGTGAGCAACTGCTTCACTTTGTCGATATCCGAGTCGTACGCTACGCCAATAATGAACTCATTACGACGCTCAGGTTCACGTGAGAAGTTGATGATGTTATTAGCGATAATCTTACCGTTCGGGATCACCACGATACGCCCGTCAACGGTGCGTAAGGTGGTCGAGAAGATCTGCACCTGCAGCACGGTTCCGGCCACGCCGCCCAGATCCACATATTCGCCCGAGCGGAACGGACGGAAGGTGACCAGCAGCACCCCGGCGGCCAGGTTCGACAGCGAGCCCTGTAATGCCAGGCCAATAGCCAGACCGGCGGCACCGAGTACGGCGATTACCGACGCGGTCTGTACCCCTACACGCCCAAGCGCCGCGATCAGGGTAAAAGCGATGATGCCGTAGCGCACCAGCGCAGAGAGAAAGTCTGCTACCGTGGCATCAATATGGCGCGCCCGCATCACGCGGTTGACCGCATTAGAAATGATGCGCGCAACAATCATACCGATGATGATAATGACGATGGCCGCCACAATGTTTACCGCGTAACTCAACAGCAACGCCTGATTACGCACCAGCCAGGAGCCCGCGTTATTGATGCTATCTACAACACCGAGATCTTCCATTTATCTTTCCTTATGCACATAAAACACAAATCCGCCCCATGCGGAGAGGAGCAAGTGTGTAAAGGGTAAACAAAAAGCCAACAATATGCCAAGCAGATCACATAAAACAGCCGCTATAGCCAGTTGAAAAGACATAAAAAAAGCCCGCGATTAACGCGGGCTTTTGATGCTGTCAGCAGCTTAAATTACAGAACGTCAACCGCGTTCAGCTCTTTGAAAGCCTGCTCCAGACGCGTCACCATAGAGGTCTGGGCTGCACGCAGCCATACGCGTGGATCGTAGTATTTCTTGTTCGGCTGGTCTTCGCCTTTCGGGTTGCCCAGCTGGCCCTGCAGGTAAGCTTCGTTAGTTTTGTAGTACTGCAGAATACCGTCCCAGGTTGCCCATTGGGTGTCAGTATCGATGTTCATTTTGATAACACCGTAGCTAACGGAATCTTTGATTTCCTGAGCAGAAGAACCAGAACCGCCGTGGAAGACGAAGTTCAGGCTGTTGTGCGGCAGGTTGTGTTTCTTGGAAACGTATTCCTGAGAATCACGCAGGATGGTTGGGGTCAGAACCACGTTACCTGGCTTGTACACACCGTGTACGTTACCGAAGGAAGCCGCGATAGTGAAACGTGGGCTGATTTTACTCAGCTCGGTGTAAGCGTAATCAACGTCTTCTGGCTGAGTGTACAGAGCAGAAGCGTCCATGTGGCTGTTGTCCACGCCGTCTTCTTCGCCACCGGTGCAACCCAGTTCGATTTCCAGGGTCATGTCCATTTTGGCCATGCGCGCCAGGTATTTGGAGCAGATCTCGATGTTCTCTTCCAGAGACTCTTCAGACAGGTCGATCATGTGAGAAGAGAACAGTGGCTTACCGGTCGCTGCGAAGTGTTTTTCGCCCGCGTCCAGCAGACCGTCGATCCACGGCAGCAGTTTCTTCGCGCAGTGGTCAGTGTGCAGGATTACTGGAACGCCGTAGTGTTCAGCCATCTGGTGAACGTGATGTGCGCCAGAGATTGCGCCCAGGATTGCCGCGCCCTGAGGAACGTCAGTTTTCACGCCTTTACCTGCGATAAACGCAGCACCGCCGTTAGAGAACTGAACGATTACCGGTGCTTTAACTTTTGCTGCTGCTTCCAGTACGGCGTTGATAGAGTCGGTACCGACGCAGTTAACTGCTGGCAGAGCAAAGTTGTTTTCTTTAGCTACCTGGAACACTTTCTGAACGTCATCACCAGTGATCACGCCAGGTTTTACGAAATCAAAAATTTTAGACATGTTGCGAGTCCTGTATCTTCGGCCTTGGAAAGGGGCGAGCTCTTAAAAGCGCGCTGAAAATTGGGCAGGTTTCCCTGCCCTAAAATGGCTTACTTCTTAGCGCGCTCTTCGAGCATGGCTACTGCTGGCAGAACTTTGCCTTCCACGAATTCGAGGAATGCGCCGCCGCCAGTGGAGATGTAGGAGATCTTGTCGGAAATACCGAACAGATCGATGGCTGCCAGGGTGTCACCGCCGCCAGCAATGGAGAATGCTTCGCTGTCTGCAATCGCGTTAGCTACGATTTCAGTACCTTTACGGAAGTTCGGGAATTCGAACACGCCAACCGGACCGTTCCACAGAATGGTTTTTGCATTCTTCAGGATTTCAGCCAGTTTCTCTGCAGAGGCGTCGCCCAGGTCCAGAATCTGCTCTTCATTTTTGATGTCAGAAACAGATTTCAGCTCTGCGGTTGCGGTTTCAGAGAACTCGGTCGCGACGCGAACGTCAGTTGGAACCGGGATATCGCAGGTGCTCAGCAGGCGTTTCGCTTCGTCAACCAGGTCTGCTTCGTAGAGGGATTTACCCACGTTGTGGCCCTGGGCAGCAACGAAGGTGTTAGCGATACCACCGCCAACGATCAGCTGGTCAGCGATTTTGGACAGAGAGTCCAGAACGGTCAGTTTGGTGGAAACTTTAGAACCACCAACGATAGCAACCATCGGACGAGCAGGTTCTTTCAGTGCTTTACCCAGCGCATCCAGCTCAGCGGCCAGCAGAGGACCTGCACAAGCGACGTCGGCGAATTTACCGATACCGTGGGTAGAAGCCTGGGCACGGTGAGCGGTACCGAATGCGTCCATCACGAATACGTCGCACAGTGCAGCGTATTTTTTGGACAGGGTTTCGTCGTCTTTCTTCTCGCCTTTGTTGAAGCGAACGTTTTCCAGAACAACCAGCTCACCTTCAGCAACTTCCACGCCGTCCAGGTAGTCTTTAACCAGACGTACCGGGCTGGACAGTTTGTCTTTCAGGTAATTAACAACCGGCAGCAGAGAGAATTCTTCGTTGTACTCGCCTTCGGTCGGACGACCCAGGTGGGAGGTTACCATCACTTTTGCACCCTGCTTCAGTGCCAGTTCGATGGTTGGCAGAGAGGCACGGATACGCGCGTCGCTGGTTACTTTCCCATCTTTAACCGGTACGTTGAGATCCGCACGGATGAAAACGCGTTTACCTGCCAGATCCAGATCGGTCATCTTAATTACAGACATGGTGAATCCTCTCGTTGATTCTTAAAGTTTTGCAGACGCAATACGCGTCTTACCTGAAACCTTGTGCGGCCATGGCTAACGTGGTGTCGAGCATCCTGTTAGCAAAGCCCCATTCATTATCACACCAGACCAGCGTTTTGATCAGGTGCGCCCCACTCACTCGCGTTTGGGTGCCATCAACAATAGCGCTATGCGGATCGTGGTTAAAATCTACTGAGACCAACGGTAATTCCGTATAGTCAACTATACCATGAAATGCTTGCTGTGCCGCCTTTTGCAGCAACAGGTTGACCTCACAGGCTTTTACCGGTTTTTTTACGGTAACACTGAGGTCGATCGCCGTCACGTTGATGGTAGGTACGCGGACGGCGATAGATTCAAAACGATCTTCAAACTGCGGGAAAATTCGGCTAATACCGGCCGCCAGTTTGGTGTCCACCGGAATAATCGACTGACTCGCCGCGCGAGTGCGTCGCAGGTCCGGGTGGTAAGCGTCAATGACCTGCTGATCGTGCATGGCTGAGTGGATAGTGGTAACCGTACCCGACTCAATGCCGTAGGCGTCGTCCAGCAGTTTGATGACCGGAATAATACAGTTGGTGGTACAGGAGGCATTGGAGACAATTCGGTGTTCTGCGTGCAACTCGTGATGGTTGACGCCGTAAACCACCGTGGCATCGAGATCGTTACTGCCAGGATGTGAAAAGAGCACTTTTTTTGCGCCAGCCGCCAGATGGGCTTCGCCGTGCTCGCGGTTGCCGTAGACGCCGGTACAATCGAGAACCACATCTATACCCAGTTCACGCCAGGGTAATGCTTCGATCGTCCGCTCATGAAGCACACGGATCACGTCATCACCGACAAGCAGTTGCTCTCTCTCCTGACGAACGTCCCAGGCAAAGCGTCCATGGCTGGTGTCATATTTCAATAAATGCGCCATGCCTGCGGCATCCGCCAGTTCATTGATGGCCACCACGGTAATTTCCGCCCGGCGTCCGGATTCATATAAAGCACGAACCACGTTACGTCCGATGCGACCGAAACCATTAATCGCTACGCGTACGGTCATAAGTCTCCTGCAAAGCTTTCCCTGACACGAGGTGGCTGACAGAGTAATGCAGCAACGCGCTGAGGGGAATCCTTGCCTGTCACAAACTCCAACTGATTGGTCATTTGTCGAACGTTTAATCGACTGAAACGCTTCAGCCAGAATAAGCGAAACACGGAATAAAGGAAATGACTGTCCAGAGTAATAAGCCAGCTATATGACACACATCACATTTTAAGTGGAATAATTTACAGAGGTATTACATCTTTGAGGAATAACATGCACAAAAAAGCCGGGTGACGCTGACGCCTGCCCGGCCTGAATATTTTGTAGGCCCGGCAAGCTACGCGCCGCCGGGCACAACCGTGATTACAGCAGTTCTTTCGCTTTCGCGACCACGTTCTCAACGGTGAAGCCGAACTCTTCGAACAGCTGCTCAGCTGGCGCAGACTCACCGAAGGTGGTCATGCCAACGATAGCGCCGTTCAGGCCCACGTATTTGAACCAGTAGTCAGCGATACCCGCTTCGATTGCCACACGGGCAGAAACGGCTTTCGGCAGCACGGATTCACGGTAAGCCGCGTCCTGCTTGTCGAAGGCATCGGTAGATGGCATGGAGACCACGCGCGCTTTCACGCCTTCGCCTGCCAGCTGATCCCAGGCGGCAACAGCCAGTTCAACTTCAGAACCGGTTGCGATGAAGATCACCTGCGGCTGACCGTCGCAGTCTTTCAGCACGTAACCACCGCGAGCGATGTTCGCCAGCTGCTCTTCGGTACGATCCTGCTGAGCCAGGTTCTGACGGGAGAGGATCAGCGCGGTCGGGCCGTCCTGACGCTCAACGCCATATTTCCACGCTACCGCAGATTCAACCTGGTCACATGGACGCCATGTGGACATGTTCGGGGTCACACGCAGAGAAGCAACCTGCTCAACCGGCTGGTGGGTCGGGCCATCTTCGCCCAGACCGATAGAGTCGTGGGTGTAGACCATCACCTGACGCTGTTTCATCAGCGCAGCCATACGCACCGCGTTACGGGCATATTCCACGAACATCAGGAAGGTGGAGGTGTACGGCAGGAAACCACCGTGCAGGGAGATACCGTTGGCAATCGCGGTCATACCGAACTCACGAACACCGTAATGGATGTAGTTACCGGCAGTATCTTCGTTGATCGCTTTAGAACCAGACCAGATAGTCAGGTTTGATGGCGCCAGGTCAGCGGAGCCGCCGAGGAACTCTGGCAGCAGCGGGCCGAAGGCTTCGATCGCATTCTGGGAGGCTTTACGGCTGGCGATTTTAGCCGGGTTAGCCTGCAGCTTAGCGATGAACTCGTTCGCTTTGGCATCGAAGTCTGCTGGCATGTCACCTTTCATACGACGGGTGAACTCTGCCGCTTCCTGTGGGAAGGCTTTAGCGTAAGCGGCGAATTTCTCATTCCATGCCGCTTCTTTCGCCTGACCGGCTTCTTTGGCATCCCACTGCGCGTAGATTTCAGACGGGATTTCAAACGCAGCGTGTTTCCAGCCCAGTGCTTCACGGGTCAGGGCGATCTCTGCGTCGCCCAGCGGTGCACCGTGGGAGTCGTGCGTACCGGCTTTGTTCGGAGAACCGAAACCGATGATGGTTTTGCACATCAGCAGGGACGGTTTGTCGGTCACTGCGCGCGCTTCTTCTACTGCACGTTTAATCGCTTCAGCATCGTGACCGTCAACGCCACGCACCACGTGCCAGCCGTAGGCTTCGAAACGTGCTGCGGTGTCGTCAGTGAACCAGCCTTCAATGTGGCCGTCGATGGAGATGCCGTTGTCGTCATAGAACGCAACCAGTTTGCCCAGTTTCAGGGTGCCTGCCAGGGAGCACACTTCGTGAGAAATGCCTTCCATCATGCAGCCGTCACCCAGGAATGCATAGGTGAAGTGGTCGACGATGTCATGACCCGGACGGTTGAACTGCGCCGCCAGCGTCTTCTCGGCAATCGCCATACCCACGGCGTTAGCAATACCCTGACCCAGCGGACCGGTCGTGGTTTCAACACCTGCGGTGTAACCCACTTCCGGGTGACCCGGGGTTTTAGAGTGCAGCTGACGGAAGTTTTTCAGCTCTTCGATTGGCAGGTCATAGCCGGTGAGGTGCAGCAGGCTGTAGATCAGCATTGAGCCGTGGCCGTTAGAGAGAACGAAACGGTCGCGGTCAGCCCATGCAGGGTTCTGCGGGTTGTGGTTCAGGAAATCACGCCACAGGACTTCGGCAATGTCAGCCATACCCATAGGGGCACCCGGGTGACCGGACTTAGCTTTTTGTACAGCATCCATGCTCAGCGCACGAATAGCATTGGCAAGCTCTTTACGTGAGGACATTTTGACTCCAGATCGGATGTTGAAGGCCATGCCCGTTTCGGCTTGACGACAGCGCGTTTTGGGCTACGCCAGAAAAAAGTGCCAACAATGTAACCCAAGCGACAAAGCATGTACATGGACCATTCTTTTGCCGCTTAAGAAATCTCTGGAACAGGCTCGCACGTTGCGCAATCTTCTCGCCCGCCTTCGTTTATATTCTTTATAATTGGAGCTGCACCCTCCTCCGGGGCGGCAAAACTTTCAGAATTTATCAAGTTTAACGAGTACGGAAGCAACATAATGAAAATGCGTGCAGTAGTGCTGGCTCTGGGAACGACCCTTCTTCTTAGCGGGTGTCAGAATATGAATTCTGGTGGCCTGCTGAGCTCCGGAGCAGAGGCGTTTCAGGCCTACTCCCTCACCGATGCCCAGGTGAAAACATTAAGCGATGAGGCCTGTAAAGAGATGGACGGTAAAGCCACCATCGCACCGGCAGACAGCACTTACGCTCAGCGTCTGAATAAGATTGCTTCAGCACTTGGCGACAACATTAACGGCCAGCCGGTGAACTACAAGGTTTACATGGCGAAAGACGTTAACGCCTTTGCGATGGCTAACGGCTGCATCCGCGTCTACAGCGGATTAATGGATATGATGAACGACAATGAAGTCGAAGCGGTTATCGGGCATGAAATGGGTCACGTTGCCCTCGGCCATGTGAAGAAAGGGATGCAGGTTGCCCTCGGCACGAACGCCGTTCGCGTGGCGGCGGCCTCTGCGGGTGGCATTGTAGGTAGCCTCTCCCAGTCGCAGCTCGGCGATCTCGGTGAAAAACTGGTTAACTCCCAGTTCTCTCAGCGTCAGGAATCTGAGGCCGATGACTACTCTTATGATCTGTTGCGCAAGCGTGGGATTAACCCGTCAGGTTTAGCCACCAGCTTCGAAAAACTGGCTCAACAGGAAGCGGGCCGTCAAAGCTCCATGTTTGACGACCACCCTGCCTCCGCAGCGCGTGCGCAGCACATCCGCGATCGCATGGCGGCAGACGGGATTAAATAATGTACCGCGGAGGCACCTGCGCCTCCGTTGAAAAGCCGGGTGGCGGCTTCGCCTTACCCGGCCTACTCAGAACATAATCGCAGTAAACGTAGGCCCGGTAAGCGCAGCGCCACCAGGCACACAGCTAGTACAGCGTTTTCTGCGGCGGCCCGGCAAACTTCAAGGCGCCAATCTGCCCCATTCGCACCTCCACCACCGACGGCCCCGGCATCGCCAGCGCTTCCGTCATCACCGCATCAAAATCTTCAGCTCGCTCAACGCTCCATGCCTGAAGGCCAATCGCCTGGGCCAGCAGGGTAAAGTCCGGCGTATGTAGCTCGTTATAATACTGACGTCCGCCAAAATATTTATCCTGAATGCCGCGCATCACGCCGTAACCGCCGTCGTTCATGATCAGCAGCGTCACGTTGGCTTTCTCCTGCGCCAGCGTCGCCAGCTCGCCTAAATTCAGGCTCAGGCCGCCGTCGCCCACCAGCCCTACGACCTTGCGCTGCGGATTGGCAATCGCAGTACCAATCGCCATCGGCAGCCCCATGCCAATCGCCCCGGCCAGAGAGTGAATGTTCATCAGCGGACCGTTGGCGCGGAACAGGCGGCTGCCCCACAGGCTGCCGGAAACGGTGATATCACGCACCAGCAGGCCATCCTGCGGCAGCGCTTTCTCGATGGCATCGTTGAGCTTCGCATAGGCACCACACTGCTCGCGCAGACCCTGCTCGGCTTGTTCCACCGCCTGCTGGACCTGCATGTCCCACTGCGCGTTACCCCATTCACGCCCCTGCGCTTTTGCAGCCAGCGCGTTAAGCAGCGTTGAACAATCGGCTACCAGCGTTTTATCCATCAAATAGTTACGGCTTGCCGCCGCCGGGTCGATATCGATCTGCACCCGCGGGTAAGGCAGCTCCAGCGTCCAGGAACGGGTTTCGTTGCTGCGCAGGCGTGAGCCCGCCACCAGCGTAAAATCACACCGGGCGATCAGTGCCTCCACTGACGGCGAGTTATGGAAAGCCCGCAGGCTGGCGCAATGGCTGTCCGGCAGCACGCCGCGCGCGTGGGTGCTGGAGATCACGGTGATACCCGCATCCGCCAGTTTTTTCACGGCGTCAGCGCTTTCCAGCGCCCCGCCACCCAGCCACAGCAGCGGCTGTTTCGCCTGCTTCAGCTGCGCCCAAAGCGCATCAACCATGCTGGCATCTGGCGCTGAAGCTGACACCGGTTTTACCGGCGCCGTCACCAGCGACAGCGGAATTTTCGCCCCCTGAATATCAATCGGGATTTCCACAGAGACCGGCCCGCACGGCGGCGTCTGTGCCTCCTGAATCGCTTTATGGAGAATCGCTATCGCCTGGTTGGCATTGCTGATGCGATACGCCCGTTTCGAACTGGCCTTCAGGAAGGTCAACTGGTCGCGGGTTTCGTGGATAAACCCGGTGTCGGCATCCAGCCAGGCTTTTTCCACCTGTCCGGTTAAATGCAGCAGCGGCGTGCAGGCATTCATCGCCTCCACCAGCGCGCCTACCGCGTTACCTGCCCCTGCCCCGGTACTGGTCAGCGCCACGCCGAGGCCAGAGAAACGCCCGTGGGCGTCGGCCATGGTGACGGAACCGGCTTCGCCACGCGCGGGTACGAAGCGGATATTGCCGCGCTGCCCTACCGCATCGGCGATGGGCAGGTTGTGAATGGAGATGACGCCGTAGATGGCCTCAACCTGATACTGCTCCAGCGTTCTGGCGATGGCGTCGCCGACGGTTATCATTTCGCTCATTGCTCACCCTTTCTTAGTCGCACCAGTGGTTGACGCTGTTACCCGTCGCCAGATAAATGCTCTTTTGTTGCATCCAGGCTTTCAGCCCCTGAATGCCCTTTTCGCGGCCCAGACCGCTCTCTTTAAAGCCCCCGAACGGGGTCGAAATCGCAAAGACCTTGTAGGTGTTGATCCACACCGTGCCCGCCTCAAGCTGCTCGCTTAAGCGCAGCGCGCGTCCGGTATCCCGCGTCCAGATCCCGGCAGCCAGACCATATACCGAGTCGTTCGCCTGCTGGATCAACGCCGCTTCATCGTTAAATGGCATCGCCACCAGCACCGGGCCGAAGATCTCCTCCTGACAGGCGCGGGCATTGTTACTCAGCCCTTCGATAATCGTTGGCTGGAAGAAGCTGCCGTTTGCAAGATTGGGATCGGCTGGGATCTCCCCGCCGCACAGCACGCGGCCCCCTTCGCGCTTCGCCAGCTCGACGTACTCGATCACGCTCTGGCGATGCTTATCGTTGATCAGCGGCCCGACGTGGGTGCCGTCGGTAAACGGATGCCCCACGCGCAGGCCGCGGGTTAACTCCAGCAGCCGCGCCATCAGCGGCGCGTAAAGGCTTTCGTGGATAAACAGCCGCGACCCGGCGATACAGGCCTGTCCCGCCGAGCTAAAAATGCCGTAGCAGATCCCGCGCGCGGCCTGCTCGATATCCGCATCCTCGAGCACGATGGTCGGGGATTTACCGCCCAGCTCAAGAGAGGCCGGGATCAGCTTTTCCGCCGCCACGTGCGCCAGATGACGGCCCGTGGTGGTGCCGCCGGTAAAGGAAATCTTCCGCACCTTAGGATGGCGCGCCAGCGCATCGCCAATGACCGAACCTTTGCCCGGCAGTACGCTCAGCAGCCCGGCGGGCAGCCCGGCCTGCTCAAAGATGCGCGCCAGCTCCAGCGCCATCAGCGGCGTCGCTTCGGCGGGCTTGAGGATCACCGCGTTTCCGGCGGCAATGGCCGGAGCGACTTTCTGCATCTCGCTGGCAATCGGCGAGTTCCACGGCGTGATGGCCGCCACCACGCCAAGCGGCTCATAGCGACTCAGGGTCAGTAAATCCGGCTGGCGCGGCGTCGGAAGCTCCCCTTCCAGCAACTCACAGGCGGCGGCGAAGTAGCGTGCCGTTCCCGCCGCGCTCATCACCAGCCCGCGTGCTTCCGCCAGCGGCTTGCCGTTATCGCGGCTCTGCATCTGCGCCAGCTCGTCGACGCGGGATTCAATCTGATCCGCCACTCTGTGGAGGATCTTCGCGCGCATATGCGGCAGGCTGTTGCGCCACGCGGGATCGCGCCACGCCCGCTCGCCAGCCTCGATTGCGTCATGCAGATCGTCGAGGCTTGCCGCGTTTAAAACCGCGTTGATCGTTCCATCAGCCGGGAAGTGACTCTGCATCGGGTTGCCGCTACCGTGTCGCCACTGGCCGCCGATAAAAATCTTCAGGTTATCCATCGTCACTCCTCAGCTCAGGGCCAGCTCGCGGCAGGCGCGGACCGCGCTCAGTGCCGCCAGGGTGGAGGTTTTCGGGTTAGAGGCAAGCGGCAGCCCGCTCAGCTCAAGATGGAACTCGCCAAACACGCCTTCGACGTGCAGCGTGTGGGTATTGCGTTTCGTGGCCGGATCGACCATCAGCTGTACGCGGGTTTCATCCATCCCGACACCGCCGAGCGCCACGGTCGCCGCCACGTTGGCGTTGGCCGGGAACAGTCGTGCCGCCTCCCGGGCGCTGCCTTCGAAAAAGACCTGCGCCACTGACACCGAATTAAGATCGATAAGCTGTTCGGCGTAGCTGCCGCGCCAGCTGGCCGGGCTTTTACGCGACTGATAGGTCACGCGCTCAAGCCCACCCTCTTTCGCCGCCGCCAGCCCGTCGATACCAGCCACCGCGCCGGAGAGCAGCGTCAGTTTGCCGCCCGCAGCAAGCAGGCGCTGCTCCAGCGCGCTGTCCGCCAGGGCGCCGGTGGAGATCACCGCCAGATGCCAGCCGCGACGCAGAATATCCTCGCCGTACTGCGCCACCGCCTGCTGGCTGGCGCACTCCAGCACCAGATCGGGCGCTTCAGCGCACTCCAGCGGCGAGGTCAGCGCCACCACCGCATCACCAAACTGCTGGCGAATCACCGCGTGGTGAGACTCGCGCGCCACGATCCAGCCGATAGCGACACCGGCAGGCAGGCGCTCAATCACCGCCTGCGCCATCGCGCCAAAACCAATTAACATGATCTTTTTCATGATGCGTCCTTACAGATGGCGGCAGAAGCCGCCGGAAACGTCCAGCGCGGCGCCGGTGGTAAACGAGGCCAGCGGCGAGGCGAGGAACAGAAGCGCCTGCGCGGGCTCCTGCGGCTTGCCGAGGCGGGCCATCGGGATGCCGCGTTTGCGCGCGATCTCCGCCGTCCACTCCGGCCAGCTCTGGCTTTTGTCTGTACGGTTTTCAAAGCGGCGCTGCCACTGGCCGGACTCCACCATGCCGAGCAAGATGGAATTCACCCGAATACCTTTCCCCACCAGCTCTTTCGAGAGCGTCAGGGTCATATTCAGCAGCGCGGCGCGGGCAGCAGAGGTGGCGATCATGTGCTCTTCCGGCTGCAGCGCCAGCAGCGAGTTGACGCAGGTGATGGAGGCGATGTCGGATTGCTCCAGCAGCGGCTGAAACGCCTGCACCGGGTTGATCACCCCGAACAGTTTCAGCTCGGCTTCGTGCAGCCACGCCTCACGCGGCGTGTCATTGAAGTGCGCCACGTAGCCCTGCCCGGCGTTGTTGATCAGCATATCCGCCGCACCAAAGCGCGCATGAACGGCATCCGCAAAGGCTTGCACCTCGTCGGCTTTCAGCACGTCGCAGCGGTAAGAAAAAATCTCCCCGTCGGGGTATTCGTTTTGCAGCGCCGCATGGGCGCTGGCGAGCCGGTCCGGGTCGCGGCCACAGAAGGCCACTTTAGCCCCCTCGCCCAGCAGCAGGCGCAGCGTTTCAAAGCCAATGCCAGAAGAACCGCCGGTGACGACCGCTATGCGCCCATCAATTTGTGCATTCATCGCGCACCTCTTCGTTAATGCGTAAAAGCTGTTGGTTAAAAAACGCGTCGTTGTCGAGATAGCTGGCGTGACCGGCCTGCGGAATGGCGATAAACGGCATGGAGTAGCGCAGCGCCAGCCCCGCTACCCGTTCAGGTTCCGTTATCGCATCATGCTCACCACACCAGACTTCAAATTGGCCTGTGTAGCGTTTCAGCCAGCCGTGAATATCGTCGTGCGCCAGCATCCATGCGGCAGCGAGGTAGCCCTCCGGGCGCAGTTTGCGCATTCCCGCCGCGACGCAACTGACATCCTCCGCCCGCGCGCCGGGACGCAGCAGCTTCGCGGCACGGGTCTGGGCGAGGATTTCGCCGCCCAGCGCCATCTGCTGCTCACGGTTGCGCCAGACCTGCTCACGCTGCTCCGGCGCGGCCTGGCCGTAGCCCTGCGCGGCATCCGCCAGCACCAGATGGATAACGCGTTCCGGGAACTTCGCCGCAAAAGCACTGGCGACCAGCGCCCCCAGAGAGTGCCCTACCAGCACCGCCTGCCAGACGCCCGCCCGATCGAGCATCGCCGCCAGCGCGTCGGCGTAATCTCCGGCGTTTGCCCGTTCAGCTGCCAGCATCGGGCTTTCGCCATAGCCGGGCATGTCCCACGCCAGCACCCGAAAACCGTCCAGCGCCATCTGCTTATGCCAGGAGGCGGCGCCGGAGCTGATGCCGTGCAGCAACATCAGCGGAATGCCGCATCCCTGTTCACGAAATTCCGTCATCGTGCACCCCTTAGTTCCGCTTCACTTTTGAGAGCGGATGATCGGCCGGGTAGGTCGGGATTTCCGGCTTGTTGGTGCCCAGCATGACGCACATCAGCGCCTCTTCTTCCCCGTGGTTAAACAGGCCGCGATAGATGCCCGGCGGGACGGAAATCAGGTCACGCTCGCGCAGCACGGTTTCGGTGTAGTTGTCGCCATCCTGGATCATCAGCGTGATCTGCCCTTTCAGCATGAAGAAGACCTCTTCCACATCGTCATGCAGGTGCAGCGGCCCTTCGCATTTCGACGGCAGTACCATGGTGGAGAAGGTAAAGTGATCCGCCTGCACGGTGTTGGTGTCGTTCGCCACGCCGGTGGCACCGGTGCCGATGTAGCGCATCTGCGCCCGGCGATATTTCGGGTCAAAATCGGCCTGGAACTTCAGTGCGTTCCAGTCATATTTACGCCCTTCGAAGCGCGCGATGCGCGACTCGACCCACTCCTCCATCGTCAGGTGGTCAGGTTTGATGCCAGATTTGTTGGTTACGGTTGAATCAGTCATGACACTCTCCTCAGTAACGTCTCAGCAGCGGCAGTAACAGGACGCAGCCCACCGCCGCCATCACCGCCAGAAAAATCAGCCCGGAATCCATGCTGTGGGTGAAGGCGATAAGCGCCCCCATCACCGCCGGCGACAGCGCGCCCGCAAAGTTTCCCAGCCCGTTGAAGATGCCGCCCGCCGTGGCGCTCACCCGTGGATGGGTGGCCTTTGCCAGCAGGGCGAAAATGTTGGGGGCCCCGGTGCCCCACATAAAGGTGCTGAAGCTCATCGCCGCGATGATGGTCAGCGGGGTGTCGAGGTGCATGACCGCTGCCAGCCCCACCGCTGCCCCCGCCATGGAGATAAAGCAGGCCGCGGCGCGCTTATCGACCCGGTCCGAGAGCCATGCGCCAATCACTTCCCCTGCCAGCATGGCGATAAACGGCATCGACGACAGCCAGCCCGCGTGCTCAAGGTGGATGCCTTTGCCCTTGATGAGGTAGCCCGGCAGCCAGCCGTTGATACCCCACAGGTAGGTCAGGAAGGCGATGTTAAAGATGCAGATGATCCAGAAGTGCGGACTGACGAACAGCTCGCGCCGGGCCGCGCGGCGCTCATCCTGCGATGCCTGAGTGGTGGCCGGTTTCGCATCCAGACGGATCCCCCGCAGACCGATGCGCACGAAGATAAGCACCGGCACGGTCAGCATCGCCATCACGAAGAAGGTGCTCTGCCAGCCGAAGGTATTCAGCAGCCAGAGGGAGAGCGGGAAGCCAATCGCCGCCCCTACCGGAGTGCCCAGCAGCCACAGCATGGTGGCGCGCGCCTGCAGATGCTGCGGGAAGTTGTGGCGCACAATGGCGAAGGCCAGCGGGAAGAGCGGCCCTTCTGCCACCCCCAGCAGGATGCGCAGGACAATCATCAGCGTGTAGTTATGGGTAAAGCCCATCGCCACCATCAGCACGCACCAGATCACCATCATCCCGGTGAGCAGGCGCAGCGGGGCGATCTTGTCCCCCAGCCCGCTTAAAAAGACCGATGAAAAGCCGTAGCTCAGCAGGAAGGCGCTCATCAGAATGCCGAGGCGCGTGGTGTCGAAATCGATGCCCATCGCCTGCTGGAAATGGCCGTCAGAAAAGAGCGCTGCAATGCTGATTTTGTCGAAAAACGCCAGCAGCACGCAGGCCAGCAGCGCCAGCGGGATGGCCCAGCGCACCGCTTTTTCAGGCGTGCGGGTTCCCTCACCGCTCGCCTCAACAGGCGCGGTGTTGGTCTCTAATGTGGTCATGTCTCCCCCTACGGGTGCGGGTTAGCTATCGCAATGACATCAGTGAAAAGGTCGGGTCGCTGAGCGGTACGTCTGACAGATCCCTTCCCGCCGCCATCCAGCGCTTCGCCAGCTTGACGGTGCGCGCATCGTTAAACGCCACCAGCTGCGTCAGCCGCCCGTTCGCATCGAGCGAGAAGAACAGCGAATCGTCCCGCACTATCGTGCTGCTGTCCGGCTGCGGAATGCCGAGGATCTGGATATTGTGCTGGTATTGATCTGACCACAGCCACGGCGCGTCGTCGTAACCTGGCGCATCGGGGTTGAGCATCGCTTTCGCCGTCGCCACCGCCTGATTCTGGGCAAAGGCCCAGGACTGGATGCACAGGCCGTAGTGATGATGCTGGGCCACATCCCCGGCGGCAAAGATGAACGGATCTGCGGTGCGTCCCTGGGCATCCACCACGATCCCGCGTTCGGTTTTAAGCCCGGCGTTGCGCGCCAGTTCCAGATTGAGATCGACGCCGATCCCCACCACCACCGCATCAAAGGTTTCACGCTGGCCGTCGCAGTGGATGACCGGCAGACCGTTATCGTCTTCCAGCTCCAGCGCGCCGCAGCCGGTACGGATCGCCACACTCTGCTCGCGATGAATTGTTGCTAAGCGCTGCGACACCTCGCCGCTCACCGAGCGCATGCAGAGCGCAGGCTGCTGCTCGAACAAGGTGACTGCCACGCCGCTTTTGCGCGCGGAGGCAGCAATCTCCAGGCCGATCCAGCCCCCGCCGATAATCGCCAAGGTTTTACTTTCCGCCAGACGGCTCTTCAGGAGCTGCGCGTCCTGCCAGTGGCGCAGGGTGTAGACCTGCGGGTGCGCCGCCCACGCCTCACCCGGCAGGCGCGCCCGCCCTCCGGTGGCCAGTAAAAGCATGTTGTAACTAAGATGCTCGCCGTTGCTTAAAACAACCGCTTTCGCTTCACGGTCAATGGATTCAGCCCGCAACGGACGATACCAGGTCAGGTTCAGCGCCTGCTGTGCCTCGTCGGTAAACAGCCGTGGGAGCGCCGCGTCCGGCTCCAGCAGAGACGCTTTTGACAGCGGTGGGCGCTCATAGAAATCCCACTCCTCTTCCGCCACCACGCAAATCTCACCGTCGAAGCCCTCGTCGCGCAGGGTTTTAGCCGCCCAGCCGCCCGCCTGGCCGCCGCCGATAATGACAATGCGCGACGTCATACCGCCTCCGGTTTTTTCTGCTGGCGGCGCGTGTCGTGGTCGATGCCGCCTTCCACCGCCCATTCGGTAAAGGAGACCAGCGAATGCTCCAGCTCGCGCGGCTGCCAGTTTTCGGTCAGGTAGTCGTCGTTGGTGTAGTACTCAAACGCGCCGCCGGTCGGGCTGTTGACGTACCAGAAGTAGGCCGACGAGACCGGATGGCGACCCGGCCCAATAAAGGTGCTCCATTCATTTTTATTCATCGCGATACCGCCGCCGATCACCTCGTGGATATCGCGCACGGTAAAGGCCACGTGGTTCAGGCCGCGCTTACGGTTCGGCAATTGCAGCAGGAACAGGTTGTGATGCCCCCCACGCACGCCGCAGCGCAGGAACACGGCGCGGTTGATGTAGCGGTCAGAGACCTGGAAACCGAGCACTTCACGGTAGAATTTCTCCACCGCCGCCAGCTCCTCCACAAAGAAGACCACGTGGCCAACGTTGATGGGCTGGGCGCGGTCGTAAACCGGGCTGGGGGTGTCAATCCGGCGGGCATCGCCCCACTGGTTAATCGGCTCCACGTTCAGCTCCACGTCGGTCTGCTGGCTGACCTGCACGCGCAGCGTCATGCCGTTCGGATCAAGACACTCCAGGGCATCACCCACCTCGCGGAAGCCGGGCTGCCCGGCAAGCTTCGGGCGCAGCGCGTCCAGATCGTTCTGGGTCGCCACCCCCCAGGTCATGCGGCGCAGGGTGTTACCCGTTTCAAACGCCGGGGGCAGATCGGGGCTGTCGATCGGGTTAAGCTCCACGCGCGCGCCGCTCAGGGTGGTAAAACGCTGGCCGCTGGCATCGCCCGTCAGGCCAAAATCACGCATAAATTTGGCGCAGTGCGTCAGGTTCTCAACGCCAAATTCCAGCTTTTCAATTCCGGTTACACTCATCGTTCGTTGCCTCATCTGGCCCAAATTGGGCGTAAAACATGCCCGACGCAGTGAAGCGCCTGACGTTAACTCACTGATTTAACTGGCCTGTGACAAATACCCTAAGAAGCCAGAAATTTTATCCGCCGCCAGACGAACGTCGTTTTGCAGACGTTCGCGGTCGGTTTGCGGGATCTCTTCCGCTGGCACCAGAATGCTGACCACCGCTGCCACGCGTCCGCTTCGGTCATACACCGGGTAGACGATGGAGGAGATGCCGTGGCGGAAGAAGGATTCGCCGATCACATACCCACGGGCTTTGTCCTGCTGCACCATCTGCCACAGGGCTTCGCGGTCATGAAGCTGCCCCGGCGTGTTGCCCGGCAGGCGCTCGTGCGGGAACAGCTGTTCAAAATCGGCGCGGGAAATATCGGTCAACAGCATGCGGCCGAGCGAAGTGCAGTGCACCGGCAGACGGGTGCCGATACTGACCTGATTGATACGTGACCCGGCGGCGCTGACGCGGGCGATGTAGATGATGTCGCGCCCGTCGCGGATCGCCAGATGGCTACTGCACTGGCTGACGTCGCGCAGCTGTTCGATAACCGGCTGGCCCACCTGCGCCACATCCAGCGAGGCGATGTACTCAAAGCCCAGACGCAGCACGTTCATGCCCAGCGAGAAGGTATTGGTGCGTGTGTTGCGCTCCAGAAACCCCATATACTCAAGCGTCTGTACCACGCGGTAGGCGGTGGCCTTCGGCATATCCACCAGCCGGTGCAGCTCGGCAAAGGTCAGATCGCGATGCTGCTCGCCGAAGGCCAACAGCAGCTGTAAACCGCGCTCCAGCCCCGGCACCAGATACTTAACTTCCTGATCGTTTGCCATAATCGCCAACCCTTAGTTAAAGACAAAACCGCCGTTGACCGGGATAAGCTGTCCGGTGATGAACCGCGACAGATCGCTTAACAGCCAGACCACGCTGCCGGTGACATCTTCCGGCTGCTGCGCCCCCGTTAACGCCCGGCCATTTTCATAGAGCTGATGCCGTTCGGCGGGCACATATTCCGTCGCCTCAACGCGGGTTAACCCCGGCGCGATGGCGTTAATACGAATACGCTTTTCACCCAGCTCCCGCGCCATTGAGCGGGTCATGGCAATCACGGCCCCCTTACTGGCAACGTAGGCCATCAGGCGCGGCGCACCCCACAGGGCGGTATCGGAGGCTACGTTCACAATGCCTGCCCCTTCGCACAGCAGCGGCACGGCGGCGCGGGTGACCAGCCAGGTGCCTTTGACGTTGACACTCATCACCCGATCCCAAAGATCCGGATCGTAATCGAGCATGTTTTTGCCGCCGACGCCGGTCGCCATCGCCGCGTTATTCACCAGGCCGTCAATCTGCCCCTGCTCGCCAATGGCGCTGAACACCTGTTCGATGGAATGGGGATCGGCCAGATCGATAACGTGCGATTCGATCGCATAACCCTGTTCGCTCAGCCCGTGGGCGCTTTCAGCCAGCTCGCCTTTCAGGATGTCGCACATCACCACCGCCGCCCCCTGCTCCGCGCAGGCGCTGGCGAAGTGGTAGCCCAGGCCGCGCGCGGCACCGGTTACAACGATGCGTTTTCCGCTCAACAGCCCGTTCATCAGGCGGCTCCCTGCTGCGCGTCGCGCATCGCCAGCTGCTCTTTCGCAGCTTTTTGCATCATGCGGCGCAAGCGGGAGAGGCCGACGTCATGCTGGTAGAGGTATTCATGGTCGCGGGCATTTGGCGCCATGCTTTCCAGCACCACACGATCCTGCTCCAGCACTTCCCAGTGCAGTTTTTCCAGACGGTTGCGGTACATAAAGCGCCACATATCGCGCTGCCAGCCCTGCACGCGGCGGATGCGCCAGAAGAAGACGCGGCAGTTGTCGTTATCTTCCGGCACTACCATACCGACGATAAAGAAGTGGCCGCCCGGTCCGAAACGCTTCCTGTAAGGAATGGAGAGGCGCATCCAGCAGGTGCCGCTGTTGCCCAGCTCCACCCAGTCGAAGTTGACGCCGCTCTGCCCTTTTTTCTCAAAGATGAAGCCGGTTTTGGTCGGCTGGAGCACCATGTCGGCCTTGCGGTCCCCTTCCGCCATCGAGTGCGAGGAGGAGTGCAGATAGGTGCCGTGCATCGGGTCCATCACGTTTTCCAGCGCGTACTGGTAATTGCATTTCCACCCGGCGGTGCAGAGGAAGTTGCTGAAATTTTCCGTGTCGGCGAGTTCATCCGGGAAGGTCAGCTCGTCCGGCTGCTGATCGGCGGTGACGCCAAACCACAGGAAGATGGCGCCGTGCGCCTCCTGCACGTTATAGCTGCGTACGCACTGCTGGCCGACCAGCGGACATTTGTCCACCGCAGGCACATCTTTCACTTCGCCATTGCCTGCCACTTCCACGCCGTGATACCAGCAGGCGATGCGGTCCCCGAGATTCCAGCCCATCGACAGGCGCGCGCCACGGTGCGGACAGCGGTCCTCCAGCGCCTGGACCTGACCATCTTTGTTGCGCCAGACCACAATCTGCTCCCCCAGACGGGTAATGCCCACGGGCGCAGACTGCACTTCCCAGCTCGCCAAAACCGGATACCAGAGGCCGCGCAGACCCTTATCGAGATAATTTTGTACGGTAGTCGTCATCGCGTTGTCCTCAGTAGCCGTTAACCTGTAAGAATGCCTGGAAGCTGGCGTCGCTCCACGGCTCGCCCTGCTGATCGTGCATCCGCACCGCGTTCAGCCCCTTCACCAGCTCCGGTAAGGTTTCAATGCCCTGTTCGAAGAGATCTTCCAGCGTCGCAATCAGCTTCACTTCCCAGCTTTCCGGCTCGCGGCTGCGGGTCTGCCAGATCAGATTCTGATATTCGCCCGGCTTATGAATGGCACCGTTACCGCCCTCTGCAGGCGGGGTAAACTGGCGGCTTTCAGGCAGGGCCGGGTTGAAATTCAGGGTGTCGCTCATGCCACGGTCTCCTCGACGAAGGTAATCTGGATTTGATTTTCAAAGACCCGAACCGGGTAGCGGTTGAGGTTGCGACCACCGGGGCCATGCAGAGACTGGCCGGTTTTGACGTCAAACACCGCCTCATGCAGCGGGCACTCCACTTTGCCATCTTCCACGAAGCCCTGGCTCAGCAAGGCATACGCGTGCGGGCATACGTCTTCCAGCGCGTAATATTCACCGTCAATCAAATAAACGCCGATCTCTTGGCCTTCGACGTTGCCGCTAAAAGGGAAATCTTCCTGTACTTGTTCTGCGTCACATACGCCTATCCAGCTCATCGCGATCCTCCAGGCTTTTGTTTCATATATGAAACTCTGTTTCTTATTTAATACGGTCAATATAAAAGCGATGAATGTTTCGTCAAGCGCCAATGTGACGAATTTGTTAACCGACAGGTAATTAATTAACTAAGTGTGCAAAGGATCACGAAAAAATGCAGCGATATGAAATTTTCATTATTACGGCGTGAATGAATACGATTTACCGATGAGGTTAAATTTAAATAAAGAAATATTGACTTCTTTTACTTTTGTTACCTAAAAATAAAACAACTGAAAAGCTCAGTGTTTCACCTGTGAAACAGTCTTAAATTTTATTGTGTATAAACAATGAGTTTCACAGGTGAACCATTTTAGTTCCGTGACAATCACGCAAATAAAAATAAAATTACACGCATGTATAAGGCAGGCATTATGACGGCAAGATGGCAAGGCACAATTGCATTGTTATTACTCATTATTATTTCCTACGTCGACCGGGTGAATATCTCGGTGATGATTTTAAACCCAGAATTTGCCGAGCATTTTCGGTTAAATGAAAACAGAATGTTACAGGGAATGTTAATGACCTGCTTTCTGCTGGGTTATGGATTTTCCGCTTTATTATTAACTCCTGTTATTGAAAGCAAACTTCATTATCGGCAGGGGTTGTTAAGCAGCATTGCGATCTGGGCCCTGGTCTGCGCTGTTTCGCCATTGCTGGGCTCGCTAATGGGGATGCTTATCGCCCGCCTGGTGCTGGGCATTGCCGAAGGCCCGCTCTTTTCCCTGAAAACGCGCTTTATCAGCGATAACTTCAGCGCGGAAGAGATAGGCAAACCCAACGCCGTCACTGCGCTGGGCGTCTCGCTCGGGCTGGCGGTGGGCTTTCCGCTCGTCACCTGGCTGATGGCGCATCTGGGCTGGGCGGGTTCGTTCTATGCGCTGGCGGCAATCAATCTGCTGCTGGGTGGCGGGTTAATCTGGCGCTACCTGCCCGCACCGCGTGGTGCGGTGAAGATGAAAAAACCGGGATTTGTCGAAACCTTTACCCTCGCCTGGCAAACGCCGCTGCTGGGCTGGATTTTACTGGTTGAAATCGCCACTCTGAGCTATCTCTGGGGAAGCAGTGCCTGGCTGCCCGCGTGGCTGCGGGATGAACACCATTTCTCCCTTCACGCGACGGGCTGGCTTGCGGCGATCCCCTTCCTGCTGAGCCTGGGTTCAAAGTTCCTGGGTGGTGTACTGCTCGATAAAATGCGCCCGGACCAGGCTCCGGTACTCTTTGTTGTGGGCGGCGCGTTGACCGCGTTGTCAGTGGTCGCCCTGATGCTCAGCCATCAGCCGGTATGGCTGGCGCTGTTTATGCTTTCCGCCAATATCTTCTGGGGGCTTCAGGGGGCCGCCATTCCTGCCGTGATCCAGCATCACGCCGCGCGAGAAGCGGTGGGCAGCGCCTACGGGATCATTAATGGGATTGGCAATATCTGCGCGGCGTTTATTCCGCTGCTGATGGGGATGGTGATGAAATCGGCCGGGTCGGTCAGTTCCGGTTTTTCGGTGCTGGTGGTGTCGCAGGTTATCACCCTGCTGGCCGGGGGAATGTTGCTGCTGCGCATGCGTCGCGCAGCAGCAATCAGCGCCTAAGGCTTACTCGCCTTTTTTCGCTGCCTGGATGTAGAGCATCTCCAGCGCCAGGGTCGCTGCGGCCAGCGCAGTGATCTCGGACTGGTCATAGGCAGGGGCCACTTCAACGACGTCCATACCGACGATGTTCAGATCCTTCAGGCCGCGCACCAGTTTGATGGCGCGGTCTGAGGTCAGGCCGCCAATTACCGGGGTACCGGTACCTGGGGCAAAGGCTGGATCCAGGCAGTCGATGTCGAAGGTCAGGTAGACCGGCATATCACCGACGATCTGCTTAACCTGGGCGATGATGTCATCCACGCCGCGATCGTTCACCTGGCAGGCATCCAGCACGGTGAAACCGTTGTCTTTGTCGAATTCGGTACGGATGCCGATCTGCACGGAGTGGTTCGGATCGATCAGACCTTCCTTCGGCGCGGTGAAGAACATGGTGCCGTGGTCAAATTCACAGCCGTTCGCGTAGGTGTCGGTATGCGCATCGAAATGCACCAGCGCCATCTTACCGAAGTGCTTCGCGTGGGCGCGCAGCAATGGCAGCGTCACGAAGTGGTCACCACCGAAGGAGAGCATGCGCTTGCCGGCAGCCAGCAGTTTTTCTGCGTGCGCCTGCAGTTTTTCACTCATTTCACGCGCGTCGCCGAAGGCATATACCAGGTCACCGCAGTCCACGACGTTCAGGCGCTCGCGCATGTCGAAGTTCCACGGGAAGCGGTTATGCTCCCAGGCGAGGTTGGTGGAAACCTGACGAATGGCCGCCGGGCCATGACGGCCACCGGCACGACCGGATGTCGCCATATCAAATGGTACGCCGGTGATCACCCAGTCCGCATCGCTGTCGTAAGGCTGGAAGTTCATCGGAAGGCGTAGAAAACCAAAGGCATTGGAAACTAACGAGTTGTCGTACTGGTGACCTAAGGTGCTCATGGCAAAAACCTCATATTCGTCGCTATAAAAAAACCCTCCCGCGTCGTTAGCCCGACGAGGAAGGGTTAGATTGGAAAAAGGCAATAAAAAGAATTATCGCCGTTAATCTGCGCAGGTTCAAGTCAGGAAAAATGATCCCCCGCTTCACCCCTTATAAGCGACGCAACCGATCGATCAGCGGACCGGCCTCTTTAATCAGCGTTGCCGTTGACGGCTGGCACAGACACTCCAGCGAAACCGCACCCTGATAGTTGGCCGCTTTTAGCGCCAGATAGATGTCATCAATCGGCAAATGGCCATACCCCGGAAACGCCCGGTTAGAGTCGGCAAAATGCACATGCCGCAGCCGGGGGCCCAGCAAGGCTATCGCGTCGGTGAAATCGCGATCCTCAATATTGGCATGGAAAATATCCCATAACACGCCGACATTTTCCGGTGCGTCGCAGAAGCTCATAAACGCCATCATATCCGCCGCGCTGTGCAGATGCGCGATTTCATAGCGATTAAGGGCTTCAAGGACCAGCGTCACGCCGCACCGCTTCGCCTGCTCCACGCACGGCGCCATCGCCTCCGCCAGCGCATGCATATACTCGGTTTTACTCAGCATCCTGTCCGTTGCGCGCAATGAGCCTATGGTGACATGGCTCGACAGCTGCGCGGCGGCGTCAATATGTTCCGCCAGGCGCCGTTGAGTACGCAAAACCACCGCCCTGTCGCTGGAAAGTAAAGAGAGGCCATCGCGCTTGCGGGCCTGGCCCGTGGCAATAGTGGTACACCCCAGCCGGTAGTCATCCAGCCGCTTTTTCAGCCATGAGACCTCCATGCCTTCATAATCATTGATGCACAGTTCGGCGGCGTCGAAGCCGCTTTGCGCCAGCCACGCCAGTCCCTGCTCAAAGTCCTGCGGGGTAAAAGGCGAAAAAAGCGTTTCATAACGGCAGGTTAGCGTTGCGCTAAAGGTAATCATATCCTTCCCCATCATCTGTGAACCGGTATCGTCGGGTTAGCGCATTGCTCTGCCCAGGATGCGTTCGGCATTACGGGAGAAGCTTTTCGCCGCCTGCTCTACCGTAAGGGTGCCCTGGTCGATATTTTCAATGGTATTGTGCCAAAGCTCGACAAACTGCGGGTTATCGAAATAGGGCGAGGTGGGGATGTTATGGGGCAGTGCCAGAGAGGCGTTGATCCCAGCCACGGTAATATTGTCCTTTTGAATCACCCCCTCAGCTTCCAGCTGCTGCGCGGCCTTTTTACTCAGCGGCGTGCCGCGCTCCAGCCCCATCGCTTTGACGCCCTGCGGATCGTTCATTAAAAAATCGATCAGCTTCGCCGCCTCCTGTGGGTGCTTCGTCGATTTCCCCACGCTGAACATCATTGTCGGCTTGAAGAATAATCCGGCATCTTTCGCCCCCGGCAGCATAAAGAATGGCCCGAGCTCCAGCTTGTTATAGGGCGCGGTCAGGTTGTTTTCATACATCACGGCATTGGTGTTCCACATATAGATGCCGCCCCATTTTCCCTGGATCCAGGGCTTCATCTCCCAGGTATTACTTTTGCCGTAAGAGGAGAGTACCCGCATGGAAGGGAAGACGTGGCTGTCGACAAGATCTTTATACAGCTGGAAGAACTCCACCCACTGCTGCGGGGTATAGTTAAACTTGCCCGTTTTCTCATTAATCGCCGGAATCGCGTATTTCTGCACCATCCAGGACTGTACCAGCGTCAACGACTCCATATAGTCGAGTACCAGCGGATATTTCTCTTTGTCTTTTGCCTGAAACGCTTTCCCAGCCGCCATCAGCTCCGGCCAGCTCTGCGGATAGCTGACGCCCATCTCCTGCCATAATTTCTTGTTGTAGTAGAAGCTGCGTGCTGTCACCGCCACCGGAATGCCGTTCAGCTTGCCATTGACCGTGGTGGTACTCAGGGACTGCGGATCATATTGCCCGAGGTCGAGCACCGCTTTCTGGCTGTAGAGATCATAAAAGCCGTTGCCGTCCCGGGAAAAAATAGGCAGCCAGTTCCAGTTGGTCTGAATGACGTCCGGCTCGTTGCCGCCCGCAATCTGTACGGTCAGGCGCGAGAGGTATCCCTCCCACCCGGCGTATTCGGCCTTCACCTTGATATCCGGGTATTTCTGCTCAAACAGCTTAATGGCGTTTAAGGTCGCCTGATGGCGGCTGTTACCTCCCCACCAGGAGATACGGATTTCCGCCGCCTGCGCCGCCGCGAGGCAGGAGCAGGCAAGCAATAATGAGGCGCTCAGGCAAGCGTTACGTTTCTTCATCGTTTGCTCCTTATTAAGCCTTAATGTTTTGCAAAACCTCAGGCGGGATCTCGGCCAGATAGAGCGCCGGTTTACCGTCTTTATCCGTGCTGAACAGCACCGCTTTTTCGTCGGGCGTAAACGAGGGGTGCGGATGCGTCACCTGGCGATCGCCGTCCAGCACCTTCCAGGAGGAGCTGTGACGGGCGATTTTGTAGGCTTGCTTTTTCCGCAAATCAAATAACCACAGGTAGGGATCGCTGGTATCGCCATAGCCGGAATTATCGGCGATATCAATGGGCACGCCGGAACCGTCGCCTACGGCGAGGGAGCCATCTTCGTTACTCATGACGTGGGAACAGGGGGGCATCGCCATCAGGCGTTCGTCCTGGCCGCTCTGGCCGTCAATACGGCATAAATAGCGCACAGGGCTGTTTTTCACATAGGTGACGTACATCAGCGCCGAGCCATCCGGCACCCAGAATTCATGGGTATAGCTCTCCCCGGGGGCGGGCTGTCTGGCTTTACGAATATTGCTGCCATCTTCGTCCATCAGCCACATACGGGCGTCAACCCGGTCCAAAGGCCCCTCGTGGCAGAAGGCCACGGTGTTGTCATCAAAGGGTCGATAAATCGGATGCCCCAGCCACTGATTCTCCTCCAGCAGCGTGGTTCTCTCCCCTGTATGCAGATCGATGCGGATAACCCGACAGCGCGGCTGCTCGGCCCAGAAGGTCTGGAAGACGGTCCAGTCGCTAATTGGTCGCCAGCTGTCGCGATGGATCTCCACGCCGACAAGCTTATTGCAGGCGCTGTTCGCCACCCAGGTGCCATATCCCACCCACTCTTCCGGCACTTGATAAACGATCTCTTCCTGCAGCGTCGACAGATTTACCCGCATTAAATTGCGTTCGCTTTTGACATAATAGAGCGAAGTTTCATCCGGTGATAAAAAACCGCCAAAGGTATTATCGCCCGCGCCTTCCGTTAATTGCGTTGCTATACCCGTCGCCAGATCCAGCAAATAATAGTTGCGGTTAACATCGAACTCACCGGCAAAAATTAATTTCCTGCCACCATCAATAAAACATTTCTGGTAAAAGTAATTACGATGACAAATAACATCAACAGGCGTGAAGCGGGTAACTTTAGCGCCGGTATCCTCATCGATATAGTGTTCAAAATGTAATTGGACCTTCATACCTTTCGCCATGGGAACTCCTCCTGTCAGGGCATAACAATCTGGCCTGCAGATGACACACGTTTTTAGCGCATTCGAGCAGGCTCACACTTTTTTTCTTACGCCAGCAGCGGCGTTTGATCTTTGCGGGGATCGCATCTAGCATGCGTTTTTTATCGCTGCGGAATGCGTTTAATGAATACAACGACGCCTTACCTGTTAATGGAATTTAATTCACCTGAAATATGGCGCTGGGCTTTTATTGAAAAAGCGGTACGACTGGCCACAGGCTATGGTTTTCAGGGCATTATTATTCACCAGCAGTCATTATTAGCGCGTCTGGCTCCGCCTTCACCGCATTGTAAAGGCGCCGATTTAATTAATCTCACCATCGCCCAGGAAAATGCCCTTATTTATTTACGCAAAGTGGGCGACTATGTTCAACGTCATAATTTGCAGCTTTGGTTACAGGGAGAAGCCACCCCTAATAGCCAGGAATTAAAAGCAAAATTCCCGGAGTTTTTTCTTTCTGAAAATAACGAATCCCACTTTATTCACGCTTTTTTTCAGAACGTCATTCCGCACATTCTCGCCGCGTTGCCCACCGTTCGCGGTCTGCGCCTGTCGTTATCCACGCCCGACGTCAGCACCGAAAACTGGATTAGCGCATTAAAGGCGTTATATAAGGGCATCCGGCAACTGGGACGCCAGCTTATTTTACGCGATTACCAGGACAAAACCTGGCCCCGGCATATGCTGCGGGAAGCGCTGGAGGCCCTGCCCGGCGACGTTCGCGCCTCGGTTAAAGCAACCGAACTCGATTACCGTCCCGGCTTTGCCGGTAATCCCAATCTGCTCAACATTCGCCATAACCAGAAATGGCTGGAGCTGGATCTCTGGGGGCTGGAATATGGCTGGACGCTGCTGCCCTGTTATCTGCTTGACGAGATCCAGCAGCGCCTTAGCTGGCTTAATCAGCTCGACAGTACGCCAGAGGCCATCACCGTCCGCGTCGACTGGGAGTGGCTGCCAGACCTGACGCTGGAAGATTCCGTTAACGAGCTTAATTTGTCCGGCCTCTCCCGGCTGATCCACGAGCCAGAGGTCGCCCCTCGTCAACTGATCGCTCCCTGGCTACAGCAACGCGCCCGCGCTCCTCTCACCTTGCCAACCCTTAACGCCATCAGCGATATTCTCGTCGCCAGCCACGAATGGAGCTGTAAAACGCCTACCCTACTGGGGCGGGTGCTGCAATCACACAGCCGCCCCCCGGAAGATTTAGACCAGACCCTGCATCTGCTTCATCTTGATACCCGCGGCGCCAGCTGGACCCAGTCTTTTCAACCGCTGATGCCGAGCGACGATCCGGAGCTGGGCCACCAGCAGCGTCAGCTTATCGAGCTTGAGGACCAGCGTAGCCGCTTCCTGGCCGATTATATGTACAGCCGGGCATCTAATCTCCTGCCTGATAGCATGCTCACCGACGAAGCCCGGCATATCCTCCTTTCCGGGGTAACCCGGGCGGTAAAATATAGCCATATCTACAGCGCGTTCACCCGGGCGCTGACGCTGAAACTGTGGCTGCGCAAATATGGCGAGCAAGCGGATGTCAGGGCGGAATTCACCGCGGCGCTGGCGCACTTTACGCATCAGAATCGCGAGCTTGAAACGTGGCTGCTTCAGCAGGGCTCACAACATCCCTCCTCCTTTGCCACACTGCTCAATCCGCCACGCATCGCGGCGTTGATAGCAAGCCTGGCTCACGACTAAGCGATAGTGAAAGCATGGTGGCACAGGGGCGGGAAGTAAATCCGTCAGGCAAAAGGAAAAGAGCGGTTAGCGCAATCAGCGGTAGAAAAAGTGAGGCCGATCACGACCAGGGGAAATTTCAGGTGATCTAACTCACATTTGAGCGGCAGGATTTTGTGATCGCCATCGACTGGCTGGGGCAGGAAAAGCCCGGCGACGCAAACGTCGCCGGGCACCGTCATTACTCGTCTTCCAGATATGTGTAACCGTACAGACCGGCTTCAAACTCTTCCAGGAACTGTTTCTGCAGCGTATCGTCCAGATCGGTCTTTTTCACCTGATCGCGGAACTGAGTTAGCAGTTTGTTCGGATCGAGCTGCACGTACTGCAGCATGTCCGCCACGGTGTCGCCCTCGTCAGAGAGCTCCACTTCCACATTGCCATCAGGGAAGACAAACACGTCAACCGCTTCGGTGTCCCCGAACAGGTTGTGCATGTTGCCCAGGATCTCCTGATAGGCCCCGACCATAAAGAAGCCCAGCATAGGTGGGTTCTCCGGATCGTACTCCGGCATTGGCATGGTGGTGGCGATACCGTCACCGTCAATGTAGTGATCGATCGCGCCGTCGGAGTCACAGGTGATATCCAGCAGCACCGCGCGGCGCTCAGGCACCTGGTTCAGCCCTTCCAGCGGCAGGACCGGGAACAGCTGATCGATACCCCACGCATCCGGCATCGACTGGAACAGCGAGAAGTTGACGTACATTTTGTCCGCCATACGCTCCTGCAGCTCGTCGATGATCGGACGGTGCGCACGGTTGCTCGGGTCGAGCTGTTTCTGCACTTCGTGGCACATGTTCAGATAGAGCTGCTCTGCCCAGGCGCGCTCCTGCAGGCTGTATGTACCGGATGAATAGCCGATATGAATATCATGCAGATCCATCTGGCTATCGTGCAGCCACTCGCGCAGGGAACGGCGGGTGCCCGGCTCGTGCATCTCCTGCCAGGTTTCCCACATGCTCTGCAGCGCGCGTGGCGCGTCGTCAGCAGGCGGTGTGGCTTCGGTGTATTCGTTGCGCTCAACGCCGATAATGTTGGAGACCAGCACCGTATGGTGCGCGGTCACCGCACGCCCGGACTCGGTGATCACCGTCGGGTGCGGCAGGCCGTGCTCTTCGCAGGCATCGCCGATTGCCCAGATGATGTTGTTCGCGTATTCGTTCAGACCGTAGTTCACGGAGCAGTCAGACTTGGAGCGAGTACCCTCGTAGTCCACGCCCAGGCCGCCGCCCACGTCGAAGCACTGGATATTTACGCCCAGCTTATGCAGCTCGACGTAGAAACGGGCCGACTCGCGTACGCCCGTGGCGATATCGCGGATGTTGGCCATCTGGGAGCCGAGGTGGAAGTGCAGCAGCTGAATGCTGTCCAGACGACCACGCTCGCGCATGATCTCCACCAGCTGCAGAACCTGGTTCGCCGCGAGGCCGAACTTGGATTTTTCACCGCCGGAGGACTGCCACTTGCCGGAGCCCTGGGAGGCCAGACGCGCACGCACACCCAGGCGCGGCACCACGTTCAGACGCTCGGCCTCTTCCAGCACAATGTTAATCTCAGACATCTTCTCGATGACCAGATAGACCTTGTGGCCCATCTTCTCACCGATCAGCGCCAGACGAATGTATTCACGGTCTTTATAACCGTTACAGACGATCACCGAGCGGGTCATGCCGGCATGGGCCAGCACCGCCATCAGCTCCGCTTTGGAACCGGCTTCCAGACCCAGCGGCTCGCCGGAGTGGATCAGGGATTCAATAACGCGACGATGCTGGTTTACCTTGATCGGATAGACCAGGAAGTAGTCGCCGTTATAGCCGTAGGATTCACGCGCGCGCTTAAAGGCGGCGTTAATGGAGCGCAGACGGTGTTGCAGGATCTGCGGGAAGCAGAACAGAGCGGGCAGACGCTGGCCCTGCGCTTCGCGTGCTTTTACCAGTTTGGCGAGATCGACGCGCGCTTCCGGTACGTCAGGATCCGGGCAAACGCTGATGTGGCCCAGCTCGTTGACGTCGTAGTAGTTGTTACCCCACCACGCAATATTGTATGTGCGCAGCATCTTGCTGGCTTCCTGGGAGCTCATCGCAACCTCCTGCATAGAACGTAGTACACCCTGTTCGCCCGCTGACGAAGGCGAAAACGAAGACATGTCGTCAGACATAGCGAACCTCAACTCTTACTATTAAGTGTAAAACAGTTGACTACTATCGCAGCGTCAATCTGCGATAACAACCCATTATCCGACCGGTTTTCCAGCACAGAATGCTGAAAGCCGGGCCGTGCGACCGGTTTCTTATTCATATCATTGTAAAACACGTATCCGAACTCTGTATGACAAGGTCCGGCGAAACCACGAGAAAACTCTTGTATTAACAAGAGCGCCCTTGTTCAGTCTTCACAAAGCGTAGTGCCTGCCCGGGAATCCTGAGAAGCGCCGAGATGGGTATAACATCGGCAGGTTTGCAGATTAGAAATGCGAATGGCGGGGAACATGTTCCGGCCTGAAAGGCAGAACTGAATTAGCGGAAAACGACGGTTCATTATCTCGTATCACCTCCATGCAAGCCTGATTAAACTCGCGACAAGTTAAAGCTAAAAGTTCACTGCTTTACCCGGCTGGAAGTGGCGACACGAAGAAACGTCGTGTGCTTTTTTGTATGAGCCGCGCGCCGCGTTTTATACCGACAAGACGCGGAAAATGCAAAATATAAATGCGGGCAATGACGCACCGTCAGCAAAAATTTCCAGCAGGGTTTTCAGGGGCGTGTGGATACATTCAAAAAAAGCTGGAAATCGGGCGAAGAAGTGACCTAAAATAGCCATCCAGATGTTAATCCATCCATACCGATTAACACTCAGACTGCCAGTGTCACCATCTGCAAGTCCTGGTGGAAAAACCTGCCACGGCTATCCCACACGACAGTTTGAGCTATACAAATTCTCCTTAGGTAAAATAAAACATGGCAAAACACCTGTTTACGTCCGAGTCTGTATCAGAAGGACATCCTGATAAAATTGCTGACCAAATCTCCGATGCCGTGCTGGATGCGATCCTCGAGCAGGATCCAAAGGCGCGTGTAGCGTGTGAAACCTATGTCAAAACCGGCATGGTGATGGTGGGCGGTGAAATCACGACCAGTGCATGGGTTGATATCGAAGAGATCACCCGTAACACCGTACGTGAAATCGGCTATGTACATTCTGATATGGGCTTTGATGCCAACTCTTGCGCCGTCCTGAGCGCCATTGGCAAACAGTCCCCTGACATCAACCAGGGCGTTGACCGTGCCGATCCGCTGGAACAGGGTGCGGGCGACCAGGGCCTGATGTTTGGC
Source organism: Leclercia sp. W17 (assembly GCF_003336325.1). Taxonomy (NCBI): domain Bacteria; kingdom Pseudomonadati; phylum Pseudomonadota; class Gammaproteobacteria; order Enterobacterales; family Enterobacteriaceae; genus Leclercia; species Leclercia sp. W17. The sequence continues at coordinate 788,891 of NZ_CP031101.1, read as the reverse complement.
TACGCTACCAACGAAACCGACGTGCTGATGCCAGCGCCAATCACCTATGCGCACCGTCTGGTGCAGCGTCAGGCTGAAGTGCGTAAAAACGGCACCCTGCCGTGGCTGCGTCCGGATGCGAAAAGCCAGGTCACCTTCCAGTACGACGACGGTAAAATTGTCGGTATCGACGCGGTGGTTCTCTCTACTCAGCACGCTGAAGATATCGAGCAGAAATCCCTGCAGGAAGCGGTGATGGAAGAGATCATCAAGCCGGTTCTGCCGACCGAGTGGCTGAATGCCTCAACAAAATACTTCATCAACCCAACGGGCCGCTTTGTTATCGGTGGACCAATGGGCGACTGCGGCCTGACCGGACGTAAGATCATCGTTGATACCTACGGCGGCATGGCGCGTCACGGTGGCGGCGCATTCTCCGGTAAGGATCCGTCTAAAGTTGACCGTTCCGCAGCCTACGCAGCACGTTATGTTGCCAAGAACATCGTGGCTGCTGGTCTGGCTGACCGCTGTGAGATCCAGGTCTCCTACGCCATCGGCGTGGCGGAACCGACCTCCATCATGGTTGAAACCTTTGGTACCGAAAAAGTGCCATCTGAGCAGCTGACCTTGCTGGTGCGCGAGTTCTTCGACCTGCGTCCATACGGTCTGATTCAGATGCTGGATCTGCTGCACCCAATCTACAAAGAAACCGCTGCTTACGGTCACTTTGGTCGCGAACATTTCCCGTGGGAAAAAACCGACAAAGCCGCCCTGCTGCGTGAAGCTGCCGGTCTGAAATAATCGACTGACCGCTTACTGAAAAAGCCAGCCTCGTGCTGGCTTTTTGTTTTTTATGCCCCTGAATGCCCCGCCTGAAATCGCTTACATCGCGATAAAAACGCAGCCCTTTCGGAATACTCTCTTTGTCTGTCCCGCCCCTCTCACATACTTTTACAGCATCCCACTCAAAACTTTACATTCATAAAACAAAAAACCAACTGGAGGCTTCATGCCTGATAATAAAAAACAGGGACGGACGTCCAACAAGACGATGACATTCTTCGTCTGCTTCCTCGCAGCACTGGCAGGTTTACTTTTCGGCCTCGATATCGGCGTGATTGCCGGCGCCCTGCCGTTCATTACTGACGAATTCCAGATCGATTCCCATACCCAGGAGTGGGTGGTCAGCTCGATGATGTTTGGTGCGGCAGTCGGTGCAGTCGGCAGCGGCTGGCTCTCCTTCAAACTCGGGCGTAAAAAGAGCCTGATGATTGGCGCGATTCTGTTTGTCGCCGGTTCGCTCTTCTCTGCCGCGGCGCCTAACGTGGAAGTGCTGATTGCTTCACGTGTGCTGCTGGGCCTGGCGGTGGGTGTGGCCTCTTATACCGCGCCGCTGTATCTGTCTGAGATTGCACCGGAGAAAATCCGCGGCAGCATGATCTCCATGTATCAGCTGATGATTACTATCGGTATTCTCGGCGCCTATCTTTCTGACACCGCCTTCAGCTACAGTGGCGCATGGCGCTGGATGCTGGGTGTGATCATTATCCCGGCGGTGCTGCTGCTGATTGGTGTCTTCTTCCTGCCTGACAGCCCACGCTGGTTTGCGGCCAAACGGCGCTTTAACGATGCGGAGCGCGTCCTGCTGCGCCTGCGCGATACCAGCGCGGAAGCGAAGCGTGAGCTGGAAGAGATCCGCGAAAGCCTGCAGGTAAAACAGAGCGGCTGGGCTTTGTTTAAAGAGAACAGCAACTTCCGTCGGGCGGTGTTCCTTGGCGTGCTGCTGCAGATCATGCAGCAGTTCACCGGGATGAACGTCATTATGTATTACGCACCAAAAATCTTTGAGTTGGCAGGTTACAGCAACACCACTCAGCAGATGTGGGGCACCGTTATTGTCGGCCTGACCAACGTGCTGGCGACCTTTATCGCCATCGGTCTGGTGGATCGCTGGGGTCGTAAACCGACGCTGACGCTGGGCTTCCTGGTCATGGCGGCGGGTATGGGCGTGCTGGGTACGATGCTGCATGTGGGTATTGACTCCACCGCGATGCAGTACGTAGCCGTCGGGATGCTGCTGATGTTTATCGTCGGTTTTGCGATGAGCGCGGGCCCGCTGATCTGGGTACTCTGTTCTGAGATCCAGCCCCTGAAAGGCCGCGACTTCGGTATTACTTGCTCCACCGCCACCAACTGGATCGCCAACATGATTGTCGGCGCAACCTTCCTGACCATGCTCGATACGCTGGGTAATGCCAACACCTTCTGGGTGTACGGCGGTCTGAACCTGCTGTTTATCGTGCTGACGCTGTGGCTGGTTCCTGAAACGAAACATGTTTCGCTGGAACATATCGAACGCAACCTGATGAAAGGTCGCCCCCTGCGCGAAATTGGCTCCCACGATTGATCCATCCGGCTTCCTCCCCTGCGGAGGAAGCCGCTTGCACCGCCTCGCCGCAGGCTCTATGCTCTGCTCCTATGAAAACACCCCGTCTCCCTATTGCGCTTCAGCAAGCCGCTATGCGCAGCCTGCGCGATAAACTGGCCCAGGCCAACCTGAAACTCGACCGGAACTACCCTGAACCTAAGCTGGTGTGGCAGCAGCGCGGCACCGCAGCAGGCACCGCCTGGCTGGACGCGTACGAGATCCGCCTTAACCCCGTGTTAATGCTGGAAAACCAGCAGGCGTTTATTGACGAGGTGGTGCCGCATGAACTGGCGCATCTGCTGGTATGGAAGCACTTTGGCCGCGTGGCGCCGCACGGCAAAGAGTGGAAATGGATGATGGAAGCCGTGCTGGGCGTACCGGCTCGCCGAACCCACCAGTTCGAGCTTGATTCCGTTCGGCGCAATACGTTCCCCTATCGCTGCCCCTGTCAGCAGCACCAGCTTACGGTGCGTCGCCATAACCGGGTGGTGCGCGGAGAAGCGACCTACCGCTGCGTAAAGTGCGGTGAATCCCTTATCGCTGAGTAAGCGGCAGAACAATCAGGAACATTCCTGATCTACCTGATTGCATACAGGAACAACTTTCGTTACGTTGCGGGCTCGTTTTGACACGGAGTTCACGATGTCCCGTAATTTCTCTCTCGCGGTCGCGTTTCTGACGACGGCGTTCTCAGGCCATGCGCTGGCCGAAGGTATCCACAGTTTCTCTCAGGCAAAAGCCGCAGGCGTAAAGGTCAATGCTGACGTACCGGGCGATTTTTACTGTGGCTGCAAAATTAACTGGCAGGGCAAAAAAGGGGTCGTGGATCTACAGTCCTGCGGCTACAAAGTGCGTAAAAATGAGAACCGCGCCAGCCGTATCGAATGGGAACATGTGGTCCCGGCCTGGCAGTTCGGCCACCAGCGTCAGTGCTGGCAGGATGGCGGGCGTAAAAACTGCGCCAAAGACCCAATCTATCGCCAGATAGAGAGCGATATGCATAACCTGCAACCCGCCGTGGGCGAGGTAAATGGCGATCGCGGCAACTTTATGTATAGCCAGTGGAACGGCGGCGAAGGCCAGTATGGCCAGTGCGCCATGAAGGTCGATTTCAAGGAGAAACTTGCCGAGCCGCCTGCCCGCGCCCGCGGCAGCATCGCCCGCATCTACTTCTACATGCGCGACAGGTATCACCTCAACCTCTCCCGCCAGCAGACCCAGCTCTTCAACGCCTGGGATAAACTCTATCCGGTCACGGCCTGGGAGTGCATACGAGACGAGCGCATCGCCAAAGTACAGGGGAATCACAACCCTTACGTCCAGCGCGCTTGCCAGGCGCAAAAGAGCTAACCTACACTAGCGGCAACTGTTTCTTAGCGTCCCCCTCTCCCCTGTGGGATGAGGGGGACTCAGCTCTTGATGGATTTCTTAACTATGCGTGTTCCCCGTATTTATCACCCAGAACCGATTGCCGCTGACAGCGAAATCGCCCTCTCTGAAGAGGCCGCCAACCACGTTGGCCGCGTGCTGCGCATGGGTGCAGGCCAGGCGATTCAACTGTTTGATGGTTCAAATCAGGTTTTTGACGCCGAAATTATCCGCGCCGATAAAAAAAGCGTGCAGGTCAGCGTCCTGCGTGGCGACATCGACGATCGTGAATCACCGCTGCATATCCATTTAGGCCAGGTGATGTCGCGCGGCGAAAAAATGGAATTCACCATCCAGAAATCGATCGAACTGGGTGTAAGCCTCATTACGCCACTTTTTTCTGAGCGCTGCGGGGTTAAACTGGATGCTGAACGTCTGAATAAGAAGCTCCAGCAGTGGCAAAAAATCGCCATTGCCGCCTGTGAGCAGTGTGGCCGCAACCGCGTCCCGGAGATCCGTCCGGCCATGGATCTTGAAGCCTGGTGCGCGGAAGAGGAGCAGGGTCTGAAGCTCAACCTTCATCCCCGCGCCAGCGCCAGCATCAACACCCTGCCGCTGCCGGTTGAGCGCGTGCGTTTGTTGATCGGTCCGGAAGGCGGCCTGTCGGCGGATGAGATCGCCATGACCGCACGCTACCAGTTTACTGATATTCTGTTGGGACCCCGCGTTCTGCGTACTGAGACCACCGCGCTAACCGCCATCACTGCCCTGCAGGTGCGTTTTGGCGATTTAGGTTGAAGCATTAACGGAGAAGACAATGATCAAGCTCGGCATCGTGATGGACCCCATCGCAAGCATCAATATCAAGAAAGATTCCAGCTTCGCTATGCTGCTGGAAGCGCAACGTCGCGGCTATCAGCTCCACTATATGGAGATGAGCGATCTGTATCTGATTAACGGCGAGGCGCGTGCACGCACCCGCATCGTCAACGTCGAGCAGAATTACGATAAATGGTACGAGTTTGGTTCCGAGCAGGATCTGCCGCTTGCCGAACTCGACGTGATCCTGATGCGTAAAGACCCGCCGTTCGACACGGAGTACATCTACTGCACCTATATCCTGGAGCGCGCAGAAGAGAAAGGCACCCTGATCGTCAACAAGCCGCAGAGCCTGCGCGACTGTAACGAGAAGCTCTACACCGCCTGGTTCTCCGACCTGACGCCAGAGACGCTGGTGACGCGCAACAAAGCGCAGCTGAAAGCCTTCTGGCAGAAACATGGCGATATCATCCTGAAACCGCTGGACGGCATGGGCGGCGCCTCAATCTTCCGCGTTAAAGAGGGTGACCCAAACCTGGGGGTGATCGCCGAAACGCTGACCGAGCACGGTACCCGCTACTGCATGGCGCAGAACTATATTCCGGCGATTGTCGACGGCGACAAGCGCGTGCTGGTAGTGGATGGCGAACCGGTGCCTTACTGCCTGGCGCGTATTCCGCAGGGTGGCGAAACCCGTGGTAACCTGGCGGCCGGTGGCCGTGGCGAGCCGCGTCCGCTGACCGAAAGCGACTGGGAAATTGCCCGCCGCGTGGGCCCGCTGTTAAAAGCCAAAGGGCTGATCTTCGTTGGCCTCGACATCATTGGCGATCGCCTGACAGAAGTGAACGTGACCAGCCCGACCTGTATTCGTGAAATCGAAGCTGAGTTCCCGGTGTCTATCACCGGCATGCTGATGGATGCGATCGAAAAACGGCTGAAGCAGTAACAGTCCCAATATTTATACACACAACCCTTCATGCTGCATCAAGGCACAGCCGTTGCCCCGGCAGCGTGAAGGGTGAAGTGTATAGTGACAGTGTCGGGTTTTGTCCGCATACTGGATGCTGTCGCTTTTTAAACCAGGAAACTGAACCTCTGACAATGAATTTACAGCATCACTTTCTGATTGCCATGCCTGCTCTCCAGGATCCGATTTTCCGCCGTTCCGTCGTGTATATCTGCGAGTACAGCGAAGAGGGTGCGATGGGGATTATCATCAATAAACCGCTGGAAAATCTGACTGTTGAAGGCATTCTGGAAAAACTGAAAATTTCCCAGGACGAACGTATCCCTGAAATTCGTCTCGACAAACCGGTGATGCTGGGTGGCCCGCTGGCAGAAGATCGCGGCTTTATTTTGCATACGCCGCCCGGTTTCTCCTCCAGCATCCGCATCTCTGACAATACCGTTGTGACCACCTCCCGTGACGTGCTGGAGACGCTGGGCACCACCAGCCAGCCGGCGGATGTGCTTGTGGCGCTCGGTTACGCCTCATGGGAAAAAGGCCAGCTTGAGCAGGAGATCCTGGATAATGCCTGGCTCACGGCCCCGGCAGATCTGAACATTCTGTTTAAAACCCCCATCGCCGATCGCTGGCGGGATGCGGCAAAACTGATTGGCATTGATATCCAGACCATGCCTGGCGTCGCGGGGCACGCCTGATGAGCGGCACGCTTCTCGCCTTTGATTTCGGCACCAAAAGTATCGGCGTGGCGATCGGCCAGCGCATCACCGGCACCGCCCGCCCGCTGACGGCGCTGAAAGCGCAAAACGGCACCCCGGACTGGAACCTGATCGAACGACTGCTGAAAGAGTGGCAGCCGGACGAGGTCATCGTCGGTTTACCGCTGAATATGGATGGCACAGAACAGCCACTAACTGCCCGGGCGCGCAATTTTGCCAATAAAATTCATGGCCGTTTTGGCGTGGCGATTAAGCTGCATGACGAGCGGTTAAGCACGGTTGAAGCCCGCGCCGGTCTGTTCGAGCATGGCGGTTTTCGCGCGCTCAACAAAGGCAGCGTCGATTCCGCTTCTGCGGTGATTATTCTCGAAAGTTACTTCGAGCAGGGTTACTGATCCCCTTCCCTTTGCCCGGCAATCCGGGCAATTCATTCCTGGTCCGCCAGCAGCGTGGCGTTGAGCGCGGTCAGCTCATCAAGACGTGAGCGGACGGTCTCATCGTCAATATTCCACATACCGGCAAACGCCAGCGCGGCATGGTGCGCCCCTACGGGTACCGCCATCGACACTTCACCGTCGTCGTGATGCCAGATCACACGTCCCTGCTCACGCTGCTGGGCCACATGCGGGGCGAGGTTTTGCCACTGCTCGGGCGTAAAGCGGGGGATCAGCGCGTCATCCGGTTCGCTCGCCAGCAGCGACATGCCAATCACCGATTGCCAGGCGGGGAGCATATGGAATCCGGCCAGCGCCTGGCTGGCCTGGCTGCCGGGAACGGCGTGCCAGATATAAATGACCTGATCCTCCCACAGCACCCCCAAAGCCACCACGATATCGCGTGGCGCATGGCGCTCCAGCCGGGGCAAGGCGCGGGAGAAAAGCTCCGAGCCACGGATGGACTGCGCCGCCAGGGCATGAATGCCGGGGCCTGGCAGGTAGCGGCGGTGCTCGTCCTGCATGGTCAGGCCAATAGAGGCCATGGTCATCAGCAAACGGTTCACCCGGGTGGTGTTGATCCCCATCAGTCGTGCGAGTTCACGGCAACCGATAGCACGGCCGCTGGAAACCAGATATTGCAGACAGCGAATGCCGTCGATAAGACTTTGGTTCGGTTGTGATGACATAGCCGCTTTCAATCAGTGCAATCAGAAACTCGATTTTAGCGCTCATACCGCAGGAAACAAGGCCATGAGAGGCATTCTCTGCTGGCGCAGGCTCATGACAATCGCCCCTGCGCCCTGCGCTCAGCCAGGCTCTGCTCGAAGTTTTGCATGCCAGCCTGCTGCCCGGTCTGGATCACGCCGGGCAGTTGATAGGTTTTGCCTTCACGGATCAAATTGGCCGCCGCTGGGGTATTAACCAGCAGCTCGAACAGCGCGACACGCCCCTGCTGGTTATCCCTTTCGAGTTTTTGCGCCAGCACGGCCCGCAGGCTGCCTGCCAGCTGTTTACGTACCGGCTCTTTTTCCTGTGCGGGAAAGGCATCCACCAGCCTCTCCACCAGCCTCTCCACCGCCTGGGCGGCGCCCCGGGTATGAAGCGTCGCCAGCACCAGATGCCCGGTCTCTGCAGCGGTAAGCGCAAGGCGAATCGTCTCGCTGTCACGCAGTTCGCCCAGCAGGATTACATCGGGATCTTCACGTAAGGCTGCCCGCAGCGCGTCGGAAAAGGAGAGGCAATGCAGGCCAATCTCCCGCTGCTGAATCAGGCAACGCTTGCTCTGATGGATAAATTCCACCGGATCTTCGAGCGTCAGGATATGCCCGTCGCTATGGTGATTGAGAAAATCGACCATCGCCGCAAGCGTGGTGGATTTACCGCTGCCTGTCGCCCCGGTCACCAGTATCAGGCCGTTATCATTTGCCAGCAGTTCAGGTATCGCCCGCGGCGCTCCCAGTGTATGCAACTGCGGGCACTCGTCTGGAAGCAGGCGGAGCGCCAGGGAACACCCCTGCATATGTGCAAAGGCGCTGGCCCGCAGCCGCTGCTTGCTCGCAAGCGTAACGGCAAAATCCACCTGACCTTGGGCGCACCATGCCCCCTGCTGCTCGTCGCTAAGCCAGCTTTTTAGCAGCATCGCGACCTCCGGCCCCGGAAAGGGGGCAAATTCCATTTTCCCACGCCGCCGCCAGCGAGGTGGCGCGTTACTGCACAGGTGTAGATCCGAGACGTTATGCTTTACACTAAGGGCCACAATTTCTTCCATATCCATTTAATGATCCCCGGAAAATGAACGACATTGCGCATAACCTGGCACAGGTCAGGGACAAAATCTCAGCCGCGGCAACAGGTTGCGGCCGTGCTTCAGAAGAAGTTACGTTGCTTGCAGTCAGTAAAACCAAGCCTGCGAGCGCCATCGCAGAAGCGATTGATGCAGGCCAGCGCATGTTCGGTGAAAACTACGTGCAGGAAGGGGTGGAAAAAATCCGCCATTTCCGGGAAAAGGGCACCGCGGATCTGCAGTGGCACTTTATCGGACCGCTACAGTCGAACAAAAGCCGGCTGGTGGCGGAGCATTTCGACTGGTGTCATACCGTCGATCGTCTGCGCATCGCCACCCGTCTGAGCGAGCAGCGCCCGGCCGAGATGCCGCCGCTTAACGTGCTGATTCAAATCAATATTAGCGATGAAAACAGTAAGTCAGGTATTGCTCTTGAGGAACTGGAGCATCTGGCGGAACAGGTTGCCGCTCTGCCCGGCCTTCGCCTGCGCGGGTTAATGGCGATTCCGGCCCCTGAAACAGATTACGACAGGCAGTTTGCCGTAGCCCGGCAAATGGCTGTAGCATTTGAGGCGCTTAAAACGCGCTACCCAACGGTCGACACGCTTTCACTGGGCATGACGGACGATATGGCCGCCGCGATTGCGGCTGGCAGCACCATGGTGCGCATCGGGACAGCAATTTTCGGCGCGCGCGATTACACCCAATAATAAGGAAACCTGAGGAACGCCATGAAGACGTTGACCTTCCTGCTCTCAACGGTCATTGAACTGTATACGATGGTGCTTTTGTTACGCGTCTGGATGCAGTGGGCCCGTTGTGATTTTTACAACCCCTTCTCACAGTTTGTCGTGAAAGTGACCCAACCGATTGTCGGACCGCTGCGCCGGGTGATCCCGCCGATGGGCCCGATTGACAGCGCCTCCCTGCTGATTGCGCTGATCCTGTGCGTGGTGAAAGCGATCGTGCTGTTTATGGTCATCACCTTCCAGCCGATCATCTGGATCGCGGCGGTGTTGATCCTGATAAAAACGATCGGCCTGCTGATTTTCTGGGTTCTGCTGCTGATGGCGATCATGAGCTGGGTAAGCCAGGGCCGTAGCCCGGTAGAGTATGCCCTGATTCAGCTTGCCGACCCGCTGCTGCGCCCGATTCGTAATCTGCTGCCAGCCATGGGTGGAATCGACTTCTCCCCAATGATCCTCGTGCTGCTGCTGTACGTAATCAACATGGGTATCGCTGAACTGCTGCAGTCCACAGGCAATATGTTGCTGCCGGGGCTGTGGATGGCGTTATGAGTGCTGTCAGCACCTGCGCCGATGGGCTGGTTTTACGGCTGTATATTCAGCCGAAAGCCAGCCGCGACACGATTATCGGGCTGCATGGCGACGAAGTAAAAGTCGCCATCACCGCCCCTCCTGTGGATGGCCAGGCCAATGCCCATCTGGTGAAGTATCTGGCGAAGCAGTTTCGCGTTGCGAAAAGCCAGGTGCTGATCGAGAAAGGTGAACTGGGCCGTCACAAGCAGGTCAAAATTCTTAATCCGCAACAAATCCCGACGGAAGTCGCGGCACTGATACAACAGGATTAACAGATGCAAAAAGTTGTTCTCGCTACCGGTAACGCCGGTAAAGTGCGCGAGCTGGCCTCGCTGTTAAATGATTTCGGTCTGGATGTGGTCGCTCAGACCGAGCTGGGGGTGGACTCTGCGGAAGAGACCGGCCTGACCTTTATTGAAAACGCCATTCTGAAGGCGCGCCATGCTGCACAGGTCACCGGCTTACCGGCCATTGCCGATGACTCTGGCCTGGCGGTAGATGCCCTTGGCGGCGCGCCAGGAATTTACTCCGCCCGCTACTCCGGCGTCGACGCCAGCGACCAGCAGAACCTCGAAAAGCTGCTGGAAACGCTCAAGGATGTACCGGATGAGCAGCGCAAAGCGCAGTTCCACTGCGTGCTGGTCTATATGCGTCACGCTGAAGACCCAACGCCGCTGGTCTGCCACGGCAGCTGGCCGGGCGTGATCGCCCGCGAGGCGGCAGGCAATGGCGGCTTTGGCTACGATCCGATTTTCTTTGTCCCGAGCGAGGGCAAAACCGCTGCGGAACTGACCCGCGAAGAAAAAAGCGCGATTTCCCATCGTGGACGCGCCCTGAAACTGTTACTGGAAGCATTACGTAATGGCTAATTTGCCACCATTGAGTCTTTATATTCACATCCCGTGGTGCGTGCAGAAATGCCCGTACTGCGATTTCAACTCGCATGCGCTAAAAGGCGAAGTGCCCCATGACGATTACGTTCAGCATCTGCTTGCCGATCTGGACGCCGACGTACCTTACGCGCAGGGACGTGAAGTAAAGACCATTTTTATCGGTGGCGGTACGCCGAGCCTGCTCTCAGGCCCGGCGATGCAGACGCTGCTGGATGGCGTGCGTGCGCTTCTTAATCTGGCAGCGGATGCAGAGATTACCATGGAGGCCAACCCGGGAACCGTCGAGGCCGACCGTTTTGTGGAGTATCAGCGCGCCGGGGTGAACCGTATCTCCATTGGGGTACAGAGCTTCAGCGAGCCGAAATTAAAGCTTCTGGGACGCATTCATGGCCCGGAAGAGGCAAAGCGCGCCGCTCACCTGGCAACCGGGCTGGGGTTGCGCAGCTTTAACCTCGACCTGATGCACGGCCTGCCGGATCAGTCCCTGGAGGAAGCGCTGGACGATCTGCGCCAGGCCATTGAGCTGAACCCGCCGCACCTCTCCTGGTATCAGCTGACCATTGAGCCAAACACGCTGTTTGGTTCACGCCCGCCGGTGCTGCCTGATGATGACGCGCTGTGGGATATTTTCGAGCAGGGCCACAGGCTTTTGACCGCCGCCGGGTATCAGCAGTACGAAACCTCGGCCTACGCGAAGCCTGGCTACCAGTGTCAGCACAACCTGAACTACTGGCGTTTTGGCGACTACCTGGGCATTGGCTGTGGCGCCCACGGCAAAGTGACCTTCCCGGACGGACGGATTCTGCGCACGGCTAAAACGCGCCATCCGCGTGGCTATATGGAAGGACGCTATCTTGAGCGCAGCCATGATGTTGAAGCTGACGATAAGCCGTTTGAGTTCTTTATGAACCGCTTCCGCCTGCTGGAAGCCGCACCGCGCGCGGAGTTTACGTTGTATACCGGGTTGCCTGAAGCGGTAATTCGCCCTCAACTGAATGAAGCCATCGCCAAAGGTTACCTGACCGAATGCGATCAGTACTGGCAAATCACCCAGCAGGGGAAATTGTTCCTGAACTCCCTTCTTGAGCTGTTCCTCGCAGAATAATGCCTGATGCGCCTCCGGGCGCATTTTTATATCGTTAAAACCGAATAAACATTACGGCTTTTTAATAACAATTAAAGTAAACCATATATTATTGTCTGAACCATAAATCCCCCTCCATCTATTTATCTAATCCAGCGCACATTTTAATAATAAACCCCTACTCCACGCGGAAATTACGATTACTATTGCGACACATGTACGACAACTTTGTTAATCTGTCATACAAATAAAAGTAACGCGTAATGGAATTAGTGATAACGACCTTTTAGCATGGAGCTTAATAATGAAAACTCGTTCGTATTTACGTTTATTATTATCGGCACTTTCAATTACGTTATTCGCTACTGCTGCCAGCGCAGCGGACAAAGTCCCCCTGAAACTGGCGCATAACCTCGAACGTAGCCACGTTGTCCACCGGGCGTTCGAAGCCATGGCGAAAGATGTTAAAACGCTCTCTGATGGCACCATGACCATACGGATCTATCCCAGCAGCCAAATGGGCAATGCCCGCGAAACCATGGAGCTTTTACAAAATGGCGCGCTGGATATGACAAAAGGCTCAGCCAGTGATTTGGAATCCTTTGATAATATTTATGCCATCTATAATTTACCTTTCTTATTTCGCGATCAGGCCCACTTTAATACCGTCGTATTTGGCGACATCGGCAAAGAAATTATGGCGTCGACCAAAGAGAGAGGCTTTTTTGCGTTATCTGCTTACGTTGCTGGCACCCGTAGCTTTTATGCTAAAAAGCCCATTACTAAACCAGACGATCTGAAAGGGCTTAAAATTCGCGTTCAGCCAAGCCCCACCACGATAAAAATGATTGAACTTATGGGTGGCTCGCCAACGCCCGTCTCCTTCGGCGAAGTCTATACCGCCATGCAGCAAGGGGTGGTTGATGGGGCAGAAAATAATGTGCCGTCATGGGTGCAAACTCGCCACATTGAAATCGCGAAGGTCTTTTCTGAGGATGAACACGCCTCAATACCGGACTTTCTGGTTATCGCCACCAAAACCTGGGACGCTCTGACCCCGGCGCAGCAGCAGATCCTGGCAACCGCCGCCAGCAACTCGCAGGTTTATCAGCAAAAACTGTGGGATGAGATTGATGCGCAAACCCGCGCCCAGGCGAAAGCGATGGGTGGTGAGATTATCAAAGTTGATAAAGCCCCCTTCCGCGCCGCGGTTCAGCCGCTGTTTGATGATTTCAAAAAAGATCCCAAACAAGCTGCCCTGTTAGCAAAGTTTGAAAACGCGGTACCGCAATAATTTTTCTAAGGGCCGGATCAGGCCCTTTTTCAACGGGATATTCACCATGATATTTAACCGCCTTAAGGCTGCGGTAGACCGCGTCATTGCCGCTTTTTGCGTGCTGGTGATGATCGCGCTGGTTATCTGTGTGGTGTGGCAGGTTGTGAGTCGCTACGTCCTTAACCAACCCAGCACCCTGACCGATGAGCTGGCACGCTTCTTAATGATCTGTGTGGGGTTGCTCGGTGCGGCTTACAGCGTGGGAGCTCAGCGACACCTCTCTATCGACCTTCTCGCCCTCTCCCTGAGTCGGCCTAAGCAGGCGCTGTTGAGCCTGCTGGTCAACCTGATGATCTTTGTTTTTGCCGGGCTGGTCATCGTGACGGGAGGCATCCGGCTTATCGGTAAAACCCTTGAGACGGCCCAGGTTTCTGCGGTCATGCAGATCCCCATGGGTTACGTCTACCTTATCCTTCCGCTGAGCGGCCTGGTGATCATGTTTTATGCCCTGAATTTTATGTGCCAGAGCCTGCTGGCGCTGAAAACCGCAAACGTGGAGGCGTTATAATGGAAAACGCAGTAGCGCTCACGCTGTTTGGCAGCTTTTTTGTGTTGGTTTTCATTGGCGTCCCGATCTCTTTTTCGATTGGTATCGCTACGGTGGCTTCCATGCTGCTGATGTTCCCTTGGGAGATCGCCGTCGTCACGGTGTCCCAACGTCTGGCGAACGGCCTGGATAATTTTTCGCTGCTGGCGATCCCGTTTTTTATCTTTGCGGGCACGCTAATGAACAGCGGCGGGATCGCCATACGGTTGATTAATCTGGCCCAGGTGATGGTTGGCCGGGTTCCCGGCTCGCTCGGTCACGTGAACGTGATGGCGAATATGATGTTTGGCTCCATATCTGGTTCCGCAGTAGCCGCCGCGGCCGCCGTTGGCGGAACGCTTCACCCCATCCAGACAAAGCAGGGTTACGACCCCACCTTCACCACGGCGGTAAACGTTACATCCTGCATCACGGGCCTGCTCATTCCCCCTTCCAACGTGCTGATCGTCTTCTCCCTTACCGCGGGCGGCGTCTCGATAGCCTCACTGTTTATGGCGGGCTACCTGCCGGGTCTTCTGATGGGGCTGGCGATTATGATCGTCTGCGCCGTCATTGCTAAACGCCGCGCTTATCCACTCACTGAGCTCCCCACCCGCGCCCAGGCGATCAAGGCCTTTTTTGACGCGATGCCAAGCCTGCTGCTGGTCATCATCGTTATGGGCGGCATTCTGGGCGGTATCTTTACTGCCACGGAGGCATCGGCCATCGCCGTGGTTTACACCTTTATTCTGTCGGTGCTGATTTACCGGGAGGTGAAGTGGCGGGAGTTACCCAGGCTGATTCTGGAGTCGGTGGTCATGACCTCCATCGTCTTGCTGCTGATCGGCTTTTCCGTGGGGATGTCCTGGGCAATGACCAACGCAGACATTCCCTATTTGATCAGCGATACGCTGATGGGGATCTCTGATAATCCGTTGGTTATTCTGCTGCTGATTAATATCGTGCTGCTGATCGTCGGGATCTTTATGGATATGACCCCCGCGGTGTTGATCTTTACCCCTATTTTCCTGCCTATTGCTCAGGAGCTGGGGATGGATCCGGTGCATTTCGGCATTATGATGGTGGCCAATCTCTGTATCGGCCTGCTGACGCCGCCGGTGGGCAGCGCATTATTTGTCGGCTGCTCTATTTCCGGGGTTAAGATCCAGCAGTTGATTAAACCTCTACTGCCGTTCTACTTAGCCCTGATAACCGCGCTGATGCTGATTACCTACATCCCCGCAATTTCGTTGTTTCTTCCTGAACTGCTGGGCTTAATGTGATGCAGACCAGCAAAGGGCGTCCCCCTTTGCTGGTTCAATAGCGTTACTTCAGCCCGCCCACCAGCGCCTTGCGGCTCTCTTCCAGCGAGACAACGCGCTGACACACGTCTTTGCCGAATGCCTTGAAATCCGCTTCCTGGTTTTTCCACTCGTTCTGGATGGCGGTTTGCAGACCGCCCAGGCTACCCAGCACGCCCTGCAGCGGGTTACCGCCGCCTTTCAGTACCGCTTTGGCGCCCATCTCGTTAATGCTGTCCTGCAGGATGCCGCCCATCGCCTGGTTCACCAGCTGCTGGCCGTCGGCGCGCACCTGATCGATCGCTTTATAGTGGAACGTCAGGCCATCGGTGCGATGCTCAATAATGCGGTTCATCTGCTCTTTTAACTGCGCGTCCAGCTTTGTCAGGCGCGAGCGCATATTGCTGCTCTCCCCTGCCTCTTTAGCGATGATCCTATCCAGCGCGACACGGCCTTTTTCGACGCGGGTCAGAGCGCCTTCATCAATCCACGGCAGCGCGCTGCGCAGATCGGCCTGATAGTCTTTTGCCTGTTCACGTTGGGCTGCGCTCAGCGTGTACTGCTTGCCGTTAAACATGACGTTGCCATCCGGGGTGATCACCAGATTGCCGTTCTCACCTTTTACCTGCACGGTTTGCGGGCTCAGGATCACGTCGTCACGTGGCGTGACTTCACATTTGTACTCTGCGTGAGCGGTGAGTGCCGTGGTCATTAAGGCCGCGGCGAGCAGCGTTTTGCGCATCATATATTCTCCCTCATACAAAATGGGCCAGCAATTGCTGGCCCCTGATGCTCTATTAGTCCCACCAAATGTCGAAAAGTTCGCTGATGCGCACCTCTTCGAATTTGTGGTCTTCCAGCCACTTACGCACAATGGCCTGATCTTCTTCGGTACACTTGCCGATCTCTTGTTTGCAGATCAAACCTTCCCAGGCCAGGTAGCCGCTGCCGTCAAACGCCAGCTTGTTCGGCTCGATGACTTCATTGATGAAAGCATCGACATCTTCATCAATTTTTTCTACGCTGGTGCCTTCCGGGAAACGCCATGCAACCGAAAAACCCACCTCCTGGAACTCTTCGATGTGCATTTTCTTACGCAGACGACGGCTACGGTTCTTTGCCATTATTTCACCCTCTCGAACATTAAGTCCCATACGCCGTGACCAAGACGATGGCCACGCTGTTCAAATTTGGTTACCGGACGCGATTCAGGACGCGGTACATAGTCATTGCTCGCAGACTGGTTTTTATACCCGTCCAGCGCCGACATCACTTCCAGCATATGTTCCGCATACTGTTCCCAGTCGGTTGCCATATGGAAAACACCACCCAGCTTCAGTTTGCTTCTGAGAAGTTCAGCAAACGGCGCCTGAACGATACGGCGTTTATTATGACGTGCTTTGTGCCACGGGTCAGGGAAAAAGAGCTGAACCATGCTCAGAGAATTGTCAGGAATCATCTTGTGCAGCACTTCTACCGCGTCGTGACACATCACGCGCAGGTTCTCGACACCCTCTTCGTGGGCGGTCGCCAGACAGGCACCGACACCTGGGGAGTGGACTTCAATGCCGAGGAAGTTCTGCTCCGGGCGCGCTTTTGCCATAGTCACCAGCGAAGCGCCCATGCCGAAACCGATCTCCAGTGTGACCGGTGCGTCGCGGCCAAACAGCGCCACAAAGTCGAGCGGCTGTTCGGTGAACTCAACGCCCATCACCGGCCAGTAGTTATCCAGCGCGTGCTGCTGCCCTTTGGTCAGGCGCCCCTGGCGGCGGACAAAGCTGCGAATACGGCGCAGCGGGCGGCCGTTTTCATCAAATTCCGGTGATATGACGTCGTTTTTCATAAAAGAGTAGTCTGCTTGTGAGAATGTTCGGGAAACGGGCATTATCCAAAGTTAATGACCGGATGCAAGCTTGGGAAAGATCCGGTTTACAGCCGCATGCCTCTGTGCTGCAATCTGCCTCCCTGATACCGCAAAGCGAAGACCATGCAAGCCTCTCAATTTTCAGCCCAGGTGCTGGACTGGTACGACAAATACGGGCGTAAAACCCTCCCCTGGCAAATTGAAAAAACACCGTACAAAGTATGGCTCTCAGAGGTGATGTTGCAACAAACGCAGGTCGCGACGGTTATCCCTTACTTTGAACGCTTTATGGCGCGTTTTCCGACGGTGACCGATCTGGCTAACGCCCCGCTGGATGAAGTGCTGCATCTGTGGACCGGGCTCGGCTACTACGCCCGCGCCCGCAATCTGCATAAAGCCGCCCAGCAGGTGGTGTCGCTGCACGGCGGCACCTTCCCGGAAACCTTCGATGAAGTGGCCGCCCTGCCGGGCGTGGGGCGCTCCACCGCCGGGGCCATCCTTTCTCTCTCGCTGGGTAAACACTTCCCGATTCTCGACGGCAACGTGAAGCGCGTGCTGGCGCGCTGCTACGCCGTCGGTGGCTGGCCGGGCAAAAAAGAGGTGGAGAAGCGCCTGTGGGAGATCAGTGAAGCGGTCACTCCCGCTCACGGCGTTGAACGCTTTAACCAGGCGATGATGGATCTGGGCGCGATGGTCTGTACCCGCTCGAAGCCCAAATGCGAGCTCTGCCCGCTGAATAATCTGTGCGTCGCCTATGCTAACCAGTCGTGGGCGCAATATCCCGGTAAAAAGCCGAAGCAGACCTTACCAGAGCGTACCGGCTATTTCCTGCTGATGCAGCACGAGGAGACCGTCTGGCTCGCCCAGCGTCCGCCAAGCGGTTTATGGGGCGGTCTGTTCTGCTTCCCGCAGTTTGAGGATGAGGAGCGTCTTCGCGACTGGCTGGCGCAACGCGGCATCCCTGCCGATACTCTTGTGCAGCTCAACGCGTTTCGCCATACCTTCAGCCACTTCCATCTGGATATTGTTCCAATGTGGCTTCCCGTGTCCTCATTCACGGCGTGCATGGATGAAGGCACCGCTCTCTGGTATAACTTAGCGCAACCGCCGTCAGTGGGGCTCGCGGCTCCCGTAGAGCGCCTGTTACAGCAATTACGTGTCGGAGCAACGGTTTAGCTCCGGGCGACAAAGAGGAATCAGTATGGCCAGAACAATTTTTTGCACCTTCCTGCAGCGTGAAGCAGAAGGCCAGGACTTCCAGCTCTATCCGGGCGATCTGGGTAAGCGCATCTATAACGAAATTTCAAAAGAGGCGTGGGCGCAGTGGCAACACAAGCAAACCATGCTGATTAACGAGCGCAAGCTCAACATGATGAACGTTGAACACCGCAAGCAGCTTGAAGAGGAGATGGTCAATTTCCTGTTTGAAGGCAAAGACGTTCACATCGAAGGCTATACGCCACCAGAAAAATAATATCGTGCAGCCTTACCTGGTCTACGGTTTGTAGGCCGGGTAAGCGTAGCGCCCCCGGCGAAAAGAGCCCCAGAACAAACACAACACGCACTCCTGGAATGATGAAAAAATTTTTAGCGCTTGCTCTTGTTGCACCGTTACTTGTTTCGTGTTCCTCCAGTAAGAAAGGCGATAGCTATAACGAAGCCTGGGTAAAGGACACCAACGGTTTTGACATTCTGATGGGGCAATTCGCCCATAACATCGAAAATATCTGGGGATTTAACGAGGTTCTGATCGCAGGACCAAAGGACTACGTTAAGTATACCGACGCTTACCAGACCCGCAGCCACATCAACTTTGACGAAGGTACTATTACCGTTGAGACCATCGCCGGAACCGATCCTGCGGCGCGTTTGCGCGAGGCGATCGTGAAAACCCTGCTGATGGGTGACGATCCGGGCTCTATCGACCTTTACTCCGATGCCGACGACATCACCATCTCCAAAGAGCCGTTCCTCTATGGCCAGGTGGTGGATCAAACCGGCCAGTCCATTCGCTGGGAAGGCCGTGCTAATAATTTTGCTAACTACCTGTTGCAGACGCGCCTGAAAAGCCGCAGCAATGGCCTGCGTGTTATCTACAGCGTGACCATTAACCTGGTGCCGAACCACCTCGATAAACGTGCGCACAAATATGTCGGGATGGTCCGTCAGGCATCGCGTAAATATGGTGTCGATGAGTCGCTGATCCTGGCAATTATGCAGACTGAATCGTCGTTTAACCCGTACGCGGTGAGCCGTTCCGACGCCCTGGGCCTGATGCAGGTTGTGCAGCACAGCGCCGGGAAAGATGTGTTCCGCTCGCAGGGAAGATCGGGTATGCCAAGCCGCAGTTACCTGTTTGATCCTGCCAGCAATATCGACACCGGCACCGCCTATCTGGCGATGCTGAATAACGTTTACCTGAGCGGCATTGATAACCCGACCTCACGCCGCTATGCGGTGATCACCGCCTACAACGGCGGCGCAGGCAGCGTGCTGCGGGTCTTCTCCAACGATAAAATCCAGGCGGCAAACATCATCAACAATATGTCACCGGGGGATGTTTACCAGACCCTCACCAGCCGTCACCCTTCCGCAGAGTCCCGCCGCTACCTCTACAAGGTCAATACGGCTCAGAAGAGCTATCGTAGAAAGTAGTGTGACTTTTTTACCCTCTCCGTCGTGGGGAGGGTAAAGATTCCGTCGCTCCCCGCCCGCCTTCCCCATAAGAAATTGTTATTTGCATCACAATCCAAACTGCAAATTAATGTTGATTGCATTTTTTTGCGGGAGGTAACAAAACATCACGCCACTCGCTGATAGAATTGCATCAAATCCAAAACCCAAATGTTTCTAAACCAACATACAGCCCGCTCTCTTGTGAGGAAAGTAACATGAACCTTAAGCTGCAGCTTAAAATCTTGTCGTTTCTGCAGTTCTGTCTGTGGGGGAGCTGGCTAACCACGCTCGGCTCCTACATGTTTGTCACCCTGAAATTCGATGGTGCTTCCATCGGCGCGGTCTATAGCTCGCTGGGCATTGCCGCGGTATTTATGCCGACCCTGCTCGGGATCGTGGCGGACAAATGGATCAGTGCGAAATGGCTTTACGCCCTCTGCCACCTGGTGGGCGCGGCCACGCTGTTTATGGCCGCGGGCGTAACCACGCCGGGGGCGATGTTTGTGGTGATCCTGCTTAACTCGCTGGCCTATATGCCAACGCTTGGGCTTGTGAACACCATCTCCTACTATCGCCTGAAAACGGCGGGCCTGGACATCGTGACCGACTTCCCGCCGATCCGTATCTGGGGCACCATCGGCTTTATTATGGCGATGTGGGCGGTGAGCTTCTCCGGCTTTGAGCTGAGCCATATGCAGCTCTATATCGGCGCGGCGCTCTCCATCGTGCTGGTGCTGTTCACCCTGACCCTGCCGCACATTCCGGTCTCTAACCAGCAGAAAAACCAGAGCTGGAGCTCCATGCTTGGCCTGGATGCGTTCGCGCTGTTTAAAAACAAACGCATGGCGATCTTCTTCATCTTCTCCATGCTGCTGGGTGCGGAGCTGCAGATCACCAACATGTTCGGCAACACCTTCCTGCACAGCTTCGATAACGATCCGATGTTCTCCGGGAGCTTTATCGTTGAACACGCGTCGGTGATGATGTCCATTTCGCAGATCTCCGAAACGCTGTTCATTCTGACCATCCCGTTCTTCCTGAGCCGCTACGGTATCAAGAACGTCATGATGATCAGTATCTTCGCGTGGATGCTGCGCTTCGGTCTGTTCGCCTACGGCGACCCGTCAGCCTTCGGTACCGTTCTGCTGGTGCTGTCGATGATTGTCTACGGCTGTGCGTTCGACTTCTTCAACATCTCCGGCTCCGTGTTTGTCGAGAAAGAGGTACGTCCGGAAATCCGCGCCAGCGCCCAGGGTATGTTCCTGATGATGACCAACGGCTTCGGCTGTATTCTCGGCGGCGTGGTGAGCGGTAAGGTTGTAGAAATGTATACCACCAACGGTATTACCGACTGGCAGCCGGTGTGGCTGATCTTTGCAGGCTACTCGCTGGTACTGGCCTTCGCATTCATGGTGCTGTTCAAGTACAAACATGTTCGTACCCCAACAGGCGTACAGACCGTCGCACATTAATCTGTGAACTCCCCCTCCCTGCGGAGGGGGATTTTTTTTACTTCAGAACATATCCGTACAAACGCTTAATCCCGTCCGCATCCTTTTCGCTGTATACACCCTGCAGTTCCGGAGAAAAACCGGGTAACAGATTGACGCCCTCTTCCAGCGCCAGGAAGTAACGTTGCACCGCCCCGCCCCACAGTTCGCCCGGCACCACGCACAGCACCCCTGGCGGGTATGGCAATGCCCCTTCCGCCGCGATACGCCCTTCGGCTTCGCTGATGCGCACCAGCTCGACGTCACCGCGAATAAAGGCCTGGTTAGCATCCTGCGGGTTCATCGCCACGGTAGGCAGGCTCTCTTTGCGGAACATCGCCTTTTGCAGATCCTTCACGTCAAAGCTGACATACAGATCGTGCATCTCCTGGCAAAGCTGACGCAACGTGTAGTCGCGGTAGCGCACCGGATATTTGTTCCAGATGGTTGGCAGGACATCTGCCAGTGGGGTGTCATCTTCAATATGCTGTTCAAACTGGCCCAGCATCGCCACCAGTTGCGCCATCTTCTCGGCGCTCTCCGCCGGGGTGAGCAGGAAGAGAATGGAGTTGAGATCGCACTTCTCCGGAACAATGCCTTTCTCGCGCAGGTAGTGCGCCAGAATGGTCGCCGGGATGCCAAAGTCGGTGTACTCCCCACTTTCCGCATCGATGCCCGGCGTGGTCAGCAGCAGCTTGCACGGGTCGACAAAGTACTGCTCTTCGGCATACCCCTCAAAGCCGTGCCATTTCGCCCCCGGTTCAAAGCTGAAGAAACGCAGCTCGCTGGCAATCGCATGGGTAGGATGATCCTGCCACGGACGCCCGGCCACCACCGGCGGGATAAACGGCTTAATCATCTTGCAGTTGGCGATAATCGCCTTGCGCGCTTCGATGCCCATCTCAACGCATTCGGCCCACAGCCGCCGTCCGCTCTCCCCTTCGTGGATTTTGGCGTTAACGTCAAGGGCCGCAAACAGCGGATAGAACGGGCTGGTGGAGGCGTGCAGCATAAAGGCATTATTCAGGCGCTTATGCGGGCAGAAACGCGCCTGACCGCGGATATGGTTATCCTTTTTGTGGATCTGAGAGGTCTGGGAGAACCCGGCCTGCTGTTTATGTACCGACTGAGTGACAAAGATCCCCGGATCGTTCTCGTTGAGATCCAGCAGCAGCGGGGAGCTGTCCGCCATCATTGGGATAAACTGTTCGTAGCCTACCCACGCCGAGTCGAAGAGGATGTAGTCGCACAGTTGGCCAATCTTGTCGATCACCTGACGGGCATTATAGATAGTGCCGTCATAGGTGCCGAGCTGGATCACCGCCAGGCGGAACGGGCGCGCCTCATGGGCTTTTTCCGGCGCTACTTCGCGGATCAGCTCCCGCAGGTACGTCTCGTCAAAACAACGGTCATCAATGCCGCCAATAAAACCAAACGGGTTACGCGCCGCTTCAAGGTAAACCGGCGTGGCGCCCGCCTGGATCAGCGCACCATGATGGTTGGACTTATGGTTGTTGCGGTCAAACAGCACCAGATCGCCACGAGTCAGCAGCGCGTTGGTTACAACCTTGTTGGCGGCAGAAGTACCATTAAGAACGAAATAAGTCTTGTCAGCGTTGAAGACTTTCGCCGCGAACTTTTGCGCATGTTTGGCAGACCCTTCGTGGATCAGCAGATCGCCGAGCTTCACGTCGGCGTTGCACATATCGGCACGAAAGACGTTCTCGCCAAAGAAATCGAAAAACTGACGGCCAGCGGGATGCTTCTTAAAGAATGCGCCGTGCTGGTGTCCAGGACAGGCAAAGGTGCTGTTGTCCATCGCCACATACTGTCTGAGGGTGTCGAAAAACGGCGGCAGCAGGTTCTCTTCGTAACGACAGGCCGCCGCTTCCAGCTCTAACCACTCCTGTGCCTTGCCGTCGATTACCGCATCGACACCCGCAGGCGCTTCTACCGGCTCTGGTGAGAAGAGATAAACAGGTAAATGAAAACCGGTGCGTTTCAGCAATGCGAGAATGCCGCTGCGGCTTTCAGCGACGGTAATGACGACTGCCGCCACATCCGTAAAATCGGTGTTATCCAGCGTCACCACTTCCCGGTGCGTGGATAAGGCGGAGGCCAGCTCACGGCTGACGGCAATTTTCATTGATTTCATAAGCGCAAATACCCGTGCAAGGCGAGAAAAAGCCCCGGACAGGGAGTCCCCCTGCCCAACGAATGTGTCTGACCGGAGTTCAGCTCCGACCGCCAGACATCAGTAAAAACAGAACGCGTCTGGTTTTACTGTTGTCCTGCAGTGAGCCTGCGTTACCCTCACCGCATGGTGAGCGTAGAATAGATTGTGTCGATACGGCCAGCCATTCGCGCAGCGAGAGAGAGTCTGTTCATGGGCGGCCCCGTATCTGAGAG
The DNA here is from genome assembly GCF_003336325.1 of Leclercia sp. W17. Lineage (NCBI taxonomy): Bacteria > Pseudomonadati > Pseudomonadota > Gammaproteobacteria > Enterobacterales > Enterobacteriaceae > Leclercia > Leclercia sp. W17. Next base: position 765,496 of record NZ_CP031101.1, on the reverse strand, counting down.
GAGAAAATTCGCGCAATAATGTCACCTTTCGCCAGGGGGCGCAAGGAGGAATCATTATGCAGAAAACGGGATTAAACTTGGCGATTACTCACTGAAAAGAGTAATAATAATGCAATATCAATGATTAAATAACAGGAGTTCATAGTGGTTACAGGACCGTTCATTAATGCCGGAGCCGTGCTGTTGGGCGGCGTACTTGGCGCCGTGCTTAGCCAGCGATTACCGGAGCGTATTCGCTCCTCCATGCCCTCAATCTTCGGCCTTGCCTCTATGGGGATTGGCATTCTGCTGGTCATCAAGTGCGCCAACCTGCCGGTAATGGTGCTGGCAACGCTGCTTGGGGCGCTGATCGGCGAGTTTTGTTATCTGGAAAAAGGAATTAACGACGCCGTCGGCAAAGCGAAAAATCTGCTCGCACGGGGTAAACAGAAAGGCGGTGGTCACGATGCCTATATCCAGAACTATGTCGCCATCATTATTCTGTTTTGCGCCAGCGGCACGGGGATTTTTGGCGCAATGCACGAAGGGATGACCGGCGACCCCAGCATTCTTATCGCTAAATCCTTCCTGGATTTCTTTACTGCAACGATTTTTGCAACCACCCTGGGTATCGCGGTTTCCGCGATTTGCTTGCCGATGCTGCTTATCCAGCTTGCACTTGCAACCTGCGCCACGCTGATACTCCCACTGACCACCCCGGCGATGATGGCTGACTTTACGGCCGTCGGCGGCCTGCTGCTGCTGGCGACAGGGCTGCGGATCTGCGGTATCAAAATGTTTGCAGTAGTGAATATGCTGCCTGCGCTGGTGCTCGCTATGCCGCTCTCTGCCCTGTGGACAGCTTTTTTTGCCTGATATTGCAGCAAAGTGGCGACAGAGTGTGCGGTCAGTAGCGAAATCAACAAATTTCGTTGACGGCAGAAGGCAGATCGGGTTTAATGCGCCCCGTTGCCCGGATAGCTCAGTCGGTAGAGCAGGGGATTGAAAATCCCCGTGTCCTTGGTTCGATTCCGAGTCCGGGCACCACTCATTTAGAACCCTCGCTTCGGCGGGGGTTTTTGCATTATGAGTCAACAACTTGTTGGTTTACCAGTAGTTACCTCTCTTTAATTTCCTCCGGCCCCGCTTCCCGGTGGTACAGAAAGGTGGTACAAAATGGGCATTATGATACAGCCAACAAAGAACCGTTTCGGCGTTTACCTTGTCCGTAAGGCCGTCCCCAAACATCTGCAAGGCATCCTCAATAAACGTGAAATCAAGCTAACCCTTGAGACAAAAGACGTGAAGGAGGCCAGAGAGCGTGCGCCCGCAAAAATCATCCAGATAGATATGACGCTCAAACTGGCTGAAAAACAACTTGAAGCCGACCAGTCGCTGACTGACGCGAATATCGAGCTGATTGCCAGTGTATGGGTTTCAAAGACCATGCAAAACGATGAACTTATCCGTGAGCGTTACATCGTTGAAGATCAGCTAGATGGTAAAACGGGCCTGTTCCACTCGCCGGAAAACCAGATAATCCACGATTGGCTGGAAGACCGCGTACGTAAGCCCCGCTACAAGTCACCGACATGGCAGGAAGAGCGTGACGTATCAATCTGTAAACTGATGGTTGTAGAGCTGGATGAAGCCCTCGAATATACACCCATCGTTCTCACCCCAGTCTGGCAAATCCGTCTGGCATGGAGACTGGCTGAACGACGCAGTGACCTGACGAATGCTTATCTCCTGAATATTCGCCCTCGGCTCTACGCCAAAAGCAAAGGGCTGGATGCACTACCTGTTGAGAGCCACAAAAGCCTCACCTTCGCAGACCTTTTCGAACGCTATAAAGAACACGTTCAACGCCATGAGCCACTACGGGCAGAAAGCCGGATTATCGCCTATACGACATCGGCAAATCGCTTCATCGAATTTATCGGTAAGAAGGCCGCTGAGGACATCACCGTTGCCGACATCGCCGACTTCCGCAATCTGATCGAAAAGTTGCCATCCCGGCCGTCGAAAGCGGTACGAGTACTGCCGCTGCACAAACAGGTAGACGCCGAAGGGGAAAAAATCAGCCCTACCCGCGTCGAGAATATCCTTAAAGAACTGTCGTCAGTCTTTCGGGTCGCGGTAGAGGACGGCAAGCTCACCGATAACCCGCTCGGCAAACTGAAGAAACGTAAGACCGTCGCTGGCCCTGCAATCGTGCGGTCTTTCAGCCGCGATGAAATCCGCCGAATCTTCTCCCTGCCCGTCTTCCACGGTGAGGAAACACCACACGGTGCTATGGCTTACTGGATACCAATAATCCTGTACTACTCAGGTGCTCGCGTTGAAGAAATCGCTCAGCTCCGTAAAGGTGACATAGTGGAAGTAGACGGTACTCCCTGCTTCAGGCTGGCGATGGGTGAAGGTCAGTCGATCAAGATGGGCAACACACGGCAGTTCCCGATACACAGCCACCTGATTGAGCTGGGCTTCCTTGATTTCGTGCGGTCCAGTCCCTATCAGCTCTTTGTCGATAAGTCGGAAGTGAACCGGAAATACTCCTACAACTATGGCCGCTGGTGGGGCAATTACATTCGTGAGAACGGCCTGACGCGGGAAGGCATCAAGCCTACCCACAGCTTCCGCCACTCTCTCGTTACCCTGTTCCGCGATCTGGATGTACGTGAGGAAATTCAGGACAGCATCCTCGGGCATAACGAAAACTCACCCGACAGAGCGAAAGCCAGTCACGGCTACGGGGAGAAGAGTGTGGTAGCCCAACGTCGCGCCATCGAGCAAATCCCGAGGCTGAACCTTCAGCGGAGCACTTAACCGTTCGTGACAATCCGGGCATCCCTGCCCGGAGAATCAGAAGTGATAAACCTGCGTTTTACGCTGGGAGTGGTCGGTGACGGTAGCCTTAACGGGTTGCCCGTCGAGGATACGGATCAGTTCACGCATGATGAAATCTGCCTGGTAATGGGATAGCTGGTTCCGGTAGATTAAATCAGGGATGTGCCGGGTCATAGCACGGGTAACCATAGCAGGAAGGCTGTCCAGTTCAATGTCAACCGCACAGCTATGGTCTTTGCCGAAGTGTTTCGGACGATCAATGATCAGATTGAGTAAATTCATAGCTTTTCCTGTTAGTGCCAATTCTTAGCCTATTTTCCTAAAGTCCTCATAGAGATCTTACTTTAATAGTTTAGCTGGAAGGCTGAATATTCAGCACCAGCCCCTCAGGGGAAGTCCTTCCTTGTATCAGTACCAGAAATTCTGTATCTTTTTTCGAAATGGCTGATGGTATATCGAGCGATATTACTATGAGCAAATCAGAGACTTTTTGTAGGTTCGATGCTAAGGTTCCTTCCTACCGCTGAATAAATATTATGGCAGGCTATTATCTCTATTTTTTAAGGGGGTTCTATGAGTGATGAAAACGATGTTTATCTACCGCCCGATGCTGATGAAGATAAACGGAAATATTTTGAAGAGAGATTCGAGACCGCCTTAAAACAGATTAATTATAAAAAATTTGCGGTGATGGATGAAGAATTTAGTTCAGTACCGGTTGAACCTCCATTCGATGCAGAGCCAATTTTCTTCAGTTATATATCACCTTTGCTGAAAAAATGTGAATCTAGGACTGGTAAGTACGTACCCTTAGAGTCTGCTCTTGAGGTCCTCTCTATAATCGCCATGTTTTTAGATAATGATGAGTGGGAGTTAAATAAGGACATGAAAAAGTATTTATCTTCGCGACTCAAAGAGACTGTTAATAAGAAAGGGAGTAACATACAAAAAGCATTTCATTTAAGAAAGAGCGATGGTGATGAGATAAAACATAAAAAAGATGCAGAGATAGGACGGTATATATTATTCAGAATGAGGTTTTCCGAACGGATGTACAGTAGTCTTCAAATAACTCATCCAGACAAAGTCTTTAATGGAATGCTTTCTGACGAGTTGGAAAATATTTTTGAATTTAAAAATGCAGATAAAAAGAAAATCGATAGATATATCGAAGTGGCACTGATGGAAGGTGGACTCTTTGGTTATGAAAGGCATTGTGATTTTTTAAGTCACAACAATGAACTACTTAAAAAGTACTGGAAGTATTCACAATGGGAGTTGAAGGAAACAACAAATAAAAACAAATCTGGGCGAGATCTTAGAATACAGAGTATTCAATGGATTAAGGATGTATTGAAGCACTCTAAATGAAATTATGTATGTCAAGTTTTTTCTGATGGCATTTTACCGTTACGGCTATATGCCACCTCTCTTCGATAGACATCACATAGAAAACTTCAATAAGATTTCGTTCGAGTTGCGGGGCCTTCCTGCTGCCACAATGAGGGGATCAATATGCTAAGTAACAAAATGAATTTCTTAGAGAAAGTTGGTGCATTTAATAAGATCACTTCCATCGAGGAAAAGTGCGAATACGTTTATGTATTACTCAAGGATATCATCCATGTTGAGGACGGGCATGTGATTTACAGTGAAGAACATGACAACTATCAGTTTTTCTCTAGAAGTGGGTACTGTACCATGCGCCTTGTGATGAGCCCTTACGGAAGCTTTGAGCATTTCGAACTGACCTGCAATTAACTATACAATATCGCATTGACTTCACCCGCAAGGGGGAACGTCAAATCCCCCTTGCGAAAGTCATGCGGGGAGTCAATATGAATATTGAAGAGCATAACGAAAATGCACTAATCGGAGCATTACAGTTAGGAATAGATCATGGTATTGCCGCAGAGGATGCTGAATTAAAGGCAGTCGATACCGACCACCCCAGATTTAAGGATGCATCTGATAAACCAAACGAGACCAGCGGTTATTTCAATATATATGGTGATGAAGAAGGTAAGATTCACAGGATATACATTAATAGCTTTCATGAGGGGTTGGGTGAGGCAATATGGAATAGTCATAGCCTGCATTCATTAATACCAGAAGAACAGCAGGGAAAGATTAATGAGCTGAAAATGCTAAAGGAAAAACGGATACAGGAAAAAGATAGTCTATTTATTGAAAACCGTATTGAACTAGCTAATCATCTTAAATTACTACCGCAAGCATCACCACAGCATCCTTATTTGTTAAAGAAGCAAGTGTCGGGTAATGGCCTTTTAATGGATGGCAATGAGTTAATCATTCCTATTCATTATTACGGAGGAGCGTTTGTTAATGCTCAGCGTATTTTTCCTGATGGAACCAAATATTTCTTTAAGGATTGCGGAAAGAAAGGTGCCTGCCATGTTATTCAGGGTGATGACAGCACCATTTTAATTGCTGAGGGATATGCAACAACGGCGTCCTGCTTTGATGCCACGGGATATACATCCGTCATGGCGATCGACTGCGGGAATATTTACCCGGTTGTCGAGTCTGTTCGCTTACATACAAAGGCTCCAATCGTCATTGTTGCCGATAACGATAAATATAAGGAGAAAAACGCAGGGGTAGAGGCTGCTGAAAAGGTCGCAAAAGCATTTGAGGGGGTATCCGTTTTCATTCCTGAATTTCAGGACGAGGCGAGTAAACCCACTGATGCCAACGATCTGATGCTACTGGAGGGTATGGACGAGCTGAAGAGGCAACTGGGGCCCGTTATCGCTCATGCCAGAATGGGAATTCCATCCAGCTTCTTCTTCTTGAATGGCTGGCTGTGTCAGAAGCGGGAGTCCGGTAGCACAAAGGTTAGTACTGCTATTTACCCTGTCGCGTTGTCACGTGATAAGGCGAGTGAAGACTGGGGATTAGTCCTTCAGTTTGCAGATATGGATAACCATACGCACCAGTTTGCATTACCGAGGGCTGCGTTAGTTAAAGATCTTTCAGTCGTACTTGAGCCGTTGATCTCGCGTGGGCTGCAATATGACCCCGCAGAGACCAGGTCCCTTTTGAGTTACATCAATACTGTCCAGCCAGTAGACCGGGCCAGGAGCGTATCGCAAACGGGCTGGTTCGGTGATGTTTACGTGCTTCCTGATGAGGCGATAGGTGCATCCAGCGAGACGGTAATTTATCAATCGCTTGCTGGGACCCCCCCAGGCTATCAGCAGTCAGGTAGCCTGGAGGACTGGCAGCAAGGCGTTGCAGCTAAGTGTGTCGGCAACAGTCGGTTAGTTCTGATGGTTGCTGCAGGGCTTGCCGGGCCGCTGCTGGAACTGGACAGTTCACTTGAATCGGGTGGGTTTCATATCCGTAGTGAGAGCAGCCGGGGGAAGTCAACAGGTCTTCGGGTTTGTAAGTCTGTCTGGGGGGCCCCGGATAAGCTCGTAACGTGGCGTGCCACTTCGAACGGGCTGGAAGGTGTTTGCTTTGCTCATAACGATGCGACGCTGGTGATTGATGAGTTAGGGCAGATGGCGGATGAAAACCCGGCTGAGGCGGCTATGACGGTCTACATGGTTGCTAATGGGTCGAGTAAGGCGCGGGCAAACCGGACGGGAGGTGCAGCAGCGATTAAAACGTGGCGTTTAATCTTCATGTCAGCGGGTGAGGTATCTCTGTCGAACCTGATGGAACAGCATGGTAAGAAGGTTAAAGCCGGGCAGGAAGTGCGTTTTATCGATATTCCGGCAGATGCTGGTAAGGGGTTGGGGCTGTTTGAGGAACTCCATGGTTACAATGACGGTGCCAGCTTCGCCGAGGCTCTGAACCGTGACAGTAAGAGCTTCTATGGTACGGCTGCCCGTGCATTTCTGGGGCTGCTTACGGCGGATAAGGCTGGATTCACCGCCAGGCTCAAGTGTCTGATGGCTGAATTTCTTGCTCATGTGCCAGAGGGGGCAGATGGTCAGATCAAACGTGCCGCTAACCGCTTTGCTCTCGTGGCTGCTGCTGGTGAGTTGGCCCGGGAGATCACCGGATGGCCGGAGGGTGAATCTTCCCGTGGCGTTAAGGCTTGCTTCGATAGTTGGCTGGCCGGACGTGGGGAAGGCTCCCATGAATCAAACCAGGCCATTGAGTCCGTTAAGGCCCAATTGCTGACATGGGGTGACTCGCGTTTTGGACAGGTAACAAATTGTCCTGTATGGGAGTAAAAACCGAGCGTGATTTCTGGGTTTACCCTGCCGCTTTCAGGGATGAGTTGTGCCGAGGACTAGACCACCGAAATGTTGCTAAGGTGCTGCATGAAAATGATTTTCTTCCTGGTACAGCAGCGATAACAAGACGAATACCCGGCGGGGGTACTCGTAAGGTCTATGTCATTTCGGGGAGGCTTCTGGGGGATGGACCAGAGACGACAGAGCCAGCACAGAGTGACGAACCACAATACACCGTGTAATACACTGGGGGCTCTGCCCCCTTTGTTACTTTGTTACGATTGCTCAGCATGGGCGGTAACAGAGAAATCGTTGATATGACGGCGTGTGACGCTGTTACTTTTGTTACCGTTAAAAAACATCAAGTTGGGATCCCGCCAGCCATTCTGTTGTCAGAATAGACGAAGTAGCTAAGTTCACTATACCACTACAAAGGGCTTTTTTTGTCTATGCTATTAAAACACATTGATTAAATGTAACGGGATGTATGCAAATGTCACATCTACCATATGCAACCACACCACTAGGGAAGGTGCGAATAAGCAGGTCATTTCTTCCCAAGCTGACTCGCTGATTAAAATTTCGCGGATCTGGGCCGATTTTTTTCCCGCAAACACATCGAATCAGCCTATTTAGGCTATTTTTTCCACCATTTCTGGCGTTATTTCCGGTTTTTACTGAGATCTCTCCCACTGACGTATCATTTGGTCCACCCGAAACAGGTTGGCCAGGGTGAATAACATCGCCAGTTGGTTATCGTTTTTCAGCAGCCCCTTGTATCTGGCTTTCACGAAGCCGAACTGCCGCTTGATGATGCGAAACGGGTGCTCCACCCTGGCACGGATGCTGGCTTTCATGTATTCGATGTTGATGGCCGTTTTGTTCTTGCGCGGATGCTGCTTCAAGGTTTTTACCCTGCCGGGACGCTCGGCGATCAGCCAGTCCACATCCACCTCGGCCAGCTCCTCGCGCTGTGGCGCTCCTTGGTAGCCGGCATCGGCTGAGACAAATTGCTCCTCTCCATGAAGCAGATTACCCAGCTGATTGAGGTCATGCTCGTTGGCCGCGGTGGTGACTAGGCTGTGGGTCAGGCCACTCTTGGCATCGACACCAATGTGGGCCTTCATGCCAAAGTGCCACTGATTGCCTTTCTTGGTCTGATGCATCTCCGGATCGCGTTGCTGCTCTTTGTTCTTGGTAGAGCTGGGTGCCTCAATGATGGTGGCATCCACCAAAGTGCCTTGGGTCATCATGACGCCTGCTTCGGCCAGCCAGCGATTGATGGTCTTGAACAATTGACGGGCCAGTTGATGCTGCTCGAGCAGGTGGCGGAAATTCATGATGGTGGTGCGATCCGGCAGGGCGCTATCCAGGGATAATCGGGCAAACAGGCGCATGGAGGCGATTTCGTACAGGGCATCTTCCATGGCACCGTCGCTCAGGTTGTACCAATGCTGCATGCAGTGAATACGCAGCATGGTCTCCAGCGGATAGGGCCGTCGGCCATTGCCCGCCTTGGGATAAAACGGCTCGATGACAGCGGTCATATTCTGCCATGGCAGAATCTGCTCCATGCGGGAGAGGAAAATCTCTTTTCGGGTCTGACGGCGCTTAGTGCTGAATTCACTATCGGCGAAGGTGAGTTGATGGCTCATGATGTCCCTCTGGGATGCGCTCCGGATGAATATGATGATCTCATATCAGGAACTTGTTCGCACCTTCCCAAGGTATGCTCGCTCCCTGGTCTTGAGTTCAGGTCTAAATCTTGTGAGTGAAAATTAAACACTCATACGTCCACCCAGTTTTATTTACTGTGTTGTTAGCCAATATATTGGATACTATGCCCAAGTGACTCAACTCTGAATTCTGTATCTTGAAGTCACTTGGAGATATGGCAATAGTGCATTATTGAAGGAAATAGGTAATGAGTAAAAAAATGACCATGGCTGAGATTTCAAGGCAGCTTGGAATTTCAACAATGACTGTGTCGCGTTACTTTAATGGCGGTTATGTCTCGGAAGAGAACCGCCTTAAAATTGATGCCATCGTCAAAGAGAGTCATTACACGCCTAATATATTTGCTCGCTCCATTCGTAGCCAATCCAATATTATTGGTTTCATCGCGCCTCGTATTGAGTCATATACGACCAGTTTAGTGATTAAAGGGGCGCTGGCTGCTGCCAATGAATCACAAGTACGAATGCTGTTTCATGCCACAGGGTTTAACCATGAGTCAGAATGCCAAGCTGTGAGAGAGTTTAACGGCTTAAATGCATTGGGCACGATTATTATTGCGTCAAAGCACAGTGTCGAAGAGACTTTTTATCGAACCTTAGACAATGTGGTATTTATTGGCAAAAATACCCCCCACCATTGCTGTTTATATTACCCCGATCATGCAGCGATTAAAGCCCTCGTCTCCCACACCATCACTCAGTTAAAACAGCAGCAGGCACCGCTGGCTGCCGTACATTATATTTATGATGAGCGTATGCTTTCTAGCCGCACTAAGTTGATGCAAGCCACTATTACCGACACCGTCCCTGAGTTGAATTTATCACTACAAGCCCTAGCCAACTCGGAGGACAAAGCTGGCTATCAGGCCGTTCAATTACAGCCTAATCATGTCTACTTTTGTGCCACCGATAATATTGCCATTCGTTTATATCGTCGCGCCAAAGAACAGCAACTCAAGATCGGTCATAACGTATGGATTGTAGGCATGGGTGACTATGACTACAGCGATTTGTTAGTCCCGAGCCTGACGACTGTCGCTTTTAACTACTATCAAGTGGGCTACCAAGCTGTCAAAAAATTGCTCAAGCGCGATTTCAGTTCTGTTGAAGGCACATTCGACATAAAGATGAGAGAAAGCTCACAATTCCTCTGAAATTGTGTTGAGTCCAAATCGGTTCTACTTAACTATATGTGTTAACGATAACGCATATAGTATAACCGATGACACTCGCTCCTAATATGCACTCAAAACCACTCGCGTGGTGGAAGAAAGCAACCGCCTACCAAATTTATCCCCGTAGTTTTTATGATACAAACCAGGACGGTATTGGTGACATCAATGGCATCATTGCTAAGCTCGATTATCTTGCTGATTTGGGCATTGATTTAATATGGATTTGCCCATTCTATGCATCACCTAATGATGATAACGGGTACGATATTAGTGACTATCAAGCGATTCATCCTGACTTTGGAACCCTTGAGGATGTGGATGAACTAATCAGTGCTGCTCATAAACGTGGCATTCGCATTATTATGGATTTAGTGATCAACCACACTAGCGACGAGCACCCATGGTTCATTGAATCTCGAGATAACAAAAATAGCCCTAAGCGCGATTGGTATATTTGGCGTGATGGTTGTGAGCCTACCGCTGAAAAACCGACTTGCGACCCAAACAACTGGGAAAGTATTTTTCATGGCAGTGCATGGGAATATGATAAAAAAACTGCACAGTACTACTTGCACCTATTTTCAAAAAAACAACCTGATCTGAATTGGGAAAATCCTGAAGTTAAACAAACACTATTTAAAATGATTTATTGGTGGTTGGAGCGTGGTATTGATGGCTTCCGTGTGGATGCAATTAGCCATATTCAGAAACAACCAGGTTTACCTTCTTTACCCAATCCAAAGGGTGAAAAGTATGTCTCTTCGTTTGATTATCATATGAATGTGGCAGGGATTGAAAAACATCTGCATGAGTTAAAAGAGCAGGCGTTTGATCCCTTTAACATAGTGACAGTTGGTGAGGCTAATGGGGTGACTGCCGACAATGCATTACTTTGGGTTGCCGAAGCGACCGAACACGATCAAGGCGGTGTTTTCAACATGATTTTTCAGTTTGAACACATGAAGCTATGGTCGGAAGAACAAAGCAACGTGCCTTTAGATCTAGTGGAGTTCAAACGCATTTTATCGCGTTGGCAAGATGCATTAGAAGGTAAAGGCTGGAATGCGCTTTATTTAGAAAACCACGATCAAGCTCGTAGCATTGATACTTTTGCCGACCCTACCTCTAGGTATGCCAGTGCTACCGCGTTAGCGAGTTGTTATTTCTTGATGAAAGGAACTCCGTTTATTTATCAGGGCCAAGAGATTGGTATGGTAAATCATCAGTTTACTTCTCTTGATGAATTTAATGATGTGTCTGCTAGAAATTTAATTCAAAAGCTATCTCAACAAGGTCAAAGCGATGCAGACATCTTAGCCTTGTTAAATCAAGTATCTCGCGACCACAGTCGCTTGCCAATGCAATGGAATGCGCAGGATTTTGCCGGTTTTTCTGAGGTGCAACCTTGGTTCTCCGTCAATCAACAGTACGCAGATATCAATGTTGAGCAACAACAGAATGATCCAAATTCGATTTTGAGTTTCTATAAGCAGCTGATTGCTCTGCGTAAGTCAAATGTAAGTTTAGTGGTTGGCCGCTATCAATTGCTGCTACCTAACGACCCTAATATCTATGCTTATCAACGTGTTGCACAAGATATGACATGGACCATTATTACCAATTTAAGTCCACAAGAGAGCATCGTTGATATCGACCGCATGCAATTAGGCGAGTTAATGCTTGATAATCAGAATATCAACAATGAACACGTTCGCTCAGATTTTATAGCGACGCAAATTGCCCCACCTTATGCTGCGTATATATTTGCAAGAAAGCACTAAATTATATTTATCGCAGGGCCTTGATAAGGCTACCCTGCATTTAAACCAAGGAATCATTTATGAGTCAGTTACTATCTTTTGATTTTTGGCAACGATTTGGGAAATCCCTTATCGTTGTTATCGCGGTGATGCCAGCCGCTGGTATCATGATATCACTCGGTAAAGTTGTCGCAATGTATGCCGGTGGTATTGGTGCCATTGAAACACTAGGCGCTATTATGGAAAACATAGGCTGGGGGATCATAGTTAATCTTCACCTATTATTTGCTGTCGCTATTGGTGGATCATGGGCTAAAGAACGTGCAGGAGGAGCATTTGCCGCGCTGATCGCCTTCATCTTAATTAACCGTATCACTGGGGTTATATTAGGCGTGGATAACGCTATGCTCAGTGATCCCGAGGCGGTTGTGATGAGCCTATTTGGTTCTGAGCTACCTGTCTCTCAATTCTTCACTAATATTTTGGGTGCTCCTGCTCTAAATATGGGTGTGTTTATCGGTATTATGTCTGGCTATTTAGGTGCCAACTTATTTAACCGTTATCATGACTTCGCTCGCTTACCTCAGGCATTAGCATTTTTCAACGGTAAGCGTTTTGTACCTTTTGTTGTTATTTTCTATTCGATGATTATTGCGTTTGCTTTATCAATCGTATGGCCTTTAATTCAAGGTGCGCTTAATGATTTTGGTCAATGGATTGCAACCTCTAAAGACACTGCGCCGATCACTGCTCCTTTCTTGTATGGTACGTTAGAGCGCTTATTACTGCCATTTGGTTTACACCACACTTTAACTATTCCAATGAATTACACCGAGTTGGGTGGTACTTATGAGCTTTTAACAGGGGTGAATGCGGGGGCAAGTGTTTATGGTCAAGATCCACTATGGCTAGCTTGGGTTAGCGATTTAAATAATCTTAAATTAAGCGATCCGACAACTTACCAACATCTATTAGATACGGTGCATCCAGCACGTTTTAAAGCGGGCCAAGTTATTATCGCAGCGTCTTCATTGATTGGTATTGGACTTGCGATGTATCACTGTGTTGATAGTGATAAGCGCGCACAATACAAGCCAATGTTTTTATCTGCGTGTCTTGCTGTGTTATTAACCGGTGTGACAGAGCCTATTGAATTCATGTTTATGTTTATTGCTCCTGTTTTGTATGTTGCGCATGCGGTATTAACAGGGATTGCATTTGCGTTGGTCGATGTGATGGACCTACGTATACATGCCTTTGGTTTGATTGAGTTACTCACTCGTATACCTATGATGGTTTCAGCGGGAATCGGTGGTGATTTGGTTCGCTTCGCATTGGTTTCTATTGTTTTCTTTGGTGTTAACTATGGATTATTCCGTGTGCTCATTGTCAAATTTAAATTGCCAACACCGGGCCGTATGGGTAACTACCTCGATGAAAGTTCAGAATCCATGTCAGAAGATGAGAAGATGGACATTATTATTCAGAATTTAGGTGGCCGTGCCAATATTGCTGAGATTGATGCTTGTATGACTCGCTTGCGCATTACAGTTAATGACCCGCAGTTGGTTGCTGAATATGCATTATGGAAGCCGACAGGAGCACTTGGTGCTGTAATTAAAGAACAGGGAGTACAAGTTATTTATGGTCCAGGAGTGGATGTCATTAAATCTAGATTAGTTGAGAAGTTTTCAGCACAACCTGAGTAATTCATTCTCTACCCTAGATAAAATAACCTCGAGAAACGCAGCCTTGAGCTGCGTTTAACTCGCTACAATGAATAAGTGAATAATAAATGAAGTTAATGACGCTAAATACCCATAGTTGGCAAGAAGAGAAACAACTAGAAAAGTTGGATGTGGTAGCGCAAGCCATTATCGAGCAAGGGTGCGATGTCGTTGCATTACAGGAAGTGAATCAACATCAAAATAGCCCGGCTGTTGATGCCAATATATTAACTAATCACACCGTGCTCGCTGATAACTATGGATATTTATTACAGAAAAAACTCATGGAATACGGCTATCACTACCAACTTACATGGGATTTCGTTCATCAAAGTTATGACGTATATCAAGAGGGACTGGCATTCTTGACGCGACTGCCGATTGTCGAGCATGAGGTCATTGACCTAAGTGATAACTATGATGTGAACTTTTGGAAACATAGGCGAGCAGTGCGTATTAAGGTCACTTCTCAACGAGGTGATTTCAATCTTTATAATTGTCATTGCGGCTGGTGGAGTGACTCAGAGAGCTCATTTGAGGACCAGTTCAACAGAATAAAGGCAACATTATCAACAGAGTTGAGCTTTCTATTAGGCGATTTCAACAACCCAAGCCATATACGCAATGAAGGTTATGATTATGTATTACAGTGCGGTTTGATAGATTGTTATGAAATAGCAGAAATAAAAGACTCCGGAACTACTGTAATTAAAAATATTGACGGTTGGGAACAAAATAGCCAAGCGCTACGCATTGATTTGGTTCTTAGTAATCAACCGATGGTGGTAAAGCAGCATCAGGTGATTTTTAATAACGATTTTTATCCGGTTGTATCGGATCACTTTGGGGTTCTGGTGGAAGTAGACATTATTTAATGTTTATTCATAGACTAAACCTTAAGCAATACTGGACTTTTAATTACGTGACTTTGCAATACCTGTAGTTATTCAGGACTTTCTAATTTAGTAAAGGCGCTGACACGTTTTTGTCCCAAAACTGTGTTACAAAATCCACAACACCAAATTTTGAAGAGCCCCTTAGAGAGGGGCTAGTTGAGGGGAGCCCAGTTGGCTAGTTGGCGGGGGTATCTGTTTCCTCTTCAGTGATTTCGTCATCGGTTGAAGGCACCGCTTGTTCAACTTCTGCTTCTTTACCCTTTGCTTTAGCTGATTTTCGTGCTCGAATTTCGATATCAATAATGCGCCGAGCCAGTTTGATAATGCGCTGTTGCCATGCGTAGTTGCCATCAACACGTTGCTTATTGCTAAGCACGCTAGATAACCAGAGTGTGTCGATTGAGATTGACCTGCCCCCAGGATTAGATACAACCTTCAGTTAGTAATGTCGGTTGGTTTTTCTTCATATTTCCCGTTTCGCCAGCCCGCTGCAAATTCAGCCGGCGTCAGATAATTCAGCGATGAATGTGGTCGACACTCGTTATAATCCTGCCGCCAGTTATTAATGATTTCCCGGGCATGTAGAATATCGCTGAACCAGTGCTCATTCAGGCATTCATCCCGAAAGCGACCGTTGAAACTCTCAATAAATCCGTTTTGCGTTGGCTTGCCCGGCTGGATTAAGCGCAACTCAACACCATGTTCAAAGGCCCATTGATCGAGCGCGCGGCAGGTAAATTCCGGGCCCTGATCGGTTCTTATCGTTGCAGGATAGCCACGAAACAGCGCAATACTGTCCAGAATGCGTGTCACCTGAACGCCTGTAATCCCGAATGCCGTGGTGATCGTCAGACACTCCTTCGTGAAATCATCCACGCAGGTCAGGCACTTAATCCTGCGGCCGCTGGCAAGTGCATCCATGACAAAATCCATTGACCATGTCAGGTTCGGCGCATCCGGGCGAAGAAGCGGAAGCCGCTCAGTCGCCAGCCCCTTGCGGCGTCGCCTGCGTTTTACACTCAGGCCGTTGAGATGATAGATGCGGTATACCCGCTTGTGGTTGACGTGAAGGCCCTCCCGACGCAGTAGCTGCCAGATGCGCCGGTAACCAAAGCGGCGGCGCTCAAGTGCCAGCGCTGTGATGCGTAGAGACAACTGCGCGTCAGCAGCCGGACGCTGAGCCGAATTGATTTAGCACCGACGTAGCCCCACTGTTCGTCCATTTCAGCGCAGACAATCACATCACTGCCCGGTTGTATGCGCGAGGTTACCGACTGCGGCCTGAGTTTTTTAAGTGACGTAAAACCGTGTTGAGGCCAACGCCCATAATGCGTGCACTGGCGCGACATCCGACGCCATTCATGGCCATATCAATGATTTTCTGGTGCGTACCGGGCTGAGAGGCGGTGTAAGTGAACTGTAGTTGCCATGTTTTACGGCAATGAGAGCAGAGATAGCGCTGATGTCCGGCAGTGCTTTTGCCGTTACGCACCACGCCTTCAGTAGCGGAGCAGGAAGGACATCTGATGGAAATGGAAGCCACGCAAGCACCTTAAAATCACCATCATACACTAAATCAGTAAGTTGGCAGCATTACCAATGAGGCGATTGCTAATGAGCGGGCCGGTATTTGTAATTAAAGTTGTTAACGCTGAAGTTTAAGATGCTCGCAATAAGTCGGCGAATTATCAGTATATCCCCCTGGCATCATTCTGAAATGAAGAGGGCCTGCTCTTCCCATATTGATGTTTTTTCAGGTAATGACTCCAACTTACTGATAGTGTTTTATGTTCAGATAATGCCCGATGACCTTGTCATGCAGCTCCACCGATTTTGAGAACGACAGTGACTTCCGTCCCAGCCTTGCCAGATGTTGTCTCAGATTCAGGTTATGTCGCTCAATGCGCTGAGTGTAACGCTTGCTGATAACGTGCAGCTTTCCCTTCAGGCGTGATTCGTACAGCGGCCAGCCATCCGTCATCCATACCACGACCTCAAAAGCCGACAGCAGGCTCAGAAGACGCTCCAGTGTGGCCAGAGTGCGTTCACCGAAGACGTGCGCCACAACCGTCCTCCGTATCCTGTCATACGCGTAAAACAGCCAGCGCTGACGTGATTTAGCACCGACGTAGCCCCACTGTTCGTCCATTTCAGCGCAGACAATCACATCACTGCCCGGTTGTATGCGCGAGGTTACCGACTGCGGCCTGAGTTTTTTAAGTGACGTAAAACCGTGTTGAGGCCAATGCCCATAATGCGTGCACTGGCGCGACATCCGACGCCATTCATGGCCATATCAATGATTTTCTGGTGCGTACCGGGCTGAGAGGCGGTGTAAGTGAACTGTAGTTGCCATGTTTTACGGCAATGAGAGCAGAGATAGCGCTGATGTCCGGCAGTGCTTTTGCCGTTACGCACCACGCCTTCAGTAGCGGAGCAGGAAGGACATCTGATGGAAATGGAAGCCACGCAAGCACCTTAAAATCACCATCATACACTAAATCAGTAAGTTGGCAGCATTACCCAAGCCCCTTATAGGATTAATATATTTCACGGAAATTAATAATGGTTCCGTGGCTTATCAGCTTTTTGCCGACGTTGGCCGTAACGGCGTAGTGCTTAAAGCCGTTACTGTCAGAAAAAGCCAATTTACTGGTAACTTCAATCGAGTCGCCAGGATAAGCGATCTCTTTAAACTTCAGATTTTGTGCTGCGAGAACACCCCGAACCTGAGCACGGCGGGTGCGGATAATTTCCAGCATTTCATTACTGGTAATACGCGCATGGATATCCCGCAGCGATCTCAGCTCTTCGTTATAACGCTCGGCGTAGATATCGCAGATATCCGTAAAGAACGAGAGATACTCACTAGCCTGCCCAAAAATTTCAGAAATAATCACACCAGGCATAATCGGATCGTCCGGAAAATGCCCTAACAAATATGGGTCGTTATACGTTACGTGTTTAACTACCTTTACATAACCATTTTCGCCATATTTGAAGTCATCAATTCTGTCGACCATCATCAGGGGCTGGCGCCAGCCCCCCATTTCAAGAAATATCTTTGAAGGAATACTGTATTTAGACATAAATCACCGCATAACCAAGCCGCCATCGATGACGATGGTCTGGCCAACGATATAACTTGAAGCAGATGAGCTTAACCAGACAATGGTATTGGCAACCTCTTCGCATTTGCCCAGACGGCGTAATGGAATGGATTGGGTGACGCCACGCACTACGGTGCGCGAAACTTTTTTAACCATTTTGGATTCAATCATCCCTGGAGCTACAGCATTTACGCGCACACCGAAATGAGCCACTTCCGCAGCCAGCGTTCGGGTGAAACCAAGGATGGCCGCTTTTGAGGCGCTGTAATTAATCTGGCCGACGCTTGGGACAATGGCCGCAATCGACGACACATTTACAATCGCCGGGCTTTCAGAGGAGCGGAGCAGACTCATCGCCTCTTTGGTCAGGCGGAAAATACTGAACAGATTCGTTTCCACAACCTGGCTAAAGTCTTCAAAACTCATCGAAGCAAAGAGGGCATCTTTGACAATACCGGCGTTATTGACCAGTACATCGATCTTACCGGCAACTTCAGAGAGGTGATGGCATAACGCAGTAACGCTTTGCGGGTCGGCCAAATCGCATTGTAAAACATGCATGTTATGTCCTGCCGGATGCGTCTCTTTCAACTCCATCAACTGTACCGGATTTGAATTATATAACGCATAGACACAGCAGTTCTGGTCAAGGAATTTGGCACAGATCGCAAGACCGATATCGCCACTGGCTCCAGTTACAAGAACCGCTTTTTCATTAAGATCATTAAACTTGTACATAGTCAGGGAGAACCATTAAGTTAATAAAGAACCACTGCCGCTATGGCATGGGTCCGACAATGTGAGATGCTGAGGGACGATTGAGTGAGACCTTTCTCATCGAGCATCTCTTTCATTCTTCCCGTAAATTTAAAATGCGGACAGCCATATTCATCATGAATAATTTCAATATCATGAAATTTAATGCCATCGCGAAAACCATATCCGAGCGCCTTTACTGCAGCCTCTTTCGCCGCCCAAAATCCAGAAGCCCGCTCATAATCGGGGTCAGCCATATTAATTTTAATTATTTCTTGTTCCGTATAAACGCGCGCAAGAAAGCCACTGTCACCGTGACCAATCGCCCGGCTAATACGCGTAACTTCTACTATATCCGTACCGATACGCATGATACCGCTAATCCTTAACTATATCTGGTAAGAAAAATTGAAATTAATATTTGCTTTATCGACATTCAGATCGCCCGGGTATTTGAAGGGTGCCGAAACGGAAACGTCATACTCAAGGCTTTTAAAGTTCCCCTGAAGACCTATCGCACCACCGACGATGAATTCATCACCGTAATAGATATCCTCTTTAATTTGTCCCAAATCCACGCCAATGTAATAGTTCGCAGGCAGAAACCCTAAGGGGCGATACAACGTATTTTGTACGAAGAAACCGTTGTTTCCGGTTAGCCCCACACTATTTTCAAAACCACGCACGCTCCAGCGATCGCCAATCGTTAGCTGATCCTGCAACGTCAGCTCATCCGGCGTATACTGAGAGAAAAAATTTATACTATAAATGCTATTGCTAAATTGCTTCGTGTAGTTCCCTTCAAGGTTAAACAGCTGGCTAGCTGAACTCACGTTGCCATAAACCATATCGGGTGTTTTTTCACCGCCGAACCATGTCAGAAAACGCTGCCATGACAACGTTGCGCTCAAATTCCCATCTGCAAGCTGCTGTTTATAGTTGATGCCGAACTTCACGTTACCCATATTACGTTTCTGTAACGCCAGCTCTTCTCCCGCAATCGTATAATTATAGTTTCTGCGTATAAATTCTGCGCTGCCCGTCAGCTTTCGACTACTGTCGCGATAAAGTGTTCGTGCTGCTTTTGCACTCCAGTACTCGCTGTCGCCCACATAGTCCATCGCTGTCCATGCGAGCGGGATATTTTGTTTAGATTTACTCTTGCTGTAGTAAAAATAATAATTCCAGTAATTTACTGGTAATGAATAGTACGTGCTTATATTTTCATACTGGCCGGTGGTGCTTTTGGTACCCGCCAGATAAAAAAGATCGCTGGATTTTAATGCATTGAAAAGATAACCAATAACCGAGGCACGATAGCGCCCTGTTGCTTCATCACCCCAGTTATCGTAAATTGCTTTTACGCTCCATTTTTTAAAGCGATGAGTGTTAATCAAAACATTACTATAGCCATTCCTCGACCCCGGTTCGATATCGATTTTAACGTTAACGCCAGGCACCTGCTGAAGATTTTCCAGCCCCTGCTCTATATTGCGAATATTCAGGATATCGCCTTTCTTAAAGGGCAGTATCCAGGGTAAAATATCATTCCCCTCAATAATAATTTTGTCGATCCGGCCTGCATCGACAGCAAGCTTCAGCTCACCAGAAGAAATATTTTGCGATGGAATATCTACACGGGTAGTAATATAACCAGCATCAATATAATAATCCTGCAAAGCCGTGGCTATTTTATTAATTCCAGTAGGGCCTACACAACGCCCGACAACACTCTTCTTGATATTGTTTTCTAATTTTTTTCTCAGAAAATTATTATCCAGAATCAGTTCTTTTATAACAAAACAGTTCTTTTCGACTGGCAGATCATCCAGCTCAAATGCTTTTAGTTTCGCGTTAGAGTAAACATCCTTCTTATCGATCTTTTGCTCATGATAGGTATTGTTGTCTGCATTTTTTTGTTGGATTATCAATGCATCAACACTAGCCTTTACTGGCACTTGAAAGAACAGCAAGGCGATTGCACAAAAGATTTTAAATCTCAATTCCATTGATTCACTCGGTAAAAATAGAAGGCAGCAGCATCAAACAATGCTGCTGCCTTGTTTATGGTTTACATCCCTACAAGGGTACCAGTGTTAGTTGTCTTTTCTGACTCCAGTTCTAAACCATAAAAACCGCCTAAAACCGCATTTTTATCGCTGTTAACGACATTTTTCGCAGTGACTTTAGCGACACCGTAGCTCAGCATATTGAGATAGTTATAGATATCCCCTGCTGTTTTTGCGATTAAAGAATAATCGCTTACGATGTTCCCGTGGTTAACGATATTATTCACTGCATTCATCACGATATCTTTACCAAGCATATTACTATTATTACTATTTGTAATATGCTTCTCGGTGTTCACGGTCAGCGTCGTTCCTGCAACAATGTCTTTATAGTTCTCAACACCACTCAGAGTATTGATTGTCATAGCTTTGTCAGCAGAAAGTGTATTGCGGTTATAAAATGCTCCTTTCAGAACGTTAAGATTGACATCACCTTTACCGCTAATCCAGCCGTAGTTAGTAAAGCTGTTATCAATAGTAAGGTTCAAATTTTTATCTGAAGCAATAACACCTGTTGCGTTATTCTTCTCCATGCTTCCATTACTTAAATTTTCCAGCTTGGAAGCCTTAATATCAAGATTCCCCTCGCTGTATACGGTTGCATAATTATTGTAGAAAACACCAGCGACATTGATGCTGTTGTCAGCCCCGCTAATTACTTTCGCAGACGTATTATCGAAGACACCTCTGGAGTTTAACGTCAGAGCACCTTTCTCAGCGATCAAGTTGCTATTGTTGTTGTAAATGTTCTGAGCAGTAATATTAAGTCCTTCTTTACCGCTCATACCGCCAATGCTATCAACCAGGTCGAAATATGCACCATGATCGCGATTAAAGTTGTTGCCATTTTTGTTTTCAACGTTACCGTTAGCATTAACAGTAAGAACTTTATAAGCAGAAATTAATGCATCATTGTTATAAATCGTTGATTTAGAATCGACGGAAACATTCTTACCTGAGATGAAACCGTTGTTATTATCAATGCTGTTCGCATTCAGAACGACATCACCCCAATTACTGCTGACAGATCCCTTACCATTGTCAAAGGATCCTTTAAGGGAAAGGTTGATATCCCCGTTGCTTCCAATCAGGCCGTTATCATTGTTCAGATTGTTCCCTTTGATCGCAATCTTACCACCAGAGATAAGATAGCCATAATAGTTATCAATGTTATTATTATTAGAAACAAGAGACATATCTCCAGTCTGAGAACGTAACGTCCCTCTGGAGTTGCCAATCTTGCCTGTTGAGTTAATACTCAAGGCACCCTTAGCATCGATCACCGAGTTATTGTTATTGACACTATTAGCAGTAATCGCCACGTCACCGTAGCTAACCAGATTGAGATAATTATTTAAATTACCTTTAGCTGTTATTTTCATGTCAGCATCGCTGACAATATTGCTACGGTTAGTGATATCATTGTTCGCATTCATAACGATATTATAACCAACAATACTACTGTTATTGTTGTTCACAATAGAACGTTTAGAATCGAGAGTTAATGTACCACCAGAGGAGATATCTTTTGAGTTCTCAATACCATTAGAGGCCGTTATGGTCAGAGACTTATCGGCAGCGATCGTATTACGGTTATTTAATTGACCTTTCAGAACGTTAAGAGTGACATTGCCCTTACCGCTGATCCAGCCTGTGTTATTAAGATTATTAGTAACGTTCAGAATCAGATCTTTATCTGAAGCAATAATCCCGGTTGCATTGTTATCAAGGAAATTGCCGTTACTATTAATGCTTAAATTTGTAGTGTTGATGCTAAGGTTGCCAGCACTGTAGGTAGTCGCATAATTGTTATTAAACGTATTACCCACTTTTATGACTGCATCGCCACCACTAACAAGTTGGGCGTTGTTATTTTCAAAATTATTTCTTGAATTCAGATCAATCGAACCTTTTTCAGAAATAATTCGACTATAGTTGTTATAAATATTGTTTGCGGTAAGGTTGACACCTTCCTTGCCGATCATACCACCGTTCTGCTGTGGCATGCCAAAATAGAGACCGAAATTATTACCAAAATTGTTACTATTGCGGTTCTGTATATTTGTACCCGCATTCACCGTCAGCTTTTTATTGGCAACAATAAGTGCAGTACTGTTGTTTAACTCTCCCTTGGTATCGATAGAGATATTTTGCGCGGTAATAAAACCACCGTAGTTATTAACGGTATTGGCCTTCAGCGCGACATCGCCCTCTTCAGAACTTATGACCCCGATGTAGTTTGTCAGATTACCATCAACAGTAACATTTGTGCCCTGCTTGCCGCTGATACCACCGTTGTCATTGCGAACGGAGCTGCCTTTCACTATCGCTTTGGCGTTGGACATCACCTTGCCTGAA
The DNA here is from genome assembly GCF_003336325.1 of Leclercia sp. W17. Classification (NCBI taxonomy): domain Bacteria; kingdom Pseudomonadati; phylum Pseudomonadota; class Gammaproteobacteria; order Enterobacterales; family Enterobacteriaceae; genus Leclercia; species Leclercia sp. W17. The sequence goes on along the minus strand of NZ_CP031101.1, from coordinate 742,869 downwards.
TCGTTGTCAATCATGCCGCGACTTTCCAACGAGACATCGCCATTAGATGCGATCTGTCCACCATTGTTATAGATCGCATTAGCGACAATTTTAACCCCAGTTTCAGACGCAATACCTAATGTATCGGCACTGTTTGTATCCGCGGTTTTGGTGGTTTTATTATTGACAGACTTAGCAGCAGTCATATTAATCCGGCCACTTGCAGAGCGGATCAACCCCTTGTTGTTATCAATATTATCACTGCTGTTAATGATGATGTCGCCGTTAGTTTCTAATATCCCATTATTATTATTGAGATATGCAGAATTCAGCTCCATGTATTCACCACGAATTTGACCATTGCTGTTATTCAGCGTACCGGTCTCTAACGCGACAATACCTGCCTCAATACCCACATTATTTCCTTTACCGGAGTTAATCAGGGTATTTTTATTCGTATTAACGGCTAACACTCCGCCGGCAGCAATCTTGCCGTTCGTGTTATCGATGGCACCACTGTTCACATAAATATCAGCGAAAGTTGTGATTTTTCCCGCGCGAGTATTGGTGATTTTGTTCTTATTGGTATCGATCGAGATCGTTTTGTTAGACGCGATTGTGCCTGTCGTATTCTCCAGCGAGCCCTTTGTTTTTAAATTAATGATGCCTTCAGACTTAATCTGGGCGTTGCTGTTCAGCAACTGGCCATTAGCATCGATACTGATACCTTTCTCACCGCCGACAATGACGCCGAGGTTACGGACACCTACCCCGCTTTCCGTGCTGACCAGATTAATTTTATTGGCATACATCCCGCCTAATTTAGCGACATCAACACTATAGCCGTTACGCTTGCCCGTTGCGGTTACTTTGCCAGTGACCTCGCCAGCCGTGTTTACATAGTTATTCCCTGCCACCACGTTAAGTTCATCGGCAGAAACTTTGCCATTGATAACAACGTTGCGTGAAAGAATTTCTGTCGGGCTTGCACTATCCAGCTTACCCAAAGTAATGGTGCCACCGTTGACGCTAAAGCCATTCAGTTCATCGTCCTTAATATCTGGCTTACCGGTAGTCAGGGTCAATTTGCTGGCGTTGATGCTGCCACCACCGCTCACGGTGATGCCATTAGGGTTAGCAATGATTAAACCCGCTTTGTCGCCAGCAACTTCCATCATGCCATTGATGGTCGTCATGTTTTTGGAGGTAACTTCGTTGAGAATGACTTTAGCGGTACCACCACTCAGATTGCTATTTCCCTGGATATCACCGCCTAATAGCGTACTGGTGGCTGAAGCGCTGTTGTTGAAAATGAGGCCTTTTTTATCAACGTTCAGATTGTCCCAAACGTTATGTGATAAACCGCTGCTGTTTGCCTTATTAATGTCAACAACCGGAACGCCGTTGGCGTTGTAGATCTTTCCATTTTTCATGGATAAATCTGCTGAATGTGCGACTGCAGGTAAGGCTAAAATCATTGCAATCGTTAACGGAGCCAGCTTAATACTGGCTCGCTGTTGAACTTTCTCATCCGAAGAAATCATACTTTTGTTCCCTTTTTAAAAACTTTCTGGTCTTGATATCTGAATTGAGCCTCTTTTTCCTAATCTGAATTAACCTGACCAAGAACCCTAAAAGGTACACCGCATCAGAATCAACAATTAAACCAGAGCCACCCGGCGAGCCTGCTCAGTGACAAATCCCGATTAAGGTGACATTACGCGTTATTGAATACTGTTGTGGTCTTTCAGATATGGGATCAAGTAAGACCACCGCTAAAATTAACAGGAGCAGACCCCAGTCACAACCTACTGATGTTTAAATAGGAATCCACCAATATTATTGATTTCTCTTAACGTCTGAAAAAATAACCATTACAAATATCATTCACGAAATGCATTTCAAGATATTTATATTTATTAAAAATCGATTAGTTGGGAAACAATTACATTCTGAAATTAAAACGGTGGTGATGAATTATTAGTGCAATAATATTATTTATTCAAATTTTCTTTTTATTTCCCGCTAACAGGCCAAACCAACGTGAGAGTTCCTTCATTCAACAATCAGGGAGCTGATGCGTCAGTAACTGCGGCCAGATTGCCGCCCAGTCCGAGCCATGGGCCATCCCATTGATCACCTCTGCCCGCGTACATTCCTCCCCTACCGCCTGCTGAAAGCGCCGGGCAACGGCGGGCGGCACGGTGGTGTCTTCTGCCCCGCTGAAATGAATTTGCGGCAGTGTGCGAAGCGCGGGAACGCTTTCGATGGCATTCGCCGCTTCGGGCATCGGGGTGACATGATGCAGGGCATTTACATACGCCACATCAAGATTGCCCGCTACCGTTCGCAAAGAGCGCACGTCGTGTCGACGTGCCGCCAGCAGCGCAGCAATATTACCGCCCCCGGAGTAGCCGATCAGATCGATTTGCACTCCCGGATAGCGCGCCACGGCCCGGTTAACCGCCGCGTTCATCGCATCAATTACCGCAGGCGAGAAGCGATCCTGAGTCCAGATATTGGCACGGCAGCTGGCCGGCAAAGGGGGCCCGATAAACTGACAGGGCCGGGCCAGGTAAAGCACACTGGCATGATTGTCTGCCGCCGCCAGCTTCAGGCCAACTGGATTACGTGGTGTCGGGTTATCCGAGGGAGTGATGCGGTTTTTCCAGGCAAAACCATCTCCTTCGATATAGAGATGCAAGGTGTTCACCGGTGGCGTGATCCGATACCAGCCGACAATCGGGAAGGGATCTGCGTCAAATTTTTCACTGATCAGACCACTTTGACCGGCAATACGTTGCGCGGCGGTGTTGGGATCGCCAGAAATACACCCGCACAACAATAAAGACAAATTAATCAATAATGTTCCCTGCAAAAGGTGAGGATATATCCTCATTCCGCCACCAGCCTTAAGTCAAATTATAAACATTACAAAAAATGTGGAATAGATTCAGCCTGAAATAATTAAGCAGAGCTTATTGTTTTCGGCAACAAATTGTATATTCTGCGCCCGAAGATATCGGATTAATCCGAAGAAATCGCCACAGCATTTGCACAATCATCGCTACTTATGACGGAATACCATGGAAAAGAAACGCCTTAGCCAGCTGATTTCCCTGCTGGTTGCCTCGACGGCTGCGCAAGCTTTCGCAACGTCTCCCGAGTTAATTATCGACACGCCCATAAGCAATATTCAGATCGCTGATGCAAAAGAGCTGGTGCATATTACGCATGAGGGAAATATCACCGGCAACCCCACCAACGCCTTAACCGTGAACGCGGGCGTTACTGTAACGACGCTTATTAATGATGGCGTGATTAGCGACACCGCTGATAACCCATTATTGTTAAACAACAATATTGTTCAGATTGATGGAACAGTAGATACACTTAACAATAACGGCACCATCTCCAGCCTGAGCCAGTATCAAAACGGCAGCGTCGTGGCGGTAGGTGCAACGGGTGTGATTAACACCTTCACTAACAGCGGCACGCTCGAGAGGGTTCCGGGCTCTTACAACCTTTTCGGGTATAACAACAACGGTACGTTGAGCAATGCCGGGACGATCGGCACCCTGGCTAATACCGAGGATGGCAAGATTGTGGGCTATCGCGGCATCAACAATCAGGGCACCATCGATAACCTGAATAATGCTGGCCTTATCTCTTCTGTGAATAACGAGAACGGCATATTCATGGGGCAAAAAGGGGCCATTTTTAACAGCGGTACGATTGGCTCACTGCATAACACCGGAACAATTGAAGGCGGCACGACCGATTATTACGGTAGCTCCGGGATCATCAACCAGGGCGTTATTAATACTATCGTTAATGATGAGAAGATTAACGGCAGCTCCTTCGGCATTATTAACTCCGGCACCCTTAACTCCCTTGTTAATAACGGTAAAATCAGCGCTAACGACACGGCTGTCTATAACAACAGCAACAGTAATAGCGTTATTGGCTCCATTGTGAACAACGGTGAAATTGCGGGTAACTGGAGTGGGATTTACATCTGGAACAACAACAATCAGGGCAATACCGACATCGTCAATAACGGTCAGTTAAGCGGTGGAGGCTATGCCCTGTTTGTTAACGGTAATAACAGCGACACGGTAACCCTCACCAATACCGGCACCATTATCGGTGATATTTACTCCACCAGCACGACGCCATTAACCATTAACGGTGGCACCACCCAAGGTACGCTGACCGGCATCGATGGCGCGACGGGCACCATTACTGGCTCTAATGTTACATTTGGTAACGGCTCGCTGCTGCTCAACGATAATGTCAGTACGTTTAGCGTTATCCCTGAGTATGGCCTGATGGCAATGCAGATGAGCGACGACATCGAGGTGACGGCCGGCACCGTGCTGAACGAAGCTGCATCCCTGCAGGTGAATAACAGCATCAATATTCTGGGTGATTATCATCAGAAAGCGGCCGCAACGCTCATCTCCGGCGTCTCGGATTTAGCCGTAGCTAGCGGCGATTTGCTTGCCGATGCCGGGTATGGTCGTCTGAACGTTAGCGGCAACGCCACTATCGACGCGGGATCGAGTATCAACCTGCTGCGCACCGGCAACACCTATAAGTTCGCCGAAGGGCAGCGCTATGTGGTGATCAACGCCAATGGTGCCCAGACCGACTACCATGCCGATCAGCTGAACTACAAAGCGCTCGGCTACCGTGGTGCGGTCAACGGCACCGTGTATGAAGATGCGACGAGCAAGGCGCTGGTCTTAACCCTGGGTGCAGAGCCGATCGCTCCCGCTCCGGTAGAGCCGCAACCCCAGCCGGAGCCGACGCCAGAAGTGACGCCGCCAGTGGTAACCGAACCTGAGATTGTCCCGCCGGTCGTCACACCGCCAGTACAACCAACGCAGCCTGCGCCAGCAGAGCCAGCGCCTGCCCAGCCGGGCAAACAGGGTTATGCCACCATCCCAAGCGCTACCGCATCACTTGGCGGGCTGGCGAACTATTCCGGTATCGCTTCTCCGCAGCTGCTGAATCTGTACAACGCCTCGCTGGCCATTGAAGGTGAACAGGAGGCGAACCGCGTTGGCGAGCGTCTCTCTACCAGCCAGAACCTCAATACCAGTTCAGCGACATCCGTTGCCATCTCTACTGCTCAGGCAGTAGTGGGCGCTCACATCGATGCCGTGCGTAATCCACAGGCCTCTGGCATAAGCGGAGTGGCAACTGGCGATGACTACGCAGAAAACTGGATTGTCTGGGGTCAGCCGTTCGGCGGTTATGCCCGTCAGGACAGCCGTGACGAAGTAAGCGGTTACTCAGCGAAATTTGGCGGCCTGATCATCGGTGCCGACCGCGCGTTGGGCGACGCCTGGCGTCTGGGCGCGGCGCTGAACTACAGCAACACCTCCGTACACGGTAAAGATAACCTGAGCGGCAACAACTCTACCGCCGATAACTACGGGGTGATTGGTTACGCAGCCTACACCGGCAATCCGTGGTACCTGAACCTCTCCGCGGGCCTGAACCGTCAGAACTACAGCTCCGTCCGCCGCGCCGATTTCACCGGCTTCTCTGGCGCAGCCCACGGCAAGTTCAACGGCCAGTCGGTCACTCTGCAAAGCGAGCTGGGTTACCCGATCACGCTGCCAGCCGACATGGTCCTGACCCCGCTCGCGGGCCTGACTTACGGTTATCAGCATGTGGATGGCTACAGCGAAACCGGCGGCAACGGGATGGCGCTGGATGTCAGCAGTACCCATACGCAGTCGGTAGTCAGCGATATCGGCGCCCGCCTGGAGAAGACCTTCTCCACCGGTCTGGGTAATCTGACGCCGTTTGCCCAGGTCTCCTGGATCCACCAGTACGATAACCGCCAGGTCAGCAGCCATGCGACTTACGCCGCAGACGCCATCGGTGAAACCAGCTTTATCACCAAAGGTGCTTCTCCGGTGAAAGATATGGCTGGCGTAGCCATCGGCACCACGCTGTACGAGGCCAACGATCTGAGCTTCGACGCGCGTTACGACCTGCAGGCCGGCGAACGTTACCAGGCCCACACTTTCAGCCTGCGTTTACGCAAGTCGTTCTGATTGATATGTACCTTCAACGGGGCCCTCAGGGGCCCCGTTTTCTATGCCCGGGTAAAACATTATGTTTTTGCAGCTTAGATTGTGCCGCTGCGATAGCACGCGAGCAGGCAGGCCGCTGAGCGCATAACCTTATGCGCTCAGTTCGTTAAACCGTTCATGGAACACCTGCTACACTGCCTCAACACCTCCACAAAAAGGCAGATCAACATGTCCGAGAATAACTACCAGCCAGCGAAAGTCTGGGAATGGAAGCAGAACAACAGCGGCGGCGCGTTCGCCAGCATCAACCGCCCAATCTCAGGTGCCACCCACGAGAAAACCCTGCCGGTCGGTTCACATCCGTTGCAGCTTTACTCCCTGGGTACGCCGAACGGCCAGAAGGTCACTATTCTGCTGGAAGAGCTGCTGGCGCTCGGCGTCACCGGTGCGGAATATGACGCATGGCTGATCCGCATCGGCGAGGGCGATCAGTTCTCCAGCGGGTTTGTGGATGTCAACCCGAACTCTAAAATTCCGGCCCTGCGCGACCACTCCACCACGCCGCCAACGCGGGTGTTTGAGTCCGGCAATATCCTGCTCTACCTGGCGGAAAAATTCGGTCACTTCCTGCCAAAAGATCCGGCTGGGCGTGTGGAAACCCTGAACTGGCTGTTCTGGCTGCAGGGCGCCGCCCCGTTCCTTGGCGGCGGTTTCGGCCACTTCTATCACTATGCCCCGGTAAAAATTGAGTACGCCATTGACCGCTTCACCATGGAAGCCAAACGTCTGTTCGACGTGCTGGATAAACAGCTGGCGCGGGGTCGCTACGTGGCGGGCGAAGAGTACACCATCGCCGACATTGCCATCTGGCCATGGTTTGGCAGCGTGGCGCTGGGCCAGGTTTATGGCGCGGCAGAGTTCCTCGATGCCGAAAGCTACAAGAACGTTCAGCGCTGGGCGAAGGATGTCGCCAGCCGTCCGGCGGTAAAGCGCGGGCGTATCGTCAACCGCACCAATGGCGAGCTGAGCGAACAGCTGCATGAGCGCCATGCGGCGAGCGATTTTGATACCAACACCGAAGATAAACGTCAGGGCTAACCCCCGTGCCGGGCGGGCCACCGCCCGGCGACGATCAGATTAAGACGAGTTTCTCCACCACGGCATTATTGGCCTACCCGTCAATCCGTACAGCTGGCAGTATTCCCCGCAATGTCTCACTGCACATTTATAAGGGAATTGTCATGAAAACCATGAAAATCACGCTAATGATCGGCGCGCTGCTCTGCTCTGCTTCCAGCCTGGCGGCAGATAAAACCGCTACCGGGGCGCTGGTGGGCGCGACCATCGGCGCAGTAGCCGGGAAAAGCGTAAAATCCACCGTCGGCGGCGCGGTGGTTGGGGCGGGTACCGGGGCGATGTTTAAGAACGGTGAGAAAGGCAAAGCTGCCCGTAAGGGTGGCGTCATTGGTGCCGCTGTAGGCGCTGGTGCAGCCGCTGTAACCGGTAATAGCGTTCTCAAAGGCGCCGCTCTCGGCGCGGGAGCGGGCGGCCTGGTCGGCGAAGCAACCCGCTAATAAAAAATGCCAAGTGATTATTCCACCTGGCTTTATCAGCCCCCTCATTTCTTATTTCATGGCTGCTTATAAGATCGTCAATATAAGCCTTAACACAAATCCCTTTCTTTTTTTAACCGTATATTTACTTCCATCCCGTAAACTGGCATCAATAATTTCTTTCTTCAGATTATTCGCATGTCAGAAAAGGCGCTTAAACAACAGATTCAGAATCTCAAAAAGCACAATGCCCGGCTTGCCAGGCTGGCGCGTGACGCCCGAAACAAGCTCAGTGCTGCGCTCGACGGGACGGGTCTCTGTTTATGGCAGCTCGATGTTCCTACCGGGAAGCTGATTATCTATAACCGCCGCTGGGGCGCTATGCTGGGCTATCAGCCCAAGGAGCTGAGCGCGCAGTTTGAGATCTGGCGTGAGCATCTGCATCCGGATGACAAACAGAACGTACTGGATGCCTTCTACGATCACCTGCACGGCAAAACCCCCTTCTATGAAGCGCTGCACCGCATGCAGCACAAAAACGGCACCGTCACCTGGGTGCTGGACCGCGGGCGGGTGACGGACTGGGATGAAAACGGCAATCCCCTGAAGGTGACCGGTACCCATATCGACATGACCAAAGAGAAGCAGTACGAAGAGCAGCTGGCCCAGCTGGCTAATCACGATCCGCTCACTGGCCTTGCCAACCGCCACGCATTGCTTAAGCACTTCGCCCAGCTTAAGGCCCAGGGGCCGCTCTGCATCGCCTTTATCGATCTCGATGATTTTAAAACGGTGAACGACACCTTCGGTCATCGCAGCGGCGATGAGCTGCTGATCCAGCTCAGCCAGCGCCTGCGCGATGCCTGCCCGCCGGAGGCCGTTGTTGGTCGTCTGGGTGGTGATGAGTTCGTGCTGCTGCTGCCTTTCCCGCTTTCCAGTGTGCTGGTGAGCAGCACCGCCCACCGTTGTCTGCAGGCAGCGCTGACGCCGTTCGAGCTGGATAACGGTCAGGCGCAGGTCGGCGCCTCGGTGGGGATTGACGACGTACTGGAGCAGGATGATTTCGTCAACGCCCTGCGCCGTGCCGACCGGTCGATGTACCAGATTAAGCACACCGGCAAAAACGGCGTGGCGATTGGCCAGACACCGCTCGCCTTCACCCGTAACGGAACAGAACCATGAAAAGCACCCGTCATCAGGATCTTATCCGCCTGCTGTCGGCCTCCGACTGGCTGACGACAGAGGCGCTGGCCGCAGACCTTAATGTCAGCAAAGAGACGATTCGTCGCGATCTGAAGCAGCTGCAGCAGCAGGGAAAGATCGTGCGCCATCATGGGCGGGCCCGGGCGATCCACCCGGATCACCGCGACGGCGGCGAGCCCTTTGGCGCGCGGCTGAAAAGCCACTACGCGGATAAAGCCGATATCGCCCGTCACGCGCTGGACTGGGTCAGCGAAGGCATGACGCTGGCCCTGGATGCCAGCTCAACCTGCTTTCACCTGGCGCGGCAGCTGCCGGATATCGCCCTGACGGTCTTTACCAACAGCTTGCCCATCTGCCATGAGATGGCGAAGCGCGAGCGCATCACCCTGATCTGCTCGGGCGGGACGCTGGAGCGCAAATACCGCTGCTATGTGAATCCGGCCCTGGTGACGCTGCTGAAATCGCTGGAGATTGACCTGTTTATCTTCTCGTGTGAAGGGGTGGATAAGCAGGGTGTGATGTGGGATCCCACCCCGCACAGCGCCGGGTTTAAGTCGCAGCTGCTGGGCCGCGCCAGCCAGTCGCTGCTGCTGATCGACAAAAGCAAGTTTCAGCGATCCAGCGAAGTGAAAATTGGTCACCTGTCGCAGGTGACGCAATTGATCAGCGACGCGCAGCTCGCCCGACGTTAGTCTGCCAGACGGAACTTTTGCACCGAGCGTTGCAGCTCTTCGGTCTGGCGCTCCAGCGCGGAAGCCGCCGCCGACACCTGCTCCACCAGCGAGGCGTTCTGCTGGGTCACGCCGTCCATCTGGGTGATCGCCACCCCAACCTGCGAAATGCCTTTGCTCTGCTCTTCCGAGGCGCTGGCAATCTGCTTCATGATGGTGGTGACGCCAGTAATATCGCGCAGCACCGCCTCCATGGTGGTGCCGGTCTCGGTCACCAGTTTGGACCCCTCCTCCACGCGGGAGACGGAGTCAGCGATTAACCCCTCGATCTCTTTTGCCGCGTTCGCGCTGCGGCTGGCGAGATTCCGCACCTCACCGGCCACCACCGCAAAGCCACGCCCCTGCTCGCCCGCCCGCGCCGCTTCCACCGCCGCGTTGAGGGCCAGAATATTGGTCTGGAAGGCGATGCTGTTGATGACGCTGGTGATCTCCGCAATTTTCTTCGAACTGATGGAGATCCCGGTCATGGTACTGACCACATTTTCCACCAGTGCGCCGCCGCGGCTGGCGCTGACCGAGGCGACATCCGCCAGCTCGCTGGCCTGACGGGCATTATCCGCGTTGAGCTTCACCGTGGCGGTAAGCTGCTCCATGCTGGCGGCGGTCTCTTCCAGCGCCGCTGCCTGCTCTTCGGTACGCGACGAGAGATCGTTATTACCGCTGGAGATCTCCGTCGCCCCGCGCCAGATGTTCTCGCTGCCGTTGCGGATGGTGCTCACCGCCTCGCGCAGGCTGTCTTGCATCGCCGTCAGCAGCGGCACCAGCTGGCCCACACAGTTACGGCCAAAAGGCGCGATCGGCTGGCTAAGATCCCCCTGCGCAATCAGGCGGAAATGGTGGCGGAGCTGCTCAAGGGGTTTCACCAGCATGGCAACCAGATAACGGTCGGCGAACAGCAGGATCAACAGGCCGATTATCGTCGCGGTAATCATCACCGTGCGGGTGATGCTGGTGAAGCTATCCACCGTTACCCGGGTGCGGTCAAGAATGGTGTCAGCGGCTTTATTGAACTGTCCGGCGCTCTCGCCAAAGGCGCGGCTTAGCGGTGGGGTAACATTATTCGCCTGCTGGCGATAGCCCTCAAGGTTGCCCTGCTGGGCCAGCTGCATCTGGGGCTTAACGCCATTATCCAGCAACGCCTGCCAGTTGGCGATCACCCGGGCGGAGACGTCGGCATCCATTGGCCCCGGCGACATGGCTTTCAACTCGTCGAGCCTGTTGCTCATGGTATCCAGCGCCTGCTGCACAGCGGCAAAATCGGCCTTGCCGCCTGCCGCCTGCGTCTCCATCGCCCGGCTCAGCCGGGTGACAAAACGGAAATATTGATCGTTGCCCTGGCTGAGCACCGTCATCTGCCTGACCAGCTGACGATCGACCTCATTGCCATCCGCCACGCGGGAGAGCGCCCATGAGCCATACAGCCCCACGCCCGCCCACATTAAACAGAAGATACCCAGAATCGTCAGCATGACGAACCGGATTGTAAGATTACGAAATATACGCATAACTCTTTCCTTGCCTGAGGGAGATTTCGCCCGGAGGCGAGTATTACCCTCGTTATCGGCAAGAAAAGGCGAAGCAATACCTTTTCCTGGTTATTTTTATAAAACTTTTCATTTCGCTTTACCGGGCCGGAAAAGGATAATCACGCTTGGGGAAAAGCCCCTCCAAATAACGTGTTATTAGTTTTCATAAATTTTACAAATGTAAATCACACTCTCCATTCATTACCCTCATAACCCTAAAGGATTAGTCCGCTTTCCCTGCTTAACGAAGAATCTTCCCTTCGTGTCGAGAAAAAGTCGTACTTTTTGTACGTTAATAAAACTGTAACATTCACGATATGGATATATTTTAAAAAATCAATCATTTGTTTTTATTAAAATGGACACTTAATGACTTGATATAATTTAAAATTTCATTACACCCTTTTCGCCTGAGAAAGTTCTTAATTACGCATATCTGGTTTAAAAAGAGTTCACTTTGATCCGGTTATAAGAGATGAAAAATGCGTATTTCAATGAAAAGAACCTTATTGTCGCAGTGTGTATTACTGTCACTTGCGTCTTTTGCTGCCCAGGCAGGTGAGACCCCTGCCACGCCTTGCCAGAATGGTGACACCACCCAGACCTGCGGTCTTTCCGAATATAAAGACGGCCAATTCTATCAGGATCCTGGCGTCACTGACGCCGTTATGGCGAATGAAACGGCAACCAATATTTATATGGATGGCCACCGTAAAACAGGAGATACGCAGACCTTAACCGTTACCGGCACTGACATGTCAGGTTATTATATTCAGGGAAGCAATGGCGGTACCGTGAATATTAACGTCACTGACAATGCCAAAGTGGATATGATCGAAGTCGGTTCTACATTAAAAACCACCAATACAACGATCAACGTCAATGACTCCACCCTGAACGGCCAGAACAGCGACGGGACCTATCAGCGAGACAAAGATTATATGATGGGCGCTGCCATCTATCTCGATCCGCTCGATGCAGGGTACCACGACGTAAATATCAGCAACGGCAGCGCGCTGCATGGCAGTATTATCAGCGCTGGCCAGGGCACCCAAACCATCGCCATGAGCGACAGCATCATGGACAATGGCGGCATCTATGTCGGCAGCGACAAATCCGATACCTCCCTTACCCTGACTAACGCCATCGTGGATGCCACTAACAGCCAGGTGGCGCAAAAGTTCGATACCATTGTAGAGACGCTGAGCCAGTACAAACCTTTCCAGGATATCAATGTTGATGCCTTTGGCGACCTGGTCGTGGCAATGTACGGTACCACGCAGGATACGCTGGCGCTGAACAACAGCACCGTGACCGGCGACATTGGCGTGATTAATGAAAAAGGCCAGACCAACCTGTCGTTCACCAATAACAGCGTCGTAAATGGCAATGTTACGCTGGGCGGTAACTCCACCAATACCGTTCTGGTGGATAACAGCACCATTAATGGCGACCTGAACGCCAGCCAGAACAGCGGCGGTACCACTATCACCCTGCAAAACGGTGCTAACGTTGACGGCAATATTACGACCGGCACAGGCAATGACACCGTGGTGCTGGTGAATGATTCTCACGTCACCGGTAATGTCACCGGCGGGGACGGCAACGATACCCTGTCGATGGATGCTGGCAGCTCTATTTCCGGGCAAATTAATCAGTTTGAAACCGTAAATACCACCAGTGACAACAGCATCAGCCTCGACACCATTAACGATTCCACCACATGGAGTCTGCAAAACGGCTCCACCCTGACCGCCGACACTACCGGTAGTAATGCCGTAGTGAACATGAGCACCGACAGCCGGGTCAACTTCGGCCAGATCACCGGCTCCCGTAACGCCGTAGTGGTCAATAACATCACCTCTTCGGCGATCAATCAGCAAAATATTGTGCTGGGGACCTTTACCACGTCTACGGCAACCACCACGCCGCAAACGGCCGCCAATGCGACCTTCAGCAACGGTCAGCAGCAGGTTGAAAACCGCAGCGCAGCCTATAACTACAACAATGACCTGAGCATTGTGGCCGCTGATACTGCGCCGCAGGGCTTGCTCACCGCCGATAGTAGCCAGAACTGGAATATTGTCTTTAGCAGCTCACGTGGCGCACTGGCCAGCGATGTCCAGGGGTTAGTCGCCGGTCTGGATGCGGCCGAACAGGCAGGCCATCAGGTTACCGATGACATCACCAGCCACCTGGATCGCCTGCACTTTGCTGGCCTGACGGGTGAACAGCAGGAAGGGGCCCAGCTGTGGGGTGATTTCCTCTATCAGAACGGTAACTTCAGCAACGATGTGGATTACAAGAGCATCACTCAGGGCGCACAGGGCGGCGTTGACTGGACGGCATACCTCGCTAACGGGGACAGCGTAACCGGAGGCGTGGCGCTGGCCTGGACCCGCAGCCGCGTTGAAGATACCGCCAACGGCCCGGACAGCTTCAAGGACACCGTCTATGGCAATTACTACAGCCTGTACGGCGGCTGGCAGCAGGCGCTGAACGGTCGTCAGTGGGGCATGTTCGCCGACGCCAGCTTCAGCTATGGCGATATGCGCTACTCCCTCTCCGCCCATAACGTCACTGGTGACACCAGCGGAATGACCGAAGCGCTGCACGGCTCCACAGACGGTAGCCTGTATATGGCTCAGGCTCGTACCGGGGTGAACGTGATGCTGCCGGGCGAAACCGTGCTGCAACCGTACGCCATCCTCGGCTGGGATCAGACCAAAGCTAACGGCTTCTCCGACAGAGAAGTGACCTTTGCTGACAGCCAGGTCTCCTCCTGGAACGGCGGCGCAGGTCTGCGTCTGACCACCACCCTGACCGATCTGAACAAAAACGTGCAGATCATGCCATGGCTGGATGCCCGCGTGCAGAAAGAGTTCAGCGATGATACCGATATCCAGGCGGCGGATTATCACAACACCGAAGGTCATAACAACAGCATGGGAATGTTTGGTGCGGGCGTGAATGCCACTATTGCGCACAACTTCTCGCTGAATACCGGCATTTACTATGGCACAGGCGATGTCGATAACGACGCCAGTGTTCAGGCAGGTATGAGCTACAGCTTCTGATGACCACGCCTACCCGGCAGCCTCAGGCTGCCGGGTATTTTCTTAACTCAAATATTTCTCAAACCATCCCAGGGTTCTTTTCCACGCTAATTCGGCTGCGGGTTCGTCGTAACGCGGGGTAGAATCGTTGTGGAATCCGTGATTTACGCCAGGATAGATCCAGGCTTCATACACCTTACCGTTAGCTTTAAGCGCGGCCTCATAAGCAGGCCACCCCTCGTTAACATTCTTGTCGTGCTCGGCGTAATGCAGCAGCAGCGGCGCCTTAATTTTGGCGACGTCCGCCGCTGGTGGCTGACGGCCATAAAAAGGGACCGCGCAGGCCAGCTCTGGCCAGGCGACTGCAGCGGCATTAGACACTCCGCCGCCGTAGCAAAAGCCGGTGATCCCCACTTTACCGGTAGCGTCCGGGTGTTTTTGCATAAACCCGATGGCGGCAAAGAAGTCGTTCATCAGCTTCGTCGGATCGACCTTCTGCTGCAGGATTTTCCCCTCCTCATCGTTGCCGGGGTAACCGCCCACCGAACTTAAGCCATCCGGTGCCAGGGCGATGTAGCCCGCTTTGGCCACCCGACGCGCCACATCCTCAATATAGGGATTGAGCCCGCGGTTTTCGTGGACCACCACCACCGCCGGCACTTTGCCGGTGGCTTTGGCCGGTTTCACCAGGTAGCCGCGCACCTGGCCATGGCCGTCCGGTGAAGGATAGGTGATGTATTCGGGCAGAATGTCGGGGTCGGTAAACTTCACCTGCTCTGCAAGGGCGTAATTGGGCTTAAGCATATTGAACAGCGCCAGCGCCGTGACGCCGCCAACTGCATAACGGGCAGCCAGATTGAGGAACTCACGTTTGTTGATTTTGCCGTGAGCGTAATAGTCGTAGTAGTCGAGCAATTCCTGAGGAAAGTCTTTGGCGGTCATACGCGTCATCGCATATCTCCATGAATTGTGAACGAACTAAGGTTAGAATAGAAACGCTGTTTCGAAAATCAATCACTAAGAAAGGAGACATCATGCCCTGGAACGCCTCCCCTGACCGCTACGAGACGATGCAGTACCGTTACTGCGGTAAAAGCGGCCTGCGCTTACCCGCCCTGTCACTCGGCCTGTGGCACAGCTTCGGCCACGTCCACGCTCTCGACTCACAGCGCGCCCTGCTGCGAAAAGCCTTCGATTGCGGCATCACCCATTTCGATCTCGCCAATAACTATGGCCCACCGCCGGGCAGCGCGGAGGAAAATTTTGGCCGCCTGCTGCGCGACGATTTCGCGGCTTATCGCGACGAACTGATTATCTCCACCAAAGCGGGCTATGACATGTGGCCGGGGCCTTACGGTGCGGGCGGCTCACGCAAGTATCTGCTCGCCAGCCTCGATCAAAGCCTGAAGCGGATGGGGCTGGAGTATGTGGATATCTTCTACTCGCACCGGGTCGATGAAAACACACCAATGGAGGAGACCGCCTCTGCGCTGGCGCAGGCGGTGCAGAGCGGGAAAGCGCTGTACGTCGGCATTTCCTCCTATTCACCGGAGCGGACGCAGAAAATGGCGGAGCTGCTGCGCGAGTGGAAAATCCCGCTGCTTATTCATCAGCCCTCTTACAACCTGCTTAACCGCTGGGTGGACAAGAGCGGCTTACTGGATACCCTGGCCGCTAACGGCACCGGCTGCATCGCCTTTACGCCGCTGGCCCAGGGGCTGTTGACCGGAAAATACCTGAACGGCATCCCTGACGGCTCCCGCATGCAACGCGAAGGCAAAAAGGCACGCGGCCTGACGGAGAACATGCTGACCGAAGCCAACCTGAACAGCCTGCGTTTGCTCAATGAGATGGCCCAGGCGCGCGGACAGACGATGGCGCAGATGGCGCTGAGCTGGCTGCTGAAAGATGAGCGTGTCACCTCGGTACTGATTGGCGCCAGCCGGACAGAGCAGCTGGAGGAGAACGTGCAGGCGCTGAATAACCTGCACTTTAGCGAAGAGGAGTTACAGCGGATTGACCAGCATGTGGCCGACGGGCAGCTGAATCTGTGGCAGGCCTCTTCGGATAAGTAGTTTCAGGAAAAGGGTCGGGTAGCGCTGCGCTTACCCGACCTATAGGATCCCCGTAGGCCTGATAAGTGCAGCGTCATCAGGCGTTTTGTCTTATTTGCGGCTCAGCTTGTCCAGATACCCCATCACAAACGCCGACAGCACAAACGTGAGGTGGATTATCACGTACCACATCATCTTGTTGTCCGGGATATTTTTGGCATCCATAAACACCCGCAGCAGGTGAATGGAAGAGATCGCCACAATCGACGCTGCCACTTTGTTTTTCAGCGACGAGGCATCCATTTTGCCAAGCCAGCTCAGCTTCTCTTTATCCGCGGAGATATCCAGCTGCGAGACGAAATTTTCGTAGCCAGAAAACATCACCATTACCAGCAGGCCGCCCACCAGGGTCATATCCACCAGCGACAGCAACAGCAGGATCAGGTCGGATTCAGCGATGCTGAAAATATGCGGCAGAACGTGAAAAATTTCCTGAAAGAATTTAATACAGAGCGCCACCAGCGCCAGCGAGAGGCCAAAATAGACCGGGGCTAACAACCAGCGGGAGGCATACATTGCGTTTTCAAAAAAGCGTTCCATAGAGTCCTGTCTGCAAACGAAACCAGTGTGCAGTATATCGCAATGGCCCAAATTGTTTGCAACAACTAAACAACAGATCCCCTACACTTGCTCAGGCTTTACCACCGGACGCTGATACTCAGGCCACACCAGCTCCACCAGCGATGGATACGCCTCCAGGCTGAACTCGCGAAAACACTGGCGCAGGTTCATCACCTCCAGATCGGTGTGCGACACTTTTTCGCCGTTCAGGCAGCGCTTCTTGATATTGTCGTAATATTTGTAGACCGCCGAGTTAAGATCGCTGCAACGGCGCTGCGCCTCAAACAGGTCAGGAATGCTATTTATTTCCACCATATTCATTCGTTTAATTGTGGCATGGAGGAAATCAATATATTCATGATTAACACGCCAGTACCAAACCGGCGTAATCGCATTCATTAACACTGAAAAATGGTCTTCGCCCTCTTCTTTTGACATTCGCTCCGGCTGAGGCGGGACGTGCGTGCTTCCCACATCGCTACTTTTATTGAACTCGCGCATCAATAAAAGAACCACGGCGGTAAGCAATAACAAAGTAATGACAGTATAAAAAATGCTGTTCATATAGGCAGGCTCCATTTTTTTTGATTTTAAATTTGCCTCATGTTATTGTCAACGAATCTCACACTCCAGACAACCCTACCCCTTTGAAATTAAAGGAAATATAAAATGTTGCCCGACAATCTGGTTCCGGCCAAGTTTCACATGTTTTCCGTGGAACCAAAACCGCCAGAAGCAGAAAGCAATGCCAATTTCACTAAGGGGAAAAGAACACTCGCTGATTATGCGCCAGATATATTAATTGGCGTTACCCGTACCGGTAACTCCCGCAATATGTTGCTTGAAGAGCACGATCGGCATATTAAAGACCGCTTATTTCGGGTAGTTAAAATCGAGGTGTTCGCCCGGCTGTTGAATGATTTGCAGGCGGAGGGGGAAATAGATGCCCAGGCACTAAGTCAAATATTGGCGGAAAAAACCGATGAGATTAACGAAGCCGGTAATGAAATCTGGTTGAATCTTATTACCTGCGAAAAAAACACGCCTGTGTTTTATACGCTAGAGGATGAATAACGTGAAGGATGTTGATAACAACAACGTTTATTTGGCTTTAGATGACAAAAAAAGCGATGAATTTATCTTAGAGCAAAACCTTGCCGCGCTTAAAGAGATTAAAAACGCTGAAATACAAAGAATTGCTAAAGATCTGCTCTCCATTCCGGCCGGGCTGGTGCGTCTGAAATGGCAGAATCGTCGTGAAATTTATCCGTTGCAGGTAAAAGAAGAGATCTACGGCGCGACAATAAACGCCATTATGCAACAGCGCCCAGATTTAAAAGAAAAAATACTGGCGCGCCTGGAAACCAATTATCAATATATCCTGGCACGTGAAACCGCGACCCTGCGCGTCACCCGTAAGCTGGCTGATGAAGGCTATCGCACCACCAGCGTGACCACCGTTGCGCTGAATGAAGAGGTGCTGGCCGCGAAAGCGGACATCCCACCGCAAAAGCCGTAACCTCTCGCCGAACCCTGCCGTCTCGCCTGTTTCTCCTCAGCCCATTTTTTTTAAGGATTATCCTGAATAATCCTCACAGCCCAGTTGATTCTCCTAAGCTTAAAGTCTGATTAACCCCTCAAGGAGAACACCTATGGCAAACTCTCAGAGCAAAATTCAGGATCCGACAACCCAGTACTACACCGGCGAATATCCCAAGCAGAAACAGCCTGTACCGGGGCTGCAGAGCAAGATGGACCCGGTGCCGGACTGCGGCGAAAAGAGCTATAAAGGCAGCGGCAGACTACAGGATCGTAAGGCACTGGTGACAGGGGGCGATTCCGGGATTGGACGCGCTGCCGCCATCGCTTACGCGCGTGAAGGAGCAGACGTCGCCATTAACTATCTGCCCGACGAAGAAGAGGATGCCCAGCAGGTTAAGCAGCTTATCGAAGAGGCCGGGCGCAAAGCGGTGCTGATCCCTGGCGACCTGAGCGATGAACAATTTGCCCGCTCGCTGGTACATAAAGCCCATCAGGAGCTGGGTGGGCTGGATGTGCTGGCGCTGGTAGCCGGTAAGCAGGTGGCGGTGGAAAAGATTGCCGATATCACCACCGAGCAGTTTAAGCAGACCTATGCCGTGAACGTGCTGGCCCTGTTCTGGATTACCCAGGAGGCGCTGCCGCTGCTGCCCGCCGGGTCGAGCATTATCACCACCTCCTCAATTCAGGCCTATCAGCCGAGCCCGCACCTGCTGGACTATGCTTCCACTAAAGCGGCTATCCTCAACTTCAGCCGCGGGCTGGCGAAACAGGTGGCAGAGACCGGCGTGCGCGTCAACGTGGTCGCCCCGGGTCCTATCTGGACGGCGCTGCAAGTCTCCGGCGGTCAGCCTCAGGAGAAGCTCCCGCAGTTTGGTCAGCAGACGCCGATGAAACGTGCAGGGCAGCCTGCAGAGCTGGCGCCGGTCTATGTCTATCTGGCAAGTCAGGAGTCCAGCTACGTGACGGCAGAAGTGCACGGCGTATGCGGTGGGGAACATTTAGGCTGATGGTGCAGTGCCGGGTGGCGGCTTCGCCTTACCCGGCCTACGTTTCGCATGCAGGCGCCATCCGGCAAATACAAAAACGGCAACCCGTGGGTTGCCGTTTCTCTTTATTTCGCCGCCGCTTTCTCTTCGCCGACTAAACCAATTTTCAGGTAACCCGCCTGGTGCAGCGTGTCCATTACCTTCATCATGGTTTCGTAGTCAACGGTCTTGTCAGCCCGGAAGAAGACGGTAGTGTCTTTCTTGCCTTCGGTCAGGGCGTTCAGCGCCGGGATCACCGACTCATCGGTCACCGGATCGTTGCCGAGGAACATAGATTTATCGGCTTTGACAGAGAGATAAATCGGTTTTTCCGGGCGCGGCTGCGGCTGACTGGATGATGCAGGCAGATTCACCTTCACGTCTACGGTCGCCAGCGGCGCCGCCACCATGAAGATAATCAGCAGAACCAACATAACGTCGATAAACGGCGTCACGTTGATTTCGTGCATTTCGCCGTTATCGTCCAGATTTTCATTAAGACGCATTGCCATGACGAATCAACCTACGTGAAATTTCTGAGCAGAACGAATCGGCTTAGCCGAGCTGACGCTGAGGTCCAGATCGCGGCTTTGCAGGAGCAGAACCTGGGCGGCAACGTCGCCGAGGGTCGCTTTGTAGCTGCCAATCATACGGGCGAAGATGTTATAGATAACGACTGCCGGGATTGCTGCTACCAGACCAATGGCCGTTGCCAGCAGTGCTTCGGCGATGCCGGGTGCCACAACCGCAAGGTTGGTGGTTTGCGTCTGGGCGATGCCGATGAAGCTGTTCATGATGCCCCAGACAGTACCGAACAGACCGACGAACGGCGAAATCGCGCCGATGGTCGCCAGGTAACCGTTACCCCGTCCCATATGACGGCCAACGGCCGCAACGCGACGCTCAAGGCGGAAGCCGGTACGCTCTTTAATCCCTTCGTTGTCTTCACTGCCTGCAGAAAGTTCGAGCTCGTTCTGCGCTTCGTTGATTAACAGGGTGGTCAGGCTCTTCGCCTGGAAAGAGGCGGCCATGTCGCTCGCCTGATTCAGGGTGCGGGCTTCGGCCAGCTGCTGCTGCTCGCGCTTAAGGCGACGTTTATGGGAAAGAAGCTCTACGCTCTTGCTAAAGAAAATAGCCCAGGTGACGACAGACGCCAGAATCAGGCCGATCATGACAATCTTCACCACGATGTCGGCATGATGATACATACCCCAGACGGAGAGGTCCGTCTGCATCAAATTATTACCCACTCGGTATCTCCAGGACGCAAATCACAAAATCTGAGCATAATAATATCAAAACAACGTCGAATTGATAGTAGTTCTCATTAGTATTTACATAGTGCCGTAAATTCGTTTCATTTTCCTTGCGCTTACGCAGGAAAAATTTCCCGGAAACAAATTTTAAAAAATTTTCCGCTGAACCCACTACCGCTAACGTGACCATTTTTACTTTCGTGGTAGTGTGGACGTCCAGACGTATAAAAACAGGTTGTGCAGATATGAAAGAGAAGCATCTTGATACCACCCTTGTCCAGGCGGGACGCAGTAAAAAATATACCCTTGGTTCCGTGAACAGCGTCATCCAACGCGCCTCGTCGCTGGTGTTTGATACCGTTGAGGCGAAAAAGCACGCCACCCGTAACCGGGCCAACGGTGAGCTGTTTTACGGGCGTCGCGGCACGCTGACCCACTTCTCGCTACAGGAAGCGATGTGCGAGCTGGAGGGCGGCGCGGGCTGTGCGCTCTTCCCCTGCGGCGCAGCGGCGGTGGCCAATACCATTCTGGCCTTCGTCGAACAGGGCGACCATATCCTGATGACCAACACCGCCTACGAGCCAAGCCAAGACTTCTGCACCAAAATCCTCAGCAAGCTAGGGGTCACTACCGACTGGTTCGATCCGCAGATTGGCGCGAACATCGCCGATCTGATCCAGCCCAACACCCGGATTGTGTTCCTGGAATCACCCGGCTCTATCACTATGGAAGTGCATGATGTGCCAGCCATTGTGCAGGCGGTACGCAGCAAAGCGCCGGAGGCTATCATCATGATTGATAACACCTGGGCGGCGGGAGTGCTGTTCAAGGCGCTCGATTTTGGTATCGACATTTCGATTCAGGCGGCGACGAAGTACCTGATTGGCCACTCTGATGGCATGATTGGTACCGCGGTTTCCAACGCCCGCTGCTGGGAGCAGCTGCGTGAGAACGCCTATCTGATGGGCCAGATGGTGGATGCCGACACCGCCTATATGACCAGCCGCGGCTTGCGCACTCTCGGTGTGCGTCTGCGTCAACATCATGAAAGCAGCGTGCAAGTTGCGCAGTGGCTGGCGCAGCATCCCCAGGTGGCGCGGGTTAACCATCCGGCGCTGCCGGGCAGCGTCGGGCATGAATTCTGGCAACGTGACTTCACGGGCAGCAGCGGCCTGTTCTCATTCGTGCTTAATAAACGCCTGAGCAATGACGAACTTGCCGCTTACCTGGATAACTTTTCGCTGTTCAGCATGGCCTACTCCTGGGGCGGCTTTGAGTCGCTGATCCTGCCGAACCAGCCAGAGCAGATTGCGGCCCTGCGTCCGGGCGGCAAAGTGGACTTTACCGGCACCCTGATCCGCCTGCATATCGGCCTGGAAAACGTCGATGATTTGATCGCCGATTTAGAGGCCGGGTTTGCGCGTATCGAATAGCGCAGGGCTACAAACACACTCCGCGGACACTTTTCTCCACGTTAAGTGCAGAAAAGTCTGATTTGTTGCGTCTGCGATCAAAGCCCGCCGACGAAATAGGGAGTACAATAGCTTTATATATGCTGTTCCACAGGAAAGCCCATGGCTGTTATTCAAGATATTATCGCTGCACTCTGGCAACACGACTTTGCAGCACTGGCGGATCCGCACGTGGTTGGGATTGTCTATTTCGTTATGTTCGCCACGCTGTTTCTGGAAAATGGGTTACTGCCCGCCTCCTTTTTACCGGGGGATAGTCTGCTGCTGTTGGCAGGGGCGTTAATCGGTAAAGGGGTCATGGACTTTACCCCCACGATGGTGATCCTTACTTCAGCCGCCAGCCTGGGCTGCTGGCTCAGCTATTTGCAGGGCCGCTGGCTCGGCAATACGCGGGTGGTCAAAAGCTGGCTGGCACAGCTGCCGCATAAATACCATCAGCGGGCGAACTGCATGTTCGATCGTCACGGCCTGCTGGCGCTGCTGGTTGGGCGTTTTCTGGCCTTTGTGCGTACGCTGCTGCCAACCATGGCTGGCATCTCCGGGCTCTCTAACCGCCGCTTCCAGTTCTTTAACTGGCTGAGCGCGCTGCTGTGGGTCGGTGTAGTGACTACCTTTGGCTATGCCCTGAGCATGATCCCGTTCGTTAAACGCCACGAAGATCAGGTCATGACCTTCCTGATGATCCTGCCGATTTTCCTGCTGGTCGCAGGGCTGGTGGGAACGATTGTAGTGGTGATCCGTAAGAAGTACTGCAACGCCTGAGACGCTGCTGTCGTTGTAGCCCCGGTAAGCGTAGCGCCTCCGGGGAAAAGCGCCGGGCGGCACTGCGTTTGCCCGGCCTACATGTCAATCACATCCCCTGCATCATCCGCATCCGCGCCGCATCTTCCCCCGGCGTCACGCCAAAGTAGCGCTTGAACTCCCGGCTGAACTGCGAGGCGCTTTCATAGCCTACCCGCAGCGCGGCGGCGCTCGCTTTCATACCGTCGTGGATCATCATCATTCGCGCCTTATGCAGGCGGTAGCTCTTGAGATACTGCAGCGGCGAGGTGCTGGTTACCGACTTAAAGTTATGGTGGAACGCCGAGACGCTCATGTTGGCCTCCGCCGCCAGCTGATCCACGCTCAGGTTTTCGGTGTACTGGCTCTCGATGCGTTTCAGTACCCGTCCAATCAGGCTGAAGTGAGTCTGACGACTGACCAACGCCAGCAGCGCCCCGCCGCCCGGCCCCAGCAGGATGTGGTAGAGGATCTCGCGCACGATCTGCTTACCCAGAATCCGCGCGTCCAGCGGCCGCTCCATCACGTCCAGCAGACGTTCAATGGCGCAGAGGATCTCATCCGTCAGCGTGGCGGAGTTGATGCCGCTCGCCGCCATCGACGGGCGAAACAGTTCGTCTTCGCCAATGTCCATCAGCAGCTCCTGCAGTTGCAGGATATCGATATTTAAGCGAATACCTGCCAGCGGCACCGCCTCTGTCGCGAAAGTTTCACATTCAAAGGGTAAAGGTACTGTCAGGAGCAGATATTCGTTGGGGTCATAACGAAATACCCGCTCATTGATATAGCCAATTTTGTGGCCAGAAAAGAGAAAAATGATACCCGGCTGATACATCACCGGCGTGCGGGCGTAGGGCTGAGTCCCGTACAGCAGGCGAACATCCGGCAGCAGCGTATCAAGATAATTTTCATTATCTTTCAGTTTCTTAATTTGTTCCGTTAGCTGCAGGCAGACTGCTTCACGTTTCATCTTCTCTCACTCCGGGTACGTTTTCCGACGCCTGCAGTGTGCGCATTTTTTCCCATTTTCTCCAGCACTGTGTAGAAATGGGCAAGACAACGGCAGGAATGTGCATTGAGAGGAGCGCGTACGCTCGCCACAATGAGCACCATCAGGCAGCTCTCTGTGCCGCCCTGTTTTTTCACCCACCAAAGGGAACGAACAATGAACAATTTTAATCTGCATACCCCAACCCGCATCCTGTTTGGTAAAGGCGCCATTGCCGATCTGCGCGAGCAGATCCCGGCCAATACCCGCGTCCTGATTACCTATGGCGGCGGTAGCGTGAAGAAGAATGGCGTCCTGGATCAGGTTTACTCCGCGCTGGAAGGCATGGATGTGCGTGAGTTCAGCGGCATTGAGCCAAACCCCTCTTACGAAACGCTGATGAAGGCCGTAAAAATCGCCCGCGACGAGCAGATCACATTCCTGCTGGCGGTGGGCGGCGGTTCGGTGCTGGACGGCACCAAGTTCATTGCCGCGGCGGCCCATTACGATGAAACCATCGACCCGTGGCACATCCTGCAAACCGGCGGCAGCGACATCAAGAGCGCCATTCCGATGGGCTCCGTACTGACCCTGCCAGCGACCGGCTCCGAGTCCAATAAAGGCGCGGTGATCTCCCGTAAAACCACCGGCGACAAGCAGGCCTTTATGAACGAGCACGTGCAGCCGGTGTTTGCGGTGCTGGATCCGGTTTACACCTACACCCTGCCGCCGCGTCAGGTGGCGAACGGCGTGGTGGATGCCTTTGTCCACACCGTTGAGCAGTACGTTACTTACCCGGTAAACGCCAAAATTCAGGATCGTTTCGCCGAGGGCATTCTGCTGACCCTGATCGAAGATGGCCCGCTGGCGCTGAAAGAGCCAGAAAACTACGAAGTGCGCGCCAACGTGATGTGGGCTGCGACTCAGGCGCTGAACGGCCTGATTGGCGCAGGCGTGCCGCAGGACTGGGCAACCCACATGCTGGGCCACGAGCTGACGGCGATGCACGGCCTCGATCATGCCCAGACCCTGGCCGTGGTTCTGCCTGCGCTGTGGAATGAAAAACGCGACACCAAACGTGGCAAGCTGCTGCAGTACGCTGAGCGCGTCTGGGGTATTACTGCCGGTTCTGAAGATGAGCGTATCGATGCGGCTATCGCAGCCACCCGCAACTTCTTCGAGCAGCTGGGTGTTCCGACGCGTCTCTCCGGCTACGGTCTGGACGGCAGTTCCATCCCTGCCCTGCTGGCAAAACTCGAGGAGCACGGCATGACGCAAATCGGGGAACATCATGACATTACTCTCGATGTAAGCCGCCGTATTTACGAGGCCGCTCGCTAACTGATTTTACGCGATTGCCTTCCGTTTTTCGGCATTTAGGCCAGGCTTAATGCACATACGCCACCAGGGGATCACTCCTGGTGGATGTCCAATGAAGGAGGAAAAATGGCAAACCAAACCGTAATCAAGCTTCAGGATGGCAACGTAATGCCCCAGTTGGGGCTCGGCGTATGGAAAGCCGGTAACGACGAGGTCGTCTCCGCCATTCATAAAGCACTGGAAGTCGGCTATCGCTCCATTGATACCGCTGCCGCCTACAAAAATGAGGAGGGCGTCGGCAAGGCCCTTGCCAGCGCTGGCGTACCCCGCGAAGAGCTGTTCATTACTACCAAGCTGTGGAACGACGACCAGAAGCGTCCGGCAGAAGCCCTGCAGGAGAGCTTGGACAAGCTGCAACTCGATTTCGTCGATCTCTATCTGATGCACTGGCCGGTTCCGGCTATCGACCATTACGTCGATGCCTGGAAGGGGATGATTGAGCTGCAAAAAGCCGGGCTGATAAAAAGCATCGGGGTCTGTAACTTCCAGGTTCACCATCTGCAACGGCTGATTGATGAGACGGGCGTCGCCCCGGTGATCAACCAGATTGAACTGCACCCGCTGATGCAGCAGCGCCAGCTGCATGCCTGGAATGCGACCCACAAGATCCAGACCGAATCCTGGAGCCCGCTGGCCCAGGGCGGCGAAGGGGTATTCGATCAGAAAATTATCCGCGACCTGGCCGATAAGTACGGCAAAACCCCGGCACAGATTGTCATTCGCTGGCATCTGGACTGCGGTCTGGTGGTGATCCCGAAATCGGTCACCCCGTCGCGCATCGCTGAGAACTTCAACGTGTGGGATTTCCGCCTGGATAAAGATGAACTGGGTGAAATTGCGAAGCTGGATAAAGGCAAGCGTTTAGGCCCGGATCCGGACCAGTTTGGCGGTTAGTAAAAAGCCGGGTGGCGGCTTCGCCTTACCCGGCCTACATATCAGAGCGTAGGCCCGGTAAGCGCAGCGCCACCGGGCAATGCGGTTTAACCGCTCTTACGTTTTACACTCTTCTTCGTGCTCGCCCCACCGTTCGAACGCTGATGCACAATTGGCGTGTGCTTGGTCAGGGCCGGACGTGTATTGCGGTTCTGGCGGCGCGCTTCGCGCATCTCTTCAACCGTTGGCGCAGGCACCAGACAGTCGCGGCGTGAGCCAATCAGGTGCTTTTTGCCCATCTCTTCCAGCGCCTGGCGGATCAGCGGCCAGTTTTTCGGATCGTGATAACGCAGCAGGGCTTTATGCAGGCGACGCTGTTTGTCCCCCTTCGGCACCACCACATCTTCACTCTTATAGCCAATCTTACTCAGCGGGTTCTTGCCGGTGTAATACATGGTGGTTGAGTTCGCCAGCGGCGACGGATAGAAGTTCTGCACCTGATCCAGACGGAAGCGACGCTGCTTCAGCCACAGGGCCAGGTTCACCATGTCTTCATCACGCGTGCCCGGGTGTGCGGAGATAAAGTATGGGATCAGGTACTGCTCTTTCCCGGCCTGCTTCGAATAGGTATCGAACAGCTCTTTAAAGCGATCATAGCTCCCCATCCCCGGCTTCATCATCTTCGATAATGGCCCCTCTTCGGTATGCTCCGGGGCGATCTTCAGGTAGCCGCCCACGTGGTGGGTCGCCAGCTCTTTGATGTAGCGCGGATCTTCCACAGCGATGTCATAACGCACCCCGGAAGCGATGAGGATCTTCTTGATGCCTTTCAGATCGCGGGCACGACGGTAGAGGTTGATCGTCGGTTCGTGGTTAGTGTCCATATGTTCGCAAATGCTCGGATAGACACAGGAGAGACGACGGCAGGTTTGCTCCGCGCGCGGCGACTTACAGCGCAGCATGTACATGTTGGCGGTTGGGCCACCCAGATCGGAGATGACGCCGGTAAAGCCCGGTACCGTGTCGCGAATGGCTTCGATCTCGTTGACGATGGAGTCTTCAGAGCGGCTCTGAATAATGCGCCCTTCATGCTCGGTGATCGAACAGAAAGAGCAGCCCCCGAAGCAGCCACGCATGATATTGATCGAGAAGCGGATCATCTCGTACGCCGGGATACGGGCGTTGCCGTACGCCGGGTGCGGCACGCGTTTGTACGGCAGCGCAAACACGCTGTCCATCTCTTCGGTAGAGAGTGGGATTGCCGGCGGGTTAATCCAGATGTAGCGCTCACCGTGCTTTTGCATCAGCGCACGGGCACAGCCCGGGTTGGTTTCATGGTGCAGAATACGGGACGCATGCGCGTAGAGCACCTTGTCACTTTTTACCTTCTCAAAGGATGGCAGCAGCACGTAGGTCTTTTCCCACGGCTTCGGACGCGGCGGCTGCACCACGATAGCTTTTGCTTCGGCTTTCTTCGGCGCAACCGGCTTATTATCCGCACACGACAGATCTTCGCCGTACGGATGCGGGATCGGGTCGATTTTGCCCGGCATATCGATGATACGGGAATCCACCCCTTTCCAGCCCGGCAGCGCCTCTTTCACCATGATCGCGGTATTACGCACGTCGCGGATGTCGCCCACCGGTTCGCCCTGCGCCAGACGGTGCGCCACTTCCACCAGCGGACGCTCGCCGTTGCCGAAGATCAGCATATCGGCTTTGGAGTCCACCAGCACCGAACGGCGTACGGTATCAGACCAGTAGTCGTAGTGCGCGGTACGGCGCAGGCTCGCCTCGATGCCACCCAGGATGACCGACACATCTTTCCAGGCCTCTTTGCAGCGCTGGGTGTAGACGAGGGTTGCGCGATCCGGACGCTTGCCCGCCACGTTATCCGCGGTGTAGGCGTCGTCGTGACGCAGCTTACGGTCGGCGGTGTAGCGGTTGATCATCGAGTCCATGTTGCCCGCGGTAACGCCGAAGAAGAGGTTCGGCTTACCGAGGCGCATAAAATCATCTTTGCTGTTCCAGTCAGGCTGGGCAATGATCCCGACGCGGAAGCCCTGGGCTTCGAGCATGCGACCGCAGATCGCCATACCAAAGCTCGGGTGATCGACGTAAGCATCACCCGTCACCAGGATAATGTCGCAGCTGTCCCAGCCAAGTTGGTCCATCTCTTCACGAGACATCGGCAGGAAAGGCGCCGGTCCAAAGCAGGCCGCCCAGTACTGCGGCCAGGAGAAGAGGTCACGATCCGGCTGGATCAGGGAAATTGCGCTCATAATGCTTCCGAAGAAAAAATAGACAAAAGGAGCGGGATTATACGCTGGATCATTGTGGGAAATGAAGGAGTATTGTGCGGGGGATGTTAATGCCCGGTGGCGCTTCGCTTACCGGGCCTACGGCCTGTAGGTCGGGTAAGGCGAAGCCGCCACCCGGCACGTTTTACGGTGCCGGATTGATTAACATTTGCCCCACCGAGCCGCGATCCGCCATCTCCAGCGTCTGGCTGTGGAACAGGAACGGGAAGTGCGGCCAGGAAGGCTGCCCGTAATAGACCAGCAGTTCCACCTGCCCGTCGACCCAGACGGTATCCTTCCAGCCTCTGTCTTCCGGGAACGGCATGGCGCCGTTGACGTTGCGGATCAGGAAACTCACCCCTTCGATATGGAACGACTGCGGCCTGTCGGCGCGCACCGTCCAGCGCTCCCAGGAGCCCTGCTGGGCGGTAATATCGATGCGGTTCACATCCCACAGTTGGCCGTTAATGCCCGGGTCGTCGCCAAGGCTGATATCCCGGCTGCGCACCGGCGTACCGCTCAGGATCTCCTCCGGCAGCAGGCGCATCGGCAGGGTATCAGTCACCAGCGGCAGCAGACCGGTTGGACGCAGGGTTAACACCAGCGTCGAGACCAGAATGCTCGACGGCTCAAAGAAACCGCGCAGACGATCAACGATGCCCGCCGCCTCGCCACAGGTGATCGACACCTCTTCGCCGTTGGTCATGTCCACCAGGATTTCGCGTCGCTCGCCCGGCGCCAGCGCCAGCTGTTTAACCGACACCGGAGCCGGTAAAAAGCCCTGATCCCCGGCAATGACGTGCAGCGCGCGACCATCGCTCATCTGCAGTTGATAGCGACGCGAGTTGGAGGCATTCAGCAGACGCAGGCGTACCCAGCCGCGTGACACCTCGACATAGGGGCTTTGCGCGCCGTTGACCAGCAGCGTATCACCCACAAAACCGCCGCTGCCCGGCTCGCTGTACTCCGGCGTACCGAAATTATCCAGCCGCTTGTCCTGAATGATGAGCGGGAAGTCATCCACCCCGTAGTGGTTCGGGATCGGCAGGGATTTACTGACCTCATCCTCTATCAGCCACATCCCGGCCAGACCGTTGTAGACCTGCTGCGCGGTGCGGTTTGGGGTGTTGGCGTGATACCAGAGGGTCGCGGCGCGCTGGCGGACCGGCAGAACCGGTGCCCAGTCGGCGCTTGCGGACATCATGCGCGGGGCACCGCCCAGCAGCGGGCCCGGCACCTGCATCCCGCTGATGGTCATGGCGACGTTCTCCGCCAGACGGTTGCTGTAGATCAGTTTGACGTCATCGCCGCTCCAGACGCGCACCGTCGGGCCGAGGTAACGTCCGTTGATGCCCCAGACCGAAGCCCGGGTACCCTGAGTGAACGACCAGTGGGCGCGCTGTAGCGTCAGAAACAGCGGCTGCCCGCGGCGGGATTCTAGTAACGGCGGAATGGGCAGCGGCTGCTGCTGCCCGGCGGCGTTTGCCCTCAGCGGAACCGCGCCTGCACAAAGGGCGATCCCCGATGCCTGAATAAACTGACGGCGACTGAGTGACATAATGGCTCCATCTATAAACGCACTAACACACGGGAATTCGTTTTCCCTTTAAGCCGGCTTAAACCTTGCCAGCAGCTTCTCGCTCTGCGACTTCTTTATCGAGCTCAGCGATTTTATTCAGCATTAATTCGCGGCAATGTGCCGCCAGCTCGCGTACCTGGTCTTTGCCATATTTACTGACATCGACCGGCGGCAGCATCTCTACGATGACCAGACCGTTACGCAGACGATTCAGGTTTATCTTATTCGATGTGTTGGAAACACACACTGGAATAATCGGTACGCCTGCCGCAATTGCGGCATGAAATGCGCCAGTTTTGAACGGCAGCAGGCCACGACCCCGGCTGCGGGTCCCTTCCGGGAACATCCAGATAGAGATCTTGCGTTTTTTGAAGTGGTTCACCACCTCGGCAATCGTGCCGTGTGCTTTGGCCCGGTTGTTACGGTCAATCAGCAGGTTGCCGGTGAGCCAGTAGAGCTGGCCGAAGAACGGGATCCACAGCAGGCTTTTCTTACCCACAGTGACGGTTGGCGGCTGCACGATTTTCGCTGCGGTCACCATATCGTAGTTATTCTGGTGGTTACCGATATAGATAGCGTTACCAAATTTCTCTGCCCCTTCCGGCAGACGCGTTTCCACCTTCAGGCCAAACAGCGGCGCCAGACGGGCAAACATGTGGCCAAAGGTGGCGACATGTTTTGGATTACGCGGGCTGAACAGGCAGTAAACAGAGCCGAAGATACAGACCAGAATGCAGTAGATAACGGCAAGAATGGTACGAACAATTAATAGCATAGCGACCTCAAAAACCCCTGACAGTTGACGATTATACTGCAACTGTTAGCGGGTAACTCTTTTGTTTCTATAACGGATGTTTTTCACGAGTCCCCCTCCTGAGCGGAGGGGGAGGTGCTCTGTTACGCTTCGTTGTCGCCCGATGTCGCGCGGTGTGGAGAGTCGATCTCTACACGGTCAATGCGCTGCAAGCCACGCATCAGCGATCCTTTGCGTCCACGTTCGCCCACCACTTTCTGCAGCTCTTCCGGGCGCAGCTTGATTTTGCGTTTACCCACATGGATGGTCAACGTGCTCTGCGGCGGCAGAATAAAGAGGTGCGCCAGGCTGTCTTCCCCTTTTGCCGCATCCGCCGCGGCGATGTTGATGATCTTATTGCCTTTGCCTTTCGACAGCTGCGGCAGATCGCTGAGCGGGAACATCAGCATGCGGCCCGCGGCGGAGATCGCCAGCAGCATGTCGTTCTCGTCTTCAATCACCAGCGGGGCCATGACCCGGGCGTTATCCGGCAAGCTAATCAACGCCTTGCCCGCACGGTTGCGCGAGATCAGATCGTTAAAGGTACAGATGAAGCCGTAACCCGCATCGGAGGCCAGCAGCAGCTTCTGCTCATCGCCTTCCATCAACATATGCTCAATGGTCGCCCCTGGCGGCAGCGTCAGCTTGCCAGTGAGTGGCTCGCCCTGCCCGCGCGCTGACGGCAGCGTAATCGGGTCGATGGCGTAGCTGCGCCCGGTGGTGTCGATAAAGGCCACCGGCTGGTTGCTCTTGCCCTTCACGGCGGCTTTGAAGCTGTCGCCCGCTTTGTAACTCAGACCCGGCGCGTCGATATCATGACCTTTGGCGCTACGCACCCAGCCGCTTTGTGACAGCACAATGGTCACCGGCTCGGACGGCTGCAGGTCATGCTCGCTCATCGCTTTCGCTTCTTCGCGCTCGTGCAGCGGAGAGCGACGCTCATCGCCGAAGGCATCGGCGTCAGCCTGCAGCTCTTTCTTCAGCAGGTTGTTCATCTTGCGTTCGGAGGCGAGGATCGCCTGCAGCTGATCGCGCTCTTTTTCCAGCTCGTTCTGCTCACCGCGAATTTTCATCTCTTCCAGCTTCGCGAGATGGCGCAGTTTCAGCTCGAGGATCGCTTCCGCCTGGGTTTCGCTGATGCCAAAGCGCGACATCAGGGCCGGCTTCGGCTCATCCTCGGTACGGATGATCTCAATCACTTCGTCGATGTTGAGGAACGCCACCAGCAAACCTTCGAGGATATGCAGGCGCTTAAGCACTTTCTCCAGACGGTGATTCAGACGACGGCGCACCGTATCGCGGCGGAAGGTCAGCCATTCGGTGAGGATCTCCAGCAGGTTTTTCACCGCCGGGCGGCCATCCAGCCCGATCATGTTCAGGTTGATACGGTAGCTTTTTTCCAGATCGGTGGTGGCGAACAGGTGGTTCATCACCGGCTCCATATCCACACGGTTGGAACGCGGCACGATCACCAGACGGGTCGGGTTTTCGTGGTCAGATTCATCGCGCAGATCGTCCACCATCGGCAGCTTTTTATTGCGCATCTGGGCGGCGATCTGCTCCAGCACCTTCGCGCCCGAGACCTGGTGCGGCAGCGCGGTGATCACCACCGCGCCATCCTCTTTGGTCCACACCGCGCGCATACGCACCGAGCCGCGACCGTTCTGGTAGATTTTGCGGATTTCCGCGCGGGAGGTGATGATCTCCGCTTCGGTCGGGAAGTCCGGCCCCTGCACGATATCCAGCAGATCGTCCAGCGTGGTCTTCGGCTGTTCAATCAGGGTGATGGCCGCTTTCGCCACTTCACGCAGGTTGTGCGGCGGGATATCCGTCGCCATTCCGACGGCAATGCCGGTGGTGCCGTTCAGCAGAATGTTCGGCAGACGCGCAGGCAGCATTTTCGGCTCCTGCAGCGTACCGTCGAAGTTCGGTACCCACTCCACGGTGCCTTGCCCCAGCTCGCTGAGCAGCAGTTCGGCATATTTAGAGAGACGGGATTCGGTATAACGCATCGCCGCGAACGACTTCGGATCGTCCGGCGCCCCCCAGTTCCCCTGGCCGTCGACCAGCGGATAGCGGTAGGAGAACGGCTGGGCCATCAGCACCATCGCTTCATAACAGGCGCTGTCGCCGTGCGGATGGTATTTACCCAGCACGTCACCCACGGTACGGGCGGATTTTTTAAACTTGGCGCTGGCATTCAGTCCCAGCTCAGACATCGCATAAACGATGCGGCGCTGAACGGGTTTCAGGCCATCTCCGATAAACGGCAACGCCCTGTCCATGATGACGTACATGGAGTAGTTCAGGTAGGCGTTTTCCGTGAATTCATGTAGCGCGAGGCGCTCTGCCATATCGCTCATTAAATGGGATTCCTCAACTCAGAAACCAGTTGGTTTCAGGCAATATTGCCGCAGATACTACCTTATCTGGCGAGTCGAGTCACAAAGAAAAAGGGGCCGGAATAACGGCCCCTTGATGGGTTATTTATTCAGCTTGATAACCTGTTTCACGTCGATTTCGAAATCGTTCCACTCTTTATCGACCTTGCCCTGCAGCTCAACCTTATCCTGCGGCGTAATGGTCTGGCCGTTCCAGTGTTTATTGTCGATCTCCACCGTTACCGTGCCGCTCTCATCACGGAAGGTATAACGGTCGTCAGAGAGGCGCTCGGTAATCGTCCCGCGCAGTTTCACCCAGCTGTCATCCTTCATATCCTTGACCTTCTGCGCCGTGGTGAGGTTAGCGTCATTATCGACAAACCCGCCCTGCTGGGTTTGCGTCTGGGTTGCCGTCGCGGATGGGCCATTAAATCCACCCTGTGCCGCAAACACCGGCGCGGAGGTGATCATCATGATGGCAGCAATAGCAGCGATTTTTTTCATCTTAACTCTCCCTTTAATGTCGTTTCGCAATCCATTAAACAGGGTAAACCTTAACAACTTCTTAAGCGGAAAATTTAAATTTTTTTACTGTACAGCTGTGCGTAACAGAGGGTTTACTGACGGCATCAGGGAGGGAAACATGCGCATTTTACTGGTAGAAGATGACAGGCTGATTGGCGATGGCATTAAAGCCGGGCTGACGAAAATGGGCTTTTGCGTGGACTGGTTCACCGACGGCGAAACGGGCCGCGCGGCGCTCTACGGCGCCCCCTACGACGCCGTGGTACTCGACCTGACGCTGCCCGGCCTCGACGGGCTACAAATCCTGCGCGAATGGCGGGCACAGGGGCGCGACGAACCGGTGCTGATATTAACCGCGCGGGATGCGCTCGATCAGCGCGTCGAGGGGCTGCGCCTGGGGGCTGACGATTATCTCTGTAAACCCTTCGCCCTGATTGAGGTGGCCGCCCGCCTGGAGGCGCTGGTGCGCCGCAGCCACGGGCAGGCGCATAGCGAACTGCGCCACGGTAAGATCACGCTCAATCCCACCAGCCTCGTCGCCACGCTGAACGGCGAAACGCTGGTGCTGAAGCCGAAAGAGTTTGCCCTGCTGGAACTCCTGATGCGCAACGCAGGCCGCGTGCTGCCGCGGAAGCTGATTGAAGAGAAGCTCTATACCTGGGATGACGACGTCTCCAGCAACGCCATAGAAGTCCACATACACCATCTGCGCCGCAAGCTCGGCAGCGATGTTATCCGCACCGTGCACGGCATCGGTTATACCCTGGGTGACGCATGAAACTGACCCAACGCCTCAGCCTCAAGCTGCGCCTGACGCTGCTGTTCTTAGCCCTGTCGCTGACGGCGTGGTTTGCCGCGAGCATCGTCGCCTGGCACCAGACCACCGATAAGCTCGATAAGCTGTTTGACACCCAGCAGATGCTGTTTGCCAAAAGGCTGCTGACCATGGATCTCGACGAGCTCAAAGCCCCGGAACGCATGCGCGAGGTGCCGAAAAAAGCCCGTCACGGCCATCTGGATGACGATGCGCTGGCCTTCGCCATCTACACCCCCGAGGGCAAAATGGTGCTTAACGACGGCGAAAACGGGCGCGATATTCCGTATCACTATCGCCGGGAAGGGTTTGATAACGGCCAGCTCAACGACGATAACGACGAATGGCGCTTCCTCTGGCTCACCGCCCCGGACGGCAAGTACCGGGTGGTGGTCGGCCAGGAGCGGGAGTACCGTCAGGAGATGGCGCTGGACGTGGTGCGATCGCAGCTCACGCCTTGGCTGGTGGCGCTGCCGGTGATGCTGCTGTTGCTTATCGTCTTGCTGAGCCGGGAACTGCATCCGCTGAAAAAGCTGGCGCAAACCCTGCGCCTCCGCTCACCGGATGCCACTGACCGCCTGCCGACCCACGGCGTGCCCGTTGAGGTTCGCCCGCTGCTCGATGCGCTGAATCATCTTTTCGCCCGCACCCAGGAGATGATGGCCCGCGAGCGCCGCTTTACCTCCGATGCCGCCCATGAACTGCGCAGCCCCCTCACCGCCCTGAAAGTGCAGACCGACGTGGCGCAGCTGTCGCTGGACGATCCTGAGGCGCAGGGCAAAGCGCTGAACCAGCTACACGCCGGTATCGACCGGGCATCGCGGCTGGTTGAGCAGCTCCTGACCCTGTCGCGCCTGGATTCGCTGGAGAGCCTCGATGACGTGGAATCCCTGGTGCTGGCCGATGTTCTCCAGTCGGCGGTGATGGAGATCTACCCTTCGGCGCAGCAGGCCGGGATCGAGATGCGCCTGAATATCAACGCCCCGCAGGTCACCCGCCCTGGCCAGCAGCTGCTGCTGAGCCTGCTGGTGCGCAATCTGCTGGATAACGCCGTCCGCTACAGCCCGCGCGGCAGTGTGGTGGAGGTTACGCTGGATAGCCGCAGTTTTACTGTCCGTGACAACGGAGCGGGCATTGCCTCCGAGGCGCTGGCGCGGATCGGCGAACGCTTCTATCGCCCGCCAGGACAGGAGCAAACCGGCAGCGGGTTGGGGTTGTCTATCGTCAAACGGATTGCCGCCCTGCATCGAATGACGGTAACACTCGGGAATGCGCCGGAGGGCGGCTTTGCCGTCACCGTCGGCTGGTAGGGAATTATTGCTGTTACAGCAAAAGACTTTGCACATTTTGCTAATTTCACCGCACCGCTGTCGCGCGTAGAATAGCCCTCAGACTCGCTACTTTGAGGACAACTTAATGAGCAATATCCTAATTATCAACGGCGCAAAAAAATTCGCCCACTCCAATGGCCAACTGAATGACACCCTGACCGAGGTCGCGGACGGCTTCCTGCGCGACGCCGGGCATGATGTTAAAGTCGTGCGCACCGACGGTGAATACGATATCCAGGCCGAAGTGCAGAACTTCCTCTGGGCTGACGTGGTGATCTGGCAGATGCCTGGCTGGTGGATGGGCGCGCCGTGGACCGTGAAAAAGTACATGGACGATGTCTTTACCGAAGGCCACGGCGCGCTGTATGCCAGCGATGGCCGCACCCGTTCAGATGCCTCGAAAAAATATGGCTCCGGCGGTCTGATTCAGGGGAAAAAGTACATGCTTTCCCTCACCTGGAACGCACCGATAGAAGCCTTCACCGAAGAAGATCAGTTCTTCCACGGCGTGGGCGTGGACGGTGTTTATCTGCCGTTCCACAAAGCCAACCAGTTCCTGGGAATGGAGGCGCTGCCGACCTTTATCACCAACGACGTGATCAAAATGCCGGACGTGCCACGCTATATCGCAGAATATCGCAAGCATCTGGCTGAAATTTTTGCTTAACTGGTTGCATGTTATCAGGAGAAATGACCATGCTTACCGTTATTGCTGAAATTCGTACCCGTCCTGGCCAACATCACCGTCAGGCGGTGCTGGATCAGTTCGCTAAAATTATCCCGACCGTTTTAGAAGAAGCCGGCTGCCACGGCTACGCGCCGATGGTGGACACCGCCCCAGGCGTCAGCTTCCAGACCACCGCCCCCGACTCCATCGTGATGGTTGAGCAGTGGGAAACCGTGGCGCACCTTGAAGCGCATCTGCAGACCCCGCACATGAAAGCGTGGAGCGAGGCGGTGAAGGGTGACGTTCTGGAAACGCATATCCGTATTCTGGAGAACGGGGTTTAACCCCTGTTTTGCCCGGTGGCGCTACGCTTACCGGGCCTACAAAACCGTAGGCCGGGCAAACGAAGTGCCGCCCGGCAATACCAACAGCACCGAACCTCAGGCCCGGTACGCATAGCGTTTCCGGGCTTTTTTTATCACCTCGAAACGCACCTGCTATGCTTATTTCTGATTTCATTGTTATCTGGAGGAAGGAATGGGAATTTTTAACTTCGTTAAA
Organism: Leclercia sp. W17; assembly: GCF_003336325.1. Taxonomy (NCBI): domain Bacteria; kingdom Pseudomonadati; phylum Pseudomonadota; class Gammaproteobacteria; order Enterobacterales; family Enterobacteriaceae; genus Leclercia; species Leclercia sp. W17. Next base: position 705,826 of record NZ_CP031101.1, on the reverse strand, counting down.
GAAGCAGGTGAAAAGCTGTGGGACAACCTGACCGATCACAAAGGTCAGAGCGATAAGGTGACTGAACACCTTAAAAAACTCAACATACCGGGCGCCGACAAAGTACAGGTCAACGTTAACGACGGTAAGGCCGTGGTGACGGGTGACGGACTCACCCAGGAGCAGAAGGAAAAAATCCAGGTCGCGGTAGGGAACATCGCGGGCGTCAGCGAGGTGGAAAACAGCATCACCGCCACCGATACCCAACATGAAGCCACCTACTACACGGTCAAATCGGGTGATACGCTGAGCGCTATCTCCAAAACGGTGTATGGCGATGCGTCGCAGTACAACAAAATCTTCGAAGCCAACCGCCCTATGCTCTCCAGCCCCGATAAAATTTATCCTGGCCAGACGCTGCGTATTCCGGAAGCCTGATAGCGCCGTACAGTGAGAAGATGATGAAGATAGCCTGTCTGGGCTGGGGCTCGTTGGTCTGGAAAAGCGGCTCACTCCCCGTCGCCGGGGAGTGGAAAACCGACGGACCGTCGCTGCCCGTCGAGTTTTGCCGGGTCAGTGACGGCGGTGAACTGGCAACCGCCATCTGTATGAATGCGCCTGCCGTACCGGTGCTCTGGGCATGGCTTAATGTGGAAACGCTGAGCGTGGCCTGTCAGGCGTTGCGTGAACGCGAGGGGATCCCGGAAGATCGTTGTGACGGTATAGGTTCATTGCTGATCGAAGGCCGCCACACCGGCCTGCTTTCGAGATGGGCGGTTGAGAGAGGCATCGAGGCGGTGATCTGGACCGGGCTGCCGCCGAGAAGCGCCTCCCTCGAGGGCCGTGTGCCCACCGTGGATGAAGCCATTGTTTATCTGGATAACCTGAGCGGCGAGACCCGCCAGCATGCGCGGGATTACATCAATCGGGTGCCGGAGCAGATCGATACCCCTTATCGGCGAGTCATCAAAGAGGTGCTGGGGTGGTGACAACGCCACCCCAGCCACTTTTTACCAGTACAGTTTCCAGCTCTGGGTGAAGCGCACCAGCGCTTCGACGTAGAAGTAATCCCCCCAGCTGGCGCACTCGTCCACGCCCTTGTTGCTGGCGAGGTGATACACGGAGTGTTTCAGCACGCCGTTGCCCTTCTCCTCTTTCCCCATCAGGTAGTGCCTGGTCAGCGAGGACATGATCCCTTTCGCCCACGCCAGATAGCACTCGCGATCCGGGTCAGTCACCGGCAGGTGCTTCACCAGCTCCAGCAGGCCGCATACCGCAATCGCCGCCGACGAGGAGTCGCGCAGCGCGTCGGTGCCCACCAGCGCCAGATCCCAATGGCAGACGTAATCCTCCGGCAGGCGGTTGAGGAAGTAGTTTGCCAGCCGTTTTGACAGGGCGATCATCGTCTCGTCGCCGGTATAGATATAGCTCAGCAGGAAGCCGTAAATCCCCCACGCCTGGCCCCGCGACCAGCAGGAGTCGTCCGCATAGCCCTGCTGGGTATTACCGTAGCGCGGCGCGCCGGTGACCACGTCCATATAGTAGGTGTGGAAGGTAGAGGCATCGTCACGGATCAGGTACGTTGCGGCCTGCATCACATGCGCTTGAGCGGCCTCGGCAAAGCGCGGATCGCCGGTCTGCTCCGTCGCCCAGTAGAGCAGCGGCAGGTTCATGTTGCAGTCGATGATCATCCGGCCGGCCTGTTCCGGATCGGCCAGATCGCCCCACGCCTGGATGATCTTCGCCTTCTCGTGGAAGCGTTCCAGCAGGGCTTCCGCCGCCAGCAGCGAGAAGCCGCGCGCCTCGCGACTGCCGGTCAGCCGCCAGTCCGCCACGCAGGAGAGCGTATAGAGGAAGCCGAGATCGTGGGTGTTGGTGTCGCTGCGCCCGGCAATGCGCAGGCCAAACGAGCGCGGGTGTTTTTGGGCCATCTCACGGAATTTCTCGTCCCCGCTCATCTCCCACGCCAGCCACAGCTGCCCGGTCCAGAAGCTGGTGGTCCATTCGACGTTATCGGTCAGGGGATAAAACCCCTCCTTGCAGGTTTCTGCCGGGAATTTGTCGCCGAACTCCGTTAAATGACGGCTAATCAGGTCGAGGACATGGCTGCGCGCCGAGCTTAGCTCATCGCTAAAGGCGCGTTCATCCACGGGCACGGAAATATCGGCCAGACGTTCCTCGGTGATACGACTTAACATAATTCGATTCCTTCTTTGACGACGTAAATTAGTGATGTTCAACAACGTTCAGCGTTTTTGCGCCGCGCCATTTGCTCTGGCAGGCGGATAACGTGAAGGCGGAAATAAGGGTAAAGGTCAGCGCCGTGGCGCCCATGATGATATAGGTCTGCTCAAAGCCGATGCGGTCATACATATAACCGGCAGGGGAAGAGACCACGACATTACCGACGTAGAGCATTGCCTGATAACCCAGCAGATACATGGTGGCGTTCACACGTTTATCGAAATGCTCGGCTATATATTTAAAGACCGACACCAGCAGGAGGCAGATCTCCAAGCCATACAGCGGCTTGAGAACCGAAATAAGCAGGTGCGAATCGCAGATCCCGGAAATAATCAGGCGCGCCCCGACAATCAGGCCGACAATTAATAACCCGCGTTTGGCGCCAATAAAATTCACGAACAGCGGGATCACCATATACATGACAAATTCCATGCCCGACTGCACGGTGCCCAGATAGCCAAATACCGCGTTGCCCTGGTGCACGTCATCAAAGAAGGTGACGAAATAGCGCGAGAACTGCTGCTCGGCGATAAACATCATCCACGCCACGCCCGCCACGTACAGGCAGAAGGCCCAGAATTTGCGGCTGCGCAGCAGGGCGTAGACATCCGCCGGAACGATTTTCTCTTTGGTCAGCACCTCACCGGCATGGGCCGAGTTGGTGTTCACCTTCAGGCTCAGGAGGACAATCAGCATAATGACCGACGCCACGCTGCCCATAATAAAGTTGTACGCCGGAGAGAGGTTAAACAGCAGGCCGGAGAACGACGACGCCACCGCCCAGCCGAGCGAGCCCCACATACGGATCTGACCAAACTCCATGCCGTTCAGACGGCTGAAACGGTCGGAATAGGATTCGCACGCCGCGACGCCCGCATACCAGGCGAAACTTAAATAGAGCGCGCCGATAATAATCCCCAGCATGGTGTTGGACATTAACAGCGGCTGATAGACATAAATAAAGAATGGCGCCATCAGGGCGGACATCGCCACCACAAAATAGAGCAGGTATTTGCTCATGCCGATCTTATCCAGAATGTAGCCATAGATCGGTTTCAGAATAACGGAAAAGACACCGTTTACCGCAAATACGGTGCCGATCACCGAGCCGCTCAGGTTGGCTTTTTGCCCGAGCCAGATCGCCAGCAAACCAATACTGGCCGACCAGGTAAAGAAATAGAGAAAAATAAAACTGCTGATTTTGTAATATTCAGTTTTGTTGCTCATACCATCCTCGCCGATATCCAGGGTAAGGCTCTTATAAAATGAACGACCGCTTACGTTCGCTTCCGGGCGCGCAAATAACGACCCGGTTATCTTCTATTTTCAGTTGTGGTGTGTTTGCCTCTGCACGCGCTTTCCCGGAGGCGTATACCGCACTGCACAGCCAGCTCTCCCCCTGCGGGAGAGTGGTGGTCAGCACCGGAATGGCGGCACATTCGGCAAACATGATGCTGCTGTTGGGTGGCGTCACCACGCTGTCAGGCTGACGGCTGATGACAGGCGACAGATCGACAATGGCGCTGCTGCCGTTCGCGGCATTCAGGTAACTGCCGCGCCCGATAAGCTGGTGGTCGGTTTTCATTACCGCAAACCCGCCCTCCACCGTCTGCAACGTGCGGGCGCTGTTAATGCGGTGCAGGCGCAGATGCCACTCGCCAAATGGCACCAGCCAGCTCTCGATGTGGACGTCGTGCCACGGCGACCAGCGCGAAAAGATGAAGTTCTCGTCGACGCGGACCGCCTCGCATTCACGGCGTCCGCGGAAGTAGTTATCACCATCGGCCAGCAGCAGCATGGAGTCGCAGGCGGCATGCTTGATGCCGAAGCGTCCGCGCTCGATGGTGAACCCAAAGCGGCTGGAGTAGGCAAATTTGGTGTATTTCGCCTCGGTGTTAACGTAGTTGTTCAGCTCCAGCTGTCCGGCGGTGAGCATGGTGACGTGATCCGCCTGCATCAGGATCTGCTGGGCATGGGGAATGACGCGCTTTTCGGCAAGCGCAGGTAATGGCTGCTCTTCTGCCTGCCAGAACGGATGGCTCTCCGGCAGGGCCAGAATCAGGTAGGTTTTAAGCGCCCAGTAAGGCGAGCCGGGGGAGTTATAGTCCTCGCACATCGCCAGGTTCGGGTAGGCGAAACCCAGCGTCAGGATCCCGTCGCGATCGGTCATCGGCTGTTGCTGCCACCAGCGCAGATGACGCAGGATGATCCCTTTCACGATCCCCGGCGTAAACACCTCCAGCCCGGAAAAAGCCACCGCGCTCCAGAAGGCGACCATCGCGAAGCGGTAGGTCAGGCTGCGGCCAAAGGGCACCGAGGCGCCGTCGGCAGCGGACATATAGATAAAATCTTCCGCGAACAGACACGAACGCTGGCGCAACACCTCTGCCCTCGCCTCATCACCGCTCAGGGTGGCGTAAATCAGGCCGTAAAAGTGAAACGCCATTGAGATGTAATAGTCCTTTGGCCGACCCGGACCGTCGGAGTACCAGCCGTCCCCGAGATAGTAGGCCTCCATCATGGCGAAGCGGCGATCGATGGCCTGCTGATCGTAGGGCAGCCCGGCGCGCTTAAAGCCAAGCTGGACCATGATGGCGAAGTAGTTCCAGTTGCTGTCCGGCATCGTCGCGTCGGTGATCTGGTTCAGCCAGGCGTGCAGATTCATCAGCTCAGGTTCGCTAAACAGTTCAGTGAGTTTGTCCTGCAGCAGCGCCAGCCCGAGGCCATAGGCCGCCATCTCCACCAGACGTTGGTCATAAGGCCCGGCTTCGCCCCAGTAGCCTGCGCTTTGCGGATCGGTCCCCTGCTTAATGGCGGTGAGGTATTTATCGCTGAAGGGCGTACTGTCGCCTGCGGCCATCAGCGGAAACAGCCCCCACAAGACCCGGGAGAGCCCCTCCATCTGCGCGACATCGGTGGCGTAGTGGGCGCTGGTATCGCCCAGTGAAAAACGGGAGCTACCCGCCGGGAACTGCTTATCCACCGCGGCCAGCAGGGTATTAAGGGCCGCCACCAGATCCTGGCGGGATGACAACGGATTTGATTTTTCTTTATTTGCCGCGCACATACGCTCGTCCTCGCAATCAACTGCGGCAAAGCATAGTTAATCAGCAAGGTGCAGAAATGTTAGCCGGGTCACAGGAGTGAGAGATGAATAAACCCGCAGTTGAGGAAATTTAAAAAGGTGGTTTATAAAGGGGAAAGAAAAGGGAAAAGTTGAGTTTTATTGCACTATGCGCGAGACCCCCACGGCGGAACACCTTGAGCTCATCACCCTGAACGATACCCTCGTGTCGTTCAGTCGCCTGTTCGCCAACACCGTGCGCTATCACCACTGGCATCAGTGCCTGGAGATCCTCTATGTCGAAGAGGGCTTTGGCGTGGCGATTGTCGATAATCGTCACTACACCATGCGCCCGGGGAGGCTATTTTTCTTCCCGCCCTTTACCCTGCACAAGGTGATGGTCGATCCCCAGGCCGAAGCGAACTACCGCCGGACCATTATTCATCTCGATCAGCACGCGGTAATGAAAGCCCTGCGCGACTTCCCACAGACCCAACAACGACTCCAGAAGCTGTCCCAACGGGGAGGAGAAGCCTGGGTAGCGGATATGGCGCACTGCCACAGCCATCTCGATCATCTCTTCGGCTGCTACCCGCCGCCGTTGAATAGCGAGCGCATCGCCAGCTTGCTGATTAGCCTGTTCGCCATGCTGCCGCACGATGACGAAGGCCAGCCCGGCAACAGCCACGGTATCGCCAGCCAGGTAATGTTCTGGCTGGATGAGCACTATCAGCATAAGTTCAGCCTTGATGCGCTGGCAGACGAGCTGGGGAAATCCCGCAGCTATGTATCCCGGAAATTCCATGCGGAAACGGGAGAGAAAATTCACGATTACCTGAATACGTTACGATTACGCAAAGCCTGTGAGTGCCTGCTGCATTCGGAGGCGAGCGTGCGGGAGATTGCCGCGCGGGTGGGGTTTTCGGACGTGACCTACTTTATCAGCGCATTTAAAAAGGGCATCGGAGAGACGCCCTTGCAGTACCGGAAGAATCATGCGGCCTGACGCAATGCCCGGCGGCGCTTCGCTTGCACGGGCCTACAGGTGCGGGTAGACCGGGCAAGGCGCAGCCGCCGCCCGGCAAGGCATCAACCCTCGATATCCGCCAGGTCGCCCTTCTCCTGCAGCCAGTTGCGGCGGTCTTCCGAGCGCTTCTTGGCCAGCAGCATATCCATCACTGCAGTGGTCTGCTGCTCATCTTCATCGCTGATGGTGAGCTGTACCAGACGGCGGGTATTCGGATCGAGCGTGGTTTCACGCAGCTGTAAAGGGTTCATCTCGCCCAGCCCTTTAAAGCGCTGCACGTTAGGTTTGCCCTTCTTGCGTTTAAGCTGTTCCAGCACGCCCGCTTTCTCTTCTTCCGTCAGGGCGTAATAGACCTCTTTACCGAGATCGATACGGTACAACGGCGGCAGCGCCACATAGACATGGCCGTTTTTCACCAGCGTGCGGAAGTGCTTCACAAAGAGCGCACACAGCAGGGTGGCGATGTGCAGCCCATCGGAGTCCGCATCCGCGAGGATACAGATCTTGCCGTAACGCAGCTGGCTGAGATCTTCGCTGTCCGGATCAATACCGATCGCCACCGAGATGTCATGCACCTCCTGCGACGCCAGCACCTCGTCGGAAGAGACTTCCCAGGTGTTAAGGATCTTCCCCTTCAGCGGCATGATCGCCTGATATTCACGGTCGCGCGCCTGCTTGGCCGACCCGCCCGCAGAGTCCCCTTCCACGAGGAACAGCTCGGTGCGGTTCAGATCCTGCGCGGTACAGTCCGCCAGCTTGCCCGGCAGCGCAGGGCCGCTGGTGAGCTTTTTACGCACCACTTTCTTCGCCGCGCGCAGACGGCGCTGGGCGCTGGAGATGGCCATTTCGGCCAGCATTTCTGCGGCCTGTACGTTCTGGTTCAGCCACAGGCTGAAGGCATCTTTCACCACGCCGGAGACAAACGCCGCGCACTGGCGCGAGGAGAGACGCTCTTTGGTCTGACCGGCAAACTGCGGATCCTGCATCTTCACGGAGAGGACGTAGGCGCAGCGCTCCCAGATATCTTCCGCCGACAGCTTCACGCCGCGCGGCAGGATGTTGCGGTATTCACAGAACTCACGCATCGCGTCCAGCAGCCCCTGGCGCAGGCCGTTCACGTGCGTGCCGCCCTGCATGGTCGGGATGAGGTTCACGTAGCTTTCGGTCAGCAGCTCGCCGCCTTCCGGCAGCCACAGCAGCGCCCAGTCCACCGCTTCCGTATCACCGGCAAAATTACCGATAAACGGTTTTTCCGGCAGGGTTGGCAGGCCATTAACCGCTTCGCCCAGATAATCATTCAGACCATCCTGGTAGCACCAGCGCTGCTCGCTGTTGTTGACCTCATCCTTGAAGGTAATTTCTACCCCAGGGCAGAGCACCGCTTTCGCTTTCAGGATGTGCGTTAAGCGAGAAACCGAGAAACGCGGGCTGTCGAAGAAGCTCTCGTCCGGCCAGAAGTGGACGCTGGTGCCGGTATTGCGTTTCGCGCAGGTACCGATCACCTGCAAATCCTGCACTTTATCGCCGTTCTCAAAGGCGATGTTGTAGACCTGGCCGTCGCGCTTAACGGTCACTTCCACGCGTTTGGACAGGGCGTTCACCACGGAGATACCTACCCCGTGCAGACCGCCTGAGAACTGGTAATTTTTATTGGAGAACTTCCCGCCCGCATGCAGGCGGCAGAGGATCAGTTCAACCGCTGGCACCCCCTCTTCTGGGTGGATATCGACAGGCATGCCGCGCCCGTCGTCGATCACTTCCAGCGACTGGTCGGCATGCAGAATAACGTCAACGCGTCTGGCATGACCCGCCAGCGCTTCGTCGACGCTGTTATCAATTACTTCCTGGCCCAGATGGTTTGGGCGCGTAGTATCGGTGTACATCCCCGGACGGCGGCGAACCGGCTCAAGCCCGGTGAGTACCTCAATGGCATCAGCGTTATAGGTTTGCGTCATGATTTAAACTAGCAATTCGCAGCGATTGTCAGAGGCTGTGCAGACCGAGAAAATCGACAATCTGGGTGAAATGATCCTCAAAGCCCGTGAAAGCGTGGTTACCACCCTCTTCTACAGTCTGGCGGCAAGAGGCGTAATACGCCACTGCCTGGCGGTAATCCAGCACTTCATCACCCGTCTGTTGCAGCAGCCAGATAAGATCTGGCGCTTCCAGCGGATCAATCTGCATCACTTTGAGGTCGTAAATATGGCGAGACTCTAGCACATATTGCTGTCCGGTGTAGGGGTTCTCGTTGTGCCCAAGATAGCCCACCAGCAGCTCAAAAGGCCGTACCGCCGGATTCACCACCACGGCGGGCAGCATAAAGCACTGGGAGAGCCAGGTGGCGTAGTAGCCGCCAAGGGAAGAGCCCACCACGCCGAACGGCTCGCCGCCGTGCGCCATGACGATGGTCTCCAGCATCTCGGCAGCGTCTGCCGGGTACGGCGGCAGCTGCGGGACGATCATCTCGACGTCGGGATGATGAACCTCCAGCCATTGGCGAAACAGCGTCGCTTTTGCCGAGCGCGGAGAGCTGTTGAACCCGTGCAGATAAAGGAGCGCAGACATCAGTAGCCTTCTGACGCGGTATCCGGGCGGAACTGGGTGCCTTCCAGACGGCAGACTTCGGTGGTCAACGAGCCGTCGGCATGCAGTTCCAGCCAGCGCCAACCTGGCGCAATGGTATCTAACGTGAAGTTCGCGCAATGCGGTTTGAACTGCACGCAGGTAGAAGGCGTAGCCAGCAGGCGACGACCGTTCCAGTCGAGATCCTGCTCCTGATGGATATGTCCGCAGAGCAAGTGCTTCACCCGCGGGAATTTCTCCAGCACCTGATCCAGGGCGGCGGAGTTGCGCAGGCTATGCTGATCGAGCCAGCTACATCCTGCCGGCAGCGGATGATGATGCAGTAAAAGCAGCGTGTTGCGCTCCGGCTCAGCCGCCAGTTTCGCTTCCAGCCACTCCAGCTGAAAATCGCTCAGCTCACCGTGCGGCACGCCGAAGACCTGGCTGTCGAGCAGCAGAATCTGCCAGTGGTCGCCGGCGTAGACCCGTTTAGCGGGCGAAATGCCTGAATCCTGAAGTGCGCTGTACATCGCCGGTTGAAAATCGTGGTTTCCCGGTAACCAGACGCAGGGCGCGTGAAAGCTCGCGGTACCTTCAGCGAAATGCTGATAAGCCGCGGCGGTTTGGTCCTGCGCCAAATCGCCCGTTGCGACAATCAAATCGCATTCGCGCTTCTGGCCATGAATGGCTTCCAGAACAGCCTGATAACTCTCCCAGGTATTCACACCTAACAGGGTTTCATGCTTATTGGCAAACAGGTGAGTATCGGTAATTTGTAATACCCTGACTGGCGCCCCACCAGCAACAGTCAGGTTCAACAGGCTTTCCAAATGGTGTCCTTAGGTAGGTTTCACGACGCTAACAAACCGGAATCGCCATCGCTCCATGTGCTAAACAGTATCTTAGCCAATCAGCCAGAAACTGATTAATTTGATGCTTTTCGTCACGTTGATGCAACTTTTTATTTGGGTAATCATAACGCGCTTTGAAGCGGAAGATCTGCTGACTTGAACACACTTCAGCGACCATCGCGTCATGGTACAGCCGCACCGTCATCGACGGCAGGCTCCAGTAGCTGATGGAAGGTGCCGTTTGTTCGATCTCCACCAGCGTAGTGTAACGGGTTGATTCCGTAATCGTTAACCGATACTGCGCGTTGCTCACCTGATAGCTCACTGTTTCGCCGGGCGCGTCATTACGCGGCAGCAAACGGCGCAACTGGGCGAAATTGGTTTCGCACAGGCGCATCATTTCAGGGAAGTCAGGTGTATAACGCTTCATTTTTTCCACTCGTTTCTTAATTCCTGATAGTGCAGCTGTAGCCATTGCAAAGCGATGACAGAAGCCGCGTTGTCGATTTTCCCCTCTTCTACCCATTGATAAGCCTGCTCCCGACTTACCACATGAACACGAATATCTTCGTTTTCATCAACCAGACCGTGAATCCCTTGCGCGGTCGTGGCGTCCACTTCGCCTACCAGAACCGATAAACGCTCGCTGGTGCCGCCAGGGCTTGCCAGATAATTCGAAATCGGTTTTGTACGCCCAACAATCAGCCCGGCCTCTTCCATCGCCTCGCGACGGGCGACCTCATCCGGGGTCTCGCCTGCTTCAACCATCCCGGCCACCATCTCCAGCAGCCACGGGCTTTCGCTGGTATCCAGCGCGGCAATGCGAATCTGCTCTACCAGTACCACTTCATCACGCACTGGGTCAAAGGGTAGCAAGACTGCAGCATGCCCGCGCTCAAAAATTTCGCGCCGCACTTCGCCACTCATTTCGCCGTTAAACAGACGATGGCGAAAACGGTATAATTCCAGTGAAAAAAATCCGCTGTAGAGCGTTTCTCGTGCAATAATTTCTACATCGTTTTTTGTGTATGTCACTGGCATCTTCTCTGGTTTTTCCATGTTTGCGTCCTGTTATTTATGGTGGCGTTAAGGTGAAATTCCAATCTGCTAAACTGCGGTTTCTACATCAGTATGGTAAATTGGTGCAAGTTACTGCCGCATGGCACGGAACGCCAACCTTTTGCAGTGGCGAAGTCTGCTAGAATCGGTAGATATTTTTTTAATTAGATCAGCGCTAACAAAGCTTCACAACAAGGAAAGCAAATGAAGAAATTGCTCCCCATCCTCATCGGCCTGAGCCTGACGGGCTTCAGCGCGTTGAGTCAGGCAGAAGACCTGATACAGGTTTATAAGCAGGCACGTCTGAGCAACCCGGAACTGCGCAAGTCCGCTGCCGATCGTGACGCTGCATTTGAAAAAATTAATGAAGCACGCAGTCCATTATTACCACAGCTGGGTTTAGGTGCTGATTATACCTATAACAACGGCTATCGTGATGCGAATGGCATCGACTCCAATGTGACCAGCGGTTCACTCCAGTTAACCCAGACGCTGTTTGATATGTCTAAATGGCGTACCCTGAGCCTGCAGGAAAAAGCAGCCGGTATTCAGGATGTCACCTATCAGACCGACCAGCAGACGCTGATCCTTAACACGGCTACCGCCTACTTCAGAGTGCTGAGCGCCATCGATACGCTCTCCTATATTGAAGCGCAGAAACAAGCCATCTACCGTCAGCTCGATCAGACCACCCAGCGTTTTAACGTGGGTCTGGTGGCCATTACCGACGTGCAGAACGCCCGTTCACAATACGACAGCGTGCTGGCGAACGAAGTGACCGCGCGTAACGACCTGGACAACGCCGTTGAACAGCTGCGTCAGGTCACCGGTAACTACTATCCGCAACTGGCTTCCCTGAACGTTGAACGCTTCAAAACTGACAAGCCGCAGGCGGTGAATGCCCTGCTGAAAGAAGCGGAAAACCGTAACCTTAGCCTGCTGCAGGCCCGTCTGAACCAGGATCTGGCGCGTGAGCAAATTCGCCAGGCACAGGATGGCCACCTGCCAACCCTGAGCCTGAACGCCTCTACCAGCGTGTCGAATACCAGCTACAGCGGCTCCAGAACCAGCGGTGCCCAGGGTGGTCAGTACAGCGACAGCGATGTCGGCCAGAACAAAATTGGTCTGAGCTTCTCCCTGCCGATCTATCAGGGTGGTCAGGTCAATTCGCAGGTGAAACAGGCGCAGTACAACTTTGTCGGTGCCAGCGAACAGCTTGAAAGCGCGCACCGCAGCGTGGTTCAGACCGTGCGTTCCTCCTTCAACAACGTGAACGCCTCTATCAGCAGCATCAACGCCTACAAACAGGCCGTTGTCTCTGCCCAGAGCTCTCTGGATGCCTCGGAAGCCGGTTACTCGGTGGGTACCCGTACCATTGTTGACGTTCTGGATGCGACCACCACGCTCTACAACGCCAAACAACAGCTCTCCAACGCCCGTTACAACTACCTGATTAACCAGCTGAACATCAAGTCAGCGCTGGGTACGTTGAACGAGCAGGATCTGCTGGCGCTGAACGGCGCCCTGGGTAAACCTATCTCCACGACCCCAGAGGTTGTGACCCCGGAAAATCCACAGCAGGCCGCCTCTGCTGATGGCTTAACCGCCGCCGCTGCGCGTACCACCAGCAACTAATGCTGTTACCCGGCCAGGGCTATCCTGGCCGGGTATTATCGCGCTGTCCGACAAAAAAACGTAAGCCAACGTAAAGATCCCCCAGTTTCGCCCCCATCGCTTCAATTTCCACCACTCATCCTCTATTCTGAGCGTTATTTTCTGTGTTTTACCACTGGGTCTCGAAAGACGATCATGAAACGGACAAAATCCATTAATCACGCCACGTTCCGCAAAAGCTGGAACGCGCGTCACCTCACTCCTGTCGCCCTGGCGCTGGGCGCCGTGTTTATGCTGGCAGGCTGTGAGCAAAGCGACGAAACGGTTTCGCTCTATCAGAATGCCGATGACTGTGCCTCCGCCACCGGCAACAAGGCAGAGTGTACCACCGCCTACAACAATGCCCTGAAAGAGGCCGAACGTACCGCGCCGAAATATGCCAGCCGTGAAGACTGCGTAGCGGAATTTGGCGAAGGCCAGTGCCAGCAGGCACCTGCTCCGGCCCAAGCGGGCACGGCGCCAGAAAACCAGGCGCAGGCACAATCCAGCGGCAGTTTCTGGATGCCACTGATGGCCGGTTACATGATGGGCCGACTGATGGGCGGCGGTGCGGGTTATCAACAGCAACCGCTGTTCAGCTCTAAAAACCCAGCCAGCCCGGCTTACGGTCAGTACACCGATGCCAGCGGCAAAGGTTATGGTGCCGCACAGCCTGGCCGCACCATGAACGTACCTAAGACCGCCATGGCGCCAAAACCGGCGACCACCAGCACCGTTACCCGCGGCGGCTTTGGTGAGTCTGTTGCCAAACAGAACACCATGCAGCGCAGCGCGACCGGCACCTCAACGCGCTCAATGGGCGGCTGATAATGGAACGAGTCAGTATTGTTGAGCGCCCGGACTGGCGCGAAAAAGCCACCGAATATGGTTTCAACTTCCACACCATGTACGGCGAGCCGTACTGGTGTGAAGATGCCTACTACAAGCTGACCCTCGCCCAGGTTGAAAAACTGGAAGAGGTGACGGCGGAGCTGCATCAGATGTGCCTGAAGGTCGTGGAGAAGGTGATCGCCAGCGATGAGCTGCTGACCAAATTCCGCATTCCGAAGCACACCTGGGGCTTTGTGCGTCAGTCATGGCAGACCCATCAGCCGTCGCTCTACTCCCGCCTCGATCTGGCGTGGGATGGCACCGGCGAGCCGAAGCTGCTTGAGAACAACGCCGATACACCAACCTCCCTGTATGAAGCGGCCTTCTTCCAGTGGATCTGGCTGGAAGATCAGCAGAACGCAGGCCGTCTGCCGGAAGGCAGCGATCAGTTCAACAGCCTGCAGGAAAAGCTGATCGCGCGTTTCACTGAGCTGCGTGAACAGCACGGCTTTAACCTGCTGCACTTTGCCTGCTGTCGCGACACGGTCGAAGATCGCGGCACGGTACAGTATCTGCAGGACTGCGCCGCCGAAGCCGAAGTCGCCACTGAATTCCTCTATATAGAAGATATCGGGCTGGGTGAAAAAGGCCAGTTCACCGATCTGCAGGACCAGGTAATCAGTAACCTGTTCAAGCTCTATCCGTGGGAATACATGCTGCGCGAAGTCTTCTCCACCAAGCTGGAAGATGCGGGCGTACGCTGGCTGGAGCCGGCCTGGAAGAGCATTATCTCTAACAAAGCCCTGTTGCCGCTGCTGTGGGAGATGTTCCCGGACCATCCAAATCTGCTGCCGGCGTACTTCGCAGAAGATGACCACCCGCAGATGGATAAGTATGTCAAAAAGCCGATTTTCTCCCGCGAAGGCGCCAACGTATCGATTATCGAAAACGGTAACACCGTGGAAGCGGTAGAAGGTCCGTATGGCGAAGAAGGGATGATCGTCCAGCAGTTCTGCCAGTTACCGAAGTATGGCGACAGCTACATGCTGATCGGCAGCTGGCTGATCAACGATCAGCCAGCCGGGATTGGTATTCGTGAGGATCGGGCGTTGATCACCCAGGATCTGTCACGGTTCTATCCGCATATCTTCGTGGAGTAGCCTGTGGTGCCGGGTGGCGGCTTCGCCTTACCCGGCCTACATAACTCCGCAGGCCCGGTAAGCGCAGCGCCACCGGGCACTTTACCCCACCTGCACCGACAACATACTCAAACTGCCCATCTCAATGCCATCCACCGGTGTGGAAACGGACTCCTGACCATCCCACGCGCCCAGAACATAGAGCAGCGGCAGGAAATGTTCCGCCGTCGGGTTCGAGAGCGAGCCGCCTTCGTGCGCCAGATAGTTCACCAGCGGATGTTCTTCAGCCGGCCCCTGCCAGGTCAGGTTTGCTTTCACGTAATCGTTAAACGACGTTGCCCACGGATAGGGCGTGTTTTCTCCATGCCAGCGTGCGGTGCGCAGGTTGTGCACCACGTTACCGCTGGCTACCAGCATAATGCCCTCGTCACGGAGCGCGGCGAGCTTACGGCCCATCTCTAAGTGCCATGCCGCCGGTTTGGTGCTGTCGATACTCAGCTGCACCATCGGGATGTCGGCATCCGGGTACATCTTGATCAGCACGCCCCAGGAGCCGTGGTCAAAGCCCCACGCCTCTTTATCAAGGGTGACCGGGAGAGGCGCAAGCAGCTCTACCAGCCGCTGCGCCAGGGCTGGTGATCCCGGTGCCGGATAGTGCGTGTCGTACAGCGCCTGCGGGAAGCCACCAAAATCATGGATCGTTTTCGGCGTTTCCATCGCGGTAACGCCGGTGCCACGGGTAAACCAGTGTGCAGAAATCACCACGATCGCTTTCGGACGCGGCAACGTCTCTCCCAGATGACGCCAGGCGCGGGTATAGACGTTATCCTCCAGCGCGTTCATGGGGCTGCCGTGGCCCAAAAACAGTGCTGGCATACGAGAAGATGTCATGATGATATCCTTACACAAGCTGTCGATTTGATAGCTTTACCTTACCCGTTAACAGGATAAGATGAACTCTGATAACCATGATGAAGATCATCAGGAAATTTGAATGTAAGGGATCTGTAAAGGCGATTATACCCGCTCGCTTTACGCGCGTTTAGCCTTTAATATGAATGATAATCATTATCATAAGGAGAGGTGAATGTCAGTTCCTCTGATTCTGACGATTCTCGCAGGCGCCGCCACCTTTATCGGCGCCCTGCTCGGCGTGCTGGGCCAGAAGCCCTCTAACCGCGTGCTGGCATTTTCGCTCGGCTTTGCCGCCGGGATCATGTTGCTCATCTCCCTGATGGAGATGCTGCCCGCGGCACTCGGCACCGAAGGGATGTCGCCGGTGCTCGGCTACGGGATGTTTGTTTTTGGCCTGCTGGGCTACTTTGCGCTGGACAGAATGCTGCCCCACGCGCACCCGCAGGATCTGATGCAGAAAGGGAGTCAGCCCCTGCCCCGCAACCTGCGACGTACTGCGCTGCTGCTGACCCTGGGCATCAGCCTGCATAACTTCCCGGAAGGCGTTGCGACCTACGTGACCGCCAGTAACAACCTGGAGTTAGGATTCGGTATTGCGCTGGCGGTGGCGTTGCACAATATCCCGGAGGGGCTGGCGGTCGCAGGCCCGGTCTATGCCGCAACGGGTTCTAAGCGTAAGGCGGTATTCTGGGCAGGCATTTCCGGCATGGCAGAGATCCTCGGCGGGGTGCTGGCGTGGTTGATCCTCGGCAGCCTGATTTCACCCGTAGTGATGGCGGCGATTATGGCGGCAGTGGCGGGCATTATGGTGGCGCTGTCGGTGGACGAGCTGATGCCGCTCGCCAAAGAGATCGACCCTAATAATAATCCCAGCTACGGCGTGCTGTGCGGGATGTCGGTGATGGGGCTCAGTCTGGTGCTGCTCCAGACGGCAGGAATAGGTTAAAAAAAACGCCGGGTTAACCCGGCGTTTTTTATGATGCGTTATCAGCTGGCTTTGCGCTCTTGCGCCTGGCGATACGCCACCAGATCTTCAATGGTGACCACAGCCATGTTGTGTTTCACCGCGAAGTCGATGCACTCCGGCGCGCGGGCCATAGAGCCATCATCATTGGTCAGTTCACAGAGCACACCGGCGGGTTTGAAACCGGCCAGCGTGACCAGATCGATAGTGGCTTCGGTGTGGCCGCCGCGAGTCAACACGCCGCCCGGCTGCGCGCGCAGCGGGAAGACATGGCCCGGACGGTTCAGGTCAGAAGGTTTTGCACCATCGGCAATGGCGGCACGCACGGTGGTCACGCGGTCAGCAGCCGACACGCCGGTAGTCACACCGCTGGCCGCTTCGATGGTAACGGTAAAACCGGTGCCGAAGGCGCTGGTGTTGTTCTCAACCATCATAGGCAGTTCCAGCTGCTTACGACGATCTTCGGTGATACACAGGCAAACAATACCGCTGCCGTGACGGATGGTCAGCGCCATCTGCTCAACGGTCATGGTTTCGGCGGCGAAAATCATATCGCCTTCGTTTTCACGGTCTTCATCGTCAAGCACCATCACGCCGCGGCCTTCGCGAAGCGCAGCAAGCGCCTGCTCAACACGGTCAGTAGAGGTACCGAAAGAGGAAAGGAGCGTCTGATTCATGGTAAAAAAACCTCATTAAAATTATGGTTACCAGAATCAGGGCAGTCTTAGGAGCGCCGGAGTACGGCAAAAAAATAACGTGAGCGGGCCTCGCCCGACTGGTTCGTTACTCTCTCCCATCCGGACTTTAACCGTCGGCCCCGGAATTACACCGGATCTGCTGACCTTTGAGTGTGCACCCAAAGCGCTCGCGGGCTTTCAACATGGTGTTGATTTACCGCCGGTGGGGAATTTCGCCCCGCCCTGAGAATAAGCGGGATAACTATAACGCTAATGATTATGTTCGGCAACGCATAAGCTTCACACAATTCTGGTTTAAGGATCTCCGTAACGCGCTACAATGATTCTAAACATCTTTACTTCAAGGGAACTATGATGATCGACCCAAAAAAAATTGAACAACTTGCCCGCCAGGTCCATGAATCCATGCCAAAAGGCGTACGTGAGTTTGGTGATGATGTTGAGAAGAAGATCCGCCAGGTGCTGCAGGCGCAGCTGATGCGTCTGGATCTGGTCAGCCGTGAAGAATTTGACGTGCAGACGCAGGTTCTGCTGCGCACCCGTGAGAAGATTGCCCTGCTGGAGCAGCGCCTCACCGAGCTGGAAAACCGCAACGTTGTCGACGAAGTGAAACCGGCGCCAGCGATCCCACCGGTTGATAACGTGGAATAATTCACCGCAAAAAAACGGGCCTTTCGGCCCGTTTTTTATTTCTCGCTGTCTTTCTGGATCTTTTTGATGATGTTGGTGGTTGAACACCCGTCCTCAAAGTTGAGCACCATCACTTCACCGCCGTTGGCCCAGACCTCTTCGCTACCTGCGATCTGTTCAGGCTTGTAGTCACCGCCTTTCACCAGCAGGTCCGGCAGGATCCCGGCAATCAGACGCTGCGGAGTGTCCTCTTCGAAGGAGACGACCCAGTCCACCGCTTCCAGCGCGCCAAGCACAATCATGCGCTGCTCAAGCGGATTCACCGGACGGGTTTCGCCTTTCAGCCGTTTGGTAGAAGCATCGCTGTTCACCGCCACAATCAGGCGGTCGCCCAGCTTGCGCGCGTTGGCAAGATAGGAGACGTGGCCCGCGTGCAGAATGTCGAACACGCCGTTGGTCATCACCACTTTCTCACCACGCTTACGCGCGGCGGCCACGGCCACTTTCAGCTCTTCTTCGCTCATCACGCCAAAACCGGTTTCGGCGCGCCCACGCACCGCGTTTTCCAGCTCGATGGGAGAGACGGTTGAGGTCCCCAGCTTGCCGACCACCACGCCTGCGGCAGCGTTGGCAAAGTAGCAGGCCTCTTCGAGGGTATTCCCGGCAGCCAGCGTCGCCGCCAACACGCCAATCACCGTATCGCCCGCACCGGTGACGTCATACACTTCCTGCGCCTGGGTTGGCATATGCAGCGGCGCTTTGCCCGGTTGCAGCAGGGTCATCCCCTGCTCGGAACGGGTCACCAGCAGCGCGGAGAGGTCGAAGTCGGCGATGATCTTCATGCCGCGCTCAACGATCTCATCTTCGGTTTTGCATTTGCCCGCCACCGCTTCAAACTCGGAGAGGTTAGGCGTCAGCAGCGTCGCACCGCGATAGCGTTCGAAATCGGTGCCTTTTGGGTCGATCAGCACCGGCACACCGGAAGCACGCGCCAGCTTAATCATCTGCTGGACGCTCGCCAGCGCCCCTTTGGCGTAGTCGGAGAGCACCAGCGCCCCGATGTTGCCCAGCGCCTGGTTGATACGCTCGTGCAGCGGCTCCGGATCCACGCCTTCAAAGCCCTCTTCAAAGTCGAGGCGGATCAGCTGCTGGTTGCGCGACAACACGCGCAGCTTGGTAATGGTCGGGTGCGTTGGAACAGAAACGAAATCACATTTAACGTTCACATCCGCCAGCGTCTTGCTCAGCGCCCGCGCCGCATCATCGATGCCGGTCAGACCGACCAGACGCGAATGCGCGCCGAGAGAAGCAATGTTCATCGCCACGTTTGCCGCGCCGCCAGGACGCTCTTCAATGGTATCCACCTTCACCACCGGGACCGGGGCTTCCGGGGAAATGCGGCTGGTTGGCCCATACCAGTAGCGATCCAGCATCACATCGCCAACTACCATAACTCCAGCACGTTCAAACTCTGGCAGTGTTACTTTCATTCCTGACTCCAGAAAGATTCACAATTTGCGCGCGATAATATCACACTTGTTTTGTTACGCACGGTTCCACCAGCCACTTCTGCCAGCAGGCGCGCACCAGCTCCCGCTCGGCGTTAAAGCAGTCGAGCGGCAGATGGCCGGGCTGCTCCTGCAACGCCAGATGGTGCAGTTCATCGCGCAGCGTGGTGTAAGCGCGGGTGAGCGCCAGCGCCTCCTGTTCATCCATAATGTCGTTCTGCGCCAGCAGTTCCAGAATGCGCACATTATCCGACCAGCGGGTCAGCTTCGGTTTGGCGTGGGCATCACGCAGCACCAGATACTGGGTGATAAATTCGATATCGGTAATACCGCCTTCGTCGGCTTTAATATCAAAGCGATCCCGGTGCTTATTCCCCAGATGAGCGCGCATTTTTTCACGCATTTCGCGCACCTCGGTCTGCAGCGTCGGGCCCTCGCGCGTGGCGGTCAGCACGTCGCGACGGATGGCATCGAATTGCGCCTTCAGCTGCGGATCGCCATAGACCACCCGGGCGCGCACCAGAGCCTGATGCTCCCAGGTCCAGGCTTCGTTCTTCTGATACTCGGCGAACGACTCGGTGGAAGAGACCAGCATACCCGCCGCCCCGGACGGACGCAGGCGGGCATCCACTTCATACAGAATGCCCGACGACGTGCGGGTGCTGAACAGGTGCATGATGCGCTGGGCCAGGCGCAGGTAGAACTGACGCCCGTCGATCTCACGCTCGCCGTCGGTCATCACATCCACCGGGCAGTCGTGAAGGAAAATGAGATCCAGATCGGAGCTGTAGCCCAGCTCCCAGCCTCCCAGCTTGCCGTAACCCACCACGGCAAAGCCGCGTCCTTCGCGATCGGCCAGGTGCTTCGGCTGGCCGTAACGCGCCACCATCTGCACCCACGCCTGATGGACAACGGCATCAATAATCGCCTCCGCCAACCAGGTTAAGTGATCGCTCACTTTCATCACCGGCAGCGTTCCGGCGATGTCGGCGGCAGCCACACGCAGCAGCTGCGCCTGCTTAAACTGCCGCAGCGCCTCCAGTTGCTGCTCCTCATCCTCCTCCGGCACGCGCAGCAGATACTGGCGCAGCTCATCGCGATAGGCGTCGGTCGCCGTCGGCTGGTAAAGGGTGTTGGGATCGAGCAGCTCGTCCAGCAGCAGCGGATAGCGCGCCAGCTTGCTGGCGATCATTGGCGAGGCGGCGCAGAGGGAAATCAGGTGCTTAAGCGCGCCAGGGAACTCGCTTAACAGCTCAAGGTAGGTGGTGCGGGTGATGATCCCGCTGAGCAGCGGGGTCAGGCGCGACAGCGGCACCGGCGCATCGGCGCGGGAACAGACATCGCTCAGCAGGTGCGGCATCAGGTGATCGAGCACCTGACGTCCGCGCGGGCCAATGGCGCGCTTGTTCAGTTCCAGGCGGAAATCGGCAATCAGCGCCACCACCCGGTGACGGTCATCATTGCTGAGGTGGGCCAGCACCGGGGTAGTGTCGTCCTCCTGCAGCGCATCCTGCCACAGCTCGCGCCAGTGCTCGGAAAGCTCATCATCCTGTGATTCGCTCTCATCGTCGCCAATCAGGTCGTTAAAAATCCGGCGCACCGCGGCCATGTGCGCATCCAGCGCCCCGGTCAGCGCCTGCCAGTCGTCCAGGCGCATCCCCCAGGCGAGACGGGCGCGATTAAGCTCATCCCCCGGCAGGGTCTGGGTTTGTTCGTCGTTAATGCTTTGCAGCAGGTTCTCCAGCCGACGCAAAAAGAGATAGGCCTCACGCAGGATTTGCGCATCCCCTTCCGGCAGCAGATTCAGCTGTGCAATTGCCGCAAGCGTTGGCAGCAGGGAGCGGGATTGCAGCGACGGCTCGCGCCCGCCGCGGATCAGCTGGAACACCTGGACGATAAACTCGATCTCGCGGATGCCGCCCGCCCCCAGCTTGATGTTGTCTTTCAGGCCGCGGCGCCGCACTTCCCGGGCAATCATCCCTTTCATGTTGCGCAGCGACTGGATGACGCTGAAATCGATATAGCGACGGAACACGAACGGGCGCAGCATGGCGCGCAGCTCGCTGGCATAGGCGCCGTCGTTATCGCCCATGATCCGCGCCTTGACCATTGCGTAGCGTTCCCAGTCGCGTCCTTGCTCCTGATAATAATCTTCCAGCGCGGCAAAGCTCAGCACCAGCGGGCCGCTGTCGCCGAACGGACGCAGGCGCATATCCACGCGGTAGACAAAGCCATCCTGGGTGGGTTGATCCAGGGCCTTAATCAGCCGCTGCCCCAGGCGGGTAAAGAACTGGGCGTTGTCCAGCTCACGGCGTCCGCCGCGGGTGGCGCCCTTCTCCGGCCAGGCGAAGATCAGATCGATATCCGAGGAAAAGTTGAGCTCGCCGCCGCCGAGTTTGCCCATCCCTAAAATCAGCAGCGGCTGCGGGGTGCCATCCTCACTGCATGGCGTACCCCATTCACGACAGCAGGCGTCGTACAGCCAGTCGCGGGCGGCGACGATCAGCGTCTCCGCAAGGTGACTCAACTGCTGCAACGTGCTCTCTTCACTCACCAGCATCAGCGCCTGCGCCCAGGCGATGCGCACCATCACCCGACGGCGGAAATGGCGCAGCTCGCGCATCAGCGCGGCTTCATCGCTGACCTCTGCCAGCGCGTCGCGTAACCACTGCGCGTAGTGCTGCCACTCGTCCGCCTGCGGCGGCGCGGCCTCAAGCCCGGTCAGCCAGTCAGGATGTGCCGTAACGCTCTCCTGCACAAAGTCGCTGAACGCCAGCACCTGCCGGGCCTGCTCGCTTAATGACGAGGCGGGTAATGCTTCCGGCAGACGCTCACATACCGTCTGCCACTGCTGCTGTAAGGGTGAAGAAAGCGGCATCATTGGGGTTCCTTGCCTGCGTTAACGTTTTCCGCTGTGCAGCCAGAATGGCTCCTGCGAAATGGCTTCGTTGCGGAAATGCTCAATTTCAATGTGCTGGCGCGTCTTAATGGCATGCAGCAGCCCTTGCCAGTTCTCCAGCCATGCGCGGGCCACCGGGCCGTCATAGGCCCCTGCCAGCAGCAGCATGCTGTCGATGTTACGCGCCAGACGAATCAGCTGATCGCCATACTGATCCCCCAGCGGATGGGCGAACGTGGTTTTCAGTTCAGCGGCGTGACGGGAGAGGTGAATATCGGCGAAGCGCTTAAAGTTATCCGCTATTTTGCTCTGCGCCTTCGCGTCGAGGAAGGTGCGCCAGCCGCGTGTCACCAGAAACTCGGTCAGCGCCAGTTTCGCGGTGGCGGTTTGCGGGCTGTAGACCGCCGTCTCGACAGAGACATCCGACGCCATCAGGGTTTCAGTCTGGGTCAGCAGATCGCGTAAGTGAGCACTCGCTTTACGTGGCACAATGCCGCCGAACAGCGTCAGGCTGTGACGTACCAGCGCCATCGCCGCCAGCACCTCGGCTTTCGCCCCTTTCACGCCGCGGACCCACAGCTCCTCGTGATACTGCCACTGGCTCAGGGCCAGCTCCAGCGAGGCTTCAAACCCCTGCTCGATGGAGGATTTCGGCGCGACGCGCATAATCTCCAGCGGTTTCAGGGTGCGCGGTGCATTGCCCTGGGCCAGATGATAGCCGCGGGCGGCTTTGCTCAGGCTCCCCTGACGCAGACCGCTCTGGGTCACCAGCTTGCGGGCCAGCTTCAGCACGTCATCGGCGTGGCCTTCCAGCAGCTCAAGTTCCAGCTCGCAGATCGGCTCCTGGAACTCGCCCGCTTTTACCTCACCCCGGTCGAGGGCGATTTCAATGCGGCTTTTACCTTCGTTCACCAGCCACTTTTCGCGCCAGAAATCGGTGCTGAACAGCGGGCTGGCGCTCTCTTCCAGGCCCTCGGGCAGTTGGCCTTCCGGCCACACTTCCGCCGGGAAGCGCGCCAGATCCAGCGCAGGCTGGTCAATTTCAATATTGTATTCCGGGCGCTGATGCAGACCGCCCACCACGCGGCCACCAATTTTCATGGTCATCTCGTAGCGACCATCGACGCCGCGAATGCGCAGCCCCCTGTCATGGCGACGCAGCCACAGGTCCCGGGTTTCGTAATAGATGTTGAGCAGTTGCACCGGCTCGTGATGTTCAGCTGTCAGCTGGTGCAGATGGTTTTTCAGCGCGTCGACGCTCTCATTTTCAACGATAAACTTTAATTCGATTTCCTGAGCCATGGCCTTGTTCTTTTGATTGCAGCACTGCGGGGTAAATTTAGGCGAACTTACTCGCCACTTTTTTGTCAGTAGATAGTATTTTGCGCCAGATTGCCACGCAATGAGCAATTTGACGGGCGTAAAGCTTGTTAAAGTGGCAAACAGTACACGGAGGATTCCGAATGCTGACGAATCCTTTGCGTGGAGAAGCCGTTACCACTACTATCGTTCCACTTTTTATGAAAATAACGACTGCCTGATGCTTAAATTACGCCTAATCGGACTGACATTACTTGCTTTTAGCGCCGCAACAGCGGTTCACGCTGAAGAGAAACGCTACGTTTCTGACGAACTGAATACCTGGGTACGTAGTGGACCGGGTGACAATTATCGCCTCGTGGGTACGATTAATGCCGGCGAGGAAGTGGCGCTGTTACAGAGCAACGCAGACGCCAGCTATGGCCAGGTGCGCGACAGCAGCGGCCGTATCGCCTGGATCCCGTTAAAAGAGCTTAGCACCAGCCCAAGCCTGCGCACCCGCGTGCCGGATCTGGAAAACCAGGTCAAAACCCTGACCGACAAACTGACCAATATCGATGCCACCTGGAACCAGCGCACGGCTGAAATGCAGCAGAAAGTGGCCCAGAGCGACGGGGTGATCAACGGTCTTAAAGACGAAAACCAGAAGCTGAAAAACGAGCTGATCGTCGCCCAGAAAAAGGTGAGCGCGGCCAACCTGCAGCTGGATGACAAACAGCGCACCATCATTATGCAGTGGTTTATGTATGGCGGCGGCGTGCTGGGTATGGGTCTGCTGCTGGGTCTGGTACTGCCGCATCTGGTGCCGAGCCGTAAGCGTAAAGACCGTTGGATGAACTAAATCGCTATCTCTGCCACACTTACGTATTATTGCCATTTTTGATACGGGAGAGTGAGGCGTGAAGATTTATCTGGTCGGTGGTGCGGTTCGTGATGCGTTGTTAGGTCTGCCGGTCAAAGATAAAGACTGGGTGGTGGTAGGCGCCACACCTCAGGAGATGCTCGATGCGGGCTACCAGCAGGTAGGCCGCGATTTTCCTGTCTTTCTGCATCCGCAAAGCCGCCAGGAGTACGCCCTGGCGCGTACCGAGCGCAAATCCGGTGTCAGTTACACCGGCTTCACCTGCCATGCCGCACCGGACGTCACCCTTGAAGAGGATTTGCAGCGCCGCGATCTGACCATCAACGCCCTCGCCAAGGATGAACACGGCCACATCGTTGATGCCTATGGCGGCCAGTCGGATCTGCAAAACCGCATCCTGCGCCATGTTTCCCCCGCCTTCTCTGAAGATCCGCTCCGCGTGCTGCGCGTGGCGCGCTTTGCTGCCCGCTATGCCCACCTGAGCTTTCGCATCGCCGATGAAACGATGGCGCTGATGAGCGCCATGACCAGGGCGGGCGAGCTGGAACACCTTACCCCCGAGCGCGTGTGGAAAGAGACCGAGAATGCGCTCACCACGCGTAATCCGCAGGTTTACTTCCAGGTGCTGCGCGACTGCGGGGCGCTGAAGGTGCTGTTCCCGGAAGTGGACGTCCTGTTTGGCGTGCCGGCTCCGGCGAAGTGGCACCCGGAAATTGATACCGGCGTCCATACCCTGATGACCCTGAGCATGGCGGCGATGCTGAGCCCGGAGGTGGACGTGCGCTTTGCCACGCTCTGTCATGACCTCGGCAAGGGCTTAACGCCGCCTGAACTCTGGCCGCGCCACCACGGTCACGGCCCGGCGGGCGTGCGGCTGGTTGAACGGGTCTGCCAGCGGATGCGGGTCCCTAACGAGATCCGCGATCTGGCGAAGCTGGTCGCCGAGTTCCACGACCTGATCCACACCTTCCCGATCCTCAAACCGGCCACTATTGTGAAGCTGTTCGACAGCATTGACGCCTGGCGCAAGCCGCAGCGCGTGGAGCAGATCGCCTTAACCAGCGAAGCCGACGTGCGCGGGCGCGCCGGGTTTGAAGCCAACGATTATCCGCAGGGGCGGTTGCTGCGTGAAGCCTGGATCGTTGCGAAAGCGGTGCCGACAAAAGCGGTGGTTGAGGCTGGATTTAAAGGACCCGAGATTCGGGAAGAGTTAACAAAACGACGGATCCGGGCAGTCGCAGCCTGGAAGGAACAGCATTGCCCTCAGCCGAAAGACTGAGGGCGGGCAATCAGAAGAAGACCACGTATACCGCGGCCGCCACGATAAAGCGATAGATGGCGAACGGGATAAACGAGATGCGCTTGATCAGCTGCAGGAAGGTTTTGATGGCGATCAGCGCCACGATAAAGGCGGTGACAAAGCCCACGGCAAACATCGGGATGTCGCCCACGGTCAGGAAGTGATAGCTCTTGTAGAGATCGAGCACCGTGGCGCCCATCATCATCGGCACTGCCAGCAGGAATGAGAACTCAGAGGCCGCATAGCGGCTCACGCCCATCAGCATCCCGCCTGAAATCGTCGCCCCGGAGCGAGAGAAGCCCGGCCACAGCGCCAGACACTGGAAGCAGCCAATCATAAACGCCTGACGGTAGGTCATGTCGTCCAGACCCGGCGCGCGAGGCTCTTTCGGCTTCAGCAGCTCGGCGGCAATTAACAGGATACCGCCAACCACCAGGGCATACATGACGTTAATCGGGTTAAACAGCGACTTGATAGTGTCGTGGAGCACAAGACCCAGCACCACCGCCGGAATCATGCCGAGCAGGATGTGCAGCAGCGTTAAACGCCCTTTACCAGCACCTTCATGCGGCGGATGACCAAAGTGGATGCCAATCAGGCCGAACAGGCGACGCCAGAACATCACCACCACCGCCAGAATGGATCCTAACTGGATCACTACTTCAAAGGTTTTCGCCGTTTCGCCCTCGAACCCCAGCAGATGGCCGACAATGATCATATGGCCTGTACTGGAAACCGGCAAAAACTCTGTCAATCCTTCGACCACACCCAGTATTGCTGCCACCAGCAGGGAGTGCATATCGCTCATCAATTAACCCCTAAAAGACAGAAAAAAGGGCTACCCAGGGGGTAACCGTAAAAGGAACAGCTGTAAGACTGATTTAACAGGAATTGGTTTAACTATTATACCTTTAAATGTTTCCTTTCAGATTTTGGCTACGTTCGATAATGACCCCGACATTGGCTGCCCGCGCAACCGCCCCCGGCTTGCTGACTTTGATCCGCACCCATGGGGAGTTGAAGCGGCTGAGCAGCAGCTCCGCGACTTCTTCCGCCACACGCTCCACCAGCGCAAAACGCTGGCCTTCCACGTGACTGATGACCGCTTCACTCACGTCGGCATAGCTCAGACAGTCGTTCACATCGTCGCTTTTTGCCGCGGCAACGTTATCCCAGCCCATTTCGATATCGAACACGAGTTTCTGCTCGATGGTCTGCTCCCAGTCATACACCCCGATAGTGGTGATTACCGAAAGTTGCTCTATAAATACTATATCCATCACGACCTGCCTGGTTTTTGGCTAAACCGGATACCACTCCCGGCGAATTATGCGTATTATCCACAGATGCTAAGTACAAAACGACATTTTCAAAACGGAACAGCGTTATGAGTGCAATCGCGCCTGGAATGATCCTCCTTGCCTACCTTTGCGGCTCAATTTCCAGCGCCATTCTGGTCTGCCGTATCGCCGGGTTGCCTGACCCACGCGAGAGCGGCTCCGGGAATCCGGGAGCGACCAATGTACTACGAATTGGCGGCAAAGGAGCAGCCGTAGCGGTTCTGATTTTTGACGTTCTGAAAGGAATGCTTCCCGTCTGGGGCGCGTATGCACTGGGCGTCACGCCGTTCTGGCTGGGGCTGATTGCCATTGCCGCCTGTCTGGGCCATATCTGGCCGGTTTTCTTTGGTTTTAAAGGCGGAAAAGGCGTCGCCACCGCGTTTGGCGCCATCGCCCCCATTGGCTGGGATCTGACCGGCGTGATGGCCGGCACCTGGCTGCTCAGCGTGTTGCTGAGCGGGTACTCTTCGCTTGGCGCCATTGTGAGCGCGCTGATTGCACCGTTTTATGTCTGGTGGTTTAAGCCGCAGTTTACTTTTCCGGTGTCGATGCTCTCTTGTCTGATCCTGTTGCGTCACCATGACAATATTCAGCGGTTATGGCGGCATCAGGAGACGAAGATCTGGGCGCGGTTGAAGCGGAAGAAGAAAGAGACGCGGTAGGGTTATTCTCGCCTGGTAAGGTTTTTATATAGCTTGAGTGGAATCGTTCCGTTCACTCCTGGTCCTCTGCTTTCTGACTGCTTCTCTGCGGTGAACGTGTTAAGGGGGCTATCGCCGCCCCCTTAACAATCCCGGCTCCCGGCAAAGAAAATCGCCGCTTCGCGGTCCCCTCAGCTTATTCCCTTCGGCTTTCGGGTCGGGCGTGATCCTACATCCATGTAGGTCACGCCCTCTCGGCGCATCCCTGCGCCTCGCCCCGGCCTGCGGTCAACGCTTCGGCGATTTTCAGCCGGACCAGGTAACTCCTCAACCTCCTCAGCCGCCTGAATGTGGCACGGGTGTTGAGTCCCCGCTGAAATCGGCGAACCGGAGACCGGATGACAAGGGCTGGACGCCAGGGATGGCGGCCAGAGGCGAATCGAGACAGGATGTCGAGTTGAGCCGACCGCAGGCAGCAGGTCGTAAGGTGAGCGTAGTGCGAAGCACCGATTTCATTGCGGGGGAGCCGGGATTGCAAAGGGGGCGGCGGCAGCCCCCTTTGCACGTTCACCGCAGCGGGATACCCATAAAGCAGAAAAGCCATAGTGAACGGAACCCTTCCACCGCTGCCCCAAAATACTTCATCCCCGCTGGTAACAGCCCCCATCCATAAGCGACTCATATGACAGCCTTCATTTCCGCCAGGGCATACTAAAAAAACCCGACGGCGAGCAGATGGATAAAGCATGTCAGCAACTCAGGCGCATGAAAAAACAGTAAAAGGCTGGCAGGCATCCCTTGCCCTGCACTTTTCCCACTCGCCTGAAAAAACCCTCCTCCACTCTGCCCGCCACGTCGGGCCGCTCACCGTACAGCGCCCCTTTTATCCCGAAGGTGAAACCTGCCACCTCTATCTGCTGCATCCCCCTGGCGGAATTGTCGGCGGGGATGAGCTGGCGATTACCGTTCATCTTGCGGCCCATAGCCACGCGCTGATCACCATGCCCGGCGCCAGTAAGTTCTATCGCAGCAACGGCGCGCTGGCGCGACTGGATCAGCACTTCACGCTGGACGAGAACGCCATTCTGGAGTGGCTGCCGCAGGACACCCTTTTCTTCCCCGGCGCACAGGCTGCCCTGCGCTCGGTGTTCCATTTGCAGCGCAGCAGCACCCTGCTGGCCTGGGAGCTGTTTTGCCTGGGCCGCCCGGTGATTAATGAGCCCTTCAGCCACGGCCGTATTGAGAGCCGTCTCGAAGTCTGGCTTGAGGGTGAGCCGCTGCTGATCGAGCGCCAGCACCTGGCCGACGGCGATCTGACCCTCGTGGCGGAACATCCGTGGATCGGCACCCTGCTGTTTTACCCGGCGAGCGAAACGCAGCTGGAAGAGGCCCGCGAAGCCCTGGCACCGCTGGAGCATTTCGCTGGCGCGACCCTCACCGACGGCCTGCTGTCGGTCCGTTTTCTGGCCCATGACAACCTGATTTGCCAGCAGGCGATGCGTGAGATCTGGCAGCGCCTGCGTCCGCAGCTTACCGCCAAAGCCCCCTGCTCGCCCCGAATCTGGCACACCTGAGAGAAGCACGATGGAACTGACCCCCAGAGAAAAAGACAAGCTGTTGCTGTTTACCGCCGCGCTGGTCGCCGAGCGTCGTCTCGCCCGTGGCGTGAAGCTCAATTACCCCGAATCGGTGGCTCTGATCAGCGCCTTCATTATGGAAGGGGCGCGGGACGGGCAGACGGTGGCGGAATTAATGGAAGCGGGCCGCCATGTCCTGACCCGCGCGCAGGTGATGGAGGGCGTGCCGGAGATGATCCCGGATATTCAGGTGGAGGCCACCTTCCCGGACGGCTCCAAGCTCGTCACCGTTCACAATCCGATCCTGTAAGGGGGCAACATGATCCCAGGCGAATACCAGATACAACCCGGCCAGATCGTCATTAACGCGGATCGCGATACCCGGACGGTGATCGTCGAGAACCACGGCGACCGCCCGATCCAGGTCGGATCGCACTACCACTTTTTTGAGGTGAACCCGGCGCTCAGGTTCGATCGTGAGGCGACCCGAGGCTACCGGCTGAACATCGCCGCTGGCACCGCCGTGCGCTTTGAACCGGGGCAGAAGCGCGCCGTCACGCTGGTACAGGTGGCAGGCGCGCAGCGTATTGTCGGCTTTCGTGGCGAGGTGATGGGCGAGGTGGATCATGGCTGAGATTTCACGTCAGGCGTATGCCGACATGTTCGGCCCCACCACCGGGGATAAAGTCCGTCTCGCCGATACCGAACTGTGGATCGAGGTGGAAAACGATCTGACCATCTACGGTGAAGAGGTCAAATTCGGCGGCGGAAAAGTGATCCGCGACGGCATGGGTCAGGGGCAGATGACGGCGCAGGACTGCGTGGATCTGGTGCTGACCAACGCGCTGATCGTCGATCACTGGGGGATCGTCAAAGCCGATATCGGCGTGAAGGATGGCAGGATCTTCGCCATCGGCAAAGCGGGTAATCCGGACATTCAGCCCGGCGTAACGATCCCCATTGGCGCCGCCACCGAGGTGATCGCCGCCGAAGGGAAGATCGTCACCGCAGGCGGGGTCGATACCCATATTCACTGGATCTGCCCGCAGCAGGCGGAAGAGGCGCTGGTCTCCGGCGTCACCACCATGATTGGCGGCGGCACCGGCCCTGCCGCAGGCACCAACGCCACCACCTGCACGCCGGGGCCGTGGTATATCGCCCGCATGTTGCAGGCGGTCGATACGCTGCCGGTCAACATTGGCCTGCTGGGTAAAGGCAACGGCTCCAACCCGGATGCCCTGCGCGAGCAGGTTGCCGCGGGTGCGATTGGCCTGAAAATTCATGAGGACTGGGGTTCCACCCCTGCGGCGATCGACTGCGCCCTGACGGTGGCGGACGAGATGGATATCCAGGTGGCGCTGCACAGCGACACCCTTAACGAAGGCGGGTTTGTCGAGGACACCCTGGCGGCCATCGCCGGGCGCACCATCCACACCTTCCACACCGAAGGGGCGGGCGGCGGCCATGCGCCGGATATTATCACCGCCTGCGCACACCCTAACATTCTGCCCTCCTCTACCAACCCGACCCTGCCCTATACGGTCAACACTATCGACGAACATCTGGACATGCTGATGGTCTGCCACCATCTCGACCCGGATATCGCCGAGGATGTGGCCTTTGCTGAATCACGCATTCGCCGGGAGACCATCGCCGCCGAAGACGTGCTGCACGACCTGGGCGCCTTCTCGCTCACCTCGTCCGATTCGCAGGCGATGGGCCGGGTGGGAGAAGTGATCATCCGCACCTGGCAGGTGGCGCACCGCATGAAGGTGCAGCGCGGCCCGCTGGCGGAGGAGTCGGGCGATAACGATAACCTGCGCGTAAAACGCTATATCGCCAAGTACACCATCAACCCGGCGCTGACCCACGGCATCGCCCATGAGGTCGGGTCGGTTGAGGCGGGGAAACTGGCGGATCTGGTGGTCTGGTCCCCCGCCTTCTTTGGCGTGAAGCCAGCGACCATCGTCAAAGGCGGGATGATCGCCTGCGCGCCGATGGGGGACATTAACGCCTCGATCCCCACCCCGCAGCCGGTGCACTACCGGCCCATGTTTGGCGCGCTGGGCGCCGCCCGCCACGCCACCCGCCTGACGTTTCTCTCGCAGGCCGCCGCCGATAACGGCATCGCGCAGCAGCTGAACCTGCAGAGCGCCACCGCGGTGGTCGCAGGCTGCCGGACGGTGAAAAAGGCCGACATGATCCACAACGGCCTGCAGCCGAACATTACCGTCGATGCGCAAACCTATGAGGTGCGCATTGATGGGGAACTGATTACCAGCGCACCGGCAGAGGTTCTGCCGATGGCGCAACGCTATTTCCTGTTCTGAGGAGGACTCATGATCACCTTAACCCAACGCCTTGATCATCCCCATCCCGTTACCGCACACGTCACGCTGCCCATTGATGTGCGGGTAAAGAGCCGCGCCCGCGTGGTGCTGGACGACGGTCGCGATGCCGGGCTGATCCTGCCCCGCGGCCTGCTGCTGCGCGGCGGCGACCTGCTTGCCAGTGACGATGGGCGTGAAGTGGTGGAAGTTATTGCCGCACCCGAGCCGCTGTCGGTGGTGCGCTGCGCCGATCCGTTCCTGCTGGCGCGCGCCTGCTATCACCTGGGCAACCGTCACGTCCCGCTGCAGGTCATGCCCGGCGAATTGCGCTATCACCACGATCACGTGCTGGATGAAATGCTCCACCTGTTGGGCCTGGACGTCACTTTCGCCACTCTGCCCTTTGAACCGGAAGCGGGCGCTTACGCCAGCGAAGGGCATTCGCATTCCCACTCTCACGCTCATTCACATTAAGGATCAATCATGCGTAAGTTGTTACCCCTGCTTCTGCTGGCCTTCTCCCTGCCCGCGCTGGCCCATCCGGGACACGGCAGCGACAGTTTTCAGGCGGGCTTTTTCCATCCCCTGACCGGGCTTGATCATCTGCTGATGTTGACCGGCGCAGGCGTGCTCGCCGCCCTGAGCGGCCGCAGGCTGCTGATGCCCTTTGCCACTCTCGGCATGATGCTCACCGGCGCGATTGCGGGCAGCCTGCTGGGGGGCTTTAGCGGCATGGAGATGCTGATCATCGCCTCGCTGGCGGTGTGTGGCGTGATGATGTTCAAAACCGAAAACCGCCTGCTGCTGGCCGTGCCGGCGCTGGCGATGTTCCACGGCTGGGCGCACGGGGTGGAGATGGCAGGTCACAGCTTCTGGCTGTTTACCAGCGGCTTTATGCTCGCCAGCGCCGCGGTGCTGTGCGCAAGCTTTGCGGCAGGCCTGCTGCTGCGCCGTCACGACGGGCTGCGTAAAACCCTCGGTGGCGGGCTTATCGCCTCTGCCCTGCTGGCGCTGATGAGCTGATGGAGCCGTCCCGCCAGTGGTTGCGCCTGATGCAGCTCGCCAGCAGCAGCCTGCCAGTGGGGTCGTTTACCTGGTCGCAGGGGCTGGAGTGGGCGGTGGAAGCGGGCTGGGTCACTACCCCGGCAGCATTCAAAGCCTGGCAGTGTCAGCAGATGGAGCAGAGCTTTTTCTGCGTCGATCTGCCGCTCTTTTCCCGCCTCTACCGCGCCTGCGAACAGCAGGATCTGGCGAGCGCCGCGCACTGGACGGCGTACCTGCTGGCCTGCCGGGAGACCCGCGAGCTGCGGGAGGAGGAGCGCAACCGCGGGGCGGCCTTCACCCGGCTGATCAAAAGCTGGGAGGCGGACTGCCCGCCCGACTGGCTGGCGCTGTTCCCGCAAAGCCAGCTATGCGGTATGGCGTGGCTCGGTGTGCACTGGGGGATCGATCTCCGCGAGATGGCGCTGAGCCTTGGCTACAGCTGGATCGAAAGCGCGGTAATGGCGGGCGTCAAGCTGGTGCCCTTTGGGCAGCAGGCGGCCCAGCTGTTGATCATCGAACTCTGCGATCGCTTTACCGACGGGCTGGAGCAGGCGCTCCTCTGCCGGGACGATCAGCTGGGGGCGGCCACGCCGCTCTCCGCCATCGCCTCGGCGCGTCACGAAACCCAATATTCACGATTATTCCGTTCCTGAGGAGTCTCTATGTCTGAGTACAAACACCCCCTGCGTGTGGGCGTTGGCGGCCCGGTGGGGTCGGGTAAAACCGCCCTGCTGGAAGCGCTGTGTAAAGCGATGCGCGACACCTATCACCTCGCGGTGGTGACGAACGATATCTACACCAAAGAGGATCAGCGCATCCTCACCGAGGCGGGCGCCCTGGAGCCGGAGCGCATTGTGGGGGTGGAGACCGGCGGCTGTCCGCACACCGCCATTCGTGAAGATGCCTCAATGAACCTGGCGGCGGTAGAAGCCCTGAGCGAGAAGTTCGGCAACCTGGATCTGATCTTTGTCGAGAGCGGCGGCGACAACCTGAGCGCCACCTTCAGCCCGGAGCTGGCGGATCTGACGATCTACGTGATCGACGTGGCGGAAGGGGAGAAGATCCCGCGCAAAGGCGGGCCGGGGATCACTAAATCCGATTTTCTGGTGATCAATAAAACCGATCTCGCCCCTTACGTGGGAGCCTCGCTGGAGGTGATGGAGCGCGACACCAACCGCATGCGCGGCGAGCGTGCGTGGACCTTTACCAACCTGAAAGCGGGTGACGGGCTGGCGACAATTATTCGCTTCCTGGAAGAGAAAGGCATGCTGAAGGTATAAAAAAAGCCTGGCTTTCGCCAGGCTTGCCAATCATTTACAGGTGTTGTACTTGGATCCCTGCTCGCGCCAGGCGCCCCAGGTACTGAAGCCCTTGCCCGGCTCTTCCTGGCCCGGGTTGACATACCACTGGTTAAACCAAATCTTACCGTTGTGAGACACCTTCGTGCACTTCACCGGATAGGCAATTTTTGGGTTGTAGGCCGGCACGGTCTCTTGAGCCGGAGTGTCATCTTGCGCAGGCGTGGTGTCCTGGGCCGGAGTGTCGTCTTGCGCAGGCGTGGTGTCCTGAGCCGGAGTTTCATCCTGTGCCGGAACCGCCGGTTTGCTGACCTTGATGGTCATGCTGTCCTGCGCCGTGCGGCCATCGGCGCCGGTTGTGGTCAGCGTAAAGACCGCATCACCCTCGGTATTCGCCGGGATCACCGCATAGGCATGGGCGCTGTTAACGCTGCTGCTCAGGGTGCCATTCAGGTTCTGCTGCACAAAGAAGGTTCCAGCCCCTTTGGTCACGCTCCAGTTATACGATTTCGCATTCAGGCTCTTGCTGCCATCCAGCGGATAGGTTTTTACACCAGAGACGGGTGAAACCATCGTGTAATCCGCGCCTGCAGCAGCGGTAGGAGCTGGAAGGGTAGCGCTGCCGCCGTCCTTCAGCGCCAGAATGCGCGCTACTGCACGTTCCATATCAGGTTGAGTACCCACTTTTGCCGAATCACCATTTGCCAGCGGTGTACCAGTTTCCTGCAAAATCTGGCGCATTTGCACCGGCGTAACGGTAATACCATGCGCTTTTGCAATGCCTGACAGGCTTGCCACTACCCCCGCAATAATCGGGTTAGCAGAAGAGGTGCCGGAGAAGGAGTCCGTATACTGGGCGTTTGCCACATTATACAGAGCGCCATAGCCAGTCGTTACCACATCCCAGCATCCCCATGCGGAGCTGGTTACACGCGAACCATAGGTACTAAATGAGGCTTTTTTTCCATCTTTAGCGCAGAGTGCACCGGCGATAATGGCGCCAGAATCGCGAACGTTAACATCAAATTTTCCATTAAAAGCACTGTGATCGAGGTTAACGTTGCCGTTACCAGCCGCTTCAATAACGTATACGCCTTTATCCGTCAGCGCCTTGATAACATCGTAGTAACTGCTGGCATTTTCCTGCGGCACGTAACAGTCTTTAGTACATCCCGTGATTTCGCCGCCGCCGGTCTGCATCCCAATCTGTACGACATCCCCTGCTTTCAGCAACGGGATCATGTTATAGAGGTTGTTGTACTGCCAGTCGTTAAAGCCCACGCGGCTTTTCCAGCTGAGCCCGCGCACACCACCACCAATATCTTTTGCCGCCATGATACCCACAGAAGCTGTATCATGATCGTCGTAATATTTGTTGCTACCCTTAATTAACTCTGGTTTCGGCAGGTTTATATGGTTGACGTTCCAGATGTCGTTTTCCATGGAAATAATGGTCACGCCTTCGCCGTCATTACCCGGATATTTATTTACGCTGTCACGGTTGACGCCGCCCATATAATATCCTGAACGTTTGTCTGTAGGCGATTTTGTATAGTACTGGAGGTGACGAAAATCAGGTACTGTCGATGCGCCAACGGTGCTTTGCACGGTCGATTTCAGCAACGGTTTACTTTGCAGCGCCTCACCGTGATATTTATCCAGAGTGGTAGGGACACTTTCTGGATAGACAATTTCAATGTTCTGATTATGCTCCAGCTCAGCGATAATATTATTTATGTATTTTTTATCCTTACTTTTTTCTTCAGGTAATGCGATACGTAAATAACGGTCAAAACCGTAGCGCGCGTTGAGTTGTGCAAATTCATCAGACTGGGTGCTACGCAAGTTGTTCGGGCGGAATACGTTGACAGGAACCAGAGATGGATCGCTTAACGTTAACTTACTCGAGGTCGATGTGGTCGTTGCCTGACTGGTAGACTTCAGTAAGGGTTTACTGGCCTTCATTTTAACCACAACCGCGATATAGGACTCGCCATCATGGGCAAATTCGACCTGGGGTGCTGTTCCAGCATAAGCAGAGCAAGTGACCGCAGCGCCGATCAAGAGAGAGAGCATACTTTTTTTCATTTTGCCAACGTTCCTTAATGACATTTATTAATGTGAAATTCCTTTATTCACAATGAAAGAAAATCATCGGCCTGCCAATAAGAGCGCTCTTTGGATAAATAAGAAAGTTCCCTTACGGATACATCCCGGGGAAAAATAAATTATATGGGATATGTCAATCATTACGGCGGATAAAAATATCCAAATTAATCTACGAAGGAGTTTAAAAGCGCGGAAATAACGGCAAAAAGAATAGCAGAAACGCCAGCGCAAGGCATTTTTAATATTAAAAATATCTTTCAAAGCATAATTACTAATATTTACGCCGCGGTAAAATTGACTACCTTATACGCTGGCGTCATCGCTTCAGCGTGCAATGCTGGAGGAGTATGATGCAAGTAAAAATAACGCTCGCCGATGAACATCCCCTGATTCGCCGGGGGGTTCGCGCGATGCTCAACGACATGAACAGCGCCAGCGACGGTATGGCGTTTACGCTGGCCGATGAAACGCAGACCACATCCGAACTGCTGAAACAGCTGGCGCAGCAGCTCCCTGATATTTTGTTGCTGGGCTATACCCTGAGCGGCACGCAAAGCGCCGATCCCTTGAGTCGCATGGAAGGGCTGGCGCTGGTAAAAGGTCTGAGCCAGCGCTATCCCACGATAAAAGTGATCCTGCTTACCCGCTACAAAAATCCCCAACTGATCCGGCTGGCGATCGAGACGGGGGTAAAGGGGTACGTGAGTCACAATATGAGCGAAAAGACCTTCCGCGATGCACTTACCGGCGTGTTGAACGACGAAGTTTATGTCGAACCGGCATTAATGAAAACGCTGTTTCCGGCGGAAAAACTGCCCTCAGAGGCGCTCTCTCCCAGAGAGATGGATGTACTGCGTTTACTCTGTAAAAGTGGAAACCTGACGGATGTGTCGCGGCGAATGCACCTGAGCATTAAGACCGTGAGCGCACATAAGATCCGGGCGATGGAGAAGCTGGGGGTAAAAAATGACTGTCAGCTCTATTGTCTGCTGGCCCGTACCCGGATGTTCGATATTACCCTCTGACATCCGGGCCGGGGAGCGATCAGGCGGCGGGCAGTTCGGCCAGTGGCCAGCGCGGGCGCACGGAGACGCTCAGATCCGCCGTGGCGTTCGCTTTCAGACGCACCATACCGGCATAGGCGATCATCGCCCCGTTATCGGTACAAAATTCCGGGCGGGCATAGAACACTTCACCGCGGCGTTTTTGCATCATCTCCGCGAGCTTTGCGCGCAGCGTGCGGTTGGCGCTGACGCCGCCCGCCATCACCAGGCGCTTAAAGCCGGTCTGATCCAGCGCGCGTTTGCACTTGATCATTAAGGTATCCACCACCGCATCTTCAAAGGCGCGGGCGATGTCGGCGCGTGTCTGCTCGTCGTCGTCATTATTCCGGATGGTATTGGCGGCAAAGGTCTTCAGGCCGGAGAAGCTGAAATCCAGACCCGGACGGTCGGTCATCGGGCGCGGGAAGACAAAGCGCCCTTCGGTACCCTGCGAGGCCATTTTCGACAGCATCGGGCCGCCAGGGTAATCGAGCCCCAGCAGCTTGGCGGTTTTGTCGAACGCTTCACCCGCCGCATCGTCAATGGACTCGCCCAGCAGTTCGTACTGGCCAATACCGGTGACGCTGATCAATTGCGTGTGACCGCCGGAAACCAGCAGCGCCACAAACGGAAATTCAGGGGGATTCTCTTCCAGCATCGGCGCCAGCAGATGCCCTTCCATATGGTGAACCGGGATAGCCGGTACATCCCACGCGAACGCCAGCGAACGCCCGACAGTGGCGCCGACCAGCAGCGCACCCACCAGGCCTGGACCCGCCGTGTAGGCCACAGCGTCAATATCTTTTGCCGTAAAGCCAGCCTCTTTCAGCGCCGCCTGGATCAGGGGCACCGTTTTACGCACATGGTCGCGGGAGGCCAGTTCCGGCACGACGCCACCGTAGTTGGCATGCAATTTTACCTGACTATACAATTGGTTGGCGACGAGCCCTTTTTCATCGTCGTAGATCGCGATGCCGGTTTCATCGCAGGATGTTTCAATACCCAGTACACGCATGACTTGTTTTACCTCACTCAGATACCGCGCAGTGTAGAGCCTGGGCGGGTTGATGTAAAACTTTCCTCACCCCTGGAGTTCACTTCGTGTATACTCCTCACCCTTATAAAAGTCCCCTTTCAAAAACGGCCGCGGTGCTTTACAAAGCAGCAGCAATTGCAGTAAAATTCCGCACCATTTTGAAATAAGCTGGCGTTGATGCCAGCGGCAAACCGAATTTATAAAGGTGAGAGTTACATGCCGGTAATTAAAGTACGTGAAAACGAGCCGTTCGACGTAGCACTGCGTCGCTTCAAGCGTTCATGCGAGAAAGCAGGTGTTCTGGCTGAAGTTCGTCGTCGTGAGTTCTATGAAAAACCAACGACCGAACGTAAGCGCGCTAAAGCTTCTGCTGTGAAACGTCACGCGAAGAAACTGGCTCGCGAAAACGCACGCCGTACTCGTCTGTACTAATCTATTGAGGACGCACGTCCTCAGTTGTCAGACAGAGTAGTAGTCGTAAGGCCGTGCTTCCGGAAGGAATGCGCGGCTTGTTTTCGTTTATGAGTTCCTAAAAATTTCTGGGGCCTATGGCTGGACGAATTCCACGCGTATTTATCAACGATCTGCTGGCAAGAACCGACATTGTCGATCTCATCGACGCGCGGGTAAAGCTGAAGAAGCAGGGCAAGAACTATCACGCGTGCTGTCCATTCCATAACGAAAAAACCCCCTCTTTCACCGTAAACGGTGAAAAGCAGTTCTACCACTGCTTCGGCTGTGGCGCGCACGGCAACGCCGTCGACTTTTTGATGAACTACGACAAGCTCGAGTTCGTTGAAACCGTCGAAGAGCTGGCTGCCATGCACAATCTTGAAGTGCCTTATGAAGCAGGCAGTGGCCCCAGCCAGATAGAGCGTCATCAACGACAAACGCTGTATCAGCTGATGGATGGCCTGAATTCGTTTTACCAACAGTCTCTCAAGCAACCTGCTGCTGAGCCTGCGCGTCAGTATCTGAACAAGCGCGGACTGAGCGACGATGTCATTGCGCGTTTCGCTATTGGTTACGCCCCTCCCGGCTGGGATAACGTGTTAAAGCGTTTTGGCGGCAATAGCGAAGATCGTAAATCACTCATCGACGCGGGCATGCTGGTCACCAACGACCAGGGACGTAGCTATGACCGCTTCCGCGAGCGGGTGATGTTTCCCATTCGCGACAAGCGTGGCCGGGTAATTGGTTTTGGTGGCCGCGTGCTGGGCGATGCCCTGCCGAAATACCTCAACTCCCCGGAAACCGATATTTTCCATAAGGGCCGCCAGCTGTATGGCCTGTATGAAGCCCAGCAGAATAACGCTGAACCGCAGCGGCTGCTGGTGGTCGAAGGCTATATGGATGTGGTGGCGCTGGCGCAGTTCGACATTAACTATGCCGTGGCGTCGTTGGGTACCTCTACCACTGCCGACCATATCCAGCTGCTGTTTCGGGTGACCAACACGGTCGTCTGCTGTTACGACGGTGACCGGGCCGGACGCGAAGCCGCCTGGCGCGCGCTGGAGACGGCGCTGCCTTATATGACCGACGGGCGCCAGTTGCGCTTTATGTTCCTGCCCGACGGCGAAGACCCGGATA
Organism: Leclercia sp. W17; assembly: GCF_003336325.1. Lineage (NCBI taxonomy): Bacteria > Pseudomonadati > Pseudomonadota > Gammaproteobacteria > Enterobacterales > Enterobacteriaceae > Leclercia > Leclercia sp. W17. Next base: position 666,313 of record NZ_CP031101.1, on the reverse strand, counting down.
CGCTGGTGCGTAAAGAGGGCAAAGCGGCATTCGAGGCGCGGATGGAGCAGGCTCAGCCGCTCTCCACGTTTCTGTTTAACAGCCTGATGCCGCAGGTGGATTTGAGCACCCCGGATGGCCGCGCCCAGCTGAGCACGCTGGCGTTACCGCTGATTACTCAGGTGCCGGGCGAAACGTTGCGCATCTATCTGCGCCAGGAACTGGGTAAGAAACTTGGCATTCTGGATGACAGCCAGCTTGAACGTTTAATGCCAAAACTGGCTGAAAGCGGAGCGGTTCGCCCCGCGCCTCAGCTAAAACGCACAACCATGCGTATACTGATAGGACTGTTGGTGCAAAACCCGGAGCTGGCCCCACGCGTGCCTTCTCTGGCGGGTTTAGACCACGAAAAGCTGCCCGGACTTGGCTTATTTGCAGAACTGGTCAACACTTGTTTGTCACAGCCAGGTCTGACCACCGGACAACTTTTAGAGCACTATCGCGGAACAAAAGCGTCCGCAACCCTTGAAAAACTGTCGATGTGGGACGATATAGCAGATAAAGAGATTGCTGAAGAGACCTTCACCGACTCGCTCAACCATATGTTTGATTCGATGCTTGAACTGCGCCAGGAAGAGTTGATTGCTCGCGAGCGCACACACGGTTTAAGCAGCGAAGAACGCCGGGAGCTCTGGATGATTAGCCAGGAGCTGGCAAAGAAATAACAGAAAGACAAAAGTATTTAACGGCTTAAGTGCCGAATATCGATCGGGTAGATCCCGACAGCCGCACTGAGAGGCAGCGGCAAAAATACAAGTACGCCCTCGCTTTAAAGGTTGGCAGCCGTATCGCCGACACCAATCAAACGAATAAGTGTGGATACCGTCTTATGGAGCAAAACCCGCAGTCACAGCTGAAACTTCTTGTCCAACGTGGTAAGGAGCAAGGCTATCTGACCTATGCCGAGGTCAATGACCATCTGCCGGAAGATATCGTCGACTCCGATCAGATCGAAGACATCATCCAAATGATCAACGACATGGGTATTCAGGTGATGGAAGAAGCCCCTGATGCCGATGATCTGTTACTTGCTGAAAACTCAAACAACACCGACGAAGATGCAGAGGAAGCTGCTGCACAGGTTCTGTCGAGCGTTGAATCTGAAATCGGCCGCACCACTGACCCGGTTCGCATGTACATGCGCGAAATGGGTACCGTTGAACTGTTGACCCGCGAAGGCGAAATTGACATCGCTAAACGTATCGAAGACGGGATCAACCAGGTTCAGTGTTCCGTTGCCGAATACCCGGAAGCGATCACCTATCTGCTGGAGCAGTACGATCGCGTTGAGGCAGAAGAAGCCCGCCTGTCCGATCTGATCACCGGTTTTGTCGATCCGAACGCAGAAGAAGACATGGCCCCAACGGCGACGCACGTCGGTTCTGAACTCTCTCAGGAAGAGATGGATGATGACGAAGACGAAGACGATGGCGATGACGACAGCAGCGATGACGACAACAGCATCGACCCTGAACTGGCTCGCGAGAAGTTCGCTGAACTGCGCGCGCAGTATGTCGTTACCCGCGACACGATCAAAGCGAAAGGCCGCAGCCACGCAGCCGCTCAGGAAGAGATCCTGAAGCTCTCTGAAGTGTTCAAACAGTTCCGTCTGGTGCCAAAACAGTTCGATTACCTGGTAAACAGCATGCGCGTGATGATGGATCGCGTACGTACCCAGGAACGCATCATCATGAAGGTGTGCGTTGAACAGTGCAAAATGCCGAAGAAGAACTTCATCACCCTGTTCACCGGTAACGAAACCAGCGAGACCTGGTTCAACGCTGCTATCGCGATGAACAAGCCGTGGTCTGAAAAACTGCGCGACGTGGCTGAAGAAGTACATCGTGGCCTGCAGAAGCTGCAGCAGATTGAAGAAGAGACCGGCCTGACCATCGAGCAGGTAAAAGACATCAACCGTCGTATGTCCATCGGTGAAGCGAAAGCCCGCCGTGCGAAGAAAGAGATGGTCGAAGCGAACTTGCGTCTGGTTATCTCTATCGCCAAGAAGTACACCAACCGCGGTCTGCAGTTCCTGGATCTGATTCAGGAAGGCAACATCGGTCTGATGAAAGCGGTTGATAAGTTCGAATACCGTCGTGGTTACAAGTTCTCCACCTACGCAACCTGGTGGATCCGTCAGGCTATCACCCGCTCTATCGCGGATCAGGCGCGCACCATCCGTATTCCGGTGCATATGATTGAGACCATCAACAAGCTCAACCGTATCTCCCGCCAGATGTTGCAGGAGATGGGTCGCGAGCCGACGCCAGAAGAGCTGGCCGAGCGCATGCTGATGCCGGAAGACAAGATCCGTAAGGTGCTGAAAATCGCTAAAGAGCCAATCTCCATGGAAACGCCAATCGGTGATGATGAAGATTCGCATCTGGGTGATTTCATCGAGGATACCACCCTCGAGCTGCCGCTGGACTCTGCCACCACCGAGAGCCTGCGTGCCGCCACCCACGACGTACTGGCTGGCCTGACTGCCCGTGAAGCGAAAGTTCTGCGTATGCGTTTCGGTATCGATATGAACACCGACCACACGCTGGAAGAGGTGGGTAAACAGTTCGACGTTACCCGCGAACGTATCCGTCAGATCGAAGCGAAGGCGCTGCGTAAACTGCGCCACCCGAGCCGCTCTGAAGTGCTGCGTAGCTTCCTGGACGACTAATTCGTCCTGATGTAAAAAAGCTCCCTACGGGGAGCTTTTTTTATGGCTGACGCTTCAGAGCCTAAAGCCCCCGCACCACCAGCGCCTCGTCCAGCTCCCGGTACGCCTCCACCAGCTTCTCAAGCGTTGCCCGGTTTAAACCGCTCGGATTGGGCAGGACCCACACCTGCGTTACGCCGATGGTGATCTTCTGCTTTCCCCACTGCACTCCACGCTGGCTAAAGGCTTGCTCATACGCCTGCTTGCCGAGGACCGCCAGCGCCGCGGGCTGATAGTCCTCAATCTTCTTAACTAACTCGCGCCCGCCGCTGCGCAACTCATGCAGGTTTACCTCGCTCGCCTGCACCGTGGGCCGCTCCACCAGCATGGTGATGCCGCAGCGGGTATCCAGCAGCTGTTGCTCCTCTTCCGGCTTGAGTAACTTATCGGTAAACCCGGCCTGGTAAATCACTTTCCAGAAGCGATTACTGGGATGCGCAAAGTGAAAACCAGTATGGGCGGAAGACTTGCCCGGATTGATGCCGCAGAACACCACCCGCAGGCCTGGCGCCAGGATATCGCTGATCATTATTACTCCTGCTTATTGATTCAGGCTTTAAGTATAAAAGATTGAAAATGCGTTGTTTATAAAAACAGCAGGCAGGTACGTATGGCTGGATTGCAGCGAGCAGTTACTTTATAATCCTCCGCCACGGCCCCTTAGCTCAGTGGTTAGAGCAGGCGACTCATAATCGCTTGGTCGCTGGTTCAAGTCCAGCAGGGGCCACCAAATTTATCAAGGACTTAGACAGGAAACTGGCTAAGTCCTTTTTGTTTGGGTGAAATACAGGTGACGTAATGGGTGACGTTACTTCACCGTCACTTCCTATCGAGAATAGAAGGCTGTATGGATTTTTCAGAAATACTGGGTAAAAAGGTTCAGCAGCAAATTCAGCGTAACAAGCCGGGACCAAAAGACTGCGTCAGTCTGTATAATATTTTGCGCTCGGCCAAACATCACTACACACTCGCCACATATGCAGATCTTTCTTCAGCCCTCCTGACACTTCTGTCCGGTAAATTTGATATAAAATTCTTTATAATTAACAAGGACACAATCGTAGATACAGAGGTGATAAACTTTGGTCAATGTCTCGAATTGGATTACAAAAAAGGAAAACTGACATCTCCAGAGTTGGCGAATTATGTTGCCATCACTCCTACCCTGCTTCTGTCAGGGATCAATGAGTCTCTGTCAAATGAATCACTTCATACGCATGGCTTCTTACGTAACGAGATAGCGCCACTCCTTGATTTCGAACTTATGAATGTGGCTGAAGATAAAACGAATGATAAAGAAAAATATAGCCAAAGACTGGCAGAACGTGAGATTCAAAACCCTCCTCCGCTGAAAGGGGAAAACTATGCTATCAAGCGAGAAGAGTTACTGATCGCAGCTCTGGCGATTATTGGTCAAAATCAAAAAGACGGCAAAAAAATTATTGTCCCAACGATTACAGACCTTCTTGATGAGATCGAAAAACAAGCTAAAAAGTTTTGGCCTTCCACAGAGACATTACCTATGTCCCGCAAAGAAGCAGCTGAACAGCTCGGTTTTGCACTGAATCTATTTGCACGCCAGATTCAAGACCTTGAAAGCCTTAGGGCAATGAAAAAACAAAAAAGAAAAAATTAGGATAAAGAAAGAGTTGCGTAAGATCCTCGATGACCTTTCAGAAGGTGCGGAAGTAAACTCAATCTTAATCTGATTAACTCCTGATGATTTCAATACACTTCATTGGGAGTTAGCAGTTTGAAAAACAAATCATCCATGTCTGACAGAGTTATTGCCCTACACCAACCTCAGCGCCTGATTCGCATCAATGCAATGCTTGAACTTCTCGATTGCAGCCGTACCACCCTCTATCGTTGGGTAAAGTCTGGATATTTTCCTAAGCCACTGATGCGGAGCGGTAAAACGCTCGGCTGGCCCGCTAGTTTGTATGAAAACTGGCTTGCACAGAACGATAAATGAGCATTGTGTCAAAGGGCTGGAGTTTCCAGCCTTTCTTTTGCCTGTTGATGCAACCAGTTGAAACAATAAGCGCATCAATTCAGAACGGTGCAGCGAATCGAGCCTTAATGTAACTCCATGATAAATAATAAAACTCCTAGCAGAGATCCTATTCCTCAGAACCCGGTAATTAATAATATTACCCGGAGCTCTGCTTATCCTGACATCAGACCTGGTGGGGAGTTTCTCTATGACAATGTCCTCTGGCCAGTCATGCCTGAAGAGAGCCAGCAGAATACTAAAATCATGAATTCACTGTTCCGGACCGTTGATAAAACTTACCGCAGCTGCTCTCGTTTTCTGGCAGTACGCTATGACTTTCACCTGCCTCAGTATAGCCCTGACAATAATGTTATTACGGAGTTTCATCAGCTGCTGATTCCCGCCCTCAGGAAGATCTATCCCAAAAGTTTCATGCGGGTATTTTGGGTAAGAGAGCAGAATAAGGCCCCCGCTCAGCATTACCATTATCTTCTGATGATGGATGGCAACGCTGTCCGCCATCCTCACAAAATTAACCAACTGGTGAAGTGCTATTGGAAACACGCTACTGGCGGTAGGGTCTGGCTACCTAAGCATGGATACTATCTGGTTAACCGGGACGATACCGAAGCTTTAACGGCATTGCTTCTAAGGGTTAGCTACTTTGCCAAGCGCTACTCAAAAACGCATGTCGCTGACAATATTGGCCTTTCCGGAACTCAACACTACTCATGCCTGAAAAAAGCCAGGCGCATTAAACCAGCTCAATTACAGATTAATCCTGCTTCTTCTGTGCCTGCACAGGAACATTGCCCTTTGCCCGGTAAGCTGGATTCTCTTTTTGCTGAAAAGGAAAACAGGGCTCAATTCAGTCAAATTGAAAACGAAACGCCAGAGGCCCTGCTCGCATATGTAACGATGCTGGTGGATAAAAAATCATTTCGTAGTAAAGCTCTTTTAAGAGCACTACGGCGACTGCATGCGTTTAAGAAAATCAGTCCGTTAATCACACCGTCCAGCACCATTAATTCAAGCACTAGTCCACATTGGCTGCGTCACTTTGAGCGCTACTATCGTGAATACTGGCCTTGCAATATTAGCGTTACGCAATATTGTCACTGGTATTACCTTAATCCAGGGACTGCAAGTCGTTACCTATGTAATTACCCAACGAATTTAATCAACCCATGGTTATTGAAAGCTTGGCTGTAGCAAATCACTAAAAATCAGGAGGGGTAAATGGATACTGAGAATAATAATGAATATGACTGGGGTCTTATCGAAAAAAACATACGCCGTATATATGGAAACAAAGCATATCGACGTATTACAGAGGATGAATGGTGGAGATGTAAATATTTAGAACGCCGAAAAAAGCTTAAAAAACAATTAGCACTAAAAAGAGACTTTGTTGTTAAGCCGTTGTTATTTCCTTCTTTTTACGATAATCCAAACACTATGGTGAAGAAAAATCGGCGAAACGGTCAACGCGGTCGGTGGAATATCGATAGGTTTTCCAGAAGAATTTATATTAAAGATTTGGGATCGCTTGATACCGTGGCGCATTTATTGACAAAAATGTCATGGCATCCCCACCACTCATATATTTTTGCTTTAGCACTCTATCCCGGCGTAACCAGCCAACAATTAGCAGATCACCTCGGAATGACCAGCTCAAACCACAGAATGGTATTTCGACGTTTGAACAATGACCTCTATCTCGTTGGCTGGCAATTTGTTTCATGTCAGATGGGTGCTCAAAACAAACCATGGGGCTGGTATCTGGAGAAAATTTGAGGCGTGATCAGCGGATGAGATCAGGTATATCTGATCTCATCCGCTTTGCCTGTTCTGATACGTCTGATTAGGGTGGCCCTATAAATCACCAGACACTTCGCCTCTCTGAAAATAAGAGGTAGTCTTGGACCTATGTTTAACACCAGTCAGAATAATAAGATGGTTGAAGTTTTATCAGGAGCTGAACGGCGTCGCCGCCGTGCACCGCAGGAAAAAATAACCATTATTCAGCAGACAATGGAACCCGGTATCCGCACCATGCTCGACGGCAGCAACATCGGTTCATCCCCGCAGATGCGGGGAACACATAAAGCAAGCCACACAGCCCAGGCTTGCCACCGGTTCATCCCCGCAGATGCGGGGAACGCTTACACCCTCACAGCGCCGTTAGCGCCGAAATCGAAAACCATTGGTTTTCATCCACAGGGAAAACAACTAAGAGTAAATTACACCAGCAGTAAAATTTGATATGAGCCGACGCGCCCAAAACATGCAAATTCCTTGATTTTAGTGATGAATGCTCAGTGGCTAAGATAAGCAAACTAAGCCTCATAAAGGCTAAATTACAGTTGATAGCAAAGTTATCGGAAGATAATTGAAAGTTTTCCCGCTAACGACCTATAAACCTGGGGACCGGATAAATGAACGTAGAGCAGAACAGGCAAGATGAGTGGCGCGCCATAGAGGAAAAATTATTGTTAAGCCATTGGTATTCCCCTCTATTTTTGCCGACCACAAAACTAAAGTGAAGAACAATCGACAAAACGGGCAACGCGGTTGGTGGTTTATAGATAACTTTTCCAGAAGAATTGACATTGAAAATTTGGGACCTATTGATAGCGTGGCACAACTGGTAAGGAAAATTGACCTGCCCCCACGATTAGATACAACACTCAGTTAGTAACGTCGGAATCTTCATTCTCAGAATGACCCTTTCTCCAGCCCGCTGCAAATTCAGACGGTGTCTGATAATTCAGCGTGGAGTGCGGGCGGCATTCGTTATAATCCTGCCGCCAGTCATTAATAATTTTCCTGGCATGAACGATATCGCTGAACCAGTGCTCATTCAAACATTCATCGCGAAATCGTCCGTTAAAGCTCTCAATAAATCCGTTCTGCGTTGGCTTGCCCGGCTGGATTAAGCGCAACTCAACACCATGCTCAAAGGCCCATTGATCCAGTGCACGGCAAGTGAACTCCGGCCCCTGGTCAGTTCTTATCGTCGCCGGATAGCCTCGAAACAGTGCAATGCTGTCCAGAATACGCGTGACCTGAACGCCTGAAATCCCAAAGGCAACAGTGACCGTCAGGCATTCCTTTGTGAAATCATCGACGCAGGTAAGACACTTGATCCTGCGACCGGTGGAAAGTGCGTCCATGACGAAATCCATCGACCAGGTCAGATTGGGCGCCGCCGGACGGAGCAGCGGCAGACGTTCTGTTGCCAGCCCTTTACGACGTCTTCTGCGTTTTACGCCCAGGCCACTGAGGTGATAAAGCCGGTACACGCGCTTATGATTAACATGAAGCCCTTCACGGCGCAGCAACTGCCAAATACGACGGTAGCCAAAACGCCTGCGCTCCAGTGCCAGCTCAGTGATGCGCCCTGATAAATGCGCATCAGCAGCCGGACGGTGAGCCTCATAGCGGCAGGTCGACAGGGATAAACCTGTAAGCCTGCAGGCACGACGTTGCGACAGACCGGTCGCATCACACATCAACATCACGGCTTCCCGCTTCTGGTCTGTCGTCAGTACTTTCGCCCAAGAGCCACCTGAAGCGCCTCTTTATCCAGCATGGCTTCGGCAAGCAGCTTCTTGAGTCTGGCGTTCTCTTCCTCAAGCGACTTCAGGCGCTTAACTTCAGGCACCTCCATACCGCCATACTTCTTACGCCAGGTGTAAAACGTGGCATCGGAAATGGCATGCTTGCGGCAGAGTTCACGGGCGGGTACCCCAGCTTCGGCTTCGCGGAGAATACTGATGATCTGTTCGTCGGAAAAACGCTTCTTCATGGGGATGTCCTCATGTGGCTTATGAAGACATTACTAACATCGGGGTGTACTAATCAACGGGGAGCAGGTCAAAATGTCCTAGCATCCCCATCACATCTATATTTGGGCTGTGGCCACTTACCCCGGTGTAACTAGTCAACAGTTAACAGATTGCCTGGGAATGGCCAGTTCAAACCACAGAATGGTATTTCGGCGTTTAAACAATGACCTCTATCTGGTGGGCTGGCAGTTTGTCTCATGTCAGGTGGGTGCTCAAAACAAACCATGGGGCTGGTATCTGGAGAAAATCTAAGAAGTGATCACCTGAAATGATCAAGTTCATCGGATCACTTCAACTTTGCATGCGCTGATACCTCTGATCACCTATCCCCAGAAGGCTATCATCGTTCAAAGCCGCACCCTGACAGAAGTTGGTAATGATTTTGGTGATTTGATCAGAGAAGTAAACGACACATAAACCTTTTGATCAAAACGCGGAAAAAATTTCGCTTGTCTCGTTACGGGTGATCAAAACAGTGATCAAATGATCACTCTGACGATACTCCTGGTTCTGAAATGGCTGCGAACAGTAAAGTCACAGGTTGCAGCAAGAATGACGGGTAAACCTGCTAATGGGAAATAGCAGCCCGACCCAGCGAGATTTGCATAAATCTCCTGCTGGTGATATTCCACTCAATATGGCAGTCCAAGACAGAAATGGCCATTCGTGTATGGAACCTGATAGAACTCATCTGGGGCTCCGCAAAGGCTCGGGTATTTTGTCACCGGCAGAATCAGACACGATAGCGGGAACACTTGTTCAGCAACTATTCACCTACCACTGTTGACAAATAAAAATGGGATGATCGTCTCTTTATCCACCTTTGCCTGTTGTTTGGTCCTGTCCATCAGGCATGCTGTCTTCCATGAGTAAAAACAATGTCCTACTGTAAGCACACCCGTTTTAGTTGTAAGCGTCCAGCGAGAACCGTATTGACGGGGATGCGTTATTCAATTGGCAGTGCTACGCGCCAGGGGAGCAGTTCGCTGACCCGGTTGACTGGCCAGTCCGCTATGACGTTAAGGACGTGACGGAGGTAGCTTTCTGGATCCACGCCATTCAGTTTGCACGTCCCGATCAGGCTGTACAGCAGCGCTCCTCGCTCACCACCGTGGTCAGAGCCGAAGAACAGCCAGTTTTTACGCCCCAGACTGACCAGCCGTAGCGCATTTTCAGCGATGTTGTTATCGGCTTCGGCCCAGCCATCTTCCGCATAGTACGTCAGTGCCGGCCACTGGTTCAGGGCGTACGTGAACGCCTTCGCCAGCTCCGAGTGTCGCGACAGCGTTTTCATCTTTTCACGCAGCCAGCTTTCCAGGGCTTTCAACTGTGGTTTAGCTTTTTGCTGACGTTCAGCAAGGCGTTGCTCCGCCGGCATTCCCCTTATCTCCGCTTCAACGGCATACAGCTCGCCGATACGCTTCAGGGCTTCATCCGTCAGCGCCGACGGTGTGCGGACGTGCACATCGTGGATTTTACGGCGGGCGTGAGCCCAGCAGGCGGCTTCCGTTATCTGGCCATCGCGGTACAGCTCGTTGAACCCGGCGTACGCATCCGCCTGCAGCACACCACTGAACCCTGCAAGATGGGTCTGAGGGTGGATGCCTTTTCTGTCCGGGCTGTAAGCGAACCACACCGCCGGCGCGACTGCTGATCCAGCGTTGCGGTCATCACGAACATACGTCCACAACCGCCCGGTCTTCGTCTTCTTATTGCCCGGCAGCAGCACCTGGACCGGGGTGTCATCGGCATGGAGTTTACCGTCGGTCAGGACATAGCCCTGAAGCGCCTCTTCCAGCGGTGACAGCAGCCGGCAGCATGCATCCACCCAGCCCGACAGCAGTGAGCGGCTCAGCTCCACACCCTGGCGGCTGTATATTTCTGACTGCCGGTACAGCGGGGTATGTTCTGCATACTTTGAACTCAGCACGCGGGCCAGCAGCCCCGGTCCGGCGATACCCCGCTCGATGGGACGTGAAGGCGCGGGGGCCTGCACGATGGCATCGCACTGAGTACAGGCATGTTTTTCCCGCACGGTCCGGATAACCCGGAAGGCACTGCGCATCAGCTCCAGTTGTTCAGCGGTATCTTCACCCAGGTAGCTCAACGCACCGCCACAGTCCGGGCAACACGGCTCTGCTGGCAGCAGTCGCTTTTCGTCACGGGGGAGTGATTCGGGGAACGGTTTGCGGGTACGGGTCTGGCGCAACGGGCGTTGCACGGCCGGGTCATCCACCCGACCGGTCAGCGTATCGCTCTCTTTCTGAAGCCGGTTCAGGTCGGCTTCCATCTGTGCGATACGGCGGGAGATCTTTTCGGAACGGCTACCGAAGTTCATCCGGCGAAGCTTATCCAGTTGCGCCTGCAGATGGTCTATTTCGCGCTCCCGGTCGGCCAGCTTTTCCTGCAGGGCGTGGATCAACGCTTCCTGTTCAGCCAGGCACTGTTTCAGCAGAAGGATGTCGTCAGAAGAGGTGTCGTTCATAAGCCCGCATTTTACCAGGCTTATTCTGCGACAACCAGGATAAAGAGACCTACAGCATAGTCAGGGAGGTCATCAACCGTTTCGGCTGTCGCCAGTCGATGCCTTCCAGCAGCATTGCCAGCTGCGCCGGTGTCAGGAACACTTTGCCATCACGGGCTGACGGCCAGGCGAAGCGCCCACGCTCCAGTCTTTTGGTCAGCAGGCACAGCCCGTCTCCGGTAGACCACAGCAGTTTTACCTGGCTGCCGCTGCGGCCCCGGAAGATGAAGACGTGGCCGGACATCGGATCGTCTTTCAGCGCCATCTGCACCTTTGCGGCCAGACCATTGAAGCCGTTTCGCATGTCGGTAATGTCGGCAACCAGCCAGATTTTGGTCCCGGAAGGTAACGGGATCATCGCTTCAGTTCCTGTATCAGCAGAGTCAGGAGCTTTTCGCTGACAGTACCGTTGAGGCGAAGCGTCCCGTGCCGGAACGTTACCTCACAGCTGATACTGAGCTCTGGGTCCTCTGCGGGCGGTTCTGGCTGTACGGCGGTGGCATCGAGAGTCACAGGGAGTAAATGAGGACTCTCAGGTGAAGGTAATAGCAGCTTTCCCTCGCGCCACTGCTGGCGCCATTTAAATAGCAGATTGGCGTTAATGCCATTTTCGAGCGCCAGTTTTGAGATGGATATCCCGGGCTCGCAGGAGGCGGCAACGAGCTGCTGCTTAAACTCAGGAGAATAATTAGGGCAGCCTTTACGCCTGCCGGAAGTCACATTTTTCTGCATATCTGACACTTTGGTTCCCACCACTATTTGGTGTACACCACTTTGTCGAATACATCAGATTATGACCAGACGGCTCTCGCTGGACGCTTACACTGCTGCTGGCGCCTCCATGCCGCAAAGCGGCATTCAGAGAACTTGCTCGTCAGTCCAGGCTGTGTATTCAATTCAGGGTGAACGGTTCCGAATCCTTTCTGCTTCCGGTTAAGATACATTCAGGTTCTCGAAAAATAAGGGAAAACGTTCGTAGTGAATCTGAAGGAAAAATCGGCCCATCTGGCGTGGTGCGAGCTGGTTGCGCTGGCATTAGGTAGGAAGAACGGCGATATAGTGTCGCCAGTACAGTAAAATCTCTTTCTCACCAGGTGGCTGGCGACGGCGCTGAAGCAACGTCGCTTTTCGTGTGATATTACCCCCGACATCGAGTGGCTTCTGAAACTGCTGTGTCTCATTGAACGTGAGCCTGCACTGATTAATACATTGCGCGGTATTCTCACTTGAACAAAACCAGCCCCTTCGCGCTGACGGGCCTGGTTTTGTTCTTCGGTGTACAGTACACCGTCTGACGACGGATTGCCTCCCTTTACCTCGGTGCATAGCCCTCTTCCGCCAGTGTTTTCATATGAATGGACTAGGAAATAAATTATGCTGACTCATTATTTCTGGCCATAAAGGTTCTGGCAGTGCCATCTTTCGGGTCAACAAAGGTAATATCTTCAGGATCACGACGAGGGCTGGCCAATGACAGAAATATTACGGGTTCTTCAAGAAGGGTTGGTAATGCATGGACAACATTACGCTCGAAAAAAAGCACGTGGCCGGGGGCAAATTCGGCTTCGTCACGAGGATCTTCCATCCAGAGCGTCCCCATGAATCCCTGAATAACCTGACGCCGGAGGATCACCTGCTGATGGCTGAAAAACCGGAACTCTCAAAAAGTGCGTGGAACTAAAACAGGTGTGCATTACTCCACCTCATGTTGAAGAGACCAGACTGCATCAGAAAATTGCACCATAACTGAGCAAGCCGCATCCCATTGGTGCAAAAGTGTCTCCAAAAAAAAATAATCCATTGATTTAACTGTGCTTTAAAAATGGCATGAATTTTTCATGTCGGGTATATGCAAGCAGGGGCAACCCTTAAGCCTTGAATCCATTAAATATCGACAGGTAATGAAGCCTGATTGCCCTAATAAGGACAATCAGGCTTTTTTATTAATGCAGAGAGCAAACATACGTGCAAACTATTGATATTGGAATTTTGCTTTCCACAGAAGGTACCTACAGCCACCTGGCGAACAGCACACTGCTTGGTGCGCGCCATGCCTTAGAGGAAATCAATGCCGATCCTGCTTATCCTTTTCAGCTGCGGGCCCGACATATCAACCCTGCGGGTGAACTCGCAGCCTACAGTGAAGCGGTGAGCACCTTTATCGCTCACGGCATCCGCCATATCTTCGGAACCATTACCTCTGCCAGTCGGAAGGAGATTATCCCGGACCTGGAGCAGCATAACCTGCTGCTGTGGTATGGCTGTCCTTACGAGGGGTTCGAGAGCTGCGAGCAGGTCGTATATCTGGGCGGTTGTCCGAACCAGACTCTGCTGCCACTCCTGCGGCTGGCGCTGGATATGTTCGGAAATCGCTCCTGGCTGATCGGCTCTAACTACGTCTGGGGCTGGGAAAGCAATCGTATCGCCCGTGAGGTAGTGGAAGGTTCCGGCGGTACGGTGGTGGGCGAAAAATATCTGCACCTGAGAAACAGCAACGTGACCGAGTTGATTGAGGCGATTCTCAGCACAGAGGTAGATTTTGTGCTCAATAACCTGGTAGGCGAAACCTCTTATGCGTTTCTGCGCGCACTGGACGAGGCCTGTCTTCGCGATCGGCGGACGTTAGCGGTGCTCAGCTGTAATTTTACCGAAGCCGAAGTCGCCGAAGTCGCGCCACTAAGGGCGGTACGTTTGCTTTCCTGCGGACCGTTTTTTGAGAGCGTCGATCTCGATTTTTGCGCGCGGCAGCACCTGCAACATGGCGCACAGCGCATCTCCCACTACTATATCGGCGGCTGGCGGGCAGTAAGGCTGTTTGCCAATAGCCTGCGCGAGGCCGGAAACAGCGAGCCGGGTGCGGTGCTGGCAGCACTGCATCGTCAGCACGACGTTGATTCTCCGGGCGCTCGCTCAGTAATGGCTCAAAACAACCACGCCTGTTTGCCCTGCTACATCGCTGAGTTGCAACAAACTTGCTTTCAGATACTGCATCGCGAACCGCTGCCGGTTATGCCCGATCCCTATCTCTCCGCGACCGAGCTACGTGAAAGCCGAACGGTTGCAGCCAGACCTGCTCTGAGGATTGTTAAATGAAAACGCTGCTGTCCCCGGATTTAGATGCTCAGCCGCTCCTGCTGGTAGACTGTGAAGCAAGGAGTCGCGAAGCGCTGGAAAAAAACCTGACGCGGATGGGTATCCGCTGGCATCACCTGACCGGAGATGCGGCTTTACCTCCTCTCACCCCCTGTGCAGTACTGGTGGAACTGGAGGCATTCGCCAGCCCGCTAACCCTGAGCCAGATCAATCTGGCGGGAATACCGGTGATCGCGCTGACCTCACATGAGGGACTTTACCAGGTACAGCGCGCGCTGGAGTTAGGGGCAACAGCGCTCCTTACCAAGCCTATTACACAGCGAGCCATCTATACCACCCTGATGATGGCAGTGGGGCTGCGTCAGCAGTTGCATGACATTCAACAGCAACAGATGCTACTGCGCCAGCGTCTGGCAGCAATGCCGCAGATTACCCAAGCTCTGGCGGCCCAGATGCAAGCGGAAAGTATTGATGAACAACAGGCATGGGTTCGCCTGCGCTCGGAATCAATGTGTACGAACCAGTCGGTGGCACAGGTGGCGCAGAAGTGGCTGCTACGAATGTCGTCCGGCAAGCGGGGAGCACAATGAATAGAGTCGGATATTTTCTGCGCCGGCCAGCCCTGCTGCTCTCGCTGCTGTTTATTCTCCTGGTGGTGATGAGCGCGCTGTTTGCCCCCTGGCTCACCCCCTTCGATCCCGATGAACAGTTTGTCGAGGGACTGAGCCTGGAAGGCGCACCGCTTTCTCCCAACAGCACTTACTGGCTGGGAACCGATCTGCTGGGACGCGATCTCTTCTCGCGTTTAATTTACGGAGCTCGTACTTCGTTACTCATCGGTGTTGTCGCCAACGGCACTGCAGTACTGATCGGCGTCCTGGTAGGGCTTAGCGCAGGTTATCTGCAGGGGCGTATCGGAGGGCTGCTGATGCGCTTTACCGATCTGATGATGGCGTTTCCCGCACTGCTGCTGGCGATTGCCCTGGCGGCGATTTTCCAGCCAAGTGTCTGGATCGTGTCCCTGGTGATCGCCATGGTGAACTGGGTGCAGATCGCCAGGGTTATCTACGCCGAAACTAGCGCGCTTAGCGCCCGCGACTTTATCGCCGTGGAACGCACCCTGGGGGCCGGAACGTTGCGTATTCTCGGCGTGCATTTAATTCCACATCTGGCGCCAACGGTGCTGGTCTGGGCCACACTAGGCATCTCCACCACAGTCCTGCTGGAAGCTACTCTATCGTTCCTCGGGGTGGGGGTACAGCCGCCAACGCCGAGTTGGGGCAACATCATCTTTGAAAGCCAGAGCTATTTTACTTCGGCTCCTTGGCTGGTGTTCTTTCCCGGCGCGGCGATTGTGCTGCTGTCGCTCTCTTTCAATATCGCTGGTGACGCCCTGCGCGACGCCCTCGATCCCGGCTTAAAAGGACGAAACTAATGCTATTTCTGGGAAAACGTCTGTTGCATGCCGGGCTGATCCTGCTTGGCGTTACGTTGATCTGCTATTTGCTGCTGTTTATGTTGCCCGCCGATCCAGCGCGCCAAATCGCCGGGCGCAGTGCCACGCCGGAAGTAGTCGAAAACATCCGCCATCAGTTGGGGTTGGATCTGCCGTTTTATCAGCAATATTGGCGTTATCTGCAGGGGCTGCTGCACGGCGATCTGGGACGCTCGTTTATTCAGCGCAGCGAAGTGAGTGAACTGGTTTCCGCCCGTATCGGGCCGTCACTGCAGCTGATGGCGGCGGGTATTCTCTGCGAGTTGGTACTGGGGATCGCCCTCGGCACCCTGGCGGCGTTAAAACGCGGCGGGCTGGCGGACCGGCTTCTGATGGCGCTCTCCTTTATCGGTGTTTCGGCGCCGCAGTTCATCGCCGCGATGCTTTTTCTCTATCTTTTCGCCGTGGTACTCAACTGGTTCCCGATGGGAGGCTATGGCGGCTTCAGCCATCTGGCGCTACCGGCGCTAACCCTCGGCCTGCTCGGCAGCGGCTGGTATTCACGCATGTTGCGCTCGTCAATGATTGAGGTGCTGCATCAGGATTTTATCCGCACCGCGCGGGCCAAAGGGCTGGGCCGAACCCGCGTACTGCTGCGTCACGTGCTGCCGAATGCCGTGCTGCCGCTAATTCCGATGATAGGCATTGATATCGGCATTTTTATGGGCGGACTGGTGGTAGTCGAATCGGTCTTTGGCTGGCCGGGTATCGGTCAGCTGGCCTGGCAGGCGATTCAACAGGTGGATATCCCGGTGATTGTCGGGGTAACCACCGTGTCAGCGGTTGCTATTGTTGGCGGCAACCTTATTGCGGATCTGGTGCTGCCGTGGGTCGATCCGCGCATTGATGTCAAAAAGTAGCAGGGGAAGATGATGAAAAATGCGTTATTGACAATGGCGGTGGCCGCGGCCTGTTTCTCTTATGGCGCGCAGGCTGACGAGAAGACCGGCGGCGATATCGTGGTGACCTACCAGAACGACGTGGCGACCCTCGATCCGGCCATTGGCTATGACTGGCAAAACTGGTCGATGATCAAAAGCCTGTTCGACGGCCTGATGGACTATCGTCCCGGCACCACCGAGTTGGTGAACGACCTGGCGGAGAGCTACGCCATTTCCGAGGACGGCAAGGTCTACACCTTTGTGCTACGCAAAGGGGTGAAATTCCACAACGGCCGCGAGGTCACGGCGGCGGACGTGAAATATTCTCTGGAACGCACAGTCAACCCGAAAACCCAAAGTCCGGGCGCCGGGTTCTTCAGTCCCATCGCGGGCTATGACGAGGAGGCCAGCGGTAAAAGCACGACCCTGAGCGGTATCGAGGTCGTCGACGATCATACGGTAAAAATCACTCTGAAAGAGCCCAACGCCACCTTCCTGCATGTGCTGGCGCTGAACTTTGCCTCGGTGGTTCCCCGTGAGGAGGTGGAGAAATGGGGCGCCGACTTCGGCAAGCATCCGGTCGGCAGCGGCGCGTTTGAGCTCCAGGAGTGGAAGCTGGGCCAGGAGCTGATCTTCCGCAAAAACCCGAACTACTTTAAAGCCGGCGTGCCGCGGCTGGATCACATAAAGTTCGAAATGGGACAGGATCCCTCGGTCGCTCTGCTGCGGCTGGAAAAAGGCGAAGTGGATATTGCCGGCGACGGCGTACCGCCCGCACAGTTTCTGTCGTTTAAAAACAACCCGGCCTATAAGGGCCTGATGGTCACCGGCGACCAGTTGCAGACCGGCTACGTGACGATGAAAACCACGCTGCCGCCTTTCGATAATCTCAAAGTCCGCCAGGCGGTGAACATGGCGGTCAACAAAGATCGCATCGTGCGCATCATTAATGGACGCGCGGCGCCGGCCAACCAGCCACTGCCACCCGCCATGCCCGGTTATGACAAGGCATATCAGGGTTTCAGCTACGACCCGGCAAAAGCGAAGCAACTGCTCAGCGAAGCGGGTTTCCCCAACGGTTTTGCTACCGAACTGTACGTGATGAATACCGATCCGCAGCCGCGTATCGCCCAGTCTATCCAGCAGGATCTGGCCAAAGTGGGCATCCACGCCAGCATCAAATCCCTGGCGCAGGCGAATGTGATTGCGGCGGGCGGCTCCGCCAGCCAAGCGCCGATGGTCTGGTCCGGCGGCATGGCGTGGATCGCCGATTTCCCGGATCCCTCCAACTTCTATGGCCCGATCCTCGGCTGCGCCGGGGCGGTAGAGGGCGGCTGGAACTGGGCGCGCTACTGCAACAAAGCGCTGGACGCGCAGGCGGCCGCGGCGGACAGCATGGTGAAACCCGACCAGCAGGACGCGCGCATTGAAGCCTGGCGCAAAATCTTCATCACTGCTATGGATGACGCGCCCTGGGTGCCGGTATTCAACGAGAAGCGCTACACCGTACATTCCGCACGCATGGGGGGCGAGGACGCGCTGTATGTCGATCCAGTGCATGTACCAGTCAACTACGACTATATCGGACTGAAATAATTTGATGGCGCCGGGACGGCGCCGCTGCTTAAAGGAGAGTCAGGATGTGCCAAAATTGTCTGGTGAAGACCATTCATCATGCTCAACATCATTTCGGCTGGGATAACAGCCTGAGCCCGGTCCTGCACGTAGCTTCCGGCAGCCAACTGGAGTTTCACTGCCTGGATGCGGCTAACGGCTGGTTCAACGCCGGTTCTACCGCAGCGGATATCCCAACGCTGCCGTTTGATAAGCTCAACCCGGTCAGTGGCCCGGTCTATGTGGAAGGCGCTCAGCCGGGCGATGCGCTAAAGGTGACGCTGGAATCCTTTCGTCCCAGCGGCTTTGGCTGGACTGCGAATATCCCGGGCTTCGGCCTGCTGGCCGATCAGTTTTCTGATCCGGCGCTGACGCTGTGGCAATATGACCGCCAGGGCTTAACCCCCTGCGCCTTTGGCCGATATGGCCGCGTACCGCTGAAACCCTTCGCCGGTACCCTCGGCGTCGCTCCCGCCGCCGCGGGCCATCATTCGGTGGTGCCGCCGCGCCGCGTGGGCGGCAATCTGGATATTCGCGATCTGGCCGCTGGCTGCACATTATGGCTACCGGTGGAAGTAGAAGGCGCGTTGTTTTCTATTGGTGACACCCACGCCGCGCAGGGCGATGGTGAAGTCTGCGGCACGGCGATTGAAAGCGCGATGGACGTGGTGGTGAAGCTGGAAGTGGTTAAAGATATGCCGCTGAAAACGCCGCGTTTCGCCACCCCTGGCCCAGTGACCCAACATCTGGATCGGCACGGCTACAGCGCCTTCACCGGCATTGGCCCTGACCTGATGACCGCCGCCCGCGACGCGGTAAGCTATACCATCGATGCGCTGTGCCGCGAACAAGGGATGTCGGCGGAAGAGGCCTATATGCTCTGCTCCGTGTGCGGCGATCTGCGCATCAGCGAAATCGTCGATCGGCCTAACTGGGTGGTGTCGTTCTATTTTCCCAACAGCGTGTTTAATTAGGAGCGTTATGTCAGCAGTCCTATTTCCGGCGCCGCTGCTCTCGGTCGAGCGCCTGTCGATCCAGTTTGGTACACAGCGGGTGGTGGATGACGTCAGCTTTGCGCTCTGGCCGGGAAAAACTCTGTGCATTGCCGGCGAGTCGGGCAGCGGTAAATCGCTGACTTCGCTGGCGATCATGGGTTTGCTTCCGGAGGAGGCACAGATTCCAGGCGGCGCGATTATTTTTGATAACCAGGATTTGCTCAGCCTGCCGGAGCGGCAAATGCAGCTGCTGCGCGGCAAGTCGGTTGCCATGATTTTTCAGGAACCGATGACCTCGCTCAATCCGCTGATGACGGTGGGCCAGCAGCTGGAAGAGACGCTGCAACGCCACGAAGTGCTGGGCCGCCGTGAACGGCGCAGCCGGGTCAGCACGATGCTGGACGCGGTCAAAATCAGTCATGTGGAGAAGCGCCTGCAACAGTATCCGCACGAGCTTTCCGGCGGTATGCGCCAGCGGGTGATGATCGCCATGGCAATGCTGTGCCAGCCACAGGTGCTGATTGCCGATGAGCCGACCACGGCCCTCGACGTCACTATTCAGGCGCAGATCCTCGAGTTGATGCGCGAACTGCAGCAGGCGTTTTCCACCAGCCTGCTGTTGATCACCCACGATATGGGAGTGGTGGCAGAAATGGCCGATGATGTGCTGGTCATGAGTCACGGCAAAATCATGGAGCAGGCTCCGGCAAAAACGCTGTTTACCTCGCCGCAGGCGGCTTATACCCGCCAGCTGTTGCAGGCGGTACCGGTGCTGGGCCAGGCGCCCGCGCTGGCGCCGGTCGAGGCGACGCGACCGTTGCTCAGCGTCCGCGACCTCAGCGTGCGCTTTCCGGTGCGCGGCGACGGCCTGCGCGTGCGTCGCGAAGTCCATGCCGTCGATGGCGTCAGCTTCGATCTTTTCCCCGGCGAGACGTTGGGCATCGTCGGTGAAAGCGGCTGCGGTAAATCGACGACGGCAAAAGCGCTGATGAATATGGTGCCATTTAGCGGCAGCGCGCAGCTTAACGGACAGGAGCTGCACGGCCTGAAGGACGAGGCGTTAAGAGCGGTACGCCGCGATTTGCAGATGGTGTTTCAGGATCCCTGGGCGGCGCTCAATCCGCGCAAAACTATTTTCGACCTGGTTGGGGAGCCGCTGCTGATTCATGAACAGATGCCCGCAGTACAGCGCACGGAGCGGGTGGCGCAGCTATTGCAGCAGGTCGGCCTGCCAGCGGAAGCGATGCGGCGTTATCCGCACCAGTTTTCCGGCGGCCAGCGCCAGCGCATTTGCATTGCCCGCGCGCTGGCGCTGAACCCGAAAGTGATCATCGCCGATGAATCGGTTTCCGCGCTGGATGTTTCAGTACAGGCGCAGGTGCTGACGCTGCTGGAAGATTTGCGTCAGCGCTATCGGCTCAGCTATCTGTTTATTTCCCATGATATGGCGGTGGTGGAGCGCATCTGCCACCGGGTAGCGGTGATGTTTGGCGGCCAGCTCGTGGAGATCGGCCCACGAGATCGAGTGTTGCACCATCCGCAGCATCCTTATACTCAGCACTTGCTCAGCGCCGTTCCTATACCTGACGTTCAGCAAAGACGGCAACCCCGAGCCACCAGCGCAATGCCGATAAGACCAGAACCGATCAAACCCATCGGCTATCAGAGAGTACCGCAGCGCTTTACCGATTTTGGCGACGGGCACCTCGTCGCCTGCTGAACAAAAAAGCATTCAAACCGGCGGATTTCCGCCGGTGGCAACACTGTTGCCACACAACTCGACGAGAGGCCATTAAACTGGAAAAGTTAGCACATAGCAGGACATAGAGCCGGTCTAAAATGCCCTAAATGCAACGTACCGTATCTTTTATTGTTAGACAAAA
This sequence comes from Leclercia sp. W17, assembly GCF_003336325.1. NCBI lineage: Bacteria > Pseudomonadati > Pseudomonadota > Gammaproteobacteria > Enterobacterales > Enterobacteriaceae > Leclercia > Leclercia sp. W17. Next base: position 645,232 of record NZ_CP031101.1, on the reverse strand, counting down.
CCGGAGGTAAACATGCTTAAACCGTCTTCTCCCTAGTGGTGTGATCTCACCACGCGGGAATTCAGTAAACTGGATATGGCGAATATCGTCGCCGTACTACCTATTTGCGCCGTAGAACAACACGGAGCTCATCTGCCGGTTCGGGTGTTTGCTGCCATTAATGCCAGCATTATTGAGCGAGCTGTAGAATTACTGCCTGCCAATTTACCGATGCTGGTGTTGGCCACTTTGCCTGTAGGTTAATCTGACGAACACCTAGCTTACCCTGACACACTTTCGTTGCCATATGATGTTCTGGGGAAAGTGTGTTTTGAAATGGCTAAAAGCGCCTGGCGCACAGGTATTCGCAAGATCGTTTTCTGGAATTCACAAGGCGGCCAGCCCTAATTGATGGAAATGGTTTGTCGCCAGCTGCGCATTGAATTGGAGATGTTTGCCGTCGGTGCCAGCTGCTTCCGCCCCAAGACCTCCGAGGTGTAAGGCGCGTTGAATATCGGGAAGAACCGGCCCGAGGCTCGTAATGGGGGCGCGCAGATTCGCGCCAATCAGCACAATGCTGACGTACAAGCCCCAGCGGGAAGTTGTCCTAGTGGGGTTGGAGGGGGAAAGCGCAGAAGACACGGCAACCTCATAACATCAACGAGCCACAAGTGACGTAGCCCTAGTGATGCGTTGGTTGACGTTAACGCTTACGCGAGATTCGGAAGATAGGAGACGGATCCGTATATCACCACATCCCTTAAAACCCGGCGATCAAACCAGCGCCGGACCGGAGTGTCCTTGACTACACCTCGCCCGAAAGGGCGAGATAGCGGGGTAGAGCTAACCAGGACAGGGGGCAAACGGGCAGAATTTATAGTCCGGTAACCGGCTACGTCGGGCTTTCGGCGCCATTTGACTCCACAGACGCATGTAACCTCATCTGGCGCCTCCATGCCGCAAAGCGGCATTCAGAAGACTGGCTGCGCACTGCTCGCCAGTCCGGGCCTGATGTTCAGTCCAGGGGCTACGGTTCCGGATGAAACCCGCTTCCGGTTAAGATATAACTAGCAGCATGCAGGCCGGGCCTCGATCCTCATAGCCATCAATCTAGATAACTGAATCGCCACGGGTTTAACAGACACCTCAGAGTCATTTAAGATGACTTAAAGAGAGGTGCCCATGAGCGGTAAGCGTTATCCCGAAGAGTTTAAAATTGAAGCGGTAAAACAGGTTGTTGATCGCGGCCATTCTGTTTCCAGCGTGGCAACACGTCTCGGTATCACCACCCACAGTCTTTATGCCTGGATAAAGGCATATGGCCCGGATTCCTCAACCAATAAAGTCCAGTCAGACGCTCAGGCTGAGATCCGACGCCTCCAGAAAGAGCTGAAGGGTAATGCTGCCAACTTACTGATTTAGTGTATGATGGTGATTTTAAGGTGCTTGCGTGGCTTCCATTTCCATCAGATGTCCTTCCTGCTCCGCTACTGAAGGCGTGGTGCGTAACGGCAAAAGCACTGCCGGACATCAGCGCTATCTCTGCTCTCATTGCCGTAAAACATGGCAACTACAGTTCACTTACACCGCCTCTCAGCCCGGTACGCACCAGAAAATCATTGATAGGGCCATGAATGGCGTCGGATGTCGCGCCAGTGCACGCATTATGGGCATTGGCCTCAACACGGTTTTACGTCACTTAAAAAACTCAGGCCGCAGTCGGTAACCTCGCGCATACAACCGGGCAGTGATGTGATTGTCTGCGCTGAAATGGACGAACAGTGGGGCTACGTCGGTGCTAAATCACGTCAGCGCTGGCTGTTTTACGCGTATGACAGGATACGGAGGACGGTTGTGGCGCACGTCTTCGGTGAACGCACTCTGGCCACACTGGAGCGTCTTCTGAGCCTGCTGTCGGCCTTTGAGGTCGTGGTATGGATGACGGATGGCTGGCCGCTGTATGAACCCCGCCTGAAGGGAAAGCTGCACGTTATCAGCAAGCGTTACACTCAGCGCATTGAGCGACATAACCTGAATCTGAGACAACATCTGGCAAGGCTGGGACGGAAGTCACTGTCGTTCTCAAAATCGGTGGAGCTGCATGACAAGGTCATCGGGCATTATCTGAACATAAAACACTATCAGTAAGTTGGAGTCATTACCGAAAGCTAGAATGTATGGTAATCATTAGATTGGTATTTTTTATTTTACTGGCTGATTGCAGTCATCCTTAAAAGGCAAGCAAGATTATTATCATCGAGTGGGTTGGTTCATGTTTACAGGGAGATAACGGCTTTGTTGAATAAATCAGATTTCGGGTAAGTCTCCCCCGTAGCGGGTTGTGTTTTCAGGCAATACGCACGCTTTCAGGCATACCTGCTTTCGTCATTTTGTTCAGCGCTCGTACCAGGGCCATAGCCTCCGCAACCTGACCATCGTAGTCACGCAGCGTCAGTGAACCCCGAACAGCTGTTTTACCCGGTACATCGCCGTTTCCGCTATCGAGCGACGGTTGTAATCTGTTGTCCATTTCCACCGCGCATTACTCCCGGTCATTCGCTGATTAGCCACTGCACGGTTACGGTCTGCATATTCACCGGGCCAGTAACCCGCACCTTTTCGGGGAGGGATAAGCGCGCTGATTTTCTTACGCCGCAGTTCATCGTGACAGAGCCGGGTGTCGTAAGCGCCGTCTGCCGATGCTGCCCTGATTTTTCTGTGAGTCTGCCGGATAAGACCCGGGAAGGCTTCTGAGTCCGTCACATTGTTCAGCGACAGGTCTGCACAGATGATTTCATGTGTGTTGCTGTCAACTGCCAGATGCAACTTTCGCCATATACGACGGCGTTCTTTGCCGTGTTTTTTGACTTTCCATTCGCCTTCACCAAAGACCTTCAGCCCGGTGGAATCAATCACCAGATGCGCGATTTCACCCCGGGTGAACGTTTTGAAACTGACATTAACCGACTTTGCGCGCTTGCTGACACTGGTGTAATCCGGGCAGCGCAACGGAACATTCATCAGTGTAAAAATGGAATCAATAAAACCCTGTGCAGCCCGCAGGGTCAACCTGAACACGCGTTTAATGACCAGAACGGTGGTGATGGCGAGATCAGAATAGCGCTGAGGTCTTCCCCGTGATGAAGGCGTTGTCGACTCATACCAGTCCTGAATAGCTTCATCATCCAGCCAGAAAGTTATGGAGCCACGGTTGATGAGGGCTTTATTGTAGGTGGGCCAGTTGGTGATTTTGAACTTTTGCTTTGCCACGGAACGGTCTGCGTTGTCGGGAAGATGCGTGATCTGATCCTTCAACTCAGCAAAAGTTCGATTTATTCAACAAAGCCCGCCTTATCTAGAAAAACCAATGCAATCATATACTCGGGCCTAACATTTATTGAGCAACCTGGAATCAAAGGACCAAATAATTGTGCCGTTTGGATTGTCCCACCTAAAAGCAATAGCAGCCAGAAAGAAATGATAAGACTTCAAGGCAAGCATAATATGATGGAAGATGAGAAAGGCCGGGTTGAACCCTGGAGACCATACCAATTGATGCTTGAACTTGCTCACCCCCAATTCCCTGATAAAAAAGGATTTGTTCTCACAGGCTCCATTTGTTATGACGCAACCGACATCGCGCTAAGTGCAGATCTCAGGGATAAATCAAATGCTTATCTTGTAGCAGCATTAAACAGGGATGTTAATACATTCGATTCCATGGTTGAAGCACTGCATTATCATATGTACCAGCATGTTGTGCTCGTTAACTCAGGGGAATTCGGAGGATCTTACGCTAAAGCACCTTACAAGGAACCGTTTAATCGTTTGATTGCTCATGTTCATGGCAATGATCAGGTAGCTATAAGTACGTTTGAAATGAACATGTTTGATTTCCGTCGTGATAATGTAGGACAAAGTATGCAATCCGGGTTAGATAAAAAAACTGCTCCTGCAGGAATCACAATGTAATAAATATTAGATATTTTTATATTAGAGGTGAGGAGATGGCGTCACCTCTAATATTTTCGCTTATTGTATTTAGCATCAAATAATAAAGGCACAATTAATTTAATTGACTATCATGAAAAAATTAGTTCCGCCATATCAAGTAACCCCGGCACAAATCTATCGTTCCGTTGCCAGTTCTACAGCCATTGAAACCGGAAAACCCGTGCAAGAAATTGAGCGACAGCTCAAACGTAACCGAACACTGGCGAAGAACGTCGGCCTCGCCAGCAAATCCAGAGATCCGATTTAAGCCTCTATCTCTGCCCAAACAGGTTAACGACATTGTTTTCCTGCTGTTGCTGGTGGTTATTCACCCGAGACTCCCAGATCTCGAGAGCCTTACGCTTTTCAACCAGGTAATCGTAACGATCGTAGTGTTTAGAACTCACATCCTGTAGAGCATGGTTCTGAATGCGGTCACGCAGGTCTTTAGCAATACCCGCTTCGCCCATCAGGGTCTTACAGGTACGACGAATATCACGCGCAATAAAAGATGGGCTCAACGCAAAGTGTTGCCGGTAATAAATGATGGCTTGTGCAAAGCTGTCTGTGCGTAGATGCTGTTCCGATTTAATACGCTGCGGGAAGATGTAAGGACTCTGACTATGATTCTCAGCCTTCAACTTTTCGAGTATCTCAATGGCTGACTCAGTCAAAGGCACCAGATGATCCCTTTTATTTTTCGACACATCCGCCACTATCAATAACGTTTTTTCTTCCCAGTTAACGGCATCCCAACGGCTGGAAACCAGCTCATGAGGCCGCTGGCCCCCCGTATAGACACATAAGTTAAGCAATTGGCTGATTAACGAGCCGACCTTTGGTGCTTTAGGGAAATCCCCCATAAGTTGCTGTAATTCATCCAGTTTCAGCCAGTTTGTCCCTGCCTTCTCCGCTGCAGATTGTTTAGGTATCACACTCACTGGATTCATTTGAAGCCCAAACATCACGTTCTGCTGGTGGTTTGCCGGATCGTTGTCAGCCTTCAGCCCATAATTGAATGCTGCCATCAGATAAGAGCGAACACGATTTGCTTCAACTGATGCACCACGTTTAATAATGGTGGCCAGAATTTGTTTAATATGAGCAGGTGTAACGTCACGAGCTTTCATCACTTTAGGTATAAAAGGATAGGTTTCTTTTTCCAGCCGGTACAAAACCTGTTGCCAGGTGCGTTTACCATCTTCACGCATTTTGGTGGTGTAACCCAAAATGAGTTGCTCAATGCTGCCTCTGAGCTGGTCTTCACGTTGTTGTTGTTCGGCAGAGAAAAGCTGCTCTGCGATTTCGGCCTTGGGTGCTTTTCCTTGTTTAAGAAGACCCGCATGCTCTTTGCATTGCTGTCTGGCTTGTGCCAGTGACAGCTCAGGGAACCGCCCTAGCAGAATGAACTGCCGTTTCCCTTGCCAGAAGTAGCGATAATAAAAAACTCTCTGGCCTGATGGCTCAACTTTCACCCCTAATCGCCCTGCCCCACGTTCACCACTTTTGTCCCACTCATAATAGGCAGTTTTCTTCGGCTTTAAGCCGCTGATCAGCGAGACGGTTAAATTATCAGACATAGCCTTTTTCAGTCCTTAGGTGTTACGTCACCTGAACATTTACAGGTGACGTAGTGGGTGACGTAATGATGATACTGAAGGCCAAAACACAGCACAACATGAAACAACAATAATGAATTAACACTATGTTATTAATCAAAATAAAATCATAGCGATGAAAAATGCACAAAGATGAAACGCGTTGTTAACATGACTCATAATCGCTTGGTCGCTGGTTCAAGTCCAGCAGGGGCCACCAAATTTCAAGGACTTAGACAGGAAACTGGCTAAGTCTTTTTTATTTATATCGCCAGGGTCCGGTAAACAATATTCCCCACAAAACAAAAAGCGCCACCGCAAGTCATTCTTGCGAGGCGCTTTCCAGAATCTCACTGCAGGAAGGTAAAACTTACCTTGCCAGCGACACCAGCATCTTCAGGCTCGCAGAATAGTAATCCTCCTGCGCCGTGATCTGCAGCTCGCCCGACGGGAGTTGCCCCATCGCCAGGTCACGCACCGCCAGCAGGCCGCCGTCCATCATATAAGGCGCCGGATCGTTGGTGGTGATGTTCACCCAGGCTGGCGTCTGGGTACGGGCAAAACGTCCCCAGTAGGCGGTATACGGTGCCATCAGTGGGCTGGTTGGCTGATACCACTTCACGTACAGCGGCACGCGGATCGCATCGTAGCTAAAGCGCGCCGGCCACTCTTTGGCCGGGGTCACATGGCCGTCAGCATAGAGGGAAACCCAGTCCGCCGGGAGCTGCGTGTTGCCAAAGCGCATTTTCACCAGCAGCTTCTGCCCGTCGTTGATCAGATCGCGCCACACCGTCAGATGGCTGCGCTTCGCGAAATCCTCCCAGGCCGGGAAGATAAAATAGGACGGGTTGAGATTCACATGGCTGTTGAGGTTGAAGCCTTTCGCCCCAGGCAGCATCACGCGGTAACCGGCAAAGCTGATCACATTGCGCGCCACCAGCTCTTTGGTGATGGCGTCCGACGCGTTCAGGTAATTGCTGTCATTCCACTGGGTACCCGCCTTTAACAGCGCCCAGGCGATAAAGGTATCGCCGTCGGTGGCATTGTTTTTATCCATAACCGGATCGGCGGCCACCGGGTTAAAGCGCCAGTAGAACAGGCCGGTCTGTGGGTTTTGCAGATTCTTTTTGGTCCAGCTCCAGATTTTGTCAAAACCCGCGCGATCGTTGTTGCGCACCGCCATCATCATGGCGAAGCCCTGCCCCTCGGTATGGCTCACGCTGTTGTTGCCGGTATCAATGATGCGACCATCCGGCATCAAAAACCGCGCCTTGTAACTCTCCCATGCGCTTCCAGCGAAAACCTGATGGCTTAACAACAGCCCCAGCGCCAGAACCACGATTTTAGTTCGCTGCCACATGGCCGATCCTTATTGATTGTTTTGATATCTGAAATGGATAACCGTAGCCGAGGGGGATGCCTCCCGCCACAGTGAAACGTGCGATTTTCCGCCCTGCTCGCGCAGCCAGCGGGCGTAGAGCCCCTCCAGCACCGCGCTGAAGGCGTGGTTCCAGGCCATCTGCTTTGCCTCTTCAGGCGGCACCGGCAATGCCGTATGCACGATGCGGATCGCCGTGTCGCTGGCATCAATATCAATATAGCCCCAGTTAAAGGCCGCCAGCCGGGCGTTGATCTGCTCTTCGAGTTCGCCCACCGTGTGCGCCAGCGTCAGCGGGAATCGCTCGCCCAGGGCGTCGCCCATCTGCACGAGAAAGGCGCGGCTCTGCGCCTCGCCGACGTTCGCTACCATCGTCTCAACCATTACGTGGATCAGTCCAAACCAGCCCGACTGGGACTGTTGATGCTGGTAATAGTGCAAAAGCTGTTGATCGTTCATTACTTGTTCCCCAGAAGGTAGCGGAAGTAGAGGCTTGCGGTGCTTTCGTTGTAATCACCGAAGGTGTCATACCCAATCTGCCCGCCGATGGTCATATCTTTGTTGAGTTTGTAGTCCGTGGACGCGCGCAGGTTGTAGCCCAGGCCGTTTTCGCTGTTGCCTTTGTAGAACGCCTCTTTGGCGAAACCACGTGAGACATAATCTTCCAGCTGGCGCTGCATGGACGCGTCCGTCGGGAAGTACGGGCTCTCATCCTGGGAGTAGGACTGATAACCAATCGATGCGCCTAACCCCAGGTTCCAGTTGTCATATTTCTGGGTGTAATCCACCGGGAAGGAGACGCTGATATAGTCCTGCGGACTGAAATAGCCCCCCTGCCCGTAGCTGAAGTAGCTCAGGTTTTTGTCGAAGTTCATGTAGTTCATGTTGATGCCGGCTTTCAGCTCGCGGTCGGCGGCGTAGTAAGGGCGGAAATAGACCCCCGCAGAGCCGGTGACGCTGGTGTTGCTCGGCACGTTCTCCCCGACGTAGTCATACACGCCAAACCCGGCGTAGAAACCTGCATCGGTGTTGTCATAGCTCAGCTGCGCGCTGCCGCCGTTTTTGGTGACCTGGCCCCACTTCTTGCCGCTGTATTTGTCCTCAACGCCGACATAGGAGAGGAGGCTGTCTACCACCGCACGACGCTCGCCGGTGAGCACCAGCTTGAGGTAATCGGTCAGCTGTGGCGACCACTGGATCCCACCGACAACGGTATTCAGATCCTGACCCAACGGCGTGGAGCCAACGTCAATTTTGTATTGATCCCCGGTGAGCGCCATCGCCACTTCCACACCCTGAGCGCTTTGCGAGCCCTGGGACGGCACCTTGATTTTGTCGATATTCGGCAGCTCAGGCGGCGTGGTGGTGGAGGCATTATAGAGCTCTTCGGCCACGCCGCCCTGAATCAGCGCCCCGGTACCAAACCGGCGGCTGGATTCATCGGACGAGGTACCCGCATCGAGGCTTATCGGCGTGACGTTAACGTCCAGGCGGGAATCCCCGAACGGCACGGTGGACCACTGCAATGGCGCCTTGATCTCGGTGAGCTTGCTGAGCCCATCTTCGCCGTCACGCGCGCGCAGGGAGGTTGATCCTCGCGCCCAGGTGGCGGTTTTATCCACCAGCATCTCCATCATGTTATCCACCTGGCGCAGCGTACCTGCCTGGGCGGTTTCCACCGGCAGGTCGGTGCGCACGGTACCCGGCGGCGCGGTCTCTGGATTACGCGCCAGCTGGGCCACCTGCCACGGCATCGCCTGGCCGTAGAGCGACGGCGACGCCGCCACCTCGCCGGTGCTGGAGGTACCCACAAACGGGTTGTCGGCCAGTGCCAGGCCGCCCAGCATTGGGGCGGTTTCACCGGTGTTATTCTGCAGGCCGAGCAGCTTGCCGCGCGCGGTGCGCAGATAGCTCATCGCCTGCTGATGATTGCCTTCCGCCTCGGAGACCCGCGCCAGCAGCAGCAGGCGCTCCGGCGTACCGTCGTTGGTCAGCCCGGCGCTCAGCTGCTTCGCTTTATCGACGTTTTTGCTGGCCAGGGCCACATCGATCGCCCCGGCCCGCGCATCCTGCTGCGGGGTATCGCGGGTCATCAGGTAGTCATAGACCACCCCAGCCTCTTTATTCATCTTGCCGGACTGGTAGACGCGGGCCATCGCAAACATCAGATCGGTGTTCTGCGGATCGTTTTGCATGGCGCGGATCAGCTTATCGTAGGCCGCAGCATAGTTACCCTGCACGCGCAGACGGTCGGCCTCGTTGATCACGTAGCCGTTACGAATGCTCGCCAGCTGGGTTGGCGTACTGCGGGACTGCAACTCCGGGCTGGCAAGCCAGGCCTGGGCTTCGCTGCCCAGCCCCGCCTGATTGAGCACCGCCACCTGATCGGCATAATCCCCGGCGTTACCCTGCACGCCGCGGCGCATGTTGTCGTGAACCACGCTCACCGCAGTGGTGACATCCCCGCTCTGGGCAAGCATCCGCGCCAGCTTGCCCGCATCCGCCGGGCTTTGTGGCGGACGCGCCGCCAGGGCTTTCAGGGTGTTAGCCGCCGCGGTGCGATCGCCCTGCGCCAGATAGCGCTCGGCGACGTTCATCTGCAGGTTGTAGTTGACCCGCTGCGACAGCTCGCGCATATCGCGGTTCTGGCTGGAGGCCGGAATACGCGACAGCAGGGTTTGCGACTGCTGCCAGGCGTTGTTTTCACTGGCGAACAGCGCGGCAGCGTAGAGTTCGCTGTTGCTGGCGTTCGGGCGGAAAGCTGGTGCCATGGTGTTGGCCGCCTCTGCGTCGCGTCCCTGTTTCTGCAGCAGACGCGCAAGATCGAGACGCAGCCAGGGATCGGACGGATAGCGGGCCGTCCCCTGCTGCAACAGCGCAATGGCGCGCTGCGGATCGCCGTTGGCCGCCGCCTGCTGCGCCTGACGACGCAGCGGATCGGTCGGGTTGCCGCCGGAGACGCGCGGCTGGAGCCTCGCCTGTAGGCTGGCCGGCAGGGTCTGCAACATCGCCTGGGCTTCGGCGGTTTTGTTCTGCTCGCGCAGGACGTAGTAGAGGTTTTCCCGGGCCGCGCCGTTGTTCGGCTGCTCGGTCAGCAGGCCGCGCAGGGTCTGCTCCGCCGAGGTGTAATCTTTGTTATGCCGCTGGACGTCGGCGCGGAACAGCTTCGCCGCCGCCCCCTGTTCGCCACTGCGCTGGGCGAGCGGTGCGCTCAGGGCCAGCGCCTGGCTGACGTTACCCTGTTTGTAGGCCGCCTGCGCCTGGGCCAGTTGGCCGTAGAACTCGGCATCCTGCGCCTGCTGCTTGCGCTCCTCAGAGGCGCTTCCGCCCAGGCTTGCCGCACGGTTCAGGTACTGCGCGCCCGCGGCGTAGTCGCCCTTGCGCAGGGCCACGTAGCCCATCCCGGCCAGCGCGTCGGCATCTTCCGGGTTGGTCTTCAGCGCCTGCTCAAACTGGCTGCGGGCGGTGTCGGTATTGCCGCTGTTCAGCGCCACATAGCCTTCGCCTTTTGCCGCCCCGCCGATGCTTTTACGGAAGTAGTCCTGCACTGCGGTATCGGTGGGATGGCGCTGCAGGTAAGTCTGGTAATAGGCTTCGTCACCCGCCTGCGGCCCCAGCCAGAGCAGAGCCTGACGCAGGGATTTATCCGCGTCCTGACTGCCGCTCGCCAGATCCTGGAGGATATCCATCCCCTCGCGGCGGGTGCTCTCCTGATAGGTGAGCACTTTGCCCAGCGCAATTTTGACATTGTTATCCTGCGGGTACTGCACGCGCAGCTGACGCAGCTCGCTCACCGCCTGCGGATAGAGGGATTTGTCCCCCGCCATGGCCAGATAGTATTCCGGGGCCAGGCTCGGCGGCGGCTGGTTGCCGGTAAACAGGCTCTGCCAGGTGCTAAGCGCGGCGGGAATATTGCCGCTGCGCGCCTGCTGGCGGGCCAGCTCCAGCTGCCCACGCGGCACCTGCTGCATCTGTTTGGCGTTATCCAGCGCCTGCAGATTCGCATCCTGCGGCGAGACCGCCGTTAAGCGCTCACGCCACTGGGCGGCTCCTTTCATGTCCCCAGCCTGCTGTGACCACAGCGCCATCAAGTAAAGCGCCTGGGTGTTGTTGGGGTCCACCATCAGCACTTTTTTCAGCGATTCCATCGCCAGGTTATCGTGAGACTTTTCGTGCCAGTAGTTCGCCTGGTCGAAGAGCGCTTTCAGCGCCGGATTATTGGCCGACTGCGCGGCATCCGCCGCCTGGGCGCCCTGAAGGCCCCCGAGCGCCAGCCCGCTGAACAGGCAAAGCACAGGCAGATGTCTGGCGGTTTTGTTTTTATTTTCCATAGTGTTACCACCCTTACTCACGATCTGAATCCTGTGGGTTAAGACGTTTATGCGCGCGTTTTTTCAGTAACGAGTAGAGGCTCAGGCCAATAATCGTCGCGAACAGCAGGCCAAAAATTGCCAGCATGGCGGAGTGCTGCGTGGCATACCACACCACCATCATGTACCAGGGCATCTGGCCGCTCGGGAACTGCGGGCCAACGCGGAAGCTGCGTACGCCGTTTTCATCGGTGATGATCGCCGTATCGCCGCGGATCCCGGCGTTGATGCGGGCCGAGTTAAGATCGTTATGCAGACGCGAAAGCTGTTGGTCATTGCTGCCAATCGCCATCACCACCAGACGTTCCGGGTTCCACTGGGAGCGGAAGCTGACAAAGCCGCGCCAGGATTCATTCGACGAGAAGTAGCGGTCGGCATCGACGCCCGACGCGTTCCAGTCGCCCTCCAGCAAGCGCTGCGCTTTTTCCAGCATCTTCGGCTCGCGCACCCCAAAGGTGTGCTCGTTGCTGATAAACGGCGACTGGGCCAGCAGCGCGCGGTTGAAGGCGGTTTGGTCCAGCGTGGAGACCGCCAGCACATCGCTTTCACTGAGGCGCAGCAGGTTCGCCCCGCCAGATGGCAGACCGAACATCACGCGGTTGTTGTTCAGCGCGGTGCCGGTGGCGTTCCCGGAGCGGGCAGAGAGATCCAGCAGGGTGCTGATCTCGCTTTCGCTCGGGTTCTCCGGCAGCAGCAGCACCGTCTGGGAGAAGTCCGCCAGACGGGTGAACGGGAACGAGGCGCCGACGAAGTACGACAGGTTCGGCAGCAGCGTGAAGTGGCGCGTGTTGCTCAGATCGATGCTGGAATCTTCGTCGATACGGCTCTTGATGTTGTTATTGAGCAGCACGCTGCACGGCGCGGTCTCTTTGGTCTGGATGTTGAAATAGAGCTGCAGCTGGTTGTCACCGTAAATCAGGTATGGCTCCAGCGGCACCTCAACATTCTCCTGACGCGCATCGCCGCCAAGCTTGTGCCACAGGCTTTCGAGCAGCCCCTGTTTGTTGACCGGTAGGTTGCGCAGGAACGCGCCGTTGAAGGTCATCGACAGGTACGAACGCTGCTCGTCAATCCAGCTTTCGGACGGGAAGCGATAGGCCACTTTCAGCGGAATGGTGTCGCCATCCCACATAAAGAGATCCGGTGCGGCGCGGAACCCAAGGGTCAGCGGCTCGTGCCAGATGCCGGTCACCGTCAGACTCTGATCTTTACGCATCAGCTCGCTCAGCAGCACCGGGCGGTCGGTGGCGATCCAGCGCGGGGCGTCATAAGGCTTGCTGACCGGGATGTTCTGGGCCTCCACCGGCAGGCTGGTGGTCTGGCCGCTGAACTGTCCGCGGGTCAGACGCCATGCGGCGCTTTTCAGCTGCTGCTCGTTATTGCCCACCACCAGCAGCAGTTTGTAGATCGGGTTGGCCGGGTTATCCACCACCTGGAGCATCGCCCCGTTAGAGGCGGGCAGCGTCAGGCCGCCAATCGACTCGCCCGGTTTGCCGAACAGGATGCCGTTTTTCTCCGGCAGCTGGTCATGCAGGGCGTCAAACGAAATACCGCGGTAGTCCGCTTCGATCCCCAGCCACGAGGCGATCAGCGCCGCCGCGCCCACCTGCTCCGGCAGGGTTTTGGCCGGGAAGGCGAAGGTCAGCGTAGTCGGCGTCATCTGCATCTCATCAAGGAACGGACGCGGGAAATGGCTCAGATCCGCGCCGATGTTCAGCTGCTGCGCCTCCAGGTCGAGACGCGTGTTCGGCATGATGGTGACCTGATAATTGTCCGACAGATCCCGCTGGCACAGCAGAGCGTCGCCGTCGTTGATTTTGAAGCTGATGTTATTGCGTGATACCACCATCGCCGCCGGGATCTCCAGCTGATAGCTCGACACGTTACTGTCGGCAGAGCCCAACGGTACTGTCCCCAGCGGCTGGCCGTTGAGCATCAGCTGCAGGGTGGTATTACGGGCCGCCATCGCCGGAGAGACCTTCAGGTTCAGCTCCAGCTGGGCATTGGTGATCACCTGGTCCGCCGAGAGGGTGAAATCGATCCCCCCCTGTAGCTGGCCACCGCTTAACACCACGCCATTGGGCTGCCCCATCTGGGCAACGGTGATACTGCTGCTGGTGCCAGGGGTGATCCCCATCGGCACCCGAGAAGCAGGTACGGCATCGGGCGTCACCGGTACGGCATCCGGTGCCGGGCTGGCAGCCGGTTCCGCAGCCGCCTCTGCCGCCGGTGGGGTCTGGAAAGCGGGCAGCGTATCGGGTGCAGGCAGGGAAGCCGGCGCCGCATCCGCAGCGGACTGCGCCGCGTCCGTCCCTGGTGGCGGGAGATCCACCGGCAGCAGCGATTCCACGGTGGTCGGCTCTTCCGCCGTCACCGGCTGCGCCAGTACGCCAAATACAAACAGCATCTGCAGGGCTTTGCGGGTCATCCCTTTCATACAGCGGTATCCTCGGTGGCGTTATTCCTGCGCCCTGCATCCTCATGGCGTTGACGACGCTTATTACGACGGTCTTTCCAGGTCAGCCAGAACAGATCAAATACGCTGCGAATAATAATAAACAACGAGCGGAACGGATTGTCCTGCGGCTTAGGCGGGTTGATCCACGCATCGGCGCGGGCCAGCACCACGCGCACCAGCTCGCGGCGGCGCTCCAGCGGGATCTCGGCAAACATCAGGCGAATGTACTGCTCATCGTGCGCAATCACGCTCACCGGGATGCTGATCGCCCCCGACTGCAGCTGAAGCTCAATCTCTTCGATCTCATCGGTCAAGTGGCGATCATCCACCACCGCAATACGGCAGCCGCCCATGGAGAGATCCAGGGTATGGCTGCGCGAGGAGATACCGCTGGCGTAGTGGATCACCACCGGCACGTTGGCATCGATACGGATCGTCTTACGCGTCTGGCGGGTTTCCCGCGCCACGGCAATGGCCGCCAGCAGGAAGATCAGGCTGTAGATACCCCAGCCGACGTTCAGGGCGATAACCATCGGATCGACGTTGAAATAGTCATGCGCGACGGCGCGCGTGATCCCGGCGACAACGCCTGCCGCCAGCAGCACCGCAATAATCAGGTGTGGGCGGACAATGCTGAAGTCGAAATAGCCCACGTCCAGCAGCGCGCCTTTATCGGTTACGTTGAACTTACCGCGTTTCGGGAAGATCAGGGTAATCACCGTCGGCAACACCAGATGGAAGGCCAGCACCAGGTCATAGATCTCCCCCCAGAAGCTATAGCGGAAGCGCCCGTTGACCCGCGAGTTCACATAGATGCAGAGGAACAGGTGCGGCAGCATATAGGCGAAAATCAGGCTCGCCGAAGAGTGGATGATGTTCAGGTTAAACAGCAGGTAGGCCAGCGGCGCGGTGAGGAACGCCACGCGCGGCAACGCAAACTGGAACGAGAGCATGGCGTTGAGATAACACAGACGCTGCTGCCACTTCAGGCCACGGCCCAGCAGCGGGTTATCGACCCGCAAAATCTGCGTCATGCCGCGCGCCCAACGGGTACGCTGGATCACGTGCACCACCAGGCGCTCCGTCGCCAGCCCTGCGGCCAGCGGAATATTCAGATAGGCCGATTTCCAGCCCAGGCGCTGCATCTTCAGCGCGGTATGGGCGTCTTCGGTAACGGTTTCCACCGCAAAGCCGCCAATCTCTTCCAGCGCGCTGCGACGGATCACCGCACAGGAGCCGCAGAAGAAGGTGGCGTTCCAGTTATCGTTACCGCGCTGGATCTGCCCATAGAACAGCTGACCCTCGTTAGGAATATCGCGGCCTGCGGAGAGGTTACGCTCGAACGGATCCGGCGAGTAGAAGTAGTGCGGCGTCTGCATCAGCGCCAGCTTCGGATCCTGCAGGAAAGCCCCAACCGTCGCCTGCAGGAAGATACGCGTCGCCACGTGGTCACAGTCAAAGACGCAGATCAGCTCGCCTTTGGTGAGCTTCATCGCGTGGTTGAGGTTGCCCGCTTTGGCGTGGGAGTTGTCGTTACGCGTGATGTACCCTACCCCGACGTTGGCGGCAAACACCGCGAACTCGCTGCGCTTGCCGTCATCCAGCAGGTAGATCTTCAGCTTATCCGCCGGATAATCCAGGCACTGTGCCGCCAGCACGGTATCGCGCACCACGTCCAGGCTTTCGTTATAGGACGGGATATAGATATCCACCGTCGGCCACTGCGACATATCATCCGGCAGCGGCACAATCTTGCGCTGTAACGGAAAGAGGTTTTGCAGATAACTCAAAATAATAGTTATCCAGATATAGAGTTCGGCGAGAAATAACCCGATCCCCAGTATGGCCTCAATTTCGGAATTAAAGTGCAGCGTCTGCGTGGCCCGGAACCAGATATATCGTGTGGACATTAACACCGCCACGATCATCATGATTACCGATACGCGGTGATGTTTGCTAAAGCCGAGCAGCAGCAGCGCCCCAATGCTGATTAAGCCGAAGATATACTGCTTCTGGCTATCCATTGGGGTGATAATAATTAATACGGCGATGGGTGCTAAGACCAATAGCAGTAGATAAAACAGCGCCTTTTTCATAGGACGTCCTGGAAATTGTCGTCAGAAACCGGAGGTTCTCAGGTTGGCGTGCACGGCGCCGTCCCCCACCTGGATACCCAAAATACCCGCGATACGCTTACTCACCAGCTCGATATCGAACGCCGCCGCCGAGGTGGCGCTGAAATCCAGTATCGATTGCTGTGAGGCATTGGCCTCAGGCACGCTTTCATCCCGGTTGATCACACCAAGCAGGCGATCGCCGAGGCGTTGCTGTAAGAAGGCGGTGACGTCACGGCTGATATGGCGCCGGTTGTCACTCTGGTTCACCAGGAAATAGTATCCGGCCTTGTTGTTCGGCGGTTCGCCGCCGGTCAGCCGGTGGTTTTCAATATGTGGCAGCAGTGACAGCGAGGCGGTGTCGGCAAGCAGGGTCACCAGGTGCATATCGGCCAGCGGGGAGATCGCCTTCAGCGCCGGGTTCGGCCCTGGCGGGAAGTCGGCCAGAATGACCAGCCCCGGATAGTTCAGCAGAGAACTTAACCCACGCGCCAGGAAATTGCTGTCGCTGGTGAGGTTATGTTCAAAGATCAGGCGCTGCTCTTCCGTCACTTCACCGTAGGGCAGGACAAACATATTGTTGCCCGCCGTCAGCACCGACTGGCTCCAGTCGGCGGATTCATTGGCGCGGGCAACGTAGCCGCGTCCGTCAGATAACGGCACGCCAAAATGCAGACGCAGCGCGTTCTGTACGTCGAAGTCAATGGCCAGAACTTTACTGCCGGAACGTGCCAGAGCATAAGCGAGGTTGGCCGTGACCGTGGTTTTCCCGACTCCGCCTTTTGGCGAGCAAATACACACTAACGGCATGAAGCGATTTTCTCCAGGAGCGGTTGTAAGGGAAGATCTTTTACCGGATGGCTGGCACGTTCAGACGCTTTGGTGGCGAACAGCTGCTCAAAGCGCACCGGCTCTGCAGGTTTTGGCGCAGGGGTAGTGTGCGCAATGGGCACTACGGGCGCAGGGGTTGCACGAACCTCAGGTTGCGGCGCAGGCGACTCTTTCATCGGCGGCTGGCTTGCCACTTCAGGTTTAAGCTGATCGAACAGCGAGGGCGCAGGCTGAATCGGCGCCTCTTTTTCGGCGCGGTCACCATTCATGCTTTGCATGATCGACGGCGAGGAAACGGCAGGCGCCTTCGTCAGACTGGCAAAGGCAGCATCCAGCTCACCGGGTTGCACTGCCTGGGGAACCGGTACGGCGACGCTGCCCGCTTTCGCCAGCGCCGCGTCATTATTCACACCTGCCAGCTGGTTGATGATCGCCCAGCCGCTACTGGAAGCCTGCTTGTTTTGCGCAGACAAGTCCTTGAAGTTGATGTCACCGGTGCGCGTTTTATCCTTGAAACGCTGCAAATCATCATAATTTTTCATGGTATTACTCGTGATTTACAAGTCAGTATTTTTTGTTTCCTGCATGACTTTGCCAGGGACAACATTTTTGTGGGAATACGAACGTGTAAAGGGGATCAGTGATTAACAACCGCCATAAAGCATTCCCTTTACGGGTAGTCATATTTGCTTAGTAAATATTCTAATGCATATTACGTAGAGCTAATACTATGTACAAGCTTATCGACAGATCGCGTAATTTCTCCACTTTCTGCCAGCAGTAACCCCCAACATACAGATAAAATATCGCTCTATGTTACCAAGGCGAGAGATTAATCCAGCAAAAATATAGCACGCAAAGCTTAATATCGACAGGAAACTATAAGCGGGGTTTATGAAAAGCAGGATACAGGGGTGAGTATGGCGGGTGCACGGTAGCCTTTTTATATTTGCCAGCATCATTTCCTTTTAATATGTATTTGCTGGATGCCAGTCCCGGTGATGAGATTATTGACCGCTTCACGGAGAGTAAGATCCAGCGCTTTGCCGTTCAGCGTGGCACCGTAGCTGGCGAGGCCGCCGCTGCGAGCTTACCGCGCGCAAAATTAACGCATTCCCCCGTCGCGCCATTCATCAGACATGTGTATTATTCCCTGTTGTTTTCCTGACAACTATCCTTAACTCAAATACTTAAGCGCAAAAGCGAAAAGCATCATGAGCACACCGATCAAACGGCTGGAAATCATTAAAAATGCTATCGAACTGGAAGATGACGACATCATCGAGAGTCAGCTGGCACGGTTAAAAAGCGAAGCCTTTGACGATGAGCTGCAGGCGATCGTCGTGGCGCTTGAGCAGAAAAACTACACCGGGGCGATGGCGGCCATTACCGAATGGCTACAGAGCCAGCGTGCCGTTATCACTTGGCGGGATCCGCAGCTGGCCGCCAGCAAGCTGGAGCTGAAAGCGCTGGAAGAGCGCCTGCGCGATCTTATCGATCGCCGTAACGCCCGCGTCCAGCAGCTGGACGAATTTAACGACCTCTACCTCACCCGTCTCGGCCCACTGATGAGCCAGATCCTCGCCTTGCGCAAAACCCTGGCGGAGCTGAATCTGCGTCGCCAGCAGGCAGAGGCGCGCCGCCGGGAAGCGGACTATCGCCGCTGCCAGCAGTATGTCGCCCAGGCGGTAGAGGTGCTGGCTACCCTGACCCGGCACTGGCGCGATCTGCCCGCCGATTCGGTGCAGGCCGCCGCGGCGCGCAAGCATTTACAGCAGCAAAGCAACCTGATCGCCAACCTGCTGGCCGAAGCCCAGGAGCTGGAAACGGGCTTAACCCGCGAAGAGGAGCCCGCCCGCCAGGCGCGGGACGAGGCCAACGACGAGTACGAAAAATACCGCGAGCAGCAGCATGAAGCGGAGATCCGGCTGCGCAAGGGCAAAGACCTGTCCGAAGAGGATCAGAACGAGTTAAAACGGCTCTGGCGCCAGGCGAGCAAGCTCTGTCACCCGGATCTGGTGGCGGACGAGCTGAAAGAAGAGGCGAATGCCATGATGGTGCAGCTTAACCAGGCGAAGCAGCGCGGCGACGTGAAGGCGATCCGCTCCCTGGTGGCCCGCCTGCATCAGGGGCTGGAGCCGCTGATGGCCAGCGACCGGCTGAACGACCTGTCGCGTATCCGCAAGAAGATGGCCCAGGTTCGCGAACAGATCGACACCCTGGTGAGCGAGCTGGCGGAGCTGGAAAAAGAGGAGTCCTGGCTGCTGGTCTCCTCGCTGAGCAATATGGAAGCCTACTTCGCCCAGCAGGAGAAAGCCCTGCACGAGGTACGCGCCTCGCTGGAACATCAGGTCAGCGAAGCGCAGCTCGACGACGTGGCCTGACTATTTGGCGTGCCAGTACGCGCTGGCACGCACCAGCTTCTGATCGATGGCGTCGGTTTCAAACAGGCGGCTCAGGTTTTTCACCACCTTCCCTTCCCCGGTCAGCCAGATGAAGTAATCTTCTGCCGGCACGCTGAGCGTCGCCAGACGATCCGCCACCGCCTGCTCGTTATGCCCCACCACCCAGCTGATGTTGAACTCGCTTAAGTGCGCCAGATAGTCCTGGCAGGCGGCATCGCTCACGGTCACCACAGCGTGCACTTCCGGACGTACCGGCAGGGCGCACAGGGTCTCCAGACGGCGGCGCAGGGCGGGCATGCCCGACTCATCGCAAACGTACAGCTGCCAGGCGTAATCTTCCGGCACCACCAGTGAACCGCGCGGACCACCGATGGAGAGGGTATCTCCCGGTTTTGCCTCCACAGCCCAGTTGCTTGCCACCCCACCGTCGTGAATAAAGAAATCGAGCACCAGCTCGTGACGAGCCGCGTCATAGAGCGGGGTGTAATCCCGCGCCTGCGGACGCACGCCCTCACCCCACTCCACGCCCTCGTCCGTCACTACCGGAGGAATAAAGGTCGTGCCCTGTTCCGGGAAAAAGACTTTGCAATGGTCGTCGAAGCCGCGGGAGCTGAAGCCCTCCAGCGCTTCGCCGCCCAGTATGATGCGCTGAAAACCGGTGCTGACGCGCTCAACGCGGAGCACATTCAGCTCGCGAAAGCGCAGGTCGTTACGGACACGTTGAGGGTAGCGAGTAGTGGTCATAATGTGCCTTCGTGAAAGTGAAACCGATATATCGAAAATGTAAGTTAAATGATAATGATTGCTAATAAGAAGAATTGCAAGATTTTTTTGATATAGACAGACTTCGCAATCCCAAAGCCAACCACACGCATTAAAAAGATTAAATATTAGCAACTTAAATAAATTACGTGCGATGACGTTGCTTGTTTTTAATATTTAGTTATAAATTAGATATATCAAAAATATGGAGAAAGACGATGCGACACTCTCACGACCATGACCACCGCGATCACGCTCACCGCGGACGCGGCGGCGATCACCATCACGGCGGCGGTCGCCGCCAGCGCTTCTTTGGTCACGGCGAATTACGGCTGGTGATCCTCGATATCCTGACCCGCAACGCCAGCCACGGTTACGAGCTGATTAAGGCGATCGAGACCCTGACCCAGGGCAACTACGCCCCCAGCCCGGGCGTCATCTACCCGACGCTCGATTTCCTGCAGGATCAGCAGTTCATCACCCTCACCGAGGAGGAGAACGGGCGTAAAAAGATTGAGATCACCGTTGCCGGACAGCAGTGGCTGGATGAAAACCTTGAGCATCTGGAGCACATTCTGGCGCGCGTCAAAGCGCGTTGCGTGGGCTTTGAGCTGCGCAAAAACCCGCAGATGAAGCGGGCGCTGGATAACTTTAAAGCGGTGCTGGATCTGAAGGTGAATCAGGGAGAGACCAGCGACGCGCAGATCAAACAGATTATCGGCGTGATCGACCGCGCGGCGCTGGAGATCTCCCAGCTCGATTAAGCGGCGACGCGGAACACTTTCACCAGCGCTTTCAGGTTCATCGCCTGCTCGTTAAGGGATGATGCCGCCGCAACGGACTCCTCCACCAGGGCGGAGTTCTGTTGGGTGGTGGAGTCAATCAGGCCAATGGCGCTGTTGATCTGCGAAATGCCTTCCGTCTGCTCATGGCTTGCCTGGCGGATCTCACGCAGGATGACATCCATCTCCTCCACGTTACCCACCATGCCATTAATCAGCCCGCTGGCTTTTTCCACCAGCGCCATCCCGTCCTGGGTCTGGCTGGTTGAGCTTTCAATCAGCTGCCGAATTTCGCTGGCCGAGGTGGCGCTTTTCTGCGCCAGCTGGCGAACTTCACCGGCCACCACCGCAAAGCCGCGGCCATGCTCGCCCGCGCGCGCCGCTTCTACCGCCGCGTTCAGCGCCAGAATGTTAGTCTGGAAGGCGATGGAATCGATCAGGTTGATGATGTCGGACATCCGGTTGGAGGTCTCGTTAATCAGGCGCATTTTGCTGGTGACCTGCTGCATCATCTCGCCGTTGTGTTTCACCACCCGGGCCGCGTCCGCAGAGAGGTTCGTCGCCTCGCCGGTATGCGAGGCGGTGTTTTTCACCGTCGCGGTGATCTGCTCCATCGACGCCGCCGTTTGTTCAACGGAGCTGGCCTGCTCTTCGGTACGCGCCGCCAGATCCTGATTACCCGCCACAATCTGCGCCGCGGCGCTGGAGATGCTCTCCGAACCGGTCTGTACCTGCTGCACAATCTCCAGCAGACGGACTTTCATCTCCATCAGCGCCGTGAGCAGCTGGCCGGTTTCATCTTTCCCGTGCGAGGCAATATTGCGGGTGAGATCGCCCTCGGCAATGGACTGGGCAAAGCCCACCGCCTCGCCCAGCGGACGGGTGATGGAGCGCACGATAAACCAGCCCATCAGGCTGCCCACCACCACGCTGAAGAGCGTGATGAGGATCAGCACCAGACGGTTGCTTTTAAAATCGCCTTCCACCTCTTCACCTGCGCGCTGCATCTGGGTGTTCTGGATCGCAATCAGCGCCTGCACCTTCGCTTTATAGGCTTGCTGCAAGCTGAGGGTGTTGGTCATCATCTCCTGAATCGCCCCCGCCCGATCGTTGTTCTGCACCGCCTGCAAAATGCGATAGCGGGAGTCAAGATACTGCTGGCGAACGCCGCGGATATCGGCCAGTACCTGCTGGGATTGTTTATCCTGTAGGGCTTTGTCCAGCTCCCCGAGGATCAGGGTGATACGCTCGCTGATCGCCTTCAGATGCTGCTCTGATTGCGCCGTGTAAGTGCCCTGATCGTCCAGCAGCATCAGCTGTTGAGTGCTAATAAATTCCTGAAAATTTTCGATTAGCTGGTTGGCTTTTACGGTCGTGGGATAATCGCTGGTGATGATGGATTGCATCCCGTTATTTGCCCGGTTCAGGCTCAACAGAGATAAACTCGCACTTATCCCCATCAGGACAATAAAGAATCCAAACGCCAGAAATAATTTCGTGCCGATTTTAACGTCTTGTAAGAACATATTTACTCCATCGATGTGATTATTTCTCAGACGATCAGCGTTATCGGTAACTCTACCGCTAACTTTATGACTTTGATCGCTTTTTTATTTCATAATCACCACAATGGATAGGCGCAGACTATTAATTTTAACTCATCGATCGTTATACAACCACCGGCACACTTTTTTAAACAACGCAACAGGGAAAACAGACGCAGGTTAAGAGAATTAACCGCAGCGCTTTTTTTAATTATTTAATAATTAAGTAACAATAAATGATAAAAATAATGACAATTCGCCCATAAAAAAACCGCCTACGCTGTGAAGCGCAAACGGCTTTTTAGAACATTACTGACTCAGTGAAGGACGGTGACCGCATCCTCAAGGCGTTTAGCCCGGTGTTTCACCATCGCCGACACCTGGGCGCTGGTTTCCACCAGCGCGGCGTTTTTCTGGGTAATCGAATCCAGCTCCGCTACTGCGCGGGTCAGCTCCGACAGCCCGGACGCCTGCTCGGAGGTCGAGTGGCTGATCTCCGCGATAAGCCGGGTGACGTTCTGCACTTTCTCCACAATATCATCCATTGTGCGCCCGGCAGCATTGACCTGCTCCGAGCCCGACAGCACTTTACTGGCGCTGGCGTCGATCAGCTTGCGGATGTCGTTGGCGGCGGTGGCGCTGCGGCTGGCAAGATGACGCACCTCTCCGGCTACCACCGCAAAGCCTTTGCCCTGCTCCCCTGCCCTGGCCGCTTCTACTGCCGCATTCAGCGCCAGAATATTGGTCTGGAAGGCGATGTCATTGATCAGCTTGGTGATAGAGCCGATACGCTGGGTGCTGTCGGCAATCTCGTCCATGGTTTTGACCACGGTTTGCATCGCGTGTCCGCCTTCGGTGGCGGCATCGCTGGCGGCGATGGAGAGCTTATCGGCATCTACCGCGGTACGGGTGTTGTTCTGCACCGTCATCGCCAGCTGGTTCATGGTCTCCACGGTCTGCTTCACATTCGAGACGGTCTGATGGGTGCGATCGTTGAGGTCGTCGTTGCCCCTCGCCAGCTGCTCGCTGCCGTCACGCACGTTGACGACCTGGCTGGAGACATCATTGATCAGCCAGCGGCACATCAGCCCGAGCTGACCGACCGCCCGCAGGGTCAGCCCCAGCTCGTCGCTGCGGTTGAGATGCTCAACGCTGTTGCGCTCGCCCGTCGCCACCTTCAGCGCCTGACGCGCCACGTTCTCGACCGGACGCACAATCTGCTGCTCAAACAGGAGCGTACCCAGCAGCATGACCAGCGCGCTGGCGCCCAGTGCTGCCCATCCCGCACCGGTGGCAAACAGGGTGGCCGCCAGCACGGCAAATAACGCGGTCATCACGCCGCGGACCCGCCAGCGCAGCGGCATCGACGGGAGTTTGCCGGCCCAGCCTCTGGCAACCACCAGCCCTTTATGCACGCGCTTTTTGCAGCGCCCTTCGTTCAGCGCCTTATAGAGCGGCTCGACAGCGGCGATCTCTTCCGGCGTGGCTTTCACGCGGATGGACATGTACCCGGTGGTCTGGCCGTTGCGCACCATCGGCACCGCATTCGCGCGCACCCAATAGTGATCGCCATTTTTACGGCGGTTTTTCACAATTCCGCTCCAGGGTTCGCCCTGTTGCAGGGTATACCACATGTCGGCAAAGGCCGCTTTTGGCATATCCGGGTGACGGACCTGGTTGTGCGGCTGTCCTGACAGTTCGGCAAGCGTATACCCGCTTACCTGCACAAACGTGTCGTTGGCCTGAGTAATGTAGCTGTGCAGATCGGTGGTGGACATCAGGGTGGTGTCATCTTGCAGCGGGTATTCACACTGCGTGACAAACGGTTGAGGCGACATAGGCATCCCTTGCAGGTTACTTGAATGTTATTTTTGTGGCGTAAATATTTTACGGCGGTAACGAACATATCTTTAGTTGTTAAACATGCCTGAGATCGCAAAACGCCACTAAACCGCATTTTTTGTGTGTTTTTATAATTTATTGATATCTAATGGTTTCGCAGAGAAACTACTCCTGAAGGAGGATCCGTATCTGTTCCCTTTCCGCCCTAAAACAGAGCAAATGCACTGCTATCGGGCGTCTCTGTTTCTGAAAATTCCCTGCCGCAGCGGCCAGGCTGCGCTTTTGCATGATTAAATATTGTGTAACATTATTTTAACCTGGCGTTTATCCCGATTTTTGTTAAGGCCCTGGATGTGGCGTAAAGCCTGCAATACTTAATCCAGTATCATGTGATACGCCATTCCCGGGAGCACATCTTGAACAGGTTACCTTCCAGCGCGTCGGCCCTTGCCTGTACCGCGCACGCCTTGAATCTCATTGAGAAGCGAACGCTTGATCATGAGGAGATGAAACAACTTAACCGCGAGGTGATTGATTACTTCAAAGAGCATGTCAATCCAGGTTTTCTCGAATACAGGAAATCGGTAACGGCAGGCGGGGATTACGGAGCCGTAGAGTGGCAGGCGGGAAGTTTGAATACGCTTGTCGACACTCAGGGACAGGAGTTTATAGATTGCCTGGGTGGATTTGGTATTTTCAACGTGGGGCACCGTAATCCAGTAGTGGTTTCCGCCGTACAAAATCAGCTTGCAAAACAACCCCTTCATAGCCAGGAACTGCTTGACCCTTTGCGGGCGATGCTGGCAAAAACGCTGGCGGCACTGACGCCGGGGAAACTGAAATACAGCTTCTTCTGTAACAGCGGCACGGAATCGGTCGAAGCGGCGATCAAACTCGCCAAAGCGTACCAGTCGCCGCGCGGGAAGTTCACGTTTATCGCCACCAGCGGCGCCTTCCACGGCAAGTCGCTCGGGGCCCTCTCTGCCACAGCGAAATCCACCTTCCGTAAGCCGTTTATGCCGCTGCTGCCGGGCTTCCGCCATGTGCCGTTCGGCGACATCAACGCCATGCGCACCATGTTGTCGGAATGCCATAAAACCGGCGATGATGTGGCAGCGGTGATCCTCGAGCCTATCCAGGGCGAAGGCGGGGTGATCCTGCCTCCGCAGGGCTACCTACCCGCGGTGCGTCAGCTGTGCGATGAGTTTGGCGCGCTGCTGATTCTGGACGAAGTGCAGACCGGCATGGGGCGCACCGGCAAGATGTTCGCCTGCGAGCATGAAAACGTGCAGCCGGACATTCTGTGCCTGGCCAAAGCGCTGGGCGGCGGGGTGATGCCGATTGGCGCGACCGTCGCCACCGAAGAGGTCTTCTCGGTGCTGTTCGACAATCCTTTCCTGCACACCACCACCTTTGGCGGTAACCCGCTGGCCTGTGCCGCGGCGCTGGCGACCATCAACGTGCTGCTGGAGCAGAACCTGCCCGCCCAGGCGGAGCAGAAAGGCGATATGCTGCTGGATGGCTTCCGTCAGCTGGGGCGTGAATACCCGGACCTGGTCCAGGAGGCGCGCGGCAAAGGGATGCTGATGGCGATTGAGTTTGTCGACAACGAAACCGGCTACAGCTTCGCCAGCGAGATGTTTCGCCAGCGGGTGCTGGTGGCAGGCACGCTCAACAACTCGAAGACCATTCGCATTGAACCGCCGCTGACGCTGACCATTGAGCAGTGTGAGCTGGTGCTGAAAGCGGCCCGCAAGGCGCTGGCCGCGCTGCGGGTGAGTGTGGCTGAAGCGTAAAAACCGCCGGGCGGCGCTGCGCTTGCCCGGCCTACAAAATCCGCACCGTTTGAACCCTTGTAGGCCCGGTAAGCGAAGCGCCACCGGGCAACAGACCGCACAAGCCCGTAGGCCCGGTAAGCGCAGCGCCACCGGGCGATTTTTACGCCGGCATCAACCCGACAAAACAACGTTTTTTACGCGGCTCCGACATCAGATCCTCAAGCTTCTCCACGCAGGCCAGATAGTGCGGGGTCTGCTTATGCGCCGCCACTGCCTCCTCATCCTTGTAAGCCTCGTAGATAAAGAACCGGGTTTTCACCCGCGGATCCTGCAAAACGTCGAACCGCAGGTTGCCCGGCTCCTGGATCGCCCCTTCATGGTTGGCGCGAAACACCTCCAGAAACTCGTCCACCTTGTCCGGCTTAATATTGATTTCCACTAAGGTCACGTTCATTGTGTTTCTCCTTGTTTTTCCTCCTGCCAGAACTGATACGCCTCGCGGGCGCTCATCTTCTCGTGCACCACCTTCTTCACCGCCTTCAGCATCGCCAGCGGCGCGCTGGACTGGAAGATATTGCGTCCCATATCGACACCCGACGCGCCCTGATCGATGGCGCGGAAGCACATCTCCAGCGCCTCGTGCTCCGGCAGCTTTTTACCTCCGGCAATAACAATCGGCACCGGGCAACTGGCGGTCACTTTCTCGAATCCCTCTTCCACAAAATAGGTTTTGACGAACTGCGCCCCCATCTCGGCGGCGATGCGGCTGGCCAGCGAGAAATAGCGCGCGTCGCGGGCCATCTCCTTACCCACACCAGTCACCGCCAGGGTCGGCATACCGTAGCGGTTGCCCGCATCCACCAGCTTGATGATGTTATTGATCGACTGATGCTCATACTCACTGCCGATATAGACCTGCGCCGCCACCGCACAGACGTTGAGGCGCAGGGCGTCTTCCATCGCCACCGCAACGCATTCGTTAGAGAGTTCGCCCAGCATCGAGTTGCCCCCGGAGGCGCGCAGCACCACCGGCTTGTTGGTGGCGGGCGGCACGGTGCTTCTGAGAATGCCGCGGGTACACATCAGCACATCGGTTTCGCCGAACAGCGGGGCAATGGAGAGATCGATACGCTCCAGCCCGGTAGTCGGCCCCTGAAAGTAGCCATGATCGAAGGCCAGCATCACCGTGCGGTTGCTGGTGGGGTTAAAAATGCGCGCCATGCGGGACTGCATCCCCCAGTCCAGCGACCCACACCCCTTCAGGGTAAAAGGCACATTCTGCTGCGGCCGGTCGAGGCCAAAGTTCTTGCCCTCTTTGATGTCGTCTAAATCAGCCATGTTCTCTCCCGTCAGAAGTCGTAGTTGTTGATGTTCTCTTTGGTGAACACCACCCGCTCCGGCAGCAGCACAATGCCGTTGCCTTTCGCTTCATACTGATAGCCCTGCACGCTGTTCGGCTCGACCTTGAGATTGCCGATATCTTTGATCTCCACGCTGTCGCCGACGTTAAGATCGCCTTTTTTCAACAAACGATCGGCGACATTGACCGCAATTTTGCCCTGCTGCACCACATCCCACAGGCCGAAGGCTTTCACCGTGCCGCGCTCCACGTACGGACGCATGACGTTTGGCGTGCTGAAACCGACAATCGCCACCCCTTCCCGCTTCAGGTTTTCCGCTGCCTGGGCTGCCGCCGGCAGGGCGTTGGCATCCGGGGCGATGATCGCATCCAGATCCGGGTAGGCTTTTAAGATCCCCTCGGCGGTCTGCAGGGATTTAGTGGCGTCGTTATAGCCAAACTGGGTGGTGACGATCTGCCACTGGGGGTGGTCTTTGGCGATTTTGGCTTTCGCCGCGTTCACCCACTGGTTCTGGTCGGTAACGGTGGGGCTGGAGTAGAAGAAGGCCACTTTGGCATCGGGTTTAGTGACCTGCTTCGAGGCCATCTCCACCAGCAGGCCGCCGAGCTGTTCCGGCGTGCCCTGGTTGATGTAGATGCTGCGGCACTCCGGTTTGGTGTCGGAGTCCCAGGTCAGCACTTTTACCCCGCGCTGCATGGCACGCTTGAGCGCCGGACAGAGGCCGTCCGGCGACACGGCGGAGACGATAATGGCGTTATAGCCCTGGTTGACGAAGTTATTGATCAGCTGCACCTGCCCCGAGACGCTCGGCTCGGTGGGGCCATCGTAGGTGACGTCGGTGCCCAGCGCTTTACCCGCCTCTTTCGCCCCGTTGCCGCCGCTGGTAAAGAAGCCGACCCCCACCAGTTTCGGGATAAACGCAATGCGGTCGGCGGCCTGCGCCGAGGCAACGCTTAACGCTACGGCCAGCACCATCAGTTTTATTTTCATCTTACGCTCCGGGTAGTTTTGTGAAGAGAGATCGCACCCACTCACGGTGCAGACTCAGTGAACGTCCCATCACCACCACAACCAACAGCGCCCCTGACAGCGCGCTCGACACCTGGTTGGGGATGCCGACCATCTGTAACCCCTGTTGCAGATACCCCACCAGCAATGCCGCCAGCGCAGTACCCAGTACCGAACCTGAACCACCATAGATATTCGCCCCGCCCAGCACCGCCGCGGTGAGCGCGGGCATCAGCAGGTCGCGCCCTAAATCAGAGCGCGCCGAGCCGAAATAGGAGACCATCACCAGGGCGGCAATCGCCGACGCCACCCCCACCAGGCCATAGAGCGCGTAGGGCATGCCGTTAACCGACAGCGCCGCATAGCGCGCCGCGCGCGGATTCTGCCCAATCAGAAACAGATGGCGGCCAAAGCGCCCGCGATGGGTAATCAGCCAGAAGAGAAAGGTGATGATCGCGAACAGCACCAATGGGACAGGCAGCCCGATAACCGTGAGATTGGCAAAAGCGGTGAAGCTCTCCGGGAAGCCGCCAATGCCTTCGTAGCCGGTCGCCCCGGCCATACCCGAGAGCAGCAGCGCCCCGCCGCCGTAGAGGTAGAGTGTGCCAAGGGTGATCACCAGCGGGCTGATGCCGGTGTAGTGGATAAGCGCCGCGTTGAACAGACCACACAGCAGCCCGAGCAGCAGAGTGAGCGGGATCGCCGCCGCCATCGGCACGCCAGACTGCATCATCACCCCCAGGGCGATGGCGCACAGGCCGATGGTCGAGCCGAGGGAGATGTCTATCCCGCCGCTGATGATCACCAGCGTCAGCGGCAGCGCCACGATGCCGATGCAGATAAAATCGCTGGTGCTGAACAGCAGCATATTGATGTCGAGCATCCGCGGATTGAGGGTGCCAAACAGCAGGATCTCCAGCACCAGTAACAGCAGCAGCGCCCACTCCCAGTTAAGCTTCATCTACGCCACCTCTTTGTTGCGTTTGCGAAACGGGGTGACGTGCTTCCCCCCTTTGTTGCCCGGCTGAAAACGGCTGTACTTCAGCGCCCGCTGATGACGCGCCAGCGCCTGGCGCAGCCGTCCGTCGAGTACCAGCACCCCCAACAGCACCAGGCCAGCGATAAAGTCATTCCACCAGGCCGGGAGGCGGAACAGCACCAGCACGGTGTCGATCTGAGTCAGGAAGAAGGCCCCCAGCAGGGCGCCAATTAAGGTGCCGGTACCGCCGAGCAGGGAGATGCCGCCGAGCACGCAGGCAGCGATGGCTTTCATCTCCAGCCCGCTGCCGGTCTGGTTAGGGACAAAACCGATCTGCGCGGCAAAGACGATCCCGGCGCAGGCGGCCAGTACGCCGTTGAGGGTGAAGGCCACCATCCGGGTGCGGTTGACCGCCACCCCGAGCTGGCGGGCGGCAGCGAGGTTATCCCCCACGGCGTAAAAGTCCCGGCCAAAGGCGGTGCGCGACAGCGTCCAGGTCCCGAGAGCGGCGATAATCAGCACCACGATCCCCAGGGGCGATACCCCAAGCGCCACCGGCTCTGACAGGGATTTCAGGCTCACCGGCAGCCCTTCAATCCACTTCCCGCCGGTCCAGAGCAGCATCACCCCGCGCCACAGTCCCAGCGTGCCGAGGGTGGCGACAATCGCCGGAATGCGCAGCCCCACCACCAGCAGGCCGTTGAAGGCCCCCGCCAGCGCCCCGATCGCCAGCGCAAAGAGGATCGCCACCGGCAGGCCGTAGCCGTTGTTCAGCGCCACGCCCACGGCGATGGCGCAGAGCCCGACAATCGAGCCGACCGACACATCAATATTGCGGGTCAGCATCACCAGCCCGGCGCCGAGGGCCAGCAGGATCAGGATTTGCGAACTGGCGAAGATCATCCCCAGGGTCTGCAAACTGAGATAGGCTGGATTCAGGGCTACCAGCACCACAAACAGGGCGAGGATCGCCAGCAGAGCGCTGAGCTCGCGGTTTTTCAGGAGTGTTTTCATGCCTGCCCTCCGAAGGCCAGGGACATCATGCGATCGAGGCTGACGGCGTGGCGCGGCAGTTCCCCGCTGAGCACCCCCTGGTGCATCACCAGCACCCGATCCGCCAGGCCGGGAAACTCATCCATGTCGCTGGAGATCATCAGCACCGCCACGTTTTGCGCCGCTACGCTTTTGATTAGCTGATAAATATCGGCCCGGGCCGAGACGTCCACGCCGCGGGTCGGCTCATCGACGATCAGCAGCAGCGGATTGGCCTCCAGGCAGCGGGCCAGCAGCACCTTCTGCTGATTGCCGCCCGACAGGGTGCGCACGGTCTGATCCGGGCTGTTGAGTTTGATCCCCAGCGCCCGGTGATAGCGCTCCACCACCGCCGCCTCGCGTTTGCGCTGCTGCCATAGGGAAGGTTCGTTCAGCGCCACCGTATTCCAGCGTACCGGCGCATCGAGAAACAGGCCGGAGACCTGCCGGTCTTCCGGGAGATAGACCAGCCCTTTCTCCAGCCGGGCGCTGACCGGATCGCGGTCGATCTGCTGGTTTTCGAGCCAGATCCTCCCGCCCCGCGACGGGCGCAGGCCGTAGAGCGTTTCAGCAAATTCGGTGCGCCCGGAGCCTACTAATCCCGCCAGGCCGACGATCTCCCCGGCGTAGATCTCCAGACTGAGATCGATAAAGCCCTCCCCGGTAAGCGTCTCCACGCGCAGCACCGGAAAATCCTGCGCCTGGGTGCGGCGATTGCCCGGCAGCGCCAGCCACAGCTTTTGCGTGTCGCTCAACTGCTGATCGCGGCTGACCGGGGTCATGGCGGCGATGAGCGCGTTATCGTCAAACTGCGCGGTTTCGCCGCTCAGCACGATCGCCCCGTCACGCATCACCGAGACGTGGCTGGCGAGCTGACGAATTTCGGGCAGCTTGTGAGAGATAAAGACGATACCGACCCCCGTTTCCTGAAGCGCGCGGATCTGGCGGAACAGGCGCTCCGTTTCGCCCGGCGTCAGCGAGGCGGTGGGTTCATCGAGGATGAGGATCTTCGCCTCGCGCATCAGCCCGCGCAGGATCTCCACCATCTGCTGATCCGCCACCTCCAGGGTGCTGGCGGCGGCCTCTAAATTGAGCTGGCACTGGAGCTGCTCCAGCTTATCCCCAAGGCGCTGGGCGGTGGCCTGCCCGCGCGGCAGGCGGAAGAGAATGTTTTCCCGCACGCTGAGGTTCGGAAACAACATCGGCTCCTGGGGTACAAGATAGATGCCGAGCTGGTGGGCCTGGCCCGGTTTGAGGCGAGCAAAAGGCTGGCCCTCAATAGAAAGTTCACCGCGGTCGGGCGTTTCGACCCCGGCAACAATCTTCATCAGGGTCGATTTCCCGGCGCCGTTGCCCCCCATCAGGGCATGGACCTGGCCGGCAAGCAGAGTGAAATCAATGTTTTTCAATACTGGAACGCCGGAGAACTGCTTCTGGATCCCGCGCGCCTCAATCAGTGCTCTCATTATCGCTCCGCTATTGAACAAATGATTTTTGAAATTAATAATGTTCAAAAGCGTAGACGGTGAACTATATTTACAACCGTGCAGGGATCACAGTTTTAGGGATATGATCCCGATAATGCTGAAACATTCCGGAATATCCGTTTTGCCGTGTGGCTCACAGATTCAGGCTGCGGCAAAGCGAACATATGATCTAAATTTTGATAAGAGTTCAAATATGGCTGAGAAACGCGTTGCCGAAGAGGGACGATTTGCCGGACTGGCACTGACGGAAGAGGAACTGGTGGCGCGCGTGGCGTGGTGCTACTACCACGACGGCCTGACGCAGAACGATATCGGCGAACGGCTGGGTTTACCGCGGCTCAAGATTTCGCGGCTGCTGGAAAAAGGCCGACAGTCCGGGGTGATTCGCGTGCAGATCAACTCCCGCTATGAAGGGTGTCTGGCGCTGGAGACCGCCCTCCAGCAGCGTTTCGGCCTGAAGCTGGTGCGCGTGCTGCCCGCCCTGAATACCCCGGCGATGAGCGTGCGCCTGGGGATTGGCGCCGCGCAGTCGTTAATGGGCGTGCTGGAGCCGGGGCAACTGCTGGCGGTGGGATTTGGTGAAACCACCATGAGCTGCATTCAGCACTTAAGCGGCTTTATCAGCTCCCAGCAGGTGCGGCTGGTGACCCTCTCCGGCGGCGTCGGGCCCTATATGACCGGCATTGGTCAGCTGGATGCCGCCTGCAGCGTCAGCATGATCCCCGCCCCGCTGCGGGTCTCCTCCGCAGAGGTGGCCGGGATCCTGAAGCGGGAAACCAGCGTGCGGGATGTGATCCTCGCCGCCACCGCAGCCGACGCCGCCGTGGTCGGCATTGGCGCCGTAAACCAGCGCCGGGATGCCACCATCTTGCGCTCCGGCTACATCAGCGAAGGGGAACAGCTGATGTTTGCCCGCAAAGGGGCGGTGGGCGACATCCTGGGCTATTTCCTCAATGCCGAGGGAGAGCGGGTATCGGATCTGGAGATCCACCGTGAATTACTGGGCGTCACCCTCGATGAACTGGCACAGTTGCCCACCATCGTTGGCGTCGCCGGAGGAGAAGAGAAAGCCGATGCGATTTATGCCGCACTGAAGGGTCGCCGTATCAATGGCCTGGTGACGGAAGAGACGACAGCCCGCGCGGTGCTGGCTCTGGCCGGATAAGAGTCGCCCTGCGCCTGACACGAGGCAAGCTCATGAGTTACCTTTTAGCGTTAGATGCAGGGACAGGCAGCGTTCGCGCCGTGGTGTTTGATCTCCAGGGCAACCAGATAGCCGTCGGCCAGGCCGAATGGAAACACCTGAGCGTGGAGAACGTTCCCGGCTCGATGGAGTTCGACCTCGACACCAACTGGCGGCTGGCCTGCCAGTGTATTCACCAGGCGCTTGAGCGGGCGCACCTGACCGCGGCGGATATCCAGTCCGTCGCCTGCTGCTCAATGCGCGAGGGGATTGTCCTCTACGACCGCAACGGCGACGCCATCTGGGCCTGCGCCAACGTCGATGCCCGCGCCAGCCGCGAAGTGGCCGAACTCAAAGAGATCCACGATTACCGCTTTGAATCCGAAGTCTATGACGTCTCCGGCCAGACCCTGGCCCTGAGCGCCATGCCGCGCCTGCTCTGGCTGGCGCACCATCGCCCGGATATTTATCGCAACGCGGCGACCATCACCATGATCAGCGACTGGCTGGCGGCGAAGCTCTCCGGCGAGCTGGCCGTTGACCCCTCTAACGCCGGCACCACCGGCATGTTAGATCTCTTTTCCCGCGACTGGCGGCCCGCGCTGCTGGACATGGCCGGGCTGCGGGCCGATATCCTCTCGCCGGTCAAAGAGACGGGGAGCGTGCTGGGTGCCGTCACCCGGGAGGCGGCGCAGCAGTCGGGCCTGCGGGAAGGCACGCCGGTGGTGATGGGCGGCGGCGATGTGCAGCTGGGCTGTCTGGGCCTGGGAGTAGTCCGCGCCGGGCAAACCGCGGTGCTGGGCGGCACCTTCTGGCAGCAGGTGGTCAACCTGCCGCAGGTGCGCACCGATCCGCAGATGAACATCCGCGTGAACCCGCACGTCATTCCGGGTATGGCCCAGGCGGAGTCGATCAGCTTCTTCACCGGGCTGACCATGCGCTGGTTCCGCGACGCCTTCTGCGCCGAAGAGAAGCTGATTGCCGAACGCATGGGGATGGACACCTACGCCCTGATGGAGGAGATGGCCAGCCGGGTGCCGGCGGGCTCCCACGGGGTGATGCCGATCTTCTCCGACGCCATGCACTTTAAGCAGTGGTATCACGCTGCGCCGTCGTTTATTAACCTCTCCATCGACCCGGAAAAATGCAATAAGGCTACTCTGTTCCGCGCCCTGGAGGAGAATGCGGCGATTGTCTCCGCCTGCAACCTGGCGCAGATTTCGCAGTTCTCCGGCGTCACCTTTGATAGCCTGGTGTTTGCCGGCGGCGGCGCGAAAGGGGCGCTGTGGAGCCAGATCTTAAGCGACGTTACCGGCCTGCCGGTGCGGGTGCCGGAGGTAAAAGAGGCTACCGCGCTGGGCTGCGCCATCGCCGCCGGGAGCGGCGCCGGGCTGTATGGTGATATGGCTGCCACGGGAGAGTCGCTGGTGAAATGGAGCCGGGAATTTACCCCCAATCCGGCGCACCGGGCGTTGTACGACGGCATGATGCAGAAGTGGCAGGCGGTCTATGCCGACCAGCTCGGGCTGGTGGACAGCGGGCTGACAACGTCGATGTGGCAGGCACCGGGGCTGGTGCGCGCAACGGCGCCGTAAAAACGCCGGATGGCGCTGCGCTTATCCGGCCTACGATTTTGTAGGCCCGGTAAGCGCAGCGCCACCGGGGAAGTTCTTTGAGATCTATCACAATCATTCGATCCCGCTTTTACCTTTCTTCTGCCGCTGGCTAAATTAGTAACTCATCCGACCACATAACAATAATTTTACACTGGAAGAGACTATGAGCCGCTACCCGTCGCTATTCGCCCCCCTCGATCTGGGCTTCACCACCCTGAAAAACCGCGTGTTAATGGGCTCGATGCATACCGGGCTGGAGGAGCGGCCGGACGGTGCTGAGCGGCTGGCTGCCTTCTATGCCGAACGCGCCCGTCACGGGGTGGCGCTCATCGTTACTGGCGGTGTGGCCCCTGCGCCATCCGGGGTGGCGATGGAGGGCGGCGCGGTGCTGAACGATGCGGCACAGCTGCCCCATCACCGGCTCGTGACCGATGCCGTCCACCAGGAAGGCGGTAAAATCGCCCTGCAAATTCTGCATACCGGGCGCTACAGCTATCAGCCAAACCCGGTGGCGCCGTCGGCGATCCAGGCCCCGATCAACCGCTTTAAGCCGCAAGCGCTGACCCACGACGAGATCCTGACCCTGATCGATGACTTTGCCCGCTGCGCGGCGCTGGCCCGCGAGGCGGGTTACGACGGCGTGGAGGTGATGGGCTCCGAAGGCTATCTGATTAACGAATTTCTCGCCGCCCGCACCAATCAGCGCGAGGACGAATGGGGCGGCGACTATGCCCGCCGGATGCGCTTTGCCGTGGAGGTGGTACGCGCCGTACGTGAGCGCGCCGGAAGCGACTTTATTATTATCTTCCGCCTGTCGATGCTCGACCTGGTGGAGGGCGGCGGCACCTTCGAGGAAACCGTCCAGCTGGCGCAGGCCATAGAGGCGGCGGGCGCAACCATCATCAACACCGGGATCGGCTGGCACGAAGCGCGCATTCCGACCATCGCCACCCCGGTGCCGCGCGCGGCGTTTAGCTGGGTGGCCCGCAGGCTGAAAGGCAAGGTGTCGATCCCGCTGGTGACCACCAACCGCATTAACGATCCGCAAGTCGCAGACGATCTGCTGGCGAATGGCGATGCCGATATGGTGTCGATGGCGCGGCCCTTCCTCGCCGATGCGGAGATCCTCTCCAAAGCGCAAAGCGGCCGTGCGGATGAGATCAACACCTGTATCGGCTGCAACCAGGCCTGTCTGGATCAGATCTTCGTCGGCAAAGTCACCTCCTGCCTGGTGAACCCGCGCGCCTGTCATGAGACCAAAATGCCGGTGGTGCCGGCAGGGAATAAGAAACGGCTGGCGGTGGTGGGCGCAGGCCCGGCGGGGCTGGCGTTTGCGGTGAATGCTGCCTCGCGCGGGCACAGCGTCACGCTGTTCGACGCGGCCCAGGAAATTGGCGGGCAGTTTAATATTGCCAAACAGATCCCCGGCAAAGAGGAGTTCTACGAGACGCTGCGCTACTACCGCCGGATGATCGAGGTTACCGGCGTGGATCTGCGGCTCAACCAGTGGGTCACCGCGGACGATCTCGCCGACTTTGACGAAACGATCCTCGCCAGCGGGATCGCCCCGCGCACCCCTGCGATCGAGGGCATCGATCATCCGAAAGTGCTGAGCTACCTCGACGTGCTGCGCGACAAAGCGCCGGTGGGCGATCGGGTGGCGATCATCGGCTGCGGCGGGATCGGCTTTGATACCGCCATGTACCTGAGCCAGACGGGCGAGGCCACCAGCCAGAATATCGCGGAATTCTGCGCAGAATGGGGCATCGACACCAGCCTGAATCAGGTGGGGGGCTTGCGTCCGGAAGGGCCACAGCTGCCAAAAAGCCCGCGCCAGATCGTGATGCTGCAACGCAAGGCCAGCAAACCTGGCGAAGGGCTGGGGAAAACCACCGGCTGGATCCACCGCGCCACCCTCCTCGCCCGCGGCGTGAAGATGATCCCGGCGGTGAGTTATCAGAAGATCGACGACGAAGGGCTGCATGTGATGATCGGCGGTGAACCGCAGTTGCTGCCTGTCGATCATGTGATTTTGTGTGCCGGACAGGAGCCGAAGCGCGATCTGGCCGAGCCGCTGCGCGAGGCGGGCAGAACGGTGCATCTGATTGGCGGGTGCGATGTGGCGATGGAGCTGGATGCCCGGCGGGCGATTGCCCAGGGGACGAAGCTGGCACTGGAGATCTAGGCATTGCCGGGCGGCGCTACGCTTGCACCGGCCTACGGTTTTGTAGGCCCGGTAAGCGTAGCGCCACCGGGCAAAACCATCTTAACGACGACGACCTAATTTGACCGCTTTCAGCACCACGAACTTGTTGTTCGTCGCAATGGTGGTGCAGTTACCGAAGATCTTCTTCAGCTTGTGGAAGTAGTCCAGGTGGCGGTTGGCAACGATGTACAGCTCCCCGTTGATTTTCAGGCAGCGGCGCGCGTGGTGGAACATCTCCCAGGCGACGTTATCGGTCAGGGCGTGCTTCTGATGGAACGGCGGGTTGCAGAACACGGCGTTGAAGCGGAACGGCTCCACGCCCGAGAGCGCGTTGTTGATCATAAACTCGCAGCGATCCAGCGCCTCCGGCATGTTGGTCTCCACGTTGAGACGGCTGGAGGCCACCGCCATCGGCGATTCGTCGCTGAAGACCACGCTCGCTTCCGGGTTCTTCGCCAGCAACGTCAGGCCGATCACCCCGTTACCGCAGCCCAGATCGACGATCTCTCCTTCCAGATTTTCCGGCAGATGCTCGATAAAGAAGCGCGCCCCGATATCCAGCCCGGTGCGGGAGAAGACGTTGGCGTGGTTGTGGATGGTCCAGTCGGTGCCTTCCAGCTTCCAGCTCAGGGTTTCTGGCGCGTCGGCCAGTTCCGGTGCGCTAAAGGTACAGTTGATGAGGCGCGCTTTTTTCCAGGCAAGCGTAGTGGTGGTAGGCCCCAGCACTTTCTCGAACAGTTCCAGCGTAGAGGTATGGATATCACGCGCTTTGGCACCGGCGATAATGCGTGTCTCTGGCGTCACCACCTTGCGCAGCGCACGGAGCTGCTGCTCCAGCAACGCCATTGTTTTCGGCACTTTGATCAGCACCACGCCCGGTGCCTGCGGATAATCCGCGGTGCTGTCGAGGAACTTTACGCTGCCTTCATCGAGTTCGTTGTGACGCAGGTTTTCCCGCGTCGCCAGCTCGCTTATGTACGAATCACCGATGCTGTAAGGGGTGTGTTCGGCCAGGGCGCAAGCCAGGGCGCCGAAAGCATCATTCAGGATCAGAACCGGGCCGCTGATTTCGGTGTCATCCAACTGTTGCAGCAGATAGTCATCCGCCGCTTCCCACGCCTGCAGCGGGTTAACGTCGTCCGTTTCCGGGAAACGTTTTAAGTCGAGTGAACGGAAACCGTTGTCTAAGTGGCTCATCGGCCCTCCTGAGTGGTAAAATTTCGGCGTTATCCCTGAAAAGGGTGCGTGAGTATACCCGTTTTCACACTGATGTGGGCTTTTGATGAACCAACTTCCTTATCTCCAGGGCTACCCGGAGCATTTACTTTCTCAGGTTCGTAGCCTGATTGCCGAGCAGAAGCTGGGCGCGGTACTGGAAAAACGCTATCCCGGCACCCACGATGTCGCTACCGATAAAGCGCTCTGGCAGTATACGCAGGATCTCAAAAGCCGTTACCTCAAGAGCGCCCCGCCGATCAATAAGGTGATGTATGACAACAAGATCCACGTCCTGAAGAACGCGCTGGGTCTGCACACCGCCATCTCCCGCGTGCAGGGCGGCAAGCTGAAGGCCAAAGCCGAAATCCGTGTGGCGACCGTGTTTCGCAACGCACCGGAGGCGTTCCTGCGCATGATCGTGGTGCATGAGCTGGCGCACCTGAAAGAGAAGGAGCACGATAAAGCCTTCTATTCCCTCTGCTGCCACATGGAGCCGCAGTACCACCAGCTGGAGTTTGATACCCGGCTGTGGCTGACGCATCTATCGTTAAAGAGTAATGCGGTTTAGCGCACGCGATTTGTCATGATGACGTGCTACAGTGGCTAAAGGTTCCCTGCTACGGAGTACGTAAACGTTTATGATACGTTTCGCAGTCATTGGGACGAACTGGATCACCCGTCAGTTCGTCGATGCCGCCCATGAGACCGGCAAATATAAACTTACCGCAGTCTATTCCCGCAGCCTTGAACAGGCCCAGACCTTTGCGAACGACTACCTCGTCGAACATCTCTTTACCTCGCTGGAGGAGATGGCGCAAAGCGATGCGATTGACGCGGTTTATATTGCCAGCCCCAACTCTCTGCACTTCCCGCAGACGAAGCTGTTCCTCAGCCATAAAAAACATGTGATTTGCGAGAAGCCGCTGGCCTCAAATATCAATGAGGTTGAAGCCGCCATTGCCCTTGCGCGGGAAAACCAGGTGGTGCTGTTTGAAGCCTTCAAAACCGCCAGCCTGCCGAATTTCCTGCTGCTGCAGCAGTCGCTGTCGAAAGTGGGCCGCATCCGCAAAGCCTTTATCAACTACTGCCAGTACTCGTCGCGCTACCAGCGCTACCTGGACGGCGAGAATCCGAACACCTTTAATCCGCAGTTTTCCAACGGCTCGATTATGGATATCGGTTTCTACTGCCTGGCCTCGGCGGTGGCGCTGTGGGGCGAGCCGCACCGGGTGCAGGCGACCGCCAGCCTGCTGGAAAGCGGCGTGGATGCCCACGGCCTGGTGGTGCTGGATTATGGCGATTTCAGCGTGACGCTGCAGCACTCCAAGGTGAGTGACTCGGTGCTGCCAAGCGAGATCCAGGGCGAGAACGGCGCGCTGGTGATCGAGAAGATCTCTGAGTGCCAGAAGCTGAGCTACGTCCCGCGCGGCGGCAAGCCTCAGGAACTGACGCAGCCTCAGCATATCAACACTATGCTGTATGAGGCAGAGGTGTTCGCGCGTCTGGTCGAAACCCAGGAAGTTAACCATCCGGGCCTTGCGGTGAGCCGTACCACGGCGAAGCTGCAAACCGAGATCCGTCGCCAGACAGGGGTGGTTTTCCCGGCTGACGGCCTTAACGCAGAAGTTACCGCGTAAAGCTGTGTAATGAATTCGTGCAGGCCATTGACGAAACCAGTGGCCTGACATATTTTGTTACCTGCAAAGGGGAGTAACTTCCTGGTCGGTGGATCGTCATTACGATGCGTGTAATACCGCATCCGGTCGCCGGGCAACGAAAAAGGAATACGTGAGCGTATTCCTTTCTTGTTGTAAGTGAGACCTTGCCGGAAGGCGAGGTCTATGCACAAAAAACGCAACGGCTATCGTCTTCTGACGTTAGCCGTTTTTTTTGTGGAAGGAAAATTGTATGAATACTGTCGGTACTCCGCTGATGTGGGGAGGATTCGCCATCGTTGTGGTCATCATGCTGGCGATCGATCTCTTTTTGCAGGGTCGGCGCGGCGCGCATGGCATGACCATGAAGCAGGCGGCCGCCTGGTCGCTGGTGTGGGTCACGCTCTCCCTGCTCTTCTGTGCCGCCTTCTGGTGGTATCTCTCCATTACGCAAGGCCGCGCGGTGGCCGATCCCCAGGCGCTGGCGTTCCTCACCGGCTATCTGATTGAAAAAGCCCTGGCGGTGGATAACGTCTTCGTCTGGCTGATGCTGTTCAGCTATTTCGCGGTGCCTGCAGCCTTGCAGCGTCGGGTGCTGGTGTATGGCGTGCTGGGCGCGATCGTGTTGCGTACCATCATGATCTTTGCCGGTAGCTGGCTCATTACCCAGTTTGAATGGCTGCTCTATGTTTTCGGCGCCTTCCTGCTCTTTACCGGCGTGAAGATGGCGCTGGCGAAGGAAGATGAAACCGGTATTGGCGAGAAGCCGCTGGTACGCTGGCTGCGTGGTCATATGCGTATGACCGATACCATCGAAAGCGAGCACTTCTTCGTGCGTAAAAACGGCCTGCTGTTTGCCACGCCGCTGCTGCTGGTGCTGATCATGGTGGAGCTGAGCGATGTGATTTTCGCGGTCGACAGTATTCCGGCCATCTTCGCGGTGACCACTGACCCGTTCATCGTGCTGACCTCAAACCTGTTTGCGATCCTCGGCCTGCGTGCGATGTACTTCCTGCTGGCGGGCGTGGCGGAGCGCTTCTCAATGCTGAAGTATGGTCTGTCGGTGATCCTGGTCTTTATCGGCATTAAGATGTTGATTGTCGATTTCTATCACATCCCGATCGCTATCTCGCTGGGCGTGGTGTTTGGCATCCTGGTTGTGACCCTGCTTATCAACGCCTGGGTGAACCACCAGAACGATAAGAAGCGGCAGATCCAGTAAGGGGATTGTGCGGTCTGGTGCCCGGCGGCGCGACGCTTGCCGGGCCTACGGTTTTGTAGGTCGGGTAAGCGCAGCGCCACCCGGCATTACAACACGCAGCGGAGTAAAACGCGCTACCCGGCAAAAATGTAACAAGACAGTTAAAAAACATGACGCAGTACGTAAATTCCAGCATTTTGCTCTTCCCAGACTTCACGCATTCAATATACTCATCCTGACAAACACACACCTCTAACCGGAATATAAGTGCCTGAGAGCATCTCCGGGACGGAACGCAATCTCACTGAAGGAATTTTTATGACCATGCAATCCCCGGGTTTGCTCGCGCGTCTGGCGCAGGGCAGCCTTGTTAAACAAATACTGGTAGGCCTGGTGCTGGGTATTTTACTGGCACTGGTTTCTAAACCGGCGGCAATTGCCACCGGCCTGCTCGGCACCCTGTTCGTTGGCGCGTTAAAAGCCGTCGCCCCAGTCCTGGTACTGATGCTGGTTATGGCCTCCATTGCCAACCACCAGAAAGGACAGAAAACCAACATTCGCCCGATTTTGTTCCTTTATCTGCTGGGCACCTTCTCTGCCGCGCTGACGGCGGTCATTTTTAGCTTCGTGTTCCCGTCCACGCTGCACCTCACCTCTGCAGCGGGCGATATCACCCCACCATCGGGCATCGTGGAAGTGCTTCGCGGCCTGCTGATGAGCATGGTCTCTAACCCGATTGACGCGCTGCTGAATGCTAACTACATCGGCATTCTGGTGTGGGCCATTGGTCTGGGCTTTGCCCTGCGCCACGGTAACGAGACCACCAAAAA
Organism: Leclercia sp. W17; assembly: GCF_003336325.1. NCBI lineage: Bacteria > Pseudomonadati > Pseudomonadota > Gammaproteobacteria > Enterobacterales > Enterobacteriaceae > Leclercia > Leclercia sp. W17. The sequence goes on along the minus strand of NZ_CP031101.1, from coordinate 603,622 downwards.
CCTGGTTAACGATATGTCCAACGCGGTGACCTTTATGGTGAAAGTGGTGATCCGCTTTGCGCCGATCGGTATCTTCGGCCTGGTCTCCTCCACGCTGGCGACAACCGGCTTTGAAACCCTGTGGGGCTATGCGCAACTGCTGGTCGTGCTGGTGGGCTGCATGCTGCTGGTGGCACTGGTCATCAACCCGCTGCTGGTGTTCTGGCAGATCCGCCGTAACCCTTATCCGCTGGTGCTGACCTGCCTGCGTGAGAGCGGCGTCTACGCTTTCTTTACCCGCAGCTCCGCGGCAAACATTCCGGTGAACATGGCCCTGGCCGAGAAGCTGAACCTGGATCGTGACACCTATTCCGTCTCTATCCCGCTGGGTGCGACGGTGAACATGGCAGGTGCGGCGATCACCATCACCGTGCTGACCCTGGCTGCCGTGCATACCCTGGGCGTGCCGGTCGACCTGTTAACCGCGCTGCTGCTGAGTGTCGTGGCCTCGCTGTGCGCCTGTGGCGCATCGGGTGTGGCGGGTGGTTCTCTGCTGCTGATCCCGCTGGCCTGCAACATGTTCGGTATTCCGAATGAAGTGGCGATGCAGGTTGTGGCTGTGGGCTTTATCATTGGCGTGCTGCAGGACTCCTGCGAAACCGCGCTGAACTCCTCCACCGACGTGCTGTTTACCGCCGCGGCGTGTCAGGCTGAAGATGCGCGTCTGGCTAAGAACGCTTTACGTAGTTAATAAAAAAGCCCGGTGGCGGCTACGCCTTACCGGGCCTGATTTTGGTTCGTAGGTCGGGTAAGCGTTAGCGCCACCCGACACCACACCTACAGCGTCACACCACTCTTAAAGATCGCCAGCTCGCGGAAGTCGTTTTTCTCGTTGCAGGCCTGTTTGCCATTGGCGATATCCACAATCACATCCACGAATTCCGTTAACAGCTGCGGCATCGCTTTGCCGTGGATCAACTGACCGGCATCGAAATCGATCCAGTGCTTTTTCTTCGCCGCCAGCTCGCTGTTGGTGGCAATTTTCACCGTTGGCACAAAACCGCCGTACGGGGTGCCGCGACCGGTGCTGAACAGCACCATATGGCAGCCCGCCCCCGCCAGGGCGCTGGTAGCAACGGCATCGTTACCCGGTGCACTTAGCAGGTTCAGACCTGGCGTGCTCAACCGCTCGCCGTAGCGCAGGACGTCCACCACCTGGCTGGCACCCGCTTTCTGGGTACAGCCGAGGGATTTCTCTTCCAGCGTGGTGATCCCGCCCGCCTTGTTGCCCGGGGATGGGTTCTCGTAAATCGGCTGGTTATGGGCGATAAAGTACTGCTTGAAGTCGTTGACCATGGTGACGGTCTTTTCAAACGTCGCTTCGTCGCGGCAATGGCTCATCAGGATCCGCTCGGCGCCGAACATCTCAGGCACTTCGGTCAGCACGGTGGTGCCGCCGTTGCTGATGACATAATCAGAGAACTGACCCAGCATCGGGTTAGCGGTAATGCCGGACAGCCCATCCGAGCCGCCGCACTCCAGACCAAACTTCAGCTCGCTCAGCTTGCCTGGCTCACGCTTATCATGGCGCATCGCCTCATACAGCTCATGCAGATGCTCCAGACCGGCTTCCACTTCATCTTCCTGATGCTGGCACACCATAAAGTGAACGCGGGCAGGGTCGAAATCCCCCAGCGTTTCACGGAAGGCATCCACCTGGTTGTTTTCACAACCGAGGCCAATCACCAGCACCGCCCCGGCGTTCGGGTGGCGGACCATGTTTTGCAGCATGGTGCGGGTGTTGATGTGGTCGTCACCCAGCTGGGAACAGCCGTAGGTGTGGCTGAACAGGAAGACACCGTCGGTGCCTTCCGCCTGGTTAGTCTCTTTCAGGAAGCGGCTCTGGATCTGACGGGCGATGCCGTTGACGCAGCCGACGGTGGGCAGGATCCACAGTTCATTGCGGATCCCCACCTCACCGCTGGCGCGGCGGTAGATCTGAACGTCACGATCTGCCGCCTGGCGGCTCTCAGCCAGCAACTCAGGTTGATAGCTGTACTCATCCAGATCGCTCAGATTGGTGCGCGTATTGTGGGAGTGAATAAATTCACCCGCCGCGATATCCGCCAGGGCATGGCCGATAGGCAGACCGTATTTGATAACGTTCTCCCCTTTGGCAATCGGCTGCAGGGCAAACTTGTGCCCGCGCGCCAGATCCTGGCGCAGGGTGACGGTCTGGTTGTCAAACGTCACTTCCAGGCCTTCGCTCAGGTCGGCCAGCGCGACCGCAACGTTATCCAGCGAATGGATTTTGATGTATTGCATATCAACCTCAGACGGCCTTAGTTCAGTTCAATAGCGAAGTAGTCGCGCGCATTGTTAAAGCAGATGTTTCTCACCATTTCGCCCAGCAGCTGGATATCGGCCGGCGCTTCGCCTGCGGTGACCCAGCGGCCAATCATCTGGCACAGAATGCGACGGAAATATTCATGGCGAGTATAGGAAAGGAAGCTGCGGCTGTCGGTCAGCATGCCGACAAAGCGGCTCAGCAGACCGAGCTGCGCCAGTTGGGTCATCTGACGCTCCATGCCATCTTTCTGGTCGTTGAACCACCAGCCGGAACCGAACTGCATTTTGCCCGGCATCCCTTCGCCCTGGAAGTTACCGATCATGGTGCCCAGCACTTCGTTATCGCGTGGGTTCAGGCAGTAGAGGATGGTTTTTGGCAGCAGATTCTCTTCGTTCTGTTTGCTCAGCAGTTTGGAGAGCTCTTCCGCCAGCGGACGGTCGTTGATGGAGTCGAAACCGACATCGGCACCCAGCAGCTTGAACTGACGCAGGTTGTTGTTGCGCAGCGCGCCAATGTGGTACTGCTGCACCCAGCCGCGACGAGCATATTCTGCCGCCAGCCAGACCAGCACTGCGGTTTTGAACTGCGCCACTTCATGCTCGCTCAAGGTTTCACCCGCCAGGCGGCGCGCCAGGATGCTGTCCAGCTCGGCTTCGTTCGCCTCAGCAAACAGCACCACGTCCAGCGCATGGTCAGACACTTTACAGCCGTGAGCCGCGAAGTGATCCAGACGCTTCGCCAGCGCGGTCTGCAGATCGCCGAAACGGCGGATCTCGGTATCAGAGACTTCACTCAGCTTCGCCATGTAGTCGGCAAAGGTCGCCTGCTCAATGTTGAACGCTTTATCCGGGCGCCAGCTTGGCAGCACTTTGACATCAAACGAGCTGTCTTTCGCGACAACGGCGTGATGCTCCAGAGAGTCGATTGGATCATCGGTGGTGCCGACCATCTTCACGTTCATCTGCTTCATGATGCCGCGGGCAGAGAATTTATCCTGGGCCAGCAGCTCATTGCATTCGTTCCAGATCTCATCCGCGGTAGACGGAGAGAGCAGCTTGCCGGTGATCCCGAACGGACGGCGCAGCTCCAGATGGGTCCAGTGGTAGAGCGGGTTACCAATGGTGTGCGGCACGGTCGCGGCCCAGGCATCGAATTTTTCACGGTCAGACGCATCGCCGGTACAGAGGCGTTCAGCCACCCCGTTGGTACGCATGGCGCGCCACTTGTAGTGGTCGCCTTTCAGCCAGATGTCATACAGGTTTTTAAAACGGTAATCTTCGGCAACCTGCTGCGGCGGAAGGTGGCAGTGGTAGTCGAAAATCGGCTGGTCTTTCGCGTAATCATGGTACAGGCGGCGGGCAAATTCGGTATCTAACAGAAAATCTTCAGTCATAAACGGAGTCATGTCGTCATCCTCTTAACGGGCACGTCAGAAAACAGCAATGTTCAGATGCTGCAAAGTTATCACACCAATTTCCAGAGGCCGATGATTTTTTCGTGAGTTAGATCAATAAACGTCGACAAATAATCTACGCCCAAAGGAGTAAACACCGCTCAACACCGCGCCAGCTCTGGCCTGACGCAGCCTCGACATTACCCTTACAATTATTGACACATTTGTGATGTCACTCACCTTTTAAAGTTGTATGACAAGTTATCGTTCTGCCGTCGCAAATTATAAGCCGACGGAATGCATTACCGGTGCCACAGGCGTCGGACTCAGCGGTAAGGATACCGAATTATGCACGTTACTTATGGCAAGGTTCGGGCCGTACCGGGAGCATTCCCGGTTACGCCCTCCCGTTGAAAACATCTCACGCAATGCATAGAGATGCCCGTACTCCGGTGCGGCAATAACATAACGATGAGGTTTTACATGCGTAAAATTAAAGGGTTACGTTGGTACATGATCGCACTGGTGACGCTCGGCACCGTGCTGGGCTACCTGACGCGTAATACCATAGCGGCGGCTGCGCCAACGCTGATGGAAGAGTTGCATATCTCCACGCAACAATACTCCTATATTATCGCGGCCTATTCCGCGGCTTATACCATCATGCAGCCGGTAGCAGGCTACGTGCTGGATATTCTGGGTACGAAAGTTGGCTATGCCGTATTCGCCGTCACCTGGGCCATCTTCTGCGGCGCAACCGCGCTGGCAGGCAGCTGGGGTGGTCTGGCGCTGGCCCGTGGCGCGGTAGGTGCTGCGGAAGCGGCAATGATCCCTGCGGGTCTGAAAGCGGCCTCCGAGTGGTTCCCGGCGAAAGAGCGTTCCATCGCGGTGGGCTACTTCAACGTGGGTTCCTCTATCGGCGCGATGATTGCTCCGCCGCTGGTGGTGTGGGCTATCGTGATGCACAGCTGGCAGCTGGCGTTTATTCTCTCCGGCGTGCTGAGCTTCGCCTGGGCGATGTCCTGGCTGATCTTCTACAAACACCCGCGCGATCAGAAGAAGCTCTCTGATGAAGAACGCGACTACATCATCGGCGGCCAGGAGTCCCAGCACCAGACCAATAACGGCAAGAAGATGTCTGTCCTGCAGATCCTGGGTACCCGTCAGTTCTGGGGTATCGCTCTGCCGCGCTTCCTGGCTGAGCCTGCATGGGGGACGTTCAACGCCTGGATCCCGCTGTTCATGTTTAAAGTTTACGGCTTTAACCTGAAAGAGATCGCCATGTTCGCCTGGATGCCAATGCTGTTTGCAGACCTGGGCTGTATCGTCGGGGGTTACCTGCCACCGCTGTTCCAGCGCTGGTTCGGCGTGAACCTGATTGTCTCCCGTAAGATGGTTGTGACCATGGGTGCCTTGCTGATGATTGGCCCAGGGATGATCGGCCTGTTCACCAGCCCGTATGTCGCGATTGCGCTGCTGTGCGTCGGGGGCTTTGCTCACCAGTCTCTCTCCGGTGCGCTGATCACCCTCTCTTCTGACGTCTTCGGTCGTAATGAAGTGGCGACCGCTAACGGCCTGACCGGGATGGCAGCCTGGACCGCCAGTACCCTGTTCGCCCTGGTGGTCGGTGCGCTGGCTGACACCATCGGCTTTAGCCCGCTGTTCGCAGTACTGGCTGTCTTCGACCTGCTGGGGGCGGTGCTTATCTGGACGGTGCTGAAAAGCAAGTCCGCAGAGGAGCTGTTGCAAGAGTCCGTTGGAAGGCCCGCGACTCAGAGCTAGATTTATTGCCGGGTGGCGCCTCGCTTACCCGGCCTACTAAACCGCCAGGACGCGCAAGCGAAGTGCGACCTGGTATATAAAAGCCGCCCCCGAGCGGCTTTTTTGCGGGTCAAATCTGGAGAGAAAGGGGTAAAAGTGGTATAACAAATCATTAGCCATACCCTGCCTGGAGCGCATATGGAAATCAACGAACCCCGTCGTCTTTATCAGCAACTTGCTGCCGAACTGAAATCGCGCATCGAGCAAGGCGTTTATCTGGTAGGCGACAAATTACCTGCCGAGCGTTTTATCGCTGATGAGAAGAGCGTAAGCCGCACCGTGGTTCGTGAAGCCATCATCATGCTGGAAGTGGAAGGCTATGTTGAAGTGCGTAAAGGTTCCGGCATTCATGTTATTTCCAGCCAGCCAAAACACTCCCCGGCCCCGGAAGAAAATCTGGAATTTGCCAATTACGGTCCCTTTGAGCTGCTCCAGGCTCGTCAGCTTATTGAGAGTAATATCGCCGAGTTTGCGGCGACGCAGGTGACCAAGCAGGACATCATGAAGCTGATGGAGATCCAGGACAACGCGCGTAAAGAGAAATGCTTCCGCGACTCCGAGTGGGACCTGCAGTTTCATGTTCAGGTGGCGCTGGCGACGCAAAACACCGCGCTTGCGGCAATCGTCGAAAAAATGTGGACTCAGCGCGTTCATAACCCGTACTGGAAAAAACTGCACGATCACATCGATTCCCGCACCGTGGATAACTGGTGTGACGATCATGACCAAATCCTTAAGGCGCTGATTCGTAAAGACCCGCATGCGGCAAAAGTAGCCATGTGGCAGCATCTCGAAAACACCAAACAGATGTTGTTCAATGAAACCAGTGACGACTTCGAATTTAACGCTGACCGCTATCTTTTTGCTGAGAATCCGGTGGTTCACCTCGATAGCGCTGTCAGTCACGCAAAATAGTTTTCTTCACGCATCGGCAGGCGCTTCGCTGCGCCTTCCGGCCACGGTGGGTAAGTAAACATATATAGTGTCAGCCTTTGTAAATAGCCTCGCGTCTCCTCCCTGGGTTAAGACAAAATCTATCTGCGGTACATGTAAATACTGTGACGGATCCCATTGGCGTTTGTTACAATTAGATGCAATTTGCCGTTTAGTTAGTTAGTGCTTGCTTACTTAGCCATTTAACAGGGAACAGTTTGGCCACACACTGTGTCCGCGAGCGACCATAATGAAATTATAAAAAATGTCGCCGTGCTGTTTGACCCGGTTGACAGGTGCGTCGTTAACCGCTTTCCAGGAACACTGAATGGAACTTTTGACCCAACTACTTAATGCCTTATGGGCTCAGGATTTCGAAACGCTGGCCAATCCGTCCATGATTGGCATGCTCTATTTTGTCCTGTTTATGATTCTGTTTCTTGAAAACGGTCTGCTTCCTGCCGCTTTCCTGCCTGGCGATAGTCTGCTGGTACTGGTGGGTGTGCTGTGCGCAAAAGGGGCAATGCAATTTCCGCAAACCGTCCTGCTGCTGACCATTGCCGCCAGCCTCGGCTGCTGGTTGAGCTATATCCAGGGGCGATGGCTTGGCAATACGCGTATCGTGCAGAACTGGCTATCGCACCTGCCGGCACACTATCATCAGCGGGCGCATCACCTGTTCCACAAGCACGGGCTTTCTGCGCTGCTGGTGGGCCGCTTTATCGCCTTTGTCCGCACCCTGCTGCCAACCATTGCCGGTCTGTCTGGTCTTAGCAGCACGCGCTTCCAGTTCTTTAACTGGATGAGTGGCTTGCTGTGGGTGCTGATCCTTACTACGCTGGGTTATCTGCTCGGCAAAACGCCGGTGTTCCTGAAATATGAAGATCAGCTGATGTCCTGCCTGATGCTGCTGCCAGTCGTGCTGCTGGTGTTCGGGCTGATTGGTTCGCTGGTGGTTCTCTGGAAGAAAAAACATGGAAGTCAGGGCTAACGACATGGCCAATCCTAACGCGTCAATGCGCCGTCTCTCTTACGCCATGGTCGCGCTGGTGATGTTCAGCGCCCTGCTGCTGGCCTGGGCGGCGCTGCAAAAACAGGAATCGACGCTGGCGATCCGCGCGGTCAATCAGGGCGTCAGCATGCCGGATGGTTTCTCCATCTGGCATCACCTGGATGCCAACGGCATTCAGTTCAAAAGTATTACCCCGCAGAAAGATGTGCTGCTGATCACCTTCGACTCCAGCGTACAGAGCGCTGCCGCGAAGAAGGTGCTCGATCGCAGCCTGCCGCATGGCTATATCATTGCTCAACAGGATAATGACAATCAGGCGGTGGTCTGGCTGACCCGTCTGCGTGATACATCACGTCTGTTAGGCTAAATTTCCACTAATCTGAATCTTTTCACTTACTTTGGTGATATCCCCGTTTACTTACTATGCTTAAGTACGCGGAGCACCTCTCACACGTACTCCGCACGACTCTGGAATTCGACATTTCCGCAGGTTACGTCGAAAACAATGGAAGGTTTCAACAATGAATTACCGCATCGCCCTGGGCCTCGCCCTTTTTTCTTTGAGCACAGCTTCGTTCGCTTCGTCTCTTTGTCAGGAGAAGGAACAGGATATTCAACGCGAGATCAGTTACGCTGAAAAGCATAACAATCAGAGCAGAATCAATGGATTGAATAAAGCACTGAGCGAAGTGAAAGCGAACTGTTCCGACAGCAAGTTGCGCGCCGATCACCAGCGCAAGATTGCCGAACAGAAAGAAGAAATTGCTGAACGCCGCCGGGATCTGGCGGAGGCAAAGGAGAAAGGCGATGCAGACAAAGTTGCCAAACGTGAGCAGAAACTGCAAGAAGCGCAGAACGAACTGAAAGCGCTGGAGTCTCGCGATTACTGATTTAACGGACATCGTAACAGGAGAGAATCATGTCAAAAGATACCACGTCAGACCATTTACGCGCTGAACTGAAGTCCCTGGCGGATACCCTGGAAGAGGTACTGAGCTCCTCTGGTAATAAGTCGAAAGAAGAGCTGAGCAAACTGCGTAATAAAGCGGAGCAGGCCCTGCACGAAAGCCGCTATCGTCTGGGCGAAACCAGCGATGCACTGGCGAAACAGACCCGTGAGGCCGCCGCGCGCGCTGATGAGTATGTGCGTGAAAATCCGTGGGCCGGCGTAGGTATCGGTGCTGCGGTTGGCGTTGTCATCGGCATGCTGCTTACGCGACGTTAATTATGGAAGATTCACGTCAACCACAAGGGCCCGCAAAAAACGTTCTCGGTATCGGACAGCGGATTTTGACTACTCTCGTCGGCATCGCAGAGACGCGTATCCGGCTGGCAGTGGTCGAACTGGAAGAAGAGAAAGCGAATCTCTTCCAACTGCTACTGATGCTGGGGTTGACCATGCTCTTCGCCGCCTTTGGCCTGATGAGCCTGATGGTATTGATTATCTGGGCAGTCGATCCGCAGTATCGTCTTAATGTGATGATTGGCACCACCGTGGTGCTGCTGCTTGCTGCTCTGATAGGGGGAATATGGACCATGCGCAAAGTGCGCCAGTCGACCCTGCTACATCATACCCGTAAGGAACTCGCCAACGACCGGTCACTGCTGGAGGATGACAAAAAGTGAGCAGAAGCCGAGCGGAACGTGAGCGAGAAAAGGCATTTTTGCTGAGCCAGATCCAGCAGCAACGGCTGGATCTGTCGGCTGGCAGCCGCGACTGGCTGGAAGCCACGCACAGCTATGACCGCGGGTGGAATATGTTTCTGAACCTGCGGGCGTGGGCGCTGATAGGGAGCAGCATTCTGGCGGTGAGGGCCGTGCGCCATCCGAATATGCTGATCCGCTGGGCGCGCCGCGGCCTGGGCATCTGGAGCGCGTGGAAGATGATTAAAACCACCCTTACCCAGCAGCAGCTCCGCAAACAAGAAACCCGCTGACGTTTACCCTGCCTCACCCTGTAAAGCGCCTCCTGGCGCTTTACTTTTATCCATCCCTTCCCTTCACATTACTCAATATCTTTGAAGAAGATTGACAGTTTTCCTTGCTAACAATCCCCATTCGCCCCGTTTATGATTCTCTCCATCGACAGCGAGACCGCGGCATCCGCCCGATTTTGCACAATAAATAGTATTTACAGCCCAAGAGGTTCCCTGGAGAGTAAGATGAAAAAATTAGAAGATGTTGGTGTACTGGTAGCGCGCATTCTGATGCCAATCCTGTTTATTACCGCAGGCTGGAGCAAAATCGGGGGTTACGCCGGCACGCAACAGTATATGGAAGCGATGGGCGTTCCGGGGTTCCTGCTGCCGCTGACCATTCTGCTTGAACTGGGTGGTGGCCTGGCCATTCTGTTCGGTTTCCTGACCCGGACTACCGCACTGTTCACCGCAGGCTTTACCCTGCTGACCGCGTTCCTGTTCCACAGCAACTTTGCGGAAGGGGTGAACTCGCTGATGTTCATGAAAAACCTGACTATCGCAGGCGGTTACCTGCTGCTGGCTATCACCGGCCCGGGTGCATACAGCATCGACCGCGTCCTGAATAAGAAGTGGTAAGCACGCTATACTGAATCAAAAAGCGAGGAGATTTCTCCTCGCTTTTGCTATCTAAGGAGGAAAAGATGGGACAACTTGTAGACGGCGTCTGGCAGGATACCTGGTATGACACCAAATCAACCGGGGGACGTTTCAAACGTTCTGTTTCGGCCTTCCGTAACTGGCTCACCGCCGACGGCGCGCCTGGCCCAAGCGGCGAAGGGGGCTTTGCGGCGGAGAAAGATCGTTACCACCTCTATGTTTCTCTGGCCTGTCCGTGGGCGCATCGCACCCTGATCGTCCGCGCCCTGAAGGGGCTGGAATCGCTGATCCCCGTCTCGGTGGTGCATCCGCTGATGCTGGAGAACGGCTGGACTTTCGGCGATGATTTCCCGGCGGCGACCGGCGACTCGCTCTATCACCACGATTTTCTCTACCAGCTTTACCTGCGCGCCGATCCTCACTACACCGGCCGGGTGACCGTTCCGGTACTGTGGGACAAGAAAAATCAGACCATCGTCAGCAATGAGTCAGCCGAAATCATCCGCATGTTTAACACCGCGTTTGATGCCCACGGTGCCCGGGCAGGCGATTTTTATCCGCCCGCGCTGCGCGATAAAATTGATGACCTGAATAGCTGGATTTACGACAACGTGAACAACGGCGTCTATAAGGCCGGGTTTGCCACCAGTCAGGAAGCTTACGACGAAGCCGAGACCAATGTTTTTGCCTCGCTGGAGCGGCTGGAGCAGATCCTCGGCCAGCATCGCTATCTCACCGGCGACCAGCTGACCGAAGCCGATATCCGTCTGTGGACCACGCTGGTGCGCTTTGACCCGGTTTACGTGACCCACTTCAAGTGCGACAAACACCGGATCAGCGATTACCTCAACCTGTACGGTTTCCTGCGCGACATCTATCAGATGCCGGGGATTGCGGAGACGGTCGATTTTGACCACATCCGTAACCATTACTATCGCAGCCATAAAACCATTAATCCGACGGGCATTATCTCCATTGGCCCGTGGCAGGATCTGACTGAACCGCACGGGCGCGACGTCCGCTTCGGCTAAGCCTCAGGGGCGCTTTTCTGGCGCCCTTTACCCCCCTTTTATTCCCGTCTATGCTTTAGTGGATCGCTTAAAAAACAAGAGATTAATTGCTGCGGAGGCCACAAGAAATGGACTGGTATCTGAAAGTACTGCGAAATTATATCGGGTTTAAAGGGCGCGCCCGCCGCAAAGAGTTCTGGATGTTTACTCTGGTGAACTTCATTCTGGTTTGTGTGCTGGGGCTGATCGACAAGATGCTGGGCTGGGAGCGAGCTGGCGGCGAAGGCATTATCACCACCGTGTATGGCTTGCTGGCACTTCTGCCATCGTGGGCCGTGCTCTTTCGTCGGCTGCATGATACCGATCGTTCGGCGTGGTGGCTGCTGCTGGTGCTGATCCCGGTGCTCGGCTGGATCATTATTCTGATCTTCAACTGCCAGCGCGGAACGGAAGGTGAAAACCGGTTTGGGCCGGATCCGTTGCTAAACCGCTGAGGCATTGCCCGGCGGCGCTGTGCTTGCCGGGCCTACAATAGACATTACTTCTGGGTAAAGAGCTTCTGGATCTCGCGCAGACACCAGGATTTGGCCTCGCCCATGCTGTCACGACGCCACGCCATAATAATATCCACTTCACTGGTGTACTCCGGGCTTACCACCCGCAGCCGCCCTTCGGCAATATCTTTCTCAACGAACGGATACGGCATGGTCGCCACGCCCAGCCCGGCCAGCAGCGCCTGACGCTTATCTTCCAGGGTGCTGACGGTGAGGCGCGGCTGTTTATCAAGCAGCTGAACGGTTAGTACCGGGCGCTCGCGGGCGGTATCGGCCACCGCCACGCCGCGGTATTTTACGCGGGTCACTTCCGACAGCGGCTCGGGTTCCTGATGAATCGGATGATCCGGTGCGGCGACATAGACATTCATCACGGTATAGAGCTTGCGGGAGTTGATTTCGGACGAGGAGCGGAAGTGCATATCCGGCGCGATCACGATATCCGCCCGGCCCTGCTCCAGGCGCTCCCACGCCCCGGCAAGCACCTCGGTGATAATAGAAAGCTGGGTATTGGCTTTTTCTGCCAGGCGATCCACCAGCGGATAGAGCGCAGTGGTGGGTACCAGCGCTTCGGTGACCAGCGTCAGATGCGTTTCCCAGCCGCGGGCCAGCGCTTCGGCGTCGGTGGTCAGTTTATCCGCCGCTTCCAGCAACACGCGCCCGCGCTCCAGCAGCATGCGGCCGACATTGGTGAATTTTGTTCGATGACCAGAGCGGTCAAACAGCACCACATCCAGCTCTTCTTCCAGTTTCTGCATGGTGTAACTCAGGGCAGATGGCACGCGCCCCAGTTCATCCGCTGCTGCGGCGAAGCTACCGCGTCGATCGATCGCGTCCATCACACGCAGTGCTTCAAGGGTCAATGCTCTCTCTTTAGCCATGGTGTTCTCATTCAGGAAATTTGAACATACCGGGCAGAATATCTGGCTAACAATGCAGCGTCCATACCTTTACCATTGTTTTAGTGTAAAGAGAGGTCAAGTTTTATGATTACGACAAGAACAGCTAAACAGTGCGGACAAGCCGATTTCGGTTGGCTGCAGGCCCGCTACACCTTTTCCTTTGGACACTACTTTGACCCGAAACTGCTGGGCTATGCCTCTTTACGTGTACTGAACCAGGAGGTACTTGCACCCGGAGCTTCGTTCCAGCCGCGTACCTATCCAAAAGTGGATATCCTGAACCTCATTCTTGAAGGCGAAGCAGAGTATCGCGACAGCGAGGGCAACCACGTCCAGGCGAAAGCCGGTGAAGCATTGCTGATAGCCACCCAGCCAGGTATCAGCTATAGCGAGCATAACCTCAGCAAAGATAAGTCGCTGACGCGGATGCAACTGTGGCTGGATGCCTGCCCGGAGCGGGAAAATCCGCTGCTCCAGAAGATCGATCTGCTGGATGCCAAACAGCAGCTGCTGGCCTCGCCGGATGGTAGCGCAGGCAGCCTGCAGCTCCGCCAGCAGGTGTGGCTGCATCATATCGAGCTGGATAAAGGGGAGCGCCTGAGTTTTCAGCTGCACGGCCCGCGCGCCTACCTGCAATCTATTCACGGTACGGTACATGCGCAAACGCCCGCTGAGGAGCGCGAAGCGCTGACCTGCGGAGATGGTGCGTTTATTCGCGACGAGGCGAATATCACCCTGCTGGCTGACACGCCGCTGCGTGCGCTATTGATCGATTTGCCGGTCTGAACCACCGGCCTCTCCCCGTACAAGGAGAGGCCGTTATTTCAGGCAACTTTCTCCGCCATGATCTCAATGATCTGTTTATCCGTTGCCTGCATTGAACGGCATGCGAGTGAGCACAGATTGGCGATGGACTGTTCAACATCGTGCGCCACGATCCCTTCGTTGCCGGTCACGGCGCAATCATCAAGCGCCATCATTACCGATTTCCAGGCACTGCTGACGCTGGTTGAGACTTTCATCGCGCAGCTGTTCGATGCTCCATCGCAGATCATTCCGCTGACGTCGCCAATCATACTGCTGATTGCCATCTCAATCGCCTTATAGCCCCCGTCCAGCAGCCATGCCATACCGGCTGCTGCGCCCATGGCCGCGGTCGTCGCAGCGCACAATGCAGACAGGCGAGGAAGCTGGTAATGGATATAAATGGCCGACAGGTGCGAAAGCATCAGCGCCCGCGCCAGTTTTTCCTCGTCAGCCTGGAGATATTCCGCCACGACCAGAACTGGCATCGTTGCCGTGATCCCCTGATTACCCGAGCCGGAATTGCTCATGGCGGGCAGTGTCGCGCCGCCCATTCGGGCATCTGACGCGGCGCTGGTGCGGATGATTATCTCCGATCCTAACCCTTGGTCGATAAAGCCACGCGCCTGCTGTCTATGCAACGTCGCGCCAATATGGAGTCCCCATTTGCCGGTTAATCCCTCCCGGGAGAGCGCGTCGTTTAGATGCCCGGCTTCCAGGATAAAACGAATGGCGGAAAACGGAACCTGCTCAACAAACTCCAGGATCTGCGACAGCGACGTGTTCGACAGAACCCTCAGCGGATCGCCGCCAGAGCACTGCGGCTGCTCATCCAGCATAAAGCGTGTTTCGCCCTGATAGCTGATCTGTACGACCCGCGTATGCCCTCCCGCAATGGTGACGCTTGCCGATTCCGCCCCGGCATAGACAGTGGCGCGGGAATAGAGGATGTCGTCGCAGGGTTGCTGCAGTTTTACCTGCACGTTTCCTGCCGCCAGTAACGCTTTAGCGCGGGCAATCGCCTCGGGCGAAGCATCTTTTAACACCTCCAGCCCGCCCCGGGGATTACCCCCAATCGCCCCCAGCGCAGCCGCAACAGGCAGGCCAACCATGCCGGTACCCGGTACCGTTACACCCAGCCCATTTTTCATTAAATTCGGTGAAACCCACGCCTCAATTTGCGTAATGTCTCCGCTTAATTGTTCAGCCGCAATGGCACAGGCCAGCGCCAGCGAGACAGGCTCTGTACATCCCAGGGCAGGTTTAACCTCTTCCTGCACCGCGTGAATAAACAGGTTCCATAGAGGGTTTATTTGCTCAGACATCGTTACGACCTTTATTGCACATCAGGAAAAAGCGAGGAAAGGAGAAACACAAAGCAGTAGCCCGGTGATAATAATAATCACCAGCGACACGCCTTTGTATTTATGCAGCGCAGGGACCTTGTAGACCAGCCACGCCGGAATTAAACAGCCCACCATGCCGAAAATAGGGCTGCAGATAGAGGTGAAACTCAGCACAGGCGCGTTTAATACAATGGCGCTCCAGGCAAGCAGTATGGCAAACACCATAATGCCGCGCTGTACGGTGGATTCATTGATTTTATCCGCCGGCAATTTGCGGCGCAGGATATTCATCACGATGCCTTGCGTCGCTTCTCGAAAGCCGAGATAGACGCCAAAGAAAGCTGTCATTACAGCGAAGATATTCAGAATAACGCTGACGATTTTTACCCAACCCGCGCCATCACCGCTAATAAACTGCGCAGCAATTGCCAGGGCGGAAATATTCTGTTCATAGGCTTTGACCGCTTCCTCATGCCCCATCGCCAGGGTAAAAGAGACCGCGTAGAAAAAGACCGTCACAAACAGAATGCCAAACGCGATATTCATTGCCCGCAGGGCTTTGTACCGTGCCACTTCGATCGATTTTGCACGGGAGCGGTAGGAGATCACCATTGGGCTTAGGGTCTGAATAAACAGAATGGAGGTGAGAGTAAACGGCAGGGTAATAATGGCATTCTTGATCAGCAGCCCCATCGGCGGCAGCGCGCCAACATTATAGAGGTGCCACATGCCAATCATTGAGACCCCCAGTGCCGCCACCACCAGCAGTTTGGTGAGCACCATCAGGCTGGAGACTTTAAACAGCAGTTTTTCACCCCGGGATGAGATCGCCACCAGGATACAGATCAGTAATAAGCCATAGAACGGGTTTTCTGACAGTAAACCGTCCGTCACGCCGAAGGTATGCAGATAAGAGGCGCTGTCATTGGTGATCGCCGTGGAATAAACAAACATCCAGATAACCAACATGACAAAATAGAGTGCCCCTAACAGAATGCCCCAGTTTTTACCCAGATAACCGCTGATCACGCTCGGATAATCTTTGCACTCCGGCGATTCCGCCAGCGTATTAATAAACAGGCGCTGAAAGAGATACATCGCCGGATAACCAATGATGGAAGAGAGCAGAAAAACCCACAGGCCCATTAATCCCACCTGGACCGGGAGAAAAACAATACCGGCACCGATTGCCATGCCGATACTCATGATTATCCAACCGGTATCATTGCTGTCGAATTTAATTGCTTCTTGCCATTCACTCTCGCTCATTCCAGCCCGTCTTGCTGCCGGTGAGTCGTTCACAATTACGCTATTATTTGTCGCCGTATCCATTAGGCTCTCGCTTATTTTGTAGGGTAACCAGTTATTTTTTATGGATATCTGCTCATCAGCGATAATGAGCCAGAGAGGTGCAGGCGTTTGTTATTGGTGTGGAAATATCATATCCGGAGAGGAAGAGAAAAAAATCACAACGTTAGTGTGGTTTTTGACTGAAAAAGGAAAAAATTACTCTTTTGAAAAAATAAGTGGGACGATTTTTCTCATTGTGACGCGCTTCAAGGAATAAACAACCCTCGACATGCGCGGGTTGTTGATCGCTGGTACGTGACTGACACCAGAAAGCAAAAACCCCGCCGAAGCGGGGTTTCTAAAGAGTTAAAGCTGACCGATAAGCCGCGTTCTTTTTGGTATAGCGTCGTTGGACAGTCATTCATCTTACCGCCAAAAAGCAAAAACCCCGCCGAAGCGGGGTTTTATTAAAGAGTTGAAGCTGACCGATAAGCCGGGTTCTGTCGTTGGACAGTCATTCATCTAGGCCAGCAATCGCTCACTGGCTCAAGCAGCCTACCCGGGTTCAGTACGGGCCGTACCATGTGAACCCCTATTTGGCCTTGCTCCGGGTGGAGTTTACCGTGCCACGGACTGTTACCAGCCGCGCGGTGCGCTCTTACCGCACCCTTTCACCCTTACCTGATCCCACTTGCATGGGCCATCGGCGGTTTGCTCTCTGTTGCACTGGTCGTGGGTTTCCCCCCCAGGCGTTACCTGGCACCCTGCCCTATGGAGCCCGGACTTTCCTCCCCTCCGCCCGTCTCCCCCGAAAGGGACGACGACGAAGCGGCGACTGTCTGGTCAGCTTCGGCGCGCAGTATAGAGGGTTTGCGCCCCGCTGTCACCCTTCGGTGAGCATCCCTACCCGCAGGGTGGCGGCAATATTGCGCGAGGCGCGATAAATATTGTCAAACGCGCCGCGGAACGCCTCTTCCAGGGTGCTGATACTGGTCAGGACGCTGAACACCGCGTCGATGCCATATTGATGAACCACCCCGACATCGCTGGTCAGGCTGCCGGCAATGCCGATGACCGGCTTGCGATATTTACTGGCGACGCGCGCCACGCCCACCGGCACTTTGCCGTGAATACTTTGACTGTCCAGGCGTCCTTCGCCGGTCACCACCCAGGTGCAGTCATGAATATGCTCTTCGAGATTCAGCGCCTGGGTGACAATTTCGATGCCGCTCTTCAGCTCCGCACCGAGGAACGCCATCAGCGCGGCGCCCATGCCGCCTGCCGCACCCGCGCCAGGGACATTTTTGACATCAATACGCAGCGCGGTATGAATCACATCGGCATAGTGGGAAAGATTGTTGTCGAGCTCGACGATGTTGGCTTCTGTTGCCCCTTTCTGCGGGCCGAAGATGCGGGAGGCACCCTGCTCACCGATCAGCGGATTGCTCACGTCGCAGGCCACCCGTATCGCGCAGGTTTTGAGACGCGGATCGAGAGCCGAAATATCAATATTGTTCAGCGTCATCAGGCTACCGCCGCCGTGGCCAATCTCGGTGCCGTTGGCATCGGTCAGTTTTGCCCCCAGCGCCTGCACCATCCCTGCGCCGCCGTCGTTGGTGGCGCTGCCGCCAATCCCGATAATGATATTGCGCGCGCCCTTATCGAGTGCCGCGAGGATCAGCTCGCCCGTCCCGCGGGAGGTGGTAATCAACGGGTTGCGCTGTGCCGGAGGAACCAGTGCCAGTCCGCTCGCCGCCGCCATCTCAATAAACGCCGTCACGCCATCGCCGGAGATCCCCCAGCAGGCATTGACACTTTCGCCCAGTGGCCCCGTCACTACTGCATGCTGCATCGTGCCATTGGTGGCGGCAACCATCGCTTCAACCGTGCCTTCCCCGCCATCCGCAACGGGAACCGAAACATACTCTGCATCGGGAAAGATCTCCCGAAAGCCTTTTTCTATCGCCTGCGCTACCTCGGTGGCAGACAGGCTTTCTTTGTAAGAGTCAGGGGCAATTACGATTTTCATAGTTATAGCCTGTTACCGCTTGAGGCAAAAATAGCGGGCGCGTTCCCGCGCCCGTCTTTGTTAGCGAGAGACTTCCACTTTCGCCAGTTTTTCGTAATAGCAGGCAATGGCGCTGTGGTCGGCCGTTCCCAGCCCGTCGGCACGCAGGGCCTGCATCATCTCCATCACCGCCGCGGTCAGCGGTAGCTGGGCCCCCACGCCGTGAGAGGTATCCAGCGCGTTCGCCAGATCCTTGATGTGCAGATCGATACGGAAGCCTGGCTTGAAGTTACGATCCATCACCATTGGCGCTTTGGCATCCAGTACGGTGCTGCCCGCCAGGCCGCCACGGATCGCCTGATACACCAGATCCGGGTTAACGCCCGCTTTGGTCGCCAGGGTCAGGGCTTCAGACATCGCGGCGATGTTCAGGGCCACAATCACCTGGTTTGCCAGCTTGGTGACGTTACCGGCGCCAATCTCACCGGTGTGCACCACGGAGCCAGCCATCGCTTTCATCAGGTCGTAATATTTGTCGAAGATGGCTTTGTCACCACCCACCATCACAGAGAGGGTGCCGTCGATAGCTTTCGGCTCGCCGCCGCTCACCGGCGCATCCAGCATGTCGATGCCTTTTGCTTTTAACGCCTCGCTGATTTCACGGCTGGCCAGCGGCGCAATAGAGCTCATGTCGATCAGCACAGTGCCCGGTTTGGCCCCTTCGATGATGCCGCCTTCGCCCAGCGCCACCTCTTTAACGTGCGGGGAGTTTGGCAGCATGGTGATGATCACATCGCACTGCTCAGCAATGGCCTTTGCCGTGGCGGCGGTCTCTGCGCCTGCGGCGATCACTTCGGCAATGGCTTCCGGGTTACGGTCTGCAACCACCAGTGAGTAACCTGCTTTGATGAGGTTTTTACTCATTGGTTTACCCATGATACCCAGGCCAATAAAACCAACTTTCAGTGTCATAATTGCGTCTCTCTTTATTCAGTGGTGGTGATTATTTCTTGAAGGAATCCGCTAACTTCTGGGTGGCGGAGCGGAACACGCCAAGATCGCTGCCGACGGCAACAAAGGTTGCGCCCCACTCCAGATAACGGCGGGCATCAGCCTCGACCGGCGCCAGAATGCCGGACGGCTTACCGTGCGCTTTGGCGCGGGCAAAGATATGTTGGATGGCGCGCTGCACTTCCGGGTGATTCGCATTACCCAGATGACCAAAGGCGGCCGCCAGGTCGCTTGGACCGACAAAGATGCCGTCTACGCCGTCAATGGCGGCGATGGCATCGACGTTATCCACGCCCTGCTGGCTCTCAATCTGCACCAGGATGGTGATGTTTTTGTTCGACTGGGCGAGGTAGTCCGGCACGGTGCCAAACATGTTGGCGCGATGGGAGACCGAGACGCCGCGAATGCCTTCTGGTGGATAGCGGGTGGAAGCCACCGCCTGCACCGCCTCTTCGACGTTTTCCACAAACGGGATCAGGAAGTTATAGAAACCAATATCCAGCAGGCGCTTGATGATCACCGGCTCATTGGTCGGCACGCGAACCACCGGTGCGCTATGGCTGCCTTTCAGCGCCATTAGCTGCGGGATAAAGGTGGTGACGTCGTTCGGCGCATGTTCACCGTCCAGCACCAGCCAGTCAAAACCTGCCAGTCCCAGCACTTCGGTGCTGATTGGGCTTGCCAGCGCGGACCAGCAGCCGATCTGAATCTGATGTGCCGCGAGGGCCGCTTTAAATTTGTTCGGGAAAATATCGTTACTCATCGCTTATACCTTTGCTTATTTCTGCAATTCCATACGTTTGATGTCACCCACTACGAACAGGTAGCAGAACATCGCCATCAGCGCAGAACACCCTACGAACAGCAGTGCCGCGTTGAACGAATGCAGTTCACTGACCAGATAGCCAATCACCAGCGGAGTGACGATTGACGCTACGTTGCCAAAGACGTTAAACACACCACCGCACAGGCCAACAATCTCTTTTGGTGCGGTGTCAGATATGACCGGCCAGCCCAGGGCACCAAACCCTTTACCGAAGAAGGCCAGCGCCATCAGCGCGACCACCAGCGTGGTGTTGTTGGTGTAGTTGCACAGAATGATTGAGGAGGCCAGCAGCATACCCAGCACGATCGGCAGCTTACGCGCCAGGGTAATCGACTTGCCTTGCTTAATCAGGTGATCCGAGAATACGCCGCCCAGTACGCCGCCGGCAAAGCCGCACAGCGCCGGAATGGATGCCACCAGGCCCACTTTCAGAATCGACATCCCCTTCTCCTGCACCAGATAAATCGGGAACCAGGTGAGGAAGAACCAGGTGATGGTGTTGATAAAGTATTGCCCGAAAAATACACCCAGCATCATGCGGTTAGACAATAACTGTTTGATGTAATGCAGCTTCGGACCGCTGGCAGCTTTATCGCCTGGCTTTTTGTGGTCCATATCGACCCCCGCACCGCCCTCCTTAATGAACTTCAGCTCATCGGCGCTTATGCCTGGATGGTCGGTCGGGTTATGAATAAACTTCGCCCACATGCCGGTCAGCACAAAGCCAATCACACCCATTACGGTGAAAACATGTTCCCAGCCCCAGGCAAAGGTCAGCCAGCCGAGCAACGGGGAGAAGAGCGCCAGCGAGAAATATTGCGCGGCGTTAAAAATAGCCGATGCCGTACCGCGCTCTTTGGTCGGGAACCAGGCCGCTACGATACGGGCGTTAGCCGGGAAGGATGGCGCCTCGGAGAAGCCGAGCATAAAGCGCATAAAGAACATCGAAACGCCCGCCCACGCCAGCGGGAAGAGATCGACAAACCCCTGCAGGAAGGTGAACAGCGACCAGAAGAAGAGACTGTAGGTATAGACCTTTTTTGAGCCGAATTTGTCCAGCAGCCAGCCGCCGGGGATCTGCATCAGCAGATAGGCCCAGCCGAAGGCGGAGAAGATGTAGCCCATCGACACGGCGCTTAATTGCAGCTCTTTGGCGACTTCCGTACCGGCAATAGAGAGCGTGGCGCGGTCAGCGTAATTGACCGCAGTAACAATAAAAATGATGAGTAATATTAAATAACGGGTGGGGACACCCTTTTTAGTTTCAACGGTAGTATCCAGCAACATATTTATTTCCTCTGGTACATCAATGAAATTATTTTTATTGTTTTAAGAAAGAGGCAATCCTGATTATTTTGCTAATTAGAGATAATTGCGGTTAATTAACCGAATCCATGAAAGCGTTAATGAGTATAATCAAGCGCCCACCACCACGCATTGTGGCATTGCTCAATTATAAATTTCATTGTGAATATTATTTTGAGCATATGCACAAACCCTTGGGCGCTGATGCACAGATTTCGCCATTGCTCCCCTTATGGGCAGGCCACCGTCACAAATGAGTGATCGCGATCACATTATTAATTCCCCATGCCTGACATTCTTTATTCCACTGAGCAGAGTCTTTATTTTTTATAACAAGAAAATATAGGTACTCTTTGATCAATTAATTATCCCCCACGCGCTGGAGAATACTGGACAATGGCCGACATCGAAATTCGTCAAACGTCGCCGACCGCGTTTTATATTAAGGTACATGAGACCGATAACGTGGCGATTATTGTTAACGATCAGGGGTTAAAAGCCGGAACGCGTTTCCCGGACGGACTTGAACTCATCGAGCATATTCCACAGGGCCATAAAGTGGCGCTGGTGGATATCCCGGCGCAGGGCGAAATCGTGCGTTACGGCGAAGTCATCGGCTACGCCGTGCGCGCCATCCCCCAGGGCAGCTGGATTGATGAGTCGCTGGTTGCCCTGCCGGAAGCCCCGCCGCTGCACACCCTGCCGCTGGCCACCCGCGTACCGGAGCCGCTGCCTGCGCTTGAAGGCTACACTTTTGAAGGTTATCGCAATGCGGACGGCAGCGTCGGCACCAAAAACCTGCTCGGCATCAGCACCAGCGTGCATTGCGTGGCGGGTGTGGTCGATTATGTGGTGAAGATCATCGAACGCGATCTGCTGCCAAAATACCCCAACGTCGACGGCGTGGTGGGTCTGAACCACCTTTACGGCTGCGGCGTGGCGATCAATGCTCCGGCGGCAATTGTCCCTATCCGCACCATTCACAATATCGCCCTGAACCCGAACTTCGGCGGCGAAGTGATGGTTATCGGCCTCGGCTGCGAGAAGCTGCAACCCGAAAAGCTGCTCCAGGGCACCGAAGATGTGCAGGCGATCCCGATGGATGATGCCAGCATCGTGCGTCTGCAGGACGAGCAGCATGTCGGCTTCCGGTCGATGGTGGATGACATTCTGCAGGTCGCAGAGCGCCATCTGGCAAAACTGAATCAGCGCCAGCGTGAAACCTGCCCGGCCTCTGAGCTGGTGGTGGGGATGCAGTGCGGCGGCAGCGACGCCTTCTCGGGCGTGACCGCCAACCCAGCAGTGGGCTATGCCTCAGACCTGCTGGTGCGCTGCGGCGCCACGGTAATGTTCTCAGAAGTGACCGAAGTGCGCGACGCGATCCATCTCCTGACGCCGCGCGCCATCAACGAAGAGGTGGGCAAACGCCTGCTGGAGGAGATGGCCTGGTATGATAACTATCTCGACATGGGCAAGACCGACCGCAGCGCCAACCCGTCGCCGGGCAACAAGAAAGGCGGCCTGGCGAACGTGGTGGAAAAAGCCCTGGGCTCCATCGCCAAATCGGGCAAGAGCGCCATCGTTGAAGTGCTTTCCCCCGGCCAGCGCCCGACAAAACGTGGCCTGATCTACGCCGCCACGCCCGCCAGCGATTTCGTCTGTGGTACCCAGCAGGTGGCCTCCGGGATCACCGTCCAGGTCTTCACTACCGGTCGCGGCACCCCGTACGGCCTGATGGCGGTTCCCGTCATTAAAATGGCGACCCGTACCGAGCTGGCGAACCGTTGGTTTGACCTGATGGATATCAATGCAGGCACTATCGCTACCGGCGAAGAGAGCATTGAGGATGTAGGTTGGAAGCTGTTCCACTTCATTCTCGACGTGGCGAGTGGACGTAAGAAGACTTTCTCCGATCAATGGGGATTACATAACCAGCTGGCGGTATTTAACCCGGCACCGGTGACCTGAGTTTGCAGTAAACCTCTTTTAGCATGGCTTTGGCCATGCTTTTTTTTGCCTTTCGTTCTGGCAGATGCTCAACATTTCGAAGGTTTGCATATCAGAAGTAATATCGTCTGACGGGACAAGCGCAGCCTATCTTAAGACCTGCCAGTACCCACCTTTTCTGGCACCGACCCGTTGTACCTTACCCTTGCTTTGTAATGCGCTAAGGTAGCGTTCTACCGTACGGGAGGTTACACCGAGCATTGAGGCCAGGGTGGAAGCTGTCATCTTTGGCTGGGCAATCAAAAGTTGCAGGATGGCGTCCTCTTTTTCCGACATTTGTTCCGACATTTGTTCCGACAATGCATGCGGGGTTGAGATACTTTCACGCAGCGCATCGGCAAGATTTTGTAGCATAAATTCTACAAAAGCCGTGCAGTCGCTGGCTTTATCACACTGCCCAAGGATGGCGTAGTACCGCTCTTGCTGAAAGTGGATCAGCGTTTCCACCGGCAACCAGGCCAGCTCGGCACGCCAGTGGCTGAGGATAAGAGTTTGCCAGAGACGCCCCATACGGCCATTACCGTCGGCAAAGGGATGGATAAATTCAAATTCATAGTGGAATACAGAGCTGGCGATCAGCGGGTGCAAGTCTGTGGCATTAAGCCAGCCAAGCAGCTCATCCACCAGACGAGGTACCTGAGACGCAGGAGGTGCCATATGCACCAGTTGGTTACCACGATAGATCCCGACATCCCCCTGGCGCAGTTGCCCGGGATTATCTACGAGCCCCTTCATCAGGAGCCGATGGGCACTCAGCAAATCTTTCAGGCGACTGGCTTGCCAGATATTCAGGTGCTCGTAGGCCTGGATGGCGTTTCTGACTTCCTGAATATCTTTTGCCGGGGCCAGCACCCGCTTTCCATCCATAATTGCGGTCACCTGCCCGGTGGTCAGCGAATTATGCTCGATGGCTAACGACGCCTGGATAGTACGAATACGATTCTCTTTACGCAGCAGAGGTGAAGCTCGCCCCGTATAAGCAGCCCAGTGTCCCAGCAATTCTCCCGTTTCAACCACCAGATTAAGGATTGCAGACGTAATCGTAAAAGGCGGTTGATAACGGCTCACGAGCTTACTCTCCCTGCTGCTCCAGCGCATATTTATACAGCGCGTTCTTTTTCACGCCGTGGATCTCTGCTGCCAGCGCGGCCGCTTTCTTCAGCGGTAGCTCGACCTGCAACAGCGCGAGGGTGCGCAGGGCATCCGCAGGCAGGGCGTCCTCTTCGGCCTTGTGCCCTTCGACAATCAGCACCATCTCGCCCTTACGGCGGTTTTCATCCTCTTTCACCCATGCCAACAGCTCGCCAACCGGCAGGCCGTGGATGGTCTCCCAGGTTTTGGTCAGCTCACGGGCCAGCACCACGTAACGCGCCTCTCCCCAAACGGCGACCATGTCTTCCAGGCTCTCCAGCAGACGGTGGGTTGATTCGTAGAAGATCAGCGTGCGCGGTTCGGCTTCCAGCGCTTTCAGCACGTCGCGACGACCTTTGGATTTGGCGGGCAGGAAGCCTTCGTAGCAGAAGCGGTCAGACGGCAGGCCCGCCGCGCTCAGGGCGGCAATGGCGGCGCACGGTCCTGGCAGCGGTACGACGCGAATGCCCGCCTCGCGGCAGGTGCGAACCAGGTGATAGCCCGGATCGTTAATCAGCGGCGTGCCGGCATCGGACACCAGGGCGATGTTCTGCCCCTCTTTCAGCTTTGCCACCAGCGTCTCGGCCTTTTGCTGCTCGTTATGGTCGTGCAGGGCAAACAGGCGGGCATTAATGGCGAAGTGTTGCAGCAGCAGGCCAGTGTGGCGAGTATCTTCAGCCGCAATAAGATCAACGCTTTGCAATACGGTGAGTGCACGTTGGGTAATATCAGATAAATTCCCGATAGGAGTAGGTACAATATATAGCTGACCCTGAGAATTATCTGCCGTTTCGTGTTGTTTCATTGTTTCATCCGTATTGCCGATTTAATATTAAGCATTGCGTAAAAAATATCACTGGATACAGTATGGTACCCTTAACGTTTTTTCATAATAAAGCCACGCGCAGCCTTCCGCTGGTGCTGGCAGCCCTGTTCTTTGCAGGCTGTGGCACACAGGCGCCCGATCAAAGTGCTGCCCACATGGAGGGTACAGCCCAGGCTGACTCCGGCTTCTATCTGCACCAGATGGAGCAGAGCTCGAATGATACCAGGATCAACTGGCAATTACTCGCCATTCGTGCACTGCTGAAAGAGGGTAAAACCCAGCATGCCACCGATCTGTTTAACCAGTTGCCGCAGGATCTGACCGATACCCAACGTCGCGAGCAGTCGCTGCTGGCCGCAGAGCTGAAAATTGCGCAGAACGATGCTGCCGGCGCGAAGACTATCCTCGGCAATATCGACATTAGTGCGCTGGATAAAAATCAGCAGGCGCGTTTCTGGCAGGCCGGTATCGCTGCCGAGCAGGGTCGCCCTTCCCTGACGCTGCTACGGGCGTTGATAGCCCAGGAGCCGCTGCTCTCCGCTGCGGAAAAACAGAAAAATATCGATGCCACCTGGCAGACGCTCTCCGCCATGAATCCCGATCAGGCCAATGCGCTGGTGATTAACGCCGACGAGAATATCCTGCAGGGCTGGCTGGATTTGCAGCGCGTCTGGTTCGATAACCGCAACGATCCGAATATGCTGAAAGCCGGAATTAAAGACTGGCAAACCCGCTATCCAAATAACCCGGGCGCAACCATGCTGCCAACGCAGCTGGTTAATGTACAGAACTTCAAGCCAGCCTCCACCAGCAAAATCGCCCTGTTGCTGCCATTAGGTGGCCAGGCCGCCGTCTTTGGCCGCACGATCCAACAGGGTTTTGAAGCGGCGAGAAACGGTACTGCCGCCGTCGCGGGCAGCGCAGTTCCCGCCCAGGTTGCCCAGGCCGCTAATGCCGATGATGTGGTGAGCCCGTCCAGTGCCGAAACCAACGATCTGACCGCGACCCAGCCTGTCGCAGCTCAGCCAGGCTCGCTCCAGAATCCGGTGCAGGCCCCTGCCACTCCGCAGCCTGTCGCCGCGCCGGAAGGCAACGTGCAGGAAAGCAACGCGCAGGAGCCGGTGCAGACTCCGGTCACGTCACAAGAGACGCAGACCGTCGCCCAGCCACAGGCCATGGGTAATCCGTCTGCAGAGATAAAAGTGTATGACACCAGCAGCCAGCCGCTCGATCAGGTGCTGAATCAGGTGCAGCAGGATGGGGCCAGCATCGTGGTCGGCCCGCTGCTGAAAAACAACGTGGACGAGCTGGTGAGAAGCAACACCCCGCTGAACGTGCTGGCGCTGAACCAGCCGGAGCAGGTGCAGAATCGCCCGAACGTCTGCTACTTTGCCCTGTCGCCAGAAGACGAAGCCCGCGATGCGGCCCGCCATATTCATGAGCAAGGTAAGCAGGCTCCCCTGCTGCTGATCCCGCGCAGCCAACTGGGCGATCGCGTCGCTAACGCTTTTGCCCAAGAGTGGCAACAGCTGGGCGGTGGTATTGTTCTACAGCAGAAATTTGGCTCAGCCTCAGAACTGCGCGCGGGCGTGAACGGCGGAGCGGGTATTGCCCTCAGCGGTAGCCCGGTGACTGCCAGCCTGCCACAGCAGCAGAGCGTGACGATTGGTGGCCTGACTATCCCGGCTCCGCCAACGGATGCGCAGATCAGCGGCGGCGGTAACGTCGATGCGGCCTACATTGTGGCCACCCCGGAAGAGATCGCCTTTATCAAACCGATGATCGCCATGCGTAACGGCAGCCAGGCGGGCGTGTCGCTGTACGCCAGCTCACGCAGCGCACAGGGCACCGCAGGCCCGGACTTCCGTCTTGAGATGGAAGGGCTGCAGTACAGCGAAATCCCGATGCTCGCAGGGGCAAACCCAGAGCTGATGCAGCAGGCACTCAGCAGCGTGCGTAACGACTACTCGCTGGCGCGCCTGTATGCCATGGGCGTGGATGCCTGGGCGCTGGCGAACCACTTCACCCAGATGCGCCAGGTGCCGGGCTTTACCCTTAACGGCAACACCGGCGATCTCACCGCCACTCAGGATTGCGTGATTAACAGGAAGTTATCATGGCTCAAATACCAGCAGGGACAGATCGTTCCGGCCAGTTAACCCGCAAACAGACCGGCGACGCGCGCGAATTACAGGCGCGTCGCTGGCTTGAGCGCAAAGGACTGCGCTTTATCGCCGCTAACGTTCGCGGACGCGGCGGGGAAATTGACCTTATCATGCAGGACGGCCCGTCCATCGTGTTCATTGAGGTGCGCTACCGCCAGTCATCCCGTTACGGTGGGGCCGCCGCCAGCGTGACCCGGGCCAAGCAACAAAAATTGTTACACACCGCCCAGTTGTGGCTTGCCCGGCATAATGGCAGCTTTGACACTGTGGATTGCCGGTTCGATGTGGTAGCCTTCACCGGAAACGCCATCGAATGGTTCAAAAACGCCTTCGGCGAAGACGCGTAAATCAGATCGTTAAGGGATACCGTGCTCGAAAGAATTAAGGTTTGCTTCACGGAAAGCATTCAGACTCAGATTGCAGCAGCAGAAGCGCTGCCGGACGCCATCTCCCGCGCGGCAATGACGCTGGTTCAGTCCCTGCTTAACGGCAACAAAATTCTCTGTTGTGGTAATGGCACCTCGGCCGCCAACGCACAGCATTTTGCTGCCAGTATGATCAATCGTTTTGAGACAGAGCGCCCCAGTTTACCTGCCATTGCACTTAATACCGATAACGTGGTCTTAACGGCGATTGCCAACGATCGTCTTCATGATGAGATCTACGCCAAGCAGGTGCGCGCGTTAGGGCATGCCGGTGATGTCCTGCTGGCCATCTCCACGCGCGGCAACAGCCGCGACATCGTCAAGGCCGTGGAAGCGGCCGTCACGCGCGATATGACCATCGTTGCGCTGACCGGTTACGACGGCGGCGAGCTGGCGGGGCTGTTAGGTCCGCATGACGTCGAGATCCGTATTCCTTCCCACCGCAGCGCGCGCATTCAGGAGATGCATATGCTGACGGTGAACTGTTTATGCGATCTGATCGATAACACGCTTTTCCCTCACCAGGATGATTAAGGAGTAAACATGAAGGCACTTTCGCCCCTCGCAGTCCTTATTTCTGCGCTGCTGCTTCAGGGATGTGTGGCTGCAGCGGTAGTGGGTACCGCCGCTGTGAGCACCAAAGCCGCGACCGACCCGCGTACCGTGGGCACGCAGGTGGATGACGGCACCCTGGAGCTGCGCGTAAACAGTGCACTCTCCAAAGACCAACAGATTAAGAAAGAAGCGCGCATTAACGTTACGGCTTATCAGGGCAAGGTGTTACTGGCCGGACAGGCGCCGAATACCGAGCTTGCCTCCCGCGCGAAACAAATTGCGATGGGTGTAGAAGGGACGACCGAGGTATTTAACGAAATACGTCAGGGCCAGCCGATTGGCCTGGGTGCCGCCTCAAACGACACCTGGATCACCACTAAAGTGCGCTCCCAGTTGCTGGGTAGCGATCAGGTGAAATCCTCTAACGTGAAAGTGACCACCGAGAATGGCGAAGTATTCCTGCTCGGCCTGGTGACCGAGCGTGAAGGTAAAGCGGCGGCGGATATCGCCAGCCGGGTGAGCGGCGTGAAACACGTGACCACGGCCTTCACCTACATCAAATAATCTCCCCTGCCCTCTGCCGTTGGCAGAGGGCGCTCATCCTTCTCCCTGCGCCTGCTCCCTGATTTTCGCCGACGGAATAATATTGACCCCTGCCGGTGCTGCACCCAGCGCCTCCTGCAGCATGACCTGCGCCACATCCCGCGCCTCGACAGACTTCCAGTTGCCGGGCAGCAGGCTGAAAAGCGGGGAAAACAGCGACTCGCTGAAGCGATGCTTCTCCCGCTCCCCCAGCAGCATTGACGGTCGCACAATGGTCAACCGCTCCCACTTCTGGGCGATCAGGGCCTCTTCCATTTTGCCTTTCACCTTGTTGTAGAAGAACGGCGAATGCGCGTTAGCCCCCATGGCGCTCACGACCAGGAAATGCTTCGCCCCGAGTCGTTTGCCGGTCAGCGCAGTATCCACCACCAGCGTGTAATCGGCATGAATAAAGGCCTCTTTGCTGCCCGCCTCACGCCGGGTGGTGCCCAGACAGCAAAAGACGGTATCAACCGGATCCTGAACCTGTGCCAGCGCATCGGTCAGTTGTGGATCGTGGGGATTAAACACCCCTTCGATATCGCCCAGCGGGCGACGCGTCGGGGCGGCAATATAGTTGATTTTCCGCTCCTGAATTAGCATACGCAGCAGGTGCCCACCCACAAGGCCGGTCGCGCCGGTAATTAAAACCTGACTCATTACTCCTCCTTTGCAGATTAGTCCGTATGCGATTTCATGCCACTCAACCAAACTTAGTGGTCTGAACGTTAAGTATTTACCACAAGCTGGAAAAAAGCTGTCTGAAGCCAAAACAACGGAGGAAGCATGAGCAAGAAAATTGCGGTCTTGATTACCGACGAGTTTGAAGATTCAGAATTTACCTCACCTGCCGAGGCGTTTCGTAAAGCGGGCCATGAGGTGATCACCATTGAAAAAGAGGCAGGCAAAACGGTAAAAGGCCATAAGGGCGAGGCCAGCGTGACCATCGATAAAACCATCGATGAGGTGAGTCCGTCTGACTTTGACGCCCTGTTACTGCCGGGCGGGCACTCCCCGGACTCGTTACGCAGCGATACGCGTTTCGTGACCTTTACCCAGGACTTTGTCTCCAGCGGGAAACCGGTCTTTGCTATCTGCCACGGTCCGCAGCTGCTCATCAGCGCTGAGGTTGTGCGCGGACGTAAACTGACGGGCGTGAAGTCGATCGCCATCGATCTGAAAAACGCCGGGGCCGATTTTCACGATCAGGAGGTAGTCATCGATAACGATCAGCTGGTTACCAGCCGGACGCCAGAAGATCTTATCGCCTTTAACCGTGAGGCGTTGCGCTTACTCGGCGCGTAGCCAGTGATGTTTTTTGCCAAAGCCTAACGTGTTGTCAGTGAACTTCAGTTCATCCAGACGGATCTCCCATACCGGAGCTGGCATGGCAGCGGCAACCGGAAAGCGACGAAGATAGTGCTTGCGCATCACGTCGCTTTCCTCCCCTTCCAGACGACGAATCTCCCCTTTGAACTGCACCCCGCGGATTAACGCCACGGTTTTGGGCTGCCCGTTGACGGTGCCTGCAACTTTCGCCTGTTTGCCGCTCATCTGCGCATGACGGGTTTTGTCTTCGCTTAAGACGTAGAACGCGATGCGCTGCGGGTCATAATAGTAAAAGGCATTGGCACACCACAGCTCATCGTCATGGTGCACGCACCAGGTAACCACGTGCTGCTTCGCCAGCCAGCGGTTGATGGCGGCCAGAGTTTCCATTTCACTTCTCTCTCATGCTAAGGTGCACTCACCTTAACATACTGAATCTTTCGCCGTGTGCTGGTTTCTCTATCTTGTTCGAACTGCTGATAATGCACTCTATACGGGCATCACAACCGATGTGCCGCGCCGCTTCCTGCAACATCAAACGGGAAAAGGAGCGAAGGCGTTGAGGGGTAAAGGAGAGCTGACGCTGGCGTTTTCCGCCGTCGCAGGGGATCGCTCCCTGGCCCTCCGGCTGGAATATCGCATTAAACAGCTCACGAAGCGCCAGAAAGAGCGCCTCGTCAGCGGAGACGGGACATTTGAGGCGCTACGCGAGAGCCTGCAAAGGCCGCCGGTTAAAAGCTATTGAAGCGATCGTGGTATTCCACCAGGCCGCTCACGCCGTCAAGCGCATCGTCGGCCAGACGGTGGACCTGGAAAGCCGACTCGGTGCCCGGCCAGCGGCAACGCAGATCGTAATGTGCCGCTTTCTCGAAGCCTAAACGGCTGTAGAAATCCGGATCGCCCAGCGTCACGACCGCGGCGTAGCCAAACTCATTGAGTGAATCCAACCCTTCGTAGACCAGCTGGCGCGCCAGTCCCTGTCCGCGATAGTTTTCATCCACCGCCAGCGGCGCCATGCCAACCCACTGCAGCTCTTCGCCCTGCACGATGACCGGACTAAAGGCCACGTAGCCAACGACCTGACCTTCATCATCGGTGGCGACCAGACCCAGCGTAATCAGGCCGTCTTCACGAAGATCGTGAACCAGTTGCGCTTCACCTTCCCCTTCAAACGACCGGCGTAATAAGGCGTCAATACCCGGGGCATCGATGCCAATTTCTACTCGAATCAACATGGCTCACCTACAGAAGTGTGTTTACTTTCCGGCGGAGTTTTCAGACCCGCCTCGACAAAATCGGCCAGTTGCAACAGGGCCACGCGCAGCGGCTTCGGCATCTGTTCCAGTTCAATCGCATCCATCAGGTTTTTGACATACAGACCTAACTCGGTATCGCCTTCAATCACCAGACGGCGCTGGAAGAAGAGCGTGTCGGGATCCTGCTTGCGTGCCGCAATCATCAGCAGATCGCTGGCGTCAGCGCTGAAGCTGACATCCGCGTCGGCGGATTCGCGCACCACCAGCTGTTCATTTTCAACGGAGGTGTACCAGCGCAGACCAATATCGCGCACCTCGATACGTAACCAGCGCCCTTCGAGAAATTCCAGCTCGCCATCCGCCAGCGCCTGGCGGAATTGCCAGCTGAGCACCTGCTCCAGTACCTGACGCTTCAGGGCAAAGGGCGCAAGCTTAACCGGCACGCTCAGCAGCGACGGGCCAAATTGTACGAGACGTGAACGCAGTTTATCCAGCACAAGCAATACTCCTGATATCTATAGTCCTGATATTTTGCCATATCCAGTCGCCGGTATAGCGGGGTAAATCAACAAACTGACATCCGGCGTAACCCATTATTGGTGTCATCAATACGCCATTAGCTGCCTTAAATCAAAAATTGTCGCCGGATGGTTAATTAAAATCCCTGTTCGATAACAATTTTGCATCCCTCTGGGGCTGCGAACGTCAGGATAAATTATGGAGCTGCTCTGCCCTGCCGGGAACTTACCGGCGTTAAAGGCGGCCATCGAAAACGGCGCCGATGCGGTTTATATCGGGCTGAAGGACGATACCAATGCCCGTCACTTCGCTGGTCTCAATTTTACCGAGAAAAAACTGCAGGAAGCGGTGAGCTTCGTACATCTTCATCGCCGTAAACTGCATATCGCTATCAATACCTTTGCCCACCCCGACGGCTATCAACGCTGGCAGCGCGCGGTGGATATGGCGGCACAGCTGGGTGCCGACGCCCTGATACTGGCGGATCTCGCCATGCTGGAGTATGCCGCCGAACGCTATCCCCACATTGAGCGCCATGTCTCGGTACAGGCGTCTGCCACTAACGAAGAGGCCGTACGCTTTTATCATCGTAATTTTGAGGTGTCGCGCGTGGTGCTGCCGCGCGTACTCTCTATCCATCAGGTTAAGCAACTGGCGCGGGTCACGCCAGTTCCGCTGGAAGTTTTTGCCTTTGGCAGCCTGTGCATCATGGCTGAGGGGCGCTGCTACCTCTCTTCTTATCTCACCGGGGAATCGCCCAACACCGTAGGCGCCTGCTCCCCTGCCCGCTACGTGCGCTGGCAGCAAACCCCGCAGGGGCTGGAGTCGCGTCTGAACGAGGTGCTGATTGACCGCTATCAGGATGATGAAAACGCCGGCTATCCGACGCTGTGCAAAGGCCGCTATCTGGTGGATGGCGAGCGCTACCATGCGCTGGAGGAGCCCACCAGCCTGAA
This sequence comes from Leclercia sp. W17, assembly GCF_003336325.1. Lineage (NCBI taxonomy): Bacteria > Pseudomonadati > Pseudomonadota > Gammaproteobacteria > Enterobacterales > Enterobacteriaceae > Leclercia > Leclercia sp. W17. The sequence goes on along the minus strand of NZ_CP031101.1, from coordinate 570,751 downwards.
CACCCTCGAACTGCTGCCGGAACTGCTGGCTGCCAACATCGCCTCGGTGAAAATTGAAGGACGCCAGCGCAGCCCGGCCTATGTCAGCCAGGTGGCAAAAGTGTGGCGCCAGGCGATCGATCGCTGCATGACAAATCCGCAGAGCTATACGCCAGAACCGGCGTGGATGGAGACGCTCGGCTCGATGTCCGAAGGCACGCAGACCACGCTGGGTGCGTATCACCGTAAATGGCAGTGAGATAAACCATGAAATATTCATTAGGACCGGTGCTCTATTACTGGTCGAAAGAGACGCTGGAAGACTTTTATCAGCAGGCCGCAACCAGCCAGGCGGATGTGATTTACCTCGGCGAGGCGGTGTGCAGTAAGCGTCGTGCCACAAAGGTGGGTGACTGGCTGGAGATGGCGAAAACCCTGGCCGACAGCGGAAAGCAGGTTGTGCTCTCTACGCTGGCGCTGGTTCAGGCCTCGTCAGAACTGAATGAGCTGAAGCGCTATGTGGAGAACGGTGAATTTCTGCTGGAGGCCAGCGACCTCGGCGTGGTGAACCTGTGCGCCGAGCGCAAACTGCCGTTTGTCGCCGGGCATGCGCTGAACTGCTACAACGCCGTGACGCTGCGTCTGCTGCTCAAACAGGGGATGACGCGCTGGTGTATGCCGGTGGAACTCTCCCGTGACTGGCTGGTGAATATCCTGGCGCAGTGCGACGAGCTGGGGATCCGCAATCAGTTTGAAGTGGAAGTGCTCAGCTACGGGCATCTGCCGCTGGCTTACTCCGCCCGCTGCTTTACCGCGCGTTCAGAGAATCTGCCGAAAGATGAGTGCGAAACCTGCTGCATCAAATACCCCAACGGACGCAGCATGCTGTCGCAGGAGAATCAGCAGGTGTTTGTCCTCAACGGCATTCAGACCATGAGCGGCTACGTTTACAACCTCGGCAACGAACTGGCCTCAATGAAAGGGCTGGTGGATATGGTACGTCTGTCGCCGCTGGGCACCGAAACTTTCGCCATGATCGACGCCTTCCGCGCCAATGAAAATGGTGCTGCCCCGCTGCCGCTGACGGCGAACAGCGAGTGCAACGGCTACTGGCGACGTCTCGCCGGGCTGGAGCTGCAGGACTAAAAAAGGCTCACTTTGTTAACAACGACTGTAAAATTTTAATGCACTATTAAAGATTCACCGTCGACAAAGTGAGCTGCTATGACTGATAAATCCATTCCGTTTTCGGTGCTGGACCTGGCGCCGATCCCTGAAGGCTCCTCGGCAAGGGAAGCCTTTACCCACTCACTGGATCTCGCCCGCCTGGCTGAACAGCGCGGCTATCATCGCTACTGGCTGGCGGAACACCACAACATGGTCGGAATTGCCAGCGCCGCCACCTCAGTGCTGCTCGGCTATCTGGCGGCGAATACCACGACGCTGCATTTAGGCTCGGGCGGCGTGATGCTGCCTAACCATTCGCCGCTGGTTATTGCCGAGCAGTTTGGTACTCTCAACACCCTCTATCCGGGCCGTATCGATCTGGGACTGGGCCGTGCACCGGGCAGCGATCAGCCGACCATGCGCGCCCTGCGTCGCCATATGAGCGGTGACATCGATAACTTCCCCCGTGACGTGCTTGAACTGGTGGAGTGGTTTGATGCCCGTGACCCGAATCCGCAGGTTCGCCCGGTGCCGGGCTATGGCGAGCAGATCCCGGTGTGGCTGTTAGGCTCCAGCCTCTACAGCGCCCAGTTGGCCGCGCAGCTGGGCCTGCCGTTTGCCTTCGCCTCGCACTTTGCGCCGGATATGCTGCACCAGGCGTTGCATCTCTATCGCACCCACTTTAAGCCTTCGGCGCGGCTGGAAAAACCGTATGCGATGGTGTGCATCAACATCATTGCCGCTGACAGCAACCGCGATGCGGAATTTCTGTTTACCTCCATGCAGCAGGCCTTTATGAAGCTGCGCCGCGGCGAGACGGGGCAACTGCCACCGCCGGTGGAGAATATGCATCAGCTATGGTCGGCGTCAGAACAGTATGGCGTGCAGCAGGCGTTAAGCATGTCGCTGGTAGGGGATAAAGCGAAGGTGCGTCACGGGCTGGAAGCGGTGCTGCGTGAGACGCAGGCTGATGAGATCATGGTCAACGGCCAGATCTTCGATCACCAGGCGCGTCTGCATTCGTTCGATCTGGCGATGCAGGTGAAAGAGGAGTTGGTGGGGTAGTTTTTTGCCGGGCGGCGCTGCGCTTGCCCGGCCTACTCCATCCCTGTAGGCCCGGTAAGCGAAGCGCCACCGGGCAATATGTTCACTGATATACAGGCAGCAGATTAAAGCTCGACAGCGCGTGGACTACTGCGTTGCCGATACCAAAGATCAGGATCAGCGCAATCATCGGCTTGCCGCCCCAGACGCGGAATTTTGGACTACCGAAGCGCTTACGTGATTTACGCGCCAGCAGCGCCGGAACAATCGCCGCCCAGATCGTTGCCGCCAGCCCCGCATAGCCAATGGCATACAGGAAACCGTTCGGCCACAGCAGGCCACCAATGACCGGCGGCAGGAAGGTCAGCAGCGCGGTTTTCAGACGCCCCAGCGCAGAGTCATCAAAGCCACAGAGATCGGCCAGATAGTCAAACAGCCCCAGGGTCACGCCGAGGAACGAGCTCGCCACGGCGAAGTTGGAGAAGATCACCAGCAGCAGATCCAGACTGCGGCTGTTGAGTACGCCACTCAGCGCCTGCACCAGCACATCAATATTCCCGCCCTTCTGCGCAATGCCGATGAATTCCGGACGCGGAATGTTACCCATCGTCCCCAGCAGCCAGATCACATACAGACCCAACGCCAGCAGCGTGCCGTAAACCAGGCAGCGGGTGATGGTGCGTGGATCTTTGCCGTAATACTTCATCAGGCTCGGCACATTACCGTGATAGCCAAACGACGCCAGACAGAACGGCAGGGTCATCAGCAGGTACGGTGAATACGAGGTGTTGCTCTGCGCCACGTTAAACAGCGTGGCGGGCGTAACATGCCCCAACAAGCTGCCGAAGGTCAGGAAAAAGGTGATGACCTTAGCGCCCAGCACAATGGCCGTCATCCGGCTCACCGCTTTGGTACTCATCCAGACGATAAATGCCACGCCAAGGGCGAAGGCAAAACCTGCCAGGCGCGCCGGGACGTTCAGAGACATCTCTGCAAAGGTGTGATGCAGAATCGAACCGCTCGCCGAGATATAGGCGTAGGTCAGGATATAGAGCACAAAGGCAATGGAGATACCGTTGACGATATTCCAGCGCTTGCCCAGCAGGTCGCGGGTGATGGTGTCAAAGCTCGACCCAATGCGGTAGTTGAGGTTAGCTTCGAGGATCATCAGCCCGGAGTGCAGCATACAGAACCAGGTGAAGACCAGCGCCGCCAGCGACCAGAAGAACCACGCCCCGGACATGACCACCGGCAGGGAGAACATCCCCGCACCTATGATGGTGCCGCCGATGATCACCACACCGCCGAGCAGTGAAGGTGACGTTTGGGTGGTGGTTAGTGTCGCCATACAGCCTTTTCTCCAGTCAATAATTTGGGACCTGCATCTTAATGTGCTGCACTGTACCAGTACAATAGTACAAAAGAAATAAAAAAAGCCCCGATAAAAATATCGGGGCTGTATATTTTACTTTACGCTACAGGGCGTGAAGATTACGCGTCACGACGACGAACCGGGCCATCTTCACGACGTGGGCCACGGCTTTCACGACGCTCACCGCTGAAACGACCTGCACCTGGTGCAGCCCCTTCACGACGAGAACCACGACCGCCTTCACGACGCTCGCCACCGAAGCTGCGGCCACCGCCACGACGTTCGCCGCCACGGTCCGGACGCGGCTGAGCATCGCCCAGCAGCTGCATGTTCATCGGCTTGTTCAGGATGCGGGTACGGGTAAAGTGCTGCAGAACCTCGCCCGGCATACCTTTTGGCAGTTCGATGGTGGAGTGGGTACCGAACAGCTTGATGTTACCGATGTAACGGCTGCTGATGTCGCCTTCGTTAGCGATCGCGCCAACGATATGACGAACTTCAACACCATCATCACGGCCCACTTCAATGCGGTACAGTTCCATTTCGCCAGCGTCACGACGTTCGCGACGTGGACGATCTTCACCACCACGCTCTGGACGGTCGCCACGTGGGCCACGATCGTTGCGGTCGCCACGACGTTCGAAACGATCGTCACGGTCACGGAACTCACGCTTAGGACGCATCGGTGCATCTGGCGGCACGATCAGAGAACGTTCGCCCTGCGCCATCTTCAGCAGTGCAGCGGCCAGCGTTTCGATATCCAGCTCTTCGCCTTCGGCGGTCGGCTGGATCTGCGTCAGCAGCGCACGGTACTGATCCAGATCGCTGCTCTCCAGCTGCTGCTGGACTTTCGCGGCGAATTTTTCCAGACGGCGTTTGCCCAGCAGCTCTGCGTTTGGCAGGTCTGCTTCTGGAATGGTCAGCTTCATGGTGCGTTCGATGTTACGCAGCAGACGACGCTCGCGGTTCTCAACGAACAGCAGCGCACGGCCCGCACGACCTGCACGACCGGTACGGCCAATACGGTGAACGTAAGACTCGGAGTCCATCGGGATGTCGTAGTTAACAACCAGGCTGATACGTTCAACGTCTAGACCACGTGCTGCCACGTCGGTTGCAATCAGGATATCCAGACGACCGTCTTTCAGACGCTCCAGCGTCTGCTCACGCAGCGCCTGGTTCATGTCGCCGTTCAGCGCTGCGCTGTTGTAGCCGCTACGCTCCAGGGCTTCTGCCACTTCCAGGGTCGCATTTTTGGTACGAACGAAGATGATCGCCGCATCAAAATCTTCTGCTTCCAGGAAACGCACCAGCGCTTCATTTTTACGCATACCGTACACAGACCAGTAGCTCTGGCTGATGTCCGGGCGAGTGGTCACGCTGGACTGGATGCGCACTTCCTGCGGCTCTTTCATGAAGCGGCGGGTAATGCGACGGATCGCTTCCGGCATGGTTGCAGAGAACAGAGCGGTCTGATGACCTTCCGGGATCTGCGCCATAATGGTTTCTACGTCTTCGATGAAGCCCATGCGGAGCATTTCGTCAGCTTCATCCAGTACCAGACCGCTCAGTTTAGAGAGATCCAGCGTACCGCGTTTCAGGTGATCCAGCAGACGACCCGGCGTACCGACGACAATCTGTGGACCCTGACGCAGGGCGCGTAACTGCACGTCATAACGCTGGCCGCCGTACAGAGCAACCACGTTTACGCCGCGCATGTGTTTAGAGAATTCAGTCATAGCTTCCGCCACCTGAACAGCCAGTTCACGGGTCGGAGCCAGTACGAGGATCTGCGGTGCACGCAGGTCCGGGTCAATGTTATTCAGCAGCGGCAGCGAGAACGCTGCGGTTTTACCGCTACCAGTCTGGGCCATGCCCAGCACGTCACGACCAGAGAGCAGATGTGGGATACATTCTGCCTGGATCGGAGATGGTTTTTCGTAACCCAGATCGTTAAGGGCTTCAAGGATAGGAGCCTTCAGGCCCAGATCTGCAAAAGTGGTTTCGAATTCAGCCATGTAGTACGAGTGCCTCAATGTCAATGGCGGCCAGTCTACATAACTTATCGTGAAAATTTTCGGTAATTTTCATTGAAAGTGTGAACCGGCTCAAAGTAGGTGTATTGACGAACAACAACGCCCTCACCAGTAAAGGTGATGGCAATCAAAAGATTACGGGCTGATGTTTATGTCGTCAGCTATTGCTGGTCCGATTCTGCCAGGTCGTCATGCTCCTGGCCCAAGAGCGATAATTCCAACAATGCATAACGGTGCTCAACGTAGTTGTGTACGTTGTTAGCAACCGCTAATTTGAACAGTGCCGTAGCGCTGTCCGTATCCCCCAGACTTAGGTAGTACTTACCTAAATAGAAGTTGGTTTCACTGAGATGCTCAGCGAGCGAGGTGTTATCCGTTGCGTCCGCCTTCAGGCGTTCCATCAGCGTTGCTTCGCTAATGTCGCCCAGGTAGAACTCGACAATATTCCATCCCCACTGTTCCTTGTCCGATTTGTCGAAGCGTTGTTTTAACGCATCTTTAGCCTGCTTTTCGTCGAGCTTCTGCTCAACAATGAAAAGCCACAGACTACGGAAAGGATCGTTAGGATCGTCTTGATAAAACGCCAGCAGATCATCTTGCGCTAACTTGTCACGACCGCCGTAATACAATGCGATACCGCGATTCAAGTGCGCGTAGTTGTAAGTTGGATCAAGCTCAAGTACAGAATCAAACGCTTCATAGGCAGCATCAAAATTGCCTGCCTGCGTTAAATAAATGCCTAAGTAATTGAATACTTCAGGCATATCCGGTCGGATCGCCAACGCTTGTGAAAAATCATTTCGCGCCAGTGCCCTCAGACCGAGACTATCATACAACACTCCGCGCTCATATAAAAGCTGTGCGCGTTCGTCATCGGTTAAAGCCCGACTGGCAAGAATTTGTTCCATGCGTGCCAGAATCACTTCCTGCTGCAAAGTCGGTTGCAGTGGCACTGCGAGGACTTCACTTTTACGCCAGGCAGAGTTGCTGCATCCTGCCAGCGTCAAAGCTGTCGCAACGAAACACCAGCGCAGAAAAGGCTTCATTTCCCACTCCCGAAGACAACAATTGGATGAACGTCCTGTCCCCCGGCTGCTAACAAGGCGTCCTGCCTGATAACAAGCCCCCCGCTTGCACGGGGGGCAAACGGCAACCTTACTCGCCCTGTTCGCCAGCCGGAGCTTCCGGCGCAGCGGCAGACGACTGCTCGGTCGCTTCTTTAATGCTCAGACGGATACGGCCCTGACGGTCAACTTCGAGAACTTTAACCGGCACTTCCTGACCCATCTGCAGGTAGTCGGTCACTTTCTCAACGCGCTTGTCAGCGATCTGAGAGATGTGTACCAGACCTTCTTTACCGCCACCGATGGCAACGAATGCGCCAAAGTCAACGATACGGGTCACTTTACCATTGTAGACACGGCCCACTTCGATCTCGGCAGTGATCTCTTCGATACGACGGATAGCGTATTTCGCTTTCTCGCCGTCGGTCGCTGCGATCTTCACAGTACCGTCATCTTCGATTTCGATGGTAGTGCCAGTCTCTTCGGTCAGAGCACGGATAACAGAACCGCCTTTACCGATAACATCTTTGATCTTGTCCGGGCTGATCTTAATGGTGTGGATACGTGGAGCGAACTGAGAAATGTCGCCACGTGGCGCGTTGATCGCCTGTTCCATCACGCTCAGGATGTGCAGACGTGCACCTTTAGCCTGGTTCAGCGCAACCTGCATGATCTCTTTGGTGATGCCTTCAATTTTGATATCCATCTGCAGGGCAGAGATACCTTCGCGGGAACCCGCGACTTTGAAGTCCATGTCACCCAAGTGATCTTCGTCGCCCAGGATGTCAGACAGAACAACGAAGTTGTCGCCTTCTTTCACCAGACCCATTGCGATACCCGCAACGGCCGCTTTCACCGGTACGCCCGCATCCATCAGTGCCAGAGAAGCACCGCACACGGAAGCCATAGAAGAAGAACCGTTAGATTCGGTGATTTCAGAAACCACACGAACGGTGTACGGGAATTTATCAGCATCTGGCATCACAGCCAGTACGCCGCGCTTCGCCAGACGACCGTGACCAATTTCACGACGCTTCGGCGAGCCAACCATACCGGTTTCACCTACGGAGTACGGAGGGAAGTTGTAGTGGAACAGGAAGCTGTCAGTGCGCTCGCCCATCAGTTCGTCGATGTTCTGTGCGTCACGGGCAGTACCCAGGGTTGCGGTAACCAGCGCCTGCGTTTCACCACGGGTGAACAGCGCGGAACCGTGAGTACGTGGCAGTACGCCAGTACGCACATCCAGACCACGGATCATATCTTTTTCACGGCCATCGATACGCGGCTCGCCTGCCAGAACGCGGCTACGAACAACGTTTTTCTCGATAGCGTGCAGGATTTCGCCGAGCTCGTTAGCGTCCAGGGACTCATCTTCTGCCACCAGCGTAGCGATGGTTTCAGATTTGATCGCGTCAACCTGGGTATAACGCTCTTGCTTGTCGGTGATGCGGTAAGCATCGCTCAGACGCGCTTCGGCCAGGGCTGCAACGCGTGCATTCAGCGCGTCGTTTGCCGCTTCTGGCTGCCAGTCCCAACGAGGTTTACCGGCTTCTTTCACCAGGTCGTTGATGTTCTGGATAACGATCTGCTGCTGATCGTGGCCAAAGACCACCGCGCCCAGCATCTGGTCTTCGCTCAGCAGTTCTGCTTCGGATTCAACCATCAGTACCGCAGCTTCGGTACCGGCAACAACCAGGTCCAGCTTGCTTGACTTCAGCTCATCCTGAGTTGGGTTCAGAACGTACTGGTCATTGATGTAACCCACGCGCGCAGCACCGATAGGACCGTTGAATGGAATACCAGACAGGGAGAGGGCTGCGGATGCGCCGATCATCGCAACGATGTCCGGGTTAACCTGTGGGTTAACGGAAACAACGGTCGCGATAACCTGAACTTCGTTAACGAAGCCTTCCGGGAAGAGCGGACGAACCGGGCGGTCAATCAGACGCGCGATCAGGGTTTCGCCTTCGCTTGGACGGCCTTCACGACGGAAGAAACCACCCGGGATTTTACCGGCAGCGTAAGTACGCTCCTGGTAGTTTACGGTCAGTGGGAAGAAGTCCTGACCTGGTTTAGCTTTTTTCTGGCCAACCACGGTTACGAATACCGCGGTGTCATCCATGCTTACCATAACAGCAGCAGTAGCCTGACGTGCCATCATGCCGGTTTCCAGCGTAACGGTATGTTGACCGTACTGGAATTTACGAACGATCGGATTCAGCAAGATTCTGTCCTTTCTTAAATGAATGACAGCACACCAAAGGCGTGCTGACTTTTACCGGACCTTCTTCGCATCCTCGCGACTAATGACAACCGACACCCCCATGGGTGAAGCCTCTCATTAGCCGCGCGAACCTCTGCAATGAAGATCATTTATAGCAACAATACATTAGTTTCCAGTGAATTGCTGCGGTCTGGTTGAAAAAAGGGGCCATAAGGCCCCCTTTTCTGAAACTCGCAAGACTTAGCGACGCAGGCCCAGACGCTCGATCAGCGCGGTGTAGCGTGCAACATCTTTACGTTTCAGGTAGTCGAGCAGTTTACGACGCTGAGAAACCATGCGCAGCAGACCACGACGGCTGTGGTGATCTTTTTTATGCTCTGCAAAGTGACCCTGCAGGTGGTTAATCTGTGCAGTCAGCAGTGCAACCTGAACTTCGGTAGAACCGCTGTCGTTAGCATCACGACCAAACTCAGAAACGATTTTAGCTTTAGCTTCAACGCTTAGAGACATTTTAAAACTCCAAAATTTAAAGAATGAAAGGAAGCCGATCTCTAATTCAGCTTTCCCATGTATAACGTATGCCAATTGTTAAACAATTTACCAGACGTTAAGCCGCAATATTCTACCCGCCTCCCCTGCTTATCGCAAGGCAAGGCGTCAGCTTATGCCGGATATTCAACCACCAGACGGCGTGGGGCAACACGACCTTCGTCGTCGATTTCACCCATCCCGATGAAGGTGTTGTCATCCCCTTCCGTAACGCGCACCAGCCCTTGTGCCGGGACATTCGTCGTACGCACCGGGTTGCCGTTTTTAAAGTAAACGGAGGAGGTCAACGGCAGATTGACAACCGGATAGTCCGAAGCAGGACTGTCCATTGGCATCAGTAAGGGGTCAAGCAGATCCGCCGCCTCTGTGCCCTGCTCCTGCGCCTGGTCCACCAGCGCCTGCAGCTGCTCCAGCGTCACCATACGTTCAGCCGGGTACTTGCTGACTGCCAGACGGCGCAGATAAATAACGTGCGCGCCACAGCCCAGCTTCTCACCCAGATCGTCGATGATGGTGCGGATATAGGTGCCTTTTGAGCAATGCACTTCCAGCTCCAGCTCATCGCCTTCGTGACGAATGAACAGCAGCTCATAGACCGTAATCGGACGGGCCTCGCGTGGCACCTCAATTCCCTGACGCGCATACTCGTAGAGCTTTTTGCCTTGGTACTTCAGTGCCGAGTACATGGACGGCACCTGTTGGGTATCGCCACGGAAGCTCTCGAGCGCGGCATCAAGCTGTTCGCTGCTGAACGTCACCGGACGCTCTTCGACGACCTGACCATCAGCATCGGAAGTGTCCGTGCGCTGGCCAAGCTTGGCAATCACGCGGTAGCGTTTGTCCGAATCCAGCAGATATTGGGAAAACTTGGTCGCTTCACCCAGACAAATCGGCAGCATACCGGTCGCCAGCGGATCCAGCGCCCCGGTGTGCCCCGCGCGGTTGGCGTTATATATACGCTTTACTTTTTGCAGCACGTCGTTGCTGGATGCACCCTGCGGTTTATCCAGCAGCAGCACGCCGTGCACGTCGCGACCGCGACGACGAGGACGACTCATCAGTCCTCCTTTTTATCGTCCGGGTTCACACGACGCTCATCATCCTGCTTCACCACGCTGGTGACCAGGTTGGACATGCGCATCCCTTCGACCAGCGAGTTGTCGTAGAAGAAGGTCAGCTCTGGCACGATACGCAGGCGCATCGCTTTGCCAAGCAGAGAGCGGATGAAACCAGAGGCTTCCTGCAGCGCTTTAATACCGTTCTTAACCGCGTCTTCGTCCTGGTCATTCAGGAATGTCACGAACACTTTGGCATACGCCAGGTCGCGGGACATTTCAACGCCAGACACGGTGGTCATCATCCCCAGGCGCGGGTCTTTGATTTCGCGCTGAAGGATGATTGCGATCTCTTTTTGCATCTCCTGAGCCACGCGCTGCGGGCGACCAAATTCTTTCGCCATAATAAATTCTCCAGACAAAAAAGGGGCCAAAGCCCCTTTTGAAATTTAATGCCGGGTGGCGCGAGGCGATCCCGGCCTACAATCGGCAATCTTAGCGAAGATTACGCGATAGTGCGTTGGATCTCGATGATCTCGAACACTTCGATCATATCGCCAACGCGAACGTCGTTGTAGTTCTTAACGCCGATACCACATTCCATGCCGTTACGGACTTCGTTAACGTCATCTTTGAAGCGGCGCAGGGATTCCAGCTCGCCTTCGTAGATAACCACGTTGTCACGCAGTACGCGGATTGGGTTGTGACGCTTGATGTTACCCTCGGTAACCATACAGCCCGCGATCGCACCGAATTTCGGTGATTTGAACACGTCACGCACTTCAGCCAGACCGATGATCTGCTGTTTCAGTTCCGGAGACAGCATACCGCTCATTGCCGCTTTCACTTCGTCGATCAGGTTATAGATGACGGAGTAGTAACGCAGATCCAGGCTTTCCGCTTCGATCACGCGACGCGCAGAGGCATCAGCACGCACGTTGAAGCCAACCAGAATCGCGTTGGACGCTGCAGCCAGGGTTGCGTCGGTTTCGGTGATACCACCTACGCCGGAACCGATAATCTTCACCTTCACTTCGTCGGTAGAGAGTTTCAGTAAAGAGTCGGAGATTGCTTCCACAGAACCCTGAACGTCGGCCTTCAGAACCACGTTCACTTCGTGAACTTCGCCTTCGGTCATGTTGGCGAACATGTTCTCGAGTTTAGATTTCTGCTGACGAGCCAGCTTAACTTCACGGAATTTGCCCTGACGGTACAGCGCAACTTCACGTGCTTTCTTCTCGTCACGAACAACGGTCACTTCATCACCGGCAGCCGGAACACCGGACAGACCCAGGATTTCCACAGGAATGGATGGACCTGCTTCCAGCACTTCGCGACCCAGTTCGTCACGCATTGCACGAACACGGCCATATTCGAAGCCACACAGCACGATGTCGCCTTTGTTCAGGGTACCTTCACGTACCAGAACGGTCGCAACCGGGCCACGGCCTTTATCCAGGAAGGATTCGATTACCGCACCGCTCGCCATACCATTGCGAACCGCTTTCAGCTCCAGAACTTCAGCCTGCAGCAGGATAGCGTTCAGCAGGTCATCGATACCGGTACCCACTTTTGCAGAAACCGGGATGAACTGAGACTCACCGCCCCACTCTTCCGGCATAACACCGTACTGGGACAGTTCGTTTTTAACGCGATCCATGTCCGCTTCTGGCTTATCGATTTTGTTCACTGCAACAACCAGAGGCACCTGCGCCGCTTTCGCGTGCTGGATAGCTTCGATGGTCTGTGGCATTACGCCATCGTCTGCTGCGACAACCAGAACAACGATATCCGTTGCCTGAGCACCACGTGCACGCATGGAGGTAAACGCTGCGTGGCCCGGGGTATCCAGGAAGGTGATCATCCCGTTATCGGTTTCTACATGGTATGCACCGATGTGCTGGGTAATGCCGCCTGCTTCGCCGGAGGCAACTTTCGTAGAACGAATGTAGTCCAGCAGAGAGGTTTTACCGTGGTCAACGTGACCCATGATGGTCACAACCGGTGCACGCGGCTCAGCTGCTGCGCCAGTGTCACGGTCGCTCATTACCGCTTCTTCCAGCTCGTTTTCACGACGCAGGATAACTTTGTGGCCCATCTCTTCGGCAACCAGCTGTGCGGTTTCCTGGTCGATAACCTGGTTGATGGTCGCCATTGCGCCCAGCTTCATCATCGCTTTGATGACCTGGGAGCCTTTAACCGCCATCTTGTTAGCCAGATCGCCAACGGTGATGGTTTCGCCGATCACAACGTCACGGTTAACAGCCTGCGCTGGCTTCTGGAAGCCCTGCTGCAGAGCGGAACCTTTACGCTTGCCGCCTTTACCACCGCGTACGGCAGCACGTGCTTCTTCACGGTCAGCTTTAGATTCGGCGTGCTTGTTGCCTTTTTTGGCTGGACGCGCGGCTTTTGCACTGCGCGTGCGGCCACGACCACCTTCAACTTCACGGTCGTTGTCATCTTCTGCCTGACGCGCGTGCTGGGAGGTGGTGACGTGATAGTCGCTGGTGTCTTCGGACGGTTCAGCGGCATTCACACCGTTTTTCTCGTTCTCTTCTGCCATACGGCGCGCTTCTTCAGCAACGCGACGGGCTTCTTCTTCAAGCTTGCGACGGGCTTCTTCTTCCGCTTTACGCTTCAGCTCGGCTGCTTCATTTTCACGACGGGCTTTTTCTGCCTGGGCGTTTTTGGTCATATCGTCAGTCTGTTGATTGCTCACTTTGTCTTTTTCCGCAGCGTCGCGCTTCGCTTTTTCAGCGGCGTCACGTTTCGCTTTTTCTGCGGCCTCACGTTCAGCTTTTAATACTGCCTCACGTTTGGCGTTTTCTTCTGCCTCACGCTGGGCTTGCTCTTCCGCTTCACGCTGTGCCTGCTCTTCCGCAGCGAGGCGTTCTGCCTCTTGCGGATCACGTTTTACAAAGGTGCGCGTCTTGCGGACTTCGATTTGTACCGATTTACTTTTTCCACCGGTACCTGGAATGTTTAACGTGCTACGCGTTTTGCGCTGCAGCGTTAACTTGTCAGGCGTTGAACCATGTTCACGGTTCAGATGCGTTAACAAGGTTTGTTTTTCTTGCGCGGTCACCGAGTCATCAGCGGACTTCGGGATCCCTGCATCAGCAAATTGCTGTACCAGGCGATCCACGGAGGTCTGAATCTCAGCAGCCAGCGTTTTTACAGTTACATCAGTCATGCTGTTCCTTCCTGCTACAGTTTATTACGCTTCGTCGCCGAACCAGCAGATATTACGTGCGGCCATGATGAGTTCGCCGGCTTTCTCGTCGGTTAAACCTTCGATATCGGCCAGGTCATCAACGCCTTGCTCAGCGAGATCTTCCAGCGTACAAACACCACGGGCAGCCAGCTTGAACGCGATCGCACGATCAAGACCTTCCAGATTCAGCAGGTCATCAGCCGGCTTGTTATCACCAAGGCTTTCTTCCTGAGCCAGTGCCAGGGTGGTCAGTGCGTTTTTAGCGCGTTCACGCAGGGCTTCAACGGTGGCTTCATCCAGACCGTCAATTTCCAGCAGTTCTTTCATTGGCACATAGGCCAGTTCTTCCAGCGTAGAGAAGCCTTCTTCAACCAGAACGGTGGCGAACTCTTCGTCAATGTCCAGGTGCTTAGTGAAGGTATCAATCGCTGCATGGGCTTCAGCCTGGTGCTTCGCCTGCAGGTCGTCAACGGTCATCACGTTGAGTTCCCAGCCGCTCAGCTGAGAGGCCAGACGGACGTTCTGACCGTTACGGCCGATAGCCTGTGCCAGGTTACCTGCTTCAACGGCGATATCCATGGTGTGCTTGTCTTCGTCGACGACGATAGAGGCAACATCAGCCGGGGCCATCGCGTTAATCACGAACTGCGCCGGGTTGTCGTCCCACAGAACGATATCAATACGCTCACCGCCGAGTTCAGTCGAAACGGCCTGAACGCGCGCGCCACGCATACCGACGCAAGCACCGACCGGATCGATACGTTTGTCGTTGGTTTTCACCGCGATTTTCGCACGGGAACCTGGATCGCGGGCAGCCGCTTTGATCTCGATAACTTCTTCGCCGATTTCTGGCACTTCGATGCGGAACAGTTCGACCAGCATCTCAGGCTTAGAACGGGTCACGAACAGCTGAGCACCGCGGGCTTCTGGACGCACGGAATAGAGTACGCCGCGAATACGGTCGCCCGGACGGAAGTTTTCGCGTGGCAGCATATCTTCACGCAGGATAACCGCTTCCGCGTTGTTACCCAGATCCAGGGAGATGTTGTCGCGGTTAACTTTCTTCACCACGCCGGTGATGATCTCACCTTCGTGCTCGCGGAACTGGTCAACAACCATCGCACGTTCAGCTTCACGTACTTTCTGTACGATAACCTGTTTCGCGGTCTGTGTGGTGATACGGTCGAAGGTCACGGATTCGATCTGATCTTCAACGTAATCATCAATGTTCAGGCTTTCATCTTCGAAACGCGCCGCTTCGAGGGTGATTTCCTTCGTTGGTTGGGTCACTTCTTCAACGATAAGCCAACGACGGAAAGTATCGAAGTCACCGCTTTTACGATCGATTTCAACGCGGACATCGATCTCTTGTTCATATTTTTTCTTGGTTGCCGTAGCCAGTGCACTTTCCAGCGCTTCGAAAATTTTCTCACGCGGCAGGGCTTTCTCGTTGGAAACGGCTTCAACAACAGCCAAAATTTCTTTGTTCATCGCGGGCTTTTCACCTCAATCCAGACTGTTAAAAGTGGGGAACCAGGTTCGCCTTCTGGATATTACTCAGCGCGAACACTTCATCTTTGCCTTCGACTGTAACCGTGATCATCTCACCATCAACGGCTTTAATAACGCCTTGCCATTTACGGCGGTTCTGTACGGCCATGCGCAGAACGAGAGCCACTTCTTCACCAGTAAAGCGCGTGTAGTGTTCAGCCGTGAACATTGGTCTGTCGAGACCAGGCGAGGAAACTTCCAGGTTGTAGGCAACAGTAATGGGATCTTCAACATCGAGAACCGCACTCACCTGGTGGCTGACATCAGCACAATCATCAACATTGATGCCATCTTCACTATCAATATAGATGCGCAGCGTGGATGTACGACCCCGAACGAATTCGATGCCGACCAGTTCGTAGCCCAGTGCTTCGACCGGTGCTGTAATCATCTCTGTTAATTTTTGCTCTAATGTGGACAAGCCCACCCCCAAGACGTAAAAAAAGGGCATAAAGCCCAGTTATTCTGTAGTCAGATAACAAAAAACCCCGATAAATCGGGGCTTTAGATAACTGAACCCTATAGCCACAACTGTGGCCTGGAGCACTTTCAAAAAGAATTTTTTCAAATCCAGCTACGAAGGCGCTAAGTCTTCACAGTATATTTGAAAAAGGACTTTATAGGAAAGTGGTTGCGGGGGCCGGATTTGAACCGACGACCTTCGGGTTATGAGCCCGACGAGCTACCAGGCTGCTCCACCCCGCGCCTGAAACGTGGCAAATTCTACTCGCTGTGGGTAAAAAATGCAAATAATGCTGGGATTTGGTACCGAGGACGGGACGTAAAATCGGCATACAGTATATTGATAGCGTACCCCCACTGTCAACCCCGTGAACAACAGCGATTAAGGCGGGAAATTTTTACAAAAAATCCACGAATCTCTTTCGGTACTTGCCAAAAGATGATTAAATGAAAACTCACTTATTCTGCATAAAAATGCATTTTAGGGTGAAGCGATCACTCATCAGTCAATCAAGCAGGGTTTTATTTTATGACGACGATTCTCAAGCATCTTCCGCAAGGACAACGTATTGGCATCGCTTTTTCCGGCGGTCTGGACACCAGCGCTGCACTGCTTTGGATGCGCCAGAAGGGAGCGGTTCCGTATGCATATACTGCGAACCTGGGTCAGCCGGATGAGGACGATTACGAAGCCATCCCGCGTCGCGCCATGGAGTATGGTGCCGAGAACGCACGCCTGATTGACTGCCGTAAGCAGCTGGTTGCCGAAGGTATCGCTGCTATTCAATGTGGCGCTTTCCATAACACTACCGGCGGTCTGACCTATTTCAACACCACGCCGCTGGGCCGTGCTGTTACCGGTACGATGCTGGTTGCCGCTATGAAAGAAGATGGCGTCAACATCTGGGGCGACGGCAGTACCTATAAAGGCAACGATATCGAGCGCTTCTATCGTTACGGCCTGCTGACTAACGCCGAGCTGCAGATTTACAAGCCGTGGCTCGATACCGATTTCATTGATGAGCTGGGCGGTCGTCATGAAATGTCTGAATTTATGATCGCCTGCGGTTTCGATTACAAGATGTCGGTCGAGAAAGCCTATTCAACCGACTCCAACATGCTGGGTGCTACCCACGAAGCAAAAGACCTGGAATACCTGAACTCCAGCGTGAAGATCGTTAACCCGATCATGGGCGTGAAGTTCTGGGACGAAAACGTCAAAATCCAGGCAGAAGAAGTAACCGTACGTTTTGAGCGCGGTCACCCGGTTGCCCTCAACGGTCAGACCTTCTCTGACGACGTGGAACTGATGCTGGAAGCTAACCGCATTGGTGGCCGTCACGGTCTGGGTATGAGCGATCAGATTGAAAACCGTATCATCGAAGCGAAGAGCCGTGGCATCTATGAAGCCCCGGGGATGGCGCTGTTGCACATCGCTTACGAGCGTCTGCTGACCGGCATTCATAACGAAGACACCATCGAGCAGTATCACTCCCATGGCCGTCAGTTAGGTAAACTGCTGTACCAGGGCCGCTGGTTCGATCCGCAGGCACTGATGCTGCGTGATGCCCTGCAGCGTTGGGTGGCGAGCGCCATCACCGGTGAAGTGACCTTAGAACTGCGTCGCGGCAATGACTACTCGATTCTGAATACGGTCTCTGACAACCTGACCTACCAGCCAGAGCGTCTGACCATGGAAAAAGGTGATTCCGTCTTCTCGCCGGACGACCGTATTGGTCAGCTGACCATGCGTAATCTGGATATCACCGATACCCGCGCCAAGCTGTTCACCTATACCGAGAACGGTCTGCTTTCCGTCTCAACAGGTAACGGCCTGCCGCAGGTTGAGAATCTGGAAAACAGCGATAAGCAGTAATCGCGAAGTAAGATGCAAAAGGCGCCTGAGGGCGCCTTTTTTATTGCCGAATTTCGTGACGTGTAGGGCGGGCAAGCGCGGCGGTGCAACGCTTGCCGGGCCTACGAAAAGACAACGTACAGACGAAAAAAAAGACGTCTTTCGACGTCTTTCTTTCGGAATATTGGTACTGAGGATGGGACTCGAACCCACAAGCCCGTTAGGGCACTACCACCTCAAGGTAGCGTGTCTACCAATTCCACCACCTCAGCACAGATACGACTCTTACTGCGGGATATCGCTGGTCGGCTTAGCCGGTGCAGCTGGCTGAGTCTGCTCAGATTTCGCTGGCGCGCTCAGATTATCCCACTCGCTTCCTTTGTTGATCTTGTTGCTATTGATATTGCCAAGCGCCAGACTGATGATGAAAAACAGCGTTGCCAGAATCGCCGTTGCGCGGGTCATGAAGTTACCAGAACCACTTGAACCGAACAGCGTACCAGAAGCGCCTGCTCCAAAAGAGGCCCCCATATCAGCGCCTTTACCTTGCTGCAGCATGATCAGCGCTACCAGAGCGATGGCTACAATAAGGAAAACAACTAAAAGAGCTTCGTACATAATCAACCTGTTCCTTGCGGATTTGCCGCATACCAATGCTTCAACCAATAAGCAGGAATTTTGCTTTCCCACTGAAGCGGGTGTGAATACTAACCAAAGCGAATGACCTTCGCAAGGGCAATTTCAGCTCATTGTATCAAGTGCGGAAAAAAACAGCAAAACCGCCACAACTGTACAAAACAAAGGCGGCATAAGCCGCCTTTTTAAACACTTACCAGAGGTTACGCAGCTTTTACCGCATCAGCGATGCGATGGGCAAACTCGGTGACCTGCGCTTCGTCTTCCCCTTCCACCATCACACGGATCAGCGGTTCGGTACCCGACTTACGCAGCAGAACACGGCCACGGGAGCCCAACGCCGCTTCCACTTCAGCCATCACCGCTTTCACGTTCTCGTTTTCCAGTGGATCGCCCTTACCTGCCGTAAAGCGAACGTTGACCAGGATCTGCGGGAACATTTTCATCCCACTGCACAGATCGTGCAGAGACATATGGTTACGCACCATCGCTGCCACAACCTGCAGGCTCGCCACGATCCCGTCACCGGTAGTGGTTTTGTCGAGCAGGATCACGTGACCGGAGTTCTCCGCACCGATGCGCCAGCCTTTCTCCTGCAGTTTTTCCAGTACGTAACGGTCGCCAACCTTCGCGCGCACAAATGGAATACCCAGCTGCTTGAGCGCCAGCTCCAGACCCATGTTGCTCATCAGCGTTCCAACGGCGCCACCGCGCAGCTGTCCCTGACGCAGCCCTTCGCGGGCGATGATATAGAGGATCTGGTCGCCATCGACTTTATTGCCTTCATGGTCAACCATGATGACGCGGTCACCATCACCGTCGTAAGCAATCCCGAGATCGGCCTTCTCCGCCAGTACGCGCGCCTGCAGAGCGCGAACATCCGTTGCACCTACCTCGGCATTGATATTCAGACCGTTTGGCTCGCAACCGATGGCAACAACCTGTGCGCCCAGTTCGCGGAATACGTTAGGGGCGATGTGGTAGGTTGCACCGTTAGCGCAGTCCACCACGATTTTCAGATGACCCAGGCTGAGTTCGTTCGGGAAGGTACCTTTGCAAAACTCAATGTAGCGACCCGCAGCATCGACGATACGGCTGGCTTTACCCAGCTCAGCGGAGTCAACGCAGGTCAGCTCTTTTTCCATTTCCGCTTCAATCGCTTCTTCAACGTCATCCGGCAGTTTGGTGCCGTCAATGGAGAAGAATTTGATGCCGTTATCGTAGAACGGGTTATGCGAGGCAGAGATCACGATACCCGCTTCGGCACGGAACGCGCGGGTCAGATAGGCCACTGCGGGGGTTGGCATAGGGCCCGTGAAAGAGGCGGAGAGCCCAGCGGCAGACAGACCCGCTTCCAGTGCGGATTCGAGCATGTAACCGGAAATACGCGTATCTTTACCGATAATGATTTTGCGCGACCCGTGGCTTGCCAGTACCTTGCCAGCCGCCCAGCCTAACTTCAGCACAAACTCAGGTGTGATTGGCGCATCGCCCACGCGTCCACGAATGCCGTCGGTACCAAAAAATTTACGATTACTCATAGCGGGAGTTTTCCTTAGCTGCCAGTGTGGCTTCCACCACTCGCATGGCTTCTGCTGTTTCTTTTACGTCATGGACGCGAATTATATGTGCTCCCTGCATCGCTGCAATCACCGCACAGGCCAGGCTGCCACTCAGACGTTCTGATGGCCCAACGTTAAGCAGTTGGCCTATCATGGATTTTCTCGACATTCCGACCAGCAGCGGCAGGCCAAAATGGTGAAACTCCGATAAGCGCGCAAGAAGTTCGTAGTTGTGTGAGAGATTTTTACCGAAACCGAAGCCCGGGTCGAGCAGCAATTTCGCTTTTGCGATACCGGCACGTTCACAGCGCGCAATATGCTCTTCAAAGTAGCGGTTCACGTCCGCAAACACGTCGCTGTATTTCGGCGCATCCTGCATGGTTTTCGGCTGGCCCTGCATATGCATCAGGCATACCGGTAACCCGGTCTCGGCAGCCGCTTCAAGCGCACCGGGCTCAGTAAGGGAGCGAATGTCATTGATAATGTGAGCGCCCACTCTTGCCGATTCGCGAATCACCTCGGGTTTGGAGGTATCGACAGATATCCAGACTTCGAAACGCTGAGCGATCGCCTCAACGACCGGGATAACGCGCGATAACTCTTCATCAACGCTGACATCCGCAGCCCCAGGTCGCGTTGACTCTCCACCTACGTCGATGATCGTCGCGCCAGCGTTGATCATCAGATTCGCATGCCTGACCGCATCGATAAGCGAGTTATGTGTGCCGCCATCGGAAAAAGAGTCTGGCGTGACGTTCAGGATCCCCATCACATGGGGATGAGAAAGATCGAGATAAGAATCCTGGGCGAAGAGTTTCATAGCAAGTCCCTGATTTTTGGTTAAGCAGACAAGAAAAACCCCGGGGCAAGCCCCAGGGTTTCAGATTAAGAGAAGATCATTGACAGCGGTGGCTTATTTGTCGCCCAACTGTTCTGACATGGTATTGCCCGGGTTTGGCGTACGCGGTTCATCGACCGGACGCGGCGCACGTGGCGTACCGTTGTTGTCAGAGTTGTTAGAGGCACCTGGATCTTCCCAGCCCGCAGGCGGACGAACATCACGGCGAGCCATCAGGTCGTCAATCTGCGGCGCATCGATGGTCTCATATTTCATGAGCGCATCTTTCATGGCGTGCAGGATATCCATATTGTCATTCAGGATCTGACGGGCGCGACCGTAGTTACGTTCAATCAGCGCTTTCACTTCCTGGTCGATGATACGAGCTGTCTCATCGGACATATGTTTCGCTTTCGCCACGCTGCGGCCGAGGAACACTTCGCCTTCTTCTTCCGCATAGAGTAGCGGACCAAGTTTGTCGGAGAAGCCCCACTGGGTCACCATGTTACGGGCCAGGTTGGTCGCGACTTTAATGTCGTTAGACGCACCGGTCGAAACATGTTCCACACCATAGATAATCTCTTCTGCCAGACGACCACCGTAGAGGGTTGAAATCTGGCTTTCAAGTTTCTGGCGGCTGGCGCTGATTGCATCGCCTTCCGGCAGGAAGAACGTAACGCCCAGCGCACGGCCACGTGGAATAATGGTTACTTTATGCACCGGATCATGTTCCGGCACCAGGCGACCGATAATCGCGTGACCCGCTTCGTGGTAAGCCGTGGACTCTTTCTGCGCTTCCGTCATCACCATGGAGCGACGTTCCGCACCCATCATGATTTTGTCTTTCGCTTTCTCGAACTCCACCATGGAGACCACACGCTTGTTGCCGCGGGCAGCAAACAGTGCAGCTTCGTTCACCAGGTTAGCCAGATCCGCACCGGAGAAGCCCGGGGTACCGCGCGCAATAATTGCCGCATCGATGTCCGGAGAGAGCGGTACGCGACGCATATGCACTTTCAGGATCTGCTCACGACCACGAACATCTGGCAGACCAACCACAACCTGACGGTCAAAACGACCTGGACGCAGCAGCGCAGGGTCAAGAACGTCCGGACGGTTAGTTGCAGCGATAACGATAATGCCTTCGTTACCTTCAAAGCCGTCCATCTCAACCAGCATCTGGTTCAGCGTCTGCTCACGTTCATCGTGACCACCGCCCAGGCCCGCGCCACGCTGGCGGCCTACGGCGTCGATTTCATCGATGAAGATGATGCACGGTGCAGCTTTCTTGGCCTGTTCGAACATGTCACGCACACGAGATGCACCCACACCCACGAACATTTCAACGAAGTCAGAACCGGAAATGGTAAAGAACGGCACCTTCGCTTCACCTGCGATGGCTTTCGCCAGCAGTGTTTTACCGGTACCAGGAGGACCTACCATCAGAACGCCTTTCGGGATCTTACCGCCCAGTTTCTGGAAACGGCTCGGCTCACGCAGGTATTCAACCAGTTCACCCACCTCTTCTTTCGCTTCGTCGCAACCTGCAACGTCAGCAAAAGTGGTTTTGATCTGGTCTTCCGTCAGCATACGCGCCTTGCTCTTGCCGAACGACATGGCGCCTTTGCCACCGCCGCCCTGCATCTGACGCATAAAGAAGATCCAGACGCCGATAAGCAGCAGCATCGGGAACCAGGAAATGAAGATAGAAGCCAGCAGGCTTGGCTCTTCCGGCGGCTCGCCGACAACCTTGACGTTTTTAGTCAGCAGGTTATCAAGCAGTTTAGGATCGTTCACCGGAATGTAAGTCGTGTAACGGTTACTATCTTTCTTGGTAACGTTGATCTCACGTCCGTTGATACGCGCTTCGCGAACCTGATCCTGGTTGACCTCTTGCAGGAAGGTAGAGTAGTCCACCTTACGGCCATTAGACTCGCTGGGCCCAAAGCTCTGGAATACTGACATCAGCACAACGGCAATGACCAGCCAGAGTATTAGGTTTTTCGCCATGTCACTCAAGGGATTAACCTCTTATTACAACTGTGTTAAAAACAGCGTCAGGATACTCTGTATCCGATTTATTTCAAACTTTCGCCTGAAATTCACCGGTTATCATTTTCGCCCGGTCGCTACAATATACACTTCACGTGAACGTGCACGCGAAGAGTCCGGTTTACGAACTTTGACCTTCGTAAACAGGGAGCGAATTTCCTTCAGATACTCCTCGAAACCTTCGCCCTGGAACACCTTTACTAAAAAACTACCACCCGGCGCTAATACATCACGACACATTTCTAACGCCAGTTCTACCAGATACATGGAGCGGGGGATATCCACCGCCGGTGTTCCGCACATATTTGGCGCCATATCGGACATGACAACCTGAACTTTACTGTCACCTACCCGTTCAAGTAACGCTTTCAGTACTAATTCATCACGAAAATCGCCCTGAAGGAAGTCCACACCAACGATAGGATCCATAGGTAAAAGATCGCAGGCGATAATTCGGCCCGTTCCGCCGATTTGCGTTACCGCATATTGCGACCATCCACCGGGCGCTGCGCCGAGGTCAACAACTGTCATCCCCGGTTTAAAGAGTTTGTCACTTTGCTGTATTTCATCAAGTTTAAACCAGGCACGGGAACGTAACCCCTTTTTCTGTGCCTGTTGAACATATTTATCGCTAAAGTGTTCCTGGAGCCAGCGGCTCGAGCTAGCAGAACGCTTTTTACCTGTCATTTAACTTTCCGTCCTGGTTCATCGTAGCCTGTGGTGTAAATTTCCACTCAGCAATTTGGCGATATTAGGGAGATGGCGGTAGAATGAACCGTTTTCAATCCCAACGTAAGCAAAAATATACGATGAATCTGAGTACTAAACAAAAACAGCACCTTAAAGGTCTGGCACATCCGCTCAAGCCTGTAGTGATGCTTGGCAACAATGGTTTGACCGAAGGGGTACTGGCCGAGATTGAACAAGCGCTGGAGCACCACGAATTAATCAAGGTGAAAATCGCCTCTGAAGACAGAGACACCAAGACCTTGATCGTGGAAGCAATCGTGCGCGAGACCGGCGCCTGTAATGTACAGGTCATCGGTAAAACGCTGGTGCTCTACCGCCCATCTAAAGAGCGTAAAATCTCGCTGCCACGCTAAGATTATCCTGAATTGAACACATTTACTGTGTAAAACGAGGGGTTTTTCTTTAGCAGGTGAGCAAAATGCCATGCTCCTTGAGTTGATAAAAGGCCGCTATGCGGCCTTTTTCCTATCTTTACAATCTATCAACATCTGTCCGGGGATGCGAATTACAGGTAATCAACCTTGGTAATTTCGAATTCCACTTCGCCGCCTGGCGTACGGATAGTGACAACATCGTCCTGCTCTTTACCCACCAGACCGCGTGCGATTGGCGAGTTTACTGAGATCAGATTCTGCTTAAAATCAGCCTCGTCATCACCCACGATGCGGTAGGAGACCTCTTCGTCCGTATCCAGGTTAATCACGGTGACGGTAGAGCCAAAAATCACGCGTCCGTTATTTGGCATTTTTGTGATATCAATCACCTGCGCATTTGACAGCTTGGCTTCGATATCTTTGATACGCCCTTCGCAGAACCCCTGCTGCTCACGCGCGGCGTGATACTCAGCATTCTCTTTCAGATCGCCATGCTCACGTGCTTCCGCAATGGCGGCGATGATTTCAGGGCGGCGAACAGATTTCAAAAAATCCAGTTCTTCACGCAGTTTTTCAGCACCACGTAAGGTCATCGGAATAGCTTGCATTTGTTATACCTCTTTGACATTCCTGTTAGGTACGGTTAACCGACCCGACTACTGGCCCCGCAGGCATCACAGCCTGGCACAGGTCAGAAGCAAAAGAAAACTGACCCGGAAACAATGTCCCAGGTCAGCAGCAATTTTTCAGTTTGATACGTATTTTAACGCGAAGTTCAGTATGGGTCATCGTTTACTTTACAGGGCGTTGGGCCGTAGTATGACGGTTTGTTTCCGGGTTGTTAGCGCGAGATTATGCGATTTTCCAGATTTATCATCGGATTGACCACCACTATTGCGTTCACTGTCCAGGCAGCGAACGTTGACGAGTACATTAATCAGCTGCCCGATGGCGCCAATCTTGCCCTGGTCGTGCAAAAGGTGGGGGCTCAGGCGCCTGAGATTGATTATCACAGCCAGCAGATGGCTCTGCCTGCCAGTACCCAAAAGGTGATCACGGCGCTGGCCGCCCTGCTGCAGCTTGGGCCTGACTTTCGTTTTACGACCACGCTTGAAAGCAAAGGCAACGTTGAGAACGGCGTGCTGAAAGGCGATCTTATTGCCCGTTTTGGCGGCGATCCGACATTTAAGCGTCAGGATATCCGCAACATGGTCGCCGTGCTAAAGAAGTCTGGTGTACAGCGCATTGAAGGCAATGTGCTTATCGATACATCCATTTTTGCCAGCCATGATAAAGCCCCCGGCTGGCCGTGGAATGACATGACCCAGTGCTTTAGCGCCCCGCCTGCGGCCGCGATCGTCGATCGCAACTGCTTCTCCATTTCGTTATACAGCGCCCCCAAACCGAACGATTTAGCCTTCATTCGGGTGGCCTCTTACTATCCGGTCAACATGTTCAGCCAGGTGCGTACCCTGGCGAAAGGTTCCCCGGAAGCGCAGTACTGCGAACTGGATGTCGTCCCGGGCGATTTGAACCGCTTTACCCTGACCGGCTGCCTGACGCAGCGGGCCGATCCGCTGCCGCTGGCCTTCGCCATTCAGGATGGCGCAAGCTATGCCGGGGCGATCCTCAAGAATGAACTGAAGCAGGCCAACATCACTTACAGCGGCACCCTGCTGCGTCAGACACAGAGCAACGAGCCCGGCACCGTGATTGCCAGTAAGCAGTCGGCGCCGCTGCACGATCTGCTGAAGATCATGCTGAAAAAATCGGACAACATGATCGCCGATACCGTATTTCGCATGATTGGGCATGCCCGCTTTGGCGTACCTGGTACCTGGCGTTCCGGTTCAGATGCGGTTCGTCAGATCCTCCGCCAGCAGGCTGGCATCGATCTTGGCAATACCATCGCGGTCGATGGTTCGGGTCTGTCGCGCCATAACCTGATCTCTCCTGCCACCATGATGCAGGTCCTTCAGTACATTGCTCAGCACGACACTGAACTAAACTTTATCTCAATGCTGCCGCTCGCCGGTTATGACGGCTCCCTGCAGTACCGTGCGGGCCTGCATGCCGCGGGCGTTGATGGCAAAGTCTCCGCCAAAACGGGCTCCCTGCAGGGGGTGTATAACCTTGCCGGGTTTATCACCACCGCCAGCGGACAGCGGATGGCATTTGTGCAGTATCTTTCTGGCTACGCGGTGGAACCTGCCGACCAACGTAACCGTCGTATCCCGCTGGTGCGCTTTGAAAGCCGGCTTTACAAGGACATTTATCAGAACAACTAGCGATGAAATTACTCATTGTTGAAGACGATCTGCTGTTGCAGGAAGGACTGGCGCTGGCGCTCTCGGCTGAAGGCTACACGCTTGATTGTGCGGGTACCGCCGCCGAAGCTGATGGCCTTATCCAGAGCGGCGAATACAGTCTGGTGATCCTCGATCTTGGCCTGCCGGATAAAGACGGCGCCACCCTGCTAAGCCAGTGGCGCCGACGGGGTATCGATAACCCTGTGCTGATCCTGACCGCCCGCGACGCACTGGAAGACCGGATAAACGGCCTGGACTCCGGCGCCGATGACTATCTGGTCAAGCCCTTTGCGCTGGCGGAACTCCAGGCGCGCGCCAGAGCGTTGATCCGGCGCTATCAGGGGCACAGCGATAACCTGCTCAGCGATGGCGATCTGACGTTAAATCTGCAAACCCAGCAGGTGTTACAGCAGTCCCAGCCGGTCGAAGTCACCCCTAAAGAGTTCGCCCTGTTAACCCGGCTGATTATGCGCACCGGACAGACCGTCCACCGGGAAACCTTACAGCAGGATATTTACTCCTGGCAGGACGACCCCGGCTCTAACACGCTGGAGGTGCATATCCATAATCTGCGACGCAAGCTGGGCAAAGACCGGATCAAAACGGTACGCGGCGTGGGATATCGCCTTGAGAGTCAAAAATGAACAGCATGCGCCGTCGTCTGATGGTGCTGTTGGCAGTCATTCTGCTTTTCTTTCAACTGGTCAGCGTCATCTGGCTCTGGCATGAGAGCCGGGAGCAAATTAGCTTTCTGGTGAGTGAGACGCTGTCGGCAAAATCCCGCAACCAGCATGTCGAGAAAGAGATCCGGGAGGCGATCGCCTCGTTGCTGGTCCCTTCGCTGGTGATGGTCGGGTTTACCCTGCTCTTCTCTTTCTGGGCCGTCAGCTGGATCACCCGTCCGCTGAATCAGCTACGCACCAGCCTTGCGAACCGTTCTGCCGATAATCTTACGCCGCTGCCAATGTACTCCGATATGGAGGAAATAGGCGCCGTCACCACCTCGCTGAATCAGCTGCTCGCCCGGCTGGATCAAACCATTCAGCAGGAGCGTCTGTTCACCGCTGATGCCGCGCATGAGCTGCGTACGCCGCTGGCGGGTATTCGCCTGCATCTGGAGCTGATGGCGCAGTCAGGCTCGCCCCAGGCGACGACGCTGATTGCCCGAATCGATCAACTGATGCATACCGTAGAGCAACTGCTAATGCTGGCCCGGGCGGGGCAAGCTATGGCCAGCGGCCACTATGATACGGTTAACTGGAGCGAAGCCATTATTGCGCCGCTGGCACTGGAGAATGAGGCGAAAAGTCACACCCTGGTCTGGCCGCAGGCGAGCCCACAGAACGTACAGGGCGATGCAATCCTGTTACGGCTGATGTTACGTAATTTGCTGGAAAACGCGGTGCGTTACAGCCCGGCGGGAACCACTATTGAAGTCGCCATGCAGGAGGTCGACGGCGGTACGCAGGTGAGCGTCAGCGATCAGGGGCCTGGCATAGATGAAGCCCATCGCCAGTCGATTACCGAGCCGTTTCGCCGCATCGATCAACGCTATGGCGGAAGCGGGCTGGGGCTGAGCATCGTTCAGCGTATTGTACAGCTGCATCGCGGCAAGCTGACGCTGGAAAATCGCCCCGAAGGCGGCTTGATAGTCACCTGCTGGCTGCCTGAAACACTGAATTAAAAAGCCCCCTTGATAGGGGGCTCTTGATGGTTTTAACGCTTATAGATGAATTCGACGCCTTCTTCGTCATCTTCATCCCAGTCGTCATCCCACTCTTCGTCGTCTTCTTCCGCCTGCTCTTCAAGCTGCTGACGGTGGTAGTCATCCCACATGAATTCGACTTTCTCAGGCTGTTTCGCTTCTTCTGCCTGCGTTACCGGGTTCTCGATGATGAAGGTCATCACATCCCAGCACAGCTCTTTCACGCCCATCTGGCTTGCGGCGGAGATGAGATAGTACTTGTCTTCCCAGCCCATCGCTTCGGCAATCGCTTTCGCCTTCGCTTCGGCTTCTGCTTTGTCCATCAGGTCGATCTTGTTAAAGACCAGCCAGCGCGGCTTGGCAGCCAGTTTGTCGCTGTATTTTTCCAGCTCGCCGATAATGATACGGGCGTTTTCCACCGGATCGGAACCGTCGATTGGATCGATATCGATGAGGTGCAGCAGAACGCGGCAACGCTCAAGGTGCTTCAGGAAGCGAATACCTAAGCCCGCCCCTTCGGCAGCGCCTTCGATCAGGCCCGGGATATCGGCCACGACGAAGCTCTTCTCGTTGTCCATACGCACTACGCCGAGGCTTGGTACCAGGGTCGTAAACGGATAGTCGGCCACTTTTGGTTTGGCCGCAGAGACAGCACGGATAAAGGTGGATTTACCTGCGTTTGGCATCCCCAGCATACCCACGTCCGCCAGCAGCATCAGTTCCAGCTGCAGATCGCGCTTATCACCCGGGGTACCCATCGTCTTCTGACGCGGGGTACGGTTAACGGAGGATTTGAAACGGGTATTACCCAGACCGTGCCAGCCGCCTTTTGCGACCATCAGGCGCTGACCATGTTTGGTCATATCACCCATGGTTTCGCCAGTGCCCTGATCGATAACGCGCGTTCCGACAGGGACTTTAACCGTGACATCTTTCCCGCGTTTACCGGTACAGTCACGGCTCTGGCCATTCTGACCGCGCTCAGCACGGAATGATTTTTCGAAACGGTAGTCGATCAGGGTGTTGAGGTTTTCATCCGCCTCTAACCAGACGTCGCCGCCGTCGCCGCCGTCGCCGCCATCAGGACCGCCACGGGGAATGTATTTTTCGCGGCGGAAGCTTACGCAACCATTACCGCCATCACCTGCCACGACCAGGATCGTTGCTTCATCAACAAACTTCATTTTACTCTCCGTAAATCATTCGCCTGAGCGGGGGCCGCTTCATTTTTGCGCCAACGTCCCCAAAGACGATGACCAATGGCGGAATACATCGCGCCCGCAACCACGACAAACGCACCGAGATAAGCCAACAGGTTTAACATCGGTTTGACGAAGAAATCGGGCCAGGCCATTGATAATAAATCTGAAAATAACAGTGTAAACAGTGGCGTCAGTGTAATCAGCGCACTTACCTGCGCTGCCTGCCAGCGCGCCATCGCTTCTGCCAGCGCGCCATAACCCACTAATGTGTTCAGACCACAAAAGATCAGACACGCCAGCTGCCAGTCGCTTAACTGGGAGATGACTCCCGGCTTCGCCAGCGGCAACAGGGCAATAGTACATAAAGTGTACAGCAAAAACAGAATCTGCTGTGACGCCAGACGGCGTAATAACACCTTTTGCGCGACGCCATAACTCACCCATACCGCCGCCGCGCCCACCCCGAAAATTACACCCCAGGTGTAATCCGTCAGGCGGGTAAAAATCTCTATCAGACTGGTATTGAAGAACAACACCAGACCGCAAAGCAGCATCAGTGCCCCGATAATCTGCGTGCCGCGCATCTTCTCTTTCAGAATAAAGACGCTGGCAACCATCATGCCTACCGGCGAGAGCTGACCAATAACCTGCGAGGCCGTAGGACTGAGGTATTGCAGGGAAGAACTGAACAGAATGAAGTTACCGAACAGACCACCTGTCGCAATCGCCAGCAGTACCAGCCAGCGCGGTTTGCGAAAGATACGCAGCGGAGGAAGCTTACCCTTTATCGCAAGGATAATACCTAATCCAATACCGGCCATCAGGAAGCGGTAGAAGACCACCGTTGGCGGCTCCATCACTTCCAGTACCTGCTTCATTGCAATTGGCAGCGCACCCCAGCACATTGCGGTAGTGAGCGCCAAAAGAATACCAATGCCGGCCTGCTGCTTCATGCCCGTTTTCCCTACCGAAAAAATTACCGGGTTTCCAATGTAAAAAGCCCCGCAACACGTTGCGGGGCTTTAATCCGTTACCGGACCGAGAAAACCTTACTCAGCAACAATGCTGATGTATTTACGGTTGTTCGGGCCTTTAACTTCAAATTTCACTTTACCGTCTGCTTTAGCAAACAGAGTGTGGTCACGACCGCAACCTACGTTGTTACCAGCGTGGAATTTAGTACCACGCTGACGAACGATGATGCTACCCGCCAGAACGGTTTCGCCACCGAAACGCTTAACGCCGAGGCGTTTAGCTTCTGAATCGCGACCGTTACGTGTGGAGCCGCCAGCCTTTTTATGTGCCATTTAAATCTCTCCTCAGGTCTTAGGCGCTGATGCCAGTAATTTTCACATCAGTGAACCACTGACGGTGGCCCTGCTGCTTACGGTAGTGTTTACGACGACGAAACTTAACGATTTTAACTTTCTCGCCACGACCATGAGCAACAACTTCAGCTTTGATAACGCCGCCATCAACGAAAGGAACGCCGATTTTGACTTCTTCACCGTTTGCGATCATCAGAACTTCAGCGAATTCAATAGATTCGCCAGTTGCGATGTCCAGCTTTTCCAGGCGAACGGTCTGACCTTCGCTTACTCGGTGTTGTTTACCACCACTTTGGAAAACCGCGTACATATAAACTCCGCTTCCGCGCACATCCTCGTGTGATTCAGAGTGCGCTATAAATATTCACAATAGGGCGCGAATATTACGCAAAACGCGAGCCTTTGACAAGTGCTACAGTCAATACATGAAGAAAAAAAACACAACACGTACGGTAACGTTTATCTGCCGCGTTTTTTCAGTACAATCAGCGCTACTATTGATAAACCGAACCCTTCGTTAGCCCATTTGATATGTGGTAAACAGGACTTAAAGCCCGGCTTTTGCGATGAATTTAGAAAAAATCAATGAGTTAACCGCGCAAGATATGGCGGGTGTGAATGCAGCGATCCTGGAGCAGCTCGATTCTGACGTTCAACTAATCAATCAGTTGGGTTATTACATCGTCAGCGGCGGGGGTAAACGCATCCGTCCAATGATCGCTGTACTGGCCGCCCGAGCGGTCGGCTATCAGGAAAACGCGCACGTAACGATCGCAGCGCTGATCGAATTTATCCATACCGCCACGCTGCTGCATGATGACGTTGTCGATGAGTCCGATATGCGTCGTGGCAAAGCCACCGCCAACGCCGCGTTTGGTAATGCTGCCAGCGTGCTGGTAGGCGATTTTATCTATACGCGCGCCTTCCAGATGATGACCAGCCTGGGATCGCTGAAGATCCTGGAAGTGATGTCCAAAGCGGTGAACGTCATTGCGGAAGGCGAAGTTCTGCAGCTGATGAACGTCAACGACCCGGACATCACCGAAGAGAACTACATGCGGGTGATCTACAGCAAAACCGCTCGTCTGTTCGAAGCCGCTGCGCAGTGCTCCGGTATTCTGGCCGGCTGTACTGACGAGCAGGAGCGTGGGCTGCAGGATTACGGGCGCTACCTTGGCACCGCCTTCCAGCTGATTGACGATCTGCTCGACTACAGCGCCGATGGCGAAACGCTCGGCAAGAACGTCGGTGATGACCTGAACGAAGGCAAACCGACGCTGCCGCTGCTGCATGCTATGCGTCACGGCACCCCTGAACAGGCTAAGCTTATTCGCGAAGCGATTGAGCAAGGAAACGGTCGACATCTTCTGGAACCCGTACTGGAAGCAATGGCAACCTGTGGTTCTCTGGAATGGACGCGCCAGCGTGCTGAGGAAGAAGCGGATAAAGCCATCGCCGCACTTCAGGTCATCCCTGACAGCCCATGGCGAGACGCCCTGATCGGCCTCGCGCATATTGCTGTTCAGCGCGATCGATAACCCCCGATGAACTCTCTTTTATGTGAAAAGAGAGTTCTAGTAAGTTCCAATTTTTATCCATTAAACTGTTAAATAATCCCCTTACAGGCCGCATGATTAAAGCCCTGGTAAAATCCGAATATTGCCTCCTGTAATGCGAACTTTTTAGAACCGATGTTTGAAGAAGGTATAGTAACACTGTCATTTAAGAGGAAATGACGTACACATACCCGAACAGAGGGATAGCTGAATGGATAAGAAATTTACCGACTGGCACTCGGCCGATATCATCGCCGCGCTGCGCAAAAAGGGAACATCACTTGCTGCAGAATCCCGCCGTAATGGCCTGAGTTCATCCACCCTTGCAAATGCGCTAACGCGCCCCTGGCCAAAGGGAGAACTGATCATTGCTACAGCGCTCGGCACCGACCCTTGGGTTATCTGGCCATCACGCTACCACGACCCCATCACTCACGAGTTTGTCGACAGAACGCGCATGATGCGCCATAAGAAACAAGAAAAAGAGCGCCAGGAATGACGCTCTTGTAAACGGGAATAGCAACCCCCCGGTCATTTTGGCAGGGGGCTGCCGGAACGATTACTCGCCTTTCACACGCTCAATATTTGCACCCAGCGCGCGCAGTTTATCTTCAATGCGTTCATAGCCGCGATCGATGTGATAAATACGATCCACCAGCGTCGTCCCTTCCGCAATACAACCTGCCAGTACCAGGCTCGCAGAAGCACGCAGATCGGTTGCCATCACCTGAGCACCAGACAGTTTTTCTACGCCATGACAGATCACGGTGTTACTTTCGATCTCAGCGTGTGCGCCCATACGGATCAGTTCCGGCACATGCATAAAGCGGTTTTCAAAGATCGTTTCAGTGATCACTCCCGTGCCTTCCGCTACCAGGTTCAGCAGAGTGAACTGGGCCTGCATATCGGTCGGGAATGCCGGATGCGGAGAGGTACGTACGTTAACGGCTTTCGGACGTTTACCGTGCATATCCAGGCTGATCCAGTCTTCGCCGGTTTCAACATCGGCACCGGCTTCGCGCAGTTTTGCCAGTACCGCGTCCAGCGTATCAGGCTGGGCGTTGCGGCAGACGATCTTACCGCCGGAGATGGCTGCGGCGACCAGGAAGGTCCCGGTTTCAATACGGTCAGGCAGGACGCGATATACGCCGCCACCCAGTCGCTCAACGCCTTCAATGGTAATACGGTCGGTGCCCTGACCGGTGATCTTCGCGCCCAGCGTATTGAGGAAGTTCGCGGTATCCACGATCTCCGGCTCGCGCGCGGCGTTCTCGATGATGGTGGTGCCTTCGGCCAGCGTCGCTGCGGACATGATGGTGACGGTAGCGCCGACGCTTACTTTGTCCATCACGATGTGGGCGCCTTTCAGACGGCCATTCACGGACGCCTTCACGTAGCCCTCTTCCAGCTTAATTTCTGCGCCCAGCTTCTCAAGGCCAAAAATGTGCAGGTCCACCGGACGCGCGCCAATGGCGCAACCGCCCGGCAGAGAAACCTGACCCTGTCCAAAACGGGCCACCAGCGGACCCAGCGCCCAGATGGATGCGCGCATGGTCTTCACCAGATCGTAAGGGGCGGAGAAGTTATTCACGTTGCTGGCGTCGATCCAGACGGATCCATTACGCTCAACCTTGGTACCCAACTGGCCGAGCAGTTTCATGGTGGTATCAATGTCTTTCAGCTTTGGTACGTTCTGGATCTCTACCGGCTCTTCCGCAAGCAGTGCGGCGAAGAGGATCGGCAGCGCGGCATTTTTAGCGCCGGAAATTGTGACTTCGCCCTGGAGACGCGTCGGCCCCTGAACACGAAATTTGTCCATGTAATTACTCTCTGTATGAATTCAACCGTGCTGCGGGCAAATCACCCTCAGCTCAAAAACCGTTTAGTTTGCGATCGCGTGCCCACTCTGTAGGGGTAAACGCCTTGATCGACAGGGCATGGATACGATTATCCGCGATATATTCCATCAGCGGCGCATAGACAGCCTGCTGCTTCTTCACGCGGCTCATGCCGTCAAAAATCTCACCCACAGCAATAACCTGAAAGTGGCTGCCGTCGCCGGAGACGTGGACTTCCTGAAGGGCGAGTGCGTTCATCAGCACTGTCTGGATTTCATGATTTTCCATGGGTTCTATATCATCTGGTAGTGAAAACAAGCCCAACATCTTAGAGCAAAGTGGCGCGGTCTTAAATAAGCAAAAAGCCCCGACGATGAAACTGTCAGGGCTTTTGATAGTAACGTACTGAAAAAATTAGCGGGGCAATACGTCTTCCGGCAGATTATAGAGCTGGGCCAGGGTGACGACATTGTCGCTGACGCCCGAAAGCGTCACCGGGATGCCCTGCTGCTTGCCCGTTGAGACCAGATGAACCAGCAACGCCACACCCGCCGTATCCACGTGAGAGATACCGCTCAGGTCGATTCGGGAAACTCCCTTCATGGCATCGTCCCGCGCATCCCACAGAGGATTCAGATAATCCTGATCCAACTCGCCTGAGAGTAATAACGTCTCACCCTCACGGGTCCAGCTCAGCTGCGACATAATTACTTGTTTCCTTCCAGGGTAATTTTCTGACGTGCGATGCTGTTCAGCTGTGCGGTCAGACCATCAATGCCCTTGGTACGCAGCAGATCGCTCCATTCGTTCTGCTTGGTGGTGATCATGCTGACGCCTTCGGCAATCATGTCGTAAGCCTGCCAGTTACCGCTCTGGGTATTCTTACGCCACTGGAAATCCAGACGCACTGGCGGACGACCGTTCGGATCGACGATGGTCACGCGGATAGGCACGATGGTCGCAGAACCCAGCGGCTGCTCCGGTGCGATCTGATACGTCTGACCGTGGTACATGGCGAGAGCCTGACCATAGGCCTGCTTCAGATATTCACGGAACGCAGAGAAATAGGCTTCGCGCTGCGCAGGCGTTGCGTCTTTGTAGTAACGGCCCAGCACCAGCGCACCGGCATATTTCACCTGGACATAGGGCAGCAGTTCCTGGTCAACCACATCACGCAGATAGTCAGGATTGGAGCGGATCTTTGGCTGCTCGTTTTTAAGGCGATCGAAGGTTTTCTTTGCTGCCTCATTCATCTGCTGATAAGGATTGCTCTGATCGGCTGCGTTAGCTGCAGTCAGAGGGGCAATCATCAGCATGGCAACCATTAACAGTCGTTTAATCATGAATTACTTCTCCTGAGATGAATTCGTCGTGCCAACAGGCGGCGTAATGTCACTCTGCGCAGGGGTCTGCGC
Source organism: Leclercia sp. W17 (assembly GCF_003336325.1). NCBI lineage: Bacteria > Pseudomonadati > Pseudomonadota > Gammaproteobacteria > Enterobacterales > Enterobacteriaceae > Leclercia > Leclercia sp. W17. The sequence continues at coordinate 535,614 of NZ_CP031101.1, read as the reverse complement.
AGCTTGATTCTCGTCACCCCCTTTACTGTTGCTGTTGTAAAGGAACTGACCAATCATATCTTCCAGCACCATGGCTGACTTCGTATCCTGAATCACGCCACCGTCCTTAAGGATAGACGTTCCCAGTTCGGGATCGTCAAAACCGATGTTCAGCGCCAGGTATTGTTCCCCTAACAGACCGGAAGTACGGATAGAGAGGGAGCTGGTATCCGGGATATGGTTGTAGCGCTCTTCGATATCCAGCGCGACGCGTGGCAAATAGGTTTTCTCATCGAGGGTGATATCGGCCACACGCCCTACCACTACCCCGCCAATACGCACCGGAGAACGACTTTTCAGGCCGCCGATGTTATCGAAGGTGGCATAAATACGGTATGTCGGCTCGGTGCGGATGGTCGTTACATCCGCCACTTTAAAGCTTAAAAAGAGTGCTGCCAGCAGCGCCAGCAGGACAAATACGCCAACCCAAATTTCTACTTTTTTCGTTTGCATGAACTCATTTCCCAAACATCAGTGCGGTGAGCACAAAATCCAGAGCCAGTATGGCCAGCGACGAATGAACAACGGTACGTGTGGTTGCCCGGCTGATACCGGCAGACGTCGGGATCGCATCGTAGCCATTGAACAGCGCAATCCAGGTGATCGTCACAGCAAATACCGCGCTTTTAATCAGGCAGTTAACCAGATCCAGACGCCAGTCAACGGCGCCCTGCATCGCTGACCAGAAGAAACCGGCATCGATCCCTTTCCACTGCACGCCAACCATCGAACCGCCCCAGATGCCAACCGCGACAAAGAGGATAGTTAATAGCGGCAGCGAAATCATACCGGCCCAGAAGCGCGGGGAGATGACCCGACGCAGCGGATCCACGGCCATCATTTCCATACTGGAGAGCTGCTCCGTGGCGCGCATCAGGCCGATTTCAGCGGTCAGCGCCGAACCGGCACGTCCTGCGAATAACAGCGCGGCGACCACCGGTCCCAGCTCACGCAGCAGGGAGAGCGCCACCAGCATTCCGAGGCTGGTTTCTGCGCTGTAGGTAGTGAGAACCAGATACCCCTGCAGCCCCAGCACCATCCCGATAAAGACCCCGGAAACGATGATAATGAGCATCGACAGCACGCCGACATTATACAGCTGGCGTACCAGCAGAGGGGCATGTTTGCGGAATTCCGGTTTCCCGACCAGCGCATTGAATAACATCAACCCGGCACGCCCGAACGTCCTGATGGTTTTTATGCCACGGTGTCCGAGAGCGGCCAACGCATTTAACAGCATGAGTGGCTTAACTCCCTATTCCCAATAGATCTTTATGATAATCACCCGCAGGATAACGGAACGGCACGGGGCCATCTGCAATGCCGTCGAGGAACTGACGGACTCGCGCATCGCTGTTGGTCTGCAATGATTGGGCGCTACCGTGCGCCACAATTTTTTTATCCGCCACGATATAGGCGTAGTCGGCAATGCTCAGCACTTCCGGTACGTCATGAGATACCACAATACAGGTTACGCCCAGCGCGCTGTTCAGCTCAGAGATCAGTTTGACCAGCACGCCCATGGTGATTGGGTCCTGCCCGACAAACGGCTCATCGAACATGATCAAATCGGGTTCCAGCGCAATCGCGCGCGCCAGCGCCGCCCGGCGGGCCATACCGCCAGAAAGTTCGGAAGGCATCAGCTTCGCCGCGCCACGCAGCCCCACAGCCTCGAGCTTCATCATCACGGTGCTTTTCAGCAGCGCCGGGGGCAGCTGCGTATGCTCACGCAGCGGGTAGGCGACATTATCGAAGACATTCATGTCAGTAAATAGCGCCCCGGACTGGAACAGCATGCTAATGCGTTTACGCACGGTATAGAGGCGCGAGCGTGACATTGCCGGAATATTTTCGCCATCAAAAAGGATCTCGCCCTGGCTTGGCGGAATTTGCCCTCCAATCAGGCGTAACAGCGTTGTTTTACCAATGCCGGAGGGGCCCATGATGGCGGTAATTTTACCGCGGGGCACGGTGAGAGAGATGTTGTCAAAAATGACCCGGCTGCTGCGCGTGAAGCTGACGCCACGGACATCGACTATATTCGCCTCATTCAGGCTCATGTACATTTCCTTTCTGTTGCCGGTTCAGGATCAGCTTGATGCCTGATTTCGCCGCAAACCCAACATTTTTACAGAATATTACCTCTGCAGGTAAGCGAAAGCTGGCATTTGTTTTACTTTTACAGCGCATAAAGTCAAAATTAGGATTCGTTACATCTACAGACAGTATGCAGCGGCAGAGATTTTTTCTCAGTGGACCGGCGAGTATACCTGAAGAAAGGACTTTTGATGCTTCTTGCAACGGCACTGTTAATAATTGGTTTACTTTTGGTGGTCTACAGTGCCGACCGTCTGGTGTTCTCCGCTTCAATCCTCTGCCGTTTGTTAGGTGTTCCCCCCCTGATTATTGGGATGACGGTGGTCAGCGTGGGCACTTCCCTGCCGGAGATCATCGTCTCTGCGGCCGCCTCGATGCACGATCAGGTTGATCTTGCGGTAGGAACGGCTATTGGCTCCAATATCGTCAATATCTTGCTCATCCTGGGCCTTGCTGCGCTACTGCATCCATTTCGCGTGCATTCTGATGTTCTGCGGCGTGAATTACCGCTAATGTTAATTGTCAGCCTGCTGGCGGGTTATGTGTTATATGACGGGCAGTTAACCCTCAGCGATGGCATTTTTCTGCTGGCGCTGGCGGTCATCTGGCTGTTTTATATCGTGAAGCTTGCCCGGGCGGCAGAAAAGCAAGGCAGTGACACGTTAACCCGCGAACAGGTGGCAGAGCTGCCGCGTGAGGGGAACTTACCCGTCGCGCTGCTCTGGCTGGGTGTGGCGTTAATCATCATGCCCATGGCGACGCAGATGATTGTAGATAACGCTACGGTTCTGGCCAACTATTTCGCCATGAGCGAGTTAACCATCGGCCTGACGGTGATTGCCATTGGTACCAGTTTGCCTGAGCTCGCAACGGCTATCGCCGGGGCGCGTAAGGGTGAAGATGACATGGCGATTGGCAATATCATCGGCTCGAATATTTTTAATGTTGCTATCGTGCTTGGCCTGCCTGCCCTGATTGCCCCTGGCGCGTTTAATCCGCTCGCGTTCAGCCGCGATTACGGGGTGATGGTCTTAGTCAGCGTAATCTTCGCCCTGCTCTGCTGGCGGCGAAAAAGGCAGATTGGTCAGGGCGCCGGTGCGCTGCTGACGGTGGGATTTGTCGTATGGATGGCGATGCTGTACTGGCTCTCGCCGCTTCTCTCTGGGTAAACGGAAACGCATTATGTCGCAAATAGAATTGCAGCCGGGTTTTGACTTTCAGAAAGCAGGAAAAGAGGTTCTGGAGATTGAACGTGAAGGTCTGGCGCAGTTAGATCAATACATTAATCAGGACTTTAGCCTGGCGTGCGAAAAACTTTTCCACTGTCCTGGCAAAGTCGTGGTGATGGGGATGGGTAAATCCGGCCATATTGGCCGTAAAATGGCAGCGACCTTCGCCAGTACCGGCACGAAAGCGTTTTTCGTCCATCCCGGCGAAGCGGCGCATGGCGATCTGGGTATGGTTTCGTCACAGGATATCGTCATTGCGTTATCCAACTCGGGCGAATCGAATGAGATCCTGGCGCTGATCCCGGTCCTGAAACGTCTGCACGTTCCCCTGATCTGTATTACCAGCCGTCCGGAGAGCAGCATGGCGCGCGCCGCAGATATCCACCTGTGCGTTAAAGTGCCAAAAGAAGCCTGTCCCCTGGGGCTGGCACCGACCTCCAGCACCACTGCCGCGCTGGTTATGGGTGATGCGCTGGCCGTCGCCCTGCTTGAAGCGCGCGGCTTTACCGCCGAAGATTTTGCCCTCTCCCATCCGGGCGGTGCGCTGGGACGTAAACTGCTGCTGCGCGTAAATGATATTATGCATACGGGGGATGAAATTCCGCACGTCAGCAAAGAGGCCTCCCTGCGCGATGCGCTGCTGGAAATTACCCGCAAAAACCTGGGGATGACCGTCATCTGCAACGATCAGATGAAGATTGAGGGTATCTTTACCGACGGGGATCTCCGTCGCGTATTCGATATGGGTGTGGATGTCCGTAAGCTGGGTATCGCCGATGTGATGACCTCAGGCGGCATTCGGGTGCGTCCCGGCACGCTGGCCGTTGAGGTACTGAACCTGATGCAGTCCCGCCATATCACCTCCGTTATGGTTGCCGATGGCGACCAGTTACTGGGTGTGGTACATATGCATGATCTTTTGCGCGCAGGCGTAGTGTAATGAAGGATAAGACAATGATTAATACGGGTGCATCCCTTGCAACCTGTTATGGCCCGGTAAGCGCGCAGATGATGTCGCAGGCCGAGAAAATTCGCCTGCTGATCCTGGATGTGGATGGCGTGCTGTCAGACGGCCTGATTTACATGGGCAATAATGGTGAAGAGCTGAAAGCGTTCAACGTGCGTGATGGCTACGGGATTCGCTGTGCCCTGACATCTGGCATAGAAGTTGCCATCATCACCGGACGTAAGGCTAAACTGGTAGAAGATCGTTGCGAAACGCTGGGCATTACCCATCTCTATCAGGGGCAATCCGATAAGATGGTCGCTTTCAGGGACTTACTTGGTAAACTTGCCATCGCCCCGGAAAACGTTGCCTATGTCGGAGACGATCTTATTGACTGGCCAGTGATGGCAGAAGTGGGACTTAGCATCGCCGTGGCCGATGCCCATCCGCTTTTGATCCCACGCGCTGACTATGTCACCCGGATTAACGGTGGCCGTGGCGCAGTACGAGAAGTCTGCGACCTGTTACTGCTGGCGCAAGGTAAGCTTGATGAGGCCAAAGGGCAATCGATATGAGTAAAACCAGACGTTGGGTTATTATTCTGCTAACGCTTGTCGTACTGGTACTGATTGGCGTGAATCTCGCTGACCGGGACGACGAACAAGCGCCGACGGTTAACACCAACGCTCCAACGTATAAAAGCGATCACAGCGATACCGTCGTTTACAGCCCGGAAGGGGCGCTGAATTACCGCCTTATCGCTCAGCACGTTGAGTATTTTTCCGAACAGGGCGTCTCATGGTTTACTCAACCGGTGATGACCACGTTTGATACCGATAAAATTCCGACATGGTCGATTAAAGCAGATCGGGCAAAACTGACGAATGACCGTATGCTTTATCTGTATGGCCATGTTGAAGTGAATGCGCTGACCGCAGATGCGCAGTTGCGCAAAATCACGACCGATAACGCACAGATAAACCTTGTGACTCAGGATGTAACATCGCAGGATCTGGTCACGTTATACGGCACAACATTTAATTCCAGCGGTCTGAGAATGCGCGGGAACTTACGCAGCAAGAACGCAGAGCTGATTGAAAAGGTTAGAACCTCTTATGAAATTCAAAACAAACAAACTCAGCCTTAATTGTGTTATAGCCAGCGCCCTGCTGGCCCTTAGCCTGCCTGCGCTTGCTGTGACGGGTGATACCGAGCAGCCGATTCATATCGAATCTGATACGCAATCACTCGATATGCAAGGCAACGTGGTGACCTTTACCGGCAACGTGGTCGTGACTCAGGGCACCATCAAAATTAATGCCGACAAGGTAGTGGTGACGCGTCCTGGCGGTGAGGACGGGAAAGAGATTATCGATGGCTACGGCAACCCGGCCACCTTCTATCAGATGCAGGATAACGGCAAGCCGGTGAAAGGCCACGCCTCCCAGATGCACTACGAGCTGGCGAAAGATTTCGTTGTTCTTACTGGTAATGCGTACCTGGAGCAGCTCGACAGCAATATCAAGGGCGACAAGATCACCTACCTGGTCAAAGAGCAGAAAATGCAGGCCTTCAGCGAGAAAGGCAAACGCGTGACCACCGTACTGGTTCCATCGCAGCTGCAGGACAAAAATAGCAATCAGGCCCCGGCACAGAAAAAGAGTAACTAATTCGTTATGGCAACATTAACTGCAAAGAATCTCGCCAAAGCCTATAAGGGCCGCCGCGTCGTGGAAGATGTCAGTTTGACCGTCAACTCCGGCGAGATTGTCGGCCTGTTGGGTCCTAACGGTGCAGGTAAAACCACCACCTTTTATATGGTGGTGGGCATTGTTCCGCGCGACGCGGGTAACATCATTATTGATGACGAAGATATCAGCCTGCTGCCCCTGCACGCCCGTGCGCGCCGCGGGATCGGTTATCTGCCGCAGGAAGCATCCATTTTCCGTCGCCTGAGCGTTTTCGATAACCTGATGGCGGTGCTGCAGATCCGCGATGATCTGACCGCCGAACAGCGTCAGGATCGCGCCAATGAGCTGATGGAAGAGTTCCATATCGAACACCTGCGCGACAGCATGGGCCAAGCGCTCTCCGGTGGCGAACGCCGCCGTGTGGAAATTGCCCGCGCGCTGGCGGCTAATCCGAAATTTATTCTGCTCGATGAACCGTTTGCGGGGGTTGACCCCATTTCGGTTATCGATATCAAACGTATTATTGAGCATCTGCGCGACAGTGGGCTCGGGGTTCTCATCACCGACCACAACGTACGTGAGACGCTGGCGGTGTGTGAGCGTGCCTATATCGTCAGCCAGGGCCACCTCATCGCCCACGGTACCCCGCAGCAGATCCTCGAAGACGATCATGTTAAGCGCGTGTATCTTGGGGAAGACTTCAGACTCTGATAGGGTAGAAGTTAAGACTCGCGTAAACGGAGAAAAATGCTCTGAACATGAAGCAAGGTTTGCAATTAAGGCTCAGCCAACAGCTGGCAATGACGCCGCAGTTACAACAGGCTATTCGTCTGTTGCAACTGTCGACGCTGGAACTGCAGCAGGAGCTCCAGCAAGCGCTGGAAAGTAACCCCCTGCTCGAGCAAACCGATCTTCACGATGAGGTAGAAACGCAACAAAGCCAGGATAACGAGACCCTCGACACGGTTGATGCCCTTGAGCAAAAAGAGATGCCTGACGAGCTCCCTCTCGATGCCAGCTGGGATGAGATCTACACCGCCGGCACGCCATCCGGTACACGCGCAGACTACCAGGATGACGAGTTGCCGGTCTATCAGGGCGAGACCACCCAGTCACTGCAGGATTATCTGATGTGGCAGGTAGAGCTGACACCGTTCTCCGATACCGATCGCGCCATCGCCACCTCCATTGTAGATGCCGTGGATGAGACCGGCTATCTGACCGTGTCGCTGGACGATATTCTGGAGAGCATAGGCGATGACGAGATTGAGCTCGAAGAGGTCGAAGCGGTCCTGAAGCGCGTTCAGCGCTTTGACCCGATTGGCGTCGCCGCGAGAGATCTCCGTGACTGCTTGCTCATTCAGCTTTCGCAGTTTGTTAAAGAGACCCCGTGGCTGGAAGAGGCCCGGCTTATCATCAGCGAACATCTGGATCTGCTTGCCAACCACGATTTCCGCTCACTGATGCGCGTCACGCGGCTGAAAGAGGAGATCCTGAAAGAGGCGGTCAACCTGATTCAGTCTCTGGATCCGCGCCCGGGGCAATCTATCCAGACCAGCGAGCCGGAGTATGTCATTCCCGATGTGCTGGTGCGCAAGCATAACGGTTTGTGGACCGTCGAGCTGAATTCCGACAGCATTCCCCGCCTGCAAATCAATCAGCAATACGCCTCAATGTGCACCAGCTCGCGCAACGACTCGGATAACCAGTTTATCCGCAGTAATCTGCAGGAAGCCCGCTGGCTGATCAAAAGCCTTGAGAGCCGCAATGATACACTGCTGCGCGTCAGCCGCTGCATCGTCGAGCAGCAGCAGGCGTTTTTTGAGCAGGGTGAAGAGTTTATGAAACCGATGGTGCTGGCGGATATCGCCCAGGCCGTCGAGATGCATGAGTCGACCATTTCTCGCGTGACGACGCAGAAGTATCTGCACAGTCCGCGTGGTATTTTTGAGCTTAAGTATTTTTTCTCCAGCCATGTCAACACCGAAGGCGGCGGCGAAGCCTCGTCGACAGCCATCCGGGCGCTGGTGAAAAAATTGATCGCCGCGGAAAACCCCGCGAAACCGCTGAGTGACAGTAAGTTGACCACCATGCTGTCCGAACAAGGTATCATGGTGGCACGCCGCACTGTTGCGAAGTATCGAGAGTCTTTATCCATTCCGCCGTCAAACCAGCGTAAACAACTGGTCTGACACAACCGATAAGGAAGACACTATGCAGCTCAACATCACAGGACACAATGTCGAAATCACTGAATCCCTGCGTGAATTTGTGAATACCAAGTTCGCTAAGCTCGAGCAGTATTTCGAGAGGATCAACCATGTCTATGTTGTGTTAAAAGTGGAAAAAGTGACTCATATCTCGGATGCTACCTTGCACGTCAACGGGGGCGAAATCCATGCCAGTGCGGAAGGGCAGGACATGTACGCGGCTATCGACGGCTTGATTGACAAGCTGGCACGACAGCTAAACAAACATAAAGACAAACTGAAACAACACTAATTGTCCGGGCAGTTAACGGGTGCAGGACGGCCTGTTGTGAAACACAACGGGCCCTTTGTACAGTTAGCGCTTAGGTGAAATTATGATGAATAACGATTCCACTCTACAACTGAGCAGTGTCCTTAATCAGGAATGTACCCGCAGTGCCGTTCACTGCCAGAGCAAAAAACGTGCGCTGGAGATCATCAGTGAACTGGCCGCAAAACAGCTGAGCCTGGCGCCACAAGTGGTCTTTGAAGCGATCCTCACCCGCGAAAAAATGGGCAGTACCGGCATCGGTAACGGCATCGCCATTCCACATGGCAAACTGGAAGAGGATACTCTGCGCGCTGTAGGGGTGTTTGTTCAACTGGAAACACCTATCGCCTTCGATGCCATTGATAACCAGCCGGTCGATTTGCTGTTTGCCCTGCTGGTGCCAGCCGATCAGACCAAAACGCATCTGCATACGCTCTCGCTGGTGGCTAAACGTCTGGCGGATAAAACCATCTGTCGTCGTTTACGCGCGGCGCAGAGCGACGAAGAGCTTTATCAAATTATTACAGAAACGGAAGGCAATCAGGATGAGGCGTAATCGGGTGATGGCTTTAACATCTGTGGTCCTGAGGAGAAACGGTACATGGTGCTGATGATCGTCAGCGGGCGTTCGGGCTCCGGGAAATCGGTCGCCCTGCGCGCGCTGGAAGATATGGGCTTTTACTGCGTGGATAACCTGCCGGTGGTGCTTCTGCCCGAGCTGGCCCGTTCGCTGGCGGATCGGCAGATCTCTGCGGCAGTCAGCATCGACGTGCGTAACATGCCTGAATCGCCGGAGATCTTTGAGCAGGCGATGAGCAATCTGCCAGAGGCCTTTTCACCTCAGCTGCTGTTCCTTGATGCCGACCGCAATACGTTGATTCGTCGCTACAGTGACACCCGCCGTTTGCATCCGCTCTCCAGTAAAAATCTGTCGCTGGAAAGTGCCATTGACCAGGAGAGCGATCTGCTGGAGCCGCTGCGCTCGCGCGCCGATCTGATCGTCGATACCTCAGAGATGTCGGTCCATGAGCTGGCGGAGATGCTACGCACCCGTCTGCTGGGTAAACGCGAACGCGAGCTGACGATGGTCTTTGAATCGTTCGGCTTTAAGCACGGTATCCCTATCGATGCGGACTACGTGTTTGACGTGCGCTTCTTACCGAACCCGCACTGGGATCCGAAGCTGCGCCCGATGACCGGCCTGGATAAGCCGGTCGCAGCCTTCCTTGACAGACATACGGAAGTGCATAACTTTATCTATCAGACGCGCAGCTATCTTGAACTCTGGTTGCCGATGCTGGAGACAAACAATCGCAGCTACCTGACGGTGGCGATTGGTTGTACCGGGGGTAAACACCGTTCGGTCTATATTGCTGAGCAACTGGCTGACTATTTCCGCTCGCGCGGTAAAAACGTGCAGTCCCGTCATCGTACGCTGGAAAAACGTAAAACATGACCGTAAAGCAGACCGTTGAAATCACCAACAAGCTGGGCATGCATGCCCGCCCGGCGATGAAGTTATTTGAACTGATGCAGGGATTTGACGCGGAAGTTCTGCTGCGTAACGACGAAGGCACCGAAGCCGAAGCCAACAGCGTCATCGCTCTGCTGATGCTGGATTCGGCAAAGGGCCGTCAGATTGAAATTGAAGCCACCGGCCCGCAGGAAGTGGAGGCGCTGGCAGCAGTCATTGCGCTGTTCAACGCCGGGTTTGATGAAGATTAATGCAGCTTATTGGCCTGCATAAATCCTTCCCCACCGAGCTGGCGCATCTGGCGCAGGATCCACGCCTGACGGCTACGTACATAGCCTGATGGCGCACTGGCCTTAAAGCGAATCGGGTTCGGTAACACAGCCGCCAGCAGCGCGGCCTCCGACGCTGTCAGACGGCTTGCAGGTTTGTTGAAATAGCGCTGCGCCGCGGCTTCGACCCCAAATATCCCTTCGCCAAATTCCGCGATATTGAGATATACCGTCAGGATCCGTTTCTTACTCCACACCGTTTCGATACCCAGCGTCAGCCCGGCTTCAAAGCCCTTTCTCACCCAGCTGCGACCATCCCATAAAAACAGGTTCTTCGCCGTCTGCTGAGAAAGCGTGGATGCTCCGCGGATACGGCTCTCGTTGCGCTCGTTATGCGCTAGCGCCTTCTCGATCGCCCCGACGTCAAACCCCCAGTGCTGAGGGAATTTTTGATCTTCGGCGGCAATCACGGCGAGCCCCATCCAGGGGGAGATCTCATCCATACTCACCCAGTCAGAGTGCGCAAAGTAGCTGAAATTACCGCTCAGCCAGTTGCTCACCTGACGTTCAACCATTACCGCTGAAAATGGCACTGGCAGAAAGCTGAACAGGGCGATACCCCCACCCCAGAAAACCGCCATGATCAACAGAATGCGAATGACGATCCGTCTTAACCAACCCGCTTTCGGACGTCTTAACTTCATGCAGCGAGCACCAGTACGCGCGTAACCAGCTTCTCAATGCCCGTCGCCGCTTCCGCAATATTTTGTGCCAGCATGTAAGCGGGTGTGGTGACGATCCTGTTCTCTTCGTCGACCACAATATCATCCACCGGGCAGGGGATATGCTCACCGCCCATATCCTCGATAGCCTCAGCGGTATCAATATCCGTTCCGATGGTCAGGCGCAGCGGCATATCAAAAATGGCTGGCAGCATCGCAGGGGCGATACAGATAAAGCCCAACGGTTTGCCGGCTTCATGCATCTGCAGCGCCAGCGCTTTTAAATCACTGTCTACCCGGCAACCACTTCCCTGGGCGGCAAAATCGCTCAGGTTTTTTGCCGCGCCAAAACCGCCTGGCACAATCAGCGCGTCCAGCTCGGTAGCCCGGGCCTCGCTGAGCGGACGAACCTGTCCACGGGCAATCCGCGCGGACTCAATCAGGACGTTACGGCTTTCGGCCATCGTTTCGCCGGTCAGGTAGTTGATCACGTCTACCTGGGTTTTATCCGGGGCGAAGCAGACCGCTTCGGCGCCGTTACGCGCCAGAGCCAGTAGCGTCAAAACAGCTTCATGAATTTCAGAACCATCGTAAACACCACATCCGCTCAGTACCACGCCAACCTTTTTCATCCTGGGATCCCTCTCGAAAAATGCTAAATGCACATTAAAGATTCTGATTAAAACGGTATGCTTCACACATTTAACTGATTCATGTAACAACGTATTTAAGATTTGCTATCTTAACTGCGTGCAGCCTAAAGTTTCCGGCTACGCCATTTACGAAAAAAACGATTTCTATTCAGGCGCAGCCAAGATTTCCCTGGTGTTGGCGCAGTATTCGCGCACCCCGGTCTACCGGGGTCATTTTTTTCTGCTCTCCACCCAGGCTTTCAGCACGGCCACATCGTTCTGCCACTCCTGCTTCATCTCCTCAACCCATTCGCCTACGTTATCTTCCCACGCGGGTAAATCTGGAGACTGAATCTGCTGACCAAGCTGCTGCAGATGACGCAAACCCACCGATCCAGCCGCACCTTTGATTTTGTGGCCTTCTTCAACGATGCCTTTCTTATCCCGAGCCGTCAGGTTTGACTCGAGCACGTTTAAATAGCCCGGCATCATCTTCTCGAAGATCGCCAGGCCATCGGTAATCAACTTCGGACCAACCAGATCGATGTACTGCTCGAGCATGTCGATATCCAGCAAAGACTGCGCTTTCTCTGTATCTACCTTCGTCATGGTGCTCTCCTCTTCGTCACAGGTGTCCCAGAACTTCTTGATCATGGCGGTTAAGGCGGGTACCGCCAGCGGTTTGCTCAGTACATCGTCCATACCAGCATCCAGGTACTCTTTTTTGTCTTTCAGCACGTTGGCGGTCAGCGCCACCAGCGGCGGCAGCTCGTCGCTGGCGTAACGGCTCGTCAGCTCGCGCGAGATATCCAGCCCGGTCATGTCCGGCAACTGAATGTCCAGCAGCACCAGGTCATATTCTCCCGGCGTGAACATCTCCAGCGCGGCTTTACCGGTCATGGCGACGTCCACGCTGCTGCCCAGTTTCTCCAGCACCGAGCGCGCGACAATCACGTTCAGCTCGATATCTTCCACCAGCAGCACATGCAGGGCAGGCAGCGGCATATCGTCATGGGCAAAAGTGTCCTCGACCTCTTCCGCCACTGCCGGGGCCCGAACGCTGAGTTTAAATACAGAGCCGTGCCCAGGGTTGCTGGTCACCGTGATGTCACCGCCCATGCTCTTCGCCAGACGGCGCGATACCGCCAGACCGATGCCGGTCCCGGTAGCGGGTTTGCCCCCGTGGCTGTCTTTAACCTGGTAATACATGGCGAAGATTTTGTCCTGCTCCTCCTGCGGGATCCCGATCCCGGAATCTTCCACCTCGAAGTGCAGCATCTCCCCCTCGCCGTAGCGCACGCGAACCGCCACCTGACCACTCTGGGTGAATTTGACCGCGTTGCTGATCAGGTTCCACAGGATCTGGCGCAGGCGCGTGCCGTCGGTCACCACCTTATGCGGCAGCGGCAGGGTTGGCTCCATCACAAAGCGTAGCCCTTTCTGCTGCGCCTGCAGACCGGAGAGGTTTTCCAGATCGGCCAGGAAGCTGGTGAAGTCCACCGGCTGGTTATCCAGCTGGACTTTGCGCCGCTCCATCTTATCCATATCAATAATATCGTTGAAGATATTGCCGAGCGTGACCGCCGAGACATGGATGGTTTTAAGATATTTCTCCTGCTCGGCCGTCAGTTCGGTGTCGAGCAGAATGCGGCTTAACCCGACGATACCGTTCAGCGGAGTACGCAGTTCATGGCTGATGGTGGAGATAAAGGTCGTTTTATCCCGGCTGGCGCGCTCCAGCGCATCCTGGTAGCGCTTACGCTCGGTAATATCACGCCCGAAGCCCATCAACCCGTGACGTTTCCCGACGCGGTCGTAGTACGGCACTTTACGGATTTCGAAGCAGGCTTTGCGTCCGTCCGGGTAGTCGAGCCACTGCTCGTAGGTCAGGGAGACGTTGTGACGGAACACCTTCTCATCGGTTTCGATAACTTTGGCTGCCGCCTCCGGAGAGTAGACATCCTGCGGGCGCAGATTGATAAGCTGTTTTTCGCTCTTACCGGTCAGTAACTCCATCGCCCGGTTACAGCCGGAAAACTCTTTATCTTCATTGCGGTAGAAAACCAGGTCCGGGGAGGCATCAAGGAAAGAGCGCAGGAACGAAGACTGCTGTTCAAGCTGGATCTGCGTCTGTTCACGCTCTTTCATTTCGATTTTCAGCTGTTCCAGCGTAGTCTGGCGCTCAGCCTCCGCTTTTTCACGATCTGAGATCTCCTGGTTCAGCTGAGCGATGTTGTCTTTTAGCTGCACGTTGAGCTTCAGATCGCGCTCGCGCATCTCTTCCAGCTTTTCCACCAGCCGGGTCAGCCGCTGGCGGGACTCCTCCAGCTGCTCAACCACCACCGAGAGGAAATAGACCGCCCAGGGCGTAATCAGTAGGCCAAAGAAAATGGAACGTATAAGGTCGATACTCTCAACCTGGCCGTGGAGCACCATGGTAATGGCCATCTGTACCACAATCGCCAGCACCACCAGCGCCAGCGCCAGCAACAGGGAGAAGCGCACCAGGCCAAGCTTCATCATCAGATCGACATAGTATTGCGCCAGTAACCGAATTTGCTTCATAAGGGATCTCTTCACGACGTCATCGCACAATAATACTCAAATTCCAGGCAAGACGTTGAAGGTTGTGCAAAAAAGTGAGGGGTAAAACAGGCGATGCGCCTCACTTCCCAAGCAGGGAAGTGAGGCGGGAGGGGTCAGGAGCGCTTGAGCAGCAGCCAGAGGCTGATCACGAAGAAGGAGGCGCTCGGTAGCAGCGCGCCAATCACCGGCGGTATACCGTACACCAGCGTCAGCGGGCCGAAGATTTGGTCCAGAACGTAGAAGACAAAGCCGAAGCTGATACCTGTCACGACACGCACCCCCATCGGGACGCTACGCAGCGGGCCAAAGATAAACGACAATGCCATCAGCATCATCACCGCCACCGAGAGCGGCTGGAAGACCTTGCTCCACATGTTGAGCTGATAACGTCCGGAATCCTGGCCGCTCGATTTCAGGTACTTCACGTAGTTGTACAGGCCGCTGATGGAGAGAGCATCCGGATCCAGCGCAACCACACCGAGCTTATCCGGCGTCAGGTTGGTTTTCCATGTGCCAGAGACTGTTTGCGACCCGGTGATCTGTTTTGGATCCTGCAGGTTTGATTCATCTACCTGCGACAGACGCCAGACCTTGTTATCAGTATCAAACGTGGCCGACGCGGCGTAACGCACCGCCTGCAGACGACGCTGATCGTTAAAGCTGTAAATGCTCACACCGCCGAGGGAGTTATCGCCCGTGACGCGTTCGATGTAGACAAAGTTATTGCCATCTTTCGCCCACAGCCCCTGCTGGGTAGAGAGCAACGAGCCGCCATACATCATTTGCGCGCGGTAGTTACGCGCCATCTGTTCTCCCTGTGGCGCAACCCACTCCCCCATCGCCATGGTCAGCAATACCAGCGGGATCGCCGTTTTCATGACGGAGAGCGCCACCTGCATACGGGTAAAGCCGGAGGCCTGCATGACCACCAGCTCACTGCGCTGCGCCAGCATCCCCAGCCCCAGCAACGCCCCTAACAGCGCCGCCATCGGGAAGAAGATTTGCACATCTTTTGGAATGCTGAGCAGGGTATACATCCCCGCGCCCATGGCATCGTAGCTCCCCTGCCCGGCCTTTTTCAGCTGGTCCACAAACTTGATGATGCCGGAGAGCGACACCAGCATGAATAAGGTCATCATGATGGTGGTGAAAATGGTTTTACCGATATAGCGGTCAAGAACGCCAAACGCCTGCATTACACCGCTCCTTTACGCATAAACCGGGCCCGCACGCGGCGCATCGGCACGGTGTCCCACAGGTTGAGGGCAACGGCCAACAGCAGATAGAGTCCGTTAATTACCCAGGTCCAGATAACCGGGTCAATTTTTCCTTTGCCACCGTTCGATTTGATCGACGTTTGCAGCAGGAAGAACACCAGATAAAGCAGCATGGCGGGCAGCATGGAGAGCACCCGTCCCTGACGTGGGTTTACCACGCTAAGCGGCACCACCATCAACGCCATCATAAAGACCGTGAATACCAGGGTGATTCGCCAGTGCAGCTCCGCGCGGGCGCGATTGGTATCGGTATTGATCAGTGTGCGCATGTCCATCTGCTCGGTATCGCTGGGATCCAGCGCAACCGCCTGATGACCAATAATTGCCTGGTAGTTCTGGAAGTCAGTGATGCGGAAATCACGCAGCAACGCCGTACCTTCAAAGCGGGTGCCTTTGTTCAGCGTCACAATCTGCGAACCGTCTTTCCCCTGCGCCAGCTGGCCGGAATCGGCCACTACAACAGAGGGACGGGCATTGCCCTTGGGACGGATTTGCGCGAGGAACACATCGTTAAAGCGGTTGCCATCCACGCTTTCGATAAACAGCACGGAGTTACCATCCGTTGCCTGCTGGAACTGCCCCTGGGCCAGCGCGGTCATACCGGGGTTGGCTTTCGCCTCCGCCAGCACTTCATCCTGATGACGAGAAGAGACCGGACCGGCCCACATGACGTTTACGGCGGCCACGATGCCGGTGAATAACGCCAGGAGCATAGCGGCTTTAACCAGAACCGCTTTGCTCAGACCGCACGCATGCATGACGGTGATTTCACTTTCGGTATAGAGTTTACCGAGCGTCATCAGCAGTCCGAGGAAAAGGCTAAGTGGCAGGATAAGCTGCGCCATTTCAGGCACGCCCAGCCCAAGCAGAGAAAGCACCAGATTTGTGGGAATTTCGCCATCAACAGCCGCGCCGAGGATCCTTACCAGTTTCTGACAGAAAAAGATCAGAAGCAGTATGAAGAGTATCGCCAGCTGGCTTTTGAGCGTCTCCCGCACCAGATATCTTATGATTATCACATTAAATACGCCCGTAAAAACCCGTCTCTTTGCAGGAAAATCGCTTGTTTCATGGCTTAAACGTCATTTATTCTCTTGAGTCGTCGAAATCATCGCTAAGATTAGAACACCCGACGGATTCGCGCTTCAGGAGTTATTATGACGTGCCGAAACCGTAATAACGTAAGATTAACACGAAGTCACCGCAACAGCGGGCACGAGTTACGAAAGGTTTCAATTCTATCCGTAGCTGCCGCTGTTGTCTTTAAGATTCAGGAGCGTAGTTCATGGAGTTCAGTGTAAAAAGCGGTAGCCCGGAGAAACAGCGGAGTGCCTGCATCGTTGTCGGCGTGTTTGAACCCCGCAGACTCTCTCCAATCGCCGAACAACTCGATAAGATCAGTGACGGCTACATTAGCGCCCTGCTGCGCCGCGGCGAGCTGGAAGGCAAGCCGGGCCAGACATTGCTGCTGCATCACGTGCCTAACGTCCTCTCCGAGCGCATCCTGCTGATTGGCTGTGGCAAGGAGCGTGAGCTGGACGAGCGCCAGTACAAACAGGTCATTCAGAAAACGATCAATACGCTGAATGATACTGGCTCAATGGAGGCCGTCTGCTTCCTGACCGAACTGCACGTCAAAGGCCGCAATACCTACTGGAAAGTACGCCAGGCGGTTGAGACAGCCAAAGAGACCCTTTACAGCTTCGATCAGCTGAAAACCACTAAAAGCGAACCGCGTCGTCCGCTGCGTAAGATGGTCTTTAACGTCCCGACCCGTCGCGAGCTGACCAGCGGTGAACGCGCTATTCAGCATGGCCTGGCTATTGCAGCCGGTATCAAGGCCGCGAAAGACCTGGGCAATATGCCGCCTAACATCTGTAACGCGGGCTACCTTGCATCACAGGCGCGTCAGCTGGCTGACTCCTACAGCAAAAATGTTGTCACCCGCGTGATTGGCGAACAGCAGATGAAAGAGCTGGGGATGCACTCCTACCTCGCCGTCGGCAACGGTTCACAAAATGAATCCCTGATGTCGGTCATTGAGTACAAAGGCAACCCGGCAGAAGACGTACGTCCGATTGTGCTGGTGGGTAAAGGCCTGACCTTCGACTCCGGCGGTATCTCCATCAAGCCTGCCGAAGGCATGGACGAGATGAAGTACGACATGTGCGGCGCGGCGGCGGTTTACGGCGTAATGCGCATGGTGGCCGAGCTGCAACTGCCAATCAACGTGATTGGCGTGCTGGCGGGCTGTGAAAACATGCCGGGTGGTCGCGCCTATCGTCCAGGTGACGTCCTTACCACCATGTCCGGGCAGACCGTTGAAGTCCTGAACACCGACGCCGAAGGCCGTCTGGTACTGTGCGACGTGCTGACCTACGTTGAGCGCTTCGATCCGGAAGCGGTTATCGACGTAGCAACCCTGACCGGCGCCTGCGTGATTGCCCTGGGTCACCACATCACCGGCCTGATGTCGAACCACAACCCGCTGGCGCATGAGCTGATTGGTGCCTCCGAGCAGGCGGGCGATCGTGCATGGCGTCTGCCGCTGGGCGATGAGTATCAGGAGCAGCTGGAGTCTAACTTTGCGGATATGGCGAATATCGGCGGTCGTCCTGGCGGTGCTATCACCGCGGGCTGCTTCCTGTCGCGCTTTACCCGCAAGTACAATTGGGCACACCTGGATATCGCGGGCACCGCATGGCGCTCCGGTAAAGCCAAAGGCGCAACTGGCCGTCCAGTGGCTCTGCTGTCGCAGTTCCTGCTCAATCGCGCCGGTTTTAACGGCGACGAGTAAGGGTAAATGCCGGGTGGCGGCGTCGCCTTACCCGGCCTACAAACGGCAGTAAACCGTAGGCCCGGTAAGCGTAGCGCCACCGGGCTTAAGCATTTAAAGTCACCACAAGAAACCCCATATATGAAAAACGCAACGTTCTATCTTCTGGACAATGACACCCAACAGGATGGCTTAAGCGCCGTTGAACAACTGGTGTGTGACATTGCCGCAGAACGTTGGCGCGCGGGTCTTCGCGTGCTGATTGCCTGCGAAGATGAGCAGCAGGCCATCCGTCTGGATGAAGCGCTGTGGGCACGACCGCCGGAAAGTTTTGTTCCGCATAATCTGGCGGGAGAAGGACCGCGCGGCGGTGCGCCGGTGGAGATCGCCTGGCCGCAAAAGCGTAACAGCAGTCCACGCGATATTCTGATTAGCCTGCGCAGCGGCTTTGCAGATTTTGCCACCGCTTTCACAGAAGTGATAGACTTTGTCCCTCACGAAGATTCCCTGAAACAACTGGCGCGCGAACGCTATAAAGCGTACCGCCTGGCTGGTTTTAACCTGAATACGGCAACCTGGAAATAATGGAAAAGACATATAACCCACGCGATATCGAACAGCCGCTTTACGAGCACTGGGAACAGCAGGGCTATTTCAAGCCTAACGGCGATGAAAGCAAAGAGTCCTTCTGCATCATGATCCCGCCGCCGAACGTCACCGGCAGTTTGCATATGGGGCATGCCTTCCAGCAGACCATCATGGATACCATGATCCGTTACCAGCGCATGCAGGGCAAAAACACCCTGTGGCAGGCCGGTACTGACCACGCGGGTATCGCTACCCAGATGGTGGTTGAGCGTAAGATTGCCGCTGAAGAAGGTAAAACCCGTCACGACTATGGCCGCGACGCCTTTATCGACAAAATCTGGCAGTGGAAAGCGGAATCTGGCGGCACCATTACCCGTCAGATGCGCCGTCTCGGCAACTCCGTGGACTGGGAGCGCGAGCGCTTCACCATGGACGAAGGTCTTTCCAATGCCGTTAAAGAAGTGTTTGTCCGTCTGTATAAAGAGGACCTGATTTACCGTGGCAAGCGCCTGGTAAACTGGGACCCGAAACTGCGCACCGCCATCTCTGACCTGGAAGTGGAAAACCGTGAGTCGAAAGGCTCCATGTGGCACATCCGCTATCCGCTGGCCGATGGCGCAAAAACCGCAGACGGTAAAGATTACCTGATTGTCGCCACCACCCGACCAGAAACCCTGCTGGGCGATACCGGCGTGGCCGTTAACCCGGAAGATCCGCGTTACAAAGATCTGATTGGTAAATTTGTGGTGCTGCCGCTGGTGAACCGCCGTATTCCAATTGTGGGCGACGAACACGCCGACATGGAAAAAGGTACCGGCTGCGTGAAGATCACCCCGGCACATGACTTTAACGACTACGAAGTGGGTCGTCGTCACGCCCTGCCAATGATCAACATCCTGACCTTTGACGGCGATATCCGTGAAAGCGCAGAGGTGTATGACACCAAAGGCAATGAATCTGACGTTTACTCCAGCGACATTCCGGCTGAGTTCCAGAAGCTGGAGCGCTTCGCCGCGCGTAAAGCGATCGTTGCCGCTGTCGATGCCCTGGGCCTGCTGGACGAAATCAAGCCGCATGACCTGACTGTCCCTTATGGCGACCGTGGCGGCGTGGTGATCGAGCCGATGCTAACCGACCAGTGGTACGTGCGTGCTGACGTACTGGCGAAACCGGCTGTTGAAGCGGTCGAAAACGGCGACATCCAGTTCGTACCGAAGCAGTACGAAAACATGTACTTCTCCTGGATGCGCGATATTCAGGACTGGTGTATCTCCCGTCAGCTGTGGTGGGGCCACCGTATCCCGGCATGGTATGACAACGAAGGCAATGTCTACGTTGGCCGTACTGAAGACGAAGTGCGTCAGGAAAACAACCTGAGCGCGGACGTTGCCCTGCGTCAGGACGAAGACGTGCTGGATACCTGGTTCTCCTCCGCGCTGTGGACCTTCTCCACCCTCGGCTGGCCAGAAAACACCGATGCGCTGCGTCAGTTCCACCCAACCAGCGTGATGGTCTCCGGCTTCGATATCATCTTCTTCTGGATCGCCCGCATGATCATGATGACCATGCACTTCATCAAAGATGAAAACGGCAAGCCGCAGGTTCCGTTCCATACCGTCTATATGACTGGTCTGATTCGTGACGACGAAGGCCAGAAGATGTCCAAGTCCAAGGGTAACGTTATTGACCCACTGGATATGGTGGACGGTATCTCTCTGGAAGAGCTGCTGGAAAAACGTACCGGCAACATGATGCAGCCGCAGCTGGCTGAGAAGATCCGCAAGCGCACCGAGAAGCAGTTCCCGAACGGCATTGAGCCGCACGGTACCGACGCCCTGCGTTTCACCCTGGCGGCGCTGGCCTCTACTGGCCGTGACATTAACTGGGACATGAAGCGCTTGGAAGGTTACCGCAACTTCTGTAACAAGCTGTGGAACGCCAGCCGCTTTGTGCTGATGAACACCGAGGATCAGGATTGCGGCTTTAACGGCGGCGAAATGACCCTGTCCCTGGCAGACCGCTGGATCCTGGCTGAATTCAACCAGACCATTAAAGCGTTCCGCGAGGCGCTGGATAACTATCGCTTCGATATCGCGGCAGGCATTCTGTACGAATTCACCTGGAACCAGTTCTGCGACTGGTACCTGGAGCTGACCAAGCCGGTCATGAACGGCGGCACTGAAGCGGAACTGCGCGGCACGCGCCATACGCTGATTACCGTTCTGGAAGGTCTGCTGCGCCTGGCGCACCCGATCATCCCGTTCATCACCGAAACCATCTGGCAGCGTGTGAAGGTCATTGCGGGTATCAATGCCGATACCATCATGTTGCAGCCGTTCCCGTCCTTCGATGCCACGCAGATTGATGAAGCCGCCGCATCCGATACCGAATGGCTGAAGCAGGCAATCATTGCGGTGCGTAATATCCGTGCCGAAATGAACATCGCCCCGGGCAAACCACTGGCGCTGTTACTGCGCGGTTGCAGCGAAGCGGCACAGCGTCGCGTGACCGAGAACAGCACCTTCCTGCAGACCATGGCGCGTCTGGAGAGCATCACCGTGCTGCCAGCCGATGATAAAGGTCCGGTCTCCGTGACCAAAATCATCGACGGCGCCGAGCTGCTGATCCCGATGGCAGGCCTGATTGACAAAGATGCTGAGCTGGCACGTCTGGCGAAAGAAGTGGCTAAAGTTGACGATGAAATTGGCCGTATCGAAAGCAAACTGTCCAATGAAGGCTTCGTTGCCCGTGCCCCGGAAGCGGTGATCGCCAAAGAGCGTGAAAAGCTGAACGGTTATGCACAAGCGAAAGCGAAGTTGATTGAGCAGCAGGCCGTAATCGCCGCGCTCTAATCGCACATACAGGCGGAACAAAAAAGCCGGAGTTCGCTCCGGCTTTTTTTATTCAGTTTCTATTTTAAATAACGAAACCACTGCACAAACGAGTCGTTACATTGGGTTCCGGCTGGCTCTCTTCAATGTCAGTAGACACACTATCCAGATCGCCAACAACAGCAGTATTCTCAGCCAGATAACGTAATAAACCAATTTTTGCCCATGGATAAGCCAGCCCCAGCGTTATAGCCGACAGGAAAACTAAACCTAAAAGGCGCGGAGCCATTCCAGAGAATGTCAGCGTAGAGCGGAATCGAATGCTTTCCCCCAGTACCAGATTATTCATGGCAAGATTACGTAAAGCGCCCCAAAGATACGCCTTCGATAAAACGGCGCCGATCCCCAGAACGAGATAGCAAAAAACAACCCAGCCTGAATTTGTCAATATATATCTCTCCGCTGTACTGCCATTGCATATACCCAGCATACAGCTCGTCATCATCCCGGAAAAAAGGGAAACCAGTACCCAGATAATGAATAAAATAAAGGGGATCATTATTGCCGTGGCACATAAAAAAATAATGATGCAACGTTTGCTACTAATCAAAATGCTGAATGTATTTGCGCCAAATGAGAGACCATTCCCTATTAACTCCATTAAATGGCTATAAACGAGACCATAAATGACACTGCTTGCCACAAAAATGAGCAGCAATACTACAGCGGCGCGAAATAGCATATCGCTGAGACTCATTGGATCCCTGACAATCAGACTCAACATCACCGTCACCAGCGCGGCCATCACCACAGGCATCCCAATCATCACCCACCATGCACGAAATGCAGACGTTTGAAAATTAAAATGGATGGAATTGAGTGACGTCATCATGAGGTGATAGCTGATCCCCTTTACGATCATAAACGGCAGAGCCAGCAAGATAAAAAGCAGTGTACCGACACCTTCGGCATCCGGGATAATGAAGAGTTGCGCCAGCGATACCAGCGTTAACACGACCAGGATGAAAAGCCAACTGAGCAGGATCGTGCCGCCACGCGCCCTGTAGGCAAAACGCGCCCCTTTTAGCTCCATGTTCTCACAGATATAGCGCCGCGTACGCACCAACGCCCAGGGAATAAATATGCCGAATGTAATAATCGATAAAATGACATTAACTAAACAGATAATAAAATAGGGTTTAACCTGCCCATGAAATATAAAATGTTGCGTGTTATTATGTTGCCCTGATAGTGCACTCATAAATATATCGTCCTTGTATTTTTAATAACAAATAAAAATCCAGCCTTGCTAGAACAAACAAAAGGATATATTGATTTCCGTTTCGTCAGCAATACATTAAACACGTACCTTGCGCCATTAAAAAAATAGTGGTATTAAAGAAACGTATAGTTTTCTGAATTGAAATTGAGTTATTTATGAATCTTGTTGCGCCAAAGACCGCCTCGCTACGCCGCCTCTCTGCGCAGGATAATGCCGCGATAGCCGCTGTTATCCGTCAGGTTTCCGCAGAATATGGCCTGACCGCCGATAAAGGCTACACCGTGGCCGACCCTAATCTGGATGAACTTTTTCAGCTGTACAGCCAGCCGGGTGCAGCCTATTGGGTGGTTGAGCAAGAGGGTCAGGTCGTAGGTGGAGGTGGGGTTGCGCCATTAGTTTGCAGCGAACCCGATATCTGCGAGCTGCAAAAAATGTATTTCCTGCCCGTTGTCCGTGGACAAGGCCTGGCGAAAAAACTGGCATTACTGGCGATGGATCACGCCCGCACTCAAGGTTTTAAACGCTGCTATCTTGAAACCACTGCCTTCCTGACCGAAGCCATCAGGCTGTACGAGCATCTCGGCTTTGAGCATATCGACCAGCCACTGGGCTGTACCGGCCATGTTGATTGCGAAGTGCGAATGCTGAAAACGCTGTAACCTCTCTCCTGCCCCCTTCTGTTAAGCGGTTGTAAACTGAATGCTCTACACTCTCAGTTCAACACCACGAAGGGGAAAACTGATGTCAAAGATAAAAAGCTACGCCGCACCGCAGGCGGGTGCAGAGCTTGAGCTGTACGAATACGATGCAGGCGAGCTGAAAGCAGAAGACGTCGAAGTGCAGGTGGATTACTGCGGCATTTGCCATTCCGACCTGTCGATGATCGATAACGAATGGGGCTTTTCACAATACCCGCTGATTGCCGGTCACGAAGTTATCGGTCGCGTTGTTGCCCTGGGCGATGCCGCGCAGGATAAGGGGCTGAAAATTGGTCAGCGCGTGGGCATTGGCTGGACTGCCCGTAGCTGTGGTCACTGTGATGCTTGTATCAGCGGCAACCAGATCAACTGTCTGGAAGGGGCCACACCTACCATCCTGAACAACGGCGGCTTCGCCGACAAACTGCGCGCCGACTGGCAGTGGGTCATTCCTCTCCCTGAGCAGATGGATATTGAATCTGCGGGTCCGCTGCTGTGCGGTGGGATCACGGTCTTCAAACCGCTGCTGATGCACCACATCACCGCCACCAGCCGCGTAGGGGTGATTGGCATCGGTGGTCTGGGCCACATTGCCATTAAGCTGCTGCATGCGATGGGCTGTGAAGTGACCGCCTTTAGCTCAAACCCGGCCAAAGAGCAGGAAGTGCTGGCGATGGGTGCTGACAAAGTGGTCAACAGCCGCGATCCCGAGGCGCTGACCGCCCTGGCGGGACAGTTCGATCTGATCATCAACACCGTAAATGTCGATCTCGACTGGCAGCCCTACTTTGAAGCGCTGGCCTATGGCGGAAACTTCCATACCGTCGGTGCCGTGCTGAAGCCGCTCCCGGTTCCCGCCTTTACGCTGATCGGTGGCGATCGCAGCATCTCCGGATCTGCAACGGGCACACCGTACGAGCTGCGCAAACTGATGAAGTTTGCCGGCCGCACCGGAGTCGCGCCGACCATCGAGATGTACCCGATGTCGAAAATCAACGAAGCGATCCAGCATGTCCGTGACGGCAAAGCCCGTTACCGTGTGGTGT
Organism: Leclercia sp. W17; assembly: GCF_003336325.1. Taxonomy (NCBI): domain Bacteria; kingdom Pseudomonadati; phylum Pseudomonadota; class Gammaproteobacteria; order Enterobacterales; family Enterobacteriaceae; genus Leclercia; species Leclercia sp. W17. Next base: position 510,911 of record NZ_CP031101.1, on the reverse strand, counting down.
TGAAAGCGGATTTTTGACGTGAATGTGCCGGGTGGCGGCTACGCCTTACCCGGCCTACATGTGCTTTGTAGGCCCGGTAAGCGTAGCGCCACCGGGCGTTTCTCTACAATCGCACCAGAGCCGCAAACACCTCGGCAACCGCAACCGCGCCAGGATCGGCAACACCCTGCAGATTCTCTTTATTCACATACGATGAACGCCCCGCCCCGGCTTTGCCCATGCTCGTCGTGGCATCAGCCCCCTCTTTTGCCGCCCTGACGGCAGCCTGAAGCCCCTCTTTCTGCCACGCTTCCAGCGCGGGCTGCAGCGCATCAATCAGCGTACGATCCCCCAGTTCGGCACCGCCATAGTGCTTCATTTGCGCAAGCCCGGTCAGCAAGGCATCCGGCAGGGGCTTACCGCTACGCAGCCCCTCCCCGGCGGCGGTAAAGAAGATCGACATCAACACCCCGCTTGAACCACCCATTACCGTCGCCAGCCGCTCACCCACCAGCAGCAACAGCTGCGGCAGATCGTTCAGCGGCAGGCGATCTTCTTCCAGCCATTGCGCAATGTCCCGCGCGCCTTGCGCAAAGGTCGAACCGGTATCGCCATCACCCACTTTCGCGTCCAGGGCGTTAAGGCGGTTTTCCAGGGCGATTAACCGCTCCGCCACCGCAGCGACGTGCTGCGCCACATGCGCATTTGCCGACGGGGTAAACTCTACGCTATCGTGCAGCGGAGTGTGCGTTAACGTACGCAGCGGCGCAAAGGCGACGGGCTTTTGCCAGCCCAGCGTCTCCACCGGGGCGTTCAGCGCCTGCTCAAATGTCGCGTTCAGCTTCAGCAGCGATAACGAAAAGCCTTTCATGTCCAGCGAGCTCACCAGCGGTGCCGGGCCAATCAAATACGCAATCTGATCCTTCAGGGCGGAATGCGCCAGCTCTTTGGTCAGCAGCGCCATCTCCAGGGCCGACACGCCGCCAAGGTTATTGATAAGCACCGCCAGTCGTCCCTCCCCCGCCTGCGCCAGCAGCGGTTGCACCAGCGTATCGATAATCTCCCTGCTGTTTTGCGTCTCCACCACCGATGCCCCGGGCTCGCCGTGGATCCCCAGCCCCAGCTCGACATGGCCTTTTTTGATGCGCCCCTCTTCATCATCGCTGCCCGGCAGGTTGCAGGTTTGCATGGCCACACCCAGGCTCCAGAGATTTTCGCAGGCCTGGCGGGCCATATCGCGTACCTCGTTTAGCGACTTGCCCTGTTCGGCGGCATACCCGGCGATCTTATGCACCAGCGCAGTTCCGGCGATGCCACGCGGCTGCTTGTTATCCGGCAAGGCAATATCATCGGCCACGATCACCATCTCCACTTTGAGCCCGTAGCGTTTGGCCTTTTCTGCCGCGAGGCCAAAGTTGAGACGATCCCCGGTGTAGTTTTTGACGATCAGCAGACAGCCACGATCGCCCGTGACGGCCACAATGGCGTTCAGCACCGCCTCGACGCTAGGGGACGCAAACAGATCGCCGCAGACGGCCGCGGTCAGCATCCCTTTACCAACAAAGCCCGCATGCGCCGGTTCATGGCCGGAGCCCCCGCCGGATATCACCGCCACGCGACTTTTATCCCAGTCGGCGCGCACCACCACGCGGATAGCCGGATCGATATCCAGTCTGGCGAGATTGCCGTGCGGGGCAGAGATGAGCATCCCTTCAATGGCATCATTCACCAGCTGTTTGCGGTCGTTAAAGAAGAATCTGGACATAGCTTTCCAATATGTTGTTAACCGTATGCAAAAGCATAGTCCGCGCTGCGTAATGCGCCGCAAACTAAGAAATTGACACATTCATTTTGCCGTCAGGTTGCCTATACTCCACGCAGGATTCCACGAGGATGCGCATCATGAGTACACCCCTGCTGATTGCCCGGACGCCAGACACTGAGCTGTTTTTGCTGCCCGCGATGGCAAACCGTCATGGCCTGATCACCGGTGCAACGGGCACGGGGAAAACGGTGACGTTGCAAAAGCTGGCCGAGTCATTTTCCACTATTGGCGTGCCGGTGTTTATGGCTGACGTGAAAGGCGATCTCAGCGGCGTTGCCCGGGAGGGAGCCGCATCGGATAAGTTACTCGAACGGCTGAAGAATATTGGCGTGACCGACTGGCAACCGCAGAGCAACCCGGTGGTGGCGTGGGATATTTTTGGCGAGCGCGGCCACCCGGTACGGGCGACCGTTTCCGATCTCGGCCCGCTGCTGCTGGCACGTCTGCTCGATCTGAACGAGGTGCAGACCGGCGTGCTGAACATTATCTTCCGCATTGCCGACGATCAGGGGCTGTTGCTGCTCGATTTCAAAGATCTGCGGGCCATTACGCAGTATATCGGCGATAACGCCAAAGCCTTCCAGACGCAGTACGGCAATATCAGCCCCGCCTCTATCGGCGCTATCCAGCGTGGCTTGCTCTCCCTGGAGCAGCAGGGAGCCGAGCACTTCTTTGGCGAGCCGATGCTCGATATCAAAGACTGGATGCGAACCGACAGCAACGGCAAAGGCATTATCAACATCCTGAGCGCGGAAAAGCTCTACCAGATGCCGAAGCTCTACGCGGCCAGCCTGCTCTGGATGCTCTCAGAGCTCTATGAACAGCTGCCGGAAGCGGGCGATCTGGACAAACCGAAGCTGGTCTTTTTCTTCGACGAAGCCCATCTGCTGTTCAACGATGCGCCACAGGTGCTACTGGATAAGATCGAGCAGGTGATCCGCCTGATCCGATCTAAAGGGGTGGGCGTCTGGTTTGTTTCGCAAAACCCGGCCGATATTCCTGATAACGTCCTGGGCCAGCTGGGTAACCGCGTCCAGCACGCCCTGCGCGCCTTTACGCCGAAAGATCAGAAAGCGGTCAAAGCCGCAGCGCAGACCATGCGCGCTAATCCGGCCTTTGAGACCGAAGCGGCCATTCAGGCGCTGGGTACCGGCGAAGCGCTGATCTCCTTTCTCGATGCCAAAGGCAGCCCATCCATGGTGGAGCGCGCGATGGTCATTGCACCCCACTCCAGAATGGGGCCGATTAGCGACGACGAGCGTAACGGGCTGATCAACCATTCCCCGGTTTACGGTAAATATGAAGATCAGGTGGACCGGGAGTCCGCGTTTGAGATGCTGCAAAAAGGGGTGCAGGCCACCACAGAGCAGCAGCAGGCGCCAGCCGCTAAAGGCCAGTCCGTGGCGGTCGATGAGGGCATTCTCGGCGGGTTAAAAGAGATTCTGTTTGGCAGCACCGGGCCGCGCGGCGGTAAACGCGACGGGGTGGTGCAAACCATGGCGAAAAGCGCGGCACGTCAGGTGACGAATCAGATTATCCGCGGTGTGTTGGGCAGTTTACTGGGCGGACGCCGGAGATAGCGTGGGCACCCAGGGTGTGCCCAGGGCCGAGCCCTGCACGCCCTGCTCGTTCAGATAGCGGTCCAGCTCCACCATCCCCGTCCAGCGATTCTCACACCACAGCGGTGCCAGCAGCGTTGGACGACGGGCGCTGGCGGAGATGCGGTGATAGACCACTTCCGGTGGTGTATGGCGAATCATCTCCCCGGCGGTGAGAACATACTCGTCCAGCTCAATCCCGTTCAGCCGCCCGGCTTCCCACGATTTCGCCATAATGCTGCCTCTGACGATATGCAGCGGGTGCAGCTTGATGCCATCCACGCCGGTCTCTACCACGCTGTGCAGGGTTTCCAGTGCGTGATGCCGCCCTTCTCCCGGCAGGCCGACAATAAGATGGGTACAGACCTTCAGCCCGCGCTCGCGCGCCAGCCGGGTGGTCCGCTGATAGCAGGCAAAATCATGACCACGGTTGATGCGATGCAGGGTTTTATCGTGGGCGGTCTGCAATCCCAGCTCCAGCCAGATCTCGTACCCCTGCTCTTTATATTCGCTGAGCAGATCGAGTACCGCTTCCGGTACGCAGTCGGGGCGTGTACCGACGCAGAGCCCGACGATATTCGCCTGGCTCACCGCCTGTTGATACATCGATCGCAGCACCTGCACTTCAGCCCAGGTGCTGGTATAAGCCTGAAAATAGGCCAGATACTGCTTCGCCCGGTTAACCCGCGTCGACTGATAGGCAAGCTGCGCAGCGATAGACTGATGCTGTTGCGCTTCGTCAGCAAAAGAGGCCACATTACAGAAGGTACAGCCGCCGCGTCCGATAGTGCCGTCGCGGTTCGGGCAGCTAAACCCCCCGTGCAGCGACAGCTTATGAACCTTTTGCCCGTAACGGCGCGAAAGATCCCCACCAAACATATTGACTAATTTCTGTAACTGCATAATCTGTTAGACCGCCCCGTTGAAAGGGGACAAGCCTGCCATTTATAACCGCCGTCGGCGATGACCTGGATCAATCGCCCCGGTGCGCTTTTATCTTTTGAATAATTAACCAGGATAATTGCAATTTCATGCATCGCCCGCTTAATTACTTTTCCTTATGTTCTGATGGTTTTTTTCATTTATATCGTCTTCGCTGAAAAACAGTGACATCATGCGGGCTTTTCTGGCATGGCAGCATTTAATCCTGCTTAAATCGCACTATTTAGCATGCTACAGCGATAATACCGCTTTCATATAGTGAGTCAGATCACACTCCCCAAAAGCCCACAGCAAGGTTACAGTGATGTGAAAGCAGTTAAATATCTATATGAATCAAATAATTAACCTTACTGTAGCACATATTTGGATAAATAAGATTGCCATTTGACCTGTGTACAGATTCCCGATAAGTTGGAAATCCGCTGGAAGCTTTCTGGATGAGCAGCCTGCTCATCATATTTATGCAGTAATTGAGATTCCCTCTGAAGCAAGTCCTCAAACTTGTTTACCTGCGCGAAAAGGATATTAAGAGGGCGAATGCGAGGTACGCGTATGAAGCGCAAACCCCGTCGCCATGCTCTTTCTGTGCCTGTGCGCCACGGTTCAGTGGGAAGCCCGACGAGCCTGGGGAGGTTCACTGATATGTTGTACGATAAATCCCTTGAGAAGGATAACTGTGGTTTCGGCCTGATCGCCCACATAGAAGGCGAACCTAGCCACAAGGTAGTGCGTACCGCTATACACGCACTGGCCCGTATGCAGCACCGTGGCGCTATCCTTGCGGATGGTAAAACCGGCGACGGTTGCGGTCTGCTGCTGCAAAAACCGGATCGTTTCTTCCGTATCGTGGCGGAAGAGCGCGGCTGGCGTTTAGCCAAAAACTACGCTGTCGGCATGCTGTTCCTGAATCAGGACGCTGAAAAAGCCGCCGTATCACGCCGCATCGTCGAAGAAGAACTTCAACGTGAAACCCTCTCTATTGTCGGCTGGCGCGATGTGCCAACCAACGAAGGGGTGCTCGGTGAAATCGCCCTCTCCTCGCTGCCTCGTATCGAGCAAATCTTTGTCAACGCGCCTGCGGGCTGGCGTCCGCGTGATATGGAACGCCGCCTGTTTATCGCCCGCCGCCGCATTGAAAAACGTCTCCAGGACGATAAAGAGTTCTACGTTTGTAGCCTCTCGAACCTGGTGAACATCTATAAAGGTCTGTGTATGCCGGCTGACCTGCCGCGCTTCTACCTGGACCTGGCGGACCTGCGTCTGGAATCGGCCATTTGCCTGTTCCACCAGCGCTTCTCCACCAACACCGTACCTCGCTGGCCGCTGGCTCAGCCGTTCCGCTATCTGGCGCACAACGGCGAGATCAACACCATTACCGGTAACCGCCAGTGGGCCCGCGCCCGTACCTATAAATTCCAGACCCCGCTGATCCCGGATCTGCACGATGCCGCGCCGTTCGTTAACGAAACCGGCTCGGACTCCAGCTCCATGGATAACATGCTGGAGCTGCTGCTCGCCGGCGGGATGGATATCGTCCGTGCCATGCGCCTGCTCGTGCCACCAGCCTGGCAGAACAACCCGGATATGGATCCGGAGCTGCGCGCCTTCTTCGACTTTAACTCCATGCACATGGAGCCGTGGGATGGCCCGGCCGGTATCGTCATGTCCGACGGTCGTTTTGCTGCCTGTAACCTCGACCGTAACGGTCTGCGTCCGGCGCGCTACGTCATCACCAAAGACAAGCTGATCACCTGTGCCTCCGAAGTGGGCATCTGGGATTACCAGCCTGACGAAGTGGTGGAAAAAGGCCGCGTTGGCCCTGGCGAGCTGATGGTCATCGACACCCGTGGCGGCCGCATCCTGCACTCCGCGGAAACCGACAACGATCTGAAGAGCCGTCACCCGTATAAAGAGTGGATGGAGAAAAACGTCCGCCGTCTGGTGCCGTTCGAAGATCTGCCAGATAACGACGTGGGCAGCCGCGAGCTGGATGACGATACCCTCGCCAGCTACCAGAAACAGTTTAACTACAGCGCGGAAGAGCTGGACTCCGTTATCCGCGTACTGGGTGAAAACGGCCAGGAAGCGGTCGGCTCTATGGGTGACGATACCCCGTTTGCCGTGCTCTCCAGCCAGCCACGCATTATTTACGACTACTTCCGTCAGCAGTTCGCGCAGGTGACCAACCCGCCGATCGACCCGCTGCGTGAAGCCCACGTAATGTCGCTGGCGACCAGCATCGGTCGTGAGATGAATGTCTTCTGCGAAGCCGAAGGCCAGGCGCACCGTCTGACCTTTAAATCGCCGATTCTGCTCTACTCCGATTTTACCCAGCTGACCACCATGCAAGAGGAGCACTACCGCGCCGACACGCTCGATATCACCTTCGACGTGACCGAAGCGAACCTCGAAGAGACGGTGAAAGCGCTGTGCGATAAGGCCGAACAGATGGTGCGTAACGGTACCGTTCTGCTGGTGCTGTCCGACCGTAATATCGCGAAGAACCGTCTGCCGGTTCCGGCGCCTATGGCGGTGGGGGCAATCCAGACCCGCCTGGTGGAGAAGAGCCTGCGCTGCGACGCCAACATCATTGTTGAGACCGCAAGTGCGCGCGACCCGCACCACTTTGCCGTGCTGCTGGGCTTTGGTGCGACGGCGATCTACCCGTACCTGGCCTACGAAACGCTGGCAAAACTGGTCGACACCAACGCCATCGAAAAAGATTACCGTACCGTGATGCTGAACTACCGTAACGGCATCAACAAAGGTCTGTACAAGATCATGTCCAAAATGGGCATCTCGACCATCGCCTCTTACCGCTGCTCGAAGCTGTTCGAAGCGGTCGGTCTACATGATGATGTCGCCGATCTCTGCTTCCAGGGTGTGATCAGCCGTATCGGCGGGGCGGGCTTCAGCGACTTCCAGCAGGATCTGCTGAACCTCTCCAAACGCGCCTGGCTGGCACGTAAGCCGCTGGATCAGGGCGGACAGCTGAAGTACGTGCACGGCGGCGAATATCACGCCTATAACCCGGACGTGGTGCGTACCCTGCAACAGGCTGTCCAGAGCGGCGAGTACAGCGATTATCAGCAATATGCTGAGCTGGTAAACAACCGCCCGGCGGCCACGCTGCGTGACCTGCTGGCGCTGAACCCGGGTGACGAGGCGGTGAGCATCGACGACGTAGAGCCTGCGTCTGAACTGTTCAAACGCTTCGATACCGCTGCGATGTCCATCGGTGCGCTGAGCCCGGAAGCCCACGAGGCGCTGGCTGAGGCGATGAACAGCATCGGCGGCAACTCTAACTCCGGCGAAGGCGGTGAAGATCCGGCGCGCTACGGCACCAATAAAGTGTCGCGTATCAAGCAGGTTGCGTCCGGTCGCTTCGGTGTGACCCCAGCGTACCTGGTCAACGCCGATGTGATTCAGATTAAAGTCGCTCAGGGTGCAAAACCGGGCGAAGGCGGCCAGTTACCGGGTGACAAAGTGACCCCGTACATCTCCAAACTGCGCTACTCGGTACCGGGCGTGACGCTGATCTCCCCGCCGCCGCACCACGATATCTACTCTATCGAGGACTTAGCGCAGCTGATTTTCGACCTGAAACAGGTCAACCCGAAAGCGATGATCTCCGTGAAGCTGGTTTCCGAACCGGGTGTCGGCACCATCGCCACCGGCGTGGCAAAAGCCTATGCGGATCTCATCACCATCGCCGGTTATGACGGTGGTACCGGCGCAAGCCCGCTCTCCTCCGTGAAGTATGCGGGCTGTCCGTGGGAGCTGGGCCTGGTGGAAACCCAGCAGGCGCTGGTGGCTAACGGCCTGCGCCACAAGATCCGTCTGCAGGTGGATGGCGGCCTGAAAACCGGCCTCGACATCATTAAAGCGGCGATTCTGGGTGCGGAAAGCTTTGGTTTCGGTACCGGCCCGATGGTGGCGCTGGGCTGTAAATACCTGCGTATTTGTCACCTGAACAACTGCGCAACCGGTGTTGCTACCCAGGACGAGAAGCTGCGTAAGAACCACTATCACGGTCTGCCGTTCAAAGTGACCAACTACTTTGACTTCATCGCCCGCGAAACCCGCGAGCTGATGGCGCAGCTGGGCGTGACGCGTCTGGTGGATCTGATTGGCCGTACCGACCTGCTGAAAGAGCTGGACGGGTTCACGGCTAAACAGCAGAACCTGAAGCTCTCCCGCCTGCTGGAAACGGCTGAGCCGCATCCGGGCAAAGCGGTCTACTGCACCGAGAACAACCCGCCGTTCGACAATGGCGTGCTGAACGCGCAGCTGTTGCAGCAGGCGAAGCCGTTTGTGGATGAGAAGCAGAGCAAAACCTTCTGGTTTGATATTCGCAACACCGACCGTTCCGTAGGCGCGTCGCTCTCTGGCTATATCGCGCAGACGCACGGCGATCAAGGCCTGGCTGCCGATCCGATTATCGCGCACTTCAGCGGTACCGCGGGCCAGAGCTTCGGCGTCTGGAACGCAGGCGGCGTTGAGCTGTACCTGACAGGCGATGCCAACGACTACGTTGGTAAAGGCATGGCGGGCGGTCTGCTGGCGGTACGTCCTCCGGTGGGCTCTGCCTTCCGCAGCTGTGATGCGAGCATCATCGGCAACACCTGTCTGTACGGTGCTACCGGCGGTCGTCTGTTTGCAGCAGGCCGTGCGGGTGAGCGTTTTGCGGTACGTAACTCCGGTGCCATCACCGTGGTGGAAGGTATCGGCGATAACGGCTGTGAATACATGACCGGCGGGATTGTCTGCGTACTGGGCAAAACGGGCGTTAACTTCGGTGCAGGTATGACCGGTGGTTTCGCCTATGTACTGGATGAAGACGGTGAGTTCCGCAAACGCGTGAACCCGGAACTGGTGGAAGTGCTGGAGGTTGATAGCCTGGCGATCCACGAGGAGCACCTGCGTGGTCTGATTACCGAGCACGTGCATCATACCGGTTCCGTACGCGGCGAAGAGATCCTGGCGAACTGGCCGGCGTTCTCTGCGAAATTCGCGCTGGTTAAACCGAAGTCCAGCGATGTTAAAGCCCTGTTGGGTCACCGTAGTCGTAGCGCAGCAGAGCTGCGTGTGCAGGCGCAGTAAGGAATTCAGATGAGCCAGAATGTTTACCAGTTTATCGACCTGCAGCGTGTGGATCCGCCGAAGAAGCCGCTGAAGATCCGTAAAATTGAATTTGTTGAAATTTATGAGCCGTTTTCCGAAGGCCAGGCCAAAGCACAGGCAGACCGTTGCCTCTCCTGCGGCAACCCGTACTGCGAGTGGAAATGTCCGGTGCATAACTACATCCCGAACTGGCTGAAGCTGGCTAACGAAGGACGTATTTTTGAGGCCGCCGAGCTCTCTCACCAGACCAACACCCTGCCGGAAGTGTGCGGCCGCGTCTGCCCTCAGGACCGTCTGTGTGAAGGTTCCTGCACCCTGAACGACGAGTTCGGTGCGGTGACCATCGGTAATATCGAACGCTATATCAACGACAAAGCGTTTGAGATGGGCTGGCGCCCGGACATGACCGGCGTACGTCAGACTGACAAACGCGTGGCGATCATCGGTGCCGGTCCGGCAGGGCTGGCCTGTGCCGACGTGCTGACCCGCAACGGCGTGAAAGCGGTGGTGTTTGACCGTCATCCGGAGATCGGCGGTCTGCTGACCTTCGGCATCCCGGCCTTCAAACTGGAAAAAGAGGTGATGACCCGCCGCCGTGAAATCTTCACCGGTATGGGCATTGAGTTCAAACTCAATACCGAAGTGGGCCGTGACGTGCAGCTCGACGATCTGCTGAAAGATTACGACGCCGTGTTCCTGGGCGTGGGCACCTATCAGTCGATGCGTGGCGGGCTGGAGAACGAAGAGGCGCCAGGCGTATACGACGCGCTGCCGTTCCTGATTGCCAACACCAAGCAGCTGATGGGCTATGGCGAAACCGCCGACGAGCCGTTTGTGAGCATGGAAGGCAAGCGCGTTGTGGTGCTGGGTGGGGGCGATACCGCGATGGACTGCGTGCGTACCTCCATTCGTCAGAATGCGGCACACGTTATCTGTGCCTACCGTCGTGATGAAGAGAACATGCCGGGCTCTAAACGCGAAGTGAAAAACGCGCGTGAAGAGGGCGTGGAATTCCAGTTCAACATCCAGCCACTGGGTATTGAAGTGAATGCCAACGGTAGGGTGAGTGGCGTGAAGATGGCGCGTACCGAGATGGGTGCGCCAGATGCCAAAGGCCGTCGCCGCGCCGAGATTGTGGCCGGTTCTGAGTTTGTGATCCCGGCTGATGCGGTGGTGATGGCATTTGGTTTCCGTCCACACAGCATGGAGTGGCTGGCGAAACACAGCGTCGAGCTGGATTCTCAGGGCCGCATCATCGCCCCGGAAGGCAGCGACAACGCCTTCCAGACCAGCAACCCGAAAATCTTCGCCGGTGGCGATATCGTTCGCGGTTCAGACCTGGTGGTGACCGCCATTGCCGAAGGCCGTAAAGCGGCTGACGGCATCATGAACTACCTCGAAGTGTAAACAGGCCCGGCGGGATTGACTCCCGCCGAACCGTTAAAGAGGGGTTTACGGGACAAAAAAAAGGGCCATCAGGCCCTTTTTTATTTCACAACGCGAAGCGATGGACGCCCACCGCGTGGTGGCGGCGTGTCGTCTGGATCATCATCGTGATCGGGCTTATCGCCATCGATAATCGACATGACCGGTTCGCTTTCACTCTCGGTCGCGCCATGTTCATCATTGAGGCTGGCAACGTCTTCATCATAAGCCGCTTCCGGCTCAAACATGGTGCCCGCGCCGTTTTCCCGTGCGTAAATAGCCAGTACAGCGGCCAGCGGCACAGAAACCTGACGCGGAACGCCGCCAAAGCGGGCGTTGAAGCGAACTTCGTCGTTCGCCAGCTCAAGACCACCCACCGCGCGCGGCGCAATGTTCAACACAATTTGCCCGTCACGTGCATATTCCATAGGAACCTGCACGCCCGGTAACGTCACATCCACTACCAGGTGCGGCGTGAGCTGGTTATCCAGCAGCCATTCATAGAAGGCACGCAGCAGATACGGACGGCGCGGAGAAAGCTGTGACATTTCCACAATGATTAACCCCGGCCGAGACGCATTTCACGTTCAGCTTCAGTCAGAGAAGCAAGGAAGGAGTCGCGTTCAAATACGCGCGTCATGTAGCCTTTGAGCTCTTTCGCGCCAGGACCGCTGAATTCAACACCCAGAGTTGGCAAACGCCACAGCAGCGGAGCCAGGTAGCAATCCACCAGGCTGAACTCATCGCTCAGGAAGAACGGACGCTGACCGAACACCGGTGCGATCGCCAGCAGCTCTTCACGCAGCTGTTTACGCGCAGCATCGGCTTCCGAAGAGGAACCGTTCGCAATGACGTTCATCAGCGTATACCAGTCTTTCTCGATACGCTGCATGTACAGACGGCTTTCCCCACGCGCAACCGGATAGACCGGCATCAGCGGCGGATGCGGGAAACGCTCATCCAGATATTCCATAATGATACGGGATTCCCACAGGGTCAGCTCACGATCCACCAGCGTTGGTACGCTCTGGCTTGGGTTGAGATCAATAAGATCCTGAGGCGGGTTATCCTTTTCCACATGCTCGATCTCAAAACTGACACCCTTCTCGGCCAGCACGATACGAACCTGATGGCTATAAATGTCAGTAGGACCAGAAAACAGCGTCATTACCGAACGTTTGTTGGCAGCGACAGCCATGAAAACCTCCAGGTATATTCAGAATTTTTACTGCTACCGGCCATACAGGCCAGCCAGATGTTTTGTTGCCCATCCCAGGGAATTTCTACTCTTGTTCAAAAAGAGAACAAAAATCGAGCATTCACCATTATTTGGGCAGAAAAGTGGATGATAGTTTACCAGATTTTGCGACCTTTGTGGTGAGGGTATTCTGGAAATGCGGAAAAAGAGGTCAGAAAGGGCCTCTGGACGTGGATGCGTTGAGCATGAACCATAAAAAAACCCGCCGAAGCGGGTTTTTCGCAAATTGTTGTCTGCCGAAGCAGAAAGCAATTAACGCTTGGAGAACTGTGGACGACGACGTGCTTTACGCAGACCCACTTTCTTACGTTCAACCTGACGAGCGTCACGAGTAACGAAGCCAGCTTTACGCAGTTCAGAACGCAGGGATTCGTCGTACTCCATCAGAGCGCGGGTGATACCGTGACGGATCGCACCTGCCTGACCGGAGATACCACCACCTTTAACGGTGATGTACAGATCCAGTTTTTCTACCATATCAACCAGTTCCAGCGGCTGGCGAACTACCATGCGGGCAGTTTCACGACCGAAGTATTGTTCCAGAGAACGCTGGTTGATTACGATTTTACCACTGCCCGGTTTGATGAACACGCGAGCGGCGGAGCTTTTGCGGCGACCAGTGCCGTAGTATTGATTTTCAGCCATTGCCTATAATCCCGATTAGATGTCAAGAACTTGCGGTTGCTGTGCCGCGTGGTTGTGCTCGTTACCTGCGTAAACTTTCAGTTTACGGTACATAGCACGACCCAGCGGGCCTTTTGGCAGCATGCCTTTAACCGCGATTTCAATCACACGCTCAGGACGGCGGGCAATCATCTCTTCAAAGGTCGCTTGTTTGATACCGCCGATGTGGCCGGTGTGGTGATAGTACACTTTGTCAGTACGCTTGTTGCCGGTTACAGCAACTTTGTCAGCGTTCAGAACGATGATGTAATCACCGGTATCGACGTGCGGAGTGTATTCCGCTTTGTGCTTACCGCGCAGGCGACGAGCCAGTTCGGTAGCCAGACGGCCCAGAGTTTTACCGGTCGCGTCAACAACATACCAGTCGCGTTTTACGGTTTCTGGTTTAGCTGTAAAAGTTTTCATTAAAAGCTTACCCAAATAAATAAGTTACACGTTGGTGAACACCCAAACGTTTAGTAGTTGAGGTTCACACGACATTGTCCAGCAAACCTACCCCTTCGAATAGCCTATGCCGGCGCAGAGAAAGTTTTGGGAAAAAAACCTTCTTGTAACGTGGGGTCGCAAGATTATAGAGAAGTCAGGGGTAAAGATCGACCCTTAATTGTGATTTGAAGCGGGTTTTTCCAGGGGCGGGAAAAGCGCGGTCTGTTGCCCTCTCCCACGGGGAGAGGGTGGCATTTATTACGGCATATGCTCGCGCTTCAGATACTCTTCGCTTTGCATCTCCTGCAGGCGCGACAGGCAGCGCTGGAACTCAAACTTCAGCCGCTCCCCCTGATAGATCTCATATAAAGGCACGGCTGCGCTCACCACCAGCTTGACGTGGCGTTCGTAGAACTCATCCACCAGCGCGATAAAACGTCGGGCTTCGCTCTCCATCAAGGTGGTCATCACCGGCACCTCAAACAGCATCACCGTATGGAACAGGCGCGAGAGCGCAATATAGTCATGCTGGCTGCGGGCATCGACACAGAGGGTGGCAAACGACACGGCGAGGGTCTGGTTGACGACGCCCAGCGTTTGCAGCGGACGATGGTTTACCTCCAGCACCGGGGCGTTACCCCGCTCCGCGCCGGCAAGCGCAAGCCACAGCTTGTCCATCTGCTGTTGCGTGTCGTCATTCAACGGCGAAATCCACAGATGGGCCTGGGTCAGCGTACGCAGACGGTAGTCGATGCCAGCATCCACATTCATGATGTGACAATGCTCTTTAATCGCCGCGATAGCAGGCAGGAAGCGGGCACGTTGCAGGCCGTTACGGTAGAGATCATCTGGCGGAATGTTTGACGTCGCCACCAGGGTGATACCCCGGTCAAAGAGCGCCTTCATTAATCCGCCCAGCAGCATGGCGTCGGTAATATCCGAGACAAAAAACTCATCGAAGCAGAGCACATCGGTTTCGGCTTTAAAACGCTCGGCAACGATATCCAGCGGATCGCTCTGCCCCTGCAGGGCCGTCAGCTCTTCATGCACCCGCAGCATAAAGCGGTGAAAGTGCAGACGCTGCTTACGCGTCCCCGGCAGGCTCTGGTAAAAAAGATCCATCAGCCAGGTTTTGCCGCGCCCGACGCCCCCCCACATATATAAGCCGCGCACTGGCGTGACGCTCTGCGGCGCTTTCTTGCCCAACAACCGTCCAAATGCGGCTTTTAACCCACCGGAAGGCGCAGCTTCGGCTGGCCGGGCCGTCAGCTCATGCCAGATGCCGTCCAGACGGCTTACCGCTTCACGCTGTACCTCATCTGGCTGGTGGGAGCCCTCGCTCAGGGCCTGTTGATAACGCGATGTAGGGGAGAGACTTTGCATAATGTTATTGTTATTCCTTCAATTAATACCCGTCAGATTGCTCAGTTGACGAAAAAAAGGCCGTTCTACAGTACGCGATGATGCGGCGGGATTCCACTTCTAAGGAAATAGCGGTTATAGTGGCATAATCAGGCCCTGGCATGGAGCCGAGCCAACACCCTACGGAACCACAAGACAACGGGAGAAGTTCATGACCTGGGAATATGCGCTAATTGGTTTAGTCGTCGGCATCGCTATCGGCGCCGTGGCCATGCGTTTTGGTAATCGCAAATTGCGTCAGCAACAGGCGTTGCAGTACGAACTGGAAAAGAACAAAGCGGAACTGGACGAGTATCGTGAAGAGCTGGTCAGCCACTTTGCTCAGAGCGCCGAGCTGCTGGACAACATGGCGCATGACTACCGTCAGCTTTATCAGCACATGGCGAAAAGCTCCAGCAGCCTGCTGCCGGAGATGAGCGCGGAAAACAATCCGTTCCGTAACCGTCTGGCCGAGTCCGAAGCCAGTAACGATCAAGCGCCTGTACAGATGCCACGTGACTACTCCGAAGGGGCTTCCGGCCTGCTGCGCGGTGGCGCAAAGCGCGACTAATCGCAGATCGAAAATAAATTTTACGGGCGCAGCCTTTGCGCCCGTCCTTTCTTCCTGACCCCAGCTATTATTTAGTCAAACACCTCATTGTTCAGCGTTTTAAAATTCAATAACATCAGTCTGTTTCAGGGCCGTTATCCCTTCATTCCAGGTTGCGAGAGCCAGCATAAATGAACAAAAAAAATCAGCTGTTGAGCGCGTTAGCATTGAGTATCGGTTTATCCCTGTCGGCCTCGTATCCGCTGGCCGCCGCACTTCCTTCGCAGGTTCCCGGCGAGGCCGCCCTGCCGAGCCTGGCGCCAATGCTGGAGAAAGTCCTGCCCGCCGTCGTGAGCGTACAGGTCGAAGGCACTGCGGTGCAGAGCCAGCGTATTCCGGAAGAGTTGAAAAAGTATTTTGGCGATGAGGCCCCTGACCAGCAGGGACAGCCCTTTGAAGGTCTGGGCTCCGGGGTCATCATCGACGCCGCGAAAGGCTATGTCCTGACCAATAACCACGTCATCAGCCATGCCGATAAAATCAGCGTGCAGATGAATGATGGCCGGGAGTTTGATGCCAAACTGATTGGCGGTGACGATCAGAGCGACATCGCCCTGCTGCAGTTGCAAAACCCAACCGGCCTGACGCAAATCGCCATTGCTGATTCCGACAAGCTGCGCGTCGGCGATTTCGCGGTGGCGGTGGGTAACCCCTTCGGCCTCGGCCAAACCGCCACCTCGGGCATTATCTCCGCGCTGGGCCGCAGTGGCCTGAATCTTGAAGGGCTGGAAAACTTTATCCAGACCGACGCCGCCATTAACCGGGGTAACTCCGGCGGCGCGCTGCTGAACCTGAACGGCGAGCTGATTGGCATTAACACCGCCATTCTGGCCCCAGGCGGCGGTAGCGTCGGGATTGGCTTTGCCATTCCCAGCAACATGGCCCGCACGTTGGCCCAGCAGCTGATTGAGTTTGGCGAAGTGAAACGTGGCCTGCTGGGTATTAAAGGCACGGAGATGAGCGCGGATATCGCGAAAGCGTTCAACCTGAACGTGCAGCGCGGCGCCTTCGTCAGCGAAGTGTTGCCGAATTCCGGTTCCGCAAAAGCGGGCGTGAAATCCGGGGACGTGATTGTCAGCCTGAATGATAAACCGTTAAGCAGCTTTGCCGAACTGCGCTCGCGCATCGCCACTACGGAGCCGGGTGCGACGGTTAAACTCGGCATTTTGCGTGACGGGAAGCCGCTGGATCTGCAGGTCACGCTCGATAAAAGCACCTCTTCTTCGGCCAGCGCAGAGATGATTGCTCCCGCGCTACAGGGGGCGACCTTAAGCGACGGGCAGTTAAAAGATGGCACCAAAGGCATCACTCTCGACAGCGTTGAGAAGAGCAGCCCTGCCGCGCAGGCTGGGCTTCATCAGGACGATGTGATTATCGGGGTGAACCGCGTTCGCGTGCAGTCTATCGCCGAAATGCGCAAGGTGCTGGAGAGCAAACCTACCGTTATCGCCCTGCAGATCGTGCGTGGTAACGATACGCTCTATATTCTGCTGCGTTAAGCCTGTGCCTGTCCGGACATCGCCCCGTGTGATGTCCGGATAAGTCATGTTATGCTGCTTGCGTTCTCCCTTTAACGACGCCCGTATCATGGTTTTTAAGCTCATTCGTTCGGTCGCCATCGGCCTGGTAGTAGGTGGCCTGTTACTGGCCGCGATGCCCTCTTTACGTCAGTTCAATCAGCTGGCTGCGCCGCAGTTCGACAGCGCAGATGAAACGCCTGCCAGTTATAACCAGGCAGTACGCCGCGCCGCCCCTGCGGTGGTTAACGTCTATAACCGTGGGCTGAACAGCACCAGCCATAATCAGCTGGAGATCCGCACCCTTGGCTCCGGGGTGATCATGGATGAACGCGGCTACATTATTACCAACAAACATGTGATCAACGATGCCGATCAGATCATCGTGGCGCTGCAGGATGGCCGCGTCTTTGAGGCACTGCTCGTGGGTTCCGACAGTCTGACGGATCTGGCAGTCCTCAAAATCAACGCCACGGGCGGCCTGCCCGTTATCCCCATCAACCGTAAGCGGACGCCGCATATCGGCGACGTGGTGCTGGCCATTGGCAACCCCTATAACCTCGGACAGACCATTACCCAGGGGATCATCAGCGCAACCGGGCGTATCGGCCTGAATCCATCCGGACGGCAGAACTTCCTGCAGACGGACGCGTCCATCAACCATGGCAACTCCGGCGGCGCGCTGGTGAACTCGCTGGGCGAACTGATGGGCATCAACACCCTCTCGTTTGATAAGAGCAACGACGGGGAAACGCCCGAAGGGATCGGCTTCGCCATCCCGTTCCAGCTCGCCAACAAGATTATGGATAAGCTGATTCGCGACGGACGCGTGATCCGCGGCTACATTGGCATTGGCGGGCGTGAGATTGCTCCGCTGCATTCTCAGGGTGGCGGAATCGATCAGATCCAGGGGATTGTGGTGAACGAAGTGACCCCTGGCGGCCCGGCGGCAGAAGCGGGTATCAGGGTTAACGACGTGATTGTCTCGGTGAACGGCAAACCGGCCGTATCGGCGCTGGAAACCATGGATCAGGTGGCGGAGATCAGGCCAGGCTCTATCATCCCGGTGGAAGTAATGCGTGATGATAAGAAACTGACCCTGCAGGTGACCATTCAGGAATACCCGGCCACCAACTGAGTTGGCTGGCATAAAAAAACCGGAGTCCATGCTCCGGTTTTTTTATTGCCCTGACGGGAAGCGCGTCGCTTACTTGTTAACGAACTCTTCGCCCAGAACGATATCGTTCTTCAGGGTTTCCAGCATGCCAGCCATCGCCTGCTGTTCAAACGCGCTCAGGGTGCCGATAGACTTACGCTCTTCGATACCGTTTTTACCCAGCAGCAGCGGCTGAGAGAAGAAGCGCGCGTGCTCGCCGTCACCTTCAACGTAAGCGCATTCCACCACGCCTTGCTCACCCTGCAGGGCGCGAACCAGAGAGAGACCGAAACGTGCCGCAGCCTGGCCCATAGAGAGGGTTGCAGAACCGCCACCCGCCTTCGCTTCCACCACTTCGGTGCCGGCGTTCTGGATACGTTTGGTCAGATCAGCCACTTCCTGCTCGGTGAAGCTCACGCCTGGGATCTGGGACAGCAGTGGCAGAATAGTCACGCCAGAGTGACCGCCGATAACCGGGATTTCGAGCTCGGTTGGCTGTTTGCCTTTCAGTTCCGCCACAAAGGTGTTGGAGCGGATGATGTCCAGCGTGGTCACGCCAAACAGTTTGTTCTTGTCATACACGCCCGCTTTTTTCAGCACTTCTGCCGCGATAGCCACAGTGGTGTTAACCGGGTTAGTGATGATACCGATGCAGGCTTTCGGGCAGGTAGTAGCAACCTGCTGAATCAGGTTCTTAACGATACCCGCGTTCACGTTGAACAGGTCGGAACGATCCATACCAGGCTTACGCGCCACGCCTGCGGAGATCAGCACCACGTCTGCGCCTTCGAGCGCCGGGCGAGCATCTTCACCGGAGAAGCCTTTGATTTTAACAGCCGTCGGGATGTGGCTGAGGTCTACCGCCACACCAGGTGTTACCGGGGCGATATCGTAGAGAGAGAGTTCTGAGCCTGCAGGCAGCTGAGTTTTCAGTAGTAGGGCAAGCGCCTGGCCGATACCGCCAGCAGCGCCGAGGACTGCGACTTTCATCCTAAACTCCTTATTATGGTGAGCTAACTTTCTGTTACTCCGTCGCGGCGACCTTAATTCAGCAGATCAATAATTACAATCGTGATGTATCAGGAATTAGCGGTCACGCGCTTTTCGCTTCTGCCGGAAAGCTATCGGGCGTTATGCGATAACTAAGCAACGAATCAAGAGGTGGTTACAATACACCCTCGCCAGCCACCAAAACAACATCAATTTGATAACATTTAATTTACTTTTAAGGTTATTTGCGAGGCGTGACGCAGGCATGTTCCTTGATAACGAATTTTGATAAAATCACTCCCTTTCATAACATTATTTCAGCCTAAGATTGGGCAGATAATTTTGCATAAAAATTCATCCATGTGCATAATAATGTTGTTTCTACCGCTATATTTCGGGTGATTTATGCGAATCTCTTCTAAACAAGAAGAATTGGTTAAAGCGTTTAAAGCGCTGCTTAAAGAAGAAAAATTTAGTTCCCAGGGGGAGATTGTCCAGGCTCTCCAGGATGAGGGTTTCGAAAACATCAACCAGTCGAAAGTCTCCCGCATGTTAACCAAGTTCGGCGCGGTGCGTACCCGCAACGCCAAAATGGAGATGGTCTACTGTCTGCCAGCCGAACTGGGCGTCCCGACCACCTCGAGCCCGCTGAAGAATCTGGTACTGGATATCGACTATAACGATGCTGTGGTGGTGATCCACACCAGCCCGGGTGCAGCACAACTGATTGCGCGCCTGCTCGACTCGCTGGGTAAAGCGGAAGGTATCCTCGGCACTATTGCCGGTGACGATACCATCTTCACGACCCCGGCTAATGGTTTTTCGGTGAAAGATCTCTACGAAGCCATTCTGGTGCTGTTCGAACAGGAACTCTGATCCCCTTCCCCGCTGCCACTCGCGGCGGGGAACCTTCTGCTCCCGCCTCGTTTTTCCCTACAATCTATTATCTGTAATTTAACAAATAGTGCGTTTTTCTGTCCCAATGCATTCACCCAGTGAATGATAAACCGCGAGATCGCACGAATAATCAAATTCGCGTATCCCCTTAATTTCAATAGGAATAAACGTCTGAACTCCGCTTAATCTTCTTGTTTTTATTCCATGTGGTTATAAAAAGCATTTTGCTTAATACGTGATTACACAAGAAACAATTAGCATGGTATTAATTTTTGCCGTTATTAGTGTATACTTGATTTTGTGATGAGGGTCACGAAACGAAGACCCCAGTAAAAAATATGACGAGGAAGAGAATCATGAAAATCAAAACTACCGTAGCCACACTAAGCATTCTGTCTGTCCTGTCTTTCGGTGCTTTTGCCGCCGATGCGATTAACGCCGAGCAGGCCCAGTCCCGTGAATCTATCGGTACGGTTTCCGTCGGTGCTATCGGTACCTCTCCGATGGACATGAATCAGATGCTGAACAAAAAAGCACAGGAACAGGGTGCCTCTTCTTATCGCGTTATCGAAGCGCGTTCAGGTGACCACTGGCACGCCACTGCTGAGCTGTACAAATAAGTCGTACCGAGCATTACCCGTACTACCCGATATCTCTGTTCAACGGCATCAGGCATAAAAATAGCAGCACAACCCTTCCTGCCGTTGAGCCTGCACTCCAGGAGTAAAGACTATGAACACTAAATTAATCATCGCCGCTGGTTTCGCTTCCGTTCTCTCATTTGGTGCCGGCGCAGCCGTACACCAGGTAAACGCTGATCAGGCGCAAGGCCTGCAATCGATGGGAAGTATCTCTGTTAATGAGGTTGCCGGTTCTCCGATGGATATCCGTCAGGCTCTGGCGGAAAAAGCTGAAAAGGCGGGCGCCAGCAGCTACCGCGTCACCGAACTGAATACCGGTGACCACTGGCACGCGACCGCTGAGCTGTACAAATAAACCCTCGTCGTATTGATATACGACTTGCCCCTGCTTTGCAGGGGCTTTTTTATGTCCCGCACTAACGTACGTTAAAGCGAATCTGCCCTTCCAGCTCCTCTTCCGCCTCATCAAACAGCAGGATCAGCGCCCCAAAACGTCTGCGCAGCTTTTCCGGTAAATGGATGAATTCGATTTCAAGCGGTAGCGGCAACTGGCTGCTGGTCACTATTTCCCACAGGGAGTCCAGATCCGTCACCCTCTCCTGACCTATGCCGAAGGTCCGTGAAAACTCACGGTAGAAATCCTCCTGACTGTCGATTTCATCAAAATCAAACGTATAGATATTCATGCCAGCCACCCCGTCCAGGTGAGCGGCTTCTGCCGCCCCGTCGATTATAATCCCCCGATATGCAGGGTTTTCACTTCCAGGAACTCCTCCAGTCCCAGTACTGACCCTTCGCGGCCCAGCCCCGACTCTTTCACCCCGCCGAAAGGCCCAAGCTCCGTGGATACCGCGCACTCGTTTATGCCGATCATCCCGCTCTCAATGGCTTGCGAAACGCGGAACACCCGCTGCAAATTCTGAGTATAGAAATAGGCAGCCAGGCCAAACGGCGTATTGTTGGCACGCTGAATTACCTCCTCTTCGGAGGTGAAACGGAAGCAGGCCGCCACGGGTCCGAAGGTCTCTTCGCTGGCAAGCGCCATCCCTTCATGACAGTTTCCCAATACCGTCGGTTGCCAAAAGTTGCCGCCGAGGGCATGGGCTTTGCCGCCCGCCAGCACCGTGGCTCCTTTGGCGACCGCATCCTCCACATGTTCACGCACTTTTTTTACTGCGGCGGGTTCAATCAACGGCCCGACAACGGTCCCCTCTTCCAGACCGTTACCCACTTTTAAGTCGTTCACGGCAGCCACGAGTTTGCTGACAAACGCCTCATACACCGACTCCTGAATATAGAAGCGGTTAACGCTGACGCAGACCTGGCCCGCGTTACGGAATTTATTGGCGATGGCTCCTTTCACCGCCGCATCGATATCGGCATCGTCAAAGACGATATAAGGCGCATTCCCGCCCAGCTCCATCGACACTTTTTTCATGGTCTCGGCGGCATTGCGCATCAGGGTTTTGCCCACCGCCGTCGAGCCGGTAAAGGAGATTTTGCGCACCTCAGGGCTGGACATGATCGCGTCGCTTATCTCAGCGGTATTTCCGGCCACTGCGTTGAGTACGCCGTCCGGGACACCCGCTTTTTTAGCCAGAGTGAGCAGCGCAAAGGCGCTCAACGGCGTGTTATTGGCCGGTTTTATCACACCGGTACAGCCTGCCGCCAGTGCCGGGCCCAGCTTGCGGGTCAGCATCGCCATCGGGAAATTCCACGGCGTGATAGCCGCCACCACGCCAACCGGTTCGCGGGTGGCCAGAATGCGGGAGCCGGGTTTAACAGGGGGAATGATTTCACCATTGGCGCGTTTTGCCTGCTCGGCAAACCACTGAATAAAGCTGGCCGCGTACTCCACTTCCCCTTCCGCCTCTTTCAGCGGTTTGCCCTGCTCGGTGGTCATCAGCTGTCCAAGCCACTGCTTGTTTTCAATAATTAATTCATACCAGCGATAGAGGATGGTCGAGCGCTCTTTTGCCGTTCTGGCACGCCAGGCCGGGAAAGCACGGCTTGCGGCGGCAATGGCCTCTTCGGTCTCTTTCTTGCCTGCTTTTGCCACCTGGGCTATTACCGCCCCGGTCGCCGGGTTAAGTACATCAAATGTGGTATCGAGCGTTTTCCATACGCCATCGACTAAATATCCGGTCTGAAATAGCGCACTATCCTGAAGAGACTGGGTAGTCATGTATCCTCCCATTCTGGGTTTAAGTACTTGCCCGAATAAGTATAGTCACAAAAAAACCGACGCTTATGGCGTCGGTTTTCGGAAGGATCAGCTGTCGGTCAGGGCATTCTGGTAACGATGCAGCATGCCCACCAGCCGCTGCACCGGTTCGGTCACCTGTCGCGGTGCGTCCCAGATACGCAGTTTTTCCTGATAGATATCCAGCTCCGCCAGCAGCTGCGTGAAGTAGCGTCGGCGCTTGTCGTCGCTGGACGCCGAAATCACATGATCGGCAGTACGCCGCAGCTGGCGGTGGAAGGCAGAGAGATCGTCATTAACCGGAATCGGCGCGTTGCGCAGACGCTGGTGGGCGATGATCAGCGTCAGGGCCAGGCGGAATTTCGCGATATCGCCCGGGAACTTGTTCAGCAGTAAAAAGAGTTGCTGATAGAGCGCAGGCAGATGGTTCTCTTTACGCCGGGCGGTATTAGTGGTCATCGCCGAGACGGCGGCAGAAACGAACTGGTTCAGCAGTACGCGGCCGGTTCGGGCCTGAGAGTTATCGCGCACCAGCAGGATCACCATCATCGCCAGGAAGCAGCCGACAATCTGCCCCAGCGCGCTGTCGAGAAACTGGCTGAAGTGGAAGGTCATCGGGTTATCCAGCACCAGAATATTGATGGTACTGGCCAGGGCCCCCAGCGATCCGAGGCGTCGCTTCTGCACCTCGATACCAATAAAGAAGGCCATAACCGCGAGACTCAGACAGAGCAACAGCATGCTTTGCTGGGTCGAGGGCAAAACCACCAGGAAATAGAAGGCGCCAAGCGGCAGCGCCGCCAGCGTGCCATACAGAAAATCGAGTGCCACCATCCGGGGATTAGGCAGACGCATCGCCAGCGAGGTGACCACCGCGATCATCACCATCGCACCGCTGCCGGAGGTCCAGCCGGTCCAGAGCCAGAAAAGCGTACCCAGCATACAGGCCAGCGTGGTGCGCCAGAAGTTAACCATCGCATGGTGACGTTCCGCCGACTCGGCTTTCACCACCACTTCCCCCTGCAACACCTCCTCTTCGGTGGCGCTGATTTTGGTATTACCGATCACGCCACGTTTGAGCAGCAGGTAGCGCGTCGCCGCACCAACCCAGGTATAGATGGTGACCGGCGTATCGCGTTCGCCGGTCCAGGCGATGACCCGGCGCATACGTTTGAGCTGTTTATGCACGTCCTGAACGGTGGCAACGGGGGTGGCAAACAGCTCCCGGAAGGTCCCGGTGATCGCCTCGGGGCGCGTGTTCTGGATCAGATAGGTTTCACAGGCCTGGGTGATCAGGGTTAAAGAGACGGTATTAAGCGCCTTCAGGCGGCGGTTTGCCCGCGACCAACGCGACGACTCCATATTGAGGTTGCTGCGCATCCCCTCCAGGGCGGTGGTACGGCGCACCAGCGCACTCCAGGCGTTATCCACTTCTTCACTGTCGCCGTGCTCGATGCAGAGCTGCATGAGTTGATACTGGGCAACGATCAGCGCATCCAGTTCGCGATCCACCTCCTGTTTGATCGAGCGCGGAGAAAACAGCAGATCCGCTACGATCGCGCAGACGATCCCCATCACGATCTCACTGCAGCGCTCCACGGCAAACTGCGGCGTCAACAGCGGGTTGGCCTCAATGGTGATGATAATGATCAGTGCCGTATAGCCGGAAAGGCCCCAGGCGTAGGAGTTCTCTACCCGCACCAGGGAGGAGATCCAGGTACAAAAACCGGCCCAGATACAGCACACCATCAGCATCAGCAGCGGGGTGCGGATCATCAGGATCACGATGGTCAGCGCCGCGATACAGCCGATAAAGGTGCCGACGATACGCAGCATCCCGCGATAGCGGATGGCGCCGGAGTAAGGTTCACCGCCTGCGGCAAACGCCGGGCCGGCGGCAACAATCGCGGCCGTCAGCACCGCCCAGCGGGGCGTTTCCAGCTGAAAGTGGAACCCGACAAACAGCGCCAGCACAATGGCGAAGGCCAGCTTAATCGCGAAGCGCAGGTGCTGATTGGCGATGGAAAGGATACCCATGGCGATTAACCAAACTCGCGCAGACGGTGGGCAATTTTGCGGAACAGCGAGTCGTGGCTGGCATCCCGGTCTTTCTCACCGGTGATCACCACTGTCGCCGTCGTACCCGCTGGCCACAGGTCGCCCTGCTGCTCATCCAGACGAATACGCACCGGCACGCGCTGCGCCAGACGCACCCACTCCAGATTGGAATCGACGGTCGCCATCCCTTTGCTGTCGCGGGTGGCGCTGGAGTTGGTCACCCCTGCCGCTATGCTGTCGACGGTACCTTTCAGCACCTGGTTGCTGCCAAGCGGGGTGATCTCCGCCCGGTAACCCGGACGGACGTTTTCCAGTTTGGTCTCTTCCATATAGGCAAGTACATAGAAGGAGTGCTGTTTCACCAGCGCCACGGCGGTAGAGCCGCGGGTAATAAATTCACCGGTATAGACGTTGAGGTTGGTCACCCAACCGTCGGACGGGGCGCGGATGACGGTACGCTCGAGATCGAGCTTCGCCAGATCGCGGGTGGCCTCGGACTTCGCCAGCTGATGCAGCACGGTTTGCAACACGTTGTTGGACTGGTCAATCTCCTCACGGGACATCGCCTGTACCCCCAGCTTATTACGCCGCCCTGCCTCGCGGCGTTTTTCCGCGGCCAGCGCCTGGTAATAGGAGACATCCGCTTCCGCTTGTTCCAGGGCTTTCTGGTAACGAGGCTGGTCAACGGTGAACAGCACCTGGTCCTTTTTGACCAGCTGGTTATCATGCACATTGACGGCGGTAATAAGCCCCGCCACATCCGGGGCGATGGCGACGATGTCGGCGCTAAAGCGCGCATCACGCGTCCACGGTGATTCGGTGTAGTAAACCCACGCGCGGAAAATAGCGATGAACGCGAGGATGACCAGTGCCAGCGTAATGGCGGTACGGGAGACTTTTCTTGTTAGTGTTTTCACATCTACCTCAAACAAACAGGCGCGATACCAGATAGAACAGGCAGCAATAGAGCGCGGAATTGAACAATGCAGGGTGCCAGACGAAATCATAGATCCCGGTTGGAGCCAGCACCTTTCGCACCAGCCAAAAAATCGCCAGTGATAAAAGCAGTTCGAAGAATATCGGTGGGAACGACAAACCGAACACCACGATAACGGGAAACAGACTCATGTTGACCTTGATTAGAGCGAGCAGGCGAAAGAATTATTCAGCGTACACCACCGCAGAAGTGGCCAGAAAAGCCGGGCGAG
Organism: Leclercia sp. W17; assembly: GCF_003336325.1. Lineage (NCBI taxonomy): Bacteria > Pseudomonadati > Pseudomonadota > Gammaproteobacteria > Enterobacterales > Enterobacteriaceae > Leclercia > Leclercia sp. W17. The sequence goes on along the minus strand of NZ_CP031101.1, from coordinate 484,969 downwards.
AGTGGCGTAGCTATAATGTATTAATAATATATTAGCGTAACTGTTATGCTGTTATCTATCATATGTGATCTAAATCACTTTTAAGCCAGAGTGAATAATGGAACGTCTAAAACGGATGTCAGTTTTTGCCAAAGTCGTTGAGCTGGGCTCTTTTACTGCCGCGGCCAGGCAACTACAGATGAGCGTCTCTTCTATCAGCCAGACCGTTGCCAAACTGGAAGATGACCTCCAGGTGAAGCTTCTCAACCGCAGCACCCGCAGTCTCGGCCTGACGGAGGCCGGGAAAATCTATTACCAGGGCTGTCGGCGAATGTTGTATGAAGCTCAGTCGGTGCATGAGCAACTCTACGCTTTCAATAACACCCCCATCGGCACGCTGCGCATCGGCTGCTCTTCAACTATGGCACAAAATGTCCTCGCTGAAATGACCGCTGAGATGTTGCAGGAGTATCCGGGGCTGACGGTTAATCTGGTCACCGGTATTCCCGCCCCGGATCTGATCGCCGATGGCCTGGATGTGGTGATCCGCGTCGGGGCTTTGCAGGACTCGAGCCTCTTTTCGCGTCGTCTGGGGAGCATGCCGATGGTGGTGTGCGCGGCGAAAAAGTACCTCGCCAGAGCGGGGATCCCGGAAAAACCGGCGGACCTCAGCAATCACGCCTGGCTGGAGTACAGCGTGCGTCCGGACAATGAATTTGAGTTGACTGCGCCAGAGGGTCTGTCAACAAAGCTGCTGCCGCAGGGGCGTTTTGTGACTAACGATCCGATGACCATCTCCCGCTGGCTGGTGGCCGGAGCCGGGATCGCCTACGTCCCGCTGATGTGGGTGATTAACGAGATCAACAGCGGGGAACTGGAGATCCTCTTCCCGCGCTATCAGTCGGATCCACGCCCGGTTTACGCGGTCTATACCCAAAAGGACAAGCTGCCGCTGAAGGTGCAGGTGTGCATTAACTATCTGACGGACTATTTTGTGCAGGTGGCGACGCTGTTTCAGGAGATGCGGGGAAGGAAGGAGTAACCCTCTCCCGCGGGAGAGGGTCAGGATGACAAGATTACGCAGTACCGCCGACGGTCAGGTTATCCACTTTCAGGGTTGGCTGGCCGACACCTACCGGCAGGCTCTGCCCCTCTTTACCGCAGACACCGACGCCGTTATCCAGCTTCAGATCGTTACCCACCATTGAGATCTGCTGCATCGCTTCGATGCCGGAGCCAATCAGGGTGGCGCCTTTCACCGCTTTGGTCACTTTGCCCTTCTCAATCAGATAGGCCTCTGAGGTTGAGAAGACAAATTTACCGGAGGTGATATCCACCTGGCCACCGCCGAAGTTCGGGGCGTAGATCCCGTAATCAACGGATTCGATAATTTCCTGCGGCGTGGATTTACCCGCCAGCATATAGGTGTTGGTCATACGCGGCATCGGCAGGTGCGCGTAGGATTCGCGACGGCCATTGCCGGTTGGCGCAACGCCCATCAGGCGCGCATTCAGCTTGTCCTGCATATAGCCTTTCAGGATGCCGTTTTCGATCAGCACGTTATACTGGCCCGGCGTGCCTTCGTCGTCGATGGAGATAGAGCCACGACGGTCGGTCATGGTGCCATCATCCACTACGGTACAGAGTTCCGAGGCCACCAGCTCCCCTACCTGACCGCTGAACACAGAGGTGCCGCGGCGGTTGAAGTCGCCTTCCAGACCGTGGCCTACCGCTTCGTGCAGCAGTACGCCAGGCCAGCCCGCACCCAGCACCACCGGCAGCGTACCCGCAGGTGCCGCCACGGCAGAGAGATTAACCAGCGCCATGCGCACCGCCTCTTTCGCCCAGGCGTCGGCACGCACTTCGCCATCCACCGGATTGAGGAACCATTCATAACCGAAACGACCGCCGCCGCCGCTGGAGCCGCGCTCGCGTTTGCCATCCTCTTCCACCAGCACACTGACGGAGAGACGCACCAGCGGACGCACGTCGGCGGCCAGGGTGCCGTCGGTTGCCGCCACCAGAATCAGTTCATACACGCCGCTCAGGCTGGCCGAGACTTCCTGCACGCGCTTGTCTTCCGCCCGGGCGACTTTGTCCACCCGGCGCAGGATATCCAGCTTCTCTTCACGACTCATGCTTTGCAGCGGATCGACGCTGGTATAGAGCGCAGAGTGCTGCACTTCGCCCAGGGTTTTCACCCGGCCATCGCCGCTCTCGCGCACGATGGTGCGGGCTGCCTGCGCGCTCTGTTCCAGCGCGGTCAGGCTAACCTGGTCCGCATAGGCAAAGCCGGTTTTCTCACCGCTAATGGCACGTACGCCGACGCCCTGGTCGATGTTATACGAGCCATCTTTGATGATGCTGTCTTCTAAAACCCAGGATTCGTGATAGCTCGACTGAAAGTAGAGATCGCCGTAGTCGAGACGGCGTTCGGTCAGTTGACCAAGAATGGAAAACAGGTCCTGATGGCTCAGGCCGTTCGCTGCCAGCAGATGTTCACTTACCAGGTTCAGACTCATCGTTTTGCTACTCGTTCGTTGCCGTCCACAGGACGTATCTAAGATCTTATCTATTGAGAGTGAGGCAATTAATTGCCCGCGTCAAATCATTGCTGTGCATCTTTGCGTGGCTGACGCAGCACTTCATTAATCTGCGGTTTATCCACCGGGCCGGTGATGTGATAGCGCAGAATAGAGACTTTGCTCCACAGCGGCCCCAGCACTTTGCTGGCGGCAAACACGGCCGCGCCGACAATCGGGTTAACGGCAAAGGCCGCCGCCACGCCGACGGTGGCGGAAATTTCCGGCGCCACCACCGCTTCCATATCCAGCTCACGACGCACCAGATTGACGGAGCCTTTCATAGCGATATCGGCTTCCAGCCCGTCCACCAGCGTGTCGTCGGTGTGCAATACGCCATCTTTGATCCACGCGGTGCTGCGGATCGAGTCGAAGTAGAAGCCTTCATTAAAGGTATCGTTGAAGTCAAAGCGCAGCTTGCGCAGCAGGGCATCGAAACTGAGTAACCGCAACAGTTGCCCTGCATGACCGGTGCTGAGATCGGCGATTTCACCTCTCCCCAGCCGCGTTTTCAGAATGCCGTTCAGCGAGGCTTCGTCAGGCTTCCAGGGCATGTCGCGCCAGTGCAGATCGTAATCGACATCAAACGACGAACCGCGAATCGGGGTGGTGACGCCAAAATAGTTAGCGGCGGCATCCAGCTTGTTGCCCTTAATTTGCCCCTTCAGGGAGGTGCGCTTCTCGCGGACGCCGTTCACCCATTCGCCGTTGGCGGTCAGGCGCCCGAAGCCGGTATCAATCAACCCTCCCGCCAGGGTCAGGGTATCGCCCTTGATGGTGAAATCGCCATTAATCCGGCCATACTTCTGTCCCCAGAGCCAGCACTCGGCGCAGCGCAGCTGTAGGTCAGGCCAGCCGCTAAAATCGATTCGCGAGGTACTGGATAACGGCGAGACGGTATTGCTTGCCCCGGCGGTGACGGAGGCCGGATTGTAATAGAGATAGCGGATCTGCGCCTGCCACGGCGCGGTGTCACGCATCAGCAGGCTGGCGTTGATCTCCCGTCCCTGGGCATCGATTTTCGAACCGTTGAGGGTGGGCTGCGAGACAATGCTCAGGTTATTCCACTGCTGCCCGCCCAGCGTCAGCGCTGGCGTGCGTACCGTGATGTGTTGCGGGAACTGCGCCGCTTCATCCACATTTTGTCCCACCCCGCGCTGGAACAGCGCCAGCCATTCTGCCCCATCCATCGGCGGCAGGTTGAGCTCTATACCCGCCTGCTCCGGCAGCGGCGGCAGGGTGCGGCTGTCGGTGGTCCAGATGGCGCGATCCAGCGTCAGCTTGCGGTTCAGCAGCCAGCGGCTGTTAAAGTGATTTGTCCCGCTGGCGTTGCCGGTCAGGGTAAAGCTGTTGAGATCCCCGTCGACATTCAGCTTCACCGGCAGCGGCTCGCCTGCGCGCTTGTTCAGGGGCGAAGGCAGATCGCTGCTGACGCTTTTCAGGTCGCCGCTGATGTCCACTTTGTAATGCGGGGTGCCACGATAAGGCAGATCGATTGCGACTTTGCCGTTCCACGGTAAGCGGCCTTCAAGGGACTGGCTGACCACTTTGGGCAGCACATCCATCCGCGAAGGCTGCCAGCTGGCATCCATATTGACCGCCACCTGGTAGGCTTTCTCGCCCTCGGTGGTGGAGAAATCGATCTTCACCGGCTGGCTGAACCAGTTTGCGGTCAGCGGCCCGCTTTTCAGGTCGCCATTCACGAAGCTGAACTGGCCGGTCAGGTTTTTCAATGTACTGTTCAGCGGCTTGATGAACAGGCTGTTATTTTTCAGCCTGACGTCGCCTTCTGCGGTGGTCATGGTGCCGTCCAGCGGGATATCCAGATGTAAGCGAGCATTCACATCGCCATCCAGCTGGAGCTGCTGGAGCGTGGCGCCCAGCGAATCGTCTAGCGGCGTCTCGTCAAAATAGGGCCCAACGGCTTTTCCAGGCCCGTTGATATCGGCGTCGATCAGCAGTTTTTCTTTTGAATAATCGGGGATCACCGCCGTCAGGTTGCTGGCCTTCACGCCGCCCAGCGCCACGCCGTCGGTTTTCATCCACAAGCCGTCATTGATGAAATTGAGCTCAATATCGAGGTTTTTCAGCGCCGGCCAGCCAGGCTGGAAGGCATAGGTGGCGTTACGTAACGGCACCAGCACCTGGAACTGCCCTTCGTTGTGCTTGTAGGGGAACAGGTGCGGGTTGCCGCCATACGCCAGGGTGGCGCTGTCCGCCTGCCCGCCCTGAATGGCCCCGCTCAAATAGTCCACCAGCGCTTTACCCATCAGGTTTTCAGGAAAATAGCGCCAGGCCTGTGAACCGTCGTCGGTGCTGATGCCCGCCAGGATCCCCAGCCAGGGTTCATCGCCCGCCGGTTGCAGATAGCGGAAATCACCCCGGGCATGTACCGCTTTGGCTTTCACGTCGATGTCGCGCCCGTCGAGCTGGAAACCCTTCTCGTTCTTCAGCCAGTGGAGGGTGGCGGTCCCTTTTTCAATTTCCAGCGGCGCGCGGAAGACCGTTTCATACGGCATTTTCGCATCACGCATATGGGCTACCAGACGGCCATCTTCCATGCTGCCTTCCAGCGTGCCGCTAAAATGCTCGGCGCCCGGCAACATCTCCCACTGCTTCCAGGCGAGATCGGTCCAGGCAATGTTGAAGCGGGTTTTTTCTGTTGCCTGCAACGGAATATCCAGTGCCAGGGCGTTGATCGCCCCCACCGGCTGGGTGGCCTGCCAGACTTCGCCCAGCGCCGGAGAGAGCTTCGCCGCAATGGTCCGCAGCCCCTCAAGGCCAGACAGCTCCAGATTGCTGGCGCGAATGCGCAGTTCATCGCTGCGTTTACTGTTAACGCCGCCCACATCCTGCGCCGGGATCCAGGCCAGCGACAGCGCCCCACGTGGCCAGGCTTTGTCATCCAGGGTGATACGGGTATCCGGAATGGCGAACTGCCACCCCTCATTGGCACGGGTCACATGGGCGGTGAGATTATCCACAGAGAGCTGATGCTGACGCGTTTCCCCCGGCCAGGTAGCGCCTCCCTGCTTAAGCCAGAGATCGCCGCTGGCGAACTGGCCATTAGTGAGAGTCATCCAGCCTTCAATGCTAAAGCGTGCGGTTTCGAGCTGCATGTCCTGCTGCAGCAACTCCCCCAGCCAGGGTTTAACATCCACGTCGTCGGCCTGCATCCACACTTTGCCGTTATTCAGCAGGCCATTGTCGTCACGCAGATCCATACGCACCTGCATCACGCCGTGCTGTCCGTTCAGGCTGGAGAGGCTGACCTGGCCTTCAGCGCGATGGCGCTCTTTGCCGTTGAGCCAGGTTAACTGGGGGATCGCCAGCTCGGCACGCTGCCCGGAAAGGGTGATAAAGCTAATCTCGCTGTCGCGCAGATCGAAATGATCGAACTGACGCAGAAAGAGATCGCTGATGCGGTTGGCTTCAAAGCCTTCGCCTTGATCGTCGCTGCGCAGCGGGGTGTTGGTCAGAAATTGCAGCTGATAGAAGGTGAGATCGCGAAACTGCCAGCGCAGATGCAGCAGGCTTTGCCAGACATCCAGCGCCAGGGTCACACGCTTAATCTTAACGTGGCCGCCATCTTTCAGCTGCGCGTTGATGTCGCGCACTTCCAGGGTCGGGCCAAAATTTTGCCAGCTCGCGTTGAGCTGGCTGGCCGCGACGGGCACACCGGTCGCGGATTCGATCTTCGCCAGCAGCTGCGGGCGCCAGTTGTCCAGATGCGGCAATACGAGACGCAGCCCGCTTACCAGCAGCGCGACAATCACTATCAGCGTTGCCCCTGTAAGCAGTAAAATCCCCGGCAATCGCCTCACGCGTCTCTCCTTGTCAGCCGTTTTCTCGCAGCACGCTGCGTTTTACATCATCACCACGTCAAACTGCTCCGGATTATAGAGCGGCTCGATTTGTACTTTTACCTGTTTGCCGACAAAGATTTCCACTTCCGCCAGAGCGTGTGACTCTTCCCCTTTCAGAGCTTCCGCCACCGAAGGAGAAGCATAGACCAGGAAACGGTCGGAGTCGTAGGCGTGATGCACGCGCACGATCTCACGCATGATCTCATAGCAAACCGTCTCTACCGTCTTCACCGTGCCGCGACCATGGCAGGTTGGGCACTCGTTACACAGCACATGTTCCACGCTTTCACGGGTGCGCTTGCGGGTCATTTCTACCAGCCCAAGCTGGGAGAAGCCGTTAATGCTGGTTTTCACGCGATCTTTACTCAGCGCCTGCTCCAGCGAATGCAGCACGCGACGGCGGTGGTCTTCGTTACTCATATCGATAAAGTCGATGATGATGATGCCACCCAGATTGCGCAGACGAAGCTGACGCGCAATGGCCTGCGTCGCTTCAATATTGGTGTTGAAAATGGTGTCGTCCAGATTGCGATGCCCGACAAACGCTCCGGTGTTGATATCCACGGTGGTCATCGCTTCGGTCTGATCGATAATCAGATAGCCGCCGGACTTCAGCTCGACTTTACGCTCCAGTGCGCGCTGAATTTCGTTCTCAACGTCGTAGAGATCGAAGATGGGCTGCTTGCCGGTGTAGTGCTCCAGCAGGCCCGGCATTTCAGGAATGTATTCAGCGGTGAATTCGAGCAGCGCATCATAGGTCAGACGGGAGTCGACGCGGATGCGATCGAGCTGGGCATCGGCGAAGTCGCGCAGCACGCGCTGGGCCAGCGCCAGTTCGCCGTACAGCTGACAGCGGGTCTGGTTGCGTTTTTTACGCTCCATCACTTTGGTCCAGACGCGTTTCAGGTAGGCCGCATCCGAGGCCAGATCCTCTTCGCTAATCCCCTCTGCAGCGGTGCGAATGATAAAGCCGCCCTGCTCATCGCAATAAGCACTGACGACCTTTTTCAGCCGCTCGCGCTCGCTTTCGCTTTCGATACGCTGAGAGACGCCAACGTGTGACGCGCCAGGCATAAAGACCAGATAACGGGAGGGTAAGGTGATGTCGGTGGTCAGGCGCGCCCCTTTGGTGCCCAGCGGATCTTTCACCACCTGCACCATCAGATCCTGGCCCTGACGCACCAGCTCGGAGATATCACGGACGGTAAACTGCTTCTGCTCTTCTCCCGCCACGCATTCGGTGTGCGGCATGATATCTGAGGCGTGTAAAAATGCCGCTTTATCGAGTCCAATATCTACAAATGCCGCCTGCATACCCGGTAGTACACGACTGACACGACCTTTGTAGATATTGCCTACTATTCCGCGTCGCGCTTCGCGCTCAATATGGATTTCCTGAAGAATGCCGCCATCAATATAGGCCACACGGGTTTCCGATGGCGTTACGTTTACCAACAATTCAGCCGTCATAATTATCCATTCCCTCACGCAGTGAGTTAAAATTGCTCAGCAACTCATACGTTTCCACCAGCGGTAAGCCGACTACGGCGTGATAGCTGCCATTGATCTTCCTGACAAAACAGCCACCCAACCCTTGAATACCGTATGCACCTGCTTTATCCATAGGTTCACCGCTGGTGATATAACCGGCGATATCCTCATCTGTGAGTACTCTGAACGTGACATCGGTGACAACCAGACAGTCGAGCACGTGCTGACGATCAGCCAGCGCGACGGCGGTCATCACCTGATGCGTTTGTCCGGACAATTTGCGCAGCATCCTGAAGGCATGCTCGCCGTCGTGAGGTTTCTCGAGGACTTCACCGTTAAGGATCACGATGGTATCTGCGCCCAGCACCGGTAAATCGCGCGGCACCTGCGCCACGCCAGCCTGCGCTTTCTCCCGCGCCAGGCGAGAGACATACTGCTGAGCGCTTTCGCCCTCAGCCCGTGTTTCCTCAATGCCGGTAACGATACGTTCAAAAGAGAGACCCAACTGCGTGAGCAACTCCTGACGGCGCGGGGAGCCGGAAGCGAGATATAAAGACGTCATAGAAACCTTTTATTGCACGGCAAATTGCTGGCGGACCTTACGCATCAACAGGAATAACCATGGCCAGAGCACACCGTTTACTACACTACTCCAGAACACTTCCGGACGGAAAGAGACGTTGATCACTAAAAACTCTGCCCAGAAAACAATGATATCCGCGGCCATGGATAACAACATCACCACCAGCGCCTGTTGCCAGAGCGCCAGATTACGAAAGAGCTGATATTTCAGTGCGACCAGGTATGCGATGATACTCATGGAAAGTGCGCGTACGCCAAGCGTCGAGCCACTGATCAGATCCAGTATGGCACCCATCACAAAACCTGTGCCCACATTTACGCGGTGCGGCAGAGCGAGGATCCAGTAGAGCAAAATCAGCAGCACCCAGTTTGGCCGGAAAACGAGAATGTCGTCCGGCCAGGGCATGACTTGCAGTAACAGCGCGATCAAAAACGAGAGCCAGATAACCCAGCGTCCCTGGCTACGGTAGCTTGCCACTATTGCCCTCCCGGAGAGAGTTGCGGTGGCGGCGGCGCATCAGGCGGTGGCTGGGTCAGCCCTGTCGCCGGCGCAGGGACTGGCGCCGGCGGCCCCATGGAGTTTGGCGCAGGCAGAACCTGCGGCATCATCTGCATCAGACGCTCGTTTGCCACGCGGTGCACCTCTTCCGGCGTCATGGGGTTGCTACCGTTACGATCGGCGCCCCACAACAGCAGCAGATAGCGCAGACGCTGCAAGCCCGCGGTAGGACGTGCCTGAATCACGGTATACGCGCGCTGAGTATCCAGCTTCACGGAGGAGACCACCCCAACCGGGTACCCTTCCGGGAAACGCCCGCCGAGACCGGAGGTCACCAGCACGTCACCCACACGAATATCGGTATTCGCCGGCAGATGTTCCAGTTGCAGATCGTCCGTACAGCCGTTACCGGCGGCAATCACGCGGATGTCGTTACGCAGAACCTGGATCGGCAGCGCATGGGTCGCATCGCAAATCAGCAATACGCGGCTGGTAAGCTTGGCAACAGCCACCACCTGGCCGACGACGCCTTTATCGCTGATAACAGGTTGGCCTTCGTAGACGCCATTAACGCTGCCTTTGTCGATAACCACCTGATCGCTGTATGGATCGTTAACGGTGGAGATCACCTGGGTCACCATCTTCTGCTCATCCTGACGCAGCGGAGAGCCCAGCAGCTCGCGCAGACGGGCATTCTCCTGCTTGTACTGGCCCAGCATCAGCAGTTCGCTGTTTTTCAGCAGCAGTTCCTGTCGTAACGCGCGGTTTTCAAGTTCGAGTTGATCGCGTGAGGACAGGGTTTGCGAGACGCTGTCGAGTAATTCACGGGGACCATTTGATACAAAATAGAAAGGACTGACGGCGGTATCCATGTACGTTCTGATCTGGCTGAACGTACCGAGGCGGCTATCGGCAATAATGACACCAAGCGCTACCAACACCCCAAGGATGAGGCGAAACTGTAGCGACGGGCCACGGCTAAAAATTGGCTTCATAGGCTATGCGTACTCTCGCGTCAGAGAGAAAGGGTAGCCATCCGCTACCCTTTCACACCTGACTACTCTTCGCTGAACAAGTCGCCGCCGTGCATGTCGATCATCTCCAGCGCCTTGCCGCCGCCACGGGCTACGCAAGTCAGTGGATCTTCTGCAACTACGACAGGAATTCCTGTCTCTTCCATCAACAGGCGGTCGAGGTTACGCAGCAGCGCACCACCACCGGTCAGAACCATACCGCGCTCGGAGATATCGGAAGCCAGTTCCGGCGGGCACTGCTCGAGGGCAACCATGACGGCGCTGACGATACCGGTTAACGGCTCCTGCAGCGCTTCGAGGATTTCATTGGAATTCAGGGTAAAGCCACGCGGAACCCCTTCTGCCAGGTTACGGCCGCGAACTTCGATCTCGCGAACTTCATCACCCGGATAAGCAGAACCGATTTCGTGCTTGATACGCTCTGCGGTGGCTTCACCGATCAGAGAGCCGTAGTTACGGCGTACGTAGTTGATGATGGCTTCGTCAAAGCGGTCGCCACCGATACGTACGGAGGAGGAGTAAACCACACCATTCAGGGAGATAACGGCCACTTCAGTGGTACCGCCACCGATATCCACCACCATGGAACCGGTTGCTTCGGAAACCGGCAGACCCGCGCCGATTGCCGCAGCCATTGGTTCTTCAATCAGGAAGACTTCACGCGCACCAGCGCCCTGAGCGGATTCACGAATAGCACGACGTTCAACCTGGGTCGCGCCAACCGGCACACACACCAGAACACGTGGACTCGGACGCATAAAGCTGTTGCTATGCACTTGCTTGATAAAGTGCTGAAGCATTTTCTCGGTCACGAAGAAGTCAGCGATAACGCCGTCTTTCATCGGACGAATGGCAGCGATATTACCCGGCGTACGGCCAAGCATCTGCTTAGCGTCATGGCCTACAGCCGCTACGCTTTTCGGTGAACCAGCACGATCCTGACGAATGGCCACAACTGAAGGCTCATTCAGTACGATGCCTTGTCCTTTTACATAAATGAGGGTATTCGCGGTACCCAGGTCAATGGACAGGTCATTGGAAAACATGCCACGAAATTTTTTCAACATACTAAGGGATAATCCTGAAAGCTGGGGCGGAAAACAAAATCCGCTTACTTTACCAACCACACGCAGCAGCGACAAGGCGCAAAAATCGCCTGCTACGGTGAAAATTAGTGCAGCACGTTTCCTTTGTTACAAATCGTCGCCTGACTCCCTCAGGGCTGAGAAAACAGCAGTATTCCTCACGTACATTTGTAACCCGTTAAAGGTCGTTCACTGTCTTTTTGCTCGTCATACATCACGCTACAGGCGCGATATTCTACGTGAAAACTCACCAAACGGCAGGTTAAACAGAGTATCTTTGCGAATATTTTTTCACATTGCTGTCAAGAGGCTGAGAGGCCGCGAAAAAATCCCCCTGGCCCCCTGTCACGCCGCGCTCTGTCAATGTCTGCCATTCCGTTCGCGAGCGTACACCTGTAGCAAATACACGCGTTTGCGTTCCTTTGCACGCTTCCACCAGGCTCTGTACCAGCAGCTGGTTTTCTGTGCGCTTTTCGATATTCCTTACCAGCCCCGGATGCAGCTTCAGTAGCTCTACCTCCAGCGCCTTGATCCAGCTGGTGCTGACCAGCGTTAAACCCGCCTGCGTCACCGCGACGCGCGGACCCAACGCGTTAATCAGCCGAACAACCGGCTGTAACCGACTGATGTGTTGACAAACATCCGCCTCTGCAAGTTCAAAAATAATCCGTTTACGCTGCGATTTTTCACATTGCATCAGCAGATCGCGCAGCCAGCGCTGGAAACGCGGGCGGATCAGCGACTCCACCGTCACCTGCAGCGCCAGGTTCTCTTCAGGCCAGTAGGATAAGAATGGCATCAATCGCGATATCTGCTGACGGTCGTACTCTTCAGAGAGACCAAACTGCAGGACCATCGGCAGGAACTCCGCCGATACCACCTCTTCATTGCCGTCGAAGAGCCGGCAGAGCAGTTCCCGATGATGGACCTTGCCACTGGTCAGCACTGCCGGTTTTTGATAAATCCGCGGCCCGCCGCGGGTAAGCATCTGCTCGATTAAGGTTCGCCAGCGCACGTTGCCGCGCCCTTTTTCGGGCAGGGAGTCATCATAAACCGCCCAGCCGTTCGCCCCCTGAAGTACCGCGTTGCGGGTAGCGACTTCCGCATGCTCCATCACCTGTTCGGTGGTCTGCCCGCCGCGCCAGGCGCAAATGCCGATATGCACCATATCATCACGATCGAGCATTTTGCTGGGGGGGAGCGCATCCACCGATTTCAACAGCAGCCCGGCAATGCTTTCAGACTCTTTCAGGGTGCGGTGCGGCAGCAATACGGCGTAATCACTGCGGTGATAGCGTGCCAGCAGCGCGCCGGGGTAACGCATGATAAAGGTGGAGAGCATATTAATGAGCGTAAACTGCTGCTCCTCCGCCACTGCCCGGCCCCAGTTATCTTTCAGCAGATCGAAATCCGGCAGACGGATAATCATCACCACCCCATGTGTGCCCACGTTCTCCTGATCTTCCAGCAAAGTGCCCAGCTGATTATCAAAGAACAGACGATTATTGAGGCCGGTTTTATTGTCCTGGGCGGCATAGGATCGGATCAGGGTGTCTATCCGGCTGCGCTGGTCGCTGGCGAACTGAATTTCGGACAGCAAAACGTCCAGCGCGCTGCTGGTACGTGAGGGCCACTCATAGACCGAGCCGCGCACCTGCGCGCCGCGTTCACCGTTGAGGATCCGCGTGGAACGCGACTCCAGTAATTCTTGTCCCGCGAGCTGACGCCGCAGCCAGCGCACGGCCAGGAAGATCAGCACCACGATGAAAATCACCGCTACCGTCAGCGGGGCGGTGGTCATCAATGAACGAAAATAACTGGTCATGGGGTCCAGATAGACCAGGCTTATCGTTATACCGGGGTTTTTCAGGGAGTGGACGGTGAGTTCGAGCAGCTGCGGAGGTGAACCCGCCTGCCGGTAATGCGTATGCCCGGTGTGGCTTAAAAGGAGGTTGCCGCCCTGCTTAATCTCCACCCGCATGATATCCACCGGAGCCATCAGCTCATCCAGCTGACGGGAAAGTTCTGGAAAGGGTGTGCTGACAAGGCGGGAATCAATCACTGCCGCCACAGAGTGAACGCGGTTCGCCAGCTTCCCCTGAATCGCATTATAAAAACTGAGCGAGCAGCCGATAAAGGTGACAAAAATGGTCAATCCGGTAAGCAAGGAGATAAAAGCGGAGAACTTCGTCGATAATCGCATCCTTGAGATTACTCCGTGAGTTGGTGAGGATAGCAAGTAAGTACTAACTTGCAATACGGCATCGGCATACTACCAAATCCGGTGTATCTGGCAATTTATTGCGTTAAATCGGCATTGCATGTCAATGAGCGAGTATAGTCTTCAAAAAATTTTTTCCAATCATCATGCTGAGTAAGGAATCGTATGCAGGCTTTGATCTTAGAACAGCAGGAAGGCAAAACTCTTGCGTCAGTACAATCAATCGAGGAGAGCCGCCTGCCTGAAGGGGCCGTGACTGTAGATATCGACTGGTCCAGCCTTAACTATAAAGACGCCCTTGCCATTACGGGCACCGGAAAAATTATCCGTAATTTCCCAATGGTTCCAGGTATTGACTTTGCGGGACGTGTGCACTCAAGCGAAGACCCACGTTTTCATGCCGGCCAGCAGGTGCTGCTCACCGGCTGGGGCGTGGGCGAGAACCACTGGGGTGGGCTGGCGGCGCAGGCGCGTGTCAATGGCGACTGGCTGGTGCCAATGCCACAAGGGCTGGATGGCCGGAAAGCGATGATTATCGGTACCGCCGGTTTTACCGCCATGCTCTGCGTGATGGCGCTGGAAGAGGCAGGAGTGCGCCCTGAATCGGGTGAAGTTGTGGTGACGGGCGCCAGCGGCGGCGTCGGCAGTACGGCGGTTGCCCTGCTGCATAAGCTGGGCTATCAGGTGGCGGCGGTGTCCGGCCGCGAAAGTACCCATGACTATCTGCGTTCCCTGGGCGCGAGCCGCATTTTGGGCCGCGACGAGTTCGCTGAGACCCGCCCGCTGGAGAAACAGATCTGGGCCGGTGCCATTGATACCGTGGGCGACAAAGTGCTGGCGAAAGTGCTGGCGCAGATGAATTACGGCGGCTGCGTGGCGGCGTGCGGCCTGGCGGGCGGTTTTGCCCTGCCGACCACGGTGATGCCGTTTATTCTGCGCAACGTCCGTCTGCAGGGTGTCGATTCCGTGATGACCCCGCCAGAGCGCCGTGCCCAGGCCTGGGAGCGACTGGTTCGCGATCTGCCAGCCGCCTTCTACGACCAAAGCGCCACTCAGATTAGCCTTGAGCAGGCGCCGGAGTATGCCGCGAAGATCATCAATAACCAGATCCAGGGCCGTACCCTGGTGAAGCTGGCGTAATCTTCAAATTTTCGTGACATATTCGCTTTAACCCCGCACCTCCGTCATGCTTAGAAAAATGCATGACGGAGGATGCCATGAAAGTGAAACCCCTGACGGAAGCCGATATCACCGCGGAATCCGTTTTTATGCTCAAGCGCCGCCAGATCCTGAAGATGCTGGGGATCGGCGCTGGTGCGCTGACCCTTTCGCCCCTCGCCCAGGCCGACCTGCTGGACTGGTTCAAGGGCAACGATCGCCCAAAAGCGCCACCCGGAAAACCACTCACCTTTACCCAGCCTGCCCAGTGGCAAAGCCAGCTTGCGAAGACGCCTGAAGAGAAAGTGACGGGCTATAACAACTTCTATGAGTTTGGCCTCGATAAAGCCGATCCTGCCGCCAACGCCGGCAGCCTGAAGACCAATCCCTGGACGCTGAAAATTGACGGCGAAGTGGCAAAACCGCTGACCCTTGATTACGACGACCTGACTAACCGTTTTCCGCTGGAAGAGCGAATTTACCGGATGCGCTGCGTTGAGGCCTGGTCGATGGTGGTGCCGTGGATAGGTTTTCCGCTGCATAAACTGCTTGCGCTGGTAGAGCCCACCAGCAACGCGAAGTATGTCGCTTTCCAGACCCTTTACGCCCCGGAGATCATGCCCGGGCAGAAAGACCGGTTTATCGGCGGCGGACTCGATTACCCTTACGTGGAAGGGCTGCGGATTGACGAGGCCATGCACCCGCTCACGCTGCTCACCGTCGGCGTGTACGGTAAAGCCCTGCCGCCGCAAAATGGCGCCCCCATCCGCCTGACCGTGCCGTGGAAGTATGGCTTTAAGGGGATCAAATCGATTGTCAGCATCAAGCTGACCCGCGAGCGTCCGCCTACCACCTGGAACCTTGCCGCACCAAACGAGTACGGTTTTTACGCCAACGTGAACCCGCACGTCGATCACCCGCGCTGGTCGCAGGCTACCGAGCGCTTTATAGGCTCAGGCGGCGCGCTGGACGTCAAACGCCAGCCCACGCTGCTGTTTAACGGCTATGCTGACCAGGTGGCCTCGCTCTATCGCGGCCTCGATTTAAAGGAGTTTTTCTAAGTGCGTCTGACGGCAAAACAGATTACCTGGCTGAAAATCGCCCTGCATCTTGCGGGGTTACTTCCTTTTATATGGCTTTTCTGGGCCGCCAGTCATGGCGGGTTTAGCGCCGATCCGGCCAAAGATATCCAGCACTTTACCGGCCGGACCGCGCTGAAGTTTTTACTGGCGACGCTGCTGGTTTCACCGCTGGCGCGCTATGCAAAACAGCCGCTGCTGATCCGCACCCGTCGCCTTCTGGGGCTCTGGTGCTTCGCCTGGGCGACGTTACACCTCACCAGCTATGCGTTACTGGAACTGGGCATCAACAATCTGGCCCTACTGGGGAGCGAACTGGTGACTCGTCCATACCTGACGCTCGGGATCGTCAGCTGGGTGATTTTACTGGCGTTAACCCTCACCTCTACCCAGTTCGCCCAGCGAAAACTGGGAAGGCGCTGGCAACTTCTGCATAATTTCGTTTATCTTGTCGCGATCCTGGCACCCATCCACTACCTTTGGTCAGTGAAAATTCTCTCGCCACAGCCCATCCTCTACGCACTGCTGGCAGTGGGGCTTCTGGCATGGCGTTATAAGAAGTTTCGCCAATGGTGGCGATAGTGCACGAAAACGTGCCTGTTGCCGCAGATCGTTTAACCTTCCCGGGTATTTATCCGAATCCTGTTGATAATCTTCCCTGATAAGACCAGTATTTAGCTGCCAAATGCTACGAAATCGTTATAATGTGCCACTTTGGTTTTCCCGACGGGTTTTTCATGGCCTGAAAGGGTGACAATCGCGCATCGAAGGTATATTTTGTTTTTTACCGGAGAATCGCAGGAGATAGCGGCACAATGGCTGACAAGTTTCACATCTTAGTTTTGAACGGACCGAACCTGAATATGCTCGGCACCCGTGAACCCGAGAAGTACGGCACGCTGACGCTCACCGATATTGTTAATCGTCTGTGTAGCGAAGCCGCGGCGCTCAATGTGGAACTTGACCATTTTCAGTCGAATGCGGAGTACGCACTCATCGACCGCATTCATCAGGCTAAAGACGAGACTGACTATATCCTGATCAATCCGGCCGCGTTTACGCACACCAGTGTTGCTATTCGCGACGCGCTGCTGGCAGTGAGCATCCCATTTATTGAGATCCACCTCAGCAACGTGCATGCGCGGGAGCCGTTCCGCCACCACTCCTACCTGTCGGATATCGCCACTGGCGTCATCTGTGGACTGGGGGCTGACGGTTATTCATTCGCTTTACAGACAGCGGTAAAACGCCTGTCACAATCACACTAAACAAAGAGTACGGAACCCACTCATGGATATTCGTAAGATTAAAAAACTGATCGAGCTGGTTGAAGAATCAGGCATCTCCGAACTGGAAATTTCTGAAGGCGAAGAGTCTGTACGCATCAGCCGTGCAGCGCCAAACGCAGGCTTCCCGGTTATGCAACAGGCTTATGCTGCGCCAATGATGCAGCAGCCAGCGCTGTCTAACGCTGTCGCGCCAGCAGCGGCTCCAGCAATGGAAGCGCCAGCAGCAGCTGAAATCAGTGGCCACATCGTACGTTCCCCAATGGTTGGTACTTTCTACCGCACCCCGAGCCCGGACGCGAAAGCGTTCATCGAAGTGGGCCAGAAAGTTAACGTGGGCGATACCCTGTGCATCGTTGAAGCCATGAAAATGATGAACCAGATCGAAGCAGACAAGTCAGGTACTGTGAAAGCGATTCTGGTCGAAAGTGGTCAGCCGGTTGAATTTGACGAGCCGCTGGTCGTCATCGAGTAACGAGGCGAACATGCTGGATAAAATTGTTATCGCTAACCGTGGCGAGATTGCCCTGCGCATCCTTCGTGCCTGTAAAGAGCTGGGCATCAAGACCGTCGCTGTGCACTCAAGCGCGGACCGCGATCTGAAACACGTATTACTGGCGGATGAGACGGTCTGTATTGGCCCGGCTCCGTCCGTCAAAAGCTATCTGAACATCCCGGCAATCATCAGCGCCGCTGAGATCACCGGCGCGGTGGCTATTCACCCGGGTTATGGCTTCCTCTCTGAGAACGCCAACTTTGCTGAGCAGGTTGAACGCTCTGGCTTTATCTTCATCGGCCCGAAAGCTGACACCATCCGCCTGATGGGCGACAAAGTGTCTGCGATCACCGCGATGAAGAAAGCGGGCGTACCGACCGTACCAGGTTCCGACGGCCCACTGGGCGACGATATGGATGCTAACCGCGCCCATGCAAAACGCATTGGCTACCCGGTTATCATCAAAGCGTCTGGCGGCGGCGGCGGTCGCGGTATGCGCGTTGTGCGCAGCGATGCCGAACTGGCCCAGTCTATCTCCATGACCAAAGCGGAAGCGAAAGCCGCGTTCAACAACGACATGGTTTACATGGAGAAGTACCTGGAAAACCCACGCCACATCGAAATTCAGGTGCTGGCAGACGGTCAGGGTAACGCAATCTATCTGGCAGAACGTGACTGCTCCATGCAGCGTCGTCACCAGAAAGTGGTCGAAGAGGCACCAGCACCAGGCATCACGCCGGAGCTGCGTCGCTACATCGGCGAGCGTTGCGCCAAAGCCTGTGTGGATATCGGCTATCGCGGGGCGGGTACTTTCGAGTTCCTGTTCGAAAACGGCGAGTTCTACTTCATCGAGATGAACACCCGTATTCAGGTTGAACACCCGGTTACCGAAATGATCACCGGCGTTGACCTGATCAAAGAGCAGCTGCGTATCGCTGCGGGCCAGCCGCTCTCCATCAAGCAGGAAGAAGTTGTGGTTAAAGGCCATGCGGTGGAATGCCGTATCAACGCCGAAGACCCGAACACCTTCCTGCCAAGCCCGGGTAAAATCACGCGTTTCCACGCGCCGGGTGGCTTTGGTGTGCGCTGGGAGTCTCATATCTACGCCGGTTACACCGTACCGCCGTACTATGACTCAATGATCGGCAAGCTGATCTGCTACGGCGAATCCCGTGATGTGGCGATTGCCCGCATGAAGAATGCCCTGCAGGAGCTGATCATCGACGGCATCAAAACCAACGTTGATCTGCAGATGCGTATCATGAGCGACGAGAACTTCCAGCATGGTGGAACCAACATCCACTATCTGGAGAAGAAACTCGGTCTCAATGAGAAATAAGCCTGCGTAAGCGTAAAAAGGTCGGTTAATCCGGCCTTTTTTTATTTCTGGGGATCGCCAGGCCCCATAAGGTACAATCCCCGCTTTCTTTTTCCACAAGGGACAAAAAATGGACAAACGTTTTGTTCAGGCCCATAAAGAAGCGCGCTGGGCGCTGTGGCTAACCCTTCTCTATCTCGCCGCATGGTTAGTGGCCGCTTACTTACCTGATTCTGCTATCGGTATTACCGGTCTTCCGCACTGGTTTGAGATGGCCTGCCTGCTCATCCCGCTGGTGTTTATTCTGCTCTGCTGGGCGATGGTGAAATTCATCTATCGCGATATTCCGCTGGAGGATGACGATAATGCAGCTTGAAGTGATCCTGCCGCTCGTCGCGTATCTTTTTATTGTTTTTGGTCTGTCCGTGTATGCCATGCGCAAACGGACAACGGGCACCTTCCTGAACGAGTATTTTCTTGGCAGCCGCTCGATGGGCGGTATTGTGCTGGCGATGACCCTGACCGCCACCTATATCAGCGCCAGCTCTTTTATTGGCGGTCCGGGTGCGGCCTATAAATATGGGCTGGGCTGGGTATTGCTGGCGATGATCCAGCTCCCCGCCATCTGGCTCTCGCTGGGCATTCTGGGGAAGAAATTCGCTATCCTGGCGCGTCGTTATAATGCAGTAACCCTCAACGACATGCTGTTTGCCCGATATCAGAGCCGCCTGCTGGTCTGGCTGGCCAGCCTTAGCCTGCTGGTGGCCTTCGTAGGTGCCATGACCGTGCAGTTTATCGGCGGCGCGCGCCTGCTTGAGACTGCTGCCGGGATCCCCTATGAAACGGGCCTGCTGATTTTTGGGGTCAGTATTGCGCTCTATACCGCCTTTGGCGGATTCCGCGCCAGCGTGCTCAACGACACCATGCAGGGCATGGTAATGCTGATTGGCACCCTTGTGCTGCTGGTGGGCGTGGTACATGCGGCGGGCGGGTTAAGCCACGCGGTAGAAACATTGCAGGCCATCGATCCGAAACTGGTTTCGCCGCAGGGTGCAGACGACATTCTGTCGCCAACCTTTATGACCTCCTTCTGGGTGCTGGTCTGCTTCGGGGTGATTGGTTTACCCCATACCGCCGTGCGCTGCATCTCCTATAAAGACAGCAAGGCGGTACACCGGGGGATTATCATCGGCACTGTCGTGGTGGCGATCCTGATGTTCGGTATGCACCTTGCGGGCGCGCTGGGCCGGGCGGTAATACCTGACTTAACCGTGCCGGATCTGGTGATCCCTACCCTGATGGTGAAAGTGCTACCGCCGTTTGCTGCCGGGATCTTCCTCGCCGCGCCAATGGCGGCGATCATGTCGACAATTAACGCCCAGCTGCTGCAAAGTTCCGCTACGATCATTAAAGATCTTTACCTGAACATGCGCCCGGATCAGATGACCAACGAGCGCCGCCTGAAGCGGATGTCTGCCGTCATCACCCTGGTTTTGGGTACGTTGCTGCTGTTGGCCGCGTGGCGACCGCCTGAGATGATCATCTGGCTGAACCTGCTGGCGTTTGGTGGCCTGGAAGCAGTGTTCCTCTGGCCGCTGGTGCTGGGGCTCTACTGGGAGCGTGCCAACGCGGCCGGTGCCCTGAGCGCGATGATTGTCGGCGGCGTACTCTATGCCGTGCTCGCCACCTTTAAGATTCAGTACCTGGGCTTCCATCCGATTGTGCCTTCGTTACTGCTAAGTTTGCTGGCGTTTGTGGTAGGGAACCGTTTCGGTCAACCCGCACCACAGAGCGTCGTCATTTCTACTGATAAATAAAGAGTTTTGCCATGCCGTGGATCCAATTAAAACTGAATACGACCGGCGCTAACGCCGAAGAGATGAGCGATGCGCTGATGGAGGCCGGAGCGGTCTCCATCACTTTCCAGGACACGCATGACACGCCAGTGTTTGAACCGCTGCCGGGTGAAACGCGTCTTTGGGGCGATACCGACGTCATCGGCCTGTTTGACGCCGAAACTGATATGGCTGAAGTGGTCGCGATTCTGGAAAATCACCCGCTGCTGGGCGCCGGTTTTGCGCACAAGATTGAACAGCTGGAGGACAAAGACTGGGAGCGCGAGTGGATGGATAACTTCCACCCGATGCAGTTCGGTAAGCGTCTGTGGATCTGCCCGAGCTGGCGAGACGTGCCGGATGAAAATGCGGTAAACGTGATGCTCGATCCGGGCCTGGCGTTTGGTACCGGTACTCACCCGACCACCTCTCTGTGCCTGCAGTGGCTGGATAGCCTGGATCTGGATGGCAAGACGGTGATCGACTTTGGCTGCGGTTCCGGGATCCTCGCCATCGCGGCCCTGAAGCTGGGTGCGGCAAAAGCGATTGGGATCGATATCGATCCGCAGGCGATTCAGGCCAGTCGCGATAACGCCGAACGCAACGGTGTCTCCGATCGTCTTGAACTTTATCTGCCGAATGACCAGCCGCAAGCCATGAAAGCGGACGTGGTGGTCGCGAACATTCTGGCTGGCCCGTTACGTGAGCTGGCACCGTTAATCAGCGTGCTGCCCGTTGAGGGCGGTCTGCTGGGCCTTTCCGGTATTCTTGCCAGCCAGGCAGAAAGCGTATGCGAAGCCTACGCCGATCTTTTCGCTCTTGACCCGGTGGTTGAGAAAGAGGAGTGGTGCCGTATTACGGGTTGTAAGAAGTAATCCTGCCGCGTGGCCGTTCAGGCCACGCAGTTTTTACCGCGTTTACAAGCGCTTAGCCTCGTAATAATATCCCTTCGAAGTATATGTCTTATTTTACATACAATTCATCGGAAGAATATTATGACCAGACGTATTGGCAAGGCCGCGCTACTGACACTGAGTATCATGTCCGCTTCAGGATACGCTTCACACTGGAGTTACGAAGGGGAAGGCGCCCCCGAGCACTGGGGCGAGCTGGATGAAGCCTGGAAGACTTGCCGGACCGGGATGAATCAATCCCCCATCAATATTGACTCAACGCTGAAAGCCCACCTCAACCCGCTGGTCACTCACTATACGGACGGCCCGGCCACGTTGATTAACAACGGCCATACCATTCAGGCAGGCGAAAAAATCAATACCCAGGACAGCATTACCCTCGACGGTAAAAAGTGGATGCTACAGCAGTTCCACTTCCATGCCCCCAGTGAAAACACTGTGCAGGGCAAAACATACGCGATGGAAATGCATCTGGTACACAAGAATGACGAAGGTGAGATCGCCGTCGTCGCCGTGATGTTTGAGCAAGGGGCCGCCAATCCGCAACTGGAAAAACTGTGGCGCGCCATGCCTGCGCAGCCGGAAGAGTCGACCGCCATAACAGAACATCTGGATCTGGACCATCTGCTGCCGGTAATGACTCCAACTTACTGATAGTGTTTTATGTTCAGATAATGCCCGATGACCTTGTCATGCAGCTCCACCGATTTTGAGAACGACAGTGACTTCCGTCCCAGCCTTGCCAGATGTTGTCTCAGATTCAGGTTATGTCGCTCAATGCGCTGAGTGTAACGCTTGCTGATAACGTGCAGCTTTCCCTTCAGGCGTGATTCGTACAGCGGCCAGCCATCCGTCATCCATACCACCACCTCAAAAGCCGACAGCAGGCTCAGAAGACGCTCCAGTGTGGCCAGAGTGCGTTCACCGAAGACGTGCGCCACAACCGTCCTCCGTATCCTGTCATACGCGTAAAACAGCCAGCGCTGACGTGATTTAGCACCGACGTAGCCCCACTGTTCGTCCATTTCAGCGCAGACAATCACATCACTGCCCGGTTGTATGCGCGAGGTTACCGACTGCGGCCTGAGTTTTTTAAGTGACGTAAAACCGTGTTGAGGCCAATGCCCATAATGCGTGCACTGGCGCGACATCCGACGCCATTCATGGCCATATCAATGATTTTCTGGTGCGTACCGGGCTGAGAGGCGGTGTAAGTGAACTGTAGTTGCCATGTTTTACGGCAATGAGAGCAGAGATAGCGCTGATGTCCGGCAGTGCTTTTGCCGTTACGCACCACGCCTTCAGTAGCGGAGCAGGAAGGACATCTGATGGAAATGGAAGCCACGCAAGCACCTTAAAATCACCATCATACACTAAATCAGTAAGTTGGCAGCATTACCTCTGCTGCCAGCGGATAAAACCTACTGGCGTTTTAGCGGTTCACTGACCACCCCGCCCTGCTCTGAAGGCGTGACCTGGATAGTCATGAAGCATCCCCTGACGCTCTCGGCCACACAGCTGGAAAAATTCCGTCATACGCTGCACCACAATAATAACCGCCCGGTACAGTCGCTCCATGGTCGTATTGTGGTTGAATAATGCACAATCCCGGTCCTGACATGATGTTCTAAAATGCGACGCAGATCGCAAAGAACAGGGGAAATCTGCTGTTAAAAACAGCAGATTATCTCGCCGGGAGGTTTCATTCATTAAGAATAAACGAGAAGTTTTGGGAAATTGTAAGCGGTCATAAAAACAGCATAATTCATTAAATGCATGATTTAAATAAATTATATTTACACAGCAATAGCTTTGCCTGTGATTCCATGATCTGCAACAGGGGATTGTTCAAAGTTTGGCCTTTCATCTCGTGCAAAAAATGCGTAAGATACGCCGCCTTGCAGTCACAGTATGGTCATTTCTTAACTCATGCGCATCGGAAACCACCAGCTCAGAAATCGCCTGATCGCAGCACCTATGGCAGGTATTACCGACCGACCATTCAGGACGCTGTGCTATGAGATGGGAGCAGGATTAACCGTTTCAGAGATGATGTCGTCTAACCCGCAGGTTTGGGAAAGCGATAAATCCCGTCTTCGGATGGTGCACATTGACGAACCAGGTATCCGCACCGTGCAAATCGCCGGGAGCGTGCCTGAAGAGATGGCAGATGCCGCGCGTATCAACGTGGAAAGTGGCGCCCAGATTATTGATATCAATATGGGATGCCCGGCCAAAAAGGTGAATCGCAAGCTTGCAGGTTCAGCCCTTCTGCAATACCCCGATCAGGTGAAGTCAATCCTGACCGCGGTTGTCAGCGCAGTGGACGTTCCTGTTACGTTAAAGATTCGCACGGGTTGGTCGCCGGATCACCGTAACTGTGTAGAGATTGCCCAACTGGCCGAAGACTGTGGCATTCAGGCCCTGACCATACATGGACGCACCCGCGCCTGTTTGTTCAACGGTGAAGCTGAATACGACAGCATTCGGGCAGTTAAGCAGAAAGTTTCCATTCCGATTATCGCGAATGGCGACATTACTGACCCGCTTAAAGCCAGAGCTGTGCTCGACTATACAGGGGCTGATGCTCTGATGATAGGACGTGCAGCTCAGGGAAGACCCTGGATCTTTCGGGAAATCCAGCATTATCTGGACACTGGGGAGTTGCTTGCCCCGCTGCCGCTGGCAGAGGTTAAGCACTTGCTATGCGCACATATTCGGGAACTGCACGACTTTTATGGTCAGGCTAAAGGGTACCGAATTGCGCGTAAACACGTATCCTGGTATCTCCAGGAACACGCTCCGGATGACCAGTTTCGGCGCACATTCAACGCCATAGAGGATGCCAGCGAACAGCTGGAGGCGTTGGAGGCATACTTCGAAAATCTTGCGTAATGAAATAAAGAGCTGACAGAACTATGTTCGAACAACGCGTAAATTCTGACGTACTGACCGTTTCCACCGTTAACTCTCAGGACCAGGTAACTCAAAAGCCCCTGCGTGACTCGGTTAAACAGGCACTGAAGAACTATTTTGCTCAACTGAATGGTCAGGACGTTAACGACCTGTATGAGCTGGTACTGGCTGAAGTTGAACAGCCCCTGTTGGACATGGTGATGCAATACACCCGCGGTAACCAGACCCGTGCTGCTCTGATGATGGGCATCAACCGTGGTACGCTGCGTAAGAAACTGAAAAAATACGGCATGAACTAATTTCGATTAGCTAAATGCTTGTTTAAAAAGGCGCGAACCGGCATGGGGAAGCGCCTTTTTTTATGCCTGGCCTTCCCTCGTTTTTTAACGCTTCTCACACCATTATCCCCCGAAACGTAAACATCTCTCAGCCCACTTCTCAGCCGCTATTTTTCGTGTATATTTCCTGCACTCTTGTCAATTGTCCCCGGAAATTCCGAATGATCCGTAAGTATTGGTGGTTAGTCGTCTTCGCGATTAGCGTTTTCCTTTTCGATGCGCTGTTAATGCAGTGGATTGAGTTGATGTCTACGGAAACGGACCAATGCCGCAACATGAATTCGGTTAATCCGCTTAAGCTGGTTAATTGCTCGGATCTGGATTAAACGCCTGCTTTTCCTCGAAAAATGTGCGGTTTTAAAAACCTTTGAGGCATCTCTGTTGGATGATAATGTCTCAGCCCGTCTCACCCGGTATCACGTAATACCCCACTGCGTATGAGTTGATGAGATCATGCTGGTTAGCCAATATGACCAACTTCTTGTGGTTATCTCCTTTGTTGTCGCCATTCTTGCATCCTATACCGCGCTGAATATGGCAGGGCGGGTTGCCGGCAGTACCGGCGTCGCGGCACATATCTGGCTGACGGGCGGGGGGATCGCCATGGGTATCGGGATATGGGCCATGCATTTTATCGGCATGCTGGCGATGGATATCTCCATGCGGATGAACTACGACCTGCCCAAAACAGGTCTTTCCATGCTGATCGCCATTGGCGCCTCGCTGTTTGCCCTCTGGCTGGTGAGCCGCGATCATTTACGCAAACGCCGCTTGTTTACCGGCGCGGTGATCCTGGGGACCGGTATCGTGGCGATGCACTACACCGGCATGAAAGCCCTGCAGGTAGCGCCCGCTATCGTCTGGGATATGCGCTGGGTTGCGCTGTCGGTGGTTATCGCCCTCCTCGCCTCGCTGGCCGCCCTGTGGCTGACGTTCCGTTTACGGCGGGATGCCGCCCAGGTCGCGCTGATGCGTGCGGGCGCTGCCGTGCTGATGGGCATCGCGATTGCGGGCATGCACTACACCGGCATGAAAGCGGCCCAGTTTCCGCTTCAGGTGCATATGCATCATCAGGGGGTGAACGGCAGCTGGCTGGCGGTGCTGGTGAGCGTTGTGGCGCTCTCTATTCTGGGTATTACGCTGCTGGTTTCTATGTTTGATGCCCGGCTGCAGGCCCGTACCTCCCTTCTCGCCTCATCGCTGGCGGAAGCCAACCGCGAGCTGGCCCAGCTGGCGCTGCACGATACGCTGACCCGCTTGCCGAACCGCGTACTGCTGGAAGATCGTCTCGAGCAGGCGATCAACAAAGCCGATCGCGAAGGCAAGCTGTTTGCCCTGCTGTTTATGGATCTGGATGGCTTCAAAGCTGTTAACGATGCCTACGGCCATGATACAGGCGATAAGCTATTGGTTGCCGTGACTGAGCGTCTGGAACAGCCCCTGAAGGGCCAGTACACCCTCGCCCGTATTGGTGGCGACGAGTTTGTGCTGCTGGCCGAGATCGACTCCCCGAACGATGCCGCATCACTCGCCAGCTCGCTGGTGCACGTTATCGATCAGCCTTTCAGCCTTGAGCTGTACGATGTGGTAGTGACCCTTAGCGTAGGCATCGCTATTTATCCCCATGACGGCAAAAACCAGCGCGAACTGATGTTTAACGCCGATGCGGCGATGTATCACACCAAGCACATGGGGCGTAACGGCTATCACTTCTTCCAGCCGTCGATGAATACCCTGGCGCAAAATCAGCTACAGCTAATGAACGATCTGTGGCTGGCGCTGGAGCGCAAGGAGCTGCATCTGGTCTATCAGCCTAAGTTCCAGGCGCCGATGGGCCCCATTGTCGGCTTTGAAGCCCTGCTGCGCTGGCAACATCCTGTCCAGGGCTTGTTATCTCCCGACCAGTTCCTGCCGCTGGCAGAAAAAAGCGGGCTGATTATTCCTATCGGCAACTGGGTAATTGATGAAGCATGCCGCCAGCTGCGCGTATGGCATCTTGACGGCCATACTGAATGGTCGATGGCGGTGAACCTCTCTACGCTGCAGTTTGAACAGCCCCAGTTGGTTGAGACGGTGATGGGCAGCCTGGCGCGACACTGCATTCCGCCGCATACCCTGATTCTGGAAGTGACCGAAACCACGGCCATGAATAACCCCGATGAGAGTGTCCGGGTGCTGACTGAATTGACTCAGGCCGGGGTAAAAGCCTCGATCGATGATTTTGGCACCGGCTATTCCAGCCTGCTGTACCTGAAAAAGTTGCCCGCCTGCGAGCTGAAAATTGATCGGGCGTTTGTGAAAGATCTCAACAGCACGGATGATGATGCAACCATCGTTTCCGCCATTGTTGCGCTGGCAAAAACGCTCAATCTGAAGGTGGTTGCCGAAGGGGTGGAAACCGAGGAGCAGCAGACCTTTTTGACCAATCTGGGATGTCATACGCTACAGGGCTATCTGCTGGGTAAACCCGTCACGGCACAAGCTATCAACGCTCTGAGCCGCGATCCGCAGGCCATGCTGACGCAGCAAATCTGACGCGATGCCGCTATGAGGCGGTGTCGTATTCTCTATGGGCTATCGGCAACGTTGAGAGAATATTGTCGACCAGTTCCGGGGCCTGCCGGTAGAGATCCAGGTGTTCCGGGCTCATTAACCAGTTTTTAATCAGCCCGCAAAAAAAGCCATGCAAAACAATTAACGTCGTGTCGATATTGATCTGCGCGGAGATGCTGCCAAGCATAATGCCTCTCTGCAATATTTCACGGACGTTTTCATAATTGAATCCAATCCTTTCGCGAATTTGGTTTTCTGAAATCATATCCTCATCAAATTCACATTTGTGATACAGGATCTGCAATAAGGTCCGCTGGCGCCGATCCTGGGCAATATATTGCAAAGCGGTAACAAACTGCTCACGCAAAGTGAATAAGGGATCGCTCTCTTCTGCCTGCGACAGCTGACCGCGAATAATCTCGCGCAGCGGGCGTTGCTCCTGCCAGATAGCGTTAAATATCTCGGCTTTACTGGTGAAATGCCAGTAAACGGCTCCCCGTGTCAGGCAGGCAGCATCGGCGATATCCGTCAGCGTCGTGTTGGCGACACCCCGTGTGGCGAACTGCTCTATTGCCGCCTCAATCAATAACTGGCGTGTCTTCTGCGCCTCGGCCTTGGTTTTGCGCCCCATAGAAAATCACTCATTTAACGAATTGATTACTTTTATTAAACAACGACACTAATCGTCGGAGCAGGAATTATCCATCAGTCAGGAAAATAAATATGAACAAAAAAAGTTAACTCACCTAACTTATAAACCATGATGATATTTACCAGGCATTCAATTCATAAACTACATGAATGCATCTAAAGCAAAACAGCCAGCAATGCATAGCCGGACGTGCTATATCATTGTTTACGCTCGCTCGCTGCTCTTTTTTTTATCCTCAGTTCATTCTCCGCACTTATAAATCAAAAACCCGCACGGCCATTCTTTATTATGGCGCCCGCCCTTTTCCGTTTACCTCTATTTAACGCTTAACCATGTCGGTTAATGCGGATTGATGATTTTGAAGGAATAGTCATGACGCCTAATTTCAGGTTTTTACCCTTATCCGGTTTTATCATCGGTGCCGCATTGCTTGTGGGTTGTGATGATCATGCAGGCCAGGCGCAGCAGCCGCCGACACCCCAGGTCGTGGTGCATGTCGTGAAGAGTGCGCCGCTGGAGGTGACCACCGAACTGCCTGGTCGGACCGATGCTTATCGCGTCGCCGAGGTTCGCCCGCAGGTCAGCGGCATTGTACTGAAGCGCAACTTTACTGAAGGCAGCGATGTGAAAGCTGGTGAGTCGCTGTATCAGATCGATCCCGCCTCTTATCAGGCCGCATTTGACAGTGCGTCGGGGGAACTGGCAAAAGCCCAGGCTGCCGCCAGCATTGCTCACCTGACGGTAAAACGTTATTTACCCCTGGTCGGCACGCAGTGCGTCAGCAAACAGGAGTACGATCAGTCAGTGGCGAATGCCCGTCAGGCTGATGCCTCGGTGATTGCGGCCAAAGCCGCCGTCGAAACCGCGTGCATCAACCTTGCGTACACCAAAGTGACATCGCCTATCAGCGGGCGGATCGGTAAATCCAGCGTCACCGAAGGTGCCCTGGTCGCGAACGGACAGGCCACAGCGCTGGCAACGGTTCAGCAGCTTGATCCGATTTATGTCGATGTTACACAGTCCAGCAACGATTTTATGCGTCTCAAGCAGTCCAGCCTGCAGACCGGCGAAGGCACCAGCAGCGTACAGCTGTTGATGGAGAACGGTCAGCCCTATCCATTAAAAGGATCGCTGCAATTCTCAGATGTCACCGTGGATGAGAGCACCGGCTCCATCACCCTGCGGGCTATCTTCCCCAACCCGCAACATATCCTGCTGCCCGGCATGTTTGTCCGCGCGCGCATTAATGAAGGCACCCAGCCGCACGCCATTCTGGTTCCACAACAGGGCGTTACGCGCACCCCACGCGGTGAGGCCAGCGTGATGGTGGTCAACAGTAAAAATCAGGTTGAAGCCCGTAACGTTGTCGCCCCTCAGGCAATTGGCGATCAATGGCTGGTTACAGACGGCCTACAGGAAGGCGACCGGGTGATTATCAGCGGGCTGCAAAAAGTACGTCCTGGCGTCGCGGTGGTGGCAACGCCGGACACCGCTGCGCAGAAAGTGGGATAAGGAACAGAGCATGGCTAACTTCTTTATTCAGCGCCCAATCTTTGCGTGGGTGCTGTCCATTATCCTGATGCTGGCGGGCGGGCTTGCGATCCTCAAGCTGCCGGTGGCGCAGTATCCCACCATTGCGCCGCCTGCAGTGGCTATCTCGGCGACCTATCCCGGCGCGGATGCCCAGACGGTGCAGGATACGGTTACCCAGGTTATCGAGCAGAACATGAACGGTATCGATAACCTCATGTACATGTCCTCCACCAGCGATTCAGCGGGCAGTGTTACCCTCACCCTGACCTTCCAGTCGGGAACCGATCCGGATATCGCTCAGGTACAGGTGCAGAACAAGCTGCAGCTGGCCATGCCGTTACTGCCGCAGGAAGTGCAGCAGCAAGGGATTAGCGTGGAGAAGTCGAGCAGCAGCTTCCTGCTGGTGGCCGGTTTTGTCTCGGACAATAAGAACCTGAGCCAGGAAGATATCTCGGATTATGTCGCCTCTAACGTCAAGGATGCTATCAGCCGCACCTCCGGGGTGGGCGATGTGCAGCTGTTTGGCGCCCAGTATGCGATGCGTATCTGGCTGGATGCGAATAAGCTGAACGCCTATCAGTTAACGCCGCTGGATGTGATTAACCAGTTAAAAACCCAGAACAACCAGATTGCCGCCGGCCAGCTCGGCGGAACGCCGTCGGTGCCGGGCCAGCAGCTCAACGCCTCCATCATCGCCCAGACGCGCCTGAAAACCGCAGAGGAGTTTGGCAACATCACCCTGAAGGTCAACCAGGACGGGTCGATGGTGCATCTGAAAGATGTCGCCCGCATTGCGCCAGGTGGTGAAAACTACAACATGGTGACCAAAATCAATGGTCAGGCGGCAACCGGGCTCGGTATTAAGCTCGCTACCGGTGCCAACGCGCTGGATACCGCCGCGGCGATTAAAAGCAAACTGGCGCAGCTGCAAGCCTTTTTCCCGCAGGGGCTGAAGGTGGTCTACCCCTATGACACCACGCCGTTCGTGAAGATCTCTATTCATGAAGTGGTCAAGACGCTGTTTGAAGCCATCATTCTCGTCTTCCTCGTGATGTACCTGTTCCTGCAAAACCTGCGGGCCACGCTCATCCCGACCATTGCCGTGCCGGTGGTTCTGCTGGGCACCTTTGCGGTGCTGGCGGCGTTTGGCTTCTCGATAAACACCCTGACCATGTTTGGTATGGTGCTGGCAATAGGCTTGCTGGTGGATGATGCCATCGTGGTGGTGGAAAACGTCGAGCGCGTGATGGTGGAGGAAAAACTCCCGCCTAAAGAGGCGACGCAAAAATCGATGTCGCAAATTCAGGGGGCGCTGGTCGGCATCGCCATGGTGCTCTCAGCGGTATTTATCCCGATGGCCTTTTTCGGCGGCTCCACCGGGGCGATTTATCGCCAGTTCTCTCTGACCATTGTTTCGGCGATGGCCCTCTCGGTACTGGTGGCGCTGATTCTGACTCCTGCCCTGTGTGCCACCCTGCTGAAAGCTCCCAGCGAGCATCATGAGAACAAAGGCGGCTTTTTCGGCTGGTTTAATGCCCTGTTCGACAGAAGCGTGGCCCATTACAGCAACAGCGTGAGCCATATTCTGCGTAAGACGGGCCGCTACCTGGTGGTCTATGTCCTGATTGTCGGCGGCATGGCGGTGCTATTCCTGCGTCTGCCCACCTCCTTCCTGCCGGAAGAGGATCAGGGCGTGTTTATGACGATGGTGCAGCTCCCGGCGGGCGCGACGCAAAGCCGCACCCAGAAGGTGCTGGATCAGGTTGAGCACTACTACCTCAACAATGAGAAGGCCAACGTAGAATCGGTGTTTACCGTTAACGGCTTCAGCTTCAGCGGCCAGGGGCAAAACGCCGGGGTGGCGTTTATCAGCCTGAAGCCTTGGGAGGAGCGCCCGGGTGCGGAAAACAGCGTTGGGGCCATCGTCAGCCGGGCAACACGGGCCTTTAGTCAGATCAAAGACGGGCTGGTCTTCCCGTTCAACCTGCCCGCCATTATCGAACTGGGCACCGCAACGGGCTTCGATTTTGAACTGATTGACCAGGCCAACCTGGGACATAACC
Organism: Leclercia sp. W17; assembly: GCF_003336325.1. Classification (NCBI taxonomy): domain Bacteria; kingdom Pseudomonadati; phylum Pseudomonadota; class Gammaproteobacteria; order Enterobacterales; family Enterobacteriaceae; genus Leclercia; species Leclercia sp. W17. The sequence goes on along the minus strand of NZ_CP031101.1, from coordinate 453,489 downwards.
AGCTGACGCAGGCGCGAAACCAGCTGCTGGGCATGATCAAAGAGCACAGCGATATGCTGGTGCGTGTACGACCCAATGGGCTGGAAGATACCCCGCAGTTCAAGCTGGATATCGATCAGGAGAAAGCGCAGGCGCTGGGCGTGAGCGTGTCGGACATCAACCAGACCATCTCCACCGCGCTGGGGGGAACCTATGTCAATGACTACATCGACCGTGGCCGGGTGAAGAAAGTCTATGTCCAGGCGGATGCCCACTTCAGGATGCTGCCGGAGGATATTAATCGCCTCTATGTCCGCAGCGCCAACGGTGAAATGGTGCCGCTCTCCGCGTTCAGCCAGTCGCACTGGATCTATGGCTCACCGCGCCTGGAGCGCTATAACGGCAGCCCTTCCATGGAGATCCTCGGGGAAGCCGCGCCCGGCAAGAGTACCGGTGAAGCCATGGTGCTAATGGAAAAACTGGCGGCGAAACTGCCAACCGGCATCGGTTACGACTGGACAGGCATGTCGTATCAGGAACGGCTCTCCGGCAACCAGGCGCCTGCCCTGTATGCCATCTCGCTGGTGGTGGTGTTCCTCTGCCTGGCGGCGCTGTATGAGAGCTGGTCGATTCCTTTCTCGGTGATGCTGGTGGTGCCATTAGGGGTGGTTGGCGCCCTGCTGGCCGCTTCCCTGCGTGGGCTGAATAATGACGTCTACTTCCAGGTGGGGCTGCTCACCACCATTGGTCTGTCGGCAAAGAACGCCATCCTGATTGTCGAGTTTGCTAAGGATCTGATGGAGAAAGAGGGGAAAGGGATTATTGAAGCCACGCTGGAGGCATCACGCATGCGCCTTCGTCCCATCCTCATGACCTCGCTGGCATTTATCCTTGGCGTGTTGCCGCTGGTCATCAGTCACGGAGCGGGCAGCGGCGCGCAAAACGCCGTGGGGACCGGCGTGATGGGCGGTATGCTTTCAGCTACCCTGCTGGCAATCTTCTTTGTGCCGGTCTTCTTTGTGGTAGTGCGGCGACGCTTTACGCGTCATTCAGAGCAGTAATGAGTAAAGGCGCTTCGGCGCCTTTTCTTATGATAATAAACAGGGAGTTAGCCTTACTATTTATTTACCTTATTGATTAGCGGTCCAATGAATTGTTTGCTTACGTTTTTCAGCATTCGACTATTTACGCTGTCTCTCTCCTCATTCTCTCCATTATTGCCCCGCAAGAATGACCATTTCTCCATATTTTTTACAATCCAAATAATTTGAGATTATTGACGTTTCATGGCGATTTTGAAGCGGTGGTAAAATAGCCTCCAGCTTTGCAGAAGTCGTTACTGGTTATATCGCAAAGTTAGATTTCATTTTGAGGTAACACCATGAAAAGATTCATTTCGGTTGCACTCCTTGCCACGTTGCTTGCGGGCTGTGCACATGACTCACCGTGCGTACCGGTATACGACGATCAGGGCAGACTGGTTCACACCAATACCTGTATGAAAGGCACCACGCAGGATAACTGGGAAACCGCGGGGGCGATCGCAGGTGGCGCAGCGGCTTTAGCTGGCCTGACACTGGGTATCATTGCCGTGTCCAAGTAATCCAGGAAGCGCGGATCCGTCCGCGCTTTTGCTTTTCCATTGCAGATGAACAAATAAGCCTGAATGGGCTCACATCTTATTTTCTTTCTATTTTCCCGCTATTAACCCTCCGTTTTATTTATCCCTTTACCCATCCATATTTTGCTCTGATTTGTGGCGCAGATTGTAATTTCGCACCATTTCAGGGCGCTCGATTTAATTATCACTGCCTGCATCCTGCTTTACGCGTTGTGTAATCCCTTATTACGTTGAAAGCAAAAGCTGGCATTACGTTTGCTTTATTCACGTCGGCCACAGCCACAGACAGGTTAAAGCGTTTATAAACGCCTCACTATAACGATAATTTTTCGCTACACAGGATGCATTATGAAAAAGATGATGATGGCCAGCCTCGCCGCTGCAGGAGTGCTCATTGCAATGACCGGCCAGGCTCAGGCGGGTGCCACTCTGGATGCAGTTAAACAAAAAGGGTTTGTGCAATGCGGGATCAGTGACGGTCTGCCGGGTTTCTCTTACGCCGACGCCAACGGTAAGTTCTCCGGTATTGATGTCGACGTGTGCCGTGGCGTTGCCGCTGCGGTATTCGGTGACGACACCAAAGTGAAATATACCCCGCTGACGGCGAAAGAGCGCTTTACTGCCCTGCAATCCGGCGAAGTGGATATGCTTTCGCGTAATACCACCTGGACCTCATCCCGTGATGCCGGGATGGGAATGACCTTCACCGGTGTGACCTATTACGACGGCATTGGTTTCCTGACGCACAATAAAGCGGGCCTCAAAAGTGCGAAAGAGCTGGATGGTGCCACCGTCTGTATTCAGGCGGGTACGGATACTGAGCTGAACGTCGCCGACTATTTCAAAGCCAATAACATGAAATATACGCCAGTGACCTTTGACCGCTCTGACGAATCCGCCAAAGCGCTGGAGTCCGGCCGCTGCGATACCCTGGCCTCGGATCAGTCTCAGCTCTATGCGCTGCGGATCAAGCTGAGCAATCCGGCGGAATGGATCGTCCTGCCAGAAGTGATCTCCAAAGAGCCGCTGGGGCCGGTCGTCCGTCGCGGGGATGATGAATGGAACGCTGTCGTTCGCTGGACGCTGTTCGCCATGCTCAACGCGGAAGAGATGGGTGTCAACTCGAAGAACGTCGATGAGAAGGCGGCTAATCCGGCCACGCCTGATATGGCCCATCTGCTGGGCAAAGAAGGAGATTACGGCAAGGATCTGAAGCTGGATAATAAATGGGCGTACAACATCATTAAAAAGGTGGGTAACTACGCGGAGATCTTCGAGCGTAACGTTGGATCTGAGAGCGCGCTGAAGATCAGCCGTGGGCAGAACAACCTCTGGAACAATGGCGGCATTCAATACGCGCCGCCAGTACGCTAAGCATCTTGCTGTAACGGGCACTGCCAGCGCAGTGCCCAGTCCAGAGTCATGGTTACCCGAGGTTTTATATGTTCCATCGCCGCTTAGCCCTGAAAGGAGCCCTCTCCTTTTCTAATCCTGCGGTTCGCGCCTGGCTGTTTCAGATCCTCGCTGTTCTCGCTGTCCTGGCCGTCGCGATCTACCTGTTCCACAACACTGTTACCAACCTCAGCACACGCGGCATTACGTCGGGCTTTGCCTTCCTTGACCGTAGTGCAGGGTTTGGCATTGTTCAGCACTTAATTGATTACGGTGAAGGCGATACCTATGGCCGCGTATTCCTTGTCGGCCTGATGAATACCCTGCTGGTTTCAGCATTATGCATTGTGTTTGCTTCTCTGCTGGGCTTTTTCCTCGGACTCGCGCGTCTCTCGGATAACTGGCTGCTGCGTAAGCTCTCCACATTTTATATCGAGACCTTCCGTAACATTCCCCCGCTGCTGCAGATCTTCTTCTGGTATTTCGCCGTCCTGCGCAACCTGCCTGGCCCCCGTCAGGCGGTGGATGCGTTCGATCTGGCCTTTTTAAGCAACCGTGGTCTCTATATCCCCGCGCCGCAAATTGCCGAAGGGATGCTGGCATTGCTGGCCGCGCTGGCGTGCGTAATTGGCGTTTCGGTTGCGCTGTTTCGCTACAATCGCATGCATCAGATTAAAACCGGCCAGCTACGGCGCACCTGGCCCGTCACCCTGGCTTTAGTGGTGATCCTGCCGTGGCTGGCGCATACAATAGCTGGCCCGGCAATGCACTGGGATGTTCCGCAGCTGAAGGGGTTTAACTTCCGCGGCGGCATGGTGTTGATCCCGGAGCTGGCCGCCCTGACGCTGGCGCTCTCCATCTATACCTCGGCCTTTATCGCAGAAATTATTCGCGCCGGTATTCAGGCCGTTCCCCATGGTCAGCATGAGGCTGCTCGCTCCCTTGGGCTTCCCAATCCGGTCACTCTGCGCCAGGTCATCATCCCCCAGGCCTTACGGGTGATCATCCCTCCGCTGACCAGCCAGTATCTCAACATCGTGAAAAACTCCTCTCTCGCGGCGGCGATCGGCTATCCCGATATGGTCTCGTTGTTTGCCGGAACCGTTCTTAACCAGACCGGCCAGGCAATAGAAACCATTGCCATTACGATGTCGGTCTACCTGATTATTAGCCTGACCATTTCACTGTTGATGAATATCTACAACCGTCGTATCGCGCTGGTTGAACGCTAAGGAACCATGATGACAAAAGCGGTCTTGTCTCACCCTGCGCGTCCGGCCACTACCGGCAACGGACGCATCATTAACTGGGCTCGTAAAAACCTGTTCTCCAGCTGGAGCAACAGTTTGCTCACCCTGTTCTGCTTCTGGCTGATGTGGGAGCTTATCCCTCCGCTGCTCAACTGGGCATTTTTGCAGGCTAACTGGATCGGTACCACCCGTGCCGATTGCACAAAAGAGGGAGCCTGCTGGGTCTTTATTCATCAGCGCTTCGGCCAGTTTATGTATGGGCTCTATCCCCACGATCAGCGCTGGCGCATCAACCTTGCGCTGGTTATCGGGCTGCTCTCTGTCGTTCCCATGTTCTGGAAGAGGCTACCCCATCGGGGACGATACATCGCCTGTTGGGCGGTGATATATACCCTGCTCGTCTGGGGACTGTTGTATGGCGGCGTGCTGGGGCTGGATCGCGTTGAAACCCGCCAGTGGGGCGGTCTGACGCTGACGCTCATTATCGCCTCGGTAGGGATTGCCGGCGCATTGCCATTAGGGATTTTACTGGCGCTGGGTCGCCGCTCAACCATGCCGGTCGTGCGCGTCCTCTCGGTAATTTTTATCGAGTTCTGGCGCGGCGTTCCGCTTATCACCGTGCTCTTTATGTCTTCCGTGATGCTACCGCTGTTTATGGCGGAAGGCACTACCATCGACAAGCTGATCCGCGCCCTGGTCGGCGTCATTCTGTTCCAGTCTGCTTATGTCGCCGAGGTCGTGCGCGGCGGATTGCAGGCGCTCCCCAAGGGCCAGTATGAAGCAGCCGAATCGCTGGCGCTGGGTTATTGGAAAACGCAGGGACTGGTGATCCTTCCCCAGGCGCTGAAGCTGGTGATCCCGGGCCTGGTGAACACCATCATTGCGCTGTTTAAGGACACCAGTCTGGTGATCATCATTGGATTATTCGATCTGTTCAGTAGCGTGCAGCAGGCTACCGTCGACCCGGCGTGGCTGGGCATGTCGACAGAAGGCTACGTTTTTGCAGCACTTATCTACTGGATTTTCTGTTTTAGCATGTCGCGCTACAGCCAGCATCTGGAAAAGCGCTTTAACACCGGGCGTACACCGCACTGAGGAACCTATGAGCCAGATAACTATGACCCCCGCTGACGCGATGATTACCCTGGATAATGTGAATAAGTGGTACGGGCAATTTCATGTGCTGAAAAACATTAACCTGAAGGTGAAACAAGGCGAGCGTATTGTCCTTTGTGGGCCTTCAGGCTCGGGTAAATCAACAACGATCCGCTGCATCAACCATCTGGAAGAGCATCAGCAAGGCCGGATTGTGGTGGATGGGATCGAGCTGAATGACGACATCCGCAACGTTGAGCGTGTTCGCCAGGAGGTGGGCATGGTCTTCCAGCATTTTAATTTATTCCCTCATCTGACCGTTCTGCAAAACTGTACTCTGGCGCCTGTCTGGGTCCGTAAGATGCCAAAAAAAGAAGCTGAAGCACTTGCCATGCACTATCTGGAGCGGGTACGCATTGCTGAACACGCTCATAAGTTTCCGGGACAGATCTCGGGCGGTCAGCAGCAACGCGTGGCCATCGCCCGCTCTCTGTGCATGAAACCTAAAATAATGCTGTTTGATGAGCCGACTTCAGCGCTCGATCCCGAGATGGTGAAAGAGGTTCTGGATACGATGATAGGCCTGGCGGAATCTGGGATGACCATGCTCTGCGTCACGCACGAGATGGGCTTCGCCAGAACCGTGGCGGACCGGGTGATCTTTATGGATCGCGGAGAAATTGTCGAGCAGGCACCGCCGGAAGAGTTCTTCTCCCACCCCAAATCAGAACGTACGCGCGCGTTTTTGTCGCAGGTTATCCACTAATGTTGATTGGCCCGGCGGCGCTGTACGCGTCGGGCCATGGCTTTTGTGGCGCAGAAATGCAAAAAGGCCATCCTTTCGGATGGCCTTTTCACTTGTTTGATGTCTGGCAGTTCCCTACTCTCGCATGGGGAGACCCCACACTACCATCGGCGCTACGGCGTTTCACTTCTGAGTTCGGCATGGGGTCAGGTGGGACCACCGCGCTACAGCCGCCAGACAAATTCTTTTACTTCTTGCCGAACTTTAACCTAAGTATAAAGTGGTGCTGATACCCAGAGTCGAACTGGGGACCTCACCCTTACCAAGGGTGCGCTCTACCAACTGAGCCATATCAGCACGCTAAATTTGATGCCTGGCAGTTCCCTACTCTCGCATGGGGAGACCCCACACTACCATCGGCGCTACGGCGTTTCACTTCTGAGTTCGGCATGGGGTCAGGTGGGACCACCGCGCTACAGCCGCCAGGCAAATTCTGTAATCTGTATCAGCTGAAAATCTTCTCAAACCCACCGAAACAGCTTCGGCGTTGTAAGGTTAAGCCTCACGGTTCATTAGTACCGGTTAGCTCAACGCATCGCTGCGCTTACACACCCGGCCTATCAACGTCGTCGTCTTCAACGTTCCTTCAGGACTCTCAAGGAGTCAGGGAGAACTCATCTCGGGGCAAGTTTCGTGCTTAGATGCTTTCAGCACTTATCTCTTCCGCATTTAGCTACCGGGCAGTGCCATTGGCATGACAACCCGAACACCAGTGATGCGTCCACTCCGGTCCTCTCGTACTAGGAGCAGCCCCCTCAATTCTCCAGCGCCCACGGCAGATAGGGACCGAACTGTCTCACGACGTTCTAAACCCAGCTCGCGTACCACTTTAAATGGCGAACAGCCATACCCTTGGGACCTACTTCAGCCCCAGGATGTGATGAGCCGACATCGAGGTGCCAAACACCGCCGTCGATATGAACTCTTGGGCGGTATCAGCCTGTTATCCCCGGAGTACCTTTTATCCGTTGAGCGATGGCCCTTCCATACAGAACCACCGGATCACTATGACCTGCTTTCGCACCTGCTCGAGCCGTCACTCTCGCAGTCAAGCCAGCTTATGCCATTGCACTAACCTCCTGATGTCCGACCAGGATTAGCTGACCTTCGTGCTCCTCCGTTACTCTTTAGGAGGAGACCGCCCCAGTCAAACTACCCACCAGACACTGTCCGCAACCCGGATTACGGGTCCACGTTAGAACACCAGCCATTAAAGGGTGGTATTTCAAGGACGGCTCCATGCAGACTGGCGTCCACACTTCAAAGCCTCCCACCTATCCTACACATCAAGGACCAGTGTTCAGTGTCAAGCTATAGTAAAGGTTCACGGGGTCTTTCCGTCTTGCCGCGGGTACACTGCATCTTCACAGCGATTTCAATTTCACTGAGTCTCGGGTGGAGACAGCCTGGCCATCATTACGCCATTCGTGCAGGTCGGAACTTACCCGACAAGGAATTTCGCTACCTTAGGACCGTTATAGTTACGGCCGCCGTTTACCGGGGCTTCGATCAAGAGCTTCGCGTTGCCGCTAACCCCATCAATTAACCTTCCGGCACCGGGCAGGCGTCACACCGTATACGTCCACTTTCGTGTTTGCACAGTGCTGTGTTTTTAATAAACAGTTGCAGCCAGCTGGTATCTTCGACTGATTTCAGCTCCACCCGCAGGGGCTTCACCTACATATCAGCGTGCCTTCTCCCGAAGTTACGGCACCATTTTGCCTAGTTCCTTCACCCGAGTTCTCTCAAGCGCCTTGGTATTCTCTACCTGACCACCTGTGTCGGTTTGGGGTACGATTTGGTGTTACCTGATGCTTAGAGGCTTTTCCTGGAAGCAGGGCATTTGTTGCTTCAGCACCGTAGTGCCTCGTCATCACACCTCAGCGTTAACAAGGTACCGGATTTACCTGGAACCTCCGCCTACATGCTTAAACCGGGACAACCGTCGCCCGGCCAACATAGCCTTCTCCGTCCCCCCTTCGCAGTAACACCGAGTACAGGAATATTAACCTGTTTCCCATCGACTACGCCTTTCGGCCTCGCCTTAGGGGTCGACTCACCCTGCCCCGATTAACGTTGGACAGGAACCCTTGGTCTTCCGGCGAGCGGGCTTTTCACCCGCTTTATCGTTACTTATGTCAGCATTCGCACTTCTGATACCTCCAGCATGCCTCACAGCACACCTTCGCAGGCTTACAGAACGCTCCCCTACCCAACAACACATAGTGTCGCTGCCGCAGCTTCGGTGCATGGTTTAGCCCCGTTACATCTTCCGCGCAGGCCGACTCGACCAGTGAGCTATTACGCTTTCTTTAAATGATGGCTGCTTCTAAGCCAACATCCTGGCTGTCTGTGCCTTCCCACATCGTTTCCCACTTAACCATGACTTTGGGACCTTAGCTGGCGGTCTGGGTTGTTTCCCTCTTCACGACGGACGTTAGCACCCGCCGTGTGTCTCCCGTGATAACATTCCTCGGTATTCGCAGTTTGCATCGGGTTGGTAAGCCGGGATGGCCCCCTAGCCGAAACAGTGCTCTACCCCCGAGGATGAGTTCACGAGGCGCTACCTAAATAGCTTTCGGGGAGAACCAGCTATCTCCCGGTTTGATTGGCCTTTCACCCCCAGCCACAGGTCATCCGCTAATTTTTCAACATTAGTCGGTTCGGTCCTCCAGTTAGTGTTACCCAACCTTCAACCTGCCCATGGCTAGATCACCGGGTTTCGGGTCTATACCCTGCAACTTAACGCCCAGTTAAGACTCGGTTTCCCTCCGGCTCCCCTATACGGTTAACCTTGCTACAGAATATAAGTCGCTGACCCATTATACAAAAGGTACGCAGTCACACCCCGAAGGATGCTCCCACTGCTTGTACGTACACGGTTTCAGGTTCTTTTTCACTCCCCTCGCCGGGGTTCTTTTCGCCTTTCCCTCACGGTACTGGTTCACTATCGGTCAGTCAGGAGTATTTAGCCTTGGAGGATGGTCCCCCCATATTCAGACAGGATACCACGTGTCCCGCCCTACTCTTCGAGTTCACAGCATGTGTGCTTTCGTGTACGGGAGTATCACCCTGTACCCTGCGACTTTCCAGACGCTTCCACTAACACACAAGCTGATTCAGACTCCGGGCTGCTCCCCGTTCGCTCGCCGCTACTGGGGGAATCTCGGTTGATTTCTTTTCCTCGGGGTACTTAGATGTTTCAGTTCCCCCGGTTCGCCTCGTTAGCCTATGTATTCAGCTAACGATAGTGTGTCGGAACACACTGGGTTTCCCCATTCGGACATCGCCGGGTCAAGGGTTCATATCACCTCGCCGGCGCTTTTCGCAGATTAGCACGTCCTTCATCGCCTCTGACTGCCAGGGCATCCACCGTGTACGCTTAGTCGCTTAACCTCACAACCCGAAGCTGTTTCACTTCGCGTTGTGAAAATTTGAGAGACCCGAACACACTTAACGTGTGTCGTTTCAATTTTCAGCTTGATCCAGATTTTTAAAGAGCAAAACTTCGCAGCGCACCTTCGCAGGTACACTCTGAAGTTTTCAGGTTGTGCAGTAAAGATGGTGGAGCTATGCGGGATCGAACCGCAGACCTCCTGCGTGCAAGGCAGGCGCTCTCCCAGCTGAGCTATAGCCCCATCGTAGTTAATCTCTTCAAATTTGCGTTGCAAATTTGGTAGGCCTGAGTGGACTTGAACCACCGACCTCACCCTTATCAGGGGTGCGCTCTAACCACCTGAGCTACAAGCCTGCAGAGATTTTTACTGCTAATTTTCATCAGACAATCTGTGTGAGCACTACAAAGGCAGGTTCTTTAAGGTAAGGAGGTGATCCAACCGCAGGTTCCCCTACGGTTACCTTGTTACGACTTCACCCCAGTCATGAATCACAAAGTGGTAAGCGCCCTCCCGAAGGTTAAGCTACCTACTTCTTTTGCAACCCACTCCCATGGTGTGACGGGCGGTGTGTACAAGGCCCGGGAACGTATTCACCGTAGCATTCTGATCTACGATTACTAGCGATTCCGACTTCATGGAGTCGAGTTGCAGACTCCAATCCGGACTACGACGCACTTTATGAGGTCCGCTTGCTCTCGCGAGGTCGCTTCTCTTTGTATGCGCCATTGTAGCACGTGTGTAGCCCTACTCGTAAGGGCCATGATGACTTGACGTCATCCCCACCTTCCTCCAGTTTATCACTGGCAGTCTCCTTTGAGTTCCCGGCCTAACCGCTGGCAACAAAGGATAAGGGTTGCGCTCGTTGCGGGACTTAACCCAACATTTCACAACACGAGCTGACGACAGCCATGCAGCACCTGTCTCAGAGTTCCCGAAGGCACCAAGCCATCTCTGGCAAGTTCTCTGGATGTCAAGAGTAGGTAAGGTTCTTCGCGTTGCATCGAATTAAACCACATGCTCCACCGCTTGTGCGGGCCCCCGTCAATTCATTTGAGTTTTAACCTTGCGGCCGTACTCCCCAGGCGGTCGACTTAACGCGTTAGCTCCGGAAGCCACGCCTCAAGGGCACAACCTCCAAGTCGACATCGTTTACGGCGTGGACTACCAGGGTATCTAATCCTGTTTGCTCCCCACGCTTTCGCACCTGAGCGTCAGTCTTTGTCCAGGGGGCCGCCTTCGCCACCGGTATTCCTCCAGATCTCTACGCATTTCACCGCTACACCTGGAATTCTACCCCCTCTACAAGACTCAAGCCTGCCAGTTTCAAATGCAGTTCCCAGGTTGAGCCCGGGGATTTCACATCTGACTTAACAGACCGCCTGCGTGCGCTTTACGCCCAGTAATTCCGATTAACGCTTGCACCCTCCGTATTACCGCGGCTGCTGGCACGGAGTTAGCCGGTGCTTCTTCTGCGAGTAACGTCAATCACTGTGGTTATTAACCACAATGCCTTCCTCCTCGCTGAAAGTACTTTACAACCCGAAGGCCTTCTTCATACACGCGGCATGGCTGCATCAGGCTTGCGCCCATTGTGCAATATTCCCCACTGCTGCCTCCCGTAGGAGTCTGGACCGTGTCTCAGTTCCAGTGTGGCTGGTCATCCTCTCAGACCAGCTAGGGATCGTCGCCTAGGTGAGCCATTACCCCACCTACTAGCTAATCCCATCTGGGCACATCCGATGGCAAGAGGCCCGAAGGTCCCCCTCTTTGGTCTTGCGACGTTATGCGGTATTAGCTACCGTTTCCAGTAGTTATCCCCCTCCATCAGGCAGTTTCCCAGACATTACTCACCCGTCCGCCACTCGTCACCCGAGAGCAAGCTCTCTGTGCTACCGTTCGACTTGCATGTGTTAGGCCTGCCGCCAGCGTTCAATCTGAGCCATGATCAAACTCTTCAATTTAAGTTTGATGCTCGTGAATTAAACTTCGTAATGAATTACGTGTTCACTCAGAGACTTGGTATTCATTTATTGTCCGAGGACATTAAGAATCCATGTCACTTTGAGTGCCCACACAGATTGTCTGATAAATTGTTAAAGAGCAGTGCAACGCGGCTTTCGCTCACCGTTGCGAGGTGGCGTATATTACGCTTTCCTCTTTCAGAGTCAAGCGATTATTTTCGCTTTTCTCCTCAACCGGCCCGGCTGTCTGTGTGAAGTGATTCACATCCGCCGTGTCGATGGAGGCGCATTATAGGGATCCCAGTTTTTAGCACAAGCATTTTTTCGATCTTTTCTTCTGACTGTTCTTTTTTCGTTCTTTCCGCTGAAATCCCATCCGATATGCTCAAATAATGACGTAACTGGCCCTTGATCAAGCTACGTATTAGGATCACAGTCATCAAAAGAATGCACATCAGTCGAGGTTGATATGTCTGCAGTACTCCGTCCCTATAAAGATCTTTTCCCAAAACAAGGCGATCGCGTCATGATCGACAGCAGTAGCGTGGTCATTGGCGATGTCCGACTGGGTGATGATGTCAGCATCTGGCCGCTGGTTGCCATTCGTGGAGATGTGAATTACGTCGCTATCGGCGCCCGTACCAATATTCAGGATGGCAGCGTGCTGCATGTCACCCATAAATCTTCTTATAACCCTGAAGGTAATCCCCTGATCGTTGGTGAAGAGGTCACTGTCGGTCATAAAGTGATGTTGCACGGCTGCACGATCGGCAATCGCGTTCTGGTCGGCATGGGATCGATTTTACTGGATGGTGTGGTAGTAGAAGATGACGTAATGATTGGTGCTGGTAGTCTGGTTCCGCAAAACAAGCGGCTCGAGAGCGGCTTTCTCTATTTAGGGAGTCCGGTAAAACAGATCCGCCCCCTGACGGAAGCGGAAATAGAAGGGTTAAAGTACTCAGCCAATAACTACGTAAAATGGAAGAATGACTATCTGGATCAGGAAAGCCAGAACCACCCTTGATCGTCCTCGTCACCCTTGCGGATCGCATCGCTGGCTTCTTCTTCCAGATCCCAGCGATGTTCACGAAACATCTCAATTGGCAGGCCGTCACCAAAACGACGCGCCAGCGTCCCTGCTTCAATGGCACACATCATTTGCATGCCGTTTACCAGCGCGGGAAAACAGACTGCCTGTTTATCTTCATCCCAGCTTTCTCGATCCGGGAACTGGATCGCCTGGTTCATGCCGATAGCTCCAGTTTGAGTTTTTCAATGACCGGCTCCACTTCCGGCAGCACGCCGTGCCAGAGCATCACCGCATGCGCGGCCTGCCCCACCAGCATCCCCAGCCCATCAGCCACACGTTTTGCGCCTTGCCGTTCACACCAGCTCAGAAAAGGTGTTTTGCCTTTCTGATAGAACATGTCATAGCAATTAACCTGTCCATTGATCAATGACGCCGGAATGGCGGGAACATCGCCGCCAATGCCGCTTGAGGTCGCATTAACGATCAGATCAAACTCATGGCCGCTTAGCGCGTCCATGGCAACCGCATGAATGCTGCCAGTGTGGGCAAACAGAGCAGCCAACTCTTCTGCCCGGGAGTAGGTACGATTCGTAATGGTTACTGCGCAATCCAGGGAGAGCAGAGGTAAAATCACACCTCGCGCCGCGCCGCCCGCGCCAATCAAAAGAATACGCGCGCCAGGTTTGATAAATGACAGACGTTCCAGATCGCTCAGCAGGCCAATGCCATCAGTGTTGTCTCCCAGAATTCGGCCATCTTCAAGCAGCTTGAGCGTATTCACAGCTCCCGCAAGAGAGGCGCGCTCGGTTAACTCATCGGCACGCCCGAATGCCTCTTCTTTAAAAGGTACGGTGACATTCGCCCCTTTTCCGCCACCAGCGAAAAAAGCCTCCAGCGTCGTCACAAAGGCATCAACGGGTGCAAGCACACGGCCATAAGGGTGATCGATATGCAACTGCTGTGCGAACTGTTGGTGAATAAACGGCGATTTGCTATGCGCAACTGGATTACCAAAAACGGCGTACGCTTCCATCTGATTACCCCTGGCGAAAAAGTTCGCCGGTCAAAGCATCACGAATTTCTGACGGGTTCAGGCGACCACTGGTTTCACCGATGACCACCGGGAACTCACTGCCAAACTGCGCTGACACCTCTTCTGCAGTGCGGCAAGGAGGCAATCCCGTCAGATTGGCGCTGGTAGAGACCAGCGGTTTACCAAAGCGATTACATAGTTCGATAACTAATGGATGGTCCGTCACGCGAACAGCAAGGGAGTCAAAACGCCCCGTCAGCCATCGAGGCGTTGTCGGCAGCGCCGGAAACACAAACGTTACCGGCCCGGGCCAGGAGGAGAAAATGGTTTCACGCTGCGCTGACGTCAACATAGAATCATCTATATAAGGTTTAAGCTGTTCAAAACTGGCGGCGATGAGAATCAGCCCTTTTTCTACCGGGCGCTGTTTAAGCGTTAAGAGACGTGTTACGGCTACTTCGCTGTCGGGATCGCATCCCACCCCAAAAACCGCTTCTGTTGGATAGGCGATGACTTCTTCATTTTTCAGCACATCCACTGCATGCGCAACGGAGCCTGACTGCAGGTTATTCTTCACTTTTTTATTCCGCCGAAACCGGCTTTCCACATTGTTTACTGGCGCAGAAGCGCTTCATACCTTGCGCCGTTTTTTTCTCGATAAGTAGCGGGTAATGGCACTCAGGGCAGCTGCCCGCCACTGGTTTGAAATTGGTAACAAACTGACATTCAGGATAACGATCGCAGGAGTGGAATGTCTTACCATAGCGTGAACGGCGTTGCACGAGATGACCGCTGCCGCATTGCGGGCAGGCTACGGCTGTTTCATCAGGTTTATCGATTTGTTCGGTGTGATGACATTCGGGATAGCGACTGCAGCCGATAAACATGCCAAAACGCCCCTGGCGCAGCGCCAGATCCCCGCCACATTCCGGACAGGCTTGTCCCTCCAGAATCTTAACAATATGCCCGTCCGCCTGGTTTTTCAGGGGACGGACATAATCACATTCTGGATAGTGTGAACAACCGAGAAACGGCCCGTGTTTACCGGACCGGATAACAAGTTCTGCCCCACACTGCGGGCAGGACTCATGTTTACGCACCGTAAATAGTGCTGATTTGGCCATAACAACTCTTGGTGCTGCACAATGAATTAATGCAGCATACCTTCATTCACTTCAAAGAGTAATTCTTCCATTTGCTGATAGGCATTTTCACACCCTGGAATATTGAACAGAACCATCAGGATGACCCACTTCAGGTCCTCCAGCTCAAATTCTGCGGTATCCAGCGCCATGACGCGCTCTATCACCATTTCTCGTGTTTCGAGGTTCAGCACCTGAATCTGCTCAAGGAATAAGATAAATCCCCGGCAACTGGCATCCAGCCTTTCACACTCTTCAGCCGTATAGATGCGTACAGACAGTGGATCGGAAACTAACTGCATCGGTTCGGCAAGGCCTTCCTGATAATCAGCCAGTTTTTCCAGCCATATTAACGCGTTGTAGATATCTTCCCGTTCGAAACCTGCATCGGTGAGATCGCGTGTGAGTTTGTCCTGATCCACGCGTGCTTCAGCTTCGTTATGGATGTAAGTCTCAAACAAATACATGAGTACGTCGAACATGGCTTGCCCTCCTTAATCGGACATAGCCGCCGGGTACAGCTGCGATCCATCCTGCTAACTCCAGTTCGAGTAGCTGTGCTACGGTTACTGGCACAGGTTGGCCGGCACGTTCAGCGACAACGTCAACAGGTGTTACCTCATCTCCTACGTTAGCCAGGAGCTCAGGAAATGGCAATGCTACCTGGTCCTGATCTGAAGAATAAAGCCAATTTTTGGGATCCTCTGGCAGCCAGTTCAGTCCGTTTTGCAACGTTTCCAAAATATCTTCTGCCGTTGTCACGGGAGTCGCCCCTGCTCAAGGGCGCATTTGGCGGTAACGAGAGAACCGCTTCTTATCATCGCTTCGATAACGAACACACCCTGACTGAGGCCGCTAATGATGCGGTTACGTCGCGGGAAATTACCTGGCCAGGGAGGTGTCGCGAGTGAAAACTCAGAGATCACTGCACCACCGCTTTCAACAAGACGCATGGCCAGCGACGAATGGCGGCGGGGATAGACATCCGCCAGACCGTTGCCCAGCACCGCGACGCTTTTGCCTTTAACGTTGAGCGCAGCGCGATGCGCTATACCATCGATGCCGCAGGCCAGCCCGCTGGTAATCGTCAGGCCCGCCTGGGCTAACTGCTCACAAAGCGCTTTGCCCCAACGCTCTCCATACCAGGAATGAGAACGGCTGCCGACCACGGCAAGTTGCAGACTCGACAGCACCGAAAGGTCCCCCTTAACAAACAAAGCCCCAGGGTAATCGGCAATAGCGCGAAGCTGGTCCGGATAGAGGGCATTATCCGCACATATCAGATGATGGTCCTGTCCGGCCAGCCAGGCCATACTGCGGTCGAGCTCCCGCGGTGAAAACGATAAAAACTTCTCCTTTTGCCTGTGGGTGAGCCCCCTTTCCACGAGCAGAGCACCATCAATATGGGGTTCGCGCTGCAGCTGCTGCGCTATCGCCACCATCTTATCGCCGTACATATCTCCCGTGCTTATCAGGCGTAGCCAAATCTCTGTGGATGTCATCCTTTCCCCTGCCAGAAGCCGCTATAGCAATCTTTGCGATTGGTCACTGATGCTGTCAATCAGAGGGGGTTTTGTCTAGAATAGAGGTTATATTCTTATCAACTCCTGAATACGACTCTGGAAATATATGGCAGTTTTGCAAGTGTTACATATTCCGGACGAGCGCCTTCGCAAAGTCGCCGAGCCGGTTAAAGAAGTGAATGCAGAAACTCAACGTATCATTGATGATATGTTCGATACGATGTACGCCGAAGAAGGCATCGGCCTCGCGGCGACTCAGGTGGATATTCACCAGCGCATCATTGTGATCGACGTTTCTGAGAACCGCGACGAGCGCCTGGTATTAATCAATCCGGAGCTTCTGGAAAAAAGCGGTGAAACCGGTATCGAAGAAGGCTGCCTCTCTATCCCTGAGCAGCGAGCACTGGTACCGCGTGCAGAAAAGGTCAAAATCCGCGCGCTTGATCGCGACGGTAAGCCGTTCGAACTGGAAGCGGATGATCTGCTGGCCATCTGCATTCAGCATGAGATGGATCATCTGGTCGGTAAACTGTTTATCGATTATCTCTCTCCACTGAAGCAGCAGCGTATTCGTCAGAAAGTAGAGAAACTGGATCGCATGCGCGCTCGCGCTTAATGTGACCCCGGATACAAGGAATAACGTGTCTACATCACTACGTATCATCTTTGCAGGAACACCTGACTTCGCAGCGCGTCATCTCGACGCGCTGTTGTCGTCTGGTCATAAGGTTGTTGGCGTGTTTACTCAGCCCGATCGTCCGGCAGGCCGTGGTAAAAAATTGATGCCGAGCCCGGTTAAAGTCCTGGCTGAAGAGCACGGTTTACCGGTCTTTCAACCTGCGTCGTTACGGCCGCAGGAAAATCAGCAGCTGGTTGCGCAGTTAAATGCAGATGTCATGGTGGTTGTGGCGTATGGCCTCATCCTGCCGAAAGCGGTGCTTGATATGCCGCGTCTGGGCTGCATTAATGTCCACGGTTCACTTCTCCCACGCTGGCGTGGCGCAGCGCCGATCCAGCGTTCGTTGTGGGCTGGCGATGCCGATACTGGCGTGACGATTATGCAAATGGACGTAGGGCTGGATACTGGCGATATGCTGCATAAGCTCTCTTGTCCTATTACCGCCGAAGATACCAGTGCCACCCTGTATGACAAACTGGCAGAGCTTGGGCCAAAAGGGCTGATTGATACACTGCAACAGCTTGCAGAGAATCGGGCTCAACCAGAAGTTCAGGACGAAGCATTAGTGACCCATGCTGAAAAGCTCAGCAAAGAAGAGGCCCGCCTCGACTGGACTCTCCCTGCTGCTCAGCTTGAACGCTGCATTCGGGCTTTCAATCCATGGCCAATGAGCTGGCTTGAGATAGACGGACAGCCGGTGAAGGTATGGAAGGCCTCCGTGATTGATGGCCAAACTCACGCTGCACCGGGAACAATCATTGAAGCCAGTAAACAGGGTATTCAGGTCGCGACAGTTGAAGGGATCCTTAATCTGGAATCCTTACAACCAGCAGGTAAAAAAGCCATGAGCGCGCAGGACCTTCTTAACTCCCGCCGTGAATGGTTTACCCCTGGCAACAGTCTCGCCTGAGATCATCTCAAATTAAGGCCCGGTGTTTCCGGGCATTTTTATTTTTGCGGTTATGAAAAAACAAAATTTACGCAGCCTGGCAGCACAGGCGATTGAGCAAGTGGTCGAGCAGGGTCAGTCCCTGAGCAATGTCCTGCCACCGTTACAGCAAAAGGTTTCCGATAAAGATAAGTCGCTGCTTCAGGAGTTGTGCTTTGGTGTTCTGCGCACGTTACCCCAGATGGAGTGGCTGATCGGAAAACTTATGGCGCGCCCGATGGCGGGCAAGCAACGCGTCATTCACTACCTGATCATGGTCGGCTTCTATCAGCTGCTGCATACCCGCATTCCACCTCATGCCGCACTGGCAGAGACCGTAGAAGGCGCGGTTGCGGTAAAACGCCCGCAGCTGAAAGGGTTGATCAACGGCGTGTTGCGACAGTTCCAACGTCAGCAAGATGAATTACTGGCTGAGTTTGCCCGCACGGAAAAACGTTTCCTGCATCCTGACTGGTTATTAAAGCGTCTGCAAAAAGCCTATCCTGAGCAGTGGGAAGTGCTAATTAATGCCAATAACCAGCGTCCACCTATGTGGCTACGCGTTAACCGCAATCACCACACCCGGGACGCCTGGCTGGCGCTACTGGAAGAGGCCGGGATGACCGGGTTCCCTCATCCTGAATACAGCGATGCAGTGCGTCTGGCGGCCCCTGCACCGGTACATGCTCTGCCTGGCTTTGAACAGGGCTGGGTTACCGTTCAGGACGCTTCAGCCCAGGGTTGCATGACCTGGCTTGAGCCGCAGAATGGCGAGCGGATCCTTGATCTTTGCGCCGCGCCAGGCGGTAAGACAACGCATATCCTGGAAGTCGCACCACAGGCGAACGTGATGGCTGTCGACGTTGACGAACAGCGTCTTTCGCGTGTCTACGATAATCTCAAACGTCTGGGTATGAAGGCGGAGGTTAAGCAGGGTGACGGGCGTACCCCTGGGCAGTGGTGCGGGGATGAGCAGTTCGATCGCATTTTACTGGATGCCCCTTGCTCAGCGACTGGCGTTATCCGCCGCCATCCGGATATCAAATGGTTGCGCCGCGGCCGGGATATCAACGAACTGGCACAGTTGCAGTCAGAGATCCTCGACGCTATCTGGCCGCATCTGAAAACAGGCGGGACGCTGGTTTATGCCACCTGTTCTGTTCTGCCGGAAGAGAATAGCCAGCAGATCGCTGCGTTCCTGAAGCGCACACCTGATGCCCGCCTGCATCTGACCGGCACACCAGAACTGCCCGGCAAGCAAAACCTGCCAGGGGCAGAAGAAGGCGACGGTTTCTTTTACGCTAAGCTAATCAAAGAGTGATGTTGATAACGGGTCACAAGATATGAAGATAATCATTCTGGGCGCGGGGCAGGTAGGCGGTACGCTGGCAGAAAACCTGGTCGGTGAGAATAACGACATCACTATCGTTGATACTAATGGCGATCGTCTGCGCGGCCTGCAGGATAAATTCGATCTGCGCGTGGTTCAGGGGCATGGCTCTCATCCACGCGTGTTGCGTGAAGCCGGAGCGGACGACGCAGACATGCTGGTTGCTGTCACCAGTTCTGATGAAACGAATATGGTGGCCTGTCAGGTGGCCTATTCGTTATTTAATACCCCAAACCGAATCGCGCGTATACGTTCGCCGGATTACGTTCGTGACGCCGATAAGTTGTTTCAGTCCGATGCGGTGCCAATCGATCACTTAATCGCGCCGGAACAGCTGGTTATCGACAGTATTTATCGCCTGATTGAATACCCGGGCGCACTGCAGGTTGTGAATTTCGCAGAAGGCAAGGTCAGTCTTGCGGTAGTAAAAGCCTACTATGGCGGCCCGCTGATCGGTAACGCACTCTCTACGATGCGCGAACATATGCCGCACATCGATACGCGCGTCGCCGCGATTTTCCGTCATGACCGCCCTATTCGTCCGCAAGGCTCTACCATTGTCGAAGCCGGTGATGAGGTCTTCTTTATCGCCGCGTCACAGCACATCCGCGCGGTAATGAGCGAGCTTCAGCGACTGGAAAAACCCTATAAGCGCATCATGCTGGTCGGGGGCGGTAATATCGGCGCTGGCCTGGCCCGGCAGCTGGAAAAAGACTACAGCGTAAAATTGATCGAACGGGATCAACAGCGCGCCGCTGAACTGGCAGAAAAACTGCAAAATACGATCGTTTTTTATGGCGATGCATCGGATCAGGAGCTGCTTGCCGAAGAGCATATCGATCAGGTTGATCTTTTCATTGCGGTTACCAACGACGACGAAGCCAACATCATGTCAGCGATGCTGGCGAAACGGATGGGTGCGAAAAAGGTTATGGTGCTTATCCAGCGCAAAGCCTATGTCGATCTGGTGCAGGGAAGCGTTATCGATATTGCGATTTCGCCGCAACAGGCCACTATCTCTGCCCTGCTGAGTCACGTGCGAAAAGCGGATATCGTTGGCGTTTCTTCCCTCCGTCGTGGAGTGGCAGAAGCTATCGAAGCCGTGGCGCATGGCGACGAGAGCACCTCCCGTGTGGTTGGGCGTACCATTGATGAGATTAAGCTCCCGCCGGGCACTATCATTGGTGCAGTGGTGCGGGGTAACGATGTCATGATCGCTAATGACAATCTACGTATTGAGCAGGGCGATCACGTTATTATGTTCCTGACAGACAAAAAGTTTATTACCGACGTCGAGCGCTTATTCCAGCCAAGTCCTTTCTTCCTCTGACGCTTGCAAAGGTGCTGTTTTCAGCACCTTTTCTTTTTAACCCAATAATATGTAAGGGTTATATTTCTGTGACGTACGTCTCTCTTCAATGGCAATCCGCTAATGATTTGTTAGACTTGTATTTGTCAGCTGGCACAAGGAGAACAAAATGAGTTTTATTAAAGAATTTCGCGAATTTGCGATGCGCGGAAACGTAGTGGATTTGGCTGTGGGTGTGATTATTGGTGCGGCGTTTGGCAAGATCGTTTCATCACTGGTTGCGGATATCATCATGCCACCACTGGGCCTTTTAATTGGCGGAATAGATTTCAAGCAATTCGCCATAACGCTGCGGGAAGCGCAAGGTGATGTCCCTGCAGTGGTAATGCACTATGGCGTGTTTATTCAAAACGTATTTGATTTCATGATTGTTGCTTTTGCCATCTTTATGGCCATTAAGCTCATCAACAAATTAAACCGTAAGAAAAAAGAAGAACCGGCTGCGCCGCCAGCCCCATCGAAAGAAGAAGTGCTGCTTACTGAAATTCGTGACTTACTGAAAGCGCAGAACAACCGCACTTTGTAAGCCGCTCAAAGCAAGAAGGCCAGTGGTAAGAAAGCGATTCGCTTGCTTGCCACTGGCCTCCCAGTTACCCCGTTTTGCATGTTTAGTTTTGCGCAGATAACTTCCTTTCCCTTTCTTATTCTTCTCGATCCGCTGTCTGAATAAAGGATCATGCAGTAACGCCTCGATGGCATTGTCGTTGATCTGACCTTTCTTGTGTTGATAATGGCTCATACTTTCTCCAGTGTTCAAAATATCGACGCGAGTGTAGAAGGTGCTGACAATAAAATCAACATCCACAAGACTCGCCATTCGCCCCTTGTTCAAGGGTTTCCAGAATAGAACAGTAAACGCTGCTATGTGCAGTACCGCAACAGGCATCGTTCAACCGCTGTAAAGAGAGCCGCATGGTTTGAAGCTCTTCGATGCGCGCCTCGACTTCACTCAATCTCGCCTGCACAATACTTTTTGATTCCTGGCAGGTGTGATGCTCGGGATCGATACGGATCGACAGTAGCTCGCGGATCGATTCCAGGGTAAATCCCAGCTGTCGCGCATGACGAATAAACTTAAGGCGCTGAAGATCCCGGTCGGTATAAAGCCGGAAGCCCCCTTCAGTGCGAATCTCATGTTCCATCATCTGCTGCTTTTCGTAATAACGAATAGTATCAGGGGTAACCTCAGCCAGCTTAGCAAGCTCACCAATACGATACATCGCTACTCCTCCTTCATTTTTTGCATTAGACGATCAGCATAGTCCCCGCGCAGAAACTCAGTACTCGCTCCCGCCTGGCGAAGCTTTAGTTCCAGAAGGGCGAGTCGGCGAGCGTAATCCGCATGCGCTGCAGTGCCCTCTTTGACTGTGGAAAGCAATTGAGACAGTTCGATCGCCTCTTTACGCTGTTCAAGTTCAGGCGGGAGGCAACCCGCATTTTTCAACATGCGGTAGGCTGCTCTAAGCTCTGGGGGGACATGTGAATCATCATCCAGTTTCAGCGGCTGGCCACTGCCGGGCAGGTCATCGAATTCACCCTGGCGCTGGGCATCCAGAATGTGTCGTTCTGCCCATTGGTCCAATAACCACATAGCAAAACTCCAGTAAGAAGGAAAAGAATATGACTAGTGTAGAAAATGGGGATTCAGCAGATATAAAAAAACCCGCCGAGGCGGGTTTTTTTACGTTACTGCAGATTACTCTGCAGCAGCTTCTGCTTTCTCTGAACGATCAACCAGCTCGATGTAAGCCATCGGCGCGTTGTCGCCTGCACGGAAGCCACACTTCAGAATGCGAGTGTAACCACCGGCACGGCTCGCGAAACGCGGGCCCAGTTCGTTAAACAGTTTTGCCACGATCTCGTTATCACGAGTACGGGCGAATGCCAGACGACGATTAGCAACGCTGTCAGTCTTGGCAAGAGTAATCAGCGGCTCAACTACGCGACGCAGCTCTTTCGCTTTAGGCAGGGTCGTCTTGATGATTTCATGACGAACCAGTGAACCTGCCATGTTGCGGAACATAGCCTGGCGATGGCTGCTGTTGCGGTTCAGTTGACGACCACTCTTACGATGGCGCATGACCTTATCCTTCTCAGTAAAACCTTAACCTGTGATCCGGTTACTCGTCAGCAATGCTTGCTGGTGGCCAGTTTTCCAGGCGCATGCCCAGAGACAGACCACGTGAAGCCAGCACGTCTTTAATCTCAGTAAGAGATTTTTTACCCAGGTTCGGCGTTTTCAGCAACTCAACCTCGGTACGCTGTACCAGATCACCGATATAGTGGATAGCTTCTGCCTTGAGGCAGTTAGCAGAGCGGACAGTCAATTCCAGATCGTCAACAGGGCGCAGCAGGATCGGATCGAATTCTGGTTTCTCTTCTTTCACTTCCGGCTGACGTACATCACGTAAGTCAACGAAAGCTTCCAGTTGTTCTGCCAGGATGGTTGCCGCACGACGAATCGCCTCTTCAGGATCGATTGTGCCGTTGGTTTCCATTTCGATGACCAGCTTGTCCAGGTCGGTACGCTGTTCTACACGCGCTGCTTCAACATTGTAGGCAATACGCTCTACAGGGCTGTAGCATGCGTCGACCAGCAGACGGCCGATTGGGCGCTCATCTTCTTCCGAATGAATTCGGGCAGAAGCCGGCACATAACCACGACCGCGCTGAACTTTGATACGCATGCTAATAGCTGCGTTCTCATCGGTCAGGTGGCAGATCACGTGCTGCGGCTTGACGATTTCAACATCACCGTCGTGGGTGATGTCGGCTGCAGTCACAGGGCCAATGCCAGATTTATTCAGAGTAAGAATAACTTCATCTTTACCCTGAACTCTCACCGCCAGCCCTTTCAGGTTGAGCAGGATTTCAAGGATATCTTCCTGAACGCCTTCTTTGGTGCTGTACTCATGAAGTACACCATCAATCTCAACCTCGGTCACCGCGCAACCCGGCATCGATGAGAGCAGAATACGGCGCAGTGCGTTACCCAGAGTATGGCCAAAGCCACGCTCTAAAGGCTCAAGGGTCACCTTGGCGTGCGTCGAACTCACTTGCTCGATATCTACCAGGCGCGGTTTTAGAAACTCTGTCACAGAACCCTGCATTGTGTCCTCTCTTTGGTACTAAGCTTTACTTGGAGTAAAGCTCGACGATCAGGTGTTCGTTAATGTCCGCAGACAGATCAGAACGTTCTGGCTGACGCTTGAACGTACCTTCCATCTTGCCAGCATCAACTTCCAGCCAGGTTGGCTTTTCACGCTGCTCAGCCAGCTCCAGAGCGGCTTTCACGCGAGATTGCTTTTTCGCTTTCTCACGAATGCTAACAACGTCATTCGCTTTAACCTGATAAGAAGCGATGTTAACAACACGACCGTTTACCATGATTGCTTTATGGCTAACCATCTGACGTGCTTCAGCACGAGTGGCGCCAAAGCCCATACGGTATACAACGTTGTCCAGACGACCTTCCAGCAGAGCCAACAGGTTTTCACCGGTGTTGCCTTTCAGACGTGCTGCTTCTTTATAGTAGTTACGGAACTGACGCTCCAGCACACCGTACATACGGCGAACTTTTTGCTTTTCACGCAACTGCACACCATAGTCAGACAGACGCGGTTTACGCGCACCGTGCTGGCCAGGAGCTTGTTCAATTTTACACTTGGTATCGATCGCGCGAACGCCAGACTTAAGGAATAAGTCGGTGCCCTCACGACGGCTCAGCTTGAGCTTAGGACCCAAATATCTTGCCATTTTCTATCTCCAACAAACCTGGAAAACGAACGCGTTATACGCGACGTTTTTTCGGCGGACGACAACCGTTATGAGGGATCGGAGTCACATCAGTAATATTAGTGATGCGGAAACCAGCGGCGTTCAGAGCACGAACGGTAGATTCGCGACCCGGACCCGGACCTTTTACCATAACTTCCAGATTCTTGATGCCGTATTCTTTTACGGCTTCAGCGCAACGCTCTGCTGCAACCTGAGCTGCGAACGGAGTGGATTTGCGAGAACCACGGAAACCGGAACCACCGGCTGTTGCCCAACCCAGCGCGTTACCCTGACGATCAGTAATAGTAACGATGGTGTTGTTGAAAGAAGCATGGATATGAGCCACGCCGTCAGAGACTTGTTTTCTTACACGCTTACGTGCACGAACTGGTGCCTTTGCCATTATTCAATCACCCCGATTATTTCTTGATCGGTTTGCGCGGACCCTTACGGGTACGTGCGTTGGTCTTAGTACGCTGACCGCGCACTGGCAGACCACGACGATGACGCAAACCGCGATAGCAACCAAGATCCATCAGGCGCTTGATGCTCATGCTAACTTCACGGCGCAGATCACCTTCAACGACAAATTTGGCAACTTCGTCACGCAGCGTGTCGATTTGTTCTTCAGACAGCTCACTGATCTTAACATCTTCAGCGATACCCGCTGCAGCCAGAATGGCTTTAGAACGGGTCTTGCCGACGCCATAGATCGAAGTTAATGCGATCACAGCATGTTTCTGATCAGGAATGTTAATGCCTGCTATACGGGCCACTATGCACTCCTACTATTTAATATGTACGCACCATGCTGAAAAGCCCGTTTTCAGGATACTCAAATGGAAACGTACAGACATACAAAAGATTGGCTGGCTAATCTAGCCAGCTCAACCCAACTTTGCAAGAAAAATATGCGAAATAATCAGCCTTGGCGCTGTTTATGCTTCGGCTCGGCACTGCAAATCACACGGATGACACCATCACGCTTAACGATTTTGCAGTTACGGCATAATTTCTTGACGGAAGCACGAACTTTCATTTTTACTCTCCGTAACTTCTCGGGCGACCTATTAGCGGCCGTAGCCTTTCAGGTTCGCCTTCTTCAATGCAGACTCGTACTGACTTGACATCATTAGAGTTTGCACTTGAGCCATAAAGTCCATAATCACGACAACAACGATAAGCAGTGAGGTTCCACCGAAGTAGAACGGTACTTTCATTGCATCACGCATGAACTCCGGGATCAGGCAGATAAAGGTAATATAAAGCGCACCAACCAGAGTCAGGCGGGTCATTACTTTATCGATATACTTCGCCGTTTGCTCTCCCGGACGAATTCCTGGTACAAATGCACCGGACTTCTTCAGGTTATCTGCTGTTTCACGCGGGTTGAAGACCAACGCCGTGTAGAAGAAACAGAAGAAGATGATCGCAGACGCATAGAGTAACACATAAAGCGGTTGCCCAGGCTGCAAATACAGCGAAATTGTTGTCAGCCAGTTCCAACCAGTCCCGCCCCCGAACCATGACGCGATGGTCGCCGGGAACAGAATAATACTGGAAGCGAAGATTGCCGGGATTACCCCTGCCATATTCACTTTCAGCGGTAAATGTGTGCTCTGTGCAGCATAGACACGACGACCTTGCTGACGTTTCGCGTAGTTTACCACAATGCGGCGTTGACCACGTTCAACGAAAATAACAAAGAACGTCACTGCAAATACTAATACTGCAACCAACAGCAACAGGAGGAAGTGCAGGTCGCCTTGACGCGCTTGCTCGATAGTATGGGCAATGGCTGGCGGGAGTCCCGCAACAATACCGGCGAAAATAATGATCGAAATACCGTTACCGATACCCCGTTCAGTAATTTGTTCGCCGAGCCACATCAGGAACATTGTTCCTGAAACCAGACTTACAACAGCGGTGAAATAGAATGCAAAGCCTGGGTTAATAACCAGGCCCTGCATACCAGGCATATTCGGTAGACCGGTAGCAATACCGATCGACTGGAATATTGCCAGCACCAGAGTACCGTAGCGGGTGTACTGGCTGATCTTACGACGACCAGACTCCCCTTCTTTCTTCAGTTCTGCCAAGGCCGGATGAACGACCGTCAGCAGCTGGATAATAATCGATGCCGAAATGTACGGCATGATACCCAGAGCAAAGATAGAAGCACGGCTGAGAGCACCACCAGAGAACATGTTAAACATTTCAATGATGGTGCCACGCTGTTGCTCAAGCAGTTTGGCAAGTACAGCGGCATCAATACCAGGGATCGGAATAAAAGAGCCAATACGGAAAACAATCAGCGCACCGATCACAAACAAAAGTCTGCGTTTCAGTTCGCCAAGCCCACCTTTGGCACTTTGAAAATCTAATCCCGGTTGTTTAGCCATCTGCTACTTATTCCTCAATTTTACCGCCAGCAGCTTCGATAGCAGCACGAGCACCTTTAGTAACACGCAGGCCACGAACAGTTACCGGGGTAGAAACTTCACCAGACAGGATCACTTTCGCGAACTCGATCTGAATACCGATAATGTTTGCTGCTTTAAGCGTGTTCAGGTCTACAACGCCGCCTTCAACTTTCGCCAGATCAGACAGACGAACTTCGGCTGTGATCGCTGATTTGCGAGAGGTGAAGCCGAACTTCGGCAGACGACGGTACAGTGGCATCTGGCCACCCTCGAAACCGCGACGTACGCCACCGCCAGAACGAGAGTTCTGACCTTTGTGACCACGACCACCGGTTTTGCCGAGGCCAGAACCGATACCACGACCCAGGCGTTTACCCGCCTTTTTAGAGCCTTCGGCCGGAGACAGAGTATTTAAACGCATCTCTTACTCCTCAACTTTAACCATGAAGTAAACCGCGTTGACCATACCACGTACAGCAGGAGTATCCTCGCGCTCAACGGTATGACCAATACGACGCAGACCCAGGCCAAGCAGCGTTGCCTTGTGTTTCGGCAGACGTCCGATTGCACTGCGGGTTTGTGTAATTTTAATAGTCTTTGCCATGGTCAATTACCCCAGAATTTCTTCAACGGATTTACCACGCTTGGCAGCGACCATTTCTGGAGATTTCATATTTTCCAGGCCATCAATAGTTGCACGAACCACGTTGATCGGGTTGGTGGAACCGTATGCTTTAGCCAGAACGTTATGAACCCCAGCGACTTCCAGAACGGCGCGCATTGCACCACCGGCGATGATACCGGTACCTTCGGAAGCCGGCTGCATGAAGACACGAGAACCCGTGTGAGTACCCTTAACTGGGTGCTGCAGGGTGCCGTGGTTCAGCGCGACGTTAATCATATTGCGACGGGCTTTTTCCATCGCTTTCTGGATCGCTGCTGGAACTTCACGCGCTTTACCGTAACCAAAACCAACGCGACCGTTACCATCGCCAACTACAGTCAGAGCTGTGAAGGAGAAAATACGACCACCTTTAACGGTTTTAGATACGCGGTTAACCGCGATCAGCTTTTCCTGCAGTTCGCCAGCTTGTTTTTCGATGTGAGCCATCTTACACCTCTACCTTAGAACTGAAGGCCAGCTTCACGGGCAGCATCTGCCAGTGCCTGGACACGACCATGATATTGGAACCCGGAACGGTCAAAGGAAACATCTTTGATGCCTTTTTCCAGAGCGCGTTCAGCAACAGCTTTACCTACAGCTGCAGCGGCGTCTTTGTTACCGGTGTACTTCAATTGTTCAGAGATAGCTTTTTCTACAGTAGAAGCAGCTACCAGAACTTCAGAACCGTTCGGTGCAATTACCTGTGCGTAAATGTGACGCGGGGTACGATGTACCACCAGGCGAGTTGCACCCAGCTCTTTGAGCTTGCGGCGTGCGCGGGTCGCACGACGGATACGAGCAGATTTCTTATCCATAGTGTTACCTTACTTCTTCTTAGCCTCTTTGGTACGCACGACTTCGTCGGCGTAACGAACACCCTTGCCTTTGTAAGGCTCAGGACGACGGTAGGCGCGCAGATCTGCTGCAACCTGACCGATCAGCTGTTTATCAGCGCCTTTCAGCACGATTTCAGTCTGAGACGGGCATTCTGCAGTAATACCTGCTGGCAGCGCGTGTTCAACAGGGTGAGAGAAGCCCAGAGCCAGGCTTACTGCGTTCCCTTTGATCGCTGCACGATAACCTACACCAACCAGCTGCAGCTTCTTAGTGAAGCCTTCGGTAACACCGATAACCATTGAGTTCAGCAGGGCACGCGCGGTACCAGCCTGAGCCCAGCCATCAACGTAACCAGTACGTGGGCCGAAAGTCAGAGCGTTATCTGCATGAGTAACTTCAACAGCATCGTTGAGAGTACGAGTCAGCTCGCCGTTTTTACCTTTGATCGTAATAACCTGACCGTTGATTTTTACATCAACGCCGGCAGGAACAACGACCGGTGCTTTAGCAACACGAGACATTTTTTCCTCCGATTAGGCTACGTAGCAGATAATTTCGCCACCAAGACCAGCCTGGCGCGCTGCACGATCAGTCATAACACCTTTAGAGGTAGAAACAACTGCGATACCCATGCCGGCCATAACTTTTGGCAGCTCATCTTTACGTTTGTAGATGCGCAGACCTGGGCGGCTGACACGCTGAATGCTTTCTACAACAGCCTTGCCCTGGAAATACTTAAGAGTAAGTTCCAGTTCAGGCTTGGTGTCGCCTTCAACTTTAAAATCTTCGATAAAACCTTCTTCCTTCAGCACGTTGGCGATTGCCACTTTCAGCTTGGAGGAAGGCATGGTGACCGCAGCTTTGTTCGCGGCCTGACCGTTACGGATACGGGTCAGCATATCCGCGATCGGATCTTGCATGCTCATCTGTCTTTACTCCCGTGATTCAATTGGTGACAATTACCAGCTAGCCTTTTTCAGACCCGGGATTTCACCGCGCATTGCGGCTTCACGGACCTTGATACGGCTCAACCCGAACTTCCGCAGGAAAGCGTGCGGACGACCAGTTTGACGGCAGCGGTTACGCTGACGAGACGGGCTGGAATCACGCGGCAGAGTCTGCAGCTTGAGAACTGCATTCCAACGATCTTCGTCGGAAGCGTTCACATCAGAAATGATCGCTTTCAGTTCAGCGCGTTTAGCGAAGAATTTATCAGCTAAAGCTACGCGCTTTACTTCGCGTGCTTTCATTGATTGCTTAGCCATTCAGTAACCCTACCTTACTTGCGGAACGGGAAGTCAAAGGCAGCCAGCAGAGCACGGCCTTCTTCGTCAGATTTCGCAGTAGTGGTAATGGTAATATCCAAACCACGCACGCGGTCGACTTTATCGTAGTCGATTTCTGGGAAGATGATCTGCTCACGGACACCCATGCTGTAGTTACCACGACCGTCGAAAGACTTGGCGGACAAGCCACGGAAGTCACGGATACGAGGTACAGCAATAGTGATCAGGCGCTCAAAGAACTCCCACATGCGTTCGCCACGCAGAGTTACTTTACAGCCGATCGGATAGCCCTGACGGATTTTGAAGCCTGCAACAGATTTGCGTGCTTTGGTGATCAACGGTTTTTGACCGGAGATAGCTGCCAGGTCAGCTGCTGCGTTATCCAGCAGTTTCTTGTCAGCGATCGCTTCACCAACACCCATGTTCAGGGTGATCTTCTCGACCCGAGGGACTTGCATGACAGAATTGTAGTTAAACTCAGTCATGAGCTTATTAACTACTTCGTCTTTGTAGTAATCATGCAGTTTCGCCATCGTACTACTCCAAATTACTTGATAGTTTCGCTGTTAGACTTGAAGAAACGGACTTTTTTGCCGTCTTCGAATCTAAAGCCTACACGGTCAGCCTTGCCGGTTGCCGCATTGAAGATTGCAACGTTAGAAACCTGAATAGCAGCTTCTTTTTCAACGATGCCACCTGGCTGGTTCAGGGCCGGAACCGGCTTCTGATGTTTCTTAACCAGGTTGATACCTTCAACAATGACCTTGCCGGAAGACAGGACATTTTTTACTTTACCGCGTTTACCTTTATCTTTACCGGTTAACACGATAACTTCGTCATCACGACGGATTTTCGCTGCCATGATTCGCTCCTTAGAGTACTTCTGGTGCCAGAGAGATAATTTTCATGAACTTCTCAGTACGAAGTTCACGAGTTACCGGCCCAAAGATACGCGTGCCGATAGGCTGCTCGCTGTTATTGTTTAAAATAACGCATGCATTACCATCGAAGCGAATGACAGAACCGTCAGGGCGACGAACACCCTTCTTGGTGCGCACCACTACCGCTTTCAGCACATCACCTTTCTTGACCTTACCACGTGGAATTGCTTCTTTGATGGTGATCTTGATGATGTCGCCTACGCCTGCGTAGCGACGGTGCGAGCCACCCAGAACCTTGATACACATTACGCGACGTGCACCGGAGTTGTCGGCGACGTTCAGCATAGTCTGTTCTTGGATCATTTTAGTGCTCCGCTAATGTCAACTACTACCTGAGACTCTAAAATCAGAGCCGTTAAAAAGCCCCATATCGAGGGCGCGGCATTATAACACCGCTTCTGCAATATGGGTAGAAAAAATAAACGGCTCATCGCTGAGCCGTTTATTCGTATCGAGAAGGCTACTCTATTACAGAACCGCTTTCTCTACAACGCGAACCAGCGTCCAGGACTTAGTCTTGGACAGTGGACGGCATTCGCGGATTTCTACCACGTCACCGATACCACATTCGTTGTTCTCGTCATGTACGTGCAGTTTGGTCGTACGCTTGATGAATTTACCGTAGATCGGGTGTTTCACAACGCGCTCGATAGCAACAACGATGGATTTCTCCATTTTGTCGCTAACAACACGACCTTGCAGAGTACGGATTTTATCGGTCATTACGCACCCGCCTTCTGAGTCAGTAAAGTCTTAACGCGTGCAACATCACGACGCACTTGCTTCAGCAGGTGAGTCTGTTGCAGCTGGCCACTTGCAGCCTGCATACGCAGGTTGAACTGCTCACGCAGCAGGTTCAGCAGCTCAGCGTTCAGCTCTTCTACGCTTTTTTCACGCAGCTCATTTGCTTTCATTACATCACCGTCTTAGTTACAAAGGTGGTTTTGATAGGCAGTTTCGCTGCTGCCAGGCCGAAGGCTTCACGGGCCAGCTCTTCCGGAACACCGTCCATTTCATACAGGACTTTGCCCGGTTGGATCAAGGCAACCCAGTACTCCACGTTACCTTTACCTTTACCCATACGAACTTCCAGCGGCTTCTCGGTAATTGGTTTGTCCGGGAATACACGGATCCAAATTTTACCTTGACGCTTAACTGCACGGGTCATAGCACGACGTGCTGCTTCGATCTGACGTGCAGTCAGACGACCACGGCCAACAGCTTTCAGACCGAAAGTGCCGAAGCTAACATCCGTACCCTGCGCCAGACCACGGTTGCGGCCTTTGTGCACTTTACGGAATTTTGTACGCTTTGGTTGTAACATCAGCGACGCTCCTTATTTACGGCCTTTACGCTGCTGCTTTTTAGGTTGCGCAGCCGGTTTTTCCGGTTGTTCAACAGCAGCCATACCACCCAGGATCTCACCTTTGAAGATCCATACCTTAACGCCGATTACACCGTAAGTGGTGTGCGCTTCAGAGGTGTTGTAGTCGATGTCAGCACGCAGAGTGTGCAGCGGTACGCGACCTTCGCGGTACCATTCGGTACGTGCGATTTCCGCGCCGCCCAGACGGCCGCTAACTTCAACTTTGATACCTTTAGCGCCCAGACGCATTGCGTTCTGTACAGCACGCTTCATAGCACGACGGAACATAACACGACGTTCCAGCTGAGAAGTGATGCTGTCAGCAACCAGTTTTGCGTCCAGTTCAGGCTTACGAACTTCAGCGATATTGATCTGTGCAGGAACGCCAGCGATATCCGCTACGACCTTGCGCAGTTTTTCTACGTCTTCGCCTTTCTTACCGATAACGATGCCAGGACGAGCAGTGTGAATGGTTACACGGATGCTCTTAGCCGGACGCTCGATTACGATACGAGATACGGACGCTTTAGCCAGTTCCTTAGTCAGGTACTGACGTACTTTAAAATCGCTGTCCAGGTTGTCAGCGAATTCTTTGGTGTTCGCAAACCAGGTTGAGTTCCATGGTTTTACAATACCCAGGCGAATACCATTAGGATGTACTTTCTGACCCATTGCTAGTCTCCAGAGTCTCAGCGATCGGACACAACCACAGTAATGTGGCTGGTGCGCTTCAGGATGCGATCTGCACGACCTTTCGCACGCGGCATAATGCGCTTCATGCTCGGGCCTTCGTCTACGAAAATTTTCGCAACTTTCAGATCGTCAATGTCAGCGCCATCGTTGTGTTCAGCGTTAGCAATGGCAGATTCCAGAACTTTCTTGACCAGTACAGCCGCTTTCTTATTGGTGTAGGTCAGAATATCCAGGGCCTGCGACACTTTCTTACCGCGAATCAGGTCAGCAACAAGGCGAACCTTCTGAGCAGAAGAACGAGCATGGCGATGTTGAGCTAAAGTTTCCATCTCTTCCTCCTACCTTATTTCTTCTTCGCTTTTTTATCAGCAGCGTGGCCGCGATAAGTACGAGTCGGTGCGAATTCACCCAGTTTGTGACCGACCATTTCATCGGAAACGAATACTGGAACGTGCTGACGACCATTATGGACAGCGATGGTCAAACCGATCATGTTAGGAAAGATCGTTGAACGACGGGACCAAGTGCGCAGGGGCTTCTTGTCTCCGCTTTCCACCGCTTTCTCTACCTTCTTCAGCAAGTGCAGGTCAATAAAAGGACCTTTCTTGAGAGAACGTGGCATGGCTTATCCTCTAATATTATTTGCTACGGCGACGTACGATAAATTTATCAGTACGCTTGTTGCTGCGGGTCTTCTTACCTTTGGTCTGAACGCCCCACGGAGTTACCGGGTGCTTACCAAAGTTACGACCTTCACCACCACCATGTGGGTGGTCGACTGGGTTCATCGCAGTACCGCGAACGGTAGGACGAACACCACGCCAGCGTGCAGCACCTGCTTTACCCAGAACGCGCAGCATATGCTCAGCATTGCCAACTTCGCCCAGGGTAGCGCGGCAGTCTGCTTCGACTTTACGCATTTCACCAGAACGCAGACGCAGGGTGACATAAGCACCATCACGCGCAACGATCTGAACGTAAGTACCAGCGGAACGTGCCAGCTGACCGCCTTTACCTGGTTTCATTTCTACGTTATGAACGGTAGAACCAACCGGGATATTGCGCATCGGCAGGGTGTTACCTGCTTTGATTGCAGCATCAACGCCAGACTGAATCTGGTCGCCAGCTTTCAGGCCTTTAGGGGCCAGGATGTAACGGCGTTCGCCATCTTTGTACAGAACCAGCGCGATGTTCGCGGAACGGTTCGGATCGTACTCAAGACGCTCAACAACTGCTGGGATACCGTCTTTGTTGCGTTTAAAGTCAACAATACGATAAGCCTGCTTGTGGCCACCACCGATGTGACGAGTGGTGATACGGCCATTGTTGTTACGACCACCGGATTTGCTGTTCTTTTCCAGCAACGGAGCAAAAGGCTTGCCCTTGTGCAGCTCAGGGTTAACCACTTTAACAACGTGGCGACGACCCGGAGATGTCGGTTTACATTTAACAACTGCCATTGTATTACTCCTCCGACTTACTCAGCGCCGCCAACGAAGTCCAGATTCTGGCCTTCTTTCAGGGTGACGTAAGCTTTTTTCCAGTCGCTACGACGACCGATACGCTGTCCGTGACGTTTAACTTTCCCTTTAACTACCAGGGTGTTAACGACTTCGACTTCGACTTCAAACAGTTTCTGCACAGCAGCTTTGATTTCTGCTTTGGTCGCGTCTTTAGCAACTTTGAGAACGATGGTGTTAGTTTTTTCCATCGCAGTAGACGCTTTTTCAGAAACGTGCGGTGCGCGCAGCACCTTCAGCAGACGTTCTTCACGAATCATGCCAGCATCTCCTCAACTTGCTTAACAGCATCAGCAGTCATTACGACTTTGTCGAAGGCGATCAGGCTAACCGGGTCGATACCAGTCGCATCGCGTACGTCAACCTTGTGCAGGTTACGTGCGGCCAGGAACAGGTTCTCGTCCAGCTCACCGGTGATGATCAGCACATCTTCCAGAGCCATGTCTTTCAGTTTCTGTGCCAGCAGCTTAGTTTTAGGCGCTTCTACAGAGAAAGATTCGACAACGATCAGACGATCCTGACGTACCAGCTCGGACAGGATGCTTTTCAGCGCGCCGCGGTACATCTTTTTATTAACTTTTTGACTGTGGTCCTGCGGGCGAGCAGCGAAGGTCACGCCACCGGAACGCCAGATCGGGCTCTTGATAGAACCTGAACGCGCACGGCCAGTACCTTTCTGGCGCCACGGCTTTTTGCCGGAACCAGTTACTTCAGCACGAGTCTTCTGAGCACGAGTACCCTGACGAGCACCAGCTGCATAAGCAACAACAACCTGGTGAACCAGCGCTTCGTTGAAATCACGACCGAAGGTAGTTTCGGAAACAGTCAGCGCGCTCTGCGCGTCTTTCAATACTAATTCCATTGCTATCCCCTTACGCCTTCACAGCTGGTTTAACGATCAGGTCGCTACCGGTTGCGCCCGGGACCGCACCTTTAACCAGCAGCAGGTTGCGCTCAGCGTCAACACGTACTACGTCCAGGCTCTGAACGGTTACACGTTCGTTACCCAGCTGACCTGCCATTTTCTTGCCTTTGAACACTTTGCCCGGAGTCTGGTTCTGACCGATAGAACCCGGAACGCGGTGAGACAAGGAGTTACCGTGAGTAGCGTCCTGGGTACGGAAGTTCCAGCGCTTAACGGTACCAGCAAAACCTTTACCTTTAGAGGTACCGGTTACGTCAACTTTTTTAACTTCAGCAAACAGTTCAACGCTAATGTCCTGACCTACGGTGAACTCTTCGCCTTCAGCCAGGCGGAATTCCCACAGACCACGGCCAGCTTCTACGCCAGCTTTAGCGAAGTGACCCGCTTCTGGCTTGGTTACACGGTTAGCTTTTTTAGCACCAGTGGTAACCTGAATAGCGCGGTAGCCATCGTTAGCCAGATCTTTAACCTGAGTAACGCGGTTTGCTTCAACTTCGATTACGGTTACTGGGATAGAAACGCCATCTTCAGTGAAGATGCGGGTCATACCCACTTTTTTACCGACTAAACCAATCATTGTATCAACCTCTCAATCGCTCGATGACCTGATTAACCCAGGCTGATCTGCACGTCTACACCGGCAGCCAGATCCAGACGCATCAGAGCATCAACGGTTTTCTCAGTTGGCTCAACGATGTCAACCAGACGCTTGTGAGTGCGGATCTCGTACTGATCACGCGCGTCTTTGTTAACGTGCGGGGAGATCAGAACGGTAAAGCGCTCTTTGCGGGTCGGCAGCGGGATCGGACCACGGACTTGCGCACCAGTGCGCTTAGCAGTCTCGACGATTTCCGCGGTTGATTGATCGATCAGACGATGATCAAACGCTTTAAGGCGGATACGGATTCTTTGGTTCTGCATGAGACCAGAGCTCCAATTATTTTATAAACGAAAATGATCACTACTCAGACCCATTACGATTGATGGGAGAGTGTAACCGTTCTTACGTAGCTCCCCGATTGGGAGCATTGTTAGGCAACTGAAAAAGATTGCTGCCCGGGGTTCAGATTGAACCAGCTGTCAATTACGACAAGCCCGCGCATTATACGTAAATCTGGGCAGGACGCAAGCCCAGTTTAGAAAATAGACGGCAGAGCTCAATTTTGCGTGTCCCCTCGTAAATACGATGCAATCGTACATTGTCGTGATAACAGGCAGGAAGGCGTCTCGCAGCGTTTTAGTTTGCCGTTTGTTTCACCTTTGGGGGGCATGGAATATGGAGGCAAACATTCTATTGAGGTTTACGCCAATGCTTACTCTCCTCCCCTTCTTGCTTGCCTACCTGGGATTAACAGCACTGTTAGTTCGCGAGGATATCCGCTCACATCTGCTTCCGGACCGATATCTCTGCCCGCTACTATGGGTTGGTCTGCTTTATCACCTCTGTCTTCAACCCGAGCGGCTGCCTGCCGCCGTCGCAGGGGCGATAGCGGGGTACACAGGATTCGCGATTATTTACTGGGGTTACAGGCTGCTACGTAAGCGTGAAGGGCTGGGTTACGGTGACGTAAAGTATCTGGGTGCGCTGGGCGCATGGCATGGATGGTGCGTACTTCCTGTGCTGGCATTATCAGCAGCGTTGCTGGCTACGCTTTATCTTCTCATCCTGGCGATGTGTAAACCCGGGGAACAGATATTAAAAAACCCACTGCCATTTGGACCTTTCATGGCGGCAGCGGGTTTAATGATGAGTGGGCAAAGCCTGATCAGCTTTCCACTTTAATTTGCGACTGGAGGTAATTTTGCAGCCCAATTTTACTGATAAGATCCAGTTCTGTTTCCAGCCAGTCGATGTGCCCTTCTTCATCAGCCAGAATCTCAATCATCATATCGCGGCTGACGTAGTCATGAACGCTATCTGCATAAGCGATAGCTTCCCGCAGATCTTTCGCCCCTTCGAGCTCCAGCGTCAGATCCGAACGCAATATCTCTTCGACATCTTCGCCGATACCCAGCTTGCCGAGATCCTGCAGGTTAGGGATACCCTCGAGGAACAGAATACGCTCGATGTATTTATCAGCGTGCTTCATCTCATCGATGGACTCATGGTATTCAATATCGTTGAGGCGAGTCAGACCCCAGTTTTTGAACATTCTCGCATGGAGAAAGTATTGGTTGATTGCGACAAGCTCATTTCCCAATAATTTATTGAGATAACTTATGATTTTGATATCACCTTTCATTATAGTCCCTCCGCTTCCACTCATTGAAGCGTAGATGGGGCTACAGGGATGTCAAAAGAAAAGTATGCGCCTCAGGCAATCTCTTTGTATTCCGGGATCTGCATCAATTCGTCCTGCATAATCTCGCGGGCAGCGCGAACGCACTTACCGCATTGATTTCCAACCGGAACAAACTTACGCAGCTGCTGAAAAGATTGAGGATGAAACTGGCGAACGGCCTGACGAATTTTTTTATCACTCACACCGTTACATAAACAAACGTACATAACCACTCCCGTTCAAAATATGTGCAAAGTGTAAGTGAGAATAATTATGATTACAATAGCACAAGCATGAAGATGCGGGGCGGGAGCGAACAAAAAATACGAAAATTTGTGACAGCCATAAACGCTGAAAACAAAAAAGGACGCCGAAGCGTCCTTTTTAATTCAGGGATAATTAATTAGCCCAGAACTTTAGCAACAACACCCGCGCCAACGGTACGGCCGCCTTCGCGGATTGCGAAACGCAGACCATCGTCCATTGCGATTGGGTGGATCAGGGTAACAACCATTTTGATGTTGTCGCCTGGCATTACCATCTCAACGCCTTCTGGCAGTTCGATGGTACCGGTCACGTCAGTAGTACGGAAGTAGAACTGTGGACGGTAGCCTTTGAAGAACGGAGTATGACGGCCGCCTTCGTCTTTGGACAGGATGTACACTTCAGATTCGAACTTGGTGTGTGGCTTGATTGAGCCTGGCTTCGCCAGAACCTGACCACGTTCGATTTCTTCACGCTTGATACCACGCAGCAGAACACCAACGTTCTCACCAGCACGGCCTTCGTCCAGCAGTTTGCGGAACATTTCAACGCCAGTACAGGTAGACTTAGCAGTCTCTTTGATACCAACGATTTCAACTTCTTCACCAACTTTGATGATACCGCGCTCTACACGACCGGTAACAACGGTACCACGACCGGAGATGGAGAATACGTCTTCGATTGGCAGCAGGAACGGCTTGTCGATAGCACGCTCTGGTTCCGGGATGTAAGAATCCAGGTAGCCAGCCAGTTCGATGATTTTCTCTTCCCACTCAGCTTCGCCTTCCAGCGCTTTCAGAGCAGAACCACGAACGATTGGGGTATCGTCGCCTGGGAAATCGTACTGAGACAGAAGTTCACGAACTTCCATCTCTACCAGTTCCAGCAGCTCTTCGTCATCAACCATGTCGCATTTGTTCAGGAACACGATGATGAAAGGAACGCCTACCTGACGACCCAGCAGGATGTGCTCACGGGTCTGAGGCATTGGGCCGTCAGTCGCAGCAACAACCAGGATCGCGCCGTCCATCTGCGCAGCACCGGTGATCATGTTTTTAACATAGTCGGCGTGGCCTGGGCAGTCTACGTGTGCGTAGTGGCGAGTCGGGGTGTCATATTCAACGTGAGAAGTGTTGATGGTGATACCACGAGCTTTTTCTTCTGGTGCGTTATCGATCTGGTCGAATGCACGAGCAGAACCACCGTAGGTTTTAGCCAGAACGGTAGTGATTGCAGCGGTCAGGGTAGTTTTACCGTGGTCAACGTGGCCGATAGTACCAACGT
This sequence comes from Leclercia sp. W17, assembly GCF_003336325.1. NCBI lineage: Bacteria > Pseudomonadati > Pseudomonadota > Gammaproteobacteria > Enterobacterales > Enterobacteriaceae > Leclercia > Leclercia sp. W17. Next base: position 414,632 of record NZ_CP031101.1, on the reverse strand, counting down.
TGACGTGCGGTTTTGTACGTTCAAATTTTTCTTTAGACACGGCTATATTCCTTACTATAGTGCCCCCTCACCGAGGGGGCACGGGACTTAGATTTTAACCCTACGGCTTATTTACCACGGGCTTCAATTACGGCCTGAGCAACGTTGTTCGGCGCATCATCATACTTCAGGAACTCCATGGAGTAAGAAGCACGACCTTTGGTCAGAGAACGCAGCTGAGTTGCATATCCGAACATTTCAGACAGCGGAACTTCAGCGTGGATCACAACGCCAGTAACGTTAGTTTCCTGACCACGCAGCATACCACGACGACGGCTCAAGTCACCGATGACGTCACCGGTGTTCTCTTCAGGCGTTTCTACTTCAACCTTCATGATTGGCTCAAGCAGAACTGGTTTCGCTTTCTTAAAGCCTTCTTTAAAGGCGATAGAAGCAGCCAGTTTAAACGCCAGTTCAGAGGAGTCAACGTCATGGTAAGAACCGAAGTGCAGACGAATACCCATGTCTACTACCGGGTAACCAGCCAGCGGACCAGACTTCAGCTGCTCCTGGATGCCTTTATCAACGGCAGGGATGTATTCGCCAGGAATTACACCACCTTTGATGTCGTTGATGAACTCGTAACCTTTAGGGTTAGAGCCCGGCTCCAGTGGGTACATGTCGATCACAACGTGACCGTACTGACCACGACCACCAGACTGCTTAGCGTGTTTACCTTCAACATCGGTAACTTTCTGGCGAATTGCTTCGCGGTAAGCAACCTGAGGTTTACCCACGTTAGCTTCAACGTTGAATTCACGCTTCATACGGTCAACGATGATGTCCAGGTGCAGTTCACCCATACCAGCGATGATGGTCTGGTTAGATTCTTCATCAGTCCATACGCGGAATGATGGGTCTTCTTTAGCCAGACGGCCCAGAGCCAGACCCATTTTTTCCTGGTCAGCTTTGGTTTTTGGTTCAACGGCGATAGAGATTACTGGCTCTGGGAACTCCATGCGCTCCAGAATGATCGGGTGATCTGGGTTACACAGGGTATCACCAGTAGTCACGTCTTTCAGACCGATAGCAGCAGCGATGTCACCCGCGCGAACTTCTTTGATCTCTTCACGTTTGTTCGCGTGCATCTGTACGATACGACCGAAACGCTCACGTGCAGCTTTCACGGAGTTCAGGATGGTGTCACCGGAGTTAACCACACCAGAGTACACGCGGAAGAACGTCAGGTTACCAACGAACGGGTCGGTAGCGATTTTGAACGCCAGAGCAGCAAACGGCTCGTCATCACTTGCGTGACGCTCAGCCGGCGTGTCTTTACCGTCGTCCAGGATACCGTTGATCGCAGGAACGTCTACCGGGGATGGCAGGTAGTCAACTACCGCATCCAGCATCGCCTGAACACCTTTGTTCTTGAACGCAGAACCACAGGTTACCAGGATGATTTCGTTGTTCAGAACACGCTGACGCAGAGCTTTTTTGATCTCTTCTTCAGACAGTTCTTCACCACCCAGGTATTTCTCCATCAGGTCTTCTGAAGCTTCTGCAGCGGACTCGATCAGGTTCTGGTGCCATTCGTCAGCCAGGTCCTGCATGTCAGCCGGGATATCTTCATAAGTGAAGGTTACGCCTGCGTCTTCTTCATTCCAGTTGATGGCTTTCATTTTCACCAGGTCAACAACACCGGTGAAACCTTCTTCAGCACCAATCGCCAGCTGCAGCGGAACAGGGTTCGCGCCCAGACGGGTTTTGATCTGACCAACAACTTTCAGGAAGTTCGCACCCATACGGTCCATTTTGTTAACGAACGCAATGCGTGGAACTTTATATTTGTTTGCCTGACGCCATACGGTTTCAGACTGTGGCTGAACACCACCAACTGCGCAGTAAACCATTACCGCACCATCAAGAACACGCATGGAACGTTCTACTTCGATGGTGAAGTCAACGTGGCCCGGGGTGTCGATGATGTTTACGCGGTGTGGTTCATACTGCTTAGCCATACCAGACCAGAATGCAGTAGTCGCTGCGGAGGTGATGGTAATACCACGCTCCTGCTCCTGCTCCATCCAGTCCATGGTTGCGGCGCCGTCATGAACTTCACCGATTTTATGGTTTACACCGGTGTAGAACAGAATACGTTCGGTGGTAGTGGTTTTACCGGCGTCGATGTGCGCACTGATACCGATGTTACGGTAGCGTGCGATGGGTGTTGTACGAGCCATTTGATTCCTCGTTTATCTTTTTAGGCGTTCAGTTAAGTAACCCAAAGCGGGCTGCTTCGCTGAAGCGCCCGCCTGGTGACTAATACTCCGAAGGGATTACCAACGGTAGTGTGCGAACGCCTTGTTGGCTTCTGCCATACGGTGAACGTCTTCACGTTTCTTAACTGCAGTACCTTTGTTGTCTGCAGCGTCAGAAAGTTCGTTCGCCAGACGCAGAGCCATGGATTTATCACCGCGTTTACGAGCAGCTTCAACGATCCAACGCATTGCCAGAGCATTACGACGGACCGGACGGACTTCAACTGGTACCTGATAAGTAGAACCACCAACGCGGCGAGACTTAACTTCTACAGTCGGGCGTACGTTGTCGAGAGCTACTTCGAAAGCTTCCAGTTCATTTTTACCAGAACGCTGAGCCAGGGTCTCCAGCGCGCTGTATACGATTGCTTCTGCAGTAGATTTTTTACCATCTACCATCAGGATATTTACAAATTTTGCCAGCAGTTCTGATCCGAATTTCGGATCTGGAAGAATTTTACGCTGACCAATGACGCGACGACGTGGCATGGGAATACTCCGTTGTTAATTCAGGATTGTCCAAAACTCTAAGAGTTTAGTGTGACATTAAGATAAATCAGTTTGGCCTTACTTAACGGAGAACCATTAAGCCTTAGGACGTTTCACGCCGTATTTGGAGCGAGATTGCTTACGGTCTTTAACGCCGGAGCAGTCAAGCGCACCACGAACGGTGTGGTAACGAACACCCGGAAGGTCTTTTACACGACCGCCACGGATCAGGATCACGGAGTGTTCCTGCAGGTTGTGACCTTCACCACCGATGTAGGAAGTCACTTCAAAACCGTTAGTCAAACGCACACGGCATACTTTACGCAGTGCGGAGTTTGGTTTTTTAGGAGTGGTAGTATATACACGAGTACATACGCCACGTTTCTGCGGGCAGGCTTCCAGCGCAGGCACGTTGCTTTTTGCAACTTTGCGTGCACGTGGTTTGCGTACCAGCTGGTTAACTGTTGCCATTAAATAGCTCCTGGTTTTAGCTTTTGCTTCGTAAACACGTAATAAAACGCCCTCATACAATATGAGGACGCGAAATTTTAGGGCTACGTCGAAAAGGTGTCAAGAATTATACAGCGATCTCAGATCACCAGTTCATTTGGCCGGTGTGCTGGATGGCCAGATTGACAAAATCAGTATAGCTAACCACGTCAATTTTGGTTGAAATTTGACCAATAAGGCCGCGAGCCTCGATATCATCTTTTAGCGCTGAGACAGAGATGGGGGCATTACAGAGAATATCAACAAAGCGGCTGCCTTCTACTGCCGCCAGAACGCCATCCTGGATCAGCAGCACAGTATCACCCTCACGCAGCATGCTTAACAGGCTTTCGATGTCGCAATGCCAGGGGGAACGGCTCAGGGTATGGAGCATGCGCGCCTCAGAATGTCAGGATTGTGTCGTAGTGGGAAAGCTGTTCCCGCAGTAATGCCGGTGCAAGTACGGTCGCGTCCAGAATGAAGGGAGTATTCTCGTTCAGGCCGCGGGCCTGCAGTGAAGCTGCACAAACATAGAACGTCTCGATGTCATACAACGGCAGGACTTTAAAGGTCGAGATGTAATCCCGCGCCAGCACCGCCTGCGGCTGCTGACCGGCAAGCAGCTGGAATACGCCGTCTCCGATAAAGAATACCCCGATCTCTTCCGTCAGCGCAGAAGTGGCCAGTAACGCATCCAGCCCTTCCCTTCCGGCGGCACTGCCATGTGGGGCAGAATGAAATACAAACGCAACGCGGTTCATCAGAATTGCACCATACGATCGCAGGTTAAGGCAGCCTGTGCCAGCGCCCCAAGACCGCTAAGGGAGAAGCCCTCGTTAAGATTCGCGGCAGGCAAACCGAGACGTTGCGCTTCATTCGCATCGCTTACCCCCCGACGCAGAGCCGCCGCCACGCAGATATGCAAGGCAACGCCATGCTCCTGGTTCAGCGACTGCCAGGCCCGGACCAGATCGAACTCGTCTGATGCCGGAGAGGTCAGCTGGTTTGCGTTATACACCCCTTCCCGATAAAAAAAGACGCTGACCAGCTCATGGCCGGCCGCCAGCAGTGCACGGGCAAACTGCAACGCGCTGCTAGCCTGCTGTGTACCGTATGCCGGGCCTGTCACCATTAATGCAAAACGCATTACTTCTCTTGCCCCAGGAAATCGCCGCTTTTGAACTGACGGATGTAGAGATAGACCGTGTGCTTGGAGATGTTGAGGCGATCGGCCACCTGGTTAATGGCATCTTTAATATCAAAAATGCCTTTTTCGTAGAGGTTAAGCACGATCTGACGATTCTTGGCATTGTTGGAGACGTTGCGATCGGCATTAACTTCTTCGATGGTGAATTCCAGCGTCTGGGTCACGAGGTCTTCAACGGAAGAGGCAAAGTTTACGGAGGAGCCGACATCCGGTGTTTCTGGCGGAATGAAGGTGTTCATGATCTGGGAGAACGGCACATCAAGGTTCATGTTGATGCACAGCAAACCAATCACGCGATGATCGCGGTTGCGGATCGCGATGGTCACGGACTTCATGAGAACACCGCTCTTCGCGCGGGTGAAATAACATTTGGAGACGCTGCTGTCCGCGCCGGTCATGTCGTGCAGCATACGCAGTGCAAGGTCAGTGATTGGCGAGCCGATTTTACGGCCAGTATGCTCACCATTGGCGATACGGATGGCAGAACATTTCAGATCTTGCAGGGAGTGCAAAACGATTTCGCAGTGGGACCCAATGAGCATCGCTAACCCGTCCACTACCGCTTCGTAGGATTTCAGAATATCGAAATCGGTCTGATCGAAAGGACGTTGATCCAGCAAATCAAGTTCGCTGGTTTCGTTGGTTAAAAGCGACCTGGTCATGAAAAAAACACTCCTTTTCAGGAGCCTGTCGGTAGGTTTTCAGGGCAGGCTCATTATTTACACGGGCAATTAAGTTAATACAGCGTAGGTAGCGCTTCCAGTGTTAATTATATCTACACCCCAATAAAAAAACCGCCGCTTCTGAGGCGGCGGTTTTAACCGGTTTACTTCTTGGTGGCTTCTGCCGGCGCTTCCGGCTTCGCGTCAGGCTTAGCATCCGCTTTCGGCGCTGGCTTGATGTCCAGCAGCTCTACGTCGAATACCAGCGTGGAGTTAGCCGGGATACCCGGGACGCCCGTTTTGCCATAAGCCAGCTCCGGTGGGATGACCAGCTTGATTTTACCGCCTTTCTTGATGTTCTTCAGGCCTTCAGTCCAGCCAGGGATAACACCATCCAGACGGAAGGAGAGCGGCTCACCGCGGGTGTAAGAGTTATCGAACTCTTTACCGTCGGTCAGCGTACCTTTGTAGTTCACAACAACGGTATCGCTGTCTTTCGGTGCCTCGCCAGTCCCTTCTTTCTCTACTTTGTAGACCAGGCCAGTAGGAGAGGTTTTCGCGCCTTTCTCTTTAGCGAAAGCCTCACGGTAGGTTTTGCCTTTCGTTTCGTTCTCAGCCGCGTCTTTCTCCATCTTCTCCTGCGCTGCGCCTTTCACGCGCGCTTCGAAAGCCTGCAGAGTTTGCTCGATTTCCTGGTCAGACAGTTTGCTCTTGTCTGCAAACGCATCCTGAACGCCTGCGATCAGCTGAGCCTGGTCCAGTTTGATGCCCAGTTTTTCTTGCTCTTTCAGAGAGTTTTCCATGTAACGGCCCAGAGATGCGCCCAGCGCGTAGGCTGATTTCTGGTCGTCATTTTTGAACGCTGCATTGCTGTCAGCAGTCGCAGCAGGTTTCGCAGCGGTATCAGCAGCGAAAGTCAGCGGCGCATGCAAAGCGACAGCCATTGTGGTCGCCAGCAGCGTTACTTTAAACAGTGATTTCATCCATTTCTCCAGGGCCGGGGACTCTCACCCCGTATTAAGCGTAAATGAGTAGCGTACTATAAAACGTTGAGGAACAAATCTACAGGTAGACACCCCTGATTAGCACCACATTTCAGACTATTTTTGTTTAAATTAGTTTCGCAGCAAGGGGATGTTTACTGCGCGCAAGGATAATCTCAGGTAAAATTCGCCGCCGCCAGCCCCGGACGGGTTTAACGAAACAAACGAGGTGAATCATGCAGAATAGAGAGATGGAAGCACGTCTGGCTGAGCTTGAAAGCCGCCTGGCTTTTCAGGAGATCACCATCGATGAGCTGAATCAGACCGTCACCGCCCACGAGCTGGAGATGGCAAAGCTGCGGGATCTGATGCGTCTGTTAACTGAAAAAGTAAAAGCCTCCCAGGCATCGCACATCGCGTCGCAGTCGGAAGAGACGCCGCCACCCCATTATTAAGACGTAAAAAAAGCGGGAATATCCCGCTTTTTTGTGCCTTAAGGCGTAACGCTTAGTGGCAACCGCAGCCGCCGTTACCGCCGCAACCGCCTTTACCGTGCTCGTGACCATGGTCGTGATCGTGGCCGTGACCACCGCAGCAGCCATCGTGACCGTGATCGTGGTCATGACCGTGCGCACCATGAACGTGGCCGTGAGCCAGCTCTTCTTCAGTGGCTTCGCGGATCGCAACCACTTCAACGTTGAACTTCAGGTTCTGGCCAGCCAGCATATGGTTGCCGTCAACCACAACGTGGTCGTCTTCAACTTCCGTAATTTCTACTGGAACCGGACCCTGGTCAGTTTCAGCCAGGAAACGCATGCCAACCTGCAGCTCATCAACGCCCATGAAGACGTCTTTAGGAACACGCTGAACCAGGTTTTCATCGTACTGACCGTAAGCGTCGTTTGCGCCTACAGCAACGTCAAATTTGTCACCAACTTCATGACCGTCCAGCGCGTTTTCCAGGCCGGAGATCAGGGAACCGTGACCGTGCAGGTAGTCCAGCGGCGCACTCACCGGAGACTCATCAACCAACACACCGTCTTCTGTACGTACCTGATAGGCCAGGCTGACCACCAGGTCTTTTGCTACTTTCATGATATCTCCTGAGCGTGGGAAAATTGCTGGCGCAGATTGTAGCCGAATTCTGCACCCGTGTACCCTTTAGCTTAAAAAAACTCGGGACATATCGCTAGTCCGGATGAAAAATGCCGATCACTTGTTCTTCTTTGCGAACGTGATCGCGCACTTCTTTATCGGCTTCCCGCATCTGGTGACCGCACTTAACACACTCAACAATATCGATATTGTTCTCTCGCCACATGGCCAGTGAATCCTGAGCCTGGCAGGCCGGGCATTTCGCGCCGGCGATAAAACGTTTACGTACCGCCATTCTATACCTCGTTATTCATATTCATCCCAGCCGTCCGGCTGCCGACGCTCCTGCTGCATCTCACGCTGGAAGATCTCTTCCAGCTCGCGACGCGCCTCCCGTACGCGGGAAATCTGCACCGTATCGGTGTGGACCGGCATCAACTCGCGCAGCATGCGTATATCAAGACGACGGAAATGTAACTGCGCGCGCTGGGCCTGATGAGGATGCATACCCAGCGTCACTAATGCTTTACGCCCCAGCTCCAGCGCACTGGAGAAGGTCTCGCGGGTAAAATACTTTACCCCAGCCTGAAGCAGCTCATGTGCCTCAACACGCCCTCGCGCCCGGGCCAGGATGTGCAGATGGGGAAAATGCTGCTGGCAGATCTCCACCAGCTTCAGGGTGTCTTCCGGATCATTACAGGTGATAACAATCGACTCCGCCGCCTCTGCGCCTGCGGAGCGCAGCAGTTCGACCTGTGTGGCATCGCCGTAATAGACCTTATAACCGTACTTGCGCATCAGATTTACCGCGCTGATGTCGCGCTCAAGCACCGTCACGTGCATTTTATTTGCCATCAGCAGACGCCCGATCACCTGCCCAAACCGCCCGAAGCCCACCACAATCACCTGCGGTTTATCGTCCTCCACAAAGGGCGCTTCATGCTCATCTTCCGGGGCATTCATCCGGCGAGACAGCTGCTTATCGATAAGCTTCATGAGCAGCGGCGTGGTCATCATCGACAGCGTCACGGTCACTAACAGCAGCGCCATCTGGTCATCCTGAAACAATCTCTGGGACGATGCTGTGGAGAAGAGCACAAAAGCGAATTCGCCCCCCTGGCTCAGCACCCCGGCAAGCTGCGCCTTTTCCGCCTGCCGCAGGCCGTAAACCCGCGCCAGCCCATACAGCACCGCCATTTTAACCGTGACCAGCACGGCAACGCTCATCACCACCCACAGGATATGGGTGTAGAGCACGCCGAGATTGAGCGCCATGCCGACAGAGATAAAGAACAGCCCTAACAGCAGTCCTTTAAAGGGATCGATGGCAATTTCCAGTTCATGCCGGTACTCACTCTCCGCCAGCAGTACGCCTGCAATAAAAGTACCGAGCGCCATCGACAGACCCAGCGCATCCATAAACAGGGCCGATCCCAGCACCAGCAGTAGCGTCGCGGCGGTAAACACCTCACGTACGCCGGAGGCGGCAATAAACCGGAACACCGGGCGGAGCAGATAGCGCCCTCCCACCAGCATGCCGGCAAAGGCCAGCACCTTCATGCCGATCTTCATCCAGTCGAAATGTTCCTCTCCCGATCCTGCCAGCAGTGGAACCAGGGCCAGCGCGGGGATCACCGCCAGATCCTGAAACAGCAGGATCGAGAAGCCCAGCTGCCCCGCTTCGTTGCGGTTCATGCCCTTATCGCGCATCAGCTGTAACGCCATTGCCGTAGAGGACATCGCCAGACCAATCCCGCCAACCACCGCGGCCTGCCATGAGAACTGGGTCAGCATCAGGAGTCCGCCGAGGATCACCGCGCTGCACAACACCTGCGCGGCACCCACGCCAAAGATCGAGCGCCGTAGTTGCCAGAGCTTCGTCGGGTTGAGCTCAAGGCCGATAATAAACATCAGAAAGACGACGCCCAGCTCCGAGAAGTGCAGGATTTCGTCCACATCGCTGATGAATCCCAGCCCCCACGGACCGATAGCGATGCCTGCCAGCAGATAGCCGAGCACCGCGCCAATCCCCAGACGCGATGCCAACGGCACCGCCACCACGGCGGCGAACAGGAACAACACGCCTGCCAGTAAAAGATCTGAGCCTTCCATCAGTGACCTCCTGTCAGATTTGGCGCCGCCAGCCACTCACCGTACGCGCGGGCATGGCTGGCCAGCTCATCCTGATGCTGGCGACGAGCCCAGTAGATAATGATCGGACTCAGCCACTGCATGCGGCACATGGCCGCCGTCAGCTCGAACGGGCGTAAGATCTCGTTCATCGAGTAGCGGTTAAGCCCATCGTGGCGATACGCACTCTCCGGCTCGCCGGTGGTAATGACGCTCCGCCAGGACTTTCCCGCCAGCTGGTTTCCTCCCACGCCACTGGCAAATCCACGGCTCAGCACGCGGTCCAGCCACTCTTTCAGCAGTGCCGGGCAGCTGTAGGTGTAAAGCGGATGCTGGAACACGATGACGTCGTGCTGGCGCAGCAACTCCTGCTCATAGGGAATATCGATAAAAAAATCGGGGTAGTGCGCGTAAAGATCGTGCACTGTCACATTACTTAGCTGTAATGCCGGTTGTAGCAAAACCCGGTTAGCGACCGAGTCCTGAGACTCCGGATGGGCATACAGCAGCAGCACTTTGGCTGTCTGGGACATCATTCCTCTCCCGGGTCGTCATCACTGTTGTTTTGGGCTACCATGGCACACCCACGCGGCGCGTGGCGGCACATTTAACCTGATTATAATGACAACTTAACATAGTCGGAACATACGGCGCTCTATGATTGTTTTCTCCTCATTACAAATTCGTCGCGGCGTACGTGTCCTGCTGGACAACGCTACAGCCACCATTAACCCGGGCCAGAAAGTCGGCCTGGTGGGCAAAAACGGCTGCGGTAAATCCACGTTACTGTCATTGCTGAAAAACGAAATCAGTGCCGACGGGGGTAATTTTACCTACCCCGGCAACTGGCAGCTGGCCTGGGTAAACCAGGAGACGCCAGCCCTGAGCGTACCGGCGATGGATTATGTTATCGACGGCGATCGGGAATACCGCAAGCTGGAAGCGGAGCTGCATGCCGCCAACGAACGCAACGACGGCCATGCGATTGCCACCGTGCACGGCAAACTCGACGCCATTGATGCCTGGACTATTCGCTCCCGCGCCGCCAGCCTGTTGCACGGCCTGGGGTTCAGTAACGAGCAACTGGAACGCCCGGTCAGTGATTTCTCCGGCGGCTGGCGCATGCGCCTTAACCTGGCCCAGGCGCTGATCTGCCGCTCTGACCTGCTGCTGCTCGATGAACCGACCAACCACCTCGATCTCGATGCGGTGATCTGGCTGGAGAAGTGGCTGAAGAGCTATCAGGGCACGCTGATCCTGATCTCCCATGACCGTGACTTCCTTGACCCGGTGGTGGACAAAATTATTCATATCGAACAGGAAACGATGTTCGAGTACACCGGCAACTATAGCTCGTTTGAGCGCCAGCGCGCGGTACGTCTCTCCCAGCAGCAGGCGATGTACGAAAGCCAGCAGCAGCGCGTGGCGCACCTGCAGAGCTTTGTCGATCGCTTCAAGGCGAAGGCGTCAAAAGCCAAACAGGCCCAGAGCCGCATTAAGATGCTGGAACGCATGGAGATGATCGCCCCGGCGCACGTCGACAACCCGTTCCACTTTAGCTTCCGCGCGCCGGAAAGCCTGCCCAACCCCCTGCTGAAAATGGAAAAGGTCAGCGCGGGCTATGGCGAGCGCATCATCCTGGATTCCATCAAACTCAACCTGGTGCCGGGTTCCCGTATCGGTCTGCTCGGGCGTAATGGCGCCGGTAAATCGACGCTGATTAAGCTGCTAGCGGGCGAGCTTGCGCCGGTACGTGGCGATATTGGTCTGGCGAAGGGCATTAAGCTGGGCTATTTCGCCCAGCATCAGCTGGAGTTTTTACGCGCTGACGAATCGCCGCTACAGCACCTGGCGCGTCTGGCCCCGCAGGAGATGGAGCAGAAGCTGCGGGATTACCTGGGCGGCTTCGGCTTCCAGGGCGATAAAGTGACCGAGAATACTGAGCGCTTCTCCGGCGGCGAAAAAGCGCGCCTGGTGCTGGCGTTGATCGTCTGGCAGCGCCCGAATCTGCTGCTGCTCGATGAACCGACTAACCACCTGGATCTCGACATGCGCCAGGCGCTGACCGAGGCGCTGATTGAGTTCGAAGGCGCGCTGGTGGTCGTATCCCACGATCGTCACCTGATCCGCTCCACCACCGACGATCTCTACCTGGTGCACGACAGTAAAGTAGAGCCTTTCGACGGCGATCTGGAAGATTACCAGCAGTGGCTGACGGACGTGCAGAAGCAGGAAAACCAGCCGGAAGAGGCAGCGAAAGAGAACGCCAACAGCGCCCAGGCGCGTAAAGATCAGAAGCGCCGTGAAGCAGAGCTGCGCACTCAGACCCAGCCGCTGCGTAAAGAGATTACCCGTCTGGAAAAAGAGATGGAGAAGCTCAACGCCACGCTTGCCACCGTGGAAGAGAAGCTGGGCGACAGCGGCCTGTATGACCAGACGCGTAAAGCCGAGCTCACCGAGTGCCTGCAGGTGCAGGCTAAAACCAAATCCAGCCTTGAGGAGTGCGAAATGGCCTGGCTGGAGGCGCAGGAACAGCTCGAAGAGATGCTCCAGAGCGACTAACCCGGGAGGGGCGATGATACCTGACCTGACCAGCGAAATTACATTCCGCAAACTGAGCATCTTCATGACATTCATGGAGACGGGAAATATCGCCCGTGCCGCTGAGGTGCTGAACCTCAGCGGGGTCAGCGTCCATCGCGCCCTGCACACCCTGGAAGAGAACGTCCGCTGCCCGCTGTTTACGCATAAAGGCCGAAATCTGATTGCCCTGCCCGCCGCCTGGACGCTGCTTGAGTATTGTCAGGAGGTGATGCAGGTGATGAAGCGCGGGCTGGAAGAGGCGCGTAAAACGGCTGGCGTCGGCCAGGGCCGTCTGCGGGTGGGGACGCTCTACTCTCTGACGCTTGAGACCGTTCCGCAGCTCATTATGGGCATGAAACTGCGCCGTCCGGATCTGGAGATGGATCTCACCATGGGATCCAACGACACCCTGCTGCATCTGCTGGATGAAGGCGCGCTCGATGCCATTCTCATCTCCATCTCGGAGAGTGAGATTGATCGCAACAACCTCGAAGTGCTGCCCCTGTTCCACGATGACATCTTTCTGGCCGCCCCCGCTTCGGCGCAGCTCAATACCAACGCGCTGGCGGACTTACGCGACTACAAAGACCAGAAGTTTGTCGCCCTGGCAGAGGGCTTCGCCACCTATGCCGGTTTCCAGGAAGCGTTTCATATCGCTGGCTTTGAGCCGGAAATCGTCACCCGGGTCAATGATATTTTCTCGATGCTGAGTCTGGTGCAGGCGGGTGTCGGCTTTACGCTGATGCCGGGCAGGATGAAAAAGGTGTATGAAAACTCGGTGCAGCTGTTAAAGCTGGCCCAGCCGTATCAAATGCAGCAGCTGATCGCCATCGTCTTTGCCCGCAACCGCGAGCAGGATCCGAGCCTGCGGGCGCTGGCGGCGGAAGGCCGCATGTACGCCCGCCGCCTTGAAGAGAACGCTACGCCTTAAGACGCCGGGCGAGATGCACCGCGACGTCCATGCCGCTGCGTTCCAGAGAGACCGACTCCCCTTCCCAGGCTGCCTGACGCGTCAGGCAGGTGAGCACGCCGCCGGGAGGCATCTCTATCGCCAGCCGCGCTTCGCGTTCGTTAGCGGCAATCACCGCCTCCTGCCAGCGCACCGTCCGGGCCATGTTCATCGCCAGATCGTCGGCAATTTTCTCTGGCTGCCAGAGTACACGCCCGGTGCTGCCGCTAAGGTAGGCGCAGCGGGGACGAGAAAGCGTGACCCGACTAAAGGCCTCAACCAGTTTTTGCGCCGGCTCGGCCAGCAGTTCGCAGTGCGACGGGACGCTCACCGCCAGACGACGGGCTTTGTTGGCCCCTTTCGCCAGCGCGCGCGCCGCCACTTCCGCCATCCCTTCGTCGGTTCCCGCAATCACAATCTGCGTCTCCGCGTTCAGGTTGGCAACGTAGGTGCCGGTGCCTTCCATCAGGGTTTCTACCTGCGGAAGGGTTAACCCCATAATGGCCGTCAGGCCGTAGCCGTGTGGGTAAGCCTGCTCCATCAGATCGCCACGCAGGGCCACCAGCGTCAGGGCATCAGCAAAATCGAGCGCTCCGGAGAGCACTGCCGCAGGATACGCGCCGATAGAGAGGCCGCTGACAATATCCGGCGCCACGCCGCGACGCGCCAGTTCACGCGCCCAGGCGACGCCCGCGATCAGCAGCGAGAGCTGTACCGCGCGGGTGTGCTGTAGCGCCGCCGGGGAGTCCAGCGCATCCACTTCACTGGCACCCAGCACTTCACGCGCCTGCGCCAGCTCGGTTCCCGGCAGGTTTTGCAGCATACCGGGATGCTGCGTCCCCTGCCCCGGAAAGGTAAACAGGATCTTCATTGTTCCTCCCATGCCCAGGGGTTCGCCGTCAGGCGCGGCCCCCGGTCGGTTTTCAGCAACGTTTTTCCATCACGTAGCCATTCGTTGAGCGCAAAGCCGCCCAGCGGCGTCTCGACCTGGGTATCGGCCCGGCAGAGCGCCCCCTCAAGCTGTGACTGCCAGCTGAGTAAATCCGTGCGGGAAAGCGGCTGCGGGGCGCGGATCAGCAGATCGAGATCGCTTGCGGCGTGGATCACCGCAATACCGGTCGCCAGCGCATAGCCGGTGCTACCGGTAATGCCCCATGTCCAGGGCCAGGAGATGCGGGAAAGCTGTACGCCCACCTGAACCGGTGGCTGAGTGATAAACGGCGAGCGCAGCAGACTTTCTTCTGCGCTCAGCTGTTCGGGGGAGACCACGCGGGCAATCTGGTGAGGGTTAACCCAGCCCGCCGCGCGCTGCTCGCGCTTAAGGCCGCGTACCCCGACCGGAATACGCCCGCTACCCTCAACATCACGCCGCACCACCACCGGCAACCCGGTATGCCAGGCTGCATCCACCCAGGGCTCCTGGATATCCTCCAGCGCATCCCGTGTGGTAAGCCAGATTAAGTCGTGCGGGCGTAATGTTGTGGTCATGATTACATTCCTGAAGTCAGCGAGATAAACAGCGGCAGCGACAGGATACACAGGACGGAGCTTAACAGCAGCACCGCTTCCGCATCCGGCGACTGCACGCCAAAGCGGTTACCGAACACCACGCCGAAGAAACCGGCGGACAGAGCAATCATCAGGATAGCGGTGATAGCCACAGAACCGTGCAGACCGAAGAGTAAAACGATACCCCACGCAATGGCTGGTTGAATCAGCAGTTTGGCGATCGTCGCGCTAATGACCATCGTGTTGATCTGCAGCTTACGGGCCGACAGGATCACCCCGGTCAGGAACAGCGCCGCAGCGGTGGCGGAGAGTCCCAGCGGTTTAATCGCCGCCAGAACCAGTTCCGGCATTTTGATACCGATGGCAGAGAGAATGACACCCAGCAGCGGGCCCATCACAATCGGTTTCTTAATGGAGCGCCACATCAGCACCGGCAGCATAGAGAGCGTTGAACCTGAGTTATTGCCCTCGGCGCGCGCTTTCTCACGTTCAAGGATCAGCAGACAGAACGGCGTCATCAGTACGGAGCCGCAGGCAATGGAGACCGCTACCGAGAGCGAGGTCGCCGGGCTTTCACCCAACACGCTGCCCAGAATCGGCAGGCCCAGTGCCGCATAGTTCGGCAGCGCCACGGTCAGCGTCAGCACGGCGGCATCCTGCGGGGACTTTTTAAAGACTTTCGTGGCGAGGAAGTAGATGGCCGCATAGGTGATCCACATCGCCAGAGTCAGAACCAGGATCAGCGGCGACTGGGCAATGATACCTGTCCAGGACGTTTGCACCGTGGCACTGAACAGCGCGGCGGGCAGCGCAAAATCCATCACGAAGATATTAAGCAGAGAGACATTTTTGTTGTCCACCATTTTGGCTTTACCGGCCCAGAAGCCGAGCAGCATGATGACAAAAATGGGGGCAAGGGCATGAACAATCACATAAGTCATAAATCACCTGTAAAAAAGAAGTTTAAGCACTGACGCGATGGTTATTATTTTCAGGATGCAGGTTCCCACGCGGGCGCAACGGGTGCGCCCACGGGGCGTGCATCTGGCAGGTCTTTTATTTTTTGGTATTACCAGCTGGCTCGCATACGTTCGCGTACAAGAGCGGAGCTATGACGATTGTCGGCACCCAGACGGCTTTTCAGCGTCGGATCACGGCGAGCGTCATCAATGGCCTGTTGCAATGTGGTTTTCACCAGCGCCAGATCGATGGATGAAGGTGCGTCCGGATTGCTGATATCCAGCAGGTTCTCCAGCAGCCCCAGGGTAGCGTAGTTACTGATGTCATACGCCATCGGCGGAATGGTCGCCGCCAGTTTTTCAAGCGCGTCGACGGTACGCAGCGTGATGCGGGCGGCAGACTCTTTGCCCATCGCGTGGATCAGCACGCCCTTGTCGTTGAAGGCGATCAGCCGGTTGGCCTGATAGCCGTGGGCCAGAAACGCCCCGGACATCGCTTTCCCGACGATCAGACCAATCACCGGATGGCCCGCCAGACGCGCGTTAGCATAGGCCGCAGCAGCACCGGCCAGCGCCTGGTGAATACCAAAGCCCTCTTCACGGCGGCCATAGGCCTGGCTCGGCACGTCGATCACCGCCACAATCGGGCGTTTCACGGCGTTATCGGCGTCGGCGGCAACGGTTTCGCTCACCACTTTCGCCAGCGTCCAGCCCTCCAGCAGACCGACTTCGCCTTTCGCCGCACGCGGGTAGTGGTTGTTTGCATCCGGCACCACCGCCACAAAGCGTACCGCTTCGCCATTCAGCTCGCCGTCCGCCGCCTGAACCGACGGGCAGAGCCCTTCCAGACGACGGACATTCGGCGCAAGGGTTTCCAGCCAGAGTTCACCACGGCTAATTGAAGTACTCATCATTTCACCTCCCGGGCAAAGAGCGCGTGAATCTGTTCGGTATCCGCCTGTTTGCGGGTGTCGAAGTGACTCAGGCGTTCGAGATACCAGTCATAATTGTCGGTGCGGTGTTTTGCCGGCACGCCTTTCGCAATCGCGTCGTTCATCGCCGCTTTCACCGCGTTCACGCCGTCGCCCACCAGGGCATCCACCAGCCCGCTTTGATAGCGAATTTCGCCCCCGGTCATGCTCCAGATAAACGGACGGTCGCGGGAGTCATACTCTTCAATGCCCGCCTCCTGCTCGATAACCTGTGGGCCGTTCAGGCCGAGACGCGCTTCGCGGGTCACAATCAGATAGCTGCACAGCGCTGCGGCAATGGACATCCCGCCGAAGCAACCAACGGTACCGGCGACAATGCCGATGACCGGGGTATAGCGACGCAGATCGACGATGGCCGCGTGGATATCGGCAATCGCCGCCAGGCCAAGGTTAGCCTCCTGCAGACGTACGCCGCCGGTTTCGAGGCTCAGTACCGCCTGGGTTGGAATGCCGTTACGGTTATCTTCCGCCGCCAGCTCCAGCGCGGCCGCCATTTTGGCGCCGGAGACTTCGCCCATACTGCCACCCTGGAACGCGCCTTCTATCGCCACGACCACGGCGGGTTTACCGTTGATGGTGCCTTTTGCCACCACCATGCCGTCATCGGCCTGCGGCACAATGCCCTGCGGCCCCAGCCACGGAGAGATAATCCCTTCAAACGGATCCAGCAGTTCGCGATAGCTGCCCTCGTCGAGCAGCGCCTGCGCACGCTGGCGTGCTTTCAATTCAATAAAGCTGCTGTCATCACGCATGGCTCACCCCCTCAAAGACCTGTTCGATACGAATGCGCGCTACGCCCGGCGTTGCGCCAAAGTCGTGAATGGTTAGCTTGCCAGCCGGCAGGCTGCTGACGGTTTGCAGTCTGTTAAACAGCGCGTCCCAGCGGCCACGGCTGTTATCGACGGAGGTGGTGATCTCGACTGTTAATGTCTGGCCCTGGTCGGCGGTAAATAACACCTCCATATCACCGGAGCCCACAACGCCTGCCAGCGCTTTGCCGTTCAGGGCACGGCTGGCGGGCAGTGTTAATGTGATTTTTTCCATAACATCCTCTTAATTCGCTAAATAAGGCGTCTCTATGCGGTCAAGGAACAGCGTGGCGGCCAGCAGGTCGGCCGCGCCGCCCGGTGAGGCATTGAGCAAGAGCATCTGTTTGTCTAATACCGCGAGCGCACGTTGCCCCTCAGGCTGTGCGGTGCCGCCAGCGGCTAATACCGCCCGGGCCCCGTGCTGCATGGCATCTAACCCCTCCATTCCGGCGCGGGAAAGCACGCAGGTATCGGTTAATGAGGTCATGATCGCCATCAGCGCATCGAGCCGGGCATGGGCTTCGCTACTGCCGTTAAGACGGCTCAGGCGAAGCTGCGGCAATGCCCGCTGCATAATGTGCGGAAACGCCTGCTGCGCCTCTTCGCGCGCGCCCGGCACCCGATAACGGTGGGTGGCGCGCAGCCCTTTGCTGAACACTTTCGGCGCGGCGTCATCCGGCAGTTTCGCCAGCTGCGCGGCGGTGTCGGCGACCGACTGCGCTGTTGCGCTGCCGCCATGCATCGCCACGGCGCTGACTAACAATCCCAGCGCCCAGATAGCGCCACGGTGGGTATTCACCCCGCCGGTGGCGGCCATCATCTGCTGTTCGCCTTCGCGCCCCAGCCGACCCACGGTCTGCCGTAGCGCGATATCGGCCGGACGCTGCCAGCTTTGCAGCGCCAGCGCCTGAAACGTAGGGGTCAGGCTGTGCGCCGAGCGCTCCATCAGCGCGAGCGAGAGATCGTGGTGCGCGCCGTTCCCCCGACTGTCCACCAGGCCGGGTTTCGGGCTAAGTCGCGCTTCGTCAATCAGACACTGCGTGGCGGTTCGCGCCAGCCATTCGGCACCGCCTTCAACCTGGATCCGGGGCAGAAGTTTCATTACCAGCTCCGGAATTTCGCAGGTGGGTTGTAGAGACCGCCGGACCATTCAACCAGGTCAGAGACGCTGCCCGCCGCCAGCAGCGAGCGGGTGGCGTCGGTGCGGCGAATGCCCATATCTTCCGGGTAGAGCACTTTGCCGCTCTGACGCAGCTCGGCGACGCGTTTAGCGTCCACACCCAGACCGATATCGGTAATACCTGCGACCGCGGCGACCATGGCGCGACGCTCTTCCAGATCTTTCGCCCGGTAGAGGTAAGCAATCCCCTCTTCCGTCAGCACGTGGGTGACGTCATCGCCGTAGATCATGACCGGTGCCAGCGGCATACCGGAGGCTTTCGCCACATCAACCGCATCAAGTTTTTCGACGAAGGTCGGCTTCACGCCCGCCTGGAAGGTTTCGACCATCTGCACGACCAGTTTCTTACCGCGCTGCATCGGGTCGGGCTCGGTGATCATGTTCAGCCAGGCCGGGGTGGCATGACGACGGCCGTGCGGGTCATGGCCCATGTTAGGCGCCCCGCCGAAGCCGGAAAGACGGCCGCGGGTCACGGTAGAGGAGTTGGCGTAACCATCCACCTGCAGGGTTGAGCCGATAAACATATCGACCGCGTACTGGCCTGCCAGCTGACAGAAGGCGCGGTTAGAGCGCATGGAGCCATCGGCACCGGTAAAGAAGATATCCGGACGGGCACGAATGTACTCTTCCATCCCCAGCTCACCGCCGAAGCAGTGCACGCTCTCCACCCAGCCGCTCTCAATCGCCGGGATCAGCGTCGGATGCGGGTTCAGGGTCCAGTGCTTACAGATTTTGCCCTTCAGACCGAGCTGTTCGCCGTAGGTAGGCAGCAGCAGCTCAATCGCCGCGGTGTTGAAGCCAATCCCGTGGTTCAGGGACTGCACCTGGTGTTCCGCATAAATGCCCTTGATGGCCATCATCGCCATCAGGATATGTTCCTGTTTGATCAGGCGCGGGTCGCGGGTGAAGAGCGGTTCAATGAAGAACGGCTTATCGGCGACGACCACGAAATCAATCCAGGAGCCGGGGATATCCACGCGCGGCAGGTCACACTCGTCGTCCACCAGTTCGTTCACCTGGGCGATGACGATGCCGTCGTGGAAGGCGGCGGCTTCTACCAGCGCCGGGGTATCCTCGGTGCTGGCACCGGTATAGAGATTACCTTTACGGTCCGCTTTAAACCCGGCAATCAGCGCCACGTTCGGCGACAGGTCGACATAGAGGCGGGAGTAGAGTTCGATGTAGGTGTGGATGGCACCGATCTCCAGCTGTCCATCCTCCAGCAGCTGCGAAATACGCAGGCTCTGGGTACCGGAGAAGGAGAAGTCGAGCTTGCGGGCGATGCCTTTTTCAAAGATATCCAGGTGTTCGCTGCGGCCCACGCTCGGCATAATCATATGCAGATCGTGAACGACCTGAGGGTTCACCTCGGCCAGCGAGCGGGAAAGGAAATCCGCCTGCTTCTGGTTGTTCCCTTCCAGTACGACTTTGTCGCCTGGGGCGATCAGTTTTTCCAGCATAGCGACGAGGTCGCCTGTTGGCAGTACCTTGCCCTGCACCGGGACGGAAGCCAGGCGGCGCGCTTTTTCAGTGCGACGCGTGTTCCAGTTCCGGGCTGGCGTTTGCCCTGATAACATTGTTAACCTCCTGATTCAGCACATCTTTAGATTTGCTTAACGTTGAGTTAAGTCTGCACCCTGGTGATAAAGGCATCAATTAAGCCTGGAACAGAATCGTTAGCCTGAGAGTAATAAAGAAGGCAATTAATTGTGATCGGGATCATTTGACGTTGTTAAACAACAGGCTACGGGCTAAATAAGGGCGCTGTGAGGGGATGCGATCGCGCAATCGCGTGGCTTTTTATAAACAGGAGCCGATTCGGAAGGTATAGTGAACGATTGAGAAGAATTAACATCACACCGTTATGACGCAGACAATCCCATCTGAATTTAACTTTACGCCCGACGAGAGCGCGACCTTTGTCCCCATGCGGGGCCTGTCGAACCGCCATCTGCAAACCATGCTGCCGCGTCTCATCCGCCGTAAAGTGCTTTTTACTCCCGTCTGGCAGCGACTCGACCTGCCGGATGATGACTTTGTGGATCTGGCATGGAGTGAAGATCCCTCTAAGGCACAGCGCAAACCCCGGCTGGTGGTCTTTCATGGTCTGGAGGGCAGCCTGCACAGCCCCTATGCTCACGGCCTGATTCAGGCGGCGAAAGCGCGCGGTTGGCTGGGCGTGGTGATGCATTTCAGAGGCTGTAGCGGCGAACCCAATCGCCAGAAACGCATCTATCACTCCGGCGAAACAGAAGATGGCACCTGGTTCCTGCGCTGGCTGGCGGAGACCCACGGCCCGGCCCCTACCGCTGCGGTGGGCTATTCGCTGGGGGGAAACATGCTCGCCTGCCTGCTGGCGAAAGAGGGGGACACGATCCCGCTGGATGCCGCCGTCATCGTCTCTGCCCCGTTTATGCTGGAACAGTGCAGCTATCATATGGATAAGGGCTTTTCGCGCGTCTATCAGCGCTACCTGCTTAATCTGTTGAAAGGCAACGCCTCACGTAAACTGAAAGCCTATCCGGGCTCGCTGCCGATAAACCTGGAGCAGCTCAAGCGCATGCGACGCATTCGTGAATTTGACGATCTGATCACCGCCAAAATTCACGGTTTTGCCGATGCGATTGACTACTATCGTCAGTGCAGCGCCATGCCATTGCTGAATCAAATCACCCGGCCTACGCTGATCATTCATGCGAAAGACGATCCGTTTATGGATCATCATTCGATTCCGGCGCCGGAACATTTACCGGCAAACGTACAGTATCAGCTGACCGAACATGGCGGGCACGTGGGCTTTATCAGCGGAACGCTGCGCCGACCGCAGATGTGGCTGGAGACACGTATCCCGGGCTGGCTGACCCCCTATCTGGAAAAATAAACATGATTATTCCCTGGCAAGATCTGGCTCCCGAAACGCTGGATAATCTGATTGAAAGCTTTGTGTTACGCGAAGGCACCGATTATGGTGAAGAGGAACGTTCGCTTGAGCAGAAGGTCGCTGACATAAGGCGGCAGCTGCAAAGCGGTGAGGTGCTGGTCGTATGGTCCGAGTTGCACGAAACCGTCAACATCATGCCTCGCAATCAATTTCGCGGTTAACCGCGACATCTTTCCACTCAGGGAGTTGCTATGTCCGCCAGACATCCGGTTATCGCCGTCACAGGATCGAGTGGTGCGGGTACCACCACCACCAGCCTCGCCTTTCGTAAGATCTTCTCGCAACTTCATCTGCGTGCCGCGGAAGTGGAAGGCGACAGCTTTCACCGTTACACTCGCCCTGAGATGGATATGGCCATCCGCAAGGCCCGTGATTTAGGCAAACATATCAGCTACTTTGGCCCCGATGCTAACGACTTTGGCCTGCTGGAGCAGACCTTTGCAGAGTACGGTCGAAGCGGCACCGGCCAGTCGCGCAAATACCTGCATACCTATGATGAAGCGGTACCCTGGAACCAGGTTCCGGGCACCTTTACCCCCTGGCAGCCGCTGCCAGAACCCACAGACGTACTGTTTTATGAAGGTCTGCACGGCGGGGTCGTTACGCCGCACCATGACGTGGCGCGCCATGTCGATCTGCTGGTGGGGGTAGTGCCTATCGTCAACCTGGAGTGGATCCAGAAGCTGACGCGGGATACCAGTGAGCGCGGCCATTCCCGCGAGGCGGTGATGGATTCCGTGGTGCGCTCGATGGAGGATTACATCAACTTCCTGACGCCGCAGTTTTCCCGCACCCATATTAACTTCCAGCGCGTCCCGACCGTGGATACCTCTAACCCCTTTGCCGCTAAAGGCATACCGTCGCTGGATGAGAGCTTTGTGGTGATCCATTTCCGTAATCTGGACAATATCGATTACCCCTGGCTGCTGGCGATGCTGCAGGGTTCGTTTATTTCACACATCAATACGCTGGTGGTGCCGGGCGGGAAGATGGGGCTGGCGATGGAGTTAATCATGACGCCGCTGGTGCAGCGGTTAATGGAAGGGAAGAAGATCGATTGAGGCGTGTTGCCCGGTGGCGCTACGCTTACCGGGCCTACAAGGTTCTGTAGGCCGGGCAAACGAAGTGCCGCCCGGCGTTTGATCCAGGCCTTACGCCTCGATCACTTCATACGAATGGGTAATATTGACCGCTTTCTCCAGCATCAGCGCCACGGAGCAGTACTTCTCCGCAGAGAGATCTACCGCGCGGGAGACCGCAGCATCTTTCAGCGCTTTGCCGGTGACCACGAAATGCAGGTTGATATGGGTAAAGAGACGCGGCGCTTCATCCCGACGCTCTGAGGTCAGTTTCACTTCGCAGTCGGTCACATCGTGACGCCCTTTTTGCAGAATCGATACCACGTCGATAGCGCTGCATCCTCCCGCCGCCATCAGAACCACTTCCATTGGGCTGGGTGCTTTATCACCGGAGTTGCCATCCATCAGAATCTGGTGCCCCGACGCGGACTCACCGAGAAACGTTAAACCTTCAACCCATTTCACACGTGCTTGCATTTTAACTCACTCCAGGATTGCATTTTTCTTGTCAGATTACGCGCCAGTAACAATTCTGGCAACGGAAGTCGACCTGCATCAAGCTGAAGCGAGACACCAGGAGACACGCGGCAAAAGCTATGCTAAAACAGTCGAGATGCTACAGTAATACATTGACGTTGCACATGTATGCAGAGGACATCACACATTACAGGCTGCTAATCATTGTGACAGCCAGACCCCAGGCAGGGGAAAGAATACGATTGCAACCCCAGAGTACAGGTACAGAGCCAGACTCTGGAGCCAGCTTATAACAGAGGATAACAGCGCATGGTGCTTGGCAAACCGCAAACAGACCCGACTCTCGAATGGTTCTTGTCTCATTGCCACATTCATAAGTACCCATCGAAGAGCACGCTGATTCACCAGGGTGAAAAAGCGGAAACGTTGTATTACATCGTCAAAGGCTCAGTGGCAGTGCTGATCAAAGATGAAGAAGGCAAAGAGATGATCCTCTCTTACCTGAATCAGGGAGACTTTATCGGTGAACTGGGCCTGTTTGAAGAAGGTCAGGAGCGTAGCGCCTGGGTCCGTGCGAAAACCGCGTGTGAAGTGGCTGAGATCTCTTATAAAAAGTTCCGCCAGCTGATCCAGGTTAACCCGGATATCCTGATGCGCCTCTCTTCGCAGATGGCTCGCCGTCTGCAGGTTACTTCCGAGAAAGTGGGCAACCTCGCCTTCCTGGACGTAACGGGCCGTATCGCTCAGACGCTGCTGAACCTGGCGAAACAGCCAGACGCCATGACCCACCCGGACGGTATGCAAATTAAAATCACCCGTCAGGAAATTGGTCAGATCGTCGGTTGTTCCCGTGAGACAGTGGGCCGTATTTTGAAAATGCTGGAAGATCAGAATCTGATTTCCGCCCACGGTAAAACCATCGTGGTTTACGGAACACGTTAATTCCGCTCAGACGGCGTGGCATCGCATGATGACACGCCGTTTTTGTCTCTCTCACCCATGTGGCGCAGGCTCATTTACCACCCGGAAGTTAACTACGCACTGCGGCAAACCCTGGTGCTGTGTCTCCCTGTGGCTGTGGGTTTAGTTCTCGGTTACCTGCAATACGGCCTTCTGTTTTCTCTCGTTCCCGCCTGCTGCAACATTGCGGGTCTCGACACGCCCCATAAACGCTTTTTTAAACGCCTGATGATTGGCGGCTGCCTGTTTGCCGGCTGTAGTCTTGCCGTGCAATTGCTGCTGGCGCGCGATATTCCGCTGCCCCTCATTCTGACTGCCCTGGCGATGACGTTAGGGGTCACGGCGGAGATAAGCGCTCTGCACGCCCGCCTGCTGCCCGCCTCGCTGATTGCGGCCATCTTTACCCTCAGTCTGGCGGGAAATATGCCGATCTGGGCGCCGCTGCTGATCTACGCCCTGGGGACACTCTGGTACGGGCTGTTTAACTGGTTCTGGTTCTGGCTGTGGCGGGAGCAGCCGCTGCGTGAATCCCTGAGCGTGCTCTACCGCCAGCTGGCCGATTACTGCGAAGCGAAATACACCCTGCTGACCCAGCATACCGACCCGGAAAAATCGCTGCCGCCGCTGCTGGCCCGTCAGCAGAAGGTGGTGGACCTGATTAGTCAGTGCTACCAGCAGCTGCATATGCTGGCGGCGAACAGGAATCATGAATACAAACGCCTGCTGCGTACCTTCCAGGTGGGGCTGGATCTGCAGGAGCATATTTCCGTCAGCCTGCATCATCCGCAGGAAGTGCAAAAGCTGGTGGAGCGCAGCCACGCCGAAGCAGTGATCCGCTGGAACGCACAAACCGTCGCCGCCCGACTGCGGGTGCTGGCTGACGACATTCTCTATCATCGATACCCCACCCGTTTCACTATGGACAAGCAGCTCGGCGCGCTGGAGAAGATCGCCCGTCAGCATCCGGATAACCCGGTGGGCCAGTTCTGCGCCTGGCACTTCAGCCGTATTGCCCGTGTGCTGCGCACCCAGCGCCCGCTCTACCCCCGCGACCTGATGGCGGATAAGCAGAAACGCCTGCCGCTGATCCCCGCCCTGAAAAGCTATCTGTCACTGAAGTCTGCCGCCCTGCGCAATGCGGCCCGCATCAGCGTGATGCTGAGTATCGCCAGCCTGATGGGGATGGCGCTGCATCTGCCTAAGCCTTACTGGATCTTAATGACCGTGCTGCTGGTGACGCAAAACGGCTACAGCGCCACGCGGGTGCGCATCCTTCACCGGGCGGGCGGCACGATGGCGGGGCTGATTATTGCCGGGATCACCCTGCACTTACACGTCCCGGAAGGCTATACCCTGGCGGGGATGCTGCTGGTGACGCTGGTAAGCTACCTGATCATTCGCAAGAGCTACGGCTGGGCGACCGTGGGCTTTACGCTGACCGCCGTGTACAGCCTGCAACTGATTACGCTCAACGGTGAGCAGTTTATTATCGCCCGGCTGGCCGATACGCTGATTGGCTGCCTGATTGCCTTTGGCGGCATGGTCTGGCTGTGGCCGCAGTGGCAGAGCGGATTGCTGCGGCAGAACGCTCACGACGCGCTGGAGGCCGATCAGGAAGCCATCCGCCTGATCCTCAGCGACGATCCGCAACCCACGCCGCTGGCCTGGCAGCGCATGAAGGTCAATCAGGCGCACAATGCGCTGTTCAACTCCCTCAATCAGGCGATGCAGGAGCCGGGCTTCAATTCGGCGTATCTGGCGGATATGAAACTCTGGGTGACGCACAGCCAGTTTATCGTCGAGCATATCAACGCAATGACGACCCTGGCGCGGGAGCATACGATGCTGACGCCAGACCTGGCGCAGCGTTATCTGCAGTCCTGTGAAATCGCCCTTCAGCGCTGTCAGCAGCGTCTGGAGTATGACGAGCCGGGTGAGAGTGGGGACAGCAATATCCTGGAAGCGCCAGAGACCCTGACGCAAGGCCCCATGAGTACGCTGGAACAACATCTGCAGCGCACCCTCGGGCATCTGAACACCATGCACACCATTTCGTCGGTGGCGTGGCGCCAGCGTCCGCATCATGGCATCTGGTTGATACGGCGTTTGAAGCGGACGCCGTATTAAGCTTTGTTTTGCCCGGCGGCGCTACGCTTGCACGGGCCTACGGATCTTGTAGGCCGGGTAAGCGCAGCGCCACCCGGCATCTCACTTATCCCTGAACCACCCGCTTCACCGCCTGCGCAAAGCGGGTCATCCCCTCTTCGATATCCTGGCTCTCCACCAGCAGCGATGGCGCAAAGCGCATCACGTCCGGCCCGGCGTTGAGCACCATCGCCCCTTCACTGGCGGCGGCGTAGAGGAAATCGCGCGCCCGGCCTTTGTATTGCGGCTTCAGTTCGGCGCCAATCAACAGCCCCATGCCACGGATATCGCTGAAGACATCGTACTGCGCATCGATCTGCTGAAGATGCTTCACAAACTGCTCGCGCTTTGTATTGACGCCGCTCAGCACTTCCGGGGTATTGATGATATCGAATGCCGCTCCGGCAACCGCGCACGCCAGCGGGTTGCCGCCGTAGGTCGAGCCGTGAGAGCCCACGTGGAATGCCGACGCGATATCCTGCGTGGTGAGCACGGCGCTCACCGGGAAGCCCCCCCCGAGCGCTTTGGCGCTGGTCAGGATGTCCGGCGTCACGCCGTAGTGCATATAAGCAAACAGATCCCCGGTACGGCCCATACCGCTCTGCACTTCGTCAAAGACCAGCAGGGCCTGGTGCTGATCGCACAGATCGCGCAGCCCCTGCAGGAATTCTGGCGTTGCCGCCATCACGCCGCCTTCACCCTGGATCGGCTCAACCACCACCGCGCAGGTGTGATCGTCCATCACCGCTTTTACCGCATGCAGATCGTTGAACGGCACGTGGATGATGTCGGCCGGTTTCGGGCCAAAGCCATCGGAATATTTTGGCTGACCGCCCACGGTCACGGTAAAAAGCGAACGGCCATGAAACGCATTGTGGAAGGCGATGATTTTGGTTTTAAACGGGCTGTGGCGGGTGGAGGCGTAATAGCGGGCCAGCTTAAAAGCGGTTTCGTTGGCTTCGGTGCCGGAGTTCATAAACAGCACACGCTCGGCAAAGGTGGCGTCGATGATTTTGCGGCCCAGACGTAGCGCAGGTTCGTTGGTAAAGACGTTGCTGGTGTGCCACAGGGTTTCGCCCTGAGTTTTGAGCGCCTCGACCAGCGCCGGGTGGCAGTGACCTAACGCCGTTACCGCAATGCCGCCCGCAAAATCAATATACTCTTTGCCCTGTTGATCCCAGACGCGGCTGCCTTTCCCCTTCACCGGGATAAACTCAGCCGGTGCATAAATTGGCAGTATCACTTCATCGAATGTTGCGCGCGTAATTGCAGATTGTTCAGTTGCCATGTAACCCCACCCTTTTTTAAGCAAAAAGCAGAAGTGAAAATATAATCACGAAATATGCTTAAAAAATCACTTCATGGCAACTAAAAATCAACGATTGAGGAAATTAGCCAGCAGCTGGTGGCCCTGTTCGCTGAGAATGCTTTCGGGGTGGAACTGCACCCCTTCCAGATCCCATTTACGGTGACGGATACCCATGATCTCCTGCGTTTCGCTCCAGGCGGTGACCTCAAAGCAGTCGGGTAAGGTGGGCGGATCAATAATCAGTGAGTGATAGCGGGTGACGGTAAGGGGGTTGTTCAGACCGCAGAAAACCCCGACGCCGTTGTGCGTCACCGGGGAGGTTTTGCCGTGCATCACTTTTGCGGCCCGCACAATGGTGGCGCCAAAGACCTGGGCGATGGCCTGATGCCCGAGGCAGACGCCCAGAATCGGCACTTTACCGGCATAGCGCTGGATCACCGCCAGCGAGATGCCGGACTCATCCGGCGTGCAGGGGCCAGGAGAGATAACGATTTTTTGCGGATTGAGCGCGGCGACATCCTCCAGAGAGAGTGCGTCGTTGCGCCGGACCACCACCTCCGCCCCCAGCTCGCAAAAATACTGGTACAGGTTCCAGGTGAAGGAATCGTAGTTATCAATCAGCAGAATCATGGCAGCTCCTGAAAAAATGGCCGCCCTATTCTACTCAGTTTCCCCGGCTTCGCTTACCACTTTACGGAAGATTGCGTTCAACGCACTCAGATCCCCCATCGCACCGCTCTGGTTGGCCTGCGCCCACTCTTCCGGGTCGATACCGCGCCAGTCAAGCTGATAGCCCGCATGGATCGCCAGCTGCTCAAAGAAGATGCGCTGAACAATACCGTTGCCGATGCGGAACGGATGCAGAACGTTGATCTCGCAATAGTAGTGGCTGAGGCGGTTAATGAAGTCCTCTCTTTCCAGCCCGACGAGATAGCCCTCCTCCTCCAGATCCTGCATCAGGGCATTGCCCTCTTTTTCGATGTAGGCGAAGTGGCAGAAGCGGGTATCGCCCTGGTAAATATCCATCTCGCGAATATCACCCGCCCAGTCGAAGATATCCTGATAGATATGCTGATGAATGGCGCACAGATGCGGCAGGCCACGCAGCAATGGCCCCAGCCCCAGGGTTGCCGCTCGCAGCGCGGTGAATTCATACGCCGCCTGCGCCAGACGCTCCGCCTGGCGGATGCCCAGCCGGTTACGCATGACATTCAGGCCGGGATAGAGATAGGGATCGCGATCGTTGCCGTATTTATCGCTCATACTGCCTCCTGAGCTCCTCAAGACGCAGTTCTGCCTCGTCGGCATTGAGCGTGACTAATGGACTATCGACGCCTTCAAGACGGCGACTGGCCTGAAAATTCGCGTTTCGCTGTTGTTCCCAAAGACGGGATTTTTGCTTATCAGTGAGTTTTTTCACCTTTTTCCTCCCTGCTTGTGCCCGTGTTGCCACAAGTATAAGCAGCAAACTGCGGTTTCGCAGGGAGGTAAAGGTAACGCGGGCAAAACTTGCCCGCGCCATTACGCATTAAGGCAGGACTTTCGCAGAGAGGATAACTATCGGTTTTGACGGCACATTCTGGTAAGGACCGACGTCGTGCGTCTGTACCTGAGAAATTTTATCGGCCACATCCATGCCTTTCACAACTTTACCAAACACCGCATAGCCAAAATCACGCTGGCCATGGTCGAGGAAGGCGTTATCCGCCACGTTGAGGAAGAACTGACTGGTTGCGCTGTCTTTATCGGCGGTACGGGCCATGGAGATGGTGCCGCGGGTGTTACGCAGGCCGTTATCCGCTTCGTTCTTGATTGGCGGGTTTGGCTGCTTCTGCTGCATCTGCTCGTTGAAGCCGCCGCCCTGCACCATAAAGCCTGGGATCACACGGTGGAACGTGGTGCCGTTATAAAAACCGCTGTTGACATAATCGAGGAAGTTTTTCACAGAAACGGGAGCTTTCTGGCTGTTCAGTTCCAGCTCAATGTTGCCGGCAGAGGTGGTCAACAGAACGTGCGGGTCTCCTTTCGCTGCCAGCGCAGCAGGAGAGAGGGCTGAAAGAGCGAGTACAGCCGCGACAGCCGCCAGGGTTGATTTGAGCATGAGAATTCCTTAACAAAGCGCAGTAAAGAAAGCGAATGGCTTGATTCTAAAGAGCAGTATGAACGTAGGCCAGCCCTTTACCTAATTTTACCTATTTGAAACAGATGTAACCGCCCGGCAAAGTCATGCCAGCGACCTTAACGTGATTAATATCACCCTTTTTTATGCAATGAATGATTAATTTGTCCTAAAAGATTTAATTAGATCACATTCACGATTAAAATCTGGCCGCTCGCAGCGCCGTCAATGCGCTTTACACTTCTATTCACAGGCCAGTCATGACTAACAGCAATCGTATCAAGCTCACATGGATCAGCTTCTTCTCCTACGCCCTCACCGGTGCGTTGGTAATTGTCACCGGGATGGTGATGGGAAATATCGCAGACTATTTCAACCTGCCCGTTTCCAGCATGAGTAACACCTTCACCTTTCTTAACGCCGGGATCCTGATCTCCATTTTTCTCAATGCCTGGCTGATGGAAATCGTCCCGCTGAAAACGCAGCTGCGTTTTGGCTTTGTGTTGATGGTCCTTGCCGTGGCGGGTCTGATGCTCAGCCACAGCATCGCCTTGTTCTCCGCCGCCATGTTTGTGCTGGGTCTGGTCAGCGGCATCACCATGTCCATCGGGACATTCCTCATCACCCACATGTATGAAGGCCGCCAGCGCGGCGCGCGACTGCTCTTCACCGACTCCTTCTTCAGCATGGCAGGGATGATCTTCCCGATTGTGGCCGCCGCGCTGCTGGCCCGCAGCATTGAGTGGTACTGGGTCTACGCCTGCATTGGTCTGGTCTACGTGGCGATCTTTATTCTGACCTTCGGCTGTGACTTCCCGGTTCTGGGCAAAAAAGCGCAGACCACCAGCGAGCCGGTGGTAAAAGAAAAATGGGGGATTGGCGTCCTGTTCCTCTCTGTCGCCGCCCTCTGCTACATCCTGGGCCAGTTGGGCTTTATCTCCTGGGTACCGGAGTATGCCAAAGGTCTGGGGATGAGCCTGAACGATGCCGGTAAGCTGGTGAGTGACTTCTGGATGTCGTACATGTTCGGCATGTGGGCGTTCAGCTTTATCCTGCGCTTCTTTGACCTGCAGCGGATCCTTACCGTGCTGGCGGGCGTCGCCACCGTGCTGATGTACCTCTTTATCAACGGCTCCCCGGAGCAGATGCCGTGGTTTATCCTGACGCTCGGCTTCTTCTCCAGCGCCATTTACACCTCGATCATCACTCTGGGCTCCCTGCAGACCAAAGTGGCCTCGCCGAAGCTGGTAAACTTCGTGCTGACCTGCGGCACCATCGGCACCATGCTGACCTTCGTGGTGACCGGCCCGATTGTGGCGCACAAGGGCCCGCTGGCAGCGTTACACACCGCCAATGGTCTTTATGCCGTGGTATTTGTGATGTGCCTGGTGCTGGGCTTCGTCACCCGCCACCGCCAGCATAACGCGGCGGCAGCGACGCACTAATCCTTACGCCCCTTTGCGCTCAGTGAAGGGGCTGTTTTTGGTAAAGCATACCTCTTCCCCACCGCTGTCCATCTGCACCCAGGTCTGGGCTAACTGCGTGGCGGCAATGACCCTGCCCTGACGAATCGACCAGCGCACCGGCACCTGGCAACGCACCGCCTCAAAGCCACTTTCCGCGGGCAGAATCACCAGATTTGCCGGATTCCCCGTCTCAATACCGTAATCGCTCAGCCCAAACGTTCTGGCGCTGTTATGGGTGATCAGGTTAAGTCCGCTATCGATTTGCTGATACCCCATCATCTGACAGACATGCAGCCCCATATGCAGCACCTGCAACATATTGCCGGTGCCCAGCGGATACCACGGATCAAACACGTCGTCATGGCCGAAGCAGACGTTGACGCCCGCTTCAAGCAGCTCCTTCACACGGGTAATGCCGCGCCGCTTCGGATAATCATCAAAGCGCCCCTGCAGGTGGATATTCACCAGCGGATTGGCCACAAAGTTAATCCCGGAGAGCTTCAGCAGACGAAACAGCCGCGAAGTGTAAGCCCCGTTATAAGAGTGCATGGCGGTGGTATGGCTGGCAGTGACGCGCGGGCCGATCCCGGCCTCATACGCCAGCGTCGCCACCGTTTCGACAAACCGAGACTGTTCGTCGTCGATTTCATCGCTGTGAATATCCAGCGGCCGGTCGTACTTCTTCGCCAGTTCAAAGGCGATATGCAGGGACTGCACGCCATACTCCCGGGTGAATTCGAAGTGCGGGATGGCGCCCACCACATCCGCCCCCAGCTTTAAGGCCTCTTCCAACAGCGCCGCGCCATTCGGATAAGAGAGAATCCCTTCCTGCGGGAAGGCCACAATCTGCAGCGTCACCCACGGGGCGACCTCCTGCTTCACCTCCAGCATCGCTTTCAGGGCGGTCAGCGTCGGGTCGGAGACATCCACATGGGTGCGCACAAACTGGATGCCGTTGGCGATCTGCCACTTCAGGGTTTTCCAGGCCCGGGCTTTAACATCCTCATGGCTGAGCAGCGCCTTGCGCTCTGCCCAACGCTCTATGCCTTCAAACAGCGTCCCGGACTGGTTCCAGTTCGGCTCACCTGCAGTCTGGGTAGTATCCAGGTGGATATGCGGTTCGATAAAAGGCGGGATGGCTAACCCTCCGCGGGCATTCAACACTTCATCGCTCTCAACCTGCTTTTCGCCCGTCGGGGTGATCTCGCCAAAACGACCGTTCTCAATAGCCAGTTGCCAAAAGCCGTCACGGCCAGGTAAACGGACGTTCTGAATAAGCCAAAGCGGTGCTGTAGACATCATATTCTCTCTAAGATGGGGGCTGAAATTCAGGAGTAGCTGAAATTAAAAATTAGCCTCCTGATTTGTACACATAATCATCGACTATGAAAAGCCTGCGATTTCCACGACTTATAAAAAACCTGACAAATCAGTCATCTACCCACTAAGGAGTAGTTGAAGGCGTATTTGATTTGCATCAATAAGCGCCGTTGCTGAATCGTTAAGGTAGGCAGTAATAGAAAAGAAATCGAGGCAAAAATGAGCAAAGTCAGACTCGCTATTATCGGTAACGGCATGGTCGGTCACCGCTTTATTGAGGATCTTCTCGATAAAGCCGATGCCGCCCAGTTCGACATTACCGTGTTCTGTGAAGAACCCCGTAAGGCGTACGACCGCGTGCACCTCTCCTCCTATTTCTCTCACCACACCGCCGAGGAGCTCTCTCTGGTGCGCGAAGGTTTTTACGAGAAACATGGCGTGAAGGTGCTGGTGGGCGAGCGCGCTATCACCATCAACCGTCAGGAAAAAGTGATTCATTCCAGTGCGGGACGCACGGTTTTTTACGACAAGCTGATCATGGCGACTGGCTCCTATCCGTGGATCCCGCCGATCAAAGGCTCGGAAACCCAGGACTGCTTCGTCTATCGCACCATTGAAGATCTCAACGCTATCGAATCCTGCGCCCGTCGCAGTAAACGTGGCGCGGTGGTTGGCGGCGGCCTGCTCGGCCTCGAAGCCGCTGGCGCACTGAAGAACTTAGGCGTTGAAACCCACGTCATCGAATTTGCCCCGATGCTGATGGCAGAGCAGCTTGACCACATGGGTGGCGAGCAGCTCAAACGCAAAATTGAGAGCATGGGTGTGAAAGTTCACACCAGCAAAAATACCAAAGAGATCGTGCAGGAAGGTACCGAGGCGCGTAAAACCATGCGCTTCGCCGACGGTAGCGAGCTGGAAGTCGACTTTATTGTCTTCTCTACCGGTATTCGTCCGCGCGACAAGCTGGCCACCCAGTGCGGCCTGGCGGTTGCACAGCGTGGCGGCATCATGATCAACTCTACCTGCCAGACCTCCGATCCGGATATCTACGCCATCGGCGAGTGCACCAGCTGGGAAAACCACGTCTACGGTCTGGTCGCCCCTGGCTACAAAATGGCGCAGGTCGCCGTTGACCATATCCTCGGCAATGAAAACGCCTTCGAAGGCGCGGACATGAGCGCCAAGCTGAAGCTGCTGGGCGTGGACGTGGGCGGTATCGGCGATGCGCATGGCCGTACGCCAAACTCCCGCAGCTACGTCTATCTCGACGAAAGCAAAGAGGTCTATAAACGTCTTATCGTCAGCGAAGATAACAAAACCCTGCTCGGCGCGGTGCTGGTAGGCGACACCAGCGATTTCGGCAACCTGCTGCAGCTGGTGCTGAACGCTATCGAACTGCCGGAGAACCCGGATGCGCTGATCCTGCCTGCTCATGCTGCCAGCGGCAAACCTTCTATCGGTGTCGATAAGCTGCCCGACAGCGCACAAATTTGCTCCTGCTTCGATGTCACCAAAGGCATGCTGATTTCTGCCATCAACAAAGGCTGCCACACCGTGGCGGCGCTGAAAGCGGAAACCAAAGCCGGTACCGGCTGCGGCGGCTGTATC
Source organism: Leclercia sp. W17 (assembly GCF_003336325.1). Taxonomy (NCBI): domain Bacteria; kingdom Pseudomonadati; phylum Pseudomonadota; class Gammaproteobacteria; order Enterobacterales; family Enterobacteriaceae; genus Leclercia; species Leclercia sp. W17. Next base: position 380,872 of record NZ_CP031101.1, on the reverse strand, counting down.
CCACTGGTGACCCAGGTGCTCAACGCCGAGCTGGCGAAACAGGGTATCGAAGTGAACAACAACCTGTGCGAGCACTTCGCTTACTCTCGCCAGGAGCTGTACCACCTGATCCGCGTTGAAGGCATCAAATCCTTCGACGAGCTGCTGCAAAAACATGGCCAGGGTTACGGCTGTGAAGTGTGTAAACCGACCGTCGGTTCTCTGCTGGCCTCCTGCTGGAATGAGTATGTGCTCAAACCACAGCACACGCCGCTGCAGGACACTAACGACAACTTCCTGGCGAACATCCAGAAAGACGGTACCTACTCGGTGATCCCACGCTCTGCCGGCGGCGAAATCACCCCGGAAGGGCTGGTGGCGGTGGGCCGCATCGCCCGCGAGTTTAACCTTTACACCAAAATCACCGGCTCCCAGCGTATCGGTCTGTTCGGTGCGCAGAAAGATGACCTGCCGGAAATCTGGCGTCAGCTGATTGAAGCGGGCTTCGAAACCGGTCATGCCTATGCCAAAGCGCTGCGTATGGCGAAAACCTGCGTCGGCAGCACCTGGTGCCGTTACGGCGTGGGCGACAGCGTCGGCTTCGGCGTCGAGCTGGAAAACCGCTACAAAGGCATCCGCACCCCGCACAAAATGAAGTTCGGCGTCTCCGGCTGTACCCGTGAATGTGCCGAAGCGCAGGGTAAAGATGTGGGTATCATCGCCACTGAGAAAGGCTGGAACCTGTACGTCTGCGGTAACGGCGGGATGAAACCACGCCATGCGGATCTGCTGGCGGCGGATATCGACCGTGAAACGCTGATTAAATACCTCGACCGCTTCATGATGTTCTACATCCGTACCGCGGACAAACTGACCCGTACCGCGCCGTGGCTGGATAACCTGGAAGGCGGCATCGACTACCTGAAGTCCGTCATCATCGACGACAAGCTCGGCCTGAACGCGACGCTGGAAGAAGAGATGGCTCGCCTGCGCGACGCCGTGATTTGCGAATGGACTGAAACCGTCAATACCCCGTCGGCGCAGGTTCGCTTCAAACACTTTATCAACAGCAACCAGCGCGATCCGAGCGTGCAGGTCGTGCCTGAGCGCGAGCAACATCGCCCGGCAACGCCGTATGAACGTATTCCGGTGATGCTGGTGGAGGAAAACGTATGAGCCAGTGGGTAAACATCTGCAACATCGACGAGATCCTGCCTGCCACCGGTGTGTGCGCGCTGTTAGGTCATGAACAGGTTGCCATTTTCCGTCCGCGCCACGACGAACAGGTTTTTGCCATCAGCAATATCGACCCGTTCTTTGAGGCCAGCGTGCTTTCCCGTGGGATTATCGCTGAGCATCAGGGGGAGCTGTGGGTTGCCAGCCCGCTGAAAAAGCAGCGTTTCCGCCTGAGCGACGGCCACTGTATGGAAGACGAAACCCGCTCCGTGAAGCACTATGACGTTCGCGTGAAGGACGGCAAGGTGCAGCTGCGAGGCTGATTGAAACGGGGGCGCAATGCCCCCGCTATTTGTTTTGATTTTGATGTTGTAGGCCCGGCAAGCGCTGCGCCGCCGGGCAGTTGCCGGGTGGCGGAGCAGGCTCCTTATCCGGCCTACAACGTATTTATTCTTTCTTTCATTACTATTCTGGATAATCAAATGTTTACAGACACCATCAATAAGTGTGCGGCTAACGCTGCCCGGATTGCACGCCTCAGTAAAAACAGTCCTCTCGGCTTCTGGATCAGCTCCGCCATGGCGGGCGCCTATGTCGGCCTGGGGATCATTTTAATTTTCACTCTTGGTAACCTCGTCGACCCGTCTGTGCGTCCGCTGGTGATGGGCGCCACCTTCGGGATCGCATTAACCCTGGTCATCATCGCTGGCTCTGAACTGTTCACCGGTCACACCATGTTCCTGACGCTCGGCGTAAAAGCGGGCACCATCACTCAGGGCCAGATGTGGGGCATTCTGCCGCAGACCTGGCTCGGTAACCTGGTGGGCTCGGTGTTTGTCGCGCTGCTGTATAGCTGGGGCGGCGGAAGCCTGCTGCCGGTCGATACCAGCCTCGTGCACACCGTCGCGCTGGCAAAAACTACCGCCCCGGCGATGGTGCTCTTCTTTAAAGGCGCGCTCTGTAACTGGCTGGTTTGCCTGGCTATCTGGATGGCAATCCGTACTGAAGGCGCCGCGAAGTTCATCGCGATCTGGTGGTGTCTGCTGGCCTTTATCGCCTCTGGCTACGAACACTCCATCGCCAACATGACGCTGTTTGCCCTCTCCTGGTTCGGTCACCACAGCGAAGCGTATACCCTGTCAGGTATTGGCCATAACCTGTTGTGGGTAACGCTTGGCAATACCCTTTCCGGGGTTGTATTTATGGGTTGGGGTTACTGGTATGCTACCCCTAAAGCGGAGCGTCCGACTCCTGCAACCATCGCAACCGTTCAGGCGAAAGCCAACCAGTAAGAGGTAATGTCGTGGATCACCTGCCAATATTCTGTCAATTACGCAATCGTGACTGCCTGCTTGTAGGTGGTGGCGATGTGGCTGAACGCAAAGCCCGCCTGCTGTTAGACGCAGGTGCCCGGCTTACCGTCAATGCCCTCGACTTTGCCCCGCAATTCACCGTGTGGGCGCAGGAAGGGATGCTCACCCTCGTTGAGGGTGAGTTCAACGAAACGCTGCTCGATACCTGCTGGCTGACCATCGCCGCCACCGACGATGATGCGGTTAACCAGCGCGTCAGCGACGCCTGTGAAGTTCGCCGAATCTTCTGCAACGTGGTGGATGCGCCGAAAGAGGCGAGTTTTATCATGCCGTCGATTATCGACCGCTCGCCGCTGATGGTCGCCGTCTCCTCCGGCGGCACCTCGCCGGTACTGGCGCGCCTGCTACGCGAAAAGCTGGAAGCCATTCTGCCGCAGCATTTAGGCCAGGTGGCCCACTATGCGGGGCAGCTGCGAAGCCGTGTGAAAAAGCAGTTTGCCACCGTAGGCGAACGTCGCCGCTTCTGGGAAAAATTCTTTGTGAACGACCGGCTGGCGCAGTCGCTGGCGAATCAGGATCAAAAGGCCGTGGATGAAACCACCGAGCAACTGATCAATGCCCCGCTCGATCACCGGGGCGAAGTGGTGCTGGTGGGCGCCGGTCCGGGTGATGCCGGCCTGTTAACCCTGAAAGGGCTACAGCAGATCCAGCAGGCGGATATCGTGGTCTATGACCGCCTGGTCTCTGACGACATTATGAACCTGGTGCGCCGGGATGCCGATCGGGTGTTTGTCGGCAAGCGCGCCGGTTATCACTGCGTTCCGCAGGAAGAGATTAACCAGATCCTGCTGCGTGAAGCCCAGAAGGGTAAACGCGTGGTGCGGCTGAAAGGTGGTGATCCCTTTATCTTCGGGCGCGGCGGCGAGGAGCTGGAGACGCTGTGCGAAGCGGGCATTCCCTTTTCGGTGGTGCCGGGTATTACCGCTGCCTCCGGCTGCTCCGCCTATTCCGGCATTCCGCTGACCCATCGCGATTACGCCCAGAGCGTGCGTCTGGTGACCGGCCACCTGAAAACAGGCAGTGAACTGGACTGGCACAACCTGGCCGCAGAGAAACAGACTCTGGTCTTCTATATGGGGCTGAACCAGGCGGCGACCATTCAGGCGAAACTGCTGGAACATGGCATGGATGCGGAAATGCCGGTTGCGCTGGTGGAAAACGGCACATCGATTAAACAGCGCGTGGTCAGCGGCGTGTTAACCCAACTGGGCGAGCTGGCGCAGCAGGTTGAAAGCCCGGCGCTGATCGTGGTGGGTCGCGTGGTGGCGCTGCGTGACAAACTCAACTGGTTTTCGAACCACTAAGCCAGGCTGAACATATTCCCCGCTAAATGAGTAGTCCTGTAATGGACTACTCCTCTCCTGACGCTGCCGATAACATACCTTCCGCGAAAGCACATTTTCTATATATTCCCTCAAGTTACAGACAAGGAAGCGTTATGTTCAAACTGGCAAAGATTGCCCTGGTTGCAGGCATCTTAACAACCCTGACGGCGTGTACTGGCCACGTGCAAAACACCAAAAATAACTGCAGCTACGATTACCTGCTCCACCCGGCGATCTCTATTTCCAAGATCATCGGTGGCTGCGGCCCGGCAGCAAATCAGTAATCGTTTCGCAGGAAATAAAAAAACCGGGAAATTCCCGGTTTTTTTATTTCCCGTAGGCCGGGTAAGGCGAAGCCGCCACCCGGCAAACAAGCTTAAGGTTTCGCCACAAATCCAATCGCTTCGTAGACCGCTTTCAGCGTTTCAGAGGCACGTGCGCTGGCTTTCTCGGCGCCCTCTTTCATCACCTTCTGCAGGAAGGCTTCGTCATTGCGGAACTGGTGATAGCGCGTCTGCAGTTCGGTCAGCATGCCGGAGACCGCATCCGCCACTTCACCTTTCAGATGGCCGTACATTTTGCCTTCGAAGTGCTGCTCCAGCTCCGGAATGGTGCGGCCCGTTACGCCAGAGAGGATATCCAGCAGGTTAGAGACACCCGCTTTGTTCTGCACGTCATAACGCACCACAGGCGGCTCATCTGAATCAGTAACCGCACGTTTGAGCTTTTTAACCACCGATTTCGGATCTTCCAGCAGACCGATAACGTTATTGCGGTTATCGTCCGACTTGGACATCTTTTTAGTCGGCTCCAGCAGGGACATCACGCGGGCACCGGACTTCGGAATAAACGGCTCCGGCACTTTGAAGACATCACCATACAGCGCGTTAAAGCGCTGGGCGATATCACGACTCAGCTCCAGATGCTGCTTCTGATCTTCACCCACCGGCACCTGGTTGGTCTGGTACAGCAGAATGTCAGCGGCCATCAGCACCGGGTAATCAAACAGACCGGCGTTGATGTTTTCAGAATAGCGGGCCGATTTGTCCTTGAACTGGGTCATGCGGCTCAGTTCGCCAAAATAGGTGTAGCAGTTCAGGGCCCAGCCCAGCTGCGCATGCTCCGGCACGTGAGACTGAACGAAAATGGTGCTTTTCTGCGGGTCGATACCGCAGGCCAGATACAGCGCCAGCGTATCCAGCGTGGCCTTACGCAGTTTCTCAGGATCCTGACGCGCGGTGATAGCGTGCAGATCCACGATGCAGTAAATGCAATCGTACTCATCCTGCATGCTGACCCACTGACGCAGCGCACCCATATAGTTGCCAATGGTCAGTTCACCTGAGGGCTGTGCGCCACTAAATACGATGGGCTTAGTCATTTTTCAATTCCTGATTTTCACTGTGCGAAAGCCCGAGAACGGGCAACAAATCTTTGAAGTGGTCGAAGACAAAATCCGGCTCACTCAGCGTAATGGATTCACCATAGTTATAACCATAGGTCAGGCCAACGGAAGGGCAGCCTGCGGCCCTGGCAGCCAGAATATCATTACGCGAATCCCCCACAAAGAGTAGCGCTTCAGGCGTTAAGGATAATTTTCCTGCCACCAGCAGCAGCGGTTCGGGATGCGGCTTCTTGTTCTGCACATCGTCGCCGCCGACAATAACCGAGAAATAGTGAGCGATATCGAGCGCCTCCAGCAGTGGGGCGACGAATGCCGTCGGCTTGTTGGTCACCAGCGCCAGCGGCAGACCCTGAGCATGCAGCGCGCTCAGCGTAGCGGCCACATCCGGGAACAGGAAGCTGCCCTCTTCCACCGTCTCTTCATAAAAACGGTTAAACAGCTTACGCAGGATACGCACCTGCTCTTCCTGGGGGATGTCTGCATCATCGACACTCGGTTTGCCCTGCGCCGCACGTTGAACAGCACGCTCCTGACGCGCCCAGGTCAGCGCGCGCTCCATCAGCACGTCGGCCCCGTTACCGATCCACGTTACCACACGTTCTTCGCCCGCCACCGGCAGTTCCAGCGCGTACAGCGCCTGATCGACCGCCGCGGTTAAACCCGGTGCGCTGTCCACCAGCGTACCGTCGAGGTCAAATGCAACACCCCGAATTGCCTGCAAATTATCCATGACTTACCTTCGCCAGTTCACTGCGCATTTCATCAATGACTTTTTTGTAGTCCGGCTGATCGAAAATAGCCGAACCCGCGACAAACATATCTGCCCCCGCCGCCGCGATTTCGCCGATATTGCTGACCTTCACGCCGCCATCCACTTCGAGACGGATATCAAAGCCAGACTCGTCGATACGGCGACGTACCTCCCGCAGTTTATCCAGCGTTTGCGGAATGAAAGACTGCCCGCCAAAGCCCGGGTTAACGGACATCAGCAGGATCACGTCCAGCTTGTCCATGACGTAATCCAGGTAGCTCAGCGGTGTGGCCGGATTGAAGACCAGGCCCGCCTTACAGCCGTGCTCTTTGATCAGCTGTAGCGTACGGTCAACGTGTTCGGAGGCTTCAGGATGGAAGGTGATGATGCTGGCACCTGCGGCGGCAAAATCCGGCACGATGCGATCGACCGGTTTCACCATCAGGTGCACGTCAATGGGTGCGGTCACGCCATAATTGCGCAGCGCCTTCAGGACCATCGGGCCGATGGTCAGGTTAGGCACGTAGTGGTTATCCATAACGTCGAAATGAACGACATCCGCACCGGCAGCCAGTGCTTTCGCGGTATCTTCGCCCAGCCGGGCAAAATCAGCCGAAAGAATTGAGGGTGCAATCAAATACTGTTTCATCCGCATCTCCTTGAACTTTGTTTAACGGCGGGCGAAACGGCTCAGGGCAGATAGAGAGCCAGCAGTTCGTCCACCTTTTTACGTGTGCCGCCGTTGCTGCTGATGCTGCGCCGGACTTTGACCTGAAAATGCTTCGCGGCCTTGTACCATTCGCGCGTATCGGGCGTATCGTGATTCGAAATTAACACCGGGATACTTTTGCTGACCAGCTTTTCCGCCATCCCCGCCAGATGCGCCTGCTCGGCAGGACTAAAGCTGTTGGTGTGATAAGCGGTAAAGTTCGCCGTAGCAGACAGAGGTGCGTACGGTGGATCACAGTAAACCACCGAATTGGCGTCAGCAAGGTTCATGCACTCTTCATACGAGAGGCAATGGAACTCCGCATTCTGCGCTTTTTCAGCAAAGTGATACAGCTCAGCCTGAGGGAAATAGGGGCGCTTGTAGCGTCCAAACGGCACGTTAAATTCACCACGCAGGTTATACCGGCACAGGCCGTTGTAGCCATGGCGATTAAGATAGAGGAACAGCAGCGCACGGCGGAACTTATCCTGGCACTGATTAAACTCAGTGCGATGCTGATAGTAAACGTCCGGGGTGTTGTTCTCTGGCGTAAAGAGCTTGCGCGCCTCATCAACGTACTCATCGGTACGCTCTTTTACGATTTCGTAAAGACTGATCAGGTCGCTGTTGATATCCGCAAGGATGTAGCGGGTGTAGTTGGTATTGAGAAATACCGAGCCCGCACCAACAAAGGGTTCGACAAGACACTCGCCGTCTGGCAGGTGTTTTTGAATATCATCGAGCAGGGGGTATTTCCCCCCTGCCCATTTCAAAAAAGCGCGATTTTTTTTCATGCTGACTAACTGATTACACCTTCTCCGGCTGTGGAGAAAGCTCCGACAGCATCCTGCGCTTCACAGATTACTTCAAATCGGACTGAACCTGACGGATCGGCTTCGCCCACGGATTTTTCGCCTGAACGTCGGCTGGCAGTGTGGCAACCGCGCGTTTTGCTTCGTCTTTCGATGAGTACACACCGCTTACCAGCACATACCATGGCTGACCGTTACGGGTGGTTTCGTAGACAACAAAGTTTTTCAGGTTCGATTTTTTCGCCCAGCCGTTGAGGTTGTCATAGCTGGAAGAGCTGCTCAGCTGCAACGTGTAGTTGGTGGACGGCGCAGATTTCAGTGAACTCACGTTCCCTGTCGATTTACCGGTGCTGGCAGAAGCCGCCGGGGCGCTCGCCGCTGGCGTCGATGCTGTTGCGGTCGGCGCTGGCGTTGCTTTCGGTGCCGTCGCGGTTGTTGCAGGCGCTTTCGCCGGGGCGCTGGTTGCCGTTTCAGTGTGCTTCGGCTGCGCGGCTGCTTTTGGCGCTTCTGCTTTCGCAACAGGCTGCGGCTTCACTTCACGCTTCGGCTCAATCACCGCCTGCTTACGCTCCTGATGCTGCGCAGGTTTAGTCTGACGCGGCGCAGATTCTGCGGCCGCCGTCTGCTGTTGCCCGTTAGCACCACGAATTGGCGCTACGGTCGCAGGCTCGGTCGGCAGGGTGGAGTTCACCACCACATTGTTAACCTGCTGCTCGCTCTGCGGCTGCGTCAGGGCGTTATTCAGATCGCCCTGAACCTCAACGCGCTGCTGGCCTTCAGGCGTAGCCGGAGACTGGCCCTGAGTCGGCGTGGAGGCAACAGGCGGCAGAGAGATCTCCTGCTGCGTATTCTCCGCGGAGGTAGCGCCTGGCGCTGGCTGCGAGCCATTTGCCTGGTCGGCAGCGCTGCCGGAAAGATCGATACTCTTCTCGCCGGAAGCAGTTTGTTCAGCAGGCGAGGTGGACGGGGCTTTCAGTGCGGAGCCGACGCCGATAATCAGCAGCAGCAGGACCAGCACACCCAGGCCCATCATAATATACTGGCGGGAAGCGGGCTTCGCCGCAGCGGCCTTACGCTTACGCGGGCGACGCTGTACGGGCGCTTCGTCCATTGAATCATCTTCGGACTCATAATCCTCTTCTTCACGCTCGTCGCGGGCGGCGCGGCCACGCGAAGGACGAGGATCGTCATTGTCCAGATCGACCTCATCAAAGTTGATTTGCGGCTCGTTATCACGTTCTGAAGATTGGCGAGTACGACCAGTACGACGATCGCTGGGATCGGGTTTCAGCTCGTCTTCTGGTTTGAATTCATCCATTTAACACCCCACTAAAAGGCTTATGCCTACGACTTTGCACATCACCTGAAGCAAAATGGCTACGTATTACCGCAGCCGGACCTTTCTAATAGTTACGCTTGCTGGCAATCAGCAATAGCGCCAAGAACGACATCGTGCGGCACACCGCCACGAACTTCACTCTTTCCGATTGCAAGCGGGAGTACCAGACGCATCTCGCCTGCTAATACTTTTTTATCACGCATCATGTGCGGCAAATAGGCCTGCGCTGACATTTCGCGCGGCCCCGTCACCGGTAACCCGGCACGCTCAAGCAACGTGATAATGCGTTGTGTATCCGCCTTGCTGAACTGACCCAGACGCTCCGAGGTGCGAGCGGCCATCACCATCCCCGCCGCCACGGCCTCGCCATGCAGCCAGTTACCGTAGCCCATTTCGGCTTCGATAGCATGCCCGTAGGTGTGCCCCAGATTCAGTAAAGCACGTAAGCCTGTTTCGCGCTCGTCTGCGGCAACCACTTCTGCTTTCAGTTCACAACAACGGCGAATACAGTACGCCATCGCCTGACCATCCAGGCGCAATAAGGCGTCCATATTCTCTTCAAGCCAGCTAAAGAACTCGCCATCCAGAATAATGCCGTACTTGATCACTTCCGCCAGGCCAGATGCCAGCTCGCGCTTCGGCAGCGTTTGCAGACAGTCGAGATCCACCACCACCGACGCGGGCTGATAGAACGCGCCAATCATGTTTTTGCCAAGCGGATGGTTTACGGCGGTTTTGCCGCCAACAGAAGAGTCAACCTGCGACAACAGCGTGGTCGGAATCTGAATAAAACGAACGCCACGCTGATAGCTTGCCGCCGCAAACCCCGTCAGATCGCCAACAACACCGCCGCCTAATGCCAGCAGTGTTGTGTCGCGACCGTGTGGTTTTTGCAGTAATGCGGTGAAGACGGTATCAAGTACCGTCAGGCTTTTATACTGCTCGCCATCAGGCAGAATCACACTGTCGACCTTCACGCCAGCCTGTTCAAGCAGCTGACGTACGCGGTCGAGATAAAGCGGAGCCAGCGTCTCATTGGTGACCAGCATTGCCTGATCACCCGCTTTCAGTGGTAAGAAGGAAGCTGGGTCGTTAAACAAACCAGCCGCGATAGTGATAGGGTAACTCCGTTCACCGAGAGTGACTGTAATCCTCTCCATAGCGCGACATCCACCTTAAATACTTTTTACCCGCAGGCGAGTATATATAAAGCCAGAATCAGTTGCTTTCCAGCATATGAATAATCTGGTTTGCGACCACTTTAGCGCTCTGATCGTCTGTGCGAATGGTAACGTCAGCAATCTCTTCGTACAGGGGATTGCGTTCATCAGCCAGCGCTTCCAGAACTTCACGTGGAGGCGTCTCAACCTGCAGCAACGGGCGTTTTTTATCACGCTGCGTACGCGCCAGTTGTTTTTCGATGGTCGTTTCGAGATAGACCACGACACCGCGGGCGGAGAGACGGTTGCGAGTTTCGCGAGATTTTACAGAGCCGCCGCCGGTAGCCAGCACAATGCCCTGTTTTTCCGTAAGTTCATTGATAACTTTTTCTTCTCGGTCACGGAAACCCTCTTCGCCTTCTACATCGAAGACCCAGCCCACATCAGCTCCGGTTCGTTTCTCAATCTCTTGATCAGAATCGTAAAATTCCATATTGAGTTGTTGAGCTAACTGGCGCCCAATAGTGCTTTTGCCGGCACCCATAGGCCCAACCAGAAAGATATTGCGTTTCTCTGCCATTTTTTCGGTACTACTAAGACTATTCGTTAATGGTAAACCCGCTTCGCCGACACCTGGCGTAACAGGACATGAACTGAAACCTCATATGCGATAGAGCGAGAGTCAGACTAAAAATTATCTCAATACTCCAGCTTGTTTGGCAACAGAATAAATCACCCTGCTTGCCGCTTAAGTTGTTAAGGTGTGAGATTGAGTAGGCTGATTCTCAAATCGGTACTCCTTGTATGCTAATTAATGCCCCACGTCAAACATCTGCAACAAACAGAATGCAAAATCACGTGGGGCGTTGCCGCATATCAGGAGGTCGTAACCAGACGAGGGGTGATAAAAACCACTAATTCCCGGCGCTCGTTGTCTTTACCCTGATGGCGAAAAAACTGCCCCAGGATGGGGATACGGCTCAAGCCTGGCACATTTTCACTCCCGCTTTTATGTCTCTGAGAAAAAATTCCGCCTAAGGCCAGCGTTTCACCACTTTTGACCTCTACCTGGGTTTCGATCTCCTGTTTGTCTATCGTCATGGTTTCACTGTCGGCCTGTTTCAGCACCTGGCCCGGGCTGTTCTCGCTGATGCGCAGCTTCAGGCGTACACGTCCGTTGGCCAGCACCACCGGAGTCACCTCCATGCCCAGCACCGCCTCTTTAAATTCCACCGACGTCGCGCCGCTCTCTCCGCTGGAGACCTGGTAGGGAATTTCACTCCCCTGTTTAATGCTGGCAGGCTGCATGTGCGACGCCAGCAGACGCGGGCTGGCAATAATATCCACCTGCTGTTTTTGTTCCAGGGCGGAAAGCTCAATGTCCAGCAACCGGCCATTAATCCGGCCGATAGTGAAACCCACCTGCGTAGTGGCGTTGATCACCGCAAGATCGCTGTTGAGTATCGTCAGCTCTCCGGGCTTACCAGGCTGCTGCGCCTGCGCCAGGCTCCACTTCACGCCCAGCTCCCGCAGGCTTTTTTCACTCATGCTGACAATGTGTGCCGCCAACTCGACCTGGGCTACCGGCAGATCCATCTGCTCCACCCAGTGCTGTAACGCATCCAGCGCAGCCCGGCTGTCGCGCACCAGCAGACGGTTAGTGCGTTTGTCCACCGCAAGGCTGCCTTTTGGGCTGAGGAGCTTTTCGGCAGCCTGCCTGAGATCGCCCGCATCCGCATAGGAGAGAGAAAAACTGCGCGCCTCCAGCGGCACACTGAGCTGACGCTTAGCGCGCTCCGCCTCTTTTCTGGCCTGCTGTTGCTGTTGCCAGGCGGCGCTGTGGATATAAAAGATGCCCTCCTGCTGGCGCATCACCAGCCCGGCGCTGGTCACCACCGTCTGTATCGCCTGTAACCAGGGCACCTTTTGCAGACGCAAAGAGACATTGCCGCTCACGTCTGGTGCAATAATCATATTGCGGTTCTCCTGCTCCGCCAGGGCCTGCAGAAGCTGGGCGACCGGCACATCATCCACGACCAGATTCACGGCCAACGGTTCCGCTGCCAGCGTCTGGCCGCCGATCAGTAGTAATGCCACCATCCCTCTTTTCATCCTGTTTCGTTCCTTGTCGTTGCCATCGCCATAACGGCGGTTCACACGCCTCAGACGTGTCGATGACCAACTACTTTTCATTCAGCACCCTTACCTGCCAGCCCTGGGGCAGCGTGTCGCCGCGACGCACCCGCAACCAGCGGGACTTTTCATCCCTGACGATGCCTACCGGCACCGCGCCGGATACTAGCCCGGCATAACGCCACTGGCTCAGGGCTGCGTTGGGGCAGCGTGACACCGGAGCCTGAAACGGATCGCGCATGCCGAGAAGAAGCGGCAGCAGAAGCAGTACGCCACGGCTAACCCGCATTCTGGCGCTCCAGTTGCAGGGTGAGGCGCAGCTTTTGCTGTTCTGGCTGGAGCGTAAAACGCGCCACCGCCACATCGCGTTGGGCGAGAGTGGCAAACAGCCCGGGTATCTGCCCCCATACCGCCTCGACCACCAGTTCGCCTCCCGCATTGACGGGCTGCCAGCGCACCATGTGTAGCTCACCGGTATCGAACTCCAGCGGTGAAAAGGGGCGCAACGCCACGGACGATGGCGCCTCCTCAACGGGCGAGAGCTTACGCACCGCGGTCCATAAGCGGCCGTTGATCGCCGCGTCACGCGCGTGCTGAGCCTGGTGCGTGGCGAGCTGTTGCTGCTGCATGCGTAGCTGCCCCCCGAGCACACAGAGCAGCATCAGCCCTGAGCTGAGGCCCCAGCACAGCCAGCGCCAGCGCGGGGACAACCCGTACCAGATGTCAGGAGGGATCCGCATCAGCCTCCTCCTTGCGGGTCAGCGCCCAGCTAAATTGCCAGCGCCCCTGTGCGTCCTGGCGCATCTCGCCGGGCGTGGTAGGGGTAAACCCCGGCAGCTGGCGTAGCGCCGTCTCCAGCGCCGCAAGCGCCGGTAACGTGGCGGCGGATCCACTCAGGGAGAGCGTGGAGTGCTGGAAACGAAGCTGCGCCAGCCATGCCTGCTCCGGCAGGGCGCGGGCCAGGGCGATGAGGATCGTCTGCCAGGCCTCCGTCTGCGCTTTTTTTTGCGCCCAAATCTGCTGTTGCTGGCGCTGAACAATACGCGCCGTCCACTGCTTTTGCCGCTGCGCCAGCGCCTGCCTCAGCGCCACATCGCTGGCCTGTCGCTGCGCGAAAACCTGCGCCTGCAGCGGGGCGTCGGCCCGCCGGGCGGTCCAGAGCCCCAGCGTTACCAGCAGCGAGCCGGTGAACAGCAAGCCCCAGAAGCGCAGGCAGTGGCGTTTTTGTTGCTGACGCCACGGCAGCAGGTTGGCCGCGCTCATCGCGCATAGCCTTCCGTCGCCAGCGCTAACGCCAGTGCGACGCTAAAATCCGCGCCATTTTCAGGCAGCGGCGGTTGCCGGTGGGACAACACGTTCCAGGGGTCGAAACTGCGCATATCGCAGCAGGCGATCTCCTCAACCCCTAGCGCCAGCAGGGCTGCAAGGCTTTCAACATCGGGCGCCTCCGCCAGCCCACGCCTGCCCCACTGGTGACGCATTGCCCATAGCCATTGATCCCGATCGCGCCAGGCAACGCACTGGGCAGGCGCGTGTACAAAAGGCAGAAAATGGGCCAGCGCCCCGGCATCGGGTGTGATCGCAGTCAGCCGCAGACGCAACACCCGGGCCAGATCTAGCAGCGTGGCGATCTCTTTATTTTGTGCCGCGGTAACCTGATACCCCTGGCTGAACGTATCTTCCGCATAATCAAAACGCAGGGCATCGGATGCCATCTCCAGCTCGCGGCTCAAGGCCGCGCCAATCCAGGCCGTCTCTTCGCTGTCGCGCAGGGTTATCGCCGGGCGCGGAAAGGTGCGTTGCAGGGTGCGTGCGGCCGGAAAGGCGAGAAGTACCTGATGCTGATAAGGCAGCCATTGCCGCCACTCGCGCAGCGCTGCAGCCAGTTGTTCGGGCTGAAGAATTTGCCCGTCGCGGATAATGCCCTCCGCCAGGGGGAGCTGCCACCAGCGGCGCAGCCCCCAGCCCGACTTTCTGCGTACCAGCGCGACGGCCAGTACCTTATCCTGTTGAATATGAACGCCTGTTCGCCATGTTTTAAATACCATGTTTCACGATCTCCTTATCGTCCGGGGGGATAACGGCTATATCAATGCTACAGGCTTGCCTTTATACTACCGCGCGATTGTTTAGAAACTGCCCAGTTCAAACTAAATGGGAAATCTCCAGTGAAGTTCGTAAAGTATTTATTGATCCTTGCAGTCTGTTGCATTCTGCTTGGAGCAGGCTCGATTTTTGGTTTGTACAAATATATTGAGCCGCAACTGCCTGATGTCGCTACGCTTCGTGACGTACGCCTTCAGATCCCGATGCAGGTTTATAGCGCCGACGGCGAGCTGATTGCCCAGTACGGCGAAAAGCGGCGTATCCCGCTGACGCTGAATCAAATTCCGCCAGTAATGGTGAAAGCCTTTATTGCCACAGAAGATAGCCGCTTTTATGAGCACCACGGCGTCGACCCGGTGGGGATTTTCCGTGCCGCAAGCGTGGCGCTCTTCTCCGGCCATGCTTCGCAGGGGGCGAGTACCATCACCCAGCAGCTGGCGCGTAACTTCTTCCTGAGCCCTGAAAAAACGCTGATGCGTAAGATTAAGGAAGTGTTCCTGGCGATCCGCATTGAGCAGCTGCTGAATAAAGATGAGATCCTCGAGCTCTACCTCAACAAGATCTATCTCGGCTACCGCGCCTATGGCGTGGGTGCGGCGGCGCAGGTCTATTTCGGTAAATCCATCGAACAGCTGACCCTGAGTGAAATGGCGACCATCGCCGGTCTGCCGAAGGCGCCTTCCACCTTCAACCCGCTCTACTCGCTGGATCGCGCTACCGCACGTCGCAACGTGGTGCTGTCGCGTATGCTGAGCGAGGGCTATATCAGCCAGACGCAGTACGATCAGGCGCGCAGTGAGGTGATTGATGCCAACTATCACGCGCCGGAAATTGCCTTCTCCGCCCCCTATCTCAGCGAGATGGTTCGCCAGGAGATGGTCTCCCGCTACGGCGAACAGGCCTACGAGGATGGTTACCGCGTCTACACCACCATCAGCCGCAACATCCAGCAGGGCGCGCAGCAGGCGGTGCGTAACAACGTCATAGATTACGATATGCGCCACGGCTACCGCGGCCCGTCAAACGTGCTGTGGAAGGTGGGTGAATCCGCCTGGAGCAGTAAAAAAATCACCGACACCCTGAAGCCGCTTCCGGGCTATGGGCCCTTCGTGGCGGCGGTGGTGACCCAGGCCAATCCGCAGGAAGCCACGGCGATGCTCGCCGACGGCACCTCCGTGTCGCTGCGGATGGAAGGGGTACGCTGGGCACGTCCGTACCGCTCTGATACACAGCAGGGCGCGACGCCACGCAAAGTGACCGACGTCGTACAGGTGGGCCAGCAAATCTGGGTGCGCCAGGTTAACGACGCCTGGTGGCTGGGACAGATCCCGGACGTTAACTCGGCGTTGGTCTCTATCGACCCGCATAACGGTGCGGTTCTGGCGCTGGTGGGCGGCTTCGACTTCAATCAGAGCAAGTTTAACCGTGCCACTCAGGCGCTGCGTCAGGTCGGTTCCAATATCAAACCGTTCCTCTACACCGCGGCAATGGACAAGGGGCTGACCCTCGCCAGTATTCTCAATGACGTGCCAATCTCCCGCTGGGATGCCGGGGCCGGTTCCGACTGGCGGCCAAAAAACTCACCGGCAGAATACGCCGGCCCGATTCGCCTGCGTCAGGGACTGGGGCAGTCGAAGAACGTGGTGATGGTGCGCGCCATGCGTGCTATGGGCGTCGATTATGCGGCGGAGTATCTGCAGCGCTTCGGCTTCCCGGCGCAGAATATCGTGCATACCGAGTCGCTGGCGCTGGGCTCCGCGTCGTTTACCCCGCTACAGGTGGCCCGCGGTTATGCGGTGATGGCCAACGGCGGCTTCCTGGTCGATCCGTTCTTCATCAGCAAAATCGAGAACGATCAGGGCGGCGTACTGTTTGAGGCCAAGCCGAAGATCGCCTGCGCCGAGTGTGATATTCCCGTCATCTATGGCGATACGCCTAAGTCAGACGCGCTGAACAACCAGGACATGGAAGATGTCGCCATTTCACAGGAGCGGCAAAATGCGGCGGTGCCGATGCCACAGCTCCAGCAGGCGAACCAGGCGCTGGTCGCCCAGACTGGCGCTCAGGAGTACGCCCCGCACGTGATTAACACTCCGCTGGCGTTCCTGATCAAGAGCGCGCTGAACAGCAACATCTTTGGTGAACCGGGCTGGCAGGGTACAGGCTGGCGTGCCGGTCGTGATTTGCAGCGCAAGGATATTGGCGGCAAAACCGGCACCACCAACAGCTCCAAAGATGCCTGGTTCTCGGGTTATGGCCCGGGTGCGGTCACCTCGGTGTGGATCGGCTTTGACGATCACCGTCGTGATTTAGGGCGTACCACGGCCTCCGGGGCGATTAAAGATCAGATCTCCGGTTACGAGGGCGGAGCCAAAAGCGCGCAGCCCGCGTGGGATGCCTTTATGAAGATCGTTCTTGATGGCGTACCGGAAGAACCACTTACGCCACCGCCGGGCATCGTAACGGTCAATATCGATCGCTACAGCGGTCAGCTCGCTAACGGTGGTAACAGTCGTGAGGAGTATTTCATCGAAGGTACGCAGCCAACGCATCAGGTGGTGCATGAGGTGGGTACAACGTTGATAGATAACGGCGAAACGCAAGAGCTCTTCTGATATGTCTCCCCCCTTCCCGGTGGAGGGGGGAATTTTCCGCTATAGTCTTCCCTGCCCTTTCAGCCACTCCCGCACCAGAAACAGTGCGCTTACGTTCCGGGCTTCGTTAAAATCGGGCTCTTCCAGCAGATCCATCAGATGCGCCAGCGGCCAGCGTACCTGCGGCAGCGGCTCAGGTTCATCACCTTCCAGCGATTCAGGATAGAGATCTTCCGCCAGCACGATATTCATTTTGCTGGAGAAATAGGAGGGGGCCATGCTGAGCTTTTTCAGGAAAGTAAGCTCCTTCGCACCAAAGCCCACCTCTTCTTTCAGTTCACGGTTGGCGGCTTCATAAACCGACTCGCCGGGATCGATAAGTCCCTTGGAGAAGCCCAGCTCGTAAGATTCCGTTCCCACCGCGTATTCACGGATCAGGATCAGATGCTCGTCGACAATAGGCACAATCATGACGGCTTCGCGTGTGGAGGGACGCATACGCTCGTAGACGCGGCGCACGCCGTTACTGAACTCCAGATCCACGCTCTCAACGTTAAACAGCCGCGATTTGGCGACAGTCTCAACATTCAGGATGGTGGGCTTTTGTAAGGGTTTGCTCATTTTGACGGGTCTTTGCTGGGTGAACAGACCTCATTGTGCGATATGCCGCACGGTTTCGGCAATGTCCTTCGCGGTTTATTTACATTTATGCAACCTAATCAGATTCATTACGCATTTCAACACAAAAGTCAATAGGTTGAAATTATTCCAGGAATTTGCTGATATTCCGCCACGGTTGCCTTTGCTATCATCAGCGAACACTGGGATGCGCTTCAAATTGCTCAAGTTCAACGCCTTACATGCCGATAGCCAACCACAGACACGCATTCACTGTTAAAGGTGCTACTGACTACACCTGTAAGAAAAGTAAGATGGGGAAAGCATGAGCACCATTTTAATAATTATCGCTGCTATGCTGGCCTGCGCATTAATTGCAGGGTGGTGGTTCAGACGTCGATCGCAGCGTCGATATCGCCTGCCTTATCTCAACGCCTTTACCGGGGCGAGCACACGCAAACTCACCGCAGAAGAACGCAGCGCGATTGAGCAATATCTCGAGTCGTTTAACCGCATCCAGCAAATGCCTGCAACAGGCGCCAGCGCGGCTCCGGTCTCGTTAAGCCTGAATGCCGAGAGCAATACCGTGCTCTGCCTGACGCGCTCCATTACCCGCTATGGCATTACCACAGACGATCCCAATAAATGGCGCTACTACCTCGACTCCGTCGAAGTGCATCTGCCGCCGTTCTGGGAGCAGTACATCAATGACGAAAACAGCGTTGAGCTGATCCACACCGACGCTATCCCGCTGGTGATTACCCTGAACGGCCACTCCATCGCCGAGTATGTCCAGGAAGCGCCGCATCTGGCGCTGGAACACGTCAGCTCAACCCAGGCGTCAATTCGTGGCGAAGAGACAGAGCAGATCGAACTGCTGAACATTCGTCAGGAGACCCACGAAGAGTATGCCCTCAGCCGCCCGGATGGCATTCGTGAAGCGCTGCTGATTGTCGCCGCCTTCCTGCTGTTCTTCTTCTGCCTGCTGAGTCCGGATGTTTTTGTCCCCTGGCTTGCTGGTGGCGGCGTGCTGCTGCTGGCGGCGGGTTTATGGGGATTATTTGCCCCGCCAGCGAAAAACGCGCTGCGTGAGATCCACTGCCTGCGCGGGACGCCAAAGCGCTGGGGTCTCTTTGGCGAGAACGATCAGGATCACGTCAACAACATCTCAATGGGCATTATTGACCTGATCTACCCGCGCCACTGGCAGCCGTGGCTGGCCCAGGATTTAGGGCAAAAGACCGATGTTGATATCTATCTGGACAGGCATGTGGTGCGCCAGGGACGTTATTTATCCCTGCATGACGAGGTGAAAAACTTCCCGCTGCAGCACTGGTTGCGCAGCACGGTGATTGCCGGTGGCGCCGGGCTGGTGCTGGCAATGCTGATTTTCCTCGTACCGCTGGATATGCCGATCAAATTTACCCTGTCGTGGATCAAAGGCGCCCAGACCATCGAGGCCACCAGCGTTGGGGAGCTTGAAAACGCCGGGGTGCGCGTCGGCGATACGCTGAATCTGAAGGGAACGGGGATGTGTAATATCCACGCGCCGGGCAACTGGAACGCCCGCCAGAGCTCGCCTTTTGCCCCCTTTGACTGCTCGCAGCTGATCTGGAATGACGCAGCCCCGCTGCCGCTGCCGGAATCAGACATTGTTAACAAAGCCACGGCGCTGACCCAGGCCCTGAGCCGCCAGCTCCATCCTCAACCGGAAGATGTTACGCGCGTTAGCCCGGCGTTACGCTCCGCCATTCAGAAATCGGGCATGATCCTGCTGGATGATTTTGGCGATATCGTACTGAAGACCCAGGAGCTGTGCGCGGAGGCGGATGAGTGCGTCAGGCTGAAGAACGCGCTGGTGAACCTCGGCAACAGCAAAGACTGGGAAGCGCTGGTGAAACGTGCCACGACTGGTCGTCTTGATGGTGTTAACGTCCTGCTGCGTCCGGTGAGCGCCGAGTCGCTGGAAAACCTGGTCGCCACCTCTACCGCGCCATTCGTTATGCGCGAAACCTCACGTGCCGCGCAGGCGCTTAACAGCCCGGCTCCCGGCGGCTTTGTGATCGTCAGCGATGAAGGCAGCGATCTGGTCGATCAGCCCTACCCGCCAGTGGCGCTGTATGACTACCCGGCGCAGGAGCAGTGGGGAGAGTTTCAGCGACTGGCGCAGATGCTGATGCGCACGCCGTTCAGCGCCGAAGGAATTGTGACGAGCATCTTTACCGATGCCAATGGCACCCGCCATATTGAGCTGCACCGCATACCGGATAGCGCCGTTTTATGGCGTTACATTGCCACCTCGCTGCTGATGCTGGCGATGGTAGTGTGCATTATCTGGAACGGCGTGATGGCGTTACGCCGCTACCAGCGCTCGCGCACCCGCCTGGCGGAGATCCAGCAGTACTACGAAAATTGCCTCAATCCGAAGCTGGTTCCTACCCCTGAGAGCCTGATCGGATAACCTCTGTGCGCGACCAGATATGCTACCCTGTCGCGCACGTTTTTTCTGGCTGGAGTATTCCCCATGCATCTTGATATCGCCTGGCAGGAGGTTGATACCGTCCTGCTGGATATGGACGGCACGCTGCTGGACCTCGCGTTTGATAACTACTTCTGGCAAACACTGGTGCCGGAAACCTACGGCGAGCAGCAAGGGATCACCCCGCTGGAGGCGCAGGAATTCATACGCCAGCAATATACCGCCGTACAACATACGCTAAACTGGTACTGTCTGGACTACTGGAGCGAACGCCTTGGTCTGGATATTTGTGCCATGACCACCGCTCAGGGCCCGCGCGCCGTTTTGCGTGAAGATACCGTCCCCTTTCTGGACGCGCTCAAAGCCAGCGGCAAGCGGCGCATTTTGCTGACCAACGCACATCCGCATAATCTGGCGGTGAAGCTGGAACATACCGGACTGGGTTCACACCTTGATTTATTACTTTCCACCCACACATTTGGTTATCCGAAAGAGGATCAGCGTTTGTGGCAGGCGGTGGCAGAAGAGACCGGCCTGCAGCCAGAAAGAACGTTGTTCATTGATGACAGCGAACCCATTCTGGATGCGGCGGCAAAATTTGGCATTCGTTATTGCCTTGGCGTGACCAATCCTGATTCTGGCCTGGCTGAAAAAAGCTATCTGCGACATCCGGGGCTGAACGACTACCGCCGGATGATCCCCTCACTCACCGTGAAGGAGAAGCCATGAAAGAGAAACCCTCCGAAGGAGTAAGACTGGATAAATGGTTATGGGCTGCCCGCTTTTACAAAACGCGCGCCCTCGCCCGCGAAATGATTGAAGGCGGCAAGGTGCATTACAACGGGCAGCGCAGCAAACCGAGCAAGCTCGTGGAGCTGAACGCCACCCTGACCCTGCGTCAGGGCAACGACGAACGGACGGTGATCGTGAAAAACATCACCGAACAACGTCGCCCGGCAGTGGAAGCCAGCACCCTGTACGAAGAGACGGCAGAAAGCGTGGAGAAACGCGAAAAGATGGCGCAGGCGCGAAAGCTGAATGCCCTGACCATGCCGCATCCTGACAGACGCCCTGACAAGAAAGAACGTCGCGATCTGATTAAATTTAAAAATGGCGAGAATGAGTGATTCTTGCTGAACGAGAGATGACTATGGCCCAACACGACCAATTACACCGCTATCTGTTTGAACAATTTGCCGTTCGCGGCGAGCTGGTTACCGTATCCGAAACCTGGAAACAGATCCTGGAAAACCACAACTACCCGCTGCCGGTGAAAACCGTGCTGGGCGAGCTGCTGGTCGCGACCAGCCTGCTGACTGCGACCCTGAAATTTGCCGGTGACATCACCGTGCAGCTGCAGGGTGATGGCCCGATGAGCCTGGCGGTAATCAACGGCAACAACCAGCAGCAGATGCGCGGCGTGGCGCGCGTACAGGGCGAGATCCCTGAAAACGCAGACCTGAAAACGCTGGTGGGCAATGGCTACCTGGTCATCACTATCTCCCCGGAAGAGGGCGAGCGCTATCAGGGGGTCGTCGGTCTGGAAGGCGACACGCTGGCAGCCTGCCTGGAAGACTACTTCCTGCGCTCCGAACAGCTGCCGACGCGCCTGTTTATCCGTACCGGCGAAGTCGACGGCCAGCCGTGTGCCGGCGGGATGCTGCTGCAGGTGCTGCCAGCCCAGAACGCGCAGGCAGATGATTTCGATCACCTGGCCACTCTGACCGAAACCATCAAAGCCGAAGAGCTGTTCACCTTACCGGCGAACGAAGTGCTGTGGCGTCTGTATCACGAAGAAGAGGTAACGCTCTACGATCCGCAGGATGTTGAGTTCAAGTGCACCTGTTCCCGTGAACGCTGCGCGGGCGCCCTGAAAACACTGCCGGATGAAGAGATTGACAGCATCCTGGCGGAAGATGGCGAAATCGACATGAACTGCGACTACTGCGGTTCTCACTACGTCTTTAACGCAATGGACATTGCCGAGATCCGCAACAACGCCTCCCCGGCCGATCCGCAGCTGCACTAAGTTCTGCCGTTAACTGCCCTCTTGAGGGGGCAGTTAACCTTTTCCCCCTCCCCTACTCATTAATTTCATTCACTATTTACCCCAATCTGCTGAATCGTTATCAGTAATGTAAGTCTTTCGTAATTTTCTTTCATGTATGCGCTTACATTCACATTCTCGCAGTTTAATTTATCGCTCATTAACCTTTTCGGAACATTTTCCCCAACCGAAAAGTGATTCCTGCCATAATCTGCACCGCAAAGTGACAGGAGTCACAGCGTTTTCCGTCATAAAGGGTTTTTGTCCAGATACGCAAATCTATGAGCCCGGTCGCGGTTAACATTCGAAGAAAACCCCTACAATTTCAGGCAGTATAAATTGGCTAAGGAGCAGTGATATGCGTGTTAATGGTTTAACCCCGCAAGATCTCAAGGCTTATGGTATCAACGACGCTCGCGATATCGTCTATAACCCTGATTACGAGACGCTTTATCAGGAAGAGCTCAATCCAGCACTCGAAGGATACGAGCGCGGTATATTGACGACGACCGGCGCTATCGCTGTCGACACCGGTATCTTTACCGGCCGTTCGCCGAAAGATAAGTACATTGTTCGTGACGACACCACCCGCGACACCCTGTGGTGGGCCGATCACGGCAAAGGGAAGAACGACAACAAAGCGATCTCCCCTGAAATCTGGCAGCATCTGAAATCCCTCGTCACCCAACAACTTTCCGGTAAACGTCTGTTCATCATCGACGCTTACTGCGGTGCCAACGCCGATACCCGCCTTTCCGTTCGTTTTATCACTGAAGTCGCCTGGCAGGCCCATTTCGTGAAGAACATGTTCATTCGCCCGACCGAAGAAGAGTTACAGAGCTTCGAGCCTGACTTTGTGGTGATGAACGGTGCGAAATGCACCAACCCGCAGTGGAAAGAGCAGGGACTGAACTCGGAAAACTTTGTCGCCTTTAACCTGACGGAGCGTATCCAGCTTATCGGCGGCACCTGGTACGGCGGCGAAATGAAGAAAGGGATGTTCTCGGTGATGAACTACCTGCTGCCGTTAAAAGGCATTGCCTCCATGCACTGCTCGGCGAACGTGGGCGAGAAAGGCGACGTGGCGGTCTTCTTTGGCCTCTCCGGCACCGGTAAAACCACCCTCTCCACCGATCCGAAACGCCGCCTGATTGGCGATGACGAGCACGGCTGGGATGACGACGGCGTGTTTAACTTCGAAGGCGGTTGCTACGCCAAGACCATTCGTCTGTCAGCTGAGGCGGAGCCGGATATCTTCCAGGCGATCCGTCGTGATGCGCTGCTGGAGAACGTAACGGTACGCGCTGATGGCACGGTCGATTTTGACGATGCGTCAAAAACGGAAAACACCCGCGTCAGCTACCCGATCTACCACATCGACAATATCGTTAAGCCAGTGTCAAAAGCGGGCCACGCGACCAAGGTGATCTTCCTCACCGCCGACGCGTTTGGTGTGCTGCCGCCAGTTTCACGCCTTACCGCCAGCCAGACGCAGTATCACTTCCTCTCCGGGTTTACCGCCAAGCTGGCCGGTACCGAACGGGGTGTGACTGAGCCGACGCCAACCTTCTCCGCCTGCTTCGGCGCAGCCTTCCTGTCACTGCACCCGACGCAGTACGCCGAAGTGCTGGTGAAACGCATGCAGGCCTCTGGCGCCCAGGCGTATCTGGTCAACACCGGTTGGAACGGCACTGGCAAACGTATCTCCATCAAAGATACCCGCGCCATTATCGACGCCATTCTGAATGGTTCGCTGGATGATGCGGAAACCTTCACCCTGCCGATGTTCGATCTGGCAATCCCGACCGAACTGCCGGGCGTGGATACGCATATCCTTGACCCGCGTAACACCTACGGATCCCCTGAACAGTGGCGTGAGAAAGCAGAAACGCTGGCGAAGCTCTTTATTGAAAACTTCGAGAAGTATACCGATACCCCGGCGGGTGAAGCGCTGGTGAGTGCAGGGCCTAAGCTGTAGAGACTGTGCCGGGTGGCGCTGCGCTTACCCGGCCTACAACACCCCAGAACGTAGGCCGGGTAAGGCGAAGCCGCCACCCGGCATTTTTTTAACTCTCTTTCACCTGCCCGCGCGGAAACGGAACCGGCAGCCAGGCGCGGATACTCAACCCACCCCGTTCGCTGGTGCCAATCTCCAGCAGACCGTTATGGTTATCCACAATACGCTGCACAATCGCCAGCCCTAAACCGGTACCGCTGGTGCTGCGCGCGCTGTCGCCGCGCACAAACGGCTGGAACAGGTGTTTGCGCTGCTCCGGTTTGATCCCCGGGCCGTCATCTTCCACCTGGAACCAGGCGCGACTCAGCTCGGAGCCGCTGCTGACCTTGATCCAGCCATTGCCGTACCGGGCAGCATTCACCACCATATTCGCCACGGCGCGCTTAATGGAGAGCGGGTGCATCCGTACGGTGATATCGCCCGGCTGCAGATCGGTTTCGATCTCACGCTCGTAGCCGCTTTCGGCCGCCACCACTTCACCCAGCACCGCGTTCAGATCCGCCATCTCCATCGGCATCTCCTGCCCGGTGCGCAGGTAGTCAATGAACTGCTCGATAATGGCGTTGCACTCTTCGATGTCCTTGTTGATGGACTCCGCCAGGTAGCCATCTTCCTCGCCCATCATTTCGGTCGCCAGACGAATACGCGTTAACGGGGTGCGCAGATCATGACTGACGCCAGCCATCAGCAGGGTACGGTCATCCGCCAGTTGTTTCACCCCCGCCGCCATATGGTTGAACGCGCGGGTAACGGAACGCACTTCCGACGCGCCATATTCACGCAGCGGAGGCGGAATAATCCCTTTACCGACCTGGAGCGCCGCATGCTCCAGGTCGACCAGCGGTCGGTTCTGGATGCGGATAAACAGCCACGCCCCGCCTATCGCCAGCAGCATGATCGCCAGGGTGTAGCGGAACAGCGGCGAGAAGTCGCCCTGATGGATTTCGGTGAGCGGCACGCGCACCCAGATATTGGGTGAGAGCCAGGTTTTCAGCCAGACCACCGGCGAGCTTTTGTTGACCTCAACGCGCACTTCCGTTGGGCCGCCCAGCTGCTGCGCCATCTGCTGACTTAAAAATTCATAGTGTTGTGCCCAACGCAGGCCTGCGTCTTCCGCCGCTTCGTTAGAGTAGAGCGATATCCCCAGCTCACGGTAGATTTCACGGCGAAACGCAGGGGGGACCACCAGCTGCGTGCCATCTTCCAGCTGCAGTTTATCGGTCATCAGCATACGCACTTCGTAGGCCAGGACCTTATTAAACTGCTGGAGGCTCGGTAGGATCGCAAAGTTCAGCACCACCAGATAGGTCGTCACCAGGCTGACAAACAGCAGGGTGACGATCAGTAACAGGGTGCGGGCAAACGAGCTTCGCGGCGAAAAACGCATTCGCCTCATGCTTTAGAGCCGTCCGGGACAAACACGTAGCCCAGACCCCAGACGGTCTGGATATAGCGCGGATGCGCCGGATCCTCTTCCACCATGCGGCGCAGGCGGGAGATCTGTACGTCGATGGAACGCTCCATCGCGGAGTATTCACGACCACGGGCCAGGTTCATCAGCTTATCGCGAGACAGCGGCTCGCGCGGGTGGCTGACCAGCGCTTTCAGGACCGCGAACTCGCCGCTGGTGAGCGGCATCGGCTCATCTTCGCGGAACATCTCGCGGGTGCCGAGATTCAGCTTGAACTTACCGAAGGCGATCACCGCCTCTTCCTGCGACGGTGCGCCAGGCAGTTCGTTCGCCTGACGGCGCAGTACGGCACGGATACGCGCCAGCAGCTCACGCGGGTTAAACGGTTTTGGAATGTAGTCGTCGGCGCCAATTTCCAGACCCACGATACGGTCAACTTCTTCCCCTTTCGCCGTCACCATAATGATCGGCATTGGGTTGCTTTGGCTGCGCAGACGACGGCAGATAGAGAGGCCATCTTCGCCTGGCAGCATCAGATCCAGCACCATCAGGTGGAAGGATTCACGGGTCAGCAGGCGATCCATCTGTTCGGCGTTAGCCACGCTACGAACCTGGAAGCCCTGCTCGGTCAGATAACGCTCAAGGAGCGCACGGAGGCGCATGTCGTCATCCACCACCAGAATCTTATAATTCTCTTGCATTGTCAGTACTCCCAAAGGTTCGGATAATCTTGAACAGCGTATTCTAAAAAAGTGCGCGCCCACGACCAGCTAATTCTGGTATAAATTCTAGTCGAAATTGTTACAAAGCATATTTAACAGCAGCTTATATGTACATTCCATCACATAACTCATTATTAATCCTCTCTGTTAAGATAAGTGATACGTAATGTGCGCAAGGTAAGCAACCTCGTCGTAAGGCAAAAGAATGAAAACGCCCCTGATCACCCGCGAAGGGTATGAAAATCTGAAGAAAGAGCTGGACACCCTGTGGCGGGAAGAGCGCCCGGAAGTGACGAAAAAAGTGACCTGGGCGGCAAGTCTCGGCGACCGCAGTGAGAATGCCGACTACCAGTACAACAAAAAGCGGCTGCGCGAAATCGACCGCCGGGTGCGTTATCTGACCAAATGCCTGGAGAACCTGAAAATCGTCGACTATTCCCCGCAGCAGGAGGGCAAAGTCTTCTTCGGCGCATGGGTGGAAATTGAAAACGACGACGGCGATCTCAAGCGCTTTCGTATCGTCGGCTACGATGAAATTTTTGGTCGTAAGGATTACATCTCCATCGATTCCCCAATGGCCCGCGCGCTGCTGAAAAAAGAGGTGGGCGATCTGGCTATCGTCCAGACCCCGGCGGGAGAAGCCAGCTGGTATGTAAATGAAATCGAGTACGTAAAATAGTCCTGGAGCGCCCTCCGCGACTGGCATTTTGCTGTGCCAGTCCGTATAACTATCCCCTGATTTTTGACCCACAAGATGAAATAGCCATGATGAAAGATTCGCTCTGCCGCATTATTGCGGGTGAACTTCAGGCAAGGGCTGAACAGGTAGAAGCTGCCGTTCGCCTGCTTGATGAAGGGAACACCGTGCCGTTTATTGCACGTTATCGTAAGGAAGTCACCGGCGGTCTGGATGATACGCAGCTGCGTAACCTGGAAACCCGCCTTGGCTATCTCCGTGAGCTGGAAGAGAGGCGCCAGGCGATTCTGAAATCCATCGGCGAACAGGGCAAGCTGACCAGCGATCTGGAAAAAGCCATTAATGGCACCCTGAGCAAAACCGAGCTGGAAGACCTCTATCTTCCCTATAAACCTAAGCGCCGAACCCGCGGGCAGATTGCCATCGAAGCAGGCCTGGAGCCGCTGGCCGATCTGCTGTGGAATGAGCCCTCGCACGACCCGGAAACCGAAGCCGCGAAATTTATCGATGCCGATAAAGGCGTGGCCGACACCAAAGCCGCCCTTGATGGCGCACGCTACATCCTGATGGAGCGCTTCGCCGAAGATGCTGCCCTGCTGGCAAAAGTGCGTGATTACCTGTGGAAGAACGCCCATATCGTCTCCACCGTGGTCAGCGGCAAAGAGGAAGAAGGGGCGAAATTCCGCGACTACTTCGATCACCATGAACCGATTTCAACCGTGCCTTCTCACCGCGCGCTGGCGATGTTCCGCGGCCGCAACGAGGGCATTTTGCAGCTCTCCCTGAACGCCGACCCGCAGTTCGACGAGCCGCCGAAAGAGAGCCACGGCGAGCAGATCATCACCGATCATCTCGGTCTGCGCCTGAACAACGCCCCGGCAGACAGCTGGCGCAAAGGGGTGGTGAGCTGGACCTGGCGTATCAAGGTGCTGATGCATCTCGAAACCGAACTGATGGGCACCGTGCGCGAACGCGCCGAAGACGAGGCGATCAACGTCTTTGCCCGTAACCTGCACGACCTGCTGATGGCTGCCCCTGCTGGCCTGCGCGCCACCATGGGTCTCGATCCGGGTCTGCGTACCGGCGTGAAGGTCGCCGTGGTGGATGGCACCGGCAAGCTGGTGGCCACCGATACCATTTATCCGCATACCGGTCAGGCGGCAAAAGCGGCGACGGTTGTTGCGGCGCTGTGCGAGAAGTACAACGTGGAGCTGGTGGCGATCGGTAACGGCACCGCCTCCCGCGAAACCGAGCGTTTCTTCCTCGATCTGCAAAAGCAGTTCCCGAAAGTGACCGCCCAGAAGGTGATTGTCAGCGAAGCGGGTGCATCCGTGTACTCGGCCTCCGAGCTGGCGGCACAGGAGTTCCCGGATCTTGATGTTTCCCTGCGTGGGGCGGTCTCTATCGCCCGCCGCCTGCAGGATCCACTGGCGGAGCTGGTGAAGATCGACCCGAAATCCATCGGTGTGGGCCAGTACCAGCATGATGTCAGCCAGACCCAGCTGGCGCGTAAGCTGGACGCGGTGGTGGAAGACTGTGTGAACGCCGTGGGCGTTGACCTTAACACCGCCTCCGTTCCCCTGCTGACCCGCGTGGCGGGCTTAACCCGTATGATGGCGCAGAATATCGTCGCCTGGCGTGATGAGAACGGTCAGTTCCAGAACCGCCAGCAGCTGCTGAAGGTGAGTCGTCTGGGGCCGAAAGCGTTTGAGCAGTGCGCCGGCTTCCTGCGTATTAACCACGGCGACAACCCGCTGGATGCCTCCACCGTTCACCCGGAAGCCTACCCGGTGGTCGAACGCATTCTGGCCGCTACCCAGCAGGCGCTGAAGACGCTGATGGGCAACAGCAGTGAGCTGCGTAACCTGAAAGCCGTTGACTTCACCGATGAAAAATTCGGTGTGCCGACCGTGACCGACATCATCAAAGAGCTGGAAAAACCTGGCCGCGACCCGCGTCCGGAGTTCAAAACCGCGCAGTTTGCGGAAGGCGTCGAGACGATGAACGACCTGCTGCCGGGCATGGTGCTGGAAGGCGCAGTCACCAACGTCACCAACTTTGGCGCGTTTGTGGACATCGGCGTGCATCAGGACGGCCTGGTGCATATCTCCTCCCTGGCCGACAAGTTCGTGGAAGATCCGCATACCGTGGTGAAAGCTGGCGACATCGTGAAGGTGAAAGTGCTGGAGGTGGATCTGCAGCGCAAGCGTATCGCCCTCACCATGCGTCTGGACGAGCAGCCTGGCGAAACCAACGCCCGTCGTGGCGGCGGTAATAGCGAGGCACGTCAGCAGCGTCCGGCGGCGAAACCGCGCGGGCGTGAAGCACAGCCATCCGGCAACAGCGCGATGATGGATGCGCTGGCGGCGGCGATGGGTAAAAAGCGTTAATTGTTGTGCCCTCTCCTCTTTGGGGAGAGGGTTTATTATTTGTTATTTTTATTTTCATTAAGCAGCAAATATAAAACTCCTCATCAGCACTTTATTAACAAATAATCCACCCGCCTCCGCCGTAAATATTGAGCAAGGTCAACCAGGCTGCAAATTAATAGCGCCATGCACATTCCGTCACATATTTAATATTGATGATAGAAACCATTCTCATTACCATTGTGCCTGTTGGTTATTTAACCTCTCGTTAAGTAGGCACTATGCAATTCACTCCAGACAGCGCGTGGAAGATCACCGGCTTCACCCGCGAAATCAGCCCGGCCTATCGCCAGAAGCTGCTCTCTTTAGGGCTACTTCCCGGCTCCGCATTCCACGTTGTGCGCGTGGCTCCGCTGGGCGATCCGGTACATATCGAAACCCGACGGGTGAATCTGGTTCTGCGTAAGAAAGATCTCGCATTAATAGAAGTTGAAGCTCTGTCTCAATAAAACGCCAGCTCTCGTAGCGAGTCTGAAAAAATGAAAAAATTAACCATTGGCTTAATTGGCAATCCCAATTCCGGCAAGACAACGTTATTTAACCAGCTTACCGGCGCTCGTCAGCGCGTCGGTAACTGGGCGGGCGTCACGGTCGAGCGTAAAGAGGGTCAGTTTACGACCATCGACAATCAGGTCACCCTCGTCGATCTGCCCGGCACCTACTCGTTAACCACTATCTCCTCCCAAACCTCGCTCGATGAGCAGATCGCCTGCCACTATATTTTGAGCGGCGACGCCGACCTGCTGATCAACGTGGTGGACGCCTCGAACCTCGAGCGAAACCTCTACCTGACGCTGCAACTGCTGGAGCTGGGTATTCCCTGCGTGGTGGCGCTGAACATGCTCGATATTGCGGAAAAACAGCAGATCCGCATCGACGTCGACGCCCTCTCCGCCCGTCTGGGTTGCCCGGTAGTGCCGCTGATCTCAACCCGCGCCCGCGGAATCGATGCCCTGAAGATCGCCATTGACCGCCACAGCCGTAACGCTGAGGTGGAGCTGGTGCACTACGCCCAGCCGCTGCTGCGTGAAGCCGGGATCCTCGCAAAAGCAATGGCGCACAGCATGCCGTTCAGGCTGCGCCACTGGCTCGGCCTGCAAATGCTGGAAGGCGATATCTACAGCCGCGCCTATGCCGGTGATGCCGCCCACCAGCTGGATGCCTCTCTGGCACGGTTGAATGACGAGCTGGACGACCCTGCCCTGCATATTGCCGATGCCCGCTATCAGAGCATTGCCGCCATTTGCGACGTGGTCAGCAATGCCCTCACCGCCGAGCCAAGCCGCTTTACCCGTGCGATGGACACGGTGATCCTCAACCGCTTCCTCGGTCTGCCGGTCTTCCTGCTGGTGATGTATGTGATGTTCCTGCTGGCCATCAACATTGGCGGCGCGCTGCAGCCGCTGTTTGACGTCGGCTCCGTCGCCATCTTTATTCACGGCATTCAGTGGCTGGGCTATACGCTGCATCTGCCGGAATGGCTGACTATCTTCCTCGCCCAGGGGCTGGGCGGCGGGATCAACACCGTCCTGCCGCTGGTGCCGCAGATCGGCATGATGTATCTGTTCCTCTCTTTCCTGGAAGACTCTGGCTACATGGCCCGCGCCGCCTTCGTGATGGATCGTCTGATGCAGGCCCTCGGCCTGCCGGGCAAATCGTTCGTGCCGCTGATTGTCGGCTTCGGCTGCAACGTGCCATCGGTAATGGGAGCGCGCACGCTGGATGCGCCGCGCGAACGGCTGATGACCATCATGATGGCGCCGTTTATGTCCTGCGGCGCACGTCTGGCGATCTTCGCGGTGTTTGCCGCCGCCTTCTTCGGTCAGGAGGGGGCCCTGGCGGTCTTCTCGCTCTACGTGCTGGGCATTGTGATGGCGATCCTCACCGGCCTGATGCTCAAGCACACCATCATGCGTGGTGAGGCGACCCCGTTCGTGATGGAGCTGCCGGTTTACCACGTTCCGCACCTGAAAAGTCTGCTGATCCAGACCTGGCAGCGGCTGAAGGGCTTTGTGCTGCGCGCGGGCAAAGTGATTGTGGTGGTCAGCATCTTCCTCAGCGCGCTCAACAGCTTCTCCCTGAACGGCAAGGCGGTAGACAATATTGACGACTCCGCCCTGGCCTCCGTCAGCCGCGTTATCACCCCGCTGTTCAAGCCGATTGGCGTACACGAGGACAACTGGCAGGCTACCGTCGGGCTGTTCACTGGCGCAATGGCGAAAGAGGTGGTGGTGGGTACGCTGAACACCCTCTACACCGCCGAAAATATTCAGGAAGCCGCATTTAACCCGGCCGATTTCCACCTCGGCGACGAACTGGTCAGCGCCGTGGATGAAACCTGGCAGAGCCTGAAAGAGACCTTCAGCCTGAGCGTTCTGGCGAACCCGATTGAAGCCAGCAAAGGCGACGGGGAGATGGCGAGCGGCGCCATGGGCGTGATGAGCGAGAAGTTTGGCAGCGCCTCGGCGGCCTATAGCTACCTGATCTTCGTTCTGCTCTACATTCCGTGCATTTCGGTCATGGGGGCCATCGCCCGCGAATCAAGCCGCGGCTGGATGGGCTTTTCGGTGCTGTGGGGGCTGAACATCGCCTACTCGCTGGCGACGGTCTACTACCAGACGGTCAATTTCAATCAGCATCCGCAGTACAGCCTGGTCTGCATCCTGGCAGTGGTGCTGTTTAACGTGGTGGTAATCGGGCTGTTACGCCGGGCCCGCAGCCGTGTGGACGTTAATCTGCTGGCGAAAGGCAAAACCGCGGCGGCCTGCTGTGAAAGTCCGGTAAGCGACTGTCATTAGGAGGCGGCATGGCATCGTTAATTGAAGTACGTGATTTACTGACGTTACAGGGAAGAATGGAGGCCACCCAGCTTAGCCAGATGCTGCATACCCCGCAGGCGATGATCGAGGCCATGCTGCAACGTCTTGAGGCGATGGGCAAAGCGAAGCGGATTCAGGAAGATGCCGACGGCTGCTTAACCAGAAGCTGTAAAAGCTGCCCCGAAGGAAAAGCCTGCCTCAGGGAGTGGTGGGCGCTGCGTTAAGCGTGAATAAAGCCGGGCAACTCTGCCCGGCTTTGTGCAATTATTTGTAGACTTCTGCGGTCGCGCGGATGTCTTTCGAATCTTTGTTGGCGCTGGTGACGACAAAGTATTTACCGCCCATCTCATCCGCTTTCTGTGAAAGCTCTTTTCGCGCATCCATTGGCGCGGTGGTGTCAGACGTAGAGATATGGCCAACTTTCGTCAAATTCATCTCTTTGACTTTGTCTTTCTGGATCTCTTCCGCCGCCATAACACCAAAAGAGAGTGATCCAATAACCAGAGAAGCAACAATACCTGTGACAAGTTTCATAGTCATGACTCCCAAAGATGATTGTAATTTTGATTATCGAACGCGGGATAACCGCAACGATATATTGAGTATTGTTGCGGTACGTCACTTTTTCCAGCGGGAACAGAAAATAATCAGTTTAAACGGCGACTTAAGGCCATCAGCGCCGCGCAAAACTCGTCGGAGTGAGAGATGAAGGGCGCATGCGCCGCTTTGGCGATGATCAGGGCTTCGCTCTGCGGCCATTGCTCATCCAGTAGCGGCACTATCTTGCGCGGCACCAGCCCGTCCAGATAGCCATAAATACGCAGATGCGGTAGCGAAAGCGACGCCAGCGGCGTGCGCAGATCGGCCGTTTTCAGGATCTCCAGCCCGCCATTCAGCACCTCTACCTCCGGCATCGGCAATGACAGCACCGTGGTTTTCAGCGTGCGGGCATCCTGGCGCGCCGTTTCTGTGCCCATGGTTTGCAGGGCAAGAAAACGCTCTACCGTCCGCTGGAAATCATTGCTCAGCTGCTGCTGGAAACCGGCCAGCACTTCAGGTTTGATCCCCGGCCACTCCCCCTGAGCGCTAAAACAGGGGGAAGAGGCGACGGTCACCAGGGCCTGCACCCGCTCCGGGTGCGTCAGGGCAATCTGGCTCGCCACCAGCCCGCCCAGGCTCCAGCCGAGCCAGATCGCCCGATCCGGGGCCTGAGCCAGCACCTGCTCCGCCATCTCCTCAAACGTCATCGCGCCAAAATCACGGCTACGGCCAAAGCCCGGCAGATCCACCAGGTGCAGCGTAAAATGCGAGGCCAGTTCCTCACTGACGCAACGCCATACTTCGGCATTCAGCCCCCATCCGTGCAGCAGCACAAGATGACAATTTCCTGTCCCGACGGTCTGCCACCAAAGGTTGTTCATCGATTACTGTTCTCTTTTTTCACAAGGAGGTTGTCTATGCTAACAGTGCCTGGCTTGTGCTGGCTATGCCGGATGCCGCTGACCCTCGGCCATTGGGGAGTCTGTTCCGTATGTGAAAGGGGAATTGCCCCGCGGGGGAGCTGTTGCCCCCGGTGCGGCTTGCCGGCCATTCACCCTCACCTGCCCTGTGGGCGCTGCCTGCGTAAACCGCCGCCGTGGCAGGCACTGGTGGCGGTGTGCGGTTACAGGCCGCCGGTAAGTCTGCTTGTCCATCAGCTAAAATTTTCCCGCCGCAGCCAGCTGGCCCAGCCGCTGGCGAGGCTGTTACTGTTGGCGCTGTTGCGGGCCAGGCGCATCCACGGTTTACCGCGTGTAGATATGATGGTCAGCGTGCCGCTCTGGTCCCGGCGGCACTGGCGGCGCGGTTTTAACCAGAGTGACCTGCTCTGTCGCCCGCTGGCCCGCTGGTTAAACTGCCGCTATGTTCCCGACGCGCTTCGCCGCACCCGCGCGACCCCGGCCCAGCATCGGCTCAGCGCGCGACTGCGTAAACGCAACCTGCAGCACGCCTTTGCGCTTGAATTCCCGGTGGCAGGACGCCATATCGCTCTGGTGGATGATGTCGTGACAACAGGCGCTACCGTCGCGGAGCTCTCCCGCCTGCTTTTGCGAAGCGGCGCGGCGTCGGTTCAGGTATGGTGTCTGTGTCGAACCTTGTAGCGCCCTCAGGTTGGGCGTATTATACCCAGGTAATTTAGTCAACTATTAGGCCAATTCTATGATCCGTATTTCCGATGCTGCACAAGCGCACTTTGCCAAACTGCTGGCAAATCAGGAAGAAGGGACCCAGATCCGCGTATTCGTGATCAACCCGGGCACCCCGAATGCAGAATGCGGCGTCTCTTATTGCCCACCGGATGCTGTGGAAGCAACTGACACCGCCCTGAAATTTGAGCAGCTCACTGCCTATGTCGATGAGCTGAGCGCCCCGTATCTGGAAGATGCGGAAATTGATTTTGTCACCGACCAGCTGGGCTCGCAGTTAACCCTGAAAGCGCCAAACGCCAAAATGCGTAAAGTGGGCGATGACGCTCCGCTGATGGAGCGCGTTGAGTATCTGCTGCAGTCCCAGATCAACCCGCAGCTGGCGGGCCATGGCGGTCGCGTCTCCCTGATGGAGATCACCGAAGACGGTCTGGCGATTCTGCAGTTTGGCGGCGGCTGTAACGGCTGTTCCATGGTCGACGTCACCCTGAAAGAGGGGATCGAGAAGCAGCTGCTGAACGAGTTCCCGGAGCTGAAAGGCGTGCGCGATCTTACCGAACACCAGCGCGGCGAACACTCCTACTACTAAGTTTTTTCCGCTCTTTTTGCCCGGAACCGGCGCTGGATCCGGGCAATAATCCTCTTTTCCTCTCCTGCCATAACATGACCTGTGTCTCATAATTCACATTTTGACCACCGGGGTGATTCTCAACCCACCGATGTTACCCGTATCATTCCCGTGGGCACTCACCTCCCCTTATAACAGCCGTCTAAACTTAAACGTCCGGATGGTATCAGCGTAAGTGCCATTACCACTCTGTTCCCAGTTGGGGCATTTGGAAATAGTCGTCAAACAACGACGTTACCCATAACAATTCAAAGGCCAGGTCAATCATGCCATTAGTTATTGTCGCTATCGGTGTTGTCTTATTACTGCTCTTGATGATCCGTTTCAAAATGAACGGTTTTATCGCTCTGGTTCTGGTGGCACTTGCTGTCGGCCTGATGCAGGGTATGCCGCTGGTAAAAGTTATCAGCTCCATTAAAGCTGGCGTGGGCGGTACGCTCGGTAGCCTCGCGCTGATCATGGGCTTCGGCGCCATGCTCGGTAAAATGCTGGCTGACTGCGGTGGCGCACAGCGCATCGCAACCACGCTGATTGCAAAATTTGGCAAAAACAACATTCAGTGGGCGGTGGTTTTAACCGGCTTCACCGTTGGTTTCGCGCTGTTCTACGAAGTGGGCTTCGTGCTGATGCTGCCGCTGGTGTTCACCATCGCCGCCTCTGCCAGCATCCCGCTGCTCTATGTCGGTGTGCCGATGGCTGCTGCACTGTCGGTGACCCACGGCTTCCTGCCGCCGCACCCGGGCCCGACCGCTATCGCCACTATTTTCCATGCGGACATGGGTAAAACCCTGCTGTTCGGTACCATCCTTGCGATCCCGACCGTTATCCTGGCAGGCCCGGTATTTGCCCGCTGCCTGAAAGGTATCGACAAGCCGATCCCGGAAGGACTCTACAACGCCAAGACCTTTACTGAAGCCGAGATGCCAAGCTTTGCCGTCAGCGTCTGGACCTCTCTGGTACCGGTTGTGCTAATGGCCATGCGCGCCGTCTGTGAAATGGTGCTGCCGAAAGGCCATCCGGTTCTGGGCGTGGCTGAGTTCCTGGGCGACCCGGTAATGGCGACGCTGATCGCGGTTCTGATTGCGCTTTTCACCTTTGGTCTGAACCGTGGCCGCTCCATGGATCAGATTAACGACACCCTGGGCTCCTCGATCAAAATCATCGCCATGATGCTGCTGATCATCGGTGGTGGCGGTGCGTTCAAACAGGTTCTGGTGGATAGCGGCGTGGACAAGTACATCGCCTCTATGATGCATGAAACCAACATCTCCCCTATCCTGATGGCCTGGTCTATCGCCGCAGTCCTGCGTATCGCGCTGGGTTCTGCCACCGTGGCCGCTATCACTGCGGGCGGTATCGTGGCGCCACTGATTGCCACCACCGGCGTCAGCCCTGAGCTGATGGTTATCGCGGTCGGTTCCGGTAGCGTGATCTTCTCTCACGTCAACGATCCGGGCTTCTGGCTGTTCAAGGAGTACTTCAACCTGACTATCGGTGAGACCATCAAGTCCTGGTCGATGCTGGAAACCATCATCTCCGTCTGCGGCCTGATTGGGTGTCTGCTGCTGGGTATGGTTGTTTGATGTGACAGCGCCGGGTGGCGGCTGCGCCTTACCCGGCCTACAAAAGCAGAGCATGCTCATTCCGTAGGCCCGGATCGCTACGCGTCACCGGGCAATAAAAAACCCGCCATCCGGCGGGTTTTTTTATCACTTCTTCGCAGCCGCTTTTCGCCGCTTATCGAGATCCTTAATCAGCTTGTTCACGCCGTCATCGGCAAACATCGCCTCAAGGGAGGTGGAGAGCTTGCGACGCCAGTTCTTGTACTGGTAGCTGGTGCCCGGAATGTTAACCGGCTCCGCCATACCCAGCCAGTCTTCCGGCTGTAATCCCAGCAGCGCACTGTTGCTGTCGGCAATGTAGCGCTGTAACCCGCGGTTGAGCGTCGGGGTCATCGACATCAACGACGCCTTATGCCCGGTGCGTTTTGGCAGGCAGCCGTGCTCATGCAACGCATCCAGCAGCCCCTGCTTCGACAGCTCGCGATCCTGATAAAGCCCGCGGAGCATCACTTCGTCAGGGTAGAGACCCAGCGTCTTGCCCAGGGTAAGGTCGCCGCTGTCCCACCAGCCCCGAAGCGTAGGAAGGTCATGCGTCGTCGCGACTGCCATTGATTGTTCTGGATACGCCTCCGGCGCACGGAAGTTCTTTTCAAGGTCGTTTTCAAAATAGAGCACCTTGTAGGAGTACACGCCGCTGTCACGCAGCTTGCTGACAATTTCTACCGGTACGGTACCGAGATCTTCGCCGATCACCATACAGTTATGGCGCTTACTCTCCAGCGCAAGAATCGAGAGCAGATCGTCCACCGGATAATGAACATAGGCGCCGTGGTCGGCGGTTTCGCCGTAGGGGATCCACCACAGACGCAGGACCGACATCACGTGGTCGATACGCAGCGCGCCGCAGTTCTGCATGTTGGCGCGCAGCAGTTCGATAAAGGGCTCATAAGCGCGAGCCGCGATCACATGCGGGTCCATCGGCGGCAGGCCCCAGTTCTGGCCGAGTGGGCCAAGAATATCCGGTGGCGCACCGACCGAGGCTTTCAGGCAGTAAAGCTCGCGATCGCACCAGGTCTCCGCCCCGCCTTCGGCCACACCCACCGCCAGGTCACGGTAGAGACCAATCGGCATGTCGTAACCCTGGCTCTCCTGCCAGCAGGCTGCGAACTGGCTGTAGGCCAGCCACTGCAGCCAGAGGTAAAAATCGACCTCGTCGGCATGTTCGTCGCAAAACGCTTTCACTGCCGGGGAGTCGACGGACTGATACTGCTCAGGCCAGACCGGCCAGCCCCAGCGCATTTCATCCTCTTTCACCTGATGCGCATGCAGCGCGTCGAACGCCGCCTGCCAGTAGAGGCTCTCCCCTTCGCGGGCAACAAACGCCCGGAAGGCCGCCATCTGGTCGTCGTCACGCTGCGCAAAGCCTTTCCACGCCATACGCAGCGCGGCCATCTTCAGCGCGGTGACGGAGGCATAATCGACCCACTCGGCATCGCGGGCGCGTTGCAGCGTCTGCCGGGTAGTCTCCATCTTCCACCACGCCTGCGCCTCGTCGCTGTTGCGGAAATCCTCCACGGCGTTCACGTCGATATAAATCACGTTCAGCCAGCGACGGGACGACGGGCTGTACGGGCTGGCGCTCTCCGGGTTAGCCGGATAGAGCGCATGGATCGGGTTGAGACCGATAAAGGCCCCGCCGCGCTTGCCAACATCTGCCAGCATCTTTTTCAGATCGCCGAAATCGCCGATCCCCCAGTTATTCTCCGAGCGCAGCGTGTAGAGCTGCACACAGGCACCCCACAGCTTTTTGCCCTCTTTCAGCGCCTGCGGCTCGTAGCAGCGTTTTGGCGCCACAATCACCCGGCAGTGCCAGCGCTGGCCGTCCTGGGTGAGCGTTAGCGTGTGGTAGCCCTCCGGCAGTTTTGCCGGAAGGTTGAGGTTTTTGCCGCCCGTGGCGTGGCCCTTGTGCTGATGTCCCTCTTCGGTAGTCAGCAGCCAGCTAAAGTCGCCGCTGCCTTCGATCGTCAGCGGCATCTTTTTCCCGGCGGTGTAGACCATCACGTTCGGGACGGGGGTAACCGCCGCTTTCGCGACGGGTTTGGCTTTATGCATGGCATCCAGCAAACGCCTCTTGGTTTCAGCACCAATAGACTGCGGTTTACCATGAGCATTGAT
The DNA here is from genome assembly GCF_003336325.1 of Leclercia sp. W17. Lineage (NCBI taxonomy): Bacteria > Pseudomonadati > Pseudomonadota > Gammaproteobacteria > Enterobacterales > Enterobacteriaceae > Leclercia > Leclercia sp. W17. The sequence continues at coordinate 342,220 of NZ_CP031101.1, read as the reverse complement.
ATAGCTGGGGCTGATGCCCGCCGCCAGAGCGGCATTATCGAGACGTTTACTTTCCATCGCGCTTCCTTAGCGTTTTGCCTGCCAGATACGGGCCTGGTAGTCGCGGATTGAACGGTCAGAGCTGAACATGCCGCAGCGCGCGGTGTTCAGAATGCACGCCCGGGTCCAGGCTTCCTGGTCGCGATACAGAACATCGACCTGTTTCTGCGCCTCAACGTAGCCCGCAAAGTCCGCCATCAGCAGGTACGGGTCGCCGCCCTCTTTGCCGATGCTGTGTAGCATCTGGTCGAACGCGTGCTTGTCGCCGTCGCTGTATTTGCCGCTCTCCAGCTCTTTCAGTACCGCATCCAGCAGTTTGTCTTTTTTACGCCATTTCACCGGGTCGTAACCTTTGGCTTTAATGGCTTTCACCTCTTCCACAGTATGGCCGAAGATAAAGATGTTCTCGTCGCCCACCTGCTCGGCAATCTCAACGTTCGCCCCGTCCAGAGTACCCACAGTCAGCGCGCCGTTCAGGGCCAGCTTCATGTTGCCGGTGCCGGAGGCCTCTTTGCCTGCGGTAGAAATCTGCTCAGAAACGTCCGCCGCTGGGATTAACAGCTCGGCCGCAGAGACACAGTAATCCGGCAGGAAGACCACCTTCAGCTTGTCGCCCACTTTCGGATCGTTGTTCACCGCGTCGGCCACTTTATTGATAGCGAAGATGATGTTTTTTGCCAGGTAGTAGCCCGGTGCCGCTTTCGCGCCAAACAGGAATACGCGCGGCACGCGGTCGGCCTGCGGGTTCTCGCGAATCTCTTTGTACAGCGCCAGAATGTGCAGCAGATTCAGGTGCTGACGCTTGTACTCGTGCAGACGTTTAATCTGAATATCAAACAGCGCGTTCGGGTTGATCTCAATCCCGGTACGGGCTTTGACGTACGCCGCCAGGCGCACTTTGTTGTCCTGCTTGATGGTGCGGTAAGTCTCGCGGAACGCCGCATCGTCGGCATACTTCTCGAGGTTGATCAGCTGATCGAGATCGTTGGCCCACTCTTTATCCAGCGAAGAATCCAGCAGCGCGGAGAGTGCCGGGTTGCACTGTTTGATCCAGCGACGCGGCGTGATGCCGTTGGTCACGTTGTGGAACTTGTTCGGCCACAGCTGGTGATATTCCGGGAACAGATCTTTCACCACCAGGTCGGAGTGCAGCGCGGCCACGCCGTTTACCGCAAAGCCGCTGACCACGCAGAGGTTAGCCATGCGAACCTGCTTGTCGAACACTACCGCCAGCTTCGCCCATACCGCTTTATCGCCCGGCCAGGTTTTCTCGACCTGCTTTTTGAAGCGGTTGTTGATTTCGTTGATGATCTGCATATGGCGCGGCAGCAGAGTTTTAATCAGCTTCTCGTCCCAGCACTCCAGCGCCTCTGGCATCAGGGTGTGGTTGGTGTAGGCGAAGGTCTTGCTGGTAATCGCCCAGGCGTCGTCCCAGCTCAGCTGATGCTCGTCAATCAGCACGCGCAGCAGTTCCGGAATGGCGATGGTTGGGTGGGTGTCGTTCAGCTGGATCACTTCGTAATCCGCCAGCTCCGCCAGCTTGCGGCCCGCCAGGTGGTGGCGACGCAGAATGTCGGCCACGGAGCAGGCGCACTGGAAGTACTGCTGCATCAGGCGCAGCTTTTTGCCCGCCAGATGGTTGTCGTTCGGGTAAAGAACCTTGGTCAGCTTGTCGGCGTCGATCCCCTGCTGCTCAGCACGCAGGAAATCACCGTCGTTGAATTTGGTCAGGTTGAACGGATGGGCATGGGTCGCCTGCCACAGACGTAGCGGCTGCGCCACGCCGTTACGGTAGCCCAGCACCGGCAGATCCCAGGCCTGGCCGGTGATGGTGAAGCCTGGCTCCCACTGACCCGCTTTGGTCACTTTACCGCCAATGCCCACCTGCACATCCAGCGCTTCGTTGTGGCGGAACCACGGGTAGCTGCCACGATGCCAGTCATCCGGGGCTTCCATCTGCTGGCCGTCGGCAAAGGACTGACGGAACAGGCCGTACTGATAGTTCAGACCATAGCCGATCGCCGCCTGGCCTACCGTCGCCATGGAGTCCAGGAAGCAGGCCGCCAGACGTCCCAGACCGCCGTTGCCGAGCGCCGGGTCGATCTCCTCTTCCAGTAGGTCGGTCAGGTTAACGTTGTGCGCGTTTAGCACATCGCTCACCTCCTGATACCAGCCCAGGTTCAGCAGATTGTTGCCGGTCAGACGGCCAATCAGGAATTCCATTGAGATGTAGTTAACGTGGCGCTGATCTTTCGCCGGTTCTACTGCGGGTTGGGCGCTCAGTAACTCGGCGAGCGCTCCACTGACGGCCTGCCACCACTGGCGGGAGGTCATCTCTTCAGCGGCATGTAAACCAAAACGCTGCCACTGACGCGTCAGGGCAGCCTGGAATTGAGCTTTGTTGAAAGTAGGCTGTGACATAGGGAATCTGCATCCTGTAGAGAGAAAATAAAACGTTGGCGCTAGTGTGCCTGGCTACTTATGGCTCTTCCTCCTCCTGCCAGGGATTAGGCGGGGAGGAGTAGCGGGGATGAGCGATAAAGTGTGATCGCGGCCACTTTCCGCAGCCAGAGTGTGGGGCATTGCAGACGAGATTACCGGGAAGAGTGTCAAAAAATGAAACAGGTTTTCAGAAGAAATATATGAGCGCAGTAATAATTACTTACCTGAAATAATAATTGTAGGATTTTACTGCATCGCAGAGGGTTATTTTACCAGGGTAACCATCCCAGGACTTTATTAACTTTTCACAGCCTTTACGATTCTATATTCCTTTTTATGCTTAACGTTCCGCATACGCGCCAAACCAGTATCCATGCGCTTTCGAGGCCCATCGGAAAAGTTCCCGCACCCCAGCATATATTTTTGTGACCGAGTGCAAATTAAGGGATATAAAACCCGGACATAACTTGCAATAAAGAGGTTTCTGACCGACCTTATATGCATTAATTACGAAGCGCAAAAAAATCAAAAATCTCGATTTCCACACAGTGAAGTGAAAACTATGTTGATTCCGTCAAAATTAAGTCGCCCGGTTCGTCTTGACCATACTGTGGTCCGCGAACGCTTGCTGGCGAAACTTTCCGGCGCGAACAATTTTCGACTGGCGCTGGTAACGAGCCCTGCCGGGTACGGCAAAACCACGCTCATTTCGCAGTGGGCATCCGGCAAGACCGATCTTGGCTGGTACTCCCTTGATGAGGGCGATAACCAGCAGGAGCGTTTCGCCAGTTATCTTATCGCCGCCATTCAGCAGGCGACCAACGGACACTGTGTAACCAGCGAAAGCATGGTGCAAAAGCGGCAGTACGCCAGCCTCTCTTCACTGTTTTCCCAACTCTTTATCGAGCTGGCCGAATGGCATCGCCCGCTCTATCTGGTCATTGACGATTATCATCTGATCACCAACCCGGTGATCCATGAGTCGATGCGCTTTTTCCTGCGTCATCAGCCGGAAAACCTGACCCTGGTGGTGCTGTCGCGCAACCTGCCGCAGCTGGGCATTGCCAACCTGCGCGTGCGCGATCAGCTGCTGGAAATCGGCAGCCAGCAGCTCTCCTTTACCCATCAGGAGGCGAAGCAGTTCTTTGACTGCCGCCTGAAATCCCCTATCGAGGTGGCGGAAAGCAGCCGCCTGTGCGACGACGTGGCTGGCTGGGCGACCGCCCTGCAGCTGATTGCCCTGTCGGCGCGGCATAATAACAGCCCGACGCAGCAGTCCGCCCGTCGCCTGTCGGGGATCAATGCCAGCCACCTCTCCGATTACCTGGTGGATGAGGTGCTCAACAGCGTCGATCAATCCACCCGTCAGTTCCTGCTGAAAAGCTCCCTGCTGCGCTCAATGAACGATGCGCTGATTGTGCGCGTCACCGGCGAAGACAACGGCCAGATGCGCCTGGAAGAGATTGAGCGTCAGGGGTTGTTCCTGCAGCGCATGGATGACTCCGGCGAATGGTTCAGCTACCACCCGCTGTTTGGCAGCTTCCTGCGCCAGCGCTGTCAGTGGGAGCTGGCAACCGAATTACCGGAAATCCACCGCGCCGCCGCCGAGAGCTGGATGGCGCAGGGTTTCCCGAGCGAGGCGATTCATCACGCGCTGGCAGCGGGCGATGCCCATATGCTGCGCGATATCCTGCTCAACCACGCCTGGAGCCTGTTTAATCACAGCGAGCTGGCCCTGCTGGAAGAGTCGCTGCGCGCCCTGCCGTGGGAGAGCCTGCTGGAAAATCCACGCCTGGTGCTGCTCCAGGCCTGGCTGATGCAAAGCCAGCATCGCTACAGCGAAGTGAACACCCTGCTGGCCCGCGCCGAGCAGGAGATGAAGGGCGAGATGGATGCCGCCCTGCACGGCGAGTTTAACGCCCTGCGCGCGCAGGTGGCGATCAATGACGGCGACCAGGAAGAGGCCCAGCGCCTGTCAATGGTCGCGCTGGAAGAGCTGCCCCTGGCGAACTTCTACAGCCGTATCGTTGCCACCTCGGTGCATGGGGAAGTGCTGCACTGTAAAGGCGATCTCACCCGCTCCCTGTCGCTGATGCAGCAGACCGAACAGATGGCACGCCGTCACGATGTCTGGCACTACGCGCTGTGGAGCCTGATCCAGCAGAGCGAAATTTTGTTTGCCCAAGGCTTCCTGCAGGCCGCCTGGGAGACGCAGGAAAAAGCGTTCAATCTGATCCGCGATCAGCATCTGGAACAGCTGCCAATGCACGAGTTCCTGCTGCGCATTCGCGCCCAGCTTCTGTGGGCGTGGGCGCGTCTGGACGAAGCCGAAAGCACCGCCCGTCTTGGGGTCAATGTGCTTTCCACCTATCAGCCGCAGCAGCAGTTGCAGTGTCTGGGCCTGCTGGTGCAGTGCTCGCTGGCGCGCGGCGATCTCGACAACGCCCGTAACCACCTCAACCGCCTGGAAAACCTGCTCGGCAACGGTCAGTACCACAGCGACTGGGTATCCAACGCCGATAAGGTGCGGGTGATTTACTGGCAGATGACTGGCGACAAGAAATCGGCGGCCAACTGGCTGCGCCAGACGCCGAAGCCGGCGTTCGCCAATAACCACTTCCTGCAGAGCCAATGGCGCAACATTGCCCGGGCGCAGATCCTGTTAGGCGAATTTGAACCGGCAGAGATGGTGCTGGAAGAGCTGAACGAAAATGCCCGCAGCCTGCGTCTGATGAGCGATCTCAACCGCAACCTGCTGCTGCAAAATCAGCTTTACTGGCAGTCTGGCCGTAAGAATGACGCCCAGCGCGTGCTGCTGGAAGCGTTACAGCTGGCTAATCGCACCGGCTTTATCAGCCACTTTGTGATTGAAGGCGAGACCATGGCGCAGCAGCTGCGCCAGCTTATTCAGCTCAACACGCTGCCGGAGCTGGATCAGCACCGTGCCCAGCGCATTCTGCGTGAGATTAACCAGCATCATCGCCACAAGTTTGCCCACTTCGACGAGACCTTTGTGGAGCGTCTGCTGAATCACCCGGAAGTGCCGGAGCTGATCCGCACCAGTCCGCTGACCCAGCGCGAATGGCAGGTTCTGGGGCTGATTTACTCAGGCTACAGCAACGAGCAGATTGCCGGTGAGCTGGCGGTGGCGGCCACCACCATTAAAACGCATATCCGGAACCTGTATCAGAAGCTGGGCGTCGCCCACCGTCAGGATGCGGTGCAGCATGCGCAGCAGCTGTTGAAGATGATGGGGTACGGCGTGTAGGGCATTGCCCGGCGGCGCTGCGCTTGCGCGGGCCTACGGTTTTGTTGCCATTTATTGCCCGGCGGCGCTACGCTTGCCGGGCCTACGATTTTGTAGGTCGGGTAAGCGCAGCGCCACCCGACATGAATTCAGCACAGCTCTAACTGCAAGTTATTATCTTTAATGACCTTCAACACACCCGCTGGCGGCATCACGTCGGTGTAAACCGCATTCACCATACTTATGCTGCCCATGTTCACCATCGCGTTACGGCCAAACTTGGAGTGATCCACCACCAGCATGACATGGCGCGAGTTCTCAATGATCGCCCGCTTAGTGCGCACTTCGTGGTAGTCAAACTCCAGCAGCGAGCCGTCCGTATCGATACCGCTGATGCCGAGAATGCCAAAGTCGAGGCGGAACTGGGAGATAAAGTCGAGGGTCGCCTCGCCAATAATGCCGCCGTCACGGCTGCGCAGCTCGCCGCCCGCCAGAATGATGCGAAAGTCCTCTTTCTGCATCAGGGTGGTGGCGACGTTGAGGTTGTTGGTCACGATACGCAGATTTTCATGACCGAGCAGGGCATGTGCCACCGCCTCCGGCGTGGTGCCGATGTCGATAAACAGCGTCGCGCCGTTGGGGATCTGACTGGCGACCTTACGGGCGATACGCTCCTTTTCCGAGGTCTGCGTCGCCTTGCGGTCATGCCAGGGGGTGTTGACCGAACTGGAGGGCAGCGCCGCGCCGCCGTGGTGGCGCAGGATACGGTTCTGATCGGCCAGGTCGTTGAGGTCGCGGCGGATGGTCTGCGGGCTGACGGCAAACTGCTCCACCAGCTCTTCGGTACTGACGTATCCCTGCTTTTTCACCAGGTCAATAATGGCATCATGACGTTGTGTTTGTTTCATCGGAGTTCCCTGCCAGATTTATGTTCGTTTTCGCGCATTGAGCGTATCGGCAAACGCCATCGCCAGCCCGACCACCAGCCCGGCGACGTGAGCACCGTTGGCAATCGCCATACCAAACAGATCAAACCATCCGGCAATAATCCAGATTAATGCAAAGGTCATCAACCCGCGCTGCAGGTAGATACCGCTCTCTGGATCGCGCTCGCCGCGCAGCCAGACATAGCCCATCAGCGCGTAGACCACGCCGGAAAGGCCGCCAAACCACGGGCCGCCGAACTTATGCTGGATAAAGCCGCTGAGCAGCGCGCTGATAAGGGTGAGCACGATGAGCTTGCCGCTGCCGAGCCGTTTCTCCACCGCCCCGCCGAGATACCACCACCACAGCAGGTTAAAGAGAATATGCAGGAACGAGAAGTGCATCAGCGCGTGGGTGAAGTAGCGCCAGAATTCGAACTCTAACGAGGCGTCATAGGGCCAGGCCAGCAGCAGCATGATCTGCTGATCGCCCACCACGCTCATCATAATGAAGACCAGAATGCAGGCCGCCATTAACCCCAGGGTAAACGGCCCCGCGCGTTCGCGCAGGGTCGCAAGGAAAGGAAAGCGCTGATAACGCAGGCCGCTACCGGTATGGCCGGACTGCCAGCTCGCCGCCAGATAGCGTGCATCGCCGGGATTTTCCAGAAAACGCGCCAGCTCCGCCTCAACCCGGGCAGCCTGGCTCTCATCCGCCAGCCAGACGTCGGTTTGCGTATGTTGTTGAATGGTAAGAATGACACCCTGCGTCGCCATGTAGTCGACAAACGCCTGGGCGACGCGCGGGTTGTTAAAAGAGGTGATCAGTAGCATCGGCGGCAGTCGCTTATTCCACACAAAAGGGGACAGTATATACCCTAAATGCCCGCGTGCTCGACTTCTGCCGGGAAATGACGGTGCCAGGCATCGAAGCCGCCGTCCACGCTGTAAACCGAGTCATAGCCCTGTTGCAGCAGATATTGCGCCGCCCCCTTACTGCTGTTGCCGTGATAGCACATCACCATTACCGGGGTGTCGAAATCGTTGTCACGCATAAACTCGGCGAGCGAGGCATTGGTCAGATGGAATGCGCCCGGGGTGTGGCCCATCGCAAAACTTTGCGGATCGCGAATATCCACCAGCACTGCGGTGCCCTGGTGCATCTTCTGATGGGCTTCTTCTACGTTAATACATTCAAATTGTTCCATGGTGCTCTCTGTTGTCTGTTCACGTGCCGTGCGGCCTGGGACCGCACTATTTTAACGGTTAGTGTACGTCGTGGCGGCGGGTAAACGCCATTATGTTAGCTCTATCACTCAAAAATGTTTTTTTGATGTTACTAAAATCCATTTCCTTTGCTAATATGAGCGATATCGAACATTTTTGAGCTTTAACGAAAGTGCGTGAGGATGCAATGGAAACTAAAGATCTGATTGTAATAGGTGGCGGTATCAACGGTGCAGGTATTGCGGCTGATGCGGCCGGGCGCGGGTTATCTGTCCTGATGCTGGAAGCGCAGGATCTCGCCTGTGCCACCTCCTCCGCCAGCTCCAAACTGATCCACGGTGGCCTGCGTTACCTGGAACACTATGAGTTCCGCCTGGTGAGTGAAGCGCTGGCGGAACGTGAAGTGCTGCTGAAAATGGCACCCCATATCGCCACGCCGATGCGTTTTCGCCTGCCGCACCGCCCGCATCTGCGCCCGGCATGGATGATCCGCATTGGTCTGTTTATGTACGACCACCTGGGTAAACGCACCAGCCTGCCCGCCTCTGCCGGTGTGCGTTTTGGCGCAGACTCGGTGCTGAAGCCTGAAATCGTGCGCGGATTCGAATATTCCGACTGCTGGGTGGACGATGCCCGTCTGGTGCTGGCCAACGCGCAAATGGTTGAACGCAAAGGCGGTGAGGTGAAAACCCGCACCCGCGCGGTCTCGGCGCGCCGGGAAAAGGGGCTGTGGATTGTCGAAGCGGAAGATATCGATACCGGCGAGCGTTTCAGCTGGCAGGCACGCGGGCTGGTGAACGCAACCGGCCCATGGGTGAAGCAGTTCTTTGACCAGGGGATGCAGCTGCCGTCACCGTATGGCATCCGCCTGATCAAAGGTAGCCACATTGTGGTGCCGCGGGTGCATACCCAGAAACAGGCCTATATTCTGCAAAACGAAGACAAGCGCATCGTGTTTGTCATCCCGTGGATGGATGAATTCTCCATCATCGGCACCACCGACGTGGAGTACAAAGGCGATCCGAAGAACGTTGAGATCGACGAGAGCGAAGTCAGCTATCTGCTGGAGGTCTATAACGCGCACTTTAAAAAGACGCTGACGCGCGAGGATGTGGTCTGGAGCTACTCTGGCGTGCGTCCGCTGTGTGACGACGAGTCCGATTCACCGCAGGCCATCACCCGCGACTACACGCTCGATATTCACGACGATCACGGCAAAGCGCCGCTGCTGTCGGTGTTTGGCGGTAAGCTCACCACCTACCGTAAGCTGGCGGAACATGCGATGGAAAAACTGGCACCCTACTACCAGGGTATTGGCCCGGCATGGACCAAAGGCGCGGTGCTGCCCGGCGGTGATATCGGCGGCAACCGCGATGATTACGCGGCAAAACTGCGCCGTCGCTATCCGTTTATCAGCGAATCCATGGCCCGCCACTTTGCCCGCACCTACGGCAGCAATAGCGAGCTGATCCTGAACGGGGCGAAGGATCTGACCGATCTGGGCGAACATTTTGGCCACGAGTTTTACGAGGCGGAACTGCGCTACTTAGCCGACCACGAGTGGGTACGCCGCGCAGACGATGCGCTGTGGCGTCGCACCAAAGAGGGGATGTGGCTCAATGCGGAGCAACAGTCGCGCGTGGCGCTGTGGCTGGCGCAGCGTATGGGAAAGCGTGAGCTGTCGTTAGCATCATAAAAAATGCCCGGTGGCGCTGGCGCTTACCGGGCCTACAAAAGAGAAAGGAACGTAGGCCGGGTAAGGCGCAGCCGCCACCCGGCGTTTTTTACAACCGCACCGGTTTGATATGCCAGATGTTCTCGGCATACTCCTGGATGGTGCGATCCGACGAGAAGTAGCCCATATTGGCGATGTTGTGCATCGCTTTGGTGGCCCACTCTTCCGGCTTGCGGTACAGCTCGTCGACCCGGTCCTGACAATCCACATAGCTGCGGTAGTCCGCCAGCACCTGGTAGTGGTCACCGAAGTTAATCAGCGAATCCACCAGGTCGCGATAGCGGCCAGGCTCGTCCGGATTAAATACCCCGGTGCCGATCTGGGTCAGCACCTGACGCAACTCTTCATCCTGCTCGTAATAATCACGCGGCGAGTAGCCCTTAGCACGCAGCGCCTCCACCTCTTCCGTGGTATTACCGAAGATAAAGATATTCTCTTCACCCACGTGCTCCAGCATCTCAACATTGGCGCCATCCAGCGTGCCGATGGTCAGCGCGCCGTTGAGGGCAAATTTCATGTTGCTGGTGCCGGAGGCTTCGGTGCCTGCGGTCGAGATCTGCTCCGAGAGATCGGCGGCCGGAATGATCAGCTGGGCCAGACTCACGCTGTAGTTCGGGATAAAGACGACCTTCAGCTTGTCGCCAATCTGCGGATCGTTATTGATCACCTTCGCCACGTCGTTGATCAGATGAATAATGTGCTTCGCCATGTAATAGGCCGACGCCGCTTTCCCGGCGAAGATGTTCACGCGTGGCACCCAGTCCGCATCCGGGTCGGCTTTGATGCGGTTGTAACGGGTGATCACGTGCAGCACGTTCATCAGCTGACGCTTGTACTCGTGGATACGTTTGATCTGCACGTCGAACAGCGCTTTCGGGTTAGCCACCACGTTCAGATGCAGCGCCATCCACACCGCCAGCCGCTTTTTATTCAGCAGTTTGGCATCACGCACCGCTTTATTCACCGTCGGGAAGTCAGCATGCTGCTCGAGCTCGCTCAGCTGGCTTAAATCGGTCCGCCAGGTGCGGCCAATGTTCTCGTCGAGCACATCAGAGAGCGGCTGGTTCGCCAGCGCCAGCCAGCGGCGTGGCGTCACCCCGTTGGTGACGTTGCAGAAACGCATCGGGAAGATTTTCGCAAAGTCTGCGAACAGCGACTGCACCATCAGGTTCGAGTGCAGCTCAGACACGCCGTTGACCTTGTGGCTGATCACCACCGCCAGCCACGCCATGCGCACCCGGCGGCCATTGGATTCATCAATGATTGAGGTGCGGCTCAGCAGGCCGGTGTCGTGCGGATACTGCTCCTGCAACGTTCTCAGGAAGAAGTCGTTAATCTCGAAGATAATCTGCAGGTGGCGCGGCAGGATTTTGCCCAGCATATCTACTGGCCAGGTTTCCAGCGCTTCGCTCATCAACGTGTGGTTGGTGTAGGAGAAGACCTGGCAGGTCACCTCAAACGCCTCGTCCCAGCTGAACTTGTGCTCGTCAATCAGCAAGCGCATCAGCTCAGGGATCGACAACACCGGGTGGGTGTCATTCAGGTGAATTGCGATCTTATCCGCCAGATTGGCGTAGGTTTTGTGCAGCTGGTAGTGACGGCTCAGGATATCCTGAATGGTCGCGGAGACCAGGAAGTACTCCTGACGCAGGCGCAGCTCGCGCCCGGAGTAGGTGGAATCATCCGGATAGAGCACACGGGAGACGTTCTCGGAGTGGTTTTTATCTTCCACCGCCGCGAAGTAGTCGCCCTGGTTGAACTTACCGAGGTTAATCTCGCTACTGGCCTGGGCGTTCCACAGGCGCAGCGTATTGGTGGCGTCAGTGTCGTAGCCGGGAATGATCTGATCGTAAGCCACAGCCAGGATCTCTTCGGTTTCGACCCAGCGGCTCTTCTTGCCTTCCTGCTGAATACGGCCACCGAAGCGGACTTTATAACGGGTATTGTGGCGCTTGAACTCCCACGGGTTGCCGTACTCCAGCCAGTAGTCCGGAGACTCTTTCTGCCGGCCATCGACAATGTTCTGTTTGAACATGCCGTAATCGTAGCGGATACCGTAGCCACGCCCTGGCAGGGCAAGGGTCGCCAGCGAATCGAGGAAGCAGGCTGCCAGACGGCCCAGACCACCGTTGCCGAGGCCAGGGTCGTTCTCTTCGTCAATCAGCTCTTCTAAATCTAACCCCATCTCTTCCAGCGCAGTTTTGACGTCGTCATAGATACCCAGCGACAACAGCGCGTTGGAAAGGGTGCGGCCAATCAAAAACTCCATCGACAGATAGTAAACCTGGCGAGTCTCCTGTGAGAGCTGGGCGCGGTTGGAGCGCAGCCAGCGCTCAACCAGCCGGTCACGCACCGCAAACAGGGTGGCGTTGAGCCATTCGTGTTTGTTGGCGATGACCGGGTCTTTGCCAATGGTGAACATCAGCTTGTAAGCAATGGAGTGCTTTAACGCCTCAATGCTTACCGTGGGAGACGCATAGGAAAAGGGTGCATTCATATCTCTGATTCCAGCATTGTTACATCAAGCGTTGATAAAGATCGCGGTAGGACTGCGCCGCAACTTGCCAGCTAAAATCCATGGCCATCGCCTGGCGTTGAACAAAACGCCATAAAGAAGGACGTGACCACAACACGAAAGCACGACGAATCGCGCGTAACAGCGACCAGGCATTACTGTCTTCAAAGACAAATCCGGTGGCGATCCCATCCGCCAGATTCTCCAGCGAGGTGTCGGATACGGTATCCGCCAGCCCGCCAGTACGCCGCACCAGTGGCAGCGTGCCGTACTTCAGACCATACAGCTGGGTTAAGCCGCAGGGCTCAAAACGGCTCGGCACCAGAATAACGTCTGCGCCCGCCATGATGCGGTGCGAAAACGCTTCGTGATAGCCAATCTGCACACCCACCTGTCCTGGATGTTCGGCGGCGGCGGCGAGGAAGCCCTCCTGCAGTACCGGATCGCCCGCACCCAGCAGCGCCAGCTGACCGCCCTGCTCCAGCAGGCCCGGCAGCGCCTCGAGCACCAGATCGAGTCCTTTCTGGCTGGTCAGACGGCTTACCACCGCAAACAGCGGCACCTTGTCGTTGACCTTCAGTCCCATGGCAACTTGCAGCTGACGTTTGTTCTCGGCCTTATCTTCCACGGAGTCGCGGTTATAGCGCGCCCCCAGCAGCAGATCGGTTTCCGGACTCCAGATTTTTTCATCCACGCCGTTGAGAATGCCCGACAGTCGGCCTTCGCGATGGCGCTGGCTGAGCAGTCCCTCCATCCCGTAGCCAAACTGCGCTTCGGTGATCTCCCGCGCGTAGGTTGGACTGACGGCGGTGATGTGATCGGCGTAGTAAAGCCCGGCCTTGAGGAAGGAGATCTGCCCCTTAAACTCCAGCCCGTGCATATTAAAGAATGACCATGGCAAATCGATGTCATCCATATGTTTGGCGAAATACATGCCCTGGTACGCCAGGTTATGCACGGTAAAGACCGACTTCGCCGGATGGCCACGTGCCGCCAGATAGGCTGGCGCTAACCCGGCGTGCCAGTCGTGGGCATGCACCACGTCCGGACGCCAGAACGGATCCAGCCCGCAGGCCATCTCCGCCCCTACCCAGCCGAGCAGCGCGAAACGCAGCACGTTATCGGTATAGGCAAACAGGTTAGTGTCGTGGTACGGGCTCCCTGGGCGGTCATAAAGATGCGGCGCGTCAATCAGGTAGATACCCACGCCGTTGTAATGGCCAAACAGTAATGTGATGCGCCCGGCAAAGGTCTCGCGGCGGCTGACGATCTGCGCGTCAGGCACGCCGCGACGAATATCTGGAAAAGCGGGTAACAGCACGCGGGTATCAACCCCACCTGCAATTTGCGCCGCCGGTAACGCCCCTATCACATCCGCCAACCCGCCAGTTTTGAGCAACGGGAACATTTCAGAACAAACGTGTAAAACCTGCATCATCGCTCCTGTTTGATCTGCAGTTTACGCAGCATTTCCCGCGTAACCAGCACGATACCTTCTTCTGAGCGGTAGAAACGGCGCGCGTCCTCTTCCGCATTTTCTCCAATTACCATGCCTTCCGGAATGACGCAGGCACGGTCGATAACGCAACGACGCAGGCGGCACGAGCGGCCCACCCAGACGTCGGGTAACAGCACTGACGAATCAATATTGCAGAAGGAGTTCACCCGCACGCGCGGGAACAATACCGACTGCACCACCACCGAGCCGGAGATAATGCACCCGCCGGAAACCAGCGAGTTCAGGGTCATGCCGTGGCTGCCCGAACGGTCCTGGACAAATTTTGCCGGCGGCAGAGACTCCATATGGGTACGGATCGGCCAGTTATGGTCGTACATATCCAGCTCCGGCGTGACAGAGGCCAGATCGAGGTTAGCCTTCCAGTACGCTTCCAGGGTTCCTACATCGCGCCAGTACGGTTCTGAATTCGGATCGGACTGTACGCAGGAGAGCGGGAAAGGATGTGCATAAGCCATGCCAGATTTGGTGATTTTCGGGATGATGTCTTTGCCGAAGTCGTGGCTGGATTTTTCATCCTTGTCGTCCTCTTCCAACAGCTGGTAAAGGTAATCTGCATCAAAGACATAGATACCCATGCTGGCAAGCGCTTTAGTGTCATCGCCCGGCATTGAAGGTGGGTTCGCCGGTTTTTCCACGAAATCGATCACCTTATCGTTTTCGTCCACCGCCATGACGCCAAACGCCGTCGCCTCGGCAACGGGCACCGGCAAACAGGCTACGGTGCAGCGCGCCCCTTTTTCGACATGGTCGATAAGCATGCGCGAGTAGTCCTGCTTGTAGATATGGTCCCCGGCGAGGATCACCACGTACTCGGCGTTATAACGGCGAATGATATCGAGGTTCTGCGTGACCGCATCAGCGGTGCCGCGGTACCAGTTTTCGCCATGGACGCGCTGCTGGGCAGGCAACAGGTCGACAAACTCGTTCATCTCCTCACTGAAGAACGACCAGCCGCGCTGAATGTGCTGCACCAGAGTGTGTGACTGATACTGGGTAATGACGCCAATACGGCGAATGCCTGAGTTGAGGCAATTGGACAGAGCAAAATCGATAATACGGAATTTACCGCCGAAGTGGACGGCGGGTTTGGCGCGCTTGATCGTTAAATCTTTTAATCGGGTACCGCGGCCGCCAGCAAGAATCAGGGCAACAGACTTCAATGGCAGCTGACGCGCCAACATTAGAGGGTCGTTCTTATCTAACCTAACCATGATCAACTCCTTTTATTATCATCTCTGGAATACACATACACCGTGCGCAGGCCCATGCCAGACAGTCATAACGACCGGATTATCCTCTCCGGCAAATGGGGGGATAGCCCGCCACTCCCCTTCAGGTAAAATAATTTCTGCGACCTCATCTGTGGCATTGAGGGTGATGAGCCAGCAATCCGAAAGCAGGATTTGCAGGCGCGGCACCCCGTTCTGCCACTCGTGCGCACCTAACGGTTGCGCCATTTTATTTAACCAGCGAACGTTGCCGTCGCCCTCTTCCCACCACCGATCCTCGGTGAGCGCCGGGATCTGCTTACGCAGATGGACCAACGCGGCAGTAAAGGCGACGAGTCCCTCGTTTGCCTGCTGCCAGTCAAGCCAGGTTAACGCGTTATCCTGGCAATAAGCATTGTTGTTGCCGCGCTGACTGTGGCCATGTTCATCGCCTGCCAGCAGCATCGGCGTACCCTGTGACAGTAAAAGCGTCGTCAGCAGCGCATGCACGCTGGCGCGGCGCCGCTCGATCACATCCAGATTGCCACTTAACCCTTCAATACCATGATTAAAACTGTGGTTATTGGAGGTGCCGTCACGGTTTTCTTCACCATTTGCTTCATTGTGTTTCTGATTGAAACAAACGCAGTCACGCAGGGTGAAACCGTCGTGCGCCGTCAACAGGTTGATCGACGCGGAAGGCAAACGCCCGTTGCGTTTAAATACATCGCTGGAAGCGGCGAAATGTCCGGCAAATGTTCCTAAAGAGAGATCGCGCGTCAGCCAGAAGCGGCGCGCCGCATCACGATAGTGATCGTTCCATTCCGCGAACGGCGGCGGGAAATTCCCCACCTGGTAGCCGCCCGGGCCGATATCCCAGGGCTCTGCAATCAGCTTCACACCTGAGAGCAGCGGGCAGTTTTTTATCGCCTCAAACAGCGGCGACTGCTGGCTGAATTCCGGCGTGCGTCCAATCACCGACGCAAGATCAAAACGAAAACCGTCGATATGGAAGGTTTCAACCCAGTACTTCAGGCAGGCATACGCATAGTCTGTCACTGCCGGATGGCTGAGATTGAGAGTGTTACCGCAACCGGTCCAGTTGTGATAATCACCATCCTCTCTTAACCAATAATAGCTAGGGTTATCAATTCCGCGCAGGGAGAACGTCGGCCC
Source organism: Leclercia sp. W17 (assembly GCF_003336325.1). Classification (NCBI taxonomy): domain Bacteria; kingdom Pseudomonadati; phylum Pseudomonadota; class Gammaproteobacteria; order Enterobacterales; family Enterobacteriaceae; genus Leclercia; species Leclercia sp. W17. The sequence goes on along the minus strand of NZ_CP031101.1, from coordinate 326,189 downwards.
CTCAAGATCCAGCTCGGCGCTGTGGTTGAGGACGATATCCAGAATGACCTCGATACCCGCTTCGTGCAGCGCCTTCACCGCGTCACGAAACTCATCTCTTGCCCGGTCGGGATGCGAGGCATAGCGCGGCTCAAGGGCAAACATCGCCATCGGGTTATAGCCCCAGTAGTTACTGAGGCCGAGGCGTTGCAGGCGCGGCTCGCTGGCAAAATGGGCCACCGGTAATAATTCCAGGGTGGTGATACCGAGGTGCTTAAAATAAGCAATCATCACCGGGTGACTGAGCGCTTTGTAGGTGCCGCGGATATCTTCGGGGATGTCAGGATGCAGCCAGGTCAACCCTTTGACGTGGGCTTCATAGATGACCGTTTTGCCCCACGGTATATTGGGCGGGGCATCCTCTTCCCAGTCGTAATGATCGCTGACCACGACGCTTTTTGGCGCCACCGCCGCGCTGTCACGGTGATCCGGTGTATCTGTGCCGCTGTGCAGCAGGGGATCATCATTCAGCGTGCCTTCGACCTGATACGCGCACGGGTCAAGCAGCAGTTTTGCCGGGTTAAAGCGCAGCCCCTTTGCGGGATCCCACGGGCCATATACCCGAAAGCCATAGCGCATGCCGGGGCGGGCATGTTCCAGATAGCCATGCCAGATATCGCCGCTGCGCGCCACCATATCGTACCGATGTTCAATGCCTTTGCCGTCAAACACGCAGAGTTCAACCCGATCCGCGTGGGCGGAAAAGAGAGTGAAATTCACCCCTTTTCCGTCATAGCATGCGCCGAGCGGAGCGGGTTTACCTGCGGCGAGTTGCGTCATTCCCCCTCCCGGACCAGCCAGATAGTGGCTAACGGCGGCAACGTAATGCTCAGGGATTGTGGACGACCGTGGCTCTCCTGTTCATCGCTCTGTACCAGCCCCCCGTTACCCGCGTTGCTGCCGTGATAGTGCATGGAGTCGGTATTCAGCACTTCACGCCATTTGCCTGGCTGATTGATGCCGAAACGGTAGTGATGGCGCGTCACCGGGGTGAAGTTACTGGCGACGATAATTTCGTTACCCGCCTTGTCGCGACGGACAAAGATCAGCACCGAGCGCTCATGGTCATCCACCACCAGCCACTCAAAGCCGTAATCATCAAAGTCGAGCTCGTGCAGGGCTTTGTGGTGACGGTAGGTATGGTTGAGGTCGCGCACCAGACGCTGAACGCCGTGGTGCCAGTTGTCGCCCCCTTCCAGCAGATGCCAGTCAAGACTGGTGTCGTGGTTCCATTCGCGTCCCTGGGCAAACTCGTTACCCATAAACAGCAGCTTTTTGCCCGGGAAGGCGAACATCCAGCCGTAGTAAGCGCGCAGATTGGCAAATTTCTGCCACGCGTCTCCTGGCATACGGTCGAGGATCGATTTTTTGCCGTGCACCACTTCATCGTGAGAGAGCGGCAGGACAAAGTTCTCGGTGCTGTTATAGAGCATGCCGAAGGTCAGTTTGTCGTGATGATACTGACGATGCACCGGATCCAGCTTCATGTAATCCAGGGTGTCATGCATCCAGCCCAGGTTCCACTTGTACCAGAAGCCCAGCCCGCCCATTGACGGCGGACGGGAGACGCCCGGGAAGTCGGTGGACTCTTCAGCCATCGTGACCGCCCCTGGCGCCTGTTCGCCAAGAATGCGGTTGGTGCTGCGCAGAAACTCAATCGCTTCCAGGTTTTCACGTCCGCCGAACTCGTTCGGGATCCACTCGCCCTCTTTGCGACTGTAGTCGCGGTAGATCATTGAGGCGACGGCGTCCACGCGCAGGGCATCAATGCCGAAACGCTCGATCCAGTAGAGGGCGTTGCCCACCAGGTAGTTGGTCACTTCCCGACGGCCATAGTTATAGATCAGGGTATTCCAGTCCTGGTGATAGCCTTCCCGCGGGTCGCTGTGTTCATACAGGCTGGTGCCGTCAAATTGGGCGAGGCCAAAGTCATCGGACGGGAAGTGGCCCGGCACCCAGTCGAGGATCACGTTCAGTCCGGCGGCGTGCGCGGCGTTGATAAAATAGCGGAAGTCGTCGCGGGTGCCGAAACGGCGGGTCGGGGCATACATCCCGGTCGGCTGATAGCCCCAGCTGCCATCAAAGGGGTGTTCGTTAATCGGCAGCAGCTCCAGATGGGTAAAGCCCATCCACTTCACATAGGGGATCAGCTGGTCGGCCAGCTCCCGGTAGCTGAGCCAGAAGTTGTTGTCGGTATGACGACGCCAGGAGCCAAGATGGACTTCATAAATAGAGATCGGCATATCGAACTGGTTCGCCCGAATACGCTCTTCGCTCTGGGCGACTTTATCCGGCAGGCCGCAAATGAGTGACGCCGTTTCCGGGCGCATCTGCGCTTCGAAGGCATAGGGGTCGGCTTTGATACGCAGATTACCCTGCGCATCGATCATCTCATATTTGTAGAGCTGGCCGTTCAGTGCGCCAGGGATAAACAGCTCCCAGATGCCGGTTTCACGCCGCAGACGCATCGGATGGCGACGGCCATCCCAGTAGTTGAACTGCCCCACCACGGAGACACGCTGGGCATTTGGCGCCCAGACGGTAAAACGGGTGCCGGTGACGCCATCCATAGTGTCGGCATGAGCGCCAAGCGTCTCATAAGGACGCAGGTGCGTACCTTCAGACAGTAGCCAGGCATCCATCTCCTGCAACAGCGGACCAAAGCGATAGGGATCGTCGATCAGATTCTGTTGTCCATGCCAGATCACAGCGAGCTGGTAGCGGAAGAAGTTTTTACGGCGGGCCATCACGCCAGCGAAAAAGCCGCGTGAATCGAGACATTCGAGTTTCCCGACCTTGCGGCCGGTTTTAGGTTCAATCACCCACACTTCCGTTGCGTCAGGTAACAGTGCACGGACTTCCAGGCCGGCATCAGTGCGGTGCATGCCAAGTACAGAAAACGGATCCGCAAAGTGACCCGTAATAAGCGCATTAATCACGTCTCTATCAATACGAACGGACATGGTATTCATCCTGTTTTTTTAGTTGCCGCCCCTTTCGCGCGCCGGGTACGACCTTGATGTGACCTGAACGGAACCGCACATTGTGCATCCTCTCTGTTCCGTTCAACCTCCAGGCGGAATATGTGACATCCCGCATAAAGCATAGCCAACGCTTTATATGACTCCTGAAAAATTATGGACCATTTGGCGTTTACTCCATGTAGTACGCAAAAAAAGGGGTGATAAATCACCCCTTAGTATTAAGTATTTATTACGCCAGCTGACGCAGCATTCTGCGCAGCGGTTCGGCGGCACCCCACAACAGCTGGTCGCCGACGGTAAAGGCGGAAAGGTATTCCGGACCCATATTTAGTTTACGCAGACGGCCTACCGGGGTAGATAATGTGCCGGTGACCGCAGCTGGGGTCAGTTCGCGCATGGTGATGTCGCGGTCGTTTGGCACCACTTTCGCCCACGCATTGTGTGATGCGAGCAGTTCTTCCACGGTCGGAATAGACACATCTTTTTTCAGTTTAATGGTGAATGCCTGGCTGTGGCAGCGCAGCGCGCCGATGCGCACGCACAGGCCATCAACCGGGATCACGGAAGCGGTGCTCAGGATTTTGTTGGTCTCTGCCTGGCCTTTCCACTCTTCGCGGGTCTGGCCGTTATCCAGCTGTTTGTCGATCCACGGGATCAGGCCACCGGCCAGCGGTACGCCGAAGTTATCCACCGGCAGTTCGCCGCTGCGGGTCAGCTGAGTCACTTTGCGTTCGATATCGAGAATAGCGGACGCCGGGTTTGCCAGCTCATCAGCAACACTGTGGTGCAGTTGGCCCATCTGGGTCAGCAGTTCGCGCATATGGCGCGCGCCGCCGCCGGAGGCCGCCTGGTAGGTCGCCACAGAGACCCACTCCACCAGATCCTGAGCAAACAGGCCGCCCAGCGACATCAGCATCAGGCTGACGGTACAGTTGCCGCCCACGAAGGTCTTCACGCCCTTGTTCAGGCCGTCGGTAATGACATCCTGGTTAACCGGGTCAAGAATAATGATGGCGTCGTCTTTCATGCGCAGCGAAGAGGCCGCGTCAATCCAGTAGCCCTGCCAGCCGCTTTCACGAAGCTTTGGATAAATTTCGTTGGTATAATCGCCGCCCTGGCAGGTGACAATAATATCCAGCGCCTTCAACGCTTCCAGATCGTAAGCATCCTGCAACGTGCCTGTGGTACCCCCAAAGGACGGTGCAGCCTGGCCGAGCTGGGAAGTGGAGAAGAAGACCGGACGGATAGCGTCGAAATCGCGCTCTTCAACCATGCGTTGCATGAGTACAGAGCCGACCATACCGCGCCAGCCGATAAAACCAACGTTTTTCATAGCATTTTTTTCCTGCAGAGGGTGTGTGATGTTTGTGCAAGCCAGTATTGAACTGGGATATGCTTCACATTACAAAATGCTGCCAAAGTCGCAAGCGAAATTAATCGATGATTGCCCGCCGATCAGAAAAAGAGCTAATCATCGGGGAAACCATACAAGTATCAGGGATAATGTACGATGAGTGAAATCATTTCCGCCGCTGTTTTATTGATCCTAATTATGGATCCACTCGGAAACCTGCCTATTTTCATGTCGGTGTTGAAACACACCGAGCCGAAGCGTCGTCGGGCCATCATGATCCGCGAGCTGCTCATCGCTCTGCTGGTGATGTTTATCTTCCTGTTTGCCGGCGAGAAAATCCTCGCGTTCCTGAACTTACGCGCTGAAACGGTCTCCATTTCCGGCGGGATTATTCTGTTCCTGATTGCCATCAAAATGATTTTCCCGAGCACCGAAGGCAACAGCAGCGGCCTGCCGGCGGGTGAAGAGCCGTTTATTGTGCCGCTGGCGATCCCACTGGTCGCCGGGCCGACCATTCTGGCGACGCTGATGCTGCTGTCGCATCAGTATCCGAACCAGATGAGCCACCTGGTGATTGCCCTGCTGATTGCCTGGGGCGGAACGTTCATCATTCTGCTGCAGTCGTCGCTGTTTTTGCGCCTGCTGGGGGAGAAAGGGGTGAATGCGCTGGAGCGGCTAATGGGGCTGATCCTGGTGATGATGGCGACACAGATGTTCCTGGATGGGATTCGGGCGTGGATGAAGGGGTGAGGGGTTGGGTTTAGGTTTAAGGGAATATACTGGCACCAGCGGTAGTTCCGTTCACTTCATGTTCCTTGCTTCTCTGTTACACCCGCACCGGTGAACGTGCCAGGGTGGCTCAATCGCCACCACCCTGGCGACCCGGGCTACCGGCAAGAAAATCGCCGCTCCGCGGTGCCCTCAGCTTATTCCCTCCGGCTATCGGGTCGGGCATAGCCTGCATCCATGCAGGCTATGCCCTCTCGGCGCGTCCATGCGCCTCGCCCCGGCCTGCGGGAAACGCTTCGGCGATTTTCAGCCGGACCTGGGTGTCGCTGTAGCTTTTTTACTTTCCTGTAATTTGGACATCGCGTTAAGTAATGTAGGCCGGGTAAGCGCAAGCGCCACCCGGCGTTTTACCGGCTCGCATAACCAGAAATTAAATCTTCAGCGGCGAAAAGAGTCAGGTAAGCAAAACACCCGCAGCGCGCCCTGGTCCGGCTGAAAATCGCTGGGGCATTGACTGGAGGCGGAGTCGAGGGCAGAGATGCGCCGAAAGAGTGTGGTAAGGGGGACAGCGGCGAGCCCCTCTGACACGTTCACGGGTGACATGGCATACAGAGCAGCATTGAACGTAAGGTGAACGGAACCACTCCCGTTGCCGCATGTTCACGCCGGGTGGCGGCTATGCCTTACCCGGCCTACGTTTCCTGCACACACAAAAAAGCCGGGTGGCGGCTACGCCTTACCCGGCCTACATCCCTGCCCACATAACCCGAAATTAAATCCCCAGCGACGAAAAGAGTCAGATAAGCAAAACACCCACAGCGGCTCCCTGGTCCGGCTGAAAATCGCTGAGGCGTTGACTGGAGGCCGGGGCGAGGCGCAGGGACGCGCCGAGAGGGGGCGACCTACAGGGATGTAGGATCGCCCCCGACCCGACAGCCGCAAGTCATAAGCCGAAGGGACCGCAACGCGGCGATTTTCCTGGCCGGGAGCCGGGGTGGTCAGGGGTGACGTGGCATACAGAGAAGCATTAAACGTAAGGTGAACGGAACCACTCCCGTTGCCGCATGTTCACGCCGGGTGGCGGCTATGCCTTACCCGGCCTACGTTTCCTGCACACACAAAAAAGCCGGGTGGCGGCTACGCCTTACCCGGCCTACGGTTTACGGTAGCTGCTAGCTCAACAACGTAAACGCAATCATCCCGACAATCGCCCCGGTCGTCCCGAGGATGGTTTCCATCATCGTCCAGGTCTTCAGCGTCTGCGCTTCCGTCGCCCCGGTAAATTTACCGAACAGCCAGAACCCCGCGTCGTTCACATGAGAGACCACAATAGATCCCCCCGCGATACAGATAGAGAGCGCCGCCATCTGCGCGCCGGAGTAGTTCAGCTGTTCAATCACCGGCATCACCAGCCCGACGGCGGTCAAACATGCCACGGTAGCGGAGCCCTGAATGATACGCACCGCTGCAGCCAGCACGAAGCAGGTCACCGCAATCGGAAGACCCATGCCGGTGAGCGCGCCGCCTAACGCCGGCCCAACGCCAGAATCCACCAGCACCTGCTTGAACACCCCGCCCGCACCGATCACCAGCAGAATAATACCCGCCGGCTGCAGCGCTGCACCGCAGATCTCCATCACGCGGTCTTTCGCCATGCCCTGGCGCATCGCCAGACCATAGATCGCTACCAGACAGGCCACCAGGATCGCCGTGAACGGGTGACCGATAAACTCAAACCATTCGTAGGCACTCGATCCCTCCGGCACAAAGCGCGCGGCGATGGTTTTGAGCCCGACCAGCACCAGCGGCAGCAGGATCAGGGCGAGGCTAAAGCCGAAGGAGGGCATTTTGTTTTCGCCCAGATGCGGCTCGGTGATGTCGTCAGGAATGTGCAACTCAACGTAACGGCTGATGAAGTTGCCCCACAGCGGACCGGCAATGAGCATGCCCGGGATTGCCGCGCACAGGCCGATGAGGATCATCCAGCCAAAGTCAGCATGCATCTGCGAGGCCAGCAGCATCGGCGCGGGGCCAGGCAGCAGGAACGCTGCGGCGGCGGCGACACCGGCAAACAGCGGAATAACAAGCTTCACAAGGTTGGTGCCGGTGTGGCGCGCCATCGAAAACGCCACGCTAATCAGCAGCACTACCGCCACTTCAAAAAACAGCGGCAGGGCGCAGATCAAACCGGCCAGACCGATGGCGTAATGCGCCCGGCTGTGACCGAACGATTTCAGCATCCTGACGGCGATCTGATCGACCGCGCCGGTTTCATGCAGGATTTTGCCAAACATTGCGCCAAGCGCGACCACAATCGCCAGGAAGCCCAGCGTGCCTCCCATCCCTTTTTCCATGGTCGCGGCGATTTTGTCGAGCGGCATGCCGGAAAAGAGACCTGCACCAATAGATACCACCATCAAAGCCACGAAGGCGTGCATACGGGCCTTCATGACCAAAAACAGCAGTAGCAGCACGGAGCCTACTGCTGTTAAAACAAGCGTTAACGTACTCAAAACTTACTGCCTTTTGTTGATGACCTCAATGGTGCTTGCAACAACACCGTCCAGCGGCTGATCGATATCCACAACCAGTACATCGCTTTCATCCGCGCCCGGCTCTTGCAGGGTTTCAAACTGCGTCACCAGCATCTGGGTCTTAAAGAAGTGCCCTTTGCGCGCTTTCAGACGGGTTTCAATCACGTCGAAATCGCCCTTCAGGTAGATAAAGGAGAGGTTAGCGTTACCTTCGCGCAGCTGGTCGCGGTAGCTCTTTTTCAGCGCAGAGCAGACGATCAGCGAGACTTTGTTGGTGCGCTGCATGGCAAACGCCGCATCGTTCAGGGCCTGCAGCCACGGTTTACGATCGTCGTCGTTCAGCGGCTCACCTGAGGCCATTTTGTTGATGTTGCTACGCGGATGGAGAAAATCACCATCAAGAAACGCAGCATGGATTTGATGTGCCACTTCGCTGGCAACGGCGGACTTACCGCTACCGGAAACGCCCATCAGGACATAAACGTGGTGATCTGGATTTGTGGTGCTCAAAGTATGTCCCTCAGTCGATTGTTACGGGTAACAGTTATCGGTAACATTGTCCTGCCGGGGCTGACGAGAAGCAATATCCAAACGTGCGCGAAGTGAATAAGTGTGAGCTAGTTCAAACTTGTCACGCTAAATAGATCCACCTGGTGACAGAGTGAAACCTAAATCTAACATTTTAGGCGACACCGCTTCACCACGAATGCGCGCCAGCAGGCGTTCCGCACCGATACGACCCATGCGTTCACGCGGCGTCAGGACGCTCGCCAGACGCGGCTCCATGACCTGGCCGATGTCGTGACCGTGGAAACCGGCAATCGCCATATCCTGCGGGATTTTCAGGCCCAGACGCTGGCATTCAAAAGCGGCGCCCACCGCGAGGTCATCGTTGGTACAGAAGATGCCATCAAGCTGCGGATATTCACGACGCGCCTGACGCATCAACTCAATGCCGGAGGTGTAGGAAGAGGACTGCTCTACCATCACACTGTAGGGCGTTAAGTTCGCGTCGAGCATCGCCTGCTCGTACCCCTTCTGTTTGATGATAGTACGTTCGTCCAGACGTGCGCCAAGATAGGCGACATGACGATGGCCGCGGGCAATGATCGCCGCCGTCATCTGCCGGGCCGCTTCGAAGTTATCGAACCCAACGGCGATATCCAGGCACGGCGACTGGCTGTCCATCAGCTCCACCACCGGAATACCCGCCACTTCGATCATCTTCAGCGTGCGTGGGGTGTGGGTGCGTTCGGTGAGGATCAGGCCGTCAATGTTCCAGGAAAGCATAGATTCCAGACGCTCCTCTTCCAGCTCCGGCTTGTAGCCGTAGTGGGCGAGCATGGTCTGATAGCCAAAGGCGTCGGTGACGCTTTCGATGCCGCGAAGCACTTCGGCGAAGACCTGGTTGGTTAAGGAGGGAAGCAGGACGCCCACCGCACGGCTGGTCGCATTGGAGAGAATATCGGGAGCACGGTTGGGGATATAACCCAGTTCATCGAGAGCAGCCGCAATCTTGCCACGTAAGGCCACGGAAACCTGTTCCGGGTTACGTAAAAAACGGCTGACCGTCATTTTGGTCACACCGACGCGATCGGCGACATCCTGAAGTACGGGGCGTTTCTTTTTCATCGTCCTGAGAAATCATGAGTGAGAGATTTTCTCAGTTTATCACGGACAAAGCGCAACCTTCCCCGTTTAAAGGGAAGGTTGCGTAATTATTTAGACCGGCGGCAGGTCGAACAGCAGGATTTCAGCGGCGCTGTCAGCATGGACAGAAATCGCCTGCTCATCCCAGATGGCCAGACCATCGCTGGTGGTCGCTTTGGTGCCGTTGATGGTCACGTCGCCTTTCACCACCTGGATCCACACTTTGCGGTTGGCGGCAATCTGGTGCACAGACTGCTCATCTTTCGCCAGCGCCCAGCGGTAAAGCTCCATATCCTGATGCACTTTCAGCGAGCCGTCACGGGCATCCGGCGACAGTACCAGCTGTTTACCCTGCTGCGCGTCAAAGCGGCGTTGCTCGTAGCGCGGGGTGATGCCTTTCGCTTCCGGAATGATCCAGATCTGGTACAGACGCAGACGGTCGGTTTTGCTTGGGTTGTATTCGGAGTGACGCACTCCGGTGCCCGCACTCATAATCTGGAACTCACCCGCCGGCACCTGCTCTTTATTACCCATGCTGTCCTGGTGCTCCACCGCCCCTTCCAGCACGTAAGTCAGGATTTCCATATCTTTGTGCGGGTGGGTACCGAAGCCCTGGCCTGCGTCAATCACGTCATCGTTAATCACGCGCAGTGCCGAGAAGCCCATAAAATTCGGGTCGTAATAATCGGCGAACGAGAAGCTGTGCCATGAGTCCAGCCAGCCATGATTTGCGTGTCCACGGTCGTTTGCTTTGCGTAAGAAAATCATTGTTTTTACCCTCAGTTCGTTTCGATGGAGTAAGTGTGGACGCAATCGACCTGGGATCATAGAGGGTGAAAATTGACTCCTCTGTTCAAAATATCTGAACAAGCACAGAGGAGTCATTCAGGCTTATCGGACAAGGGTTATCGTGGCAGGTGATGCCTGTTCGAAGGCGCGTTCAAGGATTTCCAGGTTGGTCATCACTTCAATTTCCTTGACGTAATTTGGCGCGCCGCAGGTGAGGGTCTGGTACAGCGCATCGTAGACCTGGCCATAGTCGCCGGTGCCCGGTTTGATCTCCTCTTTTACCGTCACGCCCGCGTCGTTAACGTACTCCAGCACGCCCACGGAATCGTCCGCCGCAAACCCTGGTTCACCCGGCATGATATTGGCCTTCAGGCTGGTCTCCTGCTGGTCGATACCGTACTTGATAAACGAGCCTTTGGTGCCGTGAACGATAAATTTCGGGTAGTCGATCTTCACCAGATGGCTGGTTTTGACAATCGCTTTCAGGTCGCCGTAGAACAGCTGTGCTTCAAAGGTATCGTCCGGGTTGGCTTTATTACGCAGGCTGCGGATGTCATAGGCCACGTGATCCGGGCGGCCAAACAGGCTGATTATCTGGTCCATGGTATGGACGCCAAGGCCGTAGAACGAACCATCCTGCGGCAGGCCGGGTTTGGTCTCCGCCACCGGACGGTAGTAATCGAAGTGGCTTTCGATTTCGACAATCTCGCCCAGCTTGCCGCTCTCGATGGCCTGCTTCGCGGTAAGGAAGCAGGTGTCAAAGCGACGGTTCTGATACGGCGTGACGGTCAGCCCTTTGCTGCGCGCCAGCTCGAACAGCGTTTTCGCCTCGGCCATCGTCGGAGTAAATGGCTTCTCCACCAGCACGTTTTTACCCGCTTCCAGCGCGCGTTTCGCGTACTCAAAATGGCTGTCGGCATGGGTACAGACGATCACCAGCTTCACTTCGGGATCGTTCAATACCTCGTCGAGATCGCTGGTGAAGTGAATATGGGAGTACTGCGGAGACTGCTCTTCCGGTTTCGGGTGGCGGCGGAAGATATGCGCCACATGCCAGCTGGCTTTACGGGTAAGTACATAGGGAAGGTGATAGCGGGTGGTGCTTTTGCCAAATCCAATAAATGCGCAGTGTAGTGTCATGATGTTGTTCCTGGCTAAGGTCTCTGCCTTCAACCATAGCGCAACCTGCTGGCGAATTTAACCCCATCAATCTTTTAGGCTTATTCCGGCGGGCAAACCGTGCCGTGAATATATTGCTATATCGAATCCGAAAATAACGGGCATAACCTTGACCCTGCCTCTGAATCCCAGGATAAGAAGGCAGACAAATTAACATGCTCGCGAAAGGAGTCGCGCTCATTTTCTATGGACAGAAAATACCTCGCGTTAAATAGCGCACTTCTCTTCTGGCTGCTCGCCCTGGTCGCCTGGTGCTTCAATGCCCCCTCCCTGACGTGGCTGTTCGCGGCATTAACCCTAATGGCCTTTGGTCTCCCTCTTCTATCTAATCAGGTTAACCTCATGTTTAAGAAACAAAAAAAAACCGAAACTGACAAGCAAGAAATTCTCCCTCCGGCACCGGTCATTGAAAAAGAACCCACCGCGGTGGAGAAGCATGGCACCACCGTGATCGCCAGCGATGTGCATTTTGAAGGCAATATCGTTTCCGGCGGGCACGTCTATGTTCACGGCAAGCTGAACGGCAATATCGACTCTAAAGAGAGCCTGATAAAAATCATGCGTGGGGGCTATGTAGAGGGAAACATCACCTGCCGGGAGTTGATCGTGGACGGTAAGGTCATCGGTCAGTGCAGCAGCGAGGCCATTGAAATCTGCGAAAATGGCCAGATTACCGGCACCCTGCTCTACCGGACCCTGGCGATCAAAAAAGGCGGCGTCTTTTCCGGCCAGGCGGAGGTCTTACCGGCTGTCGCGGAGAAGAACAACGTGGTGGGCATGATAAAAGAGAACCCGGCTGATATACCGGATCGCCTGCATTCGCAAAAGCTGTAAACAAAAAAAAGCCAGCGAGACGCTGGCTAAAATAATACTGGAAGCAATGTGAGCAATGTCGTGCTTTCAGGTTTCCGTCGCGGACTCCCTGAACGCAAGACAATAATAATCATTCTCATTCTCACTTGTCTACTGATTTTTTGCAAAAAATGCTTGTTGACTCACATTTCAAACTGACGGATGTTGGAAAGGAACCTAACTGACTGAGGAAGAAGGAATGAGTGAGATAGTGATACGCCACGTTGAAGCCGCCGATGCCGAAGCTTTACGCCTGCTTAATACCCATCCGGGGGTGTATCACCAGACACTACAACTTCCTCATCCGTCGATGGAGATGTGGCAGGAACGGGTAATGAAAAAGCCGGGCAGACGCCATCTGGTGGCCTGCCTGGACGGTAACGTTGTCGGTCATCTGGCGCTGGACGTGATGGAAAACCCCCGACGCAGCCACGTGGCGACCTTTGGTATCAGCGTCTCTGCCGACGTGCAGGGTCGCGGCGCGGGCAGCGCGTTGATGCGGGAGATGATCAACCTGTGCGACAACTGGCTGCGCATCGAACGTATTGAGCTGACGGTGTTTGCCGACAACGCGCCTGCCATTGCCCTGTACCGCAAGTACGGATTTGTGGTGGAAGGCACCGGGAAGCGATTCGCCCTGCGTGACGGCGAATTTGTCGATGCGCTCTATATGGCGCGGGTTAAGTGAGTATTGCCCGGTGGCGCTACGCTTACCGGGCCTACGGAACCTTGTAGGCCGGGTAAGGCGGAGCCGCCACCCGGCAAACCGTTTAATACCCGGCCGTCAAATCCCCTGGCGAGCGCGGATCCGATGCCCCGTACAGTGCGCCGTCCGGCCCGACCATAATGCTCTGGGTGCTACCCATCGCCTCTTTCACCGCCACTTTTTGTCCGCGCTGCTCCAGCAGTTTCAGCGTATCCGGGCTGAAGCCCTTCTCCACCCGCAGCTCATCCGGCAGCCACTGGTGATGGAAGCGCGGGGCGTTGGTCGCCTCGGCCACGTTCATCCCGAAATCGATGCTGTTGACTACCATCTGCAGTACGGTGGTGATAATCCGGCTGCCGCCCGGGCTGCCGGTCACCAGCCAGGTTTTGCCATCTTTCACCACAATCGTCGGCGACATTGACGACAGCGGACGCTTCTTCGGCCCTACGGCGTTGGCATCCCCGCCCACCAGCCCGTAGACGTTCGGCACGCCCGGTTTGGCGGAGAAGTCATCCATCTCGTTGTTGAGCAGAATGCCGCTGTTGCCCGCCACGATCCCGGTACCAAAGGTGGTGTTGAGGGTATAGGTCACCGCCACTGCGTTACCATCTTTATCCACCACCGAGAAGTGGGTGGTCTGGTTGCTTTCATACGGCGCCAGCTTACCGGGGCGGATCTCGCTCGACGGTCTGGCCTTGTTGATATCGATCTGATCGGCCAGGGATTTGGCGTAGGCTTTATTGGTCAGCGCCTGCCACGGCACCTTAACGAAATCCGGGTCGCCCAGATACTCCGAGCGGTCGGCGTAGGCATATTTTTCCGCCTCGGCCATCACCTGCAATGTGTCTGCACTGCCGAAACCAAACTTATGCAGATCGAAGTTTTCGAGGATGTTGAGGATCTGCACGATGTGGATCCCGCCGGAGGACGGAGGCGGCATGGAGTAGACCTGATACCCGCGGTAGTCGCCGCTAATCGGCGTGCGCTCCACCGCCTTGTACTCCGCGAGATCAGCTTTGGTGATCAGCCCGCCGTTCTTACTCATCTCTTCGGCAATCTGGTCGGCAATCGCCCCTTTATAGAAGGCGTCCGGGCCGTTCTCCGCGATCATCTCCAGGCTTTTGGCGAGGTTCGTCTGAACCAGCTTATCGCCCTTCTTCAGCGGCTCGCCCTCCTTCCAGAAGATCGCTTTGCTGTTCTCATGGTTGGGGATCACTTCGCTGCCGTAGGTTTTCAGGTCGTCGGCCAGCGCGTCGTTGACCTCAAAGCCGTCCCGCGCCAGTTTGATGGCGGGTTGCACCACCTTGTTCAGCGGCAGGGTGCCATATTTATCCAGCGCCAGCGAGAAGCCCGCAACGGTGCCCGGCGTACCGGTCGCCAGATGGGAGGTAAGCGATTTTTTACTGTCGGCATTGCCCTGGTCATCAAGGAACATATCCCGCGTGGCCTGGTTCGGCGCCATTTCGCGGAAGTCGATCGCCGTGGTGGTGCCATCTTTGGTACGCAGCATCATAAAGCCGCCACCGCCGAGGTTGCCCGCCTGCGGGTGGGTCACCGCCAGCGCATAGCCCACCGCCACCGCCGCATCCACCGCATTACCGCCCTGTTTGAGAATATCCACCCCCACCTGGGTCGCGAGGGCATCCACTGAGGAGACCATCCCTTTCTGCGCCCGCACGGGATGGAACACATCCTCTTCCACACCATAGGAGACCGGCGGTGCCGCCGGCGGATTCGCTGCCACGCAAAACGTACCGCCTGCCGTCAGGGCAGCAATCGCCACCCAGCGTAAAAACGTTGGTTTCATCATTCTTATTCTCCAGGTACAGGGACTCATGCTCCCGCTTAAGCCTGGTTCATAACTCTTAAAAAATCATCGTAATGGCGGATTCGAGATAAACTTACAGAAGGCTTCAGATGGAGGGAATGACCATGAAACGTCTCATTCTTGTGGCGGCGTTACTGCCGTTTACCGTATTCGCGCAGCCTATCAACACCCTGAATAACCCCAATCAGCCGGGCTATCAGAACCCCAGCCAGCAGCGAATGCAAAATCAGATGATGATGCAGCAGCAACAGCAAACAGGGATGCTAAACCAGCAACTGCAAACGCAAACCCGCGTTCAGCAGCAGCACCTGCAAACGCAGATGGATAACAACACCCAGCGGATTCAGCAGAGCCAGCCGGGGGTGCAGGTTCTGCCTAATACCAGCGGCGGGATGCTCAGCGGCGGCAGTGTCGACTCCGGCGGCGTGCAGCAGCAACATATGCTGCCGCAGCGGCAGAATGGCGACATGCTCAATAAGCCTTAGGGCTGAAAGTCCGGGCCGATAAGGGCAATCGCATCGGTACAGATACAATCCACGCCCCAGCGCAGCAGTTCCGCTGCTCGCTGGGGCTGATTGACGGTGTAAACCAGGATATGTAATCCGGCGTTTTTCAGTATGCTTACCCGCGCTTCATCCAGCAGGCGATGGTTCAGGTGGATGGATACGCACTCCAGTCGACTGGTCAGCTCGCGCCAGTCATCACGCCAGGCATCCAGCAATAACCCACGCGGCAATTCAGGCGCAGCAGCCTGCGCGGCTTCCAGCGCGTCAATCTCAAACGACGACAGCAGCGGTGGAGTCATTTCTGCCCACAACTCACGCGCCGCCAGCGCAATCACCTTGCCGGTGAGCGGCCCGGTGCCGGTGGTCGGTTTAATTTCGATATTGGCCATCATCCCGTGTTGACGGCAGCGGTCGGCCACCTCAGTCAGCAGTGGCAGCGGTTCGCCTTTAAACTCGCCGCTAAACCAGCTTCCGGCATCCACCTTCAGCAGATCGCGCCACGGCAGATCACCCGCCACGCCCCAGCCGTTGCTGGTGCGCTCAAGGTTATCGTCATGCAGGAGGAAGATCTCCCCGTCTTTCGACAGCTTGGCATCGAACTCGATCATGGTATGACCGTAACGCGCGCCAACGTCGATGGCCGCCAGCGTGTTTTCCGGTGCCAGTTTACCGCCGCCCCGGTGGGCGACGATGCGGGGATAAGGCCAGTTACTCATATGCGTTGTCCTGTTTCACCATCAAATAAGTGCAGATGATTTTCCGGCAGATGCAGCCATAGCGTGCTGCCCGCTTTCGGGCGCTCCTCGTGCGACATACGCACCACCAGCTTCTGCTCGCCCCAGCGTCCGTGCGCCAGGTTATCGGCCCCCAGCATCTCCAGGGTGTCCATCACCAGCGGTACGCCGCCTTCCGCCTGCGAGCTTAGCGCAATATGTTCCGGGCGGATACCCAGGGTCATCTTACGCCCGGCGTAGCCGCGATAGTACCAGTTGATCGGCAGCGCCATGCCGCTCTCCAGTTCGAAATGGGTGCCCGCGGTGCTGATGCGCCCTTCCAGCAGGTTCATCGCCGGGCTGCCGATAAAGCTCGCCACAAAGCGGCTGGCGGGCTTTTCATACACCTCCACCGGGGTGCCAATCTGCTCGGCCACACCTTTGTTCATCACCATCACCCGCTGGGCGAGGGTCATCGCCTCCACCTGATCGTGGGTAACGTACAGAGAGGTGGTGTTCAGTCGTCGGTGCAGCTGCTGCAGCTCAAGGCGCATCTGCACGCGCAGCTTGGCATCAAGGTTGGAGAGCGGTTCATCGAACAGGAACACCGCCGGGTCACGCACAATGGCGCGACCCATCGCCACGCGCTGGCGCTGGCCGCCGGAGAGCTCGCGCGGGCGGCGCTTCAGCAGGCCGTCCAGCTCCAGAATGCGCGCCGCCTCTTTGACGCGCTCGTCGATGTGGCTTTTGCCCATCCCACGAATTTTTAGCCCCCAGGCCATGTTCTCTTCCACGCTCATGTGCGGATAGAGGGCGTAGTTCTGAAACACCATCGCGATGCCGCGATCTTTGGGCTCCATCTCGGTCACGCGCTGGCGGTCAATCCAGATATCGCCCGAGGTGACGCGCTCGAGCCCCGCCACCATGCGCAGCAGGGTGGATTTGCCGCAGCCCGACGGGCCAACCATCACGATAAATTCGCCGTCCGCCACGTCGAGGGTCAGCGGCTGAATCACCTGGGTTTTGCCGTCCCAGCTTTTGGTCACTGCCTGTAATTTTAAACCTGCCATCTTATTTCTCACTGTCCACTAAACCACGCACGAACGCGCGCTGCATGGCTAAAACGATAACGACCGGGGGGATAAGGGTAAGCAGCATCGCCGCCATCACCTGGTTCCAGAGAGTGGTGCCTTCGCCGGTGGCGATCATGCCTTTGATGCCCGCCACGGCGGTGCCGAGATTAACGTCCTGGATAATCAGCAGCGGCCACAGGTACTGGTTCCAGCCGTAGATAAAGGTGATGACAAAGAGCGCCGCGAGGTTGGTTCTCGACAGCGGCAGCACGATGTCGCGGAAAAAGCGCATCGGCGAGGCGCCGTCGATCCGCGCGGCCTCAATCAGCTCGTCCGGCAGGGTCATAAAGAACTGGCGGAACAGGAAGGTGGCGGTGGCCGAGGCCATCAGCGGCAGGGTTAAGCCCGCATAGCTGTCGAGCATCCCGAGGTTGGCGATCACCTCTACCGTCGGGAAGATACGCACCTCCACCGGCAGCATCAAGGTGATGAAGATCATCCAGAAGAAGAGGTTACGCAGCGGAAAGCGGAACCAAACGATGGCAAACGCCGAGAGCATCGACACCGTGATTTTGCCCACGGTAATGCCGAATGCCATGATGAAGCTGTTCAGCATCATCAGCCAGAACGGGGCGCTGTTGACCCCCACGCCCTGGGTCCAGATGGTCGCCATGTTCTCGAAGAGATGCGAACCTGGAACCAGGGTCATTGGGGTTTCAAATATGGCGTTTCTGTCCAGCGTGGCGGCGACAAAGGCGACATACAGCGGGAACAGGATAACGACGATCCCCAGGATCAGCATGGTATGGCTGAAAATCGTCAGCCCGCGACGGTTCTCAATCATTGGTAGCGCACCTTACTTTCAACATAGCGGAACTGCACCACCGTGAGGATGATGACGAGGAACATCAGCACCACCGACTGGGCGGCAGAGGCCGAGAGATCCAGACCGGCAAAGCCTTCGCGGTAGATCTTATAGATCAGCGTGGTGGTGGCCTGCACCGGGCCGCCTGCGGTGGCGGCGTCGATCACCGGGAAGGTGTCGAAGAAGGCGTAGACCAGGTTGACCACCAGCAGGAAAAAACTCACCGGGGCGATCAGCGGCAGCGATAGCCGGAAGAAGCGGCGGATCGGGCCTGCGCCGTCAATCGCGGCGGCTTCTACCAGCGAACGCGGAATGGACTGCAGCGCGGCGAAGAAGAAGAGGAAGTTGTAGCTGATCTGCTTCCACACCGAGGCGAAAACCACCAGGAACATCGCCTGGCCGCTGTGCTGGGCGTGGTTCCAGTCATAGCCTAACTCTGCCAGAAAATGGGTGATGAGCCCGCGCCCGGGGTTAAATAGAAAGATCCACAGCACCGCGGCGACGGCAGGAGCCACGGCGTAAGGCAGCAGCATCAACGTCTGATACAAGCGGCTGCCGCGCACCACGTAATCCACCAGCGCGGCAAAGAAGAGCGAGGCGAGAAGACCGCTCACCGTCACCAGGGCGCTGAATTTGATCGTCGTCCAGAAGGCGTCGATGTAGTAGCTGTCGTGCCACAGGGCGGCGAAGTTATCCAGGCCAACAAACTGGCTGGAGAGCCCGAACGGATCGACGCTCTGCACCGAGTACCACAGCGCTTCGCCCGCAGGCCAGATAAAGAAGATAACGGTGATGACCAGTTGCGGTGCGACCAGCAGGTACGGCAGCCAACGGGAGCGAAACACCGGACGGGATGAGGACATGAGGGTTGTGTTCCTGAACAGCGCCGGGTGGCGGCTACGCCTTACCCGGCCTACGGTCTTCCAGGCCCGGATCGCTACGCGTCACCGGGCATTTCACATTACGATTTGGTCGACTGCTCGAAGCGGCGCAGCAGCTGGTTTCCGCGCTCGACTGCCGCATCCAGCGCCTGCTGAGGGGTTTTCTTGCCGGTCCAGACGCTTTCCAGCTCTTCATCCACGACGGTACGGATCTGCGGCATGTTGCCCAGACGCAGCCCTTTGGTGTACGGCAACGGTGGCTTGTTCAGCATCTGACGCGTGGCGATGTCTGCCCCTGGGTTCTTGTCATAGAAGCCCTGTTCGCGGGTCAGGTCATAGGCGGCTTTGGTGATCGGCAGGTAGCCGGTCTTCTGGTGCCATTCGGCGGCGTTTTCCGGCTTCGCCAGGAAGTCGAGGAACTCCGCCACGCCCTTGTAGGTGTCCTTATCTTTACCCTGCATCACCCACAGGCTGGCCCCGCCGATAATGGCGTTCTGCGGCGCGCCTTTCGAGTCGGCGTCGTATGGCATCATCCCCACGCCGTAGTTGAATTTAGCGTAGTGACGGATATCCGCCAGCGAGCCGGACGAAGCGGTGGTGATGGCGCAGTCGCCGCTGTAGAACTTCTCGGTGGATTCGTCTTTACGTCCGAAGTAGCTGAAATCGCCCTTCTTGTTCAGATCGGCAAGCAGGGCAATGTGCTTCACCTGCTCCGGCTTGTTGAATTCCAGCACCGCGTTGGTGCCGTTGAAACCGTTGTTCTCGGTGGCTACCGGCTGGCCGTGCCAGGCGCTGAAGTTCTCGATCTGGATCCAGCCCTGCCAGCCGCTGGCGTAGCCGCACTTCATGCCGGCCGCTTTCAGTTTGGCGGTGTACTCCGCCAGATCCTGCCAGGTTTTCGGCGGCTGCTCTGGATCTAAACCGGCTTTCTTAAAGGCGTCTTTGTTGTAGTACAGCACCGGGGTGGAGCTGTTAAACGGCTGGGAGAGCAGATGACCGGATTTAGAATCGGTGTAATAGCCCGCCACGGTTGGCACGAACTGCGATTCATCGAAGTTAATGCCCGCCTCTTTAAACACCTCATAGACCGGCTTGATGGCTTTGGAGGCCATCATGGTGGCCGTGCCCACCTCATAGACCTGCAGCAGCGCCGGGGCGTTACCGGTACGGAACGCGGCAATGCCCGCGCTCAGGCTCTGCTCATAGTTGCCTTTGTACACCGGCACAATTTTATAATCCGGGTGGCTGTCGTTGAAACGCTGCGCCAGGGAGTCAACCTCTTTACCCAACTCCCCTTCCATGGAATGCCAGAACGGAATAGTGGTGACGGCCATTGCGTTAGCCGCAAAAGCCAGACCCATTGCCAGACCCAAAGCTGTGTGTCGTAACGATGTCATTGTCATCTCTCTTATTGTGCCGGATGCGCGATATCACGCGTTTTGTGCTCGCGAGGTAACATGACATGCTCGAATTACAGAAAAATAACCGTTTGTTTACAGAGATATGACAACAGGGCGTCAGGGGGATGATGATTGTGTGAAGGGGTATATGTAAAAAAAGCCGGGTGGCGGCTTCGCCTTACCCGGCCTACTCGATCCCGTAGGCCCGGTAAGCGTAAGCGCCACCGGGCAATACAGACGGCTCAGCCGCCTAAATACGCGCTCCGCACCGCCTCGTTCGCCAGCAGGGCATCGCCGGTATCCTCAAGCACTACCCGACCGTTCTCCAGCACGTAGCCGCGATCCGCGAGCTTCAGCGCCTGGTTGGCGTTCTGCTCCACGAGGAAGATGGTCATCCCTTCGCTGCGCAACTGCTCGATGGTGTCGAAGATCTGCTGAATGATGATTGGCGCCAGCCCGAGCGAGGGTTCGTCGAGCAGCAGCAGGCGCGGCTGGCTCATCAGCGCGCGACCAATCGCCAGCATCTGCTGTTCCCCGCCGGACATGGTGCCCGCCCGCTGAATACGGCGTTCAAACAGGCGCGGGAAGAGGTCATACACGCGCTTGATGCGGGTCTGGAACTGTTCGCGCTCGGCAAAGAAGCCACCCATCGCCAGGTTCTCTTCTACCGTCATGCGGGAGAAGACGCGCCGTCCTTCCGGAACAATCGCCACCGCTTCACGCATGATTTTTGCGGTCTGCCAGTCGGTGATGTCTTTACCGTCAAAGACGATACGCCCGCTGGTGGCGCGCGGGTCGCCGCACAGGGTGCCGAGCAGGGTGGTTTTCCCCGCGCCGTTGGCACCAATCAGGGTGACGATTTCGCCCTGATTGATGTGCAGACTGACGTCGTGCAGGGCCTGGATCTTGCCGTAGTGGGCATTAACCTTGTCAAAAGATAACATCGCTTTTTCCATCTTATGCCTCACCCAGGTAAGCGCGGATCACGTCCGGGTTGTTGCGGATCTCTTCCGGCGTGCCGTTCGCCAGCGGCGTCCCCTGGTTCACCACGTAAATACGATCCGAAATGCCCATCACCAGCTTCATATCATGCTCAATCAGCAGGATGGTGGTGTCGTGATGGTTACGCAGCTCGACAATCAACTCATCCAGCTCTTTGGTCTCTTTCGGATTAAGCCCTGCCGCCGGTTCATCGAGCATCAGGATCTCCGGCTGGGTTACCATGCAGCGGATAATCTCCAGACGACGCTGATCGCCGTAAGCGAGGTTGCTTGCCTGGCGGTTAGCATGCTGGAGCAGGCCGATACGATCGAGCCAGGTGGCGGCGCGATCTAATGCTTCGTCCTGGGCACGGCGAAACGCCGGGGTTTTCAGCAGGCCGGAGAAGAGCCCGGTTTTTAACTGCTGATGCTGGGCTACCAGCAGGTTTTCAATCACCGTCATCTCGCGGAACAGACGCACGTGCTGGAAGGTACGCACCACGCCCATGCGGGCAATCTGCTGGCCCGGCAGCCCTTCCAGGTGCTGGTCGCGCAGCATGATGGTGCCGCCCGTCGGCTTGTAGAAACCGGTCAGGCAGTTAAAGACCGTGGTCTTACCGGCACCGTTCGGGCCGATCAGCGACACAATCTCTTTTTGATGCAGATCCAAAGAGACATTGTTGACCGCCAGCAGGCCGCCAAAACGCATCATCAGGCCGTTAACGGATAATAATGGCTGACTCATGCCTGCTCTCCTTTTGTCTGCCCGTTCTTCAGCTTCAGCTGCGGACGGGTCATCGGCAGCAGACCCTGCGGACGCCAGATCATCATCAGCACCATCAAACCACCCAGCATCAGCATGCTGTATTCGTTAAAGTCGCGCATCAGCTCACGGGAGACCACCAGCAGGATGGCTGCGAGAATCACCGCGAACTGCGAGCCCATCCCGCCCAGCACCACAATCGCCAGCACGAAGGCGGATTCCGCAAAGGTGAACGATTCCGGACTGACGAAGCCCTGACGCGCGGCAAACAGCGTTCCGGCAAAACCGGCAAACGCGGCGCTGATGGTAAAGGCAGTCAGCTTGATGCGGGTCGGGTTCAGGCCCAGGGAGCGGCAGGCGATCTCATCTTCACGCAGCGCTTCCCATGCACGCCCCAGCGGCATACGCAGCAGACGGTTAATCACGAACAGGGTGAGCACCACCAGCAGCAGCGCCACCAGATAGAGCCAGATCACGCGGTCGGACGGGTCGTACTTCACGCCGAAGAAGTTGCTGAAGGTGTCCCAGCCGCCTTCACGGGCGGAACGGCTGAACTCCAGGCCGAAGAAGGTCGGTTTCGGGATCTGGCTGATACCGTTCGGGCCGCCGGTTACTTCGGTATTATTGAGCAGCAGGATACGGACGATTTCGCCGAAGCCCAAGGTCACAATCGCCAGATAGTCACCGCGCAGGCGCAGCACCGGGAAGCCAAGCAGGAAACCGGCGGCAGCAGAGACCAGCCCCGCCAGCGGCAGACAGGTCCAGAAGCCGAGGCCGTAATAGTGGTTCAGCAGGGCGAAGGTGTAAGCGCCGATGGCGTAGAAACCGCCGTAGCCCAATACCAGCAGGCCGGAAAGCCCCACCACCACGTTCAGACCGAGGCCGAGGATCACATAAATCATGGTCAGGGTGGCGATATCCACCGTGCCGCGTGAGACCACTAACGGCCACGCCACGGCCGCCACCAGCAGCGCCACAAGGAACAGCTTCTGTTTGACGGTTGAGCCGTCGATAGCTGGCAGGACAAACTTCGGCCCGGAGACGCTTTTCAACGTCTTCTGGAAAACCGGACGCAGCAGCTGGAAGAAGAAGACCACCGCGGTGCCAACAAAGACCCACTGCCAGCGGATATCCGACGCGGAATCCACCACCAGCTTAGTGCCGCTCAGCTCCAGCTGAACGCCCATAAAGACCGCCGCCAGCACGAAGAACATCGCCGCAGAGAGCAGTGCCATAGCAAAATGCATCGGTTTCATACTTTCTCTACCTCCGGACGACCCAGAATACCGGTAGGCATGACCAGCAGAACCAGAATCAGCAGGGCAAACGACACCACATCTTTATATTCGGTACTCAGATAGGCCGAGGAGAGCGCTTCGGCCACGCCCAGGATCAGGCCGCCTATCATCGCGCCCGGAATACTGCCGATACCGCCCAGTACCGCCGCGGTGAAGGCTTTCATCCCGGCCATAAAGCCGATGTACGGGTTGATAACGCCGTAGAACTGGCCGAGCAGAACACCGGCCACCGCCGCCATCGCCGCACCAATCACGAAGGTCAGGGCAATCACGCGGTCGGTGTTGATTCCGAGCAGGCTCGCCATTTTCAGGTCTTCGGCACAGGCGCGGCAGGCGCGACCCATGCGGGAGTAGCGGATAAACAGCGTCAGGGCCAGCATCGCAATAAAGGTCACAACCCAGATCACCAGCTGCATGGTGGTGATGGAGGCGGAGAAGTTCTCGCTGGCACCGACAATCCACTGGCCGTTAAAAAGGCTTGGCAGCGCTACGTCGCGCGACCCTTCGGTGAGGCTGACGTAGTTTTGCAGGAAGATGGACATACCAATCGCGGAGATCAGCGCAATCAGACGCTTGGAGCTACGTACCGGGCGATAGGCCACCCGTTCGATACTCCAGCCGTAGGCGCTGGCAATGACAATCGCCCCGACAAATCCGGCGGCCACCAGCAGCCAGCTGCTGTCGATGCCCATCATCATCAGCGCGGCGATAATCATAAAGGAGACATAGCTGCCGATCATGTACACCTCGCCGTGGGCGAAGTTGATCATGCCGATAATGCCGTACACCATCGTGTAACCGATGGCGATCAGTGCATAGGTGCTTCCCAGCGTGACGCCGTTAAACATCTGCTGCAGAAAATAGAGAAACTGCTCGGACATAAGGTAACCTTTCTATTCCCGCCCGGTCCTGCCGGGCGGTGGGATAATTATTTGGCGGCCGAGGATGAACCGTCGGCGTGCCACTTAAAGACACCAAACTCAAATCCCTTCAGATCGCCTTTCTCATCCCAGTTCAGCGGCCCAATCACGGTGTTAGCCCCGTGTGCTTTTAAATCTTTAATCAGATCCTGCGGCGCTTTGCTGCCGGTACGATCCATGGCGGTAGCCAGAGACTGTACGGCGGCATAGGTGATCCAGACGTACGGACCACTCGCGTCTTTCTTCTCGGCTTTCAGAGCGCTAACGATAGCGCTGTTCGCCGGATCCTGGTCATAGCGTTTTGGCATCGTCACCAGCATGCCTTCGCCCGCATCGCCTGCAATGTTCGACAGGGAGGCGTTACCTACCCCTTCCGGCCCCATAAACTGGGTTTTCAGACCGATAGCGCGCGCCTGGCGCAGCATCTGCCCCATTTCCGGGTAGTACCCACCGTAGTAGACGAAATCGATGTTCTCTTTTTGCAGACGCGCCAGCAGTGCGGAGAAGTCTTTTTCGCCTGCGGTGATGCCGTCAAAGAAGACCACGTTGGCACCGCCTTTTTTCAGGCCATCCTGTACAGAGCGGGCCAGCCCTTCGCCGTACTGCTGCTTATCATGGATGATGGCGATACGCTGCGGCTTCACGCTCTCAAGAATGTACTTCGCCGCGGTCGGCCCCTGTGAAGAGTCGAGCCCTGCGGTACGCATGATGTACTGATAGCCGCGCTGGGTCAGTTCAGGATTAGTGGCGCCCGGCGTGATCATCAGAATGCCTTCATCCTCGTAGATATCGGAGGCAGGCTGGGTGGAGGAAGAGCAGAGATGGCCAATCACATACTGAATACCATCGTTCACAATTTTGTTGGCAACGGCCACGGCTTGTTTCGGGTCGCAGGCATCGTCATATTCCACACCGACCAGTTTGTCGCCTTTTATGCCGCCTTTGGCGTTGATGTCTTTAATTGCCTGGCGCGCGCCGTTGAACTCCATATCACCCCACTGGGCAACCGGACCGGACAATGCACCTACCACCGCAACTTTAATATCCTCCGCCATGGCCGCCTGCGAAACTGCCAGTGCAACCATTCCCGCGATCAATGTTTTCGCGTTCCTTTTCATTGGTGAATCCCCATTCGTGACGTGATGTATATATTTTGTTTTATTATGGTTAAAAAGCATTCTGTACTTTTATTAAACAACGCAACTTTTGCTATTGCCTTTAATGGTTTAGCACAGTTTTTTCACAAAAATCAGAGTAAAATCTCTATATTTCAGGTGATTAAGCAAAGATAATATTCTGAAATCAGGCAGAGATAAACAACTAAAAGTAGAGTTTGCAGCATAAAATAACGGTACAAAGAGCGGAATAAAACGCTGCCTTTTAGGTTAATATTCTGCTTATTTTTCGATCCCTGCGTTTTCTGGCTGTACATTTGGCTGCCAAAAAAGTAATCACCTAAAGAATGGATTGAAAAAGGAGAAGCCGTCAGCAGGATAAATTGAGTACACTGCCTGTACTTTTTTTACGTGGATAAGCTGCTAATGAAACTGACTATCGTCCGTCTGGTGACCTTTAGCGACCAGGATCGTATCGATCTTGGCAAAATCTGGCCGGAATACTCCCCCGCCTCCCTCACCGTTGATGATACCCATCGAATTTATGCTGCGCGCTTTAACGAGCGGCTGTTAGGCGCGGTGCGCGTCACGCTGAGCGGGACGGAAGGCGCGCTGGACTCCCTGCGCGTGCGTGAAGTCACGCGTCGTCGCGGCGTAGGGCAATATCTGGTTGAAGAGGTGATGCGCGATAACCCGAGCGTGGCCTCGTGGTGGATGGCGGACGTGGGCGTCGAAGACCGCGGCGTGATGGCGGCCTTTATGCAGGCGCTGGGGTTTGTGGCGCAGCAGGACGGATGGGTCCACCACGGGCAGGAATAAGCCTGCGGCTTAATTGTATTTAATAAACTCGGTGGCGAATTTAAACCGGTTATAGCGGTGAGTGGCGACCGAGTATTCAAACAGCTTGCCGTTATCTAAATAGGCGGTCTGCTCAACGTGGATAACCACCTCCGGCTCTGCCAGCTGCAATAGCTGGCTTTGCTGCTCATCTGCTATGGAGGCGGTGATCATCATGTGGCTGCTGTGGATCTGATAGCCCAGCGCGTCGGTAATATAGCTGTATATGGAGTCCGCCACGTTGGCATAGTTGAGGCCAGGAATAACGTTCACCGGCATAAATGTTTTTTCGATAATGGCCGGCACGTCGTTAATAACCCTGACGCGAAGGATCGAATAGACCATCTCATCGCCGCCAAGCTGGAGTTTTTCCTGCACGTCGGTCGGGGCGGGAATGGCGGAAAAAGCAATTACTCGCGTTGTTATTGTCTCGCCTGATTCATCACAGCGCGCTTTGGTGCCCTTCAGATGGCTATTAATTGACGAGGTATTAAACGGTAATTTAACAAAAGAGCCGAGACCTCTTTTTCTGACGACCAGCCCCTCTTTAACCAGAATATCCAGCGCCTTGGTAATAGTCAGTTCGCTACAATCAAAAAGCAGCGCGAATTTCTTTCCTTCCGGCAGCTGGCTATTCTGGGCGTAGTAGCCAGAAAGTATTCTTTTTTTAATCTCTTTATATATAGCAAGATACTTCGGCATTCTGACCACAATACAGACCTATAAACATAGGCCTGTTATACTATAAATACAGGCAGATAGAAATCTCAACGCATTATAGATGAGGCCATCCGAACCCAGGTGTGCCTTTTTCCGCGTACGGCAATCGACAGGCGATAAATCGCTTCCGGGTCGGCTATTCCCGCGCAGCCAGCATCCCCAAAGCTATGGATGTCGCTGCCGCAGCGCTTGCTGGCAAGACCAATCTGGCTCACCGTTGCGCCGTCTGCCCCCTCCTGACTGGTGCTGATGGTAGTAATAGCCAGGGCGCCCGCCAGGTGTACGGCATCAACGATCGCGCTCACCTCCCCTTCACGGCTCCCCTGACAGGTTCCTGGTGCGGGGATCACCACCGCGTGGGCGCCCGCCGTCGCGTACTCCGCATATTCCGCCGCCGCCATCAGCCCCCGGGCGCTGAACTTCGCCACCATGATAAAGCCGGGGAAGTGCGCCTTCGCAAGGCTTATCGCCTGAAGCATGCTGTGCCGATCCACCCCCGGCTTGTCGTAGCCGGTCAGGCAGAGGAAATCCGCCCCCTGCACCTGTTCAAGCGCGTGCCGCGACAGGCTACGCGGGTTATCGGCGTCGTTTTCGGGAGTCACCTCAAGGCTGACGCCCACCAGCCTGCCGGTAAGGGCTTTGACCTGCTCAACTCCCCCCGCCACGGGCGCTCCGGCAACCGCATGGGTGGCGGTATTGTATCCCTTGAGCAGAACCATATCGGCACCGAACGCCGCCACCAGCTCGGCATTGGTGACATCCGGGTAGAGCGGCGGTGATTCCGCCGCCACTTCGGCGAGCACGACCCGCCCCTCAGAAGCGCGAATGGCCGCCACTAACGCCGCCGCATCAGGCTGGCGCTGAAAATCGGACGCCCGGCAATTTAATATCCGTTTCATAGTATTAATCCAAATCGATAACGAAAGGCGTGGCGCGGCTAAAACCGCCCTCAAGTATTTCCAGGTTGGTCAACATATCCTGCTCGCTGACGTAATTGGCGGCCCCGTTCATTATGGTGTCGTAGAGTGCGTCATACACCCGGCCATAATCGCCGCGCACCGCAGGCACCTCGCGCTTAACCGTCTGCTGCTCCTCATTCAGATATTCAATAATGCCCGGCTGGTTATTGGCGCAAAATGCCGGGTGGTCCGGCATGATATTCTCCTTCAGGTAACTCTCCTGACGGTCGATCTGCATCTGAATAAAGGAGCCGCGGGTGCCGTGAACAATAAACCGCGGATAGGGCGTCATCACCAGATGGCTGGTTTTAATGATCGCCTTCAGGTCGTCGTAATAGAGCTGGGCTTCAAAGGTATCGTCGGGATTTTGCTTCAGCCGCAGGCTACGGATGTCATAGGCTACCTGGCGCGGCCGGCCAAACAGCGCCAGCATCTGGTCGAGGGTGTGGATCCCAAGGCCATAAAATGCGCCGTTGAAGGGGTGGTTAACCTGCGGCTGCGCCTCGGGGCGGAAATAGTCGAAGTGGCTCTCAATTTCCACGATATCCCCGAGCAGGCCGCTCTTAATCACCTGCTGCACGGTCAGGAAACAGGAGTCGAAGCGGCGGTTCTGAAACGGCGTGACGGTGACGCCGTGCTGCTTCGCCAGCGCCAGCAGCGTCTTCGCCTCGTCCAGCGTGGTAGTAAACGGCTTCTCGACCATGACGTTTTTGCCGTGCTCGATGCAGGCCTTTGCCCAGGAATAGTGGCTGTCCGGGTGGGTGCAGATAACCACCAGGCGGATGGTGTCATCCGTAAGGATCTCGTTAACGTCACGGGTAAAAGTAATTCCGCGGTATTGCGGCCGGGACTCTATCTCCGGCTTAGCGACAATATCGTAAATCGTTTTCACACGATATTTATCGTTGCGGATCAGGACGTAGGGCAAATGGTAGCGGGTAGCACTTTTACCAAAGCCAATAAATGCGCAATTAATCATATAACTTCCTTATTTTAACAACGTGACGGCATGCTCAATGAGCGCCTGACCATTCATATTTGAAAAATGCTGTGGGTTAACCCGCGCCACGCGGCAGCGATTTCCTGCCGTTTCCCGAACGTTGCTTTCCATATAGGTAAGCTGCGGCGAGAGGAGTATCAGGTCAGCTTTTTGCACGGTTTCTTCGAGGTTGCCGATATGGGTGGCGCTAATCGACGCGGTACAGTGGATACTCTCTGCATATTGCCGCATCTTTTTTGCCACCAGCGAGGTGGACATGCCCTCGTTACACATCAGCACGATGGTTTTATCGTCCAGCGGGTGGGCCTCGCCCTCGCGCAACGGCTGCGCGATTGCCGGTTCTGGCTCAGGGGCTGTTGGCGGCGTCGTGGCGATGGTCTCGATGACCTGCTGCGCTTTTTTCGCGCTGATTGAGCGCTCATAGGCCAGCAGGAAGGGAAGGTAAATCACGACCCCAACGCCAATCAGGATAATTTGCAGCACCACGTTGCGCAGATCGCCTCCCGATCCCAGCCAGCCGGAGAGCAAAGGCGGTACCGACCAGGGTACGTAGGCGACAATATGCGATACCCAGCCCCAGGCGGTGGCGTAATAGGCGATGATAAAGTTTATCTGCGGGTAGAAAATAAACGGGATCATCATCAGCGGGTTGAGGATCACCGGCAGGCCAAAAATCACCGGCTCGTTGATATTAAACACTCCAGGAGCAATCACCGTTCTGGCGAACTTTTTATGGCTGCTCATGCGGCTGCGCAGCAGGATCGCCAGCAGCAGCGCCAGCGTTGAACCCGTTCCGCCCATGTGACCATACAGGTCGCGAAACGGCAGCACGATAATGTGCGGCGGCTGTAGGCCAGCGGCGAAGGCGGCCATGTTCTCCTGCATGGCGACCAGCAGCGGCGGCTCCAGCACCGGGTTGATAATACCCGAGGGGTGAATACCCAGCGAAAAGAGCAAGTTCGTCAGGGTGGTTAAGGTAATAAAGCCCGGCAGGCTGGTGGTCAGATGGACCAGCGGCTTTTGCACCAGGGTCTGGATCAGCGCAAACAGCTCGGTATGCGTCAGGCTGGTAATGGCAAAGGTGGCGACGGAGAAGAAAGCCACGGTGATCATGATGGCAGACAGGGCGTTAAACGACTGCTGCACCATAGGAGGCACCTCCTCCCCCAGCGAGATCCGCAGCGCCGGGGAGCTGGAGATCTTCAGAAAAATGCTGGTAGAGAGAAAGGCGCACAGAATCGCCAGAAATACCCCACCCGCGTTGGTCTGCGCGTAGGGCACCACGCCCGTCACACTCACCGTCTCGCCGGTGGCAGCGGTAACGGAGGCGGTAACCGGCATCAGCACAAAAAAGCAGGCCAGCGAAACCATCGCGGCAATGATCGGGCTTTCGAACTTACGCTTGCTGGCCAGCGAATAGGCCACCAGCACCGCCAGCATAATGGACAAAATGTTCATGGTGCCGTTGAGCGCCCGCTCGCCGATACCCCGCCACTGCACCATGGTGTCGGCAGAGAGCACGTGGCGCATAAAGCCGTTGGTATCGAGAAAGACGTAGTTGACCATAATAAAAAGCCCGGCCAACACTAAAAACGGGATAGCGATAATAAAGCTGTCGCGCAGGCTGCGCAGATGCACCTGGCCAGCCAGTTTTTGCGAAAAACCGGCAATCGTATCTAAAACCGTCATGATGTGCCTTCCGCTCTGTTCTGGTGGACCTTTTTCGCCTCGGCTAACAGACGCTGCACCTGATCATTATCCTGTCGTTTCGCCGCCTGAAGCGCAGCGAAAGCCAGGCTGTTGCAGCTGCCGGCATGGGTAATTAGCCCCATAATCATTCCTTCGTAATTTTCTGGCATAGGTATTCTCCCTTTATGCAAAACCCCTGTTTTTATGCAGAGCGGCAATAAGTTATTCACGGATAAATGCCATTTGGGCGCAGGCGATCCAAACGCTATCGGCAAAGCGATATTGCCTATTATCCTCAGCAATTATTTATTGCCGTAATAAGCGGCAAATATAAGGCTTTAGCAGAGATAATATTTAAAGCGCAATTGCACGCCGTAGCGGTCGTCGGAATCATTGCCGTCGCGATGCAGGTTATATACATCGCGTTCTATTAACGAGCTGTATGTATCAAAATAAATATTAAAAGTTATCCATATCTAAAACGTGACCATTTCCCTGCAGTGACGCCATAATAAAACTATATAGTTTTAAAAAATAAGATATATGATCACATTTTTTGAGATTAGCGAAATGGAATAGCGGACGAGCGCGAAACGACGGGGATGATGTCAGAGGAGGGAATTCGAGAAGATAAAAAAAGGGCGAGCGATGAGACGCTCGCCCTGAGGATTATTTGGCGTCGGTCGCCGTACCGTTGGCATGCCAGTCAAACACGCCGAATTCAAAGCCTTTCAGGTCGCCTTTCTCATCCCAGGAGAGCGGCCCCATTACGGTTTCAACGGAGTTCGCTTTCAGCCAGGTAGCGATGTCAGCCGGTTCAGCGGACTGATTCAGGCCCGCCTGCAGGGTTTGCAGCGCCGCGTAGGTGGTCCAGACAAAGGCTCCGCTTGGATCCTGTTTCTTCGCCTTGATGGCGTCTACGATCGGTTTGTTGGCAGGAACCTGGTCGTAGTTCTTCGGCTTGGTCACCAGCAGGCCTTCCGCAGATTCACCGGCGATGTTAGACAGGGAGACGTTCGCCACCCCTTCCGGACCCATGAACTGCGTTTTCAGACCGGCAGCGCGAGACTGACGCAGGATCTGGCCCATCTCCGGGTGATAACCCCCGTAGTAAACGAAATCGATGTTCTCTTTCTTCAGGCGCGCCACCAGAGTAGAGAAATCTTTCTCACCGGCAGTGATACCGTCGAAGAAGACCACGTTAGCGTTCGCTTTTTTCAGGTTGTCCTGCACGGAACGCGCCAGGCCTTCACCGTACTGCTGCTTGTCATGGACAATGGCGATACGCTTCGGCTTCACTTTCTCAACGATATATTTCGCTGCGGTTGGGCCCTGGTCAGAGTCCAGCCCGGTGGTACGCATGACCATCTTATAGCCACGGGAGGTCAGCTCCGGCGCGGTAGCCGCTGGGGTGATCATCAGAATGCCTTCATCTTCGTAGATGTCAGACGCAGGCTGCGTGGAAGAGGAGCAGAGGTGGCCGATAACGTATTTGATGCCGTCATTCACCACTTTGTTGGCAACCGCAACCGCTTGTTTCGGGTCGCAGGCATCATCATATTTTACGATCTGCAGCTTTTCGCCTTTGATACCGCCCTTGGCATTAATGTCGGCAACCGCCTGCTCTGCACCTGTGAACTCCTGATCGCCGTACTGGGCTACCGGACCGGACATTGCGCCGACAACGGCCACTTTGATATCAGCCTGAGCGGTGCCGAAAGCCAACGCGATACATCCTGCCAGTAAGGCTTTACCCTTCATATTCATCCTGAGAATCCCCATTGTGATGGTTATTGTGTTTGTTGTGATGTTGTTTTTTGGCGCTTTATTTCAATTATGCGTCTGCCGTACGCGACTTTTCAGCATACTCTGCTAAAACATACCCCATTTTTATCGAATTGGAATAGCTATTTTGTAATGTATATAAGGTAAGCGAGGCTTTAACGAGTCAGCACACGGCGTCAGGTAACTGTTTGCCAGGAGGGGAGTATTTGCCAGTACGGGCGCTAAAAAAACAAAACCCCCGAATTTGCATTCGAGGGTTATCGGGGAGCTTCGCGGGGATTACGCTTCGATAGCGGCGCGAAGTTTTTTCATGGCGTTCTTTTCCAGCTGACGCACACGTTCAGCGGAGACACCATAGCGGTCGGCCAGCTCCTGCAGGGTGGACTTGTTGTCTTCGTCCAGCCAGCGGGCACGGATGATATCCTGGCTACGCTCGTCAAGGCCTTCCATTGCATAGGTCAGCTTGTTGGCGGCCTGCTCTTCCCAGTTATCATCTTCAATGCCGTCGGCAAAGTTAGATGACTTATCCTGCAGATAGAGAACCGGGGCCATCGGCTGGCTGTCGGAGGCATCGTCGTCAGAGGACATATCAAAGGTCATGTCCTGCGCGGCCATTCGCGATTCCATCTCACGCACGTCTTTGCTGGACACGCCCAGCTCGCGCGCAACCATTTCCACTTCGTCCTGGTTGAACCAGCCCAGACGCTGCTTGGTTTTACGCAGGTTAAAGAACAGTTTACGCTGTGCTTTGGTGGTGGCGACCTTCACGATACGCCAGTTACGCAGCACGTATTCGTGGATTTCCGCTTTGATCCAGTGCACAGCAAAGGAGACCAGACGCACACCCACTTCCGGGTTGAAGCGACGCACCGCCTTCATCAGGCCAATGTTACCTTCCTGGATCAGGTCTGCCTGCGGCAGGCCGTAGCCCGCGTAATTACGAGCAACGTGAACAACAAAGCGCAGGTGAGACAGGATCAGCGTCTTAGCTGCTTCCAGATCGCCCTGGTAATGCAGCTTTTCAGCAAGCTCCTTTTCTTCCTCGGCCGTCAACATCGGCCAGGTGTTAGCGGCCCGGATGTAAGATTCCAGGTTACCAACAGGGGCTAAAGCTAAAGTTTGCATTTCTTTGGTCATTCATTCCTCTCAATCAATTTTTCTGGCGGCGGTTTGTCCCCATCAGGCAACGAACATGCCAGAATTAATGAGCAACGAGAATATCACTCACTCTTTTATCAGACAGTGATTTTATCCACAAGTTCCGAGTGAAACTGTGAATAAATTACGCACAAAATGTGACATGAAGATGATGATGCGGGTCAGAGTCAACGAAAGGCTCTTTCCCTGCACGGTGATTCTCAATGCAGGGAAAGATTATACCAGAGATTTTTTAGTCAGGGGTAAAGTGACGTAAATGTTGCACGGTTGCTAACCAGGCCGCTATCCAGCCGATCATCGAGCAAACCAGCAGCAATAACAGGCACTCGTCGAAGGATAAGCCACTGATATTAAACTTAGTTCCAAAAACCTGCGCCACTTCGGTTACCGCGGCGGAAAGTCGCATCACCAAAATTTCTGACAAAATCAGTGAAAGAAATGCACCAGCAAAACCGAGCAGTGCGCCGCCATACAGGAACGGACGCAGGATGAAACCGTCGGTGGCGCCGATCAGCTTCTGCACGTTAATGGTGTCGCGACGGGCAAAGATGCTCAGGCGCACACTGTTGCCGATAACGAGGAACACCGCCGCTACCATCAACACGCCGATCATCGCCGCAACGCGCCCGACCAGGCCAGTCAGCGCCGTCAGACGGGCGAACCAGCTGTCGTCCATCCGCACCTCATCAATGCCGTGGATACGGGAGACGCGATCGCGCAGGGTGTTAAGCGACTCGGTGCCCTGGAAATCCAGTTTGGGGATCACCACCGCCACCGCTGGCAGAGGGTTCTCTTCCAGCATATCCAGCGCGCCGCCAAACCCGGACCAGTTACGGAACTCGCCCAGCGCGTCTTCCCGCGACAGGTAGTTCACCTTCTCGACCCCCTGCTCGGCCTGCAGCTGACCCACGACCTGGGCAGCGGCGTTATCGTCGAGGGATTTATCGAGATAAACGGTGATCTGCGGAGAAGGATAGTACTGCGACGCCGCCTGATTAACGTTTTTGTAGACCATGTAGCAGACGCTGGGCAGGGTCAGGGAGATGGCGATCACCATGACCGTCAGGAAGGTGGCGAACGGTTTACTTTTTAGATCCTGCAGCGCGCCCTGGAAGGCGTAACGCACCTGCTCGTTAAACACGTTGGTTTTGCGCGAGTTGGGTCTTGGCGCGGATTTGCTGCGCTTCGGCGCATTGCGGTTGCCCTCTCCCGGGCCGCCTGCCGATTTACGAAAACGGTCAAGTTTGCTGCCAAACTGCCGCATCTGGTTCATTGCGTCACGCTTATTCACCGAGGCCTCCGTGCAAATGACCGTCGCTGAGCGTCAGCATGCGGTACGAACGACGAGCAATCAGCCCCATGTCGTGCGTCGCCATCAGTACTGTCACCCCCACGCGGTTAAACTCCTCAAACAGACGCAGGATCCCTTCGGAAAGGGCGTCGTCCAGGTTACCGGTCGGTTCATCCGCCAGCAGCACCGCCGGTTTATTCACCACCGCGCGGGCAATGCCCACGCGCTGCTGTTCACCGCCGGAGAGCTGGATAGGGAAGTTCTTCGCTTTGTCCAGCAGCCCGACCTTATCCAGCGCCGCCGACACGCGACGACGAATATCATCCCCGCTGGCGCCCGCGATAATCAGCGGGATCGCCACGTTGTCGAAGACCGTGCGGTCCATCAGCAGATGGTGATCCTGGAAAATCATGCCGATCTGCCGACGCAGAAACGGCACTTCGCGGTTTTTCAGGCGGCTAATGTCGTGGCCGCTGAACCAGATTTTCCCGGCGCTTGGCCGTTCGATCCCACAGATAAGCTTGAGCAGGGTACTTTTCCCCGCGCCGGAGTGGCCGGTCAGAAATGCCATCTCGCCCGGCTGCAGGTGGAATGTCACTCCCTGCAGCGCTTGTCTCCCACCGAGATAGGCCTTGCTGACGTGTTCAAAGCGAATCATTGTTAATCCTCTCGGGCAAAAAGTGCCTCAATAAAGTCGCCCGATTTAAACGGACGTAAATCTTCGATACGTTCGCCAACACCGATGTAGCGGATAGGAATACCAAATTGATCCGCTACCGAGAAGATCACCCCGCCTTTCGCGGTGCCATCCAGCTTGGTCAGCGTGATCCCGGTCAGCCCTACCGCTTCATGGAACAGCTTCGCCTGACTGATGGCGTTCTGTCCGGTGCTGGCATCAATAGTCAGCATAATTTCATGCGGTGCATCTTCGTCCAGCTTTTTCATCACGCGGACGATCTTCTTCAGCTCTTCCATCAGGTGCGATTTATTCTGCAGACGCCCTGCGGTATCGGCAATCAGGACATCGATATTGCGCGCTTTCGCCGCCTGAATCGCATCGAAAATCACCGATGCGGAGTCTGCGCCGGTGTGCTGGGCAATCACCGGAATATTGTTGCGCTGGCCCCACACCTGCAGCTGCTCAACGGCGGCAGCACGGAAGGTATCCCCCGCGGCCAGCATCACCGATTTACCCTGCTGTTCAAACTGACGCGCCAGCTTGCCGATGGTGGTGGTTTTACCCACGCCGTTTACGCCAACCATCAGAATAACAAATGGCATTTTGCCTTCAATATTAAGCGGTTCGTCAACTTTTGCGAGAATTTCACCCATCTCTTCTTTCAGCAGGCCGTAGAGCGCTTCGGCATCGCGCAGCTGTTTACGGCTGGCGCTCTCCGTCAGGCTGCTGATGATTTTGCGGGTGGTTTCCACGCCAACGTCGGCAATCAGGAGCTGTTCTTCCAGCTCTTCAAAGAGATCATCGTCGATTTTTTTACCGCGGAACAGACTGATAAATCCGGAACCGAGGTTCTCTTTGGTTTTAATCAGGCTGCGTTTCAGGCGCGCGAAGAAACCTTCTTTGGTTGGTTTTTCCTGCTCCTGAACAATCTCTTCAACCGGCTCGTTCTCGTCGGCGACCGGGACAACCATCACCGCCTCTTCAGCCGCCTCAGCCGCCAGCGCCTGCGCTTCGAGCTCTTCGTCGCTGATCGTCTCTTCTTCGGTTTCTGGCAGATACTCTTCCGGAATCGCCTCTTTACTCTCTTCAGCGATCTCTTCCGGCAGCGGTAATTCTTCATGCTCGACAGCCTGCGGCGGGAGCTCCTCCGTGACCGGCTCGACAATCTCCTCGACCGCGACAGGTTCTGGCTCAACGGCGACAGGCTCCGGTTCAACCGGCTGCGGTTTTTCGCGCTCCTGAACCTGCTCTGTAACCTCAACCACCTCTTCAGCAAAGGCTTCGGTCTCTTGCGGGCTGTGGGTGCGCGTTTCTGCTTCTACGTCAGCGACGGTTTCAACAGGGGTTTCAGGCTGCGGCTGTTCAACCGCTGCGGGCTGTTCTGCGCTCTGTTGTTCTTCGTTCTGCTGCTCGGTTTCCTGCTCTTTTTGACCAAATCCCAGCCAGGAAAAGAAGCCACGTTTTTTCTCTTTTGCCATCTGCGACTACACCCCTCGCGGTTAATTACTGGCGCTATATACATGGAAGCTAAAAAAATGATGAAATAGTTTATCACTTAACTTAACGCACATCACCGCCTGCAAAACGCAGGCCGTACGAGTGACCTGAGCAACAATATGAAGAAACCCAACCGTGCTGCCGCGGGCCAAATTCGCATCATCGGCGGCCAGTGGCGTGGCCGTAAACTTCCCGTCCCGGACAGCCCCGGCCTGCGCCCGACCACCGACCGCGTCCGTGAGACGCTGTTTAACTGGCTGGCACCTTCAATGGTAGATGCCCGTTGCCTGGACTGCTTCGCCGGAAGCGGCGCGCTCGGCCTTGAAGCCCTGTCACGCTACGCCGCCAGCACCACGCTGCTGGAGATGGATCGCAGTGTCGCCCAGCAGTTACAGCAAAACCTGGTGACGCTGAAAGCGGCGCATGCCCGCGTCGTTAACACCAATACCCTCGCGTTTCTGGCCCAGGCGGGTACTCCACACGATGTAGTATTTGTCGATCCGCCGTTCCGCAAAGGGCTGCTGGAAGAGACGCTAACGCTGCTGGAAAACAACGGCTGGCTGGCGGATGATGCGCTAATCTACGTCGAGAGCGAGGTAGAAAACGGTTTACCGCCGGTGCCCGCCCACTGGGATCTGCACCGGGAGAAAGTGGCCGGACAGGTCGCCTATCGTCTTTATCACCGTCAATCACAAGGAGAGACTGATGCCGGTACTGATTAATCTGGGTCGTTTGCTGATGCTGGGGGTCTGGGCATTTTTGCTCCTCAACCTCGTCCACCCGTTCCCACGCCCGATGAACATTTTTGTTAACGTGGCGCTGATTTTTACCTCGTTTATGCATGCCCTGCAGATGGTGATGCTAAAAAACGGATTACCGAAAGACGGTCCGCAGATGACCGGCTGGCAGCAGGCCCGCGTCTTTATCTTCGGCGTGTTTGAGCTGCTGGTGTGGATGAAGAAGTTTAAGGCGCAGGCGAAGAAGTAACCTGCGGCCTTCTGCCCGGTGGCGCTGCGCTTACCGGGCCTACGTTTCGTGCGGGCTGGCTGACTACGGCGCCGGATCAAACCCCTCAAACCGTGACCCCTTGTAACGCAACGTTCCTTTATCCCCCACCGTCAGCTGATGGTACTGCTTCTCGTCGAGGCGAAAGGTCATCTCCAGACCGCCGCTTTCCGGCTTAAAGCTCGCTTCATAGCGCATGCTGGTGCCGGCAGGCGTAACCTGCTGCTGACGCGAGCGCCGGTCGTTGAGGGCTTTTTCCCGTTTATTGCTCACCACCACCCGCTTTTGCAGCAGCGGCGCGGCGTCGTTATCGGCCTTTTCCCGACGCTGCTGCACAAAGCGAAATGACGCTGCAACGACGATAATTGCCAGAACGATAATAAAAAAGAGCGGCATCTTGCTCATTAGACAATCCTTAAGACCAGGCTGAAATCAGGATAGCGTGCCACGCTGTGCATTGCTATTGGCCCGTCTGCACCACTACACTGAAGTGAAACTGTTTATTCAACAATAACAGATACAGGGACTTAATATGCTTTGGTCATTTATCGCTGTCTGTTTCTCCGCATGGCTATATGTCGATGCGTCCTACCGCGGCCCTGCCTGGCAGCGCTGGCTGTTTAAACCCGTCACCTTACTGCTGCTCCTGTTGCTGGCCTGGCAGGCGCCAATGTTTAACGCCGTCAGCTACCTGGTGCTCGCCGGGCTCTGCGCGTCGCTGGTGGGCGATGCCCTGACCCTGCTGCCGCGCCAGCGCTTGCTCTATGCCGTGGGGGCGTTCTTCTTATCGCATCTGCTCTATACCATCTATTTTGCCAGCCAGATGACGCTCTCCTTCTTCTGGCCACTGCCGCTGGCGCTGCTGGTCGTTGGCGCGGTGCTGATAGCGGTGGTCTGGACGCGTCTGGAGGAGATGCGCTGGCCAATCTGTACGTTTATCGCCATGACGCTGGTGATGGTGTGGCTGGCGGGCGAGCTGTGGTTCTTCCGTCCGACGGCCCCGGCGCTGTCGGCTTTCGTGGGGGCCACGCTCCTGCTGCTGAGCAATATTGTCTGGCTGGGTAGCCATTACCGTCGCCGTTTCCGCGCCGATAATGCCATTGCCGCCGCCTGCTATTTTGCCGGGCACTTCCTGATCGTGCGTTCGCTCTATATTTAACGCTTGACTCTGGAGTCGACTCCAGAGTGTATGCTGCGGTTAATGAGAAAATTATCATTGCCGGAGAGTGCCATGTCGACTCCAGAAACACCGAAAAAAGTGCCGCAGTTCGCGGCGCTTAAACTCGCCCCCCTTCCCGCAAAAGAGGCCTGCTGTAGCGCGAATCACGCTCCACCGCAGGCCGAAACCGTGCTGCCTGTCGAGGGCGAGCGTTACAGCTGGGTGGTCAACGGCATGGACTGCGCCGCCTGCGCGCGCAAAGTGGAAAACGCCGTTCGCCAGGTGGAGGGAGTGAACCATGTCCAGGTGCTGTTTGCCACGCAAAAGCTGCTGGTTGATGCCACAAGCGACGTCAGCGGCCAGGTCGAGGCCGCGGTAGTGAAGGCAGGCTACACGCTGCGCAATGAAAACGCGCCGGTCGAAAAATCCTCCATGCTGCGCGATAACCTCCCGCTCCTCACGCTGACGGTGTTGATGGCCCTGAGCTGGGGTCTGGCGCACTTTAACTCTCCCCTCGGCAATATCGCCTTTATCGCCACCACGCTGGTCGGGCTCTGGCCGGTGGCCCGTCAGGCGCTGCGTCTGATGAAAAGCGGCAGCTGGTTCGCCATTGAGACGCTGATGAGCGTGGCCGCCATCGGGGCGCTGTTTATCGGTGCCACGGCGGAAGCGGCGATGGTGCTGCTGCTGTTTTTAATCGGCGAACGGCTGGAGGGCTGGGCGGCGAGCCGGGCGCGCAAAGGGGTGAGCGCGCTGATGGCGCTGAAACCGGAAACCGCCACGCAGATAATCAACGGCGAGCGCAAAACCGTGCCCATTGCCGGGCTGCGCCCGGGGGATGTGATCGAAGTCGCCGCCGGGGGCCGTCTACCTGCCGACGGGACGCTGCTCACCGCCGCCGCCAGCTTTGACGAAAGCGCCCTCACCGGCGAGTCCATCCCGGTCGATCGCACCGCGGGCGAAAAAGTGCCGGCGGGAGCCACCAGCGTCGATCGTCTGGTCGAGCTGACGGTGCTGTCGGAGCCGGGCGAGAGCGCCATCGACCGCATCCTGAAGCTGATCGAAGAGGCGGAAGCGCGCCGCGCCCCGGTGGAGCGCTTTATCGACCGCTTCAGCCGCCTCTATACCCCGGCGATAATGCTCATCGCCCTGCTGGTTGCCGTAGTGCCACCGCTGCTGTTCAGCGCGCCCTGGGAGGGTTGGATCTACAAGGGGCTGACCCTGCTGCTGATTGGCTGTCCGTGCGCGCTGGTGATCTCGACGCCTGCGGCGATCACCTCCGGGCTGGCAGCCGCGGCGCGACGTGGCGCGTTGATTAAGGGTGGGGCAGCGCTGGAGCAGCTGGCGCAGGTGCAGCAGGTGGCCTTCGATAAAACCGGTACCCTGACGGTCGGCAAACCTCAGGTGACGGGCATCTATCCGCTCGACAGCGGCGAAAACGACCTGCTGGCGCTGGCGGCGGCGGTGGAGCAGGGTTCCACCCACCCGCTGGCACAGGCGATTGTGCGTGAAGCAAAAGCCCGCGGGCTGACGATTGCGGCGGCGACCGCGCAGCGGGCGCTGATGGGCTCCGGGATTGAAGCCGAGGTCGCGGGCAGTAAAGTGCTGATTTGCGCCGCGGATAAATTCCCTGCCCCGCACCTGGCGGCGCAAATCACTACCCTGGAGCAGGCCGGACAGACGGTGGTGATGGTGATCCAGGACGGTGCGGCCAAGGGGCTTATTACGCTGCGCGACACCCTGCGGGATGATGCGAAAGAGGCCGTGCAGGCCCTGCATCAGCTGGGGATCAAAGGTGTGATTCTCACCGGGGATAACCCGCGCGCCGCCGCGGCCATTGCTAGCGAACTGGGGCTGGATTTCCGGGCGGGGCTGCTGCCGGCGGATAAAGTGCAGGCGGTGTCGGTTTTAAACGCAGAAACGCCGCTGGCGATGGTCGGCGACGGGATTAACGACGCCCCGGCGATGAAGGCGGCAACCCTTGGCATTGCAATGGGCAGCGGCACCGATGTGGCGCTGGAGACCGCCGACGCGGCCCTCACCCACAACCGCCTGACCGGTCTGGCGCAGATGATAAGCCTCGCGCGCGCTACCCACGCCAATATCCGGCAGAACATTACTATCGCGCTGGGGTTGAAGGGAATTTTCCTGGTGACCACCCTGCTGGGCATGACGGGATTATGGCTGGCGGTGCTGGCGGATACCGGGGCGACGGTGCTGGTGACGGCCAACGCGCTACGGTTATTGCGTCGTCGATAAAAAAAGCCCGGTGGCGGCTGCGCCTTACCGGGCCTGCGATTTTCCTGGCCGGGCAAGCGTAGCGCCGCCCGGCACAACAGCTATTGCATACCCAACATGTGTGGCAACCACAGCGAAATCGCCGGAATGTAGGTCACCATTCCGAGCACCAGCAGCAGCATGGCGTAGAACGGCAGCATCTCCTTCACTACGGCTTCGATCTTCTGCTTGCTCACCGCGCTGGCGACGAACAGCACCGATCCTACCGGCGGGGTAATCAGGCCGATCCCGAGGTTAACCATCATGATCATGCCGAAATGCACCGGATCGATACCCAGGGCGTTAGTCACCGGCAGCAGAACCGGCGTCAGGATCAGGATGATCGGCGCCATGTCCATCAGGGTGCCAATCAGCAGCAGCATGATGTTGAGGTACATCAGAATGACGTACTTGTTATCCGAGAGCGAGGTGAAGAACTCGGTGATGCGCATCGGCAGCTGCATGTAGGTCATCACCGCACCAAAGGCCGCGGCAAAGCCAATCAGGATCATCACGATGGTAACCGTTTTGACCGTGCGGCACATCAGCTTCGGCAGCTCGTTCCACTTGTAGTCGCGATAGATAAACATGGTGACGAAGAAGGCCCACAGGCAGGCGACCGCCGCAGACTCCGTTGCGGTAAAGATACCCGACAGGATCCCGCCGAGAATAATCACCACCGTCATCAGGCCCCACAGCGCATCCAGCATGGTTTTTAACGCCTGCTTGAACGGAATGCGCTCCCCTTTCGGGTAGCCGCGCTTGCGCGCGAAGCATAAACAGAGCGCCATCAGCCCCATGCCCAGCAGCAGACCCGGCAGTACGCCCGCGATAAACAGCGTGGCGATAGAGACCGTGCCGCCTGCCGCCAGGGAGTAGATCACCGAGTTATGGCTGGGTGGGATCAGAATCGCCTGCACAGAGCCGCTGGCGGTGACCGCCGCCGCATATTCGCGTGGATAGCCCTTCTTCTCCATCTCCGGGATCATTACGGTCCCGATGGAGGCGGTATCCGCCACCGAGGAGCCGGAAATGGCGCCGAAGAAGGTGGAGGCGACGATATTCACCAGCGACAGCCCGCCGCGAATAAAGCCGACAAAGATATAGGCGAAGTTAACCAGCCGCCGGGCAATGCCCCCTTCCGCCATGATCGCCCCCGCGAGGATAAAGAACGGGATCGCCAGCAGGGTAAACTTGTTCACCCCGCTGGTAATTTGGATCATTAATGCTTCTAGCGGCAGGTCAATCCACAGCGCGCCAGCCACGGCGCTTAAGCCGACGGCAAAGGCCACCGGCATCCCCAGCGCCAGCAAAATGGCGAGGGTGAATAACAAAACAAATGCATCCATTGTTCACCCCTTAACTGTGGTTGCCGATCAGTACGACCGGGCGGTTTTCCTGAGAGCCAAACAGCAGGCGCTCAAGCACAAACAGGATCAAAATCGCCGACCCGACCGGCAGCGGCAGATAACTTTCGCCGGAGGTCATAATCGGAAACTCTGCGACCGGCTGGTCCCAGAGCTCAATGCACAGCAGGTAGCTGT
Organism: Leclercia sp. W17; assembly: GCF_003336325.1. Classification (NCBI taxonomy): domain Bacteria; kingdom Pseudomonadati; phylum Pseudomonadota; class Gammaproteobacteria; order Enterobacterales; family Enterobacteriaceae; genus Leclercia; species Leclercia sp. W17. The sequence goes on along the minus strand of NZ_CP031101.1, from coordinate 283,431 downwards.
ACCAGAACATGATGCCGGAGATGACCAGCATCAGCAGATCCACCACCCGTGCACAGATCGTCTTCAGTGAGTCTGGTAGTCTGTCGGTAAGCATATTCACCGCAATGTGCGATCCGGCGCGGTAGCTCACCGCCGCGCCGACAAAGGTGAAGGTCACCATGCAGATAATGGCAACCGGCTCCGGCCACGACTCACCGCGGTTGAGTACGTAGCGCGAAAAGATGCCAATCGGGATAACGATGGTCATCACCAGCAGCGACAGCCCGGCAACGGCCATCGCCAGCAGGTAGAGACGGTCCATCCATTTCAGATAGAGTTCGGACATAAATACTCCGGCTTACTTAACGTCAGCGATGGCTTTCATCAGATCCTGATGTTTTTCACCATACTGGGCGCGCACCGGCTCGGTCGCTTTAACGAACACCGCCTTGTCGATGTCGTGGAACTGCACGCCGCCCGCCTTCATCTTCGCCAGCGCTTCGTCATTGTAGGCCTGCCACAGCTTACGCTGCTCCATCTGCGCTTCACGGGCCAGGGTCTTAATTTTTTCCTGCTCGTCGGCGCTCAGCTTGTCCCACTTCACTTTGGAGTAGAGCAGCATTTCCGGGGTGATAAAGTGGCCGCTCAGGGTGTAGTTTTTGGCCACCGGCATGTAGTTGTGGGCGATAAAGGTGGGTGGGTTATTCTCTGCGCCGTCGATAACGCCGGTCTGCATGCCGCTGTAGACCTCGCTTACCCCCATCGCCACTGAGTTGGCGCCCATATCTTTCAACGTGGCCAGCGCCACCGGGCTGCCCTGAACGCGGATTTTCTTACCTTTCAAATCTTCCGGTTTAACAATCGGATCTTTGGTGATCAGGTTACGGGTGCCGGAGTCCATCCAGCCGAGGAAGACCAGCTTCGATTTCGGGTTCGCCGTCAGTTTGTCGCCGATCTGCTTACCAATGTCGCCGTCGATCACCTTGTGCATGTGGTCTTCATCACGGAAAACATACGGCAGGGTAAAGACTTCGATATCCGGCAGGATGGCCGCAACCGGCGCCATGGAGACGCGGATCATATCGATAGCGCCCATCTGCGCCTGCTCAATCATCTGCTTTTCATCACCCAGTACGCCGCCCGGAAAGACTTTGATCTCCAGCTTGCCGTCGGTTTGTTGTTTAAGTTTTTCACCCATATGCTCCACCGCCACCACGTTCGGGTAGCCTTCAGGATGCACATCAGCAGCTTTAATGGTTTGAGCAGAGACAGAGGCAGCAAAAGCAGACAGACACAGAGCGGCCAGCAACGGCTTGATGGTCGTTTTCATTGAGTCAACTCCAGGGTATGAGGTAAGCGTTGGAACGGCGTTTTAGTTTTCAGCTTCAAAACTAGCCTAAGGCCTGGAAAACGAGGGTGAAGCGCCTCACAAAAAAGCGCTAAAATTTGAAACAATGGTTCAAATTGGTGATGGAGTTCAAACGAAATGGCCTTTCAGGCCCGAGCAGGGGGGCATGCCGGGTGGTGGCGTCGCCCTACCCGGCCTACAGATTCAAAGGGTTTATCAGCCTTTGCGGATCAGATAACGATACGGCAGCGAGGCGGTATCCTGTGCCAGCAGTTCGTGTTCCATAAAGGTGCAAAAGCCGGGGATATCACGGGTGGTAGCCGGATCGTCGGCAATGATTAACAGCGTCTCGCCGGTTTGCATCGTGCGCACGGTTTTGCGCACCATCATAACGGGTTCCGGGCAGCGCAGGCCCTGGGCGTCAAGAGTATGGTCTGGGCTGGAAAACAGATCGGTCATCGTCGTCTCGTTCAGATAAAAAACGGCAGTAGTTTACGCCCCAGGCTGGGCAAAGCAAACCAGGTTAACGATTGCGTAAAAATTAGCCGTTGCAAAGCGCAATGAAAGCAGTATGATGCGGCCGGTTTATTGGGTTCCCTCACCCCAACTCTTAAAAAGGTCACAATATGACGCAGTTCTCTCAATCGCAGCGCGTAAAAGCGTTGTTCTGGCTTTCGCTTTTCCATCTGCTGGTAATCACCTCCAGTAACTACCTGGTACAGCTGCCGATCTCCATTTTTGGTTTTCATACCACCTGGGGCGCATTCAGTTTCCCGTTTATCTTCCTTGCGACCGATCTTACCGTTCGTATCTTTGGCGCCCCGCTGGCCCGACGCATTATTTTTGCCGTCATGCTTCCGGCGCTGTTTGTGTCGTACGCGATCTCCTCGCTATTCTATATGGGAAGCTGGCAGGGCTTTGAGGCGCTGACGCACTTCAACCTGTTTGTCGCCCGTATCGCCGCCGCCAGCTTTATGGCCTATGCACTGGGGCAGATCCTCGACGTGCATGTCTTTAATCGCCTGCGCCAGAACCATCTCTGGTGGATGGCGCCGACCGCATCCACGCTGTTTGGCAACGTCAGCGATACGCTGGCCTTTTTCTTTATCGCCTTCTGGCGCAGCCCGGATGCGTTTATGGCCGAACACTGGATGGAAATTGCCCTCGTGGATTACGCCTTCAAGGTGCTTATCAGCCTGGTCTTCTTCCTGCCGATGTACGGCGTACTGCTGAATATGTTGCTGAAAAGATTCGAGGATAAATCTGAAATTTCAGCATTACGGGCAGGTTAAAGGTTCCCCTGAACAGTTGTGATAAGATGGATTGATGCGCCGTTATGGCCGTTTATCGAAAGGAAGAATGTAATGCGCAATCTGGTTAAATATGTCGGGATTGGCCTGCTGGTGATGGGGCTGGCCGCTTGTGATAACAGCGACACGAAAACGCCAGCTCAGGCTGCGTCTGCGGAAAGCAACGCCACGGGTCAGCCGGTCAGCCTGATGGATGGCAAACTCAGTTTCTCACTGCCAGCGGATATGACCGATCAGAGCGGCAAGCTGGGCACGCAGGCGAACAATATGCACGTCTATTCCGATGCCACCGGGCAGAAAGCGGTGATTGTGATCGTCGGCGACGACACCAATGAAGACCTGGGCGTGCTGGCGAAACGTCTGGAAGATCAGCAGCGCAGCCGCGACCCGCAGCTGCAGGTGGTCACCAACAAATCCATCGATCTGAAAGGCCACAATCTGCAACAGCTGGACAGCATTATCTCTGCCAAAGGCCAGACCGCTTACTCCTCCGTGGTGCTGGGCAAAGTGGACAACAAGCTGCTGACCCTGCAGATCACGCTGCCTGCTGACGATCAGCAGAAAGCGCAAACTGCCGCAGAGAACATCATCAATACCCTCGTGATTCAGTAAGTTATCACGATGAAATGGCCTCCTCCGGAGGCCATTTTTTTAGCCGCCACGTCAGCAGTAACGCCACCGCCACCAGCCCCGCCGCCGCCAGATAGATAACCGGCACCCCGGCCCAGGCCATCACCAGCCCGGCCAGCGGCCCGGTCACCCCCAGCGACATATCCATAAACACCGTATAGGTCGCCAGCGCCGCGCCCTGATTCTGCTGCGGTACCGCCTTGACCGCCACTACCCCCAGCGCCGGGAAGACCAGCGAGAAGCCCGCCCCCGCGAGGAACACTCCGATCCGCGCCATCCAGGGCGCCTCAGCGATGCCGGTCAGCAGCAGGCCGAGGATCTCAACGCTAAAGCAGATCATCGCCACGTTCAGCCCGCCCAGCCGGTTGATGCCATTCGGGAACAGCAGGCGGGTGCCGACGAAGGCGCAGCTAAAGAGCGTCAGCGCGAAGGCCGCGCCGTCCCAGCCTTTATCGGCGTAAAACAGCGTAATGAAGGTGGCGATGACCCCAAAACCCGCCGAACCGAGCGCCAGCGCCATGCCGTACGGCCAGACGCGCCCCAGTACCGTGCGAAACGGCATCGGCTTGCCTTTGCTGGCCTTCACTTTCGGACGTGGCAGGGCGAAGAGGATCGCCAGCAGCGCCACCCCCATAATGGTCAACGCCAGCCCGCTCAGGCCGGTGTAGCGATAGCAGAGCACGCCAAGGGGCGCGCCCATCGCCATTGCGCCATAGGTGACGATGCCGTTCCAGGAGATCACCCGCCCGATGTGCGAAGCTCCCACTACCCCCACGCCCCACAGCGTTGAGCCCGTTCCGGCGAGGCTTTGTCCGATGCCTAAGATCACCCGGCCAAAACAGAGCAGCGCCAGGCTGACCACCGGCCAGGCGCTGGTCAGCCCGGCCAGGAAATAGCTCACCCCGCTCAGGAAGCAGCCGCACAGCCCCAGCACCACAATGCTCTTTGGCCCGAACAGATCGGCATAGCGCCCGGCATAGGGGCGGCTTAACAGGGTGGCGAAGTATTGCAGGCTGATGACCAGACCCGCCCAGAAGGCGCTAAATCCCATAATATCATGCACATAGCCCGGCAGGACGGCCAGCGGCAGGCCGATGGTCAGGTAGCTGGCAAAGTTGAAAATCACGACGGAAACAATACGCAGGTTGAGGCGCAATCCACTCAGTGCCGGTTCGGCGGCAGGTTCGGGCATCAGGTTCACCAGAATTTTTACAACAGTGTTTCACTATTACCACGCCAGGAAGAGAAATGCAGCAGCGACTTTAAGATTAACGGCGTCAGCCGAAGCGCTGCGGGCGCACTACACTTAGGAGCATCATATAAGAGGAATAATCATGATAATCACGCCGCCCGATAAAACGGGTCTTCCACCCGCTGATAAAGCGGGTCTCCATATTTTAATGAAGCTGGCCTGTCTGGTGGTGATCCTGGCAGGTATTCATGCCGCAGCAGATATTCTCGTTCAGCTATTGCTGGCGCTCTTTTTCGCCATCGTCCTTAACCCACTCGTCACCTGGTTTTTGCGCCGGGGGGTGAGCCGCCCTGTTGCCATCACCATTGTGGTGGTGGTGATGCTGATTGGGCTGACGGCGCTGTTTGGGGTGCTGGCGGCCTCGCTCAATGAATTTGCCGCTATGCTGCCGAAATACAACAAAGAGCTGACGCGCAAAATTGTCGGTCTGCAGCAAATGTTCCCGTTCCTCAACCTGCACTTCTCCCCGGAGCGCATGCTGAGACGGATGGATTCAGAGAAAGTAATGACCTTTGCCACTGCGCTGATGACCCAGCTTTCCGGGGCGATGGCCAGCGTCCTGCTGCTGGTGATGACCGTGGTCTTTATGCTGTTTGAAGTGCGCCACGTGCCGTACAAGATGCGTTTTGCCCTCAATAATCCGCAGATCCACATCGCCGGTTTACACCGCGCGCTAAAAGGTGTGTCGCACTATCTGGCGCTGAAAACGCTGCTGAGTTTGTGGACCGGGGCCATTGTCTGGCTGGGGCTGACGTTGCTGGGCGTGCAGTTTGCCCTGATGTGGGGCGTGCTGGCCTTCCTGCTGAACTATGTGCCTAATATCGGCGCGGTGATCTCCGCCGTACCGCCGATGATCCAGGCCTTCCTGTTCAACGGTTTTTACGAATGCATGATGGTGGGGGCGCTGTTCCTTATCGTCCACATGGTGCTGGGCAATATCGTGGAGCCGCGAATGATGGGTCACCGGCTGGGGATGTCCACCCTGGTGGTATTCCTGTCGTTATTGATCTGGGGCTGGTTGCTCGGCCCGGTGGGGATGTTACTTTCCGTGCCGCTCACCAGCGTCTGTAAGATCTGGATGGAGACCACCCGGGGCGGCAGCAAACTGGCGATCCTGCTTGGCCCAGGCAGACCAAAAAGCAGGCTGCCGGGATAAGAGATGTATGCGCTGGCGGCGTGAGGGCTGGTTCGCGCCGCCCATCAATTTAAGACAACCGGATGAGCAATGCGGCGCGTTAGATTATATTATGGGTGAAGCCCGTCATATTGACTGCGAATATCTTCAAAGCAACACCTTCGCGTTCGGCGGCATTAATACTTCCATAATCATTAAACGCTGGGCGTGACTATGTACCAGTTCTTACTGGGAAAAATTTCTACCCTCAGCGCTGACCCTCTGGCGTCAGCGCTTTCTGAGCAGGCGCCGCAGGGCGCGCGCCGACTTCCCTGGCTGGCTGGCCGGGCGCTGCTCGCCCGGGCGTTATCGCCCGCCCCGGTACCGGAAATTGTCTTCGGTGAACAGGGCAAACCGGCCTTCGTCGATGCCAGACCCTACTGGTTTAACCTGAGCCACAGCGGGGATGATATCGCCCTGCTGTTAAGCGACGAAGGCGAAGTGGGCTGCGATATCGAAGTGATCCGTCCGCGGGATAACTGGCAGGCGCTGGCTAACGCCGTCTTTAGCCTCGCCGAACATGACGAGCTGGAGCGGGAGGCGCCGGAGGCAAAACTGTCGGCCTTCTGGCGCATCTGGACACGTAAAGAGGCGATCGTCAAACAGCGCGGCGGCAGCCCCTGGCAGATTGTCAGTATCGACAGCACCTTAAGGTCGGCGCTCTGCGTCAGCCACTTTCAGCGCGGCGAACTCAGCCTCGCGGTCTGTACGCCAACGCCCTTCCCCCTCCATAACGATGCACTTCAGGTTCTGTAACCCGCTTATTTCAAATTATTCGGAAAGTCTGCCGGCAACTCGCTGGCAGCACAGTCAATGACAGCATCGTTATTGGCACCGCAGTCGCGCACAAAGGTAATGGTGGCGAACTCATCGATGACTTCGGTTGGGTAGGCCGGGCCCGCCTCGCGATAAGAGACCATCAGCGGAATATGATCGTTCTGGAAGCAGACGGTTTTTTCCGGGTTATTCATCACCCAACGCGGGAAGAAGATAGTGCCGTGGAACAGCTTGTCGCCGAGATTCACAATCAGGCTCACATCGGTACCGGTCGGTTCAGTCCACGAGATTTTATAAATACTCTCGCCCACGCGAACGATATAAGCCTGCTGATCTTTTACCCAACGGTTTGCCACGATCCCGCTATGAATACGGTAGTCGAGCGTCTGCTCGTTTTTGACATAAATCTCGTAGTTCCAGCCGTTATCGTAGGTGTAGACCAAATGTTTGCCGACGAAACCGCTCAAATCATGTTTATCAAACTGGCTCATATACTGTCTCCTCTGTTTCAATGAGCCCATCTTACGCCTGCAAAAATTGGATGAATAACGCTATGATTTAATCAAATTCATTCAAAAATTAGATGAGTTATGCACAAAACTACCCTTGAGCAATGGTCGCTGCTGGAACGCGTCGTTGAGTTGGGCAGCTTTGCCCGCGCCGCAGAGGAGACGCATCGCAGCCAATCTTCCGTCAGTTATAACCTGGCGTTGTTGCAGGAGCGGCTGGGCGTGGCGCTGCTGGTTCAGGCGGGACGTAAGGCGGTGCTGACCCCGGAAGGGGAGCTACTGTTAAATCAGGTCAAACCGCTGCTAAACGCCTTTACCCTGTTAGAGACGCGCGCCACGACGCTACGCAACGGGATGCGTACCCGACTGGATGTGGTGGTGGACAGCATTTTCCCTCGCCGTCACCTGTTTGCCATTCTGCGCCAGTTTCAACAGCGCTATCCGCAAACCGAGGTGAATCTGACCGAAATACTTGAGAACGCCGGCGAGGCGCTGGCCCAGAGCGAAGCCGACGTGATGGTGCTAACCCGCCGCCATGATGTGACCGGGCGCGGCGAGTGGCTGATGAATATCGACTTCGTCGCCGTGGCGCATCGGGAGCATCCGCTGTTTGAACTCGATACGCCGCTCACTGATGAAATGCTACGCTCCTGGCCACTCATCCAGATCGCCGGGCAGAACTACGCCGCGCCTCCCGGCGGCGAAGCCTGGACCTTCTCCACCATCGATGCCGCTATCGATGCGGTGATGTATCAGGTGGGGTATGGCTGGCTGCCGGAAGAGCGAATTCAGCAACAGCTGGAAACCGGTGTGCTGAAAACGGTGCCCCTGAACCACGGTACGCGCCGTGCTACACCGCTGCATCTGATTGTAAAACGCACGCTTGCCCCGCTCGACGAACAGGTGGAAACCTTACTGCACCTCTTCAGCCAGCCGTCGCAAAGGTGAACTGCTACGCTTAATGGTCTGAACTTCAAATATGACAAGGAGCAGACCGTGAAAATCGATCTTACGGGAAAAGTGGCGTTAGTGACCGCCTCCACAGGCGGTATTGGTTTCGCCATTGCCAGAGGGCTGGCAGAGAGCGGCGCCGAGGTGATTGTTAACGGACGCAGCGTCGACTCGGTTAACCGGGGCATCCAGCAGCTGCAGCAGCAGATACCGGGCGTTCAGGTGCGGGCCGCCATTGCCGACCTCAGTACGCAGGAAGGGGTGGATGCTCTGCTCCGGGTCGCTTCGGGTGTCGATATCCTCGTCAATAACGCCGGGATCTACGGCCCCCAGGATTTTTACGCCACCGACGACGAGACCTGGAATCACTACTGGCAAACCAACGTGATGTCCGGTGTGCGACTGTCACGTGCCCTGCTGCCCGGCATGGTGCAAAAAGGCTGGGGCCGGGTGGTGTTTATCTCCTCGGAGTCAGCCTGCAATATTCCGGCGGACATGATCCACTATGGAGTCACCAAAACCGCTCAGCTCTCTCTGGCGCGCGGTCTGGCAAAATTTGTCGCCGGGAGTGGTGTCACCGTGAACAGCGTCCTGCCTGGGCCGACGATGTCGGACGGCTTTGCTGAAATGATGAAAGACGAAATAGAGAAAACTGGCAAATCCCTGGAGACGCTGGCGAAAGAGTTCGTGATGGCAAACCGCCCAAGCTCGGTGATCCAGCGGGCCGCCACGGTAGACGAGGTGGCGAACATGGTGGTTTACGTCTGTTCCCAGCAGGCATCTGCTACCTCCGGCGCGGCGCTGCGCGTGGATGGCGGCGTGGTGGACGATATTATCTAGCGCTGCCGATGGCCGCCTGTCCGCTGGCGGGTGGCATCTGACGCTAAAGCAGGTAAACTGAGGACAGAATGTGAATTTACGCTAAGACTCTGTTATGACCAATATGATTGCCGATGAGGCGATGGCAAAATCCAGCGTCCTCTCCGTGTTCGACTTTGATGGCACGCTGACCCATCACGACAGCTTTATCCCCTTCTTACGCTTTGCGTTCGGTAAGCGCTACTTTGCCGGTCGCCTGGTGCGGATGGCCTTGCCCACCCTTCACTGCGTACGCCGCAAGCTGACCCGTGATGAACTGAAAGAGGTGCTGATCAAAACCTTCCTGACTGGCGTGGATGAGCACTGGCTGCGTGAGCAGGCAGAGCGGTTCTGCGAAAAGTACTGGGACAAACTGATGCGCCCGCAGGGGGTGCTGGCGGTGGCGGCGGAAGTCAACTCCGGCGCGGAAGTGACCATCTGCTCTGCCTCCCCGGCGCTGGTGTTGCAGCCGTGGGCCGACAAACTCGGCATTAAGCTTATCGGCACCCAGCTTGAAGTCAAAGAGGGCAAGCTGACCGGGCGGATCACCGGCCATAACTGTCGTTGTGCGCAGAAGGTGGCCCGGCTGGAGAGCGTGTACGGCAGCCTGACCAACTACCACGTGCGCGCCTGGGGCGACACCCGTGGCGACCACGAGCTGCTGGCGGCGGCGCAGGATCCGCACTGGCGTCATTTCCATCCGCCGCGCGCGCGCCGCAACTCACCGATCAAACTGTAAACCCTGCCGGGTGGCGGCTTCGCCTTACCCGGCCTACAGGGCTTGTAGGCCCGGCAAGCACAGCGCCGCCGGGCAAAATCCGTCAGGCTTCCCGTTTCCCCGGGAACAGCAGGCTCGCCAGAATCCCCGCCGCCAGCACGCCCAACACCACCAACAGACTCGCCGTAGCGCCGATACCGTAGCCATGGTGCCAGAAGTGATCCGTCGCGTTCAGACCAAGCTTAAAGGCGACGAAGAAGAGCAGCGCGATCACCGCTTTCTCCAGATGCACCAGATACTGCTTCAGCGCCTCCAGCACGAAGTAGAGGGTACGCAGGCCGAGGATGGCGAACATCATGGCGCTGTAGATAATCAGCGGCTCGCGGCTGACCGCAATGATCGCGGGCACCGAGTCAAAGGCGAACATCACGTCTGACAGCTCCACCACCGCCACACAGAGCAGCAGCGGCGTGGCATAGCGCTTCGCCTTCTTCACCCGCCCGACCATCACATCCTGGTTTTCAGGCTTAGCCAGCTCGGCATCCACCTCTTTCTGGCTGAGAAGAAACGCGTTACCGGTGATTTTTGGCCAGATCGGATAGAAGCGTTTTACCGCGCGGTAAGCCAGATGCTGGGAGTAATCCTCAATCTCGTCCTGCTCTTCGCCGCGTTTAAGCATCATTACCGCCGTCCAGGCCACAATCAGGGCGAAGACCACTTCAACGTATGGCCCCAGGCTCAGCAGGCTGGTGCCGATAGCGACGAAGATCCCGCGGAAGACAATCGCGCCAATCACCCCCCAATAGAGCACCCGGTGACGATACTGATCCGGCACGCCAAACCAGGCGAAGATTGCCATCATCACGAAGAGGTTATCAACGGAGAGCACCTCTTCCAGGGCGTAACCGGTGAGGAACAGGCTCGCCACTTCGGCACCGTGATGCACGTAGAGGAACCCGGCGAACGCCATCGCCATCATCACCCAGAAGAGGGACCAGAGTGAGGCGCTTTTCAGTGAAATTGGTTTGTCATGGCGATGCATGAAGAGGTCGATAAACATCGCCCCGACAGCCATAACCACAAAAACAACAACGGTTTCCGTCGGGAAACCGAGATGAGCAGAGGACATAGACAACCCTTTTTGAAGACAAAATACACACCATGCAGACTGGCGAAGCCAGTAAAGAAAAAGAGGGACCGTTTACCGGCTCTCCTCTTAAAACGCATAACCCTGCGTGAGGGAGTGTACTTTACCTCACAATGCGGAGGTTCTGCCATCGGCGCTTTACTGGCTCATGCCGCGCAGCCGCTGCAGGACGGCCACCAGCACCGCCACTGACCAGCCAACCATCAGTGCGCCAACCAGCCCTTCCACCCCGCCAATCAGTCGCCAGTGCTCCGGCAACGTGACATCGCCGTATCCCACTGTAGCGTAGCTGACCAGCGAGAAATAGAAGCTGGTGTTCCAGTCAGTAAATGCGCCGACGAAGCGATAGAAAACGGCAAACAGGCTGGCTTCAAGCAGATGGGCAAACAGGGCAGTCATGATGATAACGATATTGCGGAACACAACGCGGATCACCGATTCCACATTCAGGTTGATGAACTTCAGGATAATAAACATCCATGTGGAATGAATGATCACCGTCAGGTTGATCAAAATAATAATGCTCACAAGCTGCATATCACACTCTCTGAAAGGTAACGCAATACGCCCTGCTCAGCTGAACAGGGCGTAAAATAGCGGAACGTTTGAGATGCAGTGTAGCGGATGGGGGCGAGACAAGGGCGCTATCGTTGCGCCGGAGCACTACCTTCCTGCCAGCGCCTCTGCGCAGGCCCAGGCGCTGGCCCACGCCCACTGGAAGTTATAGCCACCCAGCCAGCCGGTGACGTCCATGACCTCGCCGATAAAATAGAGTCCCGGCACGTTGCGGGCCTCCATGGTGCGCGAAGAGAGTTCGTTGGTGTCCACGCCCCCCAGCGTCACTTCCGCGGTGCGATACCCTTCGGTGCCGTTGGGCTGGACGCGCCAGGCGCTTAAGGTCTCCACCAGCGTCTGTTGGTCACGGCTGTTGAGCTGCTTCAACGACACATCGGGAATTTGCCCCAGCAGCTGCAGGCACTCCACCAGCCGCTTCGGCAGCTGCATTGCCAGGGTGTTTTTCAGGCTCTGGTTAGGGTGCGCCGCCCGCTGCTCATTGAGGAAGCTCTCCAGATCGCAATCCGGCACTAAATTGATGGTGACGAACTCGCCCGGCTGCCAGTAGCTGGAGATTTGCAGTACCGCCGGACCGGAGAGGCCGCGATGGGTGAACAGCAGATTCTCACGAAACACCGTACCGTCTTCGGCGGTAATCACCGACGGCACCGAGACGCCGGAGAGCGTTTGCAACTGCTCCAGCAGCGGCTTATGCAGGGTAAATGGCACCAGGCCGGCACGGGTCGGGAGTACCTTCAGGCCAAACTGCTCGGCAATTTTATAGCCAAACGGCGTGGCACCCAGCCCCGGCATTGAGAGCCCGCCGCTGGCAATCACCAGTTTTTCTGCGCTCACGGTTTCGCCATTAAGCTGCAGCGTGTACCCTGCGTCGTCACGCGCTACATCCAGCACTTCGCTGCGAAGTCGCAGGGTAACCTGGCCTTTTTCACACTCCGCCACCAGCATATCGACGATTTGTTGCGCGGAATCGTCGCAAAATAATTGCCCCAGCGTTTTTTCATGCCAGGCTATTCCATGTTTACCCACGAGGTCGATGAAGTCCCACTGGGTGTAGCGCGCTAACGCAGATTTGCAAAAATGTCGGTTCTGGCTCAGATAGGCCGCAGGTTCGATATAAAGGTTAGTAAAGTTGCAGCGACCCCCACCAGACATCAGGATTTTACGACCTGGTTTTTTGCCGTTATCGAGCAGCAGAACCCGGCGTCCTGCCTGTCCGGCCATCGCCGCACAGAATAAACCCGCCGCACCTGCGCCAATAATGATGGCATCGTACTTTTCCACGTCTCGATCCTCCTGGTTTTCAGGGCGCGAATTGTAAAGTTTCCTCAAGAAACGCACCAGCGTAAAAATCTGTAATTTCATGCATTTCTTTGAAATTTAAAAAGTAATTCTTTTGCTGCTACGCTTATGTCAGTAAGCAAATCAAAAAAAGGCTATATTTCACTTTGCCCGTTGCGCATTTGTCCTGGATAATGCGCCGCGTTCATGTCCTCAAAATGGCGTAACGTCCTATGCTACATTTGTTTGCTGGCCTGGATTTCCATACCGGGCTTTTACTTTTGCTTGCTCTGGCCTTTGTATTGTTCTACGAAGCGATTAACGGCTTCCACGATACTGCAAACGCAGTGGCAACGGTTATCTACACCCGGGCATTACGATCGCAAGTTGCGGTGGTGATGGCTGCAGTGTTTAACTTCTTTGGTGTTCTTCTGGGAGGTCTGAGCGTAGCCTACGCCATTGTGCATATGCTGCCAACGGATCTGCTGTTGAACGTCAGCTCTGGTCATGGCCTTGCTATGGTCTTCTCCCTGCTGTTTGCTGCAATTATCTGGAACCTCGGTACCTGGTATTTCGGCCTGCCAGCATCCAGTTCCCATACGCTGATCGGCGCTATCATCGGTATTGGTTTAACCAATGCGCTGATGACCGGTACGTCTGTGGTGGACGCACTGAACATCCCTAAAGTTCTGGGTATTTTCGGTTCACTGATTATTTCCCCGATTGTCGGTCTGGTTGTGGCGGGTGGTTTGATCTTCCTGCTGCGTCGTTACTGGAGCGGTACCAAAAAACGTGCCCGTATCCACCTGACGCCAGCCGAGCGTGAAAAGAAAGACGGCAAGAAGAAGCCGCCATTCTGGACGCGTATCGCTCTGATCATCTCTGCTATCGGCGTGGCTTTCTCGCACGGCGCAAATGACGGTCAGAAAGGCATTGGTCTGGTGATGCTGGTGCTGATCGGCGTGGCCCCGGCGGGCTTCGTAGTGAATATGAATGCGTCCGGTTACGAAATTACCCGTACCCGTGATGCCATCAACAACGTTGAAACCTATTTCCAGCAGCGTCCTGACCTGCTGAAAAAAGCGACCGGCGTTGACCAGCTGATCCCTTCTCCGGAAGCGGGCGCTACCAAACCGGCGGAGTTCCATTGCCATCCGGCTAATGCGATCAGCGCCCTGGAGCGCGCAAAAGGCATGCTGACGGACGTTGAAAGCTACGACAAGCTCTCCGTAGAGCAGCGTGGCCAGATGCGCCGCATCATGCTGTGCATCTCCGACGTCACCGACAAAGTGGCTAAGCTGCCTGAAGTCTCTGCCGACGACAAACGTCTGCTGAAGAAGCTGAAAGTCGACATGCTGAACACCATTGAGTACGCACCGATCTGGATCATCATGGCGGTCGCGCTGGCTCTGGGTCTCGGTACGATGATTGGCTGGCGTCGCGTAGCAACAACCATTGGCGAGAAGATTGGTAAGAAAGGCATGACCTATGCCCAGGGGATGTCCGCTCAGATGACGGCGGCAGTCTCTATCGGTCTGGCCAGCTACACCGGTATGCCGGTATCCACTACCCACGTTCTCTCTTCGTCCGTGGCGGGTACCATGCTGGTTGATGGCGGTGGTCTGCAACGCAAAACCGTGACCAGCATTCTGATGGCCTGGGTATTTACCCTGCCGGCATCGATTCTGCTGTCTGGCGGTCTGTACTGGATCTCCCTGCAATTCCTGTAATTGCAGGCAGGTTACGCGAAGAGCGGGTCAGGTAACTGGCCCGCTTTTTTTTGCGCTCAATGCCAGATGAGGAGAGCAATCATGCTCACCACCACCAGGCCGCACAGTGCGCTGGTCAGGATGAACTGACGACGCAGGCGCTCACAGCGACGGATAAACTCATCATCATGATGATCGCGATAACGCTGGGCGTAGATATACCACACCAGGCGCATCTGTTTGCTGGGCTGCCCGTGCGAGGTAAAGAATCCCCCGCCGTCCACATATTGATAAAGCAACGGATCGCAGCCACGCAGTACCACTAATAGCGCGCGCAAGGATGAGAAATAACGCGCCATATTCACAATGCAAACCACACATAACGCCCAAAACAATGCGACGGTGCTAATCATACTTCCTCCCCGGCGTCCGCCCTCGAAGCAACGCTTCGGGACTACCGCACCCCAATGCCCTGACAGACGGTTCAGTGATAGAGAGACTCAAAAGCCGATCGGCTTCACATTTTATTATCCGAACGGCTTATTCAATAGTGTAGGAGATCCGTTAATTTTTTTGCCACAAGGTTAATCGTTATCAACACCAATGCTTGAAAATTTTGTTTAACTGGGCCGTAATGAAAGCAGGTAGACGACTGCTACACGCATTGGTCATCGATAACTTAAGGAAGGAGTAACACTATGGCTTATAAACATATTCTGATCGCTGTTGACCTCTCCCCGGAGAGCAAAGTGCTGGTAGATAAAGCGGTATCCATGGCGCGTCCGTACAATGCGAAAGTTTCCTTAATTCATGTGGACGTTAACTACTCCGATCTCTATACCGGCCTGATCGATGTGAATCTGGGGGACATGCAGAAGCGTATCTCCGAAGAGACTCACCATGCGCTGACCGAACTTTCCACGAATGCGGGCTATCCGATCACCGAAACCCTGAGCGGCAGCGGCGACCTGGGCCAGGTTCTGGTCGATGCGATTAAGAAATACGATATGGATCTGGTGGTCTGCGGCCATCATCAGGACTTCTGGAGCAAGCTGATGTCATCAGCGCGCCAGCTGATTAACACCGTGCACGTGGATATGCTGATTGTGCCGCTGCGCGACGAAGACGACGAGTAAGGCGGGACTGCCTGAACGTAGGCCGGGTAAGGCGAAGCCGCCACCCGGCTTTTTTTTATTCCGGCGTGCCGGAATAGATATCAAACCGATGCCCTTTGGTGGTCACCGCATTGGTCGTGGCAACGCCCGCCAGCGGCGGCGCATAGTCAGGACGTTTCACCACCACCCGCTTCGTAGCCAGCAGACGCGCAGGCGCCAGCAGGCCATCCGCATCCAGATCCGGCCCCACCAGCGACTGAAATACCCGCATCTCTTTCTTCACCAGCGCGCTTTTCTGCTTATGCGGGAACATCGGGTCGAGATAAACCACCTGCGGGCGTGGGGTGATATCGGTCAGCGCCGTCAGGCTTGAGGCGTGGATCAGCTGTAACCTCTCCTGCAACCACGAACCAATTTCCGGGTCGGCATAGCCGCGGGCCAGGCCGTCATCCAGCAGCGCGGCCACCACCGGATTGCGCTCCAGCATCCGCACCCGACAGCCCACCGAGGCCAGCACAAAAGCATCGCGCCCGAGCCCCGCTGTGGCATCCACCACGTCCGGCAGGTAGCTGCCCTTAATCCCGACCGCTTTGGCCACCGCTTCGCCGCGTCCGCCGCCGAACTTGCGCCGGTGCGCCATCGCCCCACCGACAAAATCGACGAAAATGCCGCCGAGTTTGGGCTCGTCGCGCTTACGCAGCTCCAGATGGTCCGGGGTCATCACCAGCGCCATCAGGTTTTCTTCATCGTGTTCCAGCCCCCAGCGGGCGGCAAGAACAGATAAGGCGCCGTCTCCGGCGCCTGTTTCATCAACTAAGTGAATCTTCACGAATCAACTAACCCTTGATGCCGTAATGCTCAAGCATCGCGTCCAGCTGAGGCTCGCGGCCACGGAAGCGTTTGAACAGCTCCATTGGTTCTTCAGAGCCACCACGGGTCAGGATGTTATCCAGGAAAGACTGGCCGGTTTCACGGTTGAAAATTCCCTCTTCCTCGAAGCGGGAGTAAGCGTCTGCCGCCAGCACGTCGGCCCACAGGTAGCTGTAGTAACCCGCCGCATAACCGCCCGCAAAGATATGGCTGAACGCGTGCGGGAAGCGTCCCCAGGCCGGACCTGGAATAAGGGCAACCTGCTTCTTGATCTCCGCCAAGGTTTCGAGCACCTTCGCCCCCTGCTCCGGGCTGAACTCCGCATGCAGACGGAAATCGAACAGGCCGAACTCCAGCTGACGCAGGATGAACATCGCCGCCTGGTAGTTTTTCGCTTCCAGCATCTTATCCAGCAGCGCTTTTGGCAACGGCTCGCCGGTCTCGTAGTGGCCGGAGATAAACGCCAGCGCGTCCGGCTCCCAGCACCAGTTTTCCATAAACTGGCTCGGCAGCTCCACCGCATCCCACGGTACACCGCTGATACCGGCAACGCCTGCCGCTTCAATGCGGGTCAGCATGTGGTGCAGACCATGGCCGAACTCGTGGAACAGGGTAATCACTTCGTCATGGGTGAACAACGCAGGTTTGCCGTTAACCGGACGGTTGAAGTTACAGGTCAGATACGCAACCGGCTTTTGCAGCGAGCCGTCGGCTTTACGCATCTGCCCTACGCAGTCATCCATCCAGGCGCCGCCGCGTTTATTTTCGCGGGCGTAGAGGTCGAGATAGAAGCTGCCGCGCAGTTCGTTCTGGTCATCGTACAGTTCGAAGAAACGCACGTCGTCGTGCCACACTTCCACATCGTTGCGCTCTTTAGCAGTGATGCCGTAAATGCGTTTCACCACTTCGAACAGGCCGTTAACGGCTTTGTTTTCCGGGAAGTACGGACGCAGTTGCTCATCGCTGATGCTGTAAAGATGCTGCTTCTGTTTCTCGCTGTAATAGGCGATATCCCACGGCTGCAGCTCATCGACGCCGAACTCCGCTTTCGCAAAGGCGCGCAGCTGGGCCAGCTCTTTCTCGCCCTGAGGACGGGCGCGTTTGGCCAGATCGGTTAAGAAATCGAGTACCTGCTGCGGGTTCTCGGCCATTTTGGTAGCAAGCGATTTATCTGCGTAGCTGTCAAAGCCCAGCAGCTGCGCCAGCTCGTGACGCAAGGCAAGGATTTCCGCCATCACCGGGGTGTTATCCCACTTACCGGCGTTCGGGCCCTGATCGGATGCGCGGGTGCTGTAGGCGCGATACATCTCTTCACGCAGGGCCTGGTTGTCGCAGTAGGTCATGACCGGCAGATAGCTCGGAATATCCAGCGTCAACAGATAACCTTCCTGCTCTTTCGCTTCGGCTTGCGCTTTTGCTGCCGCCAGCGCGCTTTCCGGCATGCCAGCCAGCTCCGCTTCGTCGGTAATCAGCTTCGTCCAGCCCATGGTGGCATCCAGCACGTTGTTGCTGTACTGGTTGCCCAGCTCAGACAGGCGCGTCGCGATTTCGCCGTAGCGCTGCTGCTTCTCTTTTGCCAGACCGATGCCCGACAGCTCAAAATCGCGCAGCGCGTTATCAACAGCCTTTTTCTGCGCGATATTCAGCGTCGCATAGTGATCGCCATCGCGCAGGTCGCGGTACGCTTTGTAGAGCCCTTCGTGCTGCCCGACCCAGGTGCTGTATTCCGACAGCAGCGGCAGAGTTTGTTCGTAGGCTTCACGCAGTTCCGGGCTGTTTTTCACCGAGTTGAGGTGGCTGACCGGGGAGAAGATGCGGCCAAGCACATCATCCACTTCCGCCAGCGGCTGACACAGGTTTTCCCAGGTGTAGGGAGCGCCGTTCGCCACCACGCTCTCCACTGCACTACGGCAATCGTCCAGCGCTTTAGTGACCGCAGGGACAACATGTTCAGGCCGAATGGAGGAGAACGGTGGCAACGAAAAAGGCGTCAGTAATGGGTTGGTCATAAGCACTGTCCTGTTAAATGAGTGAATGAAGCGCACATCCTGCGCGAGCATATTGTTTCCAGGATGGGGTTAAGTGTAGTGAATTTCAATGGCTGCGGTGACAGAAAAAGCGTGGGCCCGACGGCGCTTTCCGGGCCTGCGGGTATTCTGTGTCGTTCTGCGGTAAACTGTGGAAAATCGTTTACTCAGTGGAATTCATCTACCCATGCTCAGTTATCGCCACAGCTTTCACGCGGGCAACCACGCCGACGTCCTTAAACACACCGTTCAGAGCCTGATTATCGAAGCGCTAAAAGAGAAAGATAAGTCTTTTCTCTATCTGGACACCCATGCTGGCGCGGGCCGCTATCAGCTGAGCGGCGAGCATGCCGAGCGCACCGGGGAGTACCTCGAAGGCATCGCCCGCATCTGGCAGCAGGATGACCTGCCGGCGGAGCTTGAGCCGTATATCGGCGTGATCAACCATTTTAACCGCAGCGGCCAGTTACGCTACTACCCGGGCTCGCCGCTTATTGCCCGCCAGCTGCTGCGCGAGCAGGACAGCATTCAGCTGACCGAACTGCACCCGAGCGACTATCCGCTGCTGCGCTCTGAATTCCAGAAAGACAGCCGCGCGCGCGTGGAAAAATCGGACGGCTACCAGCAGCTGAAAGCGAAGCTGCCGCCGGTGTCCCGTCGCGGCCTGGTGCTGATCGACCCGCCGTACGAAATCAAAAGCGATTACCAGGCGGTGGTTACCGGCATCAACGAGGGCTACAAACGCTTTGCCACTGGCACCTATGCGCTGTGGTATCCGGTAGTGCTGCGTTCCCAGATCAAGCGCATGATCAAGGATCTGGAAGCGACCGGCATCCGTAAGATCCTGCAAATTGAGCTGGCGGTTCTCCCGGACAGCGATCGACGCGGTATGACCGCCTCCGGCATGATTGTCATTAACCCGCCCTGGAAGCTTGAAGCGCAGATGAATAACGTCCTGCCTTGGCTGCACAAAAAGCTGGTCCCGGCCGGTACTGGCCATACTACCGTTAGCTGGATCGTGCCAGAGTAATTGCAGTCATCGATGGAAACTATTGATTTCAGGTATACAATCGCGGCAATTAACGATTAAGGATAAGACCATGACTAAGCATTATGACTACATCGCTATCGGCGGCGGCAGCGGCGGTATCGCCTCGATTAACCGTGCGGCCATGTATGGCCAGAAGTGCGCGCTGATTGAAGCAAAAGATCTCGGCGGCACCTGCGTTAACGTCGGTTGTGTACCGAAAAAGGTGATGTGGCATGCGGCGCAGATCCGCGAGGCCATCCACCTGTATGGCCCGGACTATGGTTTTGATACCACCATTAACAATTTCGACTGGGATCGCCTGATCGCCAGCCGCACCGCCTACATCGACCGCATTCATACCTCCTACGATAACGTACTGGGTAAGAACAACGTCGATGTGATCCGCGGTTTTGCCCGCTTTGTCGATGCGAAGACGATCGAAGTCAACGGTGAAACGATCACTGCCGATCATATCCTGATCGCCACCGGTGGCCGCCCGAGCCATCCGGCTATTCCGGGTGCGGAATATGGTATCGACTCCGACGGTTTCTTTGAGCTGCCTGCTCTGCCGAAACGCGTTGCCATCGTTGGCGCGGGTTACATCGCCGTGGAGCTGGCGGGCGTGATTAACGGCCTCGGCGCCGAAGCGCACCTGTTTGTGCGTAAACATGCCCCGCTGCGCAACTTCGACCCGCTGATCGTCGATACGCTGGTGGAAGTGATGAATGCCGAAGGTCCGCATCTGCATACGGAAGCCATTCCGAAAGCGGTTGTGAAAAACGCTGACGGCAGCCTGACCCTGGAGCTGGAAGATGGCCGCAGCCAGACCGTGGATTGCCTGATCTGGGCCATTGGCCGTGAACCCGCAAACGACAACTTCAACCTGGCCGTCACGGGTGTCAAAACCAATGAGAAAGGCTATATCGTTGTTGATAAGTTCCAGAACACCAGCGTACCGGGCATCTATGCCGTGGGCGATAATACCGGTGCGGTTGAACTGACCCCGGTGGCTGTCGCCGCGGGTCGTCGTCTTTCCGAGCGTCTGTTTAACAACAAACCGGACGAGCACCTGGACTACAACAACATCCCGACCGTAGTCTTCAGCCACCCGCCAATCGGTACCGTTGGTTTAACCGAACCTCAGGCGCGCGCGCACTATGGCGACGACCAGGTGAAAGTGTATAAATCCGCCTTCACCGCCATGTATACCGCGGTAACGTCTCACCGTCAGCCGTGCCGCATGAAGTTAGTGTGCGTCGGCCCGGATGAGAAGATTGTCGGCATTCACGGTATCGGCTTTGGTATGGATGAGATCCTCCAGGGCTTTGCGGTCGCGCTGAAAATGGGTGCGACCAAGAAAGATTTCGATAATACCGTGGCTATTCACCCAACGGCGGCAGAAGAGTTCGTGACCATGCGTTAATGCATGTAAATACTCGCTTTAAACCTCTCTGAAAAACTGGCAATACAGCGCCAGTTTTTCAGCTTTTATATGACATCAGAAAGATGAATCATATGCGTACTATTTTTGATGGAAAACATCATTTAGCAGTACAAATAATTCTGCGTCAGTTTCTACGCCGAGTTTTCGCATCGCATTACATTTATGCGCGCTAACGGTTTTAATACTTAGCGCCTTCATTTTCGCAATGTGTTGTAAATCCATACCATTGAGTAAATGCTTTAATACATCCATTTCACTTCGCGTCAGACTGGATATCATTCTGTCAGTTTTATCATTGATATGAGAGAGAGCAGTGTAGATTTTTGGACTTAACACCCGCCTCTGAGCAAACGCTTTTTTGAAGTAATTCTCAGTGTCTGCCATCGACTCTCCACGTGCGATCAAGCTGATATTTTGCTGATTAAATAATTTCCATAATTCTTTACTGTCATGACAAAAGGTATACACAACCATATTCAGGTTGGGAAATTGCGAACCCAGGTGTAATAAAGTATCCACCCCTTCCTGCAGACTTTCCTCTACGCTTTACAGGTCGGTAATGAGAATATCGACCGACTGATACATCAATGCTTCTGAAATTTTACTCAGACTCGTCTCTTTAATCAGAATATTACATGTTGGTGCGATGGATTGAATGAGTGTCGACAGACCAAAAAGTGCCAGAGGATGGCTGTCCATCAATGCGGCTGTTTGAGGCCAGAGAGAGATTAAGTTCATAGCGCTGCTGTTCCATGCTGTCTGGGAATTGCGCCCCGGTACTTATCTTTATGCAATCCCATCCTTGGTATCTTATAAACGGGCGGCAGGGCCTGTTTTTGCCATCCACGTACATTGAGCATAAAGTTCACTGTCATTGTGATAGCCCAGTTTTATCATCGCATTACGCTTATGCGTACTCACGGTACGGACGTTGCGATAGAGAGTCTTCGCTATCCGGGAAACACTCAAGCCTGAGAACAGATATGCAAGCACATCCAGCTCGCGGGCGGTTAGCGGAGTGCTTGAAGGGCCACTCTTAGAGAGCAACCGTTTCGCTTTAGGACTTACCCACTGCCGCTCCCCTGACATGACGGCGGAAACACACTGTGTTAATGCCAGCACTGGCTCGTGTTTAAGTAAGATACCGTTGGCATGCGATGACACTAGCAGCTCAAGAATACGATGATCGCTAAAATCAGTGCATATTATAACCTTCATTGACGGATGAGATTCGTGCAGATGCGCCAACAACCGCAGCCCATCAAGCATCAATTCATTTTCACCGCAAATGTCCATGATAAGCAGCGCTGGCAATGTACTGGCAATAGCAGAGGGAATAGAGGCAAGGTTTTGTACGGCACCGATGGGTTCGACGATCCCGCACGTCTCCGTTAATACGCGCTTAATGCCCAGAGCAGTAACCGGGCTGGCGTCCATAATCAACACGCCTTCGCCCACGGAGACGGCGGGAGAAGGGCTTAATGGGACATGAGGCACAGGATTATTGATTTTATTCATCTACCTTCCTTGTATTCTCAGTAACGCCCCCTGCCGGGAACGTTACTGAGTCAGACGTTTTTATTTACTCGCAGATTCTTCCTGAAGCCGCGGTTATTACTGGTTACTGATAAGTAAAGGTAAGCTGCACTACGCCAAGGATCGACCCCGGTGTTGCGTTACCCTTAGAGCTGTACGCCCGCGCCTGCATATTGAAGGTCGTGCCCTTGCTGGTAGATTCTACGTCCTGAACCAGAGTTGAGGCATTACCCAGCGCCTGACCTGAGGCTGTGTTTTGCAGTTGGATTTGCACTTGTTCTGCTGTTCCGTTGTTCTTGTACATATCAGGCTCGTCCGTATCCGCCGTGCCGCTCAGCGCCATGGTAACTTTAGACGTGGTGGAAGGGCATTCGCTCACCGCAATGGCAATAGGTTTCCATTCAGTTGCCGATTTAGCCTCAGACAGATCCCCCGCCATGATATTCTGCCCCAAATCCACATTCACCCCGCCTGCAGGCACATCGATTTTGCACGGCGAGGCCTTGATGGTACCGGTGATGTTCAGTACCGTATCAGCATTTGCAGAATAGGACAGCATGCCCGCAGCCAGACACAGCAGCAACGCAGGGGCTTTTCTCTTTTGATGTATTGAAAAAATTGAATCCTTCATTATTTTCCCTTACCGGTAGCGTCCGGAATTATTGTATTTCAGCACGAATGGTGGCTGTTGCGGTAAAGTCACCCGTTTCAGGCATTTTACCGGTGGTATTAAATGGAAATAAGGTAATCGACGATGTTGCTATCTGGCTGGTATAATCCATATTTAACGGCAATTCTCCACCATTCGGATCGAGGTTATCTCCCTTTGAATCCTTCATTCTGACACCCACATCTTTATTGGTTGTCGATAAGGCAGTCGGATCATTCATATCCGGCGTTCCAGAGAAAGAGAGGCTGACCTTCACCCCTTCGGAAATATTGGAGCATTTCACATTCAAATTGACGTTGTGCGGCGTGAAGTTTTTAGCCATTTCGCCTTTCGTCGTAATATCGCCAGCCATAATATCGCCGAAAGGCACATCGATAGTGCCCCCGCCATTAATCACGCATGATTGCGGTACTGTAACTTTTCCGCTCATCCAAACCGTTGACACCGGCTCGCTGGACTGAGTCATTTTATCAGTAGCGATATACACATCGGTAACCTTAGTTACCGGAATTATTTGCTCACCCACAAAGGGCCGCCGGAAATAGAGGGAAATATTACCTTTCGAGCCGGTACTATAGAGAAAGCTTTTGCACCGGACCTCTGGGTTTTTATTGATCTCGCCGCTAAAAGGCGTCGCGACCATCTCTCTTCTTTCTCCAGCGATCCATACCTCGCTGGCCACTGCCAGATAGTCATTGATGGCGTAAAATTTCAGCTTACCGTCGGTATGTACCAGCTCTCTTTCAGGTACTTTTGCGGTAATCCAGGCGGGTCCGTAAGGTTTGGTGCAGTCACAGCTCACGAGATAGGTGCTGCCAAGGCTCCATTGATAGGCACCGTTAATCGTCCTTCCGGCAACGTTCTCGGAAGGATCTTTTAACGTGTAATCCATCAGAAAGTCATAGCGTTGCGTCCCGCTGTCTGATCTGCATGCGGCCGCCTGTACGGAGGTGCTCAACATCCAGCCCGCCAATGCCAGGCCGAATAATGCGCTGCTTTTTTTACCGGCGATACGACGCCATGGAATGTGGCGTGAAGTCTTATCTGCGACAAATGTCATCGTGCGTTCGGTCATGTCCATATCCCGCCTTACCGGCAGTCTCCATTAATAATTTGAATCCCCGCCGTGGCCGATTGCGAAGGTAACGTATAACTCACCCGACAGGTCTGCGCCTCTGCGTTACCCCATTTCGCCACAAGCGTTCCGGCATCGGCCATACCCGACAGATAAACCTGACCGCCATCGCCGACAATGCTGCCATCGTCTTTTGCGCCATCCTCCTTGCTCACCGTTGCACCGAAAGGCACCGGTTCGCCATTGGCACGGAGCAGCGTCATTAGCACACGTTGTCCGACACTCGGGTTAAAGTCTGCGCGCACGACGGCACCGCGGGTAGGAATGACTGACGCACTGGTCAGCGTCATATCCACATCTTCAGGCAAGGTTAAGGTATCAAGATAAATCTGGTTACGTCGGTATGCCGTGGCGTAAGGCACCACCGCATAGCCGCGCCAGTCGGTTGTCACACCGGTGTTGTTCGAGATGGTTACACCGTCCGCGCCCGGCGCTTTTACCAGCACCACGGTTTCATTGAGCGGCTGTGAAAGCGTTAAGCCGTTTTCATGCAAGACAATGCCGCCTTGCAAGCCATAATCCAGACGGCGCTGGCTTTTATCGTAACCATAACCCGCGTTAATTTCCCCGTATCCACCTCTGTAATCCGCGCTGGCGTAGCCGTTCGCCCCTTCTCCCTGAGAGGTATAACCCTGGGAGAGGCTGTAACTCAGGTTGTTATCAGCAAGCGCCGTACCGTTGAGACCAACGTTATTTGAGGTAGTACCATTTTTACTGCTGTTAAGGTTGTAGGTTGCGTAGCTGTTCGGTAGCCACTGACTCAATGGAACACTGACGTTCACGGCCACGATCTGATCGGTATAGTACGTCCGCTTTTTGTGCTGATCCTGACCATTGCGGCTATAGGTGTAGTTGATCCCGTAGGAGATCCCTTTCCAGGAGTTGTTATACCCAACACCAACCGATTCGGTAGAACGGTTGTTATTCCAGTAATCTTCTCTTACCAGATTAAGAGAGAACGCACCGGCTTTGTCCCCCAGGTTTTGACTCAAAACCAGCTCGGCACGGCTTTTCTTATGATCGTTAAACTGACCATTATTTCCGGTGTAGCTATCCAGCGCCTCCTGCAGCGTGTAAAAACCCGCAGTGGAATAGCGGTAGCTGGCAAGGCTGAAGTTGGTGCCGGTTTCAGCGAAACTTTTACCGTAGCGCAGACGGTACGACTGGCCGCTGTCTTTCTCTGCGTGTTCCAGCTTGGTCCATGCCTGCATAACGTCTGCAGAAAGCGCCCCGAAGCGGCCCAGGTTTTGCCCGATCCCCACAGCCAGCGACTGATATTTGCTCGCCGCCTGCATGCCGCCATACAGCGTCGCGCCGAACGGTAATCCGTACATGGCAGTGAGCTGCGAGAATAACGTCTTATCAACGTCGTCGTTATATGAGCGGTACTGACCACTGGTGACGCTATACTTCAGGCGGCCTTCACGCTGGAGCACAGGTACGGAAGCAAAAGGTACAATCATTGTTCGCTCGGTACCGTCAGCTTCTTTAATGATCACGTTCAAATCGCCACTACCCGCCGTCGGATAGAGGTCAGTGATGGCGAACGGACCAGCTGGTACATAGCTCTGGTAAATGACGTAACCATTCTGGTATATCGTTACCTGCGCATTGCTGCTTGCAATACCGCGTACCACCGGAGAATAGCCTTTCAGGCTGTCCGGCAGCATGTCTTCATCGGAAGCCAACTGTATACCGCGAAACGGTACGGAATCGAAGATTTCACTGGGTGAGGTGCTGTCGCCCAGGGTGAGCTGACTTCTTAGAATATGAATGTCGCGTTGCAGATAAGTGCTGATAGATTCCCAGCGCTCGTTTCCATCACTGTCGCGGTTCCAGGTCGAATAGTTACGTAGACGCCAGGCCCCCAGATTCGCTCCAGAACGCAAGTTCAGGTAATAGTTATCTGAGTTTCTACTGTCGCCATTTCGCGCCTCGGTATTTGCGCCGCTGAAGCTATAATTTACGAGTAATGCCGGAATGCCCTGATCCCACTTATCCGGAGAAACGTAACCACGAGCCTCGGCATTAAGCGCTATCTGCGGCATGCTCAATTCAAGGCGTTGTTGATCGAATCGAAATTTTGCCGAAGATTGCGCTATCGCACCGGTAAAGTTGGCGCATTCATCTGTGACCTTAATACCGGGGAACATACCAATTTTCACGCCTATTTCCTGCAATAGCTCTCCACTCAAACAGGGATAAAGGCTCTGATTACCGGCAGCATCAACAACAAGGGAAAATTTAATGTCACGGGTAACTACTTCTGATCCGTTAAGATAGATATCAACACGATAGGTGCCTGGTGCCTGTAAGTCGCCATCTTCGAAAATAGATAAATCCGCTTTTCCCTGGCCTGGATTATCGATTTCGAGTAACGCAGGATTAAAATATTCCGCTGCGTGCGTAAGGGCAGCCCCGCCCATTAAAAATGTTAACAAGCAGGCAAGACGAGTACGTGAAAAATGGTTCGAAGTATGGCTCTTCGTAATTTTATTCATATTATTTTCCCATATACAAACGCAGTCATTTGATAATAAAATTGATGACTAACGTTCTTCACTTCCATGCTCAATCAACGCAGCGACACTCTGGTGATTGAGTTCAAATACCAACAGTGAGAATTTTGCTTGTGCCGCCATAATCGTTAATAAACTGCCAGTTCAGCGAATTCCCTGAAACGTTGCCCGGCAAATCGAAGCTGGCCTCTGATTGCGGCGCAACCATAGTGGCGTTTTTTACTTCAATCCCATTGATATTAACTTTGAAAAAATTAATATAATTTGGGGATGGGTTAGTGACCTTCAACTGATTACCCATTCGTTTCCAGGTCAGGCTTTTGGCGGACTCTTCAAGGGAATTATTAACACCAGCGGGACGGAAAATGAGCTTAATACGCGTTTTCACTGCAATCTGTAGCGTATTTTCTTGCGATTTATTAGCAGAAGGAATCGATTTAATATTGAGCCAGAACATCGACTCTTTATTCTGTGGCAGATTGCCGCCCGCACGCACGATACGCAAAATGTTTTGCTGATTGCTGTCCAGTCGGAATAAAGGAGGAGTAACAATAAACGGTGCTTTATCAGTTTTTCCTGCGCCATCTACCCATGATTGAATAAGATAGACATTGTTGTCAGGGTTACTGACATTAATGGAACTTTCTTTTTTTGCGCCGTCATAAATTACCCGTGTACCTCCTACCACCACGCCCGCCTGCGCCGTCGTGACTAAGGTCATTAATAATGCAGCCACCCCTGTAGCGCGCCATCTATTCATGCTATCCCTGCCTGTCTCGAATGTTCAAAAAGACCAGAGGCATACCTTGCCTCCAGTCTGATTTAGATCAGTGAAAATTACTGATATACGATAGTGAACTGAGTAACAGCGTTTGCCTCACCCACAGTGACTTTATCAGACAGGGCGATATAACCTGCGCGGAAGCTCAGGGTGTTAGGACCAGTGCTGGTCAGGCTGTAAACAGATGAGTCGGTATACAGTGGAACGACTTTATTCTGAGCGTCAGTAATCTGAATACCGACTTCTTTAGCGGTCTTTTCACCTGCGGTCAGCGCCAGAATGCCATTGTCACCAGCTGCCTGCTCACCGTCGAAACGAACAACTGCACCTTTTACAGTATCCGGGCAATCTTTCAGTACCAGTTTGAACCCTTTAGTACCAGAGATATCGCCAGCAGCTTTGAATGCATTGCGGCTAATGTTACCCAGAATCACTGACTGATTCAGAGAATCTGCATCAACAGTACAAGCTGCATCGGTAATAGTACCGGTGAAGTTAACTGCGCCATCAGCAGCGATTGCTGAAGTAGCGAAAACGGAGGTAGCCATCAGAGCAACTGCCAGAAGATTTTTTTTCATTAATTTGTCCCTATTAAATATGTTACACGACAACGCTATGTCATTTCCTTTATTTAGTTCCTGAAGTCTCCACCGCAGTAAATAAAACGTTGGATGGGTTCCCCCTAAATCCCAACGATTCATGTCGAACTAAATTGGAGCACAATTTAATGAGATGGTAATTTCATGTCAATACTGATTCCCTTACTCGGCTTCCATTTATGTTTAACTTTCTATTTCAGTACGTTACGCTCTAAACCGTTGTTTTTATCCTATTTATCGGGATCGGTTTTTTCTTGTATTCATGAAACTTCTTACAGGGGCTCTAAATAAACAACAGAAAAATGAATGACGCTAAAATTTAGTGCCTCTCATTTCACGACATTTAACGCTGCGGCATGGCGATATATTAGTTTTAAGAACCAAAAAAAGCCATCTTAGTTTAACACCATTTCTTTTAAATATTTTTTCACACCAAGTTCACAAAATTTATTTAAAACTTCCAGTATTACCCGTAGTACACAACAAAACTGCATCCTGAATAGTACGGAATCCTGACTGATTTTTGATGAATCGCGTATCGTTTCCCTGGGAAAACTTTGCTAAAGCAGACCCGCACTTTAACACTTGAGACGCTACATTCATTGTCATCCTGACGGCCTCAAATAAGTTTCTCTGAAGTAATTCAGTTCGCAAATCGATACGGAAAAAGATAATTTATTTAAATGGCGAGCTAATGATTTATATTCTTTATCTATAGAAAACGACATCCGATAAGATACAGCCACACTTAAATCATACTTTAAAAGAATAATTATTGTTTTCTACGGCTGGAACTATGCGCTTACAAAATGATTTTATCCTGCTGTCAGCGGTCAGCACCATAGGTTATTTCTTAGATTTTTTGCGTACTTTTTGTGATGAAAAAGACGCTATTTTTTAGAATAGTGAGAAATATCTCAAATTTATACGATTCCAGACCTAATGCTCAGTAAAATAAACTTGGCAGGAGACTGTTTTTTGTGAATAAAAAGACAGGACGCCTTGCGTCCTGTTTGAAGTGAATAGAATGTTGTCATTCTGATCAGGCGGAAAGGCCACCATCCAGAATAAGAGTTTGTCCGGTCATATAAGTGCTGTCGTCACTCACCAGCCATGCCACCGCACCAGCGACTTCGTTTACTGTACCGAAGCGTTTCATCGGAATGGTTTTGTGCAGCGCAGTCAGTTTTTCTTTAGGGATATTGGCCAGAATATCGGTGTCGATATAGCCGGGTAGCAAGCAATTGACCCTGACGTTAAAACGCCCTAACTCCACTGATAGCGTCCGTGCAAGGCCAATCATGGCCGCTTTACTCGCTGCATAGGCACTTTGCCCACTATTGCCCTTCACGCCGGTAACTGACGACATCATTACTATAGAACCGCCACCTTCTATCAACATCGGCTTAAGCAGATGCTGGTTAAAATAGAAGACAGCATTTAAGTTCGTATCCATCACCTTACGCCAGTTATCCGGGTTTTGGTGAATGTGTAATTCATCAAGCGTGATACCGGCATTGTGCACTACGCCGTGGGGCGCACCGTAACGCGTCAGTAAATCAGTGGCGACACGCGCCACAGCCTGCTCATCACTTCCGTCACATTGATAGCTTTCAACCTTACCCGGCAGCGTTGCGCAGGCCTGTTCAACCTCCCGAGCCGCGCTTTCACCCTGATTCCAGGTAAATATCACATTATATTCTTTCGCCAGACGCAGCACCGTAGCACGTCCGATCCCACGGCTTCCGCCGGTGACTAATATCCATTTCCTCTGCATAGTTAAAGACTTTTTTCGCTGAGATACTGACATAACTCGCGAAGCGTAATGTTCACATTATTTGTGAACAGTTCAGCTTCAATGGTGACGCCAAATTCTTTCTTTGCCAGCACCATAAGTTCCACATAATCCAGGCTATCGAGCTTTAGCTGATACAGAGGCATGTCCGGATCCAGATCTTCCATTTCCATGTCTTTTGCATCGCACAACATCTCACAAACTTTGCTATAAACTTCATCAAAAGGTGTCATGATTTATTCCTTTAATTCAGACTGTTGAATGTTATTTAGGGTTAATTGCTCTTTTTTATCAGCAATCACCTGTCAGCCAGCCAGCGAGCCGGTTTTCAATGTAACCGTGACAGACATCAACGGCTCATTGACACGCCACGCCTGAATGCCCGCCACTAAAACCAGTCCAGCATGTTTATTGCCCATTACCAGCGTCGGCAGGATCGCATAATCGATAGCGTCAAAACGCTGACCACTCTCATTTTGCCGTAACAACCGGGGTGAAAAATGCGTGTCATGGTGCGTCTGAACAACCTGCACCAGGCTGAAAACATCGCGCAGGCTATTGGCCTTATGCTCAGGGATAATGCTATGCACCGTCTCGAGCGTTGCCGGTGCATTGACTAACTGGCGGAACAATATTGCATCAAGGAAAATCCACAGCGGAGCAACATGTCCGACATGAGTCAGAAACTGGGTATACAGCACCGCCAGCTCTTCCCCTTCAAGCGTATTCACCTGAGCGGCAGGTGATAACGTCAATGAGTTAGCGCCAGTGATTTTACTACTGATGCTGGTCTTCTGTGTCTGAAAATTCACCAAATTTCCACTCACCTGCATCTGCTCACGACGCACCACTTCTTTTACAGGCAGCTCATAGGGTATTTCACACATCACCGGCTCGCGAAGACGACTGCTGAATACCAGACCTTCCAGCGACGATGCATGTTTTTCCACGGCAGCACTGAGCGCAGATTTTACATCCAGCAGCGCGCGCATGCCGTGTACGCATAATCCGTCCATCCCCAGACGCTTCGCCTCGTTAACGTCAAAATGAATGGGATTATAGTCACCCGAAAAGGCCGCCCAGCGTTCGGCATGTTCCAGGCTGTAGCTTAGCGACATCATTTCCCCCTGCCGATCACCAGCGCCGCGTTCGCGCCGCCAAACCCGAAGCTGAGGTTGAGGGTTGTGTTCAGCACTGCCGGGCGATGGGTATTGGGTACATAATCCAGATCGCATGCCGGATCGGGCGTAGCGAGATGACAGGTCGCAGGCATCACCTGATGCTCAAGGGCCTGCAAACAAACGATCGATTCAAAGCTGCCAGCGGCAGCAATCAGATGGCCAGTATAGGATTTCGTACTTGAGCAAGGCGTGGTGTAAGCCGCCTCGCCCAGCGCAATCTTCATCGCCTCGGTTTCATTAAGGTCGTTGAGCGGCGTAGACGTGCCGTGGGCGTTGATATAATCCAGATCCTGGGCGGTAACGCCAGCCTGCTTAAGGGCATGGCGGATGGTTTGCACCCGCGCAATTTTGTCTTCGGCCGGCGCGGTAAAATCACTGGCATCGGAGAAATTACCGTACCCGAGAATTTCGCCAAGAATAGTCGCACCACGTGCAATAGCAGATTCACGCTCTTCGAGACACAGCACCGCCGCCCCTTCGCTTAGCACAAAGCCATTACGATGCAGGCTGAACGGACAACAGGCGCGCGTGATCTCTTCCTGCTCGCTGGCCAGCGCGCCAAGCACGTCAATATTCCATACCGCTGAATCAGAACGCAGCGATTCTCCGGCCCCCGCCAGCATCATGTTTGCACGACCATGTCGGATAAGTTCAAACGCATCGCCTATCGCGATGGTCCCCGTCGCGCAGGCTGCTATCGGTGTATTTTGATAGCCACGGAGCCCCCACAGCAGGCTGACTGCCGCCGTGGCCGAGCTGGGCATCGAGAAAAAGCAGCCAAAAGGGGAGCCCACCCCGGTGCGCATATAATCTTCGTAATAAACCTGGGTTTCGTCCTGACCTGCCCAGCCGGTGCCCATGATGGCGCCGCAATCGCGCAGATCGTAATAGTGCTCAGGCTTTTCATCGCCAAACGACATCTGCATGGCCTCTCGCGCAGCGGCCAGCGTAAGCCGTGCATAACGTGGCAAGCGGCGTCGGATGGCGGCAGGTACGCCTTTGAGTGAAGGCTCCTCATCGATCAGGCCATAAAAACGGGATTTGATCCCGGCGGCAGATTTGTCGCAATAACGGTAGCCGAGTTTGTAATCCATGATGGCTGCCCAGCTTTCAGCGGCATTCATCCCCAGCGGTGTTACTGCCCCATAACCCGTAACCACTACCCGACGCGGCGCGTCCATCGTCTGTAAAGTGTCCATTGTCATGGCTTATCCTTGTTTATTCATCGTATTGTCTTCCCCGCCCCCTAGCGCCAACCAGAGTTTCATCGTGGAATACAGGTAGTTGTACTGGTTTGTTACCAGCGCGTTTTCGCTGACCAGCAGCGCATTCTGCGCATCAAGTAACGCCTGATAACTCACCGAACCGTGGTGATACTGGCTTTCCACCAGCACCAGCCGCTGTTGGCTCAGCGCCAAATCGTTCAATAAATGCTGTTTTTCCTGCTGCCAGGTCAGGCGCTGCGACATCGCGTTATCGATATCCTGCAGCGCACTGTAGGAGGCGTGACGAAACTGAATCGCCGCACTCTGGACATCCAGACCGGACTGGTCGACGGTCAGTTGCACTTTGTTCCACTGGATGAAAGGCAGATCGACCGCTGATCCCAGCGTTCGGGCCGGGTTGCTGAACCATTGCTGAAACACAGCAGCACCGGCATTCAATGAGGCACTGAGCGACAGCGAGGGATAAAAACTCAATCGCGCAACGTCTGAACCCGCCAGCGCGGCACGCAGTTTCAGTTCGGCGGACTGCACGTCCGGCCTTTTGGCGATGGTTTCCAGTGGCAGGCTCTGCGCTACCGGTACACGCTGATGGAGATCCAGCGTCTGACGTTCGGCAGGGTACTGTCCAGGCGGGCGGCTGAGTAGAATCGCCAATGCATTACGGCTTTCATCGCGCTGCTGGAGTAAATCACGCAGACTAATTTCACGGCTCAACACCGTCTGCTGCGCCTGCAAATAATCGAGCTGGCCCAGATCACCCGCCTTCCAGCGGGAGGTCACCATGCGCAGAGTTTCTCTGGCAATCTCCAGACTCTGCCGGACATTGCCGATCTGCTGATTCAGGCTGGCAATCTGCCAGTAAAGCTGAGACGTTGTGCCAATAAGCGACAGCGCAGTAGCCTGTAAATCCTGCTCCGATGCTTTTGCCAGCCAGTCGGACTGCTCCCGGATACGCGCCAGTTTTCCCCAGAGATCCAGCTCGTATGACGCTGAAAGAGCGTTGCTGTAGCTTTCTGTCGGCGTAGTGTCGTGATGCAGAGACTTAGTATTACTGGCTATTCCGCCTGCGGTGACGTCAGGCGTCAGATTAAGATCCGATATCCCAGCCGCCAGTCGCGCCTGGCGAAGCTTGATCCCTGCCAGCGCCAGATCGTTATTGCTCTGCAACACGGAAACGATCAGGCGTGACAGCTGCGGATCGCCAAAATTATCCCACCAGTGCGGGGAAAATTTCGCTACGCCCTCGCCAGTATCCTTCACACGCCAGGCGTCAGGTACTGACAGCATGGGTCTTTGATAGTCGCTTTTCAGCGCCTGACCACAGCCAAACAGCGTCAGCGTCATGGCGGCAATGATGAATGGGTTCAGTTTCATTCGCGGGCTAGCGCCTCCGTGGGATGCAGGCGGGCCGCATTGCGCGCCGGGAAAAAGCCAAAGCCAAGCCCGATCAGCGCGGAGAAGCCACAGGCCAAAAGGATGGGCGGCCAGGTGAAAATCATGGTGAATTCCTGCGTAACCAAAGAAAAAATCAGCCCCGCCAGACCCGAGCCGATAATGCCAATCAGGCCGCCGAGGGAACAAATCACCATCGCCTCAATCAGAAACTGACGCATGATGTCCGCAGGCCGGGCACCGACCGAGAGGCGAATGCCAATCTCATGGGGCCTTTCCGTTACCGACACCAGCATGATGTTCATCACCCCGACGCCACCTACCAGCAGAGAAATTCCGGCAATCGCGGTGATCAGCAGGGTCATCGACTCCGACGTTTTACGAATCGTCTTCGTCATCTGATCGTTGGTCATGGTGAAGAAATCCCGTCTGCCGTGCACCGAATCCAGCAGTTGCTCGACATCTCGCTGAGCAGCATCGATTGGATAATCGTCGGCGATACGCAGGGTAATCGACTGCAACGGCGTATCACCCGACATCCGCTCCAGCAGCGAGGTATAGGGGATCCATGCGCCGAGTTGCTCGCCGAAATACTTCGGCCCTTTTTTCTCCGCTACGCCGATCACCCGGTAAGGCACGCCGGAAAGTTGAATAATTTCGCCCAGCGGATCCTGCCCGCCAGGGAATAGCGTGCTGCGCACGTTCGGATCGATGATGACCACCGGCTCACGTTCATCCAGATCGCGTGCCGTGAAACGGTTCCCATTAACAAAGTTCAGCCCCTGCACACGAAAGAAACCGTTACTGACGCCCGACAACGAAACAACAACTTGCTTACCGCCCCGGACCGCCATAGCGGTTTTATTCACTATCGGCGACAGGCTGTCGATGTATGGCTGTTTGCCGAGCAAATCCACATCGTCCAGCGTCAATGCCCGTTCAAAATCGGGCCGCAGTTTGTCCCAGCCGAGACCGGGGCGAATTTCGACCGAGCTGCTTCCCAGCTGGCTTATCTGGCTGAGAATGCTCTGCCTTGCCCCTTCACCGACTGCCATAGAAGAGACAACAGAAGAGATGCCGATGATGATGCCCAGCATGGAAAGGAAGGCGCGGATCCGATGCCCAAGCAGGGAGCGCCACGCCATGCGCACCGCTTCCTTGATGCTCTGCCAGACAGGCGTTCGCCCGGTGGCGGCTATGGCTGGAAGGTCATGGGATGTCACCTTCGGCATAACCGGATTGACCCGGTCAGCCACAATCTGGCCGTCGTGGATTTCGACAATGCGCTGGCACTGTTCGGCGATACGCCGGTCATGGGTGACGATAATAAGCGTATGCCCGGCCTGATGAAGTCCATGCAAAATGGCCATCAGCTCCTGGCCACTGGTACTGTCGAGCGCCCCCGTGGGCTCATCCGCCAGAATCACCGGCGCGCCGTTCATCAGGGCTCGGGCGATACTGACGCGTTGCTGCTGTCCGCCGGAGAGCTGTGCAGGCCGGTAATTCATGCGCTCACCAAGACCCAGGCGAGTCAACAGATACTCAGCCCGTGTCCGACGTTCAGGGGCAGGCATATCGGTATACAGTGCCGGAATGGTGACGTTTTCGATGGCCGTCAGATAGGGCATCAGGTGATAGCGCTGAAAGATAAAGCCCAGATACTGGCTGCGCAGCTCTGCGAGTTGTTCGCTGCTGGCCACCTGCGCAGGGATATCCATAATGCGCATTTCGCCTTCCGACGGTTTATCCAGGCAGCCAATGATATTCATCAGCGTGGATTTCCCGGAACCCGATGCACCGATAATGGCGACCATCTCCCCCGCCTCAACGCGCAGGGAGATATCCTTCAGCACAGTTACCGCAGCGCTGCCCGAGCCAAAATGGCGGGAGATATGTGAAAGTTCGATTACCGGCGCGTTAGCCATGCGCAGCCCCGGTCTCATTTTGCACAATCACAACGTGCTCGCCTTCGCTCAGGCCCTCTTTCACCTCAACGAACTGACGGTCGTTGATGCCCACTCGCACCTGCCGCAATTCGATCTTATCGCCCTTCATTACCTGCACCTGATAGCGATCTTTCCCCTGCGGCTGACCCAGTGCCATCAGCGGCAGGCGCAGCACATTTTTAACCTGAGCGGTGATGATGAACACCTGTGCCGTCATGGAGGTACGTAGCAGATGGTCGGGGTTCGGTACGCTGAATACACCATCGTAATAGACGGCGGAGGCTTGTTGCCCCTGGGGACGGGCACTGTCATCCTGTAAAGCGTCACTCGGCGCATCCTGAAGCGTGCCCATCACACTTTGGTATCGACGCTTAGGATCGGCCACAACGGAAAACCACAGCGGCTGGCCGGGACGGACTTTCAGAATGTCTGTTTCTGAAATACGCGTGTGCACCGTCATGGTATCAACGTCGGCCAGCACCAGAATGGTCGGCGCGGTCTGCGAGGAGACAACGGTCTGTCCTTCCCGGGTAACGATACCCAACACCTGTCCGTCCACCGGCGCCATAATCTGCGTATAGCCCAGATTGGCTTTTGCCGTTTCCAGCGCCATCCACGCCTGTACGATCTGCGCTTCATTAACTAACAACTGCGCCTTCTGCGTATCGAACCTGGCCTGCGCCTCCTCGAGATTGCTCTTCGTGCCGGATCCGTCGCGATCCATCCGCAACTGGCGTTTAAGCTCAAGATCATACTGTTTGAGCGTGACCTGGGCGGCCTCTTTCTGGGCGATGGCAATATCCAGCGCCGCCTCAGATTTACGCAGCTCGCTTTGTTGCAACGCCGGGTCAATTTCAGCCAGCAGTTGACCTTTAGTGACGCGATCGCCGGCACGAACGTGCAGTTTTTTTAACTGACCATTGACCTGCGCACCGACATTCACCTGTACAGAAGGTTTGAGGATGCCGGTCGCCAGGACGGTCTTCTGAATATCACCGCGTTCAATTACCTGCGTAACGACCGGCACCTCGGTCCCGGACCACATACGTTGCACAGCCAGCACACCGACAATCACCAGCGCCACGGCCAACACGCCCAGGGCATAAAAGGTCTTGCGGTTTCTGCCCGCCATAACGAGTAGTCGTTTGATCGCAACTCTCACGCCAGCTCTCCTTCAGGGAGGATGGTGGACACAGAGGTGTTTCCCACCGCTTCTATATGGCCTTTTCTCATTGCACAGAGGCGGTCGAACAGGTGTAGCGTCGTTTCACTGTGCGTTACGACGATCAGCGTTTTTTCATATTCACGGCAATGATCGATAAGGGTTTGCATCACCTGGTGAGCGGTCTGTTCGTCAAGATTGGCGGTCGGCTCATCCAGCACCATCACCGGCCGATCGCTGTACATTGCACGGGCCAGCATCAGACGCTGACGTTGCCCAAGCGACAGTGCAGGATGGCTCTCGCGAATAAGGGCGTTCTGTTTTCCCGGGAGACGATCAATCACGTCGGTCAGGTTCAGGCCGTGCAGGGATTTATTGATACGCGCCTGTTTTTTGGCGTCGTACTCGCGATCAAACAGCGTGATGTTCTGCAATACGCTGGTGTTGAAAAGGATGTCTTCCTGGCTTTGCAGGAAGAACAGTTTCTGCGCCTGACGACTGTTTACCGGCTGCCCGTCGGCGAGGATCTCCCCGGACTGAGGTTCAATAAGCCCGGTAATGACTTTGAGCAACGTACTTTTTCCCGCGCCAGACTCGCCGATAATCGCCAGTGATTCACCCCGACGCAGCACTATCGACACATTATCGAGCACCGGCTTGCCCGGATCGTACGCATACTGCAACTCGCGATAGTGAAGCTGATGATTAAACGCCACCGGCGGCAGTAGTGCGTCGTGACGCTCTTCTTTCACCTTCGGGAACAGATCGGCGGCTCGGGTATCGATCACGTGCAGCTGGTTTTTGCGCAGAACAGAGAAGAAAATCTGGGTGATATAGGCGGTAAAAATCTGGCGCACAAAGCTATAGGCAAAAAACTCACCCAGCGAGATGCTGTTATTTTTCAGCAGCGGCAACGCCAGCAGCATAAAAAAGACCATCTCAAGACTGCCAATCAGCTGATACAGGCTGCCCTTTACCTGCTCATATATTTTCTGTTTCTGCCGACAGTCAAACAGGGAGATAACATAATTCGCGAATGCGGCCTGACGCTGGCTGGTCAAGCCAGCCGATTTCAGCGTCGCAAATCCCTGAATAGTCTCCAGCAGAAAATCGCTTTGCTCCGCGCTCTTCACCTGCATCTGTTGC
Organism: Leclercia sp. W17; assembly: GCF_003336325.1. Taxonomy (NCBI): domain Bacteria; kingdom Pseudomonadati; phylum Pseudomonadota; class Gammaproteobacteria; order Enterobacterales; family Enterobacteriaceae; genus Leclercia; species Leclercia sp. W17. The sequence continues at coordinate 245,641 of NZ_CP031101.1, read as the reverse complement.
GTAAAATAGCGGTCCCGGAAAATAGCCCAAACGCTGACCAGCCCCATCAGCGTTACGCCAGCGGCAGAAATGGCGGCCAACAGTGGGCTGATGTAGCACATGACCCCCAGCGCAATGACTCCCACCACCCAGTCTATTCGCAGGCCGTTATCCAGCTCGATTTTTTGGGCTGCCGCCATTTGCCAGTTGGAGAAGCGGCTGAAGATTTCCCCTGGGCTGCGTTTTTCGAAGAAGGCGAGCGAGTTCGTCAGAAGATGGGCAAAACCGCTGACGCTCTGCATCACCACAAAACGTTTGATAAAACGCTCGGTCACGCTGCGCACAAAAAAAGCCAGTAGAGTTGAGACGACAAAGGCCAGCAGATAATAGAAGTATGGAAATTCAGTTCTACCGCCCGAGGAGAAAACGTTGTTGATAGCAGAGCTGACCATCACCGGCATGATGAACAAGGTCAGTGAAATCAAAAACGCCAGCAGCATCAGTCGATAAATGCCGGGGATCGCCGCAGTCTGTTTTAAACTCATGCACTCCAGAGCGCGAAAGCGTCGCGTGCGTTTGTGTTTCTCTACCGACGGTGCGGCACTTTCCGCTTCCTGGTCAAGAACCAGGGCATAACCGCTGATTTCAGATTTCAGCGCGGCGATGGGTAAGAGCTGCTCGCCAATCGCCGGATTCATCACGCAAACATAACTTCCCTGGCGGTAGGCCAGCAGCACATAGTGGCTCGCACCGTAATGCAAAATGGCAGGTAACGGGAGTTCTGCGAGTTCATTCAAATCGAAGGCGACCGGATAAACGGGGATCGCCAGTTCGGTCAGGATATCGCACATGGTTGAGAGCGCGGTGCCGTGGGCAGACGCCGGAAAGCGCTCGCGTAACTCATCAAGAGGCGCATCGATGCCCTGTGTTTCCGCCAGCATGGAAATACAGGCCAGCGCGCATTCGTTTGTTTCTGCCTGATAAACCATTTCGGGAATGATATGTTCCATAATTGACACCTTTGAACGTCCTGTTCTCATCTGTAATATCACTAGCGCCGCGCTGTAAAATTATTCATTTTCAATCATTAATGAAGAATAAAGAGTGTGAATGCCATAGCATCCAGTCGGTGGAATACTCGCGAATACTCTGCTCAATAATTCCCGGCATTTCATCTTTCAATTTTTTTGCCGGAACCGGATCATGAATGCGAATTTTCAGTCCGTTATCGTAATAAAGATGATAAAAAACCACCTTCGCTGACATCATTCTTGCGAGCCGGATAATGCCGCTGTGTAACGTAGCCGGGCGGCCGAACAACCGGCATTTTAATTTCCCGGCTTTGTCTTTACTGGCAAATTGCGTAAAGTCAGGCGTAATATCCGGGAATAAAATAATATTCCGCTGGTTACTCGCGGCATCCATTACCGAGGTCATCAGCGTTCCCGCAATGTTTTTATTATCCTCGTGTATAGAACAATACGTAAGATCCAGCCCCCCCATTTGCCGTTCGGCTGCGGAATAGACATCGGCACTGCGTGACGTAATCACCGTCGCCTTGCCAGGGTACACCGTGCTGCCGATCATGGTGCTGAGTATGTCCGAGACCATATGTAACGGGGCGAGGATCACCGACTGGCCTGCGCGCTGCAACGGTTCGACGACAGCATTGAGTTGTGCCGTACAGGCTGCAAGCTCCTGCAAGGCCCAACGATTTTGCCCGTAAGTGACGGCCTGGACCAGTAACTCACGCCGCTGCGTCAGCCAGATATAGTCAAATGCCTTGTTATCATGAAGCAGGCACTGACGGTTAGATTGCGCGACGACGGCCCGCAATTTTACATCTCGCCGTGTCAGCCCCAGGAAGCGGATTACATGCGAGAAAGCGAAGATGACGCGATAGTGCATGCGCCGGAATAATAAGCAATGCGCCCTGTAGCTGATCAGCCCGAGCTTATGTAATGCCAGCTGATATTTGACGGCGAGGTTTTTCCACACCAGCGCACACCACAGGGCAAAAAATTTCATTATTACTCCGCCGCGCGATTGGTTTCTAATAGCGTGATTAATTTGTCCGCAAAAGATGAGAAATCACCTTCCTGAAGCGCGACCCATTTTTTATTAATAATAAATGACGGCGTTGCATTGATATTATAATGCTGAGTAACGCGAACCATATAATCCATACGCGCTTTTACTTCAGCGGACTGGCTGACAGTATTATATTTATCCACGTTAATATTATTCTTTTCCAGCCATGCAGTGCGTTGCGCTGGATCGCCTAAATCAACCTTATCCTTGATCACCGCCTGATAGGCGCTTTCACGGTGCGCTTCTTCGAGCCCCATCACCTGTAGGGTGGCGAACACCGACGCAAAGCGCGCTAGCCCACCTTGCTTATCGAGATTGAAATGAAGACGTACCAGTTTCTTCCCTGCGGGCAGGCGTTTTTCCAACTCAGCCACATTTTTTTCATTTACTGCACAGAAATGGCAACCATATGAAAAAATTTCAATAATATCCTCTCCGTCAGCGATTGGGCTTTTCGCTACTTTATCAGCTGATAGTGAGACCAATGCTTGCTGTCCGCTATTATCGGCGTTATTGAATACGAAATAATGGAACCAGGCAGTCGTAATCAACGATGAAATGACGGCGATAAAAATGGTGTAAGCCAGAATAAGAAGAATTCTTTTTTTCATGGGAGGCTTTTCATCCTGAAAATAAAAGTAGGAGAAGCTCAAAGGGGGCGTCGTAAAAAATCATACAACGCCCTTCAGAATAATCAGCAATTATTCCATTTAACTAAGAGACAGATGTTTCTTAGCCGGCATCTGGACAGTTAGCCTTGTCTGAAATTTTATAAGTTCTGGTTACAGCACCGTTTTTGTCAGTGCAGGTCTTTACATCCGCACATACGCTAGAACCATTAACTGTCATTAATTCATAAGTGTTTACACAAGTTTCGCAAGTACCGCCAATAATTGCGCTTGCTTCAGTCATGTTGATCTTTTTCATTTTAATATATCCTTATTTATGAGTATTTCATTTTGAACAAAGTGCGTCTGATATATTTACAGCAGAATAATACATTACAGAAGACCCATTCCTTTTTACACCGAAATAACAACGCTTAACGTAAAACGTTAAGCGTTGTTATTTCGGATTTACGCATTGTAGCGATGCTTTTTTCTTTGAGCAATATGCCCCAAACAGCCTGAAACGTACCTCATTAAAGAGAGCGTCATTTGGCTGACAGGATTTTTCCCATAAAAAGTCGTATTATTAAACGCTAAAATAAAAAAAAGCTCACCAAATACCTGATGTAGCCCCCCGAAACTCCAGACAGTAGCTGTATCTCCAGATAAGAGATAGGCTTGAATATATGTCTAACACTAACGCCAATTTTGAGATGACCGGGATCCTGTTAGGGCAAGAAGTCCGTAAACGTAAAACTCCTCAGGAGAAGATCGCCATTATCCAGCAGACGATGGAGCCGGGCATGAATGTCTCCCATGTCGCCCGCCTGCATGGCATCCAGCCCAGCCTGCTGTTTAAGTGGAAGAAGCAATATCAGGAAGGCAGCCTCACCGCCGTTGCGGCCGGGGAAGAAGTTGTTCCAGCTTCTGAGCTTACTGCTGCTCTGAAGCAGGTCCGGGAGCTTCAGCGCCTGCTGGGCAAGAAGACGATGGAAGTTGAGATCCTGAAAGAAGCCGTGGAGTACGCTCAGTCGCGAAAATGGATAGCGCACGCGCCCTTGTTGCCAAAGGACGGGGAATAGCCCTGGTCAGCCGCACCATGGGCGTGTCGCGTGCGCAGCTGTCACTGCGAATTAACCGTTCTGCCGACTGGCAGGACAGGCGCTGTAACCGGCGTGATGACGAAGCAGACGCTGAAATACTGTCAGAGATCCTCGATATCATCAGCGATATGCCCAGTTACGGCTATCGCCGTGTGTGGGGCATCCTGCGTACGCAACGTCGTACAGAGGGACTGCCCCCGTGAACGCCAAACGGCTTTACCGGCTTATGAGCGAGCATAATCTGCTGTTACTGCATGACAAACCAGAGCGGTCGAAGCGTGAACATAAGGGCAAAATCGCGGTGGCAGAAAGCGATATGCGCTGGTGTTCAGATGGCTTCGAGTTCGGCTGCGACAACGGTGAGAAGCTGCGGGTCACGTTCGCGCTGGACTGCTGCGACAGAGAAGCCATAGACTGGGCAGCGAGCACAGGAGGCTACGACAGTTCGACGGTGCAGGATGTGATGCTGAGGTCGGTGGAAAAGCGCTTCGGCGACGGGCTGCCGACCACACCGGTTCAATGGCTGACGGATAACGGTTCAGCATATACCGCGCATGAAACGCGGAGGTTCGCCAGAGAGCTGAATCTGGAGCCGTGTACAACAGCGGTGAGCAGCCCGCAGAGCAATGGCATGGCCGAACGGTTCGTGAAGACGATGAAGGAAGACTATATCGCGTTCATGCCAAAACCAGATGTGAGAACAGCCCTGCGAAACCTTGCAGCAGCGTTCACACATTACAATGAAAACCACCCGCACAGCGCGCTGGGATATCACTCCCCGAGGGAATATCGGCGGCAGCGGACATCGTTAACTTAAGATACAAAAGCTGTCCGGAGATGGCGGGTCAAGATCAAGCTCACCAAATACCTGTTTACCGCTTTCGGTTCGGCAGGACTTTTCTTAGAAAAACTCAAGAGTACAAGATCATTACACAATATTATTTTTTCTAAAAAAGGTTGTACCGCTCTTCCCAAGGGGATTAGCTTTCGATTACCCTCGTTAAACTTACGTTTAGGCCCTTGTACACGTTAACGCACGTAACCTTGCCGCTATGCGGGCCAATAAAATATAAATACACATAGATTGTGTTATTAATCAATAACAACAGGTCATTTTACGCAAGCAGAGAATTTCGCCTACGTCTGCATTCGGGGAATTTTTGCACGCGCAAAAGCGTATCGCTTTAGCGGCAAGGCGGATGCTGTCGCCTGATGCCCTCTTAACGGCATAGCGAATGATCCGAATTTTATTTGCTCTCTTTACTGTGGATTGTCCTGTTTACTGCCTGAAAAACATCGACATGGCGCCAACCGCTCACTTTTTTGCTTCGTAGCAAAGCGTGATCTACCGCACATTTCCCTCACCACAGACCGAAGCGAATGTCTAAGATTAGTAAGCAACCGGATAAAACCAGACCCGAGATAACGCTAACCGGAGGTCCTGACCACCATGTTCAACCAGAAAATACGCACTGTAGAGACCGTAGAGTTCGACATAGAACAAGAACTTCTCTACGAAATCGATCCCTGCGAGTTAAAACTGGATGAAATGCTCGAGGCGGAGCCGGAACCTGAAATGATTGAAGGGCTGCCCGCATCCGATGCGCTCACCCCTGCCGATCGCTACCTTGAACTCTTCGAGCATGTTCAGTCGTCGCGACTGTTTGAAGACAGCAAAACCTTTCCTGACTGTGCGCCGAAGATGGATCCGCTGGATATTCTTATCCGCTATCGCAAGGTGAGACGACACCGGGACTTTGACCTGCGCCAGTTTGTGGAAAATCACTTCTGGCTGCCGGAAGTGCTGTCGAGCGAATATGTCTCCGATCCCTCTTTCTCGCTCAAAGACCATATCGATAACCTGTGGCCGGTGCTGACCCGGGAGCCGCAGGATCATATTCCGTGGTCGTCATTGCTGGCGCTGCCACAGGCCTACATCGTCCCCGGCGGGCGATTCAGCGAGACCTACTACTGGGACTCCTATTTTACCATGCTGGGGCTGGCCGAAAGCGGCCGCCACGACATGCTCAAGTGCATGGCGGATAACTTTGCGTGGATGATTGAAAAATACGGTCATATTCCCAACGGCAACCGCACCTACTATCTGAGCCGCTCGCAGCCGCCGGTGTTTGCCCTGATGGTAGAGCTGTTTGAAGAGGATGGCGTGCGCGGTGCTAAGCGCTATCTGGACCATCTGAAAATGGAGTATGCCTTCTGGATGGACGGCGCAGAGTCCCTGCTGCTCAACCAGGCTTACCGCAGCGCGGTACGTATGCCGGACGGCTCTCTGCTCAACCGTTACTGGGATGACCGTGACACCCCAAGGGACGAATCCTGGATAGAGGACGTCGAGACCGCCCGCCACTCCGGGCGTCCACCTAACGAGGTCTATCGCGATCTGCGTGCCGGGGCCGCTTCCGGCTGGGACTACTCCTCCCGCTGGCTGCGGGATCCGAGTCGGCTGGCGAGTATCCGCACCACGCAGTTTATCCCTATCGATCTCAACGCTTTCCTGTTCAAGCTGGAGAGCGCCATCGCCAATATTTCAGCCTCAAAAGGGGATAAAGAGACCGCGGAGCGCTTCCGCCAGAAGGCGAACGATCGTCGCGAGGCGGTTAACCGCTATCTCTGGGATGAGGAGAATGGCTGCTATCGTGATTACGACTGGCGCCGGGAGCAACTGGCGCTCTTTTCCGCGGCCAGCATCGTACCGCTGTATGTCGGTATGTGTACCCATGAGCAGGCCGAACGTTTATCCGACGCGGTAAAAGCGCGCCTCCTGACGCCGGGCGGTATCCTTGCCACCGAGTATGAAACCGGGGAGCAGTGGGATAAACCTAACGGCTGGGCGCCATTACAGTGGATGGCGATTCAGGGATTCAAACAATACGGCAATGATTCTCTGGGGGATGAGATCGCGTGGAGCTGGCTGCACACGGTAAACCATTTCTACAAAATGAATCACAAGCTGATCGAGAAGTACCACATCGCCAGCAGCCAGCCCCGGGAAGGGGGCGGGGGTGAGTATCCCCTGCAGGATGGGTTTGGCTGGACTAACGGCGTGGTGCGCAGACTTATTGGCCTGTACGGGGAGCCATAACTCCCCCGCATTCTCAGCGGATCACCTCATAAATGGCTGTCTGGATCGTCTGCCATTTTTTGGTACTGGCGTCCGGTTGGGCCTGAGCCCGCCGCTTTGCCTGATCCATCTCGCGTCGCTGGCGTTCGACCACCGCCGGAACGGTACAAAATGCCTGGAGATACTCTTTGCGCAGATCCGTCAGCGGTTCGCCCGCTGACATCGCGTGTGCGAGGGTGTTGATAAACTGTCTGCAGGGCTTGGCCTGCCCCATCTGCAGGCGATAGCGCATCAGGATATCCAGCACCTCCCGATGCCCCACCGACAGGGCATGCTCCGTCCAGGAGAGCTTCCACTCCATTCCCGCCTTCAGGAACAGCAGCGCCACGCGGGTATCGTTCCTGTCGATCGCCGCGCGGAAGTTATTCTCATCCCAGGTGACGCCCATGCGCGTCAGCGCTTCGCGGGAGGAAGGTAATTCACGCATCTCTTCCGCCGCGGTCTGCACAGGAGGCGAGGCGCTACTGGCCGCCTGGGTCGGCGTGCTGCTTTCCATTAACAGCCAGGTGCCCGCCACCAGCATTCCCATCACCATTACCCCCACCGCACCCCACAGCCCCACCGAGATCAGGTGATCGCGCTGCTCCGGCGTACGCGCGGGCCGACGGTTCGGTTTGTCGATGGTGTCACGCACCTCAAAAATGTCATCGCCAGTGGCCCGGCATTTTTCTCGCGCATTTTCCCAGAAGAGCTCCAGCTCGTGGTTGCCTTCTGCCATCAACCCCGCCGGGTTCACCGCGGTACGGCCCTCGTTAAAGGCACGCTGAACGGGGCCGGCAATCTGGGCGTAATAGTTATCCAGCAGCAGGATTTGCGCAGAGGTCAGCGGCTGCTGGGCAATGATGTTGTTGCGGAGCAGGCGGATATCATCAAGAAAGGAGTGGAGTGTTTTACGTGGTTCCACCATCAGCGTCAGCAGAGCGGGATCGCTGAACAGCGCTGAATAAGAGCGGGAGTACTCTTTCTTGTCCACCAGCATCAGTGCCAGCTCGCTAAACATCATGCCGCCGAGGGCATCGTTGCGTTCGCCCTGCTGCAGCCAGCGGCGGACCCGATCGGCGCCAAATAGCGTTTTAAGGTGGTTGTTCAGGCGCGTTGGATCCGGCCAGGCCTGCATAATCAACCCTTTAATCATCAATTCCAGCGCACGCACCTGTTTCCGGGCATGCTGTTGCTGAAGCTCATCGCCGGGGCTCATTTCGGTACTGTAGGTCAGCAGCGGCTGCTGCAAACGCAGGTGTTCCAGCGCCGTTACAAAGCGCGTCGCGGCAATCAGCTGGTTGTCGCTCACATCCTGCCCGCTCTCATACTGCGGCACCCGCTGCTGCAAAAGCCGTAATTGCAGGGTGAATTGTGAGAGCTCCGCATCGTTGAGGTTCAGGCGTTTTGCCACGCTCGCCCAGCCCCCCAGCGCCAGCCTGGCGGAATCCAGTTGCTCAAGGAACCAACGGGGATCTTTGCCTTCGGCAACATGCACCTTTAACAGGAGCAGGATCTCCACAGAGGCCTGACGAATAATTCCCAGACAGCGTTCAAACTGCTCGCGGATCACGTGCGATTTACTGAGGGTCATCATTTTCCTTTAAATGCCGCGCAAGGATTCAGGCGCAGCGAACGGAGAGCGGTTGTTTTTTAAGTGGTTATACCAGATTAAACATACCCGATAACCGCCACTATTTCAGTGATAATGTTAATATCATTTACAAAAGCTCCCGGAGACCTGGCATGCCTGTGCTGCACACCCCGCGTTTAACCTGTTCCCCACTGCAGGAAGAGGACTGGCCCTTTTTTCTCTCCCTGCAACAACACCCCGACGTGATGCGCTACGTGGCCGAAGCCCGCCCGGAAGAGGCCATTCGCGAAACGTTTACCACTCGCCTGCCCGCGTGGTCGCCGGGCAGTGACCACTGGCTGAGCCTGGTGGTGCGCGATCACAATCAGACACCGCTCGGGGTCACGGGCTATATTCATCGCGATGATGATTGCGCCGAAGTGGGGTTCCTGTTCGCCCCGCAGGCGCAGGGTAAAGGCTACGGCTTTGAATCTTTACAGGCGGTGTGCGATTACGCCTTTATGCAGGGAGGCATCCGCCGTTTAACCGCCACGGTGACGGCGGGCAATATCGCCTCTAAACGCCTGCTGGAAAAAGTGGGTTTTGTGCTGGAAGGTGAACTGCGTGAAAGCTACTGGCTGGCAGGTGAGTGGCATAACGACTGGCTGTTTGGGCTGTTAAGAAAAGAGTACTGCTAAGCGTGCCGCGGGGTTCCCTCCCCGGCACCTGATTACAGGAACATCCCTCCGGAGACCTCAATGCGCTGCGCATTCATCCAGCCGAGTTCGTCGCTGAGCAGCGCCGCAATCGCATCGCCGATATCGTCCGGTAACCCAACGCGGCCCAGCGCCGTCTGGGAGGCGATCTGCTGATTGATCGCTTTGTTATCGCGTACACGACCGCCGCCAAAATCAGTTTCGATCGCCCCCGGGGCGATAATGTTGGCGGTGATCCCGCGCGCGCCCAGCTCCTTAGCCTGGTAGCGGGTGAGCACTTCCATAGCACCTTTCATCGCCGCATAGGTGCTGGATCCCGGTAGCGCAAAACGGGCCAGGCCAGATGAGACGTTCAGGATCCGCCCGCCGTTTTCCATCAGCGGCAATAGCCCCTGAGTCAGAAAGAACGGTCCTTTGAAATGGATGTTCATCACTTCATCAAACTGCGCTTCCGTGGTCTCCATATAGGGGGCGTATAAACCCACGCCTGCGTTGTTCAACAAATAATCGAAGGTGTTGCGCTGCCAGACCGAATGCAGTTTTTCACTCACCTTGGTAACGAACTGTTCAAAGCTGGCAATATCGCCGACGTTCAGCTGCAATGCCGCTGCTTTTAACCCTTTTTGCTCAATTTCGCGCACAACTTCTAGCGCTTCCTGCTCGCTCCGGTTGTAGGTCAGCAGGATGCCGACACCTTTTGCTGCCAGCTTCAGCGCCGCGTTTTTACCGAGCCCGCGGCTGCCGCCGGTCACTATTGCAATACGTTCAGTCATGAGAAACCTCGTTTCGGCTGTTGTGGTGATTGAGAAAGAGCTTATTAGGTGATAGAAAATCAATAAATACGCTCTGCAACGCTTCACTGTTTCAAAATCAACAACAATGAGCGCTTCCTATGGATAAAATTCACGCAATGCAGTTATTTATTCGCGTCGCTGAACTGGAGAGTTTTTCCCGCTCCGCAGACTCAATGGGCCTGCCTAAAGGTAGCGTATCGCGCCAGATTCAGGCGCTGGAGAACGGGCTTGGCACCCAGCTGCTGCACCGCACCACGCGGCGCGTCAGCCTGACGCAGGACGGCATGGTCTACTACGAGCGGGCCAAAGATCTGCTGACCAATATGGAAGAACTGGATGGTCTTTTTTTGCACGACCCTGCCAGCGTCAGTGGAAGAATACGCGTCGATATGCCGGCCAACGTTGCGCGAAATTTAGTCATCCCCAAACTGCCACTCTTCCTGCAACAGTACCCCGGCATTGAACTGGAGCTGAGCAGCAGCGACCGGCTGGTGGATGTGATTCGGGAAGGATTTGATTGCGTGGTGCGCGTCGGCACCCTGAAAGATTCCGGCTTAATTGCCCGCCCGCTCGGCAAGCTGTCGGTGATCAACTGCGCCAGCCCCGATTACCTGTCGCGTTTTGGCTATCCCGACGGGCTGGATGATTTAACCTCCCATGCGATGGTGCATTACGCAACGCATCTCGGCACCCGGCCTCAGGGGTTCGAATATTACGATGGTGAGGCGACCCACTGGGTTAAGACCGGCGGTGTCCTGACGGTCAACAGCACCGAGACTTACCATGCCTCGGCCCTCGCCGGACTGGGGATTATTCAGGTGCCGCGTGTAGGCGTGCGTGACGCGCTGCGGGCCAAAAAGCTGCAGGAGATCCTCCCGCAATATCGCGCCCGGCCGATGCCGGTATCGCTCATCTATCCCCACCGCCGCAACCTCTCCCGCCGGGTACATCTGTTTATGGCCTGGCTCACGGACATCATGAAAACCTACGTTGACTGAGCGCAGGCTATAATTTTAAGGACCTCCCGCTAAACAATAAGGAAAGTGCGCGTGACGCCGGAAAATAGTGAGCAACGCCCCACCCATGATCTGGACTTCGAGCCGATTAAAAAACTGGAAACCCGTCCGCCTCAGGCGCCGGAAGAACCTAAAATCACCTCCATACGTAAAACGGGGAGCCTGCTGGACAAGGCGAAGGACGCCTTCCAGCTGATTCAGCAGCAGCCAATGATTGCCCACCTGCTGCGCGCCACCGAGCGATTTAACGATCGGTTGGGCAACCAGTTTGGCGCGGCGATCACCTACTTCTCATTTTTATCGATGATCCCCATCCTGATGCTCTCCTTCGCCGCGGCGGGTTTCGTCCTGATCTCGCACCCGACCCTGCTGCAGGATATCTTCGCTAAAATTCTGCAGAACGTCAGCGATCCGACGCTGGCCGCCACCCTGAAAAGCACCATCAGCACCGCCGTCCAGCAACGCACTACCGTCGGGATTGTCGGGCTGTTAGTGGCGCTCTACTCTGGTATTAACTGGATGGGCAACCTGCGGGAGGCGATCCGCGCCCAGTCGCGTGACGTCTGGGAGCGTAAGCCGCAGGACCAGGAGAAGTTCTGGATCAAATATTTGCGCGACTTTATCTCGCTGATTGGCCTGCTGGTGGCGCTGGTTATCACCCTCTCCATCACCTCCGCGGCAGGCTCGGCGCAGCAGATGATCATCTCCGCGCTCTATCTCGACACGATTGAGTGGCTGAAGCCGGTCTGGCATCTGGTGGGATTAGGGATCTCGATGCTGGCGAACTACCTGCTCTTCTTCTGGATCTTCTGGCGTCTGCCGCGCCACCGCCCACGGCGGAAGGCGCTGATCCGCGGCACCTTCATTGCCGCTATCGGCTTTGAGGTGATCAAAATCGTGATGACCTACACCCTGCCGTCGCTGGTCACTTCCCCGTCCGGGGCGGCATTCGGCTCCGTGCTGGGGTTGCTGGCCTTCTTCTACTTCTTTGCCAGACTGACCCTCTTCTGCGCGGCCTGGATCGCCACTGCCGAGTACCCGGATGACCGGCGAATGCCCGGTAAAAGTCACCATTAACACCGCTATCGGGCTGAATAAGAATGAAATATATCAGCCCGATTCATCATTTCAGCATATAAATCCAGCCTGTAACTTTTATTTAACCGAAAACCAGTTTTATATTCTATCTTTTAATTTCTGTGAAGCATTTCATGGATGTGATTCTTCTGGTCCGAAAATTATCCGCTTTTTGCTCTCTTTTTCACCCCTCGCTGCGTTTGTTACAGATTGAAATATCGCTTTTGCTGTGCGTAATATGGCCTTTCGTTCGCCAAAAATAAGAAAAGTTTATGCAAGCCACAGCCACAACACTCAATTCAGAGCAGGAAAACGTCCCGGTTAACTCGCGCAATAAAGTCGTCGTCGCGTCACTGATTGGCACCGCCATCGAATTCTTCGACTTCTATATTTACGCCACCGCTGCGGTTATCGTTTTCCCGCATATCTTCTTCCCGCAGGGCGACCCGACGGCGGCCACGCTACAGTCGTTGGCAACCTTCGCCATCGCCTTTGTCGCGCGTCCTATCGGCTCGGCCCTGTTCGGTCATTTCGGCGATCGCGTCGGACGTAAGGTGACCCTGGTCGCCTCGCTGCTGACCATGGGGATCTCCACCGTCGCCATCGGCCTGCTGCCAACCTATGAAACCATCGGGATTCTGGCCCCGCTGCTGCTGGCGCTGGCCCGTTTTGGTCAGGGTCTGGGTCTGGGCGGTGAGTGGGGCGGCGCAGCGCTGCTGGCGACCGAGAATGCCCCACCGCGCAAGCGTGCGCTCTATGGCTCCTTCCCACAGTTGGGCGCACCGATTGGCTTCTTCTTTGCCAACGGCACCTTCCTGCTGCTCTCATGGCTGCTGACTGACGAGCAGTTCATGACTTGGGGCTGGCGTATTCCGTTTATCTTCTCGGCGGTGCTGGTGCTGATCGGTCTGTATGTGCGCGTCTCCCTGCATGAGACGCCGGTCTTTGCCAAAGTGGCCGCCGCGAAGAAACAGGTAAAAATCCCGCTGGGCACGCTGCTGACCAAACACGTTCGCGTAACCGTGCTCGGCACCTTCATCATGCTGGCGACCTATACGCTGTTCTATATCATGACCGTCTATTCCATGACCTTCAGCACCACGCCTGCGCCGGTGGGCCTGGGCCTGCCGCGTAACGAAGTGCTGTGGATGCTGATGATGGCTGTTATCGGTTTTGGTGTGATGGTGCCGATTGCCGGCGTGCTGGCCGACCGCTTTGGCCGTCGCCCGAGCATGATTGTGATCACCTCGCTGATTATTCTGTTTGCGCTGTTCGTCTTCCCGCCGCTGCTCGGTTCCGGTAATCCGTCGCTGGTGATGGCGTATCTGCTGATTGGCCTGAGCCTGATGGGGCTGACGTTCGGTCCGATGGGCGCGCTGCTGCCAGAGCTGTTCCCAACCGAAGTGCGTTATACCGGGGCCTCCTTCTCCTATAACGTCTCTTCGATTCTGGGTGCGTCTGTGGCGCCGTATATTGCCACCTGGTTACAGGCGAATTATGGTCTGCAATACGTAGGGATCTACCTGGCGGCGATGGCGGCACTGACGCTGATTGCGCTGCTGCTGACCCACGAGACTCGCCATCAGTCATTGTGATCCTTACTGCGCTTACCCGGCCTGCATTCTCCTGTAGGCCGGGCAAATCCCCCACTATTTCTTCATCTGCGACAGAATGGTCTGGCACTGATTAGCCTGCTCTTCAGACGGCGAGATGAGCGCCAACAGCGCTGCGGCAGGGGTAACCAGGGTCGCCAGCGCAGCGGCCACCGCACCACGAGCAATTAACGGCCCCGCCTTCACCCCCGCATCCGGATCTTTAAAGCTACCGCGCACGTACAGCGGCGAGCGCAGCGTCACGATGCGAATCCCTTTACTCTCCGGGTTGATGGTGAGATCCAGCTGTTCCGAGGCCATACTGGCGGTGCCGGTGACGTTGATCACCGCATTTTCGGTATCGAAGGCGAAGATTTGTGGTCGGGCAACGCCGTTGACCAGGTCGATATTGGCCGCCGCGCAGTTTACCCGCACCTCATCGTCGCCGAAGATCTGGCCGACAATAAAGTTACCGACGTTCAGACCCAGAATCTCCATCAGGTTTCGGCTCACCAGCCCGTCGTTCATCAGCAGCTTCAGATTGCCGTTGCCGTTACCCAGCAGGGCTGCTACCGAGTTGCCGGTACCGCGAATTTTGGCATCGCCATTCATCTCACCCAGGGTTTTCTGCATCAGCTCCACGTCCGGCATCAGCTCCTTCAGCTTCAGCCGTCGCGCCTGAATATCGGCCTGGCCCCGCATCGGATTTTTATCGCCTTCGAGATGGATATTTGAGGAGATAGTGCCGCCCGCCAGACCGAACTTCAGCGGCTCCAGACGCAGGTCGGCATTTTTCAGGAGGATGTGAGTAGAAAGATTACTGATAGGCAGACTGCTGCCATGCTCGATTCGCCGCCCCTTGAAGCGCACGTCCGCATCCATTACGTCCCACTTATCGGTTTCGAAACGGTCATTGGGCAGCACTTTACCGGAAGGGGGCGCCTGCTTGCGCACCTCCTCCGCCTTGGTGCCTTTACCGGAGTCGACGCCAATCAGCGGCCCGAGGTCCGCCAGCCGGAGCTGACGCGACTCCACATCCCCTTCCAGCTTCGGTCGCGGTTTGCCGGTGGTGTAGGTCAGCGAGCCATGGATATCGCTGTCACCGATCCGGCCATTAAAGTTGCGGTAATCGTAGACCGAGGCCTCTTCCGAATTGATTTTCGCCACCAACCGACCGTCGGTTTCAAACGGTGGCGTATCCGGCAGCAATACGCCGGTCAGCTCATAGAGTTCACCCAGCGAATCCCCGGCGAATTTCAGCTTCAGATCGACACCGCCCATCTTCATTGGGTCGTTCACCGTACCGACAAAAGCTACCCGGGTATTGCCGGAGCGGAAGTCAGCCTGCACCGGGAAGGGGGTGCCTTCGCTACGCAGTGCCAGCATACCGCCAATTTTACCGGTGCCGCGCAGCGGCTGGTCGTTGTAGCGCCCTTCAGCCTTCAGGCCAAAGACGTAATCGCCGACCTTATCCTTTTTGCCTTTATCGCCGGTCACTTCGCTGAAGGGTACCGGCTTGCCCAGCGGATCGACGAAGATCTCCATCTGTGCTTTGCTGACCGCGTCGTTTACGTCGATCCGCCCGCGATCGAACAGAATATTATCGAGGCGGAAAGACCAGGACGAAGGCTGGGCATCAGGATCTTTTTCTTTATCATCACCCGCCAGATCGAAGGTCCAGTTGTTGGTCTTCTCCGACAGGCGGATCAGCCGGGCATCAGGCTGTTGCAGTTTGATCCACGGCAGATAGACCGTTTTGGTGAGCAGCGCCAGCGGCGCAAGGGTGGCCTCGACGCGCGGGAGATGCACCATGGTGATTGCAGGAATGTCCGGCGGGTTGCCGAGAATAACGTCGTTAGCGTGAACGTGCGGCCAGGGTATCCAGCTGCGCCAGCCCGTTTCGCCCTTCTGCCGCTCCCATACCACGCCCAGATCGCCGCGAATAGCGAAAGGGCGGTTAAGTTCGGTCGAGACTTTCTGGTTGATGGTCGGTTTGAGGCGGTTCCAGTCAAATGTCGCGATCACGACAATCAGCACCACAATCAGCAACAAGAAGACTCCCCCTGTCCAGGTGATAATCTTCGCTGTTTTTGTCATCCCATACTCCCTTTCAGTAATCACTTGCCTTTCATGAATATAGTCCAGGCATGCGGAAAGGGGGCGGCAGCGTCCGGTAATAACGCGTTAACCACGCACTATTACAGGAAGCTGCAGGGTTTTACAGGGTGATGATTACGTTATCGAGCGTCTCCATCGATACCGGGCGGGAGAGGAAATAGCCCTGGGCGGCGGCGGCAGGTGAGTTCTGTACATCGCGCCACTCTTCCAGCGTCTCGACGCCTTCGACGATAACGCCCTGACAGTAGCGGTTCATCAGCTGCAGCAGAAGCGTGAACAGATTGCGCCCTTCCGGGGTCTGGCGCAGCATAATGAACAGGTCGCGCGCCACTTTGATGTAATCGTAACGCACTTCGCTCAGGGCGGAGAAGTTCGCCATGCCGGTGCCAAAATCGTCCAGCCACAGGGGGCCAAACTCACACATGGTGGCAAACGAGGAGTCTTGCGGCAGACGAACGTGCTCCACCAGCTCAAAGCGCAGCCACGGCAGCTGGTGGATTAGCTTCTGCAGGCTCTCATCCTGCCGCACCGCCAGTAGAGTTGGACCATCGACATTAACCGAAGCCAGAATATTGTTATCAGCAAAAAAGGCCTGCCTGGCCATCAGCATGGCGAGCTGCTCTTCAAGGATATCCAGACGATGGCGCACGGGCACTTCCGCGAAGTAGCGATCGGGTGCAATCCGCTGTGCCGGGTTTGAAGGATGGGTTACGACGGTCAGGATCTCAATCGCCATCAGCTTACCGTCGGTGCGGTAGATCGGCTGATAAGTATAAGCGCGCTCACATTGCAGCCAGTAGCGGTGTTCCTGTAAGTTCTCAATACTCGCTTCAGGGATGCTCAGCAGCTGGATGTCCTGCCTTAACTTCATTTCAGATGTCCTGTTGAATGGGAAAGAGCCTGTCGGGACTGGTCAAAGGATTATCGGCTCCAGGTAAGAGAACTTTATGTTCGGTTGCGGACGAAAATGAAAATCTGAGATATCAAACCTGTCAGGAACTTGTCCAGGTTCAAAAAAATAATGGAACGTCGTTTTAATACAGTTGACCGCTTCCGGCCTCCAGCGCAAACTAACCGCAGTTTAATTATCCAGGTTCACGACTATGTCCAAAAAAATTGCCGTGATCGGCGAATGTATGATCGAACTCTCCCAGAAAGGTGCGGAAGTTAGCCGCGGCTTCGGTGGCGATACCTTAAATACCTCCGTATATATTGCTCGTCAGGTCGATGCTGATGCGCTGGCGGTAAATTATGTTACTGCGCTGGGCACCGACAATTTCAGCCAGCAGATGCTGGACGCATGGCAGAGTGAAAATGTCGACACCTCCCTGACCCAGCGGATGGAAAACCGCCTGCCGGGCCTCTATTACATCGAGACCGACAGCACCGGCGAGCGTACGTTCTATTACTGGCGTAACGAAGCCGCCGCCAAATTCTGGCTGGAGAGCGATAGCGCGGCGCAGATCTGCGAAACGCTGGCCCATTTTGACTATCTCTATCTAAGCGGCATCAGCCTTGCGATCCTCAGCCAGAGCAGCCGTGAAAAACTGCTCTCCCTGCTGCGCGAATGCCGCGCCAACGGCGGGAAGGTGATTTTCGACAACAACTACCGTCCACGCCTGTGGGCCAGCCGCGAAGAGACGCAGCAGGTTTATAGCCAGATGCTGGAATGCACCGATATCGCTTTCTTAACCCTCGACGACGAAGATGCGCTGTGGGGCGAGAAGCCGGTTGATGAGGTGATTGCGCGTACGCAGGCCGCCGGTGTCAGCGAAGTGGTGATTAAGCGCGGGGCAGATTCCTGCCTGGTGGCGATCGCCGGAGAAGCGGTTATCGAAGTGCCTGCGGTGAAGCTGGCGAAAGAGAAAGTGATTGATACGACCGCGGCGGGTGACTCCTTCAGCGCTGGCTATCTGGCGGTGCGTCTGACCGGCGGTACGCCGGAAGCGGCAGCGCAGCGCGGCCACCTGACCGCCAGCACGGTGATCCAGTATCGCGGCGCCATTATTCCACGCGAAGCGATGCCTGCTTAAGGGCTGTATCCATTAAAAAAGGCAACTTACGTTGCCTTTTTCCTTTTACTGCGCGGGCGCCATAATGTCGTTCCACGTCGCCTGCAGCTCCTTCATATCATATTCAGGTTCACCTTTCGGCTGCATTAAAATTAGCGACATATCCTGGGAAAGCTGCTGACGCAGATCCTGGCTCAACATATCCGCAGTCAGGCTGTTAAGAAAGTCCTGGCGCAGCTTCTGATACTGTTCCGGCGCGATATCCACCACCTGATTTTGCAGGGAGCGAATACGCTGGCTGATCAGGATATCGGTATCGGTACGGGCATAGGTAGCGAACAGTTTTTGCAGCTCAATATTTTTCTGCGCCACCAGCGCGTTGAACTCCTCTTCACTCAGGCCGTTATCACGCACTTTCGCCAGCTCTTTTGCCACTATCGCCATATTGGCGTTCAGCTTGTCGCCCGGCGACTCAACATTAATGGCGCACTGGGCGCGCTGGAACAGCACCCGGCAATCAAAGCCCAGACCGATATCTTTAGCGTTGTTCTTACTCAGGGTTTGTTGAACATGCCAGAACAGCGCTTCACGGGCTAAATCGGCGCGCCAGTAGCGCAGCAGCGCGGCAGACTCACGAATCGGCTGCCACGGGCTGTCCCACATGATGGAGAGACGATCCTGGCGCACGGAATCGGTCATGATGCTCACCGGCTCTGCGCGCAGCGGTGAAAGCGTTGGTACCGGCGCTGGCGTGTTACGTTTGCCTTTCAGCTCACCGAAGGTTTTGCCAATCTGCTCGATCACCGCGCGGCTATCAATGTTGCCGACCACAATCAGGGTCATAGCATCCGGGGTGTACCAGGTCTGGTAGAACGACTTCACCTGTTCAATATCAACCGGTTGCTTTAACGGCTCTGCCGGATCGTGGCCCAGCAGCGCCGAACCTTTCAGACGATAGCGCCACCAGCCCTCTTTGGTATCCGCAGGCCAGGTCGCCACCATGTCGCTGTTGCTCAGGGCGTAATTCACCGTTTCAGGGGTAATGGAGACGCTACCGGCGGTATCTGACAGCCAGGTCAGCGCCTCTTTAAGCAGATCGTTGCGGTTGTTTGGCAGGCTGAGGTTAAACATGGTGTAGTCGTAGGAGACGATGGCAGGCGGCAGCGGGCGTTTCGGATCGATACCCTGTTGCCACAGAGAACGGGCCTGTACAGCCTGAAGGCTACCGCTTTGGGTCAGCGCCAGACGAGGAATAAAATGGCTGAAACCGCTCTGCTGCGTACTCTCGGTCAGGGAGCCGGTATTGACGGAAAGGCGGATTTCAATGCGGTCGCTGGGGCGCTGTGGGGTGGCTAAAACTTGCCACTGAAAACCGTTAGACAGCGTTCCCTGTTGCCAGGCCGGGTCCGGCTGGAGCGCGTCAGCCTGCACGTAACTGGCTGCTGCCATCATGAGCAAACCGCCGGTTAAGAGTCGAATTTTTGTGCCCTGCATGTGAACCCCTGATCAACATTCCTGGTTACAAAGAGTGCCACACGCCCTGTCGCACTCTAAATATGATGTACAAAACACTCCGATTAGACCGCGCATGAAACGAAACGTCACGGCATGAAGTGAAATTTACCCGAAATAAATCTTATCGAATTATGACAAGTATGCCGGGCCATTATGCGCAGGAGCCCGCACCCCGACAAGGGAATGCGGGCCTGAGGGAAGATTTTAGGAGGACAAACCGTGTGTTTTGCCGTCTGGCGCACGATTATTCAGCGTATCGTCGAGCTTTTTGTGGTCCAGCTCTTTCACCCACTTTGCCACCACGATCGTCGCCACGCCGTTACCCACCAGATTAGTCAGGGCACGCGCTTCGGACATAAAGCGGTCGATACCGAGGATCAGCGCCAGGCCCGCCACCGGCAAATGTCCCACGGCAGAGATGGTTGCCGCCAGGACGATAAATCCGCTGCCCGTGACCCCAGCCGCCCCTTTTGAAGAGAGCAGCAACACCACCAGCAGCGTAATTTGATGGAAGATATCCATATGGCTGTTGGTGGCCTGGGCGATAAACACCGCCGCCATCGTCAGGTAGATCGACGTCCCATCCAGGTTAAAGGAGTAGCCGGTGGGGATCACCAGCCCGACGACCGATTTACGGCAGCCCAGCTTCTCCATCTTATCGAGCATGCGCGGCAGCGCCGATTCAGACGAGGAGGTGCCCAGCACAATCAGCAACTCTTCACGGATGTAGCGAATGAATTTGAAGATGCTAAAGCCAGTCGCACGGGCAATGCTGCCCAGCACCACCACCACGAACAGAATACAGGTGATATAGAAGCAGACGATCAGCTGGCCCAGCTGTACGAGGGTACCGACACCATATTTACCGATAGTGAAGGCCATTGCCCCGAAGGCGCCAATAGGTGCCAGACGCATAATCATGTTGATGATGCCGAAAATCACCTGCGAGAAACTTTCAATAACGTTGAAAATCAGCTGGCCTTTGCTGCCGAGGCGATGCAGGGCAAAACCAAACATCACGGCGAACAGCAGCACCTGCAGGATATTCCCGCTGGCGAAGGCGCCAATCACACTACCGGGGATCACATCCAGCAGGAAGGCGACCACGCCCTGATCTTTCGCCTGCTCGGCGTAGACCGCCACCGCTTTCGCATCCAGCGTAGAGGGGTCAACGTTCATGCCCGCGCCGGGCTGCACGACGTTAACAATCACCAGACCAATGATCAGCGCAAGGGTGCTGACGACTTCGAAATAGAGCAGTGCCACCGCACCCGTACGGCCAACGGCTTTCATGCTTTCCATGCCTGCGATACCGGTCACGACGGTGCAGAAAATAACCGGCGCGATCACCATCTTAATCAGCTTAACGAAGGCATCGCCAAGCGGTTTCATCTGGGCGCCTAATTCAGGATAGTAATGACCAAGCAGGATACCGATAGCAATGGCGGTTAAGACCTGAAAGTAAAGACTTTTGAAGAGAGAGGTTTTCATAAGATGTCCTTGGGAAGAAAAGCCACAGGCGGAGTAGGGTTACTGCTCACCTGCGGCCTTAAAATATCACCCATAAATCAGGACAGATAGAAGATCAGGCTGAATTTGAAACACAAATGTTAAGAACTTTGAGCTGACTCGCACAATTCAGCAACATTTCAGTCATCAGCATTAGCGCGTTTAAAATAACGGCTCTCAAAAATATCACCCGGAACGGCTTTGTCGAAAAGATATCCCTGGCCGCATTCCACCCCGGCATCGGCCAGCCATTGGCGCTGAGCTTCGGTTTCGACACCTTCAGCGATAATTTCCAGCTTCAGGCTGCGCGCCAGCTGGATAATTGCCTCGACCATGCTGCTGTCTTCCGGTAGCCCCTCCACAAAGGCCTTATCAATCTTCAGCACATCTACCGGCAGGGTTTTCATATGTTGCAATTGACGCAGGCCAGCGTATCCCATGCCAAAGTCGTCCAGCGCGATACGGACCCCGGCGTTACGCAGCGGGCGAAGTATCGCCACCGCTTCGTTAGGATCGTCAATCCGGCGGCTCTCGGTCACTTCCAGCATCAGGGTGTCCGGCTTGATCTGGTAGCGGTGAATCAACGCCAGCAGATCCGGAACCATGTTGGGATGCATCAGCTGCAAGGCCGATAAGTTAACCGACAGCGGCATCATCACCCCGCGCGACTGCCAGGCTGACAGCAAACGGCAGGACTCTTCCAGCACCCAGTGACCCACCGTCACAATCAGGCCGCAATTTTCAATACGGTCAATCAGCCCTTCCGGAAGCTCCCAGCCGCCGTCGGGCTGACGCATCCGCAACAGCGCTTCGGCGCTATGGACCTTACCGGTACGCAGATTGACCTGCGGCTGCAGCCAGATGGCGAAATCGTTGCTGTCTAGCGCGGTCAGGATGTCGTTCTCTTCTGAGAGCCGCTGCTGCGCTTTCTCCATCTGCTCGGGTTCGAAGAACTGAATCTGATTCTTACCCTTCTGGCGGGCGGTAAACGCGGCGGAAAATGCCCGGCGATAGAGCTGTTCTGCGGTCAGGTTGCCGTAAAACATGGCGATACCGATGCTGGCGCTCGGGCGCAGCTGGATCCCCTGAACCGGCAACCGCTCATTGATAACAGTAAGCACTTGCTGACCTAATGTGATGGCATGCCACGGCTCTTTAACGCCATTGGCGATAATCACAAAGTCGTAGCCGCTCACCTGCGTCAGTACCATCCGTGGTGCAAGCACGGATTTCAGCTTTTCGACCAGCGTCAGTAAGACCATCTCTCGCTGACTCTCTTTCAGCACGCCAGCGGTATCCTGTAACGTTTCACAGGCCACTACCATCAGCGCCATGGTCTGCTGCCGCTTCACGGCCTGCTCCAGCATCACCATCAGAAACGCCTTGTTCGGCAGTTCCGACACCGGGAAACGGGTGGCATTGTGGTTGAGCTCATCGTGCTGGCGCATCATGCGCTGCTGGTTGAGGTTGTAGCTGCGGACCAGCATGCCAATTTCGTCGTCGTGATGCAGACGCGGCAGAGCAAGCTGGTGCCCCACCTGTTGCTGCGGCGAGAGAGTATCAAGCTCCCGGGCAATGCGACGCAGCGGATGAACGATGAGACGGTTAATGCACCAGGTCAGCGCCACGGTAAGCATCAGCGTCAACAATAAGTAAGTGGTTACCAACGTTGAGATCCAACTGATGACAAATTTGTACATTCGCCAGGAGTCAGACTGGAGCACCAGATAGGCCAGCGGCTGCGGGTTTGCCGGACGCTGCAACGAATAGACCGGAAGGGAGATCTGCACCGGCATTTCAAACAAGCGTTTCATCATCACCGGTACCGGATGCTCCGGGATAAAGTTCATGCGTAACGCCTGAAACTGATTCGGCAGCACGACATCCGCCTGGCTGACAACCCCTGCTGGCTTAATGCTTTTAATAATGGACTCCGCCTGAGGAATATCACCCTTCAGAATGGCGGCAGAGAGGGGCTCACGGATTGAGCGGGCAATGCTCTCGAGTTGCGTAGCCGTGTTGTAGCGATTCTGCTGAATGGCATGAAACAGCAAAATGACGCAAAAGACGAAAACAAACACCATGGTGACGGCAGTGACCATCGCCATTTGTTTGATAGTTAAAGAGCGGCTGACACGCAAAATGGATCTCCAGAAACGCGAAAGGCAGGTTAATCAACTGTTACCCTGCTGCTTTCAGAGTATACCTTATCGGGAACTGTTTAAGAGAGTGTAACCAAGCGTTTAGGGATTATTCTGGTTGCCGCTTCGCACGGGGTCTGGCGGCAGTATAGCTGAAGAACCGGGGAGCCCGCGGCTCCCCGCAATTTATTCGGCGCTGCGCAGTGAAATCTCACCGCCGACCCACGGTTTAATCACGCCATCCTGCTCCAGCAACAGCGCGCCCTGCTCGTTGATACCCCGCGACGTGCCGTAGATCTCTTTGTCGCCGATGATCAGCTTCACTGCACGGTGAGCAAAGTTATCCAGCTTTTCCCAGCGAGGCAGGAACGGGGCTAAACCTTCCTGTTCGAAGATTTTCAGCGAGTGGCGTAGCTCGTTAATCACCTGCACGGCAAGGACATTGCGATCGATGACGATCCCTGCTTCCTGCAGGTTGATCCAGCCCTGATTAATATCTTCGGCCTGTACATTGCGCATCACCAGGTTTATCCCGGCACCCATTACGATCTGCGCGGCATCACCGGTTTTCCCGGTCAGTTCTACCAGAATCCCGGCCAGTTTGCGATCGTTCAGATAAAGATCGTTTGGCCACTTCACGCGCACTTTGTCAGCGCCCAGCGACTGCAACACTTCTGCCAGCACAATGCCAATCACCAGACTGAGGCCGATGGCGGCGGCAGGACCTTGTTCCAGACGCCAGTACATGGAGAGATAAAGATTGGCGCCAAAAGGCGAGAACCATTTACGTCCCCGGCGGCCACGACCCGCCTGTTGGTATTCTGCTACACAGCAGTCACCGGAGTGCAGCGTATTAAGCCTGTCGAGCAGATACTGGTTGGTAGAATCAATCACCGGCAGAACGGCAACACTGTTGTCGGTGATCTGACTGCTGATAAAGGCTTCGTCCAGGAGCTGAACCGGCTCCGGCAGGCTGTAGCCTTTGCCCGGCACGGTAAAGACATCCACTCCCCAGTCACGCAGGGTCTGAATATGTTTATTAATGGCGGCGCGGCTCATTCCCAGCTGTTCCCCCAGCTGTTCACCGGAATGGAAATCGCCATCAGCCAGAACAGAGATCAGCTTCAGGGGAACGGTATGATCTTTCATGCAATGGCCTCCACCGCATTAACTTCACCGTGATGGCCGATAAAGCGCACCTCCGGCTCCAGCCAGACATCAAATTTCTCACCCACGCGCTGGCGCACCTGATGGGCCAGCTGCACGACATCACTGCTGGTCGCATTGTTTT
The DNA here is from genome assembly GCF_003336325.1 of Leclercia sp. W17. Classification (NCBI taxonomy): domain Bacteria; kingdom Pseudomonadati; phylum Pseudomonadota; class Gammaproteobacteria; order Enterobacterales; family Enterobacteriaceae; genus Leclercia; species Leclercia sp. W17. The sequence goes on along the minus strand of NZ_CP031101.1, from coordinate 221,388 downwards.
CGTTGATAAGCACCAGGGCCTGCTGACGATGTACCGCTGCGCCGCCACAGGTTGTGCCTTTAAGCTGACACTGATCGATCAGCCAGCCCGCAGCCAGTTTAACGCTGCCATCTGCCTGCGGATAGTGCGGCGCCAGCGGCCACTCGGCGAGTAAGGTTTCGGCTTTTTCGCCGGAGATAACCGGGTTTTTGAAGAAACTTCCGGCGTTACCGTTCACTTTCGGATCGGGCAATTTACTCATTCGCATATGGCAAACCGCGTCGAAAATCTCTTTTGCAGTGACCGTAGCAGGATCCAGACGAGTGAGATCGCCGTAGGTGAGGACAGGCTGCCAGTTTTTGGTCAGGCGCAGTCCAACCGCAACGATGACATATTTATCCTGATACTCATGTTTGAAAATGCTGTCGCGGTAGCCAAAGCGGCACTGTTCCGCACTCAAACGCAGCGGGTTGCCCGTTGCCAGCTCGATACAGTCGACATAATCACAAACATGTTTGAGTTCGATGCCATAGGCACCGATGTTCTGAATAGGGGATGAACCCGCGCAGCCAGGGATTAGCGCCAGGTTTTCCAGCCCCGGCATATTATTTTCAAGGGTAAACTGCACCAGGCGATGCCAGTTTTCCCCGGCTCCCACATGCAAACGCCAGCAATCCTGCGCCTCTTCAACTTTAATCCCGCTGATGCGGTTAACGATCACCGTACCAGAAAAGTCTTCCAGAAAGAGAACGTTACTGCCTTCGCCCAGAATAAGAACAGGGAGGTAGTGTTGCGTGGCATGATTCCATGCGGCCAGCAGTTGCTGCGCATCGTCGGCCCGTACGATCTGACGGGCATTTCGGTCAATACCGAAGGTATTCCAGGGCTTAAGGGAGTGATTCATAGACGCTATCCAGATGCAAAAACCGGGATAGTTTACCGTATATGGAATCGGTTAGGGGGATAACTTTAAAGACGGGATAGAATGCTCAAAAACGCAAAAAGCCCATCCGTGAGGATGGGCTTTCGGCTTGTTTGATGCCTGGCAGTTCCCTACTCTCGCATGGGGAGGCCCCACACTACCATCGGCGCTACGGCGTTTCACTTCTGAGTTCGGCATGGGGTCAGGTGGGACCACCGCGCTACAGCCGCCAGGCAAATTCTGTAATCTGTATCAGCTGAAAATCTCTCAAACCCACCGAAACAGCTTCGGCGTTGTAAGGTTAAGCCTCACGGTTCATTAGTACCGGTTAGCTCAACGCATCGCTGCGCTTACACACCCGGCCTATCAACGTCGTCGTCTTCAACGTTCCTTCAGGACTCTCAAGGAGTCAGGGAGAACTCATCTCGGGGCAAGTTTCGTGCTTAGATGCTTTCAGCACTTATCTCTTCCGCATTTAGCTACCGGGCAGTGCCATTGGCATGACAACCCGAACACCAGTGATGCGTCCACTCCGGTCCTCTCGTACTAGGAGCAGCCCCCTCAATTCTCCAGCGCCCACGGCAGATAGGGACCGAACTGTCTCACGACGTTCTAAACCCAGCTCGCGTACCACTTTAAATGGCGAACAGCCATACCCTTGGGACCTACTTCAGCCCCAGGATGTGATGAGCCGACATCGAGGTGCCAAACACCGCCGTCGATATGAACTCTTGGGCGGTATCAGCCTGTTATCCCCGGAGTACCTTTTATCCGTTGAGCGATGGCCCTTCCATTCAGAACCACCGGATCACTATGACCTGCTTTCGCACCTGCTCGAGCCGTCACTCTCGCAGTCAAGCCAGCTTATGCCATTGCACTAACCTCCTGATGTCCGACCAGGATTAGCTGACCTTCGTGCTCCTCCGTTACTCTTTAGGAGGAGACCGCCCCAGTCAAACTACCCACCAGACACTGTCCGCAACCCGGATTACGGGTCCACGTTAGAACACCAGCCATTAAAGGGTGGTATTTCAAGGACGGCTCCATGCAGACTGGCGTCCACACTTCAAAGCCTCCCACCTATCCTACACATCAAGGACCAGTGTTCAGTGTCAAGCTATAGTAAAGGTTCACGGGTCTTTCCGTCTTGCCGCGGGTACACTGCATCTTCACAGCGATTTCAATTTCACTGAGTCTCGGGTGGAGACAGCCTGGCCATCATTACGCCATTCGTGCAGGTCGGAACTTACCCGACAAGGAATTTCGCTACCTTAGGACCGTTATAGTTACGGCCGCCGTTTACCGGGGCTTCGATCAAGAGCTTCGCGTTGCCGCTAACCCCATCAATTAACCTTCCGGCACCGGGCAGGCGTCACACCGTATACGTCCACTTTCGTGTTTGCACAGTGCTGTGTTTTTAATAAACAGTTGCAGCCAGCTGGTATCTTCGACTGATTTCAGCTCCACCCGCAGGGGCTTCACCTACATATCAGCGTGCCTTCTCCCGAAGTTACGGCACCATTTTGCCTAGTTCCTTCACCCGAGTTCTCTCAAGCGCCTTGGTATTCTCTACCTGACCACCTGTGTCGGTTTGGGGTACGATTTGATGTTACCTGATGCTTAGAGGCTTTTCCTGGAAGCAGGGCATTTGTTGCTTCAGCACCGTAGTGCCTCGTCATCACACCTCAGCGTTAAAAGGTACCGGATTTACCTGGAACCTCCGCCTACATGCTTAAACCGGGACAACCGTCGCCCGGCCAACATAGCCTTCTCCGTCCCCCTTCGCAGTAACACCGAGTACAGGAATATTAACCTGTTTCCCATCGACTACGCCTTTCGGCCTCGCCTTAGGGGTCGACTCACCCTGCCCCGATTAACGTTGGACAGGAACCCTTGGTCTTCCGGCGAGCGGGCTTTTCACCCGCTTTATCGTTACTTATGTCAGCATTCGCACTTCTGATACCTCCAGCATGCCTCACGGCACACCTTCGCAGGCTTACAGAACGCTCCCCTACCCAACAACACATAGTGTCGCTGCCGCAGCTTCGGTGCATGGTTTAGCCCCGTTACATCTTCCGCGCAGGCCGACTCGACCAGTGAGCTATTACGCTTTCTTTAAATGATGGCTGCTTCTAAGCCAACATCCTGGCTGTCTGTGCCTTCCCACATCGTTTCCCACTTAACCATGACTTTGGGACCTTAGCTGGCGGTCTGGGTTGTTTCCCTCTTCACGACGGACGTTAGCACCCGCCGTGTGTCTCCCGTGATAACATTCTCCGGTATTCGCAGTTTGCATCGGGTTGGTAAGCCGGGATGGCCCCCTAGCCGAAACAGTGCTCTACCCCCGGAGATGAATTCACGAGGCGCTACCTAAATAGCTTTCGGGAGAACCAGCTATCTCCCGGTTTGATTGGCCTTTCACCCCCAGCCACAGGTCATCCGCTAATTTTTCAACATTAGTCGGTTCGGTCCTCCAGTTAGTGTTACCCAACCTTCAACCTGCCCATGGCTAGATCACCGGGTTTCGGGTCTATACCCTGCAACTTAACGCCCAGTTAAGACTCGGTTTCCCTTCGGCTCCCCTATACGGTTAACCTTGCTACAGAATATAAGTCGCTGACCCATTATACAAAAGGTACGCAGTCACACCCGAAGGTGCTCCCACTGCTTGTACGTACACGGTTTCAGGTTCTTTTTCACTCCCCTCGCCGGGGTTCTTTTCGCCTTTCCCTCACGGTACTGGTTCACTATCGGTCAGTCAGGAGTATTTAGCCTTGGAGGATGGTCCCCCCATATTCAGACAGGATACCACGTGTCCCGCCCTACTCTTCGAGTTCACAGCAAGTGTGCTTTCGTGTACGGGAGTATCACCCTGTACCCTGCGACTTTCCAGACGCTTCCACTAACACACAAGCTGATTCAGACTCCGGGCTGCTCCCCGTTCGCTCGCCGCTACTGGGGGAATCTCGGTTGATTTCTTTTCCTCGGGGTACTTAGATGTTTCAGTTCCCCCGGTTCGCCTCGTTAACCTATGTATTCAGCTAACGATAGTGTGACGAATCACACTGGGTTTCCCCATTCGGACATCGCCGGGTCAAGGGTTCATATCACCTCGCCGGCGCTTTTCGCAGATTAGCACGTCCTTCATCGCCTCTGACTGCCAGGGCATCCACCGTGTACGCTTAGTCGCTTAACCTCACAACCCGAAGCTGTTTCACTTCGCGTTGTGAAAATTTGAGAGACCCGAACACACTTAACGTGTGTCGTTTCAATTTTCAGCTTGATCCAGATTTTTAAAGAGCAAAACTTCTTAATGCACTCAAAAGTACATTCAGAAGTTCATCATTCATCAGACAATCTGTGTGAGCACTACAAAGGCAGGTTCTTTAAGGTAAGGAGGTGATCCAACCGCAGGTTCCCCTACGGTTACCTTGTTACGACTTCACCCCAGTCATGAATCACAAAGTGGTAAGCGCCCTCCCGAAGGTTAAGCTACCTACTTCTTTTGCAACCCACTCCCATGGTGTGACGGGCGGTGTGTACAAGGCCCGGGAACGTATTCACCGTAGCATTCTGATCTACGATTACTAGCGATTCCGACTTCATGGAGTCGAGTTGCAGACTCCAATCCGGACTACGACGCACTTTATGAGGTCCGCTTGCTCTCGCGAGGTCGCTTCTCTTTGTATGCGCCATTGTAGCACGTGTGTAGCCCTACTCGTAAGGGCCATGATGACTTGACGTCATCCCCACCTTCCTCCAGTTTATCACTGGCAGTCTCCTTTGAGTTCCCGGCCTAACCGCTGGCAACAAAGGATAAGGGTTGCGCTCGTTGCGGGACTTAACCCAACATTTCACAACACGAGCTGACGACAGCCATGCAGCACCTGTCTCAGAGTTCCGAAGGCACCAAGCCATCTCTGGCAAGTTCTCTGGATGTCAAGAGTAGGTAAGGTTCTTCGCGTTGCATCGAATTAAACCACATGCTCCACCGCTTGTGCGGGCCCCCGTCAATTCATTTGAGTTTTAACCTTGCGGCCGTACTCCCCAGGCGGTCGACTTAACGCGTTAGCTCCGGAAGCCACGCCTCAAGGGCACAACCTCCAAGTCGACATCGTTTACGGCGTGGACTACCAGGGTATCTAATCCTGTTTGCTCCCCACGCTTTCGCACCTGAGCGTCAGTCTTTGTCCAGGGGGCCGCCTTCGCCACCGGTATTCCTCCAGATCTCTACGCATTTCACCGCTACACCTGGAATTCTACCCCCTCTACAAGACTCAAGCCTGCCAGTTTCAAATGCAGTTCCCAGGTTGAGCCCGGGGATTTCACATCTGACTTAACAGACCGCCTGCGTGCGCTTTACGCCCAGTAATTCCGATTAACGCTTGCACCCTCCGTATTACCGCGGCTGCTGGCACGGAGTTAGCCGGTGCTTCTTCTGCGAGTAACGTCAATCACTGTGGTTATTAACCACAATGCCTTCCTCCTCGCTGAAAGTACTTTACAACCCGAAGGCCTTCTTCATACACGCGGCATGGCTGCATCAGGCTTGCGCCCATTGTGCAATATTCCCCACTGCTGCCTCCCGTAGGAGTCTGGACCGTGTCTCAGTTCCAGTGTGGCTGGTCATCCTCTCAGACCAGCTAGGGATCGTCGCCTAGGTGAGCCATTACCCCACCTACTAGCTAATCCCATCTGGGCACATCCGATGGCAAGAGGCCCGAAGGTCCCCCTCTTTGGTCTTGCGACGTTATGCGGTATTAGCTACCGTTTCCAGTAGTTATCCCCCTCCATCAGGCAGTTTCCCAGACATTACTCACCCGTCCGCCACTCGTCACCCGAGAGCAAGCTCTCTGTGCTACCGTTCGACTTGCATGTGTTAGGCCTGCCGCCAGCGTTCAATCTGAGCCATGATCAAACTCTTCAATTTAAGTTTGATGCTCGTGAATTAAACTTCGTAATGAATTACGTGTTCACTCAGAGACTTGGTATTCATTTATTGTCCGAGGACATTAAGAATCCATGTCACTTTGAGTGCCCACACAGATTGTCTGATAAATTGTTAAAGAGCAGTGCAACGCGGCTTTCGCTCACCGTTGCGAGGTGGCGTATATTACGCTTTCCTCTTTCAGAGTCAAGCGATTATTTTCGCTTTTCTCTTCAACCGGCCCGGCTGTTAGTGTGAAGTGATTCACATCTGCCGTGTCGATGGAGGCGCATTATAGGGAGTTCTCCGGCGCCCGCAACCCTTAAATGTCATAAAAATGACTGACTGCTGCATTCCCCAGCAAAAGCCCGCCTTATACCTGATTACACACAGACTTATCCACAACGTGACGAAAAAGTGAAAATGTGCGAGCGTTGCGCAAACGTTTTCGTTAAAATGCTCGCGCTAAATAAAGCGCCCCGCCAGGTGTGTTAGTTGAGTTTTTATCGGGAAAATTCACCTAACGCTCTCTGTAATCGTCAAATCCAGGGGATTTACCATGCAACAACGTCGTCCAGTCCGCCGCGCTCTGCTCAGTGTTTCTGATAAAGCCGGTATCGTTGAATTCGCTCAGGCACTTTCTGCACGTGGTGTGGAGCTGCTGTCCACTGGCGGTACCGCTCGCCTGTTAGCAGAGAAAGGCCTGCCGGTAACCGAAGTGTCCGATTACACCGGTTTCCCGGAAATGATGGATGGACGCGTCAAAACCCTGCACCCGAAAGTCCACGGCGGCATTCTGGGTCGTCGCGGTCAGGATGACGGCATTATGGATCAGCACGGGATTGCGCCAATCGACATGGTGGTTGTTAACCTTTACCCATTCGCCCAGACCGTTGCCCGTGAAGGCTGCTCGCTGGAAGATGCGGTGGAAAATATCGATATCGGCGGCCCGACCATGGTGCGCTCCGCCGCCAAGAACCATAAAGATGTGGCCATCGTGGTGAAGAGCAGCGACTACGACGCCATTATTAAAGAGATGGATGCCAACGAAGGCTCACTGAATCTCGAGACCCGTTTTGATCTGGCCATTAAAGCGTTCGAACATACCGCCGCCTACGACAGCATGATCGCCAACTACTTCGGTAGCCTGGTGCCTTCCTATCATGGTGAAAGCAATGAACCTTCCGGCCGCTTCTCTCGCACCTTAAACCTGAACTTCATTAAGAAGCAGGATATGCGCTACGGCGAAAACAGCCACCAGCAGGCTGCCTTCTATATAGAGGAAGAGGTTAAAGAAGCCTCCGTTGCTACTGCGCAGCAGGTGCAGGGTAAAGCGCTCTCCTATAACAACATTGCGGATACCGACGCGGCGCTGGAGTGCGTGAAAGAGTTCAGCGAGCCCGCCTGCGTTATCGTGAAGCACGCGAACCCATGCGGCGTGGCGGTCAGCACCTCTATTCTGGATGCATACGATCGTGCGTACAAAACTGACCCGACCTCAGCGTTTGGCGGCATTATCGCGTTTAACCGCGAGCTGGATGCCGAAACCGCCCAGGCGATTATCTCCCGCCAGTTTGTGGAGGTGATCATCGCCCCTTCGGCCACCGAAGACGCCCTGAAAATCACCGCGGCAAAACAGAACGTGCGCGTGCTGGTCTGCGGTCAGTGGGCAGAACGCGTTCCGGGCCTCGACTTCAAGCGTGTGAACGGTGGCCTGCTGGTTCAGGATCGTGACCTGGGCATGGTCAGCGAGAAAGATCTGCGTGTCGTCACCAAACGTCAGCCTACTGAGCAGGAGCTGCGTGACGCGCTGTTCTGCTGGAAAGTGGCGAAGTTCGTGAAATCCAACGCCATCGTCTATGCGAAAGAGAACATGACCATCGGTATAGGCGCGGGCCAGATGAGCCGCGTTTACTCTGCGAAAATCGCCGGGATTAAAGCGGGCGACGAAGGTCTGGAAGTTAAAGGCTCCGCCATGGCGTCCGACGCGTTCTTCCCGTTCCGTGACGGTATCGATGCAGCTGCGGCAGTGGGCATCACCTGCGTGATCCAGCCTGGCGGCTCTATCCGCGACGACGAAGTCATTGCCGCCGCCGATGAACATGGCATCGCGATGATCTTCACCGACATGCGTCATTTCCGCCATTAATTCCCGGAGCAGAGAATGAAAGTATTAGTGATTGGTAACGGCGGGCGCGAGCACGCCCTGGCGTGGAAAGCGGCGCAGTCTGCGCAGGTTGAAACCGTCTTTGTGGCGCCGGGTAACGCCGGTACCGCCCTGGAGCCCACCCTGCAGAACGTCGCTATCGGCGTAACCGATATCCCGGCGCTGCTGAGCTTTGCCCAGAATGAGAAGATTGACCTGACCATCGTGGGCCCGGAAGCGCCGCTGGTCATTGGCGTGGTAGACGCATTCCGTGCCGCGGGCCTGACCATCTTCGGCCCAACCGAAGGCGCCGCCCAGCTGGAAGGCTCTAAAGCCTTCACCAAAGACTTCCTCGCACGTCATAACATCCCGACGGCGGAATATCAGAACTTCACCGAAGTGGAGCCCGCGCTGGCCTACTTACGTGAAAAAGGCGCGCCGATTGTGATCAAAGCCGACGGTCTGGCAGCGGGTAAAGGCGTTATCGTGGCGATGACGCTCGAAGAAGCAGAAGCCGCCGTTCAGGATATGCTGGCAGGCAACGCCTTTGGTGACGCGGGCCACCGCATCGTTATCGAAGAGTTTCTTGATGGCGAAGAGGCGAGCTTTATCGTCATGGTCGACGGCGAGCACGTGCTGCCGATGGCCACCAGCCAGGATCATAAGCGCGTTGGCGATGCCGATACCGGCCCGAATACCGGCGGGATGGGGGCTTACTCCCCTGCCCCTGTGGTGACAGATGAAGTTCACCAGCGGACCATGGACCGCATCATCTGGCCAACCGTGAAAGGAATGGCGGCGGAAGGCAACACCTACACTGGTTTCCTTTACGCGGGCCTGATGATCGACAAACAGGGCAACCCGAAGGTTATTGAGTTCAACTGCCGCTTCGGCGACCCAGAAACGCAGCCAATCATGCTGCGCATGAAATCCGATCTGGTAGAGCTGTGCCTGGCGGCCTGCGAAGGCAAGCTGGACGAAAAAAGCTCTGAGTGGGATGAGCGTGCTTCTCTGGGCGTGGTAATTGCGGCGGGCGGTTATCCGGGCAACTACAACACCGGGGATGAGATCCACGGCCTGCCGCTGGAAGCCATCGAAGGCGCGAAGGTATTCCATGCGGGGACTAAGCTCTCCGATGACGAACGCGTGCTGACTAACGGTGGCCGAGTCCTGTGCGCCACGGCGCTGGGCAATACCGTCGCAGAAGCGCAGCAACGCGCCTATGCCCTGATGGCGGATATTCACTGGAACGGGAGCTTCAGCCGTAACGATATTGGTTACCGCGCCATTGCGCGCGAGCAAGGGAAGTAATTACCCCCTTCACCAGTCCCTCTCCCGCAAGGGAGGGGGATTTTCAGAAACTCTTTTCTGTCGGCTGCCAGGTACAAAAATCTTCGTTCGCCACCAGCAGCAGCTGTGATCCTTCAGGCGCTTCCAGCCACGCCACGCTCACTGCCATGGAGGAGTGACTTTGCCGGCGTGCAATGTGTTCCGTTGCCCAGCTATCGAGATCCGGCTTCAGGGTCTGGCCTTCACACGTTGTCACGGAGCCGTCAACATGCCAGCGCCCCTGATGTAGCACCACCCTTCCCTGTCGCAACGCGTCGCTGGTCTGGCGAATCTGCGCGGCGCGGTAGCGGTAAAGCTCGATTTGATCGGTAGAGAGTTGCTGTTTAAGGCCTCCGGTTTCGTGCTGCATAAAGCTCAGCTCACCGTGGTCGTCAAAGCGTACCCGCACATGCTCGGGGACTTTACTGTAGATGTTTATGTCAATCCAGACGAGCGTATCGCCCTGCCAGCGATACTCACTGGTGGTGGTACTGCCGCTGTGCCAGGGACTAAACGCGGAGAGGAGATGCACTTCGTCATCTGAATCTTTACGCCAGACGCGTACCGCGCCCTGATCGTCAGCGTAGCCGCTGGCGGTAAAAGGCGGCAGGGAGGAGTCATGGCTACAGGCGGTTAATACAAATATGCCCGCCAGCACCGTCACCTGGCGCCAGACAGACAAAAGGGGCGAAACCGCCCCCTCGATAAAACTGTTCACTGCTACGCGGCTTACTTAACTGCGTCTTTCAGTGCTTTGCCAGAAACAAATGCTGGCACGTTGGCTGCAGCGATTTTGATTTCGTTACCGGTCTGCGGGTTGCGGCCAGTACGCTCAGCGCGGTGGTTCACTTTGAAGGTACCGAAACCTACCAGTTGTACAGCATCGCCTTCTTTCAGAGACTCAGTAATTGCAGCCAGGGTGGATTCCAGAGCAGCTTTAGCCTGTACTTTAGACAGGTCAGCTTTGTCCGCAATTACATCAATCAGTTGAGTCTTGTTCATAAGTTATCCTTTCAATGTGTTTATCGCTTGCTAAGCATCGAGTGCGACGAAAATGCCAAAAAAGCACTCTCCTGCATACACGCACCGATAGCCACTTTTTTTCGCCCCCCAAATGTAGACCAGACGGGGGGCAGAAGGGAAGAGTAGAGGCATGACAAAACAGGCGTTAAATCACGTTTTGTTGTCTCACTGGTTAAGATTTATACCAATGTTACTCTCGCCTGCCTCACGCAAGTCTGCACGCAGACCTTTAATCAGTTCGATATCGCGTTCTTCGCACTCCGCCAGCAAACGGAAAATTTCCCACTGAATGTCCCATTCCTGCTCAATGGCCGGGTTCAGACGGAGCTCTTCATCGGTCATTTCGCGCCCTTCCTGGGTCATCTCCAGCATCGCTACGGTAGTAATAGAGGCCTTACTGACTTCGATGGCATGTTCCAGAGTTTCACCACTCAGACGCGAGTGAATCAGTTCACTTAGCGCTACACAGGCATCAATCGCCGGGTAGACGCCATAGACATCATAGTCATCGGCAACCGGGATCGCCTCTTCCAGCTTATCGAGCTGGGTGTCGAAGTTCACCTTCGCATCTTTAACCGTCAGCGTTTCCCACACCAGATCGAGAATACGACGATAGAGTTGACCATCACCAAATTCGGTCTGCTTGCAGAACATGGCATAGTTTGGATACATACGTTCGCACAGACAGGCCATAAAAGTGACGTGCTGCCAGCTTTCCAGCTTCTCAAGGCGCAGGTGAATCGGGTTTTGTAACATGATGATGTCTCGAATCGAAAATTGGCCGCAGTTTACCTGATTCAGCGCTGAATTTCCTGCCAACGAACAAACGCCGGACGCCCGGACGCTACCGCATCGGCCCAGCGGCTCGGCTCCGGTAGTCGGTAGCCCCGCATACAGCGCTGCACCCACGCCAGCGCGGTGTCGGTACTGACGCGATGGCCGGTGGCGATGAACAGCGGATTACACCGGGCTTTGCTGCGCCAGACCCACGCCAGCTGTTCGCCTTTATCCATTAAGGGTGCCAGCGCGCCGGGTTCGGGCGGCAGGGGATCAAACTTACCGCAGAGGCGTTTTTTCGCCACGCCGATGGTCGGAACATCCACCAGCAGGCCAAAATGGCTGGCAACGCCGAGACGGCGCGGGTGAGAGATGCCATGCCCGTCAACGAACAGCAGATCGGGTCTTTGCGAAAGCTGATCCCACGCCGCCAGCAGCGCGGGATATTCACGAAAAGAGAGGAAGCCGGGGATGTAAGGCATGGTGGTGGCGATGCGCGCCACCTGGTACTCAACCAGTTCCAGCTCGGGGTACGTCAGCAGCACTATCGCCGCCCGCGTCACCTCTCCCCCCTGCTCAAACCCCACATCGGCCCCCGCAATCAGCGCGGGTGGGTCTTTATCCAGACGATCCTCACGGGATACAGACGCAGCGAGTTTAAGTTGTTGAGCGCGAAGTGACGCAAGATCCATAACGACTCCTTACAGGTGATACTGGGCAGAAAGTCGGTGCACCGCCTCCACAAACACGCCTGCATGCTCTGGCGGTACATCCTGATGAATACCGTGCCCCAGGTTAAAGACATGGCCCTCGCCCTGACCGAAGCCCGCCAAAATGGTCGCGACTTCTTCTTCAATTCGGGCGGCCGGAGCATACAGCATAGACGGATCCATGTTGCCTTGCAGGGCGACTTTGTCACCCACGCGGCGGCGCGCATCGGCGATATCGATGGTCCAGTCGAGGCCCAGCGCATCACAGCCGGTTTCTGCCATCGCCTCCAGCCACTGGCCTCCGCCTTTGGTGAACAGCGTTACCGGCACGCGAAGGCCTTCGTTTTCACGCAGCAGGCCATCAACGATTTTATGCATGTAATAGAGCGAGAACTGTTGATAATCGCGGCCGGTCAGTACCCCACCCCAGGTATCGAAGATCATCACCGACTGGGCGCCCGCTTTGATCTGGGCATTCAGATAGAGGGTGACGCTTTTCGCCAGCTTATCCAGCAGGGCATGGAGCGCCAGCGGATCGGCGTACATCATCTTTTTGATCACGGTAAAGGCTTTGCTGCTGCCCCCTTCGACCATGTAGGTTGCCAGGGTCCACGGGCTGCCGGAGAAACCGATCAGCGGCACTTCGCCTTTCAGTTCGCGGCGAATGGTGCGCACCGCATTCATCACATAACCGAGTTCCTGTTCTGGATCCGGGATCGGCAGGTTGTCGATGTCCGCTTTGCTCTTAATCGGCGAGCTAAAGCGCGGGCCTTCGCCGGTTTCGAAGTACAGGCCAAGCCCCATCGCGTCCGGGATGGTCAGAATGTCAGAGAAGAGGATCGCCGCGTCCAGCGGGTAGCGGCGCAGCGGCTGAAGCGTGACTTCACAGGCCAGCTCCGCGTTTTTGCACAGGGACATGAAATCGCCTGCCTGCGCCCGGGTGGCTTTATATTCCGGTAAATAGCGACCCGCCTGGCGCATCATCCATACCGGGGTGACATCAACGGGTTGGCGCAGCAGCGCACGCAGATAACGATCGTTCTTCAGTTCGGTCATTTTTGCAGTTCCTTAAGCGTCTTGTCCCCAGTGTATCACGTCATTCATAGTCGGCCCGACACATTGCCACGGTATCTTCTATCAGGCGACGCGCCACGGTGCCTGGCGGCGGGAGCAGCGGTAAATCGTCGTAGCGATACCAGTCGGCTGACAGCAGCTCTTTCGGGTCGATGACGATCTCGCCGCTGTCATATTCGGCCATAAAAGCGGTCATCAGCGACTGTGGGAACGGCCACGGCTGGGAGGTGACATAGCGCAGGTTCTTCACCTTGATGCCGCTCTCTTCCATCACTTCCCGGGCGACAGCCTGCTCCAGGGTTTCGCCCACTTCGACAAACCCGGCCAACACGGTATGCACCCCGTTACGATGACGCGTGTGCTGCGCCAGCAGGATGGTCTCTTCACGACGAATGGCGACGATGATGCACGGCGCGATTTGCGGGTAGTAGCGTTCGCGGCAGTGGCTGCAGAGCATGGCCCACTCGGTTTTGCTTGGGTGCATGGTGTGACCACAGTAGCCGCAGTATTTATGCGAGCGATAAAACTCGGCCAACTGCACAGCACGCCCGGCCAGCTGGAACAGACCCACATCGAGATCGAGCACCTGGCGTACCGATCCCATATCGTGACGACGATTTTGTTGGATCAACCACACAGGATCTCCCTGCCACTCCCCGATATTGAGTGCGGGTTGACCCGCAAGATCGAAATTTCCGGCCTCGCCATGTGGTAATTCACCACCGGGCAACCATAATTTCTGTTCATGGCTGACGAACCACCAGCCACGATCCGATTTTTCAATTATACGATCCATATCTATTGCACTACCTTTGCTTCACAGGCATGTTGGTAACAATACTATTACATTTTGGGTGGGCAGCTTTTAATCTTAACCTTGCGGAGTCAAACATGCTAAACCAGCTAGAAAACCTGACAGAGCGCGTTGGCGGATGTAACAACCTGGTCGATCGCTGGCTGCACGTGCGCAAACATCTGCTTGTTGCCTACTACAACCTCGTTGGCATTAAGCCGGGCAAAGAGTCCTATATGCGTCTGAATGAAAAAGCGCTGGACGATTTCTGTCAGAGCCTGGTCGACTACCTTTCTAACGGCCATTTCAATATTTATGAGCGCATTATCGGTGAAATGGAAGGTAACAGCCCGTTTTTAGCGGCCACCAAACTCTATCCCCTGCTGGAAGCCAATACCCAGCAAATCATGGATTATTACGACTCCACGCTTGAGAATGCCATCGATCAGGATAATTATCTGGAATTTCAGCAGGCGCTCTCTGATATCGGCGAGGCGCTGGAGCAGCGATTCACGCTGGAAGATAACCTGATCGCCCTTGCGCTGGATCACAATTTGAAAGCGAGTAACGAAGATAACGTCGCCCGACCGGCTTGAGTTATTTATCGTTAACGCGTAATTTACATTTACTGCTCCCGCTGTAGGGGAGCACATTCTTGTCGGAGTGCCCAGTGCGAAAGCCGGGCTGAGACCGTTAATTCGGGATCCGCGGAACCTGATCAGGTTAAAACCTGCGAAGGGAACAAGAGTCAATCTGTCATGTATCGCCACCGGGCGATCCTCTCTTGCTTCATCCGTCGTCTGACAAGCCACTTCCTCACTTTCTGGAACGAGCTATGTCTGCCACAAAATTGACCCGCCGCGAACAGCGCGCACAAGCCCAACATTTTATCGACACTCTGGAAGGCACCGCTTTCCCTAACTCAAAACGCATCTATCTGACCGGCTCCCGGGAGGACATTCGCGTGCCCATGCGCGAGATCCAGCTCAGCCCGACGCTCGTCGGCGGCAGCAAAGAGAATCCCCAGTTTGAAGAGAACGAAGCAGTGCCGGTCTACGACACGTCCGGCCCGTACGGCGATCCGGCGATAACCATCAACGTGCAGCAGGGGCTGGCGAAACTGCGCCAACCGTGGATTGACGCACGTAACGACTGCGAAGCGCTAACCGAACAAAGCTCAGCTTACACCCGGGAACGCCTGGCCGATGATGGTCTGGACGAGCTGCGCTTCACGGGTCTTCTCACGCCGAAACGTGCCAGGGCGGGCAAATGCGTCACCCAGTTGCACTACGCCCGCCAGGGGATCGTGACCCCGGAGATGGAATTTATCGCCATTCGCGAAAACATGGGCCGCGAGCGCATCCGTACCGACGTGCTGCGCCACCAGCATCCGGGCGAAGGGTTTGGTGCCCGCCTGCCGGAGAACATCACCCCGGAGTTTGTCCGTGACGAAGTCGCCGCCGGACGCGCCATTATCCCGGCCAACATTAATCACCCGGAGTCGGAGCCGATGATTATCGGTCGTAACTTCCTGGTGAAAGTGAATGCCAACATCGGTAACTCAGCGGTCACCTCGTCTATCGAAGAAGAGGTGGAGAAACTGGTCTGGTCGACCCGCTGGGGCGCGGACACGGTGATGGACCTCTCTACCGGGCGCTATATTCACGAAACTCGCGAGTGGATCCTGCGTAACAGCCCGGTGCCCATTGGTACGGTGCCCATCTACCAGGCACTGGAGAAGGTGAACGGCATCGCCGAAGATCTCACCTGGGAAGCCTTCCGGGATACCCTGCTGGAGCAGGCCGAGCAAGGCGTCGATTACTTCACCATCCACGCCGGCGTGCTGTTGCGCTACGTGCCGATGACCGCTAAGCGCCTGACCGGTATCGTCTCCCGCGGCGGTTCAATCATGGCGAAATGGTGCCTCTCCCACCATCGGGAAAACTTCCTCTATGAACACTTCCGCGAAATCTGCGAGATCTGCGCCGCGTACGACGTGTCGCTGTCGCTGGGCGATGGCCTGCGTCCGGGCTCCATTCGCGATGCCAACGACGAGGCGCAGTTTGCCGAGCTGCACACCCTGGGCGAGCTGACCAAAATTGCCTGGGAGTATGACGTGCAGGTGATGATTGAAGGCCCGGGCCACGTGCCAATGCAGATGATCCGCCGCAACATGACCGAAGAGCTGGAGCACTGCCACGAAGCGCCGTTCTATACCCTGGGGCCGTTGACCACCGACATCGCACCGGGTTATGACCACTTCACCTCCGGGATTGGCGCGGCGATGATCGGCTGGTTCGGCTGCGCCATGCTCTGCTACGTCACGCCGAAAGAGCACCTCGGCCTGCCGAACAAAGAGGATGTGAAGCAGGGGCTGATCACCTACAAAATTGCCGCCCACGCTGCCGACCTGGCGAAGGGCCATCCGGGGGCACAGATCCGCGATAACGCCATGTCGAAAGCCCGCTTCGAGTTCCGCTGGGAAGATCAGTTCAACCTCGCCCTCGACCCGTTCACTGCCCGCGCCTACCACGACGAAACCCTGCCGCAGGAGTCCGGCAAAGTGGCGCACTTCTGCTCCATGTGCGGGCCAAAATTCTGCTCGATGAAAATCAGCCAGGAGGTGCGTGATTACGCCGCGGCGCAGACCATCGAAGTGGGCATGGCCGACATGTCGGAAACCTTCCGCGCCCGGGGCGGCGAAATCTACCTCAAAAAAGAGGAGGCGTAATGTATCAACCCAACTTTCCGCCAGTGCCCTTTCATCTGGGGCTCTATCCGGTGGTCGACAGCGTGGCCTGGATCGAACGCCTGCTCGCTGCGGGTGTAAAAACGATCCAGCTGCGCATCAAAGATAAACAGGACGATGAGGTAGAAGCCGACGTTGTCGCGGCCATTGCTCTGGGGCGTCGCTACGATGCCCGCCTGTTTATCAATGACTACTGGCGCCTGGCAATTAAGCATCAGGCGTACGGTGTGCATCTCGGTCAGGAGGATCTGGAGACCACCGATATTGAGGCCATTCGTGCCGCCGGGTTACGTCTCGGCGTGTCGACCCATGACGATATGGAGATCGACGTGGCGCTGGCGGCGCGTCCCTCCTACATCGCGCTGGGGCACGTTTTCCCGACCCAAACCAAGCAGATGCCATCGGCCCCGCAGGGGCTGGAACAGCTGGCCCGCCATATCGAACGGCTCGGGGATTACCCCACCGTCGCCATCGGCGGTATCAGTCTCGAACGCGCGCCCGCGGTTCTGGCGACCGGTGTAGGGAGTATCGCGATGGTGAGCGCCATTACCCAGGCCGACGACTGGCAGGCGGCGACAACACAGCTATTGCAACTGGCGGGGGCGGGCGATGAATGACCGTGACTTTATGCGCTACAGCCGCCAGATCCTGCTGGAAGATATCGCCATCGACGGGCAGCAAAAGCTGCTCGCCAGCCGAGTGCTGGTGGTCGGTCTGGGCGGATTAGGCGCTCCGGCGGCGCTCTACCTGGCCGGCGCCGGGATCGGCACTCTGGTTTTGGCCGACAATGACGAGGTTCATCTGAGTAATTTGCAGCGCCAAATCCTCTTTACCACCGACGATATCGCCCAGCCAAAAGCGCAGGTGACAGAGCGTCGCCTGCAGCAGCTCAATCCCGACATCCGGCTGATCGCCCTGCAGACCCGCCTGGAAGGCAGCGCGCTGGAGGAAGAGATTGCCCGCGCCGACGTGGTGCTGGACTGCACCGATAACATGGCTACCCGTCAGGCGATCAATGCCGCCTGTGTGATGCTCAATACGCCACTTATCACCGCCAGCGCCGTGGGCTTTGGTGGACAGATGATGGTGCTGACGCCCCCCTGGACCCAGGGCTGCTACCGCTGCCTGTGGCCGGATGATGAAGAGCCGCAGCGTAACTGCCGCACCGCGGGTATTGTCGGGCCGGTGGTTGGCGTGATGGGAACCCTGCAGGCGCTGGAGGCGATCAAACTGCTCAGCGGCATTGAGACCACGCGCAATACGCTACGCCTGTTCGATGCCCGGGCGGGAAGCTGGCGGCAGCTGGCTTTACAGCGCGCCAGCGGATGCCAGGTGTGTGGAGGGCGGCATGCGGATCCTGTTTAACGACGAACCGATGCAGTGCGTGGAGGGATTAACCGTCGCCACCCTGCTCTCCCAGCTATGCCAGTTAAAACCCGGGGTCGCGCTGGCCCTGAATCAACAGATCCTGCCGCGCGAGCAGTGGGAAAAACAGCAGGTGCGCGAAGGCGATCAGATCCTGCTTTTTCAGGTGATTGCCGGAGGCTGAGATGTTACGTATTGCTGATAAAACCTTTGATTCACATCTGTTTACCGGCACGGGAAAATTCGCCTCACCGCAGCTGATGGTGGACGCGATCCGGGAGAGCGGCAGCCAGCTGGTGACGCTGGCCATGAAGCGGGTCGATCTGCGTAATCACAACGACGCCATTCTGGCGCCGCTGCTGGAGGCGGGCGTCAGCCTGCTGCCCAATACCTCCGGCGCCAAAACCGCGGAAGAGGCGCTATTTGCGGCCCGGCTGGCGCGTGAGGCGCTGGGAACGCACTGGCTCAAACTGGAGATCCATCCCGACGCTCGCTGGCTGCTGCCCGATCCCATCGAGACGCTGAAAGCGGCAGAGATGCTGGTGAAAGAGGGATTCACCGTGCTGCCCTACTGCGGCGCCGATCCGGTGCTGTGCAAACGGCTCGAAGAGGCAGGCTGTGCGGCGGTGATGCCGCTCGGGGCGCCGATAGGCTCCAATCAGGGGCTAGAAACCCGCGCGATGCTGGAGATTATTATTCAGCAGGCAACCGTGCCGGTGATCGTCGATGCCGGGATCGGCGTACCCAGCCACGCCGCGCAGGCGCTGGAGATGGGTGCCGACGCCGTACTGGTCAACACCGCCATTGCGGTCGCGGACGATCCCGTCACGATGGCGCGGGCGTTTCGTCTGGCGGTGGAGGCTGGCGTGCTGGCACGCCAGTCTGGCCCCGGCGCCCGGAGCGTTGAAGCCCACGCCACCAGCCCGTTAACCGGCTTTCTGGAGGCGTTATCATGAAAACCTTTACCGATCGCTGGCGCCAGCTCGACTGGGACGATATTCGCCTGCGTATCAACAGTAAAACCCCTGCAGATGTGGAGCGGGCATTAAACGCCCGCCAGCTTACCCGCGAAGATATGATGGCCCTGCTCTCCCCCGCCGCCAGTGGCTATCTGGAGCCGATGGCGCAGCGAGCCCAGCGGCTGACCCGTCAGCGCTTTGGCAACACGGTGAGCTTTTATGTTCCGCTCTATCTCTCCAACCTCTGCGCGAACGACTGCACCTACTGCGGCTTCTCCATGAGCAACCACATCAAGCGCAAAACGCTGGATGAAAACGAAATTGCCCGGGAGTGTGCCGCGATCCGCGAGATGGGGTTTGAGCATCTGCTCCTGGTCACCGGCGAACACCAGACCAAGGTCGGGATGGACTATTTTCGCCGCCATATACCGGCCATTCGCCGCCAGTTCGCCTCGTTGCAGATGGAGGTTCAACCGCTGTCAGAGACCGAATATGGCGAACTGAAAACGCTGGGGCTGGATGGCGTGTTGGTCTATCAGGAGACCTACCATGAAACGGTATACGCCCAGCACCATCTGAAAGGTAAAAAGCAGGATTTCTTCTGGCGGCTGGAGACCCCGGATCGACTGGGCCGCGCCGGGATCGACAAGATCGGCCTCGGGGCGCTAACCGGGCTTTCCGACAGCTGGCGCGTTGACAACTTTATGGTGGCGGAACATCTGCTGTGGCTGCAGCAGCACTACTGGCAGAGCCGGTATTCAATCTCTTTTCCCCGGCTGCGACCCTGCGCCGGCGGGATCCAGCCCGCATCGATCATGGATGAACGCCAGCTGGTGCAGACCATCTGCGCGTTTCGTCTGCTGGCGCCGGAGGTGGAGCTGTCGCTCTCCACCCGGGAATCTCCCGCGTTTCGCGATCGCGTTATTCCCCTGGCGATCAATAACGTCAGCGCCTTTTCAAAAACCCAGCCCGGCGGCTATGCCGATGATCATCCCGAGCTGGAGCAGTTTGCGCCGCACGACAACCGTCGCCCGGAAGCTGTCGCCGAGGCGCTCAGCCTGCAGGGATTACAACCCGTCTGGAAAGACTGGGACAGCTGGCTGGGACGCGCCTCGCAATCAGGCTGAAAAAAACGGTAATCCGATGAAGTTATTACGAGGCGTCACGTAACCTCATTAACGGGCCGTTGCTGTAACGCGCCCGGATTTTTTACGCTTGTTTCGTCAGCAGAGGATGCTGACCAGGGCGGAAAGCTTCTTCCTCGTTTCGCCCTGCCCTCCCCATTCTGTAACAGTTGTAACCGGTTTCAGAAAATGCAGGTTTCTTTGTGATGCTTCACACACAATCGCGGTAACGCGGTTGTCGTAACGGACAGTGCGGGATAATTATCAATAAACACATGTACATTGGGGCTGACTATGAAGAACATCGTTTTATGCTGTGCAGCGGGAATGTCCACCAGCATGCTGGTTCAACGCATGAAAGACGCCGCGCAGAAAAAAGGGGTCGACGTAACCATTAAAGCCGTACCGGTTGCTGAGTTTAAAGATGAAATCGCCGCAGCCGACATTATTTTGCTTGGCCCGCAGGTCAAATACGAACTGAATAATCTTCAGGCCCAGGCGGAACCGCTGGGTAAGAAGGTCGCGGTTATCGACATGATGGATTACGGCATGATGAAAGGTGATGCCGTACTGGAAAAAGCCCTTAAACTGCTGGAGTGAACCATGGAAGATTTAGAAACGATCATTATGGAATTGCTGGTGAATGCCGGTGCAGCCCGTAGCTCAGCATTAACCGCGCTGCAGATGGCGCGTAAAGGTGATTTTGCCGAGGCTGAAAAAGCGATGGAAGAGTCACGGGAGTTCGTCAAACAGGCGCATTCTATCCAGACTAAATTGATTGGTCTTGATGAAGGCACCGGCAAGCTACCGGTAAATCTGATCACCGTTCACTCGCAGGATCACCTGATGAACGCGATGGTAATTCAGGATCTGGCCGGGGATATGATCGAGCTGTATCGCCGTTTGCCGCTGGTGAACTAACACCGAACCGTAGACCGGGTAAGCGTAGCGCCACCCGGCAACAATCGCACCAGACTCGCCGTACATCAGACAAAAAAAAACCCGCCGAAGCGGGTTTTTTAATGGGCTGACTTAACGATTACTCGTTGTCAGAACCGCCCAGGCCTGCATTCAGCAGCTCTGCCAGGCTGGCAGAGGCATCTTCAGCAGTTACCTGCGGTGCAGCAGGGATTTCACCCGCTGCGCGACGGCGCATACGATCCTGGTGGTAGGCATAACCGGTACCAGCCGGGATCAGACGACCCACGATAACGTTCTCTTTCAGACCGCGCAGTTCGTCGCGTTTGCCCGCAACGGCTGCTTCGGTAAGCACACGAGTGGTCTCCTGGAACGATGCCGCGGAGATGAAGGACTCGGTTGCCAGAGACGCTTTGGTGATACCCAGCAGATCGCGCGCGAAGGACGCACCGATTTTGCCATTCGCTTCCAGATCGCGGTTAGCAATCTTAACGCGAGAGTATTCAACCTGCTCACCTTCGAGGAAGTCGGAGCTACCGGCATTCACGATGGTGGCTTTACGCAGCATCTGACGAACGATAACTTCGATGTGCTTATCGTTGATCTTAACGCCCTGCAGACGGTAAACGTCCTGTACTTCGTTGGTGATGTAACGCGTTACTGCGTGTACGCCACGAAGACGCAGAATGTCGTGCGGCGCTTCCGGACCGTCGGAAACCACGTCACCACGTTCTACACGTTCACCTTCAAACACGTTGAGCTGACGCCATTTTGGAATCATCTCTTCGTACGGATCGCTGCCATCCAGCGGCGTGATCACCAGACGGCGCTTCCCTTTGGTCTCTTTACCGAAGGAGATGATACCGCTGATTTCAGCCAGGATTGCCGGCTCTTTCGGACGACGTGCTTCGAACAGGTCCGCAACGCGTGGCAGACCACCGGTAATATCCTTGGTACCGCCGGATTCCTGAGGAATACGCGCCAGGGTGTCACCAGAGCTGATCTGTACGCCATCTTCCAGCTGAACAATCGCTTTACCTGGCAGGAAGTACTGAGCCGGCATATCGGTGCCTGGGATCAGAACGTCGTTGCCGTTAGCATCAACGATTTTCAGGGCCGGGCGCAGATCTTTACCACCCGAGGTACGTTCTGCAGAGTCCAGAACCACCAGGGAAGAGAGACCGGTCAGTTCGTCGGTCTGACGAGTAATCGTCTGGCCGTCGATCATATCGGTGAAGCGAATGAAGCCCGCCACTTCGGTGATAACCGGCATGGTGTGCGGATCCCAGTTTGCTACGGTTTCGCCGCCTGCAACCTGCTCGCCGTCGCCTTTCGCCATCACAGCACCGTAAGGCACTTTATAGCTCTCTTTGGTACGACCGAATTCGTCGATCAGCTTCAGCTCGGTGTTACGGGAAGTGATAACCAGTTTACCGCTGGAGTTCACAACCGACTTCGCGTTGCTGAGCTTGATGCTACCTTTGTTTTTCACCTGGATGCTGGATTCAGCAGCCGCACGAGATGCCGCACCACCGATGTGGAACGTACGCATCGTCAGCTGTGTACCCGGTTCACCGATGGACTGTGCCGCGATAACACCGATTGCTTCACCTTTGTTGATGATGTGGCCACGCGCCAGGTCACGACCATAGCAGTGCGCACAAACACCAAAGTCGGTGTCACAGGATACAACGGAACGTACTTTCACGGAGTCAACAGAGTTCACTTCCAGCAGATCACACCACTGCTCGTTCAGCAGGGTATTACGCGGAACCAGAATGTCTGCAGTGCCCGGCTTCAGAACGTCTTCAGCGGTCACACGACCCAGTACGCGATCGCGCAGCGGCTCTTTAACATCACCACCCTCGATAACCGGGGTCATGGTGATACCTTCGAGGGTGCCACAATCGTCTTCGGTAACAACCAGGTCCTGCGCAACGTCTACCAGACGACGCGTCAGATAACCGGAGTTAGCTGTTTTCAGTGCGGTATCCGCCAGACCTTTACGCGCACCGTGCGTGGAGATGAAGTACTGGAGTACGTTCAGACCTTCACGGAAGTTCGCGGTGATTGGCGTTTCGATGATGGAGCCATCTGGCTTCGCCATCAGACCACGCATACCTGCCAGCTGACGAATCTGTGCTGCAGAACCACGCGCACCGGAGTCGGCCATCATGTAGATGCTGTTGAAGGAGACCTGCTGCTCTTCTTTACCTTCACGGTTGATTACCGTTTCGGTCTGCAGGTTATCCATCATCGCTTTGGATACACGATCGTTCGCCGCTGCCCAGATATCGATAACTTTGTTATAGCGTTCGCCTGCGGTTACCAGACCAGACTGGAACTGCTCCTGGATCTCAGCAACTTCAGCTTCCGCTTCAGAGATGATCTCATGTTTCTTCTCTGGGATGACCATGTCATCGATACCAACAGATGCACCTGAACGCGCTGCATATGCAAAGCCGGTGTACATTGTCTGGTCAGCGAAGATAACAGTCGGCTTCAGACCCAGAATGCGGTAACAGGTGTTCAGCATTTTGGAGATCGCTTTCTTACCCAGCGCCTGGTTGACGATGGAGAAAGGCAGACCTTTCGGTACGATCATCCACAGAATGGCACGGCCAATGGTCGTGTCTTTCAGGCTGGTTTTCGCAACGAATTCGCCGTTTTCATCTTTTTCGTATTCAGTGATACGCACTTTAACGCGCGCATGCAGAGAGGCCAGGCCAGCGCGATAAATACGCTCAGCTTCTTTCGGGCCAGTCAGCACCATGCCTTCGCCTTTGGCGTTAACACAGTCACGGGTCATGTAGTACAGACCCAGTACAACGTCCTGAGAAGGAACGATGATTGGTTCACCGTTCGCTGGAGACAGGATGTTGTTAGTAGACATCATCAGCGCACGCGCTTCGAGCTGGGCTTCCAGCGTCAGCGGTACGTGAACAGCCATCTGGTCACCATCGAAGTCGGCGTTATAGGCCGCACAAACCAGCGGGTGCAGCTGGATAGCTTTACCTTCGATCAGTACTGGCTCAAATGCCTGGATACCCAGACGGTGCAGGGTTGGTGCACGGTTCAGCAGTACCGGGTGTTCGCGGATCACTTCGTCCAGGATATCCCAAACGACAGCTTCTTCACGCTCAACCATTTTCTTAGCGGCTTTGATGGTGGTGGCGAGGCCACGCAGTTCCAGCTTGCCGTAGATGAACGGTTTGAACAGCTCCAGTGCCATTTTCTTCGGCAGACCGCACTGATGCAGACGCAGGTATGGACCTACGGTGATTACAGAACGACCGGAATAGTCAACACGCTTACCGAGCAGGTTCTGACGGAAACGACCCTGCTTACCTTTGATCATGTCGGCCAAAGATTTCAGAGGACGTTTGTTAGAACCAGTGATCGCACGACCGCGACGACCGTTATCCAGCAGGGCATCTACCGCTTCCTGCAGCATACGTTTTTCGTTGCGTACGATGATGTCCGGCGCAGCCAGATCCAGCAGACGTTTCAGACGGTTGTTACGGTTAATGACGCGACGATAGAGATCGTTCAGGTCAGACGTCGCGAAACGACCACCATCCAGCGGAACCAGCGGACGCAGATCTGGCGGCAGAACCGGCAGAACGGTCAGGATCATCCACTCTGGTTTGTTACCAGACTGAACGAACGCTTCCAGCAGTTTGATACGCTTGGTCAGCTTTTTACGCTTGGTTTCGGAGTTGGTTTCGTTCAGCTCTTCACGCAGCTGCTCGCACTCTTGCTCCAGATCCATGCTCTTCAGCAGGGCCTGGATCGCTTCCGCACCCATCTTCGCGTCGAATTCGTCACCGAACTCTTCCAGCGCGTCCAGATACTGCTCTTCGGTCAGGATCTGGTTACGTTCCAGATTGGTCATACCGCCTTCGATAACCACATAGGATTCGAAGTAAAGAACACGTTCGATATCGCGCAGCGGCATATCCAGCAGCAGGCCGATACGGGACGGCAGAGATTTCAGGAACCAGATGTGAGCAGTCGGAGACGCCAGCTCGATGTGGCCCATGCGCTCACGACGCACTTTAGTCTGGGTCACTTCAACGCCGCACTTCTCACAGATCACACCACGGTGTTTCAGGCGCTTGTACTTACCGCACAGGCACTCGTAATCTTTTACTGGCCCGAAAATACGCGCACAGAAAAGGCCGTCACGCTCAGGTTTGAACGTACGGTAGTTGATGGTTTCCGGCTTTTTAACTTCACCGAAAGACCATGAACGGATCATGTCTGGCGAGGCCAGAGCAATTTTGATCGCATCAAACTCTTCGGTTTTAGTTTGCGCTTTCAGAAACTTTAATAAGTCTTTCACGGATTTGCTCCCGTCGGAGTTAGCACAATCTGGTGTCGGGAGTTACCCCGACACCAGTGACCTGTTTGAGCGAGAGTTACTCGTCTTCCAGTTCGATGTTGATACCCAGCGAACGAATCTCTTTCAACAGTACGTTGAAGGACTCTGGCATGCCCGGTTCCATCTGATGGTTGCCGTCCACGATGTTTTTATACATCTTGGTACGACCGTTCACGTCATCAGACTTAACGGTGAGCATTTCCTGCAGGGTGTATGCTGCGCCGTATGCTTCAAGCGCCCACACTTCCATCTCCCCGAAGCGCTGACCACCGAACTGTGCCTTACCACCCAGCGGCTGCTGAGTAACCAGGCTGTAAGAACCGGTAGAACGCGCGTGCATCTTGTCATCAACCAGGTGGTTCAGTTTCAGCATGTACATGTAGCCAACGGTTACCTGGCGCTCGAACTGCTCACCGGTACGACCGTCGAACAGAGTGATCTGGCCAGAACTTGGCAGGCCACCCAGCTGTAACAGTTCCTTGATTTCAGACTCTTTCGCACCATCGAAGACTGGCGTTGCGATTGGCATACCCTTACGCAGGTTTTCAGCCAGACGCATCACTTCTTCATCGCTGAAGGTGTTCAGGTCGACTTTCTGGCAAACGTCGGTACCCAGATCGTACGCACGCTGGATGAATTCGCGCAGTTTCGCGACTTCCTGCTGCTGTTTCAGCATGGCGTTAATCTTGTCGCCGATACCTTTCGCAGCCATACCCAGGTGGGTTTCGAGGATCTGACCGATGTTCATACGAGACGGTACGCCCAGTGGGTTCAGTACGATGTCTACCGGCGTGCCGTTTTCATCGTAAGGCATATCTTCGATCGGGTTGATCTTAGAGATAACACCCTTGTTACCGTGACGACCCGCCATCTTATCACCAGGCTGGATCTGACGTTTAACGGCCAGATAAACCTTAACAATCTTCAGCACGCCTGGTGCCAGATCGTCGCCCTGAGTGATTTTGCGGCGTTTCGCTTCGAGTTTCTTCTCGAACTCGTGTTTCAGTTCGTCATACTGCTCAGCCAGCTGTTCCAGCTGATTTTGTTTCTCTTCGTCGGCCAGGCCCAGTTCCAGCCAGCGGTCACGCGGCAGCTTGTCGAGCTTCTCAGCTTCAACACCACCGGAAACCAGCACCGCGTAGATACGACCAAACAGGCCAGCTTCAAGGATCTGCAGCTCTTCAGACAGGTCTTTCTTAGCCTGCTTCAGCTGCATCTCTTCGATTTCCAGCGCACGTTTGTCTTTTTCTACGCCATCGCGAGTAAAGACCTGTACGTCGATAACCGTACCGGAAACACCGTTCGGTACGCGCAGAGAAGAGTCTTTAACGTCAGACGCTTTCTCACCGAAGATCGCGCGCAGCAGTTTCTCTTCTGGCGTCAGCTGGGTTTCACCTTTCGGCGTTACCTTACCAACCAGAATGTCGCCGCCGGTCACTTCCGCACCGATGTAAACGATACCGGATTCATCCAGTTTGGAGAGCGCAGCTTCACCCACGTTAGGGATGTCAGCGGTGATCTCTTCTGGCCCCAGCTTGGTGTCACGGGACACACAGGCCAGTTCCTGGATGTGAATAGTGGTGAAACGATCTTCCTGAACCACACGCTCGGAGACGAGGATGGAGTCTTCGAAGTTGTAACCGTTCCACGGCATGAACGCTACGCGCATGTTCTGACCGAGCGCCAGTTCACCGAGGTCGGTGGACGGACCGTCTGCCAGCACGTCGCCGCGCTCAACTGGCTCACCCAAAGATACGCAAGGCATCTGGTTGATACAGGTGTTCTGGTTAGAACGGGTGTATTTGGTCAGGTTGTAGATGTCGATACCCGCTTCGCCTGGGTACATCTCGTCTTCGTTAACTTTGATAACGATACGGGATGCATCCACGTACTGAACGGTACCGCCACGTTTAGCAACTGCAGTTACACCGGAGTCAACGGCAACAGCACGTTCCATACCGGTACCAACCAGCGGCTTATCAGCGCGCAGAGTCGGAACCGCCTGACGTTGCATGTTCGCACCCATCAATGCACGGTTGGCGTCATCGTGTTCCAGGAACGGGATCAGGGACGCACCGACGGAAACCACCTGCTGGGTGGAAACGTCCATGTAGTCAACCTGGTCGTTGCTGAACAAGCTGGATTCACCTTTGCTACGGCAGGTAACGAGGTCATCAACAAAGCGACCTTCTTCGTCCAGGTTGGTGTTCGCCTGGGCGATAACGTAGTTACCTTCTTCGATAGCAGACAGGTAGTGAATTTCGTCGGTTACAACACCGTCAGTCACTTTACGATACGGGGTCTCGAGGAAACCGTATTCGTTCGTCTGTGCGTACACGGACAGGGAGTTGATCAGACCGATGTTTGGACCTTCAGGCGTTTCGATTGGACATACGCGACCGTAGTGGGTCGGGTGTACGTCTCGAACTTCGAAGCCTGCGCGCTCACGGGTCAGACCGCCTGGGCCGAGTGCAGAGATACGACGCTTGTGCGTGATCTCAGACAGCGGGTTGTTCTGGTCCATAAACTGAGACAGCTGGCTGGAACCAAAGAACTCTTTCACTGCTGCGGAGATCGGCTTGGCGTTGATCATATCCTGAGGCATCAGGGTATCCAGATCGCCCAGAGACAGACGCTCTTTCACCGCACGCTCTACACGTACCAGGCCAACGCGGAACTGGTTTTCCGCCATTTCGCCTACGGAACGGATACGACGGTTGCCGAGGTGGTCGATATCGTCCACTTCGCCTTTACCGTTACGGATATCGATGAGCTTCTTCATCACTTCGATGATGTCTTCTTTGCTCAGGATACCGGAACCTTCGATCGTGTCACGCAGCAGAGAACGGTTGAACTTCATACGACCAACCGCGGAGAGATCGTAGCGGTCTTCGGAGAAGAACAGGTTCTCGAACAGGCTTTCAGCCGCTTCGCGAGTTGGTGGCTCACCAGGGCGCATCATGCGGTAGATTTCTACCAGCGCGCTCAGACGATCGGTGGTTGGGTCGACACGTACGGTTTCGGACATGTACGGACCGTGGTCCAGATCGTTGGTGAACAGCGTTTCGATACGCTTGTGGCCAGACTGGCTCAGCTTAGCCAGCAGATCCAGGCTCAGCTCCATGTTCGCTGGGCAGATCAGCTCGCCAGTAGATGCATCAACGTAGTCTTTTGCTGCAACTTTGCCAGCAATGTACTCAACCGGAACTTCGATGTGTTTGATTTCATCTTTTTCCAGCTGACGGATGTGGCGCGCAGTAATACGGCGGCCTTTTTCCACATACACTTTGCCGTTGGCTTCGATGTCGAACGACGCGGTATCACCACGCAGACGCTCTGGCACTAGTTCCATTTGCAGCTTGTTGTCGCGAATTTCAAAGACAACTTTCTCAAAGAACAGATCCAGAATCTGCTCAGTGGTGTAGTTCAGCGCACGCAGAATGATGGTCGCAGGCAGTTTACGACGACGGTCGATACGGACAAACAGGTTGTCTTTCGGATCGAACTCGAAGTCCAGCCAGGAACCACGGTAAGGAATGATACGCGCGTTATACAGTACTTTACCGGAAGAGTGCGTTTTACCTTTATCGCTGTCGAAGAAGACGCCCGGGCTACGGTGCAGCTGGGAAACGATAACACGCTCAGTACCGTTGATAACGAAAGTACCGTTGTCGGTCATGAGCGGAATTTCGCCCATGTAGACTTCTTGTTCTTTGATGTCTTTAACGGTGCCTTCCGGCGCTTCGCGCTCGTAGATCACCAGACGCAGTTTAACGCGCAGCGGTGCCGAGTAGGTCACGCCACGGATCTGACATTCCTGAACGTCAAATACCGGTTCGCCAAGGCGGTAGCTGACGTATTGCAGCTCGGAGTTACCGCTGTAGCTCTTAATCGGGAATACGGAACGGAAGGCTGCTTCCAGGCCGTACTGCCCTTCAGGATCTTGCTCGATAAACTTCTGGAACGAGTCAAGCTGGATAGAAAGGAGATATGGAATGTCCAGAACTTGTGGACGTTTACCAAAATCCTTACGAATACGTTTTTTCTCGGTATAGGAGTAAACCATAGGGTTCCTCAGCTCGCTGACAAGTCGACCCATCTGTCCATTGGCGGACAGTTTGTGCAACACCATTTTGTTGATCGGAAAATCGAACACTTTCCGCAATGCCTGTTGCTATCACGCTTAAACCATTTCATTGCGATTTACCCAGAGCGAGCACCCTGTCGCAGTATATTAAGTCGTCGATAGAAACAAGCATTGTCAGGACAACCAGCAGTCAAACAGTGTGAAACGCTACTGGCGCCTTACAGCGCAAAAAGGCTGGTGACCAAAAAGTCACCAGCCATCAGCCTAATTTCTCAGGCTGCAACCGGAAGGGTTGGCTTATTTAACTTCAACTTCAGCGCCAGCTTCTTCCAGAGATTTTTTCAGTGCTTCTGCGTCGTCTTTGCTCACGCCTTCTTTCAGCGCAGCTGGAGCAGATTCTACCAGGTCTTTAGCTTCTTTCAGACCCAGGCCAGTTGCAGCACGTACTGCTTTGATTACAGCAACTTTGTTCGCGCCAGCAGCTTTCAGAACTACGTCGAATTCAGTTTTTTCTTCAGCAGCTTCAACCGGGCCAGCAGCTACAGCTACAGCAGCAGCAGCGGAAACACCGAATTTTTCTTCCATTGCAGAGATCAGTTCTACAACGTCCATTACGGACATAGCGGATACTGCTTCAATGATTTGATCTTTAGTGATAGACATTTAAATTGTTCCTGAAAATCAGAATAAGTTTATACGTAAGCGAATACTTGATAAAGAGGACTGCTATTAAGCAGCTTCTTTCGCATCGCGAACAGCAGCCAGAGTGCGAACCAGTTTGCCAGCCGAAGCTTCTTTCATGGTTGCCATCAGGCGTGCAATTGCTTCTTCGTAGGTCGGCAGGGTTGCCAGGCGATCGATTTGCGATGCCGGGATCAACTCACCTTCAAAGGCTGCAGCTTTAACCTCGAATTTTGCATTCGCTTTCGCGAACTCTTTGAACAGACGAGCAGCAGCGCCCGGGTGTTCCATAGAGTATGCAATCAAGGTTGGACCAACAAACGTGTCTTTCAGGCACTCGAAAGGAGTACCTTCAACTACGCGGCGCAGCAGGGTGTTACGAACAACACGCATGTAAACGCCAGCTTCACGACCTGCTTTACGCAGTTCAGTCATTTTATCTACAGTAACGCCACGGGAATCCGCAACTACTGCAGACAGCGCGCCTTTGGCTACTTCGCTGACTTCAGCAACAATCGCTTGTTTGTCTTGAAGATTTAAAGCCATTAGCTTTGCTCCTGGATGTTTGCCAGGGCTCATGCCCTGGAACTCACTTCACTCTTCCCAACGGGAAGAGCGTCTAAATACGGTGAGCAGAAACAAGCCAGAGTATCAAAAAATAATCTTAGCGTTCTGTCACCGTCTACGCAGGGGATTAAGTCTCTTACGAAACACCTGCGGTCTTCGACGGAGGCCTGGATAGGCCAGGCTCCAACGAACAATTCGGTTACCCGCTAACCTGAGTTAGCAAACGTGGGCGAAGATTGTAGACAAATTCGCCGCCCACGTAAAGGTATTAGTTTGCAGCAGCGCTCAGGCCAGCCTGGTCAACTGCAACACCTGCACCCATGGTGGTGGAGATGCTAACTTTCTTGATGTACACGCCTTTCGCCTGAGTTGGTTTTGCTTTTTTCAGCGCAACCAGCAGAGCTTCCAGGTTTTCTTTCAGTTTGTCAGCTTCAAAGTCCACTTTACCGATGGTGGTGTGGATGATGCCGTTTTTGTCGTTACGATAACGAACCTGACCTGCTTTAGCGTTCTTAACCGCTTCAGCAACGTTAGGAGTTACAGTACCCACTTTCGGGTTTGGCATCAGGCCGCGTGGGCCCAGAACCTGGCCCAGCTGGCCAACAACGCGCATTGCATCTGGAGATGCGATAACAACGTCAAAGTTCATTTCGCCTTTCTTGATCTGGTCAGCCAGATCTTCCATACCTACCAGCTCAGCGCCTGCAGCTTTAGCAGCTTCAGCGTTTGCGCCTTGGGCAAATACGGCTACGCGAACGGAACGGCCAGTACCGTGTGGCAGTACAGTTGCACCACGTACGTTCTGATCAGATTTACGAGCGTCGATACCGAGGTTTACAGCAACGTCAACGCTTTCAACGAACTTAGCGGTAGCCAGTTCTTTCAGCAGAGCGATAGCTTCGTTGATTTCGTACTGTTTGGTCGCATCAACTTTGTCACGGATCACGGACATGCGCTTGGTCAGTTTAGCCATTTCTTAGTCCTCCACTACCAGGCCCATGGAACGTGCAGTACCTTCGATGGAGCGAGTCATCGCTTCAATGTCGGAACCAGTCATGTCGGCAGCTTTGGTCTGCGCGATTTCCTGCAGCTGAGCGCGGGAAATTTTACCTACTTTGTCTTTGTTCGGCTTGCCGGAACCAGACTTGATACCAGCCGCTTTTTTCAGCAGAACTGCTGCCGGCGGGGTCTTGGTAACGAAAGTGAAAGAACGGTCAGCGTAAACAGTGATTACGACTGGGATTGGCAGACCTTTTTCCAGGGATTCGGTTTTTGCGTTGAACGCTTTACAGAATTCCATGATGTTCACACCCTGCTGACCCAGAGCTGGACCAACTGGTGGACTTGGGTTCGCCATACCAGCTGCAACCTGCAGCTTGACGTAGGCTTGTACTTTCTTAGCCATTCTAAAATCCTCTGATTGGGTTATAGCGCCTCAAGGAGGCTCCCCGTGATAAAATTCGTTTTACGGATTGCATCCATAAAAACAAAAGGCGCGAAATTGTATTCCAATCTCGCGCCCTGTGCAACGTTTAAATCGTCGCTTTTTTGATCGCTGCTTAGGCTTTTTCTACCTGAGCGAAGTCCAGCTCTACCGGGGTCGCACGACCGAAGATAGAAACAGAAACTTTCAGGCGGGACTTCTCGTAGTCCACTTCTTCAACCACACCGTTAAAGTCAGCAAACGGACCGTCATTAACACGTACCATTTCACCCGGTTCAAACAGCGTTTTCGGACGCGGCTTATCACCAACCTGCTGCAGGCGGTTCATAATCGCATCAACTTCTTTATCGCTGATTGGCGCCGGACGGTCAGACGTGCCGCCGATAAAGCCCATTACGCGCGGTACGCTGCGCACTAAGTGCCAGCTTGCGTCGTTCATCACCATCTGAACAAGCACGTAACCCGGGAAGAATTTGCGCTCGCTTTTGCGACGCTGGCCGCCACGGATCTCGACCACTTCTTCGGTCGGAACCATAACTTCACCAAACAACTCTTCCATGTTGTGTAATTTGATATGCTCACGCAGCGACGTTGCTACGCGGCCTTCAAAACCGGAAAACGCCTGAACGACGTACCAGCGCTTTTTAGGGGCTTCAGACATCTCAGAACCTCAGGCCAGTGATAAAGGATACCAGGCGAACCAGAATACCATCCAGTCCCCACAGGATCAGTGACATTACAGCGGTAACCGCAGCTACAATCAGCGTGGTGTGCAATGTTTCCTGGCGAGTCGGCCAAATGACCTTACGGACTTCCGTTCTCGCTTCGCGGGCAAAAGCAACGGTCGCTTTACCTTTGGTCGTCAACAGCGCGACACCACCCGCTGCAGCAATCAGAATTACCACTGCCAGCGCGCGTAGCGGCAGCATCATGTCACGATAAAGGTAGTTGCCCACGATTGCTACGATCAACAATACGGCTACTACTACCCATTTCATCGCTTCCAGGCCGCGCCCGCTCCCTTGAGCTTCGGTATTCGCACTCATAAACCAACCTGTCAGAAGTATTCTACAAACATTTTCACCCCGCGAGCGCGAGGCAAACCAAATCGAAATGCTAATTCGCTTTTCGGATTATACGCTCTCTGCAGAGCCTGTCTCAGCAATGATTATGACAAAAATAATCACTGATGAGCCAGGTTCTGATGTGAAAGCGTGCAAAAAGGGCATCAAATGATGCCCTTTTCATGCGCATTGCGTCAAATGTTATCAGCAATTAGCCGAGAACTTTAGCAACCACGCCCGCGCCAACGGTACGGCCGCCTTCGCGGATTGCGAAACGCAGACCATCGTCCATTGCGATTGGGTGGATCAGGGTAACAACCATTTTGATGTTGTCGCCTGGCATTACCATCTCAACGCCTTCTGGCAGTTCGATGGTACCGGTCACGTCAGTAGTACGGAAGTAGAACTGTGGACGGTAGCCTTTGAAGAACGGAGTATGACGGCCGCCTTCGTCTTTGGACAGGATGTACACTTCAGATTCGAACTTGGTGTGTGGCTTGATTGAGCCTGGCTTCGCCAGAACCTGACCACGTTCGATTTCTTCACGTTTGATACCACGCAGCAGAACACCAACGTTCTCACCAGCACGGCCTTCGTCCAGCAGTTTGCGGAACATTTCAACGCCAGTACAGGTAGATTTCGCAGTATCTTTGATACCAACGATTTCAACTTCTTCACCAACTTTGATGATACCGCGCTCTACACGACCGGTAACAACGGTACCACGACCGGAGATGGAGAATACGTCTTCGATTGGCAGCAGGAACGGCTTGTCGATAGCACGCTCTGGTTCCGGGATGTAAGAATCCAGGTAGCCAGCCAGTTCGATGATTTTCTCTTCCCACTCAGCTTCGCCTTCCAGCGCTTTCAGAGCAGAACCACGAACGATTGGGGTATCGTCGCCTGGGAAATCGTACTGAGACAGCAGTTCACGAACTTCCATTTCTACCAGTTCCAGCAGCTCTTCGTCATCAACCATGTCGCATTTGTTCAGGAACACGATGATGAAAGGAACGCCTACCTGACGACCCAGCAGGATGTGCTCACGGGTCTGAGGCATTGGGCCGTCAGTCGCAGCAACAACCAGGATCGCGCCGTCCATCTGCGCAGCACCGGTGATCATGTTTTTAACATAGTCGGCGTGGCCTGGGCAGTCTACGTGTGCGTAGTGGCGAGTCGGGGTGTCGTATTCAACGTGAGAAGTGTTGATGGTGATACCACGAGCTTTTTCTTCTGGTGCGTTATCGATCTGGTCGAATGCGCGAGCAGAACCACCGTAGGTTTTTGCCAGAACGGTAGTGATTGCAGCGGTCAGCGTTGTTTTACCATGGTCAACGTGGCCGATAGTACCGACGTTAACGTGCGGTTTTGTACGTTCAAACTTTTCTTTAGACATCGATTGTCCCTCTAAGACACGGATAAATCGGTGATATCACCACATCAACCAGGCGAAATGCCTGAACTGTTGAATACATTTAAATTGAAACAGAGAGAAATGGGAGGGAGAAGTGAAGTGGTGCTGATACCCAGAGTCGAACTGGGGACCTCACCCTTACCAAGGGTGCGCTCTACCAACTGAGCCATATCAGCACGTATTGGAGCGGGCAGCGGGAATCGAACCCGCATCATCAGCTTGGAAGGCTGAGGTAATAGCCATTATACGATGCCCGCATCCTGAAACTCGGCTACCCAGTTCTTTCTGTAACAAAAAAAGAGATTTCTCTCTTTTTAAGTTCGAGCTGGTTAATTTTTTCAACCAACTCCGGCGGCGTTAACGCTGCCAGAAAGTGGTGGTGGGGGAAGGATTCGAACCTTCGAAGTCTGTGACGGCAGATTTACAGTCTGCTCCCTTTGGCCGCTCGGGAACCCCACCGGACTTGATGGTGCCGACTACCGGAATCGAACTGGTGACCTACTGATTACAAGTCAGTTGCTCTACCTACTGAGCTAAGTCGGCATCAAGTAGCGCGCATTCTATGGAGACATGGGCGGTCATGCAACTAAAAATTTGCATAAATTGTTCTTTCGCTCACATTTTGTGCTAGAAGAGTGAATAACGCTGTATTTTCAGGCAGACGCGTGCAAATATTCACCATATGCTGTCCCGTAATGGGCTCAAACCCGGTCTGTGACGATTCCCGCTTAACGCAACACGGGGCCACTTTTTTTCTTATTATTCGGCTCATCTGGTGTTAACCTCCTGCCCATTGTCCAAAATTAACTAATCAATGATGTGCCACTCCCCCCTACCCAGCCTCTGTTGTGGGATGCGATGGCTCACTCAAGCATGCTTATGAGCAAAAAAGAGCAAACGTTAATGACGCCTTATCTCCAGTTTAGCCGCAGCCAGTGGGCTGCTCTGCGTGACTCCGTCCCGATGACCTTAACGGAAGGCGAAATCGCACGGTTAAAAGGGATAAACGAAGACCTGTCGCTTGAAGAAGTGGCTGAAATTTATTTGCCTCTGTCACGTTTGCTGAATTTCTATATCAGCTCCAACCTTCGTCGACAGGCCGTGCTGGAACAGTTCCTCGGGACTAACGGGCAGCGCATTCCTTATATCATCAGTATTGCCGGCAGCGTGGCCGTGGGTAAAAGCACCACCGCGCGCGTACTGCAGGCGCTGCTGAGCCGCTGGCCAGAGCATCGTAGCGTTGAGCTGATCACCACCGACGGCTTCCTGCACCCTAACGAGGTGTTAAAAGAGCGCGGTCTGATGAAGAAGAAAGGCTTCCCGCTCTCTTATGATATGCACCGTCTGGTGAAATTCGTTTCGGATCTGAAATCCGGCGTGCCGAACGTCACGGCCCCGGTCTATTCGCACCTGATTTATGACCGTATCCCTGACGGGGACAAAACCGTGGTTCAGCCGGACATTCTGATTCTGGAAGGGTTAAACGTTCTGCAAAGCGGGATGGACTATCCTCATGACCCGCATCATGTCTTTGTCTCCGACTTTGTCGACTTCTCTATTTATGTCGATGCCCCGGAAGATTTACTGCAAAGCTGGTACATCAACCGCTTCCTGAAGTTCCGCGAAGGGGCGTTTACCGATCCTGACTCCTACTTCCACAACTACGCCCAGCTCTCGAAAGAGGAGGCGGTCAACGTGGCGACCGCACTGTGGAATGAGATCAACTATGTGAACCTGAAAGAGAACATTCTGCCAACGCGCGAGCGGGCCAGCCTGATCCTCACCAAGAGCGAAAAGCATGCTGTCGATCAAATCCGTTTACGGAAATAGCGTCCCGCAAACCAATAAAAAACCGGCGAATTCGCCGGTTTTTTTTCACTTATGCGTGAGGCTTCTCACCATTTTCGTCCTGGTCCACCGCAAAGCAGGCCACCAGTTGTCCGCCGTAGTCTTTCAACTGCGGTTGCAGCTGGGTGCACGGCCCAAAACGGCGGCGGCAGCGGGCGTTGAATGCACACCCCGGCGGCGGATTGAGTGGGCTTGGCAGTTCGCCGGTCAGCTTAATACGCTCCCGGCGGTCATCCGGGTTCAGACGCGGGGTCGCAGAGAGCAACGCCTGGGTATACGGATGGCGCGGGTTATTAAAGATCTGATCTTTCGTCCCCTTCTCCACACAGCGGCCCAGATACATCACCATCACTTCATCCGCGATATGTTCCACCACCGACAGATCGTGCGAGATGAAGACGTACGACAGGCCTAAATCCTGCTGCAGATCCATCATCAGGTTCAGCACCTGCGCACGGACGGAAACGTCCAGCGCGGAGACCGGTTCATCGGCGATCACCACATCCGGGTCGAGCATCAGACCACGGGCGATAGCGATACGCTGACGCTGACCGCCGGAGAACATATGCGGATAGCGATCATAGTGCTCGGTCTTGAGCCCCACTTTCGCCATCATCGCCAGCGCCTTCTCGCGACGTTGCTCTTTACTCAGCGTGGAGTTGATCTGCAATGGCTCCTCCAGAATCTGCCCCACTTTTTTACGCGGGTTCAACGAACCATAAGGGTTCTGGAAGACAATCTGGATTTTCTGGCGACGCAGCTTCTGCGCGTCGGGATCGTGCTTCAGCAGATCCTGCCCTTGATAGTACAGCTCGCCCCCGGTCGGGGTTTCAATCATGGTCAGCAGGCGACCCAGCGTGGATTTCCCGCAGCCGGACTCACCCACCACCGCTAATGTCTTACCGCGCTCGAGGGTAAAGGAGACGCCATCCAGTGCTTTAACCAGACGTTCCGGGGCAAACAGCCCCTTCTTCACCGGGTAGTGTTTTTTCAGATCGATAGCATGCAGCAGCGGCTGTTTCATGGTGGCCTCATGCGTACTCATAGTTCGGCCTCCCGGCGTCATCAAGTGGGTAGTGACATTTAGACTGGCGGCCGCCGTCCACGGTGTTCAGCGCCGGCTCATCAACGCGACATTTCTCCGTGGCATACGGGCAGCGCGGGTTCAGCAGACAACCGGTCGGGCGGTCATATTTACCCGGCACCACGCCCGGCAGTGACGCCAGGCGCGCCTTATCCTGGGCAAATTCCGGCAGTGCGCGCAGCAGGGCCTGAGTATAGGGGTGACGCGGTGCACGGAAGATATCGTGCGAATTGCCGGTTTCAACCACCTGCCCGGCGTACATCACGATGATTTTATGCGCGGCTTCGGCCACTAACGCCAGGTCATGGGTGATCAGGATCAGCGCCATGTTCTCTTTCTGCTGTAACTCCAGCAGCAGCTCGATGATCTGTGCCTGAATGGTCACGTCCAGCGCGGTTGTCGGTTCATCGGCAATCAGCAGTTTTGGCCGACAGGCAATCGCCATGGCGATCATCACGCGCTGGCTCATCCCACCGGAGAGCTGGTGCGGATAGACATCCAGACGCGAGGCCGGATCAGGAATGCCCACCTGGGTCAGCAGGTCGATTGCCCGCTGACGGCGGGTTTTCTTGTTCCCGCCCTGGTGCACCTTAATAGCTTCCATAATCTGGAAGCCCACGGTGTAGCACGGGTTAAGGCTGGTCATCGGATCCTGGAAGATCATCGCCACTTCGGCACCGACCAGGTTGCGGCGCTCTTTTTCGGAAATGCGCTTCAGATCCTGCCCGTTAAATTCCAGGTTTTCCGCCATCACGCGGCCTGGAAAATCAATCAGTCCCATGATTGCCAGGGAGCTTACCGATTTACCGGAACCGGACTCACCCACAATGCCGACCACTTCACCCTGATTTACGCTGTAGCTGACCCGATCTACGGCGCGAAACTCGGAGCCTACGTCACCGAAGTGCACCGATAATTTATCTACATTTAATAACGCCATCTCGTGCCTCTTACTGCTTCAGTTTGGGATCAAGTGCATCACGCAGACCATCACCCATCAGGTTAAATGCCAGCACCGTCAGCAGGATCGCCAGACCCGGGAAGGTCACGACCCACCAGGCGCTTTGCGCGAACTGCAACACGTCGGAGAGCATGGTGCCCCACTCCGGTGTTGGCGGCTGCGCACCCATGCCAAGGAAGCCAAGAGCGGCCATATCGAGAATGGCGTTAGAGAAACCGAGCGACGCCTGAACAATCAGCGGCGCAAGGCAGTTTGGAAGAATGTTGATGAACATCTGACGCATCGCGCCAGCGCCCGCCACGCGAGAGGCGGTAACGTAGTCGCGGTTCACTTCCACCAGCACCGCCGCGCGGGTTAATCGCACGTAGTGAGGAAGGGCAACAAAGGTCAGAGCCAGCGCGGCGTTGCCGATTGACGGGCCGAAGATCGCCACCAGCACCAGCGCCAGCAGCAGGCTTGGCAGAGCCAGCATGATGTCGACGATACGCATGATGGTGTTATCAATCAGGCCGCCAAAGTAACCGGCGATCAGGCCCAGCACCACGCCGAGGATCAACGACAGCACCACCACCAGACAGCCAACCAGCAGCGACAGACGTGCGCCGTACATCAGACGGGAAAGCACATCACGGCCCACGTCATCGGTACCCAGCAGATGCGTCAGGGTGCCGCCGTCCTGCCATACCGGGGGTGCAAGCAGCGCATCACGGAACTGCTCCGCCGGGTTATGCGGCGCAAGCACGTTCGCAAACACGGCAATCAGGATCATGATGGAAACGTATACCAGCCCTACCACCGCGCCTTTGTTGCGTTTGAAGTAGTGCCAGAACTCCTGCATCGGCGTCATTGGCACCGGTGCAGCTTTATTTACAGTAACTTGTGACATGATGGCCCCTTACTTCTTATGACGAATACGCGGGTTCACCACGCCGTACAGCAAATCGACCAGCAGGTTGACGAGGATAATCATCGTCGCCACCAGCAACACACCGCCCTGCACCACCGGATAGTCACGGCGCTGCAGCGCGTCAATCAACCAGCGACCCAGACCCGGCCAGGAGAAGATGGTTTCGGTCAGAATCGCCCCTGCCAGCAGCGTTCCCACCTGCAGGCCGATAACCGTGACCACCGGCAGCATGGCGTTGCGCAGGGCATGAATAATGATCACCCGCATACGGGTCAGTCCTTTGGCGCGGGCAGTACGGATATAGTCCTCGCCCAGCACTTCCAGCATCGACGAACGGGTCATACGCACGATGACCGCCAGCGGGATTGTCCCGAGCACCATCGCAGGCAGGATCATGTGCGCCAGCGCATCAATAAAGTTGCCCTCTTCACCCCAGATAGCCGTGTCGATCAGCATAAAGCCGGTCAGCGGATTGGTGTCATCGAGGAAGACCATATCGCTGACGCGCCCTGAGACAGGCGTCAGGTTCAGCTGCACCGAAACCAGCATAATCAGCATCATGCCCCACCAGAAGATAGGCATGGAGTAGCCGGTCAGCGCCAGGCCAACGGCAGTATGATCAAAGATGGAGCCACGTTTCACCGCAGCCAGCACGCCCACCGGAATACCAACGGCGACGGCAAAAATCATGGCGCAGACACCGAGCTCCAGCGTCGCTTTAAAACGTGGTACGAACTCTTCCCACACCGGAAGACGGCTTTTCAGCGAAATGCCCAAATCACCATGCATCACACCCCAGATATAGTGGAGATACTGCTGCCACATCGGCTTATCCAGCCCCAGTTCGGCCAACAGCTGTGCATGACGTTCAGGAGAAATGCCACGCTCGCCCGCCATAATCATTACCGGGTCACCGGGGATCATATGGACGAAAGCGAAGGTGAGAAGGGTGATACCGATAAACGTGGGGATAACAAGTCCCAGACGTCGGAGGATGAACTGCAACATAACCCGGATTCTCTCTAATGACGTACGCCTGGAGGCGCGACGTCTGTATTGCTCACAAAACTACTGCCGGGTGGCGCTGCGCTTACCCGGCCTACATTTGTAGGCCCGCGCAAGCGCAGCGCCGCCGGGCATGGGGTGCTGTCGCACCCCTTACGCTTTTAATTATTCAACAGAGACGTTTTCGAAGTGGTGTTTGCCCAGTGGATCAACCACATAGCCTTTAACTTCTTTACGCACTGGTTCGTACACGGTTGAGTGAGCCACGATCAGCGCTGGCGCCTGCTCATGCATGACAACCTGAGCCTGTTTGTACAGTTCGATACGCTTGTTGTGATCTTCTGCAGCACGCGCTGGCTGAATCAGATCTTCAAACGGCTTGTAGCACCAGCGAGAGTAGTTAGAACCATCTTTCGCCGCGGCGCAGCTGAACAGGGTCGCGAAGAAGTTATCTGGATCCCCGTTGTCGCCGGTCCAGCCCATCATCACAGCCTGGTGCTCACCCGCTTTAGCACGCTTCAGGTACTCGCCCCACTCGTAGGTCACGATCTTGGCCTGAACGCCAATCTTAGCCCAGTCAGCCTGAACCATTTCGGCCATACGGCGCGCGTTCGGGTTGTAAGGACGCTGTACTGGCATCGCCCACAGCTCAACGGTAAAGCCTTTATCCTGGCCCGCTTCTTTCAGCAGTGCTTTCGCTTTCTCAACGTCATAGGTGTAATCCTTAACGTCGTCGTTGTAGCCCCACATGGTTGGTGGGATCAGGTTCTTGGCAGCAACGCCAGCGCCCTGATAAACGGCCTTGATGATCGCTTCTTTGTTCACCGCGTAGGTCAGCGCCTGACGCACTTTCACGTCATCAAACGGTTTCTTCTCGGTGTTGAAGGAGAGATAGCCAACGTTCAGACCCGCCTGCTCCATCAGGTTGATGTTTTTATCCTGCTTCATGCGCGCGATGTCAGCCGGGTTCGGGTACGGCATAACCTGGCACTCGTTCTTCTGCAGCTTGGCGTAACGTACGGAGGCGTCAGGCGTTATGGAGAAGACCAGACGGTCGATCTGCGGCTTGGTGCCCCAGTAACCTTCAAACGCTTTGTACAGGATGCGGGAGTCTTTCTGATACTGCAGCAGCTGGAACGGACCGGTACCGATTGGGTTCAGGTCAACTTTCTCCGGGGTGCCAGCTTTCAGCATGTTATCCGCATACTCTTTAGAGAGAATAGAGGCGAAGTCCATAGCCAGGTCAGCCAGGAATGGCGCTTCCGGACGGGTAAGCACGAACTGAACGGTGTTGTCGTCCACTTTTTTGATTTCGCTGATCAGATCCGGCAGACCCATCCCTTCAAAGTATTCATAGCTGCCGCCGGATACTTTGTGGTACGGGTTCTGGGCATTTTTCTGACGGTCAAAGGAGAACACCACGTCGTCGGCGTTAAAGTCGCGCGTAGGTTTAAATTCTTTGCTGTCCTGCCACTTCACGCCCGGGCGCAGGTGGAAGGTGTAGGTCTTGCCGTCTTCGCTGATGTCCCACTTCTCTGCCAGACCCGGAATAACTTCCGTAGTACCGGTTTTGAATTCAACCAGACGGTTATAGATAGGTACAGAGCTTGCGTCGTACGTTGTACCAGAGGTAAAGAGCTGTGGGTTAAAGCCTTCCGGCGAGCCTTCAGAACAGTAGACCAGGGTTTTTGCCTGTACGCTTGCTGCGACAGTCATGGCTACCAGGCTCAGACCAAGCTTCAGCATCCCTGACTTCTTCAAGGAAATACTCATTGTTATTCTGCTCCAATGTGATGTTTTTGTTGTGTTACTCCGCCTGACCTTTAATTTTTTTTTACCCGGTCTGGTCGGTGTTGCCCTAAGGCGTGATAAGGGATGGAGATTCCTTTCAGAAGAGCGACTGAGTTGCAGCGCAGATCCTCCCTGAAATGCCCCTCGTGCCCTACAATCTGTCAACAGAATGTGAAAACGTCAATACAGGTGACGGGGATTTACGCTAAGTGTGAGAATTGGCAAACAAAGATTAAAAAAACCACCGGGGCCTATTTTCAGCAGGGAAATTTATGCTACCCGCCATGATGCAGCACAACTCTCTATGCATTCTGCTACAACCAGTGATTAACATTTATTCAACCGGGGTAAATTTTCTTACGGAATGGCGATTATCTGCGCACTAAATGCCGTGAACGTTAAAACGCACAGGGGAAAATGCTGAGGTTATGTATAAGCAACGCGAAAAAAGATCATTCCATATATAAAAAAATACAATGGAATATGTCACATAATCGTTAACAGGCAGGGGGAAAGCGCGGTAACCGCTATTTTAATTACTTTTGAATAATAACGTTCTGATGGGGCGTGTTACTGTAACCCGTAAAAGCAAAAAACCCCGCTCAAAGAGCGGGGTTTTCGAATGTGGTCGGCGAGAGAGGATTCGAACCTCCGACCCACTGGTCCCAAACCAGTTGCGCTACCAAGCTGCGCTACTCGCCGAATGCGGAGCGTATCTTACTGCTACGCTCTGCCTCCGTCAATCCCTTATTTTGCAAAAGCCTTTCGATCGGCTATAAAGTCGCCAGACCTGTTACTTTGCGGCTTTCGCCGTGCTGTCCGGCACTTTACACCAGTTGTTATTCTCGTTAATTCCACCGTCCGGCGAGGTATAACCGAGGCAACCCAGAATGGTGTCGTACAGCTCCACATGACGACGCGCCACTTTCATATCCGCCTGCGCTTTAAGATGCGCAAACATTTTGGCTTTCTCCGGGTTCTCCAGATACTTATCAGACATCCACACCATCATCGGTACGCGGAACTGCTCCGGCGGGGCCATCTTGCGCGGCGTACCGTGCAGGTGCTCTTTCTCGTTAATCGACTCACCGTGGTCGGCGGCATAGAAAACAATGGCTTTCTTATCGCGTACCTGGTCAATCACGCTGTCGATAAAGTGATCCACATAGGTCACCGAGTTGTCGTAGGAGTTGATCAACTGCTGTTTACTGCAGTCTTTATCCACGCCTTTACACTCCGGCGTCCATTTCGCAAAGCTGCGTGGATAACGCTGGGTATAGTTAAAGTGCGACCCTTTGGTATGCAGGATGATCATATGCTTACCGTCCTGGTTGCCCTCCAGCGAGCGTTGCATCTCGTCGATCAGCAGCATGTCGTCCACGCTCTTACCGCGGTTACGCGGCTCAGCGCCGATCTGCTCACGGTAGGCGATGTTATTGGCCATGGTGTTGCTGTAGAACCACATCTCGCTCTGCATCGCATAGAGGTCGGAGGTAAAGCCCAGCTGACGCAGCACTGAGAAGACGTTCTGCTCTTTCAGCGTCCGCTGTGGGTTATCGCTCGCCCCACCCTCACGCACGAACATGCAGCGCAACGAGAGTTTGGTCGCGGTATCGCATGAGTAACCGCGGAAGG
The DNA here is from genome assembly GCF_003336325.1 of Leclercia sp. W17. Lineage (NCBI taxonomy): Bacteria > Pseudomonadati > Pseudomonadota > Gammaproteobacteria > Enterobacterales > Enterobacteriaceae > Leclercia > Leclercia sp. W17. The sequence continues at coordinate 177,721 of NZ_CP031101.1, read as the reverse complement.
CGACAAGGTTTTTCTCCTGCGCCAGCTTCGGCGTGGTATCCCGCTCATAGCCCAGAAGACCCATGTGATCCCAGCGCGTGGTTTCACCGATAATGAAGACAACGTAGGTGTCATCAAGATCTGCAGGCGCCTGATAGGTAAATTTCTTCGCCGGATTCATCAGCGATTTATTGTCGGAAGACTCATCCACCTGCGCCCAGGCGTATAACCCCAGCGCGGAGATCCAGTTGGATGGCAGATAAGAGTTCGCCACCACGCCGCCATAGCTCGGCATATCCACGCCGGAGGTACGCTCAACATTCTTCTGCTGTAAATCCAGCAGGCGGATAGGTCCCCAGACCATTAAGCCTGCCAGCACCACCACCGCGGCGCTTCTGGTGCGCTGTCCGGGAGTACGCAGCTGGCGCAACAACGTATAGCGGCAGCGGTTGTTCCAGATAAGCAGCAGCGGCAGGATGCTCACGCAAACCAGCCAGAGAATAAAGTGTAAACCGACCACCTCTTTCGAGAGGTCGATATCTGTGGTCATCACCGAGGCAATAATGCCGTAGCCGATCACCACGTTCATAAAGGTCATGTAATAGCTGGCACCCGCCGAGCACAGCACCACCAGCGTGGCGAGTACCCGCCAGACACGGCGGCCAAACAGCGACAGCAAACGCAGTAAAAAGAAGGTAACCAGTACAGTGGCAACCAGTTCAACGACCGCAGCGATTCCTTTCCAGGCGGTAAAGTCTTGCGCATAACCATCAAACCGACGGAAAAAAACTGCGCCATTCATAAACAGGCCGATGTACAACGCAAGTAAAAAGCTGAGCTTTTGTTGCGTCATCGCTTTGATATATTTCATTAATGCAACCTGGAAAAAGGTAAAGTAGAGCCGCTTCACTCTTGGTCAAAAAGTGAACAGGTTATTTCATTGCCTGGGAGTACGTTGTCAGAAACGTCTTTAAGCGCGGTAAGTAGACCACAGGGAAAAGAAAAAGTGGCAGCAGAGAATGTGATCCCTGCAAATATTTACAAAAAAACAAGTCCGATGGCATACCAACGGCCTGTTCTTTACACTCTACAAAAACAAAAAAGGCCGGAATATCCGGCCTTTAGAGGGAGTTTCAATCAAGCATGCGCTTGTTGCAATGCTTCACGCTGCGGCTGACGAATAGTGGTGGACAGGGCCAGCGAAATGATAAGTAAGGCGAATATTACGCAGAAAGTCACATAAAAACCGCCGAACAGCGAAGCAATAAGCGAACCGCAAATACTGCCGATACCAAAACCTAAATAAATAACGCCGTAGTTTTTCGCCAGATTATTCAGGCCGAAGAACTCACTGACCAGCGACGGGAAGACGGTGATGGTGCCGCCGAAGTTAAACGCGACGCAGGCGATAGCCGCAAAGAAGGTCACTTCGTTGAGCGGGGCGAAAAGCAGAGCCGCCATTCCCACCAGTGAAACCACCTGGCCGAGGGTAATGACACGGATACGGGCAATTTTATCGGAGAGGATCCCCAGTACCAGGCGACCAGAAAGGTTGGCAATAGAGATAATGGTTACCGCGTTGGCCGCTGTTGCCGCATCCAGTTTCACCATCCCCTGGGCGATATCTTTCGCCACGCCAATCACATACAGACCGCTCATGCAGGCCGTCAGGAACATCACAGCCAGCATCCAGTACTGCGGCTTACGCATCGACTGGGCCAGCGTAAAGTCATTCTCGACTACGCCATTGACCGTCTGCACCTCCTGCTGCGGCGCATCTTTCATCAGGGTAGCGCCAAACAGGATCATCACCAGCACGATTGCGCCCCAGATCATAAAGGTTTTTTCAAGGCCGACGGTGGCGAGTAACTGGCTGTCGATAAATTTGAAGCCCAGGCTGCCAAGGCCATAAGAACCGATGGCAAAGGCGGAGATCAGCCCTTTACGCTCCGGGAACCATTTCACACAGTTCGACAGGGTTAAGAGATAACCTGCGCCATCTGCCAACCCGACCAGCACCCCAGCGCTCAGCCACAGCATCATCAGATTGTTGGAATATGCGGTCAGGAAGAAGCCCAGCCCCAGCAACACACCGGAAGCCATCGTGACGCGCTTCACGCCGAAGCGTTCCTGCAATTTACCGGCGATGGACGAAGAGAGCGCCAGGCCCAGGCTCAGCAAACCAAAGGAGAAAGCCACCTGGCTTATCGGGGCATTGAGTTTGTCGGAAAGGGCGCTGTTAAACAGGCTCCAGGTATAGACCGACCCCAGAGCGAACTGGGTCACGATAGTACCGAAGAGGGTCAGCCAGCGGGTGCGGTTGTAAGTTGAAGTGTTCATGGCAGTTGTCCTGCAGCAGAAAAAAGGGAAATTCACTGCTGACAACGATATCCAAAACCTTACCTTACCAGGGGTAAAACGGCATGAAATGCAGAGGGCGCGGAATGAAATGCCGAAAATCAGGAATGAATGGCCTGGACAACTGTCTGAACCGCACCGGAGAAGGCTCGCTTCCGGTGCTGCACAGGCGATTTACGTGCCTAATTCAGAATCTGGCGCTGACGCCGAGGGTATAAAGATAATCCTCGCCGGCGGTCATATTTTCAGCCTGCGACATCGAGGCATAGGCCGCCATATAAGGATTGATCAGCATATCGGCCCCGACGGTGACATCCATCCAGTTACCGTATTGGGTGGACGGCATCAGGCGTCCCAGGCCGGACTGCATTTTCCACTGGTTATCACCGAACTGCTGGTTATAGCTGATTTGCGCCCACGGTCGCACATCGCCGACGCGCGTGTCCACGCGCCAGCCGAGCGTACTTACGCTGGCGTGCCACAGCGGGTCGATCAACGACTGCGTGTTCACGCTATCGCCAAACTCGTTGTACATATTGGGCGTGGAGCCGTCATAGTGCCAGGCGGCAACCGGTCCGGTCGTGAAACGGCGGGCCACGGGAATACTCCAGCCCACACTCATTGAGCTGGTCGCCTCCACAGGAGAGGAATCAGGTAAATTCAGCGCTAAACCGGGCGTATTCTGCGAGGAGAGGATCCGCTCTTTGAGAATGTCCTCATAACGCGGTTGGTGATCGTCGTCCCATGTATAACGCTCGGTGGTATTACTTTTTGTATCCGAAACGATATATTCCTGTTGCCAGGCGTTTGCTGTGTTGCCTGAAATCAGACAGGCCAACAAGCTCGCCATACCTGTCACGGCATGGCGGCCACTGATATTTTTTATCATCATCAAAGCGACTCCAGAGAAGAGCCGAGTTCGGCGACATTTGTGTTTGTTTAATTGAGGCCAGGTTGCAACATGAGGGATGTTGCGTATCAACCTGTATTAACTATTGTCTCTTTAGGTGACACGTCAAGCCGGGTCGATTGAAATTTTTGTAATTTCAGGAGCAAATAGGGAGAGAAACGATGCAACGTTGTGGCTGGGTTAGCCAGGATCCGCTTTATATCGCCTATCACGATCAAGAGTGGGGTGTACCGGAAACTGACGGGAAGCATTTATTCGAGATGATCTGTCTCGAAGGTCAGCAGGCCGGTTTATCCTGGATCACCGTGCTTAAAAAACGGGAAAACTATCGTCAGGCCTTTCACCAGTTTGATCCGGTCCTTGTCGCCGGGATGACCTCTGCCGATGTCGACAGGTTAGTGCTGGACGCGGGGATTATCCGCCATCGCGGCAAAATCGAAGCCATTATCGGCAACGCCCGGGCCTATCTGGCGATGGAAGAGAACGGCGAGCGCTTTTCCGATTTCGTCTGGTCTTTTGTCGATAACACCCCGCAGGTGACCCAGGCGGCGACGCTTGCAGAGATCCCCACCTCTACGCCAGCCTCAGATGCCCTGTCGAAGGCACTGAAAAAGCGCGGCTTTAAATTCGTGGGCACCACCATCTGTTACTCCTTTATGCAGGCCTGCGGACTGGTCAACGATCACGTCACCGCCTGCCACTGTCACCCCGGAGGTCAACATGATCCGCAAATGGCTCAATGACGATGTCGAGCCCCTGCTGGCACTCTGGCTGGAGAGCACCACCGTCGCCCATCCGTTTATCGATGCGCAATACTGGCTGGAGAGCAAAGCGGTGGTGCGAGAGGTTTACCTGCCGTCGGCCGAGACATGGGTATGGGAAGAGAAAGGCCAGCTTCGCGGGTTTATCAGCGTGATGGAATCGCGGTTTATCGGCGCGCTGTTTGTCGATCCGGCCTTTGCGGGCAAAGGGATCGGGCATGCGCTGATAAAACATGTTCAGCAGCGCTACCCGTCCTTAAGTCTTGAGGTTTACCAGAAGAACAGCCGGGCGGTGAATTTCTACCACGCTCAGGGCTTTCGCATTGAAGACAGCGCCTGGCAGGAAGATACCCAACACCCAACCTGGCTTATGAGCTGGCAGGCGGATCAAACGCCGTCAGCGTAAGCGCTGGCCCCTGATATTTTTCCAGCCACGCCAGCGCGGTATTTCCCGCGCAGCCATTCCCCAGCTTCGAGCTGGGGAGATCTTTGGTCAGCACGTTGACCGCCCCGTTCTTACAAATCCCGTCGTTATCAGGATCCAGATCCGGCCATGCCCCCTGATGAATGCAGATCACCCCCGGCTTAATGCCCTCGCTGACCACCGCGCCTGCCAGCACCTGACCGCGATGGTTCCAGACGCGGACCACGTCGCCATCGGCAATGCCGCGCGCTTTCGCATCATCCGGATGCAGCGTCACCGGCTCGCGTCCGGCCACCGCATACTGCTCGCGCAGGGCAGAGTAGTTCAACTGGCTGTGCAGACGATGCGCCGGATGGGCAGAGAGAATTTGTAACTGCCCCGGCTCAGCATTGCCATGCCACTCGTCCGGTGCCAGCCACATCGGGTGAGGTGGACAGTCGGCATAGCCAAAGCTGGCGATGCGCTCTGAGTAAATCACGATTTTGCCGCTCTCGGTTTTAAGCGGATGGCTCTCGGGATCGCGACGGAAATCCGCGAAGCGCACGAACCTGGCGTTCTCCTCAGATTCCGGCATTTCAACGATAGCATTGGCTTCCCAGAACTCGGCAAAGGGTGCCAGGGTCACTCCCTGTGCCGCGCCGCGCTGCCCGGCAATCTCATAAAACGTCTCCAGCCACTCCAGATCGGTTTTACCTTCGGTGAAACGCTCGCCGCCGCCCTGCTCCCAGCGCTCGCTCAGTTCGGCAAACACATCAAGATCGTCACGCGCTTCATCGCGCGGCGGTACGACCCGCTTCATCGGCACCATATGCTGGTTGCTGTAGTCGCCGGTCATGGTCATGTCGTTACGTTCAAACGAGGTGGTCGCCGGCAGCACGATATCGGCATGCTTCGCCGCCGCCGTCCAGAAACATTCGGAGATCACCACCAGCTCCGGCTTCTGCCAGGCGCGGATCAGGCGGTTGGTGTCCTGATGATGGGTAAAGTTGGCCCCACCTGCCCACCAGACAAAGCGAATATCCGGGAAGTGGCGATCCAGGCCGTTGTGCTGATAAAAACCGCCGGGGTTTTCCAGGGCTTCCACAATGCGGGCGACCGGGATCTTATCCACCGCGTCGGTACCGCCCTTGACCGAGCCCTGCATTGAGGCCAGCACCGCCGCACGACGGGTCGGGTTACCGCCATTGGCAAAGTGATACGACAGGCCAAAGCCGCCACCCGGCGTACCAATCTGGCCGAGCATCGCCGCGAGGGTGACCAGCATCCAGTGTTTTTGCTCACCAAACTGCTGGCGCTGCATCCCCCACCCCGCCATCAGCATGGTGGTGTTATTGTGGAACAACGCCGCCAGTTCACGAATTTTATCTGCCGGAACGCCACAAATTTCGGCAGCCCACTCGGCGGTTTTGGCGATACCGTCCGTCGTTCCGAGCAGGTAATCGGCAAACTTTTCATACCCGGAGGTACAGCGGGCAAGAAACGCTTCATCCTGCCAGCCGTTCTCAACCAGCGTATGGGCGATGCCGAGCATCATGGCCACATCGGTGCCCATATGCGGGGCGATCCACTCGGCGCGCTCGCCAAAGAAATCCATGGTCTCGGAGCGCATCGGATCAATGCAGATCAGGCGCTTGCCGCTTTTACGCAGCGCGTCGAAATAGGGGATGCCCTGCTCGTCGCTGGCGTTCCAGGCAATTTTCAGGGTGTTGAGCGGGTTGGCGCTCCAGAGCACCACCACCTCGCTGTGCTCCAGCACCAGCGGCCAGCTGGTCTGCTGCTGATACACTTCGTTGCCGCCCACCACATACGGCATGATGGCCTGCGCCGCACCGGTGGAGTAGTCCCCCAGATGGCCGGTATAGCCGCCCGCCAGGCTCATATAGCGCTGGAGCAGGGTAGCGGCTTTGTGCAGCACGCCATTGGAACGCCAGCCGTACGAACCGGCGAAAATGGACGATGGGCCATAGCTCTGGCGAATACGTTTATGCTGCGCATCGATAAGCGTCAGCGCCTCATCCCAGCTGACGCGCACAAACTCATCCTGCCCGCGCACCCCCTGCGGATTATCCGGCGAGGCGAGAAACCCCTTACGCACCATCGGCCAACGCACGCGCGTTTTGCTGTGCACCTGGTCGCGCACCGCGGTCTGCAAGGAGTTGGGATACGTTGTCGGCAACGCGCCGCGGGATGACAGCACCGTCTCGCCGTCGGTCTCGACCAGCATCGGCCCCCAGTGGGCTGCAGTCAGAATGGTTTTCGTTGAAGTGGTCACAGCGTGTGCTCCTGGATTGCCTGTTGCAGGTTTTCTCAGCCTTCATTGAGGCTGTTTATGATTAGACACAAATTTAAGAGTTATCCCCGGAATTTTCTCCGTAACTGCACGTCATAATCAACCGCCACGCCCGTCGTGGCAAAGAATAAAAAAGCTTAAGGAAAGAAGATGAAAAAAAGCGCACTTATGATTGCCGCCGTGGTGAGCGGCGCACTGGTTGTTTCAGGCTGCACCACCAACCCTTACACCGGCGAACGCGAAGCGGGTAAATCAGGCATTGGCGCAGGCCTCGGCTCCCTGGTAGGCGCAGGTGTTGGCGCACTCTCCTCCTCGAAAAAAGATCGCGGCAAAGGCGCGCTGATTGGCGCCGCAGCAGGCGCAGCCCTGGGCGGCGGTGTCGGTTATTACATGGACGTGCAGGAAGCGAAGCTGCGCGACAAAATGCAGGGCACCGGCGTGAGCGTAACCCGCAGCGGCGATAACATCATTCTGAACATGCCAAACAACGTCACCTTCGACAGCAACAGCTCAACGCTGAAACCGGCGGGTGCCAATACCCTGACCGGCGTGGCGATGGTGCTCAAGGAGTACGAAAAAACCGCGGTGAACGTGCTGGGCTATACCGACAGCACCGGCAGCCAGGATCTAAATATGCGTCTCTCCCAGCAACGTGCTGACGCGGTGGCCAGCTCGCTGATCACCCAGGGCGTAGCGGCGACCCGTATTCGCACCAGCGGTATGGGCCCGGCGAATCCGATCGCCAGCAACAGCACGGCGGAAGGCAAAGCCCAGAACCGTCGCGTTGAGATCACCTTAAGCCCGATTCAGTAAGGGGTGTGCCGGGTGGCGGCATCGCCCTGCCCGGCCAGTCGTCCCGGTAAGCGTAGCGCCACCGGGCATTTTCGCGCTAAGGTATGCTCACCCAAGGCAAGGAAACCAGCGATGAGCAAATCAACACGGCCCACCATCAGCGATGTGGCGAAAGCCGCAAAAACCGGTAAAACCAGCATCTCCCGTTACCTCAACGGCGAAAAACACCTGCTGTCCGACGCGCTGTTAGCCCGCATTGAACAGGCCATCGCCGAACTCGACTATCGTCCCAGCCTGATGGCCCGGGGACTGAAGCGCGGGCGAACCCGCCTGATCGGGCTTATCCTCGCCGACATCACCAACCCCTACTCTGTTAACGTCCTCAGCGGCATCGAAGCCGCCTGTCGGGAAAAAGGCTTCACCCCGCTGGTGTGTAACACCAACAACGAACTTGACCAGGAGCTGCATTACCTCGATCTGCTGCGCAGCTATCAGGTAGAGGGCATTGTGGTTAACGCTGTGGGAATGCGTGAAGAGGGGCTGAACCGCCTGCAACAGTCCGCCCTGCCGATGGTGCTGATTGACCGCAAAATCCCGGATTTCGCCTGTGATGTGGTAGGGCTGGACAACACCCAGGCCGCCACCACCGCCACGGAACACCTGATAGAACAAGGGTTTGAAGCGATTCTGTTCCTGAGCGAACCGCTGGGCATGGTCAACACCCGTCGCGAGCGCCTCAGCGCGTTTCGCGCGACCCTCGCCCGTTATACTGGCGTGATCGCCGAGAACGTCGAAATCCCCCTTCATGAAGCCGGGCAGATGGACAGTGCCCTGCGCCAGTTCCATACCCGTCATCGCGGCATGCGCAAGGCGGTCATCTCCGCTAACGGCGCCTTAACGCTACAGGTCGCCCGATCGCTTAAGCGCATCGGCCTACACTGGGGCAGCGATATCGGTCTGCTGGGCTTTGACGAGCTGGAGTGGGCCGAGCTGGCCGGTGTCGGCATCACCACCCTCAAACAGCCCACCTGGCAGATTGGCTTCGCCGCCGTCGAGCAGGTGGTTCGCCGAATCAACGGCGCCGATGAGGCGGTCCGGGAGCAGGTCTTCTCCGGGGAGCTGATCGTGCGCGGTTCCACGGCGCGTTAATCCCCCTTCGTGATGGCGATCATAAATCCGGCATCCTGAACTTTTCTTTGGAACCGGTTCCATCTAGCGTAAAGAGTATCAGCTACGTGATGGAGTCCGCCGATGGGCAGAAAAATTATTGTTGTCACCGCCGCGTATGGCGCTGACCAGGTACGGCAAGCGGGTGGGCAGCGTGCCATGCTGCCGGTTATCGCCGGGGCAGGCGCCGATGGCGTCGAGATCCGCCGGGAGTTATTCAGCGATGCCGAACTGGCAACCTTACCCACCCTTGCCGAGTCCATCGAACTGCTCGGCCTTCTGGCCTGTTACTCCGCCCCCGATGCGCTGTTTAGCGCGGATGGCACCCTCAACCCACTGCTGCCCCGCTACCTTGCCGAGGCCGCGACGCTCAACGCCCTGTGGCTGAAGGTCTCCCTCGGCAACTTCAGCGATAAGCAGCAGCTCGATGCGCTGCGCGCCCTGCTCGATGACACCGGCATGACGCTGGTGGTGGAAAACGACCAGACGCGTTGCGGCCAGCTGGCGCCGATGCAGCGCTTCAAGGCGGCCTGCCGGGTAATGAGCCTGCCGGTCACGCTGACATTTGATATGGGCAACTGGCTGTGGGTGGGTGAGTCACCGGAAGAAGCCGCGAAGCATCTGGCGCCCGCGGTGAGCTATATCCACGTTAAGGCCGCCGTTCCTCATCAGCAGCAGTATCGCGCCGTGCCGCCGGACCAGGACAGCACCCGCTGGCAGGCCCTGCTGGAGCAACTGCCCGGCGATGTCCCACGCGGGATCGAGTTTCCGCTTGAAGGGCCCGATCTGACGGCGGTCACCCGTCATTACGTCAATTTACTGCGGGAGGCGTAAGCGATGCCGAATACTCTGGATGTCATCACCATTGGTGAAGCGATGGCTATGTTTGTGGCTACCCACACCGGTGACTTAAGCGAAGTCGATCACTTTATGAAGCGCGTCGCGGGTGCCGAGCTGAACGTTGCCACCGGGCTGGCACGCCTTGGCCTGAAGGTGGGCTGGGTGAGCCGCGTCGGCAATGACAGCTTCGGCCAGTTTGTGCTCGACACCTTGAAAAAAGAGGGGATCGAGACCGCAGGCGTGACCATAGACGACCGTTATCCGACGGGCTTCCAGCTCAAATCGAAAGTCACTGATGGAACCGATCCCATTGTGGAGTATTTCCGCAAAGGCTCGGCGGCCAGCCACCTCTCCGTTGAAGATTTCAATCCGATCGGGTTTACCGCAGCAAGGCATCTGCACCTGAGCGGCGTGGCAGCAGCGCTGTCCGCCAGCTCTTACGCCCTGCTCGATCACGCGGCGGGTGCCATGAAAGCCGCGGGGAAAACCATTTCGTTCGATCCCAATCTGCGCCCGGTGCTGTGGAAAAGCGAAGCGGAGATGGTGGAGAAGCTGAACCACCTCGCCTTCCAGGCCGACTGGGTATTACCCGGCCTGAAAGAGGGCCTCATCCTGACCGGGAAAAACACCCCGGAAGGGATCGCCGATTTTTACCTGAACCGGGGCGTGAAGGCCGTGATCCTGAAAACCGGTGCCGACGGCGCCTGGTATAAAACCGCCGATGGCGAGCAGGGTGCCGTGGCGGCAGTGAAGGTCGAAAACGTCGTCGATACCGTCGGCGCAGGAGACGGCTTTGCTGTTGGTGTGGTCAGCGCCCTGCTGGAAGGCAAAACGCTGCATCAGGCCGTCACGCGCGGCAATGTTATCGGCTCGCTGGCGATCCAGGTTCAGGGCGACAGCGAAGGATTACCCACCCGGGCGCAACTGGACGCATAAATTCCCTCTCCCTACAGGGGAGAGTGGGCTAACGATTAAACCACCGTGTACCCTACAGACAACGGCGGTAACCCCCTCAACGACAGAGGCAAGCCTATGAACAATGCAACAAACGCAGTAAAACGCTGGTGGTACATCATGCCAGTCGTGTTTATCACGTACAGCCTGGCGTACCTTGATCGTGCGAACTTTAGCTTCGCATCTGCCGCAGGCATTACGGAAGACCTGGGGATCACCAAAGGCGTCTCCTCGCTGCTGGGCGCCCTCTTCTTCCTCGGTTACTTCTTTTTCCAGATCCCTGGCGCCATCTATGCCGAACGCCGCAGCGTCCGCAAACTGATCTTCATCTGCCTGATCCTCTGGGGTGCCTGCGCCTCCCTCACTGGGGTGGTGAATAACATCCCGGCGCTGGCGGCCATTCGTTTTATTCTCGGCGTAGTGGAAGCGGCGGTCATGCCCGCGATGCTGATCTACATCAGCAACTGGTTTACCAAATCCGAACGCTCGCGCGCCAATACCTTCCTTATTCTCGGCAACCCGGTCACGGTACTGTGGATGTCGGTGGTCTCCGGGTATCTGATCCAGTCCTTCGGCTGGCGTGAGATGTTCATTATTGAAGGTGTGCCGGCCATTATCTGGGCCTTCTGCTGGTGGGTGCTGGTGAAAGACAAACCGGCCCAGGCCAAATGGCTCTCTGAAGATGAAAAAGCGGCCCTGCAGGCGCAGCTGGATAAAGAGCAGCAGGGACTGAAAGCGGTGCGTAACTACGGCGAAGCCTTCCGCTCCCGCAACGTGGTACTGCTGTGCATGCAATATTTCACCTGGAGTATCGGCGTTTACGGTTTCGTTCTGTGGCTGCCGTCTATCATCCGCAGCGCGGGCGATAACCTCGGCATGGTTGAAGTGGGCTGGCTCTCCTCCGTACCTTATCTGGCAGCAACCATCGCCATGATTGTGGTCTCCTGGGCGTCGGACAAACTGCAAAATCGCAAGCTGTTCGTCTGGCCGCTGCTGTTGATTGCCGCCTGCGCCTTTATCGGCTCGTGGGCGGTGGGCGCAAACCACTTCTGGGTTTCCTATACGCTGCTGGTGATTGCCGGTGCCGCGATGTATGCCCCGTATGGTCCATTCTTTGCCATCATCCCGGAAATGCTGCCGCGTAACGTGGCGGGCGGCGCGATGGCGCTGATCAACAGCATGGGTGCGCTGGGCTCGTTCTTTGGTTCATGGTTCGTGGGCTATCTGAACGGTGTGACCGGCGGCCCGTCAGCCTCGTACATCTTTATGGGGGTGGCGCTTTTTGCCTCGGTGTGGCTTACTTTAATTGTTAAGCCTGCTAATAATCAGAACCTTCCCGTCGGCGCACGCCACGCCTGAACCCTTTTAAAATCAACGGAGATTAGCATGAAGCCGTCCGTCATTTTGTATAAAGCCCTGCCTGATGCCCTGCAGCAGCGCCTTGAAGATCATTTCACCGTTACCCGGGTTAACAACCTGAATCCGGAGACGGTGCAGCAGCATGCTGAGGCGTTCGCCGGTGCCGTCGGGCTGCTGGGCTCCAGCGAAAAGGTGGATGCCGCACTGCTGGAAAAAATGCCTGCGCTGCGTGCAACCTCGACCATCTCGGTAGGCTATGACAACTTTGACGTCGATGCGCTGAATGCCCGCAACATCCTGCTGATGCACACGCCAACCGTACTCACCGAAACCGTGGCGGATACGCTGATGGCGCTGGTGCTCAGCAGCGCGCGCCGCGTGGTGGAAGTGGCCGAGCGCGTTAAAGCCGGAGAGTGGACCAAAAGCATCGGTCCGGACTGGTTTGGTGTCGATGTGCATGGCAAAACGCTGGGCATTGTCGGGATGGGCCGCATCGGCATGGCGCTGGCCCAGCGCGCCCACTTCGGTTTCAACATGCCGATTCTGTATAACGCGCGCCGCCAGCATAAAGAGGCTGAAGAACGCTTTAACGCCCGCCCCTGTGACCTGGATACCCTGTTGCAGGAAGCGGATTTCGTCTGCCTGATCCTGCCGCTGACCGATGAAACCCACCATATGTTTGGCAAAGCGCAGTTTGAGAAGATGAAGAAATCCGCCATCTTTATTAATGCAGGACGCGGACCGGTGGTGGATGAACAGGCGCTGATTGCAGCGTTGAAAAACGGTGAGATCCACGCCGCTGGGCTGGACGTATTTGAGCAGGAGCCGCTACCGGTCAGCTCGGAACTGCTGAAAATGCCAAACGTGGTCGCGCTGCCGCATATTGGCTCCGCCACCCACGAAACGCGCTATAACATGGCGGCCTGTGCGGTGGAAAACCTGATCGACGCCCTGCAGGGCAAGGTGGATAAAAACTGCGTCAATCCACAAGTTAAGCCTTAAACGAAAAAAACCCGCCAGAGGCGGGTTTTTAAATTCTTTCGCTGAGTTGGAAGCTTACAGGCTTACAACGTTACCAGCTGCTGGGCCTTTAGCGCCGCTTTCGATGGTGAAGGAAACTTTCTGACCTTCGTCCAGAGATTTGTAGCCATCGTTCTGGATAGCAGAGAAGTGTACGAACACGTCTTTAGAGCCATCGTCAGGAGTGATGAAGCCGAAACCTTTATCAGCGTTGAACCATTTTACCAGACCAGTCATTTTACCAGACATAGATATTACCTTTTAAAAATTTGTTTTGCCTTCCGGCGCGATGATGGAATGTGTTACAGATTTTTAAGCGATGAAGGAAGGGTCACTACGAAGGGTATCTAAGATAACGCATCTGGACTGCTTAACTAAACTGCTCTAGGTCTGTGTAACAAACCGACGAGGTGTATTAAGACATAGTTCGCGGATCAAAGACAAGCTTTATTTTCTGAGAAGATAAAAAACCCCGCTTTGCAGCGGGGTTTTTTATTCTGGAATGTGCCCGGCAGCGCTTCGCTTGCACGGGCCTACAGGTTTACACAGCATTGCCCGGCAAAATGCGAGTACGCTTTCAGACGTTATTCCGTTGCGGCCATCGCCGCGCTCCACGCCTGGCTGAACGCCTGATGCTGCGCGGCCAGCGGCCCAATCAACGCATTGTACTGGCTGGCCTGCTGCGAGGTCGGGAACTGAATACCGTTGGAGACAAAGCTCACCTGGGTGCCCTGCTGGGAAATATAATCCGCTACCTGCACCAGCTGCTGTGTAAAGATCTGGGCTGCTGGAATAAGCGGCTGCAGAGCTTCGGCAGGTTTGGTCACCACTTTTTCATACACTTTGTCGAACACAGGCTTCAGATCTTCGCCCTGCTTCAGCGCAGAGCGCGCGCCATCGGCCTGCATTTTGGCGTTCTGCAGCTGCTGGCCCAGCACACCCAGTGCGCCGTTTGACTGGCTCAGCGGTTCACGCTGGGTCACGTAATCCTGCGGTACGCGAATCGCATTTACGCTATCCACCACCGGACGCAGTCCGGCGTCCATCGCCTGATTCACCTGCTGTGAATAACCATACAAAATGGCATAGTCAGAAACGAAGGGACCAAACTGTTTTTTCTGATCCGCAGTCAGCGTTGGCAAACGCTCGCCACTACGCATCGCAGTATTTTGCAGGAAGTCGATAAACGCTTTGCGCTGATCCCCTTCCTTATCGAAACACCCACTCAGGCTAACTATCATTAACAACGCCGCAAGCGGCGCAAACCAGCGAGAGCAGGGCTTTCCTGTCGCCATTGTTATTACTCCTTTCACCCAAAAAAGCGCACACCGGCACACGCGTGCCCAACGGTGACAGAATAGTCCAGGTCAGGCCCGCAAGATACCCTTTTCATGTAAAACGATTATTGCCATATAAATTCTTACTATTTACAAAAAAATACCTGGTGCTATGGCGCTACTGAATAATCAAGTCATTAGCATACTCAGTCGGTTTGAAAAGCGAGCCAGCGAAACGTATCTCTAACAATTAATCACGCACGTTACGATCTGTTCTCAGTTTTAGCGACTATTCTTAAATTGCTCTCTAATGTTCACGATCCCGCAGTGTGATTTATGAGGAGTTCTCAATGGAATTAAAAGATCCTATGTTTGATCTGCTAAGCAGTCTGGAACAGATTGTTTTTAAGGATGCACCGCAGACGGTGACCCGTTCGCAAAAGTCTAACCCCTTTACGGAATTTGAGCGCTTACGCAAAGGGACAGGGATGAAAACCGATGATTTCGCACGAGCAATGGGTGTCAGCGTAGCGATGGTTCAGGAGTGGGAATCAAAAAGAGTGAAGCCCTCCATGACCGAGCTGAAGCTGATGAGCCTGATTCAGGCTAACCCGGCACTCCGCAAGCAGTTGACTGAGTAGTAATGTTTAGCCCCCGCATTTGCGGGGGTTTGTGTTTTTATTACCGCCTTTCACCGCGCCACTCCCCGTCCAGCCATGCCAGTTCATGGGTCAGCTTCAGACCATCCAGAAAAGCGTCGTCATGCGATACCACCAGCAGTGCGCCTGTAAAGCCAGCCAGCGCCGCCTCGATAGCACGTGTCGAAGCCAGATCCAGATGGTTAGTCGGTTCATCGAGCAGCAAGAGCTGCGTCGCCTCTTCCCGCCACAGCACACAAGCCAGCGCCGCTTTTAAGCGTTCGCCGCCGCTGAGCGCTGAAAGCGGGAGCATCACCCGATCGGCGCCCAGCTGCAGCTGGGCCAGACGGCTACGCAGTACCCCCTCTTCCAGCGGCGTGTTATGCAAATTGAGGTGGGAGATAACGGATTGCGACAAATCCAGCTGCGATAAGTGCTGATCGAGATACGCCACCGTGACCGACGTCCGGCAATGTCCCGAAACAGGCAGGCACTGGCCGAGGATGGCTTTCAGCAAGGTGGATTTCCCACAGCCATTCGGCCCCCGCAACGCCACCCGCATCGGCCCATCCATGCGCCAGTTAAGCGGCGCCATCGTGACGTGCGGCAGCACCAGATCCTCCAGCACCAGCACCTGTTTCCCCTCCGCAATCTGGCTGCCTGGCAGGGTAAACATCACCGGGTTTTCCTCTTCCACCCGCTCCCGCGCCTGATTGACCGCCGCGTTCATCGCATCCTGTTGCTCATGATGCTGTTTGCGCCACGCGCCCGGACGCTCCTTTGCTGCCCCTTTATACTTAACGCGCTCAAACGAGGCGATATTAAGACTATCCACCGTGCGCAGGGTTTTCGCCGACCGGCGCAGGCTGTCGTCATGCTCCTTTTGCAGACGGGCACGGGTGCGTTTGCGCTCGGTGGTTGCATGCTCCAGTGCCGCGCGGGCGGCCTGCTGCTCCGCATTCCGCTGGCGCTGATAGTCCGCGTAATTGCCACCGTAGCTGTGTAACCCCGACGCGCTGAGTTCCAGAATGCGCGGCACCTGTGCCAGCAGCTCACGATCGTGTGAAGCGACCAGCACGCAACCGGCATGTCGGGCAAGTTGCTCGTAAAACCACGCCCGCCCCTGTCTGTCGAGGTGGTTGGTGGGTTCGTCCAGTAGCAGAGAGTCCGCATTCGCCGTAAACGCGCCGCACAGCAGAGCGCGAACCCGCTCGCCGCCGCTCAGTTCAGCGGCCAGCCTGTTGGGATCAAACGGCGCAAGCCCGGCACCGATAAACGTCTCGCTCAGTCGTTCCGTTAAATCCCAGTAACCGTCGAGACGCTCCAGATCCTCAGGCAGATAATCACCACTGTCGATACGCTCGCGGGCTGCGAAAAGGTTTTCATAGCCAAGCAGCTGGGCCAGCGTGGCGTGGGGAGAAATATCGTGCTGTTGCGCCACATAGCAGTGCGTGCCGAAACGCTCGATATGGCCGCTGGCAGGCAAGTCCAGCCCGGCCAGCAGGCGCAGGAGACGGGTCTTGCCGCTGCCGTTACGGCCAACCAGTGCGCACAGCGAGGGCTCCAGCGAGAGATTCAGCGGGCCAAAAAGGGTATCGCCTGTCGGAAACTGACAGGTGACCTGATGCAAAATAAAAGAAGGGGATTGCGCAAAATGAGCCATAAGCACTCCTGAATGAAATCAAAACATCCCCTGCCGACGCGGTGGCGTTTAGCAAGGATCGAAATTCATCAGTCGTGTTTGTTCATTTTTGGGGGGCGCTCCAGAGGGAGAAAAGTAACCGGAGAAAGGATAGCCGGTTTTTGTTCAGGGTTTCAAGGTTAAATTTTCAACGGCACGCCATAAAAAAACCCGCCGAAGCGGGTTTTTTAGCAAGCGTAGCGCCGCCGGGCAAAAGCCCCTTACTGCAGCAGAGAAATATCCGCCACGCGCAGGAACAGCTCGCGCAGTTTTTCGAGCATGGTCAGGCGGTTGATACGCAGATCTTTATCCTCTACGTTCACCATCACTTTCTCGAAGAAGGCGTCGATAACGTCGCGCAGTTCAGCCAGTTCCACCAGCGCTTCCTGGTAGCGACCTTCAGCGAAGGCCGGCTCCAGCTTGTCGCGCAGCACCACAACCTGCATCGCAAGAGCGATCTCTTCCGGCTCTTTCAGCGTCGCGGCATTCACGCGCTCGTTCAGCGTTTCGTCGGACTTCGCCAGGATGTTGGAGACACGCTTGTTGGCCGCAGCCAGAGCCGATGCCGCTTCCAGGGTACGGAAGTGGGAGACCGCCTTCATACGGGCATCGAAATCGGCCGGACGGGTCGGACGACGCGCCAGCACCGCCTGAATAGTGTCCACGCTGTAGCCTTCGTCCTGATACCAGGCGCGGAAACGGCCCAGCATAAAGTCGATAACCTCATCCACCACGTTGGCGTTGGTCAGCTTGTCGCCGTACAGACGCACCGCTTCTTCCGTCAGGGTCTGCAGATCGAGGTTGAGGTTCTTCTCAACGATGATACGCAGCACGCCCAGCGCAGCACGACGCAGTGCGAACGGGTCTTTATCCCCCTTCGGATGCTGACCGATACCAAAGATACCCGCCAGGGTGTCCATCTTGTCGGCAATCGCCACGGCACAGGCTACCGGGTTGGACGGCAGATCGTCACCGGCAAAGCGCGGCTGATACTGCTCGTTCAGGGCGACGGCTACATCTTCCGCTTCGCCATCGTGACGCGCGTAGTGCATGCCCATCACGCCCTGGGTGTCGGTAAATTCAAACACCATGTTGGTCATCAGGTCGCACTTGGAGAGCAGACCGGCGCGGGTGGCGTGGTTAACGTCGGCGCCGATTTCACGGGCGATCCAGCCGGCCAGCTCCGCGATACGGTCGGTCTTGTCGCGCAGCGTACCCAGCTGCTGCTGGAACAGCACGGTTTGCAGGCGCGGGAGGTGATCTTCCAGACGCTTTTTACGGTCGGTATTGAAGAAGAACTCCGCATCCGCCAGACGCGGGCGAACCACTTTTTCGTTACCGGAGATGATCTGCACCGGATCTTTCGATTCGATGTTCGCCACGAAGATGAAGTTTGGCAGCAGCTTGCCGTCGTTGGCATAGACCGGGAAGTACTTCTGGTCACCTTTCATGGTGTGAACCAGCGCTTCCGCCGGAACCGCGAGGAACTTCTCTTCGAACTTCGCGGTCAGCACAACCGGCCATTCTACCAGGGAGGTCACTTCTTCCAGCAGGCTGTCGCTCAGATCGGCTTTACCGCCAATCTGGCGGGCCGCTTCTTCCGCATCGGCTTTAATTTTGGCTTTACGCTGTTCGTAGTCAGCAATGACTTTACCGCGTTCCAGCAGGATTTCAGGGTACTGATCGGCGTTGTCGATGGTGAACTCCGGCTCGCCCATAAAGCGGTGGCCGCGGATCACGCGATCGGACGCAACACCCAGAATGGTGGCAGGAATCACGGTATCACCCAGCAGCAGGGTCACGGTGTGAACCGGACGCACGAAGTGCACGTCGCTTGCGCCCCAGCGCATCAGTTTTGGAATCGGCAGCTTCGCCAGCGAGGTGGCAATCATGTTTGGCAGCAGCGCTTCTGCGCTTTCGCCTTTCACGTGGGCACGATAGAGCAGCCATTCGCCTTTGTCGGTGGTCAGACGCTCGGCCTGGTCAACGGTGATGCCGCAACCACGCGCCCAGCCTTCTGCCGCTTTGCTCGGTTTGCCTTCGGCGTCGAACGCCTGGGCAATCGCCGGGCCGCGCTTTTCAACTTCGCGATCGGGCTGAGACGCCGCCAGGTTAGCCACTTTCAGTGCCAGACGACGCGGAGCAGCAAACCACTCAATTTTACCGTGCGCCAGACCAGCGTTATCCAGCTCAGCAGTCACGTTCGCAGCGAAAGATTCCGCCAGGCTGCGCAGGGCTTTTGGTGGCAGCTCTTCGGTGCCAATTTCCACCAGGAAAGTTTTCTCAGACATGGCCGCCTCTTATTTGTTTCGGTTGCACATCGGGAAGCCAAGGGCTTCACGGGACGCATAGTAAGCTTCTGCAACGGCTTTGGTCAGGGTACGAATACGCAGAATGTAGCGCTGACGTTCAGTCACGGAGATCGCTTTACGGGCGTCCAGCAGGTTGAAGCTGTGGGCGGCCTTCAGAATACGCTCGTAGGCAGGCAGCGGCAGCGGAGTCTCCAGCGCCAGCAGTTGCTGGGCTTCTTTCTCGTACTGCTCGAAGCAGGTGAACAGGAAGTCCACGTCCGCGTATTCAAAGTTATAGGTGGATTGTTCCACTTCGTTCTGATGGAACACGTCGCCGTAGGTGGTTTTACCCAGCGGGCCGTCACTCCAGACCAGGTCGTAAACGCTGTCTACGCCCTGAATATACATGGCCAGACGTTCCAGACCGTAGGTGATTTCACCGGTGATCGGTTTACATTCCAGACCGCCAACCTGCTGGAAGTAGGTGAACTGCGTCACTTCCATTCCGTTCAGCCACACTTCCCAACCCAGACCCCAGGCACCCAGCGTTGGGTTTTCCCAGTTATCTTCCACGAAACGAATGTCATGAATGGTCGGATCCATACCCAGCTCTTTCAGCGACCCGAGATACAGTTCCTGAATGTTGTCTGGTGATGGCTTAATCACCACCTGGAACTGATAGTAATGCTGTAAACGGTTCGGGTTTTCACCGTAGCGACCATCGGTCGGGCGGCGGGATGGCTGTACATAGGCGGTAGCCATCGGCTCTGGCCCCAGTGCACGCAGGCTGGTCATCGGGTGTGAAGTGCCGGCGCCCACTTCCATGTCCAAAGGTTGAACAATGGTGCAGCCCTGGCGAGCCCAGTAATCCTGTAAGGTCAGGATCAGGCCCTGGAAGGTCTTAGTATCAAACTTTTGCATAGTATTTCGTGCTGGATACGTGTGGTTTTAAATGGAAGGGTTCAGTATACCCGCTGAGTGCAAGATATACAGTACGAAACGGGGTTGTTTAGGGAAAATTGGGAAATAAGCATAGCTGACAGCACCCTGCAGGCGCAGCCAGCGCATTAAGCGGCTATCTCAACGCATCGAAAGGTGTAAAAAATGGCCATCTGCGTCAAAAGAACAGATGAAACTCTCATTGCGGGCAGTGAAGCCCTGCATCTCGTAGCTGCCCTGAAACTGCTCAAAGGCGGTGACGTCGATTTTTTGCGCGCCGGTATTGTAGCGCTGGGCCGCCCGATTCTTACACAGCTGTTCCATATCCAGGGAACGCTCCGGGCTGACCTTTTGGGTTTGCGCTTTTTGCGCCGGGGAGGTCTCCTGAGCCGCGCAGCTGGCCAGTAGCGCGGGTAGCAAAAGCCATATCGCACGCATCATCATTTATATTACCGCCCTCTGCTGTGGCTGTTATTTTTAAACTCTAAACTTTATAGATTATGGTCCGGCATTCTGCGAATCTCACTGCCCCGGCACAAGCAGGACGATGCAAACTCAGAATTTTCCAACGAGCGTCTGAATCAATATCACAGTCAGACTCTTTTTAATGTGTAAACAGAGGGATGGATGCAGGAAAAAATTAACTGGATTGATAATTTGCGGGGAATCGCCTGTTTGATGGTGGTGATGATCCATACCACCACCTGGTATATCACCAACGCCCCCGCCGTCAGTCTTATAAACTGGGATGTCGCCAACGTGCTCAACTCCGCATCGCGGGTGAGCGTGCCGCTCTTTTTCATGATCTCCGGCTATCTCTTTTTTGGCGAACGCAGCGCGCAACCGCGCCACTTTTTACGCATCGGTCTGTGCCTGCTGTTTTACAGCACCGTGGCGTTCCTCTATATCGTGCTCTTTACCTCGATTAACAGCGAGCTGTCGCTGAAATACCTGCTGCAAAAGCCGGTCTTCTATCACCTGTGGTTTTTCTTCGCCATTATCGTGATTTATCTGCTCTCCCCGCTGGTGCAGGTGAAAAGCACGAGCGGCAAAATGCTGCTGGCACTGATGGTCGTGATTGGTATTGTGGCAAACCCCAATACGGTTTCGCAAAAAATGGGCGGGTTTGAGTGGCTGCCCATCAATCTCTATATCAACGGCGACACCTTCTATTACGTGCTGTACGGCATGCTGGGCCGCGCCCTGGGAATGATGGATACCCGCAAACGCTGGCTGAATGCCCTGTGCGCCGCCCTGTTTATTGCCGCGGTGGCGATTATCTCTCGCGGTACGCTGCATGAGCTGCAGTGGCGCGGCACTTTCGCCGATACCTGGTATCTTTACTGTGGCCCGATGGTCTTTATCTGCGCGGTTTCGTTATTTACCCTGGTGAAAAACACGCTCCATGCGCGCCCCCTGCCGCTGCTGGGGTTAATTTCACGGAACTCGCTGGGGATCTACGGTTTTCACGCGCTGGTGATCCACGCTCTGCGCACCCGTGGCGTGGAGTTAAAGAGCTGGCCGCTTCTGGATATCGTCTGGATCTTCTCCATAACGGTGGCGGTCAGCCTGCTACTGTCGATGCTGTTACAGCGCGTTGATACGCGCAGGTTTGTGAGCTGAGTGTGCGGCTTGTTTGCCCGACGGCGCTTCGCTTGCACGGGCCTACAAGGCTGTGCAAACGAAACGCCACCGGGCGCTTTTTCAGACGATCTCTTTCTGTTCTGCGATCGTATCAGACGAAGTGTGCGCCGCACTGTCCCGCACGTTTTTTTGCACAGCCACCGCACCAAATAAGCTTAAGAAGAACGCAAGACCATAAAAGCCCTTCTCGCTCAGCAACAGAGTGGCATTCCACAAACCCACCACTAAAAGCGCGACGGCGATAATAAATGCCGTCAGGCACGTCATATAGTAGAGCGACGTCGTCGGGATCCCTTCGTATTTGTCACGAACGGTTTTCTGATAAGAGGCGGCAGAAAACAAGCCAAGGATAATGACCGCAAAGTAATACCCTTTCTCATTGAGCTGCATATCCGCATTCCATAAACCAACCAGATAGCTAATGATCCCACCAAGAAGGGCAAGCCAGGATACGGCATTAAAAGCAGGGGAGCTATTTGTCACGTCTCTTTCCATTTTCACGTAAACCTCACCAGGGAACTAAACGAGGCATTATGGATGAAGTCTTGCGAT
This sequence comes from Leclercia sp. W17, assembly GCF_003336325.1. Taxonomy (NCBI): domain Bacteria; kingdom Pseudomonadati; phylum Pseudomonadota; class Gammaproteobacteria; order Enterobacterales; family Enterobacteriaceae; genus Leclercia; species Leclercia sp. W17. The sequence continues at coordinate 155,845 of NZ_CP031101.1, read as the reverse complement.
CCACTGTAATGAAGGGCACGGAGAAGTATGAATTCGGAAAAAAACCATACAAATAAATAATTATTTAGAATCAATCATTTAAAATATAGCGATCGCAGGCCGGGTTAGGCGAAGCCGCCACCCGGCGCTGTTTCACGACATCAGTGGCAGAAGCTGCTGATAGATTTTGCGGAACACCTCGCGACGCCCGGCATAGCGGGCATGACGATCGGGGTCCGGGGTGTGCTGCTGTTCCAGCGCCAGCTGCGGCAACAGCGACGCCAGCGGCTTGCCCGGATTCATTGCAATTTGCGCCAGCCGCGCCGCACCCAGCGCAGGCCCGACATCCCCACCGGTACGGTAATCGAGCTGTTGCCCGCTGATATCCGCCAGCATCTGGCGCCAGTAAGGGCTACGCGCCCCGCCGCCAATCAGCGTAATGCTGGTCGGTTTGAGTCCGCACTCATGCACCACATCCATCCCATCGGCCAGCGCATAGCCCACCCCTTCCAGCACCGCTCGCGCCAGTTCAGCCGGGCCGTGTTGATGGGTTAAGCCAAAGAACACCCCTTTCGCCTGGGGGTTGTTATGCGGCGTACGCTCGCCGGACAGATAGGGCAGGAACCAGACGGTATCGGCGTTTTCATCCGCCTGCTGCGCGGCATCGAGCAGGGCCGGCACACTCTCTAATCCGGTCAGTTTCGCCGCCCAGTCCAGGCAGGATGCCGCACTGAGCATTACCGACATCAGATGCCATTTACCGGGCAGCGCATGGCAGAAGCTGTGCACTGCGCTGTCAGGGTTACTGCGATAGCCGTCGCTCACGGCGAAGTAAACGCCAGAGGTGCCCAGCGACAGCATCGCCTGCCCGGCATCGGCCATGCCCACGCCAACCGCGCCGGCGGCGTTATCCCCGCCCCCCGCCACGACCGGAACAGCCGGCATATTCCACTGCTGCGCCACCGACGGCAGCAGCGTGCCCGTCTGCTCACAGCCTTCAAACAGCGCAGGCATATGGTCGCGGGTGAGATGGCAGGCTTCGAGCATCGTCTCGCTCCAGTCACGCTTTGCCACGTCGAGCCACATAGTGCCAGCGGCATCAGACATATCGCTGGCGTACTCTCCGGTCATGCGCAACCGCAGATAATCTTTCGGCAGCAGTACCTTCGCCACCTGGCTAAAAATTTCGGGTTCATGGCGCTGCACCCACAGCAGTTTCGGGGCGGTAAAGCCCGGCATCATCAGGTTGCCGGTGATCTCCCGCGAGGCCGGGACACGCTCTTCGAGCAGGGCGCACTCTTCACCGCAGCGGCCATCGTTCCATAAAATCGCCGGGCGCAAAACGCGGTTATCCTTATCCAGCAGCGTGGCGCCATGCATCTGTCCGGCAATGCCCAGCGCTTTTACCTCGCGCAGAGAGTGTTGCTCGCCAAGCGCTTTCAGGGCGCGATCCGTGGCCAGCCACCAGGCTTCAGGATCCTGTTCAGACCAGAGCGGGTGTGGCCGTGAAACGTGCAGTTTTTCTGTTTGCGTTGCCAGCACGTCGCCCTGTTCATTTAACAGAATGGCTTTCACACCCGATGTGCCAAGATCGATCCCGATATACATTGCGGTGACTCCTTTAACAGAAATGCCCGGACGCTTGCAGCGGTTCCGGGCCTGGGCTAACCGTAAGCCGGGCTAGCGTCGCGCTGCCCGGCAATACCCGGTTACTTATCAAACAGATAATGATTCACCAGATTCTCCAGCAGTTCCTGATGACCGCTCTGGTGCTGCGGCGCCAGGTTATGCTGTTCAGCGTACTTCGCCAGTTCGGTCAGTGATAACTGGCCTTTCAAAATTTGCTGACCCAGCTCACTGTTCCAGCCGCCATAACGTTTCGCCACGCGCTTATCCAGCTCACCGTCTTCAATCATGCGGGCAGCCACTTTCAATGACATCGCCATGGTATCCATCGCCCCGATATGGCCATAGAAGAGATCGTATTTATCAGTGCTCTGACGGCGCACTTTGGCGTCAAAGTTCAGGCCGCCGGTGGTGAACCCACCCGCTTTGATAATTTCGTACATCACCAGCGCGTTTTCTTCCACGCTGACCGGGAACTGGTCGGTATCCCAGCCCAGCTGCGGATCGCCGCGGTTGGCATCTACGGAGCCGAAAATGCCCAGCGCGATAGCGGAGGCGATCTCGTGATGGAACGAGTGACCCGCCAGCGTCGCGTGGTTGGCTTCGATATTCACCTTGATCTCTTTTTCCAGCCCGAACTGCTTCAGGAAGCCGTAGACCGTCGCCACGTCGTAGTCGTACTGATGCTTGGTCGGCTCCTGCGGTTTTGGCTCAATCAGCAGCGTACCCTGGAAGCCGATTTTGTGTTTATGCTCGACCACCATCTGCATGAAGCGGCCAATCTGCTCGCGCTCCTGACGTAAATCAGTATTGAGCAGCGTTTCGTAGCCTTCACGCCCGCCCCACAGCACATAGTTTTCACCGCCCAGCTTATGGGTAGCATTCATCGCCGTCACCACCTGCGTGGCCGCCCAGCTGAAGACTTCCGGGTCCGGGTTGGTGGCAGCGCCTGCGCCATAGCGCGGATGGGTAAAGCAGTTGGCGGTGCCCCACAGCAGCTTCACGCCGCTCTGCTGCTGTTTTTCGGCCAGCACATCGACCATCTGCGCAAAGTTATTCAGATACTCTTTCAGCGATGCGCCTTCCGGTGAAACGTCCACATCGTGGAAGCAGTAATAAGGGACATTCAGCTTGTGGAAGAACTCAAAGGCGACATCCGCTTTGCGTTTTGCCAGCTCCAGCGCTTCGCCTGGCTGCTGCCACGGACGATCGAATGAGCCTACGCCAAACATATCGGCACCGTTCCAGCAGAAGGTGTGCCAGTAGCAGGCAGCAAAACGCAGGTGATCTTCCATGCGCTTACCCAGCACCAGCTCGTCCGGGTTGTAATGACGAAACGCTAAAGGATTTGAGGATTTCGGACCTTCATAACGAACGCGATCGAGTTGATCGAAATAAGCTTGCATAGTGAGCTCCATAATCAGGGATACAGCAAAGAGTTGATACTGGAGTAATACTGAATAGGGATCGCAGGTTGCTCAATTACGTTATTTCACACTGCTATTGAGAGAATGCACAAACGTGCGCTGGCTCGCAAAATCAATTTGCAGACAAACAAATTTCACAGCACAAATTCCATAATCACGTGTAATTAAGAGCTTATAGAATTTAAAATTCGATCGCGGTCATAAATTCGAAAATAAACCAAATATCATAACGAGAAGATAAAAATCTGTAATTGCCAGCCTGCCATTCCCCGTTAAGAATTTGCTACGTCTCTTGCAATGATTGTTTCTTTTATCTCAGCAACCTAACCCTACAAAAGGCAATACAATTATGAAGATAAAGAACCTGTGCCTCACTCTTTGTGCATCGCTGCTGCTGGCGAGTACGGCGAGTCATGCAAAAGAAGTCAAAATCGGCATGGCGATTGATGACCTCCGTCTGGAGCGCTGGCAAAAAGATCGCGATATTTTTGTCAATAAGGCAGAAGCATTAGGTGCGAAAGTTTTCGTCCAGTCTGCCAATGGCAATGAAGAAACGCAAATGTCGCAAATCGAAAATATGATAAACCGCGGCGTCGACGTGCTGGTTATTATTCCTTATAACGGTCAGGTTTTAAGTAACGTGGTAAAAGAAGCCAAGCGCGAAGGGATTAAAGTGCTGGCCTACGACCGCATGATTAATAATGCGGACATTGATTATTATATTTCCTTCGACAATGAAAAAGTCGGCGAATTACAGGCGCAAAGCCTGGTCGCCAAAGTCCCACAAGGCAATTACTTCCTGATGGGCGGCTCCCCGGTGGACAACAACGCCAAACTCTTCCGCGCCGGGCAGATGAAGGTGCTGAAGCCCTATATTGATGAAGGCAAAATTAAGATCGTTGGCGATCAGTGGGCGGACGGCTGGTTACCTGAAAACGCGTTAAAAATTATGGAAAACGCCCTCACCGCCAATAATAACAAAATCGATGCCGTGGTGGCCTCTAACGATGCGACCGCAGGCGGCGCGATTCAGGCACTCAGCGCCCAAGGTCTGGCCGGAAAAGTGGCGATCTCCGGGCAGGATGCGGACCTTGCCGGGGTGAAACGTATTGTGGCAGGTACCCAGACCATGACGGTATATAAGCCGATCACCGAGCTTGCCACCACCGCCGCAGAAATTGCCGTTGAGCTCGGCAATGGCCAACAGCCTAAAGCGGATGCCAGCTTAAACAACGGCCTGAAAGATGTGCCTTCCCGACTGCTCATCCCTATCGAAGTCAATAAAGAGAACATTGACGCCACCGTTGTGAAAGACGGTTTCCATAAAAAGAGCGAACTGTAATCCATCATCGCCCCCGGCTTGCGGGGGCACATCGACTTGTACTGTTTTCCTTCGGGTCATGCGGAGCAGTTATGTCTTATTTACTTGAAATGAAAAGTATCACCAAAGCGTTTGGCGCGGTGAAGGCCGTCGACAACGTCAGCCTGCGCTTAAACCCCGGCGAGATCATGTCGTTATGCGGCGAAAATGGCTCGGGCAAATCCACCTTAATGAAGGTTCTGTGCGGCATCTATCCTCACGGCAGCTACGAGGGTGAAATTGTCTTTTCCGGCGAAACGCTGCAGGCCACACACATCCGCGACACCGAGCGCAAAGGGATCGCCATCATTCACCAGGAGCTGGCGCTGGTGAAGCATCTGACCGTGCTGGAAAATATCTTCCTCGGCGCCGAGATAACCCGCCACGGCGTCCTGGATTACGACACCATGACCTTGCGCTGCGAAAAGCTGCTGGCGCAGGTCAGTCTGACGATCTCCCCCGACACCCGGGTGGGTGATTTAGGTCTGGGACAGCAGCAACTCGTGGAGATCGCCAAGGCCCTGAACAAACAGGTGCGTCTGCTGATCCTCGATGAACCAACAGCATCGCTGACGGAACAGGAAACCGCGGTATTGCTGGACATCATTCGTGACCTGCAAAACCACGGGATTGCCTGCATTTATATCTCCCACAAGCTCAACGAAGTGAAAGCGATTTCGGACACGGTGTGCGTAATTCGCGACGGGCAGCATATCGGCACCCGGGAAGCGCAGGGGATGAGCGAGGACGACATTATTACCATGATGGTGGGCCGTGAGCTCACCGCACTCTACCCGAACGAACCCCACACCCTGGGGGAAGAGGTGCTGCGCGTGGAGCACCTTACCGCCTGGCATCCGGTGAATCGCCATATTAAACGGGTCAATGATGTCTCTTTCTCGCTGCATCGCGGTGAGATCCTGGGGGTGGCCGGGCTGGTTGGCGCCGGGCGCACCGAGGCTGTGCAGTGTCTGTTCGGCGTCTGGCCTGGTCGCTGGGAGGGCAGCATCTTTATTGATGGGCAGCAGGTAGAGATCAAAAACTGTCAGCAGGCCATCGCCCAGGGTATCGCGATGGTGCCGGAAGATCGCAAAAAAGATGGCATCGTACCGGTGATGGCGGTGGGCAAAAATATCACCCTTGCCGCATTAGATCAGTTCAGCGGCACGCTGAGCAGTCTGGATGATGCCGCGGAACAGCACTGCATTCTTCACTCTTTACAGCAGCTGAAAGTCAAAACCTCCTCCCCGGAACTGGCGATTGGCCGCCTGAGCGGGGGCAATCAGCAGAAGGCGATCCTCGCCCGCTGCCTGTTGCTCAACCCGCGCATCCTGATCCTCGATGAACCCACCCGCGGGATTGATATCGGTGCGAAATACGAAATCTACAAGCTGATCAACCAGCTGGTCCAGCAGGGTATCGCCGTGATTGTGATCTCCTCGGAGCTTCCTGAAGTGCTGGGTCTGAGTGACCGGGTACTGGTGATGCACGAAGGAAAACTGAAAGCCAACCTGATAAACCAGAACCTGACGCAGGAACAGGTGATGGAAGCCGCACTAAGGAGCGAACGCCATGTCGAAAAGCAACCCCTCTGAGTTAAAAGTCACGGCACCCGCACCGGGTCTGTTTTCCGGGCTAAAAGCGCTCAATCTGCAGGTGTTTGTCATGATTGCCGCTATCGTGGCGATCATGCTGTTCTTCACCTGGATGACCGACGGCTCCTATCTCAGCGCGCGTAACGTCTCCAACCTGCTGCGCCAGACCGCCATTACCGGCATTCTGGCGGTGGGGATGGTGTTTGTGATTATCTCCGCGGAAATCGACCTCTCCGTGGGCTCAATGATGGGCCTGCTGGGGGGCGTGGCGGCGATTTTCGACGTCTGGCTGGGCTGGCCGCTGCCGCTCACTATCGTGGTCACCCTGCTGCTCGGCTTGCTGCTCGGCACCTGGAACGGCTGGTGGGTGGCCTACCGCAAAGTACCGTCGTTTATCGTCACGCTGGCGGGAATGCTGGCCTTCCGCGGTATTCTGATTGGCATCACCAACGGCACCACCGTCTCCCCCACCAGCGCCTCCATGTCGCAGATTGGGCAGAGCTATCTCTCCGGCGGAGTGGGTTTTACCCTCGGCGCGATTGGCCTGATGGCGTTTGTTGCCTGGCAATGGCGCGGCAGAATGCGCCGTCAGACGTTAGGGTTAGCCACAACGCCTTCCACCTCTGTCGTCGGGCGTCAGGCGCTGACGGCGGTGATCGTGCTGGGGGCAATCTGGCTGCTGAACGACTATCGCGGCGTGCCGACGCCGGTGCTGATACTGGTGCTGTTATTACTGGCAGGCATGTTTATGGCGACCCGCACCGCCTTTGGTCGGCGTATTTATGCCATCGGCGGCAACCTTGAGGCCGCACGTCTGTCAGGTATTAATGTTGAACGCACCAAACTTGCCGTCTTTGCCATTAATGGCCTGATGGTTGCCGTAGCGGGCCTGATCTTAAGCTCACGTCTGGGTGCGGGCTCGCCGTCTGCCGGGAATATTGCCGAACTCGATGCCATCGCCGCCTGTGTCATCGGCGGAACCAGTCTTGCCGGAGGTGTCGGTAGCGTCGCAGGGGCAGTTATGGGGGCATTTATTATGGCGTCGCTGGATAACGGAATGAGTATGATGGACGTCCCGACATTCTGGCAGTATATCGTCAAGGGTGCCATTTTGTTGCTGGCGGTATGGATGGATTCCGCTACCAAACGGCGCGCCTGAGGATGCCTTTTCATCTGTCACTGATACTGGAAAAATAGCGCCATGTTTGAGAAGCGTCACCGCATTACGTTGTTATTCAATGCCAACAAAGCTTATGACCGTCAGGTCGTCGAGGGCGTTGGGGAATATTTGCAGGCGTCGCAATCCGAGTGGGATATTTTCATCGAAGAAGATTTCCGCACGCGAATCGAAAATATCAAAGACTGGCTGGGCGACGGCGTCATCGCGGATTTTGACGACGCCGTTATCCAGCAACTGCTGGTCGATGTCGACGTCCCCATCGTCGGCGTTGGCGGCTCTTACCACCAGCCGGAACACTACCCTGCCGTTCACTATATCGCCACCGACAATCACGCTCTGGTAGAGAGCGCGTTTCTACATCTCAAAGAAAAAGGGGTTCACCGCTTCGCCTTTTATGGCCTGCCCACCTCCAGCGGAAAACGTTGGGCGGCGGAACGGGAATACGCTTTCTGTCAGCTGGTCGCAAAGGAGAAGTATCGCGGCGTGGTTTATCAGGGGCTGGAAACGGCCCCGGAAAACTGGCAGCACGCGCAGAACCGTCTCGCCGACTGGCTGCAAACCCTGCCACCGCAGACCGGCATTATCGCCGTGACCGATGCCCGCGCCCGGCATGTGCTGCAGGTGTGCGAACATCTGCATATTCCGGTGCCGGAAAAGCTGTGCGTCATCGGGATCGATAATGAAGAGCTCACCCGCTACCTGTCACGCGTGGCGCTGTCGTCCGTGGCGCAGGGAACACGTCAGATGGGCTATCAGGCGGCCAAGCTGCTGCACCGGCTGCTGGATAACGAAAATCTTCCCCTGCAACGTCTGCTGGTGCCACCGGTTCGTGTGGTGGAGCGACGCTCAACGGATTACCGCTCGCTGAACGATCCGGCCGTCATTCAGGCCATGCACTACATTCGTAACCACGCCTGCAAAGGCATCAAAGTGGATCAGGTGCTGGATGCGGTAGGGATTTCGCGTTCAAATCTGGAGAAGCGCTTTAAAGAAGAGGTGGGCGAGACGATCCATGCGGTTATCCATGCAGAGAAACTGGAGAAAGCCCGCAGCCTGCTGATTTCGACCTCGCTCTCCATTAACGAGATTTCGCAGATGTGCGGTTATCCGTCGTTGCAGTATTTCTATTCGGTCTTTAAAAAAGAGTATGACACCACGCCGAAAGAGTATCGCGATCGCTACAGTGAAGTACTGATATAAATAAAAAAGGCCTTCCGGATGGAAGGCCTTTTTTTAAGATTACATATGAGCAGCAATTAAGCGCTGGTTATCCTGGTACATCGCAAACAGATAGTTGTTATAGCGTTGGCCCTGGGTTGAGTAACCTTTCAGCTTGTGGATCATATTGCTCGCCGTCACTTCCTGGTCTGCTTTACGCAGCTGCGCACGCGACTTACGGAAGGATTTATAGGCCGGATGCGTGTTCAGATTCACAACATACGCATTCACGGAATCTTTTACCGATTCAAACTGCGAGTAACCTTTCACTTTGCCCGGCGCATTAGTACAACGACCTTTCGCACATTTCATGCCGAACAGGTTGTTATTGCTACGGGCCAGCTTAGAGGTGCCCCAGCCACTTTCGGCTGCCGCCATCGTTGCGACCATGCTGCCTGGGATGATATCCACACGCTCAAGCAAGGTGTTCCACGGTACACGACGTGTGTTCCCGTTCCAGCTCACTTTATAGTTTTTGGCTATCTCTTTCAGGCGCGCACGCTCGGACGGCGACCAGCGGCTGTCGTACTGCTTGGAAATAAGCCAGTTACGATCCGCCGTAATCGCGGCATTTTGACTTGTAATGTAAGGCATTACCGTCCGGAGAAACGCTTTTTTCCTTGGTGTTCCGGAAGGGTATTTTCGCAAATCAGGAAGTGAACTACTCTTTGCACTATTGCGAGAATACTCTTGTTTACTGCTAACCTTACTACTTGTTGTCGTCTTTATGACGTGGGCTTTCTTACTCGTTGTATCCGTGTGCGTCTTTGCAAGCACCCCACCAGAAAATGCCGTGGTGAGTAACATGAGTATCGCAGCCCCATATCGTCGAATGGGAGTCGATATCATTAGGTCTCCTGGTCGGATAGAAACATTCCAACACCTTATTTTTTTCGAAAATTGAGAGGCGAATCTCAAATCCTAGCAAAAATAGACGAGAAGAGCATCCTTAGAAATAGTCCAAATCCGAAACCCTGTCACCTGGAATCTGCGCGTTTCAGCATCATTTTCGCGAAAACGTGCTCAATATCGCAGTTAAATAGCGTACTTAGCGTGAGATCACTCACCCTCTTTGCTCCTCCCTGCGCGATAGCGCCAGGGGATGAGTTTGCCCACTAAAATAGATGGCAAACTGAGCAAAATGCTGTGACAGGAAAATGGTATGAAACGTTCTGCTCTCGCTCTTCTGTTCTTGCCTGCACTGGCCAGCGCCGACTGGTCCGCCCCCGGCTTTCCGGCCTTTACCGCTGAAGGATCGGGCGTCTTCACGGCACAGGCAAAGCTGACGAAGGGTACCCGCCCGCTCACGTTGAGTTTTGACAAGGCGTGCTGGCAACCCACCAACGCCATAAAACTCAACGAGATGATGTCACTGAAGCCGTGCGAAGGCGATCCGGCGCAGTGGCGCATCTTCCGCGACGGGGATTATCAGGCACGAATTGATACCCGCTCCGGCACGCCAACGCTGATGTTGACCGTTGCCAGCGCCAGCGAAAAGGCGGTGGCATCGGTAGTGCGCCAGTGCCCCAAATGGGACGGCAAACCGTTGACGCTCGATGTCAGCAATACTTTCCCGGAAGGGAGCGTGGTGCGTGATTTTTACAGCAAACAGACCGCCACCGTGCAGCAGGGTAAAATTACCCTGCAACCCGCACCGGGGAGCAACGGCCTGCTGTTACTGGAGCGGGCAGAAACGTACAAGCCCGCCCCGTTCAGCTGGCAAAACGCCACCGTCTATTTTGTTCTCACCGACCGGTTTGAGAATGGCGATCCGGGCAACGACAACAGCTACGGGCGCCATAAAGATGGTATGCAGGAGATCGGCACCTTCCACGGCGGCGACCTGAAAGGGCTCACCAGCAAGCTGGATTATCTGCAACAGCTCGGCGTTAACGCCCTATGGATCAGCTCCCCGCTGGAGCAGATCCACGGCTGGGTCGGCGGCGGCACCAAGGGGGATTTCCCCCATTACGCCTATCACGGTTATTACACTCAGGACTGGACCCGGCTCGATGCCAACATGGGTACGGTGGATGATTTACGTCAGCTGGTGGATGAAGCCCATCGCCGGGGGATTCGCATCCTCTTTGACGTGGTAATGAACCACACCGGTTACGCGACGCTGGCGGATATGCAGGAGTACCAGTTCGGGTCGCTCTATCTGCAGGGCGAAGAGCTGAAGAAAACCCTGGGCGAACGCTGGACCGACTGGAAACCGGGCACCGGACAGAGCTGGCACAGCTTTAATGACTACATCAACTTCAGCGATAAAGCGGGCTGGGAAAACTGGTGGGGCAAGAAGTGGATACGCACCGACATTGGCGACTACGACAACCCCGGTTTCGACGATCTGACCATGTCGCTGGCCTTCCTGCCGGACCTGAAAACCGAATCGACCACCCCATCAGGCTTACCGAATTTTTATCGCCACAAGCCCGACACCCGGGCGAAGGCCATTGACGGTTACACGCCCCGGGATTACCTCACCCACTGGCTGAGTCAGTGGGTGCGTGAATACGGTATCGACGGTTTCCGCGTTGATACCGCCAAGCACGTTGAGCTGGCGGGCTGGCAGCAGCTGAAAGACCAGGCCAGCGATGCCCTTAAAGCATGGAAAGCGGCCAACCCGGAGAAAAAACTCGACGATGCGCCGTTCTGGATGACCGGTGAATCCTGGGGGCACGGGGTGATGCAGAGCGATTACTACCGTCACGGCTTCGATGCGATGATCAATTTTGATTACCAGGAGCAGGCGGCCAAAGCGGTAGATTGCCTGGCGGACATCGACCTGACCTGGCAGCAGATGGCAGAAAAGCTGCAGAGCTTTAACGTCCTGAGCTATCTCTCCTCTCACGATACCCGTCTGTTCCGCGAGGGTGATCAGCGTGCGGCAGAGCTGCTGTTGCTGGCGCCGGGTAGCGTACAGATCTTTTATGGCGATGAATCAGCAAGACCGTTCGGCCCGACGGGCTCCGATCCTTTACAGGGCACGCGCTCAGACATGAACTGGCAGGATATCAGCGGCGCGCAGGCTGCAACCGTCGCCCACTGGCAGCGGCTCGGGCAGTTCCGCGCCCGCCATCCGGCGGTGGGCGAAGGGACACAAACCACGTTAACCTTGCCTCAGGGCTACGGCTTTGTACGCGAGCATCAGGGCGACAAGGTGATGGTGGTGTGGGCGGGTAATCGCTGATCGGCAGGGGCAAAATCCCTCTCCCACGGGAGAGGGAAGCAGGATAACTTGCTGCCTGATGGCAAACTAACAACATAAAGTCACACATCTTCGTTTCGACGCTGATTTGCACCTGCGCAGTTGTAGCGTTATGGTGAGCCACACTTAGAACACGCTCGACAGATCACCTGCTATGACTTTTTCACTTTTCGGCGACAAATTCACCCGCCATTCAGGCATCACCCGCCTGATGGAGGATCTCAACGACGGGCTGCGCACACCGGGCGCCATCATGCTCGGCGGCGGTAACCCGGCACAAATCCCCGAGATGAACGCCTATTTTCAGACGCTCCTCGCAGACATGCTGGAAAATGGCAAAGCCAGAGATGCGCTGTGCAATTACGACGGCCCGCAGGGCAAAACCGAGCTGCTCGCTGCCCTCGCGGAGATGCTGCGCGACACCCTCGGCTGGGAGATTGATCCACAGAACATTGCTCTGACAAACGGCAGCCAGAGCGCGTTTTTCTACTTATTTAACCTCTTCGCGGGACGACGTGCCGACGGCACCACCAAAAAAGTGCTCTTCCCGCTGACGCCGGAGTACATCGGTTATGCCGACTCCGGCCTTGAGGACGATCTTTTCGTCGCCGCGCGCCCGAACATCGAGCTACTGCCGGAAGGCCAGTTCAAATATCACGTCGATTTTGAGCATCTGCATATTGGCGAAGAGACCGGGATGATCTGCGTCTCGCGCCCCACCAACCCGACCGGCAACGTCATCACCGATGAAGAGCTGATTAAGCTGGATACGCTGGCGAACCAGCATGACATTCCGCTGGTGATTGATAACGCCTATGGGGTGCCCTTCCCGGGCATTATCTTCAGCGAAGCGCGTCCGCTGTGGAACCCGAACATTGTCCTGTGCATGAGCCTCTCCAAGCTGGGCCTGCCGGGCAGCCGCTGCGGGATTATCATCGCCAATGAGAAAATTATCACCGCTATCACCAACATGAACGGCATCATCAGCCTCTCCCCTGGCGGGATCGGCCCGGCAATGATGTGCGAGATGATTAAGCGCAACGATCTGCTGCGCCTGTCCAACGAGGTGATTAAGCCTTTCTATTATCAGCGCGTCCAGGAGACCATTGCGACTATCCGCCGCTATCTCCCGGAAGAGCGCTGTCTGATCCACAAACCCGAAGGGGCAATTTTCCTCTGGCTGTGGTTTAAGGATCTGCCGATCACCACCGAGCTGCTCTATCAGCGTCTGAAAAAGCGCGGAGTATTGATGGTACCGGGGGATTACTTCTTCCCGGGGCTGGATAAACCCTGGCCGCACACTCACCAGTGCATGCGCATGAACTACGTGCCGGACCCGGAAAAAATCGAAGCCGGTGTTAAAATCCTGGCAGAAGAGATCGAGCTCGCCTGGCAGGAACAACGCCCATAACGGTTTACGCCAGATAACGCAGCCGTTCGGCGCGTAATCTGGCGGGATCGACGCAGCTTAACGCACGGGTTGGACAGGCCGCGACGCAGGCCGGTCCCGCTTCGCGGTGCGCACAGCGGTCGCACTTCAGGGCCTGAACCTGCTCAGCACTCCCCGTCACCTGCATCGCCCCAAACGGACAGGCGACCATACAGCTTTTACAGCCGATACAGCGCGCCTGATCCACCCGCCACACCCCCGCCTGCCGCTGAATGGCCTGCGTCGGGCAGACGTTAGCGCAGGGCGCATCTTCACACTGGTGGCAGGTGACCGCCGTAGTGAACGTCCCGCCTTTCACCACCCGGATGCGGGAGGTAAAGGTCTTTGCCGTCACGGCGGCACAATTCTGATTCTCCTGGTGCGAGACCACGCAGGCCACTTCGCAGGTGCGACAGCCAATACATTTCGCCGGGTCCGCAACAATAAACGGGTTCATCGCCTGCTCCATCCTTGTTGAAAAAGTCAGGTTGCCAGAGTGTTCAGGGCACGCGCTTTGATCAGACGGGGCAAAAAGTCACTTTTGTGCGTCCTGCCGCGAATACTGGCCATTTGCCACAGCGCTCAGGCGGAATTGATGTGCTCCTTGCAGTAGCGGCGCTTCCAGACACCGGGCGTTAACCCGGTATGCTTACGAAAAATTTGCCGGAAATATCCGGTGTCGTTAAACCCGCAGCGCACCGCCACCTCCTTCAGCGACACGGCATCATTAAGCAGTAGCTTCTCCGCGGCCCGGACGCGCTGACGGTGGATAGCCTCGGTGAGCGTCAGATGAAAGACCCGACGAAACACCCGCCCCAGATAATCGGCGTTGCAGTGCAGCTCCCGGGCAAGCTGCGACGTGGAGAGTGGCCGGTGAAACTGCGTGCTGATCAGCTGCCGTGCCTTCCATGCCAGGCTGACGCCCGCTTCATCCGGGGCGAGCTCCTGCCCGGGCATGACTGAGAGCTGTTGCAAAATCAGCAGCAGAATAAATTCCAGCGCCGGGCTGCGCTGGAGCTTCTCCTGTTCGGTCAGAAATTGCCGGAACAGGGCAATCATCGCCTGCGGATCGCCGGTTTTGCCGTGCTGCTGCACCGACAGCAGTGTACTCAGGGATGACGGCGCGGCCTGCTCGTGAACTTCAAAATGCAGCCAGTAAAAGCGTAAATCGGCAGGAAAATCTTCAATCCCCTTGTGTCGGCGGTGGGGCCAGAGGAGCAGACTTTCTCCGGCATGGACCTCAAACAGCGTCGTATCCTCCTGGATCGTTAATGTCCCCTTTTCCACAAAGATGACCTCCCAGGAGTCGAGCCTGCGCGCCGGATGTCGCCCGACACCCCGGGAGATAAAATAGCCGCCATTCTGCACCCTGATCGGAAGCGCTATGGATAATTCGAGCATGGTTATTCAATTTCTCGCTATTTATGAGCAGATTCTTTCTCTTTATCACTGATTATTAACAGCTATTTGTTATTCGTCCCGATCAAAATCACATTTTACGAACAAGGTCGGAATCCTCACCTTTTTATACTTTTCCCTTCCCTTGTTGCCCCCAGGGAACAGTGCAAAATTAGTCAGGTACTCTGCAAAACAACATAAAAAATCCAATAACCCGAGGAGTTACCTCATGACTTCCACCCCGATTACACAGACAGAGATCGCCCAGCAGGCCATCAACGATCGCCTGACGGTGCGAGAAAAAATAGGCTACGGCCTGGGTGATGCCGGCGGCACGGTGATCACCTGTTTGATCATGAACTTTCTCACTTTTTTCTATACCGATGTCTTTGGTTTAACCCCGGCGCTGGTCGGCACGCTGTTTATCGCCCTGCGCATCTTCGACGCCATATCCGACCCGGTGATGGGGATCATCGCCGACCGTACCCAGAGCCGCTGGGGACGCTTTCGCCCCTGGCAGCTGTGGGTCGCCCTGCCGATTGGCATTATCGGCGTGCTGACCTTCACCGTGCCGGACGCGGGCATGGGAGTCAAAATCGCCTGGGCCTTCGGCACCTATCTGCTGCTCTCGGTGGGCTATACCGCCATCAACGTGCCCTATTGCGCGCTGATCAACACCATGACCACCCGCCACAGCGAAGTGATCTCCTGCCAGTCATGGCGTTTTGTGTTGTGCGGCGTGGCCGGTTTTCTGGTCTCCGTTGGCCTGCCTTGGCTGGTTGAACTTCTCGGCCAGGGCAACGTGGCGCAGGGATATCAGTTCGGCGTAGGTGTGCTGTGCGCCATTGCAGTGGTGATGTTCCTGTGCTGCTTCTTCTGGGTTCGCGAGCGCGTACCGCTGGCGATGATGGGAAAATTTACCCTTAAGGAGCACCTCGCCGGGTTGCGTAAAAACGACCAGCTGCTGCTGATGCTGGTGATGTCTTTCCTGCTGATTAACGTCTTCAACATTCGTGGCGGCGGCTACATGTATTTCATCACTTACGTGCTGAAAGGGAGCACCGCCTACACCTCGCTCTTCTTCACGATGGTGACCTTTGCCTCCATTCTGGGCGCGGTGATCGTTAACCTGCTGTCGCGCCGCAGCGACACCGTCAAACTTTACTACTACACCAACCTGGTGCTGGCAGCCCTGGCGGTGGGGATGTGGTTCCTGCCCGGCGGTCCGGCTTACCAGACCTTGTGGCTGGTGGTCATTCTGGCGAACGGCGTGATCCTCGGCTTTACCCTGCCGCTGCACTTTGCGCTGATGGCCTTTGCCGACGACTACGGCGAGTGGAAAACCCGCGTACGCTCCTCCGGCATGAACTTCGCCTTTAATCTCTTTTTCATCAAGCTGGCCTGGGCTTCCAGCGCCGGGATCATCAGCCTGGTGTTTATTTTCGTCGCCTACCAGCCGGGCGCGGGCAACCAGACGCCCGCCTCATTACAGGGCATTACCGCTATGGAGACCCTGCTGCCCGCCCTTTTCCATCTGCTGCTGGCGCTGGCGATCCGCAAGTGCCGACTCAATAACCCGATGATGACGCGCATTGCCACCGACCTGCGCCAGCGTCACGCTCACGCCTGAGGAGAACATGATGTCCATAATGGAACCCGACCTGCATAAACTGAAAATCAGCGACCCGTTTCTGGGTCAGTATCAACAGCTGGTGCGCGATGTGGTCATCCCCTATCAGTGGGATGCCCTGAACGATCGCATTGAGGAGGCTGAACCGAGCCATGCGATCGCCAACTTTCGCATCGCGGCGGGTCAGCAAAATGGTGAATTCTACGGGATGGTATTTCAGGACAGCGACGTGGCGAAATGGCTCGAGGCGGTCGCCTGGTCGCTATGCCAGAAGCCCGACGCGGAGCTGGAAAAAACCGCCGATGAGGTGATTGAGCTGGTAGCCGCCGCGCAGTGCGACGATGGCTATCTCAACACCTGGTTCACGGTAAAAGCGCCGGAGGAGCGCTGGACAAACCTGGCGGAGTGCCACGAGCTTTACTGCGCCGGGCATATGATTGAAGCGGGCGTGGCCTGGTTTCAGGGCACCGGCAAACGCCGTCTGCTGGAGGTGGTCTGTAAGCTGGCCGACCATATCGACAGCGTTTTTGGTCCGGGCGAGCAGCAGCTACATGGCTATCCCGGCCACCCGGAGATCGAGCTGGCGCTGATGCGCCTGTTTGATGTCACCCAGGAGCCGCGCTACCTGGCGCTGGCGAAATATTTCGTCGAAGCGCGTGGCACCCAGCCGCACTACTACGACATCGAATATGAAAAGCGGGGCAAAACCTCGTACTGGAACACCTACGGCCCGGCGTGGATGGTGCAGGATAAAGCCTACAGCCAGGCGCATCAGCCGCTGGCGGAACAGCAAACGGCGATTGGTCATGCGGTGCGCTTCGTCTATCTGATGACCGGCGTCGCGCACCTGGCCCGTTTAAGTCAGGACGAGAGTAAACGCCAGGACTGCCTGCGCCTGTGGAACAACATGGCCCAGCGCCAGCTTTATATCACCGGCGGGATTGGTTCCCAGAGCAGCGGCGAAGCCTTCAGCAGCGATTACGATCTGCCGAACGACACCGTCTATGCTGAAAGCTGCGCCTCCATCGGCCTGATGATGTTTGCCCGTCGCATGCTGGAAATGGAAGCCAACAGCCAGTACGCCGACGTCATGGAGCGGGCGCTGTACAACACCGTGCTTGGCGGCATGGCGCTGGACGGAAAACACTTCTTCTACGTCAACCCGCTGGAAGTACATCCGAAGACGCTGAAATTTAACCATATCTACGATCACGTGAAGCCGGTTCGCCAGCGCTGGTTCGGCTGCGCCTGCTGCCCGCCAAACATCGCCCGCGTTCTGGCCTCGATTGGTCACTACATTTATACCGTTCGCGACGATGCCCTGTTTATCAACCTCTACATCGGCAACAGCATGACTTTCCCGGTGGGTGAGCAGGAGTTGCAATTGCGGATCAGCGGCAACTACCCGTGGCAGGAGCAGGTCGTCATTGAGATCGCCTCCTCGGTGGACGTCGACTATACCCTGGCCTTACGTGTGCCGGACTGGTGTGACAATCCACAGCTCACGCTGAATGGCAAACCCATCACGGGTGAGATGCGTCAGGGCTATATCTACCTGACCCGCCGCTGGCAGAAAGGCGATAAGCTGGTGTTAACCCTGCCGATGCCGGTCCGCCGGGTTTACGGTAATCCACAGGTGCGCCAGCAGGCCGGAAAAGTGGCTTTGCAGCGCGGGCCACTGATCTACTGTCTTGAAGAGGCGGATAACGGTGCGGGGCTGCACAACCTTGCCCTGCCAGCCGACAGCGAATTCAGGCTCGTTGAAGGCAAAGGGATTTTTGCCCATAAGATACTGATCCAGACGCAAGGGTATGCCCGCCATGCCGCGGACGCTGAACACCAACCGCTGTGGCAGTACGATCGTGCGCCCGCCACGCAACAGGCGCAGACGCTGACCTTTATTCCGTGGTTTAGCTGGGCTAACCGGGGCGAAGGGGAGATGCGGATCTGGGTGGATGAGGCGAACGCCGCACGCTAAAGCCGGAAAACAGAATCAGCCCTCATCTCTGAGGGCTGATTGTTACTTCCTTAAAACCTCCAGGAGAGACCGGTCATCAGCGCGAAGCTGTCGTCACGGTCGATCATCGGGCTGTTTTTCACATCGTCAGGCAGCACGGTATAGACGGCGCTGGCATTCAGAGAGAGATTTTGTGTCAGCGGGTATTTAGCTGCCACACCCACATAAGGGGTCACAGTTTCGCCTGCGTTGTACTGCTCTAAACCGCTGCGACGGGACTCTTTCTGCGACACACCGTAGTAGTAATCGTTGAAGCTTTCATCGTAGTAAAAGACCCCCACCGATGGCGTCAGGGTCAGGCGCGCCATGCGGAACGGGCGGAAATAAGACATTTCGCCCACCACCCCACCGCTCTCATCCATCGCATCGGCGGCAATCGCCAACTTCAGGCTACCCCAGCTTTCGTGGCGATAGTACGCCCCGCCCAGCATCGCGGAAGCTTTGCGCTCGTCCAACTGCTTCATCGCAGAGTCGTCGTTATCGTCCGGATCGAAATGCAGCGGCATCCAGGAGGCGGTCAGGCTGAGTTCGTTTTGGCATCTTTCCAGATAATCCAGCCGCCGGTAGCCTGACGCACGTAAAAATGTTCCCCTTCGTAGTGCATTAATGGAACAGCGGAAACATTCTCGTTATAACCTTTATACGGTGATTCGGTAATGACTCCAACTTACTGATAGTGTTTTATGTTCAGATAATGCCCGATGACCTTGTCATGCAGCTCCACCGATTTTGAGAACGACAGTGACTTCCGTCCCAGCCTTGCCAGATGTTGTCTCAGATTCAGGTTATGTCGCTCAATGCGCTGAGTGTAACGCTTGCTGATAACGTGCAGCTTTCCCTTCAGGCGTGATTCGTACAGCGGCCAGCCATCCGTCATCCATACCACGACCTCAAAAGCCGACAGCAGGCTCAGAAGACGCTCCAGTGTGGCCAGAGTGCGTTCACCGAAGACGTGCGCCACAACCGTCCTCCGTATCCTGTCATACGCGTAAAACAGCCAGCGCTGACGTGATTTAGCACCGACGTAGCCCCACTGTTCGTCCATTTCAGCGCAGACAATCACATCACTGCCCGGTTGTATGCGCGAGGTTACCGACTGCGGCCTGAGTTTTTTAAGTGACGTAAAACCGTGTTGAGGCCAATGCCCATAATGCGTGCACTGGCGCGACATCCGACGCCATTCATGGCCATATCAATGATTTTCTGGTGCGTACCGGGCTGAGAGGCGGTGTAAGTGAACTGTAGTTGCCATGTTTTACGGCAATGAGAGCAGAGATAGCGCTGATGTCCGGCAGTGCTTTTGCCGTTACGCACCACGCCTTCAGTAGCGGAGCAGGAAGGACATCTGATGGAAATGGAAGCCACGCAAGCACCTTAAAATCACCATCATACACTAAATCAGTAAGTTGGCAGCATTACCCGTTTTTGCGCCCAAACAGAGCCTGCAGAAAGAGATCGAACAGGGTGTTCTGGTGCCCTGCTTCGCGCATCAGGAGGAGTGGTGGCTGGATCTGGTGGCTATCTTCCGTAAACGTGACTATCAACCGTGGCGGGTGCAGTATGTGCTCGACGGCGTGCTGAATACCCTGCGTAAACAGATTGCGCAGGCCACCCAGCGGCGGCCTGCGCTGAAGGGTTAGAACAGCCCGAGCGGCTTGTCGGAGTAGCTCACCAGCAGGCACTTGGTCTGCTGGTAATGTTCCAGCATCATCTTGTGCGTTTCGCGGCCAATACCCGACTGTTTATATCCGCCAAACGCGGCATGGGCCGGATAAGCGTGATAGCAGTTGGTCCATACGCGTCCTGCCTGGATCCCGCGTCCCATCTGATAGGCCAGATTGCCGTTGCGGCTCCAGACGCCTGCGCCCAGGCCATACTGGGTATCGTTGGCCAGCTCCAGCGCCTCCTCCATGGTTTTGAAGGTGGTCACCGCCAACACCGGGCCAAAGATCTCCTCCTGGAAGACGCGCATGTTATTTTTACCGGACAGGATGGTCGGCTCCAGGTAGTAACCCTCTTTCAGCTCCCCGTCCAGCATCTTGCGCCGTCCGCCGGTTAAGATATCCGCCCCCTCTTTCTTACCGATATCAATGTAGTTGAGGATCGTCTCCAGCTGCCCGTGGGAAACCTGAGCCCCCATCTGGGTACCGTTGTCCAGCGGGTTGCCGCTGCGGATCGACTCCACGCGGCGGATGGCGCGCTCCATAAAGCGTTCGTAAATGGACTCCTGCACCAGCGCCCGGCTTGGACAGGTACAGACTTCACCCTGGTTGAAGGCAAAAAGCGCAAACCCTTCCAGCGCCTTGTCAAAGAAGGCGTCCTCTTCGTCCATCACATCAGCGAAGAAGATGTTCGGGGATTTTCCGCCCAGCTCCAGCGTGACCGGGATGATGTTCTGGGTGGCATACTGCATGATCTGCTGGCCCACTTCGGTGGAGCCGGTAAAGGCCACCTTGGCGATCCGTTTGGAGGTCGCCAGATATTCGCCAATCTCCCCGCCCGCACCGTTGACCACATTCACGACACCCGGCGGGAGCAGGTCGCCCACCACTTCCATCAGCAGCAGGATCGACAGCGGGGTTAAGCGCGCCGGTTTCAACACCACACAGTTGCCTGCCGCCAGCGCGGGCGCCATTTTCCAGGCGGCCATCAGCAGCGGGAAGTTCCACGGAATGATCTGTCCGACCACGCCCAGCGGCTCATGGAAGTGATAGGCCACGGTATCTTTGTCCACCTCGCTGATCCCCCCTTCCTGCGCACGAATACAGGAGGCGAAATAGCGGAAATGGTCGATCGCCAGCGGCACGTCGGCGGCCATGGTTTCGCGGATCGGTTTACCGTTGTCCCAGGTCTCCGCCGTGGCTAAAAGCTCCAGATTCTGCTCCATGCGATCGGCGATTTTGAACAGGATCGCCGCGCGATCCTGCACCGAGGTGTGCGCCCACTTCTCTTTCGCTTTATGGGCGGCATCCAGCGCCAGATCGATATCACGTTTCCCGGAGCTGGCGATCTCGCACAGCGGCTGGCCGGTCACCGGGGTGAGGTTCTGATAATAGTCGCCGTCGGCCGGAGGAACCCAGTCGCCGCCGATAAAGTTGTCATAACGGGCTTTAAGTTTGAGAGGAAAACCATATTCGCCAGGCAGGATACGTGCTGATGGAGGGTTATTCGTCATGACTGTCTCCTTGTGTGTAGTGTCCTTCAAAGGTAGACCGCGGCGGTGAAAATATCGCCAGTCGTCGCCTGCTTTGCGAGCCCCTTCACGCATTACCTTACTTTACGTTTGGTTTCCGGCGCTGAGCCATACTTAAAGCGCACAACCCGGGCGGAGGTAAGGATAAATGCGGCTTTTTATCGGCTTTGACGTGGGCGGAACCCACATTAAACATGGCGTGATCGACGAGAACGGCAACGAAATCGCCACCGATCAGTTTGATACCCCAGAGGATGAGGAGAGCTTTAAGCAACAGTGGCGCGAGGTGGTCGAGGCTTACCAGAATGAACACGAGATCGCGGCTATCGGCGTGAGTTTTCCTGGCCACATCAATACCCATACCGGCGAAGCCGCAAAGGCGGGCGCGCTCGACTATCTGGACAACGTCAACCTGTATGCGCTTTTCTCAGAGCTGACGGACCTGCCGGTTATCGCCGAGAATGACGCCAACTGTGCTGCACTGGGCGAACGCTGGCGCGGCGCGGGGCGTGAATATGAAAATTTTGTCTGCATTACGCTCGGCACCGGCATCGGCGGCGGTATTGTGGTGGAGGGCGATCTCTGGCGCGGCTCGCACCACCGCGCCGGGGAGTTCGGGGTGATCCCGGTGGGTAAGAACGGCGAAGGGATGCATGAAGTCGCCTCGGCCAAAGGGCTGATGGAGACCTGCCGCCGGGCGCTGGCGGTCTCCGAAGAGGAGATGCCGAAAGGCGAAGAGCTGTTTGAGCGTATGGAGAACGACCTGCACCTGCGCGAAGCCGTCGAAGAGTGGGCGCTGTTTCTGGCCCGCGGGGTCTACAGCGTCATCTCTATGTTTGATCCGCAGGTGGTGCTGATTGGCGGCGGCATCAGCGAGCAGGAGAAAATTTATAAGCTGCTCGACAGACACCTGCAGACCTTTGAAGAGTGGGAGGCGTTGCAGGTGCCTATCCTGCCCTGCCAGTTGGGTAACCAGGCGGGCAGGCTGGGCGCCGTATGGCTGGCAAAACAGAAACTTGCCAGAAGCGAGGCTTAAGGCTGCGGCGATTCGCCGGTAAAGAGCTGCGCGTCACGCAGGAGATGATCGTTACCGCGGCGGCGGGTAAAGCCAATGCGGTTGAAATACTCCAGGATCTGGATCGCCAGTTTACGCCCGACGTTGAGCCGATCGCGGAAATCCGCCGCGCAGGTCGAGCCGCGCTCGCTATCCAGCGCCCGGATCAGATTCGCAAAGGTGACGATGCGATCGTAGCGATAGTAACGGTCTTTGACGATGGCGGTGATCAGCCCCTGCTGCGCCGCATGCTTCAGCACCTGACGCATGGTCTGTTCCTCAGTGGCGGTTTCGCGCGCCAGGTCGCGTACCCACCAGGGGTCGTCACCGAACAGCGCCTGCGCTTTTTGCCAGACGGCCTGCTGCTCCGGGGTAAAGCCCGCTTTATGATCCGGCAGATGCAGCCAGCCGTGGTAGCTCTGTAGCTCCCCGCTCTCGCGCATCCGCTCGATCAGCAGCAGCACCAGAGCTTCATCCTCCATCGGCAGCGCCATACGGCGCAGGCGCTCGCGCCCGGGGCCAGGTTCATCCTGATGCTGCTGATGATAGGTTGTCAGCACATCGAGAATTTTACGCTGCCAGCGGGCGGCAACCGGGGTGTTTAACAGGCTGTTTCCGGCCTGGATGAACGTCGGCTGTTGCATCAGCTGACGCAGCCCTTCTCCGCTGAGCTGGCGTGCCCAGCCAAAGTCATCCAGATTCACCGCCCCACGCTCCAGGTGCGCCAGCAGGGCGCTGCGGTCATCCGTCGCCGTCTCAAGCGTCGCCAGCCAGTGCAGGTACTCCGGCTTACGCTTTCCGCGACGCGGGGGGTTAAGCGTCACGACCCGCGCCCCGGCCAGGGTGACGCGGGCAGAAATATCGCGCAGCACCAGCCGATCGTTGTCGGCCAGCCACAGAGGGGTGTCAAAAACCAGCTCCGCCAGCGCCCCCTCCAGCAGCGAGACACGCCCCGTCACGTGGCTGGCGGCATGGTGAATATGCAGCGGCTGCCACTGCGCGAGCGGTACATCGCTCTGCAGGGAGACAATCACCCGCGTGGCCTGCTCCGGCGGCGCTTCGGCCAGCAGCCAGTCGCCACGGTTCAGCTCAGCTTTTTCCGTATCGCCCACCAGGTTCAGGGCAATACGCTGTCCGGCGTGCGCCTGTTCGACAGGCTGATTCTGCGCGTGCAACCCGCGAATACGTACCGGCTTGTTGACCCCGGTCAGCCACAGGTTGTCACCCACGCGCACCTCGCCAGACAGCGCCGTGCCGGTCACCACCAGCCCCGCCCCTTTCACGGTAAAGGCGCGGTCGATAGCCAGCCGAAAACGGTGATGGTCAGCATGGGCGCGCTCAGGGAGCTGTTGCAGATGCTCACGCAGGGCATCAATTCCCCGCCCTTCGGTGGCGACGGTGACAAACAGCGTGGCATCCGCGAAGCCATAATCGCGCAGGGTCACCAGCACCTCCTCGCGCACCGCCTCCACCCGCTCCTCATCAACGCGATCGGCTTTGGTCAGGGCCACCGTCAGCTGCGGGTTGCCGGTCAGACTGAGGATCTGCAGATGCTCGCGCGTCTGCGCCATCACCCCGTCATCACAGGCCACCACCAGCAGGGCGTGATCGATACCGCCCACCCCTGCCAGCATGTTGGATAAAAACTTTTCGTGCCCCGGCACGTCAATAAACCCCAGCACCCGGCCATCCGGCTGCGGCCAGTAGGCATAACCCAGATCGATGGTCATGCCGCGCTTTTTCTCTTCCGGCAGTCGGTCGGCGTTGACGCCGGTGATCGCCTGCAACAACGTCGTTTTGCCGTGGTCAACATGACCGGCGGTGGCAATAATCATTTCAACAACATCTCCAGAAACAGTGCTTCATCTTCCAGGCAACGTAAATCCAGCCACAGGCGCCCGTCCTTGATCCGTCCAAGCACCGGCACGGGCAGCGATCGCCAGCGCAATGCCAGCGCATCCAGCTGGCCGCCGCGCCCGTCGCGCGGGGTAAAGGTCAGTGCCGCGCCGGGCAGACGATCCACCGGCAGCGACCCGCTGCCCGGCTGCGACAGGCAATCTTCCACCCGCACCTCGAAGTCAGGATAGTGTGCAGCAATGTCTGTCAGCAGCCGCTCTCCCTGACGGTGAATGGAGGCGGCATCGCGGCTCAACAGGCGCAGCGTCGGCAGCCGTTCGGCCAGCGTCTCCGGGTGAAGATAGAGTCGCAAGGTCGCCTCCAGCGCGGCGAGGGTCATTTTATCCGCCCGCAGGGCGCGTTTCAGTGGATGCTGTTGCAATCTGGCAATCAGATCGCGCTTGCCGACAATAATCCCCGCCTGCGGACCGCCTAACAGCTTATCCCCCGAGAAGCTCACCAGGCTGACACCGGCGGCAATCAGCGCCTGGGGCATCGGCTCTTTCGGCAGACCATAGCGGCTGAGATCCACCAGCGAACCGCTGCCCAGATCGACGACCACCGGTACCTCTTTCTCCTGCCCGATGCGCACCAGCTCGGCTTCGTCGACGGCATGGGTAAAGCCTTCGATGTGGTAGTTACTGGTATGCACCTTCATCAGCAGAGCGGTGTTTTCATTGATGGCTGCGGCGTAATCCCGATCGTGGGTACGGTTGGTGGTGCCCACTTCGCGAAGCTGGCACCCGGCCTGGGTCATCACATCCGGGATGCGAAACGCGCCGCCAATCTCCACCAGCTCACCGCGGGAGACCACCACCTCTTTGCCGCTCGCCGTCGCGGCCAGCATCAGCAGCACTGCGGCGGCGTTGTTATTCACAATGCAGGCATCTTCCGCCCCGGTGAGCTGGCACAGCAGCGCCGCCAGCGCGCGGTCGCGGTGGCCGCGTCCGGCACCGTCGAGATCGTACTCCAGGGTTACTGGCACCTGCATCGCCTGGGTGACCGCGGCAACCGCCTCCTCTGCCAGCAGCGCGCGTCCCAGATTGGTATGCAGCACGGTGCCCGTCAGGTTCAGCACCTGCCGCAGCCCCTGTTCGTCATCCTGCGTCAGCCGCTTTTCGGTCTCCAGGGCCCAGTCGTCGCACCACGCTGGCAGGCGGTTGTCGGCGCGGATCCCGGCGCGGGCTTCGTCCTGCAACAGACGCAAGGTTTCCACCGTTCGGCTGTGACCAAAACGGGCAATAATGGCAGTAAGACGGGCATCGCGAAGCAGACGATCGGTCGCGGGGAGTTGGCTGTAGAGAGCGTGCTGAGTAGTCATGAATATGCCTGACGGTTAGGTATTTTCCCCCCTCCCGACGGGAGAGGGAGTCAATGTCAGGGCGATTGTACCGCGTCCGGCAAGGAAGTGTTATCGACGACATCAAGCCTTTGGCGGTTCGGTACGGGCGAAACTTTCACGCTGGAAGAGGGTTTCCGCCAGCTTAACCAGCAGCGGACGATCAACGCACCAGCCCGGTGAAACCCGGCGGAAATTGAGGTAGCCGATGGCGCAGGCAATGGCGATGGTCGCCAGATTGACGCTGTCGGTGGCAATTTTCCCCTCGCGGATCAGCTGCTCACAATGATCGAGACTGCGAGTGATTTTCTCCCGCTGGCGCAGCAGCTCGGTCTCGGATTGCTGCGCCGCCGGGCGGGCCTGTTCACGCACGGAGGCTAACGCCGCATCCATGATCCCGTCCGCCAGCGCCTCGATTTGCCGGATAGCCAGCGCCGCTTTCGGTTCACGGGGTATCATCGCCGGGGCGATATCCAGCAGTTCGATATAGCTGGCAATGATGGGGGAATCGAACCAGTGTTCACCGTCATCGGTTACCAGCGCCGGGACTTTGCCCAGGGGATTGTACTGCGCGACACCGCTTTCAGCCTGATAGGGCTGTTCATTAACAAATTCAAAAGTGATGCCTTTCTCCAGCAGAAGAATGGAGATTTTACGTACAAAGGGACTGGTATAACTGCCGATGAGTTTCATTGCCTGCTCCTTATCCGCCAACAAAAGCATAAGTATGGCTCAGGCAAAGAAAAAAGGCAGGCGATGCGTCGCGCATGCCTGCCTTTCAGGGGATTAATGGTCGAGATAGAGGTAGTGCATCCAGCTGGTCATACGCAGCAGGACCTTACGCATCACGGAAACATGCGAGAAGTGATCGGAGTAAACCGCCACCTGGGCATAGATACCGTCAGGCAGAGCGTCCACGTCGGCGTTCGGCTCCAGTTCAATGGTGCCCAGCACGCCGTCAGTACCCGGCACCACCGTCAGGGATTGCAGCGAGCCCTGCGCCTGGTAAGAACCGCCCGGCACCACCGGCAGGATGCTGGTGAGCTTGCCAGAGAAGACCTGGCCTGGCAGGGCGTTGAATACCACTTCGGCTTCATCGCCCGGTTTCAGACGCAGCAACGAGTTCTGGCGGAACTGCGCCACAATCTGCCGTTTCTGTTCAGGGATAAACACCATCACCGGACGCAGCGGCAGTGAAGCCGCATAGGTTCCCGGACGAATCAGCACTTGGGTGATGTAGCCGTTACTCGGCGCCCGGATGATGGTCTGGTCCAGATTATAGGTGGCTTCGGCCAACTGGGCGCGCAGAGAGGCAATCTGCGACTGCTCACCGTTAGACATGCTCTCTAACTGGCTCTGGATCTGCACCTGTTCCGCCACGGAGGCTTTCACCATGGCGTCCTGCGCCAGGTAGTTTTGCCGCGCGTTATCGATATCGCTTTCAGAGAACGGATTTACCTTTGCCTGGCTGCCTTTCACATAACGCTGATAGTCTTTGAACAGACGGTCACGCTCGGCGGAGACGCGGGTGGTATTCGATTGTGCTTCCGCAAGCTGGGCTTTCAGGACATCAATATTGTGTGTCGCCGTCACCAGGTCGGCCTGCAGACGATCGACGCGGGCTTTATACCTGCCCGGATCGATTTTAAATAACACTTCGCCCTTTTTAATGAGCTGGTTATTTTTATCGGTCACTTCAGTTACCACCCCTGTAACCTGCGGCGTAATCGGAATTGAGATTACCGCTTTCTGCGCCGTAAACGTATAGGGGTGGTTATAGTTCATTAATAAAATAAGGCCGGCCACGATAAATACGCCGCCTAATGTTGCGGTCGCCAGCGTCCACTGGTTTACCGGGATACGGAATATTTTAAAGATGGCCCATGCAAACGCGACATAGGTCAATATGATCAACAGATCCATGATTATTGCTCCGGCGTATTCTTGTCAGCAACGGGCGGCACGGCGGCCAGTTTTTGTTCCAGCTCGGCTACGCGCTTCGCCAGCGCATCTACGTCGGGGCTACGTTCTGGCGGCTGAATGTGGTTCTGCATCCCCCAGCCGCGCTCTGGCTGGTAGAGCGTGGCCCAAATCCACAGAAACGGCCAGATGGCATGGAGCGTAAACAGGCTAATCCATCCCGCCGTATGGATCGCATCGGCATGAGGATGGTTGCGTTTTTTGGCAATATTATATGGAATGTCATGGATAGCGATGATTCCATAAAAAAGAACCAGGAATACGAAAATCAACACACCCAGCGCAAAATAGTTGAGAAACATATTTGCCTCGCTAAATAAATCAACAACTCATTTAAATAATTAAATGGTAAGCAAGCATATTAATTCACTGTTAAGCACACCATCGTGAACTTAATATTTCAGAGCCGGGGAGTATGGTTTTTTGTTATATCTCCATGCAAGTTTATAAGCGTGACAAAATATATCCTGAATAATAATAGACTTAAATTTACAGTACCTGTTTACTTTAGCTTAGAACTTTTCGCCATACCACATTACAAACATTTAATTTTAGCTATAAGTGTTGTTGACTTACATCCTGGCGCTGTTCGCCAAAGCAGAAGTTGTCAGCGATCACATCCAGAGAAATCCGCATAAAAATATTTTGTGGTTTTGATCACACTCCAGAAACAAACTCGCGACTTCGAAATGTGATTTGCTTCACATTTAAGGGGCTAAATTGCCGCTTTCATGCCCATTGTATTTTTTTTACGCGTCAATTTTGTGATATCTATCACGTCATTCTTCACCACACCCCCTACATTTACGTGACTTAGATCACATAAATTTTACCCATCTGGACAGTGAAACAATTAAGTGCCAGATTTCACGACATCAGAACAGTGCAGGCTACCTCTGCCACCGCATTCACAACAAACCTCGGGCCGAAGGCCTGCGTAAACAAAAAGAAGGGGTGTTTTATGTCATCCGATTTCAAGATCAAAGTTCAAAGCTTTGGTCGTTTCCTCAGCAACATGGTGATGCCAAATATCGGCGCGTTTATCGCGTGGGGTATTATCACCGCGTTATTTATTCCGACAGGGTGGTTGCCTAACGAAACGCTGGCAAAACTTGTAGGCCCAATGATCACCTATCTGCTGCCGCTGCTCATCGGTTATACCGGTGGTCGTCTGGTAGGCGGTGACCGTGGCGGCGTGGTCGGTGCTATCACCACCATGGGTGTTATTGTCGGTGCGGATATGCCGATGTTCCTCGGCGCAATGATTGCCGGTCCACTGGGTGGCTGGGCAATTAAGAAATTTGACGTCTGGGTTGATGGCAAGATCAAATCCGGCTTCGAAATGCTGGTGAACAACTTCTCTGCCGGCATCATCGGTATGATCCTGGCGATTCTGGCGTTCCTCGGCATTGGCCCGGCAGTTGAAGTGCTCTCCAAACTGCTGGCGGCGGGCGTTAACTTCATGGTTGCCCACGACATGCTGCCGCTGGCGTCCATCTTTGTTGAACCGGCGAAAATCCTGTTCCTTAACAACGCCATCAACCACGGTATCTTCTCACCGCTGGGTATTCAGCAGTCTCATGACCTCGGCAAGTCTATCTTCTTCCTGATTGAAGCGAACCCGGGTCCAGGTATGGGTATCCTGCTGGCGTACATCTTCTTCGGTCGTGGCAGTGCGAAACAGTCTGCGGGCGGTGCGGCAATCATCCACTTCCTGGGCGGTATCCACGAAATTTACTTCCCATACGTGCTGATGAACCCACGTCTGATCCTCGCCGTTATCCTCGGCGGTATGACCGGTGTGTTCACCCTGAGCGTGCTGGGTGGCGGTCTGGTTTCTCCAGCCTCTCCGGGTTCTATCCTGGCAGTACTGGCGATGACCCCGAAAGGTGCTTACTTCGCTAACCTCGCGGCAATCTTTGCAGCAATGGCGGTCTCCTTCATCGTGGCGTCTATCCTGCTGAAAACCAGCAAAGTGAAAGAAGAAGACGATATCGAAGCGGCAACCCGTCGTATGCAGGACATGAAAGCCCAGTCTAAAGGCGCAACGCCGCTGGCTGCGGGCGATGTTTCTAACGACCTGAGCCATGTACGTAAAATCATCGTTGCCTGCGACGCCGGTATGGGCTCCAGCGCCATGGGTGCAGGCGTACTGCGTAAGAAAGTGGCGGATGCCGGTCTGTCTCAGATCTCCGTTACTAACAGCGCCATTAACAGCCTGCCGCCGGATGTTGACCTGGTCATCACCCACCGCGACCTGACCGAGCGTGCGATGCGCCAGGTACCGCAGGCGCAGCACATTTCGCTGACCAACTTCCTCGACAGCGGCCTGTACACCAGCCTGACCGAACGCCTGGTGGCGGCACAGCGTCACGAAGAAAACGAAGTGAAAGTGCGTACCAGCCTGCAGGACAGCTTCGATGAGAGCAACAGCCACCTGTTCCGTCTGGGTGCTGAGAACATCTTCCTTGGCCGTACCGCGAGCAATAAAGAAGAAGCGATTCGCTTTGCCGGTGAGCAGCTGGTGAAAGGCGGCTACGTTCAGCCAGAATATGTTGATGCGATGCTGGAACGTGAAAAACTGACCCCGACCTACCTGGGCGAATCCATTGCGGTACCGCACGGTACGGTTGAAGCGAAAGATCGCGTTCTGAAAACCGGCGTGGTGTTCTGTCAGTACCCGGCAGGCGTGCGCTTCGGTGAAGAAGAAGATGACATCGCCCGTCTGGTAATTGGTATCGCGGCCCGTAACAACGAGCACATTCAGGTGATTACCAGCCTGACCAATGCCCTGGACGATGAGAGTGTTATCGAACGTCTGGCTAACACCACCAGCGTAGAAGAAGTTCTGGCGCTGCTGAACAAGTAAGTTAAGCAAACCTCCCTCTCCCCGTTGGGGAGAGGGCTAGGGTGAGGGGAAATTCGCGTGGTTCCTCACCCCAGCCCTCTCGGGTAAAAACATTGATGAAGGTTAATACTATGAAAGCATTACATTTTGGCGCAGGTAACATCGGTCGTGGCTTTATCGGCAAACTGCTGGCAGACGCGGGCATTACGCTGACATTCGCCGATGTAAATCAGACGGTACTTGATGCCCTGAATGCACGTCATAGCTATCAGGTGCATGTGGTTGGCGAAAACGAGCAGGTTGAAACCGTGACCGGCGTCAACGCGGTCAGTAGCATTGGCGACGACGTTATCGACCTGATTGCCGGGGTTGACCTGGTGACGACCGCCGTCGGTCCGGTGGTACTGGAGCGCATCGCGCCAGCGGTGGCGAAAGGTCTGGCCAAACGTAAGGCCCAGGGTAACGACGCCCCGCTGAACATCATCGCCTGTGAAAACATGGTGCGCGGTACCAGCCAGCTGAAAGGCCACGTGATGGCCGCGGTAGCCGATGAAGACAAAGCCTGGGTTGAAGAGCACGTTGGCTTTGTTGATTCCGCCGTAGACCGTATTGTGCCACCGTCCGCCTCTGCCACTCACGATCCGCTGGAAGTGACCGTCGAGACCTTCAGTGAATGGATTGTCGATAAAACCCAGTTTAAAGGCCCACTGCCTGACATTGCTGGCATGGAATTAACTGATAACCTGATGGCATTTGTCGAACGTAAGCTCTTCACGCTGAACACCGGGCATGCTATAACCGCCTACCTCGGTAAATTAGCCGGTCATCAGACCATTCGTGACGCCATTCTCGATGAGAAGGTTCGCGCCGTGGTAAAAGGTGCAATGGATGAGAGCGGCGCGGTATTGATTAAACGCTACGGTTTTGATGCCGATAAGCATGCGGCATACATTCAGAAAATCCTCGGTCGTTTTGAAAACCCGTATCTGAAAGATGACGTTGAGCGCGTTGGCCGTCAGCCGCTGCGCAAACTGAGTGCGGGCGATCGCCTGATTAAGCCGCTGCTCGGCACCCTGGAATATGGTCTGCCGCACGCCAACCTGGTCAAAGGCATTGCTGCCGCGATGCACTACCGCAGCGAAGAAGATCCGCAGGCGCAGGAGCTGGCGCAGTTGATTGCTGAGAAAGGTCCACAGGCCGCGCTGGCGCAGGTATCCGGTCTGGATGCCAACAGCGACGTGGTTGTGGAGGCGGTGAACGACTATAACGCAACCAAATGATGCAGGAACTGGCGCAGGTCATCCTGCGCCCGGAATATAGTTTGTCAGATATGCAGGCAATAATGGAACAAACCCAGGCCTTTGAAAACCGTGTGCTGGAGCGTCTGAATGCTGGCAAAACCGTTCGAAGTTTCCTGATATCCGCCGTC
This sequence comes from Leclercia sp. W17, assembly GCF_003336325.1. Taxonomy (NCBI): domain Bacteria; kingdom Pseudomonadati; phylum Pseudomonadota; class Gammaproteobacteria; order Enterobacterales; family Enterobacteriaceae; genus Leclercia; species Leclercia sp. W17. Next base: position 124,036 of record NZ_CP031101.1, on the reverse strand, counting down.
GAGTTATTAACCGAGGCGGTGAATATCCTGGTGCTTCAGGTGTTTCGCAAAGACGACTACGCAGTGAAATACGCAGTTGAACCGTTGCTCGACGGTGACGGCCCCTTGGGCGATTTATCTGTACGTCTGAAACTGATCTATGGCCTGGGCGTCATCAGCCGTCACGAGTATGAAGATGCGGAACTGCTGATGGCGTTGCGCGAGGAGCTCAATCACGACGGCAACGACTATTCGTTTACCGACGACGAGATCCTCGGTCCGCTGGGCGAGCTGCATTGCGTTACCGCCCTGCCCCCGGCCCCGCATTTTGATACCAGCGATCCTGAGCTTTACGCCATGCAGAAACAGCGTTATCAGCAGATTGTTCGCTCTACCATGGTACTCTCCCTGACCGAGCTGATTTCCCGAATCAGCTTAAAAAAAGCGTTTCAGAAGTAAGCCTGCGCACATTCGTGTATCCTTTGTGGTAATTCCCCCTGTTTTTAGAGCCATTTGTTATGAAAGAAGTCGAAAAGAGTGAAATTAAACGTCTGAGCGATCGTCTGGATCTGATCCGCCACCAGCAGGCCAGCCTCTCTCTGGTTGATGCCGCAGAGAAGTACGCCGAACTGGAAAAAGAGAAAGCGACGCTGGAAACTGAGATCGAACGTCTGCGCAGCGTGCACAGCCAGAAGCTGAGCAAAGAGGCGCAAAAACTCACTAAGCTGCCGTTCCGCCGTGCGATCACCAAGAAAGAGCAGGCCGATATGGGCAAGCTGAAGAAAAGCGTGCGCGGCCTGGTGGTTGTCCATCCGATGACCGAGCTGGGTCGTGAAATGGGTCTGAAAGAGATGACCGGTTTCAGTAAGTCCGAATTCTGATTTTTTGCCGGGTGGCGCGATGCTGACCCGGCCTACCGCTTTCTCCCCCTCCATATTGGCCCTACCAATTCACTAAGCAATCCTTCCCCGGTTCACATTTCTATAATCTTTGCTCACAAACACATTGCCGACCAATAACATTTGGTTAACCATTTGTTGTCATTAACCCTACATCACACTATCGGCAGGACCACTTTTACACGTAATGTGACGCAGAGATGAGCACAGACTCACCGCCTCGCAGAAGGTGTGGTCCTCAGGAGACCTGCAATGAGCCTCTGGCAACAAAACTACGATCCGGCAGGAAATATCTGGCTATCAAGCCTGATCGCCTCGCTACCTATCCTGTTCTTCTTCTTCGCGCTGATTAAGCTCAAGCTGAAGGGCTATCTTGCCGCAACGTACACCGTTGCCATTGCCCTGCTGGTAGCGCTGTTCTTCTACAAAATGCCGGTGGATCGCGCCCTGGCCTCGGTGGTGTATGGCTTCTTCTACGGCCTGTGGCCCATTGCCTGGATCATCATTGCCGCGGTCTTTGTCTATAAAATCTCGGTGAAAACCGGGCAGTTCGACATTATCCGCTCGTCGATTCTCTCCATCACCCCGGACCAGCGCCTGCAGATGCTGATCGTCGGCTTCTCTTTTGGGGCGTTCCTGGAAGGGGCAGCCGGATTCGGTGCGCCGGTGGCGATCACCGCCGCCCTGCTGGTCGGGCTGGGCTTTAATCCACTCTATGCCGCTGGCCTGTGTCTGATCGTCAACACCGCGCCGGTGGCCTTTGGTGCGATGGGTATTCCAATTCTGGTGGCCGGGCAGGTAACCGGGCTGGACAGCTTCGAGATCGGCCAGATGGTGGGTCGCCAGCTGCCGTTCCTGACCATTATCGTGCTGTTCTGGATCATGGCGATTATGGATGGCTGGCGCGGCATTAAAGAGACCTGGCCTGCGGTAATGGTCGCGGGTGGCTCGTTCGCCATCGCCCAGTACCTGAGCTCTAACTTCCTTGGCCCGGAACTGCCGGACATTATCTCTTCCCTGGTCTCGCTGGTCTGCCTGACGCTGTTCCTGAAACGCTGGCAGCCGGTGCGAATCTTCCGCTTTGCCGACATGGGCGCCTCGCACGTGGATCAGACCCTGGCGCGCACGGGCTATACCGCAGGACAAATCGTCCGCGCCTGGTCTCCATTCCTGTTCCTGACCGCGACCGTGACGCTGTGGAGTATCCCACCTTTTAAAGCCCTGTTCGCTCCGAACGGCGCGCTGTATGACATGGTGGTCAATATCTCCGTGCCGTTCCTCGACAAGATGGTTGCCCGTATGCCGCCGGTGGTACATGACGCCACGCCGTACGCGGCGGTGTTCAAGTTCGACTGGTTCTCGGCCACCGGTACCGCCATTCTGTTTGCCGCCCTCCTTTCCGTGGTGTGGCTGCGCATGAAGCCTGCCGCCGCGGTGCAGACTTTTGCCGCAACCATTAAAGAGCTGATGCTGCCGATCTACTCCATCGGCATGGTGCTGGCATTCGCCTTTATCTCGAACTACTCCGGCCTGTCGTCCACGCTGGCCCTGGCGCTGGCCCATACCGGTTCAGCCTTCACCTTCTTCTCGCCGTTCCTCGGCTGGCTGGGAGTGTTCCTGACCGGGTCAGATACCTCATCGAACGCCCTGTTCGCGGCCCTGCAGGCGACCGCCGCGCAGCAGATTGGCGTGTCGGATGTTCTGCTGGTGGCGGCCAACACCACCGGTGGCGTCACCGGCAAGATGATCTCTCCGCAGTCCATCGCCATTGCCTGTGCGGCGGTAGGCCTGGTGGGGAAAGAGTCCGACCTGTTCCGCTTTACCGTTAAACACAGCCTGATATTTACCTGCATGGTCGGGGTCATCACCACCCTGCAGGCCTATGTCTTAACCTGGATGATCCCATGATAGTAATGCCCAGACGCCTGTCCGACGAGATTGCTACTCGCGTGCGGGCGCTGATTGAAGAGATGCAGTTGGAAGCGGGCATGAAGTTGCCCGCCGAACGCCAGCTTGCTGCCCGGCTTGGCGTATCGCGTAACTCGCTGCGCGAAGCCCTGGCGACCCTGGTCAGCGAAGGAGTGCTGGTGAGCCGTCGCGGTGGCGGCACCTTTGTGCGCTGGCAGGACGATGACTGGTCCGGGCAGAACATTGTTCAGCCATTGAAAACTCTGATGGAGAACGACCCGGACTACAGCTTTGACATCCTCGAAGCCCGCCACGCCATAGAAACCAGCACCGCCTGGCATGCGGCTATGCGGGCAACCGAAGCGGATAAAGAGAAGCTCAAAGCCTGCTTCGAGGCCACGCAAAGCAGCGATCCGGATATCGCTTCGCAGGCGGACGTCCGGTTTCATCTGGCCATTGCCGAGGCCTCACACAACGTCGTGTTGCTCCAGACCATGCGCGGCTTCTTCGACCTGCTGCAATCGTCCGTAAAGCAGAGTCGCCAGCGCATGTATCTGGTGCCGCCGGTTTTTGCCCGACTGACCGAGCAGCACGAAGCGGTCCTCAACGCCATTCTGGCAGGTGATGCCGAAGCCGCACGCGCCGCGATGATGGCGCATCTGGGCTTCGTCCATACCACCATTAAACAATTTGATGAAGATCAGGCCCGGCAGGCGCGTATCACCCGTCTGCCGGGCGATACCGTTATTTCCAGGGAGAAGAACTGATGATCATTTCCGCAGCCAGTGACTATCGCGCCGCCGCCCAGCGCATCCTGCCACCGTTCCTGTTTCACTATATCGATGGAGGGGCCTATTCCGAGTACACCCTGCGTCGCAACGTGGAAGACCTGTCGGAAGTGGCCCTGCGCCAGCGCGTGCTGAAGAATATGTCCGACCTGAGCCTTGAGACGAAGCTGTTCAATGAAACGCTCTCCATGCCGGTCGCCCTCGCCCCGGTCGGGCTGTGTGGCATGTACGCCCGCCGGGGTGAAGTGCAGGCCGCCGCCGCCGCGGATGCGAAAGGTATTCCGTTTACGCTTTCAACCGTCTCGGTCTGCCCGATTGAAGAGGTGGCTCCGACTATCAAGCGCCCGATGTGGTTCCAGCTGTACGTCCTGCGCGACCGCGGCTTTATGCGCAATGCGCTGGAGCGGGCGAAGGCGGCAGGCTGTTCCACCCTGGTCTTTACCGTAGACATGCCGACCCCCGGCGCACGCTATCGCGATGCCCATTCCGGGATGAGCGGTGCCAATGCGGCGATGCGCCGCTACTGGCAGGCGGTAACGCATCCGCAATGGGCGTGGGATGTGGGGCTCAACGGTCGCCCGCACGATCTGGGGAACATCTCTACCTATCTGGGTAAACCGACGGGGCTGGAAGATTATATAGGCTGGCTGGCGAATAACTTCGATCCGTCCATCTCGTGGAAAGACCTGGAGTGGATCCGCGAGTTCTGGGATGGCCCGATGGTGATCAAAGGGATCCTTGATCCGGAAGATGCCCGGGATGCGGTGCGTTTTGGTGCTGACGGTATCGTAGTGTCGAACCACGGCGGCCGCCAGCTCGACGGCGTGCTCTCCTCGGCCCGCGCCCTGCCCGCCATTGCCGATGCGGTAAAAGGCGATATCGCAATTCTGGCGGACTCCGGGATCCGCAACGGTCTGGACGTGGTGCGTATGATTGCCCTCGGCGCCGATACGGTCCTGCTGGGTCGCGCCTATCTGTACGCGCTGGCGACCCACGGCCAGGCAGGCGTCGCCAATCTGCTCAACCTGATCGAGAAAGAGATGAAGGTGGCAATGACGCTGACCGGCGCGAAAACCATCCCGGAAATCAGCAAGGAGATGCTGGTGCAGGAGTTGAGTAAGCTCCCTGCCGGGCTGGCGCCGCTGGCGCAGGGGAACGCGGCTTAACCCCTCATCCTCTCCCCAAAGGGGAGAGGGGATGGTATCCTGCCCCCGCTATTCAAGGGGGCAGCATGCTTAACATCGTTTTATTCGAACCAGAAATTCCACCCAACACCGGCAACATCATCCGCCTTTGCGCTAACACCGGTTTTCGTCTGCACATCATTGAGCCGATGGGCTTTACGTGGGACGACAAGCGCCTGCGCCGCGCCGGGCTGGATTACCACGAATTCACCGCCGTGGTGCGCCATAAGGATCTGACCGCATTTATGGACGCGGAAAAGCCGGAGCGGATCTTTGCCCTGACGACGAAAGGCACGCCTGCCCACAGCGCCGTGAGCTATCAGAAAGGGGATTATCTGCTGTTTGGCCCGGAAACGCGCGGCCTGCCGGCCACCATTCTTGATGCCCTGCCTGCTGAACAAAAAATTCGTATTCCGATGATGCCGGACAGCCGCAGCATGAACCTGTCGAACGCGGTGTCGGTCGTGGTGTATGAGGCCTGGCGCCAGCTGGGATACCCTGGCGCGATATTACGCCAGGACGGATAAGAGGCTTGCGTCGCCATCCGGTAATGCCCGGTAAGCGCAGCGCTACCGGGCCAACAGGTTAAATCCCGTCGCCATACTCAAAGGTATGGTGGATGCCGTTGAAGAACTGATCCATATCCATTGCTGGCTTGTCGCTGTCTGGCTTGCCGACGATACGCGCCGGAACGCCAGCCGCGGTGGTATGCGGAGGCACAGGTTGCAGCACTACGGAACCGGCGCCAATTTTCGCGCCGCGCCCGACTTCGATATTGCCGAGGATCTTCGCGCCTGCGCCAATCATCACCCCTTCACGGATTTTCGGGTGACGGTCGCCGCTGGTTTTCCCGGTACCGCCCAGGGTCACGGACTGCAGGATCGAGACGTCGTTTTCAATCACCGCCGTTTCACCCACTACAATACCCGTCGCGTGGTCGAGCATGATGCCACGACCAATCTTCGCCGCCGGGTGAATATCCACCTGGAAACTCACCGAGACCTGATTTTGCAGGAAGATGGCCAGCGCGCGGCGACCTTCGTTCCACAGCCAGTGGCCGATACGGTAGGACTGCAGGGCGTGGAAACCTTTCAGATAGAGCAATGGCGTGGAGTATTTATCCACCGCCGGGTCGCGGTTGCGTACCGCCTGAATATCGCAGGCGGCGGAGGCGATCATCTCCGGGTCGGCCGCATAGGCCTCTTCCACCACTTCACGGATGGCGATAGCCGGCATGATCGGTGAAGCCAGTTTGTTGGCGAGCATATAGCTCAGGGCGCTGCCGAGATTTTCGTGCTTGAGTAGCGTCGCGTGGTAGAAACTGGCCAGCATGGGCTCACAGTCAGCCAGAGCCCGGGCTTCGGCTTTAATATTGTTCCAGACGATATCCAGTTCTTCACACGGCATTGCTTACTCCAGACGTAATAATAATGACCGGCCAGTTCTTTGCTGGCCGGGTCATTCAGGTGATAACGCTTTCCTGCGGTTAACGGCTGCTACGCTCGTCCTTGCGTGCGCGACCTAATAAGGTCAATGCTGCCTCGCGCGCATTTTTTCCGCAATACAATACCTGATAAATTTCCTCGGTTATTGGCATTTCGACACCAAAGCGGTGTGCCAGCTCGCGGACTTCTTTGGTATTGCGGTAGCCTTCCACCACCTGGCCGATCTTCTCCTGCGCGCCGATCACATCCATGCCCTGGCCGAGCATCATGCCAAAACGCCGGTTACGGGACTGGTTGTCGGTACAGGTCAGCACCAGATCGCCTAACCCTGCCATCCCCATAAAGGTGGCCGGATCGGCACCGAGCGCCGCGCCAAGACGGGACATTTCAGTTAAACCACGGGTGATCAGAGCGGTACGTGCGTTGGCGCCAAAGCCGATGCCGTCGGACATGCCCGCACCGATAGCGATAACGTTCTTCACCGCGCCGCCCAGCTGTACGCCGATAAAATCGGGGTTGCTGTAAACGCGGAAGCTCTTACCGCAGTGCAGCAGCTGCTGCAGATCGTCAGCGAAGGTCTCATCGGTCGAGGCCAGCGAGATGGCCGTCGGCAGCCCTGCCGCCAGCTCTTTCGCAAAGGTCGGGCCGGAGATCACCGCCAGCGGAATGGCATCGCCCAGCGCTTCGCGGGCGACATCCTGTAACAGGCGTCCGGTTTCGGCTTCCAGCCCTTTAGTCGCCCAGACCACGCGCGCATCGTCACGCATCAGCGGTTTAATCTGTCGCAGCACCTGGCCAAACACGTGGCTCGGCACCACGATCAGAATATTACGGCTGGCGGCAAGCGCCGTCGCCAGATCGCTTTCAAGATGCAGTGAGTCAGGGAAAGGCACATCGGGGAGGAACGCAACGTTGCAGCGATCGGCTTGTAACGTCGCGATATGTTTGGGATCGTGGCCCCAGAGGACCACTTCGTGTCCATTTCTTGCCAGAGTAATAGCAAGAGCGGTGCCGTAAGAGCCGGCACCGATCACAGTCATTGACGCATTGACAGTACTCATCAGGCATCCTGATGTTGTTCAGTACCTTCGCCAGCTTGCTGCTGCAGATAGTTCATGAACAGCGCATCGAAGTTCACCGGCGCAAGGTTCAGTTGCGGGAACGTACCACGGGAAACCAGGCTGGTGATGCATTCACGGGCATACGGGAACAGGATGTTCGGGCAGTATGCACCCAGGCAATGCGCCATCTGATTACCTTCGATGCCGCCGATGGAAAAGATGCCACCCTGCTGTACTTCGCACAGGAATGCAGTCTCTTCGCCCAGAGAGGCGGTTACGGTAACACGCAGCACGACTTCATACACATCTTCCGCCAGCTGGGTGGAAGCGGTATCCAGATCAAGTTTAACCTCTGGCTGCCAGTCTTTCTGGAAAACGTGCGGCGCATTAGGTGCTTCGTAGGAGACATCTTTGGTGTAGATGCGCTGGATCTGGAAAGTCATCTCGGTATTATTTTGTTCTGACATGGAAAAGCCCTTTTTAATTGTCCTAAAACGCCTTAGCGCAGCAGCGGATCGAGTCCACCACGCGCGTCAAGCGCATACAAGTCATCACAGCCACCAATGTGCTGCGCATCGATAAAAATCTGCGGAACCGTCGTACGGCCACTACGTTTAATCATCTCTTCACGCTTTGCAGCGTCGCCATCAATCGGCAGTTCCTGGAAGGTAACGCCTTTGCTGTCCAGCAGCGCTTTTGCACGATGGCAGAACGGACAGGTCGCTTTGGTGTAGATCTCGATATTGGCCATGTTCAGACTCCTGTTTACTTACCGCGAACCAGAGGCAGATTCTCGCCGCTCCAGCCAGAGATACCGTCCTTCAGGACAGTGACTTTCTCAAAGCCAGCTTTGACGAGCGTGTTTGCGGGCTCCTGAGCCTGCATACCGGTGCCGTCAACGACGATAATCGGTTTATCTTTATGCTTTTCCAGTTCGCCAAGGTTATTAGCTTTGATGTCGGTCGGCAGCAGGTTAATCGCCCCTGCAATATGGCCTTTGCGGAAATCATCGCGCTGACGCAGATCGACAACCACTGCATCTTCTTTGTTGATAAGACGCGTTGCTTCGCCGCGGTTGATCACCTTCACTTTCGAGGTGAGGCCTTTGAACGTGGTGAAAAGTACTGCCGCCAGTAGACCAATCCACGCGATACAAAGTATGGGGTGGCGGCTGACAAATTGCATAATTTCTTGCATGGGGGGTAACGACTCCCGACTGAGTGAATAAAAAACCAGGACAGGAGTATACCTGTGCGTTGTGGCAAATACAGCCAGCGACAATAAGCTAATCCATTTTCTGCGTACTGCCACGAAAAAAAAGACCAAAAATGGCCTAACCTTAGCCCTACCCCTGCGGTTTCTTTGATCTTCTGCGGCTATTTGATCGATTCAGCTGTAGTAAAATTACGCAAATTTTTTGTCTTTTGAGCAAAGAGGTTGTCGCAATGTCGGTTTCTAAAAAACCTATGGTACTGGTGATTCTTGACGGCTATGGCTATCGCGAAGATCAGCAGGATAACGCCATTTTCAACGCTAAAACCCCGGTCATGGATGCGCTGTGGGCAAAACGTCCACACACCCTGATTGATGCGTCCGGCCTGGAAGTGGGTCTGCCCGATCGCCAGATGGGCAACTCCGAAGTTGGACACGTCAACCTGGGCGCAGGCCGCATTGTTTATCAGGACCTGACCCGTCTGGATGTTGAAATTAAAGAACGTACCTTCTTTGCAAACCCGGTGCTGACCGGCGCGGTTGAGAAAGCTGCCGCCGCAGGCAAAGCGGTGCATATTATGGGTCTGCTCTCCGCGGGCGGTGTTCACAGCCATGAAGATCACATCATGGCGATGGTGGAGCTGGCAGCAGAGAAAGGAGCAGACAAAATCTATCTGCACGCTTTCCTGGATGGCCGCGATACCCCACCACGCAGCGCTGAATCCTCCCTGAAAGCCTTTGAAGAGAAGTTTGCCGCGCTGGGCAAAGGCCGCGTAGCCTCTATCATTGGCCGCTACTACGCCATGGACCGCGACAACCGTTGGGATCGCGTAGAGCAGGCCTACAATCTGCTGGTTGAAGCCAAAGGCGAGTTCCAGGCAGATACCGCTGTTGCCGCGCTGGCAGCCGCATATGCCCGCGATGAAAACGACGAGTTCGTAAAAGCGACCGTGATCCGTGCTGAAGGCCAGGCCGATGCCGCAATGGAAGATGGCGATGCGCTGATTTTCATGAACTTCCGTGCTGACCGTGCCCGCGAAATCACCCGTGCTTTCGTCAACGCCGATTTCGACGGCTTCGCCCGTAAAAAAGAGGTTAAGCTCGGCGATTTCGTGATGCTGACCGAATATGCCGCCGACATTAAAGCGCCATGTGCCTATCCGCCGTCATCTCTGGCGAACACCTTCGGCGAGTGGATGGCGAAGCACGACAAGACCCAGCTGCGCATCTCCGAAACCGAAAAATATGCCCACGTTACCTTCTTCTTTAACGGCGGCGTGGAAGAGTCCTTCAAAGGCGAGGACCGCATTCTGATCAACTCCCCGAAAGTGGCGACCTACGACCTGCAGCCAGAGATGAGCTCCGCCGAGCTGACCGAGAAGCTGGTTGCTGCTATCGAAAGCGGCAAATACGACGCCATCATCTGTAACTACCCGAACGGCGACATGGTGGGCCATACCGGCGTAATGGAAGCGGCAATTAAAGCCATTGAAGCGCTGGATCTGTGCATTGAACAGGTTACCAAAGCGGTGGAAGCCGCAGGCGGCCAGATGCTGATCACCGCTGACCACGGTAACGCCGAGCAGATGCGCGATCCGGCCACCGGTCAGGCGCATACCGCGCATACTAACCTGCCGGTACCACTGATTTATGTCGGTGATAAAAACGTGAAATCCGTTGATGGCGGTAAGCTTTCGGACATCGCCCCAACCATGCTGACCCTGATGGGCATGGAAATCCCGCAAGAGATGACTGGCAAGCCGCTGTTCATCGTGGAATAATCCCTCCCCATGAGGGGAAAGGCGATTGTTTCATTCACATGGGTCGTGAAGCCGTTACGGTTATCAGTCAGGCCTTTACTGTACGCCAGCGCACTCAGCGCTGGCGTATTGTTGTGCGCGGCATCCGCCCAGGCGGACGAGCGCGATCAGCTCAAAACCATTCAGGCGGATATCGCCGCTAAAGAGCGGGCGGTACGCCAACAGCAGCAGCAACGCTCGTCGCTGCTTGCGCAACTCAAAAAGCAGGAAGAGGCCATCTCCGCGGCCGCACGTCAGCTACGTGAAACCCAGAACACCCTCGCCCAGCTCAATAAACAAATAGACGAGATGAATGCGTCTATCGCCAAACTTGAGCGCCAGCGCGCGGCTCAGGAGCGCAACCTTGCGGCGCAGTTAGACGCAGCTTTTCGCCAGGGTGAACACACCGGCGTTCAGCTGATCCTCAGCGGCGAAGAGAGCCAGCGCGGGCAGCGCCTGCAGGCCTATTTCGGTTACCTCAACCAGTCCCGCCAGGAGACCATCGCCCAGCTGAAGCAGACGCGCGAAGAGGTCACCACGCAAAAAGCGGAGCTGGAAGAGAAACAGAGCCAGCAGCAGACCCTGCTCTACGATCAGCAGGCGCAGCAAGCCAAGCTGGAGCAGGCGCGCAACGAACGTAAGAAAACCCTTGCCGGTCTCGAATCCTCCATTCAGGAAGGTCAGAGCCAGCTGAGCGAAATGCGTGCTAACGAATCGAAATTACGCAACAGCATCGCCCGTGCAGAGGCGGCAGCGAAAGCGCGCGCCGAAAGAGAGGCCCGCGAAGCGCAGGCCGTGCGTGACAAACAACAGGAAGCCTCCCGCAAAGGCACCACCTATAAACCGACCGAAAACGAACGTTCGCTGATGTCCCGCACCGGCGGCTTAGGCTCACCGCGTGGCCAGGCCTACTGGCCGGTACGCGGTTCTATTCTGCATCGCTATGGCGAACAGCTGCAGGGTGAGCTACGTTGGAAGGGGATTGTGATCGGTGCATCGGAAGGCAGCGAAGTCAAAGCTATCGCCGATGGCCGGGTGATCCTCGCCGACTGGCTACAGGGCTACGGCCTGGTGGTGGTGGTAGAGCACGGTAAAGGCGACATGAGTCTTTACGGCTACAACCAGAGCGCGCTGGTCAGCGTTGGTACCCAGGTGCGGGCCGGTCAGGCTATCGCCCTTGTGGGCAGCAGTGGCGGTCAGGGCCGCCCGTCACTCTATTTCGAGATTCGTCGCCAGGGTCAGGCGGTCAATCCACAGCCGTGGTTGGGAAGATAAGTTTTGCTTCAATTTCGTCGTATGGTTTTTCCCCTCGTCAGCGCACTGGCGCTGGCGATGCCGGTTTACGCAGGTAAACTCGCTATCGTTATCGATGACTTCGGTTATCGTCCACACACAGAAAATCAGGTCCTGGCGATGCCCTCCGCCATCTCTGTCGCCGTCCTGCCGAACGCGCCTCACGCGCATGAAATGGCCACCAAAGCCCATAACAGCGGGCATGAAGTGCTGATCCACCTGCCGATGGCGCCGCTCAGTAAACAGCCTTTGGAAAAAGATACGCTGCGCCCGGAGATGACCAGCGACGAGATCGAGCGCATCATCCGCGAAGCCTATGGCAAAGTCCCCTACGCCGTAGGGCTGAATAACCATATGGGCAGCGCCATGACCTCCAGCCTGTTTGGCATGCAGAAAGTGATGCAGTCGCTGGCGCGCTATAACCTCTACTTTCTGGACAGCATGACCATTGGCAACAGCCAGGCGATGCGCGCCGCGCAGGGCACCGGCGTGAAGGTGATTAAGCGCAAAGTGTTTCTCGATGACACGCAAAACGAAGCCGATATCCGCGTCCAGTTTAACCGTGCCGTACAGGTGGCCCGCCGATCGGGTTCAGCTATCGCCATCGGACACCCTCACCCGTCCACCGTTCGCGTGTTGCAGCAGATGCTGCCCAACCTGCCTGCGGATATAACCCTGGTACCGGCGAGCAGCCTGCTCAATGAGCCGCAGGTAGATACCTCCCGACCGGTCAGCACGCCGCACGCTGGCGCTGCGCCTGGCACAAAACCGCGTAACCCTTTCCGTGGCGTGACGCTTTGTGCGCCTAAGCAGCCGCCAGAGCCGGTTTACGTCACCCGCTACTTCTCGGTAATTGGCGAAAGCATCAGCCAGAGTACGCTGGTGAAATATGTTCAGCTGCAGTGGCAGGGCTGGGGTAAGAAAAGCTAATCCCGCCTCAGGCGGGATGGCCTACTCAATGACACGAGAGTCCGCAGGTTTTTTTTTGTCCGCGGACGCTTTTTGCTCCTGGTGTTGGTACCAGGCTTTGAAATATTTCAGGAAGCTATAAAAGGTGGCGTAGAGACCGGTCACCACCCCCACTCTCCCCTGACGCCACGCGCCGCTAAACAGATACCACTTAAAGAACGCGCCGATGGCACTGATGACGCCACGGGCAATCGACGGCCTTACGGGCTGGTACTTCACCAGCCGGCTGGTGTAGCTGTTGAGCTTGTTGAACACCTCATGCAGGGAATAGAAGGTGTCATGCCGAACGCGGCCCGGTATTTTCGCCGACTGGATCACCCCTTCCACTTTGTCATCCACCGGACGCTGATTAAAACGCGCCTGAGTCCGGTTAAACAGCCGCACCGGGAAATCAGGCGAGGAGACGGGGTAAATGGTGCGCACCTCTTCCCCCAGCACATGCCAGTAGCGGGCGATACGCCATGCCAGCTGTGGGTGGGGTTCATCACCTGCTTTCAGACGCAGGATAAAATCCACGGTCTCCGCATCCAGAATTTCATCGCTATCCATGCATAACACCCAGTCATTGCTCGCCAGATCGATGGCGTGATTCATCTGTACGCCATGCATGGCATAGGGGTGGTGATGAGGGGTGATGCCATACTCCTGGCAAATCGCTAATGTAGCGTCGTGACTGCCTGAGTCGAGAACAATGATTTCATCGGAGACGACGATCAACGGAGGCAGCACTTCACGCAGCAACCGGGCGGAATTACAGGTCAACAAACAAACGGTGAGCTTGAACATATGCGCTGTAAAGTTAAGTAAACCTTAGCCAACTCTATAAGCGCAGGGCGAAAAAAGCGAAGAAAAGTTAGTATCAATCCGTTTGTGGACGTAAAAACGTGAGACCAGCGAAAAAAAGCGCCCGTAGGCGCTTTTTTACTTAATCCCAGCTCAGGATAACTTTCCCGGACTGACCTGAACGCATCGCGTCAAAGCCCTGCTGGAACTCATCGATGGAGAAACGATGGGTAATAATCGGAGAGAGATCCAGACCCGACTGGATCAGCGCTGCCATCTTGTACCAAGTTTCGAACATCTCACGGCCATAAATGCCCTTGATGAACAGCCCCTTGAAGATCACTTTGTTCCAGTCGATGGACATATCCGACGGCGGAATACCCAGCATCGCGATACGGCCACCGTGGTTCATGGTATCGAGCATGGTGCGGAACGCCGGTGGCGCACCGGACATCTCCAGACCGACGTCAAAGCCTTCGGTCATACCCAGCTCTTCCATCACGTCGTTCAGGCTCTCTTTAGAGACATCCACCGCACGGGTAACGCCCATTTTACGCGCCAGCGACAGACGGTATTCGTTCACGTCGGTGATCACCACGTTACGCGCACCGACGTGCTTCGCCACGGCTGCTGCCATGATGCCGATTGGGCCTGCACCAGACACCAGCACGTCTTCGCCTACCAGGTCGAAGGAGAGCGCAGTATGTACCGCATTACCGAACGGGTCGAAGATGGAGGCGAGATCGTCAGAGATATTGTCCGGGATTTTGAAGGCGTTGAACGCCGGGATCACCAGGTATTCTGCGAAGCAGCCCGGACGGTTGACGCCCACGCCCACGGTGTTGCGGCACAGGTGGGTACGGCCACCGCGGCAGTTACGGCAGTGGCCGCAGGTGATATGGCCTTCGCCAGAGACGCGATCGCCAATTTTGAAGCCTTTTACTTCCTGACCGATGCCTACCACTTCGCCAACATATTCGTGGCCTACAACCATCGGCACCGGGATGGTCTTCTGCGACCACTGGTCCCAGTTGTAGATGTGCACGTCGGTACCGCAGATAGCGGTTTTACGGATTTTAATCAGCAGATCGTTATGTCCGACTTCCGGCTCTGGAACGTCGGTCATCCAGATGCCTTCTTCCGCTTTCAGTTTGGATAATGCTTTCATTATGCGTCCTCAGGCAAACACGCCCAGTTGTTTGCCGATGCGGGTAAAGGCTTCCACCGCACGCTCAATTTGTTCAGGGGAATGCGCCGCAGACATCTGGGTGCGGATACGCGCCTGACCTTTTGGCACCACCGGGAAGAAGAAACCGGTGACGTAAATCCCCTCTTTCTGCAGCTCACGGGCAAAGTTCTGCGCCACGACGGCATCGCCCAACATCACCGGGATAATGGCGTGATCGGCACCGGCCAGGGTAAAGCCTGCGGCGGTCATTTTTTCGCGGAACAGACGGGCGTTGGCCCACAGTTTGTCGCGCAGATCGGCGCCGGACTCCACCATCTCCAGCACTTTAATGGAGGCGGAAACGATGGCCGGCGCCAGGGAGTTGGAGAACAGGTACGGACGGGAACGCTGACGCAGCCACTCCACCACCTCTTTACGCGCGGCGGTGTAGCCGCCGGAGGCACCACCCAGCGCTTTACCCAGCGTACCGGTGATGATGTCCACGCGGCCCATCACGTCGCAGTATTCGTGGGAGCCGCGACCGTTTTCGCCGACAAAACCGACGGCGTGGGAGTCATCTACCATCACCAGCGCATCGTATTTGTCCGCCAGGTCGCAGACGCCTTTCAGGTTGGCGATCACGCCGTCCATCGAGAAGACGCCGTCGGTAGCGATCAGCACATGACGCGCGCCAGCCTCGCGGGCCTCTTTCAGACGGGCTTCCAGCTCAACCATGTCGTTGTTGGCGTAGCGGAAACGCTTCGCTTTGCACAGACGCACGCCGTCGATGATGGAAGCGTGGTTCAGGGCGTCGGAGATAATGGCATCTTCCGCGCCGAGCAGGGTCTCAAACAGACCGCCGTTGGCATCGAAGCAGGAGGAGTACAGAATGGCATCTTCCATTCCGAGGAAGGCGGCCAGCTTGCTTTCCAGCGCCTTATGGCTGTCCTGGGTACCGCAGATGAAACGCACGGAGGCCATGCCAAAACCGTGGGTGTCCATGCCCGCCTTCGCCGCGGCAATCAGCTCAGGGTGATTCGCAAGACCCAGGTAGTTGTTGGCGCAGAAGTTAATCACCTGGCTGCCGTCGGCAACGGTGATATCTGCCTGCTGAGCGGAGGTAATGATTCGCTCTTCTTTGAACAACCCTTCCGCCCGCGCGGTTTCCAGGTCACTGTTTAACTGTTTGTAAAAATCACCACGCATTGCAATTCTCCAGACTCGGCAAATTTCGGCACATATTACCCAAAGCTATACCTCTATACGAGATGACGCTTTAACAGTTATCGTTTTTGCAGCATAAATCACGTGTACCCCTGCGCTAAGTCGGTGAATGGCTGAAGGGTGGTCATACTAATGATATGATATGAATATCAGTGCCCGGGATTGTCCCCGGGCTCCACACTTCAAAGGTTACAGTTATGATCATCGTTACCGGCGGCGCGGGCTTTATCGGCAGCAATATTGTTAAAGCTCTCAATGACAAAGGCATCACCGACATTTTGGTGGTGGATAACCTGAAAGACGGCACCAAGTTTGTAAACCTGGTGGATCTGAACATTGCCGACTACATGGATAAAGAAGATTTTCTGATCCAGATTATGGCGGGCGAAGAGTTCGGCGATATCGACGCAATCTTCCATGAAGGTGCTTGCTCCTCCACCACCGAGTGGGACGGCAAGTACATGATGGACAACAACTATCAGTACTCCAAAGAGATCCTGCACTACTGCCTGGAGCGCGAAATTCCGTTCCTGTACGCCTCTTCCGCGGCGACCTATGGCGGGCGTACCTCCGACTTTATCGAGTCCCGCGAGTATGAGCAGCCGCTGAACGTCTACGGCTACTCCAAGTTCCTGTTTGACGAATATGTACGCCAGGTACTGCCAGAAGCGAACTCCCAGATTGTCGGCTTCCGCTACTTCAACGTCTACGGACCGCGCGAAGGTCACAAAGGCAGCATGGCGAGCGTGGCCTTCCACCTCAACACGCAGCTGAATAATGGCGAAAGTCCGAAACTGTTTGAAGGCAGCGATGGCTTTAAGCGTGACTTCGTTTACGTGGGCGATGTGGCGGCGGTGAACCTGTGGTTCTGGGAAAACGGCGTCTCCGGCATCTTCAACCTGGGCACCGGCCGGGCGGAATCCTTCCAGGCGGTGGCGGACGCAGCGCTGGCGTATCACCAGAAAGGCACCATTGAGTACATCCCGTTCCCGGACAAGCTGAAAGGCCGCTATCAGGCATTCACCCAGGCGGATCTGACCAACCTGCGTGCCGCTGGCTATGACAAGCCGTTCAAGACCGTTGCCGAAGGGGTAACGGAATATATGGCCTGGCTGAACCGCGACGCGTAAGTATGAAAATTTTGGTGGTAGGCCCGTCATGGGTGGGCGACATGATGATGTCGCAAAGTCTCTATCGCACGCTCAAGGCGCGCTATCCCCAGGCGATAATTGACGTGATGGCACCCGCGTGGTGCCGTCCGCTGTTATCGCGGATGCCGGAAGTGAATGAAGCGATCCCGATGCCGCTCGGCCACGGGGCGCTGGAAATTGGCGAGCGCCGCAAGCTCGGCCATAGCCTGCGCGACAAGCGCTACGATCGCGCTTATGTTCTGCCGAATTCCTTTAAATCTGCCCTGGTTCCCTTCTTTGCGGGCGTTCCGCACCGCACCGGCTGGCGCGGCGAGATGCGCTACGGCCTGCTGAATGACGCGCGGGTGCTGGATAAAGAGGCGTGGCCGCTGATGGTAGAGCGCTACGTAGCGCTGGCCTACGACAAAGGGGTGATGCGCAGCGCGAAGGACCTGCCGCAGCCGCTGCTGTGGCCGCAGCTTCAGGTGAACGAGGGTGAGAAATCCCAGATCTGCAATACCTTTGGTCTGTTGGCCGAACGCCCGATCATCGGCTTCTGCCCCGGCGCGGAGTTCGGCCCGGCGAAGCGCTGGCCGCACTATCACTACGCTGAGCTGGCGAAGCAGCTGATCGACGAAGGCTATCAGATTGTGCTGTTCGGCTCGGCGAAAGATCACGAGGCGGGCAATGAAATCCTCGCCGCACTGAGCGTCGAGCAGCAGGCCTGGTGCCGCAATCTGGCCGGGGAGACCCAGCTGGAGCAGGCGGTTGTTCTGCTGGCAGCCTGTAAGGCAGTGGTCACGAACGACTCCGGCCTGATGCACGTTGCCGCAGCGCTGAACCGCCCGCTGGTGGCGCTGTACGGCCCGAGCAGCCCGGACTTCACCCCGCCGCTGTCGCATAAAGCGCGCGTGATCCGCCTGATCACCGGCTACCATAAAGTCCGTAAAGGTGACGCCGCTGAAGGCTATCACCAGAGCCTGATCGACATCACTCCGCAGCGTGTCCTCGACGAACTTAACGAACTGCTGTTGAGCGAAGAAGGATAACGGATGCGGGTATTGATCGTTAAAACCTCCTCAATGGGCGATGTGCTGCATACCCTGCCCTCGCTCACTGATGCCATGCAGGCTATTCCGGGTATCCGTTTCGACTGGGTGGTGGAAGAGGGCTTCGCCCAGATCCCCACCTGGCATGCTGCCGTAGAGTGCGTTATTCCAGTGGCGATCCGCCGCTGGCGCAAAGCATGGTTTTCCGCACCGATTAAGGCCGAACGTAAGGCCTTTCGCGACGCGCTGCAGGCCCGGCATTACGATGCGATCATCGACGCCCAGGGGCTGGTAAAAAGCGCGGCTCTGGTCACCCGGTTGGCCCATGGCGTAAAGCACGGTATGGACTGGCAAAGCGCCCGCGAGCCGTTGGCGAGCCTGTTCTACAATCGTCGCCACGCGATCGCGAAGCAGCAGCATGCCGTGGAGCGCACCCGGGAGCTGTTCGCAAAGAGCCTTGGCTATGCGAAACCGCAACTGCAGGGAGATTACGCCATTTCGCAGCATTTCCTGCACGATGCAAAGCCACACGCGCCTTATCTCATCTTCCTGCACGCTACCACCCGGGATGACAAACACTGGCCGGAAGCCCACTGGCGCGAGCTTATCGGCCTGCTGAGCCATGCGGGCCTGCGCATCAGGCTGCCGTGGGGCGCCCCGCACGAAGAGGCGCGGGCGAAGCGTCTGGCGGGAGGCTTTGATTACGTGGACGTGCTGCCCCGGATGAAGCTGGATGGTGTGGCGCAGCAGCTGGCGGGCGCGACGGCGGTGGTGTCGGTGGATACCGGTCTCAGCCACCTGACGGCGGCGCTGGATCGTCCTAATATTACGCTTTACGGCCCGACGGACCCGGGTCTGATTGGCGGCTATGGCAAAAATCAATATATCTGCCGCCCGGAACATTCATCGCAGCTGAGCGACCTCAGCGCCGCTGCGGTATTTGCGCAATTAGAGCCGTTGCTGGCAGCAGAGAGAGCCTATGTCTGATTTTTTCTCAGCGGAGCGCCCACCGAAGCGCGTGCTGATTGTTAAGCTACGTCACCACGGCGACGTTCTGCTGACCTCGCCGGTCTTTACGGTACTGAAAACGAACTATCCCGATGTGGAAGTGGATGCCCTGGTGTATGACGACACCCAGGCGATGCTCACCAGCCATCCGTTTATCGACCAGGTGCATACCATCGGGCGTAACTGGCGTAAAAAGGGCTGGTTCGCGCAGTTCCGTCTGTATCGTGCGTTGCTGAACACCCTGAAAGCGCGTCAGTATGACGTGCTGATCAACCTCACCGAACACTGGCATGGCGCGCGTCTGGCGCGTCGTCTGAAGCCGCGCGTCTCCGTCGGCTTTAAGCCCGATAAACGCGGCGGACTGGCGCGTCGCCGCTGGGTGAAATCCTTCACTACCCTCTACCCGGCGATCCAGGATAACAGCCGCCATATGGTGGAGGTGAATCTCGATGCACTCCGGCGGATCGGCATCCATCCCCAGACCGATGCAGACAAGCACACCCTGTTTGTACCGGGCGATGCGGCGGAAGCGTCGATTGCCGAAAAACTGGCCGGCTTTGGGCTGAGCAGCGGCTCTTACATTCTGGTCCACCCCACGTCGCGCTGGATGTTTAAGGCCTGGGATATCCAAAAGCTGGCGGCGACCATTGATAACCTGGCGGCCCGCGGCCTGCCGGTTATCCTCTCTGCCGCGCCGTCAAAAGAAGAGACCGACTATATGGATGCGCTGCGGGCGGCGCTCACCCAGCCGGTGTTTGATTTAAGCGGCCAGCTAAACCTGAAAGAGCTGGGCGCGCTGATGAAGCACGCGCGGATCTACTTTGGCGTCGACTCCATGCCGATGCACCTCGCCAGCGCGGTGGGCACGCCGACTGTCGCCATCTTCGGCCCGACCGGGGCGATTAAGTGGGCGCCATGGGGGGTAAACTACCGCGTGATTGTTGCTGGCTTTACCTGCCAGCCGTGCGGTAAAGCGGGCTGCGGCGACAGCGGCGTCTCCGACTGCATTACGGCGATCACCCCGCAAATGGTGCTGAGCGCTATTGATACCCTGCTGCTGGAAAACCCGGCATGAAGCTCGCGATTGTCCGACAGACCTATAACCCCAACGGCGGCGCGGAGCGCTTCGTCTCCCGCGCGCTGAAGGTGCTGGCGCAGGATACGGCCCTGGATGTGACGCTGATTGCCCGCCAGTGGGAAGATGCCGCCGGCTGGAAAACGCTGACGGTTAATCCATCATTCCGTAACCGTCTCGATCGCGAGTCGGGTTTTGCCGACGCTGCGGCGGCGCAGTTTACGCAGTTCGATATCGTGCAAAGCCACGAACGTATTCCCGGGGCGACCATCTTCCGCGCCGGTGATGGAGTACACGCCACCTGGCTTGAGCAGTACAACCGCATCCAGTCGCCGCTGGCGCGCTGGGCGCAGTCCCTGAGCCGCTACCATCGCTATATTTTGCGGGCGGAAGCGCAGATGTTTACCCATCCTGCGCTGCGCAAAGTGATCTGCAACTCGAAAATGGTGCGGGACGATATCGCCCGCCGTTTTGGCCTGGCAGAGGACAAGCTGACGGTGATCTACAACGGCGTGGATACCGCGCACTTCAGTCCTGATGTGCGCTCGCTCTCCCAGAGGGATGCGCTGGGTATCCCGCAGCATGCGCCGGTTCTGGCCTATGTCGGCTCCGGCTTCAGCCGTAAAGGGGTGGCGACGGCGCTGCGCGCCATTGTGCCTCATCCTGATGTCTGGCTGCTGGTTGCCGGGCGGGACAAGCACGCCCGCAAATTCGAAAAGCTGGCGCAGACGCTCGGCGTCGCTTCCCGGGTGCGTTTTCTGGGGCCGGTCGCCGATGTGCGCCAGGTCTACGGCACCGCTGACGCACTTATCCTGCCGACGCTTTACGATCCCTTCCCGAATGTCTGTGTCGAAGCGCTGGCCTGCGGCCTTCCGCTGCTCACCAGCCATGGCTGCGGCGCGGCGGAGTGGATTGAAGAAGGGGTGAACGGCTGGGTGCGCGACGCGCTCGACGACGCTGGCTATCAGCAGGCGATCGGCGAATGGCTGAATGGCCGTGAACGGGGCGTGGATTACTCAGCAGCGGCACGCGCCACTGCTGAGCCTTATACCCTGGAACGGATGGCGAAAGAGCTACAGGCGCTCTATCGCGAACTGCTGCGTTGAGCCGCGTTGGAAAAGACCTTTTCCATCGACTCGAGCATGCATTCACGAGTGAAATGGCTGCACAAGTAATCATAGCCCTGCTGCGCCAGCGTTTCGCGCAGTAAAGCATTCTCATACAGTTTCACAATCGCCTCGCGCAGCGCCGTTTCATCGCGCTGCGCGATCAAAATACCGGTCTTGCCGTCGATCACGGCATCAGCCGTGCCGCCCGCGTCGGTAGCAATAGTCGCAATACGCGAGGCCAGCGACTGCAGTACCCCCTGCGGAACCCCTTCCATATCGTGCGACGGGCTGAGCGCAACATCAAAGGCCGGGAACCAGCGCTCAGGATCGCTCCGGTGCCCCGCCATCACTACGCGCGCCTGTAATCCCAGGTCGATAATCTCCTGCTCCAGCGTCGCTTTATGCGGCCCTTCACCCACTATCGCCAGTTTGATCTGCGGGTTATCAATAGCGGCTAACGCGCGCAGCAACACGCTATGGCCTTTGTTAGGCCGCAGATGTGACACCATCCCCAGCCAGAAATCGGTCTGCGACAGGCCGCAGTATGCGCGAGCCTGTTGTTTATCCGCCGGATGAAAACGCTGCGTATCCACGCCGCTCGGCACAGAGGTGCTCTGGGCCATCGGTACGCCGATGTCGGCCATCTGCTGGCGCAGCGCTTCGCCGGTAGTCACGATATGCGAACAGGCTTTACGAAACAGCCAGCGGGTGGTCCAGTTGTTACGCGGCATGCCGGAGGCATGGCGGGTACGCACCAGCGGCACCGGGTTTGAGAGGGTAAGATTGGCCAGCGCCACCAGCCAGGTATCGGCGGAATTATGACTATTTATGACATCAATGGATGAACGGTTCTCTTTCAGCCAGCCACGCAGCTGCTGCAGGTTCTGAAGATTCTTGCGCCGAAGCGGCATGGTGACCACCGTTAACCCGGCATCGCGCGCCAGGCCGTGCAGCGGCGCACTCTCCGGGCAAAGTATGGTCACCTGATGACCACGCTGAATCATCCCAAGGGATTCATTAATAATGCGTAATGGCTGGCCGCCCTTACCCCCGTCTGCTTCAGTGTGAACAATATGCATACTTTTCCTGGTTATTGTGCATTAGCTGGCATAACAACAAATTATATACGTTACGGTCCGGGTAATACATAAAGCCTGGCGCCGGAAAACACGTTATGGATTATTCTTGCTTACAAACATTGTCCTTCTGTAGGTCAGGTATTTGTGATAATTTTCTCTGACTTTTTATTTCCCACTAAAAAACCGTGGAAATCACTCACTGCCTTGTTAACCAGCCGGTCAAGAACCGAAAAATCCTTAACCAGCCCAAAAAATATGACAAATACTCGTAACATTCTGACAGGCCTGTTAGTCCTTGCTGTACTGGCTTTATGTTTTGTCTGGCCTATTCCTAACGATCAGCTGCCGTTTCACCGTAATGGTTTGATTTATCCCATTGTCGCGGTCGCTCTTGGTCTCTTTTTTAGCAATAGCGCAACCAGACAACGGCTGGATTTAAGCAAAATTAAGTTCGTTCTTATTGTGGTATGGGCGTTAACTTTCTTTATTGTGATTAATGGTTTTTTTGTCGCACCAGACATAAAAGAGATGGTTTCTACCTGGAGCGGCCAGTGGCTACGCCCGGTATTACTGTTCTGTGCTGGCCTGGTATTATTACCAGCGATCCAACGAACCTATCCTTCCATGACCGCCGCCCGCTTCTTTACGCTAGTCATCCTCTTCTTCTGGGGCGTGGTTCTCATACACTTGCTTGATATTGCCTGGTTATACTGGCGCACCGGTTATATTTACTGGGGTGAAACACGGATTGTTTATAACCGCACCCGCATGAGCTTCCAGGTCAACATGATCACGGGCTTCCTGATGGCCGAATTACTGGCGCGCGGTCTGCTACATCAACGCTTCCTGCGCCTGAAAACGCCTTTCCTGATAGCCATCCTGATAAGTAATTTGCTGTGTACCGCACTGGTCGATTCCCGCTGGGGTACTATCGGCTTGGTCGGTAGCCTGTTTTCGACCTTTTTCCTGCTGAGCCTGCACAACATGCGCCGTAGCCGGGTGGTCGTCACTGGCGGTATTTTAGTCGGCATTGTCACCGCCTCAGTCTTGCTGGGTTACGCTTCATGGAAATCTGACCCACGCTGGCAAAGCCTGGAAAGTGACGCCATTGCAGGGTGGAATGCCCCGTTTACCAGCTATTGTTACAATCAAAATGATGGTGCAATACCGATCAACGGATTGGGCGCACCCATGAACCATTCCAACGGTTGTCGGGCCAGCTTCTTCCATCAGGGCTGGAAACTGATTGCCGAACATCCGGCTGGCATCGGAGCCAGAAAAGAGGCGTTCCGTTATGTGCTACGCCGGGATACCCAGGATAACCGCATCACTATTCCCCATAGCCACTACGGCCTGATCGAGTTTGGTATTCAGAATGGTGTGATAGGTATCGCCGGCTGGCTGATCCTGCTGGTAGGCTGCTGGTATATCGGCTGGCGGGAGTTTCGTCGCGGCAACGTGATGGTGGGGATGTTCCTGCTTCTTTATACCGTCGGCTTCTTCTGCCGAACCATGGTCGATCACAACCTTAAAGATCACTATCTTGAGCAGTATATGCTACTGACCGGCCTGCTGGTTGGTATGTGCGCCCTACGACCTGCACCGACCGAGAAGTTAACATCCTGATGAAGGCGCCACGCCAGCGGTGTTTAACACCCTGGCGTGGAACGCTTTAGCCTGCCGGCTGTCGAAATGCCGTTGCATGTGATGGTTATACCCTTTTATTGCTGCGTATTTTTACGGAGAAAGCATGTCTGAAACGCCTCAATTAAGCCTCATCGTTGCCGTCTATAATGGCGAAAAATTCCTGAGCGCTTTTTTTGACAGCATTAAACAGCAGAATTTATCCAGTCTGGAATTGATTATTGTTAATGACGGATCGACGGATCGCTCAGCTGAAATTATTTCCCGCTACGCCAACGAATTTACCCATTTTAAGGTTATCGACCAGGCTAATGGCGGCGTATCAGCCGCGCGCAACACAGGTCTGGCCGCGGCGACCGGCGAATACGTTGCATTCCCGGATATTGATGACGTTATTTACCCTGGCATGTACCCGCGCCTGCTGGAGATCGCCATTGCGGGCCAGCTGGACGTCGCGACCTGCAACGGCACTTATATTTATGACGACGGCCGTCCGTCGAAAAAGATTTTCCCGTCCGACAAGCTGGCCTCCACTGGCGTACTGGATGGCCCCGAATGGTTGCAGATGGCGCTGGCCTCGCGCAAATTCCTGCATGTCACCTGGCTGAATATTTATCGCCACGCCTTTATCAAGGCACAGGGTTTTACCTTCGAACATGGCCTGCGCCATCAGGATATCCCCTGGACCACGGAAGTACTGCTGACCGCGAAACGCGTGCAGTACATTGACGAAGTCTATTACGACTATCTGATCCACTCCGCATCGGTCTCCCATACGCCAGGCACCGACGACACACGCATGCGTTCATCACGTCACTATATGAAGATCCTCGAAATGCTGGACGCCATCAATAAGCGCTACCCGGAGCAGGTAAAGCGTGTCCCGGCCTGTCAGTGGCAAATCGCCAAAGAGGGTTTGGGTATTTTGCACAGCATTAACAACATCGAAGACAGCGCGAAGAAACGCGAAATCACCCAGGAACTGTTTGATCGCGGCATCTGGTCGATGATCTGGCAAAACGCGCGCGGCTTACGTCAGCGCTGGCGTCTGGGACGTCGTTACTTCCGCCTTAAGAAAATCATCGGCTAACGGATATTATGAGCAAACTTAAATTACACGCAGTCTCCCGCGCTGATTTCATCGCTAAAAACTACGCAGATTTCCAGACGCTGCTGGATAACCGCGTGAACCCGGACACCATCCCGGAGCGCTTTTACTGCGGCGGGCGCGGCGGCTGGACGTTCCAGACCACCCTGGCGCTGAAGCACTATTACGGCGACGATATTGAGTGTTCTTTTGGCTCAGAGTGTCGCCCGGATGCCATCAACCTGATGCATAACGATGATTTTGGATCGCGCGTTAAACCCTGGCGTGGCGTCACCGTCGTCGCCCGTGCCGATCGCCCACCGGTGATTGGCGCCGACGTGGTGGTGGATCAGAACCCGGAAGCGGGCAACCGCAGCAATGGCGTCTTTGTACCCTACTGGCCGCAACCCGGCGTGAAACCGCGCGAACGTACCGATGAAACTGTCAAAACCGTGGCCTTTTTTGGCCGCGTTGACAGCTTTCCGGAGGCCTTCCGTAGCGACGAATTTAAGCAGCGCCTTGCTGAACAGGGCATCGACCTGCGTATCTCCTTCGATAACTGGACCAACTACCAGGATGTCGACGTCTGTATCAGCTTCCGTAAATCACATGACCATAAGCTGACGCGTAAACCTGCCAGCAAGCTGATTAACAACTGGCTCGGCAAAACGGTAATGATCTGCGATGACGAACCTTCGTACCGTGCTATCCGCGAAAGCGAGCTTGATTATCTGATCGCCAAAACGCCTGATGAAGCCTTCGAGGCCATTATGCGGCTGAAAAATACCCCTGAACTCTATCGTCAGATGCGTGAGCAGGGCGACAAACGTCTGCAGGTTTACTCCCGCGAAGCGGTCGCTGCACGCTGGTTCAGCCTGTTTGAGGATATCTGGCGTAAAGGACTGCATAAACGCCCTACTCTGATCCGCGCCCTGCGTTTTGGTTTTGGTAAAGCCATTCGCCCGCTGACTAAAAAGTTTTGAGTTACGTTGAGTCCGTTCATGTTTAAAGCATCCTTACTATCGCCTCTCACGCCGCGCCGCAATATCCTGCGCACCGTGGTGTTAACCCTTGTTTTCCTGGTGCTGTTTTCACTCTGTGAAATCATCATCCTGCTGAAAGACCATGTATATCAGCCGAAATCCAGCGACATGTCGCTGTATCTGATTATCTCCCTGCTGGCGGCCATCAGCGCCCGCTTCTTCCTGACCCGGCTACTGCTGGCCGTTACCTTTATCGTCCAGATATCGGAAGCGGTCTATTACCAGTTCTATGGTCAGTTTTACGGCCCGAGCGAAGTGTGGCTGGCCTTTGTCGAAACCAAAGATATCGCCAGCGGTATTACGGACAGCCTCGGATCGCTTGGGATCTACTTTGCCATCATGGCCGTCGCGGTGATCTTTGCGCTGGTCTTTACCCGCCGCCTGGCGCCGCAGTGGCATAAGTGGGTGGCAATGCCGTGCCTGCTGGCTATCGTGGTGATGTTTGTCGGCCAGTTCTATAAAGCCATCGACGGACAGATGTATAAATTCAACCCGGATCTGCGCCACTCTCTGCTGCGTAACGGTCTGTCGGCCATGAGTTTCAGCGCCATTCGCCTGATCCCGGAAGCCATTTCCGGCGAAAACCAGAGCCTCACGCATTATGCGCCCTATAAGGTCACGCCGGTTGAGGATAGTCAGGCCGGGAAATACTCCATCATCCTGGCGATTGGTGAGAGCCTGAACCCGCACCACGTCAGCGCCCTGGGCTATGAACGCGACACCACCCCGGAACTGAAAGCGCTGATGCAGCAATATCAGGGAACCGGGCGTTTGATCGTTTCGAATGCGGTTTCAACCCGCGTGGCGATCCCGATGCTGGTGAACAACCTGCGTGAGCCGGACAACTACGGCGCCTATAAGTCGAAGTCGACCAATATCTTCACCAATGCCAAAAAACAGGGCTACCAGACGGCGTTTATCTCCGCCCAGGGCCTGGAAGGGCTGAGCAACTGGATTGGCATCCACGACATCGACCTGTGGGAAGATACCCAGATCCGCCCGGCCCCGGACGTGGGTGCCGACGTGGTACTGACCCCTTCCGTTGAGCAGGCGAAGCTGGACTGGAACAAGCCTTTCCTGATGGTGCTGAACAGCCGTGCGCCGCACATCCCTTACGAGCGCAACATCCCGCAGGGCTTCGCCAAATTCTCTACCCCACGCCTCGATGACGACGTGGCGCAGAAGAAAAACGAGTACGATGATGCCGTTCGCCTGTACGACAGAGAGCTGGCTTCGGCGATCCGTACCGCCATGGCGAAATCAAAGCTGCCGGTCCTGGTCTTTATCACCTCGGATCACGGCGAACGCGTGGGTGATGGCGGTCTGTTCGGCCACTCGATTGTCGAGATGCCGATTGCCCAGGTGCCGTTCCTCTACTTCAGTAACGATCCGGCGTATGCGATGAGCACCATCAGCCCGCAGATGCCACTCAACCATTACCAGGTGGCGACGCTGATCAACAAGATGCTGGGATACGCGGTCAGTAACCCGAACCAGAAAGACGACAGCTACTTCATTACCGGGGGTGATATTCGGGGACTGTCGGAGCGCGTCACCTATCACCTGAACGCGTTGCCAGAAGCGGAACGTTAAGCAGAAATCATTAAACGGGCATCTGATGCCCGTTTTTTTATCTGTGAACGCACGTAACGCAGGCAAATGGCTGAGCAAACGCGCCAAAGGGATAGCTTTAAACGGCCTAAATGCTTAGAATTTGCCCGCCGAAACTGAAAAAACGGATAATCGTTTGGAATTGTTGTATACCGCTCTGCTCTATATTATTCAGCCACTGGTGTGGCTACGACTGCTGCTGCGTAGCCGTAAAGCGCCTGCCTACCGTCAACGCTGGGCTGAACGCTATGGTTATTGCCGCAACAAAGTTGCGCCGGACGGTATCCTGCTCCATTCCGTTTCGGTGGGTGAAACGCTGGCCGCTATTCCGCTGGTCCGCGCTCTGCGCCACCGCTATCCGTCGTTGCCGATCACCGTCACCACCATGACGCCTACCGGTTCCGAACGCGCCATGTCCGCTTTTGGCAAAGATGTGCATCATGTCTATCTGCCGTATGATTTACCCTGTGCCATGAACCGTTTCCTTAACACCGTGCGCCCTAAGCTGGTGATCGTAATGGAAACCGAACTGTGGCCGAACATGATTTCTGCCCTGCACGCCCGCAAAATTCCCCTGGTGGTGGCTAATGCCCGCCTGTCAGAACGCTCCGCGAAGGGCTACGGCAAGCTGGGCAACTTTATGCGCCGCCTGCTGAGTAAGATCACCTTGATTGCGGCCCAGAATGAAGAAGATGGCGCGCGATTCCTGTCGCTGGGCCTGAAGCGCAATCAGCTGGCAGTCACCGGCAGTTTGAAGTTTGATATTTCTGTCACGCCTGAACTGGCTGCGAGAGCGGTCACCCTGCGTCGCCAGTGGGCGCCGCGCCGCAAAGTGTGGATCGCTACCAGTACCCACGACGGTGAAGAAGAGATTATCCTGCAGGCGCACCGCCAGCTGCTTGAACGCTTCCCTGATCTGCTGCTGATCCTCGTACCACGTCATCCTGAGCGGTTTAAAGACGCCCGCGAGATGGTGCAAAAGGGCGGATTCAGCTTCACGATGCGCAGCAGCGGTGAAATTCCCTCCTCCGGCACCCAGGTGGTAATTGGCGATACCATGGGTGAGCTGATGTTGCTGTACGGTATTGCCGACCTGGCCTTTGTCGGCGGCAGCCTCGTGGAGCGCGGCGGGCATAACCCGCTGGAGCCCGCAGCGCACGCCATCCCAGTGCTGATGGGGCCACATACCTTTAACTTCAAAGATATCTGCGCCAAACTGCAGCAGGCGGACGGGCTGATTACCGTCACCGATGCGAACGCCATCGAAAAAGAGGTTTCAAACCTGCTGACCGACGAAGATTATCGTCTGTGGTATGGCCGTCACGCTGTCGAAGTGCTGCATCAGAACCAGGGCGCACTGACCCGTCTGCTGCAACTGCTGCAACCTTACCTGCCCGTGCGGAGCCACTGATGTCTGCGCGTCTGTCGGTCGTGATGATCGCCAAAAACGCCGCCGACCTGCTGCCGGATTGCCTCGCCTCTGTGGCGTGGGCTGATGAGCTGATCCTGCTCGACTCCGGCAGTACCGACGACACGGTTAATATCGCCCGCGCCGCCGGTGTGCTGGTCCATATCGATACCGACTGGCAGGGTTATGGCATTCAGCGCCAGCGGGCGCAGCAGTACGCCACCGGCGATTATATCCTGATGATCGACACCGACGAGCGTGTGACCCCAGAACTTAAACAGGCCATCCAGCGCGTACTGGCGGCCCCTCAGCCTGATGTTGTCTACAGCATCGCCCGGCGAAACTATTTCCTTGGCCGCTTTATGCGTCACAGCGGCTGGTATCCCGATCGCGTTATGCGTCTTTATCCGCGGACGCGCTATCAGTACAACGATAACCTGGTTCATGAGGCGCTGGCCTGCGACGGTGCGCCGGTAACTGCCCTCGACGGTGACCTCCTGCATCTGACCTGCCGTGATTTCGCCAGCTTTCAGCGTAAACAGCTTAAT
The DNA here is from genome assembly GCF_003336325.1 of Leclercia sp. W17. Taxonomy (NCBI): domain Bacteria; kingdom Pseudomonadati; phylum Pseudomonadota; class Gammaproteobacteria; order Enterobacterales; family Enterobacteriaceae; genus Leclercia; species Leclercia sp. W17. The sequence continues at coordinate 94,533 of NZ_CP031101.1, read as the reverse complement.
TACGCCACGGCATGGGCCCAGGAGCGTCATCAGCGCGGCAAGAAAACCTCGCTGGCAGGAATTTTCAGCCACACCGTCGGCGCGTTTCTGAAGACGCTGGTGCTACGTGGTGGCGTGCTGGACGGTAAGCAGGGCTGGTTACTGGCGGTGGTTAACGCCCAGTATACATTTAATAAATACACCGAGCTGTGGGCGCTGAGCCGCGGCTACTCTGAGAAAGCGTGAGCCATGAGCACAAAAGCGATTTATCCGGGTACCTTTGATCCTGTCACCAACGGCCATATCGATATCGTCACGCGTGCCGCAAGCATGTTTGACACGGTGATTTTGGCGATTGCCGCCAGCCCCAGCAAAAAGCCCCTGTTCGATCTTGATGAGCGGGTTGCGCTGGCGAAAGCCGCAACGGCGCATCTGCCCAATGTTGACGTGGTGGGCTTTAGCGATCTGATGGCGAATTTTGCCCGCGCTCAGCAGGCCAATATCTTAATTCGTGGGCTGCGCGCGGTGGCCGATTTTGAATATGAGATGCAGCTGGCGCACATGAACCGCCATCTGATGCCCGAGCTGGAGAGCGTCTTTCTGATGCCATCCAAAGAGTGGTCGTTTATCTCTTCTACTCTGGTGAAAGAGGTGGCGCGCCATGCAGGTGACGTCACCCATTTCTTACCCGCCAGCGTGCATCAGGCGCTGATGGACAAGCTGAAATAAGTGTTTTGCCCGGTGGCGCTGCGCTTACCGGGCCTCCACATCATTTCTGGCACTGACGGCAATAGAACGTTGCCCGCTGGGCATGCTTCGTTGCCACAATCGGTGTGCCACAGACCCGACACGGCTCGTCTTTACGGCCATAGACCTGTAGCTCCTGAGCAAAGTAGCCGGGCTTGCCGTCGCTTTGCAGGAAGTCTTTCAGGGTGGTTCCGCCCTGCTCAATCGAACGCAGCAATACGGCTTTGATCACCCGCACCAGCAGCTCACACTCCTGCGCCGACAGCGATGAGGCTAACCGATCGGGATGGATCCCGGCGGCAAACAGCGATTCGCTGGCGTAGATATTGCCCACGCCGACCACCAGCTTGTTATCCATCAGCCAGGGTTTAATGGCGGTTTTCTTCTTCGCGCACTTCGCCTTCAGGTACGCCGCATTAAACGCGTCTGAGAGCGGCTCCGGCCCCAGGTGCGCCAGCACGTTATGCCCTTCCAGCTCTTTGGTCCACAGCCAGGCGCCAAAACGACGCGGATCGGTATAGCGCAGCACTTTGCCGTTGCTCATCACCAGGTCAACGTGGTCGTGTTTTTCTGGGGGTAGCTCTTCGCTAAGGATGCGCAGGCTCCCGGACATCCCCAGGTGAATGATGATCCAGCCGTCAGGCAACTCAAGCAGCAGGTACTTTGCGCGGCGCTGTACGCTGAGAACCGGTTTATCGCTCAGCGCATGGATCTCATCAGAGACCGGCCAGCGAAGACGACCGTTACGGACAACAGCGTGAAGAATGGTCGCACCGACCAGATGGGGCTCAATGCCACGGCGGCTGGTCTCTACCTCAGGTAATTCAGGCATGGTTCCTCCGTTGAGATGCAGAATGCAAAAAACCCCGCGGTTGCGGGGTTTTTCAGTACCAGAAAACTAAAATTATTTGATTTTAGCTTCTTTGTACATTACGTGCTGGCGTACAACTGGATCGAACTTTTTCAGTTCCAGTTTTTCCGGCTTAGTACGTTTGTTCTTCGTGGTGGTGTAGAAGTGACCTGTACCAGCAGAAGAAACCAGCTTGATTTTCTCGCGAATACCTTTAGCCATGATTTATTTCCTCTTTAAGTACTTAGTACTTTTCGCCACGGGCACGCAGTTCGGACAGAACTGTATCGATGCCTTTCTTATCAATTACACGCATACCTTTAGCAGATACGCGCAGGGTGACAAAACGCTTCTCGCTCTCAACCCAGAAACGGTGAGAGTGCAGGTTCGGCAGGAAACGGCGTTTAGTCGCGTTCAGTGCGTGGGAACGGTTGTTACCGGTCACCGGACGCTTGCCAGTAACTTGGCAGACTCGGGACATGTCTATTCTCCAAAAATCAAATTAGCTCGAGCTTCGTATGGGGTATCGGCGCCTCGTCAGGCTTTACAGCCCGGTCATCGCGATTCTAAGTGAACCATCGATTGCCAGGCCCAAATGCCAAACCCGAGATTCTCAAAGGTGGCGTAGTATACGCTGACTCGCGGATGTGCTCAAGTCCCGAACAGACAAAGATCCCGATGGATCGCGAGAAATGGCTTAAATCCACCCACGTTCGGCAAACGAAACGTACTCTCCGCGGCCTATCACCAGATGATCAAGAACACAAATGTCCATGAATTGACAGCATTTCATGATGCGTGCGGTCACGTCTCTGTCGGCTTTGCTCGGTTCGGCGCGCCCTGAGGGGTGATTATGCGCGAGGATCACGCCCGCGGCATTCACTTTTATCGCTTCGCGCACAATTTCCCGGGGATGCACCTCAACATGGCGCAGGGTTCCCGAAAATAACCGGCTGTGGCTCAGCACCCGGTTTTGGTTATCGAGGAAGATGACCATAAAGATCTCGCGCTCCTCTTCCGCCAGTTGGCTACGCACAAACTCCTGGGTCATCTGCGGATCTTTCAGCGGGTTGATGCCCTGAATCCCCGAGCAGTAGTAGCGGCGGGCGAGCTCAGCAATCCCTTTCAGCTGGGCGAATGTCGCCAGGCCAATTCCCTCGACCAGCCTGAAATCCTTCATCTCTGCGGATAACAAACCATGCAGCGAGCCGAAATGCTGCAACAGATCTCTGGCAAGCACGAACACGTTTTTACTCCGCGTCCCGGTACGCAGGAACAGCGCCAGCAGCTCTTCGTCCGTCAGTAACGTCGCGCCATCCCGTAGCATTTTCTCCCGCGGCAGCAGCGGGGATAGTGTCTCCATACCCTCTCCTTCTCCATCACCACGCTATGCTACCACAGCGCCTGACGCCTCACGAGGCTCTGTTTTTCGTATTGCGTAACGCCTCGCAAAGTGGCGCATGGACAACAGCACGATGCTTTTCGGATTGTGATAAAATGCCCGCCTCTCAGCTGAACCCAACAGGAAAGAATCATGATGAGCCTGGCCGGTAAAAAAATCGTTCTTGGCGTGAGCGGCGGCATTGCAGCCTATAAAACGCCGGAACTGGTGCGCCGTTTACGCGATCGCGGAGCGGACGTGCGGGTGGCAATAACCGAAGGGGGCAAAGCGTTCATTACGCCGCTGAGCCTGCAGGCCGTTTCAGGCTACCCGGTGTCGGACAGCCTGCTCGATCCGGCGGCAGAAGCCGCAATGGGCCATATCGAGCTGGGTAAATGGGCCGATTTAGTCATCCTCGCCCCCGCCACCGCCGATCTCATCGCCCGCGTGGCCGCCGGCATGGCTAACGACCTGGTTACCACTATCTGCCTTGCCACGCCAGCGCCCGTCGCCGTGGTCCCGGCCATGAACCAGCAGATGTACCGCAACGCGGCAACGCAGCATAACCTGACGACTCTCGCCTCTCGCGGGCTGCTAATTTGGGGGCCGGACAGCGGCAGCCAGGCCTGTGGCGATGTGGGTCCGGGCCGTATGCTGGATCCGCTGGCGATTGTGGATCTGGCCGCGAGCCATTTTTCACCTGTCAACGATCTGCAACATCTCAACATCATGATTACCGCGGGTCCGACGCGTGAACCGCTGGATCCGGTGCGCTATATCACCAACCAAAGCTCCGGCAAGATGGGCTTTGCGATTGCCGCCGCCGCCGCGTCGCGGGGGGCAAAGGTGACGCTGGTGAGCGGCCCGGTTTCGCTGCCAACGCCTCCTGGGGTGCAGCGCATCGACGTCACTACCGCGCTGGAAATGGACGCCGCGGTTCAGACCCATGCGCAGCAGCAGCAGATTTTTATCGGCTGTGCTGCCGTGGCGGACTACCGTGCTGCCGCCATAGCCGATGAGAAAATCAAAAAGCAAGGCGATGAAATCACGATAAAAATGGTGAAAAACCCCGATATCGTAGCCGGGGTCGCGGCATTAAAAGATCGCCGCCCTTATGTCGTTGGGTTTGCCGCTGAAACGAATAATGTGGAAGAATATGCCCGGCAAAAACGTACCCGCAAAAACCTCGATTTGATTTGCGCGAACGACGTATCGCTGGCCTCACAAGGATTCAACAGCGACAGCAACGCATTGCACCTTTTCTGGCAGGATGGAGATAAAGTCTTACCGCTTGAGCGCAAGGAACTCCTGGGCCAACAATTACTGGACGAGATCGTTACCCGTTATGATGAAAAAAATCGACGTTAAGATTCTGGACCCGCGTGTTGGTCAGCAATTTCCACTGCCGACCTATGCCACTTCCGGCTCTGCCGGTCTTGACCTGCGTGCCTGCCTCGACGACGCCGTAGAACTGGCACCCGGCGCTACCACGCTGCTGCCGACCGGCCTTGCGATCCACATTGCCGACGCCTCTCTGGCGGCGGTGATCCTGCCGCGTTCCGGCCTGGGTCATAAGCATGGTATCGTGCTGGGCAATCTGGTGGGTCTTATCGATTCTGACTATCAGGGTCAACTGATGGTTTCTGTCTGGAACCGTGGCCAGGAGAGCTTCACCATTCAACCCGGCGAGCGTGTCGCCCAGATGGTGTTCGTCCCGGTGGTACAGGCTGAATTTAATCTGGTAGAAGATTTCGACGCGACCGATCGCGGCGAAGGCGGCTTCGGCCATTCCGGGCGCAAATAAACCCGGCTATACGCATCCCACAACGCATAACGTAATAACAAACCGCAAACAGCCGTTTGCGGTCGTTGTGTGGACGTCAGCCTGACAAGTGATTATTTTCAGGGGTATTTTGTAACATGGCAGAAAAACAAACAGCGAAAAGGAATCGTCGCGAAGAAATACTTCAATCTCTGGCTCTGATGCTTGAATCCAGCGATGGCAGTCAACGCATCACCACCGCAAAACTGGCCGCCTCTGTGGGCGTGTCGGAAGCGGCGCTGTACCGTCATTTTCCCAGCAAAACGCGGATGTTCGACAGCCTGATCGAGTTTATCGAAGATAGCCTGATCACGCGTATCAACCTGATTCTTAAGGATGAAAAAGACACCACCGCACGGCTGCGTCTGATTGTTCTGCTGATCCTCGGTTTCGGCGAGCGCAATCCGGGGTTAACCCGTATCCTGACCGGCCACGCGCTGATGTTTGAACAGGACAGATTGCAGGGGCGTATTAACCAGCTTTTCGAGCGTATTGAGGCGCAGCTGCGCCAGGTATTACGCGAAAAGAAAATGCGTGAAGGCGAAGGCTTCACCATGGATGAATCGCTGCTTGCCGGGCAAGTTCTGGCTTTCTGTGAAGGGATGCTCTCCCGCTTTGTGCGCAGTGAATTCAAATATCGTCCGACGGACGATTTTGATGCCCGCTGGCCGCTCGTGGCCGCGCAGTTGCAGTAACCCTGTTGCCGCCTTATCCGGCCTACGGTTTACGTAGGCCCGGTAAGCAAAGCGCCACCGGGCTTTTACATTAAACGCCGTACGCTTCGCGATAGGCGCGCACCGCCGCCAGGCTCTCTGCCATCTCCGGCTTCTCTTCCAGATAGGCAATCAGATCTTTCAGGGTGATGATTGAGGTCACTTTGCAGTTGTAGTCACGCTCCACTTCCTGAATGGCCGAGATATCGCCACGTCCACGCTCCTGGCGGTCCAGCGAGATCAGCACGCCCGCAAGCGTGGCATTATTCGCCTGGATAATCTCCATCGATTCACGGATGGCGGTGCCTGCGGTGATCACATCGTCCACCAGCATCACCCGGCCCTGCAACGCGCTACCAACCAGATTACCGCCTTCGCCGTGGGTTTTGGCCTCTTTGCGGTTAAAGCAGTACGGCACGTCGCGATCGTGATGCTCCGCCAGCGCCACGGCGGTGGTGGTGGCAATCGGAATACCTTTGTACGCCGGGCCAAACAGCAGGTCGAATTCGATCCCGGAGTCCACCAGCGCTTCGGCATAGAAGCGGCCTAACAGTGCCAGATCGCGCCCGGTATTAAACAGCCCGGCGTTAAAGAAATAGGGGCTCTTGCGCCCGGATTTCAGCGTAAATTCGCCAAACTTAAGTACCTGCTTGCTAAGCGCAAACTCAATAAACTGGCGCTGATACGGTTTCATGGATTCGCTCCTTTCTCTTTTCTGTCTTACAGGCAAAAAAAAGGCGACTCATCAGTCGCCTTTAAAATCAATTTTCTAACGCCGCCTTCTGCGTCGTTACGATAGATTCGATCCCCTCTCGGGCCAACGCCAGCAGAGAGAGCAACTCTTCGTGGGTAAACGGCTCGCCTTCTGCCGTGCCCTGTACCTCGATGATGCGACCATCTTCGGTCATCACCACGTTCATGTCGGTCTCTGCCGCGGAGTCTTCAACGTACTCCAGATCGCACAGCGCTTCGCCATTGACGATACCTACTGATACCGCTGCCACCATGCCTTTCAGCGGGTTCGCTTTCAGTTTACCGGCCGCAACCAGTTTGTTCAGGGCATCGGCCAGCGCCACACAGGCTCCGGTAATAGAGGCAGTACGGGTGCCGCCGTCCGCCTGGATCACGTCGCAGTCCAGGGTGATGGTGAACTCGCCCAGGGTTTTCAGATCAACAGCGGCGCGCAGCGCACGGGCGATCAGACGCTGGATCTCCATGGTGCGACCGCCCTGCTTGCCCTTCGCCGCTTCGCGGGCGTTACGGGTGTGGGTGGAGCGTGGCAGCATGCCATATTCGGCAGTGATCCAGCCCTGTCCCTGGCCTTTCAGAAAGCGCGGCACGCCCTCTTCGATAGAGGCGGTGCACAGGACTTTGGTGTCACCAAATTCAACAAGCACGGAACCTTCAGCGTGTTTTGTATAGTTACGGGTCAGGGTGACGGGGCGCACCTGGTTGGCGCTACGACCTGATGGACGCATGATGATATCTCCGGCTTGAAACGAATGTGGCTGCGCATTATACGGATTAAACGCGCTTATTCCTATCCTGAGAAAGCCCCGAAAGCTATAATCCCCCCATCTCTCCTCTGAAAACGGAAAAGTCTATGATCCGCAGTATGACCGCCTACGCCCGCCGTGAAATCAAGGGTAGCTGGGGCAGCGCTACCTGGGAAATGCGCTCGGTAAACCAACGCTATCTTGAAACCTATTTCCGTATGCCAGAACAGTTCCGCAGCCTTGAGCCTGTCGTGCGTGAGCGTATCCGCGCTCGCCTGACCCGCGGAAAGATTGAATGCAACCTGCGTTTTGAGCCCGATGCGAGCGCGCAAGGTGAGCTGATCCTGAACGAGAAACTGGCTAAACAGCTGGTGAACGCCGCTAACTGGGTCAAAATGCAGAGCGACGAAGGCGAAATTAATCCGGTGGATATTCTGCGCTGGCCTGGCGTGATGGCGGCAGGCGAACAGGATCTGGACGCCATTACCGCTGAGCTCCTTACCGCGCTGGACAGCACGCTGGACGACTTCATTTTAGCCCGTGAAACCGAAGGTCAGGCGTTGAAAGCGCTGATAGAGCAACGCCTGGAAGGCGTAAGCGGCGAAGTGGCGAAAGTCCGCGCCCATATGCCAGAGATCCTACAGTGGCAGCGTGAGCGTCTGGTCGCCAAACTGGAAGATGCCGAAGTTCAGCTGGAAAACAACCGTCTCGAACAGGAACTGGTGCTGATGGCGCAGCGTATCGATGTGGCGGAAGAGCTGGATCGTCTGGAAGCGCACGTCAAAGAGACCTACAACATCCTGAAGAAGAAAGAGGCCGTGGGCCGTCGTCTCGACTTTATGATGCAGGAATTCAACCGCGAGTCGAACACGCTGGCATCCAAGTCTATCAACGCCGAAGTCACTAACTCTGCGATTGAACTGAAGGTGCTTATTGAGCAGATGCGCGAACAGATTCAGAATATCGAATAAACATTAGCGCGCGTTTTTCGCTATTAATGGTCCCGCTAAGGGACCATTGTCAATTAACGGCTTTAAGTATGTCCTGAATCCCACCTGCGCATCAGAATATAAGAACTCCTTTCCTATTTTTGTTAGAATGCACGCCGCACTCAATATTCTTATCTTTCCTCTCAGGAAACATAATGGCAAACATCAACTTATCCTTAGAGGAAGCCTCCAGCCTCTCAGTTGACCGCGATTTCCGGCAGGACATTAACCTGCTGCGCGGAATAGCCATTCTTTCTGTAGTGTTTTATCACTTTACCGCCACTTTGCTGCCCGGCGGTTTCGCTGGCGTGGATGTGTTTTTCGTTATCTCCGGCTTCTTGATGACCAAAATCATCGCCACAGGCCTTGAGCGAAATAGCTTCAACCTTATTCAGTTTTATGCCGCGCGCTGTAAAAGAATAATTCCCGCGCTGCTGGCAATGTGTCTGATCGTCGCCGCGACGACCTTTTTCTGGTTGCCAACAAATGAATATCAAAAACTTGGAAACTATATTGGCTATGCCGCCTTATTTATTTCCAATCTGAAACTTAACAAAGAGTCCGGGGACTATTTTGCTCCCGATTCCCATGAAAACTGGTTTTTACATACCTGGTCATTGTCCGTCGAATGGCAATTTTACCTGGTATTACCCTTCATTATGATGGGGCTCTATCCCCTCAGGAAAAAACTGAACACTGGCTTATGCCTGGCCATACTCACCGTTGCATCGTTTATCGTGAGTGTCACCCACACGCCCAACGCTGCGGCCACCAGCTTCTACCTGATGCCTTATCGCGCCTGGGAGATGTTATGCGGTGGGCTGGTGTGGTATGCCTCGCAGCGCTTTGTCATGCCGTTGATGCTTCGCCCGGTTGCGGCAATTGCGGGTTACGCGCTGATCCTGCTTTCTCTCTTTTTCATTACCGCTGAGCATGCCTGGCCAGGACCGCTGACCTTACTGCCCGTCGTGGGCGCGATGCTGGTGATTTATAGCGACTACCAGCCGCTGGTGAGCCTGTTCGACCGTAATTTCCGCTGGGCGGGGCTGAGCTCGTACTCCGTCTACTTATGGCACTGGCCTGTGGCGGTGGTTCTGCTCTACTGCGGAAAGCAGCATAACGGGCTGTGGGTCATGAGCGCGATTGCGCTCTCTTTCGCCGTCGGCTGGCTGTCGTGGGTGCTGATTGAGCAACCCGGCAAAAATTACCTTAGCCAGCGTTCAACCCGCGCTTTCTGGTTGATCCTCTTTGCCTGCGTAGGTGTCGCCTGGCTGTTCAGCTATCTGGTGAAAAACCAGATCGTGGTCAGTCAGCCCGACCCGCTCGTCAACAAAATCGCGCTGGAAGCCACCAACAAAAACTACGCAGCCAATCCTAAAACGCACCTGAGCGCTTATGGCACAGGTAAGCCTGCAGCCATCATCATTGGCGACAGCCATGCGGAAGCCACCGCAACCGCGCTGGCAGAAGCAGCGCAAGGTAAGGGCTCTGTTGTCGGGATCACCTACTCTGGCTGTCCGACGCTGGCGAGGGGCGAGCTGGGGGCGCGAAATCGATGTGGGGAATTTAACCGCTCTCTCCCTTCAAGGCTGAAGGATTACGCGCCGGACGTACCGGTGGTGATCGTGAACCGTCTGACGCACTATGCCGAAAAGCAGCTTGTCACCTTCGGGGCCGGACAGCAAAACAAGCAGGACTACCTGCGTCAGTATTCTGATGCCATCGTTGATATGGCATGCTCGCTCAACAGTACGCGTCCTGTTTATCTGGTGAATCCGATCCCCGAGATGGCGCAAAATGTTCCCCGCACGTTATCTCATCGCCTGATGACCGGCAAAACCACGCACGACTTATCCATACCCGTCGCGACTTACGCCAAACAAAACGCCGTTATTTTGCAGGCGCAGGCGCGGGCGGCAAAACAGTGTGGCGTTCAGGTGCTCGATCCCACCGCCTGGCTCTGTACCACGGGCCGCTGCATGGGCAGTAAAAATTTACAACCGTGGTATTTCGACGATAACCACCTCAGCGAAACCGGGAATAAGATGCTGGTGCCGATGTTCCGGCAGATTTTTAGCTCTCAGCAGCGTTAAAAGCCAAATTAATCTAATGCGATATCTATGCTAAAAACAGTACATCGCCCTCTTTAAGCTAAAGTGCCATTAGATAATCTAAGGCATATTCGCTCGCACAAGAAAATCTAAATCGTGAGCCAGAGCACATAACGTTACCCTGACGCTCTTATTTCTGGGGGTAACATGCTGCTGCATATCCTGTATCTGATCGGTATCACCGCTGAAGCCATGACCGGCGCCCTCGCCGCCGGACGTCGTCGTATGGACACCTTCGGCGTCATTATTATTGCCACTGCCACGGCGCTGGGTGGCGGCTCCGTCCGGGATATCCTGCTGGGCCACTATCCGCTCGGCTGGGTCGAACATCCTGAATATGTGATTATCGTGGCCGTCGCCGCCGTGTTGACCACCATTGCCGCCCCGGTTATGCCCCATCTGCGCCGTCTGTTTCTGGTGCTGGATGCCCTCGGCCTGATCGTATTCTCCATTATTGGCGCCCAGGTCGCGCTGGATATGGGCCAGGGCCCGGTGATCGCCACTATCGCGGCGGTGATCACTGGCGTCTTTGGCGGCGTGCTGCGCGATATGTTCTGCAAACGCATCCCGCTGGTCTTTCAGAAAGAACTCTACGCTGGCGTCTCTTTCGCGTCCGCCGTGCTCTATGTCGCACTGCAGCATTACGTGAGCAATCAGGATGTGGTGATCATCTCCACGCTCTTATTTGGCTTTACTGCCCGCATGCTGGCGCTGCGTCTGAAACTGGGATTACCCGTTTTTTATTACACCCACGATAGCCACTAAAAACCCTGTACGCCCTGCTCACCCAGCCAGGAAGCCAGGGCGTTAACGGTGGGATGATGAACAAAATCCACCAGCCTGCGCGCCTTTTCCGGGCCGATGCCCGGCACCTGATGCCAGCGTAACGCATCTCTCTCCAGTAACTGCTGCCATTGCCGATCGCTAAGCGCGCGCAGGGCCCTTCGTGGCAACGGAACGCCAAGCGCATCCAGCCAGCGGGTAAAAGGCTGACGGCGAACCAGATTGAATTGATGCCAGAGCCGCAGGCCCCGCTCTGACGTTATGCCGGGTGTGTGTTGCAACTGCTCCTGACTGAGCGCCAGCCAGGAAAAGAGATGTTCAAAGTGGTGCGCCTGATGCAACGTCTGCCAGCCAGCCTCACCCAGCCCGGCGATATTTAACACCGACGACGAACTCAGCCACTTCAGCCGGGCCATAAACTGCCCGTGGCACTCCGGCGTGGCATAAAAACAGGTGAGCGGGGTGAAACGCGTTTCTGGCGGCACAGGTTTGCGGCGATCGCTCCCCCGCCAGACAACGTTATCCACGCGCGGGATCCCCTGCCCGGCCAGGCTAATTTGGATCTGATCCCCCGGCGCAATATCCAGCGCCTGCCAGCGTCCCACTGACCCGAGGTTTACGCGCTGCACCTGCTTATCATCAAGCTGTACGGGCACCAGGAGGGCGACCACCGCGATCCTGCCGGTACGCCCCACGGTGAAATTGATGGCCCGAACTTCGGCAACCCGGGCGACCGGCGCATATTTCCACGCCACGACCCAACTGCCCTCGCCGGGAAGCCAGCGGTGACCCGGAGGCTCCTGCGCCGAGCGGATGATGACCCCATCGGTCACAAACGGCAGGGGCGATGTAAACCAGCGTTCGCGTATTTTTTCTACCGCCTCCAGCGAACTGACTTTATGCGTCCATGACCCGGTCAGGGTGAAGCCTGCCTGGGTTAAGGCCTGTAGCCGTTCAGGCATCGAGGCGGGGCCGTCAGGCCATGCCCAGATGAAAATACCGATGTTATCCAGCCCTGCGCCGGAATCGTGTCGCATCATCGTCCCGGCGACTTTTGCCCGCGCATTCATCCCACCCATCTGCTTCTGGATATGGTTATCGCGCAGTAAAAAGAGCTCCCCCTGCAACACGCTATTGGCAAGCGGGCCTTTTACCTGCCCGGGAACCGAGGCGATGCGTTTGACTTTCTCCGTCCAGTCTTCGCCTTTCAGCCCGTCCCCGCGGCTGGTGGCCTGCACCAGTTGACCCTGACGGTAGACCAGCGTGACCGCCACGCCATCCACTTTTGGCTGGATCCACAGATCGCGACGCGACTGCATCCACTGCCGGAGCGCTGTTTTATCGGCTATCTTCGCGACCCCAGTGTGGCCGACCGGGTGCCTCACCGAACCACCCGCAGCCACCGGTACGTCCGCCGCCTGTTCATCGCCAAAGCAGTGCCGCCACTGTTTTAGCCTTGCCGCCAGCTGGTCATAGACTTCGTCGTTGACATCGCTGGTGCCCTGTTGCCAGTACGCCTTATCCCAGCGTGCTATTTGCGTGCTGAGCCTGGCTATCTCCTGCTCTGCCTGGGTAGGCGACCAGACCGGGCATATCGCCTGACCGGCACTGCTCCAGATTGCTAACAGCACGCTAAAATATCGCCACATCGTCACTCCTCCCTGTTTTGCAGGGGGTATAACGCGAAGCGCAGCCGCAGGCGAGGAGCAAAAAACGACTTTACGAGGCAACCTCAGAATTGAATTTTTGTTGCAGCAAACACCCCATAAAACCGGAAAAAGGTACGCAAAAATCAACCGGAATACGGAAAAAGTGTGACAAAGGCTACGTCACGAAGCGGCGACGTGTATAATAAGCCCGTATGTAGGACTTCAACGCTATCAACATACAAAGACTCTCATGGCTCAAGGCACGCTTTATATTGTTTCTGCCCCAAGTGGCGCGGGTAAATCCAGCCTGATTCAGGCGCTGTTAAAAACCCAACCGTTGTACGATACGCAGGTTTCTGTTTCTCACACCACGCGCGCGCCGCGTCCGGGTGAAGTACACGGTGAACACTATTTCTTTGTCGATCACGACGAATTCAGAACGATGATTGGCAGAGATGCGTTTCTTGAACACGCTGAGGTCTTCGGTAACTATTACGGCACCTCGCGTGAAACCATCGAGCAAGTGCTGTCGACCGGCGTAAACGTATTCCTGGATATCGACTGGCAGGGCGCGCAGCAGATTCGCCAGAAAATGCCTGATTCACGCAGCATTTTTATTTTGCCGCCGTCGAAAGATGAGCTGGATCGCCGTCTCCGTGGCCGCGGTCAGGATAGCGAAGAGGTTATCGCAAAACGTATGGCCCAGGCAGTTGCGGAAATGAGCCATTACGCCGAATATGATTACCTGATTGTGAATGATGATTTTGACGCCGCCCTGAGCGATCTCAAAACTATCCTTCGCGCCGAACGTCTGCGTATGAGCCGCCAGAAGCAGCGACATGACGCATTAATCACCAAACTGTTGGCAGACTGAACCCACATTCAGTATCATGCCCAGTCATTTCTTCATCTGTGGAGCATTTTAAGTATGGCACGCGTAACTGTTCAGGACGCTGTAGAGAAAATTGGTAACCGTTTTGACCTGGTGCTGGTCGCCGCGCGTCGCGCTCGTCAGATGCAGTCAGGCGGTAAAGATCCACTGGTACCGGAAGAAAACGATAAAACTACCGTTATCGCACTGCGCGAAATCGAAGAAGGTCTGATCAACAGCCAGATCCTCGATGTTCGTGAGCGCCAGGAGCAGCAAGAGCAGGAAGCCGCAGAACTGCAGGCCGTTACCGCCATTGCTGAAGGTCGTCGTTAATTAAACCTGCGGGTCGCCCTTGTATCTGTTTGAAAGCCTGAATCAACTGATTCAAACCTACCTGCCGGTAGATCAGATTAAACGTCTCCAGCAGGCGTATCTCGTTGCACGTGACGCTCACGAGGGTCAGACACGTTCAAGCGGTGAACCCTATATCACGCACCCGGTAGCGGTGGCCTGTATCCTGGCCGAGATGAAACTCGACTATGAAACGCTGATGGCCGCCCTGCTGCATGACGTGATTGAAGATACCCCTGCCACCTACCAGGATATGGAACAGCTGTTTGGCAAAAGCGTTGCCGAACTGGTGGAAGGGGTCTCTAAGCTTGATAAGCTGAATTTCCGCGACAAGAAAGAGGCGCAGGCCGAAAACTTTCGCAAGATGATCATGGCGATGGTGCAGGATATCCGCGTCATTCTGATCAAACTCGCCGACCGTACCCACAATATGCGCACGCTGGGCTCGCTTCGCCCGGACAAACGTCGCCGTATTGCCCGTGAAACCCTCGAAATCTACAGCCCGCTGGCGCACCGTTTAGGTATTCATCACATTAAAACCGAGCTGGAAGAGCTGGGTTTTGAAGCGTTGTACCCGAACCGCTTCCGCGTGATTAAAGAGGTGGTGAAAGCCGCGCGTGGCAACCGTAAAGAGATGATTCAGAAGATCCTCTCGGAAATCGAAGGGCGTTTGCAGGAAGCCGGAATCCCCTGCCGCGTCAGCGGTCGCGAAAAGCATTTGTACTCCATCTACTGTAAAATGGTGCTCAAAGAGCAGCGTTTTCACTCGATCATGGATATCTACGCCTTCCGCGTGATCGTTCATGACGCCGACACCTGTTATCGCGTGCTCGGTCAGATGCACAGCCTGTACAAGCCGCGTCCGGGCCGAATGAAAGACTATATCGCCATTCCAAAAGCGAACGGATATCAGTCTCTGCACACCTCGATGATTGGCCCGCACGGCGTGCCGGTTGAGGTGCAAATTCGTACCGAAGATATGGATCAGATGGCGGAGATGGGTGTTGCCGCGCACTGGGCCTACAAAGAGCACGGCGAAACCAGCACTACCGCGCAAATTCGCGCCCAGCGCTGGATGCAGAGCCTGCTGGAGCTGCAGCAGAGCGCCGGTAGCTCGTTTGAATTTATCGAGAGCGTTAAATCCGATCTCTTCCCGGATGAGATTTACGTTTTCACACCAGAAGGGCGCATTGTCGAGCTGCCTGCTGGTGCCACACCGGTCGACTTCGCCCACGCCGTGCATACCGATATCGGTCCTGCCTGCGTGGGGGCACGTGTTGACAGGCAGCCGTATCCGCTGTCACAGCCGTTGACCAGTGGCCAGACGGTGGAAATCATTACTGCCCCAGGCGCGCGTCCGAACGCGGCGTGGCTCAACTTTGTCGTGAGCTCGAAAGCGCGCGCCAAGATCCGTCAGCTGCTGAAGAACCTCAAACGCGATGACTCCGTCAGCCTGGGTCGTCGTCTGCTCAACCATGCGTTGGGGGGTAGCCGCAAGCTGGCTGAGATCCCGAAAGAGAGCATTCAGCACGAGCTGGAGCGTATGAAGCTCGCCTCGCTTGATGACCTGCTGGCAGAGATCGGTCTGGGTAACGCGATGAGCGTGGTGGTGGCGAAGAACCTGCAGCAGGGTGAAACCTCTGTGCCGCAGCCGTCATCAACCAGCCACGGGCACCTGCCGATCAAGGGCGCCGACGGCGTACTGATCACCTTTGCCAAGTGCTGCCGCCCTATCCCTGGCGATCCGATTATCGCTCACGTCAGCCCGGGTAAAGGCCTGGTTATCCATCACGAATCCTGTCGTAACATCCGCGGCTATCAGAAAGAGCCAGAGAAGTTTATGGCGGTCGAGTGGGATAAAGAGACCGAGCAGGAATTTATCACCGAGATCAAGGTAGATATGTTCAACCACCAGGGCGCGCTGGCGAACCTGACCGCGGCGATCAATACCGCCTCTTCGAATATTCATAGCCTGAATACCGAAGAGAAGGATGGCCGTGTCTACAGCGCCTTTATTCGTCTGACCGCGCGGGACCGTGTGCATCTGGCGAATATCATGCGTAAAATCCGCGTGATGGCTGACGTCATTAAAGTCACCCGTAACCGAAACTAGTTTTATGAACTCAACGCGTTATGCCCGGATCTGCGAAATGCTCGCCAGGCGTCAGCCCGATCTGACGGTGTGCATGGAGCAGGTGCATAAACCTCATAACGTTGCTGCTATCGTTCGTACCGCTGATGCCGTCGGCGTGCATGAAGTGCACGCCGTCTGGAAGGGGACGCGGATGCGTCCTATGGCCTCGGCTGCCGCAGGCAGCAACAGCTGGGTTCAGGTCAAAGCCCACAACACTATTGGCGAAGCCATTTCGCATCTGAAAGGGCGCGGCATGCAGATTCTGGCGACCCACCTTTCCGACAAAGCCGTCGATTTCCGTGAAATTGATTACACCCGCCCGACCTGCATTCTGATGGGTCAGGAGAAGACGGGGATCACCCAGGAAGCCTTAGATCTGGCGGATCAGGACATTATCATTCCGATGATTGGCATGGTACAGTCGCTGAACGTCTCCGTAGCTTCCGCCCTCATTCTGTATGAAGCGCAGCGTCAGCGGCAAAATGCCGGGATGTACAAACGCGAGAACAGCATGCTGCCGGACGACGAGCAGCAGCGCCTGCTGTTTGAAGGCGGTTATCCGGTGCTGGCCAGAGTGGCGAAGCAGAAAAAATTACCGTACCCCCACGTGAATCTGCAGGGCGAGATTGAAGCCGATGCGACGTGGTGGGCGACGATGCAGGCGGCGAAGTAAATCATGCAAGGCCGTCTGCTGGATGCTGTGCCGCTCAATTCCCTGACGGGCGTTGGCGCGGCCCAGAGCAGTAAACTGGCGAAAATCGGCCTGCATACTGTGCAGGATCTCCTTGTGCACCTCCCCCTGCGTTACGAAGACCGCACTCAGCTTTACCAGATTGGTGAACTCCTGCCTGGCATTTACGCCACCGTTGAAGGCGAAGTCCTGAACTGCAACATCACCTTCGGCGGCCGCCGGATGATGACCTGCCAGATTAGCGACGGCTCCGGCATCCTGACGATGCGCTTTTTTAACTTCAATGCGGCAATGAAAAACAGCCTCGCCACCGGACGACGGGTGCTGGCCTATGGCGAAGCCAAACGCGGGAAATATGGCGCGGAGATGATCCACCCGGAGTACCGCGTGCAGGGCGATCTCAGCACGCCGGAGATGCAGGAGACGCTGACGCCGGTCTACCCGACCACCGAAGGCGTTAAGCAGGCGACGCTGCGCAAGCTGACCGAGCAGGCGCTGGAGCTGCTGGACACCTGCGCCATTGCCGAACTTCTGCCGCCGGAGCTGGCGCAGGGGATGATGAGCCTGCCGGATGCGTTGCGTACTCTCCATCGCCCGCCGCCCTCACTGCTGTTGAGCGATTTAGAGAGCGGGCAACACCCGGCGCAGCGACGTCTTATTCTCGAAGAGCTGCTGGCGCATAACCTGAGCATGCTGGCGCTGCGCGCCGGAGCACAGCGTTTTCACGCCCTGCCGCTCCCGGCCCGTAATGAATTAAAAGAGAGGCTTCTGGCCTCGCTGCCGTTTAAACCTACCGGGGCGCAGGCCCGCGTTACCGCCGAGATCGAGCATGATATGGCGCTGGACGTGCCGATGATGCGTCTGGTGCAGGGCGATGTCGGCTCCGGTAAAACGCTGGTGGCCGCTCTGGCTGCCCTGCGCGCCATTGCTCACGGCAGACAGGTCGCCCTGATGGCGCCTACCGAACTGCTGGCCGAGCAGCACGCCAACAATTTCCGCGCCTGGTTTGCGCCGCTGGGCGTGGAGGTGGGCTGGCTTGCCGGTAAACAAAAAGGTAAAGCGCGACAGGCGCAGCAGGAGGCGATTGCCAGCGGTCAGGTGCAGATGATTGTCGGCACCCATGCCATCTTCCAGGAGCAGGTGCAGTTCCACGGTCTGGCGCTGGTGATCATTGATGAGCAGCACCGCTTCGGCGTGCATCAGCGTCTGGCGCTGTGGGAGAAAGGTCTCCAGCAGGGTTATCATCCGCACCAGCTGATCATGACCGCCACGCCCATCCCTCGCACCCTGGCGATGACCGCCTATGCCGATCTCGACACCTCCGTTATCGACGAGCTGCCCCCGGGCCGTACACCGGTGACCACCGTTGCCATCCCGGATACACGCCGCAGCGACATCATCGATCGCGTGCGCAACGCCTGCCTGCAGGAAGGGCGTCAGGCCTACTGGGTCTGTACCCTGATTGAAGAGTCGGATCTGCTGGAAGCGCAGGCGGCAGAAGCCACCTGGGAAGAGTTAAAGCTGGCCCTGCCGGAGCTGAACGTCGGGCTGGTACATGGCCGCATGAAGCCTGCGGAAAAACAGGCGGTCATGCAGGCCTTCAAGCAGGGCGAACTACATCTGCTGATTGCCACCACGGTGATTGAAGTGGGGGTGGATGTGCCTAACGCCAGCCTGATGATCATCGAAAACCCGGAACGTCTGGGTCTGGCGCAGCTGCACCAGCTGCGTGGCCGCGTCGGACGTGGCGCGGTGGCCTCGCACTGCGTATTGCTCTATAAAGCCCCGCTGTCGAAAACGGCGCAAAAACGTTTGCAGGTGTTACGCGACAGCAATGACGGCTTTGTGATTGCGCAACAGGATCTGGAGATCCGTGGGCCGGGAGAGTTGCTCGGCACCCGTCAGACCGGTAACGCCGAGTTTAAAGTAGCAGATTTGATGCGCGATCAGGGCATGATCCCCGAAGTTCAGCGTCTGGCACGCCATATTCATGAACGCTACCCCGAACAGGCGGCAGCGTTAATCGACCGCTGGATGCCAGAGACCGGGCGTTACTCGAACGCCTGATCAGCCGAAGATGGGCAGCATCAGATAGAGCTTAATCACGATCGCATTGACGATATCAATAAAGAACGCCCCCACCATCGGCACCACCAGAAACGCCATATGCGACGGACCGAAACGCTCGGTAATGGCCTGCATGTTGGCGATCGCCGTCGGCGTTGCCCCCAGACCAAAGCCGCAATGGCCGGCCGCCAGCACCGCCGCATCGTAGTTTTTACCCATCATCCGCCAGGTAACGAACATCGCATACAGCGCCATAAACAGGGCCTGTACGATGAGGATCGCCAGCATTGGCAGCGCCAGCGAGGCCAGCTCCCACAGCTTGAGGCTCATCAGCGCCATCGCCAGGAACAGCGACAGGCAGACGTTGCCCAACACCGACACAGCCCGCTCAAAGACGCGATAAAAGCCCATCAGGGCCAGGCCGTTACTGAGGATCACCCCCACAAACAACACGCAGACAAAGACCGGCAACTCCAGCGCGGTGCCTGCCAGCAATTGCGCAATCACTTTACCCACCGTCAGGCAGATGGCGATCAGGGCGATGGTTTCAATCATCACCAGGGAGGTGATCATACGTCCGACGTCCGGCTTCTCAAATGCCGACGGCGTCAACTCATCGTCCGGGCAGCCGTTGGGGTTGGTGGAGCGCTTCACCAGATAGCGCGCGACCGGCCCGCCGATCAGGCCACCTAACACCAGCCCAAAGGTGGCGCAGGCCATTGCCACTTCGGTGGCATTCTGGAAGCCATAGCGTTCAACAAACAGTTTGCTCCAGGCCGCGCCGGTACCGTGACCGCCCGACAGGGTAATCGAACCGGCCAGCAGGCCCATCAGTGGGTCCAGCCCCAGCAGCGACGCCATGCCGATGCCGATGGCGTTCTGCATCACCAGCAGACCGACCACCACAATCAAGAACACGCCCAGCACTTTGCCTCCCGCCCGCAGGCTGGAGAGGTTGGCGTTCAGGCCGATCGTGGCGAAAAAGGCCAGCATCAGCGGGTCTTTTAAGGTCATATCAAAGTTGATTTCCCAGCCCATGCTTTTTTTCAGCACCAGCAGCGCGATGGCAGCCAGCAATCCGCCCGCAACGGGCTCCGGGATGGTGTATTTTCTGAGGAAGGGAACGCTGTGAACCAGTTTACGGCCAAGCAGTAAAACGAGAGTTGCCGCAACGAGGGTCGACAACGTATCGAGATGAATCATAGTGGGCTCCTTTTAAGGCACGTGCTCCATCAACATGCGCGTTTTCCTGTAACGTTTGCGTGTTATTAGCGCAATCGGGAGCAGGAGTGTAATGAACTTTGCCGCATCAGGACAGAAAAAGCCGTCCTGGACGGGTGAATTTATCAACGTTTTTTGTTGGCAATCGTTTGCTTTTCTCATCCACTCGGCTAAAATGCCCGCTTTTCCTCCAGGGGTTCGCAGCAGATGTCCGTTAACGCCATTGAACAGCAGGATGCGCAACCGATTGCGCAGCCGCAAAACAGTGAACTGATTTACCGTCTTGAAGACCGTCCGCCGCTGGCGCAGACCTTGTTTGCCGCCTGTCAGCATCTGCTGGCGATGTTTGTGGCCGTTATTACCCCAGCCCTGCTGATCTGTCAGGCCCTCGGTTTACCGGCGCAGGACACCCAGCACATTATCAGCATGTCACTGTTTGCTTCGGGCGTGGCCTCCATTATTCAGATTAAAGCCTGGGGGCCGGTGGGCTCCGGTCTGCTGTCGATTCAGGGCACCAGCTTTAACTTTGTTGCCCCGCTGATCATGGGCGGTACGGCGCTGAAAACCGGCGGCGCGGATGTGCCTACCATGATGGCGGCGCTGTTCGGCACCCTGATGCTGGCAAGTTGCACTGAAATGGTGATCTCCCGCGTTCTGCATCTGGCGCGCCGCATTATTACCCCGCTGGTCTCCGGCGTAGTGGTGATGATTATCGGCCTGTCGCTGATTCAGGTGGGTCTGACCTCCATCGGCGGCGGCTACGCGGCGATGAACGACCACACCTTCGGCGCCCCGAAAAACCTGCTGCTGGCGGGCATTGTGCTGGCAATCATTATTCTGCTTAACCGTCAGCGTAACCCGTACCTGCGCGTCGCCTCGCTGGTGATCGCCATGGCGGCAGGCTACCTGGCCGCCTGGGCGATGGGCATGCTGCCGCAGTCTGTTGCGCCGACCGACAGCCCGCTGATCATGGTGCCGACGCCGCTCTACTATGGCCTGGGCATTGACTGGAGCCTGCTGCTGCCGCTGATGCTGGTGTTTATGATCACCTCGCTGGAAACCATCGGCGACATTACCGCGACCTCTGACGTCTCTGAACAGCCGGTCTCTGGCCCGCTGTACATGAAGCGCCTGAAAGGCGGCGTCCTGGCCAACGGTCTGAACTCGTTTGTCTCCGCCGTGTTCAACACCTTCCCGAACTCTTGCTTCGGCCAGAACAACGGCGTGATCCAGTTGACCGGCGTTGCCAGCCGCTACGTGGGCTTTGTCGTGGCGCTGATGCTGGTTTTACTGGGCCTGTTCCCGGCGGTGAGCGGCTTTGTGCAGCACATTCCTGAGCCGGTCCTCGGCGGCGCAACGCTGGTGATGTTTGGCACCATCGCGGCATCGGGGGTGCGTATCGTCTCCCGCGAGCCGCTGAACCGCCGCGCTATCATGATCATCGCCCTGTCGCTGGCGGTGGGTCTGGGTGTCTCTCAGCAGCCGCTGATCCTGCAGTTTGCCCCGGACTGGGTGAAGAACCTGCTCTCTTCCGGCATCGCCGCCGGTGGGATCACCGCTATCGTCCTGAACCTGATTTTCCCACCAGAAAA
This sequence comes from Leclercia sp. W17, assembly GCF_003336325.1. Taxonomy (NCBI): domain Bacteria; kingdom Pseudomonadati; phylum Pseudomonadota; class Gammaproteobacteria; order Enterobacterales; family Enterobacteriaceae; genus Leclercia; species Leclercia sp. W17. The sequence goes on along the minus strand of NZ_CP031101.1, from coordinate 73,086 downwards.
GAACTGATCGCCTTTCACGGCAGCAGGCAACTGCTGCCGTGACACGTAATTACACTATTCCCGCCTTGAGCATTGCGTATAAATCGTGCATAACTCCTTTATGTTCGTTTTACGTGATGGAAGACCATGAAATTTATTGGAAAGCTTCTCGTCGGTATTCTGGCCGTTCTGCTTATTGCGAGCCTCGCGCTCTATATCCTTGTACAAACCCGCTGGGGAGCGGCGCAGGTCAGCAGCTGGATCACGGTAAACACCGATTACGAACTCAATTTCGACCTGATGGATCACCGTTTCTCGTCGCCCACGCACCTGGTGCTGAAAAACGTCACCTTCGGGCGCGATGGCCAACCCGCGACGCTGGTCGCGAAGATGGTGGATATCGGCGTGAGCACCCGCCAGCTCACCGATCCGCTGCACATGGATACCATCACCCTGTTTGACGGCACGCTGAACCTCTCGCCCCAGACTGCCCCGCTCCCCTTCCAGGCCGATCGCCTGCTGCTGAACAACATGGCGTTTAACAGCCCGAACACTGAATGGGATCTGAGCGCCCAGAAGGTAACCGGCGGCGTGCGCCCCTGGGACCCTGAAGCGGGCAACGTGCTCGGTAAAAAAGCGCAGATTCAGATCAGCGCCGGGTCGCTGACGCTGAACGGCGTACCGGCCAGCAACGTGCTGATTGAAGGTGAACTGAACGGTAAAGAGGTGGTGCTGACCACCATCGGCGCAGACATGGCCCGGGGCTCGCTCACCGGCACCGCGCGTCGCGACGCCAACGGCGGCTGGAAGGTGGACAACATGCGCCTGAATGAGATCCGCCTGCAGAGCGATAAATCGCTGTCCGACTTTTTTGCCCCGATTACTACCCTGCCATCGTTGCAGATTGGCCGCCTCGACGTGACCGACGCCCGCCTGCAGGGGCCGGACTGGGCGGTCACCGATCTCGATTTAAACTTGCGCAACCTGACCCTGAGCCAGGGCGACTGGCAGAGTGAGGATGGCCGCCTGTCGATGAACGCCAGTGAATTTATCTACGGTTCACTGCATCTATTCGATCCGATCCTGAACGCCGAATTCTCCCCGCAGGGGATCGCCCTGCGCCAGTTCACTTCGCGCTGGGAAGGTGGGATGGTGCGCACCTCCGGCAACTGGTTGCGCAGTGGTAAAGCGCTGGTGCTGGATGATGTCGCCGTCGCCGGGCTGGAATACACTCTGCCGGAGAACTGGAAAACGCAGTGGATCACGACCCTGCCGGAATGGCTGCACAGCGTCACGCTGCGCAAATTTGGCCTGAGCCGGAACCTGGTGATCGATGTCGACGCCGCCTTCCCGTGGCAGATCACCGCGCTCGATGGTTATGGCACCAACCTGCAACTGGCGAAAGATCGCGAGTGGGGGGTCTGGTCAGGCACTGCCACCCTGAACGGTGCGGCCGCCACCTTTAATCGCGTGGACGTGCGTCGTCCGTCGCTGTCGCTTACCGCCAACGCCTCGACGATTGCCATCAATGAACTGAGCGCCTTTACCGAGAAAGGGATCCTGGAAGCGAAGGCCAGCGTGTCGCAGACCCCGGTGCGCCAGACTACCGTTAATCTGACCGGGCGCGGCGTGCCGTTGAACATCATCCAGCAGTGGGGCTGGCCAGCGCTGCCGGTGTCCGGCGACGGCAATCTTCAGCTCACCGCCAGCGGCAACGTGCAGAAAGATTCCCCGTTAAAACCGACGGTTAACGGCAGGCTGAATGCGGTAAATATGGATAAGCAACAGGTGACCCAGACGATGACGGGCGGGGCGGTGAATACGGTGGCACCACCACCCGCACCATAATGTGGGCCCGGCAAGCGCAGCGCCGCCGGGCATCAGACCGCACGGCATTGCCGGGTGGCGGCTTCGCCTTACCCGGCCTACAAAACCCACAGCATGCACGACCCGTAGGCCCGGCAAGCGCAGCGCCGCCGGGCATCAGAGGGCACTGCATTGCCGGGTGGCGGCTTCGCCTTACCCGGCCTACAAAACCCACAGCATGCACGACCCGTAGGCCCGGCAAGCGCAGCGCCGCCGGGCATCAGAGCGCGCTGGATTGCCGGGTGGCGGCTTCGCCTTACCCGGCCTACAAAACCCACAGCATGCACAATCCGTAGGCCCGGCAAGCAACGCGCCGCCGGGCTTTTCCAGACGACTCAGAGGTGAACTACCACCTCATCCCCTTCGGCTTTCAACACCACGCCCCACTCGCTGCCGATGTTGGATGCGCCTTTCACGCTGCTAATCCGCTGCACATTGCGCAGGCAGACCGTCCAGTTCCGCGCTTCGCCGCTCCCTTTTAACGTTATGGTATCACCGCTGCGCATCGCGGTCAGGGTAAAGGCCACGGCACCGTTCGCCGCAGGGACTTCGCTTACCGCCGTGGCGCCATCGGCCAGGTTAAACAGCTGGAAGGCGGTACCTTCGTTCCAGGCGTAGTCCGGTTTCTGGTCGTTGTTACCCAGCGCCAGCAGGGTGTTGTCGCGCACGTAGACCGGCAGGCTCTGGAAATCGTGTTGCTGTTTGTGCCAGCGGCTGCCCTGCAACTCATCGTTATGCCACAGATGCGTCCAACGCCCTTCCGGCAGGTAAAACTGCACGTCGCCCGCCTCGCTGAATACCGGCGCCACCATCACCGCATCACCCAGCATATACTGACGATCGAGATAGTCGCAGGCCGGATCGTCCGGGAACTCGAGCATCATCGCGCGCAGCATCGGCGTGCCGAACTCGCGGGCCAGCGCCGCCTGGCGATAGAGGTACGGCATCATCCGGCATTTCAGCTGGGTGAAGTGACGCACCACATCGCAGGACTCATCATCATACGCCCACGGTACCCGGTAGGATTTGCTGCCGTGCAGGCGGCTATGGCTGGAGAGCAGCCCGAACGCGCACCAGCGTTTGTAGACATGCGCCGGGGCGGTGTTTTCGAATCCGCCGATATCGTGGCTCCAGAACCCGAATCCGGAGAGCCCAATCGACAGCCCGCCGCGCAGGCTTTCGGCCATCGATTCGTAGTTGGCGTAGCAGTCGCCGCCCCAGTGAACCGGGAACTGTTGCGCCCCCACGGAGGCCGAGCGAGCGAACAGCACCGCCTCTTCCTCGCCCACCGTCTCTTTCAGCACGTTCCACACCAGTTCGTTGTAGATGTAGGCATAATGGTTGTGCATTTTTTGCGGATCGGAACCGTCGAACCACTGAACGTCGGTCGGGATGCGCTCGCCAAAGTCGGTTTTAAAGCAGTCGACGCCAATATCCACCAGGCCTTTCAGCTTGTCGGCGTACCAGGCACAAGCCTCCGGATTGGTGAAGTCGTAGATCGCCAGCCCCGGCTGCCATTTATCCCACTGCCACAGGGAGCCATCCGGACGTTTCAGCAGATAGCCCTTCTCTTTCAGCTCATTGAATACGGGTGATTTCTGCCCGATGTACGGGTTGATCCATACGCAGACCTTGAGCCCTTTCTCCTTCAGGCGACGGATCATCCCTTCCGGGTCCGGGAAGGTGACCGGGTCCCACTCGAAGTCGCACCACTGGAAGGCCTTCATCCAGAAGCAGTCGAAGTGGAAGACGTGCAGGGGCAGGTCGCGCTCCGCCATGCCGTCGATAAAGCTGTTCACCGTCGCTTCGTCGTAGTTGGTGGTGAATGAAGTGGTGAGCCACAGCCCGAACGACCACGCAGGCGGCAGCGCCGGACGCCCGGTGAATTGCGTATAGCGGTTGAGCACCTCTTTCGGCGTCGGGCCGTCGATGACGAAGTACTCCAGATATTCACCCTCGACGCTAAACTGCACCTTCGACACCTTCTCGGAGCCTATTTCAAAGGAGACGTTTTCCGGGTGGTTTACCAGCACGCCGTAGCCGCGGTTGGTGAGGTAGAACGGGATATTTTTGTACGACTGCTCGGTGCTGGTGCCGCCGTCGCGGTTCCAGGTTTCGACCGTCTGGCCGTTGCGCACCAGGGCGGTAAAGCGCTCGCCCAGGCCGTAGACGGTTTCACCCACGCCCAGATCCAGACGCTCAAACATGTAGTTGCGATCGGTATTGCCGTCCTGCACGTAACCGTTATTTTTCAGCTGGCTGCCGGTGATGCGTTGCCCGTCGCGGAAGAAATCCAGCGACCAGAACTCGCCTTTGGTGACGCGTACGCTGATATTGCCGCTTTTCAGCTCGGCAAACTCCGCGTTGTTTTCAATCTGCACGTTAACGTCTTTCAGCACGTTGAGCGGATAGTGTGGGCCGTTATTCAGCGCCCCCTGGAAGTGTTCGATACGCACCCCGACAATCCCCTCCTGCGGCGCAAACAGGCGCACGGTGAACATCAGGGTATCCAGCTGCCAGGTGCGCTCGCGCACGTCGCGCGGGGCGACATAGACCACCAGGTCATTGCCCTGCTGTTCCACATCGAATACCTGAACCGGATAGGTAACGTTCAGACCCGGTTGAATTAGCCAGTTTCCATCACTGATTTGCATGCTTTCGTCCTCTTAGTTCTGCAATTCTTTGCTGACCGGCAGGATGTTAAATTCCTGCTCGTTACGTCGCGCGCCCTGCGCCAGATCGTTCATGATTTTGACCAGGAATGGCGTCTTCAGGCTGTAGTAGCGTTTGGCGATCACCGCGCTCAGCAGGTAGCAAGCGGCGGGTACCAGGGTAAACAGGGCGATGATAATGCTGATAGTGGCGCTGTTCTGGGTTTTGGCTGCGGCATCGTAGCCGCCGCCGGCCAGCATCCAGCCGATTAACGCCCCGCCCAGCGCCAGGCCCAGCTTGAGCACGAACAGCGTGCCCGCAAAGCTGATGCCGGTGAGGCGTTTGCCGTTGGTCCACTCGCCGTAATCGACGGTGTCGGACATCATTACCCACTGGATCGGCGTCACCAGCTGGTGCAGCACGCCAATCACGAAGATAAAGCCGAACATGGTGATGCTGGCCTGCATCGGCACGAAGAACATCGCCACGCTCGCCACCGCCAGCAGGGCGTTGGTCCACCAGAAGACGCTGACCTTGCACTTCCAGTCGGTGAGCGGTTTCGCCAGCGCGGAGCCAATCAGGTTACCGACGCAGTAGGTGGTAAGGAAGGCGACGAACAGCTCCGGCGAGCCCATGATCCAGGTGACGTAATACATCATCGCCCCGCCGCGCACGCAGACCGCCAGAATGTTGAGGATGGTAAGCAGCCCGACGATGCGCCACTGGTCGTTCTTCCAGATGTCGCGCAGATCTTCGCGCATGGAGGTAGTGCTCGGGGGTACCTGGATGCGCTCTTTGGTGGTGAAGAAGCAGAACGCCAGCATCAGGAACGCTACCACCGACAGCACCGCGATACCGCCCTGGAAGCCGAGCGCTTTATTCTCGCCACCAATCATATTCACCAGCGGCATCATCAGCACCGTGGAGAGCATGCCGCCCGCCGTCGCCAGCACAAAGCGCCAGGACTGGAGGGAGATACGCTGCGTCGGGTCGTTGGTGATCACCCCGCCCAGGGCGCAGTACGGGATGTTGACCACGGTATAGAGCACGGTCAGCAGGGTGTAAGTGACAGCGGCGTAGATCATTTTACCGTTCAGGCTGAGGTCCGGCGTGGTGTAGGCCAGCACGCAGACCAGACCAAACGGGATCGCCCCGAACAGTATCCACGGGCGGAACTTACCCCAACGGCTGCGGGTGCGGTCGGCTATCAGCCCCATGCAGGGGTCGGAGACAGCATCCAGCGCACGTGCCAGCAAGAACATGGTGCCGACGAACCCGGCGGGGATGCCGAAGATATCGGTATAAAAAAACATCATGTAGAGCATGACGTTATCGAAGATGATGTGACTTGCGGCGTCACCCATGCCGTAACCAATTTTCTCTTTGACGGATAAGACTTCGCTTTTCATAGTTTTTCCTTCACGCGTAGGGCGCTGAGACCGGTTACATTTTTTGTAAACCATTCACCCACGGGCAGGTATTGCGTTTTCTGGTTACTTTTTTACGTTTCTTGTTTTTTGTGATCGCGGTAAAAGTGCAGAGGCGGAAAATGTAAGCTGAGGATTTTCTTAGGGTTTACGCTGGGGGCATAACGCAGGTCAAAAAAGGGGTGAAATAAGTGAGGGAAAAGATGGGGTAAATGATTGAAAGTAGCTATAATGCGCCCCGCCTCCATGTAGCAATCGAGGCGCGGAAGATCGTCATCTCCGGTGAGGTGGCTGGACTTCAAATCCAGTTGGGGCCGCCAGCGGTCCTGGGCAGGTTCGACTCCTGTGATCTTCCGCCAAAATTTGTTTTTCTTTCATTATTTTAGCCTTTATCTTTTAAAATTTTCAAAATTATCTTGTGTAAACAAGATCATGTTCATAAAAACATAAATTATATAGGCAATATTAGAATAGTATGTGTAGTATAAAAATTCTTTCTTTTTTCTATTAAAGAGCAAAATAAATGGAAATTACTAAGCTGCACACAATAAACGATTATCAGATTTTTTAGAAGAAATGTATGGTGAATCTAATATAAATAAAAACCCAGATTATATTTACTCGTTTCTTGTAAGAAAAGTTTCTTTCCTTTCTCGAGCCATCCTTAGAGAAGGAGAGTATGAAAAAAGTTTCATCCAAAGTTTATCATGGTTATTCACATTAGCTTCAAAATTTGACATAAACTTAAATGAAGCTTTTTACAAAAAATTTCCTGACTCCTGTCCTTACTGCCTTAAATCCCCATGCGAATGTGTTCAAACACATAAACAACCAGCTGGTAATTTAGCAGCATACGCAGCAAGGCATGAGTTAAATGAGAAATTCCTTTCTCTTCAAAATAACAATACATTAAGCAGAAGAGCTATAGATAAAGCAGTCATAAATATTAATGACATATATCCTTCAAATGGAGCAGTCTGGAAAATATTTGGCAGCTTTTACCATTTCTCAAGAATTTTTGAAGAGTTGGGAGAAACGCAAGAGGCATACTCAGCAGTTATAAAAAATAGTGGGAACGTATCTAATTTGGCCGAAGAAATTGCAGATGTTGCAGCTTGGATTTTCTCCGCTTGGGGAATTAAATGTCAAAAAAGAAGTTTAGGTGATGCGTTTAAAGACTATTACCTAGATGGGTGCCCTGTCTGTAAGAAAAATGTCTGTGAATGTGATTCTTACTCTGCAAGATCTGAGTCAATGGCAACAGAAAAAGACCTTGAACAGATCAAGAAACAACTTAATGAACTTTCTTTATTACTTGATGATAAGTCTGCAGAAATAAGTGAACTTGTAAAGTCAATTGAAGATGCAATGCAAGCTAATACAACACTTGATGCTAAAAGAGCGGTTACCCAAACTGATGGTTTCTTGAAGAAAACACAATCGGCAATTGAATCAGGTACAACCACTGTTGAAAATACAGCTAAAATAGCAACAGCGCTTACTACTATAATAGCCTTTATTGATAAAATAAAGGACGGGTGGCTTAATTAATATTCTTATTAGGCTGATAAAGTCTCTGATCAGCCTAATTTTTATAAAAGTATAATTTTTTTTAGATTTTATTTATTAAATAACTTAGCCATTCTTATAGTTGCTATTTAATCTTATTCTACACGCCTCTTTCACCCAAGTACTAAAATTCCCTTTCCCCGCAGCTTTCTCAATCTGTTCCAAAAGCTCGTCCTCGAACCGGATGTTCTTCATCGTGCTTTTCTTGCGGTCAAAATTTGGCTTCTTTTTCTCTTGCATGGTAGGTACCATTTCGGTTAGTTTATCACCACGTGGTACCTACCACATGGATTCAGGTTTCAAGCAACGCCCGGTAGTGTTCGAGCACTAAAGGGCGTCTAACCTCACCAACTATCAAGGAGTTGATTATGGCTGATTCGCATTCTACCTCAGACACCGCCGCAACCGGAACTGAGCGTACATTAATTGTGGGATATCGCCCGCAAGGTCTTGATCGCAGTACGCCAAATCTCATCCTTTCTGGCAAATGGCTGCGTGCGGCGGGGTTTGATACCGGGGATAAAGTCACAGTGAAAGTCATGGATGGCTGCATCGTGGTGATGGCGCACAACCCGCATGAGAAAAAGCTGCTGGACGAATTAAAGCAGGCGCAGCATAAGCTGAAAGGCATTGAAAGCGCGCTAGCTGTATCCTAAGCAGTTAGTTTCAAGTAGTTATTCCGCAACCTGTAAGCATGGCTTACAGGTTCGGCAGATATTCAGTTGTTCGATAAAACCGAGCAACTGCCTACTCCTGTAAATCCCTCAAAACTCCACCCCGAGCAAAAAATGGGAGCTCTCTAAACAAAGGCTGGCAAGCCGCCCTTTAGCGCCCCGGTATACTCAGGACGACAGAAATCAGAATGAATACGCGGAGCGGCCTGATGCCCGGTAGCGCTACGCTTACCGGGCCTACCGTTTTGGTTTTGTAGGCCGGGTAAGGCGAAGCCTCCAGCCGGCGTTATTTAATAATCCTGCCTGACATCCGAAAGATAATCCCCATAAATATAAATAATAAAATTTCTTTATCACCTCTATAAATCAAAATATTTAAACGTCCCTTTTCAGGTACATATCACATTCTAATCGTTTAACTAGATGTATTTTATTTTGAATCTACATAAGGAGGTGAAAATGGCCATACCCGTTTACTTGTGGCTTGAAGATGATTCTGGCCGATCTATTAAAGGCTCAGTTGACATAAAAAATCGCGAGGGTTCAATTGAAGTTATTGAATTAATGCATTCAGTCGAACAACCCATAGATAAATTTTCTGGAAAAATAACATCCAAGCGCATATATAGTTCTTATGCATTCATGAAAGAGATTGATTCATCATCCCCTTGGTTATACAAGGCTCTCAGCACGGGTCAAACGTTAAAAAAAGCAGAATTTATATTTTACAGAATAAATTATAACGGGCTTGAGGAAGCGTACTTCAAAACAACTTTAGAGAACGCGAAGGTCGTTCAAATCGAGCCTATTATGTTTGATATCAAACATCCTCAAAATGCGCTTAATACACACCAGGAATATATCGACCTGACATATGAAAAAATTACGTGGCATTACCTTGATGGAAACATCATTCACTCGGACACATGGAAAGAAAGAGGCTAAGGAGGAGATATGTCGTGGGAGTATGATGTGAAAGAACACAAGTTCTATCTCGATGGAGTTTACCTGACCTGCCCCCACGATTAGATACAACACTCAGTTAGTAACGTCGGAATCTTCATTCTCAGAATGACCCTTTCTCCAGCCCGCTGCAAATTCAGACGGTGTCTGATAATTCAGCGTGGAGTGCGGGCGGCATTCGTTATAATCCTGCCGCCAGTCATTAATAATTTTCCTGGCATGAACGATATCGCTGAACCAGTGCTCATTCAAACATTCATCGCGAAATCGTCCGTTAAAGCTCTCAATAAATCCGTTCTGCGTTGGCTTGCCCGGCTGGATTAAGCGCAACTCAACACCATGCTCAAAGGCCCATTGATCCAGTGCACGGCAAGTGAACTCCGGCCCCTGGTCAGTTCTTATCGTCGCCGGATAGCCTCGAAACAGTGCAATGCTGTCCAGAATACGCGTGACCTGAACGCCTGAAATCCCAAAGGCAACAGTGACCGTCAGGCATTCCTTTGTGAAATCATCGACGCAGGTAAGACACTTGATCCTGCGACCGGTGGAAAGTGCGTCCATGACGAAATCCATCGACCAGGTCAGATTGGGCGCCGCCGGACGGAGCAGCGGCAGACGTTCTGTTGCCAGCCCTTTACGACGTCTTCTGCGTTTTACGCCCAGGCCACTGAGGTGATAAAGCCGGTACACGCGCTTATGATTAACATGAAGCCCTTCACGGCGCAGCAACTGCCAAATACGACGGTAGCCAAAACGCCTGCGCTCCAGTGCCAGCTCAGTGATGCGCCCTGATAAATGCGCATCAGCAGCCGGACGGTGAGCCTCATAGCGGCAGGTCGACAGGGATAAACCTGTAAGCCTGCAGGCACGACGTTGCGACAGACCGGTCGCATCACACATCAACATCACGGCTTCCCGCTTCTGGTCTGTCGTCAGTACTTTCGCCCAAGAGCCACCTGAAGCGCCTCTTTATCCAGCATGGCTTCGGCAAGCAGCTTCTTGAGTCTGGCGTTCTCTTCCTCAAGCGACTTCAGGCGCTTAACTTCAGGCACCTCCATACCGCCATACTTCTTACGCCAGGTGTAAAACGTGGCATCGGAAATGGCATGCTTGCGGCAGAGTTCACGGGCGGGTACCCCAGCTTCGGCTTCGCGGAGAATACTGATGATCTGTTCGTCGGAAAAACGCTTCTTCATGGGGATGTCCTCATGTGGCTTATGAAGACATTACTAACATCGGGGTGTACTAATCAACGGGGAGCAGGTCATACCAGTTTGATGCTGATTACGCAGGGGCAAGTGGCTATAAGAACGATCCAACCCAGGAGTGCGTTAAGAACAGCGGACCTCTGCCACGAGGGAAGTATACTATTGGTGCCCCTTATAATTCCGCCCATACAGGAAAATACACGCTCAGTCTGACGCCTTACTCAACAAATGATATGTGTGGCAGAGATGCGTTTAAAATTCATGGGAAAAGTAGTCAGCATCCGGAAGACTCATCTGAAGGATGTATTATTGCACCCTTAAGTGCCAGAAGGAGCATCTGGAAAAGCGACGATAGGGAGCTAATAGTCAAATGAAACGCTTATCGACTCTATTCCTTGCCATGCTTTCGACCAGCCACTACGTTTACGCAGAGCAAATGACTGGCTTTGCAACGCAGTATTATCAAGAGGATACCTCCTTACCGCAAGTTGAATCAGCGCTTCCGCTTTTCCCTGTTGTCACTATCGGCAACAAAGCAATCTCTATGGAAACGTCTTACCTGACGGATATTGCAAATACCGCTGTTCACAAAGACGACTCCGCTAGCTGGATCTGCCTGCATTCACAAGAAGGCATAAATTATTGGTTTATTTCCGGCAATGAAATGGGGAGGGGATTACTCACTGCTATCGCGATGGCTAAAGATGGCAATCATAAAGAGTGCGTGGCATCGCCAGAATCAATTCGCGTTTCCATAGCAAAAATATCATTGCTTGATACTACTCGTCAGGATATCGCTCAGTCGCTCGGTTCTCATGAGTTAATACAAAAGGAGGCCTTCCTTTTGTATTACGAGACACCTGCTCAGGGCGAATTCACTCAAAGCAATACCCTCTCTTATTACTTCAATAGCGATAAAGTACGAGGCGTAATTATCGGGCAGATTACGAGTAACTAATGGGAAGAGGGAGGGTTGTTTCTCCCTCTCCCCCAAGGGCCTGGGGGCCAATATGTGCGGCAATTAACCCTTGTACCGCATATGCAACAACGGAAACGGATTACCCTGCCCGTCCCGCTCCGATCGCCCAACCTGCACAAACCCCATATGCTGATAAAACCCAACCCCCTGCGGGTTTTGCTCGTTGACGTCCACCTCGTTAGCACCAAAATGGTCAATAGCGTGTCTCAGCAGCAGCGTGCCGACGCCCTTCCCCCGGCTCGCATCATCCACAAACAGCATTTCAATGCGGTTCTCATCCGCGCCCAAAAAGCCATGAATAACGCCGCTTTCATCCCGGGCGATCACAACCTTTAAGTTCGGTAAATAGGCGTTGAGCAACAGCGGACGCAATGCCGCAATATCGCTCTCCTGCAAAAAGTGGTGCGTAGCGCGAACGGACGACTCCCAGATCGCGACAAGTCGTTCAAATTTTGAGGGAACTGCGGGTTCAATTTTCATAACGCGATCATGGCCGGGAAACGAATCTACATCAAGCCTGAGCAGGTGTATTTATAAGCTGTAGCTTATACGATTAATAACTTATCAAGGATGACATCATGTGATGGAGACGAAAGATTGAGAACCCTGAATGAAGCGATCGCTTCGCGTTCCCCTGAAAGCCAAAAACGCATCAAAGAAATGGCCGACGAAATGATCCTGGAAACGGGTATGCAAATGATGCGAGAAGAGCTGAAGCTGCCCAAAAGCATGTCGCTGAGGCAATGGGCGGTAAACTGAGCCTGGATGTTGAACTCCCGACCGGGAAGCGCGTGGCGTTTCATATTTAGGAAATTCCAGTTTTGTCCCTCTCCTAACAGGAGAGGGAATCGACCGCGCTTAAACAGATACTCCCATCACCGTATCCACCCCGTCTTTCTGCACGACCATATGACATTATTTTTTGCTGCCATTAAATACTTTTGCAGACGCTGTAATTTTCCTTATACATGTATCCATCGCAGCCTGCCCCGGAAAGATATATGACAATCAATTCGCTATATTATTGAACGTTTCCTGAAAGAGTGGATTCAATGTACGTGACAACCTGTTGTTGATTCGTTGGCGATCGCATATTGATGCCCATTCCCAGCTTTTGCAAACATGCGTGGAGATTTTGGATTAATGCGTCATCATTCTTCAAACAGATAATATAGGCATTTTCAAAAGGTAAAATATCAACAAGCCTTATACCTTGTGGGCTCAGGTAGTGGTTGATATGTTCGAGCCAAGGCATCATATAGGGAAGATCCCAGGGCTCAATTTCCGCCTCTGACCAGTTAATTTCCTCAATGAGCGTAAAAAGATACTCAGAGGGATCAACGGGAAGAGAAACACTACCCAGTGGTTTTAACGCCGGAAGATAACCGGTATATTCCGTCCATTCTTCATATACCATCAGATGTTGCGCGCTGAGGTTGTCATATAACCAATCCAGAACAGTTTCAGGCTCAAGGGTGGTGGGAACTGAGGCATAAAGTGGATCGGGATCTAATTCCGGGATACTGTTTTTCAGAGCGTGTATCAGGTCCTTCAAATCGTCCATTAATATTTCCTTATATTATTCACTAGATAAATTAAAAATTAATTTTCTGATCCAGATATATCCCGCTGCGCCGTAAACAATATCAAGTGGATATAAAAACTGCAATTTCATCCCTCTGTCGTATCCCGATAAATATGGCAATCTTACTTCCTGATTTCCATCACCGCATACACCCCATCTTTCGGCACAATGACCGTTACGTTTTCCGCCGGAATACCCGCCGCCAGGTGAATATCCTGAAGCTGTTGCAGGGTGCGGGGAAATATCGGCGTCCAGCCGATACAGCGCAGGGCGAAATCGATCTGCGGGCTGCTGGTCAGCATGTTCGAGACGATGATCGCCCCGCCCGGTTTCACCAGCCGCAGGATGTGTTGCAGGAAGGTCGCCGCTTCAGCGTCGTTGAAATATTCAAAGATCCCCAGCGCATCCACCAGCTCGACGCGGCCTTCTCCCAGCTCCTGCACCAGTTTGTCGCTATGGATCAGGCACGCTTTCAGATCGCGCTGCAATATCGTCACCTGCTCCCCGACTCTCAGCCCTTCGGCTGCGGTCATTTTCTCTGCCCATTTCAGGGAGACGGGATCGACATCCACCAGCGTTAAATGCACTTTTTGCCCGTCGAGGTTCGCGCCGCGCAGCGCCTCCAGCACCGGGACGGACGCACCGCTGGCGAGGCTGACCCAGACATTGTCGATGTCGTTACGCAGGTACTGTTCCGCCAGCACCGCCATCACCTTCGCCCGGGAGCGGATGCCGATGGCGTCGTTGGCATGGATAAACCACTGGCGGCTGTTGCTGTCCATTCGGGTGCCGTCGGGGAGATGTTCGTCCAGCGGATTCTGGATGGCGTACAGGGCCAGCGCCGTGGGCACCAGCCGGGTACGCCAGGCGACGACCGCGGGGCGGTTGGTGAAGGCCTTTTCTGACCAGGGGTGCTGGCATCTAAGGCTCTTCTCCCCGCTGGCATCCTTTTCAACGATGGGCGGCATCAGCTGCGGGTCCGCTTTTAACGCCCGATCGACCGCGTTCAGTTCGCGTGTCACTTCGTCTTTCATCGGCCAGTTATCACTGACATCAGGAAACGACGCGCTGTGAATGGTCATGGTGGACGGCGCGGCGCCGCGAAAGGGTTGCCAGTGCATATGTTCATCTCCCGTGAGCCCATGAAGGAAGTCTATTCGTCTGCCCGCACGTCGCCCCAGGAAGAAAGCACGATATTTACTGTTTCACCCATACCAGCTGATCGACCCGGAAGCCCAGGCTGCGCGCGGTATTGAGGTAATCTTCTTTCACAGCATCCGGAATGGTCGGGGTGCGCGACAGGAGCCACAGGTAGTCGCGGTTCGGGCCGCTGACCAGCGCGTACTGGTAGTTATCGTCCAGCTTGATGACGTTATACCCGCCGTAGAACGGACCGAAGAACGAGACCTTCAGCGCGGCGGTGGTCGGCGCGCCGGTGAAAGAGGCTCTGCCCTCGCTCTCGTTCCACTTGCGTTTTACCGGATCGTATCCGCGGTTGATAACGCTGATCTGCCCGTCGCTGCGCTTGCCGTAGGTGGCGGTAACCTGCTCCAGACCGCGTTCGAAGCGGTTTTCCAGGCGGGCGACTTCGTACCACTTGCCGAGATAGCGGCTGGCGTCAAAGTTGGTGATGGGCTGCACACCTTTCGGCGGCGTAGGGGATTTACAGGCAACCAGGGTCAGCGCAATGGCGACACCGGTCACAACAGGCCATAGTTTCATGAGAACTCCTTTCATTTGCGCGTCTGGATGTAAAGTGTAGTGCACCGCTCTGGTGCTTCATCCCGCAGGCAAATATTCGTAGTATATTGAGATTAATCCTTTCCTTCGGACGCAGACATGGCTTACTCCATCGGCGAATTCGCCAGACTCAGCGGGATCACCGCCACCACCCTGCGGGCGTGGCAGCGCCGCTACGGTTTACTCAAGCCGCAGCGCACGGAGGGTGGCCATCGCCTGTACAGCGAAGAGGATGTCCAACAGGCGCTGAAAATCCTCGACTGGGTAAAAAAAGGCGTTCCGATTGGCCAGGTGAAGCCGCTCCTGGAGCGCCCTGCAGCGAGCCGTACCAACAATTGGCAAACGCTGCAACAGAACATGCTGGACCGTCTGCAGGCGGGCAAAATCGAATCCCTGCGCCAGATGATTTACGATGCCGACCGCGAGTATCCTCGGCCAGAGCTGGTCGCGAAGGTGTTACGCCCCCTGCGCAGCCAGGTCTCGGCGAACGTTCCCGCCGCCATGACCCTGCGCGAGATCCTCGATGGCATTATCATCGCCTATACCTCGTTTTGCCTTGAGGGCGACAAGAAAGCGCCGGGCGACAACCTTCTGCTCAGCGGCTGGCACCTGAACGACCCCTGTGAAATCTGGCTTGAAGCTCTGGCGCGCACCGGCCAGGGCCATCGGATCACCATCCTGCCCATTCCGCCTGCCGCTCTGGCGCCGGAGATCTTCCCGGACCGCAAGTGGCTGTTGGTCACCAGTGGTAAGCTCAATGCCGCGCGCAAAAGGCAGGTTGAGCAGTGGCAGCAGCAGGTTTCCCTTGAGTTGATTATCCTCCGATGATTTTCTCCTGCGGGAATTGTCACGAAAAGTTGAATATTTTCCCGCGCAGCAAATGCTAACGTTTTCCTGTGACTTACTACTCCACAGGAAAACCCAATGAAAAAAAGTGCCCCTCTGCTGATCCTGGCCTCTATGGCCTTTGCTCCTGTCGCCTTTAGCGCCCCTGTCGGTACGCTGAGCGTGCATATCCTTGACCAGCAAACCGGTACGCCACCGCCGGGCGTCAGCGTTACGCTGGAAAAACAGCAGCAGGACAAATGGACCCCTGTTGCCAGCGGCAAAACGGACCAGGATGGCCGCATCAAGTCGCTCTATCCAGACGATCAGGATATGCAACCTGGCGTCTATAAAGTGACGTTTAAAACCGCCGAGTACTTCCAGGCGAATAAGCTGCAGTCGTTCTTCCCGGAGATCCCGGTGCTGTTTACCGTGACCCGCACCAACGAAAAACTGCACATTCCGTTGCTGCTCAGCCAGTACGGTTACTCGACCTATAAGGGCAGCTAAAAGCTATTGATATTTATACACATTAAAAAATAGTTTCGCCAATACTTGGACAAAATAGTTAAGTTGTGTAACTTTTAGATATAGGCTCTGGAGGTACACACCATGACAACAAAACCTGTGCTGGGTATTAGCGGATGTTTAACCGGTTCCGCCGTTCGCTTCGACGGCGGGCATAAGCGTATGGGCTTTGTCATGGATGAGCTGGCCCAGTGGGTCAACTTCAGGCCCGTCTGTCCGGAAATGGCTATTGGTCTGCCGACGCCTCGTCCGGCGCTGCGCCTGGTCCTGACCGACAGCGGTGAGACGCAGATGCGGTTCAGCAAAGCGCCTCACGAAGACGTTACGCAGAAGATGGCCGATTTTGCGGCGGGTTATCTGCCAAAAATCGGCGATCTTGCTGGCTTTATCGTCTGTGCAAAATCCCCCAGCTGCGGCATGGAACGCGTACGGCTTTATGATGAAAACGGCAACCGGGGCCGCAAGGAGGGTGTCGGGCTGTTCACCGCTGCGCTCCTTGAAACCTGGCCGTGGCTACCGGTGGAGGAGGATGGACGCCTGCACGATCCGGTACTGCGGGAGAATTTTGTTGAGCGCGTCTTTGCTCTTCACGAACTGAACACCCTGCGCGCCAATGGCCTGACGCGCCGCGCGCTGCTGGACTTTCACAGCCGCTACAAACTCCAGCTGCTGGCCCATCACCAGGCAGGCTACCGGGAGATTGGCCCGTTCGTCGCTTCGCTGCACGAGTGGGAAGATCTGAACGCTTTCTTCGAGGCGTACCGCGAAAAGCTGATGGCGATCCTGAAGCAACCCGCCTCGCGCAAAAACCACACCAACGTCCTGATGCATATTCAGGGCTATTTCCGTAACCAGCTTAACAGCCGCCAGCGCGGCGAACTGCGTGACGTGATCCTGCATTACCGTGACGGGTTACTGCCTATTCTCGCCCCGCTCACGCTGCTGAAGCACTATCTGGCGGAATATCCTGACCAGT
Source organism: Leclercia sp. W17 (assembly GCF_003336325.1). Lineage (NCBI taxonomy): Bacteria > Pseudomonadati > Pseudomonadota > Gammaproteobacteria > Enterobacterales > Enterobacteriaceae > Leclercia > Leclercia sp. W17. The sequence continues at coordinate 56,115 of NZ_CP031101.1, read as the reverse complement.
ATCTGATGACGCAAAACTACTTTGATCCCTACCCGGATGATTTAGGTCTGCGTCTCGCTGTAGCCTGAAATTCACAATGCGAAGGCCCCATTGACCCACAGAGGCCCAAAGCAGTACCCCGTTTAGACGACACCCTCACTGTCGTCTTTTTTTTGCAGTTTGCTTAAAATACTGTAGCTTTATACAGGCTTAAGCCGCAAAAGGGTCCGCCCATGATCAACTCCCTGCACATTCAAAACTACCGTTCGATTCGCGACATGTCGCTGGATCTGGAGCAGCTCAATATCGTTTTCGGCCCGAACGGCAGCGGAAAATCGAATATCTATAAAGCCATCCACCTGATGCACAGCGCGGCGCAGGGGCAGTTTTCCCAGGCGCTGGCAAATGAAGGCGGCATTCTGAAGGTGTTCTGGGCAGGCAAAACCCGCAGCGACCAGCTGCGGCGGATGAATCTGGCGGTGGAAACCGAAACCTACGAGTATGAACTGCAGGTGGGCTTTGTTGAAAAGCTGCCTTATCCTTCGCAGTTTCAGCTCGATCCGGTCATCAAAGAAGAGTCCATCTGGCTGAGCGGCCACCAGCGGCGCCCTTCCGCACGCCTGATGCAGCGCAAAAACCAGACCGTGTTTCTGAATAACGTTCACCACGAAAAGGTGACCCACAGCGGCACCCTGTATGAGAACGAATCGGTCTTCGGCCAGCTCGGCGAGCCGCACCTCTACCCCGAGGTGTCGCAGATGCGCGAGTCCCTGCGTAACTGGCGTTTTTATCATGAGTTTTCTGTCTCATCCGGTTCGGCGATGCGCGCTCCGCAGGTGGGGTTCCGTTCGCCAGTGCTGGCCAGCGACGGCGCAAACCTGGCGGCCGCGTTTCAGACCATCGTCGAGATTGGCGACGAGATGCTGCTGATGCGTATTCTCGACCAGGCTTTCCCCGGCTGCGTCTTTTACAGCGACAATACGGGCGGACGTTTCCGGATGATGATGCAGCGCGAAGGCTTAAGCCGACCGCTGGAGCCCGCAGAGTTTTCCGACGGCACGCTGCGTTTTCTCTGTCTGGCGGTGGCCCTGCTCAGCCCGCGCCCGCCCGCTTTTATCGCCCTCAACGAACCAGAAAACAGCCTGCATCCGCAGATGCTGCCTGCTCTGGCGAGCCTGATCGCTGAGGCCAGCCGCTATTCGCAGATCTGGCTCACCAGCCACTCGCCGGAGCTGGCGAACCTGATTGAGAAGCATCGATCGTTTTCGCTGTATCAGCTGTCGATGGTGGAAGGCGAGACGAGAATGGCGCGGCTGGGGTAAATGCCGGAAGGTGCTACGCTTATCCGGCCTGGGCCTGCGTGCGGAAGGTTTTGCGCCACTCCGCCGGGCTGACACCAAAACGGGCCTTAAACTGCTGACGCCAGGTCACAGCTGAGAGATAGCCCACCTGCTCTGCCACCGCCTCTATCGGCAGATTGCTACTTTCCAGCAACAGCTGGCTACGCCGCAGGCGTTCGGCGGTGATCCACGAGACCACACTCATTCCGGTGGCTTTCATAAAATGGCGGGTCAGGGTGCGGCGACTCATCGCCACGCTCTCTGCCAGCGCATCCAGGTTGAGCGGCTGGCTGATATTACGCTGGAGATAATCGATCAGATTATTGATTCGCGCATCGCGGGTGGTTTCCGGCACCGGCTGGGCGATAAACTGCGCCTGCCCGCCCTCGCGGTGCGGCGGCACGATCATCCGTCGGGCAATCTGGTTGGCGACCTCGCTGCCAAAGCGCTGACGGATAATGTACAGGCAGCAGTCCAGCGCGGCGGCGGTACCGGCAGAGGTGATGATGCGGTCGTCATCAACGTACAGCGCGTTGATATCGAGCTGCACGTTCGGGAAAAGCGTCTGAAACTGGCGTTCGAACTCCCAGTGCGTTGCTGCCCGTTTGCCGTCGAGAATGCCAGCATATCCGAGAACAAACGACCCCAGACACAACCCGACGATCTCCGCCCCGCGGTCTTTGGCCTGCACCAGGCTGTCGAGCAGCGCCTGCGGGGGACGCGCCAGAACATGTTGCCAGTAAGGTACCACCACGATATCGGCCTGCCCGATAGCAGAATAATCCTGCGTTGCGTTAAGCGCGAAGCCGTCGGGGGAGGTCAGGAGTCCGGGCTTTTCGGCGCAGATCGTTACATTAAAACGCTTTTTACCGGAAACGGTATCGCCAAACAGAATGCAGGGGACGGAGTAGTGGAACGGGCTAAACCCGTCCACGGCGACAATGGCAACGTGAGTAAGCGGCATTGATCTCTCCTTTCCCCTGATTGCCTCAGAATATAACGGATTCACCATCCTGAGGAATGCTCAGCACGTCGCTGACCTGATTATCCTCTGCATACTGGCGCAACGCGCTGCGGGTCAGCAGGCAGTGGTTGATGGCCTCCATATGGACCGCCACAATTTTCGCCTGCGGTAGCAGGAAGTGAATATTCAGCACATCCTCCTGGCCCATGATGATCGGCCCAAACCCGATCACGTGGGCATAACCGGCGTTGATAACCACCACATCCGGCTGATGTTTTTGCAGATCGGTTGCTACCGCCTCGCGCCAGATCGTATCCCCAACAATGCAGAGCGTCTTTTCGTCAGGATGACGAAACACCACGCCGCAGGCTTCGCCCAGCCGCTCCGCCAGCTCCGGCACCGCATAGGCACGATCGGTACCGTGCTGGCCGCCGTCGGTTTTACTTAGCCGGATATCGCCAAACGGGCTGTTGTCCGTCAGCACGTTAAGTTGGGTGAAGCCCTGGCTGCGCAGCAGCTGCGCGTCATCTTCGTTCTGAACGAAGATCGGTTTGTCTTTGGCGATCCGCTCGATAGCGTGCTGATCCCAGTGATCGGGGTGGGTATGGGTTACGATAACGGCATCGACATCCAGCAGGGTTTCAATCGGACAGGGCAGTTCCACCATCGGGTTGCGGATCGCCTCCCGGGCAGTGCCCGGAAAGCCGGGGTAGGCCTCTTTAGGTGCCAGCATCGGGTCAACCAGAAAGCGCTTTCCGGCATAGGTGATAAGCTGTGTCGCGTTACGAATGTGGGTGATGTTCATGAACTCTCCTCCGGTCTGTATTGCAGAAAGGATAGCCGGAGGAGGAACGGCAGAATGTGGGCTAAAGGGCATTCAACGATGGGATTGGGCCAACTTATCTTCAGGCCGCAGTGAGCGGCATGATGATTTATTCCCACCCCGGCACGGCCCCGCCGTTAAAGATGGTCTCTGCCGCCTTCGCCACTTCTGGCGACTGGTACGCCTGGATAAACTCCTTTACCTTCTGCGAATCTTTATTATCTTCCCGCGTCACCACAATGTTCACGTAAGGCGAGTTTTTATCTTCGATAAAGACGCTGTCATGCACCGGCGACAGCCCGGTTTGCTGGAGATAGGTGGTGCTGATAATCGCCACATCCACTTTCGGATCGTCCAGCACGCGCGGCAGTTGCGCCCCCTCCAGCTCCATGATTTTCAGGTTTTTTGGGTTGGCGGTGATATCCAGCGCCGTCGGCAGTAAACCGACGTCCGGTTTCAGGGCGATCAGCTTTTCGTTTTGCAGCAGCAACAGCGCACGGCCCAGGTTGGTGGGGTCGTTCGGAATGGCGATGGTTGCGCCCTCTTTGAGTTCAGAGACCGATCTGATTTTGCGGGAATAACCCGCCATCGGGAAGACAAAGGTGTTGCCCACCGCCACCAGCTTGTAGCCGTGCGCTTTGTTGTCTTCCGCCAGGAATGGGCGATGCTGGAAGACGTTGGCGTCCAGCTCCCCGTGGTCAGTGGCATCGTTTGGCAGCAGCGAGCCGCTAAAGCCCACCAGCTCAACGTCGAGGCCGAACTTCTCTTTCGCCACTTTTTTGGCGACTTCCGCCACGTCCTGCTCGGCGCCGTTGATCACGCCGACTTTAATGTGTTTAGCATCGCTGCCGCTTTGGTCACAGCCCGCCAGCAGCAGGCCAGCAAGAAGAAGCGCACCCAATCGAAGTTTCACCGGTCATATCCTTTTGATAACTGTTTTATCGACTATATCGGCAACCCAGCGGCAGGTTAAAAAACGAAATGGCATCAATAAGAAGGATAAGTTATATGCAGGTTTTGCCGGGCGGCGCTGCGCTTGCCCGGCCTACGTGAAGAGACAGAGAACTGTCGTAGGCCCGGTAAGCGTCGCGCCACCGGGCGTTGGGGCTCACGCCGCTGTAGTCCAGTCCTCGATAGTCAACTCCTGTACCATTCCGAAAGCATGATCGTTAGTCACAATCGTTGTGCCCCGGCTGATGGCATGGGCTGCGATCAACTGATCAAGGTCTGCCATCACTTTACCTCGAGTTTCCATCTCAGCACGGAGTTTGCCGTAAGCGGCTGCGGCGTCACTGTCCCAGTCATAGATAGTGATAGTGCTCAGAAACGTCTTTATGGTCTCTTTTAACCTGGTGCTTTGTTTTTTATCCGCCCCATAAAGCAGCTCCGCTTCTGTGATACTTGAGATACATACGTCCGCTGGCTTCAGGTTAGTCATTCTATTTACAACACCGGGATGCCTTTTAAATAAATGGCTCACAATATTCGTATCCAGCATATGTTTCATACCTGAACTCCATCCAGAGGATCCCTCTTTGTAATACTCTGATTTCTTTCCTCCGGACTTAAAAATGAATCAGGTACGGTGGTGTTTTCCAACATCCTGAAAAATTCATCCCAGCTTTTTTCCTTGGCAGGTTTTGCAGCCAGAACCACATTCCCCTCTTCATCCCGCCGGATCCAGACACTCTCCGCATCAAACGCGAACTCAGCAGGCAGTAACACCGCCTGGTTTAGCCCTTTTTTGAACAGTTTTGCTTTACGTTCCATCGCAACCTCTGCTGGTTTATTGACCAGGCCAAAGCATGCGCCAGCACCGTCGGGAATGACAAGTCAGAGCGTCAAAATTCGGAAAGCGACTCGCAACAAATAGCAGACCCACTAACCTTAAGCCTCCCGCTTGCGCAGCGGCGCCTCGCGCAGGAACCACGACAGCACAAAGGCCAGCACCATAATCCCGGCAGCCATCAAAAACACCGCATGAATGGCCGAACCAAAGGCGTCCAGGTAGTCCAGCCGCAGGGCATCCGGCAGGTGATGAATGGCGGTGGGGTTCATCTCCCGCGGCAGTTCGGTCCCCTCGGGGAGCCGCGCCATCAGGCCCGACTGCAATACGTGGGTGAAGACCGCGCCAAACAGCGCCACGCCAATCGCCCCGCCGATGGAGCGGAACAGGGTCACGCCCGAAGTGGCCACACCGTACTGGCTGGATGAGACGCTGTTCTGTACCGCCAGCACCAGCACCTGCATCACCAGACCCAGCCCCGCCCCCAGCACGCCGGTAAACAGGTAAAGCTGCCAGATCGGTGATTCGATGGTGATCCGTGTGAGCAGGGCCATACCGACCACACCCAGCAGGGTACCGAGGATGGGGAACAGGCGGTATTTCCCGGTGCGGCTGATAATGCGCCCGCTGATAATTGAGGTCAGCAGCAGTCCGCCCATCAGCGGGATCAGCTGTAAACCGGCCTGGGTCGGGGTCGCCTCTTTGACAATCTGCAGATAGAGCGGCAGGAAGGTGACTGAGCCAAACAGCGACATGCCGATAATAAAGCCAATCAGACTACACAGCAGGAAGCTGCGATCCCGGAAGAGCGACAGGGGAATAATCGGCTCCCACGCCAGACGCTCCTCGTAGATAAACCCGGCGATACCCGTCAGGCCAAAGGCCAGAATGCACCACAGTTGCGGGTCGCTCCACTCGCGTACCGTGCCCCCTTCGCTGGTAAACAGGATGATGCACAGCAGCGCCATGCTGAGGTAAATCGCCCCCAGATAGTCGATCTCATGTTTGTTGCGCTTCGCGCTGCCGCGGAAGACCGCGCCAATCACCAGCAGGGCAAACAGCCCCAGCGGCAGGTTGATGTAGAAAATCCAGCGCCAGGAGGCGTGCTGCACCAGAAAACCACCGACCAGCGGACCAATCACCGTCGCGAGTCCAAAGACCCCGCCGAATAAGCCCTGATAGCGGCCACGCTCCGCGGGGGGAATAACGTCCGCCACCGCCGCCATGCTGATCACCATCAGCCCCCCGCCGCCCAGCCCTTGCAGGGCGCGCATCAGCACCAGCTGGGTCATGTTCTGCGCCAGCCCGCACAGGGCGGAGCCCACCAGAAACAGGACAATCGCGATTTGCAGCACGATTTTGCGGCCAAAGAGATCGCCAAACTTACCGTACAGCGGCACCACAATCGTGGAGCTCAGAATATAGGCCGTCACGACCCAGGAGAGTTTATCCAGGCCGCCCAGCTCGCCCACAATGGTGGGCAGCGCCGTGGAGACGATGGTCTGATCGAGGGCCGAGAGCAGCATCACCAGCAGGAGCGCACTGAAGAGCAGCCGCACCGGGGGCGCGTTTTTGGTTTGCGTTGTTGAATCGGAGACCATAAACACCGCTTGAAATTAATTAATCGTATAATTAATATTTATCTAAGTTATGAATCAGGTCAAGGGATCCCCCGCGCATGTCAGCACATAAAGATAATTCCGACCCTACGCCACAGGCTCGCCGCCCCGGACGCCCACGCGGAAGCAAACCCACCGCCACCAGCCGGGAGCAGCTGCTGGATATCGCCCTCGATCTCTTTACGCGCCAGGGGATTGCCCGTACCTCCCTTAACGCCATTGCCAAAGAAGCAGGCGTGACGCCAGCGATGCTGCACTACTACTTCAACTCTCGGGAGCAGCTGCTTGATGCGATGATCGAGGAGCGTTTTCTACCGCTTCGCAGCGCCATCGCGACGCTTTTCAGCGCTCACCCGGACGATCCGGTCACCGCCCTGACGTTGATGGTGGAAAAGCTGGCCGAACTGGCCGGAGAGCATCACTGGTTTGCGCCGCTGTGGATGCAGGAGGTGATCGGTGAAATGCCGGTGCTGCGTGCGCATCTGCAAGCCCGCTTTGGCGATGAGAAATATCAGGGGACGCTGGATACCGTCGCCCGCTGGCAGCAGGAGGGTAAACTGAACCGCGATCTGGCGCCGGAGCTTTTATTTACCACCCTGTTGAGTCTGGTGCTGGTACCCTTTTCGCGCATGCGCAATGACGAGAGGTTAAGCGCCCTCTCGCCGGAACGTATTGTGCGCCATGCTCTGGCGGTGATGGGCGGCGGTATTGGCGCTTAAAGCGCCTTCGACAGGTAATGTCGTTGTATTCCCGGATAGGGGAAATCGTTGAGCGTCATTTCCAGCTTATAGCCCTGCTTTTCATAAAACGGACGCGCCTGGAAACTGAAAGTGTCCACCAGTGCATGTCGGCACCCCTGCTTCCGGGCCTCGGCTTCGGCGGCTTGCATCAGCTGGCTGCCAAGCCCGCTACCACGCAATTCATCGGATACCCACAGGTATTTGATGTTCAGCCACTCGCCCTGGCGGTTGCCGATGAGTCCGCCGCGCATGTTGCCGCTGTCATCGCGGGCATAGACGGCGAGATCGCTCCCCACGCGGGAAAAATCAATAAACTGGCTGTTATAGATCCGCAGTAGCTGGAGTAACTCTTCCTGTTCGTGTTCAGTAATGGTGTCGGTAATACTCAGTTGCATATCAATCCCCCGTTACGTTGCAGATCGACTATCGCATACTCCGCCCGGGATACAAACGCCAAATTCTGGCTCCGTGCGGGTTAAAAATGTAAGTGCAATCAACGGAAAAGTACCTTCGCGAGTCGCATCACCCTTTATTACCTGTCACCCGCCAGCCGTCACACATTTTTTTCTGCGCTTTCCTCTCAGGCAAATTCTGCGGCTACGCTTAGTCGTACCCCTGCGCAACTATTGGCAAAATTAATACTTTCGGCTTGGGTCGCAAAGGCGGATGTAACGATATATTTCATAAACGTGTGTGTTTTTTTCGGAGGTTTCCATGAAGTCAGCGCACCTGTTTTGCCTCATCTTCTGCCTGCTTTTCGCCGCCTTCGTTCATGCTCAGGAAATGAACGATCCGGCAAAGTTAGAGCAGATGAAACAGGCGGTTTTAAAGGATGTGAAGAAAGCCTGTGCCCCACAACGCAAGCAAACCGATAAAGAGTGGCAGGCGATGATCATGGCGTCTGAGGCGAATCAGATGCTGGTCAAAAACGCGGTGGTGGCGATGGAGCGGAACAACCAGGAGGGTTACTGGGATGCTGTCAGTCAGGTGGACTGCATGGAGGATTACTGATTACGCATAAAGGGGCCATATAGCCCCCTTAATATTTTAGCGACGCACATCCGGAATAATTAAATCCCCGCGCAGCACATACGAACCCAGCATCTGGGTCTTCTCATTCAGCCAGCTGACGATCCGTGCCGCCATGGCATCCATTGAGTACTCAATCGCCGGAATGGTTGGAATGCCCGGCAGATGCAGTGAACCCGCCAGACTGAAGACCATGATGTCGCCCGGCACCGATCGGTTGAACGCCTGGAGCTGGGGGATCACCCGCTGCGCTTCCTGCTCGTCGGCCACCAGCAAGGCGTTGAAGTTGAGCGTGGAGGCGTTGTTGAGCAGCTCCTGCAGGGCCACGGAGGAAGAGGTGGCTTCCATAAAGACCAGGTTGCGATTAAACGGCAGGAAGTTCTTTTCCAGCCCATGCTTGTAGCCCAGCAGCACCTGATCGGCAAAACCACTGCCGTACGGGTGGATCAGGGCAATCTGGCGTCGCCCCTGGCTGGCGAGGAAATTACAGGCGGTTTCCGCGGCAAAAGCGTGGTCATACTGGATACTATTGACGTTATTGGTTTCCATGCAATCCACCAGGATGACGTTCTCCTGATCGATCTGCAACGGGAAACGGGCGCCAATAATCAGAATGTCATCGCATAGCCCGCAAGAGAGTTCATCCAGCGCGCTCATGACTTCGGCTTTGGTATTGGCGAAGCGAAGCAGCAGGTGCTTCTGGTGCTGGCTGAGGTGTTTTTCCAGCGCGTAAAGGTAACCCGTAGTCTGGTTAATGTTGTCCTGCGCACAAATGACGCCGATACAACCGGTTGTCTGGCTCAGCAGCGATTGGGCAATCACGTTTGGCCGGTAGTTCAGCTCTTCAACTGCTTTCAGTACGGCCTGACGGCTGGCTTCCTTCACGCCGCGCGACCCGCTCAACACCCGTGATACCGTGGCTTTGGACACCCCGGCCAGACGTGATACATCGTTGATTGTAGACATCTTTATCCCCTGACAGGTCTCTCCAGGCCCCTGTAATTCCTGATTCCACTTCGGCTCATATTATAGCCACTCAGGAGTATATCTGTTTCCGTTTTCTATGGAAACCGATTTTCCGTTTCCACTCTAAGTGATGCAAAAGCAGCCAAAATATGTGACCCAAATCCGATAAACAGCCCCTATAAGTAATGGATCTTGATGGCTGTCACACTTCTGTCTTATATGCATGGAAACCGGTTTCCATATGTTATCCAATCATCTCCGCAATAACTATTTACATTTTGAGGATGGTTGTCGATGTTCAAGATTATGCTGTGCTGTTCTGCCGGGATGTCTACCAGTCTGCTGGTACGGAAAATGGTCGAAGCCGCGGAAGAACGCGGAATCCCCGTCAAAATCGATGCGTACGGTGTTTCAGAATTTGATACACAGTTTCCGCAATATCAGGTCGTGCTTCTCGGACCGCAAGTCAAATACATGCTAAAAACGCTCTCAGACAAGGCTGCCACTCAGGGCATACCCGTTCAGTCCATCGATACAATGGATTACGGTATGCAACGTGGCGATAAAGTGCTGGACTATGCTCTGTCGCTCATCGAAGCGGCACACTAAGAAGGTGTTCTCATGAGTTCGTTATATCAATCTATGGTTGCCGTCATTGAGCAGTCCATCGCGCCGCTGGCAGGCAAGCTGGGCCAGCAGAAGTACGTGATTGCCATCCGCGACGGCTTTACCGCCGCGCTGCCGTTTATGATCATCGGCTCGTTTATGCTGGTGTTCATCTTCCCGCCGTTCTCCGCGGACACCACCAACAGCTTTGCCCGCGGCTGGCTCGATTTCTCTGAAACCTACCGCGACCAGCTGATGTTGCCGTTTAACCTCAGCATGGGCGTGATGACCTTCTTCATCGCGGTAGGGATTGGCGCCAGCCTGGGCCGCCAGTTTAATCTCGACCCGGTAATGTCCGGCCTGCTGGCCTTTATGGCATTCCTGCTGGTCGCCGCGCCCTATGCCGACGGTAAAATCTCCACCCAGTATCTGTCGGGCCAGGGGATCTTCACCGCGCTGATCACCTCTATCTATGCCACCCGCGTTTACGCCTGGCTGAAAGATCATAACGTCACGATCCGCCTGCCGAAGGAAGTGCCAACCGGTGTGGCGCGCTCGTTTGAGATCCTGATCCCGGTGGTAGTGATAATCGGTACGCTGCACCCGCTGAACCTGTTTATCGAAGCGCAAACCGGGATGATTATCCCGCAGGCGATTATGCACCTGCTGGAGCCGCTGGTTTCCGCCTCTGACTCCCTGCCTGCCATTCTGCTCTCCGTACTGCTGTGCCAGATCTTCTGGTTTGCCGGTATCCACGGCGCGCTGATTGTCACCGGCATCATGAACCCGTTCTGGATGGCTAACCTTTCTGCCAACCAGGCCGCACTGGCTGCTGGCGCTGCGCTGCCACACGTCTATCTGCAGGGCTTCTGGGATCACTACCTGCTGATTGGCGGTGTGGGCTCTACCCTGCCGCTGGCCTTCCTGCTGCTACGTAGCCGTGCAACGCACCTGCGCACTATCGGCAAAATGGGCATCGTGCCAAGCTTCTTTAATATCAACGAACCGATTCTGTTCGGTGCGCCGATCATCATGAACCCGATGCTGTTTATTCCGTTCGTGTTCGTTCCGATGATCAACGCTTGTCTGGCGTATACCGCCACCAAACTCGGCTGGCTGGCACAGGTTGTGTCGCTGACGCCGTGGACGACGCCGGCTCCGATTGGCGCCTCCTGGGCGGCAAACTGGGCCCTGAGTCCGGTGGTGATGTGCGTCATTTGTATGGTGATGTCGGCGCTGATGTATTTACCTTTCCTGCGTGCTTATGAGCGCTCCCTGGTGAAAACCGAAGAGCAGAAAGCGCAGGCGTCTGTAGGTGCAGCAGAGACCGTCGGCAATTAAGTCAAAGAGGACGTTTTATGAAATATGCATTTCCCGAAAACTTCTGGTGGGGTAGCGCCTGTTCTGCACTGCAAACCGAAGGGGAAAGCCAGGGCGGCGGCAAGGGATTAACCACCTGGGATCACTGGTTCGCCACACAGCCAAATCGCTTTCACAACGGGGTGGGGCCGCAGAATACCTCCACGTTTTATCAGCACTGGAAAGCCGACATTCAGCTGTTAAAGCAGCTGAACCACAATAGCTTTCGCACCTCGATAAGCTGGGCGCGCCTGATCCCGGAAGGTACCGGTGAAGTGAACCAGGAAGCGGTGGCGTTTTACAACCAGGTGATCGACGAACTGATCGCCCAGGGCATTACGCCATTCATCACCCTGTTCCACTTCGACATGCCGATGGCGATGCAGGAGATTGGCGGCTGGGAAAACCGCGATGTGGTCGCGGCCTATGCCCGCTACGCAGAAACCTGCTTTGAGCTTTTTGGTGATCGGGTAATGCACTGGTTTACCTTTAACGAGCCGATTGTGCCGGTAGAGGGCGGTTATCTGTATGACTTCCACTACCCGAACGTGGTCGATTTCCGTCGCGCCGCCACCGTGGCTTATCACACCGTGCTGGCCCATGCGCAGGCGGTTCGCGCCTTCCGCGCCGGGCATTATGCCGGTGAGATTGGCATCGTGCTGAACCTGACGCCGTCCTATCCGCGTTCGCAGAACCCGGCGGATGTGAAAGCCGCGCACCACTGCGATCTGCTGTTTAACCGCAGCTTCCTCGACCCGGTGCTGTGTGGTGAATACCCGGCGGATCTGGTGGCGATGCTGAAAGCGCACGATCAGCTGCCAGCCTGTCTGCCAGAGGACAGCGCGCTGATTGCCGACGGTAAAATCGACCTGCTGGGCATTAACTACTACCAGCCGCGTCGGGTGAAATGCCGTGATACGGCCATTAATCCCAACGCGCCGTTTATGCCAGAGTGGTTCTTCGACAGCTACGAGATGCCGGGCCGCAAAATGAACCCGCATCGCGGCTGGGAAATCTACGAGCCAGGTATTTACGATATTCTTATTAACCTGCGCGATAATTACGGCAACCCACGCTGTTTTATTTCTGAAAATGGTATGGGCGTTGAAAACGAGCAGCGTTTTATTGAGAACGGTCAAATTAACGACCAATATCGTATCGAATTTATTTCTGAACATCTTAAATGGCTGCATAAAGGTATTAGCGAAGGCTGTAATTGCCTTGGCTACCATATGTGGACATTTATTGATAACTGGTCGTGGTGCAATGCGTATAAAAACCGATATGGCTTTGTCCAGCTCGATTTAGAAACGCAGCAACGCACCATTAAAAAGAGCGGAGAATGGTTTGCCGAAACCTCTCTGAATAATAGTTTCGATAAATAGAGTGGAAGATGATGATTGCCTTAGAAGAAGCAGTAATGGAAATCATCGTCAATGCTGGTCAGTCGCGCAGCCTGTGCTTTGAAGCACTGCATGCTGCGCGGCAGGGCAACTTTGACGAAGCGAAAAGCCTGCTGCGCGAAGCCGATGGCTACGCGCGCCAGGCGCACCATATGCAGACCAAACTCATCGAACAGGACGCAGGCGAAGCCCGTCAACCGATGACCTTAATTATGGTGCATGCTCAGGATCATTTAATGAACTCGCTGCTGGCCCGTGAATTATCCGAAGAGATTATTCATTTATACCAGCGCTAATATTTAAATATCAGTGATGGAGATAGCTTTACGATAATAGTGTAAACCCTCTGTGCCCGAAAAAATAAAATCAACTTGTTCTGATGATAGCGACATATTTTGTCAATGCGGAACGGGATGGTTATTGTCTGAATAAAATTTAAATATATATTGAGATAACCATGAATATGATTAAAAAACTTCCATTAACAATGGCGGTTATCGCCGCGCTTTGCCCGATTTCTGTACTCGCACAAGAATTTACGCAGGAGCAAATCGACGCCATTGTCGCCAAAGCGGTGGATAAAGCGCTGGCAGAACGCCAGGCAAAAATGGATGCCGCGGTAGCGAAAAAAGCCGACGTCATCAACGAACCGCAAAGCGCCGCGCAGTCTCCGGATATGGCGATCCCGTTCGGCATTAAATTTACCGGTTATGCCCGCTACGGCGCCCACTTCCAGGCCGCCGATCAGAAATACGTTGCCGTAGATGGCTCCTATAACGGCGCCTCGGCGATTGGTCGTCTGGGTAACGAAAGCAACGGCGGCGAGTTCCAGCTTTCCAAAGCCTTCAGGGGCGAGAACGGCGCCATCTGGGACGTCAACGTGATGATTGACCACTGGGGCGACGAAGTTAACCTGAAAAAAGCCTACGCCGGGGTGACCAATATTCTGGCATCCAACCCGAACGCCTATATCTGGGCCGGTCGTGACTTCCACCAGCGTCCGCAACAGGGCATCAACGATTACTTCTGGATGAACCACGATGGCCAGGGTGCCGGGGTGAAGAACTTCGACATCGGCGGCGTGCAGTTTGATGTGGCCACCGTGGCGGCAGTGGAATCCTGTAGCCCGGAAGTGATGGACGATGAAGCCAACCCGTCGCGCATCACCTGTACCGGCGGCTCCGGCACCGGCGACAAGGGCAACTACGCGGCCACCTCCAAAATTCATGGCATGAAGCTCGGCCCGATCGATCTGGAGCTGTACGCCAACTACGGCTTTGACTCCAAAGCCATCGACACCGAAGAGCGCACCAACGCCTGGCAGGGTGGCGTGGTGCTGAGCCACACCAACGACAGCGGCGTGAACAAAGTGATCGCCCGTTACTCTGATAACTCTGACAACAGCGTGTTCAACAAAACCGAGGATCTGACCACGGTGTACGCCAGCTTCGAAGGGCTGCACAAGTTCACCCCGGCGACCCAGGTGGAGTACATTCTGGCCTTCCACGACTATGACAACAGCCGTGACAACACCGACAACCGTAAGAACTACAACGCCATCGTGCGTCCGATGCACTGGTGGAACGACGTTCACTCCACCTGGCTGGAAGCGGGCTGGCAGCATGTTGATTACGACAACGGCGGCGATAACAAAGGCTGGAAGCTGACCCTGTCGCAGAACATGTCTATCGCTATGGGCCCGGAATTCCGTCCGATGCTGCGCTTCTACGTCACCGGCGGCAAGGTGGATAACGAACGCACCGCCCGCGTGAACAACACCCAGGACGAAACGCTCGACGACTTCAACGTCGGCGCGATGTGGGAAGCCTGGTTCTAACCCCTGCTGCGCCCGGCGGCGCTGCGCTTGCACGGGCCTACAAGGTTTTGTAGGCCGGGTAGGCGTAGCGCCACCCGGCAGGCCCCGTGTTATGCTGCTGGCCTTTGAAAAGCCAATATCGCAGGGGAGAACATGGGTTCCACACGTAAAGGGATGCTGAACGTCCTGATCGCCGCCATTTTATGGGGCAGCTCAGGGGTTTGCGCGCAGTACATCATGGAGAAAAGTCATATTTCCTCGCCTTACCTCACCATGGTTCGCCTGCTGTTTGCCGGCGTGATCCTGCTGACACTCTCATTCATTCACGGCGACAAGATTTTCTCGGTCATCAAAAATCGCAAAGATGCCCTTAGCCTGCTGATTTTCTCCCTGTTCGGGGCGCTGATCGTCCAGCTCACCTTCCTGGTGACGATTGAAAAATCCAACGCCGCCACCGCCACCGTGCTGCAGTTCCTCTCCCCGACCATTATCGTGGCGTGGTTTGCGCTGGCGCGTAAAAAGCGCCCGGGGATTTTCGTGCTGGCGGCGATCATGACCTCGCTCATCGGCACCTTTTTACTGGTCACTCACGGGGATCCAACTTCGCTGACCATCTCCCCTGCTGCGCTCTGCTGGGGCATCGCCTCCGCCTTCGCCGCGGCGTTCTATACCACTTACCCCTCAGCGCTGATTGCCCGCTACGGCACCCTGCCGATCGTCGGCTGGAGTATGCTGCTGGCCGGGTTAATGCTGACGCCGTTCTATGCCGGGCGTGGCACTACCTTCGTTATCGACGGCAGCCTGCTGCTGGCCTTCTTCTATCTGGTGGTGATCGGCACGTCGGTGACCTTCAGCCTCTATCTGAAAGGCGCGCAGATGATTGGCGGGCCAAAGGCGAGCATTCTGAGCTGCGCCGAGCCGCTGAGCAGCGCCCTGCTGTCGGTGATTTTACTGGGAGTGGCGTTTACCCTGCCGGACTGGCTGGGCACGCTGCTGATTGTGTCGTCGGTGGTGCTGATTTCGATGGATTCGAGAAGAAGAGCTCAGACATCGTCGTAGCCTGATGCCCTCTCCCGGCGGGGAGAGGGCCAAAAACTTACTGCGCCTTCACCTTCCCGGCTACCAGCAGCGCCGTCAGCAGCATCAGGGTGCCGGAAATCACCACCGGTGAGGTGAGCCCTAAATTATCCAGCGCCAGGCCGCCCAACGCCGCACCGCAGGTATTCGCCAACTGGATCACCGCCACCTGAATGGACCCGGCCTTTTCCGCCTGATCGGCCAGCGAGCGGGTGATCCATGTCGACCAGCCCACCGGGATCAGCGCAAAGGCAAAGCCCCAGATAATGGCGATCGCCGAGGCGACCCACTTGTCGCTGCCCCACAGGATGAGTACAAGCGCGCTGACCGCCAGCACCAGCGGCGCCCCCGCCAGGGCCACCTTCAGGGAGCGTTTCAGGAACTGCGACGACAGCGAGGTGCCGACAAAGCTGGCGATACCGAAGCTTAACAGCACCAGCGTCAGGCCATCGACGTCAAACCCGGCCATGGTCATAAACACCGGGCGGATATAGGTAAAGAAGGCAAACTGCCCGGCGAAGGCCATAAAGATGGCGGTCATCCCCGCCAGCACGCCCGGGCGTTTCAGCAGGCTGAACATGTTCTGCTTGTGGTGCGCGGCTTCGCCCGGCAGCGACGGCAGCGCCTTCCAGACCCACAGAATACAGAGCACGCCCATCACCGCAGCACCGTTAAAGACGTTGCGCCAGCCGATAATTCCCCCGAGGAAGCTGCCCAGCGGTGCGGCAATCACCAGCGCGATGGAGACCGCCCCGAAGATGACCGAGAGCGCTTTCGGCACGGTGCGCGCCGGCACCAGCCGCATGGTGAGCGAAGCGGACATCGCCCAGAACCCACCGAGCCCCAGCCCGAGGCAGGCGCGCCCTAACAGCAGCAGGGTGAAACTTTCAGCGAAGGAGACCAGCAGGCAGGAGAGGGTCAGCAGCACGCTGAACAGGATCACCACCTTGCGACGGTCAATGGTGCCGATCGCCTGGGTGATAAACAGGCTGGCAAACATCGCCACAAACGCAGTAACGGTAACCGACTGGCCCGCCAGCCCTTCAGATATGCCCAGATCCTGCGCCATCGGCGTCAGCAGGCTGACCGGCAAAAACTCCACGGTAATGAGGCAGGCGACGCAAAACGCCACGGAAAAAACCGCCGACCAGTTCGGGCGAGAAACCGCGTCGGCATGGGGCGAAGGGGCGGATTGGATCTGTTCTGTCATGGCATCACCTGAGGAGAAAACGAGCGGGAAAGCCGCGCAGTTTAACAGTTTAAATGTGATCCATTTAACGTTTTGACAACTTTTGGCACTTTTTGCCGGGCGGCGCTGCGCTTGCACCGGCCTACGGGTTTTCCAGGCCCGGTAAGCGTAGCGCCACCGGGCGATGTTTAATCAGTGCAGGAAGAAAACCCCCTCTTCCGGCAGGAAGAGCTGGTTATAGCGCAGCTGGAAGGCGTTAAGCTCGTAGGGATCGGGCTCCATGTCGCGCATAAAACCGAGCGCCAGGCGAACCTGCGCATCGGTGATCGGCGCGGCGAGACGCGCCTTGCGCAGCAGGCGATACCAGTTCTGCAGGTTGTTTTCACTGCTGTCGACGATGCACACCTGCCAGATCAGCAGCACCTGCGCGGCATTGAGCAGATGCGCCTCGTCGGGACGTTCAAGGTAGCGGATAAACTCATTGCCGGCGCTTTTGCCAAACTGGTCGATCATCGACTCCAGCGGCACGGGGGTGATCCCCAGCCGTTCACTGAGACGACGAATGGCGCGCCGGGAACCCGACGTCATGACGCGAAAGCCCACCACAAATACCACGGCCAGCGTAGCCAGCATTATCCAGACCATGCACTCTCCTTACGATTAGCCATGCATGATATCGGGAAACGTGGCGCGTCAACAGCAGGTAACGTCGTATTAATAAAGCAACAAACAGTGGATCGGGCCGGGGAAAACCGATACCTGCCGCATGAAGCGTTACTGCGTCTGTAACCCCTTCAACAGCACCTCATGGAAACGTTCGGGATCCTGCATCTGCGGGGCATGACCCATATCGTCAAACTCCACCAGCGTGGCGTGTGGGATACGCTTCGCCGTCTCTTTGCCCAGCACCGCGTAGTTGCCCAGCGTCTTACGTATTTCCGGCGGGGCGAGATCTTTGCCGATGGCGGTATTGTCCTTCGTACCGATCATCAATAATACCGGCATCTTCAGCTCGCTGAATTCATACATCACCGGCTGGGTGTAGATCATGTCGTAGAGCAGGGCCGAGTTCCAGGCCACCCGCTCTTTACCCGGCCCGTTATTCAGCCCGGCGAGCATGGTGACCCAGCGTTCATATTCCGGCTTCCACTCTCCGGCGTAATAGGTATTTTTTTCGTACTGGCGGATGCCGTCGGCGCTGGTTTTTAGCTCGCGCTGATACCACTGATCGACCGTAATGTGCGGCACGCCGCGCGCCTTCCAGTCCTCCAGACCAATCGGGTTAACCATCACCAGCTGTTCCACCTCCTGGGGCCACATCAGCGCGTAGCGGGTCGCCAGCATGCCGCCGGTGGAGTGACCAATAACGGTAACGCGATCGATCCCCAGTTCTTTCAGCAGGGCATGGGTGTTATCCGCCAGCTGCTGGAAGGTGTATTGATAGCGCTCCGGCTTGGTGGATTTGCAGAAACCGACCTGATCGGGAGCCACCACGCGGTAGCCGCTGGCGGTGAGGGCGCGGATGGTGCCGTCCCAGGTGCCGGCGCAGAAGTTTTTACCGTGCATCAGCACCACGGTGCGGCCGTTGGCGTTTTCCGGCTTTACGTCCAGATAGGCCATATCCAGCGACTGATTTTGCGAGGTGAAGGTGAAGTGTTTCACCGGCCAGGCGTAGTCAAAACCTTCCAGTTTCTCGCCGTAGGTGGGGGTATCGGCCGCCAACGCGGGTGAGGCCAGCGCCATCAACAGCGCCAGGCAGGATAATCGTCGGGTCAACATGCAAGCTCTCCGTTAGCAAAGGGGCTAAGGCTGCGCGAAAGGCGGCAGCAAACTAAAACTGTAGAGCATAGGACGGAGCGGATGTGTAAAGCGGGGTAAGGTAATCGGGGTGAGAATGTAAAAAAGCCCGGCATCACGCCGGGCAAGAAGTTACCTGCACACTCAGGCTGCTTTCAAACGTTGTACGCGTTTTTCGCGGCGGATCTTGCGCTCTTCCAGCACCGCAACCATCGCCATCAGGACGATACAGCCGATGGCTGCCGCATCCAGCGCGGCAAAGGTGCCTGCCCAGCCGGTAAGGCCGAAGATCGGCGTGCCGTCGGCAATCATCCCCAGACCGAGCTTAGCGAAGCTGTCGCCGATCAGGTAAGCGAAGGTGCCTTTAATCCCATCGGCGGCGCCGATCGCTTTTTTCGGCACGAAGCCGACCGCCGCCACGCCGATCAACAGCTGCGGACCAAACACCAGGAAGCCGAGCGCGAACAGGGAGGCGAGATAGACGTACTGGTTGCTGGCATGCTGATAAATACCCAGCGTGGCGATAATCAGCGCCAGCGC
The DNA here is from genome assembly GCF_003336325.1 of Leclercia sp. W17. Lineage (NCBI taxonomy): Bacteria > Pseudomonadati > Pseudomonadota > Gammaproteobacteria > Enterobacterales > Enterobacteriaceae > Leclercia > Leclercia sp. W17. The sequence goes on along the minus strand of NZ_CP031101.1, from coordinate 37,082 downwards.
GACGCAGGCAACCAGCGCACGACGGCCATTGGCGAGATCGGAGAGCCAGCCCCACAGCAGGGTGCCAACCAGCGCGCCCACTTCAAACAGGGTGAAGCCCTGGATCGCCACCTCTTTGGAGAGCTTTAGCTCCTGGAAGGCATACACGGTTGACCACTGGTCGATACCGATGCGCACCACGTACAGGAAGATATTGGAGAAGCAGAGCAGCCAGATGACTTTGTTTTTCAGCACGTACTCAACAAAGATCTGCCATTTGGTCATCTCGTTCTCTTCGGTCTCTTTGTCCTCTTCGCTGATCTCTTCGTTAAACAGCTCTTCGGCTTTACCCAGACCGTATGATTCCGGGGAGTCGCTGCCGAAGCGCAGGCCGATAAAGCCGACGATCAGGGCGATAATCGACGGGAAGATAAACATGCCGATCACGTGGCCGTCGAAGAGGTAGTTCGCGCCGAACAGCGCCACCCCTGCCGCACCGGCACCGCCGAGGTTGTGGGAGATGTTCCACATGCCGAGGTACGAACCACGCTTGCGGCGCGGTGTCCATTTGGTGATGGTGGAGTAGCTGCACGACCCGCCGGTACTCTGGAAGAAGCCGCTCAGGGCGTAGAAGGCGATCATCAGGAACAGGCTGACGGAGCCCGCGCCCATGCTGGCGCTGAAGCCGAGCATACAGATGGCCGAGAGGATCAGCATAAACGGCAGGAACTGCTTGGTGTTTTTGCCGTCCGCATAGTAAGAGACAACGGTTTTCCCCACCCCGTAGGTGATGGAGAAGCCGAGGCCAATCATCCCCAGCTGGGTCATGCTCAGCCCGTAGGTGGAGATCATGTCGTTCTGGGCAATGTTAAAGTTCTTGCGGATCAGATACATCGTCAGGTAGCCGATAAAGACCACCAGATAGGACTGCATGAAGGGTTTGAACCACATTTTGCGCCGCACATCGAGCGGCAGATCCAGGGTCGGCTTGCGCACCTGATTTAAGAAGGCCAGCATGTATCAATGTCTCCCGAGCTGATTTTTGCCGCATTGTAAAAATCAGCCGGGCGTGACGCCTGAGACAGCGTCCAGGCGGAACCGGGAAAATTTCTTAGTTTTGCCCCACTCGCGGTGAAAAGGTGAGGCGCATCACATCACACTGGCTTCACGCGGGGCCTGGGCGTTAAGGAAAGGCAGCAGCAGCAGGGCCGAAATCCCCGCCGCGATGGCGATCACCGCGAAGAACCCGCTCCAGTGCCAGATGTCGATCACCCGGGCCAGCGGCCAGCCGGAGAGCGATGCCCCGAGATAGGCGAACAGCCCGACAAAGCCCGTCGCCGCCCCTGCCGCGTCCTTGTGGGAGCACTCCGCCGCCGCCATGCCGATCAGCATCTGCGGACCAAACACAAAGAAACCGATGGTGAAGAAGCACGCCGCCTGCATCACGTAACTGGCAAACGGCATCAGCCACAGCGAGCCGACCGAGAGCAAAATCCCGGCGGCGAAGATGAGGTTCATTGGGCCACGGTTGCCGTTGAAGAGCTTATCCGAGCCCCAGCCCGCCACCAGCGCGCCGATAAACCCGCCCAGCTCAAACATCGTCACCGCCGAGTTGGCGGTGACCAGATCCACACCCAGCGTCTCGGACATATACAGGTTGCCCCAGTCGTTGATCGCCGCGCGCACCACGTAGACCAGCACGTAGCAGAGCGACAGCAGCCAGATATAGGGATTTTTCAGCACGTATCGGGTGAGGATCGCTTTGCGGGACAGCCCCGCCCCCTCCTGCTGCTGGGCCATCTCCATCTCATCGTGCCGCCAGTCGCCCACCGCCGGAAGGCCCACGGTTTGCGGCCGATCGCGCAGACGCCAGCAGAGGAACAGCCCGGCAAAGATTGCGAGACAACCGGCAATCATCATCCCCGCGCGCCAGCCGTAGTGCAGCGCTGCGGCACCGACCACCATCGGGATCAGCGCCCCGCCGACGTTATGGGCGGTGTTCCAGATCGCCCACCAGCCGCCGCGCTCGTTGCGCGAGTACCAGGCGGTGAGCAGGCGGGCACAGACCGGCGCGCCCCAGCCCTGGAAAAAGGCGTTCAGCGCCCACAGCAGGGCGAAGGCCCAGAGCGAGGTGGAGAAGCCGAACAAGATGTTCACCACGCCGGTGGCGATCAGCCCAACGCCCATAAAGTAGCGCGCGTTGGAACGGTCGCTGACGATGCCGGAGAAGAACTTCGACAGGCCATAGGTGATGTAAAACAGCGTCGCCAGCAGGCCGATATCGGTGCGGGTCATCACCCCGCTGGCGAGGATCTCCGGCGCTGCGGCGTTGAAGCTTTTGCGGGTGAAGTAGAACAGCGCGTACCCCAGCCAGAGGGTAGTCAGAATATGGCGTCGCCAGTAGCGGTAGCGGGCGTCGATTTCCGCCTTATCGCTTATCGGTGCAGCATCGACAGGGGGTTTAAACATGGTGACTCCGAAGCGGTAAACTGACGCTGACGCGCGTCCCGTGGGTGCAGGAGAGATTCAGCGTGCCGCCCAGCGCCTTCACGCGCTCGCGCATCCCCGCCAGGCCAAAGCCCTGTTGCCCGGAGCCCGGCGGCAGGCCGCAGCCGTCGTCTTCAATCACCAGCATCAGGCGCTCGTCCTGCTGCCAGCCCTGTATCGTGACCGCGCTGGCGCTGGCGTGTTTTACGATATTGTTCAGCCCCTCCTGACAGACACGGAACAGGGTGACGCGCTGGCCTTCGCTCAGCGTTGTCTCGTCGATGTCCCAGTCGAGATGGCTGACGATGCCGCGGCTCTCCAGCTCCATCTCGCGCATCAGGGAGCGCACCGCCTGTTCCAGGGTCAGGTCGTCGAGCTGACGCGGACGCAGCCTGCCCAGCAGGCGACGCACCGAGTCATATACGCCCAGCGAGAGCTGTTCGATATGCGCCCCGCCCTGCTTCACCCCGGCGTTGTCCGCCGCCAGACGCTGGACGATACCCGCCTGGGTACGAATGGCGGTAATGGTCTGGCCGATGTCGTCGTGCAGTTCGCGCGCCACCTCCTGCCGCACGCTCTCTTCGGTCTCCAGCAGGCGTTCTGCCAGGCGGCGATTGCGCGACAGCTCGGTTTGCAGGGACTGGTTCAGCTCACGCAGACGCTGAATGCCCGCGCCGAGCAGCAGCCCGGTCAGGCTCTGGGCCAGCAGGGAGAGCAGCAGATCGACGGGGTGATCGTGCCAGGTCTGGCTGGCAATCAGCGCGATGGCATTCATCAGCGTGGCGATCAGCGCCCCCTGCCAGCCGTAATGCCAGGCGAGAGCAATGATCGGCAGCGCCAGACAAAACGGCGTGAAGCGCGACAGCTCCGCGGGCAGACCAAGCTGCAACCACAGGCTCACCACAAACAGCAGCAGATACCAGATGAGATGCCGGGCGCGCCAGTTCACCGGTTGCGAAACCAGCGCCGGGCCAAGGGGCTGCCAGACGGTGCTGGTGAGGTAATGCCAGATGACGAGGCAGGTCGGGGCCAGGGTCAGGCCGCCGGTCAGAGTCAGCAGCAGGGCGTTAAGCATCTCCTTTTCGCCCACCCACGGCAGGGACTGCAACAGCGCGGCGGCGATCAGCGCGGCCCCCTGGCGCAGCAGGGTGCGCCAGTCGCGCTGGTGACGATAGCGGGAAATAAGCGCAACCGGGAGGAGCGTGAGCAGGCTTCCGGTCATCAATAAGGGCAGATGCGCCAACGCCACCTGCTGTGTCAGCCAGACCAGCATCAGCCACTCGGCGCCCAGCAGCACCGGCCAGTAGCCGCGCGGACATTGCAGCATCAGCCCCAACCGCAGGCCGAAGGGGAACAGCAGCACCGCCAGCTCCGGGCGTTCTACCAGATGCAGGCTGATGCTCCACAGGCAGAACCAGGCGGCGGAGAAGATAAAGAAGCTGGCGACCACCGCCACCAGCCGGGAGAAAAAGGCGTGCATTACCAGCCGTCAAACATGCGGCGCGCCAGCTCAACGTCATTGCTGACGCCCAGTTTTTCCATCAGGTTGGCGCGGTGAACATGTACGGTTTTTGGCGACAGGCCAAGCTCAAGGGCGATCTCTTTCACCGCCATCCCCTGAGCCAGCTTTTCCGCCACCTGGCGTTCGCGTCGGGTAAGCGGGTCCTGGCGTCCGGCCGCCAGCTTGAGGGCGATATCTGGCGTCAGGTAGCAACCGCCGGTGGCGACGGTGCGCACAGCGGCAATCAGCTCGTCCGGGCTACAGCGTTTGGAGAGAAACCCGCGCGCGCCCGCGTTCAACGCCTGCTCCACCAGCGCCGGACTGTCGTGAACCGAGAGCATGATGGTCGTTATTCCCTTGGGCAGCTGGCTCAGCAGCTCCAGCCCGGAGAGGTCCGGCATTGAGATATCGCAGATACAGACCTGCACCCCGCGTCCCGGCAGGCCGGCCAGCGCCTCGCGGCCGGAGCCGAACTCGGCCACCACCTGAAAATCGGGCTCCAGGCTCAGCAGCTGGGCAAATCCGGAGCGGACGATAAGGTGATCGTCGATAAGGGCGATGGTGGTCATGGTGCGTTCCTGGCGGGCGGATAAAAAAACGCGCTTACCTTAACGATAAGCGCGCGGGTGTTCAAGCAATGAGCGATTTATTCGAAGAACACCGCAATTTTGTTAAACATGGTCGGATCGGACTGGTTACGCACCACTTTTACCACATCTTCCAGCTTGTCGATCTGGGCCATCATCTGCTCCAGACGCTGGTCATCATTCACCAGTAGCCAGATACGGCTGTGCTCGCTCCCCTGAATTGGCAAACAGAGGATGCCTTCCACGTTGAACGCCCGGCGGGCAAACAGCCCGCAGACGTGGGTCATGACGCCTGGGTGGTTGCGGACGGTGAGTTCCAGAATGACGTTATCATTTTGCTTCTGCATGGCTTATTCCCCCACCATTTCTGTATTGGCCGCACCCGGCGGTACCATCGGATAAACTTTTTGTTGTGGATCGATACGCACGTGGATCAGTGCCGGGCCAGGGCGTGAGATCGCCGCCTGCAGCGCGGCCTGCGCATCCTCTTCGGCATTCAGATCGCAGGTGTGCAGGCCAAAACCGGCGGCAATCTGCATAAAGTTAATCATTCCCGGATAGGTGGCGGCAAAGACGCCCTGCTTGTAGAACAGGCTCTGCTGCTGATGCACCAGCCCCAGCGCTTCGTTGTTCATCAGGATGATTTTTACATCCAGCTGATTTTCCGCCGCGGTGGCCATCTCCTGGATGTTCATCATCAGGCTGCCGTCGCCGGAGAAGCAGATCACCTTGCGGTCCGGATTCGCCAGCGCCGCGCCCACCGCCGCAGGCAGACCAAAGCCCATGGTCCCCAGCCCGCCGGAGGTCAGCCACTGACGCGGACGGTTCAGCGGATAGGCCTGGGCGGTCCACATCTGATGCTGTCCCACGTCGGTGGTGATAATGGCGCTGTCGTCCACGCAGGCGGCCACGGCGTTAATCAGCCCGTAGTGGCTCAGCGGATCGCCGCCGGTCGGGATAGCGCCCGGGAACTCCTGCTGCAAACCGGTAACCTGCTCACGCCACGCGGTGCGTGGGGTGGCCTCAATGTGCGGCAGCAGCTGCGCCAGCACTTCGTTAACGTCGCCCTGGATCGCCACGTGCGGCTGCTTGATTTTGCCCAGCTCGGCGCGGTCGATATCCACATGAATGATTTTGGCGTTCGGGCAGAACTGCTCGGTTTTGCCGATCGCCCGGTCATCAAAACGTGCCCCGAGAACGATCAGCAGGTCAGCTTCCTGCAGAATAAAGTTGGTGCTGCGCGCGCCATGCATCCCGAGCATCCCCAGCGACAGCGGGTGTGCGTTGGGCAGCATGCCCAGCGCCATCAGGGTCATGGTGGTCGGCAGGTTGGCCTTTTCTGCCAGCGCACGCACCGCATCAGGCGCGTCGATCACCCCGCCGCCCAGATAGAGCACCGGGCGCTGGGCGGCGTTAATCATCGCCGCCGCCTCGCGTACGCTCTCGACGCTAAATTCTGGCGATGGCGCGCGGGTGCCTGGCTCTGGCAGAACCTCGATCTCAATTTCAGCGGTCTGCACATCCTTAGGAATGTCTATCCACACCGGACCCGGACGACCGGACTGGGCGATACGGAACGCATCGCTGATAACCTGCGGTAATTCGCTGATATCACGCACTAAATAGTTGTGCTTGGTGATGGGGATAGAGATGCCGTAGGTGTCCACTTCCTGAAACGCATCGGTGCCGATCATTGAGGCAGGCACCTGGCCGGTAATGCAGACTAACGGGATAGAGTCGAGACGCGCGTCGGCGATGGCAGTCACCAGGTTAGTGGCCCCCGGCCCGCTACAGGCCATGCACACCGCCGGTTTGCCCTGAGTACGCGCCATGCCCTGGGCGATAAAGCCTGCGCCCTGCTCGTGACGCGCCAGCACGTGGCGGATCTGCGTGCTCTGACTTAAGGCGTCATATAACGGGAGTACCGTCCCGCCAGGAATACCCGCAACCGTGGTAATGCCCTGACGTTCCAGCAGATGAACAATTAACTGCGCGCCAGTGAAACGCGTCTTGTGTGATGTTGTGCCCGAACTTGCCATGCTCCAGTCCTTTTATTCTGAGCCGACTTTCCGGGGGGGCTTTAAACGAAAAACCCCGCCGGTTTGCGCCGGCGGGGTTTGGAATCGTGTGTTGATCCAGTCCCTACGGCGCATTGCCGACGACGACCACCACACGCACGACGACCACTGCGGCTGGGTGCGCAGTTTTTAGTAGGGTCGCGGTGTTCATGGATGCAGTCATGGGGGACCTGTCTCTGGAATCATTAAGTGGATTTATACAAGCACAGGTTGAGAGGCGTGACAACGGAATTATTTTCATCTGCGTAAAAATGCGTCAACGATCACGTTTCGTTTGTCGAGTGATGAAAACAAAAAACCCCGCCGGAGCGAGGTTTTTTTTACAGCGTTTGCGGCTGGTGACCGCAGAGCACACTGTGTTACGTCAACGCCCGAAGTATACGCGATCGCACAGGAACGCGCAATTTTGAGCACGGATTTTGACGCATTTGAGTATGGATCGCCCTTCACGTTTTGTCCATAAATTACTGTTCATATATACAGTATTTATCTATACTGGTTGTGTTCACAGGGTGTGAGGGGAGCCGCTCGTAGTACACCGGCGCAACGAAGTCCTGGCTGAAACGGGTGGTGCCGTCAGCGCCTCCACTCCCCAACTGAGCACACTGTGTTACGTCAACAAAGGTGCTGGTCACAGGCGGCGGAAAGGTACGCCAGCATCGTGCTCCTTAACCAGAGGAGACGCGTATGAGCGTAGTGGATATGGTTGTACTTATCCTCAAACTCATTGTTGCAGCACTGCAACTGCTTGATGCTGTCCTGAAATATGTGAAGTAATTCAGGTTCAAGTCGCACCGAAGAGGGGCGGGAAACCGCCCCTCTTTAACAACGATAATAACGAGGGAATGCTATGTCGCGTTTGCTAATTGAACCCGTTACGCCGGACGAACCGGGGTATATCGCGCTTAAGGCCGAGAGCGTCGCGCTTAATTTCAACATGCTGCGCAGGCTGGAAGAGAACTGGCAGCGCGGCGAAAACCGCTTCAATGCCCCCGGCGAAAAGCTGCTGGGTGCGTTTCTCAATGGCAAGCTGGTAGGAATTTGCGGGCTAAACCGCGATCCGTTCAGCCAGCAGCCGCGGGCCGGGCGCATTCGCCATCTTTATATCAGCGAAAAGTGTCGCGGGCAGGGTATCGGCAGGCAATTGCTCGGAGTGGTGATGGCCGATGCCAGCATCTGGTTCGATTTTCTCAATACCCATGCGCCCCAGACCGCCTGGGCCTTCTACCAGCAGTCGGGCTTTACGCTGGTCGCCGACGAACCGCGCGTCACGCACCGGCTGTTTTGCGCGGTTTAAGCAAATGAATTAACGCTGGCAACATTCGTTGCCGCTGTCGTTTAAAAATCCTGCCTTCTTGCCCCTTCCCGTTCTTCAGCCGGGTACTTAACTTGTCATTTTCCTGTGGTAGATTCCTCGCGCATTTATGGGAATGCGCAGTCACTTATTCTTTATTTCTCACTTTTGGCAAAAGTATTCAGCGACATGAAAAGACAGCGGAACGTTAATTTACTCTTGATGTTGGTATTGCTGGTCGCCGTCGGACAGATGGCGCAAACCATCTATATCCCGGCCATTGCGGACATGGCGAAGGAACTCCAGGTCCGCGAAGGGGCGATCCAGAGCGTGATGGGCGCCTATCTGCTGACCTATGGCGTATCGCAGTTATTCTACGGCCCACTCTCGGACCGCGTGGGTCGCCGTCCGGTGATCCTGGTCGGCATGACGATTTTTATGATCGCGACGGTCATTGCCATGTCCACCCACAGCCTGAGCGTGCTGATTGCCGCCAGCGCGTTGCAGGGCGTCGGCACCGGCGTCGGCGGGGTGATGGCGCGCACGCTGCCGCGGGATATGTATCAGGGCACCCAGCTGCGCCACGCCAACAGCCTGCTGAATATGGGCATCCTGGTGAGCCCGCTGCTGGCGCCGCTGATTGGCGGCCTGCTGGATACCGTCTGGTCATGGCGGGCCTGCTATGGCTTCCTGCTGGTGCTGTGCGCTATCGTCACCTTCAGCATGGCGCGCTGGATGCCGGAAACCCGGCCTACTGAGGCGCCTCGCACCAGACTGCTCACCAGCTACAAAATCCTTTTCGGCAATGGGGCGTTTAACTGCTACGTGCTGATGCTGATTGGCGGCCTGGCGGGGATCGCCGTATTCGAAGCCAGTTCGGGCGTGCTGTTGGGCGCGGGGCTGGGCCTCAGCAGTATGGTAGTGAGTATTCTGTTTATTCTGCCGATCCCGGCAGCGTTCTTCGGCGCCTGGTTTGCCGGACGCGCCAATAAACGCTTTACTACCCTGATGTGGCAGTCGGTCGCAAGCTGCCTGCTGGCGGGGCTGATGATGTGGATCCCGGGGCTGTTCGGGGTGATGAATGTCTGGACCCTGCTGATCCCGGCTGCGCTCTTCTTCTTTGGCGCGGGGATGCTCTTCCCGCTGGCGACCAGCGGCGCGATGGAGCCTTTCCCGTTCCTCGCGGGCACCGCCGGGGCGCTGGTGGGAGGGCTGCAGAATATCGGCTCCGGCGCGCTGGCCTGGCTCTCGGCGATGATGCCGCAAAACGGACAGGCCAGCCTCGGTCTGCTGATGACCTTAATGGGGCTGCTGATTGTGCTGTGCTGGCTGCCGCTGGCCTCCCGCGCCTCGCATCACCAGCAGGCGGTGTAGCGCTCACTTGCCCTCGCGTCCGTTTCCTGTTTACTTAAGGGGATAACGCCTGCGAGGAACCTATGACGCCACAGACCCAGACATTAATCGCGCAATATCCCCTGCTCAATGCGCTGATCGCCCTGAAAGAGACCACCTGGCTTAACCCCAAAGCCACCACGTTGGCCGAAGGGCTGCCCTGGGTCGGCCTGACCCAGGCCGACGTGGATGATGCCCACGCGCGCCTGGCGCGCTTTGCGCCGTACCTGGCAAAAGCGTTCCCGGAGACGGCGGCCACGAACGGGATTATCGAATCGGAGCTGGTCGCCATACCGGCGATGCATAAGCGGCTGGAGACGGCGTTCGATATCACTCTTCCCGGCACGTTGTTGTTGAAAAAAGACAGCCATCTGCCGATCTCAGGCTCCATCAAAGCCCGCGGCGGCATCTATGAGGTGCTGACCCACGCGGAAAAACTGGCCCTCGCCGCGGGCCTGTTAACGCCGGAGGAGGATTACAGCATCCTGCTGGAGCCGCGCTTTAAAGATTTCTTCAGCCAGTACAGCATCGCCGTGGGGTCGACCGGCAACCTGGGGATGTCCATCGGCATCATGAGCGCCCGCATTGGCTTTAAGGTGACGGTCCATATGTCCGCCGACGCCCGTGAGTGGAAAAAAGCGAAACTGCGCAGCCACGGCGTGACGGTGGTGGAATATGAGCAGGATTACGGCGTGGCGGTGGAGCAAGGGCGCAAAGCGGCCGAAAGCGATCCGAACTGCTTCTTTATCGACGATGAAAACTCCCGCACCCTCTTCTTAGGCTATGCCGTGGCAGGCGCACGACTGAAAGCGCAGTTTGCTGAACAGGGCCGGGTAGTGGACAGGGATCATCCCCTGTTTGTCTACCTGCCATGCGGCGTCGGCGGCGGCCCTGGCGGCGTGGCGTTTGGGCTGAAGCTGGCCTTTGGCGACCATGTGCACTGCTTCTTTGCCGAACCTACCCATTCACCGTGCATGCTGCTGGGGGTGTATACCGGGCTGCATGACCAGATTGCCGTGCAGGATCTGGGGATCGATAACCTCACTGCGGCTGATGGCATGGCGGTAGGCCGCGCGTCCGGTTTTGTTGGCCGCGCCATGGAGCGCCTGCTCGACGGGTTCTATACCCTCTCCGATCAGAGCATGTATGACATGCTGGGCTGGCTGGCGCAGGAGGAGCAGATTCTTCTTGAGCCCTCCGCGCTGGCGGGAATGGCCGGGCCGGTACGTCTTGCCACTGCCGGGCACTATGCGCTGGACAACGCCACCCACCTGGTGTGGGCCACCGGCGGCGGCATGGTGCCGGACGAGGAGATGGCGAAGTATCTGGCGAAAGGGCGATAACTTACTGGCTCTGGCGTAACAGGGTCATTAACTCAATGGGCGAACGGTGATGGCGGATAAGATCGCGCATCACCCGCATATGCGGTGCACAATGGCGAAAGAACGCCAGATACCCCGCGCACAGCGCGCTTTTGCCCTCCACCCGGTGTTTTGGGCAGTCGCCGTTACACAGGTGAAGCGCCGGGCAGGCCTGGCACTCACCGGATAAAGTGATTTTTTTACGCTGGCCAAAGGCGATGGCCGCCTCACTGTTATTAAGCTCTGCCAGTGGCGTCTGGTGGATGTTACCCAGCCGGTACTCGGGGTAGACATAGTGATCGCATTGATAGAGATCGCCCTGCGCCTCCAGCGCGAAGGCGTGGCCGCAGGTGACGGCGAGGGAACAGATCTGCGACGGATAGCCGCACCAGACCCCTAACGTCGAGTCGAAAAGCTGCACAAAGATGCGACCAATATCCTCCCGCACCCAGATATCAAACACCGACGACAGGAACGCTCCCCACTGCGCATCGCTGACCGATTCCGGGTTGTCGTGCTCCTGCAGGGGAAGAAACTGCAGATACGGCGTGCCCAGCGCGCGCAAATAGCGATACATGCGCTCTGGCTGGCCGCTGTTCTGCCGGTTGATGACCGTCAGAAGATTAAACGACACCTGATGCGCTCGCAGCTTCTCTATCGCCGCCAGCACCTTATGATGAGTAGGGTTGCCGCTGCGGCTGACGCGGTAAGCATCATGCAGCGCCGCAGGCCCATCAAGAGAGATACCCACCAGCCAGCCCTGTTCGCGAAAAAAGATACACCAGGCGTCATTGAGCAGGATGCCGTTGGTCTGAAAAGCGTTGTGGATACGCTTTCCTGCGCCATGCCGCTGTTGCAGTTCCACGACGCGACGAAAGAAATCCAGCCCGCACAGGGTCGGTTCCCCGCCCTGCCAGGCGAACTGCACCTCTGGCCCGGGTTGGGCGGCGATATGCTGTTGAATAAAGGTTTCCAGGGTGGCGTCATCCATGATCGCCTGTTGAGGCTTATCGATATAAAAACAGTAGCGGCAATTCAGGTTGCATCGTGAGCTGGCTGGCTTGGCCATAACCTGACATCCTGTCATGTAATACCCCTGATGAAAGTAATGAGATGGTGGACATGACTAGCAGCAAACAGTAATGCGAGGGATAACACTGCGAGGGCGATCAAAAATTTAATACGCACCGGTCGGGATGATGAAAAATCATACAGAGAAACATCCATTTGCACCCGGCTGCGGGTGTAATACCAGAGGATCAGCGCCGCGATTGCCAGTACGCCCAGCGCCACCCAGAACAGCGGCCCTGCCTGCTGCCAGTTGTGTTTAACCGCCAGCGCCATCAATGCGCCGTAGCCCAGCAGGGTGCGCAGCCAGGCGAGCGAGGTCCGCTCCGGCTGCAGTCCCGGATCGGCCAGGCGGCGGGCTTTGCGATTATCCGCCATACAGCACTAGTCCCATGACAATCACCGCTACCACCATCAGGATCAGGCTGATAATCAGCAGGCTGTGGGTATAGGGCAGGTCTTCTTTCAGGCGCATCGCCTTTTCATTACGCAGCCAGCGCAGGTAACCGTAGATCGCCAGCCCCCCGGAAAAAAGGCACAGCAGCAGCGCCAGCAGCTGGCGGATCACCGGCGTGGCAAAGTCGGGTGCCAGCTGGTCGAGGCCGACGCCCGCAGCCAGAAAGCCCAGCGCGGTACGGATCCAGGCCAGAAAGGTGCGCTCGTTTGCCAGCGAGAAGCGATAATCCGGCGCTTCGCCGAGGCGGGAAATTTTCATCTGCACTCCTTTTGCTGTTATTGCCGGACGGCGATAAAAACGCCTTATCCGGCATTTTAGTCAGAACTTCTGCTTTTTCTCCTCCACTTTGACACCTTGCGTCGGTAAACCGGTGTCATAGTCGCGCACGACCGGGGAGTAACCGTCTGCCGGACGCGGTCGGAAAGCCCCCATCCAGCGTGGCGTAGCATTTTTACGCCACGGGCGCAGGCTCCACTGATAGGTTCGGAAGGGATCGCGAATGTGATCCATATAATCCAGCAGGGCATCGTGCATTTTGATACGAACCTCTTCCAACTCAGGGGCATCTATCAGATTTTTGAGCTCATCAGGATCGCTTCGCCTGTCATACAGCTCGTCGCTGGTAAACAGGTTTAGCACCAGTTTCCAGTCGTCCGTGACCCAGCAGCGCACCGGAATAAAACCGCCAAAGCTGTCATGCTCGATCTCATAGCGGTTGAACTCCACCATCACACCGCGAGGCTGCGCAACGGCCAGAATATTTTCCCCAGGCAGAATGTCCGGCTTAGGGATGCCTGCCAGCGCCATCATAGTTGGCAGCAAATCGATATGGCTGACAGGCGTATCCACCTGACGATGCTCCCCTCCCGGCGAACGCATAATCAGCGGAATACGGGTGATGTCGTCGTACATCGCTGCCCCTTTGCTGATGAGCTTATGGGCACCCATCATTTCCCCGTGATCAGAGGTGTAGATCACCCAGGTGTTTTCCCGTTGCTCCGGCGTTAACGCCGCGATCACCCGACCAATCTGATCATCGACAAAGTCATTGCAGGCAAAATAGAGAGGATGGTAATAGCGCCCGTCCTCCCCCACCGGAGAGGGCATCGCCTGCGACCACAGGCGATGATGTTCGGGCTTATCATTCAGCGGATCATGTGCTTTTGCCCCAAGGTCGTAATAAAAATCCTGATACTTTTCAAGATACTCAATCGGGCAGGTAAAGGGGTGATGCGGCTCGTCATACGACACCACCATCAGAAATGGCTCATCGGCGCGCGCAGGCTGATGGAGAAAATCGACCGCCCGGTTGCTGATGCGGTGCGCCCAGGTAAAGGTTTCATCGATATTGTTGGCCTGTAAATCTGCAATGCTGTTCAGACCGTTACGCCACAGGCCGATCTCCTGCTCGGTCAGTTCCGCAAGGTAGTTGGCACCGTCATACCAGTAATCAGCATCCCACTCCGGAGGGCACTCACCAGTGCCAAAATAGTCATGCCCGTCGAGGTGCCATTTGCCGATATAGCAGGTGTGGTAGCCCGCATCCTTAAAATACCGGCCCATGGTGACGATATTTTTCCCCGGTGCGACGTTATTGGTCCATGGGCCGGACTGATTGGCATAGATGCCGGTAAATAAGCCAGCGCGCGCAGGCGTGCATACCGGCGAACAGGTATAGGCGGAGTTAAAACGAATACCTTCCGCCGCCAGAGCATCAATATTCTTTGTGTTCAGTGGCTTGCCGCTATAACAGCCCACCATGTTAGTGGCCTGGGTATCGGTCATAATGAAGAGAAAGTTAGGGCGACTCATGCTTTATCCTTAGCGTCACAAACACGCTGCACAGTGGCGGAACGGCGTCTCTGCCAACTGCTGTAAATGATGTAAATCACCACGACCGCCGTGATGGTATAGCTGGTAACCGTCAACCATCGGGTGTGATAACCGCCGAACTGAGCCAGGCCGGCATAGACGCCAATCATGGCGGCGAGAATGCCAACAGAGGCAATTTTTGCGTTCTTCCAGGGCTGCATATCCACGGCAAAGGCATCGTGAAATTTAAACGGCGTCGCGCGTGGCTTAATCGCGCCAATCAGTAACATCACCACCACATTGATGCAGAAGGTGCAGGCCAGTACGTAAAGAAAATGGAAATCAAACTTCACCAGGTAATTAATGGTGATGTAACTGACAATACCGAGCCCCATTGCCACCTTAGCGGCCAGCGCCGGGATGCGCGGGAAAAAGAAGCCCATAATGATGATGGTCACCAGCGGCACGTTATAAATCCCGTTGAGCTGCTTCATCCAGCTGTAGAGGCCTTCCGGCGCATTGGCGATCCACGGCGCAACCAGTACCGAAATTATCGCGATAAAGAGTCCAAATCTGCGCCCGACATGCACCAGTTGCTCAGGTTGCGCCTGCTGGTTAATGATGCGGCGGTAGATGCCCATGCTGAATAACGTACTGGCGCTGTTTAAAAAGCCATTAAACGTGCTGATGACCGCGCCAAATAACACCGCGCCAAAAAAACCGACCAAAGGAGCAGGAAGAACGTTATTAACCAGCGTGGGGTAAGCCATGTCTGCTTTCGGTAGGTCCTGATACAGGTGAAAAGCAATCAACCCCGGCAAGACCAGCACCAGCGGATCGAGCATTTTTAACACGGCGGTAAGCAGCGCCCCTTTTTGTCCTTCGGCAAGGCTTTTGGACGCCAGCGTGCGTTGCACAATGCCCTGATTGGTACACCAGTAAAAGGTATTCACCAGAATCAAACCGGTAAAGGCCGCGCCAATTGGCAGCGGATCGTTCGCCCCGCCGATTGAGTTTAATTTCTCGGCATGCACGGTGGTCAGTTGCTCAATGCCCTGCATAAAACTGCCCTTTCCCATTGCGATCAGGCCAAACACGGGCACCATCAGGCCACCAATAACCAGGCCAATGCCGTTGATCGAGTCAGCCACGGCCATTGCCCTCAGGCCGCCTATTACGGCGTAAATAATTCCCGCCATGCCGAGCAACACCACCAGTAACCAGATGGCCGCACCCTGTGAAATTTGCAACGACTCGCCAATATGAAAGAGACTGTTAAGCGCCAGCGCGCCGGAATAGAGCACGATCGGCAGAAAGCAGACGCCAGTCGCGATAAGAAAACAGAAGTCGATAATGATGCGCGTGGTTTTGTCGTACCGTTCCTCCAGAAAATCGGGAATAGTGGCGATACCGCGCTGCAAATAGCGAGGCAGGAAGATCAGCGCCAGAAAGATTAAGGTCACCGCCGAGGTGACTTCCCAGCCCATCACCGACATGCCACTTTTGTATGCTTGCCCTGAGAGGCCGACCAGTTGTTCGGTAGAGAGGTTAGTCAACATCAGCGAGGCAGCAATCACCGGCGCTTTTAGCGACCGTCCGGCAAGAAAATAGCCCTGTTGCGATCCGGTATCCGTTTTACGGATTTTCCACCAGGTGATACATGCCACCAGTAGCGTAAAACCGACGAAGCTCAAAATTTGTAGCGTATTCATCTCATAGCCCTTGTTGTTGATTATGTCCCGGCAGCTGTAGGGTTAACTGAGGTTATTGCTTGCCGGGTCAGGCAGTCAGATTTCTTAAAATACAAACGTCATATCCCTGAACGAATAGTTTTCTGTTAGGTTCAGGTTGAACGCATCATTCTCCGGCGGGAAATTAAAATGAATGGAAACTTGCTGAACACGCATGTAAAAAACGAAACTACCTACAATATTCCGCTGTTGATTAACGAAAATGTGATCTCAAGCGGAATCTCCCTGATCTCGTTGTGGCATACCTGCGCCGATGAACATTATCGGGTTATATGGCCGAGGGATAAGAAAAAACCGCTGATCGCCAACTCATGGGTTGCTGTCTATACCGTACAGGGCAGCGGAAAGATCCTGCTGTACAATGGCGACGAAATTACCCTAAGCGGTAACTGTATTATTTTTTTAAAACCCACGGAGATAAAATCCTACCATTGCGCAGGATTAATCTGGGAACAATACTGGATGGAATTTACGCCAACCAGCGTAATGGATATTCCGCTTCGCCAGCAATGCGTGATTTATCATGGCGATGTCTATAACCAAGAGTTAATGGAAGTGTCGCAATTAATAACCTCTCCGGACTCTATGAAAAATAACCTGGCAGTCGCCTTTCTGACTAAAATAATTTATCAGTGGATCTGCCTTATTTATGCTGAAGGTAAAAAAGATCCACAGCGAATCCAAATTGAAAAGCTGATTGCAGCTCTGCATGCCAGCCTGCAGCGGCGCTGGAGCGTTGCGGATATGGCGGCAGCCATCCCCTGCAGCGAAGCCTGGCTGCGCCGTCTGTTTTTACGTTATACCGGGAAAACCCCCAAGGAATATTATCTTGATGCCCGACTGGAGCTGGCATTATCGCTGTTAAAACAAGAGGGAAATACGGTCGGGCAGGTGGCAGATATGCTCAACTTCTTTGATTCTTTTCATTTCAGCAAAGCGTTTAAGCATAAATTTGGTTATGCACCTTCGACGGTGTTGAAACATACGCCTCAACCTCCTCAGGATCCCGTCAGAGGCGAATAATAGCAGTTTGTTTTAAGCGTACACTTATTATTATCAACCATAAATAGACTACAAGATAGTTTTAAACCAACCACTAAGACCATTATCTTTCGATGAAAAAAAGCCTTGCATTCGATTAATTTATAAAAATATCGCATTAAATATCTTAGAGAGATACCTTAGCTTTTTTTTGCAAATCAAATCACAAAAAATCAAAAGCGATCTTTTAATGAGCGTTTTTGATTATTAAATTACCTCCGCAATCATAAATTTCTTTCTGATAAAAAGCACCTTTCCGTTATTAGATAAACATTTAAAAAGCCGTTCTAAATACAGATATCACGGAGGTTGACTGCATTATGTTTTCAGACTTCATTTCAATAATACAATCTTTTTTAACCGAACCCGCTATTTTAATCGGGTTGCTGGTAGGGCTGGGTTATGCCCTCGATAAGAAATCGCCGATCAAAATTATTACCGGTATGGTTAGCGCCATGGTGGGATTAATGATGGTGCTCTTTGGCGGATTTCAGTTCTCAGCCACATTTAAACCCGTTGCCGATGCGGTCAGTAAATCTTATGGCATTCATGGTTATTTAATGGATTCCTATGCCATGAAAGCAGCAACCCAGATTGCACTCGGCGATAATTTCGGTTTTGTAGGGTATGTATTTGTGCTGGCCTTTTTTACCAACCTGGTGCTGGTCTTACTTGGCCGCTACACAAAGGTGAAAGGCATTTTTCTTACCGGCAATACCGGGGTATCTCACTCTCAGGCAGTGCTGTGGTTGATCGTCTTCTGGCTGGGCTTTGGTTGGGTACCGTCGATTATTATCGCCGGGATTTTAACCGGTGTATTCTGGGCGTTTGCCACCACCCTGATAGCCAAACCGGTGGCGAAAATCACTAATAATGCCGGCTTTACCATCGCCCATAACCAGATGCTGGGGATCTGGTTTTTCTCGAAATTCGCCCACCTGTTTGGCGACGCCGAGAAGCAGGATGCTGAAAATATGAAGCTACCCGGCTGGCTGGCGATTTTTAACCATAACGTCACCTCCATCGCTATTGTCATGACCGTGTTCGTCGGCGGGTTCCTGTTGACCACCGGCATTGATAACGTTCAGGTCATGGCAAAAGGTAAGCCCTGGTATATCTATATTATTAATCTCGGCCTGCAGTTCTCCATGTATATGGTGATCCTGCTCCAGGGAGTGCGCATGATGGTCGGGGAAATTAACGCCTCGTTTAAAGGCTGGCAGGATCGTTTAATTCCCGACGCGATTCCCGCTGTCGATGTTGCAGCATTACTTCCCTTCTCCCCAAATGCCGCCACCCTTGGTTTTATTTTCTGTACCTTCGGCACGATTTTCTCGATGGGGATCCTGCTGCTGACCCAGAGTCCGATTATGGTATTGCCTGGTTTTGTGCCGCTATTTTTCGCAGGCGGCCCGATCGGCGTATTAGCCAACCGACTGGGCGGTTACCGCGCCGTTATTATTTGTACTTTCCTGCTGGGGATTATTCAAACCTTCGGCACCGTATGGGCCATTCCCTTAACCGGCCTTGCCGCCGAAGGGGGGGGCTGGACCGGTATTTTCGACTGGGCAACCCTATGGCCAGCGATTTGCGAAGTGCTTAAGTTTATTGCCTCAACGTTCCACCTCGGGCCTTATGCGGGCTAACTCATCTCATTGTGAAAAGGATATCGTTATGAAAGACAAAATTAATATTCTGTTTGTTTGCGGCTACGGTGTCGGCAGCAGCGTGATGTTGCAGACGGTGGTAAAAAAAGCGTTAGCCAAATATGACATTAATTTCGCCATGGAGCACACCGCCGCCGGCGAAGTCGGCGGATTTACCGAATGGGCCGATATTTATGCCATTTCGAAAAAGCTGATTGATGTAGTAAGCCTCGATCCGCGGCACGGGCAGTATCTTATCCCTATCGAAAATATTATGGATGGAGAGACCATCGGAAAGCAAATCTACGCCGTGGTTGAAGAGCATTTCCCGCATCTGGTAAAGGCCTGTTAAGGAGCGACGATGAAAGCGATCATTCTGCTCTTCGACAGCCTGAATAAGCACTATCTGCCGCCTTATGGGGATATGATCACCCAGGCGCCAAATTTCCAGCGTCTGGCGGCCCGCTGCGCCACATTCAACAACAGCTATGTTGGCAGTATGCCCTGCATGCCCGCACGTCGCGAGTTACATACTGGCCGGTATAATTTTTTGCACCGGGAGTGGGGGCCGCTGGAGCCGTTCGACGACTCCATGCCGGAGCTACTGAAAAAAGCGGGCGTCTATACCCACCTGATCAGCGACCATCTGCACTACTGGGAGGATGGCGGCGGCAACTACCATAATCGCTACAGCTCATGGGAAATTATCCGTGGACAGGAGGGGGATCACTGGAAGGCCAGCGTCGCCGACCCGGCCATCCCGGAGGTACTGCGGGTGCCCCAGAAGCAAACCGGGGGCGGCGTCTCCGGGCTCTGGCGACACGACTGGGTCAACCGCGACTACATTCAGCAGGAGGCGGACTTCCCGCAAACCCAGGTCTTTAACGCCGGATGCGAGTTTATCGACAAGAACCATCAGCAGGATAGCTGGCTGTTGCAGGTGGAAACTTTCGACCCCCACGAGCCGTTTTATACCACCGAGGCGTATCTCTCGTTATACCAGGATCCCTGGGACGGTCCGCACTACGACTGGCCCCGCGGCAAAGTGGAAGAGAGCCCGGAGGCGGTAGAGCATATTCGCTGCCGCTATCGCGCCCTGGTCTCCATGTGCGATCGCAATCTGGGGCGCATTCTGGACCTGATGGACCGCCACGATCTGTGGCGCGATACGATGCTTATCGTCGGCACCGATCACGGCTTTTTGCTCGGGGAGCATGGCTGGTGGGCGAAAAACCAGATGCCCTATTACAACGAAGTGGCGAATAACCCGCTGTTTATCTGGGATCCGCGCAGCGGTCATCAGGGGGTGCAGCGAGATGCCCTGGTGCAGATGATTGACTGGGCGCCGACGCTACTGGAGTTCTTCAACCAGCCCATCCCGCCTGACGTTCAGGGCCGTCCGTTAGCCCGCATTCTTGAAGATGATACCCCGGTGCGTGACGCTGCGCTGTTTGGGGTCTTCAGCGGCCACGTCAACGTCACGGACGGCCGCTATGTCTATATGCGCGCCGCACTGCCTGGCCGTGAGAATGACATCGCCAACTACACCCTGATGCCCATCAAGATGAATACCCGCTTTACTCCGGAGGAGCTGGAGGCGATCGCGCTGGCGCCCCCCCTCCGCTTTACCAAAGGGGTTAAAACGCTGCGTATTCCGGCTCAGGAAAAATACCCGGGAGTGAATCGCGTCGGGCATCTGCTGTTCGATTTACACACCGACCCGCACCAGCAGTGCCCGATTGAAGATAAAGCTATCGAAGCGCGGATGATTGCCCTGCTGGTGCGTCTCCTGCATGAGAGCGACGCCCCGGCAGAGCAGTTCGCCAGGTTAGGGTTAGAGGTTTAACCTATCCCCCAGAACAGCACCGCCAGCAGCTGCGGTGTGATAATGCGCATAAACATCACCAGCGGATAGACCGTGGCGTAGGAGAGCGCCGCAGCCCCGCTGGTGGGATGCAGGTTGTTGGCGAAGGCCAGCGCCGGAGGATCGGTCATCGAACCGGCCAACATGCCGCAGAGGGTCAGGTAGTTCATCTTCGCCAGAAGCCGCGCCAGAATGCCCATAGTGATCAGCGGGACGGCGGTAATCAGGATGCCGTACCCAATCCAGCTCACGCCGTCGCCGCGGGCGAGCGTCTCGACGAAGTCCCCGCCAGATTTCAGCCCCACCACCGCCAGAAACAGCACGATCCCCAGCTCGCGCAGGGCAAGGTTAGCGCTCGGGGGCATAAACCAGTAGAGCTTACCGACACAGCCGATACGACCAAGGATCAGCGCCATAATCAACGGCCCGCCTGCCAGCCCCAGCTTGAGCGCCACCGGGAACCCCGGCACATACAGCGGAATAGAGCCGAGCAGCACGCCGAGCCCGATACCGATAAACACCGGCAGCATCTGCACCTGCTGAAGTTTTTGTTGTGCGTTGCCCACCATATTGGCGACGGCGTCAATGGAGGCCGGGCGCCCGACGAGGTTGAGGATGTCGCCAAATTGCAGGCTGGCGTCCGGGCTGGCCACCAGCTCGATCCCGGCACGGTTCAGGCGGGAGATCACTACGTCGTAGCGCTCTTTTACCTGCAGTTCGCGGATTTTCTTGCCTAATACCTTCTCGTTGGTCACCACCACGCGCTCGACGCGCATATCGGTGCCGCGGGTAGAAAGGGAGGTATCTACCTCCTGACCGATCACCAGTTGGGCGTTATGCAGGTCCGCCGGTTGTCCCACCAGATGCAGCAGGTCGCCTATCTGGATCACCGTACCGGGCAGCGGCACCATCAGGGTCTGCTCGCGCTTCAGACGGGAACAGATAATATTGGCGCTGTTAAGGATCGGCACGTCCTGAATTGGCAGATTGTTCAGATTGGGGTTGTCGACGCGGATGTTGATGGTTTTAATCAGCGCCTGTCCCTGGGTGAGCGTGGATTCATGCTCCCGGGCTTCCTGTTCAACGTTAACGCGAAACAGGATACGCATCAGCCACATGGTGAGCAGGATGCCGCAGATGCCGAACGGGTAGGCCATGGCGTAGCTCATCCCCATCTGATCGACGATGTCGGGCGAGATGCCCAGATCGCGCAGGATTTGCTGCCCGGCACCCAGCGCGGGAGTATTGGTTACCGCCCCAGAGAAAATGCCCAACACCACCGGCAGCGGAATGGCGAAGAGTTTATGCAGCAGGGCGGTGACCAGCCCCCCCATCACCACAATCCCCATCGCAAAAAGATTAAGGCGCAGGCCAGAGACGCGCAGCGAGGCGAAAAAGCCGGGTCCAACCTGGATGCCGATAGTGTAAACGAAGAGGATCAGGCCAAATTCCTGAATGAAGTGCAGCATTTCCGCGCTGAGCGTAATGCCCAGCTGGTCGGCAAAATGGCCGACAAAAATCCCGCCAAAGAGCACGCCGCCAATGCCGAACCCGACGCCGCGGATTTTGACATTGCCTATCCATAGCCCGACCACCGCAACCAATGCCAGAATACTGACCGTTAACGCTATATCACTCATGACGGCATCCCTGTGAATAACATTATTATTAACAGGGATTCTCGCAGAGCGCGGGCGGGTTGTATGGGCGATGGCGCACAAAAAAGCCCCGCCGGGGCGGGGCTTTGATTTTGCCCGGCGGCGCTTCGCTTGCGCGGGCCTGCGGGTCTTGTAGGTCGGGTAAGCGTAGCGCCACCCGACACAGCTGGATTAACTGTTCAACGCCGGGCGTTCGCTGATGGCGATCCGCTGCGGAGCAATCGCCTCCGGCACGTTGCGGGTGATGTCGATATGCAGCAGCCCGTTGGTGAAGGTGGCGCCTGTCACCTCCATATGTTCAGCCAGGGTAAAGCTCAGGCTAAACGGCTGGGTCACCAGCCCCTGGTGCAGCCATTTGGTTTCGGTCTCCGGTTTTTCCGGGGTGCCTTTTACCGTCAGGCGCGTGCCTTCCAGCTGAATATCGAGGTTCTGCTGGCTGAAGCCGGCCACCGCGAGCGTAATGCGATAGTGGTTATCGTCGCTCTTTTCAATGTTATACGGCGGGAAGGTCTGGCTTTCGGTGGTGCTTTGCAGCGCGGAGGCCAGTTTGTCAAAACCGATCCACTGACGCAGCAGCGGGGATAAATCGTAATTACGCATAGTAAATCTCCTTCTGAGAAGCGAGTTCGGCACAGGTGAATTTTGTGCGCAGTTATTCCTGTAAATCCTTATGGATTCACATATGCTCCCGATATCGGCAAGCATCATATTTGGGCCGCGCAAGCGACCCGGACAATTAATTAATTTCGATACGGCGCGGTTTTTTCGCTTCCGGAATAACACGTTCCAGATCGATATAGAGCAGGCCGTTAACCAGGTTCGCGCCGTGAACGTGGATGTTCTCAGCTAACTGGAACTTACGTTCAAAGTTACGTTCCGCGATGCCCTGATAGAGGTAGGTACGTTCTTTCTGCTCGCCTGCATGAGCGCCTTTCACCACCAGCAAGTTATCCTGAGCGGTGATCTCCAGTTCGCTTTCAGCGAAACCGGCCACGGCAATCGCAATGCGATAGTGGTTTTCGTCAACCAGTTCAACATTGTATGGAGGGTAGCCATTGCTCTGGCTTTGGTTGTTTTCTAAATGGCTGAACAGACGATCGAAGCCAATGGCTGAACGATAAAGCGGAGAAAGATCAAAGTTACGCATACAGTTAAAACTCCTGAAATCAGCAAGAATTGTCGCCTTCCACCGTGGACAGGCTGGGGTATCCCAAACGCCCCTCAGGCACGTTTGTTCATCGATACATCCTTAAAATGGGTCCGTTTGCGATCTTTTCAAGAGCAGCGCAGCGAGAATTTTTTGCACTTTGCGGGTACTGGCATAGACTGGGACTACAGCACGTAAGGTTAAAATGCGATAGGTGCCACAGAGCGGTACTTTTCAACTATTCATTTTAAGAATGGCCCGTTATAAACCCGGTTACGGGTCTGCACCGTGCCATTGATGATGACTGACTGATAATGAAAAATGTTCTGATAAAGCTGACGATATTCAGCGCAGTGGTTGTGCTTTGCGGGTGTTCGAGCGTGATGTCTCACACCGGCGGTAAAGAAGGAACCTATCCCGGAACACGCGCCAGCGCGAATATGCTGGCGGATGACGACACTAACTGGGGCACCAAATCCCTGGTGGTGCTGGATATGCCGTTTACTGCTGTTGTTGATACGCTGCTGCTGCCGTGGGATCTCTTCCGCACCGATAAATCCGTTCGCTCCCGCGTGGAGCAAAGCGAGGAGAAGACGCTGGCGACTAACGCCGTCATCCCGCCCGCTCAGATGCCCTCTCGCTGATCAGCGCCCGGTTTCTGCTACCCAGATCTGACGGAAGCCACCGACCTCCTCCATCCAGGCAATGGTGTGCCCATCCGGGGAGTAAATCACCGCATCGCCCGACGGCGGATTGCCGTGATCGGACGTCAAAAACGTCACAGCACCAGACACCGCATCACAGGTCGCAATGCGATCCTCCAGCACAAATCCCAGTGAATGGCCCGCCGGATGCCAGTTAAAGGCCGACTGAATATCGCTTTGATTATGGGTGAGCTGACGGGGTTCTCCCCCTTCCGGGGCGATCAGCCACAGCTGCACCACGCCGTTATCATCCCGCATCAGGAACGCGATTTGTGTCGCCTGGGGGTTGCTGCGCACCCAGTGGCGCGGCACGTTCACCAGCCCCGGATAGCGGTTGCCGTGGGTAAAGGTTAACCGGCGCTGCATGACCCCGGCAGGCGGGGCGGGCATGCGATCTGCCGTGCCCTGAAGCGGTAGATCGCCCGCCTGTTTCCAGCCCTGTTCGTCTTTTGGCAGGTCAACGATAAACAGCTCCGGCACCTTCTCGCCGCTGGCGGAAAGGGTATCGCCGATAAAAGCCAGTTGGTGATTACTGACCCAGCCCTCTTCATAGGCGCGGTTGATCTCATCGCTGCCCGGCTGCGGCGAGGAAGTGGTACGGCTGACCAGCACGCTCCAGTGCGTACCGGCATACTCCCGCGGATGGTGACCCGCAGGCGTCACCGGGCCATAAGGCGCGGCCACGCCCACGTTGCGTAAATCCAGCGTCGGATCGAGCGTGTGCAACACATGGTCGTTATAGGTAAAGCTGACGAACTGCCCGTCCGGACTATACACATGAACATGACTGCCGCCGCGCAGCGCGCCGGGAGTGAAAGGCGGGGTGATATCCATCGCATCGAGATTGCTCACCTGCCCACGCTCTGCAACCACCCCCTGACGGTGATGGAAGTCGTACTGCCAGTGAGCATCGGGATGTTGCGGGCCGTGGATAAAGATGTATTTATCAGCCGTCGGATGGACGGTGACAACACCCACATGCGCGCCGTTACTGGCGCGATAGATCACTTCGACGTCGCCGGTTTTAACATTCACTCTTTCAATGGTTTCGCCGGTAAACGACGCCCCGGAAGGCCGGACATCAAAGGCCAGCCACTGGCTGTCTGCGGTCCAGGTACGGGTGTTGGTGAGCTGGTGGTTGCGGGGAGCGAAAGTGATTTGTTTCATGAGGATACCCTGATGCGCGGATGTCGCATCAGGGTATAGCATTGCAGGAGATTAGCCTACCCGTTTCACGTCGCCCACCAGCAGGATGTAGGAGAGCGCGCCAATCAGGGCCACCGCCGAGATATAGACCAGCGCCGGGCCAAAACCGTAGTCCTGCGCCAGGTAGCCAATCACCAGTGGAACGGTGATCCCGCCCAGGCCGCCAACGAAGTTAAACACCCCGCCGGTCAGACCAATCAGACGCATCGGGGCCAGCGACGACACCAGCGACCAGGTGATGGAGGCAAAGCCATTCCCAAAGAACGCCACCGCCATCAGGGTCATAATCCATACCGGATCGTTGGTGTAGTTGGCGCCCATGATGCAGGTGGAGATCAGCAGCCCGCAGATGATCGGCGTTTTACGCGCCACGCCGAGGGAAAACCCTTTTTTCACCAGCTTATCCGCCAGCCAGCCGGAGAGTAGCACGCCAAAGAAGGCCGCCAGGAACGGCACGGTGGTCATAAAGCCCGCCTTCAGCGCGGTGATGCCTTTCTCCTGGGTCAGGTAGTTCGGGAACCAGGTCAGGAAGAACCACAGCGTGGAGGTCACCGCAAACTGGCCAAGGTACACGCCCACCAGTTTACGGTGGAAGACCAGCTTCCAGTCAGCTTTGGTCAGCGGCTGGCGCGCCGCTTTTTTCACTGGCGCATCGCCATCCACCAGGCCGCCGCCGTCGCGGATGTAATCCAGCTCGGCTTTGCTGATGCTTTTGGTCAGGCGCGGCGGCTGATAGACCTTAATCCAGATAAACGACCAGATGATGCCGATCCCGCCGGTGACGATGAACACCCAGTGCCAGCTCAGCAGCTCCTGGATCCAGATCAGCAGCGGCGTCAGGAACGCCAGACCAACAAACTGCCCGGAGGTATAGAACCCGACAGCAGAGGCGCGCTCATGTTCCGGGAACCAACTGGTGACCATGCGGTTATTGGTCGGGAACGCTGGCGCTTCGAAAATACCGGTGATGGCGCGCAGGCCAATCAGCGACATTAAGCCGGTAGCAAAACCCTGGAACAGGGTCGCCACGGACCAGCCGAAAATAGCGATAAAGTAGGTCAGGCGCGAGCCGACGCGGTCGAGGAACCAGCCGCCCGGGATCTGGCATAGCGTATAGAGCCAGGCAAACGCCGAGAAGACGTAGCCCATCTCCGCTTTGGTAATGCCGAACTCCTCCTGAATATGGGCCGAAGCCACAGCAAGGTTGGCGCGGTCGACATAACAGATGACCACGGTAATAAAGATCATCATCAGCGTCAGGTAGCGGCGACGCCCGGTTTTGGTAGCAGTAACTGGAATATCCATCGCAATCTGTCTCCAGATTTTGGGCATAGCGAGGCCGCTCACCATGCCCTGTAATTTACAGAGGGTGTATTTGGTTTTTTTAATTAAAAACGTAAACGGAATGCGCTAAATAGTTCGTGCTGGGGAAAGGCGGCAAGCTTTCGCATCCCCGGGAGCATACAAAAGTATGTGACCGGGGTAAGAAAACGCAGCCAACGCATCACCAGCGCGGAATATGACGCGCATTACCATTCCGCTACGCTGCCGTCTTCATGACGCCACAACGGATTACGCCAGTCCGGCGCATTTTTACTCAGCTCAATGACTTTGGCTTCGTCGATCTCCACGCCAAGGCCCGGCTTCGTTAACGGTTTGAAGAAACCGCCTTCCATGCTGAAGTCTTCTTTATTCTTCACAAAATCGAGCAGTTCCGCGCCCTTGTTATAGTGAATGCCCATGCTCTGCTCCTGGAATACCGCGTTGCGCGAGACAAAGTCCACGTGCAGACAGGCTGCCAGTGCAATCGGGCCCAGTGGACAGTGCGGCGCCAGGGCCACGTCATAGGCTTCTGCCATCCCGGCAATTTTGTAGCATTCGGTGATGCCGCCCGCGTGGGAGAGGTCCGGTTGCAGGATCGCAATCCCGCCCGCTTCCAGCACGCGTTTAAACTCGAAGCGCGAGAACATGCGTTCGCCCGCCGCGATCGGAATGTGCGTCTGCTCCGCCAGTTTCGGGTAGTATTCGGCCTGCTCGGCCAGCACCGGCTCCTCGATAAACAGCGGACGGTACGGCTCCAGCTCTTTGATCAGCAGTTTCGCCATCGGCGCGCTGACGCGGCCGTGGAAATCGAGACCAAACTCAATCTCGTTGCCGAAGGCTTCGCGGATTTGCGCCACGGTATTTACCGCGCGATCCACCGCCCGCGAGTTATCAATAACGCCCATCTCTTCGCAGCCGTTAAGTTTGAAGGTATCGAAACCGATGCTGCGCAGCTTGCTAATGCCGTCGATCACTTCCGCCGGACGGTCACCGCCCACCCAGCTGTAGGCTTTGATTTTGTCGCGTACCAGGCCACCCATCAGCTGCCAGACCGGGGCGTTCAGCACTTTGCCTTTGATATCCCACAGTGCCTGGTCGATACCGGCGATGGCGCTCATCAGGATTGGGCCGCCGCGGTAGAAGCCCGCACGGTACATCACCTGCCACAGGTCGTTAATACGCGCCGGATCCTGACCAATCAGATATTCGCCCAGCTCATGCACCGCCGCTTCAACGGTGCGCGCACGGCCTTCAATCACCGGCTCGCCCCAGCCAACCACCCCTTCGTCGGTTTCGATTTTCAGGAACATCCAACGCGGCGGTAAACGGTAGGTGGTGAGTTTGGTTATTTTCATTGCATTGCCTCTCGATACGCTTTTACAAATGCTGCCGCCTGCTGTGCGGTACGCTCAACGGACTGCCCGGCGCGATAGAGATCGCTACCCAGACCGGCCCCTACACAGCCCGCGTTCATCCACTGGGCCAGGTTTTCTGGCGTGACGCCGCCCACGGCAAAGACCGGTACACTGGCGGGCAACACCGCTTTCAGCGCTTTGATGTAATCCGGGCCAAAGGCCGACGACGGGAAGATTTTGAGCGACTGTGCGCCCGCATCGAGAGCGGTAAAGGCTTCTGTCGCCGTGGCGCATCCGGGACAAACCGCCATGCCGTAGCCCACCGCGCGGCGGATCACCTCAGGGTTGATATTGGGCGTCACAATGAGCTTGCAGCCCATCTTCGCCAGGCGGTCCACCTGCTCCGGCTGTAACACGGTCCCCGCGCCGATCAGCGCTTTGTCACCAAACGCATCCACGACTGCCGGAATGCTTTTTTCCCACTCCGGGGAGTTGAGCGGGATTTCCACCGCGTCGAATCCGGCGTCGATCACCGCGCCAACGTGGGCAATGGCCTCGTCGGGGGTGATGCCGCGCAGGATCGCGATAAGGGGAAGATTAGTTTGCCACTGCATGAGCGATGCTCCTTATTCCAGCCTGAAATGCCGTGTCGCCCTCCACCGCCGCCACGTCACGCCCGATGGCGTGGAACGCCTGGCGGTAACGTGCGGTCAGCGATGAACCCGCGACGAGGGTGATGGACTGCTGTCCGGCGAACTGTTCGCTCAGGATGGCGACTTCTGCGCCAATCAGCAGGCCCGATAAAAATTCGCTTACCTGCTCGCGGGGAAGGGTTCCCAGCACGTGCGAGGCGCGAACCTCAAAAAGCTGCGGCAAAACGGCGGGGGAAGCGATCCCGCGCTCAAGCCCGGCGGCAAATGCTTCCGGCGAGGCTGTCTGCTCCGGCAGACCCGCCCCCACCAGCGAATGCTTCAGCAGCAAATGGTGTAATTCGCCGGTCATCACGGTGCGAAAATCAACGATCTGCTCCGCATCGGCCTGCACCCATTTGCAGTGCGTACCGGGCATGACATAGACAGAAGAAGGAGAGAGCGTGCGTGCGCCGAGGAGTTGGGTTTCCTCACCGCGCATCACGTTGTGATTATCGTCGCGGGAGACGCATAGCCCGGGAATGATCCAGATATTGTCGCCAACGGACGTTAACTGTTCGCCAATAGCGGAGAAACAGGCAGGAACCGGCAGGTAAGGGGCAACCTTCCAGCCCACGTTACTGCCAACCATGCCTGCCATTACCACCGGCGTGGCGCCGTCGCGCCAGTTTTGTGTCACCTCTGCTAACACCGCTTCAGGAGATTTACCGTTCAGGCGCGTGACGCCTGCTTCTGATTGCCTGCTCTCCAGGCACTGCTCGCCCTGATACAGCCAGGCGCGCAGATTGGTCGATCCCCAGTCAATTGCGATGTAGCGTGATGTCATGTGATTTCCTTCAACCTTCGTGTTGAGCTGGCGATCATGGTGAGCGCCGCCTGCTCTGCCGCATCGCTGTCCTGATGGCGTATCGCATCGAACAGCGCTTTATGTTCCTGGAGCGTCTTCGGCATGTTGGCCTCATCACCCATCCAGGTTCGTTCAAATACTGCTCGCTGTAGCGAGCTGATCGCCACGCTTAGCTGCTGTAGCACCGGGTTATGTACCGACTGCAGCACCGCCTCGTGGTAGCGAATGTCCGCCTCGTTAAAGGCGTCGCGATCCTGGTTATTGGCGATCATATCGTTCAGGGCCGCCTCAATTTGCGCGAGGTCGCCAGAGGTTGCGCGTTCCGCCGCCCAGCGGGCGATTGCCGGCTCCACCAGGTTTCGCACCTCGCTCATCGCGCCAATCAGCCGTGGGTCGTAGTCGTTTTCCAGCACCCACTGCAAAACTTCGGTATCGAGGTAGTTCCACTGGTTACGCGGGGCAACAAAGGCGCCGCGATAACGCTTCATTTCAATCAGCCGCTTCGCCATCAGCGAACGAAACACTTCCCGGATGATGTTGCGTGAGGTTTCAAACTCCTCACACAGCTCTGCCTCGGCGGGCAGCGGTGACCCAGGAACGTACTTGCCACCCACGATTTGGGTGCCCAGCGTGATGACGATGCGATCGGTTTTATTGAGAGTCATGGAGAGTCCTTGTGCTCTGTAGGTCCGCCCCTACTTTACCGCGACCGCTGAATTTCGCCTCAATTTTGCAGTACAAACGTGATGCCATTCGTCATTGCCGTGGTCGTAATGTAGTACAAGCATATTATGTTGTACTACAATCTAGATCACAAAAAGAGCAATCAGTGAAAGGAATGTTAAAGAAAGGTTCTTGAGGGGATAAAAAAACCCGCAACGAGTGCGGGTTCGGGAGCGCGTGTTTTGCCAGGATTTAATTCAGCACAAACTTCTCAATCGCGTAGGCCACGCCGTCTTCGAGGTTAGATTTAGTGACGAAGTTAGCCACCTCTTTCACCGACGGGATCGCGTTCTCCATCGCCACGCCTAAACCAGCATATTCCAGCATCGCAATGTCGTTTTCCTGATCGCCGAGCGTCATGATCTCTTCCGGCTTGATCCCCAGCGTTTCGGCCAGCGATTTCACGCCGGTGCCTTTATTGACGCGTTTATCGAGGATTTCGAGGAAGTACGGCGCACTTTTCAGCACGGTGTACTTCTCTTTTACTTCATCCGGAATGCGGGCGATGGCCTGGTCGAGAATGGCGGGTTCATCGATCATCATAACCTTCAGGAACTGGGTTTCGGGATCCATTTTTTCCGCTTCGCAGAACACCAGCGGGATGGTGGCGACGTAGGATTCATGCACGGTGTAGTAGCTGATATCGCGGTTCGCGGTGTACAGCGTGGTGCGGTCAAGGGCGTGGAAGTGCGAGCCCACCTCGCGGGAGAGTTGTTCCAGATAGCGATAATCGTCATAGCTCAGCGCCGTCTGCGCCACCGTGCTGCCATCGGCCGCTTTCTGCACCAGCGCACCGTTGTAGGTAATGCAGTAATCCCCCGGCTCATTCATGTGCAGCTCTTTCAGGTAGTTATGTACCCCCGCATACGGGCGACCGGTGCACAGCACCACGTTCACGCCCTTCTCACGGGCTGCGGCAATCGCATTTTTAACGGCAGGAGAGATGGTGTGATCTGGCAGCAGCAGCGTGCCGTCCATATCGATTGCAATGAGTTTGATAGCCATGGGATCCCCGGTTGGAATGAGTCTGGCTTCATGCTAACGCGATTCCGCTCAAAAAACACGGTAAGAAAGGGGATGGGGTCTGGAGAGGAAATTCCTCTTTTGCACCTGAAGAAAAGCCCGGTGGCGCTGACGCGTACCGGGCCTACGAAACCTGTAGCCCCGGTAAGCACAGCGCCACCGGGGAACAAACGGTTTAGATGTCGATATTCGCCGCTTTGAGGGCGTTCTCTTCGATGAAGGCGCGACGGGGTTCAACCGCATCGCCCATCAGGGTAGTGAACAGCTGGTCGGCAGCAATCGCGTCCTTAACGGTAACGCGCAGCATGCGGCGGCTTTCCGGATCCATGGTGGTTTCCCACAGCTGATCCGGGTTCATTTCGCCCAGACCTTTATAGCGCTGAATGGAGAGGCCACGACGGGACTCTTTCACCAGCCACTCCAGCGCCTGCTCGAAGCTGGCAACCGGCTGACGGCGTTCGCCACGCTCGATGAAGGCGTCGTCTTCGATCAGGCCACGCAGCTTCTCGCCGAGGGTGCAGATACGACGGTATTCCGCGCCGGTCACGAACTCGTGCTCCAGCGGATAGTCGGTATCCACGCCGTGGGTACGCACACGGATCACCGGCTCGAACTGCTGAGCGGCGTTCTGCTGAATATCGAACTTCCACTGGCTACCGTGCTGCTCGTTCTCGTTCAACTCGCTGACCAGGGTATTTACCCAGCGGGTCACCGCCTGCTCGTTATCGAGATCGGCTTCGTTCAGAGTCGGCTGGTAAACCAGCGCCTTCAGCAGCGCTTTTGGATAACGGCGCTCCATGCGGCCAATCATCTTCTGGGTGGCGTTGTACTCAGAGACCAGACGCTCCAGCGGCTCGCCCGCCAGCGCCGGGGCGCTTGAGTTGGCGTGCAGGGTTGCACCGTCAAGGGCAATAGCGATCTGGTACTGGTCCATCGCTTCATCGTCTTTGATGTACTGTTCCTGCTTGCCTTTTTTCACCTTGTACAGCGGCGGCTGGGCAATGTAGACGTGGCCACGCTCAACGATCTCCGGCATCTGACGGTAGAAGAAGGTCAGCAGCAGGGTACGAATGTGCGAGCCGTCGACGTCCGCATCGGTCATGATGATGATGCTGTGATAGCGCAGCTTGTCCGGGTTGTACTCGTCGCGGCCAATGCCGCAGCCCAGGGCGGTGATCAGGGTTGCCACTTCCTGAGAGGAGAGCATCTTGTCGAAGCGCGCCTTCTCAACGTTGAGGATTTTACCCTTCAGCGGCAGGATCGCCTGGTTCTTACGGTTACGGCCCTGCTTCGCAGAACCGCCCGCGGAGTCCCCTTCCACGAGGTAGAGTTCAGACAGCGCCGGGTCGCGTTCCTGGCAGTCCGCCAGTTTGCCTGGCAGGCCTGCTAAATCCAACGCGCCTTTGCGACGGGTCATTTCACGGGCTTTACGCGCCGCTTCACGGGCACGCGCCGCATCGATAATTTTACCGACGACGATTTTAGCGTCGGACGGGTTTTCCTGCAGGTAGTCGCTCAGCAGCTCGTTCATCTGCTGTTCAACCGCCGATTTCACCTCAGAGGAGACCAGCTTGTCTTTGGTCTGGGAGGAGAACTTCGGATCCGGCACTTTTACGGAGACAACGGCGATCAGGCCTTCACGGGCATCGTCACCGGTGGCGCTGACTTTCGCTTTTTTGCTGTAGCCTTCTTTGTCCATGTAGGCGTTCAGGGTACGGGTCATCGCCGTACGGAAGCCGACCAGGTGCGTACCGCCGTCGCGCTGCGGAATGTTATTGGTGAAGCAGTAGATGTTTTCCTGGAAACCGTCGTTCCACTGCAGTGCCACTTCCACGCCGATACCATCTTTTTCGGTGGAGAAATAGAAGATATTCGGGTGAATTGGCGTTTTGTTCTTGTTCAGATACTCAACGAACGCCTTGATACCGCCTTCGTAATGGAAGTGGTCTTCTTTGCCGTCGCGCTTGTCGCGCAGGCGAATCGAGACGCCGGAGTTCAGGAATGACAGCTCGCGCAGACGCTTCGCCAGGATGTCATATTCGAACTCGGTGACGTTGGAGAAGGTTTCGAGGCTTGGCCAGAAACGGACCGTGGTACCGGTTTTCTCCGTCTCGCCCGTTACCGCCAGCGGTGCCTGCGGCACGCCGTGGGTATAGACCTGACGGTGAATTTTACCTTCGCGGTTGATCACCAGCTCCAGCTTCTGCGACAGGGCATTAACTACAGAGACGCCCACGCCGTGCAGACCGCCGGACACTTTATAGGAGTTATCATCGAACTTACCGCCCGCGTGCAGAACGGTCATGATCACTTCCGCCGCAGAGACGCCCTCTTCCGGGTGGATGCCGGTCGGGATGCCGCGTCCGTCATCCTGTACGGAAACAGAGTTATCGGCGTGGATGGTGACAATAATGTCTTTACAGTGACCCGCGAGCGCTTCGTCGATAGCGTTATCTACCACCTCGAATACCATGTGGTGCAGACCGGTGCCGTCATCCGTGTCGCCGATATACATACCCGGGCGCTTACGCACCGCATCCAGCCCTTTCAGGACTTTGATACTGGAGGAGTCATAAGAATTCGACATCAACGTTTCTCGCTCATTTATTCTTGGGTTAATCCGTTATTTTACCCTTTTCCACGTTAAACATCTTCGAATTTTCGTCCGACATGTCTATTACGTGTTCAGCGCTAATCGCACTGACGAAAACCTGCGACTGTGTGGCTTTTAAGCGGCTGGCAAGCAGCCCGCGCCGCGCGTCGTCAAGTTCCGAGGCAAAATCATCAATCAGATACAGACAGCGTCGCCCGCTCTCACGGGTTAAGTACTCGCCCTGCGCCAGGCGCAGGGCGCACATCAGAAGTTTAAGCTGCCCGCGTGATAAGGTGTCTTCCACCGGCGCGCCATCGGCACGAATGCGGAAATCCGCCTTGTGCGGGCCATGCGCGGTGTAGGTCAGCATGCGATCGCGCTCGAAGCTTCGCTCCAGCACCTCGGCATAATCTGTCTCCTTCTCCCAGCCGCGCTGGAAGGAGAAGCTCAGGGAGAACTCGGGTAAAAACTGCTGGCAGGTGTCCGCCATGTCTTCCGCGATCCCGGCGCTGTACTCCGCACGCCAGCGGCTAATCTGCTCCGCCAGCGGGATCAGCTCTTTATCCCACGCCCGCAGTTGGGCGTAGCGGGTCACCTGGCGCAGCGCGGCATTGCGCTGTTTCAGCAGCCGCTTGAGGTTGCTCCAGGCGGTAAAGAAGCCCGCTTCGTTATGGAAGCATCCCCAGTCGAGGAAGGCTCTTCTGTATTTGGGGCCGCCGTTGAGTAAAGTAAACCCCTCGGGGGTGATTAGCTGCATGGGCATCAGCAGCGCCAACTCGGCCACTTTGTGCCCGTCTGTGCCGTCGATGCGTACCTTGCTGTCACCGTGCTTGTCTTTGGTCAGGCCGATGGCGGTCTCGTGCTCTTCGCCCCGTAAACGGCCATGAAGCACAAACGCTTCCTGCTCGTGGCGAATGACGCGGCCAATCTGCAAACTGCGAAACGCCCGGCCATGGCCGAGCGTATAGATGGCTTCCAGCACGCTGGTTTTGCCGCTGCCGTTGGCGCCAACCAGGAAGTTAAAGCCGGGGGATAGAGCAAGATCCGCGCTTTCGATATTGCGAAAGTCGCGGATCAACAGGCGGGTGAGCGACATTACAGTCTCATTGGCATGACAACATAAGCAGCCGACTGTGATGCGGCATCTTCAATTTGTACGCTCGACACGGAGTCGGTCAGCAGAATACGCACGTTCTCGCACTTCAGCGCGTTCAGCACATCCAGCACGTAACTGACGTTAAAGCCGATTTCCATCTCGGTGCCTGCGGCATAGGTGACATCCAGAATCTCTTCGGCCTCTTCCTGTTCCGGGTTGTTGGCCGTGATCTTCAGCTGGTTTTCGCTCACATACAGACGCACGCCGCGGAATTTCTCGTTGGAGAGGATTGCCGCGCGGGCAAAGGCTTGCTTGAGGATATCGCAGCCCGCTTCCAGCGTTTTGTCCGGGTTCTTCGGCAATACGCGGCGATAGTCCGGGAAACGACCATCCACCAGCTTGGAAGTGAAGATAAAGTCGCCCACGTGGGCGCGGATGTTGTTGCTGCCAATCTGCACGCGCAGCGGAGTTTCGCCGCCGTCGAGCATACGCATCAGCTCAATCACGCCTTTACGCGGTACGATCACCGAATGGTTCGGCAGCGTCACGCCAACCGGCATGGAGCAGACCGCCAGGCGGTGGCCGTCGGTGGCAACGGTACGCAGCTCTTCCCCTTCGGTTTCGAACAGCATGCCGTTTAAGTAGTAGCGAACGTCCTGATGCGCCATAGAGAACTGGGTGGCTTCAATCAGGCGCTTCATGGTGGCCTGTGGCAGGGTGAATTCGACTTCACTCTGCCAGTCGTCCAGGTTCGGGAAGTCAGCAGCAGGCAGCGTAGAGAGCGAGAAACGGCTGCGGCCAGAGCGCACCAGCATACGGTCGCCTTCCAGCTGCACGGCAATCTCAGCCCCTTCAGGCAGCCCGCGGCAGATATCAAAGAACTTACGCGCCGGAACGGTGGTTGCGCCCGCTTCGTGAGGCTGAGAAAGCGTCACACGTGCGACCATTTCCATCTCGAGATCGGTCCCGGTCAGCGACAGCGTGCCGTCTGCCACCTGCAGCAGCAGGTTACCAAGAATAGGCAGCGTCGGGCGGCCGCCTAATGGGCCACTCACCTGTTGCAGCGGTTTTAATAAATGTTCACGTTCAACGGTAAATTTCATAGCATCACGATGATAATGTTCTGATTAAATTGGAGAAGTCTTCTTTTATGTCGTGGCTTTCTTCACGCAGCTGCTCGATCTTACGGCAGGCGTGCAGCACGGTGGTATGGTCACGGCCACCAAACGCATCGCCGATCTCCGGCAGACTGTGATTGGTTAATTCCTTTGCCAGCGCCATCGCCATCTGACGCGGTCTCGCCACCGAGCGGGAACGACGTTTAGACAGCAAATCTGCCACTTTAATTTTGTAGTACTCCGCCACCGTCTTCTGAATATTGTCGATGGTGACCAGTTTTTCCTGCAGCGCCAGCAGATCGCGCAGCGCCTCACGCACGAAATCGATGGTGATCGCCCGTCCGGTGAAGTTGGCGTTAGCGATCACGCGGTTCAGTGCGCCTTCCAGCTCACGAACGTTGGAACGCAGACGCTTGGCGATAAAGAACGCCACCTCGCCCGGCAGACGAATGTCGTTCTCGTCGGCCTTTTTCATCAGGATCGCCACGCGGGTTTCCAGCTCAGGTGGCTCGATCGCCACGGTCAGGCCCCAGCCGAAGCGCGATTTCAGACGATCTTCAACCCCGTTGATCTCTTTTGGATAGCGATCCGAGGTCAAAATGATCTGCTGATTGCCTTCCAGCAGCGCATTGAAGGTGTGGAAAAACTCTTCCTGGGATCGTTCTTTATTGGCAAAGAACTGGATGTCATCGATCAGCAGCGCATCAACGGAACGGTAGTAGCGTTTAAACTCTTCGATCGCGTTGTTTTGCAGGGCTTTTACCATGTCCTGAACGAAGCGCTCGGAGTGCATATACACCACTTTGGCATTGGGCTTACGCGCCATGATGCCATTGCCTACCGCATGCAGCAGGTGCGTTTTACCCAGGCCGGTACCGCCATAAAGGAACAGCGGGTTATAGGCGCCGCCCGGGTTATCCGCCACCTGGCGCGCCGCCGCGCGGGCCAGCTGGTTCGATTTACCTTCGACGAAGTTATCAAAGGTGTGTTTGACGTTAACGTTAGAGCGGTAGGTCGGCTCTGCCGGTGCCGGGACGTTATCCCAGCCCGCACGCGGCGCAGGGGCGACGCGCGGCATCTGAACCTGCGCGGTCTGCGCGGGCGCAGCGGCGACGTTAACGGTCTCTTTAAGGGTTTGGGTGACCGGTTTAGTGCCCACTTCAAAACGCAGCTGTGGGGCATCGGCACCGCAAAATTCGTTTAGCAGTCCGTTGATGTTATTGAGGTATTTGTCCCTGACCCAATCGAGCACAAAACGGTTTGGCGCATACAAAGCCAGCGTGTTATCGCTCAGTTCCGCCTGCAACGGGCGGATCCACAT